>NZ_CP113837.1:0-4800000 GCF_026802215.1 Kitasatospora sp. YST-16
GGGGGTGTTCGCCGGCGACGCCGCCGGGGGTGTCCGGCGGGGGCGCTCCGGTGTCGGCGGGGGCGACCGCGTACAGCCAGGTGTAGGTCACGGCGCCTCCCGCTGCCGCCGGGTGCCGGTGCCCTTCCGGGCCGGGCGCTTCTTCGGCGGCTCGTCCGCCTGCCCCGGATCCGTGTCGGCGTCGGCGTCCGGATCCGGCTCCCGGTCCGGCTCCAGCTCCGGGGCGGCGGTGTCCTGCGAGCGGGCGGCCTCGAGTGCGCCGAGGCGTTCGCGCAGTCGGCGGTTCTCCGCTTCGAGGTCCCGGCGGCGGTCGCCGGAGGAGAGGGTGGGGTCGTGCTCCCACCAGTCGATGCCCATCTCCCTGGCCTTGTCGACCGAGGCGACCAGCAGCCGGATCCGGATCGTGAGCAGTTCGATGTCCAGCAGGTTGATCCGGATGTCCCCGGCAATCACGATGCCCTTGTCCAGCACGCGTTCGAGCAGGTCGGCCAGGTTGGCGGGCTGCGGGGCGGCGGAGGTGCCGGGGTACGCGGGGACCTCGCCGGTGCCGCGCCACGGGGTGGGGGTGTTCACGGCGGGTCCTCCTGGTCGGGGAAGCGTCCGCGGGGGTAGCGGCTCTCCCGGCGGTAGGCGAGCAGGTCCCCGTCGTGGTCGAGGTCCACCCGGTAGACGGCCAGGATGTCGGTGGAGTCGGGGATCCGGTGGCTCTCCACCACCTCGACGCCGATCCGCCAGCCGTCCTCGGTCCGTTCCACCGAGGTGACGCCTTCGGGGCTGCGCCCGGTCATCGCCCGGACCTGGGCGGCGGCCCGGCCGGCGGCCTCGGCGGCGCCGAGGCCGGCCTCCTCCGCCCGGGCGGACCGGTCCGACTGGTCGGACCGGGCGGGCCGGGCGGACCCGGAACTGCGGGAGCGCGTCCGGCCGGTGTCTGCGGGTGCCTCGTCCTCGTCGGGGGAGCTTCGCGTTCCCGGTCGTCGTCGGCGGCGGCGGGGCGGCGGCGGGGCCGTGGTTCGGCTTCGGGGTCGCGTGCGGTGCGGCGGCGCGGCGCGGCGGTGGACGACGGGCTGCGGGTCGTGCGGTCGCGGGGTTTGCGGGCGGCGGGCTCGGGCACGGTTCACACCTCCAGGCCCCCGGTCGGGGGCAGCAGCCGCCGGACCAGTTCGGCCTCCCGGTCGGCGGCCTCCTGCTCGCTGATCGTCCCCGCCTCCCGGGCGGCCTGGACCTCCCGCAGCCGGCGGCGGACGGCGGCCGGGTCGTTCAGCTCGTGCTCGGCCTGCTCCTGGAGCCGTTCGGCCACCCAGATGACGCCGCGGACGGGGGCGAGCGGCAGGGTGAGCAGGCCGGTGATCAGTCCCATGGCCGCGGTCCCGGCGCGTCGACGAGTCGCGCGGCGAAGTCGTACGGGGCGAGCGGGCCGAGCAGCCGGAGGTCGATCCGGCCCGCCCAGTCGGCGCCGAGCTCGTCCGTGGCGCGGGTGAACTCCGGCCACCGGTCGTCGGCCACCAGGAAGGAGGCGCCGACCGGCTGGTCGGCGGACGGGTCGGCGCGGACGGTCGCCACCGCGAGCGGGCCGAGCCGGGCGAGCAGTTCGTCGGCGCCGGCCCGGGCGCGGTCGGCGAGTTCCGCGGAGACGAGTTCGCCGAGCCGGATCCGCTGCGGACGGGAGGCGTCCTCGGGCAGCGCGGCGGTCTCCGCCCGCAGGCGGGCGATGTCCGGCCGCTGTTCGACGATCTCGCGCAGCACCGCCTCCTCGCGGTACGTGCCGCGGACGGTGAACTGGGCGAGCCCGGCCAGCTCCTCCAGCGCGGACCGGAAGCGCTCCCCCTGCGGGGCGAGCAGTTCGTCGGTGACGGCCGCCGGGTCGCGGACCACCGCGCCGAACCGGAACGGCAGGACGGCGGTGCGCCCGGCCGCGACCGCGTCGAGCACCCGGGCGTGGCCGATCAGGTCCTGGGGCGTGCCGAGCGGGCGCCGGGGGTCGATCTCGCTGACCAGGGCGGCCACGTCGCCGTGCCGCACCCGGCGCACCGGCTCCGGCGGGTCGCCGACGCCGACGAACCCGTCGGCTCCGGCAGCCTCGTCCGGGCCGGGGGCGTCGGCGGGGACGATCCCGTAGACGTAGCAGGCCCGGTCGGACGGGGTGGCGTCGGACGGGGTGGCGCTGCTCATCGTCCGTGCTCCTTCCTGGTCGGCCGGGCCCGGCGGCGGGGCCGCTGCTCGGGTTCCTCCTCGGGTTCTTCCTCGTCCTCCTCGTCGTCGCCCCCGCCGACCAGGTCGGACACCTTCTCCTTCACGCCTTCGAGCGCGCCGCGGGTCTTGTGCCGGGCGCCGCCCTCCTGCATGTCGTTCACCAGCTCCGGCAGTCCTTCGCTCCGGTCCTGGGTGATGTCCAGCCGGTTGACCGCTTCGGCGAAGCGCAGGTAGGTGTCCACGCTCGCCACCACGATGCGGGCGTCGATGGTCAGCAGTTCGATCCCTACCAGCGAGACCCGCAGGTAGACGTCGATGACCAGGCCCTTGTCCAGGATCAGGTCCACGACGTCCACCAGGCCGGACGGGGAGGGGCGGGAGGCGTAGCTGCCCGATCGCGGGGTGACGGTCACCGTTCTCACTTCTTCCGGGAGGAGGTCCGGCGGGAGCCGCGGCGGGCGGGCCGCTCCGGTTCGTCGCTCTCCTCCTCTTCCTCGTCGTCCTCGTCGTCCTCGGCTGCGTACTCGTCGTCGCCCTCGTCCTCGAACTCCTCGTCGTCGTCGGCCTCGGGCTCGTCCTCGTCGTAGCCGCCCTCGGCGTCCTCGTCGTCGTAGCCGTCCTCGTCCGGCTCGTCCTGGTCCGGCTCGTCCTGGTCCTCTTCCTCCTGCACGGCGTCCTCGTGCGAGCGGACGACCTCGCCGTCGCGGATCTCGCCGCGCCAGCCCTCGACGGCGTCGGGGTCGAGGATCGTGCGGGTCATCACGTGGCGGCGGAAGTGCTTCAGTTCCAGCCGGACGCGGCGGCCCTGGGCGCGCCACAGGTTGCCGGTCCGTTCGAACAGGCCCTGGGGGTGGTACTCGAGGACGAGCAGGATCCTGGTGAGGTTGGGGGCGAGCTCGTGGAACGTCACCACCCCGTCCGCCGAGCCCTTGTCGCCCTTGGAGCGCCACACGATCAGCTCGTCCGGGACCTGCTCGACGATCGTCGACTGCCAGGTGCGGTGCGAGAGGAAGATCCCGGCCTTCCAGTCGAGCTTCTGCTCGGAGGACTGGTCGACCTGTTCGACCCGCTTGGTGTACTTCGGGAAGTCCTGGAACTGCGTCCACTGGTTGTAGGCGACCCGGACCGGTACTCCGACGTCGATCTGCTCGACGATGTTGGTGACCTTGGTGTCCTTGCCGGCACCTCCGCCGCCGCCTCCCCCGCCACCGCCGAGCTTGCCGGTCACGGCCTGCTTCAGCCCGGACGCGCCCGCGCCCAGCAGGGTCTTCGCCATGGAGCCGCCGCCCCCGCCCCCGTCACTGCCGTTGCCACTGCCGCTGCCGCCGTTGGCGACGTAGTCGACCAGCTTCTCGGTCATCGCGCCGACCTTGTCGCTCGCCGCGGCCGCCACGCGCTCCCCCAGCGCGGACACCAACTCCCGGCTCTGTTCCATCAGTTGCTCGGTGGGCAGGGCGTCGAGCACGCTGCCCGCGCCCGCTCCGTCGTCATCGGAACGCCTGGCCATCGCCATTCACCCCGTCCTCGTCTTCCTGGCCGACGCGCGCTTGCCGGTGCTCTTCGTGCTCTTCGCACCGCCACCGGCGCTCCCGCCGCTGCCGCTCTTCCGGTCGGCTGCGGCTCTGCGCGGCGCTGCCGTCTTCTTCGCGGCGGTCGAGCGGGCGGGGCGTTTCGCGGCGCTGCTCGCGCTGCTCGTGCTGCGCGTGCTGCTCGTACGGGAGGTCCGGCGGCGCGGCGGCTCGGGCTCCTCCTCGTCCTCGGGCTCCTCGGGCTCCTCGTCCTCCGGTTCCTCCGGTTCCTCGTCCGGTTCGGAGCCGTCCGGCTCCTCGTCCCGGTCGCGGGCGGCGGTGCGGTCGCGGACGGCGTCCGTCTGCTGCTGGAGGCGGTCGGTGAGCGAGCCCATCCGGTTGCTCGCGGCGGCCACCACGGCGTTCTTGCCGGCTTCCGTCAGGTCGCCCCTCATCTCGTCCACCAGGCCGCGCAACTGCGGTGAGGACTCGAGGAGTTGACCGATCAGGACACCGGGATTGGTGCTGATTCTCTTTCCGGCCGCCAGACCGGCCAGGGCGAGCGCCCAACGGGCCTTGTGCCAGCGCCCGAGGAAGTAGCCCCCGACCACGGCGGCTGCCAACTTCGAATTTTTCATGGGATTCCCCGAACAGGAGTCGGACCGGTCCTGGAGGCCGTTCCGCTTCGACAGGGGTACCGCCTACCCGGGCCCCCGGGAACGACACCCCGATATCGGGACCTATCGGGCATTCATCCCGATTCTTCCGGGTAGGCGCTCCGCGTCGCGGGTCCGTACGAGCGGGCCTGCCGGAACGGAAGGAGCAGGTCATGACGGTCGAGGCGGTCCTGGCGGCGGAGTCGAGCGGCCCGTCCCTCCTGGTGGTGATCATTCCGGCGCTGATCATCGCGGTCCTGCTGATCGGGGCGTTCGTCTGGGGCAGCCGGTGGTGGAACCGGCGCCGTCCCCCGGGGGGTCCGGGGCCGGCCGCCCGGGGGGCCGGTTCCTGGAGCACCCCGGAGGAGCGCGCCTCGGCGGAGCACGCGCCGGAGGAGGACCCGGGGCGGCCGGTTCCCCCGCGCGGCCCGGGCGGCCGGTCCGAGCGCTGATCGCCCGAGCGGCTGATCGATCCGGGCGGCTGACGGCCCGTTGAGGTTCGGATTGTCGGGCATACGTGCGACGTGTCCGGAGGCTTGCCAGGAGGCTTTCGAGGATCGAGGAGGCGATCAGCGGTGGTGGTGCTCTGTCTGGGGGTGGTGGCGGGCTACCTGCTCGGGGGGCTGCTGACCGCCCGGGCGGTCTTCCGGCGGGGGCGGGAGCGCTTCCTGCACAGGGGCGGGGCCCGGACGGTCGACGCGCGGCGGGTCCGCACCTTCGAGCGGCAGGAGCGCCAGCAGACCGAGGCGTTCGCGCTGTGCTCGGGCGCGCTGTGGCCGGTGGCGCTGCCCGTCCTGCTGCTGCACCGCCTGGTCGGGTCGGTGGCCCTGGACCGCGGGCGCCCCGGCGCCGCCGCCCGGCCGGACCCGGGGGCGGTGGCGGCCCGGATCGACGAGCTCGAACGCGAGCTGCGGCTGGGCCGCCACGGCGGGGCCGGGCCGGCGGAACGGTGTCCGGGGCCCCGGGCCGGCGGCGCGCCGAACCGGCGGGCGAGGTCGGTGTGAGCGATGCCCGACCGCACTCAGCCGCTGAACCTCGGTGAGCAGTTGCTGGAGCAGTTCCTGACCGCGGGCCGCACCCTCGACCCGCGGGACGCGCCCCGTTTCGCCGAGCAGTACACCCGGGCACTCGGCCTCGGTTCGGCCGCCGTGTACCTGGCCGACATCCAGCAGCACCGCCTGGTCGCCCTGGCCCAGGGCCCGGACCTGCCGATCGACGGCACGCTGGCGGGGTGGACGTTCCGGACGGGTTCGATGCGGGTGGCCGAGGACACCGGGGCGGGGCTGGTGGCCTGGTTCCCCCTCACCGACGGGGCCGAGCGGCTGGGCGTGCTGGGGTTGCGCACGCCGGCCCTGGACCGGGAGGCGGTGCGCCGCTGCCGGCTGCTGGCCTCGGTGCTCGCCATGGTGATCACGTCCAAGCGGGACACCAGCGACAGCTACGCGCACGGCACCCGGGCGGACACCATGAGCCTGCCGTCGGAGATGCTGCGGGCCTTCCTGCCGCCGCGCACCGTCTGCACCGACCGGGCGATCTCCACCGCCGTCCTGGAGCCGGCCTACCGGCTGGGCGGGGACGCGTTCGAGCACTCGCTGGCCGACGGGGTGCTGCACGCCGCGGTGCTGGACGCGATGGGCCACGACCTGGCGTCCGGCCTGACCGCCGCGCTGGCGCTGGCCGCCTGCCGCAACGCCCGCCGCAACGGCGCCGACCTGCCGGACCTGGTCGACACGATCGACGAGGCGCTGCACACCTGGTTCCCGGACCGCTTCGCCACGGGCGTGTTCCTGCGCCTGGACATCGCCACCGGCACCCTGCACTGGGCCAACTGCGGACACCCGCACCCGCTGCTGATCCGCTCCGGCGAGGTGGTCCCGGGCGCGCTGGACGGCCCCGGAGAGCTGCCGCTGGGGCTGAGCCACTACACCGGCGCCGCGCGGAGCGCGCGGACCTTCTCGCTCAAGCCGGGCGACCGGCTGCTGATCTACACCGACGGGGTGGTGGACGCGAAGGGCGCCAACCACGAGTTCTTCGGCCTGGCCCGGTTCACCGACTTCGTGATCCGGGCCGCCGGCGCCGGGGAGACGGCTCCGGAGACGCTGCGCCGGCTGATGCACGCGATCCTGGAGCACCAGGACGAGAACCTCACCGACGACGCCACCATCATGATGATCGAGTGGCAGCCGGACTCGCCGCCGCTGCTCGACAACACCCGTCCCCGCACCTCCCCTTGGTGAGTCACCGCCCCTCGACGGTCGACTTGACGGTCAACGGGCCCCGGACGCGCCGACGGGGCGGAGGCTTTCCGCCTCCGCCCCGCCGGCCGGGTGGCCGGGTACCGGTACCGCGGTTCCGCTACCAGCGGTACCAACGTCCGCGGCCGCCGGTCGAGCTGGTGCTGCGGGCGATGAAGCCCACCAGCCAGATCACGAACACGACGATCGCCACCCACCAGAGGACCTTCACCGCGAAGCCCGCGCCGAACAGGATCAGGGCGAGGAGCAGGACCAGCAGAAGCGGAACCATGGGATGCCCTCTTTCATGTCGTTCTGTGTGGTTTCGTCCCGCGTCTGCCCGGCGGACGCCCGCTCATGCCGTCACGGGCGGGGGAATCTAGGCGGTGGGCGGCGGGAAGCGGTCCCAGACCCGGTGTCCGGCGAGCAGGTCCGTGACCTCGCGCAGGACCTGGACCGGGTCGGTGCCGAGGACGACGCCGGGGCCGTCCGCCGGGAGGCCGGCCGCGGTGAGGGCCTCGCGGGCGTCGCCCCAGCCGCCGATCGCCTTGGCGTGCCGCCAGGTCTCGTCGAGCAGCAGGGCCAGCCGGGGGTCGAGGGCGGTGTGCGGCCCGGCGGCGCGGGCGTCGCGGGCGGGGGTGGCGTCGGGGCCGGGGGCGGGGGCGCCGGCCAGCAGGACGGCGTCGAACTCGGTGGAGCGGGCGGTGGCGAAGCTGCGCTGCACCTCGGCCGGGTCGCCGCCGGTGGGGGCGACCACCAGCGGCACCAGGTCGGCGGCGAGGGCGGCGCGGCGGACGGCGTCGAGGGCGGCGGGGTCGGTGCCGGGTCCGGTGAGGATGCCCACCGTCCGTCCGGCGACCGGCCAGTCGCGGCCGAGCTGGGACAGCGCGGGGCTGGGCTCGGGGTCCGTCAGCTCGCCGCCTTCGGGCTCCGGGGCGGGCAGGCCGAGGCCGTCGGCGACCTGGGCGCACAGCCGGGCGTCGATCCGGGCCAGGACGCGCAAGGTGCGTTCGCGGACGGCGGGTTCGGTGCACTTGCCGAGCTCGAAGGAGTAGGCGTTGATGATGTGTTCCTGCTCGACGGGCGTCATGCTGGCCCAGAAGATCCGGGCCTGCGAGAAGTGGTCGTCGAACGAGGCGGGCGCCTCCCGGACCTTCCGGGACGCGGGGACGGGCTGCGGGTGCTCGACGAAGGCGTGCTCGTCGGCGCCGGCGAAGAACGGGCAGCCGCCGTCCAGCGAGCTGGGCTTGTAGGGGGCGGTGCCGGGGTGCACGGCGTCCTGGTGGAAGCCGTCGCGCAGCATGTCGTTGACCGGCGCGTGGGTGCGGTTGATCGGGATCTGCGCGAAGTTGGGTCCGCCGAGCCGGGTGATCTGGGTGTCCAGGTAGGAGAACAGCCGGCCGGCCAGCAGCGGGTCGTCCGTGACGTCGATGCCGGGCACCAGGTGGCCGGGGTGGAAGGCGACCTGCTCGACCTCGGCGAAGAAGTTGGTCGGGTTGGCGTGCAGGGTCATCAGGCCGAGCGGCTGCACGGGCGCCAGTTCCTCGGGCACGATCTTCGTCGGGTCGAGCAGGTCGATGCCCTCGAAGGTCTGCTCGGGGGTGTCGGGCATGACCTGGACGCCGAGCTCCCACTGCGGGTAAGCGCCGGCCTCGATGGCGTCGTACAGGTCGCGCCGGTGGTAGTCGGGGTCGGTGCCGCCGATCGGCTGGGCCTCGTCCCAGGTCAGCGAGTGGACGCCGAGCTTGGGCTTCCAGTGCCACTTGACCAGGGAGGTGGAGCCGTCGGGGGCGACCAGCCGGAAGGTGTGGATGCCGAAGCCCTCCATCGTCCGGTAGGAGCGCGGGATGCCCCGGTCGGACATGTTCCACAGGGTGTGGTGGGTGGCCTCGGTGTGCAGCGAGACGAAGTCCCAGAAGGTGTCGTGGGCGGACTGCGCCTGCGGGATCTCCCGGTCGGGGTGCGGTTTGGCGGCGTGCACCACGTCCGGGAACTTGACCGCGTCCTGGATGAAGAACACCGGGATGTTGTTGCCGACCAGGTCGAAGACGCCTTCGCCGGTGTAGAACTTGGTGGCGAAGCCGCGGGTGTCGCGGACGGTGTCGGCGGAGCCGCGCGAGCCGAGCACGGTGGAGAAGCGGACGAAGACCGGGGTCCTGGCCCCGGCGGCGAGGAAGCCGGCCTTGCTGAGGCCCGCGCCCGCGCCGTAGCTCTCGAACACGCCGTGCGCGGCGGCGCCGCGGGCGTGCACGACGCGTTCGGGGATCCGCTCGTGGTCGAAGTGGGTGATCTTCTCGCGCAGGTGGTGGTCCTGGAGCAGGACGGGGCCGCGCGGTCCGGCCTTCAGCGAGTGGTCGGAGTCCGGCAGCCGGGTGCCCTGGGCGTTGGTGAGGTACGCGCCGTCCTGGGCGCGGACCGGGCCGCTGTCGTCCTGCGGGCCGCGGCCGGTGGCCGAGAGGGGCGCGGGCGCGGCCTGGTCGGGCTTGGGCGGCAGCGGCGGGCGCGGCTCGACCGGCTCCTCGACCGTGGGTTCGCCGGCGCTCGGCGCGCCGGGGACGTCGGGCGTGCCGGACCGGGTGTCGTCGGCGCTCATGGGATGTCCTTCCGAGACGTGGGCGTGAACGGGTACGTCACCGACGCGGCTAACCAGCCGGAAACGAACGGAAACCGGCGAACACCCCCGGATACCCCTCATCTCTCTCATCTCCCTTGTCTCCCGGTTTCCGGCTCCGCACCTCGGGCAGGCGCGGCGCAGTCGCGTACGGGCCTGTACGGAGGAGAGGTGGCGGACGTGGCACGGACGGATCTCGCGGACCGGGCGGCGCCGGTCACCGGCGGAACGAGCCCGGCCCGCAGGCGGGTTGGCCATCGAACGGAAGGAGCGCGTGATGCGCGCGGTGACCTGGCAGGGCAGGCGGGACGTCCGGGTGCAGGAGGTGCCCGACCCGGCGGTCGAGGACCCCTCGGACGTGCTGGTGGAGGTGAGTTCGACCGGCCTGTGCGGCTCCGACCTGCACCTGTACGAGGTGCTCGGGCCGTTCCTGGACCAGGGTGACGTCCTGGGCCACGAGGCGATGGGCACCGTCCGGAAGGTGGGCGGCGCGGTGCGCACGCTGAGCCCGGGCGACCGGGTGGTGGTGCCGTTCAACGTCGGCTGCGGCACCTGCCGGATGTGCGCGGGCGGGCTGCACTCGCAGTGCGAGACCACCCAGGTGCGCGAGTACGGCAGCGGCGCGGCGCTGTTCGGCTACACCAAGCTGTACGGCCAGGTGCCGGGCGGGCAGGCCGAGTTGCTGCGCGTCCCGTTCGGCGACACGCTGCCGGTGAAGGTGCCGGACGGGCCGCCGGACGACCGGTTCGTGTTCCTCTCGGACGTGCTGCCGACGGCCTGGCAGGCCCTCGAGTACGCGGACGTGCCGGAGGGCGGCACGCTGCTGGTGCTGGGCCTGGGGCCGATCGGCGAGATGTGCGTGCGGATGGCGCTGCTGCGCCCGGGGGTGCGGCAGGTGATCGGGGTGGACCTGGTGCCGGAGCGGCTGCGGCGGGCCCGGGAGCGCGGCGCGGTGGTGCTGGACCTGAACGACCGGCCCGACCTGCTGCCGCAGACGGTGCGCGACCTGACCGACGGCCTCGGCCCGGACAGCGTGGTCGACGCGGTCGGCATGGAGGCGCACGGCTCCCCGCCGCGACGGCGGCGCAGCGCGTCACCGGCCTGCTGCCGGACGCGCTGGCCCGGGCGCTGATGCAGCGGGCCGGGGTGGACCGCCTGCAGGCCCTGCACCTGGCGGTGGAGCTGGTCCGGCGCGGCGGCACCATCTCGGTGGCGGGCGTCTACGGCGGCGCGGCCGACCCGATGCCGCTGCTGACCATGTTCGACAAGCAGGTGCAGCTGCGGATGGGCCAGGCCAACGTGCGGCGCTGGACGGACGAGCTGCTGCCGCTGCTGACCGACGCCGATCCGCTGGGCGTGGACTCCTTCGCCACCCACCACCTGCCGCTGGACGAGGCGCCGGAGGCGTACGCGATGTTCCAGCAGAAGCGGGACGGCGCGGTCAAGGTGCTGTTCAAGCCCTGACCGCGCGGGCCGGGCCCCCGGGCAGGAAAACCCCTTGGGGGCCGCTGGCATGCTGGTGCCGTGGAGAGACCGGAGATCTGGATCGAGTTCGCCCCCGACCTGCACCCCTTCGTCGGCTCCCGGCACCGCGGCGGGCCCGTCGCGGTGCGGACCGACGGCACCTCGACGCTCGGGCACGTGGTCGAGTCGCTGGGCGTCCCGCTCACCGAGGTCGGCGAACTGCGGGTCGACGGCGCCCCCGTGCCGGTCTCCCGGGTCGCCGGGCCGGGCGCGCGGGTCGCGGTGCTCGGGGTGACCAGGCCGCAGCGGCTGCCCGGGCCGGCCCGCTTCCTGCTCGACGTCCACCTGGGCACGCTGGCCCGCCGGCTGCGGCTGCTCGGCGTCGACGCCGCGTACGAGAACGTGGACATCGGCGACCCGGCGCTGGCCGCGCGGTCGGCCGCCGAGCAGCGGGTGCTGCTCTCCCGCGACCGGGGCCTGCTGCGCCGGCGCGAGCTGTGGGCCGGCGGCTACGTCTACAGCCACCGGCCGGCCGACCAACTGCGCGACGTGCTCTCCCGGTTCGCCCCGCCGCTGGCCCCGTGGACCAGGTGCACCGCCTGCAACGGCACGCTGCGCGCCGCCGCCAAGGAGGCGGTGCAGGACCGGATCGAGAACGGGACCGAGCGCTCGTTCGACGTCTTCGCCCAGTGCGCGGACTGCGGCCAGGTCTACTGGCGCGGGGCGCACCACGCCCAGCTGGACGCGATCGTGGCGGCAGCCGTCGCCGAGTTCGGCGGCTGACACCCCCGCGCCCCGCCCCCGCCCCCGGTCCGGGTCAGGCGGCGCGCAGGGCGGGCAGCAGGTCGTGTTCGGCCCATTCGGTGAACGCGGGCTGGCTGTCGCCGCCGACCTGGATCAGGGCGAGTTCGTCGAACCCGGCCTCGGCGTAGGGGCGGACGGCTTCGAGGAAGTCCTCGACCCGGTCGCCGCAGGGGATGGAGCCGGCGACGTCCTCGGGGCGGACGTACTGGCTGGCGGCGGCGAAGCCGGCGGTGCCGGGGAGATCGGCGTTGACCTTCCAGCCGCCGCCGAACCAGCGGAACTGGGCGTGCGCGCGTTCGACGGCGGCGTCCCGGTCGCGGTCGAAGCAGACCGGCACCTGGCCGACGGCGGGTTTCCCCGCGCCGCCCGCCCCGGCGAACGCGGTGAGCAGCTCGCGCTCGGGCTGGACGGCGATCGCCAGGTCGGCGAGCCGTCCGGCGGTGGCGCAGGAGACCGGGCCGGAGACGGCGACGCCGATCGGGGGCGGCTGCTCGGGCAGGTCCCAGAGTTTGGCGCCGTCGACCTGGTAGTGCCGTCCGTGGTGGGTGACGTACCCGCCGGCGAACAGTGCCCGGATGATCTCCACGGCCTCGGCCAGCATCTCCTGGCGGACCGCGACGGGCGGCCAACCGCGGCCCACCACGTGCTCGTTGAGGTTCTCGCCGCTGCCCAGCCCGAGCCGGAACCGCCCTTCGGAGAGCAGCTGCACGGTGGCGGCCTTCTGCGCCACCACCGCCGGGTGGTAGCGGACGGTGGGGCAGGTCACGTACGTCATCAGCGGCAGTTCGGCGGTGGCCTGGGCGGCCGCGCCGAGCACCGCCCAGGCGTAGGGGGCGTGGCCCTGTTCGTCCAGCCAGGGGAAGTAGTGGTCGGAGATCACCGCGAAGTCGAACCCGGCCCGTTCGGCGCGCACCGCGTCGGCGACCAGGTCGCGCGGGCCGCGCTGCTCCGTCATGAGGGTGTATCCGATGCGCATGTCTGCCTCCTGGCAGGGCGGTTGCGGTCAGCTCGCGGTCAGCAGTTGCGGGGCGAGCGTCTTGATCAGGGTGTTGGTCCAGCGCATCTGGCGGAGCGTCTGCGGGTGGCAGCGGCTCGCCAGGTCGAGGAGTTCGCCGTCCCGGCCGGCCTGCGCGGCCTGGGCGAGCATCTCCCAGTGCAGCGAGTTGCGGCTCGCGGCGAGGTGCAGGGCGGCCAGCGCCTCCAGCGGGCCGGGCAGGCCGTCGGGGCGCGGGGCGAGGTCCTCGGCGGCCTTGCGGCGCAGCCGGGTGAGGGCGGCGGGGTCGCGGTCGGCGGGCAGGTGCAGGCCGCGGTCGGCGGCGGTGGCGGCGATCAGGCGGGCGTGTTCGGCGGACCAGCGGGCGGTGTCGGTGGCGACGTGGTGGAACTCGTGTTCGGCGCGGTGGTCCTCGGCGGCGGCCAGCAGGTCGTCGTGCAGGGCGAGTTCGCCGTCGTGCAGGGTACGCAGGACGGTTTCGACGGGGTTCACGGGGTGGCCTCCGGGGCGGGGTCGGGCCGCTGGTCGGCGAGCGCGTCGGGGCCGCCGGTGGTGGGGGCGCGGCGGCGGGGTCGGCGGGCGCGGAGGCGGTGGTGGTGGGTGCGGGGGCGGGGGTGCCGTCGGCGGGGGCGATCCGGGTGAGGCGGGCGGCGGCGGTCTTGTAGAGGGGCTGTTTGGAGACCGGGTCCCAGTCGGTGGCGGTGGTCTCGTTGGCGGCGCGGCCGCCGTCGGGGCCGGGTCCGGTGCGGCCGGGGGTGTCCCAGTAGCCGTAGTGGAAGGGCAGGAAGAGCAGCCCGTCGCGGATCGCGGTGACCCGCAGCCGGGCCCGGACGGCGCCGCGGGCCGTGGCGACCTCGACCAGGTCGCCCTCGCCCAGGCCGCGCCGGCGGGCTTCGCCGGTGCCGATCTCGACCCACATCCCGGGTGCGGCGGCGTCGAGTTGGGGGGCGCGGCCGGTCTTGGTGCGGGTGTGGAAGTGGTAGAGGGTGCGGCCGGTGGTGAGCTGCAGCGGGTACTCGGCGCTGACGTCCTCGTGCGGGGGCAGGTACTCGGCGGCCTTGAGCACCGCCTTGCCGTCGGGGTTGAGCGCCCGGTACTCGGTCTCGGAGACGGCGGCGCCGGTGACCAGGTCGCGCCCGTAGGTCTCGCAGGTGCCGGGGGCGGCCCAGGAGATGCCGTCGGAGTAGAGGCGTTCGGTGCCGTCGGGGTGCTCGGCGTCGCAGGGCCACTGGACGCCGCCGCGCTCGCGCAGCAGTCCGTAGCTGAGGCCGGTGTAGTCGCAGGGCCGTCCGGCGGAGCAGCGCTGCCAGGCCGCGAACGCGCCGGGCGCGTCGTGCCAGCCGATCAGCGGGGCGCCGTCGCGGTCGCGGAAGTCCATCCGGCGGGCGTAGTCGAGCAGGATGTCGAGGTCGGAGCGGGCCTGTCCGGGCGGCTGGACGGCCTGTTCGCAGAGGTGGACGGTGCGGTCGGCGTTGGTGAAGGTGCCGGTCTTCTCGCCCCAGGTGGCGGCGGGCAGCACGACGTCGGCGAGCAGTGCGGTCTCGGTCGGGTAGAGGTCCTGGACGACGGTGAACAGGCCCTCGCCGCGCAGGAGTTCGCGGATCCGGGCGAGTTCGGGCAGCGAGACGGCCGGGTTGGTGCCGGAGATCCACAGCAGTTTGATCGAGCCCTGTTCGGCGTACCGGAAGATCTGCATCGCGGGGGTGGGCGGCCCGTAGTGCGGGATGCGCTCGGGCTCCACGTTCCACAGCTCCGCGAGTTCGGCGACGTGCGCGGCGTTCTCCCAGTTGCGGAAGCCGGGCAGGTCGCCGTCGGCGCCGCACTCGCGGGTGTTCTCGGCGGTGGGCTGCCCGTTCATCTGGAGCACCCCGCAGCCGGGGCGGCCGAGCATGCCGCGCAGCAGTTGGAGGTTGTTGACCTGGACGGCGGCGGCGGTGGCCTGGTGCGACTGGTAGACGCCCTGCAGCACGGTGGAGAGCAACTTCCGCGCCTCGCCGAGCAGTTCGGCGGCCCGCTGGATCTCCCGGGCGGGCACGTCGCAGATCCGCGCGGCCCACTGCGGGGTGCACTTCCCGACGCCCGCGGCGAGCTCCTCGTACCCGACGGTGTGCGCGTCGACGTACGCGTGGTCGATCCGGTCGGTGCGGACGAGTTCGTGCAGCAGCGCGTTGAGCAGTGCGACGTTGGTGCCGATCCGGGGCGCGAGGTGCACCTCGGAGCGGGCGGCGACGGGGGTGGGGCGCGGGTCGACGCACAGCAGCCGGGGCGGTTCGGGCCCGGCGAGGCGGTCGAGGACCCGCATCCACAGCACGGGCTGGGTCTCGGCCATGTTGTGGCCGAACAGGGCGAGCGTGTCGCAGTGGTCGACGTCGGTGTAGGAGGCGGGCTGGCCGTCGCAGCCGAAGGTCTCCTTGAGCGCCTCGGCGGCGGTGGCGGTGCACAGCCGGGTGTTGCCGTCCAGGTGGTTGGTGCCGATGCCGGCGCGGGCGGTCACGGCGAGCGTGTAGTACTCCTCCAGGAACAGCTGCCCGGAGGTGTAGAAGCCGATCGCGCCGGGGCCGTGCTCCTCCAGCAGGTGTTTCGTCCGGTCGACGACCAGGCCCATCGCGGTGTCCCAGTCGCTCTCCTCCAGTTCTCCGCCGCGCCGCACCAGCGGGACGGTGAGCCGGTCGCGGGCGTGGTTGGCCTGCCAGCCGAACAGGTCCTTGGGGCCGAGCCGCCCCCGGTTGACCCGGTCGTCCGCCCGGCCGCGCACCCCGACGATCCGGCCGTCGCGCACCGCGACGTCCATCGCGTCGCCGTTGGAGTGCAGCAGCGAGGCGGCGGGCACCCAGCGGTCCACCTCGGCGGCGGTCAGACAGCTGTCCCGGCGCACCGGCCAGGGCTGCCCGGGGGCGTAGGGGGTGCGGTCGCCCCAGGGTTCGGCGATCCGGTCGATCCGCTCGCGCATGGCGCCACCTCCGTGTGTCACTGCCCGACGGCTGCCGCGTGTACCCGGGGGGCCGCGGGGCATGCGCGCCGGTCCGTTCAGTCGGGCGGGCGCAGTTGGTCGCGCAGCAGGCGCAGGGCGGCGTCGACGGCGGCGGCCCGGATGTCGTCGGGTCGGTCGGTGGGCGGTTCGGGCCGGGCGGTGCGGGTGCCGTCGGGGCCGCTGACCGCGATGTGCACGGTGCCGACGGGGCGGCCGTCGTGCGGGGCGGGCCCGGCGGCGCCGGTGGTGGCCAGGCCGTAGGTGGCCCGGGTGCGGGCCCGGACGCCTTCGGCCATCTGGGCGGCGACCTCGGGGTGGACGGTGCCCTGGTCGGCGAGCAGGGCGCGGTCGACGCGCAGCAGGTCCGCCTTGACCTCGGTGGCGTAGGCGACGACGCCGCCGAGGAACACCCCGCCCGCGCCGGGGGCGTCGGCGAGGACGGCGGCGAGCCGCCCGGCGGTGAGGGACTCGGCGGTGGCGACGGTGTGCCCGGCGGCGGCCAGCG
The DNA here is from genome assembly GCF_026802215.1 of Kitasatospora sp. YST-16. NCBI lineage: Bacteria > Bacillati > Actinomycetota > Actinomycetes > Kitasatosporales > Streptomycetaceae > Kitasatospora > Kitasatospora sp. YST-16. The sequence continues at coordinate 15,938 of NZ_CP113837.1, forward strand.
CGGCGGTGACCTGCCGGGCCAGGACGGCGCTGTCGGGCAGCCCGGGGCGGGGCCCGCCGGTGCTCATGTCCCGCGGGCGACCTTGACGGTCGCCAGGTCGGGGTCGGCGCTGTCCGGGACGAGCATGCCCGCCTCCAGCCCGGTGCGCAGGTAGTCCAGGACGGCGTCGTTCAGGCGTTCGCCGGGCAGCACGGCGGGGATGCCGGGCGGGTACGGGGTGAGCATCTCGGCGGCGGTCCGGCCGAACGCCTTCTCCAGCGGCACCTGCTCGGTGGGGCCGAAGAACGCGTCGCGCAGCAGGGCGGCCTGCTCCAGCCGCAGCTCGCCCGGGTCGGGGACGTGCACCCGGGCGGCCGGGCGGAGGGTGGGCGCGGCGGCGACGAGTCCGCGCAGGCCGCGCAGCAGGGCGTCGGCGGTGGTGGCGTCGTCGGCGTGGGTGAGCTGGGCGCTGATCCGGCGGTGGTCGCAGACGTGCAGGGTGAGCTGGTGGTACGAGCGCAGCCAGTCGCCGGCCCGGTAGCCGGTGGTGCCGAGCCCGGAGACGTCGACGATGACCTGCAGCGGGTCGAGGTCGGCGGCCAGGCCGGGCCCGCAGAAGTCGTCCCGGCCGTGGACGTGCAGCCCTTCCAGGGCCTCGATCTGCTCGCGGACGTCGGCGGCGAGCGCGAGCGCCGCACCGAACAGCTCGTGGCCGTGCTGGACCATCTGGCGGCGCCAGCCGTCGAGCGCGGCGTAGATCAGGACGGAGGGGCTGGTGGTGCCGAGCAGGTCCTCGCGCTGCTTGAGCGCGTCGGGGGCGACCAGGTCGCCGCGCAGGTGGAAGACCGAGCTCTGTTCGAGGGCGGAGCCCATCTTGTGGACGGAGGTGACGCAGACGTCGGCCCCGGCGTCCATCGCCCACTGCGGCAGGTCGGGGTGGAAGGGCAGGTGGGCGCCCCACGCCTCGTCGACGATCAGCGGCTTCCCGGCCGCGTGGCAGACCTCGGCGATGCCCGCCAGGTCGGCGCAGGTGCCGTACGGGGTGGGCGGGGTGACCAGCGCGCCCTTGGCGTCGGGGTGGCGCTCCAGGGCGGCCCGGAACGCCTCGGGGCGGGGCGGGTGGGCCAGGTGCAGGCCGGCGTCCCAGGACGGGTCGACCCAGACCGGGCGGATCCCGGCCAGGATCAGCCCGGCCACCACGGACTTGTGGGCGTCCCGGCCGACCAGCAGTTCCTCGTGCGGCCCGGCGACGGACAGCATCGCGGCCTTGACCGACAGCGAGCTGCCGCAGGTGGAGAAGAAGGTGTGCTCGGCGCCCACCGCCTCGGCCATCAGCGCCTGGGCGTGCGGCAGGATGCCGCGCGAGTCGGTGCGGTCGTCGAGCCCGCCGCTGGCCAGCACGTCGGAGCGGAACACGTCCGCCCCGAGCACCTCCAGGACGCGCGGATCGGCGCCCCGCCCCTGCTTGTGGCCGGGCGGGGTGAACACGGTCAGCGGATTGGCGTGGAAGGCCGCGAGGGCCTCGATCACCGGCGCTTGGGACTGGTCCATGCGGCGCGTGTGCCCTCGGCCCGGGCGGCGAAACGGGCCCGGCGGCCGCCGGACCGGGGCGGGCGGCGCTCAGCGACCGGGCGGGGCGGCGCTCAGCGGCGGACGGCGGTGACCAGGTGGGCGGCGGTGCGCAGGCGGACGCCGTCGGGGCCGTGGTGGGGGGCGAGGGCTGCGGTGAAGGCGGCCCGGGCGCGCGGGGCGGCGTCGGCGGGGTGCTCGGGGTCGAGCAGGGTGAGCAGGTGGCGGCCGGGGCCGGAGCCGAGCAGCAGGTCGGCGGCGTCCGCGGGGTCGGCGCCGAAGCGGCCCGCGGACTCGACGGGCTCGGTGCGGACGCGGTCGAACCCGGCGGCGTCCAGGGTGCGGCGGACGACGGCCGGGTCGGCGAGCGAGAACATGCCGGGGCCGTCGGCGGGGCCGGGCTCCGGCGCGGGGACGCCGAGCAGGTCGCGGACGGTGTCGTACAGCCGGACCCACTCGGTGCGGGCGGGGTCGGCCATGCAGACGAAGGCGAGCCGGCCGCCGGGGCGCAGGGCGCGGGCGAGGTTGGTGAAGGCGGCGACCGGGTCGGCGAAGAACATGACGCCGAAGCGGCTGACCGCCACGTCGAAGGCGGCGGCGGGCAGCGGGTGGACCTGGGCGTCGCCCTGCTCGAAGGCGATCCGGTCGCCGAGCCCTTCGGCGGCGGCCAGGGCCCGGGCGGTGGCGAGCATCGGGCCGGAGAGGTCGAGTCCGAGGGTGGCGGCGGCGGTGCGGGCGGCCAGCCGGGTGGTCTGCCCGGCGCCGCAGCCGACGTCGAGGACGCGGGTGCGGGCGTCGATCGCGGCGGCGGCGAGCAGCGGCGCGTTGAAGCCTTCGTTGACGGCGTTCCAGCGGTCCTGGTGGTCGCTCCAGTGACGCCCCTCGGGGCCGTTCCAGGCGTCGGACTGAGCGGTGTTGGCGGTGGCGGGCATGGGTTCCCCCGGTCGGGACAGTAGTATGGGCGATCGCCCATACCCACAGTATGGGCAGATGCCCATACCGGCAAGGCCGACCCCAGGAGGACCCGTGTCACCGCGCGGCGTAGCGATCCCCGACGTTCGGGAGCGGCTGTTCGCCGCCGCCGAACGGGTGCTCTCCCGGGAGGGGCCCGCCGGGCTGACCAACCGCTCGGTCACCGAGGAGGCGGGCTGCGCGAAGGGCCTGCTCTACAACCACTTCGCCGACCTGGACGACTTCGTCGCGCAGCTGGTCCTGGACCGCTTCGAACGGGTCGCCGCCGAGGTCGCCCCGCTGGCCGACCGGGCCGGTCAGGGCGAGGTCCGGGAGAACCTGGCCCGGGCCGCGCTGGTCCTGCTCGGCGCCGACGGCCCGGTGGTCGCCGCCGCTGCGGTCTCCCGCAGCGGCGTGGCCGACCGCGTCCGGCGGGCCTGGCGGGACGGCGCGCCCGGGCCCGGCACGGTGCAGGACGCGCTGGCCGGCTACCTGGCCGCCGAGCAGCGGCTCGGCCGGCTCTCCCCCGCCGCCGACGGCCCGGTGATCGCGCTCGCCCTGGTCGGCACCGTCCACCACCTGCTGATGCACGGTCACGCCGAGCCCGCCGACCACCCGTCGCTGATCCGCCGTCTGGTCGCCGCGCTGGTACCGCCCTTCGGGGGCGGAGCCGAAGCCGGGGGCGGGGGCGGAACCGGATCCGAAGCCGGGGACGGGGGCGGCGGTGGTACCGCGGTACCACCCGCGGCCGAATGATCGTCCCTGGGTGCCGCCGTCCGGGCCCGGGCCGGGCCTAGCGTGGCAGCAGAGGCGGTCGGGACGGCCCGGCCCCGCAGCGGCAGGGAGCGGACCGGATGATCGAGGCGCAGCAGCTCGACCAAGCGCTACGGCGAGAAGACCGCCGTCGACGGGCTGGACTTCACCGTCAAGCCGGGCAGCGTGACCGGGTTCCTGGGCCCGAACGGTGCCGGGAAGTCCACCACCATGCGGATGATCGTCGGCCTGGACGCGCCGAGCAGCGGCTCGGTGCGGGTCAACGGGCGCCGCTACGCCGAGCACGCCGCGCCGCTGCAGGAGGTCGGCGCGCTGCTGGAGGCCAAGTCGATCCACCCGGGGCGTTCGGCCTTCAACCACCTGATGGCGCTGGCCCACACCCACGGCATCCCGCGCGCCCGGGTGGACGAGGTGATCGGCCTGACCGGCCTGGAGTCGGTGGCGAAGAAGCGCGCCGGGGCGTTCTCGCTCGGCATGGGGCAGCGGCTGGGCATCGCGGCGGCCCTGCTCGGCGACCCGGCCACGGTGATGCTCGACGAGCCGGTCAACGGCCTCGACCCGGAGGGCGTGCTGTGGATCCGCAACCTGCTCACCGGCCTGGCCGCCGAGGGGCGCACCGTGTTCGTCTCCTCGCACCTGATGAGCGAGGTCGCGCTGGTCGCCGACCACCTGATCGTGGTCGGCCGGGGCCGGCTGCTGGCCGACACCACCGTGCAGGAGCTGGTCCGGCAGGCGGGCGGCGACCGGGTGACGGTCGCCTCCGCCGACCCGGCGAAGCTGCGCGAACTGCTCACCGGCCCCGGCGTGGAGATCACCGGCCGGACGGGCGCCGAGGAGCTGGAGGTGACCGGCCTGACGGCCCGCCGGATCGGCACCGTCGCGGCCGAACACGGCATCGCACTCTATGAGTTGGCCACCCGGACGGTCTCGCTGGAGCAGGCGTTCATGGACCTGACCCGGGACGCCGTGGAGTATCACGGCTCGACCACCACCCACCCCGTCGAGACTTCGAGGAGCGCCGCGTGAGCACCATCGCCCCCACCCCCGCCCCGTCCTCGGCCGCCGCCGAGCGCCCCGCCCGTCCGCCGTACAAGGTCACCGCCGCCCGGGTGCTGCGCTCGGAGTGGGCGAAGGCCTGGTCGCTGCGCTCGACCTGGATCACCCTGGGCCTCGGGCTGGTCTTCCTGGTGGCGTTCGGCCTGATCGCCGCCTACCAGTTCAAGTCCCGGCTGACCTCCGGCCGGCACATGGACCGGGACTTCGCCGACGCCAACGCGCTCACCCTGTCGCTGTTCGGCACCAACTTCGCGCAGCTCGCGCTCGGCGTGCTGGGCGTGCTGATCGCGGCGGGCGAGTACTCGACCGGCATGATCCGCTCCACGCTGGCCGCGGTGCCGCGCCGGCTGCCGGTGCTGTGGGCGAAGGCCCTGGTGTACGGGGCGGTCGCGCTGGTGCTGGCCACCGTCGGGGTGTTCGTGGCCTTCCTGTTCGGCAGCGGGATCCTGTCCGGCACCAAGGCGGCGCTGACCTTCTCCGACCCGGGCGTGGTGCGCGGCCTGTTCGGCGCGGGCCTGTACCTGGCCCTGGTGGGCGTGATCGGCGTCGCGCTGGGCATGCTGCTGCGCTCGATCGCGGGCGGCATCTCGGTGCTGGTCGCCTCGCTGATGCTGGTGCCCGGCCTGGTGTCGCTGCTGCCCAGCTCCTGGCACGACCACATCAACCCGTACCTGCCGAGCAACGCCGGCCAGGCGATGTTCGCCCTCACCCACGACAGCACCACCCTGTCGCCCGGCGCCGGACTGGCCGTCTTCGCCCTGTGGACGGTGGCGGCGCTGGCGGGCGCGGCGGTGCGGCTGCTGCGGCGCGACGCGTAGGCGACACGACGCGCGGGCGGCGCGGTGTGTCGCCCGCACGGCGCACCGGCGACGCGACGCGCGGGCGACACCGCGCGAGGGCGCTTCGGCCGCACGCGCCGCGCCTGACAGACTGACCTGCCGCGGGGCCCCGGCCGCACCGAGCGCCGGGGCCCCGCGGCACCCGCCGTCCGACCACCCCCGGGGGTTCCCCGTGCACGACCCGGCCACCCCAGTCCCCGTCCCCGCTGTCCCCGTCTCCCCTGCCCCCGTCCCCACTGCCCCCGCCGTCACCTCCGGGCCCGAGTCCGGCCATCCGTTCCTGGACCGGCTCGCCCGGGCCGGGCAGCGGCTGCGCGGGCTGGACGGGCGGTGGCCGTGGCTGCTGGACGCGGCCGTGGTGGCCGGGGCGTTCCTGGTGTTCTGCGTGCCGGAACTGGTGCGCGGTGAGGACGACGAGGGCCCGCGCGAGCACCACGTGGTCTTCACCCACCTGCCGCTGCCCGCCACCCTGGCCTTCCAGGCCGCGCTGCTGCTGCCGCTGCTGTGGCGCCGCCGCCGCCCGGGGACGGCGTTCGCCGTGGTGGGCGCGGTGTTCCTGGTGCAGTGGTCACTGGGCGCGGCGCTGCGGGCGGACGCGGCGCTGCTGCTGGCGCTGTACGCGCTGGCCCTGCACGGGCGGCTGCGCACCCTGGCCTGGGCGTGCGCGGCCAGTGCGGCGGGGGCGGTGGTGGTGGCGCTCCGGCTGTCCTCGGCGGTGTCGGTGTGGGACGTGCTGTTCTTCCTGGCCGCGGCGGTGACGGCGGCCGTCGCGGTGGGCATCGCGGTCCGGGTCCGCCGGGCGCAGCTGGCGGGCCTGCGCGAGCGGGCGGCCCGGCTGGAGGTGGAGCGCGACCAGCGCAGCCGGCTGGCCGCGGCGACCGAGCGGACCAGGGTGGCCCGGGAGATGCACGACATCATCGGCCACAACCTGTCGGTGATCATCACGCTGGCGGACGGCGGCGCGTACGCGGCCCGTTCCGCGCCGGAGCGCGGCCGGGAGGCGCTGGCGCTGATCGGCGACTCGGGCCGGCAGGCGCTGGGCGAGCTGCGCCGGATGCTGGGCGTGCTGCGCGAGCACGGCGACGGCCCCGAGCTGGCCCCGCAGCCGGGCATCGCCGACCTGGCCGGGCTGTGCGGGCGGATCCGCTCGGCCGGCCCGGAGGTGGTGCACCGCACCGAGGGCGACCTGGAGTCGCTGGACCGCGGGGTGCAGCTGATGGTCTACCGGATCGTCCAGGAGGCGCTGACCAACACCCTCAAGCACGCGGGCCCCGCGGCCCGGGCCCGGGTGTCGGTCTCGCTGGCCGGGGCCCGGCTGCTGGTCCGGGTGGACGACGACGGCGGCGACGGCAACAGGCCGGGCGGCGACGGCCCCGGCAGCGGGCCGGGCGGCGCTCCGGACGGGGACGGGCAGGGCGTCACCGGCATGCGGGAGCGGGCCGCGCTGTACGGTGGCGCCGTCACGGCGGGCCCGGCCCCGGGCGGGGGCTGGTCGGTGGTCGCCGACCTGGACGTCACGCCGGTCGCCGACCTGGACCTCGCCCCGCCCGCCCCGCTCCTCCCGCCTGCTCCGTCCACCCAGCCCGTCCCGTCCACCCCGCCCGTTCAGCCCGCACCGCCCGCACCGCCCGTCCTCGACCCGGCCGGAGGCCCGGCATGACCAGCGTCCTGATCGTGGACGACCAGCCCCTGCAGCGCTTCGGCTTCCGGATGCTGCTGGAGAGCCAGCCCGACACCTCGGTCGCCGGGGAGGCCGGGCACGGTGCGGAGGCGGTCCGGCTGGCCGCCGAGCTGCGGCCGGACGTGGTGCTGATGGACATCCGGATGCCCGGCATGGACGGCATCGAGGCGACCCGGCTGATCGTCGCCTCGGGCGGCCGCTCCCGGGTCCTGGTGCTGACCACCTTCGACCTGGACGAGTACGCGCACGCCGCGCTGCGCTCCGGGGCCAGCGGCTTCCTGCTCAAGGACGCCCGCCCCGAGGAGCTCCTGGCGGGCGTCCGGGCGGTGGCCGGGGGCGACGCGGTGGTGGCGCCCGCGATCACCCGCCGCCTGCTCGACGCGTACGCCCACCACCTGCCGGTGCGGCTGCCCGGGGCGGTGGACCAGGACCCGCGGCTGGCCGCGCTGACCGGCCGGGAGCGGGAGATCCTGCTCGCGGTCGGCCAGGGCTGGACCAACGGCGAGATCGCCGAGCGCCTGGTGCTGTCCGAGTCGACCGTCAAGACCCACGTCGGCCGGGTCCTCGCCAAGATCGGCGCCCGGGACCGCGTCCAGGCGGTGATCTTCGCCTACGACCTGGGCCTGACCCGGCCCAACCCGCCGTCCTAGCAGGCTTCCTGACGTAACAACAAGTGCATGATTTTTCACTCATATAGTTACTGCCATGCAATTGGATCTGAATCTGCTCACCGCTCTGGACGCGCTGCTGGAAGAGGGCAGCGTGGCCGGAGCCGCGGACCGGCTCCACGTCACCGCGCCGGCGATGAGCCGCTCGCTGGGCCGCATCCGCAAAGCCACCGGCGACCAGATCCTGGTGCGCACCGGACGCCACATGACGCCCACCCCTCGCGCACTGGCCATGCGCACCAAGGTCCACGTCCTGGTGCAGCAGGCCCACCGACTGCTGTCCGCCCGTACGGACCTCGATCTGGCGGGCCTGGAGCGGGTGTTCACCGTCCGCCTGCACGACGCCCTCACCACCGCCTGCGGGACCGCCCTGGTCGCCGCGGTGCACCGCCAGGCCCCGAAGGTGAAGATGCGCCTGACGGTCGAGCCCGGCCACGACACCCCCGAGCTGCGGCGCGGCGAGGTCGATGTGGCCTCCAGTGCCGGGCCCCCGCCCCAGCCCGACATCCGGCACCGCCTGATCGGCCGGGACCGGATCATCCTCGCGGTCCGGGCGGGTCATCCGCTCACCGAGGGGCCGGTGACCGTCGAGCGGTACGCGGCGGCCGATCACGTGACCGTCTCCCGGCGGGGGAGCCTGCGCGACCGGGTCGACGACGTCGTCGCCGCCCTCGGCCACGAGCGCCGCGTCATCGTCTCCGCCCCCGCGACGGACACCGCCCTGCAACTCGCCCGCGACGCCGACGTCGTGGTCGCCCTCCCCGACGCGGTCACCCGCTCCGCCCGCGACCAACTGGGCCTGACCACACTGCCGTTGCCGTTCGACCTGCCGCCCGTGCCGCTCTACCTGCTCTGGCACCAGCGCTACGACGACGACCCCGCCCACACCTGGCTGCTCGACCTGGCGACCCGGACCCTCCAGGACCTGTTCGCCGCTCCGGACGCTTCCGACCGGTAGCGTCCTCCTCCATGGGCTCTGCGAACGCGTCGGCGACGCGTCCGGTCCGGTACGTCGCAACTGCCGGGCTATAGTTGCGGGATCGCGAAAAACGGTGCCCCGTACGTCCATCCACCGGGCACCGCTCGTACATCGATGCAGAGAGCTTCTGACCGGTGAGCGTCTCCGGCCGAGAGCGGACCGTCGCACCCGCTCACGGCGCCGACCGCCGCCGACGCCTGTCGGCGCCACCCAGGAGCGCAGCATGCAGAAGACCATCGCCATCATCGGAGCCGGACTCGGCGGGCTCACGCTCGCCCGGGTGCTCCGGACCCACGGCATCACCGCGACGATCTACGAGGGCGAGGCCTCGGCAACGGCCCGCGCACAGGGCGGCCTGCTCGACATCGACGAGGAGACCGGACAGGTCGCGCTCCGCGCAGCGGGCCTGTACGACGGGTTCCTCGCCCTGGTCCGCCCGGGCGAGGACGCCAAGCGCGTCGTCGACCGCCACGGCACCGTCCTGTTCGACCGGCCCGCGGACCCCGGATCGGCCCGCCCGGAGGTGGATCGCGGCGCACTGCGGCGCCTGCTCATCGACTCGCTGGCACCCGGGACGATCAGGTGGGGCCACAAGCTCACCTCGCTCCGGCACCGCACGGCGGGCGGCTACGACCTCGCCTTCGCGGGAGGCTCCACCGCGCGCGCCGACCTCGTCATCGGCGCGGACGGCGCCTGGTCGAAGGTGCGGCCGCTGCTCACCCCCGCCACGCCCTCCTACAGCGGAACCTGTTTCGTCGAGATCGCCCTCACCCCGGACGACCGCACCCACCGGGCGAGCGCGGCCGCGATCGGCAGCGGCACGCTGATGGCGCTCGCCCCGGGCAGGGGCATCCTCGTCCACCGGTACGCGGACGGGCACGTGCGCGGATACGCGGCGCTGAACAGGCCCGAGGAGTGGATGGGGCCGATCGCCTCCGGCGACCGGACCGCCGCCCTCGGCCGGGTCGCCGCCGAGTTCGACGGCTGGTCACCGCTGCTCACCGCCTTCGTGGCCCGGAGCGAGTCGGAGCCGTGGCTGCGGCCCGTCCACGCCCTTCCCGTCGGGCTCGCGTGGGACAGGGTGCCCGGAGTGACGCTCGTCGGTGACGCCGCGCACCTGATGTCGCCCTTCGCCGGTGAGGGCGCGAACCTCGCCATGTACGACGGCGCCGACCTGGCGGGCGAGTTGGCCGCACGACCCGACGACACCGAGACCGCGCTCGCCGCCTACGAGGAGCGGCTGTTCCCGCGCGGCAGCGAAGCCGCGGGCCGCTCCGCGCGGAACCTGGAGGTCTTCTTCGGCCCGGAGGCACCGCAGAGCGTGGTCACCCTGTTCGACCGGCCCCGCCCCGAGTGACCGAACGCGCCGAGTCCCGGGGCACCGCACCCGGCCCGGCGGTTCGGCCGGACAGGGCCTAGGACGCGGGGGCGTGGCCGGGGAGGCGGGTGCGGAAGGTGGTGCCGGGGCCGTCGGCCACCGTGAGGGTGCCGCCGTGCAGGGTGGCGATGTCGCGGGCGATCGGCAGGCCGAGGCCGGTGCCGCCGTGGTCGCGGCTGCGGGCGTCGTCGAGGCGGGTGAAGCGTTCGAAGACCTTCTCGCGGTCGGCGGGGGCGATGGCGGGGCCGTCGTTGGTGACGTCCAGCACGACGCTGCCGTCGGCGGGGTCGGTGCCGACCCGGACGGTGACCCGGCTGCGGGCGTGCCGCTGGGCGTTGTCGAGCAGGTTGGTGAGCAGCCGGCCCAGCCACAGGCGGTTGCCGAGCACCAGGGCGCCGTCCCGGACGTGCAGGTCGACGGGGTGGCGGGGGGTGCCGCGGGAGTCGGCGGTGGTGCGGGCGAGTTCGGCGAGGTCGAGCGTCTCGCGGGGGCCGTCGTGGCCGGCCGCGTCGAGGCGGGCCAGCAGCAGCAGGTCGGCGGCCAGCGACTGGAGGCGGTCGGTGTCCTGGAGCGCCCCGGCGACCATGTCGGCGCGGACCGCCGGGTCGGGGTGGGTGTGGGCGACCTCCAGCTGGGTGCGCAGCACGGCGAGCGGGCTGCGCAGTTCGTGCGAGGCGTCGGCGATGAAGCGGCGCTGGCGCAGGCCGGCCGATTCGAGCCGGTCGAGCATGGCGTTCATGGTGTGGGCGAGCCGGGCGATCTCGTCGTCGCTGCCGGGTTCGGGGACCCGCCGGTCGAGGTCGCGGTCGCCGATCCCGGCGACCTCGGAGCGGATCGCCTCCACCGGCCGCAGGGCCCGCCCGGTGGCCCGCCAGGTGACCGCGCCGACGGTGGTGACCAGGACGGCGCTGAGCACGGCGAGCGCGGCGGTGGTGAGGTCCTCGGCGGTGTCGGCGGTGTGCAGCGAGGCGCCGACCCGGATGGTGACCGGCCCGGACGGGGTGCCGGTGGTGACGGTGGTGACCCGCTGGTGGTGCTCGTCGCCGAGCGCGCCGAGGTCGAAGGTGGAGTGGCCGTCGCTGGTGCCGGTGGGGGCTAGGGCGGGGCGTCCGGCCAGGTTCTGGCTGGCCGCGACGACGTTCCCGGCGGCGTCGGTGACCTGGATGAAGTCGGTGCCGTGGTCGAGCGGCAGCTGCCCGGGCAGGTGCCCGTCGGCGGCCAGCCCGGCCACCGCGAGGGCCTGTTCGCGGGCCCCGGCCTCGACGGTGCGCTCCAGGTTGACCCGCAGCAGCAGCACCACGGCGGCGGAGGCGATCAGCAGGACGACGGCGACGGCGGCGCAGGCCGCGATGGTGGTGCGGGTGCGCACCGAGCGGGGCGCGAGGCGGAGGACGGCGGCGGCCGCGCGGGCCCGGAGCGCGGCCGCCCGGGCCCGCCCCGCTCCGGGCCGGCCGGCCGCCGTCGGGCTCCGGTCAGCCACCGTCGGGCTCCAGCCGGTAGCCCGCGCCGCGCACGGTCTGCAGGGCGCTGCGGCCGAACGGGGTGTCGATCTTGCGGCGCAGCGCGCTGATGTGCACCTCGACGGTGTTGGGGTCGCTGTCGGCGGCGGCGTCCCAGACCTGTTCGAGGATCTCCCGCTTGGAGACCGCCTCGCCGGCCCGCCGGGCCAGGTGGTCGAGGACCGCGAACTCGCGCGGCGTCAGCGCGATCGGCGTGCCGCCCCGGGTGCAGGTGCGGGCGGCGGAGTCGACCACCAGGTCGCCGAGCACGGCCCGGCGCGGGGCCCGGGAGCCGATCCGGCGGGCCAGCGCCTTGAGCCGGGCGACCAGCACCACGAAGGAGAACGGCTTGGACAGGTAGTCGTCGGCGCCGGTGTCGAGCGCCTCCGCCTCGTCCCACTCGCCGTCCTTCGCGGTGAGCATCAGGATGCCCGCGTCGCTGCCGGCCGCCCGCAGCCGGGCGCAGACCCGGTAGCCGTTGAGGCCTGGCAGCATGATGTCCAGGATGATCACGTCGTAGGACCGGTCGGTGGCCCGGGCCAGCCCGGACAGCCCGTCGTGCACGATGTCGACGTCGAAGCCCTCCGCCTCCAGCCCGTGCTTGATCGCCAGGGCCAGCCGCTGTTCGTCCTCCACCACCAGTACGCGCATGCCCCCAGGGTGGCAGGTCGGCGCGGCCCGTAGCTGAAGGCGTCTTCAGGTCTTCAGCAACCCTTCAGCGCGCCCCGGCCATGCTGGCCCCGGCCTTCGAACGCGCGCCCGCCCGCCTGCCGGGCGGCGGCCCGTCCGGGGCCGGGCACACACGGAACACCGGCAACGCGAGCGGGAGTGGGCGGCGTGGACGAGCAGGAGCGGTCGGGGGCGGGGCGGACGGTGCCGCCGTGGCTGCGCGGGCGGGCCGCCCGCTGGGGCGGCGGGGTCGCGGTCGCGGCCCTGCTGGTCGGTGGCGGGGCGGCGGCGGTCGCGGCCACCGAGCACCACGAGCGCCACGAGCACCGCGGCGGGCCCGCCGCCGCCCGGGGCGAGCAGCGCGACGGGTCGGAGCACGGCCGGGAGCAGCGCGGCGAGCGGCGCGACCGGGGCGAGCGCGGAGACGACGGGAGCCGCTCCGGACAGCGGTCCGGCGGGCGTCCGACCCGGCAGGCCGCTCCGGCACCGCTGCCCTCGCTGGACGCCGCCGACGCGCTCGTCAAGGCGGCGTCCGCGGTGCCGGGCGGCCGCGCCGAGTCGATCCGGGCGGCGACCGCGGCCGACGGCGGCCGGGCCTGGCAGGCCGTGGTCCTCGGCCCGGACGGCACCCGCCACCTGGTCACGGTGGACGGCACCACCGGCGCCCTGACCGGCAACACCCCCCTCACCGGCTGACCACCGGCACCGACCCCCGGCCCTGCGCCGGGGCCCGGGCGTCCCGCCCTCGTCACCCACTCCCACTCCCTCCCCCTCCCCCTTCCGGAAGGAACGCCCCGCAGTGAGCAGTAGCAGCACCGCCGTCCCCGTCTCCCCCACGCACCGGCGCCGGCCGTCCGGGGCGGGGGTGGTGAGCAAGGTGCCCGCGGTGACCGCCGGGTTCTGGGTGGTGAAGGTCCTGACGACCGGGATGGGCGAGACCACGTCCGACTTCCTCGCGCACACGTTCGGGCCGGTCCCGGCGGTGGGCGGGGCGGCGGTACTGCTGGCCGTCGCGCTGGCCGCGCAGGCGCGGGCGGGGCGGTACCGGCCGGTCGTGTACTGGGCGGCGGTGGTGATGGTGAGCGTGTTCGGCACGATGGCCGCCGACGTGGCGCACGTGGCCGCGGGGGTGCCGTACGCGCTCTCCGCGGGCGTGTTCGCGCTGGCGCTGGCCGCGGTCTTCGCGGTGTGGCGGCGCACCGAGGGGACGCTGGCGGTGGAGACGGTGGCGGGCGGGCGCCGGGAGGTCTTCTACTGGGCGGCGGTGATGGCGACCTTCGCGCTGGGCACGGCGGTGGGCGACCTGACCGCGGCCACCCTGGGCTGGGGCTACCTGCCGTCGGGGCTGCTGTTCGCCGCGCTGATCGCGGTTCCGGCGCTGGGGTACCGGGTGCTGCGGCTGCCGCCGGTGCTCGCCTTCTGGTGGGCGTACGTGCTGACCCGTCCGCTGGGCGCGTGCTTCGCGGACTGGGCGGGGGTGAGCCGGCAGCGTGGCGGCCTGGATCTGGGGACCGGGCCGGTGAGCCTGGTGCTGGCGGTGGTGATCGCGGGCGCGGTGCTGTGGCTGGGTCGGCGGGAGCGGGCCGTTTCCTGAAGGCTCCTTCAGGTCTTCAGGATCCGTTCAGGGCACCTGGGCCATGCTGGCCGTAGTGGTGCCGCCGCCTGCCTCACACTTCCCCGGATCCTCCCCGGAAAGGCGCTTCGACGATGTTCTCCTCCTCGGCCCTGCTGGCCGTCAATCCGCTGGACGCGGGGTCGCTGCTGGCCTCGTTCGGTGCGCTGGGCATCGCGGTGGTGATGTTCGCGGAGACCGGCCTGCTGGTCGGGTTCTTCCTGCCGGGCGACTCGCTGCTGTTCACCGCGGGCCTGCTGTGCACGACGAGCGCGCACAGCGGGCCGCACCTGAACCTGGGGCAGGTGCTGGCCGCCGCGGTGGTGGGCGCGCTGGCCGGGGCGCAGGTCGGGTACCTGATCGGGAAGCGGGGCGGCCGGACGCTGCTGGCCCGGTCCCGCAACAAGCACCTGCAGAACGGGGCGGTGCGGGCGGAGGAGATCCTGACCCGGTACGGGCACGCGAAGGCGGTGGTGCTGGCCCGCTTCGTGCCGGTGGTGCGCACGGTGCTGAACCCGCTGGCGGGCGCCCTGGGGGTGGACGTCCGCACCTTCACGCTGTGGCAGGTGGTGGGCGGCCTGGTGTGGACGGTGGGGCTGGTGCTGGCCGGGTACGCGCTGGGCTCGTCGATCCCGAACGTCGACCACTACCTGCTGCCGATCGTCGCCCTGGTGGTGGTGGTCTCGCTGCTGCCGCTGCTCCTGGAGCTGCTGCGTTCGCGCCGCGGGGCCCGGGCCCGGTGACCGGCGCGGACCTGCGCCGCCGCCCCGTCGTGCTGGCTTCGGCCTGCGGCGGGGCGTTCGCGCTGCTGGCGGTGGTGGTGGCGGTGCACGGGTGGGCGCCGTTCGGGTTCGAGGCGGCCGCGGTGCGCTGGGGCGTGGCGCACCGGCCGGGCTGGGCCCGGTCGGTGGCGATGGCGGTGACCTCGCTGGGCACGGACGTCTTCCCGTACCTGCTGGCGCTGGCGGCGGGCGCGGTCGCGGTGCGCTCCACCCGCCCGGCCGGGGCGCGGCTGCCGGTCGGGGCCTGGCGGACGGCCGGGGCGCGGCGGACGGCCGCGGTGCTGCTGGCGCCGCTGGTGTGGCTGGTGGCGGGGCAGTTGCTGCGGCAGGGCCTGATGCGGGCCTTCGCCCGGCCGCGGCCGCCGGTCGCGGACTGGGCGTTCGACGCGTCGGGCTTCGCGTTCCCGTCGGGGCACGCCTTCACCTCCGCCCTGTCGGCGGGCCTGCTGGCCGTGGCCGTGGCCCGGGCCCGGCCCGGGGCCGCCCGGCTCGCGGCGGCGGGGGCGGCGCTGTTCGCGGGCGTCATCGGCTTCACCCGGGTCTACCTGGGCGTGCACTGGCCGCTGGACGTGCTGGGCGGCTGGCTGCTGGCGTCCGCCTGGCTGGCCCTGGGCGGGTGGCTGCTGGGGCTGCGCGCGCAGCGGGCGGCGGGGGCGGCCGGGCCGGGTGGTCAGCGGGCGGCGGGGGCGAGCAGGTAGCGGTGCTCGGGGCGGCCGGTGTCGCCGTAGCGGAGGGAGAGGCGCAGGCGGCGGTCCTGGGCGAGCTGTTTGAGGTAGCGCTGGGCGGTGGAGCGGGACAGGCCGGTGGCGTCGGCGACCTCCTGGGCGGAGAGGGGGGTGGCGGCGCGGCGGAGGGCGTCGAGGACCAGGTCGGTGGTGGGGGCGCTGTGGCCCTTGGGGAGGGCGGTGGCGGGTGAGGTACCGGTGCGCAGGGCGGCGAACATCCGGTCGACCTCGTCCTGGGAGGTCTCGCGGGCGGACGGCCCGGCGAGGGCGTGCCGCAGTTCGGCGTAGGCGGTGAGCTTGTCGCGCAGGCCGGCGAAACTGAACGGCTTGACCAGGTACTGGAGTGCGCCGTGCTGCATGGCGGCGTGCACGGTGGAGACGTCGCGGGCGGCGGTGACCATCATGACGTCGCACCGGATGCCGGCCTCGCGCAGCCGCCGGACCAGGACGAGCCCGGTCTCGTCGGGCAGGTGGTGGTCGAGCAGGACGAGGTGGACGGGGGCGCGTTCGAGGGTGGCGTACGCCTGGGCGGCGCTGTGCGCGGTGCCGGTGACCCGGAAGCCGGGGACCTTGGCCACGTAGGCGGCGTGGACGTCGGCGACCCGGAAGTCGTCGTCGACCACGAGGACGTCGATCATGCGTGCTCCAAGCGGGGTTCCGCGGCGCTCAGGGCCTCGGGGAGTTCGACGGTGAAGCGGGCGCCGCCGAGCGGGCCGGTGCCGACGGCGAGCCGGCCGCCGCTGCGTTCGACCAGGCGGCGGACCAGCGCGAGGCCGAGGCCCCGGGGGCGGTGGGCGGGGGCCTGCTTGCTGCTCCAACCCTCTTCGAAGACGCGTTCGCGCAGGTCGGCGGGGATGCCGGGGCCGCTGTCGGCGACTTCGACCAGCAGGGTGGTGCCGGCGGTGCGCAGCCGGACCTCGACGGTGCCGGCGGGGGCGGCGTCCATCGCGTTGTCGACCAGGTTGCCGACCACGGTGACCAGGGCGCGGGCGTCGACCAGGGCGTCGGGCAGGTGGCTGTCGGGGGTGACGGTGAGCCGGGTGCCGCGTTCCTCGGCGACGGCGGCCTTGCCGGTGAGCAGGGCGGCGGTGTGCGGGTCCTGGACGTGGCGGCCGATCCGGGCGGCGCGGGCGGCCTGGGTGCCGGACTGTTCGGAGATGAAGTCGGCGGCCTGGTCGTGGCGGCCGAGTTCGAGCAGGCCGAGCAGGGTGTGCATCCGGTTGGCGTGTTCGTGGTCCTGCGCGCGGAGCGCCTCGGTGAGGCCCCGGGTGTGGTCCAACTCCCGTACCAGGAACTCGAGTTCGGTGCGGTCGCGGAGGGTGGTGACGGCGCCGCCGTCGGCGGTGGCCATCCGGTTGACGACCAGCACGCGGTCGTCGCGGACGGCGGGCAGGTCGGCGCCCTCGACCCGGCCGGTGAGCACGTCGGCGAGCCGGCCGGGCGGCAGCAGGTCGTCGACGGTGCGGCCGGTGCAGTCCTCGGGCAGGGCGAGCAGGCGCAGCGCCTCGTCGTTGGCGAGCCGGATCCGCCCGGCGGCGTCGAGGGCGAGCATGCCCTCGCGGATGCCGTGCAGCATGGCCTCGCGTTCGATCAGCAGGGCGGCGATGTCGGCGACGGCGATGTTGTGGGTGCGGCGCTTGAGGCGGCGGGCCAGCACGAGGGTGGCGGCGAGGCCGACGACCAGGCCGGCGCCGGCGCAGAGCAGGATGCCGCCGGCCATCGAGACCAGCCGGCCGCGGATCGAGTCGTCGCTGAGGCCGACCGAGACCTCGCCGACGATCCGGCCGTCGGCGAGCCGCAGCGGGACCTTGCCGCGGGCGGTGCGGCCCAGGGTGCCGTCCTGGATGGCGGTGACGACCTCGCCGCGCAGGGCGGGTTCGGGGTCGGTGGAGACCCGCAGGCCGATCCGGGCGGGGTCGGTGTGCGAGAGCCGGATGCCCTCGGTGTCGGTGATGACGACGAACTCGGCGCGGCTGGCGAGCCGGATCCGTTCGGCGATGCCCTGCGCGGTGTCGGGGTCGCGGTCGGCGGCGGCCCGGGCGACGTCCGGGTCGGTGGCGGTGACCTGGGCGATGGTCAGGGCGCGCTGCATGGCGTCGCGGTCGAGTTCGGCGCTGACGGGGGCGAGGAACAGCCCGGCGGTGACGGCGGTGACGGCGACGGTCACCACGGTCTGGCTGAGCAGGAGTTGGGCGAAGACGCGGCGCGGCCAGTGCGGCCGGAACGGTCCGAGCGGTCGTCCCACGGTGGCGTCCTTCCTGCTCAGGCCGGGTGCGGGGTGGTGGCCACCCTATGTTTCCGGCGTGTTTCTGTCAGCCCCGCCCGGTGTTGCGCCCCCGTTTCGTTCCCCGGTTGTTGTAGCGGAAGCAAAACGAGCACAACAGCCCTCAACGCCGCAAAGCCGCGTTACGCCCGCAAGGCTCCCGCCGCCCCCGCCCGTCCTCGTAGCGTCCCGGTCCACAGCAGCGGGCCGGCGAGGGAGCCGGCCGAGGAGGTAGGTGGTTCACGTGGACCCGCACAAGGCCGGGGCCGTCCCGGCGATCGAGTTGACCGGGGCGACCAAACGCTTCCGGACGCCGTCCGGCGCCCTGCACACCGCCGTCCGGGAGCTCGACCTGACCGTCGCCCCCGGCGAGTTCGTCGCCGTCGTCGGCCCGACGGGGTGCGGCAAGTCCACCACCCTGACGCTGGTCAGCGGCCTGGAGGAGCCCACCGAGGGCGAGGTGCGGGTGTACGGGGAGCCGGTGTCCGGCATCAACGAGCACGTCGGCTTCGTCTTCCAGCAGGACGCCGTGTTCCCGTGGCGCACGGTGCTGTCGAACGTGATGGCGGGGCCCCGGTTCCGCGGCGTGCCGGCCGACCGGGCCCGGGAGAAGGCCCGCGACTGGCTGTCCCGGGTGGGCCTGTCGGCGTTCGAGGACCGCTACCCGCACCAGCTCTCCGGCGGCATGCGCAAGCGGGTCGCGCTGGCCCAGACCTTCGTCAACGACCCGCGGATCCTGCTGATGGACGAGCCGTTCTCGGCGCTGGACGTGCAGACCCGGGCGCTGATGTCGGACCAGCCGCTCGAACTGTGGGCGGGCACCGGCTCCTCGGTGGTCTTCGTGACGCACGACCTGGACGAGGCGATCGCGCTGGCGGACCGGGTGGTGGTGATGACGGCCGGACCGGCCACCGTGAAGGAGGTCTTCACCGTGGACCTGCCGCGGCCGCGCACCGTGGAGGCCGTCCGGCTGGAGCCGCGCTTCGTCGAGCTGTACCGAGAGATCTGGGCCTCGCTGGGCGAAGAGGTCCGGATCACCCGTGAAGAGGAGCGGGTCGTGCCGCTTGAGACCGCAGCAGTAGCCCCGGCCGCCCCCACCGCCTCCCGCACCGAGGTGCGCGAGCGGGCGGCCCGCAACCGGAAGCTGGGCGTGTACGGGGCCCGGGCCGCCGTGCTGGCCGGGTTCCTCGGCCTGTGGGAGCTGTGCTCCCGGACCGGGGTGATCGACCCGTTCAACTTCTCCCAGCCGTCGAAGATCTGGAACCAGATCTGGCAGTGGGTCACCCACGGCACCGCGCAGGGCTCGCTCGGCGAGCAGATCGGCTACACCCTGTACGAGGCGCTGACCGGCTGGGTGCTGGGCGTGGTCGGCGGCGTGCTGCTGGGCATCGCACTGGGCCGGATCCGGTTCCTGGCGGACGTGTTCGGCCCGTACATCAAGGTGCTGAACGCGATCCCGCGGATCGTGCTGGCGCCGATCTTCCTGATCTGGTTCGGCCTCGGCCCGGCGTCCAAGGTCGCCTCGGCCGTGGTGCTGGTGTTCTTCCCGGTGTTCTTCAACGCCTTCCAGGGCGCCCGCGAGGTGGACCGCAACCTGGTCGCCAACGCCCGGATCCTGGGCGCCAGCAACCGGAAGGTCACCCTGCAGGTGGTCATCCCCGCCGCCACCACCTGGATCTTCACCAGCCTGCACGTCAGCTTCGGCTTCGCGCTGATCGGCGCGATCGTCGGCGAGTACATCGGCGCCACCAAGGGCCTGGGCCTGATGGTCGCGGCCGCGCAGGGCACCTTCAACGCGGCGGGCGTGTACGCCGCGATGACCATCCTGGCCGTGGTCGCGCTGTTCACCGAGGGCCTGCTGACCTTCGCCGAGAAGCGCCTGTTCCGCTGGAAGCCGGCCGACGCCGGCGACGGCCGCTGACCCCCACCCCACCCGTTCACCCCTGAGAGGCTCCCCCACCATGCGCAGAACCGCTGCCGCCGCCCTCGCCGCCGTCCTCCTGCTGCCGCTGGCCGCCTGTGCCAACGACGCCGCGACCTCGCACAACGGCGCCGCCCCCGCCGGGAAGAAGGTCGACGGCCCCACCGTCAAGATCATGGTCGGCGGCCTGGACAAGGTCATCTA
Source organism: Kitasatospora sp. YST-16 (assembly GCF_026802215.1). NCBI lineage: Bacteria > Bacillati > Actinomycetota > Actinomycetes > Kitasatosporales > Streptomycetaceae > Kitasatospora > Kitasatospora sp. YST-16. Next base: position 35,487 of record NZ_CP113837.1, read on the forward strand.
CATGCCGGCCATGCTGACCCAGCGGCTGGGCTACTTCGCCGACGCCGGGGTCAACGTCGAGCTGCTGAGCGAGCCGGCCGGCGTCAACGCCACCACCGCGCTGCTGGCCGGCGACGTGCAGGGCGCGGTCGGCTTCTACGACCACACCATCGACCTGCAGGCCAAGGGCAAGATCGTCGAGTCGGTGGTGCAGTTCTCGCAGGCCCCCGGCGAGGTGGAGGTGGTCTCCGCCAAGCAGGCCGACGCGATCAAGTCCGGCGCGGACTTCAAGGGCCGCAAGCTGGGCGTCACCAGCATCGGCTCCTCCACCGACTTCCTCACCAAGTACCTGGCCGTCAAGAACGGCGTCAACGTCAGCGAGTTCAGCCCGATCGCGGTCGGCGCCGGCCAGACCTTCATCGCCGCGCTCCAGCAGGGCTCGATCGACGCCGGCATGACCACCGACCCGACGGTGGCCAACATCCTGTCCAAGCAGCTCGGCACCGTGCTGTACGACATGCGCACCCCCGAGGGCTCGAAGGCGGCGCTCGGCGGCCTCTACCCGTCCTCCTCGCTGTACATGAACACGGCGTGGGTGGACGGCAACAAGGAGACCGTCCAGAAGCTCGCCAACGCCTTCGTGAAGACCCTCAAGTGGATGAACACCCACACCCCCGAGGAGATCGCGGCCCAGATGCCCGCCGACTACGCGCAGGGCGGCGCCGCCGAGTACGCGGCCGCGATCAAGGCCACCCTGCCGATGTTCACCACCGACGGCGTGATGCCCGCCGACGGCCCGAAGACCGTGCTGTCGGTGCTGGCCGCCTTCCACCCGGACGTGCAGGGCAAGGAGGCGAGCATCGACCTGGCCAAGACCTACACCACCGAGTTCGTCTCCAAGGCCACCGGCTGACGGCCGGTCGACGCGGCGGCCCCGCCCCCTTCCCGGACAGCGGGGGGCGGGGCCGCCGCCGTGCCCGGTTCAGTCGGTGGACTTCACCACCTTGAGGACCTTGCCGGTGGCGCCCGCGGTGAGGTAGCCGCCGCCGCTGCCCCGGTCGTCGGAGAGGTAGTAGCGGATGGTGATCTCGTCCGCGAACCAGCCGTAGTCGACGAGCAGGTAGCGGTCCGTCGGCTGCGGGACGGCGAGCCGGCTCTTGGCGGTGGCGGTGACCGTCGGGATCTGGTCCCAGTCGATCCGGCCGAGGTCGACGAGCTTCTTGGCACTGATGCTGTCGACGACGCCGCCGGTCGTGGTGGTGAGCTTCCCGGCGCGGTAGTCGACGGTGTCGTAGCGCGCCGGGTTGTCCTTGCGCACCACCTTGGCGTGGGCGTTGTCGGAGCGGACCGTCATGTCGATGATCGTGGAGCTGCCGGTGCTCGACCGGATCGACTCGACCAGCACCCGGGCACCGTCCGGGGTCAGCAGGTCGGTGCCGGAGGCGGGCGCGCCGACGCCGGGGCCGCCCTTGGACGGCGCGGTGGAGGACGGCAGGGCGGACGGCACGGCGGGCGGTACGGCCCCGGCGGTCGCGGGGGCGGAGGCCCCGGCCACGGGCGGGTCCTCGCCCCCTTCCCGTCGAACAGCTTCGGCCCGAACGCCCACCCGAGCAGCCCGACCGCCGCCGCCACCGCGACCGCCGCGGTCAGCACCGCCCCGGTCCGCCGGCGCGGGCCCGGACGCACCGTCTCGGTGGGGGTGTGCGGGAGGGTGCCGTTGGTCTCGGTCCGGCTGTACGGGGGCGGGGAGTTGGTCTCGGTCGGCGAGAAGGCCGGGCTGCCGCCGAGGGTGCCGTCGACGCCCTGCTCGGCGGCGGCGAACAGCCGGTCCAGCCGGGCGGCGTCGGGCCGCTCGGCCGGGTCGCGGGCCAGCAGCGCGGTGAGGGTGGGGCCGAGCGGGCCGGAGCGGACGGGTGGCGGCAGCGGCTGGTCGAGGACGGCGGCGAGGGTGGCGATGCTGTTGGCGCGGCGCAGCGGGTGGTGGCCCTCGACGGCGACGTACAGCGTCATGCCGAGCGACCACAGGTCGGAGGCGGGGTCGCCCTCGTGGCCGCGGATGCGTTCGGGGGCGATGTACTCGGGCGAGCCGATCAGCGCGCCGGTGGCGGTGAGGCTGGTGGACTCGCTGAGCGCGGCGATGCCGAAGTCGGTGAGGACGGGGGTGCCGTCGGGGCGCAGCAGCACGTTGCCGGGTTTGACGTCCCGGTGCTGGATCCCGGCGGCGTGCGCGGCGGTGAGGGCGGCGAGCAGGCCGCGGCCGATCCGGGCGGCCTCCTGCGGCGGGAGCGGGCCGCGGGTGATCCGGTCGTGCAGGGAGCCGCCGGTGACGAGTTCCATCACCAGCCAGGGGTGGGCGAGTTCGGCGTTGTCGACGATGTGGTGGATGGTCACCACGTTGGGGTGCTGCAGCCGGGCGAGGGCCTGGGCCTCGCGCAGCACCCGTTCGCGCAGTTCGTGGGCGGCGGCCGGGTCGGCGGCGAGCATCGCCGGGTCCGGCGGCCGGACCTCCTTGAGCGCGACCTCGCGCTGCAGCATGGTGTCCCGGGCCCGCCAGACCAGTCCCATTCCGCCGCCGCCGAGCCGCCCCAGCAACTCGAAGCGGCCGTCGATCAGTTGGCCGCCCGGCCCGGCTGTCGTCATGGCGCACATCGTAGGGGTCGGCGCCGACGGCGTTCGAACGCGGCCGGGCGGGGCGGGCGGTGCCGACACGAACGGCACGGGCGGTGCGGCCGCCGCCGCCCGGGGCCCGGGGCCCGGGTGACGCGTCGTCAGCGGACGGAACCGGCCGGGCGGGCGGCGGCGGGGGTCAGGCGGGGGTCAGGCGGCGGTCTCGAAGGGGCCGACGGTGAGGTCGCCGCAGACGTTGAGGGTGCCGTTGTCGACGCCGCCGGTGACCGGGACCTGGGACTGCTGGGTGGTGTCGGGCAGGATCACCGCGAGCTTGGAGCCCTGGACGGCGCAGACCAGGCGGCCGGAGGCGCTGCCCTGGAGGTTGACGTCGCTGTAGATCAGCGGGGCGGCGGCGGACTTGCCGGGCTGCAGGGTGACGGTGGCGGCGTTGGCGCCGCCCTGGCGGACGGCGTCCAGCGGGCCGGCCTTGCCCTCGTTGTCGGTGAGCCGGACGCCCGGGAAGCCGGTCAGCGTGCAGGGCTTGCCGGAGGTGTTCTGGGCCCGGACCTCGGCCCGGGCGGGCTGCTGCTCGCTGGCGCGGCCGGCCGGGCCGGTCACGGTGAGCTTGACGTCCTGGGCGGTGCACTTGGTGCTGCCGCCGGCCTTGGGCGAGGCGGCGGCGCCGGCGCCGCCGGTGCTGCCCGCCGGGCTCGCCGCCGTGCCGCCGGCCGGGGCCGCGGCAGTGCCGGACGCCGGGGCCGCCGCGCTGGTCGGGGCGGTCGCGGTGGTGGCGGCGTCGTCGTTGCAGGCGGTCAGGCCCAGCCCGGCGAGGAGGGCGACGGCGGCGGTGGCGGTCAGGCGGGTGGCGGTGCGCATGGCGGTGTACCTCGGGTGGGGGTCGGAGGAGCGGCCCGGAACGGACCGGAAACTTTCTTGACCCAGTTCTATCCGGTCATGATCCACAGCCGTGTCCGCCGGTTGTCACAGCCGCGTCACAGCGCCGCGCACAACGGACACCGGGGGTCGAACCGGGCGCGCCGCACCGGGGTTGAGCCGGTGTCAGCCGGAACGGCGGGGCACCGCCTCGGGCGACGGGGCGTCAGAGCGCGGCGAGGCGGGCCAGCGATCCGGCCGCCGGGTCGGGGAGGTCGCAGGCGGCGCGGACGGCGCTGTCGTGGGCGGCGGCGAGGGCGTCGAGGCGGGCCAGGCGGGTGCGGCCCGTGCGGGAGAGGTGGGCGGTGATCCGGCGGCGGTCGTGCTCGTCGTGGCGGCGGTAGACCTGGCCGGTGTCGGCGAGGGAGTCGACCAGGCGGCTGAGGCTGGCCTGCGGGATCAGCAGGGACTGCGCGAGTTCGCCCATCGGGTGGCCCCGCCCGTCGGCGAGGGCGCGCAGCACCCGCCACTGGTCGACGGTGCAGTCCTCCTCGGCGAGGGCGGCGGCCAGTCCGGTGGTGAGGCGGCGGTGGGCGAGCGCGACGAGTTCGACCAGCAGCGGCGCCGGGACGGCCTCCCCGCCCACGGCGCCCTCCCGGCCGACGGTGCCCTCCCGGCCGACGGCGTCCTCCCGCGTGGCGCTGTCCGCGGACATCCGGCCTCCCGTTCCGATCCCTTGCCGTGACCCGGAGGGGGTTTCCCGGGGCCCGGCGGCACGACCATACTCGCACCGGCGGGGAACGCGTGAGGACGGGTGATGCTGGACGTCAGGCTGGTCGATCCGCTCGACGCGCTGCACCTCGGACGGGAGGGCGGCGCGTTCCGGGTGGGCCTCGTCGTGCCGCAGTCCGGGACGCTCGGGCTGACCGGCCCGTCCGCGCTGGACGGCGCGCTGCTGGCGGCGCACGAGGTGAACGCGCGCGGCGGGGTGCGGGGCCGGCCGCTGGAACTGGTGCTGGTGGACGGGGGCGGGGCGCCGCAGCCGGTGGCCGCCGAGGTGCGCGGACTGCTGGCGGCGGGCGCGCTGGACGCGCTGGCGGGCTGCCACACCAGCGACGTGCACCGGGCGGTGGAGGCGGTGGCCGCCGAGCGGATCGCGTACGTGTTCACGCCGCCGCACGAGGGCGGCTCGCGGCGGCCCGGGGTGCTCTGCACCGGCATCTCCCCGGCGGCCCAACTCGGTTCGGCCATACAGCAGTTGACGGAGCGTCACGGGCTGCGCCGGTGGGCGCTGATCGGCAACGACTACATCTGGCCGCGCACCGTGCACCGGGCCGCCGCCCGGCTGGCGGCCGGGGCCGGGGCCCGGGTGGTGCTGGAGCGCCGGGTGGCGTTCGGGGCGGTGGAGCGGGCGGTCGAGCCGCTGCTGGACGGGCTGCGCGCCGCCCGCGCGGACGCGCTGCTGCTCAGCCTGATCGGGCGCGACCAGGTGGTGTTCCACCGGGCGCTGCGGCGCAGCGGCCTGGACCGCCGGCTGGTGCGGCTGTCCGGCGCGCTGGAGGAGAACGGCCTGCTGGCCCTGGGCGGCGACGTCACCGGGACGCTGTACGCGGCGATGCCCTCGTTCGCCACCCTGGCCGAGGAGCCGCGCCAGTCGCTGGCCGAGCGCCACCGGGCGCTGTGCGGCCCGTGGGCGCCGGTGCTGGACGCGTACGCGGTGGGCCTGTACGACGGCCTGCACCTACTGGCGGGGCTGGCCGCCCGCCGCGCGCTGGAACCGTCCGGCCTAGCCCGGGCAGCGGCCCCGCTGCTGCGGGCCGGACGGCGGACGGTGCACCTGGCCCGGGCCGAGGGGCCGGGCTTCGCCGTCCTGCCCTGAACCGCCCCGCCCCGAGCCGTCCGGTCCTGAGCCGCCCCGCACCGTCCCGCCCCGAGCCGTCCGTGACCGTGCGCAGTGGATCCCGTACGCCGAGAAAACCCTTCCATCTGGAAATACTTGGCCCTACAGTCTCCCCCACACCCGCTGGGCCGTCACGGAGAGGGAGCACCCATGGCCGACACACCCGCGCCGCAGGGCATCGAGAGCTACGGCTACCAACAGGAGTTGCGCCGTTCCCTGACCTTCACCGACCTGCTGGTCTACGGGTTGGTGTTCATGGTGCCGATCGCGCCGTTCGGCATCTTCGGCGGCGTCTTCCAGGGCTCCGGCGGCATGGTCGCGCTGGCGTACGTGCTGGGCATGGTGGCGATGATGTTCACCGCGCTGTCGTACGCGCAGATGTCCCGGGCGTTCCCGATGGCGGGCTCGGTGTACACCTACGCGGGGCGCGGGATCGGCGCGCCGGTGGGCTTCCTGTCCGGGTGGATGATCCTGCTGGACTACGTGCTGGTGCCGGGCCTGCTGTACCTGATCGCCGGGGTGGCGATGAACTCGCTGGTGTCCTCGGTGCCGGTGTGGCTGTGGGTGGTCGGGTTCGTGCTGCTGAACACCGCCGTCAACTACCTGGGCATCGAGACCACCGCCCGGGTCAACAAGGCCGTGCTGGTCGGCGAACTGGTGGTGCTGGCGCTGTTCGTGGTGGTCGGCGTGGTCGCGCTGGCGAACGGCAAGGGCCGGGGCTTCGACTTCACGCCGCTGTACAACGGGCACACCTTCTCCTGGAGCCTGGCGTTCGGCGCGGTGTCGATCGCGGTGCTCAGCTTCCTCGGCTTCGACGGCATCTCCACCCTCTCGGAGGAGAACCGGGACTCGACGAAGGCCATCGGCCGGTCGATGGTGGCGGCGCTGCTGCTGGCGGGCACCCTGTTCATCGTGCAGACCTGGGTGGCCTCGCTGCTGGTGACCGACCCGGACGCGCTGATCCGCGACGGCGACCCGGGCGGCACCGCGTTCTACGACGCCGCGCGCACCGCGGCCGGCGGCTGGCTGGCCACCCTGACCGCCGCCGCGACGGCGGTGGCCTGGGGCTTCGCCAACTCGCTGGTGGCGCAGGCGGCGACCAGCCGGCTGCTGTTCGCCATGGCCCGCGACCGCCGAGCTGCCGTCCTTCCTGGCCAAGGTCCACCCGACCCGCCGGGTGCCGGTCAACGCGACCCTGCTGACCGCCGGCGTCTCGCTGCTGCTCGGCCTCTACATGACCTCCCGGGACGACGGCATCACGCTGCTCAGCACCCTGGTCAACTTCGGCGCGCTGACCACCTTCCTGGTGCTGCACGTCGCCGTGGTGGTGCACTACCTGGTGCGCAACCGCAGCAGGGACTACTGGCGGCACCTGATCGCCCCGGTGATCGGCTTCGCCATCCTGGCGTACGTGGTCGTCAACGCGAACATCGCGGCGCAGCGGCTGGGCTTCGTCTGGCTGCTGGTCGGCGCGGTGGTGCTGACCGGCCTGGTCGTCACCGGCCGCACCCCGAAGCTGTCCGTCGCCAGTCCCGAGAACACCGCCGAGAACGTCACCGAGAACACCGTCGAGGAGACCCCGTGACCCTGCCCGAGACCGTCCGCCTCTCCCCCGGCCCGGAGGACTGGGCCTACACCTTCGGCGGGCGCGCCCCGCTGACGACGGTTCGGCCCGGCAGCATCGTGGAGCTGACCACCGAGGACTGCTTCGGCGGCAAGGTGCGCGGCGTGGACGACCTGCCCAGCCGGGTGTGCGTGTTCCCGTACCTCAACCCGGTGACCGGGCCGATCGCGGTGGCGGGGGCCGAGCCGGGGGACGTGCTGGCGGTGCACTTCGTGGAGATCACCCCGGCCCGGGACCGCGGCTTCTCCAGCACCTTCCCGCACTTCGGGGCGCTGACCGCCACCCACCAGACCGCGATGCTGCACCCGGCGCTGGAGGAGCGGGTCTGGGTGTACGACCTGGACGTGGCCGCGGGCCTGTGCCACTTCCGGGCCCGGAACTCCGACTTCGCGGTCGCGCTGCCGCTGGACCCGATGCACGGCACGGTCGGCGTGGCCCCGGCGGCCGGCGAGGTGCTGGCCTCGATCACGCCGGGCGCGCACGGCGGCAACCTGGACACGCCCGAGATGCGGGCCGGCACCACCGCGTACTTCGGCGTCAACGTGGACGGCGCCCTGCTGGCGATCGGCGACGGGCACGCCCGGCAGGGCGAGGGCGAGGTGTGCGGGACGGCCGTGGAGGCGGCGATGCGCACCACCGTGATCGTCGACCTGGTCAAGGGCGGCGGCCCGGCCTGGCCTCGGATGGAGAACGACGACTACCTGATCAGCACCGGCTCGGCCCGCCCGCTGGAGGACGCGTTCCGGATCAGCCAGCACGACCTGGTCGGCTGGACGGCCGACCTGCTCGGCCTGGACCAGCTGGACGCCTACCAGTTGGTCAGCCAGGCCGGGCTGGCCCCGGCGGCGAACGTCTGCGACACCAACTACACGATGGCCGCCAAGCTGCCGAAGTCCGTACTGGGCCGGACCCGGGCGTACGACGGCCTGCACGAGCGGCTGCGGGCGACCGCGGCGGCGTACCTGCGGAGCCGGTGACCCGGACCGCGGCGGCCTACCTGCGGAGCCGGTGACCCGGACCGCGGCGGCCTACCTGCGGGACCGGTGACCCGGTGGGCCGGGCGGATCTGCGATCGTTGCAGGTGAAGGCACACGCGTGCGTGTGCGCACCCACCGCGGAGGAGCAGCAGTCGTGATCTTCATCGCCGTCAAGTTCACCGTCCGGCCCGAGCACAGCGCGAGCTGGATCGAGCGGGTCGAGGAGTTCACCACCTCGACCCGCGCCGAGGAGGGCAACGTCTTCTTCGAGTGGTCCCGCAGCGTCGACGACCCGCACCAGTACGTGCTGCTGGAGGCGTTCCGGGACGGCGAGGCGGGCGCCCGGCACGTCGAGTCGGAGCACTTCAAGACCGCGATGGCCTGGATGCCGGACTTCATCGCCCGTACCCCGGAGATCGTCAACGTCGAGGTCCCCGGCACCGGTTGGAGCGCGATGGCCGAACTCAGCCCGCGCGGCTGAGCCTTCCGGCCGGCGCCTGACCCCGCGTCAGGCGCCGGCCGCCCGGTCCTGCTTCCGGGAGGCCAGCAGGCTGGCGACGGTGGTGACGGCCAGCACCACCACGATGAAGCCCAGCGAGAACGCGATGCCGATCTCCGGCACGTGCACGCCGCTCTCGTGCAGGGCGTGCAGGATCAGCTTGACGCCGATGAAGCCGAGGATCACCGACAGCCCGTAGGACAGGTAGACCAGCCTGGTGAGCAGGCCGCCGATCAGGAAGTACGGCTGGCGCAGGCCCATCAGCGCGAAGGCGTTGGCGGTGAAGACGATGTACGCGTCCTGGGTCAGCCCGAAGATCGCCGGGATCGAGTCGAGGGCGAACAGCATGTCGGTGGTGCCGATCGCCAGCATGACGGTCATCATCGGCGTCATCAGCCGCCTGCCGTCGATCCGGACGAACAGCTTGGTGCCGTGGTACTCGTCCGTGGACGGGATCCGCTTCTTGATCATCCGCAGCAGCCGGCCCTCCTCGAACTCCTCCTCGGTCTTGTCCTGCCCGGCCTCCCGCAGCAGTTTGACGGCCGTCCAGACCAGGAACGCGCCGAAGACGTAGAACACCCAGGAGAACTGGGCGACCAGCGCCGCACCACCGGCGATGAAGACCGCCCGCAGCACCAGGGCGATGATCACGCCGAACATCAGCACCCACTGCTGGTAGATCCTCGGCACCGCGAACTTGCCCATGATCAGGATGAACACGAACAGGTTGTCCACGCTGAGCGACTTCTCGGTGACGTACCCGGCGAAGAACTCCACCCCGGACTTCGATCCGGCGTACCCCCACACGAAGCAGCCGAACAGCCCCGCCAGCACCACCCACACGGCGGTCCAGACCCCGGCCTCCTTGATCGAGACCTCGTGCGGCTTGCGGCCCCCGATGAAGAAGTCGGCCACGATCAGCGCGACCAGCACCGCGATGGTGCCGGCCCACAGGCCCGCGGACACGTCCATGGCTGCTCCCCGGTATCCCGTCGTCCCGTCGGAAAGCCCCATCCTGACCGGCCGGAACCGCCCCGCCCGCACGACACACCCGGCCGGGCCTTCCGCCGGTGGACGGCGACGGCGGCCATTGCGGACGGAAAGTGGCCGCTGCGGCCCCTAGCGTGGCGGCAGGCCCCACCACCCACCGACGGGAGAACCCGCACCGCATGAACGACGTGCTGTCCGTCCGCACCCTGAACCGGACGCTGCTGGAGCGGCAGTTCCTCACCGAACGGACCGGGCTCGGCGTACCCGACGTGGTGGAGCGGCTGGTCGCGCTGCAGGCGCAGGAGCCGAACTGGCCCTACCTGGGGCTGTGGGCCCGGATCGAGGGGTTCCGGCGCGAGCGGCTGGCCGAGCTGCTCGCGGACGGGCGGATGGTGCGGGCGGCGTCGCTGCGCAGCACCCAGCACCTGTCCGGCAGGGCGGACTACGGGCGTTGGCGGCCGCTGCTGCAGCCGGCGCTGGAACGCACCTCGCGGGCCGGCTACTTCACCCCGGCCACCGACGGCCTCGACCTGGACGCGCTGGCGGCGGTCGGCCGGGAGCTGCTGGCCGGGCGGCGGCTCTCCCGGCAGGAACTCGCCACCGAACTGGGCGCCCGCTACCCCGGGCGGGACGGGAAGCTGCTGGCGGGCGCGGTGCAGCTGCGGGTGCCGGTGGTGCACGGGCCGGACAGCTCCGCCTGGGGCGGCTGGAGCCCCCGGACGAACACCTCGCTGACCCTCGCCGAACCGCGCCCCGGCGAGCTCTCGGCGGGCGCGGCGGTGCTCCGCTACCTGGCGGCGTTCGGCCCGGCCGGGGTGAAGGACTTCCAGGCCTGGTCCGGGCTGACCCGGATGCGGGCGGTGTTCGAGGAACTGCGGCCCGGGCTGCGGGTGCACCGCGACGAGCGCGGCACCGAGCTGTTCGACCTGCCGGACGCGGCGCCCGCCGACCCGGACCGGCCCGTCCCGGTGCGCTTCCTGCCCGCGTACGACAACCTGCTGCTCGGGCACGCGGACCGCACCCGGGTGCTCGCCGAGGCGGACCGGCCGCGGGTGATGCCGGGCGCGGCCCGGGTGCTGCCGACCTTCCTGCTGGACGGCTTCGTCGCGGGCACCTGGGCGGTGCGGGGCACGGAGCTGCTGGTCACCCCGTTCCGCCCGCTGCCCAACGGCGCCACCGGGCAGGTGGCGGCGGAGGCCGACCGGCTGGCGGCGTTCCTCGGCCCCGGGCAGCGGGTGGTGTTCACGGCGGCCGGCTGACCCGGGCGGCGCGGAAGGCGGCGGGCGCGGTACGGGCTCGGTCGAGGACGGGATCGGTCGACGGCGAACCCGGTAGACGGCGGACCCGGTCGACGGCGGGCTCAGTCGAGGACGGACTCCGCGATCCGCCGGGCGGCCTGGTGGGGCGTCAGGTGCGTGGTGTCGACGACCTCCGCAGCCTCGTGCAGCCAGCCCCGGGCCGCCTCCGCGTACGGCTCCAGGTGCCTGAGCCGGAACGGGGAGTCCGGCCCGGTGACGGTGTCCCCCGCGATGCGTCCGCGCAGCGTCTCCCGGTCGGCGTGCAGCACGAAGTGCCGCACCGGGATGCCGTGTCCGGCCAGGCCCGCGGCGATCTCCCGCCAGTACTCCTCCACCAGCACGGTCATCGGCACCACCAGCGTGCCGCCGGTGTACTCCAGCACCCGCCGGGCGGTCTCCACCACCAGCGGCCGCCACGGCGGCCAGTGCTGGAAGTTGTCCGTCGCCGGGAGCCCCGGCGAGATGTCCATCAGCGTCTCGCCGACCTTCTCCGCGTCGAACACCCGCGAGTCCGGGAGCAGCCGCTGCACCAGCGCGCTCGTCGTGGTCTTGCCCGCCCCGTGGGTGCCGTTCAGCCATACGATCACCCGCCCAGGCTAGGGCCTCGCTTCCGGTCTTCCGGACCTGGTCTTCCGGGCCTGGCCGGATCAGCGCCGTTCGAACGCCGCGTCCCGCGGTCGCACGTGCTCGCGCGGGCCCGCCGACCGCAGGACCACGTCCAGCACCCGGGCCGGGTCGGCCGCGTAGGCGTGCGAGAACCACGCCATGTTGGCCTCCACCACGGCCCAGCGGTGGCCCGGGCGGTAGGGGTCGAGCAGTTGGCCGACGTCCACGACCACGGCGCTGGGCAGGGTGGGGCCGGCCGCGGCGGCCAGCCGGTCGGCGAACTCCGCGAGCTGCGCGGCGGTGGAGCGGTCCTCCCGGTCCGGGCCGAGCGGGCGGGGGTCGAGCCGGCCGAACACCGCGTACCTGCTGGCCGCGGCGATCCGGCCGTCCAGCAGGAACAGCCGGTACTCGGCGGCGAAGGTCACCACCTCGGACAGCAGTACCGGGGTCGCCGGGTCCAGGTCGGCGGGCAGCCGGGAGCCGTCGCCGTGGACCTCGGCGGGGAAGGACTTGTCCCGGGGCGACTTGACGAACGTCGGCCGGTCCAGCGCCCACGCGTCCGCGAGGGTCCCCACCCGGACCTGACGGCCCGTGAACTCCTCCGGCAGCTCGGCGAGCCAGCCGTCCGTCGGTTCGAGCAGCGCGAACCCGAGCCGCCCCGCGAGCCGCGCCCCCGCGACCGGCCCGCCGTACCAGTACGCGGGGCCGGTCAGCCCGGGCTCCTCCGCCGCCCGGACGGGCATCCCCCGGCCCGCCGCCTCTGCGGCCAGCAGTTCCATCGTCGACGTCCGCCGCCCGGGCATGACCAGCACCGCGTTCTCCTCCCCTGTTCCGCAGGACCGCCACGTTAGTCCCACCGTGTCGCCCGCCGCACCTGACGGACTGTCATGCTGCCGGTCGGAGGGCAATCCCCCGTCGGTCGGGGCGGGGCCGACTCGGCTTCCTCCCCGGGGACGACCCGGGTCCCGGTCTCCTCCTTCCGGCGCGCGATGCCGGGGCCCGCCCGGAGCGGTGAGGCTGGGCGGTGACGAACCCCGACTGTCCGGTCACTCCCGAACAAGGAGAATCGTGTGAAGCAGTACCGAACGGGCGCCCGGCGACTGGCCGCCGCGCTGCTCGCGGGCGCGTCGGTGTTCGTCCTCGCCCCGACCGCCGGGGCCGCCCAGGCCACCGGAGCCGCCGAGGCCGCCGGGGCTGCCGGGGCTGCCGGGTTCGCGGGCCCCTCCTGGCCCGGGGCGAAGGTGCGGCCGGAGCAGCTCCAGCAGGGGCTGGACGCGCTGACCGGCGAAGGCGGCGCCAGTGCGGCGACCGGCGAACTGCGGCAGGACGGGCGGGTGGTGTGGCGGGGGACCTCCGGCGTCGGCGACCTGGCCACCGGCGAACCCGCCCCGGTGGACGGCGCGTTCCGGGCCGGCAGCATCACCAAGACGTTCCTGGCGACGGTGGTCCTGCAACTGGTCGGCGAGGGCCGGGTCGGGCTGGACGAGCCGATCGAGCGCTACCTGCCGGGCGTGGTGCCGAACGGCTCGGCGATCACGGTCCGTCAGGTCATGAACCACACCGCCGGGCTGTACGACTACACCCAGGACCCGCGGTTCGCCTACGACACCGAGGCCGACCAGCGCCGCCTGCTCGACCAGGACCGCTGGCGCACCTGGTCGGCGTCCGAGCTGATCTCCATCGGCCTCTCGCACCCGCCGTACTTCCCGCCCGGCCAGGGCTGGCAGTACTCGAACACCGACTACCTGCTGATCGGCGAGCTGGTGGAGAAGGTCACCGGCCACGACTGGCGCAGCGAGGTGCGCCGGCGGGTGATCCGGCCGCTCGGCCTGCACCGCACCTCGGTGCCGGGCACCGCCACCGGCATCCCGGGTCCGCACAGCCACGGCTACCTGCAGCTCTCCGACGGGCCCGCCGACGTCACGGAGTTCAACACCTCGGTGGCGGGCGCGTCCGGCGAACTGATCTCCAGCAACGACGACCTGGCCCGGTTCGACGCGGCGCTGCTCGGCGGCCGCCTGCTCGCCCCGGCGCAGCTGGCCCAGATGACCACCACGGTGCCGGCCGACGTACAGCCGCCGACCGACTACGGGCTGGGCCTGATGGAGCTGAAGCTGTCCTGCGGCAACGTCTGGGGCCACCCGGGCGGGATCTACGGCTACACCACCTACCTGTTCGGCGACCGGGCGGGCCGCCGGCAGGTCTCGGTCTCGGCGAACCCCTACGACCAGGCGAAGAGCGCCGCGTTGACGCCCGCCGCGGTCGCCCTGGTCGACCTGGCCTTCTGCGGACCGGCCAGGTCCTGAGTCGGAGCCCTGAACCGGGTCCTGAGCCGGAGCCCTGAGCCGGGGTCCTGAACCGAAGTCCTTCTCCGCTGCGCCGAGTTCGAAGTCCTCCCCCGCCGCCGCGGAGGAGGACCCGGCCCGGGGGCGTCCCGGCCCTGTGGTTGCGGGACGCCCCCGGGAGAGGTGGGGGGTCAGAGGCCGGTGCCGTAGTAGCCGCCGACGGTGCGGCGGTACTCGGGGTCTCCGGCGTGGGACTCGTGGTGGTACTCGGGGGCGTTCTTGATCTCGTCCTTGGTGCGGCCGACCCAAACGGTGCGGGCCTCCTCGTCGATCCGGCGGATGGTGCCCGCGGGGAGCAGGACGGTGCGGCCGAAGATCCACGGGCCGGTGTCTACCACGATGTGGCCGTCCTCGGCCTCGTAGGAGTGCTTGTCGACCTTTCCGATGTGCCCGTCGGCGGCCTCGACCCGGAACCCGGTCAGGTCGACGCCCGGCCGGTGGCCCTCGGCGTTCTCGTAGCCCCACATGCCGTCGCTCACAACTGCCTCCTTCGTGAGGGGAGTTCGTCGTTCTGCGGGTCGGCTGCCCGGCTTCACGGCGAGTATGCGCGGCTTTTGCGGGAGTTTGGCCGTTCCCGGTCCGGGCCCGGGGTCCGGGGTCCGGGGTCCGGGTCAGGAGGGGATGGGGTCGGCGGGTTCGAGGCGGGCGAGCCAGTCGGTGAGGAGGGCTTCGAGCCGGTCGGCCTCGGCGGGGGTGAGGGTGGCGAGGAGCCGGTGCTCGTTGCGGATGTGGTCGGTGAAGGCGCGGTCGATCAGGTCGCGGCCGGCGTCGGTGAGGGCGACGACCCGGCCGCGGCGGTCCTCGGTGGCGGTGCGGCGGGTGACCAGGCCGCCCGTTCGAGGCGGTCGATGCGCTTGGTGACGGCGCCGGTGGTGACCATGGTGTGGGCGGCGAGTTCGCCGGGGGCGCGTTCGTAGGGGGCGCCGGCCCGGCGGAGGGCGGCGAGGACGTCGAACTCGCCCTCGCCGAGGTCGTAGCGGGCGTAGACGGCGCAGAGCTCATGGGTGAGCAGGGTGGCGACCCGGTGCAGGCGGCCGATCACGCCCTGCGGGGCGACGTCCAGGTCGGGGCGTTCGCGCTGCCAGGCGGCCTGGATCCGGGCGACGTGGTCGAGGGGCTGCTCCATGGCCCCAGCATAACGGTGGTGTTTTCCGTGGAAGCTATATTGTCTTCCATGGAAGCGATAATCCGGTGGGGTGTCCCGACCGCCCTCGCCCCGGTGGCCTGGGGCGCCAACTACTACGTCACCCACCGCTACCTGCCGGCCGGCGCGCCGCTCTGGGGCGCGGCCCTGCGCGCCCTCCCGGCCGGGTTGCTGCTGCTCGCCGCGGCCCGGCGGCTGCCGCGCGGCGCCTGGTGGTGGCGCTCGGCGGTGCTCGGGGCGCTGAACACCGCCGCGTTCTTCGTCCTGGTCTACCTGGCCTCGCAGTGGCTCCCGGCCGGCACCGCCGCCATGGTGATGGCGCTCTCCCCGCTCGCCCTGATGCTCTGCGCCTGGCTGCTGGCCGGCGAACGCCCGCTGCCCGCGCAACTGGCGGGCGGCGCGGTCGGCGTCGGCGGGGTGGTCCTGATGCTCGCGGGCGACCCGGGCCCGGCGGGCGGCGGCGGTGGCGCCGTCGGCACCGGCGGCGCGAGCGGTGCGGACGGCCTGCCCGGGCTGCTCGCCTCACTGGGGGCGCTGCTCGCCTCCTCGGTCGGCTACGTGCTCGCCAAGCGCTGGGCGGCGCCCGCGGACGGCGGCGACACCCCGGGCGTACTGGCCTCCACCGCCTGGCAGTTGACGCTCGGCGGCCTGCTCCTGCTGCCGGTCGCCGCACTGGCCGAGGGAACGCCCCCGGCGCTGGACGGCGGCGCGCTGGCGGCCTTCGGCTACACCTCGCTGGTCGCCACCGCCCTGGCCTTCCTGGTCTGGTTCACCGGCCTGCGCAGGCTGCCCGCCGCGACCGTCGGCCTGATCGGCCTGCTCAACCCCGTCACCGGCGTCCTGCTCGGCACCGCCCTGGACGGCGAACCGCTGGGCCCCGCCCGGCTCGGCGGCATGGCGCTGGTCGCCGTCGGCGTCCTCCTCGGCCGCCCGCGCCCCGACGGGGCGTCACCCCGCGCCCGGGCCGGCCGGACCGGCGTCCCACCCGCCCGCCGGGCAGCGGCGACGGCTGCGCAGGGGTGCGAGCCTCCGCCCGAGGCGTGAGCAAGAGCGGAAGTTGGGGCCGGTGTCAGGCCGGAATAGGGCCGGGGCTCAGGGGCGGGCCGGGCCCGCGCCGGCGCCGGTCGCGGTGATCGCGGCGGTGATCGCGTCCCGGTCGGCGTCGGTCAACTCCAGGGATCCGGCGCCGATCCAGTCGTCGACCTGGCCGGGGCGGCGGGCGCCGACGATCGTGCCGGTGACGCCGGGCCAGGCCAGCGTCCAGGCGAGGGCGACCGCGGAGACCGTGGTGCCGTGCGCCGCGGCGATCGGGCGCAGGGCCTCGACCAGGGCGAGGTTGGCGGCGAGGCCGGTGGTGAACTCGGGGAAGCCCTTGCGCCAGTCGTCGTCCGGCAGGGACGCGACCCGCTCGGCGCTGAACGTCCCGGTCAGCAGCCCGGAGTGGAGCGGCTGGTAGACGATCGCCCCGGTGCCGTGGGCGTGCGCCCAAGCGAGTTCGGGCGCGGCCTCCCGGTGCAGCAGGCTGAACTGGGGCTGGATCGCGTCGACGTGCGCGACCGCCTCGGCGGCGGCCAGCTGCGCGGCGTCGTGGTTGGACAGCGCGATCGCCCGCACCTTGCCCTCGGCCTTCAGCTCGGCCAGCGCCGCCCAGTACTCCTCCAGTGCGGTGGCGTGCCGGGCGGTGGCGGCCGGGTCCTCGTCGGGGCCGAAGGTCAGCAGCGCGCCGTCGCCGGGCCAGTGCGCCTGGTAGAGGTCGATCCGCTCGACGCCCAGGCGGCGCAGCGAGTCCTCCAGTTCGGCCCGGATGCTGGCGGGCTTGAGCAGCTTGCGCGGGGCGGCGAACGGGTCGGGTTCGTCCCAGACCAGGCCGGCCTTGGTGAAGACGTACGGGCGTTCGGCCTCCGGGAGGGCGGCGAGGGCCTTGCCGACGACCTCCTCGGAGTGGCCGAGGCCGTAGGCGGGGGCGGTGTCGATCCAGTTGACCCCGGCCTCGACGACCCGGTGGATGGTGGCGACCGAGTCGGCGTCGTCCTGGGCGCCCCAGGCGAAGCCCCAGCCGGCCCCGCCCAGCGCCCAGGCGCCGAAGCCGATCCGGCTGATGTCGAGGTCCGTGCCGCCGAGGCGGGTGGTGGGCAGAGCGTCCATGACTGCGGGTTCCTCACGTTGCGTTCGGGTGTCCGGGTGGTGCGCCCCCATCCTCACGACCGCGCCCGGCCGCACCCAGGGCTCCGTTCGTCCCCGGTGCCGCCCGTCCTGGGTCTGCCGGAACCCCCTTCGGGCCGGGCCCGGTTGCCCGGGCCCGGTTGGCCGGGCCCGGTTCAATAGGATCGTGGCCATGAACCGACGAGCCGACCTCGGTGCCTTCCTGCGCTCCCGCCGTGCCCGGATCCGCCCGGAGGACGCGGGGATCCGGGGTTTCGGCGAGCGGCGGCGGGTGCCGGGGCTGCGCCGCGAAGAGGTGGCCCAGCTCGCCGGGGTGAGCGCCGACTACTACACCCGGTTCGAACAGGGCCGGGCCGAGAACGTGTCCGACGCGATCGTCGACGCCGTCGCCCGGGCGCTGCGCCTGGACCCGGTCGAGACCGGCCACCTGCACCGGCTGGTGCGGGCCGGCGGCGGGCCGCTGCCGACGCCCGTGCAGCAGGTGCGTCCGGGCCTGCGCCGGCTGATGGACTCGATGCCGCACACCCCGGCGTACGTGGTGGGCCGCCGCACCGACGTGCTGGCCTGGAACGCGCCGATGGCCGCCATGATGATCGACTTCGCCGCGCTGCCGCCCGAGCGGCTCAACAAGGCGTGGCTGGTCTTCTGCCACGAGGAGTTGCGCAGCCGCTTCGTCGACCGGGAGGCCAAGGCCCGCGACATCGTCGCTTACCTGCGCCTGGACCTCGGCCGCCACCCGGGGGACCTGGCGTACCCGGCGCTGATCGGTGAACTGTCGGACGCCAGCCCGGAGTTCCGGCGGCTGTGGGAGCAGCAGGAGATCCGGGAGAAGACCCACGGCAGCTACCACCTGCGCCATCCCGCGGTCGGCGAGTTCACCGTCGCCTACGAGAGCCTGACCCTGCCCGGCGATCCCGACCAGACCCTGGTCACCTACACCGCCGAGGAGGGCTCCCCCTCCCAGGCCGCCCTGCACGTCCTCGCCGAGCTCGCCGAACGCCCCCTCGCCCCGGCCGTCCCGGCCGTCCCGGGCCCGGACGTCTCCTGAGCCTCCCGCCACAGCCCGCGCGAACCTGCACCGGCCCGCACGGGCCCGCACCGGCCTGCGCGTTCCGACGGATCCTGACGCAGCGTCAACTCGCGTTCATGACAGGCGGGTGACAGTTCCGTGGCGGGTCCCGCCCGCCCCCTACCCGGGGGTCACTTCGCGGACTAGCGTGCGCCCGGACTTCCGATACCCCCTGTCAGGAAGAGGCCCAGGTGCCCGCTGCCCCCCGCCCCCGCCGACTGCGTTCGGCCGCCCTCGCCGTCCTCGCCTCCGCCGCGCTGCTGCTCGGCGCGCTCACCGCCCAGCCGGCCGCCGGGGCCGCCGCCGGGCCCGCCCCCGCCGCCGGGGACCCGTGCCTGGGCCAGTGCCAGGACGTCCTGACGGCGGGTGAGAACGGCCACGCCACGCTGGCCGGGATCCTGCTGCACCAGAGCGTGGGGACCCGGCCCGCGCACTCCGCCGACCAGGTGGACGAGTACGACGCGCTGCTGCACGACTACAGCGGCCTGACACCCGACCAGCTGTCGGCGTACTTCAACGACGCCTCGTTCGGGGTGCCCGCCGGGCAGGTGGAGAGCACCGCCACCCCGCGCCCCGGGGTGACCATCACCCGGGACAAGGCGACCGGCACCCCGCACGTCAAGGGCGTGACCCGGTCCGACACCGAGTTCGGCGCCGGGTACGCGGCCGGGCAGGACCGGCTCTGGCTGATCGACGTGCTGCGGCACGTGGGCCGCGGGCAGCTGTCCTCGTTCGCGGGCGGCGCGGCGGGCAACCGGGAGCTGGAGCAGAGCCTGTGGGCGGTCGCCCCGTACACCGAGGCGGACCTGCAGCAGCAGATCGACCGGGTGAAGGCGTCCGGCCCGCGCGGGGCGCAGGCCTGGCAGGACGTGCAGGACTACGTGGCGGGCCTGAACGCCTTCGCGGCGGCGGACGTCGCGGCGAACACCTACCCGGGCGAGTACGTGCTGACCGGGCACGGCTCGACCATCGCCCCGTTCACGGCCACCGACGTGGTGGCGATCTCCTCGGTGATCGGGGCGATCTTCGGCGGCGGCGGGGGCGGCGAGGTCGGCAACGCGCTGGCCAAGCTCGCGCTGCGCCGGCAGTACGGCACCGAGGCGGGCGACCGGGCGTACGCGGCCTGGCGGGCCGAGGACGACCCGGAGGCGACGGCCACCGTGCACGACGGCACCGCCTTCCCGTACGCGGCCTCGCCCGCCGCGCCGGTGGGCACCGCGCTGCCGGACCCGGGCTCGGTCGCCGAGGTGTCGCACACCGCCAACGGGACGGGCACCGGGGCCGCCGTGGCGGGAACCGCCGAGGGCGTGCTGCCCGCCGACCTGATCACCGCGAAGAAGGGCATGTCGAACGCCCTGCTGGTGTCCGGCGCGCACACCGCCTCCGGGCACCCGATCGCCGTGTACGGCCCGCAGACCGGCTACTACGCGCCGCAGATCCTGATGGTGCAGGAACTGGACGGGCCGGGCCTGCGCAGCCGGGGCGCGTCCTTCCCGGGGCTGAGCTTCTACGTGGAGATCGGCCGCGGCCTGGACTACTCGTGGAGCGCGACCTCCGCCAACCAGGACATCACCGACACCTTCGCCGTCGAGCTGTGCGAGCCCGGCGGCGGCACCCCGTCCACCTCCTCGACCGGCTACCTGCTGGACGGCGCCTGCACCCCGTTCGAACGGCTGGTCCAGCACGACGCCTGGCAGCCGAGCACCGCGGACTCCACCGCGGCGGGCGCCTACGACCTGGTGACGCTGCGTTCGGCGTACGGGCTGGTGACCCACACCGGGACGGTCGGCGGGCGGCCGGTGGCGTACACCGCGCTGCGCTCCACCTACCGGCACGAGGTGGACTCGGTGATCGGCTTCCAGCAGTTCAACGACCCGGCGGCGATCACCTCGGCGGCGGCGTTCCAGCGCGCCGCGCAGGACATCGGCTACACCTTCAACTGGTTCTACGCGGACGCCGACCACACCTCCTACTACAACTCCGGCACCGAGCCGCTGCGCGCCCCCGGCACCGACCCGGACCTGCCGGTCCTGGCCCTGCCGGCCTACACCTGGCAGGGCTGGGACAAGGCCGCCAACACCTCCGCGGTCGAACCGGCCGACCGGCACGCGCACTCCACCGACCAGGACTACTACGTCAGTTGGAACAACAAGCAGGCCCCCGGCTTCACCTCGGCCTGGGGCAACGGCGCCGTCCACCGGGCCGACCTGCTGGACAACCGGGTGAAGGCGCTGGTGCAGCGCGGCGCCGTCACCCGCACCGACCTGGTCAAGGCGATGGAGGACGCCGCCAACGTCGACCTGCGGGCCGAACGGGTGCTGCCCGAACTGCTCGCGGTGCTGGACTCGGCGCCGGTCACCGACCCGGCGGCGGCGGACGCGATCGCCGAGTTGCGGGCCTGGGCGGCGGGCGGCTCGCACCGGCGCGAGGCGTCCAAGGGCGCGGGCGTGTACACCGACGCGGAGGCGATCCGGGTGCTGGACGCCTGGTGGCCGCTGCTGGTGGAGGGCGAGTTCCGGCCCGGCCTGGGCGATCCGGCCTGGCAGGCGCTGACGGCCGTCGCCCCGATCAACGAGACGCCCTCCGGCGGGCAGTTGGGCGCCACCTCCGGCGGCAGCGACATCGCGGCCGGCCAGGCGCACAAGGGCTCGGCGTTCCAGCACGGCTGGTGGTCGTACGTCGACAAGGACCTGCGCACGGTGCTCGGCCGCCCGGTGGCCGGCCCGCTGGAGAGGGCGTACTGCGGCGCCGGCACGCTGAGCGCCTGCCGCCAGGTGCTGCTGACCACGCTGACCCGGGCGGTGGCCACCCCGGCCGCCACCACGTACCCGGCCGACAAGTACTGCGCGGCGAGCGACCAGCTGTGCGCCGACTCGATCGTGCACCGGGCGATGGGCGGCATCACCGTCCCGCGGATCGCCTGGCAGAACCGGCCCACCTACCAGCAGGTGGTGGAGTTCCCGGCCCGCCGCACCGACGACCTGACCGACCTGGCCCGCGGCGCGACCGCCACCGCCTCCGACTACCAGGACGCGGTGGTCGTCGCCTACCCGCCCAAGCAGGCCGTCGACGGCGACACCGGCACCCGCTGGGCCTCCAAGACGGTCGCCACCGCCTGGCTGGACGTCGACCTGGGCAGCGTCCGCAAGGTCGGCCGGGTGGTCCTGGACTGGTCCGACCAGTACGCCACCGCCTACCGGATCGACGTCTCCACCGACGGCGCCGCCTGGCGCACCGTCTACTCCACCACCACCGACCGCGGCGGCCTGGAGAACCGCTCCTTCACCCCGGTCGACGCCCGCCACGTCCGGGTGGTGATGCTGGCCCGCGGCACCGACAACCGCTACTCGATCGACGAGGTCTCCGTGTACGGGAAGTGACGACCCGTCGGGCCCCGGGCCCCGGACGCCGACCGCGTCCGGGGCCCGGTCTCAGTCCGGGTAGTGGCAGGCCGCGGTGTGGTCGACGCCCGGGGCCGCGGGCAGGGCGGGGGGTGGCTCGGTGGCGCAGCGGTCGCGTTGGGCGGGGGTGAGGGTGGGCTGGACGGGGCAGCGGGCGCGGAAGGGGCAGCCGGGGTGGCGGGTGGTGGGCGAGGGCGGGTCGCCGGCCAGCAGGTGGCGGGGGCGGGTGCGTTCGGCGACGGGTTCGGGGCGGGGGACGGCGGCGAGCAGGGCCCGGGTGTAGGGGTGGCGGGGGTGGGTGAAGACCCGGTCGGCGGCGCCGGTCTCGACGGTGCGGCCGAGGTACATGACGGCGACCCGGTCGGCCAGGTGGCGCACCACGGACAGGTCGTGCGAGACGAACAGGTAGGCGAGGCCGAGTTCGGCCTTCAGCCGTTGGAGCAGGTTGAGCACGCCCGCCTGGACGGAGACGTCGAGGGCGGAGACCGGCTCGTCCAGGGCCAGCAGGTCGGGGCGGACGGCGAGGGCGCGGGCGATGGAGATCCGCTGGCGCTGGCCGCCGGAGAACTCGTGCGGGTAGCGGTCGGCGTGCGCGGGGTCGAGGCCGACCTGGCGCAGCAGTTCGGGCACCCGGCGGCGGGCCTCGGCGGCGGGGGTGCGCTGGGCGAGCAGCGGTTCGGCGAGCACGTCGCCGATCGGCATCCGGGGGTCGAGCGAGGCCGCCGGGTCCTGGAAGACGATCTGCACCCGGGAGCGCAGCCGCCGGGCGGCGGCCCGGTCGAGGGCGGCGGTGTCCTGGCCGAGCAGTTCGATCCGGCCGCCCTGCGGGGCCGCCAGCCGCAGGATCTCGTACAGGGTGGTGGACTTGCCGGAGCCGGACTCGCCGACCAGCCCGAGCGTCTCGCCCTGCCGGATGTCGAGGTCCACCCCGTCGACGGCGTGCACCTCGCCGGCGCGGCGGCGCAGCAGGCCGCCGCGGCGCTGCGGGAAGCTGCGGGTGAGGCCGCGGACGGTGAGCACGTCCGGGCGTTCGGCGCGCGGGCGCACGGCGGCGGCGGGCAGCTCCGGGACGGGGTACACCTCGGCGGGGGCGGGCCGGACGGCGGCGAGGTGCGCGGCGCGCACGCAGGCGGCGAGGTGCGCGGCGGGGCCGGGCGGTGCGGCGCCGTCGGCGGGTACGGCCGCCGGGGGCCCGGACGGCGCGGGCCCGGCGAGGGCGGTCAGCGGGGGTTCGTCCTGGTGGCAGCGGTCCTCGACGAGCGGGCAGCGGGCGGCGAACGCGCAGCCCGGGGTGGGGGGTTCGCCGGTGGCGGGCGGGGCGCCGGGGATCGGGACCAGGGCGCGGCCGGGGCCGTCGAGGCGGGGGACGGCGCCGATCAGGCCGAGCGTGTAGGGGTGCCGGGGGGTGGCGAACAGGTCGTCGACGGGGGCGGTCTCGACGATCCGTCCGGCGTACATGACGGCGACCCGGTCGGCGCTGCCGGCGATCACCCCGAGGTCGTGGCTGACCAGGACGAGGGCGGCGCCGGTCTCGCGCTGGGCGGTGCGCAGCACTTCGAGGACCTGGGCCTGGATGGTGACGTCGAGGGCGGTGGTGGGCTCGTCGGCGAGCAGCACGTCGGGGTCGTTGGCCACCGCCATGGCGATCATGGCGCGTTGCCGCATGCCGCCGGAGAACTCGTGCGGGAAGGCGTCCAGGGCGCGGGCCGGGTCGGGGATGCCGACCAGGTCGAGCAGATCGGTGGCGCGCTTGCGGGCGGCGGCCCGGCCGAGGTCCTGGTGGACCCGGACGGCTTCGGCGAGTTGGTCGCCGATCCGGTGGACGGGGGTGAACGCGGAGAGCGGGTCCTGGAAGACCATGGCGATCCGGCGGCCGCGGACGGCGGCGAGCTGCCGGGCGGGCAGGCCGAGCAGTTCGCGGCCGTCGAGGCGGACCGAGCCGCCGGTGCGGGCGGTGGCGGGCAGCAGGCCGAGCACGGCGAGCGCGGTGACGGACTTGCCGGAGCCGGACTCGCCGACCAGTCCGAGCGTCTCGCCCCGGTGCAGTTCGAGGTCGACGCCGCGGACGGCCGGGTGGCCGCCGAAGTCGACGGTGAGGTCGCGGACGGCGAGCAGCGGGGCGGACGGCTGAGTGGTCGGCAGGGCGGTCGGCGGGGTGGTCACGGGGTGCTCCGGCGGGCGGGGGTGGTGGAACGACGGCGCCGGGTGCGGTGGCGTCCGGCGGCGGCCGTCGGGTCGAGGGCGTCGCGCAGGCCGTCGCCGACCAGGTTGACGGCGAGCACGAACAGCACCAGCAGTCCGGCGGCGAAGTAGAACAGCCAGGGGAAGACCGGGGCGTCGCTCGCGCCGGCGGCCAGCAGGGTGCCGAGCGAGACGTCGGGCGGGCGGACGCCGAAGCCGAAGTAGGAGAGCGCGGCCTCGCTCATCACGGCGCCGCCGACGGTGACGGTGGCGTCGATGATCAGGAAGGAGGAGACGTTCGGCAGCACGTGCCGCCAGATGATCCGGAACGGTCCGACGCCCATGTAGCGGGCGGCGGCGACGAATTCGCGCTCGCGCAGCGAGCGGGTCATCGAGCGGACCACCCGGGCGGTGATCATCCAGTTGAAGACGGCGAGCAGCAGCACGAAGGCGATCCAGCCGCTGCCGCGCAGCCGGGGCGAGAGGACGGCGATCACCAGGAAGGCCGGGAAGATCAGCAGCAGGTCGACCAGGAAGGTCAGCACCCGGTCGGTCCAGCCGCCGAAGTACCCGGCGCAGGCCCCGACCAGCGAGGCCAGCCCGGTGGAGAGGACCGCCACCAGCAGGCCGATCACCAGCGACTTCTGCAGGCCCCGGACGGTCTGCGCGAACACGTCCTGGCCGAGCCCGTTGGTGCCGAACCAGTGGGCGGCGGAGGGGGGTTGGCGCAGGCTGGCGTAGTCGGGCGCGGCGTAGTCCCAGGGCGTCAGGTAGGGCCCGGCGAAGGCCAGCAGGAACAGCAGCACCAGTACGACCAGCCCGGCCACGGCGCCGCGCGAGCCGGCCAGCCGGGCGGCGGCCAGCCGCAGCCGTCCGCGCGGTGCGGGCGCTTCGCCGGCCGACTGCGCGGTGAGTGCGGTGAGTTCGGCGGTCATGCGGTCCTCACCCGGGGTCGAGCGCGGCGTGCAGGGCGTCGGCGAGGAAGCCGGCGGCGAGGACGACCACGGCGGCGAACAGGTTGACCGCGACCACCGAGTTGACGTCCTGTTCGTTGACGGCCTGGATGAACCACTCCCCCATGCCGTGCCAGCCGAAGATGGTCTCGGTGAAGGCGGCGCCGGTGAACAGGCCGAGGAAGGCGTAGGCGAACATGGTGGTCATCGGGATGATCGCGGTGCGCAGGCCGTGCTTGAGCAGGGCCCGGCCGCGGGTGAGCCCCTTGGCCTCGGCGGTGCGCAGGTAGTCGGCGCCGAGCACGTCGAGCATGGTGGCGCGCTGGTAGCGGCTGTAGGTGGCCAGGCCGCCGAGGGCGAGCGAGAGGGTGGGCAGCAGCAGGTGCAGCGCCCAGTCGGCGAGGTGGGTGCCGAGTCCGCCGGCCAGGTTGGGCGTCTCGTAGCCGGTGAACGGGACCACCTCGTGCCCGGCGGCGTCCTTGGCGGCGATCGCGCCGTTCTTGAGCAGCAGGGCGAGCAGGAAGACCGGGGTGGAGAGCAGCACGAAGGAGAGCACGGTGAGCAGCCGGTCGGAGAGCCGGTACTGGCGCACCGCGCTCCACGCCCCGGCGGCGACGCCGAGCAGCATGCCGAGCAGGCTGCCGACCAGCAGCAGCCGCAGCGAGACCCAGATCCGGCGGCCGAACTCGTCGTTGACGTCGGTGCCGTGGATGGTGCGGCCGAGGTCGCCGTGCAGCAGTCCGTTCGCCCAGGTGCCGAAGCGTTCGACCACGGGGGTGCGGTCGTTGAGGTTGAGCGCGGTGAGCTGGCGGTCGACGGCGGCCGCGGCGGGGCGCGGCTGCTTGGCCTCGAAGTAGGCGCGGGGGCCGAGGGCGGTGGCGGTGAGGGCGTACGACAGGAACACCGCTGCGGTGAGCAGGGCGGCGTAGTAGCCGAGCCGCCCCGCGAGGTATCGCGTCACGGCGTGCCTCCGGTGTGGTTCGCACACCTGGGGAACATGGTCATTTGCCTTCGCTCGTACGGGGTTTGACGCACTTTCGCGCAGCAGTTGTACGCCACTCCGGGCGGCCCGTCCAGAGCCCGCCGCGTCGGCGGGTCCGTCCGGTCCGGTGAACCCGCTGGTCACAGCTGATCAGACGGGTGCGGACGGGGTGTTGCGGTGGTGTTGCGCCGCGTTTCGTTTCGATCAGTTCTGCGCACGCACCCCTGGTGGGGTGGCTGACGGGCTGTTACGTTCGGCGCGTCGGCACCGACTTGGCTGCCCACCATCAAGCGCCGCCACACCTGGCGGCCCCCGACTCTTCGAAATCCGAGGACTCCGCCGATGCGCACACCGTCCGCCACGTCCGCCCGGGCCACCGTCCCCGGCCCGGCCGCCGCCCCCGGCCGGGGCCGCGCCGCCCGCCGGCTCGGCCGCACCGCCGCGGCGACCCTCGCCGTCCTGCTCGCCGCGACCGCCTGCAGCTCCTCCGGCGGCTCCGGCGGCGACGTGGCCAAGACCGTGGCGCCCACCGTGGACGCCGAGGACAACAACCCGCAGCCGCCGGAGAACCTCAAGGACGGCGGCGAACTGCGCCTCCCGCTCCAGCAGTGGATCACCCAGTGGAACCCGTACCAGGTCGACGGCAGGTACGGGGACGCGGTGGAGATCATGGGCTACGTGGAGGCCAAGCTCTTCCGGGTCGACGCCAAGGGCGTCTACCACCCCGACCCCGCCTACCTGGCCTCCGCCGAGGTCACCTCCACCTCGCCGCAGGTGGTGACGTACAAGCTCAACCCGAAGGCGGCCTGGTCGGACGGCACCCCGATCGGCTACCGCGACTTCGCGGCGGTCTGGAAGGCGTCCAACGGCAAGGACCCGGCGTACAACATCGCCGACCCCTCCGGCTACGAGCAGATATCCGCCGTCGAGCAGGGCGCGGACGCGAGCGAGGTCAAGGTCACCTTCGCCGAGCCGTACGCCGACTGGCAGAACCTGTTCAACCCGCTGCTGCCCGCCTCCGGGCTCTCCGCCCCGCAGGACTTCAACGAGGGCTGGGTGGAGAAGACCCCGGTCTTCGGCGGCCCGTTCGTGGTCTCGAACGCCGACAAGACCGCGCAGACCATCACCCTCACCCCCAACCCGCGCTGGTGGGGCCCCAAGCCCAAGCTGGACCGGATCACCTACCGGGTGCTGGACCCCGCCGCGATCACCCAGGCGTTCCTGAACAACGAGGTCGACCTGGCCTCGGCGGGCAGCGCGGCCTCCTACGGCCAGCTCAAGGACGCCCCCGACGCGGCGATCCGCACCGGCACCCCCTGGGACGAGGTGCACATCTCCTTCGGCGGCAACGGCCCGCTCGCCGACCAGAAGGTCCGCCAGGCGCTCGGCCGGGCGCTGGACCGCGCCTCGCTGATCAAGATCGCCAACAAGGGCGTCCCGGTGGAGTTCAAGCCGCTGGACAACCACCTGTTCATGACCAACCAGAACGGGTACCGGAACAACTCCGCCGACTGGGCCTCCTACGACCCGGCCACCGCGAAGAAGTGGCTGGACGAGGCGGGTTGGAAGGACGCCGGCGGCACCCGCAGCAAGGACGGGCAGCCGCTGGAGCTGCACTACGTGCTGAGCGACGGCTCCAACCAGGCGCAGACCGACCTGGCCTCCGCCGCGCAGAACATGCTCCAGCAGGTCGGCGTCAAGCTGACCATCGACAAGGTGTCCAGCAAGGAGTACTTCACCAAGTACATCAACCAGGGCAAGTTCGACCTGGCCAGCTGGCGCAACACCGACTCCTTCCCGCTCTCCCAGACGGTGGCGATCTACCGCGCCCCGCAGGGCGACAACGTGTTCGGCAACTACTCGAAGCTGAGCACCCCCGAGATCGACACCCTGCTGCGCAAGGCCGCCGCCACCCTCGACCCGGCGCAGGCCGCCGAGCTGTACAACCAGGCCGACGCGAAGATCTGGGAGCTCGGGCACACCCTGGAGCTCTACCAGCGCCCCAGCATCGTCGCCGTCCGCAAGGGCCTGGCCAACTACGGGGCCGGCAGCCTCGCCAGCACCGTGATCACCTCGGTCGGCTGGCAGAAGTGACCGCCCGGGCCGGTGCCGCCCGGGCCCGCGTCGTGCACGCACCCGGGCGGCACCGGCTCAGCGGAGCTTGAACTCCTCCAGCGCCTCGAACACCGTCCGCCGCATCGCCTCGCCCCCGATGTGCCCGGAGTCGTCGAAGATGTGCAGCCGGGCGTCCGGCCACGCCTTCGCCAGCTCCCAGGCGGTCTGCACCGGGCTGCCCATGTCGTACCGGCCGTGCACCAGCACGCCCGGGATGCCCGCCAACCTGTGCGCCCCGCGCAGCAGTTGGTCCTCCGCCAGCCAGGCGCCGCGGCTGAAGAAGTGCGCGCAGATCCGGACGAACGCGATCCGGTCGTCCACCTCCCGGTCGCTGTACATGCCGGGGACGCCGTTCGGCTCGTCCGAGATCACCGCGTCCTCCCAGGCCAGCCACGCGTCGGCGGCCGCCGCCCGCACCGCCCGGTCGGGGTGCTCCATCCGCCGCGCGTAGGCGGCCAGCAGGGCGTACACGTCGCCGTCCCAGTCGTGCTCGGGGACGGCGGCCCGGAAGCGGTCCCACGCCTCGGGCTTGAAGGCGCCCACCCGGTGGTAGAGCCAGTCGGTCTCGGCCCGGCGGGTGGTGGTCACCGCCTGGATGACGATCTCGCTCACCCGCTCCGGGTGCTGCTGCGCGTACGCCAGGATCAGCGTCGAGCCCCAGGACGCGCCGTCCAGCAGCCAGCGCTCGATGCCCAGGTGCTCGCGCAGCCGCTCCATGTCGTCGACCAGGTGCTGCGTGGTGTTCAGCGCCATGTCCGCCGCCGGGTCACTGGCGTGCGGCGTGCTGCGCCCGCAGTTGCGCTGGTCGTAGCGGATCACCCGGTAGCGCGCCGGGTCCCACGCCCGGGTGGCCCGCCGCGGCGCCCCCGCGCCGGGCCCGCCGTGCACGTACAGCGCGGGCTTGCCCCCGGGATCGCCGAGCTGCTCGTAGTAGATGCGGTTCCCGTCCCCGGTGTCCAGGAACCCGCTGTCGTAGGGAGTCGTCGGCGGGTGCAGGAGGTCGTCCATGGAGGTCGCAGACATGACGGGCCACCCTAACCGCTCCCCCGCAGAAGGCAACTGAATAACCGTCACCCGACCGCCCTCCGCAGCCCGGGGCCGGATTCCGACTCAGGCCGCGGCCCGCCCCTCGGCCTCCCGCGCGTCGGTTTCCCGCCCTTCGGCCTCCCGCGCACCGGCCGGCGCCCAGCGGAAACCGTCCGGGTCGGTGAACGCCTCCGGGCCGCCGCCGTTGACGGTCAACCGGTGCGAGCCGCCGCCCTCCGGGGCCACCCCGAGGTCCTTGGCCAGCGCCCGGCGGCGGTACAGGGCCAGCTTGACCGCGCCCGTCCCGGCCGCGAACTCGGCGTACACCCGCCCGAAGCCCTTCGCCACCGCGAACCCGCGATCCACGTAGTACCGCTTGGTCGCCGCGAAGTCCGCCACCCCGATCAGCAGCACGAACTCCTCGATCCGCCGGGTGGCCGGGCCGGTGTCCTTCTTCGCCGAGGTCGCCAGCTTCCAGATCGCCCCGTCCGGGGCCTGCACCACCGCGCCGTACCCCCACAGCGACTTCGCCGCGGGCTTGAGCACCGCGGCCCCGGCGGCCACCGCCGACGCCACGAAGCTGTCCACGTCCGCGGGCCGCGGCACCGTCAGGGCCAGCGTGAACCCGCGGAACCCCTCGGACGGCTCGGCCGCGGCCCGCACCTTCAGCCGGTCCTCGCCGAGGTCGAACGCGTCGGCGTGGAAACGGGCGGCCGCCGCGGGGTCGGCCACGTCCAGGGTGATGCTCTCGATGTCTGTCATACCCCCGACGCTAGGCCCCGCCGCCCGCCCGGGGCTTCTCGATTCCTGACCGGTGCGGCCCGGCGCGCGCACCCGCACCACCGCCCCGGCCCCGTGCCCGCACCGACGCCCCGTCAGCACGGCTGCCCGGCGCCCCCGTTCAGCCGTTCTCCCGCCCCGGCAGCGCGGCGCCCGCCAGGAAGGCCCGGTAGACCTCGGCGGCCTCCGGCTCGACCTCGGTGCCGGCCGGGCCGTAGCGGGTGTCGGTGCGGTCCCGTTTCGGCGCGGAGAGCCAGAACTCCTCCCCGGTCTCGGCGTCCTGGAAGTTCGCCGCGGACAGCCCCTTGGCCCGGCGCAGCGTCCGCCCCCGGAAGTACGCCGTGCTCCAGGTCTTCGAGAAGTCCACCCACCCGATCCACGAGGGCCCGCGGTCGGTGCCGTGACCGGTCTTCAACTGCACGAACATCAGACGTCTGGCCATGGCCCCATGCTCCGCCCCCGCCCCCGCCCCGGCCACCCGTTTTCCCGCCCACCCCGGTCACCCGCTTCCCCACCCACCCCAGCCACCCGTCTCCCCGCCCTGACTGGATGGAGTGACGGCGAGCCGTCGTGCTGGATATCGTTCCGCCACTGCGGGCAGCTGTACCGACCCGGCGCGGGGACCCGCGGCGGCCGATCGGTGGAGCGGTGGGGGCACGCCGGTGCCCCCACCGGGATCCGGTCCGCGCAGCGCCCGCCAGGAGGAACCTCGCATGCCCCGCCCGTCCACGTCAGCCCTTCTCCTGGCGGCTGCGGCCGCCGCCCTGGCCGCCTGCGGGAGCCCGTCCCCCGCCGGGCCCGGGGCGGCCGCGCCGGGCGGTGCCGCGTCCGGGACACCCGCGAGCGACAGCGCGGCGTCCGGCGCGCCCGCGAGCGCTGCCGCCGGCGCCCCGGTCCCGGTGCCGGGCACCGTGGGCTTCCTGACCACCGACCCCGGCCGGGTCACCTACCTCCAGTGGCAGGCGGACGGCCGCGGCGGCCTCAGCGGGACCGTGCTGGAGGCCGTGGCGGACGGCGCACCGCCCACCGAGAAGGTGCGGACCCGGACCGGCCCGCTCAGCGGCCGGATCGACGGCAGCGCGATCACGCTCGACATCGCCGACCACACCGATCAGGGCGTCCTCGCCGCCGACGGCATCACGCTCAACGTGGTCCAGCCGGACGGCAGCATCCGGTCCGTCGGCTACCGCCGGGCCGGCGCCGCCGACTACAACACCGCGCTCTCCCAACTGCGGCAGACCGTGGACGCCGCCAACACCCGGGAGCAGCAGCAGGTTTCGCAGGCGAACCTGCAGACCGCCGCACAGCGGGCGCTCAGCGTCCTGCAGGCGGACAACAAGGCGTTCACGAACGCGAAGGCGGTCCGGGACGACCTCGCCAAGGCCGACGCCGACCTGCAGCAGGAGCGCCGCGACATCGCCGGAGGCAACGGCGAGAACTGCTACAACGTCCAGGTCACGGTCGCGTACGACGCGCAGATGAACGTCGGCTACGACGTGACCACCTCGGCAGCGTACGACGTGAAGCAGGAACAGGACGCCCTCGACTCGGCCAGGTCCGACGCTCGGGCCGTCCGGGACGCGGAGGCCGCCCTGCGGTCCGCCGGGCTACCGGCGACCCCCGGGGCCGACGTCGCGCTCGCCACGGCGCAGCAGCAGGACGCCCAGGCCGTCGCCACGGCGAACGGCGCGATCGACCGCCTCAACGCCGACCTCGCGGCCGCGTACGGCGCGGCGAACTCCGCGGGCACCGGCGAATGTGCCGGAGTCGGGCCGGGAGACCCCCCGCCCGGGCTCTCGCACGTCTCCTGACCACCCGTCAGACGGTCAGGTCGGGTGCTACCCCAGGCCGAGGGCGGCGCGCAGGCGGCCGCGGGTGGCGGCGGCGGCTTCGCGGGTGACGGGGTCGTCGCTGCCGAGGGCGTCGCCGAGCAGCAGGTCCGCGGCGGCGACCACGGCGGCGGGGAGGACCACCTCGCGCAGGCCGAGCAGTTGGGCGGCGGCCTGGTGTCCGCTCGACGGGGGGCCGACGGGCCGGGGGTGGGGATCCGCCGGTTCGGGGACGCGCGGGGGCGTCGCCACCGGGTGCCCGCCCTGCGGGCGGCGCGGTTCGTTGATCACGGGCATGCTCCGTTCAACGGGCCACGGCCCGCGACGGTTACGCGGGCCGCGACGTTCGAGTGGTCCGCCCCGGTGGCCGTACGGGCGGCGGCGGGCGGTCAGGAGGCGTGCCGGTCCGCGACGGCGGCGGGGCCGGGCCCGCCGAGGGCGGGGCGTTCGGGGCGCGGGGCCAGGGCGCGGACGTCCGCCGGCCGCCGGACGGGGGCCGCGGCGGCGGTGTGCGCGTCGCGGATCCACCGGGCCAGCGCGTGGGCGAACTCGGGGCCGATCGTGGCGGCGTGCTGCAACTGCTCCAGTCGCCCGGCCGGAGCGGGACGCGGGCCTCCGAGAGGACCGCCAGCAGGGGCTGCAACAGCCCCCACTGGAGGCGGACCACGGGCAGCGGGCTGGTATGCGCGGGCTCTGTCACGCCCGGTCCAACTGCCCGCCCCCGCAGGGGACACGGCCCGCCCGCCCGGTTCCACCACAGGGTGCAACGCCGCCCCCGGGACAGCCCTGGAGCCCTGGGCGGGCTCCGGGGACAGCGGGCGGCGGGCCCGTCAGCCGAGCCGCAGGCGGGCGAGCCGGCGCAGCGCGAGGACGCACAGCAGGGCGGCCGCCGCGGCGAGCAGGACGGCCGGCAGGGGGTGGGAACCCCCGGCGCCCGCCCACAGGGCGCCGGCGGCCGTCACGGTGGCGAGCAGGGCGACGGCCGCGACGAGCGGGCCCGGGCGGTGGGCCAGGCGGGCGGCGGGGCCGGGCGGGCGGTCCAGCCGCCGGTCCAGCCGGGGATCGCTCCGGCGCAGGTGGTGCTCGATCTCCGCGAGCAGGAGCTGCTCCCGCGGGGTCAGTCGGGTGTCCATCGGGTCTGCCGCCTCTCGGCGAGGGGAGGGAGGGGTGCGGGTGTCAGCCCCGGTCGCCGGGCAGCGCGGCCCGCCGGGCGGCGGGGCCGACCGCCGGGACGGCCGGGACGGCAGTGGCGGTGGCGACGGCCTCCGGGTGGCGGCGGCGCCAGTACGGGTTGTCGTGCGGGAGGCCGCCGCTGATCCGGCCGTACATCCCGAAGGTGGCGATCAGCAGGCCCATGGCGAAGCTGAACAGGACGTTCGGGAGACGGAAGGCGAGCAGGTTGGCCGAGGTCTCCAGCAGGGCGAGGTTGACGAAGCCGCTCAGCACGAACAGCGTGCCGACCACGATGGTGACGGTGGAGGCGGCGCGTCCGCCGAGCAGCGCGGCGGTGAGCAGGACGGCGGCGGTGCCGATCGAGACGACGCTGAGCAGTCCGTTGCTGGACAGTCCGGCGACGTGTTCGCCGTGCGTCCCGAAGAAGGGCAGGCCGTCGGCCAGGCCGAGTGCGCCGAAGGCCAGCAGCAGGAGTGCGCACAGGCCCGCGCCGAAGCGGTGGATCCGGGACAGGCGGCGGTCGGCGACCGGTTCGTCGTGGGGGTGCATGGCGGTTCTCCTCTCGGTGCGGCGGGCCGCGCCCACCGCGTGTACCCCTCCCCCCACGAACGTCCCGCCGCCGGGCCGATGATGCCCACCCGCAGCGCTGGTGCAGCGTTTCACCCCGCCCGCCCCCGCCCCGTACCTCCACCCGCTGACGCCACCACCCATCCGTACCGGGACCGGCTCCGAATCCCCCGGACGTCCCTACGGCCGAGGAGGCAGCGGTGATCGAGGTGGTGCGGGAGATCCCGGTCCGCCGGGCGGCGGGCGAGGTGCTGGACTACCTGGCGGACTTCGCGCACGCCGCCGAGTGGGACCCGGGAACCGCGGAGTGCGTCCGGATCGGCACCGGCGCCCCGGGGCCGGGGGCGCGGTGGCGGAACGTCTCGGTGTTCCGCGGGCGGCGCACCGAGCTGGTGTACGAGCTGGTGGACCACGGGCCGGACCAGGTGCTGTTCGTCGGGCGCAACCGGACGGTCACGGCCGTCGACGAGATCACCGTCCGGCCGGGGCCGGGCGGGGCGGGGGCGGTGGTCCACTACCGGGCCCGGCTGCGCTTCCACGGGCTGGCGCGACTCGCGGAGCCCTTCCTGCGCCGGGAGTTCGAGCGCTTGGCGGACGCGGCGCGGCGGCGGCTGCCCGAGGTGCTGGACGGCGACTGAGCGCCCGACGACGACGGCCGGGCACCCGGCGGGCCCGGCCGGGGACGGCGCCTTCCCGTTCGGAGCAATCCGCGCGGCGGGGGCCTCCGAATGACGGGTACAGGGCCGCCGCGGGCGGCCGGGAGTGCGGGAGCAGTGGGGAGAATCGACGTGACGACACTCGGCGCCGTTTCCACCGGGGGGTCCGTCCCGCCGTCGCGTCGGCCGGGGCCGAAGCCGGGGCGGCGGGTGGCCGTGGTGGGGGCGGGAGTGGCGGGGTTGAGCGCGGCGTACGCGCTGGCCCGGGCGGGCGTGGCGGTGGAGCTGTTCG
Organism: Kitasatospora sp. YST-16; assembly: GCF_026802215.1. Classification (NCBI taxonomy): domain Bacteria; kingdom Bacillati; phylum Actinomycetota; class Actinomycetes; order Kitasatosporales; family Streptomycetaceae; genus Kitasatospora; species Kitasatospora sp. YST-16. Next base: position 69,519 of record NZ_CP113837.1, read on the forward strand.
AGGCGGACGGCCGGTTGGGCGGGCACGCGCACACCCAGCGGGTCACCGCGGCGGACGGGCGGGAGCTGGCGCTGGACACCGGCTTCCTGGTGCACAACACCCGGACGTACCCGGAACTGGTCGGCCTGTTCGGCGAGTTGGGCGTGCGGACGCAGGACAGCGACATGAGCATGTCGGTGCACTGCGAGGGCTGCGGCCTGGAGTACGCGGGCGCCCGCGGCCTGTCGGGGCTGCTGGCCACCCCGGGCAACCTGGCCCGGGGCCGGTACCTGCGGATGCTCGGCGAGGTGCCGCGCTTCCACCGCCTGGCCCGCCGCCTGCTGGCCACCCCGGAGGACGAGACCGCGGACGAAACCGCGGGCGGGGCCGAGCACGGGGCCGAGGGCGGGTCGGAGAGCCTGCGCGCGTTCCTGGCCCGGCACGACTTCTCCCCGTACTTCACCCAGCACTTCATGACCCCGCTGGTCTCCGCGGTGTGGTCCTGCGCGCCCGACCTGGCCGGGGACTACCCGGCCCGCTACCTGTTCGCGTTCCTGGCCAACCACGGCCTGCTGAGCGTCACCGGCTCGCCGACCTGGCGCACCGTGGTCGGCGGCTCGGCCGCGTACGTGGAGCGGATCGCGAGCCACCTGGCCGCGCACTCCGGCACCGTGCACCGCTCCGCGCCGGTGCGCGCGGTGCGGCGCCACCCGGACGGCGTCACGGTGGCCACCGAGGACGGGCGGTGGACCCGGGCGGACGCCGTGGTGGTGGCCGTCCACGCCGACCAGGCACTGCGGCTGCTGGCCGACCCGACCGGCGCCGAGCGGGAGGTGCTGGGCGCGTTCGAGTACTCCCGCAACCCGACGGTGCTGCACCGGGACGCCTCGGTGCTGCCCCGGGCGGCCTGGGCCCGCGCCTCGTGGAACTACCGGATGCCGGACTGCGACGCGCCCTCCGACCGGGTCCGGGTCAGCTACCACCTGAACCGGCTGCTGCGGCTGGGCGGCGCGGAGGACTACCTGGTCACCCTGAACGAGGACGACCGCAGCCCGCTGCCCGAGCGGCAGGTGGTCACCCGCACCGTGTACGAGCACCCCGTGTACACCGCCCGCACGGTCGCCGCCCAGCGCCGGCTGCCCGAACTGACCACCGCCCGCACCGCGTTCGCCGGGGCCTACCACGGCTGGGGCTTCCACGAGGACGGCTGCCGCTCCGGCCTCGCCGCCGCCCGCCACCTGCTCACGGCGGTCGCCCCGTGAGCCTGAACGACCCCGCGCACCCGCCGGACCCGGCCCCGCCCGGCCAGGCCGACACCGCAACCGCAACCGCAACCGCCGCGCTCCCCGGCCCGTGGGGCGCCGTGCTGTACGAGACCCGCACCACGCACGTGCGGGCCGAGCCCCGCCGGGTGTTCCGCCACCGCGGCTACCTGTGGCTGGTCGACCTCGACCGCCTGCCCCGGCTGCCGTGGCCGCTGCGCCCGCTGGCCCGCTTCCTGCCCCGCGACCACGCCCTGCACCCCGGCACTGCCGACGTCCGGGCGGACCTGGCCCGCGACCTGGCCGCGCACGGCCTGCGCCCGGACCCGGCCGGGCGGGTGCTGATGCTGACCCAGGCCCGTTCGCTGGGGCACGTGTTCAACCCGCTGACGGTGTACTGGTGCCGGGACGCGGCGGGCGCGCCGCTGTGCACCGTCGCCGAGGTGCACAACACCTACGGCCAGCGCCACCGCTACCTGCTGCGCCCGGACGCCGCCGGGCACGCGGAGGCCGCCAAGGACTTCCACGTCTCGCCGTTCCTGCCGCTCGACGGCCGCTACCGCCTGCTGCTGCCGGAGCCGGACGGCGAGCGGCTGCGCCTGACGGTGGCGCTGGAGCTGCCCGGCGGGCGGGCGTTCACCGCCACGGTGTCCGGCACCGGCCGCCCGGCGGGCCCGGCCGCGCTGCTGCGCGCGGCGGCCCGGCACCCGTTCGCCACCTACGCCGTGAGCCTGCGGATCCGCGCCCAGGGCGTCCGCCTGTGGCTGCGCGGCCTGCCCGCCCACCCCCGTCCCGACTCCCGTCCCCGCCCCCACCCCCGTTCCCGTTCCCGTTCCGGAGAGGCCGTCCGCCGATGACCGTCACCGTCCCGTTCCCGCCCGCCGTCGACCCGTCGCGCTGGCCGGACGTCGCCCGGGTGCCGCACGCCCCGCTGCGGGCCGCGGTGGCCGGGCGGCTGCTGCGCCGGGTGGCGGCCGGCCGCGGCCTGCGGGTCGAACTCCCGGGCGGGCGGCCGCTGTTGCCGTCCCCCGCGCAGGCGCCGGTGCTGCGGCTGCACCGCCCGGAGGCGTTCCTGCACCGGGTCGGGACGGGCGGCCTGATCGGCTTCGGCGAGTCCTACCAGGCGGGCGACTGGGACAGCCCGGACCTGGTGCGCCTGCTGACCGCGCTGGCCGCCCGCCCCGAGACCCTGGTCCCGCCCGGCACCGGGTGGCTGCGCCGGCTGTACGTGCGGCGGCCTCCGGCGGCGGAGCTGTCCACGGCCGCCAACGCCCCGCGCAACATCCACCGGCACTACGACCTGTCGAACGAGCTGTTCGCGCTGTTCCTCGACCCGACCATGTCGTACTCCTCGGCGGTGTTCTCCGACCCTCCCCCGCCACCCGCTGGCCCGACCTGGTCCCGGCCCAGCACCGCAAGATCGACCGGCTGCTGGACCTGGCCCGGGTCGGCCCCGGCACCCGGCTGCTGGAGATCGGCACCGGCTGGGGCGAACTCGCCCTGCGCGCCGCCGCCCGCGGCGCCGAGGTGGTCACCCTCACCCTGTCCGCCGAGCAGCTCGCGCTGGCCCGCCGCCGGATCGCCGCCGCCGGGCAGTCCGACCGGGTCGAGGTCCGGCTGTGCGACTACCGGCAGGCCCGGGGCGCGTTCGACGCGATCGTCAGCGTCGAGATGATCGAGGCCGTCGGACGCCCGTTCTGGCCCGCCTACTTCACCGCCCTGGACCGGCTGCTCGCCCCCGGCGGCCGGGTCGCCCTGCAGGCCATCACCATGCCGCACGCCCGGATGCTGGCCAGCAGCGACACGTACACCTGGATCCTCAAGTACGTCTTCCCGGGCGGCCAGATCCCCTCGCTGCGGGCCATCTCCGACACCGCCGCCGCGCACACCCGGCTGCGGGTGGACGCCGCGGACGCGTACGGGCCGCACTACGCCGAGACGCTGCGGCTGTGGCGGGAGCGGTTCACCGGGCGGGCGGAGCAGGTCGCGGCGCTGGGCTTCGACGAGGTGTTCCGCCGGATGTGGGAGCTGTACCTGGCGTACTCGGAGGCCGGGTTCCGCTCCGGCTACCTGAACGTCCACCAGGTGCTGCTGAGCCGGGACGGGGCCGCGGCGGGCGCCGGGTCCCCGCCGGTCCGGGACGGCCTGCGGTGAACGCCGCCGCGTTCGGCCTCGGCGCGGCCTGCGCCGCGGGCGCGGCCCTGCTGGTCATGCTGGGCGCGTTCGCCGTCGGGGTGCGCACCGGCCGCCACCGGGGCGTGGACGCGGCCTGGGGCCTGGCGTTCACCGCCGTCGCGCTGACCGGCTGCGGGCTCTCCGCCGGGTACGGCGACGGCGGGCGGCGGGCGCTGGCCACCGTCCTGGTGGCGCTCTGGGGGCTGCGGCTGTCCGCGCACCTGTGGTGGCGGGCCCGCGGCCTGCCCGAGGACCCGCGCTACGCCCGGATGCTCGCCAGGGCCCCCGCCGGGCCGGCCCGCACCCGGTACGCGCTGCGGATCGTCTACCTGCTGCAGGCCGCCCTGGTCTGGTTCGTCTCGCTGCCCGTGCTGGCCGCCCAGTACCTGCCCGGTCCGCTCGGCCCCACCGCCTGGGCGGGGACGGCGCTGTGGGCGGTCGGCCTGTTCTTCGAGGCGGTCGGCGACGCCCAACTGGCCCGGTTCAAGGCCGATCCGGCGCACCGTGGCCAGGTGATGGACCGCGGCCTGTGGCGGTACACCCGGCACCCCAACTACTTCGGCGACGCCTGCGTCTGGTGGGGCCTGTTCCTGCTGGCCGCGGACGCGCCGATCGGCTGGGCGTTCGTCGGCAGCCCGCTGCTGATGACCTGGCTGCTGGCCTTCGGCAGCGGGAAGCCGATGCTGGAACGCCACCTGTCCGGCTCCGACCGCCCCGGCTGGGCCGCGTACACGGCCCGCACCAGCGCGTTCCTACCGCTCCCGCCCCGCCGGCGGCGCGACTGAGACGCTCACCTCCCCCACCGCGCCGGGCCGTTGCCCACCCCCGCACGATCAGACATCTCGGCGCAGCCAACCGCCCCGACACTGCCGGACGCCTCGGCGCAGCCGGACGGCGGCGGCACGGGTTCCCCGCCCCGACGGCACGACTGAGACCCGCTCGCCTCCGCCACCCCGCCGGGCCGTCGCCCACCCCCGCCCGAGCGGGCACCTCGGCGCAGCCGGACGACGGCGGCACGGCCCCCCGCCCCGACCGCACGACTGAGACCCGCTCACCTCCGCCACCACGCCGGGCCGCTGCCCACCCCCGCACGATCAGACATCTCGGCGCAGCCAACCGCCCCGACACTGCCGGACGCCTCGGCGCAGCCGGACGGCGGCGGCACGGGCTCCCCGCCCCGACGACACGACTGAGACCCGCTCACCTCCCCCACCCCACCGGGCCGTTGCCCACCCCCACTCGGCCGGCTGCCCCGGCTCAGCCGGACGTCTCGGCCCGGCCGTAGGGGTCGGCGGAGGCGTCCGGGAAGCCGGCCGCGTGCATGACCGCCTCGGCCACCAGCCGGGCCTCCCGGTGGGTCAGTCCTTCGATCGCGTGGCGCAGCGGCCCGGTGCGGACCCCGGCCAGGCCGGCGGCGACGGTGAGGACGGCTTTGGCCCGGTCGCCGAGGACGTCCCGGGCGGCGGCCCGGCCGGCCTGCCGGGGGCGGCCGAGGCGGTCCATCGCGCGCCGGAAGTCGACCGTCGCGGACGGGCCGTCCGGCCCTTCGGCGAGCGGCACGAAGCCGTTGCCGACCAGCCAGTCGCCGACCTCCTCGACCTGGAAGGCCAGCCGCACCCCCGCCTCGACCGGCGGCAGTCCGGCCGCGCCGCGCAACGCCAGTTCGGCCAGGCGTTCCCGGTCCGCGCCGCGGAACGGCACCTCGTTCGCCATCGCGTTCTCCCCTCCCCCGTGGGGGCCCGCCCCGTGGCCCCTCCCGGGAACCTACCCGCGGGAGCACCCCCGCCCTACCCGACACACCCGGCCCGGCCGATGTCCGGTCGACCGGGCCGGGTGGGCCGGATGGGCCGGGCCGCTCAGGCGAACGGCAGCAGCAGCACCGGGGCGCCGGTCGGGTGCGGGGAGCCGCCGGCCGGTTCGAGGGTGACGCCGACGCCAGCCGCGCCGTCCAGCGGGCCGCTGAGCAGCAGGGTGCCGGTGCCCGCGGGGAGCAGCCCGGCGGGACGCATGGTGCCCGCGTCGTCGTACCAGAGCTGGTAGGTGCGGCCGGGGCCCGGGGCGGGGAGGCCGGCGGCGAGCAGGCCGCCCGGTCGCGGGTGGCGGACCAGACGACGGTGGCGGTGCCCCCGCCGGTGGCGGCGGTCGCGGTGCGGGCGTCCGGCGCGGTGAGCAGCGCGGTGACGGACTCCTGCTGGCGGGCGAGCGCGGCAACCCGGTCGCGGGCCCGTTCGGCCTCCCGGTGCTGCTGGACGGCGAGGGCGCCCGCGCCGAGGGCCAGCGCGAGGCAGGCGGCGAGCGCCAACCCCGGTGCCCGGCGGGCGAACCGGCGCCGCAGCCGGGCCGGGCGGGTGCGCGGCGGGACGGGGCCGTCGACCCGCGGGGCCTCCTGCCGGACGCCCGGCAGCGCGGCCAGCACCCGGTCCTTCAGCGCCGGCGGCGGGGCCGCCGTCTCGGCCGCCCCGAGCCGGGCCAGGGCGGCGGCGAACTCCGCGGTCTCCTGCGCGCAGGACGGGCAGTGCTCGAGGTGGCGTTCGAAGGCATCGTTCTCCTCGGCGTCCAGCGCGTGCGCGGCGTACGCCCCGGTCAGGGTGTGCGGGTCGGGGGCGCGCCGGTCGGCGGTGTGCGGGCGGAAGGCGTTCACGCGCCCACCCCCAGGCAGTCGCGCATCCGGATCAGCGCGTCCCGCATCCGGGTCTTGACGGTGCCGAGCGGGGCGCCGAGCACCTGGGCCACCTCCGGGTAGCTGTAGCCGCGGTAGTAGGCCAGGGTCAGCGACTCCCGCTGGAGTTCGGTCAGGGTGCGCAGGCAGCGCCGCACCTGTTCACGCTCCAGGCGTCCCTCGACCTGTTCGGCGACCTCGTCGTAGGGGGTGCCGCCGTGCGAGGCGGCCGCGACCCGCCGGTCCCGGTCGGCGGCGGCCTGGGCGGAGCGGACCCGGTCGACGGCCCGCCGGTGGGCGATGGTCAGCACCCAGGGCAGCACCTCGCCCCGGTCCGCCCGGTACCGGGCCGCGGTGCGCCACACCTCCAGCAGCACCTCCTGCGCGACCTCCTCGGACTGCGCGGCGTCCCGCACCACCCGCCGCACCAGCCCGAACACCGGCCCGGAGACGGCGTCGTAGAGCGCCTCGAACGCATCCTGGTCACCCCGCACCACCCGCGCCAGCAACTCCCGCAGATCCGGCCCGGGCCGCCGCGGCGGGGCCAACGACACCACGTGGTTCACCCCGCCACCCCACCGACAACGCTCCTGCCCTGCCACTGCACCACCCGCACGGAACCCTCCCACGGCGGCCGGAACCCCCGACCGCACCGATTCGACAACACGACTCCACCCCTCTTCGTCGCACTCGCCGTCCCGGATTGCCCCCGACCCCGACCACTTCGCCGCACCCGCGCGCCCCGCCCCCGGCGCCGTCTCCGCCGCCTCCCCCGCCCGTTCCGGAACTGCCACCGAAACTGCCACCAATCCGCGTCCCACCGCCCGCCGAATGCCGGGTGTGACCGACCAGCACCACCCGCCGCGGCGCCGACCCGGCACCGACCGCATCGAGGTGCACGCCGCCGTCGCCTGACGGACCGTCACCGACTTTGCCGAACACCCGCTTCGCCTTCACCCATCACAGAGGAGAGCTCCGCCATGTCCGCATCCACCCGCAACCGCCGCACCTTCACCGCACTGCTCGCCGCCGGTGCGCTGGCCCTGACCCTGGGCGCGTGCAGCAGCAGCGGTGGCGGTACGAGTTCGTCCTCCGCCACCACCGGCGCGACCGCCGCGAGCTCCGCCGCGATGTCGAGCCCCACCGCCTCGGCGGCGATGGCCGACGCCCCGTTCGGCGCGGCCTGCGCCGCCGTCCCCAAGGACGGCGCCGGATCCTTCACCGGCATGGCCAAGGACCCGGTCGCCACCGCCGCCTCCAACAACCCCCTGCTGTCCACCCTGGTCACCGCCGTCAAGCAGGCCGGCCTGGTCGACACCCTCAACTCCGCCCAGAACATCACCGTCTTCGCCCCCACCAACGACGCCTTCGCCAAGATCCCCAAGGCCGACCTGGACGCCCTGCTCGCCGACAAGGCCAAGCTCACCAAGGTCCTCACCTACCACGTCACCCCCGAACGCCTCGCCCCCACCGCCCTCGCCGGCACCCACAAGACCCTCGAAGGCAGCGACCTCACCGTCACCGGCACCCAGCCCGACTTCACCGTCAACACCAACTCCAAGGTCCTGTGCGGCAACGTCCAGACCGCCAACGCCACCGTCTACATCGTCGACACCGTCCTGATGCCCACCTCCTGACAGCCGGCGCCTGATCGCCCGGCGGCCTGGCACCCCGTCGGGTCAGGCCGTCCCCAGCCGGGCGATCAGGCCGTCGAGGTCCAGGTGCTCGTGTTCGCGGCCGGCCGGGACGAGCGTGTAGCACTCGAGCAGGAAGCCGGTGACGATCTCGGCCGGGATGTTGACCACCGCCGCCCCGGTGCCGCCGTGCAGGGTGACCAGCACCTCGCCGTCGGCGCCGGGGCGGACGGTGACGTCGCCGTGTCCGGCGGGGGCGAGGCGGCCCTCGTTGAGCAGGTCGCGGCCGAACACCCATTCCACGGCGCCGACCCGGCCGACCGGCGGGAACACCAGCCGGACCGCGTACGGGAGCGAGGAGTCGAAGTGCAGCCCGGCCTCCACCGCCAGGTCGGGGTGCGGGCTGTGCGGGAGCGTGACGGCGGTGGACCAGCAGGTGGCGACGGCCATGCGGGGCGGCCTTCCTTCCGGGTGACGGCGGTGGGCGGTGCCGAAAGCTGACGGCAGGACCCCGACTACCCGCCCGGCCCGGCGATCCGCCGATCGACGCAGAACCTTCACCGATGTCCTCCACCCACCACACGAACGGCCGAACCCGGTGGCGGCGGGACGGGTTCGAACGGGTTCCTCGACGCCGGTGCGGGAACCGGGGGCGGGCATGGACGGGCGACTTCCGTCCCGGAACGGCGTAAGTTCGCTGCTGGGCGGGCCCGAGGCCGGGTGCCGCCGTGGATCGAGTGCCGAGCAGAGGACGGGTACGGGACATGGCTCAGGTTGTCCGGGGTGTGATCGCGCGGGCGAAGGGTGCACCGGTGGAGGTGGTTCCCGTCGTGGTGCCGGATCCGGGGCCGGGTGAGGCGGTGGTGCGGGTGCAGGCGTGCGGGGTGTGCCACACGGACCTGCACTACCGGGAGGGCGGGATCAACGACGAGTTCCCGTTCCTGCTGGGGCACGAGGCGGCGGGCGTGGTGGAGTCGGTCGGCGAGGGCGTCGAGGACCTCGCGCCGGGTGACTTCGTCGTCCTCAACTGGCGTGCGGTGTGCGGACGTTGCCGGGCCTGCAAGCGCGGCCGGCCGTGGTACTGCTTCGCCACCCACAACGCGAAGCAGAAGATGACGCTGGAGGACGGCACCGAGCTGTCCCCGGCGCTGGGCATCGGCGCGTTCGCGGAGAAGACGCTGGTCGCGGCCGGCCAGTGCACCAAGGTCGACCCGGCGGCGTCCCCGGCGGCGGCCGGCCTGCTGGGCTGCGGCGTGATGGCGGGCCTGGGCGCGGCGATCAACACCGGGCAGGTGGGCCGGGGCGACAGCGTCGCGGTGATCGGCTGCGGCGGCGTGGGCAACGCGGCGGTGGTCGGCTCCCGGCTGGCCGGCGCGGGCACGATCATCGCGGTGGACGTGGACGACCGCAAGCTCGCCACCGCGCAGCGCCTGGGCGCCACCCACACCGTCAACTCCCGTGCGGTGGACCCGGTGGAGGCGATCCGCGGCCTGACCGGCGGCCACGGCGCGGACGTGGTGATCGAGGCGGTGGGCCGCCCGGAGACGTACCGGCAGGCGTTCTACGCCCGCGACCTGGCGGGCACCGTGGTGCTGGTCGGCGTGCCGACGCCGGAGATGACGCTGGAGCTGCCGCTGCTGGACGTGTTCGGGCGCGGCGGCGCGCTGAAGTCGTCCTGGTACGGGGACTGCCTGCCGGAGCGGGACTTCCCGATGCTGATCGACCTGTACCTGCAGGGCCGCCTCGACCTGGACGCGTTCGTCAGCGAGACGATTCCGCTGGACGGTGTGGAGGAGGCGTTCGCCCGGATGCAGCGCGGCGAGGTGCTGCGCTCGGTGGTGGTGTTCTGATGGCGGCCCGGATCGAACAGCTGGTCACCTCGGGCGAGTTCAGCCTGGACGGCGGCACCTGGCAGGTCGACAACAACGTGTGGATCGTCGGCGACGACACCGAGGCGGTGGTGATCGACGCGGCGCACGACGCGGCGGCGATCAAGGAGGCGCTGGGCGGCCGGCGGCTGCTGGCGGTGGTCTCCACCCACGCCCACAACGACCACGTGGACGCGGCGCCCGAGCTGTCGGACCTGACCGGCGCGCCGGTGCTGCTGCACCCGGCGGACGAGGTGCTGTGGCGGCAGACCCACCCGGACCGGGCGCCGGACGGCCCGTTGGCGGACGGTCAGGAGATCGCGGTCGCGGGCACGGTGCTGACGGTGCTGCACACCCCGGGCCACAGCCCGGGCGCGGTCAGCCTGTACGCCCCCGGGCTGGGCACCGTCTTCACCGGCGACACCCTGTTCGCGGGCGGCCCGGGCGCCACCGGCCGGTCGTTCTCGGACTTCCCGACCATCGTCGCCTCGATCCGCGAGCGGCTGCTGACCCTGCCGCCGGAGACGGTGGTGCGCACCGGCCACGGCGACTCGACGACCGTCGGCGCGGAGGCCCCGCACCTGGCGGAGTGGATCGCCCGCGGCCACTGACCGGCCGTCAGCCCGCGTCCTCGGCCCCGGCCCCGGCCGGTTCCGCGGCGCCGAACCGGATGCCGGCCAGCCGTTCGCGGGAGGCCGCGTCGGCCAGCAGCACCGACCGGGCGCCGGGGAACGCCGCCCGCCCGTCCCGTTCGAGCGCGGCCAGCAGCCGGGCGGTGCGCCGCACGTGCAGCCGGAAGGTGCGCGGGGCGGCGGTGCGGGCCCGGGCGTGCTGCCCGGCCAGGGCCTCGGCGGGGCGGACGGCGAGCAGCACCACGTGCAGTTCGCGTCCGGCCCGCCGGGCCCAGTGCGCCAGGGCCCGGCGCATCCACCAGCGGCTGCCGCAGTCGTGCACCAGCAGCGGCCCGGGGCGGCGGAACGCGGCGCGGGTGCGCAGCAGGTGCAGCAGGCGGACGGCGGGGCGGTAGAGCGGGTAGGGCAGGGCGGCGGGCATCCGGGCCTGGCAGGCGAGCCGGGTGGTGCGCGGGTCGATCAGGGCGGCGGGGGCGTCCCAGCGGCGCAGCAGGGTGGACTTGCCGCTGCCGGGGACGCCGCCGACCACCACGACCGCGTCCGGCCCGTAGCGGAGCTCCAGCGGCCCGCCGGGGCGGCCGCGCAGGTCGGCGACCGCGTCCGGGGCGTACCCGGTGACCTGCACGTGCCCGCTCCCCCGGTCGTTCCCGCTCGTCCGCCCGGCAGCCTACCGGGGCACTCCCTCCTCCAGCCGGATCGCCCCTCCGGGGCAGGCGGCGACGGCGTCGGCGACCTCGCGGACCAGGTCGGCGGGCGGGCTGGCCTGGAGCAGGACGACGGTGCCGTCCTCGTCGTTCTGGTCGAACACCTCGGGGGCGGCGAGGACGCACTGCCCGGAGCCGCAGCACCGGTCCGGCTCGACGTGGACGAGCATGGCGGTTCCTTTCGGGGGGTGGGCGGTCACCAGGCGACCGGGAGGGACTCGACGCCGTAGACGGTCATCTCGTGGCGGAAGCGGATCTCCTCGAAGGGCACGGCCAGGTGCAGGTCGGGCAGGCGGCGCAGCAGGGTGTCGAGGGCGATCTCGAGTTCGAGCCGGGCCAGCGGCTGGCCGAGGCACTGGTGGACGCCGAAGCCGAAGGCGAGGTGGCGGCGGGTGTCGCGGGTGAGGTCGAGGGCGTCGCCGTCGGGGTAGCGCTCGTCGTCGCGGTTGGCGGTGTTGATCTGGCAGATGACGCCCTCGCCGGCCCGGATCAGCACGCCGCCGACCTCGGCGTCCTCGACGGCGACCCGGACGACGCCGGTCTGCACGATGCTGAGCCAGCGCAGCAGTTCCTCGACGGCGGCGGGCGTGGAGTCGGGGTGGGCGCGCAGGTGGGCGAGCTGGTCGGGGTGGCGCAGCAGGGCGAGGACGGAGAGGGCGGTCATGTTGGCGGTGGTCTCGTGGCCGGCGATGAGCAGCAGGCGGCCCATGGCGCCGATCTCCTCGGTGGGGAGTTCGCCGCGGGCGACCAGGCGGCTGAGGATGCCGTCGTCGGGGTCGGTGCGCTTGCTCTCGGTGAGGGTGTCGAGGTAGGTGGTCAGGCTGTCCTGGGCGGCGGCCACCTCCGCCACGGTGCTGGCGCGGTGCAGCAGGGTGCGGCTGCAGCGCTGGAAGAACTCGTGGTCCTGGTAGGGGACGCCGAGCAGCAGGCAGATCACCAGGGAGGGCAGCGGGAGGGCGAACTCGGCGACCAGGTCGGCGGCGGTGCGGCCGGTGGTCATCCGGTCGAACAGCTCGTCGGCGGCCTGCTGGACGGCGGGGCGCAGCGCGGCGGTCTTGCGGAGGGTGAAGTCGCCGGTGAGCATCCGGCGCAGGTGGGCGTGCTCGGGGTCGTCCATCCGGATGAACGAGGTCTTGCCGACGCTGAGTTGGCGGGCGGCGGCGGTGAGGAAGGGGAAGCCGGGGCGGGTGGCGTCGGCGCTGAAGCGGGGGTCGGCGAGGACGGCGCGGGCGTCCTGGTAGCGGGTGATCAGCCAGCAGGGGCTGTCGTCCCAGAGGGCGACCCGGGTGACGGGCTCGTCCTGCTGGGCCTGCTGGTAGGCGGGCGGCGGCGCGAACGGGCAGGCGCCGCGCGGTGCGGGGTGGGAGGTGGTGGCGGCAGTGGCCATGCTGGGGTCCCTTCCCGGGGCCGGGCGCTGCCGTCCGGGCCCGGGCGGGGGCGGGGTGCGGCAGGGCGGCCCGACAATTGAGTGCCTCGGGCAACTAACTCACGGTCACGCTAACTCGCGTTCCGTGTCCACGGAAAGGACGCCCGGCCGCCGGAGCGGATTCTGTCCGGATTCCGGCGTGCCCCGACCGCCACCGCGGGCGGCCGGGCCCGGCACCCACCAGGCGGGTCCGTGCCCGGCGGGGCGGCGGCCGGCCCGCCCGGGCGGTCGAGAACGGGCCACCTCCCCGCCCCCGACCGGGCTTTACCTCGGCTTTGCCGATCCCTTACACTCGGCACCGCGAAGGGGAGTAGTCCCGAAACACCACCGGTCGACACACTGGACGGCACGCCCGTCCCGGCCCGTGGGTCGCAGCAGGCCACTGCCGCGACGGACGAGACCTTCGGCCCCGTGCACGCCCCTGCCGCACCACCGTGCGGCAGGTCTCGTCGTGCCGGGCCGAGAGGTTCGCCCGTCGCCCGCCCGGTGCCGTTCGAGCCCGCGGCCCGGCCCCTGCAGAAAGCACCGCGATGTCCTTCGACCCCCTGGCGATGCTCACCGCCTTCGGGCTGATCTTCCTGGCCGAACTCCCCGACAAGACGATGTTCGCCTCCCTGGCCATGGGCACCCGCATGCGCCCGCTGTACGTCTGGTTCGGCACCTCGGCCGCGTTCGTCGTGCACGTGGCGATCGCCGTCGGCGCGGGCAGCCTGCTGGGCCTGCTGCCCGGCCTGGCCGTCAAGCTGGTCTCCGCCGCGCTGTTCGGCTTCGGCGCGTTCGTGCTGCTGCGCTCGGGCGGCGACGAGGACGGCGAGGAGGGCGGCGCGCGGACCGTCACCGGTTTCTGGCCGGTCTGGGCCACGGCGTTCACCACCGTCTTCATCGGCGAGTGGGGCGACCTGACCCAGATCACCACCGCCAACCTCGCCGCCACCAACGGCTGGCTGCCCACCGCGATCGGCTCCGCCGCCGCCCTGATGTCCGTCTCCGCCCTCGCCCTGCTGGTCGGCCGCTTCATCGCCAAGCGGGTTCCGCTGCGCACCGTGCAGCGCGTCGGCGGCCTGTGCATGGCCGTCCTGGCCACCTGGACCCTGGTCGAGGCCCTCACCGGCTGACCGCACCCGTCCCCTGCGCCCGGCCGGCCGCGTCCCGCTCGGCCCCGGGCCCCTCGTCCGCCGGCCGGGCGACGGGCTCGGCCAGCACCGCGGCCAGCCGGGCCAGGCCCTCCGCGCCGTGGCCGGCCGCCAGTGCCCGGTCCAGGCCGGAGCGGGCCGCGGCCAGCACGCCGGTGTCCAGGCCGTGCCGGGCGGAGGCGTCCAGGGCGTGGGTGAGGCCGGAGCGGGCGGCGGCGAGGGTGGAGCGGGTGCCGGGGAAGCTCCCGGCGGCCAGCTGCTCGGCGAAGTCGGCGGCCAGGACGGCCAGCAGGTCGCCGATCCCGGCGGCCAGCGGCGCGAACCGGCCCGGGTCGATGCCCTCGGCGGCGGCCAGCGCGAAGGCGTGCGCCAGCCCGTGCACCGAGGTGGCGAACAGGTCCAGCAGCGCCGTCTCGTGAGCACCCGCCAGCCCGACCTCCGCCCCGAGGTGGAGCACCGCGCCGCCGGTCGCGGCCAGCGTGCCGCGCACCGCCCCGAACACCTCCGCCGGGCCGCTGACCAGCACCGTCGCACCGGGCGTCCCGATCGTCCGGGTCGGGGTGAGGACCGCCCCGTCCAGGTACGCCGCCCCGCGCCGGGCCGCCCACCCGGCCAGCCGGCGGGCCCCGTCCGGCGGGCCGCTGGTCAGGTTCACCAGCGTCCGGCCCTCCCAGCCGTCCGGCGCCTGCGCCAGCACCTGCTCCAGCGCCTCCCGGTGCGCCAGGCAGGCGACCACCACCGTCCCCGCCGCCACCGCCCCGGCGACGCTGCCCGCCACCTCCACCGGCAGCCCCGCGGCCTTGCCGGGCGTGCGGTTCCACACCGTCACCCGGTGCCCGGCCGCCCCGAACGCGGCGGCCAGCGCCCGCCCCATCGGCCCCAGCCCCAGCACGGCCACCGCCGTACCGCCCTTCCCGTCGTCCCTCGTGTTCCGCGTCATGGCCGGGACGCTAGGCCCTCACGTTGACGTGAAGGTCAAGTCGCTGCTGGACTACGCCGCATGCGAATCGGGGAACTGTCCGAGCGCACCGGCGCCAGCCGCCGCGCGCTGCGCTACTACGAGGAACAGGGCCTGCTGGTGCCGGAGCGGCTCCCCAACGGCTACCGGGACTACGGGGAGCGCTCGGTGCCCACCGTGCGCCGCATCCGGGTGCTGCTCTCCGCCGGCCTGAACAGCGCCCTCGTCGCCGAGATCCTGCCCTGCCTGGCCGACGACACCGTGGTCCTCACCGGCTCCTGCCCGGAGCTGCTGTCCGGCCTGGCCGCCGAACGCCGCCGCCTCACCGCGGCGATCGACGACCTGCTCGCCGCCCGCACCGTCCTCGACTCCCTGGTCGGCCTCCCCCTCGCGCCCGCCGGGGAAGGCCGGTCGGCCGCGTGAGCGCCGGACCGGCCCGGGGCCGCGCGTTCGCCGACGCCCGCTCGCTGGCCCCCGTCGTGCGGGAGGTCTTCGGCGCCGCCCGCCGGATCGCCGCCGTCGAACGGCTGCGCGGCGGCAGCAAGAAGGGCGTCTACCGGGTCGTGCTGGACGACGCCACCAGCGCGGTCGTCTACCTGTGGAGCGCCGACGAGGACTACTGGGACGGCCTGCTCCCGGACGGCCACGACGACCCGGCGAACCCGTTCTCGCACGCCTCCGGGCTCGACCTGCTCGAAGGCGCCACCCGGCGGCTGGCGGCCGTCGGCGCCCGCGCGCCGCGCCTGCTGTTCACCGACCGCGGCCGCGGGCTGTACCCGGCGGACGTCGCCGTCGCCGAGGACGTCCGCGGCGGAACGCTGCAGGACCTGCTGGAGCGCGACCCGGCCGCCGGGCGGCGCACCCTCGGGCGGCTCGCCGGGGCCCTGCGGCTGATGCACGCCCACCGCGCGCCCGCGTTCGGGCGGGTGGCGTGGCTCGACGGCGGCGGCGCGCCGACCGGCGACAGCTGCGAACGGGGCTACCTGGAACGGGCGTTGGTCAACCTCTCGACCGCGGTCGCGCACGACCCGCGGGCCGCCGCGGCCGAGTCCGCCCTGACCGACCGGCTGCACGCCCTGTACGCCGGGGTCGAGCCGCGCGCCGGACTCGGCGTGGTGCACGGCGAACTGGGCCCCGAGCACGTCCTGGTCGGGCCGGACGGCGAGCCCGTGCTGATCGACGTCGAGGGCCTGCTGTACGCGGACCCCGAGGTGGAGCACTGCTGGCTGCGGATGCGCTTCGACGCGCACCGCGGGCACTACGAGGCGCTGCGCGACCCCGGCCTCGACCCGCGCCGCCTCGCCTTCTACCGGTACGCCATGCACCTGGACCTGGTCGGCGGCCCGCTGCGGATCGCCGCCGGCGACTTCCCCGACCGCCAGTGGATGCTGGACGTCGCCGACCACCACCTGCGCCAGGCCCTCGCGTACCGGGCCTGACGCCTGGCGGTGCGTCAGGCGACGGAGACCGCGCTCCAGGCGGCGCCCACCGCCGCGTACTCGGCGGAGTTCGCGCCGTACAGGTCGCGGGCGGCGCTGAGGGAGGCGGCGCGGGCGCCCTTGTAGTCGGTGGTGGAGGTCATGTAGACGGTCAGCGCGCGGTACCAGATCGCGGCGACCTTCTGGTTGCCGATGCCGGTGACGGTCGAGCCGTCGCAGGTCGGCGAGTTGTAGGCGACGCCGTTGACGGTCTTGGCGCCGCTGCCCTCGCTGGCCAGGTAGAACCAGTGGTTGCCGACGCCCGAGGAGTAGTGGACGTCGAGGCGGGCGACCTTCTTGCTCCAGCAGTCCGCCGAGGAGCCGTCCAGCGAGGGCTGGTCGAAGCGGCGCAGCCAGGGCGGGGTGGACTGGTCGCTGAACAGGTAGTCGCCCTTGTCGACCGCGTTGTTGGCGTACCACTCGACCATGGTGCCGAAGATGTCGCTGGTGGACTCGTTGAGGCCGCCGGACTCGCCGCTGTAGCGGAGGTTGGCGGTGGCGCTGGTGACGCCGTGGGTCATCTCGTGGCCCATGGTGTCGAGGTCGACCTGCTCGGGGTCGGTGCTGCCGTTGCCGTCGCCGGTCATCATGCAGAAGCAGGCGTCGGACCACTGGGCGTTGTCCCAGTTCGTGCCGACGTGGACGAAGACGGTGGCGCCCTTGCCGTCGTTCTTGATGCCGTTGCGGCCGAAGGTGTTCTTGTAGTAGTCGTACGTCCAGGCGGTGTTGGCGTGGGCGTCGACGGCGGCGGTGGCCCGGTCGGTGGAGAACTTCCGGCCGTCGCCCCACACGTCGTCGGCGTCGGTGTAGAGCGTCCCGGAGGTGGCCTTGACGCTGCTCGCGGAGAGGTTGTGGGCGTCCTTGGTGGTGTGGCCGCGGACGGGGTCGATCAGCGCGTAACTGCCGTCCGCCTGCTGGGTGGTGGAGAGCGTGACGTCGCCGGTGTACTCGGAGTGGCCGGTGCCGGTCGCGGAGTGCTCGGCGTCGTAGCTGTCGATGGCGGCGCCGGTGGTGGCGTCGGTGACCACCACCCGGCCGGTGGGCTGGCCCTGCTTGCCGGTGCCGGTGACGGTGGTGCGCCAGGCGAGGCGGGCGGTGCCGTCGGCGGCCCAGACCACGAGTTCGGGCGCGGAGGTGGCCGCCGCGATGCCGGGGGCCTGCTGGAGCGCCTCGGCGGCGCTGCGCTGGGCGGGCACGGCCGGGCGGGTGGTGGGCACCTTCGGATCGTGGCCCTTGGCCCGGGAGGAGTCGGTGAGCCGCCCGCGCACGTCCTGGTGCACCACCAGGTCGCCGCCGACCACGGGCAGCCCTTGGAAGCTGCGGTCGAAGCGGACGTGCTGGGTGCCGTCCGGGTCGAGCACCACGTCCTTGAGGACGAGGTCCTGGCCGGGCCCGTAGCCGAACAGGGCGGCGTGCTGGGTGACGTTGGCCCGGGCGCGGGCGACGGCCGCGTCCCGGCCGCCGGGGGCGGCGTCGGCGGTGCCGGTGGTGACGGCGGTGAGGAGGAGGGCGGCGGTGGCCGCGAGGGCGGCCGTGCCGAGGACGTGGCGGTGCGCGGAGGAGGGGCTCACGCGGGACTCCGGTCGGGGTAGCTGGAGGATGGCCGACCGAGAGCCTGATGGTGAACAGACAAACACTTCTAGTAAACAGAACGGACCGTGACCCTTTCGTAGCGTCCCGGGGCCGTTCCAGGACCCGTTCCAGGAGCCGTCCCGGAGCCGCTCCGTGACCGGGCGTCAGCGCAGGATGCCCGCCCGGCGGGCCGCCGCCACCCACTGCGGGAACTCGGACAGCAGCCGGTCGTAGAGCTCCGGGTCCGGGAGGGTGCTGATGTCGTCGACCGCGAAGAACCCGACGTTGTCGACCCGGCGGCCGGGCAGCGTGTCGAACCGCTCCAGGACCCCGTAGTCGCCGTGGCCCAGCCCGACGAACTGCCAGAACACCGGCTCCTCGACGGCCGCGCGCAACTGCTGCTCGATCTCGCTGTTGCGGTAGACCCCGCCGTCGGAGAAGAACAGCACCAGGGTCGGCTCCGCCGTCGGGTTCTCCCGCACGTGGGCGCGGACCTCCGCGATGACCTTCTGCTCGTCGTTGTTGACGCCGACCGCCTTCATGTCGACCCGCCCGTCGGGCAGCGGCGGGCGGACCTTGCGGCGGCCGAACAGCGAGATCTCGCCGACCCGGACGTGCCGGCCCAGCCACTCCGGCAGCTCGGACAGCCGCAGGTCGGGCAGCCGGGCCGGCCAGGTCGCGAAGGTCCACGCCTGCATGGTCCGGTCCTCGTCCAGCTGCGCGGCGACGGCGGCCATCCGCTCCACCACGTCCGCCACCACGCCCCGGTGGTAGAGCCCGGCCATCGAACCGGAGGCGTCCAGCACCAGCACCACCCGCGCGACGAGGCCCTGCGCGCCGTGCTTGCGCAGGCTGACCGCGACCTGCTGCTTGCGCAGGCTCAGCCGCTTGCGCATGTCGACGGGCAGCGCGCGTTCCTCCTCCTCCCCTTGACCGACCGTCAGCTCCGGCCCGGGCAGGGGCAACGGCACCGGCACATGCGCCTGCACCGGAGGCGTCTCGGGCTCCGGCTCCGGCTCCGGCTCGGGCTCGGGGAGGGTGAACCCGTGCGCGACGGCGAGGCCCGCCAGGCCGTCCGTCCAGCCCTGGCCGACGGCGCGGAACTTCCAGCGGCCGTCGCGCCGGTACAGCTCGCCGCAGACCAGGGCGCGCTCCGCGCCCGGCTCGGGGTCGAAGCGGGCCAGGCCGGCCCCGGTGCGGGCGTCGCCGAGCAGCAGCGACAGGCCGGGGACGGCGCCGAGGCCGGCCTCGTCGGTGACGGCCAGCAGCAGCACCCGCTGGACGGCTGGGGCCAGCGCGGCCAGGTCGACGTCGATCCCGTCCGGCCGCACCAGGACGCCGGGGGCGTGCGTGCGGACCAGCCGGGGCCCGTCGTCCGGGCCGAGCAGCAGCGCGGCGGTGCCCACCGCCGGGACGCCCGGCCCGGCCCGCCAGGAGAGTGCGGCCCGGACGGCGGCGGCGTCGATCGGCAGGTTGGCGCCCTTGGCGAGCGGAGTCTCGGTCACCTCCCCAGTCTGCCCGCTGCGGCGGCGCGGGTCCCCACCCCGGCCGGTGTCCGCACGTTACGGTGGGACGGGAGCGAGGTGGTCCTGATGAAGTCGGTGACCGACTGGCTGGGCGGCCTGTCCGGGCCGGTGGTGTACGCGGTGGTGGCGGCGCTGGTGTTCGCCGAGGACGCGCTGTTCTTCGGTTTCGTGCTGCCCGGCGAGACCGCGGCGGTGCTCGGCGGCGTGCTGGCCCACCAGGGCAGCGTCTCGCTGGGCTGGATGCTGGTGACGGTGGTGGCCGCGGCGGTGCTCGGCGACTCGGTCGGCTACGAGGTGGGGCGACGGCTGGGCCCGCGGGTGCTGGAGACCAAGTCGCTGCGCCGCCACGCGGACCGGATCGGCCGGGCCCGGGAGCTGATCCGCCGCCGGGGCCCGGCGGCCGTGCTGCTGGGCCGGTTCGTGGCCTTCTTCCGCGCCCTGATGCCCGCCCTGGCGGGGGTGTCCCGGATGCCCTACCGCCGGTTCCTGCTCTTCAACGCCATCGGCGGCCTGCTGTGGGGCGTCGGCTTTGTTCTGCTCGGCTACTTCGCGGGCGCGGCCTACAGCCGGGTGGAGGGCACCGTCGGCCGCACCGCCGCCCTGGTCGTGGCGGGCCTCGCCGTGGTGGCGGTGCTGGTGCACTACGTCCGCAGCCACCGCCGGGAGCACGCCCAGGAGCACGAGCAGGAGGACGAGCAAGGGCACGGGGACGACTGACCCCGCCGGAGGGGACCCCCGCGCGCTCTCCTGACCGCCCGTCACCCGTCGTGGGGGACGGACGGACGCACCGGCCGGCCGGTTCCGACGGGCCGTCAGTGCCGGGTGTCAGTGCGGGGTCTCGCGGATGTTCGGGACGGCGCGGACCAGGGTGATCACGCCGGTGGCGACCAGGGCGACGGCGAGGAGTTCGGGGACGAGCAGGGGGCCGGTGCGGATCGTCTCGTCGAACAGGACGATGCCGAGCAGCAGGCTGACGGCGGCGTCGCCGATGGTCAGAGCGGGTTGGGAGGCGACCAGCGGGCCGGCCTGGAGGGCGTTCTCCAGCAGGAGGACGGCGGCGATGCCGGTGAGGGCGAAGCCGTAGGTCTGCCAGGTGGTGAGGAAGGCGGCCGGGCCGTGGTCGGAGAAGGTGCCGGTGGCGGACTTGAGCAGGGCGGCGGTCAGGGCGTTGCCGATCGCGGCGGCGGTGCCCAGGGCTCCGGCGCGGAACACCGGTCCGCGGCCGCGGGCGGCGGCGACGCACAGCGCCATCGTGCCGAGGCAGCCGGCCAGGACGGGGGTCCAGCGGCTCATCGGGGCCTGGTCGTCGGCCCCGGTGGGGGCGGCGCAGGCGAGGAACAGGGCGAGGCCGCCGACCACCGCCGCGACGCCCGCCCAGCCGGCGGCGGGGATCCGGCGGTGCAGCAGGGGTGCGGCGATCAGCAGGGCGAACGGCAGTTCCAGCACGAACACGGGCTGCACCAGGGCGAGCGGTCCGAGTACCAGGGCCAGGGCCTGGAACAGCGCGGCGCCCATCACGCCCAGGATGCCCGCCAGCCAGGCCGGGTCCCGGGCCAGTACGGCCAGGAACCGCAGTCCCCCGCCCCGCGCCACCTGCGAGGCGGCTTTCCGTTGAAAGGCGGTCCCGGCCGCGTTGGAGGCAGCTCCGAGCACCGCGCACACCACCGCGAGCACGTCCACCCGCCATCGGTTCCCCCGCCCCGGGCCGCGAACCCCCGCTTCCCCCGGACGGCCGAACCGGGGTTGCGGACCCGCGGCCGGTGCCGGACGGCCGCGGGCGCGCCGCGGCCGGGGAGGTGGCTGCGGCGGGCCCGGGCGGACTGGGCGGATCGTTACTGCTGTCCGGTCCAGGAGGAGCGGGGCTGGGTCTTCATGCTGCGGAGGGTGGCGGGGTCGATGTCGACGTCCGCGTAGAAGACGCCGAGGTTGTAGCCGTCGCCCTCGGTGTTGACGGTGACGGAGATGTCGGTGTCACCGTTGCGCAGGTACGGGGAGACGTCCCAGCGGTTGGCGTCGTAGCCGAAGGAGTTCGGGTAGGCCGGGTTGCGGGGGAAGCGCTGGGCCGGGTCGGCGTTGTCGAGGTTGGAGGTGAAGGCGTCGTTCGCCGGGTGCAGGGCGTCGCTGAAGCGGGTGAGCGGGCCGTTGGTGGACTTCATGTCCATGGTGTCGCCGGTCCACTTGTGGTCGCCGTCGTAGACGACCCAGCCGAGGTGGCCGGTGACGGGGCCGCTGGCGGGGGTCCGGATGCCGCTCAGGACGCCGGTGAGGGCGGGGCTGTTGGGCAGTTCGGGCTGGAAGCCGTCCCAGATGTGCAGGTGGCGCAGGGGTTCGCAGTCGCGCTCGTAGGCGACCACGATGGTCCAGCCGCCCCAGCTGTGCGGCTTGACGACGGAGTCCATGTCGGCGGCCTCGTAGGTGCCGGAGCCGTGGTTGCGGACCTGCTCGGTGATGTCGGCGGACGCCTGGTAGCTGCTCTCGTCGTCGGTGGTGATGTAGCCGATGGAGGGCTGCTGGTTGGCGACGTTGGTGTACTGGCCGTCGCCGGGGAACTTCAGGTAGATCTCGTCGATCTGGCTCTCGGGCAGGACGGTGTCGCCGATGCCGCGGGTGCCGCCCCAGTAGAGGCGGGCGTACTTGACGGTGGCGCCCTCGGGGAGCTGCAGGTCGGCGGAGCTGGAGGAGTAGATGGTGTCGCCGAGCGGGCCGGTGTGGCCGGGGCCGTCGATGTTGATGTACTTCATCTGGTAGTTGTTGTTGATCGGGCGCGACCCGTCGCCGTTGCGGGCCTGCTCGCAGGGAGGCTGGGCCGAGTCGACCGGGGGCTTGGTCTCGTCACAGGTCATCAGGGTGTTGCTGATGTGGGTGATGCCGCCGTGGAAGTCGCCCTGGAAGCGGGTGGTGAAGGGCAGCCGGTTCTCGTTGATGGTGTGGGCCGCGGTGGCCCGGGTGTGGGTGGCGGGCCGGCTGTCGGTGGAGTACGCGGCGGGGACCGCGAGGGCGCTGGCGGCGACGAACGCGGCGCTGACGGCCAGGGTGCGCCGGGTGGGACGAGCGGGACGGGACAAGACTGGTGCTCCTCTGACGGGGTTCGGGTCGCCTTCCTGCGAAGGCGCTCCCAGATGACCATCCGTCAGACCGTCGATCCGGTTATTGGGCCGAATGACGGCATTCCTGAATGTTTCCTGAGAATGCCGTCATTCGGTCGGACGGCCCGTCAGGCCCGCTGTTCGACCCGGACCCAGTCCACCGCGAGGGTGGCCGCGCCGGGGGCGATCTGGTCGACGGTGGACTGCGGCAGGCCCCAGAACGGGGTGGTGACCTTGTTCCAGCCGGCCGGGTAGGCGCCGCCGAGGGCGAAGTTGAGGATCACGTACTGGTCGTGGTCGAACGCCCAGGCGCCGCGGGTGGCCAGGGTCTTCTGCCGGAGGACCTCCAGGGTCTGGGTGCCGTCGACGCTGAAGCGCATCGCGGTGGGCGTCCACTCGACGGCGTACACGTGCCAGCCGGTGACGTCCTGCCCGGCCGGGAAGTGCTGGAGCGCGCCGATGTTGCCGTCCGCGGAGTAGCCGGGGCCGTGCAGGGCGCTGCTGGTCCAGTCCGGGTAGCCGATGTTCTCCATGATGTCGGTCTCGCCGCAGTCGGGCCAGGACACGTCGGGGTCGTCGACGTCGGCGCCGAGCAGCCAGAACGCGGGCCACAGGCCGAGCCCGGCGGGCATCTTGATCCGGGCGCTGACCCGGCCGTAGGTGAACCTGACGGCGGTGCTGGTGTCGATCCGGGCGGAGGTGAACTTGTAGCTGCCGCCGCCGGGGGCGGTGTAACCGCCGGGCAGGTAGCGCGGGGTGATGAGCAGTTGGCTGTCGGAGACCTTCAACGTGCTGGCGTCGTCGACGTACGCCTGCGACTCGCCGTTGACCGAGCCCATGGTGGAGCCGGTGACCACCACCCGCCACTTGCCGCGGTCGAGGCCGGTGCCCGCGAAGTCGTCGAAGAAGACGGTGCGGTAGGCGCCGGTGCTCTCGACGGGCGCCGCCGGGTACTCGGCGGCGGCGCTGCCGCCGGTGCCCCAGACCTGGAACTCGTAGAGCGAGTAGCCGAATTGGGCGGTGTAGGGGGCGGGGCTGTAGAACCGGCGGCGGCGCAGGCCGAGCATCCGGACGTAGCGGCCGGTGGCGGGGGCGGCCAGGGTGACGGCGTCGTGCAGGCCGGCCGAGCTGCCGGGGGTGCCGATGTCCGCGTCGCGGGCGGCGACCTCGGCGGCGGTGGGCTGGTGGACGGTGCGCCAGTTCTGGTTGTCGTCGGAGACCTGGAGCTGGTAGTCGACCGCGTAGGCGGACTCCCAGTGCAGGTCGACGGCGGTGATCCGGGCGGTCGCGCCGAGGTCGACGGAGATCCAGCGGTGGTCGTTCCAGTCGCTGGCCCAGCGCGTGGTGTCGCCACTCAGTCCGGCGGGGACGCCGCCGTCGAAGGCGTGCAGCGGGGTGTGGCCGGCGTCCTGGTAGTAGTTGCTGTAGCCGGGGTGGTTGAGCGCCAGGTTCGCGGTGCCGGTGGACGCGGGGGCGGGGGCGCCGCCGTAGACCTGGAAGGCGTACAGCGAGTACCCGTACGGGGTGGCGCGCCGCAGGCCGCGCATGCGGACGTGGCGGCCGAGGGCGGGCTGCGGGTGGGTGTGGATGGTGGTGGTGCCGCCGGTGCCGGCGTTCTCGGTGTAGAGCGACTGCCAGGCGGCGCCGTCGCGGGAGACCTCGACGACGTACTGGAGGCCGTAGGCGGCCTCCCAGACCAGGACGACCTGGGTGATCCGGATGACGCTGCCGAGGTCGATCCGGATCCAGGCGTCGTCGGCGAAGTTGCTGGAGAACCGGGTGCCGGCGTCGTTGTCGAAGGCCGCGCCGGGGCCGAACGGGCCGCCCTCGGTGCCGGAGGCGGTGGCGGCGGCCGGGTCGGCGGCGTACGCGGCGGCCGCCCAGTCGGCGTCCCAGGCGAGGCCTGTGGGGGCGGCGGCCCGGGCGGCGGTGGCGGGGCCGGCCAGGGTGAGGCCGGTGGCGCCGGCCGTGAGGGCGGCCAGGAGCAGGGCGTTGCGGCGGCTGAGCTCGGTCATGGGGGACTCCGCTACGGGTGGGGGATGTGGGGGGAGTGAACTGCCGTTACGGGCCCCGGAGTTCGGCTCGGGGGCCGGTACGCGGTGCGGCCCGCCGCGCGCTCGGGCCGGAGTGCGCGGCGGGCCGGGTCGGGGGGTTCGGTCGGTCAGCGGGCGGTCGTCACGGGTAGGAGACGACGTTGCTGGGGCCGCCGAAGGAGGGGTCGACGGTGCGGCCGGTGCCGTTGATCACCGAGTCGATGCCGCCGGAGCCGTTGAGGAAGACGGTCAGCAGGTCGTGGAACTTGACGCCGGGGGTGACGGGGGCCTGGAAGGCCATCGCGTTGCGGATGTCGACGCCCTGGTTGAAGTAGGAGTAGCTGCCCATGCCCCAGCCCTCGAAGGTCTTCACCTTCGGGCCGACGGCGAACGCCGGGTAGCCCTTCTGCTGCTTGTTCGCCATCCACGCGGCCTGGTTGGGCACGTCGTAGGGGTTCTCGTTCTGGAAGAACACCACCTGGCCGTGCTCGCCGTTCCACTGCACCTCGATCTTCTGGAAGTGCTCGACGGCGAGGCCGGTGGCGGTGACCCGGTCGCCGTTGACGACCAGTCCGGTGTCGCTGCGGGCGCTGGTCCAGCTGCCGCCGCCGGTACCGTGGTCGGCGCGCCAGATCCAGGCGTCGTCGATCAGGGTGTCGTCGCTGTTGACCTCCAGCGCGGTGTCGGCCGCGCCGTTCAGCGCGCCGCCGACCCGGAAGAACACGTCGGACAGCGCGATCGGGTCGCTGCGGTGCGAGTCGTTGCTCCCCCGGTTGCCGACCTGCACCAGCACCTTCGACTTCTTCTCCCCGGCGTCGACGATCAGGCCGGAGACGTTGACGCCGTCCACGTCGTCGACCTTGATCGCGGCGTTGCCGTCGGTCGGGACGAGGGTGGCGAAGCCGAGGCCGATCACCTGGGTGCCGGGGCGGGTGACCTTGATCGCCTCGGGCAGCTCGTACACGCCGGGGGTGAGCAGCAGGTTGCGGCCGGCCTTGAGGGCGGCGTTGATCTGCTTGACGTCGGCGCCGGGGCGGACCACGAAGAAGTCGTCCAGGGAGAGCGAGCGGCCCGGGGTTCCGCCGTTCTCCCAGGTGGTGCCGCGGGAGTCGCGCTGGGCGGCGGGCACGAACACCCGGTACTTTCCGGCCTCGTCCAGGTACGGGTAGGAGGCTTCGCGGGTGACCGGGCAGGTGTCGAGGGTGGTGTAGGGAGAGGCGCCCTGCTCGGTGGAGAAGGACTGGGCGGGGGCACCCTCGGTGCCGCAGAACACCTGGTTCCAGACGCCGTTGCTCCAGCCGTCCAGGTTGCTGTTGCGGGTGAAGAACTGCTGCTGGGAGCCGTTGACCACGGTGGCGCCGGTGAACTTGGAGTCGGCGATGAAGCCGCCGCTGGCCCAGGCGGGCGAGCCGGTGCAGTAGTCCATCAGCGTCACGTTGCCGTTCAGCTGGACCCGGCGCAGCGGCGCGGCCTGGGAGACCGCCCAGAAGTCGGTGTTGCCGTAACAGCCGCTCTGGCCCGCGACGTTGACGGTCAGGTTGCTGAGCGAGCGCCAGAAGTTGGTGGTGGCGTAGCACTGCGCCTGGTCGCCGCCGACGCACTGGTTGTACACGTTGACGGAGCCGTTGATCACCACGTCGCCGGGGTTGCGGCCGAGGCCGGCCACGCTCTCGTAGAAGCCGACCGGGAAGACCAGCGGGTCGGCGGTGGTGCCGTAGGTGCCGGGCTTGAACAGGATCGCGTAGCGCTGGGGGCCGAACTCGTTGCCGGCCTGGGCCCGGGCGAGGGCGTTCAGGCGGTCCTGGACCTGAGCCTTGGGCATGCTCGGGTCGAGGACGATCACGTTCTCGCCGAGGCTGCCGCCGCCGGGCGGCACGGGGGCCGCGGCGGCCTGGGTGGTGGGGGCGACGAGGGCCGCGACGAGGGCGGTCGCGGCGGCTGCCGCGAGGCCGTATCTGCGGGACCGGGGAGCTCGGTTCATGGGGGTGCACACCCGTCTGGTGGGATCCGGGAGGGGGACGGCGGCGGGCCCGGGCGGCGCACTGACTCGGCGTCAGCCACAGACCACGTCCGCTTACTTCACGCCGAGATTTAACGTATGAGAAAAGTGGGCGTCAAGACCTGCGACAGCTTCCGTGCCGGACGGCGCGCGCGGAGGCCGGACCCCTGGCGGGATCCGGCCTCCGGGAACCCGCTGGTCGGCGCGGGTCGACGCGCGTCAGCGGGCGGCGGCGCCCTCCCCCGCCAGGACGGCCACCGCCAGCTCGCGCATCTCGACCTTGCGGACCTTGCCGGTGACCGTCATCGGGAACTCCTCGACCACGTGCACGTAGCGCGGGATCTTGAAGTGGGCCAGCCGTCCGGTGCAGAATGCGCGCACCGCCTCGGCCGTGAGCGGCGGCGCGCCCTCGCGCATCCGCACCCAGGCCATCAGCTCCTCGCCGTACCTGGTGTCGGGCACCCCGATCACCTGGACGTCGAGCACGTCCGGGTGGGTGTACAGGAACTCCTCGATCTCGCGCGGGTACACGTTCTCGCCGCCGCGGATCACCATGTCCTTGATCCGGCCGGTGATCGACAGGTACCCCTCCTCGTCCATCACCGCCAGGTCGCCGGTGTGCATCCAGCGGGCGGCGTCGACCACCTCGGCGGTCCTGGCCGGCTCCGCCCAGTAGCCGAGCATCACCGAGTAGCCGCGGGTGCACAGTTCGCCGGGCTCGCCGCGCGGGAGGGTGCGGCCGGTCTCCGGGTCGACCACCTTGACCTCCAGGTGCGGCCCGACCCGGCCGACGGTGGAGACCCGGCGCTCGACCGGGTCGTCGGCCCGGGTCTGGGTGGAGACCGGGGAGGTCTCCGTCATGCCGTAGCAGATCGACACCTCCGCCATGCCCATCCGCTCCCGCACGCCCTTCATCACCTCGGCCGGGCACGGGGCGCCCGCCATGATGCCGGTGCGCAGGCTGGACAGGTCGTACCCGTCGAAGCCCGGGTCGGCGAGCTCGGCGATGAACATGGTCGGCACCCCGTACAGCGAGGTGCACCGCTCGGCGGCCACCGCGGCCAGCGTGGTGGCCGCGTCGAAGGCCGGGGCCGGGATCACCGTGCAGGCGCCGTGCGAGGTGGCGGCGAGGTTGCCCATCACCATCCCGAAGCAGTGGTAGAACGGCACCGGGAGGCAGATCCGGTCCTGCTCGGTGTAGTTGCACAGCTCGCCGACGAAGTAGCCGTTGTTCAGGATGTTGTGGTGCGAGAGCGTCGCGCCCTTCGGGAAGCCGGTGGTGCCCGAGGTGTACTGGATGTTGATCGGGTCGTCCGCGCTCAACTCCCGCTCGATCGCCGCGAGTTCCTCCCGGCCGCCGTCCCGCTCGCGGGCCCGCCCGGCGGCCAGCAGCTCCGGCCAGTCCGGGCCGTCCAGCAGCACCACGTCCGCCAGCTCCGGGCAGCGTGGACGCACCTCGGCGATCATCGCCGCGTAGTCGGAGGTCCTGAACCGCTCGGCCGCCACCAGCAGCCGCACGCCCGCCTGGTCCAGCACGTACGCCAACTCGTGCGCGCGGTACGCCGGGTTGATCGTCACCAGGATCGCGCCGAGCCGGGCGGTGGCGTACTGGGTGAGCGTCCACTCGGCCCGGTTGGGCGCCCAGATGCCCACCCGGTCGCCCGTGCCGACGCCCCGCGCGCGCAGCCCGAGCGCCACCGCGTCCACGTCGGCCGCGAACTCGGCGTACGTCCAGCGCCGGCCGGTGGCGCACTCGACCAGCACCTCCCGCTCCGGGAAGGCCCGCACCGCGCGGTCGAGGTTCGCGCCGATGGTGTCGCCGAGCAGCGGGGCGGCGGCCGGGCCGGAGGAGTAGCTGAGCGGCGGGAGGGGGGCGGCGGACTCGTGCGGGGCGTGCGGCTGCGGCGCGTGCGGGGCGTGCGGGGCGTGCGGCTCGTGCGACAAGGTGGCCTCCTGGGACCGGACGGTACCGACGGGTACCCATGCTGTGCGGCCGGGGGCCCGGTTGGCCAGCCCTGCTCGCGGGATCCGGTCGAGCGTCGAGCGGGGGTTCGGGAGTTCGGCGGGCTCAGTCGAGCAGGGTGCGGTCGCCGATCACGTCCAGGTTGCGGAAGGTGGGCGGGCCGTCGCACAACTCGGCGGCGCGGGCCGCGAACTCGGCGGTATCGGGGCGCTGCGAGTTCTCCATCGCCACCTCGTACGAGGGGAACTCCACGATGTTCAGGTAGGTGTCGGTGCCGTCGCGGTCCCTGGTCTGCAGGGCGCGCACCGCGAGGCGGTGGCCCTCGTTCTTGGCGACCCATTCGTCCAGCAGCTCGTTGAACGCGTCGATCCGCCCGGTCCGGTACTCGATGATCTGGATGAACTTCACCGGTGGCCTCCTCGGCTCACGCGGACGGGCGTGCCGCCCGCTGCGTCCAGCGTCTCCGCGGGCCGGACGGGCCGCAATGCGGGGCGGCCACCGGTCCCGGGACCGCGCACCGGCAGCGGCCCCTCGACGGGTGACCGCCCCTGTGCGCTGGGCAACCGCTACGGTGGGCCGGACCGGCAGGCGCGCGAAGGGACACGACCGCATGGAACCGACACTCGGCGTGGTGGTACTGACCATGGGCGACCGGCCCGCCGAACTCGCCGCGCTGCTCGCCTCGGTGGCCGCCCAGGACGGGGCGCAGCACGGGGTGCGGACGGTGCTGCTGGGGCAGGGGACGGCGCTGCCGCCGCTGCCCGACTGGGTGGACGCGGTGGAGCTGCCGGAGAACCTCGGCTTCTACGTCCGCCCATCCGGTGACGAGAGCGTACCTGAACACATAGGACGAGTGAAGGGATCCAGGGCGGCAGACCTCGCGCCCAGACACCCCTGGCCACGCCACCGACTACCGTCCACCACCATGACCTGAACAAAGAGCTGTCCAGGTCATATTCTCCGAAAGATCGGTTCGACCGCCCGCGTGGGTCAACCGACCTCGTTGCGCGGCTAGCGCTGCTGTGGCTCAAGAGACTTGGATTCCCAGGTACGGGTGTGTGGAGCAGGCCGCACTCAAACTCATGCTGACCTGATACAACGGGACGTCAGCTTCGACTCGCGCAATAAAACCAGGCCGACAGCCCGTCCCCGGTTGCAGCCCTCGGCCGTCCCGAAGGACAACCGCCACACCCAGATCTCCCGCATGTCCACGCGGGAGTTCATGGTGTTGCGATCCTCGGCCGTCTCGAAGGACGACCGCCACCTCGTCGGTGATCGTCCGGCCGACGAGCGTGTCGTAGTTGCGATCCTCGACCGTCCCGAAGGACGACCGCCACCGCAGGAACTGCTGGACAACTGGTCGGAGATCGACGCGTTGCGATCCTCGGCCGTCCCGAAGGACGACCGCCACGCAGTTTCCGTCCCCGTTGCTGTGGCTGGACTTGCGGTTGCGATCCTCGGCCGTCCCGAAGGACGACCGCCACCACGGACGGCAACGGCCAGCCGCTCGTCATCAACAGGTTGCGATCCTCGGCCGTCCCGAAGGACGACCGCCACACGGGCCGGGCTGCGCCAGGTGGGCGAGGCCGACGGCGTTGCGATCCTCGGCCGTCCCGAAGGACGACCGCCACCCGTCGTGCCGTCAGTCTACGGCTGACGCTTGTTCAGGTTGCGATCCTCGGCCGTCCCGAAGGACGACCGCCACATCGACATCGACACCCTGCTCACCCGCACCGGCTGGGTTGCGATCCTCGGCCGTCCCGAAGGACGACCGCCACGCCCCGACGGCCGGGGACGTCCAGATCGAGGGGCAGGAGTTGCGATCCTCGGCCGTCCCGAAGGACGACCGCCACTGCTGCTCGCCGTTGCCGCCGCCGGCCGAGTGGCGTTGTTGCGATCCTCGGCCGTCCCGAAGGACGACCGCCACCGCCGTCCTCCTGGAGCAGCCCTGTGACGGTCAACTCGTTGCGATCCTCGGCCGTCCCGAAGGACGACCGCCACGGCGGGCGGCGGCGCGGGCCAAGGCGTGGGTGTGCCGGTTGCGATCCTCGGCCGTCCCGAAGGACGACCGCCACGCGGGCGGTGTCGGGGGCGACGCCGCGGATGAGGGTGTTGCGATCCTCGGCCGTCCCGAAGGACGACCGCCACGCTCCGACGCGCTGACCGTGCTGACCCGCCTCCTGGAGTTGCGATCCTCGGCCGTCCCGAAGGACGACCGCCACCTGACCATGGGCGACGCCCTCAGCGACGGTCTGGTGTTTCGATCCTCGGCCGTCCCGAAGGACGACCGCCACCCCTGCCCGCCCGGTTCGAAGCGCTGCTCCTCGATGAGTTGCGATCCTCGGCCGTCCCGAAGGACGACCGCCACCGGCGGCGGTGATCGTGTCGACGACGGAGATGCTCTGGTTGCGATCCTCGGCCGTCCCGAAGGACGACCGCCACCTCCATCCGCGCCGAACACGCCTGCGACCTCGCGCTGTTGCGATCCTCGGCCGTCCCGAAGGACGACCGCCACCAGCGAGCCCAGCTCGTTCCATGGCGTCTGGGGCTACGGGTTGCGATCCTCGGCCGTCCCGAAGGACGACCGCCACGGTGAGGCCGGCGGTGGCGGTGGCGAGGGGGATGTCGTTGCGATCCTCGGCCGTCCCGAAGGACGACCGCCACGCCGCCAAGGGCGAACCGCCCAAGGACGACCCGTGGTGGTTGCGATCCTCGGCCGTCCCGAAGGACGACCGCCACGAATTTCCGCTGTTCTGCGGTAAGTTCGGGCATGAAAGTTGCGATCCTCGGCCGTCCCGAAGGACGACCGCCACGGCGGTGGGCAGCGACTCCGCCAAGTCGTACAGGCGGTTGCGATCCTCGGCCGTCCCGAAGGACGACCGCCACCACGCCGTGCTCGTTGGGCCGTTCGTGACGACAACGCAGTTGCGATCCTCGGCCGTCCCGAAGGACGACCGCCACGGCGGACGACCAGGGGGAACCCTTCGTGGGCGAGGGCAATCCAGGTCTTGTTCACTGGTCGATTCCGCTCAATTCAGGCATTACGATTCGGTGCGATCTGCGTGTTGCGTGTGTGCTTGGGGTTCCGAACCCATGGCTGTCACAGGACCAAGTCCTCGCGGTGGGGTTGGATCCGGGCGGTGCCCAGTGTCCGTACGTCGTTGAAGCCGTTGTGGGGGAGCCGGTAGATCCGGATGCTGTCGGTGTCCGTGTCGATCGTCTTGCCGATGTCGTCCAGGAGGTGGAGGAGGTCGATGTCGGTGGCGACGATCTCGAAAACGGACTTCTGGACTCGTAGGCCGTGGCCTTCGCAGAGTTTGGCGACTTTCCGGAGTCGGCGGCGGCCTTCAGGGGTGGTGGTATCGACGTCGTAGGTGAGCAGGAGGTCCATCAGCTGGCCATCCAGGGGAGGTAGCCGGGGAGGTCTCCTCGAATGTGGCGGGCGAGGATGCGGCACTGCATGACGGGCAGGAGTGCGGCGGGGATCGTGCGGCCGGCGGTCGGGTGTTCCCAGGGCTGGGTCTTCCATTCCTGCCATGCGGCGAGGAGGGTTTTGCGGCCGTCTTCGGTGAGGTTGACGGCTCCTCCGGCGAGGGTTTCGAAGTGGTGGGCCCTCAGTTCGCGGCGGTTGAGGAGGGTGAGGGCGAAGCGGTCGGCCAGGACGGGGCGGAACTCTTCCATCAGGTCGAGGGCGAGGGCCGGTTTGGCGGGGCGCAGGCCGTGGAGGAAGCCGATGTAGGGGTCGAGGCCGACTTGTTCTATGGCGCCGTGGACGAGGTTGCGCAGGAGTCCGTAGGTGAAGGAGAGGGTGGCGTTGACGGGGTCGGTGGGCGGGCGCCGGTTGCGGTGGGTGAAGGCGGGAATCTCGTCGGTGGGGCGGTGGATGTCGCGGAGTCCGGCGAAGTAGTGGCGGGCGGCGTTGCCTTCGATGCCCATCAGGGTGTCCAGTGAGTCCGCGTTCTGGGTGTCGGCGAGTCCTTCGGCGAGTTTGGCGGCCGCTTCGCGGATGCGGGTCTGAGCATCGGTTTTGCTGTCGCGGGCGGCTCGGAGCAGGACCCAGCGGCTGTTGCGAATCTTGCCCGCGACGGTGCTGCGGGCGATGCCGAGTCGTTGCGCGGGGTCGGTGTGGGCTCGGTGCTGTTCGTGGCGCAGGAGGACGTTGCCGCGGACGGGGCCTTCGAGGCGGGCTTGGAAGCGGCCGCCCCGGGTCATCCAGGTGACGGGACGGGCGTCCTGGGCGCAGCGGGTGAGGAGTTCGGTGGAGGGGTTGATGTGGCCGTAGACGACGATGGC
The DNA here is from genome assembly GCF_026802215.1 of Kitasatospora sp. YST-16. NCBI lineage: Bacteria > Bacillati > Actinomycetota > Actinomycetes > Kitasatosporales > Streptomycetaceae > Kitasatospora > Kitasatospora sp. YST-16. The sequence continues at coordinate 101,899 of NZ_CP113837.1, forward strand.
GTCGAGGCGGCGCAGGGGGAGGGTTTTGCGACCGGGGGTGTCGGGGAGGTGGATGCGAAGGGTGTCCTGGTCGAGGCGGAGGTCGGTGCCTTGGGTTTGGACGTAGAGGGTGTTGAGGAGCTCGAGGGTCATGGGCGTGTGGGTTCTTCGTCGGGGAGGGTGTAGAGGTCGTTGAGGGCGTGCTGGTAGTGGCGGGTGCGGGTGAGGACGCTGGGAATGCAGGTGCCGGCCATGGAGCAGCGTCGGCAGGGCCGGTTGTCGGGTGGGGGCGGCGGGAGTTGACGGGTGGTGAGGAGTTCGCGGACCGCTCGGGTGGTGGTGAGGACGCGTTGGTGGAGTTCGGGGATGATGGTGACGGTGTGGCGGCGTCGGTCGGCGGCGGAGTAGACGGCGGCTTGGGGGACGGGGCGTTGGAACATCTGTTGCAGGCAGATGGCTTGGGCGGCGGCTTGGACGTCGGCGGGGCCGTGCGGGTGATAGCGGCCTGATTTGTGTTCGACGGGCAGGATGGTGCCGTTGTCGTGGAGTTCGACGGTGTCGCAGGTACCGGTGAGGCCCAGGTCGTCGTGCCAGACGGGGAGGGCGTGCAGGGTGCGGACGGTGCCGCGACCCTTGTTGCCCGGCGTGTCGACGCGTTGGTGGAGGAGGGTCCCGCGGGTGGTGGCGGCGTCGTCGGTGAAGGCGTCTTCGAGGACGATGAGAGCGCATTGGCGGGGGCAGTAGGTGTAGTGCTCCAGCCAGGAGAGGGCGACCTGGAGTTGGGGTTGGCCGCTCTCCCCTGGCGGGCGTGCGGGGGTGCTCATCCGAGGGGGCGGGGGAAGGCTTCGTTGGGGTCGACGAGGCACTTCAAGGTGACGCCGGCTTCGGCGAGTCCGGTGTCGTCGATGTCGACGGGGCCGTAGTCGGTGATGTTGCGGGCGGTGGCGTCGTGGAGCTGCTTGATGCGGATGCGGTCGAAGAGGGTGTGGGCGGGCAGGCGGCCGAAGGCATCGTCGTGGGTGAAGACGTAGAGGCCGCGCAGGGCGAGGCTGCCGCGGGCGGCGGCGCGGTCGTGTTCGAACATGAGCTGGAAGGCGCGCCAGAACATGGCGAGGTCGTCGCTGGTGACGCCGGTGCGGGCGGCGAGGGGGGCGCTGAAGTGGCCGCTGCCGCGGTAGAGGGCGTAGGGGACGATGTGCTTGGTGCCCATCTCGGTCTCCTTGCCCTTCTTGTCCTCGGTGGGGTTGTTGAAGGCGTCGACGTCTTCCTGCTTGGTGGGGGTGACGCGGGTGATACCGATCTCCAGGGGGGTGATCGGGTCGATGGAGCGGGAGAAGGTGAGCTGCATCGGGCCTTGGACGCGTCCGGCGGGCTTCTTACCGGTGCTCATGACGGCACCGAACATGCGGATGTCGTAGAAGGTCTGGCACATCCAGGTGCGGGCGTCGGCCTGCTGGGTCTTGGGACCGAGGGCGGTGTAGGCGCGTTCGTGCTGGCTGTTGAGGGCGACGCCCGCTTCGACGTAGATGTCGTAACCGGGCTTGGGCTGGTGCTGGTTGAGCATGGCGACGGTGTTGCGGATCTTGCGCTTGATGGCGACGTCGGTGATCAGGCCCTGCCCGGAGACCGGGTCGGTGCGGGGGCTTCCGCCCGCGTCAGGGTCACCGTTGGGGTTGCTGTCGACGGCCTCGACGAAGAACACGAAGTCCTGCTTGCGGGTGGGGTCGAGGTGGGCTTCGACGGTCATGAGGGTCTCGTTCTCCAATAGGGGGTGCGGTGCGGACGGTGGTGGCGCAGAGTCAGGAGGCAGGCTCGTCGGGGCTGTTCGCGGCGGACTTGGCGGCCTTCTCGGCTTTCGCCGCGGCCCTGGCGACGAAGTCGGCGGCGCGCTGCTGCTCGTAGCCGATGACGAAGCGGGCCTGCTCGCGGGGCGACAGGTGGGTGGGGAGGTCGTCGGTGAAAGCTCCGAAGACCTGGGCCAGCCGCTCGTTCAGGACGTAGTGGGCACCCTTCTTGTCGCGGCGCAGGCGCTTGAGGTGGGCGTTGGCTCCGTGGCGGAGGTTGGCCAGGACGGCGGCCGGGGCGGTCATCGCGGTGCCGAAGTACTTGTCGCCGATGGTGGCCTTCACGTCCGGCAGCGCAGCCGTCTGGATCGCCTCGAGGACGGCGAACGCCCGCCCGCACAGGTAGGCGGGATCGGTGCTGTCGGGGTCGAGCCTGGGCATCGGGCGGTCCGTTCGATCGTGGGAGCGGTTGAGGGCGAGGCGCAACAGGGCGGTGCGCGGGGCGTCGATGCGGTGGTCGGCGCGGATGCGCTGGAGCAGGTGCGGCAGCAGGTGCGCCGGGGGCGGGGTGCGGTGCAGTGCGGTGCGCAGGAGTTCGCGTTCGATGCCGCGCGGTGCGGTGCCTTTGGCGTACTGGGTGCCGTTGTGGCGGCCGGTGGCGAGGGCGAGCAGCCACAGGGGAAGGTAGCGGGTGGTGCCGCGCCAGCCGTCGAAGACGCCGTGGTCCTCGAACCAGGCGCCGAGGTTGGCCTTGACCGTCTGGACGGGGATGTCGAGCCATTCGCGCACCACGGTGCGGGCGTTGTTCAGGCCCAGGGTGAGGGCGTAGAAGTCGTTGGGTTCGATGCGGTCTGCGGTGGCCGGGTCGGGTCTGTGGTGGAGGCTGTCGATGAGGTGGGCAATGGCCTGCGGGTCCGGGTCGTTGTCGTCGACGAGTTCGAAGAGCGCCTCGCCCAGTGGTTCGCGGGTCCACCACAGCAGGACGCCGTCGCCCAGGGAGCGGCGGTGGCTGTCGGAGGCGAGCATGTTGTTGAGGGCGGCCATCGCGCGGCCTCCGCAGCGGTCGCACACCGGGGTGTTGACCAGCTTGGTGGCTGCGCCGCGCCCCTGCGCGGGCGAGTTGACGCTGATCAGCTGGGCCTCGTTGCTACCGCCGACCGAAGGGATCGCGCCCTTCTTGATCGGCTCGGGGATCGTCGACAGCAGGTCGCCCGGCTCCCCGCAGACCAGGCACAGCTCCTGCTGCCCGCCGCCGGCGCCTTTGCGCTCGCGCACCACACGGGCCCACAACTCCCGCACCGAAGCGCGTTCGTGCAGCCACCGGCCGTCCACGAGCACCGCGACGGTGTGTCGGGCCTCCAGTTCCTCCCACCTCTTGTCCGCCGGGACGCCCTGGGTCAGCACGTCGAGCACCAGGGCGGCCGACGGTTCGTCGGACGCCTCGGCCACCCAGCGGCGCAACAGCGCCAGGTACTCGCCCCGCCGGCGGGCCGCCTCCGCGACGTCCTTCTCCGCCGGCCCCTCCTCGTCGGTGGCGCCGCGCGCACGCCCCAGGACGAACTCCGCCGTGTCCACCACCAGGAACGGCGGCACCTTCGTCCCCGAGCGCTGCACGTAGGGCACCGCCTCGACGACCGCCTCGGCCCTGGACTTCGCCGGTGGCCTGCGGTCCACCAGCTCCGGGGCCGCGCCGCCCGTCGTGACCATCAACACCCAGTCGATCTGCCGGTACCTGTAGAACTCCGGCGGCAGGCCCTCCAGCCGTCCGGCCTGCTCGGTCAACCGCTGCAGCAGCACCCCCTCACCCCTCGCTGCCAGCACGCCACGGCGCCGACGGCATCGCCACCGCGTCCGCGGACAACGGCTCCTCGGGCACCTCCATCACCCCGTCCACCAGCCGTGCCCGGAACCACCGGTAGCGCTCGCCCTTGGGGGTGTAGACGATCGAGTGCAGCATCACCCCCAACTCCTCCGTCCGCCCCGCCAACGCGGGCGCGTCCGTCGCGGGCCCGAACGACGCGCTGAACTCCCGGCACCCCAGGAACGGCTGCGAGAAGCACGCCCCCCGATCGACCCGGCGCCGCAACTGCTCCCGGTACTTCTCCTCCGGCGCGTTCGCGTGCCGGGCCAGAACGATCTGTGCCCGGATCCGGTAGGCCACGTCCGCCAGCGCCATCGTGTTCCGCTGATCCCGGTCCTCCTCCACGTCGTACCGGGCCCCCGGGGTCGACTGGAGCTCCTGCACCTTCTTCGCCGTGACGACCGACTTCACCTCGTTGCGGCGCACCTGCATCCACCGAATAGGCCGCAGCACCTCGATCGCCCGCACCACGTAACGGAACTCCGGCTTCCAATAGATCGCCTCCAGCACCCCCACCGCGGCCGAGGGTGTCATCACCGGATAACTCACCCGCTCCGCCTTCAACTCCGGCCTGGTGAAACACGCAAGAGGCCCCCACACCTCCGCCACCAGATCCGGGAACACCCACCCCCCGTTCCCCCGGCGGCGGGCCAGAGCATCCCGCTCCCCCGCCATCTCAACCCTTCCAGTCACCACAACTACCCTTTCACGCAATGGACATGAAGCCGACCCGGCTGCATACATCGCAGAGACCATAAACCCGGCCACCGACACCAGGACAAGCTGCAGAATCACCTGGCAGCTCGACCGCCGAAAGGTTTCGATCAATTGCAAGCAACAGCAACGAAGGAAGAACAAGAAAAGAAGGAACGAGACAGATCAAAACAATAATCCGACTCACTTCAGTCATTTCTTGATCGATATTGATCGGATAGTTTATTTATCGACGGAGATCATCTGACTGCTCACCATCGGGCCTCCTGCGGTGCCTGAACCTCGGCATCGGAGCTAGGACTCTCGGCCACCCCGAGGGGCGACCGCCACGAGAGATCCACCAGCCACGCCCCCGATACCTTCTTGTCGTTGCGATCCTCGGTCGCATCGGAGAGTGACCGCCACGACGGCGATGCGCTGATCGGAGTCGCCGGTCGAGATGTTTCGATCCTCGGCCGCTCCGGAGGGCGACCGCCACCTGGACGAGCCGCAGGCGCTGATCGCGGTGTCGGCGTTTCGATCCTCGGCCACCCCCGGAGAGCGACCGCCACTCGGCATCCCGTTCGAGGAGACCACGACGGCCCAGCAGTTTCGATCCTCGGCCGCCCCGGAGGGCGACCGCCACGCGTGGCGCAGCTGCGCCAGGTGCTGCAGGACAACCCGTTTCGATCCTCGGCCGCCCCGGAGGGCGACCGCCACCAAACACAGGGCCAGGCCGGCACGCTCACCGAGGTTTCGATCCTCGGCCGCCCCGGAGGGCGACCGCCACCGGCGCCAACTGGTCCGGCTCCACCTCGTTCAACGGGTTTCGATCCTCGGCCGCCCCGGAGGGCGACCGCCACTTCTGCCAGCACGAGGAAAAATGATGACGCCGAAGAAGTTTCGATCCTCGGCCGCCTCGGAGGGCGACCGCCACAGGTGCCGGGGATGGCCCACAGCCCCCCGGCGTAGAGGTTTCGATCCTCGGCCGCCCCGGAGGGCGACCGCCACCGTGCAGAGCCTGCACCTCACCGACCTGGGCGATGAGTTTCGATCCTCGGCCGCCCCGGAGGGCGACCGCCACCAGGGCGAGGTCGGCCTGCTCCCGCTGCTGCTCCTGCTGTTTCGATCCTCGGCCGCCCCGGAGGGCGACCGCCACGTCCGCACCGACCGCAACGGCACCGCGCTGGCGAAGTTTCGATCCTCGGCCGCCCCGGAGGGCGACCGCCACGTGGTGGTTTCGGACAAGGTGACTTCTAGGTGTCGAGTTTCGATCCTCGGCCGCCCCGGAGGGCGACCGCCACGTGGCCGGCGACTACGCGCGCCGCGCGAGGACCCTGGAGTTTCGATCCTCGGCCGCCCCGGAGGGCGACCGCCACCGGGTGCGTGTTCATCGGTAGTCCTCCCGGCGGAGCGGGTTTCGATCCTCGGCCGCCCCGGAGGGCGACCGCCACTAGGCCCGGAGCACCATGCGCGCGCTCTCCGCGAAGTTTCGATCCTCGGCCGCCCCGGAGGGCGACCGCCACCAGAGCGCCGGTGATTCGGTGCCGCAACACATGATCCCGTTTCGATCCTCGGCCGCCCCGGAGGGCGACCGCCACCTGATGATGCTTGCATTCCAAGACGTTGACCGCGAGGGTTTCGATCCTCGGCCGCCCCGGAGGGCGACCGCCACCCGGATCGCCAACCACCATCGGCCGCCCCGGAGGGCGACCGCCACCCGGATCGCCAACCACCAACGGGAGAAGCCTTGTTCAAGTTTCGATCCTCGGCCGCCCCGGAGGGCGACCGCCACACCAGCCAACCAGCGGTTTCCGCTGATGGACTGCGTTCCTGTACGACATGCGGGCGGATAAATCCGCAGAGTTCGGGCATTCTGCTTCGGTGCGATCCGCATGTCGGCTGCATGCTTGGGGTTCCGAACCGCCGGCCCCAGATGTCAGCCCGCGGCGCTACGGTCCGGCTGTGAACACAGCAGTCGCTATGGAGGGTTCAAGCAGCGCGGTGGTGCCGCTCTGGGCCCACAGCCGAAACGTATCAGGTGCCCGCCACACTCTGGAGGATCATCTCCGGGGATCCGCTGCTCTGGCCCGCCGGTTCGGATCGGTGTTCGGGGCAGGCGAGTTGGCCGAGTACCTGGCGCTGGTCCACGACGTCGGGAAGGGCTCCTGCGCCTGGCAGCACGGTCTGGACGGGGCGGAGCGGCACAAGCGCGGGGTCGGTGTCCCCCACAAGGAGGCCGGTGCGTGGCTGGCCGCCTCGCACGCCGGGGTTCCGTTCGGCGCCGTCGTGCAGGGGCACCATGGCGGACTGCCTACCCACCAGAAGGTGAAGGACCTCGTCCAGGCCGTCAAGTCCGGTACTCATCCGGACCAGAAGCTGATCGAGGAGGCGATCACCCGCACTGCGGCCGACGTCCCCGAGATCGTTCCGTCTGGGCGCGTCCCCCTGCCTGCCTGGGTGTCCGCGTTGAAGGGCCCGGACGGGGCTCTCGCTCGTGACCTGCTGGTGCGGATGCTGTTCAGCTGTGTGGTGGACGCCGACTTCCTCGACACCGGCGCCCACTTCACCGACACGCCCGTGCAGGTACGGGCGGACGCCGACATGGCGCAGTTGGCCGCGGTGTTCGAGGAGCGTAGGTGCAAGGCCCTCTCCCGGCGCCGTCCCTCGAAGATCGACGGCATCCGCGAACGGGTGTACGAGGAGGTGGTGGGCGCGGCGACCAGCGCGCCCGGCATGTACGTGCTGCCCGCGCCCACCGGCGCCGGGAAGACGTTCAGCTCCGCCGGCTTCGCCCTGCACCACGCCGCCGCGCACGGGCACCGGCGGGTGGTGGTGGCCGTCCCCTACACGAGCATCACCCAGCAGAACGCCCGCACCTACCGCGAGATGCTCGACCCCGAGGACCCGGGTCTGCCGCGGACCGTCCTGGAGCACCACAGCTCCGTCGACCTCGACGGCGCCGACGCGGCCTGGGCGCGGACCGCCGCGGAGAACTGGGACGCGCCGTTCGTGGTCACCACCACCGTCCAGCTCTTCGAGTCGCTGTTCTCGAACCGGCCCGCCGCGATGCGCAAGGTCCACCGGCTGGCGGGTGCGGTGGTGGTCCTGGACGAGGTGCAGGCGCTGCCCGACCGGCTCCTGGTGCCGATCCTCAGCGGCCTGCGCCACCTGGTCGAGCACTTCGGCACCACCGTCGTCCTCGCCTCCGCCACCCAGCCGGACTTCTGGCATCTCGCCCAGCTCGGCGGCCTTCCGCGCCGCCAACTCGTCCACGAAGCGGCCGGGTTGTTCGAGGAGTTGCGACGCGTCAGCTACGACTGGCGCACCGAGGCGGGCGTCACCTGGGAGTCGATGGCCGACGAGATCGGCCGGCGCAGCGGAGGGCAGACCCTGACGGTGGTGAACACCACGAAGGACGCCGCCCACCTGCACCGCCTCCTGGAGGAACGGGTCGGCGAAGGCCCGGTGCTGCACCTGTCCACGAGGATGACCGCCGAGCACCGCGCCGCCACCATCGGGCGCGTCCGCGCGCTGTTGGAGAACGACGAAGGGGTCCACGTCGTGTCCACCCAGCTGATCGAGGCGGGCGTCGACCTCGACTTCCCCCAGGTCTTCCGCGCCTGGGCGCCGGCCGAATCCCTCCAGCAGGCAGCCGGACGCTGTAACCGCGAAGGCCACCAGGACAGAGGCACCGTCGTTGTTTTCCACATCGACGACGCCGGGCAGCCCCGCGACAACGTCTACAAAGCCGCCCTCGAAGCCACCGCCGCCCACTTCGGCCCCGACCTTGCCGACCCCGACGACCTGGACGCCCTCAACCGGTACTACCCGCTGCGCTACACCCTCCAGGGCAGCGGCCCCGCCGCCATGGGCGCCCACATCGACACCCTGCGCACCCGACTCGATTTCCCCGCCGTCCACGACGCCTTCCGCATGATCGACGACACCCACCATCAGCCCGTCGTCGTCATCCGCGACGAAGCCGACCGCCCCGCCGTCGAAGCCGACATCGCCGCCCTCAAATCCCCCTACCCCTGCGGCCCCGAACCCCTGCGCCGCCTCCAACCCCACATCGCCCAACTCCCCCGCCACGAAGCCACCGCAGCCCTCACCGCAGGCCTCGCCGAACCCCTCATCGGCAACCTCCTCCTCTGGAACGGGGCCTACCACCCCCACCGCGGCCTCGACCCCGAACAGCCGGAAGACCCAACCGCGTTCATCCTCTAGGAAGCGACAGATCGAGGCGGTAGACCTGCGCATTACGAGACCACGAGCGTTCGTGATGCCTGGTGAACCGCCCCGAGTCCGACGCGAGCAGGTCGACCCCGGGCAGCGCCCGGGGACGACGACGGAGGAGTCCGCGCAGATCGAGGCGCTGAAGAAGGAGACCGCCGAGCTGAAGCAGGCGAACGAGATCCTCAAGGCTGCGGCGGGTTTCCTCGCGGCCGAGCCCGACCGGCCGCGCCTGCGCCCGTAGCGTTCGTCGACGGGCACCGGGGCCGCTTCGGCGGCGTTGAGCCGATCTGCCGCGTGCTGACCGAGCACGGCTGCAGCGTTGCCCCCTCCGCCTACTACGCTTTCAACAACCGTGCCGAGTCTGCCCGTTGGCGCCGTGACGCAGAACCGAGAGAACTGATCGACACAAGGTCTACGAGGACAACTTCCGGGTCTGCGGCGCCCGCAAGATCTGGCGCGAGCCGAACCGCCTGGGCCACGTGGCGGCCCGGTGCACCGTCGAGCGGCTGACGCGCGAGTTCGGCACTACCGGAGCCGTCCGCGGCAAGCGCGTCGTCACCACCGTCCCCGACCCGTCCCCCGAACGGGCACCCGATCAGGTCGGCCGGTACAACCACCGCCGACTCCCCGGTGGGACAGGCCGCGTCCCGCCCGTCGAATACGAGAACGCCTGCCAACTCACGGCAACAAAACCGCAGGTCACCACCGCAACCTGAGATCTCTACCGAATCGGGTAGTCAGAGGCGGTGGCGGCGGTAGTAGGGGTGGGCCGGGCCGCGTTCGATCCGGTTCTCGTCGAGTGCGTTGACGATCCGCAGCCGGGTGCCGCCGGTGAAGAGGAACTCGACCGCCACCGTGCCGGCCGCCAGGTCCGCGCGGTCGGCGGGCCGCCACTCCAGCAGGGCGGTCTCGTGCAGTTCGCGGCCGGTCAGGTCGTCGAGTAGTTCGTCGTGGCGCGACCAGCGGGGGGTGTGGTCGTTCCACTCCCAGCCCTCGATGGGCGCCGTGGTGTCGATCGTGTCCCAGCCGATCGAGAGCTCGTCCAGCTTCCAGTGGCACAGTTCGACCTGCCGTCCGTCGAACTCCAGCACCACCGGGCAGTCCGCGAACCACTCCCCGTCCTCGGCGAAGCGCACCACCGCCGACCCGGTCAGCCGGCGGCCCGCCAGCCCCGCCAGCAGTGCCCCGTGCGCGTCCCGCACCGCGTCGAGCCCGGCCAGCGGTGCCCGGTCGAACCCCTTGATCCCCATGTCTCCCATGGCTCCGACCCTGCCAGCCGGAGGCGGTGGCGGCGAGCGGATTACCTTCCCCGGGCCCGTTCGACGGAGGTGCGCGGGCGGCGTACGGGGGTGCGGGCGGGTTGCGGGGGTGCGGCATGATCGTCCCGTTGGCGGGTTCGGCCGCGGGAGGAGTCGGGATGGAGTCCGTGCGGGAGGCAGGGTCGGCGGAGGCGGCGGAGGTGCGCCGGTTCTGGGGCGGGTTGGGGGTGCCGGGGCTGGTGGACATTCATACGCACTTCATGCCGGAGCGGGTGCTGCGGAAGGTCTGGGAGTACTTCGACGCCAACGGGCCGCTGATCGGCGAGCGCGGCTGGCCGATCACCTACCGGCACGGCGAGGCCGAACGGACCGCGCTGCTGCGGGAGTTCGGAGTGCGGGCGTTCACCGCAATGCTGTACCCGCACAAGCCGGGCATGGCGCGCTGGCTGAACGGCTGGGCGGCGGAGTTCGCGGCCCGCACGCCCGACTGCCTGCACACCGCGACGCTGTTCCCGGAGGACGGGGCCGGGGCATACGTCCGGGAGGCGCTGGACGCCGGGGCGCGGGTGTTCAAGGCGCACGTGCAGGTCGGCGGCTACGACCCGGCGGACGACCGGTTGGACGAGGTGTGGGGGCTGCTGGCGGAAGCCGGGACGCCCGTGGTGATCCACTGCGGCTCCGGTCCCGCCCCCGGCAAGCACACCGGGCCGGAGCCGATCGCCCGCGCCCTGGCCCGGCACCCGCAACTGCCGCTGGTGATCGCCCACTTGGGCATGCCCGAGTACCGCGAGTTCCTCGACCTGGCCGACCGGTACCCGCGGGTGCACCTGGACACCACCATGGCGTTCACCGACTTCACCGAGGACTTCATGCCCTTCCCCCGCGCACTGCTCCCCCGCCTCGCCGACCGCGGCGACCGCGTCCTGCTCGGCACCGACTTCCCCAACATCCCCTACCCCTACCTGCACCAGCTCCGCGCCCTGGAACGCCTCGACCTCGGCCCCGCCTGGCTGCGCGCGGTCTGCCACGACAACGCGGCCCGGCTGTTCGGCCTGTGAGACGTCCCGCCGGACGGGAATGAACGGTGGGAGGCGGGTGCTCGGGGCCGTCATGGATCTCTCTCTGCCTCCGGTCGCCCCCGTCCCCTCGCCGTACGGCGGCCTCTCCCGGCACGGTGTCAGCTACGCGCTGCGCACCGGTTTCCGCCCGCTGCTGCTGGACCTGCACGTACCGGCCGGGGAGGGGCCGTTCCCGGTGGCGGTGTGGCTGCACGGCGGTGCGTTCCGCGAGGGCGACCGCCGCTACCTGCCGAGCACGCTGCGGCCCGGCTCGGTGTTCGAGGCGCTGGTGGCGGCGGGCATCGCGGTCGCCACGGTCGACTACCGGCTCTCCGGCGAGGCCCACTACCCGGCCCAACTCGACGACGTGACGGCCGCGTTGCGCTACCTGCGGGAGTACGCCGGCGAGCTCGGCCTGGACACCGGCCGGCTCGGGGTGTGGGGCGAGTCCGCGGGCGGAACGCTGGCCGCGCTCGCGGCGCTGACCACCGACGCGGTCACGGCCGCGGTCTGCTGGTACCCGCCCACCGACCTGGCCGCCCTGGGCCACCACGGGCCGGACTCCCCGGTCACCCAACTGCTGGGCGGCTGCTCGTCCGAACTCGTCGCGGAGGCCGACCGGGCCAGCCCCGTCTCGCACGTCACCCCCGCCGCGCCGCCGTTCCTGCTGGTGCACGGCGTGCAGGACGACCTGGTGCCGCTGTCCCAGTCCGAGGCCCTGCACGAGCGCCTGCTCGCGGCGGGCGCCCGCTCCGTCCTGGTGCCGGTCGAGGGGGCCGGGCACTGCTTCGGCGAGTACCCCGACACCTCGGGACTGATCGCCGACGCGGTGGCGTTCCTGTCCGCCGAGCTCTCCCCCCGTGGCGGGCAGGCCGATTGACGCTCCGCCCGGCAGTGCGCCGCCCCGGCCGGGCGACCGGACCGGCCGGGCGACCGGACCGGCCGGGCGACCGGACCGGCCGGGCGACCGGACCGACCGGGGCGGCTGCCGCCGACGGACAGCCGCTGACGGACAGCCTGGCGGGCCGCCCGCACAGAGAGCGCTCTCACATGTCTCGACAGCCGCTCCGACATCAGCTTTCAAGTTCTGAAGGGGAGTTGCGGCCAAAGGTCCGAAAAATCGGCCGTTCTTTGACATTGTCATGCCGATTCCCGGTCCGTACCATTCATGGCTACCGGCGGAGGCGCCCCGCCGCAGAGAGCGCTCTCAGACAGAATCGGACAGCAAAGGATGTCCCCCATGGCTGCTGCCCCACGCACCCGCCGTTGGTCCCTCGGCGGATTCGTGCTCCTCGTCGCCACCGCCCTGGTGGCCGCCGCCCCGTTCGGCTCCGCCCCCACCGGATCCGCCGCCGCCACCACCCCGCTCGCCGCCGCACCGGTGGCCGCCAGCAACTGGGGCGACGACTTCGACGGCCCGGCCGGCTCTGCCGTCGACCCCGCCAAGTGGACGCTGGAGACCGGCGGTTCGGGCAACGGCAACCACGAGCTGCAGTACTACACGGCGGGCGCGGCGAACGCCGCGCTGGACGGCCAGGGCCACCTGGTGATCACCGCCAAGCGCAACACCGACCCGGGCCTGTCCTGTTGGTACGGCACCTGCCAGTACACCTCGGCCCGGCTGAACACCTCCCGCACCTTCACCCAGGCGTACGGGCACTTCGAGTCCCGGATCAAGATCCCGCGCGGGCAGGGCATCTGGCCCGCGTTCTGGATGCTCGGCAACGACCTCGGCACCGCGGGCTGGCCGAACAGCGGCGAGATCGACGTGATGGAGAACATCGGCCGCGAACCGGGCACCGTGCACGGCACCATCCACGGCCCCGGCTACTCCGGCGCGGGCGGCATCGGCGCCCCGTACAGCCTGCCCGCCGGGCAGTCCTTCGCCGACGCCTTCCACACCTTCGCCGTCGACTGGAGCCCCACCGCCATCACCTGGTCGGTGGACGGCACCGCCTACCAGACCCGCACCCCCGCCGACCTGGGCGGCAACCGCTGGGTCTTCGACCACCCGTTCTTCGTGATCCTCAACCTCGCGGTCGGCGGCGACTGGCCGGGCAGCCCCGACGGCTCCTCCACCTACCCGCAGACCATGACCGTCGACTACGTCCACACCACCACCTGGGGCGGCAGCACCGGCGGCAGCTACACCGGGCAGATCACCGGCCCCGGCGGCATGTGCATGGACGTGGCGGGCGCCTCCAGCGCCGACAGCACCCCCATCCAGCTGCACAACTGCACCGGCAACGCCGCCCAGCAGTGGACGGTCGGCACCGACGGCACCGTCCGCGCCCTCGGCAAGTGCCTGGACGTCGCCGCCGCCTCGCACAACGACGGCGCGGTCATCCAGCTCTACACCTGCAACGGCACCAGCGCCCAGCAGTGGACGCACCGCTCCGGCAACGACTTCCTGAACCCCGGCTCCGGCAAGTGCCTGGACTCCCCGAACGGCTCCTCGGCCGACGGCACCCACCTGCAGCTGTGGACCTGCAACGGGACCGGCGCGCAGAAGTGGTACTTCGGCTGACGCACCGGCACTGACGCACCGCCAGGAACCGCCAGGAGCCGTCAGTAGCCATCAGGAACCGTCAGCCACCGGCGCCGCACCCCGCGAGCCACGGGCCGTCCCCACCGGCCCCTCCCCCGCGCGGCCGGCCGTCCCCTTGCACCCACCTCGGCCGGCCGCGCCCCTCTTGCCCCCACCGTCCCGCCCCGAGAGGACTCCCCCACCCCATGACGCACCGTCACCCGGCGAAACTCTCCCGCCGCACCCTGCTGGCCGCCACCGCGCTCGCCCTGCCCGCCGGACTGCTGGCGCTCGGCGGCGGCGAGGCCCAGGCGCAGACCCCCGCGACCCTGCCGCTCGACCTCGCCAACACCACCGGCAGCAACACCGTCTACGCGTACGTGGTCGGCCGCGACCCGGCGGCCGGCGGCAGTTGGGCGTTCCTGCAGTCCGACGGCGCCAGCCTGTACCACCCGCCGAACCCGGCCAACGACCAGACGCCGCTGGGCGCGGACTGCGCGATCGCGCTGAACGCCTCCGGGGCCGCGCCGCGCCGGGTCACCCTGCCGCACCTGGACAGCGGGCGGATCTACTTCTCGGTCGGCGCCAAGCTGACCTTCCTGATGAACCGCGGCGGCGGACTGGCCCTGCCCTCGGTGGTCAACCCGACCGACCCGAACATCGACGTCCGGCACGACTTCTGCGAATTCACCTTCAACAACGACCAGTTGTACGGGAACATCACCTTCGTCGACATGGTCTGCCTGCCGATCGCCTTCCAGCTGGAGGTCTCCGGCGGCGCCACCCAGACGGTGCGCGGCCTGCCCTCCGACGGCCTGGCGAAGGTCGCCGCCGCGCTGCGCGCCCAGTCCGCCGCCGACGGCTCGGACTGGAGCCGGCTGGTGGTCAACCGCTCCGGCGCCGACCTGCGGGTGCTCGCCCCCAACCTGGCGATCCGCGGCAACAGCGCCCTGTTCAGCGGCTACTTCGAGCCCTACGTCGACCAGGTGTGGAGCAAGTACGCCGGCACCGACCTGCGGATCGACACCCAGTACACCTGGGGGACGTTCACCGGCCGGGTCAGCGGCGGCACCCTGAACTTCCCCGGCGCCGGGTCGTTCGCCAAGCCGTCCACGCTGGCGATCTTCTCCTGCAGCGACGCGCCGTTCACCACCGGCAACGACCTGATGGGCAACCTGAGCGCCCGCCTGGCCGCCGCGTTCAACCGCACCACGCTGCTCAGCGACCCCGTCCAGCCCACCAACGAGAACCCGGCCGCGTTCTACACCCAGGCCCGCACCAACCACTACGCCCGGATCCTGCACTCCACCACGCCCGACGGCCTCGGCTACGCCTTCCCGTACGACGACGTCCACCCGGCGGGCGTCGACTTCGAGGGCAAGGTGCAGTCCGGCAGCCCCGCCCGCTGGGTGATCACCGTCGGCGGCCTGGCCGGCAGCGGCGGGGGCGGCAGCACCACCCCGCCGCCGAGCGGCGGCACCAGCGCGTTCGCCACCGTGCAGGCCGAGTCGTACACCGCGCAGTCCGGCACCCAGACCGAGGCGTGCTCCGACACCGGCGGCGGCACGGACGTCGGCTGGCTCGCCAACGGCGACTGGCTGCGCTACACCCTGGACTTCGGCTCCACCGGCGCCACCCGGATCGACGCCCGGGTCGCCTCCGGCGCGGCCGCCGGCGTCAGCGGCCTGGTCCAGGTCCGCCTGGGCAGCCCCACCGCCACCCCCGTCGGCAGCTTCGCCGTCGCCAACACCGGCGGCTGGCAGACCTGGCGGACCGTCCCCGCCGACCTGAGCCGGATCACCGGCTCCCAGACGGTCTACCTGACCTTCAGCAGCGGCCAGCCCGCCGACTTCGTCAACCTCAACTGGTTCGTCTTCTCCTGACGCCGCGTCGGGTCCGATGCGGGAGCGCCCCTTCCCCCCGGCCGGGGCGCTCCCGCCGGACGATCCACCGTGCGATCCGCGGAACGGCCCACCACGCGGCCCACCGGACGGCCCGTCGCAGGGCCCACAGGGGAAACATGTCAGGAGGGCGTGGCGTCGGCCGGTTCGACCTGGCTGAGCGGGGCGGCCAGCGACTCCAGGCTGCGGCGCTCGGCCCGCACCCCGAGGAACGCCTCCACCAGGCCCGCGGCCGTCATCAGCGCCGCGCCGATGCAGAACGCCAGCGTGGCGTCGCCGACCGCCCCGCTGCTGACCAGGCCGTTGAAGAGCAGCGGCCCGGAGATGCCGCCCGCCGCCGTGCCGACCGCGTAGAAGAACGCGATGCACAGGGCGCGCGTCTCCAGCGGGAAGATCTCGCTGACGGTCAGGTACGCGGCGCTCGCCCCGGCGGAGGCGAAGAACAGCACGACCGTCCAGCAGGCCGTCATCCCGACGGCGCTCAGCGAACCGTTCTGGAACAGCCAGGCGGTGCCGAACAGCAGGACGCCGGAGCCGATGTAGCTGCCCGCGATCATCGGCTTGCGGCCGACCGAGTCGAAGAAGTGGCCGAGCAGCACCGGCCCGAGGAAGTTGCCGACCGCGATCACCGCGAAGTAGTAGCCGGTGTCGCCCGCCGGGACGTCGAAGAACGTGGTGAGGATCGCCGCGTACCCGAAGGTGACCGAGTTGTAGAGGAAGGACTGCCCGATGAACAGCGACAGCCCGAGGACCGTACGGCGCGGGTAGGTGGTGACCAGGGTGCGGGCGATGGTGACGAAGCCGATCGGGCCGCGCTCGCGGATCCGGATCGGCGGCTCGTCCACCGGCGGCAGCGGCTTGCCGGTCTCCCGCTCGACGATCGCCTCCGCGTCGCGGACGATCTCCTCCGCCTCCTCGCCCTTGCCGTGCGTGAACAGCCAGCGCGGGCTCTCCGGGACGTGCCGGCGCACTAGCAGGATGACCAGGCCGAGCACCACGCCGATCCCGAACGCCAGCCGCCAGCCGACGTCGGTGGCGAACAGCGAGGTGTTCAGCAGCGCGATGGAGGCGAACGCGCCGAGCGCCGCGCCGATCCAGAAGCTGCCGTTGACGACCAGGTCGACCCGGCCGCGCACCCGGGCCGGGATCAGCTCGTCGATCGCCGAGTTGATGGCCGCGTACTCGCCGCCGATGCCGAAACCGGTGAAGAACCGGCAGACGAAGAAGAACCAGGGCGTCCAGGACAGCGCGGTGACGCCCGTCGCCAGCAGGTAGACGGCCAGGGTCAGCATGAACAGCTTCTTGCGGCCCAGCCGGTCGGTCAGCCAGCCGAAGAACAGCGCGCCGCAGCAGGCGCCCGCCACGTAGATCGCGGCGGCGACGGTGGTGACCTGGGCGGTGCTGATCGCGATGCCGCTGCCGGGCTCGGCGAGGCGGGCGGCCAGGTTGCCGACGATGGTGACTTCCAGGCCGTCCAGGATCCAGACGGTGCCCAGGCCGATCAGGATCCGCCAGTGCCAGGGCGACCACGGGAGCCGGTCCAGCCTGGCCGGTACGTCGGTCTCGATGACCGCCGGGTCGCCCCCGGCTCCGACGGTGCGGCTTTGCGGTGCGGACATCTCTGCCTCCGTCGTCCGGCTGCCCGCCCGGCGGGTCCGGGCGTGCCACGGACGCGTCTGCCCGGCCGGAACCGGACCACACCAGCCGGGGGCGGCTCGGGGACGGGCCTCAGGTGCCGTGGTTCCGCCGGTCGGGCTTCGACGCCCGGTCGGGCCTGGGCGTCCGGTCGGGCCTGGGCGTCCGGCCTGGTCCGGGCGTCCGGGCGGTCCGGCCGGGGACGGTCCGGCCGGGGGTGAGCCGGTCCAGCAGTTCGGGGACGCCGGCCAGGTGGCGGTGCCGGGCGAACGCCGGGGCCAGGTCGCGGACCAGGGCGGTGCAGCGCGGGGCGCCGATCCGGGCGGCCAGGTCGAGGGACTCGGTACCGGCGGCCACGGCCCGGTCGATCTCGCCGGTGCGCAGGTGGGTGCGGGCCTGGTAGGCGAGGAAGATGCCGCGGGTCTTGGCGCGGGCGGGCGGCAGCTGGGCGAGCCCCTCGGCGATCCGGGTCCGGGCGGCGACCGGGCGGCCCAGGTCGAGCAGGCAGCCGCCGGTGTCGACGGCGAGGTCCGCGGGGCCCATCCAGGCGCACCAGGCGGGGGCCGGGTCGGGGCTCACGGCGGCGAGGGCGCGTTCGGCGGCGGTCAGGTCGCGCAGGCAGGCGACCGGGTCGCCGAGGGCGGCGTGGGCGCGGGCCCGGCGGAGCAGCAGCAGGGCGCGGGCGGTGGGGTGGCGGGCGGCGGCGAGGGCGTAGTCGAGCCGGGCGGTGGCGGTGCCCGGCCGTCCGAGCCAGGTGGCCTGGTAGGCGGCGTCGGCGAGGACGCCCGCGCCGCGCTCGCGGTCGCCGGCCCGGTGGGCGCACTGCAGGGCCAGCTCCCAGAGGCGTTCGGCGGCGGGGTGGCGGCCCTGGTCGAAGCGGTGCCAGCCGCTGGTGGTGGCCAGCGAGGCGGCCAGCCGGTGCAGCCGCCGCCCGGTGCGCTCGTCGTACCGGCCGGTGGCGATCAGCGCCTGGACGGTGGCGAGTTGGGCGTCCAGCAGGTGCGAGGTGCGGCCGCGCTGCTCGGCGGGCAGCGCGGCCAGTCCGTGGCCGCCCGACTCCAGCCAGGCCACGAACTCCGCGTCCACCCGGGTGCCGCCCAGCAGCGCCCCCAGCCGCCCCGGCTCGGCGGCCCCGCCGGGCACGGCCAGCACGGCGAGCGAGGCCGCGCCGAACCCCACGAAACTGCGACGGTCCACGGCGCCTCCCGGTACGTCTCGGCGTCCGCCCGGCCGGAGGCGTACGAGGTCCTCACCCCTGCGCCCTGCTCCGACCGGGACGCCGAGCGTACTGTCCGTCCCGCCCGCCGGGTGGCGGCAACACCGGTATCGACCGCTCCCGACCGTTCCCGTCCCGTCCCGACCGCTCCTGTCCGGAACGGGACGGGACAGGGCGAGGCGGAACTGGACAGCGTGGGCGGGGATGAGGCGGTGCAGGGCAAGGGCAGGCGGGGCAGGACGGAGCAAGGCGGCGCAGGGCGGCGCAGAGCAGGGCGGGGGCGGCGCGGGGCTCAGGGGCCGGGGCGGGGGCGGGCCTCTAGGTGGTCGGCCAGGACGCGGGTCTCGAAGCGGGGCTGGGCGGCGGTGGCCGGGCCGCGGGCCGGGCGTCCGTCGGAGAGCCGGAAGCGGGAGTGGTGCAGGGGGCACTCGAGGCAGCCGTCGACGACTTCGCCGCCGGCGAGGGAGGCCGCCATGTGGGTGCAGCGGTCGGCGAGCACCGTCCAGCTGTCGTCCGGGCCGCGGACCACCACGACGGGGACGTCGCCGAGCCGGCGGCGGACGGGGGTGTCGGCGGGAATGTCGGCGGTCGCCCCGAGCGAGTGCCAGTCGGACGGGGCCAGCCGGGGTTCGGCTTCGGCGTGCGCGGCCCCGGCGGCCTGCCGGTACGCCAGGTGGCCGCCCAGCGCGGCGGCCAGGCCGACGGCGCCGGTGCCGGCCAGGCCGAGCAGCCGTCCGCGGGTGGGGTGGCCGTGGCAGCGGGCGTGCAGCGAGGTGCCCTGCAGCAGGGCGGCGGCGACCGCTCCGGCGGCGTGCACCAGTCCGGTGCGGCGGTGGGCGGGCGGCAGCCGGGACCAGTCGACCCAGCCGGCCAGCAGCACCGGGGGCAGGGTGACCAACCCGGCGGCGGTGAGCCGGCGGACGGCCCGGGGGTCGCCCCCGGTGGCGTCCAGCAGGCTCGCGGCCGTCCAGCAGCCGATCGGGGTCTGCGCGAGTGCCGGGTGCAGCGGGTGTCCGAGCCACACCCCGTGCAGCACGTCCCGGGCCGGTCCGAGCGGGAGTCGCTGGACCACTCCGGCGATCCGCTCCGCCACCGGGTCGAGGAACGTCCAGCCCGTGGGTGCGTCCAGACAGTCGGCGGGAGCACGGTACCTGTCCATGCCTTCGCGGCTGTCCACCCCCGCCGGACGGCAAACACCGCCCGCCCGCGCCGAGAGAGCGGGCCTAGAACGGGGGCGGGCCGGATCCGGCGGTGACGAAGCCGCTCTCGTAGGCGGCGATGACCGCCTGGGTGCGGTCGCGGACCTCGAGTTTGGCGAGGAGCCGGGCCACGTGGGTCTTGACGGTCTCGGCCCCGAGCTGCATCCGGTCGGCGATCTCGGCGTTCGCCAGTCCGGCGGCCATCAGGCGGAGCACCTCGCCCTCGCGGGCGGACAGCCGGTCGATCCGCGAGCGGTCGGGGGCGACCGGCGCGTGCCGGAGGGCGAGTTCGCGGACGGCGGCGGGGAAGAGCAGCGAGTCCCCGCGGGCCACCAGGCGCACCGCGTGCACGAGCGCGTCGGCGCGGGAGCGTTTGAGCAGGAAGCCCTGGGCTCCGGCGCGCAGCGCCTGGTAGACGTACGCGTCGTTCTCGAAGGTGGTGACGACCAGGACGCGCGGGGCGTCCGGCAGGCTGCGGACCAGGTGCGCGGTGGCGTCGATGCCCGAGAGCCGGGGCATCCGCACGTCCATCAGCACCACGTCGGGGCGCAACTGCCGGGCCAGTTCGGTGGCTTCGAGGCCGTCGGCCGCCTCGCCGACGACTTCGAGGTCGGGTTCGGCCTGGAGGATCGCGCGGAAGCCGGCCCGGATCAGCTGTTCGTCGTCGACGACGAGGATCCGGGTGCTCATGCCGGGTTCCGCAGCGGCAGGCCGGCGGCGAGCCGCCACCGGTCGGCCCCGTCGGCCCCGTCGGACCCCTCGGACCCGTCAGGTCCGACCGATCCGACCGGCCCGGCTTCGAGGGTGCCGCGCAGCAGCCGGACCCGTTCGTGCATCCCGGTCAGTCCGCTGCCGCCGCCGGTCCGGCTCCGGCTCCGGGGGCGGGTGCGGCTCCGGGTGCGCGGGCGCAGCGGGTTGACCACGGTGATCTGCAAGGTGTCCTCCCGGACGGTCAGGCGTACCTGGACGGGCGCGCCGTCCGCGTGCTTGAGCGCGTTGCCGAGGCCCTCCTGGACGATGCGGTACGCCTCCCGGGACAGGGTCCCGGGCAGCGCCGCGGGTTCGAGTCCGTCCTCGGCGTAGTCCACCGCGGCGCCGACGGCGCGGGCGCGGTCCAGCAGGGCGGGCAGGTCGGCGAGGGTGTGCGGCGCGGTGCGGTCCTCCTCGTCGCGCAACAGCCCGAGCACGTGGTCGAGTTCGGCGACGGCGTCGTGCGCGGTCTCCTCGATGGCGGTGAGGGCCGCGGCCGCGAAGTCGGGGTCGGTGCGCAGCAGCCGGGCGGCGGCCGCGGCCTGGATGCCGACCACGCTGAGCGCGTGGCCGACCGAGTCGTGCAGTTCGCGGGCGACCCGGTTGCGTTCGGCCATCCGGTCGGCGCGTTCCCGGGCGGCGGCGAGCAGGTCGGCGGGGGTCGGGCCGAGCAACCGGGGGGCGAGCCGGGCCAGCCCGCGGCCCGCCGCGCCGGAGAACAGCACCGGCAGGACGAACAGTCCCAGGCCCAACGCCGTGGAGAACCAGGGGTGTTGGGTGAGCGGCTGGATCGGGGCCGGCGGTTGCACGGCGTGCCGTCCGAGCAGAGGGTGCAGCAGGAGCAGCACCCCGGCGGGCGGCAGGGCCAGGGACAGTGCGCCGGTGATCCCGCCGAGCAGGGTGTGCAGGGTGAACCAGAGCGACGTCCGGCGGCGGGCCGACCAGCTGTCGGCCGGTGCGGTGAGGATCTCGCCGTCCGCCCCGCACAGGGTGCGGGCCATCGCCCCTTCGAGGGAGCGCGCGACGGGCAGCAGTCCGGCGGCGGCGACCAGCGGGAGCGCGAGCGCCAGGGCCAGCAGCTGCGGCAGCAGTGCGGACGGCCCGGCGCCCGGGCCGACGACGGCCACCGCGACGGACGTCAGCAGCTGGAAGGGCATCAGCAGGGCGGCCCCGAGCAGCAGGTGCATCCAGCGCAGCCGGGCCCGGCGGCCGAGCAGCGCACGGAGGCCGAGCAGCGCGCGAAGGCCGCGCCGGCCGGGGAGCACGGCGGGGCCGGGGCGGTCGCGTCGGCCGCCCGGTCGGCCGTCCCGGCGGTCGCTCACGGCCGGCCCGCGCCCTCGCCCGCACCCGCACCGGCAGCCCCGCCGGCCTCATCAGCCTCACCGGCCTCACTGGCCTCACCGACCGTGGACCGGTTCGCGGCCGGCAGCCCCGTCAGCCCGGCGCCGAGTGCCAGCAGTCCCGCCGCGGTCTCCGCCGCGTACACGGCGATCATGAAGGCGGAGGAGGGGTGCTGGGCGTTCCGGGCGAGTGCGCCGAGGTCGCCCAGCAGGCCGCCCCAGCCGAAGGCGGCGGCGCTGCCCACGCAGGCCGCGGCGAGCGGCAGGCGCACCCGGGCCCGGGTGAGGCCGCGGACCGCGACGACGGTGCCGACGGCGGCGGCGAGGGCGAGCACCCCCTGGACGCCCTGGGTGAGGCGGGCGGTGCCGTCCAGTTCGGCGAGGCGTTCGGCGGTCAGTCCGAACCGCGCCCCGCAGGCCCAGGCGAGGTGCACCGCGCCCGTGGCGGCCAGCAGTCCGGCCGCGGCCAGGGCGGCGGTGCGGGCGGGCGCCGGGAGGCGGCGGGCGAACGCGGTGGCGGGGGCGTGCAGGAGCGGGCCGTGGCGGTCGTGGAGGTACAGGCCGAACGCGCCCATCAGGACGGCGCCTTCGACGATGAAGCCGCCGTAGACGACGCCGTAGACCCACGGTTCGAGGAACCCGTCCTGGTCGCGGAACGGGTTGGGTCCGCCGAACAGCGGCTGGGCCGCGCCGAGCGGCACGGCGAGCATGATGACGGACAGCAGCCCGGACGCCATCCACATCGGCAGGGCGAGCAGCCAGGTCCGCACCCGGGGCCCGCCGGGGCGGGTGAGCAGGTAGGCGATCAGTGCGGCGGTGGCGTCCATCAGGAAGGTGACCAGGTTGACGGCGACCCAGGTGCCGCGGCCCGTCCCGTGCAGGTCGACCACGCCGACGTCGGCGCCGAGGACCCACAGCAGTTTGAGGGTGAGGTAGGGGAGGCAGGCGACCATGGCGGCGAGGCCGAGGCGGCGGCGCAGGGCTTCGCGCCGGGCGCCGGCCCGGGCGGGGACGGTTGCGGGGACGGCGGCGGGGGCCGTTCCGAGGGGTGTGTCGGTCATGGGTCGAGCCTGTCGGCCGGGCCGACCCGGGGCCTCCGTCCGGCCGCCGATCCGGGTCCCCCGCACGGGGGACGCGGCCCGGCAGGGGCTGGAGGCGACACCGAACAGGACGGCACCGAACGGGACGGCACCGAACGGGACGGCACCGAACGGCGCGGCGCCGGGCGGGACGGGCCTCACCCGGCGGTGAGCACCGTGCCCTGCGCCACCGCGCAGAGCGTCCGGGCCCCGTCCGGCGCGACGGTGAACAGGTCGCACCGGCAGGTCGCCTGCCGCCGTCCGCCGGAGGCCACGGTGGCCTCGGCCTCCAGGGTGGCGCCGACCGCGGGCCGCACGTAGCTGATGGTCACGCCGCCGGTGAGGACGGCGGGGCCGAGCACGGTGCCGGCCGCGAAGGTGATCGCGTTGTCGGCGGCGTAGGCCAGGACGCCGCCGTGGACGAAGCCGTTCTGCTGCTTGAGGTCGTCGCGGATGTCGAGGGCCAGGACCGCGCGGCCCGGCTCGAAGACCTCCAGCCGCGCACCGACCAGGACGCTGAACGGCTGGGCCGCGAGGACCTCCCGGGCGAGCCGGAGGTCGGGCGGGGGCGGTGTCATGGAGCGGACGGACCTCTCGTCGACGGCGGGAGCGCGCGGAACGGCGGTGGCGGAGCGCCGCTCCGGACCGCTGTGGAGCGTACTCCGCGCCGTCCCGGCCCGACCACCCGGTTGTCCGCGGGCAGGTGCGCGCCGCCCCGCTGAACGGTGCGGGGCGGCGCGGGTGCGGTCGGCGGGGATCAGGCAGGGGTGATCCGTCCGCGCCAGCCGCCGCTCTCCAGGCCGCGTTCCTCGACGAAGGACTTGAAGCGGTCGAGGTCGCCGCTGACCCGGCGGTCGATCATGCCCATGGTGTCGGCGGCGTGTTCGGCCATGCCCTGGGGGTCGTAGTCCATCGCCAGCCGCACCTCGCAGCGGGCGTCGTCGAGCCGGGCGAAGCTGACCACGCCCATCTGCTGGACGTCGCCGCCGACGGTCCGCCAGGCGATCTTCTGGTCGGGCAGCTGGTCGACGATCTCGGTGTCGAACTCCCGGGACACGCCGGCGATCTTCGTCCGCCAGTGGTTGTGCCGCTCGTCGATCTGCACCACCTGCTCGACGCCGTCCATGAACTGGGGGAAGTCCTCGAACTGCGTCCACTGGTTGTAGGCGGTGTGCAGGGGGACGTCCACCTCGACGGTCTTCTGGACCATGCTCATGCGTTCTCCTCCGTCTTCGTCCTTCGCCGCTTCCGCTGCGGGCCTGCCGGGCGTCTGACCGGTTCGCCCCGGGTCAAACGCTTTCGCCCGGTTCCTGCGGGAACGGCTCCGGCGGGAACGGCTCCGGCGGGACGGTCCCCACGGGAACGGTCCCTACCGGAACGGGTCCGGCGCGGGCGGGGGGTCGGCGGCGGGTTCGGCGAGGACTTCGACGGCGATCAGGCAGGTGTCGTCGTCGGTGTCGGCGGTGCTGGTGGCCAGGGCGCGGTCGAGCAGGGCGTCGAGGTCGGCGGCGGGTTCGGCGAGGGTGCGGGTGAGGTGGTCGAGCGGTTGTTCGACGGACTGGTCGCGGCGTTCGACCAGGCCGTCGGTGTAGAGCAGCAGGATGTCGCCGGGGCGCATGGCGAGGCGGTGCTCCTGGTACTCGGGGTCGTCGGCGGCGCCGAGCAGGATGCCGTGCGGCATCGGGAGCGGGCGGGCGGTGCCGTCGCGCAGCAGGACGGGCGGGAGGTGGCCGGCCCGGGCCCAGTGCAGGGTGCGGGTGTCGGGGTGGTAGCGGGCGCAGACGGCGGTGGCGGTGGCGGCGCCGGTGAGGTCGGCGGCGGCCTGGTTGAGCCAGCCGAGCAGGCGGCCGGGTCCGGCGCCGGTGTAGGCGAGGCCGCGCAGCGCGTTGCGCAGGGCGACCATGCCGGTGGCGGCCTCGACGCCGTGTCCGGCCATGTCGCCGACGACCAGCAGGGCGGTGCGGTCGGGCAGCAGGGTGGTGTCGTACCAGTCGCCGCCGACCCGGTCCTGCTGGGAGGAGGGCCGGTAGCGGACGGCGGCGCGCAGGCCGGCGCTCTCCAGCGGGGGCGGGGCGGGCGGCAGGATGGCCTGTTGCAGGCGCAGCGCGAGCAGGTGGCGTTCGGCGGCTTCCTGCCGGGTGGAGGCGAGGCTCTCGGTGGTGGCGGCGAGCGCGGTCTCGGTCCAGTGCTGGGCGGAGACGTCCTGGAAGGCGCCGCGGACGGCGGCGGTGCGTCCGGTGGGGTCGGGGACGGGTTCGGCGACCAGCCGGACGTAGTGGGTGTAGCTGCCGAGGTCCCGCATCCGGAACACCGTGGAGTCCGGACGCCCGTTCTCGACGGCCGCGTTGACGACCCGTCGGACGGCCTGCTCGTCGTCGGGGTGGACGTGGGCGGGCAGGGCGGCGAGCGGGACGGGGGCGGTGCCGGCGGGCAGGCCGAGCAGGTCGGCGGTGCGCGGCGTCCAGTGGATCTCGCCGGTGCGCAGGTCCTCCTCGAAGCCGGCCAGGTGGCTGAGGCGCTGGGCGGTGCGCAGCAGCCGGTCGGTGCGGTCGTCGTCGCCGGTGGGGCGCCAGCTGACCAGCAGGCGGCCGGGCGGGCCGGCCAGGCGGGCGGCGGCGAACTCGAGCAGGGCGGGGGCGGGGGTCTGGCCGGTGAGGAAGGTCAGGGCGAGGGTGTCGGCGTGGTGCGGGCGGCCGGTGGCGTGCACCCGTAGCAGCAGGTCGAGCAGGCCCTCGGCGCAGGCCCGGGGGTAGGTCTCGGTGAGGGTTCGGCCCTCGACGCGGTGCGGGGGGCGGTCGGCGAGGTCGGTGAAGGCGGCGTTGACCCGGGTGATCCGGAAGTCGACGGGGGTGCCGGTGGCGGGTTCGGGGCTGAGCAGCAGGGCGGGGGTGAGGGCGGCGTCGAGGGCGGCGGTGTCGGGGTCGTCCGGTGCGGTGGCGGGGCGGGCGGGGAGGGAGAGGGTGAGGGCGCCGACCTCGGCAGCGGCGTGCAGGCGGCGGTGTTCGGCGGGGGTGGGGTCGGGCGGGCGGGTGGTCCAGGCGAGTTCGAGGACGGCGGAGGGGCCGTCGGCGCGGTGCAGCGGCACGGCGAGGCGGTAGGGGGCGCGGGCGGCGCCGAGGGTGGCGGTGACGGGGCCGGTCGGGCCGAGCGGGGTGCGGCGGGCCAGGGCCTGCTGGGCGGGGGTGGGGACGCCGGGCGGGACGTGCTGCCAGGGGGCCCGTTCGGCTTCGGTGAAGCCGGGTGCGGCGACGGGCTGCAGGACGCCGCCGGGCCGGACGGTCCAGAGCACGGCGGCGGGGGCGCCGAGCATGTCGGCGGTCCGGGCGAGGGCGCTCTCCAGGACGGGCACCGCCTGCCCGGCCGGGGCCCGCGGGGGCTGCGGGGACGCGGCGGCCGGGCCGGGGGTGTCGGCGGGGTCGGCGGGGTCGGCGGGCAGCGTGGTGAGGATGTCGGCGGCGAGTTCCTGCGGGCCGAGGCGGGCGCGGGCGGCGAGCGCGAGCAGTTGGGCGCCGGCCGCGGCCGGTCCGCAGCCGAGCCGTTCGGCGAGCACGCCGGTGGCCAGTGCGGTGAGCGGGCGGACGGCGAGCGCGGCCCGCAGTTCCTCGGTCTCCTCCTGGGCCCGGCGCAGCCGCAGCGCCAGCAGGTGGCGCACCCCGCCGGCCGGCCCGGGGGACGGGGGCGGCCCGGGTGGCGGGGGCGGTTCGCCGATGCTGCTCATCGGGTCAACTCTCCACCCAGCGCTGCACGGTGGCGATCAGTTCGGCGGCGTCGACGGGTTTGGTGAGGTGGTCGTCGGCGCCGGCGGCGAGGCTGCGGGCGCGGTCGTCGGGCATCGCCTTGGCGGTGACGGCGACGATCGGGACGGTGGCCCGGTCGGTGCCCTCGCGGATGGCGGCGGTGGCGGCGTAGCCGTCGAGTTCGGGCATCATCAGGTCCATCAGCACCAGGTCGGTCTCGGGGTGGGCGCGCAGCAGGGCGATGCCGGTGCGGCCGTTGGCGGCGTGCAGGGCGGTGGCGCCCTCGAGTTCGAGGGCGGTGCTGAGGGCGTAGACGTTGCGCGGGTCGTCGTCGATGACCAGGACGGTGCGTCCGGCGAGCCGTCCGCCCCGGGTGCCGGTGCCGGTGTCGGGTGCTGCGTCGGGCGGGGCGGGGGTGATCGCCCCGGCGATGCGGGTGCGCAGTTCGTCCAGGCCGGTGGTGACGTCGAGCCGGTCGGCGGCCGGGGAGGGCGGTTCGGCGCCGCCGGTGTGGCCGAGGACGGGGACGGGGTCGGCGCGCTGTTCGAGGGCGGCGAGCAGGGTGCGGGCGCCGTCGGCGGGCAGGCCGAGGTCGAGGACGACCAGGTCGTGCGGGGCCCGGTCGAGGGCGGCGAGGGCGCTGTCGGGGTCGCCGGCGCTGTCGACGGTGGTGGCGGGGTCGCGGCCGGTGACGCCGCTGCGGGCGAGCAGGGTGAGCAGTCCGGGCGGGTCGGGTTCGACCACCAGGATCCGGTGCGCCGGGCCCGTGCCGCCCCCGGTCCGCTGTTCGGCTGTCCCCTCCGCCGCGGGTTCGGGGTAGGCGGCGGGTAGCAGCAGGGTGAAGCAACTGCCTTCGCCGGGAACGGATTCGGCGCTGACGGCGCCGCCGAGCAGCCGGGCGAGTTCGCGGCTGATCGACAGTCCGAGGCCGGTGCCGCCGTACTTGCGGCTGGTGGTGCCGTCGGCCTGCTGGAAGGCGCCGAAGATGGATTCCAGGTGGTCGGCGCCGATGCCGATCCCGGAGTCCTGGACCCGGAACGCGACGGCCTCCAAGTCCCGTCCTTCGGTGGGGAGTTCACCGGCGCGGGCGGGTTCGACGGCGAGTTCGACGAAGCCCCGGTCGGTGAACTTGACCGCGTTGGAGAGCAGGTTGCGCAGGATCTGCCGCAGCCGGGCCTGGTCGGTGTGCAGCTGTTCGGGGGTGCCGGGGGCGGTGGTGATCCGGAAGTCGAGGCCCTTCTCGGCGGCGAGCGGGCGGAAGGTGGTGTCCACGTAGTCGAGGAGTTCGCGCAGCTCGAACGGTTCGACGGTGACGTCGAGTTTGCCCGCCTCGACCTTCGACAGGTCGAGGATGTCGTTGATCAGCTGGAGCAGGTCGGAGCCGGCCGAGCGGATCACCTCGGCGTACTCGACCTGTTTGCCGGTGAGGTTGCCCTCGGCGTTCTGGGCGAGCAGCTGGGCCAGGATCAGCAGGCTGTTGAGCGGGGTGCGCAGTTCGTGGCTCATGTTGGCCAGGAACTCGGACTTGTACATCGAGGTGCGGGTCAACTGGCGGGCCCGTTCCTCGAGTTCGCGGCGGGCCTGTTCGATCTGGAGGTTCTTCGCCTCGATGTCGCGGTTCTGCTCGGCCAGCAGTTCGGCCTTCTCGCCGAGTTCCGCGTTGGAGCGCCGCAGCTCCTCCTGCCCGTCGACCAACTGCTCGGAGCGGGCCCGCAGTTCGGAGGTCAGGCGGCGGGACTCGCGGAGCAGTTCGTCGGTCCGGGCGTTGGCCAGCAGGGTGGCCAGGGTGGTGCCGATGGCCTGGGCCAGGCGTTCCAGGAAGTCCCGGTGCAGGTCGGTGAAGTGGTGCAGGGTGGCGACCTCCAGCACGCCGAGCAGCCGGTCCTCCATGGTGATCGGCTGGATCAGCAGTTCGCGGGGGGAGGCGGAGCCCAGGCCGGAGCCGATCTCGGCGTAGCCGGGCGGGAGTTCGCCGACCGCGATGGGGCGGCGGCTGCGCCCGGCCTGGCCGACCAGCGACTCGCCGAGGCCGAAGCCGCGCGGGGCGTCCGGGCCGGGGTGGCCGTGGTGGCCGTAGGCGGCGGCGCGGACCAGCACGGTGCCGCCCTCGGCCTCCTCGGCCAGGTAGCAGGTGCCGTACTGGGCGTCCAGCAGCGGGCACAGCTCGTCGACCAGCAGTTCGGCCACGGCCGCCGGTTCGCGCCGGCCCTGGATGAGGGAGGTGATCCGGGCCAGGTGGGTCTTGAGCCAGTCCTGTTCGTGGTTGGCCCGGGTGGTCTCGCGCAGCGACTCCACCATGACGTTGACGTTGTCCTTGAGGTCGGCGACCTCGCCTGAGGCGTCCACGGTGACCGAGCGGGTCAGGTCGCCGGCGGTGACGGCGCTGGTCACCTCGGCGATCGCCCGGACCTGCCGGGTGAGGTTCCCGGCGAGCTCGTTGACGTTCTCGGTCAGGCGCTTCCAGGTGCCGGAGACGCCCTCCACCTCGGCCTGCCCGCCGAGCCGTCCCTCGGTGCCGACCTCGCGGGCGACCCGGGTGACCTCGGCGGCGAACGAACCGAGCTGCTCCACCATGGTGTTGATGGTGTTCTTCAGCTCCAGGATCTCGCCCCGGGCGTCCACGTCGATCTTCCGGGTCAGGTCGCCGCGGGCCACCGCCGTGGTCACCTGCGCGATGTTGCGGACCTGCGAAGTGAGGTTGTGCGCCATGAAGTTGACGCTGTCGGTGAGGTCCTTCCATGTGCCCGCGACGTTCGGGACCTGGGCCTGCCCGCCGAGCGTGCCGTCGGTGCCGACCTCGCGGGCGACCCTGGTCACCTCGGCGGCGAACGCCGACAGGGTGTCCACCATGGTGTTCAACGCCCCGGCCAGCGCGGCGACTTCGCCCTCCGACTCGATGGTGACGCGCTGCGACAGGTCGCCGCGGGCCACCGCGGTGGCGACCTGCGCGATCGAACGGACCTGGCCGGTCAGGTTGGAGGCCATCACGTTGACGTTGTCGGTCAGGTCCCGCCACGTCCCGGAGACGCCCCGGACGTCCGCCTGCCCGCCCAGGATGCCCTCGGTGCCGACCTCGCGGGCCACCCGCGTGACCTCGCCCGCGAACGAACTCAGCTGCTCCACCATCGTGTTGACGGTGCTCTTCAGCTCCAGGATCTCGCCGCGCGCCACCACGTCGGTCTTCCGGGTCAGGTCGCCGCGGGCCACCGCGGTGGCGACCTGGGCGATCGAGCGGACCTGCGCGGTCAGGTTGCCCGCCATGAAGTTGACGCTGTCGGTCAGGTCCCGCCACGTCCCGGAGACGCCCCGGACGTCCGCCTGCCCGCCCAGGATGCCCTCGGTGCCGACCTCGCGGGCAACGCGCGTGACCTCGGCGGCGAACGAACTCAGCTGCTCCACCATCGTGTTGACGGTGTCCTTGAGCTCCAGGATCTCGCCCCGGGCGTCCACGTCGATCTTCCGGGTCAGGTCGCCGCGGGCCACCGCCGTGGTCACCTGCGCGATGTTGCGGACCTGCGAGGTGAGGTTGCCGGCCATCGCGTTCACCGAGTCGGCCAGCTCCCGCCACGCCCCCCGCGCCTGCGGCACCTCCGCCTGGCCGCCCAGCATGCCCTCGGTGCCGACCTCGCGGGCCACCCGGGTCACCTCGGCGTTCAGCCGGGCCAGCCGCTCCGCCATGTCGTTGTACACCTCGGAGATCTCGCCCAGCACGCCCGGCGCGTCCGGCAGCCGCAGCGTGAGGTCGCCGTCCCGGACGGCGGTCAGCCCGGCCAGCAGGCGGCGCAGCGCGGCGCCGTCCGGCCCGGTGGCGCCGCCGGTCCCGGCAGGCACGAGGGAGACGTCGGGGGTGCGGCGGCGGGGGTCCTCCACCCTGGCGTGCTCCGCCCTCCCGCCCGGCTCGTCGGGGTGCGGCGGGTGCGGCCGTCCGGGATCGGGTGTGTTGCCCACGCGACCATCACCTCGGCTCCGAGAACACGGCGCGGTCCAAGGGGGCGGGCCGCTCCTTGTCTCCACTGTGGCACTTCCGCGTTCAGGGTTCCGCCGGAGGACGGACGATCTCCAGCCACACCGTCTTGCCGCCGCCCTCGACCGGCTCGCTGCCCCAGGCGGCGGACAGCCGGTCGACCACCAGCAGCCCGTGGCCGCCGGGCCGGGCGGGCTCCCGGCGCAGGCGCAGCGTGGGCGGGCGGTCGTCGGCGTCCCGGACCTCGACCCGCAACAGCGGTCCGTACCTGGTCAGTTCCAGCGTGTAGGGGCCGGCCGCGTGCTGGCAGGCGTTGGTCACCAGTTCGCTGGTCATCAGCAGCACGTCCTCGGCCGCGGTCCGGGTCCGGTCGTCCGCCCCGGGCAGCCACCCCCAGGCCCGCAGCGCGCTGCGGGTGAACTCCCGGCTCCGGGCCACCGCCCCGGGCGCGGTGGCCAGCGGCAGGCGGCGCCGCTCCGCCCGGCCCGGGGCCGGCCGATCGGCGGGGTCCGTGGAGCCCGTGGAGCCCGTGGAGCCGGTAGGACCCGTCGGTTCTGCGGGACGCGCCGCCATCACGACTCCCCGGACGCATCGGACGCATCGGCCGCGCCGGGCGCGTCGGCCTCGCCGGGCGCGTCAGCCGTAGTGGGCGCACCCGGTGCGTCGTCCGCCCCGCCGGGTGGCCCCGCCGGTGGGGCGGGTGGCGCCGTGAGCGCGTCCTCGACGGTGGGGCGGAGGTCGAGCACCTCGTCCGCGCCGGTGATCTCCAGCAGGCGGAGGAACGCCGTCCCGGGCGCGGCCAGCAGCAGGGGCAGGCCGACCCGCCGGGCGGCGGCGTGGGCGCGCAGCAGCAGGTTGAGGCCGGTGGAGTCGCAGAACTCGAGGCCGCCGCAGTCCACCACCAGCCGGCCGGGCGGGTCGGCGACGGCGCGTTCGAGGACTTCGCGCAGCGGCTCGACGCTGTCGTGGTCGAGTTCGCCCTCGGGCCGCACCACCAGCGCGTCGGGCGGATGGCGCAGCACGACGGTGAGCGGGGTGGCGGTGAGCGGGCCGACGGGGCCCGCGCCCGGCTGTGCGTCCACGGTTCGCACACCTCCTGCCGTTCGGCGTCGACTCGTCGCCCCTGGGGCGGCCACCTGTGGGCGGCTACCCAGTGGCCCGCGGCTCAATCGGACCCGCCGTGCCCTGCGTCCCGTCCACTCTCCTCGTCCGGGCCGCCGGCCGCGCCCTCGACCTGGGCGCGCAGCCCGGCGAGGGTGGCGGAGAGGATCCGGGAGACGTGCATCTGGGAGACGCCGATCTCGGTGGCGATCTCGCTCTGGGTGAGTCCGCCCCAGAACCGCAGCAGCAGCACGGTGCGTTCCCGTTCGGGCAGGCGACTGATGAACGGCTTGGCCATCACCCGGAGTTCGGCGACCTCGAGTTCGGGGTCGCAGCTGCCGAGCCGGTTGATCAGGGCGCTGCCGGTGTCGTCGGAGTCGTCGTCGCGCAGCGAGTCGAGCGAGTCGCAGCGGCACAGCCGGCCGGCGTCGATCCCTTCGGCGGCCTGGTCCTCGGTGACGTGCAGTTCCTCGGCGATCTCGGCGGTGTCGGGCAGCCGTCCGAGGGCCTGTTCGAGCCGGTCGGAGGCGTGGGCGGCCGCCAGGTAGCGCTCCTGCACGCTGCGCGGGACGCGCAGCGGCCACGAGGTGTCGCGGAAGAACCGCTTGATCTCGCCGGAGACGGTGGGGATCGCGTACGTGACGAACTCGACGCCGCGCTGCGGGTCGAAGCCGTCGACGGCCTTGATCAGTCCGACGGTGCCGACCTGGATGATGTCGTCGAGTTCCTCGGGGCGGTGCCGGAACCGGGCGGCGACGAACCGCACCAGCGGCATGTTGAGTTCGATCAGGGTGCCCCGAACGTAGCTGTGGGCGGGGTCCTCGGGCGGCAGCTCGGCCAGCCGGACGAACAGCGCGTCGCTGAGCCGGCGGGCCTCGTACTTGCCCATGGCCCGCATCTCCCGGCGGGTGGGCCGGTGCATCGGGTCGACCTCGTCCGCCCCGGGGGCGGAGGAGGGTACGGGGGTACTGCGGAGCGTGGAGGTGGTGGTCACGGGGAGTCATCTCCGGGGACGGCGGGACCCGCCTGGCGCCGGAACGGCGGTGTGCCGGGCTCCGGACGG
Organism: Kitasatospora sp. YST-16; assembly: GCF_026802215.1. Lineage (NCBI taxonomy): Bacteria > Bacillati > Actinomycetota > Actinomycetes > Kitasatosporales > Streptomycetaceae > Kitasatospora > Kitasatospora sp. YST-16. Next base: position 134,284 of record NZ_CP113837.1, read on the forward strand.
TGGGATGCCCCGTCCGGGACTCGGTGGGCCGCACGACGGCGCGGCGGGCGGAGAACCGTGGAACCCGGCTTCTTCAGGCGACGGCTCCCAGCTCACGGCTCGCGTGCCGTGATGGGACGGACCTCTTCGGGTCGGCCGCGTCGGGCGGTGCGCGCTCGGCGTGGCGCCCTACTCCTACCCCGTTCGCCGAGGGCAAACCCGATTCACCCGGTTCGGCCGCCTTCATCCGGGTATGCGCGCCGGGTGACCCGTCCGGCGACGAAAGGAGTCCCACCATGCCCGCCGGATCGAGCCCCAAGCGGGAGCGCCAGTACGAGCACATCAAGGAGAGCCAGCTGGAGCGCGGGACGAGCGAGAAGCGCGCCGAGGAGATCGCCGCCCGCACCGTGAACAAGGAACGCGCCCGGCACGGCGAGAGCCGCACCGCGAGCCGCAGCTCCACCCACGACGTCTCTTCCGGGCACCGGGGCGGCAAGCGCTCGCACCGCGGGGCCCAGGGCCCGACGTACGACCAGCTGTACAACGAGGCGCGGCAGCGCGGCATCGAGGGGCGCTCGAAGATGAACAAGTCCCAGCTCGCGCACGCGCTGGGACGGTGACGCCGATGACCACCACGGCCCCCGCGGCACCCGCGGCCCTCGCGGCGTTCGCGGACACCATTCCGATGCCCACCGACCCGGACGTCCGGCCGCCCGATCCGCCCGACGTCCCGCCCCGGCCGACCGACCCGCCCGACCCGCTCGCCCCCAGCCCGCCGCTGCCGGACCCGGACCCGCCGATCGCCCCGCCGGTCCCGCACGACCCGCAGCCCCCGAACCCGGGCCCGCCGGGGCCCGGCCGGCCTGACCCCGCCCCGGACCCCGAGCCGCCCGGGCAGCCCCACCCGGACCCGGAGCCGCCGGACCGCCACGGCCCCCGTTCCGGCCCGAACCGCACCCCGAGCCCACCCCGCAGCCGCAGCCGGCCCCGTGACCGCGGGGCCCCCTGCCCGCCGCGGCAACCGGCCCGGCACCGTTGAGCCGAACGGATCCCGACCCCGTTGAGCCGAACGGATGACGCCCGCTCCGGGCGGCGGCGCGGTGCCCGACCCGCCGGGGCCGGGCACCGCTAGCGTCCTGCGGGATCGGCCGGGGCCCGGCCCGGGGCGGACCCGGGGCCGGAGGGGCCCGGCGGCGGACGGGAGCGGCGGGTGCGGTGGACGGCGGTGGCGGAGGCGGCCCTGTGGTGGGCCGTGCTCTGCGGCCTGTACACGGTGCTGATCTCGACCGTCGACGCCCTCGAACTGCTGGTCGGCGCGCTGGCCGCGCTGCTGGGCGCGGCCGCGGCCGGCCCGGCGCGGCGCGCGTCCGGCGCCCGGCTCGGCGGGGCGCGCGGCTGGTGGCGGCCCTGTGGGCCTGGCCGCTGTCGGTGCTCGCGGACACCTGGCGGCTGGCCGCGGTCACCGCCCGACCGGGCCTGGCCCGGCCCGTGCTGCGCGACCTCCCGCTCCCCGAACGCACCGGCCCCGCCTGGGCGTTGATCCTCTACTCGGCGACCCCCGGCGGCTACGCCGTCGCCGACCGCCCACCCCGGGTACACCTGCTCGTCCCCGAACCCGGCCTGCTGGAACGGGCGTTGGCGCCCGGGAAGGACGGGGCCCGGTGAACGGCTGGTTGATCGCCGCGACGGTGGACTGCGCCGCCCTCGCCCCGTGCCTGTACCGCTGCGCGGTCGGCGCGGCGGAGGAGCGGCTCGCCGCCCTGACGCTGGCCGGGACGGTGCTGGTGGCGCTGTTCCTGCTGCTCGCCCAGGGACTGGACCGCCCCTCCTACACGGACCTCGCCCTGGTGCTCGCCACCCTCGCCCCCGCCGGGACGCTGGTGTTCACCCGGCTGCTGGCGGGCGAACCGCACCAGGACCACGCCCGGTCCTCCGAGCCGTCCGGACCGTCCGGGCCGCCTCGACCGTCCCGGCCGTCCCGGCCGTCCCGACCGGAAGAGGGCTGATGATGCGTCAACCACCGTTGCCATCAGCCCTGTTGAAGCGATCCGCGCTCCCCGCGCCGGGCGAGGGCTGATGTCGCGCCACGCCGTCGCGCTGGGTGTGCTGGCGGCCGGGTCGGGGGCGCTGCTGCTCGCCGCCGCGGCGTTCGCCCGGCTACCCGGGCGCTACCTGCGGCTGCACGCGCTGGCGGCGGCGAGCACCCTGGGGGTGCCGTTGACGGCGGTGGCGGTGGCCGTGCAGACCGGGCCGGGGCGGGCGGCGGGGAAGCTGCTGCTGATCGGGGCGCTGGTGCTGGCCGCCGGGCCGGTCACCACGATGGCGATCGGGCGGCTGACCGTCCGCCTCGACCCGGGACGGTCGGAGTGACCGGGCTGATCGCGGTCGCCCTGCTGCTGACCGCCGCGTTCGCCACCCTCGCGGTGCTGACCCGCGACCCGGCCCGGCAGGCGGTCGTGCTGTCCGGGCTCGGCCTCGCCCTGGCCTTCCTGTTCACCGTCCTGCAGGCACCGGACGTGGCGCTGTCCCAACTCGGCGTCGGCACCGCGATCACCCCGCTGCTGATCCTGCTGACCGTCCGCAAGGTGCGCCGCGAACCCGCCCGCAAAGCCCCTGGTGGGGACGACGGGCCCAGCAAGGACGGCGAGGACGGCGGGGACGGCGAGGACTGCAAGGACCGCGGGGACGGCGGCCGCCGGGCCGGGCGCGGGCGGGCGGCGCGGTGAGGCCGGGCGTCCGGCTCGCGCTGTTCGTCCCGGCGGCGGTCGGCCTGGCCGTCGCGTTCGGTGCCGCCGCGCTGCGCCTGCCGGCCTTCGGCGGCGACCAACACCCGTACGGGGAACGGGCGGTGGCGGCCGCGCTGGCGCACCGCACGGCCAACGCGGTGTCCTCCGTCAACTTCGACCAGCGGGCGTTCGACACCCTCGGCGAGGAGTCGATCCTGTTCGCGTCGGTGCTCGGCGCCACGCTGCTGCTGCGGCTGGCCCGCGACGAGCGGCGCCACCGGCCCGCGCCCGGACAACTGCTGTCCGGCACCCGGGTGCTCGGCGCGACCCTGCTGCCGTTCGCGCTGCTGACCGGCGCGTACGTGGTGGCGCACGGCGCGCTCAGCCCGGGCGGCGGCTTCCAGGGCGGGGTGGTGCTGGCCACCGGCCTGCACCTGGCGTACGTCGCCGCCGACTACCGGGCGCTGCGGCGGCTGCGCCCGCTGGCGGTGCTGGACGTCGCGGACGGGGTGGCGGCGGGGGCGTTCGCGGCGCTGGGGTTCGCGGGGCTGGCGGCGGGCGGGGCGTACCTGCAGAACGTGCTGCCGCTGGGGACGTTCAACACCCTCGCCTCCAGCGGCCTGGTGGCGCTGGTCAACGCGGCGGTGGGGGTGGAGGTGGCGTGCGGGGTGATCGTGCTGCTGGCGCACTTCCTGGAGCAGGCGGTGGAGACCGAGGAGAGGAACGGGGACTGAATGGGCGTGCTGCCGTACCTGGTGGCGGGGTGGGTCCTGCTGGCGGGCTGCTACGGGCTGGTGACCAGCCGGAACCTGATCCACGCGGTGGGGTGCCTGGCGGTGGCGCAGTCCTCCACGTACGTGCTGCTGCTGACGGTCGGCTACCGTTCCGGGGCGACCGCACCGGTCTTCTCCGACCTGCCGACCGACGCGCCGGTGGTCGATCCGGTGGTGCAGGCGCTGGCGCTCACCGACGTGGTGGTCGGCGCGACCGTCACCGCGCTGCTGCTGGCGCTGGTGATCCAGCTGCGCAAGCGCCACGGCACCGTCGACCCGCAGCTGCTGACCGGCCTGCGGGGCTGACGGGGTGCCGCTGTCCGCCGCGCTGCCGTCCGCGGTCCTGCCGCTCGCCGGGAGCCTGCCGCCCGCGGGCCCAGTGTCCGGGAGCCTGCCATCCGGGGGGCTGCCGTCCGGGGGGCTGTCGCCGCTCGCCGTCGCGCTGCCGTCCGCCGCGGACCTGCTGCCGCTGGGCGTGGTGCTGCCGCTGCTGGGGGCGGTGCTGCTGGCGGTGACCGGGCGGTGGCTGCCGCGGACGGCCCGCGACACCGTCGCCACCTGCTGCTCGGCCGCGCAGGTGCTCTGCCTGGGCGCGCTGTGGGTGCGCACCGGGGACGGCGTCTCGGTGTCCTGGCTGGGCGGTTGGACACCGGTGGGCGGGGAGTCGGTGGGCATCGTGCTGGCCGCCGACCGGATCGGCGTGCTGGCCGCGCTGCTCGCCGCGGTCCTGGTGCTGGCCGTACTCGCCTACTCCTGGCGGTACTTCGACGAACCGGCGGGCGACAAGGGCGGCGTGTACCCGGCGCTGCTGCTGCTCTTCTCGGCCGGGATGACCGGGTTCGCCCTCACCGGCGACCTGTTCGACGCCTTCGTGTTCTTCGAGCTGATGGGCGCGGTGGCGTACGCGCTGACCGGCTACCGGATCGAGGACCCGCGCCCGCTGCAGGGCGCGCTCGCCTTCGGCATCGTCAACTCCCTTGCGGCGTACGCCTCGCTGCTCGGCATCGGCCTGCTGTACGCGCGCACCGGCGAGCTCGGCCTGGCCCAGCTCGGCCACACGCTGGACGCCCGGCCGCCGGACGCCCTGGTGCGCTGCGCGTTCGTGCTGGTGCTGGCCGGGCCGCTGGTGAAGGCCGCCGCCGTGCCGTTCCACTTCTGGCTGCCGGACGCGCACGCCGTCGCGCCCAGCCCGGTGTGCATGCTGCTGTCGGGCATCATGGTGGAGCTCGGCGCGTACGGCGCGGCCCGGATCCGGTGGACGGTGTTCGGCGGGCCGGGCGGCGTCCCGGCGGACGCGGTGCGCCCGGTGCTGCTGGCGGTGGGGGCGGCGACCGCGCTGACCGGCGCCCTGATGTGCTGGCAGCAGCGGCACCTGAAACGGCTGCTGGCGTTCTCCACGATCGGGCACGTCGGACTGTTCCTGGTCGGGTTCGCGCTGCTGACGCCGGAGTCGGTGGCGGGCACTGCCGTCTACCTGGCCGCGCACGCGGGCGCCAAGGCCGCGCTGTTCGGGCTGTGCGGGGTGCTGCTGGACCGCTTCGGCTCGGTCGACGAGCACGGGCTGTTCGGCCGCGGGCGCCGACTCCCGCTGGTGGCCTGCCTGTTCGCGGCGGGCGGGCTGGCGCTGGCCGGGCTGCCGCCGTTCGGGACGGGGCTGGGCAAAGCGGTCGCCGAGCACGCGGCCGGCGCGTGGGCCTGGTGGCTGCCCGCCCTGTACGTGCTGGTCTCCGCCGTGACCGGCGCCGCCGTGCTGCGGGCCTGCGCCCGGGTGTTCGGCGGCTGGGGGCGGCACCCGGCGGAGCGCCCGGGCGAGCCGGAGACCAGCGGCGAGGGCGAGGAGCCGGAGGTCCGCGGGCCGCAGCGGTCGCTGCCCCGCCCGATGGTCGCCGTCCCGGCCCTGCTGCTGGCCAGCTGCCTCGCGGTCGGCCTGGTGCCCGCCGTCGGACGCGTGATCGCGGCTGCGGCGGCCCGGTTCACCGACCGCTCCGGGTACCTCGGCGCCGTCCTGGACGGTGCGGCCGCCCCTCCGCTGCCCGCTCCCCCGGCCGACTGGACGGCCTCCGGCATCCTGCTCGGCCTGCTCTCCACCGCGCTGGCCGCGGCCCTCGCCGCCACCGCGCTGCACCGCCCGCTGCCCGCCCCCGCCTGGGCCCGGCACGCCGTCCGGGCGCTGCGCCGCCTGCACTCCGGGCTGCTGGGCGACTACGTCACCTGGCTGCTGGTCGGCCTGGCCGGGCTGCTCGCCGCGGTCGCCGCCCTGTCCTGACCCGCTCCGCGCCCCGGCGGGCGGTCCCAGCAGCCGCGCCTCGGCGGGCGGCCCTCAGCAGCCGGTCCTCGGCGGGCTTTCCTCGACGGCCGGGCCGTCCGTCCGTCAGTCCGTCCGTCTACGAGCCGTCCCAGGAGCCGTCCCACCCGGGGGCCGGGTCGACCGGCAGCAGCGGGCGCAGGGCGCCGAGCACCGCGCCGATGCAGACGTCGCGCAACTCGGAGCGGCTGCAGGTCGGTTCGGTGAGCCAGTCGACGCAGAGCACCTGGACGAACACCAGCCAGCTCTTCAGCACGGTCGAGACGGTGGCGCGGGCGTCCTCGCCCGCCAGCGGGAGGACGGCCAGCAGTCGGGCGCGCAGCGCGTCCAGCTCCTCCGCCATGATCGTCTGCACCACGGGGTCGCCCGCGAGGACCCGGTTGGCGGCGAGCACGGCGTGGCGGTTGGCCACGAAGTAGTCGAGGTGCGCGTCCAGCCCCTGGGCGAGCTGCTGCACCAGGGTCGCCGCCGGGTCGAGGCGGGTGGCGGCGAGCAGCCGGTCGGCGGCCTGCCGGTAGACGGCGGCGAACAGTTCGTGCTTGCCCGGGAAGTGCCGGTAGAGCAGGGCCCGCGAGACGCCAGCCCGCTCGGCGACCTCCTCCATCAGCACCGCCTCGTACGGGTGCGCGGCGAACAACTCCGCTCCGACGGCGAGCAGTTGGGCCCGCCGCTGGTCGGGGGTGAGGCGGCGGCGCGGGGCGGTCGACATGCCCCGATCCTACTGGACGCGTGTCTACTTGACAGGCTCCGGCCCGCGCGCCCACCCTGGAGTCGCACCCGCTAGTAGACACGTGTCAACCAGACCGCCCCGGGTGGGCGGCACAGTGGAGTGGAGTTGACGGGCGATGGCCAGAACACTGCGGTTCCTCTCATACGCGATGGGCTTCGCCTGCGCGGCCATCGGCCTGCTGCACCTGCTGGCGGGCAACGCGATCGTCCCCGGCGCCACCGACGCCGGGCCCACCGTCGACTCGCTCAACCGCTTCCTCGGCGCGGTCTTCGCGGGCTACGGCCTGGCCTGGCTCTGGACGGCCCGCCAACGCCCGATCCCGCCCGCCCCGGTCCGCGCCCTGGCCGGCCTCTTCCTGCTCGGCGCCCTCGGCCGGATCCTCTCGCTGGCCGTCGCCGGGCGCCCGAACTGGTTCCAGCTCGTCCTGCTGGCGATCGAACTGGCCCTCCCCCCGGTCTACTTCGCCCTGGCCACCGCCGACACCCGGGCCGCCGCCCGGGCCGCGCAGGCCACCCCGGCAGGCCGGGCCCGGCCCGGCGCGACGTTGTCCTGAAACCGGATGGCACCCCCTCCCCACCCCTGTTGTCATGGATACCTCAGGCAGGCCGCACGACTCCAAGGGGGAACAAGCCATGGGCAAGGTGCTCAAGCGCGTCGCCGCGTCCACCGCCGTACTCGTCGCGGCGACCACCGCCGCCATCGGCGCCGGCAGCGCCCCGGCCTCGGGCAGCGTCGTGATCGCCCTCGGCACCACCTACAGCGCCGGCGTCTACTCGTCGCCCAACGCGGGCTCCGCCAAGGTCGGCGTGCCCGACCTGCACCCTGGCGACTCGGTCGCCGTGAACTGCTGGACCGTCGGCGGCAACGTCGGCACCTTCGGCGACGTCTGGTACCACGCCTTCCAGGAGATCTACGGCGGCGCGCCCTACCAGCAGGTCGGCGGCTGGGTCTTCGCCCCCTACGTCGACGGCGCCGCCGCGTTCCACAACAACGCCATCCCCAGGTGCCCCTGACCCGCACCCGGCCACCCCCGCACGCCTCCGGCCCCGCCGGGGGCGTGCGGCGTCACTCCGCCCCGGCCGCCCGGCCCGCCGCCAGCAGCCGGTTGAGGCGCCGGACCTCCGCGACCAGCCGGGGGACGTCCTGCCGGGCGCCGGCGATGAACGCGGCGTTCTCGTCCCAGCGTTCGTCGACCACGTCGACGTAGCGCGGCTGCTGGACGAGCGTGGCCGCCACGATCTCGTGGTGGTCGAAGTCCGGCCAGCGCTCACCGAGCCCGGTGTCCGGCACCGTGCTGACGGCGACCAGGCACATCGCATGGTCGTCGTCGAGCGACCGGACGTACCAGGGCCCGGGAGTGGTGGCCGCGAGGAGCTCCTCGATCCCGGCGAGCTCCTCCTCGGTCAACGGCTCGGGCACGTCCATCCGGTCCTCCCCACAACACAGCCACCCCGGACCGGGCCCAGCAGCTCCAGCCCCCCGTCCGATTCGATGCCGCGAGCGTAGCCACCCGACCCGACCCGGAGCCAAGCGTTTTGGCCCGGGCCCGGCGCGGGGTCAGGACGGGTGCAGGACGGCCGTGGCGATCTCGCGCACCCGGGCGCGGGTGATGCCGGTGCGCTGTTCCACGGCGAGCGGGTGGTCGGTGGGCTCGAGTTCGATGAAGGGGCGCCTGCCGAGCGGCCGGGTGTGGGCGTTGGTCTTCAGGTTGAGGGTGCCGGGCGAGTAGGGCGTGAGTTCGGTGCTGAGCCAGCCGAAGTAGGGCGGCTCGGACTCCCGGCCCTCCGTGTTCCACCTGTCGAGCGCGCGGGCGAAGTTGTCCCTGCTCAGCGAGACCCAGACGCCCCAGGAGAAGACGTCCGCGCTGCCGATCACCGGTATCTCGATCAAGCCCCTGATGAAGAAGTGCTGCCCCTTGATGACGCACTGGTCGGACGACAGCATGCTGTCGCCGTCCGCCTCGAAGCCGGGGTCCCAGACGGCGGGAGCCGTGGCCGAGTAGTTCATGGGGGTCTCTGCGTGGTGCGCACCGCAGCAGGAGCAGGTGAAACCGGGGTCGTCGGACATGGCAGGAGCCTAGCCACCGCCTGTGACGGCGCCCTCGCCGACCGCCGCGCACCGGGCCCGGCCGGTCGGCCTGTCGGCCGGTCGTGGGGCGGGGTCAGGGTTGTTGCCGGGGGTGTTGCTTGCCGTGGGCGAGGCGGTCGCGGGCGGTGCGGCCGCGGTGTTCGAGGGGGAGGGTGCCGGTGGCGGCGGCGAGGCCGTAGGGGGGCATGTCGCCGTAGATGGCTTCGTAGTTGCCGGGCGGGACGATGTACGTCTCGTGCCAGATGCCCACGTGCTGGCGGGAGTTGCGTTCGAAGCGGTTGATCATCGCCCAGGCCTTGCGGTGCAGTTTGCCGGGGGCGGCGGCGTAGGCGAGCAGTTTCTCCTCGGACTCCCAGTACTGGACGACGTAGTAGGTGCGGGGCGAGCCGGTGAGCAGCTGGTAGCCGAGCAGGCCGCTGTCGGGGTCGCGGGAGAGTTCGCGGAGCATCCGGGGCATGGCGAGGAAGACCGGCAGCCAGTGGTGCGGGGCTCGGAAGTGGTTGATCCGCATGCCGATCAGGAAGAGGACGACCTTGCCGTCGGCTGCGGCGGTGGTCCGGCCGGGTATCGGTTTCGCAGGCATGGTGTCCCCCTCGTCTCCGTCGGGCCGCCCGTGATTGGATAGCCCCACTCACCAAGTGCTTCGGATAGTGGCACTCGTCAACGGAGGGCACAAGGGGATGCGCCTGGCGGATCTCGGCGAGCGGAGCGGCGTCCCGCTCGCCACGGTCAAGTACTACCTGCGCGAGGGACTGCTCCCGCCCGGCCGCCGGATCAACGCCACCCAGGCCGAGTACGACGAGTCCCACCTGCGGCGGCTGCGGCTGGTGCGGGCGATGATCCAGGTCGGGCGGATCCCGGTGGCCACCGTGCGGGAGGTGCTGGCGCACGTCGACGACGACTCGCTCGGCCTGACCGTGCGGCTCGGCGCGGCGCTCTGGGCCCTGCCGCACCCCGCCGGGGAGGCCCCCGGCGCCCCGGCGGAGGCCGCGGACCCGTCCCGGGAGGCTGCCGGCGGGCGGCGGGGGCCGCGGACCCGTCCCGGGAGGCCGCCGTCGACCCGCACCGCGCCGCCGCCGACCTGCTGGTCGACGAGCTGCTGGCCCGGCTCGGTTGGTCGGCGGCCCGCGAGCTCGGCGCGCTCTCCCCCGCCCACCGCGCCCTGGTCACCACCCTCGCCACCCTGCACCGCCTCGGCTACCCCCTGGACGCCGACGACCTGCTCCCGTACGCCCGCACCATGGAGCAGGCCGCCGCCCACGACCTGGACCGGATGGAGCAGCTCCCCACCCCACGGGAGCAGACGGAGTACGCCGTCGCCTCCGCCGCCCTGTTCGAGCCGGTCCTGCTCAACCTGCGCCGCCTGGCCCAGTGCGAGGAGTCCAACCGCCGCTACGGACTCTGACCGGCGGTTCGCGACGGGCCCGTCACAGAGCCGGGGCCAGACCGGGGGCCGGGGCCCGTCACCAGGGGATGACGCCGGCGTCGTCGGAGAACGAGCCGGTCGGGCCGTCGTCGGGCAGGGTGGCGAGCCGGATCGCGGCGGCCGCGCCCTGCGCGGCGGTCCGGGAGCCGTGGAAGCCGGTGAAGTCGGTGGCGACCAGGCCGGGGCAGGCGGCGTTGACCAGGATGCCCGTGCCGGCGAACTGCCGGGCGTAGTGCACGGTGACGGCGTTGAGGAAGGTCTTGGTCGGCGCGTAGGCGGCCATGACCGGGCCGACGTCGGTGCCGGGGTCCGCCTGCAGGGTCAGGGAGCCGACGGTGCTGGAGAGGTTGACGATCCGCGGTGACGCCGAGCGCCGCAGCAGCGGCAGCATCGCGTTGGTGACCCGGATGACGCCGATGACGTTGGTCTCCACGACGGCCCGGACCACGTCGAGGTCGAGCGCGGTCGGGTCCTGCTCCCAGCCCCGGCCGGTCGGCGGCCCGGAGATGCCGGCGTTGTTGACCAGCACGTCCAGGCGTCCGGCCTGCCGTTCGACCAGTTCCGCGGCCTCGGCGACGCTCCGGTCGCCGGTCACGTCCAGCGGTACCCCGAACGCGTCGATCCCGGCCTCGCGCAGCTTGCGGACGGCGGCCTCGCGCCGGTCCGCGTCGCGGGCCCCCACGCCCACCCGGTGGCCGAGGGCGCCGAGTCCGGCCGCGATCTCGTACCCGATTCCCTTGTTGGCGCCGGTGACCAGCGCGATCCTCGTGGTGTCGTTCATGACTGCTTCGCTCATGCCGCCGATCCTCGCCCGCGGAGGGGCGGCGCTTCCAACACCGGTACGGTGCCCTGTCATACCCGGCGGGTATCACCGGCGGCGTACGCTGTGGCCGTGGACACCCTGGAGACCCGCGAGCTGACGTACTTCACGGCCGTGGCCGAGGAACTGCACTTCGGACGGGCCGCCGAGCGCCTCGGCATGGCGCAGCCGCCGCTGTCCCGGGCCATCCAGCAGCTCGAACGGCGGCTCGGCGTACGCCTGTTGGAGCGCAACCGCCGCGGCGTCGCGCTGACCGGCGCCGGGGAGGTGCTGCTGCGCGAGGGCCGCGCGGCCCTCGCCGCGACCGCCGCCGCCGCGCGCCGCACCTGCCGGGCCGGCGGCACCGACGGCGCGGGGGCCGCCGCGACCGCCTGGTGCTGACGGTGAAGGCCGCGGCCTCCCACGAGCTGCTGCGCAGGCTGCTCGACGCCTACGCGGCCGAGCCGGGCGCCGCCGAGGTCGAGGTGCTGCCGAGCGGCACCTGCGAGCAGGAGGACATGCTGCGCGACGGCCGCGCCGACGTGGCGCTGATGCACTCGCCGTACAACTCCCTGGCCGGGTTCGACAGCGAGCAGTTGCTGACCGAGGGTCAGATCGCCGTCCTGCCCGCCCGGCACCCGCTGGCCGCCCGCGCGAGCCTGTCCATGGCCGACGTGGGCGACCTCCCGGACCTCCCGATGGCCCGCTGGCCCCGCCGCGGCACCTACCCGCCCGGCCCGGGCCCCGAGGTCCGCGACCAGACGCAACTGGCCCAACTGATCGCCCTCGGACGCACCATGGCCGTCTTCCCGGCCTCTGCCCGGGCCTGGCTGTGGGCCGAGCACGCCGCGGTGCCGCTCACCGACGCGCCGCCCATCGTCACCCACATCGCCTGGCCGCCGCACAGCCGCTCGCTGCCCCTCGCCGCACTGGTCCGCACGGCCGTACGGCTCGGCCCGCCGCCGCCGTCCTGACCGGGCCAGGCCGTTACGGCTGCACCAGGCCGCCGCCGTCGACGGCCGGGTCCGGCCGCGGAGGGGCGACACGCCGTGGTCGGGCGACACGCCGCGGAGGGGCGACACGCCGGGGTCGGGCGGTGGGAAAATCCGTCGCGTCCGTCCGGGGCCCCGGGTACGGTCGGCGGCGGGTGCGCGCCGGGGCGACCGCCGGGTCACCGGGTGCGGACGGGTCGTCAACTCCTCCTCCCCGGAAGCAGGTTCGGTCGATGGCGTGTCGGATCAGTGAGCTCGTGCTCGAGTGCCGTGAACCCGAGGCGCTGGCCCGGTTCTGGTGCGAGGTGCTGGATTTCGTGGTGGTCGGCCGGGAGGCGGACGGCAGTGTCGAGGTCGGTCCGCGCGAGGGCTTCGGCGGTGCGCAGCCGACGCTGTTCCTGAGCGCCTGCGCCGATCCGGGGCCGGTCGGGGCCCGGCTGCACTTCGACGTCAACCCGACCGACCGCGACCAGGGCGCCGAGCTGGAGCGGCTGCTCGCCCTGGGGGCCCGCCCGGCCGACATCGGGCAGACCGGCGAGGAGCCCTGGCACGTCCTGGCCGACCCGGAGGGCAACGTGTTCTGCCTGCTCAAGGCCCGGATCAGGGAGCTCTGACCGCTCCCCCGCCCCATTGTTCCTCCCCTCCTTGCCGCCCCGCCGTGTTTCCGTTCCGGCGGGGGCGGTCAGACGCACGGCAGTGGTGCCGCCGTGCGCGAAGGCGTGCGGACGCGTAGGCGCGCAGACGCGTGCAGGAGCGAGAAGGAGGGACGTCCCGTGTCCAGGACTGTGGCGGATCAGGTGCTCGCCCGCTTGCGGGAGTGGGGCGTGGAGCAGGTGTTCGGGTACCCGGGGGACGGGATCAACGGGCTGCTGGCGGCGTGGGGGCGGGCCGACGACCGGCCCGCGTTCGTGCAGGCCAGGCACGAGGAGATGGCGGCGTTCGAGGCGGTGGGGTTCGCCAAGTTCTCGGGGCAGGTCGGCGTGTGCGCGGCGACCTCCGGCCCGGGCGCGATCCACCTGCTGAACGGGCTGTACGACGCGAAGCTCGACCACGTGCCGGTGGTGGCGATCGTCGGGCAGACCAACCGCAGCGCGATGGGCGGCTCGTACCAGCAGGAGGTGGACCTGCTGAGCCTGTACAAGGACGTGGCCTCGGCGTACTGCCAGATGGTGACCGTCCCGCAGCAGCTGCCGAACGTGCTGGACCGGGCGTTCCGGACGGCCGCGACGTACCGCACCGTGACCGCGGTGATCATCCCGGCGGACGTGCAGGAGCTGCCCGAGCAGGCGCCGGAGCACGCGTTCAAGATGGTGCCGTCCAGCCTGGGCATGCCGCACTCGCACCCCGTGCCGGACGACGGCGAGCTGCTGCGGGCCGCCGAGGTGCTGAACGCGGGCGGCAAGGTGGCGATGCTGGTCGGCCAGGGCGCCCGCGGGGCGCGGCAGCAGGTCGAGCAGGTGGCCGAGCTGCTGGGGGCGGGGGTGGCGAAGGCGCTGCTCGGCAAGGACGTGCTGCCGGACACCCTGCCGTACGTGACGGGGTCGATCGGGCTGCTGGGCACCCGGCCCTCGTACGAGCTGATGCGGGACTGCGACACGCTGCTGACCGTCGGCTCCAGCTTCCCGTACACCCAGTTCCTGCCGGAGTTCGACCAGGCGCGGGCGGTGCAGATCGACGCCGACCCGTTCATGGTGGGGCTGCGCTACCCGTACGAGGTGAACCTGGTGGGGGACGCGGCCGCGACGCTGGACCGGCTGCTGCCGATGCTGCACCGCAAGAAGGACCGGAGCTGGCGCAAGCAGGTGGAGAAGAACACCGAGCGCTGGTGGGGCGTGATGGAGGAGCGGGCGAAGGTCGCGGCCGATCCGATCAACCCGGAGTACCTGGTGCACGCGCTGGACGCGCTGCTGCCCGAGGACGCGATCCTGGCGGCGGACTCCGGGTCGGCCGCCAACTGGTACGCCCGGCACCTGCGGATGCGCGGCACGATGCGCGGCTCGCTGTCGGGCACGCTGGCGACGATGGGCCCGGGCGTGCCGTACGCGATCGGCGCGAAGTTCGCGCACCCGGACCGGCCGGTGGTGGCGCTGGTCGGCGACGGCGCGATGCAGATGAACGGGCTCGCCGAGCTGGTCACCATCGCCCGCTACCGGGAGCGCTGGAGCGACCCGCGGCTGGTGGTGTGCGTGCTGAACAACCACGACCTGAACCAGGTCACCTGGGAGATGCGGGCCATGGAGGGCGCGCCGAGCTTCCTGCCCTCGCAGCAGCTGCCGGACGTCCGGTACGCGGACTTCGCCGAGTCGGTGGGCCTGCGCGGGCTGCGGGTCGAGGAGCCGGGCAAGGTCCGGGCGGCCTGGGAGTGGGCGCTGGGCGCGGACCGGCCGTGCGTGCTGGACGTGCGCACCGACCCGGCGGTGCCGCCGATCCCGCCGCACGCCGACTGGTCGCAGATCAAGGACGCCGCCGAGTCGGTGCTGCGCGGCGACAGCGACCGGGTGGCCGTGGTCAAGCGCGGGCTGCGGACCAAGCTGGCCGAGCTGCTGCCGCACCGGAGCAGGTCGTGACCGGGCCGAGGGCGGCGGTGCGGCCGCTGGCGGTGGTGCGGCCGCTGACGGCGGTGCGGCCGTCCGCGGTGGTGCGGCCGCTCGAAGCCGTCCGCGAGGGCCGGTTCCAGCGCTCGCTGGCTCTGGCCACCGGCGTGGGCTCGGTGGTGGCCGCCGCCGAGATCTACCTGGAGCACGACCGGGCCGGGTTCGGCAACCGGATGATGTGGTGGCCGGTGGTGCTGGGCCCGGTCGGCGCGGCCGCGGGCATCGCGGGCGCAGTGGACGCCAAGGCGGCCCGGACGCTGCTGCCGCTGGTCTCGGCGGCGATCGCCGCGAACGGGCTGCAGGGGTTCTGGCTGCACGTGCGCGGCGTCGCGGAGAAGCCGGGCGGCTGGCGGATGGCCCGGTTCAACCTGGAGACCGGCCCGCCGGTGTTCGCCCCGCTGCTGCTGGGCATGGTCGGCGGGATGGGCCTGGTCGCGGCGGTGCTGCGGCGCGAGGGAGGGTCGTGAGTGCGCGGGAGCGGCCGGGGCAGGAGGGGCGGCCGCCGTACGAGGGCCGGTTCCCCGGCTACGACTCGCTGGCCCGCCGCCCGCACTGGGACCCGGCGACGGCGGCCGTGGTGACGGGCCGGGTGGCGGGCCCGCGCCCGCCGCTGCGGCTGTTCGCGCCCGCCGAGGAGGCCACCGCCCGGGCCCTGCTGGAGCGGCTGCTGGACCACCCCCCGGTCGACCTGCTGCCGATGATCGACGCCCGGCTGGCCGAGCGCGAGACCGACGGCTGGCACTACGCCGACCTGCCGCCCGACGACCGGGCCTGGCCAGAGAGCATGCGGGCGCTGGACGAGGACGCCAGGGCACTGCCCGGCCGCCCCGCCTTCGCCGAGCTGACGGTGCGCCAGCAGGACGGCCTGATCGAGAAGGTGCGCCGGGCGGTGCGCTGGCACGGCTGGCCGGCCAAGCACGTATGGAGCCTGTGGACCCGCTACGCCTGCACCGCCTACTACAGCCACCCGGCGGCCTGGGACGAGATCGGCTTCGGCGGCCCGGCCTTCCCGTCCGGATACGCCCGGCTGGGCCTCGGACGCCGCGAGCCGTGGGAGGTCGCCGACGCGCACCCCGAGCGGCAGCCGGACGCCGACCCGTCCGACCCCGCTGTGCCGTCCCCTCCGTCCGAGCCGCCCGACCCGCCGCCGCTGCCCGCCGTCACCGACCCCGGGCGGCACAGCGGGGCGAAGGCCGCGCTCGCCACCCTGCACCAGTCGGCCCGCCGCCAGCGCGCGGTGCGCCGGCGCAACGCCTCCGCCTGGCTGCTGCCGCGCGACGGCCTGGGCTTCGACCGGCAGCTGGTCGAGCGGATGCGCCGCCACCGGGACGAGGACGAGGTCGACCTGGTGATCGTCGGCTGCGGCGCGGGCGGCACCGTGCTGGCGCAGCGGATGGCCCGGGCGGGCTGGTCGGTGGTGGTGCTGGAGGCGGGTCCGTTCTGGGAGCCGCTGCGGGACTGGGTGAGCGACGAGTACGGCTCGCACCAGCTGTACTGGACCGAGCCGCGGGTGCTGTCCGGCTCCGACCCGGTGCCGATGGGGTCGAACAACTCCGGGCGCGGGGTGGGCGGTTCGATGGTGCACTTCGCCGGGTACGCGCCGCGCTTCCACCCCTCCGACTTCGAGACGCTCAGCCGGGACGGGGTGGGCGCGGACTGGCCGCTGGCGTACGGCGACCTGCGCGGCTCCTACCAGCGGCTGGAGGCGGAGCTGCCGGTGGCCGGGCAGTACTGGCCGTGGGGCGAGCCGCACGCGTACCCGCACGCGCCGCACCCGGTGGGCGGCAACGGCGAGGTGTTCCTGCGCGGGGCGGCGGCGCTCGGTCTGGAGGCCCGGGTCGGGCCGGTGGCGATCACCAACGGCCGGTTCGGGCGGCGTCCGCACTGCGTGTACCGGGGGTTCTGCCTCCAGGGCTGCAAGGTCAACGCCAAGGCGTCGCCGCTGATCACCCACCTGCCGGACGCGCTGGCGCACGGCGTGGAGGTCCGCTCCGACGCGATGGCCGCCGCGGTCGAGCTCGGCCCGGACGGCCTGGCCCGCGGCGTGCGCTACCTGCGCGGCGGGCGCGAGCACCTCCAGCGGGCCCGGACGGTGGCGGTCGCCGGGTACGCGATCGAGACGCCCCGGCTGCTGCTCAACTCGGCGAACGCCCGCTTCCCGGACGGCCTGTGCAACGACTTCGACCAGGTCGGCCGGTACGTGATGGTGCAGGGCGCGCCGCAGACCTCGGGCCGGTTCGAGCAGGAGGTCCGGGCGTACAAGGCGCCGCCGCCGGAGGTGTCCACCGAGGCGTTCTACGAGACCGACCCGGCCAAGCCGTACCGGCGCGGGTTCACCATCCAGAACATCTCGCCGCTGCCGATCACCTGGGCCGAGCACGTGGTCGCCCAGGGCCACTGGGGCGCCGACCTGCGGCACTACCTGTCCGACTACGTGCACTGGGCGACGCTCGGCGCGATGGCCGAGCTGCTCCCGCAGCCCGGCAACCGGGTCACCCTGGCGGAGGAGAAGGACCGGCACGGGCTGCCGGTCGCGCACTTTGCCTACTCGCAGTGCGACAACGACCGGCAGCTGATCGCGGCGGCGCGCGGCGTGATGGAGGCGATCCTGACGGCGGCGGGCGCCAGCGAGGTGATCACCATCGACCGGTACGCGCACCTGGTGGGCGGCTGCCGGATGGCCACCCGGCCGGAGGACGGCGTGGTCGACCGGGACCTGCGCTCCTTCGCGGTGCCGAACCTGCTGATCACCGACGGCAGCGTGCTGCCGACCCAGGGCGCCGCCAATCCGGCGCTCACCATCATGGCCCTGGTCGACCGGGCGGCGGGCGTGCTCGCCGCCGGGGCCCGCGCGGGCCTGCGGACCCCGGAGCGCGCGGGGCGCCTGGAGCACGCGGGGCGCCCGAAACGCCCGGAGCACGCGAAGCCTGCGAAGCCTGCGAATCGCCCGGAGCACGCGGAGCACGCGAATCGCCCGGAGCACGCGGAGCACGCGAAGCACCCGAAGCGACAGTCGTGAGGTGACCGTCATGTGGTCAGAGCATCCGATCGAACGCCTGTCGGTCCGGGTGTACACCGTCCCGACCGACCGGCCCGAGGCCGACGGCACGCTCGCCTGGGACGCCACCACCCTGGTGCTGGTCGCGGTGGGCAGCGGCCCGGCCACCGGCCTGGGCTGGACGTACGGCGCGCCCGCCACCGGCGCGCTGCTGCACGGCCTGCTCGCCCCGGTGGTGCTCGGCCGCGACGCGCTCGACACCGCCGGCGCGTACGAGGCGATGCGGCGGGCGCTGCGCAACGCGGGCCGGCCGGGCCTGGGCACGTACGCGCTGTCCGCCGTCGACCTGGCGCTGTGGGACCTCTCCGCCCGGCTGCTGGACATCCCGCTGGTGCGGCTGCTGGGCGGGCGGCCCCGGCCGGTCGAGGTGTACGGCAGCGGCGGGTTCACCACCTATCCGGACCGGGTGCTGGAGCACCGGCTGCGCGGCTGGGTCGAGGAGCAGGGCATCCCCCGCGTCAAGATCAAGATCGGCGAGTCCTGGGGCACCCGCCCCGAACGCGACCTCGAACGGATCTCCGCCGCCCGCGCCGCGATCGGCCCGGACGCGGCGCTGTACGTGGACGCGAACGGCGCGTTCACCGCGAAGCGGGCGATCCGGCTGGCGGCGGCGTTCGCCGCGGACGGGGTGTCCTGGTTCGAGGAACCGGTGCCCTCCGACGACCTGGCCGGGCTGGCCACCGTCCGGGACGCCGTCTCCCCCGACGTCACGGCGGGCGAGTACGGCGACGAACCGCGCTACTTCGCCCGCCTCGCCCCCAGCGTGGACTGCCTGCAGGCGGACGCGACCCGCTGCGGCGGGCTGACCGGCTTCCTGCGCGCCGCGGCCGTCGCCGAGGCGGCCGGCGTCCCGCTCTCCGCGCACTGCTCCCCGCACGCGCACGCCCACGCGGCGGCCGCCCTGGCCGCCGGGGTCCGGCACCTGGAGTGGTTCCACGACCACGTCCGGGTCGAGTCGCTGCTGTTCGACGGCGTCCTCGACCCGGCCGGCGGCACCGTCGCCCCCGGCGCGGACGGCACCCCCGGGCACGGCCTGTCCCTCGCCGAGCGGCGCGCCGCGCCCTACCTGGTGGACGCCTGGCCCCCGCTCCGGCCCGACGGCTGACCCGGCCCGGCCCGGCGGGCCGCCCCGCGGGACGGCTGATTCGGCCCGGGCGCAGTGGGCAGACGCCTCCCGAACCGGGGCAACGGTGCACCGGAGCCCCGAGGAGCACGAGAACCCCTGGGCCACGAAGCCTTCAAGCCTCGAAACCTCGAAACCTCGAACTCACGAAGCAACGGAGCCAGCGAAAGGACTTGGACCATGCTGCTGCTCGGACTCCTGCTGTTCGCCGCGTCCGGCGCGTTCGCGGGCCTGCTGATCGCCGACAACCTCGGCGGCGGGCCCGAGACGGGCGTCACCGTGCTCGGCCACCAGATCGCCACCATGAGCACCCTGGGCGCGTTCCTGGCCGGGCTGGCCCTCGCGCTGATCTTCTGCGCCGGGCTCGCCCTGATGGGCGGCGGCCTGCGGTGGCGGCGCCACCGCCGGACGGTCCCGCCGGAGGACACCCGCCTGGTGCTGGACCGCACCACCGATCCGGACGGCGTCCCGGCGGACCTGCCGGCCGCCGACCGTCCCGCCGCCAACCAGCCCCCCACCGCCCAGCGCCCGCCCGGCCGCCCGCGCCACCGCTTCACCCACTGACCGACCGGGCCACTGACCGACCGGACCACTGACCGACCGGACCGCACCACCACCGCACGATCGAGGAGGACCGAACCATGAGTGACGCATCCGACCGCATGAAGCACAAGGCCGAGGAGGCCGTCGGCGCGGCGAAGGAGAAGGCCGGGGCCGCGACCGACAACGACCGGCTGGAGAACGAGGGCCGGGCCGACCAGGCCGGCGCCCAGGCCAAGCAGGGCGTCGACAAGGCCAAGGACCGGGTCGCCGAGGGCGTCGACAAGGTCAAGGGCGCCTTCAAGCGCTGACCACGCCCCACCGGGCCGGGCCCGTCCGACAGCGGCGAAAACCGCTCGCCGGAGGGGCCCGGCCCCTGGTTGGCTCGCGGCATGAGCCACGTCGCCAACGTCATGCTGTCGGTCGAGCCCGCCGACCGCCCCCTCGCCGAGGAGTTGAGCCGCTGGCTGGAGTCCGACGCACCGCTCCGGGGCCGGGACGGGAGGACGGGGTGGGTCGGGGCGCTGCGCGAGACCACCGGGGCGGACACCCGGTGGGGCGGCGGGAAGTTCCCGGAGTGCGACGTGTACGCCGGGGCGCTGAACCACGCGGACCTCGCCGCCCTGGTCGCCCGGGTCGAGCAACTCCCCTGGCAGCAACCCGCGTTCGTCCAGCTGATGGTGATGGACCAGGAGGAGGCGTACTTCCGGGTGTGGATGTTCCACGGCCCGCGGCTCCGCCTGCTGACCCCCGCCGGGCGCGAGCAGGAGTACTGGCCCGGGACCGGCCCGGCGGACGTCCACCTCCGGCTCGCCCTGGCCACCGACGCCGGTCTGCTGCGCGACCTGCTGACCGCCGGAGCCGCCCCCGACACCCCCGACACCCCCGAAGACAACTCCGACGGCGCCGACAGCCGGCAGGTCGCGCGCCGCGCGGACGGCTGGCCGCGCCCCGGCGACTTCGGCCTGGTGGCCCTCTCCACCACCGAGGAGTCCGGCTGGCAGCCAGTGCCGATCGGCGCGGCCTGGTTCCGGCACACCGGAGAACAGAGCGGCGGCAGGCCCGGCGGTGGCGGTAACGATGGCGAACAGGTGGGCAGCACTGCGGAGTTGACCGTCGTGCTGGTGCCCGCGCACCGGGGTCGCGGGGTCGGCGCCCAGCTGCTCGGCCCGCTGCTGCGGGCAGCCCGCGCCGAAGGGGTCGGCCGGCTCACCGCCCGCGTCCCGTCCACCGCCCCGGCGGGCACCCGGGCCTGGCTGCGGCGGCACGGCGGCTTCCGCGACCTGCCGGACGGGGCCGGGCAGTTGGGCCTCGACCTGTCCTGACCTGCCCACCCACCCCTCTCCCAGGTCAAGTAACGGTCAAGTGCAGACCTGTTACAGCCAAAGCAGTGTCCGGCCGCTCGTTCGACGGCGGATTTCCCGCGACGGCCCGCCCTGTCCCGCACCGCACCGCCGAGGAGCCCGCCCCGCCGGTCCACCCCCGCATTCCCCACTCTCCACCAAATCCCGTCCACCACAAGCGAGTTGGAGATAACGGCCGGTCAGAGTGGCTCCAAGGGATTTCCGGTCCGATTTCCAGGAAACACCCAGAATCCGCCGTCCCCCGCAATTCCGGGTAGGCTGCGCGGAATTGCGCCGGGCGACGGGGCCGGACGCGGTGGGACGGGGAGACGAGGGGGAGCTGTGGCCCAGGGGACGTTCCGGGTGGAGGTCGACGAGCTCGGCCGGGTGTCAAAGGAGCTCGCCGAGGCGACCGGCAGCATGGGCGGTGCGCTGCACGCGCTGGGCCGCACGTCGCCGCAGGTGACCGGGCAGCGCGAACTGGACGGCGCGTGCGCGGCGTTCGCCGACGACTGGAAGTACGGGCTGAAGCAGCTCAACGAGACGCTGCACGCGATCAGCGAGGGCCTGGACGTGACCGTGCGGGCGTACCGGGAGACCGACGAGACGGTGCGCCGGGTGATGGCGGGGGAGGCGGTCTGATGTCGACCCTCCCGTTCCCGGCCTGGGCCGCGCCGACCGACCGCGAGGGGTTCGACGCGCTCGGGTTCGACCCGGCGCCCGGCAGCCTGCCCGGCATCGACGAGCTGGTCCGCGACCTCCAGCAGGCCGCGAAGGAGCTGGAGGACGCCCGCAGCAGCGTGAACCGGGCGTCCTGCGGCGGCGGGGCCTGGCAGGGCGAGGCGGCGGACGCGTTCTCCGCCCGGATCGCCAAGCTGCCGGGCCAACTCGACGTCGCCCAGGCGTCGTTCAGCTCGGCGTACACCGCGCTGGCGGGCTGGCGCGACCAGCTCGCCGGTCTGCAGCGCACCGCCGCCGACCAGGAGGAGCAGGCCCGGGCGGCGAAGGCCCGGCGCGCCCGGGCCGCCGACAACCCGGACCTGAAGCTGGGCGGGCTGTGGTTCCAGGACGAGCGGCAACTCGCCGACGCCGAGAGCAGGTTGCGCAAGGCGGACGCCGAACTGCGGGCGGCCGACGCCGACTTGCAGGGCATCGTGGCCCGGGCCGAGGCGCTGCGCGCCGAGCACGACCAACTGGCCCGGCAGGCCGCCCGGGTGGTGGCCCGGGCCGGCGAGGACGCGCCGGACGGTCCGGGCTGGTTCGCCAACCTGATGGACAGCGTGAAGAAGGTCGCCCAGGCGCACGTCCAGCTCGCCAAGGAAGCCATGGAGTGGGCCAGGTCGCACGCCAACGCGATCGCGGCGGTCGGCGACCTGCTCTCCAACGCGAGCACCCTGGTCGGCCTGGGCTCGATCGCGCTGGCCGGCGCCGGGCTGGTGTTCCCGCCGCTGGAGGTCGGCGCGGCCGCACTGAACGCGGTCTCGATGGGCCTGTCCGGCGCCGCGCTGGCCGCGCACGGCGTGGCCGCGGCGGCGGGGGCGGACGTACCGCCGCTGAGCTTCGCGGTCGACGTGATGGGCATGGTCCCGGTGATCGGCGAGGTCGGCAAGACCGGCAAGCTCGCCGCCTCGCTGTTCGCCCGGGAGGCGGTCGGCAACGGCGTAGCCCTGGGTGCCACCGGCATCTCCCTGGACGGCTGGTCGAAGGACGCGAGCGGCCTGCGCCAGTTCCTGCCCCGCGACGGCGGCCAGTGGGGCGAACTGCTGCTGGGCGGCCCGCTGCTGGTGGGCCTGGACAACGCCTGGCACGACGGCTCCGAGAAGGACAGGGCCGCCGCCGGGAACGGGAGTTGACGATGCGTCAGGCAGGATGCCCGCACGGGGTGGCCGGATGGACCTGACCCGCACCGCCCTGCTGCTCGACGGCCGGGGCACCGTCGACGAACTGGTCAACTCCTTCACCTTCGACGAGGGCCGGCTGCGCTGGCTGTGCTGGCTCTACGGCTACCGGCTCGAACAGGCCCGGCAGGTCGGCCGCACCCACCACAAGCGGGTGCGGGCCGTGCTGGACCAGGACCCGGCCGCCCGGGCTCGGGCGGCCTGGATGCGCGCCCCGGACCTGCGGCCCGGCGCACCCGCCCCGGTGCCGTGGACCGGCCCGCACACCGGCGCCCCGGCCGCCTGGACGCCCCCGGGGTGGCCGCCCGGCTGCGGGCCGCTCCCGCCCGCGCCCGACCGGATGCCCCGGGCCACGCCCGAGCAGGTCGACGCGGAGTACCGCCCGGCGGGCCTGCTGGTGATCGGCGGCGTGTTCGCCGTCGCCGCGCTGGCCCTGGCGGCGAGCGCCCCGGCGGCGGCCGCAGTCCTCGGCGCCGTCGCGCTGGCGTTCCTGGTCGGCTACCTGCCCGCCAGGCGCCACCGCGACCGGCTGGTCGAGGCCGCCGCCGACCGCCGCCCCCGTACGACCCGCCGCCGGGCCCCGGCGCCCCGCCGCCACCACCTCCCCCGCCGCACTCCCTGACCCGTGAGGACGACCGTTGACCGGCAGCACCGCCCGACCCCCGCAGAGCCCGGAGAACGCAGCAACCCCGGCGGACACCGCGGACACCGCAGACACCGCGGACAGCACGAGCGACGCGCACGCGGGCCGGGCGGCGACGGTGGAGTTCGACGTCCCGCCCGACTTCGTGCCGTTCGAGCCCGCCGACGGCGTGGACGACGCCTACGAGCTGGTCCTGGCCCGGCTCGGCCCGGCCGCCGAGGGCCTGCCGCCCGCCCGGCGGCAGGCGCTCACCGAGCTGTACGCGGCCGGGTCGGCCGCGCTCGACGGGGCGGGCGCGATCTGGTCCGGCACCTGCCTCGGCACGGTCGGCGACCGGCTGTCCACGGCGACGCTCACCGTCACCGCGCTCGGCACCGGGGACGACACCCCGCAGGCCACCGCAGCCGCCGGGCTGGTCGAGGTCCTCACCCCGCCGGACGCCGGGCCGTCGCCGACGCTCCGCCGGTTCGACGCCCCGGCCGGCCCGGTGGTGATCACCCTCGAACAGCAGCCGGGCTGGCAGCTCACCGCCGAGGAGAGCGTGCCGCTGCTCTCCGCCAAGGCGTACCTGCCGATGCCGCCCGCACTCCGGGGCGTCCTGCTGCTCGAACTCAGCACCCCGGACGTCGACAGCTGGCCCGAGGTGTACGCCCCGCTACTGGTCCGGGTCGTGCGCAGCGTCCGCTTCCCGACCCCGCCGGCCCCGACCGCGGCCCCGGCCCCGGCCGGCGGCGACCCGTTCGGCACCCGGCTGGTCTGACCCCGCGGCTGCCGGCTGCCGGCGGCGGGTCAGCGGCAGCGCCGTCGGCCGAGCGCGCCGGCCGCCAGCAGCAGCGCGGCGGTGGCGGTGGCGGCCAGCGGGGCGCGGTGGCGGTCGGCCCAGGCTTGCAGGCAGCGGGCGTGCGCCTCGTCGTCGAAGCGGCCGTGGGAGCCGTGGTCGCGGTGCTCGTCGAGCGGGGCCCACAGGTTGTCGGGCTGGTCGGGCGGGCGCGGGGCGTCGGTCTGCTGGGCGTCGTAGCCGGTGCGGGCGAGGTAGCGGTCGAGCAGGCCGGGGGCGAGCGCGTTGGCCAGCAGGGTGGCGACGGTGGAGCCGCCGACCCGGTACTCGCGGCGGCCCGGGTGGTCGGCGGCGTGCACGATGGCGCGGGCGATCGGCTCGGGCTGGTAGACGGGCGCGACGGGGCGGCCCTGGCGGGGCAGCCGGGAGCGCACCCAGTCGAACTGCGTGGTGTTGACGGCGGGCAGCTGCACCATCGTGGTGCGCACCGCCGTGCCCTGGTGCAGCAGTTCGCAGCGCACGGCCTCGTTCCAGCCCTGCAGGGCGTGCTTGGCGCCGCTGTACGCGCTCTGCAGCGGGATGCCGCGGTAGGCGATCGCGGAGCCGACCTGGACCACGCAGCCGCGGTCGCGCGGCAGCATCCGGCGCAGCGCGGCGCGGGTGGCGTACACGTAGCCGAGGTAGGAGACCTCGGTGACGCGGCGGAAGTCGGCGGGCGTGATCTCGGTGAAGGGGGCGAAGACCGAGGCGAGGGCGGCGTTGACCCAGACGTCGATCGGGCCGAGGGCGCGTTCGACGCTCTCGGCGGCGCGTTCGACGGCGTCCGGGTCGGCGAGGTCGACGGTGACGGCCATCGCGCGGGCCCCCATGTCGCGGGCCTCCTCCAACGCGGCGTCCAGTCCGGCCCGGCCGCGGGCCAGCAGGGCGACGCGGTCGCCGCGGGCGGCGAAGGCGCGGGCCACGGCGCGGCCGACGCCGGCGGACGCGCCGGTGACGACGACGGTGCGGGGTTCGGTGGGTGCCATGGCAGACGTCTGACCGGTCCGGGCGGAACGGAAACCGCACCGGACCGCAGCGGGGCCCGGACGAGACGGCTTCGGCGTTCAGCGCTCAGCACTCAGCACTCAGCGCTCAGCGCTCAGGGCTCAGTGCTCAGGGCTCAGGGCTCACCGTCACCGTGGTCGTCGCCGTTACTGCCGTTGCCGTTGCGGTGCAGCAGCAGCCAGGGCAGCAGCAGCCACCACAGGGCGAACCAGGCCATCACGACGGCGACGATCAGCCAGGCGAACGGGCTGCCGCCGGTGGCCAGGTGCAGCAGCATGAGCAGCGCGGAGCCGACGGTGAGGGCGAGCAGGACGACGCCGAGGGTGACCACCCGGGCGGTGGCGTCGACGAGTTGGGGCTTGAGGCGGCGGCCGGCGAGCAGCCGGTGGTAGGCGACGGGGGCGATCAGTGCGCCGGTGGCGAGGGCGCCGAGGACGACGGTGACCACGTACAGGCCGCGTTCGAAGGCGTCGAGGGTGGTGAAGCGCGGCATGAAGACCACGCTCAGCAGGAAGCCGAACAGGATCTGCGCGCCGGTCTGGGCGACCCGGACCTCCTGGAGCAGTTCGGTCCAGCGCCGGTCCGCACGCTCGTTCGGCGTCTCGTGGCGACCCCGGCGGTCCTCGGGCACGGTGGTGGCCCCCTTCCGTCCGCAGGGCGTCTGTCCGGCCGGGGCGGACCGGAAACCGGGGGTGTGCGGCGCGGCGGCCGGGGTAGACGGGGCCACGCACCGGAAGAGTTCCGGCGGGGGGACGGGTCGGGAGGAGGCGACGGGGCATGGCAGCGGACGTCGCGGCCGCACTGTTCGACGTGGACGGCACCCTGGTGGACACCACCTACCTGCACACCCTCGCCTGGTGGCAGGCGCTGGCGCAGTACGGCCACGAGGTGGACGCCGCCCGGGTGCACCGGGCCATCGGCATGGGCAGCGACCAGTTGCTCGACCACCTGCTCGGGGACGACCGGGACCGCTCCGAGGACGACTCGGTCAGCGCCGCGCACCTCGCGCTGTACGCCCAGCACTGGCCCGGCCTGCGGGCCTTCCCGGGGGCGGGCGACCTGCTGCGGGAGTGCGCCGGGCGGGGGTGGCGGGTGGTGCTGTCGACCTCCGCCTCGGGCCGTGAACTCGACGTGCTGCGCCGGGTGCTGGACGCCGACGACGCGGTGCACGCGACGGCCGACGCGGACGCGGTGGACGCCTCCAAGCCGGCCCCCGACCTGGTGCGCAGCAGCCTGGCGCAGGTGTCCGCCGCGGCGGACCGGTCGGTGTTCGTCGGCGACAGCGTGTGGGACGTCCGGGCCGCGAACCGGGCCGGGACGCCGTGCGTCGGGGTGGAGACCGGCGGCTTCGCCGCCGCGGAGCTGCGCGACGCGGGCGCCCTGGAGGTGCACCCCTCGGTGGGCGGGCTGCTGGACGGCCTGGACGACAGCCTGCTGGCCCGGCCGCGGACCGGTGAACGGTGAACGGGACGCGTACGACGAACGGCCGCCTCGCCCGCTCTGCCCGTTCTGCCCGCTCTGCCTGCTTGACCTGCATCTGCTGTGCCCGCCGCCTGGGCTACCGCGTCCGCGCGGCGTCCTGGACGGCCCTGTGTGCCCTGTGTGCCCTGTGTGCCCTGTGCACGCTGCTGGACCCGGCTGCGCGCGCGGCCACGGTCGCGGGCCCGGCCACGGTCGTGGACGACTGACGACCGACGATTGATCGACTGGTGGTGAGGACGGTGGACGGCGCGACGCTCTCCCCCCGGGAACGCCAACTGCTGGCGGCCCTGGAGGCCGAACTGCGGGTGGACGTCGAGCTGGACCTGCGCCTGCGCACCATGCGCCACCACCAGTTCCGGGCGGTGCTCGGCCCACCCTGCCGGGCGCTGCTCTCGGTGCTGCTCAGGGTGTTGCACGTGACGCGGTCCTCCCGATGATCACTTCATGACGGTCCGATCATCGGCCCGCTCTCCGTCCGTCCCCTCCCGCGCTCCTCTCCCCTCCCCCGCGCCCGTCGTCTCCCGCGCGCGGCTCGTGCAGCTCGCGGAACACCGCCCAACCCACCGACAGCACCGGTACCGCGACGGCCGCGCCGACGATCCCGCCGAGGGTGCCGCCGACGGCCACCGCCAGGGCGACCGCGACGGGGTGCAGCCGGACCGCCCAGCCCATCACCAGCGGGTGCAGGACGTGCCCCTCCAGCTGGCCGATCAGCACGATCAGGGCCAGCACCAGCAGGGCGGTGACCGGCCCGCGGGTGGCGAGGGCGACCAGCGAGGCGACGGCCAGCGCGATCGGCGAACCGACCAGCGGGATCAGCGCCGCCACGAACTCCAGGCCCGCCAGCGGCACCGCCAGCGGCACGCCGAGGGCCGCCAGCGCCACCCCGACCAGGACGGCGTTGGTGCCCGCGACCAGGAACAGCCCCCGGGTGTACCCGGCGAAGGCCCGCCACGCGGCGTGCCCGGCCCGGCGCCAGAGCACCGCGCTCCGGGCGGGCAGCAGGCCGGTCGCCCAGCCCCACATCCGCTCCCCCGAGTGGGTCAGGAACACGGCGCAGAAGACCGCGAGCGCCGCCCCGGCCGCCGCCTCCACCACCCACCCCGCGCTGGTCAGAGCAGTGGACAGGACGGCCTGCCGGTGGGTGTTGAGCAGCTCGCCCAGCCGCTGCCGGAGGTCCGTCAGCGTCCCGGACCGGGCGTGCAGCGGCGGCCCCTCCAGCCAGTGCTCCAGCCGGTCGACCCCGCCGCGCACCTGCCCGCCGAGCTGCCCCGCCTGCGCCCGGACCACCACCGCGACCAGCACCCCCAGCCCGGCGATCAGCACCAGCGCGCCCAGCACCGTCAGCAGCACCGCCAGCGCGCGCGGCATCCGACGGGCCAGCAGGTCGACAGGCGGCCGCAGCACGGCCGTGAGCACCAGCGCGACGAACACCGCCACCACCGGCAGGATCAGCCGGCTGACCACCAGGTAGCCCGCGTACCCGGCCGCGGCCACCAGCAGCAGCCGCCCGGCCCGCCCCGCCGCCCGCTCCCACCCGCCCCGCCGCCCGGCCACCGGCCCGGGACGCCCGCGCGGCACCCGCGCCACGGCGGAACGGCTGCCCAACGGCGCCCGCACCCGCGCCCGTCGTCCCCTCCCGGGCGCGACGTACCGCCGGGAACCCCGGCCGGGCCGGGGGCCGGGGCCGGGTCCAGTGCCAGGTCCGAGTCCAGGTCCGGGCATCGGGGCATCACCTCCGGCCCTACCGTCTGCCCGAACCGCCGCACGCTACCCGCTACTGCCCGCCGTCCCACCCCGCCGCCCCGCCCCGTCTCCTCCCGCCCCGTCTCCTCCCGTCCCGTCTCCTCCCGCCCCGTCTCCTCCCGCCCCGTCTCCTCCCGTCCAGCCCAGCCCGGAAGCCGTTTCGCCTCGGACCGCGGCGGACAGACGTGCCGCATGAACGCCTCCCCCGCCCCCGCGCCCGTCGTCGCCGCCCCGCCCGTGCCCGCCGACCCGGCCGTCCGGCGGCGGCGCTACCTGCTGTGCCCGCCCGAGCACTTCGCGGTGGAGTACGCGATCAACCCGTGGATGGACCCGGACCGCCCGGTGGACCGGGCGGCGGCGCTGCGGCAGTGGGAGGGGCTGGCGTCGGTGCTGCGCTCGCTCGGCCACCGGGTCGACCTGCTGGCGCCGGAGCCGGGCCTGCCCGACATGGTGTTCACCGCGAACGGGGCGACGGTGGTGGGCGGCCGGGTGCTGGTGGCCCGGTTCCGGCACCGGGAGCGGGCGGGCGAGTCGGCGGCGCACCGGCGCTGGTTCACCGCCGCCCGGTTCCGGCAGGTCCGGACCGCCGCCGAGGTGAACGAGGGCGAGGGCGGCCTGCTGCCGGCCGGGCCGCGGATCCTCGCCGCCACCGGCTTCCGCACCACCGCCGCCGCCCACCGGGAGGCCGAGCGGGTGTTCGGGCGGCCGGTGGTCTCGCTGCGGCTGACCGATCCGCGCTACTACCACCTGGACACCGCGCTGGCCGTCCTGGACGACTCCCGGGTGATGTACTACCCGGACGCGTTCGCCCCCGAGACCCGCCGGCTGCTGCGCCGCCTCTACCCGGACGCGATCCTGGCCCGCGCCCCGGACGCCGCCGCGTTCGGCCTGAACGCCATCAGCGACGGCCGCCACGTGGTGCTGCCGGACGGCGCCCGGGGCCTGGCCGAGCAGCTGCGGGCGGCAGGGTACGTCCCGGTCCCGGTCGGTCTCCCGGAGCTGCGGAAGGCCGGCGGCGGCCCCAAGTGCTGCGTCCTGGAACTGCGCCCGAAGTGAGGTGACACCATGCCGACCGACGCCCGCCCGACCACCGACGCCCGCCCGACCACCGACTCCCCTCCGACCACCGGTACCGGTCCGACCACCGGTACCCCTCCGACCACCGACGCCCCCGGGCTGCCCGCCGCCCGGGGCCCGCTCTCGGCCGCCGTCCTCGCCTCGCTGCGCCACCCCGCGCCCACCCACCTGGCGCCGATGCTGGCCGAGGTCCCGGCGGACCCGTGGGGCGAGGACGTCCAACTCACCCTGTACGTCTGCTACGAGCTGCACTACCGCGGCTTCGCGGGCGTCGACCCGGCCTGGGAGTGGTCGCCGCCGCTGCTCGCGCTGCGCGGGCGGCTGGAGCGGGCGTTCCTGGACGCGCTGCGCCGGGAGGTGAGCGAGCCGCCCCCGCTGGCGGAGGTGCTGGCCGGGCTGCTGGTCGAACCGCCGGACGGCGACGGGCCCTCGCACCACCTGCTGACGGCGGGCACCCGGCAGCAGGCCCGCGAGTACCTGGCGCACCGTTCGCTGTACCACTTGAAGGAGGCCGACCCGCAGATGTGGGCGGTGCCCCGGCTGCCGAACCCGGCGAAGGCGGCGCTGGTCGCCGTGCAGTACGACGAGTACGGCGCGGGCCGGCCGGAGCGGGCCCACGCCGAGCTGTTCGCCGCGATGATGGCCGACTTCGGCCTCGACCCGGCCTACGGCGCGTACCTGGACGCGGTGCCCGCGCCCGCGCTGGCCGTCGTCAACACGATGTCGCTGTTCGGCCTGCACCGGGCCCTGCGGGCCGCGCTGGTCGGACAGTTCGCGGCCGTGGAGATCACCTCCCCGCCGGGCGCGGCCCGGCTCGCCGAGGCGTTCGAACGGCTCGGCGCCACGCCGCGCGGAACGCTCTTCTACCGGGAGCACGTCCTGGCCGACGCCGTCCACGAGCAGCTGGTGCGGCACACCGTGATCGACCCGCTACTCACCCTGCCCGACTGCCCGGGACCCGAGATCGCCTTCGGCGCCCTGGCCTACCTCCGCGCCGAGGACCGGTTCGCCGACCACCTGATGGCCGCCTGGCGCCCCGGCCACGACCACGACTCCGAAGACCACGACCACGACCACGGCTCCGAATCCGGATTCGGATTCGGATTCGGATCGCTGCGCGCCCCGCTACCCGAGTTCGATCCGGGCCCGGCGGCGACGGGCAGCCCGGTCCCGGAGGGGGCCGACCGGTGAGCGCCTCCGCCGGACCGCCGCCGACCGACCGGCCCCCGCCGCTGCTGCGCTTCGGCGTCGAGGAGGAGTTCCTGCTGACCGGCCCGCGCAGCCGGGTGACGGTGCCCGCCGCCGAGGCGGTGGTCTCGGACGCCTCCCGTGCGCTCGGACCGCGCGCCCAGCACGAGTTCCTGGCCACCCAGGTGGAGGGCTGCACCCGGCCGGTCGCCACCGCCGCCGAGCTGCGCGCCGAACTCGCCGACACCCGGGGCGCGTTGCTGTCCGCCGCCGAGCGGGCCGGCTGCCGGCTCACCGCCACCGGCACCCCCGTGCTGCCCAGCCGCCACCCGCTGACCGTCACCCCGAAGCCCCGCTACCTGCGGCTGGCCGACCGGATCGACGGCGTCGCCGACCAGGTCGGGGCCGAACTGTGCGGCTGCCACGTCCACTTGGGCGATCTGACGCTCCGTCAGGCGCTGGCGCTCAGCGCCCGGATGCGCGGCTGGCTGCCGCTGTTCCAGGCGTTCTGCGCCAACTCCCCGTTCTGCGAGGGCGCCGACCGGGGCACCGCCTCCGTCCGGCCCGAACGGTACGCCCGCTGGCCGACCTTCGGCCCGGCCCCCGTCCTGGACGAGCCCGGCTACCGCACCGCCCTGGACCGGCTGGTCGAGGACGGGGTGATCCTCGACCGCCGGATGCTGTACTGGTACGCCCGGCCGTCCGAGCACCTGCCCACCCTGGAGGTCCGGATCGCCGACAGCTGCGCCGAGTTGGACACCATCCTGCTGCTCGCCGTCCTGCTGCGCGCCCTCGCCCACACCCTGCTCGACCCGCGGGTCCGGATCCGGCCGCTGCCCGACGTACCGCTGCGGCTGGCCCACCGCCGGGCCGCGTCCGCCGGCCTCGACGCCCGCCTGCCCGACCCGCGCACCGGTGCGCTCCGACCGGTCCGCCAACTCCTGCCCGACCTGGTCGAGTTCACCGCCCCCGCCCTGCTGCGCACCCGCGAACTCGGCCTCGCCCGGCAGCTGACCGCCCGCCTGCTGACCACCGGCAGCGGCGCCGACCACCAACGTGCCGCCCTCGCCCGCCACGGCCGCCTCGCCGCCGTCGTCGACGACCTCACCCGCCGCACCGCGGCCACCACGCCCACCGCCGCCGCCCCGCACTGACCCCGCGCCCTCGTGCTCGGGTGTCGTCCGCGGCCCGTCGGGCATACGCGGTCCCATGCTGCTGCTACGACCGCCCGGTGTGTACCCCGCCCAGGGGGACACCGCCCTGCTGCTGGACGCGCTCGGCCGGGAGCCGCTGCGGCCCGACGCGCGTTGCCTGGACATCGGCACGGGCTGCGGCGCGCTCGCCCTGGCCGCCGCCCGACGCGGCTGCCGGGTGACCGCCGTGGACCTGTCGCGGCTCTCGCTCGCCACCGCCTGGCTGAACGCCCACCTGCACCGCCTCCCGCTGCGCGTCCGACACGGCGACCTCACCACGCCCGAACCCACCCCCACCGACCCCGCCGCGCCCGACTCCTCCGCCCCCGGCCCCGGCGCCCGGTACCGGTACGACCTGGTGCTGAGCAATCCCCCGTACGTGCCCTCGCCCAGGCCCGGACCGCCGCCGTCCGGCCCGGCCCGGGCCTGGGACGCCGGGCCGGACGGGCGTCTGCTCTTGGACCGGCTGTGCCGCCGGGTGCCGCCGCTGCTCGCGCCGGGCGGGGTGCTGCTGCTCGTGCAGTCCTCGCTGGCCCGTCCCGACGCCACGGTGCGGCAGTTGCGGGCCGCCGGGCTGCGGACCTCGGTCGCCGCCCGGCGACTGCAGGGCTTCGGCCCGGTGATGACGGCCCGCGCGCCGTGGTTCGAACGCGTCGGCCTGATCGAACCGGGCGTCCGCACCGAGGAGTTGGTGGTGATCCGCGGTGTCCGCGACTGACCCGGCCCCCACCACCGGACCACCAACGCCCCCGCCCCCGCCCGTGCCCCGGGTCCGGCTGACCGAGCGCGGTCCGCTGCTGATCGACGGACCGGTGGAGCTGCTCCTGCCGGACGGCACCGTGCTGCGCTGCGACCGCCCGGTCGTCGCGGTCTGCACCTGCCGCCGCAGCCGCCGCTACCCGCTGTGCGACACCAGCCACCGCCGCCGCGGCCGCGGCGCGCCGCCGTTTCCGTCCGACCGCTCCGGGCAGACGCCGGGTGAAGGCAGGACGTGAAATCAGGACGTGAAACGCGACGGCAGGATCCGAACGCAGGAGGAGGTGGACATCGTGGGACGGCTCAATGTTCCGGTGATCTGCGGAGAGTCCGGCGGCCTGGCCATCCCGGCTTTCCAGGTGGTCGAGCTGCTGCGGGCACTGCCCGGCGAGTGGGAGGAGTGGGCCGGCCGCGACGACAGCGGGCTCGACCCGGAGACCACCAGTGCCCTCGCCGACCTGGTCCGCCAGCTCGCCGACCAGATCGACCTCGCGTGCATCGAGATCGCCAGCGAGGTGGAGTGACCCCGTCATGCCGCCGCCCTCCCGCCCCCGGCCACCCGGTCAGGGGCGGCGGCGGACGGCGAGCAGGCAGATGTCGTCGAAGGGGTTGGGTGCGCCGAAGCGGCGCAGCAGGTGGTCGACCAGTCCGGCCGGGTCGGGGGCGGCGCGGTACTCGGTGCAGGCGTGCAGCAGCCGGGTGACGCCGCCGGGGTCCGTGCCGGGGCCGGCGCCGGGTGCGGTGCCGCGCCGTTCGATCAGGCCGTCGGTGTAGAGCAGCAGGGTGTCGCCGGGGGCGAGGTCGAGTTCGGCGGTGGAGCGGCGGGCGCGCGGGTTGACGCCGAGGATCAGGCCGGGCGGCGGTTCGAGGCTGCGGGCGGTGCCGTCGTGGAGCAGAACGGGCGGCAGGTGGCCGGCCCGGGCCCAGGCGAGGTGGCCGGTGCGGGGGTCGAGGCGGGCGACGGTGACGGCGGCGATGTGGTCGGCGCGCTGGTGGCAGAGCATCCGGTCGAGCCGGTCGAGGAGTCGTCCGGGTTCGGCGTCGTCGTAGGCCATTCCCCGTAGCGCGTACCGGAGTTGGGACATGGCGACGGCGGCGGGCAGGCCGTGTCCGGAGACGTCGCCGACGGCGAGCAGGACGGTCCCGTCGGGGAGGTCTAGCAGTTCGTACCAGTCGCCGCCGACCTTGTGGGCGCGTTCGGCGGGCAGGTAGCGGCCGGCGCTGTCGAGTCCGGGGACGGGGCGGCCGGCGGGGGCGCGCATCAGGGCCTGCTGGAGGGCGCGGACGGCGCGCTGTTCGTCGCCGGTGCGGCGGCGCTGGTCGGCGAGGCGGTCGCGGGTGTCGCTGAGGGCCTGCTCGGCGCGCCGCCAGGAGGTGACGTCCTGGACGACGCCGCTGAGCGAGAGCAGCCGGCCGTCGTCGGCGACGGCGGTCTCGCCGAGGGCGCGCAGGTTGCGGTAGCCGTCGGCGGCGCGGACCGCGAAGTCGACGGTGACGGGGGTGCGGCCGTCCAGCAGGGCCAGGGCGGCGGCGCGGACGGCTTCGCGGTCGGCGGGGGCGATCGCGCCGAGGGCGGTGCGCGGGTCGAGGCCGTCGGTGCCGCCGGGGGCGCCGGGGGCGCCGGGGGCGCCGAACAGGTGCGGGACGTCGTCCGAGCAGGCGATCCGGCGCTCACCGGGGTGCCACTCCCAGGTGCCGACCCGGGCCAGCCGGGCGGTCTGGGCGAGTTGGGCGATCCGCCGGTCGCGTTCGTCGTGGGACCGCCAGGTGAGGAGCAGGCCGTCCTGGAACGGGGTGGCGCACACGGTCATCGCGCTGGCCCGGGTGCTGCCCGCGACGGTCTCGACGTACCGTTCCGCCTCGCCCCGGTAGGGGATGCCGTCGGCGGCGGCGGTGCGCAGGCGGTCGAACGTGCCGGAGGCGACCATGCCCGGGTACAGCTCGGTCAGGCGGCGGCCGCGCAGCTCGGCGGCGTCCCGTCCGGCCAGGTCGACGGTGGGCGCGTTGGCGTGCTCGACCTGCAGGTCGGCGACCTTGCCGTCCCGGTCGCGGACGGCGCCCAGCACCAGGACCGGGTCCAGCAGGCCGTCCAGCACGGCCCGGAACCACGGGGCGCCCGCCGGGTCGAACCCGGCGGGGGGCGCCTCGGTCAGCAGGACGCCGGGCAGGCGCAGCAGCGTGTCGGCGGCGAGGTCGGCGAGCGCGGCCAGGTGGGCCTCGACGGCCGGAACAGGGCGGTGCGGCTCCGGCCAGCCGATCTTGAGCGCGCCGAGCAGCCGCCCGCGGGCGTGCAGCGGGAGGGCGCAGACGGTGGTGCCGGGGACCAGGTCGTCACCGGCCAGCTCGGGGTAGCGGGCCGCGAACTCGCGCCGGTCGGCCACCCACACCGGCCGGCCGGTGCGGACGGCCTCGGTGAGCGGCACCCGGGTCCGCGGCGGGATCCGCTGCCACTGGCTGAGCTGCCGGGATGCCACCCCGTACGCGCCGACCAGCCGCAGCGCGCCGTCCGGTTCGCGCACGGCGAGGACGAGCGCCCCGGCGCCGAGCGGGGCGAGGGCGGCGCGGTACAGGCGCTCGGCGAGTTCGTCGGGGTCGGCGGCGGTGGTGAGCGCGGCGGCGGCCAGGTGGAAGCGGGTCGCCAGCCCTTCGACGCTCTCGCCCGCGCCCGCGTCCGCGTGCTTCCTTTCGCCCTCGTTCTCCCCCTCGGAGGCGGATTCGGCCTGCGCCGGTGCGTTCTGCGCCGGTGCGTTCTGCGCCGGTGCAACGGGTGGTGGCTCGGCGGGCGGCGGCTCTGCGG
This sequence comes from Kitasatospora sp. YST-16, assembly GCF_026802215.1. Taxonomy (NCBI): domain Bacteria; kingdom Bacillati; phylum Actinomycetota; class Actinomycetes; order Kitasatosporales; family Streptomycetaceae; genus Kitasatospora; species Kitasatospora sp. YST-16. The sequence continues at coordinate 169,362 of NZ_CP113837.1, forward strand.
GCGGGTCGGCCGGGACGTCGCGTGCGGCCGGGGGCGGGGCGGCGTTGGCGAGCAGGTCGGCGGCGAGCTGCGCCAGTTTGCGGTTCTCGGCCTGGGAGCGGCTCACCAGTTGCTCGAACGCCTCCTCGGGTGTGCAGCCGAGCCGTCCGACCAGCACGCCCTTGGCCTGCTCGATCACCGCCCGGGTCCGCATCGCGGTGCGCAGCCCCTCCAGCTCGGTGCGCAGCCGGTCGACCGTGGCCTCCAGTCCGGACTGTTCGCCGTCCACCGTGTCCCGCCTCCTCCGCCGTCCGTCCCGCCGCCTCCACCCTAGGCCGCCGGAGCGGTCATTTTGTCTCCTTCATCACGGTTTGGCCGATTCGGTTCGTGGCGAGACGCGCCGGAGGGGCCCCTCCCGCGCACGTGCGTGGAGGAACGGCACCGAAGCACCGGGACCGAGGACCGAGAACCGAGAACGGAGAGCCGACATGAGCGACAGCAACGGCAACGGCGGCACCACCGGCGGCGGGCCGAACGAGCTGGCGGGGATGACCGTGGCCTTCCTGGTCGCGCCCGAGGGCACCGAGCAGGTCGAGCTGACCTCGCCGTGGCAGACCGTCCTGGACCACGGCGGCACCCCCCGGCTGGTCTCCACCGAGCTGGGCGAGATCCGGGCCTTCCACCACCTGGACCGGGCCGACCCGTTCATGGTGGACGCGGCCGTCGCGGACGTCTCGGCCGCCGACTTCGACGCCCTGGTGCTGCCCGGCGGCGTCGCCAACCCGGACTTCCTGCGCACCGACCCGAAGGCGGTGGAGTTCGCCGCCGGGTTCTTCGCCCGCGGCAAGCCCGTCGCGGTGATCTGCCACGGGCCGTGGACGCTGATCGAGGCCGACGTCGTCCGCGACCGCGCGATGACCTCCTGGCCCAGCCTCCACACCGACCTGCGCAACGCGGGCGCGCACTGGACCGACCGCCCCGTGGTGGTCTGCACGAACGGCCCCAACACGCTGGTCTCCAGCCGCAAGCCGGACGACCTGCCGGCCTTCGACCGGGCCCTGGTCACCGCGTTCGCCGGCCAACCGGCCGCCGCCTGACGCCTGACGCCCCGGTCCGACACCCGACACCCGACACCCGACATGCCACGGCCCGACCGGCTCCCGGTCGGGCCGTGGTCTGCGCGCACCGTGGTCTGCTCGCACCGTGGTCTGCGCGCACTGCGGGCGGCTCGCACTCAGCTCGCGGTCAGCGGATAGGCGTACCCGTAGGGGTGGCACAGGCCGGGCGGGTAGGGCTCCAGGAAGCAGGCGACCGTGCCGAGCACCGTCACCCGCAGTCCGTCCTCGCCCAGGTAGACCACGAGGCCCTCGTCCGTGGTCTCCGCCGAGCGGTACACCACCGCCATCACCTGCGGGGCGTGCCCGCCAGGCCGCCCGGGAACGGTGATCCGGTAACCATGCGCCCCGTTCATGACTCCACCTCGGCCCTGCTCGTCCACCACGTCGCCCACGACTCGCCCGTCCCCTCCGACCCGCGCCGACGGGCCCGCGCTCCGCGCATACCCCCAGGGCATTCTTCCAATCGATCCCCCATCCCCATCCCCCTCAGGCCGTCCCCGCCGCGCACAGCAGCCGGACGGCGGCCGGCAGGTCGGCGGCGCGGCGGTGGCCCGCGACGGCGAGTTCGCCGGGGCGGGCGTTGTCGGGCCGGACGAGCAGGCCGTGCGCCCCGGCCGAGGCCGCGGCGACGAGGTCGGCGCCGGTGCCGCCGACCAGGGTGGTGCGCTCCGGCCGCACCCGCAGCGCCCGGGCCGCGGCGAGCACCAGCCCGGGGGCGGGCTTGCGGCAGCCGCAGCGGTCGGCGGGCCGGTGCGGGCAGACCGCCCACACGTCGAACGGGCCGAACAGCTCCTCGATCCGGTGGTGCACGCGCTCGATGCCGGGCCGGGTCAGGGATCCCCGGGCGACCCCCGGCTGGTCGGTGACCACGCCCAACCGGACGCCGAGCGCCCGCAGTTCGGCGACGGCCTCCCGGGCGCCGGGCCGCGGGTAGACCCGGCCGGGGTCGCCGTTGTAGGCGATGTCCGCCACCAGCACGGCGTCCCGGTCGAGCAGCACCGCGCCGCCGGGGACGCCGTCCTCGCCGTCCGTTCGCCGTCCGCCGGCGCCGCCCCGGAGCACCACCCACGGCCCGGCGGCCCCGGGCCCGGAGGTCCACGGCCCGGACGCCCACGAACTGGGCGTCCACGACCCGCCGCCCTCCCACTGGCCGGGGCTGGTGGACGGTTCCAGGTAGTGCGGTGCGAACTCCATACCCTGCGGCTGACCAGGTCCGCCCGCCGCAAACCCGAATGGCCGGAGCACCTTTCCCGGAAATGTCAACCGCACAAAAACCGGGCCGCCGGAAAATCCCCGAAACGCGATCCAGGAGCAGCGGTTCCGGCGGAAGTCAACGGCATTCCGCCGATGGATTCCCTCCCGTTCCACGTGATATCCATGGCGGAATCCGACCGCCGCCCTTTCCCCGCCGAGGAGCGCACCATGAACGAGCAGTCACCCGAAGCCGGTTGGCACGTCGACCGGCGCTGCACCAACTGCGACGCCGCCCGGCAGCTCGCGCCGGGCCTGATCGCCGAAGTCGGCGGCCGTTCCGCGGTCGTCCGCCGGCCGCGCACCGGGGCGGAGGAGCAGGCGCTGCGCGCCGCCGCATTCGCCTGCCACACCCGGTCGGTCCGCCACGACGGGCACGTCCCGGCACCGGAACTCGACCCTTTTCCGCTGCGGCTGACCGAACACGTGCACCTGTGCGGGCACAACTCGCCGCGCACCGCCGGGGCGAATTCCTACCTGCTGCGCCGGCCGGCCGGAAATCTGCTGATGGTCGACACCCCGCGTTTCAGTTCCGCGCTGGCCGCGAAATACGCCGCCCTCGGCCCGGTCACCGACGTCCTGCTCACCCACCGCGACCACGCCGCGCACGGCCGCGCCTACGCCGACCGGTTCGGCGCCCGCCTGTGGATCCACGAGGGCGATCTGGCCGCCGCCCCGGACGCCGACCGGGTCGTCCGGGGCACCGAGCCGGTCGAGGTCGCCGAGGGGGTGAGCGCGCACCCGCTGCCCGGGCACACCGAGGGCAGCGTGCTGTACCTCGCCGACGGGCGCTACTGCTTCAGCGGCGACAGTTTCTACTGGTCCCGCGGCAACCGGGACCTCGCCGTCGCCGAATCGGTGACCTGGTACTCCGTCACCGAACTCGCCGCCTCGCTGGCCCGCACCGCTCCCCGGGTGCGCTTCGAGTGGCTGCTGCCCGGCCACGGCAACCGCCGCCACCTGCCCGCCGAGGAGTTCGCCCGCCGCCTGCACGCCCTGGCCGCCCGCACCGCTGAACTCCGGCCCCGTCCGGTCGACTTCACCGCCCTGCGCTGGTGAACGCGGCCGTCACCTCAGCCTTCGCCCGCCACCCCCAGCAGCGCCCCCGGCCCGGCCGGACCGCGCCGCCGCCGCACCGCCCGGAGGACGCGGTCGATCCGTTCCACACCGGGGCCGCCGGCCTGCCGCAGTTCCTCCGGCGTCGGTTCGCGGCCGGCCAGCCGGAGCACGGCGCAGAGCTGGCCGATCCACAACTCCTCCGGCGTGCAGGGCTGTTGCCGCCGGTCCGCGAGCAGCGCGGCCAGGTGCTCGGCGCCGCAGGCGACCAGCAGCCGGACCCCGCCCGGACCCTGCCCCCGCCCGGGGAGCACCGCACTGTACGGGCGCCCGGCGGGCGGCGCGGCCCCGCAGACCTCGCAGGACCGCGCGGCCCGCCGGGACGTCCCGGGCAGTCGGGCCGGTCGAGTCGGCCGGTTCGGCCGGAGCGGCTGGGCGGCCGCCATGGCGTCAGTCCTCCCCCAGGACGGCGTACAGCTCCACGTCCGCCGGGACGGCCGTTCCGGCGACCGCCCACGGCTGCCGGGACGGCGCGGCCGGCTGCGGGGCGCGTTCCTCGACCCGGTGCGCCGAGCGCGTCGACCGCGGTCCGGGCCGCCCCACGATGCCGACCGGCCCCGAGGGGATGGGGACGGCGTGACGACGGGTGTCCATGAGGTGCTTCCTTCCGTTCCCCCCTCGTTGCTGGTCGCCGCGCCTACCCGGAGGCCCGCCCCGAAAACCCGCCGCCTTCAATGCCCCTGCACAGCACGGAAGTTGCCGGCCGCACCCGCTCTCTCCCCTCCCGCTACCGCTGGGGTTCCACCACCTCGAACACCCCGTCCGTCCCGGTCACCTCGAGCAGCCGCACCACCTGGCCGCTCGGCGCGCCGAGCCGGAACGCGATGCCCGCCTCGATCGCCGCCCGCCGGGCCTTGATCAGCTCGTTGAGGCCGGACGACGAACAGAAGCCCAGCCGCGAACAGTCCACCACCAGGGTGCGCGGCGCCGGCCGTCCCCGGAGCGCCTCGCGCAGCGCCCGGGCCAGCTCGGGGGCGGTGTCCAGGTCGGCCTCGCCGGTCACCTCGACGACGCGGCTGCCGTCCGGACCCGGCCGGTGGGTGACCCGCAGTCCCGTCACCGTCTTCCTGCGCATGACCGTGCTCTCCTCCCGCCGTCCGTCCCCGTCCGTCCCCGCCGGGCCTTCGCCGCGCGCGGGCCGAGCCCTCTCCGCACACGGGCCGGGTCCTCGCCGGGTCCTCACCGGATCCCTGTCGGATCCCTGCCGAGTGCTTCGGCGAACGTCCCGAGGGGGTTCCCCTCCGACCGTCGCCGAGCCGGCGCCGCCCGCGCAGCACGGGGAACGAAATCTTCCGGCCGCCGCCGTCCCGGGAGCGAAACACCGGCCGCGGCGGGCGGCCGGGGCGGCGCGGCAGGTTCCCCCGGGCGCCGTCGCCACGTACCCTCGGGCGCCGGAGGAGGCGGCGGCCCGCCGGACGGGGCCGCCGGACAACAGCATGCCGATGGAGACACTTCGCTTCGACAGCCGCAGCGTCGACGCCACCGAGGAGTTCCTGTCCACCGCCTACACGCCGATGCGGATCGGCGGGCCGGTCGAGGACGCCCGGGTGCGGATCAGCCGCCACGCCGTGGAACGGCTCAGCGTGGACCGCCTCAGCTTCGGCTACGACATGGCCTTCGACGCGCACGGCCTGCCCGGCGTCTGCCTGATCAGCATGCACAGCGGCACCCTGGTCGACCGCACCGGCGGCCGCGAACAGGTCTACGGTCCGGGCGACACCTTCCTGCTCGCCCCGCCCGGCACCCCGTACCGGGGCGAGGTCCGCTCCGCCCGCTACACCATCGCCATGTTCGACCCGGCCCTGCTGACCGGGCTCGACCCCTCCGGCACCGGAGCGCCGGTCCGCTTCACCGGCACCCGCCCGCTCACCCCGGCGGCCGGGCGCGCCCTCGGCTCGGCCGTCGCCCACCTGCGCGACCACGTCCTCGGCGACGCGTCCCAGCCGCCCGCCGGGCTGCTGGTCTCGACCGCCGCCCAGCACCTCGCCGCGATGACCCTGGCCGCCCTCCCGCACAGCGCCCGCACCGACCCGGTCCGCGCCGACCGCACCGACGCGACCCCCGCCACCCTGCGCCGCGCCCTCGCCTGGATCGACGCCCACGCCGACCGGGACGTCACCCTCGCCGACATCGCCCGCGCCGCGTGCGTCACCCCCCGCGCCCTCCAGTACGCCTTCCGCCGCCACCTCGGCACCACCCCCCTCGCCCACCTCCGCCACGTCCGGCTGCAGGCCGCCCACCGCGACCTGCTCGCCGCCGCCCCCACCACCGCCACCGTCACCGACATCGCCATGCGCTGGGGCTTCGCCCACCCCGGCCACTTCGCCGCCCACTACCGCACGGCCTTCCACACCGCCCCGCACACCACCCTCCGCCGCACCGACCACCCGGCCGGTTGACCGTCCACTCGCTCGGCAGACAGCCGAACTGACGCGCTGTCAGCTCTCGCCCTCCCGGCGGACCCGGATCGCCGCCTCCTCGGCCGACTGTCCGGGCCGCGGCGACCGGTCCTCCGTCCCGGAGGGCTGTTCGCCGGTCTCCGGGCGTTCTGCGGCGAGGCGTTGGTCCAGGGACTCGCCGCGGGCCTGTTCGTCCCCCGTCACCCCGAAGGACTCGGCCGCGGCGGGACGGTCGCCGGGGACGGGCGGGCGCTGCGGGTCGGCGGCGCGGTCGGCGGTGGGTGAGCCGTCCGCGAGGTCGGGGAGGCCCTCGTCCTCGGGCGCCGCCGCCGGGTCGGGCGGGCGGGCCCGTTCGGGGTCGAGGGCGGCGGGCGCGTCCTCGACCGCGTCCGGGCGGACCGGGCGGGACGGGGCCCGCGGCGGGCCGGGCGGGTCGAGTTCCCGGGTGACACCACCGGTGCCGTTACCGTCGCCGTCGCCGGTGCCGCCGTCGGTGCCGTTACCGTCGCCGGTGTCATCACCGTCGCCGTCGCCGGGCCGTTCGTCCGGCAGGGTGCCCGGTACCGGGCCTTCGGCGATCTCGGGCTGCTGTTCGTCGCTGCCCGCCACGTTCGCCGTGCCGCCCTTGCCGATCGGCGCGGGGCCGCGTTCCGTCCCGTCGCCGCCGACCTCCCGCTCGGCGTCCGGTTGCCGCCCTCCGGTCTCCGCGGGGCCGATCGCCCCGCCCATGTCGTGCAGTGGACGTTCCTGCCGTCGCATCCTCGGGTCCTCCCGTCGGGTCGCGGCCGCCGCCGGGCGGCCGACCGGCACGTGCGGCCGAGGGAGTGGCCACACGTGTGGCCGCGCGTGTGCCCGGTGCCCGCCGGTCGGAAACGGGGCGGGCCGGTGTTTCGCTCCGGCCGGGCCGGAAAGCCGCGCCATCGAGAAGTCGGCCGTCCATCCCCGGGAGACCGCCATGCCCGCCGCGTCCCACCGCCCCTGCACGCCGCCCGTCCCGCACGTGCTGCGCGCCTACGCGCTGCTCGCCGACGGCCACCGGGGCGCCCTGCTCGGCCCGGACGGCGTGCTCGGCTGGCTGTGCGTGCCGCGCTGGGACAGCGACGCGGTGCTGTCCGCGCTGATCGGCGGCCCGGGCTGGTACGGCGTCACCCCGACCGGGGCGTACGTGCCGGGCGGCCGGTACGAGGACGGCGGGCTGGTGTACCGCAGCCGGTGGGTCACCCGGGGCGGGGTGGTCGAGTGCCGCGAGGCGCTGGCCCGCCCGGCGGGCCCGCACCGCGCGGTGCTGCTGCGCCGCGTGGTGGCGGTGGACGGGCCCGCCGAACTGGAGGTGTCGCTGCACCTCGCCGCCGGTTTCGGCACCGCCGGCGCCACCGCCACCGCCCGGGACGGGGCGGGGCGCTGGACGCTGCGCACCGGCCCGCTGCACGGGCGGCTGACCGGCCTGCCGGACGCCCGGCCCGGCCGCTGCGGCGGGCTGCACGCCGTGCTGCGCCTGCCCGCGGGCGCCCGGCACGACCTGGTGCTGGAACTCGGCGACCGCCCGCCCGCCGCCCCGCCGGACCCGGACCGCGCCTGGCGGGACACCGAGGCCGCCTGGGCGGCGGACGTCCCGGGCCCGGACGAACTGGCGGGGCTGCCGGGGCGCCGCGACGTCCGGCACGCGTACGCCGTCCTGACCGGCCTGACCGGGCCGGACGGCGGCAGCGTCGCCGCGGCCACCACCAGCCTGCCCGAACGCGCCGAGCAGGGCCGCAACTACGACTACCGGTACGTGTGGATCCGCGACCAGGCGTACCTCGGCCAGGCCCTCGCCGCCCGCGGGCCGCACCCGCTGCTGGCCGGCTCGGCCCGCTTCGTCACCGCCCGGCTGCTCACCGACGGGCCGGACCTGGCCCCCGCGTACACCCTGGACGGCGGGCCCGTCCCGGACCTGCACCGGCTCGAACTGCCCGGCTACCCGGGCGGGTTCGACGTGGCGGGCAACCTGGTGAACCGGCAGTTCCAGCTCGACGGGTTCGGCGAGGCCCTGCTGCTGCTGGCGGCCGCCGCCCGGCACGACCAGCTGGACGCCGACGGGCGGCGGGCCGCCGTGGTCGCGGCCGAGGCGATCGCCGCCCGGCACCGCGAACCCGACTGCGGCATCTGGGAGATCCACCCCGACCACTGGACGCACAGCCGCCTCACCTGCGCGGCCGGCCTGCGCGCCGCCGCCGACACCCTGCGCCGCCCCGACTGGCTGCCGCTCGCCGAACGCCTCACCGCCGCCGCGCTCGCCGAGTCCCTGCACCCGAGCGGGCGCTGGCAGCGCTCCCCGGACGACCCGGCGGTCGACGCCGCCCTGCTGCTGCCCGCCCTGCGCGGCGCCGTCCCCGCCCACGCCCGCCCCACCCGGGCCACCCTCGCGGCGGTGCTCGCCGACCTCGCCGACGACCACCACTGCTACCGCTTCCGCCACCGCCCCGGCCCGCTCGCCGAGGCCGAGGGCGCCTTCCTGCTCTGCGGGTTCCTGGTCTCGCTGGCCCAACTCCAGCAGGGCCGCCTCCCCGAGGCCCTGCGCTGGTACGAACGCAACCGCGCCGCCTGCGGCCCGGCCGGCCTGTACGCCGAGGAGTACGACATCGCCCAGCGCCAACTGCGCGGCAACCTGCCGCAGGCCTTCGTCCACGCCCTGCTCCTGGAGACCGCCACCCGCCTCGCCCAGGCCGGCTGAACCCGCGCCGACTGAACCCGAGCCGGCTGAACCCGCGCCGACTGAACCCGAGCCGACTGAACCCGAGCCGACTGAACCCGAGCCCGATCGATCCTGCCGGGCCGTACGGCCCGGGCGGGCGCTCCAGCACCACGCGGCCGCACCGAGGGTCGTCCGCCGTGCCCAGCCGCTGACTTGACCGCCCGTCAACCCTCCCCCTCCCCGCCCCTCCCCGCCCCCTCCCCGAGACCCCGCCACCGAAAAATTCTCCCTCCTTGACAAAAAAATTTGTCGGTACCATCCTGGAGGGGTGTTGGACGTCGCTGTGATCGAAGAACCCGCAGCCGCCGAGGCCTCGCTGGATCCGATGCGGGCCCGGCTGCTGGCCGCGCTGGCCGAGCCGGGCTCGGCCGCCATGCTGGCGGCCCGGCTCGGGCTGCCCCGGCAGAAGGTCAACTACCACCTGAAGGAGCTGGAGCGGCACGGCCTGGTCGAGCTGGCCGAGGAGCGCCGCAAGGGGAGCGTGACGGAGCGGGTGTACCGGGCCACCGCGGCCTCGTACGTGATCTCGCCGGCGGCGCTGGCGGCGGTCAGTCCGGATCCGTCCCGCTCGCCGGACCAGCTCTCCGCGCGCTGGCTGCTGGCGCTCGGCGCCCGGATGGTGCAGGAGGTCGGGTCGCTGCTGACGGGCGCGGCCCGGGCCCGGCAGCGGGTGGCTTCGTTCGGGATCGACGCCCGGGTCCGGTTCGCCTCGGCGGCCGACCGGGCGGCGTTCGCCGCCGAGCTCTCGCAGGCGGTCACCGCCCTGGTGTCCCGCTACCACGACGAGTCCGCCCCGCAGGGCCGCGTCCACCGGGTGGTGGTCGGCCTGCACCAGATCCCCGACGCCGCCCCGGCGGATTCCCCCTCCCCCACCGGAACCCCTTCCCCCCAGGAGAGTTGAGACCGTGCCGCACCCCTTCGAGCTGGAATTCGAGCTGGCGCTGCCGGCCGACCCGGAGCAGGTCTGGGAGGCGATCGCCACCGGCCCGGGCATCGACTCCTGGTTCATGGGCCGCAACGAGGTCGACCCCCGGGTCGGCGGGACGGCCGCGATGGAGACCGGCGGCCACCGGGAGACCTCGACCGTCACCGCGTACGAGCCGGGCAAGCGCTTCGCCACCCGCACCGAGCCGGGCCCGGACGGCCGCTTCATGGCCTTCGAGTACCTGGTCGAGGGCCGCGACGGCGGCAGCACCGTGCTGCGGGTGGTGCACAGCGGCATGCTCGGCGACGACTGGGCGGACGAGTACGACGCGCTGCGCAGCGGCTGGCCGTTCCACCTGCACACGCTGCGCGAGTACCTGGCGCACTTCGCGGGCCGCACCGCCGTCCCGGTGTTCGCCGTGCAGCCGACGGCCGACCGCCCCGCCGGCGTGGTCCGGGCCGCGCTGACCGCCGCCCTCGGCCTGCCCGCCGACCCGCCGGCCGGCACCCGGGTGCACGCCGAACCGGCCGGACTGCCGCCGCTGGACGGCGAGTTGGTGTGGTCGGACGGCGAGCGCTTCGAGGTCCGCACCGCCGACGGCCTGTACGCCTTCCTGCACCCGCCGGGCGTGCTGCTGCTCTTCCACCACCTGTTCGCCGAACCGGCCCCCGACCCGGCCGCCGCCGGGGCGGCCTGGCAGCACTGGCTCTCCGCCCTGCTCCCCGCCTGACCCCGCCCGCCCTCCCCGATCCCTTCCTCCCCGATCCCTTCCTCCCCTCTCGCACAAGAACGAGGTACCACCGATGCGCACCCTGATCAGCACCGCCTTCGTCTCCCTGGACGGCGTGATGGAGGCCCCCGGCGGCGAGCCGGGCTACCGCAACTCCGGCTGGACGTTCAAGGACGTCGAGTTCGTCCCGGAGGCGTTCGAGATCAAGGGCCGGGAGCAGGAGCAGGCCGCGGCGATGCTGCTGGGCCGGGCCAGCTACCAGGCGTTCAGCCCGGTGTGGCCGGGCATGGCGGAGTTCGCCCACTACAAGGAGCTGCCGAAGTACGTGGTGTCGACCACCCTCGCCCCGGACGCCCTGGTCTCCGACTGGGGCCCGACCAGCATCCTGCGCTCGGTGGACGAGGTCGCCGCCCTGAAGGAGACCGAGGGCGGCCCGATCATCGTCCACGGCAGCGCCCGCCTGAACCACGCCCTCTCCGACGCGGGCCTGGTCGACCGCTACCACCTGCTGGTCTTCCCGCTGCTGCTGGGCGCGGGCAAGCGGCTGTTCAGCGACACCGACAAGGACGCCCAGAAGCTGGAGCTGGTCGAGTTCGCCACGTACTCCAACGGCGTCCAGAAGAACGTCTTCGACGTGGTCCGCTGACCCCGGCACTCCGCTGTCCCCGGCCCGCTCGAAGGCGGCGGCGCGCGGTCAGGCGCCGGGTGCCGGGGCGTGCTCGTCGACGCGGGCCCGGGCCCAGGTGAGGAACTCCCGGACCTGGGGGGCGGGTAGGGGCAGTGCGGCGGTGCGGGGGCGTTCGAAGCTGTGGACCGCGGCTTCGAGCAGGGGGCGGAAGTGCTCTTCGGTGGCGGCGAGTTGCCGGGCCGCTTCGCGTTTGGCGAGCCAGCGCCCGGTGCGGCAGTAGACCACGGAGCGACAGCCGTTGAGGACCCGGTTGTCGGCGAGGTGGCCCTCGCCGTCGCCGTGTTCGCGCACCGAGGCCCGGATCGCGGCGTGCAGGTCGGCCGGCCCGGGCGTGGCGATCAGCTCGGCCGCGGGCGGGCCGTACAGCGCGATGCCGGCCTGGTGGGCCACGGAGCGGTCGATGGCGTACCAGAACGACGGTCGCCCGTCCGGGCCGAAGGCGGCCCGGACCGGCAGGTGGGCGCCGGTGTTGAGGTCCAGCAGGTAGCCGGCCTCCCCGGACGGGAGGCGGGCGAAGTCCGCGGCGTAGACGACCAGTTCCAGCCCCGCCGCCGGGCAGGGCAGCCGCCGGTGGTCGAGGGCGTCGGCCAGTTCCCGCAGGACCGCGGCCGGCGGCGGTCCCTGCACGAGGACCGTGACGTCGACGTCGCTGCGGCCGTGCCGGTAGTCGCCGAGCGCGAGGGAGCCGACCGCGACCACCCCGGTCAGCCCGGGGCCGCAGACCGCGCGCGTGCGGCGCACCAGCTCCGCCAGGTAGGGCCGCACCTCGGCGGGAACGGTACGGAACGGCTCGGTCTCTGCACCCATCCGGCCAGTATGGAGCGGCTCGGCGGCGCCGTGAACGGCCGCACCGGACTGTTGGACCTTCCGCACGGTCCCGCCGGGCCTGTGCGGTCAGGCGTTCCCCGTGTCGGAGTTTTGTCCGTTTTGTTGATGTTTGCCGTTCTCGACCTGGCACAGTGGGGTGGCCCCTCCCCTCCGAGCGGATCGAGGTTCCCGATGGCCGCGAGCCCCACGGCCGCCCCCTCCCCCGCGCCCGTGCCGCCGGGCGTCCCGTCCGTGCCGGGGCGGGTGGGGGTGGGCCGTTCGGTCGGGGTGCTGCTGGCGGCGGCCGCGGTGTTCTACGTGGTGTCGCCGGTGCTGCAGGGGGCGGCGCTGCCCGCGGTGCGGGTCCGGTTCGGGCTGAGCGAGCAGCAGGTGGTGGGGATGAAGGTGGGCGGCGGCGCGCTGATGGTGCTGTCGCTGTTCGCGGCGGGCCGGGCGGGCGACGTCCGGGGGCGGCGCCGAGTGCTGGCCTGGTCGCTGGGGGTGCTGGTGGCGGGGCTGGCCGTCGAGGCGGTGGCGTTCTCGGACTGGTCGTACCTGCTGGGCCGGGCGGTGGTGCTGGTCGGGGTGTCGGCGTCCTTCGCGGGGTGCCTGGCCTCGGTGGCGGCGCTGAACCCCCCGGGCCGGATGCCGCAGGTGCTGGGCGGCTGGCTGGCGGTGATGTCGGCGGCGTTCTTCGGCGCGGCGAACCTGATCCCGCGCGCCCCGTCGATGCCGGGCCTGCGGGTGAGCGCGGCCCTGGGCGCGCTGGTCGCGCTGGGGCTGCTGGTGCTGGCGCTGCGGCGGCTGCCGGAGGCGGGCGATCCGCCGGTGCCGCTGGACCGGGTGTTCCTGGCCGCGCTGGCGGTGGCCCTGGCGGGGGCGGTGACGGCGCTGCAGGTGGGCCCGGTGTGGGGCTGGTCGGACCCGCGGACGCTGGCCCTGCTGGCACTGCTGCCGGCCGCCGCCGCGGTGACGGCGCGGCGCTGGCGGCTGCGCCCGTTCCCGGTGCCGCCGCGGATCGCCTCGATGGCGCTGGCGACGGGCGTGGCGGTGGGCTTCACCCAGCTCGCGCTGCTGCTGGCGCTGCCGGTGCTGACGGCGGCCTCGGGCCTGGGCGCGGCGCCGACCGCGCTGATGGTCTCGGCGTACGGGGCGGGCGGGGCGGCGGGCTGCCTGCTGGTGCGGGAGCGGCGGGTCTCGCCGGTGACGGGCTGCTCGCTGGGGCTGCCGCTGGCGGTGATCGGGCTGGCGCTGTGCCACGTGCTGCCGATGCGCGGGGCGGCGGGGATGCTGCTGGGCACGCTGTCGGCGCTGCTGACGGGGGTGGGCGTGATGATGGCGCAGGTGCCGCAGATGGCGTGGTTCCTGTCGGCGCTGCCGCGCGGCCGGCTGGGGACGGCGGCGGCGTTCCACCCGGTGTCGGTGCTGCTGGGGACGGCGGCGGCGCAGTCGCTGCCCGCCACGTCGGCGGTGAGCCTGGGGGCGAGCGGGCGGCAGGCGGAGAACCTGCTGTGGGTGGCGGCGGCGGTGGTCGCGGTGGGTGCGCTGATCGCGGGGCTGCCGGTGGTGGTGCTGGGGGTGGTCGGGGCGGCGGCCGCGGAGTGGCTGCTGGTGCGGGTGCTGGCGGGGGCGGAGCTGGCGCAGCGTCCGCTGGCGCAGGGCGCGGCGCTGGCGGTGGGGGTGGTGACGGGGCTGGCGGTGTGGGGGCGGCGGCAGCGCAGCGAGCGGCTGGCGGCGAGCCGGGCCAGCGCGTCGGCGTTGCAGGCGGCGGTGCTGCACCCGATCCCGGAGCGGCTGGGCGGCCTGCGGCTGGCCTCCCGCTACCAGCCGGCCACGGCGGGCACGGGCATCGGCGGGGACTTCCTGGAGGCGGTGCAGACCCCGCACGGCACCCGGCTGCTGATCGGCGACGTCCGCGGCAAGGGCCTGCAGGCCGTCCAGACCGTCACCGACCTGCTGGGCTGCTTCCGCTCCCAGGCGCACGAGACCGCGGACCTCGGCGAGCTCGCGGCCCGGCTGGACCGGCACACGGCGCGCAGCGCGGCGGCCCGCGACGACCAGGAGCTGTTCGCCACCGCGCTGCTGCTCCAGCACCGGGCCGCGGACGGGTACGTGGAGGTGGTGAACTGCGGGCACCTGGCGCCGCTGGCGCTGGGCCCGGCGGGGGTGCGGGAGGTGGCGGCGCCGGCGCTGCTGCCGCTGGGCTTCGGCGCGCTGGGCGGCGACGTGCCGGTGCCCGGGCGGGTGCCGCTGCCCGCCGGGGTGGCGCTGCTGCTGTACACCGACGGCCTGACCGAGGCCCGCAACGCGTCCCGGGAGTTCTACCCGGCCGCCGAGCGCCTCTCGGCCTTCGGGGCGGGCGGCCCGGCCGCGGTGCTGTCCTTCCTGGAACGGGACGTCCGGGACTGGAGCCACCACCTGGCGGACGACATCGCGCTGATCGCCCTCACCCCGGAGTGAGCGGCCTGCCCGGGGCAGCCGCTCCCCCGGATGCCCCCGGATGCCGCCGGATGCCCCTGGATGCCGCCGCCGACCGGGCCTCCCACCAGCACACTTGCCCACGCCCATCACCCCATGGAGTGTATTGATCACGTTCTGCGGCCGAACCCGGTAAGCGGACCGCCCCGCCCCACTCCTCTCCTTCGAACCGGCCACGAGCCGACCCCGCGTCCGCAAGCCGCCCCCGCGGCGGCGCCCGCACCCGCACTCGTACTCGCACCCGAAGGAGACCGGTCCCATGACCGTCGTACCGCTCGACCCCGCCTCGCCCGCCTCGCACGCCGTCGGCATCGACTTCGACCAGACGCTGGTCGCGCACGACGACGGCTGGCAGGACGGCCGGATCTACGGCAAGCCCGTCCCGGGGGCGATCGAGTCGCTGCACGCGCTGAAGAAGGTCCGGTCGGTGTTCATCATGACCGCCCGGCCGCGCCGCTTCCACGCCGCCGTGGCGGGCTGGCTGCGCGAGCACTCCGGCCTGGAGACGCTGGTCGACGAGGACCCGGAGCGCGCCTACTGGCAGGGCGACTGCCTGCTGGTGACCAACAAGAAGCTGGGCGCCGCGGTCTACATCGACGACCGGGCGATCCGCTTCACCGGCGACTGGACCGCCACCCTCACCCAGGCCCACCACGCGATCGGCCTCCCCGCCGCCGCCACCGATCCCGCCACCGTCACCCGCCCCGCCGCCGCCACCACCGACCGCCCAGCGCGCACCACACCGGCCGACCTGGCCCGCCACTTCCCCGACCGCTGCTGACGCTCCCCCGCGCCGGCCGCCCCTGCGCCGGCCGCCGCTGACACGCCGCCGCCGGACCTGCCGCCACCGCGGCGGGTCCGGCACACTGCTGGCAGACCGTCAGGACCCGTCCAGGAGGAGCGCCGTGTCCGCACCGAAGGCCGCCGCGGCCGGCACCGGCGACGCCGACCCGCTGGCGCTCGCCCTGTACGGGCTGACGGTGGTCAGCGGGCTGATCGACGCCGTCAGCTACCTCGGGCTCGGGCACGTCTTCGCCGCCAACATGACCGGCAACGTGGTCGTCGTCGGCTTCGCCCTGGCCGGGGCGCCCGGCTTCTCCGTCCTCGGGTCGATCACCTCGCTCGCCGCGTTCCTGCTCGGCGCGGCCCTCGGCGGCCGCCTCACCGCCGGGCGGCTGCGCCCCGCCCTGGTCGCGGAGACGGCGCTGCACCTGGCCGCGGCGGCCGTGGTGTTCGGCGCCGGCACCGGCGGGGACGTCCAGTACCCGGTGATCGCCCTGCTCGCCCTGGCCATGGGCCTGCGCAACGCGACGGTCCGCAGCCTGGGCGTCCCCGACCTCACCACCACCGTCCTGACCATGACCCTCACCGGCCTCGCCGCCGAACCCCGCTCCCCCCGCCGCCGACGACGCCTGCTCGCCGCCCTCGCCATGCTGGCCGGTGTCGTCCCCGGCTCGGCCCTCGTCCTCCACGGCCAGGCCACTTGGGCCCTGCTCGCCTCCGCCGCCCTCACCGCCGCCACCTGGTCCCTCTACCGCGAACCGGCCGCCCCTCACCCCGCCTGACCCGCACCGCCCCGAGCGGCCGCAACACCACTGCCCCGCCCATTACCTGACGGTTCGTCATTCCTCCAACCGAGCGGCACGATCCGGCCATGCTTCCGGCCAAGAGGTCCAGACCATTGACCCGCGACGGCCGGGCCCAGCACGATCGTTCGCGCCGGGACGGGCCCGAGTCCCCCGGCACGGCCGCCCCGCCCTCTTCGCCGCGGCCCGCCACCGACGTTCCCAGGAGTTCCGATGACCTTCCGCCGCGCCGCCCGAGCCCTCGCCGTCACCGCCCTCACCGGCGGCCTCGCCCTCGGCCTGGCCGGCACCGCCTCCGCCGCTCCCGCCACCAACCTGAGCGGCATGGGCTGCCCCAGCAGCTACTACAACAACTACGGCGACGGCCAGTTCCAGCAGTTCCGCACCTCCACCTACATCGCGGGCAACGGCATGCGGCACGGCGTCTACGACATCTACTTCGTCAACTGGTCCGGCACCCGCTACCAGGGCAGCGCCGACTACATGTGCTGACCCCGGCACCGGCGGGGAGCCCGGCAGCGCCCCCTCCACGCCGAGCGGCACCCCGTCCACGCCGAGCGGCGCCTCCGTACGCCCCCGGCCCGCCTCCAGCGCCGCGCCAGCCGCTCTCCGGCCGCCCTCCGGGCCCGACGGGCCGCCGCCCCGCCGCCGGCGCGGCTCCCGCCCTGGTCAGGGCCGGTCAACCGCCTCCCGGCGGCCGGCCCGGGAGCGAGGGTATTCGCACCATCGCCCCGGAGTGGCTGCGATTATCGTCACTCCGACACCGGTATCCGAACGATTTCGGCCGTGATCGCCCGGTTGATCATGTTTTCCTCCTGGTGCCGGGATGTCCAGGGGATGGCCCGGGCGCGACCCGGGGTGGACGGGGGACGTAGTCTGCGGGCATGACTGACGCCGCGCACCTCACTCCCCAGGCCGCCTTCGAGATGCTGCTTGCGGGCAACGGCAGGTTCGTCGCCGGTTCCCCGCACCACCCCAACCAGGACGCCGCCCGCCGCGCCCAGACCGCGCCGTCCCAGGCGCCGTTCGCGGTGCTGTTCGGCTGCTCCGACTCCCGCCTCGCCGCCGAGATCATCTTCGACCAGGGCCTCGGCGACCTGTTCGTGGTCCGCACCGCGGGCCACGTGCTGGGCCCGGAGGTGCTCGGCAGCATCGAGTACGGCGTGAGCCTGCTCGGCACCCCGCTGGTGATCGTGCTGGGCCACGACTCCTGCGGCGCGGTCGGCGCCACCCGGGAGGCCGTCGCCGCGGGCTCCAGCGGCGAGGGCTTCGTCCGCGACGTCATCGAGCGGGTCACCCCCAGCGTGCTGGCCGCCAACGCCGCCGGCTACACCGACAACTCCGACTTCATCGACGAGCACATACGGCACACCGTCGCCCTCCTGCTGGACCGTTCGCACGCCCTGGCCGCCGCGGTCGCCGCGGGCACCACCGCCGTGGTCGGCCTCTCCTACCGCCTGGTCGACGGCACCGCCCACCTGGTCACCACCCGCGGCCTCGACCTCTCCGCCCCCGCCGCCGCCTGACCGGCTCCCGTCCCGTCCGCCCAGCGGCCCGCCGACTCCCGTCGGCGGGCCGCTGCCGCGTTCCCGGCCCGCCGGGCCGGTCAGCCGGGCCGGTCAGCCGGCGCGGTGGCTCTCGGGCGGGCCGAGGAGGCTGGGGCGCAGGCCGCCGGTGTCGATGACCAGGCGTTGCAGGACGACGGTGGGGTCGACCATCCAGAAGGTGAGACGGTGGGTGCCGGGGGTGGTGAGGGTGTGGCGGGTGGCGCTGCGGCGGACGTTGTCGGAGGTGCCGTAGGCCCACTGGGCGTTCATGGTGCCGGAGTCGGCGCCGCTCTGGGACACGGTCTCGACGGTCTGCGGGGGCTGGTCGTCGAAGGAGACCGCGTAGGCCGGTCCGCCGGTGGCGAGGGCGTCGTTGCGCGGGGAGAGGTGGGCCCAGACGGTGACCGGGCCGGTGGTGAACAGGGTCACCTGGTACTCCAGGCGCGGGCCGGAGCCGCCGGGGGTCTGCCGGGGCGCGGTGACCGGGACGGGGGTGACGCCGGCGGTGGTGCGGCCGATGCCGGGGACGGTCCGCCAGGAGACGCCGCCGGCCGCGACGGCCCGGGTGTGGTGCTCGGCGTCGATGGCGACGTAGCCGTTGGCCTCGACGTGTCCGGCCGGGATTTTCTTCGAAAGTTTCGGACGGTTGACCCGGGCGGTGACGACGACGTTCGCGCCGTCCGGTCCGGTGACGGTGACGGGCACCTCGGTGGTGCCGTACGGGGCACGGGCCCAGTCGACGGTGAGGACGACCCGCTGCTGCTTGTCGATCCGCCCCTTCGGCCGGTCCGCGGTGAGCCAGGGCGCGCCGGTGGTGACGCGGTAGTCGAAGGGGCGCCGGCCGCGGTTGAACACCTCGACGTACTGGGCGGGTTGGCTCTGGTAGGGGCTGAACTCCGGGAGCACGGCGGGGGTCTGCTCGTGCGGCCACCAGGCGGCGGAGCCGTCGACGGCGACGCCCAGCTCGGCGGTGTCGGGCAGTTCGATCCGGGCGACGGCGGGGAACAGCACGTCGGGCAGGGCGACGTTGTCGCGTTCGGGCTGCTGCCAGGGCGCGTTGGGGCCGTACCGGTCGACGTCGCCGTAGTCGATGTGCGGCTGGGTCTGGAAGCCGTTCCACTTGCCGCCCGCGATCCGGGTGTTGAAGCGTTCGGCGAGCGCGAGGTCGTCGGCGAGCCTGGCCTCGGCCTCGGCGGCGAGGTCGTTGGCCAGGGCGCGTCCCTGCGGCGCGTAGTGCAGGTTGGTGAACTCGGCGGCGCGCAGCGCGTACAGGTTGGCGGTGGCGGCGACCTCGTAGCCGACCAGTTCGTACCAGGCGTCCTGGACGGTGGCGGGCAGGCGGCGGGCGAGGCGTTCGGCGTCCGCGGCCAGGGCCTGCCAGCGGGCGGTGACCGTCTCCAGCTCCCGGTAGTCGGTGAGCGAGAAGGGGGTGGCCGCATCGTCGTAGCGGATCGCGGACGGGTCGGTGGCCGGGTCCTTGGCCGGGTCGACGGTGATCTTGCGGTTGAGCAGTTCGGGCTTGCGGATCGACTGCAACTGCCCGTAGGTGGACAGGACTTCGGCGATCTGCCGGGCCTGGGCCTCGCCGAAGTTCTGCCGGGCGTAGCCGGTCTCCCAGTCGGACAGCCGCTCCAGCGGCCAGCGTTCGGGCTGCCAGGCGTAGTCGAGGAAGAACTGGGTGGGCAGTTCGTTGCCCTTGAGGTCGCCGACGTTGGCGACCCAGAGCGTGCGGTTGCCGTGGGCGTACGACTGGTCGAGCTGCTCCCACAGGTTGGGCAGGCAGGTGGTGTCGACCCACTTGTAGTTGCGGCCGACGCCGACGTAGTCGAAGTGGTAGTAGAGGCCGTAGCCGCCCGGGCGGGCGCCCTCGGCGGGGTCGGGGAGCTTGCGGACGTTGCCCCAGTTGTCGTCGGTGAGCACCACGGTGACGTCGTCCGGCACCCGCAGGCCGCGGTCCCAGTAGCGCTGGACCTCCTTGTAGAGCGTCCAGACCTGCGGGATCGCGGCCGGGTCGCGGCCGGTGACCTCGGCGAGGATCTTCCGCTGGGCGGCGATGATCTCCGACATCAGCTCGATGCCGTCGCCGTCGGGCAGGCTGACGTCGCCGTTGCCGCGCATGCCGAGGGTGACCACGCCCTCGATGCCCTGCTCGACCATCCGCCGCACGCCGTCCCGCCAGTACGCCTTCACCGCCTCGGCGTTGCGGCGGAACGACCACTCGCCGGTGCCGCCGTACGGGTCGTGGCCGGGGGTGGTGACGTTGCCCGCGGCGTCGCGGACGGCGGGCGTGGCGTGCCGGTTCCACTCCTCGATGCCGCGCATCATCGGGGCCTCGTGCGAGGTGCCCATCACGATGCCGTACGCGGTGGCGGTGGCGTGGTTGAGCGGGTCGTCCTCGGCGAAGGCGCGGCCCCAGACGGCGGGCCACAGGTAGTTGGCGCGCAGCCGCAGCAGCACCTCGAAGACCTTGGCGTAGAAGTCGGCGTTGAAGCCGCCGGGGAAGCCGGGCGCCTTGCCCGGGCCGAAGAACGCGGGCGCCCAGGTGCCGAGCGACGGGTTCTCGTCGTTGATGAACACGCCCCGGTACTTCACCGCCGGGGTGCCCTGGGTGTGCCGCCCGGGCAGCGCGTACACCGCGTCGCGGCGCTGCGGGACGACGTCGTCCCACCAGTACCAGGGCGAGACGCCCATGCCGCGGGAGGCGTCGTACACGCCGTAGATGCTGCCGCGCTGGTCGCTGCCCGCGATCACCAGGGCCCGGTCGACGCCGGGCAGCGGGTGCTCGACGACCGCCTGCAGCGAGGTCTCCCAGCGGCCGGCGATGCCGCTCACGTCGAGCCGGCCGGCCGCGACCAGCCGGTCGATCAGCGGGCTGCGGCCGATCGTGCCGACGATCACCGCGGTGCGGCCGCGCGGCACGGTGTCGCGGACGACCTGCGGGCGGACGCCGGTGACGCGTTCCAGGTCGGCCGCGAGGTCGCCGACCACCCGCACCACGCCCGGGTGGTCCGCCCCGCTGACCACGATCGGAGCGGCCCGGCCGTCCTCGACCAGCGGGAGGCACCCGGCGCGCGGGGTGAAGGAGATCCAACTCCCCGAATCGGTCGGCCGGGCAGCGCCGCTGCCGCTGCCGTTGCCGTTGCCGTTGCCGTCAGCGGCTTGGGCGTCGGCGGTCAGGCCGAGGGCCCGGCCGAGCGGGGTGGCGGCGAGGCCCAGCCCCAGGCCCAGCCCGAGGGCGGCCCGGCGTCCGGTGGTGAACTGCGGTGCTGGTCGGTGCATGGCGGCTCTCCCGACGACAGAAGGTTTCGAAAATTTCGAAACCATGCCTTTATATTTCGGAGCCACCTTTGGGTACAACACGGCCCGGGTCAACCCCCCTGCGCCGGGAATCTGCGGGGACACGACACGCACAGGAGCCCCGCACGGTACCGCGCGGGGCTCATCAGCCTTGGTAAGTATGGGAATTGACGGCCCGTCGGTGGGTTCCGGGCCCGGGGGCCACTCATAGGTGACGCACCGTCAGTCGAAGTACACGACGAGCCTGACGCCGTCCGCGCCGAAACGGCCGGCCAGCGCCGCCATGACGGCGAACACGTGCTCCCAGTCGGTGCCCGGGCCGATGGCGTCCCCGACGGTGTAGCGGCGGTACGTCACCTCCGTGGTGCCCACCGTCCATGTGCCGAACGGCAGTTCCGCCGGGCTCCGACCGCCGACCCGGGGCCCCATCCGTTGCAGCAGTTCCTCCGAGCCCCACTCCTCGCCGACCCAGTACCACCGCCCGGGGGACCCGCCCTGCTCCTGCACCAGGACCACCCCGTTCAGGCCCGCGGGCACCGCCGACAGGTCGACCCGCGCCAACTCCGCCCAACTCACCCACGTCAGACCGTGCACGGCGGGCTCCAGGCGCCGGAGCTCCTCGTACTCCGCCCGCGTCGCCGCCGAGGCGTCGGCCGGCAGCCCGCGGTGCCCGGCGAGCGGCTCCCACCCCCGGTAGTTGCGCACCCCGAACAGCAGGGCGAACGCCGCGTAGTCGTTGTCCCGGCACAGCGGGTCCAGGTCCATGCACCGCTGCCACGGCTCCCACTCGAACCAGTCCTCGTCGGCGGCCGGGTCCCGGATCTCGATGCAGCCGTAGATGTCCGTGCTCATGGCCGCGAGGCTAGGCCGCCGCCCGGCGCGGCGGCCAGCAGATTCCGGGCGGGCGGGAGGCCGGCAGGCCGTGGGGCGGGCGTTGACGGTGGCCGCACGCGTGCGTAGGCCCCTCCCGGGGGGTGGGAGGGGCCTGGCGGGGCCGGGGGTTCCGGTCAGCCGATGTTGGCGCAGGAGTTGCCGAAGGCCGGGTTGAGGGCGCTGATGACGCCGATGCTGTTGCCGCATACGTTGACCGGGATGTGCACGGGGATCTGGATCAGGTTGCCCGAGAGGACGCCGGGCGAACCGGCGGCCACGCCCTGGGCGCCGGCGGACGCGGAGGCCGCTCCGGCAGTGCCCAGCACGGCGGTGGCGGCCAGCGCGACGACGGCGAAGTACTTTCGGGTGCGGGACATGGTCGACTCCTCGGTCTCGGGAAGGGTGCCGTCCCGGGCGGGGCGGCGCCCTTGGTTCGGGGTGCTCGTGCCGACAGCGTGGTCGAGGGGCGCCCCTCCCACCGGTCCGACGCGGCCCGGCCACCCGTGCGGCCTAGCCCGATTCACCCCTCCGGCCGTGCGGGACGGCCGCGCGGCCGTCCCGCACGGCGGGGGTCTTCGGGCCGGAGAGGAGTCAGCCGCCGTTGTCGGCCCGGAGCCGGACCTGTTCCTCCAGCCGGGCGAGGCTCTCGTCCAGTTCCTGCTCGACCGTCTCCCGCGGGGGCGCGGAGTCCTCGTCGAAGAAGGAGAGGTGGACGGTCACCTGGCTGGTCCCGCCGTCCAGGCCGGCCACCTGGAGCCAGCCGGCGTAGCGGCCGTCGTCGCGGGTGCCCCATTCCATCCGCAGCTGTTCGCGCCGGGTGCGCAGCAGCGCGCGCTCGTCCGTGTCGCCGCGGTCCTCGTGCACGGTCGCCGCGGGCGGGTCGTCGACCCGGACGTGCAGGTCGCGGGGCATCCAGGTGTCGAGGCGTCCGGGGCCGGTCGCCTCGTCGAAGACCGGTTCCGGGAGGGCCGGCATGGTGCGGGAGCGTTCGTACTCGGTCATGCGCTGCTCCTTCTGCTCCTCGGGCCGCGCCCGCGCGGGGCGGGCGGGCGTCGGGTGAGTGGGTGTCGGACGGGCTGGGCGCCGGGCGGGCTGGGCGGTCAGTCGGGGGGTTCGTCCTCGCCCTCGGCCTTGGTGGTGTCCGCGGCGGTGCGGTTCTGCTCGGAGGTCGGGCCCTCGGTGGGGTCGCGGCCCTCCTCGTCGGCGACGGGGGCCGCGTCGGGCACCTCCGTCCCGGCGTCGGGCGGCAGGTCGGGTGTCTCCTGCTTCTGCTTCTGCTTCCGGTCGGGGTCGGTCATGGCGGGTTCCTTCCGCTGCTTCTTCCGGCTCTCCGCGCGGATGCCCGGCGCGGAGCGGCGCACGCACGCCTGAGCGGCCCGTTCTCGCCCCGACCCGGCGGGAGGCGTTCCGGCGGCTCGGCCGACGGCGTTTCGGTGCTCGGCGGGGCGGGCAGGCGCGGCCCCGGGCCCCGTTGTCCGGTCACGGAGCGGGGAGCGTGCGGCGACGGACGGGACGGGAGCGGCGATGGAGACCTCCACCCTGCGGGCCGGCGGGCCGGGCGGCACGTGCGTCGTGGTGGTCGGCCAGATCGGACGGGACCTGGTGCTGCGGACGGACGGTCTGCCGCGGGTCGGCGGGTCGGTCGGGGCCGGGGAGCGCTGGGAGGGGCTCGGCGGCAAGGGCGCCAACCAGGCCGTGGGCCTGTCCCAGCTGGGCGTGCCGGTGCGCCTGGTCGGCGTGGTGGGCGAGGACCGGGCGGGCGACGCGGTGCTGCGCGCGGCGGGCCGGGACGGGATCGAGACGGCGGCGGTCGTCCGGCGCGGGCGGACCGCCCTGCTGGTGGACCTGGTCGACGCGCCGGGCAGCCGCCGCCTGCTGGAGGACGCCCCGCCGGAGGGCCTGGTGACCGTCGAGGACCTCGAACGGGCCCGCCCGGCGTTCGCGGACGCCGACACCGTCTCCCTCCAGCTCCAGCAGCCGTCGGCGACCCTGCTGGCCGCCGCCCGGCTCGCCCGGCGGGGCGGCGCGCGCGTGGTGGCGGACGGCGCGCCCGAGCCGGCCGTCCGCGGCGAGTTGCTGGGCCTGGTCGACGTCCTGCGCGCCGACGCCGCCGAGGCGGAACTGCTCGCGGACGGTCCCGTCCGCTCGCTGCGGGACACCCGCGCGCTGGGGCGCCGGCTGCTCGCCGCGGGCCCGGCCCTGGTCGCCCTCGCGGTGCCCGACGAGGGCGACCTGCTGGTGTGGCCGGACGGCGACCTGCTGCTCCCGCTGGCGGACGTGCCGGTGGCCGATCCGACCGGGGCCGGGGACGCCTTCGTCGCGGGCCTGGTCACCGGGCTGCGCCGCGGCCCCGACGTGGCCGCCGCGGGCCGGCTGGCCGCGGCCGCCGCCGGGTCGACCGTCCAACGCCTCGGCGGACGGCCGGACCTGTCCGGACTCGCGGCCGACAGCCTGCCCGGCGGGTGAGGACGGGCCCGGCGATCGGCGCGACGCCGGGCGGCCGCGCCGGCTCCCCACCGGGGGCGCGAACTCGCTGCCGGGACGGGCGCGTTGGCCCTGTGCCTGCCGGTGGGGCTGCCCGGCGCCGAGGCGGTGGCGGACTTCGAACGGGCCCGGGCGCCCCCGGGTGCCGGGGCCCGGTGGCGGCGCGGCCGGGGGCGGCGGCTGCCGTCCGGGCGCGGGGTGTCCGGTCCGGCGCGGTGGCGTCCCCGGCCGGGCGGCGGCCTTCGTCCGGGTGCGGCGGGCCCCGGTGCCGGGCGGTCGGTCGTGCGGCGGGCTCCCCAGGGGCCGCCGGGCCGGGTGCGGGGGCCGGGCGGGGTGGTGGTGCCTATCGTGGAAGGACTCCCGACCGGGAACCGGCGGCGTACGGCAGGTGGATCGTGAGCGGACCCGTCATCGACTACCGGGCCGTCTTCCAGGCCCTGCCGGGCGCGGTCGCCCTGCTCACCCCCGACCTGGTGTTCGCGGAGGTGAACGAGGCGTACCTGTCGCTGTCCGGGCGCGACCGCGCGCAGGTGGTCGGCCAGTTCCTGTTCGACGTCTTCCCGGACAACCCCGGCGACCCGACGGCCGGCGGCGTGCGCAACCTGCACGCCTCGCTGCGGCGCGTCACGGCCACCGGGGTGCGCGACACCATGTCCCTGCAGCGCTACGACGTGGAGGTGCCCGGGCGTCCCGGGGAGTGGCAGGAGCGCTACTGGAGCCCGGTCAACGTGCCCGTCCTCGGCCCGGACGGGGAGGTGGTGCTCCTGGTGCACCGGGTCGAGGAGGTCACCGAGCTGATCCGGGCCCGCGGCATCCGCGACAGCGGCCGGACCCGGACCCTGGGGGCCGAGCTGTACAGCCGGGCCCGGGAGCTGCAGGAGGTCAACGAGCGCCTGCGCCGGGCCCACGCCCGCGAACGGGAGGTGGCCCTGCACCTGCAGGCGGCGATGCTGCCCGCGCTGCGCCCGCCGGACCACCACCGGGCGGCCGTCCGCTACCGGCCCGCCGCCGGTGCGCTGAACGTCTGCGGCGACTGGTACGACCTGGTCGACCTGCCCGACGACGGGCGCAGCGCGGTGGCCGTCGGCGACGTGGTCGGGCACGGGCTGCGCGCCGCCGGGGTGATGGGGCAGCTGCGCAGCGCGCTGTCGGCCGCCTCCCGGGTCGCCATCGGCCCCGCCCAGGCCTTGGAGGTGCTGGACCGGTACGCCCGTTCCGTGGACGGCGCGGAGAACACCACCGCCGTGTCGGTCTTCATCGACCGGTCCGACCGCACCCTCTCCTACAGCAGCGCCGGTCACCCGCCGCCCGCCCTGTGCGGCCCGGACGGGGCGGTGGCCTTCCTGGACCGGGCCACCGACCCCCCGCTGGGCGCCCGTCCCGAGTTCGCCGGACGCCCCCAGGCGCGGACGGCCTTCGCCGAGGGCTCCGTCCTCGTCCTGTACACCGACGGCCTGGTCGAGCGCCGCCGCGAGGACATCGACGTCGGCCTCGGCCGGCTGGCCCGCTCGCTGGCCCGCCACCGCCGCGCCGGGCCCGGCCCGCTGGCCGACGCCCTGCTCGCCGACCTCGTCCCGCCCACCGGGCTCACCGACGACACCGCCCTGGTGGTGCTGTGCCTGTGAGCGGGCCCGCGGGCGGTCCCAGGTGTGGGGACGGCGCTGCGTGGCAGACGGGTGGGCGAACGGTACGCGCCGACCCCGGGGAGCCCAAGTGCCTCACACCGACCTCGACCTGCACGCACGCGTCCGGGAGGCGGTGCGCCGCCGGGCGGACCGCCTGTGGGGGACGGCCCTCGCCCTGCACGCCGACCCCGAGTACGCCTTCGCGGAGCACCGGGCCGCCGCGCTGCTGACGGGCGAGCTCGCGGAGGCGGGCTTCGAGGTGCACCGGGGCGTGGCGGGGATGCCGACCGCCTTCACCGCCTCGGCGGGCCGGGGCCGCCCCGCGGTGGCCCTGCTGCTGGAGTACGACGCGCTGCCCGGACTGGGGCACGCCTGCGGGCACAACCTGATCGCGGCGGCCGGTCTGGGCGCGGCGCTGGCCGCCCGCGAGGTGCTGCCGGCGGACGCCGGGACGGTGCTGGCGGTCGGGACCCCGGCGGAGGAGGGCGGCGGCGGCAAGGCCCTGGAGGTGGAGGCGGGCGTGTTCGACGGGGTCGACGCCGCGCTGATGTTCCACCCGGGCGTCCACGACTGGACGCACGCGGTGCTGACCGCGCAGGAGCAGTACCGGGCCGCCTTCCACGGCCGGGCCGCCCACCCGACGGGCGACCCCACCCACGGCATCGACGCGCTGGCCGCGCTGGTCGAGCTGTTCAACGTGCTGTCCGCGCTGGGGCGGCGGCTCCCGGCGGCCTCGCACGTGCAGGGCATCGTCACGGTCGGGGGCACGGCGACGAACATCGTGCCCGACCTCGCCGAGGGCCTGTTCGGGCTGCGGGCCGCCACCACCGCCGAGCTGGACCGCCTGGCGGAGCAGCTGCGCACCTGCGCCGGGGGCGTCGCCACGGCCACCGGCACGACGGTGACGGTGGAGCGGGCCACCGTGCGCTACGAGCACTTCCGCGACAGCGCGGTGCTGTCCGAGCGCTTCGCGGCGCACCTGGCCCGGGCGGGCATCGCCCTCACCCCGCCGCGGCCGGGGGTGCTGCTGGGCTCGTCCGACATCGGCAACGTCAGTGCGCGGGTGCCCGCCGTCCACCCGTTCGTCGCGGTCATGGACGAGAGCGGGTCCGACCACACCCCCGAGTTCGCCGCCGCGGCGGCCTCCCCGCGGGCCCGGTCGGTCCTGCTGTCCGTGACCGAGGCCCTGGCGTGCACCGCCGTGGACGTCCTGCTGGACGCCGGGCTGCGGCGGGCGGCGTGGGAGCGGCACGAGGCCGCCGGGGCGCGGTAGGCCCGTCCCGGTTCACCGGCGAGCCCGGCGGTTCACCCGGCGGTGCGGCCGGGGTGGTCGGCGTCGTCGGTGCCGTCGGTGACGCTGCTGATCAGGTCGACCAGCCCGGCGCGTCCGCCGCGGCGCAGTTCGCGGAGCTGGCGGACCGCGCCGTTGCCCTCGGCGAGCAGGCGTTTCAGGAGGGGTTCGACCAGCGGGGCGTCGCCGTGGCGGCGCAGGGCGGGGCCGAGGGTGTCGAGGACTCGGTCCACGACCGCGGGCGGGGAGTCCAGGGTGCCGGTGCGGGGGTCGTGGAGCCGCTCGGTGCAACCGTGGCGGGCGGCGTACCAGACCGCGGCGGCCAGGGCCTCCGGGTGGAACGCGGCGGCGCGGACGGGGTCGGGGTCGGCGAGCAGGGTCGCGGCGACCGCCCGGACCAGGCCGGCCAGCATGACGGCCTCGTCGACGCGGAGTTGGACGTCCATGGCCCTGATCTCGACGGTGGGGTAGCGCTCGGAGAGCCGGGCCTGCCAGTAGAGCTGGCCCACGTCGCCGATCAGTCCGGTGTCGACCAGGGCGTGGATCCGGGCGTCGTAGTCGGCGGCGCCGTCGAAGTGCGGGGGGACGCCGCTGACCGGCCACCGGTTGAAGACCACGGTCCGCCAGTCGGCGAAGCCGGTGTCGGTGCCGTTCCACAGCGGCGAGTTGGCGGACAGCGCGACGAGCAGCGGCAGCCAGGGGCGCAGGCCGTTGAGGAGCGCGACGCCCGCTCCGCGGTCCGGGACGCCGACGTGCACGTGCATGCCGGTGATCAGCTGTTCGTCCGTCAGCTGCGGGGCGTCCTCGTGGATGGTGCGGTACCGGGGGGTGTCGCTGACCGGTACCGACAGGCGGTCGGTGAAGGGGGCGGCGCCGCAGGCGGCCAGCCGGCAGCCGTGCGAGGCGGCCGCTTCCGCGAGGGCGCCGCGCAGCCGGGACAGGTGGGCGCCGACCTCGTCGAGCGTCTCGCAGACCGGGGTGGCGACCTCCAACTGCGCCTGTAGCAGCTCGCGTTGCACCTCGCCGCGGTCGATCCCAGGTTGCCGGTCGGCCGTCTGCCGGACCTGTTCGGCCCGGGCCACCGGCACTCCGGTGGCGGCGTCCAGCAACAGGTACTCCTCTTCCACACCCACGGTCACCATGGACGGCGGCTACCCCCGAACGGGGGGTCCAATCGGCGCTGCCGCCCCGCCGGGAGGGCGGGGCGGCAGCGGCGGGCGGGCCGGACGGGTCGGACAGGTCGGGCGGGTCGGACAGGTCGGGCGGGGCGGGCGGGCCGGGCGGGTCGGACAGGTCGGGCGGGTCAGTCTCGGTGGTGGGCGAAGGCGTCCTTGGCCCGGTCCAGCAGGGAGGCGAAGGGGCCCACCGTCCACTGCAGGGCCGGTTTGCCGGCGGTGCCCGGGTGCGGGTGGGTCGGCGCGATCCGCTCGGCCGCCAGGAGGCGGCGGCCCATCGCCCGGCGCTGGCCGGCGTCGCAGGAGGCCCGCAGCGCGGGGAACTCCTCCGTCTCCTCGTACTGCGCGTGGGCCTCCACCGCCTGCTGGAAGGCGGTCAGTTCGGCGTCGAACTCGGGGCTCGCCACGTCCAGCTTCTCCAGCTCCAGCAGGGCGCGGTTGGCCTCGGCCTCCTCCTCGTTGCGGGCCTTCGCCTCGCCCTTCCCGGCCGCGCGTTCGGCCGCGGGCCGCACCACCAGCTCCTCGCCGGTCTCGTGGACCGCCAGCAGCGCCCGCAGTTCGTCGAACGCCTGCTGCTTGTGCTCGCCCTGCGCGGCGCGGACGTCCGCGAACAGGTCCCGGATCCGCTGGTGCTGCGCCAGCAGGACGTCGACGACGTCCTCCTGCGGCGCCGTCCCCGTCCCCGTCCCGGTGGTCGTGCCGGTCATGGTCTGACTCCTCTCGCTGACGGATCGCTGTCCGCGGTCGTCTCACCGGCCGCCCCGGCGGCAAACGGGCGTTCCGGCCGGAATCCGCCCGGCGGTGGACCGGCGTTCCGGCCGGAGTCCGCCCCGCCGGACCGGGCGGGGGCGGTTCGGGTGGCATTCTCCGGGCGGCACCGGGGAGACGGGGGGCGCGCGTGCCGAACGCGCTGCCCGCTGCTTCCGTCCCTGGGGAGATCCCGTGCCCGTCCACTCCCGTCTCGCCGTTCTCGGTGCCGGCACCGCGCTGGGCACCACCCTCGTCCTCGGTGGCGCCCCTTCCGCCTGGGCCTGTGACGAACGGCCGCCCGCCACCGCCACCGCCGCCCCGACCCCGGCGCCTGCCCAGACCCCGGCCTCGCCCTCGCCCTCCGCGACCGGCACCGGCTCCGACTCCGACTCCGGCACCGGCTCCGCGACCGCGGCACCGTCCGCCGCGCGGTCGGCGCCGGCCGCTTCGCTGGCGCTCCTGCCGGGCGCGGAGCGGACGCTGGTGGCGGGCGGCGCCCCGGTCGAGTTCACCGCGGAGATCGGCAACACCGGCACCGCCGTCCTGGACGGCGCCGCCCCGCTGCCCGCCCTCCGCAACGACGCCGCCCGGAGCCCGCAGGAGGCCCTGCGGGCCGACGAGTTGCTGCTGCAGGTGAGGACCGCCGCGGGCTGGGAGTCCCTCCCGCTGGCGGTCGGCTGCGACCGTTCGCTGCGCGGTGGCGGCGCCCTGCCCGCCACCGGCCTCGCACCGGGCGGGAGCGCCCGCTACACCTTCCGGCTCTCCGTCACCGACGGCGACGCCGCCGCGCAGCAGGTGGACGTCCGGCTCGGGCTGCGGTCCGGCTCGGCGGACGATTTCGGGTCCGCCCCGCACACCACCCTCCGGGTCACCCGTCCGGCCGCGCCCGCCGCCGGGGCACCGGCCGCCGCGCAGCCGTCCGCGGCGGAGTCGGCGTCGAGCGCGCCGCCCCCCGCACCGAGGTGCTGGGCGTCGACGCCCCGCCCGCTCCCGCCCGGAGCGGCGCCGCCGCTCCCCCGGCCTCCGACGCCCGCATCGGGACGGCCCCTTCCCTCGCGGCCGTGAGCCTGCCGTCCCCGGCCGACGGCGGGCGGCCGCCGGTCTCCCTGCTGATCAGCGGCGTCGCCCTGATCGCCCTGGGCGCGGTCGGTTTCGCGCTGGTGCTGGCCCACCGCCCGGCCCGTCACCGCTGAACGCCGGCCACCGCTGAACGCCCGTCACCGCTGAACGCCCGCCGTGCCCGGCGGTGGTCGGGTCCGGCCGTCAGGGGCGGGTCCGGGGGCGGGGGCGGGCGGTGGGGATCGGTTGCGGTGCGGCGCCGGG
The DNA here is from genome assembly GCF_026802215.1 of Kitasatospora sp. YST-16. Taxonomy (NCBI): domain Bacteria; kingdom Bacillati; phylum Actinomycetota; class Actinomycetes; order Kitasatosporales; family Streptomycetaceae; genus Kitasatospora; species Kitasatospora sp. YST-16. Next base: position 199,538 of record NZ_CP113837.1, read on the forward strand.
GACGACGGTGTTGGCGGTCGAGCCGATGCCTTGGACGGTGAGCACGACGGTGTCGCCGACCTTCAGTGGTGCGGGCTGCTGAGCCCCGTTGCGGCCCCAGAGTTCGGCGAGGCAGCCGCCGTTGCCCATGGTGCCGGAGCCGAGCACGTCGCCGGGGCGGACGGTGGTGCCGCGCGAGGCGTAGGCGACCAGGTCCTCGAAGGTCCAGCCCATGTTGGAGAGCAGGTCGGTGCCGACCACCGTGCCGTTGACGCTCGCGGTGAGGGCGAGCCGCAGGAAGCCGTCCTCGTCGCGGTGCGGTTCGAGTTCGTCGGCGGTGACCAGCCAGGGGCCGAGGGTGGTGGCGGTGTCCTTGCCCTTGCACGGGCCGAGGCCGACCTGCATCTCGGCGGCTTGCAGGTCGCGGGCCGACCAGTCGTTGAAGACGGTGTAGCCGATGATGTGGTCGCGGGCCTGCTCAGGGGTGAGGTCGCTGCCTTCGAGGCCGATGACGGCGGCGACCTCGAGTTCGAAGTCGAGGGCCTGCGAGCCGGGCGGCACCGGCACGTCGTCGTGGGCGCCGATCACCGCGTAGGGGTTGGTGAAGTAGAACGTCGGCGCGGCGTACCACTGTTCGGGGACGCCCGCGACGCCGCTGACGCTGCGCCGCACGCCTTCGACGTGCTCCTCGAAGGCGACGAAGTCGCGAACGGTGGGCGGCTGGAGGGGCGGCAGCAGCCGGACCTCGTCTACGGCCGGGCCGGGCGGGCCGGCCAGGGCGGTGCGGCCGGCGGCGTGCAGGGCGTCGGCGCCGGAGCGGATCAGGTCGAGCAGGTCGGTGCCGTCCGGCAGCGGGTGCAGGCGGTCGTCGTCGGCGGCGAGCGCGCCGCAGCGGCGGCGGCCCTCGTGCTCGTAGGTGGCGAAGCGCATGGCGTGGTCCCCTCGGACCGGGGACGCGGCGCGGTGTCAGGGCTGGATGAGTGCCGTGCCGCGTCCCCGGGGTTGGTCGGTGATCGGGCGTCAAAGCCTTTATGTCACACGGGCGGTGCGACGAAGACGCCGCGGTCGACGTCGTTGAAGGACTCCTTGGCGACGATCTCGCTCATCGGGTTGGCGGTGCCCCACTGGTCGGTGACCTCGGGCTGCGAGAAGTCGTAGACGTGCGGGTGCCAGGTGTCCTCGTCCAGCGACTCCAGCTCGGTGGTGTACTCCACCGTGTTGCCGTGCGGGTCGAGGAAGTACGAGAAGGTGTTGTTGCCCGCCAGGTGCCGGCCGGGGCCCCAGATCTTGCGGACGCCCGCCCGCAGCACCCGGCCGGTGCCGTACATGTACTCGTCCAGGCCGCGCAGTTCGAACGAGACGTGGTGCAGCGAGGTGTGCGGGCCCTTGGCGAGAGCCATCGAGTGGTGCTGGTTGCTGATCCGCAGGAAGTGCATCACCTCGCCCAGGTGCGGGGAGCTGAGCGTGTCGGAGAGCCGGAAGCCGAGGTGCTGCTCGTACCAGAGGCGGGTGCGGTCCAGGTCGGGCGAGTTGAGGACGACGTGGGAGAGCCGGACGGGGATCGACTCCTGGGCCTCGATCCGGCGGTGCTGCCGGGCGGCGACGTCGGCGGAGACCTCGATCGTGCGGCCGTCGCAGTCGAAGAAGCGGAAGCCGTAGCCGCCGCCGGGGGTGTCGACGCCGCCCGGCTGGGTGATCAACTGGACGCCCTGGCCGAGGAGTTGCTCGGCGAGGGTGTCGACGTCGGCGGGGGTGGCGGCGCCGTAGGAGACCAGGTCGAGGCGCTTCTCCTCCGCCCGGCGCAGGCGCACCACGTACTGCTCGGGCGAGCCCTCGGCGGCCAGGAAGGAGATCCCGCTGTCGGAGGCGGTCTCGGTCAGGCCCCAGACGCCGGAGTAGAAGTCGAGCTGCTTCTCGAAGTCGGGCACGGCGAGGTCGACGTGCCGCAGGTGGGTGAGCAGGCGGTTCATGGGTGGTCCTCCTCGGTGGGGGGCGTCAAAGTCCCAGCAGGGCAACGGCGTTGGCGCCGCGGACGGCGGCCAGCTCGGCATCGGGGAGTTCGGCCGCGGCGAGGGCGGCGAGCGGGTCCTCGGTGCCCATGTCGAACGGGAAGTCGGAGCCGAGCAGCACCCGGTCGGCTCCGGCGGCCCGGACCAACTCCCTCAGCACGCAAGGGTCGTGGACCAGCGAGTCGAAGTACAGCCGGCGTAGGTAGGAGCTGGGTTCGTGCGCGCAGCCGCGGGCGTCGGGGCGGGCGCGCCAGGCGTGGTCGGAGCGGCCGATGTGGGTGGGCAGGTAGCCGCCGCCGTGCGCGGCGAGGATCTTCAGGGCGGGGTGGCGGTCGAGGACGCCGGAGAAGATCAGGTGGGAGAGGGCGACGGCGTTCTCGGTGGGCTGGCCGACGGTGTTGGACAGGTACCAGCGGTCGAGGCGCTCGTCGAGGGTGCAGCCGAAGGGGTGCAGGAACAGCACCGCGCCGGTCTCGGCGGCCCGGGCCCAGAACGGTTCGAGGGCCGGGTCGGAGAGTTCCACTCCGGGTGCGTGGCTGGAGAGTTCGACGCCGAGCAGGCCGAGGGACAGCGCGTGGTCGAGGGCTTCGACGGCCAGGTGCGGGTGCTGGAGCGGGGCCAGGCCGAGGCCGCGCAGCCGGTCGGGGGCGGCGGCGCAGTGCGCGGCGGTGGCGGTGTGCGCCGCCACCCAGAGCTGACGGGCCGTCAACTCGTGGGCCCAGTAGTGGTAGTGGGAGGGCGACGGGGAGACCAGTTGCACGTCGACACCCTGGGCGTCCATGGCGGCGAGCCGGGCGGCCGGGTCGGTGAGCAGCGGGATCCGGGCGGCGACCATCGGGCCGTTGACGGACAGCGCCTTGGGGCCGTTGCGGCGGGCGTCCAGTGCCTTGGCGTGCGCGAGGCCGGGCTGTCCGGCGACCAGGGCCTCGACCTCGGGCAGCAGCAGGTGGGCGTGGACATCGACGGTCTTGTGGGTCAAGGGAGTTCCTTCAGGACGGCGGTGGTGCGGGCCATCAGGCCGGGGACGTCGGCATCGCGGACGCCGTCCATCAGCCACTGGCCCAACCGGCAGGAGTTCTCCACCACCATCCGCACCCGCGGCAGCCGGCGGGCGTGGTAGTCGAGCAGCAGTTGTTCGCTGAACTCCTCGTCCCCGGCGAGGAGTTCGGCGAGGACGAGGGCGTCCTCCAGGGACATCGCGGCGCCCTGGGCGAGGGTGGGCGGGCAGGCGTGGGCGGCGTCGCCGACCAGCACCACGCGGCCCCGGTGCCACGGGCCTTCGACCAAGTGCCGGTCGAACCAGGTGTAGTTGACCTGCGCCGGGTCGGTGATGGACGCGGCGATCTGCTCCCAGTGGCCGCCGTACCCGGCCGCGAGGCGGCGCATCTCCTCGGCGTAGGCGGCGGGGTCGATGGTGGCGCGGTCGCGCTTGGGCTCGACCAGGTAGGCGTAGACGGTGTCGGGGCCGGTCGGGCAGTACCCGGCGATGTACGCGGGGCCGCCGTAGCTCAGGTCGGTGCGCTCCACGCCGGCGGGACGCGGGGCGGGGGTGCGCCAGATCGCCATACCGGTCGGCTCGGGGCGCTCGGTGATGCCGATCATCGCGCGGGTCGCGGAGGAGATGCCGTCCGCGCCGACCACCAGGTCGTAGCGGCCCGAACTCCCGTCGGAGAACTCGGCGTTCACGCCGTCGGCGTCGCCGTGCAGGGCGGTGGCGGTGATGCCGAGCCGGACGTGCGCGCCGGACGCCCGGACCGCGTCGATCAGGATCTCCTGCAGCCGGGGGCGCTGCATGCCGACGGTGGCGGGCAGGTCCTCGCCGCCGGTGCGCACGTCGCGGGCGACGTGCAGCACGGTGCCGTCGGGCGCGGTGAGGCCGACCGAGTCGAACGCGAAGCCGGACTCGCAGACCTGCGGCCAGATGCCGATCTCGCGCAGAGCGCGAAGTGCGTTGCCCTGCAAGGTGATTCCGGAGCCGGAGACGTTCCAGTCGGGTGTGGCCTCGATCAGGTCGACGGCGATGTCGGCCCGGCGCAGCAGCACGGTGAGGCCGTTGCCGGCGGTGCCGCCGCCGATCACCAGGACCGAACGGACGCTGGGGGTGGTCATGGGGGGTGCTCCCTGGCGGGTGGGCCGCGCCTCGTCGCGCGGCGAACGGGGGGAGGAGAAGGAATGGGTCCGGTCAACGGCGGTCCGGGTGGCGGGCGGGCCGAACCGGCCGGGCGGGGAGGCTACTTGACGGCGATCGGGTTGACCGGGGAGCCGACCGCGCCGGTGATCGGCAGCGGGGCGGCGGTCAGCCAGAACTCGTACACGCCGTCGGCGGCACAGTGCGCGGCGAGGGCGTCCGGGTCCCACATCTCGCCGATCAGCAGGCCGAGGTGGGGGATGGCGACCTGGTGCAGCGGCTGGAAGGCGTGGTCGAACTCGTTGGGGCGGACCTCGAAGCCCCAGGTGTCGGTGGCGATCGCGGCGATCTCGCTGCGGTGCAGCCACCCGGCGGTGGTGAACGACAGGCCGGGCGCCGCTCCGCCCGCGTACTCGCCCCAGCCCTCGCGCCGCGCCCGGCTGAGCTGCCCGGTGCGGACCACGACGAGGTCGCCGCGGCCGACGGCCGAACTCGGGCCCTGGGCCTCGACGGTGGCGCGCAGGTGCGCCTCGGTGACCGCGAAGCCGTCGGGCAGTTCGCCGTCGGTGCCGACCGCCCGGCCGACGTCCAGGAGCACGCCGCGTCCGGCGATCTGGTGGGCCATGTGCTCGATGCCGGTGACCTGGTCGCCCGCGGCGGTGACGGTGGTGGCGGCGTCGCGGCCGTTCCACGCCCTGCCGTGGTCGAAGATGTGGCCGAGGCCGTCCCACTGGGTGGAGCACTGCAGCGGCATCGCGATCACGTCGTCCGCGCCGCCGATGCCGTGCGGGAATCCCTGCAGTCCGGCGGCCGCGTCGGTGCCGGTGTCGAGCATGGTGTGCACGGGGTTGGTGCGCCGCCGCCAGCCGCGCTGCGGGCCGTCCATGTCGAAGCGCTGGGAGAGCGAGAAGCTGACGCCCTGCCGGATCAGCCCGGCGGCGGCCCTGCGCTCGTCCTCGCCGAGGAAGTTGAGGGTGCCGAGCCGGTCGTCGGCGCCCCAGCGGCCCCAGTTGGAGTACGCCTTCGCGGCCGCGGCTATCGCGCCCTCGGGATCGGAGCGGTCCAGGTCGGAGCGGTCCAGGTCGGTGCGGTCCAGGTCGTTCACGCCGACTCCCTTACGCAGCGGGTGCGTTGGGCGCCGAGGCCGGTGATGGCGCCGTCCATGACGTCGCCGTCGGCGAGGAAGCGGCCCCAGTGCATGCCGTTGCCGGCCGGGCTGCCGGTGAGGACCACGTCGCCGGGCAGCAGCCGGGTGGTCTGCGAGGCGTAGGAGACCATCCGCGCCACGTCGAAGAGCATGTCGGCGGTGGACTCGTCCTGCATGGTCTCGCCGTTGAGCTTGAGCGTGACCCGCAGGTCGGCGGGGTCGCCGACGAACGCGGCGGGCACCAGGTAGGGGCCGAGCGGGGTGAAGCCGGGGGCGTTCTTGCAGCGCAGCCAGTCGGTGCCGATCTCCGGCATGTCGCGGCGGAAGACCAGTTCGCGGGCGGTCAGGTCGTTGGCGATGGTGTACGCGGCGACGTGCCCGAGCGCCTGCTCGGGGGTGACCCGGTAGGCGGGGGCGCCGATCACGGCGGCGAGCTCCAACTCCCAGTCCGGCTTGGTGCACCAGTGCGGCAGCAGCACGTCGTCGTAGGGGCCGGTGATCGAGGACGGCAGGCCGATGAACACGTACGGCTGGTCCTCGGCGGCCCGGCGGTCCATCATCGCGCCGATCTCGGCGCGGGCCTGCTCGACGGGGCGCGGGTCGTCGGCGGGGCGGTGCGCGACCGCCAGGTCGATCACGTGCTGCCGGTAGTTGGCGCCGGACTGCAGCAACTGCCGGGGCTCGACCGGGGCGAGGGTGCGCAGCTCCTCGACGGGGCGCCGGGCGCCGTCCGTCCGGGCCGCCAGGCCGTGCAGGACGGGCAGCGCCTCGTCCCAGCGCTCCAGCAGGTCGCGGGTGGTGGCGGGGCGGCCGAGGGCGGGGTGGTCGCGGAGGTCCAGGACCCGGCCGTCGGCGACCAGGCCGGGGAAGGGCGCGCCGCCGCCGTCGGCGAAGGTGCCGAGGGCGAAGGGGCCGCAGGGTCGCGCCGGTGTTGCCACGAGGTCTCCTCTCGATGCGTTGCGACTAATCTGGCCCCGGCACGGCAATCATGGAAATCGATTGTGCTGATGACAGGCATCCACCGGACGGATAAGGCGGGGCGGCCCCCGATGAACCTCGCGACCCTCGACCTCAACCTGGTCCCCGCCCTGCGCGCCCTGCTGGAGGAACGCAACGTCACCCGGGCCGGAGCGCGCGTCGGGCTCAGCCAGCCCGCGATGAGCGCCGCCCTGGCCCGCCTGCGCAAGCACTTCGGCGACCAACTGCTCACCCGCTCCGGCAACAGCTACACCCTGACCCCGCTCGGCGCCGCGCTGCTCACCATGACCGGCCCCGCCTGCGACCTGCTGGAACGGGTCTTCACCTGCCAGGCGTCCTTCGACCCGGCCACCGCCGAGCGCGAGTTCACCCTGCTCTCCTCCGACTACGCCGCCGCCGTCTTCGGCACCGGCCTCGCCCGCGCCCTGCACGCCGAGGCCCCCGGCATCCGGCTGCGCTTCCAGCAGGTCGGCCCCACCCTGGTCGACTCCATCACCGACTTCCTCGGCGCCGCCGACGGGCTCCTGCTGCCGCACGGCGTGATCACCGGCTACCCCTTCCTCGACCTGTACACCGACCGCTGGGTCTGTCTGGTCGCCGACGACCACCCCGAGGTCGCCGACGCCCTGTCCCTGGACGACCTGTCCCGCCTCCCCTGGGCCGTCTACCAGCGCACCCACGACACCCCCGCCACCCGCCAACTCGCCCTGCTCGGCGTCGAACCGCGGGTGGAGGTCTCCGTCGGGACCTTCCAGCTGCTGCCCGCCATGGTGGCCGGCACCCGCCGGATCGCCCTGATCCAGGAACGCCTCGCCACCCTCCTCGTCCCGCACGGCGGCGTCCGCACCCTCCCCTGCCCGTTCGACCCCGTCCCCCTCACCGAGGCCCTGTGGTGGCACCCCGCCCACGCCCAGGACGCCGCCCACCAGTGGCTGCGCGGGACCGCCGCCCGGGTCGGCGCCGGACTCCAGCAGCCGGGGAGTCAACTGCCGGACGTCTGACGGGCGTTCGACCGTCGGATGCCTGACGGACGTTCACCCGACCGTCCGGTCCTGCTCGGCAACCGGCGACAGCACCGGCGACAGCACCGGACGGCTCTGCCACGGCCCTGTCCGTGCACCGTCCCGGGTTCTCAGCGGGTGATCGAGATGGCGAAGGGGGTGAAGCCGCTGGCTCGGATGACGTGGGGGACGAACAGGATGGCGGCCTCGGTGGCGCGGGCGGTCCGGATCCCGCCGAGGTCCGTGATCCATTCCTGCTGCCAGCCGAGGTCGGTGAGCAGTTCGCGGACGGCCTGCTTGGCCTGCGGGTCCTCGCCGGACAGGAAGGCGGTCGGCGCCTGGGCGAGGGCGGCGGGCGCGGTCATCACGGGGAAGAGCATGGTGTTGAGGGTCTTGACGACGTGCGTTTCGGGGAGCGCTTCCTGGAGTTGCTCGGCCAGGCTGGAGCCGGGGTAGATCAGGTCGGCGGGCAGTCCGTCCGGTCCGTCGAGGGTGGCGTTGGAGACGTCAACGAGGATCTTGCCCCGCAGTTCGTCGCGCAGGGCGGTGAGGCGCTCCAGCGAGCCGGCGCCGGGGGTGGCGTTGATGACGATCCGTGCCGCGGCGGCGGCCTCGGCGGCGGCGCCCGGCGTGCGGTCCACCGCCGTGACGTGGTGACCGGCGCGGGTGAGGGCCTGGGCGAGGTTGCCGCCGACGCGGCCGTTTCCGAGGACTGCGATGGTGGTCATGGCGTTCCGTTCCTTGGGCAGGTGGGTGCGGGTGGGTGATGGGTGGTCAGCGGGAGAGCGTGGTGACGGCCTGGGCGTGGACGCCGGGCGCGGCAGCCAGGAAGCTCTCGCTCTTCGGGGTCCAGGGGCGGCCGTCGGTGTCGGTGATCCGTCCGCCGGCCTCGGTGACGAGCAGCGCGCCGGGCAGCAGGTCCGCGCGGGCGCCGGCGAACTGCCAGAAGGCGTCGAGCCGGCCGGCGGCCACGTTCAGCAGGTGCAGGGTCGCGGGCACGGCGACACGCACGACGAGCGCGTCAAGGAGCATCGCGGTGATCGAGGAGCCGATGCGCCGCACGACGTCCTCGTCCTCGTCGGGCCGGGCCTGGCTGGTGGCGACCAGGCCCAGGCCGAGGTCCGCGGTCGGGGAGACGTGCAGCGGGCGGCCGTCGAGGCGGGCGCCCGCACCGGCCAGCGCCGTGTAGGTCTCGCCGGTCAGCGGCAGGTGGACCGCGGTGAGCTGCGGCCGGTTGTCCCGCACGAGAGTGGCGGTCACCGCCCACTCGGGCAGGGCGTGCAGGTGGTTGACGTTGCCCTCGGCCGGATCCACGACCCACCACTCACCCGGTGGCAGCGCCCCACCGTCCAGCTCGTCCTCCACCCAGCCCGCGCCCGGGCGCAGGCCCGTCAGCCGGGGGCGCAGGACGGCCAGGGCCGCGTCGTCGTTGGCGGCGAGCGCACCCATCAACTCCTCACGGGTCCGGTAAGCGGCCACCTCCCCGAAACGCTCCCGCAGCACCGAGCCCGCCGCACGCACGGCATCGGCGGTCAGGTCGAGCAGATCGGCGTCGGACACAGAGTCGGCGGTCACAGCGATGTCGGCCGTCTGAACCGATTCGGACATGGTGGAACTCCCTTGCAGGTGAAGGAGGTTGGAGAATCCCGGGCCGGGAGGACGTTCTGTCCGGCGCCGTGGTGACGACGTTATCCACCCCCGGCATTACCATCAAATGCATGTCAGGAACGGCTGGGATTACTCCCACGCAACTGGATTTGAACCTGCTCACCGTGCTCGACGCGCTGCTGGAGGAGGGCAGCGTGGCCGGGCGGCCGCCCGGCTGCACGTGACCGCCCCCGCGATGAGCCGGAGCCCGGGCCGGATCCGGCGCACCACCGGGGACCGGATCCTGGTACGCGCCGGCCGCCCCATGACCCCGACGCCGTACGCGATCGCCGTCCGCGGGCAGGCGCCGGGCGTGCGACTGCGCTTCGTCGCGGAATCGAGCACCGCAATCCCCGAACTACGCTGCGGCGAGGTCGACTTGGCGGCGAACGCCAACCGCCCGGGCGCGCCCGACATCCGCGCCGAGCAGGTGGGCGAGACCCGCCTCGTCGCCGTCGTGCGGCGGGGACACCCCTCACCCGGGACCCGGACCGTCACCGCGCAGCAGAACGCCGCGGCCGAGCACCTCACCGTCTCGCGGCGCGGGAACCTCGGCAACGCCCTCGACGACGTCCTCGCACGCCTGGGCCTCGCCCGCCGCGCGGTGGCGGCCGTCCCCACCGAAGCGGCCGCGCCGGAGTTCGCTCGCGGCACCGACCTCCTGGTCACCGTTCCCGAGATCACCGCACGCGCCGCGGCCGCCGGCCCCGGCCCGGCCGTACTGCCCCTGTCGCTCGAACTCCCCCGGCGCCGGTGTACCTTTCGTGGCACCAGCGCTACGACACCGACCACGCCCACGCCTGGCTCCGTGCGTCGGCGCGAACCGCACTGGCCGCCCGCGGGGCTTCGTAGCCGGTCACCGTACGCCCGCGCGCGGCCGCGGCCTCGCCCGTGGCCGCGCCTTCGGCGGCGAGCGTCCGCGTCCGCGCGCAGGAAGGGTTGACACTGCGCGCGGGGTACTGGAAGCTCCCCTTGGCCGACGCCGGGGAATTCACCTCGGTGATCTTTTTTGGCGATTGATTGTTAGCGCTAACAGTGAATCGCCGGACCCACCGCCGAAAGGGGGCCGACATGCGGACCTGAGCTCCGGAACCGGCCACCGGCAGACTCTGCGGGCCGCCCCGAGGCGCCGCACGGCCGTGCAGCGGGCGAGGAGCCGGTCGCCCCGCCCACCTCTTCCGGCGCCCACCGGAGATCCGGCTCGAATTCGCCGCCACCGGCCGATCGGCAATCCGACCGGGAATCCGACCGGAATGACCGGCGCGCAGCCTCCCCCCGTTTCCCGCTCGGCAATTCCGCTCCCCGATCGGACCTTCCGGCGCCCCGCCCCGCCCCGCACCCACGGGACCATCCACCGGCACACGTTTGTCATGCACAAAAAGAAGCCGCGCACGCGTGCCGAGCCGCACGGAACAGCCACCACTCCCACCACTCCCCCAGGAGGCGACCCCATGCTCCACGCGAACCCGCCCGCCACCCGGCCACCGGCGCGCGCACGACTGCGCAGGGCGCTCGCCTGCGCGTTCTCGGCCCTGCTCCTGTCGCTGGCGGTCCCGCTGCTCTCCCTGGGCGCGGCCGCGCCGGCCGCGGCCCTGGGCAACGGCACGGCGGCCACGCCGCCGATGGGCTTCAACGACTGGAACGCCTACGGCTGCAACGTCTCCGAGTCGCTGATCAAGAGCACGGCGCTGGCCATGCACGACAACGGCATGCAGAGCGCCGGGTACCAGTACGTCAACATCGACGACTGCTGGATGACCCGCACCCGGGGCTCCGACGGACGCCTGGTCCCCGATCCGGCCAAGTTCCCGGACGGGATCAAGGGCACCGCCGACTACGTCCACTCGCTGGGGCTGAAGCTGGGCATCTACGAGGACGCCGGGCTGCAGACCTGCGCCGGCTTCCCGGGCAGCCTGGGCCACGAGACCACGGACGCGCAGACCTTCGCCGCCTGGGGCGTGGACTACCTGAAGTACGACAACTGCTACGCCGGGCCGGGCTGCGCGCTGAACTCCTGCCCCAACGGCAGCAAGGCCCCCGCGCAGACCCGCTACACCACGATGCGCGACGCCCTGGCCGCGACGGGGCGGCCCATCCTGTTCAGCCTGTGCAACTGGGGCGAGGACAGCGTGTGGACCTGGGGCGCCGGCGTCGGCAACAGCTGGCGCACCACCGGTGACATCAACGCGAGTTACTCCAGCATGCTGTCGATCTTCCACAGCAACGTGAAGCTGGCGGCCTACGCCGGTCCCGGCCACTGGAACGACCCGGACATGCTGGAGGTCGGCAACGGCCCGCTCACCGACACCGAGAGCCGCTCGGAGTTCACCCTGTGGGCGGAGATGGCCGCTCCGCTGATCGCCGGCACCAACATCGCCTCGGCCAGTGCGAACACCCTGTCCACGCTCACCAACGCCCGGGTGATCGCGGTGGACCAGGACCCGCTGGGCAAGCAGGGCACCCTGGTCTCCTCCGTCGGCGGTCTCGACGTGCTGGCCAAGCCGCTGGCCAACGGCGACGTCTCCGTGGTCCTGTTCAACGAGACCGGGTCGACCGCGACGATCAGCACCTCCGCCGCCGCGATCGGCAAGACCGGGGCCGCGAGCTACGGCCTCACCGACCTGTGGTCCGGCGCGACCTCGACCACCACGGGCACCATCAGCGCCGCCGTCCCGGCCCACGGCACCACCGTGTTCCGGGTCAGCGGCGGCACCAGCGGCGGAGCGGCCACCAGCGGACCGGTGCGCGCCGTGGGCGCGAACAAGTGCCTGGACGTGCCGAACTCGACCACCACCGCAGGCACCCAGGTGCAGATCTGGGACTGCAACAACCAGGCCAACCAGCAGTGGACGCACACCGCCTCCAACCAGCTGACCGTCTCCTCCGGCGGCACGCAGATGTGCCTCGACGCGTACGACAACCAGACCGCGCCCGGCACCAAGGTGGAGATCTGGACCTGCAACAACCAGACGAACCAGCAGTGGAAGGTGAACGCCGACGGCACGATCACCAGCGTCCAGTCCGGACTCTGCCTCGACGTCACCGGGAGGTCCACCGCCAACGGCGCCCTGATCGACCTGTGGACCTGCAACGGCCAGAGCAACCAGCAGTGGACCCTGTGAGGTCCCCGCGGCGGCCCGGCGCGCATCCCGGGCCCACCGCCGCCCTCACCCCCGCCCCCCGTCCCACGCCCACCCGACCAGCCGCAGGGAGCCCCCATGCGTGACAGCCGCCGTCCGGACCACCCGACGCCCGCACCCCCGCCCCCGCCCCCGCTCCGCGCCCGACTCCGCACGCTGGTCCGCGCGTTCGCCACGGTCCTGCTGGTCGTCGGCACCGTGACCGGAACGGGAGGACTCGCCACCACCGCGCAGGCCGCCACCAGCGGCCCCTGCGACCTCTACGCGGCGGGCGGCACGCCCTGCGTCGCCGCGCACTCCACCACCCGCGCGCTCTACGCGGCGTACGGCGGCGCGCTCTACCAGGTCCGCCGGGCCTCGGACGGCAGGACCCAGAACATCGCCCCCCTCGCCGCCGGGGGCGTCGCCGACGCGGCCGCCCAGGACGCCTTCTGCGCCGGCACCGCGTGCGTGGTCACGATCGTCTTCGACCAGTCCGGACACGGCAACGACCTCGCCTACCAGGGCCCCGGCGGCGCCGGCGGCAGCGACACCCCGGCCAGCGCGACCAGCGAGGCCCTCAGCCTCGGCGGCGCCAAGGCGTACTCGCTCTACATCAACCCCGGGAACAGCTACTGGCACGACGGGTCCTCCTCCGGGATGCCGCTGGGCAGCGCCCCCCAGGGCGCGTACATGGTGACCAGCGGGACGCACGTCAACGGCGGCTGCTGCTTCGACTACGGGAACAGCGAGACCGACCGCAAGGCGGACGGTGCGGGCGCCATGAACGCCATCTACTTCGGCACCAGTTGCTGGTTCGGCGGCTGCTCCGGGACCGGCCCGTGGGTGCAGGCCGACCTCGAGTACGGCCTGTACTCCGGCGGCAGCCAGTCCTGGAACCAGAACCAGCGGGCCTTCACCAGCCGCTACGTCACCGCGATGCTGAAGAACAACGGCACCACCCGCTTCGCGCTGAAGGGAGGCGACGCCCAGTCCGGCGGCCTCACCACGCTCTGGAACGGCGCGCTCCCGCCCGGTTACAGCCCGATGAAGCAGCAGGGCGCCGTCATCCTCGGCAGCGGCGGCGACTGCTGCAACGGCAACACCAACCAGAGCCTGGGGACCTTCTACGAGGGCGCCGTGGTCAGCGGCTACCCGTCCGACGCCACCGACGACGCCGTCCAGGCCAACATCGCCGCAGCGGGCTACAGCACCGGCACCGGGACCGGCACCACGACCGGCCCGCTGCACGCCGTCGGCGCCGGAAAGTGCCTGGACGTTCCCAACTCCAGTACCACCGGCGGCACCCAGACCCAGATCTACTCCTGCTCCGGCGGGGCGAACCAGACCTGGACCGCCACCTCCTCGGGCCAGCTGACGGTGTACTCCGGCAGCACCCGGCTGTGCCTCGACGCCAACGACAAGGGCACCGCCAACGGCACCAAGGCGATCGTCTGGCCCTGCAACGGACAGCCCAACCAGCAGTGGGTCCGCAACGCCAACGGCACCATCACCGGCGCCCAGTCCGGACTCTGCCTGGACGTCAGCGGAGCGTCGACGGCGAACGGCGCCCCGGTCCAGTTGTGGGCCTGCAACGGCCAGGGCAACCAGCAGTGGAAACTCGGATGACCCCCGCCTGAAAGGCCCCCGAGCGGCCTCCGCCACGGGCGCCCCGCGCGTTCCCGCGTTCCCGCGCGCGCTCACCGTGCCGCCGCGGGTTCCCGGGCACGGTGGGCGCGGCGGTAGGCCAGGGGCGACAGGCCCACGTACGCGTGGAAGTGCTTGCGCAGGGCGACAGGGTCGCCGAAGCCGCAGAGGGCGGCGACCCGCGCGACGGTCAGGTCGGTGGACTCCAGCAGCAGGCGTGCGTGGGCCAGCCGCCGCTGCGCCAGCCACTTCAGCGGGCTGCTGCCCACTTCGCTGCGGAACCGCCGGGTGAAGGTGCGCACGCTCATGTGCGCGTGCCGGGCCATGTCCTCCAGCGTGACCGGCTCGGCCAACCGGTCCACCGCCCACTGCCGCGTCGCCGACGTGGAGCGGTCGGTGTCCGGCGGGACCGGGTGCTCGATGAACTGCGCCTGCCCGCCCTCGCGCCACGGCGCCACCACGCAGCGCCGCGCGGCCGCCGAGGCCACCGCCGCCCCGTGGTCCAGACGGACCAGGTGCAGGCACAGGTCGATGCCGGCCGCTCCGCCCGCGGACGTCAGGATGCGTCCGTTGTCGACGAACAGCACGTCCGGATCGACCTCGACCTCGGGGAACAGCCGTGCCAGCGCGTCGCACAGCGCCCAGTGCGTGGTGGCCCGCCGACCGTCGAGCAGACCGGCCGCCGCGAGCAGGAAGGCCGAGGTGCACAGGCTGACGATGCGGGTCCGCGGCCCGATCCGGCCCAGCGCCGCGGCGAGTTCCCCGGGGAGCGTGCCGGTCGCCAGCAGGTGCCCGTCCGGCTCCTGGGTGGCGAGCACCACGGTGTCCGCGCTCTCCAGCACCGACTCGTCGTGGTCGACGACGATCCGGTAGTCCTCGTGCGTGCGGACCGGCCGGCCCCCGAGGGAGCAGGTGGTGACGGAGTACAGGCGGGTCCCGTCCGGTTCGCACGCCTCGTTGAACACCCGGGCCGGGATGCCCAGGTCCAGTGGCAGGACTCCGTCCAGGGCGAGAACGACGACACGGTGCGGCATGGCCGGAATGGTACGACAGGTGGCCTTCCGGCCACTCACCCGCCGCCGCGGACGCACGCCAGTCTTTCTTCCGTCGGGGCCGCAGCTCCGACGGAAGGAGGACCGGAACGGACATGAGCGAGGACGACATGAGCAAGCGCACCATGCGGGCTGTCACCGTGCGGGAGTTCGGCGGACCGGAGGTGCTGGCCGTCGAGGAGGTCGCGCGCCCCGAGCCCCTGCCGACCGAGGTGCTGGTGCGCGTGCACGCCGCCGGCGTCAACCCGGTGGACTGGAAGACCCGCGAGGGCCAGGGCATGGCGAGGCTGCAGGCGTTCCCGCCGGCCCTGGGCTGGGACGTCTCCGGCGTCGTCGAGGAGGTCGGCTTCGGCGTCACCACGCTCGCGCCCGGCGACGAGGTGTACGGGATGCCGTGGTTCCCGCGCGCCGCGAACGCCTACGCGGAGTACGTGACCGCACCGGCCCGCCAGTGGGCCCGCAAGCCGGCCACCCTCGACCACGCGCACGCGGCCGCCGTGCCGCTGGCGGCGCTGACCGCGTGGCAGACCGTGGTCGACACCGCCCGCGTGCGGGCAGGTCAGCGCGTCCTGATCACGGCCGCCGCGGGCGGGGTGGGCCACTTCGCGGTCCAGTTCGCCCGGCACCTGGGCGCCCACGTGATCGCCGTCGCCGGCGCCGCCCGCCACCCCTGGCTCAGGGGACTCGGCGCCGCCGAGACCATCGACTACACCACCACCCGCTTCGAGGACGCCGCCGCCGACGTCGACGTCGTCATCGACCTGGTGGGCGACGCGCACGACCGGACCGCCACCCGCTCGCTGGAGGTCCTGCGCCCGGGCGGCCTGCTGGTGGCCGTCCCGGCCGGCGTCTCCCCGGAACTGGCCCGGGCCGCCGAGTCCGCCGGCGTGCGGGTCACCCCGTACCTGGTCGAGCCGGACGGCGCGGCACTGGCCACGATCGCCGGCCTGATCGACGCCGGTGAAGTGGACGTCGAGGTGGAGGAGACCTTCCCGCTGGAACAGGTCGCCGCGGCACACACCCGCGTCGAGACCGGCCGCACCCGCGGCAAGATCGTCCTGACCGTCACCGACTGACCGCCTTCGGGAGGAGCACGGAGCAGCAGCATGTACTACGAGATCCGCCACTACCGGGCCCGGCCCGGACGCCGCGAGGAGTGGGTGCGCTACATGGAGGACGTGGTCATCCCGTTCCAGGCTTCGCTGGGCATGGATGTGACCGCCTCCTTCGTCGACGCCCAGGACGAGGACGGCTACGTGTGGATGCGCCGGTTCGAGGACGAGGCCCAGAGCGAGGCCCTGTACACGGCCGTCTACCAGCACGACCGCTGGAAGAACGAGATCGGCCCGGCCGTCCGCGGCCTGCTGATCCCCGAGGAGTCCGTCGTCACCCGCGCGGTCCCCACCCCGGCTTCGCCCCTGCGGTGACCCGGTCCCGGCCGCTGCCCGTCACCACCACTCACCACCCGCCCACCCGTTCCCCCACTCCGGCGAAGGAACCCCCACGAGCTCCGACGCCCTGCGGAAGTCGACCCTCGCCTCGTCGGTCGCCCAGGTGGTTTCGTTTGGATCAGCGGGCGTGAGATGGAAGGCGAGTGAGCAGCAGCCGTTGGCGCCGAGGCGAGCTGGTCGGGACAGTGGTCAGGGCGGTCGGGTATCGGAGGGAGGTGCTTGGATGACCGCATGTCCGTTTCCCAACTGATCAGCCGACTGCCAGACCTCCCGGCGGTCCTGGACCGCTGCCGCGCCATGGCAATGCTGGACGCCGTCCTCAGCCCGATCTGGGCAAACCGGTACTACTCGTGCGACTCCCGTTGGGCACCCGGCGAGGTGATGGCCTCGATGCGGGACGGCTACGGCAACGCGTACCGGATCGTCTTCTCCGCTGGGGGCGCCTTCGCCACCGGGTTCGACCACGAGTCCGCACTGAGCCCCTACCTACAGTTCCCGGAGCAAGCTTGGCCCGGGCTGTTCGACGGGGTACCGGAGGCGTTCCAGGCGCAGCTGGCGGAGCCCGCCTTCTGCGACGAGGACGGCGTGCCGGAGGCCACGACGTGCTTCTGGCGCGAGGCCACTGACTCGACTTGGCGCACCGGGAACCCCGCACCCGACCCGGACGGCCACGAGGACGATGGTGGCGCCGCCTGGCTGTTCGACGTGCTGCTGGACGGCAGCCCCGAGGCTTACCGAAGCTTCGCCGAGAAGTACTACGAGGCGGACGTCGACCTCGACGCCGTCCGCCACGTGTACGCCCTGCGTCCGCTCACCCAGGAAGTCGTGCACGCATTGAACCCGCAGCTGGAACTTGCTGCCCTCGCCGGGGACGTCGCGGAAATCGGTTACCCGTCTGGCAGCTGAGCTCCCGAAATATCGCGAACAACGCCGGTGCCGCCGGACCGCCCAGTTAGGTAGTTCCACTTAGATCTGCTGCTCGTTGGTCTGGGTGTGTCGTTGACTGACGCGCAGTGGGCGCGGATTGAGCCGTTGCTGCCGGACCGGACGCCGAGACGCGGTGGCCGGTGGCGTGATCACCGTGAGGTGATCGACGCGATCGCGTTCAAGTTCCAGACCGGTTCGCAGTGGGTGTACCTGCCGGAGAAGTACGGCAACTGGCAGGGCGTCTACAACCGGCTACGGATGTGGGCCGTCGACGGCACGTGGGAGCGGGTGTTCACCGCTCTCATGGCCCAGGCGGACGCCGTTGAGGACCTCGACTGGGCGGTGTCGGTGGACTCCACGATCGTTCGCGCGCACCAGCACGCGGCCGGGGCCCGTAAAAGGGGCCCCCGTCCGGCGAGCCCGCCGACCACGCCATCGGACGCTCCCGCGGCGGGCTGACCACGAAGATCCACCTCGCCGCGGACGGCCGGTGCCGACCGTTGGCCTTCGTGCTGACCGCGGGCCAGGCCGGCTGCGCTCCCGTCTTCACCGCGGTGATGGCCCGCCTGCGCGTCCCCCGGCCGCGCGGACGGCCGCGCACCAGGCCCGACGTGGTCCTGGCCGACAAGGCGTACTCCTCACGCGCCATTCGCGAGCACCTGCGCGCACGCGGGATCCGCATGGCGATCCCGGTCCCAGCGGACCAACGGGCGAACCGGCTGCGGCGCGGCAGCCGTGGAGGTAGGCCGCCCTCCTTCGACCTCGAGGCCTACAGGCAGCGCAACACCGTCGAGCGGTGCATCAACCGCCTCAAACAGTGGCGCGGCATTGCTACCCGCTACGAGAAGACCGCCACCATCTACCTGGCCGGACTCCACATCGCAGGCATCTTCCTCTGGTCCGCCCGCTGATCCAAACGAAACTGCCTAGGTCGCCCGCCGGCGCACTCATCACGGCGGTACGCGCCGCCGCTGCCCGGATCGGATTCCCGGCCACCATCGCGGTTACCGACCAGGGGCCCCACCTGAAGGCGTTCGACCAGGCCGACGACGCTCCCTTCCTCACCCGCCGAGGAAGCCCTGACCGCCGTCGGGTTCGAGCTGCCGGGTCCCTGACCGACCACCGGAGCGCCGGTGGTCCGCTCGAACACCACGGCCAACCGTTTCCGGCGCAGGCAGAACCGCGCCGTCCGGACGGCCTCCCGACAGCTGTCGAGAGGCCGTCCCGGCCTGCCGTAACAGGAGGCCGACTACTGCAGACAGCGGGCACCGTGGGCGGCGATCGAGTCGCCACACCAGGCGAACGACGCCTTCAGGATGCACAGTTGGGTGGCGAAGTCGACGTGGGCTCGGCCAGCGCGTGCACCGTTGAGCCCACCCCTGGCCGCGTTTGCCCACAAAACACCAGTTTCGCGACGCCGCGCACGGGGCGCACGGCTACACGCAAGCGACACTCCTATGCGCTCCCTGTGATCTGCGATCAAGCTCCGATTTCCTCTCCTCCTCTCAACAAAGCTCGTACTCTGGTGCGTTCGCCTACCGACCAGGCGGGCTCACGAAGAGGATCGGACCAGAGGGGTAGCAAAGTGAACGGCACCGCCACTCGCGCGCGTGAGGAGGCCGTGGCCTCCCAGGCTCAGCGATGGGCCGACGAACTCATTGATCTCGGACCGCGCAACACACTGCTGCACTTCAAGGACACGAAGACTGGCAGTCTCGACCTGACCGCCACCTCCGTCGAGCAGCAGCACGCGCTACTGACTGGCCGAAAGGTCCGGCTTGCGAGCCTCGTCCCCGATCCGTCCGATCACAAATCCGCCTGCCTTCGCGCACGCTACCTGCGGCGCCGGATCCTGGAGTTGGACGAGGAACAGGGTGTCGAGGCGGGTCGCCTGGCCTGCGGGCTGCTGAACGTGGACCCGCCGAAGACACGTGGCACAACCATCGTCCTCCCGCTACGCGCCCCCCTCGTACTGCTTCCCCTGACGATCCAGCCGCGCACGGCCACCGAGAGTGACTTCGTCCTCCAGGTCGACGGCGAGCCGGAGATCAATCCGGTCCTGCTGTACGCGCTGAACCGCCAGTACGGCTTGGACACCGACCTCGACCAACTGGCCGACCAGGCGTCCGCCACGCTTGAGGAACAGACGGATCCGGGTACCCGGGTACGTGCTGTGTACGACCTCCTCGCCAAGGCCCTTCGCCGGAGCGGGCTGTCCGGGTCGTTCGAGGAACGCCTTGTGGTCGGGGCCTTCAGTTTCGACCGGCTGCCCATGGTCAACGACCTGAAGAAATCTGCCCCATTGCTCGCCGAACACCCCGTCATCGCCGCCATCGCCGGTGACAGCAAGGCGGCGCACTCGTTGCTGGAGGACGTGGGGGATCCTCCCGCGGGGGGCGAGATCCCACCACGGCAGGAGTTCCTCGTCCACGATGCCGACGACTCTCAGCAACAGGCGATCCGCGCCGTACTAGCCGGCCGACATGTGGTCATTGAGGGTCCTCCCGGAACGGGGAAGAGCCAGACCATCGCCAACCTCATCGCCGCGTTGGCTGCTGAGGGACAACGCATCCTCTTCGTCGCGGAGAAGCGTGCCGCAATCGAGGCCGTTACCGACCGACTCGCCCAGGTCGACCTCGATGGACTCGTTCTCGATCTCCATGGGAACAAGCTGAACCGTCGCCAACTGGCCCAACAGCTTCTTGAGACCCTCGACCGGTCCGGCCAGGAGCCGCCGCCGCGCCCTGAGCAGTTGCACGCTTCACTCGAGCACTTCCGTGGTCAGACCGGCCGTCACGTCGCCGAGTTCCACCAGCCTCGGTCCCCCTGGGGAGTCAGCGCTTACCAGGTCATGGCTGCGCTATCGGGAATTCCGCCCGAGCGCCAGACACGCTGGCGTCTGCGCGGCGGTGTCTTGAAGCAACTGGACCTGGCTTCACGGCAACAGGTGGAGCAGGACTTGCACAAATTCGTCAGCCGGAAGGGACTGCAGATTCGGCGCGGCCAGTCTCCCTGGGCTCGCACCCGCGTACGGGACGTCGCGGAACTCCGTCCGGTCCTGGAACGACTCGACCAGTTGGCGGGCACGGCGTTCCTGGACACCCGCCGGGAGATCGAGGCGCTCATCACCGCAGCAGGGTTGTGCCAGGCACAGGATGTCCACGGCTGGCAGCAGCTACTGGATCTCTTGCAGGCCGTGTCCGGCACCTTCGAAGAGTTCACCCCGGAGGTCTTCGGACCGCAGCTCGACCGGCTCGTCGCCGCTACCGCTGACCGGGCTTGGCGCAAGCAGCATGGGCAGTCCATCGGCTGGTGGCAGCGACGTTCCTTGGTCCGTGAGGCCGCGGCCATCCATCGGGACGGACTGCGCGACCGCAAGGTTCTCCACACTCGGCTGCTCCAGGCCCAGGAGCAACGAACCCGTTGGCAGAACGTGTCGGTGAACGGCGCACCGCCTTCCGCAGTCCCCGAGCTCGGCACCGCCCTGAAGGACTTCATCGAGCTTCGCGACCGGCTCGCCGCAGTGGCCCTCTGTGCGGGTGTCGACGACTGGGCGAAGAAGCCTGCCGATGAGGTAGCCGAGATCGTACGAGAACTCGACGCCGACCGCGGAACGCTGTACCAGATGCCCGAACTCAACCAACTGACCGACCGTCTGGAGGCTGCCGGTCTTGGCCCGCTGCTTGACGAGGTGGCTCAGAGCCTCCCTGTGCCAGAGGCGGTGGTCGATCGGTTCCAGTACGCCTGGTGGTCATCCGTTCTCGACGAGATCAAGATGCATTCCCAGCACGTTCGCACCTTCACCGGGCGGGAACACGACCACGCCGTCACACAGTTCCGCCGCGCCGACAGCGACCACATGACCGCCAATGCCGGTCGCGTGCGCTACTCCGTGGCGGCCCGGCTGCGCAAGACCCGCGATACCCACCGTGACCAGAACGCCGTAGTCCGCGACCAGGCCGCTCGCAAGACGCGCCACCTGCCCCTGCGCAAACTGGTCGCCAAGGCCCCCGACGTGCTGTTGGCAGCCAAACCCTGTTGGGCCATGTCGCCGCTCGTGGTCAGCCGGGTACTACCGGCCACCCGGCTGTTCGACGTGGTGGTCTTCGACGAGGCCAGCCAGATCTTGCCGCACGACGCCATGACGTCGATCATGCGGGGTCGCCAGGTCGTCGTCGCGGGCGACCGGAACCAGTTGCCGCCCACCTCGTTCTTCAGCCGCGTGCTGAGCGGCACGGACAGCCAGGAGGACACTGACGACGAGGACGGGAACGATCCTGGCGTCTTCGAATCGCTCCTGGATTTGCTCAGCAGTCGGCTGCCCCACGTCCACACCCTCCGCTGGCACTACCGGAGCAGTGACGAGAGGCTGATCGCCTTCTCCAACCGCGAGATCTACCGCGACCAGCTCGTCACGTTCCCCGGGACCGCCGTCGAAAGTCCGATCCGTCTGGAGGTCGTCGACGGGCACGCGCTGCCCGGCCAGGACGGATCCGCACCTCAAGAGGTCGAGCGAGTGGTGGAGTTGGCCCTCGACCATGCCTCCCGCACCCCCGACCTCAGTCTCGGCATCATCACCATGGGCCAACGGCACGCCGACCGCATCGATCTCGCCCTGCGCAGAGCCCTCGAAGCTCAGCCGGACCTGCAGGACTACTTCAGCCCCGAGGCGGGCCCCGGCCGCCGCTTCTTCATCAAGAACCTCGAACGCGTGCAGGGTGACGAACGCGACGCCATCATCCTCAGCATCGGATACGCCAAGGCCGCCAACGGCCGGCTTGCCCAACGCTTCGGGCCGCTCAACAACGAAGGCGGAGAGCGTCGGCTCAACGTCGCCATCACACGTGCACGCAACTGCATGACAGTCGTCAGCTCGTTCTCCCACCACGACTTCGGCCCGCGTGCCGAAACGAAGAACCGCGGCCCTGAACTGCTGCGCCTCTTCCTCGAGTACTGCTCTGTCCAGGGGGACCTCACCCGGTCGGGTGGACGCCAGGAAACGTACGAGCTGAACCCTTTCGAACAGCAGGTGCTGGAGGCGCTGCGGTCCTCAGGCGTTCCCGCCGTCCCACAATGGGGTGTCTCCGGCTACCGCATCGACTTCGCGCTGGCTCATCCCGAACGGCCCGGCCAGATGCTGCTCGCCGTGGAGACGGACGGCGACCGCTACCACCGCACAGCAAGCGCACGAGACCGTGACCGGCTCCGCCAGGCGCACCTGGAACGGCTCGGATGGCAGTTCCACCGGATCTGGGCCGCGGACTGGTTCGCCGCCCCCCAGGCCGAGACGGCCCGACTTGTCGGTGTCTGGCAGGACGTCGTCCGTGCGGCCGACGATCCGCCCAACCGCACAGCACCTCAGGCCTCGGTCCCCGCTCCGCGCCGGGCAGAAGAGGCGTCGACGCGGCGAGGACACAGACCGCCGTTGACGCCCGGTGGCAGCATCGGCACCTACTCCGACACGGATCTCCGGGCGCTCGCCGGCTGGATTCTCAGCGACGGCTACCAACTCGACCGTGACGCCCGGATCGGTCAGGCCATGGCCGAACTCGGCTTCCAGAAGCGAGGACGGGTCATCGTCGAACGCCTCAACCAGGCCTTCGATCACTCTCAACAGTTCGCAGACAAGGAGCACATCTGATGGCCCCGCTCGACCCCATGACCATCCAACGCATCGCGCGACTCGTCGTGGACGTGGACGGCCCCTTCGAACGCCCCGGTTACCAGCTCGCCGAGCTGCTGAAACGAGCGGCATGGCCGGTATCCGTCGAGTACGACGGCACGGCGCGGGTGTCCTGGCTGACCGACACGATCATGGACTCGGCCGGTGACGAAGCCGCCGTCAGCCGCCTCCTGGGCCGTATCTGCGATCCGCTGGAGTACGACGACGGCATGGCGTCCGCCGATCTACTCCGGCAGGGTCTCAACCAGGTCCTCGCCGCAGAGCAACTGTCGATCACTTACGTTGGCGGCCGCCCGATGGTGGGCGCACTCGGCCAGGACGGCCGGTCGACCACCTTCAGTCCGCCCGAGGACTTGGAAGCGCGAGTCCGACGACTGGCCAGCAGTGACGAAATCACGCGTCAGCTGATGCAGCGGGTGAACGAGACCCGTATCTGCGCGGACAACGGAGCACACGTTTTCGCTCTCATCGGCATCGGAAGCTTCACCGAAGGTCTCCTGCTCGATGTACTGATCAAACGCGACCCGGGCCTGGCCCAGGGGTTCCCGAATCCCAACGGAGGAAGGCCGGTGCTGGCGGCCAAGGCCGGCCTGGCACTACTACTGGACACCGCCCGGTCCCGGGGTTGGATTCAGGTCGACGCTCACGACTTCATGAAAATCGTCCGCGAGTACCGCAACTTCGTCCACCTTCGTCAACAGCGGGAACGCGGGATCGATCCCGATCACGACACTGTCATGATGTGCTGGGGACCGGTCCTCGCCGTCCTTAACGATCTTGAGTCGAGTCGCCTGGACTGACCACTACCCGGCGTATCGCGCCTGGTGGACAGCGATGAGGTCACAACACCAACCGCACGACGTCTCCTGCACCTCGCAGAACATGATGTCGTCCAGGCCGCAGCCAGCCGATCATCGACCAACTCCGGTTTTTTCCATGGTCATTGGTGCAGCCACGAACCACGGAGTGTCAGTCAGCTCCGTACAGTAGAACCACGAGTACGTCGTCGAGTGTTTCCGCCGATTTGAAGGCGAGGCCATGTCCGACTCCTCTGTTCCACTCCCCCGCCCTCGTAGGTCTTCCCGACGTTCGAGGTCCCACATTGTCAACCAAAACCGTTTTGGTCGGCCGGAGTTGCTCACCGACCGGCTGCTGATCCAGGTGGACGCCTCCCGAGTGGGGTTTGTGCGGAACCAGCTGGACCCCGCCCGCAGCGGGCTCGTGATCAGTGGACCGAAGGCCCTCAGAAAGGCGTCGGAGCTACGGGGCAACGACTACGAAGGCGTACTCATCGCCGACCCGGCGTTTTACGAGAACACCGTCGCGACGGCGAGCGAGCCATTCTTCTCGCGAACTGACGAGCTGCCCACAGCGGATCCGCTCGGCCAAGCAGTCCAGGAACAGCTCGCCGCAGGCGCGACGGCGGCGCTCGCGCCGACTGGATACCTCCGAGCCGGGGACACAGCCGCTGTACGAGCTGCTGTACGCGATGTGGCGGCGCGGGAGGACCCCCGGATCGTACTCACCCTCCCAATCGACGTCGGCTGGCTGCACGACGACCTGGTCGGCAGCTTCATCGAAGAAGCGAGCGCGGCACCGGGTATGAAAGCCATCATGCTCGGTGGCCAGTTGGACCCGCTGGCGAGTTTTCCCGACGCGTTGGCCGGGCTGGCGCGGGTACTGGCCCAAGTACCGGGAACTGCGGTGCTGCGGGCCGATCTCGCGGCATTCGGAGCACTGGCACGAGGCGCAGTGTTCGCCGCCTACGGGCTGTCGGGACGCTTCCGGCACGTCGTCCCGCCCGGTGAGCCTGCGAAGAGTTCGGGGTTCGCCGACTCCCCGGCCGTACTGTTTCCCGAGTTGATGGCCCTGTTCCTCGGCAAAACCCTCGCACGCCGTTTCGCCGCGACGCACGCACCCGTGTGCGAGTGCGCTGCCTACGGGCATCGGACGTTGGACAGCTTCCCGAGCAACCGCGACGCCAGGTCGGCAGCGCAGCACAACACGGCCGTGCTGATGTCCTGGCAGCAGACGCTGCAGACCCTGGAGGTTGGACCAGAGCGCCAGAGGTGGTGGCAGGAACGCTGCCGGGCCGCAGTGGACCGGTACCCACTCGTCAACGCCGCCATCCAGCAGCCGGACGGCTTCAAGGTCCAACCGCAATTGCTGAGGTGGTCCCTCCTCGATGCGGCGCCCTCGGCACCGGCCGGCGCGGGAGCCGACTGACGGGCAGACTGGCGGCTCAGACCAACCGCCCGTACAGCTCCTCGACGAAGTGCCACGCCGCAGCGGTGTGCCGCTGCGGCCGGTACGCCTCGGGCTCCAAGGCGATCCGAATACCGTCCGGCTCATTGACCAGCACGCCGATGCCGTAGAAAGCGGCCTCCGCCAAGATCTCGTCCGACCGCGCGTGCAGAACCTCGTCGAGCAGGACAGCTCGGCGGCAAAACGGCGCGAACCGGCCTGCTCGTTCCAGACCCGTCCGCCAACCAGCAGCCCGCACGACCGCGAGGTCAACAGCGAGCGGTCGGACCGCCCGGCGCGTCACCAGATCGGCGCCCCACTCGACAGCTCCTCCCGGAAGGCCACGAACCTCGGCCTGATCCGGGAGGGAACCCACCGGAACCGGAAGACCGACCGGAAGACCGAGCAGGCACTCCAGCGCGGGGATGCTTCTCAGTC
Source organism: Kitasatospora sp. YST-16 (assembly GCF_026802215.1). NCBI lineage: Bacteria > Bacillati > Actinomycetota > Actinomycetes > Kitasatosporales > Streptomycetaceae > Kitasatospora > Kitasatospora sp. YST-16. The sequence goes on from NZ_CP113837.1 coordinate 224,988, forward strand.
GCTCGGCACCGACCACCTGCCGTCTGCGGCACTCGCTCTCATCGACCCGGTACAGCAGGAGGGCACGGGTACCCAAGACCGAGAACACGGCACCTTCGCTCTCCGAAGAGATCTGCGGCAACGCCGCTTCGCGCACCGAGCGCCACGTCGTGGGATTCACCACACTTGCCATGGGTACCACCCTGCCCTACCGGCTGGCGTGACGGCCAGGAACCCTCCACGCAAGCCCCGGACGAATTCTCCGGCGGACGTCGTTGACGACGGCAAGCAACTGGAGGCCGGATCCCGGGTAACGCGGAGCCTTTCACGCATCAGGCATAAGAACTTCTAACGAAATGTGCCGACGTCCTCTGAGGAGAGCCGGAGGGCGCACGGCGGTTAGGCTGTGCGTTTCGATCACGTGTAGGGGGAATGCTCGTGCTGGACACGGAGCTGATGCTGGGGTGGGTCGCGGGACTGGCCAAGGCGCGGCAGGACGTCGGGCCGGTGGAACACCCGTGGGGGCTGCGGGTAGAGACGCCGCGTAAGCGGGAGCGGGCGCGGCACGTGCTGCTCGACCCGCGCGAGGAGCTGGTGCGGGCGGCGGCGGAGGCAGCGCAGCGTGTGCCGTACACCTGGATCAAGGCGTTCGTGGACCCGCGGCCCGCGCTGGCCTGGGCCGGGGAGGGCTGGGAGATCGGCGGGCCCGAGATCATGATGACCGCGCCGCTGCGCCCGGCCGAAGTCCGGGTGCCAGCCGGGTACGAGCTGAGCACCGATGTGGTGGACGGGGTCGTCCACGTACGCGTGCGGACCGGGGCCGGGGAGTACGCCGCCGACGGCTGGACCGCCGTCGTGGGCCGAGTGGCCGTGGTCGACCGGGTGGCGACGGACGAGGCGCACCGGCGGCGGGGCCTGGGCAGCACGGTGATGCGGGTGCTCGGCAATGCCGCGCTGGAGCAGGGGGCTGAGACTGCCGTGCTCGGGGCGACGGTCGAGGGCCAGGCGCTGTACGCGTCGCTGGGCTGGAGTGCGCACGCGAATCTGACTGGGCTGGTCTACAAGGGGTGAACCACCGCCCCGAGGACGGTCCCGAGCTGGCGGCACTCCTGATCCGGAACGGGGTTCGGCTCTAGGTCAGCCCTGGCAGCGCACGGGCCGGAACAAGGGCAGGGTGGGGACATGGTCGAGGACCGGAACGCGGAACTCGCCGTACTCCGCCCGCCAGGCCGTGGCCGCCGCGTTGGAACATCGCCTCGACGCGCTCAAAGAGAATCAGCCCGCTCTGAGCCGGCGATGGAGCTTCACGAGGACCGCACGGAGCGCAGTCTCCTCCAGCAGATGAGCGCACACGCGAGAGACAGGAAGGCCTCGTGGATGTCGTCGCGGATCTCCCAGCGGATCCGCAGGCGACGGAAGTGGTGCAGCAGTGCGAACGCCCTCTCGACCACCCACCTCTGAACTCCCAGACCGGAACCATGCCCGGTGTTGCGGCGGGCGATGAGTGGCCGTATGTCCAGTTCGCGCACCATACGACGGTACTTGTCGTGGTCGTAGCCGCGGTCCGCCAGTACCACGTCGGGGCGCCGCCGTGGTCGGCCTCGCTTGCCGCGCACCGGCGGCACCGCTTCCAGGAGTGGGATGAGCTGTGTGACGTCGTTGCGGTTGCCGCCGGTGAGCGTGAAGGCGAGCGGGATCCCGGTCGCATCGGTGATCAGATGGTGCTTGCTGCCCGTCTTGCCCCGGTCAACGGGGCTTCGTCCCGTCTTGGAGCCCCCCCCTTTAGAGCCCTGACGTGTGAGGAGTCCACCGTCGCGCGGGAGAAGTCGAGCACGTCGGCGGCCCGGAGCTCGGCGAGCAAGGCCTCGTGCAGACGCTGCCACACACCCGCCTCGTGCCACTCGGCCAGGCGCCGCCAGCAGGTCATTCCCGAGCCGAACCCCAGCTCCTGCGGCAAGTGTTCCCAGGAGATCCCGGTGTGAAGGACGAACAGGATCCCCTGGAAGACCAGCCGGTCGTCCAGCCGACTGCGGCCCGGATGATGCGTTCGCCGCTCCGTCTTCGGCAGCAGCGACCCGATCACCGCCCACAGTTGGTCGCTGACCTGCCACGGCTTCGGCCGCGCCACCCCAGCGCCCCCACCACATGATCAATCTGACGCTGAGTGGGATCCAACCACACCGTTGATCATTTTGTTAGGAGTTCTAAGCAGGCTCTCCCCGATGAGGACGGAATGGCCTGGAGCACGCCGTAGCTGGGATCGCCCGGCTCTAAGCCTGCGCTGACGCACTACGCTCGCCATTTCTCCGTTGCGGGACCCGAAACCACGTGGCGGCCTGGTACCACACAACAGACCGACAGTTAACCATTGACGAGGGGATGCGAACCTGCCAAACGCCCTGTCTCATGCCCAGTCTCGGGGGGTACACCCACTGCAGGCCACGTCGGACGGATGGCCTCTCGGCCGTTACCGAGAGGCCGTGCATCCCGCGGCAGCCGAAGCCCGACTACGCCTGATTGCAAGCACGATGAGTTGCGATCAGGTCGCGGTACCAGGCGAAGGACGCCTTCGGGGTGCGCCGCTGGGTGGTGAAGTCGACGTGGACCAGGCCGAAGCGCTGGCTGTAGCCCTCGGCCCATTCGAAGTTGTCGAGCAGGGACCAGGTGCAGTAGCCGCGGACGTCGATGCCGTCGGCGGTGGCGCAGGCGAGGGCGTCGAGGTGGCCGGCCAGGTAGTCGGTGCGGGAGGTGTCGTCGAGGGTGTCGTCGGTGGAGCAGCCGTTCTCGGTGACGGTGATCGGGGGGAGGGCGTCGCCGTAGCGGTCGCGGAGGGTGCGGAGGAGTTCGGTGAGGCCCTCGGGGACGACGGGCCAGCCGAAGTGGGTGGGGGGGACGCCGTCGATGGGGGCCTCGGCGAAGGGGAGGCCGGGCTCGGTGGGGGCGGCGATGCGGGTCGGGTTGTAGTAGTTGACGCCGAGTCCGTCCAGGCCGGGGGCGGAGATCAGGTCGAGGTCGCCGTCCTGGACGGCGCCGTGCAGGTCCGGGCCGACTCCGTACGCGGTCAGGTCGGGGTAGCGGCCGAGGAGGAGCGGGTCGGTGAACAGGCGGTTGTGCAGGGTGTCGTAGGCGTCGGCGGCGGCGAGGTCGGCCGGGTCGGCGGAGGCGGGCCGTACCGGGGTGAGGTTGTTGGCGATCAGGACCTCGCGGCCGCGGGCGCGCAGTTCGGCGGCGGCCAGGCCGTGGGCGAGGAGTTGGTGGTGGGCGGCGGGCAGGGCGTCGAGCATCAGGGTGCGGCCGGGGGCGTGGATGCCGAGCGCGTAGCCGTACACCAGGTGGACGAAGGGCTCGTTGAGGGTGATCCAGGCCGGGACGCGGTCGCCGAGGCGGTCGGCGGCCAGCGCGGCGTACTCGGCGAAGCGGTGGGCGGTGTCGCGGTGCAGCCAGCCGCCTTCGTCCTCCAGGGCCTGCGGGAGGTCCCAGTGGAAGAGGGTGGGCAGCGGGGTGATGCCGGCTTCGAGGAGGCCGTCGACCAGGCGCTCGTAGAAGTCGAGCCCGGCGGGGTTGGCGGGGCCGCGGCCGGTGGGCTGGACGCGCGTCCAGGCGAGCGAGAACCGGTAGGTGTCCAGGCCGAGTTCGCGCATCAGGGCGATGTCCTCGGGCCAGCGGTGGTAGTGGTCGCAGGCGGTGCGCCCGCTGTCGCCGTTCTTCACCGCGCCGGGGCGTTCGCAGAAGGTGTCCCAGATCGAGCGCCCCCGGCCGTCCTCGTCCACCGCGCCCTCGATCTGGTACGCGGCGGTGGACACGCCCCAGCGGAACCCGGCGAGCAGGTCGTGGCGGTCCGTCATGGCGGCCCCCTTGCGCTCGATAATATGAGGACTGCTCACATTAGGGAGTCCGACCGCCTGACGCCAGACCCGGACGCGGAACCGGGTCCGACCCCGGACGCGGGTGCGGATGCGGATACGGGCCCGGGCTCGATCGCGCCGCGCGGGGCGGAGCGTCAGGCGCGGCGCGGGCAGGTGGCGCAGGGGTTGGCCGGGTCGACGGCGTAGTAGAGGCAGCAGCCCTGCCGGGTGCGGGTCCAACCGCCGTGCTCGCGGCGGAAGTTCGCGGGTCCGGTCCACGGCCGGGCGCCGGCGGGCAGGAGTGCGGTGGCGGTGGCGACGGCGCGGTCCTCCTCGCCGAGCATGCGGCCGAGGTACCAGAGGCCGGAGAGCAGGTCGTCGGTGGCCATCCCCCACAGGGCGCGGGGGCCCCGGCGGACGAGGGGCTGGAAGGCGGCGAGGACGGGGCCGACGTGGGCGGCGACGGCGTCGCGCAGGGCGGCTTCGTCACCGGGGGCCCAGTCGCCGGGGCGGAGCGCGAAGTCGCCGGTCGCGGCGTCGGTCCACAGCCGGCCGGCCGGGAGGAGCGGGATCCGCCCCTCCAGGTACCAGACGCCGCTGATCAGCAGGGAGGCGGTCCACAGGTGGTGGTGCAGCAGCCGGGAGGCGGCGACGTGCGGGCGCGGCGCGAGGCCGTGGCGGTCGCGGATCCGGGCAGCCTCGGCGTCGACGAGCCGCCCGACGGCGGAGGCGAGCCGGTCCGCGGGGATCCACTCCCGGCCGCCCGCCGGGGCCCCGCCCGCCGACGCGTCGTTCGCCGGATCGCCATCCATCAGGGAGAACGTCAGCGCCGGGCAGGCGTGGGCGAGTTGACGGTAGGTCAGGGCGAGGCGGCCGGTCGCGGGTGCGGGCCGGGCGGGCAGGTCGAGCATGGCGGCTTCCTTCGGGCGTGAGACGCGGGTTCACTCCCCGCGCCCCCACCGGCACTTGACTTATTAAGGTTAGCCTAACCAAAATCTGTTTCCGTGCTCAGAACCGAACCAACCGTGTCCGCCACCCCGGCACCCCGGTCCGCAGCAGCGCGGCAGGTCTCGCTGCTCGCTGCCGGCCTCGGGGCGCTCGCCCTGTGCGCGGCCCTCAGCCTCGCCCTCGGATCACGATCGATCCCGCTCGCCACGGTGGTTGACGCCCTGTCGGGCAGGGCGCACGGCGCCGACGCGGACGTGGTGGTCGGCCTCCGGGTGCCCCGGACCGTCATCGGGATCGCGGTGGGCGCGGCGCTCGGCGCGGCCGGGGCGGTCGCCCAGGGCGTGACGCGCAACCCGCTGGCGTCGCCGACCACGCTGGGCATCAACGCGGGGGCCGGGTTCGCGGTGGTGACCGCGATCTTCGCGCTGGGCCTGTCGCACCCGCTGCAGTACGTCTGGTTCGCGGTGGCGGGCGCGAGCGGCGCCGCGCTGCTGGTGTACGGGATGGCGCGGCACTCGGGCGACCTGGACCCGGTGCGCTTGGCCCTCGGCGGCACCGTGCTGTCGGCGGTGCTGGCGTCCTGGACGTCGGCGCTGATGCTGGCGAGCCGCCGGACGCTGGACGAGGCCCGGTTCTGGCTGGCCGGTTCGGTCGGCGGGCGCAGCCTGGACGGGCTGTACCAGGTGCTGCCGCTGCTCGCGGTCGGCGTGCTGCTGGCGCTGCTGGTCGCCCCGGCGCTGAACGCGCTGGCGCTCGGCGACGAGACCGCGCAGGCGCTGGGCGTGCCGGTGGCGCGGATCCGGGTGCTGGGCGGCCTGGCGGTGGTGCTGCTGGCGGCCGGTTCGGTCGCGGTGGCCGGGCCGGTGGCGTTCATCGGCCTGGCGGCGCCGCACCTGGTGCGTCCGCTGCTGGGCAACGACCACCGGGTGCTGGTGCCGGGCTGCCTGATCGCCGGTCCGGTGCTGCTGCTGCTGGCCGACGTGCTGGGCCGGCTGGTGGCGCGGCCGTCCGAGATCGAGGTCGGGATCGTCACCGCGTTCCTCGGCGCGCCGCTGCTCGCGGTGCTGGCCCGGAAGGCGGCGGCGGCGCGATGAGCCCGGACACCCTGACCCCCGCCCCGTCCGCCCGCACCGCCCCCGCCGCGGCCGGGTCGAAGCCCGGTGCGCTGGCCCGGGCCCGGCGGCGGACCCTGCTGCTGATCGCGGCGGCGGCCGTGCTGCTGGTGCTGACGGCCGGGGTGGCGCTGTCCACCGGCCAGGTGTCGATCGCGCTGCCGGACGCGCTGCGCGCGCTGTTCGGCTCCGGCTCGGCGGGCGACGTCCTGGTGGTGCGCGAGTTCCGGGCGCCCCGGGTGCTGTCCGCGGTGGTCGCGGGCGCCGGCCTGGCGGTGGCGGGGTCGCTGCTGCAGCGGCTGTTCCGCAATCCGCTGGCCTCGCCGGACGTGATCGGCGTGACCGGCGGCGCCTCGTTCGGCGCGGTGCTGCTGCTGGCCACCGGCGCCTCGCAGGCGCTGACCCCGCTGGCGGCGCTGGGCGGCGGGCTGCTGGCGGCTGCGCTGCTGGGCGCGTTCGCCTGGCGCTCGCGGATGGCGGTGACCCGGCTGGTGCTGGTGGGCCTGGCCGTGCAGGCGGGCCTGGCGGCGGCCGTCAACCTGATGATCGTCCGCTTCCCGGCCGAGCTGGCCGGGCAGGCGCTGCAGTGGACCACCGGTTCGCTGTACGGGCGGACCTGGCCCGAACTGTGGGGCGCCGGCGGGGCGATCGCCGCCGCGGTGGCCGCCGCGTTCCTGATGGACCGTCGGGTCGCGGTGCTCGACCTGGGCGACGACTCGGCCGGCGGCCTGGGCGTCGACCCGCACCGGACCCGGCTGGGCCTGCTGCTGCTCGCCGTGGTGCTGGCCTCGCTGGCCGCCGCGCTGGCCGGGCCGGTCGGCTTCGTCGCCCTCGCCGTGCCGCACCTGGTGCGGCTGCTGGCCGGCCCGCCGACCCCGCTCACCCTGGCGCTGACCGCGCTGACCGGCGCGCTGCTGCTGACCGCCGCCGACCACCTCGTCCTGCACGTGCTGCCGGTGCACGGCCTGCCGGTCGGCGCCGTCACCGCGACGCTCGGTGCCCCGTGGCTGCTGGCGCTGATGATCCGCCAGGGCCGACCGCCGCAGAGGAGCTCCCGATGACCACCACCGCCCCCTCCCCCGACCGGCTGGCCGCCCGGGGCCTGCACCTGCGCTACGGCGACCGCGAGGTCGTCCGGGGCCTGGACCTGGAGCTGCCCGGCGGGGCGGTCACCGCGATCGTCGGGCCGAACGCCTGCGGCAAGTCGACGCTGCTGCGCGGCCTGGTCCGGCTGCTGGCCCCGGCGGCCGGTACCGTCACCCTGGACGGCGCCGACATCCACCGGATGCCGGCCCGGGCGCTGGCCCGCCGGATGGGCCTGCTGCCGCAGCAGCCGGTCACCCCGGAGGCGGTCACCGTGGAGGCGCTGGTCCGGCTCGGCCGCTACCCGCACCAGCGGATGCTCACCCCGTGGTCGGCCGCCGACCAGGCCGCGGTGGAGGAGGCGCTGCGCCGCACCGGCACCGACGTGCTGCGCGACCGCCCGGTCGACCGGCTCTCCGGCGGCCAGCGCCAGCGCGCCTGGATCGCGCTCGCGCTGGCCCAGGAGACCGACCTGCTGCTGCTGGACGAGCCGACCACCTTCCTCGACCTGCGCCACCAGCTGGACGTCCTCGACCTGGTCACCGACCTGCACCGGGACGCCGGACGGACGGTGGTGATGGTGCTGCACGACCTCGGCCAGGCCGCCCGCTACGCCGACCACCTGGTGGTGCTGGACGGCGGTGAGCCGGCCGCGGCCGGCCCGCCCGGCGAGGTGCTGACCGCCGAACTGGTCGAGCGGGTCTTCCAGGTGCCCTGCCGGATCGTCCCCGACCCCGAGACCGGCACGCCGCTGGTCGTCCCGCTGGCCCGCCGCTGACCCACCCCCTTGAGCTTCCGGTGGCGCCCGTGCGCCCCACCGGCGATGGACCCTGCCCGAAAGCCGACTCCCCGGCTCCCGAACTCCCCTGCGAGGAAAGAAACATGACCAACCGCAAGCTCTCCGCCGCCGTGCTCGCCGCGGTGCTCTCCACCGCCCTGCTGACCGCCTGCGGCAGCGAGGGCACCAGCGACGCCAAGCCCGCCGCGAGCCAGGCGGCCGGCGACAGCGCCGCCGCCTTCCCGCGCAGCGTCAAGCACGCGCTGGGCACCGCCGAGATCAAGGCCCAGCCCAAGCGCGTCGTGGTGCTGGACTCCGGCGAACTCGACGACGTCACGCTGCTCGGCATCACCCCGGTCGGCGCGGTCGCCCCGCACCTGAAGACCGAGGGCGGCTTCCCCGCGTACCTCAAGGGCAAGGTCGACGGCACCAAGGACGTCGGCCCGATGAACGAGCCGAACCTCGAACTGATCGCCTCGCTCAAGCCCGACCTGATCCTCACCTCGAAGGTCCGGCACGAGAAGGTGTACGACAAGCTCAACGCGATCGCCCCGACCGTGATGGCCGAGACCACCGGCGAGCCGTGGAAGGCCAACCTCAAGCTGTACGCGCAGGCCCTGGGCAAGGAGACCGAGGCCGCGAAGGCGCTGGGCGACTACGAGGCCCGGGCCGCCAAGCTCGGCGAGGAGATCAAGGCCAAGTACAACGGCACCGCGCCGTCCGTCTCGGTGGTCCGCTTCGTGGCCGGCCCGACCCGCCTGTACCAGAACGCCTCGTTCAGCGGCGTGGTGCTCAAGGACGCCGGCCTGGCCCGGGCGATCAAGGCGCCGGACGTCGACAAGGCGATGCTGGACGTCAGCCCGGAGCAGATCAACCAGGCCGACGCCGACCTGGTGTTCGTCACCACCTCCGACGACCCGTCCAAGACCAAGCAGGCCGAGGTCCAGCAGACCGCCGTCTGGCAGGGCCTGAACGCGGTGAAGAACGGCAAGGTCTTCACCGTCCCGGACGAGACCTGGATGTCCGGCATCGGCGTCCAGGCCGCCGACCGGATGCTCGGCGACATCGCCTCGGCCGCCGGCGTCGACGCCCCCAAGTAGCCACCCGCCCCCACCAATCGAACGGGACTGATCGCCTTGCGGCTCCACCTGCTCGCCCTGAACCCGACCGACTCGGTGACCGACGGCTTCCTGCCCGCCGCGGCCCGGCTCGGACTCGACGTCACGATCCTCACCGACGACCCCGCGGCCCACCAGCGGGCCTACGCGGAACGGGAGTTCAGACCGCGACTGGTCGAGTGCGACGTCCGGGACTTCCGCGCGGTGATCAGTACCGTCTCGCAACTCGGCGCCCCGGACGCGGTGTTCAGCAACAGCGACCATCTGCAGACCCAGACCGCGCTGGCCGCCGAGTACTTCGGGCTGCCCGCCAAGGACTGGCGGGCCGCGCTGCGCGCCAAGGACAAGGGCCAGCTGCGCCGCCACCTGGCGCTGGCCGGCCTGGACGCCGTCCGCTCCGCCGAACTACCGCCCGGCGCCGACCCGGTGGAGCTGGACGTGCCGTTCCCGTGCGTGCTCAAGCCGCGCGAGGGCGTGGCCAGCGAGGACGTCTCGCTGGTCAGCGACGCGGCCGAACTCGCCCGCCGCTGCGCGGAGATCCGCGCGCGGCGGCCGGAGGCGGTGCTGGTCGTCGAGGAGTTCCTGGCCGGCGAGCTGCACACCCTGGAGACCCTCGGCGACGGGCACGCCCGGCACGTCCTCGGCGGGTTCCGCACCCGGCTCTCCCCGCCGCCGGACTTCATCGAGGAGGTCCTGACCTTCGTCCCGGCCCACCCCGCGGACGTCACCGGGCAGGTGCTCGCCCAGCTCGACGCGCTCGGCGTCGGGCTCGGCGCCTGCCACACCGAGTTCGTCGTCCAGCCGGACGGCCGGGCCCGGATCATCGAGGTCAACTACCGCGCCATCGGCGACCAGTGCGACCTGATGCTGGCGCGGATCCTCGGCATCCCGTTCTTCGAACTGGTGCTGCGCGCCCACCTCGGCGAGCGGCTGCCCGCCGACCTCGGCGCGCGCACCGACCGGCGGGCCCGCAACGAGGCGGTCCTCGCCGACCGGGCCGGCACCCTGACCGCCGCCCCCGGCCCGTACGACGCCGAGAGCGACGGCGTGGAACTCTCCTACCGGCCGGTGCGCCGGGTCGGCGAGCACCACGCACTGCACCGCACCAACCGCGACTACCTGGGCGTGGTCTGGGCCGTCGGCCCGGACCAGCAGCGGGTGGACGCCGCCGTCGCCGGGTTCCTCGCGGCCAACCGGTGGGAGATCACCCCGTGAGCCGTGTGAGTTCAGTGAACCCTGCGAGCCCCCGGCACCCGGCCGGCCCCGCCGAGCAGTTGACGCTGCGGGTGCTGAGCGCGCTGCTGCGCGAGGACGTGCTCGGCCTGCGCAGCGGCGCGAGCGTCGAGCGGCGCGCCGACGGGCCGTGGCTGCGCAGCGGCGCCTTCGCCCTGCCGGTGGCGGCCGAGGGCTTCCAGTGCGAGTACGCCGCCCGGCTGCCGCTGCTGGAGGCGGACGGCGCCCCGCTGACCGGACTCCCAGAGATCCTGGCCCGGTTGGCCGAGGCGGCCGACCCGCTGGACCGGCCGGGGCACCTGGCGTTCGCCGAGGAGTGCCGGCAGACCCTGGCCACCATGGAGCTGCACGAGGCGGTCCGCGCCGGGGTGCACGAGCGGCTCGCCGCGGCGTACGGCCCGGACCCGGCCCGGTGGACCGGCCCGGCCGCCTCGCTCGCCTTCGACACCCTCGCCGCCTACCTCGACCACCCGGTGTACCCCACCGCCCGCGGCCGCTCTGGCCTGACGGAGCGTCAACTGCGGTCGTACTCACCGGAGTTCCACCCGTCGTTCGAGCTGCGCTGGCTGGCCGTGCCGGCCGCCGGGCTGGACGCGCGGGCGATGGAGCCGCTCCCCGACTGGTGGCCGAGCGCCCGCCGGTTCGGCGTGCGCGGCGCCTACCTGGCCCTCCCGGTGCACCCGCTGACCGTCGACCGGCTCCCGGAGCTGCCCGGCGCGGTGCTGGCCGAGGAGCCGTACCTGGAGGTGGTGCCGACCCTGTCGATGCGCACCGTCGCGGTCTCCCGGGACCCGTCGGTCCACCTCAAACTGCCGCTGGCCACCGCCACCCTGGGGCAGCGCAACCGGCGCACCATCAAACCCGGCACCCTCGCCGACGGGGCCGCCGGACAGCTGCTGATCGAGGCCGTCCTGGAGCGCGAGCCCCGGTTCGCCGGGCGGATCCTGCACGCCGACGAGCAGAGCCACGCGCAGGCCGCCGGCGACGAGCTGCTCGCCGTCCTGGTCCGGCGCCAGCCCGCCGGGCTCGACGGCGCGGTCACCGTCCCGCTGGCGGCGCTGCTGGCCGCCGCGCCCGGCGGGCGCCTGGTGGTCGACCACCTCGCGGACCGCTTCTACGCGGGCTCCGTCCCGGAGCTGTACCGGGAGCTCACCGAGCTGCTGGTCGACTGGCAGACCACCCTGTTCGGGTACGGCATCGCGCTGGAGTCGCACCAGCAGAACACCTCGCTGGTGCTGGACGAGGACGGCGGCCGGACCCGGCTGCGGCTGCTGTACAAGGACAACGACGGCCCCCGGATCAACCTCGACCGGCTCGGCGAACTCGCCCCCTACCGAAGGCTGTTCGACGACGCCCGGATCTTCGGCCACCGGGACCGGCCGCTGACCGACCTGTTCACCACCATCACCGGCCACCTGTGCACCGCCTCGCTCGCCTTCGGCCTGGCCGCACACGGCCGCGCCCCGCTGGAGTCGACCCTCGGCCTGCTGCGCGGGACGCTCGCCGCGGCCGTCGACCGGCTCGGCCCGGCCGGCGCCCCGCTGCGCACCGACCTGCTGGAGGCGCGGCGGCTGCCGGTCAAGGCCATGGTCACGGCCGGCACCCTGCTGGCCAAGGACCGCTCCGGCGCCGCCGACGTCAACAAGCACTACACCGACGGCCCCAACTACCTGCTCGGTGCGGGGCGGCCGTGAGCACCGGCGCACTGGAACGCGGCACCCACGCCGCCGAGCGGCCCGCCGGCGGCCTGAACCGCCGCCAGGTCCACGGGCTGGCCGCCTGCTACTTCGTCGCCTCGTTCGCGGCGCTCGGCCTGCCGCCGTACCTGACCGGGATCCTGCCCGCCCTGGGCGACCGCGAGGGGCGCTGGGCCGGCCTGCTGTACGTCGTGCCGACCGTGTTCAGCGCCCTCGGCGCGCCGCTGTGGGGCCGGCTCGCCGACCGGTTCGGCCGCAAGCGGCTCCTGCTGCGCGCCCAACTCGGGCTCGCCGTCTCCTTCCTGCTGGCGGGCGCCGCCGACTCGCTGCCCGCCTTCACCGCCGCCCTGGTCCTCCAGGGCTTCCTCGGCGGCACCTTCGCCGCCACCAACGGCTACCTCGGCGCGGCGCTGCGCGGCGCCGACCTGTCGCGCGCGCTCACCCTGATGCAGGGCAGCGCCCGCGCCTCGCTGGTCGCCGCGCCGGTCCTGGTCGGCGCGCTCTCGCCGTGGCTCTCCCCGCACCGGCAGTACCTGCTGATGGCCGTACTGCCGCTGGCGGCCGCCGTGCTGCTGGCCTTCCTGCCCGAACCGGAGCAGCCGGCCCGCACCGCGGCGGCCGACGGGCCGCCCGGAGCGGCGCCGGAGCGGCGGCCGCTGCGCCTGCTCTACGCGTTCGAGTTCGCGTTCGTCTTCGCCACCATCGTCTCCTTCCCCTACCTGATCGCCCTGGTCGAGCAGCACCTGCCCGGGGTCTCCGGCACCGTGGCGGGGGTGCTGTTCGCACTGCCGCACCTGGTGTACCTGCTCACCGCGGGCCGGGTGCACCGCCTGTTCCACCACCGGCCGCGCACCGGCCTGTTCGCCGCCTTCGCCCTGGTCGGCCTCGGCCTCGCCGGGCACGGCGCCGCCCACACGCTGCCCGCCTTCGTCCTCGCCCGGACGGTCCTGGGCGCCGGCCTGACGCTCGGCCTGGTCTGCCTGTCCGTCCTCGCCGCGGCCGCCGCCGAAGGGCGGCCCCCGGGGCGGATGTTCGGCACCCTCGAACTCGTCTCCAAGGGCGGCGCGGTCGCGGCGGGCGCGGTCGCCGCCGCGGTCAACGGCGCCTTCGGCCCGACCGCCCCCGTGCTCACCGGCACCGCCGCGGCCGCACTCGCCGCCCTCCTCGTCCTCCTGACCCGCTGGAGCCCCCGATGACCACGAAGACCGACCACCGGCCGGAGACCGCGGACCCGGACGCCCGGCCCGGCCTCGACGCCCTGCCGAGCGCCGACGACGCCGTCGCCCACACCCTGCTCAACTGCCTGCTGCGCGAGGTCTCCGGGCCCGAGCACCAGACCGCCGTCGCCGACGGCACCCTGCTGCTGCGCCTGCCCCGCCGCGGGGCCCTGCTGCGGGTCGCGCTGCGCCGCACCTCGCTGCTCGGCGCGCACCGCTTCACCGGACCGGTCAGCGAGCAAGTGCCGGACGGATGGCGGGAGTTGGGCTGGCGCGAGCTGGCCGAGCACGTCCGGGCCGAGCTGACCCTGCGCACCGGCGTCGCCAACGAGGAGTTCCTCGACCAGGTCGCCTCCAGCCACCAGGTGGTGGCCGCCGCCCTCGCCGACCGGCCCGCCCCCGGCGGCGACCGGTACCTGGAGTCGGAGCAGGCGCTGCTCTTCGGCCACCGCTTCCACCCCGCGCCCAAGTCCCGCTCCGCGCACCGCGGTTCCTGGTCCGACTACGCCCCCGAGGCCCGGGCCGCGTTCCGCCTGCGGCACCTCGCCGTGCGCACCGAGTACGTCGTGCAGGACACCGCCGACCCGGCCGCGCTCGCCCGGCTGGACGCGCTGCGCCCGGTGCCGGACGGCTACACCCTGCTGCCCGCCCACCCCTGGCAGTACCGGCTGCTGGCCGGCCACCCGCTGCTGACCGCCGCCCTGGCCCGCGGCGACGTGCTCGACCTCGGCGAGGGCGGCGCCCCGTTCGCGGCCACCGCCTCGGTGCGGACCCTGTACGGCGCGGGCGCGTTCCTGAAGTTCAGCCTGAACGTGCGGATCACCAACTGCCTGCGCAAGAACTCCGCGTACGAGCTGGCCGGGGCCGTCACCCTCACCCGGCTGCTCGCCGAGCCGCTCGCCGACCTGGCCCGGCGCTTCCCGGACGCGGCGGTGCTGCGCGAGCCCGCGTTCCGCACCCTGGCGCTGCCCGGCCCGGACGGGGAACCGGACCTCGACCTGTTCGAGGGCTTCGGGCTGATCGTCCGCGAGGGCCTGGACGGGGCCGTCCGCCCGGGCCTGACCCCGCTGCTGGCCGGGGCCGTCGCCGACGAGCACCCGACCAGCGCGGCCCAGGTCGGCGCGCTGCTGCCCGGCCCCGGCGGGGCGGCCGCCCGGGACTGGTGGGCGGCCTACCTGCGGCTGGTCGTCCCGCCGGTGCTCGCCGCCTACTTCGACCACGGCGTGGTCCTCGAACCGCACCTGCAGAACGTCCTGGTCTGCGTGGACGGCCGGGGCCGGCCCGCCCAGGTGCTGTTCCGCGACCTGGAGGGCACCAAGCTGCTGCCCGAGCGGCACGCCGCCGCCCTCGCCGCGCTCCCGGCCGGCACCGCCGGCCCGATGACGTACGACGCGCAGCGCGGCTGGGACCGCGTCGTGTACTGCCTGGTCGTCAACCACCTCGCCGAACTGCTCGCCGCCCTCGCCGACCGGCACCCCGACCTGGAGGCCGCCCTCTGGGACGACGTCCGGACCGTGCTGGCGCAGTACGCCGCCGCGCACGGCTGCCCGCCCCGGCTGGCCGCGCTGCTGGCCGGCGTCCCGCTGCCCGCCAAGGCCAACCTGCTCACCCGGTGGAGCCGCCGCCCGGACCGCGAGGCCGGCTACGTCCCGCTGGCCTCCCCGCTGTCGATCCCGGCCGGCTCCGCCTCCACCTCTGCGAAGGAGCGCCCGTGAGCGTCCCCGCGACGGCCGCCGCCCTGACCGGGCTCCCGGCCTACCTCTACGACCTGGCGGCCCTGCGGGCGCACGCCCGCCGGGTCCGGGCCGCGCTGCCCGAGCGGGTCGAGCTGTACTACGCGGCCAAGGCCAACCCGGAGGCGCCGGTGCTGGCCGCCCTGCACGGCCTGGTCGACGGCTACGAGGTCTCCTCCGGCGGCGAGTTGGCCCACGTGCACGCCACCGTGCCGGACGCCCCGCTGGCGTTCGGCGGCCCCGGCAAGTCCCCCGAGGAGATCGCCGCGGCCCTGCGCCTGCCCGCCGTCCGGCGCTGGCACGTGGAGAGCGAACGCGAACTGCACGTCCTCGCCGCGGCCGCCGACCGCCCCGTCGACGTCCTGCTGCGGGTCAACCTGCCGGTCGGCGGCGGCGCCCTGGACGGCGTCGCGCTGGCGATGGGCGGCCGCCCCACCCCGTTCGGCATGGACCCCGGGCAGGTCACCCGCTGCCTGGCCCTGCTCGCCACCCCCGCCTTCGCCCGCCTGCGGCTGCGCGGCATCCACGCCCACCTGGCCAGCGGCCTGCCCGCCGCCGAGCAACTCCGCGTCGCCGAACGGATCGTCACCTGGTCCGCCGGCCTCGCCGCCCGCCACGGCCTGGCCCTGGACGAGGTGAACGTCGGCGGCGGCATGGCCGTCGACTACGCGGACCCCGACGCCCGGTTCGACTGGCCGCGCTTCGGCCGGGGCCTGGCCGAACTGCTCGCCCGCCACCCGTCCCTGACCCTGCGCATCGAACCGGGCCGCGCCCTGACCGCCCACTGCGGCTGGTACGCCACCGAGGTCCTGGACGTGAAGCACAGCCACGGCGAGGACTTCGCGGTCGTCCGCGGCGGCACCCACCACCTGCGCACCCCCGCCACCCGCGGGCACTCCCAGCCCTTCACCGTCCTGCCGGTCGACCACTGGCCGCACCCCTGGCCGCGCCCCGGCGTCACCGACTCCCCCGTCACCGTCTGCGGCCAACTGTGCACCCCCAAGGACGTCCTGGCCTCCCGCGCCCCCGTCCCGGCCCTGCGCGCCGGCGACCGGCTGCTGTTCGCCATGGCCGGCGCCTACGCCTGGAACATCTCGCACCACGAGTTCCTGATGCACCCCCGCCCGGCCTTCCACTACCTCGCCGACGAGACGCCCGACCCCCCGGCGGAGGCCCCCTGACCGCACCGGCCGACAGCACGCGGCCGGGGGGCGGGAAGGGGACGGGACCCGTGGTGCCAGCCGAAGGGTCCCGTCCCCGTGGTGCGCGGACGGCCGACCCTGGCTCCGCGCACACCCGTCATTCGCAGGGCGGGGGCGGCCGGCTTGGTGCCGGTCGGCGACGTTCACCCGATCGGAGCAGTGCGGTGGGCGCGGGCCCAGGTCAGAGGCGGGCGGGGTCCCCGCCGAGGCGGGTGTAGAGCTGTTGCCAGGCGCGGTCCGCGGCGGTGGGCGGCTTCCCGTCGCAGTAGGGGGCGCGGCCGTTGGCGGTGTAGTAGCGCATAAGCTCCAGCACCGCGACGGTGTCGGCGTCCCGGCCCGCGGTGTAGCGGTCGGCGGGTTCGCGGGTCTGGTGGACGAGGCAGCTGGGCGAGGGGGTGGCGCGCTGGATGTCCAGGGCACCCCGGGTCGGGCCCGCGCACCCGGCCAGGAGCAGGGCCGGTACGGCCGCGAGGGCGAGCCCCCGGCCGAGCGCTGTCGAACGGATGGGCACGGCGGTTCTCCTGATGGTGCGTCAGAGGGCGGACGGCAGGCTGCGCAGGACCATGCCCGCGCCGACGGCGAGGACCAGCAGCGCGGTCAGCAGGGCGCTGTAGGGGGCGAGGCCGCGCAGCCGGGCCAGCGCCGGGTGGGTGGCGGCCGGGCCCAGGCGGTGCCCGAGGCCGACGAGCAGCAGTCCGGCTCCGGTCAGGGTCGCGGCCATGCCGACCCCGTAGGCGATCACCAGGGCCACGCCGAAGACCGTGCGGCCGAGGGCGACGGCGCCGAGCAGCACCAGCAGCGCGGAGGGACTCGGCACCAGGCCCCCGGCGACACCCAGGCCGATCAGCCGGCGCCGGTCCGCCCGGGCGGCCGGTCCGTGCCCGTGGCCGTGGTGGTGGCCGTGGCCGTGACCGTGCCCGTGGCGGTGCCCGAGCGGGCCGTGGTGATGGTGGTGGTGCTCGTGGCCGTGACCGTGGTGCTCGTGGCCGTGATCGTGGTGCTCGTGGCCGTGGTCGTGCGGCTCGTCGCCGTGATCGTGGTGCTGGTGGTGCTGGTGCTGGTGGCCGGTGTTCGGCGGGGCCGGTCGTCCGAGCGCGTGGACGGCCGTCCCGACGGGCACGGGCTGCGCTTCGGGCCTGCGCCGGTCGGCGGTCTCCGCGGTCGGGGCGTTCCCGGCCCGGTCGCGCCGGGAGCGCAGCGCGTCCCGCAGGAGCAGCGCGCCGACGAGGAGGACGAGTGCGCCGCTGACGGTGCCGAGGCGGGCCAGCAGGCGGTCTCCGGCGAGGGTGGAGAAGGCGGTGAGCAGCAGGCCGGTGGCCAGCACGCCCGCGGTGTGGGTGAGGGTGACGGTGGCGCCGACGGTGAGCGCGTCGCGCGGGCGGCCGCGTTTGCCGGCGAGGTAGGCGGCCATGACGGTCTTGCCGTGGCCGGGCAGCAGGGCGTGGCCGGCGCCGAGGACGGTCGAGAGCAGGACGGCGAGCAGGCCGAGCGGCAGGGTCAGGTGGCGGGCGGTGCCGAGCGAGGCGAGCCGGGCGTCGAGGGCGGCGAGCCAGGTGTTCGCGGCGGCGGTCGTCACCGTCCCGGCCCGTGCGGCGGGCCCGGTGCCGGTGCCGGGTCGGGCGCGGAAGGCGGCGGTGGTGACGCCTTCGGGGGTGTCGAGCAAGTCCCGCGGGTAGTCGCGCAGTTCGCGGCTGACGGAGGCGGCGGGGACGTCGGAGCGGTCGAGGACGGCGCCGTCGCCCCGGGCGGTGATCTCGTTCCAGCCGACCCGGGTGGGGTCGGCCCCGGTCTCGACGCGGAAGTCCGTGCCGTCCGGGGCGAGTTGCCGGTCGGCGTGCAGGTGGCATTCGAGGCGGCTGGTGCGCAGTCCGGCCGCGCCGTCCTGATACGCGAACCCGGCCGAGGCGACCGTCCAGGGGAGGACGGTGCCGTCGGCGGTGAGCCGGGTCCGGTGGGCGGCCGCGTCGCACCGGCCGGTGGCCCAGGCGGTGCGTTCGGCGGCGTCGACGGTGCCGTCGTGGTCGGTGTCGGCGGCGTCCTGCTCCTGGAGGGTGGGGATCTCGGCGAGGTCGGTGACGGCGAGCGCGTCGACGCCGTCGGCCCGGACGGTGAGTCCGAGGTAGTGGTTGACCGAGAAGTTGCCGAGCGGGTGGGCCCGGGCGGCCGGTGCGGCCAGGGCGGTGAGGGCGAGGGCCGCGGCGAGGGCGGCCCCGGTACGGGTCAGGGTGCGGTGGACTGCCACGCGGTGCCTCCGGGGTGCGGAACGGCGGTGGGCGCGGGTGCCCCGTGCGGGCTGGCGGCGCGGCAGGGTTTCGGCGCTGGTGCCCGCACACTGTCGCGGCCGTCCGCCCGCCGTGTCCACCGCCGTGCCCGTCCCGTCCGGCCGGACGGGTGATGCCGCTGGGCCGCGAGGGTGATCGCGGCACGCCGGAGGCCGGTTCGCGGCGAACCGGGTCCGAGGACGGAGGACAGTACGTGTCGGCCGACCCGCCGCACGACGTCCGTACGTCCCGCATTCGCCACGGATGCGAACGACCGTTCCTGACAAGGAAATCGGAGACTCCTTGATGAGCCTTCTTCGTCGATCCCCGGGTCGCAGCTCGGCGGCCCGCACGGCCGCGGTCCTCACCGCGCTCGCCCTCGGCATGGCCGGCACCACCCTGCTCGGCACCGGTGCCGGGACATCGGCGGCGTCCAGCCACCGCGAGGCGCCGCTGATCGCCGCCGACCCGCAGGTCGACAACACCGACGTGTACGCCTTCACCAGCCCCGACAACCCCGACACGGTGACGCTGATCGCCAACTGGTTGCCGTTCCAGGAGCCCAACGGCGGCCCGAACTTCTACCCGTGGGCGGACGGCGCGCACTACGACGTCAACATCGATTCGCAGGGCACCGGGCACCCCGACGTCACCTACCGGTGGACCTTCCACACCGAGGACCTGCGCGGCACCGACACCTTCCTCTACGACAAGGGGCCGGTGAACAACCTCACCGACGCCACCCTGCGCTTCCGCCAGTACTACACGCTCCAGGAGCTCCACCCGGACTGCGACCCGGTGACCCTGGTCGAGCACGGCCAGGTCGCCCCGTCCGACACCGGCCGGGCCTCGATGCCCGACTACGGGCGGCTGCGACAGCAGGCCACCGTCCAACTCCCGGGCGGCGGGCAGACGGTGGCCACCCAGGCCGCCGACCCGTTCTTCCTCGACCTGCGGGTCTTCGACCTGCTGTACGGCGGCAACCTCTCCGAGGTCGGCCAGAACACCCTGGCCGGGTACAACGTCAACTCCGTGGCCCTGCAGATCCCCAAGAGCCGCCTGGCGTACAAGGGCGACCCGACCCGCAACCCCGTCATCGGCGTCTGGTCGAGCACCGAGAAGCAGAGCATGAAGCTCGGCCCCGGCAAGGCCGACCCGGTCGGGCCGTACGTCCAGGTCTCGCGGCTGGGCAACCCGCTGGTCAACGAGGTCGTCGTGCCGGCCGGGCTGAAGGACGCGTTCAACGCGCTGCCCCCGTCCGAGGACCACAACCAGCCCGCGGTGGTCGCCAAGGTCCTCGACCCCGAGGTGCCCAAGCTCGTCCAGGCGGTCTACGGCCTGCCCGCGCCCGCCGCGCCGCGCACCGACCTGCAGGAGATCTTCCTCACCGGCATCGCCAAGGCCGCCAACGGCCCGCTCGCCGTCGACCTCAACTCCCAGCTGATGAACCGGGACATCGACCCGAACCGGTTCGTGCCCGCCGAGGAGCTGCGGCTGAACATGTCCACCCCGGTGACGCCGAAGCCGGACCGCCTCGGCGTCCTCAACGGCGACTTCCAGGGCTTCCCCAACGGCCGCCGCCTCGGCGACGACGTCGTCGACATCGCCCTGCAGGTCGTCGAGGGCGCCACCCCCGGCAAGTTCGTCCAGGCCCTCGCCGCGGGCGACAAGGTCAACGGCCCCGACCGGCCGTTCGGCGCGACGTTCCCCTACCTGGCCCTGCCCTACGACAAGGCCGTCAACCAGAAGTGACCGCCCGCGCGGTGGCCCCGGGCCGGGGCCGCCGCCGGCCGTGCCGCCGACCGAGGAACCGACTCCCGTGCGCCGTCTCCCCCTTGTCCTCGCCACCGTCCTGCTGTGCGGCGGCCTCGCCGCGGCCGGCGGCCTGGCCGGCCCGCCGCACCCGGCGCCCACCGCGCCCGCCGCGCCCGCCCACCCCGCCGCGCCGCCGCCGGGCGGCGCCCTCGCCGCGGCGATCGGCGCCGACCAGCAGCACCTGCGCGCCCGCCCCGACGACGCCACCGCCTGGGCGCGGCTCGGCGGCGAGTACGTCGAACAGGCCCGGCTGACCGCCGACGCCTCCTCCTACCCGAAGGCCGACGAGGCCCTGCACCGCTCGCTCGCCCTCGCCCCCACCGGCAACACCGACGCGCTCACCGGCCTCGGCGCCCTCGCCAACGCCCGCCACCTGTTCGCCGAGGCCGCCGACCAGGCCCGACGGGCCCTCGACACCGCCCCGCTGCACTGGCAGGCGTGGGCCGTCCTGACCGACGCCCGCACCCAGCTCGGCGACGACGCGGGCGCCACCGACGCCGCCCAGCACCTGCTCGACCTCCACCCCGGCACCGCGTCCTTCACCCGCGCCGCCTACGACCTCGAACAGCACGGCCGCCCCGAGGACGCCGCAGCCGCCCTGCACCGCGCCCTCGCCGACGCCTACGACCCCGCCGACCAGGCGTTCTGCCTCCACCAACTCGCCGAACTCGACCGGAACTCCGGCCGCACCGCCGACGCCCTCGACGGCTACCGCCGCGCCCTGGCCGCCGACCCCGCCTACACCCCGGCCCTGGCCGGGCAGGCCCGCGCCGAGGCCGCCCTCGGCCGCACCGACGAGGCCCTCGCCCACTACGCCCAGGCCGCCGCCAAGGTGCCGCTGCCCCAGTACCTGCTCGAACTCGGCGAACTCCACGAATCCCTCGGCCACCGCGAACAGGCCGCCGAGCAGTACCGGCTGCTGCGCGCCGAGGCCGACCTGGCCGCCGCGAACGGCGTCGTCGACGACCTGACGCTCGGCCAGTTCGAGGCCGACCACGGCGACCCCGCCACGGCCGTCCGGCTGCTGCGGGCCGAATGGTCCCGCCGCCACCACCCCCTGGTCGCCGACGCCCTCGCCTGGGCCCTGCACCGCACCGGCGCCGACCGCGAAGCCCTCGGCTACACCGACCTCGCCCTCGCCCACGGCTGGCGCAACGCCCTGTTCCACTACCACCGCGGCGAGATCGAACGGTCCCTCGGCCGCACCGCCGACGCCCGCACCGACCTGTCCCTGGCCCTGGCCACCGACCCGCAGTTCAACCCGCTCCAGGCGCCCCTGGCCCGGGCGGCCCTCGCCCCGTGACCGCCGGGGCACCGGGCCTCCGTCCGCGCCGGCCCGCCGTCCGCGCCGGCGGTGTTCCACTCCCGGGCAGCCGAAGCTACTCTTCGGTAGCAAATCTTTCGCCGACACGCACCGGGAGCACCGATGGCATCCGACCGTTCCGCCCGCCTGCTGGGAGGGCTGCTGCTGACCGCCGGAGTCGCGCACTTCGCCGCCCCGGAGCCGTTCGACGCGATCGTCCCGCGGAGCCTGCCCGGCTCGCCCCGGACCTGGACCCGGGTGAGCGGTGTCGCCGAGCTGGCCGTCGGCGCGGCCGTGCTCCTGCCGCGCAGCCGCCGGGCGGGAGCGCTGGCGGCCGCGGGCCTGTTCGCGGCGGTCTTCCCCGCGAACGTGAAGATGGCCTACGACTGGCGCCACCGCCCGGCCCCGCAGCGGGCCGTCGCCCTCGCCCGGCTGCCGCTGCAGGCGCCGCTGGTCGCCTGGGCGGTCCGGGTGGCCCGGGGCTGACCGGGGCTGACCGGGCATCAGCGTGACAAGGCGTCAGGGTGTCAGGACGCCAGGACGCCAGGGCGCCGCCCCGCGGGTCAGGACCCGCGAGGCGGCGGACCGGTCAGTGGAGGGGGCCGCACAGGGCCGGGGCGGTGGCTTCCTGCGGCAGCATCGGGTTGAGTTCGCTGGGGCCGAGGATGTTGTCGTACTTCCCGTTGTGGTTGTAGTCGATGCCGTGGACGACCACGACCGCGTTGTCGGCCCGCACCTGCTGGGCGACGTCGCTGGTGAGCTGGATGGTCCGGGAGTAGTGGAACGCGCCGGTGGCGGGGAAGCGGTCGACGGCCAGCGCGCTGGCCGGGCTGGTGTCACCGCTGGTGGTCAGCGAGGTGCCGATCGGGCCGTAGGCGGGCAGGCCGTCGGTGGTGCTGATCGCCGGGTGCCCGTTGTGGAGGGTCGCGTCGTCGGCGTCCGGGCACTCACCGCTGCCCTTGACGTGGATGTGCATCGCATGCGGGGCTCCGCCCAGCAGCCCGCTGGCGTTGACGGTGATCTGGGCGCTGTTGTCGCTGTTGAGGCGGACGGTGGCCGTTCCCGCCCCGGTGACGTGGTTGCCGGGCACCGGCAGCAGGATCGCCAGGGTGAACCGGGAGTGGGCGGGGGAGAGGAACTTCGAAGCGGTGAAGGTGCTGCCGTCGCGGCCGCCCTGGTCGCTGCCGGGGCCTTCGTGGGCGACGGCCGGCAGGGCGGTGGCGCCGAGCAGCAGGGTGGTCAGGACGGGGGCGAGCAGTCGGAGTTTCATGGCGATCGGTCCTTGCGAGGGGTTCCGCGGTCCGGGCCCCGGACGTGTCCTGCGGCCCGCGATCGCTCTTCCTACCAGGGGTTCGCGGCCGCCCGGGCCGCGGATTGGTCCACCGGGCGGGGGACCTGCCACTGACCGGCCGTCAGGACAGGGGGAGCAGCATGATCGGCGCTCCGCTGGGGTGGGGAGAGCCGCCGGCGGGTTCGAGGGTGAGGCCGACGGCGTCGGCGCCGTCGGGCGTGCCGGTGAGCAGGAGGGTGCCGGTGCCGTGGGGCAGGAGGCCGGCGGGGCGCATCGTGCCCGCGTCGGCGAACCAGAGCTGGTAGGTGCGGCCCGCCGCGGGGTCGGGCAGTGCGGTGGCGAGGAACGCGGCCTGGGCGCGGGAGTGGGACCACACCACCGTCCCGGTGCCGGTCCCGCCGGTGGCGGCGGCGGTGGCGGTGCGGGCGTCGGGGGCGGTCAGCAGGTCCGCGAAGCGGTCCTGCTGCTGCTGGAGGGCGGCGGCCCGGGCCTGGGCCCGGTCGGCCTCCTGGTGCTGCTGGACGGCGACGGCCCCGGTGGTCAGGGCGGCGGCCAGGCAGGCGGCGAGCGCGAACCTCGGCCACCGCCGGCCCCACCGGTCTCCTTGCCGCTTCCCGCCCGCCCGCGGGGCGAGGGCCGGGGCGTCCTGACGGACCGTCGGCAGCGCGGCCATCACCGCGGCCTTCAAGGACGCGGGCGGCGCCGCGCTCTCGGCGGAGCCCAGCCGGGCCAGGGTCGCCCGGAACTCGGCGACCTCCGCGGTGCAGGACGGGCAGCTCGCCAGGTGCTCCTCGAAGCGCAGCGACTCCTGCGCCTCCAGGGCGTGGGCGGCGTACGCGCCGGTCAGGGTGTGCAGGTCGGCGGTGTTCATGTTCCTACCCCCAGGCAGTCGCGCATCCGGATCAGTGCGTCGCGCATCCGGGTCTTGACCGTGCCCAGCGGCGCGCCCAGGACCTCGGCGACCTGCGGGTAGGTGTAGCCCCGGTAGTAGGCGAGCGTCAACGACTCGCGCTGCAGCTCGGTCAACGTCTTCAGGCAGCGCCGCACCTGCTCCCGCTCCAGCCGGCCCTCGACCTGCTCGGCGACCTCGTCGAAGGCCGCAGCGTGCGAGGCGGCCGCGACCCGCTGCTCCCGGTCCGCCGCCGCCTGCGCGGAGCGGACCCGGTCGACCGCGCGGCGGTGCGCGATGGTCAGCACCCACGGCAGCACCTCGCCCCGCTCGGCCCGGTAGCGCACCGCGGTGCGCCACACCTCCAGCAGCACCTCCTGCGTCACCTCCTCCGACTGCGCCGGATCCCGCACCACCCGCCGCACCAGGCCGAACACCGGCCCGGCCACCGCGTCGTACAGCGACGAGAAGGCGTCCCGCTCCCCCCGGACCACCCGCGCGAGCAGCTCCTTCAGATCCGGTCCCGGCCGCGCCGGCCCGGACAGGTGCACCACCGTACCCATCAGCCCTCCACCACCGTCCGACTCCGCAGCACGACCACCATCACCCGCTCCTCCCCGCCCGCACGGCAGACCGGCCGACGACCGCGGGAAACGATCCCGACACCACATGTTCGGAGCGGGCCGGGCCCCGGATTGCCCGGCACCCCGCAGCGGCTCCCGGACGCCGACGGGTGGCGGGCGTCACGGTGCGCGGAAAGCCCCGCCCCGGGGCGGTCCGCGGTGCTACGTTGCCGCGGTGAACGCCCCCACCGCGCCGCTGTCGCTGCTGTCCGCCCTCCGGCCGCAGCACCAGGACCGGCTCTACGACTTCTACCGGGACCTGCGGGACACCGGCGAGCTCTTCTGGGACCGCACTCTGAACGCCTGGGTCGCCACCGGCCACGACGTGGTCAGCAGCACCGCGAGCGACCCGCGCTTCTCCTCGGTGCGCTACCCGGACCTCGCGGCGGTCTCCGCGGAACTCCGGCCGCTGGCAACGGTCCTGAGCCGGCAGATGCTCTACAGCGACGCCCCCGACCACACCCGGCTGCGCTCCCTGCTCAGCCGGGCCTTCACCCCGCGCGCGGTGGCCGCGCTGAGCGGCCGGATCGCCGAGGCCGTCGACCTGGTCCTCGCCCGCGCCGAGCCGACCGGCCGGCTCGACGTCGTCGCCGACCTGGCCCGTCCGCTGCCGCTGGCCGTCATCTGCGACCTGCTCGGCGTCCCCGAGGCGGACCGGTCCGCCCTGTCCGCCTGGTCCGACCCGATCGCCGCGGCCATCGGCAGCTCCCGGCTGGACGCCGAGGAGAGCCTGGCCGCCTCCCGGGCCATGGAGCAGATGCTCGACTACCTGCGGGGCGTCCTGACCCGCGACGACGGCCCGCCCGCACCGCACACCCTGCGCGCGCTGCTGAGCGCCGGCGCCGAGGACACCGGCCAGGACTTCGACGAACTCCTCGCCAACTGCGCCCTGTTGCTGGTGGCCGGCCACGAGACCACCACCCACTTCATCGGCAACGCCGTCCTCGCCCTCCTCCACCACCCGGAGGCCGCCGACCAGTTGCGCGCCCGGCCCGAGCTGATCCCCGGCGCCGTCGAGGAACTCCTGCGCTACGACAGCCCGGTGCAGCTGATGCTGCGCCGGGCCCGGCACGACCTCGACCTGGCGGGCCGCACCATCGCCGCCGGGCAGGCCGTGCTGCTGGTGTGCGGCGCCGCCAACCGGGACCCGGCGGTCTTCCCCGACCCCGACCGGCTGGACTTCCACCGCCCCGCCGGCCGGCACGTCGCCTTCGGCTACGGACCGCACTTCTGCCTCGGCGCCGCCCTGGCCCGGCTGGAGGGCGCCATCGTACTGGAGGCGCTGCTCACCCGCCTGCCCGACTGGAAACTCGACGGCCCCGCCCCGGCCTGGCAGCGCAGCCTCAACTTCCGCGGCCTGACCGGCCTGGAGGTCTCCTTCACCCCCACCCCGGCAGGGCCCTGACGACGGAGGGCCGGCCGGGCGGCGGACGGACGGCGGACGGGTGGGCAGGCGAACGGCGGGCGGCGCTCGGGCGGGCGGACGGGCAGGCGAACGGCGGGCGGCGCTCGGGCGGGCGGACGGCGGTATCCGGCGAGCGCTCCGGCCCGGTCCGCGTCGGCTGCGCCGCCCGGTACCGCGACCCAGGCCCCGTCCGCCCGGTACCGCGACCCGGTCGCCGTCCACCGCCCGCCGCCCACCGGGTAAAGTCCACCGCCCACCGGGCGAAGTCCGCGGCCCGGTGGTGCAGTTCGGAGGCACCGGCCCCGGTCGTGCGGACACCCCCGTTCGCTAGCATGCGCGTCCATGACACCACGTGGGGGAACCGAAGGGGCCGGGTTCGACCTGGCCGGGAGCGGGGCCGAGGCCCTGGAGGGCGAGGATCCGCGGGAGATCGGCGGGATCCCGCTGCTGGGGCGGCTCGGGGCCGGCGGCATGGGGCGGGTCTACCTCGGCGTCGTCGGGGGCCGGTACGCCGCGGTCAAGCAGGTGCTGCCGCAGTTCATCGAGGACCAGGACTTCCGGCGGCACTTCGGGCACGAGCTCGACAACCTGGCGCGCCTGCCCGCGGAGGCCACCGCCCCGCTCCTGGCCGCCGACCGCGAGGGCCGCCCGCCGTGGCTGGCCACCGCCTACGTGCCCGGCCTCACCCTGGAACGGGTCCTCGCGGTCAACGGCGGCCCGCTGGACGTGGCCCGGCTGTGGCTGCTGCTGCGCGAGACCGCGACGGCCCTGCGGGCGGTGCACGCCCTGGGCATGATCCACCGGGACCTGAAGCCCACGAACCTCATGCTCACCGCCCGCGGCGCGACCCTCATCGACTTCGGCATCGCCCGGGCCGCCGACCAGAGCCGGCTCACCCGCACCGGCATGGTGCTCGGCACCCCCGCCTACATGTCCCCCGAACAGGCCGGCAACACCGGCCCGTTCACCCCGGCCGTCGACGTCTTCGCCCTCGGCGCGCTGATCGCCTACGCCGCCACCGGACGCCCGCCCTTCGGCGAGGGCTCCGGCGTCGACATGCTCTACCGCATCGTCCACACCGAGCCCGACCTCTCCGCCCTGCGGGCCCTCTCCCCCAACCTCGCCGAGACCGTCGCGGCCTGCCTGGACAAGGACCCCGCCGCCCGCCCCACCGCCGACCGGCTGGCCCGGCTCGCCGCCCAGCAGGGCCCCTCCCCCGCGGAGGCGATCGGCTGGCCCGAACCCGCCATGGGGCTGCTCCTGGCCCGCGCCGCCTTCGCCGAGCGGCCCGTGCCGTCCCCGCCCCCGGTCTCCCGCACCTCGGTGCGGACCAGGGCCCTGCGGGTGGTGCGGCCCCGGACGGAGTCCGGCCGGCGCCGCCGGCTCGTCCTGTTCGCCGTCCCCGTGCTGCTGGCCGCCGGGGCGACCACCGCCGTGCAACTGCTCCCGTTCGGAACGCCGCCGCGCACGATCCAGGGCGGGCAGCAGCCCGCCACCCCGGACGGGAGCACCGGCCACCCGAGCGGCGCCCCGGCCGCCGGGACGTCCGGCACCCCTTCCGGCTCCGGCACCGCGCCGGACCCCGCCGGCTCCTCCCCCACCGACCCGGCGTCCGCCGCGAGCAGCACCCCGAGCGGCCCGGACGGCAGTCGCAGCCCGACCACGACCGCGACCGGCAGCGCGAAGAAGTCCACGCCCCCGCCGCCCCCTGCTTCGAAGCCCACCCCGACCCCGACACCCACGCCCGCCAGGACGTACGGCCCGCGCTGCGTGTTCGCCACCTCGGCGACCTGCACCAGCGACAACCCGACCGTCGAGGTGACCTCGACCGGCGGCTACACCAGCTGCACGTTCACCATGACCACCACCTGGGGCGACGGCGAGACCACCTACACCGACGTCACCGGCTCCGGCCCCTCCGCGCCGCCGAAGACCTACGCCACCCACCTCTACCGGCAGCCCGGGACCTACCACATCCACGTCCGGGCCGTCACCACCTCCGGCTTCTGCCTGGCCACCGGGTCGGACCTCACCTTCACCCTCACCTCCTGACCGGCCGCTGCCGCCGCCCCGGCCCCGGCCCCGCCCGCCCGGGGCAGCGGCCGGGGCCGGGGCAGCACTCAGAGGATTCTCATAGGTTTCGGGTCTTGGCCCGGGAACTGACGCCGCGACAGAATTGATCGCGGTCCTTCAAGCTGGGCGGTTCGCCGCCCTGGGACGCGCTCCCCGCACCCGTTCCAGGTCTCGTCCCCCACACGAGGAGTTCTCATGATCGAAGACCTTTCGCGGCTCGCCGAGCGCGCCCGTCCCGTCCTGCTGGGCCTGGCCCGGATCGTCGTGTCGCTGCTGTTCGCCTGCCACGGGGCCGCCGCCCTGTTCGGCGTGCTGGGCGGGGCCCACGGCAAGGCGCCGGCGTTCGGCGAGTGGCCCGGCTGGTGGGCCGCGCTGATCCAGCTGGTGGGCGGCGCGCTGGTGCTGCTGGGCATCGCGGTGCGGCCCGCGGCGGTGGTGTGCGCCGGTTCGATGGCGTACGCGTACTTCAGCGTGCACCAGGAGCACGCCCTGTGGCCGATCCAGAACGGCGGCGAGCCCGCCGCGATGTTCTGCTGGGCGTTCCTGCTGATCGCCGCCGCCGGTCCGGGGAGCCTCGCGCTGGGCGGGCTGCTGCGCCGCCGCACCCGGGTGGCGCGTCCCGCCACCGCCTGACCCGCCGACCGGAGCGGCCCCGGGAGCGTCCCGGGGCCGCTCCGGCGTTCCCGGCGGCCGATTTCCGGGAACGGGGAGGCAGGTTGACGGACCGTCAGGGGCGGCCGAGGGCGACCAGGGCCGCGGCGTGCAGGGCGGCGATGCCGGTGCGCAGGGTGGTGCCGACGTGCGGGCGGAACAGCGGGGAGTGGTTGGCGGGCAGGGCGGCGAGCTTCTCGGCGGCACCGGCGCCGGGGGCGGCGGCCCACTGTTCGGGGCCGACCGTGCCGAGCATCCAGTAGCCGGTGCGGATGCCGGGAACGCCGTGCAGGGCGGCGCCGTCCGGACCGAACAGCGGGAAGTCCTCGGTGGCGGTCGACGGGGGCCAGTCGGCGACCCGGGACGCACCGAGCAACTCCCGGTGCGCGGCGTGCAGTTGCCCGGTCAGGGCCGGGTCGGGGGTGTTGGTGCCGGAGCGGGAGAGCTCCGTGGTCTCCGGCTCGCGCGGACAGCCGGAGGCCTCCGCCTCGGCCCGGACGATCCGCCGCACCGCCGCCGTGACCCGCTCCAGGGTCGGCTCGCCGAAGGCCCGGGCGGTCAGCCGCAGCACGGCCCGTTCGGGGATCACGTTGCCCTCGCCGCCCGCCTCGACGGAGCCGACCGTGAGCACCGCCCGCTCGGCGGGGGCGGTCTCCTGGGCCACCACCGCCGGGAGCCGCAGCACGATCGCGGCGGCGGCCAGCACCGGGTCGACGGCCAGGTGCGGCGTCCCGGCGTGCCCGCCCCGGCCGTGCACCACCACCTCCAGGGTGCGGCTGCCCGCCGTCACCGGCCCCCGGCCGTGCGCGACCATCCCGGCGGGCAGCGGCGCGGTGTGCTGGGCGAGGACGGTCGCGGGCGGTTCGAAGCGCCGGTAGAGACCGTCCTCGAGCATCGCCCGGGCGCCGGAGAGCGTCTCCTCGGCGGGCTGGCCGACCACCAGCACGGTGCCGCGCCAGTCGCCGGGCGTCCGGGCCAGCGCGGCGGCGGCCCCGACCGCGCAGGCCAGGTGGACGTCGTGGCCGCAGGCGTGCATCACCGGGACGCGGCGCCCGTCGGCGCTCCGGCCGGTGGCGGTGCTGGCGTAGGGCAGGCCGGTGCGTTCGGCCACCGGGAGCCCGTCGAGTTCGGCCCGCAGCAGCACCACCGGCCCGGGCCCGTTGCGCAGCACGGCGGCCACCCCGTGCCCGCCGATGCCCCGGGTGACCCGGTAGCCCGCGTCGGCGAGCGGGGCGGCGAACCGCCCGGCGGTGTGCTCCTCGGCGCCGGACAGCTCGGGGTGGCGGTGCAGGTCGAGGTAGAGCTCGGCGGCCCGGGCCAGCGCGGCCCGGTCGGGCCGCAGCGCCTCGGGCGGGACGGGCAGGGCGGGGGCGGGGGCGGTCATCGGGCGCGGGCTCCTCGGGCATCGGGTCGGACGGGCGGGACGAGCGGAACGGGTCGGAGCCGGGGGGGGCGGGGGTGTCAGTGGGTTGTCAGTGCGGTGCGCCCGGTGCCGCCAGCGGCGGCCGGTACAACTGTGGTGCGGGCGACGGGCGTTGGACGCGTGCCGGCGCTCCGCCCTGTTCCCGGTCCGGCCGTTCCCGGCCGGGCCGTCCGCCCTGCACCGGAAGGAGAAGCGACATGGCCGACAACTCGCTCGCCTCGCTCGCCGAGGAGATCCTGAACCTCGAGTCGGAGACCTTCGAGATCAGCGACTACTCGGACACCAGCGAGGTCATGCTGGGCTCGTCCACCAGCTGCTCCAGCACCAGCACCTGCTCGAGCACCTGTTCCACCACCAGCTGCACCGCCTGAGCCCGCCCGGCACGTTCGGCGGGCCGGACGTGCGCCGGGCGCTCACGGGAACGGGTGCGGGACCAGCCGGAGTTCGGCGTCCGTCAGGTCGGTGTCGCGCAGGCCGCCGCGGCGCTGCGCGGTGCGCAGCCGGGGCAGGTGCAGGGCGCGCTGGCGGGACCAGCCGAAGTCGATCGGCAGCAGGCCGGGGACGAGGGTGCAGACGGTGTGCAGGCCGAGGGCGCGCTGTTCGGGGGTGGTCTGGTCGACGGCGATGACGTCGAATCCGGCGTCGGTCAGCCGGTCGCGGCAGAACAGCAGGTCGTCGAGCAGGTCGGGGCCGCGCGGGCAGTCGCGGTCCCAGTCGGCGTAGAGCTCGGCGGCGGGCCGGGCGGGGGCGGCGGGTTCGAGGTAGCTGCGGGCGTGCCGGGCCATCTGCGGCAGGCCGAACAGCGCGGCGTGGTCGGGCAGTCGGCGGACCAGGCCGAAGTCCTCGGCCATCGCGGCGAGTTCGGCGGGGCGTTCGCGGACCTGGCCGGGCAGGTGGGGGATGTAGGTGAGGATCTCGGAGACCGCGGACTCGACGGTGTCCTCGGGGTCGAGTCCGGCGGCGGCGGCGAAGGCCAGGGTGCCGGGGCCGCCGTCGCGGCGGACGGCGAGCGCGGTGACCACGGGGACGGGCAGGTCGATCCGGTTGTCGAAGGCGTGCACGTCGTAGCCGAGCAGGGCGGCCCGGTCGAGCATGGCGCGCAGCCGGGGGCCGGGGCCGGCGGTCAGGTCGATCTCGGGCAGCGGGGCGTTGCCGTACCAGCCGAGCAGGAAGGCGTCGCGTTCGACGAGTTCGAGCAGGCCGAACAGGATCGCCTCCTCCGGGCAGCTGCCGGTGGCGCACCCGTTGGAGCACTCGAAGACGAAGTTGTCGGCGGCCGTTCCGGCGCTGTAGTAGCAGAGCCGGGCCGGGACCAGGACGGGCGCCAGGTCGCGCAGGGAGCGGCCGCGGACCCAGGGGATCGGCCGGTCGGGGTCGAACGGGTCGAGCATCGGGTCCTCGCGGTAGGTGCGGGGCGGGTACAGGCCGCAGTCGCGCGGGTCGAGGACGGCGGTGCCGGCGGTGGCGGCCAGGTTGCGGTATGAGTCGACCAGGGGCGGGGCGGGGTCGCGGCGGTGGGTGCCGGCGTAGCGTTCGAGGCCCTCCAGGAAGGCCAGGGCGCGGCTGCGGCGGAAGGAGTTGGCCTGTCCGCTCCAGGTGACGTCGGTGAGTCCGGCGTGGCCGCGCATGAAGACGCTGCCGGCGACGGGTGCGGTAGTGGGTGAGGCGACGTCGGTCCAGGTGCCGGCGCCGAGCACCCCGCAGACCGGGTTGGCGAGCGCGGCCTCGGGCAGCGGGTAGGCGTCGGCGGGGCGCAGCCGGCGGCTGCCGGGGGACGTCCGGGGGCGCGGGACGAGCGGCGGCTCGGGCTGCGGGCCGGTGGTGGCGGCGGGGGCGGGGGCAGCCGTGGCGGCGCAGGACGGGCAGAGCGGTTCGGCGAGCAGCGGGACGGTGCGCACCTGGAGGGTCTCCAGGTCGAGCCGGGAGACCCGGGGCGGGCCGGGGCGGTGGGCGTCCGGGGCGGTGGTGAGGCGGTGCAGGGCCCAGACGGCGTCGACGGCGTGGTCCGGCAGCGCGGGCAGGGCGGGGCCGGCCAGGGTGGCGGGGCGGCCGGTCTCCAGGGCTTCGCGTTCGGTGCGGCTGCGCAGGCGCTGCCAGCGCATGGCCAGGCAGGTGCCGCAGGCCCGGGGGGCGGGGTCGTCCGGGTCGCCGCCCCAGGGGCCGATCAGGACGCTCTGCGCGGTGAGGTGGACGGTGGCCCGGGCCCGGTGCCGGGCGGCGTCGGCGGGTTCGGGGCGCAGCAGGTCGGTGCCGCCGAGGACGGCCACCGCGGGGGCGGGTGCGGCGTCGGCGGCGGCGCGTTCGGCGAGCCGGCGGGCCATCCGGTGCCCGGCCTCCGCGAAGGCGAGGGCGGCGGGGGTGGTCATCTGGTGCCTCCGGACGAGGGGGTCGTGCGGGGTGGGGCGGACGGGGTCGTACGGGGTGGGTCGTACGGGGTGGGGCGGGCAGGTGGGGCGGCGGGGCGGGGTCAGTCGCGGTTGCTCCAGCGGAAGGTCCGGGCCGCGAACAGCGCGAAGAGCAGGGTGAAGCCGAGCAGGGCGGCGCTGTCGAGGAACGGGAGCAGGGCGCTGCCGCGGCCGCCGACGGTGTCGGTGACGCCCTCGTCGAAGTAGCGCAGCGGCAGGGCCCGGGAGAAGCCCTGGAGCCAGCCGGGCATCAGGTCGATGGGGTAGAACGCGCCGGAGAGGAAGGCCATCGGGACCATCAGGCAGTTGGCGATCGCGGCGACCGCCTCGGGCGTGCTGGCCAGCGTGCCGACCACCAGGCCGAGGGCGGCGAAGGCGGTGGTGCCGGTGAGCAGCACGGGCAGCGCGAGCGGCCAACTCCCGGACAGGCGCAGGCCGAAGACGGACATCGCCACGGCGGTGAACAGCACGGCCTGGATCAGGGCGGTGGCCAGCGCGACCGCGTAGCGGGCGCCGAGCACGGTGGGCAGCGGGGTGGGGGTGCGCCAGATCAGCCGGAGCAGGTCGTCGCGGCGCCAGTGCATCAGGGTGAAGGCGACGCCGAACAGGGCGGCGTTGCCGATGCCCCAGGAGAGCACGCCGGGGGCGATGTAGTTGATGTACGACAGGCCGCCGTCGACGGACTGCCCCTGGAAGATCGTCCCGAAGACGGCCAGGAAGGCCAGCGGGAACGCGAAGGTGAAGATCACCGAGGTGCGGTCGCGGAGGTAGGCGAGGTAGCTGGCCCGGGTCACGGCGGTGTAGGCGTTCACGATCGGCGCTCCGTTGCGGTCGGTTCGGGGTCGGCGCTCACGATCGGCGCTCGGTCGCGGTCGGTTCGGGGTCGGCGCTCACGATCGGCGCTCGGTCGCGGTCGGTTCGGGGTCCGCGCTCACGATCGGCG
Source organism: Kitasatospora sp. YST-16 (assembly GCF_026802215.1). Lineage (NCBI taxonomy): Bacteria > Bacillati > Actinomycetota > Actinomycetes > Kitasatosporales > Streptomycetaceae > Kitasatospora > Kitasatospora sp. YST-16. The sequence continues at coordinate 258,015 of NZ_CP113837.1, forward strand.
CTCCGTTGCGGTCAGTTCGAGGTAGGCGTCTTCCAGGGTCGCCGTGCGGGTGGTGACCTCCGCCAGGTCGACCAGGTCGCCGAGGGCGATCAGCACCTGGTGGGCGGCGTGGGTGGACAGCACAGCCTCGCCGCCCTCGACGGTGACCCGGTCGACGCCGGCGAGGTGGCGGGCGTCCTCCAGGTCGATCCGGTGCAGCGGGACGCGCAGCCGGGTCGGGGCGGCGAGCGCCTTGACCAGGTGGCGGGGGCTGTCCAGGGCGAGCACCGCGCCGCGGGCGACGATCGCCACCCGGTCGCAGAGCGCCTCGGCCTCGTCCAGGTGGTGGGTGGTGTAGACGATGGTGCGGCCGTCGCCGCGCAGGGTGCGCAGCACCTCCCAGAGCGAGCGGCGGGCGGCCGGGTCGAGGGCGGCGGTGGGCTCGTCCAGGAAGATCAGCTCGGGGTCGTGGACGAGTGCGGTGGCCAGTGCCAGGCGCTGGCGCTGGCCGCCGGAGAGCCGGCCGACCCGGCGGTCGGCGTGCTCGCCGAGGTCGACCAGGTCGAGGGCGCGGGCGGCGGCGGCCGCGTCCAGGCGGTAGAGCGCGGCGACGGTCTCCAGGTGTTCGCGGGCGGTCAGCCGGGTGAAGAAGGCCGAGCTCTGGGTCTGGATGCCCAGGCGCCGCAGCAGGGCGGTGTTGCGCGGCCAGGGGCGTTCGCCGAGGACGCTGACGGTGCCCGCGTCGGGGGTGCGCAGGCCCTCGACGATCTCCACCAGGGTGGTCTTGCCCGCGCCGTTGGGCCCGAGGATGCCGAAGAACTCGCCCCGCCCGACCGTCAGTGACACCCCGTCGAGGGCCTGGACCGTCCCGTACCGCTTGGTGATGCCCTCCAGCACCACCGCCGCGTCCGGGTGGCTGTCGCCTGTGCTCATGCCGCTGCTCCCTCTCCTGGCTCTCCTGGCCGATCGGGTCCGTGCCGGCCGACCGGGTCCGTGTCCCTGGTTGCGGTGGTTCATCTGCGCGGCCCGCCGCTCTCGCCGCGCCGTCCGCGGTGGGCCCGGCCGAGCGCCCAGAGCAGCAGCAGGGCCGCCACCGCCAGCGCGGGCAGGGCGCCGGCCCACGGGCCGTACCGGTCCGCCAGCAGCAGGCCGACGGCGGTCGGTGCGGCCGCGGCGAGGGCGGCGCAGCCGAGCGCGTAGCCGCCGTAGGCCAGCCGGAGCCGGGGCGGGTAGCGGAGCAGGTCGGTGCGGGCGCCGTCGCGGCGGAGCGCGGTGCGGGCCAGGACGAGGGCGAACCGGCGGCTCCCGGTGGCCAGTTGGAGGGTGTCCAGGGCGTAGCCGAGCGCCTTGTAGCCGTCCAATGGCGGCAGCGGGACGAGGTTGCCGAACGCGACGGCGGTGCCGAGCAGCAGCAGCGCGCCCAGGAAGGGGCGGGCCTGGGCGTGTTCGGGCAGCAGCAGCCGGGCGGGCCAGAACGGCAGCAGGAAGACCAGGTTGGCGACGGCTCCGGCGGCGGCGGTGGCGACCTGCTGGCGGCGGCGCGGGAAGAACCGGACGTCCTCCACCTCGCAGTACAGGTAGGTGACCGGCAGCCGCCAGCGCAGCCCGATCTCGCCGACCCGGCCGCCGAAGGCGTGCGCGACCAGCCCGTGGGCGAGTTCGTGCAGGGCCAGGCTGAACCAGAGCAGCACGCCGACCGCCAGCAGCGCGATGGGGTTGCGGGCCAGGGTCGCGGTCTCGTCGGCCAGCGTGCCGAACTCGGCGGCGACCGCAACCGGCAGTGCCACGACCAGGGCCAGCAGCGGGACCAGGAAGGCGGGGCGGCGGGCGAAGCCGGTGGCGCGGTGCAGCCGCTCCAGCAGGGCGGGCGCGTCGGCGACCATCCGGACCCGGCCGGCCAGCAGGCCCGAACTCCCCTGCCCCGCGGGCTCCTTCGCGTACTGCTCCGCGGGCTCCTTCGCGTGCCGCTCCGCGTACTGCCCCGCGTGCCGCTCTGCGTTCTGCTCCGCGGTCGCGGCCGGGACGGGGCGGGGGGCGCCCTCGATCAGGCCGCGGGCGTACAGCAGGCCCAGCAGTTGCTGCCACTGCGGTTCGCCGAGCCGGGCCCGGAAGTGCGCGGCGTACTGCTCGCCGACCTCGGCCAGGGTGCGGGTGCCGTCGAGCCGGGTGATGACGAAGTGCTCCTTCGGCCCGACCTCCAACTGCCGTCCGCCGTCCGGGTCCTGGATCAGGTGGACCTCGGCGGCGCCGCGCCGCAGCGGCCGGCCGATCCGCAGCTCGGGGCGGATCCTGGGCGTCAGGTCGAGCAGGCTGCGGCTCTTCACGGCGCCGCCGCGGGCCGGGGCTCGCGCAGCGCGCGGGCCAGCACGTAGGAGAGGAACGCCTCGTCGCGGACGGTCGCGGAGAGCCGGTTGTTGGTCATGTGCGCGTACGGGAAGAGCAGCATGGCCAGCGCCTGGTCCGGGTCGGTGACGGTCAGGTCGCGTTCGCCGTCCCAGGAGCGGAAGACCAGCAGGCCGCGGCGGGCCGACTCGGCGGCCCGGTCGCGCAGTTCCAGGCAGTGCGCGGCCCAGCCGCGCAGCACGCTGGGCAGCCGCTCGGGCGCGCCGTCCGCGATCGCCGACCGGATCGCCCGGAACCGGGCCGGGAGGGTGTCGCCCATGCTGCGGAAGGCCCGGTCGTAGCCCTGCTGGGCGGTGTAGTTGGTGCCCGCGAAGGAGCGGTTCCAGAAGGCGTGGTAGCGGTCGAGGAAGACCAGCAGGTCCTCCTCCGCGGGGAGGAAGCAGGCCGCCATGGTCATCATCAGCTGGGCGGCCAGGCCGAGCACCACGGTCCGCAGGTGCAGGTTCATGGTGCGGGTGGCCTCGACGACCAGCTCGCTGGAGTGCTGGAAGTGCCACTCGGCGAGGTCGATCCCGGCCGGGCCGCCGTACTTGCCGTACTCGGGCTCGTACGGTTCGACGCTGAAGGTGTTGTTCGCGCGCAGCCGCATCCGGCCGTCCGGGCCGAGCAGCCCGGCCCGCTCCTCCGGGGTGAACTCCAGCTCGAACATGGTGTTGTAGAGCTCGGCGAAGAAGCTGTCCTCGACCTGGTAGAGCGCGGGGCGGCGGCGCAGGAACTCCGCGACGGCCGCCTCGGCCCGCCGCCGCACCTCGGCGGCGGCCCCGGCGGCGCCGGTCGGGCGCAGCCGCAGGCGCAGGTGCGGGCCCTCCACCCAGTAGTTGATGAAGAAGTACCCGGCGAGCAGTCCCTCCCCGGTCAGCTCGGCGACCAACGGGCGCACGCACTGCAGCAGCAGCGGGCGGGTACTGGCGGCGTAGAACACGTGCAGCGCGAGCCACTCGCCCGGAGCGCGGCCGGGGGCGTCGGGGGCGTCAGGGGCTTCGGGGGCGCCGGGGGGTGGTGCTGCGGGCCGGTCAGTCATGGTTCGGCTCTCCTCGCCACTGCTCGAACTGTCCTTGCTGATACGGCCCTTGGTCACCTTCGGGCTGTTCCGGCCGGGCTGCGGGTCCGGCGGGGCGGGGCAGGACCTCCAGGGCCAGTTCGGCGACGTGCCGGCCGCGCGCCGAGCGGACGTGCAGGGCCTCCTCGCCGGGCAGCATCTCCTCCAGGACCAGCTGCCCGGCACCGGCCGCCAGCAGCCCGTCCAACGCGGTCAGCGAGAGCGGGCTGGCGAAGTCCACGTACTGCGGCTTGACGGTGCCGGGCGCGCCCGCACCGCCGGGCCGGATCCGGGCGAACACCCTCACCGGCAGGCCGTGCCGGCGGCGCCAACGCTGCCACGCCAGGTAGCGCTCCGACTCGCCCGCCCCGGAGGCGGGGCAGGGCAGCGCCTCGGGGTCGGCGGTCCAGCTGCGCCGGTGCAGGACGAGGCTGCCGTAGCGGACCCGGGGCCGGCGGGTGACGCCGTGGACCGGCGGCCCGGCGGGCACGCCGCGCCACAGTTCGGGGGTGACCCGGGAGGTCGGCGAGAACAGCAGCAGGCTGCGCGGGATGTCGGGCAGCACCATCGGGACGAGGTAGCCGAGGTAGACCGGGACCACCTCGGCGCCCAGCCGGCGCGAGCGCAGCACCAGCCGGTCGGCGGCCGGGTCGTGCTCGACGTACAGGTCGTCGAGGTGCAGTTGCGCCGCAGCGGGGGCGGTGCTGGTCTCGCCCGGGCACACCACCTCGTAGTCGGTCAGCCGGGTGTGCAGGTTCAGGTTGGTGGTGGCCGCCCCGGCGGTGACCTCCGCGAGGACCGCCCCCGCGGGCACCGCCTCGCCCAGCACGGCCCGCAGCGCGGCCGACAGGCCGGGGGCATTCCCGTTCCCGCTCCCGCCCTCACCCCCGTCCTCGGGCTCGAAGCAGTGCGTGAAGCGGGTGAACGGGAAGCACAGCCCGCCGTAGGAGTGGTTGAGCACCGCGAGCGGTTCGCCGTCCCGCACCGACAGTTGCACGAAGTGGCTGTGCGGGGCGAAGTCACCGGCCGTCCAGGACAGGTGGTCGGCCACGGCGGCGAGGTCGGCCGGTTCGAGGGTCAGCTCCTCCGCGTCGGCGGGCAGTTGCCGCGCCAACTCGCCCATGCGGTGGGCGAGTTCGGTCCGGGCCCGGTCGAGGTCGGCGATCTCGGGCCGGCCGAGCCAGTTCTCCTCCGGCGGGTGGCCGCCGTGCGCGGTCTCGGCGGGCTTGGCGGCGGTGAACTGCAGGTACTGGTGGAAGATGTCCTCGTGGAAGTCCTGGACGAGTTGCAGCAGGTCGTCGCTGCGCCCGCCCCGGCCGTGGCGGGCGAGGAAGAAGCCCTTGAGGGTGAGCCGTTGGGCCAGGCCGAGGTCGAAGACCGGCAGGATCCGGGCGAGTTCGGCGAGCGGCCGGGCGGCCAGTTCGGCCCAGAGCCGGGCGTCGGCCGTCACCTCGCCCGCGGAGACGTCCTCGTAGAGCAGGGTGTGCGGGACGGCCGCCCCGTCCCCGCCCAACTCCTCCTGGATCGCGGCGAATTCGCCGCGGATCTCGGCCAGCAGGGCGCGCCGGGTCGGGACGTCGCCGCCGGGGTAGCGGCGCAGCGCGGCGAGCGGGACGGCGAGCCGGTCGGCGATCCGGTCCGCCCACGGGCGGTCGAGCGAGCGCAGGGCGCGGCGGAAGGCGTCCAGCGGGTCGGCGGTGTGCACGTCGGTGGCGAGCAGCGGGAGTTGGAGGATGCCGACGTCCAGCAGGGCGGCCAGGTAGCGTTCGGCCTCGCCCGGCTCCCCGGCCGTGCCGAGTTCGGCGTCGAGGGCGGCGGCGAGTTCGCCGAAGCGGATCCGGGGGCGCTGCCGGAAGATGCCGAGCAGGTGGTCCAGGACGCCGCTGAGGCGCAGGAAGAACAGCCGGTCACGGGCCGCGTCGAAGCTCACCGCGGCGCCCGCGTCCCCCGCCGTCACCGAGCGCCGCACATAGCGGACCCGGTCCTCGGTCAGTTCCAGGCCGGACGCGGGGGCGACCGGCAGGTCGCGGCGGCGCGCCGGGTCGGCGGCGACGAGTTCGGCCAGCCGGGCCAGCACCACGACGTTCAGCCGGGGGTGGCTGCCGCGCGCCTCGCCGAGCAACACCTCGCCGTCGAAAGGGAGTTGGCCCGGGGCGAAGGTCCCGGCGGCAACCGGGGTGAAGGTGCTGAACGGGCTGGTCTTGCAGGCCGTCCGGTACAGGTAGGACAGCAGCGACCGCTCCGCCTTGCGGGTCCGCTTGTCGGGGGCGGCGCTCGGCGCGCCCAGGCCGTCCAGCCGCCCCTCCAGGGAGGGGGAGGCGAGCAGCAGGCCGAGGCGCAGTTCGTCCAGGTCGGCGAGGCGGCGCAACTCGGCCCGGGTGCGGACGAGTTCACGTTCGAGCAGCGGACGTCCGGCCTCGTGCAGCCGGGCCAGCCGATCGCGGGCCGGCAGCCAGGCGGCGAACAACTCGCCTGCCGCCGCGCCGAGTTGTTCGGCTTGCCCGACCTGTTCGACCAGGTCGAGCAGCTCGGCGGGCCGCTCGGGCGCCCGGTTGTTGAACACCTGCCTGCGCAGCGCGAGCAGTCGGCGGCGCTGCTCGGCCGCGGGGGCGGCCTTCACCAGCACCGAGAGCAACTCGCTGAGCCGACCGCCGAGTTCGGCCAGCCGCTGCTCCTCGTCGGCGACCTGTTCCGCCCAGTCGTACGCCTCGGCCGAGCGCAGGCCGTGCACGGCCTCGACGGGCAGGCCGCCGACCCGCAGCATGAAGCGGGGGCTCAACCCGGGTTCCCGCCGCGGAGGGGCGACGCCCTGGTCCGGGATGGTCGTTCTACCGGTCGTTCCGCTGGTCACCGTTCCTCCGCCCCCGTCAGACGATCGTGTAGTCGAAGTCGGCGGGACTGCGGTGCTCCTGGCCGACCATCATGATCAGCAGCGGCAACTCCTCGCCGTCCAGCAGGCCCAGGTGCTCGGTGTAGGAGACCGAGTCGAAGCCGAGCGCCACCCCGCAGGCCAGCCCGACCGCCGGGGCCACGGTGTAGAGCGCCTGCGACGCCGCACCGACCGCGGCGTTCACCAGGCGCAGGCCCCGGTCCCCGACGGCGTCCAGGACCGCCGGGGTCGGCGCGCTGACCACGATCAGCGCGCCCGACTGCTCCAGGTTGTAGTTGTCCAGGAAGTAGTTCCGCTGCAGGAACCACCCCTGCGGCCCCAGCCGCACCGGCCGCAGCACCCAACCGGCCCGCCCGGACGGCTCGGGCGGCCCAGCGAGTTCGGACGGCTCGGACGGCTCGGACGGCTCGGGCTGCCTTGACGGCCCTGACGGCCCTGACGGCTTCTGCGGCTCGTAGGCGTAGGCCCCGGCGGGGATGCCCGCGACGTGGTTGACGAACACGTGCAGCCGGGTCAGCGGCTGCTGCTGCGGGCCTTCCTGGCAGTGCGCCAGCCGCCCGGCCGCGTCGGCGGCCGCGAGGGCGGCCGCCAGTTGCGCGGCGGTCATCGGCGGGTTCCCGGTGAACCTCCCGAAGCTGCTGCGCCTGGCCCGCAGCGCGGCCCGGGCCCCGAGCACCGGCGGCTCCGGCACGGGCAGCAGCACAGCCCCAGGCTCCAGCCCCAGCCCCGACCCCGGATCCGACCCCGGCCCTGCCCCCGCCCGGAGCCGCTGCCAGGCCGTCCGCAGGGCCGCGTCCAGGACGCCGTCCGCCGGGGGTTCGGCCGCGCCCCGCAGGGTCGCCTCGTGGACCCGCCGGACGGTCTCGAAGGTGCTGACCGTCCGCGAACGCTCCCGTTCCACCGCCGCGACCCGGGCCCCGGTCGGCAGCCCCCCGCTCTCCGCCCCCGTCCCGGCCCCGGCCCAGCGCAGCGGGACGACCGCGAACACGCCCTCCTGCTCCGGGCTCAGCCCGAGCAGCCGTCCGATCCGTTCCTCGTCGAACCAGAGTGCCGCGCCGAGGTGCAGGCCGTGCGCCCCGGCCCAGATCCGCCAGGTCTCCAGCAGCGCGCCGATGTCCATCGTGACGACGTGGTAGGCGAAACTGTTGTACTTGAAGGCGTTCTGCCAGAACTTGACGGTGAGCACCAGGAACTGGTCACACCCTTCGGCCCGCCCGCCCAGCGCCGCCCGCACGTCGGCGGTGACGTCGCCGGTGAGCAGCCGGCGCATGGCGTGGTGCGGTGTCGCGTAGTGGTGGACACCCGGGGTCAGCGGGCCGCTCGCCCCGCTGACCCAGTGGATGCCGATCGGGTACAGGCCGCCGCCCGAGGCGGTGCCCCGGGAGAAGTTGGCGTCGGGGTAGCGGGGCAGCGTGCCGAGGTCGGAGTTGGCCTGGACGGCGAGCCGGCGGCCGGTGAGCCCGTACGAGTCCTTCAGCAGGCCGCCGAGCAGTTCCAGCGTGAAACCGCCCTCGCCGCCCGGCCCGAACAGCCCGCGCCCCACACCCTCACGCTCCGCATTTCCCGCTACCGGACCGTCCGGCAGCGGGAAATGCGGGGCGTTGGGGTAGTACTTGCCCTTCCGGGGGCGGTCGGCCCAGTCGGGGGCGAAGTCGGCGGGCTCCATCGGGACCCGGCCCCGCCGCAGCACCGCGGACGCGTACGTGCGGGCCTCACCCATGGTCGTTCCCCTCTCGTCCATCCAGGTCTGCGTCAGTGGCTGCATCTGCTTCTGGGGTTTTGCTCGGTCCGCCGGGCGCGGCCCGCGCGGTGTGCGGGCGGTTCAGGGGAACGGGTGCGGGGCGGGGTTGAGCTGGTCCGTCCGCAGGTCGTGGGCCGAGTGGCCGGCTTCCCGTGGTGCGGTGCGCAACCGGGGCATGGTCAGGGCCCGTTGGCGCCGCCAGCCGAAGTCGATCGGCAGCAGGCCGGGGACCAGCACCGAGACGGTGTGCAGGCCGGTGGCGCGCTGCTCGGGCATGGTCTGGTCGACGACGACCACGTCGAAACCGGCCGCGGCCACCGCGTCCACGCAGTGCCGCAGGTCCTCCCGCAGGTCGTCGGACGGGGCGATCGACCCCTCGGCGAGCCTCCCCACCGGCGCCACCGTCTCCTGACGCTCCATCAGGAAGTCCGCGTAGCAGGCCATTTCGGGCAGCCCGTACAGCAGCGGGTGGTCGTGCAGGACCTGGACCAGGTCGAAGTCCGCGGCCATCGCCCGCAGTCGGCGCTCCTCGCGGAGGGTGCGGCCGACCAGGTTGACGGCGTCGGTGCCGATCTCGCAGAGCCCGGCCCAGAGCGCCGCTTCCGGGTCCAGGCTGGCGCCCGCGCCGAAGCAGAGCCGTCCGGGGCCGCCGTCGATGCGTTCGGCGACGGCGGTCACCACCGGGATCGGGAAGCTGATCCGGGTGTCGAAGAAGCGGGCCCGGTAGCCGTACATCTCCAACCGGTCCACCAGCGCCCGGGTCTGCGGCCGGGCGCTGCTGCGGCCGTCCAGTTCGGGCAGGGCGAGCCGGCCGTACCAGGCGAGCAGGAAGGCGTCCCGTTCGACGACCTCCATCAGCCCGTAGTAGACCGCCTCCTCCAGGCAGCCGCCGGACGCGCAACCGTTGGAGCTCTCCTGGACGAACCGGTTCCCGACGCCGCCGGGCGCGTGGTAGTACGCCATGATCTCCGGTACCAGCAAAGGCCGTTGGTCGCGCAGCGACCAGCCCCACACCCACGGGACCGGCCGGTCCGGGGCGAACGGCCGCACGCCGCTCCGCCGGTGGAACTCGTCCGTGTACAGGCCGCAGCTGCGCGGGTCGAGCGCCCGCTCCCCGAGGTCGTCGTACGCGGCGACCACCGTGGTGCGCTTGCCGCGCGCCCGCATGCCGGCGAACCGCTCCAGCCCTTCCAGCAGGCCGACTTCGACGCTGGCCCGGTAGCGGGGGGTGTGCCCGCCCCAGAAGCACTCGCGCAGGTAGTCGCCGGAACGCATGGTGAAACAGCCCACCGTCGAGGAGGTGGAGGCCGACGCCAGGTCCGGCACCACCGAGGGGCCGAGCATGCCCGCCACCGGGTTGACGAACGCGGGCAGCGACAGCCCGTACTCCGCCACCGTACGCAACCGGAAGTCGTCGGGCGCCCGCTTCGGGCGGCTCGCCAGCTCGATCCGGGCCGCCGACTCCTCGTCCGCGACCCGGCGGTCGCACCGGGGGCACTCGGCGTCGGCGAGCAACGGGAAGCCGCTGACCCGCAACGTCTCCAGGTCGAGCAGCTGGACGGACCCCAACTCGCCTTTCCCGCCAGCTCGTTCGGCGCTCTCCGCGCGGGCCGCCAGCAGCGCGGCGAGCGCGTCGGTGAGGAACGGCACCGCCCACGGCGGGCTCCCCGCCGCCCGGGTGCCCGTGCCCAGTTCGAGCGCGTTCCGCAACTGCCCGGAACGGACCGCCTGCCAGCGCCGGGCCAGACAGCGCGGACAGGGCAACCCCGCACCGCCCCCGCCGGACGGCTGGTCCGGACCGACCACGGCGTGGTGGCCGTAGACGTGCACGGACGTCCCGGCCCCCCGCTCCTCCGCGCCGTCCGCGCCGTCCGCGCCGTCCGCAGCGAGCTCGTCACGGGCGCCGAGCATCGCCAGCACGGCCGTTCCAGCCTGACTCTCCGTCAACTCCCTTGCCCAGCAGTCGAAGAACTCGCCCCAAGGCCCGGCGTACGCGACCCCGACCGCACCGGACGGTCGGCCCGCCGTGCCGTCAGACATCCGAAGTCCCGTCCGTGAGCAGCACCTTGACCACCTCGATCCGGCCGGCCCGCAGGTCGGCCGGTCCGCACGGGGCCAGCAGGACGTCCCGCCCGGCGGCCCGGAGCCGTTCCAGCACGCCCGCCCAGTCCAGGCCCGCCGCCCAGCCCAGATCCGTCACCCCGGCACCCGCGGTCTCAGCCTCCGCCGCCCCGGCCTCCGCGATCTCGGCCGTCCCCGCGGGCGCCAGCACCGCCGGGTCCAGCTCGCCGATCAGCGGGTCACCCGGATCGGCGGCGGCCCGGCCGTCCCCCGTCTCCGGCTCCTGGTCGAGCTGGGCCGCGCCGAGCAGGTCGCGCAGCGCCTCCGCCACGGCGTCCCGCAGGGCGAGGCCGCTGCCGAGCGCCCAGCGGTGGCGGCCCGTCCCGGGGTCGGCGGCCCGGGCCAGCACCACCGGCAGCGGGGCGTCGGTGCCGCCGAGTCGCAGCAACTCCGGTGCCAGGCCCAGGTTCCGGGCCGAACGGACCAGGAAGACGAGCTCGGCGTCCACCCCGCCCCCGGCCGGGGCAACCGAGTCGAGCGAGTCGACCGGCTCGGCCGGGGCAACCGGGTCGACCGAATCGTCCAACGGCACCTGCCGCACGGCGAGTCGGCCGCGCAACGCCAGCCGCAGCGCGTCGTAGCCGAGCGCCGTGCGCAGGCCGCGCACCGTCGCCTCGGCGAGCGTGCCGCCCGCGCCGGTGCCGGCCGAGGTCGCCTCGAAGACCCGGTCCCGGTTGTGCGGGCCGAAGGTGCGCAGCGCGGCGGTCGGGACGAGGGCCTGCCCACCGGTCAGCAGCGAGGTCGCCGGGCTCCACGCCCGGACCGCGCCGGCCGGCAGCCCGCTGGCGGTGCTCAGCGCCTCCGGCCGGACCCGGACCGCCGTACCGCTCCCCTCCTCCCCGCCGACCACCCGGGGCGGGACGACGTGCTCCACGTACACCTCGGCGGCCCGGTACAGGGCCCGCAGCCGGGCCCCGGCCACGTGGTGCACGTCTGCGGCCGTGATGTCCCGCCGCCGGCCGGTCGCGGTGTGCAGGCGCACGGTGCCGAGCTTGAGCGGCGTCTGCTGCCAGGTGTCGTCGGCGTACTCGGCGAACACCCCGGCGTAGGGGCCGACCAGGACCGCGCGGGCGTCCAGCGCGGCCAGCGCCGCCTCGGAGTCGTCCTCCCCGGGCGTCCGGCGTCCGGCCTCCTGCGCGGCGGCGAGCTCGGCCACCGTGACGGCGGGTTCGGCCACCGTGCCCGCGAGTTCGGCCGCCGTGACGGTCGCCCCGGTTCCTTCGGCCGCTCCGGTCCGTCCCTCGCCGCAGCGCGGGCAGCGCGGGTGCGGGAGCAGCGGTTCGCCGATCACGTCCAGCGAGTCCAGGTCCTGCACCAGCAGCCGGCCGTCGGTCTCGGCCTGGAGGGCGCCGGTGATCAGGCGGAACACCTCGTAGCCGAGCAGGTTGCCGAGCATCGCGGCGAGCGGGCCGACGGGCTCGCGGTCGCCGGGGGTGAGCGGCGCGGACGGGGCGAGGACGCTCCACAGGTCGGCGGCGTCGCCCGCCCGGACGCCGGTGCCCAGCCGCAGGGCCGCGCACGTCCAGCAGCCGGTGCGGTCGGCGGACATCAGCGGGCCGATCACCGCGCTGCCGCCGATCGTCCAGACCGGGAGCAGCAGCCGTCCCGCTGGAATGCCGGCCGCCAGCAGCCGGGTGGTCCGGCGGGTGCCGGCCGGGCCGGTCACCAGGACCACGTCGTAGCCGTCGAGCCCGCCCCACCCAGGGGCCGCGTCCGCCTCCCCCGCCGACAGACCGGGGGCCGAGTCCGCGTCGCCCGCCGACAGACCGGAGACGACGTCCGCGTCGCCCGCCGCAAGGCTGTCGATCGTCACCGGGCAGCCGGCCTTGGCCAGTTCGGCGGCCTCCTGCTCGACCTCGGCGAACCCGGGCGCCCCGGTCAGCGCGGGCAGGACGCCGATCGCGGCGCAGCCGTTGCGGATCAGGCTGAGCGCGGCCCAGCGGGCGAGTTCGTCCTCGCCGAGCACCGCGACCCGGGTCTCCCGGAAGCGGTGGAAGCGCTCCTCGGCGCCGCCCGCGTAGTGGTCGATGTACTCGACCTGCGGGCCGAACCGGGCGGCGACCTCGGGGGTGAGCAGCGCGGGGCCCTCGGCCGCGGGACCGGCGTCCCGGGCGAAGCCGCGGCTGTAGAGGGTGCGGACCAGTTCGGTGAGCATGTTCCGGTGGTGCGCGCCGAACCCGCTGCTGATCTCGGCCACCGTGTGGCGCCCGTTCAGGTGCGGCACGATCAGCGAGGCGAAGCGGTAGCCGTCCTTCGCCGTCAGGCCGAAGCCGCCGTGGGCGTTGTGGAACAGCACCCCCTCGGGGGTCTGGGTGTACAGCACGTCGCGCCGGATCCGTGGGCGGCTGTCGGCGATCTCCTCGTACGTGGCCATGTCCCTCACACCTCGGTGGTACGCAGCGGCGCGGCTGACTGCCGCACGGACGGGATCGGACCGGCACCGGGGACGGCACCACGGTCCGGCTCTGCTTCGGTCTCTACTCCGGGGCCCCCACCGGTCTCTACTCCGGTCTCCACTCCAGGGCCCCCACCGGTCTCCGCTCCGGTCTCCACTCCGGGGCCCGCACCGGCACCTGGCTGCTCCGACGCCCCCGGCGCGCGGGCCCAACTTCCTTCCGCTGCAAGGGCGAAGGCGCGCAGCAACTCGTGCACCCGGTAGTTGCCGCCCGGCCCCTCCCGGAGCAACCCGGCCTGCACCAGTCCGGCCAGGACGGCGTCCCCGGTGACGGATTCGGCCATCGGACCCGGCGCCGCCTCCCGCCGGACGCGCTCCGGCCCGAGCCCCTCGACGGACCCGACCGCCTTCTCGGCAGCCCCAGCCCCTGCCCCTGCCCCTGCCCCTGCCCCTGCCCCTGCCCCGATCTCAGCCGACGGCGGGGTCCGCGGATCGCTTCTCAGCACGGCGAGTTCGAGCTGCCGCAGGGCCGGTCCGGGCCCGACCCCGAGTTCCTCGCGCAGGTGGTCACGGACCCGGCGGTACTCGGCGAGCGCGTCCGCGCGCCGCCCGGTCCGGTGGAGCGCCTCGATGAGCTGTTCCCAGAAGCGCTCGTGCGCCGGGTGGGACCTGGCCAGCGGCCACAGCTCGGACAGGACTTCCCGACATCGCCCGAGCGCGAGCTCGATGTCGTAGACCCGCTCGACGGTCCACAGCCACTCCTCGGCCAGCCGCGGGACCTCCTCGCGGTGCAGCACGTCGGAGTGCACGTTGCCCAGCACCGGCGGCTGCCAGAGTTCCAACGCGGCGCGCAGCAGGGCGAGTTCGTCGGCCGGTTCGGCGGCCCGGTCGGCCCGGCCGAGCAGTTCGCGGAACTCCAGCAGGTCGAGGCTGCGCGCGTCGGCCGCCATCCGGTAGCCGCCGGGCAGCGCCTCGATGGTGCTGCCGGAGATGCCGTACTTGGCGAACAGCCGGCGCAGCCGCAGGACGCAGGAGTGCAGGGACGCCTTGGCCGTCACCGGGATCTCCTCACCCCAGATCGCGCGCTGGAGCGATTCGACCGGGACGACGGCGTTGGGGTGGGTCAGCAGGACCGCCAACAGCGCGGCGGGCTTGGACGGTTGGAGCACCGCCGACTCCCGGCGGTCCGCGATGGCCAGCAGCCCGAGCACCGTGAATCTGGCGCCGGTGCCCTGCCCGGCCTCCACCGCCACACTCACGCACTCTCCTCCGACCACCGCGTTCCGGGCATGCCGAACCGCGCCCCGACCAAGAGACAGCACTGTTCCGCGCCCGCCCCCGATTGCGCTGAATACCCACTGGGGTATCGGCGCCCGCCGCATCGCCGGGCTTGGCAGGGTCAGACCATAGGAGCTGACGCACAATCAAGTCAACAGTTTGTCAGCCCAGTTGATGAGCGTTCTCCCCTCGTTCACCCGCCACCCCGACAGCACCACCGACCGCCGCACCCCACCCCTTCCCCGGCAACCCCACGGCCGTCTCCCCACCCCGACCGACCCCCGCAACCCCTCCGCCGCACCCGCCCCACCAGCCACCCCCGCTCCCCCTCCCCGCGGATTCCGCTCTGCCGTTCGGGCCCTGCATCCGGGGCCGTTCGGCCCTTCCCCTCGTCGGCTCCGGGTGTGGACAGTGACCCCAGGTCAGCGATGTGTCCGGCCCGCCAGGCGGGCCGATCGGGTGGGCGCCACGGGCGTCCGGGGAAGGCCGTGTGATGGAATCCGACGAGGTCATGCTGGCTGTCCGACTCACCACCGCGGAGCGCACGCTGCTGCGCCAGCTGGCGCACGGGCACCGGGGCGACGTCTCCGAGGTGGTCGCGGACGCCCTGCTGGACGTGCTCCCCGCCCTGCTCGCCCAGGACGCACCCCGGCTCACCGAACAGCTCGGCCGCTTCGCCCCGTGCGCGGTGACGGTCTGGCTCCCGCCCGAACTCGCCGACCTGCTCCCCGCCCTGGCCGCCCACCTGGCCCAGCCACCCGCCCCCACCGCGCCCTCCGCCCCCTCCACCACTCCCACGCCCTGCACCGCCCTGGGCACCGCACTGCGCCTGTGGCTCCGCCAGGACCCGGCCCGCCTCGCCGCCGGCCTGCACACCCTGCACGGCGGCCACCCGCACGCCCGCCCCGCCGCAGCCTGAACCCTCCCCCCTCCACCCCCTCCCCCCCAGGGCCCTTCAGCACCAGACGCCCCCGAAACCGGGGCCCTCGGGCCGCCACCCGCAGGACCATCGGCCCTGGAGCGGCAGGCCGCCACCGCACGAACATGAATCGCCACCACTCGGCGGGGACCGCACCGCTCCCCGGACGCCGCCCCCGCCGAGTGGTCCGGCGCACGCCGCCGCGCCGCCCCTCCCCGCCCCCCGCCCCTCCCCCTCCTCTCCCCTCCCCTCCCCAACTTCACCATCCCGCCCTGGATCCGCCCCGAGTCCCCAACCTTCGGCCCCACCATCCGGACATCCCCGCCGCCGACCACCTCACCCATCACAGCACCCCCGGCTCCGCACCTGGCCGCTACCATCCCCGCCCGCTCCGGAACCAGCCCTCCCCACGCCAACTGACGCTCCACCAACAACCCCCTCCCCTGGAACCGCCGCCCCGGAGGTCGAACCGCCGTGCCCCACCCCGCCCTCGCGCTCGGCATCGCCGCCCTGACCGCGACCGGCAGCGCCTGGCACCTGCCCGCCCTGCTCGACCTACTCGACCTGCGGGCAGGCGCCGACCGCCCACGGGCCGCCCGCCTCGCCGCCACCGCCTGCCTGCTCTGGTGGTGCGCCCCCGCCGCGGCCGCCCTGCTGCTGACCACCCCGCTGCCCTGGCCCGTCTCGCTCGGCGCACTGCTCACCGGCGCCCTCTCCGGCGGCGCGCTGCACTGCTCGGCCACCGCCGCACGCCGCGCCGACCAGCACGAACAGGCCCGCGCCTGGAACGTCCTGCACTCCGGCCACCCCTACACCCTCCCCGCCGACCCGCCACCGACCACCCACCGCACCACCCCGCCCACCCCGGCCGCCGCCCGCCTCACCGCCGCCCTGGTCCTGCCCGCCGCAACCGCCGCCACCACCCTGCTCACCGGCCCCCCAGGCCCGGGACCGACCAGCTCCGCCGTCCTGACAGTCACCGCCTCGATCGGACTCTGCCTACTGATCCCGCTGCTCTCCCTGCACCACCCCCGCCCGCACTGACCCCCGCCCGCACCGACCCTCCGTCCCCTCCCTCCCCCGGGACACCTCCCCTCACCGAGTACCAAGCCGCCGCCCGCCTCACCGCCGCCGACCTCCCTTCCCCCACCTCTTCTTCACCCACCCCACCACCCACCGCAGCCGCGTCCTCCACCGCCGCCTCGACGACCACCTCACCCTCCTCACCGGCTAAGGTCCCACCGCATGGGGGAACAACCGATCACCGTGCACCACGTCCGGGCCGGCGCCCGCACCCACCGGATCGTCCAGGTCCCGCAGCGGCCGGGACGGCTGGCGCTGCGCGACGAGCAGCACTGGCTGACGCTGTACGCGGACCGGGCCGGCCTGGCCCGGCTGGTCGCCGCCTGGTCCCTGGCCGCCCGCTCCCCGCACTCCCTGCTGCACCTCCCGCTGCGCGGCCACCCGCTGCCCGACGGCCCCACCCCCGCCCCGATGTACCCCGGCGGCCACCCCGCCCTCGACCTGGTCCTCGCCCACCACTCCCTGCAGTTCCGCCCCAGCGCCTGGAAGGACCTCCGCTCCCGCCTCGGCCCCGGCCGCCCCCAACGCGCCGCCACCCCCGCCGCCGACTTCCCCACCGGGCCCCGCTTCGCCGACCGCTTCCCCCACCCCGACTTCCGCGACCACCTGCACTTCGCCCTCGCCGCCGCCACCCTCTTCGTCACCGCCAGCGCCCCCGCCTTCCGGGACAGCGGCACCGCCCTCCACACCCTCCTGACCCAGGCCCCCGCCGCCCACCACCACGACCTCGCCCACCCCTCCCCCCGCCACAAGTGCACCGACCTCACCACCGCCCCCGCCCGCTTCCCCACCCCCCACACCGCCGCCGTCCCGTCCCTCCTCCACGTCCAGTACTGCCCGGACTGGACGTACGCCTGACCCACAGTCAGAGGGGCAAGCGTCACAGCCAGTTGCGGCGCTTGAAGATCAGGTAGAGGCTCACGCAGACCACGCCCATCAGGCCGATGGCGAAGGGGTAGCCGAACATCCAGTGGAGTTCCGGCATCTCGTCGAAGTTCATGCCGTAGACGGTGCCGATGAGGGTGGGGGCGAAGAGGATGGCGGCCCAGGAGGAGATCTTCTTGATCTCGTCGTTCTGGGCGTGGCCGGCTTCGGCGAGTTGCTTCATCTCCTCGTTCTGGCGCTGGGAGACGAGGGTGGCGTTGACGGTGAGGATGTTCTGGAGCATCTGGCGGAAGCCGTCGACGCGTTCGGCGGCGTAGGTGGCGTGGTCGGCGACGTCGCGCAGGTAGCGCTGGAGTTCCTCGTCGGTGCCGTACTTCTGGAAGCCGCCTTCGAGGGCGCGGAGGATCTCCAGCAGGGGGCCGGTGGCGCGCTGGAACTCGATGACTTCGCGGGAGAGTTCGTAGATGCGGCGGGAGACTTCGGGGTCGCCGCCGAAGACCTCGGTCTCGATCTCGTCGATGTCGTGCTGGAGTCCGGCGATGACGGGGGCGTAGCCGTCGACGACGGCGTCCAGGACGGCGTAGAGGACGGCTTCGGGGCCGAGAGCGAGCAGGTCGGGGTCGGTTTCGAGGCGGCTGCGGACCATGGAGATGTCGGGCGACTGGGAGTGCCGGACGGTGAGGACGAAGTCGGGGCCGACGAAGAGGTGGATCTCGCCGAAGTCGACCTCCTCGACGTCGTCGAGGTAGCGGGCGGCGCGCAGCACGACGAACAGGGTGTCGCCGTAGCGTTCCAGCTTGGGGCGCTGGTGGGCGACGATGGCGTCCTCGAGGGCGAGTTCGTGGAGGTCGAACTTCTCGGCGGCTTCGACGAGTTGGGCCTCGGCGGGGCGGTAGAGGCCGATCCAGGCCATGGTGCCGGGCTTGCCGGGGAGTTCGCGGTAGATCTCGGCGAGGCTGGCGGGGGTCTCTATCCGGTGGCCGTCGTGGTAGACGGCGGCGTCGACCACGGAGCGTTCCAGCGAGACGGGCTCGTGGACGTCGGAGTGCTGTTCGGAGCGCGGGTCCATGGAGTGCTCGGGGGCCGCGGTGCGGTCGGCGGGCCGCCGGGCGGTGGTGCGGCTGAAGGGTCGCTTGCTCGCGCGCACGGCGCGCACACGCCAGTCGGACACGGCGGGTACCTCCACGGGTCTGGTGCCGGCCGGGCCCGGGGACGGGAGGGGCGGGCGGCGGTCCCCGGTGGCGGGCGCGGCAGGGCGGTGCCGGTGTGAACGCGGGGTTCAGCGGGCGGCGCGGCGCGGGCGGCGGTGCCGGGGGCCAGGAACGGGTGAGAACTTCCCGGAGCGGGGCCGACTTCGGCCCGGACTACTGCACTCCACTGCTCTCACCTCCTGTACGCCCCGGACGCCCGGCGGGAGCGGCGTCACGACCGCGGCCCAGTCTAGCCCCGCACGCCGCACGCCCCAGCCCCGCACGTCGCACGCCCCAGCCCCGCACGCGGTACGCCCCGGCCCCGCACGCCGCACGCCCCGGCCCCGCGCGTCGCGCGGCCGTTCCGGCCGGTCGGGGTGCCACCCTGGGCACGGCGGGTCGACGGACCGTCCCCGCCCCTCCCCCGGACCTCCGCGAGAAGGACCTGCGCCGTGCCGTTCTTCGTCCCGTCCCCGCAGTTGCTGCGCCCCGCGAACCTGCTGGACTCGCCCGACCGGGTTCCGGACTCGCGGGCGGCCGGCACCCCGGAGCCGCTGCGCGCGGGCCTGGTGGACCTGCTGGGCGAGGCGAAGGTGCTGAGCAAGGTGTCGGACCTGGTGAAGTACGCGTCCGACGCGAGCCCGTACCGTTTCGTGCCGCAGGTGGTGGTGGTCCCCGAGACGGTCCAGGACGTGGCGGCCGTGTTCGGCTACGCGCACCGCAACGGCCGCACGCTGGTGTTCCGGGCCGCGGGGACGTCGCTGAACGGGCAGGCGCAGGGCGAGGACATCCTGGTGGACGTCCGCCGGGCCTGGGCGGGGACGGGCGCCCGGGCGGGGGCCGTGCTGCTGCCGGACGGGGTGCACGCCCGGATCGCGCCGGGCACCACGGTGTTGCGGGCGAACGCGGCGCTGGCCCGGCACGACCGGCTGCTGGGGCCGGACCCGGCGAGCGGGCGGGTGGCGACGGTGGGCGGGGTGGTGGCGAACAACGCGTGCGGGATGACGGCGGGCACCACCCGCAACTCCTACCGGCTGTTGTCCGAGGTGACGTTCGTGCTGCCGTCCGGCACCGTGGTGGACACCGGCGCGCCGGACGCCGACGAGCGGCTGCGGGAGGCCGAACCGGCGCTCTGCGACGGCCTGTTGGCGCTGAAGCGGGAGGTCGAGGCGGACCACGGGCTGGTGGCCCGGATCCGGGCGAAGTACGAGTTGAAGAACACCAACGGCTACCGGCTGGACGCGCTGCTGGACGGCGCCACCCCCGTCGAGATCCTGCGCGGCCTGGTGGTCGGCTCGGAGGGCACCCTGGGCTTCGTCGCCGACACGGTGTTCGAGACGGTGCCGCTGGAGCGCCGCACCTCCACCGCGCTGCTGTTCTTCCCGACCCTGGCGGACGCGGCGGCCGCCGTGCCGGGCTTCAACGGCCTGGGCGCCCGCGCGGTCGAGCTGATGGACGGCAACACGCTGCGCGCGCTGGCCTCGGTGCAGGGCGTCCCGGACGACTGGGCGCAGATCCCGCGCGAGGTGACGGCCCTGCTGGTGGAGTTCCGCAGCCCGGATGACAAAACACTGGACGCATACGAACAGGCCGCCCGCCGCACCGTGCAGGAGCTGCAGCTGGTCCGCCCGGTGGCCTCCGCCACCAACACCTTCACCCGTGACCGGGCCGTCGCCGCCGTGTACTGGCACGCCCGGGAGGCGTTCGTGACGGCCGTCGGCAAGACCCGCCCGTCCGGCACCACCCTGATCACCGAGGACTTCGCCGTCCCGCCCGCCCGGCTGGCCGAGGCGTGCACGGCGCTGCTCGAACTGCAGGCCGCGCACGGCTTCGACGCGGCCGTCTCCGGGCACGCCGCGCACGGCAACCTGCACTTCCTGCTGACCTTCGACGCCTCCCGCCCCGAGGACGTCCGCCGCTACGCCGCGTTCATGGACGCGTTCTGCACGATGACCGTCGAGCGCTTCGACGGCGCGCTGAAGGCCGAGCACGCCACCGGGCGCAACCTCGCGCCGTACCTGGCGCTCGAATGGGGCGAGCGGGCCACCGCCCTGATGTGGCGGATCAAGGAGCTGTTCGACCCGCACGGCGTCCTCGCCCCGGGAGTGGTGCTCAGCCGCGACCCGGAGATCCACCTCAAGGGCCTCAAGACCATCCCGCCGGTCGAGGCGGTCGCCGACCCGTGCATCGAGTGCGGCTTCTGCGAGGCGGTCTGCCCCAGCCACGACCTGACCACCTCGCCGCGCCAACGGATCGTGCTGCGCCGCGAGATGACCCGCCAGGACGAGGGCTCGAAGGTCCTGGACGAGCTGCTCGACTCGTACGGCTACGACGCCGTCGACACCTGCGCGGGCGACTCCACCTGCAAGCTGGCCTGCCCGGTCGGGATCGACACCGGCGCGCTGATGAAGGACTTCCGGCACCGGCGGCACTCCGCCTTCGAGGAGCGGAACGCGCGGACGGCCGCCGACCGCTTCGCCCTGCTGGAGGCCGCCGCCCGCACCGGCCTGGACGCCGCCGCCCACCTGCCCGACCGGCTGCTGTCGGCCGCCACCGGCGCGGCCCGGGCCGCCGTCCGGCCCGACCTCGTCCCGGCCTGGCTGCCGGAGATCCCGTCCGGCGCGACGAAGGCGCTGCCGCCGACCGGGCCGCGCGCCGAAGCGACAGCCGTCTACTACGTGGCCTGCGTGAACCGGATCTTCGACTCCACCGGCGGCGGGGAGCACACCTCGCTGCCGCAGGCCGTCGTGGAGGTGTCCCGGCGGGCCGGCAAACCGGTGTGGATCCCCGCCGACCTGCCGGGGACGTGCTGCGCGACCATCTGGCACTCCAAGGGCTACCTGGAGGGCAACGCGCTGATGGCGAACCGGATCGTCGAACGGGCCTGGGAGTGGACCGGCCACGGCGAACTGCCGCTGGTGGTCGACGCCTCCTCGTGCACGCTCGGCATCGCCGAGGAGGTCCTGCCGTACCTGACCGCGCGCAACCGGGAACTGCACGCGAAGCTGACCGTCGTCGACTCCACCACCTGGGCGGCCGGCCTGCTCCCGCACCTGACCGTCACCACCCCGCTGGCCAGCGCCGTCCTGCACCCCACCTGCTCGATGCGCCACCTGGACGTGGTCGGCGACCTGGCCGCCGTCGCCGGGGCGGTCAGCGACGAGGTGGTGACCCCGGTGTACGCCGAGTGCTGCGGCTTCGCGGGCGACCGCGGCCTGCTGCACGAGGAGCTGACCGCCTCGGCGACCCGGCACGAGGCCGCCGAGGTGCTCGCCCGGGACTTCGACGCCCACCTGAGCGCCAACCGGACGTGCGAGATCGGCATGGACCACGTCACCGGCCGCACCTACCACTCCGTCCTGATCGCCCTGGAACGGTCCACCCGCCCGGCCTGACCCACCGTCAGCCACCCGCCCGGCCTGACCCGCCACCGCCGGCAGGGGTCCGCGCACCCGGTCGGGGGGCTGCCCGGTCTCGGCGGCGATCAGCACGTGCCCGGCCTTGCCGAGTTCGGCCCGTTCCAGGATCTCGGCCCGGGTGCCGTTGACCTCGCCCCCCACACACACACAGCGGCCGGTCAGTCAGCCGGGCGGTCGGCCAGGCAGGCCGCCACCTCCGCGGCCGGGACGCCGGGGTGCTCGGTGGGGAGTTCGGCGAGGAAGCGCCGGCCCCAGGCGGGGTCGAGGCCGCGGAGCAGCGCGGCCTGTTCGGCCAGGGCGACGATCCGGGCCGGATGTCCGGGCTCGCGTCCGGGCTCGCGTCCGGGCGGGCGGAGGTGATGCCGGGCGGCCTGACGGCGCCAGGAGAGCGGGCGGGTGGCCTCGCGGGCGGCCCAGTAGAGCGCCTCGTCCAGGTCGCGGGTGGTGCGGCGGTCGAGGACGTCGCTGCGCTCGCCGAGGATCCAGTGCGCCACCCCGTCGTGCACTTCGAGGTAGGGGCGCAGTTCGTAGGAGGCGGCGAAGCCGACCAGGTCGCGCCGTTCCACTCCGTCGAGCCGGGCGGCGATCCGTTCGACTCCGGCCCGGAGGTCCTCCATGGTTATCGTCATACTGACGAATAATACAGGCGCATCCGGACACCCCGCCTCACCCCTGTGCGCCGGTCGGAGCAGGGTGCGGAAAGGTTTTTGCCGGGAATGCCCCGTGTTGCCCCAGACGGACGCACCACCGGAGCGTGAACCCGTGACCACCCCTCCCCCGCCCAGCCCGCAGCCCACCGACCCCCCGCCCACCACCCCGCAGCCGGGCCCCGACCCGGCGCAGGCGCCCGTGGTGTTCGACGCTCCGTTCGCGGACCGCACCCAGTGGGCGGCCGGCACCACCTCCGCGTACCCGGCCGGCGGGCGGAACACCGGTGACAACAAGCTCGACCGCCTGGTGCCCGGCTACGGCCCGAAGGGGGACGTGTTCACCGCGCTGCGGGAGAGCACCTTCAGCTGGCGCACCCCGCTGGTGACCACCGAGGGCACTGCGGGCGGCTTCGAACTGCGGCCCGGCGACCGGCTGGAGGCCCGCTGCCTGGTGACGGCGGACCAGGGCGTCTGGCCCGGGATCTGGACCTGGGGCCGGGACCTCGCGCCGGGGCGGCCCCAGCCCGGCCACGGGGAGGTGGACGTGCTGGAGTACCACGACAACCACCCGCGGATGCTGGAGCTGAGCAACCACGTCCGCCCCGGCACCCCGGCCTACCTGGACGACCTGGTGACGCCGGGCCAGTGGTTCACCGTGGCCTGCGTGTTCGGCACCGACTCGGTCGACTGGGAGCTGGACGGCCGGGCGGTGCACTCCGACGGGCAGGGCGTCGGCCCGGACTGGCGGGCCTGGATCATCGTCAACCTCTCCGTCGCGGGCGGCCAGTGGGGCCACCGCCGCCCCCGCGCCAACGCCGGCCGCCTCTCCTGGCGCTGCCAGGGCCTGACCGTCCGCCGCCCGCAGTGACCCCGCCACCCGCAGCAGTCCCGCCACCCGGCCGTCAGCCCAGCAGCGCGCCGAGCGGCCCGGCGATCAGGTGGTAGTCGGCGAGGAACCCGGTGAGCACCGCGCCGGCCAGGGCGACCGCCGTCATGGCGAGCCGGCCGGGCCACCGCCACCAGTGGCGCAGCCACCCCGCGACGGCCCCGGCGGCGACGGCCAGGGCGACGGGCGGGACGGCCGCGCCCCACCAGGTGGGGGCGAGCGCCAGCGGGGTGCCGAGCGGGACGGCCTCCATCATCGCGTTGCCGTCCGCGACCAGGGCCAGCAGCGAGACCAGGAACCCGGCGGCGAGCAGCCCGGCGAGGGCGGCGGCGGCCCGGGCCGCCCGGGCCGGGAGCGGGTGGGCGGGACGGCGGCGCAGCCGGCGGACGAGCGCGGTGGCGGGGACGGCGACCAGCGCGGCGAGCAGGACGGCGAGGGCCGCGCCGAGCACCGCCAGCCGGGGGCCGGGCTGCTGACGCCAGGTCAGGCGGCGGTACCCGGTGGACGGGTTGTCGGAGGCGCTCAGCACGCCGTCCCGGAAGGCGATCCGGGCCTGCCCGCCGCTTTCCAGGTACTGGCCGTCGCCGAGCGGCCGCCAGTGCTGGACGGGGTTGCGGGGGTCGAGGGCCAGCCCCTCGGTGCGCAGCCCGGCGGCCTCCGCCGTGACGGTGACGGCGCCGAACAGTTCCTCGGTGCGCATCATGCTGCCCCGGCTGACCCGGGCGGCCAGGTACGTCCCCGCGTACCGACCACCGTCCCCGTTCCCGTCCCCGTTCCCACGTCCGCCCACATCCCCGCTCCCACTCCCGCTCCCGTCCCGGTCCGCGGGCGGGTGCCCGCCGGGAAGGGCGTCGACGATCGCCCGGATCAGCTGCTTGCCGTCCCAGCCGGCCGTGCCGTCGGTGCCGTCGCCGTTGTAGACCACGTACACGCCGAGGTGCTGTTCGGGCAGGAGCAGCAGGTTACCGTGGAAGCCGGGCAGGTCGCCGTCCTTGAACCAGCCGGTGAACCCGTCCCTGGTCCAGCCCTCGTAGGCCCAGCCCAGGCCGGGCAGCCGGGGGTCCTGCCGGTAGTGGGTGGTCTGCATCAGCCGGGCGGCCGGGCCGGGGGCGAGCTGGTCGCGCAGCCAGCGGGCCATGTCGGCGGCGGTGGTGATCCCGCCGGGGCCGCTGGGCGTCCACGGGCCGTACTGGCCGTGCTCCTCGGTCCAGCCGTCGGCGCCGTCCGGCCGGTAGCCGCGGGCGGGGGCGATCGCGGCGGGGTGCGGCTGCTCGAAGGAGGTGCGGGCCATGCCGAGCGGTTCGAGCACGGCGCTCCGGAGCTGTTCGGCGTACGGCCGCCCGGCGACCCGTTCGACCGCCAGCCCGGCCAGCGCGGCGCCGTAGTTGTCGTACGCGGCAAGCGTCCCGGGCGGCCGGACCCGGGCCGGACGGTGGTCGGCGAGGCTCTGCGCGAGGCTCGGAATGCCGTCCGGGGTGGCCGAGTTGACGCCGACCAGGTCGCTGTCGAAGCCGGACGTGTGGGTGAGCAGGTGGTCGGTGGTGACGGGGCGGCCGGGGTAGCTGTCGGGTATCCGGTCGGCGGGCGGCAGGTAGCGGTTGACGTCGGCGGCCGGGTCGATCCGCCCGTCGGCCACGAGCTGCGCGGCGGCCTGCGCGGTGAACAGCTTGGCCAGCGAGCCGAGGTAGAACCCGGTCCGCTCCGGGTCGACCGGCGTGCCCGCGCCGGTGTCGGCGACGCCGTAGCCGCGCAGCAGCACCTGCTCCCCGCTGACCACGGCGACGGCCGCGCCGGGGATCCGGTCGCGCCGCAACTGCTCCGCCACGGTGCGGTCGACCAGCCCGCCGAGATCGGCCGGTCCGGCGGTGGGCCCCTCGGTCGCTCCCGCCACCGGGGCGGCGGCGAGCGGGAGGAGGGCGGCGAGGGCGAGGGCGAGCCCGAACAGGGCGGGGCGGGAACCGTTCATGCCTCGATCATTCGGCCCGCCCGGGCCCCGGCGGCAGTGCGTGGCGCACCCGTCGACATGCATTCTGCACATCACCCTGCGCACCGGTCCCGCGCACCGGGCCGGGGCCCACCGCTCCCGGCCCCTGGGCGCCCCGGCAGAATGACCTGCGTGTTCAGGGGAGACAGGGGAGACCGGGGAGAGGACGGCGGCGCGGACGAGGGCCTGCCCGGCCCGGTGGTGCTGTCGCTGGTGCTGCTGGGGGCGATGTTCGGGATGGCGGCGCCCGCCGACGGCGGGTGGTGGCCGCACCCGGTGGCGTGGGTGGCGCTCGGGGTGCAGGCGGTGCACTGCCTGCCGTGGACGGCGCGGCTGCGCGGGGCCTGGACGCTGGCCGCGCAGTTGCTGCTCGTCCCGTGGTCCGGCGTGCCGGGGTTCGCCGCGGCGTCGGTGCTGCTGCTGGTCCGCCGCCCGGTGCGCTGGGCGCTGTTCGCCCTGGTGGTGGCGGGGGCCGCGGTCCTCGCGGCGGACAGCCCGTACGGGGCGGCGAACGGCGCGGGCAACGCGCTCGCCCAGGGGCTGACGGTGTACGCGCTGACCCGGCTGTTCCACCGGTACGCCGAACTGCACGCCACCCGGGGCCGGTTGGCGTCCGCGCGGGTGGCCGCGGAACGGCAGCGGGCGGCCCGCGACCTGCACGCGGCGCTCGGGGTGCCGCTGGCGGCGGTGCTGCGGCTGGCCGCCGCGGGCGACGCCGCCGGGGTGGCGGCCACCGCACGGCGGGCCGCGGCCGGGGTCCGCCGGGCCCCGGAGCCCGGGCCGCCGCCGACCCGCCGGACGGCCCGCTGCCCGCGCCGGTGCTGCCGGTCCTGGTGGCGGTGCACGCCGGCTACCTGGCCGTCGGCGTGGTCTACCTGACGGAGCGCCACCTCGCCCCGCTCCCGCTGGCCGCCGCGCTGGCGGCGCTGGCCACCGTGACGGGCCTGCAGGTGCGGCACTCGCTGCCCCGCCCGCCGGGCGTCCGCCCGGCCGGGTTCGGCTGGACGTGGGCGCTGCAGTGCGCGGTGGCGGTGGCGGTGCTGTTCGGGCCGGACGGAACGCACCCGCAACTGCTGGCGTTCGCCGCCGCGTCGGCGCTGGTGCTGCTGCCGCCCGCCGCCGGGTGGCCGGTGCTGGCCGCGGCGGTCCTGGCGGCGGGCGCGGTGAGCGGCGCGGCGGCGGTCGACGTGGTCACCATCGCACTGGTCTGCTACGGGCTGGCGCTGCTCACCGCGATGGTGCAGCGGGTCCGGGAGGCCCGGCTGGCCCTGGCCGAACTCGCCGTGGCCCGGGAGCGGCGGCGGATCGCCCGGGACGTGCACGACCTGCTGGGCTCGGGCCTGACCGCCGTCGCGGTGAGCGCCGAACTCGCCGTCCGGCAGCCGTCCGCCGGGCACCTGGAGCGGGCCGCCGCACTCGCCGAACGCACCCTCGGCGAGCTGCGGGCCGTCCCCGCGGACGGGGCCGTCCTCGACCTGTCCACCGAACTCGCCGCCGCCGAAGCCCTGTTGACCGCCGCCGGAATCGCCCTGGACCGCACCGGCGACCCCGAGCAGGTCCCGCCCGCCGACCGCCCCCTGCTCGCCGCCGTCCTCCGCGAGGGCACCACCAACGTCCTGCGGCACAGCCGCGCCACCCGCTGCACCCTGGTCCTGGACCGGAACGGCCTGCACCTGTCCAACGACCACGCCCGCCCCGGCCCGCACTCCCCCGGCCACGGCACCCCCAACCTGACCACCCGCGCCACCACCCACCGCGCCACCCTCACCTCCACCCCGGACGGCCACGGCGGCTGGCTCCTCACCACGACCCTCCCCACCACCCCCTGACACCCCGCCACCACCCCGACGAAGCCCCACCCTGACGAAGCCCCACCCGACAGCAGGCCGGCCCCCACCCGCCCTCACCCCCGATGCGGCAACCAACCCGCCTCCCGAGCGATCCGGACGGCGTCCAGGCGGGTGCGGGCGTCGAGTTTCAGCTGGGCGGCGGCGAGGTAGTTGCGCACCGTACCGGCCGAGAGGTGCAGCCGCTTGGCGATCTCGCGGGGCTCGCAGCCCTCCGCGGCCAGGCCCAGCACTTGCGCCTCGCGCTCGGTCAGCGGGCTGGCGGGGGCGGTCAGGGCGCGGGCCGCCAGGTCGGGGTCGACGGCGCTCTCCCCGGCCGCGACCAGGCGGACGGCGTCGGCCAGCCGGTCCGGCGGGGCGTCCTTGGGCATGAACCCGGCCGCCCCGGCGGCCAGCGCGGCCCGCAGCACCTCGACCCGCCGGTGGGCGGTCAGGATCAGCACCCGGCACTCGGGCAGCCGTTCGCGCAGCGCGGCGGTGCCGACGATCCCGTCGGCCCCGGGCAGGTCGATGTCCAGCACCGCCACGTCGGGCCGGTGCGCCAGCGCGGTGGGCACCACCTGGTCGCCGTGCCCGGTCTCGGCCACCACCTCGATGTCCCCGGCCTCGGCGAGCAGCGCCCGCAGCGCGCCGCGCACCAGGTGCATGTCCTCGGCCAACAGCACTCTCACCACGTGTCCCGCCCCCTTCGGTCCGCAAGCCCCCAGGATAGGAGGCCCCCGCCCTCGCTCCTGCACCTCCGCGCCCTCCCGCCGGGCCGTGGATGCCCGATCAGGCAGCATCTCCCTTGCCCTGGGCAGTTCCTGACGGTGCGACAGCTCCCCCGGTGGAGCAGCCGGTACGGTTCCGACAACAGGTCTAGACCAAACTGGGCCGATTCCCCTGCTGAGGAGAAGTTCCTTGCGACGCTCTGCTGCCGCCGCACTGTCCACCGCCGCGTCCGTCACGCTGCTCTCCGCACCCTGGGCCGCCGCACCGGCCCAGGCCGCCACCACGGGGACGACCCCCGCCACCGTCACCGCGACGGTGACCCTCGACTCCACCGGCACCGTCGACGCCAACGGGTTCGTGACCGTCTCGGGCACCTACCGGTGCTCGCCGCTCCCCACCGGGGTGGGCGTCCTCTCCGGCACGCTCGGCATGTACCAGGGCGCCACCTGCGACGGCGCCGAGCACACCTTCGCCGACCGGAGGCGGCCCGCCCGGGAGCAGCTCTACACCGTCGGTCCGGTCGAGGTCGGCGCCGGCGTGGCCTGGATGCGGAACGGCACCTACCCGGTCATCATCCAGGTCACCAAGATCGCGAGCGACACCCGGACCGTCTACCTGCAGGCCCCCGCGAGCTGACTCACCGCCGGCCCGCGAACTGACGCACCGCCGACCCGCGGCCGGGCCGCCCTCGCCCGGCCGCGGGCCGGCGCCCTACAGCTCCAGCGTGACCTGGTAGCGCCGCAGCCAGCCGTCCAGCAGCAGCACCACCTCGCCCGCGTTGCGCAGGTCCCGGCCGGGGGCGTCGGCGACGGCGGCCGTCGCGGCGGCCAGGTCGAGCAGGTCGCGGCCGGGGGCGTCCCGGTCGGCCAGCAGTTCGCGCAGTTCGGCGCGGAGCGCCTCGGCGTAGCGCGGGTCCTGGGTGGAGGGGTAGGGGCTCTTGACGCGCTGGGCGACCGCGTCGGGGAGCACGTCGCGGGCGGCGGCGCGCAGCAGCGACTTCTCCCGGCCGTCGAAGCTCTTCATCGCCCAGGGGGTGTTGAAGACGTACTGGACGAGGCGGTGGTCGCAGAACGGGACGCGGACCTCCAGGCCGACGGCCATCGAAGCGCGGTCCTTGCGGTCCAGCAGGATCTGGACGAACCGGGTCAGGTGCAGGTGGCTGATCTCCCGCATCCGGCGCTCGTGGGCGCTCTCGCCGGCCAGCCGGGGCACGTCGGCGAGGGCTTCGCGGTAGCGGGCGTCCCGGTAGCCGGGCAGGTCGAGCTTGGCGAGCAGGCCGGGGGCGAGCAGCGACTGCGGGTTGAGGGTGGCGGCGCCGCCGCCGAAGCCCCTGGCGAAGGTGTACATCCAGGGGAAGCCGTCGTGGGCGACGGCGGCCGGGTCGTGGAACCACAGGTAGCCGCCGAACACCTCGTCGGCGGACTCGCCGGACAGCGCGACGGTGGACTGCTCGCGGATCGCCTTGAACAGCAGGTACAGCGAGGTGTCGCCCTCGCCGAGGCCGAGCGGCAGGTCGCGGGCGGTGAGCACGGCCTCGCGGTGGCGGCGCTCCATCAGGTCGGCGGTGTCGAGCACGATGTCGCGGTGCGCGGAGCCGACGTGTTCGGCCAGGGCGTGCGCGTAGGGGCCGTCCAGGGTGGCGCGCAGTTCGTCGGGGACGAAGTTCTCGGCCTGGCCGGTGAAGTCGACGGCGAACGAGCGGACCGGCCCCTGTCCGGCGGCGGCCAGGCCCTGCGCGGCGAGCGCGGTGATCACCGAGGAGTCGAGGCCGCCGGAGAGCAGGGTGCACAGCGGGACGTCGGCGATCAGCTGGCGGGCCACGATGTCGTCGAGGAGTTCCCGGACGGTGGCGATGGTGGTCGGCAGGTCGTCGGTGTGCTCGTGCGATTCGAGCGCCCAGTACCGGCGTTCGGCCAGGCCCTCGCGGCGCACCCGCAGGGTGTGGCCGGGCTTGAGTTCGCGCATGCCGCGGTAGACGGCGTGGCCGGGGGTCTTGGTGAAGGAGAGCACTTCGGCCAGGCCCTCGGCGTCGACCACGGCGCGGACCTCGGGGTGGGCGAGGATCGCCTTGGGCTCGGAGCCGAACAGGACGCCGTCGGGGGTGGGCCAGTAGTAGAGCGGCTTGATGCCCATCCGGTCGCGCACCAGCAGCAGCTCCTCGCTGCGCGGGTCCCACAGCGCGAAGGCGTACATGCCGTTGAGGTGCTCGGTGAACGCCTCGCCCCACTCCAGGTAGGCGTGCAGCGCGACCTCGGTGTCGCTCGCGGTCCGGAAGGCGTGGCCGCGGGCCTTCAACTCGGCGCGCAGCTCCCGGTAGTTGTAGATCTCGCCGCTGTAGGTGGTGACCAGCACGGTGCGCCCGTCGTGCTCGGCGGTCATCGGCTGGCGGCCGCCGTCGAGGTCGATGACGGCGAGCCGGCGGTGGCCGAGGCCGACGTGGGTGCCGAGCCAGACGCCCGCGGCGTCCGGTCCGCGGCAGGCCATGGTGGCGGTCATCGCGGCGAGGGTGGCGTGCTCGGTGCTCAGGTCCCGGTCGAACGAGACCCATCCGGTGATCCCGCACATGCGAGGGGTGGCCCTTCCTCGAACAGGCCGGTGCCGCACCGCCCCGGCGGGGGCGAGGTCGTTCCCGTACGACCGCACCGGCGCCCCGACGCTAGGCCCGATGGGTGCATTCGACAACCAAGTGTTGGTCATGTGCATTCACTTCGGGCCACCCGGACCACCACCGCCCACCTGCGCCGCTCGTCCCCCGCCCGTGCCGCCCGCCTCCTGACGGCACCTCAACTCCCTTCGCCCACCCCCGCATCTGGCCCGAACCCGCACCCCGCCCGGGCCCGCCGCGCCCGCCCCGGGCGCACCCCCCTCTCGCGTCCGCCGCCGCCCGGTGGTGAACTGGTCCGGTGAAAGATCAGCGCGGCAGCACCGAACCCCCGCTCCCCGGCACGGCCGTCGAACGCCGCCCGGCCCCCGTGGTCCGCTGCCGCCGCTGCCACCGCCCGCTGCGCAGCCCCGAGTCCCGCTGGGAGAAGCTCGGCCGGCACTGCGCCGACGCCCCCGAGCGCACCCTGGTCTACGTCATCGACCAGGAGCAGCTCCCCGGCACCTGACTGGTCGTCAGCCCCCACCGTCAGCACCCGCCGTCAGCACCCACCGTCAGCCCGCGCCCCGCGCCCGGACCACCGCCCCCGGCCCCTGCCCCGACGGCCCCCGACCCGACGGCACCGGGCTCGGCGCCCCCGCCAGGACGTCCTCGCAGCCGCAGCCCGGCAGCGTGGCCGGGTGGGTCGGCGGGCCGTCCCACTCCGCGCGGCGCTCCCGGTCGGCGCGGGCCCCGGCCAGCACGGCGCGGTGGACGGCGCGGGCCAGCCGGGCGCCCCACAACGAGCGGGGGCCGCCGAAGGGTTCGGCCGGCTCGCCCGGCCCGGCGGT
The DNA here is from genome assembly GCF_026802215.1 of Kitasatospora sp. YST-16. NCBI lineage: Bacteria > Bacillati > Actinomycetota > Actinomycetes > Kitasatosporales > Streptomycetaceae > Kitasatospora > Kitasatospora sp. YST-16. Next base: position 288,867 of record NZ_CP113837.1, read on the forward strand.
GCGGACGGCGACGCAGACCGCGTCGGAGGGGGTGCCGGAGCAGTCGTAGCCGGCCTCCAGCAGGGCCTGGACCTTGGCCTCGGTGGCGGTGGTGAGCAGGTTGAGCAGCCCGGCGTCGGAGACCGGCGCGGGGACGACGGCCAGGATGTTGATGGTGCCGGGCACGTACCCGGCCCCGGCGGCCCCGGCAGCCCCGGCGGCGGCCTCGGGCGCGGCGGCCCAGGTGGGGACGCCGATGCCGGTGGTGGCCAGCGCGGTGGCGCCGCCGTCCTCGGCCCAGGTGCAGGCGTCGACCTCGGCGGCCGTCATCAGGCCCGTCCCGGGCCCGGACAGACCCTGCGCGGCGGCGAGTTCGGCCAGGTGCTCGGCCGGGTCGAGGCGCCCGTACCCGGCCCGGACCTGCGCGTTGAGGACCCAGTGCCGCTCGCCCAGCCCGCCGCCGAGGACACCGGAGCCGGCCATCCGCCAGCCCGGTCCGGCCCGCCACACCAGCAGGTGCCGGCACGCCCCGTCCTCGATCCGCCCGGCCCGCTGGACCGTCACCGCCCGCGCCGCCACCCGTTCCACCGCCCGCTCCTCGTTCATGATCCGACACCCAACCACACCGGAACGGTCGGAATTCGCCCCGCCCCGACCGGATGCGGCAGAGTGGCGCCATGACCCCGCAGCCCTCCGCGTCCACCGCCCGTGCCCCCCGCGCCCCGGCGGCCGGGGCCCGCCGCCGGCCGGTGCAGCAGCGCAGCCAGGAGCGGTACGAGCGGCTGCTGGACGCTTGCGCGGGGCTGCTGGACGAGAGCGGGTCGGCGGGGCTGACCACCAAGGAGGTGGCGCTGCGCGCGGAGGTGCCGATCGGCACCCTGTACCAGTTCTTCGCCGGCAAGGAGGGCCTGCTGGCGGCCCTCGCCGAACGCAACCTGGCCCGCTTCCTGGACGGCCTGGCCCGCCGGGTGGCGGCCGCCGGCCCGCCCGACCTGGCGTCCTTCACCGACCACGCGGTGGACGAGTTCGTGGCGATGAAGCGCGACGTGCCGGGCTTCGGCCACCTGGACTTCGGCCTGGTCGACACCGTCCCCGCCGAGGTCGACGACCTGCACCTGCTGGACGCCGAGCTGGACAACAACGCGGCGGTCGCGGTCCGGCTGCGCACGATCGGCGGCGAGCTGTTCGCGGCGCCCGGGTACGCGCTGGCCCTGCGGGTGGCGATGGAGTGCGCGGACGCGGTGCTGAAGCTGGCGTTCCGGGCCGACCCGGCGGGCGACCCGGCGCTGATCGCCGAGTGCAAGCGGCTGGTGTGCAGCTACCTCGCCCAGACCCCGCCGGCCAGCTGAGCACCCCGCCAGCCCGCGTGAGCACCCCGCCAGCCCGCGTGAGCACCCCGCCGGCCTGCCGAGCACCCCGCCGGCCTGCTTGAACACCCCGCCATTGCGCCGTCCGGGTGCCCGCCGCACAGTGGAAGGGAGCCCGAAAGTCCCTGTCCGACCCGCCGGCGGGAGTGTCCGATGCAAGCCACCGTGGGAGACCGCGTCCACATGTTCAGCAGGTCGGTCGGCATGACCGACCGCAAGGGTGAGATCGTCGAGGTGCGCGGCACCGACGGCGAACCGCCGTACCTGGTCCGCTTCGAGGACGGCCACGCCGGCCTCGTCTACCCCGGCCCCGACTGCCTCGTCGAGCACCGTTCCGGCGAGGAGCAGCGCTGACCCCAGGGCCCCCGCCGGGCCCGGTGGGAGGAGATCCCGACCTTGTCGCCGCCCCTGCCCGGCCCGCTGGCCCACCTCGCCCCGCTGCTCGACCACTACGGCTACCTCGCGGTCGGGGTGCTGGTGTTCCTCGACAACTGCGTGGTCCCGGTGCCGGGCCAGACCATCCTGGTGCTGGCCGCGGTGTACGCGGGCGCGGGGCAGCTGTCCCTGCCGGTGCTGCTGCTGGTCGCCGTGCTGGCGGCGGTCGCGGGCGACACCCTCGCGTACGTGCTGGGCCGCACCGGCGGCCTGGCCGTCGTGCACCGCTGGGGCCGGTACGTCCGGCTCACCCCGGAGCGGATGGAGCGCGCCGAGTCCTTCTTCCGCCGCCGCGGCGCGCTGGTGGTCACCGGGGCCCGCTTCGTCGACGGCCTGCGCCAGACCAACGGCCTGATCGCGGGCACCACCGAGATGCCCTGGCGCCGCTTCATGCCCGCCAACGTGCTGGGCGCGGCGCTGTGGGCGGGCGTCTGGACGGCGGTCGGCTACTTCGCGGGCAGCAACATCGACACCCTCTACCGCCAGGCCGTCCGCTACCAGGTCCTGCTGTTCGCCGTCCTGGCGGCCCTGGCCCTGCTCCTGCTCGTCCGCACCTGGCTGCGCCGCCGCCACCGGCCGCCCCGGGACGCCGCCGCCGGCCGGATCCCGCACCAGAACGGCGACGGCGCCCCCGCCGACAACGACAACGACAACGACAACGACAACGACAACAACGGCAGCGGTCGGTCCTGAGGATCAGGTGGGCAGGTTCCCGTCGCCGCCCAGGTTGGCGACCATCCGGCGCAGGACGTTGATGGTGGTCACGAAGTCCTCCGGGTCGACGCCCTCGTGCACCCGCCGGTGCACCCGCAGGTTGCGCTCCCTGGCCCGGAGGCGCCCGGCCTCGCCCTCCTCGGTCAGCGCCAGGCCGCCGGCGGCGTCCTCGGTCAGCCAGCCGCGGGCGGCGAGGTCGTCGAAGACCCGGTCGAAGTCGGTCCCGAGGTCGTCCCACGGCGCCAGCCGTTCGGCCAGGGCGGCCCGGGTCCACCGGCCCGGGCTCCCGGCGGCGTGGTTGAGCGTCCACCAGTGCGGCTGGGTGAGGTCCTCCACCGCCAGCTGTTCGCGGATCGCCCCGACCACCAGCCGGCAGGCCGTGCCGGTCCACGCGCCGACGGGCTGCGCGGCCAGTTCCTGCGGCGAGTACTCCTTGAGCTCGACGCCCATGCGTCCCTCCCTCTCGTGCCTCTCCTGCGTGACGGAACCCGATCACCGTAGAAGCTCAAGTCCGCTTGAGGTCAAGGCCGTTTGAGGTCGAGGCCGTCCGGGGCGGGCCGCCGGGGCGGGTCAGCGGAAGGCGATCACCTCGAAGGCGGCGGCGAACCGGGTGCCGAGCCGGGAGCCGGCCTCGCGGCTCATGCCCTCCAGGAACTCGGCGGCGTTGGCCATGTCGCCGCCGAGGCCGTCCAGGTAGGCGCGGTGGGCCTCCAGCGAGGCGACGCCGGCGGCGAAGGTGTCGGTGGTGTCGGCGGCGTGCCGCCCGTCGGGGGAGCCGGCCGCCCAGAGCTGGCGGACGCCGTTCCAGGGCTGGTGGCCCTCGGCGGTGAGTTCGCGGAAGACCCAGCGGTTGCCCGCGTCGCGCACCGCGTCGAGGGTGGCCCGGCCGACGGCGATGTGGTCGGCCTGGTTGGGGAAGACGCCGCCGTAGGTGTCGCGGAAGTTGGTGGTGATCACGACGTCCGGTCGGTGGCGGCGGATCGCCCGGGCCAGGTCGCGGCGCAGCGGCAGCCCGTACTCGAGGACGCCGTCGGGGTAGCCGAGGAACTCGACGGTCTCGACGCCGACGAGCCGGGCCGATTCGACCTGTTCGCGCTCCCGGACGGGGCGGCACTGCTCGGGGTCCATGCCGTCGATGCCGGCTTCGCCGCTGGTGACCATCAGGTAGCTGATCCGCTTGCCCTGCCCGGTCCAGCGGGCGACGGCGGCCGCGGCGCCGTACTCCATGTCGTCGGGGTGGGCGACGACGGCGAGGGCGGTGTCCCAGTCCTCGTCGAGCGGCTGGTAGGGGGGCGGGGCCTGGTGGGTGGTGTCGCTCATGGTGCTGCCTCTCGTTGGTCCGGGCCCCGCCCCGGGGCGGTGCGCGGGGTTCAGCGCGCGGTGCGGATGGCGTAGTTGAAGTCGGCGTGGCCGTAGTGGCGCATCAGGCGCAGCCAGAACGGCATCAGCATCTCCAGGCCGCGGGCGGCGTCGATCCCGCCGAGGTCGAGGACGGCGTCGGCGGGCCAGCCGAACTCGCCGAGCAGCGCGGTGACCTGGGCCTTGGCGCCGGCGTCCTCGCCCGCGACGAACAGCTGGTGCTCGCCGGGGACGCGGCCGGGGTCGACCATGACCTCGCAGTTGACGGTGTTGAGCGCCTTGACGACCTTGGTGTCGGGCAGGGCGCGCTGGAGGCGTTCGCCGATGCTGTCGTCGTTGACCGGGTCGAGGGTGACGGTGCCGTCCGGGGCGAACACCAGCGGGTTGGAGACGTCCAGCAGGGTCTTGCCGGCCAGGTTCTCCGGGCCAGCGAGTTCGACCGCGGCGAGGGCGACGGTGCCGCCGGTGGCGTTGATGACGAGGTCGCCGAAGGCGGCGGCCTCGGCGAACGTCCCCGGGTGGGCGAGCGGGCCGGTGCGGGCCGCCCAGTCCTCGGCGGCGGCGTTGCCCTTGGTGCGCGAGCCGAGGGTGACCTCGTGGCCGAGGGCGACCAGTCTGCCGCCCAGGGTCCGTCCGACCGTTCCGGTGCCGATGATTCCGATCCGCATCCGTGTGCTCCGTCCCCGTGTCGGTTCGTCGATGGGTCGCCGGGTGCCCGGCCGACCCGAACGCACCCTACAAGAGGCGGCCTTGACGGGTGATCAGTTCCGCGGCCCGCCGCTGCCGTGCCGCGCGGGCCGGGCTGCGCGGGCCGGGCTGCGCCAGGGACGGCCGTCCTTCCACGCTACTCCGGGGCGGCGGCGGTGTGCAGGCGCAGCAGCAGGGCGTGCAGGGTGGCGCGTTCGGCGGGGTCGAGGGGGGCGAGGACGGCGTCCTGGACGGTGCGGGCCTCGGCGTGCAGCGCGGCGAGGCGGGTGCGGCCGGCGGCGGTGAGGGTGAGGGTGAGGCGGCGGCGGTCGGCGGGGTCGCGGGTGCGGTCGATCCAGCCGCGGGCGGCGAGCAGGTCGGCGGCCTTGGCGAGGTCGCTGGGGTCCAGGCGCAGGCGGGTGGCGAGTTCGCGCTGGGTGTGCGGGCCGAGGTCGGCGAGGGCGGCGAGGGCGGCGTGGTGGTACAGGCGCAGGCCGTCGGCGGCGAGGCGGTCGGCGAGCCGGGTGCGGGCGTCCTTGCCGGTGCGGGAGAGCAGGTAGGTGGTCAGGTCGAGCAGCGAGGGCGGGGTCCGGTCGGGGGTGGCCATGGAGGTAATCATAGGTTCACCCCTATAGTGGGTGAACACCCACGATTGTCGAGAACCCCCGGAGGGATCCCGTGGACGCGCTGCACCCCCGCCTGCTGGTCGCCGACTTCCCGGCCTGCTTCGCCTTCTACGACGCCGTGCTGCCGCCGCTGCTCGGTGCCCACCGCGTCCAGGGTTCCGCGCAGGGCCCGTACGCGCACTGGGACGTCGGCGACCAGGCGCTGCTGGTGCTGTTCGACCGGGCCGCGATGGCGGCCGCCCTGGGCGAGGAGCCGGCCGCGCCCCGGGGCGACGCGTTCGTCTGCCGGGTCGCGGACGTGGACGCCGCGTACGCGCTGGCCGTGCGGTCCGGGGGCACGGCGGTGCGGCCGCCCGCGGACCGGCCGGAGTGGGGCCCGACGATGCGCACCGCCCACCTGCGCGACCCGGAGGGCCGGCTGCTCGAGTTCCAGTCGTACTGACGGCCCGTCCGCTCGTACGCTGGCCGGATGTGCTGGAGCGCGCAGGCCGACCTGGTCGCCGGGGCTGCCGTGGCGGCGGTCGGCGCCGCCGCGGCGGTGCGCGCCGGGGCGACCCGGCGGCTGCCGCTGGCCGCGCTGCCGCTGCTGCTGGGCGCGCACCGGCTGGTGGAGGCGGGTGTGTGGGCGGGCTGGGCGTGGGCCCGGACGGTGTGGGCGGTGGTCGCGCTGCCGCTGCTGCCGCTGTACGTCCCGGCGGCGGTGTGGTGCGCGACCCGCCGCCGGAGCGCGGCGTGGTGCACCCTGCTGGGCGCGGCGGTGGCGGTCCCGTTGGCGCTCGCGCTGGTCCGGCACCCGGTGGCGGCGCACGTGCACGGCCACACCCTGGGGTACGCGGTCGGCGTCCCGGCGCCCGGCCTGCTGCTGGCCGGGTACCTGGCGGCGGTGCTGGGCGCGCTGCTGGGCTCGGGCGGCCGGCGCCTGCGGCTGCTGGGGTGGGTCGCCGGGCTGGGCGCACTGGCCTGCGCGCTGCTGTGGCGGCTGGCGTTCGTCTCCACCTGGTGCGCGCTGGCCGCGCTCGCCTCGGTGCTGCTCTACCGCTGGGCGGCCGTCAACTCGTCGAGCAGCGCCAGCACTTCGCCCACCGAGCCGCCCGGGTCGGGCACCGGGTAGAGCACCGCGCGCACGGTGCGGGCGGCGTCGACCAGCAGGGTGAGCCGTTTGAGCCGGTCGGCGCCGCCGGCCCGGAAGGTGGGCAGCCGCAGGGCGCCGGTCAGCCGCAGGGCGGCGTCGGAGAGCAGCGGGAACGGGATGTTCTGGTGGGCGGCGAACGCGGCCTGCTGGTCGGGGCGCTGGGTGGAGACGCCGTGCACGGTGGCGCCGCGCGCGGTGAACTCGGCCAGCCGGTCGCGGTAGGTGCAGGACTCCAGGGTGCAGCCGACGGTGCCGGGGATGTCGTCCCAGCCGGGCGGGTAGCCCTGGGTGCCGGGGGCGTAGGCGCCGGGGAAGCAGTACAGCACCGTCCAGGGGGTGCGGCCGACCGGGTCGGTCAGCGGCGGGCGGGCGCTCTCCGATGCGGCGGGCAGGGCGAGTTCGGGGACGCGGGCGCCGACCAGGGCGTGCACCCGGCGGCTCTCGGCGGAGTCCGGCCCGGCGGTGGCGGTGAGGGTGCCGTCGCCGAGCAGGTGGCGGCCGCCCCAGTCCTGGAGGGCGACCAGCACCGGCAACAGCGCCCAGCCCCTGTCGGTCAAGTGGTAGGCGTAGCGCGGCGGGTGGGCGTGGTAGAGGCGCTTCTCGACCACGCCGTCCTCGACCAGGGCGCGCAGCCGGGCGGTGAGCACCTTGCGGCTGATGCCGAGCGACTCGTGCAGGGCGTCGAACTGGTGGGTGCCGCCCGCGAGGTCGCGCACCAGCAGCAGGGTCCACCAGTCGCCGACCACGGACAGCGCCTGGGCGATGGAGCAGTCGGTGTCGCCGACGTCGGTGTAGCGCATGGAACCACCTTGCCACTGTCGCCCCCGCATCACCTATAGTGAGTTCCCAAAGGGAACTCACTGCCTGCCACCAGGGGGAACGCCACATGAGCACGTCCAGTCCCACCAGCACCGACCGCCCGCTGCGGGCCCCCGCCGCCGGGGCGGCCGCCGCGTTCTGGCGCTACTGGACGGCCACCACCGTCAGCGGCCTCGGCGACGCCGTCACCGCGATCGCCCTCCCGCTGACCGCCGTCTCGGTGCTGCACGCCGGCGGCTTCCAGGTCGGCCTGGTCACCGCCGCCGGGTACGTGGCCTGGCTGGTGATCGGCCTGCCGGCCGGCGTCCTGGTGCAGCGCCTGCCGCTGCGCGGCACCCAGATCGCCATGGACCTGCTGCGCGCCGCCGCGATCGCCTCCGTCCCGCTGGCCGCCGCGCTCGGCGTGCTCGGCCTGCCGCACCTGGTGGCGGCGGCCCTGCTGGTCAGCTTCGCCGGCGTGGTCTTCGACGTCGGGAACTCCACCTTCCTGCCCGCCGTGGTGCCGCCCGAGCAGCTGACCGCCCGCAACAGCCTCACCTCCGCCACCCACGCCGCGAACCAGCTCGCCGGGCCCTCGCTCGGCGGCCTGCTGGTCCAACTGCTGGGCGCCGCAACGGCGCTGGTCACCGACGCGGTGAGCTTCCTGTGCTCGGCGGCGCTGCTGCGCACGCTGCCCCGGGCCGCCGCCGAGCGCCCCGCACCGGGCGCCGCACGCCCGTCCTTCGGCGCCCAGATCCGCGAGGGCTGGCGCTACGCGACCCGGCACCCGGTGGTCGGCCCGTGCCTGGCCGAGGCGACCTGCGTCAACTTCGTCTGCGGCGCGCTGATGGCCGTCGTCCCGCTGTTCCTGGTCCGCACCCTGCACGCCCCGGCCGGCCTGGTCGGCGTGCTGATGGCCGCCGAGGGCGCCGGCAGCCTGCTCGGCGCGGCGCTCACCCCCCGGCTGGCCGCCCGCTTCGGCACCGCCCGCACCCTGGTGTACGGCTCGCTGTTCGGCGTCGCGGCCGCCCCGCTGATGCCGCTCGCCCCCGGCGGCCCCGGCCTGCTGCTGTTCGCGCTCGGCAACGCCGGGTTCGGCGCCTCCGTGGTGGTGCTCAGCATCCTGACCCGCACCTACCGGCAGACCACCGTCCCGGCCGCCCTGCTGCCCCGGGTGATGGCCACCGTCCGGTTCGTCTCCTGGGGCGCCATCCCGGTCGGCGCCCTGGCCGCGGGCAGCGCCGTCTCGCTCTGGGGCGCCCGCACCGCCCTCGCCCTGGCCTGCGCGCTGACCGTGCTCTCCCCCGTCCTCCTGCTCTCCTCCAGGCTGCGCGGCGCCCGCGAACTGACCGACATCGCCTGAGAGTTGCCGCGCTCCCCGGCCGGACGGCCGCCAAGCGCACAGCCGTCAGCCGCACAGCCGTCAGCCGCACAGCCGTCAGCCGGACAACCGGACGAAGTGCCGCCCGGCGTCCACCAGTCGCGGCAGCACCTGCGCGTAGCCCGCGCCGGTGCCCGCGTCCGGGTGGTTGAAGTGGCTGATCACGATCGAGCCGGGCGGCGCGGCGGCCACCGTCGCCGCGACCTGCCCGGGGGTGAACGTCGCCCCGCCGTCGCCGTTCACCGCGAACCCGGCCACCCGCTCGCCCAACTCCCCCACCAGGGCCACCGCGACCTCGTCGTAGTGCGCCGTCCCCGACCGGAACCAGCCCGGCGCCCGCCCCAGCAGGGCGGTCAGCTTCGCCCGATTGCCCGCCACCTCCTCGTACGCGGCCGCCGGGTCCGCCGTCCCGGTGATGCCGTACGCCGAACGGCCGGTCACCGACAGCGGGCGGTGCGCGGTGCCGTGGTTGCCCAGTTCGAACAGCGGGTCGGCGGCCAGTTCGGCGAACGGCCCCGGGTTGGCGTCCACCCAGCGGGCGTTCAGGAACAGCGTGGCGGGCACCGCGAGGCGGCGCAGCGTGCCGATCAGCGCCGCGTCGTAGCCGTCCCCGCCCGGCCCGCCGCACGCGTCGAAGGTCAGCGCCAGCGCCCCGCCCGGGACGGTGGCCACCACCCCCGGCAGGTCGGTCCCCCACTGCTGCGGCACCCGCCCGGCGTAGCGGGCCAGCACCTGCTCCCGGTCGGGCTGCGCGGGCGGCCGCACGGGCGACGGCGACGGGGACGACGGTGCGTCAGGTGCCGGCGACGCTGACGGTACGTCAGGGGTCCGCTGCGCCGCGGGTGCGGCGCAGGCCGCCGCCGTCAGCCCGAGCGCCGCCGCCAGTACCGTCCGCCGTCCGACCATCGCCGCAGCTCCTCGCCGTCCATCGTGCCCACCGCCACGAGTGTCACTTCCCGGCGCGGCCGGTGCCATCTGCGAAGCTCGGCCGTATGGCTTCCTCCCCGCGACCGCACTACCTGCAGTGGACGACCGTCGCCCCGGTGCTGGCGTTCCTGCTGCTCCTGGCGACCTGGCACCGCGACCTGCCCTGGCCGGTGGTGGCGCTGGTGGCGTGCTTCCTGGCGGTGTCGGTGGTGGCGGCCGTGCACCACGCGGAGCTGATCGCCCACCGGGTCGGCGAGCCGTACGGCTCGCTGGTGCTGGCGGTGGCCGTCACCATCATCGAGGTGGCGCTGATCGTGACGCTGATGGCCGACGGCGGCGACAAGAGCGCCGGCCTGGCCCGGGACACCGTGTTCGCGGCCGTCATGATCACCTGCAACGGGATCCTCGGACTGTCCATCCTGGTGGGCGCGTTGAAGTACCGCGTCGCGGTGTTCAACGCGGAGGGCACCGGCGCGGCGTTCGGCGCGATCGCCACCCTGGCCACCCTCAGCCTGGTGCTGCCGACCTTCACCACCTCGCAGCCCGGCCCGCAGTTCTCCACCACCCAGCTGGTGTTCGCCGCGACCGCCTCGATCGTCATCTACGGCCTGTTCGTCTCCACCCTGACGGTCCGTCACCGCGACTACTTCCTGCCGGTCACCCCGGCGGGCGAGCTGGTCGACCCGATGGACGACCACTCCGAACCGCCGACCATGAGGGAGACCCTGGTCAGCGTCGCCCTGCTCTCCGTCGCCCTGGTCTCGGTGGTCGGCCTGGCCAAGGGCGTCTCCCCCACCATCGAGCGCGGCGTCGCCGCCGCCGACCTGCCCAACGCGGTGGTCGGCGTGGTGATCGCGCTGCTGGTCCTGCTCCCCGAGTCGATCGCCGCGGTCCGGGCCGCGGTCCGCAACCGGGTCCAGATCAGCCTCAACCTGGCCCTCGGCTCGGCGCTGGCCTCGATCGGCCTGACCATCCCGGCGGTGGCGATCGCCTCCAGCTGGCTCTCCGGCCCGCTCGAACTCGGCCTCGGCGCCAACCACATGATCCTGCTGGCGCTGACCGTCGCGGTCGGCACCCTCACCGTCATCCCCAAGCGCGCCACCCCGCTGCAGGGCGGCGTCCACCTGGCGATCCTCGGCGCCTACCTGGTCCTCGCGGTCAGCCCCTGACCCGGGAGGAGCGGCCCGCGCCGCCCTCCCGGGTCGCGGTCCGGTGCCCGGCCGGCGGGTCAGCGGGCCCCGGGGCCGAAGAGGCGCAGCGGGACGGAGTCGGCGAGGGCCTGGTAGCCGGCCGGGTTGAAGTGCAGGTGGTCGCCGACGTCCAGGTCGGGGCGGAGCCGGCGGGGGGCCTGCGGGTCGCGGGCGGCGCGGTCGAAGTCCAGCACCGCGTCGAACTCCCCGCTGGTGCGGATCCAGGCGTTGACCGCCTGGCGCGACGCCTCGCGCAGCCCCGCGGCGTCGTCGTACTGGCTGCCGCCGAAGGGGGTGAGGGTGGCGCCGTGGACGGAGATGCCCTGGGCGTGGGCGCGCAGCACGATCTGCCGGTACGCGTCGATCAGGTCCGCGGTGACGGCCTGCTGGGCCGCCGGGGTGGCGTCGGCGGTGCCGAGGTCGTTGACGCCCTCGGAGACGACGAGCGAGGTGACGCCGGGCTGCGCGAACACGTCGCGGTCCAGGCGGGACAGGGCGTTGGGGCCGAGCCCGTCGTTGAGGACCCGGTTGCCGCCCGCGGCCTGGTTGAGCACCGCGGTGCCCGCGGTGTCGCCGTGCTGGGCCAGCCGGGCCCGCAGCCGGTCGGGCCAGCGGTCGTCGCCGTTGTCGGTGGAGCCGCGGCCGTCCGCCAGGGAGTCGCCCAGGACGACGGTCGCCCGGTCGGCGGCCGGTGCCTGCACCTCGACGGCGCTCAGGAAGTACCAGTGGTTGACCTGGGCCGCGCCGTCCAGGTCGGCGTCGTCGAGGTGGTCGCCGCGCAGCATGTACGAGGTGGTGCGCGAGCCGGGGTGCGAGGTGATGGCCGTCGACTGCTGGCCGGCGGCCAGGTACATCGTGACGGTCAGGGTCTCCCCCGCGGCGACCGGGAAGTCCAGCGGGTCGGCGACCATCTGCGCGCCGACCGGCACGGTGACCCCGGGCCGCCCGCCGAAGGTCACCGCCCGCGCGCTCCCGGGCACGATCGCCCGCGCACCCGACCGGCCGCCGTCCGGGCGGGCCACGGACACGGCCGTCACCGGCAGCGCGGCGCCGCCGAACGCGTTGGAGACGTGCAGCCGCAGGGAGCGGCCGCCGAGCGTGACGTGCACGGTCTGCCGCAGCGTGGTGTCGGCGAACACCGCGCCGTCCTGCGTGTACGGGGCCGGCGGCATGTTGCCCGGCTCGGTCAGCTGCGGCATCGAGGTCCAGGTGTCGACCCAGTGCTCGTGCCCGCGGCCCGCCGCGTCCGCCGCGGCGGCGGGTTGCGCACCGGCGCGCGACCCGCTTCCGGCGCGGCCGGCCAGGGACCCGCCGAACGCGGCGGCCGTCACGGTGAGGGCCACGGTGGCGACCACGGCCGCCGTGGTCGTCGTCCATCGGCGCAGTGCGGTTGTTTTCACGTACGGCCCTCTCCCGATCCTGTCCGGCCCGGTCATGGCACCCCGATCGAAAAGTTTCGAAGCCTGACGGGCCGTTACTTGCTAAGTGGACGGGCGGTAGCGTAGCCGAGTTCGGGGGAGATCGAGCCCTTTCGGTTCGGAAAAATTCTCGAATCTTTCGAAGCGCCCGGCCATCGACTGCCGAAGGACGGCCACCACCGAGACGGGAGAGGGCGGAGAAAGCAGCCACCACGCCGCCGACCCTGCACGGACAGCGCGCTCCAGGCCAGTTATTAATATTTACCTCTTAATGCGAGGTGTCGGAACCCGCTCCCGGAGACCCTCCCGCTCCCGGCGCTAGGGTGACCTCCATGGCGGACACCCCGGCGGCAGCGGCACCCTCCCTCGCGGCCCTGGACGCCGTGGCCGACCGCGCCTGCGAACCGCCCACCGGTGCCTCCCGCGCGAAGCAACTGCGCTGGGTCGCCGGGGAGTTGCGCACCGCCCTGGAACGCGGCGCGCTCCCGCCGACCGCCGCCGGCTCCCTGGCCGCGCTCCTCGCCCCGGACACCCTCGACGCCTACCTCACCGCCGCCGGACAGGGCCTGCTGCGCCGCAGACCCGCCGCCCGACCCGACCGCGCCTCACCCGCGTCCATGCACGTGCGGGAGAACTGCCTGCGCATCCTCGCCAGCCGGGCGGGCATCCCCCTCGCCCTCCCCGACCGCGACCGGCCCGCCGTCACGCTCCGGGAGGTGGTCGCCGCCCGCCCGCGCGGCATCCTCCTCGCCCACCTGGAACACGCCACCCGCCCCGGCCAGGACGACGCCCGCACCCGCATCCTCGCCGTCGTCGCCACCGTCCTGGACACCGGCTGCCGCGCCGGCGAACTCTGCGCCCTGCGCACCGACGACGTCGACCTGCACCGCGGCACCCTCCGCCTCACCCGCCTCCCCCAGCACCGCGACCCCCGTACCCCGCCCGCCACCGAGACCGTCCCCCTCTCCCCCACTACCCGCGCCGCCCTGCGCAATTGGCTCACCGCCCGCGAACGCCTCACCCTCCGCGACCCCACCAAGCCCCCCGGCCCCGACAACCGGACCACCGACGCCCTCTGGGTCAGCATCGCCCCCAGCGGCCACCCCCGCCCCGGCCTCCCCCTCCACTTCCGCGGCCTCGCCCGCGCCTACGCCCGCGCCGTCCACGACCTCAACACCGACATGGCCGGCCAACCCGGCTGGCACCCCCTCCCCCGCCGCATGGAACCCCTCCGCCGCGCCGTCCAGCCCCGGCCCGACGACCCCACCGCCAGCCTGCCGACTCGAAACAGCGCGCTCCCCTCCCCTCCGGACACCTCACGGCCCTGGGAGTCGAGCCCTGCGGGCCGGAGGGAACCCGGCCATCGGACGCAACCACGATGACCGATCGGCGAAGTCGTCGAGGGCCGTGTGCCACAGCGGCCGGCCCTCGAACGCGAGGAGCGTGCCCGTAGCTGGCCGAGGTAGGTCGGCTCGGACAGCCCGGGAGCCAGCCGCGCAGCCGCCGTGGCCCCCGGCCCGCAGGAGGTCCAGCCGTGGTGGAGCGGGCCGCTCAGGGCAGTCGGCCGCCGTAGAACGGGCCGTAGTAGAGGGCGAGTTCGGCCCGCAGGTCGAGGTCGGTGTGCTGTTCGGCCCGCACCAGCGGCGGGGCGGCGCCGATCTCCTCCTTGGTGCGGTCGACCCGGACGGTGCGCCGTTCCAGGTCGACCTCACGGACCGTCACGGCGGGCAGCAGGACCCGGTGGTGGAAGATCCACGGGGCGGTGTCGACCACCAGGTACTGCGGCCCGAAGTCCTCGGCCATCCGGTCCACCTTGCCGATCGGCCCGTCCTCGGCCTCCACGTGGAACCCGACCAGGTCGGCCCCCACCCGGTGCCCGGACGCGTCCCGGTAGGTCCACAGGTCGACGTCGTGGCGCTGCTCGCTCATGCTCGTCCCTCCGTTCGGGCGGCCCCGGCGGGGCGGGCGTTCCGTCCCGGCCGCTCGGGGCGGTTGCCCGGTGGCGGGCGGTCCATGCCGGGGCCCGGCGTCCGGAAATCCGTCGGCGCCGGAGGGCATCGCATGAGCGACACGACGACGAGGGCGGCCTGGCCGGAGCTGCTGGAGGGCCGGGGCGGGGACTGCGAAGGCTCCACGCCCGCGGACCTCGCGGACCTGGGCGGCACCGGGCCGGAGGCCATCTCCTGGTACGCCTTCTGCGCCGCGGACTTCACCGCGCAGCTCGCCGGGGCGGCCCGCGCCGCCCTCGCGCGGTGGGCGGCCGGGCAGCGGTAGCCGGGGCCGGGGGCTACTCGACGGTGACGCTCTTGGCCAGGTTGCGCGGCTTGTCGACGTCCCGGCCGAGGGCCACCGCGGCGTGGTAGGCGAGGAGTTGGAGCGGGATGTTGAGCAGCAGCGGGTCGAGTTCGGGCTCGCTCTTGGGGACGACCAGGCAGTGGTCGGCGAGCTTGGCCTCGACCTGGCGGTGGGCGACGGCCAGCACCCGGCCCTCGCGGGCCTTGATCTCGCCGAGCGCGGTGAGGTTCTTGTCGAGCAGTTCGTCGTCGGGGACGAGGGCGACGGTCGGCAGCTCGGGGGAGATCAGCGCGAGCGGGCCGTGCTTGAGCTCGCTGGCCGGGTACGCCTCGGCGTGGACGTAGGAGATCTCCTTGAGCTTCTGCGCGCCCTCCCGGGCCACGGGGTAGCCGCGGACCCGGCCGATGAACATCATGCCCTGGCTGTCGGCGTACGCGGCGGCCAGCTTCTCGATCTCGGCCTGCTGCCCGAGCACCTCGCGGATCTGGTCGGGCAGCGCCTTGAGCCCGGCGACGATCCGGCGCCCGTCGGCGGGCGAGAGGTCGTGGATGCGGCCGAAGTGCAGGGCGAGCAGCGCGAAGGCGACCACGGTGGAGGTGAACGCCTTGGTGGAGGCGACCGAGATCTCCGGGCCGGCGTGCAGGTAGATGCCGCCGTCGCACTCGCGGGCGATCGCCGAGCCGACGGTGTTGACCACGCCGAGGACCCGGCCGCCCTTGCGCTTGACCTCCTGGACGGCGGCCAGCGTGTCGTAGGTCTCGCCGGACTGGCTGACCGCGACGTACAGGGTGTCGGCCTCGATGACGGGGTTGCGGTAGCGGAACTCGGAGGCGGGCTCGGAGTGGGCGGGGATCCGGGCCAGCTCCTCGATCAGCTGGGCGCCCATCTCGCCCGCGTAGTAGGCGGATCCGCAGCCGAGGATCTTCACCCGGCGGATCTCGCGCAGCTCCCGGGCGTCCAGGTTGAGGCCGCCGAGGTGCGCGGTGGCGAAGCGCTCGTCGAGCCGGCCGGAGAGGGTGCGCTCGACGGCGCCGGGCTGCTCGTGGATCTCCTTGAGCAGGTAGTGCGCGTAGCCGCCGGTGTCGTAGGAGCCGACCTCCCAGTCCACGGTGGAGGGCTGCCGGGTGACGGTGCGGGCGTCCTCGGTGAAGGTGCGGAAGCCGTCGGCGCGGACGGTGGCGAGCTCGCCGTCCTCCAGGTGGACGACCTGCCGGGTGTAGCGGACCAGGGCGGAGACGTCGGAGGCGGCGAACATCTCCTTCTCGCCGATGCCGAGCACGATCGGGCTGCCGTTGCGGGCCACCACGATCCGGTCGGGCTGCTCGGCGTCCAGCACCGCGATGCCGTAGGTGCCGACGACCAGCTTGAGGGCGGCGCGCACCGCGTCCTCCAGTTCGCCGCCCTCGGCGCGGTGGGCGGCGACCAGGTGGGCGAGGACCTCGGTGTCGGTCTCGGAGCGGAAGAGCGCGCCGTCGGCGGCGAGCTTGGCGCGCAGCTCGTCGGCGTTCTCGATGATGCCGTTGTGGACGACGGCGATCCGGCCCTCGTTGTCGGTGTGCGGGTGGGCGTTGGCGTCGGAGGGGACGCCGTGGGTGGCCCAGCGGGTGTGGCCGATGCCGACGGAGCCCTTGAAGCGGGCGGGCAGCGCGGCGGCCAGGTCGGCGACCCGGCCCTTGGTCTTGCAGACCCGCAGCCTGGCCGGGGCGGACTTGGTCGCGGGGGCGACCACCGCGACGCCCGCCGAGTCGTAGCCCCGGTACTCCAGCCGCTGGAGCCCCTCCAGCAGGATGGGGGACGCGTCCTTGGGGCCGATGTAGGCCACGATTCCGCACATGACGTGGGCTCCTGTCAGTCGTGAGAAGGCGGTGGGGCCGGTCCGTCAGCCGTAGACCATCCGCCGCAGCTGGCGCACCGTCAACTGCGGGGCGGCCACCCGGCGGGCGGCCAGCTCCCCGCCGAGGCGGGCGAAGATCCGGTCGTTGGTCAGCCCCCGGGCCTGGAGCTCACCGTGGCGGCGGCGGACGTACTCCTCGGTGGTCTCCGCGAAGTACGCCAGCACCTCCGCGACGACCCGCGCGGCCTCCCCCGGGGCCAGCGCAGTGGTCCTGGCGAGGTGGGCCAGCAGGTCCTCATGAGGGTGCGGTGAGGCAGGCACGGATCGGGAGCCTAGGCGTGAAGTGTCCATTTGCCAAAGATCCTGCCCGAATTCGGGCAGGATCACCAGCCATGACGGCGGTCGGGGCCGCGCGCGGGGGCGCCCCTATGATGTGGGCCGTTCGTTGAAGGACGGTGCGCGGACGGCACGCGGACGGTGTTCGGGTGATCGTGGGGGCCTTCCGATCCCGTCGGCGGTGTCCCTGCCCGGGTTTCCGGCGGTCACCCCGCAGGATGGGCCGTGTACTGTCCGTGTCGATCACAGGGGGAACGTCCGTCATGCAACCGCGCGTGTTCGCCGTCGTCACCGCCGTCCTGCTGGCCGTCCTCGGCCTCGGGTCGGTCATGGTGACCGACTGGACGCCGAAGTCCGCCACCGCGGCCGCCGCGGCCGACCCCGGCGGCCCGCGCCCCGGCGCCGCGCCGGACGCCGCCGCGTCCCCCTCCCCCACCGGCGACCCGGCGGTGTGGACCCGCTCCACCCTGCGCAACAAGCTGATGACCGAGATGGCCGCCACCGACCCGGGGGTGGCGCTCGCCGACCTGGACAAGATCTCCAAGGACAAGCCGTACACGGTGCGGTTCTGCCACCCGATCGCGCACGAGCTCGGGCACGCCGCCGTGGAGCGCTACCACCAGGACTTCCAGAAGGTGATCTCCTTCCCGCACGAGACCTGCGCGGCGGGCTACCTGCACGGCGCGGTCGAGGAGATGCTCGCCAACTCCAAGGACCCGCAGAGCGACATCCTCACCCTGTGCGCCCCGGCCAACACCGGCCCGTGCATCCACGGCGTCGGCCACGGCATCATGTTCGTCACCAAGCAGGACATCCCGGCCGCCCGCGCGCTGTGCGACAAGTTCCCCAGCCAGAGCCGCCGGATCACCTGCTCCGAGGGCGTCTTCATGCAGCTGTTCGCACCCGACGAGGAGGACGAGAAGGCCAAGGCCAACCTCCCCGCCGACAAGCTCGCCGCCGAACCGCTCTACCCGTGCCCGGAGCAGCCCGCCCTCTACCAGTCGGCCTGCTTCTTCTACGCGCCGACCTTCTTCCTCTCCTCGCACGACTACGCCAACCACCCCGAGGCGTTCGCCCAGGCCCTCCAGTGGTGCCTGAACGGGCAGGCCAGTGGAGGCGCCGAGGACTGCTCGCGGGGCGCCGGCTCGCGCACCATGAAGTACAACCTGGACCGCCCCGACTGGGCCGCCCAGCAGTGCGCCACCCCCAAGGACGGCTGGCAGCGCAAGGCCTGCACCCAGGGCCTGGTCAGCTACTACACCGTCAACGACACCACCGCGGGCGCCGCCGGCCGCCTGTGCGCCCAGATCAGCAACAAGGAGATCCAGGGCTACTGCCGCTCGGCCGGCGGCCTGTCCAGCACCCTGGACTGACCCCCGGCCCTCCCGCGGGCGGGCGGCGGTCCGACCCCGCCCACCTGCGCATACGATGCCCGGTGTGAACGACGACTTCCGCGGGGCCGCACGGGCGGCCGCAGACCTGGTGGCCGACTACCTCGACGCGGTGCCCGACCGCCCGGTGTGGCAGCCGATGGACCCGGCGGAGCGGGCCGCGCTGCTCGACCTCCCGCTGCCCGAGCACGGCACCGACCTGGCCGGGCTGCTGGAGGCCGTCGAGCAGCGGATCATGCCGCACCCGATGGGCAACGGGAGCCCGCGCTTCTTCGGCTGGGTGAACTCCGCCCCGCAGCCCGCCGGGGTGCTCGCCACCCTGGCCGCGAGCGCGATGAACCCCAGCTCGGCCGGCGGCGACCACGCCGACGTGCACCTGGAGCGCGCCGTGGTGCGCTGGATCGCCGAACTGGTCGGCTTCCCGCACCCGCCCGGCGGCGGCATCCTCACCTCCGGCACCTCGATGGCCACCATCGTCTGCCTGGCCGCGGCCCGCGGCCGGGCCGCCCGCAAGGCCGGCTGGGACGTCCGCGAGGACGGCCTGGCCGGGATGCCGCCGCTGGTCGGCTACGTCACCGGCGAGGCGCACAGCTGCGTGCGCAAGGCCGCCGAACTGCTCGGCCTGGGCTCCAGGCACCTGCGCACCGTCGCCTCCGACGCCGACGGCCACCTCGTGCTGGACGCGCTGGCGGCCGCGATCGCCGAGGACCGGGCGGCCGGGCGGCTGCCGTTCCTGGTGGTCGCCTCCGCGGGCACCGTCGGCACCGGCGCCGTCGACCCGTTCGAACCGATCGCGGACCTGGCCGAGCGCGAGGGCCTGTGGTTCCACGTCGACGGCGCCTACGGCGCGTTCGGCGTCCTGGACCCGGCGATCGCGCACCGCTACGCGGGCATGGACCGGGCCGACTCGCTGGCCCTGGACCCGCACAAGTGGCTGGGCGTGCCGGTCGACTGCGGCTGCGCGCTGGTGCGCGACGCCGAGGAGCTGCGCGGCACCTTCAGCCTCGTCCCCTCCTACCTGCGCGACGACGCGGCCGGCGACCTCGGCTGGTTCTCCGAGTACGGCACCGAGCAGACCCGCCCGTTCCGCTCGCTGAAGGTCTGGGCGTCCATCGCCCACCGCGGCCGCGCCGGCGTCGCCCGGGACGTCGCGCACTGCACCGCGCAGGCCCGGCAGCTGGGCCAATGGATCGAGCAGGACCCGGAGTTGGAGCTCGTCGCACCCGTCGAGACCTCCATCGTCGCCTTCCGCCACCGCCCGGCCGGGCTCGACGAGGCGGGCCTGCAGAAGCTCAACTCGCTGCTCCCGGTGGCCGTCCAGCAGCGCGGGGAGGTCTTCGTCACCGGCGCGGTGTACCGCGGCCGGGAGGTGCTCCGGGCCTGCCTGCTGAACGCCGCCACCACCGAGGCGGACCTGCGGCTGCTGCTGGACGAGGTGAAGTCCGCCGGAGCGGAACTCCTGGACCGGTGCCGTACGTCCAACTGATCGCGGGCGCGGATCAGCGCCGATCCGACGGGGGCCCGCGGAGACATTTACCGTCAGGTCACGGGGGATTCGTGATCGTGAAACAGCGGAGCGCCACCATGCAGGCATGGACACCATGGCGTACACCCAGCACAGAGTCACCGACGACAAGCAGCAGCGGCGGCGGAGCCGGGGGCACCGCTGGCGCAAGGAGACGGTCGAGCTCGCGGCGGTCTTCGCCGCCGTCGCGGCCGCCGACCTGGTCGCCAACGTCGTCGTGCACGGCCACGACGGGCCGGTGCTGCTGGCCGCCTCCGCAGCGGCCATGCTCGCCACCGCGCTGTTCCGCGGCTGGCTCGCCCACCGGCACCCGACCGGGCCGCCCGGGGCCACCGCCCCGCCGGGAGCGGACGCACCGCCGGGCGGCGGCGCGATGAACGCACCGGAGGAGCCGACCGCCCTGTGGCGGCTGCGCACCAGCGTCTCCGACGCCCCCGGCAGCCTGGCCCGGGTGTGCACGGCACTGGCCGGCCTGCGGGTCAACATCGTCTCCATGCAGGCCCACCCGCTGCCCGACTGCACCGTCGACGAGTTCATCCTCCGCACCCCGGCCGCGCTGCCCCGCACCGAGCTCGCCGCGGCCGTCGCCGCCGCCGGCGGCTGGGACATCTGGACCGACCGGGCCGACGCCCACGAACTCGTCGACGTCCCCCGCCAGGTCCTCGCCCTGGCCACCCGCACCGCCCTGGACGCCGCCGAACTCCCGGTCGCCCTGCGCCAGTTGTTCGGCCGCGCGACGATCCGGCAGTACCCCGGCCGCGGCGACGACACCCCGGCCGGCCTGGCCGGGCACCTGATGCGGCTGCCGCTGCCCGGCGGCGACCTGCTCGAACTCTCCCGCCCGCACCTGCCGTTCACGCCCACCGAGTTCGCCCGGGCCCGCGCCCTGGTCGAGCTGGACACCGTCCTCGGCCCGCGCGTCCCGGCCGTCGCCGCCCGGATCAGCCACCAGGACGACGAGCTCACCGTCCGCCGGGCCACCCCCGGGGACAAGCCCGCCGCGCTGGCCATGCACGCCCGCTGCTCCGCGGAGTCGCTGCGCCGCCGCTACCACGGCCCGGTCAAGGACGCCGACCGCTACCTCGACCACCTGCTCGACCCCCGGCACGGCCAGACCCTGGCCGTGGAGACCGCGCACGGCCGCCTGGTCGCCCTGGCCCACCTGATGTGGGACGACGAGGGCGCCGAGATCGCCCTGCTGGTCGAGGACGCCTGGCAGCGCCGCGGCCTGGGCGTCGACCTGGTGCGCCGGATGGCCGCGCTCGCCCTGGAGGCGGGCGTGCGCACCGTCTACGCCGTCACCACCTCGGCCAACACCGGCCTGATCTCCACCATGCGCCGGCTCCGCGCCCCGCTCGACTACCAGGTCGAGGACGGCACCCTGGTGATCACCGCCCACCTCGCCGAGGCCGCCGAGAAGCTCCCCGCCCCCTGGCCCGCCCGCTGAACCGCTCCGCCCGGGAGGGCCGCTCGCGCTGCCGAAGGGCTGAGCCGGGCACCGAAGGTTGTCGCCCCTGCTCAAGTGTGCGGGCGGGAGTCGGTAGGCTGAGCCCGTCCCCGCCGCCCGCGGGCCGTCGAACGGCCAGGGCGGTGCCGCAGCAAGGAGGAACCCCTGAGCATGCCAGGCACCGATTCGGAAGCCGCGCGCGACGCCTCGCTGCCCGCCCGCGCAAAGATCGCTGTGACGGCCGGCAAGATGGCCGCCGCGCTGTCCCAGAAGGCCGGGCGCGGCAGTGGCTCGGTGATCGGCGGCAAGGTCGCGCTCAAGCTCGACCCGGACCTGCTGGCGACCCTCGCCGAGCACCTGGAGGTGGTCCTGGTCAGCGCCACCAACGGCAAGACCACCACCACCCGGCTGATCGCCGAGGCGCTGCGGGCGGCCGGCCCGGTGGTCTCCAACGCGCTGGGCGCGAACATGCCCGCCGGCATCACCGGCGCGCTGGCCGGCGGCACCGGCGCCCGGTTCGGCGTCATCGAGGTGGACGAGAAGTACCTGCCGATGGTCGCCCGGGACACCCGGCCGAAGGCCATAGCGCTGCTGAACCTCTCCCGCGACCAGCTGGACCGCGCCGCCGAGACCCGGATGATGGCCGAGAAGTGGCGCGAGGGGCTCAAGGACACCGACGCGGTGATCATCGCCAACGCGGACGACCCGCTGGTGACCTGGGCCGCCTCGTCCTGCAAGAAGGTGGTCTGGGTGGCCGCCGGGCAGGCGTGGAAGGAGGACGCCTGGTCGTGCCCGTCCTGCGGCGGCGTGATGCAGCGCCCGGGCGACGACTGGTTCTGCGGCGAGTGCGGCTTCCGCCGCCCGAACCCGCACTGGGCGCTCCAGGGCACCCACGTGATCGACCCGCACCGCGGCGCCTGGCCGATCCAGCTCCAGCTGCCGGGCCGCGCCAACCTGGCGAACGCCACCAGCTCGGCCGCCGTCGCGGCGGTCTTCGGGGTGGCCCCGCAGGTCGCGCTGCAGCGGATGCAGTCGGTGGCCGCGGTGGCCGGCCGCTACGACGTGGTGCAGTACCGCGGCCGGGACATCCGGCTGCTGCTGGCGAAGAACCCGGCCGGCTGGCTGGAGACCTTCTCGCTGATCGACGGCCCGCCCGCGCCGGTGGTCCTGTCGGTGAACGCGATGGACGCCGACGGCACCGACACCTCCTGGCTGTGGGACGTCGACTACGAGCGCCTGGCCGGGCACCCGATCTACGTGATGGGCCAGCGCAAGCTCGACCTCGCGGTCCGCCTGGAGGTCGCCGACCTGCAGTTCGAGGTGGTCGACTCGCTCGCCCAGGCGGTGGACGCCGCCCCGGGCGGCCGGATCGAGGCCATCGCCAACTACACCGCCTTCCAGCAGCTGCGCAAGGCCGTGGTGTCCTGATGAGCGATCAGTACTACGGCGGACAGCAGCAGTTCGGCGACCAGGGCGGCTACGGACAGCAGCAGCCCTACGGCGGGCAGCCGTCCTACGAGCAGCAGCAGTACGACCCGCAGCAGCAACAGCAGCAGTACGGCCAGTACGAGCAGCAGCAGGCGTACGGCGAGCCGCAGCAGCACCAGCAGTACGGCGGGGACGCTCCGCAGCAGCCCGCGCCCCAGCAGCAGTTCGGGAGGTCTTCGAGGATGAGCGAGAGCAGCCTTCGGGTGGTCTGGGTGTACCCGGACCTGCTGTCGACGTACGGCGACCGCGGCAACGCGCTGGTGGTGGAGCGGCGGGCCCGGCAGCGCGGCCTCGGGGTGCAGCGGATCGACGTGCGCTCCGACCAGTCGGTGCCGACCAGCGGCGACATCTACCTGATCGGCGGCGGCGAGGACCGTCCGCAGCGCCTGGCCGCGGAGCGGCTGCGCAACGACGGCGGGCTGGTCCGGGCGGCCGAGAACGGCGCGATCATCTTCTCGGTCTGCGCGGGCTTCCAGATCCTGGGCCACGAGTTCGTCAACGACCTCGGCGAGCGCGAGGCGGGCCTGGGCCTGCTGGACGTGTGGACGGTCCGCGGCGAGGGCGCGCGCTGCGTGGGCGACGTGCTGGCGGACGTCAGCCCGCAGCTCAACCTGCCGCAGCTGACCGGCTTCGAGAACCACCAGGGCGTCACCCACCTCGGCGAGGGCGTCAGCCCGTTCGCCACCGTGCAGGTCGGCCGGGGCAACGGCACCGGCGACGGCACCGAGGGCGCCTGGCGCGACACCGTGTTCGGCACCTACCTGCACGGCCCGGTGATGGCCCGCAACCCCGCCGTCGCCGACATGCTGATCAAGCTGGCGCTGGACGTGAACGCGCTGCCGCCGGCCGACACCACCTGGTACGACGCGCTGCGCGCGGAGCGGATCGCCGCGGCCCGCCCCGCGTAGCGCCGGAGCGGCCCCGCTGCGCGTTCATCCACGCGTAAGCCGAGGTCACGACGGTGGACGGCTGACCGCCATGTGGTCAGCCTTCCCGTCGCGGGACAACTTCATAGGAGAATAGGAGAGCCCGGGCGCAACACCCTCCTCGGCGGTCGGGTCGCAGTTACGTGTGGTGCGTCGAGGAAGCCGCCCCCGCGTCGGTTTCGGCTCGGCCGGACGCAGGAACCGTATGCTGTGCAGCAGGTCAGTTTCGGGCGACATGTCCGATTCCCACCCACCAGTCCGGCCGTCCGATCCTGCTCGGGAGTTGGCAAAGCAATGCGTATTGGTGTCCTGACCAGCGGCGGTGACTGCCCCGGCCTGAACGCCGTCATCCGTTCCGTGGTCCACCGGGGGGTGGTCGACCACGGCGACGAGATCATCGGCTTCGAGGACGGCTGGCGCGGTCTTCTGGAGGGCGTGCACCGTCCGCTGACGCTCGACTCGGTGAGCGGCATCCTCGCCCAGGGCGGCACGATCCTCGGCTCCTCCCGGGTGCAGCCCAGCCACCTGCGCGACGGCGTGGAGCGCGCCAAGCAGCACTGTGCGGACCTTGGCATCGACGCGGTCATCCCGATCGGCGGCGAGGGCACCCTGAAGGCCGCGAAGCTGATGAGCGACGCGGGCCTGCCGGTCGTCGGCGTGCCGAAGACCATCGACAACGACATCGCCTGCACCGACGTCACCTTCGGCTTCGACACCGCCGTCTCGGTGGCCACCGAGGCGCTCGACCGGCTGAAGACCACCGCCGAGTCGCACCAGCGCGTCATGGTCGTCGAGGTGATGGGCCGGCACACCGGCTGGATCGCGCTGAACGCGGGCATGGCGGCCGGTGCGCACGCCATCATCGTGCCGGAGCGCCCGTTCCACATCGACAAGCTGACCGAGGTCGTGCGCGAGCGCTTCGACCGGCAGAAGAAGTTCGCCATCGTGGTCTGCGCCGAGGGCGCCAAGCCCGAACCCGGCACCATGCCGTGGGAGGAGGGCACCAAGGACATGTACGGCCACGAGCGGTTCACCGGCATCGCCACCCAGCTCTCCCGCGAGCTGGAGCACCGCCTCGGCAAGGAGGCCCGACCGGTCATCCTCGGCCACACCCAGCGCGGCGGCACCCCCACCGCGTACGACCGCGTCCTGGCCACCCGCTTCGGCTGGCACGCCGTCGAGGCCGCCCACAAGGGCGCCTTCGGCCACATCACCGCGCTGCAGGGCACCGAGATCAAGCTGGTGCCGCTGGGCGAGGCCGTCGCCGAGCTGAAGACCGTCCCGGCCGAGCGCTACAAGGAGGCCGAGACCGTCGTCTGACGGCCCCTCGCCCCGCCCCGGGGGCGCGTCGCGGCCCGCCCGCCCGCGCCCCCGGCGATAGCCTCGGCGCATGGAGATCCTCGCGTACGGCGTCCAAGCAGACGAGCAGCCCCTCCTGGAGAAGGCCTTCGCCGGCCGGCACGCCCTGCGGACCCTGGCCGTGTTCCTCAACCGCGACACCGCACCCCTCGCCGCCGGCTACCCCGCCGTCAGCACCAGCGTCAACGCCGAACTCGACGCCGGCACCCTCGCCGTCCTCGCCGCCGGCGGCACGGAGCTGATCGCCCAGCGCTCCACCGGCTTCAACAACATCGACCTCGACGCCGCCGCCGAACTCGGCCTCACCGTCGCCCGGGTCTCCCACTACAGCCCCTACGCGGTCGCCGAACACGCCTGGGCCCTCGCCCTCGCCGTCAACCGCCGGCTCACCCGCGCCGCCAACCGCTCCCGCGAGTTCGACTTCCGCCTCGACGGCCTCCTCGGCCGCGACATCCACGGCATGACCGTCGGCGTCATCGGCACCGGCAAGATCGGCGAGTGCTTCGCCCGGATCGCCGCCGGCTTCGGCACCCGCCTGCTCGGCTGGGACATCGCCGAGAACCCGGCCTGCCTCGACCTCGGCATGACCTACACCGAACTGCCCGAACTCCTCTCCCAGGCCGACCTGATCAGCCTCCACGTCCCCCTCCTCCCCAGCACCCACCACCTGATCGACACCGCCGCCCTCGCCCGGATGAAGGACGACGCGATCCTCGTCAACTCCAGCCGCGGCGGCCTCGTCGACAGCGCCGCCCTCGTCGAGACCCTGCGCGCCGGCCGCCTCTCCGGCGTCGGCCTCGACGTCTACGAGGAGGAGACCGGCGTCTTCTTCACCGACCAGTCCATCCAGGGCATCACCGACGACACCCTCGCCCGCCTCGTCACCTTCCCCCAGGTCCTGGTCACCTCCCACCAGGCCTACTACACCCGCACCGCCGTCGGCCAGATCATCGACACCACCGCCCGCAACATCGACGACTACGCGGCGGGGCGCACCAACGAGAACACCCTGGTGCCGAAGGGCTGACGCCCCGGCGGGACTTCCGGTGCCGGCGGAGAACCCGCGCGGACGGCCCCGCATACTGGAGACCCGCACGCCGGCCGGACCCAGGAGCACCGTGGCCACGCACGCCGAACTGACCGAACTCTTCGGAACCGAAGGGATCGTGACCGTCCCGCGGGCCGAGGCGGCTGCCAACGGCGTGCCCGAGGCGGACGCCCGGGTGCTCGCCGAGGTCGGGCTGCCGGCCGAGCTCAGCGTCGTCTTCAGCCTGGCCGCCCCGGGAGGGCCCGAGGCGTTCACCCTCGTGCCGGTGGACACCGGCGACAGCGTCGTCAAGGTGCTGTGCCTCGGCGGCCCCACCGGCAACCGCGAGATGCGCTACTGCCTCGACCTCGAGGACGGCTACGTCATCCTGCTCACCCTCGGGGACCAGCCGGGCGCCGAGATCGTCAACACCACGCTGGACGACTTCGTCGAGTTCCTGTACCGGTTCGGGCTGCGCTTCGGGCACGTCGGCGCGGTCGGCGACCGGCAGGCCGACGAGTACACCGAGCAGCTCCGCGCGTACCTCGAAGCCCGCGACCCGCAGGCGTTCGCCGAGGAGGACTGCTGGTGGAGCATGGTCTTCGACCGTCTGCTGGGCAAGGAGTTCTGACCGGGACGCTCCCGCCGCCGGGGGCGCCCGGCGGGGCGCGGTAAGCGGCGCTTAGGCTGGGGGCCGAACGAAACCGGTCCAAAGCGGACCGGGCCACACCGGGTCGGGTCGGGCTGCCGCGCGTGCGGCGGGCCGGGCGGCATGGACGAAAGCGGGGCCGCCCGATGGGCGACGGCATGGCGGGGATGCACCACCACGGAGGGGGACCACTTCCCCCCTTCTCCTTCTCCCGTGCGCTGGAGTGGTCGCCGGACTGGCCCTACCTGGTGTTCTGCCTGCTGGCCCTCGGCCTGTACCTGGCGGGGGCGGTCCGGTTGTGGCGGCGCGGCGACAAGTGGCCGGTCGGCCGGGTGGTCGCCTGGACGGCCGGGGTCGGCACGGTGCTGCTGGTCACCAACACCGGGCTGAACGACTACGGCATGGTGCTGTTCAGCGCGCACATGATGCAGCACATGGTGCTGTCCATGCTGTCGCCGATCCTGCTGCTGCTCGGCGCCCCGATCACGCTGTCGCTGCGCGCCCTGCGCCCGGCCCGCAAGGGCAGCGGCAAGGGGCCGCGCGAGCTGCTGGTGGCCCTGCTGCACTCGACCTACGTGCGGATCGTCTCGCACCCGGCGTTCACCATCCCGGCGTTCATCGCCAGCCTGTACGTGCTGTACTTCACGCCGCTGTTCGACTTCCTGATGCAGTACCGGATCGGGCACCTGGCGATGATGCTGCACTTCCTGGCCGTCGGCCTGCTGTTCTTCTGGCCGATCATGGGCGTCGACCCGGGCCCGCACCGCCCCGGCTTCGTGATGCGGATCATCGAGCTGTTCATGGGGATGCCGTTCCACGCGTTCTTCGGCGTCGCGGTGATGATGGCCTCCGGGCAGCTGGTGTCCACCTTCACCTCCGAGATGGCGCCGCTGGGCACCAACCTGCACGACGACCAGCAGTTGGCGGGCGGCATCACCTGGGCGTTCGGCGAGATCCCGACCGCGATCGTGCTGATCGCGCTGACCCTGCAGTGGGCCAAGTCCGAGGAGCGGCAGGCCCGCCGCCGGGACCGGGCCGCCGACCGGGACGGCGACGCCGAGCTGGAGGCGTACAACCGGTACCTGGCCTCGCTGGAGCGGGGC
Organism: Kitasatospora sp. YST-16; assembly: GCF_026802215.1. Classification (NCBI taxonomy): domain Bacteria; kingdom Bacillati; phylum Actinomycetota; class Actinomycetes; order Kitasatosporales; family Streptomycetaceae; genus Kitasatospora; species Kitasatospora sp. YST-16. The sequence continues at coordinate 316,260 of NZ_CP113837.1, forward strand.
GCCAACCGCGCCGCCGGCTGAGCCCCTCGCGGCGGCAGCGCACCGCACCGCCCGGAACGGGACTTCCCGTTCCGGGCGGTTCGCGTTTGCGGGGGCCGTCAGCCGATGCCCTGGCGGTCGGGGGTCAGCGCGAACAGGCGGTTGTCCTCGTCGCGGACGGCGGCGGCGACGGCCCGTTCCAGGAGCGCGCGTTGGAGCAGCAGCGGGGCGCGGCGGGGTTCGGGGGTGATCCGCAGCAGGTCGTCGAGGGCGGCGGTGAGGCGGCGGGTGACCTGGGGCTGGCCGGCGCCGCAGATCCGGATCTCGGTGAACGCCAGGTCGACGGTGGCCTCCCAGCCCGGCACCGGCTGGACCAGCCGCACCGCGCCGTCCTTGTCGCGGTGGCGCAGCTCGCCGAGGTGGACGGGGGCGAGGACGGCCAGCAGCTGGTGGATCCGGTCGACGGCCTGGACGGCGGTGGTGGGGTCGTTGACGGCCGGGGAGAGCGCCCGGATGGCGATGTCGACGAGCTGGCGGAAGCCGAAGCTGAGGTCCTGGTGCATGGTGCGGTCGACGCCGACGTTCAGCGCGGTGGTGATCCGGCGCGGCCGGGGCGGGGTGCCGCCGACCACGACCACGGTGGGGGTGCCGGGGGCGATGAAGTCGCCGATCCGGGGCACCTGGTGCAGCACCGTGCCGTGCCGCCGGGCGACCCGGATCAGCCACCGGATGTTGACGTCCCGCAGGACGCCGCCGCGGCCCTCGTGCAGCAGGGTCGGGCCCTGCGGCGGCGTGCCGGGCGCAGGGCCGACCTCGGGGGCCAGCCAGCGGTAGTCCTGCAGCACCTGGAGGGACTCCCGGGTGACCCGGTCGATCACGTGCGGCACCCGCAGCAGGCGCAGCGTCGCCTGCACGTACAGCACGAACAGCGCCAGGCTGAGCATCACCATGGCGAGCGCGACGACCGTGGAGACGATCGGGACGGAGACGGCGCGGGACGGGTCGGCGGTGTCGTCGTAGCCGAGCTGGACGAGCAGGGTGTAGACGAAGGTGGCCAGGCAGGTGGCGAAGGTCGCCTTGATCAGGCGGCTGCGCACGTACAGGCGCAGCACCCGGGGGCTGAACTGGCTGGCGGCCATCTGCAGCGAGACCAGCGAGATCGAGAACACCACGCCGATGAAGGTCAGCATCGCCGAGCTGACGGTGGAGACCACGCTCTTGGCGGCCGAGCTGAACGACAGCAGGGTGTCGGCGGTCTGGGCGGCGGACGCCTCGGCGAAGATCTCCCGGTCCAGCAGGTCGGTGAGCCCGGCCAGCAGCACCGCGCCGAGGCAGGTCAGCAGCGGGGCGAACCAGAACGCCTCGCGCAGGTGCTCCCGCAGGGGCGACAGCGCCCGGTACCGCGGCCGGCGCTTCGGGCTGTGCTGCTCGCTCATCGGGCCAGGCTAGCCGGGCGGGGCGGGGGTGGCCGGGAAGGACGCGGCGGCGGTGACCTGGACGGACGCGGGGTGTGGGCGGCGTGTGGGAGGGGTGCGGGGCGCGGGCGGCGTGCGGGGCGCGGGAGGGGTGTGGTGATCCGCGGCGGGGTAGGTCGGACGGGAGTGGGCGGCGGTGGGCCGCCCGGGCGGAGGGAGCGGGCGTGGACGCCGAACTGCGGAAGGCCGTCACCGGGCTGGAGGAGTCGCGGGCCAGGCTCCGGGAGGAGTCGCTCGCGCCGTTGCGGGCCCGCCGGGAGGACGTTCCGGCGGCGGACGAGCACCTGTTGCTGGGGGCGATCGCCGCGGTGGTGGAGTCCGTGCAGGAGCTGACCGGGGCCGCCGGCGAGCGCCGTACCACCCCCGACACCGGGCTGGCCCTGACCAACGCCTCCCGCCGGCTGGCCGACACCGCCGGCCTGCTGCGCGAGGCCGAGCTCCGGGCGCGGCAGAACGCCTGACCCGGGGTCGGCGGGCGGTCGGGCGACGGGCGGTCGGGCGCCGGGCCGGGTCGCTGCTTCCCGCTGCGGCCGCGACTGCTACGTTTAGCGCTAAACACGGCTCGGGAGCGGCAGGAGGCAACCCATGGCCGAACCGGCGGACGGCGCAGCGGGCGGCGGCCCGGACGGCGGCGCGGGCGGGCCCGGGCCCGGGGAGCGGTCGGCGGCGGCGATCGCGGCGGCGTGGCAGCGCGAGCGGCCGGGCACGCCGACCGACTCGATCGAGATCGTCACCCCGATCTGGCGGCTGGCCAAGCTCTTCGCGGACGACCGCAACCGGGTGCTGCGGGCGGCCGGGATCGACGCCGCCACCCTCGACCTGCTGGCGGTGCTGCGCCGCTCCGGCGCGCCGTACGCGCTGACGACCCGTGAGCTGACCCGGCGCACCCTGGTCACCGCGGGGGCGATCTCGCAGCGGGTGGCCCGGGCCGAGCGCGAGGGGCTGGTGCGCCGCTCCCCCGACCCGGCCGGCGCCCGGGCGGTGCTGGTCGCGCTCACCCCGGAGGGGCACGCCCTGGTCGAGCGGTCGGTGGACGCCGTGCTGGGCCGGGAGGCCGAGTTGGTCACCGGCCTGTCCCCCGCCGAGCGCGACCACCTCGCCACCCTGCTCGACCGGCTGCTCACCGACCTGCACGGGCGGATCGGCCCCGCTGACTAGTGCCGCGCAGGCCCCGGTCCCACCGGCTGGACCCCGATCCTCGTCCGACCGTCCGGGTCCCCTCGGTTCCCAGGGGGCGGCCGGCCCGTTCTCAGCTGCCGGTCAGATTCTCACTCGTTTCTCATCCACCGCGCCTAGCCTCCCCGCATGAACGTCTCCCTGCTCGACGGCTGGTTCCCCTGGACGGTCCAGGCCGCCGCCCTCGCCCTGTTCCTGACCGCGGTGGGCCTGCGGGACCGGGTCTGGCGGCGCAAGTGGGGTCCGATCGCGCTCGGCACGGCGCTGGCGGTCACCGCGGCCGGCGCCGTCGCCGTGCTCTCGCTGTCCGGGATCACCGACCCGGTCCCGTTCGGGGTGTGGCTGTGGGGCGGGGTGGCGGTCGGGGCGTTCTCGGTGCTCGGCTTCGGCTGGCGCAGCGCCCGGTGGTGGCGGCGGGTGCTGGTGCTGCCGGTCGCGCTGCTGGCGCTGTTCTGCGCCGCGAACAGCGTGAACATGGCCACCGGTTACTACCCGACGGTCGACGACGCGATCGGCGAGCTCAGTGGCCGGCCGCTGCCGGACCAGATCACCGTGGCGGACCTCGCCAAGATCCACGGCAGGACCCGGACCGGGCGCATCGTCCAGGTCGACATCCCGGACACCGCGAGCGGCTTCGCCCACCGCCAGGAGCTGGTCTACCTGCCGCCCGCCTGGTTCCGCAGCCAGGCCCGGCCCAAGCTGCCGGTGCTGGAGATGATCGGCGGCGAGTTCGCCGCGCCCGACAACTGGATCCGCTCCGGCAACGCCGTGAAGACCGCCGACGCCTTCGCCGCTCAGCACAACGGCTTCGCCCCGATCCTGGTCTTCGTGGACGCCACCGGCGGCTTCCGGGTGGACACCGAATGCGTGGACGGCCCGCACGGGAACGCGGAGAGCCACCTGCTCAAGGACGTCCCGCCGTACATCGAGAAGACCTTCAACGCGTCCGCCGACCCGCACAAGTGGGGCGTGGCCGGCTGGTCCATGGGCGGCACCTGCGCCGTCGACCTGGTCGTCGAACACCCCACCCGCTTCACCCACTTCGGCGACTTCTCCGGCGACAAGGGCCCGTACATCGGCGACAAGGACCACACCATCCAGGAGCTGTACGGCGGCAACGCGGCCGCCTGGGCCGCCCACGACCCGCTGACCGTGCTCGGCGCCCACCACGGCAAGTACCAGGGCGTCTCCGGCTACTTCGGCCAGGGCGACGAGGAGCACGGCCAGATCGAGTCCGCCAAGCTGCTGAAGACCGCCGCCGAGAAGGACGGCATCCGCACCACCGACACGGTCGGCTCCGGCAAGCACACCTGGCAGACCGGCGCCACCACCTTCACCCAGGCCCTCCCCTGGCTCGCCGCCCAACTCGGCGTCCCGGGCACCCGCGCCTGACCGGCCGCCGACCGGCGGGAAGCGCGCGGCCGTCGCCCGGCCGTTGCCGCCCCGTCCCTGTGACGCCCCCTTCCCGTCACCTCGACTGACGCTCCGTCAGGCATTGAAGCCAACGGTGGTGATGCGCACGGAAGTTCGAGCATGACCAAGACTGGAAGGAAACTTTACTTTCTACTACTCTCGCTGACGGCGGCTCGGCGCGGCGCCCGCACCGGATGGGGCGTGACGCGCTCAGTGAGAGCTCTGGTCCGGCCGCTGCGGTGGTGTGCGGTCACTGCTTCTCCGGTGCGGCCCGTCCGTGGTGTGCGCCGGTGTCCAGCTCTCCCCCTCTTCCAGGTCAGGGAGTTCAGATGCACCAGGGAATCACGGCCGGGCGGGCCCGGATCGGTGTGTACGCCGCCGTGCTCGCGTTGTTGGGCGGGTTGTTGCTCGGCTGGTCCGGGCGGGCGGGGGCGGCGGCCGATCCGCTGCTCTCCAAGGGGCGGGCGGCCACCGCGTCCTCCACCGAGGGGTCCTCGTACGCCGCGGCGAAGGCGTTCGACGGCAGCGGCAGCACCCGGTGGGCCAGTGCGGAGGGCAAGGACCCGCAGTGGTTGCAGGTCGACCTCGGCGCGAGTGCCGACGTCTCGCGGATCAAGCTGAGTTGGGAGGCCGCCTACGCCAGGGCCTACCGGCTGGAGGTCTCCGCGGACGGCGCCGCCTGGAGTCCCGTCGCCACCGAGAAGGCCGGCGACGGCGGCACCGACGAGTTCACCGGCCTGTCCGGCAAGGGCCGCTACGTCCGGATGTACGGCACCGCCCGCGGCACCTCGTACGGGTACTCGCTGTACGAGATGGAGGTCTACGGGGCGTTCGACGGCTCCACGCCGAGCCCCTCCCCGAGCCCCTCGCCCAGCGGCGGCACGCCGGGCACCGGCGCGTTCACCGTGGTCGCGGCCGGCGACATCGCCGACCGGTGCACCGCCGCCGACAGCGGCTGCGCCCATCCGAAGACCGCCGCGCTCGCCCAGCGGATCGACCCGGCGTTCTACCTCACCATGGGCGACAGCCAGTACGACGACGCCCGGCTGTCGGACTTCAAGAACTACTACGACAAGACCTGGGGCGCCTTCAAGGCCAAGACCCACCCCGTCCCCGGCAACCACGAGACCTACGACCCGGCCGGCCCGCTGTCCGGCTACAAGTCCTACTTCGGCGCGATCGCCTACCCGCAGGGCAAGAGCTACTACAGCTACGACCGGGGGAACTGGCACTTCGTCGCGCTGGACTCCAACTCCTTCGACCAGAGCGCCCAGATCGACTGGCTGAAGGCCGACCTCGCCGCCAACGCGAAGAAGTGCGTCGCCGCCTACTGGCACCACCCGCTCTACTCCTCCGGCGGCCACGGCAACGACCCGGTCTCCAAGCCGGTCTGGAAGATCCTCTACGCCGCCGGGGCCGACCTGGTCCTCAACGGCCACGACCACCACTACGAGCGCTTCGCCCCGCAGGACCCGGACGGGAAGGCCACCGCCGACGGCATGGTCGAGATCGTCGGCGGCACGGGCGGCGCCGAGCCCTACCCGATCGAGCAGGTCCAGCCCAACAGCCAGAAGCGGATCAGCGGCGACTACGGCGTCCTGAAGCTCGACTTCACCGACACCGGCTACAGCTGGACCTACGTCGGCACCGACGGCCAGGTCAAGGACACCAGCCCGACCTACAGCTGCCACTGATGATGTACCTGGCCACCACCGGCCGCCGACCGGACGCGCCGTCCCGCCCCCGCACCGGGGCGGGGCGGCGGGTCCCCGGCACCGTCCTCGCGCTCGGGGCGGTCAGCCTGGTCACCGACGTCTCCTCGGAGATGGTCACCGCCGTGCTGCCGCTCTACCTGGTGCTCGGCCTCGGCCTGTCACCCCTCCAGTTCGGCTTCCTCGACGGCCTGTTCAACGGCGCCACCGCACTGGTCCGGCTGCTCGGCGGACGGCTCGCCGACCGCGGCGGCGGCCGGCACAAGGCCGTCGCCGGGGCCGGCTACCTGCTCTCCGCGCTCTCCCGGCTCGGCCTGCTGCTGGCCGGCGGCGCCGCCACCGGCATCGCCGCCGCGCTCGCCGCCGACCGGCTCGGCAAGGGCGTGCGCACCGCGCCCCGGGACGCGCTGATCTCGCTCAGCACGCCGCCCGCCGACCTCGGCCGCGCCTTCGGCGTGCACCGCGCCATGGACACCACCGGCGCCCTGCTCGGCCCGCTGGCCGCCTTCGCCGTGCTCTGGGCCGCCGCCGACGCGTACGACGCCGTCTTCGCGGTCTCCTTCGCCACCGGGCTGCTCGGCGTGCTGGTGCTGGTGCTGTTCGTCCGCGACGGCTCCGGTGGCGGTACCCCGGCCGGGCCCGCAGCCCGGGCCGACCGGCCGACGGTCCGTCAACTGCTGCGCGAGCCCGCGCTGCGGCGGATCACCGGCGCCGCCATGCTGCTCGGCGCCGCCACCGTCGGCGACTCCTTCCTCTACCTGCTGCTGCAGCGCGTCCTCGGCCTGCCGCCCGAGGTCTTCCCGCTGCTGCCGCTCGGCTCCGCCGCCTGCTACCTGCTGCTGGCCGTCCCCGCCGGACGGCTCGCCGACCGCACCGGGCGGCGCGCGCCGTTCCTCGCCGGGCACCTCGCCCTGCTGGCCGGCTACCTGCTGCTGCTCGTCCCGGCCGGCTGGGCCACCCTCGCCCTGGTGCTCGTCCTGCTCGGCGTCTTCTACGCCGCCACCGACGGCGTCCTGATGGCACTGGCCGGACCCGTCCTGCCCGCCGCCGGCCGGGCCGGCGCACTCGCCGTCGTCCAGACCGGCCAGGCCCTGGCCCGGCTGGTCGGCGCCGCCGGCTTCGGCGCGGCCTGGACCTGGTGGGGCACCCGCCCCGCCCTGGCCGCCGCCGCCCTCACCCTGGCCGCCGCCCTGCTCGCGGCCCGCCGCGTCCTGCCCGAAGGGAAGGTTTCATGACCACGGTCGACAGGCCCGGAGCGAAGGCTGAGGACCGGGTGGCGGAGGACGGGGTGGCGGAGGACGAGGCGGCGGGGTGGCGGTTCCCGGTGTGGCGGTCGGTGGTGCTGGGGGTCGCCCTGCTCGCGCTGCTCGGCGGTTCGCTCGGGTACGTGCTGCACGCCCGCGAGCGCGGCGGGGCGCGCCGGGACGTGGCGGCCGATGCCTCGTTCGCCCTCGACCGGCCCGGGCTCTACTACCGGGACGCCGCCAGCGGGCGGGTGGCCCGGGAGGGCGGGCCGGTCGGCGGGCCGTCCTGCGAGCGCTTCTACGCCGGGGGCGAGCGCGCGCTGTGCCTGCGGGCGCTGCCCGGCACCCCGGTCCGCACCGAAGCCGTCGTCTACGACCGGGAGTTCACCCGGCTGCAGAGCGTCGTCGTGCCCGGCGTCCCGAACCGGGCCCGGGTCTCCGCCTCCGGCAACCTGCTCTCCTGGACGGCCTTCGCCGTCGGCGACTCCTACGCCGTCAGCGGCTTCTCCACCCGCACCTCCGTCCTGGACCTGCGCTCCGGCTACCTGATCAAGTCGATCGAGGACATCCCGCTGACCGTGGACGGCGTCCGCTACCACGCCGCGGACGTCAACTACTGGGGCGTCGGTTTCGCCGCCGACGACAACCGGTTCTACGCCACGGTCTCCACCCGCGGCCGCACCCACCTGGTCGAGGGCGACCTCGCGGGCTGGTCCGCCCGCACCCTGCGGGAGAACGTCGAGTGCCCGTCGCTCTCCCCGGACGGCACCCGGCTCGCCTTCAAGAAGAAGGTCTCCGACGACCCGGCCGCCCCGTGGCGGCTGTACGTCCTCGACCTCGCCGACCTGCGCGAGCACCCGCTCGCCGAGACCCGCAGCGTCGACGACCAGGCCGCCTGGCTGGACGGCGACACCCTCGGCTACGCCCTCCCCGCGGGCAACGGCCGCGGCAGCGACCTCTGGACCGTCCCCGCCGACGGCACCGGCTCCCCCGCCCTGCGCGTCCCCGGCGCCTCCTCGCCGGTCGCCGTACGGACCTAGCCCTGGGCCTGGCTCGCGGTGACCGGGAGCAGGGTGCCGCCGGTGAGGCGCAGGAGTTCGTCGGCGGTGGTCGGGAAGACCGTGTGCGGGGTGCCGGCGGCGGCCCAGACGCGGGGGTAGTCGGTGAGGGCGAGGTCGACGACGGTCGGCAGCGGGCGCGGGTGGCCGGTGGGGGCGACGCCGCCGATGGCCTGGCCGGTGGCCTCGCGGACCTGCTCGGGGGTGGCCCGGCGGAGCGGGCCGCGGCCCCAGCGGGCGGCGAGGGCGGCGGTGTCGACCCGGTGGCGGCCGCTGGTGAGGACCAGAACGGGCTCGCCGTCGGAGAGGAACACCAGGCTGTTGGCGATCGCGCCGACCTCGCAGCCGAGCGCGGCGGCGGCCTCGGCGGCGGTGCGGGCGGAGTCGGCGAGCAGGTGGACCTCCCCCGGGATCCCGGCGGCGGCGAGGGCGGCCGCGACCTGGGCGCTGCGGGGCGGGAGGGCGGGGGGCGCTGCTGGTTCCACGGGGGCTCCTCGGGGCGTTCGCGTTTCCTGGTCGGGCGGGCAGGCGCGGGCGTTCCATATACGGAACGTTCCGCGTGTGGAACGATAGACCGCGTGCGAGCAACGGATCAACCGATTTCGGCGAGCGCCGGGCTCTCCGCGGGGATAGGGCTGCGGCTGCGCGAGCTGCGCGCGGCCCGCGGGCTCTCCCTCTCCGAGCTGGCCCGCCGCTCGGGCGTCGGCAAGGCCACCCTCTCGGGGCTGGAGGCGGGCACCCGCAACCCGACCCTGGAGACGCTGTACGCGCTGACCACCGCGCTCGGCCTGCCGCTGAGCGCCGCGTTGCCCGCGCCCGAGCCGCCCGCCGGGGAGGCGGCCGAGGAGGCGGCGGTGTCGGGGCGGGTGCTGGACGCCGTGCTGCTGGAGCGGTTCGAGGACGCGGCGGCGGTGTCGGAGACGTACCGGATCCGGATCCGGCCGGGCGGGGTGCAGCGTTCCGCGGCGCACCCGCCGGGCACCGTGGAGCACCTGGTGGTCCTGGCGGGCACCGCGCTGGTGGGCGCCGGGGCGGAACTGGTCGAGGTCGGTCCGGGCGGGCACCACACCTGGGCGGCGGACGTCCCGCACCGGTACCGGGCGGCGGCCCGGCAGGAGGTGGCGGCGGTGCTGGTGGTGCGTCACCCGCACCGGTGGCCGCACGAGAGTTGATCATGGTCGGGGCGGCGTGCCATCCTCGGCGGTCGAGGTCGGGGCCGACCGGGGCCGACGGGCGCCGACAGGAACGGGGGAACGGGTGGCGGGCTGGGAGCCGCGGACGGTGGTCCGCGAGGGTGTGGAGCTGCACTGCCGGGACTGGGCGGGCGGGCCGGGGGCGCGGCCGGTGCTGCTGCTGCACGGGCTGGCGGGGCACGCGGGCGAGTGGGACGCGCTGGCCGGGGCGCTGGCGCCCCGGCACCGGGTGGTGGCGTTCGACCAGCGCGGGCACGGGCGTTCCACCCGCCGCCCGGCGGACGTCGGCCGGGCCGCGTACGTCGCCGACGCGCTCGCCGTCGCGGACCGGCTCGGGCTGGAGCGGCCGCTGCTGGTCGGGCAGTCGCTCGGCGGGCACACCGCGCTGCTGGCCGCCGCCGCGCACCCGGGCCGGTTCGGCGGCCTGGTGCTGGTGGAGGCCGCCGCCGGGCGGAACGCGGACGTGCCCGAGCAGATCGACGGGATGCTGCGCGGCTGGCCGCTGCCCTTCCCGGACCGGGCCGCGGCGGTCGCCTTCTTCGGCGGCGGGCCGGTCGGCGAGGCCTGGGCGGACGGCCTGGAGCGGCGCCCGGACGGCTGGTGGCCGCGCTTCGACCCCGAGGTGCTGGTCGACTCGCTGGCCGGGATCGCCGCCCGCGACCACTGGGCCGACTGGGCCGCGCTGACCTGCCCGACCCTGCTGGTGCTCGGCCAGGGCGGCATCATCCCGCCCGCCGAGGCGGACCGGATGCTGGCCCTGCGGCCGGAGGTCCGCGCGGTCAGCGTGCGGGGCGCGGGCCATGACGTGCACCTGGAGCAGTCGGCCGAACTGCTGCGCCTGGTGGGCGAGTTCCTGCGCGAGCCGCACTCCCCCTGATTCCACTCTGCGGCAAACCGGCGCGCAGAACAAGACTGCAATTTTCCCGGACGAACCCGGACACTCTTCTCCGGGGCGGCAGCCGCTGCCGCACCCGAACGGGAGGAAGCGATGACGGACGTCCGGGATCCGTACGGGACGCTGCGCCGGGCACTGTGGATCGGCGGCGCGCAGTGGGCGGGCAAGAGCACGGTGGCGCAACTGGTGGCCGAGGCGCACGGGCTGACGGTGTACCACTACGACTGGCACGACGCCCGCGGGCACCAGGACCGCCGGGTCGCCCGGCGGGTCGCGGCGGGGGTGGCGGTGGCGGATCCGGCGCCCGACCTGGTCTGGTCGGCGCGCGAGCCGGAGGAGATGGCGGCCGAGGTGCTGGCCGGGTTCCCGGACCGGTTCGGGTGGGTGCGGGACGACCTGGGCGGGCTGTTCTCGGTCCGGCCGGTGCTGGCCGAGGGGTGGGGGCTGCGGCCGGAGCTGGTCGCGCCGCTGCTCGACACGCCCCGGCGGATGGTCGTCCTGGTCCCCACCGAGGAGTTCCGGCAGCACCAGCTCCGCACCCTGCCGCGGGCCGGGGCGATCGGCGCCCGGGTGTCGGACCCGGGCCGCGCGCAGGCCAACCGGGTGGCCCGGGACCGGCTGGTGGCCGAGGACGCCGTGCGCGGCGCCCGCCGGCTGGGCGTCCGGGTCATCGAGGTGGACGGCACCCGCGACGCCCCGGCGGTGGCCGCGCTGGTGGCCGAGCAGTTCGCCCCGTGGCTGGCCGCCTGAGCGGGCCGCGCGGGGGCGGACGGCACAGCGGGGCGGGCCGCCGGGAGATGCCCCTCCTGGCGGCCAGCCCCGGGCCTGCGGGGTGACGGTGCGTCAGCGAACGGCGCGCCCGTCAGTGACGGCTCGTCAGCGCACGGCGTACGCGTCGGTGACGGTCTGGGTCACGGTGGCGCCGTCGGCCGCGGTCAGGGTGGTGCGCAGGGTGACGGTCTTCCCGGTGGCGCCGGTGTGGTCGAGGGTGGCGGTGCGGTCGGGGCCGACGGGGGCGTCGGTCCAGGTGGTGCCGCCGTCGTAGGAGTAGGAGAGCCGGGCGCCGGTCAGCGGGGCGGGGGTGTAGCCGTGCTGGCCGGTGGCGGTGAGGGTGATCCGGACCGGGGCGGCGGGGGCGGTGTTGTCGCCGTCCAGGTCGAGCCGGTAGTCGGGGAGGAGCAGCGGCAGGGACTGCGAGTAGGCGGCGGGGTCGCCGGCCGAGCGGAAGCCGAACTCGGTGCGGACGGCGGTGGAGCGCTGCCACAGGTCGCGGTGGTAGAACCGCTGCTGTTCGAGGACCAGGGTGTAGTCGCGGGCTTCGGCCGGGATCTCCCAGACGTTGGAGGGGCCGAACCAGGAGCGGCCGAGCGATTGGCCGCCGCTGAACAGTTCGACGGCGGCGCCGTCGCCGAAGTAGGCCATCGAGCCGGTGTGGTCGGTGTTTCCGTCGCCCCACAGCGAGCGGCTGAAGTCGACGCCGATCAGGTCGGCCTGGCGTTCGCCGATCAGCAGCGGGGAGCCGTCGGTGTCGCGTCCGGCGGTGGGGCGCAGCACGCCGCGGTACCACTGTTCGGTGCGCTGCTGTCCGGCCTGGTAGCGGCGCGGCAGGTCCTGCATGAACTCGTTGAACGGCCAGCTGCTCTGGGCGTCGTGCAGCCAGGTGGTGTCGTCGGCGGTGTAGCGGGCGGTGCGGACGGACGGGGCGGCGACCAGGCCCTGGGCGACGGCCTGGGCCGCGTACGGGTTCCAGGGGCGTTCGACGCTGGTGTAGTCGGTCATCCGGACGGGGGTGCCGAGGGCGTGCCAGTCCTCGGTGACGGTGGCGAGGTCGCGGTCGCGGACGGTGTGGTCCTGCCGGCCCGCGATGGAGCCGGTGTCGTGGAAGGCCAGGTTGTAGACGTCGGGGCTGTCGGGGGTGGAGGTCCAGGTGAGGGTGGTGGTGCCGGTGCCGAGGGCGGTCTTGAGGGCGGCGGCCTGGTCGGCGGTGATCGGCAGGACGGGGACGTCGAGGCTGATGTCGTTCTTGGCGAAGACGCCGGGGGTCGGGCGGTAGGTCAGGACGCCGACCGCGCCGGCCTTCTTCGCGTCGGCGGAGACGGTGCGCTGGGAGGTGCCGTCGTCGGGGACGAGGGCGAGCCGGCCCTTGAGGTCGGCGCCGGCCAGGTCGGCGGGGGCGGCGACGGCGGTCAGGGCGGCGCTGCCGGTGGCGGGCAGGTGGGCCTCGTCGGCGTACTGGGCGTAGTGCGGCTCCAGGGTGAGTCCGGCGCCGCGCAGCACCACCTCGGGGGCGGCCAGGCGCAGGTAGCTGCCGAACTCGAAGCCGCCGGTGCGGGCCTTGCCGGAGCCCCAGGCGGAGAGTTCGACGGGCAGCAGGCCGGTGCGCACGCCGGTGGAGTCGACCCACTTGTCGCCCCACCAGCGGCCGAGTTCGAGCACCGCGTTGCGGACCCGGGTGTCCCGGTCGGCCTTGACCTCGATCTTGTCAGCCTTGCGGGCGTCGAGGGTGAGGACGGTGTCCTCGTCCAGCCGGAGTTCGGGCATGGCGAGCGCGGTGACGCCCTTGGGCGAGGCTTCGCCGGTGGTGTCGCGCCGGTCGGGGGTGACCACGTAGCCGCTGAGCGAGTAGCTGCCGGGGCGCAGCCGGTAGACGATCTCGCCGTTGGCGTCGGGGGCCCGGCGGGTGCCGGTGGCCTGGCCGAGGTCGACCATGGTGATGCTGCTGCCGGCGTCGGGGGCGGCGGGCTTGCCGTCGCGGTCGATCAGTTTGACCCGGACGGCGAAGGTGTCGGGTTCGACGTAGGCGTTGAACGGGGTGGAGACGGTGCTGCCGTCCGCGGCGGTGGCCAGCACCCGGCCGGTGAGGTCGCCGTACTGGCCGCCGGCCAGCTTGGCGGTCGGGTCGAGGGTCAGCGGCACCTCGACGGTGGCGCCGGCGGGGACGGTGACCCGGTCGGTGCCGAGCTTGACGGCCTTGGCCCTGACCGGGGAGTCGTCGTCGCCGTCGGTGCGCTGGACGGCGAGCTTGAGCGTGACGGGCCGGTCGCCGGTGTTGGTGTACGGGAGTTGGACGGTGCGGGTGTCGGACTTCTGCTGGGGGTGGGCGAAGTCGCCGAAGCCGACGGCGGGGGCGCCGAGCACGCGCTGGGTGGTGGCGGCGTCGGCGCGCAGCCGGCCCGCGCCGACCTGCTGGACGTCGCCGGGGACGGTGGCGAGCGCGGCGGAGACCAGGGCGGCCTTGATCCGGGCGGCGTCCCAGTCGGGGTGGCGCTGCTTGACCAGGGCGGCGGTGCCGGCGACCAGCGGGGTGGCCATCGAGGTGCCGGACATCGCGGTGTAGGCGTACACGCCGCGGCCGCCGGCGGCGGCGCCCCTGACGTCGACGCCGGGGGCGGCGATCTCGGGCTTGAGGGTGTGGGTGCCGGTGACCGAGCCGTGGCTGGAGAAGTTCGCGGTGGCATCCTTGCCGTCGACGGCGCCGACGGTGAGCACGGCGGGCGCGCAGCCCGGGGAGCTGACGGACTGGTAGCTGCCGAGGTTCCCGGCGGCGACCACGAACAGCGCCCTGGACTGCTGGGCGATCTTCTGGGCGGCCACCGACATCGGGTCGGTGCAGTCGCTGGGCTCCTGGCTGCCCAGCGACATCGAGACGACGTCGGCGCCGGAGTCGGCGGCCCACTGCATGCCGGCGATGATCTGCGAGTCGGTGCCGGAGCCGCCGTCGTCGAGGACCTTGCCGACCAGCAGCCGGGCCCGGTCGGCGACGCCGCGCTCCTTGCCGCCGGAGGCGGCGCCGGTGCCGGCGATCTCGGAGGCGACGAAGGTGCCGTGGCCGACGGCGTCGTGCACGTCCTCGTCGGGCGTCTCGGCGGTGAAGTTGCGGCGGGCGTCGACCTGTCCGGCCAGGTCGGGGTGCTGGTCGTCGATGCCGGTGTCCAGGACGGCGACCTTGACGCCGTCGCCGCCGAGGCCGGCCGCCCAGGCGGCGGGGGCGCCGATCTGCCGGGTCTCGGCGTCGTTCGCGGTCTTGACCTTGCGGTCCAGCCAGAGCTTGGCCAGGCCGTCGCGGCCCTTGCCGTCCGGGCCGACGAGCTGGTCCCAGGTGCGGGCGGCGGTGTCCTTGGCGGGGGCGAAGGCGACGCCGTCGACGGCCTTGAGCTGCTTGGTCCCGGCGGCGCGGGCGCGCAGTTGCGGGCTGGCGTCGGCGGCCCGGGCGTCCCGGTAGACGGCGATCAGCGGGAGGGTCCCGGTGCCCTGGTCGTCGTAGCCCTGGCGCAGCAGCGAGCTGACGTTGAACAGGGAGCGGTCGACGGTGCCGGCGGCGAGGGCGGCGGAGGCGCGCTGCGGGAGGACGTACTGGTCGCCGTTCTCCTGCTGGGTGAAGGTGAGCGGGAGGTTGCCGTGCTCGTCGGGCAGGACGGTGACGCTGGTGCGGCCGTCGGCGGTGGTGGCGACCTGCACCCGGTCGCCGGTGACCAGGGTGACGGTGCGCGGGGCGGTGGGCTGACGGCCGGTCAGGGTGCTCGCGGGGGCTGCCGGTCCGGCGGGGGCGGCGGCCGGGGTGGCCGGGGCGGCCGGGGTGGCCGCGTACGCCTGGCCGGTGGTGCTGAGCGCGCCGGTGGCGAGGATGCCCGCCACCGTCAGTGCCATCGCGCCGCGTATGCGCGCAGGCAGTGTCATGAACGCCTCCAGGAGTCGGTTTATGGCCGGTGAGCCTGGCAGAAAACCCGGCTGACCGGTCATGATGTGCGCTGGCGGATCACCGCCCGGCGGCAACCCGCCACCGGGTGCGTCCGGTGCGAACCGACGGTGCGGGACGGGCCCCTGACGGGGGTTCGGGCCCGGTCGGCGGGGCACCGCGGGCACCGGGAGGGGCGGTGGGAGGCGCGGCCGGACAGGGGTGGTTCTCGGTACGGCGAACGGAGTGCGGGTGCTGGCGGCGATAGGTCTGGACGAGCACGCCGAGCGGGTCTACACCCACCTGGTGGCCCACGGCCCGGCGACCCGGGCCGAACTGGCCGCCCGCTGCGGCCCGCTGCCCACCGGCGCGCTCGAACTCCTCCAGGCCAGCGGCCTGGTCGCCCCCGACGCCGACCGGCGCTTCACCGCCGCTCCCCCGGCCGTCGCCCTGGAGGCGCTGCTCACCGGGCAGCGGCACGCCCTCCAGGAGGCCGAGTTGACCGCCTCCCAGCTCACCGAGGCGTACCGCAGCGCGGCCGCCGGGAACGACCGGGCCCATCGGGACCTGATCGAGGTGGTGGCCGGGCGGGCCGCGATCAGCCACCGGGTCACCCAGCTCCAGGCGGGCGCGGAGCGCGAACTGCTGGCCCTGGTGACCGGGCGCCACCAGGTGGTGGCCGCCGACGAGACCGGCGCGGAGACTGCGGCGGTGGCCCGCGGCGTCACCTACCGGGTGGTGCTGGAGCGCCGCTCGCTGGACGAACCCGGCGCGGCCCGGCCGCTGTTCGAGGCACTGGACCGGCAGCAGCAGGTCCGGGTGGTGGAGAACGTGCCGACCAAGCTGATCGTCGCGGACCGCTCGATGGCCCTCGTCCCGCTCACCGCCTCCACCACCGACCCGGTGGCGCTGGTGATCCGGGCCCCCGCCCTGGTCACCGTCCTCACCGTGCTGTTCGAACAGACCTGGGAGTGGGCGCACCCGCTCGGCCGCACCGGCCCCGACCTGGCCGTCGGCCCCGTCCCGGCCGGGGAGCCCGACGAGACCGACCGGCGCATCCTCGCCCTGCTGCTCTCCGGCGCCACCGACCCGGCCGTCGCCAAGCAGCTCAGCCTCGGACTGCGCACCGTGCAGCGCCGGATCAGCCGGCTGATGTCACTGGCCCGCGCCGACACCCGGATCCAACTCGGCTGGCAGGCGCACCGGCGGGGCTGGGCGGACTGAACGGGCGGACGGGCGGACGGACGAGCGGACGGGGTTGCGGACACGGTTCGGGGGCGGGCCCCGGTTCAGGGACGGGTGAGCAGCAGGGTGGCCTGCGGGAAGCGCTCGCCGGGGCCGGGGGCGCGCCGGGTGCGGGCGGTCTCGGTGAAGCCGGCCGCGCGGAACAGCCCGGCCAGGGTGTCCACCGGCCAGCGGTGGGCGGTGGACACCTTGTGGTCGAACGGGACGGGCAGGTCGCGGTCGCCGAGCTCCGGGTCGGCGGCGAAGAACCCGGTCAGCAGCAGCCCGCCCGGGGCCAGCACCCGGCGCAACTCGGCCAGCACGGACGGGAGTTCGGCGGGCGGGAGGTGAATCAGCGAGTAGCGGGCGAGCACCGCGCCGAGGCTGCCGTCGGCGAGCGGGAGCGCGCGCAGCGAGCCGCGCAGGAACGGCCGGCCGGGGTGCGCCAGCCGGGCCTGCGCCAGCATCCCGGCCGACAGGTCCAGCCCGAACGCGCGCACGCCCAGGCCGGCCAGCAGCTCCGTCGCCTCCCCCGGCCCGCAGCCGAGGTCGCCCACCGGCAGCCCGCGCCCGGCCACCGCGGGCGCCTCTACCAGCCGCCGGATCTGCGCCAACTCGACTTCCTGAGTGGCGAGTTCGCCCCGGAACAGGTTGGCGTACAGCTCCGCCACCCCGTCGTACGCCAGTCCGACCCCGTGGTCCGTCCCCATCCCGCGCCTCCCGCTGTCCGTTGCCTGCTGCCTGCTGTCCGTCGCCCGCTGCCCGGTCCCGTCCGGCGGCCGGTGTCGTCCGGCGCCGGGGAAGCGCTCAGCCTAGCCGGGGCCGGGGTTCCGGGCGGGGCGGTGGACCGGGGCGGTAAATGCGTTGCGGGCGGGCCGGGTGGGGTGCCTAGACTCCGGGCATGGCCGTCGTTGCGAACTCTCGCCGATTTACCGGCCCCCCGGCTCCCGATGGGTGCCGCAGGGGGCGGGTTCCGTCGCGCCGGTAGCGAGGCTCCGGCGGAGCGGGTCGGCCCCCGGTGGCGGGTCGTGCCCAGGGGCCGGGGGGTGTGGTGTTCCCCCCTCGTTGCCCTCTTCCGACCAGGCCCGGAGGCCGCCATGTCCACCACCCCTGACCGCACTGCCGCTCCCGACCGCACCGCCACCCGCGGTTCCGTCCGCCACCTGTCCGCGGAGCAGCTCGCCCGCGACCTCGCCGTCCGCGACCTGACCGACCCGGCCGCCGGGCCGCACGCCCTGCAACTGCTGGTCGACCGCGCGGCGCGGGCGCTGGCCGGGCGCTGGGGGTGCGAGGTGCTGGTGCACCGGGGCGAGCGGGCGGTGACCGTCGCCGACAACTACGACCACCTCAACTACCGTGCCGACGACATCACCCGGGACGCCCGCTACACCCGGTACGTCGACGACCGGCGGATGCTGCGCAGCCACTCCAGCGCGCTGGTCCCGGGCGCGCTGCGGGCGCTCGCCGCGCGGGCCGCGGCCGGTGCCGCGCCGGAGTCGGTGCTGCTGGTCTGCCCCGGCCTGGTCTACCGGCGCGACAGCATCGACCGGCTGCACAGCGGCACCCCGCACCAGCTGGACCTGTGGTACCTGACCCGCCGTCCGCTCCCGGCCGGGCCGGACGACCTGACCGGGATGATCGCCGCGCTGGCCGGGGCGCTGCTGCCGGGGGCGGCGTACCGCACCGAGGAGCGGGTCCACCCGTACACCCTGGCGGGGCGTCAACTGGACGTCGCGGCGGGCGGGAACGGCGAGGGGGACGCCGGCGGGAACGGCGACGGGAACGGCGGTGGGAACGGCGGCGCGGACGAGGAGGAGTGGGTGGAGGTCGCCGAGTGCGGGCTGGCCCACCCGCGGGTGCTGGCCGGGGCCGGGCTGGGGCCGGAGTGGAGCGGGCTGGCCCTCGGCCTGGGCCTGGACCGGGTGCTGATGCTGCGCAAGGGCATTCCCGACATCCGCCTGCTGCGCTCCGCCGACCCGGCCGTCGCCGCCCAGCTCACCGACCTCGCCCCGTACCGGCCGGTCTCCGCGCTGCCCGCGGTCCGCCGCGACCTGTCCGTCGCGGTGGACGGCGCCGACCTCGCCGAGGACCTCGGCGACCGCGTCCGGGACGCGCTCGGCGCGGACGCCGACCGGGTGGAGACGGTCGAGGTCCTCGCCGCCACCCCCTGCCGCGACCTGCCCCCGCAGGCCCTGGCCCGCCTCGGCGCCCACCCCGACCAGCACAACCTGCTGCTCAAGGTCGTCCTGCGCGACCTGCACCGCACCCTCACCGACGCCGAGGCCAACGCCCTGCGCGACCGCGTCTACTCGGCCCTGCACCAGGGCACCGCGCACCAGTGGGCGACGGCTCCGACGGCTCCGACGGCTCCGACGACTCCGACGGCTCCGACGACGACAGCAGCGACGGCAAGGGCCGCCGGTCAGCCGCGGTAGGGCGGGGTGAGGCCCCAGTCCCAGCGGGGGACGGGGGCTTCGAGGACGGGCGGCGGGGTGGGGCCGGAGTAGAGGACGGCCATCCGGGTGCCCCACTCGAGGTAGTAGGCGAGGACGGCGCGGAACTCGGGGTCGGCCGGGAGGCCGACCTCGTCCGCGGTGTCCGTCAGGAGGGCGACCCAGCGGCGACGGCGGGCCTCGTCGATGCCGCGGCGGAGGTGGTGGGTCGCCATCCCGCGGTGGCCGCCGTACCGGGTGCTGTAGGTGCGGGGGCCGCCGAAGACCTCGCCGAGCCAGGCGGCGACGTGGCGGGCGTGGTCGGGGTGCTTGTCGGCGAAGAGCGGGGCGAGCAGCGGGTCGGCGTCGACGTGCTCGTAGAAGCGGGTGAACCAGCGTTCCAGGGCTTCGGCGCCGCCGGCCCAGTCGTACAGGGTGGGGTGGGCGCCGCCCCGGCCGGCCACCGCGGTCGGTTCGTAGTGGCGCATCTCCTGGATGTCCGCGACGTACGGCTTGATCTCGGCGAAGAACGCGGCGAAGTGCTCGCCCTTGCGGAAGCCCTCGAGGTGCTCCTCGGTGGAGGTCCAGCGGATCCGCAGGACGTAGTGGTCCGGGGCTTCGGTGCACCGGCTCAGTTCGAAGTCCAGGCACTGCTCGGCTCGGGCCAGCGGCTCGGCGGCGCGGGCGTAGGCTGCTTCGAACGCGGCGGCGCGCGCCCCGTCGATCCGGTAGCGGATGTATTCGACCGTCATGATCGGAACCCAACCGCAGGGCGCGTCCCGGGACAAGAACGCACTTCACGGTAAGTAGCCGAACGGGGGAGCTGAACGGTGGCGGAACCGGCGGGGAGCCAGGTGGGAAAACTGACGGACGGTCAGCGGCACAACTGCGCGGTGGAGTTGTCGCTGAGCGTGATCGGCGGCAAGTGGGCGGTGGTGGTGCTGGCCCACCTGAAGGAGGGGGTGCACCGGTACGGGGCGCTGCGCCGCCGGATCCCCGGGGTCAGCGAGAAGGTGCTGGTCCAGCGGCTGCGCGGGCTGGAGGCGGCGGGCCTGGTCGCCCGGCACTCGGACGGGGCCGTCCCGCCGTCGGTCGAGTACCGGCTGACCGAGGAGGGCGAGAGCCTGGTGCCGGTGCTGGAGGCGCTGTACGCGTGGGGCGTGGGGCGGGCCGAGCGCACCGGTGCGCTGATCGGACCGCCGGGCGGGGGCCCGTCCGAGGGATGAGCGCACCGGTGCGCTGATCGGACCGCCGGGCGGGGGCCCGTCCGAGGGATGAGCGCACCCGCGCTGCGGGCCGATGATCGGATCATCGGCCCGCGGCGGGTGGAGCTGGACGGATGTGCGGTCGCATAGCCCGGCGCCCGGAGGGAATCCAGCCGTTGACCGCACCTGCCGGCGGCGGCCCGCTCCGCCGCCGGGCGCACCGAGGAGGGGAACCGTGGCACCGCAGAAAGCTCCGTCCGGGAAGCCGACCGGCATGGGCGGCGCGCCCCCGCCACCGCCCGGCCCGGCCAACCCGCCGCCCCCGCACGGGAAGTGACGCCGCGCCCGCCACTCCCCCGGCGTCCCGTCCCGCGGCGTCACGTCCTGTGGCGTCCCGTCCCGTGGCGTCACGTCCCGTAGCGGGCGACGCGCTCCTGGAGGGCGGCCTTGGCCTGCGGCCACTCGTCGTCGACGATCGAGAAGACCGCGGCGTCCCGCGGCCTGCCGTCCTCCCCGGGCGCCCAGGAGCGTCCCGACTTGCGCAGCACGCCCTCGAAGCGGGCGCCGACCGCGGCGATCGCGGCCCGGGAGCGCGCGTTGCGGGCATCGGTCTTGAGGTCGACCCGGCTGACCCGCCACTGCTCGAAGGCGTGCTGGAACAGCAGCAGCTTGGCCTCGGCGTTGATCCCGGTGCCCTGCGCGGAGGCGGCGAGCCAGGTGAAGCCGATCTCGACGGCGTACAGCACGCCGGTGTCCGGCAGGGTCCGCGGGTCCCAGAACGCGGTGGCGCCGACGACCCGGCCGGTGGCCCGCGAGACCTGCGCGTACGGGGCGAGCCGACCGGCGGCGGCCCGCCCCTGCTGGGTGGCGACGTACTCGGCGGCGCTCTCCTCCGTGCTCGGCACCCAGGTGAACCCGTAGCTGTCCCGGCTCTCCGCCGCCGCCCGCGCCAGCCCCGCGGCGTGCCGCTGCTCCAGCGGCTCCAGCCGGACCAGCCGCCCCTCCAGCACCGGGCCCTGCAGTCGGTACGCCATGCCTGCTCCGTTCTCCGTCCGGGTGCGCGGGATCGCTCCCGGCAGCAGCGAACCGGCTGGGCCGACGGGTCGTCAACGGAGTTTCGAGGGGCGGAATCCGGCCGCCCCGGGCACAGCTCCGCCAACCCGCCCGGGTCCGCGCCCGGCGCGCCGTCGTCCGTACCCGTCCCGCCCGGCCGTAGCTTCGACCCGGCAAGCCCCCTCGCACCCCTGGAGTTCCGGACATGGCAGCACCCGGCCGCGCCCTCTTCGTCGTCTCCGCCGCCGACCACTGGACGCTGCGCGACGGTACCCGGCACCCGTCCGGCTACTGGGGCGAGGAACTCGCCGTCCCGCACCGGGAGTTCACCGCGGCGGGCTGGCAGGTCACGCTGGCCACGCCGGGCGGGCGGCCGCCGACGCTGGACCGGCTCAGCATGTCCCGCACCGCCGGGCTGCCCCGCACGCTGCGCGAGGTCTCCGCGTACCTCGGCTCGATCCGGGCCGAGCTGGCCCGCCCGGTCGCGCTGGACGCCGTCGACCCGGACGACTTCGGCACCGTCTTCTACCCCGGCGGCCACGGCCCGATGGAGGACCTCGCGCAGGACCCGGTCTCCGGCGCGCTGCTGACCCGGGTGCTGCGCTCCGGCCGCCCGCTCGGGCTGCTCTGCCACGCCCCGGCCGCGCTGCTGGCCGCCCGCGACGAGGGCGGGTCCTGGCCGTTCACCGGCTACCGGATGACCGCGCTGTCCAACACCGAGGAGAAGCTGAACAGTTTCGGCCGCAAGGCCGCCTGGCTGCTGGAGGACCGGCTGCGCGCCGAGGGCGCCCACTACGTCAAGGGCCGCCTGCCGCTGCTGCCGTTCACCACCGCCGACCGCAACCTGCACACCGGCCAGAACCCGGCCTCCTCGGCCCGCCTAGCCACCCAGCTGCTCGCCGCGCTCGCCCGGTAGCCGCGCCGCTCCCCCGGCCACCGCGTTTCGCCCTGCCCCCGCGTTTCGCCCGGTAGCCGCGTTTCGCCCGGCCACCGCGTTTCGTCCGGCCGTCGCCGGGCAGCCGTGAGCGGCGGGGCCGCTCCCGTCCCAGGGCGGCCCCGCCGCTCGCGGGGTGTGCGGGTCGAACCGTCAGGACTCGTTGGCCAGTTGGGCGAGGATGGCGAGGAACTCGGCCTCGGCGGCGGCCTTGTCGAGGCCGAGCGAGGTGAGGATGCCGGTGCCCGCCTCGTGTTCGAGGAGGGCGAGCAGCAGGTGCTCGGTGCCGACGTAGTTGTGGCCGAGGCGGAGGGCCTCGCGCATGGTGAGTTCGAGGGCCTTCTTGGCCCCGGCGTCGTAGGGGACGAGTTCGGGGGCGTCCTCGACGGCGGGCGGGAGCGCGGCCAGCGCGGCCTCCCGGACGGTGTCGAGCGGGACGCCGCTGGTGACCAGGTAGGCGGCGGCGAGGCCCTCGGGTTCGGCGAGCAGGCCGAGCACCAGGTGCTCGGTGCGGACCTCGTCGTTGCGGGCGTCCTTGGCGGCCTGGTGGGCGGCCATCACCACGTTGCGGGCCCGCGGGGTGAACCGGTTGAAGCCCTGCGCGGTGTCGATCTCGGTGACCTCGCCGGGGTCCTTGGGGACGAAGCGCTTCTGGGCGGCCTGGCGGGTGACGCCCATGCTGCGGCCGATGTCGGTCCAGGACGCGCCGGAGCGGCGGGCCTGGTCGACGAAGTGGCCGATCAGGTGGTCGGCCACGTCGCCGAGGTGGTCGGCGACCAGGACCGCGTTGGACAGCTGGTCGAGCGCTTCGGGGTACGACTTCTTGATGCCCTCGATCAGGTCGTCGAGCCGGACGGAGGGCTTCGCTCCGGAGGTGTCTGCCATGAGGCAACCTTAGGTTGACAGTCAGGGGGTGTCAACCTTCCGTTGACAGCGCCCGGCGCGGCCGGTTCCTACCCGCCGGTAGGTGGTGTTTCGGCCGAGTTCACCCGCCCGCCGCCCGCTGTCTTGTCCGCGTCACGGCGGCCCGAGTTGACTGCACAACATCGACCGGCCCTCACCCACCGGAGCCTCCATGCCCGCCCTTCGCGCCGCCCGCACCGCCGCCGTACTCGCCGCCGCGGCCGCCCTGCTGACGACCACTCAGACCACCGCCGCGCACGCCGAGACCGCGCCCGCCACCGTCGCCCCGCTGGACGTGCTCAGCTACAACACCTTCCTGATGAGCACCTCGCTCTACCCGAACTGGGGCCAGGCCCAGCGCGCCCAGGCGATCGCCGGCGCGGACTTCTTCCAGGGCCACGACGTGGTGGTCCTCCAGGAGGCGTTCGACAACACGGTCTCGGACGCGCTGGCGGCGAAGGCGGCCGGCGCCTACCCGTACCGCACGCCGGTGGTGGGCCGCTCCACCTCCGGCTGGGACGCGACGTCCGGCAGCTACAGCAGCACCACCCCGGAGGACGGCGGGGTGCTGCTGCTGAGCAAGTGGCCGATCCTGCGCAAGGAGCAGTACGTGTTCAAGGACGCCTGCGGCTCGGACTGGTGGTCCAACAAGGGGTTCGTCTACGCGCAGATCAACGTGAACGGGCAGCGCACCCACGTGGTGGGCACCCACCTGCAGTCCACCGACTCCGGCTGCGCCAACGGCCAGGCCGCGGACGTCCGGGGCAGGCAGCTGCGCGCGATGCGGGCCTTCCTGGACGCCAAGCAGATCCCGGCGGACGAGCCGATCGTGCTGGCCGGCGACCTCAACATCGACTCGCACGGCGGCGAGTACCCGGCGCTGCTGGCCAACGGCAACCTCGCCCCGGCCAGTACCCGCACCGGCTGGGCGAACTCCTTCGACACCGTCGACAACTCGATCGCCGCCTACCGCTACCCCGGCGAGCCGAAGGAGGACCTGGACTACGTGCTGTACCGGGCCGACCACGCCCGCCCGCAGCAGTACACCAACACCGTGCACCGCTTCCACTCCGCGCCGTGGACGGTGAGCAGTTGGGGCAGCTCGTACACGTACACCGACCTGTCGGACCACTACCCGCTGCTCGCGGGCTGATCCGGCGCCGAGGACGGCGGACGCCGCCCGCGGGGTCGTCCCGCGAGCGGCGTCCGCCGACCCGGCAAGGGCCCACCTGCCCGGCAAGGGCCCACCTGCCCGGCAAGGGCCCACCGGGCCCGCAAGGGCCTGCCGGCCGGGCCGGGGCCTACCGGCTGGGCTGGGCGAAGCGGACCATGTTGCCGGCCGGGTCGCGGAAGGCGCAGTCGCGGACGCCGTAGGGCTGGTCCATCGGCTCCTGGAGCACGTCGGCCCCGGTGGCGCGGACCTTCTCGAAGGTGGCGTCGCAGTCGGCGGTGCGGAAGTTGACGGCCCGCAACAGGCCCTTGGCGAGCAGTTCGGCGGCGGCCTGCCGGTCGGCGTCGGTGGCGCCCGGGTCGGCGACCGGGGGCTCCAGCACGACCTCGACGTCGGGCTGGGCGGTCGAACCGAGGGTGACCCAGCGCATCCCCTCGAAGCCGACGTCGTTGCGCACCTCCAGCCCGAGCGCGTCCCGGTAGAAGCCGAGCGCGGCCTCGTGGTCGTCGACGGCGATGAAGCACTGCGAGAGCTTGATGTCCATGCCCCCGACGCTACCGATCCGCCGCGGCCGGTGCTTCTCCGTTCCTGACCGGCTGCGCCTCCGGCTCCGGACCCGGCTCCGGCTGCGCCTCCGGCCCCGACCCCGGCTCCTCCTGCCGCGGCCGCCCGGTGTCGGTGCCGCGGATCGGCCTGGTCAGGTACATCGCCACGCACGCGGTGATGTGCTCGGCGGCGCTGTGGTCGCGGGCCCGGTACGCGCTGGGGCTCTCGCCGACGAGTTCGGTGAACCGGGTGCTGAACGAGCCCAGCGAGGTACAGCCGACGGCCATGCACACCTCGGTGACGGACAGGTCGCCCCGGCGCAGCAGCGTCTTGGCCCGCTCGATCCGCCGCGTCATCAGGTAGCTGTACGGGGTCTCGCCGTACGCGGCGCGGAAGCTGCGCTGGAAGTGGCCGACGGACATCAGGGCGACCTTGGCGAGGGCCGTGACGTCCAGGGGTTCGGCGTAGTCGCGGTCCATGGTGTCGCGGGCCCTGCGGAGGCGCTTGAGGTCGTCGATCTGCACGGCGCCCAGGGTAGTCGCCCGGTCCGACGATCGGCAGAGGATGATTCGATCATCTCCTGACCATTCGTCACATTTCTCGCGTACCGCAGCATTCGGGTGAGTTCCGGGTGGGTCGGGTGCCCGTCCGCGCGCCTTCCGCTGCTAGCTTGTGAGTCACGCGAGGGAGCCCGGTGGAGTGGCCGAGAGGCGAGGCAGCGGCTTGCAGGGCCGCGTACATGGGTTCGATTCCTGTCTCCACCTCCTCGCTCCCCTCGATGTGTCCGCCCCCGCCCGGTTGGCCGGGCGGCAGTCGAGGAAGGAATGGCCCGATGGCCATCGCCACTGTCAATCCGGCCGACGGCCGTACCGTCGAGGTCTTCGATCCGCTGGACGAGGCCGGTGTGGAGCGCCGGCTGGCCCGGGCCCAGTCGGCGTTCGAGTCCTGGCGGCTGACCACGTTCGCGCACCGCGCCGAGCTGATGCACCGGGCGGCGGAGCTGCTGGAGCAGGCGAACGACAAGGTCGCCCGGACGATGACCCTGGAGATGGGCAAGCCGCTGGCCCAGGCCCGGGCCGAGGCCGCGAAGTGCGCGAAGGCGATGCGCTGGTACGCGGACCGGGCGGAGGCGCTGCTCGCCGACGAGCACCCGGCGGACGCGGACGTGGCGGACTCGGGCGGCGTGTCGGCGTACGTCCGCTACCGGCCGCTGGGGCCGGTGCTGGCGGTGATGCCGTGGAACTTCCCGTTCTGGCAGGTGGTGCGGTTCGCCGCGCCCGCCCTGATGGCGGGCAACGTGGGCCTGCTGAAGCACGCCTCGAACGTGCCGCGCACGGCGCTCGCGCTGGAGGAGCTGTTCGCCCGCGCCGGGTTCCCGCAGGGCTGCTTCCAGACCCTGCTGATCTCCTCGTCCCAGGTGGAGGCGGTGATCCGGGACGAGCGGGTCGTGGCGGTGACGCTGACCGGCAGCGAGGGCGCGGGCCGCTCGGTGGCGGCGGTCGCGGGCGACGAGATCAAGAAGACGGTGCTGGAACTGGGCGGCAGCGACCCGTTCCTGGTGCTGCCCTCGGCGGACGTGCCGGCCGCGGCGGAGCGGGCGGTGACCGCGCGGGTGCAGAACAACGGGCAGTCCTGCATCGCCGCGAAGCGCTTCATCGTGCACACGGACGTGTACGAGGAGTTCCTGTCCGCGTTCACCGCGCGGATGCGGGCGCTGACGGTCGGCGACCCGACGGCCGACGGCACCGAGGTCGGCCCGCTGGCCACCGAGCAGGGCCGCACCGACCTGGAGGAACTGGTCGCGGACGCGGTCGCGCTCGGCGCGTCGGTGGCCTGCGGCGGCGGCCGCCCGGACGACCCGGCGCTGGCGGGCGGCTGGTACTACCTGCCGACGGTGCTGACCGGGGTCACCCCCCGGATGCGGATCCACCGCGAGGAGGCGTTCGGCCCGGTCGCCACCGTGTACCGGGTCGGCGACCTGGACGAGGCCGTCGCGGTCGCCAACGACTCGCCGTTCGGCCTGAGTTCGAACGTCTGGACCCGGGACGACGCGGACCGCGAGCGGTGCGTGCGCGACCTGCGGGCGGGCGGGGTCTTCTTCAACGGGATGACCGCCTCGCACCCCGCGTTCCCGTTCGGCGGGGTGCGGCGCTCCGGCTACGGACGGGAGCTGTCCGGTCACGGCATCCGCGAGTTCTGCAACATCACCACGGTGTGGTCCGGCAGCTGAGGCAGCGCGGGGGCCCGGCGCGGGAGGGCGCCGGGCCCGGGCGCGGCCGGCACCGCCGGCTCAGGCGTGGTGCGGGTGGGCGTGCTCGTGGCGGCCGGCGAACTGGGTGACGAACGCGACGATGGTGACGCCCCACACCACCGAGAACACGATCAGCAACCAGAGTTGGCCCACCTGCGGGGCGACCAGGCCCAGGCCCAGTGACAGGGCGAGCAGGAAGACCAGCGAGGAGTTGTGCTTGGCGGTCAGCCAGGCGGCCAGTCGGCGGACCGGATTGGGCCGGGGCGTTCCGGCAGCGGTCGCGGGCATCGCTCTCACCTCCGCGGAGTTCGGCGTCAGTTCGAGTATCCCGCGTATCCCGCCGGTCGGCGCCCCCGGCAGCCCGAGTACCCTCGCAGCCGCACCGCCCTGCGCTGCCCTGCCCCCCCCACCGCCCTGCCCTGCGCCGCCCCGCCCCGCCCTGCCCTGCCCCGAGGAGGAACCGACCGTGGACGACGGAGAGTCGGGGGAGCTGCTGGCGGGCGGCCTGGCCAACGCGGGCGCGGTGCGGCGGCACGGCGGCACCGTGGAACGGCCCGCCCCCGCGCACGCCGGAGCCCTGCACGCCTTCCTGACCGGCCTCCGGGCGGGCGGCTTCCCCGGCGCACCGCTGCCGGCGGGCCCGGTCGCGGACGGACGGGAGCGGCTGAAGTTCCTGCCCGGGGACGTCGCCCTGCCGCCCTACCCGGCCTGGGCGCTGAGCGAGGACGCCCTGGTCTCGGTGGCCCGCCTGCTGCGGCGCTGGCACGCGGCGAGCGCCCGCACCCCGTTCGACCCGGCGGCGCCCTGGCCGGCCGACTTCGCCGACCCGGAGGGCGGCCCGCTGCTCTGCCACAACGACGTCTGCCCGGAGAACGTGGTGTTCCGCTCCGGCCGGGCCGCCGCCCTGATCGACTTCGACTTCGCCGCCCCCGGCCGCCCGCTCTGGGACGTCGCCCTGACCGCCCGCTACTGGGCCCCGGTGCTCGACCCGGCCACCGCCGCCGAATCCGCCCGCGCCCACCTCGAACTCCCGCACCGCCTGCGCCTGTTCGCCGCCGCCTACGGCCTCTCCCCCGCCGACCGCCTGGCCCTCCCCACCACCCTCGAACAGGCCACCGCCGTCTGCCGCACCTTCGTCGCCCGCCGGATCGCCGCCGGGGACCCCGCGTTCGTCTCCTACTTCGCCGCGTACGGCGGCTGGACCCGCTGGGACCGGCTGCAGTCCTGGCTGTCCGGCCAACGCCCGCTGCTGGAACGGGCGTTGCGCGGGTGAGCGGGGCGGGTCACCGGGACTTCACCGGGGCTCCGCCGGGAGCAGGCGGCCGGTGAGGTGGTCGACGGCGAGGTGGGCGTGCAGGCGGACGCCGGTGGGGAGGGTGTCGTCGTCGAGGTAGAAGTGCGGGTTGTGGTTGGGGACGAGGCCGCGGCCGCCGGGGGTGGGGGCGGGGTTCCCGGCGGGGTCGAGTTCGGTGTCCTGGGCGCCGAGCATGAGGTACAGGCCGCCGTGGGCGTTGACGAACTCGGAGACGTCGTCGTAGCCGAGGGTCGCGCCGGTCTCCAGGACCCGGTCCTCGCCGACCACCCGGCGCAGCGTGGGCAGGGCGGCCTCCAGCCACTCCCGGCGGTTGTGGACGGCGGGGACGTCCTGGAGGTGTTCGACGGTGGCGGTGCAGCCGTGGGCCTCGGCGGTGTGTTCGGCGAGGCGGGTCAGGCGCCGCTGGACGTCGGCCATGTCGCTCTCGACGGCGCAGCGGACGGTGCCCCAGAGGGTGACGTGCTCGCCGATGATGTTGAATCGGCCGATGTCCTCGAGGTGGCCGATGGTGACGGTGACGGGGTGGTAGGCGTCGAGCTGGCGGTAGAGCTGGCCGATGCCGGTGACGATCGCGGCGGCGGGCGGCATCGGGTCGACGCCCTGCCAGGGGGTGGAGCCGTGCACCTGGCGGCCGGTCACGGTGATCTTGACCAGGCAGGACGCGGCGTACTGGTTGCCGACCCGGTAGCCGACGTGGCCCTTGGGGTGCGGGGTGAGGTGCAGGCCGAAGACCATGGTGGGTTCGGGGTCGGCGAGGGCGCCCTCGGCGAGCATCTGCCGGGCCCCGCCGGTCTCGGTGACGGGCGGGCCCTCCTCGGCCGGCTGGAACACGAACAGCACGGTGCCGGGCAGTTGTCCGCGCACCCCGGCGAGGACGGTGGCGGCGCCGAGCAGCATCGCGGTGTGCCCGTCGTGGCCGCAGGCGTGCGAGACCGGGAACGGGCCGCCGGGGTAGTCGTGGTCGACGGCCGAGGAGGCGAAGCCGGCGCCGCACAGGTCGGCCACCGGCAGCGCGTCGGTGTCGGCCCGCAGCGCCACCACCCGCTCGCCGGGCCGCCCGCCGCGCAGCACCCCGACCACGCCGTGCCCGGCGATGCCGGTGCGCACCTCGTCCAGGCCGAGCGCCCGCAGGTGCTCGGCGATCAGCGCGGCCGTGGCCCGTTCGCGGTTGGACAGTTCGGGGTGCTGGTGCAGGTGGCGGCGCCAGGCGGTCACCTGCTCGGCGACGTCCGCACTGCGGCGGTCCAGCTCGGCGTACAGGGTCGTCGCGTCCACGGGCGTCCTCCGGTCTCGGTGTCCCCCCTGCTTTCTCCGGCATCGAGCGTACGACGCCCCCGCCCCGACGGGGCGTCAGCGCGCCTGGCGGGCCGGGTCAGGGCTGCTGTGTCGGCAGGGGCGTGGGGACGGGCGGGCCGGTGAGGAGGGTGCCGGTGTCGGAGAAGGGCCAGGCGTTGGGCAGGCAGCCGTGCAGGCCGAAGATCTGCTGCTGCATCACGGGGGCGGGCAGGCCGGGGCCGGGGCAGTCGACGTGGCCGAAGCCGAGGACGTGGCCGACCTCGTGGTTGACCGCCAGCGCGTGGTACTCCTCGGGGCGGCCGCGGTAGGACTCGGTGAGGTCGGTCCACCGCTTGACGTTGATCACGACCTGGTGGCCCGCGCCGCAGTTGACCTCGCCGCCGGTGTCCAGGCCGTACTGGCCGCAGATCCGGTCGGTGGAGGCGGGCGTGGCCAGGTAGACGGTGAAGTCGACCGGATCCGCGGCGACCCGCTGGAAGGTGCGGGTGCCGTCGGCGGACCAGCCGCGGCGGACGTCGGCGAGCACCGCGTCCACCTCGGCCGCGAACTGCTCGGGCCGCTCGGCCAGCCCGTCCTCCGCCCGCACCTTGTACCGGTACGCCTTCCCCCCGGTACCGGCGGGCTCCGTGCCGCCGCCCGCCGTGGTGAACGCCATCGGCGCGGACGCCGCCGGTGCGGCCGGGCGCCGCCACGGGTGCCAGACGGCCAGGGCGGCGACCACCGCCAGGGCGAGCAGGGCGGCGAGCGCCGGTTTCGGCTTGAGGTGTCGGAGCATCGTGGAGCAGCGGCTTTCTGACGTGTGCTGACGGCGGTCACCGGACGGGTTCCGGTCCGGGCCCCACTCTGCCAGCCGCCGATCAACAGATGATCAACAGGGACGGACGCGAGTGGGGGCGCCGGTACGACCGGTGCGGCCGCGCGGGTCTGCCGATACGTGACTGATTCGGCCGCCCGCCCTCGCCGCCTACCGTCAAAGACGTCAGCCGGAACACCCCACGACACCCCACGGGAGCAGCAGATGACCGCCTACGCACTGGCCCAGGTCCACTCGGTGGAGTTCGGCCCCGACATCGTCGAGTACCTCGAGCGCATCGACGCCACCCTGGACCCCTTCGGCGGACGGTTCATCGTCCACGGCGGCAAGTCCGAGACGGTGGAGGGCAGTTGGGGCCAGAGCGGCACGATCGTCATCGAGTTCCCCGACTACGCGCGGGCCCGCGCCTGGTGGGACTCGCCCGCCTACCGGGAGATCCTGCCGCTGCGCACCCGGCACATGGTCGCCGACATCGTCCTCATCGAGGGCGTCCCGTCCGGCTACCGCGGCGCGGACTCGCTCAAGCACTGACCCCGGCTCCGGCGGCGCCCTCGGCCACCGGCCTACCCGGAGCCGGAGCCGGAGCCGGTATCGGAGCCGGCGTCGGTGTCGGGGCGGCGTTCCACCAGCTGCCGGTCCACCAGCTGGTCGAGGACGGCCACGATGTTGCAAGCGTCCATGGCGACGAGTTCGGCCAAGAGCCGCTGGACCGTGTCGCCGTGCCGGTCCAGGGCGACCAGGACGGCGTACTGACCCTGGGTCAGCCGGCGCTCGCCGAGGAAGGTCGTCCAGGAGCGGGCGGTGAGGGAGCCCAGGCGGGCCAGCAGGAAGCCGGTGCCGCGTTCGAAGGCCGGTCGGCTGCCGCGTTCGGCGTTGAAGACCTGCAGGCGGCCGGGCCGGGCGGGCCGGCGCCGGGCGAGGTGGAGGGCTGGGCGTTCGGCGCGGGCGCCCGGCCGGGCATCTCCGCGCCCTGATCCACCCTGCGGCGGGCGCGGTGCGGGGGCGGGCGGCGGCGGAAGGCAGAATCGCGGGTATGCGCACTCTTCTCGTCATCGGCATCGGCGCGGGCGACCCCGACCACCTCACCCTGGAGGCGGTCAAGGCGTTCGGCCGCACCGACGTGTTCCTGCTGCTGGACAAGCCCGCCGAGCGGCAGGACCTGATGCGGCTGCGGCGGGACATGATCGCCGAGCACGGCCGCCCCGGACACCGGGTGGTCGAGCTGGTCGACCCGGCCCGGGACCGCACCGCGGCGGCGTACGCCCAGGCGGTGGAGGAGTGGCGGGAGCGGCGGGCGGACCTGGTGGAGCGGGCGGTGGTCGAGGAGGTGCCGGACGGCGGGACGGGTGCGCTGCTGGTGTGGGGCGACCCGGCGCTGTACGACAGCGTGAGTGCCGTGCTGGACCGGATCCTGGCGCGCGGGCGGACGGAGTTCGCGTACACGGTCGTCCCCGGCATCAGCAGCGTCTCCGTGCTGGCGGCCCGGCACCGCACCACGCTGACCCGCACCGCGCGGCCGGTGCGGATCACCACCGGGCGGCGGCTGGCGGCCGAGGGTTTCGGGCCCGGCGCGGAGGACACGGTGGTGATGCTGGACGGGCAGGCCGCGTTCGCGGAGATCGACCCCGCGGGCGTGCACATCCACTACGGCGCCTACCTGGGCACCGGGGACGAGATCCTGGTCGCCGGTCCGCTGGCCGAACTCGCCGACCGGATCGTCGAGTTGCGGGAGGAGGCGCGCGAGCGCAAGGGCTGGATCATGGACAGCTACCTGTTGCGCCGCACCGACGGCTGACCGGCTCCCGCCCGACCCACGGACCGGGCGGATCCCGGACTTCGCGCCGGAATCCGTCCGGCCCGTTCTAGACTGGCGACGCGACTGGTTCGCCCCGTCCGCCAGGCGGGGCGTCGTAAGAGGGAACCCGGTGACGCCTTGACTGGCCAGTCCGGGACTGCCCCGCAGCGGTGAGCGGGAACGACCGCCGTCATACGCACTGGGCCCGGGAGGGCTTG
Source organism: Kitasatospora sp. YST-16 (assembly GCF_026802215.1). Classification (NCBI taxonomy): domain Bacteria; kingdom Bacillati; phylum Actinomycetota; class Actinomycetes; order Kitasatosporales; family Streptomycetaceae; genus Kitasatospora; species Kitasatospora sp. YST-16. The sequence goes on from NZ_CP113837.1 coordinate 348,237, forward strand.
GGAAGCGACGGCCAGTAGGTGCCCGGGAGGCGTCAACTCCCCGGGTGTGCCCGCGAGTCCGAAGACCTGCCCGTTGCCCGGGTGCGACCCGTTCGCGTCCGGTAGCCGGTGACCTCGAGGGCGGGTCGGCACGGACACCAGGCGGGCCGCACCGGCCTCCGCCCGGTCTCGCCACCCCCGCGCGCCCTCCTGTGCACCGGTTCCAGGATCAAGGCTCGCGAGGAGAGTCCCCTTGACTACGACGTCCGTCGCCGCGGCGACCGTCCACGGATACCCCCGCCAGGGCGGGAACCGGGAACTGAAGAAGGCGATCGAGGGCTACTGGAAGGGCACCGTCACCGCCGACGCGCTGCGCTCCACCGCCGCCGACCTGCGCTGCGCCAACTGGCGGCAGCTGGCCGGGGCCGGGATCACCGAAGTCCCCACCGGTGACTTCTCGTTGTACGACCACGTGCTGGACACCACCGTCGCCGTCGGCGCCGTCCCGCCCCGGCACCGGGACGCGTACGCGGCCGACCCGCTGGCCGGCTACTTCGCGATGGCGCGCGGCACCCAGCAGGCGCCGCCGCTGGAGATGACCAAGTGGTTCGACACCAACTACCACTACTTGGTGCCCGAGTTGGGGCCGGGCACGGTCTTCGCCGCCGACTCCGCCAAGCAGGTCGGCGAGCTGCGCGAGGCGCTCGGCCAGGGCTACCGGGCGCGCCCGGTGCTGCTCGGCCCGGTCACCTACCTGCTGCTCGCCAAGCCCGCACCCGACGCACCGTCCGGCTTCGAGCCGCTGACCCTGCTGGACCGGCTGCTGCCGGTGTACGCGGAGCTGCTGGCCGACCTGCGGGCGGCGGGCGCCGAGTGGGTGCAGCTCGACGAACCCGCGCTGGTGCAGGACCGCAGCCCGGCCGAACTGAACGCCGCCGCCCGCAGCTACCGGGACCTCGGTGCGCTGACCGACCGCCCGAAGCTGCTGGTGGCCTCGTACTTCGACCGGCTCGGCGAGGCGTTGATCACCCTGGCCAAGGCCCCGGTCGAGGGCCTGGCGCTGGACTTCACCGGACCGGCGGCGGGCAACCTGACCGACCTGGCGGCCGTCGGCGGCCTGCCCGGCAAGCGGCTGGTCGCGGGCGTGGTCGACGGCCGCAACGTGTGGATCAACGACCTGGAGAAGTCTCTCGCCACCCTGGGCACCCTGCTGGGCTTGGCCGACACGGTGGACGTCGCCCCCTCCTGCTCGCTGCTGCACGTCCCGCTCGACACGGCCGCCGAAAGGGAGTTGGACCCGCAGATCGGTCGCTGGCTGGCCTTCGCCCGGCAGAAGGCCGCCGAAGTGGCGCTGCTGGCCCGCGCCCTGCGCGACGGCACCGGCGCCGTCACCGCCCAACTCGCCGCCAACCGCGCCGACCTGGCCTCCCGTACCGCCTCCCCGATCACCCGCGACCCGGCCGTCCGGGCCCGCGCCGCGGCCGTCACCGAGGCCGACCTTCGCCGCGGCGCCCCCTACGCCGTCCGCGCCGAAGCCCAGCGCGCCCGGCTCCAGCTGCCGCCGCTGCCCACCACCACCATCGGCTCCTTCCCGCAGACCACCGAACTGCGCACCGCCCGCGCCGAGTTGAACGCCAGGCGGATCGACGCGGCCGACTACCGCAAGCGGATGGAGGCCGAGGTCCGCGAAGTGATCGCCTACCAGGAGCGGGCCGGGCTGGACGTGCTGGTGCACGGCGAACCCGAACGCAACGACATGGTGCAGTACTTCGCCGAACAGCTCACCGGCTACCTCGCCACCCGGCACGGCTGGGTGCAGTCCTACGGTACCCGCTACGTGCGGCCGCCGGTGCTGGCGGGCGACATCTCCCGTCCGCAGCCGATGACCGTCGACTGGTACCGCTACGCGCAAGGCCTCACCGACCGCCCGGTCAAGGGCATGCTGACCGGTCCCGTCACCATGCTGGCCTGGTCGTTCGTCCGCGACGACCAGCCGCTCGCCGACACCGCCCGGCAGGTCGCCCTCGCCCTGCGCGACGAGGTCACCGACCTGGAGGCCGCCGGCGCCGCCGTCATCCAGGTCGACGAGCCCGCGCTGCGCGAGACCCTGCCGCTGCGCCGCGCCGGGTGGCCCGCCTACCTGGACTGGGCGACCGACGCGTTCCGGCTCGCCACCTGCGGGGTGCGCGCCGACACCCAGGTGCACACCCACATGTGCTACGCCGAGTTCGGCGACATCCTGCGTGCCATCGAGGAGTTGGACGCGGACGTGATCTCGCTGGAGGCCGCCCGCTCGCACATGCAGGTGGCCCGCGAGCTCGCCGAGGCGGGCTACCTCGCCGAGGTCGGCCCGGGCGTGTGGGACATCCACTCCCCGCGCGTGCCCTCCCCCGAGGAGGCGCTGCGCCTGCTGCGGGCCGGACTGGCGGCGATCCCCGCCGAGCGCCTGTGGGTCAACCCGGACTGCGGCCTGAAGACCCGCGGCTGGCCCGAGACCCGGGCTTCGATCGACAGCCTGGTCACGGCCGCCCGCACCCTGCGCGCGGAACTGCAGAACCGGCGGATCGACTGACGAGGCACCGGTCCGGGCGGGCAGGCACACCGCCTGCTCGCCCGGGCCGGCCGGAGCGCTCGAAGGGGCGGCCGATGGCCGGACGAGGCGGGGCGCGGCGGATCCGGGTCGGCGAGGAGGTGCTGGTCGTGCTCCCCAAGCGGGAGTCCGAGTCCCTGCTCGCGAACCGGTGCCAGGTCGGCGCGTGCAGCGCCCGGGTGCGCGCCCTGCAGCACGCCTTGGCGGAGGCGCTGCCCGAGCCGGCCGCCGCGTTCTGGCGGCTGGACGTCGCCCCGCTCACCGTCACCTCTCTCAGCGGGCGCGCCGGGCGCTGGAACCTGCACTGCGGCGGTCCCCTGACACCTCGTCAGCTGCCGTAGTGCAGCGCGACGGTGTCACCGACGTTGACAATGGTGACGCGGGTGGCACGGGTGGCTTTCGCTCGTGGTGCACGGCCGACAGGGCGGCGTACTCGACACCGCTCCGGTCGGCCGTCGTCCTGCTCGCGACGCTCGTCGCGGCCGCCCCGACCGAACCCGGGGGGGGCGGTCGGGCCCGCGGACCGGTCGGCCGGGGTGCGGTTCAGCGGCCGACCTCCCGGGCGCGCAGGTCGTCGACGGTCTCGCGGCGGATCAGCAGGCGGATCCGCCCGTCGCGGACGGCCGCGACCGCCGGGCGGCCGACCAGGTTGTAGCCGGAGGCCATCGAGAGCTGGTACGCCCCTGCGGACGGGACGGCGAGCAGGTCGCCCGGGCGGAGGTCGGCGGGCAGTTGGGCGTCGCGGACCAGGACGTCGCCGGCCTCGCAGTGGCGGCCGACGACGTCGACCGGCCGGGTCGCCCGGGCGCCGATCCGGCCGAACATCCGCACGGTGTAGGGGGATCCGTACAGGGCGGGGCGCGGGTTGTCGCTCATCCCGCCGTCGACGGCGGCGTGGGTCCGGCCGGCCGAGTGCTTCACCGACAGGACCCGGTAGACGGCGACCGCGGCGGGTGCGGCGATCGCCCGGCCCGGCTCGACCATCAGCCGCGGGACGGCGAGGCCGTGCTCGGCGCAGCGGGCCCGGAGGCGGGCGGTGGTCGCGGCGGCGAGGCGGGCGGGGTCGAGCTCCGGGTCGTCGGGGAGGTAGCGGATGCCGTGCCCGCCGCCGAGGTCGAGTTCGGGCAGTTCGACGCCGTGGCGGTCGCGGACCTCTGCCAGGAGGCCGACCAGGCGGTCCACCGCGGTCAGGTAGGGCTCGGTGTCGGTGATCTGCGAGCCGAGGTGGCAGTGCAGGCCGGTCAGCCGGAGTGCGGGCTGGGCCAGCACGCGGGCGATCGCCCCGGCGGCGTCGCCCCCGGTGAGCGGGAAGCCGAACTTCTGGCCGTCCACGCCGGTCCGCACGGCGCTGTGGTGCCCGGCCGCGATGCCGGGGACGACGCGGACCAGGACGCGCTGCGGGGTGTCCGCGGCGGTGGGGGCGGCGAGTCGGGGGATTTCCGCGAGGTTGTCGATGACGATCCGGCCGACCCGAAGCCGTCGGGCGAGGCGCAGTTCGTCCGGGGTCTTGGCGTTGCCGTGCAGCAGGATCCGTTCGGGCGGGAAGCCCGCGCCGGTGGCGAGACGGAGCTCCCCGGCCGAGCAGACGTCCAGCCCGAGGCCCTCGTCGGCGATCCAGTCGGCCATCGCGCTGCACAGGAACGCCTTGGCGGCGTAGAACACCTCGGCCGTCGGCAGTGCGCGGCGGTAGGCGCGCGCCCTGCTGCGGACCTCGCCCTCGTCGAGGACGTAGAGCGGGGTGCCGAAGCGGTCCGCGGCCTGCGCCACGTCGACCCCGGCGATCTGCAGGCCGCCGTCGCGCCCGGGCCTGGCGGAGGCGGGCCACGGGCTGCCGAGCGGCGGCCCGTCGGTGAGGCGGGCGGGCCGGTGGGGCGCCGCGGAGGGACGGCCGACGGCGGGGACGGGAAACGTGGTCACGGTGCGGGGCTCCTGTCGGGGACGGGGCTCGACGGCTGGTCGGTCGGTGACGGAACGCGGCGGGACCGGGCCGGGCGGGCCCCGAGCGGATCCGGTTCGTCCTGCCGGCGGGTCACCGCTGGGGTGCCAGTTCCCGCTCGGTGCCCACCGCCGCGGGCACCGGAGTGCCGGCGACCGGCGCCGCGACCAGGGCGGGGTCGGTGATCACGCGGTGGACACCGAGCGGCTCGGTGAGTGCGCGCAGGGCGGGCCCGGTGACCTCGGCGCACTCCTGGTCGGGGCCGAGCACGGCGTGCAGGGCTTCCGCGGTGCTGAACGCGACCGCGCAGCGGGTGCCGTCACGGTCCCGGAACAGGCGCAGGACCTGGGCCGGACCCGCGGTGCGCACCGGCACGTGCCGCAGGGAGTGTTCGCGGGGGTCCTCGGGTGCTTCGTCTTCGATGGGCATCACACGCTCCACGGGGATCGTCCGGTGTCCGGTCAGTCCACGTAGTGCATGGCGTGCCGGCAGTGCGCGGTGGTCCGGCGGTCGTCTTCCCGGGCGTCACCGGGGCGGCCATCGGTGCCCTCTGCCGTGCCGGGGCCGAAGACCGTTCCGCTCAGCAGCCGTCGGAACGTCGCGCCGTCAGGCGGGGCGGGCCGACCGCGCTCCGCGGCCACTGCGGTGACGAGCTGGGTGTCCGTCATGGTCCCGGTTCCTTCCGGTCGAGGCGAGGAGCTGGGTGTTCCTGCCCTCCCTCCCAGTGGAGCCCCTTCGGCCGCCGGTCGGAGCGGTCCTTGACGCGTGGCCTACGCGCACCGGGGCGGCCTTGACACGACGTTGACGTCTGCCGGGCGGCCCGCCGCGTCCTGCGGGCAGCGGCGCCCCCGCGGCGGGGCGGTACGGGATCCCGGTCGGCCCGGGTCGGCCGACCGGGATCCCCCAGGCGCCTCGAACGGTCGGCACCGGCACACTGCACGTCCGCTTCGGCGTCGCACCGGGAGTCGGCAAGGCGTACGCCGTGGCCGCCGGGGAGGCGGCTGTTCGTCGCCGCCTCCCCCATCACCGCCGACGCCGCCGAGCACTCCGGTCTCCTCCGCGACCGCACCGCCGTCATGGGCTCGCACGTCGAAGCGCAGGAGCGCCGGCCCCGGCACCCTCACCCCCAGGGCCACGGTGCGCCTGCTGCACGCCACCGTGCCCATCACCTGGCTATCGCGGCAGCCCTGACGGGTCGTCTAACGGCGCGTGCGGTAGGCAATGGTTCGCGGCACACGTCACCACCGATTCTCCTCCGCACCGCACCCGGGCCCGCTCCCGGACCGACGGCGGGCTCAAGAGGCGCTCGGCGTTGCTTCCCTGTCGAGTGCCGGGTCCCGAGCATCAGGGCTGGGAGGCCGGGGCGCGCTCGGCCTGGCCCCGAGGAGGACTCCGTGATCCGCTGCCCGAAGCCGACCCCGCCGCCCCGGCCCGCCGCCGCGTCATCCTGCTCATGGGCCGTGCTGCCCGCCACATCGGCTTGACCACCTTGGTCTCCGGCCAGGAGTTCTCCGCCGCCGGATCGCGCCACCTCGCCACCGGCACCCGGCTCGACGACGGCGCCTACATCGCCGAGTGCATCGACCTGAACCTGTGACCGGCCCCTGCCCGGCCCGGGCGGTCAGGGGCCGGGGTGACGATCAGAGGCTCGGCAGGGCAGGCGGCGGCCAAGCGGTGCAGCGCATCCGCTTCGACCTGATCGGCGCTCAGGCCCCAGCGGGCCTTCACTACCGTCCAGTCGGTCAGGTAGGCGCAGCGGTAGCCGGCCTGGGGTGGCTTCCCCAACACGCCGGCCCATCGCCGTAGTCAGGAGCTCGTGTAGCAGACAACCCGCCGATCGTACTTGGCGAAAGAGGTGCGGTCCGGGTAGATGAGGCCAAGCCTCGCCCCGGCTGGCAGTTCGCGCCCGGCCCGTGCATCAGCGCAGGCGTCCTCGGCTGCGGCCTCGATCAGACTGTCCGCCATCATCGCAAGGCTGGGTGCGCCGTAGACCTGAGCGTCATGTCCCTGGGCACACGGGACCAACCTGACCATCTCCACTGACCCGTCGGCCGCAAGTGGTGCCCACGTGAAGCAGTCCCCGCTCCTCATGTCGAACACGCTTGAGTACTGAGCCGTGGAGACTCGTCCCGTCGAATCGCGGTCAACCCCAACGCCCGGTGCGGCAACCACATTGACCAGCACCCCTGTCCACAGAACCGACGTGACCAGACCCAACACGGCAAGCCCCCGCCCTGGCTGCCCACTGCGCCGAGTCTGCATCAGCCCGAACACGCCGAACCCAAGTGCGAACGGCACGAGCCCGAACACACCGGATATCGCCGACCAGAGCGCCAGCCGGTTGGTCCCCATCGGCGGCCCGTCGTCCTCGACCCGCCCAGCTCCCCAGGACACCACCCGTGGCTTTGCCTGCGACATTCCTACCCCTTCAAGCACAGAAGCCGGAGATTACATGCTCTGAGCACCAGCGCCATCCTGTCGCGCGTCGGCTAAGTTTGCGGCCATGTCGTTCTCGAACGAACCGATGGCCTTCGCACGTGCAGGTGAACACGGGGTTGGTTGTCACGCGGCGAGCGCGAGCTTAGCCGTGTGGCGTCGGTGTTCATAGTCGTTGGGGCTGAGAGGACGTCCTGCTCGAATGCGGGATATTTCATGGATTCTGCCAGCTTATGGCGGTTTTGCCCGTTGCTCGTTTGGTGAGGTTCGAGGTCATTGCGAGGCAGATCATGCTCTCGGGGTGCTCGGGTTTGGTTTCGTAGTCGCGGGCAAGTCGGCGGTGCATCATGATCCAGCCGAAAGTGCGCTCGACCACCCATCTCCTTGGAACTCGTAACACGATCTTGCCGATCGTCACTGGCAGGGCGTGACCGATGTGACGATTCGTCCGTTCGTGATGGTGTGGGCAAGAAGCCGTGGGTCGTGGACGACGAGCTGTGGGTCAGGATCGAGCCGCTGCTGCCGGAGCGGTCGCCGGGTCCGCGTCCGGTGGACGACCGGCTGTGCCTGCAGGGAATTCCGTTCGTGTCGTACACCGGGATCGCCTGGCATCAGTTGCCGCCCGAGTGGGGCTTCGGCTCTGGGCAGACCTGCCGGCGTCGCCTCGGCCGCCGGCAGGAGGCCGGGGTGTTCGAGGCCCTGCACCGCTTGCTCCTGGCCGAGTTGAACGCGGCCGGACTGATCGGCTGGACCCGCGCGCGTGGACGCCTCCCACGTGCACGCGGAAAAAAGGGGTGAGGCCACCGGCCCGTCACCGGTCGACCGCCGCAAGACCGGAAGCAAACACCACGTGATCAGCGACGGCGGCGGCATCCCGTTCCATGTGATCGTCACCGCCGCCAACGTCAACGACGTCACCCGGACCCTCGACCTGGTCGACGGCGTCCCGCCGGTCGCAGGCCGCGTCGGCCGTCCCCGCAAGTGCCCGGCCGCCCTGCTCGGCGGCAAGGGCTACGACAGCAACCCCAACCGCCGCGAACTGCACAAACGTCGGATTCTGCCCGTCATCTCCCACCGAGACGAGCCCGACATCATCGACATTGGCAAGCTCTGCTACGTCGTCGCGCAGACCTTCGCCCAACTCCACCAGTTCAAGCGCCTCGCCATCCGCTGGGAAAGGCGCCTCGACCTCCACAACGCCTTCGTCTCACTCACATGCGCACTCATCTGCTGGCGACGCCTCAACAAGCCGACGCCGTGATCCTGTTACGAGTTCTACGAAGCACCATCTTCTTGCCACAGATCACAGGGCCCCGACCGACTTGACCTGTTCAGCGCCGCTCCCCCGCTATACAAACCCGATGTCATGCGCAGCACCAGATGCTTCAGGCTGAGCCGAGCGTTGCGGTGGCCGGCGCTGGGGATCGGATACTTCTCCGATGGTCTCTGCCACGAGCTGGGGCAGGATCCGGATGGACTCCGTGAGCAGCCGTTCGATCGGGACGGCGTGTTGGCTGCGGTCGACGTCGATGTGGCAGCCCCATTCGGCCGGCTGGTAGCGGGAGATCGTCGAGAGGGTGTGGAGGACCGCCCACCAAGCCATGAGGGGGTGAACGCTGGTGGCGCTCCCGCCCAGTGCGGGGAAGAAGTAGCGCGTCCCGGAGTAGGGGCGGGTGATGCTTCGGAGGTAGTGCTGTCGGTCTGCGAGAGTGCCGGGTCCTCCGGGGAGCATCCAGTTCATGGTCAGCTCGGACCACTGGCCGCCGACATGGACATGGAGGTCCGGGCACTGGCTCTGTCCGCCGTTGGTCGAGCGCCGGCGGTAGCTGTGGTGGTCACGGCCACCGGGAAAGTGAGCGATGTAGTCCGCAACCGCACCGGCGGTGTCTTGCGCGGTGGTCACCCTCGCGGGGAAATTGACGACGGGTGCCCAGAGCATGGCGTGAGATTCACCCTGCATCTCCCGATGGTTGGAGACGAGGTGCCATTCCTCTACAAGGAGCGGCATGATCCGACTGTCAGGGTCGGCGATCGGATCGTCGTAGTTGCAGGGCAGGCAGTCCCACAACCGGGACAGCGGAAGTGGGTTGTTGCCCCACAGCGGCGAACCGAGCAGGCGAGAGAGCCTGACGAAGCTCCCGCTCTTCTTCCTCACATCGGTCTTCATCACGACGTCCGGCAGCGGGCCCTCTTCATCCAGTGTCTGGATACCGTGCCCCTTGAGCTTCCACTCGTCAACGCTGTCTTCGGCATCCGCGTTCTTGCCAGGCAGGGCTGTCGCCGCAGCGGTGATCGCGCGGCCGGCCTGGCTCAGACCATAGAAAATGAGCACCGGCTGAGTGGCTGGCCCGACCGTGCGGGCCGCTTTGAAGAACTGCTCGGCCTGTTCCAGAGCAGAGACGTACACCGCTCGCCGCTCCGGGGTGCTTCCTGCGGAACCGGGCAGGGCTGATCGTGTGGCGCGAAGAATGTCCCAGGCAGTGCGCTCGTAATACATGGCCAGACGGTAGCGGCCTCGCCGCCGACACGGCACTCGAATTCGGTCACGACTCCTGTTGCCCAGGCCCGGTCGTGGTCAAGACCGTCTCGATAGCCTCGGCGGCATCACTCAGGTAGCGGAAGACCCGCACCGGCCGCTGCAACCGCTTGATCCCTTGCCTCAGCGCATTTCCCATGGCTCGTTCGCAGACCACGAAATCCGCGTACCCGGCGGCACAGGACAGGTAGATCATATCCGTCAGGTCGTTGCCCCTCCAGATCGTCCCCTTGTTGAGATGGCGCTCGTGGAACATCTCGCGCAGCAGTCCGAGCGCTGGAGCAGCGGCCAGATCGTGCTGGGCGTGCTTCGTCATCCATTCGAAGACGGCCTCTGATGTCAGTTGCGCCGCGTGGGCTTCGACTGCGAGGTCGAGCCGGATGTCGTTCAGGAGGAAGGCGTCGATGCTCTTGCGCTTCTGCTGCGCATCGCGCTTCTCTCCGTCCAGCCAGTCACTGAACTGCTGGTTGGCTTCCACCCAATCGGTGACCGAGCCGGCCGGTACGCGTTCGGTATCAAGCATCACCTCGATCAGAGCCGTGGCCGAGGTCAGCGCCACGGTCTGGAACGCCATCTCCTGCGGGAGGCCCTCAGGCATAGGAATGGGGCTCGCCCCGCGAGCAGCTCCACGAATGACGTTCGGAGCGAGACTGAACACCGCCCCCACGGAAGTTCCGCTGTTTCCTCCCGCCCGGCTATCGAAAGCAGCACGGATTTCGTCACGACGTACCTGCAGCGGGTCCCGCATCTGCCACCCCAGGCTCAGTTGGAGGATCATCAAACCGAGCTGGTACCGCTTGGTGGCGTCGGACCACTTCGTGGTCTCCGCGTAATGCGCGGCGGAAGCAGGCAAGATGATCTTTCTTTGTCGCACCCAGTTCGCGAGACGCCAAGCTGCCTCGTCCTCCTGCGGGGAAACGTCACCGATACCGGCGAGCGCGTTGGCCATGACGCGCCACTTGTTCTGGTCCAGGTAGACCGCAAGACGCCCGTCGAGCTGGTCGGCGCCATCGAGGACGGGCATCTCGAAGGCAACGTCGTCACCGGACTTCGTGGTGGCAAGGAGAACGTTGAGACCCGGAAAGCAAGTGAACTGGGACAATGTGCTGGTCTCACCGAACGGATTCTTCCGCAGCGGGAACCGGGCTTCCTTGCCGTCGGAACGCGTGAGGATCATGGATGACGACGTACGATCCATCGCCATCGAGACGATCGACCACTCGGGTTGCGCACTCATCGCAGCATGATGCACCCACGGGCTGACAGCTGGCCTCCCCATCAACAGGTGGAACAGGCCACGAGGATCCAGCGGTCACGCTCCGACAGCGGACACACAGCGTGATGAACCGTTCCGAGTTCGGTAGAGATCTCAGGTTGTGGTTGTGACCTGCGGTTTTGTGGCTGTGAGGTAGTAGGTGTTCTCGTACTCGACGGGCGGGACGTGGCCTATCTCACCGTGGAGTCTGCGGTGGTTGTACCAGTCGACCCACTCGGCGGTGGCGAGCTCGACCTGGGCGAGCGTGCGCCAGGGCCGACCGGGCTTGACCAGCTCGGTCTTGTACAGGCCGATGGCGGACTCCATGAGCGCGTTGTCGTAGGCGTCGCCCACGGTGCCGATGCTCGCCGCGATGCCGGCGGCTTCCAGGTGCTCGGCGAGCCTGAATGATGTGTACTGACTTCCCGCGTCGCTGTGATGTACCAACTCACCTGGTACGACCGGGTTCTGGTCGCGGTCGCGCTGCCAGATCGCCATCTCCAGAGCGTCCAGGACGAACACCGTCTGCTTGACCGTGGCGACGGACCAGCCGACGATCCGGCGGGAGAAGGTGTCCACGACGAAGGCGACGTACACGATCCCGGCCCAGGTCTTGACGTAGGTGAAGTCCGCGACCCAGCAGCGGTTCGGGGCGCCGGCGACGAAGTCGCGCTCGACCAGGTCAGGGGCGCGGTCGACCTGGCCGCCCGGGAGAGTGGTGATGACGCGCTTGCCGCGGACGGCACCGGTGATGCCGAGTTCGCGCATGAGGCGCTCGACGGTGCAGCGGGCCACCGAGTGGCCCTGGCGGTTCAGCTCGTGCCAGATCTTGCGGGCTCCATAGACGCGGAAGTTGGCCTCGAAGACCTGCTTGATCAGCGTCTTCAGTTCCGCATCGCGCACCGAACGCGCCGAAGGAGGGCGGGCGTTGAAGGCGTAGTAGGTGGAGGGGGCGATACTGCAGCCGTGCTCGGTCAGCACGTGGCAGATCGGCTCGACGCCGCCGAAGCGGCCCCGGTGCTCGTCGATAAACGCTACGAGCGAAGGTGTGGCCGGTCGAGCTCGGCCGCGAAGAAATGCGCCGCGGCCTTCAGGATCTCGTTCGCCCGCTTCAGCTCGGCGTTCTCCTTCTTCAGCGCCTTGACCTGAGCGGACTCCTCCGTCGTCGTCCCGGGCCGCTGCCCGGAGTCGACCTGGTCCTGCCGCACCCACTTGCGAAGCGTCTCCGTCGAGCCGATGCCGAGCTTCTCGGCGACCGACTTCAGCGCGGCGGACTCGTTGGGGTGATCGCTGAGGACCTCGGAGACCATGCGCACCGCACGACGGCGCAGCTCAAGCGGGTAGGAGGAGGGACGTGCCATGACTCGAATCCTTACATGCGTTCGAGTCTCTACCAAAGCCGGAACGGTTCATGATGCGACCTGGACGAAGCCCGAGGCGCCATCGGCTGACAACGCATCGCCGCCCGTGGTCCCCGCGCCTCGATGTGCAATGGATGTGAAATGGGGCAGCGGACGGCTCTCAACCGTCGCGCTGTCCTCTCCCTCGGTGGTCCCGCTGCGGGTTCGGCCACGCACCCGAACGGCACACCCGGGAGGCGTGGAACGGAAGTTGACCCTACGTTGGCTGCCGGGGGTCATCCGAACGAGAGGTGTGCATTTCCATGGCTGGGAAGTTCGAGCTGTACGTGGACGAGTCGGGCAACCACCGCTTCCGCCTGAAGGCGAGCAACGGTTCGGTCGTGGTGACCGGCGAGCCGGAGGAGTCCCGCGAGCAGTGCCTGAAGAACATCGAGTCGATCCGCAAGCTGGCGCCGTACGCGCAGCTGCTGGAGACGCCGGCCCACGCCTGACCGCGGAGCCGCACCGGCCGGGGCCGCGGGGTGGACCGCGGCGGGCCGGGACCGCGAGCCCGTGACGACCGAGTTGTCGGTCCGTCACGGGCTCGCAACCGTTCCGGCGCGGCGGGGGCGGCACGGGGCATGCTGACCGGGAACGGCCGGACACGAGCGAGGGGGTTGCGGTGAGCGGACGGGAGATCATGGCGGCGGCGGGGGTGCTGTTCCCCGACCGGGACGGCCGGGTGCTGGTGGTGCGGACCTCCTACCGGGCCAAGCACCCCGTCGCGGTGCCCGGCGGCGGCTGGGAGCCCGCCGACCCGTCGCCCCGGCACACCGCCGTCCGGGAGATCCGCGAGGAGCTGGGCGTCACGCCCGTGCTGCGCGAACTCGCCTGCCTGGACTGGTCGCGGGACCACGACCGGCCGCCGATCGCCGCGTTCCTGTACTGGGCCGACCCGCTGACCCCGGAGCAGACCGCGGCCGTCCGGCTGGAGGCCGCCGAGCTGGACGCGATCGTCCACCTGCCGACCGACCTGCTGCTGTCCGCCGTGCCGCCGCTGCTGTCGCGCCGGATGGGCGCCTGCGTGCTGGCCCCGCGCGCGGCCGCGCCGCTGGAGCTCGCCGACGGCCTGCCGGTCGGCCACTCCGCCCTGCACCTGCCGCCGCGCCCGGCCCCCGCGTACCTCGGCGCGGCCGCGCTGGAGGGCCTGCTGCCGCCGGGCGCCGGGCTCGCCGCGCCGCCCCCGCCGATGGACAAGCAGACGTACTACGCGACCCGCCCGCGGATCCGGGCCAAGGCCCGGATGCTGTTCACCGACCAGGACGGGCGGGTGCTGCTGGTGCGCCTGACGCCGTGGCGGGACGAGTCGCCGTGGGTGCTGCCCGGCGGGTCCGTCGAGGCCGACCGGGAGCTGCCCCGGGCGGCCGCCCGGCGGGAGGCGCTGGAGGAGCTGGGCTGGCGGCGCGAACCCGGACGGCTGCTGGCCGTCGACTGGGTGGGCGGCCACCCGCGGGACGACCTGCCGCACCTGTCGCTGGTCTACGACGGCGGGACGGCGGGCCCCGAACTGCTGGCGGACGTCCGCGTCCAGGAGGAGGAGATCGCCGAGTGGCGGCTGTTCACCCCCGCCGAGGCCGCCCGGGTGCTCACCCCGCCCCAGGCCCGGCGGCTGGCCGCCTGCCTGGCGGTCCGCGCCCTGCCACCAACCGCCGGACCGGCCGAACTGGTGGACGGCGCGCCCCCGGCCACCGCTCCCTGAACATCCCGGGCCCGGTTCCCGGCGGCGGTTCGGGGCGGGTACCGGGACCCCGGCCGGGTATGAATGAGCAGGTCGGGACGGTGCCCGCCGGTGCGGCGCGCGGCCCGGCCCGCTTCGGGAAGATCGCTTCGGGAAGATCGCTTCGGGAAGATCGGGAGGTGCGGGGTGGGACAGTCGCTCGGGTCCGAACTGGACGGCCGTACGGTGCGGGCACTCGACGGCGGCGACCGGCTGCTGCTGCGCCTGGACGACGGGCTGCTGCTGACCGTCCGCAACGACTTCCGGCTGCGGCACGGCACCGAGGTCGAACACTTCTACCCCGCCCTCGGCCTGCCCCCCTCCGGCACCGGCACCCTCCGCCACCTCGCCGACGCCGTCATCACCACCGCGACGGTCACCCCCGCGGGCGGCCTCGAACTCACCTTCGACACCGGCCACCTCCTCGCCGTCGCCCCCGACCCGGCCCCCGGCGGCCCGCCCCACCCCTGGCAGCTCTCCTCCCCCACCGGCCCCCTGCACACCGGCGGCCCGAACGGCACCGCCACCCCCTGATCCCGCAGCGGCCCGGTAGGGCCAAATTCAGGGAAAGGAGGGAAAGGGGGATCCTTCGGCCCGGACCCGGCGTCATTAGGATGACGGCCGATCGGCAGGGTTGGACGGGGGAAGGGGCGGGGCGTGTTCGGGATCATCAGGCCGTGTCGGCACCGGTTGTCGGAGGGGTTGCACGCGTCGTGGATGGCGCACCTGTGCGGGTTGTGCCTGGCGTTGCGGGACGACCACGGGCAGTTGGCGCGGACGGCGACCAACTACGACGGGCTGGTGATCTCCGTCCTGGTGGAGGCGCAGTCGTCGCGGGCGGAGGAGCGGCGGACGGCCGGGCCGTGTCCGTTGCGCGGGATGCGCACGGCGCCGGTGGCGCGGGGCGAGGGGGCCCGGTTGGCGGCGGCGGTGTCGCTGGCGCTGGCGTCGGTGAAGGTGCGCGACCATGTGGTGGACGGGGACGGGGTCTTCGCCCGGCGCTCGGTCGCGGCCGGGGCGCGGCGGGTGACGCGGCGGTGGGACCGGCAGAGTGCCGGCAGTGCGGCCGCGGTGGGTTTCGACACGGGTGTGCTGCTGGCGGCGGCCGGGCGGCAGGAGGCGGCCGAGTCCGCGGTGAGCGCGGGCGGGTCGCTGCTGCTGGCGACCGCGCCGACGGAGGAGGCCACGGCGGCGGCGTTCGCCCACACCGCCGTGCTGGCGGGCCGTCCGGGCAACGCGGAGGCACTGGCCGAGGCCGGGCGGCTGTTCGGGCGCCTGGCGCACCTGCTGGACGCGGCCGAGGACCGCGCGGAGGACGAGGCGCGCGGGGCGTGGAACCCGCTCATCGTCTCCGGGACGAGCCAGGCCGAGGCCGAACGGCTGTGCCGGGACGCCGTGCACGGCATCCGACTCGCCCTGAACGAGGTCGAGTTCACCGACCGGGCCCTGGTCCACCGGCTGCTCGCGCACGAGACGAGCGAGGCCGTCGACCGGGTCTTCGGGCACCGGCACCATCACCACGCCTGCGCCAACACCGACGCCGGCGCGAGTGCGAGTGCGCGTGCGAGTGCCGGGGGCGATCCGCGGGCCTCGACGCCGGATTCCGGGGGCCACCGGCAGCCTCCCCGGGTCCTGGGCTACGGCACTTCCGGCAGTTTCGGCCCGGCGGAGGGCTACGGCGTCCCGGGCGCTCCGGGCGGGGCCGGTGGCCAGGGCGGTCCGGGGGGCCACGGCGGGTCGGGGGGTCCGGGTGGGCCGGGCGGGTCAGGTGGTCCTGGGGGTCCTGGGGGTCCTGGGGGTCCTGGGGGTCCTGGGGGTCCGCAGCAGCCGGCGGAGGGTGGGCAGCCGAAGAAGAAGCCGCGGGGGCCGGTCCTCGGCTGTGCGGTGTGGCTGACCATGGCCTGCACGTGCCAGTTGCTGTGCTGCGACCACGATGACCCGTTCACCCGGGAGCGCCGCGAGGGCTTCTGCGACCGCAACTGCTCCTCGACGGACACCGAGTGCTGCGGTGCGTGCGGCGGCGTCTGCGAGTGCCTCGCCTGCTGCGGCGCCTGTGCCTGACCTGCGGGACGCGGGGCGGCCGGGCCGATGGGCAACGGAACGGAATACGGGAGCGGGGCAATGACGGAGTTGCAGGGGTTCACCGCGGCGGCGGAGTTGGCGGCGGCGACGTGGGGCGGCCGGCCGGCGCTCCAGGAGTTGGGCGAGGCGGAGGACCCGTTCGACGTGGCGTCGGTGGGGGGCGTCTGGCGGCCGAAGGACCGGCACTTCGGGGTGCACCGGGGCGGGCGGCTGGTGGCGCACTCCGGGTTCGTGGTGGCGCCGGTCGAGGTCGGCGGGCGGCGGTTCGAGGTGGCGGGGATCGGCGGGGTGCTGGTGTCGCCGCACTGGCGCGGGCACGGGCTGGCGCGGGCCGTCGTCGGGGCGGCGCTGGACGCGGCGCGGGCCGACGGCCTGGAGTACGCGATGCTGTTCTGCCTGCCCGACCGGGCCCCGCTGTACGCGCACCTCGGGTGGACGGCGCTGCCCGACCCGGTGACGGCCGATCAGCCGGAGGGGCCGGCGGCCGTGGCGCTCGGGGCGATGTGGCTCGGTCTGGTACCGGGGGCGCGCTGGCCGGAGGGCGGCCCGGCCCGGCTGCACTCGTTGCCGTTCTGAGCAGGCCGGCCGTGCCGTGTCCGGTCGTCACCGGCCGGTCGTCACCGGCCGGTCGTTGCAGGGCTGTTGCAGGAGGTGTGAGGCGGGTCACGGCCCGGGTGGACGGTTCGTGGTCGACTCGGGAGATGGTGTGGATGCGGGTGGTTCGGGTGGGTGCGGGCGTCGTGGTCGCGGCTGCGGCGGTCGGGGCGGCCGCCGGGTGCGGGTCGGTCGTGGCGGGCGGGGGAACGGCGCCGTCGGCGTCGGCGGAGGCGGGCCCGTGCGGGGCGGCGCCGTCGGTGCGGCCGGCGGGGTGGACCCGGGACGCGGTGCGGATCCTCGCGGTCAGCGCGGACTGCCTGGAGTACGAGGTGACCAACGAGGGCGCCGAGCCCGCCGACCTGACGGTGCTGTTCGGCTGGTCGGGCAGCGGGACCGGGCTGTCGTCCGACCCGACCGGGACGCAGACGGCTGTGGCGCCGGGGGCGTCCGTCCGGGGGCGGGTCTCGCTGACCGGACAGCCGCTCGGGCGGCCGGTCGTCCCGGACCTGCCGGTGCGCACCGTCCCGGACTCCTGGCCCTCGTCGGCCTCCCCCCGCCCGTCGGGGGCCGCGGGGCCCGCCCCGGACGTGAAGGTGCTGCGGGTGCGCAGCGTGCCGACCGCGGAGGCGCCGTCGACCGGCGGTGCGTGTCCGGCGTCCGGGGTGCGGGTGTACGCGGACCGGGGGGACGCGGCGATGGGGCTGCGGGTGGTGGGGCTGCACCTGGAGAACTGCGGGACGCGGGACGTCGTGCTGGACGGGTACCCGCGGACCGAGCTGCTCGACGAGGCGCACGCCCCGGTGGCCGGGGTGCAGGTGCTGAAGGGCGGTTCGGCGATCTCGACGGGCACGGGGGCGGACGCGCCGCCGCGCCGCTTCACCGTCGCGCCGGGCGGGAAGGCGTCCGCGGGGCTGGTGTGGCGCAACACCACCGACCTCTCGGGCCCGCCGGTGAACGCCCCGTACGTGCGGGTGCGGGCGACGGCGGACGCGGCGCCGGTGATGGTGACGCCGGAGCTGGACCTGGGGACGACCGGGCGGATCGGCGTGGGGGCCTGGGCGCCGGAGCAGTCCTGACGCCCGGGCGCCGGAGCGGTCCTGACGCCCGGGCGCCCGGGGCCTCGCGTCAGCCGACGTGGACGCGGGGGCGGCGGGAGCGGTCGGCCTCGGCCTCGCGGAGCACCTCGCGGGTGACTGGGGCGACCTCGCCCTGGCCGAACAGGAAGAAGCGCAGGAACTGGGCGAACGGGCTGCCCTCGGTCCACTCGAAGTAGATGTGCGGGAGCTGGCCGGTGGTGTCGCGCACGTGCAGCAGTATCGCGGCGAGCGCGTTGGGGATGCTGGAGTGCTCCAGGGTCAGGACCCGGTAGCGGTCGTGCAGGACTTCGCCGCGCACGCGCAGTTCGGCCTCGAAGTCGGACGGGTCGAGGACGGTGACCTCGACGAAGACCAGGTCGTCCTCGGGCGGGATGTCGTTGTCGGCGCGGATCTGGTGCACCTTGTCGCGGTACTCGGCGAGGTCGCGGCCGGCCGGCTCGTTGGCGATGAAGCGGATCGTGCGGTGCGCGGTGTCGCGCACGAAGCGTTCCGCGACCTCGTCCAACTGGACGTCGGTGACCCGGAGTTCGAAGGCGCGGGCGAGCCGGGAGGCGAGCGAGACCAGCACGATGCCGGCGATGAAGCAGGCGCCGATCTTCACGCCGTCGGGGCGTTCGGCGATGTTGATCGCGGTGGTGTAGAGGAAGACCGCGGCGATCACCGCGAAGCCGATGGTCCAGCCGCGCTGGCGGGCGGCGCGGGCGGCGATGGTGACGGCGATCGCCGCGGAGGTGATCAGCACCAGTACGCCGGTGGCGTACGCGCCGCCCTGCTTGTCGACGTTGGCGTCGAACAGCCAGGTGACCAGGAAGGCGATCGCGGTGAGCACCAGCACCATCGGGCGCACCGCGCGGGCCCAGTGCGGGGCCATGCCGTAGCGGGGCAGGTAGCGGGGCATCAGGTTGAGCAGGCCGGCCATCGCGGAGGCACCGGCGAACCACAGGATGGCGATGGTGGACAGGTCGTAGACCGAGCCGAACGCGCCGCCGAGGTAGTGGTGGGCCAGGTAGGCCAGGGCGCGGCCGTTGGCGGGGCCGCCGGGCTGGAAGTCGTCGGCGGGGATCAGCAGGGTGGTGATGAAGCTGGTGGTGATCAGGAAGCAGCTCATGATCACGGCGGCGGTGGTGAGCAGCTTGCGGGCGCCGCGGATGCGTCCGGTGGGGCGCTGCTCGGTGTCGTCCGGGTCGCCCTCGATGTGCGGCATGACGGCGACGCCGGTCTCGAAGCCGGACAGGCCGAGGGCGAGCTTGGGGAAGACCACCAGGGCGACGCCGACCATGACGACCGGGTTGCCGTGCTCCAGGCTGAGGGCGTGCGTCCAGTCGGTGATCAGGGACGGCGCGGTGACCACGTGCCACAGGCCGACGGCGACCACCACCACGTTCAGCGCCAGGTAGACGGCGACCAGGACCACCGCGACGCCGATCGCCTCGCTGAAGCCCTTGAGGAAGACCGCGCCGAGGGCGGCGACCAGCAGCAGGGTGATCAGCACCTGGTGGCCGCCGAGCGCGCCGCGCAGGTGCGGGTTCTCCACCAGGTGGGCGGTGGCGTCGGCGGCGGACAGCGTGATGGTGATCAGGAAGTCGGTGGCGGCGAAGCCGAGCAGCGCGAGGACGAACAGCTTGCCCTTCCAGAACGACAGCAGCCGCTCCAGCATGGCGATCGAGCCCTCGCCGTGCGGGCTCTCCTGGGCGACCCGGCGGTAGACCGGGAGCGCGCCGAACAGGGTGACCAGCACCAGCACGATGGTGGCGACCGGGGAGAGCAGGCCGGCCGCGAGCGCGGCGATGCCGGGCTGGTAGCCGAGGGTGGAGAAGTAGTCCAGGCCGGTCAGGCACATCACCTTCCACCAGCGCTGGCCGTGCTGCTGGTCGGGGGCCTGGGCGTGCGGTCCGGGGTGCTGCTTGGCCATGTCGGACAGGCCCTCCAGCAGCCAGGCGCGCAGCCGCTGCCGGGCCGTCCCTCCGTCCGTGGGGGCGGAATCGACCACTGTGCTGCTCCTGTCCGGGGTGGGGGCGCCCCGGCCGCCGGACGCTCCGGCCCGCCGGGCGAACTCCCACGTCAATGTAGGTCACGTCCGCCGCCGTCCGGGGCAGGCTGGAGCGTAGCCCCACCCTTTGGCCCAGCGGATCACCGGTCCCGGGGCGTTGACCGGTCCATGGGGCGGGTTTGGGGGACGGTTTGCCCGCACGCCCCGGTTCGTGACGGTATGTCCGTTCGTGCGCGCTTCGGGACCAACGGTCCGCCGGACGGGACCGCCCGGCCCTGTCGGCGGGCCGGCCGGGTTTGGCAGACTGCGGGGGTAGGGGTCCGCGAGGAGGAGTACTGCCATGTCCGAGGGTCCGGCGCCGATCAGGGTGTTCCTGCTGGACGACCACGAGGTGGTCCGCCGCGGGGTGCACGACCTGCTGGACTCCGAACCGGACTTCCAGGTCGTCGGCGAGGCCGGAACGGTCGAACAGGCGCTGGCCCGGGTCCCGGCGCTGCGCCCGGACGTCGCCGTGCTCGACATGCGGCTGCCGGACGGCGACGGCGTCACGGTCTGCCGGGAGCTGCGCTCGCGGATGCCGCAGCTCGCCTGCCTGATGCTCACCTCCTTCGACGACGAGGAGGCGCTGCTCGACTCGATCATGGCGGGCGCGGCCGGCTACGTCCTCAAGCAGATCAGCGGCACCGACCTGGTCACCGCGATCCGCACCGT
Source organism: Kitasatospora sp. YST-16 (assembly GCF_026802215.1). Classification (NCBI taxonomy): domain Bacteria; kingdom Bacillati; phylum Actinomycetota; class Actinomycetes; order Kitasatosporales; family Streptomycetaceae; genus Kitasatospora; species Kitasatospora sp. YST-16. The sequence continues at coordinate 368,563 of NZ_CP113837.1, forward strand.
CGCCTCCGGCCAGTCGATGCTGGACCCGGGCGCGACGACCCGGCTGATGGCCCGGCTGCGCGGCGAGGCCCCGGCGCCCGCACCGGAGTTCCCGCACCTGACCGACCGTGAGCGGGAGATCCTGGCGCTGATCGGCGAGGGCCTGACCAACCGGCAGATCGGCGAGCGGGTGTTCCTCGCCGAGAAGACCGTCAAGAACCACATCTCCCGCCTGCTCGCCAAACTCGGCGTCGAACGCCGCGTCCAGGCCGCGGTGATCGCCACCCAGACCCTGGCCGCCCAGCCCGGCGGCGACCGGGGGCTCTGACCGTCCGGGCAGCCCCCGGGACGATGCCTGCACGGCGCTGCACGAACACCTGCGGGCGGTCATCCGCATTCCAGCCGCGCGAAGTTCGAGCCGGACCGGCACACCTGCTCGATGCAGGAAGATTGCCGTGCGCCGAAGTCGGTTCCATCGGCTTGGTGGAAATTCGATGAAGTCGGCCCGGTGCGCAATTTTCCAAAAATCGACAAACGGGGCGAATGGCGCTCCGCACGCCACGATGGGCGGGCTGAGCCACTTGTCGGGCGGTATTCGCGGAAGGCCCTGCGCCCGGCCCGCTCCTGGGGCAGGATCGATCCGGGATCCCGCCCGCCACCCCCAGGAGGCATCGACTCCTCTCCATCCGCGAGGGAGGAAAGCAGATCGACACCACGCTTCCGACACCTTCACGGCACACCCTGCAGCACAGGCAGGTCTTCCCGTCGGTGAAATCCCGCAGGTGTCGCCGCTTCCCGTTTCGGAGATCCCCTGCCCGTTTCCGCGAAGTGGATAGATGACTGTGCCTGTTCATGTGACTGACTGCTCCTTCGGCTACCGGCGGGGGACCCGGGTCCTGGAAGACTTCAGCCTGCGGCTCGACCCGGGCTGCAGTGTGCTGCTCGGCCCCAACGGGGCGGGGAAGTCGACCCTGCTGGGGTTGATCGCCTCCGCGTTCCGGCCCGAGACCGGACGCATCACGCTCGACGGGCTGGACACCCGCAGCAGGAAGGACCGGAAGGCGTACCGGCGCAAGGTCGGCTGGCTCCCCCAGCAGGTCCGCCCGGTGCCGGGCCTGTCCGTGCGGGAACAGGCTGCCTATGCCGGCTGGCTCAAGGGCATGTCCCGCAGCGAAGCCTGGGAGCGTTCGGAGCAGGCGATCGGGAGGGTCGGACTCGCCCCGCTCGCGGGCCGGCGCAGCGCCGCGCTCTCGGGAGGACAGTTACGGCGCCTCGGTATCGCCCAGACCCTGGTGCACGGCGCGCAGCTCGTGCTGATGGACGAGCCGACCGCGGGGCTGGACCCGGTGCAGCGCGGGGTGTTCCGTGAGCTGATCGGCGAGTTGAAGAACCTCAGCAGTTTCGTCGTCTCCACCCACCAGACCGAGGACCTCGCGGAGATCTACGACGCGGTCGTGCTGCTCGACCGCGGGCAGGTGCGCCATCAGGGGCCGATCGACTCATTCCTCGCACTCGCCCCGGAAGGCGTTCCCCCCGAGCGGCGCGCCGAGGCGGCCTACGCCGGTGTCGTCACCGGGGAGGTGTGACCGTGCCCTGGCGCAGCCTCGTCCGTACGTCCTCCGCGTTGCGGGTCGCGCCCGTGCTGTTCGTGTGGCTCGTGATGTACAGCGGCAACATGACCGGGTGGATCACCGACGGCTACTGGCCGTCCGTCGTCTCCCAGAGCACTTTCCTGCTCAACTTCACCGCACCCGCCGTCGCAGCCTGCGGGGCCTGGGAGGCTCTGAAGGTGCGCAGGTCCGCCGTGCCGGCCACGGCTCCCGCCCGGTCCTCCGCCACCATCGCACTGTCGGTCCTGGCGCCGGTCCTGGTGCTCGGTGCGGTCTCCGTCCTGCTGGCCGTGGCGTTGTTCGTTCCGCAGGCCAGTGGCTTCCCCGGCTGGTCGGTTCCGGTCGTCCTCCTCCTGGAGTTGCTCGTCGTCCTCGCCCACGCCGCGGCCGGCTACGTGCTGGGGCTGGCGCTGCCCCGGCTGCTCGCCGTTCCGCTGGTTCTCGTCGCCAGCTTCGGGTGGATGGCCTACCCCTCGACGCTCGACGCTTTCTGGGTCCGCCAGCTCAACGGGCGCAACCTCACCGAGTGCTGCGCGCTGGACCAGGTGCCGGCCACCCGGGCCGTGTGCGCCGCCGCCGTGGCCGCTCTCGGGCCGATCGCGGCCGCTTGGCTCTGGAACGCTCTCCGCGCGCCCCTCCGGTTGACCGCGTTCCTCGCCCTCGCCGCCGCCACCGCCGCGGGCGCCTGGATCGCCGAGCCCCTCGGCTTCCGGGCCGCCCAGCCCCGCTCCGCGAGTGAACAGACCTGCACAGAGGGGACTCCGCAGGTGTGCCTGTGGCCCGAACAGCGGTCCGCGGGCGCGGACATCACCGATTGGGCCACGCAGGCTCAGCAGCGCCTTGCCGCTGTCGGCGTGACTCGACTCGCTCCGGTGGAGCCCCTGTCCGACCGGCCCACGCACGAGGAGATCCAGTCCCTGGTCGCCCTGAGGTCCGTCCCGGACCACCCGCCCCAGTGCGCCGCCGGACGCGGCGCCCGGTGGCCGGGCGCCCGGGCCGTCGCTCCGCTGGCGGCCTGGCTGGAGTTGACCGCGGGGGTGGCCCTCCAGCCGGTGGAGGCCCGGTACGGCGAATCCCCGGTGCGACTGGCCCGCCAGGTCATGGCGCTGCCGGCCGAAGAGCAGCACGCGTGGTTCCAGCGGAACGCCTCCACGCTGACCGGGTGCGACGCCGAGCCGGACCTCGATCCGTCCCACTTCCACCAGGCCGTCAGTGCACAGCCCGGGGCGGCCCGGTGATCTGGTGGTTGCGCGTCAGGCAGGTCCCCGCGGTGGCTGCCGGACTCCTGCTGTGCATCGCCCTGGGCTCCGCCACCGATTCGGTCACGTTGCCGGTTCCCGTTGTCATCGGGGGCCTGACCTTCGACCTGCCCCTGCCGAGCCTGCTCCCGCTCCTGCCCGTCTGCCTGATCCTGCAGGGACAGGGCCGGGCCGACCGCCTGGCGGAACGCGTCGCGGTCCGCGCCGTCGGCCGTTGGGACGCCGCCTTCATGGCCCTGTGCGTACTGGTCGGCGTGGCTACCGGCACCGCTCTGTCCGTGGGCGGAGCCGGTCAGGCTGCGGCGGCTATGGCCCGCGATTTCGCCGGCTACCTCGGTCTGGCCCTCGTCCTCCGGTGGCTCGTGGGGGAACGCTTCGCCTCGGTGGCCACGGCCGTCTTCCCCTTCTTCTGCGTCTCCTTCGGACTCGTCTTCAACCGGCCCAGGATCTGGGCCTGGCCGCTGCACGACCCTTCGTCCGGCGCTGGAGCCGCCCAAGCAGCCCTCCTGCTGCTCATCGGCGCCGGCACCCTGGCTCTCCCCGAGCTCCGCCGGGCGCCGGCGGACGTCGAGGAGTGAGAACCCGGCAGCGGACCGAGGGCTCTGACCGACCGGGCCGTTCTGCTGTCCTGGGTGCTCGTTAGGGTGCCGGGAGGTGATCGGCCGATCGGGGGCCGGTCTGGCGGTGTTCGCTGCCGGTCGGGGTGTTGGGAGGAACGGTGCGGCGCTGGGAGCTGGTCGGCGACGGTTCGTCGAAGTTCTGGGAGGCGGAGGCCGACGGGGTCTCGGTGCGGGTGCGCTACGGGCGGATCGGCAGTGACGGGCGACTGCAGGTGAAGGAGTTCGCCGACGCGGGGGCGGCGGCCGGGCACCTGGCGAAGCTGGTCGCGGAGAAGGAGCGCAAGGGCTACCGGGCGGTGGGCGGGGCGGAGGTGCCCGCGGAAGCCGTCGAGCCCGCCGAGGTGGCCGTCGAGGTGGCCGTCGAGGTGGTCGGGGCCGCCGAGCCCGTCGAGGCGCTCGTCGAGGTGGTCGGGCTGCCGGACGAGGACGTGTTCGTGCTGCCCGGGGCGTGGCGGCCGTGGGTGGTGCCGCGGCGGGGTGGCACGGTGCCGGTGGCGGCTTGGCGGCCGGTGTGGGACGCGGCGGGGGCCGTGGCGGCGGAGGAGCGGGAACTCGCGGAGGAGCGGGAGCCGTTGGAGCTGGCGCTGGCGTCGGAGGAGTCGGATCCGGAGGCGGTGCGGGTGGTCCGGGCGCACCTGGCGGGGGTGCCGGATCCGCTCGGGGCGGTGGGGGTGGCCCGGTTGCTGCGGGCGCGCGCCGACGAGGGCTGGGCGCGGCGGCTGGTCGACTCCTGGGTGGTGCGGTTCGGTCTGGGGTTCGCGCTGCGGGCGTCGCTGCGGCTGTTCGACCTGGACGTCCACCCGGTGCGCGAGAGGTGGCGGACCGGCCGGGTGGCGTTCGCCGGCGCTCCGCCCATCGCGACGTACCACCTGTCGTTCCAGTTCGGCGTCCTGGCGGCGGTCCGCGAGGTGCTGGCCGGGGTCGGGGAGAGCGCGTACCGGGAGGCGCTGGCGGAGCTGGACGGGGCGCTGGGTGCGGTACCGGGCGGGGGGTTCGACCCGGCGTTGCGGCGGGCGGTGGCCGCGTACCTGGCGCCGGAGCGGGCCCGGGTGGTGGACGGCTGCCTGGCGGAGGGGTCGGACGATCCGCTGGTGCGGACCCTGCTGGCGTACGCGCTGGGCAGTGCGGAGCAGGTGGAGCGGTTCGGGGGCGCGGGCGGGCTGCTGTCGGGCAGTTGGCGGCAGGCGCTGGTGTCGACCCTCGCCGACGGGGTGGGGTCGGCCGCGGCGGAGCTGGTGCGGGTCGGGGCGGCGCCGGACGGTCCCGGGTACGACTCGCAGTGGTACGCGGAGTGCCTGGGCGCGTTCCCTACCGACCGGGTGATGGCGGAGATGGTCGACCGGATCGCCGACAAGCACGTCCGGGTGGCGCTGCTGGAGGCGACCCGGCGGCAGCCGGTGCGGGCGGTGCGGGTGCTGGTGGCGGCGGCCCGGCGCGGCGGCGGCGCCGGGAGCACGGCCCGGCGGATGCTCAACGGGCACGTGGGGGCGCTGCGTTCGCGGCTGCCGGAGCTGCTGTCCCGGCTGGACGGGGAGAGCGCCGACTTCGTCCGGACGCTGGAGGGCGCGCGGGAGCCGCTGCCGGAGGCCGGGCCCGAGCTGCTGCCCGAGCTGCTGGTCGCCCCGCCGTGGAGCCGGCCGCGCACCGTCCGCAAGGCCCGGGTGCTGACCGGCCTCAGCGTCGACGAGTCGTCGCAACTGCTGTGGTCCGAGGGCGAGTTGGCGGAGTTCGCGGGCTCCGCCGAGGTGCGTTGGCAGCTTCCGCTCGGCGCCGACTGGGCGGCGGAGGCGGAGCGGGCCCGGACGCAGGGTTCGGTCTGGCACCGCTACCGGGTCCTGATGCAGGGCCCGGTGGAGGTGATGACCCCGCTGCTGGCGTCCTGGGACCGGCGCGCGCTGCTGGACATCGGCCTGTCCGGGCAGCCGCTGCTGGCCAAGTACGGCACGGCCGTGCTGCCGATGCTGCACGAGGCGGCGCGGTCCCAGCCCGCGCAGACCTCGCCGGTGCTGCTGCCGGTGCTGGACGCGGCCGCCGCGGGCGTGATGGCGGACGTCCTGGTGCGGCTCAAGTCCGTTCAGCCGGTGGCCCGTTCGTGGTTCGCCCGGCACGGGGTGGCGGGTGCGCTGCTGCTGGTTCCGGCGGCGGTCGGCAAGGCCGGGCGGGCCCGGGCGGCGGCGGAGCACGCGCTGCGGCTGGTCGCCGCGCAGGAGGGCGCGGAGGTCCTGCTGGCGGCGGTGGCCGAGTGGTACGGCGCCGAGGCCGCGGCGGTGGTCGGGGACGCGCTGGGCTCCGATCCGCTGGAGAACGCGCTGCCCGCGAAGCTGCCCGAGTTCCCGGACTGGCTGCGACCCGAGGTGCTGCCGCAGCTGCAACTGGCCGACGGCGGCGGGGCGTTGCCGGTGTCGGCGGTGCGGCACCTGGTGACGGCGCTGCAGCTGGGCCGGCCGCGCGAGCCGTACCCGGGGCTGGCGGCGGTCGCGGAGGTGCTGCGGGCCGACACGGCGGCGGCGTTCGGCTGGGCGGTGTTCGAGGAGTGGTGGCAGGCCGGGATGCCGTCCAAGGACGGCTGGGCGCTGCACGCGCTCGGCGGGTTCGGCGACGACGACACCGCCCGCCGGCTGGCCCCGCTGCTGCGCGAGTGGCCCGGCCAGGGCGCCCACCAGCGGGCGGTGGAGGGGCTGGACGTGCTGGCCGAGATCGGCACCGACGTCGCCCTGATGCAGCTGCACGGCATCGCCCAGCGAGTGAAGTTCAAGGCCCTGAAGGCCCGCGCCCAGGAGAAGATCGCCGAGATCGCCGAGGCGCTCGACCTGACGCCCGAACAGCTCGGCGACCGCCTGGTGCCGGACCTCGGTCTGGACGAGGACGGCACCACCGTCATCGACTACGGCACCCGGACGTTCACCGTCGGCTTCGACGAGCAGCTGCGCCCGTACGTGCTGGACGCCGACGGCAAGCGGCGCAAGGACCTGCCCGCGCCGGGCGCGAAGGACGACCCGGAACTCGCGCCCGCCGAGCGCAAGCGGTTCGCCGCGCTGAAGAAGGACGTCCGGACGCTGGCCGCCGACCAGATCGCCCGGCTGGAGGCCGCGATGGTGGCCGAACGGGCCTGGAGCGCAAGCGAGTTCCGCACCCTGCTGCTCGGCCACCCGCTGCTGTGGCACCTGGTGCGCCGACTGGTCTGGACGGCGGACGGCACTGCGTTCCGGGTCGCCGAGGACCGCACCCTCGCCGACCTGCACGACGAGGAGTACACCCTGCCCGAGGACGCCGTCGTCCGACTCGCCCACCCGCTGCACCTGGGGGCGGACACGGCGGCCTGGGCGGAGGTGTTCGCGGACTACGAGCTGCTCCAACCGTTCCGCCAACTGGGCCGCCCGGTCGTGGAGTTGACCGAGGAGGAGGGCGCCGGGCACCGGCTGCACCGGTTCGAGCGCCGCCGCGTCCCGGTCGGCCGGCTGCTCGGGCTGACCAAGCGCGGCTGGCAGCGCGGCACCCCGCAGGACGCGGGCGTGGAGCGCTGGTTCTACAAGCCGCTGCCGGCGGGCCGCTGCCTGGTCCTCGACCTCAACCCGGGCATCGCGGTCGGCATCGTCAACGAGCTGGGCGACCAGAGCTTCGACGCGGTCTGGCTGGGCACCAGCCCCGGCGACTACTGGCCGAACCACCGCACCTACGACCAGCGCCTGGCCGACCTGGACCGGGTCACCGCGTCCGAACTCCTGGCGGACCTGGAGGAGTTGACCGCCGACTGACCGGCCCGGCCGGCCGCCCCGGGCCCCTCCCCGGCCCGGGGCGGCGCTGTCGGGGCGGCTGGCTAGGGTGAGGTCCGACGAGCGGTCGGACGGCGGTGCGGAGGGTGCGGTGCAACAGGGGGAGCAGCGGGAGCAGGGGGAGCAGGTCCGCGGGGGCGGCGCGGCCGGGGAGGACGCCTTCCAGTGGCCGGCGGCCTGACGGGCGGCGGTGGTGCCGCGGCGCGGGGGCCGGGCGGTATCGCCGGCCGAGTGGCCGGGGCCGGACGCGGTGGCCTTCGAGGACGCGCTGATCGCCGAGCACCGGGAGTGGATCGAACAGGTCTGCGCGGCCGACGAGTCGGACCCGGCGCTGGTCGGAGCGGTCCGGGCGTACCTGGGCGGGACGGCCGATCCGGGCGGCGCGGCGGGCGTCAGTGCGATGCTGCCCGCGCTGTACGCGGACGACGACGCGGGCGGGGCCGCGCTGATGGACGCCTGGACGGTCCGGCACGGGCCGGCGTTCGCCGCCCGGGCCGCCGTCGAGACCATGGAGGTCGAGTACTGGCGTTCCCGGCCCGGCTATCCCCGGCCGTGCCTGCGGCCCGCCGACCCGAACCAGGTGTTCAGCTACGGCGAGGCGCAGTCCAAGGTGCTGCGCTGGGCCCGCCACCTGCTGTCCGTCGCCGACGAGGACGCGTACCGGGCGGCCCTGGCGGAGGTCGGGGCGGCCCGGACCGGGGGGCCGCAGCGGCGGGTGGGGGCCGCGTTCCTGTTCCCGGAGCGGACCGACTGGGTGGACGAGTGGATCGACGAGCTGCCGGAGCGTCCGAGCCGGCCGGTGTGGTCGCTGCTGGTGGGCGCGCTCGGCCGCCCGGAGCAGGTCGACCGGCTGCTCCCCCGGCTGACCCGGTACCAGTGGTGGGCGCGTCCGGCGGCCACCGCCGCGGACGGCCTCGGCACCGCCGCGGCGCCGATGCCAGCCCTGGCGCTGCGCCACCTGGACAGCGGCCGGGAGGCCGGTCAACTGGCCGAACTGCTGCTGGAGTTCCCCTCCGACGAGGCGTTCGGCGCACTGCTGGCGCGGATCGACGACCGGGCCGTGCAGCCCGTCCTGCTGCGGGCCGTGGAACGCTACCCGGTGCGGGCGCTGCGCCTGCTGGCGGCGGCCGCGCAGGACGGCGGGGTGACGGCCCGGCACCTGCTGGAGCGCTCACTGCGCGGGGCGGCCGCGTCCGGACGGCTGCCCGCGCTGCTGGAGCGGCTGGAGCGGCTCGACCCGGCGACGGCCGCGTTCCTGCGCGCGCTGCCCGCCGCGAACCCGGCCGGGCCGGTCGCCGACGTGGCGGAGTGGCCCGCCGTGCTGGCCTCCCCGCCGTGGCAGCGGCCGCGCCGGGCCGGAAAACCGCAGGTGCTGACCGGCCTGCCCGCCGACGAGGAGCCCGAACTGCACTGGCAGGACGGTGAACGGGAGCTGTGGACGGAGCCCGCGCGGCGCTCCGACGCCTGGCACAGCCACCCCGAGGACACCGACTGGGCGGCGGTCGGCGCGGCCGAGTTCGCCGCCGCCCGGAGCCTGTGGGCCGCCTGCCAGGTGCTGTGGCAGGCCCCGGTGGAGGTGATGTCCCCGCTGCTGGCCGACTGGCGGCCCGAGGAGCTGTACTACGGGCTGGAGACGCTGCGCCCGGTGCTCGCCAAGTACGGCCGGGCGGCCGTCCCGGTGGCCGTGCGCACCGCCCTGATGCGCCCCGCGCAGTTGGCGCCGCTGCTGCTGCCGGTGCTGGACGTGGCGGCGGCCCGGCTGATGGCGGAGGGCCTGACCACCCGCAAGTCCGTTCGCACCACGGCCCGTTCGTGGTTCGCCCGGCACGGGACCGCGGGCGCGCTGCTGCTCGTCCCGGACGCCCTGGGCGAGCCCGGCCCGCGCCGGACGGCCGCCGAGCAGGCCCTGCGCCTGATCGCGTCCGGGCCGGACGGCGGCAGCGGAGCGGACGGCGGCAGCGGAGCGGAAGGCCACGGCGGCGGGGCTGCGGACGGCGGCAGCGGGCCGGAGGGCCACGGCAGCAGGGCTGCGGACGGCGGCAGCGGGCCGGAGGGCCACGGCAGCAGGGCTGCGGACGGCGGCAGCGGGCCGGAGGGCCACGGCAGCAGGGCTGCGGACGGCGGCAGCGGGCCGGAGGGCCACGGCGGCGGGGCTGCGGACGGCGGCGGGGCGGGTGCGCTGCGGGCGGCCGTCGCCGGGCGGTACGGGGCCGCGGCGGCGGAGGCGGTGGGTGCCGTGCTGGCGGTGGATCCGCTGGTGGGGGTGCTGCCCGCGCGGCTGCCGGAGCCGCCGCCGTGGCTGGACCCGGTGCTGCTGCCGCCGCTGCCGCTGCGCTCGGGGGCGGTGCTGCCCGCGGCGGCGGTGCGGGACGTGCTGGTCATGCTGGCGCTGTCGAAGTCCGGCGCCCCGTACCCGGGACTGGCGCTGGTGGCCGAGGCGTGCGCGCCGGGGGCGTGGCCGGCGTTCTGCTGGGCGGTGTTCGAGGAGTGGCGGCTGGCCGGGATGCCCGCGCGGGAGAGCTGGGCGCTGTCGCTGCTGGGCGAGTTCGGCGACGACGACACCGCCCGCCGACTGGCGCCGGTGGTGCGCCGGTGGCCGGGGCAGCAGGCCGGGCGGCGGGCCGCCGAGGGCCTGGACGTGCTGGCGGCGATCGGTACCGACACCGCGCTGTCCCAACTGCACGGCATCGCCCAGCGGGTGCGCTACCAGGGCGTCCGAGCCCGGGCCCAGGAGAAGATCGCCGAGGTCGCCCTGGAGCTGGGCCTGACGCCCGACCGGCTCGCCGACCGGCTGGTGCCCGACCTCGGCCTGGCGGCCGACGGCACGGCCGTCCTCGACTACGGGACGCGGACGTTCACCGTCGCCCTGGACGACCAGCTGCTCCCGTACGTGCTGGACGGCACGGGCCGCCGCCGGGCCGCGCCGCCCGCGCCCGCCGCCAAGGACGACCCGGAGCTGGCGCCCGCCGCCCGCAAGCGGTACGCCGCACTGAAGAAGGAGCTGCGGGTGGTCGGCGCCGAGCAGACCGCCCGGCTGGAGACCGCCATGGTCACCGGACGGGCCTGGGCGGCGGACGAGTTCCGGACGCTGTTCCTGGCCCACCCGCTGCTGGCCCACCTCGGCCGGCGGCTGCTGTGGACCACCGGCAGCGGCGCCGCGCAGGCCGCCGGGGCCTTCCGGATCGCCGAGGACCGCACCTTCGCCGACCTCGACGACAAGCCCTTCGAGCTGCCCGCGGACGCCGCCGTCCGGCTCGCCCACCCCGCCCGGCTCGGCACCGACCTGCCGGCCTGGGCGGAACTCTTCACCGACTACCTCGTCATCCAGCCGTTCCCGCAACTCGGCCGCCCGGTCCGGTCGTTGACCGCCGAAGAGGCCGCCGGACACCGGCTGCCCCGGTTCGAGGGCCGCACCGTCCCGGCCGAGGCGGCGCAGGCGCTGGCCCGGCGCGGCCCGGACTGGTCGCACGGCGAGACCGACGGCAACGGCACCCGCTTCTCACTGCGCAAACTCCTGCCGGACGGCCACCGCCTGACCGTCTCCCTCGACCCCGGCCTCCCGCTCGGCCCGGCCGCCGAACTCCCCGACCAGACCCTCCGCGAGGTCTGGCTGGGCACCCGCACCGGCCCCTACTCCCCCACCGCCCGCCACCTGCGCCCGTTCGCCCGGCTCGACCCCGTCACCGCCTCCGAGATCCTCGCCGACCTGGAGGAGTTGACCGGCCTGCGCTGACCCCGCCGACCGGGCCCGGCAGGCGGACCGGCAGACCGCGCAACAGCAGCAGCAGCCCCGTCACCGCTCCCGGCGCGGGCTGCTGCTCCTGTCGGCCGCCATCGTGCTGGCCACGGTGGGCGCGGGCGCGTACGCCTACCACGACCGGAAGCCGGCCCCCGCCGCCGCACCGCCCGCGCCGTCCGCCCCGCCCGTGTCGTCCGCACCGGCCATGTCGTCCGCCTCGTCCGCTCCGGCCCCGGCGGCGTCCGGCGGGCCCGGGGCGGTGATCCCGCTGTCCGTCTTCCCGGAGAAGGTGCAGGGCTACACCCTGGTCGCGGACGCGGCCGACTCGGACTGCACCGGGGCGGACCTGGTGACCCCCACCCTGGCCGGGCTGATCACCCAGGCCCACGGCTGCCTCGGCATCGACCTGGCGCTGTACCGGGACGCCACCGGCAACCAGTACCGGCTGGCGCTGTTCACCATGAAGGACCCGACCACCCTCCCGCACCTGATCAACCAGCTGGCCTTGGACGCCACCCACTACCAGGTCGCGGTCCAGCACCCGCCCCGGGACTCGGGCCTGCGCGAACTGCCGCCCGAGAGCGGCTTCGTGCAGGACTTCGTGAGCTACGGGACCGGCATGCTCATCGGCATGGCCCAGTGGTCCGACGGCCGCACCGGGGACTTCAACGAGTTGGTCAAGCAGCTCAGCCCGCTGACCGACGCCGTCATCCGCAACGTCCCCGTCTGAGCCCCGGGACGGGCGGCCTCGGGTTCTGCCGGGCGGCGGCTCACCCCAACGGGAGGGCGTAGACCGGTTCCTGGCCGAAGGCCGTGAAGCCGGAGCGGCGCAGGATCGGCCCGGAGGTGCGGGGGTTGCCTTTGACCAGGGCCATGCGTGCGCCGTGGGCCGCCGCGTGGGCGAGCCTGGCCCCGAGGACGGCGCGGTAGACGCCGCGGCCCCGCCAGGGCGGGGCGACCACGCCGCCGGTCAGGCGGGCGACGCCGTCGACCAGGGCCACGCCGCCGGTGCCGACGGGTTCGCCGTCGACGTAGGCGACGAGCCGGCCGCCCCGGCCCTCCGCGACGGCCCGCGCGTTCCGGTGCGCCGCGTGCTCCAGTTGCGAGGCGGGCGGGAGGGCGCCGCCGAAGCCGGTGGTCTCGACGAGCGCCCCGTCCCGGACGGTCGGGAAGTCCGTGGCCCAGCGCAGTTCCACCGCCACCTCGGGCGGGCGCAGGTCCGGGGCGCCCGCGGACAGGTCCGCGGCCAGGATCTCCAGGTCGAGTTTGATCCGGCCGCCGCGGGCGGCCAGTTCGTCCCCGAGTCCGGGCGGGCCGCCGAGCAGGACCTGCCAGTCGAGCACCGGCGGTCCGAGCGTCCGGGCCCGGGCGAGGACGGCGTCCACGGCGGCGGGAAGCGGGCCGGTGGGGGTGAAGGAGACGACCGACAGGTCGAAGTTGTAGTAGTCGGGCAGCCGCAGGATCGTGTAGCCGGCGTCCTCGACGACCTCGGCGTCGTCCGGCAGCCACACCCAGGCCGCCCCGGCGGCGGTGACCTCTTCGATCGTCAGACTCATCGGCCCAACCTAACCACCGCCCGGTGGCGGTCCCGGGCGGCGGCCTGAGCTGTTGCAGAACCATGACGGTCCGCGCCCGGCCCGCTCCCGCCCCTTCCGCCCGGCCCGGCCCGCTCCCGCCCGGCCCGGCCCGTTCGCTGCCGCTGCCGCTGTCGGCGGTGCCGGATACCGTCGGTGCGCGGTGGTCGGCCCGCCGGGTGGCAGCCCGGGACCGGGCGGCCCGCGGGGGCTTGAGAGGATCGCCCCGTACCCGACCGATGCCTGCCCCGAGGATTGCGCGATGCCCGTTCCGACCGCCGACCGTCCCGACCTGCAGCGGCCGCCCGCCGAGGTGCGCTTCGCGGAGGAGTTGGCGGTGCTGCGCGAGCGGGACGGGGATCCGCGGCCGCCGGGCTGGGAGTTGAGCCTGCGGGCGGCGCGCAGTTTCGTGGTGGGTGACGAACGGGCCGGGGTGAGCCGGAAGTTCGTCGGGAACGCGGCGCTGGTGGAACGGGCGCTGGTGACGCTGGCGACGAACCGCGGGCTGATGCTGGTGGGCGAGCCGGGGACGGCGAAGTCGCTGCTGTCGGAGCTGATCGCGGCGGCGGTCAGCGGCACGTCCACGCTGACGGTGCAGGGCGGGGCGGCGACCACCGAGGACCAGATCAAGTACGGCTGGAACTACGCGCTGCTGGTCTCGGAGGGCCCGTCGACGCGTTCGCTGGTGCCCGCGCCGATGCTCAAGGGGATGGCGCAGGGCAAGGTGGTCCGGTTCGAGGAGATCACCCGCTGCCCGCTGGAGGTGCAGGACTGCCTGCTCTCGCTGCTGTCCGAACGGGTGCTGGCGGTACCGGAGTTGGACGGTCCGGACGGCATGGTGTTCGCCGTCCCCGGGTTCAACGTGATCGCCACCGCGAACACCCGGGACCGGGGCGTCAACGAGATGAGCGCCGCGCTCAAGCGGCGGTTCAACTTCGAGACGGTCTTCCCGATCGCCGACTTCGCCACCGAAGTGGCCCTGGTGGAGGCCGAGTCGGCGGCGCTGCTGCGCCGTTCGGGCGTCGAGCCGGCCCCGGACCGGGACCTGCTGGAGGTGCTGGTGGCGACCTTCCGGGAGCTGCGCGCGCCGGACGGCGGCAAGGGCCCGTCCTCGGCGGTGCTGAGCACGGCGGAGGCGGTGTCGGTGGCGCACGCGGTCGGCGTGCGCGGCTGGTTCCTGCGCCAGGAGCCGGGCAGCGCCGCGGACCTGGTGACCTGCCTGGCCGGCACCGCGGCCAAGGACAGCCCGGACGACCTGGCCCGGCTGCGCCGCTTCCTGGAGCAGCAGGCCGAGCGCCGCAAGGGCGGCCGCTGGCGCGAACTGTACGACGCCCGGCACCTGTTGGCCGACTGATGGCGGGGACGGCGCAGCGCCCGGAGGCGGTCTTCCTGGGCGTCCGGCACCACTCCCCGGCCTGCGCGGCGCTGGTCGCCCGCACCGTCGCGCGGCTGCGGCCCGCGCACGTGCTGATCGAGGGCCCGGCGGACCTGAACCCGCGGCTGGACGAACTGCTGCTCGGCCACGAACTGCCGGTCGCGGTGTTCAGCCACTACCGGGACGAGGAGCGGACGGCCACCTCCTGGGCGCCGCTGTGCGCGTACTCGCCGGAGTGGGTGGCGCTGACCGAGGGCCGGGCGGCGGGCGCGCAGGTGCGCTTCGTCGACCTGCCCGCCTGGCACCCGGCGTTCACCGACCGGGCCCGCCCGCTGGCGAACCGGTTCGCGGACGCCGAGGCCCGGTACGCGGAGGCCACCGAGCGGCTGTGCCGGGCGTTCGGCACCGACTCGCCGGACACCCTGTGGGACGGCCTGGTCGAACTCCCCGACCCGGCCGGCCTGGCCGAACGGCTGGACGCCTACTTCGCGCTGGTGCGCGGCGACGCGGCCGCCGACGCCGGCGACACCGCCCGCGAGGCGTACATGGCGCGCTGGGTGCGGGCCGCGCTGGCCCGCGGCGACGGACCGGTGCTGGTGGTCACCGGCGGCTTCCACACGCCCGCGCTGCGCACGCTGGTCGCGGCCGGGCCCACTGCGGACGACCCGGCCGCGGACCGCGCGGCTGCGGACAACCCGGCCACCAACAGCGCGGCCGCGGACGACCCGGCGGCGGACGGCTGGCCGGAGGTGCCGCGACCGCCGGAGGGTGCGGTCGGCGGCAGCCACCTGGTGCCGTACTCCTTCGCCCAGTTGGACGCGTTCGGCGGCTACCAGTCCGGCATGCCCTCCCCCGGCTACTACCAACTGCTGTGGGAGCGCGGGCCGCAGGGCGCGGCGGACGGCCTGGTCGAGGAGGTGGTGCGGCGGCTGCGGAAGGAGCGGGTGCCGGTGTCGACGGCCGACCTGATCGCGGCCCGCACCCTGGCCGAGGGCCTGGCGGCGATGCGCGGGCACCGGGTGCGCTCGCGGGCCGACGTGCTGGACGGCCTGGCCTCCGGGCTGGTCGGCGAGGCGCTGGAGCAGCCGCTGCCCTGGCAGGGGCGCGAACGTCCGACCAGCGGCGCCGACCCGCTGGTCCGGGCGCTGGTCGCGGCCGGCACCGGCACCCGGCGCGGCCGGCTGCACCCGGACACGCCCGCGCCGCCGCTGGTCCACGACGTGGCGGCCGAACAGGCCGTCTGCGGCGTCGAACCGGGCCGCCCCGCCACCGCCGACCTGACCACCCCGGACGGCCTGCGCCGCAGCCGCTTCCTGCACCGGCTACGGGTGCTGGGAGTGCCCGGCCACCTCAGGGCGGACGGCCCGACCGGCGGCGGCGACCCGGTCTTCACCGAACGCTGGGAGCCCGACCCGCAGGGCTGGGCGCACCGGCGCGACGCCGCCCTGATCGAGGCCGGGGCGTACGGGGCCCGGCTGCCCGACGCGGCCTCCGTGGCCCTCGCCGGCCGGGCCCGCGACACCGGCACCGACCCGGCCGCCCTCGCCGGGCTGCTGTTCGACGCCGTCCTGTGCGGCGTCAGCACGCTGACCGGCGAACTCCTCGACACGCTCACCGCCCGGCTCGGCGACGTGCCCGAACTCGGCGCGGTGGGCGAGGCGTTGGCCACCACCCTGGACCTGTGGCGGCACGACCGGGTGTACGGCGTCGCCGCCGACCCGCGGCTGGCCGGCCTGGTCGACGCGGCCCTGCACCGCGCCCTGTGGCTGGCCGAGGGCCTGCACGGCGGCACCGGCGTCGACCACGCCCGCCTGCGCGCCGCCACCGCCGTCCGCGACGCCCTCCGCCACGCCGCCCCCGTCCTCACCCTCACCCGCCCGGCCGCCCTCGCCACCGCCACCCGCGTCGCCGCCGACCCCGCCGCACCCCGGACCTGCGCGGCGCCGCCCTCGGCCTGCGCTGGTCCCTGACCGCCGACGGGCCCGGGGCCGAGAGCGCAAGCGCGGACGACCCGGCGACGGCGGTCTCCCCCGACGAAGTCGCCCGGCAGGCCCGGGCGCTGGCGGGCGAGCCGGCCCGGCTCGGCGACTGGCTGTCGGGGCTGTTCGTGCTGGCCCGCGAGCAGTTGACCGGTCCCGCCCTCGACGCCGCCGACGACGCCTCCCTGTTCGACGCCCTGGACGCGATCGTCACCCGGCTGCCGACCGGCGACTTCCTGCGCGGCCTGCCCGCGCTCCGCCAGGCGTTCGGCTACTTCCCGCCCCGCGAACGCGAGCGGATCGCCGAACGCCTGCTGGCCCGCCGCGGCCGCACCGGCTCGGCCCGCGGCCTGCTCCGCACCACCGCCGACCCGTCCCTGCTCGCCCGCGCCGCCGGCCTCGAACTCGCCGTCACCGACCTGCTGACCCGCTACGGCCTGGCCCCGGCCCCGTCCCCGGCCGCGCTCACCCCCTCCCGGCACCCGAAGACACCGGCCCCTCCCCCGCGCCCCCGTCCTCCCCCGCGCCCCCGTCCTCCCCCGCGACCCCGTCCTCCCACCTCCCCGACGAGGGCCTCGAACGCTGGCGCCTGATCCTCGGCGCGCCCGCCGAGCGCTGCACCGGTCCACTCGACGGGCGGGCGGCCGCGCAGGACGCCGCGCTGGAGTGGCTGTACGGGCGCGACCCGGAGGCGGGACGGCGCGGGGTCCGGCGTTCCGGCGGCAGCGGGCGCGGCGGTTCGCGGCGCGGCGGCTCGCGGCACGGGGGCGACGGGCCGTCCGTGGTGACGCCGGTGGACTGGCTGGAGGACGTGCACCGGCTGTTCCCGAAGGAGACCGTGGAGCGGCTGGAGCGGGACGCGGTGGAGCGGTACGGCATCGACGAGATCGTCACCGACCCGGAGGTGCTGTCCCGGGTGGAGCCGAGCCCGGCGCTGCTGCGCGCGGTGCTGCGCACCAAGCACCTGATGAACCCCGAACTCCTCTCTCTGGCCCGCCGGTTGGTGGAGGCGGTGGTGCGCGAGCTGCTGGCGCGGCTGCGTCCGGAGGTGCGCCGGGCGTTCACCGGGGCGCGGGCGCCGGGCCGCAGCCTGGTCCCGCTGGCCCGGAACTTCGACTTCCGGTCCACGGTGCGGGCGAACCTCGCGCACTACCAGCCGGAGCAGCGGCGGCTGCTGATCGAGCGGCCGTACTTCCACTCCCGGACGCGGCGCACCCTGGAGCGGTGGCAACTCGTGCTGCTGGTCGACCAGTCGGGCTCGATGGCCGGGTCGGTGATCCACTCCGCGGTGACGGCGGCCTGCCTGTGGAACCTGCCGGGGCTGCGCACCCACCTGGTGGCGTTCGACACCTCGGTGGTCGACCTGACCGAGGACGTGAGCGACCCGGTGGAGCTGCTGATGCGGGTGCAGCTCGGCGGCGGCACCGACATCGCCCGGGCGGTGGACTACGCGGCCGGGCTGCTGGACAACCCGCGGCGCAGCATCGTGGTCCTGGTGTCGGACTTCTTCGAGGGCGGCGACACCGGCCGGCTGCTGCGCGGGGTGCGGACGCTGGTGGAGCAGGGCAGCACGGTGCTCGGGCTGGCCGCGTTGGACGAGGAGGCGGAACCGGTGTACGACCGCGAACTGGCGGCCCGGCTGGTCGGGTTGGGGGCGCACGTGGGCGCGATGACACCGGGCGCGCTGGCCGCGTTCGTGGCGGAGAAGGTGGGCCGGTGAACGCCCGGGCGGACCTGCTGGCGCTGGACGCCGACACGCTGGCCGCGCTGGCCAACCGCGGCCTGGTGAAGCGGGCGGCCCGCGAACTCGACTCGGGCGCCGGGGCCGCGGTGTCCCTCGACGCGACCGGCGAGGTCACGGCCGCGTTCCCGGACGGCAGCCGGGCGGCCCTGCCCGCCGGGGTCCCGCTGGAGGCGGGGACGTGCAGCTGCCCGGCCCCGGGCGTCTGCCGCCACCTGGTGGGCCTGGTCCTCGCCTATCAGGCCCAGGCCCAGCCGCAATCCGCATCCGAGTCCTCGTCCGAATCCGATTCCGCACCCGGGGCAAAGGCGACCGTCCCGCCTCCGGAGCCCGAACTCCCCTGGTCTCCGGCCGAGTTCGACGACGCGGCGCTGCTGGCGGCGTTCGGCCGCCCGGCCCTCGCGGCGGCCCGGCGGGCCTGGGAGCGGGGGGTGCGGGTGACGGTGCAGCGGATGGACGCCGCGCACCCGGCACCGTCGGTGGAGCTGCCCAGCTGCACCGTCCGCTTCCCCGTCCCGCGCAGCCTGAACTTCGCGCTGAGCGGGGCGACCGCGGCCCGGCACGGCGAGCTGGTGACGCTGGCGGTGTGGGCGTTCCGGGCGGCGGACGAGGACGGCACGCCGTCCGGTTCGGCACGCACCGCGGGCGGCCCGAAGCAGGCGGATGCCGGAACGGCGGCGGCGACGGCGGACCGGGCGCAGCCGGCTCCCGCAACGGCGACGGCTGCGGCGACAGCAACGGCTGCGGTGGCGGCGCTCACCGAGGAGCTGCTGCGCACCGGCACGGCCCGGACGAGTCCGGTCCTGCTGGCCCAACTGTCCCGGGTGGAGGCCGAGTTGACGGCGGCGTCGGCGCACTGGCCGGCCGCCGCGGCGGCCGAGCTGCGGGTGCAGCTGGCGGCGTACGCGGACCGGGACACCCGGCACGACCCGGACCGGGTGGCCGAGTTGCTGGTGGAGCTGCGGGCCCGGTTGCGGGCGGCGGACCGGGCGTTGGCGCTGGGCACCGGGGAGAGCGCGGTCACCCAGCTGCGCCGGACCCGGCTGGTCGCGCTGGGCTGCCGGGTGTCGGCCGGCCGGGGCGGGGCGGAGCGGTGCACGGAGCTCTACCTGGCGCAGCCGGACGCCGGGATCGCCCTGGTGCTGCGCAAGCAGTGGGCGGTGCCGGAGGGACGGCCGGGCACGGGCGCGGAGTTGGCGGGGCGGCGGCTGCTCGGGCACTCGGTGCGGGCGCTGGCCGGGTCGAACCTGGTCAGCGAGTCGGTCTCGCGCAGCGCGGGCCGGGCCGTGACGGTGGAGCGGGGCCGGATCGCCTCGACCAGCGTCACGCCGCTCGGCGACGCCTGGGCGTCGCTGCCCGCGCCGCTGCTGCTGCACGACGCGGCGGCCCGGCTGCGGGCGCTGGGCGGGCGTCCGCCGCGGCCGGTGCGGCCCCGGATCGAGGCGGAGAACGCGCACGTGCTGGCCGTGGCGGAGGTCGGCCCGCTGGGCTACGACCCGGCCCGGCAGCGGCTGGAGGCCGTCCTGCGGGACGCGGCGGGCACGGAGGTGCGGCTCTCCGCCGAGCACGACGTGCTCTGCCCGGGCCGGATCGACGCCCTGGCGGCGGCCCTGGAGTCCGGCACGGTGACGCACGTCAGCGGCCTGCTGCGGCCGGAGGCGGGCCGTCCCGTCCTCGACCCGCTGGCGGTGCGCACGGCCGCCGGGCTGGTCCACCCGGACCTGGCGGCCGAGACCGACCCGCACCCGTTCACCGCCCTGCCCCCGGCCGCCGCCGACCCGCTGGCCGCGGCCCTGACCGCCGCCCGCACCGCGCTCGCCGAACTCGCCCGCACCGGCCTGGACGCTGCCCTCCCGCACCAACTGGCCCCGGCCGCGGCCGCTCTGCGCCGCACCGGCCTGCGCACCGCCGCCGCCCTGCTGGACGCCCTGGCCGCCGACCCGTCCCCCGACCGCTGGACGGACGCGGCGCTCCACCTGCTCACCGCCCTCGACCTGCACCGGGAGGAGGCCCGGCCCTGAGCACCCCGGCCGCGGGCCGAGTCTGAGTGCCGGTCAGTACCGGACGGTGGCCGGGGCGGCGCAGCGGGTGGCGCCGTCGTCGACGAAGTGGCCGACCTCGACCCGGTAGGCGCCGCTGTCGGCGGCGTACCCGGTGAAGCCCACCGTCAGCAGGCTGGGGTGGCCGTCGACGGTCCGGGTGAAGCACAGGCCGCCGTCCGGTTCGTCCGGGTCGGGCTGGTGGTGCCAGCCGTCGGCGAGGGCGGCGGTGCGGTAGAACTCCCGCACCTGCTCGCGCGGGCCGGCGCCGGTGTAGCTGCCGGCGGCGTACGCCCAGGGGACGCCGGAGTGGTCGGTGAAGCAGCCGGACTCGGTGACCGGGCCGCTCCGCCCGTCCCGGTCGGGGCTCCCGGGGGCGGGGGCGGCGCCGGCGGGCAGGTCCAGGGCGGTCATCGCGGTCTCCATGCTGCGCACCCGGTCGCCGGTGCCCCGGCAGCCGCGTCCCGGCGCGGACTCGTCGAGGACCCCGAACGCGTACCCGCCCGCCGCCACGGCGCCGATCACCGTCACCGCGCCCCACCGCACGACCCGCTTCACCGCTCGGCTCCCCTCCCCCGCGCCCGTCCGGATGATCATCGGCGCGGAGGTCCGGAGCCTACCGGAAGCCGCCGGGCGGCCGGTGCGCGAGGAGCCGCGGGGAGCTTCGGGGAGCCGCGAGGAGCCGCGGGGAAAAGCGGAAAACTTTTCCGGTTCCGGTGTCGATCCGGGTCCGCGCCGTTCGACCTTGGGATAGAAGGGGTCGTGAGAAGGCCCCCCGAGCGAGGAGAACGACGATGGCGAAGTACATGCTGATCATGCGGGCGACGGACGAGACCATGGCCAAGATGGGGGAGACGCCGTTCGAGGAGATGCTCGAGACGGTGGGCCGGTTCAACGAGCAGCTGATCCGGGCGGGCGTGCTGGTGGCCGCCGAGGGGCTGGACGACCCGTCGCAGGGCGTGGTGGTGGACTACGACGGCGAGGTGCCGGTGGTCACCGACGGTCCGTACGGGGAGACCAAGGAGCTGTTCGGCGGCTTCTACCTGATCGACGTGGCCTCGAAGGAGGAGGCCGTGGAGTGGGCGAAGCGGCTGCCCGCGATGCCGGGGGCGAAGTGCGAGGTGCGCCGGGTGCCGAGCATCGACGAGTTCCCGCAGGACAACGAGTGGGTCGCCATGGAGCGGGCCTGGCGCGAGCGGACCGGCCAGCTCTGATGCCCTCCACCCACGACGGCCCGCCGCCGGCCGGCGCCGACCCGGCCGGGCCCGGCTCCGAGGGCCCGCCGGTGACGGAGTCGGCCCGGCGGGCCGTCGCCGCGGTCTGGCGGATCGAGTCCGCCCGGGTGGTGGGCGCGCTGGCCCGCTGGGGCGGGGACTTCGCGCTGGCCGAGGACGTCGCGCAGGAGGCGCTCGCCGAGGCGCTGGTGGCCTGGTCGCGCGACGGCGTGCCCGCCGAGCCGGTGGGCTGGCTGCTGACGGCCGCGCGGCGGCGGGCGATCGACGCCTTCCGCCGCCGCGCGGCGCTGGACCGGCGCTACGCCCTGCTGGCGGGCCCGCTCGCCGAGGGCGAGGCGCACGCGGGGGCGGCGCCCGGCGGCGGGCGGGCGGACGACCTGCCGTGGGACCCGGACCGGATCGACGACGACGTGCTGGCGCTGGTGTTCACCGCCTGCCACCCGGTGCTCGCGCCGGAGGCCCGGGTGGCGCTGACGCTGCGGGTGGTGAGCGGCCTGTCCAGCGAGGAGATCGCCCGGGCGTTCCTGGTGCCGGTGCCGACCGTGCAGGCCCGGATCACCCGGGCGAAGAAGACGATCGCCGCGGCCCGCGTCCCGTTCGGGCTGCCGCCCGCCGAGCAGCGGCGCGAGCGGCTGGGCGCGGTGCTGAGCGTGCTGTACGTGGTGTTCACGGAGGGGTCGACCGCGACGGCGGGCGAGGACCTGCTGCGCCCGGACCTCGCCTACGAGGCGCTCCGGCTGGCCCGGACGCTGGCGGCCCTGCTGCCGGGCGAGGGCGAACCGCAGGGCCTGCTGGCGCTGTTCGAGCTGACGGCGGCCCGTTTCCCGGCCCGGACCGGGCCGGACGGGGAGGCGGTGCTGCTGGAGGACCAGGACCGCACCCGCTGGGACCGCCCCGCGATCCGGCGCGGGCTGGCGGCGCTCGGCCGGGCCGCGACGGCCGGGCGGGGCCTGGGCCCGTACGGGCTGCAGGCGTCGATCGCGGCCTGCCACGCGGTGGCGCCGTCGGTGGCGGAGACCGACTGGGAGCGGATCGTGCTGCTCTACGAGGCGCTCGGCCGGGTGGCGCCGTCCCCGGTGGTCAAGCTGAACCGGGCGGTGGCCGTCGCCATGGCGAGCGGCCCGGCCGAGGCGCTGGCCCTCGTGGACGAGCTGCTCGCCGCCGACCGCCTGCCCGGCTCGCACCTGCTGCCGGGCGTCCGCGGCGAACTGCTCACCCGCCTGGGCCGCACCGCCGAGGCCCGCACCGAGCTCGAACTCGCCGCCCGCCTGTGCCGCAACGCCCGCGAGCGGGCCGTGCTGCTGCGCAAGGCGGCGGCGCTGGAAGCCCCCTGACGGACCGTCAGCAACCAATCGAGAGAACTCGACCGGTTCCTGACGGACCGTCAGTGCCCCAGCGGTACCGTCCAGTTGAGGACGGTGCCGCCGGTCGGCGGATTGGTGACGGCGAGGGTGCCGCCGAGGGCGCGGGCGCGTTCCTCGAGGTTGCGCAGGCCGCTGCGGCGGCCCTGGGCGGGGATGCCGACGCCGTCGTCCTGGACGGTGAGGGCGACGTGGCCGCCGACCGCCTGCAGGGCGACCTCGACCCGGCCGGCCTTCGCGTGCCGGGCGGCGTTGCTGAGCGCCTCGCCGAGGACGGCGACCAGGTGGTCGGCGACGGCGGGCGGCACGTCGGTGTCGAGCAGGCCCTCCATGCTGAGGCGGGGTGCGAAGCCGAGGGTGGCCTGCGCCTCCTCGACCACGTGCACGGCCCGGGCCCGCAGGCCCTGTCCGGCACCGGCCTCGCGGACCCGCAGCCCGAAGATCGTCGAGCGGATGATCTTGATGGTCTCGTCCAGGTCGCCGACCGCCCGCAGCACCCGGTCGGACGCCCCGGGGTGGTCGATGAACCGGGACGCGCTCTGCAGCGTCATGCCGGTGGCGAACAGCCGCTGGATGGCCAGGTCGTGCAGGTCCCGGGCGATCCGGTCGCGGTCCTCCAGGACGGCCAACTGCTCGGCGTCGCGCCGCCGTTCGGCCAGTTCCAGGGCGAGCGCGGCCTGGTCGGCGAAGCCCAGCAGCGGGTCGATCTCGCGCTCGGTGAACTCCGGCTCGCCGCTGCCGCGCACCAGCAGCAGCACCCCCTCGGTGTGGCCCTCGGCCCGCCCCAGCGGCACCGCGACGGCCGGGCCCATGCCCGCGAACCGGGGCACGCAGCCGGGGAAGCGCGGGTCCCGCGCCAGGTCGTGCGAGGTCACCGGGAAGCCGGTGGCGCAGGCCGCGCCGGAGATCGTGCCCGCCGCCCGCACCTCCACGCCGACCCGCCCGTCGACGTTCCCGCCGAAGGCCAGCTCGACCCGCAGGGCGGCGCCGCCGGGCAGTGCGGTCAGCACGTCGGCCAGTTGCGCGCCGGAGATGTCGCAGGCCCGCTGGGCGATCAACTCCACCACCTGGGTGCGCGAACTGCCGGACAGCAGGCGGCGGTTGATCTCGGCGGTGGCGGTCAGCCAGCGCTGCCGGCGCTGCGCCTCCTCGTACAGCCGGGCGTTGTCGATGGCCACGCCGGCGGCGACCGCGAGGGTGGCGATCACCGACTCGTCGTCGTCGTCGAACCCGGTCGCGCCGCGCTTGTCGGTCAGGTAGATGTTGCCGAACACCTCGTCGCGCACCCGCACCGGCAGGCCGAGGAAGGTCCGCATCTCGGGGTGGTGGGCGGGGCAGCCGGTGGACGCCGGGTGCGACGTGAGGTCCTCCAGGCGCAGCGGCTGCGGGTGCCGGATGAGTTCGCCGAGCAGGCCCTTGCCGGTCGGGTAGGGGCCGATCCGGGCGATCTCCTCCTCGGTCAGGCCGACGGTGATGAACTGCGAGAGGGTGTCGCCGTCCGGGCCGATGATGCCGAGCGCCGCGTACTCGGCGTCGGCGAGGACGGCCGCGGCCTCCACGATCCGGCGCAGCACCTGGGTCAGCTCCAGCTCCCGGCCGACCGACAGCACGGCCTCCAGCAGGCTGTGCACCCGGTCCCGGGTGCCCCGGGCCACGTCGATCCGGGCCTGCAGCTCGGCCAGCAGCTCGTCCAGCCTCAGCTGCGGGATCCGCGACCGCGGTTCCTCCTCGCGCACCGCGCTCCTCCTCGTCCGTGGCTCCGCCGCGCACCGATTCTCGCAGACGCCCGCGACCGGGCGGACCGACGGGGTGGGCCCGCGGCAGGGCCCGCCGGCCCGGGAACCGGCAGGTCACACGGCAGGTCGCGGCCGGCGGGGTGGCGGCGCTCAGCGCCCGGCGGTGCGCAGCACGAGCGCGGCGAGCGCCTCGGGGGCGCCGGGCTGGAGGCGGACGCCGGGGAAGGCGTTGACGTCGACGGCTACCGGCCCGTCCGGGCCCGGCAGCAGGTCGACGCCGTACACCTGGAGTCCGAACGCCGTCCCGGCGGCCAGCGCGATCCGCCGCTCCTGCGGGTCGGGCGCCCAGGGACGGCGCTCCGGGCCGCCGGGCTCCAGTTCGGAGCGGCGCTGCTCGGCGAAGACCTGCCCGCCGACCACCCACACCTTGCGGTCCCAGCCGTCGCCGGCCACCGGCCGCTGCAGCAGCACCGGTTCGTCCGGCCACGCCCGCGCGAGCGCGTGCCACTGCGCGGGGGTGTCGGCGCGGGCCACCAGGTCGTCCTTGCGGCTGTACCGGCTCTTCACCACCACCGGCCCGGGCCAGCCGAGTGCGGCCAGGACGCCGCCGCCCAGGGTGGGGGCGAACGGCAGTCCGGCGGCCCGGGCGGTGCGCTCCATCCAGTCCCGGTCCTGACAACGGGCGGTGACGGCGGCGGAGTTGAGCACCGGCGTGCCCGCCCGCCCGTACGCCTCGGCCCGGCGCAGCGACCGGGCGTCGCGGGCCTTGAGCAGCACCACGTCGGCCGGCTCGTCCGGACCGGCCGTCAGGTGCCCGTCCCGTTCCAGCAGGCGCAGTGCCCCGGCGAGCAGCGGGTGGCCGGGTTCGCGGGCGACCAGGGCGATCCGCAGCGGCCGGGGCGGCGTCACCGGGCGGCCCGGGCGTCGGGGACCCCGGCGTCGGTGAGCAGCGGGCCCGCGCCGGGGGTCGGCCAGGAGGAGCCGCTGCGGGCGAGCCGGACCACGGCGTCGGCCACCCGCTCGACGGCGCGCGGCACCTGGCGGAAGCTCGGGAAGTCGTTGATGTCGACGACCACCGGCCCGTCCGGGCCGACCAGCACGTCCAGCCCGTACAGGTCGAGGCCGAACACCTCGCCGACCTGCGCGGCCAGCGCGGCGACCTCGCGCGGCAGCGGGACGGGGCGCTCCACGGCGGGGTGGTGCGGGTGCAGCGGCGAGGTGCGCCGGGTGGCGAAGAACTCGCCGCCCGCGCAGTACACCTTCAGGTCGCAGCCGTCGTTGGGCACGTACGGCTGGGCGATCAGCAGGCCGCCGTCCGCGGGCGCGGCCAACTCGGCGAGCTGATCGGGCCGTTCGACCAGGTGGACGGCGCGCCCCGAGGACCCGTCGGCGGGCTTGACGACCAGCGGGTAGCGGTCCGCGTCCACCGCGGCGAACGCGGCCGGATCGGCGGCGGCCCAGGTCCGGGGCATCGGCAGGCCGTGCAGCGCGGCGACCACCGCGGTCTGCGCCTTGTCGCGGACCGGGCGGATCGCCCGGGCGTCGTTGACGGTGGTCAGGCCGGCCGCGGCGGCGGACTCCAGCAGGCCCAGGCCCGGGCCGCCGGAGACGGTCTTGAGCACCCACGCGTCGTGCGCGCCGGTGCGCACCAGCTCGGCGAGGTCGAGCAGGTCGGCGCCGGGCCGCAGCACGTCCACCCGGTGGCCGGTGGCCCGCAGGTGCTCGACCACGGCCAGCGGCATCCCGTCGTTGCGGTAGTGCTCCTCGACCAGGAAGCAGAACCTCATGTGCCCCCACCCCTTTTCCCACTGATCCCCTGCGCCCCCGTCGGTCTCCCCCGGGGCGAATCGCATCCGCCCACCCTGCCATGGATCATCCGCCGCATTTCACCCAGGGTGTCCGGGAACGGAAACAGCCGCGTCACAGCTGCACCGCCGAGGGGCTGGAACCGACTTCCCTGGGCATGACGTTCACATGACGCCCCCTTGGCAGACCCTTTGGCAGACCCTTTGACCGGCAGACCCCTTGAGGAGGACCGTGTGCCCCCGCAGCTGCGCCCGCACGCCCGGCACGACCTGACCGGCCGTCCCGCCCCGGCCCGACTGGCCTACCCGGCGGACGACGTCCTGGTGGTCTCCGGGCTGCCCGGCAGCGGCAAGAGCACCCTGATGCGGCGCTGCGCCCGCGCCCGGGTGATCGACTCCCAGCACACCCGGGCCCGGTTCGCCCGCGCCCTGCCCGGCGTCCCGTACGCGCTGTACCGGCCGCTGGTCCGGCTCGCCCACTACCTGCGGCTGCGCGCGGCGGTACGGGCCGGCGGCCCGCTGGTCGTCCACGACTGCGGCACCCTGCCCTGGGTCCGCCGCGCCCTGGCCCGCGCCACCGCCCGGCAGGGCCGCCGCCTGCACCTGCTGCTGCTCGACGCCACCCCCGCGCAGGCCGCCGACGGCCAGCGCCGCCGCGGCCGCCGGGTCTCCCGGTACGCCTTCGCCCGCCACCGCCGCTCCGCCGCCACCCTGCGCGCCCTGGTCACCGCCGCCGGCCCGCTGCCCCCCGGCGTCGCCTCCGCCGTCCTGCTCCCCCGCGCCGCCGCCCCCCGCCTCACCGCCATCGAGTTCACCCCCGCCCCGGCCCCCGCTCCCGTCCCCGTCGCCGTCCCCGTCCAGGCCCGGGTCACCGACTGCGCCGCCCGCACCACCTGACGGCGCCTCCGCCACTCCGCCCCGGCCCCACGCCCCGCCTGACGGCGCCTCACCCCGCCCACTGCGGACCGCTGCCGCCCGTCCCGGCCCCGCGCAGCGGGTTGCGGCGAACGGCTGAGCCGCCCCGCGCGTCGCCCGCCGCCGCGGCTGCCCGGGCCGCCCGTGGCTAGGCTCCGGCCATGGGCACCCCCGAACGCACCCCGGAGCGCGCCGCCGCACCCGCGCCCGGGTCCGCGCCGCAGACTCCACGCTCCCCGCAGGCCCTGCACGCGCCGCGGGCCCGGCGGATCGCCGACCGGCTGTCCGTGCAGTTCCGCGTCCCCGTCGAGCCGCAGTTCGAGCCGGTCGGCCGGCGCTGGACGCTGCGCTGGTACGACGGGCCGACGGTGGACGCGGTGCGGTGCGCGCTGGCCCGGCTGTTCCCGGACGGGGCCGCGGACGCGCTCGCGGTGCGCCGGGACGTGACCACCCGGGCGCTGGCGCTGGCCGCGATCCGGGAGACCCGGGCGGGGGCGATGCACCGCTCGGTGGGCAGTTGGGGCCAGCGCTACCACCTGGAGCAGTTGCTGGCCGGGCAGGAGCACCCGGACCGGCCGGCCGATCCGCGCGAAGCGGCCATGCTGGAGCGGCTGTTGGCCGCGGCGACGCCCGAATCGGCGCGCGGCCCGGTCTCCCCCGACCTGTCCCGGGCGTTCGACCTGGTGGCCCGGGACGGGGTGGCCTGGCTGCTGCCCGAGCACCGCCTGGCCGGGCCCGCCGACCGGGACGCCCTGGCGCTCACCCCGCTGGAGTACCTGACCTCCCGTTACGCCACCGGCGTGCACCGCACCGCGTGGGAGAGCGCGTTGGCCGTGCTGCCGGTGCGCACCGCCGTTGCCGCCGCCCACGGCGACCCTCGGCCCGACCCGGACGCCGCCCGCGCGGCCCTCGCCCTGCTGCCCGTGCTGCGCGCCCAGCTCTCGGCGGAACTCGACGCGATCGGCGAACGCCTGGCCGCTGCCGCCGGATCCCCGGCCGGGGCGCCCGCCGCAGCCACCGCCGTCGAGCCCCTCCTCGAACCCCCCGGCGACGCCCTCGCCGAACCTCTCGCTGAGCCCCTCACCGAGGCTCCCGCCGCCGCCCGGTAACCCTCCCGGCAGCGTATCGGTCCTCATTCTGCCTGTTCACGGCCGCTTCCGGTAGGACTGAGCGCACATCCGTCCTCCCTTGTCCGGCGCACCCCGCCGGCCGCAGACTCGTCCGCATTCCCCCCTTTGGACGAGAGCGATGGGAGCCGTGTGTCCTCACACGTTGATCTGGAACTGGCTTTGCGGGCCCGGGTGTTGCTGGCGGGCAGCGAGCCGCCCACCCCGTGGCAGGCGTACCGGGCGCACCGCCTGCTGGCCGGCGACAACCCGGCGGTGCACCTGCCGAAGCTGGCGCTGGCGGCGATCGAACTGACCGGCCACTACCCGGTGCTGCTCCGGCGGGACCTGCAACTCGGCCTGATGGCCGAGGCGTTGGCCGTCGCGGCGGCCATCCCGGCGGACGACCCGTTCCGGCCGGAGGCGCTGCGGCAGATCCGCAAGGCGTACGCCGAACAGGCCGTCCGACTCGACATCCCCCCGCACCCCGAAACGATCTGACGCACCATCGGATCGGCTTTTCTCCAAGCGATCTGACGCTTCGTCAGAGTTCCGCGTCGCGGGCCAGCAGGGCGGCCTGCACCCGGTTCTCGCAGTCCAGTTTGGCCAGGATCCGGCTGACGTAGGTCTTCACCGTCGCCTCGCTCATGTGCAGCCGGGCTCCGGTGTCGGCGTTCGACAGCCCCTCGCCGAGCAGATCGACCACCGCGCGTTCGCGCGCGGTGAGCACGGCCAGCCGCCGCCTGGCCTGTTCGCCGCGCGCGGCCGCCGGGCCGTCGGCGAGGCTGTCCACGATGTGCCGGGTGGCGGCCGGGGAGAGGAAGGCGTGGCCGGTGGCGGCGGCCCGGACGGCCTGGATCAGTTCGCCGGGCGCAGTGTCCTTCAGCAGGAAGCCGGCGCCGCCGGAGGTGATCGCCCGGAGCACGTTCTCCCGTTCGCCGAAGGTGGTGAGCACGATGGCCCGGGTGCCGGGCGCGGCGCGGGGCAGTTCGGCGAGCGCGCTGAGGCCGTCCATGACCGGCATCCGGATGTCCAGCAGCAGGACGTCCGCGGCGAGTTCGGCCGCCATCCGCAGGGCCTGCGCCCCGTCGGGGGCCTCGCCGACCACCTCGATGTCCTCGGCGGAGGTGAGGATCATCCGGATGCCGGCCCGGATCAGCGGCTCGTCGTCGGCCACCAGGACACGGATCACCGGGCACCTTCCTCTGCTGCTCTTCGGCCTGCTCACACCTTGCCATGGAAGTGCTGCTTCTCGACCAGCAGGCCGTCCTTGAAGCAGAACCGCACCACGTCCTGGTCGTCGCCGTCCCGGTCCCCGGCGAACCAGCGGCAGTGCGCGCCCTCGGGCAGCGGCGGGCCGATCCGGCGGAAGTCCTGGGTGAGGAACTCGCTGCCGACCGGCAGCCGTTCGTTGACGGACTGCTCGCTCTGGCCGACCTCGACGGCGTCGTAGAGCCGGGTGGGGACGGTGGCGTCCCGCAGCGAGCTGACGAACATGATGGCGCCGAGCGCGGCGACCGCGGCCACCACTCCGAGCACCGCGAGCGCGCCGAGCGCGCAGCCCACCGCGGGGCTCCGGCGGCGCTTCTCCGGCTCGGTAAACTCCCCGGCGAGCAGGGCGAGTTCCTCGTCGTCGGGGAGGGCGGCGCGGGCCCCCTCGGCGGTGTAGGGCAGCATCCCGGCCAGCCGGAAGCCGCCGTCCGGCAGCGGCCCGCTGTGCACCATGCCGCCGAGCAGCCGGGCGCGTTCGCGCAGCCCGGTCAGGCCCTGGCCGCCGGAGACCGCCGCGGTGCCGTCGCCGCCGGGGCCGTTGACCACCTCCACCACCAGGGTGTCCGGCTCGTAGCGCACGGTCAGTTCGATCGCCGTGCCCGGGGCGTGCTTGTGCGCGTTGGTCAGGCCCTCCTGGGCGATCCGGTACGCGGCGTGGCCGGTGGGCGCGGGGAGCGGGCGGGGCGTGCCGAGGTGGCGCAGTTCGATCCGGGCGCCGGCCGCGCCGGAGGTCTCGGCCAGCCGGTCGATGGCGTCGACGCCGCCGGGGGCGGTCGCGGTGTCCTCGCGCAGCAGGCCGACCACCTCGCGCAGTTCGCGCATCGCGCCGGTGGCGGCCTGGCGCAGCACGGCGACGGCCTCGCGCTGCTGCTCGCCGAGGGTGCGGTCGACCTCCAGGGCGCCGGTGTGCACGGCGATCAGGGCGAGTTGGTGACCGAGGCTGTCGTGCATGTCCTGGGCGATCCGGTGGCGTTCGCGCAGCCGGGCCTGGCGGGCGATCATCACGCGTTCGCGGAGCAGTTGGGCGTTGCGTTCGCGCAGGCTGTCGAGCAGCGCGACGCGCTGGGCCCGGTAGCGGCCGATGACGGCGGGCAGGACGCCGGTCAGCAGGTACCCGGCGATGCACAGGCCGAGCAGGACGGGCAGCGGGAAGTGGTCGCGCCGGTTCTGCAGCAGGCCGACGCCGACGGTGGCCAGGAAGCCGAGCCCCAGCACCGCCGGGGTCCGCCAGGGCCGGCTGATCCGGCGCCCGGCCGAGTACCCGGCGGCGACCAGCACCGGCAGGAACCCGGTCGGCCCGCCCACCCCGGCCGCCGACACCACCAGCACCGGCCCGGGCAGCCCCCGCCGCAGCGCGAACAGCACCGCGCACGCCCCCACCACCAGCCCGGACGGCCACCCGCCGCTGTCCCCCGCCTGGAACAGCGCCGCGAGCCCGCACACCAGTAGCCCGCCCAGCACCTCCCGGACCGCCAGTTTCCACCGCCAGGGCCCGGGGAACGCCCGCCCGATCCACGCCCGCATCCGCATCCGCACCCCCCGACCCTAGCCAGCCCCGCCCCGGCCCCGATGCCGCCGAAAGTCGACGCCGCGCCCCGACCATCGTCGCTGCCCCGCCGGAGCGGCCTGCGGCCCCAGCTCAGCGGAAGGCGTCGGCGTGCCGGGCGCACCAGTCGGCGAAGGTGCGGGGCGGGCGGCCGAGCAGGCGGGCGACGGTGTCGGTGCGGAAGCCGGTGGTGTCGGCGCGCAGCAGGGCGAAGGCTTCGGTGACCGCCTCGGCGAGGGCGGCGGGGGCTCCGGCGGGGAAGCGGGCCCGGACGGCCTCGGCGGGGGTGGCGGCGGGGCGGACCTCGATCGGGCGGCCGGTGGCGGCGGCGAGCAGGGCGACCTGTTCGGTGACGGTGAGCGCCTCGCCGCCGGTGAGCGCGTGGTGCTCGCCCCGGTGTCCGTCCCCGGTGAGGACGAGGGTCGCGACGTCGGCGATGTCGGCGGGGTCGATCGGGGCGAGGCGGCCGGGGCCGACCGGGTCGAGGACGTAGCCGCCGGTGCGGACGGTGTCGGCCCATTCGAGGGCGTTGGTCATGAAGCCGCCGGGCCGCAGGACCGTGTACGGGATGCCGCTGCCGCGGACGGCCTCCTCCCGTTCGCGGTGCCAGCGGCCCATCGCGGGCACCGGGTCGCCGAGCACGTTGGCCGAGGACAGGTGCACCAGGTGCCGCACCCCGGCGGCCCGGGCGGCGGCGACGGCGTGGGCGGTGTGGGCGGTGCCGAGGCCGGGGGTGAGCAGGAAGAGCCGTTCGACGCCCGCGAACGCCGGGGCCAGGGTGGCGGGTTCGCCGAGGTCGCCGACGGCGCGTTCGATCCGGGCGGGCAGCGCGGCGGCCCGGGCCGGGTCGCGCACCAGGACGCGGATCCGGGCGCCCTTCGCGTCGAGCGCGCGGACGAGTTCGCGGCCGACGTTCCCCGTCGCACCGGTGACCAGTATCATCGTTCCCCCAGAAGCCGTTAGCCGTCTACTGATTTCCCGGACAGGACGCTAGCCGGTAACTGATTAGCCGTCAATCGACCTGCTGGCACCGACCGGAGAGCCGCCATGCCCGACTTCCTCGACCTGCACGGCAAGACCTCGAAGGCGCTGCGGGCCGCCGCCGACGCCGGCATGCGCCGCCACGGCCTGCACCTCGGCCAGAACCTGCTGCTCGCCGCCCTCTGGGAGCAGGACGGCCGCACCCCGGGCGAGATCGCCGCCGCCCTGGAGGTCACCACCCCCACCGTCGTCAAGATGGCCACCCGGATGGCCACCGCGGGCCTGCTCATCCGCGCCCGCGACGACCGCGACCAGCGCCTGGTCCGCCTCTGGCTCACCGACGCCGGCCGCGCCCTCCAGCAGCCGGTCGAGGCCGAACGGCGCCGTCTCGAGGAGCAGGTCACCGCCGGCCTCACCGCGACCGAGCGCCGCCACCTGCTGACCGCCCTCGCCAAGATCCACCGCGCGGCCACCGCCCTGCCCGCCGAGTAGCCCCGCCCGCCGAGGAGCAGGTCCTTCCGGCCTCCTCGTCAACTGCCGTCCGGGCGGTGGACGGTGAGGCTCCCGTGGGCCGCCAGTGCGGCGGCCGGGTCGCCGGGGGTCTGCCGCAGGACGGCGTCCAGGAAGGCCAGGGTGGTCTCGGCGAGCATCCGCGGGCTCCCGGTGCGGCCCAGGGTGCCGGTGACCGAGGGCAGCGGCGGCAGGTAGAGCGGGGCGTCGGTGAAGGTGAGGTGGGCGGCGCCGGGAACGGTCAGCCGGTAGCTGGTCGCGGTGTCGGCCGCGAGCGCCTCGGTGAGGCGGGGCAGGTAGCGCGGGTCGGTGGCCGGGGTGACGGCCTGGGTGAGCGCCAGCACCGGCTGGTGCAGGGCGGGCGTGGCGGGGCCGTGCGGGAAGCCGTCCAGGTCGACGGCCGCGGCGAACCGGGCGTCCTGCCGGGCCGCCTGGAGCGCGGCGGCCCCGCCCATCGAGTGCCCGGCCACCGCGGCCCGGCCGGTGTCCAGCCGTCCGGCCAGCGGGTCGCCGCCCCCGGCCCGGCCCAGGTCCGCCAGCCGGGTCAGGGCGAAGCGCAGGTCCGCGGCCCGGACCGCCGTCCAGTCGGCCGCGAGCTGCTCGTCCCGGTCCCGGTCGCCGCTGGAGGCGGTCGCGGCCCGGACCGTCCGGCCGTCGTCCAGGACCACGGCCGCGCAGTCGTACGGGTGGTCGAGCGCCGCCACCAGGTAGCCGTGGGCGGCCAACTCCTCGGCCCAGGCGGTGTTCTGGGTGCGCGCCCCGCCCGACCCCGGCGAGAACAGCACCACCGGGAACCGCCCGCCCCCGCCGGCCACCGGCGCCCCCGCCACCGCCCGGGAACGGGCCCGCGCCGCCCCGTCGAACAGGAACCCGGGCAGGCCGGCCCCGCCCGCCAGCGCACCCGCGACGGTGCGCGCCTCCTGCTCCGTCCGCCCCAGGTACGGGGCCCGCGGCGCACCCGCCGGGCTCGCCCCCGCCGGGTACCAGAGCTGGACGACGACGGTCCGCCGGTCGTCCGGGTCGGCGGTGAAGGTCTCCGGCCGGTCCGGGTCGGTCCACTGCACCACCCGGGTCCCGACCGGGTACGGCCCCGACGGCACCGGGAACACCGGCACCGGGAACGCCCACGCCGCCAACGGCCCCGCCGCCACCAGCCCCAGGGCGGCCACCGACCCCGGCAGCGCCAGCCACCACCGGGCCCGCCACCCCGGCCCGCCCGGACGCCGCCGCAGCCCCCGGAGCAGCGGCGCCGCCGCGAACGGCAGCGCCACCGCCCCGCCCGCCAGCACCGGCAGCAACTGCCAGCGCACCCCCAGCACGCCCAGCACCGCCGCGGACGGCACGAACACCGCCACCGCCGCGGCCCGGCCGCGCGGCCGGGCGGCGGCGGGAAGCCAGCGCGCCGCCACCAGCGCGGCGGCGGCCAGGACGACGAGGAACTCCGGAAGGGACAGGAACAGCCCCGTGATGGTCTCGGTCACGCCGCCATCCTCGAAGCGGCACGCCCCCCGCCGCATCGGCCCCCGGTCGCCGGCCGCCGCCACCCCGGTCGCACCCCGAGCCCCCGGCCGGCCGGTCCCGTTGCGACCCCGGGAGGTACCGCCCCTCCTCCTCCGGTCGTACCCGGACCCGCCGCCCTCCGACGGCGGGCTCATGCGCACGGCCGCCCCGCCGCCTAGCGTGGCAGCACCGGGACGCCCGGTTCCCCTCCCCCTCCACCACCGCGCCCACCGAGCGACAGGAACACCCGATGACCGAGGCGGCCGCCCGACCCGAGGAGGCCCACCTGCCCCTCCGCCTGCCCCTCCACCTGTCCATCCGCCGGCTGCCGCCCGCCGCCCGGGAGGCACTGCCGGTGGCACTGCTGCTGCCGCTGCTCCTGCTGCACCTCGCGGGCACCGCCCGGTCGTCGGACCTCCCGTTGGCCGCAGCCCTCACCACCGCCCTGGTGCTGCCGCTGGCCTGGCGGCACCGGGCCCCGTACGCGGTGTTCGGCACGGTGGCCGCCGCGGCTCTCCTCCAGTGGCTGGCGGACGTCCAACTTCCCGCGGACGTCGCCCTGTTGGTGGCCCTGTACGCGGTGGCCGCGCACACCGGGCGGCGCGGGACGCTCGCCGCCTGCGCCGTCGTGGTGGGCGGCGCCCTGGCGGCCTGCCTGCGCTGGTCGACGGACGGCGCGTTCGCCGCCCCCTTCGTCGCCCTGGCCGCGACGGCCGTCACCGCCGCCACCCTGGGCGCGCACGCCCGCACCACCCGCGCCCACCTCGCGGTGCTGGCGGAACGGGCCGCGCACCTGGCCCGGCAGCAGGAGCAGCGCGAGCGGTTGGCCGTCGCCGAGGAGCGGGCCCGAATCGCCCGGGAGGTGCACGACATCGTCGGCCACCACCTGTCCGTGATGGTCGCGCTCACCGACGCCGCCGTGCACGTCCGGGACCGGGCCCCCGAGCAGGCCACCGCCGTACTGCTGCGGGCCGCCGAGACCGGCCGGCAGGCCCTGACCGACCTGCGGCGGCCGCTCGGCCTGCTGCGCACCGGCGAACCGGACCCGCAGCGCCACCCGCTGCCCGGCATCGCCGAGTTGGAACCGCTGGCCGACCGGATGCGCGCCGCCGGGCTGCCCGTCCGCCTCGACGTCCACGGCGAACCCGAGCGCCTGCCCGCAACCGTCCAATTGACCGTCCACCGCCTGGTGCAGGAAGCCCTGACCAACACCCTCAAACACGCCCCCGCCGGCACCCGCGCCGAGGTCCGGATCCACTGCGCACCCGCCGCCGTCACCGTGGACGTCACCGACGACAACCCCGCCCCGCGCCCCGCCACCGCCTCCGGCCAGGGCATCCCCGGCATGCGCGAACGCGCCGCCGCCCACGGCGGCACCCTGTCGGCCGGCCCGCTCCCGGACGGCGGCTGGGCCGTCCGCGCCCGCCTGCGGCTCGACGGCGGCCCGGCGGCGTCCGCATGACGGTCAGGGTCCTGGTCGCCGACGACGAGGCGCTGCTCCGGATGGCCTTCACCACGATCCTGGCGGCCCAGCCCGACCTGACCCCGGTCGGCGAGGCCGAGGACGGCGACCGGGCCGTCCGCCTCGCCCGCGAACTGCGCCCCGACGTCGTCCTGATGGACGTCCGGATGCCCGGCACCGACGGGATCGAGGCGACCCGGCGGATCACCCGCCTCTCCCCGCCCGCCCGGGTCCTCGTCCTCACCACCTTCGACCTCGACGAGTACGCCTTCGCCGCGCTCGCCGCCGGCGCCTCGGGCTTCCTGCTGAAGAACACCCGGCCCAAGGAGCTCCTCACCGCGATCCGCAACGTCGCCGCGGGCCACGCGGCCCTCTCCCCCCGCATCACCCGCCGCCTGCTGGACGACTTCCGCCCCCACCTCCTCCCCACCGGCACCCCCGACGACCACGCACGCCTCGGCCGCCTCAGCACCCGCGAACGCGAGGTCCTCGTCGCCGTCGGCCAGGGCCTCTCCAACACCGAGATCGCCGCCACCCTCCACCTCGCCGAAGCCACCGTGAAGTCCCACCTCGGCCGCATCCTCCACAAACTCGCCCTCCGCGACCGCGTCCAAGCCGTGGTCTTCGCCCACACCCACCACCTCGTCCACCCCACCTGACCCCCGCCACCCCCGCCCACCACCCCAGGCCCACCCGCCCGTCAGAGCACCGTCCCCGCCGGCCGCGCGATCAGCACCGCGATGTCGTCCGCCCGGTGCCCGAACTCCCCTCCCCTCAACTCCCCGCCCGCCAGGGCGTCCCCACGCTCTCCTCCCCCTGACTCCCCGCCCCCGTCAGCCGCGCGATCAGCACCGCGATGTCGTCCGCCCGGTGGGCGTCGTGCCGGGCCTGGCCCAGCAGGAAGTCGGCGAGGGGTTCGAGGGCGGGGGTGGTGGCGTGGGCGAGGGCGGTGCGGAGGCGGTCGATGCCCTCGCCGATGGTGGCGGTGGCGGATTCGACCAGCCCGTCGGTGTAGAGGACGAGGGTGGCCCCCGGCGGCAGCCGGGCCTCGGTGGCGGGGAAGTCGAGGTCGTGGTCGATGCCGAGCAGCGGTCCGCCGGCGAGGTCGAGGGCGGTGGTGCGGCCGTCGGCTTCGCGCAGCAGTGGCGGGGGGTGTCCGGCGCGGACGGCGCGCAGGGTGCGGGTGCCGGGGTGCAGGCGCAGCAGGCAGCAGGAGGCGAGCAGTCCGGCGTCGAGGTCGACCAGGAGGTGGTTCGTGCGTCGGGCGACGGTCTCGACCGGGTCGTCGCCGCTGGCGAACGCCCGTACCGCGCTGCGGAGTTGGCCCATGAGGGCGGCGGCCTTGACGCTGTGTCCCTCGACGTCGCCGATGATCAGGACGACACCGCCGTCGGGGGTGGGCAGGACGTCGTACCAGTCGCCGCCGATGTCCATGCCGCGGGTGCCGGGCAGGTAGCGGGCGGTGATGTCGAGGCCGGGGACGGCGGGCAGCCGGTGCGGGAGGAGGGCCTGTTGGAGGCCGCGGGCGACGGCGGACTCGGCGTCGTAGAGGCGGGCGCGTTCGAGGGCCTGGGCGATCAGGCCGCCGAGGGCGGTGAGGACGGAGCGGTCCTCGGCGGTGAACGGCCGGGGGCGGTCGAAGCCGAGGATGAGGCTGCCGACGGGGTGGCCGGAGGCGATCAGCGGGAGGAAGGCCCAGGCGGCCATCTCGTCGCGCGGGATGCCGGGGTAGGCGGCGGAGAGTTCGCGGGCGGACTCGAAGAAGATCGGCGCGCCGGTGGTGAACACCTCGGTGCCGGGCAGCCGGGCCCGGATCGGGGTGCCTTCGAACGGGTCGAGGAAGCCTTGGGGGTAGCCGCTCTCGGTGACCAGGTGCATCCGGCCGCCGCGGGCCAGGTAGAGGGCGAGTTCCTGGCCGCCGAAGCCGGGCAGGATCTGGTCGACGACGGCCTCGGCGACCTCCCGGACGGTGACCGCCTCGGTGAGCGCGGAGGCGAGTTGCAGCAGGTGGTAGACGCCGCCGAGGGAGGCGGGGGTGGGGGGCGGGGCCTCGGGGAGGGTGGTGTCCTCGCTGGGGGCGGCGGGCACGATGCGGCCGGTGAGGCCGTGCGCGTCGGGGTAGAGCGAGAAGGCCAGCCAGTGGCCGGGCGGGCGGCGGGCGAGGAACGCGGTGGGCTGCTGGGAGAGCATCGCGGAGCGGTAGCGGTCCTCGTAGGCGGGGTCGGCGAGCCAGGTCAGCACGTCCCAGGGGCGGCGGCCGAGCAGGTCGGCGCGGGTGGCGTGCAGCAGCATCTCGGCGCTGCGGTTGACGTAGCCGAGCCGGCCGTCCGGGTCGAGCGCGAACACGCCGTCGCGCAGGCGTTCCACGGCGGCGGTGGCGGCTTCGGCGGCGGTGGCGTCGGCCACGGCGACGACCAGCCGGGCGGAGTCGGGGACGGGGTGTCCGGACAGGTCGAGCTGCCGGGTGCCGCCGCCGGAGTCGCGCAGCCGGACCCGGTGGGTGAACGGGCGGCCCTGCCGGGCGGCCTGCCGGACGGCTTCGCGCAGCGGGGCGACGTCCTCGGGGACGAGCCGGTCCAGCAGGGCGGCGCCGCGGCCGTCGAAGGGGCCGGTGCCGAGGATCTCGCGCAGCCGTTCGTCGACGGTGAGCCGGTTGGCGGCGAGGTCCCAGTCGAGGAAGCCGAGCCGGATGCCGTCGCCGCCGGGCACCGGCAGCGGCACCACCACGGGCGGCCCCTCCCCGCCGACCCGGTCGCCGTACGGGAGCAGGCCGGTGGCCAGGCGGTTGCCGGCGGTGCGCAACTGGCGGCGGGTGGCGGCGGGCGGGCGTCCGCCGCCGGCGGGCCAGAAGACGGCGATCACGCCGAAGGTCCGGTCACCGGCGGTGACGGGGGTGGCGGCGGAGGCGTGCGCGTACGGGAGTCCGACGGCGAGCCGGGGGTAGCGGCGCATGGTCTCGTCGGCGTCGGCGAGCACGATGGTGCGGCCGCCGCGGTAGGAGTCGGCGACCGGCAGGGGTGCGGCGACGGCGATCCGCCGGAACGGTTCGAGCAGGCTGAGCGGGATGCCGACGACGGCGGCGACGGCCAGCGAGCGGCGGTCGGCGGAGTGCAGGTAGAGCACGCCCCCGTACGCGGCAGTGGACCGGACGGCGCGCAGCAGGCCGTCGGCGAGCAGCGGTTCGGCGGCAGCGTCCCAGCGCGGGCGGGCGTCGCCGCGCGGGGGGTCGGGGCGCGTCGCCGCTTCGGGGTCGGTCCGTGGGGGCGGGCCGGACGGGTCCGCCGGGACACCCGGGCGCATGTCTCACTCTGTACGCCGCCGGTCGGGCCGCGTCAAACGGGGGACGGCACCGGTCCGTCCGGGTGACGGCCCCTCGGCGCGCCGATACGACAAGTACGCCAAGGGGATCATCGGCCGGTATGCCGACACCCTCCGCCACACCCCCCGGTAGCACGCCCAACACGCCCAACACGCCCGGTACCCCCGGCTCCTCCGCCCCGGACGCCCGCACCCGCGCCCGCCGCGCCCGCCGCTGCGGTCCGGTCCGCCACCACCGCCGGGGCCTGGCCGCCCTCACCGCACTCGCCACCCTCACCGTCGGCTGCTCCGCCCTGCGCGCCCAGGACCCCGACCCCGCCCGCGCCTCCGCCCCGGCCGCCCCGCCCGCCGCCGGGACCCCCGCCGTCCAGGCCGCCCAGGGCCAGGCCGCACCCGCCCAGGGCGCCCAGCTCGCCCAGGCCCAAGCCGCCCAAGCAGCGCAGGCCGCGCAGGCCGCCCTCGCGGCGATGCCCGCCGCCCGCCCGCAGGCCGCCGCCGGGCAGGAGCTGAACGGCCGGCTCGCCGCCGCCGAGCAGCAGGCGGGCATGCAGCGGGTCCTCGCGGCCGCCCGGCGCTGGGGCCTGGCCGCGCTCCCGCTGCGCCCGCCCGCCCCGCCCGCCGTCAAGCCGGAGCTGGCCGACGGGCCCGGCGTCAAGCGCCTGCCGGGGCTGCCGCCGGTGGTCTACCGCGTGCCGACCAGCGACAAGGTGGTGTTCCTGACCGTCGACGACGGCGCCGAGAAGGACCCGCAGTTCGCCGCCATGGCCGCCGAGCTGGGCGTCCCGATGTCGGCGTTCCTCTCCGACTACCTGGCCCGCTCCGACTACGGCTACTTCCGCGGCCTGCAGGCCCACGGGGTCACGCTCGACAACCACACCCTCACCCACCCCGACCTGCGCCGACTGGGCCCCGACGCGCTCCGGCACGAGATCTGCGACCAGCAGGACCACCTCCAGCAGGAGTCCGGCACCCGCCCCCGCCTGTTCCGCCCCCCGTACGGCGAGTACACCGAGGCGGCCCTGCGCACCGCCGCGTCCTGCGGCGTCACCGCCTTCCCGCTGTGGAACGAGGAGGCCTTCCCCGACCACCTGGAGTGGCGCTACGCCGACCAGAAGTTTCACCCCGGCGACATCGTCCTCACCCACTTCCGCGCCCCCTCCGGCGACTGGAAGGGCACCATGCCCGACATGCTGCGCCGGGTGGTCGACGCCGCCACCGCCCAGGGCTTCGCCATCGCCCGCCTGGAGGACTACCTCTGACCCGACGCCTCCGCGTCCGCCCCCTGGCCCGTCCCCGCCTCCGCGTCCGACCCCGGGCCCGTCCCCGCCCCCGCCTCCGCGTCCGTCCCCGTCCCCGTCCGCTCCCCGGGCGCGGCGGCCACCGCGACCCGGGGCAGCGCGTGCGGGTGGTGCTCGCGCAGGAAGCCGACCAGGTGCTCGCGCAGGTCGCAGCGCAGCTCGAAGGCGTCGCTCGCGTTGGCGGCGGTGGCCAGGGCCCGCACCACCAGGGTGCTGGGGGTGGTGTCGACGACCTGCAGGGCACTGCCCTCGCCGTCCCAGCGCGGGTTCTTGGCCAGGTAGTCCTCGAACTCGGCCCGCAGCAGGCCGACCGGCGTGCTGTGGTCGAGGTGCAGCAGCGCGGTGCCGGTGATCCGGTCGGAGCGGCGCGACCAGTTCTCGAACGGGCGCCCGGCGAAGTACGACATCGGCATCACGATCCGCCGCTGGTCCCAGGTGGCGATCACCACCGCGGTCAGGGTGATCTCCTCGACGGTGCCCCACTCGCCGCCGACCACCACCACGTCGCCGATCCGGGCCAGGTCGCCGAAGGCCATCTGGATGCCCGCGAACAGGTTCGACAGCGCGCTCTGCGCGGCGATGCCCGCGACCACGCCGACCAGCCCGGCCGAGGCCAGCAGGCTGGTGCCGACCACCCGCACCGCCGGGAAGGTCATCAGCATCGCGGCCAGCGCCAGCAGCGCGATCGCCGCCTGCACGATCCGGCTCAGCAGCCCCACCTGGGTGCGGGCCCGCCCGGCCCAGGCGGCGTCCCGGCGGCGCACCGCGAGCCGCACCGCCCCGTCCAGCACCAGCGCGGCGGCCCGCGCGCCCAGCCAGCCGCACGAACCGATCGTGGCCAGCACCAGCAGGTGCCCGATCCCGCCGGGCGCCCGCACCCACGGCATCGCGGCCAGCAGCAGCCCGCAGCCGGCCACCGCGAGGATCGGGCGGCGGCAGCCGCGCAGCACCCGGGGCACCGTCCCGACCCGGGCCGGCAGCCGACGGGTGGTCACCTCCACGACCCGGTCCGCCCCGTACAGCAGCACCACCACCGCCGCACCGGCCACCGCCAGCCGCACCGCGCTCCACCACCACACCTGCCCGCCCTCCTCGCTCCCCGGCTCCGGATGTCCCCGGCCGCCTTTCCCTCCTGGGGGCGTTCACACCCTCCGGCCGGGCATACGCGCAGGTGCCGTCCGCCGCCGGACGGCCACCCCGCCGCCCGCCACCGGAGGAGCGCCCATGAACCCCGTCGAACGCGCCCTGCGCACCGTCGACCGCACCCAGCAGCGCCACCGGCCGCTGGCCGTCGTGGTCGGGGTGGTCAAGAAGTACGGGGACGACCGGGGCGGGCTGCTGGCCGCGCTGATCACCTACTACGGCTTCGTCTCGCTGATCCCGCTGCTGCTCCTGCTCTCCACCGCGCTCGGCTTCGTCCTGCACGGCCACCCGGACGCGCAGCGCGCCGTGGTCGACTCGGCGCTCGCCGACTTCCCGATCATCGGCGACCAGCTGCGCGCGAACGTGCACTCGGTGCAGGGCAGCGGCCTGGCCCTGGTGATCGGCGTGGCGGGCCTGCTGTACGGCGCGCTCGGCATCGCGCAGGTGCTGCAGCACGCGATGGCCGAGGTGTGGAACGTCCCCGGGGTGCGGCGGCCCGGCTACTGGCCCCGGCTCGGCCGCAGCCTGGCGCTGTTCGCCACGCTCGGCACCGGCCTGCTGCTGTCCACGGCCGCGGCCGCGCTGCTGGGCGCCGCGCTGGGCGGCCCGGCCGCCCGGATCTGCGGACTGCTGCTGTCCGCCGCCCTCAACTCCCTGCTGTTCCTGGCCTGCCTGCGGATCCTCACCCCCAAACAGGTCCCGGCCCGCGCCCTGCGACCCGGCAGCCTCCTCGCCGGCCCGCTGTTCACCCTCCTCCAGGCGTTCGGCGCCGCCCTGGTCGCCCACCAACTCCGGCACGCCACCGCCGTGTACGGCTTCTTCGCCACCGTGATCGGCCTGCTCTCCTGGCTCTACCTGGCCGCCCAGATCACCGTCTACGCCGCCGAGTCCAACACCGTCCTCGCCCGCCGCCTGTGGCCCCGCTCCCTCCTCCAGCCCCCGCTGACCGGCCCCGACGAACAGGTCCTCGAAGACATCGCCCGCCAGGAGGAACGCCGCCCCGAACAGCACGTCGACGTCGACTTCACCGACCCCCCGTCGGACGAGGCCCCGTCGGACGAGACCCCGTCGAAGGACTCCCGGCCGAAGGACTCGCCGTCGGACAAGCACTCGCCGGACGGCCGGGGCGGCGCCGCGGCGTGAGGTCCGCCGCGGGCCCTGCCGCGCGGCGGGGTGTCCATGATGCGGATGGCCCGGTGGGCGCGGGGGGCGGCGTGGTCGACTGGGCGGGAGATTCGCCGCCCGGCCGAAGGAGCTTCGCCATGCTGTCCGTGCTGCCCTCGCTCGACGGGCTGGAGTTCGCGCCGGTGGGCCGGGCGGAGCTGGGGGAGGTCGACCCGGGGACGCGGTTCGCGTACCACGAGGACGACGGGCTGGTGTGGGCCGACTACCGGGGCGGCGAGGTGGTGCACGGGCACCTGGTGGGCACCCGGACCGGGGACACCGTCGACTTCCGGTACGTGCAGCTCAACCGGGCCGGGGAGACCAGCTCGGGGCACTGCACCAGCGTGCTCACCAGGCTCCCGGACGGCCGGCTGCGGCTGGAGGAGAGCTGGCGGTGGGAGTCCCGGCCCGGCGCGGGGACCAGCGCCGTCGAGGAGGTCCTGCCCGTCTGAGCCCGCCGGGGGCGGTGTCGGTGGGCGCCGGTAGCGTCCGGGCCATGACTGATCGTGAGACCTACGCCCCGCTGGTGTTCCTGGAGTACGACCACAGGCCGGGTTCGTACGGCCTGCTGCTGACCGACGACCGGATGGTCGAGGTGGACGAGGTGTTCGAGGCGGCGGGGCAGCAGAACGGGGGCTACGGCTGGGAGGCGGTGGCCCGTTCCGCGGTCCGGTCGCGGGCGCCGCAGCTGGAGGGGCGCTTCCGGTACGACCCGGAGGCCGGCATGTTCGTCGCGTACGGGGAGGACGCGGCGGCGCTGCGCGAGCTCGGGGCGCTGCTGTCGGGGGCCTTCCACGACCGGCCGGCCCTGCGGGAGCTGATCGAGGCCGCCGAGCCCGACTGGTTCGACTGATCCGGCCGATCCGACCGATCCGGCCGGTGCGCACGCGCGGACGCCGACGGCCGCCCCTCCCGACATGAGGGGCGGCCGTCGGCGTCGTGCGGTCCGGTCCGGTCCAGTCCTACCGGGGTCCTGCCGGCATCCGATCGGGGTCGATCAGAGGGAGAGGACCTGGCCCGGGTAGATGACGTCGGCGGAGGCGCCGATGACCTGGGCGTTGGCGCTGTACAGCGCGTCCACGGTGGTGCCGTTGGCGGCCGCGATGGCGCCCAGGGTGTCACCGGACTTCACGGTGTAGCTGCCGCCGGAGGTGGTGGCGGTGCTGCTCTTCTTCCAGGACTGGTGGCCCTGGCCGGAGGAGTACTTGCCGCTGCCGGAGGTGTTGGCGGAGGCGGCGTCGGAGCCCGAGTCGGTCTGGGTGGTGGCC
The DNA here is from genome assembly GCF_026802215.1 of Kitasatospora sp. YST-16. NCBI lineage: Bacteria > Bacillati > Actinomycetota > Actinomycetes > Kitasatosporales > Streptomycetaceae > Kitasatospora > Kitasatospora sp. YST-16. The sequence continues at coordinate 411,871 of NZ_CP113837.1, forward strand.
GGCTTGGCGGACTTGGTGCTGGTGTTGCCGGTGCTGCTGTCGCCGGTGCTGCTGGAGGAGGACGAGGTCGACGGGGTCAACTTCGAGGAGCTCGCGCTGCTGCCGGTCGAGGAGGTGTCGACCTGGGCGGCGGCGCCGCCCTGGGTCAGACCGGCCTGCACGGAGCACACGGGCCAGGCGCCCGGGCCCTGCGAGGCCAGCACCTTCTCGGCGACGGCGATCTGCTGCGCCTTGGTGGCCTGGTCGGCCTGCGGGGCGTAGGCGGTGCCGCCGTACGCGGCCCAGGTGGAGGAGGTGAACTGGAGGCCACCGTAGAAGCCGTTACCGGTGTTGATCGACCAGTTGCCGGTCGACTCGCACTGGGCGACCTTGTCCCAGGTGGACACGTCCGCGGCCGAGGCCGAGGTCGCCGCGACGAGGCCGGCCACCGGGAGAACGGCCACCGCACTGCCCGCGACGACGGCGGCCCGGACGCGGTTGCGCTTCCGGTTGCCCTGCTCGGCGGTGGTGGCGGTCTTGGTGGCGGCAGTCTCGTTACGGAAGATCATGCGATTCCTTTCGGATGCCCCGGGCAGGCAAGGCGGAACCAGGGGCCCGGACGGGCCCTGCGGTCTCTCGCGCTTGTGGATCGGACGGGGCGGTCGAGGTCCGACCTGCGCTCCGTCGCGGTCACCCTGCCCGTCGGGCGGCTCGGTGGCCGCACCGGGGCGTTGGTTTCGGGTGATCCCGGGTAGTGCGCCCTGCACTGGTTACGAAGCTACGGGCGCCCGGCCCGAACTCCAAGCATTCGAAGGTTTACGCAGGTCAAGGGCCCGTTACCGGCAGTACAGCGGCGGGCGGCGGGCGCCCCGACCGCGATTTTCCGGGCCCGGGCCGGTCCCGGCCGGCGGCCGTTGTGACCGGGCTCACCGGTTTTGGCCGCCCCGGACGGGGAACCGCGCACCCTCCGTGGCCCCCCGCTGACGGCGCGCCGACCGTCCAGCGATCCGCCTATGGGACGGGCCACAGCGGCCACCCGCCGTCCACCTCGCGGTCACCCGCCGTGACCGGGCCCCCGGCCCGAACTCCCCGGTCAGGACAGCGCGGTGAGCACCCGGGGCCCGTCCTCGGTGATGGCCACCGTGTGCTCGGAGTGCGCGCCGCGCGAGCCGTCCGCCGAGCGCAGCGTCCAGCCGTCCGCGTCCACCCGCAGCTTCGCCGAGCCGGTGCACCACCACGGCTCCAGAGCGAGCGTCAGCCCGGGCTTGAGCTCCAGGCCGCGGCCGGGCCGTCCGACGTTCGCCACGTGCGGGTCCTCGTGCATGGTGCGGCCCAGGCCGTGGCCGCCGAAGTCGGTGTTGATCCGGTAGCCCGCGCCCTGGCCGACCGCGGCGATGGCCGCCGAGATGTCGCCGATCCGGTTGCCGGGCACGGCGGCGGCGATCGCCGCGTCCAGCGCGGTGCGGGTGGACTGCGCCAGCCGGACGTCCTGCTCGGCCGGGGTGCCGACGATGACGGTGACCGCCGAGTCGGCCACCCAGCCGTCGATCGACACCGCGAAGTCCAGGCTCAGCACGTCGCCGTCGCGCAGCACGTAGGGGTGCGGCTGCCCGTGCAGCACCGCGTCGTTCACCGACAGGCAGATCACGTTCCGGAACGGGCCGCGCCCGAAGGACGGCGCGTAGTCCCAGTAGCAGGACTCCGCACCGCGGTCCGCCACCAGCTTCCGGGCCCGCAGCTCCAGGTCCATCACGTCCCGCCCCACCTCGGCCAGCCCGGACAGCTCGGCCAGCGTCCCGGCGACGAACCGGCCGGTGACGGCCATCTTCTCGATCGCCTGCGGAGTCTTCAGCTCGATCACGGCACCGCTCCCTGCACGGCGGCCGCCCGGCCGCCCGGTCGAAAGAACCACCGGTATTCAAATACCGGCAGCGGACAGCGACACGCTAGCAGCCCCCCGGTATTCAAATACCAGGGGGCGGGCGAGTGGCGCGCCGGTGGGGACCCGGTCGCGGGAGGCGGGGCCGGTTCCTGGGGGGCAGCGGTCAGCGGCGGGGCTCGATCCGCAGGTCGCCGGTGGTCACCCGGCGGATGGGCTCGCTGGTCAGCAGGTCGTGCGGCTGGCCGAGTCCGATCGCGCTCGCCGCGTCCAGGCGGGTCAACTGGGCGGGCGTGAACTCGACTTCGAGGGCGCCCAGGTTCTCCTCCAGCTGGGCGGGGGTGCGGGCCCCGATCAGCGTGGTCGCCACGCCCGGGTTCCGCAGGGTCCAGGCCAGCGCGACCTGGGCCGGGGTGCGGCCCAGCTCGGCGGCGACCTCCCGGGCGGCCCCGGCCACGGCCAGGTTGCGTTCGGTGAGCGTGCCCAGGGCGAGGTTGTGGCCCCTGCGGGTGCCGTCGCCGGCGCCGGCGCCCGTCGCGGTCAGGTCGTCCCGGCCGTACTTGCCGCTGAGCACCCCGCCGCCCAGCGGCGAGTACGGCACCACGCCCAGACCCATCTCGCGGGCCATCGGAATCAGGTCGCGCTCCGCGGTGCGTTCGATCAGGCTGTACTCGAGCTGCAGCGCGACCAGCGGCGACCAGCCGCGCAGGTCGGCGACCGCCTGCATCCGGGACACCTGCCAGGCCGGGGTGTTGGAGATCGCCACGTACAGCACCTTGCCCTGCCGCACCAGGTCGTCCAGGCCGCGCAAGACCTCCTCCGCCGAGGTGCGGAAGTCCCAGACGTGCAGGTACAGCAGGTCGATGTAGTCGGTGTCCAGCCGCCGCAGGCTCCCCTCCACCGACCCGAACAGCGCCTTGCGGTGACCGCCCCCGGAGTTGGGGTCGCCGGGGCGGCGCAGCGTCGAGTACTTGGTCGCCAGCACCAGGCGTTCGCGCTCCTCGTGGGCGAACTCGCCCAGCAGGCGCTCGGAGCTGCCGTCGGTGTAGGTGTCGGCGGTGTCGAGGAGGTTGCCGCCGAGCCCGACGTAGTGGTCGAACAGCTTCCGGGCCTCGGCCCGTTCGGCGCCCCAGCCCCACTCGGTGCCGAAGGTCGCCGTGCCCAGGGCCAGCGGTGAGACCCGCAGTCCCGAGCGGCCCAGCAGCCGGTAGGCGTCGAGGGTCAGTGCCATCAGGTCCTCCTGTGCTCGTGGTCCGTTGCCGGAACCGAGTCTGTGGCGGCGGCGGTCCGCGGGTAAGGGACGGCGCTTCCTGGGAAGAGCGCTCCCACCCCGGCGGTTGGACCGCTCATGACGACCCGAGCGATGGACGCCGCCCAGGAGTTGGCCGCCTTCCTGCGGAGCAGGCGCGAACGCCTCGACCCCGACCGGCTGGGCCTGCCCTCGCACCGCCGGCCCCGGCGGACGCCGGGACTGCGCCGGGAGGAGGTCGCCGAACTGGCCGGGGTCAGCACGGACTACGTGGTCCGGCTGGAGCAGGGCCGCGGGCTGCGGCCCTCGGCGGAGGTGCTGGGGGCGCTGGCCCGGGCCCTGAGCCTGGATCCGGGCGAACGCGACTACCTGTTCGACCTGGCCGGACACCGCCGCCCGGGCACCACCGGCGGGCCGGCCGCCGGCGCGGCGCCGGCGCCGGCGCTGGCCCGCCTGGTCGGCGACCTCTCGCCGCTGCCGGCCATGCTGCTGGACCACCGCTACGACATCCTCGCCTGGAACCCCGAAATGGCCCGGCTGCTACCGGACTTCGAGGCCGTGCCGCCGGCGCGGCGCAACGCGATGCGGCTGTGCCTGCTGCACCCGGCGATGCGCGGCTTCTACGCCGACCGGGAGCAAGCGCTGCGGGACGGGATCGCCCACCTGCGCGCGGCATGGGCCGCGCACCCGCAGGACCGGGAACTGTCCGCCCTCATCGCCGAGTTCGCCACCCAGGACGAGGACTTCGCCCGCCTGTGGGCCGAGCGGGAGGTCGGCGTCAACGGACGCGGCCGGAAGCTGCTGCGGCACCCGGCCGCCGGTCCGATCACCGTCGACTTCGAGATCCTGCTACCGCTCCAGGACCCGGAACTGCGCCTGCTGGTCTACCGCCCCGCGGACGAGGAGAGCCGCGCGTCCCTGGACCGCCTGTACGCGCAGTGACCGGTGCCGGGGAGACCGGTGCCGAGGAGACCGGTGCGGGGGAGACCGGCGCCGGGGAGACCGGCGACTCGCGGTCGGCCGCGCTCAGTGGTTGCCGGTCCAGACCACCCGTCCGGCGAAGCCCCCGCGCTCCGCGGCCTTGCGGCGTCGGAGCTCCTCGACCCGGGCGAAGTCCGCTCCGTGGGCCGTTGCCAGTGCGCGGACCACCTCCAGCAGGTCGGCCAGTTCCTCCAGCACCTCCTGCTCGCCGTGGGCGGCCCGCACCTCGGCGGCCTCCTCGGACAGCTTGTCGCCGAGCCGGGCCAGGTACTCGGCCGCGTCGGCGACGTACACCTGCGGTTCCTTCCCGGCGGCCCGGATGATGGCCGGGATCCCGTCCCGGACCAGCTTGCCCGGGCCGGCCGGCGGCTCGGCGGGCGGCTCGGCGAGCGGCTCAGCGGGCGGCATCGAGCAGCACCTCCACGGCGGCCCGGGCCCGGCGGGCGGGGGCGGGGTCGGCGTCGATCGCGGCGGTGACGATGGCGCCCTCGGCCAGCAGGTGGACGGGGGCCGGGTCGGCCAGTCCCGCGGCGCGCGACCAGTCGGCGAGCTGGGCGTGGAAGGCCGCCTTGTGGGCGCGCACCTCGGCGAGCACGGCCGGGGAGGACGGGCCCAGCTCGCCGAAGGCGTTGATCCAGGCGCAGCCCCGGTAGCCGGGCTCGGCGAACCAGCGGCCCAGCCAGTCGAACGCGGCCAGCAGCCGGGCCCGCGGCTCGGACTCCGCCTCGACGGCGGCGGCCAGCCGGGCCCGCCAGCGCAGGTCGCGACGGCGCAGCACGGCCACCACCAGGTCGTCCTTGGCGGGGTGCAGGCGGTAGATCCGCTTGAGCGGCAGGCCGGAGGCGGCCCGGACCTCGTCCATGCCGACGGCGCGGACGCCCTTCTCGTAGAACAGCGCCTCGGCGGCGTCGAGCAGCGCCTCGCTGTCCTGGCGGGTCTGCTCCTCGGTGGGCGGGGCGGGCATCGGCGGCTCCGGTTCGGCGGTCTTCGGGCGTGCTTGACGTGGAGAACGGTCGTTCCCTAGCGTAGGGCCCGCCAGAGTGGAGAACGACCGTTCTCCACCTCGCCGAACCGCTGGAGGCCGCCGTGCCCGAGGACCGCCCGCCGCTCCCCCCGTTCACCCGCGCCACCGCCCTGGCCAAGGTCCGGGCCGCCGAGGACGCCTGGAACACCCGCGACCCCGCCGCCGTCGCCCGCGCCTACACGCCCGACACGGTCTGGCGCAACCGCGACACCTTCCTCACCGGCCGCGCCGAGGTCACCGCCTTCCTCACCGCCAAGTGGCAGCGCGAACGGGAGTACGCCCTGCGCAAGGACCTCTGGGCGTTCGAGGACGACCGGATCGCCGTCCGCTTCCAGTACGAGTGGCACGACGCGGACGGCCAGTGGTGGCGCAGCTACGGCAACGAGCTGTGGGAGTTCGACCCGCACGGCCTGATGTGCCGGCGCGAGGCCAGCATCGACGACGTCCGGATCGACGCCGCCGACCGCCGCATCCACGGCCCCCGGCCCGCCGACGAGCGGAACGGGCCGGAACTGCCGCTGCGCTGAGCCGCCCGCCTGGGCGGCGGGCGGGGCGGTTCAGTAGCGTGTCCGCATGGTGCGAGTCCCCCTGACCCCCGAGCAGATCGAGGCCGGCCGCCGCCTGGGCGCGCTGCTGCGCGAGACCCGGGCCGGCCGCGACCCCGCCACCGTCGCGCAGAGCGCCGGGATCTCCCCCGAGACGCTCCGCAAGATCGAGATGGGCCGCCTACCCAGCCCCGGCTTCGGCACCGTCGTCGGCCTCTGCGCCGCGCTCGACCTCCCCCTCGACACCGCGGCCCACGTCTGGCTCGGCGAGCCCGCGGGCTGACGCGGCGTCAGGCGGCCGTCCGGGCAGCTCGGCAGGTCGGGCGACTCGGTCAGGTCGGGCGGTTCGGCAGGTCAGGTCGGTCGGGCGACTCGGTCAGGTCGGGCGGCTCGACGGGTCGGGCCGGTCAGTCGAGGACCAGGTGCTGGCGGCCGTCGATGAGCTCGCGGACGGCGTCCAGGTGGCCGGCGTGGGTCGCGGTCTCGGTGATCACGTGCAGGACCACCTCGCGCAGCGTGTCGTAGCGCCAGGAGCCGAAGAAGTCCGGCCACCAGGCCGGGGGCGCGTCGAGGTCGGCGGTGGCGAGGAAGGCGTCGGCGCGCGCCGCCTCCGTGCGGTAGAGCGCGAAGACCTCCTCGGCGCTCCGCTCCGGGTCGGGCCGCCAGGCGTCGGCCCCGGTGCCGAGGATCTCGTCGATCGCGTGCTGCTCCCCCGCCGCGACCGCGCGGAACCAGAACTTCTCGTCGTCCAGGGCGAGGTGGTGCACCAGCCCGAGGCACGTCCAGCCGGAGGGGAGCACCGGGCGGCGCAGCGCCGCCTCGTCGAGGCCCGCCAGGATGTCCAGGACGTGCTTGCGCTTGCCGTTCAAAACGCCCAGCAGCGTGGTGAGTTCAGTGTCGGCCATGGGCCGGACCGTACCCCGCTCCACCGACAGCCGCCCCCGCCGCCGCCCGGCTCAGACCCGGGCCACGATCGCGTAGCGCTCGTCCCGCACCGGGCCGCCCCAGAGCTCCTCGTCCGCTTCGAGCGATTCGACCTGCAGCTCGCGGACCAGCGGGCGGAGCGCGGCGGTCAGGGCGGACGCCGTGATGCCGCCGGCCCAGGGCAGGCCCTCCGCGCCGGGGGCGTAGGGCTCGACGGCCGCGCCGGCCTCCCGCCAGCGGCCCTCGACCAGCACCAGGCGACCGCCCGGACGCAGGCGGGCGGCCCACTCCCGGAGGGCGGCGTGCGGGTCCGGGAGCGTCCAGAGCAGGTGCCGGCAGAGCACCGCGTCGTAGCGCCCGTCACCGGTCGGGGGGCGGCTCGCGTCGCCGACCAGGAAACTCCCCGCCAGCCCGGCCGCGGCGAACTTGGCCCGGGCCAGGCCGACCATCGCCGGGGCGAGGTCCACGCCCGTCACCCGGTGCCCGGCCTCGGCGAGCAGCACCGAGAGCGAACCCGTGCCGCACCCGGCGTCCAGCACGTCGAGCCCCGCGCCCGGCAGCCACCCGGCCAGCCGGCGGCGCCAGGCCCCCCTGGTCCCGGCCGCGCGCAGCCCGTGGTCGGGCTCCCGGTCGAACCCGGGGGCGGCATCGTTCCAGTACGCGGCGATCGAGTCGAGCGGTCCGTCCATCCGGGCACGCTCCCACCCGCCACTGACACTCCCCGATCCCCCGACCCCCGCTCCCCGACCCTCGTTCCCCGGACCGGCGGGCGGGGCGGGTCAGCCGTGCCGGGATCCGCCGCGACGGCGGTGGGCCGCGGCGACGGCCCGGACCGAGCGGTAGGAGAGCACCGCGAGGGTCGACTCGGCGGACAGCACGGCGGCGGTGCTGCGCCAGGAGCCGAGCGACAGGACGGAGAGCGCCGAGCCGACCGAGCCGAGGGACAGCACGGAGCCGACCGAGCCGATCGACAGGATCGACCCCACCGAGCCGATCGACAGCAGGGAGCCGGTGGAGCCGAGCGAGAAGCCGCGGGCCGCCGCTGCCCGCAGCCGTCGCGCACCGGTGCCCGGGGCGGGTGGTGGAACGGACATGTCCCCTTCTCTCTCTTCCCCGGGCCGGTCGCCGGTGCCGGCCCCCAGCCTTCCGCCGGGCCGCCGCCCGCGCAAAGGCGCCGGTCGGGGGGGGTGGTGGGGGCGGGGCTGGACGGCGGGGCTGCTTGGATGGGGCGTTCGCCGGACAGACGGGATCCGGTCGGTCCGGTCGGTCCGGTCGGTCCGGTGGTCGGGTGCGGTGGAAGGAGCGGGTTCGAGTGCACGGGGTGTCCGCCGAGGTGCTGTCGCTGGTGTTGCTGGCGGCGGTGCTGGGGTGTGCGGTACGGCGGCCGTTCGGGTGGCCGGAGGCGGTGGTGGCGGTGCCGGCGGCGGGGCTGCTGGTGGCGGTGGGGGCGGTGTCGCCGGGCGCGGCGTGGGCCGAGGTGGAACGGCTGGCGCCGGTGGTGGGGTTCCTGGCGGCGGTGCTGGTGCTGGCGCAACTGTGCGACGACGAGGGGCTGTTCGAGGCGTGCGGGCGCTGGATGGCGGGGGCGTCGGGCGGGCGGCCGGTGCGGTTGCTGGGGCAGGTGTTCGCGGTGGCGGCGCTGGTCACGGCGGTGCTGAGCCTGGACGCGACGGTGGTGCTGCTGACGCCGGTGGTGATCGCCACGGCGGGTGCGCTGGGGGTGCGGGCCCGACCGCACGTGTACGCGTGCGGGCACCTGGCGAACAGCGCGTCGCTGCTGCTGCCGGTCTCCAACCTGACCAATCTGCTGGCGTTCGCCGCCAGCGGTCTGGGGTTCGGCCGGTTCACGGCGCTGATGGCGCTGCCGTGGCTGGCCGCGGTGGGGGTGGAGTACCTGGTGCTGCGGCGGTGGTTCGCGGCGGAGCTGGCGGTGCCGGCCGAGCGGCCGGTGGCGGCGGGCGGGGTGCGGCTGCCGCGGTTCGCGCTGGGGACGGTCGCGGGGACGCTGGCCGGCTTCGTGCTGGCCTCGGCGGTCGGCGTGTCCCCGGCGTGGGCCGCGGCGGCGGGTGCGCTGGTGCTGGCGGTGCGGGCGCTGGCCGGCCGGCGCAGCACGCCGCGGCGGATCCTGTCGGCGGCGGCCGTCCCGTTCCTGGCCTTCGTCCTGGCGCTGGGCGTGGTGGTGCGGGCGGTGGTGGACAACGGGCTGGCCGGGCGGCTGGCGGCGGTGGTCCCGGCGGGTGACGGGCTGCCGGTGCTGTTCGCGCTGGCGGGGCTGGCGGCGGTGCTGGCCAACCTGGTGAACAACCTCCCGGCGACGCTGCTGCTGGTCCCGCTGGCCGCCCCGTCCGGTCCGGGCCCGGTGCTGGCGGTGCTGCTCGGCGTGAACCTCGGCCCGAACCTGACGTACGCGGGCTCGCTGGCCACCCTGCTGTGGCGCCGGATCACCCGGGAGCGGGCGGTCGACGACGGCGGGCCGCGGCTGTTCACGGCGCTCGGCGCGCTCGTCGTCCCGGCCACCCTGGCGGTGTCGGTGCCGGCCCTGTGGGTGTCGCTGCGCCTGTTCTGACCGGGCCCGGGGGCGGTCCGGCCGCCCGGTGTCCGCGCAGGCCGGCGGCGGGATCGCCGGGTCCGCCGGGCGGGCTGACGGGGTGTCGGGGCCGGTCCGCCGGGTTTTCCGGCAGCCGGGGGTGTGAGATCCGCCACGGCCGGGGGAATTGCGTAGACGCGCCCGGGTGCGGCAGGGTGAATCGGCGTCAGGCCCTGCGTACGGCCCTGCGCGCCCGCCAACTCCGGTCGGTGGACGGACAACTGAACACCGCGAGGCCGTACGCCGCTCGATCCCGCCGACTTCCCCGGGCCCGCCCGGGGGGACGGCCGAGCCCGTGCCTCCCGTGACCGGTGTTCGACGGAGGCCAGTGCCAGGGGCAGATACGCGCCCGGACGGTCACACGCCGGGCGACGCCGGAAGGAAAGCATGTGACTCGGATCTCGGTCCGGGGCGTCGCTGTCGCCTCCGCCACCGCGGTGACCGCCGTCGGAGCGGTCGTCGGTGCGGCGTCCGGCAGTGAGGGCAAGACCGTCCAGACGGTCGACGTGGCGAGCGCGACCCTGCTCGCCGACGCGCCCACCGGTGCGCAGGCCCAGAGCGTCGGCGACGGCATCAGCCGCCAGGCGAACGCCCAGCAGGTCTCCGCCGACACGGCCGCCAAGAAGGCCGCCGCCGAGGCCGCCCGGCAGAAGGCCGCGGCCGACGCCCAGGCGAAGGCCGACGCGGACAAGGCCGAGGCCGACGCCAAGGCGGCCGCGGAGAAGGCCGCCGCCGAGGCGAAGGCGGCCAAGGACGCCGAGGCGAAGCGGGCCTCCGAGCAGGCCAGCCGCGACTCCGCGCGCAGCGTGCTCGCCAGCATCCCGGCCGGTTCGGTCCAGGACATCGCGCGGCAGATCGTCGGCGACGACACCCAGTTCCAGTGCTTCAGCCAGATCGTCACCCGCGAGAGCGGCTGGGACTACACCGCCACCAACTCCTCCTCCGGTGCCTACGGCCTGGTCCAGGCGCTGCCGGGCTCCAAGATGGCCTCGGCCGGCGCGGACTGGCGGACCAACCCGGCGACCCAGGTCAAGTGGGGCCTCAACTACATGAACAGCCGCTACGGCAGCCCGTGCGGCGCCTGGTCGTTCTGGCAGTCGCACCACTGGTACTGATCCCGGCTGGTACTGATCCCGGCCGCCGGTTCCGGCCGCGGTTCGAAGGCCCGCGCGTCCCTCCGGGGAGGCGCGGGCCTCACCGTTGCGGCCAGCCGTCCGGCAGGGCGAGCACCGGTCCTCCCCCGTTTCCGCACGTCCCCCTCACCCCTCCCGTCCGTTCCCGCCGCGGGAGTCGTCCGGGGGCTCACTAAGCTTCGCGTCTGCCGAGGATTTCCTTCCGCTTTTTGCGTTATCCGCCGGGGGCCGACGGATCTCCGAAGGTGTGAGGGCAGGACGCGAGAACACGAGGACGGGCCGGGCTGTGGACAGTGGGCGGGTGGCGGCGCTGGTCGGGCGGGCGCAGCACGGTGACCGGCAGGCGGTGGCGGAGCTGGTCGGCGGGCACCTGCCGCTGGTGTACAACGTGGTGGGGCGGGCCCTGTCGGGGCACCCGGACACCGACGACGTGGTGCAGGAGACCATGCTGCGGGCCGTGGACGGCCTGGCCGGGCTGCGTGACCCGGCCGGGTTCCGCAGCTGGCTGGTGGCGATCGCGCTGAACCAGGTGCGGCGCCGGTTCCGGGACGAGCACGCGCTGGACGCGGTGCCGGACCCGACGGCGGTGGCCGACCCGGCGGCGGACTTCGTGGGCCTGACGATCGTCCGGCTGGGCCTGTCCGAGCAGCGCCGCGAGGTCGCCGAGGCGACCCGCTGGCTGGACGGCGGGGACCGCGAGCTGCTGGCGCTGTGGTGGCTGGAGGCGGCGGGCGAGCTGTCCCGGGCCGAGCTGGCGGCGGCGCTGGAGGTGTCGCCGCAGCACGCGGCGGTGCGGGTGCAGCGGATGAAGGGGCAGCTGGAGGCGGCCCGGGTGGTGGTGCGGGCGCTGGCCGCGGTGCCGGGCTGCCCGTGGCTGGCGGAGCTGACGGCCGGCTGGGACGGCGTGCCGGGCGCGCTGTGGCGCAAGCGGATCGGGCGGCACGCCCGGGAGTGCGCGGTGTGCGGGGAGCAGCGCCGCGGCCTGGTCCCGGCGGAGGGGCTGCTGGCCGGGCTGGCGCTGGTCCCGCTGCCGGACGGGGCGCAGTTCGGCGCGGGACTCGGCCCGGACCTCGCCGCGGGCCCCGGCGACGGCTTCGCCCCCGACTTCGACCCCGGCTCCGGCGGCTACGACGGCCCTGGCTACGACGGTGGTGGTGGCGGCGTTCCGGGGTCCGCCGGGCCCGGGCGGGCGGTGCACCGGCGGGGGTCGTCCTCGGGCGGTTCGCACCGGGCGGGGGCGCGGCGCGGGCACCGGCGGGCCCGGCGGCGCGGTCCGGCCCCGGTGGTGCTGGGCGGCGGGGTGGTGGCCGCGGTGGCGGTGGTGGTCGGGCTGCTGGTGGTGGTCGGCGGGTCGGACGCGCCGTCGGCGGTGGACACGGCCGAGCAGGCGCCGCAGTCCGCGGTCGCGCTGGTCGACCCGGCGCAGGGCACCGCCCCGGCGCCGGACGGGGACCCGTCACCGTCCGCCTCGGCGTCCGGGTCCGGGTCGGCCGCCCCGTCGCCGTCGGCCCCGCCCTCCCCAGCCAGGTGCCGTCGCCGTCCGCGTCCTCGGCGCCGGCCGCGCCCGCCGCGTCGGCGACCCCGGCGGCCCCGACCGCGAACGCCGCCTCGGCGACGGCCGCGAAGCGCTCGGCGGATCTGGCGCAGCAGGTGGTGGACCTGGTCAACTCGCAGCGTTCGCAGGCGGGTTGCGGTCCGGTGCGGTCCAACGCGAAGCTGGCGACGGCGGCGCAGCGGCACTCCGAGGACATGGCGGCGCGCAACTTCTTCGACCACACCAACCCGGACGGCGCCGGCCCGCAGCAGCGGATCGACGCCGTCGGGTACGCGTGGAGCGGCTGGGGCGAGAACATCGCGCGCGGGCAGAAGGACGCGGCCGCGGTGATGGACAGCTGGATGAACAGCCCGGGCCACCGGGCGAACATCCTGAACTGCAAGTTCACCGAACTCGGGGTGGGTGTCCACCTGGGCAGCGGTGGGCCCTGGTGGACGCAGGACTTCGGCACGCCGCGCTGAGGCCGCCGCCGGCCGTCCCGCCGTCGCCGCCGCCGACCGTCCCGCCGCGGGGCCGCCCCCGCTCCGGGCCGGGCGGTCAGTCGGCGGCGGCGTGCGTCCCTTCGCGCGGGCGGGGGACGGCCTCGGCGACCTCGGCGGTCTCGGCGGCGTCCGCGGTCAGGAGGGGCTCGCGCAGGTCGGCCAGTGCGTCGTCCACCGAGTCGTGGACGTCGAAGATCCGCTCGATCCCGAACAGCTGGAGGATCTTGCGGGTGTGGACCTCGGGTCCGGGCAGGACCAGCCGGAGTTGTCCGTCGCGGGAGGACAGCATGCGGCGGGTGGCCACCAGGACGGCGAAACCCGTGGAGTCGCAGAAGTCGACCCGGCTGATGTCGACCACCATCCGCAGACAGCCGTCGGTGACCAGTCGCTGCAGGCGTTCGCGGAGGGCGGCGACTCCGCTGATGTCCACCTCTCCGGCCACCTGGACCACTGTCCAGCCGTATCGCTCCCCGTAGCTCACGCTCAATGCCACGCTGTTGCCTTTCTCTGGTGTCGCTTGGGGTATGCGGCCCCTGCCCGTTTCCTCCGGCGGCAACCCTGTTCCGGGTGATGATTTGGCGGCTGGGCGGAGGAATTTCCGCGAAATGTCATGCGCAGGGTCCGCTCGACGGCGGAATTCGCGGTCCGATCCGATGATCTGCACAGGATTTACTCCGGTTGGCGGTACCGCGGGCCGGTGCCAGGCTGGGAAGGAGTGCCCGGAGAACGCCCGGAGAACGCCCGGCGAAGGGAGAACGCCGTGATCACCACCGACTTCGTGCCCGGCTCACCGTGCTGGCTGGACCTGGGAGCACCCGACGTGCCCGCCGCCGCCGCGTTCTACGGACCGGTGCTGGGCTGGGAACTCGCCCCGCCGCCCGGCGCGGACGACTTCCTGCTCGCCACCGCGGCCGGCCGGACCGCGGGCGGGATCGGCCCGCTCACCGAGCGCGGCGCCCGCTCCGCCTGGATGCCGTACTTCTTCACCCCGGACGTCCACGAGACCGCCGCCTCCGTCCTGCGCGCGGGCGGCACCGTCCGGGTCGAGCCCCGGGACGTGCCCGAGTGGGCCTCGCTGGCCCAGTTCACCGACCCGCAGGGCGCCCGGTTCGCCGTCCTCACCCCGGGCCCGGTCGGCGGGCTCGGCGCCGTCGACGGCCCGGGCGGGCTGTGCTGGACGGAGCTCTACACCACGGACGCGGCGGGCGCGCTGGCCTTCTACGAGACGGTCTTCGGCTGGCAGCACGAGGACACCCCGATGCCGGGCGGCGGCGACGGCGTCTACACCATCGTCACCCCCGCCGGGCAGCCCGCCGAGCGCATGCACGGCGGCATCCTCCAGGTCGGCCCGGCCGAGCTGACCCTCTCCCGCGGCACCCCCTCCTGGCACCCGGTCTTCGCCGTGCCCTCCTGCGACGAGGCCGCGGACCGGGTCCGCGACCGGGGCGGCATCGTCGTCATGGGGCCCGAGACCGCCCCGGGCATCGGCCGGATGGCGGTCTGCACCGACCCGTCCGGCGCGGACTTCGTGCTGATGACCCCGGAGCGCTGAGGCCCACCGGGGCCCGCCGGGGCGCCGAGGCCCGCCGGGGCCGGGCGGCGCCGGAGCAGGACGGCGTCGGAGCAGGACGGTCAGAGCTGGGCGTCCTCCGGCTGGCGGAGGATCGCGCGGAGGCGGTGGCCGGTGGCGTCCGGGGCGATCAGCGGGTCGGGGTAGCCGGCCGGGCGGTGCGGGGACCGCCAGGGGCGGTGGATCTCGCGGCCGGGCAGGTGGGCGAGTTCGGGGACCCAGCGGCGGACGTAGGCCCCGTCCGGGTCGTGGCGGTCGGCCTGGACGAGCGGGTTGAGGACCCGGTTGGGGCGGGTGTCGGTGCCGGTGCCCGCGACCCACTGCCAGTTCAGCTGGTTGTTGGCGAGGTCGCCGTCGACCAGGTGGTGCAGGAAGTGCGCGGCGCCGGGCCGCCAGTCCTGGTGGAGGGACTTGGCCAGGAAGCTCGCGGTGAGCAGCCGGGCCCGGTTGTGCATCCAGCCGGTCTCGGCGAGCTGCCGCATGCCCGCGTCGACGATCGGGAACCCGGTGCGGCCGTCCCGCCATGCCTCGAACTCGCGGTCGTCCCGGTGCCAACCGTCCTTGCGGGGGCGGTAGTCGGCGTGGGCGGCGTCGGGCCGGGCGGCCAGCACCTGGTGGTGGAAGTCGCGCCAGACCAGCTGCCGGACGAAGGCTTCCGCACCGGGGCCGCCGCGGCGTTCGGCGAGTTGGGCGAGTTCGTTGGCGGACAGGCAGCCGAAGTGCAGGTACGGCGAGAGGTGGGAGGTGCCGTCGGCGGCGAGGTCGTCGTGCAGGTCGGCGTAGCGGTCGCCGTGCCAGTGCTGCCAGGCCCGGCGGGCGGCGCCCTCGCCGGGGGCGGGGAGGCTGCGGGCGGTGGGGGTCGCGGTGGGCAGCGGGGCGCCGTGCAGGCCCTCGGGGGTGTGCAGGGCGCGCGGGGGCGGCAGCGGGGTGCGGCGGACGGCCTGCTGCCAGGCCCGCTGGTAGGGGGTGAAGACGGCGTAGTGGTCGCGGCCGACGGGGTGCACCGCCCCGGGCGGGACGGCCGTCAGCGAGCCCTCGTGCACCCGGAGCCGGTCGCCCAGCGCCCGGCGCAGCCGCTGCTCGCGGCGGCGGGCGTACCCGCTGACCCCGGCGGCGACGTGCACGGTGGCCGCGCCGGTCTCGGCGGCGAGCTTCGCGGTCTGCTCGGCGGTGTCGCCCTCCCGCACCAGCAGCCGGCCGCCGGCCCGGCGCAGCGCGGCGTCGAGGTCGGCGAGGCAGCCGGCCAGGAACGCGGCCCGGTTGGGGGCGGCGAAGCCGGCCGCGGCGACCGCCGGGTCGGTGACGAACAGCGGCACCACCTGGTCGGCCCCGGCGCGGGCGGCGTGCAGGGCGGGGTTGTCGTGCAGGCGCAGGTCCTGGGTGAACAGGACGACGGCGAGAGTCATGGTGCTGGTTTCCGTACGGGTGCCTGGCGGTGTCGACATGGCGGCCTGTCGACCTCGATGCGGTCGGGCGGCCGGTCGAACACCTGGGTGGACTGCGGCGGGGACGGGTGTCCCCCGCCCGCTCTTCGGAGCCGCGGCCCGAACGGATGGGTCCCGGGCGCGCGACACCGGTACTGTCGGCCCGTCCCCTCTCCGTACCGACCACCGGGAGCCGTACCGTGCACCAGCTCAGCCCTGCCGACGTCCGGGCCGCCGCCGACCGGATCGCGGGTGCGGTCCGCCCGGTCCGGGTGGTGCCGGGCGGGCCCGGCGGAGTGTGGCTGGCCCTGGAGCACATGCAGCACACCGGCTCGTTCAAGGCCCGCGGCGCGGTCAACTTCCTGCGCGCCCACCGGGCCGCGGGCACCCTCCCGGACGCGGGCGTCACCATCGCCTCCGGCGGCAACGCGGGCCTGGCCTGCGCGTGGGCCGCCCGCCAGGAGGGCGTGCGGGCCACCGTGTTCCTGCCGGTGAACGCCCCCGCCGTGAAGGTCGCCCGGCTGCGCGGCTACGGGGCCGACGTCCGGCTGGCGGGCGACGAGTACGCGGAAGCCCTGGCGGCCTGCGAGGAGCACGCGGCGGCGAGCGGCGCGCTGGCCTCGCACGCGTACGACCACCCGCTGGTGGCCGCCGGGGCGGGCACCCTGCTGGCCGAGATCCGCCGACAGGTCCCGGACCTGGACACCGTGGTGGTCTCGGTCGGCGGCGGCGGCCTGTTCGCGGGCGTCGCCACCGCGGCCCGCGAGCACGGGGTGCGGACCGTCGCCGTCGAACCGGAGAACTGCCGGGCCCTGCACGCCGCCCTGGCCGCCGGCGCCCCCGTGGACGTCCCCGTCGACTCGGTCGCCGCCGACTCGCTCGGCGCCCGCCGCGCCTCCGCCGACGCCCTCGCCGCAGCCCGGCACGCGACGGTCCGCACCGCCCTGGTCCCGGACACCGCGATCGTCCGGGCCCGCCACCACCTCTGGGAGGACCACCGCCTCGCCGTCGAACACGCCGCCGCCACCGCCCTGGCCGCCCTCGGCACCACCTACCACCCCGCCGAGGACGAACGGGTCTGCGTCGTCCTGTGCGGCGCCAACACCGACCTGACCACCCTGACCACCCCGGCCGCCTGAGCCCTGGCCCCGCCAGCAGCAGCGAAACTGACCCTCCGTCGTCCGCATCGCCCCCCTGGAGTTCGGGGATCCGGCTGCCGCCTCCTCACCACCAGTCCCCGCCAGCGGCAACGAAACTGACATCCCGTCACCTGCTCCGCCCCCTAGAGTTCGGGGGTCCGGCCGCCGCCCGCCCCTCTCTGCCACCTCACCGCCAGCCCCCGCCAGCCCCCGCCAGCAGCAGCGAAACTGACGCCCCGTCGTCCGCTCCGCCCCCTAGAGTTCGGAAGTCCGGCCAACGGAGGGGAACGGGGATGGCACAGGGGTTCGAGGAGTTCTTCCGGGCGGCGACCGGCCACCGGCCGTACGCCTATCAGCGGGTGCTCGCGGAGGACGGGCTGCCGCGTTCGGTGCGGGTGCCGTCGGGGGGCGGGAAGACCGCGGGGGCGGGAAGACCGCGGGGGCGGTGCTGGCCTGGCTGTACCGGCGGACGGTGGCCGCGCCGGAGGCGACCGCTCGGCGGCTGGTGTACGTGCTGCCGCAGGGCAGCCTCGCGCACTGGACGCACGCCCGGATCGGCCGCTGGCTGCACCGTCTCGGTCTCGCCGACGCCGTGGACCTGCACCTGCTCGCCGGGCCGGACGGCCAGAACGGCGCCTGGCGGCGCCACCCGGAGCGGAGCGCGATCCTGGTCGGCACCCACGACGTGCTGCTGAGCCGGGCGCTGATGCGCGGTCTCGCCGACAGCCGGACGATGGCGCCGGTCTCGTTCGGGCTGCTCAACAACGACGCGCACTGGGTGTTCGACGAGGCGGGCCTGCTGGGCCCGGGCCTGCCGACGGGCGAGCGGCTGCAGGCGCTGCGCGAGGCGCTGGGCACGACGGCGCCGACCGGCAGCACCTGGATGTCCGCGGTCGGCGACGGCAGCGCTCCCCGGCCGGGCCCGGCCCGGCCCCGGTGCGCCGGATCCGGCAGTTGCACCCGGACCCGGAGCGGTACGTGGCCGACCTGGTGGCGGCGCTGGGCGCCGCGCACCGGCCCGGCACCCGGACGATCGCCGCGCTCGGCTCCCCGGCCCGGGCCCGCGCGGTGCACGCCGCACTGCGGGCCGCGCACCCGGGGCGGCCGGTGGCGCTGCTGCTCCCGTACCACCGTTCCGCCGAACTCCCGCTGCCCACAAGGGAGTCGGCGGACGGCTTCCTGGTGGTGACGCGAGCGCTGGACGCCGGTTCCGACCTGTCGGGCCGCACGGTGCTGACCGAACTCGCGCCGTGGAGCGCCCTGGTCCAGCGCGCCGGGCGCTGCAACCGGCACGGCGAGCACCCGGACGGCGGCGACCTGCTGTGGTGCGTCCCGCCGGAGGGCCCGGGGCCGGACGGCGCGGTGGCCCGGTGGCTGACGGCGCACGAGGGGGCGGCCGTCACCGCCGCCGACCTGTTCGCCGTCGACGCACCCCGCTCCCCCGTCCCGGAGCCCGCGCCGGACGCGCCGGACGCACCGAACGTGCCAGACGTACCGAACGCGCCGGACGCGCCGGACGCGCTGGGCGGGCCCGAGTTGGTGGCGCTGTTCGACACCGCGCGCGGGGCCGGGCCGGCCGGGGTCTGGCCGTGGGTGCAGGCCGCGGCGGACCGGACGGTCTTCGTCGCCTGGCGCGCGTTCGGGCCGGACGGGCCCGCGCCGGAGGAGCCGGAGCCCGGGCGGCACGAGCAGTGCGAGGCGCCGCTCGCCGAGGTCGCGGCGTGGCTGGCGGCTGCGGCAGCGGAGGAGGAGGGGAACGGCGGCGGGGCCTGGCTGCGGGACCGGGTCGACGGCCGGTGGCGGCGGGCGGTGGCCGCGGACCTGTGCGCGGGCGCGCTGCTGCTGCTCGACGCGGCGCGCGGCGGCCACCTGCCCGGCACCGGCTGGACGCCCGGCAGCCGCACCCCCGTGCCCTCGCTGTTCACCGGCCGCACGCCCCCGGCGACCGCGTGCGCCGCCTGGGTGTCCCTGGAGCAGCACCTGCGGGAGACCGAGGAGGAGGCCCGCGCCCTGACCGCCGCGCTGCCCGGCCTGACCGGGCCGCAGCGGGAGGCGGTGGCCCTCGCCGCCCGGCTGCACGATGTCGGCAAGTGCCACCACGTCTTCCAGGACAAGCTCCGCGACGGCGGCGGCGACCCGCCCGAGGGGCTGCTCGCCAAGTCCAAGGCCCCCTGGAACAACGGCACTTCGTCCCGGCTGTTCTTCCGGCACGAGCTGGTCACCGCGCTCCTGCTGCTGGCGGGCGACCACTGGCACCCGCCCGGCACAGACCCGTCCCTGGTCGCCTACCTGGCCGCCGCCCACCACGGCCACGTCCGGGTCACCGTCCGCCCGGAGCCCGGCGAGGCCGCCGCCGCCCTGTTCGGCGTCCGCCCCGGCGACCGCACCCCGCCGTTCGCCCTGGCCACCGGCGAGCGCTTCCCGGCCCTGGACCTGGCCCCGGCCGAACCGTTCCGCCCGGACGGCCCCTGGCCCCGGCTGGTCGCCGCGCTGCTGGCCGACCCCGGCCTCGGCCCGTTCCGCCTGGCCCACCTGGAGGCCCTGGTGCGCACCGCCGACTGGCGTTCCAGCGCCCGCCACGACGGCCCCAACCCGCAGGCCCCGCAAGGGTGATCGGGCCGCCCCGGGCCCTCCGGCGCAACCATCCGATGATCCACTCGTTGGTCCGTCCGACGTACCCGGCTTTGCCGCCGAGCCTTGGAGGGGCCGATGGATCTCAGGACACTGCCGCGGCCCCGGGCGGTCGGGGGCGGCGGGCGGCCGGAGTCCGCGGAGGCGGTGCTGGTGCGGCACTACCGGCACCTGGTGGGGATGGCGTACCTGACCCTGCCGGCCGACCGGGGGCGGCACGCCCGGGTGGTGGCGGCGCACGCGGTGGTGCAGCGGGCGCTGCCGGTGGCGGGCGGGAAGGTCGCCGGGCAGCAGGGGTACGACGCGGTGCGGGCCCGGGTGCTGCGCGGGGCGCTGCGCCGGCGGCGGTGGCCGGGGGCGGTGTTCCCGCGGGTGTGGGGGGTGCGGCTGTTCACGCCGCCGGACGACGCGGACGCCGAACTGGACGCCCGGCTGGCCGGATTGCCCGCCGCCGCGCGGGCCGGTTTCGCGGTGCAGGCGCTGGACGGCCTGGGCCTGGCGGAGGCCGCCGAGGCGCTGGCCTGGGCCGGGGTGGAGGAGCCGGCCGAGGCGGCCCGGGCCGGGGCCGAGCTGCTGGGTTCGCTGGACGGCGCGGGCTGGCCGGAGCTCCCGCCGGGCTACGACGCCTGCACGGTCCACCTGCGGCCGGGCGACCTGCTGCGCCGCCGCCGGCGGGCGTTCACGGCCGCGGCGGTGGCGGTCGCGCTGACCGCCGCCGTCCTGCCGATGCTGCTCTCGCCCCGGCCCGGTACCGGCAGATCGGCTGCGCAGGTGGTGCCGCCCGAACGGCGCGCCGACGGCCTGTGGCGCACCAGCGCGAGGCTGGGCCTCGATGTCTGGCCGGCCCGCGGCGAGTTGCGGGACGACGCCGCGCTGGTCGGTCGGGCGGTCGCCGCCTGGCAGCAGGCCGGTCCGGGCACCGCCGCCGAGCCGGGCAGCGTGCCCGGCCCGCCCGTCATGGTGCCCCAACTGCTGTACGCGGGGCGGCTGGACGGCGCGTCGGTGGTGCTGCTGACGGACGGCCGGACCCTGGCCCGGTACGGCGACGACCCGGCGGCGGGCGGGGGCCCGGTGCTGGCGCTGGCGGCGGCCGGGGAGAGCGACGTGACGGCGGGGGCGGCCGTGGTACTGCGGCGCGACGGCCGCGGGGCGCGGTACCTGCTGGCGCCGTGGGTGGCGGCGGCCGCGACCCGGCGGCTGGACCGGCCGGAGGAGGCGGAGCACCCGCTGGCGTTCGCGGACGGGGTGACCGACCCGGTGCCGGGGACGGCCGCGCCGGGCTGCCCGGGGCCGGTGCTGCGGCTGCGCTCGGACCCGGTGGTGGCGGAGCAGCACGCGTTCCTGCTGGCCGACCTCGGCGGGCTGGCCCCGGCGCACCTGACGTACACCCCGCCGCCGGACGCCGCGGCCCCGGCCCGGCCGCCCCGGGAGGCGGTGGGGGCGCAGGCGCTGCGGCGGTGGGCGGCGGGGGCCTGCGCGGTGCCCGAGGCGGGGCCGGGCGTGCGGCAGTTGAACCTGTGGGAGTTCGCCGACCAGAAGCTGCCGCAGAACGCCGGGGAGCTGGCCTGGGCCTGCCTGCGGGCCGACCGCTGGGACGGGTCGGGCAGCGCGGCGGCGGCCGTGCTGCCGCCGGACGGCGGGCGGGCCGAGCGGCTGGCGCGCGCCGACGGGCGGGCGTGCAGCCGCTACGAGCAGGACACCGTCGCCCAGTACCGCTGGCGCGCGCCGAACGGCACCCCGTACCTGCTGGTCGCCGCCAGCCGCCGGGTCGCCCGGCTGACCGTCACCGCCCAGGCCCGCCGGGTCGACCAGGCCGTGCCGCCGACCCGCACGCTGGCGCTGGACAACCCGGGCGGCGGGCCCAGCACCGTGGAGGCGGTCACCGCCTCCGGCACCCGGCTGCGCCCGATCGGCTGACGCGCCGTCAGGTGCCGTGCACCAGCGGCCGGGTCGGACCGGAACAGATCGGGCCGGGTCAGGTCAGGTCAGGTCAGGTCAGGTCGAGGATCAGCTTGCCGGTGTTGGCGCCGCGGAACAGCATCTGGAAGGTCTCCGGGAAGGCGTCGACGCCGCCCTTGACCAGGTGTTCGCGGGTGCTGAGGCGGCCGTCGGCGATCCAGCCGGCGATCTCGCGGGCGGCCTCCGGGTAGCGGGTGACGTAGTCGAAGACCACGAAGCCCTGCATCCGGGCCCGGCGGACCAGCAGCGAGAGGTAGTTGGCGGGGCCCTGGACGGTGTGCTCGTTGTTGTACTGGCTGATGGCGCCGCAGATCACCACCCGGGCGTGCACGGCCAGCCGGGTGAGGGCGGCGTCCAGGACGGTGCCGCCGACGTTGTCGAAGTAGACGTCGATGCCGTCGGGGGCGTGGGTGCGCAGCGCCTTGCGGACGTCCTCGGTCTGGTAGTCGACGGCCGCGTCGAATCCCAACTCCTCGGTGAGCCAGGCGCACTTGGCGGGCCCGCCGGCGATGCCGATCACCCGGCAGCCCTTGAGCTTGGCGATCTGGCCGACCAGGCTGCCGACCGCGCCGGCCGCGCCGGAGACCGCGACCGTCTCGCCCTCGTTCAGCGCGCCGACCTCCAGCAGGCCGAAGTAGGCGGTCATGCCGGGGGTGCCGAGCGCGCCGAGGTGGGTGGGCAGCGGGGCGGCGGCCGGGTCGATCCGGCGGGTGCCGCGGCCGTCGGACAGCGCGTACTCCTGGACGCCGAAGCTGCCGCTGACGAACTCGCCGACCCGGAAGTCGGGGTGGGCGGACTCGACCACCTCGAGGATCGAGCCGGCCCGCATCACCTCGCCGAGGCCGACCGGCGGCAGGTAGGAGGGGCGGTCGTCCAGCCAGCCGCGCATCGCCGGGTCGAGCGAGAGGTAGCGGGTGCGGCCGAGGAACCAGCCGTCGGCCGGGCCGGTGACCGGTTCCTCGGTGAGCGTCCAGTCCTCCTGGCGGACCGGGCCGACGGGGCGGCGGGCGAGTCGGATCTGACGGTTGGTGGCCGGCATGGCGCGCTCCTGCGAGGGTGCTGGACGGGACGACGGGGCCGTCGGTGCTCGGGGGGTGGACCGGCGGCCCCGCCCACCCGAGTCTAAGCAAGCGCTTAGTCATCTGGCCAGGGGTTCACCGCACGACCGGCCGGGGGTTCACCCTCCGGCCCCCTCCCGCCCGACCGGCGGGCGGGCCGCTCCCGGCTCAGCGGGCGTCCGGCGCCGGGTGCGGCTCCCGGAAGGTGAACGCCTCCGGGCCCGGCCCGTGGTCGCGGATCAACGCGATCCGCGCCATCGCCTCGGCCACGCTCGGGCGGTGTCCGGCCGGGACCCACCACATCGCCTGGTGCGCCCCGTCCGGACGCTGGAACCACTCGCGGCGGCGGGCCAGCACCCGCAGGTGGTCGCTGCGGTAAACGTACTCCCGGAGCGCCTCGACCGACTGCCAGACCGAGCAGTTGATCTGCAGCAGCCCGTCGTCCGGGTCGGGGTGCAGGCCGGTGGCGTCGGCGCCCGCGTCGTCGACCAGCCGCCAGACGAAGCCGGGGCTGCGCTCGGCGAGTGCGTTGATCTCCGCCAACTGGTCCATGAAACCGGCGAGTTCGGGGCTGTCCAGCGGGGCCACGGTGCGGCCGACGTTGACCTGGGCGAGCTGGTGGCCGGAGGCGGGAGCGGGCACGGCGGGAACGGACTCGGCGGGAGCGGGCACGGCAGGGGCGGGCACGGCGGCCTGAGGGGCAGTCATGCGGCAAGCATGGCCCGGCCCGGCCTCTATCGTCAATGGTTATTGTTTTTAGAGAGTGCCACGCAGCAGCGGCCCGCGCCCGGGTCCATCACGGGCGTCCACTCCGCCCCGGCCAGGCCCTCCAGCAGCGCCAGGTTCATCCCGCACACCAGCGCCGGGAACTCCTCCGCCAGTGCGTGGAAGGGGCAGTTGCGCAGCCGCACCACCTCGCCGTCCGGGAACGGCGCGTAGCCGCGCTCCGCCAGCGCCGCCGGCAGGTCCGGGGCCGGGTCGGCCGAGCCCGCGGCCCGGGCCGCGGCCTGCAACTCCCGGTCCAGCCCGGCCCGTTCGACCACCTCGGCGAGCAGCCGGCCGGCCCCGCCGTAGTCCCGGGGCGGGAGCGCCACCGCGAACTCCTCCGCCGCCCGGCGGTACAGCTTGGCCGGGCGGCCCGCACCGGGGCCGCCGCGCCCGTCCGGACGGCGGTAGGAGACCGCCAGCAGGCCCGCCGCCACCAGCTTGTCCAGGTGGAAGGCGGCCAGCGAACGGGAGACGCCCGCGGCCTCGGCCGCCGCGTCCCGGCCGACCTCTTCCGGCGCGCCGGCCACGTGCCGGTAGAGGGCGCGCCGCACCGGGTCGGCGAGGGCGCCCAGCGCCTCGATCGAGGAGTCCTCAGCAGTCATCCGCCGAGTCTATGACCGGCCGACCGACCGCCCCGGGCCCGGCACCCACCACTCCCGATTCCCCTCCCGCCCCGCCCCCGTTCCCGCCCCACCTCTGCCCCCGGTCCGACGCGAACGCGCCCCCGCTCCCGCCCCCGGTCCGACGCGAACGCGCCAGCGGGGCGGCGCCGTTGCGCCACGACGGCGGATTGCCCGCGGATTGCCCGGCATCGGCTTCTACACCTCTGTAGAGTGTCCCTGACCGCCACCAGCCGGGTCGTTCGGGCACCCCGCACCCGTCACCCCCGTCGACCGGACTCGAAGGAGGCCCGCAGTGCTCCCTCCGCAACTGCAGACCGACCCCGCCTGGTCCCCGCCGGAGCCGGAGGTCCGGCCCGCCTACCAGCCCGTCGAGGTGCTCCTCGACGGCTCCGGCACCTGGGCCCTCGGCCGGATCAACGCCTGGTGGCACTCCCCCGCGGGCGAGCCCTGGTGCCGCCTGCGCCTGATCGGCACCACCGGCGAGCCCGAGTGGCGCCGCTACGACCCCGAACGCATCCTGCTGCTCCCCACCCACGGCACCTGACCGCGCGGGAGCGCAGCACCGCACCGGCCGGGCGACGGACCCTCAGGGGCCCGGCCCGGCCGGTGCGGTGTCGGCGTCCGGCCCTCAGCGCCGGGTGCCGCAGCTGGGGCAGAACGCGGAACCGTCGGGCACCTCGGCGTGGCAGGAGGTGCACTGCGCGGGCTGGGCGAGCCGGAAGCCGCAGCCGGGGCAGAACGGGGTGCCGTGGGTCTCGGCGCGGCACTGCGGGCAGACCAGTTGGCGCTCCGCGGTGACGTCGAACTGCCCGGCCCGGGACTGGCCGTGGTCGTACGCGTTCTGCGTGACGGCGTCGTTGAGTCCGCGCTGGCGGGCGGCGGCGGCCTCGGCGGCGGTGTCGGGGGCGCAGTCGAGGCACAGGCCCTGGGCGGCGTTCCAGCAGCGGCCGCAGACGTAGTGGGTGCAGCGGGCGCAGCGGTTGAAGTGCTGCTGGGCGTTGCCGATGGCGCGTTGGAAGGCGGCGTCGCGGCCGCTGCCCCAGCTGGCGCCGGCCAGGCCGTCGGCGGCGTTGCTGAGGCCGTTGGAGGCGCTGCCGCCGAGCAGGCTCCAGGCGGCGCTGACGCCCTTGTTGATCCAGCCCGCGGCCTGCCCGGTGCGGAAGGGCTCGAACTCGGAGCGCCAGGTGTCGTAGCAGCGCGAGCAGGAGAACTCGAACTGGAAACCGGCGCCGGTGCCGTGCTGCTCGCTCAGGTCGCGGTAGTTGTTGCTGAAGTAGATCTCGCTCATGTCGGCTGCCCAACCCTTGCACGTGCCGTCTGGATGGATCGCACAGGTTGCCACACCCGGGTGTGGCCGCCGGTACGGGGGCCGGTGTTCCGGCGGGCGGTGTGGTCAGCCGCCGAACAGGACCGGTCCCAGCACGGAGGGACGGAACAGCAGGGTGGGCGGTTCCACCATCGCGGCGACCTGGTGGAAGGCGGCGGCGACCCGGGCGTCGGTGACGGCGCGGGCCAGCACCCGGTCCAGCATCCGCTGCTGGACCTTGACCTGGAGGCCGGAGGGCCCGCCGGTGGTGCCGGCGAAGCGGACGTCCTCGCCGGCCGCCATCTGCCAGGGGTTGCGGGTGACGCCCGCGATGGCGTCGCGGGTCTCCTTGACGGCGGCGTGGCCGAGGTCGCCGTGCTTGCGGACGGCGTCGCGCAGCGCGCGGGCGGCGAGCGCGGCGACGGTCATGCCCTGGCCGTAGACCGGGTTGAAGGTGCAGGAGGCGTCGCCGAGGGCGAGGAAGCCGTGGGTGGAGGAGCGTTCGTAGTGCCGCCACACGCTCGGGCCGGGGACGAAGCCGCGGGCCGGGCCGGTGGGCTTGGCGCCGGTCACCGTCTCGGCGATGCAGGGGTCGCGGAGCAGGCCGAGCTGCTTCTCGAACTCCTCGGGCTGGATGGAGGGTTCGTAGCCGCGCATGCCGCCCATGCCGACGATCCAGCGGTCTCCCTCGACGGGCAGCAGGACGCCGAAGCGGCCCTGGTCGGGGGCGTGGCTCTGCAGGTAGAGGGCGGAGTCGGCGGGGGCGTCGGCGGGGCGGTGGTAGAACCGGGTGGCGTAGGAGACGCCGGCGTCGACCCGGTCGCGGGGGACGGCGGGCGCGCCGAGCACCGAGAGCCACTTGGCGGCGTGGGTCGCGCGGCCGGCCGCGTCGACGACCAGCTCGGCCGGTATCTCGGCGGTCTCCTCGCCGCGCCGGCCGCGCCGGTTGACCTGCACGCCGGTGACGGTGTGCCGGTCGCCGAGCAGGCCGATCACCTCGGTGCCGGTGCGGAACTCGACGTTCGGCGCGGCCCGGACCCGGTCCAGCACCACCTGGTCGATCAGCGGGCGGCTGCAGGTGAGCACGGCCAGGTCGCTGTCGTAGGGGGCGAGCCAGCCCGCGGAGGTGAGCCAGCGCAGGCCGCCGGAGAGCGACACCCGGGTGGCGCCGGCCGCGAGGAGTTCGGCGAGGGCGCCGGGCAGCAGTTCGTCGATGGTGCGCTGGCCGGCCTCCAGCAGCAGGTGGCCGTGCTTGGCCTGCGGGACGCCGGGGCGGAAGTCCGCCCCGTCCGGGTAGCGGTCGCGTTCGACCACCACGACCCGTTCCGCCACGCCGTGCAGCGCCCAGGCGGCCAGACATCCGGCCAGTCCGCCGCCGATCACCACTGCCGTGCCGCGGTCACCGGCCGCGCTCCCCCTAGAACTCATGCCCGTACAGTAAGGGACACGGCGCGCTGGGTCACCGGAAGTCCGCAGTTCGGCAGCCTTTTCGTGACGGGCAACTCCCTTCCGGGCCGGGCGATTTCGCCGGTTCCGCCCGGTGCCGCCCGCCTTGTCCGGGGCCCGGGCCCCGGCGGCCGACGGTCCGTCAGCGGCCGTCGGCGGGCGTCAGCGACCGCCGGCGGTGCGCTGGCGCAGGAACAGGGCGGCCCGCTCCAGCGCCTCGTCGGCCTCGTCGAGGACGCCCGCGAAGCACTGGAAGACGTGCGGGACGTCGGCGGTGACGTCGAGGGTGACGTCCACGCCCGCGTCGCGGGCCCGGGCGGCCAGCCGGGTGGAGTCGTCCAGCAGCAGTTCGTTGGCGCCGACCTGGATCAGCATCGGGGGCAGGCCGGTGAGGTCGGCGTGCACGGCGGGGCTGAGCAGGGGGTGGCGGGGGTCGGCCCCGGCGAGGTACATCGCGCTGGTGCCCTCGAAGGAGGAGCGGGTGAAGATCGGGTCGATGCCCTCCTTGGTGTCCATGCTGGCGCCGCTGCGGGTGGCGTCGGTGCCCGGGGAGAAGGCCAGGATGCCGGCGGGCAGCGGGAGTCCGGCGTCCCGGGCGGCGAGGACGGTGGTGACGGCGAGGCCGCCGCCCGCGGAGTCGCCCGCGAGGACGGTGCGGGCCGGGTCGGCGCCGCGTTCGAGCAGCTCGCGGTAGGCGGCCAGGGTGTCCTCGACGGCGGCGGGGAAGGGGTGTTCGGGGGCGAGCCGGTAGTCCGGCGAGTACGCGGGCAGGCCGCTGCCCGCGACCAGGTGGCCGGTCAGCGAGAGGGCGGTCTCCGGCGAGCCGAACACCCAGCTGCCGCCGTGGAAGTACAGGATCGTCCCGTCCCGGGCCTCGCCCACCGGGTCGACCCGCAGGGCGGGGCGGCCGCCGAGGACGGCGGGCGCGGTGCGGATCCGCTCGTGCGGGACGAGCATGCCGGCCATCAGCTCCCGGAATCCGGCCCGGATCTGCTCGACGGTCCGCTCCCCCTCGGGGGCCGGCCGCCGCAGCATCCGGTCGACCTCGGCGCGCTGCTCCCTGCTCATGGCACACTCCTGTCAGAAGTAGCTTCCGCTACACTATATGCCATGGAATATACATCGGCAGACGGCCCCGCCGGCGCCGCCACCGCCGGCTCCCCCGCCCCCTCCGCCGACCTCGTCGCGCTCTTCGCCGACCTGGTCCGCTGCGAGACCCGGCTCTACAACGGCCTCGGCGAACGCCTGCGCGAACGGCACGGCATCGTCACCTCCCAGTACGAGTTCCTGCACTACCTGCACGAGCACCCCGGCTGCCGGGTGGCCGACCTGGCCGCCGAGTTCGCCATCGGCGTCGGCGCGACCAGCAAGGGCGTCGACCGCCTGGAGAAGCAGGGCTGGGCCGCCCGGCAGCCGAACCCCGACGACCGCCGCTCCTCGCTGCTGGTGCTGACCCCGGCGGGCGAGCAGCTGGCCGCCGAGGCCGGGCGGACCTTCACCGAGGCCCTGGCCGAACTGCTCGGCACCGACCTGGACGCCCCCGCCCTGGACGGCCTCGCCCGTGCCCTGTCCACCCTGCGGGCCGACCTGGAACGCGACCGGACCGGCACCCCGGCCGGCTGACGCCCCGTCGACGACCGTGCCATCGACGACCGCGCCGTCGACGACCGCCTCGTCGACGACCGCCCCGTCGACGACCGCCCCCGCGGCGCACGCCACGCCGGTCCCGGCCGCTCCGCGACCGCCCCCGCGCCGGGCTGGGCCGGACGGGGGACCCGCCGGGCGCGTGGCGCGCCGGGGCGGCGGTGCGCGGCATGGGATGGCCAGATGACCTCTGAGCAGATCCTGATCGGGGCCGGGCTGACCGTGGTGCTCGCCGTGGCGTCCCAGCTGCTGGCCGCCCGGCTGCGCATCCCGGCGATCATCGTGCTGCTGCCGGTCGGCTTCGCGGCCGGCGCGGTCACCGACGACATCCACCCGGACCGGCTGCTCGGCCCGGCCTTCTCCCCGCTGGTCTCGCTGGCCGTCGCGGTCGTCCTGTACGACGCCGGGCTCGGCCTGGACCTGCGCCGGCTGACCGGCCACACCCGGCACGCGGTGGTGCGCCTGGTGTGGGTCGGCACCCTGCTGACCGCCCCGGCCGCCGCGTTCGCCGCCGCCCCGCTGCTCGGGCTGTCCGGCGCGGCGGCGGCGATGCTCGGCGCGGTCCTGGTGGTGTCGGGGCCGACGGTGGTGGGGCCGCTGCTGAACTTCGTCCGCCCCACCGAGCGGGTGCAGCGGATCCTGGTCTGGGAGGGCTCGCTGATCGACGCGGTCGGCGGCATCCTGGGCGCGCTGGTCTTCCACGCGCTGGTCGGCGGGCAGCACCGGCAGTTCGGCCGGGGTCTGCTGGAGTTCGCCGCCAGCGTGGGCCTGGGCCTGCTCGGCGGGCTGCTCGGCGCGGCGCTGCTGTGGTGGCTGCTGGTGCGCGGGCGGCTGAACGACGTGCTGGGCACCAGCGCCCAACTCGCGGCCGTGGTGGGCGTCGCCGCGCTCTGCGACGCGCTGCGCGAGGACACCGGGCTGATCGCCGCGATCGTGATGGGCGTGGCGGTGGCCACCCTGCCCGCGTTCGACCTGCCGGCCCGGCGGACGTTCTTCGAGACGCTGGTGTCGCTGGTGGTCGGGGTGCTGTTCGTGTCGATCTCCTCGACGGTGGCCTGGTCGTCGGTGCGCCCGCTGCTGCTGCCCGCGCTGGGCCTGGTCGCGGTGCTGGTGGTCGTGGTGCGGCCGGTGGTGGCGGCGCTGTCCACTGCCGGGACGGACCTCGCCGAGGGCGAACGGGCCTTCCTCGGCTGGATGGCGCCGCGCGGGATCGTCGCCGCGTCCACCGCCGCGACCTTCTCCGCGGGCCTGGCCGCGGCGGGCGTCGGCGGCGCCGACAAGATCCTGCCCGCCACCTTCCTGGTGATCGTGTTCACCGTGACGCTGTACGGCCTGAGCGCCGTCCCGGTGGCCCGGCTGCTGCGGGTGGCCCGCCCGGCCCGCTCCCGCCCGCTGCTGGTGGGCGGCGAGCCGTGGACGCTCGAACTGGCCGCCGTGCTCCGCTCGGCCGGGCTGGACGTGCTGCTGTGGGCCGGGCGGGACGAGCAGCGGGAGCGGATCGCGGCCGCCGGGCTGGAACTCGCCGACGGCGAACTGCTGGCCGCCGCGGGCGGCGAGGGCGCCGAGCAGGAGGGCGTCACCGCGGTGTACCTGCTGACCGCCGAGGACGAGTTCAACGCGCTGGCGGCGGCCGTGCTGCGCGACGGGTCGGAGCTGCCGGTGTTCCGGCTGCCCGCCGCCGCGCCCGGGCCCGGCGTGGTCGGCGACGGGGCCGCCGCGACGCTCCTGCCGACCGCCCTAACCGGCCCCGAACTGGCCCGCCGGCACGCCGCCGGGGCCCGGATCCTGCGCCGCCCCGCCGACGGCGAACTGCCGCCCGGCCACGACCTGCTGTTCACCCTCGACCGGTCCGGCCGGCTGGCCCCGGCCACCCCGCACGGCCGGCCGGCCCACCCCGGGCAGGTCACCGAGCGGATCGTCCTCGGCCCGGCCTGACCGCCGACCGGAACCGACCCGCCGTCAGCGGGCGGTGGCGGCCACCCCGTTGACCAGCATCCGGAACGTCCAGGCCAGGCGTTCGGCGGGGTGGCCGGAGACCAGTTCCCCGGCGGTCGCGGCCACCTTCGGGTAGCGGGCCGGGTCGGCCTCGCGCAGGGCGCGCACCATCGCGCCGTGCTCGGCCTCGGCCTCCGCACCGGTGCGGGCGGACTGCTCGGCGGCGGTGGCGGTGGCCACCTGGAGCAGCGCGTCCACGCCCCAGGCGGCCTGCCCGGCCGGGACGCCGCCCTCGTCGAGCAGGCCGAGCAGGGCCTCCACCAGCGCCAGGTAGTGCGGCCCGGCGGGGCGGGCGAGCAGCGCGGAGTGGGCCAGCGCCGGGTGCTCGAACAGCACGGCGGTGTAGGACTCCAGCACGGCGACGATCCGCTCCCGCCAGTCCCGGCCGGGGTCGTCGGCGGCGGTCAGGTCGACCGTGCCGAGGTGGTGCTCCAGGATCGCGGCGTGCAGTTCGGCGGTGTTGGCCACGTACACGTACAGCGAGGCCGGGCCGGTGTCGAGTTCCTGGGCGAGGCGGCGCATGGTCACCCGCGGCAGTCCCTCGCTCGCCATCAGGCGGACGGCCGCCGCCACGATGCCGGCCTGGGTGAGCGCGGGCTTGGCGGGCCGCTCGCGGCGGCTGCGCGGGGCGGGGGCGGCGGTACGGTCGTCCATGGCCCCAACCTAGCGCCCCGGCCCCGCGCCCCGGACCGCCCGCACGCCCCTTTCGCGCCCCCTCTGCGCGCCGCCGGGTCACCTTCTCGGGGCCGAAACCGCCGAGCGCCCCCGCGCGGGGCCGCGAGCCGGGATGATCGGCCCGTGGACCACAACGACACGCACGCCGGGCGGGCCCAGTGGATCGGCGACGCCCTGCACAAGCTGACCGGCCACCGGCCGCTGGTGGAACGGGTGCCCGGCGGCGGCTACCGGGTCACCCTGCACGTCGTCGAGCACCCGGACGCGGCCACCACGGTCGCGGTGCTGCGGGTGCTCGGCCGGGGCGACCGGTTCGGGTACCGGGACCGGCGCTCGCGGGAACGGCTCTGGGTCGAGATCGACCCCCCGAGCCCGTCCTGACCGGCTCCCGAGCCCCCACCGCCGGGCCTGTCGTCCTGCCCCGCCGGCCCGCCCGGAGGCCGCCGGCTCAACGGGCGCCAACTCAGCGGGCACCGGTGAACACCTCGAGCAGCCCGGCGACCGGGTCGGGCCCGAACATCAGCTCCAGGCTGGCGGCGGACTCCGCGGCGGAGGCCTCGGCCCGGGCGAACATGTCCTGCTCGTAGGCGTGCAGGGCGGCCTCCGGGTCGTCGGGGCGGGCGGCCAGCGCGAGGGCGAGTTCGGCGCCGTCCTGCATGGCCAGGTTGGCGCCCTCCCCGGCGAACGGGGACATCAGGTGGGCGGCGTCGCCGAGCAGCGTGACGCCGGGGACGCGCTCCCAGCGGTGGCCGACCGGCAGCGCGTGGATCCGACGCAGCGTCAACTCGCCGTCGGCGTCGGCGAGCAGGGCCCGCAGCGGGTCGGCCCAGCCGGTGAAGGCGGCCAGCGCGGCGTCCCGGAGCGCGGCGGACCCGGCCGGACCGACCGACCCGGCCGGTCCGGTGGCGGGCGGCCAGTCCTCGCCGGTGCGCAGGGCCGCGTAGACGTGGATGCTGCCGTCGGACTCCAGGTGGCCGAGGAAGCCGCGCCCGTCGCCGAGCGCCATGAACATCCCGCCGCCGACCAGGGCGGCGGCGCCGGGGTGGCGGCGGGCGGCGTCGTGCAGGTCGGCCTCGACGAAGGAGACGCCGGTGTAGGCGGGCCGGGCCGCGGAGAGCAGCGGGCGGACCTTGGACCAGGCGCCGTCCGCGCCGACCAGCAGGTCGGTGGTGATCGCGCTGCCGTCGGCGAAGGCGACCCGGTGGCGGCCACCGCCGAGCGGCTCGACCGCGACGGCCTTGCGGCCCCAGTGCACGGTGCCCGCGGGCAGCGAGCCGAGCAGCAGGTCGCGCAGGGCGCCGCGGTCGACCTCGGGACGCCCGCCGGTGTCGTCGTCCGGCTCGGCCAGGTGCACGGTGGCGTCGGGGCCGAGCAGTCGCAGCGCCTGGCCGCCGGGGTGGACGATCGCCCGGAAGCCCTCGGTCAGGCCGGCGGCCGCGAGGGCGGGCTGGCCGGAGTCGTGGTGGATGTCGAGCATGCCGCCCTGGGTGCGGGCCTCGGGGCCCGGTTCCAGGTCGAAGACGGCGGCGGGGATGCCGTGGACGTGCAGGACGCGGGCCAGCAGCAGGCCGCCGAGACCGCCGCCGAGGATGGCCAGGGGGTGGTGGGTGGTGGTCATGGCGGGCTCCTCCGTCGGGTCGGTGGCTTCTTCTCCACCGTAACGAACATGTTCGTAACGAACAAGTTCGACACACGCGCGGCTCGGCCCCGAAGCCCTTGACGGCCCGTCGGCCGTGCACGATACGTTGACGGGCATGATCGAACCCGCCCCGCTGCCCTGGCCGCCCGCCCCGATCCGGACCGCCCGGCTGCTGCTGCGCGAGCCGCTGGCCGGGGACCGGGCGGCGATCGTCGAACTGTTCACCTCCCCCGAGGTCGGCACGTACATCGGCGGCCCCCGCCCCCGCGAGGAGTTCGAGCGCACCCTGCCCGAGGTCCCGCAGGGCCGCCCCGGCCTGCTGGTGGTCGACCTGGACGGCACGATGATCGGCCTCGTCACCCTCGACCCGCACGGCTCCGACCGCCTGGCCCACCTGCACCCCGAAGGCGGCGCACGCGAACTCGGCTACCTCTTCCTCCCGCACGCCTGGGGCCGCGGCTACGCCACCGAAGCCTGCACCGCCGCCCTCGACTGGCTGGCCGGCGCCCTGCCCGACACCCCCGTCGCCCTCACCACCCAGACCGCCAACACCGCCTCCCGCCGCGTCGCCGAACGGCTCGGCTTCACCGAACTCGAACGCTACGAGGAGTACGGCGCCGAACAGTGGTTCGGCGTCCGCCACCCGAACTGACCCTCACCGCACCAGGATCGGATTCGTCAGCGCCACCACCCGCCCGTCCGAACGGCGCACCTCGACCCGGACGAACCCGCTCCGCCCGGCGGCGCCCGGCGGCAGCCGGGTCGGCGGAAAGTCCATCGCCACCTCCTGACCGGCCCAACTCCCCGGCGGTGCACGGAGGTTCCGGTGGCCGGTCAGCCCAGGGCGAACCAGGGGGAGGGGGTGTCGGCGAGGGCCTTCTCCAGTAGCAGGGTGTCGTTGGGGGTCAGCGGGGGGAGGGCGTCCAGCGGGAACCAGGCGACCGCGAGCGACTCGTCGTCGTTGACCCGGGGTTCGCCGGACAGCGGCCGGCAGCGGAAGGCGATGTCCAGGTACTGCACCTGGTCGCCGTTGGTGCAGGCGAAGGCCGGCAGGGTGTGGACGCTGGTGATCCGTTCCGGGAGGACGGTGACGCCGGTCTCCTCCTCCACCTCGCGCACCACGGTGTCGGCGGGCTGCTCGCCGGGCTCGACGATCCCGTGCAGCAGGGCCCAACGCCCGTTGTCACTGCGGCGGTTGAGCAGGATCCGGTCGTCCTCGACCACCACGGCCGTGATGCCGGACAGCCACAGCGGGCCGTGGCCGACGTGTTCGCGCAGGTCGAGGATGAATTGCGGAGTGGGCATACCCGGCACTGTAGTGCGCGCCCGCCCGTTCCCGGCGGAGGTCCGGGCCGCAGCGGCCGGACGCCCCGGTTTTCTGTTCGTTTCACCGCGGCCGGGCCCGCTGCCCGGCGGCCCGCCCGCCCGCCCGGCCGCGCCGACCTACCCCGATCCCCCGGGCGCCCCGACCCGGGCCCGGCCGGCCGGGCCGCCGGGCCCGCGGCCGCCTTGACCGGCGGCGCGGGCGGGGGCCGACAATGCTCCCCGCCCCCGGACCGGTCCCCGCTCGCACCGAGACCCAGGAGAGAGCCGTGACGCCAGCCCCGCAGGAACCCCCGACCGACCGGCCCGCCGCCCCGAGCCGCCGGACCGTGCTGGCCGCGCTCGGCGCCCTCCCGGTCCTCGCCGCGGCCGCCGCCCCGCTCCCCGCCGCTGCCGCGACGGTCGCGACCGCGACCGCGACCGCGACCGTGCTGATCGACCCGGCCGTGCGCCGCCAGAGCATCCGCGGCTTCGGCGGCATGAACCACCCGCTGTGGGCCGGCGACCTGACGGCGGCCCAGCGCGAGACGGCGTTCGGCAACGGCCCGGGCCAGCTGGGCTTCACCGTGCTGCGGATCCACGTCGACGAGGACCGGGCGAACTGGAGCCGCGAGGTGGCGACCGCGAAGCGGGCGGCCGAACTCGGCGCGATCGTCTTCGCCACGCCCTGGAACCCGCCGGCCGCCCTGGTGGAGACCTTCGTCCGCGGCAGCCAGACCGATGCCCGGCGGCTGCGCCACGACCAGTACGGCGCGTACGCCCAACACCTGGAGGACTTCCGGGTGTTCATGGCGGACAACGGGGTCGAGCTGTACGCCGTCTCGGTGCAGAACGAGCCCGACTACGCGCAGGACTGGACCTGGTGGACGTCCGACGAGATCGTCCGCTTCCTGCGCGAGAACGCGGGCGCGATCGGCACCCGGGTGATCGCCCCGGAGTCCTTCCAGTACGTCAAGGGCCTCTCCGACCCGGTCCTGAACGACCCGGTGGCGCTCGCGAACCTGGACGTCCTCGGCGCGCACCTGTACGGCACCCCGTACGCGAACTTCCCCTACCCGCTGTTCCAGCAGAAGGGCCAGGGCAAGGAGCTGTGGATGACGGAGGTGTACTACCCCAACAGCTCCGACTCTGCGGACCTGTGGCCGCAGGCGCTCGGCGTCGGCGAGCACATGCACCACGCGCTGGTGGACGGCGGGTTCCAGGCGTACGTGTGGTGGTACATCCGGCGCAGCTACGGGCCGATGCGCGAGGACGGGCAGCTCAGCAAGCGGGGCGCGGTGATGGCGCACTTCGCGAAGTTCGTCCGCCCCGGGCACGTGCGGCTGGACGCGCCCGCGAACCCGCAGGCGAACGTGTGGACCTCGGCGTACCAAGGCGGCTCCGCGGTGACCGTGGTGGCCGTCAACCAGGGGACGGCGGCGGTGAGCCAGCAGTTCGCCCTGGCGGGCACCGCCGCGTCCGCGGTCTCCGCCTGGGTGACGGACGCCACCAGGACGCTCACCGCCCAGGCCGGTCCGGCCCTGGCGGGCGGGTCGTTCACGGCGACGCTGCCCGCGCAGAGCGTCACCACCTTCGTCGTCAGCACCTCCGTCGGGCCCGAGCCGATGCCGCCGACCGCGCCCGGCACGCCGGTGGTCGAGGCGGTCACGGCCGCCTCCGCCACCCTGTCCTGGGCGCCGTCGACCGACGATACCGGGGTCGCGCGGTACGACGTGGTGCGGGTGGACGCCGCCGGCGAGACGGTGGTCGCCTCGACCACCACCACCCGGGTGACCGTCACCGGCCTGGCCGCGGGCACCGGGTACGCCTTCGCGGTCTACGCCTTCGACCCGCCGGGCAACCGTTCGCCGCGCTCCGCGACCGTCGCCGTGACCACCCCGGCCGCCCCGGCGGGCGGCTGCGGGGTGGACTACCGGGTGACCAACAGCTGGGACGGCGGCTTCCAGGGCGAGATCGTGCTCCGCAACACGGGCACGACCGCGCTGACCGGCTGGACGCTGTCCTTCGCGTTCACCGCCGGGCAGGTGGTGAACCAACTGTGGGGCGGCACCGCGACGCAGAGCGGGGGCGCGGTGAGCGTGACCCCGGCGGACTACACCCGGACGATCCCGGCCGGCGGCTCGGTCACCCTCGGCTTCATCGCCACCCAGGGCGCCACCAACCCGGCCCCGGCCGCCTTCGCGCTGAACGGCGCCGCCTGCGGCGGAAGTTGACCGCCCATGCGGCTGGAGCCCTGGATCAGGAACTCCTGGGCCGAGAAGTAGTAGTACGGCGTTCGACCGGCCCGGCCCCGCCGGAGAACGCGGACGCCGCCGCGGCCCGCCCCTCGGAAGGGGGCGGGCCGCGGCGGCGTCAGTGCTGCGTGCCGTGCCGGGGCGTCAGGCCAGGGTGGCGAGCGCGTCGTTGAGGGTCTTCGACGGGCGCATCACGGCGGCGGCCTTGGCCGGGTCGGGCTGGTAGTAGCCGCCGAGGTCGACGGCCGAGCCCTGGACGGCGATCAGCTCGTCGACGATGGCCTGCTCCTGCTCGGTCAGGGTCGCGGCGAGCGGGGCGAACGCGGCGGCGAGCGCGGCGTCCTCGGTCTGGGCGGCCAGCTCCTGGGCCCAGTACAGGGCCAGGTAGAAGTGGCTGCCGCGGTTGTCGATGCCGCCGAGGCGGCGCGAGGGCGACTTGTCCTCGTTGAGGAAGGTGCCGGTGGCACGGTCCAGGGTGTCGGCGAGGACCTTGGCGCCGGCGTTGCCGGTGGTGGTGGCCAGGTGCTCGAAGGAGGCGGCCAGCGCGAAGAACTCGCCGAGCGAGTCCCAGCGCAGGTAGTTCTCCTTGACCAGCTGCTGGACGTGCTTGGGGGCGGAGCCGCCGGCGCCGGTCTCGAACAGGCCGCCGCCCGCCATCAGCGGGACGACCGACAGCATCTTGGCGCTGGTGCCCAGCTCCAGGATCGGGAACAGGTCGGTCAGGTAGTCGCGCAGCACGTTGCCGGTGACCGAGATGGTGTTCTCGCCGCGGCGGATGCGCTCCAGCGAGAGCTTGGTGGCCTCGACCGGGGAGAGGATCTGGATGTCCAGGCCCTCGGTGTCGTGCTCGGGCAGGTACGCCTTGACCTTCTCGATCAGGACGGCGTCGTGGGCGCGCTCGGCGTCCAGCCAGAACACGGCCGGGTCGCCGGTGGCGCGGGCGCGGGTGACGGCCAGCTTGACCCAGTCCTGGATCGGCAGGTCCTTGGTCTGGCAGGCGCGGAACACGTCGCCGGGGGCGACGGCCTGCTCCAGGACGGTCTCGCCGTTGGTGTCGACCAGGCGGACGGTGCCGGCGGCGGGGATCTCGAAGGTCTTGTCGTGGCTGCCGTACTCCTCGGCGGCCTGGGCCATCAGGCCGACGTTCGGGACGGAGCCGATGGTGGCCGGGTCGAGGGCGCCGTGGGCGCGGCAGTCGTCGATGACGGCCTGGTAGACGCCCGCGTAGGAGCTGTCGGGCAGGACGGCCAGGGTGTCGGCCTCCTGGCCGTCCGGGCCCCACATGTGGCCGGAGGTGCGGATCATGGCCGGCATCGAGGCGTCGACGATGACGTCGCTGGGGACGTGCAGGTTGGTGATGCCCTTGTCGGAGTCGACCATGGCCAGGGCCGGGCCGTCGGCGAGCTCGGCGTCGAAGGACGCCTTGATCTCGGCGCCGTTGGGGAGCTTGTCCAGGCCGGCCAGGATGCCGCCGAGGCCGTTGTTCGGGTTGAGGCCCGCGGCGGCCAGGTCGGCGCCGAACGCGGCGAAGGTCTTCGGGAAGAAGGCGCGCACGACGTGGCCGAACAGGATCGGGTCGGAGACCTTCATCATGGTGGCCTTGAGGTGCACCGAGAACAGCACGCCCTCGGCCTTGGCCCGGGCGACCTGCGCGGCCAGGAACTCGTTGAGCGCGGCGGCGCGCATCACGGAGGCGTCGACGACCTCGCCGGCCAGCACCGGGACCTTCTCGCGCAGCACGGTGACGGTGCCGTCCTCGGCGACCAGCTCGATGCGCAGCGCGCCGTCGGCGGCGATCACGGCGGACTTCTCGGTGGAGGCGAAGTCGTTGACGCCCATGGTGGCGACGTTGGTCTTGGAGTCGGCCGACCAGGCGCCCATCCGGTGCGGGTGGGTCTTGGCGTAGTTCTTGACCGACAGCGGGGCGCGGCGGTCGGAGTTGCCCTCGCGCAGCACCGGGTTGACGGCGGAGCCCTTGACCTTGTCGTAGCGGGCGCGGATGTCGCGCTCCTCGTCGGTCTTCGGCTCGTCCGGGTAGTCGGGCAGCGCGTAGCCCTGGGCCTGGAGCTCGGCGACGGCGGCCTTGAGCTGCGGGATGGAGGCCGACACGTTCGGCAGCTTGATGATGTTGGCGCCGGGGGTCTTGGCCAGCTCGCCGAGCTCGGCGAGGGCGTCCGCGATGCGCTGGTCCTCCTGGAGGTACTCCGGGAAGACGGCGATGATCCGACCGGCCAGCGAGATGTCGCGGGTCTCCACGCTCACCCCGGCGGTGGAGGCGTACGCCTGGACGACCGGCAGGAACGAGTACGTGGCGAGGGCGGGGGCCTCGTCCGTGTGGGTGTAGATGATGGTCGAGTCAGTCACCGTAGC
Organism: Kitasatospora sp. YST-16; assembly: GCF_026802215.1. Classification (NCBI taxonomy): domain Bacteria; kingdom Bacillati; phylum Actinomycetota; class Actinomycetes; order Kitasatosporales; family Streptomycetaceae; genus Kitasatospora; species Kitasatospora sp. YST-16. The sequence continues at coordinate 450,013 of NZ_CP113837.1, forward strand.
TCCAGCTTCCACGTCTGCAACGTCTTGACGTCAAGATATCTCGTCCCGGGGGGATCTCCGCAACCAACCCCCCGGGCGGCGCTCATCCGGACTCGGCGCGGGCGGCGATGTTGCGGGCCATCCCGCCGAAGACGACCGCGTGGAACGGGGCCACCGACCACCAGTACGCCTGCCCGGCCAGGCCGTGCGGGTGGAACAGGGCGCGCTGGCGGTAGCGGGAGCCGGTGCCGTCGGGGGTGACGGTCAGCTCCAGCCAGGCCAGGCCGGGCAGCCGCATCTCGGCGCGCAGCCGCAGCAGCCGGCCGGGTTCGATCTCCTCGACCCGCCAGAAGTCCAGCGAGTCGCCGACCCGCAGCCGTCCGGGCGAGCGGCGGCCGCGGCGCAGGCCGACGCCGCCGGCCAGCCGGTCGAGCAGGCCGCGCACCGTCCAGGCCAGCGGCAGCGAGTACCAGCCGTGCTCGCCGCCGATGCCCTCGACCACCCGCCACAGCGCCTCGGGCGGCGCGTCCGCGTACCGCTCCCGGACGTCCTGGTACAGGCTGCCGCCCGCCCAGTCCGGGTCGGTGGGCAGCGGGTCGCTGGGGGCGCCGGGCAGCGAGGCGGAGGACCAGCGGGTGTCGACCTCGTCGTCGCGGATGCGGCGCAGCGCGAGTTCGACGGCGCGGTCGAAGCCGACCGGGCCGCCGGGCGGGTCGGGGATCCAGCGGTCCAGGTCGTGCTCGGAGCGGACCACCTCGTGGCGCAGCGACTCGACCAGCGGCCGGGCCAGGCTGCCGGGCACCGGGGTGACCAGGCCCACCCAGTGCGCGGACAGGCCGGGCGTGAGCACCGGGACGGCGACCAGCAGCCGGCGGTGCAGGCCGGCCAGGCGGGCGTAGCGCTGCATCATCGCCCGGTAGGTGAGCACCTCGGGGCCGCCGACGTCGAAGGCCCGGTCGGTGGCCGGGTCGTCGGGCAGGTGGGCGGCGGCGACCAGCAGGCGCAGCACGTCGCGGACGGCGATCGGCTGGATCCGGGTGTCCACCCAGCGCGGGGTGATCATCACGGGGAGGCGCTCGGTGAGGTGGCGCAGCATCTCGAAGGAGGCCGAGCCGGAGCCGATCACCACGGCGGCGCGCAGTTCGGTGACGGGCGTGCCGCCCTCGCGCAGGGCCCGCCCGGTGGCGACCCGGGAGCGCAGGTGCGGGGAGAGCAGGCCCTCGGGCAGGTCGGGCGGGACGAGGCCGCCGAGGTAGACGATCCGCCGGACGCCGGCCCGGGCTGCGGCCCGGCCGAAGGCGCGGGCGGCGTCCCGGTCGACGGCCTCGAAGTCGGGGCCGCTGCCCAGCGAGTGCACCAGGTAGTAGGCGACGTCGACGCCGTCGAAGGCGCCCTCCAGGGTGGGCGGCCGGGTGACGTCCCCGGTGACGGCCTCGACGGCGGCCCGCCAGGGGTGGTCGCGCAGCCGGGCCGGGTCGCGGACCAGGCAGCGCACCTCCGCCCCGTCGGCCAGCAGCCCGGGCACCAACCGCCCGCCGAGGTAGCCGGTGGCCCCGGTGACCAGACAGCGCATGGCATCTCCTCCCGTCCGTTCCACCATCCCCCAGGGTCTTCGTCACCGCGGCCCGGACGGATCACCGGGCCGGGCGGGCCCGGCGGCGGACGAGGGTGCGACGGGGGTGGACGGGGCGGTCGACGGAGTGCCAAGTGGCCGTCGACCCGGTGCCAAGTCGGGGTGCCGGGGCCGGGCTACGGTGGGCCGTGTTCAGGGAGAACCCGTGCTCCACGGGGGCGCCGGCTCCTTCCCGATGTGGCGGGGAGTCGATCCGGTACCGGAGCGCGGACGTGTCGGGGCGGACTGCTCTTCCGCCCGCACCGGCGGGTAGCCGGTCCGGCCGGTGGCCTTCCCCAGTGCCACCGGGCGGACCGGCCCGGGTCGCCCTCCCCTTCGGCCCGGCCGGTTGACGCGCCCGGCCGGTTGACGCGCCCGGCCGGTTCAGTGGCGCGGGCCGCCCGCCCGGATGCTCCGTCCGGTGACGGTGGTGGGGGTCAGCCGCACCCAGCGGCCGTGGCCGGCGGGCTGCGGCAGTTCGGCGAGCAGCGCCGGTTCGGTGACGTACTCGAGCGGGCCGATCATCAGCACGCTCCAGCCCTCGTTCAGGTCCTGGTCGGCCCGGTCCACCTCGAACGCGGCGTCGCCGCCCGCCCCGGGGGCCAGCGGCCCGTCCGGGCCGGTCCGGTACAGCACGGTGTGGCCGTGCACCAGGTAGCCGACCGGACGCACCACGGGGCCGTCCGGCCCGGTCCGGGCGATCCGGCCGAGGCCGTGGACGCCCAGCCGCCGCCAGCAGTCCGCGACGCCCAGCTCGCCGAGCACCGGCGGCCCGGCCGGCACCGGCCCCGCGGGGCGGGCCGCCCGCTCGGCGGGGCGTCCGGCCACCAGTTCCTCGTACTCCAGGCCGAGGACGGCGGCCAGCCGCAGCAGCGCGGGCGGGTCGAAGGCCGGCCCGAGTTCCAGGACGCGGTGCAGGTAGGCCGTCGACATGCCGGCCCGCGCGGCTGCCTGCCCCTCGGTCAGCCCGAGGTCGGCGACGCGGTCCGCGAAGCGGCGGGCGAGTGCGCTCGAGGGCGCGTGTTCGGTGGTCACTGCGGTCACCTCCCGTGGATCCGTCGGTCCGGACCGGTGCGCACGGGGGCGGGACTGCTCCCGGCGCTCCTCCCGGCCGGTACCCCCAGGGTGCCCGACGGAGGACCCGCCCCGGCAGGGGCCTTGGACCCGTCCCGACCTGCCGAAGGCCCCGCCCGGAGGCGACCGGCCCGCCCGGACCCGGACGCCGTCACCCGCCGCTCGCCCGCCGTCACCCGCCGCTCGCCCGCCGCTGTCGGCCGTCGCCCGCCGGGACCAATGGCCCGTTCCGGGCGGGTCCGGCGGCCCTGGCGGGGGTGGGCGGGCGGGCGCAGAGTGGGGGGCGACCCCGCTGTCGGGCGATGGGGGCCCGCGGGGACTCGCACAGGGAAGGCACTGCCATGACTCGTCCCGTTCTCGCCGCAGTCGACGCATCCGTCCGCAGCCGGGCCGCCGCGCACTGGGCCGCCCAGGAGGCCGGCCGGCGCGGTGCCCCGCTGCGGCTGCTGCACGCCTGGCCCTACCTGGGCCGGAAGGCCAACGACCTGGTGAAGGCCGAGGACCTGGAGAGCGGCGCGCAATCCATGCTGGGCGACGTCGCCAAGGAGCTGGCCGCCGCGTACCCGGGCCTGGAGGTGACCGGCGAGCTGGTGCCGGACGCCGCGATCGACGGGCTGACGGCCGCCGCCGAGCAGGGGCAGCTGCTGGTGATCGGCACCCGCGGGCTGGGCGGTTTCCGCGGGCTGCTGGTCGGCTCGGTCAGCCTGGGCGTGGCGGGCCGTTCGGCGGCGCCGGTGGTGCTGGTCCGCGAGGGCCGGCCGGAGCCGCAGTCGCACGAGCCGGAGGTCACCGTCGGCCTGGACGCGCTCGAACCGGACGACGCCGTACTGGAGTTCGCCTTCCAGGAGGCGCAGCTGCGCGACGCCCGGGTGCGGGTGGTGCACGGCTGGGAGCTGCCGCCGGTGTACGGGTACGCCGGGTGGATCCCGGTGGAGACCGAGCAGCAGGAGCTGGGGGCGCTGGCGGTGGGCATGGTCGCCGAGGCGGTCGCCCCGTGGCGGCAGAAGTACCCGCGCACGCTGGTCCTGGAGGACGTCCGCACCGGTGGCGGCGCGGCCGCGCTGGTCGAGGCGTCCGAGCAGTCGGACCTGGTGGTGGTCGGCCGGCGTCGGCGCACCCTGGGTCTGGGCAGCAAGCTCGGCTCGGTGGCGCACGCGGTGATCCACCACGCGCAGGCCCCGGTCGCGGTGGTGCCGCACGACTGACCGCCGGCCGCTCAGCTCCCGGGCTCGGGCTCGGGCTCGGACTCGGGCTCGGACTCGAAGCGGAAGGCCAGCAGGGTGGCGTCGTCCTCGGACAGCGGGCCGGACATGTCGCGCACCACGGCGTCCACCAGTTCCTGCAGGTCGGGGCCGTGCGCGCAGTCCTCGACGGCGTGCCGCCGGACGGCCGCGCAGAGCGCGTCGAGGCGGGTGTCGATGTCCTGGTCGCGGCGTTCGACCAGGCCGTCGGTGTACAGCAGGACGGTGCCGCCGGGGCGGACGTACGTCTCCACCGCCCGGTAGGCGACGTCGGGCAGCACGCCCAGCGGCGGGCCGGTGTCGGCGGCCATCGGGGCGGCCCGGCCGTCCCGGAGCAGGACCGGCGGGGGGTGGCCGGCGCAGATCCAGCGCAGCAGGCGCCGGTCGGGGTAGTAGCGGGAGACGATCGCGGTGGCGGTGGCCTCGTCGCCCTCGTCGCAGGCGATCCGGTTGAGCCAGCCGCCGAGCGACTCGACCAGCGCGCCGGTGAACGCCAGCCCGGCCAGCGCGTGCCGCAGCATCGACATCAGGGCGACCGCGTCCAGGCCGTGCCCGCGCGCGTCGCCGACCGCCAGCAGCACCTGGCCGTCCGGGAGTTGGCGGACCTTGAACCAGTCGCCGCCGACCCCGGCCTCGGCCGGGCGGTAGGCCACCGCGGTGCGGACGTCGATCCCGACCAGGGCCGCGGAGCGCGGCTGCAGGGCCTCCTGGAGGCGCTGCACCACGTGGTGCTCGGCGTCGGCGCGCCGGGCCTGGCGCTCGGTCTCCTCCTGCTGCTCGCGCAGCCGCCGCCGGCTCTCCGACAGCTCCGTGACGTCCTGCAGCACCACCCGCAGGCCCTCGACCGGCCCGCCGCCCTCGCGCACCGCCTCGGCCACCAGCCGGACCCGGCGCGGCCGGCCGACCCCGTACAGCTCGGTCAGCACGTCGATGTCCTCGCCGGTGGCCAGCAGCCGGCCGAGGTCGCGGTACAGCGCGGGGCGGGCGGTCTCGGTGACCCGGCGCAGCGCCCGGCCGGGGGTGAGGGCGGCGGTGTCGGGCGGCAGGCCGAGCAGCACCGCCAGGCCGGGCGAGACGTCCAGCCGGTCCTCCTCCAGGTCCCACTCGGCCCAGCCGACCCGGGCGATGCGCTGCGCGGCGCGGGTGATCTCCTCGGTCCGGTCGTCGGGCCACACCAGCAGCAGCCGGCGGCCCAGCCGGTGCGCGGTGACGTGCTCGCGGCGGGTGCGGGTGCCGCCGTCGGGCGTCCGCAGGCTCCGCCGCACCGGCACCGAGCGGGCCGCGTACCCCGTCCGCAGCACCTCGCCGACGGTGTCCGCGAACGCCGCGCTCCACAGCCCCGGGTACGCCTCGCGCAGCGAGAGGCCGCCGCCCCCGTCGGCCTGCCGGTGCAACTGTCCGGGGTGGTGCGGGTGCCGGAGCGCGGCCTCGTTGACGATCACCGCGGCCAGGTCCCGGACGGCGCCCGCCCCGTCGAGCACCGGCTCGGCCAGCACCGCGGCCTGCGGGACGGCGTCCAGCAGGTGGCGCAGGTCGAGGTCCGGCGGGCGGGCCAGCTCCGGGTCGAGCGCCGCGTCCGGGACGACCGGCGGCGGGCCGGGCGGTTCGGCGGGCGCGGAGCGGCGCTGCTCCTCGCGCAGCCGCTCGACGGTGCGGCGCAGGGCCTCGCCCCAGTCGGGCTGCTCCGGTCGCCCGTACACGGCCGCCCCTCTCGCTCCGCCCGGCACTCCCCGCCCGCCGTCCTGCGCCGGGCGTTCTCCGCCACTTTTCCGGCGGCCCGGCCCGGCGGCGACCCCGGCGGCCCGGACGGGTGAGCCGCCGGGCCCGGCCCGGCTGACGCGCCGTCACCCGGCCGCGGGCCCGCCCGGGGCGTCCGGCGCCGGGGTCGACCACCGGGTCGACCCCGGGGTCAACTCCCGGCGCAGGAACGGGCTTCGGCCAGGTAGCGGGCGACCGGGCCGAGGGTCAGCAGGCCGCTGGCGGCGCCGGCGTGTTCGGTGCGGGCGGGGTGGAGGGCTTCGGCGGCCCGGGTGGCGGTGGCGGGGTCGGCGAGGCGGGCGGCGGCGTGGGCGGTGAGGCACCAGAGGGCCTCCTGGAGGTGGTCGGGCGGGGGGTCGGGGAGGGCGGTGAGGGCTTCGGCGGCTTCGGTGCGGCGGCCCTGGGCGAGCAGCAGGTGCGGGCGGGCCCAGGGGAGGTGGGGGCCCCAGTCGAGGCGGGGGTCGACGGGGGCGGGGCGTTCGTGCAGCAGGCGCAGGCCGAGCAGGGCGAGCGGGAGGAGGCCGCGGCGCAGGCCGGGCATGCCGGCGGTGCGCAGGGCGGTGTCGGCGTGCCGGTAGCGGGCGGCGGCCTCGGCGGCGGTGGGGCCGCCGAGGCCGGTGCTGTGTTCGGCGGCGGCCCGGGCCCGGAACCAGGTGGTGAGGACGCCGACCAGGGGTGCCTCGGTGGCGGCGGCGAGCCGTTCGGCGGCCCGGGCGTGTTCGGCGGCGGTTTCGAGGTCGCCGAGGGCGGAGGCGGACTGCAGGCGGACCAGCCGGCCGAGGACGGCGAAGTGCGGCAGGTCGTGGCGGGTGGCGAGGTCGAGGATCTCGGCGCCGGTGCGGTCCCGTTCAGGGGCGAGGCCGGGGCGGCCGAAGGACTGCAGGAACACCCCGTTGAGGGCGAACGCCAGCAGGGCCGGGTCGCCCAGCCGCCGGGCCAGGGCCTCGGCGCGGCGGGCGGCCCGGCCGGCGCGGCGCAGCCGGTCGGGGCTCTGGTCGGCGGTGCGGCTCTCGACGGCGACGGTGGCCAGCAGCCGGGCGGTGAGGGGGTCGGGGGCGTCCGGGCCGAGGGCGGCGAGGGTCCGTTCGGCGGCCTCGACCACGGCGCGGGACTGGGCGGCGTCGTCGGCGCGGCTCCACAGGGCGGGGACGTCGTAGGCGGCGATGACCCGGGCGGTCAGCAGCGGGTCGCCGGTGCGTTCGGCGGCGTGGACGGCGGCGAGGCGGTCGCGGCGGGCGTGCAGCAGGGCGTCGCCGCCCGCGAGCGAGAGGGTGCGGGCGAGGTCGACGGTGGTGCGCGGGCCGAGGCGGCCGCCGGGCAGGCTCCAGGCGGCGGGCGGCTGCCCGTGGGGGGCGGTGCCGGTGAGGATGTCGGCTTCCAGGCGCTGGAGTTCGGCGCCCGGGTCGAGGCCGAGCCGTTCGCCGAGCAGGGTGCGGGCGCGGCGCAGGGCGGCCAGCGCGTCGGCCTGCCGGCCGGAGCGGTGCAGGGCGCGGGCGAGCAGCGCCCAGGCGGCCTCGCGCCACGGGTGCTCGTCGACGTGGGCGCCCAACTCGGCTGCCAGGGAGGACAGTTGGGCCTCCGTTCCGGTGTCCGGCGGGGTGTCGAGGAGCAGTCGGGCGCGCAGTTCGATCGCGTCCAGCCGCAGTTCTTCGAGCCGGTCCCGTTCGCGGCGGGCCCAGGGCCGGTCGGGCAGGTCGGCGTAGGCGGGGCCGCGCCAGTCGGCGAGGGCGGCGGTCAGGTCGGGGGCGGCGGCGGGGTCGTGCCGGGCGCGAACCAGGGCGTCCTCGAAGCGGTGGGCGTCGACGTCGGCGCGGGGCAGGCGCAGCGCGTAGCCGGGGCCCTCGGTGACCAGCAGGCGGGGCGGGGTGCGGGGCGGCCGGTCGGGTTCGAGGGCGCGGCGCAGGGCGCCGACGAAGGTGCGCAGGGCGCCGACGGCGCGCGGCGGCGGGTCCTCGGCCCACAGGTCGTCGACCAGGGTGGCGGTGGGGACCAGCCGGCCGTCGGCGGCGACCAGCCGGGCCAGGACCTCGCGGTGGCGGGGGCCGCCGAGTTCCACCGGGGTGCCGTCCGCGTGCCGGGCCCGGACGGAACCGAGCACGTCGATTCGCATGCCCCCATCCTCCCTCCGGGGCGGGGCCGGGCCGCCGGGCGCGGTGCGCGTGCTGATCGGTTGCTGATCGGCGGGGCCGAGGCTGGTGCGGTCGGTTCCCGATCGGAGGAGAGGTTCCTGTCATGGAGTTCACAGAGTTCACGGAATTCGCAGAGTCCGCGGAGTCCGCGGAGTTCGGCGTCCGGGGTTTCGAGGATGTCCGGCTGCCCGGTGCGGACGGGGTGGAGGTCGCCGCGTGGGTCGGCGGCAGCGGCAGTCCGGTGGTGCTGCTGCACGGGTTCCCGCAGACCCGGCTGATGTGGCGGCACGTCGCCGAGCGGCTGGCCACCGAGCACACGGTGATCTGCCCCGACCTGCGCGGCTACGGCGCCAGTGGGAAGCCCGCGGCCACCGGCCCCGAGGTGTACGCGAAGCGGACGATGGCCGCCGACGTGGTGGCGCTGGCGGCCGCGCTGGGCCACCGGCGGTTCGCGCTGGTGGGGCACGACCGGGGCGCGCTGGTGGCGTTCCGCGCCGGGCTGGACCACCCGGGGGCGGTCAGCCACCTCGGCATCCTCGACGTGGTGCCGACGCTCGACATGTGGGACGTCCTGCACGGCACCTCGGCGGCGGTCGGCTACCACCTGTACCTGATGGCGCAGCCGCCCGGCCTGCCCGAGACGATGATCGCCAACAGTGCGGACGCCTTCTTCGGGTCCTTCCTCGACGCCTGGGCGAACGACCCGGCCGCGCTGCCGCCCGAGGTCCGCGCGGAGTACCTGCGGGCGAGCGCGGCGGCCGTCCCGTCGATCGTCGCGGACTACCGCGCCTCGGCCGGCATCGACGTCCTGCACGACCGGGCCGACCTGGACGCCGGCACCCGGCTGGCCATGCCGGTCACCGTCGTCCAGCAGGACTGGGGCGCCCGCCTGGGCTACGACGCCGCCGGGCTCTGGCGGGCCTGGGCCCCGGACCTCGACCACCGGCTGACCCGGGCGGGGCACTTCATGGCCGAGGAGGCCCCCGACGAGATCGCCGCGGCCGTCCGGGCCCTGCTGGCCCGCTGACGGGCCGTCGACGGGCGCCGCCGGCCCCGTTCTCGTTCGGACGCCGCCCCGTTCTCGTTCGGACGCCGCCCCGTTCTCGTTCAGAAGCGGCGCCAGTGGCCTTCGGAGACGATCTCGACGGCGCCGTCGACGACCTGGACCGCGGTCTCGTCGTCGATGGCGTAGGCCGGGTTCGGCAGGGCGGCGGCCCAGCGTTCGGCGTCGGCCGCGGTGTTCTCCGGCAGGTCCGGGTGGTCCAGGTGCGGGAAGAGGGAGAAGTCGACCAGGCCCAGGGTCTCGTCGCCGCCGCCGGGCGGCTCCCATCCGACGAAGTCCGCGCCGATCCGGGGCGTCATCACCATGCTGCCGGCGCTCAGCCCGACCCAGGTCTTCCCGGGGAAGGAGGGGAGCAGCTCCGCCAGGCCGGACCGGCGCATCCAGTGGCACAGGTAGAGCGCGTCACCGCCGTTGGCGAGCAGGACGTCGGCCTGCTCGACCCAGGGCAGCCAGCGCTCCGGGCCGATGCTGGGCAGCGCGGTGAGCTCCAGGACCCCCATGGACTTCCAGCCGAGTTCGCACATCGGGGTGGTGGAGCGCCCGGTGACGAAGCGCCAGGCCCCGGCCGGGCTGCCCATCGGGTGGCCGTAGCCCGCGGTGGGGATGCACAGGGCGTCGGCCTCCTCGATCGGTTTGCCCAGCAGGTCGACCAGGGCCCGCCGGATGCTGGGGTTCTTCACTCCGGCAGAGGTGAGGAGCAGTTTCACGGTGCCTCCGGGGCAGGGGCGGTCGGCGGTGCGGGGGCCCGGCCGGTCAGCCGAGTTCCTGACGGGCGAACAGTTCCAGGTGGCCGCAGTTCGGGCAGCGGAAGGCGTCGAGCTGGAAGCGGGGGCGGCCCAGGCGCTTGGCCCGGCCGAAGACGCCGCGCTCCAGCGGGCCGGCGATCCAGCGGGTGTCGCCGTGGCTGTGCTCGCCGCTGTCCTCGAGGAAGCCCTGGTCGAGTCCGGGGTTCCCGCAGTGGGTGCACTTCAGGTCCTTGGTCACGGGGGCGAGTGTAGGCCGGGGGCGGAGCGGCCCGACAGGGGTTCCGGGGAGCCGGGGGCGGGGCTCCGCGCGGTGACATCCGTCATGCCCGATCGCGGACCGCCGGCACTGCCGGGCCGCCCCCGGCTCCCCGGATGATCGTCGGCAGCACACGGCGGACAGGACCGAGGGGGACGGGTTGAACGGGTTGAACGGGTTGAACGGGTCGAGCGGGTCGAGCGGGTCGAGCGGGTCGGGCGGGAACCGGCGGCGGGTGCCGGAACTCCTGCCGCAGGGCGGGGCGGACGGGGCGGCGGTGCGCGGGGTCGTCCTGCTGCTGCCGGGCGGGGCGGTGCGGGGGCACGGGCGGCCGTCCCGGCTGGCCGCGTTCGGGATGGCGGAGCCCGCGCGGCGGTTGGCCGCGGCCGGGCGGGCGGACGGGGTGGCGGTGGTGCGGCTGCGCTACCGGTTCCGCGGGTGGAACGGCGCGGAGGCCGACACCCTGGCGGACGCCCGCTGGGCGCTGGACGCGGTGCGCGCGGCGCACGGGCCGGGGGTGCGGATCGGGCTGCTGGGGAACTCGCTCGGCGGGCGGGCCGCCTTCCGGGCGGCGGACGGTCCGGGGGTGGTTGCGGTGGCGGGTGTCGCCCCGTGGCTGCCGGACGGCGAGCCGGTCGGGCAGTTGGCCGGCCGGGCCGCGCTGATCGTGCACGGGGACCGGGACCGCGGCGAGGCCGGGGCCGCGCACTCGCTCGCGTACGCCGAACGGGCCCGGCCGGTCACCGCGCTGCGCCGGCTGGAAGTGGCGGGCGCCGGGCACCTGTTGCTCTCCCGGGCCGCGGACGCCTGGGCGCCGGCCGTCGACTTCCTGCTCGACGCGCTGGCCGGGCGCGACCCCTTCGGCCGGCTGCCGCCCGAGGACGCCGCCGCCCCGCTGCGCACCCCCGTGCCGGTCGGGTACGGGGCGCGCGGCGGGGCGTGAGCGGGTCAGGAGGAGGCGGCCGGGGTGGCCTTGTCGTCGGCCTTGATGGCGAAGTTGACGTTGGTGCCCTGGACCGCGGTGACGGTGACGGTGATGCCCAGGGTGCTGCCGTCGTCGGCGACCAGCTGGCAGCGCAGGACGGTGCCGACCTTGCCGAGCAGGTCGTCGGGGCAGGTGACCTTCGGCTCGGCCTTGCTGCGGGCGGCGGCGAGCTTCTGGGCCGTGGTCTTGGCGACCTTGGCGGCGGAGACCTTGGGGAGGGCCGCGTCGCCCCCGTCGCCCTGGGCCACCGCACCGCCCGTGGGGCTCGCGCCGTCGGTGGGGGCCGCGCTGTCCGCGGCGCCCGTGGTGGCGGTCGGGGACGGGGCGGCGGTGGTGGGCTGGGTGGTGCCCACGTGCACCTCGGCGCTGCACCCCGTCAGGACGGCTGCCGCCGCGGCGGCCACGGCTATCGACGCGGCCTTGGCACTGCGTACTGCGAACACTTCGGCTCCTGCTCTCCCCTGTGGGTGCCGGCCCCGCACGGGCCGGGCACCGGCCCGGACGAAAGCCGGAGCCTAGCACCGGGCCGGTTCCGCACCCGGGCGGGCGGCGGACGGGGGCGGCGGGCGGTGCGGGCGACGGACCGTCACTTCCCGGGAGCGCCGCGCGGGTTGGCCGCGGGGCGTCGCCGACCGGATGGTGAGACGGCCGGGCCGGTCCGCGGCGGGCCGCCGGGGCCGTTCCGGCCGGGCGCGGACCGGGGCGGGAACCCGGGCGGGAACCGGCCCGGCCTGGTGATCTTGGTCCGCGGGGTGGGACGGAGGCGGGGCGGAGCATGGCCGGAAGGCGGGGGGAGGCGGCGAGGAGGTCGTGTCGGATCCCTTGACGGTCCACCGACCAGGCCCCTACGGTGCGGTCACCGACGGCCCCGGGCGGGTGGCCGCGGACTCCCCCACCCCGTGTCAGGAAGGGCGACCGTGTTGCCCGTTCACCCGCTCCCCCACCCGATCGGTGCCACCCGCCAGCCGGGCGGCACCGTCCCGTTCCCGACCTCCGGGCCGGACGAGGCGCCGAGCGCGCCCCCCGGTCCGACGCTGGCCCAGGTCGCGGCCCGCGCGGGCGTGTCGAGCGCGACCGCGTCCCGGGTGCTGAACCGGTCCGCGCCGGTGTCCGCCGAGATCGCGGCGCGCGTCGAGTGCGCCGCCCGCGAGTTGAGCTACGTCCGCCGCCGGGCGCCCGCCGCGACGGCCCGGGACACCGGGGCGATCGCCGTGGTGGCGTTCGCGGACGTGCTGCGCTTCCACGCCGACCCGTTCCCGGTGCGGCTGCTGGCGGGTGCCCAACGGGTCGTCCCGGACCGGGAGTTGGTGGTGCTGACGGCGGGTCCGGGGCCGGCCCGGCCGTCGCTGGTGCGCTACCTGTGCGGCGGGCACGTGGACGGCGTGCTGCTGGTCGGCCGGTGGGGCGACCCGGCGCTGCCCGGGCTGCTGCAGGCCGCGGGCGTGCCGGTGGTGTCGCTGGGGCGGCCGCCGCAGTCGCAGCGGCTGGCGCACGTGGACGCCGACAACCTGAGCGGGGCGCGGGCCGCCGTGAACCTGCTGCACCGGGCCGGGCGGCGGCGGATCGCCACCATCGCCGGGCCACCGGACACCGCCGCGGGCGCCGACCGGCTGGCCGGCTACCGGCGGGCGCTGGCCGACCAGGGCGACCCGACCCGCTGCGCGGTGGCGTACGGCGACTTCGGGTCGCGCTCCGGCGAGCACGCGATGCTCCGGCTGCTCGACCAGTACCCGGACGTGGACGCGGTGTTCGCCGCCTCGGACGCGATGGCGGTGGGCGCGCTGCGGGCGCTGCGCCGGCTCGGGCGGCGGGTGCCGGACGACGTCGCCGTGGTCGGCTTCGACGACTCCCCGGCCGCCGCGACCGCCCGGCCGGGCCTGACCACCGTCCGCCAGCCGGTCGAGGACCTGGGCGCCCGGGCGGTGGAACTGCTGCAGGACCCGACGCCGGGCCGCTCGGTGGTGCTGCCCACCCACCTGGTGGTGCGCCAGTCCTGCTGACTCTTCGTCCGTCAAACCGTTCGCAGGGCAAGGGAGTTGGAGGTTCCGTGGAGGCCGCCCGGACGGCCGGGCGGCCGGGCTAGGGTAGTTGGCCCATGCACCCGTTCGCACCGGCGGGCGGGGCAGGCCGCAGGGGAGCCGCCGATGGCCCGGTACGACGTGATGGCGCTCGACGCCACGGGGGTGGTGCACGGCCACCGCGCCGACACCGTGCGGCCGGACGCGGCCCGGATGGGCGCGTTCGGCGACGAGTGCGGGGCCCCGTACGTGGAGGTGATGCACGAGGACGGGCAGATGGTGTTCGGCCGCGACGGCGGCGGCCACTGGCACCTGCTGTGCGACGAGGTCGACCGGCGGGCCGCGGAGGAGGTGCTGCTCTGGTTCGAGCTGCTGCACCACTACCCGGGCCCGGGCCGCGACGACCCCGACCACCCGCTGGCTGGGGAGCCCCCGGCGGGCGCCCGCGGCGAGCTGGAGCGGACCGAGGCGCTGCGGCTGGTCGCCGAACGGATCGCCGCGACCGGCGCCGACTACCCGGTGGACCGGCTGGTCGCCGAGCGCTTCCCCGGCGGCTGGTCGGTGTACGCGCCGGCGGAGGTGGACGACAGCGACCCGGCGGCGTTCCCGGAGTCCCTGCCGGTGGGCCGCTCGGTGTTCCTGGTCGGCGACCTGGGCCGGATCCGGGAGGCCACCACCTCGCTGCCGCCGCGCGTGCTACGCGAGCGCTTCCGCGCCGAGGAGGCGTTCATCCGCCGGGTGCCGGACGGGGAGTCGCTCCGGGACGAGGAGGCCGACCTGTGGGCGGCGGCCACCCAGCTCCCCGGCGCACCGCCCGCCGCGCCCACCGCCGTCGACCGGCCCGCCGAGACCACCCTGATCAAGCGGGCCGCCGGACTGCTCGACCCGATCGTGCAGCAGCTCGCCCTGCTCGGCCCGAAGGGCTGGGAGAGCCTGACCGCCGTCTTCTCCTGCACCGTCGGCGCCGAGATCGCCCGGCTGAGCTTCCGGCGCGGCGACCGGGAGACCGCGGTCCGCGTCCCGGAGAAGCTGGCGGTCCTGGTGCGGCGCCAGCGCCACCTGGCCGCCCGGACGGCCGACGGGCCCTGGTACCGGCTGCTGGTGGAGGCCGACGCGGGGCTGACCTTCGGCGGCGTGCTGGTCGACTACGACTACGGGGAGGAGCCGCTGCCCGCCGAACACCTGCTGTCCGCCGTCCACTACCGCGAGGACCTGTTCGCCTACCCGCGCCCCACCGTCCCCGACTGGCTGACCCGCCACCTGGCCGCCGACCGCCCGGGGCCGGCCCCCGTGCTTGAGCCTGCGCCTGCGCCTGAGCCCGCACCTGCGCCTGTGCCTGCGCCTGTGCCTGCGCCTGTGCCTGCGCCCGCACCTGAGCCGAAGCCCGCGCCCGCGCCGCAGCCGGAGCCGCAGGCACCCCGCGTCGTCCTGGACTCCCCGCGCCGCCGCCTGTACGCCGACACCTCCCGGATCACCTACGGCAAGGAGACGCTGGCGCTCGACGACATCGAGTGGGTCTGCTACTCGGTGACCCGGACCGTCACCCACCGCTTCCTCTGGCCGAGTTCGCACGAGACGACGTACGGGTTCGGGGCCGGGCCGAGCGGCCGGCTGAGCAGTCTGCCCTTCTCGGTGTACGGGAAGAACGCCCGGCCGCCGCAGGAGTGGACGGCGCTGGTCGAGCTGGTCCAGCAGTACGTCGAACCGCGGCTGCTGGAGGAGTACTTCGAGCTGGTCGCCACCGGTGGGACCACCCTGATCGGCGAACTGCGGCTGGACGGGGAGGGGTTGGCCGCCCGGGTCAGCAACGGCTGGAAGGGGCGCGACGAGTACCTGGCCTGGCGCGAGCTGGCCCCGGTGCGGGTGGAGAACGGCTCGGTAGCGCTGTACCGGACCGGCACGCGGGAACCCGTGTTCCGGTTGCCGCTGCACCGCGCCAACGTGGTGCTGCTGCCCGCACTGCTCCCGGCGCTGGCCCGGCTGTTCACCGGCCGCCCGCTCGGCTGACCGTCCGGCGGCGCCCGCCGTCCGAACGGGTTCGCACCGGGCGGCGGGCACTGGTACAAGGCTGTCGAACGACTGTCGAATACGCCCCGGCGGGGTGTCGGGGCGGGCCGCCGCGCAGGTCGCACGCAGGCGAAAGAGCTGTCGAATATCTGTCGAACGCGGGGCCCCGAAAGGTTTCGACGGGGCGTCAACCGCCCCTGGGGGAAGGGTTCCAGGGGGTGCGGGCGATGTAACTTTCACCGCGGGCGCGTCACTGACCTGCGATTTTACACGCTCTCGAAACGGGGTCGTTGTCGGGCGGGTGGACCGGGCCGCTTTTCTGGTCCCCCCACCCGTGACCGAGGAGAGTCCCCCATGACCCCTGTCCCCCTGGAGCGCCGGGCCGCCTCGCGGCCCCCGGTGCGCGGACGCCGGCCGGTGCTGGCGACGGTGGCCGCCGCGGCCGCCCTCGCCGCCTGCGCGGCGACCGCGGCGCTGCCCCAACTGACCGCCAGCGCGGCCGAGTCGGCGGGTGCGGCGACCGCGGCGAGCCAGCCGTACACCTGGAACAACGTGCAGATCGGCGGTGGCGGGTTCATCCCGGGCATCGTCTTCAACCAGGGGCAGCAGGGCCTGGTGTACGCCCGCACCGACATCGGCGGCGCGTACCGGCAGGACCCGGCCACCAAGCAGTGGATCCCGCTGCTGGACTCGCTGGGCTGGGACGACTGGGGCCTGACCGGCGTGGCGAGCCTCGCCACCGACGCCAAGGACCCGAAGCGGGTGTACATCGCGGGGGGCACCTACACCAACGGCTGGGACCCGGCGAACGGCGCGATCCTGCGCTCCTCGGACCAGGGCAGGACCTGGCAGCGCACCACCCTGCCGTTCAAGATCGGCGGCAACATGCCGGGCCGCGGCATGGGCGAGCGCCTGACCATCGACCCGAACAACGACGCGGTGCTCTGGTTCGGCGCCCCCAGCGGCAAGGGCCTGTGGCGCAGCGCCGACTACGGCGTGACCTGGTCGCAGGTGACGGCGTTCCCGGTGACCGGCAGCTACGCGCCGGACCCGACCGACACCTCGGGCTACCAGAGCGACCCGCTGGGCGTGCTGTGGGAGGTCTTCGACCAGGGCAGCGGCACCGTCAACGGCGTCACGAAGACCATGTACGTCGGCGTCGCGGACAAGCAGAACAGCATCTACCGCTCGGACGACGGCGGTTCGACCTGGACCAGGATCGGCGGCCAGCCCACCGGCTTCGTCCCGCACAAGGCGGTCCTGGACGCGTCCGGCGGCAACCTGTTCGTCTCGTACTCGGACACCGGCGGCCCGTACGACGGCGCGCACGGCGACGTGTGGAAGTACGCGACCGGCACCGGGAGTTGGACGAACGTCAGCCCGGTGCCGTCCTCGGACAGCAGCAACAACTTCTTCGGCTACTCGGGCCTGACCGTCGACCGCCAGCACCCCAACGTGCTGATGGTGACGGGCTACAGCTCGTGGTGGCCGGACACCCAGATCTGGCGCTCCACCGACTCGGGCGCCACCTGGAAGCCGTTCTGGTCGTACAACGGCTACCCGACCCGGGTCGACCAGTACGGCATCGACATCTCCTCGGTGCCGTGGCTGACCTTCAACGCGAACGTCTCCGCGCCGGAGGAGTCGCCGAAGCTCGGCTGGATGACCGAGTCGCTGGAGATCGACCCGTTCGACTCGGACCGGATGATGTACGGCACCGGCGCGACGCTGTACGGCTCGTCCAACCTGACCAACTTCGACAAGGGCACCAAGGTCGGCATCGCCCCCGTCGTCAAGGGCCTGGAGGAGACCGCGGTCAACGACCTGGTCTCGCCGCCGACCGGCGCGCCGCTGCTCAGCTCGCTGGGCGACCTCGGCGGGTTCAAGCACGACGACCTGACCAAGGTCCCGGCGAAGATCTTCTCCCAGCCGAACCTGACCTCCGGCACCTCGATGGACTTCGCCGAAGCCTCCCCGGCCAGCATGGTGCGGGTCGGCGAGACCGCGTCCGGCTCGACCGAGAAGCACATCGGCTTCTCGATGGACGGCGGCGCCAACTGGTTCGCGGCCTCCGCCGAGCCGTCCGGCGTCACCGGCGGCGGGCAGGTGGCGATCTCGGCCGACGGCTCGGCCACCGTGTGGAGCCCGAAGGGCACCGGCGTGTACCGCACCTCCGGCACGGGCAGTTCCTGGACGGCCGTCACCGGCCTCCCGGCGGGCGCGGGCGTGCAGGCCGACCGGGTCGACCCGAAGACCTTCTACGGCTGGTCCGGCGGCACCTTCTACGTCTCCACCGACGCGGGCGCCACCTTCACCGCCAAGGCGAGCGGCCTGCCCACCGAGTCGGTCCGCTTCAAGGCCGTGCCGGGTGCGAAGGGCGACGTCTGGCTGGCCGGCGGCACCGCCACCACCAGCTACGGCCTGTGGCACTCCACCGACGGCGGCGCGACCTTCACCAAGCAGGCGGGCGTCGACCAGGCCGACAACATCGGCTTCGGCAAGGCCGCCCCCGGCAAGACCTACCCCGCGATGTACACCTCCGCCAAGATCGGCGGCGTCCGCGGCCTGTTCCGCTCCGACGACGCCGGCGCCAGCTGGGTCCGGATCAACGACGACGCCCACCAGTGGGGTTGGACCGGCGGCGCGATCACCGGCGACCCGCGGATCTACGGCCGGGTCTACGTCGGCACCAACGGCCGCGGCATCGTGTACGGCGACACGGCGGGCGGCGTCTCGCCCTCGCCGAGCGCTTCGGCCTCCGGCTCCACCTCGCCCTCCCCGTCGGCTTCCCCGTCCCCGTCGCCGTCCGCTTCGGCCTCCGCCTCGCCCTCGCCGTCCTCCTCCCCCAGCGGTGGCGGCACCTCCTCCTGCGAGATCACCTACGCGGTGTCCAGCCAGTGGGGCGGCGGCTTCGGCGCCAACGTGACGGTGGCCAACAAGGGCACCACGGCGGTCAACGGCTGGACGGTGAAGTGGTCCTTCCCGAGCGGACAGACCGTCACCTCGCTCTGGAACGGCAACGCCACCCAGAGCGGCGCGCAGGTGACCGTCACCGACGCGGGCTACAACAAGGCCATCGCGCCCGGCAGTTCGGCCTCCTTCGGCTTCAACGGCAGCTGGAGCGGCACGAACACCGCCCCGACCGCGTTCACCCTGAACGGCACCGCGTGCACCGTGAAGACCGGCTGACGCGCTGACCGGCTGACGTACTGCCAGGCTGACGCGCCGACAGGCTCGTCGCCCCCGCCCGGAATCCGTCCGGGGCCGGTCGGGGGCGGCGGCACCACGGCGGAGCCCGGGTCGCCCATGTCTCGTGGGGAGGCGGCCCGGGCTCCGTCGCGTCCGCGGGCGGGCCACCGAGCGGTACCGGTGCCGTTACTGCGGGCGGGCCTTCAGGGCCCCGTTACTGCGGGCGGGCCTTCAGGGCCGTTCCGATGGCGGCCAGGTCGGGCTTGAGGAGGCCGGGGCCGCTGTGGCCGTTGGGGGCGAAGGTCTTGATCTCGACGTCGACGGCGACGCCGGCGGGGCCTTCCTCGATGCACTCGATGCCGGCGATGAAGTAGACGCAGTGCTCACCGGCCGGCTGCTGGGCGAGCTCGATGTCGTCGTAGGGCCAGTCCGCCGCGTCGGCGCGCTCCAGGCCGACCAGGTGCGCCAGGCAGATGCGGGCCAGGTGCGGGGCCAGTTGGCCGGCGACGGCGGTGAGGGCGTCGAAGGTGGGGATCTCCGGCCACAGGGTGGTGATCGGGCGGGACCGGCCGGAGAAGTCGAAGAAGGTGAAGGTGTGGCGCTCGCCGACGTGGTGGACGGCTCCCCCGGTGACGGTGACTGTGAGGGTGACGGCCTTCTTCCGGTAGGTGGTGGTGGCCTGCGCGGTGGCCACCACGGCGGCGGAGTCCTTGTGGGCCGCGATCGAGGGGGCATTCGACCGGGCCCGCCGGAAGCGCTGTTCGCCCACTGCGGCGCTCAGGAACTCGGTCAGGCCCTTGCGCAGGTGGGAGGTGCCGTCGTAGAGCCACTGCTCGGTCTTCGGCGGGTAGAGCAGCCGCCCCTCGCGGCCTGCCTCGTCGGCCTCCTGGTGCGCCTCGCGGAGCAGGGCGGTCAGGTCGTTCCACAGGGCCGGCGTCCTGAAGTCGCCCAGTCCGGCGTTGCCGTCGCTCGCCCGGTCCCACCGCTCCTCCAGCAGCCGGAGCTTGGCGCTGACGCCGTCCAGCACGCGCTTGCCGGGGGCCTGCGGGTCGGGCACGGTGTCGGGGTCGAAGGCCTGGCCGGGGTCGGTGGCCGGGCTCTTGGGGCCCAGGGAGAGGTTGAGCGGCAGGTTCCACAGCAGCCGGTGGGCGCTGACCTTCGGCGTCGCGTCCCGCACCGCCGCCGTGACCGGCTGGCCGGCCAACTCCCAGCAGAGCGCCCAGAAGGCGCGCACGGCGGTCTGCAGCGCCGCGGGCTGGCTGGTGTACAGGAGGGCGACCTGCTCGGCCACGGAGGCCAGCTTCTCCTTGGAGATCTTGTGGTGCAGCGCGCCGTCCCCCCACTCGGCCGGGAAGGGGTACTTCGCCTTGCCCTTGGTGATCGGCAGGACCGCCCAGTCGTTCTTACCGGGCACGGTACTGCCGGTGTTGGGAGCGAGGGCCTTGGTGTTCGCCGGCTGGGCGGCAGTGGTCATCTGTTCCTCCTCCGGTGCTGCTGGCGGGCGCAAGCATGGGGCAGGCCGATGCACGTCGACTAAACGGGCAGGCAGACTGGGGTGGACCCGGCGGTGGGGCGGCCCGGCGGTGAGGCGGCCCGGGCTCCGTCGCGCCCGAAAACGGGCTGCCCGCCCGGCGGGCCGCGTGCTGTACTCGGCGCATGACGGGCGACGGGGCGGGCGGTGACGGTGCGGGCGGCGTGGGCGGTGGCGGGGCGGGCGGTGGCAGCGTGGGCAGTGACGGTGCGGGCGGTGACGGTGCGGGTGGTGGCGGGCGGATGCGGTTGCGGGTGACCGGTCGGCCGGTGTCCACGGGGGCGCGGCTCCGCCGGGTGCTGGACACCGGGGCGATGCTGGGCGGCACCTTCTTCCACCCGCCCGACCCCGTGGTCGCGTTCCTGTACGCGAGCCGCGCCGACCTGCTGCGCCTGGGCGCCCTGTTCCGGCTCGCCGCGACCAGCCCGCACAGCGCGCTGCACGTCCCGGCCCCGCCGGGCCCCGGGCCGATGGACGCCCGGACGACCCCCCTGCTGGTGGCCCGCGCGGACACCGGTCTGCGCCCGTCCGACTGGCCCGCCCTGCGCCGCGCCCCGCACCGCGGCGCCGCCCCGCTGACGGTCACCGCCCCGGCCCCGCGCCCCGCCGACCGCCCGGACGACGTCCGCCGGCTGGCCGACCGCCACCCGGCCCGGTACGCCGAGCACGCCGGGACGTCCTTCGTCCTGGCCCGCCCCGAACTGCTGTTCTGGATGGGCGACTTGCTGACCGAGGCCGGGGAGTCCGTCGCCACCGACCGCGAGGTCCACCGGCGCGGCGAGAGCTACCGGGACGACTGGGCGGGCTTCTTCGACCCGGAGCGCACCGACGACCCGATGCACGCCCTGTGCGTCGTCGCCGCCGACCCGATCTTCCACCGCTCCCGCTGGCAGGCAGTCCGCCACCGGCGCCTGGTGCGGCGGTGACGTAGTACGGCGGTGACGGGGCGTCAGGCGGGCGCGAGGAGGCGGCGGACGGCGCGGCGGGCGCGGGTGGCGGCCTGCGGGTCTTGCCAGAGCTGGATGCCCTGGTCGGCGGCCAGGGCGACGCCGCGCAGTTCGAAGAGCAGTTGCGCCGTCTCGGTGCCGGGCGGCAGTTCGCCGGCGGCGAGGCCCGCGTCGAGTTCGCCGAGGACGAAGGCGTCCCAGCGGGCGAGCGCCGCGCGGACCCGGTCGCGGACCGGGCCGGGGCGGGCGTCGAACTCGGCGGCGACGGCGGTGAGGAAGCAGCCCGCGTGTCCGTCGGCGGTCATGTAGGCGAACCAGGCGTCGTGGGCCCGGACCAGGCGTCCGGTGCCGGGGTCGGCGCCGGACAGCGGGGCGAGGACCGCCGCCCGGAAGCGGGCCACCGCCTCGTCCACGGCCGCGAGGTGGAGTTCCTCCTTGGTGCCGAACGGGCCGATCACCCCGGCCTTGCTCATCCCCAGGTCGTCGGCGAGCGCCCCGATGGTGACGCCCTCCAGGCCGGTGGCGACGGCCAGGGCGAGGGTGCGGTCGAGGATCCGGGCGCGGGTGGCGGTGGCTTCGGCTACGGACTTGCGCGGACTCATGGCGCAAGCTTAACCTAACGACCGTTCGCTATTAACGATCGGTCGTTCGCTATCTCCCGTGGCGGACGGCCACTTCCCCGAGGAGGGGACGTGCGGATCCACCATCTCAACTGCGGTTCACTGCGCACCGTCGAGCACCGGGGCGAGCGCCGTCCGGCGGTCTGCCACTGCCTGCTGCTGGAGACCGACCGGGACGGCCTGGTCCTGGTCGACACCGGGCTCGGCACCGCCGACGTCGCCGACCCCGAGCGCACCCTGGGGCCCGAGTTCCGAGGGCGCGCCCAACCCGCGCTCGACCTCGCGGAGACGGCCCTGCACCGGGTCCGCGCACTCGGCCACGACCCGCGCGACGTCCGGCACGTCCTGCTCACCCACCTCGACCTCGACCACGCCGGCGGCCTGCCGGACTTCCCCGACGCCGAGGTCCACCTGCTGGCGGCCGAGCAGCGCGCCGCCCTCGGCACCCCCGGCCCCCACCCCGAGGACCGGATCCGCTACCGCCCCGCCCACTGGGCGCACCGCCCCCGGTGGACGGCCCACCGGCCCGCCTCCGCGGACCCCTGGTTCGGATTCGACGCCGTCCGCCCGCTGCCGCGCCTCGCCGAGGACCTGGCGCTCGTCCCCCTCGGCGGGCACAGCGCCGGACACGCCGCGGTCGCGGTCCGGGACCGCGCCGCCGGGCGCTGGCTGCTGCACTGCGGGGACGCCTACTACTTCCACCGCGAGATCGACCCGGACCGGCCCGAGACCCACCCCGGCATGGACGTCCTGCAGCAGCTCACCGAGGTCGACCGGCCGCTGCGCCTGGGCAACCAGGCCCGGCTGCGCGAACTGGTCCGCGAACACGGCGGGCGGGTCGTGCCCTTCAGCGCCCACGACCCCTGGGAGTACGCCCGCCTGGCGGGGAAGTAGCGGACCGGCCCGCGCAGCGCCCAGCCCCGGGCGCCGGGCCACCGGTCCGCGTGCGGCGCGAGGCCCTTTCCGGTCGGTCCGGTCGGTCCGGTCGGTCCGGTCGGGTCAGCGCGCGGCGGCGCACACCCGGCAGGACCTGCCGGAGCAGGCTCCCGTCAGCCGATCCGCTCGCGCAGCCAGGCCAGCTTCGCCGCCAGGTGGACCTCGCCGCCGCCCTCGTGGCCGTTGAACTCGTAGACGCGCAGCGACTTCTCGCCGGGGTGGGCGTGGTAGGCGGCGAAGCAGCCGGAGGGCGGGCAGATCGGGTCCATCATGGCGATGGAGAACAGGGCGGGGGCCTGGATGCGGGCGGCGAGCAGGGCGGCGTCGAAGTAGGCGAGGGTGGCGAAGGTGCGGGTGGTGCGGTCGCGGTGCAGGCGCAGGTACTCGGCGATCTCGGTGAACGGGGGCTGCGGGGCGGTGCGGACGCCGCGCGGGAAGTCGCAGAGGAAGGGGACGTCCGGGAGGACGCCGGCCAGCGGGCCGTCGGTGAGTGCGGCCGCCGCGAGGGAGATGCCGCCGCCCTGGCTGATGCCGGTGACGGCGATCCGGGCCGGGTCGACCTGCGGGAGGGTGCGGGCGGCGGCCAGGAAGCGGACGGCGTCGGTGTAGACCCGGCGGTAGTAGTAGTCGTCGGGGTGGTCGAGGCCGCGGGTGAGGAATCCGGGGACGGCGCCCGCGAGTTGGGGGGCGGGGTCGTCGGTGCGGCCGGGGGCCGCGGACCAGCCCTGGCCGCGGGTGTCCATGACCAGGTGGGCGTAGCCGGCGCAGGCGTAGGTGAGGTTCTCGTGCGGGAGTCCGGCGCCGCGGCCGTAGCCGAGGTACTCGACCACGCAGCCGAGCGGGCCGCTCGCTCCGGCGGGGAGGTGGAGCCGGCCGTGGACGGGGTGGCCGCCGAAGCCGGGGACGGTGAGCTCGTAGGTGTCGACCAGGGCGAGGCCGTTGGGGACGGGGGTGAGGTCGGGGCGCTGGACGGCGGGGCCGGCTTCGGCGAGGGTGCGCTGCCAGAAGGCGTCCAGGTCGGCGGGTTCGGGCAGGTGCGGGCGGTAGGCGAGGCACTCGTCGAGGGTGAGGTCGGTGAGCGGCACGGATGTCTCCGGGAGGGGGCGCGGTGGCGGGGAGCACCCGGATCGTAGGTCAGACATCAGATGTCTGTCGACCTGCCCGCGGGGTCAGGGCCGGTTGGCGACGGCCTCCGCGCGGGCGGCGGCGATCCGGCGGCGGACCGGGACGTAGTGCCGGCGCACGGCCTCGGTGAAGCGGCGGGCGTCGCCGATCCGCAGCGCCTCGACCATGGCGCGGTGGGCCTCGACGGTGTCGGCCTCGTCCTGCGCGGTGACGATGTTCAGGTGCGGGGCGACCACCGCGTGCACCTCCCAGCAGGCCGAGGAGAGCTGGGCGACCAGCTCGTTGGCGAGCGGCTGGAGCAGCAGCGCGTGGAAGCTGCGGTCGGCCGCCACGATGTCCCGTCCGAGCCGCAGCCGAATCTCCATCTCCCCCACCAGGTCGGCGAGTTGCTCCAGGTGGACGGGGAGCAGCGCGTCGATGATCCGGCCCGCCATGGCGCGCTCGAACAGCTCCCGGACGTCGACCAGGTCGGAGAGCACCCGGAAGTCGTCGTCGGGGCTGAGCAGGCCGCGGAAGCTGAGGCTCTCGACCAGGGCGGAGAGGCTGAGCCGGCCGACGAAGGTGCCGTGGCCGTGCCGGACCTGGACGATGTCCAGCGCGTCCAGCACCTTGATCGCCTCGCGGACGCTGGAGCGGCCGGCGCCGAAGATCTCGCAGAGCTCGTTCTCGCTGGGCAGCGGGTCCCCGGGCTTGAGGCGGCCGCGCAGGATGTACGCCTTGATCTGGTCCACCACCGGCGACTTCGCCGGGCCGGGTCCGGGGCGGAATGCCCAGGTCGGCGGGTCGGCCCGGCGTTGCGGGCCGTTGCCGAATCGTGAACCTGCGGCGGTCGTCATCCCTTGACCCTCCCCTGTGGCGGCGGCTACGTTCACACCCTAACAGCTCAGACATCAGATGTCTGATGACGGATGAGCTGTCTCTCTCCTGCTCGATCCGCCCGGGATTCCGACCCGGCACCCCCTCGCGGTTCCGCTGTCCGGACCGCGAGGTGACACCCCCTCACCCCGCACTCCCCCCACAAGGAGCTCCCGTGCTGGAACGGACGTCCAAGGAAGTCGACCGCCGCGGCTTCCTGCGCCTGGTCGGCGCCCTCACCACCGCCACCGCGATCGCCGGTTCGGTCGCCGCCTGCGGCGGCCCGTCCTCCACCGCCGCGGGCTCCACCTCCGGCGGCGACGCCAAGGGCGGCGGCAACGGCACCATCGAGGCCGGCATCTCGTACGCGCTGTCCACCGGCTTCGACCCGATGACCTCCTCCGGCGCCACCCCCGTGGCCGCCAACCTGCACGTCTTCGAGGGCCTGGTCGACCTCGACCCGGCCACCCGCGAGCCGTACGCGGCGCTCGCCACCGCGATGCCGCAGCAGGTCGACGACACCACCTGGCGGGCGCAACTGCGCTCCGGCGCGACCTTCCACGACGGCTCGCCGGTCACCGCCGAGGACGTGGTGTTCTCCTTCAGCCGGATCCTCGACCCGGCCAACTCCTCGCTGATCGTGCAGTTCCTGCCGTTCCTGGACACCGTCACCGCGGTGGACGCCAGTACCGTGGAGTTCAAGCTCAAGTACGCGTTCCCGCTGTTCGCCACCCGCATCTCGGTGGTCAAGGTCGTCCCGAAGAAGGTCGTCGAGGCCGACCAGAAGGCGTTCGACGCCAAGCCCACCGGCTCCGGCCCGTACAAGGTGGTCGAGGCGACCCGGCAGGACAAGATCGCCTTCCAGCGGCACGACGCCTACAACGGCCCGCGCCCGGCCAAGGCCGCGACCATGGTGTGGCGGCTGACCTCCGACCCGACCGCCCGGGTCTCCTCGCTGGTCTCCGGCCGGGTGCAGGCGATCGAGGACGTGCCGTACGTCGACGTGGCCGGGCTGAAAGGCAAGGCCGTCACCGAGTCGGTGGAGAGCTTCGGCAACCTGTTCCTGATGTTCAACTTCGCCCGCAAGCCGTTCGACGACAAGCGGGTGCGCCAGGCGCTGCACTACGCGCTGGACGTCGACAAGATCGTCACCACCGCGATGTACGGCAACGGCACCGCCTCCACCAGCTACCTGCAGCCCAGCCACCCCGACTACCACAAGGCCGCCACCGTCTACGGGCACGACCCGGAGAAGGCCAAGGCGCTGCTCGCGGAGGCCGGGGCGAGCGGACTGTCCGTCACCCTGCTGACCACCAACACCGGCTGGGTCAACGACATCGCGCCGCTGATCAAGGAGAGCTGGGACGCGGTCGGCGTGAAGACCACGCTGGACATCGGCGACTCCTCCGGCCAGTACAAGAAGGTCGACGCGGGCGACTTCGGCGTGATGGCCGCGCCCGGCGACCCGTCGGTGTTCGGCAACGACGTCGACCTGCTGCTGCGCTGGTTCTACGGCGAGGGCGTGTGGACCACCAAGCGCTTCCGCTGGGCCGGCTCGCCCGAGGACCAGCAGGTGCGCGGCCTGCTCGACCAGGCCGCCCGGACCGGCGACGCGGCGGCCCGCAGCGCGCTGTGGAACCAGGTGATCGACCTGGTCGCCGAACAGGCCGTGCTGTACCCGGTGGTGCACCGCAAGCTGCCCACCGCGTGGAACGACAAGAAGCTGGCCGGCTTCAAGCCGCTGCCCACCACCGGCCTGTCCTTCCTCGGCGTCTCCGCCGCCTAGCCGGCCCGCCGCACAGGCGCCCCGCGCCCGCTTGACCGGCGCCGGGGCCCGGACCGCCGCACCGGCCGGCCCCCGGCGCCTCCCTCCTCCCTAGGACTTCCCCATGCTCGTATTCCTCCGGCTCGCGCTGCGGCGGCTCGCCATGCTGCCGGTGATGGTCCTCGGCGTGACCCTGCTGGTCTTCGTGGTGCTCCAGTTCTCGCCCGCCGACCCGGCGTACAACGCCTTCGGCGACGGCGCCTCGGAGCAGGCCCGGCAGGCGTTCGCCGCCGCCAACGGCCTCGACGACCCGCTGCCGGTGCGCTACGTCCGCTTCCTCGGCGACCTGCTGCACGGCAACCTCGGGGTGACCGTGCCGCCCAGCACGCCCGTCTCGGACCGGATCGCCACCGCGTTCCCGCTGACCCTGCAACTCACCCTGCTCGGCCTGGCCATCGCGATCGTGCTGGCGCTCGCCCTCGGCATCACCGGCGCGCTGTACCGCGACCGCTGGCCCGACCAGCTGACCCGGGTGCTGTCCATCTCCGGCGTCGCCATCCCGTCGTTCTGGCTCGGCATCGTGCTGATCCAGGAACTCGCCCTGAACCGCTCGATCCTGCCGACCGGCGGCTACGTCAACCCGGCCGACTCGCTGGGCGGTTGGTTCAAGACGATGATCCTGCCCGCCGTCTCGCTGGCGATCCCGGTGGCCGCCGGACTGGCCCGGCTGGTGCGCACCTCGATGGTGGCCGAACTCGACCGCGACTACGTGCGCACCGCGACCGGCAACGGCCTGCCGCGCTCCGTGGTGATCCGCGGCGTGCTGCGCAACGCGCTGGTGACCCCGCTGACGGTGCTGGGCCTGCGGGTCGGCTACCTGCTGTCCGGCGCCGTGGTGATCGAGACCATCTTCGACCTGCCCGGCATGGGCAAGCTGATCCTCGAGGGCGTCACCGGCGGCGACGTCGCCCTGGTGCAGGGCACGGTGCTGACCATCGCGGTGGTCTTCCTCGCCGTCAACGTCCTCGTCGACCTGCTCGTCCTGCTCGTCAACCCCCGTGTCAGGACGGTGTGATCATGCGTATCGGACTCCTGCGCTCGCTGGCCCGGCCCGGCATCGCCTTCCGCCGGCTGTCGCCCGCCGCCCGGATCGCCCTCGGCGTGCTGCTGCTGGTGCTGTTCGCGGCAGCCCTCGGCCCGCTGTTCACCCAGGACCCGCTGGCCACCGGCCTGCCGGTGCAACCCCCGAGCGGCGCCCACTGGTTCGGCACCGACCGGGCCGGGCGGGACGTGTTCGCCCGGGTGGTCGGCGGCGCCCGCTACTCGCTGGTGATCGGCCTCGGCGCGACCCTGGTCGCGCTGCTGCTGGGCAGCGTGCTCGGCGCGTTCGCCGCCACCTCCCGCAAGGCCGGCGACGAGGGCGTGATGCGCACCCTCGACGTGGTGATGGCCTTCCCGCCGATCGCGCTGGCCGCCGTGCTGGTCACCATCTTCGGCACCAGCGTGCCGATCCTGGTGTGCACCATCGCCTTCGTCTACGTGCCGATGCTGACCCGGGTGGTGCGGGCCAACGTCCAGTCCCAGTACGGCGAGGACTACGTGGCCGCCGAGCAGGTGATCGGCGCCCGGCGCGGCTGGATCGTGCTGCGGCACGTCGCCGTCAACTGCGCCGCGCCGGTCGCGGTGTTCGCCACCGTGCTGGTCGCCGAGGCGATCATCTTCGAGGCCAGCCTGTCCTTCCTGGGCGCCGGCGTGCAGCAGCCCAACCCGAGCTGGGGCAACGTGCTGGCGTACGGGCAGCAGATCCTGCTGGCCGGCGGCTGGTGGGCCACGCTCTTCCCCGGCCTGGCGATCCTGGTCACCGTGCTGGCGCTGAACGTGCTCGCCGAGGGCCTCACCGACGCCACCGCCTCACCCGCCAAGTCCGCTCCGGTGCAAGGTGGTTCGGAGCCCGCCGCGGCCGCCGTCGAGCCCGAGGACGAGCGGGTCTCCGCCGCGCTGGAGGTGCTCGCCGAGCGGATCGCCGACCGGCCCAGCCCGGTGGCGCCCGTCCCGGACGACGCGCCCGAGCTGCTCGCGGTGCGCGACCTGTCGATCCGCTTCCCCGACCGGTACGGCGAGGTCGCCGTCGTCGACGGCCTGTCCTTCACCGTCCGGCAGGGCGAGACCCTGGGCCTGGTCGGCGAGTCCGGCTGCGGCAAGTCGATCACCTCGCTGGCCGTGATGGGCCTGCTGGCCCGGGGCGCCGAGGTCTCCGGCCGGATCGAGTACCGCGGCCGGGACCTGCTCACCCTGGACGCCAAGGAGCGCCGCGCGCTGGCCGGCCCCGAGATCGCCATGGTCTACCAGGACGCGCTCTCCTCGCTCAACCCGTCCGTGCTGGTCGGCCGGCAGCTGCGCCAACTCACCTCCCGCGGCGGCACCAAGACGCCCGCCGAACTGCTCGAACTGGTCGGCCTCTCCCCCGAACGCACCCTGCGCTCCTACCCGCACGAGCTCTCCGGCGGCCAGCGCCAGCGCGTCCTGATCGCCATGGCGCTCTCCCGCGACCCGAAGCTGCTGATCGCCGACGAGCCGACCACCGCGCTCGACGTCACCGTGCAGGCCCAGGTCGTCGAACTGCTGGTCCGGCTGCGCGAGGAGCTCGGCTTCGCCATGGTGCTGGTCTCCCACGACCTCGCCCTGGTCGGCGACCTGGCCCACCGGGTGGCCGTCATGTACGCCGGTCAGCTCGCCGAACTCGGCGACACCGACGCCCTGTTGACCGACCCCGCGCACCACTACACCCGCGGCCTGCTCGGCTCGGTGGTCTCCCTGGAGGCCGGGTCCGAGCGCCTGCACCAGATCCGCGGCGTGGTGCCCGCCCCGCAGCGCTTCAACTCCGGCTGCCGGTTCGCCACCCGCTGCGCCGCCGCCACCGAACTGTGCCGCACCACCCCGCCGCAGGCCGCCGACCGCTCCGCCGGCCACGCCTTCGCCTGCCACCACCCGGCGGCCGACCGCCTCGAAGGGAGCCTGCGATGACAACTCCGGTACTGAGTCCCGTGCTGAACCCCGTGCCGAGTCCCGTCCTGAGCCTGGAGGGTGTGCACGTCCGCCACCGGGCCCGCAGCGGCGGCCTGTTCAAGCGGGACGCGGTGCACGCCCTGACCGACGCCAACCTGACCGTCGGCAAGGGCGAGATCCTCGGCCTGGTCGGCGAGTCCGGCTGCGGGAAGTCCACCCTGGCACGGGTGTTGACCGGCCTGCAGCGCCCCACCGAGGGCACCGTCGCCTTCCGCGGCGAGGACCTGTGGGCGCTGCCCGGCAGCCGGCGCCGCCGCGAGTTCGGCTCCAGCGTCGGCATGGTGTTCCAGGACGCCTCCACCGCGCTCAACCCGCGACTGCCGATCGGCCGGATCCTGCGCGACCCGCTGGACGTCCACCGGCGCGGCACCCCCGCCGAACGCGAGGCCCGGGTCGAGGAGTTGCTCGACCTGGTCGGCCTGCCCGGCCACGTGGTGCGCAACCTGCCCGGCCAGCTCTCCGGCGGCCAGCGCCAACGCGTCGCCATCGCACGGGCGTTGGCCCTGGAGCCGGAGATCGTGGTCGCCGACGAGCCGACCAGCGCGCTGGACGTCTCGGTCCGCGCCCAGGTCCTCAACCTGCTGGTCGACCTGCGCGAACGCCTGGGCCTGGGCATGGTGTTCATCTCGCACGACATCCAGACCGTCCGCTACCTGGCCGACCGGCTGGCCGTGCTCTACCTCGGCCGGGTGGTCGAGGAGGGCCGCGCCGAACAGGTCGCCGCCGCGCCCGCCCACCCGTACACCCGGGCCCTGCTCTCCGCCACCCCCAGCCTGCTGGAGGACACCGAGCGGATCGTCCTGCACGGCCCCGTCCCCTCCGCCACCAACCCGCCGACCGGCTGCCCGTTCCGAACCCGCTGCTGGAAGGCCGACGACGCCTGCGCCACCGCGTTCCCCGCCGCCGACGGCGACGACGCGCGGCGCTGGCACTGCGTCCACCCCGAGATCACCCCTGCAAGGAGCACGTCATGACCGCCCGCCGCCCCGCCTTCTCCGGCGTCGTCCCGCCCGTCGTCACCCCGCTCACCGCCGACGGCGACATCGACGTCCCCTCGCTGGAGCGCCTGGTCGGCTTCCTGCTGGAGGGCGGCGTGGACGGCCTGTTCGCGCTCGGCAGCTCCAGCGAGACCGCCTACCTCACCGAGGCCCAGCGCACCCGCGTCCTGGAGGTCGTGATCGGCGCGAACGCCGGCCAGGTCCCGGTGATCGCCGGCTGCATCGAGACCACCACCAACCGGGTGATCGAACGGGCCGCCATATCAAGGGAGTCGGGCGCGGACGCGGTGGTCGCCACCGCCCCGTTCTACACCCGCACCCACCCCGTGGAGATCGAACGGCACTTCCGTGAGATCGCGGCCGCCGCCGAACTCCCGCTGTTCGCCTACGACATCCCGGTCTGCGTGCACAACAAGCTGGACACCGCGATGCTGCTCCGGCTGGCCGCGGACGGCGTGCTGGCCGGCGTCAAGGACTCCTCCGGCGACGACGTCGCCTTCCGCTACCTGTGCCTGGGCGCACGGGAGTTGCCCGAGTTCGCGGTCCTCACCGGCCACGAGGTGGTGGTCGACGGCGCGCTGCTCGGCGGCGCCGACGGCGTCGTCCCCGGCCTCGGCAACGTCGACCCGCACGGCTACCGCCGCCTCGCCGACCACGCCGCCGCCGGCGACTGGGCCGCCGCCGCGGCCGAACAGGACCGGCTGGCCCGGCTGTTCGAGATCGTCACCGTCGCCAAGGACACCTCCGGCACCGCCGCGGGCCTCGGCGCCTTCAAGACCGCGCTGATGCTGCGCGGCATCATCACCACCAACGCGATGAGCACCCCCATGACCGCGTACGACGCCGAGCAGACCGCCGCCGTCGCCGCCCTCCTCGACCGGGCCGGGCTGCGTTGACCCCCATCACCGGGGACGTGGCGGCCGGGGACGTTGCGGCCGGGGCCGTGGCAGCCAGTGGCGTTGCGGCCAGGGGCGTTGCAGCCGGGGCCGGGGCGGCCGTGGTGGCCGGGGCGGCCGTGGTGGCCGGGGTGGACATCGGCGGGACGAAGACCTCCGCCGCGCTGGTCGGGCCGGACGGCGCGGTCGGGCCGGTCGTCACCGTGCCGACGCCCGCCGCCGAGGGGCCGCCGCGGTGCTGGCGGCGGTGGCCGGGGCGGTCCGGTCCCTCGGCGGCGAGCCGGCGGCGGTCGGGGTCGGCAGTGCGGGCGTGATCGATCCGGTGCGCGGCCGGGTCGTCTCGGCGACCGACGCGATGCCGGGCTGGGCGGGGACCGAACTCCGTTCCGGGCTGGAGCAGTTGCTCGGCCTGCCGGTCGCCGTCGACAACGACGTGCACGCGCACGCCCTCGGCGAGGCGTGGACGGGGGCCGCGCGCGGCGCCCGCTGCGTGCTGCTGGTCGCGGTCGGGACGGGCGTCGGCGGGTCGCTGCTGATCGACGGCCGGGTCCACCACGGCGCCCGGCAGGTCGCCGGGCACCTGGGCCACCTCGCCGTCCCCGCCGCCACCGGCCTGCCCTGCACCTGCGGCGGCACCGGCCACGTCGAGGCGGTCGCCGCCGGGCCCGCCCTGCACGCCGCGTACCGCCGCGCGGGCGGCTCCCCGGACGTCCCCGACCTGCGGGCCGTCGCCGCCCTCGCCGCGGCCGGAGACGACCTCGCCACCCGCGTCCTGGCCACCGGCGCCCAGGCTCTCGGCCAGGCGATCGGCGGCCTCGCCAACGTCCTCGACCCGGACCTCGTCCTGATCGGCGGCGGCGTCGCCCACTGCGGCCCGCCCTGGTGGGACCCGCTGCGCGCCGCCTTCGCCGCCGAACTCCTCCCCCCGCTCGCCGAACTCCCGCTCACCCCCTGCGCCCTGGGCCCCACCGCCGCGATCGTCGGCGCGGCCCGCCTGGCCACGACGGGCTAAGGAGAGCCCCGCCAGGGGCTCGGGGAACGGCGAGCCCGGGTCTGCTGACGGTGCACTGCCGTTGCGCGCATCTGCTTCCGGTTCTGTTCACTGCGCGCAGCAGCACGAACCTCCGATGGGCTCCGGCCACCAGCAGCACGGACTCGCCGTTCCCCTGGCCCCTGAATACCCTCCCGCCGTTCCCCCTTACTGGAGCCTGTTCATGACTTCTCACCAACTCCCCTCCCCCATCGAAAGGTTGCGCGGCCGCCTGGTCGTCTCCTGCCAGGCGTACCCCGGCGAGCCGCTGCGCGACCCGGACGCGATGCGGCGGATGGCGCTCGCCGCGCTGGAGGGCGGGGCGGCCGGTATCCGGGCGCAGGGGCTGGCGGATCTGCGGGCGATCCGGGCCGCGACGGACGCGCCGCTGATCGGGCTCTGGAAGGACGGCGCGTCCGGGGTGGTGATCACTCCGACCGCCGAGCACGTCCGGCAGGTCGCGGCGACGAGGGCGGAGATCGTGGCCCTGGACGCAACCGCCCGCCCCCGGCCGGACGGGCGGCCGCTCGCGGAGTCGTTCGCGGCCGCCCGCGAGGCGGGCGCGCTGGTGATGGCGGACGTCGCGACCTTCGAGGAGGGTCTGCGCGCCGCCGAGTCGGGCGCCGACCTGGTGGGGACCACGCTCTCCGGCTACACCGACGACTCGCCCCATCTGCCCGGCCCGGACCTGGAGTTGGTGTCCCGGCTGGCCGCCGCCCTGGACGTCCCGGTGGTCGCCGAGGGCCGGATCCACACCCCCGCCCAGGCCGGGTCCGCGCTGGAGGCCGGCGCGTTCGCGGTCGTGGTGGGCACCGCGATCACCCACCCGACCACCCTGACCCGCTGGTTCGCCGCCGAGGTCGACGCCGCGCACCGGCCGCCGTCCCGCTGAGCCACCGTCCCGCCGTCCCGCTGAGCCGCTGAGCCGCTGAGCCGCTGAGCCGCTGAGCCACCGTCCCGCCGTCCCGCTGAGCCGCTGAGCCGCCGAGTGCTCCGTCACCGCCCCCGGCTGCCGGATCAGCTCTCCGGAGCGGGCTCCCCGACCTGGTAGATCCGCCGGTCGAGTTGCTCCTCCGCCCAGGCGAGGTCGGCCCGGAGGTCGAGCCAGACCTGGTCCTTGCGCTGCCCGGGCCGGTCGAGGCGGACGGCGACCCAGCTGAAGACGCCGGTGAGGATCTCGCGCCGGCGTCCGGGCGCGGTCACGGCCAGCGCGAAGGGGACCGCGAGCCCGGCCCTGGTGACGACGATGCGCTGCTCGTCCTCGGGGCTGCGCCGGCCGCCGGTGCGGAAGCCGGGCTTGCCGGTGGTCTTGACCCACTCCACCACCGATCCGGGGACCTGCTGGGTCAGGCAGCGGGCGAGGGAGTCGCGGACCGTCGCGGCCGGGTCGTCGCCGAGCCAGCCGAGCCAGTGGTCGGGGTCGGTGAGGTGGTGGAGGTCGTCCACGGGCCGCCCGTGCCGCGGGTTCTCCCGGTACTCGCCGGTCAGTTTCCCGTCCGGGCCGACCAGCCAGTATCCGTGGACCGCCTCGCCCGGCACGAAGCCGTCGGGGTCGTCGACGTACTCGGGGTCGATCACCGCGACCGATCCGCCGGGGTTGGCGGCCGCCTGCGCGACGAGCGCGGCCGGGGGCGAGGCCAGGATCCGCTGCCGCTCCGCCTCGATGTCCTTCATGGTGTCGCCGTCCTCTCGTCCGGGTTCGCCTGCGCCCGGCATGTTCGCACACCCTTCGGACGGTCCGGCCGCACCCCCCACCCTGGACATCAGATGTCTTACGTCAGACCCCTTGACCACCACCCGCCGTTCTCCCTAGGGTCGTTGACCAGACATCAGATGTCCTGACTCCGATGTCTCGGCTCCCTCCGCCCGTCCGCCGACCGGCCACCCCTGCGCGGCCCCCACGCCCGCGCCCCGGCCGGTCGGCGGACGCGGACTCCCCCTCGGACGATTGCGAGCACCCCCGTGGCCCTCTCCCCTCCGCACGCCCGCGCCTTCCTCTCGGTCGGCGCCCTCACCCTGGCCGCGCTCCCGCTGGGCGCGGCCACCGCGTCCGCCGCAGCCCCGGTCGGCCAGTCGGCCGTGGTCAGCCAGGACTGCGCCTCCGGCGGCCGGATCCAGCAGACGGTGGTGAACAACACCGCCACCCCCACCACCTTCACCCTCACCTGGCCGGGCAACGGCACCTGGACGGCGACCGTCGCGGCCTTCGACTCCTCGCACTTCTACTTCACCAAGCCGTCCGGCACCGCCTACACCTTCCGCACCACCACCCCGCAGGGCTACGACAACACCGTCAGCGGCACCCTGGACTGCTCGAACACGCTGGACGCCAACGTCAGCCTGGAGTGCCCGCGGAACGCCGACGGCTCACTGCCCGCGAGCCACCGCCTGCGGATCACCCTGGACAACCGCACCGCCGCCGCGCAGACCTTCACCGTCGCCTGGCCGGGCCGCACCAACTCGCCGTGGACGGTGAGCGTTCCGGCGATGTCCGGCGACTCCTCGCTGTACTGGACCCTCCCGAACGGCACCCCCTACACCTTCAACCTGACCGCCACCGGCAGCAGTTGGAGCAGCACCCAGTCCGGCACCGCGAACTGCGGCCTGGCGGCCGGCACCCCGGGCATGAACGCGCAGACCGTCCTCACCACCGCCACCCCGATCAGCGGCGTCAACACCCTTGCCGCCGACGGGGTTTCGTACACCACCACGACCACCACCGCGAAGTCGGTGCGGATCCCGGCGCTGGCCCAGACCGCGTCCGGCACGGTGATCGCCACCGCCGACGCCCGGATCGACGGCGGCGCCGACCTCGGCGGCGGAACGAACAACATCCAGGTGGCGATGGTCCGTTCGACCGACGGCGGGACGACCTTCTCGGCGCCCCGGATCATCGCCCACCCCGCGACCACCGCGGAGGGCTACGGCGACTCCAGCCTGCTGGTGGACCGGACCACCGGCCGGGTGTTCTGCTTCTTCACCTACTCGCCCAAGGTCGGCGTCGGCTACTACGGCTCCACCGCCGGCGACACCTCCGCCACCGCCACCACCAACACCCACGTCCGGTACGTCACCTCGGACGACGACGGCGCCACCTGGAGCGCCCCCGTCGACCTCAACCCGTCCGTCCGCGACGCGAGTTGGGCCGGCATGTTCGCCTCCTCCGGGCACGGCGTGCAGCTCGCCTCCGGCCGCCTGGTGCAGCCGATGGTCTACCACGACGCGGCGGGCGACCACGCGGCGAATCTCTACTCCGACGACCACGGCGCCAGTTGGCACTCCGGCGGCTCCGCGGCCACCGGCGTGAACGAGTCCAAGGCGATCCAGCGCAGCACCGGCAAGGTCGTCCAGAACATGCGCTCCAACGCGGGCGGCAACCGCTGGTACGCCACCACCTCCGGCGCCACCGACGTCGCCGGCGGCTTCGGCACCGCCTGGAACTCCGGCCTGCTGGACCCGGGTTGCAACGGCGACGAGATCTCCTACCTGCGCCCCACCGACACCGACGCCGCCGGTCACCCGCTGCTCAGCCCCACCGCCGTCCTGTCCAACGCCGCCACCTCCAACAACTCCACCCGCCAGGACCTCACCGTCCGCATCAGCCAGGACGACGGCGCCAGCTGGCCCCACCGCACCCTCCTCAAGGCCGGCCCCAGCGGCTACTCCAGCGCAGCGGTCCTCAACGACGGCACCGTGGCCGACCTGTACGAGATCGGCAGCACCGGCGGCATCGTGTACACCAACTTCACCACCGCCTGGGTGAGCGGTTCCTGACGATCCGTCAGTCATGCGAGGGGGAAGCTTCCCAGGGATCTTCCCCCTCCGGCTCCGGGTGCACGGAGGGGAGCAGCCCGTCCAGGAAACGCCGGAGTCCGGCGTCGCCGCCGCGGTCGATCTCGCGCAGCCAGGGCAGCGGCGCCATCAGTCGGGCCGTCTCCTCGGTCGCGCACGCGTCCAGTGCGGCGAGCAGCGCGTCCGGGACGGGGGCGTCGGTCAGGCACAGCCAGCCCAGCGCGGCAGCCACCCGGACGGCGGGCGGTTCGGCGGGGTCGGACCACCGGGCCCGCACCCACGCCTCGCACCCGGGGTCGGGATGCTCGTCGGCCCACTGCACGAGCGCGAGCAGCAGTCCGGCCCGCACCACGGGATCGGCCTCGGTGCGCAGCCGTGCGTACAGGGCCGCGCGAGTGCGGTCGGCGGGGCCGGAGGCGGCCACCAAGGTGTAGGCGGCCGCGGCGCGGATGCCGGGGACGGGGTCGTCGAGCAGGGCTGTCAGCAGGTCCGCGTCCGCGGCGAGTGCGTCCCGGGCGGCCTCGATGCCCCACGTCCCGAAGTAGCCGCTCGGTTCGTAGCGCCACCCCGGGTCGTCGAAGCGCAGCAGTTCACTCCTGGTCTCCGGCCAGGGAGCCAGCACCCGGCGCACCGTCCAGGCTGCCGTCTCCAGCGCGTAGCCGCGGTGCCGGTTGCACGGGTCGGCCGCGGCACGGAGCAGGAACGGGACGGCCATGGCCGCCACCGACCAGTAGCTGTTGGCCAGTTGGCCCTCCACCCCGCGCACTCCGCGGTACACCTGCTCGGGGTCGGTGGAGCGCAGCCGCGCCACGTCGTCCCGGGTGCCGGCACCCTCCGGGAAGCGTTCCCAGGGGAGGTCGTCGTACGCGAAGGCGTCCTTGCTCGCCGCGGGGAGCGCCGCGAGCACGGCGCGGACGTCGAGCGGGCCGCCCGCCTGTGCCAGCGGGTCGGCGTCGAGGAAGGCCCGGACGATCTCCTGGCGGACCGGGTCGTCCTGCCACTCTGCTCCCAAGAGGACGTCAACTGCCGTTCTGTGCGGCGGCCTTGGCGTTGCGTTCGCGGGCGGCGGCAATGCGGCGGCGGGCCGGGCGGTAGTGGGCTTCGACGGCGCGGTCGAAGGCGAGCGGGTCGGCGGCGCGGACGGCGGCGACCACGGCGCGGTGGGCGTTGACGGTGTCGAGTTCGTCCTGCTTGGTGATGACGTGCAGGTGGGGGGCGACGATGCCGTAGACGTCCCAGCAGGCGGAGGAGAACTGGCTGATGATCTCGTTCTTGAGCGGTTCGACCAGCAGGGCGTGGAAGCGGCGGTCGATGCCGATGACGTCCTGGCCGGCCGCCAGTCCGGCCTCCATCTCGTCGACCAGTTCCTCCAGGGCGGTGATGTGGTCGGCGTGCAGGGTGTCCAGGATGCGCTGGGCCATGCCGCGTTCCAGCACCTCGCGGACGTCGACGAGTTCCTCCAGCACCTTGAAGTCGTCGTCGGGGCTGAGCAGTCCGCGGAAGGTCAGCCCCTCGACCAGGGCGGACATGCTGAGGCGGCCCACGTAGGTGCCGTGGCCGTGCCGGACCTCGACGATGTCCAGCGCGTCCAGCGTCTTGACGGCCTCGCGGACGCTGGAGCGGCTGGCGCCGAGCGCCTCGCACAGCTCGCCCTCGCTGGGCAGCAGGTCGCCGGGGCGCAGCCGGTTGTCGATGATGTACCGCTTGATCCGTTCGGCCACCTCGTGCCGGCGCAGCGGGCGCGGCGACGCGACGCCCTTGGTGCGGATGGTCTCGGCCACCGGTGCTGTCCCCACTTCTCCGCTTCCCGGCGCGTTCCGCCGGGTGTTCCCCCGCGTGGCGTCGGGCCACGGGGGGCTGCCAGCCTACCAGTCCGGCTCGCGGACATCCGATGTCTGACCAGCAGGTGGGAAGGAGGCCGGAGGCCGGAGGCCGGGAGAGCCGGAGGCCGGGAGAGCCGGAGGCCGGGAGGGGCGGGGTCAGGACGGGGCGCGGTCGGCGAGGCGGTGCAGGCGGCCGGGGATGTCCAGGCCGATCAGCAGGACGACCAGCAGGCTGAGGCCGAAGGTGAGGACCGCCAGCGACTGGCCGAGCGGGCGGCCCTCGGCGAGGCGGGCGCCGAGCAGCGGGGCGACGGCGCCGCCGAGCGCGCCGACGTTGTAGACGAAGCCGAGGCCGGAGGCGCGGCGTTCGACCGGCAGGTGGCTGCCCAGGTAGCGGGGCAGCAGGCCGGAGATGCCGAAGCTGGTGGCCTGGAGCAGGAACAGCAGCACGCCGAGCAGCAGCAGGTCGTCGTGCACGGCGAACACCGGGAAGACGAAGGCCAGCGACGCGGTGAGGGTGAGCGCGTAGGCCCGGGCCGGGCCGAACCGGTCGCCGGTGAACCCGGCCAGCACGCACCCGGCGGCCGTCCCGAACCCGGCCCAGAACAGCACGTCGCGGACCTGCCCGGCGGTGTAGTGCAGCTCGGTCTTGAGGTAGGTGGGCAGCAGCGCCTGGATCGGCCAGGTGTACAGGAACCCGGCGAACACGGTGACGGTGAGCGCCAGGTACAGCACCCGGTGGCCGGGGCTGCCGAGCCGGACCGCGAGGGTGCCGAGCGCGCCCGCGGCGAACAGGGCGAGCGGCCAGGCGGCGTCCCCGGCCCGGCCGGTGAACAGCACCAGCAGCGCGCCGAAGGCCCCGGCGGCGAGCCCGAGGTGCAGCGCGGCCCGGCCGGCCGAGAACACCTCGACGGGGCGGGGGGCGTCCGGGCCCTGGCTGCTCCCCCGCCCGGTCCCGGCGGGGCGGCCGGCGTCCGGGGCGTTCCCGGCGGGGCGGCGGGCGTCCGGGGCGTTCCGGAGCGGGCGGGTGAACAGCGGGCGGAACGGGTTGGGGCGGGCGGCGGTCTCGGCGATCGCCTCCTCCCAGTCCTCGGCCTCGGGCAGCGCGCGGCGCATCCACAGCGCGAACAGCGCGGGCAGCACGCCCAGGTAGAACATCCAGCGCCAGCCGAGCGCGGGCACCACCTGGCTGTAGACCTGCGCGGCGAGGACGGTCCCGATCGAGTACCCGGAGATCAGGAACCCGCTGGCCCGCCCGCGCATCCGTTCCGGCCAGCTCTCCATCACGTAGGTGGCGCTGGCGCTGTACTCCCCCGCCATGCCGAGCCCGACCACCAGCCGGGCCGCGTACAGCGCCCCGTAGCTCCCGGCGAGCCCGCAGGCCAGCGTCCCGAGCGAGAACAGCAGGATGCTGGCGGTCATCGCGGCCCGCCGCCCGTACCGGTCGCCGAGCGCGCCGAGCAGCATCCCGCCGAGCCACCGGCTGACGAACGCGGCCGACACCAGCGAGGCGGCCTGCACGGCGTCCAGCCCGAACTCCGCCCGGACCTCGGTGAGCACCAGCGTGATCAGGACGAAGTCGAAGCCGTCCAGCACGTACCCGCCCCAGGCGGCGGCGAAGGCCGTCCAGCCGCGCCGCCCGACCTGCCGGTACCAGCGGGGCCGGCGGCGGGGGTCGGTGCCTCGCGGGGGTCGGTCCATCGCGGCAGGATATCCGGACGACCGGATTCCGCAATGGGTTCCGGTGAGGGTTCCGGTACGGGTCCCGGCGCAGGTCCCGACGCCCGGGAGACCCGCCGCCCACCGCCCACCGGGCCACCGGGCCGCCGGGCCGCCGGGCCGCCGGCTCAGGCCGCGGGCGCCTTCCCGCGCAGGCCGGTGGCGGCGACGACGGCCCCGAGCAGCAGCGCGGCCCCGGCCGCGAGCAGGGCCCGGCGGGTGCCGTCGGCGCCGGACGGCGACAGGTCGAGGACCGCGCCGAGGACCGCGACCCCGAGCGAGGCGCCCACCTGGCGGGCCGAGTTGAGGACGCCCGCGCCGGTCCCGGCGAACTCGGCGGGCACGGTGCCGGCCACTGCGGCGACCAGCGCGGGCAGCGCGAAGGAGACGCCGAAGCCGAAGGCCAGCAGGCCCGTCAGCGTCGCGGCCGGGGCGAGCGCCGAGTCGCCGGTGAACGGCGCCTGGAGCAGCGCGCCCGCGCCCATCAGGACGAAGCCGGTGGTGGCGGGACGGCGCGGGCCGATCCGGCCGACCAGGCGGCCGGTCCAGAGCGGGTTGACGGCGGTCGGCAGGGTCAGCGGCAGGAAGGCCAGCCCGGCGACGGCCGGCGAGTAGTGGCGGGCGTCCTGGAAGAACAGCGACAGGACGAACAGCAGCCCGGAGAGGCCGAAGTTGGCGAGCAGGCCCGCCGCGACCGCGGGCGAGAAGCCCGGGCTGCGGAACATCCGCAGCGGCACCATCGCGGCGTCCCCGGCCCGCCGCTCGGCGAGCACGAAGCCGACCGCGGCGACGACGGCGAGCGCGAGCGCGCCCAGCACCCGGGCGGCGGACCAGCCCAGGTCCGCGCCCTCGATCAGCGCGTACACCAGGGCGGCCAGCGCGACGGCGGCGGTGAGCTGGCCGACCGGGTCGAAGCCGCCGCGTGGCTTGCGGACGGTCTCCGGGGCCCGCCGGACGGTGACGGCCAGGCTGACCGCCGCCAGCGGCACGTTGACCAGGAAGACCGCCTGCCAGCCGACGGCCGCGGTCAGCACGCCGCCGATCACCGGCCCGGCGGCCAGCGCCGCACCGGTGATCGCCGCCCAGGCGCCCACCGCCCGGGCCCGCGCCGCCGGGTCGGCGTACGCGCGGGTGATCACCGCGAGCGAGGACGGGAGCAGCAGCGCCCCCGCCGCGCCCAGGGCCAGCCGCAGCGCGACCAGCACGGGCAGCGTGTCGGCCAGTGCGGACACCCCGGACAGCAGCCCGAACGCGACCAGCCCGCACAGGAAGACCCGGCGCCCGCCGAAGCGGTCGGACAGCCAGCCCGCGGTGAGCAGCAGGGCGGCGAAGGTGACGGTGTAGCCGTTGGTGACCCACTGCAGGCCGCTCAGGCCGACACCGAGGCGGTCGGCGATCGCGGGGAGGGCCACCGAGACGACGGTCAGGTCCAGCAGGACCATGAAGTAGCCGAGCGAGAGCCCGACCAGCAGTCCGCGGGGCGGCCCCGCGGACCCGGCCGGGGCGGCGGCGGCAGAACCGGTGGCGGCAGCGGCAGCGGCGGAAGCGGTGGCAGCAGCCGAAGCGGCGGACCGGGCGTCGGCCTGGGTGGCCATGGGCGTGCTCCTCGTGGTGGAGGGGAGAAGGCGGAACGGGAAGAGCGCAGGCCGCAGCGTCCGGGGAACCGGTCGGCCGGGGCGCGGTCGTCCGGTCCCCCGGATCGGCACCGTGGCGGTGCGGTGGGGGCGGTGCTGCCATTCTTCCGGAGCGGGGAGCGGATCCGGCCGTCCTGAGCACGGGAAGGACCGATGGATACAATCGGCCCGGCCGATGGATCGGCGACGGAGCACCGGCAGGCCGACGGATCGTCAGAGGAGTGGCCCGGCAGTGGAGTTACGGCACCTGCGCACCTTCGAGGCGGTCGCCCGGACGCTCAGCATGACCGGGGCGGCGCGCGAACTGCACTACGCGCAGTCCAGCGTGAGCGACCAGGTCCAGGCGCTGGAACGGGAGTTGGGCGTCGAACTGGTCGACCGCTCGCAGCGCCGGATCCGGCTGACCGCGCAGGGCGAGGTGCTCGCCTCCTACACCGGCCGGATCCTCGGGCTGCTCGAGGAGGCGCGCACCGCGGTCGTCCGGCCCGCCCCGGAACTGGCCCTCGGCGCGCTGGAGACACTGAGTCGGCACCTGCTGCCCGGCGTACTGGCCTCCTACCATGCCCGGCACCCGGAGACCAGGGTGCGGGTCTCGCAGTCCAACCGCGGCGAACTCCACGGAGCGGTGCGGCGCGGCGAACTCGACCTCTGCCTGACCTTCGGCACCCCACCGAACGTCCCACCGAACGTCCCACTGAACGTCCCGCCGGGTATCCCGCCGAACACCCCTCCGAACGCCGGACCGGACGCCCCGGGGCTGCGCGCGGAGACGCTGGCCGAGGAGCCCCTGGTGGTGATCGTCCCGCCCGGCCACCGGCTGGCCACTCGCGGTCGGGCCGACCTGGCGGAGCTGGCCGCCGAACCGTTCCTGGCCACCCAACGGGGCTGCGGCTTCCGGGAGATGTACGACACCGCGTTCGGCAGCACCTCCACCGACGCGGCTACGGCTACGGCTACGGCTACGGCTACGGCTACGACCACAGTCGCAGCCGCGGTCGGACCGGAGCCGGTCGCCGAGGTGGACAGCATCGACACGCTGGGCGCCTGCGTCGCGGCCGGGATGGGCTGCGCGCTGCTGCCGCTGCTCGCGGTCCGCCACCGGGCCGACCGGGGCGAGGTCGCCGTGGTGGAGGTCGGCGACGCGGAACTCCGGACCGCGATCACCATGACCTGGCTGGAGCGCAGCCCGGCGAACCCGGCGCTGACCGGCTTCCAGGACGCGATCCGCCGCCAGTTGTCCACCCGGCCGTCCGACCTCCTGACCTCCTGACCTCCTGACGGACCGTCAGGTCGCTTGCCCGCTGCCCGGCTCGGGCCTCAGGCGGCGGGGCTCCAGCCGAGCAGCGGGCCGAGGCGGGTGGCGAGGTCGGTGAGGATCTGGACGTAGTCCTCCGGCGCGAAGGTGAACGGCAGCGCGAACGCGACCTCGTCGGCCTCCCGGAACGCGGCGTGCGCGTACAGCTGTTCGGCGAGCTGCTCGCTGGTGCCGACCAGGTCGGGGGCGAACAGCAGGCGGCCGGGGCCCTGCGGGGCGAGCGTGCGGGCGTACCGGGACTCCGCGTACGCCCGGTACTTGGCGCGCTGCTCGGGGGTGGCGCTGTCGGTGGGGACGACCACCAGTCCGTGCGAGACCCGGGCCCGTTCGCCCGCGGGGTGGGCGGCTCGGAACGTCCGGATCAGGGCGAGCTGGTTGGCCTCGAAGCTCTCGCTCTCCTCGGCCCGGACCACGCTGCTGGTGAGCAGGTTCAGCCCCTGCTCGCCGGCCCAGCGCGCCGAGCGCAGGCTGCCGCCGCCGTACCAGACCCGTCCGGCCAGGCCGGGCACGTGCGGCTGGACGCGCTCGGAGTACGCCTCGATGCCCTCGGTGCCCTGGAAGGTGCTGGCCCGCTCGCCGCGCAGCAGGCCGAGCAGGCGCTCGACCCGCCCGTAGCCGAAGTCTTCGCGGTCGGCGGTGTCCGGGTACAGCGCGCCCTTCACCTCCTCGTAGTGGATCGGCACGCCGACGCTGACGCCGGGGTTGAGCCGCCCGCCGGAGAGCACGTCGACGGTCGCCAGGTCTTCCGCGTAGCGCAGCGGGTTCTCCCAGCCGAGCGGGGTGACGGCGGTGCCGAGGGCGATCCGGCGGGTGCGCTGGCTGGCGGCGGCGAGCACCGTCAGCGGCGAGGAGATCCCGTACTGCAGGTGCCGGTGACGCAACCAGGCGTTGTCGAAGCCCAGTTGTTCGCCGAGTTCGATCAGTCGCAGGGTGGCCTCGTGGCCGCCGGCCGGGTCGTGCTCGTCGAACAGGCCGATGGTCAGGAATCCCAGCGAGCGCAGCGGCCGGTCGGGGGTGGGCACCGGGTTCCTCCTCGGTCGTTCGGTCTCCGATCCCGCCACGCTCACACACCGGGGCCGGAACGATCAACCACCGGCCGGGATTGTGATGCGGCGTCACGCTCCCGCAACACTCGGGAGTCCCGCGTCCTTCCCGCTCCCGGCCTGCCCCCCTTCCCGTCCCCTTCCCGTCCCCTTCCCCCCTCCTTCCCGCTTCCGGCCCGCGCCGCCGGGCGGCCCGGCTACGGTGGCTGTCGGTCACTGGACATCAGGTCTTCGGGAGGGACGGCGATGTTCTCCAAGGTGTTCCCCACCGCGTTCTCCGGCGGTCGGCGCGCGCTGCTGGTGGCGGGGCTGGCCCTGGCCGCGGCGGGCTGCAGTTCCTCGGGCGGCAGCACGGACGCCGCGCCCCCGAACCCGAGCGCCCCGGCGTCAGCCCAAACGTCAGCACCGACCTCGCCCCCAGCCTCGCCCACGGGCGCGGCCACGATCGCCGTCACCGTCAGCGGCGACCCGTCCGCGGTCGGACCGGCCGGGCGGCCGGCCGATCCCTGCACGGTGTGGACCAACGCGCAGGTCAGTGCCGCGATGGGCGGCGGCTCCCAGTTGCTCGCGGAGGGGCCGTCCACCGAGCGTCCGTGGTCGTGCACCTGGGGCTCGCGCCGCTCGTACCTGTCGCTGCGGCTGGTCGACGACGCCGCCTTCGCCCGGACCACCTCGGACCCGGCCTTCACCTCCGTGCCCGTCGCCGGGGTCGGCGACCGGGCCGTGCTGCTGACCCGGGCCTCGGACGGCAGCCAGCCGGAACTCTTCTTCACCGTCGGCAGCTCCCACTACGCGATCGAGGCGGTCGCCGACCGCAGCGCGACGGACGCCTCGAACACGCCCGCCGAGTCCGCCGCCGAGGAGGCCCTCGGCAGGCAGGCCGGCGCGAAGCTGCGCGGCTGACGCGCCGTCAGCCGCACCGCCGTTCAGTGCGCGGAGAGCACCAGGCGGCGGTCGGTGTTGCGGTAACCGGCGCGTTCGAAGGCGGCGGCCATCGGGGTGTTGGCCAGGTCGGTGTCGGCGCGGATCCGGTCGGCGGCGGCCTCGGCGGCCAGGACGCGGGTGGTCTCGCCGAGTATCTCCTCGGCGTAGCCGCGGCCCCGGTGCCCGGGCAGCACGCCGAGGTAGCCGACGACGGGGCCCGCGGAGTTCCGGGAGGGGACGGCGAAGCCGACCGGTTCGCCGTCCGGGGTGTGCGCGGTGCGCCACCAGGAGCGCTCGCCGGGCATGCCGTCCCGGTAGAAGGCGACGTCGGCCCGGGCCTGTGCCTCGGCGCCGCGGCGAGCGGCGGCCGTCCGGGAGGTGGCGTCGAGGGTGCCGGTCAGGGCCCGGCGGAACAGGTCGGCGAAGACCTCGTCGTCCGGTTCGGCCCGGAAGCGCAGCCGCCCGGTCGGGGCGGGCAGGCCCGCGCCCGGCGTCCACTCGTAGCGCAGCCGCTCCAGGCGGGCCGGGAGCCCGGCCCGGCGGGCCGCCTCCTGCCGCCAGGCGACGGCGGCGACCGTCTCCGGCCGGTCGTGCCAGTCTCCGGGAAGCAGGAGGTGGTACTCGGGCGCCCGCCCGTGCGCCGCGTGCGCGGCGGTGAGCAACTCGGCGGCCAGCACGGCCCGTCGGGCGTCGGAGCCGAACTCGGGGCGGACGCCCAGGGCGTCGAGCGCGGCGGGCCGGTCGCTCCCGGGGCGGCCCCACCAGACGGCGAGCGCCAGCGGCGGCCCGCCCGGG
This sequence comes from Kitasatospora sp. YST-16, assembly GCF_026802215.1. Taxonomy (NCBI): domain Bacteria; kingdom Bacillati; phylum Actinomycetota; class Actinomycetes; order Kitasatosporales; family Streptomycetaceae; genus Kitasatospora; species Kitasatospora sp. YST-16. Next base: position 494,884 of record NZ_CP113837.1, read on the forward strand.
GCGGCCCGGGCCGTCCACGTCCAGCCCGGGCGGTACTCGCCGGCGGCGAGCCGGGACAGGTAGGTGTCCGCCGTCATCCCGCAGGCGGGGTCGGCGGTGAACAGCGAGAGCAGGCCGTCGAGGTCGGACGCGACGGCGGGACGGAAGAACACGGTGCCTCCGGGGGCAGGGGGAACGGGAACCGGAGGCGCAGCCCGATCGGGCGGACCGCCCTACCGCACCCGGACGGGCGCGGGCGCGAGGACGGGAGCGGGGGCGGCAGCGGTGATCGGGAGCGCCGGGTGCGAGGTCGGCATCACGGACTCCTTTCTGCACGTGGGCCGCACGGGCCCGACCGGGGCGCCGGCCGCGGAACGGACCGGCGCGGCCAGCCTAGAACCCCACCGAATCGGGTCGCAACGGATTTTCCACCCACCCCCTTCTCCGCCCCCCAACCTCCCCTAACGCCCTGCCGCCCTCCCCTGACGCCGGGTCAGCCCCGGTAGGTCTCCAGCAGCCGCAGCCAGACCTCGCTGATCGTGGGATAGGCCGGCACCGCGTGCCAGAGCCGGGCGATCGGGACCTCCCCGGCGACGGCGACGGTCGCGGAGTGCAGGAGTTCGGCGACACCGGGCCCGGCGAAGGTGACGCCGACCAGCACCTCCCGGTCGAGGTCGACGACGGCCCGGGCCCGGCCCCGGTAGCCGTCGGCGTACAGGGCGGCGCCGGAGACCCCGCCGAGGTCGTAGTCGACGGCGCGCACCCGCAGCCCGGCGTCCCGGGCCTCCTGGAGGGTGCGGCCGACGGCGGCGACCTCGGGGTCGGTGAAGACCACCTGCGGGACGGCGGCGTGGTCGGCGGTGGCGACCGAGCGGCCCCAGGGGGCGAGGTCGAGCGGACGGCCGGCGGCCCGGTCGGCGATCGCGGCGCCGAAGACCCGGCCCTGGTACTTGCCCTGGTGGGTGAGCAGCGCGCGGTGGTTGACGTCGCCCGCGGCGTACAGCCAGCCGGCCGGGACGGCGGTGGCGCGGCCGGTGTCGTCGGTCTCGATCCAGCTGCCGGGTTCGAGTCCGACGGTGTCGAGTCCGAGGTCGGCGGTGGCGGGGCGGCGGCCGGTGGCGAACAGCGCCTCGTCGGCGGGCAGCCGGGTGCCGTCGGCCAGGTCGAGCAGGAGGGTGCCGTCCGGTTCGCGGTGCAGGGCGGTGACCGAGACGCCGAACCGGACGTCCACCCCGGCGGCCCGCAGGCCGTCGGAGACCAGTTGTCCGGCGAAGTCCTCGGTGCGGTCCAGCAGTCGGTCGCCGCGCACCAGCAGGGTGACCTCGCTGCCCAGGGCGCGCCAGGCGGTGGCCATCTCGACCGCGACGACGCCGCCGCCGACCACCGCGAGCCGCCCGGGCACCTCCTGCGCGGAGGTGGCCTCCCGGCTGGTCCACACCCGGGCGCCGGCCAGCCCGGGCAGGTCGGGGAGGGCGGCCCGGGTGCCGGTGCACACGGCGACGGCGTGCCGGGCGGTGAGGGTGCGCCGCCCGCCGTCGGGCGTCTCGACGGTGACCCGCCGCTCGCCGTCCAGCCGCCCGTGCCCGCGGACCAGGTCGATGCCGGCCGAGGCCAGCCACTGCACCTGCCCGTCGTCGTGCCAGTGCGAGGCGAACCCGTCCCGCCGCGCCAGCACCGCCGCCGCGTCCAACTTCCCGCCGACGGCCTCCCGGCTGCCCGCCACCCGCCGGGCGTCGGCGAGCGCCGCGACCGGGCGCAGCAGCGCCTTGCTGGGCATGCACGCCCAGTACGAGCACTCCCCGCCGACGAGTTCGCTCTCCACCAGCGCCACGCTCAGCCCGCCCGCGTGCGCCCGGTCCGCCAGGTTCTCCCCGGTGGGCCCGCCCCCGATCACCACCAGGTCGTAGCCGTCCTCAGCACCCATGCCCGCACCCACCGGCCTCTCCGCTCGCCTCGCCCGCCGCCCCGTGACGGCCCGTCAGCCCCCATCGTGCACCACGTTCCGCCGCCCGCCGCCACGACGAGCCCGGTGCGGGGAGCGGAGGGGGTGTCACGTAGCGTCGGGCCCGATGCGTTACCAGGGCATGGATCACTCATCGAACCGGGCGGGGCCGGACGGTCCGGGGCTGCCGCGGACTCCGGAGTTCGAAGAATTCGTGGCGTTCCGGGCGAAGCACCTGCTGCGGACGGCGTTCCTGCTGACCGGCGGGGACGCGCACCTGGCGGAGGACCTGGTGCAGGAGGCGCTGGGGCGGGCCTTCCTGAAGTGGCGGAAGATCGCCCGGCTGGAGAACCCGAGCGGGTACGTGCAGGCGGTGCTGGTGAACACCTTCCTGTCGTACCGGCGGCGGCGCAGCACCACCGAGCGGGTCACGGACGTGCTGCCGGAGACCGGCGTCGACGACCCGGACCCGGCGCTGCGGCTGACGCTGCTGCGGGTGCTGGCCGAACTGTCGCCGGCGGACCGGGCGGTGCTGGTGCTGCGGTTCTGGGAGGACCGCAGCGTCGAGGAGACCGCCGGGGTGCTGCGGATCGGCGACAGCGCGGTGCGCACCCGCACCAAGCGGGCGCTGGCCCGGCTGCGGGCCGCGCTCGGCGACGACCTCGACGCCCTGGTGGGACGCCCCGCCGCCTCCCCCGCTCCCGGACCCGACGACTCGCGGAAGGCGGTGTCGCACCATGCCCACTGACGACGAACTGGCCTCGGCCCTCTCCCGGGCGCTCGACGGCGCGGCCGGGTTGACGCCCGAGGCGGCGCACGGACAGCCGGCCGCCGGAGCCCGGCGGGCCGGACTGCGGCGGCAGCGCCGGCGCCGGGCGGCCGTCGCGGGAGCGCTGGCGGTGCTGGTGCTGGGCGCGGCGGGCGGCTTCGCGTCCGGCGGGCACCTGCCGTTCGCCACCACCGCCCCGGCGGACTCGGCGCGCCCGCAGCTCTCGGAGCAGCGGTTCGACGAGTTGGTCGGGCTCTTCCTGCCGCACGGGACCGTCCGGCGGGTGGGCGGCGGGTGGTCGGCGGACCGCGACCCGCACCAGGTGGGGAAGGTGCTGACGTTCGACGACGGGTCCGGCGAGAGCCTGCTCCAGGTGACGGTGCAGTACACCGCCGACCGGATCGAGCAGTTGGGCTGCCTGGACTCGTTCCAGACCCCGACCGACTCCTGCACCCGGACGGTGCTGCCGGACGGCTCGCTGCTGGTGATCGACAAGATCCGCAGCCGGAGCGACGACGGCGTCCTCGAATGGCGTGCGTTCTGGGCCGCGCCGGACGGCCGCCAGGTGCACGTGACCGAGTACAACGGCCAGCCCAGCCGGGCGAGTCGCCCCGCGCCGCCGCTGACGGACGCCCAGCTCACCGCGATGGTCACCGCCCCGCAGTGGAGCGAGGCGTTCGCCGCGCTGACCCCGGTGGCCGGCACCCCGGACGCCACCGTCTCCGCGGACGCCCACCCGTCGCCGACCTCCACCGAGACCGCGAACGCCCTGCTGGACAAGCTGGCCGCGCTGCTCCCGCCGGGGACGGCCACGGCCGACCGGGACGCGGCGCACACCAGGCTGGCCGTGACGGCGGACGGGCGGCGCAGCTCGCTGACGGTGGCGTTCACGCCGCCCTCGCAGCGCGGGCTGGACGACCTGGCCGGGCTGCCGCAGCGGCCGCCGACCCCGCTGGAGGTCCGCGAACCGATGGCGGGCGGCGGGACGGTGGTGGTCAACGCCTTCGGCAACGGCAAGACCGCGACCGACAACCTGCTGCACTGGACGGTGACCGTGTACTACCCGGACGGCGCGCAGCTGCTGTTCAACGAGTGGAACGGCGAGCAGTTCTACGACACCAGGCCCGGCGTCCCGGCCCTCGACCTGGCCGCGCTGAAGGCGATCGCGCTCTCGCCCGCCTGGCGGGCCTGACCCCGCCCCCCGGCAGCAGCGCAGGGCCCGCCCCCGGTCTCCGGGGGCGGGCCCTGGCGGCGCCGTCAGCCCTGCTTGACCGCCGAGACGTCGAACTCCAGCACCACCTTGTCGCCGACCAGCACGCCGCCACCCTCCAGCGCGGCGTTCCAGGTCACCCCGAACTCCTTGCGGCTGATGGTGACCGAGCCCTCCAGGCCGACCCGCAGGTTGCCCTGGGGGTCGACGGCGTTGCCGGTGTACTCGAAGTCGATGGTGACCGGCTTGGTGGTGTCCTTGATGGTGAGGTCACCGGTGACCCGGTAGTCGGTGTCGGACTTCTGCTCGACCGCGGTGGTGCGGAAGGTGATGTCGGGGAAGTTCGGCGCGTCCAGGAAGTCGTTGGTGCGCAGGTGCTGGTCGCGCTGCTCGACGCCGGTGTCGATGCTCTCGGTCTTGATCACCACCTGGCCGCCGGACCTGGCCGGGTCGGCGCCGTCCAGGTGCGCGGTGCCCTCGAACTGGTGGAAGGCCCCGCGCACCTTGGTGACCATGGCGTGGCGGGCGACGAACCCGATCCGGGTGTGGGTCGGGTCGAGGACGTAGTCCCCGGTGAGCTCGGGCAGGCTGACGGTCATGGTCTGCGCTCTCCTCGTGGCGTACGGCTGCGGGCGGGACCGGTGGCCGGTCCTCCCGCAAACGCTAGGCGCTGCGCTGCGTCCTCCGTCCGTGACACGCGGTCAGGACGGTCAGCCGAAGCGGCCGTTGACGTAGTCGGCGGTGCGCCGGTCGGCGGGGTCGGTGAAGAGGCGTTCGGTGGGGCCGGACTCGACGATCCGGCCGGGGGTGTCGTGGGTGGCGAGGAAGAACGCGCAGGACTGGGAGACGCGTTGGGCCTGCTGCATGTTGTGGGTGACGATGACGATGGTGACCCGGTGGCGCAGTTCGGCGATGGTCTCCTCGATCCGGCGGGTGGAGGTGGGGTCGAGGGCGGAGCAGGGTTCGTCCATCAGCAGGATCTCCGGGGAGACGGCGAGCGAGCGGGCGATGCACAGGCGCTGCTGCTGGCCGCCGGAGAGCGCGCCGCCGGGGGTGCCGAGGCGGGTGCTGACCTCGTCCCACAGGCCGGCCCGACGCAGGCTGGACTCGACCAGGTGGTCGCGCTCGTCGCGGCTCGCCTTGATGCCGGCCAGTTTGAGCCCGCTGACCACGTTGTCGTGGATGGACATGGCGGGGAACGGGTTGGGGCGCTGGAAGACCATGCCGATCCGGCGGCGGACCTCGGCGGGGCGGCGGCCGGGGGCGTAGACGTCCTCGCCGGCCAGCAGGACCTCGCCGGCCAGGGCGGCGCCGCGCACCATCTCGTGCATCCGGTTGAGGATCCGCAGGTAGGTGGACTTGCCGCAGCCGGACGGGCCGATCAGGGCGGTGATCTCGCCGGGCCGCATGGCGAACGAGACCCGTTCGAGGACCTTGCGCTGCCCGAACCAGGCGGTGACGTCGCGGGTCTCCAGCCCGGAGAGGGCGGTCGGCGGCGCCCCGGCCGTCGGCGGTGCCCCGGCGGGCACCGGCGGCAGCGGGACCGTGGGCGGGTCGTCCCGGACTCCGGACTCCTGGGCGGGGAAGGGGGGTTGGGCGGTCTCGGTCATCGGCGGGCGGTCCTTTCCCGGGGAGCGGGGCACGGGGTACGGGGAGCTCAGTAGACGTTGGGGAGCAGGGCGGCGGCGTTCTCGTACACCGACCAGAGCAGGGCGCCGACCACCGGCGCGAAGCACAGGTAGGCGGCGGCGCGGCGCCAACGGCGGGCCGCGACGACGGCCGCGGTGACGGCCGACAGCAGGGCCAGCGACCAGAGTTGGAGCGCGGACAGGGCGCCCTTGTCGGCGGCCAGCACCTTGTCGGCGGGGGTGGTGGCGGGCCGCCTGGCACCGGCCGGTTCGGGGTCGCCGTCGAGCCGGGCGCCGACCAGCACGGTGCTGGTGGGGATCCAGTCGGAGTTCCCGGTGACCAGCACCAGCCGGTTGGGGGCGGTGTCCTGGATCGGGTGGTCGCCGTCGCCGTAGGTGTTGACGGTGTAGTGGAAGCTGCCCTGGCCGGTGGTGACGTCGATCCGGTCGCCGACCTTCAGCCGGCCGAGGTCGGCGAACGGGGCGCCGAACGCGGTGGAACGGCCGAACAGGACGGCCACGCCGGGCTGTCCGGGCAGCACGGTGTCGCGCCGGTGCCCGGGGCCGCGCATCAGGTCGCGGCCGGTGGTGCCCTCGACCACGACGGCCTGGCGCAGGCCGAGCGCCGGGACGTCGAGGACGGCCAGCGGCGCGCCGTCCTCGGCGGGGCCGGTCGGCGCGGTGGCGTTGGCCAGCCGGTCGCGCAGCGTGGCGTAGGCGGTGGACTGGTGGCGGGCCTCCTGCAGGCCGGACAGCGCCAGCAGGTACCCGGCGAAGCCGAGCAGCAGCACGGCGGCCAGCGTCACCGCCCGGGCGGCGGCCGGCAGCCACTGCCGCCGCGGCCGACCGGGCCCGGGCGGGCCGCCCGATGCCCCAACGGCCTTGTCCGGGGCGGTGATTGCCGCGTTCGCCGGTCGTTCGAGGGTGGGCGCGGTCATCTGCTGGTCTCCTCGCGCGTGGCGGACACGGTGGGTGCGACGGTCACGGCAGGCACGGCAGGCGCAGCGGCCACGATAGGTACGCCGGGCGCGGCTGACGCGGCTGACGCAGCGCCCCGGGCGGTCGCCGGGCGGTTCACCGGTCGGCCGCCGTCCGGCCGGTCCGGTCGCGGCGGCGCCACCAGGCGGCCAGCAGCGGGGGGACGGCGACCACGCCGAGCAGTTCGACGGCGGTGAGGGTGGACAGCAGCCAGTCCTGCGGCCGTCCGCCGAGCGCGACCACCGCGGCGGGCGCGGCGCCGCCGGTGCCGCCCGTCCCGGTGCCGCCGGAGCCGGTGTCGAGCAGTTCGCCGGTCTGCGGGTCGATCACCTGCTGCCCGCCGTCACCGGTGCCCGGTCCCGCGGCGGCGGCGCCGCCCGTCCCGGTGCCGCCACCCGTCCCGCCGGTGCCGGAGCCGGTGCCGCCACCCGTCCCGCCGCTGCCCGAACTGCCGCCTCCGGTACCGGAGTTGGCCTTGCCGGTCTGGACGGCCTGGCCGTTCTGCACGGTGCAGTCCAGCGGGCTGCCCTTCTTGTCGCAGGGGCTGGGCTGCGGGGCCTCCTTCAGCACGGTGAGTTCGCCGGCCGAGTTGAAGGTCGGGTTCTGGCAGTTGGCGAGCGTGTTGGGGTCGACGGGGCTGGCGTTGCCGGGGATGTGCTGGGTCTGCAGCAGCCCGCCGCGCACCAGGTTGCGCGGGATCGGCGAGTAGCCGAGGTGGTCGGCCTCGCCCTGCCCGGCGCACAGCACGTAGGCGAGGTAGCGGCTGAGCGCGCTGCCCTTGGCGTCGTTGAAGCGCGGGGTGACGGGGCGGGAGGTGTTGGCCCGCGGCACGATCAGGTAGCTGTAGGAGGAGATCGGGTAGGAGCGGGCGTCGCCGTTGCTGTAGACGCCGTCGAGGTTCTGCTGCAGGTAGTCCGGGTCGTCGGGCGAGGTGCTGTCGTCGACGCCGCGGATCCTGGCGGCGGTCAGCGCCACCGCGACGTTGGAGGCGGTCGGCAGGGTGTAGTACCCGGCCGGGTTGAGCACCTTGACGACCGGCCAGCCGCTGCGCTTGGCGAACGCGTACTCGTCGTAGCCGATCGAGCCGATGCCGGTCGGCGACTGGATGTACCCGGCGACCACGTCGGAGCCGTTCTGCGCGGTCATCCGGCCGGACGGCGGGAAGAACTCGGTGTAGTCGCCGCAGCTGACGCCGTTGACCTGGGCGCAGTAGGCGTCCCACTCGGCCTGGTGGGTGTGCTCCATCCAGCGGGTGAACTGGGCGGTGGCGCCGGAGCCGTCGGAGCGCACCACCGGGGTGATCGGGATCTTCGGCAGCGCCTTGCCGTAGTCGGCGGTGATCCTCGGGTCGTCCCAGGAGGTGATCCTGTTGGTGAAGATGCCGACGACGGTGTCGGGCGACAGCCGCAGGTCGGTGATCTTCTTGCCGCCGAGTTCCAGGTGGTACATCAGCGCGGTGCCGCCGGCCGTGATCGGCACGTAGGAGAAGCCGTACACCGGGTTCTCCGCGCCGCCCATGCCGCCGGTGGCCTTCCCGGGGTCGACGCCGGTGTCGGTCCGGCTGCGGAACGGGACGTCGGAGGCGGTGAAGTCGTCCTGGCCGATCGACCACTGGACGCGTCCGGCGGCCGAGCCGACCGGGTTGAAGTCGATCTCGATGCCCATCGGGCCGACGTCGCGCCGCCACTGGTCGATGGCCGGGCCGGCCCAGCTGGAGCCGTCCGCGTTCAGCGAGGTGGCGGCGTGCGCCGGGGTCGCGCCGAGCAGCGCGGCGGGCAGGGCCAGGGCGGCGGCGAGCAGCGCCGTGGCCAGGTGGCGGATGCGCACGGGGCGGGTCTTCTTCCTTCTGCGGCTGGTGCTCTGACGGATCATCGGTTCCCCACCACCGCTACGGGGGCGGCGGGCGCGGGCGCAGGGGCGGGGGCGGGGGCCCGGCGCGGCGGGCGACGGCGGGCGGGACGGTCGGCGGGGGTGCGGTGGCGGCCCAGCACGCGGGCGGTGACGAACAGCACCAGCACCACGAGCATCAGGGTCAGCGCACCGGCGAACGCCCGGGCCACCATGTCGGGGTAGGGCTGCTTGACGTAGTTCCAGACGTACAGCGGCAGGCTGGCCTGGTTGCCGTGCAGCGGGTCGAGGTTCATCCGGGCGGTGAAGCCCGCGGTGAGCAGCACCGGGGAGGTCTCGCCGACGCCGCGGGCCATGCCGAGCACCACGGCGGTGGTCAGGCCGGGCCGGGCGGTGGGCAGCACCACGTGCCACACGGTGCGCCACTGCGAGGCGCCGAGCGCGTAGGACGCCTCCTTGAGGGTGCCGGGCACCAGCCGGACGACCACCTCGGCGGCCCGGGTGACGATCGGCGTCATCATCACGGTGAGGGCCAGCGAGGCGGCCAGGCCGCTCTTCTCGGCGCCCAGGGTGAGGATGACCACGCCGAGCACGAACAGGCCCGCCACGATGGACGGCAGCGCGGTCATCGCCTCGACCAGCACCCGCACCGGCTTGACGAAGCGGGCGCCGCGCCGGGTGTTGCCGGACTCGACCAGGAAGACCGCGGTGAGGATGCCCAGCGGCACCGAGAACAGGGTGGCCAGGCCGAGCTGTTCGAGCGAGCCGACCACGGCGTGCAGGCAGCCGCCGGAGGTGATTGGCGACAGCGGGGCGGTGGTGCGCATGGTCTCGGTGAAGAAGTTCCAGTGCCGGGCGGCGTCGAAGCCGCGCAGCGCGACGTAGCCGATCTGCTCGATGATGACGGCGACCACCAGCAGCCCGGAGCTCCAGGCCAGCGCGGTGGCCAGGCGTTCGCGGACGGTCAGGACGTCCCACTGGAGCCGCCCGGCGGCGGCGTACAGCGCCAGGAACAGCAGGTACCAGCAGAGCAGGAAGCCGAACGCGCCGCTGAACGGTAGCACCCGCTCGTACAGCAGCCAGTCCAGGGCGAGCGAGCCGGCGGCCGCGCCGAGCAGGGTGAGCACCTCCTCGCGGGTGGTGCCGCCGAGCTTGATCCGGCGCTGCTCGGGGAGGTCGGGGAGGCGGGGAGGGTCTGAGTGGTCTGCGTGGTCTGAGTGGTCTGTGGGCGCGGGGGGCGCGGGGTGCATGCGGTCTCCTCCGGTCAGTCCGAGGTCGAGGCGCCGGACCGGGACCGGCTGATGACGAACCCGGCGGCCACGTTGACCAGCAGGGTGAGGGCGAACAGCACCAGGCCGGCGGCCATCAGCGCGGACAGCGAGAGGCCGTCGGACTCGCTGAAGCGCAGCGCGATCAGCGCGGAGATCGAGCCGCCGCCGTTCTCCAGCACGTGCCAGGAGATCCGGAACACCGGGGAGATGATCAGCGCAACGGCGATGGTCTCGCCCATCGCCCGGCCGAAGCCGAGCATCACCGCGCCGATCACGCCGCCGCGCCCGAACGGCAGCACCACGGTGCGCACCATGCCCCAGCGGGTCGAGCCGAGCGCGTAGGCGCCCTCCCGTTCGCCGGCGGGGGCCTGCGAGAACACCTCGCGGCTGAGCGAGGTGATGATCGGGATGATCATCAGCGAGACCACGGTGCCCGCGATGAACGTCGAGGAGGTGTACGAGGTCGGGGTGTCGCCGGTGCGCACCCGCAGGAACGGCAGCGGACCGCCGAGGTGGTTGGCCAGCCAGCGGCACAGGCCGACGAACCGCGGCTGCAGGAAGAACAGGCCCCACAGCCCGTACACGATGCTGGGGATGGCGGCCATCAGGTCGACCAGCGAGACCAGCATCGGGCGGAGCCGGACGGGCGCGTACTCGGAGATGAACAGTGCGGCGGTGAGCGAGACCGGCACCGCGATGCACAGCGCGATCACCGCGATCAGGATGCCGTTGGGCAGCACGGCGGCGATGCCGAAGGTGTGCGCGGCGGTGCGCCAGTTCTGCTCGGTGAGGAAGGACCAGCCGACGGCCCGCAGCGCCTCGGTGCCGCGCATCAGCAGGAAGAAGGCGATCAGCCCCATCAGGACGAACACCGACAGGCCCGCGGCGCGCAGCACGCCGCGGAAGGCCCGGTCGGCGGGCGGGGCGGGGGCGGCGATCGGGCGGGGCCGGTCGGCGTCGGGGGCGGAGTCGGAGTCGTGGTCGGGGTCGGGCGTCGGCGGTGGGACGCGGGTGTCCGTCGGCTGGACGGCGGCTGTCATGGTGTCAACTCTCGGCGCGGTGAGGGTTCCTGGGCTGGTTCGGCGGCGATTCGGCGCTGGTTCGGCGCCGGTCGCCGGACGGGCGCGCGGGGCGCCCGCCCGGCGGGGCGGGGTCAGCCGCGGCAGCTCGGCCGCAGCCGGTCGGCCGCGGCGGGTCGGCTGCGGCGGGTCAGCCGCGACCAGAGCCGCCCGGTGCCGCGCCGGAGGTTCGCGCCGGCGGCGGTGCCGCCGAGGAACAGCGCGGCGGGTCCGCCGACCAGCAGGACGGCGCCGGTGGCGAGGACCACGGGCAGCAGCAGCCGGGCCGCGCCCGCCCGGTCGGCGGCGGCCTGCCCGACGGGGGCGGCGGCCAGGCCGGGCGAGGCGCCCGCGCCGGGCTTGCCGGAGACGGCGGCGCTCTGGGCGGTGGCGCCGCCCGCGGTGGCGGACCCGCCGGTGTCGGCGCCGAGGCCGCCGGTCGAACCGCCGCTGTCGCCGTACCCGCCGCCGGTGCCGGTGCCGGTCCCGTCGGTGGTCCCGCCGCCGGTGCTGCCACTGCCACCGCCGCCGGTGCCGCTGTCAGTGCTGCTGCCGCTGCCGGTGCCGGCGGCCTTGCCGGGCTTGGCGCCGTCCTGCGCGGCGACGTGGTCGGCGGCGGCCTTGGCCTGCGCGGCCTGGGCCTTGTCCAGGCCCGCGTAGCCGATGGCGAGCTGTCCGGCGCCCCGGCCGTAGACCTGGCCCCGGTCCGGGTCGGTGACGGTGCGCACGAAGCCGCTGACCGCCTCGCTCTTGGCCTGGCCGAGGCCCTCGGTCGGCAGCATCGCGTACTGCACCATGGTCAGCGGGTACGCCTTGGGGTCCTTGGCGTAGGCGGAGTCCGGGTCGTCGTAGGGCAGTTGCCGGGTGCCGGTGGCCTCGTCGAGCGGCATGTCGTGCACGGCGGCCTGCATCGAGCCGATCGTCGGCGTGGTGAACCCGCCCGCGGGGTTGGGGAGTTCGGCCTCGGGCAGGCTCATCGCCTGGGCGTCGCCGCTGTCCATCACGGCGAACAGCGACCGCTGCCCGTTGATCATCCGGTAGCACTTGCGGTGCTGGCCGGTCGCGTCGACGTACGGGAGTTGGCAGGAGAGCTGGCTCTGCAGCGTCATCCGGAGCACCTGGCCGAGGCCGCCGAGCACCGGGTTCCACTCGTACTGCTTGTGGCTGTTCTCCCCGGTGTAGTCCAGCGCCTGGAACGAATCGACCGGGTAGCCGCCGTAGACCGACGGCAGGAACTTGGTGTTGAGGTGGGTGCCCCACGGGTCGGTGGCGCCGTGCAGGAACTGCGCGGCGTCCGGGTCGGCGGCGATCCACTCGGTCAGCCGGTGCACCAGGTCGGTGGTCCCGCCGACCACCACCGGCGCGCTGATCGGGGCGTTGCCGCAGCTGGGCCAGGTCGTCCCGGTGGCGACGTCCGCGTTGAGCCGGCGGAACTCCTCGTCCTCGAACAGGCACATCGGGTTGCCCCGGACGGTGTCGGTGTCGTCCTGGTAGTAGCGGTAGCTCTGGGTGAGCATCTTCGCCAGCAGCCGCTGGTTGAGCCGCATCCGGCGGACCTGCCGGCTGGTGGCGGCGTCGTCGACGACGAAGACCACCGAGATCGCGCTGTTGGCGAGCGGCGCGTACACGTAGGGGCGGCTCGGCGGGTTGCGGTCCGGGATCGAGGTCAGCGCCACGTCCGCGCCGGACCGGTCCAGGAACGCCTGGCGGGCCTGCGGCTCGCCGTTGCCGACCGAGTACTGCACCTGCACCGGGTTCGCGGCCAGGCAGGCGCCGGTGCGCCACTGGGCCATCGCCCGGTCGGCCATCTCCAGGCCGAGCACCGAGAACGCGGCGTCACCGGCCTTGCAGTCGTCGGTGGTCGGCGCGAAGTCCAGCGGGACGGTGACGTGCCGGGCCCAGGCGCAGGCCTCGCCGCTGCGCATCAGCTGGCCGTCCACCCGGAGCATGTTGCGCTCCACGGTGGCGTCGGTGGCGGTGTTGAACTCGTTGTCCGCGTCCGCGGAGTGCTCGGCGCAGTTGATCTGCGAGTCCGGGAAGGAGTAGGCGCCGAGCGAGTCGCCGCCGTAGTTGGGCTCCACCACCAGCGAGCACTTGTGGACGGGGTCGCAGCCGAGGGTCTGGCTCTGCTGGGCGGTCCACAGCTCGATGTCCGCCTCGCCGGTGCCGTCCGGGTGGGTGGCGCCGATCGCCATGTTCGACGGGAACTCGGGCACGTTGGTGTTGCCCTGCGGCCCGGGCTGCAGGAAGCCCTTCGCCGGGTCCTGCCCGTAGAGGCTGGAGCCGTAGCAGTCGGTGACGGCGGGCTTCTCGCCGCGGCACTGGTAGATCCGGACGGCGTAGAGGGCCCGGGTGTCCATCACGTTGTCGGGCCCGGTGTCCTTCGTCGTGACGGCGCCGACCGGGTTGCCGTAGATGTCCACCGTCGGCGTGAACCCGGTCCAACTCACGTGCACCACCTGGTTGGTGAGGCCGCTGACCTGGGAGACCGTGATCGAGCCGGGCGCCCCCTCGGTCCAGGTGGCCGGATCCCAGCGCGCCGGGCCCTCGAAGGTCTGCCCCGCGGCCGCCCGGGCCGGCTGGGCCCCCGGCCCGCCCAGCGGCAGCAGCACGACGGCGGCGGCCACCGTCCAGGCCAGCACGGCCGCCAAGTAGGCCTTCAGGGAACGTGATCCGGCTCTCGGCCCCGGCGGGCGGATTCTCATCGGCGCAGCACCTCCGGCGATGGCGCGCCGGGTCGGGCACGCACGGGTGACGGGGAACGGAGCGGCCGCTCGGCGGCTCCGACGATATTCGGCCAGTCGCGCCTGACCGCACCCTGTCCGCCAGGTGTACGAGGGCCCAATTGGTGCTCGAATCAAGGAAATTGGCGGTCAGTCAGAAAAAAATCCCGGCCCGGCCGGGGTCCGCCTGCCGCGCGGGCCTCGGCCGCATGCGCGGATCGCCCGACCGGTGGCCGGTCGGGCGATCCTCACCGCGAAGTCCCTTGATGACCAGGGGTTCTGACTCTCCGTCAGGAAGCGGGCGTGTACGTCACCGCGAAGGAGCCGACGCTCTGGCCCGCCGCGAAGAAGGTGGTGTGCAGCTTGCCGTCGAGGTACTGGGCCCCCGCGGCGTCCAGCACCAGCGACTCGGCGGACAGGTGCTGGGTGGTGCCGTTGTAGCTGAGGGCGTTGTTGCCGGCCGGGTCGAACAGCGCGACCGGGGTGGTCGAGCCGTCCGGGACGGCGCTGACCGTCCACTCCTCGAAGGAGAAGCGCAACTGGTGGAAGGAGACCGCGCTGCCGGTCCGCGCGTCGACGAACAGCAGGCCGCCGCCGAGCTGGACGCCGCCGAAGAAGTCGCGCAGGCCGCCGGTGCCGCCGGTCACCGGGAAGCTCGCCGACAGGCCGGTGCTCGCATCGTAGCCCGCGGTCGCGGTGGGCAGCGGCACGGCCACGATGCCGGCCTGGGCGGCCTGCTGGAAGAAGGCGTTGCTCTCGTTGATCACCGCGCTCCCGGTCGCCGGGGCGGCGGAGGCGGACGTCGCGGAGGCGACGGTGGCGATCAGGGCGAGGCCGGCGGCCGCAGCGGCGATCCGGACGGTGGGACGGGACATCGTGGCTCCTTCTACGTGATGCTGCGTGATGCTGCATGGTGCTGCGTGGTGGCGGGACGGACCGCCGCCCGTCCCGGCGGGGTTCGCGCGGGGCGGGCGGCGGCAGGTGGTGCGGGTGGAACGGGTGGAGCGGGACGAGCCGGTGCAGGTGGTGCAGGTGGTGCGGGACTGGCCGGTGCGGGCCGGTGCGGGTGGTGGCGTCAGATGGTGGAGCCGCAGGAGGCCGCGGCCAGGTTCAGGTAGCCGTAGCTGGAGATGGTGGTCCGGCCGGCGGTCGAGCAGATGTAGCCGGTGGGGCCGAAGATGGCGCGCAGCGCGGTGCCCTGGACGGTGGTGGCGGTCCACTCGGTGTCACGGACCACGTTGTAGAGCACCCGGCCGTAGGTCGGGTTGGCGAACGCGGCGTTCAGGGTGCCGGTCGCGGTCAGCGGGGCGACGCCGTTGATGTTGCGCAGGGTCAGGCTGCCCTTGTCGTCGGTGGCGGTGGTGTGGCCGTTGGCCTGGCCCACCCAGTGGCCGACCGAGTACGGGAAGATCACGTCGGGGTTGTTCAGCAGCGTGTTGGTGCCCTCGTTCTCCTCCGGGCCGCTGACCACGCAGGCGCCCAGGGTCGGGTTGCCGATCGCGCCCAGGAAGAAGGAGCGGGTGCCGGAGCTGAGCTGCGGCAGGTAGGGCTTGATGGTGCCGGCGGTGCCGCCGAACGCGGACCAGTTGGTCTTGCCGACCTTGCAGGAGTAGATGTCGTTCAGGTCCTGGGTGGTGAGGTTGGCCGGGGCGTGGCCGCCGGACTGCGCCGACCAGGTCACCGCGTCCTTGGCGAACGCCACGAACAGGTCGGAGGACGGGTCGGTGCCCTGCCGGGTGCGGGAGGAGCGCGCGAAGTCCAGGGTGGCGCTGGTGTTGGCGTTCAGCGCGGAGATGCCGGCGCCGGAGCCGTTCGGACGGCTGATGGTGCTGGCGCCGGTCTTCGGGGTGATCGGGTCGGTGCCGGTCGCGTCCCAGCTGTACAGGCGCGGCGAGGTGGTGTTGCCGGCCGCCGTCAGCGAGGCGTTGTAGTCGGTGGAGAACTGGTTGAGCAGAGCCTGCGTGGTGTCCGAGCCGGCACCGACGATGTCCTGGGCAGCCGGGGTGACACCCGTGGCCGGGTCAGCCATCGCCGGGACGGCGACGGTGGCGAGGGCGGCGGCGGTCATCGCGGCGGCCGCGAACGCCTTGGCAGCGGTGTGACGCATGGTCCTGTTCCTCCATAAAGGAAAGTCCTAGCTGGACCGGTCCTGGCGGGGCCCGGTACCGGAGAGCTCCGCGGCTTCCCGGCGGAGCGATCCTCGCCGCGCCCCCCCGCCGCCCGGAAGCACCGCCCACCGCCCCCGGCCCGCCGCCCGCACCCCGCCGCCACCACCGAAACCCCTGCTCAGCGGACCGGTCGACCACGCGTCGACCGGCCCTCGACGGCCGGACGCGTTCTTCTCCAGGTGTGCCCACGGGGTCACCCCGGCCATCTCCGCTTCACTCCCGCTGCACCAGCCCCGCGCAACCCGCACCACACGCCCGCATCCGCCTGCACCCGGGCACACCCGGGCACACCGAATCCACCACCGAACCGGCCTGACCCGCCCTGACCTGACCTGACCTCACCTGACCTGACAACAGGACGGCCAGTGATGATCATCAATTGATTGACGTACCAAAACTCATTGACCACGCCAACCCGACACCGAAACCGACACCGGCACCGGCACCGGCACCGGCACCGGCACCGACACCGGCACCGGCACCGACACCGCCACCCCGACTACCAGCCGGACGGCAGGACCGATCCCCCGCCGCCGCCCAGGCGGCGCAGCCGTTGGACGTGGTCGGCGCCCTGGAGGAAGGCGGTCACGCTCTGCCGGCACTGGTCGCGGCGCAGGTAGCCCCGGGCGCTGCGGGCGATCGCCTCACCGCCGCCCGCACCGGCCCGGGTGGTGCGGGCGGGAAGGTGCGCCGTCCAGACCCACAGGCGGTCCTCGCGTTGGCCGAGCACGAACCGCAGGGCCGCCCGTTCGGCCAGCAACTCCCCTATCCCAGCGGCGAGTTCGCGGTCGTTGCGGTAGGCGCGGACGGCCGAGGCGAGCCGCCTCCCGTTCGCGGCCACCAGCGACCAGCCGACCCGGCCGTCCGCCCCGCGCACCGGCACCAGCCGGGGGCCGCGGCCGGCCTCCACTCCGCTCACACCCCACCCCCGACCCCGCCCGCACCCTCGCCACCGGAAGCACCGACGCCCCCGACGACTGCGGGCCGCGCACTCGTCACGGGCTGCGCGCCGGCCACGGGTTGCGCACCGGCCAAGGGCTGCGCGCCAGTCTCCGCCATCCGGGCCACCAGGGCCATGAACCGCCGGAACGCGTTCTGGCAGGTCGCGTAACGCTCGTACGCCCTGCTGGACTTGACCAGCGGATTGCCGCGCGGCCCGGGGACCACCCAGGTCCATCCCAGCCCGTCGCGGACATGGGTGATCCGCGCCACCAGCGCCGGCCCCAGGGCGACCAGCTCCGCGAACGCCCGTTCGGCGTCGGCGGACGACTCGTGGACCGAGGAGGACACCGCCACCACCCGCCCGTTCATCGCCTTGAGCTGCCACTGGAACCGCCCGTTCGGCGCCCGCTCCGTGAACAGGCCCTCCCCGCGCACCGCCGCTACCCCCGGATCTTCCGCCGGATCGCAGCCGTTCCCCGGCCGCGCCACCGAACGCCCTGCCGCCCCGCGTGAACCGCGAACCGGACGCACATCGTCACGCTGCGAACGCTATGTGTGCACGGAGGAAGTCCGGAAGTGGAATCCCTCCCACGCCGACGCTGTTCGCCCCGAAGTTCTCCCTTGTTAATGCGGCGGCGCTTTCCGGAGTGCGGCGCCCGTCGATTCGACGGAGCCCGGAGTTCGCCCGCCCATTGCCCGCACTTTGCCTGCGCCCCGACCCATGCACCGTAGCCCGCGCACCCCGACCCGCACGCCCCAGCCTATGTATCATGCATATTATGTGCACCATACACACAATATGTATGCTGCATATTCTCGGGGAGCGGCCCGTTTCCCCCGCCCTCCCCTCCGGAACCACGGAAGGACGCACACCATGGCACGCCTCAAGGACAAGGTCGCGGTGATCACCGGAGCCGGCAGCGGCATCGGCCGGGCCGCCGCCGAACTGATGGCCGCCCAGGGCGCCCTGGTGGTCGCCGCCGACTACGACGGTGCAGCCGCCGAGGAGACCGCCCGCCTGGTCGAGGCGGCCGGCCGGCACGCCCTGCCGGTCACCGTCGACGTCACCGACGAGCACTCGCTCGAGGAGCTGTTCGCCACCGCCGTCCGCGAGTTCGGCACCCTCGACGTGCTCTGCAACCACGTCGGCGGCACCGACCCGCGCCGCGACCTCGACCTGCTGCGGATGGACTTCGAGGAGTTCGACCGGGCGGTCGCCCGCAACGTCCGCTCCACCCTGATCGGCTCCCGCCTCGCCCTGCCGCACCTGATCCGGGCCGGCGGCGGCTCCATCATCAACACCGCCTCGGTCGCCGCCCTAGTCGGCGACGTCACCCAGACCGCGTACGGGGCGGTCAAGGCCGCGGTGGTCAGCATCACCAAGTCCATCGCCGTCCAGTACGGCCCGCAGCGCGTCCGCTGCAACGCGATCGCCCCCGGCGCCGTCCTCACCCCCGCCCTGCGCGACAACCTCCCCCAGCCGGTCATCGACTCGCTGCTCGCCGTCAACGCCCTGCCCTACCTCGGCGCCCCCGAGGACATCGCCCACACCATGGTCTTCCTCGCCTCCGACGAGTCCCGCTACCTCACCGGCCAACTCCTCGTCGTCGACGGCGGCATGACCACCCAGTCCCCCGCCGCCCCCGGCCGCCGCGCCATGCTCCCGTCCTCCTGACCCCCTGGCCCCCGCCGTCCGGGCCCGCACCCGGGCGCGGACGCGGACGCGGACGCGGCTCAGCCGTCCGCCGCCCCGGCCGTGAGCCGGGCCCGGGCGCGGAAGGCGGCCGGGGTCTCGCCGGTGCGGTGGCGGAAGAAGCGGGTGAAGACGGTGGTGGAGGGGGAGCCGAGGCGGTCGCCGATCGCCGCCGCGGTCGAACTGCTGTGCAGCAGCAGGCGTTTGGCCTCCAGGACGAGGCGCTCGTCAATGAAGGTCTTCGCGCCGTGGCCGGTGGCCGGTGGCCGCGAGGCTGGTGCGGGTGAGGGGGCGGGGAGCAGCGGGAGGCGCCAGGCCCGGCGGTCGGGGCGGGCGGCGACGGTCGCCGGGTCGAGGAAGCTCGCCCGGAACAGCACCGGCACGGCGTCCGCCGCTCCCGCCCCGCCCAGGGTGCGCAGGCCCTGGCGACTGGACGGTGTACGGCTTCCCGACAGCGGACCGAGCGAGCGGCCCGAGCGAGCGGACCGAACGGATCCGCCCCCAGTCTGCCGACAAATTTCGTTGGTAAAATGAATGTTTCGACGGTGCTACGACACGCATACGTCCGGGCCAGGGCCGCCCACCGCCGGTCCCCGCGGTTCGTATACCGCCCCGCCCCGCCTTCCGGGGGCGCTACTATCCGTGCCATGAGCGCTGCAGAACTCGAACCCGACCCCGCACCGACCCTGTCGGAGATCGCCCGGGCGGCCGGCGTCTCGGCGCCGACAGTTTCGAAGGTGCTGAACGGCCGGGCCGACGTCGCGCCCGCCACCCGGGCCAAGGTCGAGGAGATCCTGCGCCGCACCGGCTACCAGCGCCGCCGCACCGCCGCGCCGCCGTCCCGGCTGCTCGACCTGGTGTTCCACCAGCTCGACAGCGCCTGGGCGATGGAGGTGATCCGGGGGGTGGAGAACGTCGCCCGGGACGAGGGGCTGAGCGTGGTGCTCTCCGAGTCCGCGGGGCGGCTCACCCCGGGGCAGACCTGGGTGGACGGCGTGCTGGCCCGGCGGCCGGCCGGGGTGGTGCTGGTGCTGTCCGAGCTGGACGCCGCCCAGCGCGACCAACTGACCAGCCGGGACATCCCGTTCGTGGTGCTGGACCCGGCCGGCGACCCGGCCGAGGGGGTGCCCGCGGTCGGCACCGGCAACTGGCAGGGCGGCCTGGCCGCCACCCGCCACCTGCTCGACCTCGGCCACCGCCGGATCGGCATGATCTCCGGGCCGTCCGGCATGATGTGCAGCCGCGCCCGGATCGACGGCTACCGCACCGCGCTGGGCACCGCCCGGCTGCCGGTGGACCCGGAGCTGATCCTGGAGGGCAACTTCCACCACGAGGCCGGGTACGCCGCCGCCCGCACCCTGCTCACCCGGCCCGACCGGCCCACCGCGATCTTCGCGGGCAACGACCTGCAGGCCCTCGGCGTGTACGAGGCCGCCCGCGAGCTCGGCCTGCGGGTGCCGGAGGACCTCTCGGTGGTCGGATTCGACGACCTGCCGCTGGCCCGCTGGGTCGGCCCGCCGCTCACCACGGTGCGCCAGCCGCTGGTGGAGATGGCCGAGACCGCGGCCCGGCTGGCGATCGGGCTGGGCCGCGGCGAGCACCCCGCCGCCACCCGCGTCGACCTCGCCACCAGCCTGGTCGTCCGCGCCAGCACCGCCCCGCCGCCGGCCGGCGACTGAGCGACACCTCCATCCCGCCCCGACCACGCGCGCGGCCCGGACCGTCCGGGCCGCGCGCGAGTGGTTGACGCCCCCGCCGGGCTCCCCTACCGTCGTCCGGGTCGCACCGTAACATTCGACCGAAGTTCGAAACTTTCGCACCCACCTGGGTGCCGGACGGCGAGCGACGGACAGCGAGCAGCGAGCACGGGTGCCGAGCACCAGGAGGGGGAGCACCATGGCCGATCCGGCCGCCCTGACCGACACCGCGGACGGTCCGCCGTCCCGGCTGCCGCAGCCGCCGTCCGGCACCCTCGCACTGACCTTCGACGACGGCCCGCACCCGGACTCCACTCCGGAGCTGCTCACCGCGCTCACCGCCGCCGGCCACCGCGCGACCTTCTTCCTGTGCGGCGAGCAGGCCGAGCGGTACCCCGAACTGGTCCGCGCCCTCGACCGGGCCGGGATGGCGATCGGCAACCACAGCTGGTCGCACCCGTCGCTGCCCGGCCTGCCGCTGCCCGCCGCCCGGGAGGAGATCGAACGCACCAACCGGGTGCTGACCGCGCTCACCGGCCGCCCGCCGACGCTGTTCCGCCCGCCGTACGGGGACACCGGCCCGGCGATCCGCGAGCTGGCCGCCGCGGCGGGCCTGACCGAGACGCTCTGGGACGTCGACACCCTCGACTGGAACGGCGTGCCGCCCGCCGAGGTCGCCGCCGCGGTGGCCGCGGCCCGCCCGGGCGACACCGTGCTGCTGCACGACCACGGCAACCGCAACACCGTCACCGCACTGCCCGCCGTCCTGACCGCGCTCGCCGCCCGCGGCCTGCGCTCGGCGCCCCTCCCCCGCTGACCCCTCCCGGCCTCTCCCCCGCTGACTCCTTTCGGCCTCTCCCCGCCGGTCTCCCGGCCCCCACGCTCCGGTGGCCGGACGCACCCGCCCAGCACCACGCGTCCGGCCACCGGTGGACTCCCCCGCCGCAGACACCTGCCGGGAGCCGGTCAGACGGCCTCGGGCAGCCAGAGTCCGGCCGGGTCGGTGTGCAGACTGCGGACGGTGACCAGGGCCGCGCCGAGGACGGGGCCGCGGCGGCCCAACGGCGAGGCGCGCAGGGCCTCTTCGGGCCAGGGGCGGACCCGGATCAGCGCCGCCAGCTCGGTCCGCATCGCGGGCAGCAGCCACTGCGCGAGGTCGGCGTAGCCGCCGCCGAGGACCAGCGAGTCGGGGTCGACCAGGTTGACCGCGGCGGCCAGCGCGGTGCCGAGCGCGGTGCCGGCGTGCTGGAGCGCGCGCCGGGTGTCCGGGTCGCCCGCCTCCGCGCGGCGGGCCAACTCCGCGATGGGATCGCGCTCCTGACGGCTCGTCAGGCGCGGTCCCCCGTCCGGCGCGACCGGCTCGGCCGGTTCGGCCAATTCGGCCGGTTCGTCGGGCTCGTAGGGCTCGTAGGGCTCGTAGGGCTCGTCGAGTTCGTCGGTGAACCCGGCGGAGCGGAGCACGGCGGCCAGGCCCGCGTACGGTTCGAGGCAGCCGCGGGCGCCGCAGGAGCAGGTGCGGCCGTCGGGGCGGACGGTGAGGTGGCCGAGTTCGCCGGCGAAGCCCCGGACGCCGGGGAACAGCCGCCCGTCCAGGACGAGCGCGCCGCCGATGCCCTCGCCGGCCGAGACGTGCACGAAGGTGCCGCTGCCGGTGCCCTGCCAGAGTTCGGCGAGCGCGCCGAGGTTGGCCTCGTTCCCGACGGTGGGGGCGGTGCCGGGGCCGGGCCACAGCTCGGCGACGTCGACCTGGTGCCAGCCCAGGTTTGGGGCGTGCTCGACCCGGCTGGTGGGGTCGTCCAGCGGGACGCTGCCGGGGACGGCGAGCACCCGGCCGACCACCCGCAGGCCGAGTTCGACGGCCTCGCGTTCGGCCAGGGCGGCGAGTTCGGCGAGTTCGGCGATGGTCTGCTCGGCGGGGCGGCCCGCGTTGGGGGCGGGGCGGTGCAGTTCGACCCGGACCTCGCCGCGCAGGTCGAGGACGCAGGCGCTGAGGTGTTCCACGCCGATCTCCAGGCCCAGCCCGGCCGGGCCGTTCCCGTTCAGCACCAGGGCCCGGCCGGGGCGGCCGACCCGGCCGCTGCGCTCCAGTTCGCCCTCCAGCAGCAGGCCGCCGCCGATGAGTTCGTCGACCAGGCTGGAGACGGCGGTGCGGGTCAGCCCGGTGCGGCCGGCCACGTCGGCGCGGGAGAGCGGGTGGGCGGCGGCGACGGTGCGCATCACCAGGGCGAGGTTCTGCCGCCGCATGTCCTGCTGCGAGGCGGGTCCACGCCTGGCCGCCAGGTCGCCGTCGGCCGTCTGCTGCCCGTCCGCTGCCACGTCTGCCCCGTCCCTCCGCGCCGCTGTCCGCGTCGCTGTCCGCGCCGTACCGTCGTCCGCCGGGCCGCCGCGGCCCGCCGCCTGTCCGTTGACCGCTGCCGGCCCTGTCCCTGCCCGACCGCCGACCGGCGACCGGCGACCGGCGACCGGCGACCGCCCGACCGCAGCCGCCCGGCCATCACCTGCCGGCCGTCCGGCCATCACCTGCCGGCCGTCCGGCCATCACCTGTCGGCCGTCCGGACGGCCCGGGCCGGTCGGTGCCGGTGTCGTCACCGGCGGCCGACCGGCCCGGTGGGCGTCACCGCGGGCCGTCCCCCTGGAGGACGGCCGTCTGCGAAATGGTAGTCCCGATCCGTTCGAGGGCCGCGTCGTCCCGGGCGAGGGCGGGCAGCACCGGGCCGTCGGCGGTGCCCCAGCGGCGGGCGACGGCGTCGGCGCGCTCGCCGGTGAGCAGGGCGGCGGCCTGGGCGGCGGCGCCGAGGGCCACCAGTTCGCGGGCGGCGGGCAGTTGGACGGGGCGGCCGGAGAGCCGGCGGACGGTGTCCTGCCAGGCCCGGCCCTGGGCGCCGCCGCCGATCAGCAGGATCGGCTGCTCGGGGTCGACCGCCTCGGGGCCGTCGACGGCGAGGACGTCGTCGAGGGCGGCGAGCAGCGAGTACGCGGCGCCGTCGTAGGCGGCCTGGAGGAGCTGGCCGGGGGTGGTGTCGTGGCGCAGGCCGTGCAGCAGGCCGCTGGCGTGCGGGAGGGCGGGGGTGCGTTCGCCGTCGAGGTAGGGCAGCAGGACGGCGCTGCCGCCGGGTTCGACGTCCTGGCGGTCGCGGCCGAGCAGGGTGGCGATCCGGTCGACGGCGAGGGTGCAGTTGAGGGTGCAGGCGAGCGGGAGCCAGCCGTCGAGGGCGTCGGCGAAGCCCGCGACGGTGCCGGTGGGGTCGGCGGGGCGGTGGCGGGCGACGGTGTAGACGGTGCCGGAGGTGCCGAGACTGAGCACGGGGGTGCCGGTGGTGAGGCCGAGGCCGAGGGCGGCGGCCATGTTGTCGCCGGTGCCGGTGGCGATCGGGGTGCCGGGGCGCAGCGGTCCGCCGGGGAGGGCGTGTCCGGCGGGGGTGCCGGCCGGGGTGACGGCGGGGAGCAGCGCGGGGTCGAGGCCGATCCGGTCGAGGACGGCGGCGTGGTAGCCGTCGGGGGTCCACCAGCCGGTGCCGGAGGCGTCGCCGCGGTCGGTGGTGGCGGTGCCGGTGAGGCGTTCGGTGAGGTAGTCGTGCGGGAGGCGGACGGCGGCGGTGCGGTCGGCGTTGCCGGGTTCGGTGGCGCGCAGCCAGGCCCACTTGGCGGCAGTGAAGGAGGCGCCGGGGACGCTGCCGATCTCGGTGGCCCACCACTGGGCGCCGAACTTCCGCACCAGGTCGGCTGCTTGGGGCGCGGAGCGGACGTCGTTCCAGAGCAGGGCGGGGCGGACGGGGGCCCCGGCGGCGTCGAGGGTGACGAGGCCGTGCTGCTGTCCGCCGATGGCCAGGGCCTGGGCGCGGTCGGCCCAGCCGGTGGCGGTGACGGCGGCGGTGAGGGCGTCCCACCACTGGGCGGGGTCGCTCTCCTGGCCGTGGCGGGAGTCGACCCGGTGGGGGGCGCGGCCTTCGCCGAGGACGCGTCCGGTGTCGGCGTCGACGGCCAGGGCCTTGGTGGACTGGGTCGAGCTGTCGACGCCGATCACCACCTGCGGGTGTGCCATGGGCGTGCTCCTGTCTGCGGTCGTCCGGCCAGGGGTCCGTGGTCGTCCGGCCAGGGGTTTTCTTCGGGGTTGCGCGTGGGGGCTTCCCCTCACGGGCTCGGCCATACTAATTTGTCTTCCGGCCTTACGAATAGCCCCCAATCCGGGTTACCGTCGGTGCCGGGCCCGATCCGCGTCGGGCCACCGGTCGATCCCTCGGTCGATCCCCCCGGTCGATCACCAGCGCTTGGAGTACGCGATGAGCCAGCTCACCCCCACCCCCGACGACAAGTTCACCTTCGGTCTGTGGACGGTCGGCTGGCAGGGCCGCGACCCGTTCGGCGACGCCACCCGTCCGGCCCTGGACCCGGTCGAGTCGGTGCAGAAGCTGGCCGAGCTGGGCGCGTACGGCGTGACCTTCCACGACGACGACCTGATCCCGTTCGGCTCCTCGGACGCGGAGCGGGAGGCGATCGTCAAGCGCTTCCGGGGCGCCCTGGAGTCCACCGGCCTGAAGGTGCCGATGGCCACCACCAACCTGTTCACCCACCCGGTCTTCAAGGACGGCGCGTTCACCGCCAACGACCGCGACGTGCGCCGCTACGCGCTGCGCAAGACCATCCGCAACATCGACCTGGCGGTCGAGCTGGGCGCCACCGTGTACGTCGCGTGGGGCGGCCGGGAGGGCGCGGAGCACGGCGCCTCCAAGGACGTCCGGGTGGCGCTGGACCGGCTCAAGGAGGCCTTCGACCTGCTCGGCGACTACGTCACGGAGCAGGGCTACGACCTGCGCTTCGCCATCGAGCCGAAGCCGAACGAGCCGCGCGGCGACATCCTGCTGCCGACCATCGGCCACGCGCTGGCGTTCATCGAGCGCCTGGAGCGCCCGGAGCTGGTCGGCCTCAACCCGGAGGTCGGCCACGAGCAGATGGCGGGCCTGAACTTCCCGCACGGCATCGCCCAGGCGCTGTGGTCGGGCAAGCTGTTCCACATCGACCTGAACGGCCAGTCCGGCATCAAGTACGACCAGGACTTCCGGTTCGGCGCGGGCGACCTGCGGCAGGCGTTCTGGCTGGTCGACCTGCTGGAGTCGTCCGACTACCAGGGCCCGCGGCACTTCGACTTCAAGCCGCCGCGCACCGAGGACTTCGCCGGCGTGTGGGAGTCCGCGGCCGGGAACATGCGCAACTACCTGCTGCTCAAGGAGCGCGCGCTGGCCTTCCGCGCCGACTCCGAGGTGCAGGAGGCGCTGCGCGCCGCCCGCCTCGACCAGCTCGCCCTGCCGACCGCCGCCGACGGCCTGTCCGCGCTGCTCGCCGACCGCTCCGCGTTCGAGGAGTTCAACGTCACCGCCGCCGCCGAGCGCGGCATGGCCTTCGAGCGCCTCGACCAGCTGGCCATCGAGCACCTGCTCGGCGCCCGCTGACCGCAGCACCCCCGACCACCGGCCGACCCCCCTTCCCGGGGGTCGGCCGGTGCGGTTTTCTCCCCAACTCCCTCACACACCAACCCCGCTGACGGATCGACGAACAGCTGGAACAGTGGAAGGGACCGACCGAGAGGGAGGGAGGGAACCCATGGGGCTGATCCACGCCTGGCGGATGCAGAAACTCGTCGCGGACGCCAGGACCGCCCACCAGCGGGGCGACCTGACGTTCGTCGCCGGCTTCGACCTCGACCGGCCGGTGCCGATGCGGCGGATCCGCAAGGAGATCGACGTCATCATCCGCGCGGTGGAGGCGGTCGGCTGGCACTGCGTGGGCGTCGAGCCGTTCCTCGCCTCGGTGGAGATCGGCTTCGTCCGGGCCTGACCCCCTCCGCGCCTCCGCGCCTCCCCCTCTCCCTCCCCCTCCTCCGCTGCTCACTGCCCACTGCTCACTGCTCACTGCTCACTGCTCACTGCGGGAGCGCGCCCGGCCGGTAGTCGTACAGCCAGTCCGTGGACCGGGTGTACACCCGGGTGAACACCAGCGGCATCACCGCCTCCCGGACCAGGGAGGCCAGCGGCCCCGCGGTCTTGGCGTCCCGGTTGGCGGCCGCTGCACGGGCCAGCTTCCCGGCCCGGCCGGCGCGTTCGCCCTCGAAGGCGGCCAGCGCGGCAGGCAGGCCGGACGCGGAGTGCAGCCCGGACCCGGAGTGCAGGGCGGACGCGGAGTGCAGGGCCCGGGCGAGCGCGATCGCGTCCTCCAGCGCCATGGAGGCGCCCTGCCCCGCGCCCACCGGGTGCGCGGCGTCGCCGACCAGCACGCACCGCCCGTCCTGGCGGCGCGGCACCGGCGGCAGGACGTGGAACAGCGTCGCCGCGTCGATCCGCTCCGTCGCGCCGAGGATCCGCCGGGGCACCGCCTCGGACCCGAACACCTCGGCCAGTTCCTCCGCGCCGAGCTTGATCTCGGCGGGTGCGGCGGGGTCGGCGATCTGCGCCGACCACCACACGGTGCCGTCCGGCGCGGGCAGGTGCGCGAACGCGCCGCGCCGCCCGAAGGTCATGTTGAACGTCCGTCCCGGGCCCGCCTCCGGCACGTCGCGCGCGATGCCCGCGACGCCGTACAGCCCCGCGTACGCGGGCGACGGCGCGTCCGGGTCGAGCATCCGCCGGACGGTCGAGCGCAGCCCGTCCGCGCCGACCACCAGGTCGGCCCCGGCCACCGCCTCGTCGACCACCCCGCCCGCCGGCCCCGCCCCCGCGCCAAAACCGGGCAGCCGCCCACCGGGCCCGTGCAGCCGCTCGCCGACCACGATCCGCGCCCCGAGCCGGACCGCCTCGGCCCGCAGCGCCGCCACCAGGTCGGCCCGCATCAGCGTCACGCTGCGCAGCGGGTCGCCCGCCCTCCGGCCGCGCGGGACGTCGCCGAGCAGCTTGCCGCGCCCCGACCACATCCGCTGCCGGTCGACCTCGAAGCCCGCCGCCCGCACCGCCTCCAGGCAGCCCAGCGACTCCAGCGCCCGCAGGCCGTTGACGGCCAGGCTCAGGAACGCCCCGACCGGTCCCGCCGGGTCCGGGTACGCCTCGTACACCGTCACCTCGGCGCCGATCCGGCGCAGCGCGATCGCGCTCGCCGCCCCGGCCACTCCCGCGCCGATCACTACCGCCTTCATGTGCCCACCCCTCACTGAATCCTCGTTCAATGAATCAGCATTCACTGAACCGGCCGTCAGTATGATGTCCGCACGAGCGGCGGGTCAAGGCCCGGCCGGAACGGGCCGGGGCACAGGCCGGGGCACGGGCCAGGACGAGGCGAGGGAGGCCGGACGCGATGAGCGTGCGCAAGGCGCAGGCGGCGGAGACCAGGGCGGCACTGCTGGAGGCGGCCCGGCGGCAGTTCGTCGAACGCGGCTACCTCAACACGAAGATCACCGACATCACCGCGGCGGCCGGCCGGGCCACCGGCTCGTTCTACGCGCACTTCGCCGACAAGGACGAACTGCTGCGGGCCCTGCTCGACGACGCCCGCACCCAGGCCCGCGAGCAGGTGGTCGCGCAGGTCCACCCGCGCGACCACGACCTCGGCGACCGGTCCCAGCTGCACGCGCACCTGGGCGCGTCCTGGCAGGCGATGCGCGACCACCTCCCGGTCACCATCGCCCTGTTCGAATCGATCGTCGCCGAGGGCCCCCGCTCCGGCCGGGCCTGGCAGCGCCTCACCGCGGACACCGACGTCCTGCGCGACCACCTCGACTACCTCCGCGAGCAGGGCCGCCCCCTCCCCGGCGACCCCGCCCTGCTCGCCCCGGCGATGGGCGCGATGCTCGGCATGCTCTCCTACGCCCTGCTCACCACCGACCACCCGGCCCACGGCGACGCCGAGGTGGTCGACACCCTCACCGACCTCCTCCTGCACGGCCTCGCCGGCCGCCCCGCACCCCCGGAACCCGCCCCCGGCCCCACCCCCGGCCTCGGTTCCGGCCCCACCCCCGGCCTCGGTTCCGGCCCCACCCCCGGCCTCGGTTCCGGCCCCACCCCCGGCCTCGGTTCCGGCCCCACCCCCGGCCTCGGTTCCGGCCCCACCCCCGGCCTCGGTTCCGGCACCGGGGTCTGACCCCCGCTACGCCCCCGTCGGCCCCGCCACCGGGGCGGGCAGCGCCGCGACCAGGCGGTCGAGTTCGGCCTCGGTGTTGTAGTAGTGCGGCGAGGCGCGGACGACCGAGGTGAGCGAGCGGGCGTCGAAGTCCCAGCGGGCGTACTCGGCGAGGGAGACCGAGACGTTGACGCCGGCGGCGCGGAGGGCACCGGCGACGTCCTGGCTGTCGCGGCCCTCGACGGTGAAGGTGACGATGGCGCACCGGCGCGCGCCCCGGTCGTGCACCCGCACCCCGGGGCGGGCCCGCAGGCGCTCGCGCAGGGCTGCGCCCAGGCGGGTGGCGCGCTCGGCGATCGCGTCCGGGCCGAGGGCGAGGGCGTACTCGGCGGCGACGCCGAGGCCGATCCGGGCGGCGTGGTTGGCCTCCCAGCTCTCGAACCGGCGGGCGTCGGCGCGGACCCGGTAGCTGTCCGCCGAGGTCCAGGTCGCCGCGTGCAGGTCGAGGAACGGGGGTTCCAGCCGGGCGCGGATCCGCGGCGAGCAGTACAGGAAGCCGGTGCCGCGCGGGCCGCGCAGGAACTTGCGGCCGGGCGCGGTGAGCAGGTCGCAGCCGATCTCGCCGACGTCCAGGGGCAGTTGGCCGACGGACTGGCAGGCGTCCAGCAGGTAGACGGCGCCGGCCTCGCGGGCCGCCTTCCCGATCTCGGCGGCCGGGTTGACCAGGCCGCCCTGGGTGGGCACGTGGGTGACCGCGATCAGTTTCACCCGTTCGTCGACCATCGCGCGCAGCGCGTCGACGTCGAGCTGCCCGTCGGCGTCGTCGGGGACGGTCTCCACGCTCACCCCGTGGCGGCGGGCCGTCTGCAGGAAGGCGATGGCGTTGCTCGCGTACTCGGCCCGGGCCGTCAGGATCCGGTCGCCCGGCGCCCAGGGCAGCGCGTAGAACGCCATGTCCCAGGCCCTGGTGGCGTTCTCCACCAGGGCGATGTCGTCCCGTCCGGCGCCGATCAGCCCGGCCAGCGCGTCGTACGTCCGCTCGATCCGCCCGGCCTGCCGCCGCGCCGCCTCGTACCCCCCGACCTCCTCCTCCAGCCGCAGGTGCTCCACCACCGCGTCCACCACCGGCCGGGGCTGCAGCGCCGCCCCCGCGTTGTCGAGGTGCACCACCCGCCCGACCCCGGCCGTCTCCCGCCGCACCCGCCCGACGTCGATCCCCGCCACCAGCGCCCACCCCTCCCGCGACCACGGCCGTCCGGTTCCCCGGTGTCCAGGGTGAACGGCCCGGCGGCGGGGCCGGGTTCCCGCCGTCCGCCGGGACTCACCGGGTGGTGGGGAGGGCGGGCAGGACGGTGGTGCGCAGGAGGTCGAGGAAGAGGTCGGGGCGGCGGTAGACGGCGAAGTGGCCGGCTTCCTCGATCAGGGTGAAGGACTTGGCGGGGGCCTGGACCCGGTCGTAGAAGGCGCGGGCGCGGGCGGGGGTGTTGACCAGGTCGCGGGCGCCCTGGACGAGGAAGAAGGGGACGTCGAAGCGGGTGCCGTCGGCGTGGTCGTCGAGGGCGGCGGTGCCGGGGAGGACGGCGGCGGAGACCAGGAAGCTCCTGAAGAAGGTGCCGAGTTCGGGCAGGGAGTGCAGCGGGGAGTACCAGAGCGACTTCGTCACCACGGACTTCATCGCGGCGAAGGTGTACGGGTCGGTGGCGGCGGCGAAGCGGTTGAAGTGGGCGAACTGCTCGGCGCTCCAGGCCCGTTGGTCGGGGCCCGCCGCCCGGACGGCGGCGGCCTCCTTCTTCTTGCCGGCCCGGTCGAGGCGCTCCAGCGCGTCGTGGTAGTCGGTGGTGTCGCGGCCGCCGTCGAAGATCTTCTGGTCGGTGCCGACGTAGGCGGAGACCAGGTCGGGGCGGCTGCGGGCGATCCGCAGGCCGAGGGCGCTGCCGAAGGAGCAGCCCAGCAGGACGACCCGGGTGACGCCGAGGCGGGCGCGGACGTGCTCGATCACCTCGACGGCGTCCCGCAGCAGCCGGTCGAAGGTGAGTTCGCCCTGGCCGTCGGCGCCGGAGCGGCGCAGGGTCTTGCCGGTGCCGCGCATGTCCCAGCGGACCAGGGTGACGTGGCGCTCCCAGTCGCGGGAGAGGTGGGCGAGGACGGCGTTGGAGGAGCCGGGGCCGCCGTGCAGTTCCAGCACGACGGGGTTGGCGCGGTCCTGGCCGCGTACCGAGATCCACTGGTCGAGGCCGCCGATCGGGGCGAAGTGGCTCTCGTCGACGCCCCGTCCGGTGTCGATGCGCAGGTCGCGGGCGCGGCCGGCCCGGACGGCGGCGCGGTGGGCGAGGAGTCCGGCGACGGGGGTCGCGGCGGCGGCGGCGGTGAGGGCGGCGGCGATGAGCACGCGGGTCTCCAGGGATGCAGGTCCGTTAACTGTGTATGTCATACACAGCTGATTACTGTGTAAGTTATACGCAGTTGTTGGGCGGTTGGCAACACCGCGGTCGGACGGCCGTCGGCACCCGGCCGACCGCCCGCGGCCCGGACGGAGAGGAGGCCGGTCGCGTGCCGGCGAACAAGGAGAGCCAGCGGGACCCGAACGTCAGCCTGGCGCTGCTGTGGGGCGAGGCCGAGGAGCGCCCCCGGCGCGGGCCCAGGCCGAAGTTCACGCCCGCCGAGGTGGCCCGGCACGGCGTCGCGGTCGCCGACGCCGAGGGGCTGGAGGCGCTCTCGATGCAGCGGGTCGCCGAGGCGCTCGGGGTCACCACGATGGCGCTCTACCGCTACGTCCCCGGCAAGCCCGACCTCGTCGACCTGATGGTCGACACCGTGCTCGGCGACCCGCCCGCCCTCGACGCGGTGCCGGGCGGCTGGCGGCCCCGCCTGGAGGTCTGGGCCCGCGCCTGCTGGGACGTCTACCGCGCCCACCCCTGGATCCTGACCGCGACCGGCCTGCGCCGGCACGCCATGGGCCCGCGCCAAGTGGCCTGGCTGGACGGCGCGCTGGCCGCCCTCGAACCCACCGGACTCGACGCCCGGCAGCGGCACGACGCCGCGATCCTGGTGCTCAGCCTGGTGCGCAGCCTCACCCAGGAGTCCCTGGACCGCACCGAGGAGGGCGACCGGGAGTGGGACCGGCTCACCGCCGACCAGCTGGCCCGGCACGCCGACCGCTTCCCCGCGCTCACCCGCGCCGCCGCGGCCGGGGCCTTCGCCCCCGCCCCCGCTCCGGCGGACCCGCTCGCCTTCGGGCTGGCCTGCGTGCTGGACGGCCTCCAGGGCCTGGTCGAGCGCACCGCCGGGCCCGACGGGGGCTGAGCCCGGGCCCGGCGGGGGCTGAGCCCGGGCACGGCGGGGGCTGAGCCCGGGCCGGGCGGGGGCCGGGCGGGGGCCGGGCGGGGGCCGGGCGGGACCGAGCAGCGGCCGAGCCGGGCCGAGCAGCGGCTGAGCTGGGCGGTGCGGGGTGGTCCAGGGTGGTGCGGGGTGGTGCAGGGTTCACCATGAAGTCGGGTGCGGGCTTCATGGTGTGCTCCCGCGGCGGTGACCTACCGTCGAGCTGTGATGATTCGACCCGGGCTGAGGCGCCCGGCACTCCTGGCCCGGCGGGCGCGGCGTGACGCCGGCTTCCTGGCCACCGGCGTCCTGCCGCACCTGGCCCTGGTCCCGGTGTGGGCCTGGGCCGCGACGTTCATGGCCCGGACGGGGCACTGGAAACCGGCCCTGGAGGTGGCGGTCCTCCTGATCGTGCTCGGCACCCCGCTGGTGACGGCCGTCCAGCGGGTCCGCCACCGCATCCTCCTCGGGGTGGACGTGGTGCCCCCGGCGCCCGCTCCCGAGCCGTGGTCGTGGGCGGTGGCGGCCCGGCAGGCGCTCAGCTGGCTGACCTCGGCGCAGACCTGGCGCCAGGTCGGCTACCACCTGCTGCTCGGCCCGCTGCTGGCCGCCGCGGAGCTGCTGGTGCTGGCCGCCGCCGTCGCGGGCCTGGCCGGCGCCACCGCCTACGGCTGGGCCTGGTCGGTGCCCGCGCGGGAGCGCGGGGGCTGGCTCGAGTACGCGACGCAACTGCCGTGGTACACGCTGGGCGGGCTGCTCCTGCTGGGCGCCCTGCCCTGGGTGGCGGGCGCGGCCGCCCGGGGCGAGTCCCGCGCGGCCGCGGCCCTGCTCGGCCCCAGCCGGTCCCAACGGCTCCAGCAGCGGGTCGAGCACCTGGCGGAGAGCCGTACCGGCCTGATCGAGGCGGTCGACGCCGAGCGCCGCCGAATAGAACGGGACCTGCACGACGGCACCCAGCAACGGCTGGTCTCGCTCGCCGTCAACCTCGGCCTGGTCCTGGCCACCACCCCCGACCTGCCCGACGGGGCCCGCGCGGCGGTCGCCGAAGCCCACCTGGAGGCCAAGCACGCGATCGCCGAACTCAACGACCTGGTACGGGGGCTGCACCCCGCCGTGCTGGAGGACCGCGGGCTGGACGCGGCCCTGTCCGGCCTGGCCGCCCGACTCCCCCTGCCGGTGCGCCTGCGGGTCGACCTCGACGAACGGGTGCCGCCCGGCGTGGAGTCGGTGGCCTACTTCGTGATCTCCGAGGCCCTGGCCAACGTGATCAAGC
This sequence comes from Kitasatospora sp. YST-16, assembly GCF_026802215.1. NCBI lineage: Bacteria > Bacillati > Actinomycetota > Actinomycetes > Kitasatosporales > Streptomycetaceae > Kitasatospora > Kitasatospora sp. YST-16. Next base: position 527,422 of record NZ_CP113837.1, read on the forward strand.
ACGCCGGGGCGACCCGCACCGAGGTGACGGTCAGACAGGTCGGTTCGGTGCTGCGGGTGAACGTCACGGACGACGGGCTCGGCGGCGCCGACCCCTCCGCCGGGACGGGGCTGGGCGGGCTGGCCAAACGGGTCGACGCGATCGACGGCTCCTTCCACGTGAGCAGCCCCGTGGGCGGCCCCACCACCGTGACCGCGGAGCTGCCGTGCGCGCGGTGATCGCCGAGGACTCGGTGCTGCTCCGGGTCGGCCTGGTCAAGGTCCTGGAGATGGGCGGCTTCCAGGTCGTCGCCGAAGTCGACGACGCGCCGTCCCTGTTGGCGGCGGTCGAGCAGCACCGGCCCGAACTCGCCCTGGTCGACGTCCGGATGCCGCCCTCCTTCACCGACGAGGGGGTGCGCGCCGCCCTGGAGATCCGCCGCAGGCGGCCGGGGACGGCGGTGGTGCTGCTCTCCCAGTACGTCGAGGAGCGCTACGCGGCCGACCTGCTGTCCGCCGACACCAGCGGCGTCGGCTACCTGCTCAAGCAGCGCGTGGCCGACGTCACGGAGTTCGTGGAGACGGTCCGCCGGGTCGCCGGGGGCGGCACCGCACTGGACCCGCAGGTCGTCGCCCAACTGCTGCTGCGCCGCAGCAACGACCCGCTGGAACGGCTGACCCCGCGCGAACGGGACGTCCTGGCCCTGATGGCGGAGGGGCACTCCAACGTCGGCATCGCGGAGACCCTGACGATCAGTGAGAGCGCGGTCGCCAAGCACATCAACAACATCTTCGCCAAGCTCGACCTCCCGGTCGCCGACAGCGGCCACCGCCGCGTCCTGGCCGTGCTGCGCTTCCTCGGCACGTCCCGGTCCTGAACGGCCCCGGCCGGCCCTGAACGGCCGCCCCGGCCCGAACGGACCCTCCTCCCCGCGCCCGGCGGGTGGTGCTAGCCTCGGTGCACCGCCCGCCGCCGCGCCGCGCCCGTCCGTCCGCGCGTGCCCGGCCGGCCGGCCGTTCCCCGCTGCCGTTTCCCGCTGCCGTTCCCTGCTGCCGACGCCCCGGTCCGCTGTCCTGCCGACCGCCGGGCCGGTATCGCACCGCAGCGCACTGCACACCGCAGCGCACCACACCGCACCACACCGGCCGACGCCCTCCCGCGCGGCCGAACGCCCCTGCCCCGCCCGGAGGTCGGCCCCGCCATGCGTCCCACCCTGTTCACGATCGACCGCTCCGGCCCCGGCCGGATCAGCACCATGGCCCGGCCGCGCGGCGGCGACTGGCTCGCGGAGGAGCTGGCCGCGCTGGCCGCCCTCGGGGTGAGCGAGCTGGTCAGCGCGCTCACCCCGGCCGAGTGCGCCGAGCTCGGACTGGACGCGGAACCGTCCCTCGCCCGCGCCGCCGGGCTGCGCTTCACCGCCGTCCCGATCCCGGACCGCACCGTCCCCGCCCCGTCCGAAGTCCTGCCGGTGCTGGACGGGTTGGCCCGGCGGCTGGCCGCGGGCGGCCACCTGGTGGTGCACTGCCGGGCCGGGATCGGCCGCTCCTCGCTGCTGGCGGCCGCCGTCCTGGTCCGCTCCGGCGCGGACCCGGACGACACCTGGGCCCGGATCGCCCGGGCCCGCGGCCTGACCGTGCCGGACACCCCCGAGCAGCGGGCCTGGACCGCCCGGATCACCCCGCCGCACCGGCCGTGAGGCTGTGCGGCCGCACGGTCGCGGCGGGTCAGTGGTGGAACAGCCGCAGGCCGGTGCGCACCAGCGTGATGCCGTGCTCGGCGCAGGCCGTCTCGACCTCGGCGGAGCGCAGGGAGCCGCCGGGTTCGGCGATCGCGGTGACGCCGTGGCGGCGGGCGTGGTCGACGTTGTCGCGGAACGGCAGGCAGCCGTCGGAGACGAAGGCGACGCCGTCCAACTCGGCCGCCCAGCGGGCGCGTTCGTCCGGGCCGAGCTCGTCGGGGACGTCGCCGTCGCGCAGGGCGGCGGCGAAGCGGGCGCGCTCGTCGGGCGTCAAGTCGCCCTTCAGGTAGCGGATCTGCCAGTTGATCCGGTCCTGCCGGCGGACCTCGGGGCGGAAGTCGAGGGCCCGGACGGCCGGGTGGCGGCGCAGCCACCAGGTGTCGGTCTTGGCGCCGGCCAGCCGGGTGCAGTCGACCCGGGACTGCTGGCCGGCGCCGATGCCCAGGGCCGCGCCGCCGCGCAGGTAGCAGACCGAGTTGGACTGGGTGCGGCGCAGCACGGCCAGGCCGAGCAGCAGGTCGTCGGCGGCGGCCGGGGTGAGCGCGCCGACCCGGACGTCGGCGAGCAGGGCGGCGGTGAGCGGGGTGGTGTCGGTGTCCTGGACCAGGCGCACGCCGTGCACCTCGCGGGTCTCGACGGCGGGCGGGGTGCAACCGGGGCGGGCCTCCAGGACGAGGTAGCGGCCGTTCTTCTTCCGGGCCAGCACGTCGAGCACGCCGGGCGCGTAGCCGGGGGCGACGATGCCGTCGGAGACCACCCGGGCGAGCAGGTCGGCGAGTTCGAGGTCGACCTCGTGCGAGACCGCGACGAGGTCGCCGTAGGAGGACTTCGGGTCGGCGTCGCGGGCCCGCAGGTAGGCGGAGGTGAGCGGGCCGACGGTGGCCGGGTCGAGGCCGTACGGTTCGGCGGCGGCCCGGTCGACCGGTCCGGCGAGGGCGGCGCCGGCCGGGGAGACGTGCTTGAAGGAGGCGGCAGCGGGGCGGCCGAACAGGGCCGCGGCCTCGCTGACGAGCTGCCAGGCGTTCAGCGCGTCCAGCAGGTTGACGTACGAGGGCTGTCCGTTGAGCAGGCGCAGCGGCAGGTCGGTGCCGGGCAGCGGCTCGATCCGGGCGCGGGTGTTCTGCGGGTTGATTCCGTACCGAAGGTCCATGGTGGTGGCCCCCTCCGTGAAGTCGCGTGTCGGCTTCGGAGGACACCCAGGCGGACGGTGCCGGTCCCGTGCTGTGCGGCGCCGCTCCCCGGTGGTGCTCCACCTCTCGCCAGTCGCGACGGCGCCGATGCTAGCAGCCTCCGGCGGGAGCGGAGTTGGGGACGGCGGCGGGGCTGGGGGCTGGGGGTGGTGGTGGGGCCGGGGGCGGTGGCGCCCGTGTTCGGCCGGGCGTCAGCGGCGCTCCGCCCCGATCCCGCGGTCCGTTCCTCCGGCCAGGACCGCGTCCGCGACCACGGTGAAGAGGTGGTCGGCGCGCGGTGCGAACGAGCCCTGGTCGCCGAGCCACGCGAGGGCTGCGACGAGGGCGAACAGTTCCGTGCCGTCGAGGTCGGCCCGTGCGGCGCCCGCGGCCTGGGCCCGGGCGAGGAGCCGGGTGCCCGCCGCGCGCATGGTGACGCACGAGGCGTGGAGCGCGGAACCGGTGTCCTCGATGGCGGCCGCCATCAGCTCGGTGACGCCCCGGTACTCGCGTGCGACCGCGACGCAGTCGCGCAGCCAGGTGACGAGAGCGTCCTCGGGCGGGTCCGAGGCTTCGAGTGCGGCCGCCCGTTCCGCCAGCCCGTCGAAGCTCTCCCGGAGCAGGGCGTCGAGCAACGCCTCCCGGGTCGGGAAGTGGCGGTAGAGCGTGGGGAGGGCGACGTCGGCCCTCCGGGCGATGTCGCGCAGGGACGCGTCGGCGCCCTGCTCGGCGACGACGACGCCCGCGACGGCGAGCAGCTGGTCGCGGTTCTTCCTGGCATCGGCCCGCAAGGGTCCTCCTTTGACAGCCGTAGCACTGCTACATATATTCGTACCACTGCTACGGAAACACGTAGCAGTGCTACGCCTAGCCTAGCCCGCCTGCGGGAAAGAGGGAGAATCTCCATGTCGGCGAAGACGATGAGGGCGATCCGACTGCACGAGTTCGGCGGCCCCGAGGTACTGCGCCACGACGAAGTGCCGATCCCCCGGCCGCAGCCGGGCGAGGTGCTCGTGCGCGTCCACGCCGTCGGCCTCAACCCCCCGGACTGGTACCTGCGCGACGGGATGCCCGGCATTCCCCCCGAACTGAGGCCGCCCGTGAGCCTCCCCGCCGTTCCGGGGTCGGACGTGTCGGGCGTCGTCGCGGCGGTCGCCGAGGACGTGACGGACTTCTCCGTCGGCGACGAGGTCTTCGGCATGCTCCGCTTCCCGAGCTTCGACGGCCGCGCGTACGCCGAGTACGTGGCGGCGCCCGCCGCCGACCTGGCCCGCAAGCCGGCCGGCGTCGATCACGTGCACGCCGCGGGGGCGGCCATGTCGGGGCTCACCGCGTGGCAGTACCTGGTGGAACTCGGGCACGACCACCCCAACCCCCTCCAGCCGGCGCAGCACCGCCCCGTACCGTTGGAGGCCGGGATGACGGTGCTGGTCAACGGCGCAGCCGGCGGCGTGGGGCACCTGGGCCTGCAACTCGCCAAGTGGAAGGGCGCGCGCGTCATCGCGGTCGCCTCGGGCGCGCACGAGCAGTTCCTGCGCGAGCTCGGCGCCGACGAGTTCGTCGACTACACCAAGACCCGCCCCGAGGAGGCCGTCCGGGACGTCGACCTGGTGCTCGACACCGTCGGCGGCCCCGGCAGCGGCCGCTTCCTGCGGACGCTCAGGCGCGGCGGCGCGCTGCACTTCGTCTTCATCGCCACGTACGACCCGGCGGAGGTCACGAGGCTGGGCGTCACGACCTCGATCACCCAGGTGCGCTCGAACGGCCGGCAGCTCGGAGAACTCGGCCGCCTGCTCGACACGGGCACGCTCCGCGTCGCCATCGACAGCACCTTCCCGCTCGCGGACGCCCGGAAGGCACACGAACGAGCCGCGCGCGGACACCTCCGGGGCAAGATCGTGCTCACCGCCGTGTGAGGACCCCGTTCGTGAACGCCGCCACGGGAAGCGAGTCCCCCGCGACGGCAGGAGGACCGCGATGGCGACGCCCGAGGACGACGACCGAGGACGCCGTCGACGACATGTTCGGCGGGCGGGGAGGCGGCCGGGCAGGTGCACCGGGGTGGGGCCGGACAGTGGCGTCCGGGTGGGTTCGGCCATGTCACAGGGAGGGGCGATGTCCTCGTCCGACACCGTGTCAGGGTCCGTTCCGGAGAAGGGCCGGGGCCGGTTGCGGCGGTTGGGCGAGTGGTGCGCGCGGCGGCGCCTGGTGGACCCCGCGCCGGCTGGACCGGATCCTCCCGGACATCGACGCCGAGGGCACCAACATCTCGGCCAACGAGGCGAATTGACGGGAGGTCAGGAATCTTCCGGACGCCACTCCCGTCCCGGTGGCACCACCGCTCACACCGTCCGGCCGCCGGTGTGGAAGCGGAGCATCCGCCCCCTTGTCAGGTGCACCGTTCCTGCCTACCTTCGTGCTCCAGGACCCCGGCCCGATCGGGCCGGACGGTCCGCGGCGCCGGACGCAAACCCGCGGCCGCGCCGGACGCGCGACAAGACCTGGAGGCGTCACATGCCCGTTGCCACCCCCACCGCGATCCGCGACGCCGGCCCACTGGCCGTGGACGACGAGACCCTGGTGTTCGAGGACGACGACCGCACCGACCACGACCCCACCGCCTGTCTGTCCGACCCGTGGGTGACCGCGACCACCCGGGTCGCCTGCGACTTCAACTCCTGACGGTGGCCGGCTCCGTCGCCGTCCGCCGCCCCTGGTCCGACGACACCTGGTCGTACCTGAACGATCCGCGGATGCCGGCGATGGAGCACGGTTGGAAGCTCCACGTCTCCGCCCGCCCGGGCACCCTGGCCGCCGTCCTCGCGCTCGTCCTGCCGGTGCTGGAGCGGCACGTCTGCCACGCCAAGTGGGCCCGCGACCCCGAGGTGCTGCGCACTCTCAACTCCGGTACCCGGAACGCCGCTTCGGTCGGCAAGGCGGTCACCGTCTACCCAGTCCCGGGCGAACTCCTGCCGCTGGCCGCCGAGTTGGCCGACGTCCTGCGCGGCCGGGAGGGGCCGCCGATCACCGGCGACCGCCGCCTCGCCCCCGACGCGCCCGTCTACTACCGGTACGGGCCGTTCACCGGTGACTACCGGACCGGGCGCAGCGGGCGCCTGGAATCCGTGATGACCGGCCCCGACGGACAGCTCTTCGACGGCCTGGCGGGCACCGCGTACCGCTGCCCGCCGTGGGCCGCGGACCCGTTCACCCGCCCCGCGGCCGCCCCGCCCGCGTCGCCCGCGCCGGGCGCGCCAGCCACCCCGTCCGCGGCGGACACCCCGACCGCGGCGGCCGGTTTCGGCGGCGGGCGCTACCGGGTGACCGGCGGGATCGCCCGCAAGGCCCAGGGCAACGTCTACCGCGCCCTGGACCTGGTCACCGGGCTGGCCGTGGTGGTCAAGCAGGCCCGCGCCTACGTCGCCGAGGACGCGGACGGCGCCGACGCCCGCGACCGCCTGCGCAACGAGCACGCCGTCCTCACCGCGCTCGACGGCCTCCCCGGCGTCCCGCGCGCCCTCGACTACTTCCGCCACCGCGCCGACGAGTACCTGGTCACGACCGACTGCGGCAGCCGCGACCTGCGCCGCGAGGTGCACGACCACGGGCCGTTCGCCGCGATGGGAACGGACCGCCCGCACCCGTCCGGCCCGCTCGCCGCCCGGCTGCTGCGCGTCCTGGACGGCGCCCACCGGCGGGGCGTGGTGGTGCGCGACCTCAAGCCCGACAACGTCGTGCTGGACGCCGAAGGGCACTGCCACGTCGTCGACTTCGGCATCAGCGCCCGGCACGGCACCGGCCCGGACGGCTCCACCCCCGGCTACAGCGGCCCCGTACACCGGCCCGGCGCCCCGGCACTGCCCGCCGACGACTACCACGCCCTGGGCATGACCCTGCACTTCGCCGCCACCGGCCTGGACCCGGTCGTGCTCGACCCCGACCCGGCCGTCAACCGCGAACGCACCCTGGCCTGCCTGGAGTTCGCCATCCCCGGCCCCGCCCACCAGCAATTCCGCGCCCTGATCGGCGATTTGACCAGCCCCGACCCCGCCACCCGGACCGCCGGAGCGGACCGCCTGCGCCGGGAAGCCGGGCAGGCGGCCCTCCAACAGACTTCGAATAAAGCCAAGTTGACCAGAACGGGCCTCCCGCGCCGGGAAGCCGAGCGGCCGAGCCGCCGACGGCCGCCCGCCGCACCGCAGATACCGGCCGACCTGCTGGCGGAGGTCGTCGAGCACACCGTCGCGGTCTGCGTCGCCGAGGCCCACCGGATCGCCGACCCGGCGCGTGCCGACCGGTCCGCCGTCCCCGCCCCGGTCGACGTCTACGGCGGGAGTTCCGGGCTCGGGCTGGAACTGCTCCAGCACCTGCACCGCCCCGGCGTCCCGGCCGCCGTCGCCGCGCTCGCCGACTGGACGGCCCGCCAACACCGCACGCTCCCGGCCGGGTTGTACTGCGGCCGGACCGGCGTCGACCTGTTCCTGACCGCCGCCGGCGCACCGCCTCCGCACACCGCCACCGACCTGCCGGACCAGCGCCCGGGCGGCGGACCGCCGGAAGCCGACCTGATCGACGGCGCCGCCGGGACCGGCCTCGGCCACCTGCTCCTCGCCCGCGCCCACCCGGCCCCGGCCCCCGCCGTCGCCGCCGCCGTCACCGACGCCCCCGCCGATCGGCACCTCGCCGCCGCCACGGCCTGCCGCGACCAGCTCACCACCGGGCACGCCCGCCTCACCCCTGCCGCCGCGCCCCGTCCCGGCGACGCCGCCCTCACCCGGGGGATCGCCCACGGCGACGCGGGGGTCGCCCACTTCCTTCTCGCGCACGCCCGCGCCACCGGCGACCCGGTCTCCCGGCACCACGCCGCCCTGGCCTGCGCGCGCCTCGCCGACGCCACCCCGGCACTGCTCGCCGCCGCCACCCGGCCCGGCGCCAGCCGCCGCTACGGCTCCTGGTGCCGCGGGCTGGCCGGGATCGGCGCCGTCCTGGCCCGCGCCGCCGAGCAGCTCAGCGAACCCGCCCACCGCGCGCTCGCCGAACGGTGCGCCCTCGCCTGCCTGGACCTGGCCCCGCGGATGCCGCTGGTCACCCAGTGCTGCGGCCTGGCCGGCGTCGGCGACCTGATGCTCGAACTCGCCCCCGCCGCACCGGAGTTCCACGAGGCCGCGGGCACCGTCGCCGCCCTCGTGCTGGCCCGCTCGGCCGGCCCCGCCGCCCGGCCGGTCTTCCCCGACGCCGGCCTGGTCCGCCAGTCCTTCGGCCACGCCACCGGCACCCCCGGCGTCCTCGCCTTCCTCCGCCGCCTGCACTCCCCCGGCAGTCCCCCGCTCGGCACCCTCCCCTGACCGCCCGACGACCCGAACTCCCGCCTCCGGGACGGACGTTCACCGCCCGGCTGCGCCGGCAGGACGACAACGGCCCGCAGGAGCGCCTGCTGCCGCCGCGCAAGAGCCGGACCAACCGCCGGCCTCACCCCTCGACGGCAGCACCCCCGGCCCCGGCCCCAGCACCGCTCCCGACCCCGGCCCCAGCACCGGCCCCGGCCCCGTTCCCGCCCGCCGCCACTGCCGCGAGCAGGGCCAGCAGCGGTGAGACGTCCCGCTCGAAGGTGAACTCCCGCAGCAGGGTGGTCCACCGGCCGTCCTCCCAGCGCCATACGAAGACGTAGCGGGCCGGGAGGCCGTCCTCGCAGCGGTACATGACGACCGTGCCCTGGTCGCCGCGCCGCCCCGCGGACAGGAAGCGGACGTCGTCCGTGCCGCCGTCCGCGACGCCCTCGCCGCGCGCGGCCAGCGCCCGGAACCGCGCCATGAAGTGCGCCTTCGTCAGCACCGCGACCCGGCCCGCCTCGTCGGTCCGGACGTTCTCGAACTCCTCGTCGTAGAGCGCCTCCAGCGCCGCCAGGTCCATCGCCGTGCCCGCCGCCAGGTACTCCCGCATCCGCGCGACCAGCGTCCCGTCCAGGTGTCCGTCCATCGTTGCGCCCCCTCGTCGTTCGTCCTTCGTTCCGGTGCGCCCATCGTCGCGGCGGCCGCTGTCGGATCACCCGCAGCCCGCTGTCGGCGCACTGTCGGCGCGCTCTCGGCCCCCTCTCGGAACGCCCTCGAACGACGCCCTTCCCCCTTGCCGCACAAAGTATTTCGTGCCCGGAGCGGGAGGCACGTAGCGTCCCGTGCCATGACCGATGAGACGTGGACGTACGCGACGGCGGGGGAACTGACGGCGGCCCTGCGGGCCGGGAAGGTCAGTTCGGTGGAGCTGACCGAGGAGGCGATCGGGCGGATCGAGCGGGAGGACGGGGCGCTGAACGCGATCTGCGCGCCGGACTTCGAGCGGGCCCGGGACGCCGCCCGGGCGGCCGACCGAGCGCGGGCGCGGGGGGAGGAACGGCCGCTGCTGGGTGTGCCGGTGACGGTCAAGGAGTCGTACAACGTGGCCGGGCTGCCCACCACTTGGGGCATGCCGCAGTTCCGGGACCACGTCCCGGCCGAGGACGCCCTGCAGGTGGCCCGGGTCAAGGCGGCGGGCGCGGTGGTGCTCGGCAAGACCAACGTGCCGCTCGGGCTCCAGGACATCCAGACCTACAACGAGATCCACGGCACCACCGTCAACCCGTGGGACCGCACCCGCACCTGCGGCGGCTCCTCCGGCGGCTCGGCCGCCGCCCTGGCCGCCGGGTTCGGCGCGCTGTCGCTGGGCACCGACATCGCCGGTTCGCTGCGCACCCCCGCCCACTTCTGCGGCGTCTACGCGCACAAGCCGACCCTGCACCTGCTGCCCACTCGCGGCATGGTCCCGCCGCACGCCCCGGCGCTGCCCGCCGACATCGACCTGGCCGTCGCCGGGCCGATGGCCCGCTCGGCCCGCGACCTCACCCTGCTGCTCGACGTGATGGCCGGCCCCGACCCGCTGACCTCCGGCCTGGCCCACACCCTGGACCTGCCGCCCGCCCGCCACGACCGGCTCTCCGACTTCCGGGTGCTGGTCCTGGACGAGCACCCGCTCATCCCGACCGGCGCCGACGTCCGCGCGGGCCTGGCCCGGGTCGTCGACGCGCTCGCCGAGGGCGGCGCCCGGATCGAACGGCACAGCCCGCTGCTGCCCGACCTCGCCGACGCCGCCGAGCTCTACACCCTGCTGCTGTCCTCCGCCGTCGCCGTCCAGTTCCCGGTCGGCAGCCAGCAGCAACTCGCCGCCCAGGTCGCCGGGTTGAGCGAGGACGACCACAGCCTGGTCGCCGCCCGGCTGCGCGGCCTGCTGCTCTCCCACCGCGACTGGCTGGGCGCCGACCGCCGCCGCGAACTGCACCGCCACGCCTGGCGGCAGCTCTTCGCCGAGTTCGACGCCGTCGTCGCCCCGATCACCCCCACCGCGGCCTTCCCGCACGACCAGGACCCCGACCTGATGAACCGCCGGATCACCGTCGACGGCACCGCCCACACCTACTTCGACCAGCTGGTCTGGGCCGGTCTCGCCACCATGCCCGGCCTGCCCGCCACCGCCGTCCCCACCGGCCCGTCCGCCGCGGGCCTCCCGGTCGGCGTCCAGCTGATCGGCCCGATGTACGAGGACCGCACCCCGCTGCGCCTGGCCGAACTCCTGGAGGAGCGGCTCGGCGGCTTCCGCCCGCCCCGCGCACTCCACTGACCGGGCCCGGCCCCGTCAGGTGCCCCGGCCCGGACCCGGGCACCTGACGGGGGCTCAGCGGGCGGCCCGGTAGGCCCGGCCGGCGGCGGTGGCGGTCGTCCCGTCGGTGAACAGGCCGCTGCTGGGCTTCGCCGGGTCCGCGCCGAGGCCGAACCAGGCGTAGCGCTGGAGGTAGGGCAGCGCGTCCAGGGCCTCGGTGGAGGCGGTGACGAAGGCGGCCTGCTGGTCGGCGCTCGGAAAGCGGGTGCCCTGGGAGAAGTCGATCAGGGCGTACTCGGTGAGCCAGATCGGCTTGTGGTAGCGCCGGTGGACGGCCTCCAGGTAGGCGGTCAGCTGCTGGACGGCCTGCGGGGTGCGGAAGTCCCCGCCGTACCAGTGCAGCGTGATGAAGTCGACCCGGTAGCCCTTGGCGTCGGCGCCGGCCATGAAGCGGTCCAGCCAGCCGCCGGGCGTGTCGGCCCCGTACGCGACCGCCGGGCTGCCGAGGACCTGCCCGGCCCGCATCAGCTGCGGCCACAGTTCGAGCGCCCGGTCGACCGTCAGGTTCGACTGGGCGGCCATGTCGGGCTCGTTGAACCCCAGCAGGTAGGGGCCGTTGGCGCGGGCCTGGGCGAGGGCGGCGTCGGTGACCGAGGACGCGCCCCAGATCATCGGGACGAAGGACGCCGACGCGGGCGTGCTGATGCCCGGGTGCTGGGTGCCCCAGGTGTAGTACCAGCCCGCCCCGGACGCGGCGAGCGCCTGGCTCGCCCCGTCGAAGGCCCACACGCCGACGCCCTTGCGCGCGGACGCGACGACGGCGGCGTCCTGCGCCACCGGGGCGGACGCGGCGGCTGTGGCGGACCGCGGGACGGACTCCGACGGCACGGGCGAGGACGCGGGCGGGGCGGACGGCGAAGGCGTGGGCGGAGCCGAGGGTGACGCACCGTCAGGTTCTGGCGGGGCCGCCGCCTCGGCGGCCGTGGGCGGCGCGACGGCCCCGGACGGCCCGGGCGCCGCCGCCGGGACGGTGTCCTGCCCCGGCACCAGCTCGGCCCCGACCAGGACGGCCGCCGCCACCAGCACCAGCGCCGCCCCGCCCAGCACCGGCTTGGCCAGCAGCGGCTTCGCCGTCCGGACGGGGCGCGGCCGCCGGTGGCCGGAACCCCGACCCGGGGCGCCCCCGGAGGAACCGGAATGGCCGCCGGGGCCATCGGAGTGCGACCCGCCGGGCTCGCCGGAGCCGGAATGGCCGCCGGGCCCGCCCGGGGTGAGCGCGGCGAGGATCCGGGCCGGGTCGAGGCTGGGCGGGACGGCCAGCAACGGCAGGCCGTACAGCAGCCGTTCGGCGGGGAGCAGCCCGTTGCGTTCGCCGGTGCAGCGGGCGCAGTCGCGCACGTGCCGGGCCAGGCGCTTGCGCCACAGCGGGCCGGGGGTGCCGTCCCAGCCGGTCGTGGTGGCGGCCAGGCCGGGGCAGCGCGGGTCGGCGGCCAGGGCGCGCACCAGCAGGCGGGAGAGGTCGAGTTGCTTCTTCATCCGGCCGGTGCGGACGGCGGCGTGGCCGGAGCTGAGGCCGAGTGCGGCGACCAGGTCGGCCTGTTCGAGTTCGCCGGTCTCCTTGAGCCACCACAGGGCGAGCAGTTCGCGGTCGTCGGGGTCGAGCCAGCGGGTGGCCTCGGCGATCTCGCGGCGCTGTTCGGTGAGGCCGAGGCGCAGGACGGTCAGGCCCGCGAAGTCGAGCGCGGGGTCCGGTATCGCCTCGGCCTCCTCGATCGGGGCGGACCGGTCGAGGGCGGCGGCCCGGTCCTGCTGCCGGTTGCGGACCTGCCGGACGGCGATGGCCACCAGCCAGGACCGGAAGGCGGCCGGGTCCCGCAGTTCGGACAGTCCGCGGACCATGCGCAACAGGGTCTCCTGTACGACGTCGTCGGTGTCGGCGTGGCCGTTCAGCGCCCGGCCGACGATGTTGTAGACCAGCGGCAGGCTGTGGGCCACCAGGTGTTCCAGCGCCTGCCGGTCGCCGGCGCGGGCCGCCGCCACCGTCCCGGCGTCGGGTCCGCTGCGTCTGGTGTTCGGCATGGGTCCGTTCCTCTACGTCGGGGTGGCGGGTGCGCCGGGTGTACGGATCGGAGACCGGCCGCGGGGGCGCCCGCCAACAGAAATTCTTCCCCGGACCGGAATTTGTGTTGGCGGGGACCCCCGGCCGGGGTCTCCGATGCGTACACCCGGTGCATCCGCACCCCGAGGGGCAGGAGGACGGCCCGCGATGGCACGAGGACACCGCCGCCGCGCCGTCTCCGGCCCCGCCTGAGCCAGGCGGCCGGGCGGCCCCCACCGCCCCGGCCGCCGTCCGGCCCTGCCGGGTGCCGGGCCCCCACCCCGGCCCACCCGGCCCGGCAGGGTCCGCCGGGCACCGCGCCCTTCCCCTGCACGGGGCGCGGTGCCCGGCCTTCCCCGACCGAAGACCATCGGCCGAAGGCCATCGACCGGCCGCCGGCCCGTGCGGCGGCAACTCCCCGGTGGGGCGAGCTGTTACAGTCGGGAGTGGCGCAGTGGTTGCGCACGTGGCACATGCACGGAAGAGGGACAGACGTGGCGGGTGACGACGACATCTCCGGGTGAGACCCGGACCTGACGGCCACCGGGCCGGTGCACGAGGCGCCGCCGGAGTGGTCCGTTTCGTCGTTCCCTTCTTCTCCCTCCCACCCGTCTCTCGGGCAGTCCGCCGTTCCCCCGGCTCCGCGGCACCCCTCCGGTACCTCCCGGGGCCCCTCCGGAGCCTGCCGGGCCGTGCGCTGCCCCCGGTGCCATTCGAGGTCCCACCGTGTCCGACGTCGCCGTCGTCTGCTCCCACCTGTCCTTCTCCTGGCCGGACGACACCCCGGTCTTCCACGACCTGTCGTTCAGCGTGCCGCCGGGCCGCACCGGCCTGGTCGCGCCGAACGGTTCCGGCAAGTCCACCCTGCTGCGGCTGATCGCGGGTGAACTGCGGCCCGCCGCCGGGTCGTTGACGATCTCCGGGACGCTCGGGTACCTGCCGCAGAGCCTGCCGTTGACGGCGGGGCTCAGCGTCGCGCAGGTGCTGGGCGTCGACGGGGTGATCCGGGCGCTGGACGCCGTCGAGTCGGGCGACGTCGCCGAGGAGCACTTCGCGGTGATCGGCGACGACTGGGACATCGAGGAGCGCACCCGCGCCCAGCTGGACCGCCTGGGCCTGGGCGCCCTCGCGCTGGACCGCGACCTGGGCACGCTCAGCGGCGGCCAGGTGGTCTCGCTCGGCCTGGCGGCCCAACTGCTGCGCCGCCCGGACGTGTTGCTGCTGGACGAGCCGACCAACAACCTGGACGCGGCGGCCCGGCACCGCCTGTACGACGTGCTCTCCGAGTTCAACGGCTCGCTGCTGCTGGTCAGCCACGACCGCGCGCTGCTGGACCGGATGGACCGGATCGCCGAGCTGGACGGCGGTGAACTGCGGCTGTACGGGGGCGACTTCACCGCGTACCAGGAGGCGGTGCGGGCGGAGCGGGAGGTCGCCGAGCGCAATGTCCGCAACGCCGAGCAGCAGTTGAAGCGGGAGAAGCGCGAACTGCAGCAGGCCCGGGAGCGGGCCGACCGGCGGGCGAGCAACGCGGCGAAGAACCTGAAGAACGCGGGCCTGCCGAAGATCTTCGCGGGCACCATGAAGCGCGGCGCGCAGGAGTCCGCGGGCCGTTCGGGGCAGGTGCACGCGGCGCGGGTGGACGAGGCGCGGGCCCGGCTGGACGAGGCCGGGCGGGCGGTGCGCGAGGAGCAGCGGCTGAGCCTGGAACTGCCGGACACCCAGGTCCCGGCGGGGCGGACGCTGTTCCACGGCGAGGGGATGCGGGCCCGGCTCGGGGGCACGGAGGTGTTCGGGCCGGACGGCGCGGACCTGATCGTGCGGGGGCCGGAGCGGATCGCGCTGACCGGGCCGAACGGCGCCGGGAAGACCACGCTGATGCGGCTGGTCAGCGGCGATCTGGCGCCGGAGGGCGGGGAGTTGCGGCGCGGCGAGGGCCGGATCGCGTACCTGTCGCAGCGCCTGGACCTGCTGGACAAGGGGCTGTCGGTGGCGGAGAACTTCGCCCGGTCCGCGCCGGAGCGGCCGGAGGCGGAGCGGATGAACCTGCTGGCCCGGTTCCTGTTCCGGGGCGCGGGGGCGCACCTGCCGGTGCGGGTGCTGTCGGGCGGCGAGCGGCTGCGGGCGACGCTGGCGTGCGTGCTGTGCGCGGAGCCGGCGCCGCAGTTGCTGCTGCTGGACGAGCCGACCAACAACCTGGACCTGGTGGGCGTGGGCCAGTTGGAGAGCGCGCTGAACGCGTACCGGGGGGCGTTCGTGGTGGTCAGCCACGACGAGCGGTTCCTGGCGGAGATCGGGGTGGGGCGCCGGCTGCGGCTGGCGGACGGCCGGTTGACGGAGGTGGCGGCGTGACGGCGCTGATCGCCCACGACCTGGTCCGCGTCCTGGGCGGCCGCCGGGTGCTCGACGGGCTGTCGCTGACGGCCGCGCCGGGCCGCCGGATCGGGCTGATCGGCGAGAACGGCTGCGGCAAGTCGACGCTGCTGCGGGTGCTGGCCGGGGTCGACGAGCCGGAGGCCGGGAGCGTCGTCCGGCCGGCCGATCTCGGCTTCCTGCACCAGGAGTTGCCGTTCGACCCGGCCGCGGACGTCGCCTCGGTGCTGGCCGAGGCGCTGCGCGAGGCCCGTGCGGACCTCGCCGAACTGGAGCGGCTGGGCGCCGAGTTGGCCGCCCTGCCCGAGCAACACCCGTCCCTGCCCGGCCTGTTGGCGCAGTACGGGCACCGGTTGGAGCAGGCCGAGGACCGCGGCTCCTGGGACGCCGACCGCCGGGCGGCGCTGGCGCTGGACGGCCTGGGGCTGTCCGCCGTCGGGCCGGAGCGCACGCTCGGCTCGCTCTCCGGCGGGCAGCGCGGCCGGCTGGCACTGGCGGCGCTGCTGGTGCGCCGCCCCTCGGCGGTGCTGCTGGACGAGCCGACCAACCACCTGGACGACGCCGGGTCCGCCTTCCTGGAGGCCCAACTCCGTTCGCTGCCGGGCGCGGTGGTGGTGGCCAGCCACGACCGGGCGTTCCTGGAGGCGGTCTGCACCGACCTGGTCGACCTGGACCCGGCGGCGGACGGGCCGGTGCGCTTCGGCGGCGGCTACCTCGCCTACCTGGCGGCGAAGCGGGCCGCCCGCGGCCGCTGGGAGCGCCGGCACGCCGAAGAGCGGCAGGAGATCGCGGAGTTGGAGCACACGGCGGGGGTGACCGCACACCGGGTGGCGCCGGACCGGGGGCGCACCGACAACGAGAAGATGGGCTACGGGCACCGGGCGGGCCGGGTGCAGCAGCAGGTCTCCCGCCGGGTGCGCGACGCCTCCCGCCGACTGGCCGAACTGGAGCGCACCCGGGTCGCCGAGCCGCCCGTCCCGCTGCGCTTCACCCCGCCCGCCCCGGAACCGTCCGCCCCGGAACCCGCCTCCCCGGACCCGTCCGCCCCGCTGCTCTCCCTGCACGGGGTCGGCGTTCCCGGGCGGCTGGCCCCGGTCTCGCTGCAACTCGGCTGCACCGAACGGCTGTTGGTGACGGGCGGGAACGGGACGGGCAAGTCGACGCTGCTGGCGGTGCTGGCCGGGCGGCTGGACCCGGCGGTGGGCGAGGTGCGGCGGCGGCCGGGCCTGACGGTGGGCCTGCTCGCCCAGGACACCGTGTTCGCGCGTCCGGACCGCACCGCCCGCGAGACCTACGCGCTCGCGCTGGGACCGGAGCCGGCGGAGCGGGTGCCGCTGTCGGCGCTCGGCCTGCTGGCGGCGGCCGACCTGGACCGCCCGGTCGGGGCGCTGTCGGTGGGCCAGCGCCGCCGGCTCGCGCTGGCCCTGCTGGTGGCCCGCCCGCCCCGGCTCCTGCTGCTGGACGAGCCGACCAACCACCTCTCGCCGCTGCTGTGCGACGAGTTGGAGGAGGCGATCGGCTCCGGCGGCCCGGGCGCGGTGGTGCTGGCGGGGCACGACCGCTGGCTGCGCCGCCGTTGGCGGGGGCGGGAGTTGACGCTGCCCGGCGGCGGCCCCCGGGAGTGAGCGGTGGCGGCCCCGCACACGGAGGTGGCGGCCACCGCCCCGGGCATGGGGGCGGTGGCCGCCGGTTTCGGCGCTGGTCGCGCTACCGGTGGTTACGGGTAGGAGACCAGGTTGGAGGGGACGGTCCCGGTGCCGGAGGTCCCGGCGCCGGTGTTGTTGACCACGTGCAGGAACTGGCCGTTGCCGCCGAGCGAGTTGACCAGGACGTCGTGCAGCTTGACGCCGGGCGCGTTCGGGACCTCGAAGCCGTGGTCCATCACGATGGTCGGGTCGACGTTGAAGTAGCAGTAGCTGCCCAGGCCCCAGCCCTCGTGGGTGGTGACGTTGTCCTCGACCTTGTAGGCGGCGTAGCCCTTCGTGCTGCCGTTCTGGATCGCGGCCTGGTTGGGCGCGTCGTAGGCGATCTCGTTCTGGAAGAAGATCGTCCGGCCGCCGTTGCCCTTCCACCACACGTCGTACTTGTTGAAGTGCTCGACGAACAGGCCGGTGGCGAGGACGTCGTTGCCGCCGACGACGAAGCCGTAGTCGGAGCGGTTGGTCTCCCAGCCGACGCCCGCGCCGTGGTCGGCGCGCCAGATCCAGGTGTGGTCGACGATCGTGTTGTTGCTGTTGATCACCATGCCGTTGGTGGTCTTGCCGGCGCCGGCGCCGCCGACCCGGACGAAGACGTCCTGGATGACGATCGGGTCGGCCGCGTGGTTCGCGCCCGGGGTGTCGTTGCCGACCTGGAGCAGGGCCTGGGAGTTGACGGTGCCGGCGTCCAGCAGCAGGCCGGAGACCTTGACGCCGTCGACGTCGGCGACCTTGACCGCGGTCACGCCGTTGTCCGGGACGACGGTGGCGAGGCCGAGGCCGAGCACCACGGTGTCCGGGCGGGTGATGTTGATGGACTGGTCGACGTGGTAGACGCCGGGGGTGAAGAGCAGGTTGAGGCCCTGGGCGAGAGCCTGGTTGATGCTCGCGGCGGTCGCGCCGTCCTTCACCACGTAGAACTGGCTGAGCGGCAGCGAGGTGCCCTGCGGGGCGCCGCTGCCCCAGGAGGTGCCGCGGGCGTTGGTGCGCTTGGCGGGCACGAACACCTTGTAGTCGTTGCCGTCCAGGTACAGGAACGGCTTCTCCTGCGAGACGGGGGTGGTGTCGAGCGTGGTGTACGGCGGGTTCGGGAAGCCCTGGGCGGGAGCGCCCTGGACGCCGGAGAAGGTCTGGTTCCACACGCCGTTGGAGAAGCCGCCGATGGAGCTGTCCCGGGTGTACCACTGCTGCTGCGAGTAGTTGCCGACCTGGCCGTCGATCTTCGAGTCGGCGATGTAGCCGCCGGAGGCCCAGCCGTAGCCGTTCGGGGCCAGGTTGAGGCCGCCCTCGACGTGCATCCGGCGGAACGGGGCGGCCTGCGAGACGGCCCAGCGGTCGGTGCCGCTGACCGGCTTGAGGTGCAGGTTCTCGGCGGAGCGCCAGAAGTTCTGGGTGGCGTTGCCGTTGAACCAGCCCGCGTCGACGGTGACGTCGCCGTTGAAGGTGGTGTCGTCCGGGTTCAGGCCCAGGCCCGCGATCGAGGTGTAGAAGCCGATCTGGGCGTTGATGTTGTTGTACGTGCCCGGCTTGAACAGCAGCGCGTAGCGGTCGCTGCCGAACTGGTTCGACTCCTGCTTCTTGAAGACGGCGTCGACCGTGGCCTGGATGTTCGGCGTGGACGGGTCGAAGACCAGCACGTTCGGGCCGAGGTCGCCGCCACCCTGCACCGGCGGGGTGGTGGAGCCGCCGCTGCCGGTGTGCACGCCCATCTCCCACAGCGAGTAGCCGTAGTTGGTGGCGCGCTGGGTGCCGTACATCCGCACATAGCGGCCGGAGCCGGAGACGTTGAGCGTCTCGTTGCCGCCGGCGCCGGTGGTGGTGGAGTAGATCGTCGCCCAGGTGCTGCCGTCGCTGGACGCCTGGATCTGGTACGCCTTGCCGTACGCGGCCTCCCACTTGAGGTCGACCTGGCACAGCTGCTGCACGGAGCCGAGGTCGACCTGCAGCCACTGCGGGTCGGCGGCGGCCGAGGACCAGCGGGTGCCGAGGTTCCCGTCGACCGCGGAGGAGGCGGGGGTGCCGCCGTTCTCGGTGGAGGAGGCGGTGGCGGCCTTGCCCTGGGCGGCGTTGTCGGTGGAGCAGGTCGAGCCCGACGGGGTGGACGGGGTGCCGGTGGGGGTGCCGCCGAGGGTGCCGTACACCTGGAACTCCCACAGGGAGTAGCCGTAGCCGGTGCCGCGGGTGATGCCGTTCATCCGCACGTAGCGGCCGGAGCCGGAGACGTTCAGCACCTCGGTGCCGCCGGCGCCGGTGGTGGTGGAGTAGATCGTCGTCCAGGTGGTCCCGTCGTTGGACGTCTGGATCTGGTACGCCTTGCCGTACGCGGCCTCCCAGTTCAGCTGCACCTTGCTGATGGTGGAGACCGAGCCCAGGTCGACCTGCAGCCACTGCTGGTCGGAGGCCGCGGAGGACCAGCGGGTCCCGAAGTCGCCGTCGACGGCGGCGGTGGCCGGGGTGCCGCCGTTCTCGGTGGACGAGGCGGTGACCGCCTTGCCCTGGGAGATCAGCGAGTCCGCGGCCTGCGCGGTGCCCGGGATCGTCATGACGGCACCCGCGACCAGGGCCGCGGCGGCGAGTACGGCAGGCGTCCGGCGCAGGGGGGCACCGGGAGGGGGAGGGGCGAGCCGCATGGCTCCTCCTGCTGTGAGCGGTGGGTGGGGTAGGGAAAACAACGGAGAGCGCTCTCCGGTCAGCGCCCCAGGGCAGGCCGGGTCGGGGATCGCGCCTTCTGTGGGGTCGGCACGAAACCGCGGCTTCACCTGGGTGAAACGCTGCCGCATCAGGTTAGTTCATGGCGAGAGAAAAGCCGAGACCCTGACGCCAACATCTCGATTTCGCTGGACCGGGCAAGGAGAGCGCTCTCCCGAGCAGGCATGCGAGGGCCCGCAGGCGGCCACCCCGGGCGCACCCCCGGGGCCGCCGGGCGACCGACCCGGCGTGGGCAAGGTCACCCTCTTGGGAATGTCTTTACCTTTGGTTGACCCTTACGGCCGCGGGCCCGCCTCTGAAAAGGTGGGACGACCCAACTACGTCCTGCGCCCGAAGGGATGCCCCGTGCCCGTCTCACGCATGCAATCGACCCCGCTGCCCGGCATCGGCGTGCAGTACGACCTGACCACCAGGGAGCACCAGCACCTCTCGGTGATCGCCCACCGCGACGGCACCCGTACCCTCAACACCTACCGCCGCGAGGACCCGGACGCCTGCGCCCACTCGCTGCACCTGACGGAGGGTGAGACCGCCGCGCTCGTCGACGCCCTGACCCCGACCCACCACAGCCCCAACCTGCTGCACACCTCCGGCCTCGGCCTGGTCGCCGAACGGATCGAGCTGTCCGGCTCCTCGTACTGGAACGGCCGCGCCCTCGGCGACACCCGGATGCGCACCGAGACCGGCGTCTCCATCGTCGCCGTCCTGCGCCGCACCGGCGCCGTCCCCTCCCCCGCCCCGGACTTCCGGCTGGCCGGCGGGGACACCCTGATCCTGATCGGCACCCGCGAGGGCGTCGACGCCGCCGCCGCCGTCCTCGGACGGGAATGACGTCCTCCCGCGTCGAGCCGCGGGAATCCCGGCCGCACCCGCCGGATCCGGAACCCGTTGCGGGTGAGCCGCGACGACCGGATCGGCGGATCCACCCACGCACGCCCGAACGTCCGCGCCGGCGCAGCCCGCTGACCGGCCGTCGGACCCGAACGGAACGAGTACCGGAGATGCACGCACCGAACCTGCCGAGAGCCG
The DNA here is from genome assembly GCF_026802215.1 of Kitasatospora sp. YST-16. Classification (NCBI taxonomy): domain Bacteria; kingdom Bacillati; phylum Actinomycetota; class Actinomycetes; order Kitasatosporales; family Streptomycetaceae; genus Kitasatospora; species Kitasatospora sp. YST-16. The sequence goes on from NZ_CP113837.1 coordinate 547,840, forward strand.
CCGCCGACGACGACCCGGGCCGGAACCGCCGAAAACCGGCCCGCCGCCCCGCGGCCACCAACCAGGCACCCACTCCTCCCAGCCCGCCAGGCCGGAGCATCCCGAAAGAGAAAAGGTGAACGCTTGCACACCGCCACGATCTTCATCGAGCTCGGCGCGATCATCCTCACCCTGGGGCTGCTCGGCCGGATAGGCTCCCGCTACGGCCTCTCCCCCATCCCGCTCTACCTGCTCGGCGGCCTCGCGTTCGGACACGGCGGGCTGCTGCCGCTCAGTGCCAGCGAGGAGTTCGTCGCCACCGGCGCCGAGATCGGGGTGATCCTGCTGCTGCTGATGCTCGGCCTCGAGTACACCGCGGCCGACCTGGTCACCAACCTGAAGAGCCAGTACCCGGCCGGCCTGGTCGACTTCGCGTTCAACGCGCTGCCCGGGGCCGCGATGGCCCTGCTGCTCGGCTGGGGGCCGGTCGCCGCCGTCGTGCTGGCCGGCGTCACCTGGATCTCCTCCTCGGGCGTCATCGCCAAGGTGCTCGGCGACCTGGGGCGGCTCGGCAACCGGGAGACCCCGGTGATCCTCAGCATCCTGGTGCTGGAGGACCTGGCGATGGCCGTCTACCTGCCGATCCTGACCGCCCTGCTGGCCGGGGCCGGGCTGCTGGTCGGCAGCGTCACCCTGGCCGTCGCGCTGGCCACCGCCGGTGCGGTGCTGTTCGTCGCGCTCCGCTACGGGCGGCTGATCTCCCGGTTCGTGTCGCACGACGACCCGGAGAAGCTGCTGCTGGTGGTGCTCGGCCTGACCCTGCTGGTGGCGGGCATCGCCCAGAAGCTCCAGGTCTCGGCGGCCGTCGGCGCGTTCCTGGTCGGCATCGCGCTGTCCGGTGAGGCCGCCGAGGGCGCGCACACCCTGCTCAGCCCGCTGCGCGACCTGTTCGCGGCCGTCTTCTTCGTCTTCTTCGGCCTCAACACCAACCCCGCCAGCATCCCGCCGGTGCTGCTGCCCGCCCTGGCACTGGCCGTGGTCACCGCCCTCACCAAGATCGCCACCGGCTACTGGGCGGCCCGCCGGGCCGGCATCGCCGTCAAGGCCCGCTGGCGGGCGGGCGGCGCGCTGGTCGCCCGCGGCGAGTTCTCCATCGTCATCGCCGGACTGGCCGTCACCGCGGGCATCGAGCCGTCGCTGGGCCCGCTCGCCACCGCGTACGTGCTGCTGCTGGTCGTCATCGGCCCGCTCGCGGCCCGCTGGACCGAGCCGATCGCCGCCCGCCTCACCCGCCGCCGCGACGACGCCGCCGCCCCGGCCGAGCCGCAGCCCCTCGCCGAGGAGCCGGGCGTCCACGTCTGACGCCCCGCCGCCTCCCCGCCGGAACGCCGGTGCCCGGCCCGCGCGGGTGGCGGGAACGCCGGTGCCCGGCCTGGTCGATCGATCAGGCCGGGCACCGGTCGGTGACGGGGGATCAGTCGTCCTGCCCGTCCCGGTGGTGGACACCGCCGAGGCGGCGCGGGTCGAAGGACCAGATGCCGCGGCCGTGGGTGGCGGCGTAGAGCTTGCCGTCCGGGCCGGTCTTCAGCTGCATCACCGTGGTGGTGGGCAGGCCGGTGCCGAGGACCTTCCAGTCCGCGGCGCCCGGAGCGCGGTGGAACGCCGCCAGGTCGGTGCCCAGGGCGAGGCCGCCGTCCGGCAGCAGGCGCAGCGTGTCGGCGGGGACGTCGGGCAGGTTGGCGGAGACGTCCGTCCAGGTGGCGCCGCCGTCACGGCTCTCGAAGACGTGGCCGATGCCCGCGCCGGGGCCCTCGGTCCAGGTCCGGGAGAAGCCGGAGAAGGAGACCAGGACGTGCTGGGCGTCGGCCGGGTCGACGGCGAAGGAGGAGACGTACCGGTTGGGCAGGGTGCCGTCGACGGGCAGGTTCAGCTGGTGCCAGCCGGTGCCGTCGGCGTTGCCGGTGGCGATGCCGCGGGTGAAGCCCTGGTTGTTGCAGGGGCCGCACCAGCCGGCGTAGACGGTGCCGCCGGAGGAGGCGACGGCGGTGGCGACGTGGCCGGCGCCCAGGTCGAAGGCGCTGGTCCACTCGCTGCCGCTGCGGATCGCGAAGCCCTTGTTCTGCACCCAGACGTGCCGGCCGCCGGCGACCCAGGTGGCGGGGTTCTTCGCGTCGGAGGTGATCGGCGCGATGAAGCGGGCGGCGGCGGCCGCCTTGTCGGGCGGGGCGACCTCGTAGGAGGTGGCCTTGGCCGGGTCGGTGGACCAGGAGCCGTCGTTGACGGCGCAGTTGTTGGTCACCCACATGTCGAGGTAGACGTACTCCTCGGCGATGTTGCAGCCGTTGGCCGGGTCGACGATGGTGTCCGCGCCGTCGCCGCCGAAGTCGGAGCCCATCACCTTGTCGCGGGCGCGCAGGACGGACTCGCCGTTGTCCTGGAGGCCGCCGCTGACGACCACGCCGTGCCCGGCGGGGTCGGCGCCGACGCCGACCGAGTAGTACTGCAGGGTGTCGATGGTGCCGTCGTTGAGGGACTTCCAGTCCGCGGCGTGGCCGCCGGAGTCCAGCGTGCCGTCGACCGGGCGGCTGTAGATGCCGCCGTCGTTGCCGACGTAGACGCTGCTCCGGCCGTGGTAGCTGCCGACGGCGACGGCGTGCTGGTCGGAGTGCGTGGTGGGCGAGCAGTCGCCGGTCTGCTTGGCCGGGTCGATCGACCAGCAGGGGAAGCCGAAGTTCCAGTACGGGCCGGGGGTGTGCCAGGCGGCGCCGCCGTCGCCGGTCTCGAAGACCTCTTCCAGGCCCAGGTAGACGTGGTCGGCGTTGTTCGGGTCGACCTGGAGGAACTGGTTGTACCAGGACTGGATGCCGGGCTGGTAGCCGGCGTCCTGGAGGGCCGAGCCGGAGCCCTTGAGCTTGTCCTTGTCGGCGATCAGCGTCCACGGGCCGAACGGGGAGCCGGACTTGGAGACGTAGACGCCCTGCAGGCCGCTGTCCGGGTCGGTGGCCTGCTTGGTGGGCGACTGGTCGACCGCGTAGTAGCGCGAGCCGTCCGTGGAGCGGGCGAAGGTGACGTTCCCGACGTCCCCGGCACCGGTGGGCAGGTCGCCGAGCGAGGCGACGCGCTGCCAGCTGCCGTCCGCGGCCTTGGCGTAGAAGCCGTTGTAGGTGTCGCCGCTGCGCCAGCCGACCGCGAGCAGGACCTTGGACGGGTCCTTCGGGTCGACGGCGATGTCGTTGGCGATGTTCTTGTACGGGGCGCCGGGGTCCTTCGCGTCGGCGCCGCCGGGCAGGTAGCTCGGGTTCGGCGCGAACTCCAGGGTCCACGGGCCGGACAGGTCGGCGGTGGAGTGGGACCACACGCCGCGGCTGGTGGCCGCCCACACCTTGTCCCCGGCGAAGCGCAGGGCGTGGATCGTGGTGGACTCCAGCTCGGCGCCGCCGACCCGCGTGCCGGGGGTGAACTCGCCGTGCTTCGGGTCGGCGAGCAGGTACACGCCGGTGCCGACGTACGCGGTCGCGCCGGTGTTGGACTCGCCGGTGGCGTACCAGAGCCGCCCGCCGCCGTCGAGGCCGAGCGCGCCGGTGGACAGCGAGGGCAGCTTGTCGGAGATCGACTGCCAGTGGCCGCCGCCGGTGCGGGAGCGGAAGACGCCGCCGTTGGCGCCGCCCGCGTACACGTAGCCGTCGTCGTCGGCGGCGATGCCGGTGATCCGGCCGGTGACGTTGCCGGAGCCGCCGCTGGAGTTGGAGTTGACGTCGCGGTAGCGCGGGTCGTCGCTGTTGTACGGCTTGTCGGTGACGTGGTCCCAGGAGCCCGCGGTGCGCGGCATCGACTGCAGCTGGGCCCAGGCGGCGCCGTACGCGCCGGGTGCGACCACGCCGGGCGCGGTGCGGGCCTCGGTGAACTGCTCGGTGGACTCGGCGGAGTTCTCGGCCTCGTCGCCCCCGTCCTCGCCGGCGGCCTTCGCCGCGAACGTGCCGGCGGTGACCTTCCGGGCGTGCTGGTGGCCGATCTCGGCCAGGTGGCCCGCCTGCCGGGGGCGGGGCTCGGGTGCGGGGGCGGCGACGGCCTGACTGGTGGTCAGGCCGAGCGCGGTCAGTGCGACGGTGCACATGAACAGCTGACGTCGATGCCTGTTGGGCACGGTGCGGTGTCCCTCCCCGGGAATCCGGGCGCGCCGATCGCGCGCCGCGGTGGATCAGTCCGACAGCTTCGCGGCCGACCCCTGCCGGGGAGAAGGGGGCGCGCGTAAAGAACGCCCAAAAACCAAATCAGTGAAGAGAGTTGATAAACACGGAAGCCGACCCGCCCGCCGGCTCAGGGGCGCTCGACGCCCGCGCCCGCGTCCGCGCCGGCTTCCGTGACGGCGACGGCGACCCGGCCGGAGCGCAGCGAGGCGCGGCTGCCGGTCGGGGTGTCGAGGTCCTGGGCGAGGGTGAGCAGGTCGTGGTCGGCGACGGTCCGCAGGCCGTGCCCGGCGAGCAGGGCGGCGATCCGTTCCGGCCGCCACAGCGAGCGCCAGGGCTCGCCCGCGGTGACGGAGTTGCCGAGCAGCCGGGTGAGCAGCCGTCCGGCGGCCGCTTTCGCCGACGGGGCCTGGTAGTTGAGGACGAGTGCGCTGCCGGGCGCGGTGCGGGCGGCGAGGGCGGTCAGGGTGGAGCGGACCTGTTCGCGGGTGAGGTAGGGGACGACGCCCTCCCACAGCCAGGTGGTGGGGGCGGCGGGGTCGTGCCCGGCGGCGTCCAGGGCCGGGCCGAGGGCGTCGGCGGCGAAGTCGACCGGGGTGAAGCGGACCGAGCGGGCCGCCGGCCGGAGGTCGGCGGCGGCCAGCCGGTCCCGCTTGTCCCGCTGCGAGGCGGGGTGGTCGACCTCCCACACGTCGGTGTCGGCGAGGGCGGCGAGCCGCCAGGCGCGGGTGTCCAACCCGGCGCCGAGGACGACGAGTTGGCCGTTCGCGTGGGCCCGCAGCGCCTCGTCGATCGCCACCGTCCGGGGCACCGCGATCTCGGCGCAGGCCCGGACGCTCTCGTACCCGGTGCGTTCCTTCCAGCCCGGCGGGGGCGTCCCCGCCCGCACCCGGTCGACCACGGCCCGTTCGTCGGCCCGCAGCAGCCGTCCGGCCACCGGGTCGGCGTACCGCCCGCCGCCGGCCCGGCCGTCCGCGGCGGCCCGGCCCTGGCAGACCAGCACTGCCGTCCGGCTCGCCGTGCGCGCGTTCTCCGCGGTGGGGCCCATGGAATCCATGGGCCCCATTCAACACCCGCCCCGCCGGGGGCCGGTCAGCTGTCGGAGTAGCTGAGGTCGCCGACGGACCAGGCGCTGATGTCCTCGATGGCGATCCGGTACATGCCCCCGGTGTGCGGCAGGCCGAAGTCGCCCTGCAGGATGCGCGCCCGGTGCAGGTGGAGGTGGGTGGGCGGGGTCGGGGCGCCGCCGGGCGGCGGGGCGAACAGGGCGGCGAACGGTTTCAGGTGGTCGGAGGATTGCAGGACGTCCGCCACCCGTTCCCACCACAGGGCCACCGGGGCGAGCCTGCCGGTGATCACCGCACCGGGGACGACCACTGTCACGGACATCTGGTTGCTGTGCTCGGACTCCACCATCGAGGCGATGTCCACGAGCAGCCCGTCAGAATTCGACATGCCCCGAGCCTAGTGCTCCGACGGGCGGGCGCGGCGGAGCGTTCGGTCAACGGGTCACGCGGGGCAACCGGGTCAGGCGGGTCAGCCGGGTCAGGCGGGTCAGCCAGGTCAGGTGGGACAGGCGGGTCAGACGCGTCGGGTGGGGCGGTCAGGTCACGTGGGGCAGGAAGGGGAAGTGGAACCGCAGGCTGCTGCCGAACGTCACCCGGCTGTCGTCCCAGACGCCGACGCAGAAGGCCACCGGGTCCGCGGCCAGGTCGAGGTCCGATCCGGCGGTCCAGGGTTGCATGTCCGCGCGGCACGCCTCGACGTCCCCGCCGCAGGCGTGGACGAACCCGCGGAGCCACCGGACGGAGTCCTCGGACCGGGTGTGGCCCATCGCCCGGACCCGGGACACCGCGTCCGCGGTCCGCCCCAGCGCCACCAGCGAGATGACCTCCTGGCTCAGGAACGGGGCGGTCGTCCCGTACAGTTCCTGCCCCGACCGCGCGATCCGCAGCGCCTCCGCCCAGTCGCCCTGCTTCTCCGCGGAGATCAGGTCGATGAGCAGCACCTGCCGGTCGTACCCGCCCTCGGCCAGCGTCTGCCGCAGCCGCTCCACGGAGGAGTCGTCGTCGATCCCGGCGGACACGAACGCGGCGCCCTCGGCGAGCCGGTAGGCGCCCTGCCGGTAGCCGATGTGGGACACCCCGTCGAGCAGCACCTCCACGGCCGCCGGCTCCTCCCCGCAGGCCGCGAGGATGATCGCCCAGGTCTGGTAGAGCGAGAACAGGCTGAACTGCGCGGGGATCTTCCCGATGCCCTCGCGGAGCAGCTCGACGGCCTCCTCCACCCGTTCCCGGTCGCGGCCCAGCAGTTCGGCGGCGGCCTGGTAGAGCGAGAACAGGCTGTACTGGGCCGGAACCTTCTCGATGCCCTCGCGGAGCAGCTCGACCGCCTCGTCCACCCGCGACGCGTCCCGGCCCAGCAGCTCCGCCGCCACCTGGTACAGCGAGAACAGGTTGCCCTGCACCGGAACCCTGGTGATGCCTTCACGGAGCAGTTCGACCGCCTCGTCCACCCGGCCCTCGTCCCGGCCCAGCAGGCCGGCCGCGGCCTGGTACAGCGAGAACAGGCTGTACTGGGCGGGGATCCTCCCGATCCCCTCCCGCAACAGCTCGACCGCCTCCCCCACCCGCGACTCGTCCCGCGCCAGCAACTCGGCCGCAGCCTGGTACAGCGAGTACTGGCTGTACTGGGCGGGGATCCTCCCGATCCCCTCCCGCAACAGCTCGACCGCCTCCCCCACCCGCGACTCGTCCCGCGCCAGCAACTCGGCGGCGGCCTGGTACAGCGAGGAGAGGTTGCCCTGGACCGGGACCTTCCCGATGCCCTCCCGCAGCAGCTCGACCGCCTCCTCCACCCGCGACTCGTCCCGACCCAGCAACTCGGCGGCGGCCTGGTACAGCGAGAACAGGCTGTACTGCGCGGGAATCCTCCCGATCCCCTCCCGCAACAGCTCGACCGCCTCCCCCACCCGCGACTCGTCCCGGCCCAGCAGCCCGGCCGCGGCCTGGTACAGCGAGAACAGGCTGAACTGGGCGGGAATCCTCCCGATCCCCTCCCGCAACAGCTCGACGGCCTCGCCCACCCGGGACTCGTCCCGCGCCAGCAGCCCGGCCGCGGCCTGGTAGAGCGAGAACAGGCTGTACTGGGCGGGGACCTTCGCGATCCCTTCGCGGAGCAGGACCACGGCCTCCTCCACCCGGCCCCCGTTCCGGCCCAGCAGCATCGCGGCGGCCTGGTACAGCGAGAACAGGTTGCCCTGGGCAGGGATCCTCCCGATCCCCTCCCGCAGCAGCTCGACCGCCTCGTCCACCCGGCTCTCGTCCCGCGCCAGCAGTTCGGCGGCGGCCTGGTACAGCGAGAACAGGTTGCCCTGGACCGGGACCTTCCCGATCCCCTCCCGCAGCAGCTCGACGGCTTCCCCCACCCGCGACTCGTCCCGGCCGAGCAGTTCGGCGGCGGCCTGGTAGAGCGGCGCGAGCGGGGAGGGCTTGGCCGAGCGGGCGATGGCGGCCTTGAGCAGTTGCACGGCCTCGTCGAGGCGGGACGGGTCGCGGGCCAGCAGTTCGGCGTGCAGGAGGTGGATCTCGATCGGGTTCGAGGTGTCGGCCGCCAGCCGCTCCTCGGCCTCGACGGCCACGTCGACGGCGGCGTCGGTGCCGCGGAGCTGGTCGGTCAGGCGTATCCGCATCGCCCAGGCGCGCTTGGAGGCGTTGGGGGACGCGGTCGCGCAGGCGACCTGTTCGAGTGCGGCCGGCAGGTCGTCGGGCAGGGCCCGGGCCTCCAGCAGGAGGGCGAGGTGCAGGTGGAGCCGCCAGGAGGGGCTCGCCTCGTCGAGTGCGGCGCTCAGCAGGGCGATGAGCTCGTCGCGCTCCCGCGGGTCCTCCTCGATCTTCGTCTTGTGGCCGTAGACGCGGTCCAGGTGGAGGGCGTAGGCCTTGGCCACGACCGCCAGTTCCTCCGTCTCGCCGGAGACGAAGAGGTGGTAGCGGGCCTCCAGGAAGTCGCTGCCCTGGGCTCCCATCCGCTTCGCCTTGAAGTGGCGGGCGTGGAACTTGCCGACGGCCGCGTGCGCGCGGGCCAGTTCGCCGCGGTGGGCCGAGAGGGCCCGGAGCGAGATCTCCTTGGCGATCGGGTTCATCGAGAAGTGCTTCTCGTTGCGCTTCTCGACCAGGAAGCCGGAGGTCAGTTTCCGCTTCGCCGCGTCGAACTCCCCCGGGGCGTCCCAGAGCGACACCTTGAGCGCCTCGTTGGTGAAGGAGGTCCGGTGCACCGAGGCGCGGCGCAGGAGGGTGGCCGAGGTGTCGTCCAGGCGGCCGATGAACCGGTCCAGGAAGGCCCGTTCGAGGCTCTGGGCGAAGGGTTCGGAGACGTTGCGGTCCTGGAGTTCCCACGCTTTGGGGGAGAGTCCGATCAGGTCCTCCAGGCTGTCGGACCGCAGGCAGCCCGCGAGGATCTGCAGGGCGCGCGGGTTCCCGCCGAGCCAGCCGACGATCTCGGCGGTCCGGTCGGGCGGGAGGTCGTTCGGCACGCCCGTGCGCCGCAGGGTCTCGGCGAGGAAGTCCACGCCCTCGCCCTCGCTCATCCCGGGGAGGGTGTGGATGTCGCCGTCCGTGATCCACGGGAAGGCCGCGGCCTGGTCCGCGACCAGGAGGATCCGCCCGCCGGTGCCGTGGATCCGCCGCGCCACCGCGTTGACCAGGTGCTGGACCTCGGGCGCGGGCGCGCCGGAGCCGTCGACGAAGCAGCGGTGGAAGTCGTCGAGGAGCAGGACCGTCCCGTCCCTGAGGCCGTCCGCGAGGTCCCGCACCGGGTCGGTGCCGAGCAGCACGCCGAGCTTCCCGGCTTCGGCGAACGCCCCGCCGACCAGGATCAGGAGCTGTTCGAGGGTGTGGACACCCGCCGGGAGTTCCACGTCGATGAAGCCGCGCCGGGGGTGGGCGTCCTTGATCTTCAGCGCGGCCCGGGTCTTGCCGACGCCGGAGAACCCCTGCAGCACGGCCACCGGGGGGCCGCTCTGCACCCACTTGACCGTCAGGTCCCGCACCACGCCGGCCCGGGAGCGGGCGGCGGGCACGGCAGCGGCGGGCGCGGCGGGTGCCGGGGGCCGCCGTCCGGGCCGGGGAGGACGGGGAGCGCGGCGGGGTCCGGGACGCCCAGGGCCGCCCACATCCGGTCCCTGGTATCCGGTGCCAGGTGGTCGATGGCGTCCACCGGGGTCAGGGTCAGCGAGCCGGTGCCCTCGGACAGGTTGTGGCTGCGCACCACGCCGATGACCAGGCCGGAGCCGACCACGGCGGCGCCCGACATGCCGCCCCACGGGCTGCCCGCGCCGAGGGTCCCCACCGAGGTGGGGTGCAGCGGGATCTCGGGCCCGGACATCTTGAAGGACAGCAGGCCGACCGGGGCGTCGCCCGGCCCGCCCACCGCGATGCCCTCCGCGGTCGGGACCCAGCCGCACGGCTGGGCCGTGGTGCGCCCGTTGCGCGCGTCCCGCTTCCAGCGCGGGAAGCCGACCGCCTGGCAGTCGCGGACCGACCCGGCGACGCTCCGGTCGACCCGGGCGAACCCCATCGGCTCCTTGACCCCGATGCCCGGCGCCCGCAGCACGGCCAGGTCCACGTCGCTGCGGTGCGTGCGGACCACCACCTGGGCCGGGAACTCGCGCCCGTCCCGGACGGCGCGCAGGTTGCTCCCGCCCGCACAGTGGTCCGCCGTCAGGACGGTCTCCCCGCCAACCCGCAGGCCGGTCCCCACCTGGGGCTCGCCGTCGACGTCGTAGCGGAGCAGGACGACCCGGTCAGTCTCCAGCATGGCCCGGCGCGCTACTCACGGTCGCCCAGCGCCTGCTCCCGCCCGACCGGCGGCCCGTCGCCACCGCCGTCGGCGTCCGAGTCCGAGTCCGAGTCCGAGTCGGCGTCCGAGACGAAGAACTCGGTCTGCTGCCCGTCCGGCGTGAAGGCGACCGGTTCGAGCACCAGCTTGAGGGTCTGGGTGGCCACGGACTGCCGCGACAGCTCTCCCCCGGCCTGCACCACCCACCACTTGACCCCCGCCGTCCCCTTCTTCGCGTCCGTGACGGCCACCTGCACCGTGAGCTCGACCGGCGCCGGCTTGAACCGCAGCGCGCGCACCCCGCCGCCGCCCCAGGCCTTCAGCAGCTCCGTCCGGAGCGCCTCGATCGCATCGGCCAGCCCCACCATGGTTTCGGACGGATCGGTCACTGTGCTCCCCTTCGTTTCCTGCCGGTCCGTCATCTTCCCGCACCGCACGCCCCCGTGTCAGGCGACAACGGCAGTTGTGGGCCGGCAGCTCGGCGGGGTCCGGGGGCTCGGCGGGGGCCGGGGCGGCAGCCGCTGCTCCCCCGTCGCGCTCAGATCCAGGTCGGCAGGTGCCCTTCGGTGTAGCGGGCGCCGTAACCGCCCCGGGGCAGGATCTCGTCGACGGCCGCCAGGTCGGCGCCGGTGAGGACGAGGTCGGCGCCTCCGAGGTTCTCCTCGAGGCGCCGCGGGTCGCGGGTGCCGGGGATCGGCACGAGGTGCTCGCCGCGGGACAGGAGCCAGGCCAGGGCCAGTTGGGCGACGGTGGCGCCCTTGGCCGCCGCGAGTGCGGCGAGCCGGCAGACGGACTCGGCGTTGCGCTCGAAGTTGCCCGGCTGCCAGCGCGGGTCGGTGTTGCGCAGGTCGCCGACCGGGTACCGGCCGGCGGGTGCGGCGGTGCCGGTGATGAACCCCCGGCCGAGCGGGGAGTAGGCGACCAGGCCGATGCCCAACTCGTCCAGGACCGGGAGGAGTTGCTCGACGTCCCGTTCGAACAGGGAGTACTCGGTCTGCAGGACGGAGACCGGCTGCACGGCGTGCGCCCGGCGGAGCGTCTCGGGTCCGGCCTCGCTGAGGCCGAAGTACCTCACCTTGCCCGCGTCGATCAACTCCTTGACGGTGCCCGCGACTTCCTCGACGGGCACCGCGGGGTCGACGCGGTGCTGGTAGAGGACGTCGATGTGGTCGACGCCGAGGTGGCGCAGGCTGTTGTCGGCGGCCCGGCGGATGGTGTCGGGCCTGCTGTCGAGGGCCCGGCCCATCCGCTCCGCGGGCACCGACATGTCGACGCCGAACTTGGTCGCCAGGACCACGTCGTCGCGGAAGCCCTTGACCGCCCGGCCGACCAGGGCTTCGTTGGCCCCGGTGCCCCCGCCGTACATCTCGGCGGTGTCGAAGAGGGTGACGCCCAGCTCGTGGGCGCGGCGCAGGGCGGCGAGGGCGGTCCCCTCGTCGGTGGGCCCGTAGGCCATCGTCAGGCCCATCGCGCCGTAGCCGATCGCCGAGACCTCCAGGCCCTGGCTTCCCAGTGTCCGGTGCTGCATGAGGAACTCCTCGGGGAGGACGACCGGTGCCGCCCCGCCGCCGGCCGCCCGCCGGGGCAGGGGGGCGCGGCGGGGCGGCACCGGAGGGTGTGTGGTGGTGAGTGAGTGAGTGAGTGAGTGGGTTGCGGGCGCGTCGCGGCGTCAGCGGACTGCGGCGGCCAGGCCGGCCCGGTGGATGCGGGTCTGCTCGGCGACGCGCCGGCCGAGGTGGCGGGCGGTGCGCAGGTCCGCGTCGTGGACGGCGGGGGTGTCGTTGAAGCTCTGCGCGCCGGCGCCGAGGTAGAAGCCGAGGCGGTTGTCGTCCTCGGGGTCGGAGGTGGTGGTGTTCCAGCCCGGCAGGAGGTTCAGGCTCACCCAGAGCATTCCGTGCTGGGCCGCCAGCAGCGAGAGGTACTGCAGGGTGTGCAGCTTGTCGCCGCTCATGGAACCGGAGTTGGTGAATCCCGCGGCGAGCTTGTCGCTCCAGGCGCGCTCGCTCCAGCGCTTGCTGGTGGCCTCGGCGAAGGCATGGAAGGCCCCGGAGGCGGTGCCCATGTAGGTGGGGGTGCCGAAGACGATGGCGTCCGCGGCGTCCAGCAGTTCCCAGTCGGCGTCGCCGAGGGAGCCGACGTCCACCCGGTGGACCTGCGTCCCGGCGAGGGAGCGTGCGCCGTCGGCCACGGCCGTGGCGATCTGCGCGGTGTGGCCGTAGCCGGAGTACGACGCGATGACGATCGAGATGTCGGACATGGGTGTGCCTCTCCTGCCGCGACGGCGGCCTGTTCGATGGGCGTGCCGGTGGCCGCGATCGGCCCGGATCACTGCTCCGGTCAAAACAGTAACACCGTTAAGACGGCGATACGCAAGATGCGATATCGTCGTTCCATGAGCGAGGAACGACGCGCCGCGCGGCGCCAGGTGCTGCAGGTGGCCGCCGGACTCCTGGAGGAGGGCGGCAGCGAGGCGGTCTCCACCCGCGCCGTCGCCGCGGCCGCGGGCATCACCGCCCCGGCGCTGTACCGGCTGTTCGACGACAAGGACGGGCTGCTGTCCGAGCTGGCCGCCTACGGGTTCGAGACGTACCTGGCCGAGAAGCGGGAGGCCCTGGCACTGGCCCCCGACGACGACCCGGTGGCCGACCTCCACCGCGGCTGGGACCTGCACGTCGACTTCGGGCTGCGCCACCCCGCGTTCTACGTGCTCATGTACGGCACCGTGCGGCCCGGACGGCGCCCCCCGGCCGCGGACGAGGCGCACGCCCTGCTGGTGTCCCTGCTGAACCGCGCGGCCGACGCCGGCCGCCTGCGGATCCCGGTGGCCCCGGCCACCCGCGTCATCCACGCGGCGACGACCGGGGCCACCCTGGCCCTGATCGGCGAAGAGCCCCCGCACCGGGACCTGACCGTCTCCGCCCGCCTGCGCGACACCGTCCTCGCCTCCGTCACCACCGACTCCCCCGCCCCCACCGCCCCGGACCTGGCCTCGCGCGCCCTCGCCCTCGACGCCGCACTCACCGCCGAACCGCCGACCGCGCACCCCGGCCTCCCCCTGCGCGCCACGGAGACCGCCCTGCTCCGCGAATGGCTGCAACAACTGGCCGGCTGACCCGGACCGCCCACCCGGACGAGCACGGCCGCCACCTCGCGCTCGCCGCATCCCCGTCCCGCCCGCTTCCCCGTCCCGCTTTCCCGTCCCCCTCCCCGCCCCGCCTCCGGAGGCGCCGGCGGCCGCGGGGGCGGGTCCGATCGGGTGAAGGGACAATGGACGCACGCGGTGGCAGGACAGCCGCCCGCCGCCCGTCAGCCGAGGCCGTGCTGGAGCCGCCCGTGAGCCGTCGCCGTCACCCGTCGCACCCCGCCGACGCGCACGAGCTGCTGGGCAAGCTCGGCGAGCTCACCGCCCGGGCGCTGGAGCACGCCGAGCGGCAGCGGGCCCGGGTCGAACTCGCCATGGCGCTGCAGCGCGAGTTCCTCCCGGCCGCGCTGCCGAGCCTGCCCGGGCTGCGGACCGCCGCCCGGTACGCGCCCGCGCGCCACGGCCTGGACATCGGCGGCGACTGGTACGACGGCTTCCGGCTGCCGGACGGAACGCTCGGGCTGACCATCGGCGACGTGCAGGGCCACGACGTCGAGGCGGCCGTGTTCATGGGCCAGGTCCGGATCGGCCTGCGGGCGCTGGCCACCGCGGCGAGCGACCCCGGCGAGGTGCTGGCCCGGACCAACGAACTGCTGCTGTCCCTGCCCGACGGCCTCTTCGCCACCTGCTGCTTCCTGCGCTTCGACCCCGCCACCCACGAACTGTCCGTCGCCCGGGCCGGCCACGTCCCGGCGATCTGGGCCAGCGCCGACGGCCGGTCCGGGATCGAGGACACCGAGAACCCCGACGCGGTGGGGCTGCCGCTCGGCATCGAACCCGGCGAGGTGTACCCGGTGACGCGGCGGCGCCTGTCGGGAACGGAGGCGGTCGTCCTGGTGACCGACGGCGTGGTGGAAGGGCCCGCGTTCTCGCTCGACACCGGGCTGGAGCACGTCCTGCGGCGGGTGCGCGCGGGGGTGGGCGCCGAGCCCGGGGAGCTGGCCGGCCGGGTGCTGGAGGTCGCCGACCTCACCGGGCACCAGGACGACGCCGCCGTCCTGGTGCTCTGCCACGGCGGGTGACCTCAGCGGATCCGGCCGACCCGGCGGATCCGACCGACCTGGCCGACCCGGCCGACCCTCCGGGCGTGTCACGGCCGGGCCGGGCGGCGGCGTGCGATGAGATGGCTGCTGTGCTGCGCAACGCGAAGGCCGGAGAGACCGCGGTGGCCGGCTTGTCGATCCTCGGCGTCGCGCTCGTGTACTGGGCGGGGGGCCGGCTCGGCCTGCTGACGCAGGTCGTCGTGGGCGGCGTCCACGTCACCCCGCTGTGGCCGCCGACCGGCGTCGCCGTGGCCGGCCTGCTGCTGCTCGGCCTGCGCGTGTGGCCCGGGATCGCGCTCGGCGCCCTGCTGGTCATCGCGGGGTTCGGAGCGATCACCCCCGCCTCCTTCGGCATCGCGGCGGGCAACACGCTCGCCCCGGTGGTGGCCGTCCTGCTGCTGGCCCGGGTGGGCTTCCGGGTCGAGCTCGACCGGCTGCGGGACGGTGTGGCGCTGGTCTTCCTGGGGGCGCTCGTCTCCACGCTGATCAGTGCGAGTACCGCCTGCCTGCTCCTGGTGTCCGAGGGCGCGCTGGCGGCGCACCAGTTCTGGCCCGCCTGGACGGCGTGGTGGACGGGTGACGCGATGGGCGTGCTGGTGGTCGCCCCGCTGCTGCTGGCGGTGCGCGCCGCCCGGATGCCCCGCGACGTACCGCTGCGCCGCTGGGCGGAGGCCCTCGGCCTGCTGGCGGTCACCGCCGTCACCGTGCTCACCGCGACCCGCAGCCCGCTCTCCCTGCTCTTCCTGGTCCTGCCGGTGGTGATGTGGGCGGCGCTGCGCTTCCAGTTGCTCGGCGCCGCGCCGTGCGTCCTGGTGGTGTCCGTCTTCGCCGTTCCCGCCGCCGTCCATCACATCGGCCCGTTCGCCCACCACGGCCTGCTCGCCGTGATGGTCCAGTTGCAGGCCCTCAACGGCGTCGCCGCCCTGACCGGACTGCTGCTCGCCGCCGTCACCACCGAACGCGAGAACACCCTCGACACCATCGAGCAGGCGTGCATCGCCCTCGCCGAAGTGGTGAACCGCCTCGCCCCGGGCGAGGCCGACGGCCCCTGGCCGCCCCCCGCCGACCCCCGACGCCCCGGCTGACGGACGACCGACCAGCCTACGAACCCCGCCCGGCCCGCCGCGAGCCGGTCCCGGCAGCGGGTAGGGGCCGACCGCGCCCCGGCCCCGCGCCGCGGTCCCTGCCTCCGAACGATCCGCTGCGGACGGGCGACGGGCTTCCTCCCGGATGTGCGGGAAGGGCGCATCGGCCCGGTGGTGCGGAACCGACAGAGGTCGCTCATGCGCGGTGGCCGGGACGTCTGCTTGGATTGGGGACCGTTTTCGTCCCGGACAACTTCCCGGGGCCGTGCGCCGGCCCGTGAGAGAGGCATCTGATGGCCAGGTTGACGCTGCCGGTAGAAGTCCCCCCGACGCGCCGCGCCCCCGAGGGCGGTTACACGCTGCACGGTCGGCACTACGAGGACCCGTACGTCTGGCTGGAGCGGCTCGACGACACCGAGACGGTCGACTGGATCGCCGCCCAGGAGACCGTCACCCGCACCGTGCTCGACGGCGTCCCCGGCCGCGACGGTCTGCGCGCCGCCGTCGCCCGTTCCGCTCGTCACACGCGTCTGTCCCCGCCGATCCCTGCGGGCCGGGACGGGCGCACTTTCCGCTGGCAGGCCGGTGCCGACGACGAGAAGTCCGCCCTGGTGATGCACCGTTCGACCGGCTCCCCTGCGGAAACCGTGCTCGACCCGGGTGCTTGGCCGGCCGGCGACGTCCTGGTGTTCGCCGAGCCGTCCCCCGACGGCACCCTGGTGGCGTTCGGCCGGGCCGGCGGCAGCACGCACAACGCGGTGATCCGCGTCCTCGACGTCGAGACCGGCCGGCTACTGCCCGACCGGCCGCGGGGCACCGACCACGGCTCGGTCGCCTGGCGCCCCGATTCGTCCGGGTTCTTCTACACCGCCCGCCCGGAGCCCGGCGAGGTCCCGCCCGGCGAGGAGGCCTACTGGCACACCGTCTACGACCACCGGATCGGCTCGGCCGCCCCGGCCCGCAAGGTCTTCGGGGACGATCGCGACAAGGACCGCTGGTGCACCGTGCGCACCAGCGAGTGCGGCCGGTACGCCGTCATCACCGTGTGGGACTTCGTGCACGCCAACGACGTCACCCTGCTGCGCCTCGCCGACGACGAGCTGATCCCGGTGGCCACCGGAATGCGGTCGGTCAACCAGGTGCAGGTCATCGACGACGCGGTCCTCGTGTGGACCGACCTCGACGCGCCGCGCGGACGCCTGTGCCGTGCTCCCCTCACCGACCCGACCTCGTGGCACACGCTCATCCCGGAAGGCCCGGACATCCTGCAGACCGTCACCGGGATCGGAGGCCGCCTCTACGCCGTCTACTCGCGCGCCGCCTCGCACCGGGTGGCCGTCCACGCCGAGGACGGCAGTCACTTGAGGGACCTGGCGCTCCCCTCCCTCGGCTCGGTCAACCGGAACGAGGGGGAGGGCGTCGTCAGCGGGGTCACCGGCTCGTGGCACGGCGATGACGTGTGGGTGGCCTTCACCTCGTTCGTGCAGCCGCCGTCGGTCTACAAGTACCACTACGCCCACGACCGCCTGGAGGCTTACCACGTACCGGACACCGGCCTCGACCCGGCCGCGTACACCACGCAACAGGTCTGGTACGAGTCGGCCGACGGCACCCCCGTGTCGATGTTCCTCGTCCACCGCGCCGACCTGCCGCGCGACGGACGGCGCCCGGTCCGGCTCAGCGGCTACGGAGGCTTCAACATCCCCGTGGAACCGCGCTTCTCAGCCGTCAACGCCGCCTGGCTCCAACTCGGCGGAGTGCTGGCCTACGCCAACATCCGCGGCGGCGGCGAATACGGCCGCGACTGGCACCAGGCAGCCGTCGGCACCCGGCGCCAGAACGCTTTCGACGACTACGTCGCCGCGGCCCGCCACCTGGTCGCCACCGGATGGACCGCCCCCGACCGGATCGCCTCGCGCGGCAACAGCAACGGCGGCCTGCTGGTGGCCGTCACCGCGCTGCAGGCACCCGAAGCGTTCGGCGCCGTCTACTGCCGCGCACCCCTGCTCGACATGCTGCGCTTCCCCGCCTTCCCCAACCTCAGTGGCACCACGGTCGAATACGGCTCGCCGGACGACCCCGACGAATGCGCCTACCTCGCCGCCTACTCCCCCTACCACAACGTGCGGCCCGATCGCCGCTACCCGGTGATGGCGATCGTGTCCGCACTCAACGACCGCACCGTACCGCCGCACGACCCGCTCAAGATGATCGCCGCCCTCCAAGCCGACGCCCCGCAGGGCGGCCCCTACCTGCTGGTCCCGCTGCGCGACTCCGGCCACGGCGGAGGAACCACCCTCTCGGCCCTCATCGAGCAGGACGTCGACGAACTGAGCTTCCTCTGCTGGACGCTCGGCATCCCGGCGCGACCAGAATGACCGGCGGCCGATCAGGCAGAGACAACCCCCGCCCCTGAAGCACCGGGGGCCCGCCCGCCGCCCCCCCTGACGCATGATCACACCGCCACCTCGCGGCCGGTACCTGCGCCAGGACGCCGAGACGTCCTTGCCGCGCCCCGGTAGGACAACCGGCCCGGGAAAAGCCGGTGCCGTACCGGAGCGCCGTGGAAGCATCCGGCCGCACCGCCACTCTCCCCGGTACCGGATCCCCGGACTGCCGGCCCGTGGAACCTGCCGCCGACGTGGACGGGCACCCTGGCCACCGCCGTCATCACCAAGGCCGCCGCCAACTCCCGCTCGCCGTCGCGACCTTGAGGCACATCGCCGGCCAAGACCACCAGGTCCGGCGAAGACGCCTACCGGTGCTCGGGGTTCTCGAAGTCGAAGCGGCAGCCCGCGTCCCACACGGAGCGCTGGTTGCCGTACGCCGGAATGCCGCCCGCGTCCTTCAGCAGCCGGGCGAGGTGGAGCTGGTTCCAGGTCATGAAGGTGACGTTGCGGTTGGTGAAGTCGTTCTCGGGGCCGCCGGAGCCCTCGTCGAGGTAGGAGGGGCCGGGACCGGCCGGGCCCACCCAGCCCGCGTCGGCCTGCGGCGGGATCACGAAACCCAGGTGCTGGAGGCTGTACAGCACGTTCATCGCGCAGTGCTTCGCACCGTCCTCGTTGCCGGTGACCAGACAGCCCCCGACCCGGCCGTAGTAGGCGTACTGGCCGTGCTCGTTGAGGACCGACGAGCAGGAGTACAGCCGCTCGATGACGCGCTTCATGACGGAGGAGTTGTCGCCCAGCCAGACCGGCGGAACACTCTGGCACCCTAGCTGACCTGCAGCGAAGACAGCCAGACCTTCGCGGCCTTCCAGGAACTCGCGATCCGAGAGCGCCGCGTACGGACAGACGGACGCCCCAGATCCCACCTGAGCTGCCCCGAGTTTCATGGAGTCCGTGATCGTGTGTTCAGGCACGCTGCGGAACGGCTTCCTGCCTTCGCCAGTAGTCGTGCTCGGACTCTACCGACGGAACGTAGCCGAGGGCGGTGGAGCCGTTCTCACTCCACCACATGATCCACCGGACGATCGCCCGCTCGACCTGCTCAAAGCCGGTCCACGAGCCCTGCATCTCGATCAGCTCAGCCTTTGACGTGCCGTTCAGCGCATCAGTCATCGCTCGTCGTACGAGTCGGCGACGGACCTAACCAATGCGGCGGTCGCACTTCCCGCAGCACCTGTAAGGACCATTCCCCGCAGGCCGACCACCCGCAGGGCCCATCCCCGCGGGCGCGGGGAGCAGGTGGTGTCGATTCCGGCGAGGTCGGTCCAGTCGGGACCATCCCCGCGGGCGCGGGGAGCAGAAGCCTGGTCAACTCTCTTTCTGTAGTCGTTAGGGACCATCCCCGCGGGCGCGGGGAGCAGCACTGCACCTGGGCGTACGGCACGGCGGTGCCGGGACCACCCCCGCGGGCGCGGGGAGCAAGCCACGACGGACGGCCGCAACCTGCCGATCCCCGGACCATCCCCGCGGGCGCGGGGAGCAGGTGAGGGTGCCGTCGGCGGTGACGTAGGCGGGGGGACCATCCCCGCAGGCGCGGGGAGCAGCCGATCGCGTCGAGGAACGACTTCCCCATCCCGGGATCATCCCCGCAGGCGCGGGGAGCAGGTGAACGTGCGGGCGGAGCCGGCTGCGGCCCGGGGACCATCCCCGCAGGCGCGGGGAGCAGGCCTGGTCGAGGGACCAGCCGGGTTCGCGGGGGGGGGACCATCCCCGCAGGCGCGGGGAGCAGCCCGGGCGGACACCGGAGCGCACCCCGCGGGCGGGACCACCCCCGCAGGCGCGGGGAGCAGCCGGTGATCGGGTACGACGGCTCGAACATCGGGGGACCATCCCCGCAGGCGCGGGGAGCAGCAGTTCGCCAACGCCAAGACGGCCGGCACCTCGGGACCATCCCCGCAGGCGCGGGGAGCAGACGTTGGTGGCGGTGAACTTCGAGCCGTTGGTGGGACCATCCCCGCAGGCGCGGGAAGCAGCCCCCGGGTGAAGTGACCGACGTCTACGACCAGGGACCATCCCCGCAGGCGCGGGGAGCAGCCGAGACGGGGCAGTTGGACGGTCGTGGTGCTGGGACCATCCCCGCAGGCGCGGGGAGCAGCACATCACCGGCGAGTACGAGCGCGGGATGCTGGGACCATCCCCGCAGGCGCGGGGAGCAGGCGGCAGGGCGGAGCCTGCCGCCCAAGGAGGGAGGACCATCCCCGCAGGCGCGGGGAGCAGCGCTTGGCGAGGCCCCAGGAGCCGTGGCCGACGGGACCATCCCCGCAGGCGCGGGGAGCAGACCTTCGACGCCTCGGGCGTTGTGCTTCCCGAGGGACCATCCCCGCAGGCGCGGGGAGCAGGACGAGACGCATGCCCGCCTCTCCCGCCCCCCGGGACCATCCCCGCAGGCGCGGGGAGCAGCCCCGACTGCTGGAAGGCCGGGCACCGGGGGCGGGACCATCCCCGCAGGCGCGGGGAGCAGATCACCCGCACCGAGGCCGCCCGCATCCGACTGGGACCATCCCCGCAGGCGCGGGGAGCAGTGGTTGTAGAGGTAGAACACCAGGTAGGGCGCGGGACCATCCCCGCAGGCGCGGGGAGCAGTCCGGCTTGTCGGCCAGGTAGGCGGCGCGGCGGGGACCATCCCCGCAGGCGCGGGGAGCAGGGGTAGATCAGGTCCGGGTTCGAGATCTGCGGGGGACCATCCCCGCAGGCGCGGGGAGCAGTCCGCCGGCGGCCCGTCGCTGCCGCTGTAGCCGGGACCATCCCCGCAGGCGCGGGGAGCAGACCGGCGCCCGGGTGGACGCGTGGCCGCAGCGGGGACCATCCCCGCAGGCGCGGGGAGCAGCTGTTGTCGTAGTCGATCGCGTAGACGGTGGAGGGACCATCCCCGCAGGCGCGGGGAGCAGGACGGGGAGCCGCGCCTGACACCGCGTAGGCGGGGACCATCCCCGCAGGCGCGGGGAGCAGCGGTCCTACGCCGGCATCGCCAAGGAGGCGGTGGGACCATCCCCGCAGGCGCGGGGAGCAGCGGATCGGCAAGGACACCCGGTGGATCACCCAGGGACCATCCCCGCAGGCGCGGGGAGCAGTTGATCGCTCACCTGCGGCAACCACGCGACATAGGACCATCCCCGCAGGCGCGGGGAGCAGGGCCGACATGCCGAGGTTGAGGCCGGCCATCGGGGACCATCCCCGCAGGCGCGGGGAGCAGCCGCTCGCGGCCAAGCTCGCCGGGAGCCCGGTGGGACCATCCCCGCAGGCGCGGGGAGCAGCAGCTGCTCAGGTTGGCCACGTTCCGGGTGGCGGGACCATCCCCGCAGGCGCGGGGAGCAGCCGAGCAGCGCCGACTCCGCCGGCTTCGTGATGGGACCATCCCCGCAGGCGCGGGGAGCAGGGCTTCACCGGCGGAGACCTCGACGCCGAGCTGGGACCATCCCCGCAGGCGCGGGGAGCAGTCTCGATGACCTGCTGGTTTACCTGTCGATGTGGCGCGAAACTGCAACCTTCGCCGATTCGGACATAACGGACATGGGGTCCAGGCTCTTTCGATAGCGGTTCATCGTTTTCCGAAGCGGCGGAGTTTGGAGGCGGTACTCCAGCCTGGCTTGGCCGGGTTGGATGCCGGTGTCGTGGTGGTGTTCGGTCGGTGGATGAGGGTGATGCCTTCGTGGTCGACGGGTTTCCAGGCGTGGTCGTGGGTGTGGAAGGTGAAGCCCTGTTCCGTGTTCGAGGTGTGGATCAGGAGGGCTCGGCCTTGGCCGGCGTGTTGCCGGACTTCGGCCCACAGGACGTCCCGCACGCGCGCGGTTGGGGAGCCGATGAACACTCCGGCGGAGATCTCGAGGAGCCAGCGGGTGAGCAGACCTCGTAGTCCGACGGGGCAGTTGGTGAGGACGATGACGGTCACCAGTTGCCCTCTCCGTAGTTGACGCCTGAGGCGACGTGTTGTCCGTGGTCGCTCTGGAGGCTGACCGTGTCCTCGTCGTCGGTGGCCGTTGCGACGGCGAGCAGGTTGCGGATGTCGGCGACGATCCGCTCCTGCAGGCGCAGTTCGTGGATGCGGTCGCGCAGGGCGCGGCGGGTGCGGGCGCCGATGTCTTCGGGGGAGGCGGCTGCGACATCGAAGGCGACGGGGATTCCGACGTCGGTCTTGTAGAGGTCGGCGATGTCGAGGACGAAGGAGAGTTCGTGGCCGGAGTGCACGAATCCGAGGGCGGGTGAGCAGCCGAGTGCGGCGATGACGGCGTGCGAGACGCCGTACATGGCTTGGGCGGCTGCGGTGATGGCCTGGTTGGCGGGGTCGCCGGAGGTGAAGTCGCCGGGGGTGTAGTGGCGTCCTCTCCAGCGGATGCCGGTTCTGGCGGCTTCGGCGCGGTAGCAGTCCTTCATGCGGTCGCCTTCACGGCCGAGGAGTTGCCGTCGGGTGAGGCCTGCCGGGTCCTCGTCGGGGAAGCGTAGGCGGTACATGGCCCGGGCGGTGTCCAGTCGGGTGCGCTGGTTGGCCCAGCGGAGGGCCTGGGCTTCGGCCAGCGCTGAGGAGCGGGACAGGGAGCGGCCTGCCGCGTAGTGGCGGACGCCGTGTTCGCCGACCCAGACCACGCCTGCTCCGGTCTCGCCGAGGACGCTCATCGCCTGGTGGGTGATGCGGGTGCCGGGGCCCAGGAGCAGGGTGCCGATGGTGGCGGAGGGGATGTGGGTGGTGCCTTCCGCTGTTTCGACGGTGAGGGCGTTGGAGTCGCGGTGGATGGTGCAGCGTTCCAGGTAGAGGAAGGAGAGCCGGTCGGCGGCCCGGGCGAGTTCGCGCGGGCTGCTGGCCGGTCGGCGGCTGACGGTGCTCACGGGGTCAGCCGATCGGGGCGAGGGTCATCAGGCCGCAGCCGTAGGCCTTGGCTTTGCCGAGGCCTACGGTCAGTACGGCGCGCAGGGCGTCGGGGTCGGTGACTTCGAGGCGGCCGTCGAAGGTGACGGCGGTGAGGGTGACGCGTCCGGTGGCGCCGTGCTTGGTGAAGGCGAGGTTGCGCTGCCCGTGGACGGCGAGTTGGTGTTCGTCGCCGTGTTCGGTGTGCCGGCGGTCCGCGGGTTTGGCCAGGATGCGGAAGCCGCCCGCGTCTTGGCGCTGGAGCAGCCACTGCATCTGGTGGCGGGCGGTGAGGTGGGCGGTGCGCTTGGTGGGCTCGCCGTCTTTCCTGCGGGCGTGGTGGAGGGGGTTGGCGGTGAGGCGGAAGTTCCAGGTGGTGCCCTTGTCGAGGCGTTCGAGGAAGGGCGCGTAGGCGTAGGTCTGCCAGCCGGGAGTGCCGGTGGCGGCCGCGGCGGGCCAGCCGGCCTGTTCGACGAGGTGGGTGAGGTCGGGGCGGGACGGGCTGACGACGTACAGCTGCACTTCGGCGGTGGCGTTGTGGTCGGTGCGCCACAGGACGCGCGGGCCGGGGGCGGTGGGGAGGATCTCGGGGAAGGCGGACATGACCGCGGCGTGCAGGTGCTGGGGTGAGGACAGCAGTCGGCGGGCGCCCGCGCGCGCGGTGTTGAAGCGGAAGCGGGTCAGGTACATCAGGCGCTTTCCAGGTGTGTGGTCGGGTCGTGGGCGGGCACCGGCGCGGCAGCGGGTCGTGGCCTGGCGTGGGGGTTGGGCACGGTGACGGTGGTGGTGCGGACGGTGCGCAGGCCGTGGCGGCGGTGGCGGGCGTCGAAGCTGAGCGGCTGGTCGCGCAGCACGTCGCCTTGCGCGGACGCGGCCGGGTCGCTGCCCGGCCGGATCTCGGCGAGGACGGTCAGGTCGATGCGCGCCCGGTCGCGGTGGCGCTGCTGGTGCCAGGGGGCGGCGCGCCAGGGCAGCCGGGCCAGGACGGTTTCGAGGTCGCCGTCCTGGTGGAGGGTCAGGTCGTCGGGCAGGTCGAGCGGGCGGGAGGGCGGGCAGGAGCGGCGCCCCAGGTAGGGCAGGTGGACGGGGGCCCGGACGGCCGTGTGGAGGCGTTCGACGAGCGGGGCGGGGCCTTCGAGGGCCGCGACGAAGACGGCGTCGGCGAGGTAGAAGCGTTCGGACAGCGGCATCGACTCCTCGGTGTCGAAGTGCTGGGCGCTCTGGTAGTCGCGTAGCCGGGCGCCGGGCTGGTCGATGCGGACGCCGAAGCGCAGGGCGGCGAGCTCGGCGAGAGCGGTGTCGTCGCCGCGTTCGATGCCGAGCGCGGCGGCGAGCAGTCCGATCACGCCGCTCTTGGTGGGGGCGTTCTCGGTGGTGCGCCGGGCGAAGCGCGAGGTGGCCCCCCACGACTGCAGGGGGCCGGCCAACTGCAGGGCCAGCACGCTCATCCGCGCTCCTCCAGGCGGGCGGCTACGGCGGCGCCGACGGTGGTCACCAGGGTGGAGAGCCGCGGGGTCTCCTGGCCGAGGGAGGAGAGCTTGGCGGTGGCGGGGCCCACGCGCAGGACCCAGGTCTGGGAGCTGTCGTCGCCGTAGGCCCGTTCGATCTCGGGGACGTAGTCGGCGAGGCGGGCGCAGGCGGGTTCCAGGTGGCCGCCGTCGGTGTCGGGGGTGACGGGCTTCTCGAAGGCGCCGACGAAGCTGACGGGGCGTGAGGTGCGCAGGGTGACGAGGACGGCGTCGGGGAGGGTGTGGTTGCCGAAGGTGTTGATCTTGCCGGTGGGCAGGGAGGAGACGAAGCCCTCCACGAACGCCTCGACGGCGCGGCGCACCGGGGTGGCGGGCGACTCCTGTTCGTCGAGGCCCTTGCCGAGGTTGCGCTCGAGCAGGTCGACGTCCAGGGCCGCGTACCGGTAGAGGGTGGCGGAGTTGAAGTCGACGGTGCCGATCATGCCTGCGCCCGGTTCGGCGTCGGTGTTGCGGTCGTCGACGGCGGTGAAGTAGTCGGACTCGGTCTCGCTGCGGTGCACGCCGATGGCGTGGGCGACCTGGGCGGCGGCGTCGACGTTGATGTCGGTGGAGTCGGCGACCATCCGTCCGAACAGGGCGATGTCGACCGAGTGCCGGCCGTCGGCGATCTTCTTCGCGCGGGCCTTGGCGTCCTTGTCCTTGAAGAACGCCTTGATGTCGGCGGCGCCCTCGACGGCCAGGGCCGCGAGGAGGTCTAGCTGGCGGGCGCTGAGGAACATCAGGTAGGAGGACTCCGGGGCCGGGTCGTCGCCGCCGTTCTTCTTCGCCTGCTCGACCTTGCGCTTGGGCGGCTCGATCTTCGAGCCGGTCGCGGTCTGCAGCACCTCCGCCGCGAGCGCCAGCGCCTGGGCTTCGCCGGTGTGGGGGGCGAGTTCGGTGATGCGTTCGGCGAGGAGTTCGGCGACCCGCTTGGTGCGCACCCCGAGCTCGCCCGGGTCGAGGAGGGTGTCGAAGTAGCGGCGGGTGGCGCGCTTCCATGCCTGGCTGGAGACCCGGGCACGGGTGGCGCCGCCGTACACCGCGGTCTTGGGCGCGCCGGTGTCGTCCCGGTTCAAGTTGCTGGGCGGGACGCTCTGCAGGGCGTGCACGTCGAGGATGATGCGGCTGGTCACTGGGCGCTGTCCTTGCGGTCGTCGGTGGAGGAGGAAGTGCTGCCGTCGGCTGCCGGGTCGACGTCGGCCGGGTCGGCGGGCTTGGCGCGGTGGGCGTGCAGGGAGCGGCCCCAGGAGCGCCGGACGCTGTCCGGCCCCCACGGCCGCTGCTGCCACTGGTAGAGCTGCTCGGCGAGCAGGGCGTAGTCGAGGGCGATGTCCTCGCGGCGCAGCAGCAGCACGATCTCGCGCAGGCGGGTGGCGAGGACGGGCAGCGTGGCCGCGGATCCGGCGCGCACGAAGCGCTTGCGGGTCGGCTCGTCCATGTCGCCACCGGGCATCAGGCGGCGCACGGCGGCACCGAGTTCGTCTCCGCCCGGCCGGTGCATGCGGCTGCCGCGGGACTGCTGGTGCAGGGAGTACAGGGTCGCCGCCGTGTACAGGGCCGTGTGCGCGGCGTCCTGGTGCAGTGCCGGGTCGGCGTAGAGGTGCTCGGTGTCGAGCAGGCCCCACAGGTCGGGGATGGTGGCGGTGTCCTTGCCGGCGCCGCGGCGCAGCCGGGCGAGGGCGGCGACGGCGTCGGGGCGGTCGTCCAGGTAGCCCTTCTGCAGACGGCCGATCTCGCTGCCGGCGAGGGTGCCGACCGGGCCGAGGTTGCGGTGGTGCTGTGCGGGGGCGGGTGGGGCGGTGGTCATGCGGTCGCCTCTTCGAAGTCGGGGGCGGTGCCGGTGTCCACGGAATCCGGCGCCTGGCTGGGGCCGGCGGAGGTGGGCACCGGGCTGCTGTGCAGCGGCTCGGGTTGTTGGGCAGCAGGGAAGGCCAGTGGCAGGGCGCGCTTGAGGCGGCCGCGGAACCACAGATCTGCAGAGGAGGTGTTCAGCCAGGCCTCGCCCTTCTTGGTGGTCACGATCCGCCCTTCCCAAGCCGTGTCTCCGGCCTGGGCGATGAGGTCGTCGGCGAGGCCGGAGACGATTCGGCGGGTCTGCTGCTGCCAGTCGGTGCGCAGCGCGGTGGGGTCGTCGCTGTCACGGATGGCGGTCAGCCAGAGCCGGTACGGGCCGTCGAGGGCTCCGAAGCCGGCGTCCCGCGCGCTCGCCTTGGGGGTCTCGGACTCGCTGCCCGCGGCCTTCGCAAGGTCGGACGCCAGGTCGCCCAGGGCCCGGACGGCGGAGTCCGCGTCTTCGACGGCGGTCTTCGCGGTCTCACCCAGGCGCGGATCCCGCTCGCTGAGCACGACCAGTGCGAACGCCACCGCGTCGCCGGTGATCTCGTCGATGACCGATTGCTGGGTGCCGTACACGGCGCCGAAGGTCCGCAGCCGCATCCGCCGCCCCTTCGGCAGGATCTCGTCCCCTTCCAGCCGGGCCAACCAGTGCACCAACCCCGGCCTCAGTTCCGGTGCCGGGTCCGCGGCCGGGCCCTGGAGCGGGGCCGCAGAGGCGATCAGCGAGCCCAGGCCGCGCCAGGCCGCCCGCGTCGGGTCCACCTCCCTGGGCATGTACACCAGGGGCCGGCCGAGTTTCTTCTCCTGCGCCTGGCTACGCCGCCAGCCGGTCATGGGCTCGGTGTCGAACCTGTTCTGCGGGGTGAGGGGGTCGCCGTAGGTGAGGACGACGCCGTGCACGCCGTCGTGGTCTGCGTGCAGCCGGATGCGGCGGGACTGCCAGGTGTAGAGGTCGCGGGGACCGGTGGGGCGGGAGGCCAGTTCGTCGGCCGCGCCAGGGCCGGCGGGCGGGCGCCGCCAGACGGGGAGGTCGCCGTGGACGGTGCTCCAGTGGTCGGCCGCGATCAGGTTCAGCAGCAGCGTCTCGCGCAGGTTCGTGCCTTCGGCGAGCACCGCGCCCAGGTTGCCCGCCCAGGCCGGGCCCTGGGGGTACGCCTTGCCCGCTTTGGCCCGCGGGTCGCCCTCCACGCCGGTCTTGATGCCGGAGGTGTCGTAGGCCTGAGCGTGCACGACCCAGCGGGCGGCCTCCGCGAACGTGATGCGCTCGACGCCGGGGAATCGCGCGGTGAAGAACGGGTTGCCGTTGGGCACGTCCGCCACGATCCGGTTCAGGGAGAAGACCTCGTCCTTGCCGGTCCGCAGCCCCGCGCACTGGTAGAACGGCGCGTGCGGGTGCAGGAGGTCGAAGCGGTCCCGGTGTTCTTCCAGGTAGGGCAGCACCGGGCGCAGCGCCTGCGGGTCCTCCCACAGATCGGCCCATTCCTCAATGTCGCCCGGGCCGTCCAGGGCGTCGTGGGCGATAGCCAGGAGCAGCCGGGTGAGGGCGAATTCCTGCGTGGGCAGTTCGCAGGCCAGTCGCCTGATTCTTGTCGCCTGTTCGAATACCTCGCACAGGGACAGCTCGCTCTCGCGGCCCTCACTCAGCAGAACCGGGATCCACGCCTGCCCTGTCAGGTCGAACGACTCTGGTACGTAAGGGACTTGGGCGCGGTCATGCGTCGGCATTCGACACCTCGAGTCCATTCTCACGGGTGTACATGAGTCGGAACCCTGCCAGAAGGGTCGGACAACCGGGCCGGATCGGAAGGATCAACTGCCCTGCCAGCCAAGGATTTTCCTTAACCTGCCAACTTTCGAAATAGAAACGCTCAAGTTCGGCGATAACCCGGTCGATAATGTACGGCTTGGCCAGGCGTGCCGGCAGGCGCAGCCCGCAGGCCGCCGCCGCCCTCGCCGCCCTCGGGGACGGCGCCGAACCGGTCGGCAGCGGCAGCCCTCCCCGCCCCTCCCCCGCCCAGCCCACCGTCGCGAGCGAGCCGTCCTCAAGCTCCTCCACGACGATCACCTCGAGGCTCTCCGGGCTGTCGCGCACCTGGGCCCGCCCGGCGCGCGTGTCGTCCGCGTCACCCGTGCCGCCGGCCAGCCAGCCCATCAGCGACCGGCCGTCCTTCCCCGTCTCCCGGATCCGGAAGACGTCCGCCGCCTTCGCCTTCTCCGCCCGCAACTGCTCGTGGACCAGCCGCGCCTCCTGCAGCACCGGCGCCCACTGCGCGGGCCCCACCGGCCCGTCCCCGTACGCCGCCTGCACCAGGGCGCTGATGTCCTCGGGCAGGGACAGGCTCCGCCGCTCCTCCAGGTGGGGGTGCAGCACGGCGAGCGAGCGCAGCAGCGCGTGCCGCCCGTACACCGCCTCCGATCCGCGCACCGGTGCGGGCACCGGAGCCGACCAGTCGACGCCCGTCAGCAGGCACCGCGCTTCCCGCAGCCGCACGGGCCGGCTCGGCCGCTGGTGGCGGTGCAGCCGCCCCACCCGCTGCAGCAGCAGGTCCACCGGCGCCACGTCGCTCACCAGCAGGTCGAAGTCCACGTCCAGCGACTGCTCCGCCACCTGGCTGGCCACCACGATGTGCAGCCCGGGCCGCTCGGAGCCGTCCGGGCCGAACAGCTCCAGCAGCCTGCGGTCGTTCTCGGCCCGGTCGGTGTCGATGAACCCGGCATGGGCGACAGTCACCGCTCCGGCCCCGAACCTCTTCCGCAGGATGGCGGCCGCTTCCAGCACCCGGTCGACGGTGTTGCGCACCACCAGCGCACACCCGCCCCCGTCCAGCTCGGCCTCCAACCGGCCCGCCAGCACCTCCACGTCGTCCTCGAGCCGTTCCAGCCGCACCTCGCACCCTCGGCCGGACGCCACCAGACGCCCCAGCAACGGGTCGTGCCCGGCACACACCGCGGTCAGCAGCGGATACTCCCGCGCCTGCTCCACCGCGGCGAACCGCCCCTCGCCTCCACCGGCACCCGCGTACGCCTGCGCCAGCTCCCGGCGACGCCCGGCCGGAAGCGTCGCCGACAGCACCACCACCGGTACCCCGTACGCGCCCAGCCAGCCAAGCACCCGGTCCAGGTAGGCGCTCATGTACGTGTCATACGCGTGCGCCTCGTCGATCACCACGACCTTCCCCGCCACCGCCAAGTGCCGCAGCACCAAGTGACGGGCCTTCAACCCCGCGAACAAAAGCTGGTCGATCGTCCCCACCACGAACGACGACAGCAGCCCCTTCTTGCGACCGGCCAGCCACTGGTGCGCCACCAGCTCCGCCGGCCCCGCCCCCTCCTCACCTGCCTTCGGCACCCGCTCCGCGCCGTCCACATCCACCGCCGCCACCCGCTGCCGCGAGCGGGCCCGCAACTCGGCGGCATCCCGGTTCAGCGCCGCCTTCGAATGCGCCAGCAACACCGACAGCCGCTCACCACCCTCGGCCGGCAACCGGTCCAGCCAGTCCAGCAGCCGCGGGAACATGGCGTTGCTCGTCGCCATCGTCGGCAGCGCGAAGAACACCCCGCCCGCACCGGCCCGCGCCGCCAACACCTCCGCCGCCGCCAGCGCCGCCTCCGTCTTCCCCTCCCCCATCGGCGCCTCCACGATCAACAACCCCGCCCCCGGCATCGTCCGCGCCATCTCCACCGCCGCCACCTGCACCGGCCGCACCACCGCCCCCGGCGGCAGCTCGAACCGCGATGCGAACAACACCGGGGCGTCCTCCTGCGGCACCCGCGGCCGCCACGGCCCCGGCAGGTCCAACCCCCGCCACGCCGCCGCCACCCGGCGCCCACCGTCGAACCCGGCCTCCAGCGGAAAGTACAGAAACAGGTCCGGATTGCTCGCGATCCAGTCCGCCATGATCACCAACCCGGACAGCACCACCTGCACCGTCTGCGGCAGCTTCACCCCCCGCCACCGCCCCAGCCGCCCCTCCACCCCGAACTCCACCGCGCACGCGTCCAGCAACTCCCCCTGGACCCGCCGCCACACCCCCTCGCTCCCGCCCGGCGTCCGCACCAACTCCGCACGCCCGTCCAACTCCAGGAGCGCCACCTGCTCCGGCGGCACACCGTGATGACCACCCACCACCACCGCGAACTGCCCCGTCACCCGCCCCGGCCACCCATGTCGCTCCTTCAACCACTCCTGCAGCAGCAACTGGCCCGCCAGGCCGTGCGGCGCCAGCCGCCGGTCCGCTCCCAACCCCGCCCGGTACGGCATCTCCAACCCCGCATCGCGCATCCGGTCCGCCAGAGCATCCACCTGGCACGCGAACGCCGGCGTCGCCTTCCCGACGTCGTGCACCCCCGCCAGCCACACCACCAACCGCCGCCCGTCCACCTCCCCCTCCGGCAACACCCCACCCACCAACGCCCGCACCCGCTCCGGCACCCAGCCATCCCACAACAGCCCCGCCACCGCCGCACTGTCCTGCATGTGGCACCACAACGGCAGCCACCCCTCGCCGCCCTTGTCGTGCTTCGCCCACACACTCCGCGCCACCGCCGACAACCGCGACCGCAGATCGAACCCGCCGGCCACCCGCCCACCCCATTTCGCCCTGTACGACTCCGGCAGACAGCCGCAGATGACGGGCGATCATATGGACCGACAACGACCGCACACCTCAGCCAGGACGAAAACCCGACGACCTACGGTCAGTTGGCGAAACGACGACCCGACCAGACCCACTGCCAAGCCACCCACTTCGGAACCGCACCACTCAGCCCACCCTCCGGGCTGCAAGGAACACCACACAGCCGATTCCGGGAGCACCGCCCGACCACACTGCCGCCGTTCGCCCACGAGAAGAACGCCCTGGACCTCAACCCGTTCGCCCCCTAAAAAAAAGCCGGGACCAATGGCCGAGACCCCTGCCCGATGTCATACCGCTGTGGAAGTATCCAGCCTCGCTTCACCGACCCTTGACACCTCTAGGCCGTGTCTCGTAATTGATCTTGTGGTGGGTCATTGTTCCTCTGCCCGCAGCCACAGGATCAGCGAGGCGAGGACGACACCGGCCCGGTAGCGGTTGGCCAACTTGTCGAACCTGGTGGCCACTGCCCGGAATTGCTTCAGCTTGGCGAAGCAGCGTTCGACGACGTTCCGCCCCTTGTAGGCGGTCTTGTCGAAGGCCGGCGGTCGCCCGCCGCGGCTTGCGCGGCGGGCACGGCCAGCGACCTGGTCCCGGCGTTCGGGGATGGTCGCCTTGATCCCTCGGCGCCGCAGCAGGTGGCGGATCTTGCGGGAGGAGTACGCCTTGTCGGCCACGACCCGGTCGGGTCTGGTCCGCGGTCGCCCGGCTCCGACACGTGGGACGCGGATGGCGTCGAGGACGGCGGGCAGCATCGTGCAGTCGGCCGTGTTGCCGGTACTCAGCACGATCGACAGTGGCAGGCCCCGACCGTCGACTCCCAGGTGGATCTTGGTCGTCAGCCCGCCCCGGGACCGGCCGAGCGCCTCGCGGCGCGCGACTGCTGCCGGATCATCCGATTCGTCCTCGGGCCGATCCCCTTTTTGCGGGCCCCGGCCGCGTGCTGGTGAGCCCTCGCGGCCGTGGAGTCGATCGAGACCGTCCACTCCACGGCCCCCACCGCGTCGTTGCGGACCTGGACCTCCCTCAGGAGCGCGGCCCAGGTCCCGTCCTTCTCCCACTGCGCGAAGCGCCGGTAGACGGTCTGCCACGGCCCGTAGCGCTCGGGCAGATCACGCCACGGGGCACCCGTGCGCAGCCGCCACAGCACCCCGTTCACCACCTGCCGGTGATCCCGCCAAGGGCGCCCGGCGCCGTCCCGCTGCGGCAGCAACGGCTCAATCCGAGCCCACGCGGCATCCGTTATCTCTCCACGACCCACCACAAGATCAATTATGAGACACGGCCTAGTGTCCTGAGTCCTTGATCCGTCGGATGTATCCGGCGAGGGACTCGAGGATCTGGTCGGCGGTCTTGGTCCAGATGTAGGGGCGGGGGTTGTCGTTCCAGTCGGCGACCCAGGCGCGGATGTCGCGTTCGAGGGCCTGGACGGAGCGGTGGACGCCGCGGCGGAGCTTCTTGTTCGTCAGCTCGGCGAACCACCGCTCGACCAGGTTGAGCCAGGAGGATCCGGTCGGCGTGAAGTGCAGCTGGAAACGGGGATGGGCCAGCAGCCACTTCTTGATCGTCTCGGTCTTGTGGGTGGCGTAGTTGTCCAGGATCAGGTGTACTTCCAGGCCGGCCGGGATCTCCCGGTCGAGTTTGGCGAGGAACCTCTTGAACTCGGCGGTGCGGTGGCGCCGGTGCAGGGAGCCGATGACCTTCCCGGTGACCGCGTCGAGGGCCGCGAACAACGTCGTGGTGCCTGCCCGGACGTAGTCGTGGCTGGCCCGTTCCGGGACGCCGGGCATCATCGGCAGCACCGGCTGGGAGCGGTCCAGAGCCTGGATCTGGGACTTCTCGTCGACGCAGAGCACCAGGGCGCGTTCGGGTGGATCGAGGTAGAGGCCGACCACGTCGTGGACCTTGTCGACGAAGAACGGGTCGGTGGACAGCTTGAACGACTCGGCGCGGTGCGGCTGCAGACCGAACGCCCGCCACACGCGTGAGACCGTGGACTGAGACAGGCCCACCCGTCCGGCCATCGAGCGGGTGGACCAGTGCGTGGCGTTCTTCGGTTTCGTCTCCAGCGTGAGCCGGACCAACTCGGCGACCTGCTCGTCGGTGACCGTCCGCTCGCGACCCGGGCGTGGTGCGTCGCCCAGGCCGTCCAGGCGGTCCCGCAGGAATCGCCCACGCCACTTGGAGACCGTCTCCGTGGTCACTCCGGTGGCAGCGGCCACAGATCTGGCCGATCGGGGCAGCCCGTCCGTCTCCGTCTCGCCGCAGGCCAGCACGATCCGCGCTCTCAATGCCAGCGCCTGCGGGGCTGATTGGCTCCGCACCCACGCACCGAGCACCTGCCGCTCGTGATCCGACAACACCAGTTCGGCCAGCTTCGGCCCAGGACGTCCCACGTGCTGAAAAACGACGGATCAAGGACTCAGGACACTAGAGCACCACCGAACAACAGTGGCCACCGCCGTGGCACAAGCTCCCACCACCCGCTGCAGGACCAACGGTCGCAAAGCTCCGCTCTACCCACGCCTTGAAAACCGCCGACTCGTCCAAAAGGAAGGAGAGTGACGCCATGTCCCTAATGTCCGAATCTCGGAAACTAGCGGATTTCCGTGCTCCTAACGAGTAACACCGCAGGTCAACAAGACTGCTCCCCGCCCGCGCGGGGATGGCCCCCAGTCCAAGGCCGTCGCCGTCGAGTTCCAGCGCTGCTCCCCGCCCGCGCGGGGATGGCCCCGCCGCGCACCACCGCGCTCATGTGCGCCCCGCTGCTCCCCGCCCGCGCGGGGATGGCCCCTCCAAGGGCTCCGGGCCGGCGGCGAGCAGCTGCTGCTCCCCGCCCGCGCGGGGATGGCCCCCACCGGACGGGGGTCTGGGTGATGAACGACGGCTGCTCCCCGCCCGCGCGGGGATGGCCCCTCCTCGCCGACGGCGGCCAGGACTACCGCAACCTGCTCCCCGCCCGCGCGGGGATGGCCCCCCGCGGCATGTGGTGATGGAGGAGCCGCTCGTCTGCTCCCCGCCCGCGCGGGGATGGCCCCGCGCCGGACAGGGCCAGGGCCCGCTCCTTCCACTGCTCCCCGCCCGCGCGGGGATGGCCCCCCTTCACGCTGTGACCCGTGCCAGTCGGCCTGCTGCTCCCCGCCCGCGCGGGGATGGCCCCGCACCGCGCCTGGCCCTGGCCGCGCAGCGCACCTGCTCCCTGCGTCCGCAGGGATGGTCCCGCCACCGACTTCTGATCCACCGCAGGCGCCAACTGCTCCCCACGTCCGCGGGGGCGGCCCCGATTCCGGTTTACCAGAGGCGTGGATGT
This sequence comes from Kitasatospora sp. YST-16, assembly GCF_026802215.1. Classification (NCBI taxonomy): domain Bacteria; kingdom Bacillati; phylum Actinomycetota; class Actinomycetes; order Kitasatosporales; family Streptomycetaceae; genus Kitasatospora; species Kitasatospora sp. YST-16. The sequence continues at coordinate 581,686 of NZ_CP113837.1, forward strand.
GTGTTCAGAGAGCCGGTGGTGGTGTGACCTGGCAGAGGACGACGAGTTCGAGGCGTGGGACTACGTAGTAGGCGAGGAGGCCGCCTGCGACGTCGAGGTAGTGCATCGGTTCGCCGCTGCCCTGGTAGGTGGTCCCGTCCAGGTAGAGCGCTTCGGCAGCCCGGACGAGTTCGGCTGCCCGTTCCTCGACAGCAGCGAGGAAGCCGGCCGGCGCTCCAGCGGTGACGTGCTGTTTGCTGGGCAGGTACTCCCAGCTCCAGGTCATCCGTTCACCGCCGCGTAGGCGGCGCGGTAGATCTCGGCGACGGCGGTGGCGTGCTCTCTGCACTCCTGGACGGTGCCGGCGTGGTTGGCGAGGTAATTCGCCCGGTGGTAGGCCCGGGCCGTGGCCGGGTGGCGTTCGATCTCCACCACGGCGGCCCAGTGCGCGACGAATGCCCGGATCGGCTGGACGCTGCCGCTGGTGATGGCCTCGGCCATGGCCTTCGTCTGTCCGTCGATCATCTCGGGGAGGCGGTCCGCGGCAACGACGGCCAGTGCGGCTTTGAGCGCGGCCGGGTTCTGCTCGGGCCGGGGGATCAGCTCGACTCCGCCGTGCGCGGGCTGACTCATGGCGGCACTCCCTCTCTCGTCTGCTGCGAGGCTACTCGCTCCGAATGACACACTTCACGCACCCGAAAAATTCAGCCCCCGGTTGGCCCCGACCGTCGCCGACCTCGCCAGCTCCGCCGCCAAGTCCCCCTCGCTGCCGCGGCCGTGAGGCACACCGCCGGCCAGGACCACCAGGTCCGGCGAAGATTCCTACCGGTGCTCGGGGTTCTCGAAGTCGAAGCGGCAGCCCGCGTCCCACTCCGAGCGCTGGTTGCCGTGCGCCGGGATACCGCCCGCGTCCTTCAGCAGCCGGGCGAGGTGGAGCTGGTTCCAGGTCATGAAGGTGACGTTGCGGTTGGTGAAGTCGTTCTCGGGGCCGCCGGAGCCCTCGTCGAGGTAGGAGGGGCCGGGACCGGCCGGGCCCACCCAGCCCGCGTCGGCCTGCGGCGGGATCACGAAACCCAGGTGCTGGAGGCTGTACAGCACGTTCATCGCGCAGTGCTTCGCACCGTCCTCGTTGCCGGTGACCAGACAGCCCCCGACCCGGCCGTAGTAGGCGTACTGGCCGTGCTCGTTGAGGACCGACGAGCAGGAGTACAGCCGCTCGATGACGCGCTTCATGACGGAGGAGTTGTCGCCGAGCCAGACCGGCGGAACACTCTGGCACCCTAGCCGACCTGCGGCGAAGACATCCAGACCTTCATGGCCTGTCCAGGAGCGCGCGATCCGAAAGCCCCACACACAACAGCGGCACCGCCTGAACGACGCCGCCGCACAGGAAGGCGGACGCCCCAGGTCCCGCCACCTCAGAGCTTGTAACATGATCTTGCAACTGTCTTGCACCCCCGCTTTCGCACACCTGGTCGACCGAGATACTTGGGGGATGGACAGCTATCAGGGGCCAGCGATGTTGGAGTGGTGGTTAATGGGTCGACATGCCTGGGCAAGTTCGACGGGGGGTGTTGATCCGTGTCGCCAACGGCAACTGGGCCTGTGACGCGATGCTCGACCCCGAGTGTCTGTCAGATGATCATCGCGAGGTCTTCGAGCGCCTGATGGATCTCGATCCGGTCTTCACGCTGCGCTTCCATGAGGGCAGCGAGATCCTGGTCAATGCCGCGAGAGCCGGAGGCGGCGAGCGTCTGGTCCTCAAGTTCTAGGGGTCGGCCAAGCAGGCCGCCTGAGGCGCCGCCAGCAGATGACCGCGCAGGCGAGTGGGACAAGAGCTTCGTGCAGGTCGAGGCGCCGTTCCCAGCGGACGGCAAGGCGCTTGAACTGGTGGAGTAGGGCGAAGGTCTGCTCGACGACATAGTGGAGCTTGCCGAGGCCGATGATGTCGGACTCGCTGCCGCGGAGATGATGAGCAGGATCCGGTGTTTGCATAGCTCGCGGCGGGTGGAGTTGCTGTCGTACCCCTTGTCGCCGAGCAGGGCATCGGGACGTTTGCAGGGATGGCCGATCCAGTCGGCGGGATGCCGTCGACCAGGGCGAAGGCCTGAGTGACGTCGTTGACATTGGCGGAGGTGGTGATCACGCGGAACGGAATGCCGCCGCCGTCGCTGATCAGGTGGTGTTTACTGCCGGTCTTGCGGCGATGGACCGGCGACGAACCGGTGGCCTCGCCCCCTTTTTCGCGCGCACGTGGGAGGCATCCATGCAGGCGTGCGTCCAGTCGATCAGTCCGGCCGCGTTCAACTCGGCCAGGAGTATACGGTGCAGTGCCTCAAAGGTCTCGGCTTCCTGCCAACGGCCGAGCCTTCGCCAGCAGGTCCGCCCGAAGCCGAAGCCCAACTCCGGCGGCAACTGCTGCCATGCGATCCCCGCGTAGAGCATGAACAGGATTCCTTGCAGGCACAGCCCGTCGTCCACCGAACACGGACCCGGAGACCGCTCTGGCCATGTCGGCAGCAGCGGCTCGATCCTGACCCACAGCTCGTCGTCCACGATCTACGGCTTGTTGCTCACGTCATCACGAACAGACGAATCGTCACATCGATCACGCGTCACCAGCAACGATCACCAAGATCGTATTACGAGTTCTTAGCGGGTGCATTCGTGTGGTGCATGTCCTCTGGTGCATGCCCTCGAAGTCGAAAACGACCAGCTCCGCGCCGGGCAGGGCCTCAAACGGGCAGCAGTGGTTCCGCTGCACGCCGCCCTTGAGCCCAGCCCAGTAGCCCTGCCACCGTTTCCCGCCCGCAGGAACGCACCAGCGAGCGGGGCCGCACGGGTTAGTTAAACCTGGACTTCAGATAGGACTGGCCCGCCGTCGGCGGACAGGACTTGTATCAAGCTCTTCAGGCCTTGAATCTATCCCAATTTGCTCTCGGAGATTAGCCGAGAAGATGCCCTTCTGACGCGAAGCGACGGATGACTTTCCTGGAGCACGCAAATGGTCTGCATAATTTGATCAGGAACTCCGCCCACATTTCGCATCTCCATAATAGAGAGCAATGGAACTAGGATCCCTTCGTCTTGGAGCATCGACTTGATTCGATCGATGACTGCTGCCGCAAAGTATGACTGGGAGGAGGAGCAAGCCACAAGGGCACGTGCCGCATGTGCCCTTACATTCACCTCCTCATCATGACTGAGTTGCATCGCAAGTGAAACGGCCCATGGGCTGTGGGAACGTCCAGCTATTGCCGCAATTGTGTGCGCGGCCTCTTCGCGTGAAGATGAGTCTCGACTTCCCGCAAGGCTAGCAACGAGAGCAAAAAGCCGGTCTTCTTCAAGAAGCCCATGGGCGGCCAGAAATCGCAGGGCAGCAGGATACGGAACGATTTGCCTGTTATCAAAAAAATCAGTCGCCACCTGAAGCAGGTCAGCCGAAGATCGCTTAAAAGCCTCTACTACTTCAAGAGGGAGTTCGGAAGAATACTGAGCCAAACGAATGAATGCCCGACTGGTGTCGGAGCGCGTCAATCTGGTATCAATGAGAAAGTTCGTCAGGTCAGTCCACAGCTCTGTAACATCGCAGTTGACGATAAGCGCCGCCGCGATGTCGCCGGCATCGACGGAACGGAGGCTCCATGAGTTCCGTGATGCATTCAAGCGAATTTCATCCAGAGATTTCCTGACCAGCTGTGCAGATTCCCTCAAAAGTACGCCACTAGCGGGGGATCCTGAAATCACCGAATTTACCTGCCGGGCGACATCGTCCAATGACTGGATCGAATTGATTTCGCCGACTCGGGAATCCAGCTTCGCCGCTAGTACGCTTTCAATGGCGCGCATCCCGACGGAGACCCGACGCCATTCGCATTTTGTTGCAGAATCGACCTTATCCCAGTCCAGGTGAATCAGCGCACGCCCAATTCCCTTGTCCCAAAGCTCATTTTCTGCTTCAGGATGGTTTGATTGCGCAGTCCCGAGAAGGATCCTGGCCGCCGCCTCATCCAAATCTGCAGCATTGGCCAACTGGGCGACTGCCAGCCAGGCCGGCTCAAATCGAGCAAAAGCGATCTGACGGGATCCATAGGGAGGTTGGGCTCCTCCAGCGGAAATTACCTCACACGCAAGCTGAAATGCGTGAGCCGACTCGTCAGGCGAGAGCAGGTCTGCGCTCGCACGGAGGACACGCAGTTCTACCTCGCGGATCATGTGGGGCTTGGACCGGCTTCGTAGAATATTTCTTGCGTCGATTGTAATAGCGGATACTGGGCCAGCAGCCCGAAACCACTCAAGCGCAAGATCCAATTCTGATTTTGCATTTGAGTGCCTGAGCAAACGAATGGCGTCAGCGGCCTCGCGGGGGTCAATCGGACTCCGCTTGTGAAGGTCAACGAGCCTTAGAAGTGCATGCTCTTTACGTGCTTCATGTACTGATGAATTCCCTAGCAATTCTAGCCCGAGCGCAACGTTGAAGAGACTCGGCGCGCTTCTTCCGCCTAGCTCCTTAGCTCGACTCTGAAACAATACAGAGAATTCCTCGGAGACATGACGCGAGTATTCCGAAGCGCGCATCTGGTCAAGCCTAAATCCTTGGTCAGACTTAGGAGTCGTGACCACCTCTTGCCAGCTCGGAAAAGTGGGAGAGCCTTCCCCCAACTGAAGCTCGATGGGTGAAAGAGACCATGCCGACTGCCGAAGCGATAGGAGTAGCTGAGTCAGCGATTCCTGAGAATTAACTGAGGCCCCGGGGCTGAGCCTGAAACTTCCGATCCTCTTGACGTTGATCCGGTCGAGCATTCCGAGAGCCTCGGCAACACTGGATTCGTAAGGACGTCCGGAGTCCTGTCGACGCAGACTCTGCTGGAGAAGCAAGACGACACGCAGCAGCATCCCCGAGTGGGTGCGATCGTCCACCCTTTCAAGGAGGGAATCCAGCACCAGATCGCAAGTATCGTAATCGTCAAGCTCAGCAGCGGCGCAGCACGCGAGCAAGCCAAGGGCCGAGATTCTGGCCTCGTCTGAATACTTGTGAGAAATGATCTCACGTACTAGCGCATTCAGCCCGACCCTAATGCCATCAGTTGTGAGACTTAGCTCGGCATTACGTACGCCTTCATCCAGCTCGGAACTATTCCCATAATCCCGAAAATAGCGACTGCCGGAAACAATTCCCGCAAGCCTTGCCACCGACTGTGAATCATATTCGGAGTCGGTGAAGTTCGGGTGAGGGGCGATGTCGCGAGGGCGGAGAACAGCGACAATCCACGCCAGATTCATAGGAGGTCCCTCCCGGGGGTATCATAGGGGTCTGGCGGAAGATCAAGGATCTTTTCAAGCTTGGAAGAAAGCTGCGTTCTTCTCGGATCCCGGCTAATTACAGACTGCATCCAGCCGCGCATGATCTTATAGAGATCAGAGGAATCTTCAGCAACCTCGATGTAAAAAGATCCCGAAGTCTTATTTGGAATCCAGGAGCTAATCAAATCGCGAATCGAATCGGACTCTTTTCCGATAGCGCAAATGCCGACCAGAATGCTTCCGCCGCTTTTCTCCTGTGCTGCATGAGCGGCCAAAATCTCCTGGCGAACTCTTTCCGTATCGTTCAGAAATGATTCAGTGGATTGAGCGATGATCAATACATCAGGCTGGGCGCCGCCAGCATCCCTTACGTCCTGAACATAAAAGGAATCATCTGACAGCGCCTGGCGAACTTCGTTATAGACCGGTTCCCATCGACTCCCGTACAGACCCGTCCGCAACTCTGATGTAATCTGACTTGAAGAATTTGTGAGATTGGTTGCTGAACGCTTCGGGGTTTGGACATAGGCGCGAAGCTCTGTGACTTCACGGCGGACCATATGCAACCATTCGACCTGAGGATGGTCTTTCACACTTGGCTTCACTACCGACTTATGCGAGCCTTTAAGGTGGCGGCGTTGTGAAGCTGGAATTCCTACCCCTGCGCTAAATGTATTCACGACTCCATCATTCGACGCGATACATGCGTAATGTGGAATGAAGTATCTACTGCTATCAGGGGTATTTGTCGCGCGCGCCTCGATGTATGAGGAAAAGAATTCCTCAAGTTCGGCCAGCGGGCGGGACCCTCGCTTTAGCAAAGGAGACTCGCGCATGGTCAGTCGCGCCCATGCGGATCCCGCGCGCGGCGACGCAAAAAGTACAACTGCGGCAATTGGCGTAATTAGGGGGTTCCCGGGGCCCTGTAGATGCTTTTTCAGGGCTGCCTGCGTGATAATCCCCCCGAGGCTGTGCGCTACGATGTAGATACTTTCATAACCGTGCAGCTGTTTTAGTTCTGCAAACGCGGTAGAAAGTTGCGAGATGGGGGCATCCAGGTTTGACCCACCTCGAAAAATTGCCCTAAATCCGCTTGGATAATCAAGCGTTGCAATATCAACGGGATCATCGTAGGATCCGTTGAACATCATCTGCGGTTTATCTCGCCATGTTTTATAGCCGTGACCGCTCAGCCCGTGAACGAAAAGGAAGAGGTCAGGTGTAGGGCCATCGGGGCGGGTGTGCAGGTTCATGCCACCCGAGTTGAACGGTCCCACGTCGAATGTGGTCTGTCGCAGAACCGTGATCAACATTTCCCCTGCCTCTGGCTACCTCGGAGCTTACAGGCACGGCCTAACTGGCTCCACCGTTTGCTCTGCCAACAAGGCTGAACTTGACAGGGAAGCCGTCGGCCTGGTCATCCTCGGCGCAGCCACCTTCGCCGCGTGCCGCGCCGCCCGAGCTGCCGAAGTCCGCACCGACCAGCTCGTCCTTCACCGACTGCGGCAGGGCCCCATCCTCAACGAGCACGCCCTGGCCGTCGGCCTCGGCCTGCGCCCGGCCACCGTCCGGCTCAGCCTCGACCGGCTCTCCCGCAGCGGCAACGTCCCCAGACGGGAGAACCCGCGAGCGACAGGCACTGATCGCCCGACAGCGAAGGATCCGTCGAACCCGAGTGCGATCTCGCCTTCACGGACGGTCGGGTAGTGCGTCCAGTTCGGGTCGGTGATCATGGCGTCGAAGTCGGCGCGGGTGATCTCGGGCTCCAGCCACTTGTGTCCGCAGCGGCAGTGGATCCACACGTGCTGGCGGTAGTTGGTCAGCAGCCAGTCGCGCTGGACCCGGCACTTGGTGCAGTAGACCGGCCTGCCGCGCAGGTCCATTGCGCGAGGGCACTGCAGACCGCGGGTGGTTTCCGGTCCACTGGGCGGGGCCGTCTCCTATTCCAGCCGCAGCAGCGGGTCGCCGGCGATCGGCTGCGTGGCGGGCGCGGCCGGGGTGGTGGGATCTTCGGTGTTTCTGGGCACGGGCTCTCCGTTCCTGCGGTGCGGGTTCTTGCGTAACACCTGGTGGGAGTGGGCGTCGGGGGGGTCGGGTGCCGGTCAGCGGCGGGGTGCCGGGCGGTGGGGGTCGGTGGTCGGGCGGGTGGGTGTCGGGGTTGCGGGGCGAGCGGCCGTGCGGCCGGGTGCCTGCTTGGTCGGGGTGGTGCCAGCCTTCGGCTTGCCCGTGCCGTTGGGGAGGGCGGGCAGGTCGGCGAGGCGGCGGATGCGCCAGACCAGCACGGCGTCTGTGTTGCGGGCGCTCTCCAACTCTCGGCGGTCGACGGCTTCTTCGAGGAGGGCCTTCGGGTCGTGGCCGGCCTTCTCGGCTTCGGCGAGGGTGGCGGCCAGGGCGTCGAACCGCTCGGTGGTGACGACCTGGTGGCCGGTGCGGGTGTCCGGTTCGCCGAGGGCGGCCCGGATGGTGGCTTCGTGCCGGCGGCGTTCGGGTTCGGGCAGCACTTGGGCCCTCTCCCGCATCGTCCGCAGCGGGGTCGCGGCGCTCTGCCGGTAGGCGGCGCGCAGGTGTTCGGCGGCCTGGCGGGAGGCTGCGGCCTGCTGGGCGTGGCCGCGGGCGGAGTGCCAGCGGGCGGCGGCCAGGGTGAGCAGGACGAGGGTGGACAGGACCATCGCGGTGGCGCCGCCGTCCTCTCCTCGTCCAAGCGCCGTTCCGGCGTGGACTATTGCGCGGGCGGCCGAACGCAGGGCCCGGATGTCCGCCTTCTCGGCGCGGACGTGGGAGCGGGTGGCGCGCTCGAACGCGCGCGCGGCGTCACGTAGTTCGGTGCGGGTGGCGGCCGGGGAGGTCTGGGCGAGCGCGCCGACGAGCTGGGCGGCGGCTTCGTCGCCGCCCTCGTCGAGAAGGGCGGTGGCGCGCTCGGCGGTGTCGGCGGCGGCACGCCGGGTGCGGGCGGGGGCGGACCGGTCGGTACGGGACGTGCCGGTGCGGGGCGGGACGGTGTCGGCGGGTGCGTCGGTCAGGCGGCGGCGGATGCGCGGCAGGGAGAGGTCGGGGCGAGGGTGGACCCGGCGAACCAGACGGGCTCCTTGCTCGCGTTGCGGTCGCCGGGCAGGGCGACGTTGTAGCCGAGCACGTCGCCGGAGGGGGCGTGGCGGAGCTTCACCCGCAGGCCGGCCTCGCGCAGCCGGTCGAAGAACTCGGCCTCGGTGGCCGCTCCGGCGACGGCCTGGCGGACGGCTTCGCGCAGGGTTTCGCGCGGGGTCTCGGCGCGACCGGTGCGCTCGGCCTTCCAGCGCTCTTGGCTGGTGGGTTTCTTGGCGGCAGTGCCGTCGCCGGGGGCGAGTTGGCGCAGGCCGTAGTCCTGTTCGATGCGGCGGGCTTCGGCCTGGGCCTTGCGGCGGTCGAAGGAAAGGCCAGCGAGGCGGCCGTCCTGGCGCACCAGGGTGGCGGCGATGTGGATGTGGTCGTCGGCGTGGCGGACGGCGACCCAGCGGCAGGCGGTGGTGTCGCCGTCGGGGGCGATGCCGGTAGCGTGGACGATACGGCGGGCGATGTTCGCCCAGTCGGCGTCGTCGAGGTGGCGGTCGCCGGGGTCGGCGCGCACCGAGCAGTGCCAGATGGTGGTGGCGGGGGCGCGGTCGCCGATGGCCTTGACGGGTTGGTCGAGCTGGTTGGCGAGTTGGGCGACGGTGTGGTGGGGGTTGCGGCCGGGGTCGGGGGCGAAGCCGTTCCAACTGGCCACGACGTGCTGGTCGGTGTGCTCGTCCTGCCTGCCGGGTCCGAAGAGGTAGCGGATCAGGCCGTAGGTGCCGCCGGTGCCGGTGCGGATCTTGGGGATCACCGGCGGACCATCCAGGCGATGGCGTCGTCGACCGCGGCGATGGAGGCTTCAACGCGCTGCAGGAGCTGGCGGAGGTCGGCGGCCACCTGGCCTCCGGCGTTGAGGAAGTGGGCGACCTGGTTCAAGTTGTTGCCGATGCCTCCGAGTTGGCGGTTGGACTCCATGAGTTCCTGGATGCCGCGCCGGTAGTCGGCGACAGCGGCGTTCGGATCACTGCTCGCGGCGGCGGCCAGGGTCGCGGCGGCGGCGTAGCCGCCCGGGGCGAGGCTGGCCTGCCGGGCGGCATGCTGGAGGAGGGACCACTCGGGGTCACTGAAGCGGGGGCAGACGCGGTTGGTGCGCGCGACGGGCTGGCGCAGTCGGCGGCGGGTGGCGGCGCGGACGGCTTCAGCGGTCGGCTCGATCTGCTGCTCCCCCTCCTTCTTCTTCGTCGGCACCCCCGGGCCGACTCCCCGTCCGGTGGCAGGCCCCCTGGGTCTGCCACCGGACGGGGTGCTCCCGCCCCCGTGGGGGTGGGGGCGGGGTAAGGACTCCTTACCCCACAACTTGCTCCGCCAGGAGCCTGGTTGGGATCGCTTACCGCTCGCGGTGGTGTGGCCTTCGGGTCGGTGCCGGTCATCGGCGCATCTCCGTGTCGCGCTGCTCGACGTCGCGGACGAGGTCCTCGATCCAGTCGAGGGCCAGGACCGGGTGGTGGAGGGTCCAGGGCCGGGAGTGCCGGCTTCGTTGGACGGTGCGGGTGCCGTCGGTGCAGGTTTCGGCGCGGTGGAGGTGGCCATGCTGGTGCAGGACGGTCAGCCAGGCGTCCGCTTCGGTCCAGGTGGCGGGGGTGGTGCGCATGACGGTGCTCCACTTCGGTGATGCGGTGGCGGGTGGGTGACCGGCCGGGGTGACCTTCTGAGTCGGCCCCGGCCGGTCGGTGTCGATCAGCTCCGGTCGGCGTCGACGAGCTGGTTCTTGCGCTGCTGTTCGCGGAGCTGGGCCATCAGCTGGGTCAGGGTGTCGCTGGACAGCGGGATCTGCTGACCGCGGATCGCGGTCGCGACCACGGCGCGGGTCAGCTTGTTGTCCGCCTCCGCGACCGCCCGCCTGGCGATCTTCAGCAGTTCCTCGGTGTCCCGGTCAGCCGCCCGGTCAGTGACGAGCAGCGCGCTGACCGGGCTGACCGGCGAGCCGGTCACCGGGACGACCTCGGCCGGACGGTCACTGACCGGTCCGCCGCTGACCGACTGACCGCCCAGGTCAGCGGCCTCGGTCACCGCCACAGGCAGCACGCTGACCAGGCTGACCGGCGAGCCGGTCACCCGAACCGACCTCGGCTGGGCGGCCAGTGACCGCGCAGGCGGTCTGCTGACCGGATTCGAGAGCACTGGTGACCACCGGAATGGGACAGCGCGGCGGGGGCGGCGGCTGTTCAGGCGGCGCGCTGGTGGCGTCTGCGGTCGACCGGTTCGAACTCGACCCGGGTGGTCATCTCGGCGAGGCGGGAGGTGACGCGGTCGCCGAGGTACGCCTTGAGGTCCCTGATCCGCAGGTTCGTCGTGATCAGGGTCGGGAGCATCGCGTTGTACCGGCGGTTGATCAGCCGGCAGGTCTGCTCCTCGACGAACTCGCTGGTCTTGGCGGCGCCGAGGTCGTCGAGGATCAGCAGCGGCACCCGGCTGTAGGCGGCGAGCACCCGCTCGGCGTCGGTGGTGGTGCTGGGGCGGAGTTCGGCGTAGAGGTCGGCGGCGGTGGTCGCGCGCCAGCGCACGCCGAGGCCGGCTCGCACCAGGACGCGGATCGCGCCGTACGCCTGGTGGGTCTTGCCCGCGCCGGTCACCCCGGCCATCAGCAGGCTGGGGCCGGTGGCGACCTGGCGGCGCGCGCCGGTGCTCGGGGCGGTGGCCTGGGCGGCGACCTGCCGGGCCCAGGCCAGCACCAGCGGGTGGTCGGCGATGGCGTCGCGGTAGCGGGGCGGCGTCCCGGCGGACAGCGCGGCCTCCGGCGAGAACCGCTCCGGCTCGTCGCCGAGGGCGTCCACCGCGGTACGGTCGAGGCCCCGGGCGGCGAGGATCCGGGCCATCCGGTCCAGGACGGAGGTCCCGTCGGCGAGGGTCTGCGGGTCGCGGTGGTGGCGCATCACAGCTCCTCGGCATAGACGGTGGCGGCGTCGACCGGGTTGGTCCACGCCTGGTGAACAGGCAGGTTAGGGCGCAATCCCGGCCGGGCCAAACCAGCGTTCCGGGCGTTCATGGCGTCGTTGACCAGGCTCGGCAGCCGCGACGGGTGGCCCTGGATCTCGGCGAAGCGCCGCAGCCCGGCCCGGACGTGCTCAGCGTCGATGCCCTCGGCCAGCAGGCCCTTGACGGTCCTGCCGAGGTGGCCGAGCACGCCGTTCGGCGGGCGCCGCTCGCAGGCGGCGACGTACTCGCCGACGAGCTGGTTGGCCGAGACGACCTCCGGCTCGGGCGCTTGGCGCCCCGTAGGGAAAGAAGATCCAGGATCCAAGATCCTAGATCCAGGCGTCGAGGGCTCCCGGAGGCTTCGCCGAACCTTCGGAGAGGCTTCGGCAAATGCCGTCTGACCTGCACTTCTTCCAGCGGCGGGAATGGCCTCGCGGCTCTCCCCGACCGCCAGGGCCGTGGTCGTGCCGCTGCCGGTGCTGCCCTGCGGGGACGGCTTCGCGACAGGTCCGGAGAGGGGGACGAGGTGGGCGGGAGTGTTCGCCGAGGGCTCGTCGAACACTCGGGGAGCGGTCGGGGCGACCTCGGGCGCGGGGGTCGACGCCTCGGCGAGGGCGCTGCGCTGGATGCACGGACCCTTGCAGACGCCGCACCGCTCCGGCTCGCAGTGCGGGCAGGCGGGCAGCCGGGACAGCGACGGCTTGTCGATCTTCTGGTGGTTGCGCCAGGTCGGGTAGTGGAAGTACTTCCGGCCGTCGCAGCCGGTGTAGCGGCACACGGCCCCGGCGGCGGCGAGCTGCCGGAGGTGCTCCTCGACGTCGGCGCGGGTGACCTCCTCGCGCATCGGCCACACCAGGCCGTAGACGATCGCGGCGTTGTCGCGGTGACGGCCGTGGTCGTCGGCGTGGTTGGTCATGCCGAGGAAGGTGACCATCGCGGGGATGGAGACCTCAGCGAGCGTCTCGCTCACCCAGGTCTCGGGCTTGACCGATCGGATGCGCGCCATGTCAGCGGCCCCGAACGGCGGTCCGTGCACCGTGCACCTTGCCAACTGGCTGCACACCAGGGCGAAGGCGCCGGCTGCGACAGGGCGGTGCCGGGTTTTCCGTTTCCGTCATGGGTACGCGCAAGCCATACTCCGTGCTTCGTAGGAGCGCGTGCGGCGGTCTCTCGGGCATGGAAGTCCGCCGAGCGCGCGGTGGGGAATCGGCCACTTCGGAGGGCCGGTGCGGCGTCCAGGAGTTGGTGCTTCTGGACGCCGGTATCGTCTTCGGTCGGCGTGGGCAGCGGCCCATCAGCCTGCCTGCCGTGTGCGGCAGGACCAGAACCATAGGCCGCACCGCGGGCACTCATCCACCCTGTTAAGCCACCCGACCAGTCACGACGAACCTTGGCTTTCCCCTTCGCACGGTCTTCCGCTCACTGTTGAGAAGCTGTGCGCGAACGCCGCGCCGATGCGCGGCCGGAGACCACACGCGTACGCCGTCGCGTACGACCCGACCGCCCTTCCGGAGCCACCCCGTGACGTTCGAACCACCCGCTCCGCCCACCTTCGCCGACAGCACACTTCGCCAGAAGGCCGCGCGGGTCGTCACGGACGTCCTCGCCCCGGCCAACCTGGTGACCGCGCTCCTGTTGCTGATCGGCTGGCACAGCACCCGCTCCTGGTCGGGCCTCGGCTGGGGGCTGCTGGCCGCGATCTTCTGCGGCGTCATCCCGATAAGCATCATCGCGCTCGGTGTGAAACGCGGCGGTCTCACCGACAGGCACATCCGCGTCCGCCGTCAGCGACTCCTGCCGATGGTGCTCAGCCTGGTGTCGGTCGCCACCGGCATCATCCTGCTGCACACCCTCGGCGCCCCGTCTGACGTGTCCGCGCTGGTCGTCGCGATGCTCGTGGGGCTGGTCTCCACCCTCCTCGTCACCACCGGGTGGCAGATCTCCCTCCACAACAGCGTCGCTGGCGGCACCGTCATGATCCTCGCGCTCGCCCTCGGTCCCTGGCTGCTGCTCACCATGCTCGGTGCCGCGGCGATCGGCTGGTCCCGCATGGTCCTCAAGGCCCACACCCTCGCGCAGATCCTGGCCGGCACCGCCCTCGGCAGCGTCACGGCCCTGGTCTTCGGCCTCCTGCGCTGAACCGTCGGGGCGCCCTCACCCGGGGCGTCCGAAGTGGGGCCGCCCAGCAGGCCACTTCGGACGCCCCCTTTCGGATTCGGCTTCCGCGGAGGGAAGTTAACCGCTCGGCTACTCGGCGCTCAGGCCGTCCTCGCCCGGGGCGAAGTACTCACCCAGCATGTCGGTGGTCCACTGCGCCTGGTAGATCTCACCGCGGGGGCCGAAGTCGACGAACCAGGGCTTCACGTCGAGGATCGGGGTGCCGTCGACGGCGTCGAGGTCCTCCACGTGGAGGTCAAGGCCATCCACCTTGAGGAGTCGGCAGCGCGAGACGCCGAGCCAGTTCAGGCGGCGCATGTTGCGGTGGCCGAAGATGCCGACCTCGGGCCAGTCGGGGTTGTCGCGCGGGCGGCGGGCGCCGAGGTTGAGGTCGGTGGGGTCAGTGAGGTGGAAGCGGAAGACGACCTCCAGGTGGGAGAAGTCCTCCAATCCCTTGGTGGCGTCGGGGGTGAAGCGGGTGCCGTCGAGTCGGATGATCGCCCGGGTGCCGCCCCAGAAGTCGTCGGTGGGTTCGGTGCGGCCGCCCACCACGTGGCCGAGGGCCTCGACTTCGAACACCTCGCGGTCGGTCATGATCGGTTCTCCTCCTGCGGTCGGGGTGGTGACGGTACGTCGGTTCACGCGGTGGCTTCCAGGTAGGCGGCCGCCCGGCTGTCGACCCGGTCGATGCTGCGGATGCCGCGCTGCCGGAACGGCGAGAGGGCGGTGCGCATGTGCGTGGCGGTCTGCCGGGTGCGCCCGGACCGGACGGGCTCCATCGCGTCCAGTGCGTCCGACCAGACGGCGCAGGCTTCCTCGATGTTCTTGAGCCGGACGTGGACGGCGCCCAGGTAGCCGAGGGTGACGGCGTGCGTCCGGGCGAAGGAGCTGGCCTTGCGGGTCTCGACGCTGTGCCGGAACTCCTTCACCGCACCGGCGAGATCGCCTATGTCGCGCAGGGCGGAGGCGGTCTCGTGCGCCAGGCTCGCCTCGCCGAAGAAGAACACCCGGGCCGGTTCGTCGTCGCCCGGTGCCGCTGCGGCGAGATCGCGCTGGGCTTGGAGCAGGGCACCGGTGGCGGCCGTGTGCCGGCCGGTCGCCGCCAGGCCCCGGGCGTGGATCACCCCGAGCAGCGCGCGTTCGCGCGGGCAGGCGAGCGCGTACCGGTCTCCGCTGATGGACGCCGCGGCGAGGTCGAGCGCCTGCTTCGGGTGCCCGAGGTCGAGTGCCTGGTGGGCCATCGCCCGCAGGACGTGGCCGGCCATCGCCGGGTCGTCCGCCTCGGCCGCCAGCCGGACCGCCTGCCCGAAGTAGGTCTGGGCTGCGGCGTGGTCGGCGCTGTCGAAGGCCATCCAGCCTGCCACGTAAGCGAGTTCGGCCGCAGCGGAGAACATCTGCCGACGCGTCCCCTCCGAGGCGAAGGTGCCCTTCAGGAATCGTGCGACGTCGCTCGTGAGGTACTGCACCACGGCGGTGCGGGCGTGGCCGCCGCCGCGTCGCTGGTCGACCTGGGAGAACAGACCGGTCATGTCGCGGACCGCCTCGACGTCCGCTTCACCGACCCGTCGGCCACCGGCTCGTCCGCGCGCCTCGCCCGTGCGCGCCATCGACTCCCACCAGCTCTCGGTGGGAAGTGCGAGCGCGCCGACGGAGTAGGCCATCAGCTGGAGGGCGGTGCTGCGATCCACTTCCACGTCGTCCACGTCGATTCGTCGGAGATCGGCCAAGACGCTCAGCGTATCCAAGCTCCAGTCCCGAAGATCGCTCACCTCTTCGGCCAGGCCGAGGTCGGCCGGGGTGACGGTCCGCCCGAGCCGACGGGACAGCACGGCGGCGAGGTAGGACGGCATGTCCCCCGACGGCACCACGCTGTAGCGCACCCAGTGACTGATCAACGACTTGCCCGGGCGGGCGTCGTCACCGTGGCTACCTGCGACGATGCCCAGCTCCAGGGCCAGGCGGTCGTACGTCATCCGGGATTCCCTGATGGCCTGCTGCAGGCGCTCGTTGACCCGAACTTCCTTCGCCATCACGTCCCCTGACTTCCCGTTAAACGGGTTAAACCGCCGGGAGTGGCCAACACCTTACTCCCGGTCGCCAACCACGGTTGTCTTGAGCAAGCGGGCGGCACCGTCCGAACACCAACTGCCGGGAACAGCCGTGCGGTTCGTGGGGCAGCGACCGGAGACGGCGGAGGGAGCGGGCGTGGACGTGACAGTACAGGGACTCCGACTGTGGGAGCAGGAGTTTCCGGCGACACCGGCATCGGCCCGACTGGCCCGTGGCGCTGTCCGGCGGAGCCTCCTGGGGTGGGGATGGGCTCCGGAGCGCATCGACGACATGGTCCTGATCTGCTCGGAGTTGGTCACCAACGCCATCCGCCACGCCTGCCGTGCCGGCGAGGTCGTACCCGTGCGGCTCCAGGAGATCGACGGTGACTGCTGGTTGGAGGTCCGCGACAACCGGTCCGAACTCCGACCGCGCCCGCGCCCCGCAGGTGTGCGCGTGGACGGGCAAGGGCTTCTGCTGGTCGCCGATCTGTCCGATGACTGGGGGGTGACGGTTGATCTTGGAGCGAAGACCGTGTGGGCCCGGCTGTCGGGGCAGTCGCAACACTCGGACGTCGGGGAGGCCGCTTGAGTGGGGGCAAGCCTCGGATATCGGCGCCAGGTCTCGCATCTCTCGGTGACGGCAGCTCGGCGACGCGGTGATCTGCTCCGGGCACGCGCTGATGACTTTCCCAGAAAAGGGAGTTGGGACGTTGCCACGTCCCGGCTCCGGGACGGTGCCGCATCCGTGCGGCGAATCAAGAGGAGAACGATGTCCACCTTGGCAGACTCGGTCGGCCGGTCGTTGCCGGACGGGGATGAGGCGCTGCGCACCGCGATGGTGGAGGCACTGCGCTCCAGCGGCGCGCTCCGTACGGACCGGGTGGCGGCCGCGCTGCTGGCCGTGCCCCGGCACGTGTTCGCGCCCGAGGTGCCGGTCGCGGAGGCGTACGAGCCCGAGCGGGCGCTGGTGACCAAGCGGGACGAGTACGGGCTCGCGGTCAGTTCGGTGTCGGCCGCGCGGATCCAGGCGCAGATGCTGGAGCAGGCGGACGTACGGCCGGGGATGCGGGTGCTGGAGGTCGGCTCCGGGGGCTACAACGCGGCGCTGATCGCCGAAGTCGTCGGCCCGGACGGCGAGGTGGTGACGGTCGACATCGACCCGTTCGTCACCGACCGCGCGCAGAAGTACCTCGCGGAGGCCGGGTACGAGCGGGTGCGGGTGGTGCTGGCGGACGGCTCCGGGCCGGTGGAGGGCGGCCCGTTCGACCGGATCATCGTCACGGTCGGGGCGTGGGACCTGCCGCCGGCGTGGACCGGCGCTCTGGTCGAAGGCGGCACGATCACCGTGCCGCTGCGGATGCACGGGCTGACCCGCTCGATCACCTTCCGCCGGGAGGGCGAGCGGCTGGTGAGCGTGTCCGCCACGGTCTCCGGGTTCGTCAAGATCCAGGGCGCGGACGCGCACGACGAGTTCCTGGTGCTGCCGCGCGGCACCAAGGAGATCGGGCTGCGCTTCGATGAGCTGGAGCGCCCGGACACCAGCCGTCTGGGCGGCGTGCTGGACACGCCCCGCGCGGAGTGGTGGAGCGGGGTTACGGTCGGCAACCAGGAGCCCTTCGACTCGCTGTACCTGTGGCTGGCGTCCTCGCTGCCCGGGTTCGGCCTGATGTCCGTGGACCCGGAGCTGGACACCAAGACGGTCGCCCCGGCGAACCGGATGGCATGCCCGGTGATCGTGGACGGCGACAGCCTCGCCTACCTCGCGCTGCGCAGGATCGCCGACGACCCGGTGACGTTCGAGTTCGGCGCGCACGGCTTCGGCCCCGACGAGGGACCGCTGGCCGCCCTGATCAACACCGAGGTGCGCAAGTGGGACCGCGAGCACCGCACCAGCGACGGCCCGGTCTTCACCGCCCAGCCGATCGGCACCCCCAACGACCAGCTCCCGGACGGGCTGGTCGTCGACAAGACCCACGTCCGACTCACGATCTCCTGGCCGTAGTCCGCGGCCAGGTCCTGCACCACCGACTCAAGGAGGAAGCACCATGAGCACCACCATCACCGGCACCGCCGCCGCGAGCGACTTCGAGCTCGACGTGACGATCGTCGAGGGCGCCGACCCTGTGGCCGCGCTGCTGCGCTCCACCGACGACGGCTGCGGCAGCACCTGCTCGGGCACCGCCTGCACCTCGTTCGGTGGCAACGTCTGACCGTTCCTCTCCCCGTGTGACCGGGGCCCGGCGTGCGGCCGTCAAGCCGCCGCACGCCGGGCCCCGGCATTCCCGAAACCTCCTGAAATCTTCCGGAATCGAGGCGAATACCCGTGTACGCCGTCGCAGGACCGGCCCTGCTGCGGGCCGCCGCCCGTCCGGCCGCGGCCGGGCCGTCCTGGTGGCCCGACCTGGCCGACACCGGCCCCCACGCCACCGCGAACTGGCGGGCCTGGCTCCAGCACGTCTGGTCGGACGCCGACTTCGCGGCGGCCGTCGAGGTCGGAGCGGGCCCGCAACTCGCCGCCCGGGTACGCGAGGTGGTCTTCAACTTCGACCACGTCCCGAGGCGGCGGCTGCGCCGCCTGACCGCCTCGGTGATGCAGTACGCGCTGCGCCAGCAGCGGCCCACGCCCTTCGGGCTGTTCGCCGGGGTGACCGCGGTGCCCTTCGGCGAGGTCGCCGCCGCACCCCGCTGGGGTGCGTCCCGGGTGGTGGCGCGGCCCGATGCGCGCTGGCTGGCCTCTGTGGTGCGGGAGTTGGAGGAAGCGGTCGGTGACCTGCTGCCGGTAACGGCCAACCAGCTGCGGGTGCGGCGCGGGGAGCGCGTCGTGCTGCCGGTGACCCGCAACCCGCAGGACAGCGAACCGGCCGAGGTGTCCGTCCGCGCCACCGGCCCGGTGCTGGCCGTGCTGGAAGCGGCCGACGGCCCGGTGTCGGTGACGCTCGGCGAACTCGCCGACCGCTTCCCGGCAGCCCCGGCGGACAAGGTCCGGGCGATGCTCAGCGAGCTGGTGCGCCAGGGCTTCCTGATCAGCATCCTGCGACTGCCGACCACCGTGACCGATCCGCTCGGTCACCTGCTCGCCATCGCCCACACCACCGGCCTCGACCAGATCCCCGCCGCCGAAGCCACCTGGAACACCCTTCGAACGGTCCGCGAGCAGCTGGCCCGGCACAACGAGCTGGACGACCCGACGAAGCAGCAGACGCTGCGAACCCGGTTGACCCGGCAGCTGACCCGCCAACCGGGCTGGGTCCCGGGCGGTTCGACGCCGCTGATGGTGGACCTGCGGCTGGACGCCGGTCCCGCGGTGCTACCGGAGCGGGTGGCGTCGCTGGTGGCCGGCGCGGCCGAGGTGCTGACGCGGCTGTCGCCGTTCCCGGACGGCCATCCGGTGTGGGTGGACTACCACCGCCGGTTCGCGGAGCGGTTCGGGCCGGGCGCGGTGGTGCCGGTGCTGGAGTTGGTGAACCCGGACACCGGGATGGGCTTCCCCGCCCGCTACCGGGACTCGGTGCTGCCGGACGTGCCGCCGCAGTTCGGACGGCGCGACGCCCAGCTTCTGGCGCTGGCGCAGATGGCCACCGTCGAGCGCCTGGACCAGGTCGACCTCAACGGCCCGCTGCTGGAGCGCCTCGCCCCGGACCCGGTGCCCGACGGGGCGGTGCAACCGCACGCCGAGCTGACGGTGCGGCTGTCGGCCTACGGTGTAGGGCCTTTCACCTACGGGGCCGCGCAGTTCGCCCCCGTGGTGCAGGCGGTGCCGCGCGGGGCGGGCACGACCGCGGGCCGGTTCCTGTACCTGCTGGAGCCCGAGCGCCGCCGCGAGCTGGAGGCGGCGATCACCGCCGCGCCGCCGCTGCGGGCCGACGCGCTGGTGGTGCAGGTCTCCGCGCCCCCGCTGTACGCCCGCGCAGAGAACGTCTCCCGGGCCCCGGCGCTGCTGCCCCTGCTGGCACTGGGGGAGTACCCGCAGATCGGCGAAGGGCTGCTGCGGCTGGAGGAGTTGGGGGTGTGCGCGGACGAGCGGCGGATGTGGCTGGTGCGGTTCTCCGACCGCCGCCCGGTGGAGGTGCGGGTCCTCAACGCGGTGGACTTCCGGGCGAACACCGACCCGCTGGTGCGGTTCCTGTGCGAGATCACCCACGCCCACACCCCGTGGCTGACCGCGTTCAACTGGGGAGCGGCCGGGCAGCTGCCCTACCTACCGCGGGTGCGCTACGGGGAGGTGGTGCTTTCGCCGGCGCGCTGGCACCTGCCCGCCGCCGACCTCCCGGGCAAGGACGCCGACTGGGAGGAGTGGAGGGCGGCGGCGGGCGAGTGGATCGCCCGGTACAACGTCCCGGCGACGGTGTACCTGTCGCAGCAGGACCTGCGGCTGCCGCTGGACCTGCGCGTGCCGGAGCACCTGGTGCTGCTGCGCGATCACCTGCTGCGGGAGCCGACCGCGATCCTGATCGAGGCCCCGCGGGCAGTCGACAACCAGTGGTGCGGCCGGGCCCACGAGGTCACCGTGCAGCTGCACTCCACCCGCACCCCGCTGCCCGCCGCCCGCCCGCGGCCCGGCAGGCCGGTCACCGTCCGGTCCGGGCACCTGCCCGGCGCGTCCGGGTGGCTGTCGGCCCGCCTGTTCGGCAACCCGCGCCGCGCCGACGAACTCCTCGCCCGCGTACCCGGGTTGGCCGCCGGTTGGGTGGTCCCGCCGCAATGGTGGTTCCTGCGGCACACCGACCCCGAGCCGCACGTGCGCCTGCGCATCCCGGTCTCCGCCGTCGCCGCGTGGTCGCTGGCCTCCGAGCGCATCGGCCGGTGGGCGGAGCAGATGCGGGAGGAGGGCCTGCTGACGCGGATGGAACTCGACACCTACCTGCCGGAGTCCGGCCGGTACGGGCGCGGGGCGGCGCTACGGGCGGCGGAGGAGTTCTTCTCCCTCGACTCCCGCACGGTGCTGGCCCAACTCGCCTACCAGCGCGCCACCTCCACCGATCCGGCCACCATGACGGCGGCGAGCATGCTCGACCTCGCCACCGCGCTGCTGGGCAGGGAGGCCGGCCACGCCTGGCTGCTGGAGCGGGTGCCCAGGCACAGCAAGATCGCGCTGCCGCGCTCCGCATCGCGGCTGGCCGCCGAACTCGCCGACCGGCCCGACCAGTTGGAACTCACCGCGGAGGGCCGCCTCCTCTCCCTGGAGTGGCGGGTGCGGGCCAAGAAGCTGGCCGACTACCGCAGGGCGCTTTGCCGGGACGGGGAGTTGGAGCCCGCCGACGTCCTCGGCTCGCTGCTGCACCTGCACCACGCCCGCGCCGTCGGCCTCAACCCGGCCAGCGAGCGCACCTGCCACCGCCTGGCCCGCGCTGCCGCGCTCACCCTCACCGCCCGAACCGCTCGCGCCGAGGAAGGACAACCGGCATGACCGCCGAACTGCTCGCACCGCCCGCCGAGGTCTCCGCCCAGTGGGGTCAGTCCCTGGCCAAGGGCGGCCTCGCCACCGCGCTGCTACACATCGAGCGCGCCGCCACCGGCCGGGGGAGCTGGGACACCGCGCACGAGTGGATCACCGCGTGCTTGAGCCAGCCCGTGAACTCCTTCACCGGGGCCTCCGTGTTCTACGGCGCACCCGCCGTCGCCCACGTCCTTCACCTGGCCGCGCTCCACGGACCGCGCGCCTACCACCAGCCGCGCATGCTGCTGGACACCGCGGTGGAGCACGTGGTGGAGCAGCGCCTGGCCGCCGCCCACCGCCGCATCGACGCCGGGCAGCGCCCCGAGTTCCACGAGTTCGACCTCCTCGGCGGGCTCACCGGTCTCGGCGCGCACCTGCGGGTCCGAGGCCGCCAGGAGCTGCTGAGGGAAGTGCTGTCCTACCTGGTGTGGCTGACCGCCCCGGTGCACGGGCGCTCGGGCTGGTGGACGCACCTCGCGCCCAGCGGCGATCCGGATGACCGCTACCCGGGCGGGCACGGCAACTTCGGCATCGCGCACGGCATCCCCGGCCCGCTCACCCTGCTGGCCCTCACCTACCTCGACGGCACCCGCGTCCCGGGCCAGTTGGAGGCGATCGAGCGGATTCTCGACTGGCTGGACGCCTGGCAGCAGAACGGCGCCGCCCGCGCCTGGTGGCCCGAGGCGCTGACCGCCGCCGAGGCCGATGAGGGCCGGACCCGGCAGTCGAAGCCGCTGCGCCCGTCCTGGTGCTACGGAACTCCCGGCATCGCCACCGCCCTGCACCACGCCGCCCGCACCATCGGCGACCCCGACCGGGCCCGCACCGCCGAAGCCGCTTTCCTCGACGCGATCGAGGACCCCGACCAGGCCCACAGCCTCACCGACGGCACCGTCTGCCACGGCACCGCCGGAGTCCGCCTGGCCGCCCAGCGCTTCGCCGAACGCACCGACGACCACGCCACCGCCCTGCGCATTCTCGCCGCCGCCAGCAACCTGCCCGACCCCGGCAGCGACGCCACCGGCCACGGCCTGCTCGAAGGCACCGCCGGCATCGCCCTCACCCGCTGCTCCCTGGCCGCCGAGTGCCCCGGCGCTGGCTGGGACGCCCTGCTGCTGCTCATCTGATCCAAAGGAGAACTCTGGTGCCCGCCACCGGCGACCACACCTGGACGCAGGTCCACCTGCACCTGGCCACCGACACCCCCGAAGAGCACGCCGTTCGGCTCCTCGGCCCCGCCCTGATAGCCCTGGAAGACCAAGGACTGATCGGCTGCTGGCACTTCCTGCGCAAGGGCGACCGCTGGCGGCTGCGCTACCGCGAGGCCGCCTCCGGCACCCTGGAGGCCACCGCCACCGCGGCCGCGGTCAACGAGGTCCTGGACATGTGCCGCGAGGCGGGCATGATCAGCGACTGGACCCCGGCCATCTACGAGCCGGAGACCTACGTGTTCGGCGGGGCCGCCGCGCTGCCCGCCGCTCACCGCCTCTTCCACCAGGACAGCCGCCACGCCCTCACCTACCTCACCGCTGTGCACCGCGGCGAACTGTCCGACCAGCGAGCCGAGTTGTGGCTTCTGCTCGGCACGGCCGCGATGCGCGGTGCCGGACTCGACTGGTACGAGATCGGCGACACCTGGGCGCAGGTCGCCGAGAACCGGTCCGCTGACGGTCCCGGGCTGGCCGTCCCAGACCGCCGCCTGGTCGACGCCGCCCGCACCCTGCTGCAGGCCGACACCACCCCCGGCTCCGCGCTCCTGGAAGGCCGACTCGCGCACGCCGCGTCCTGGTTCGGCGCGTTCGCCGCCTACGGCCTGACCCTGCGGACGCTGGCCGACGAGGGCCAGCTGTGGCGCGGGCAGCGCGCCGTCCTCGCCCACCACCAACTGTTCACCGCGAACCGCCTCGGCCTGCCCTACCACCAGCAGGCCGCTCTTGCCTCCGCCGCTGCCGGTGCGGTCCTGGACCTGGTCGAGGCCAACGAGGCGGTGCTGCGATGAGCGCCCAGCGCACTGCACAGCCCACGGGTCCGCTCGGCGACGCCCTCGCCCGCCTGCCCCTCGTCCCCCGCAGGCACGCCCTCGCCGCCCCGCTGGAGCAGCGGGTGCACCAGCTCACCGACCTCGCCCGGCAGGCCACCGACACCGAGAACCCGGCCACTGCCGCCAGCGTCCACAACCGCGCCGCGCTGCTCGCCTCCGACCGCGGCCTGCCGGGCCTGGCCCGCGTGCTGTGCCTCAACCACGCCGGCTTCTACCTCGCCCGTCGGCCGCTGACCGTCTACCTGGCCCGCCTGGTCTTCGAGCCCCTCGTCAACCTCGCCCACCTCGAACTGCGGGCGGGCAACGGCATCCCGGCACTCGCGATCCTGGACGAGCTGCTGCGCGCCGTCGCCGACAACGACGACGCCACCCTCCCCGGCGGCCTGATCATCCCCCTCGCCGGGCTGACCGCCAGCAGCACCGACCGCGCCGACGTCCATAAGTGGCTCACCGACATCCAGGTCTTCGAGGGCACCCGCGCCCTGGCCCGCGCCGGGCGCTGGACCGAAGCTCACTTCCACCTCAGACAGTCCACCGACCGCAGCGACCGCCTGTTCGAGGGCCGCCAGGTCGCCGTCGTCGCCATGGCCTTCGAAGGGCGTACCGCACTCGCCCGTGCCCTGGCCCGCGACACCCCCGCCGAACAGCCGTGGGAGCACGCCATCGCCGCCGCCCTGACCGTCGCGTGCACGCTGCTCGACGGCGACCCGGCCGCCGATCAGGCCGAGGTGATGCTCCGCGCCCACGCCGCCGTCACCCCGCGCCAGGGCAGCGAGGTGTTCGACACCCGGCTCGCCCTGACCGTCGCTGACCTCGCCACCGCCGCCGGCCGACTCCCCGACGCCGCCCGCGTCTACCTCACCGCCGTCGGCCGCACCCTCGCCGACCCCGAGGGCTACAGCGCCCGCGACCTCGCCCGCCACCGCCTCGCCGACGGTCTGCCCGCCGAACAGCGCCACCGGCTGGCAGCCATCGCCGCCGAGTGCGGCGTCGGCGGCCCGGCCACCCTGACGACCGACCACGACGACCGGATCACCGCCGCCCTCACCCTGGCCGCCGCCGTCATCACCAAGGCCGCCGCCAAGTCCCTCTCGCCGTCGCGGCCGTGACCCGGCCGTCCGTTCGACCGCGGACACGGGCACCGCCGCCGGTCCGGCGCACTCCCCGGCGCGCCTTCCAGCAGGACCCGACACCGAGAGGCAACCGCATGAGCAATACCCTCACCACCGCCAGGCCCGAGCCCGGCGCTCTGGGCTCCTTCGTCCACGTCGGCTGGAACATCCAGCACGGCTGGAAGCTGACCCAAGCGATCGATCACCTGCGTCAGTTCGCCCAGGAGCGCGGCGCCGAGCGCCCACACCTGCTCACCCTCCAGGAACTCCAGGAGGACCAGGCCGCCGAGGTCGCCCAGCAGCTCCAGCTGGACTTCGTGGAGGCACCCAACGAGCGTCCCGGCAGCCGCAACGCGCTGTTCTTCGCGCCCGAGCTGTTCCAGGCCGACCCCGAGTGGATCCCCTACACCAACGCGGTCCGGCACCGGCCCGCCACGGCCAAACTGCGCTGCATCCACCCCCACACCGGCGCCCTCAGCAAGCGCGAGGTCTCGGTGGCATCCGTCCACCTGAACTTCGGCGACCCCGGCGACCGCGAGCACCAGATCCGCTGGCTGCTGGCCAACATGTACAAGGACCGGTGGCTGGCCTTCTTCCAGGGCGACATGAACTCCTGGCCGGTGTGGGGCTGCCCGCTCCGCCTCGACGGGGCTGAGGACAAGGCATGGGTGGTGGACCGCTCGATCGTCCTGCCCGACGGAACGACCCGGCCCGACGACGTGCCCGACCGGCTCATGACCCTCCGCGGCATGGTCAACATCGGCAGGTACGCGGCCACCGTGCTCGGACAGGCCGGCGCGGACGGGCCCACCACCTGGGACGGTCCGAAGAAGGCCCGTCAGCGGATCCCCGGCGAAGACCTCCCGCCCGGCAGCCTCGGCGGGATCGACCACGGCTACACCGCCGAGGAGCTGATGCGGGCGCTCATCTCCGCAACCATCCCGAACACGCCGCAGGTGCAGGAGGTTTCCGACCACCTGCCGCAGGTCACCGAATGGGACACAGAGGTGTGGTGGGAAGTGATGGACGCCGAGGTCGAGCTCGTCCGCCACTGATCCTAGGAACGGCGCCGCGCCCCGAAAGCGAAGATCCCTACCGGTGCTCGGGGTTCTCGAAGTCGAAACGGCAGCCCGCGTCCCACTCGGACCGCTGGTTGCCGTGCACCGGGAGGCCGCCCGCGTCCTTCAGCATCCGCGCCAGGTGCAGTTGGTTCCACGTCATGAACGTGGTGTTCCGGTTGGTGAAGTCGTTCTCCGGCCCGCCGGAGCCCTCGTCGAGGTACGACGGCCCCGGGCCGGCCGGGCCGACCCAGCCCGCATCGGCCTGCGGCGGGATCGTGTACCCCAGGTGCTGGAGGCTGTAGAGCACGTTCATCGCGCAGTGCTTGGCGCCGTCCTCGTTGCCGGTGATCAGGCAGCCGCCGACCCGGCCGTAGTAGGCGTACTGGCCGTGCTGGTTGAGGACCGACGAGCAGGAGTACAGCCGCTCGATGACGCGCTTCATGACGGAGGAGTTGTCTCCCAGCCACACAGGCCCGGCTAGCGTAAGGATGTCGGCGGCCATCACCTTCGAGTAGATGACCGGCCATTCGTCGCTCTCCCACCCGTGCTCTGTCATGTCCGGCCACACGCCGGTCGCGATGTCGATGTCGACGGCACGAAGGACTTCGACCGCCACGCCTTGGCGTTCCATGATTCCCGTGCTGATGTCGATGAGGCCTTGGGTGTGGCTCCGTTCCGGCGATCGCTTCAGCGTGCAGTTGATCACCAGGGCTCGAAGGTCACCGTACGACGTGCCAGGCGCGGGCATGGCTTCCTCTCCTTCGACTGCTGCTCAGGTCGTTCGGGTCAGCTCACCAGCCACGGGCCCGACCGGCTGACAGGCTCACCCGGTCGGGCCGTGATCCCGCTCCAACGGCTCAGCCGAGGACGAGCACCGGCTCGTGGTAGGTCACTTGCACGCCGTCGGACGTCTCGAAGCCGCGGGACTCGATCCTGAGCTCGCATCGCAGCGACGCCCGGCCCCCAGAGAACGCCCGCAGTACGGGTTCCAGCATCCCGGCCAGCGTCCACGACGAGGTGGCGAACTCGAACACCCCGAGCGAGGGCGCCTCGGTCAGCCGGAACGCGATCTTGATCTCGGGCTTCGCGCCGTGGCCGGACCTGGCCGCAGAGCGCTGCTCCGCCAGGCCCGTACCACGGCCGCACTGCTTCACTTCGAGAGCAGCAGGGCGGTGACAATTCCGGTGATCCGCCCGGACCTTGCCACTCCCCCGCACGCCCCGGTGCACCATCCGGAACGAAATCGACTCAGCCCCGTGCATGGTGATCGAGAGGGAGTGGGCTCCGGTCCTCACCATGCTGGCGGGCGAGGAACCGCGAGGGTCAGCTTCGTCGAGCCTGCCGCCCAGTGCCGAAGCGACCGCAACTGCGCTCTCTCGGCTGCCGGTGATGAAGCACCACCCTCCCTCGGCCATCACGCTGATCTGCTCAGCAGCCACCGGAAGACCGGACTTCACACAACGGTACGTCGCCACAGGACGCCTCCTCACCTCTCGTCGAGTGGTGAGAGCATCCGGATCCGGCGCGGTTTGACTCGGCCGTCCCCCCTTGTCTCGAAGCCCAGCTCAGCCGGGGACCGGCCCGCCGCGGCGTGACGGCGGCAGGCCAGCCGTGTCGGTCAGGCTGCCGCGGCGAAGGATCCCTGGTCCTTCGGCTTCAACCACGGGTCGGGCTGGTCGAGCCAGTGGATCTCCACGCGCGACGGGCCGTCGAACACGTTGCATCCTCGACGGCCTTTCGTCACCACGACCCGGCGGATCACGAGGCGCAGCAACTCGCGTCGCAGGGGCAGGTCGGCCTCTGCCCAGGCCTGCCGGATCGCGGCGTCCTCCAGGAGGAACGAGACGTCGAGGCGCTTCGGGCTGGCGTCCGCCACCCTCCGCTTCGCGTTCTCCAGGGCGGTCCGCGCCTCGGCCTGCAGGACCGGCAGGTGCGTGTCGAAGGGCGGGTCGAAGAAGCCCGAGGCCTGCTGTTCCACCAGCCGCTTGATTCCGGCTTCGGCCGACTTCAACGCGGCTGTGGCTTCAGCGAGTTCAGCTCCGTTGTCCGGCTGCTGGAGGCCCTTCCAGCGCTGGGCGGCCTTCACCAGGAGCAGGTCGTCCGGCTCCGCCGCGTTCATCCAGGAGAACCAGGCTTCGGTCACGTACTCCTCGAGCCGTGCCCGGCTGACCGACACCGGCGCGGGGCAGACATCGCCCTGTACGGCGCGCCAGCACCGGTAGTTCTGCGAGTCGGGGGACGCACCGCTCCTGCAGCCGGGGCACTTCACCGCGTCGGTGAGGAGTTCGCGGGTCGTCCCCACCCGGGCGGCCTGGTCGGGGGAGGCGAAGGTGAAGCCGGCCGCGACCTGCCGGGCCCGGGCGAGCAGGTCGGCCGGTACGGGTTCGACACCTTCGGCGAGCACGCTCACCCGGTTCCCGTCGCGGTCCCGGAACGCCTCGAAGCGGCCGCGGGTGGCCTTCTGCCGACGGGGCGCCACCTGCCAGCCCTCGTAGACCGGGTTGTGCAGGATCCGCGATATCGCGTTCGCCTGCCACCTTCCGCCGCCGGGCCCGGGGACGGGGTTCGGGCCGGAGTTGAGCGCCTTGGCCACGGATCGCTGCGAGAAGCCGAGCGCGACGCACTTGACTACGTGCAGGACGATCCGCCACGTCTCGGGGGCGTGGCGCAGTTTCCTCGCCTTGTCCGCACACAGGCCGTAGGGGGCCATTTGCGTCCACTGGCCACGCGCCCGCATCGTCGCCTTGGTCGACTTGATGTTGTACGACAGGCGGTTGGAGTACTCGCGGGCCTGTTCGGCGCGGTCGATGATCCAGCGCCGGTCCCGTTCGATCGAGGAGTCCAGCCCCTCGTAGTCGAAGATCACGCGGGCCTTGCCCAGGATCGGGCCGATGTCGTCGATGCCCTTGCGGGTGAACCGGTCCAGGAAGGCGCACCACAGCGCCGGTACTTCACCGGCCAGGACGGCGGCCAGCGCCTTGTCGAACTCGGGCCGCTCGATGTCGCTCCAGGCGGACAGGTTGTCCACCCACACCTCGCGGACCCGGCACCCCTCCCGTGCGGCCCAGGCCCGACCGGTGTTCTCCTGGGACTGGATGGAGGTCAGGTCACGCGGGTCCTCGTCGCGGACGACGCGCGATTTGCGCAGGTAGAGGTCTACGTACGGCAGGTCGGTCATCACTCGTTCTCCGTCCGGGGCGGGCCATCATGGCACGCGATTGGCGGCAGGCAGAGTGTTCCGCCGACTCAGACCGGGCCGGCCAGGGTGAGGATGTCGGCGTTCATGAGCTGCGAGTAGAGGACGGGCCACTCGTCGGTGTCCCAGCCGTGTTCGGTCATGTCGGGCCAGACGCCGGTGGCGATGTCGTGGTCGACGGCGCGGATCTCCTCGACCTGGACGCCCTGGCGGCGCAGGATGCCGGCGCTGATGTCGATCAGGCCCTGGGTGTGGCTGCGTTCGGGGCTGCGCTTGAGGGTGCAGTTGAGGAAGACCGCCCGCAGGTCGGTGTACTGGGTCATCGCCGTCCGTCCGTTCGTCTCGTCGTCTCGCCGCTGTTCCGGCGGCCCATCGCACCACGCGGGGGGCCGGGGGCCGGGGACCGTGCGCCGGACGGCGCCGTGTCGGGGGTAGGTTCGGAGGGCATTGGCACGTCGTCGTCGAGAAGGCAGGTTCAGGCCATGGTGGATTCGTTGTTCGAGCTCCCGATCCGGACGCTGGCGGGCGAGCCGTCCTCGCTGGGCGAGTACCGGAGCCAGGTGCTGCTGCTGGTGAACGTGGCGTCGAAGTGCGGGCTGACGCCGCAGTACGCGGGCCTGGAGCGGCTGCAGGAGAAGTACGGGGAGCGCGGGTTCACGGTGCTCGGGTTCCCGTGCAACCAGTTCATGGGGCAGGAGCCGGGGTCGGCGGAGGAGATCCAGGAGTTCTGCTCGACCACGTACGGGGTGTCGTTCCCGCTGTTCGAGAAGATCGACGTGAACGGGGCGGAGCGGCACCCGCTGTACGCGCGGCTGACCGAGGTCGCGGACGCGACCGGCGAGGCCGGGGACGTGCAGTGGAACTTCGAGAAGTTCCTGGTGTCGGCGGACGGCGAGGTGGTCGGGCGGTTCCGGCCGCGGACCGAGCCGGAGTCGGCGGAGCTGGTGGCCGCGATCGAGGCGCAGCTGGCGGGCTGAGCCCGCGCGTGGTGGGCCCGGGGCCCGGACCGTCCGAACTGTACAGGTAACCTGCGCAGTGGAACTGGACAGTCCGGGCCCCGGGCCGTCCGCGCAGCCGCCCCGACGAAAGGCCCGCCGTGTCCGTCACCGCGCTCGACCCGAACACCGCCCTGGTCGTCATCGACCTCCAGCAGGGCATCCTCGCCATCCCCGGCGCCCCCTACCCGACCACCGAGGTGCTGGCCCGCAACGTGGCGCTGGCCGCCGCGTTCCGCGCCGCGAAGCTGCCGGTGGTGCTGGTGCGGGTGTCCTTCGCCACCGACGGAGGGGACGTGCCGCCCGGCCGCACCGAGCAGAACCGGGCCGGCGGCGCGGCACCCCGCCCGGAGGGCTGGGACCGGCTGGCCGCCGAGCTGCACGACCCGTCCGACCTGGTGGTCACCAAGCACAACTGGGGCGCCTTCCACGGCACCGACCTGGACGTGCAGCTGCGCCGCCGGGGCGTCACCCAGATCGTGCTGACCGGCGTGGCCACCAGCATCGGCGTGGAGTCCACCGCGCGGGCCGCGTTCGAGCACGGCTACCACGTGACGCCGGTGGTCGACGCGATGACCGACATGGACGCGGAGGCCCACCGCCACAGCGTCGAACGGATCTTCCCGCGGCTGGGCGAGACCGGCACCACCGAGGAGGTGCTGGCGCTGCTGGCCGCGGAGCGCTGAGGCCCGCCACGCAGCACCGGAGCCCGTCCGGGCCCGGCCCTCGACGGGGGTCGGGCCCGGACGGGCTCCGGTGCGTGCAGTGCGTGCGGTGCGTGCAGTGCGTGTGGTGCGCGGTACGCGGTACGCGGTTCAGGCTTCGCCGGGGCGCCAGGCGGGCCACTCCCAGGGGCGGTCGTCCCAGTGCACCCGGGCGGGGTCGTGCGGATCGAGGTCGGGGAAGTGGTGGTGCAGCTCGGGTTCGAACTCCTCGGGGGCGAGCGGCTTCCACCCCTCGCCCTGGAAGTGGACCAGCCGGTAGCGGCTGTCGGTGCGGAACTCGGCGACCCGGACCAGGGGCTCTTCGGCGGTGCTGTTGCTCGTCATGCGGCCAGCATCGGCCGGGCCGCGGCACCTCGCACGTCCGCACCGCCACCCGCGCGCAACGCGTCGCCCCGCCCAGTCCGGCGCACCCCGCCCCGCGCACCCCGGCCCGGCCCGGCACCGCGGCCGCCCCGGGGACGGGGGCGCGGTCCCGTACCGTGGAGGGGAAGTCGGCGGGAACGTTCGGGAGGACCGCATGGGCAGGGGCAAGGGCCGGGCGGCCCGGGTGCGCGGGCTGGACGGGGCGGCGGTGGCGCGTTCGGCGTGGGGGCTGTACCGGGAGACCCGGCGGCCGGGTGCGCCCGGGCTCGGGGCGCGGGCACTGGCGCTGCCCCGGCTGCTGCGGGACGTGCTGGCGGGGCGCTACCCGGGGGTCGGGCCGGGGAAGCTGGCGGCGCTGACGGTGGCGGTGGGGGTGTACCTGCTCAGTCCGGTGGACGCGGTGCCGGACTTCCTGCCGCTGATCGGCTGGGGTGACGACACGGCGCTGCTGCTGTGGTTCCTGATGGGCCTGACCCGGGAGTCGGGCCGGTACCTGGAGTGGGCCGGCGACCGATCGCCCCGCAACGACTGACTCTCACTTCGCAAGAATCTGACATCTGCGAGAAATTTCTGCGCAACTCTCTTGTGGTGATGTGGCGCGCGCCCCTACTGTCGGCTCACTTCCACCACGCCTTTCAGAGAGCCGGTCCCCGATGACTGCTGCCCCCGCATCCCCCTCCCGCTCCGCGCTGTCCCGTTCGGCCCGCGCGGGGGCGGTGGTCGTCGCCTCCGTGCTCGGGCTCGGGGTGGCGCTGTGCGCCCCGGCCGCGCAGGCCGCGCCCGCCTCCGGCGGCGGGGGCGCCGCGGTGACCCGGGCCGGGATCGACCCGGCGCTGACCGCGGGCCGCGGCGCCCGGGTGGACTTCCTGGAGCAGGAGGCCGAGCACGCCGCCACCACCGGCAGCGTGATCGCCGCCGACCGCACCGCGTACACCCTGGCCGCCGAGGCGTCCGGCCGCAGCGCGGTGAAACTGGCCCCGGGCCAGTACGTGGAGTTCACCCTGCCGAAGGACGCCAACGCGATCACCGTCCGCTACAGCCTCCCCGACGCGGCGGACGGCGGCGGGACCACCGCCCCGCTGGACGTCACCGTCAACGGCAAGGACCGGCGGCAGCTCTCGGCCACCAGCCAGTACTCCTGGCTGTACAACCAGTACCCGTTCAGCAACGACCCGAAGGCCGGGCTGCTGCACCCGGACTGGTGGATCACCGAGTGCGGCTGCGTGCCCGCCGCCACCACGCCCGCGCCCGCGATCGCCACCCCGTTCCGGCCCGGCCACATGTACGACGAGCAGCGGCTGCTGCTCGGCCGCACCTACCGGGCGGGCGACAAGGTGCGGATCGCGCTGCCCGCCGGGTCGAAGGCCCCGTGGGCGGCGATCGACCTGATGGACTCCCAACTGGTGGCCGCCCCGCACGTCGAGCTGAAGGCCGTCAACGTGCTGGCGACCGGCGCCGACCCGACCGGGCGGCGCGACTCCGCGGACGCCATCGACCGGGCGGTCAGGCTCGCCAAGGCCCTGCACCTGCCGGTGTACCTGCCGCCGGGCGTCTTCCAGGTCAACCGGCACCTGGTGGTCGACGACGTCACCGTGATCGGCGCGGGCAGCTGGTACACCGTGCTCAAGGGCACCCAGCAGACCCTGGCCACCCCCGCCCCGGACGGCAGCGTGCACACCGGCGTCGGCGTCTACGGCAAGGACGCGGCGCAGGGCGGCAGCCACGACGTCCACCTGTCCGGGTTCGCCATCGAGGGCGACGTCCGGGAGCGGATCGACACCGACCAGGTCAACGGCATCGGCGGCGCGTTCAGCGACTCCAGCATCGAGGGCCTGTACATCCACCACACCAAGGTCGGCATCTGGCTGGACGGCCCGATGAAGAACCTGCAGATCACCGGCAACCAGATCGCCGACCAGATCGCCGACGGCATCAACTTCCACACCGGCGTGGCCGACTCGGTGATCCGCGACAACTTCCTGCGCAACACCGGCGACGACGGCATCGCGCTCTGGTCGGAGAAGACCGCGGACGCCCGCACCGTCATCGACCACAACACCGTGCAGTCGCCGACCCTGGCCAACGCCATCGCGGTGTACGGCGGCACCGACACCACCGTCTCGGACAACCTGGTCGCCGACCCGGTCCGCGAGGGCTCCGGCCTGCACGCCGGCTCCCGGTTCGGCGCCGAGCCGTTCGCCGGGTACCTGCACTTCACCGACAACACCACCGTGCGAGCCGGCACCTACGAGCTGAACTGGAACATCGGCCTGGGCGCGATCTGGTTCGAGGTGCTGGACCGGGACATCGACGCCGACGTGCGGGTCACCGGCGACCACTACCTGGACTCCACCTACAACGCGATCATGGCGGTCGCCGAGTGGGGCGTGAAGGACCAGTACAAGCTGTCCAACCTGGCGTTCAAGGACGTCAAGATCGACGGCACCGGCACCTCGGTGCTCAGCGCCCGGGTCGCCGGGTCGGCCAGCTTCCAGAACGTGACCGCCCGCAACGTCGGCGCCGTCGGCATCAACAACTGCGGCACCTTCCACTTCACCCCGGCCGGCTCCGAGTTCGCGGTCACCGACCTGGGCGGCAACTCCGGCGGCGGCACCACCGGCGACTGGCTGGCCTCCTGGGAGCTGCCCAACACCCTCACCTGCGACGACCGCCCGCCGGTGGTCGCCCCGCCCGCCCCGTCGCCCTGGTGACGGACCGTCAACCGGCCTGCGGCGCCAGCGGCTTGACCAGCTTGGCGAACCGCAGGTCGGAACGGAGCGGCACCCCGAAGCGCTCGTCGCCGTAGGGGAACGGCTCGAACTCGCCGGTCCGGGCGAAGCCGCGCCGCTCGTACCAGGCGATCAGGTCGGCGCGCTGCTCGATCACCGTCATCTCCATCGCGGTCGAGCCCCACGCGGCCCGGGCCCACTCCTCGGCCCGGGCCAGCACCCGGCGGCCCAGGCCGCCGCCCTGGATCGCCGGGGAGACCGAGAACATGCCGAAGTACGCCGCCGGGCCGCGCCGCTCCAGGTGGCAGCAGGCGGCCAGGGCGCCGTCCCGCTCGACCAGCAGCACCACCGAGTCGGGACGGCCCAGCAGCTCGGCCACCGCGGCCGCGTCGGTGCGCTGCCCCTCCAGCAGGTGCGCCTCGGTCGTCCACCCGGCCCGGCTGGACTCGCCCCGGTACGCCGACTCCACCAGCGCCACCAGCGCCGGCACGTCCGCGGGCCCCGCGGTCCGGAAGACCGGGTCGGGAACCCGGTCGGGGGCCCGGTCGGTGGCCCGGTCGGTGGCCGGGGCGGACGTGGGCTCGGCGGCGGTCATCGGCGCTCTCCTCGGAACGGGGTGCGAACGGGGTACGGACGGGTGCGAACGGTCCCCGCGGCGGGGCGCCGGAACCGCCATGGTGCCACAGCGCCCGTCCCCGCCGAGAACGCACTCCCCCACCGACCACCGAGGTCCGCCGGGAGCGCACTCCCCACCGACCGGCGCGGTCGGCCCCGGGCCGGGGGCGGCCGCGCCGCAACCCGCTCCCGGCGGGCCGACGTTCACCGGCTGCTCAGCGGCCCGACCGCCCGGCCGCCCAGCCGCCCAACCGCCCGGCCGCTCAGCCGCCGGTGAACGCGATGCCGATCCCGCCGACCGGGACCTCCTCGCCGAGCCGGTACTGGACGACCTCGAACGGCGCGAACGCCCCGGCCGGCACCGCCCCGGCCGGTTCCACCGCGACCTCCAGCGGCCGCCGCTCCCCGGCGCCCAGGGTGAGCGCGCAGGACGCCTCGCCCTCGCCGCGGGCCAGCTCCTGCCCGTCCGGGCCGGTGAGCACGACCGGACCGGCCTCGACCGCCACCGGCTGCGGGTCCCCGTCGAGCCGGAAGCCCGCCCAGCGGGTCGGCGGGACGGGCCCCACGCCGACCAGGTAGCCGGCCTCCTCCGCCAGCGGGTTGGACGCCAGGAACGGGAGGGTCCCGGCGCTGCCGGACGGCAGCACGACCAGGTTGTGCTGCGCCCAGTGCCGGTCGTTGACCGGGTCGGCGATGTCCGTGCCCGGCAGGTCGAGCGGGTGCCAGACCTTGGCCAGCAGGCAGACGTGGTCGCCGGCGTCCGCGGGGATCCGCCCGGTCAGCGGGTCGGAGACCACCTGCCCGCCGTGCGGCGGCACCACCACGGTGGTGAGGCCGAGGAACTTGTCGGCGTCCGGGACGAGCGGGCCGCTGACCGGGGGCGACCACCACAGCCCCAGGTAGGCGATCGACTCGCTGTTGCCGCCCTGCCAGTTCCCGACCGTCACCTGGACGGTCAGGTCCTCCCCCGGCTGGAAGGCGGTGAGCGGCTGGATGCCGGAGCACAGGTACCAGCAGACCGCCGGCGGCACCGGCCGGGTGCCGTTGTCGACCGGGTAGGAGCCGGCCGGCAGGACCGGCGGCGGGTAGCTGTGGACGAACAGGTACGGCCGGTCGTCGGTGGTGCCTTCCGGGTCGCGGCCGTCGTTGCGCGCGGGCATGACCGCCCTCCTCACGTCTCGCCGTAGCCGAGGACCCGCACGTCCACCGGGTCGTCGTCGATCGAGCCGCCGGCCGCCCAGCAGTCGTAGCGGCGGAACCGGTCTGCGTCCAAGTCCGGGTTGGCCTCGCCGGACGTGCCCCGGGCGATCCCGGTCCACAGGGCGGTCACCGCGGCGGTGGACTCCCGCAGCAGCCAGCCGGGGTCGGTGCCGACCGGCAGCCCGCCGCCGCCGTCGGACGGCTCCTCCAGCGGGGTCAGCGGGTAGCGGTAGAACACCGCGACCGGATCGGCCTCGGGGCGGCGCGGCGTGATGTTGTCGCCGCTGGACGGGACCTTGAGGAACTGCCGGTACAGCGGGTGGTGCAGCCGCCCGTCCGGCGCCGCCACCCCGCACCCGGCCAGGTAGCCGCCGGCCTTCCGCAGGGCCTCCCAGAGCCGGGCCTGGAAGTCGAACAACAGGCCCACCAGCTCGGTGAGTTGGGGCAGGTCGGCGCCCCGGGCGAACTCCGCCGAGGTGAGCGGCTGGTTCTGCGCGGCGAGGGCGGCCTGCTCCTCGGGGGTGAGGCTGGTCTCGAACGCG
Source organism: Kitasatospora sp. YST-16 (assembly GCF_026802215.1). Taxonomy (NCBI): domain Bacteria; kingdom Bacillati; phylum Actinomycetota; class Actinomycetes; order Kitasatosporales; family Streptomycetaceae; genus Kitasatospora; species Kitasatospora sp. YST-16. The sequence goes on from NZ_CP113837.1 coordinate 617,199, forward strand.
TGCTTGAAGTTGTCCGACACGTACTTGTCCCAGAAGGGGCACGAGTGGCCGCTCCCCCACGGCACCCAGCACGGACCGCCCAGCATCCCGGCCCAGGCGAGGAACCCCAGCACGCCCAGCCAGAAGCTGCCGCACTGGTTGTCGCTGCCCCGGGTGCTGTCCGTCGCGGTCGGCGGGCGCTGGTACGGGGGCACCGCGGGTCCCGAGTACGAGGCCGGCCCGAGCCCGGAGTCGGCGACGGCGGGCGGGGTGGCCGTCTCGGTGGTGATCACCGAGGCCGGCGGGTGCGCCGGGTCGGCCCACAGCTTCCGGACGAACCCGGGGGCGGGCAGCGTCGGCCGGGGCGGCTGCCGGAAGGTGCCGAGCAGCTCCAACTGCCGCACCAGGCGCCGGTACCCGAGCTGGAGGTCCGGCAGCGGCGCCGTCACGCCGAGGTCGTAGGTCTTCCCCAGCACCTCGGCCAGGAACGCCGCCGCGTCGTCCGGGAGCCGGGCCTCGGGGGCCGCGTCGTACCGGAGCGCGGCCGCGAGCCGGCCGAAGTCCCCTGCCTCCGGCCGCAGTTGGGCCAGGTAGCAGCCGACGGTGTTGCGGGCGATCCGGTCCCGGAACCGGTGGCTGCGCCGGGGTCCGCCGACCACCTTGCCCAGGTAGGCCGAGCCGGCCGCGTTCGCCGCGTGGCCGGACAGGATGCCGAAGGCCGTCGCCCGGGTGGCGGGGGTGTCCGCCGCCGCGAAGGCCGTGCGGACGAAGGCGTCGGTGCGCCGGGCCAGGAAGACGTCGCCCCAGCCCCAGGCGTCCAGCGGGGCGCCGGCCTGCCGCGGGTGCTCCGGGACGTGCCGCATCTCGCCGAGCCGGCGGCCCAGGTCCTGGATCTCCAGGTGCTTGCCGTCCACCCCCTCGCCCAGCTTCCGCAGGCGCACCGTGGCCGCGCAGTACTTCGCCGCCGCGTCCGGCTGCGCCGGGTCGGCGAGGGCGGTCTCGATGTCGGCGCGCACCGAGCCGATCGCCGTGTAGAGGTCGAATCCCTCGGTCCACATCGCGGCGGCCTCGGCGAGCAGGTCGAGTTCCAGGCCGTCCGACTGGGCGTGCTGGAGCAGGTGGTCCAGCAGGCTGCCGAGGGCGGCGTCCGCGGGGTGGTCGGCTACCTCGGCGAGCAGGCCGTCCAGGGCGGGGCGCAGCGCGGGGTCGACCGGCGCGGCGGCCAGGCCCTCCCGGTGCTCGGCCAGTGCGGCGGCATGGGTTCTGGCATCGATCATGGGGGAGTCACCCACATCCCACTGTCGGGCGTCCTGCAGCTGACCGGCGGCGCGGCGCGGAACGCGGACCCGCGGCCGGACGGACGGACGCACTCGCGTCTTCGGGCCGCCTCCAGCCTCACGCCGCCCACCGGCCCCGGCAACTCCCCACGGCCGCGGGCCGGGCGGACCCGGCCGCCGGGGGCGGGCGCGCGGCGGAGCGCGCCCTGCCGGGCGGGCGGTTTCAACAGCGTTCCCCGGACCGGGCGCGGCCGTCCGGCCGGCTCCGCGGACCGCGCGCACGCCTCCGGGCCGGCTCCCGGAGCGCGCGGGCCCGGGGCCCGGAGTCCGGAGCCCGGGCCCGCCACCGTCGACGGGCCGTCAGGTCACGGGCGGTTCGGTGGGGAGAGGCTGCTCGGCGGGGATGGGCTGCTCGGCGGGGATGGGCTGCTCGGGCAGGCCTGGGTAGGGGAGGATCTGGCGGAGCAGGCCGCGCGGGTGGCCGCGGCGGCGCCACTCGCGGGGGTAGCCGAGCGAGACCTCTTCGAAGCGGACGCCGTCGTACCAGGTGGTGCGGGGGATGTGCAGGTGGCCGTAGACCACGGCGGCGACGTTGAAGCGGCGGTGCCAGTCGGCGGTGAGGTCGGTGCCGCACCACTGGGCGAAGTCGGGGTGGCGCAGGATGTCGGTGGGGCGGCGGTCGAGCGGCCAGTGGCCGGCCAGGACGAGCGGGAGGGCGGGGTCGTGCGCGGCGAGCGCCTGCTCGGTGGCCGCGACCCGTTCGCGGCACCAGTCCTCGAGGCCGGGGTAGGGGGCGGGGTCGATCCGGTATTCGTCGGTGCAGACCACGCCGTTGTCGCGGGCGCGGGCCAGCGACTGCTGCTTGTCGGTGACGCCGGGGACCCGCCAGCTGTAGTCGTAGAGGGTGAAGACGGGGGCGACGGCGCAGGGGCCGTCGGGGCCCTGCCAGGTCGGGTACGGGTCCTCGGGGGTGGTGACGCCGAGGGCGCGGCAGCGTTCGACCAGGAGCCGGTAGCGGGCGGGGGCGGGGAGGTCGACCTGGTCCTGGGTGGTGGTCCACAGTTCGTGGTTGCCGGGGGTCCAGAGGACCTTGGCGAAGCGGCCGGCGAGGAAGCCCAGGGTGGCCTCGACGTCGCGGACCCGTTCGGCGACGTCGCCCGCGACGATCAGCCAGTCGTCGGGGCCGGTGGGTCGAAGCGCTTCGAGGGTGCCGCGGTTCTCGGCGACGCCGACGTGCAGGTCGCTGACCGCGAGCAGGCGTCCGTCCGGCACCGCTCCCCCGTTCCCGTCCCGTTCCGGCGTCCCGGCAGCGGGACGCGCGTTGACACGCTACCGCCGGGGTGGCCGGGCGCGCCAGCAGGCGCTTTGTCCGACGGGTCGTCAACATCGAGCGGAACGACTGGTGTTCAGTTGTCACACCTATGGCTGTTCGCTCTACATACATTCATTCGATATGTGGTTTCAACACTCTGTTGACTGACGGGGCCATGACTATATCTTCTCCGCATGCAGCCGACCCGGCCGCACGCCCACCGGATTGAGGAGTCGTCATGCCCGCTTCCGGCACCACCCGGATGCTCCGCCGCGCCGCCACCGCGGCCGCCTCCGCCGCCCTGCTCGTCGGCGTCGTCGCCGCCGTCCCCGCCCAGGCCGCCAAGCCGGGCGAGCCCGCGAACTTCCACCCCGAGCGGGACTTCGCCGGCTCGACCGTCGCCGCCCACGAGGGCCGCGGCGACACAGCCCGCACCGCGAGCACCCTCGCAGCACTGGCCGTCACCCAGACCAAGGGCATGGACGTGTCCAGCTACCAGGGCAACGTCGCCTGGAGCACCGCGTACGCCAACGGCGGCCGGTTCGCCTACGTCAAGGCCACCGAGGGCACCAGCTACACCAACGCGTACTTCGCCCAGCAGTACAACGGCTCCTACAACGCCGGGATGATCCGCGGCGCCTACCACTTCGCGCTGCCGAACGTCTCCAGCGGCGCCACCCAGGCCGCCTACTTCGTCGCGCACGGCGGCGGCTGGTCCAAGGACGGCAAGACCCTGCCGCCCGCCCTGGACATCGAGTACAACCCGTACGGCGCCACCTGCTACGGCCTGAGCCAGGCCGGGATGGTCAGCTGGATCCGCGACTTCTCCAACACCGTGCACACCAAGACCGGCCGCTACCCGACGATCTACACCACCACCGACTGGTGGACCACCTGCACCGGCAACAACTCCTCCTTCGGCGCCACCAACCCGCTCTGGATAGCCCGCTACTCCTCCAGCGTCGGCACCCTCCCGGCCGGCTGGTCCTACCAGACCATCTGGCAGTACGCCGACGCCGGCACCCTGCCGGGCGACCAGAACTACTTCAACGGCGCGCTCGACCGGGTCCAGGCCCTCGCCAACGGCTGACCCCCTCCCCTGCCCGCCCCGCCTCCGCCCGCGGCCGGATCCGCCCCGCACCGGCCGCGGGCGGACGGGTCGCGGGCGGGGCGGGTCGCGGGCGGACGGGTCGTCAACTCCGGTGCAGCACCAGCAGGTCCATCCAGCTGACGGCCGGCTCGGTCGGCCGTTCGGCGGCGGCCCGGTGGAGGCGGGCCAGGCCGGCCTGCCAGGCGTCGTCGGGGAGAGCGCGCAGTTTGCTGTCGGCGTCGCGGCGCAGGCCGGCGGCGAAGGCGGCCAGGGTGGGGGCTGAGCGCTGCGGCAGGGAGCGCAGGGCGGTGCGGGTGAAGCCGGCCGCGGCGAAGGCGGTGGTGACCCGCTCCACGCTCGGGTAGTCGGCGATCCCGGCGGCGGTCTCCGGGAAGTACCGCACCCGCAGGTCGCGGTCGCAGCGCCCGGGGAAGGCGTTGCGGATCAGCACCGGCGCGCCGGGGCGCAGCGCGCGGTGCAGTTCCCGGGCGGCGGTGGCGAGGTCGCCGATGTGGTGGACCACCGAGCCCAGCCAGGCGGCGTCGGCGGCGGCGTCCGGCACGGGCAGCCGTTCGGCCCGGCCGTCCAGCACCGTGATGCCCTCGCCCGCGGGGATCAACTCCCGCATGGCGGGGGCGGGTTCGACGGCGATGACGTGGGCGCCGTACCAGTCGCGGAACGCGGTGGCGAAGGCGCCGGTGCCCGCGCCGACGTCGAGGACGGTGGCGCCGGGACGCAGCGGGGCGTGCTCGGCGATCGCCTCCCGCCAGGCGGTCAGGCCCTCGCGGGGAATCTCCCGGGCCGCCCGGTAGTCGGCGGCGGTGCTGGCGTCGTACACGGTGTCGGCCACGGCCGGCGGTCTCCTCAGGTGAGTCGTTCCAGGACAGGGGTGAGCGGGGCGGGGTCGGCGTCCCCGAGGACGGCGAGGAACAGCCAGCCGCGCGGGGCGGCGAGCGTACCGGCGCTCCCCTCAGGTGAGTCGTTCCAGGACAGGGGTGAGCGGGGCGGGGTCGGCGTCCCCGAGGACGGCGAGGAACAGCCAGCCGCGCGGGGCGGCGAGCGTACCGGCGGCCAGCGGGAGCAGGCCGGGGCGGCCGGCGGTGGCCAGCAGCCGGGCCCGGTCGAGGGCGTCGACCAGCCGGTCGAACCAGTCGTCGCCGTCGACCGGGACGAGCCGCAACTCGAGCCGGGCGTCCAGTCGTTGGGCGATCGTGCCGGGCGAGAGCCGGGCATTGACCTCCAGCACCGGGACGAGCGTGCCGTCGGCGGTGGTCATCGAGTCCACCGCCAGCGGGCCCCGGTAGCCGGCCGCGGCGGCCGCGGCGGCCACCGATTCGGCGGTCTCCCGGTAGCCCGCGCGCTCCAGCCGGGCCAGCAGGTCGGCGCTCGGGCGGTCCGAACCCCGGTACGCGTGGCCGTCGTTGAGCACCTGCCGGATGCCGTGCCAGTGGACCCGGCCGTCCGGGCCGACGGTGAGGTGGGCGGCGAAGTCCTCGGCGGGGCGGTGCAGTTGCTGGACGATCAGTTCGATCCGGGCGCCGCGCCGCTCGACCTCGCGGGTCAGGTGCCGTTCCAGGAAGGCGAGTCGTTCGGGCGACTCCAGCACCAGGTTGCCCTGCCCGGAGACCCCGTACGGGTCCTTGACCACGCACGGGCCGGTCTCCTCGACGGCGGCCCGCAGGTCGGCGAGGCCGGTGACGACCCGGCCGGAGCCGGGGTGTCCGAGCCGGGTCGTCCAGGTCTTGGAGTTGACCAGCCGGACCGCCTCCAGCGACGGGGCCGTCCCGGCCAGCCCCTGTCGGGCCAGCGCCTCGGCCGTCCCGTCCAGCACCGCGTACGGCGCGGCCGCCATCCCGGCCAGGCCGGGGACGGGGTGCGCGGCGAGCCGCCGCTCGACCGGCTCCGCCGGGTCGCCGGGGACGGCGAGGTGACGGGCGCCGAAACCGGCGGTACGCATCAACTCGGTGAAGGCGGACGGTGGTTGACGGTTCATCAGCAGGGTGTCGCCGGGGGCGCAGAGCACTGCCTGGAGCTGGTCCATCTCTCGGGTCAGCCGCTCGCTGTGCGGGTTGCGCAGCGCGGGCAGGGTGGCCAGGTCGGCGGGCCGCCAGCGGGCCTCGGCGTCGCAACTGCCGAACCGGACGGTGCCGGTGACCGCTGCGGTGCCGGTGACCGCGGCGGTACCGCTCACGCGGCGCCGCCGGGTGCGGCCGGGGCGAGGAAGCGCTCCTCGATCCGCTCCAGCGTCCGGAAGTCGTCGACGGTGACCTCGGCGAGGTCGATCGGGCGGCCGGAGACGCTCTCCAGCAGGTAGATGAACTCCAGGAAGTCCAGCGAGTCGATCAGCCGCCCCTCGATGAGGTCCTCGGCGGGCGCGACCTCCCGTCCGAGCGCGGGGTTCTTGCCCTGGATCCAGTCGGCGATCTGCTGCATGGGGGTGGCTCCTTGAAGAGGGGGCGTTCAGGGGGTGGGGGAGGTCAGGGCCGCGGTGACGGCGACGGCCCAATCGCCCTCGTGGGTGATGCTGAGGGTCCAGTGGGTGAGGTGCTGGGCGCGCAGCCGGTGCAGGGCGGCGGCGCGCGGGTGGACGGTGGGGGCGCCGCCGGGGGCGCGGAGCACTTCGATGTCCCGCAGCGGGATCAACTCCCGTTCGGGGGTGAGGAGTTTGAGGAACGCCTCCTTGGCGGCGAGTCGTCCGGCGAGGGTGGCGTCGGGGGTGCCGGTGGCGGCGGCGAGCTGTTCGCGCTCGCGGGGGGTGAACTGGTCGGCGAGCCAGCGTTCGCCGTGCCGCCGGGCCAGGTCGGCGGCCCGGGGGACGTGCACCAGGTCGACGCCGACCCGCACCCGGGGGTCGGCCCCGGCAGGGGCGTCGCCGAGCATCCGGTGCAGGGCCGCCCGCAGGGTGTCCGCACCGGCCTCCGACCCGCTCACCGGCCCGCCCACCGGCCCGCTCACCGGCCCGCCCTCCGGCCCGGTCACCGGGCTCCGGCCGGCGTCCGGACGTCCTCCGGCAGCCGGGCATCGGCCAGCGCCCGGGCGTACTGCTCGCGCAGCCGGGCGAGGACCGCGGCCACCGGTTCGACGCCGGTGATCGCGCCGACGCCGAGCCCGGCGTAGCGGGCCATCTCGCCGACCCGGCCCTCGGCCTCCACGGTGGGGGCGGCGGCGGAGCCGCGCGGGACGGGGCGCCGGGTGCCCATCACGGTGGTCCAGGCGATCAGTGCGGAGGGCAGCGGCGCGGGCGCGTCGGTGACGGCGCTGCGCAGCACCCGGTGGGTGCGGCCGGGCCAGCCGATCGAGAAGCGGTCGGTGACGACGGTGTCGGCGGGGTCGGCGGCGACCAGGTCGCGCCGGTAGTCGGGGTGGGCGGCGGATTCGGCGGTGGCGACGAACAGCGTGCCGCACATCGCCCCGTGCGCCCCGGCGGCCAGCACCCGCAGCAGGTCGGCGCCGGTGCCGACGGCCCCGGCGGCGAGCACCGGCAGGTCGAAGTCGGGGTCGGCGCGCAGTTCGGCGAGCAGTTCGGCGAGCGGCTGCCCGCCGAGGTGGTGGCCGCCGGCCTCGGTGCCCTGGACGGTGACGGCGTGCGCGCCGAGCGCGGCGGCGGTGCGGGCGTCGCGGTGGCTGCCGGTCTGGATCAGCAGCCGGTGCCCGGCGGCCCGGACCCGTGCGGCGAAGGGCTGCGGCGGCAGGCCGTAGCTGTTGACGGTGAGCTGCCGGTCGGCCCGTTCCAGGACGGCGTCGAGCTGCTGGTCGAGCAGCCGGTCGGCGACCTCGGGGATGACGTTGACGCCGAAGGTGCGGGTGGTGCGGGCGGCGGTCTGCTCGACCAGGGCGGCGGCCAGGGCCCGGTCGCTCTTGTAGAGGGCGACGGTGCCGAGCGCCCCGGCGTCGCTGACGGCGGCGGCCAGGGCGGGCCCGGCGATGCCGCCCATCCCGGCCTGGACCAGCGGGAGTTCGACGCCGAGCGCGGCCGCGCCCACCGCGGCGGCCGCAGCACCCGCAGCGGCGTCAGCGGCGCGCATCGCGCACCTCGCGGACCCGGTCGAGCGCGGCCCCGGCGCTGCCGTGGGTGAGGATCGCGGCGTGCACCCAGCGTTCGGCGCCGAACGCGGTGCAGCCGCTGTGCGCGGCCTGGCCGGCGGAGGTGATGCCGAGGCGGTCGCCGAAGAAGTTGCGGTGCCGGTTGACGGAGGCGATGGCGGTGCCGTCGGCGGCCAGGAACTCGTACTTGACCGGGTCGAGGGCCATCAGCTTGGCGCGCGAGCCGGTGCGGTCGTAGAACGGGTCGTTGGCGGGCTGGTAGTCGAGGGCGATGCCGAGGGCGGCGGCCAGGTCGAGGACGAACTCCTTGGAGCGGGCGAGGTGGTCGCGCACGCCGTCGGGGGTGCCGAGGTAGAGGACCTCGCGCATGTGGAAGCCCCACAGGCGGCGCAGCCCGTCGTAGTGGTCCTCGTTGCGGAAGCAGCGGCCGATGGCGGTGACCCGCTGCCCGTCGCCGACCTCGGCGCCGGCCAGCGAGAGCAGCAGGCCGTAGCAGGTGGCGGAGGGCAGCAGGTAGCCGGTGGGGTGGACGTCCTGCTCGGCGGGGTCCTGGCCGGCGGCGAGGGCGTCCAGGGTGTCGCCCCGGTACCGGGCGGCGGCGACGCCCAGGTGCGGGAAGTTGCGGAAGTAGTCGAGCTTGGCGAGTCCTTCGGCGGGCAGCAGCGGCGGGCCGATCACGGCGGGGGCGTGCAGCTGCTCGGCGAGGCCGGTGAACAGGGTGTCGAGTTCGGTCAGCAGCGCGGCGCGGGTCGGGTCGAGGACGACCAGGCCGGGGCCGGGTTCGCGCAGCGGGGGCAGGTCGGCGGTCCGGGTGCTCATGCGGTTCCCCTCAATGGGCTTGCTGGACTTACCGGGCAATGGAGTTGACGTTCCGTCAGGCGGCGTCGAGCACGCCGATGCGGCGGTAGAACGCGGTGGTGCGGGCGGTGATGGCGGCGTGCGCGGCCTGCCGGGCGGGGTCGGCGATGACGCGGGCGCGGAAGGCCAGCGGGTCGGGGATGCCGGCGTCGCGGTAGGCGTCGACGCTGTAGAGCTGCTGGATGGACGACTGGAGGTACTTCTCGACGTACTGCCGGCCGTGCGCGGTCTCCCGCTCGTCGCCGACCTCGACCAGGCGCTGCCACAGGGCGCGCACCAGTTGGGCGCCGAACGCGATGTGCCGGGACTCGTCCTGGTGGTGGACCCGGTTGATGGCGCGGATGGTGTCGGGCAGCGCGGGGTCGGCGGCCATCTTGCTGTTGAAGTGGTCGACGATCTGCTCGAAGATCAGGATCCGGCTGAACACCACGAAGTTGTCGAGCCGCGCGGAGTGCTTCTCGCCGGGGAAGGCCATCGACCGGTCGGGGAACAGCCGGCCGCCGTAGCGCAGGCAGAACTCGGCGAAGAACCACATGTGTTCGTTCTCCTCGCCGAGGAAGTGGTGGAAGAACGGGGTGGGGATCTCGTAGCCGGGGGCGTGGATGCGCCGGACGACCTCCTGCATCAGTTCGCGGATGCCGTGCACGTTGAGGCTGTAGAAGTTGATGCTCTCCCACTTGGACAGCGCCAGGTACTGCTCGCGGCTCAACTCGGCCGCGGCGGCGGTGCCGTGGACGGTGAGCAGGTCCTCGCTCATCCACAGCGCGCCCTCGGGGATGCGCTCGGGCCACTCGAAGGTCTGGTACGGGTTGTAGTACTCGTTCTCGGCGGCGGCGGTCAGCCGGGTGACGGCGGCGGCGACCTCCTCGTCCCAGACGGGCGCGTCGGCGGCGGTGGCGGTGCTCATGCGGGGTCCTCCTCGTGCGGGGGGGGAAGCAGTTCAGCGGTTCGTGCAGGGGGACGGTTCAGCAGTTGGTACGGGGGAGGTCGGCTCAGCGGTCGAAGGTGACGGCGGCGAGCTCGACGGGCTCGGCGGCGCCGGCCACCAGCAGGGTCTCGAAGGCGCGCAGCACCCGTTCGACGTCCTGGCGGGGGACGAGTTCGGTGTCGGCCATCAGGTACAGCAGGGCGGTGTCGGGCGCGTAGGTGGTGTGGACGAAGAACAGCGCGTCCTGCCGTTCCCAGGAGCCGACGTGGAAGATCCGGGTCTTCTCGGTGAGCGGCGCCAGGCCCTCGGGGGTGGCGGGGACGTCCGGCAGGTTCTCCCAACGGTCGTGCATCCGCTTGTCGTTGAAGAAGTGGCCGAGTTGCAGCACGCCGCCGTTGCGCTCCTTGGCGGCGTCCAGCACCTCGTCGACGGCGATCGGGTCGTAGTGGGCGTGCCGGTAGGCGTTCATGCCGGCCAGGAAGGCGCGCTTGACGGCCTGGTCGAAGGTGCCGGTGCCGACGTCGAGCGAGAACAGGGCGTTCTCGGCCATCGCGGCGACCAGCCGGCGGGTCCGCTCGTCGTGCCGGTTGACGGCGATCAGCTGCAGCGGGACGACGGGGTGGCCGGTCCAGGCGCCGAGCACCGCGGCGGTGGCGGCGAGCAGCACGGTGCCGGTGGAGACCTGGCAGCGTTCGGCGATCGCGGTGGCGGCGACGGCGGCGGCCGGGGAGTCCATGCCGAGCCGGACGAAGCGCTCGGGGCGGCCCCGGTCGTCGACCGGCGGGAACAGCGCGGGCGGGGTCTTCTCCAGGGTGCGCCGCCAGTGCTCGACGGCGGCGGCGCCGCGCCGGGCGCCCTCCCCCTCGCTCTCGTACCCGGCCTGGTCGAGCGGCTGCCAGTCGGGGGCGGGCCCCGGCTCTCCGGCGAGCAACTCCCTTAGGTCCTGCTCCAGTTGGCGCACCGCCCAGAAGTCCACGCCGAGGTGGGAGAAGACCAGCACCAGGTGGGCGGGCCGGCCGCCGTCGCGCACCAGGGCGCAGCGGAACGGGATCTCCTCGGTGTGCCGGAAGGTGCGGGCGACCAGTTCGTCGCCGATCCGGGCGGCGGTGTCGGCGGCGGTGCCGGGTGCGGCGTCGACCACGGCGTAGCGCAGGGTGCCGGTGTCGGTGACGTGCTGGCGCCAGCCGTCGGCGCCCTCGTGGAAGGTGGTGCGCAGCGCCTCGTGCCGTTCCAGCAGCGCGGCGAGCGCCGCGTCCACCTGCAACTCGTCGGTGCCGTCCGTCAGTTGGGCGGTCCGGCGGATGTTGAAGTAGTGGGCGCCGTCGTCCAGCCAGCGGATGGACTTCCAGATCGCGCGCTGGCCCCAGGTCATGGGCGCGGTGCCGGTCCGGGCACCGCGGTAGGTCACCGTACGGGTGTCAACGCTCTCCACAGCAGCGGGTTCCTCTCCGGTACGCGCCGGTGGGACGGCGCGCGGACGAGGGCCGTCGGCGGGGAAGGAGGCGACGGCCGGGCGGAAACGGGGCGTGCGACCGGGGGAACGCGTCCCGGCCCGCCGGCCTGATGGGCACGGCGACGCAACGGAACAGCTCTCCCCGGCAGCGGGCCTGCCGCAGCCCGGGAACGTGCGCCAACCCCCGTCGAGCGCACTGCGAACGAGCAACCGGCGGTGTCCGGCCGGACTCGATCCGGACAGGACGCTAGCCGGGAAGTCGATCAAATGTCTAGACCAAGTGGAAGAGTTCCGAACGCTTCCACCCCACACCGCAACCAACGGTGAATGGCCGTCAGGTGAATTCTTGACGGATTTGACGGCCCTGCAGCAGACTCTGGGGCTCGTGCCTCCCGGCGACATCGACGTCCCGGCTGCCGGGCACCCTCCCGCGTTCCCGCCCCTCCCGCGTTCCCGACGCCGCGCCGCCCGTCCGCCCCGCGGCGCGCCGGGCGCACCACGTCCGTTCGACGAGACCCACCGAAACCCGGAGGCACCCGCCCGTGCCCTCTTCCGCTCCCCCACCCACGCCCGCCGCCACGCCGCCCGGCCTGCCGGAACGGCTGCGCCGGCGCGTCCGGCACCGGCTGGCCGCCGCCCGGCTGCTGCGCCTGCTGCACCCGGCCCTGCTGGCCGGGGCGAGCGCGCTGCACCTGGCCGTCGGCCTACTGCCGATCGGCTTCATCGCCGCCACCAGCCACCTGATCGCCGCCCTGCCCGCCGCCCGTACCGGCGGCGGCGGGCCGACCGCCGCGCTGCTGATCGCCGCCGCCGCGTTCGTCCTCCAGCAGGCACTCGCCCCGTTCCAGGCGCTGGCCGGCGAGCTGGTGGCCCGCCGGGTCGACGGCGCCCGGATCGCCGACCTGATGGCCTGCGCGCTGGACGGCCTGGACAGCGCCGACCTGGAGGAGCAGGACGTCCTCGACCTGCTCGCCGAGGCCCGCGGCGGCTTCGACCGCCTCTCGCCCACCCCCGGCGAGGCCGCCGCCGGCACCCTGGCCCTGCTCGCCCGCTACGCCCAACTACTGGGCGCGGCAACCGTGGTGGGCATCGCCCTGGGCTGGCTCCCGGCCCTGCTGGTGACCGCCGCCGCGCTGGTCATCCGGGCCGGGCAGCGCGGCGCGCTGAGCCGCTTCGGCGCGGCCCGCGCCACCATGACCGGCCGCCGCCGACGCCTGGCCTACCTGCGCAAGGCCGCCACCGGCACCGGCATCGCCAAGGAGGCCCGGATGCTCGGCCTGGTCCCCTGGCTGCGCGAACGGCACACCGCCGAGGCCCGCCGCTACCTCGAACCGCTCTGGGCCACCCGCCGCCGCCTGCTGTTCCGCCCCTTCCTCGGCCTGGCCGCGGTCGGCCTGCTCGGCGGCGGCGCCGCCCTCACCCTGCTCGCCCGCGGCGGCGCCGCCCACACCCTGACGCTGCTCCAGCTCTCCGCCGCCCTGCAGGCCGTGCTGGTGCCGATGCGGTTCGGCGTGTTCTTCCCCGAGAGCGACATGCAGACCCTGTACGGGCTCACCGCCGAGGACGCCCTGCGCACCCTCGAACAGCGGCCCGTCGCTGAGGCCCTTCCGGCGGACGCGGCACCCGCCGACGCGGCGCCCGCGGAAGCGGCGCCCGCGGAAGCGGCGCCCGCCGGTGGAGCACCCGTCGACGCAGCGCCCGCCGAAACGGTGCCCGCCGACGCAGCGCCCGCCGGTGGAGCACCCGTCGACGCGGCGCCCGCCGACGCGGCACCCGCCGCCGGGACGATCCGGCTGGAGGACGTCTCCTTCCGCTACCGCCCCGACGGCCCCGACGTGCTGCACCACCTCGACCTCGAGCTGCCGCCCGGCCGCTCCACCGCCGTGGTCGGCCTGAACGGCGCGGGCAAGACCACCCTGGTGCGGCTGCTCGCCCGGCTGCGCGAACCCACCGCCGGACGGATCACCGTCGGCGGCACCAACCTGGCCCGCCGGCCGGTCGCCGACTGGCACCGGCGGATCGCGGTGATCTTCCAGGACTTCGCCCGCTACGAGCTCACCGCCGCCGAGAACATCGCCCTCGGCCGCCCCGCCCTGCTCACCGACCGGCCCGCGCTGCGGTCCGCCGCCGACCGGGCCGGCGTCCTCGACGTGCTCGACGCGCTGCCGAACGGCCTGGACACCGTGCTCAGTTCGCACTACCGGGGCGGCAGCGACCTGTCCGGCGGGCAGTGGCAGCGGGTTGCCCTGGCCCGCGCCATGCTGGCCCTCGCCGACGGCGCCTCGCTGCTCGTCCTGGACGAGCCCACCGCCCAGCTCGACGTCCGCGCCGAGGCCGCGTTCTTCGACCGCTTCCTCGAAATCACCCGCGGCGTCACCAGCGTCATCATCGCGCACCGCTTCTCCAGCGTCCGGCGCGCCGACCACATCGTCGTCCTCGCCGACGGCCGGGTCGCCGAGTCCGGCACCCACGACGAACTGCTGGCCCTGGACGGCGAGTACGCCCGCCTGTTCCGCGCCCAGGCCGAACGCTTCACCGCCGACGCCACGCCCGACCACACCACACCCGACGCCTCGACCGACCACGCCACGCCCGACCACGCCGCCGACCCCGCTGCCCTGGACGCCCCGCCCGCCGAGGAGGCCCTGCGGTGACCGACCTGATCCCGGCCCTGCGCCACCTGCTGACCCTCGCCTGGCGGTGCGACCCGCGCCGGCTGCTGCGGGCCGCCGCCATGGTCGCGGCCGGCTGCCTGGCCACCCCGCTGATCGCCCTGTGCCTGAAGGGCCTGACCACCGAGACGCTGGCCGGACACGGCGGCAGCGCGGTGCTGCTCGGCCTGGCCGCCGCCGCCCTGCTGGTGCTCGAACTGATGATGGGCCACTTCGCGCACCTGGCCTACTTCGAGCTCGGCGACCTCGGCGAGGTCGAACTGCAGAACCGGCTGGTCGCCCTCGCCCACGGCCGGCCCGGCCTGGAGGACCTGGACACCCCCCGGTTCGCCGACACCCTCGCGCTGGTCCGCGACGACCTGCCGCGGACCCGGGCCTCCCTCGAAGCGGCTCTGCAACTCGGCGGCCTGGCCGTCCAGTTGGGGCTGACGGCGGTCCTGCTCGGCCTGCTCGACCCGTGGCTGCTGCTGCTCCCGCTGCTGGGCGCCGTCCCGGTGCTGGCCGGCAACCGGGCCCAGCGGCTGCTGGACACCGCCAAGGAGTCCGCCGCCCCGCACCAGCGCCTGGGCCGCCACCTGCTGGACGTCGCCACCGGCCACGCCACCGCCAAGGAGGCCCGGCTGGCCGGCGCCGCACCCTTCCTGCTGGCCCGCCACCACCGCGAGTGGCAGGCCGGCACCCGCCTGCTCGGCCGCGCCCACACCCGCGCCGCCGCCCTGCGCGCGGGCGGGCAGCTCTGCTTCGCGCTCGGCTACGCCGCCGCGATCTGGCTGGTGGTCCGGCAGGCCCAGCACGGCGTCTCCCCGCTCGGCGACGTCATCCTGGTGATCACCCTGGCCGCCCAGCTCTCGCTCCAGGTCGGCACCGCGATCCAGCTGCTCACCGTCCTCCAGGACGCCGGCCGCACCGCCCACCGCCTGGACGCCCTGAAACCCCCAACAGCCCTCCACCCCAACAAATCTGACGCCGCGTCAACTCCGCTCCTCCTGACCCGCGGCATCCGGCTCGAACACGTCAGCTTCCAGTACCCGGGCAGCACCCGCCGCGTCCTGGACGACGTCACGCTCGACATCCCGGCCGGCACCGCGCTCGCCGTGGTCGGCGAGAACGGCGCCGGCAAGAGCACCCTGGTCAAACTGCTCTGCGGCCTCTACCGGCCGACCGGCGGGCGGATCCTGGTCGACGGCGTCGACCTGGCCGCCGCCGACCCGGCCGACTGGCAGCGCCGGACCGCCACCCTGTTCCAGGACTTCGCCCGCCTCGAACTGCGCCTGCGCGACAACACCGGCATCGGCGACCTCGACCGGATCGACGACGACGCGGCCCTGTCCGCCGCCCTGGACGCCGCCGAGGCCGCCCCGGTGGCCGCCGCCGTCCCCGGCGGGCTGGACGGCCTGATCGGGCGCAGCTACGGCGACGGCGTGGACCTGTCCGGCGGGCAGTGGCAGAAGCTCGGCCTGGCCCGGGCGCTGCTGCGCCGCGACCCGCTGCTGCTGGTCCTGGACGAGCCGGCCTCGGCGCTGGACGCGGCGGCCGAGCAGACCCTGTTCGAGCGGTTCGCCCGGCTGGTCGCCGACTCCCGGGCCCGGACCGGCGCGGTCAGCGTGCTGGTCTCGCACCGCTTCTCCACCGTCCGGATGGCCGATCTGATCCTGGTCCTGGAGCACGGCCGCCTGGTCCAGGCCGGCGGCCACCGGGAACTGCTCGACGCCGGCGGCCTGTACGCGGAGCTGTACCGCCTCCAGGCCCGGGTGTACGCCTGACCCCCTCCCCCGGGGCCGGGCGGGTCAGGCGGTGGGCAGCACCAGCGCCCAGGTGTCGACGGAGAAGTCGACCTCCATGCCGTGCTTGCGGTACAGCTCCGGGGCGCCGGTCGCGTTCTCGGTGTCGACGCCCAGGCCGACGGCCGCCCGGCCGTCGGCGGCGTGCACCGCGAAGAAGTGCCGCAGCAGGTAGCCGCCGAGGCCGCGCCCGCGTGCCTCGGGCAGCACGCCGATGTTGAACGCCCAGGCCAGGGTGGGAAGTCGGACGCCGGTGCGCAGCACGGCGACGTCGCCGTGGCCGTCGAGTTCGGCGACCCACACCCTGGTCCAGTCGACCGTGTCGGCGTTGATGTCGGCCAGCCACTGCTCGTAGCTGCGGGGCTTGAAGTCGTAGTGCTCGGCGAAGGTCTGCTGGTGCAGCCGGTGGGCGGTCCGGCGGTCCGCCTCCTGCGTGCAGTCGCGCAGCCGCACCCCGGCGGGGGGCTCGGGAAGCGGGTCGGTCTCCGGGGAGACGTCGCGCCGCAGGGCGTGGTGGCGGCGGGCCAGCCGCCAGCCGCGGTCCCGCATCGCCCCGGTGTCGGTGGTGGGCTCGGCGTTGAGCAGCAGGTGCAGCACGGCGCGGTCGGCGCCGTTGCGGCGGGCGAGCTCGACGGCCCGGGCCTCCATCAGGTCGAACAGGTGCAGTCCGCCCGCGAGTTGGTCCGGCAGCAGGTACTGGTCGAGGTCGATCCGCTCCCCGCCGGAGCGGTCCCGGACCAGCCCGTAGCCGACCAGTCTCCCGTCCGCGTCGTGCAGCAGCCAGGAGTCCTGCGCCAAGTCGACGCCCTCGCCGCGCAGTTCGGACTCCACCTCGTCGAGTTCGGTCTCCGCCCGCCCGATCTCGATCTCGTCCACCTGGTTCAGCAGCGCACAGACCGCCGCCGCGTCCTCGGCCACCGCGGGCCGCACCGCCATACCGTCCGGGAGTGCCATCGCCGCTCCCCCTCCTCCGTCGTCGATTCCTCCGGCAAACCCACCCTTTCTACCCGGCCGACCGGCCCTCCTTCACCGCTTTTTCGTTTCCTTTCCATGATCGGCCATCCTCCTTCCCGTCAATCCACCAGCTCGGCGTGGCCGTTGACGATGATTTCCAGGGTCCACCGGTCGCGGGCGGCCCCGGCCCGCCCGATCCCCGCCCGACCGGGGAAAATCCGTCGACGCCCCGTCAGGAGTCCGGGCACAATGCCCGCGATGACTGAGCGAACCGACACGCCTCCCTCCTGGGACGAGCGCACCCAGCTGACCACCTTCCTCGACTACGCCCGGGCCACCGCGCGGGCCAAGTGCGAGGGCCTCTCCCCCGAGGACGCCCGCCGTTCCCCCCTGCCCGGCTCCCCCCTGATGACCGCCTGCGGGCTGATCAGCCACCTGCGCTGGGTCGAGCACTTCTGGCTCCAGGTGGTCTTCCTCGGCGCCGAGGAAGAGGGCCCCCTGGTCCACGCCACCGACGAGGACCCCGACCCGGAGATGCGCACCGCGGTCGACTTCCCGCTCCCCCAGCTCCTCGAGGAGTACGAACAGCAGAACGCCGTCCACCGCCGGCTCGTCGCCGACCACCCCCTGGACACCCCCGCCAAGCAGTCCATCCGCGACGGCCGCCACCCCGACCTCCGCTGGATCCTCCTCCACCTCATCGAGGAGACCTCCCGCCACAACGGCCACCTCGACATCCTCCGCGAACTCCTCGACGGCCGCACCGGCTCCTGACCCCGCCGGCCCGCCGCCACCCCCGGCCACCGGAGCACCCGGGCCCGCTCTAGGCGCGGAACTGGATCAGGGCGTGCCGCCCGTCGGTCCGCCAGCGGGTGCCGGTGGCGTCGAGGCGGGCGAGGGTGGCGGGGGCGAGGCCGACGGCGACGTCGGACTTGAGGGTGCGGAGAGTGGCGACGGGGGTGGGGAAGTAGGCGGTGAGGGGGGCGAAGGGGGTGGTGGGGGGCCAGTGGCGGTCGCCGACCAGGCGGCGGTGGTTGAGGTCGCCCTTGAGGATGGTGAGGGTGGCGCCGGCCAGGTCGTCCCGCAGGTCGGCGGGCATCGCGTCGAAGGGGAGCGGGGCGCAGAAGAACGGGTGGGTGCGGATGGTCAGGGTGCCGTCGGCCACGGCCCGCCGGAGGCGTTCGCCGGTCGCCGCGGCGGCCCGGCCGGGGGCGGTGCGCAGCCGGGCGAGGGTGGCGAGGGTGTCGGCGGTGGTGGCGTCGGAGACGAAGTAGGGGTGGGGTTTGACGTAGAGGGCGGCGTGTCCGGCGAGGCCGGAGGTCAGGAGGTGGTCGATCAGGACCAGGTCGGGGAGCAGTTCCCGGCCGGCGTTGTCGGCGATCAGGCCGACCCGGCCGCCGCGGCCCCGTTCGAGGGCGGTCCACAGGGCGGCGCTGTCGTCGGCGACCAGGTCGGGGGCGGCGGCGCCGTCCTCGGCGGTGAGGCGGAAGCCGAGGTCGGCCCGGTTGCCCCAGAGCGCGGCGGAGAGCAGGGCCCGGGGCCGGGTCGCCCCGGGGTGGTCGAGGGCGGCGAGTTCGCCGTCGACGGCCGGGCTGGCCAGTTCGGCGGCCTTGAACGGCGCGAACGGGTCGACGCCCTGCCAGGGGCCGGGCCGGAAGTAGCCGGTGGCGTCCAGCAGTTGCCGGTAGAAGTAGCTCTCCGCCCACAGGAACGGCGCCTCGTCCCAGCTCCGCCCCCACAGTCCGGCGCCCCACTCCTGCCAGCGCGCCGCGTCCGGGTCGTCCCCGGCGGGCGGGTGCAGCGGGCCGCCGCCGGTGCTCCGGGCGAGCAGTTCCGCCAGGTCCGCGCGCTGCTGCGGGCCGTAGGGCAGCGCGTCGAGCACCTGTCGGAGCAGGACGGGGTGGCGTTCGTGGAAGACGCTCCGGGCGAAGGAGCCGGGGGTGTCGATCCGGATCACCGGCGCGGACGGCACGGGGCTGTCCGGCGCAGGGCTGTTCGGCACGGGGCTGTCCGGCGCAGGGCTGTTCGGCACGGGGCTGTCCGACACGGGGCTGTTCGGCACGGGCGGGCTCGGCTCTCTCCGGGGAAGGGGCGGACGGGCGGTGCTGCGGCCGATGCTTTCACGGCCCGGGCGGCCCGGGCGGCGGACACGGCAGGCCCGTGGCCGGACGGCGGCCGGGCTGCCGTCACAATGACCGCATGAGAGTGATCTTCACGGTGGCCGGGGCGGCGCTGCTGCTGGTGACGGCGGCGAGCATCCTGCGCACCCTGGTGGTGCCGCGCGGGCTGTACTCGGCGCTGGTGATCCGGCTCTGGTCGGTGCTGCGCCGGGTGCTGCGGACGGTGGCGGCGCCGTTCGGCGGCTACCGGGCGATCGACCGGGCGCAGACATGGCTGGCGCCGCTGATCCTGCTGGGGATGCTGGGCTGCTGGCTGCTGTCGACGCTGCTCGCGTACACCCTGCTGCTGCAGGGGACGTCCGACCTGGCGTGGCGGGTGGCGTTCCGGGAGGCCGGGTCGAGCCTGTTCACGCTGGGTTTCGCCAGCGGCGACCGGCTGCACCTGTCGGTGATCGACTTCCTGGCGGCGGCCAACGGCCCGCTGATCATCGCGCTGCTGATCGCCTACCTGCCGACCCTGTACGGGGCGTACAACCGGCGGGAGTTGGAGGTGACGCTGCTGCAGTCGCGGGCGGGCGAGCCGGCCTGGGGGCCGGAACTGCTGGCCCGGCAGGCGCTGGTGCGCACCGAGAGCGAACTGCCGGAGCTGTACCGGGACTGGGAGCGGCTGGCGGCCGACCTCGGCGAGGGCCACTCCAACTACCCGGTGCTGATCTCGTTCCGCTCCCCGCAGCCGTACCGCAGCTGGGTGGTCGGCCTGATCGCGGTGATGGACGCCGCCGCGATGCAACTGGCCCTCAACCCGCGCTCCGCCCCGCCGGAGGCCCGCCTGCTGCTGCGCGCCGGGTTCACCGCGCTGCGCGACATCGCCACCGCCGTGCGCATCCCGTTCGAGCCGGACCCGGACCCGGACGAGCCGATCCGGCTGACGTACGCCGAGTTCGACGCGGCCGCCGCCCTGGTCACGGCCGCGGGCCTGACCCTGGAGCGGACGGTCGCCGAGGCCTGGCCGCACTTCCGCGGCTGGCGGGTCAACTACGAGTCCGTCGCCTACGAACTGGCCCGCCGCGCGGACGCCGTCCCCGCCCTGTGGACCGGCCCCCGCGACTTCCCCGCCACCCCGATCCCGCCCCGCCGCCCGGCCGACCGCCGCCCGGCCACCCCGTGACCGGACCAACTCCCGCGCTCCGGTGGATGTTTGGAAAAGATCAGGTGTGCTCCTGATGCGGTAGGTTCCTGCCGTGACCGCGAACATAACGCCCGAGAACCCCGAACTGCGCTTCTCCGCCGTGCTGATGTACGCCGCGAACCTCCCCGGGGTGCGCATCGACCGGGAGGCGTACCTGCGCAAGACGCTGGCGCGCAGCTGCTCCGCGGAGCAGGTCGAACAGGCGGTCCGGGAGAGCCCGGCGGCGGCGGGCATCCCGGCCGAGGTGCTGGAGAAGGCGGCCAACGACTCCATCCGCTACGAGGCGGGCAAGGTCAGCGCGCTCTCCGCCGCGGCCGGGATCCCCGGCGTGCTCTTCCTCCCGGCCACCGTGCCCGCCGACCTGGCCCAGTACTTCGGCCACATGCTGCGGATCGCGCAGAAGCTCGCCTACCTCTACAGCTGGCCCGACCTGTTCTCCGGCGAGGACGACCTCGACGACGCGACCAAGGGCGTGTTCACGCTCTTCCTCGGCGTCATGTACGGCACCCACTCCGCGAACGTCGCGGTCGGGAAGCTGGCGAAGGCGATATCCGAGCAGCTGGTCAAGCAGCTGCCCCGGAAGGCGCTCACCAAGGGCGTCGTCTACCCGGTGGTGAAGAAGGTCGCGGCCTACCTGGGCGTCCAGATGACGAAGCAGACCTTCGCCAAGGGCGTCTCCAAGGCCATCCCGGTGGTCGGTGCCGTCCTCTCCGGCGGGCTCACCCTGGCGACCTACCTCCCGATGGCCAAGCGGCTGAAGAACCACCTCTCCGGCCTGGAGCTGGCCACGGGCGCGCGGGCGGACACCGGTGACGTGATCGACGTCGAGGACGTTGAGGGCTTCGAGGGCCTGGACGACCTCGCGGACCTCGAGGACGCCGCCGGACCCGGGAGCAGCCTGGTGGCGCGGATCCCCCGCCCCTGGAAGCGGTCCCAGCCGAACGCCGAACCGAACGCCGAACCGGACCCCGGACCGGAGGAGCCCGCCGGGTCGCGGTGACCCCGGCGGGCTCCCCGACCGGCTCCCTGACCGGTTCCCCGGCCGGCTCCGACTACCGCCCGCCGCGCAGCAGTTGCTCCTCGGCGGCGGCCAGCACCTCCACCACCTGGCGGCCGAACCGGATGTCGCAGGGGTGCGGTTCGCCGCTCTTCGCGGAGGCGAGCAGGCCGTCCAGCGCGCGGGCGAACGCGGCCGTGGGGTGCTCGTCGCGGCCGGGGAGGGTGGTGACGCCGGCGGTGCCGCGCAGTTCGACGGCGGCGCCGTCGGCGGAGGCGGCGGGCGGGGCGGTGAGGCTGAGGGTGACGGTGCTGGAGGCGCCGCCGCGGTGGCGCAGCACCAGGTGGGTGGTGTCGCCGGGACCGGGTGCGGCGGTCAGCCGGTCGACCTCGCCGAGGACGGGCAGCAGGACGGAGAGCGCGTGCGGGCCGACGTCCCACAGGGCGCCCTTCTGCTGCCGCCAGGGGGACGCGGCGTAGGGGCTGTCGGTGGTGAAGACCGAGCCGATCCAGTGGCAGTGGGCGGTGAACCAGCCGTCCTGGGCGGCCTGTTCGGCGATCCAGGCGTCCTGGGCGGGGCCGAAGCGGGTGGTGAAGAAGACCACCGTGGCGACGCCGGAGGCGGCCACCGCGTCCTCGACGGCGCGGGCGGCGTCGACGGTGGCGGCGACCGGCTTGTCCAGCAGCAGGTGCTTGCCGGCCTGCGCGGCCCGGGTCGCGTACTCGGCCTGCACGTCCGGCGGGAGGGCGATGGCGACCGCGTCGACGTCGGCGAGCAGGGCGTCCACCGTCGGGTAGGCGGGGACGCCGTGGACGGCGGCGAGTTCGGCGGCGGCCTCGGGGCGGCGGCCCCAGAGTCCGGCGAAGGTGACGTCGGGGTGGGCGGCCAGGGCGGGGGCGTGCACGAAGCCCGCCCAGGGGCCGGTGCCGAGGAGTCCGATGCGCATGGTGGTCAGTCTTCCACTCCGTCGCCGCCGACCCGGATCAGGGTGAACCCGTCGTGGCCGCGGCTGCCGACGGTCTGCACGGTGGTGGCCTCCAACCGGGGCTCGGCCGCGATCAGTTCGTGCATCCGCCGGACGCCCCGCACCGCCGGGTCGGTGCTGTCGGCGTCGGCGAGCTTCCCACCGCGCACCACGTTGTCGACGACGATCACCGAGCCGGGCCGGGACAGCTCCAGCGCGGCCGCGACGTAGTGCGGGATGTTGGCCTTGTCGGCGTCGACGAAGAAGAAGTCGTAGGGCTGCGCGCCCCGGTCGACCAGGTCGGCCAGGCTGTCCCGGGCCGGGCCGAGGCGGACCTCGACCCGGTCGGCGAGGCCGGCCCGGTCCAGGTTGGCGGTGGCGACGGCGGCGTGCGCGGGGTCGATCTCCAGGGTGGTCAGAGTGCCGTCGGCGGGCAGGGCGCGGGCCAGCCAGATGGTGCTGTAGCCGGCCAGCGTGCCGATCTCCAGGATCCGCCGGGCGCCCTGCATCCGGGCCAGCAGGTGCAGCAGCCGGCCCTGGTTGGCGGCCACCGCGATCTTCGGCAGCCCGGCCTCGTCGGCCGCCGCGAGCGCCGCGTCCAGCACCGCGTCCGGTGCGAACAGCAGGTCCTCGGCGTACTCGTCCACCGCGGTCCACACCTGCGGGTCCTTCTCCTGCATTGCCTCTCCCCACTCCGTGATCGCGCCGTGACCGGCGTGCGGGTGCGACCCTACTCCGGCCCGGCCCCGGACACGCCGGAACGCGGCCCGGCCCGGACGGCCCCGGACACGCCGAGGCCGCCGTGCCCGGCAAGGGGTCGCGGCGGCCTCGGTGGAGCGGACGGGATCAGTCGGCGGTCTCCGCGAAGGTCTCGGCGAGCGGTTCGCCGCTCTTGCCGCCGGACTGCTCCGGGTGCTCGGCGCGGGACTTCTTCGCCTTCCGCTTGAGCAGCAGCGCCGACCCGGCGCCGAACAGCACGGCCGCGCCGAGCCCGATGTACGAGGCGCCCTGCAGGTACTTCTCGGCGACCTTGCCGACCTGGTACACCAGCAGCGTGGTGCCGCCGGCCCAGACCACGCCGCCCAGCACGTTGGCGATCAGGAACTTCCAGTACGGCATCCGCAGGGTGCCGGCCAGCGGGCCCGCGAAGATCCGCAGCAGGGCGACGAAGCGGCCGAAGAACACCGCCCACATGCCCCAGCGCTGGAACTGCCGCTCGGCGGTGGCCAGGTGGTCCGGCCCGAAGTGCTTGGGGAACTTCCGGCCGAGTTTCTCGAACAGCGGCCGGCCGCCCTTGTGCCCGATCGCGTAGCCGATCGAGTCGCCGATGATCGCGCCGGCGATCGCGCAGAGCGCCACGCCCCACGGGCTGACGGTGCCCTTGGCGGCCAGCAGTGCGGCGGTGACCAGGGCGATCTCGCCGGGCAGCGGGATGCCCAGACTCTCCAGTCCGATGATCAGACCGATGATGACGTACACCAGGGTCGGTGGGACGTCATTGATCCATTGATCGACGTGCAAGGCGGAGTACCTCCGTCTGGGCAGGACGAGGGCCGTCGGCCCGGCGCACCGCACGATCGCAATCGCAATCGCGCAGCACGGCCGTACGGCACACAGGAAAATTTCAGTAAAGAACCGGCCGGGCCAGCCTAGCCGCTCCCGCCCACCGCGCCGAGTGCCCCCCGAGGCCCGGGCCGGACGCCTCCCCCGCAGGTGCCGTACACCCGATCCAACGCGGCACGCCGGGCCGTTCGTTCCCGCTCCGGGTGTGAGATCACTCAAGGTCCGGGGCCCTGTCGCGACCGTCCGGCGCGGGCCCATACTCCGACACCTGACGCACCGGCAGCACCCGGCACCGACACCGGCACCGGCACCGGCACCGGCGCAGGCACAGCACCGACACGGCACCAACAGGGGGACGGACATGACCGCACACGCCTCGGCGGCGGGGACCTGGCAGCTCGGCGACCTGGCGGTGAACCGCCTCGGCTACGGCGCGATGCGGCTGACCGGCAACGGGATGCACGGCAACTCCGACGGCCCGCCGATCGACCGGGCGGCCGCCGTCCGGCTGCTGCACACCGCGTTCGAGCACGGCGTGGACCACGTCGACACCGCCGCGTTCTACTTCTCGCCGCTGCGCTCCGCCAACGCCCTGATCGGCCGGGCCCTGGCCGGCTGGCCCGGCGCCGACCGGATCACCGTGGCCACCAAGGTCGGCCCCGGCCGCACCCCGGACGGCGAGTGGTACACCATGGCCCGGCCCGACCAGCTGCGCGCCCAGGTCGAGGAGAACCTGCGCCAGCTCGGCACCGACCACCTCGACCTGGTCAACCTGCGCCGCAACGGGCCGGACGTGGAGTCCGTCGCCGAGCACTTCGGCGTGCTCGCCGACCTGCGGCGGGCCGGGCTGATCCGGCACCTGGGCCTGTCCAACGCCCGCCCCGAGCACGTCCACCAGGCCCGCGCGATCGCCCCCGTGGTGTGCGTGCAGAACTCCTACGGCCTGGACCGCCGCCTCGCCGACGAGAACGGGACGCTCGACCTCTGCCGCGAACTCGGCATCGCCTTCGTCCCGTTCTTCGCCATCTCCGGCCCGGCCCGGGAGGCCGCCCCCGCCGCCGAGCGGGACGCCCGGGTCACCGCCGTCGCCGCCGAACTGGGCGCCACCCCCGCCCAGGTCCGGCTCGCCTGGACGCTGCACCGCGGCCCGCACGTGCTCGCCATCCCCGGCACCTCGAACCCCGCCCACCTGGCCGAGAACCTCGACGCCGGGGCACTGCGCCTGACCCCCGGGCAGCTCGCCCGGCTGGACGCCCCGGCCGGCTGAGACCCGCTACGCCGCGACCGGCTGAGACCCGCCCCGGCCCGCCGCCCACTCCCCCGCTACTCCCCCTCCGCCACCCACTCCGGCAGCGTCTCCCGGCGCTCCAGCCAGGCCGCCGGGACGCCGGACAGGCCGGTGCGGGCGGCGACCACGCCGCCGGTGATCGCGCAGGTGGTGTCGACGTCGCCGAGGCCCTCGGCGGTGGTCCACAGCGCGCCCGCCAGGTCGTCGAGGTGGTGCGCGGCGGACCAGAGCGCGAACGGGACGGTGTCGGAGGCCCGGATCCGCTGCCCGTTGCCGAGCAGGTCGGCGGCCCGCCACGGCGCCGTCCCGGCGGGCAGGTCGGCGGCCGCGGTGACGCCCGCGCGGATCGCCCCGGCGGGGGTGCGGGCGGCCACCTCGTGCAGCAGGGCGGCCCCGGCCGGTCCGCCGCCGGCCGTCCGGCCGCGGGCCGCCAGCGCGGCGGCCACCGCGACGGCCACCGCCCCGGCGACGCCCTCCGGGTGGGTGTGGGTGACCTCGGCGGAGTAGGCGGCCTGCTCGGCGGCCTCGTCCAGGTCGTCGGCGAACCAGGCACCCAGCGGGGCGACCCGCATCGCGGCGCCGTTGCCGAGGCTGCCCTGCCCCTCGAACAGCTCGCGGGCCTCGCTGCTCCACCGCTCGGGCCGCTCGGCGAGCACCGGCAGCAGCCGGGTCATCCCGTAGCCGTAGCCGCGGGCCGGGTCGGCCAGGAAGGTCGCGCCGAACATCGCGGCCAGCCGGGTGCGGTTCACCCCGTCCTGGTCGAGCAGCGCCCGGTACACGCACAGGGCCATCGCGGTGTCGTCCGTCCAGTGCCAGGGCGACTCCTCGGGCGTGCGGCGGGCCCGGATCTGCTCGACCGCCTCGGCGGGCGCCCGGAACAGCTCGAACCAGCGCTCGCCGAAGGCGTCCCCGAGGGCCAGGCCCTCCAGTGCGTCGCGGGCGGCCTGCCGGGCGGTGGTGGTGGTCGTGGTCATGCGCCCGATCCTCCCAGCCCGCCCCCGCCCGGCCCACCGGTTTCCGCCCCGGCGGACGGCGGCCCCTGTCGGGCCGTCAGCCCCGCGGGGGAAGGGCGCGGGACGGGTCGGACGGTGCCGCCGCGGGAGCAGCCGGGCCGGTCGCGGGGCGCGGTGCCCCGTCCCGGTTCCGGACGGCGGCGCCGGGTGCCGCCGGGGCGAGGCCGCAGAGGGCGGCGCGGACCTCGTGGCGGAACCAGCGCTGGGCCGGGTCGTGGTCGTGGCGGGGGTGCCAGCCCATGGAGATGTCGATGGGGGGCAGGGGCAGCGGGATCGGCAGCGCGACCAGGCCGAGGGCGGCGACCAGCGGTGCGCCGGTGCGTGCCGGGATCTGGCTCACCAGGTCGGAGGCGACGACGAGTTGGAGGGCGGCGGCGAAGGTCGGCATGGCCGCGACCACCCGGCGCCGGAGCCCGACGGCCTCCAGCGCGTCGTCGAGCGGGCCCCGCAGGCGGCCGCGCCGGGACGGGACGACGTGCAGCGCGCCCGCGAGCGCGGCCGGGGTGAGGGGAGCGCGGGTGAGCGGGTGCCCGGGCCGGACGGCGGCCGCCATCTCGTCGACCAGCAGCGGCTCGATGCGGGTCTCCGGCGCCGGAGCGGTGATCACCCGGACCTCCAGGTCGGCCGCCCCCTCGCGCAGGACCAGGTCGTCGGGGTACGGGCCCTCGGAGAGCAGGACGGCGGTCACGCCCGGCGCGCTCCGGCGCAGCCGCGGCAGGAGGCGCTCGGCGAGGGCGCCGGCGAGCAGGTCGTTGGCGACGACGGTGAACGTCCGCTCGAGCCGGGCCGGGTCCGCCGGGCGGTCCCGGGCGAACAGGGCGCGCGAGCGTTCCAGGACGGCCTTGACCTCCGCGTGCGCCGCCTCGGCGCGCGGGGTCGGCACCATCGCCTGCCCGGAGCGGACCAGGATCGGATCGGCGAACGCGGTGCGGATCCGGGCCAGTGTCCGGCTCATCGCGGGCGCGGAGAGACCGAGCCGGTCGGCGGCGGCCGAGACCGAGCACTCGTCGAGCAGGACGTCGAGGGCGGTGAGGAGGTTCAGGTCGATGTTCCGGGTCGTGGCGCCCACGGATCCCCTCCCAGCTCGGTGATTGTGTCTGGTGCACTGTACTCGTGCAAGGGATGCATTTGTCGTCATGACGGCCCGCTCCTAGCGTCTCCCCCGTGAAGTCCACGACCTGGAGGGGACGAGATGAAGACCGAACAACCGCCCGTCGAGCACGTCGCACGGGCATCCGCGGAACGGCCCGGAGCCCGGACCGTCGTCGCCCTGATGTCCCTGTGCGCGGGGACGCTGCAGGCCATGGCCGCCGCGATGAACCTCGCGGTGCCCTCGATCGCACGGAGCGCCCTGCACCCGGGCCCGACCGCGCTGGTGTGGATCGTGGACGCGTACCTGGTCGCCTTCGCCTGCCTGCTCGTCCCCGGCGGCGCGCTGGCCGACCGCTTCGGGCGCAAGGGCGTCCTGCTGACGGGGCTGGGCCTGTTCGCGGGCGGCGGGCTGCTCGCGGCCTGCGCCGGGAACGTGCCGCTGCTGATCGCCGGGCGGCTGGTCGCCGGCGTGGGCGCCGCCCTCGCCCTGCCCGTCACCCTCGGGCTGCTGATGCTGGTCGTCCCGCGGGCCGGCCACCCGGCGGCCGTCGCCACCTGGACGGCGTCGCTCGCCGTCGGCGGCATCCTGGGCAACGTGGTCGGCGGCGTCGTGCTCGAACTGCTGCCCTGGCAAGGGCTGTTCCTGGTGTTCGGCACGGCCGGGGCGCTGCTCCTGGCGGTCTCCGCGCGGTGCGCGCCCCGGACCGCCCGGCGCGCCGTCCCGCTGGACGCGCCCGGTTCGGCGCTGCTGGCCGCGGCGGTCGTCGCCCTGGTCGACGGCCTGGTCGAGGGCCGCGAGCGCGGCTGGACCTCCGCCTGGGTGCTCGGTTCCTTCGCCGCCGCGGCGGCGATCGCGACGGTGTACGTCCGCGTGTCACTGCGCCGCGAACACCCGCTCCTGGACCCGCGGGTGTTCGCGCTGCGCCCCGTGCGGGCCGGCGCGGTCGGCGTCGCCGTGGCCTTCGCCGGGGCGTTCGCCATGTTCTACGTCAACGCCCAGTACCTGACCCTCGCCCACGGCTACTCCCTCGCCCTGGCGGGCCTCGCCATCGCGCCGATCGCCGTCGCCATGACGCTGGCCTCGCGGTCCTCGGGCCGGTTGGTGGGGCGCTGGGGCGCGAAGCGGGTGGTCGGGCTCGGCTTCGCCGGGCTGGTGGCCGGCCTCGGCGCCTTCTCCTTCGTCGGCACCGGCACCCCGTACGCCCTGTACGTCCTCTGTCCGGCGCTCGCACTGGCCGGCGTCGGCCTGGCGCTGCCTCCGCTGTCCGGCGGCATCATGGCCGCGCTGCCCGCCGACCGGGCCGGCACGGGCTCCGGCCTCAACGGGGCCGCCCGCGAGGTGGGCAGCGCCGTCGGCGTCGCGGGGATGGGCACCGCGCTCGGCGCCCACACCGTGGGCGCCGGGACCTCGGCCGCGGCCCTCAGCGCCGCGATGGACTCCGGTTTCCGGGTGGTCGCCGTCGTGGTGGCCGCGGCCGCGGTCCTCGTCGTGCGCTGGACCGACTGAGCGGCCCCGGACCCGGGAGGGCGTCGGCCGCGGGTGGCGGACCGGGTGGCCACGACGGGCCCCGGTCCGGCTGCTCAGGGCAGCGGGGTGCCGCCGGTGGCGTTGACGACGTCGCCGGTGATGTAGCCGGCCTCCGCCGAGGCGAGGAAGACGTAGGCGGGTGCCATCTCGGCGGGCTGGGCGGGACGGCCCAGCGGTGACTGCTTCCCGAATCCGGCCACCTTGTCGGCGTCCATCGTCGCGGGGATCAGGGGCGTCCAGACGGGCCCCGGGGCGACCGCGTTGACCCGGACGCCCTCGGGGGCGAGCTGCTGCGCGAGCCCCTGGGTGAACGTGACGACGGCGCCCTTGGTGGCCGCGTAGTCCAGCAGGTGCGGGCTGGGCTTGTAGCCCTGGACGGACGCGGTGTTGATGATCGACGACCCCGGCCGCAGGTGCGGCAGCGCCGCCCGGCACAGCCAGAACATCGCGTAGAGGTTGGTCTTCACCACCCGGTCGAACTGCTCGGTGGTGATGGCGGCGAGACCGTCCGGCTGGGACATCTGGTGGGCGGCGTTGTTGACGAGCACGTCGAGGCCCCCGAGCTCGTCGACGCAGCGGGCCACCAGGTCCGTGCAGAACCGTTCGTCCCGCACGTCGCCGGCCACGGCCACGGCGGACCGTCCGGCGCTCCGGACCAGCCGGAGGGTCTCCCGTGCGTCGTCCTCCTCCTCCGGGAGGTGGCAGAACGCCACGTCGGCCCCCTCCCGGGCGAACGCGAGCGCGACGGCCCGGCCGATGCCGGAGTCCGCGCCGGTGATGAGCGCGGTGCGGCCGGCCAGCCGGCCGGTGTGCTCGGGGGTGGCGCGGGGTCAGGACTTGAGGAACTCGATCAGGTCCTGGTTGAACCTCTCCTTGTCGCCGGGCACCAGCGCGATGCCGTGCGAGCCGCCCTCGTAGACCTTGAGCACCGCGCCGGGCACCAGGGCGGCGGTCCTGCGGCCGGTGGCGTCGATCGGGACGATCCGGTCGTCGTCGCCGTGGACGACCAGCAGCGGGACGTCGAACTTCTTCAGGTCCGCGTGGAAGTCGGTGTGCGCGAAGGCGTCGACGCAGGCCACGCCGCCCTCGATGGTCTCGGCCATCGCCATGTACCAGAAGGCGTCCTTGTTGCCCTCGGTGACCTTGCTTCCGGGGCGGTCCGCGGAGAAGAACCCGACCGAGGACTCCTTCCAGAACTGCGAGCGCTCCTTGAGGATGCCCGCCTTGATGCCGTCGAAGACCTCCTGCGGGACGCCGTCCGGGTTGTCCGGGCCCTGCAGCATCAGCGGCGGGATGGCGGAGAGCAGCACCGCGGAGCGGATCCGCTCGGTGCCGTGCCGGCCGATGTAGCGGGCCAGCTCGCCGCCGCCCATCGAGTGCGCCACCAGCGTGACGTCGCGCAGGTCGAGGCTGGTGAGCAGGTCGTTCAGGTCGTCGGCGAAGGTGTCGAAGTCGTAGCCGTCGTACACGGGGGTGGAGCGGCCGTGGCCGCGCCGGTCGTGGGCGATGCCGCGGAAGCCCGCGTCGGCGACGGCCTTCAGCTGGTCCTGCCAGGCGTCGCCGTTCAGCGGCCAGCCGTGGATGAAGACGACCGGGCGGCCGCTCCCCCAGTCCTTGTAGAAGATCTCGACGCCGTCGCGGGTGGTGCAGTGGGGCATGGGTGGCTCCGATCCGGGGGCCGGGCGGCCGCACTGGGGCCGGCCCGGCGGGAGGGAAGGGCTGGCGTGCTCGTGCGGCCCGGAGCGGGCGGGACGGCGTCGCCTCGACCATTCATGACACAGTCCGGGCCCGGGCGCACCGCGGGCCGGTCCCGTCCGCAGACCGGACCGGCCCGTGGTGCCGGATCTCAACTCACTTGACGCACAAGGCGGTTCAGGACGGCTCGACGCAGAACACGGCCTCCCGGACCTGTCCGGCGGTGGGCACGGCGGTGGCGCCGTGCACCCGGATGGTGGTGCGCTCGCCGGGCAGCAGGGTGGTCAGGCCGCGGTCGGCGGCGGCGGCCGGGTCGATCCGGTCGGCCTGCAGCAGCAGGTCGCGGACCAGGGTGCGGGCGGTGACGACCACGTCGAAGGCGCCGTCGGCGGCCTCCTCGACGGCCAGTTCGTACTCCGGCCTCGGGTAGCCGAACGCCTTGTCGGGGACGGGGAAGTGCACGGCGCGCAGGCCGTCGGCGTCGGCGACCAGGTACTCCTTGCCGGAGCCGTCGGCGGGCAGCAGTTCGGCGGGCACCGGCAGCCGGTGGACGGCCCGGGCGTCGGCGGTGAGCCCGGCGGTGGTCTCGGCGAGCACGTTGCCGTCGACGTCCAGGCGGCGCAGGCGCAGCGTCGTGGTCCAGGGCTCGGCGGACTGGTTGACCAGGGCGATCCGGGGGGCGCCGTCGCGGTCGGCGGGCTGCAGGGTGAGCAGCCGGTCGGCGTACAGGCGGCGCAGTTCGTGGTGCAGCGGCTTGAGCCGGCCGTCGCCGTCGACGGCGGCCCAGGAGGAGACCGGCCAGCAGTCGTTGATCTGCCAGACGACGGTGCCGGCGCAGTGCGGCCAGTGCGAGCGCCAGTGCTCGATGCCGGTGGCGATGGCGCGGGCCTGGATCAGCTGGGTGAGGTAGTGCCAGCGGTCGAAGTCGCCGGGGCCGGTGGGCAGTTCGAAGTGCCGCTCGACGCCGCGGTTCAGCTTGCCGTTGCCGTCCTCGGCCTTCTGGTGGTGCAGCATGCCGGGCGAGTCGGCGGCGAGTTCCTCGTCCGGCAGGGCGCGGCGCAGGGTGGCGTACGCGGGCGGGGCCTGCCAGCCGAACTCGGAGACGAAGCGCGGGACGCTGGCGCGGTACTCGGCGAAGTCCTGCCGGTTCCACACCTCCCAGGAGTGGTGGGTGCCGTGGTCGGTGTCGTTGGGGTGGTGGTCCCAGCTGCCGGACCAGGGGCTGCCGGCCGAGTAGGGGCGGGTGGGGTCGAGTTCGGCGACGATCCGGGGCAGCAGGCCGAGGTAGTAGCCCTCGCCCCAGGAGTCGCCCTTCAGTTCGTCCTCCCAGCCCCAGTCGCGGAAGCCCCAGAGGTTCTCGTTGTTGCCGTTCCACAGCACCAGCGAGGGGTGCGGCATCAGGCGCACCACGTTGTCGCGGGCCTCGGCCTCGATCTCGCCGCGCAGCGGCTGCTCCTCGGGGTAGGCGGAGCAGGCGAACAGGAAGTCCTGCCAGACCAGCAGGCCGAGTTCGTCGCACGCCTCGTAGAACGCCTCCTGCTCGTAGATGCCGCCGCCCCAGACCCGGATCAGGTCGATGTTGGCGTCGGCGGCCTGCTGGAGGCGGTGGCGGTAGCGGGCGGGGGTGACCCGGGTGATCAGGGTGTCGTCGGGGATCCAGTTGGCGCCGCGGACGAACAGCGCCTCGCCGTTGACGGCGAGGGTGAAGGGGGTGCCGGCGGCGTCGGGGGCGGTGCGCAGTTCGACGGTGCGGAAGCCGATCCGGCGCTGCCAGGTGTCGAGCGGGTCGTCGCCGTCGGCGAGGGTGAGGACGAGGTCGTAGCGGGGCTGTTCGCCGTAGCCGCGGGGCCACCAGAGGGCGACGTCGGCGGCCTCCAGGGTGAGCACGCCGGTGTCGCCGTCGAGGACGGCCTCGGCCTCGGCGCCGGCCACCGCGGCGCGGACGGTGAGCGGGCGGCCGGCGCCGCTCGCGGTGCGCTCGACGGTGACGTGCAGTTCGACCCGGCCGGTGCCGCCGTCGACGGTGACCAGCGGGCGGACCTCGGCGAGCCGGGCGGTGGACCAGTGCTCCAGCCGGGCGGGCTTCCAGATGCCCGCGCCGGGCAGGGTCGGGCCCCAGTCCCAGCCGAAGCTGCTGGCCATCTTGCGGATGTACTGGAACGGCTCGGGGTAGACGTTGGGCCGGTCGCCGACCAGGGCGCGGACCCGCTCGGCCTCGGTGTAGGCGCTGGTGAACTCGACCTTCAGCTCGCCGGCCAGGCCGGTGGCGTCGAACCGGTAGCGGCGGTGCATGTTGCGGGTGGAGCCGAGCTCGGTGCCGCCGAGGGTGATGGTGGCGGCGGTGTCGAGGCCGTCGAAGACCAGGTCGGTGCGCTCGTGCCGGCTGCCGTGGGCGGGCAGGTCGAGGGTGTAGGTCCAGTCCCGGCGGCCGACCCAGGCCACCTCCGACTCGTTGGTGCCCAGGAACGGGTCGGGGATCAGCCCGGCGGCCAGCAGGTCGGTGTGGACGCAGCCCGGGACGGCGGCGGGCAGCCGGTCCCCGTCGTGGTGCAGGCTCCAGCCCTGGTCGAGCGGGGTGGTGTCCTTCATCTGTGCGGCTCCTCAGTGGTTCGGCCGGACCGGTGGTCGGGT
Source organism: Kitasatospora sp. YST-16 (assembly GCF_026802215.1). Taxonomy (NCBI): domain Bacteria; kingdom Bacillati; phylum Actinomycetota; class Actinomycetes; order Kitasatosporales; family Streptomycetaceae; genus Kitasatospora; species Kitasatospora sp. YST-16. The sequence continues at coordinate 649,627 of NZ_CP113837.1, forward strand.
TTGCGGCGCGAGCAGAACCGTAACCCGCCGGAGCGGCCCTGTCTATAAACCGGTTATGTGAATGCCTTGATGGGTTTCAGTGATCGTCAACTCGCTCACCAGCAGGCCGAAAAGCCGGAACGCCACTGCCGCCCCGCCAGCCCCGGACGGGCCCGACGGGGCAGCAGCTTTACCGGTTCATCACGGGGTTCGGGGCGGCCGTGCTTCAGCCCACGGCCTTCTGCGCCTTCCCCCAGCGCCGGTTCAGGTCCGCGAAGTAGCCCTCCAGGTCGCCGGGGACGGCCCCCGACGCCAGGTCCACCAGCTTGCGCCGGTAGTCCGGCGCGTCCAGGCCGATGCCCGCGGCCCGGTCGATCGCGTCCACCTTCGCCAGCTGCTCCCGGGTCTGCGGGATCATCCGCACCGCCCGGTCGTCCAGCGGCTGGAGCGAGGCGGGCAGCTTCGCCCCGCGCACCGAGGAGATCGACTCGTCGGCGGCCGCGCTGCCGGAGCGGGTGACGTACCACTCCAGCCACGCCCGGGCGGCCTCCTGGTGCGCGGAGTGCACGTTGACCGCGTACTTGTAGTCCGGCTGCACCACGGTGCAGAAGTGCCCGTCGCGCTGCACCGGCAGCGGCATGAACCCAATGTCCGCCGGGTCGCCCCCGGCCGCCCGGGCGGCCTCCTGCATCTGCGCGACCGCCCAGGAGCCCAGCTCCATGGTCGCCACCCGGCCGGTGCCCAGCAGCGTCTTGGAGGTCTCCCAGTCGGTGGTCTGCGGCTCGGACTCGGTGAGCTTCTCGTGCACCGCCCGGTACAGCAGGCTGTCGATCTCGTACAGGTCCTTGCCGGGCGTCCACGGCGCCGCGGTCTGCGCCAGCTTGTCGCGCGCGGTGTTGTCGCAGGTCGGCACCCCGATCGCGTCCGACCACTGCCGCAGCGGCCAGCCGTCGTGGTAGTTCGTGTAGTACGGGACGGCCTGGGTCCGCTCCCGGATCGCCTTCAGGTCCTCGATGAACCGGTCCGGCGTGGTGGGCCACTCGGTGATCCCGGCCTTCGCCCACACCGCCTTGTTGTAGACCAGCCCGGAGGCGATCCCGATGTTGGCGATGCCGTACACGTGCTCGTCGACGGTGCCGTAGTCGATGTAGTCGAAGGTGTCCGACAGCTCGCGGGAGTTCCCCAACGAGCTGAAGTAGGCGGGGTACTGGCCGGCCGGCAGGCTGTCCGGGATCAGCAGCACGTCCCCGTAGTCGCCCTTGGCCAGCCGGTCGGCGGCCTCGCCCTCGTAGTCGACCAGGCCCTCGAACTCCACCTTCACCTTCGGGTAGAGCTTGTTGAACTCGGCCGCGTACTTCTTCATCAGCCCGCTGTCGACCTGGTCGACCCGGTTGGTCAGCACCGTGATCGTCCCCGACACCTTCGACCGGTCGGCGGTGGACACCACCCCCGCGAGGGGGGCGGGCCCACCGCCGGTGCAGCCGCTCAGGGCCAGGGCCAGTGCGGTCGCCGAACCCGCGGCGGCCCATCCTCTGCGCATCGCTTCCTCTTGCCCTTGCTCGTGCTCGTGCTCGTGCTCGCGCTCCCCGCGGTTGCCGCGGTTCCCGCGCGGGTCTCAGATGGCCGGCACCTGCACCCAGAACCGGGTGTCGTTGCCGAGGTTGGCGGAGTCGGCGTCCAGCTGGGCCTTGATCCAGTACACGGCGGCCCGGTAGTTCGCGATGTCCGCGGTGTTCGGGTTCGCCAGCCCGGAGGAGCCGTTGCGGTGGCCCGCGAACCAGGTGTTCAGGCCGTAGTGGTTCTGGCTCTGGTGCAGGCAGTTGACGTCCTGCGCGAGGTTGGAGTTGAGCGCCGCGCCGTTGTTGTACTGGCTCTCCGACTGCCCGGCGAACTGCGCGCAGCCGGCCCGCAGCATCATCCAGTTCTGCTTGAAGATGCCGAAGTTGGCCGCGTCACCGCTCTTGTTGTCGCCGTACGGGTACGCGGTGTCCATGTGGTCGGTCTCCAGCATCGCCACCGCCAGGTCCAGGCTGGTGGCCCCGGCCGCCCGCACCTGCCCCTTGCGGCCGCCCAGCCCGCCGACGCTGTACGACCCGCAGCTCATCCCGGACGGGCACGCGGTGCTGCTGCTGCCACCGCCGCCACCGCCGCTGCTGCCGGCCCCGGGGTCGGCCTTCGAGCCGCGCACCACGCAGGACTTGTTGTTCTCCCAGCCCCAGCCGTCCCCGTCCGGGTCGGTGGCGGAGCCGTTCACGCAGTACGGGTAGCCGTTGGACGCGGTGCCGGAGGTGCCCGCCGCCGGGTCGGCCTTCGAACCGCGCACCACGCAGGAGGCGCTGTTCTCCCAGCCCCAGCCGTCCCCGTCGGGGTCGGACGCGGAGCCGTTGGCGCAGTACGGGTAGCCGTTGGGGGCGGTGTCGGCGTGGGCGGCCGGGGCGAGGCCGAACAGGGCGCCGACCAGCAGGCCGGCCGCGGTCACGGCGGCGGACAGAGTGCGCTTCATCGTGGGGGTTCCTCTCTCGCGGTGCACGGGTGGGGACCGGCCCGCGGCCTGCCGGGTGGGGCGGGCGGCCGCGGGCCGGCGCTCGATGGCTGACGATCCGTCAGTAGCTGCCGCAGCTCTGGCCGTTGAGCGTGAAGGCGGCCGGCACGCCGTTGGTGCCGGTGGTGGAGGTGCCGCTGAAGCCGAAGTTGACGGTGCCCCCGGCCGGGATCGTGGTGTTGTAGCCGGACGGGTTGCTCGCCACCACCTGCTTGCCGGTCTGCACCGGCACCGCGTTCCACATGTTGGTGACCCGCTGGTCACCGGGGAACGCGAACGCCACCTTCCAGCCGTCGACCGGCGCGCTGCCGGTGTTCTTGACCGTCACGTCGCCGTTGAAGGTGCTGCCCCAGTCCGACAGCCCGTAGTGCACCGCGCAACTCCCGCCCGGCGCCGGGGTGCTGGCCGACGCCGACGCCGAGGGGGACGCCGACGTGGACGCGGAGGGTGACGCGGACGCGGAGGGTGACGCGGACGCGGAGGGTGACGCGGACGCGGAGGGTGACGCCGATGCGCTCGCCGAGGCCGAAGCACTCGGCGTCGGGCTGGAAGTCCCGCTGTTCAGGCCGGACTTGGCCCGCATCCGGTCCGAGTGGGCCCGGAAAAACGACAGTTCGGGCGCGCCGGCCATCACGCCGAACTTGCCGTCCACGTTGTGGTCCTCGTACCACCAGAACGCGCTGCCGTCGCCGCCCGCCGCCTCGAAGTCGGGGTAGATCTGGCTCCACCAGGCCGAGCGGTCCACGTTGTGGACGTTGAACTCGCCCATGAAGAACGGCTTTCCGACCTTGTCGTGCGAGTCGGTGATCCAGGAGCGGATCAGCGCCTTGGTCTGGTCGATGCTCAGGTTCGCCCAGGACTCGGTCGGGTACGGGTGCGCGGAGGTGTAGTCGATGTACGGCGACTGCTGCACGTGGACGAAGGGGTTGCCCTCGTCCCCGCCGAAGCCGTAGTTCGTGCCGTGGCCCTCCAGTCCGACGCCCAACAGGTGCTTGGAGTCGATGGACTTCACGAACGCGCCCATCTCGTCCACCCAGGCCCGCAGCGTCGTCCCGTCGACGTTCTCGGCGGCGCTCTGGCCCTCGTACCGGGGCTCGTTCATCAGGTCCCAGGCGAAGATGGTCGGGTCGTCCTTGTACTTGACGCCGCTGTAGTGGTTGACCCGGTTGAGCGCGTACGAGACGTAGTTCTTGTAGGAGGTGAAGCAGCCGGGGCAGCGAGTCTTGTCGAAGAACGCGGCCCGACCGGGCTGGCCGCCGGAGAGGCCCTCCCACTGGAGGCGGGTGTCGATGCCGCCGTACGCCTCCCAGTAGTTCTCGAACACCGGGACGAGGCGGATGCCGTGGGCCTTGGCGGACTGGATGATGTAGTCGAACTGGGCGAACTCCTGCTCGTCGTAGACGCCCTTGGACTTCTCGAAGCCGTGCCAGTTCTCGTGGTTGAACATCCACAGCCGCACCACGTCGACCTTGTCGGCCTGCAGGTTGGCGAACTGGGCGTCGATCCGCGCCTTGTCCATGAACTGCGTCTCGGTGTCCCCGGAGGCCGAGCCGTAGGTGAACAGGTCGTAGGTGTTGGTGCCCGCGAAGTAGTACTCCTTGCCGTCCAGGCAGAAGTGCGTACCGCAGCGGGTGGCGAACGAGTCCGCGCCGGCCGCCTGCGCGGTGTCGGCCCGGCCGAGGGTGAGGCCGGCCGCGGCGACGGACGCGGCCAGCAGGAACGCCATCGGCGCGTAGCGCTTGGCGGAGGCGGTGCGGGGGCGGTGGTGCTGGATTCTGCGGTTCACGCGGATCCCTTTCGTCCCAGGCATGTGGGGGGTGGGAGGGGATGGGGGAGGCGCCCCGGCCGCCGGGGGTGTCCCGACCGCGGCGACGCGGGGCCTGCGGTGCGGACGGCGGCGTTCGTTGGGGCGTGCCGTCCGCACCGGGTCTTGCGGGGGGGTGCTCCTGTTGCGCGGGGCAGGCGTCCAGCGGCCTGCCCGATCGGTCGGTTAACCGATTAAGGCGTGAAGACCGTATTGGCGGCTCGACATCGTTGTCAACGGCTGGTTAACCGCTTGTTGCAAACCGCCCCTCAGCGGGGGCGCCGGGCTACAGCGGAGCGGGGTGCGCGTAGTAGCTTGAGAGGGCACAACAGGTCCCCGCCCGGTACGAGCACGGTCGGCGGACGGTCGACGAGCAGTCCGGAAAGGTCCCGTGGAGCAGGTGTCCCAGCAGCAGAGCCCGCCGGCGAAGCGGCCGACCATCGCCGACATCGCCAAGATCGTGGGCGTGTCCAAGGTCTCCGTCTCCAACGCCTTGAACGGTCAACCCGGCGTCTCGGACGCCACCCGCGCCAAGATCGCCGCCGTCGCCGAGGAGCTCGGCTTCGTCCGCAACAGCGCCGCCCGCGCCCTCAGCGGCGCCAAGGCCGCCGCCGTCGGCCTCGCGCTCTGCCGGCCCGCCCGGATGCTCGGCACCGAACCGTTCTTCATGGAACTCATCGGCGGCATCGAGAAGGTGCTCTCCGACGCCTCCTACTCGCTCGCCCTCCAGGTCGTCTCCGACCACGAGCGCGGCCTGGAGGCGTACCGCCGCTGGTGGGGCGAGCGGCACATCGACGGCGCGATCCTGGTCGACCTGCGCCGCGACGACGCCCGGGTGCCCGCCCTGGAGGAGATGGGCCTGCCCACCGTCGTCATCGGCCACCCCTCCGGCTCCGGGAGGCTCACCCCGGTCTGGTCCGACGACGCCGCCGCCGTCCGCGAGACCGTGGAGTACCTCGCCGCCCTCGGCCACCGCCGGGTCGGCCGGGTCGCCGGCCTCACCGGCCTGGTCCACACCGCCATCCGCGACGAGGCGTTCACCGCCGCCTGCACCGACCTCGGCCTCGACGCGCTGCCCACCGTCCACACCGACTACACCGGCGAGGAGGGCGCTCGCGCCACCCGCCGCCTGCTGCTCTCCCCCGCCCGCCCCACCGCGATCCTCTACGACAACGACATCACCGCCGTCGCCGGCCTCTCCGTCGCCCAGGAACTCGGCCTCTCCGTCCCCCGGGACCTCTCCCTGGTCGCCTGGGACGACTCCCCCCTCGCCCAGGTCGTCCGCCCCCCGCTCACCGCCCTCACCCGCGACATCCACGCCTACGGCGCCCACGCCGCCCGCACCCTCCTCGACCTGATCGCCGGCCGCCCCGCCGACGGCTACGAGGACCAGGCCCCCCAACTCACCCCCCGCGGCTCCACCGCCGCCCCGCCCCGCCCCGCCGGGACCGGTACCTGGCGCTGAGGCGTGCTCCAGAAGTGGATCAAGGTCGTGCGACGATCGCGTCCGACGGCTCGGGGGGATCCGACGGGCGCCCAGTGGACGGCGCTGGAACCGCTGCTGCCGCAGGGCATCAAGGCCGGCCGGCCGCCGGTGCGCACGAAGCGGTAGCCGATCAACGGGATGCGGTTGCGCACCAGCACGGGCACACCGCGGCGCGGCCGGTGCGCGCAAAGATGGGGACCTGCAGGTCGAGCCACCCGGCGGCGTCTTCGCGGAGCCCGATGACCACGGACTCGGACGCTCTCGCGGTGGACCGGCCGCCGAAGTTCGACCATCCCACTCACGACCGTCGCTCGCAAAATCCGATGACCGCCTCGTGCGTGTCGACCTAACCTTGATCCACTTCCGAAACACGCCACAGGGCCTGTCGTCGAACCGGAGGACCGAACCGTGCCCGACCGACCCGAGATCGTCTGCCTCTGCGGCTCCACCCGGTTCCTGGCCGAGATGCGTGCGGCGAACCGCGACCTGACCTTCGCCGGCGTCATCGTCCTCGCACCGGGCGAAGCCGCCGAGCCGGTCACCGCCGAGCAGAAGGCCGCCCTGGACGCCCTCCACCTGCGCAAGATCGACCTGGCCGACCGGGTCCTGGTCGTCAACCCCGGCGGGTACGTCGGCGAGTCCACCAGCAGGGAGATCGCCTACGCCCATGCCACCGGCAAACCGGTCTCGTTCACCCACCCCGCCGGACCGGGCGACGACTCGGCGGTTTCGCACCGGGGCGCCGTGGCGCGATCCGCCCGGGCGGTTCGGGAACCGGGACCCGGTTCAGGGCCGTGACCGGCGGGCGAGGCCACCGCCGGTCACGGCCGGCTGGTCCCACCACCAGGGCAGGGCCGTGGGCGGCCAGTCGGGCTCGGGGCGGAAGTCGCACCAGGTGCCGTCGAAGGGGAAGGCTCCGGCCTCGGCCAGCGCGATCACCCGCTCGCCCTCGGCCCGGATCGCAGCGGCACCGGCCTCGTCCCAGAAGAACGGGTGCCCGGTCTGCTCCGCGAATTCGTCCTCGTCCTTCCACCGCCAGCTGCGGTCGGGGGCGACCAGGACGTCCAGCGCCTGGTCGATGTGGTCGGTCCCACCGCTCCACCGGCCGAGCGGCGACTCGAGGTTGACGTACCAGCCGACGAACGAACCGTCCGGGTCGAAGGACCACCACACCGAGTGCGCGGCCCGGGGCGGCGTGAGGATGAGCGTGCCGTAGGGCTGCCAGGTCGACGGCACGGCCAGTGTCGGCAGGCGCATCTCGTCGGCCAGCGGCAACGACCGAGCGGGCGCCCCGTCCAGCGTGACCCGGTGCACCGTCGCCGAACCGGCGCTCACCCAGACGAGCAGGCCGCGTTCGTCGTCGGCCACCGCCCGACCGCACTGGAGCGACCCGATCCGGCCGTCCGGATAGAGCCCTCGCCGCACCACGACCCGACCGAGATCGATCCCCATGGGCTCCAGCCTAGTGCTGCGGCCGACGGGGGTGCCCGGTCGAATCAGCCAGGAGACGCTACCCGCCAGCACTTTGACGTCCCATCAGGCGATTCGGCGACGATGGCGGGCACGGGCGGCGGATCGTCGCGCCGGCGCACCGGCCCCGGGTCCGCTCGGGCCTCCGACCGGACCCGCCGGGGTTGCGGTCAGGCCGCCAGGCGGGTGCCGCGGCGCCAGACGGCGCGGGTGTTGAGGGTGTCGCCGATGGCGGTGGTCGGGTCGCCGTCGACCAGCAGGAGGTCGGCGCGCAGGCCCTCGGCGATGCGGCCGCGGTCGCTGAGCCGGAAGCGGCGGGCGGTGGTCGCCGTGGCCGCGCGCAGGGCCCGTTCGGGGGTGAGGCCGGCCGCCACCAGGTACTGGAGTTCGTGGTGCAGGCTGGCGCCGTGGGCGAGTCCGCCGAAGAACGTCTCGGGCATGGAGACGTCGGTGCCGGCCAGCACGTCCACCCCGGCGGCGTCCAGGGCGCGCACGGTGGCGTACAGGTCGTCGAGCCGGCCCTGCGGGTAGCGGTTGTAGCTGGAGCGCAGGGTGCGGTCCCAGGCGTCGTCGAGGCGGGAGGCGACCCGGGGGTCGTCGGCGAGTTCGCTGCCGGTGCGTCCGGTCATCGAGGCGCCGAGGGTGAGGCAGGGGATGACGAACATGCCCGCGTCCTTGATCAGGGCGATGATCTCGTCCGTGTGCGGCCGGTCCATGAACACGTGGGTGACGCCGTCGACGCCGGCCTCGGCCGCCGTCCTGGTGGCGTCCAGGGTCAGCGCGTGGGCCACGGTGAGGGCGCCGTACTTCTTGGCCTCGGCCACGCCGGCGGCCACCGTGGCCCGGTCGAGCACGGGCAGTCCGGGGTGCCCCTCCACGCTGCCGTCGTCGATCATGAACTTGATGAAGTCGGAGCCGCGGGCCAGGAGTTGGGGCACGTAGGCGGCCGCCTCCTCGGGGGTGGTGGAGAACGGCATCAGCGGCATCACCGGCGGGAGGTCCCACTTCGGCCGGAAGCCCTCGGGCATCAGCTCGCTGGGGTGGCCGCCGGGCGGCGTGATGGCGAAGCCGGAGGAGCGCACGTCGGCGAGGGTGTCGTCGTCGGTGACGGCCGCCCGGTTCTCCCGGGTGTTCATGCCCTGCATCTCCAGTTCGGTGGTCACCCCGAACCGCAGGGCGAGCGCCAGCGAGCCCGGGGCGGAGTGGACGTGGGCGTCGATGAGCCCGGGCAGCAGGGTGGCGCCGCTGCCGTCGACGACCTCGCTGCCCGCGGGGACGTCGCCGCCGACCCGGGCGATCCGCCCGCCGTCGACGACCACGGTCCGCACGCCCAGCGCCTTCTCCCCGTCGAAGACCTGCGCGCCGGTGATCGCGGTGAGTGCCATGGCAGTCCGCCTCGTTTCCTTGTTCGTCCCGCTCGTCCGTGATTTACATACCGGATGCTATGTACATACCCAATGTGATGCAAATTCCCGGGGCGGCCCTAGAATCGGCCCCATGAGCAGCGCGCCCTCCCCCGAGCAGCCCGCCGACGATCCGGCCCTGGACCAGATCGGCCCGGCCCTGTCCCGGCTGCGACGGCGCGCCCCGGCCTCGCGCAAGGACCTCTCCCGCAACCTCGTCCTCAACGTGGTCGCCGACGCGCCGGGCGAGATGACCGTCGGCGGCCTGGCCGCCGAGATGGGCGTCGCCCAGCCGGTGGCCAGCCGCACGGTCGCCGCCTGCCTGGCCGAAGGACTGCTGCGCCGGGCCGCCTCCCAGGCCGACGGGCGCCGCACCGTGCTCGAACTCACCGACCACGGCGAGGCCGAACGCCACCGCTTCGCCGCCGAGCAGCGCCGGGCCTTCCAGCAGATCACCGCCGCCTGGACGCCGGAGGAACGGGTCCAGTTCGCCCGCCTCCTGGTCCGCTACGGGGCCGACGCCACCGCCTGGTCCCGGCAGCAGGCCCGGCCCGCCGAACAGCCGGACTGACCACCTCCCGCCCGCGGGCTCAGAGCCCGGCGCGCTCCGCCAGCCGGACCCAGGCGTCCGCGGCGTCCGCGTCCCCGGGCCAGTACGCCTCGCAGACGGCCGCCGCGCGGGCCGCGTCCCCGGGGGTGCCGGCCAGCCCCTCCCGGAGGATCGACCCGAGGTCCCGGCGGGCCAGTTCGCGGCACTCGGCGTGGACCGCCCGGCCCGACCCGGACGCCGCCGGGCCGGAAGCCCCCGACTCGGACGGCCCCGACCCGGACGCCCCCGACTCGGACGGCCCCGACTCGGACGGCCCCGGCTCGGCCGAGAACCGGGCGAGGTCGGCGAGCGCGTCCAGGAAGACCGTGCGCGCCATTCCCGGGACCCCGCCCGCCAGGGCGGCGAGCATCACCCGCACCGCGGGCACCGCGCACGCGGCGGGCCCGTCCCGGTCGACCAGGTGCGGGACCAGCGGAGTCATCCGGAGCCGCCCGGGCTCCTCGACCTCCAGCAGCGCCTCGAACAGCGGCACCAGGTGCCCGGCCGTCCCCCCGCATCGGCAGGCCGTCCCGCTCCAGTCGGTACGCCCCAACTCGGCCCGGACCGCCGCCCCGATCTCCAACGCCCGCCCCGTTCCGCCCGGTTCGCCCACCACCGGCCCCGATGATGCCAGGGCGTGCTGCGCCGCGGCCTCACCAGCCCCTAGAATTGAACGCGTTCAGTATTCGCACCCCGGGGGACGCCATGGCACTCGACCACCACCACGCACACCCGACCGAGTCCCGCACCTGGCGCCCCTGCGCCGCCTGGATCGCCCTCACCGCCCTGGCCCCCTGGCTGCCCTCCGCCACCGCACTGGTCGGCCTGCCGAGGATCCCGCTGCTCCCCGCCCTCCTCCTCGCCCTGGCCCCGGCCCTCCCCCTCGGCCTCCGCCTCGGCACCACCCGCGCCCGGCTCCCCCTCCTCACCGCCCTGCTCGCCGGACCGCTCGCCCTCGCCCTCGCCCTCCACCACGCCGTGTTCACCCACTGGCCCCGCACCGACACCACCTGGGAGCCCCTCTACCTCGGCGCAGCCGCCACCGCCGCCGCCCTGCTCCTCCTCACCGGCACCGCGGTCGGCGCCCTCGTCCGGACCCGCACCACCACCCCCGGCACCCCCCGGTAGCACCGCCCGTCAGCCGGCCACCGGCCCCGTGCTCCCCCGGGGCACCAGCACCGGCGTCCCCGCCGGGCGCGACCGGGCCCGGCCCTCGTCGATCAACTCCAGCAGGCAGCGGGCGACTTCCTCGCCGACCGCGAACGGGTCGTGGCTGAGGGCGGAGAGTTGCGGGCGGGTGATCCGGCACAGGTCGGAGTCGTCCCAGGCGACCAGCGAGACGTCCTGCGGGACGCGCAGGCCCAGCTCCTCGGCGACGGCGAGTGCGGCGACCGCCATCAGGTCGTTGTCGTAGACGATCGCGGTGGGCCGTTCGGCGGCCGTCAGCAGGGTGCGGGTGGCCCGGGCGCCGGCGTGGGCGGAGAGGTCGGTGGGGAGGGTGCGGGCGGTGACGGCCGGGAGTCCGGCGGCGGTGGCGGTGAACGCGTCGCCGCGCAGCAGGGTACGGCCGAGCGTCTCGGGGCCGGTGACGTGGGCGATCCGGCGGTGGCCGAGCAGGGCGAGGTAGCGGACGGCCTCGGCGATCGCGGCCGCGTCGTCGGTCCACACGGCCGGGAACGGGCCGGACAGCGCGGGCTGGCTGACCGCGACGGCGGGCATGCCGAGCTTGTGGACGGGCTCCAGCCGGGGGTCGGCGGCGACCACTCCGACCAGCACCGAGCCGTTCACCCGTCCCGACTGCCACCACTGCCGGTAGAGCGCGATCTCGGCGTCCCGGTCGGGGACGGTGTGCAGCAGCAGTGCGCACGGCCGCTCGGCGAGGACCTGCTCGATCCCGCCGATCAGCGCCATCTGCACCTGGTCGAGTCCGGCGGCGGCCGCGCCCCGGGTGAGTGCCATGCCGATGGTGTGCACGCGGTCGCTCTGGGCCAGTGAGCGGGCGGCGAGGTTCGGCGACCAGCCGAGTTCGCGGGCCGCTTCGACGATCCGCTGCCGGGTCGCGTCGGAGACGCCCGGCCGGTCGTTGAGGGCCAGCGAGACCGCGCCCGCGGACACCCCGGCCCGCGCCGCCACGTCCCGGATCGTCACCCGCCGCTGCATCCTGCCGCTCACCCCGTCCACTCCGTGCCGTCCGCCCCGGACCGTCCGCCCCGGGCCCGCCACCTGCGGGCCACCATCCTGTCAGGTCCCCGCCGCGGTGCGGCACATCGGCTGCTGGTAGCGTCGCAATCTTCGCCGGGCGCCCCGGCGGAGTACCCCTCGGCAGGGACCGGCATGACGACCGCGCAGCAGCGCCTGCACCACGCCCTGGACGCCCTCGACCGCACCGCCCGCCCCGGCCCGGCCGTCGGCGGTTGCGAACACTGCTACACCGCCGGGCAGTTGGCGGCCCTGGCCGGTCCGCCGACCCTGGTCCCGAACGGCCTGCTGCACTCGGTGGCCGCGAAGAGCCCGGACCACTGGGAGGACTTCCCCACCCTCTACCGGCGGCTCGCCCCGCGCATCCTGCGCCAGTTGACCACCGGCACCCTCGCCGTCGACGGCCCCCTGGTCGCCGCCCGCCTGGTGGCCGCCGCCTGGCCGGAGTGGCACCGCGCCGAACTCGTCCGGGACGTCCTGGACGCCTGGTGGCCCGCCACGCTGGCCGACCCCGCCGCGAACGCCGCCGAGGTCCTGGCCACCCTCGCCGTCGCCACCGGCACCCTCACCCCCTGGCTGCGCACCTGGACCGCCACCCCCACCCCCACCGCCGACCGCCACCTCGCCGACACCCTCGACACCTGGCTGCACCACGGCCGCCTCCCCGACCTGCGCCTCGGCTTCCACGCCGAACTCCCGGCCGGCCCCGAGGTCACCGCCTGGATCACCACCCTGCCACCCCACCGCATCGCCCCGGACCAGCGCTGCCGGCTCGCCCTCGTCCTGGACGGCTGAGGCCCACCCGCCCGCGCGGCGCCGGGCCCCGGCAGGCAGAATGCGGCGTCCAGGGCCCTGCCGCTCCGCGCGGCGGTCCGCCCGCAGCACACCGGACGGGAGCGGAAGTTGGAGAACGCCAGGGTCGACCTCACGGGGCCGCGCGAGGAGTTGTACGAGCCGCTGATGCGGGCGGTCTGCCCGTCCTCGCAGGGGGAGGCGGCGTTCCGGCTGGTGTACCAGGTCGAGCCGCTGTGGGAGTGGCTGCTCGCGCGGGGGCTGGTGGCGGTCGAGTCCCGGGAGCGGTACGACCTGCTCGACGTCGACCTGCCGGGGGCGCTCACCCGGCTGCAGGAGGAGGGCGGCGTCGCCGGGCCCGAGGGCCGCGACGATCCGGTCGCCCGGTCCGCCGGGGCGGTGCTGGCGGTGGCGGCGAACCTGGCGGGCAGTCTCCACTGCAGCCTGCGCAACGTCCTGTACGAGCTGACGGGGGACCACGTGCGGCTGGTGGCCGAGGCGATGATGTACGCCGCCGGGTACCTGGACGGGTCCGCGGACCCGTGGGGGAACGAGGGCCCGGCGTCCGGGCACGAGGAGGAGTGGGGGCCGAACAGCGTGGCGCGGGAGGAACGGCTGGCGGAACTCTGAGCCCGGCACCTCCCGGGCCCTCCCCGGCACCTCCGCGGGCCCTCCCCGAGCCCTCCCCGGCACCTCCCCGAGCCCTCCCCGGGCCTTCCGAGGGTCCTCCGAGGGCCCGTCAGGGCGCCGGCGGGGTCTCGCCCGACCCGCGCGGGACGAGCAGGGTGGGGAGTTCCAGCCGGGCGGGGGGCGTGGTGTCGCCGGTGAGGCGGTCGAAGAGGCGGCGGGCGGCGAGGGCGCCGAGGGCGGCGGGGTCCTGGGCGACGACGGTGAGGCCGGGGGTGAGCAGGTCGGCGAGTTCGAGGTCGTCGAAGCCGACCAGGGCGGGGCGGCGGTCGGCGGGGAGGTGATGGAGGGCGGCGAGGGTGACCCGGTTGTTGGCGGTGAACAGGGCGGTCACCGCGTCGGGTCCGGTGGTGAGGCGGCGGACGGCGGCGGCGACCCGGGTCCGGTCGGTGGGGCCGCAGTCGACCCAGCGCTCGTCGACGGGCAGTCCGGCCGCGGCCATCGCCGCCCGGTAGCCGCGGGCCCGCTCGGCGGCGGTGTGGATGGACGGGAGGTCGCCGATGAAGCCGATCCGGCGGTGCCCGTGGGCGATCAGGTGGGCGGTACCGGCCTGCGCGCCGCCCGCGTTGTCGCTGAGCACGGCGTCGGCGTCGATGCCGGAGCCGGGGCGGTCCAGGAAGACCACGGGCGTGCCGGACTCGATCTCGGGCAGCAGGTAGCGGTGGTCGTCACCGGCCGGGACGACGATCAGCCCGTCCACCCGCCGCGCGCAGAATGCCAGCGCCAACTCCCGTTCGCGCTCGGGCACTTCGGCGCTGGATCCGGTGAACAGCAGGCAGCCCTCGGCGGCCGCGACCTGTTCGACGGCCCGGGAGAGCGCGGAGGAGAACGGGTCGCTGATGTCCTCCAGCAGCAGCGCGACGCTCGCCGTCCGGCCGGTGCGCAGCAGCCGGGCGCTGTCGTTGCGCCGGAAGCCGAGCGCCTCGATCGCGGCCTGCACCCGGGCCGCCATCTCGGGCGTCACCCCGCTCTCGCCGTTCACCACCCGGGAGACGGTCTTCAGCCCGACCCCGGCGGTGGCCGCGACGTCCTTCATGGTGGGGCGGGCGCCACGGGTGCTGCTGGCAGGGCTGCTGGTCATGTCAGGGAGGATAGTGCGCGTACGGCTCCCCCCGGCACGCCCGCCCCTCCTGCGTCCGGTTCCGGCCGCCCGCCGCTACGCCGCCCCGCCGTCGTTGCCACTGCCGCTGCCACTGCCACTGCCGGTGCCGGTGACCAGGTGCAGCCAGGCGTCGGCGAGCAGGCGGTGGCCGAGGTCGGTGGGGTGGACGCCGTCGATGGTGACCAGGGCGGGGTCGCCGGCGGTGCGGGCGGCCTGGTTGAGGAGTCCGTCGGCGGCGAGCAGCAGGGCGTCGTGCTCGGCGGCGAGGCGGCGGACGGCGTGGATGCGCGGGTCGAGGTCCTCGCGCCAGGCCCACTGTTCGGGGGTGGCGGGGACGAGGAAGGGTTCGATCAGCACCAGCCGGGGCGCGCAGTGCGCGTGCACGCGGCGCAGCAGTTCCCGGTACTCGTCCTCCCAGGTGTCGACGGGGCTGGACAGGCCGCTGTCGTAGCGGCGCCAGGTGTCGTTGACGCCGATCAGCAGCGAGACGAGGTCCGGCCGGTGGGCGAGCGTGTCGGCGTCCCAGCGGGCGCGCAGGTCGGTGAGGCGGTCGCCGCCGATGCCGCGGTTGAGGACGGTCGGGGTGCCGGGCAGCGCGGCGGCGACCAGGGCCGCGTAGCCGTGGCCGAGGTCGTCGGGGCGGGCGCGGTCGCGTCCGGCGTCGGTGATGCTGTCGCCCTGGAACAGGACGGTGACGGGGGCTGCGATGGTCGGCACGGGGACTCCTCGGGGACGTGGGGTGCCCGCTGTCCGGGGCGACGGTCACCGGACGGCGGGGGCGGGCTTCGAACGAACGGACGGAGGAACGGACGGGCAGGGACCGTCCCTTCAACGTACCGGCGGGTCAGCGCCCTCGCGGCACCCTGGCCCGGAACAGCGTCGCGTCCCCCGCCAGCCGCAGCGGCCCGCTCGCGGCGGGGACGTACGCGCACTCGCCCGGCCCGAGCGTGGGCCCGTCGTACAGCCGGGCGGTGCCGCGCACGCAGAGCAGCAGTTGCGGGCCGTCGTCGTCGATCCGGACGTCGAACCGGGCGGGGTCGCCGAGTTCGATCCGGGAGAGGGTGAACTCCTCGGCGGGGGTGAGGAATTCGAGTTCGCCGGACCCGGCGGGGACGGCGGGGGTGTGGTGCGGGGCGGTGGGGCGGAAGTCGACGACCTCGGCGAGGGCGGCGGTGTCGACATGCTTGGGGGTGAGGCCGCAGCGCAGCACGTTGTCGGAGTTGGCCATGATCTCGACGCCGAGTCCGCGCAGGTAGGCGTGCGGGACGCCGGCGTCCAGGTAGAGGGCCTGCCCGGCGCCGAGGTGGACGTGGTTGAGCAGCATGGCGGCCAGCAGGCCGGGGTCGCCGGGGTAGTCGCGGGCGGCGGCCAGGTAGGCGGCCCAGCTCGCCGCGTCCGGGTCCCCGCCGGTCGCCAACTTCCCCATCGCGGCGGGCAGTTCGGCGGCGGCCTGCTCGCCGCGGGCGCGGTCCTCGGCGAGTGCGCCGGTCAGCACGGTGCGCAGGGCGGTGCCGGCGGGGGCGGTGCGCAGGGTGTCGATCCAGGGGGCGAGCACCGGCAGGTCGAGGCGCTGCCACAGCTCGGCGGTGGCGCGCGGGTCGCGGAAGCCGCACAGGGCGTCGAACTCGCCGAGGGCGCAGATCAGTTCGGGCTTGTGGTTGCGGTCGCGGTAGATCCGGTGCGGGGCGTCGAGCGGGGTGCCGGCGGCGTCCTCGGCGGCGTACCCGGCGGCGGCCTGGGCGAGGGTCGGGTGGACCTGCACGGAGAGGGCGTGTTCGGCGGCCAGCACCTTGAGCAGGAACGGGAGTTGCGGCCCGAACCGGTCGGCGACCCGGGGGCCGAGTTCGGTGGCGGGGTCGCGGGCGATGACCGCGTCGAGCGGTTCGGCGCCGGCGCCGCGGTCGATCCGGGAGGGGGCGCCGGGGTGGGCGCCCATCCAGAGTTCGGCCTCGGGTGCGCCGGTGGGCGGGCGGCCGGTCAGTTCGGCGAGCGCGGTGGTCGAGCCCCAGGCGTAGGGGCGGACGGTGGTGGCGAGCAGGTCGGCGGTCATCGGGTGCGCTCCGGGAGGGTGGTGCCCCGGCCCGTCCCCGAACTTCCTTACCCTCAGAAGGAATCGGGGACGGACCGGGAGTCTGCGAGAGTGGCGGTCTGCGGGCGGAGGTGGTCGGACGGCTGTCGGAGGTGGTCGGACGGCGGTCAGCGGGCGGCCGGCGGGGCGCTGCTGCCGCGCGGGACCAGGACGGGGGTGGGGGCCGGTCCGGCGGGCGTGCCGCGGTGCTCGACGACGTCGAACAGGGTGCGGGCGACCAGCGCGCCGTACCCGTGCACGTCGTGGCTCATCGCGGACAGCGCGGGGTGGGTGAGCCGGCACAGCTGGGAGTCGTCCCAGGCGATCAGCGACAGGTCGGCGGGGACGTGCAGGCCGAACTCGGCGGCGACCGAGATGCCCGCGACGGCCATGATGTCGTTGTCGTAGATGATCGCGGTGGGGCGCTGGGCGGAGGCCAGCAGCATCCGGGTGGCCCGGGCGCCGGCCTGGCCGGAGAAGTCGGTGGGGACGCTGCGCGGCGGCTCCAGTCCGAGCTGTTCGGCGGTGGCGGCCAGCGCCCTGGTGCGGATGGCGGTGTGCCCGAGGTGCGGGTCGCCGCCGACCCGGGCGATCCGGCGGTGGCCGAGCAGGGCGAGGTAGCGGACGGCTTCGGCGATCGCGGCCGCGTCGTCGGTCCAGACGGCCGCCGACTCCCCTCCGGCCAGGCCGGGGTGGCCGGCCGCGACGGTCGGCATGCCGAGTGCGGCGAGCGCCGGGATGCGCGGGTCGGCCTCGGTCAGGTCGGTCAGCACGGCGCCGCTGACCCGCCGGGTGCGCCACCAGGTGCGGTGCACGGCGATCTCCTGCTCGCGGTCCCGGACCAGTCGCAGCAGCAGGGTCGCCGAGCGTTCCTCCAGCACGCTCTGGATGCCGGAGATGAACTCCATGTAGAAGGGTTCCAGGCCGAGTTGGCGGGCCGGGCGGGTGACCACCAGCCCGACGGTGTCGCTGCCCGGCGTCAGCCGGGCCAGGCTGCGGGCGGCCTGGCTGGGCACCCAGCCGAGTTCCTCGGCCGCGGCCCGGATCCGTTCCCGGGTCGGCCCGGACACCCCGGGTCGGTCGTTCAGGGCCAGCGAGACGGCCCCGGCGGAGACCCCGGCGAGGGCCGCGACGTCCCGGATGGTGACGCGTCCGCTCACCGTGCCGCCCCCCGTCCCGTCGGCTCCCCGCGCGGCGGTACCGCGGCGCAGGTGCGGTACCGCCGCCCGTTCCCCCCGGTGCGGCGGCTCACTTGCTGGAGCCGGCCGCGAAGCCGGCGTAGATGAGGCGCTGCAGGGCGAGGAAGACCACCAGGGTGGGGAGGATCACCAGGATCGCGCCGGCCGAGATGATCTCCCAGTTGACGCCGAACGGGCCCTGGAAGCGGAACAGCGAGGTGGAGATGGTGCCCAGGTCGGTCGAGGGCATGTAGAGGAACGGGATGAAGAAGTCGTTGTACACCGTGACGCCCTTGACGATCACCACGGTGGCGATGGCCGGCTTGAGCATCGGCAGGATGATCCGCCAGTAGATGGTGAACGAGTTCGCCCCGTCGAGGCGCGCCGCCTCGTCCAGCGAGACCGGGATGGAGCGGATGAACTGCAGGAAGATGTAGATCGAGATGATGTCGGTGCCGAGGTACAGCAGGATCGGCGCCCAGCGGGTGTTGAACGCGCCGAGGTCGTTGACGATCTGGAAGGTGGCGACCTGGGTGGTCACCGACGGCACCAGGCTGGCCAGCAGGAACGCGCCCATCACGACGGCCTTGAACCGGAACTCGAAGCGGTCGATGGCGTAGGCGGTCATCGAGCCGATCACCACGGTGCCGGTGACGGACACCAGCAGGATGATCCCGGTGTTCAGGAACGCCGGCATCATGTGGCCCTGGGTGAAGGCGATCTTGAAGTTCTCGAAGTTGAACCAGTCCGAGGGCAGGTCCAGCGGCCCGGTGGCCAGCGCTTCCTTGCGGGTCTTGAGCGAGGTGAACAGGATCACCAGCAGCGGGACCAGCACCACGGCGCTGGCCAGCACCAGGGACAGGTACTTGGCGCCGGACGCGGCAGCGGAACGGGCGTGGAAACGACGGCGGTTGGGGTTCACGGCGGTGGTCACGACAGTTCCACCCTCTCCTCCGGCACCAGGCGGCGCTGGATCCAGGTGACGATCAGGATCAGGACGATCAGCACGACGGCGCTGGCCGAGGCGAGACCGAACTTGTCGAACTTGAACGCCATGTTGATGCTCTGGATGACGAAGGTCTGCGAGCCGTTGGAGCCGCCGGTCATGATGTACGGGATCTCGAAGACGGCGAGCGAACCGGAGACGGCGAGGATCGCGCTGAGGCTGATCACCGGCTTGATGCTGGGCGCGATGATGTGCCGGAACTGCTGCCAGCGGTTGGCGCCGTCCAGGGCGGCGGCCTCGTACAGGTGCGGCGGGATCGACTGGATGGCGCCGAGGAACAGCACCAGGTTGAGCCCGGTGTAGCGCCACACCGACACGCCCGCCAGCGACTTGTTGACCAGGTCCGGGTCACCGAGCCACTGGTGCTTGCCGTGCACGCCGACCATCGACAGCAGCGAGTCCAGGGTGCCGTGCGGCTGGAAGAAGAACAGGAAGACGAACCCGATCGCCACGCCGTTGATCAGGTACGGGAAGAACAGGATGCCCTTGAACAGGTTCCGGAAGCGGGTGTTGAAGCTCAGCACGGTGGCGAAGTACAGCGCCAGCGCGATCTGCAGCACCGCGGCGATCAGGTAGACCCCGGAGACCAGGAACACCTTGAACAGTTCGGGCCGGGTGAACAGGTCCGTGTAGTTCTTCAGGCCGACGTTGTTGCGCTCCGGGCTGATGCCGTCCCAGTCGGTGAAGCTGTAGCCGATCATGTCCCCGATCGGCAGGTAGGTGAACGTCACCAGGAACGCCAGCGGTACCACCAGGTACAGCCACGGCGTGAACCACCAGTGGCGGCGCAGAGCCTTGCGCCGGGGAGCGCGGCGCCGACCGGCCGGGACGGCGTCGCCGGCCTCGGCCTCGGCCTGCGCGGGGGGCTTTCCGGCGCCCCGGTCCCTCTGCAGTGCAGTCATCTTCCGTTCCTTCTCAAGTCCTGACACCTGCTGGGCGGCACGGCCCCGCCCCCGCTCGTCGGGGTGGGTGGCGGTGGCCGTGCCGCTCGGTCGACTCGACCGGTGCGGTCGACTCGGCCGGTGCGGTCAGCCGTTGACGGTCTTCTGGGCCTCGGACCACTTCTTGTTCAGTTCGGCGAAGTAGCCGTCGCGGTCGCCGGGGGCCGCGCCGCGGGCGATGTCGACGAGCTTCTGCCGGTAGTCCGGGGCGTCCAGGTTGATCTCCGCGCCCTTGTCGATCTTCTTGACGACGGCGGACTTGTCCTGCTGCTGCCCGATCAGCTGCACCCCGTTGTCGGTGAACGGCTTGAGCGTGGCGGGCAGTTCGGAGCCCTTGACCGAGGAGATGCCCTGCTCGGCCTGCGCCGCACCGGACTTGGCGATGTACCAGTCCAGCCACGCCCGCGCGGCCTCCTGGTTCTTGGAGTGCTTGTTGATCGCGTACTTGTAGTCCGGCTGCAGGACGCTGCACAGCTTCCCGGAGGTGGACGGGAACGGCATGTAGCCGATGTCCTCCGGGTTCGCCCCGGCCTTGGTGGCCGCGTCGCGCATCTGCGACACCGACCACGAGCCCAGGTACATCGCGCCGACCTTGCCGGTGCCCAGCATCACCTTCGACTGGTCCCAGTTGGTGGTCGTCGGGTCGTCCTCGGACAGCTTCTGGTTGACGATCGCGTACACCAGGCTGTCGACGGTGTTCAGGTCGCTGCCGGCCGCCCACGGCTGCGCGGTGGTGGCGAGCTTGTCCTTGGCGCCCTCGTCGCAGGACGGCGAGCCGATCGCGTCCGTCCACTGCCGCAGCGGCCAGCCGTCGTGGTAGTTCGTGTAGTACGGCACCGCCTGCCCCTTGGCCTTGATCGCCTTCAGGTCGGCCAGGAACTCCTCCGGCGTCTTCGGCCAGGCGGTGACCCCGGCGTCGGCCCACACCTTCTTGTTGTAGACGAAGCCGGTCACCGTGCCGAAGTTGGCGATGCCGTAGACCTTGCTGTCGACCGTCGCGTAGTCGGTCCACTGGTAGGTCTTCGACAACTCCTCCGAAGACCCCAGCGAGGAGAAGAAGTTGGGGAACTGCGCGATGGACAGGTCCGAGGGGATCGGCAGCACGTCACCGTAGTTCTCGGTGTTCATGCGGATCTTGACTTCGCCCTCGTAGTCCTTCATCCCCTCGAACTTCACCTTGACGTTCGGGTAGACCTTGTTGAACTCGGCGGCGTACTTGTCCAGCGTCCCGTCACCGAGCTGGTCGGTGCGGTTGGTCAGCACCGTGATCGAACCGGTCACCTTCGTCGGGTCCGCGTTCACCGACGGCGCAGCGGACGCCCCACCGCCACCACCACTGCTACACGCAGTGAGCACCACCATGGAAGCGGCCGCGACGGCCGGCCATCCTCTGCGCATCTCGCTCATCCTTCACGCTGATCGTCCGTGTGACACGGGGGAAGCGACAGCCGACCGGACGTGACCGACCTTCCAGGCTGCTTGGCTGCTTAACGTAGACGTCACATCCCGGCCATGTCCATAGACCGGTCAACATTGATATCCACGAGTTTTGTTACCCAACAAGCCTCGATTTACTAAAACTTTGCTTAACGAGCAAGCCGATCAGGTTCGTTATCGGACCGCGACCGGGAATCGCTGGACAACGTTGTCAGGGCGAGTCAGAATCACCGGGAACGACCCGGCAGCGCCCTGCCCAGCACCGCGGCGCTCCCCTGCCACACCCGCGGAGACGTCACAATGAGTTACGAAATGGCCGGTACCGCCGTCACAGCCGGGTCCCCCGGCTCACCGTCGGACGGCACCCCCGCCCCCGGGCCTGCCGACGGGCCGCTGATCGCGGCCCTCGACATCGGCGGCACCAAGATCGCCGGCGGCCTGGTCGACACCCGCGGCACCCTGCACCACCGCCTCCAGGTCCCCACCCCCGCCGACGGCGACCAGGACGAGCTGATGACCGCCGTCGACCACGTCCTCGACGACCTCGCCCGCCACCCCGCCTGGCACCGGGTGCACGCCCTCGGCATCGGCAGCGCCGGGCCGGTCGACACCACCCACGGCACGGTCAGCCCCGTCAACATCCCCGGCTGGCGGGCGTTCCCGCTGATCGAGGAGGTCTCCCAGCACCCCGCCGCCCGGCACCTGCCGCTCACCCTCGGCGGCGACGCCCTGGCGATGACCGCCGCCGAGCACTGGCAGGGCGCCGCCCGCCCGTACCGCAACGCCCTCTGCCTGGTCGTCTCCACCGGCGTCGGCGCCGGACTGATCCTGGACGGCGCCCTGCACACCGGCACCACCGGCAACGCCGGACACCTCGGCCACATCACCATCGACTACAACGGCGACCCCTGCCCCTGCGGCTCCCGCGGCTGCCTGGAGACGCTCGCCTCCGGCACCGCCATCGCCCGCACCGCCGCCCGGCTCGGCTGGCGGCCCGGCCCCGACCGGGACACCAGCACCACCGCCGTCGCCCGCGCCGCCCGGGCCGGCGACCCCACCGCCCTGGCCGCCTTCGACCAGGCCGCCCGCGCCCTGGCCGCCGGCATCGCGGCCACCGCCACCCTGGTCGAACTCGACGCCGCCGTCATCGGCGGCGGCGTCGCCCAGGCCGGGCCGCTGCTCCTCGACCCCCTCGCCCGCCACCTGACCACCTACGCGGCCCTCCCCTTCACCCACCACCTCACCCTGCACACCGCCCGGCTCGGCACCGACGCCGGCCTGATCGGCGCCGCCGCCCTCACCCGCCGCACCCGGCCCGCCCCGCGCTGAACGCCTCGCCGCCGGCCCCGCCAGCCGCCTGCCACGGCCCGGCCCGGCCCGATGTGCCAGGCGCTCACCCCTCAGGGGCCTCGGTGGCGGCGTCCTTCTGGTGGCCGCGGCGGGCGTCGCGGTCGAAGATGCCCAGGATCTCGCACGGCCCGCCCTCGGCCCCGATCGCGTGCGGCATCATCGTGGGGAACTCGGCGGCCTGGTTGGTCTCGATCCGGTAGCGCCGGTGGCCGAGCAGCAGGACCGCGGTGCCGGACAGCACCACCATCCACTCGTGGCCGGGGTGGGCCCGCATCCGGGCCGGGTTGTCGGGCGGCGGGTCGGTCATCCGCTGGCGCATCACGCTCAGGCCGGGGTCGCTCTTGACCGGCCAGCGCAGCAGGCCGCGGGCGGCGTCGATCATCGGGCTGATGACCACCTCGTCGGCGGCGTTCTCCACCAGCTGGTCCAACGTGGTGTCCAGGGCGCGGGCGAGGGTGACCAACTGGTCCAGCGCCAAGCGCCGTTGACCGTTCTCGATCCGGCTCAGCGAGGACTGGCTGAGGTTGGCGCGGGTGGCCAGCTCCTCCAGCGACCAGCCCTGCGCGACGCGCAGCGCCCGGATCCGTTTGCGCACGAGGCCGTCCAGCTGCCCGTCTTCTTGCGTCATGCGCAACACTGTATGCCTGTTCCGAAAATCGGGCCTGGCCTCGCCCCCCGGTGGTCCGGCAGCAGCCCGCGCGCCGGAAGGGCACGGGGGCCCGGTCGGTCCACCTCACCGCCCCGGTGCCACCGGACGCACGCCGGACGCCCGCCGGACGGCCGCCGGACGGCCGCCGGCTGCGCGCGATCCTGCTCGCCGTCTCGATCGCGCTGATGGCCGTCATCGCCTCGGTGTCCGGGCTGAACGTCGCCCAGACCCACCTGGCCGCCGAGCGGGGCGCCTCGCAGGGCACCGTCCTGTGGATCGTCAACGTCTACCCGCTCGTCCTGGCCGCCCTACTGCTGCCGCTCGGTGCGCTCGGCGACCGGCTGGGCCGCAAGCCGGTGCTGGTCGACGCCGCCGACTGGCGCCTGCTGTTCGCGCTGCCCGTGCTCCTGGCCGTCGGCGCGCTGCTGGACGTGCACCTCTTCCGCGAGCGCGGCCTGGCGGTCGGTTCGGGCTGCTTGCAGTGGAGGTCAAGTCCGGTAAAAGTGTGGGAATTGTAGGGGGATTCCCTGGAGGGCCGCTCAGCGAATCGAAGGGGAATGTCGGCCACTACCCTTCGGTGGTCGCCGTTTCGGTGATCACTCGCATGTGTCTGCCACGGGGGGTTACCCACTCATGTCCGCACCGCCGCCCTACCCGAACCAGCCGTACGGGCAGCCGCCCGCCCCACAGCCGTACGGGGCTCAGCCCTACAGCGGTCAGCCCTACGGCGGCCAGCCCTACGGCGGTCAGCCCGCCTATGGTCAGCCGCCCGTGTCCGGGGCGCAGCCGCACGCGCCGTATGCCCAGCAGCCCGCGCCCGGACCGCGCCCGCCGGCGCCGCGGCGCCGGAGCCCGTTGCAGGCGCTACTGTCCGTCGGCATCGTGCTGGCGATCTTCGGTGGCGGTGCCTGGTACGTGTGGAACTACAACACGAGCCCCACCGGCGGCAAAGCCAAGGCGGAGGCGTCGCGGTCCGCGCGGGCGGTCGAGGCCAAGACGCACGATCCGGAGATCGGGGACTGCGTCAAGGTCGCGGATCCGGAGGGGCACCCGGTGCCGACCATCGTGGACTGCGCCTCTCCCGAGGCCGAGTACAAGATGGCGGACCAGCTGCTCGGTGACGACAAGCACTGCGGCAAGGAGTTCGACTACGGCATCCGGTACGTCTCCAGCCGCAGGATCGACTCCACCCTCTGCTTCACCAAGATCCGCCACTGAGCCCGCCGCGGGCCTGCTACCGAAGCCGCCGAAGCGCCGCCCCGGTCCCTGCCGTACGGCTAGGAGCTGTCCGGCCGATCATGTGACTGTCGCCTGGTCGGATCGTTGTCCTGTGTATGGGGCGGGGTGAACGCGGTGATCTGTCGGACGCGGAGTGGGAACGGCTGCGACCGTTCCTGCCCGTGAGCAACGGTCCTTGTCGTCAGTACCTGCGGCGGCGCGGCATCCGGCACACGATTCCGGAGAAGGCCGACAGCCGGGCCGCCCGCCTGCGCAAGGGATCACGAGGGGGGCGGCCACCGGGGTTCGACGAGGAGCGGTGCAAGAAGCGCAACACCGTCGAACGGGCCGTCAATCGGCTCAAGAACTTCCGTGCGGTGGCTACGCGGTATGACAAGCGCGGCTACGTGTTCCTCGGCACTGTCTCAGCCGCCGCTGTCATCGTGTGGCTCCGCCCATGACCGGCCACTCGCGTTCACGTCGAGTGCGGAAGCCCGGCCGACCGCAGCGAACAGGATGAGAGGCAGCTCCTTGTCGGCCTGGCCGATCGCCAGCGCGAGCCAACGATCGTTGTTGGGGAGCGGCCACACCTGCATGCTCACGGCCTGCTGGCTGAGGTAGTCGAGCGGCTCGGGCACCGGCTCTCCCTCGCAGCTGGCGCTGAGATACGGTCCGAGATCCACGACGAACGCACTGCCCCACCGGTCCGTCAGGCGTGCCGCCAGGTCGTCGAGGCGGGCCTGCAGTTCGGCTTCGGCCTCAACCCAGGCCTGCCCGTCGTCGTCATCCCAGAAATCCCGACTGACCTGCAGCTCGCGCACATGATGCTCAGGTCCACCGCCCCCGGAGGCGTCGACATAGGTCACTTCTGGGAACGGCTGCACGGCCAACGCATCAATCGTCGAGAGGTACTCCTCGGCGGTCATGGGCGCAGGCTATGAGACCGCACAGACAACCTCCGCCGACCGCCCACACCAATGATCGCCCGGACAGCTCCTAGTGGATCCGTCGGCGGATCGCGCAGACCCCTATGAGCCGCTGATGAGGTCCGCCTCCCCTGCCTGCGAGGGCGAGGCGGCGGTCAGACGCCGGTCTTCCGCGTCGAGGCACTCCGGGACTGGCTGCTTGGGCGCAGGTGCACCATGCACATGCCGACAGACAAGTACGACTATCTGGAGGTCGACTTCGCCAGGTGTCCTGTCCCGTGAGGTCGGCGGCTGGCGGGTGAGAGCACGGAGCACGCCGCCGCCCGCCGACCGCTAACCCCTAACCGCGCGGAACCCGCCGGGCGCGCCCGGCGCCGTCACGCCGCCGCGCGGCACCCGGCCAACAGGAACGCCACCATCCGGGCGGCGTCGGCCCGGCCGTAGTCGGGGCCGGTGATGCTGAGGTTCCCGATCGCGCGCATCAGCGGGTAGGCGCTGACGCCGGGGCGGAGTTCGCCCGCTCCGGCGCAGGCGTCCAGCAGGGTGGCGCAGGCCGGGACGAGGGTGTCGAGCATGAGGGCGTGCAGGTTCTCCAGCCCCGGGTCGCCGGAGCCCAGTGCCGCGCCGAGGCCGTGCTTGGTGACCAGGAAGTCCAGGAACGCGTCGGCCCAGCCGGTCAGCGCGGTGAACGGCGAGGCGGACTCCGCCAGCAGCCGGGGCGCGAGGGCCGCACAGGCGTCGATCTGGTGCCGGTAGACGGCGGTGACCAGGTCGGCGCGGGTCGGGAAGTGCCGGTAGACGGTGCCGACGCCGACCCCCGCGCGGTCGGCGATGTCCCGGACCGGCGCCTGGACGCCCTGGTCCACGAAGACCGCCGCGGCGGCCTCCAGCACCCCGTTGCGAGTGCGCTGCGCCTGCACTTGGCGTACCCCGACCGGTTCCGGCACGGCTGTCTCCTTCTGCTCGTGTTGCCCACGCCCGCCCACGCCTGCCCGCAGTGCTCACATTGCCCGCATTGCTCACGGAACAATGTTCCGCTAAGTTGGCGGAACGTGGCTCCGCCAAAGTATGGCAGAGCCGCGCCGCAGAGAAAGCGCAGGTCCCCGCATGTCTTCCCAGCTCTCCACGTCCGTCCGCCCCTCCACCCGCCCCCTCGACCGGCAGATCGTCTCGGTCAAGCCCCTCACCGTCCCCGCCCCCGGGCGCGGGATCGACCTCCAGGTCAAGGTCACCGCACCCCGGACCGGCCGGGACCTGCCCGTGATCGTCTTCTCGCACGGCAACGCGTGGTCCCTGGACGGGTACGGGCCGCTCGTCGACCGGTGGGCCGCCGCCGGGTTCGTCGTGGTGCAGCCCACCCACCTGGACTCCCGCCGCCACGCCATCGGCTGGGACGACCCGCGCTTCGCCGGCATCTGGCGGGTCCGGATCGCCGACCTGCACGCGGTCCTCGACCACCTCGGCGACCTGCTGGCCGAGGCCGGCCTGGCCGACCGTACCGACCGCGGGCGCACCGCCGTGGTCGGCCACTCCTGGGGCGCCCAGACCGCGGGCGCCCTGCTCGGCGCACGCGTGCTGGACGCGGACGGCGTCCCCGGCGAGGACTTCTCCCACCCGGCGGTCGCGGCCGGCGCCCTGATCGCGGCGACCGGCACCGGCGACAGCCTGACCCCGTTCGCCGTCGAGCACCTCCCGTTCATGCGGCCGGACTTCTCCACCATGACCGCCCCCACCCTGGTCGTCGCGGGCGGCGAGGACCGCTCGCAGCTCTCCACCCGCGGCCCGGAGTGGTTCACCGACGCCTACCACCTCGCCCCGACCCCCAAGAGCCTGCTCACCCTCGCCGAGGCCGAGCACACCATGGGCGGCGTCGCCGGTGAACGGGTCGCCGAGACCACCGACGAGGACCCGGCCCGGGTCGCCCTGCTCGCCGACGCGGTCGCCGCCCACCTCCGCGCCGCCCTCGGCCTCGGCACCGACGAGTGGACCGCCCTGCGCGCCGCCGCCGACCGTGGCGACGGCACCTGGAGCATCATCACCAAGTAACCGTTCCAGCAAGGGAACTGACCGCCGTCACGACGGCCCGTCCACCCCGCGGGTCCGTCCCGCCGGGCCGCGGGCCTCGTGGTAGGTGACGCCGCCCGGCCACCGCAGCCGCTCCCGGGCCCGGTCCGCGACGACGGGGTGCAGCAGCAGCCGCGCCTCGTCCGGTCCGGCCCAGCGCCAGTCCGTCAACTCCCTTGCGTCCAGCACGATCCGGTCGGTGTCGGCCGCGCTGAGCATCGGCCCGCTCCACAGGAACACCAGCCGGTCCCGGGCACCCGCCCCGCGGGCCTGCGCCCACTCCACCCCGAGCAGGTCGTCCGGCAGCAGGTCGAACGCCAGCCCCAACTCCCGCCGGACCTCCCGGCGCACCGCGTCCAACGGGGACTCCCCCGCCCCCACCGCCCCACCCGGCAGGTCCCAACTCCCCACCCCGGCACCGGCCGCCCGCACACCCCGGACGATCAGCAGCCGGGACGCGGGATCGGTGCACAGCAGGTACGAGGCGACCGGGTGCTCCGGCGTCCACCCCCTCACGCCGGCGCACCCGTCCGCCCGCGCCACCACCGGCGGTACCAGGGCCCGGTCCGCCACACCCGCTCCGACCGGGGGGACGGACGGTGCAGCCCGCCCCCGCCGTCCGACATCAGGTGGTCGAACTCCCCGCTCACCAACGCCGCCCGCAGCTCGGCCAGTTCGGCCGGCCGCAGGAACAGGATCCGCCGCGGGTCCTCGATGTGCCCCAGCGCGATCCAGCCCTCCTCCGCCTCCGCCAGCACCACGCCCCGGATCTCGTCCTGCTCGTCCACCGCCGTCGCCTCCCAGTGCAGCCCGTACACGCCGTACGGGTAGTACTCGACCAACTCGCTCACTCACGCCTCCTCGTCCACCGCGACCGCCGCCACCGCCGCGCCGACCTCGGTCCACACGCACTGCCACCGCTCCGTCCGCCGGTGCCCGTACCGGTCCCCCCGGGCCAGCACCACCAGCACGGCCGCCGCCCGGTCCCACTCCCGCAACTCCCGCACCCGCACCGACACCCGCACCGCACCCCCGCCACCCCACGTCACCGAGGGCCGCTCACCCGTCAACTGCCGTAACTCCTCGGCCAGTTCTCTCGCCCGCACCCGCGACTCCGCACTCCCGGGCCGCCACCCCCGAACCACCGGCAGCACACCGCGCACCGGCTCGACCGCTCTCTGCTGACTGTTCGTCATATCTCCTGTCCTGCACCGCTGTTCGCATCCCACCGCAGTCACTTTCCGTACTCCGATCCTCACCTCTCGGCGCTACGCTGGGAAGCCTCGGCGAGTTGGAGAAACGGGTATCCAACGTCCGTGCATGTCGACGCGGGCCGACGAAACGCCGACAACATCGAGGAAAGGGGCAACCATGGCCTGGCCGGAACGCGAGGTGAACCCGAGCAAGAGCGCCCGGCACTTCTACGGCGCCGAAGTCCGCCGGCTCCGGACGGAACGCGGCTGGCCACTGGCCCGCCTCGCCGAGGCGGTGCACTTCTCCCCGAGCACGATGTCCCGGGTCGAGAACGGGGACGTGAAGGTTCCCGACACCCTTTCGGAGAAGCTCGACAGCATCTTCATGACCGACGGCTTCTTCGCCCGCATGCTCCCGCTCGCCAGGCAGGAGGCCCATCCGGCGAAGTACCAGGAGATCCTGACAACAGCCGACCAGGCTGTTACTGACGAGTCCTACAGCCCCATGGTGCACGGCCTGCTTCAAACCCCGGACCACGCACGGCGCCTGCTCCGCGCAGGCAATCCATACGCCTCCCAGGACGAAATCGAGGAACGGGTCCGCGCCAGGATCGGACGGCAGCTGAGGCTGCACAGCGAAGAGTGCCGGTACTGGTTCATCCTGGACGAATCCGCCATCCGCAGGGTGATCGGCGGCCCGGAAGAAATGACGGAGCAGCTGCAAGCGATCCTGACCATCGCGGAGCAACCCAACGTGCTCCTACAGGTGTTGCCGTTCAGCGCGGGCGCCCACTCCGAATACGCCTCGCTGTGGTTGCTCACGATGGCGAACGGTCAGCAACTCGCCTACGAGGAAAGCAGCCGCGGCGGACTGATCTTCGAAGAAACCCAGGAGGTCAAGGAACGGCAGGGACTCTACAATCGGCTGCGGGCTCAGGCGTTGTCCCCGGAGGAGTCTGAGCTTCTGATCAGATCCGCGTTGGAAGGACTAGCACCGATGCAGCCCAACGATCCCACCGAAGCCCGCCAGTGGCGAAAGAGCACCTACAGCAACGGCGACGGCGGTGGGTGCATCGAGGTCGACGACGCCCACCCCGGCCACGTCCGCGACTCCAAGGACCCGAGCGGCCCCGTCCTCCGCTTCACCCCCGCCGCCTGGGCGGACTTCGTCTCCGCCACCGTTGCAGGCGAGTTCGGCAACATCTGACCCGGCGTCACCCCGGCCCCGCCCCTCCAGCAGCACGGGGCGGGGCCGGGGTTTCCATTCCCCGCCCGCTTGGAAAGATCCCGCCATGACGACACCGAGCCCCACCGCCCGCTGGCGGAAGAGCAGTTACAGCAACGGCAACGGCGGCGAGTGCATCGAGGTCGACGATGCCAACCCCGGCCACGTCCGCGACTCCAAGGACCCCAGCGGCCCCGTCCTCCGCTTCACCCCCGCCGCCTGGGCGAGCTTCGTCTCCGCTACCGTCGCGGGCGAGTTCGGGGCCCGCTGAGTTGCGGCGTCCGGGGCGCGCCCCTCGGGTCCGCGGGGTACGCCCCTTGTCCTCCGGTGCTCCCTCTCGGGGGGATCGGGGCTCCCGTAGGATCGAGGGGACGCCCCTTCTGGTACGGGAGGATGACCGCATGACGGAACGCAAGCCCCCCGGTGTGACGTTCGAGAGCTGGGTCGACCGGCAGATCCGGGAGGCCGCCGAGCGCGGCGCATTCGACGACCTGCCCGGTGCCGGGCAGCCGCTGGCCCACGATGGCGAGCCGTACCACGAGATGTGGTGGATCCGGGAGAAGATGGAGCGCGAGGGCCTCTCCTACCTCCCGCCGTCGCTCGCGTTGCGGGCCGAGCTCCGGGAGGCGCTGGACACCGCGCGGCTGGCCCCGACCGAACCGTTGCTGCGCAGCCGTCTCGCCGAGGCCAACGCCCGGATCGAGGCCGCACTGCGCCGCCCGGTCGAGGGCCCGCCGCTGGGCATCGCCCCGGTGGACGTGGAGACGGTCGTCGCGGAGTGGCGCAGCTCCCACTCCTGAGCAGTTCGCGCCCCTGAGCAGTTCCCCCTCCCGACCTGGTCGCGGCGGTGATCCCGGCCGGGGTGTTCCAGATCGCGCTGGGCGCACTGCCGTCCTCGCTGCCGGTGCCGGGCCTGCCGGACGTGCTGTCCACCCTCGACACCCTGACCACCGTCGCCCCGGCCACCCTGCGCCGCCTCCCGGCCGGGGAACTCGCCACCGCCCACTGCCCCCGCGGGCCGTCCGGCCGTCCGACCGTCCAGCCGTCCGACTCTCCGCGGCTACGGCTACGGCTGCAGGAGCCGGTCGAGGTGGTGGTCGAGGACGCGGGCGGCGGCCTCCGGTGTGCGGTGGCCGAGGGCGACGTCCACGCCGAGGGCGGTGGCGAGCGACCAGCAGATGTCGGCGTCCAGGTGTTCGTCCCCGCGGGGTGCGCCGCCGCGTTCCTGCCGGGCCGCGGCGAGGAGTCCGGCCGTGAGGGCGAGCAGTTCGTCGTCGCCCGGGGCCAGGACTCCGGCCATCGTGGGGTCGGAGACGGCCCGGCCCGCGACCGCCAGGGAGAACCGCATGAGCCGGCGGCTCTGCTGGTCGGGGCCGATCAGGGCGTGCAGGCAAGCGCGGAGCACAGTCTCCGGGTCCGTGGCGCCGGCCGCCGCGACGGCGTGCTCGATGTTCGCGTTCACCGCCAGGACGGCCCGGTGGAGGGCGTCGCGGACCAGGGCCTGCATCGAGGGGTAGTAGTGCTGCACCTGCCCCATCGAGACGCCCGCCTCGTCGGCCACCTTGCGCAGGGTCACCTCTTCGATGCCGCCCCGCACCGCCAGCGCCCAGACGGCCTCCACCAGGCGTCTCCGGCGCTGCTCGTGGTCGACGATCTTCGGCACGGTGTCTCCTTCCCGCCTCCCCCGCCGTTTGCCATGCAAGTGCATTGCAAACCGGGTCCCGCTCCATTACAGTGCAAGTGCATGGTAATAGCCCGACCGGCCGTTCGGGCCCAGCGAGCCCGATCCCGGCAGGCCCAGCACGGCAGGCTCCAGCACAGCGAAACCCCGGGAGGCGGTCACGGTGAAGTACGACATCTTTCAGGGCCTCGGCATGGTCCTGCTCGTCCTCGGCGCCCAGGGCGCGATCCGCCAGCTCGTCGACCACGCCGACGCCGGGCTGCTCGGCTGGCTGCCGGGCGGGTTCGCGGCCGGCCTCACCGTCCACGTCCTCGCCGCCGTGGCGGGCGCGGTGCTGGCGAGCTGGGCCCACGGCGCGGCGAAGGCCGCCAAGCACGAGGACTGACGGTCCGACAGGCGGGTAGGGTGGCGGGCGTGGTGAGTCCCGAGTCGGACGAGGTGGGGGCTTTCGGTCACGCCGTCAGCCCCCGGAAGTCCTGAACCCCCGCTGAGCACGGACCGCGCACGACCGCGCGGCGCTCGACGGTGCCCGCACAGAGGTCCGGGCAGAGGTCCGCATAGAGGTCCGGGCGGGAGTCCGGACCGAGGTCCGGACCGGAGTCCGGGCAGGGATCCGAAGTGATCCGATCCCCGGGGGCCGGCGGCGGTGACGAGATGACGTCCTTTTCCGTTTCTCGTTCGCCCCGGAGTCACCTTCGATGCCTCTCGCCCTGTACTTGCTCGCCCTGGCCGTGTTCGCCATGGGCACTTCGGAGTTCATGCCGGCCGGCCTGCTGCCGGACCTCGCCGCCGATCTCGACGTGTCGGTCGGGACGGCGGGCACGCTCGCGTCCGCCTTCGCGCTGGGCATGGCGGCGGGTGCGCCACTGATGGCGGCGTGGGCCCGCCGGTGGCCGCGCCGGGTCGGCCTGTTCGGGTTCGTGGCGGTGTTCGCGGCGGCGCACGCGGTCGGCGCGCTGACCGGCTCGTTCGCGGTGCTGTTCGCCACCCGGGTGGTGGCGGCGCTGGCGAACGCCGGTTTCCTGGCGCTGGCGGTGGCGACCGCGGCCGCGCTGGTCGCCCCCGACCGGAAGGGCCGGGCGCTGGGGGTGCTGCTGTCGGGGACGACGGCGGCGACCGTCGCGGGCGTGCCGGCGGGGGCGCTGCTGGGCCAACTGCTCGACTGGCGGGCCGCGTTCTGGGCGGTCGCGGTGCTCTGCGCACCGGCGGCGGTCGGAGTGCTGCTGGGCGTCCCGGCCGACCCCGGCGGCTCGCCCGCCCCGGCGCTGCGCGTCGAACTGGTGCAACTCGCCCGCCCCCGGCTCCGGTTGGCGCTGCTGCTGGCGGCGCTGGTGAACGCGGCGACGTTCGGCGCGTTCACCTTCCTCGCCCCGGTGGTCACCGGCCCGGCGGGGCTGGGGCGCGGCTGGGTGCCGGTGGTGCTGGTGCTGTTCGGCGCGGGCGCCTTCTTCGGGGTGACCGCGGCCGGGCGGCTGGCCGACACCCGGCCCCACCAACTCCTCGCCCTCGGTGGCCCGTTGCTGCTGCTCGGCTGGCCCGCGCTCGCCCTCGGCGCGGGGCACCCGGCCGTCCTGCTGCCCCTGGTTCTGCTGCTGGGCGCCCTGTCCTTCGCGGTCGGCACCACCCTGATCGCCCGGGCCCTCTACGAGGGCGCGGGCGCCCCGACCATGGCGGGCTCGTACGCGACGGCGGCCCTGAACCTCGGCGCCGCCACCGGCCCGCTGCTCGCCGCCGCCACCCTCCCGCCCGCGACCGGCCCCTTCCTCGCGGCCACCGCGCTGACCGCCCTGGCCGTCCTGATCGGCACCGCCGCCCGGTCCCGCCTCCGCCCCCGCGGCTGACGCCCCCGCGCCCCGCCCGGCGCGGCCCAGGCCGGCTCGCCCCGCCCCCTCCCCTCCCGTCCTGCTACTTCAACCCGCCGCTGCTCTGCAGGAGTTGGCCGTTGACCCACTGGCCCTGCGGCGAGCAGAGGAAGTCGATCAGGTGCGCGGCGTCCTGCGGGGTGCCGAGCCGGGCCAGCGGGGTGTGGCCGATCATGTCGGCCCGGTGCTGCTCGCTCATCCAGCCGGTGTCGGTCGGGCCGGGGTCGACCGCGTTGGCCGTCACGCCGAGGTGGGCGAGCTCGCGGGCGGCGGCGCGGGTGATCCGGTCGAGGGCACCCTTGCTGGCCCCGTAGGGGAGGTTGCCGACGGTGTGGTCGCTGGTCAGGGCGACGATCCGGCCGGTGCCGAACGCGCCGGTGAAACGCAGGCCGAACTCGCGGATCAGCAGCCAGCTCGCCCGGGCGTTGACCGCGAAGTGCCGGTCGAAGCTCTCCACCGTGGTCTCCAGCAGGCCGGAGTCGACCGACTCGGCGTGGCTCAGCACCAGCGCGGTGACGGGGCCGAGCCCGGCCTCCACCTGGTCGAACAGCCGGGCGGGCGCCTCCGGGTCGGCCAGGTCGGCCGACACCGCGAGGTGCCGCGCGCCGTGCGCACCGAGCGCCGCGCCAACGGCCTCCACCGCCCCGCCCTCCACGCCCCAGGGCATCCGGGTGTCGTACGGCGTCCAGTAGCTGTAGGCGATGTCCCACCCGGAGGCGGCCAACCGCTCGGCGACGGCGGCCCCGATGCCGACCGTCCGGCCGACGCCGGTGACCAACGCAACGGGACGCCCTGACTCCACGGACTTCACAGACTTCACGGACTTCACAGATTCCACGGCCCGGGATCCTGACAGTTCGTCAACCCGCCTGACAAACCGTTTTCGAGCACCCGTGCCCCGCCCGCCCCTGCTCCCCCCGCTCCGCCCCTGCTTCCCGACCCCGCTCCGCCCCTACTCCCCCGCCGCGTGCAGCACCGCCCGGACCGGCCCGTCGGGGTGCACAGTGAGCCCGTAGCCGGCCCCGGCGGGGGCCTCCCGGACCTCGGCCCGGAACGCGGGCAGCACCTCCTCCAGCAGCATCGCCATCTCCCGGACGGCGAACTGCGCGCCCAGGCAGGCCCGCGGCCCGAGCCCGAACGGGAGGTACGCGCCGGGCGCGGGGCGCCGCTCGGCGTCCAGGAAGCGCTGCGGCCGGAACTCCTCCGGGTCGGGCCACAGTTCGGGGTCGCGGTGCGTCAGGTACGGGGAGAGCAGCACCGTCGTCCCGGCCTCGATCGGGATGCCGTCCAGCGTGTCCGGTGCGGCCGCGTAGCGCGGCATCAGCCAGGCGACGGGGTACAGCCGCAGTGTCTCGTCGATCAGCGCCCGGATCGCGGCGGACCGTTCGGCCGAGCCGGCCGGCCCGGCGGCCAGCACCAGGTCCCGCTGCTCGGGGTGCGCGTCCAGCAGCAGGAACAGCCAGCTGAGCGCGGTGGCGGTGGTCTCGTACCCGGCCACCACCACCGTCATCAGCTCGTCGCGCACCAACCGCTCGGTGTATTCCGGGAGTTCGGCCGCAGCCTGGAGCAGCACCCGGACCACCCCGGGCTGTTCGTCCGTCTCCCCGGCCAGCGCGATCGCCCGCTCGGCGACCCGGTCGACGTGTTCGTTGGCCTCCCGGAAGTCGATGGCGGTGTCACCGGTCGCGGGGGCGAACGCCGGGATCGCGGCGAAGCTGTCCCCGGCGGAGACCAGCCGCCGGTGGGTCTCCGGGTCCAGCGGGTGGGCGGTGAGCGAGCGCCAGATCACGTCCAGCGAGAAGTACCGCAGGTCGGCGTCGATCTCCCGCACCTCCCCCGCCGCGGCCGCCGCCCGCCAGCGCTCGGCGACGGCCGCCACCGCGGCACGGATCTGCGGCTCGTACACCTTGATGCCGCGTCCGGTGAACTGCGACTGCAGCAACTTGCGCTGCCGCCGCCACTGTTCGCCGGCCGCGCACAGCAGCCCTTCCCCCAGCAGCGGCTTGAGTCGGTGGCCGCGCTTCACGTACGTGTCGGGGCTCTTCGCCAGCACCTGCTGCACCTGGCTCGCCCCGGTCACCAGCACGACCTGCCGGTCCCCGAGCCGGAAGCCCGCCACCGGCCCCAACTCCCGGGCCTCGCCGAGCAGATCGACCACCCGCCCGCCGCCGCTGCGCCAGCGGGCGAACGCCCCGGCGTCGAGTTCGGGAAGGACACTGTGGGCGGCCGTGGCCAAGGCGACTCTCCTACCGGGCGGAACTGCACCGTACGGACACCGACCACCCTAACGACAGAACCCGCCGCCCGGGCCCGAAGACCTCGAAAGAGGACGTTCAGAGCCGGTAGCTGAGCGAGTAGGGGAAGGACGCCTGCCCGGTGCGGCAGGTGTACTCGCCGGTGCCGGTGAGCCCCGCCAGGCCCTCGGTGCCGCTGCCCGGGACGACGGTGAAGGTGCAGTGGATGGTGCCGTCCTCGGCGAAGGTGCCGCGCTGTTCGAGGACGAAGCTGCCCGGGCGGCCGTCGATGCTGCCGGTGACCAGCTCCATTCCGGTGAACACCCCGGCGTGGCCGACCGTGTAGGCGATGCTGTAGTCGCAGGCGGTGCCGGCGGCCTCGATGCCGCCGGAGAAGGTGTTGACCACCGAGGCGTGCGCGGTGCGCGGGCCTGCTCCGCTCGAACCCGCCTCCTTCTCCTCCCAGTTGGCGAAGCTGATGCTGCCGCTGGTGGTGACCGCCTCGGCGGCAACAGCGGTGTCGGTGCCGGCGGTGATGTCGGTGTCGGTGGTGATGTCGGTGGTGATGTCAGTACGTGCGGTCACGGCGCCGTCCTTCCGTCCGGTGCGCGGCGGGTCCGCGCAGCGAGGGGCCGCGGCCGCGTCCTCCCGGGCGGGCCGTACTGCCAACACTGACGGCCATACCTGCCATCTTCTGTCAGGTATTCCGGCGGATCTGCGCGATGATGGCGGGGTGCGCGCCGACCGTCTGCTCTCCCTGCTCCTGCTGCTCCAGAACCGGGGGCTGTGCACGGCCGCCGAGCTCGCCGCGGCCCTCGAGGTCTCGGTCCGCACCGTGCACCGGGACGTGGAGGCGCTGGGCGCGGCGGGCGTGCCCGTCCTCGCCGAGCGCGGCCGGACCGGCGGCTACCGACTGGTGGACGGCTACCGCACCCGGCTCACCGGACTGACCGGGGACGAGGCGGGTGCGCTGTTCCTGGCCGGGGTGCCGGACGCGGCGAAGGAACTGGGGCTGGGTGCGGTGCTGGCCACCGCCCAGCTGAAGGTGCAGGCCGCGCTGCCCGCCGAACTCGCCGACCGCACCCGGCAGTTGCAGGACCGCTTCCACCTCGACCCGGCCTCCTGGTTCCGGGATGCGGACCCGGTGCCGGAACTGGCCCGGGTCGCCGAAGCCGTCTGGGAACAGCGGGTGCTGCGCGTGCACTACCGGCGCTGGCGCGGCGAGGTGCACCGCGAACTGCGGCCACTGGGCCTGGTGTTGAAGAGCGGCATCTGGTACCTGGTGGCCCTCCCCGCCCCTTCCTCCCCGACTCCCCCCTCCCCCTCTCCCGCTCCGCCCTCCCTCCGCACCTACCGGGTCTCCCGCATCCTGTCCGCCGAGGTAGCCGCCGAGCCCTTCGAGCGCCCGCCGGACTTCGACCTGGCCGCCCACTGGGCGTCCGTCACCCGCGAGTTGGCGGGCATGCTGCACCAGGACACGGCCACCGTCCGGGTCTCCCCGCGCGCACTGGGCCTGCTGCCGGTCCAGTTCGGCCGCTCCGGCGCCGACGCCGCCCGGAGCGCGGGCCCGCCCGACGAGGAGGGCTGGACGGTGGTCGAACTCCCCGTCGAGTCCACCCCGGTGGCCGTCTCCGACCTGCTGCGCCTCGGCCCGGACGCGGAGGTGCTGGCCCCGCCCGCGCTGCGCCGCGCCGTCGCCGACGCGGTCGCCGCCCTGGCCCGCCGCTACGCCGGGACGGTCTGACCCGCCGCTACACCGGGACGTCCTGACCTGCCGCCTCCTCCCGCGTCCCGAGCACCCCGTCCAGCAGGGCGTGCAGCCGTTCCTCCCCCAACTGCGGGTTGGCGGCGGCCCCTTCGCGCAGTTCGGGGTCGGCGAGCAGCTCGGTGACCCGTTCCGGGCGCAGTCGAGGGTTGGTGGCGGCGGCCAGCCGGACGAGGTGGTGCGGGTCGGCCAGCAGTTCCTCCGGGTCTCCGTCGAACTCCGGGTCGGCGGCGGCGAGTTCGCGCACCTCGGGGTCGGGGTGGCGGGCGAGTCCGAGCGGCAGTCCGGTCCGCGGGAAGTCGGGGCGCAGCCGGAGGCGCTTGCGGTGCTCGGGGTGTTGCAGATGGGTCTCCAGCAGCAGGGCGGGCGGGGCGCCGAGGTGGTACAGGGCGAGCAGATGGCGCACCTCCGGGTCCTCGTCCTGCGCGAGTTGACTGACCGTCAGCTCGTCGAGGTGCGGGCAGGTGGCGGCGGCGCGGCGCAGCAGCGGGAGCGGGGAGCGGGCGCAGGCGTGGTACCAATCGGGGTCGGGCGGGTCGATGGGCTCGTCGACGATCCCGTAGTCGATCCGCCGGAACCGTTCGGGGGTCGGGCGGGGGTCGACCTCGTCGAGGACCTGGCTGCGGGCGGGGTCGCGCGGGGCGGGGTCGGCGGCGGCGCGGGCGGCGGCCCCGGGGTCGGGGTCGGCGGCGAGGGTGTCGATCAGGGCGGGGGTGAGGCCGGGATGTCCGGCCAGGCGGTGGCGGACGTCGGGGTCCGGGTCGGTGGCGAGATCGACCATCAGGTCGGGGGTGAGCGCGGGGTGACGGGCGATCAGGCGCCGGACCTCCGGGTCGGGGTCGGCGGCGAGGGTGCGAACGGCGTCGGGCGGCAGGTGCCGGTTGCGGGCGAGCGCGCTCAGGTAGTCACGGGCGGCGAGTGCGTCGGCGAGCAGGTCGGGCGGCAGCAGGCGGATCTGGTAGAGGCCCTGGAGCGTGCGCGGGACGGCGTCGACCAGTTCCTCCGGCTCCAGGAGGGTCGGCGTGGCCACCCGTCGGGCTTCGGCGCGGACGTCCGGGTCGGGGTCGGCGAGCAGTGCGGCGCGCCGGTCCGGGGGCAGGGCGCCGATGAACTGGCAGGCTTGGCGGCGCAGTTCGGGTTCGGGGTGCTGGGCCATCCGGCGGCGGAAGGCGCTGCGGAGCACACCGAGCGAGTACAGCTCGCCGAGGATCTCGTTGCGGGTGAGGAACTCCGTCTCGCGCGGCCAGGTGCCGAGCAGCATCAGTTCCATCGCGGCGTCGGGCAGCGGGGTGGGGCGCAGCCGGGCGCCGGGGCCGGTGGCGGCCTGGCAGGCGACCAGGTCGGCGGGGTCGCGGACCAGCCGCAGGCAGTGGGCGTCGGAGAGCCAAGGGTTGGCGGCGACCGCGCTGCGGACGCGGCGTTCGGGGTGGTCGAGCGCGGTGTCGACGAAGTCGGCGGGCAGCGGTCGGCGGCCGAACATCCTCCAGGCGGGTCCGGCGGCGGGGGCGAGCAGCCGGGTGAGGACCGCGGTACCGGCGTTGGGGTTGGCGGCGATGCCGCGCAGCAGGGTGGTGTGCGGTTCTCCCGGCGCGGTCGGGGAGGCCGGGGAGATCGGCACGGTCAGCGCGGTCGGGGAGATCGGCGCGGTCGGGGAAATCGGAGAGATCGGCGCGGTCGGGTCGGTCACCGCGTCATGGTGGCACGGTGCCGCCGGCCGCAGGCCCGATATTCGGGTGCCGGTCGCCGGGCGGGCGGCTACGGTGGCGGGCATGAAGCGCGCTGCGATGCTGACGACGACGCCGGAGAGTGTCCCGGCGCGCTGACCGCTGTGTGCGAGCCCCGGGGCCGAGTGCTCCGGGGCTTTCGCGTGCGCGCACGCCCCCCACGGCACTCGTCCCCTCGCCTTCCCCTCCGAGGAGACCACCGTGTCCGACCGCATCACCCCCGCCGCCCCCTCTTCTCCCGACTCTCCCGACTCTCCCGACTCTCCCGCCGTCGACCACCGCCGGCTCGGCCGCGAGCTGGGCCTGTTCGACACCGATCCGCTGATCGGCTCCGGCCTGCCGTACTGGCTGCCGGACGGCGCCGTGGTGCGCCAGAGCCTGGAGGACTTCGTCCGCGCCCTGGAGCGGCGGGCGGGCTACCGGCACGTGTACTCGCCGGTGCTGGGCAAGCGCGAGCTGTACGAGCTCTCGGGGCACTGGGCGCACTACCGGGAGGACATGTTCCCGCCGTTGGAGATGGGCCCCGGCGAGGAGCTGGTGCTCCGCCCGAGCCTGTGTCCGCACCACGCGCTGCTGTTCCGTTCCCGCTCCCGCAGCTACCGCGAACTGCCGCTGCGGATAGCCGAGTTGGGCGACATGTACCGTTCCGAGCGGTCGGGCGTGCTGGGCGGGCTGACCAGGGTGCGGGCGATCCGGCTGAACGACGCGCACGTGTTCTGCACCCTGGAGCAGGCGGCGGCGGAGGTGCGCGGCGCGCTGGAGCTGATCGCGGCGGCGTACCGGGCGATGGGCGTGGTCCCGTCCCGCTACCGGCTGTCGCTGCCGGGGCCGGGCGGCAAGTACGTGGCGCGCCCGGAGCTGTGGGAGCGGGCGACCGCGATCCTGGTGCGGGTGCTGGCGGAGCTGGGCGTGCCGTACGAGGAGGGGGTCGGCGAGGCGGCCTTCTACGGGCCGAAGATCGACGTGCAGGTGGTGGACGCGGCGGGGCGGGAGTCGACCCTGTCCACCGTGCAGGTCGACTTCCACCAGCCGGAGCGGTTCGACCTGCGGTACGTCGGGGCGGACGGGGCGCGGCACCGGCCGGTGATGGTGCACCGGTCGGTGGTGGGCAGCGTGGAGCGGGCGGTGGCGCACCTGATCGAGCGGCACGGCGGGGCGTTCCCGGCCTGGCTGGCGCCGGTGCAGCTGGCAGTGCTGCCGCTGGGCCCGGAGCAGGCGGACGCGGCGGCCGCGCTGGCGTCCCGCTGCCTGGAGCTGGACCTGCGGGCCGAGGTGCTGGGCGCGGAGCGCGGTTCGCTGGGGGCCCGGGTGCGGGCGGCGCGGCTGGCCCCGTACCAGGTGGTGCTGGGCCCCCGGGAGGCCGCCGACGGCAGTCTGTCCCTCCGGCTGCGGGACGGGCGGCGGCTCGGTCCGCGTCCGGCCGACGAGGTGCTCTCCGACCTCGCTGAACGGGTGCGGGCGCACAGCGTCGAACTGTGGTGAGCGCCACCCGGGCCGCGTGACCCTCCCCACCCCCGGCCGTCCGCGGCGCCTCCCCGTTCCCTCCCCCGAACCCCCCGCCGCCCGTGCCCCACCCGCCCCACGCCCCTTTTATCCAGGGCTTATTCACAGATCGGGTGCGCGCGGCGGGGGCTGTTCGGCCCTCGTCGCCGGGACCTTCGGCGTGCCATACTCCAACACCATGACCGGCATTCACGCGACCAAGGCCCTGCGGGGCGCGGTGTTCACCGCGCTCGCCGTGCCGCTGGCCGCGTTCGGCCAGGTGGCGATCACCGGGCGTGCCCTGCCGCTCACCCTGGTCGCGGCGGCGAGCGTCGCGGTCTTCCTGCTGGCGGTGGTCCTCGACGGGGCGCGCCGCCGTTTCCTGCTGCTGTCCTCCGTGCTGGTGCCGGTGGAGCTGCTGCTGAACACCGCGTTCAACCTCGGCCAGGACGCCTGTGCGCGCCCCGCCCGGGGCGTGGACCTGCTGGTCTGCGGCGGCGACTCGGTGGGCGGCTCGGAGCTGTTCGCGCAGTGGACGCACAACTCGGCGGGCCTGCTGCGCCTGCTGGTGCTGGCCGTGCACCTGGCGCTGGCGCTGGCCGCCGCGGCCTGGCTGCGGCTGGCGGACGCCGCGATCTCCGGCGTCGCCGAGGCGCTGGACGCGCTGGCCCGGCTGCTGCCCGCACCGTGGCGCACGCTGCTGCTGGCCGTCCGCCCGGGCTGCCCGGCCGCGCTGCTGCCGTCCCCGGGTACCGAACCCGCCGCCCGCAGCCCGCAGGTCTTCGCCCTCTCCCCCGCTCCGCGTCGCGGTCCCCCGCAGCCGGCCTTCGCCAGCTGACGGACCGTCACCCGGACGCGTTCCGTCCCGGCCGCCCACCGAGGCGCGCCCTCCCCCTTTCTTTCACCCGCGCCCCGCCGCGCCCTGCTCCGGCACGGGCCGCGTCGCGCCGCCGACGGGTGCCGAGGAGACGACGGATCACCATGACCACCGCCCCGAAGAACCAGCAGAACCAGAAGAGCCAGAAGAACCCGCAGAACCGGCAGAACCCGCAGTCCACCGCCCGCGAGCGCCTCAAGCAGGCCCAGCAGGCCGAGGCCCGGACCGCCAAGCGCCGCCGCGGCCTGACCATCGGCGTGTCGATCGCCGCCGCCGTCGCCGTGCTCGCCGGCGGCACCGCCCTCGCCGTCGCCGGCGCCTCGAAGGACGACGGCACCGCGACGGCCTCCGCCGTCGCCCCGGCCAACACCAGCCCCGCCGACGACACCGTGGTCGTCTACGGCAAGGCCGACGCCCCGCACACCCTGTCCGTGTACGAGGACTTCCGCTGCCCGGTCTGCCAGGCGTTCGAGACCTCGGCCGGCAAGACCGTCCAGCAGCTCGCCGACCAGGGCGACTACAAGATCGAGTACCACCTGGCCACGTTCCTGGACGGCAACCTGGGCGGCAAGGGCTCCAGGACCGCGCTGGCCGCGGCGGGCGCGGCGCTCAACGAGGGCGTCGACAAGTTCAAGGCGTTCCACGACGTGCTGTACGCCAACCAGCCCGCCGAGAGCGAGGACGGCTTCGGCGACGTCAACCACCTCCTCGACCTCGCCGGGCAGGTCCCCGGCCTGAAGACCGAGGCGTTCACCAAGGCCGTCACCGACGGCACCTACAAGGGCTGGGCCGCCAAGGTCTCCACCGCCTTCAACAAGAGCGGCGTCTCCGGCACCCCCACCGTCAAGCTCGACGGCAAGCAGCTCGCCGTGATCGGCCAGGACGGCAAGCCGCTCACCGGCGACCAGTTCACCGCCCTGGTCAAGCAGACCATCGGCGGGTGACCCGATGACCACCGCCCCCACCACCACGCCCCGGGGCCCGGTCGGCGCCTCCCGCGGCTACGCCTGGCTCCTGCTGATCGGCGGCCTGATCGGCCTGGCCGCCTCTGCCGTGCTCACCCTCGACAAGCTCAGGCTGCTGGAGAACCCGGCCTACCAGCCCAGCTGCAACATCAACCCGATCATCAGCTGCGGTTCCGTCATGCGCACCGCCCAGGCCTCGGCCTTCGGCTTCCCCAACCCGCTGATCGGCCTGGCCGCCTTCGGCGCCCTCGCCGCCGTCGGCGCGGGCCTGCTCGCCGGAGCCGCCCACCGCCGCTGGTTCTGGCTCTCCCTCCAGGCCGGCACCCTCCTCGGCCTCGGTTTCGTCGCCTGGCTCAT
The DNA here is from genome assembly GCF_026802215.1 of Kitasatospora sp. YST-16. Lineage (NCBI taxonomy): Bacteria > Bacillati > Actinomycetota > Actinomycetes > Kitasatosporales > Streptomycetaceae > Kitasatospora > Kitasatospora sp. YST-16. Next base: position 691,882 of record NZ_CP113837.1, read on the forward strand.
CGACCAGACCCTCTACGAGATCGGCGCCCTCTGCCCCTACTGCATGGTGGTGTGGGCCGTGGTCATCACCACCTTCTGGTACACCACCCTCCACAACCTCCGCACCGGAGTCCTCCCCGCCCCCGCCCTCCTCCGCCGCCTGGCCGCCCTCCGCTTCCAGTGGCTCGTCCCCACCGCCGCCTACTTCGTCATCGCCCTCCTGATCCTCAACCGCTTCTGGTACTACTGGCAGACCCTCCTCTGACCCCCGCCGCCCCCACCGGCCCCCACCCACACACCCGGGCGGGGGCCGGCAGCGCGGCAAGGAACTGCTCGGTGACCACGTGCAGGCCGCCCTCCACTTCCAGCGGCTCATCCCCCGCCTACCGCGTCACCGCACCGCCCTCCTGATCCTCAACCACACCCGGCAGCGCGGCGAGGAGCTGCTCGGTGACCGCGTGCAGGCGCCGGGCGGCGGCGGGGTCGAAGGCGGGGGTGTCGGTGGGGACGCGGCGGCCCTCCAGGACGGCGGTGAGGGGGCCGGAGGGTGAGTCGAGGTGGGGGAGGATCTGGGCGACCGCCTCGGTGACGGGTTTGCCGTGGACGCGCAGGCGGTCGACGTGGGCGGCGGTGGCGGGGTCGTACTCGCCGGCGAAGCTGGTGGCGACCACGCCGGGGTGGTTGACGACCTGGGGCACGTCGGGGTGCAGGTGGGCGAGGTGGGCGGCCAGCAGGTCGCACAGGGCCCCGCCGTGACCGAGGGCACCAGTGCCGGGGTAGTCGCGGCGCAGCTGGAGGTCGTCCCAGCGGACCGGGCCGGCCAGTCCGGCGCCGCCGAAGTTGAGCACCACGGGGCTTGCGGAGCGCCGCAGTTGGGGCAGCAGGCCGTGCGAGAGCAGGTGGCGGCTGAGGTAGAAGAGGGCGAAGTTGCTCTCCAGGCCGTCGGCGGTCTCGGCCCTGGTGGAACGGTGGTAGCGGGCCCCCAGGACGAGGACGTCCACCGCCGGGTGGTGCGCGGCGACGTGGGCGATCAGACGGCGGTTCTCGGCGACCAGGCTGAGGTCCGCGGTGAGGAAGTGCGCCCGTCCGCCCGCGCCGCGCCGGTGGGCGTCGGCCCGGAACGCCTCGCCCTTGGCCGGGTCGGTGCCGACCACCAGGACGTGGTGCCCGCGCTCCAGGTAGGCGGTGGCGAGGGCGCGGCCGATGCCGTCCGTCCCACCCGTGATCACTGCTGTGGCCATGGCTCGTTCCCCTCCCGGCGCCAAATGCTTTGATGCATCAAAGCATTCGCGGGCGTGCGGGGCAACCAGCAGGCCCAGCAGGCGAGTTACCTGCTGTCCAAGGTGGAGCCGGCCGGCCCGGTAGGCTGGGCGGGTGACCGCAACCCCCACTCCACCGTCCGCCGTGGCCCGCGAACTGGCCCGACTGGAGCTGGCGTTGTCCGCGCTGGTCCGGTGGAGCGAGAGCAGGCACATCCGCACCGAGGTGGCCCGCCGTTCCGGGTTCGACATGCCGTCCAGCTCGCTGCGACTGCTGGAGCACTTCGAGGCGGCGGGCCCGATGCGGGTCTCCGACATCGCCGAGTGCCTGCGCATCGACATCTCGACGGCCTCCCTGCAACTGCGCCGGCTGCGCGCCGACGCGCTGGTCAGCCGCCGCACCGATCCGGCCGACGGCCGATCCGGCGTCATCGCGATCACCGAGGAGGGCCGCCGGGCGCTGGCCCTGGTCCGGTCCGCCCGCTGCGACCTGCTCGCCGAGACCTTCGACGCCACCCCTCCGGAGCAACTCGGCCACGCGGCCGACGTATTGGGCCTGATCCAGGAACACATGCTCACGGCGGCGGCACAGCACACCACCGACCCGGAGTAACCGCCACACAGGACCACCCGACCGACCGGCAGCACACAGCACCACACTACGGTCCGAGAACCGCCCAGCCCCGCCCCCGCCGCATCCCCTCCCCACCCCCGACCGATCGGAGCACACCCCGTGACCGGACGCCAGATCGCCCCCGGGCTGACCGTGTTCGGCCCGGACACCGCTCCTCCGCTGGTTCTGGTGCACGGCATCCGGCTGTCCGCCACCATGTGGCGTCCGCACGCCCGCCGCCTCGCCCCGGACTTCCGGGTCAGCACGCCGGACCTGCCCTGCCACGGCGCCCTCGCCGCACGGCCGTTCACCTTGGACGCGGCCGTCGACGCCGTCCGCCTGGCCGTCCGGGAGGCCCGTGCGGCGACCGGGCGGCGACCGCTGCTGGCCGGACTGTCCCTGGGCGGGTTCACCTCGCTGGCCCACACCGTCCGCCACCCCGAGGACGTCGGCGCGGTCCTGCTGCACGGCTGCACGGCCCGCACCACCGGCCCGCTGGCCGCCGCGTACGCCACCGCCGGACGGCTGGGCGACCTGCTGGGGCCGGAGCGTTCGGCGCGGCTCCAGGCCCGGGCGATGCGCCGGATGCTCCCGCCGGAGTCCGCCGAGGCGGTCCTCGCGGGGGGCTTCCACCTGCCCGCCCTCACCCAGGGCGTCGCCGAGCTGCGCCGCCACGACTTCCTCGCCATGGCGGCCGGGCTGACCGTCCCGGCCCTCTACCTCAACGGCCGCACCGACCTGCCGTTCCGCGCCGACGAGCGGCGCTTCCTCGCCGCCACCCGCACCGCCGGCACCCCGGCCCGCCTGTTCCACACCCGGGGCGGGCACCTGCTCAGCCTCACCGACCCCGACCGGTTCACCACCCTGGTGCGCCGCGCCCACCATCTCCTGACTACAGACAACCACCAAGGAGACAGGAAAAACTGACGTCCCGTCAGCCCTTCGCGAGCCGGTACAGCACCGCGTGCTGCTGCGGGCCGGGCGGGACGCTCGGGTCGAGGAAGTCGGCGGCCGGGTCGTGCACCATGCCGAGGCGCTCCGCGACCGCCCGCGAGGGGGTGTTCCCGGCGGCGATCACGGCCAGGATCTCGGTCAGGCCCAACTCCTCGAAGCCGTACCGGAGGACGGCCCGGCCGGCCTCGGTGGCGTAGCCGTGGCCCCAGGCGTCGCGGTGCAGCCGCCAGCCGGCCTCGACGCCGTCGAAGGGCATCTCCGGGTCGACCGGGTCGAGCCCGGCGAAGCCCAGGAAGCGGCGCTCCGAACGGAGTTCGACCGCCCACCAGCCCCAGCCGCGCTGCGCCAGTTCGGTCCGGAAGTGCTCGAGCGAGCCGGCGGACTGCTCCCGGTCGAGCAGGGTGCCGAAGTACCGGCGCACCTGCGGGTCGGCGTTCAACTCGGCCCACCGGTCCAGGTCTTCGTCCTGCCACTGGCGCAACAGCAGCCTGGGGGTGGCGAGTTCGGTGACTGTCATCGGGTTCCTTCCGCTCCGGCCAGCACCTCGCGGGCCAGTTCCTCGGCCCGGTCAAGGACGGCCGCCAGGCTCGCCGGGTCGGTGCCGCCGGGCGCGAACAGTTCCTGCGCGCGCCGCTCGAACTCCGGTGGCGCGCACGGCAGTCGGCCGGCCGAGGCGATCGCGCCCTTCTCGTTGACCAGCCACTGCCCGGCCCGCGCGTGCAGCGCGTGCACCAGCAGGCCGACGGCCCGGAACAGGCACCCGGCGACGTACCCGGCGTCCCCGCGCCGGGCCCCCTTGCGCGCGTTGGCCAGCGCGAACGGGGCCTCCCAGGCCGCGTCGGCCTCCAGCGTCCGGGTCAACTCGGCCGGGAACGCGCCGATTTCGCCGCGCAGCGCAGCCAGCTCCCCGTCGGGGTCGGCCAGCACCCGGGCGAGCGCCAGCTCACCGACGTACGCGTAGGACGGCACGCCGTACGGGTGGCCGGGCTGCTGGCCGGAGACGTACCGGCCGTGGCGGGCCTCGGCCGCGTAGTGGCGCACCCGCTGCACGTCCCGGTAGATCCAGTCGACCCGGGCCGGGCCGATGTCCAGCCAGGCGCCGCCGTCCACCCAGGGGCCCCAGCCGCCGGGCTCGGTCACCTCCACCGGCCGGCCGCCCAGCTCGGCGGCCACCTCCCGCAGCGCGCCGGTGTCGAGCTGCCCGGGGCGGTAGTACAGGCCGAGGTCGTAGTCGGACCCGGCGGTGTGGGTACCGCGCGCCCGGCTGCCGCCGAGACAGACCCCGACGATCCCGCCGACCCCGGCCAGCCGCTGCACGACCGGCCCCAGCACCCCGGCCTCGTCCGCCCCGGTATCCGCCGCTGCACCCGGCCCGGCGTCCGTCTCCGCGGTCTCGTTCTCGTTCTCGTTTGCCATCGACCGCCACCCTGCCCCACCGCACCACCCGCCGCCAGACATTTTCCGCCCGCCACCGGCCACACCCCGCACCCCGCACCCCACCCCCGCACCACGCGCCACGCCACGCCGCCCGCCGCGAACGCGAAAGAGCGCGGTGGGGGCGCCGCACCGCCCCGCACCGCGCCGCCGGGCGCCACCCGTACGGGCGCCCGGTCACCGAGCGGACCGGACGGCCGCGGAACCGCCCCCATGGCACGGCCCCGCGTCCGCCCGGCCCGGTCCGGCCGCCCCGGGCTCCGGTCGGCCCGGCCCCGTTCGGGTCGTTCCGCCCGGTGCGGCCCACCGGTTCAGCCTCTCCGGAAGAGTTCACCCGGCTCCCTGGGTGTTCTCACCCGGTTCGGCTCAACCGGCCGTGCAGGAAACCCCGTTGAGGGCGAAGCCGCCGGCCGCGGCAGCGTTGCCGGTGTGGTTGGCCTGGAAGCCGAAGGTGGTAGAGCCCCCGGCCGGGATCGCCGCGTTGTACGCCAGGTTGACGGCGCTGACCTGGCCGGTGGCCGGGCTGACGGTGGCGTTCCAGGCGTTGGTGACGCTCTGCCCGCCGGGCAGCGTGAAGGTCAGCTTCCAGCCGTTGACGGCGCTGCCGCCGGTGTTGGTGACCGTCACGTTCTCGGTCAGGCCGGTGTTCCAGGCGCTGACCTGGGTGCTGACCTTGCAGGCCGCGCCGGTCGGCGGCACCGACGGCGAGGAGGAGGGCGACGAGGAGGGCGAAGAGGACGGCGACGGCGAGGCCGAGGAGGAGGACGACGGGGACGGCGAGGAGGTGCTGCCGCCGAGCGCCGTCACCGCCGCGTTGTAGGCGGCCTTCGGCTGGTAGTTGTCGTCGTACATGGTGGCCGCGCCGTAGCCGGAGAAGAAGCCCGGGATCCAGGAGTCCGGGTCGCCCACGCCCCACTGCGAGACGCCGACGCAACCGCTCACCGCCAGGCAGGAGTTGACCACGTAGGCGTAGTCGGTGGCCTGCTGGGCGAGGTTGGCGGCGCTGGCCGGGACGGGCATCCGGTCGTCCAGCTCGGTGATGGCGACGTTCACGCCGAGCGCGGTGAAGCGCTGGATGTTGGCCTTCAGGGTGCTGGGGACCTGGCCGACGATGAAGTGGCTCTCGAAGCCGACGCCGTCGATCGGCACGCCCTGCTGCTTGAGCGAGGAGACCAGCTGGTACATGGCGTCGCTCTTCGCGCCCAGGCCCTCGATGTTGTAGTCGTTCAGGTAGAGCTTGGCGTTCGGGTCGGCGGCGTGCGCGGTGCGCAGCGCGTCGGCGATGTAGCCGGAGCCCATCGCGTTGTAGAAGGCGTCGGTGCGCAGCGAACCGTCTTCGTTGAAGGGCTCGTTGACGACGTCCCAGGAGTAGACCTGGCCCTTGTAGTGGGTGGCCTCGGTGGTGATGTGGTTCTCCATCGCGGCCTGCACCTGGGCGGTGGGCAGGCTGCTGACCCAGTTGGGCAGCTGGCTGTGCCAGACCAGGGTGTGGCCGCGCACCCGCATGCTGTGGGCCTTGGCGAAGGAGACGATCTGGTCGCCGGGGCCGAAGTTGAAGTTCCCGGCGGAGGACTCGGTGGTGTCCCACTTCATCTCGTTGCCGGGGGTGACCATGTCGAACTGGGTGCCGGCGATGGCGGTGATGGTGGAGCTGTTCAGGTTGGACTGGGTCAGCGCGGTGCCGAAGTAGCTGCCCTTGGCCTCGGCGAGGTCGCGCAGGGTGGTGCCGGCCGCGCCGGCCGGTCCGCTGCCGACGGTGGCGGCGGCCAGCAGTCCGCCGGCGGCGGCGAGGGCCAGTGCCGCGAGGGCGCGCCCGGGCGGCGAGCTGCGCGCAACTGTGCAGCCATGGTGGGTCCTTCCAGGGGTGGGTGGGGTGCACGGACCGTACGGCCGCCCGCGCGCCACCGGCAACGGAGCGCCGCGGCCGGCCGCCGGCCGCCGCCACCTGCCCGGCTCCGAAAATTTCGACGGGCGTTCGACTGTCCTTCGACACCCACCGCCCCGACCTGCGGCGGGAGACGGAAAACACGCAGCGGCCGCGGCCCGGTGCTCCGGGTCCGCGGCCGCCCCAACTGGCCCTGTGGTCAAGAAAGTTACAGCCGCCGCACGTCAGCGGGGCTGCGCCGCGGGAACGGCGGCGAGCTCCTTGCCCATGCAGACGCTCTGCTCGTGGTCCTTGTAGTAGCCGAACTTGCGGATCTCGGCGTAGCCCTCGGAGCCGTAGAGCGCGATCGCCTCGGGCTGCAGGGTGCCGGTCTCCAGCACCAGCCGGGTGCGCCCGGCGGCGAGGGCGGCGGCCTCCAGGTGGCGCAGCACGGCGCGGGCGTGGCCGCGGCCGCGGGCGTCGGGGACGACGTACATCCGCTTGAGTTCGGCGTCGCCGTCGCGCAGCCCGTCCTCGTCGCGTTCCTTGGCCCGCCATCCGCCGCAGGCCACCGGCCGGCCGTCCTGGTAGCCGATCACGAACAGCCCGGCGGGCGGGTCGAAGTGGTCGGTGTGCATGGCGGTCTGGTCGCCGTCGCCGTACCTGCGGACGTACTCCTGCTGGACCTCGGCGGCGAGCTGTTGGGCGTCGGGGTGTCCGAAGCCGGTGGTGCGGATCTCCATGGCGCCCAAGGGTACGGGCCCGCCCCCGGCCCGCGGTGCGCAGGTGTCCGGGGGCGGGAGGGGCGCTCAGGCGCGGGTGAGGCGGGCGACCAGCTCGTCCTTGCCGAACATCCGGGCCGCGTCCAGCGCGGAGGGCGCCCCGGCGCGCGGGTCGGCGCCGTGCGCGAGCAGGGCGTCGACGACCTCGGTGGCGCCCTTGAAGACGGCGCCGGCCAGCGGGGTCTGGCCGCGGTCGTTGGCGCGGTCGGCCTCGGCGCCGCGCTCCAGCAGGGCGGTGACGGCGGCGGCGTGGCCGTGGTAGGCGGCGAGCATCAGCAGGGTGTCGCCGCGGTCGTTGGTGAGGTTGGCGGGGGTGCCGGCGTCGAGGTAGGCGGCGAGCAGCGCGGCGTCCCCGGTGCGGGCGGCGTCGAAGAGCCGGCCGGCCAGGGCGATGACGTCCTCGTCGGGCTGCGGGGCGCCGTCGGCCCGCGCGGTGGGGTCGGTCATGAGGGGTGTTCCGCCTTCCGGGTGCGCGGCCCGGGGGCCGCGGTTCGTCCTGGTCGTGCCACCGCGAACGCTAGCGGACGCCCCCGCGGACCGGTACGGCGTGGTGCGGCACGGCCGTTCGGGCGAATTCCGGGTGTGCGGGGCGCGGCTGCGCCCCGCGCGGGGACGCCTGAGTGCGCCGGTGCGATCCACTGGCCCTGTGCACCGTCGAACTGCGGGACGTATACCGCCGATCCGGGTGCCCGGGTGAGATCCACCCGTTTGCCGCACCCCATCATCTATTACTTTTTGTCACCATTGAGGCACTTTCTGTCACCTTGTCCCCGCCCCTCGTGAGGAGCAATCCCGTGATTCTCTCCATCTCCGGCATCGTCCTGTTCGGCGTGATCGCCTTCCTCTTCTTCCGCCGGGACGGGCTGAAGATCTCGCACGCCCTGGTGTGCGCGCTGTTCGGCTTCTACGTCGCGGGTTCCTCGATCGCCCCGAGCATCCAGGCGGGCGGCGCGAGCCTGGCCAGCCTGATCGGCGGCCTGAAGTTCTGAGCGGTCCCTGCTCCTCACGGCCCGGGCGCGGACATCCCACCGCCCCGGGCCTTCTGCCAGCCGGGAGCTGATTCCCCGTCAGCTCCCGGCCCCTCCCCCGGCCGGTCCCCGTCCCCGCCACCGGCCCTCGCCTTCCCGTTCTCCCCGCCCTCCCCGCCCTCCGGAGCCCGCATGTCCCTCACCCGCCACTTCACCCGGGGCCGCGACCTCGCCCGCAGCGCCGGCGACCACGCCGCCGACGTGTTCGCGCCGCTGGCCCTGATCGGCCGCGGCCTGCGCCGCCACGCCGACTGGGCCAAGGCCCGCTGGGCGGCCACCCCGAAGGAGCGGCGCGGCCCGACGCTGCTGGTCGGCGCGGCCGTCGTGCTCGGCGTCTTCCTGCTGCCGCACGGCCCGCTGCTGGCGATCGCCGCCCTGGTCGCCTCCGCCGCCTGGGTCGGCCGCAGCCCCAAGGCCCCGGCGGCACCCGAGCCGGACGCCGCCGACGTCAAGCTGCCCGCCCTGTACGCGGCGCTCACCCCGTACTTCGGCGGCTACGACGACCCGGGGGCGCTGTACCGGGTGGACGGCGAGTGGAAGTCGGCGTTCAGCGAGTGGGCGTTCGACCCGGACGGTCGGCTGGCCGCGCTGGAGATCGCCTACCCGGCGTACTTCACCGACACCGAGCCGGCCGCCCGGGCCCGGATCGAGCAGGTGGTGCAGGGCAAGGCGGGGCGCTCGCGGGAGTACCGCTTCGACTGGGACGAGGAGTCCAACCGGCTGCGGGTGGCGGCGCTTTCCCCGCTGCCCGCCGACATCGCCGCGCAGCGCTTCGTCACCGCGCCGGGCGAGATCGTGCTGGGCTTCACCGACGGCGCGGGCAGCCACCGCACCATCCCGGTCGAGCAGGGCGGCGTCAACGAGCAGCAGCCGCCGGTGATCTGGCGGGTCGGGCCGCGCTCGGCCGAGCCGCACCTGCTGGCACTGGGCGCGCCCGGCCACGGCACCTCGACGCTGCTGCGCTCGATCGCGCTGCAGGCGCTGCCGCACGGCGACCTGGTGGTGGTGGACGGGGCGAGCACCGGCGAGCACGCCTGCCTGGTGAACCGTCCGGGCGTGCACACCGTGGAGACCAGCCTGCACGGGGCGCTCGCCGCGCTGGAGTGGTGCGCGCAGGAGACCGAGCGCCGGCTGGTCGCGCTGAACGCCGCCCGGCACCACGGGCTGGCCGCGCCCGCCGACGTCACCCGGCCGCTGTGGATCCTGCTCGACCGCCTCACCGAACTGTCCGAACTCGCCCACGCCGAGGGCCGCACCGACCCGCAGGAGCTGCTGGAGGTGCCGCTGCGGCACGGCCGCGCGGCCCGGGTGACGGTGGTGTTCGTGGACGCGCTGGACGCCCGGGACCGGGTCTCGGCGACCGTCCGCACCTGCACCCGCACCCGGGTGGTGCTCGGCCCGGTCACCGCCGACTCCGGCGCGGCCGCGCTCGGCGGCCCGCTGGACATCGCGCCCGCCGCGCACACCCCGCCCGGGCGCGGCTACGCCCGGATCGGCACCGCGGCGCCGGTCCGGCTCCAGGTCCCGGTCACCGTCGACCCGTTGGACGAGGACGCCCCGGCCCCGCTGCGGGACGCCGTGGTCGCGCTGCTCCCGCACCGCGACACCCGCACCGAGGCGGCCGCGCCGGCCGCCGCGCCGGCTCCGGCGAACCTGGCCAAGGAGCCGCTCGGGGAGTCGCTCGGGGAACCGGCCGGGAAGCCCGCCGGGGAGTTGGCCGGGGAGGCCGCGCCGGGCCGGGCCCGCCCGGTCTGGTAAGAACGTCCGTCGGGAGGGCCGGTCGCCCCGGCGGACTTCGCCGGACCATAAGTGCACAAAATGTGACACGCCGGGTGATAACACCGCTCAGATGTGACAAAACGGGCGACCATGGGTACAAACAGGGGCGGCACGACAGGCGACGTATGTCCCGGACGGGAATCTTCGTCGGAGGTCGAGCGTTGGACCCAGCGACGAAGACAGCGACCACTAGTCCTGTGGGCAAGAAGCCCGGGAGGCACGATTCATGAGCGAGCGAGCTCTCCGCGGCACGCGACTCGGGGCGACCAGCTACGAGACCGACCGCGGTATTGACCTGGCACCCCGCCAGACCGTCGAGTACGCATGTCAGAACGGACACCGATTCGAGGTCCCGTTCTCGGTCGAGGCCGAGATCCCCTCGGTGTGGGAATGCCGCTTCTGCGGTCAGGAGGCCGCGCTCCTCGACGGCGAGGAGCCGGAGGAGAAGAAGACCAAGCCCACCCGCACCCACTGGGACATGCTGATGGAGCGCCGGACCCGCGAGGAGTTGGAGGAGGTCCTGGCCGAGCGCCTGGCCGTCCTGCGCTCCGGAGGAATGAACCTGGCGATCCACCCGCGCGACTCGCGCAAGTCCGCCTGACGGACGGACTTCCGCCGCACCACCGCACGACCTGCACCACCGCCGAAGGGCCCCGGTTCCCCCCGGGGCCCTTCGGCGTTCTCGGCGGCGTTCCCCCGGCGCTCTCGGCACCGGGGAGCGCCGGACGGTCCGTCAGGGGGCGATCGGCGGGCGGTACCCGGTGTCCGGGCCGGACGGACCCGACGGGCCGCGCGGGCCGGACGGCGGGTCGACGACCTCGCCCTGGACGACCTTGCCGTCGGGGCGGTGGATCCGCAGCTGCTCCTGCAGCCGCACCGCGTCGGCGAACCGGTCCGCGCCGACCGGGGAGGTGGAGCGCAGCGCCGAGCCGGCGATCCGGCGGCCGACGGCCCGCCACACCGCGCGGGTCGGCGGCAGCAGGAACGTCACCGCCAGCAGGTCGGACAGGAAACCGGGGACCATCAGCAGGATGCCCGCCAGCACCGTCATCGAGGTGCCGGTCTGCGGCTGCGCGGACTGCGGGTCCTTGGACAGCTCGACCGCGGCCCGGAACGCCCGCGCCCCGGCGCGCTTGATCACCGTCCCGCCGAGGAACACCCCGGCGACCAGCAGCAGCAGCAGCAGGAACCAGCCGATCCAGCCGGCCACCACCGTGACCAGCCAGATCTCCAGCACCAGCCAGGCCACGATCAGCAGCGGCACGGTTCGGGCGAGCCGGCCTCGGGGGGCCGGGCGGGCCGGGGTTGCTTGCTGGGACACGGTACGGATCCACTCCATCGCGGTGCTCTCCGCGGCAGCCGGCCTCTCCGGCCGCGTCCACGGCACCACCCAGCACAACGGCCCCGGAGCCCGCCGTGTTCCTCGGCAGCGGCTCCGGGGCCGTCGGCCCGCGCCCGCTCAGGCGGCGCGCTGCGCCTTCCGCCGGCGCACCCCGCCGGCCACCGCGAACGCGCAGGCCAGCACGCCGCCCAGGGCCAGCGTCCACTCCGGCACCGCGCCGACCCGGTCGGCGACGGTCCTGCCGTCGCGCAGCGGCACCACCGCGTTCAGCACGGCCTGCTCCATCTCGCCGGTGCGCTGCTGCACCGTGCCGTCCGGGGCGATCACCGCGGAGACGCCACTGGTCGCCGCGATCAGCACCGCCCGCCCGTGCTCGACCGCCCGCAGCCGGGACATCGCCAGCTGCTGCTCGGTCTGCCCGGTGTTGTTGTAGGTGGCGTTGTTGGTCTGCACGACGATCACCCGGCCGCCCTGGTTGACGGTGTCCCGGACGATCTCGTCGTACGCCACCTCGAAGCAGATCACGTCGCCGATCCGGGCCGGGCCCAGCTGCATCACGCCGTTGTGGTCGCCGGGGTAGAAGTCCCGGGCGACCCGCTGCAGGCGGCTGATCACCTTGGACAGCTCGGTGCGGAACGGCACGTACTCGCCGAACGGCACCGGGTGCTGCTTGGTGTAGGAGGCGCCGGGGCCGGTGGACGGGTCCCAGACGATGCCCTCGTTCTGCACGTGCTGCTCGTCGGGGCCGTCGACCAGCGCGCCGACCAGGGTGGGCACGCCGACCGCCTTGACCGCGGCGTCGATCCGGGCGAACGCCGCCGGGTCGGTGAACGGGTCCAGGTCGGAGGCGTTCTCCGGCCAGATCACCACGTCCGGCTTGGGGGCGGCGCCCGCGGCGACCGAGGCGGCGAGCTTCTCGGTGGCGGTGGCGTGGTTGTCCAGCACCTCCATCGGGCGGCCCAGGAAGTCCATGCCGGGCCGGTCCACGTTGCCCTGGACGAGCGCGACCTTCACCGTGTCGTCCGCCGAGGTCGGCACCGGCACCGCGTAGCCGACCAGCACCAGCGCGACCGCGCCCACCACGCCGACCGCGGTGCGCCACGGCAGGTCGGTGTCGGTGCGCCGGGCCCGCGCCGCGCTCAGCGCCGCCCAGGCCAGCAGGGTGCCGCCGGCGGCGACCGCGAAGGTCACCAGCGGGGCGCCGCCCAGCGCGGCCAGCGGCGTGAACGGGCTCGCGGTGTTGGCGAACGCCAGCCGTCCCCACGGGAAGCCGCCGAACGGCAGCCGGTCGCGCATCCACTCCTGGGTGACCCAGAGCACCGCTCCCCACAGCGGCCAGCCGCGCAGCTTCGAGGTCAGCGCCGTGCCCGCGCCCATCAGGGCCAGGAACAGCGCCTCGATCAGCGACAGGCCCACCGTGGCGTCCCAGCCGACCGGGCGCAGCCAGGACAGCAGCACCACGAAGAACGGCACGCCGAACGCGAAGCCCAGCCAGGCCCCGTGCCGGGCCCGCTGCCCGCGGGTCAGCACCGCCAGGGCGGCCACCGCGAGGATCGACAGCGGCCACACGTCGAACGGCGGGAACGCGAACGCCAGGGCCAGGCCGGACAGCGCGGCCAGCCCCGTCCGGGCCCACCACGCCTTGCGGCTGCCCCGCACGGGCGCCGGCGGCTCCGCGTCCTCCTCGGCCACCGGCTGCTCCTGCGAAACGGGCAGTGCCACCTGGGCGCACCACCTCTCTACCTCGGGGTCGTCTCCGCCGGGGAGGGGGCGCACGCGCGTTCCACCTCGTTCGACGTCCCAGGAAAGGTACCTCACTCCCCCGGCCGCCCCGTGCGGCCGACGGTCCGTCAGCGGCCGACCGGCGGGCGGCGCCCGGCCCGGGGCAGGGCCTGCTCCAGGGTGCGGGCGACCCGGAGCAGCAGGTCCTCGCGCCAGGGCGCGGCGACCAGCCGGACGCCCACGGGCAGGCCGGTGGCCGGGTCCTGGCGCAGCGGCAGCGAGAGCGCGGGTTGCCCGTGATGCTGAACACCGAGGTGAACACGCCCGTCGGGCAGGAGTTGCGGACCGCGGCCGGCGGGTCCTCGGCGGTGCCGGCCGCCAGGCGCCGATCCGCGGCGGCAGGCAGGCAGGCCGTGGTCGGAGTGACCAGCAGGTCGAAGGCGGCCGGGAAGCCCTCCACCAGGCCCCGGGAGAGCCGCCGGGTGCGCAGCACGTCCTGCGCGTACGCCCAGGAGTCGACGGCGTGCGCGGCGTCCCGCAGCGCCCGGTCGTGCGGCTCGACCCGGTCCGGGTCGGTGAGCGGGACGCCGGCCGCGCCGGTGTTCCACAGCGTGGTGAACACGCCGACCGGCTCCTCGGTCGGCGGCAGCGGCAGCGCGGTGTCGACCACGTGGTGGCCGGCCGCCTCCAGGGCGGGCAGCGCCGCCCGCACCGCCGTCCGGCGCCGCCGGGTCCTGGACGAATGTCAGCGGGGGTTCAGCCGCGGGGCCGGGCCGGTGCGGGGGCGTCGTCCGCGCAGAGGGCGCGCAGGTCGGCGAAGACCCGGCGGAGGTGGGCCTCCAGGCCCGGCGAGGGGTCGTCGATCCAGTCCTGGACCGCCTGGTGGAAGGCGGCCCAGCCGGTCGCGGCGGCCAGTCGGGCCGGCCGGCCGGGGACGCCCCGCTGCCGCAGGGCCTCGGCCAGGGCCTCGCCCAGGGCCGCGGCCTTGGCCAGGTCGCGTTCGCGGAGCGCCGGGGTGGCCGCGATGACCTGCAGGCGCGGTTCGGCGAAGGGGCGGTTGCGCTCCAGGATCGGTTCGGCCTCCCGGAAGGCGCGCAGCAGCACTTCGAGCGGCCGCAGGCCGTCGGGCGCCTCGGCCACCGCCCGGACCAGCGCGGCGCGCAGGTCGGCCTCGCCGTCGAAGAGCACCTCGCGCTTGTCCGGGAAGTGCCGGAAGAAGGTGCGCTCGTTGACGCCGGCGCGGGCGGCGATCTCGGCCGTCGTGGTCCGGTCGAACCCGCGTTCCCGGTACAGCTCCAAGGCCGCCTGCTGGAGGCGGCCGCGCGCTTCTGCTCCGCTCCGTGGCACGCCCAGAGGATAGCGCACGCGCCAGTCACTGGCGCTTCTTGACGCCAGTGACTGGCGCTACCTAGGCTCGGCGACGGCGCCGCGTAGCGCCAGTCACTGACATTAAACGGGAGGGTGCTCCATGCACGTCTTCGTCACCGGCGGTTCCGGCCAGACCGGGCCCGCGGTCGTCGCCGAACTCCTCGCGGCCGGCCACACCGTCACCGGCCTGGCCCGCTCGGACGCGGCCGCCGCCCGGCTGGAGTCACTGGGCGCCGTGCCGCACCGCGGCTCGCTGGACGACCTCGACAGCCTGCGCCGCGGCGCCGGGGCCGCCGACGGCGTCCTGCACATGGCCTACGGCGGCGACTTCTCCGACCTCGCCGACATGGCGCGGCGCGACCGGAGCGCGATCGAGGCGCTGGGCCGGCCGCTGGAGGGCTCCGGGAAGCCGCTCGTCGTCACCTCGGGCACCCTCGTGCTGCCCGCGGGCCGGGAGGCCACCGAGCAGGACGCGCCCGACCCGGCCGGGATCGCCGCCTTCCGGATCGCGGGCGAGCGGGCCTGCCTGGACCTCGCCGCCCGGGGAGTGCGCGCGAGCGTGGTCCGCCTCGCCCCCACCGTCCACGGCCCCCGGGACCACGGCTTCGTCCCCATGCTCGTCGCCACCGCCCGGCAGAGCGGCGTCTCGGCCTACGTCGGGGACGGCGCCAACCGGTGGCCCGCCGTGCACCGGCGCGACGCGGCGGTGCTGTTCCGGCTCGCGGTCGAACGGGCGCCCGCGGGCAGCGTCCTGCACGGGGTGGCCGAGAGCGGCGTCCCGCTGCGGAGCGTCGCGCAGGCCATCGGCCGGGGCCTGGGCCTGCCCACCCGCTCGCTGACCCCCGAGGAGGCCGCCACCCACTTCGTCAGCCCGTTCATGGCCACCGCCTACGCCTTCGACGGGCCGGCCTCCAGCTCCCGCACCCGGCGGCTGCTCGGCTGGACCCCCACCGGGCCGACCCTGCTCGAGGACCTGGCGCACGGCGACTACCTGGCCGCACCGGCCTCCTGAACCCCCCGTCCGGGCCTAGTGCCGGTGGACGGTGCGGCCGCGGACCACGGTGCGCAGGCAGAGCGGGAGGGGGTGGCCGGGGGTGAGGTCGGGGAGGCCGGGGGTGCCGGAGCGGGGGTCGGTGGACCAGCCGGCGATGCGGGTGTCGGGGGCCTGGACGACGAGGTCGGTGGTGTCCCAGACGGCGTAGGAGGCGATCGCGCCGGGGACGAGGATGCCGTCGGCGTCGTGGCCCAGCGCCCGGTGGCCGCCGCGGGTGTGGGCGGTGAAGGCGGCGCGGACCGAGATCCGGTGCTCGGGGGTGCGGTGGAAGGCGGCGGCCCGGACGGTGCCCCAGGGGTCGAGCGGGGTGACGGGGGCGTCGGAGCCGAAGGCCAGCGGGAGGCCGGCGCGCAGCATCGCGGCGAACGGGTTGAGGGCGGCGGCGCGGTCGGCGCCGAGGCGGGCCGCGTACATGCCGTCGGGGCCGCCCCAGGCGGCGTCGAAGGCGGGCTGGACCGAGGCGGTGAGGCCGAGTTCGGCGAATGCGGCGAGGGTCTCGGGGGTGAGGGCCTCGGCGTGCTCGACGCGGTGGCGCATCGCCTTGACCCGGTCGGGGCCGAGCTTGTCGGCGGCGGCCCGGACGCCCTCCACGACGGCGCCGATCGCGGCGTCGCCGATGGCGTGGAAGCCGGCCTGCAGGCCCGCCTCGGTGCAGGCGGTGACGTGGTCGGCGATCTCGGCGGCGCTCAGGTAGGCGGTGCCGGTGTGGTCGGCGTCGGTGTAGGGGTCGTGCAGGCAGGCGGTGTGCGAGCCGAGCGCGCCGTCGACGAACAGGTCGCCGCCGGCGCCGACCGCGCCGAGGCGCCGGGCGGTCTCGACGCCCTCGGGGCCGAGTTCGCCCCAGTAGCCGTACACCTCGGGGCCGTCGGTCTCGGCGGCGAGGGCGAGCAGCGCGGCGAGGTCCTCGGCGGAGGAGATCTGCGGGCCGGCGCACTCGTGCAGGGTGCCGATGCCGAGGGCGGCGGCCCGGCGCAGGGTGGCGTACTGGGCGTCGCGGCGCTGGACGGGGGTGAGGTGGGCGAGGGCGGCCTGCCGGACGGCGTGGTGGGCGTCGCGGGTGAGCGGGCCGGTGGCGTCGTGGCCGGGGAGCGCGTCGAGGCCGGGGACGAGGGCGCGCAGCGCGCTGGTGGCGAGGCCGGAGTGGACGTCGGTGCGGGAGAGGTAGAGCGGGACGTCCCCGGCGGCGGCGTCGAGTTCGGCGAGCGAGGGGGCGCGGTGCTCGGGCCAGCGGGTCTCGTCCCAGCCGTGGCCGATCAGGGCGCCGCCGGCGAAGGAGGCGCCGAACGCGGCGGTGCGGTTCAGGGCTTCGGCGAGCGAGCCGCAGTCGGTGAGGTCGAGGCCGGTGAGGGCGAGGCCGGTGGAGGTGGCGTGCACGTGGGCGTCGACGAAGGCGGGGGTGACCAGGGCGCCGTCCAGTTCGACGATCTCGTCGACGGTGTCGGCGTACGCCTCGGCGGCTCCGTCGCTGCCGACCCAGGCGACGTGTTGGCCCTCGACCAGCATGGCGGTGGCGAAGGGGTCGGCGGGGCTGTAGACGTTGCCGCCGCGCAGCAGCACGGTCCGGTCGGTGCGTTCGGTCATGGCGTCCAGTCTCGCACTGCGGACACCGGGGTCAGAGCTTCGGGGGGCGCGCCTCGTAGGGCGTGGAGAGGACCACGGTGGTGCGGGTGGAGACGCCGGCGGCGGTGCGGATCCGGGCCAGCAGGTCCTCGAGGTCGCCGGGGCCGGGGACCCGGACCTTGAGGATGTAGTTCTCGTCGCCGGCGACGCTGTGGCAGGCCTCGATCTCGGGCAGGCCGACGAGCCGTTCCGGGGTGTCGTCGGGGGCGCTGGGGTCGAAGGGCTTGACCGAGATGAACGCGGTGAGCGCCAGGTTGACCGCCTCGGGGTCGACGATGGCGGTGTAGCCGCGGACGACGCCGCGCTGCTCGAGGCGGCGCACCCGCTGGTGCACGGCCGAGGTGGACAGGCCGGTGGCCTTGCCCAGGTCGGTGTAGCTCATCCGTCCGTCCTGGAGCAGCAGCTGGACGATGCGCTGGTCGAGTTCCTCCACAAGGCGTCAACCTACTCGATCGGGGGTGGGCCGTGCAGACAGCTCGCGGGGGGCGCATCCGGGGGGCACATGCCAACGGAATGTGGCGAGGAACACAAGGAATGCATCACCGTGCGCCGCAGTGCAGGGTTATGACGTCCCGTCACTGGGAAGTGCTGCTGGTGGCCCGGACGACGAGAGGTTCCGGCCCGATCCGAGGGGGATCACCATGCCTTCCACCGACCTGCGTTCCGACGTCGAGGACGAACCCGGCGCGCCCGAGGCGTCCTTCGGGACGGACCCGGGCGCGGCCGACACCTGGGAGATCGTCCGGGTGCACTGCCCGGAGTGCGACCGCCCGATCGCGTTGATCGGGGACGAGGAGCGCCTGCCCCAGCACGCGGTGCTGACCTCCGCGTGGAACCCCTTCCAGCCCGCGATCTGCCGGGGCACCGGCGCGCCGACCGCCGACCTGCCGGAGTGCGAGGAGCAGCCGGAGCAGGACGGCCAGTCCAACCTGGTGGCCCTGCCGACCGCGCTGGACTGGCGCACCCAGCCGTTCTCGCACGCCGGGGCGCACCGCCCGGTGCGGGTCTTCGTGCCCACGCAGCGCGACCGCCGCGCGGCCTGAACCCGGCCCGACCACGGCCCGAACCCGGCCCGACCACGGCCTGATCCTGGCCTGACCACGGCCCGGTCCCGGGCCCGACCGAGGAACCGGACCGCCCCGGGCGGTCCGACGTCCGGCGGGGCGCCGCCCGCGGTGCCCTCCGGAACGCCCGCCGGAACGCCCGCCAACCGGGCGGAAGCGGCCGCGTACCCTGGCCGGATGGACGCCGCCCTCCCCGACCTGCCCGCGCTGGCCGCGGGCCTGCTCGCACTGCCGCCCTCGCTGGGGCCGGTGCGGCTGGTGGCGGTGGACGGGTACGCGGGCTCCGGCAAGACCACGTTCACCGGCCGGCTGGCCGCCGCGCTCGGCGGCGCCCCGGTGGTGCACCTGGACGACCTGGCCACCCACCGGGAGCCGTTCGGCTGGACGGAGCGGCTGCGCGCGGGCGTGCTGGAGCCGCTGGCGCGCGGGGAGGCGGGCCGGCACCCGGTGTACGACTGGACGGCGCGGGCCTTCACCGCCGAGCGGGCGGTGCCGGTGGCGCCGGTGGTGCTGCTGGAGGGGGTGGGCGCGGGCCGGCGGGCGGTGCGCCCGCACCTGGCGGCGCTGCTGTGGATGGAGTTGGAACGGGCCGCCGCCCGGGCCCGCGGGCAGTTGCGGGACGGTCCGGAACTGGCCGAGTTCTGGGCCGGTTGGTCGCGTGCGGAGGACGCGCACTTCGCGGCGGACCCGAGCCGTCCGCAGGCCGCGGTGCGGGTCGACGGGGTCACCGGGCGGATCGTCGGGAGCACCCTGAGTGAACCGCGTGAACCGCTCTTGACCTGCGACATCATCAGGATTTAAGTTCTGCCTGTCGCGGAAATCAGTTGAATCCGCAACCACAGACACGGCGTCTCCGGCTTGTTCCCCCGTGAGCCGGAGGCGCCGTCCTGCCCTCCGCGCCGCCCGCCGGGACCCGCCCCTCCCGCGCCATTCGAGCCGCGCGGCACCCTTACGGATCAGCGCCGCGCCGGTACCATGCCACGCAGGCGCGCAGAGGAGCGCCCCGAGGTCTGGCGGGGGGCGTCAGTGACGGTGGAGAGTTCGGGCGGCAAGGGTTCCGCCGCGGCGGGTCCGGATCCGGACGCCGACCGCGCCTGGTCGCGGGCCATGGACGCCTACACGGCCGGTTCGTACGCCCGCGCGGAGGAGGAGTTCCGGGCCGCGGTCTACGTCGACCCGGGCATGGCCGACGCCTGGCTCGGCCTGCACGCGCTGCGCAGCGACACCGCCGGCGCCCTGCTGGCGATGCACCGGCACCGGGACCGCTTCGGCGAGCAGCGCGAGCGCCACCGCCGCCCGCTCAGTTCCTGGTACTGGCTGGGCTGGTGGGTGCAGCCGGTGCTGGAGACCCCGCAGGACCTGGCGCTGGCGCACGCCTCGCACTGGCTGGACGGCCGTCACCTGGCCGAGCTGGAGCAGGCCCTGACGGCCTGTCCGGCCCCGGAGCAGGAGCCCGCGGTGCGCTTCCTGCACGCCTGCCGCTCCTACCTGCTCAAGGACTGGGAGCAGCTGATCCGGGACACCGACCGCCTGCTGGACGACCCGGTGCTGGGCATCGAGGCCGGCCTGTTCGCGGGCATGGCGCGGGTCCGCCTCGACATGTGCGCGCAGGCCCAGCGCCCGCTGGCCGCCTCGCTGGCCCGCTGCCGCTCCGAGCAGCCGCAGCGCAAGGAGCTGCGCTACTGGCTGGCCCGGGCGTACGAGGGTGCCGGGCGCAGCGCGGCGGCGCTGCCGCTGTACCGGGCGGTGCACCGGGCCGACCCGGCGTTCATGGACACCGAGCAGCGGCTCGCGGCGATCGCCGCCGAGGACGGGCTGCTGGACGGCGAGGCGTTCGGCGAGTACCGGGGCGCGGCGGTGCCCGCGCCGCCGGCCGGGCCGGAGCCGGAGTCCCGCGGCGGGTCCGGCGGGGTGAGCGAGGAGGCGTGCGCGGAGGAGGAGGACGACGAGCCGGGGGCGGCCGAGCCGGGCCGGGCGCGGCTGGCCGAGCGGGCCCCGGGCACCTCGCCGCCGGCGCCGCGGCTGGGCAACTGGCCGGTGGCGCAGGCGATCCCGCCCGCCGGGCCGAACCCGGCGCCGGCCGCCCGGCTGGAGCTGGACCAGGCGCTGGCCGAACTGGAGGAGATGGTCGGCCTCGACCCGGTCAAGCGCCAGGTGCGGGCGCTGTCCGCGCAGCTGCGGATGGCCCGGCTGCGCGCCGACCGGGGGCTGCCGGTGCAGCCGCCGAAGCGGCACTTCGTCTTCTCCGGCCCGTCGGGCACCGGCAAGACCTCGGTGGCGCGGATCCTCGGCCGGGTCTTCCACGCCCTCGGCCTGCTCTCCGGCGACCACCTGGTGGAGGCCCAACGCGCCGACCTGGTGGGCGAGTTCCTCGGCCAGACCGCGGTGAAGGCGAACGAGCTGATCGACTCGGCGCTGGACGGCGTGCTGTTCATAGACGAGGCGTACTCGCTGGCCAACTCCGGCTACAGCAAGGGCGACGCGTACGGCGACGAGGCGCTGCAGGTGCTGCTCAAGCGGGCCGAGGACAACCGGGACCGGCTGGTGGTGATCCTGGCGGGCTACCCGGAGGGGATGAACCGGCTGCTGGCCACCAACCCGGGGCTGAACTCGCGCTTCACCACCCGGGTCGACTTCCCGTCCTACCGGCCCGGCGAGCTCGCCGAGATCGGCGCCCAGCTGGCCCGGGCGGACGGCGACGGCTGGGACGTGGACGCCGCCGAGGAGCTCGCCTCGATCTGCGGGCACGTGGTCGCCGAGGGCTGGATCGACCAGCTCGGCAACGGCCGGTTCATCCGCACCCTGTACGAGAAGTCCTGCGCCTACCGGGACCTGCGGCTGTCCGGCCAGCGCGGCACCCCGTCCCGGGAGGACCTCTCGACGCTGCGGCTGCCGGACCTGCTCCAGGCGTACGGCGAGCTGATCGACGGCCGGGCCTGAGGGCCCGCGGACGGCCGGACGGCCGGCCCCCTCGCGGTGGGGGTCCGGCCGTCCGGGCGGGGTCAGCGGGCGGTGGCGGCGGGCGGGCGGTGGTCGGGGTCGTGGACCTCGCCGACCAGTTCCTCCAGGACGTCCTCCAGGGCGACCAGGCCGAGCTGGCGCCCGTCGGGGTCGACCACGGCGGCCAGGTGGGCGGCGGCGCGGCGCATCACGGCGAGCGCGTCGTCCAGCGGCAGGGCGGAGCGCAGCACGGTGATCGGGCGCCACAGCCGGTCCGGGATCGGGGCGGCGAGGTCGTCGACCTCCAGCGAGTCCTTGACGTGCAGGTAGCCGAGCACGGTGCCGTCCCGGTCGGCGACCGGGAAGCGGGAGAAGCCGGTGCGCACCGCGAGGCGCTGGATCTCCTCGCCGGTGACCTCGCGGCCGACGGTGACCAGCTGCCCGGGGGCGAGCAGCACCTCGGTGACCGGGCGGCTGCCCATCTCCAGGGCGTCCTCCAGGCGTTCGCGGCGGCTGTCGTCGAGCAGGCCGGCCTCGCCGGAGTCGGTGAGCATCAGCAGCATCTGCTCGCTGGTGGCGACCGAGTCGACCTCGTCCTTGGGCTCGACCCGGAACAGCCGCAGCACGCCGTTGGCGAAGGCGTTCAGGAAGGAGATGAACGGGGCGAGCCAGCGGGCCAGCCGGTCCAGCGGCGGGCCGAGCCAGAGCGCGGCCCTCTCCGGTCCGGCCAGCGCCAGGTTCTTCGGCACCATCTCGCCGATCACCATGTGCAGGAACACCACGATGCTCAGCGCGATGACGTAGCTCAGCAGGTGCATCGCCGAGTCGGGGACGCCGAGCGCGTGGAAGGCGGGTTCCAGCAGGTGCGCGATGGTGGGTTCGGCGAGCGCACCGAGCAGCAGCGAGCAGACGGTGATGCCGAGTTGGGCGGCGGCCAGCATCGCGGAGACGTTGGACAGCGCGTGCAGCACGGTGCGGGCGCGCTTGTCGCCGGCCTCGGCGAGCGGTTCGATCTGGCTGCGGCGCACCGAGATGACGGCGAACTCGGCGCCGACGAAGAAGGCGTTGCCGAGCAGCAGGAGCAGCGAGAAGGCGAGTTGCAGGGCGCTCATCGGTGGTTGTCCTGGTCCTCGTGGTCCTCGTCGTGCACGCGCCGGACCTCGACCCGGCTGGTGCGGTGCCGGTCGACGGCGGTGACCGTCAGCTCCCAGCCGGGCAGGTGGGCGCGCTCGCCGACGGCGGGGAGCTTGCCGAGCAGGTCGGCGAGCAGGCCGCCGAGCGTCTCGTAGGGGCCGTCGGGGGCGTGCAGGCCGATCCTGTCGAGCTGGTCGAGCCGGGCCCGGCCGTCGGCGTCCCAGACCGGCAGGCCGTCGCGCGGGGCGAGCGGGCGCAGGTCGGGGGTGTCGGCGGGGTCGTGCTCGTCCTGGACCTCGCCGACCACCTCCTCGACGATGTCCTCGATGGTGGCGACGCCGGCGGTGCCGCCGTACTCGTCGACCACCACGGCCATCGGTTCGCGGCCGCGCAGCAGGTCGAGCAGCCGTTCGGCGGGCATGGTCTCGGGGACCAGCAGCGGCGGGGCGGCCAGGTGGCGGACCCTGGTGTGGTCGCGGCGCCCGGCGGGGACGGCGAGGGCGTCCTTGAGGGTGACGGTGCCGGTGACCTCGTCGAGGCTGTCGGCGTACACCGGGAAGCGGCTCAGGCCGGTGGCCCGGGTGAGGTTGAGCACGTCGGTGGCGGTGGCGTCCTCCTGGAGGGCGGCGACGTCGATCCGCGGGGTCATCACGGACTCGGCGGTCAGCTCGCGCAGGCCCAGGGTGCGGACGAACAGCGCGGTGGACTGCTCGTCCATGACGCCGGCCTGGTAGGAGTGCCGGGCCAGGGCGACGAGCTCGTCGGCGGTGCGGGCGTGGCCGAGCTCCTCCTGCGGTTCGACGCCGAGGGCCCGGACGATCCGGTCGGCGGAGCCGTTCAGGAAGGCGATCAGCGGGCGGCAGACCGCGGAGAAGGCGCGCTGCGGGGCGACCACGGCGTGGGCGACCTGCATCGGGCGGGAGATCGCCCAGTTCTTCGGGACGAGTTCGCCGATCACCATCTGGATCACGGTGGCCAGCACCAGGCCGACCAGGACCGCGGTGCCGCGGGCCGCCGAGTCGGGCAGGCCGACGGCGGTGAACACCGGCTTGAGCAGGGTGGAGAGCGCCGGTTCGGCGAGCATGCCGACCACCAGCGAGGTGATGGTGATGCCGAGCTGGGCGCCGGAGAGCTGGAAGGACAGCTTGTGCAGGGCCTTCGACAGGCTGGCGGCCTTGCGGTCGCCGGCGGCCGCGGCGCGTTCGACGGTGCCGCGGTCGGCGGTCACGAACGCGAACTCGGCGGCCACGAACAGGCCGTTGGCGAGGATGAGCAGGAAGGCCGCGAGCAGCAGGAGCCAGGCGGTGGTCATCGGGCCGCCCGCCTTCCCCGGCTGGAAACGTGCGTGGCGGCGCTGGTACTACCGGACGGGTCGTCCATCGAGGGGAGGTGTCACTCCTCTGGTCGCGGGTGGAGGCGGGAAGCCCGGACCTGTGGTGGGGCTTTGCCGCGGTTTTACCAGCGTAGACGATACCCGAACGCTTCTCCGGGCCCGTTCGACCCGTCCGTCCGGGGGCGTGTCAGCCCTGCCGGGCGCCGCTGCCGCGCTGTTCGACCAGGTCGCGCAGGCTGCGGGCGGCGGCGATGGCCTGGGCGCGGCCGCCGCCGGGCTGGATGCCGACCGCGGCCAGCGCGGTGCCGTCGGCGAGGTCGAGCATCACCCAGGGGTCGCCGGCCTTGAAGTTGACCCGGACGACCTCGGCCCAGGACAGCCGGCGGCTGCGGACGAAGTTGACCACCGTCAGGCCCTCGGGGTCGGCGACCACCTTGGGGCGGGCCAGCATCAGGCCGACCGCGGCGAACAGCACGCCGGAGCAGGCCATCATCACCCGGTCGTTGAACTGCCAGCTCTCCGGGAGCACCACGGCGAGCACGGAGAACAGCACCAGCATCACGGCGCACAGCGCGTACAGCACGGCGCGGTTGCGGCGGGGCGCCCAGGTCACGGGCAGGGCGACGGGGGTGGCGGTGGACACGGGTGGCTCCAGGGGGGACGGGGGCCAGGGGTGGCGGCCCCCGTCCGGTGGCGGGTCAGATGCGGCAGGCGTGGATGTTGGTGACCAGGATGGCGCGGGCGCCGATCGCCCACAGGTCGTCCATGATCCGCTGCGCCTCCTTGCGGAGCACCATCGAGCGGACCGCGACCCAGCCCTCGGTGTGCAGCGGCGAGACGGTCGGCGACTCCAGGCCCGGGGTGAGGGCGACGGCCTCGCTGACCTTCCCGGCCCGGATGTCGTAGTCCATCAGCACGTAGCGGCGGGCCACCAGCACGCCCTGCAGGCGGCGCAGGAACTGCTCGACCGAGGCGTCCTCGCCGGCGCCCTTGGGGCGGATCACCACGGCGTCGGAGACCAGGATCGGGTCGCCGAACACCTCCAGGCCCGCGTTGCGCAGGCTGGTGCCGGTCTCCACCACGTCGGCGATCACGTCGGCGACGCCCAGGTGCACGGCGGTCTCGACGGCGCCGTCCAGCTTGGTGACGGTGGCCTTCACGCCGTGCTCGGCGAGGTGCTGCTCGACCAGGCCGGTGTACGAGGTGGCGATCCGCAGGCCGTCCAGGTCCTGGACCCCGGCGATCTCGGCGCCGACCGGCCGGGCGAACCGGAAGGTCGAGCCGGCGAAGCCGAGCGCCAGCACCTCCTCGGCCTCGGAGGCCGAGTCGAGCAGCAGGTCGCGGCCGGTGATGCCGACGTCGAGCCGGCCGGAGCCGACGTAGACGGCGATGTCGCGCGGGCGCAGGAAGAAGAACTCGACCTGGTTGTCCGGGTCGACCAGGACGAGCTCCTTGGCCTCCTTGCGCTGCCGGTAGCCGGCCTCATGGAGCATCTCCGCCGCGGGACCCGAGAGCGAACCCTTGTTGGGGACGGCGATGCGGAGCATGAGAGGCGAACCCTTCGCGTTGGCGATCAATGGAGGTGGGGCTAGAGGTACTTGTAGACGTCTTCGAGCGTCAGCCCGCGGGCGAGCATCATCACCTGGACGTGGTAGAGGAGCTGCGAGATCTCCTCCGCCGCCTCCTCGGGCGACTGGTACTCGGCGGCCATCCAGACCTCGGCGGCCTCCTCGACGACCTTCTTGCCGATCGCGTGGACGCCCTGCTGCACGAGCTGGGCGGTGCGGGAGGTCGCGGGGTCGCCGGTGGCGGCCTTCTGCTGGAGCTCGGTGAAGAGCTCCTCGAATGTCTTGGAAGCCATGATGAGCTCACCTTACGGGGTGCGGGCTGACGGACGGTAAACGGTTTCGCACCGTGGACAGTCGGATGGACGGCCGGCCGGCCCCGGAGGCCCGGCCCCGGGCCCGGGCCCGGCGCGGGCTCGGACCCGGCGCGGGCTCGGACCCGGCGCGGGCTCGGGCCCGGGGCCCCGGCGCGGGGCTAGCCCCGGGCCTTGGCGAGGGCGCGCAGCGCGGCGGCGGTGGCCACGGCCGCGGTGACCGCCTCGTGGCCCTTGTCCTCGGCGGAGCCGGGCAGCCCGGCCCGGTCCAGCGCCTGCTGCTCGGTGTCGCAGGTGAGCACGCCGAAGCCGACCGGGACGCCGGTGTCCACCGACACCTGGGTCAGGCCGAGGGTGGCGCCCTGGCAGACGTAGTCGAAGTGCGGGGTGCCGCCGCGGATCACCACGCCCAGCGCGACCACCGCGTCGTAGCCGGCGTCGGCCAGCCGCTTGGCGGCGACCGGCAGCTCGAAGGTGCCGGGGACGCGCAGCACGGTGGCGCCGCCGTCCACGCCGAGCTCCGCCAGGGCGCGCCGGGCGCCGTCCAGCAGGCCGTCCATCACCTGCTGGTGCCACTGCGCGGCGACCACCGCGACCCGCAGGTCGGCGGTGCTCTCCAGGGTCTCCGGGGACAGGACGGGGGCTCCGTGGCCGGCCATGTTCGTCTTCCTCTGTTCGTTGCTGCTCGTTGCTGACGTGCGTTGCTGGTGTTCGTTGCTGACGTGCGGTCAAGGGGCTTGCGGCGGCGCTTACTTGACGTCGTCGTCGTCGAGCCACGGCAGGTCGTGGCCCATCCGGTCGCGCTTGGTGCGCAGGTAGCGCAGGTTGTGCTCGCCCGCGGCGGTGGGCAGCGGGCGGCGGGCGGCGACCTTGAGGCCGTACTCGGTGAGCGCGGTCTGCTTGGCCGGGTTGTTGCTGAGCAGGGTCAGCGAGCGGACGCCGAGGTCGGTGAGCATCTGCGCGCCGATCGAGTAGTCGCGGGCGTCGGCGGGCAGGCCCTGGTCGAGGTTGGCGTCGACGGTGTCCAGGCCCTGCTCCTGCAGCTGGTAGGCGCGCAGCTTGTGGGCCAGGCCGATGCCGCGGCCCTCGTGGCCGCGCAGGTAGAGCACCACGCCGCGGCCGGCCTCGGCGACGGCGGCCAGCGAGGTCTGCAGCTGGGGGCCGCAGTCGCAGCGCAGCGAGCCGAACACGTCGCCGGTCAGGCACTCGGAGTGCAGCCGGA
The DNA here is from genome assembly GCF_026802215.1 of Kitasatospora sp. YST-16. Taxonomy (NCBI): domain Bacteria; kingdom Bacillati; phylum Actinomycetota; class Actinomycetes; order Kitasatosporales; family Streptomycetaceae; genus Kitasatospora; species Kitasatospora sp. YST-16. Next base: position 718,252 of record NZ_CP113837.1, read on the forward strand.
CCAGGACGTCCTCGCCGTCGGGGAGCCGGCCGTCCGCGTCCAGGCCGCCGGCCACCAGGGCCAGGTGCTCGGTGCCGTCGATCGTGCCGCGGTAGCCGACGGCGGTGAACTCGCCGTGCTCGGTGGGCAGTTGGGTGACGGCGGCGCGGTCGACGTGCAGTTCGGTGCGGCGGCGGTAGGCGATCAGGTCCTCGATCGAGATGATCGCCAGGCCGTGCTCGCGGGCGAAGGCGTGCAGTTCGGGCAGCCGGGCCATGGTGCCGTCGTCGTTGACCACCTCGGCGATGCCGCCGGCCGGCGGGAGGCCGGCCAGCCGGGCCAGGTCGACGGCGGCCTCGGTGTGGCCGGGGCGGACCAGCACGCCGCCCTCGACCGCGCGCAGCGGGAAGACGTGGCCGGGGCGGGTCAGGTCGGCGGGCGAGGTGCCGGCGGAGGCGAGCAGCTTGACGGTGCGGGCCCGGTCGGCGGCCGAGATGCCGGTGTCCACGCCGTCGCGGGCGTCCACCGAGACGGCGTACGCGGTGCCCTTGCGGTCCTGGTTGACCCGGGTCATCGGCGGGAGTTCGAGCCGGTCCAGCTCCGCGCCGGTCATCGGGACGCAGATCACGCCCGAGGAGTAGCGGACGGTGAAGGCGAGCAGTTCGGGGGTGGCGGCGGAGGCGGCGAAGACGATGTCGCCCTCGTTCTCGCGGTCCTCGTCGTCGACCACGATCACGGCGCGGCCGAGCGCGATGTCGGCGACGGCCCGCTCGACCGGGTCGAGGGCGAGCGGCTGGGCGGCGGGCTCGGTGCTCATGCGGTGACTCCCTTGGCGGACGGGGCGGACTGGGCGGGCCGGGACGCGCGGGCCTTCGTCCACCAGCTGACCAGGCCGGCCACCACCAGGACGAAGTAGATGCTGAAGGTCAGCGCGGAGAAGACGTAGCCGTGGGTGTACGAGTACGGGACGCTGATCAGGTCGACGGCGAGCCAGGCGAACCAGAACTCGACCCAGCCGCGGGCCTGGGCGTACATCGCGGCGAGCGTGCCGACGAAGATGTACGCGTCCAGCAGCGGGTTCCAGGACAGCTTCGGGAAGGCGTGGAAGAGCGCGGCGACGGCGGCGGTGCCGGCCGCGGTGGCGACCACCAGCACGGCCCGCTCGCCCCAGCCGGCGAAGCGCACCGCGACCTCGCCGGTGTCCCGGCGGCCGCGGCTCCACTGCGTCCAGCCCCAGACGGCGGCGACGATGACGATCACCTGCTTGCCGATCAGGCCGGGCACCTGCCCGCCGAGGAACGCGGTGATCAGCACCGCGCCGGCCAGCAGTTGGGCGGGCCAGGTGAGCACCGAGCGGCGCCAGCCGAGGGCCAGGCCGGCCAGTCCGATCAGGTTGCCGGTCATGTCGGCGACCTTCACGTGCTCGCCGAAGGCGGTGAAGGCCAGGTCTCCGAACGCGCTCACTTCGAACTCCCCGGGGTCTCGGGCAGGGCACGGGTGTCGAGCAGCCGCTCGACGTACTTGGCGAGGACGTCCACCTCGAGGTTGACCGGCTCGCCGACCTGCTTGGCGCCCAGCGTGGTGAGTTCCAGCGTGGCGGGGATCAGCGAGACGGTGAACGAGTCGAGGGCCGCCTCGACGACGGTGAGGCTCACTCCGTCCACGGTGATCGACCCCTTCTCCACCAGGTAGCGCGAGATCGGCTGCGGCAGGGTGAAACGCAGCACCTCCCAGCGCGGATTCCCGTCCGCGTCGAGGTCGCCGGGCTCCCGGGAGAGCAGCGTGCCGGTGGCGTCGACGTGCCCCTGCACCAGGTGGCCGCCGAGCCGGGCGCCGAGCGCCATCGCCCGTTCCAGGTTGACCCGGGAGCCGGGGCGCAGCACGCCGAGGCTGGAGCGCTGCAGCGTCTCGCGCATCACGTCGGCGCTGAACTCGCCGTTGCGGTCGGCGAGTTGCTCGTTGCCGTCGAGGACGGTGAGGCAGACGCCGTTGACCGCGATGGAGTCGCCGTGCCGGGCGTCGGCCGTCACGACGGGGCCGCGCAGGCGGATTCGGGAGGACTCGCCGATCTCCTCGATGGAGACGACCTCGCCGAGCTCTTCGATGATGCCGGTGAACACCCGGGTTCTCCTCGCGCTTGGGGCGCGGACTCCGGGGCGGCTCATGGGAGTTGACTGCGGACGGCATGCCGGACGCGGCTCCCCCGGGATGCCTGGGCGTCCTCGCCCGGCACGGGTTCGCTGCCGTCCTGCTCCGCACCCCGGCCCTCGGGTGGGCCGCGGTGATGACACGCCTGATCCGCCGCGCACGCCTCCCATCCGGACTTTAACCGTCGGTCCAGGAATTTCACCTGGTCAACCGGCCGCTGGCTGCGGACGGGTCGCGGACTGTAACCGCCGGTTCGGATTTTCACCGACCCCGGAGTGCGCTGAACGTCACTGGTACTGCATCCACATTGTTGCACGCGCGGGTGGTCCGGCCGCAAGGACGTGCCCTGTGGCCTGGTTCACGTCGGCGGCGCACCGTGGAGGGGAATAGTTCTCCGTACGGAGGGCTCCCGGCCGAGGAGTTGAATCCGCCATGGCGATGTTCATGGACGTCCACCACGGGATGGCGGGCATCACCGCCGAGCAGTTGAAGGCCGCGCACGAGGCGGACCTCGCGGCGCAGGGCGAGGAGGGCGTGGAGTTCCGGCAGGCCTGGGCCGACCCGGACTCGGGCACCGTCTACTGCCTGTCCTCCGCCCCGTCCCGGGAGGCCGTGCAGCGCGTGCACGAGCGCACCGGACACCCGGCGGACGAGGTGCACCCGGTGCCGCTGCAGGTCTGAGACCCCCCTGCCGACGGGGGCGTGAGCGGCGGTAGCGTCGGGACACGTGATCTTCGACGCCCTCGCCGCGGACGCGATCCGCGAACCGGCCCGCCTGCGGGCCCTGTACGAGCAGCCGAGCGCGATGGTGCGGCGCAAGCAGGTGGACCACCTGCACGAGGCGGCCCGCCGGCTGATCGGCTGCTCGTCCCTGGTGTTCGTCGCCACCGCCGACGCCGACGGCAACTGCGACGCCACGCCCCGCGGCGGCCCGCCCGGCTTCGTCGCGGTGCTGGACGAGCACACCCTGGCGATCCCCGACGCCACCGGCAACCGGCGGCTGGACAGCCTGCACAACATCGCCGCCACCGGGAAGGCCGGGCTGCTCTTCGTCGTCCCCGGCCGGGAGGCCACCCTGCGGGTCAACGGGCGGGCCTGCGTCAGCGAGGACCCCGAGTTGCTGGCCCGGCTGACCCCGGTGGGGAAGCCGCCGCGCACCGCGATCGTGGTGGCCGCCGACGAGGTGTACGGGCACTGCCCGAAGGCCCTGCTGCGCTCGGCCGCCTGGCGCCCCGAACGCTGGCTGCCCGCGGACGCGGCGCCCAGCTCGGCCGAGATCACCCTCTCCCACCTGGGCGATCCGGCGCTCACCCTGGAGCAGGTGGTGGCCGCCGAGGAGGAGTCGCTGCGGCTGCGCTACGAGTGAGCAGGGACCGCGGGGGTTGCGCGGGGGCTGGTGCATGCTGGGGGAACGGGGTTTCCGCATAGGCGGAACTTTGGGGGGCCATAGTTTCGGCTTATGACGACATAAGCCGGAGCACCGTACCGGGCGCGCCCGCCGGCCGGAAGGCTGAGCGGTACGCGCCCCGAGTCGAACAGGAGTACCTGCCCATGCCCCGCCCCGTCCGGGTGGCCATCGTCGGTTCCGGCCCCGCCGGGATCTACGCCGCCGACGCGCTGCTGAAGTCCGACCTCGCCGCCGCGCCCGGCGTCTCGATCGACCTGATCGAACGCCTGCCCGCCCCCTTCGGCCTGATCCGCTACGGCGTCGCCCCCGACCACCCCCGGATCAAGGGCATCGTCACCGCCCTCCACCAGGTCCTCGACAAGCCCCAGGTCCGCCTGCTCGGCAACGTCGACTACCCCGGCGACCTCTCGCTCGACGAACTGCACCGCTTCTACGACGCCCTGGTCTTCGCCACCGGCGCCGAGGCCGACCGCGACCTGAACATCCCCGGCATCGAGCTCGACGGCTCCTACGGCGCCGCCGACTTCGTCTCCTGGTACGACGGCCACCCCGAGGTCCCGCGCACCTGGCCGCTGGAGGCCGAACAGGTCGCCGTCCTCGGCGTCGGCAACGTCGCGCTCGACGTCGCCCGCGTCCTCGCCAAGACCGCGGACGAGCTGCTGCCCACCGAGATCCCGCCGAACGTGTACGAGGGCCTGGCCGCGAACCGCGCCGTCGAGGTGCACGTGTTCGGCCGGCGCGGCCCCGCCCAGGCCAAGTTCTCGCCGATGGAACTGCGCGAACTCGACCACTCCCCCACCATCGAGGTCGTCGTCGACCCCGAGGACATCGACTACGACGAGGGCTCGATCGCCACCCGGCGCGCCAACAAGCAGGCCGACATGGTCGCCTCGACGCTGGAGAACTGGGCGATCCGCGACATCGGCGACCGGCCGCACCGCATCCACCTGCACTTCTTCGAGAACCCGGTCGAGGTGCTCGGCGAGGACGGTCGCGTCGTCGCGCTGCGCACCGAGCGCACCGAACTCGACGGCACCGGCAACACGGTGGGCACCGGCACCTTCCGCGAGTGGCCCGTCCAGGCGGTCTACCGGGCGGTCGGCTACCGCTCCGACGAACTGCCCAAGCTGCCCTTCGACGCCCTCACCTCGACCGTCCCGCACCAGGCCGGCCGGGTCCAGGAGAACGGCGCCCACCTGCCCTCCGTCTACGTCACCGGCTGGATCAAGCGCGGCCCCGTCGGCCTGATCGGCCACACCAAGGGCGACGCCAACGAGACCGTCGCCTGCCTGGTCGCCGACCACGCCGCGGGTCTGCTCCGCGAGGCGGCCGAACCCGCCGAGGACGCCGTCCTCGACTTCCTGCGCGCCCGCGGCGTCGACTTCACCACCTGGGAGGGCTGGCACCACCTGGACGCCCACGAGAAGGCCCTCGGCGCGGCCGAGGGCCGCGAGCGGGTGAAGGTCGTCGAGCGGGTGGGGATGCTGGACGCTTCGCGCAGCGAGAGGTCTGCGGAACGCAACAGCGCTGCGCGCTGACGGGCGCGAAAGCGACGGACGCGAAAGCGACGGGCGCGAAAGCAGGGGCGCGGGGAACTGCGCGCGGCGGGAGTCGCACGTCAGCAAGTTCGCGGGATAGTGCAAGTGGCTGTCCTGCGAGGCGATCTGGCTGTGCGTGCTTGCTTGGCCGCGCAGTTCCCCGCGCCCCTGCTTTCGCCTTTCGCCTCACATCTCACATCTCACATCGTGATGGTCGCTCCGGCGGTCTCGGCGACGATCGGGTCGTGGGTGGCGACCAGGGCGGCGCAGTGGCGGCGTTGTGCGGTGGTGGCGATGAGGGTGGTGAGGGTCGCGGCTTGGGAACGGTCGACGGCGGCGGTGGGTTCGTCGATCAGGAGGAGGTCGGGTTCGAGGAAGAGGGCCCGGGCGAGGGCGACGCGTTGGCGTTCGCCGCCGGAGAGTTGGTCGGCGCGGTGGTGGAGGCGGTGGGCGAGGCCGACTTCGGTGAGGGCGTGTTCCGCCGCGGCGCGCAGCCGCCTGGCGGGGCGGCCCGCGACGGAGGCGGCGGCGAGGAGTTGTTCGACGGCGGTGAGGCCGGTGAGCAGGTTGCCGCTCTGGAACATGTAGCCGATCCGTTCGCGTCGGACCTGGGCCCGTTCGGCGTCGCCGAGGGCCGCCAAATCGGTTGTGCCGAGCAGGACTTGGCCCGCGTCGGGGCGGAGCAGGGCGCCGGCGACGGCGAGCAGGGTGGACTTGCCGGAGCCGGAGGGGCCGACCAGGGCGGTGAGGACGCCGGGGGCGCAGGTGGCGTCGACGGCGCGCAGGACGGGGGTGCGGGCGTCGCCGTGGCCGAGGGCGACGCTCACGCCGCGCAGGGTGAGTTCGGTCATCGTCCGGCTCCCAGCATGGTCATCGGGTCCGCCTTGGCGACCCGGCGGAGGGTGAGGGCGGCCCCGGCGAGGGCGGCGAGGGCGACGGCGCCCATGGTGGTGGCGAGGGACAACCCCGGGAGGCTGAACGGGACTTCGGTGCCGACCAGCAGGCCGACCGCGGAGGCGAGCGCGGCGCCCGCCAGGGTGCCGCCGAGGACGACGGCGGCGGCCTGGGCGAGGGTGTGGCCGAGCAGGCGGCGGCGGGAGGCGCCCATGGCGCGCAGCAGGGCGAGTTCGGGTTGGCGCTGGACCGTCCAGACGCCGAAGAACGCGCCGACCACCAGCGGGGCGATCAGGTAGAGGAAGAACTGGATGGACGTCATGGTGACGCGTTCGCCGGTGTAGCCGGGGGCGGCCGCGTACGCCTGCTCGACGGTGAGCGTGCGGGTGCCGAACTCGTGGTCGGCGTCGGCGAGTCGGGCTCCGCCGTCGGCCTGCAGGGCGATCGCGGCGTACTGCTGCGGGAGGGCGGTGGCGGGGGTGGTGGCGCCGGGGGTGGTGAAGCGGATGCGCTGCCAGGTGGCGGTGGTGACGTAGCCGGCCGGGACGTGGCCGTAGGAGGAGCGGCCGGTGATGCCGGTGACCTTGAGGGCGATGCCGAGCCGGTCGACGGTGAGGGTGTCGCCGATCCGCACGCCCTCTTCGGCGAGTTTCCGGGAGATGACCAACTGGTCGTCGCCGCCGAGGCGTTGGCCGTCCTCGGCGCCGGGGTCGAGGAAGGAGCCGGGTTCGACGCCGAACGCGGCGAGGTCGACCTCGGTGTGCCGGTCGGTGGTGCCGCGGGTGAGGGAGACGCCGAGCGGGGCGGCCCGGACGCCGGGCTGCCGGCGCCAGCGGTCGAGCGTCTCGGCGGGGACGAGGCTGCGGGCGAACTGGTCGGTCCCGGCGTCCGGGGAGAACGCCAGGTGGGTGGCGGGCAGGCGGCGCAGGGCGGAGACCGTGTCGTCGCCGAGGCCGGTGGTGAATCCGGAGACGATCCCGACCAGGGCGGCGACCAGCAGGACGACGCAGCCCATGAGCAGGAAACGGCCGCGGGCGGCCTTGAGTTCGAGCAGGGCGAGGTACACCGTGCTCCTTCCAGGATGGGGACGATGCGTCCCCAACATAGGGCATGGCGACGCACTGTCCCCAAACCGGGGCCCCGGCCGGGCCGACGGGACCGACGGGGCCTGCTCCTAGACTGGGCGGGTGCCGAAGATCAGTGCCTCCACCGTCGCCGACCACCGCGCCCAGCAGTACCGGGCGCTGGTCACGGCCGCCCGCGAACTGCTGGAGGCCGAGGGCGACGGCGCCGCGGTGACCTTCGCCGCCGTCGCCCGTCGCACCGGCCTGGCCCGCAACAGCGTGTACAAGTACTTCCCGGACCGGGCCGCGCTGCTGGCCGCCGTCGTGCACGAGTCCACCCCGCGGTGGACCGAGCGGATCGCCGCCGCGATGGCCGCCGCCCGCACCCCCGAGCAGCAGGTCGCCGCGTACGTGCGCGCCCAGTGCGAGCTGGTGCGGGACGGCGAGCACCGGATCGCCCGCGCGCTGGCCGGCGACCGGGACGCGGCGGCGCTGCGCGAGGCCGCCGGGGACGCCCACCGCAGGCTGCTGTCGCCGCTGGTCACCGCGCTCTCCGAGCTCGGCGACCGGGCGCCGCTGCGCACCGCGCAACTGCTCCAGGGCCTGGTGAACGCGGCCGTCACCGCCCTGGAGTCCGGCGCCCCGTACCGGCCGACCACCGAACGGGCCACCGCGCTGGCGGTGGCCTCACTGGCGGCCCTCCGGCCGAACTGACCGGTCGAGTGCCCCGTACCGCACGGGACTCGGCGTCCGTCAGGCCGGGGCGGGTTCCAGTTCGGCCCGGCCGGCGGCGTCGGAGAGTTTGATCAGGACGGCGGTCAGCAGCCAGTTGGCGGTGAGGGAGGAGCCGCCGGCGGCGAGGTAGGGCAGGGCCTTGCCGGTGAGCGGGATGAGGCCGGTGACGCCGCCGACCACGACGAAGACCTGGAGGGCGAGGGCGGCGGCGAGGCCGGTGGCGAGGAGTTTGCCGAACGGGTCGGTGACGGCCACGGCGGTGCGCAGGGCGCGCTGCACCAGCAGGCCGTAGAGCAGCAGGACGGCCATCGAGCCGGCCAGGCCGAGCTCTTCGCCGATGGTGGTGAAGATGAAGTCGCTGCGCCCGGCGAAGCCGATCAGGAACGGGCGGCCCTGGCCGAGGCCGGTGCCGAGGACGCCGCCGGAGCCGAGGCCGAAGAGCGCCTGGGCGGGCTGCTGGGAGATCAGGGCCGGGTCGTGGACGGGCCGGTAGATGTCGAGGGGGTGCAGCCAGGCTTCGACCCGGCCGTGCACGTGGGGTTCGAGGTCGCCGACCACGGCGGCGCCGCCGACGGCCATCAGCAGGCCGATGACCACCCAGCCGGTGCGTTCGGTGGCGGTGTAGAGCATCACCACGAAGACGCCGAAGAAGATCAGCGAGGTGCCGAGGTCGCGTTCGAAGACCAGCACCAGCAGGCTGACCGCCCAGATCGCCAGCACCGGTCCGAGGTTGCGGCCGCGCGGCAGTTGCAGGCCCCAGACCCGGCGGCCGGTGAGCGCGAGGGCGTCCCGGTTGGCGGTCAGGTAGCCGGCGAAGAAGACCGCGATGGCGACCTTGACGAACTCGTCGGGCTCGAAGGAGAGCCCGCCGAGGCGGATCCACCGCTTGGCGCCGAAGCTGTCGCCGGGGAAGAACGCGGGCGCGGCCAGCAGCACCAGCGCGCCCGTCATGATCAGGTAGACGTACTTCTGGAACAGCCGGTGGTGCCGGACCGCGGCCAGCACGCCGACGGCCAGCAGCGCGGCGATCACCGTCCACTGCACCTGGCCGGGCGCGGCGGGGAGCTTCTGCCAGTCGCCCTTGTCGGCGTGCCAGAGCTTGTACGAGTAGTCGAGGCGGTCGAGCAGGACCAGTCCGAAGCCGCTGAGGAAGACCGCGAGCGGCAGGATCAGCGGGTCCGCGTACGGGGCGAAGCGGCGGACGGCGAGGTGCAGCAGCAGGGCGAGCGCGCCGAGGCCGGCGCCGTAGGGGAGCAGGCCGGGCGGGAGGGCGTCGCGCAGGGCGAGGCTCGCGCCGGTCCAGGCCGCCAGGCAGACCGCCACCGCGAGCAGCAGCAGGGCGAGTTCGCGGCGACGGCGGTGTGCGGCGCGGCGTCGGCCCGCGCTGCGCGGGGCGGTTTCCACCCTGGCTCCCCCACTCGGTAGATTCTACAGCGGTGTAGACGTCGGAACCGGGTCCGCGGTTGCGGGCCGGGCCCGCGACGGCGCCCGGGTCCCGGCTGGGCCCCGCTCTCGGCAACCGCCGCCCGAAGGAGGACCACCGGCATGACCCACCCCGCGGCCGTCGCGCCCTGGCACTGGTCGGCGCTGGCCGACACCTGGACCCTGGAACCGGCGGTGGCCGCCCTGTCCGCGCTGCTCGCGGCCGGCTACCTGGCCGGCGTCCGCCGCCGCCGTCGCACCGGCGGGGCCGACGGGGACGGCCCGTGGCCCTGGCACCGCACCGCGGCGTTCCTGGGCGGGCTGGCGGTCTGGGTCTGGACCACCTGCTCCGGCCTCGGCGCGTACGAGCGGGTGCTGTTCACCGACCGCGCGGTGCAGCTGGTCCTGCTGCTGATGCTGGTGCCGATGCTGCTCGCGCTGGGCGCGCCGGTCTCGCTGCTGGCCGACGCGCTGCCGGCGGCGGGCCGCGCCCGGCTGCGGGCCGCGCTGTCCGGCCGGACCTCCCGGGTGCTGATGTTCCCGCTGGTGTCCACCGTGCTGCTGGTCGCGCCGCCCTGGCTGCTGTACTTCACGCCGCTGTACGGGCGGACGCTGACCGACCCGCTCGGGAACACCGCCTTCCACCTGGTCCTGGTGCTGATCGGCCTGCTCTACTTCTGGCCCCGCCTGCAGCTGGACCCGGTCGCGCACGCGTACCCGCTGATGATCGGCGTGGTGATCACCTTCGTCGAGGTGGTCTTCGACGCCGCCCTCGCCCTGGTGCTGCTGTACGGCGGCCACGTGATCGCCGAGCCGTACTACGCGGGCCTGGCCCGCGACTGGGGGCCGACGCTCGCCCGCGACCAGTTCGTCGGCGGCAACGCGATCTGGATCCTCGGCGACCTGGTCGGCCTGCCCTTTCTGTGCGCGCTGATCCGCCGCCTGATCGTCACCGGGCGCGCCGAGACGGCGGCGGTGGACGCCGCCCTGGACGCGGTGGAGGAGGCCAGGGCGGTGGCGGCGGCGACGGCCGTGGCGGCCGGGACCGACGCCCCCGCCGGGGACCGGCCCTGGTGGCTGGACGACCCCAACCTCCGCCACCGCTACGGCGGTTGACCTCGCCGGCCGGTCGGCCGGGCGGCGGGGTGCGACGCAGCTCACGGGCCGTCCGCGCCGCGCCGGGGAATGCGCCTCCCGGAGTCCGGGTTGCACCGGGCGTACGGTTGAATACCCAGGGGGGTATCAACGAGAGAGGTTCGACGACATGGCGAACACCCACGCGCCCTCGGACGCCCACCCCGGCGGCATCACCGCCACGCTCACCGGCACCACCTTCGCGGAGGCCGCCGACCGGGTCCGCGCGGCCCTCGCCGAGCAGGGCTTCGGCATCCTCACCGAGATCGACATGACCGCCACCCTGCGCGCCAAGCTCGGCGTCGAACTGGAGGACTACCTGGTCCTCGGCGCCTGCAACCCCCCGCTCGCCCACCGCGCCCTGGAGGCCGACCGCCGGATCGGCCTGCTGCTGCCCTGCAACGTCGTCCTGCGCACCGCCCCCGGCGGGACGGCCGTCCTGGTCGAGGCCATGGACCCGCAGCTGATGGTGCAGTTCACCGGCCGCCCCGAACTCGCCGCCATCGCCGACGACGCGGCCGCCCGCCTGCGCGCGGCCCTCGCCCCGCTGGGCGGATGAGCAGCTGACCGACCACCCGGGGCGCCCCGCACCGCGGGGCACGCCCCGGGCTCCGCACGACCTCCAAAATACCCCCCAGGGTATTATCAGTCCCCTCGCGCTTGGAGAGAGACCAGTGAACCGCTCCGCCCCCGCCCCGGCCGTCCAGGCCATCGCGGCCGACCCGTCCCGGCCGGGACTGCTGGGCCGTCTCGGCGTGTGGTCCGTACGACACTTCAAGGCCGTGATGGCCGGCTGGCTGGTGCTGGTGATCGGGCTGGGCGCGTTCGCCCCGCAGGTCACCTCCGCGCTGTCCGGCGCGGGCTGGCAGGCCGACGGCTCGGACTCGGTGCAGGTCCGCACGCTCGCCGAGGAGCACTTCGCGGGCAACGCCTCGTCCGCGATCCAGATCGTGGTGGCCGCGGACCGCCCGGTCGACGATCCCGGCGTGCGGCAGGTGGTCGACCGGGCCGCCGCGCTGGCCGCCGCCGACGGCCGGATATCCACCGTGATCCCGCCGCAGCCCGGCGCCACCGTCAGCCCGGACGGCCGGACCGCCGTGCTGCTGGCCGGGGCCGCCGCCTCGCCGGACGACATGGTGCGGGCCGCCGACGACCTCAAGGAGCCGCTGCGCGCGCTCTCCGGCGACGGCGTCGAGGTCAGCGCGACCGGCGCGTCCGTGCTGTGGAGCGACTTCAACACGGCCAACCACGACGCGATGATGAAGTCCGAGTTCATGTCCTGGCCGGTCACCCTGGCCATCCTGGTCCTGGCCTTCGGCTCGCTGGTCGCCGCCGGACTGCCGCTGCTGCTCACCATGGCGGGCCTGGCCGCGTCGGCCGGATCGCTGGTGCTGATCGGCCACCTGCTGCCGGTCTCGGTGTGGGCGATGAACTTCGCGATGATGTTCGCACTCGCCCTCGGCATCGACTACGCGCTGTTCCTGGTGGTGCGCTTCCGGGCCGCCCGGGCCGCCGGGAAGGACGGCCCGCGGGCCGTCGCCGAGACCATGGACACCGCGGGCAAGGCCGTCCTGCTGTCCGGTGCGACGGTGCTGGTCAGCCTCTCCGCCGTGATGCTGGTGCCCGCGCCCGCGTTCCGCTCGATGGCCGGCGGCATCATGCTGGCCGTGCTGTTCGTGCTGGCCGCGACGCTCACCCTGCTGCCCGCCGTCCTCGGCAAGCTCGGCCACCGGGTCGACGCGGTGTCCCTGCCCTGGGCCGAGCGGCAGCGGCAGACCTCACCGCGGTTCGCCGCCTGGGGCGAGCGGCTGTGGAAGCACCCGCTGCGCTGGGGCGCCCTCGCGCTGACCGTGCTGCTCGCACTGGCCGCGCCGGTGATCGGGCTGCGCACCGCGATGCCCTCGATCGACGTGCTGCCCACCGACGCCGGCGCCCGCACCGGGTACGCCGCCGTCCAGCAGGCGTTCGGCCCCGGCACCCCCGGCACCCTGCAGATCCTCACCCCCGCCGACCGGGCCGCCGACACCGTGCGGACCGTCGCCGCCAACCCCGGCATCGCCGGGGTGCTGCCCGCCCAGGACGCCGCCGACGGCTCCGGCTGGGCGATGGTGCAGGCCGTCCCGACCGTCGACCCGTCCGACCCCGGACTCGGCCGCACCGTCGACACGCTGCGCGCCGAACTGCCCGACCGCACCCTGGTCGGCGGCGCCTCGGTGGAGAACCTCGACCTCCAGCACCTGCTGACCGAGAAGACCCCGCTGGTGATCGGCGTGGTGATGGCGCTCGGCTTCGTCCTGCTGCTGTTCGCGCTGCGCGCCCCGCTGATCGCGGCCCTCGGCACCGCCGCCGGACTGCTGTCCACCGGCGCCGCGTTCGGCGTGGCCCGGCTGGTCTTCCAGGACGGGCACGGCGCCGGGCTGCTCGGCTTCACCCCGCAGGGCTTCCTGGACGGCTGGGCCCCGGTGTTCTTCTTCGCCATGATCTTCGCGATCGCGATGGACTACACCGTCTTCCTGCTGGCCTCCGCGAAGGAGCAGTACGAGCGCACCGGCGACCCGAAGCAGGCGATGGTCGGCGCGCTGGCCCACTCCGGCCGGGTGGTCTTCGCCGCGGCGGCCGTGATGGTCGCGGTGTTCTTCACCTTCGCGCTGTCCGGCCCGCTGCCGCCCAAGGAGATGGGCATCGTGCTGGGCGTGGCGGTCCTGCTGGACGCCGCCCTGGTCCGGCTGGTGCTGCTGCCCGTCCTGCTCCGCCTCGCCGGGCGCGCCGCCTGGCACACCCCCCGCTGGCTGGACCGCGTCCTGCCCCGGATCCCGTTCTCGCACTCCTGACCCCCGCCCCCGTACGGAAGGAACCCCTCCCATGTGTCGTCGCGTCACCTGCAAGTCCTGCGGCAAGCCGACCTTCGCCGGCTGCGGCATGCACGTCGACCAGGTCCTGGCCGGCGTACCGAAGGCGCAGCGCTGCTCCTGCGCGGCGGACGCCAAGGCCGCCAAGACCGCCAAGGCGGCGGGGGACGCCGGGAACGCCGGGAGCACCGGGGGCGCGGCCGCGCCGGCCGGGTCCTGGTTCTCCCGGCTGTTCGGCCGGAGCTGACGCCGCGTCGAACCGTCCGGGCCCGCTCCGGGAACGCCCCCGCCCCGCACGCCGCGGGGCGGGGGCGTCCGCGTCAGTGCACCGGCAGCCGCTCGGCGGCCGGCTCCCGCTCGGCGTCCAGCACCCGTTCGGCCAGCTCCGGGTCGAGGGCGACCCGGACCAGGGCGTCGGCCAGCCGGTGCAGGTCGGACGGGTCGACCAGGGCCGCCAGCCGGTCCGGCTCGACGGGGAGCCCGAGGCGTTCGGCACCGACCGGCACCCGGGCGTCCAGCGCCGGACGCAGGTGCGGCCAGACGGCCTGCGCGTCGCGGCAGAACGCGGCGGCACCGGCCGGGCCGATGCCCGGGAAGCGCTGCAGCAGGGCCCGGGTGCGGTCCGGGCGGTACTGCGCCGCCGCGGCGAGCCCGCGCAGGTCGCCGCCGTACTCGTCCTCGGCCAGCCGGGCGCAGTCGCTGAGCCGGGTCGCGGTGCCCTCGGCGAAGTGGCGGTAGCGCCCGGCGATCAGCGCCTCCTTGCAGTGCAGCCGCCCCAGCTCCAGGGTTCCCGCGGGCGTGCCGGCCCCGGCGGCGATCAGCGCGGCCGTGCCGGTGACGGCGATCGAACCGTGGATCCGGGCCGACGCCAGATTGCTCAACACCAGGAGCTGCCACAGCGGTTCGGCCCGGTCCGCGAGCACGATCCCCGCCTGTTCCGGGTACGTGCCCCCCGCGCTCTCCAACAGCACCGCCACCCGCCGTCGTGCGTCCACTCCGGACCTCCCGCCACTGATTCGCCGACGAACCGCCGACTGTCGGGGCCGACGGTACGCGGCGGCCGCCCCGACCGGCCCGCAGCCACGCCGCGAGCCCCCGGCCCGTTCCACCGGGCAACGGGCACCCGGACCGGCGGACGCGCGGGCGTGCGGGGGTGCGCGCGGGCGCGAACTCCGGCGCGGGCTCGGTGCGGCAGCCGCGGGCCCAGTGCGAAAGCCGCGAACCCAGTGCGGCAGCCGCGGGCTCAGTGCGGCAGCCGCGGGCTCAGTTCAGCAGCGCGGCGACCTCGGCCAGCGAGTGCACCCGCGGCACGGACGACTCCTCGCCGCTCGGCTCGCGGTCCAGCCAGATGCCCAGCAGCCCGGCGGCGGTGGCCGCCTGCGCGTCCACGTCGAGCCGGTCGCCGACGTACGCGGTGCGCTCGGGGGCCACGCCGAGGGCGCGGCAGGCCAGCCGGAAGATCTCCGGATCGGGCTTGGCGCAGCCCGCCTCGGCGGAGGCCGTGGTGTGCGGGACCAGCACGTCGAGGCCGACGGCGCGCAGCTTGCGCCGCTGGACGTCGCCCTCGCCGTTGGTGATCACGCCGGTCCGCCGCGACGCGCCCAACTCCCGTACCGCGCGCGGCGCGTCGGGGTAGGCCCGCCAGGAGCGCTCGTAGCGCCGCAGGTACCCGGCGAACCAGGCGTCGGCGCGGTCGGCCGGCCACTCCCCCAGCCCGAGGTGGGCGGCCAGGCCCACGGCCCGGTTGCGGCGCTGCTGCTGGACGGTCACCTCGCCGGTCAAGTAGCGGTCGTACTCGACCCGTTCGAGGCGGCGCCAGAACCGCAGCACCTCGTCCCGGTCGAACCCCCGCCCGGACAGCTCCGCCGCGACCCCGGCCAGCACGGCCGCCTCGGCCGCCCCGTCGTGGTCCACCAGCGTGCCGTCGAGGTCGAACAGCACCGCTTCGATCACCGTCCGCCTCCCGTCCTCCCCCGGCCACCCTACCGGCCGCTGACTTCCCGTCACCACCCGGCCACCCCCCGCTCACCTGGCGGCTTCGCCCCGGGGGCTCAGCGGGCAGGGGTGTCGTGTTCGAGGGACAGGAGGGCGTCGAGGAGGTGGGTGGGGGCGGGGTTGCGGGCGGGGTGGGCTTCGGTGCGGACGGCGGTGGGGCGCCAGTGGCCGCCGGGGGCGGGCGCGAAGGCGAGGGCCCAGAGTTCGTGGCCGGTGTCGGCGCGGTGGAGGTGGAGGGTGCCGTCGGCGGTGTGGGTGAGCCAGTGGCGGGTGCGCAGGCCGGCGCGGTAGCGGTTCCACTGCCGGTCGGACCAGCGCAGGTCGGGGACGGGGTGCGGGCGGGGCAGTTGCATCGGGGTCAGGCCGGCGGGGGCGGGGCGGACGGCGCCGGGGGTGGGGAACGTCCAGGCGGGCAGGGGTTCGCGGGCGGCCAGCCAGGGGCGGGGATGCCGGCGGTGCCGGTGCGGGCGGCGACCACGCCGCCGGTGATCGCGGCGACGGTGTCGACGTCGCCGCCCGCGCCGATCGCGGCCCACAGCGCGGACGGGTAGTCGGTGAGCCAGTGCGCGGCGCACCACAGCGCGTACGGGACGGTGTCGGCGGCGCTGGTGCGGCTGCCGTTGCCGAGGACGGCGGCCGCGGCCCGGGGTCGGTGCGGTCGGTCAGCGCGGCGGCCTCGGCCAGGCCGCGGCGGACGGCGCCGTGCGGGGTGAGGTCGGCGACGGCCTGCAAGTAGCGTGCGGGGGTGGTGGGTTCGGTGCGGGCGCGGACGGCGAGGGCGGCGGCGACGGCCACCGCGACGGCGCCGTCCACGGCCTGCGGGTGGGTGTGGGTGGTCACGGCGGTGTCGGCGGCGGGGCGGACGGCGGCGGCCGGGTCCTCGGCGTACCGGGCGCCGAGCGGGGCCACCCGCATGGCCGCGCCGTTGCCGAACGAGCCCTGGCCGTCGAAGAGTTCGGCGGCCAGGCGGCGGGCGTCGCCGCCTTCCCGGATCAGCCGGAGCAGCCGGTTGGCGGCCGGTCCGTAGCCGCGGTCGAAGTCGTGCCGGCGGGCGAAGGCGTGGGTGAGGTCGAAGGTGTCGATCGTGCCGCGTTCGCTCTGGGCGGCGTACACCGAGCAGGCCATCTCGGTGTCGTCGGTCCACGGCCACGGGCCGGGCGGTGCGGTGCGGGCGTCGAGGTGGGTGCGGGCGGTGTCGGGCACGAAGAACTGGGCGCCGAGCGCGTCGCCGACGGACAGGCCCTGGAGGGCGTCGAATGCGGGGCCGCGGTGCGGGAAGGAGTCAGTCATACGTGCCCCATCGGAGCGCGCGGGCGGGCCGGATGTCAAGACCCGGCCCGGCACGGCACGGTCGGCTCGGGTCGGGTCGGGTCGGCTCGGTCCGGCCGAGGCGACCTGCGATGATCGGACGGTACGGCCGTCGTACGCGAGAGGTGGTTCCCCATGGTCGGTGCGGTGCTGATCGTCGTCCTGCTGCTGGTGCTGGGCGGGTGCGGCTGCGTGGTGTGGGCCGAGCGCGGCGGCCCCGGCTGGGTGCGGGGCGTGGCCCGGGTGACGCTCGGTGCGGGCGGCGCGGTCCGCTGGGCGCACCGCAACCGGAAGCGGCAGCTGGTCCCCGGTGACTCCGGCAGCAGCGGCAGCGCCGACGGGGACGGCTGACGGGCGGTCAGCCGGTCGGCCCGTCAGCCGGTCAGGCCGAGCGGGTCGGGGGCGTCGGCGAGCAGGTCGGGGCCGTTCGCGGAGACCCGGTTGACGGCCGTCGGCACCGCCCGGACCAGGAGGTTGCCGTCGGCGGGGCGGTGTAGCAGGTCGTGCAGGTCGGCCCGGTCGGTGTTCGCCGGGTCGAGCCAGCTGTCGAGCTCGTCGCGGGGGACGAGCATCGGCATCCGGTCGTGCACCCGTCCGGCCCGGTCGGTGGCGTCGGTGGTCAGGATGGTGGTCGTCGCCAGCCAGGCCGCCGGATCGTCCTCCGGCAGGTCGGCGTCCCGCCAGAACTCGTACAGCCCGGCCATCAGCATCAGTTCGCCGGTGGAGAGGAAGTACGGCTGCTTGTACGCCTTGCGGCCGTCGGCGGCGGGCACCTGGCGCCACTCGTAGTAGCCGTCGGCCGGGATCACGCAGCGCCGGACCGCGAAGGCCCGGCGGAACGAGGGCTTCTGGTCGACGGTCTCCGAGCGGGCGTTGATCAGCCGGGCCGCGCCCGACCGGTCCTTCGCCCAGGACGGCACCAACCCCCAGCGCAGCGGCCGCAGTTGGCGCGCCACCTCGCCGGTGTCGGCGTCCACCCGTTCCAGCACCGCGGCGACCCGGTCGGTCGGGGCCACGTTCCAGCTGGGCGCCAGGGCCTCGGTCGGATCCCAGTCGGTCACGCCGAGCAGGGAGGCCAGCTCGGCGGGTGGGGTGGTGGAGACGAAACGGCCGCACATGCGTCCCAGCCTGCCACCGACCCCCGACAACCGCACCCGCCGACACTCGGGCCGCGGGCCCGGGAGTGAGGAGCTCAGGAGTAGAAGTTGCGCTCCCAGCGGTGGCCGGCCAGCACCTTCAGCTGCTCCTCGCCGAGCGGGACCCCGTCGCCGACCGCCGCGTTGCGCTCGACGTTGCGGACCGAGCGCATGCCCGGGATGACGGTGGACACGGCGGGTGCGCTGAGCACGAACCGCAGGGCGGTCTCGGCGAGTTGACCGTCGGTGATGCCCAGGTCCGCGGTGAGCGCGGCGACCCGGCGGGCCACCTGGGCGGGCCGGTCGTCGCGGAAGTAGCGGCGCCGGAAGTCGCCCTCGGGGAAGGTGCTGTCGGCGGTGATCCGGCCGGTCAGTCCGCCCTCGTCCAGGGCGACCCGGACGATCACGCCGACGCCGTGCTCCTCGCAGGCCGGGAACAGCTCGTCCAGCGGTGACTGGTCGAACACGTTGAAGATCACCTGCACCGCGTCCACCGCGCCGCTGCGCACCAACTCGACGGCGCTGTGCGGCTCGTGGTCGTTGACCGAGACGCCGAACAGGCCGATCAGACCCTCCTGCTTCAGCTCCTGCACGGTCTCCAGCCAGTCGCCGCGGCCCAGCCAGTCGTCGCTCCACACGTGGAACTGCAGCAGGTCGAAGCGCTCCAGGCCGCTGGCCTCCAGCGAGGTGCGCAGGCTCTCCCGGATGTGCGCACCGGGGAAGGTCTCGGCCGGGTCGACCCCGCGCCGGGCGGGCCACTGCCGGTTCAGCGGCGGCACCTTGGTCGCCACCCGCACCCGTTCGCCGTTGGCCGCCCGCTCCCGCACCACCCGGCCGACCAGCCGCTCGCTCTCCCCGTAGCCGCGGGCGGTGTCGATGAAGTCCACCCCGAGGTCGATCGCCCGGTGCAGCGCCGCCAGCGACTCGTCCTCCCGGGCGCCGACCCAGTTGGACGCCCCGATCCCCCACGCCCCGTACCCGACCTCCGACACCTCGACGCCGCTGCGCCCGAGCTTCCGGTACTTCATCCGTGGTCCTCCTGGTTCGAGCCGGCCGTTCCGGGACGGGCCCCTAGGCGGCGGGGCGGGCGGGCGCCAGGGGATTACGGGCGGCGGGGTCAGGCCGACGGCGGCTGAGCGCTGCCGTGGTAGTGGATGTGGTTGCCGTCGTAAATGGTGCCCGCCTGGATGACGTTCCCCAAGCGCGCGTTGCCGCTGATCGTGTTGCTGTTGTTGTTGATGGTGGTGCCCGCCACTGCCGCCTGTGCCTGGCCGTGCCACTCCTCCAGCGCGACCTCGAACTCCGGGTCCGCCGCGGCCCGGTTGTCCAGCACCCGTTCGAGCCGGACGGCCAGTTCGGGGTTCTGCGGGTCGGCTTCCAGGGCCGCCAGTTCGGTTTCGCCACTGCTGCGGCCCGCGCGCTGGAACGGGCGCCGGACGAGGGCAACCAGTGCGTTCCAGCTCTGCTTTCCGAGCTCCCCGCCCGCCCCTCCGGCCATTGCCGCCAGCGATCCCAGCAGAATCGGGTCCATCGTCCGCCCCTTCCCCTCCGGCTGCCGCCCTGGTCGGGCGGCTTGTCACATTACACTCCGCTACGTGCCCCTCACCTGCGATTCGCAAGCCCCGGCCCGCCGATGACGGCCGCCGACCCGCTCGCCGTGCTCGGCCCGTACTTCGCCGTCCGCACCGGCCCGGCGCCGCCGCCGGGTTTCCGGCCGCTGGCCGAACTGTACGACGTCCGGGGGCCGTTGGCGGCGCGGATCGCCGAGGTGGCGCGGGTGCTGCGGACGGGCGAGCCGCGGGTGGCGGCGTCGACGGCGCACCTGGGGCTGGCGGCGCGGCTGTGGTCGGTGGCGCTGGGGGCTGCGGTGGCGACCGGGCGGGTGCCGGACCTGGCGGGGGCGTGGTTCGCGCTGCCGCCGCAGGGGCCGTTCGACCTGTGGGTGCCGGCGGCGGACGGGCCCGCGGCCACCGCCGGGGCGCTGGAAGGGGCGGTGCTGGACGGGCAGTTGGCGCCGCTGGCGGCAGCCGTCCGCGCCGTCGCGCCGCTCGCGCCGGGCCTGCTGGCGGGCAACGCGGCGTCCGCGCTGGTGGGGGCGGCCCGGCAGTTGGGGACCGTCCCGCAACTGCGGTCCCCGGCGGCCGCGTTGGCGCGGGAGCTGCTGGCCGGTCCGGCGCTGGCGGGCACCGGACGGGCGACGGCGCCCGGCGGGCCGTTGGGGTTCCGCCGGGCGTCGTGCTGCCTGTACTACCGGACGCCGTCCGGCGGCCTGTGCGGTGACTGCGTGTTCACCCGGCCGCCGGGAGGGTGAACTTCAGCCGCGGGCGGCCAGGTTGAGCGCGATGTCGATGATCATGTCCTCCTGGCCGCCGACCAGGCGGCGGCGCCCGCACTCCATCAGGATGTCGCGGATGTCGACGCCGTACTGCCCTGCGGCCCGTTCGGCGTGCCGCAGGAAGGAGGAGTAGACGCCCGCGTAGCCGAGGGTGAGGGTCTCCCGGTCGACCCGGACCGGGCGGTCCTGGAGCGGGCGGACCAGGTCGTCGGCGGCGTCCTGGAGCTTGAACAGGTCGCAGCCGTGCTCCAGTCCGGACAGGTCGGCGGCCGCGACGAACGCCTCGATCGGGCAGTTGCCCGCGCCCGCGCCGTGCCCGGCGAGCGAGGCGTCGACCCGGACGGCGCCGTGCTCGACGGCGGTGAGCGAGTTGGCGACCGAGAGCGAGAGGTTCTCGTGGGCGTGGATGCCGATCTCGGTGCCGGGGTCGAGGACGTCCCGGTAGGCGCGGACCCGGGCGGCGGTGTCGTTCATGGTGAGCCGGCCGCCGGAGTCGGTGACGTAGACGCAGTGCGCGCCGTAGCCCTCCATCAGCTTGGCCTGGCGGGCGAGTTCCTCGGGCGGGGCCAGGTGGGAGAGCATCAGGAAGCCGGAGACGTCCATGCCGATCTCGCGGGCGGCGGCGATGTGCTGCGCGGAGATGTCGGCCTCGGTGCAGTGGGTGGCGACCCGGACCGAGCGCACGCCGAGCTCGTAGGCGCGCTCGAGCTCGTGGATGGTGCCGACGCCGGGCAGCAGCAGGGTGGTCAGCCGGGCCCGCTTGAGCACCGAGGCGGCGGCCTCGATCCACTCCCAGTCGCTGTTCGAGCCGGGCCCGTAGGTGAGCGAGCCGCCCGCGAGGCCGTCGCCGTGGGCGACCTCGATGGCGTCGACGCCCGCCTCGTCGAGCGCGGCGACGATCCGCTTGACGTCGGCGGGGGTGATCCGGTGGCGGACGGCGTGCATGCCGTCGCGCAGGGTGACGTCCTGGACGAAGATCGGGGTGCTCACGGCTGGCCTGCCTTCCGGGATGCGATGCGCTCGGCCACCCGCAGGGCGGCGGAGGTCATGATGTCGAGGTTGCCCGCGTACGCCGGGAGGTAGTGCGCGGCGCCCTCGACCTCCAGGAACACCGACACCTGGTGGGTGGGGCGCGGGGCGCCATCGGCCAGCAGGGTGTGCACGGGCTGGTCGGCGTCGACGGGGGTGATCTGCACCTGCTGCTTGAGCCGGTAGCCGGGCACGTAGCCGGCCACCTCGGCGACCATCTTCTCCACGCTGCGCCGGATCTCCTCGCGGGTCTCCTCGCCGGGGGCGTCGACCAGGGCGAAGACGGTGTCGCGCATGATCAGCGGCGGTTCGGCCGGGTTGAGGACGATGATCGCCTTGCCGCGTTCGGCGCCGCCGACCTCGACGATCGCGGCCGAGGTGGTCTCGGTGAACTCGTCGATGTTGGCGCGGGTGCCGGGCCCGGCGGAGCGGCTGGCGATCGAGGCGACGATCTCGGCGTAGCGCACCGGGGCGACCCGGGAGATCGCGGCGACCACCGGGATGGTGGCCTGGCCGCCGCAGGTGACCATGTTGACGTCGGGCGCGTCGAGGTGGTCGTCCAGGTTGACGGCGGGGACGACGTACGGGCCGGTGGCGGCCGGGGTGAGGTCGATCAGCCGCTTGCCGTACGGCAGCAGCCGGGCCGCGTGGTGCTGGTGGGCCTTGGCGGAGGTGGCGTCGAAGACGATGCCGATCTCGTCGAACTCGGGGAGGGCGATGAGCCCTTCGACGCCTTCGGCGGTGGTGGTGAAGCCGAGGCGGCGGGCCCGGGCCAGGCCGTCGGAGTCGGGGTCGATGCCGACCATGGCGCCCATGTCGAGGTGCTGCGAGGTCCGCATCACCTTGATCATCAGGTCGGTGCCGATGTTGCCGGACCCGATGATCGCAACCTTGGTCCTGGTCATCGCTGTGCTCCTTCGGTGGGTCCGCTGAGGGTGAACCGGACGGTGCCGAGCGGGGCGACGACCGCTTCGACGGTGCTGCCGGGTGTGATGGCGCGCATCGGGCCGAGCGCGCCGGAGAGCACGACCTGCCCGGCCCGCAGCGGGTCGCCGAGGTCGCGGGCCTGCCGGGCCAGCCACTGCAGGGCGAGCAGCGGGTCGCCCAGGCAGGCGGCGCCGTCCCCGGTGGAGACCTGCTCGCCGTCGACGCTCATGGTCATGGCGGCTTCGCGCGGCTCGAAGGCGTCCGGTCCGTCCAGTCGGCGGCGCTCGGTGCCGAGCACGTAGGCGCCGGCGGAGGCGTTGTCGGCGACGGTGTCGGCGAAGCTGATGTCCCAGCCGGCGATCCGGCTGCCGCAGATCTCGATCGCGGCGACCGCGTGGTCGACGGCGGCCCGGACCTGCTCCGGCGTGAGGTCGCCGTCGGCGAGGTCGGCGCCGAGGACGAAGGCGATCTCCGCCTCGGCGCGCGGCTGGAGGATCGATCCGGCCGGGACGGCGGCCCCGTCCGGGTACTGCATGTCGGCGAACAGGACGCCGAAGTCGGGGCGGTCGACGCCCAGTTGGGCCTGGACGGCGGGCGAGGTGAGGCCGATCTTGCGCCCCGCCACCCGGCCGCCGGCGGCGGTGCGGGCCCGGACGACGCGCTGCTGCACGGCGTAGGCGGCGTGCACGTCGGTGCGGCCGATCAGGTCCCGCACGGGCGGGCACGGGACGCCGGCGGCCTGGGCGGCGAGGAGGCGGTCGGCGGCCGCGGTGACGGCGTCCGCCGGGGCCGGGGTGGGGTGGCTCATCTGGTGCTCCGGTGGCCTCAGTGGTGGGTGACGAAGTCGGTCACCAGGCGGTTGAACTCGTCGGCGTGCTCCAACTGGGCCCAGTGGCCGCAGCGGTTGATCAGGTGCGCGCGGGAGTTCGGGATGTTGGCGGCCAGGAAGAGGGTGGACTCGAAGGAGACCACCCGGTCGTCGCGGCCGTGGATCAGCAGCGCGGGCGCGGTGATCCCGGAGACCTTCGTCAGGTCGAGCCAGATCGGGATCGGCGCCTTCGGGGCGACGGCGGCGATGTTGGCCAGGTGCTCGGGGCGGCGCAGCGCGGCCTCGGAGCGCAGTTCGCACAGTTCGGGGGTGGCGAACCGGGCCTTGTCGTAGACCATGATCTCGACCAGCCGGCGCATGCCCTCGGGCGAGGCGTCCGAGTAGGTCTGGTACATGATCTTCAGGCCCTCGGTGGGGCCGCCGCCCGCACCGAACAGGAAGGGCTTCATCTGGATCGGCGGGCCCATCGTGATCAGGTGCGAGACCCGCTCGGGGCGCTCGGCGGCCAGGCGCAGCGCGGTGTGGCCGCCCATCGAGTTGCCGACGAACGCGGCCTTCTCGATGCCCATCGCGTCGAGCAGTTGGCAGACCGCGTCGACGTGGTCGTAGTCGGCGAAGTCGACCGGGTCGGACTCGCCCCAGCCGGGCAGGTCGGGGGCGATCACCCGGAAGTGCCGGGAGAGCGCCTCGATGTTGGGCGAGTAGTTGCTCCAGCCGGTGGCGCCGGGGCCGCCGCCGTGCAGCAGCACCACGGGGTGGCCCTGCCCGGCCTCGTGCACCCGGATGTTCCAGTCGGGCGTCCGGACGAACTTCGCGATCTCGTGCGGCTCCAGTGCCATCAGTGCTCACTCCCGGGGAGGTGGTTGGTGCGGGGGGCCCGGCCGAGCAGTTCGTGGACGAGCTCGGGCGGGCGGTGGCCCCAGCTGTGCAGGCGGTCGAGGGTGGTGACCTGCCAGGTGGCCTCGTCGATCAGCAGGCCGCCCCAGCCGTACTCGACCGAGAAGCCGGACGGGGTGCGGACGTAGAAGCTGAACATGTGGTCGTTGGGGTGCATGCCGAGCGTCATCTCGAAGGGCTGCCCGGCGTCCATGCAGCGGTCGTAGGCGCGGCCGACGTCGCGGATGTCGGTGACCTCGACCATGAAGTGGTGAACCTTCTTGGGGTGCGGCATGTCGCCGAACGCGACGCTGTGGTGGCGCGGGTTGCAGTGCAGGAAGATCAGGTCGGCGAAGACGCCGGGCGCCAGCTCCTCGACGATCCGGTCGCTGATCCGGAAGCCGAGCAGCCCCTCGTAGAAGGCCAGGTACTCCGCGCGCTCGACGCCCTTGGACAGCAGCACCTGGTGGCCGGCGCCGCCGGTGCCGGTGACGAAGGAGCCGAGCAGGGCGTCCGAGCGGAACGGGGTGGCGGCGTCGGCGAGGCCGGTGACCAGTTCGACCGGGTTGCCCATCGGGTCGGTGACCTGCACCAGCCGCTCGACCCGGCGGGCGGCGGCCAGTTCGGCGCCGCCCTCGGCGACGGGGACGCCGGCGGCGGTGAGCCGGTCGACCAGGGCGTCCAGGGCCTCGTTCGAGGCGACCTGGTAGCCGCTGGCGACCAGGTCGTCGGCGGGCCCCTCGGTGACGATCCAGCGGTGCGCCTTCTCGTCGGTGCGCAGCGTGAAGCCGTCGGCGGTGCGCTCGCCGACCTGCATGCCGAGCAGTGTCACGCCGAAGTGCTCCCAGTCGGCGAGGTCGCCGACCTCGTACACGACGTAGGCGAGTTCCTGCACTCCCGTCACGGGTGTCTCCTTCTCCGGTTTCTTCGGTTTCTCCGGTGGCCGCGTCACAGCGCGGGGACGGTCAGGTCGGGGTCGGCGGCGGCGACGAACTTGTCGGGGCGGACGGCGACCGCACGGGCGCCGTAGCGGGCCAGCCACGGGAGCAGGGTGTCCTCCAGGTCGACCAGTTCGCCGGAGCTCCGGGTGTGGGCGGTGCGGGGGCGGACGGCGAGGTAGCGGGCGCCGAGGGCGTCCCAGCCGGCCTTCTGCTCCGGGGTGAGCAGGCCGGCCGGGTCGAGGTCGGCGCCGAGCAGCACGAAGCCGTCGGGGAGCAGGTCGTCGAGGCGGGCCATCGTGCCGACGGTGTCGCCGCAGACGGGCTGCGGGAGCATCCGGCCGACGGCGCTGGCGTCGCCCTGCGCGCCGTGCAGCCAGCCGGCGGCGAGCACGGGCGGGGCGGTCAGCGGGGGCTCCCAGGGGGTGACGGTGTCCGCGGGGACGGT
This sequence comes from Kitasatospora sp. YST-16, assembly GCF_026802215.1. Lineage (NCBI taxonomy): Bacteria > Bacillati > Actinomycetota > Actinomycetes > Kitasatosporales > Streptomycetaceae > Kitasatospora > Kitasatospora sp. YST-16. The sequence continues at coordinate 743,244 of NZ_CP113837.1, forward strand.
GTTCATCGCCGCGATCTCCTCCTCGGTGGCCTCCTGCTTGATGACCCGGCCGAGGCCGACGGCGAGGCGGGTGTAGAAGTCGGCGCTGGGGCGGCGTTCGGCCTCGTAGGTGTCGAGCCAGCGCGCGTCGAGGGTGCCGTCGAGGACGCGGGCGAGCTTCCAGCCCAGGTTGTGGGCGTCGCGCATGCCGGTCTGCATGCCGGCGCCGGCCCAGGGCGGCATCAGGTGGCAGGCGTCGCCGGCCAGGAAGACCCGGCCGCGGCGCCAGGTCTCGGCGGCCCGGACGTGGTGGCGGTAGAAGGCGTACTGGTGGATGTCGACGTCCTCGGCGGTGACGCCGAGGGCCCGCAGCAGCGGCCAGACCTGCTCGTCGGTGGCGAAGTCGGCCTCGGTCTCGTCGGGCTTGAGCGGGATCTCCCAGCGGTGGTTGCCGGCGGAGAGCGCGATGTCGACGACGGGGCGTTCGCGGTCGGTCCAGAAGGTGAGGAAGTCGCGGTCCGGCCACCAGCGCTTGACCTTGCAGTCGATGACGATCCACAGCGTCTCGGCGGTGTCGCCGAGCATCGGGACGCCGAGCAGCTTGCGGGTGGCGCTGGAGCCGCCGTCGGCGGCGATCGCGTACCGGGCGCGGGTGGTGGTCTCGGCGCCGCTCTCCCGGTCGCGGGCGGTGACCGTGACGCCGTCGGCGTCCTGTTCGACGGCGGTGACCTCGGTGCCGTAGCGGACGTCGAGGCCGGGCAGTTCCTCGGCGCAGCGGCGGAGTTCGGCCTCCATGGCGGGCTGGTAGATGTTGTAGAAGCGCGGCTTGGTGTTGCGGGTGCCGAGGGTGGACGGCGGGTGCTCGACCCGCATGACCTCGTGGCCGGCGTAGGTGACCCAGCGCAGGGCGCGCTGCGGCTCGATCACCTGCTCGATCCGCCGGTCGATGCCGAGTTCCTGGAAGATCCGCATCGTCCAGTCGTTGACGGTCACCGCGCGGGCCCGGGCGTAGATGTCCCGGTCCCGTTCGAACGCGGTGACGCGGGCGCCCTTGGCGGCCAGGGTGAGCGCTCCGACCAGGCCGGTGGGGCCGTAGCCGATGACCGCCACGTCGGTGTCGTAGCCGGCTTGTCTGTCGTTGGTCATGCCGATCTCCAGTGATCGCTGCCTAACTTTTGGACCGATCGTTCCGTCCAATACTGCACGCTGGCACGTGTTCGACAGCACGTCAATAGGTCCGCGACGATCCGCCTACCGCCGGATATCCACCCCGGGCGCCGCCGGGCGCCCTAAACTCACCGAGTGGAAAGTGGGACGAACACACCGGACAGGACGGCCAGCGAGGCCCCGCGCAGCACGGCGGGCCCGGCGGCAGGCGGGACGGCGGGCCGGACGGCGGCCGAGCCGCCGCTCAGGGAAGCGGCCGGAGAACCGACCGGCAACCGGCGCGGCCGGCGCTCGAAGGAGGAGATCCTCGACGCCACCGCCCGGGTGATGGCCCTACGGGGCTACGCGGGCACCACCATCTCGACCATCACCGCCGAGACCGGGCTCCCCCGCAGCGCGATCTACCACCACTTCCACTCCAAGGGCGGCCTGCTCTCCGCCGTGATGGCCCGCGGCGCCCGCGGCTTCTTCGCCGCCATGCGCGCCGCCCACGCCGATCCCCCCGCGGGCGGCACCCACCGCGAACGGATGGCCTGGTACCTCGACCGGACCGCCGAAGTCTTCGCCACCAACCCGGAGTTCATGCGGCTGCACTTCCTGCTGCTGCTCAGCGACGAGGCCGCCGAGGCCGAGGTCGCCGAGATGAACCAGCAGGTCCGCGACGAGGGCCGGGCCTACATGCGGGTGATGATCTCCGCCGCCTTCGCCGACCAGGGCCCCGAGATCGCCGAAGCCGTCGCCGCCGAACTCGACTTCTTCACCATCGCGGGCTTCGACGGCGCCTTCATCGCCTCCCAGGCCGACCCCGAACGCACCATCGCCGCCCAGATGGCCCGCCTCACCGACGCCATGGTCGCCCTCGGCGAGGCCGCCGTCGCCCGCCACAAGGCCCTCGCGGCGCAGTGAACCCGCCGCCCGGGCACCCGGAACCGATCACACCGCGCTTCCTGCTGGACCCCGACACCGACACCCGCTACTTCTGGGCGGTCAACCCGCACTGCGCGAGCTGACCGCCACCCGGGCCCCGAGGACGGCCGGGGCCTCCGCCAGCGACGGGCCGTACCAGGTGAGGTGGCGGCCGGAGAGCAGCGCGTACGGCAGGCCGGGGAAGGCGTCGGGGCCGTCGGTGGCGGTGAAGCGGTAGGGCTCGTCCGGGAGGAGCAGCAACTCGGGCCGCAGCGACCGCAGTTCGTCGAGCGACAGGCGCGGGTAGCGGTCGGGGTTGCCGGTCGGGAGCAGGTCGACGCCGAGCCGGCGGAGCAGGTCGGCGGCGAAGGTGTCCCGGCCGAGGACCATCCAGGGGCGGCGCCAGATCGGGGCGACGGCCCGCACGGTGCGGGTCGGCGGGGCGAACGCCCAGGCCTGACGGGCCGCCACCAGCCAGCCGGGGCACGGGAGTTGCAGGGCGTCCACGAGCAGGCGGTGCAGCGAGTCGAGGGCCTGGTCGAGGTCGCGGATCCGGGTGGTCCAGACGGGCAGGCCCGCGGCGCGCAGCGCGGCCAGGTCGGGGGCGCGGTTCTCCTCCTCGTTGGCGACCACCAGGTCCGGGCGGAGCGCGCAAACGGCCGCCACCGCGGGGTTCTTGGTGCCGCCGATCCGGGCGACGTCCAGCCCGGCGGGGTGGGTGCACCAGTCGGTGGCGCCGACCAGCAGGCCGGGAGCGGTGACGGCGACCGCCTCGGTGAGCGAGGGGACCAGGGAGACCACGCGGCGGACGGTGCGCGGCAGGCGCACCTCGTTGCCCTCGTCGTCCGTCGACTGCCGCTGCGCGTCCATGCGGAAAACGCTAGCAGCGGCCGACGGGTGGACCCGCCGACCGCTGCTGGCGGCATGTTGCTTCGGTGGTGCGTTACTTCAGGTACGGGCCGTCGGTGCCGATCTTGCCCGGGGCGGCGTTCTGGCCGCCCAGGTCGAGGACGTAGACCCGCAGGTTGCCCTTGCCGGGGGCGGCGATGGACATCGTGCCGTTGGTGACGGTGCGGACGTCGCCGGAGACGGCGTCCTTGTAGGTGCCGTTCGGGATGCCGGTGAAGGTGGCGGCGTCGGTGACGGTGACCAGGGCGAAGGAGTCGACGCCGCTGGCGGCGTCGGTGTAGCGGCGCTTGAAGGACATGCCGCCGCTGACGCCCTCGGTGGAGTACTGGCCCATCTGCAGGGCGGGGATCGCCCGGCGGATCTGGTTGAGCCGCTGCACCTGCTTGACCAGCGGCTGCTGGAGCGTGGTGGCGACGGCCCCGCTGGCCGAGGAGACCACCGAGAAGTCGGAGGCGGTGACGGTGCCCTCGACGTGGTCGCCGTAGTAGGCGCGGCCGGTGGTGGCGAGCGGGCAGGACGGGCCGCAGTCGATCTGCTTCCCGGCCTGGAACTCGATCTCGGAGCCGTAGTACAGGGTCGGGATGCCGCGGAAGGTCCACATCAGGGCCATGTTCTCGGCCCAGGCGTCGGTGCCGCCGGTGTAGCGCACGCTGGACTTGTTGGGCCCGTAGTCGTGGCTGTCCACGTACACCACGTTGTAGGTGGCGTCGTTGGTGGAGTCGTCGGAGTCCTTGCCGTTGCTGTACGCGTTGTGCGCGTCACCGAAGTTCATGTGCATCCGCATGTCGATGATGTTCATGCCGGAGAACTTCGAGTGGTCGGGCGCGTGGTAGGTGTTGCCGTCCAGGAAGGCGTTGGTGGACGTCGGCTGGTTGCCGGTGCCCAGCTGCTCCTCGTAGTTGTACTGGTCGAGGGCGGCCTGCACGTCGTCGCTGGTGTAGTCCTTGCGCTCCTTCCAGGTGTAGAACTGCGCGGAGTGGTTGACCGAGCCGCGGTTCCACTTGTCGTTGACGAACGCGGCGACCTCGCCGAAGACGAAGAAGTTCTGCGCCTTGGCCGGCCCCCAGTCCTGGGTGACCCGCTGCTGGATGGCGGGCAGGAAGCGCCGGTTCCAGGTGACCCGCGGGACGTGCACGGCGGTGTCGACCCGGAAGCCGTCCACGCCCATGTCGATGTACTTGTTGTAGGCGCCGATCAGGTAGTTCTGCACCTCGGCGTTCTCGGTGTTGAAGTCGGCCAGGTCGTCGGCCAGCCAGCAGGAGCGCGAGTCCTCGCCCTCCCAGTTACCGATCCAGCACTGGTGGTAGTACTTGGACGGGAACATGCCCGAAGTGGGGCTCGGCCACTGGCAGTTGTAGATGGTGTAGCCCTCGGGGCTCTTGTACTGGGTCGGGGTGCCCCAGCCGACGCAGGTCTGCCCGGCGGGCTGGGTGGTCGACCACAGGTCGCCGTTGTAGTACGACTTGCCGCTCTTCGGCTCGACGGTCAGGCCGTCGTACTCGAAGCCGGGTTGCTTCTCGTCGTAGTACCAGGACCACTGGGCGTCCCGGACGCCGTACACGGTGGGCACGTACAGGCCCTTGGCGCCCCAGCGGGAGCTGTGGTTGTAGACCACGTCCTGGTAGATCTTGATGCCCTTGGCGTGGGCGGCGTTGATCAGGTCCTGGTAGGAGGCGCCGGCCGACTCCAGCCGCGGGTCGACCTTGTAGAAGTCGTAGCCGTGGTAGCCGTGGTAGTCGTAGTCGGAGCGGTTGAGCACCACCGGGGTGATCCAGATCGCCGAGAAGCCCAGGCCCTTGATGTAGTCGAGCTTCTGCACCAGGCCCTTGAAGTCGCCGCGGAACATCGGGTCGTTGTTGGCCGCGTTGCCGGACTTCACGTCCTGGTTGCCGCCCCGGTCGTTGGACGTGTCGCCGTCGTAGAACCGGGCGGTGAGCACGAAGTAGATCGGGTCCTTGCGCGGGTCGGTGCCGATCATCTCACCGGGCTTGGCGGCCGGCGGGGCGTCACCGGTGGTGGCGACCGCGGCGGCGGAGGCCGCGGAGACGTTCCCGGCCGCGTCCAGCGCCTTCACCGTGTAGGTGTAGACGGTGCGCGCCTCCAGGCCGCTGTCCGAGTACACCGTCGAGCCGACGTTGATCACCGAGGTGCCCTTGGTGCCGCCGCTGCGGGTGACCTGGTAGCCCGTCACCCCGACGTTGTCGGTGGACGGCTCCCAGGTCAGCACGATCGAGGTGTCGGTGGCGTTGGCCGCCACGCTGCCCGGCGCGCTCGGCGCGGTGGTGTCGGGGACGACGGCCGCGCACGGGTCGGCGGCGTTCGCGGTGACCTTGCTGTTCTGCACGGTGCTGACGCCCGCCGGGACGACGTAGTTGGCGCCGTTGTTGTTGTCCCAGGTGCCGTTGCCGTTGTTGAACGTGGCCGCCATGGTGGCCGCCGAACCCAGGTCGACGGTGCGCTTGTACCAGCCGGGGCAGGCCAGTTGCATGCCGACGCCGGGCACCGCCGTCCACGACCCGCCCGCCGGGGCGTAGTGCAGGTTGACGATGCTCCAGCCGACCACCGCGGTCGAGTAGAACACGGTGGCGCTCTTCCCGGCCGGCGTGCTGCTGCTCGCGGACGGCGACGGCGAGGCGGACGCGGAAGCGCTGGCGGACGCGGAAGCGCTGGCGGACGCGGACGGGCTAGGGCTGGCCGAAGCCGAGGCGCTCGGGCTGGGGCTGTCGGTGGCGCACGGCGCGGTGCTGCCCACGACGCCGTCCTTGACCGTCACCACGCCCGTCCCGAGGGCGTAGTTCTTCCCGCCGTTGTTGTCCCAGGTGCCGGAGCCGTTGTTGAACGTCGCCTGCAGCCCGGTGGCCGTGCCCAGGTCGACGGTCTTCTTCACCCAGTCCGTGCAGGCGGCCTCCATCGCCACGCCCGGCACGGTGGTCCAGGTGCCGCCGTTGGGGGCGTAGTGCAGGTCGTAGGCCGACCAGTTGCGGGTCTTGGTGTAGTAGTAGACGGTCGTGCTCGCGCCGGTCGACGACTGGCCGGGGCTCGGGCTGGGGCTCGAACTCGGGCTGGCGGTACCGCCGTTGTCGGTGCCGCAGGGGTCGCTGTGGGCGATCACGCCGTCCTTGACCACCACGGTGCCGGTGCCCAGGGCGTAGTTCTTGCCGCCGTTGTTGTCCCAGGTGCCGGAGCCGTTGTTGAACGTCGCCTGCAGGCCGGTGGCGCTGCCCAGGTCGACGGTCTTCTTCACCCAGTCGGTGCAGGCGGCCTGCATGGCGGTGCCCGGCACGGTGGTCCAGCTACCGCCGTCCGGGGCCCAGTGCAGGTTGTACGTCGACCAGTTGCTGGTCTTGGTGTAGTAGAAGACGGTGGCGGTGTTGCTGCCCGCCGTGGTGTCGGTCGCCGCGCTCGCGGTGACGCCTAGTTGAGCCGTGGACAGCAGGCCGGCGGTGAGCGCCGCCACTGCGGTCAGTACGGCGGCGATGGGGCGCCGCCGGTGCCGTGCTCGTCTGGTCAAGGGAGTGTCCCTCGTACGGGGCCGCAGGCGGTGGGGAACTGCCTTGCGGCAGGGGGTGGGTGGGGGGTCTTGCGCAAGAGCTTGAAAGAACTTCCAGGAGGTTACTGAGACATGACCTGCCTGTAAAGACTCCTTGACGTCACCCATCGGCGGACATTGCGGCCGAAATCCGCCCCACTTGCCGAAAGATCTTTCCGCAAGTACCAATCCGGGCAGGGGAACTGGCGGCCCTTCACCCGTCGCCCCTTCACTCGCCGCCCCTCCACCCGTCGCCCCGACCGCCCGTGGACGGCGGCTCGCGCAGTACGCGGGCCGCCGCCGCGGCCACCGTCCCGGTGAGCAGCGCGCAGCCGAGCAGCACCGCCCGTGGGCCGAACGCCCCGGCGAGGGCGCCCCAGGCGGGGTTGGCGGCGGTCAGGGCCGCGCTCTGGACCAGGGCGAGGAGCGCCTGCACCCGGCCGAGGTGGGTCGCGGGGGCGCCCGCCAGCACGAGCGGGCCCAGGTGGCAGGCGAAGGCGCTCGAACCGGCGCCGACCGCCACCGCGGCCGCCGCCGCCCAGGCCGGGGACGGCGCCGACGCGAGCGCGGCGGTGCCCAGCCCGGCGGCGGCCAGGCCCAGCGCGACCCCGCGCCCGGTGCGGCGCAGCACGCCCCGGCGGGCCGCGACCAGCGAGACGCCCAGCACGCCGAGCGCCTGTCCCCCGGCCAACAGGCCGGCCGCGCCCGCGCCCCAGCCGTGCGCCCGCACCAGCAGCGGTCCGAGCAGCCCGACCACCGGCAGCACCCCGGCCGCCGCGACGGCCGCCACCGGGAGCGCCGCCCGCAGGGTCCGGCTCGCCCGCACCGCCCGCAGGCCGTCCGCCATGCCCGCGGGCAGCCCGCCGCCGGTCCGCTCCTGGGCCACCCGCAGCGGGAGCGTCACCGCGAGGACGGCGAGGAAGGTGGCCGCGTCGGCGACCGCCACTCCCGCCAGGCCGGTGCCCGCGACCAGGAACGCGCCCAGCGGGGCGCCGAGCAGGACGGCCGCCTGGCCGCCCGCCTGCCGCAGCGCCAGGGCCCGGGGCAGTTGGCCCGGGGCGACCAGCAGGCGGGGCAGGGCGCCGCTCGCGGGGAGTTGGAAGGCGTCGACGGTGCCGATCAGCAGCGCGAAGCCGATCAGCGTCCACGGGGTGCTGCCCGCCGTCCGGTCGACGGCCGCCAGCGCCAGCACGACGGCCAGCATCGCGGTGTCGCCGAGCAGCGCCGTGCGGCGGGCGCCGAACCGGTCCGCGACGGCGCCGCCGAGCAGCAGCAGGGCGGTGCGCGGCACGGTGACCGCGGTCAGCACCAGCCCGGCGGCCGTCCCGCCGTGGGCGGCGGCGGCCCAGCCGAGGGCGGTGGCGAGGGCGGCGTCCCCGGCGGCCGAGGCCCGGGTGCCGGCCAGCCACCACAGGTACGTCCGGGGCAGGGCGGCGGCAGAGGTAGTGGCGGCGGTGGCGGTTTCCATGGCGGGCGACGGTAGGAGCCTCGACCCGGTCGAGGGCAAGTCCGGGCCCGGCGTGCCGTGGGGGTGCGGCCGGGGCGGGCGGCCAGACTGGCGGGATGTGCCACTACTGCGGGTGCCGCGAGATCCCGCTGATCAAGGACTTCATCCGGGAGCACGAGGCGGCCACCGACCTGACCGGGGAGATCGCCCGCCTGCTGGAGGCGGGCGACCCGGCCGCGGCGGGCGCGCTGCTGGCGCCGCTGGCCGCCGAACTGGCCTCGCACTGGCGGGGCGAGGAGGACGGCCTGTTCCGGGTGATGCGCGCGGACCCGGAGTTCGCGGCGTACATCGACGCCCTGGAGGCCGAGCACCGCGGCCTCGCCGAACTCCTCGCCGCCACCGACCTGGCCTCCCCCGCCGACCGGTCGGTCCTGCTGGCTGCCTTCGACGAGCTGCACGCACACATCGCCAAGGAGGAGGACGGCCTCTTCCCGGCCTCCCTGATCGCCCTGACCGCCGCCGACTGGAACACCTCGATGGCCGCCTGGCAGGCCGCCCACCCCGACCGCCGCCCCGCCCCGCCCGGCTGACCTGATGACCTGATGACCGACCGACCGGCGTCCGTCCCCGCGCGTCCTTGCGCGTTCCCGTTCGGCGTCCGTTCCCGCACGCACCTGTTCGGCGCCCCCGCCCTGTGCGACCCTCTACTGACAGTACGTCTCATGACGCGGCGTCAGGCCGCAGGACACGGGGGCCTCATGAGCAAGTCGTCGGAGCGGGCACTGTTCGCGGCGGCCAGCGCCGCCCACCGCGTGCTCCACCACACCCTGGTCGAGGGCGGTCCGGCCCGCGACCTGCCCGCCGACGTGGCCGCCGCCGGCCCGGCGATGTTCGGCGTCCTGAACGCCTTCCTGCGCAACGTCATGGAGTACGTCTTCGAGGGCTCCGAGCCGGTCGAGCACATCCACGCCTACCTGCTCCAGCTCCAGCGCGCCTACCCCGTCGAGCTCCGGGTCCTCCAGCCGGAGCCGATGGCCGTCTTCGTCCAGGAGCAGATCGGCCCCGGCGCCCCGCCCCCGGGCCGCTCCGGCTTCCCGGTCAACGACGCCGTGGTCTACCAGTCCCGGCTGATCGCCGAGTTCACCACCCGCTACGAGGGCTTCTCCCGCGACCAGGTGGAGCTCTACCTCCAGGGCGCGATCGCCCGCTACGTCACCGGCGGCTACTGAACCCGCCGCCGCCGACCGCCCCCCGCCCCCGGCCGCGGCCCGCCGGGGTCACTCCAGCGGGTCGCGGACCACTTCGGGCAGGTGCAGGACGGCCTGCAGGGCGATGTACAACTCGGCGGAGTCCAGGCGGCGTTCGAAGGAGCGGCCGGAGAGCTGTTCGATCCGGCGGAGCCGGTAGCGGATGGTGTTGGGGTGGCAGTAGAGGAGTTTGGCGGCCTTGTCGGCGGAGCCGTCGACGGCGAACCAGGTGGACATGGTGGTGAGGAGCTGTTCGCGCTGGCCGTCGGGGAGTTCCATGACGGGGCCGAGCACCTGGTTGCCGATCCGGGAGGCGGTGGAGGGCGCGGAGGCGACCAGCATGGGCAGCGGGTTGTCGTCGAACAGGGTGACCGTCTCGTCGGGCCGGCCCGAGCTGGCGAGGGCGACCTGGGCGAGGTGCAGGGCCTGCGGGGTCTGGTCGAGGCGGGTGTAGCAGGGGCTGACGCCGGCCCGGCGGACGGTCTGGCTGCGCAGGGTGTCGACCAGCAGGTCGATCGCGGCGGCGGCGCGCATCGAGACGATGCCGATGTGCGCGTCGGGGGTGAGCCGCCAGGCGGAGCCCATGTCGTGCTCGCGCAGGGTGGGTTCGATGTCGGGCAGGGCCTGCCGGGCGAGGCCGGGCGCGTGGGCGACGACCACGGCGAAGGTGCCGTCGTACGGGAGGGTGAGCATGTCGGCGGCTTCGAGGACAGAGCCGGGGTTGCCCATGCCGCCGCGCAGCACCACGTCGACCAGGGCGGAGCGTTCCTGGTCGCGGCGGACCATCAGCAGGGCGGTGGTCTCGTTGAAGGCGTTCATCATGGCGTTGGTGGACTCTTCGTTGAACCGCCAGACGTCGGTGGCCATCTGCACCAACTCCTCGGTGGTGGCGAGGCCGTGGCGCAGCGACTCGGCGGCCATGGTCTCCCAGAGGTTGGCGAAGCCGATCCGGAACGCGGACTGCACGGTGGCCAGCGGGACGCCCTGCTCGGCGCGCAGCCGTCCGGTGCGGCGGGGGGCCTCCAGGCAGAGGCCGTCCTCGTGGGCGAGCCGGCGCAGGGTGAACTCGATGTTGCTGCGGACGGATTCGCTCAGGTCCCCGGCGGGCAGCGGCCCGGCGCTGCGGTACACGCTCATGCCGCCGCGGATCCGGCGGACCGTTTCCTCGGTGATCTCGGTGAGTCGGTTCAGCAGGTGGCCGGCCAGTCGCGCGGCCGAGTCGACCGGCGCGTCGGTGAGTCGGGTGCCCATGCGGTGAGCCTAGGCGGCGCGCGGCGGCGCGTCCGGTCGGCGCGGGGGCGTGCCGGGCGGCGCACACGCCGTGGGGTGCCGGGACGGGCGGCTCCCGCACGGGCGTTCCCCGGGTGAGGGCGGGGGCGGGTGTTGACGGTGCGTCAGGCCGTTGGGGGGAGGGTTTTGTCGCCGCCCACAGGCCGGACCGGGGCCCGGCTGTTCGTCCGGACAGCGTTGGCGCCCGGCGGCGCCCGGCGGCGTCCGGGGTGCGCCGGGCGGCTCTAGTCTCCTGCTCAGACCAGCCCGGACCCGCCGGGCCGGACCGAGTGGAGAAGACACCCGTGATGGAGAGCCCCGCCGAGCTGCGCCTGGACCTGGTGATGGATCTGCTGCTGTCGCCGGAGGAGGCCTTCCCGGTCCCGGCGCGGCTGGTGTACTGCGCCGACGACCCGTACGCGGTGCACATCGCCTTCCACGTCGACTCGGCGCAGCCGATCGGCTGGTTCTTCGCCCGGGACCTGCTGGTGCAGGGGCTGCTGCGGCCGACCGGGCTGGGGGACGTGCGGGTGTGGCCGGCCGTGGTGGACGGGCGGCGGATGGTCACCCTGATGCTCTGCTCCCCGGAGGGCGACGCCTTCCTGCAGGCCCCCGCCGCCCTGGTGGCGGCCTGGGTGCGGCGGACGCTGCAGCTGGTCCGGCCGGGCGGGGAGGCCGAGCGCGCCCGGGTGGACCGGGCGCTGGACGCGCTGTTCGCGGCGAACGGGGCGTCCGAGCCCGGCTGTTGAGCCCGGTCGCGCTCGGCCTTCCCGCCCGGCCGGGCCCTCAGCGGGCCAGCCGCCCCAGCAGCGCGGAGGCCGCGGTGATCCCGGCGACGGTGGCCAGGGCCAGCACGCCGAAGTCCAGGGCGAGGTGGGAGGGGGTGCCGATGAGCAGGCCGCGCAGGGCGTCGACCTGGTAGCTGAGCGGGTTGGCCCGGCTGACGGCCTGCAGCCAGCCGGGCATCAGGTCGACGGGGTAGAGCGCGTTGGAGCCGAAGAACAGCGGCATGGTGATGGCCTGTCCGATGCCCATCAGCCGGTCCCGGGTGAGCACGATGCCCGCGATGGTCATCGACAGGCAGGAGAAGAACGCCGAGCCGAGCACCACCGCCACCGCCACGCCCAGCAGCCGCAGCGGGTTGGCCGTCATCCCGACGCCGAGCACGGCGGCCAGCACCACCACCACGGCGGCCTGGATCACCGCCTTGACGCCCGCGGCGAACGCCTTCCCGGTGACCAGCGCGGCCCGCGGGGTCGGGGTGACCAGCAGTTTGGTGAGCACCCCGGAGTCCCGCTCCCAGATGATCATGATGCCGTAGAAGATGGCGATGAACATCGCGGACTGCGCGATGATGCCCGGCGCCAGGTAGTCCAGGTACGGGGTGCCGCCGGTGGGGATCGCCTTCAGCCGGGTGAAGGTCTCGCCGAAGATCAGCAGCCACAGGGCGGGCTGGATCGCCCGGGTGTACAGCTCGGTGCGGTCGTGCCGCAGCTTCTGCAGCTCGACGGTGCACATCGCCACCACCCGGGCCGGGACCACCCGCCATCCGGTGCGGGCCTTCGGCGGGACCAGCAGCAGTCCCAACTCCGGTGCGGGATCGGGCTGTTCAGCCGACTCGGCTGGCGGTGCGGCGGGTGCGGCGGACATCCGAGAACTCCCCTTCCTTGGCGTCGTCGGTCAGCGCCCGGCCGGAGAAGTGCCGGAACACGTCGTCCAGGGTGGGCGCGTCCTGGGCCGGGTCCTCGGCCCGGACCCGGGCCTTGAGCTCCTCGGGGGTGCCGAGCGCGCGGATCCGGCCGCGGTCCATCAGGGCGATCCGGTCGCAGTGCCGGTCGGCCTCGTCCATGTAGTGCGTGGTGACCAGCACGGTCATGCCGGTGGCCCGGCGGACCGCCTCGACCCGCTCCCAGACGCCCGCCCGGGCGATCGGGTCCAGGCCGATGGTGGGCTCGTCCAGCACCAACAGCCGGGGCGCGCTGACCAGGGCCTGGGCCAGTTCGAGCCGGCGCACCATGCCGCCGGAGTACGTCCCGGCCATCCGGTCGGCGGCCTCGGTCAGGTCGACGGCGGCCAGCGCCTGGGCGACCCGTTCGGCGCGCTCGGCCCGGGCCACGTCGAAGACCCGGGCGAACAGGGCGACGTTCTCCCGCCCGGTCAGCCCGGCGTCCGCGGACAGCGCCTGCGGGACGTAGCCGAGCAGCCGCCGCACCCCGGTGCGGTCGGTGGCGCAGTCGTGGCCGAACACCCGCACCATGCCGCGGGCGGTCGGCAGCAGGGTGGTGATCGCCCGGATGGTGGTGGTCTTGCCCGCGCCGTTCGGCCCGAGCAGCCCGAACACCTCGCCGGGGCGCACCTCCAGGTCGACGCCGTCCACCGCCCGGGTGACCGGCCCCTTCCCCCGGCCGTGGCCGAAGCTGTACACCAACTCCCGGCACTCGACGGCCGGTTGATCCGGTTCGCTCATCCCTCCGCACTCCCCTCCGCGGCCGCCCGGGCCCGCAGCCCGGACGCGACCGCACGCAGGGCGGGCACCGCGGCCGTCAGGGCCGCCCGGTCCGCCGGGTCGAGTTCCGCCACCACCTCGCCGACCAGTTCGGCCCGCCGGACCCGCCAGGCGGCCAGCCGTTCGACGGCCTCCCCGGTGGCGTGCAGCAGCACCGCCCGGCCGTCGGCCGGGTCGCTCTCGCGGCGCAGCAGGCCCTGGCCGACCAGCTGGTTGACCAGGGTGGACACCGAGTTCCCGGCCAGGAACAGCTCCTCGGCCGCCTCGGAGACCCGCATCCCGGGGGTGTCCGCGACCAGCCGCAGCAGCTCGACCTGGGCGCCGCGCAGCCGCGGCCCGGCCAGCCCGGTGCGCAACTGGCGGCGGATCAGCCGCTGGATGCCGACCAGCAGCGCGGCCAGTTCCTCGGCCTCGGCGGCTTCCTCGGGCTCGGCAGCCTCGACGGTCTCGGTGTTCTCGGTGTTCTCCGGGGCTCGCGCCGGTTGTTCGCTCACCCTCCGATTTTAGCTCTGAATGAGAGGTATGGATCGAGGGGTGTCCGGTGAAGAATTCCGCAAGGTTCCGGGAACGCCGCCGGGCCGGCCCGCGCGGGTGCGCGGACCGGCCCGGTGCCGGGGGCGGGTCTCAGCAGTCGGCGAAGGCGGTGCAGACCGGGGCGGCCAGCGGGTTCAGCACCGCGTCGTCGGAGCCGCCGGCCCAGGCGGTCTTCGGGTGGCCGCCCTTGGGCAGCTGGGCGTGCAGGGTCAGCTCGGCGAGCGTGCCGTCCTTCGCCGTCAGGTACTCGTGCACCTCGGTGCTGCCGCCGCCGGACTGCGGCACGGTGAGGGTGGCGGCGACCGTCATCCCGTCCTCGACGGTGACCTTGACGGTGGCGCCCGGCACGGTGGAGGCGCAGCCCTTCAGGCCCTCGGTGACGCCGGAGAGCAGGCCGTAGGCGCTCTGCGCGGCGCCGCTGCTCTTGGCGGAGGAGCCGAAGCTGGCGATCGTCTCGTCGGCCGCCCAGTCGCCGGCGGCGCCGCCCAGCGCGGCGGTCTCCACCATCGGGACCTCGGCGAAGGAGTCCTCGCGCGGGATCTTGCAGAGTTCCTCGATCCGCAGCCGGCCCTTCTCGCCGAGCACCTTCGCCGGGCCGGCCTTCCAGTGCAGGGCGGAGTTCAGCGGCACGGCCTTCGGGTCGATCCACACCCCGGCGGGCAGCCGCCCGGCCTTCCCGGGGGTGGCCTCGGGGGCGCCCTGGCTCTTGGACGCGGCGGGCGACGCGGAGCCGGCCGCGGACGGCGCGGCGGTGGACGCGGTGGAGGGCGCGGCGGAGGCGGCGCTGTCACCGGTGTCGGTGCCCTCGGGGTCGCAGGCCGTCAGGACGGCGACGGCGGACAGGCAGGCCACCGCGGCGGCGGTGAGGCGGAGCGAACGCACGGATTCAATCCCTGGGAGTTCGAGGACGGCGGAAGGGGGGCGCGGAGCGGGACGGGCCCGGTCCGCGCCGGTGTGGCCACCCGGCCGGGCGGCGGCCGCCCCGGACGGGACGGCCGCGGCGGGGGCGGACCGGATCAGTAGCCCTGCGGCTTGTGGTGCGGGTTGGCCTGCGGCACCTTGCTGGCCAGGTCGTGCCCGTCCGGCGAGACGTGGTACCGGCTGCGGATGTACGTCATGGACGCCGCGACGTTGGCCACCGGGTCGTAGATGTCGGTGGAGGTGCCCTTGACGTGGTTGGCCGCGAAGGTGCTCGGGATGCACTGCCAGCCGCCGCGCGAGCAGTTCGCGGGCTTGCCGTCGCCGACGATGGCGCCGTGGGCGTTGCTGTCCCAGGCGTTGATCTGCGAGCCGGGCGCGTTGTACGAGGACTCGCGGGAGGCGATGGTCAGCATGCCCTCCGTCCAGGCCGCGCGGGCCTGCGGGTCGGTGACGCCCATCGCGTCCAGCGCCTTGGCGATGTACTCGCGGCAGGCGGCCTCGCCGCTCTTGTACTTGCCCGCGCCGCCGTACGTGACCTCGCCGACCTTGATCGCGCCCTCGTGGGAGACCGTCGGCGTCGGGTCCTGGCCGTGGCCGCCACCGCCGTCCCCGTCGTGCTTCTTCGGGCCGTGCGGCATCGGCTTCTTCGGGCCGGTGGGCTTGGTCTCGTGCTTGCCGCCACCGCCGGTGGGCTTCTTCGGGCCGGCCGGCTGCCCGGGGTGGCCGCCCTTGCCGGGCTTCTCGACGCCCTCGCGGGCCCGGCGCTCGGCCTCCGCGTACTCCTTGGCGACGGCGCCGAGCTTGCTGACGTCGCTGCCGAGGTTCTTGGTGAGCTGGTTCTTGGTGGCCTCCAGGGCCGCCATCTGCTGCTCGATCGCACTGACCCGCTCGCGCACCTGGGCGACCACCGCGCCGAAGCCGATGATGCCGCCGAGGGCGCCCGCCGCGAGGTCGGTGGTGACGGCCCTGGCCATCACGTCCTTGATCTGGCCGGTCCGCTGGGACAGTTCGCCCATCCGCTGCTGGATCGCCTGGAAGTCCTTCTGGATCTTCGCCAGTTCGCCCGCCTGGTAGCCGAAGCCCGCTGCCATCCTGTGTCCCCCCGTAGGACTTGATGTCTGCTCAGGTCGTTTATCCCATCACACCCGGTCCGGACGCAATCACCGGACCCGTCGGTTCGACTACCGCCGCTACCCTTTGCCGAGGCTTTGCAAACCTGCCGGACGGGTGTTCGCCGAGATGCCCGAGCGCCCGGGGCGCGCGATCATGGCTGGTGCGGACCGTCCCGCCGGCGGCCCCGCGCACGGTTCTCCGCGACCGACCGGCCGAGGTGCGGGCCGGCTGCCGGCACCCGACCGGAAAGGCTGGGCTCCGATGTTCCAACTCCTCTGGATTCTGCTGATCGGCTTCGTGCTGGGCGTGCTGGCCAAACTGATCCTGCGCGGGCCGCAGTCCATCCCGTGGTGGCTGACCATGCTGCTCGGCGCGGCCGGCGCCCTGCTCGGAAACCTGGTGGCCGGCTGGATCGGCGTGCGGCACACCGGCGGCATCGACTGGATCAGGCACTTCCTGCAGATCGGTTTCGCCGTCGTGCTGGTCGCCTTCGTGGCTCCGGCCTGGAGCAAGTCCCGACCCGGCAGGTAGCCGCCCCTCTCCCCGACACCGACCCCGACACCGACCCCGACACCCGTACCGCCCGCCCGGCCCCCGGCCCGGCGGGCGGCGGCGCGCCGGGGGCCTGCCGGGGCGCGTCCCCGGCAGGCCCCCGGCACGGCCCGGCACGGTCTCGGCACGCCCTGGCACGGCCCCGGCAGGCTCCGGCCGTCAGGCGAAGCGGGAGCTGCGGACCGGGCCCGCCGAGCGGATCCGGTCCCGGCTGCCGGTCGCCCAGGTGGCGGCGGCCCGGGCCGCGAAGTCGGCCAGCGCCGCGTCCGGGTCCGGCGGGGTCGCCCCGTCGCCCGGGTCGGGCTCGGCGGAGGCGGCGAGGACCTCCCGGGCCAGCTCCTCGGCCGGGCGGTCGTCGGCCGGGGAACGGGTGACCTCGCCGTCCTCGCCCATCGCCATCCGCGGCTCCCAGGGCGCGACGATCCGCTGCACCAGCAGGCCGCAGACGTCCGCGGACACCGCGGGGGTGTCGGTCCAGCAGGTGGCGTGCTCGTACAGCACCTCGCCCGGGGCGCGCTCGTGCAGCGCGGAGAGCAGCTCCCCGTCCACCTCGTTCAGGTCGTACGCCAGCACCAGCGCGTCCGGGGTGCCCGGCCGGTAGGGGGCGGCGGGCAGGCCCAGCAGTTCGGCCGCGGCCAGGCCGAGCGCCCGGCTGCCCCGGTCGGGCAGCAGCGCGACGGCGGCCGGGCGGCGGCCGGTGGCCTCCAGCACCAGGCGCAGCCGCTCCAGGCCGAGCCGGCAGTCGTCCCAGCCGCCCTGCAGGTACGCCCAGCGGCCGGTCATCCCGGCGTCGTGGCCGAACGGGGAGAGGGTGGCGAGCAGGCCGCCGGTCAGGACGTGGTGCCAGCCGCGCAGGTCGGCCGGGCCGGCGGGCGGGACGGCGGCGGCCCGGGCCAGGGTGCGGCGGATCCGGTCGGCGGCCGGCTGCCAGGTGTCGTCGGGGGCGGCGAGCCGGGCGAAGACCTCGCGGGCGAGAGGGAGGTCCCCGGCCATCAGCGCGTTGTGCACCAGCAGGTAGCGGTCGGGCCAGTCGCCGGTGATCCCGTCGTGCTCCCGGAGCAGCTGCACGGCCTCGGCGTGCCGCTCGCCGTCCTCCAGCGCGACGGCCAGTTCCAGCAGCACCTGCCGCGGGGAGACGGCCGGCCCGGCCGGGCGGGAGCGGCCGAACAGCCGCCGCCGGGGCTCCTCGGCGGCGGGCCCGGTGCCGGCCCGCAGCGCCTGGCGCAGCGCGGGGACGGCGAACTCGGACAGGCCGTGCTCGATGCAGGCGTACCCGTACGCGTACAGCGGGCCGGGCCCGGCCGGGTCGGCGGCCAGCGCGGCGGCCGCGGCCGCCAGCTCGTCGATGCCCGCCAGTTCGGCCAACGCCGCGACGGCCGGGGCGAGTTCACCGGCCGTCAGGCTCTCGGCCCGGGCCCGCAGTTCCCGCACGGCGCCCTGCGGGTCACCGGCGTCGAGCAGTTCACGGGCCTTGGCGAGATCGGGGTGCACGCAGTCTCCTCCTGGAGTCGTTCGGAGTCCTTCTCGGGATCGGGTGCGCGCGGCACTTCCGGCCCCGCCGGCGCGCGCCCGCCCGATCATCGCCGTCGGCCGCCCCCGGGCCAACCGGTTTTCCGCCGCCCCGGGCCGTACGGTTTCCGCCGCCCCGGGCGCGGGCGGGCGGCGACGTGTCACCGTCCGGTCCCGATGCGGTCCGGAAACGGCGTCTTCGCCCCGGCCGCAGGTCCGGCGCCCGTAGCGTCCTGTGCCCGTGACCGGTGCCCGGGTCCAGCAGCCCGGCCGCACCGTCCTCCGCCCCGTACGCACCCCACACAGGAGAACTCCCGTCATGACCGGACGTCAGCCACTCGCCGCCCGTGCCCTGCTCGCCGCCTCGGCGCTGGTCGCGGTGCTCGCCCTCGCCGCCTGCGACCCGGAGGGGACGGACGGCGGGGACGCGGCCTCGCCCGCGCTCTCGCCCGCGGCGAGTGCCCCGAAGTCCTCGCCCGCGGCGCCGAAGTCCTCGCCCGCCGCGCCGCCGTCCACGGGGGCCGCGCCCTCGTCCAGCAGACCGGTCCCACCGGGCGGCAAGCACACCCTGACCGAGGCGCGCACGGCCGGCGGGCTGGCCCGGGCGACCGGGGACGCCCAGCTGAGCGACGTGCCGGTGGACCCGGGCGAGATGCGCGAGGGGATGACCCTGGTGGAGGCCAACTACCGCCCCAAGGCGGGGGGTTCGGGACGTTCGGTGCTGTTCGCCGGGGTCGACAACGTGCCCGAGGACCCGAGCAAGCGCCGCGAGCACCTGTGGCGCGGCCTGATCGACTACGCGCGCGGCGAGGGCTCCACCGGCGACCCCGGCGGCTCCGCCCAGTACCAGGCCGGCCCGCTCGGCGGCAACCTGGAGTGCTTCCCGCTCGGCTCCGACGCCCTGTGCGGCTGGGTCGACAGCAGCACCGCCGGTGTCGCCCTGTTCCCCGGCACCGCTCCGGCCGACGCCGCCGAGCAGTTCGTCCTGATGCGCGCCGACCTGGAGCACTGACGTCCGGCCATCGGCGGCCATGGGTGGCCCGCGAAGCAGCTGATATACCATCAACCCTCCTTTTCTTCCAAGGACATTGATGCCCAGTTGGTTCGAAAATCTTCCTGACCATTCTCGCGGCAGTCGGGCCGAGACCGGCAGCGAAGGCGCGCCCGCGGCTCGGTTCGCGGCCGGGCAGCTCGGCGCCCTCACCACGCACCTGCTGCGCACGCAGCGGGAGTGGGCGGCCGCCGGCGAGCAGCTGGTCACGGTGATCGACTCCACCAACGGCATGCTGGACGGCGGGCTGACGGCCGCCGGGCTGGCCGTGTACCGGGCCGACCCGTGGGTGCTGCCGACCCGCCCCGCGTTCGGCTCCGTCCCCGCCGCGGAACTGGTCCGCGCCGCCCGCGACGACCTCGGCGCGGTCGTCCGGCTCGACCTCGGCACCGGCACGCTGGGCGGGCGCTCCGCCGAGATGGCCGCCGACATCACCACCAGCGCACCCGAGTTGGCCCGGATGATCGACGCCGGGCGCTGCCTGTGGGACAACACCGGGGACCGCCGGTGGTCGCGCTCACCTTCGACGACGGCCCGCACCCGCCGTACACCGGGCAGATCCTCGACGTCCTCGACCGATACCCGGTGTCCGCCACCTTCTTCTGCGTCGGCCTGCACTCCCTGGCCCACCGGGCCGAACTCGAACGGATGGCCGCCGCCGGACATCAGATCGCCAACCACACCTGGTCCCACCCGTACCTGCCCGACCTGTCCCGCACCGAGTTGCTCGCCCAGCTCGCCCACACCGACGAGGCCGTCGCCAAGGCCGTCGGCAGCGACACCGGCCCGCTGATGTTCCGCCCGCCCTACGGCGGGCGGACACCCGAAGTGCTGTGCTGGATCGGTGAGTCCGGCGCCGCCGTCGCCCCGTGGGCCATCGAGCCCTGCGACTGGTCGATGCCCGGCGCCGCGGCCATCACCCGCGCCGTCCTCGACCAGGCCCGGCCCGGCGCGCTCGTCCTGCTCCACAACGGCGGCGGCGACCGCTCCCAGACCGTCGCCGCCCTCCCCGCTGTCATCGAGGCCCTCGCCGCCCACGTCGGCGCGCTGCCCGTCAGCTGACGCGCCGGCACTTCGTCAGCAGACGAGCCCAGTGCGTTTCTCTCATGAACAGCACACCACTCACCCGATGTCATCCCCGGGCTCGTCCGCTCCGTCTGCTGTCAACGCGGCCGGCAGCGGCAATCCGTACTTGTCACACAAAAACCGAGTCTGGCAATACCTCTGGGCATCATGAGCCACCCGTCCAAGGACCGCGGCGTTCACACCGGCTCCGATGAGGATTCCCACGAACGGCACGACCTTTGCGACGCTCTTGACCGACACCTTGGAGCCCTCTGGACCCAACTGTTGTAGCAGCTTCTCGATGGCAGCCAGGAGTCGGTGGTCCTGACGGAGCTTATCCGACCATCGAACGCGCCCCTTGATCGCGTTGGCCGCCTGCGCGGCCTCGTGTATCGGCTTTACCTTGGCAGCCTGCGCCGAGAAGGACCGGTGCACCATCCGTTGGATGAATGCCTGCTCCTGGGGATCCTTGGCATCGTAGCCGTAGGAGTAGGCGATACGCGCCGCAATCGACGCGCTCAGGACTTGAACAACGAGGATGTCCGCCGTCATCGCAACCGGTATGCCTGCGACGGGAACCATCGCCAACAGACCCATGGCTCCGCCTTCGAGTGCTCCGGCGGTTCGCCATGTGAGGGTGTTGAAGGCCAGCAGCCGGTCACAGGTCTTGAGATCCTGCTGCCGCAACTCGACGAAACTGTCAATGTCGAAACCCCGCTTGTGGGCAATCTTCTCGACGTTCTTCGGATCGTTGAGCTCCAGGGCCCAATCATTGACCAACTCAAGCAGCGACGCTGCGGCCCCGAGGGCCGGACGAACCGCTTTGTCCGCAACCGCGTCGCCCGCGCGACGAACCGGTTCCTTGACTGATTCCGGCACCACCTCCACTATCTTGTTCACCGCGCTGCCCGCGACCGCGCCGGTCCGACCAAGTGCATTGCTCGCCCAATTCGGCAAGCTCCGGCGATTGTTGCGACGCTGCCAGTGCTCGTTGAGCGCCTTCCACACCTGCTCCTCGTACTCACTCATCGGGGCCCCACCGTCGACGGACAGGACGGCGTGAACGCTCACAAGGATTCTCCAATTCGGCTGTGCCACTGGGCCGAGGATGTTCTACCAGCTGGCGTCCGCTCCCGGGCCTGGAACCGTCCGTCACGCATCTGTTGCCAGCTTCCTGCCTTCGCCCAACTCCACCGATCCAAGCATCTCGCCGTCCGCCGGGAACGGCGCCTCGACCTCCACAACGCCTCCGTCTCACTGGCCTGCGGACTCATCTGCCGGCGACGTCTCAACCGGCAGGTACCGTGACGCTGTTGCGAGTTCATACTGGAAGGGCATGTCCATGGGTCTCCCCGGCTGGATCGGCGATGTCCTTGATGCCAGGAGGAGGGAGTTCGTCGAGAGCCCGGACGACGAAGGGATCTTCGGCCCGCCGATCCTGCGGGCCGGGGCAACGGAAGAGGACATCACGCGACTGCGGGCGAGATTCTCCCAGCCCTTGAAGGAGCACTACGTCGAGTTCCTGCGGCACTCGGACGGGATGGAGAACTTCGCACTGGGGAGGCCCGTCTACGGCAGCCGCGACTGGCTGAGCGGCCGGGCCGAGGAGGAGTCCGAGGAGTTCCTCCAGGTCTTGAAAAACATCCTCCGGCTCGACGTCGGGATCCCCGACGGAGCAGAGATCATCCCGATCTCCATGGAGGAGGACCGGACGTCGGGAGTCTTCATGATCCCGCCCGGCGACCGACGGGGCCGGATCTTCTGGCTCTCACACGGGGACCTCTGCTTCTACTCCGACCTACGGCAGCTCTTCCGCTGGGCAGTGTCCTATGACCCGAGTGAGATCAACTGGACCCCGTAACCGCCCGTCGCCTTCGGGCGGGCACCACAACAACAGTGCTGCTGAGACCTGGACGGCTCCGCGACGGTGACGGCCATCTGACGTGAGTATCTGCACACCTCCAGCCTCCATCTCCTCTCGCTCGCCGCCGAACGCGGCATCTCCACCGCATCGGCAGTATCTCCAACTCCGCTCTGCTCGCCGATCCGCGACCTGACGCTCCCTACGGCCCCACCAGAGAAACTGACCCGCGCCCCGGCCATGCATGAGATGCGTGGGCACCATGACATCCCACTACAGCTGCCCGCTTCGCCTTCCCGAGCTCAAGGCCGTGACGGCAACGCGACGGGAATAGGAGTCAGCGGGGTCGGCGCGGGTCCAGCAAGTCGCCCGGGCCGAGGCCGAGTTCGCGTTCCAGGTCGGCCGGGGAGTGGTCGCGCAGGAAGTCCGCGAACTTCGCGGTCACCACGGACATGTGCTCCTCGGCGGTCTTCTTGCTGATGAACAGCCGCTCGGCGATGCTGCGGAACGCCTCGCCGCGGGCCCGGGCCGAGAGCACCTCGCGCTGACGGGCCGTCAGACTCGGTAGCCCGCCGCGTCGTTCGGCCAGTTCGGCCAGGCCGACCAGGGCCTGCGTGATCACCACCCGGTCGGCCGCCACCTCGGCGACCGCCCCGGCCAGCGCGGGCAGCGGCTCTGCCTTGTGCACCACCCCGCGCGCCCCGGCCGCCATGCAGCCGACCAGCACCTCGCGGCGGCGCTCGTTGGTGTAGATCAGCACCTGGTGCCCGGCCGCGGCCACCGCCTCGACCGCCGCCGCGCCCTGCCGCACCCCGGTCCGGCCGGTGCCGGTCAGCACCAGGTCGAGCAGCACCACGTCCGCCGCGGGCCGGGCCGCCAGCAGTTCCTCCACGCTGCTGACCGCCAGCACCACCCGCAACTCCGGCAGCAGGTACGGCAGTCCCTCCCGGATGACCGTGTCGTCGTCCACCACGGCCACCCGACTGCCTGCCCCCGCCGGGGAGTTGGGTCCACGCGAAGGGGTCACTCCGAGTCCGTCCTTCCGCTCACTCGACAACTCCCTTTATCGGCAGCATGGTTGACTGCCCGCCGGTCGGCGCTCACCGCTCGGCCGGCCTGCCGCGCAGCAGGACGACCGTCCCCGCGCCCGGCGCGGAGCGGATCTCGGACTCCACGCCGACCTCGGCCAGCGCCCGGCTCACCTGCACCCGCAGGCCGAAGCCGAGCGGCCGGCGGTCCTGGTCGAACCCGCGGCCGTCGTCGCGGACGCTGACCTCCCAACGGCCCAGCCCTGGCGGGGCGTCGGCGTGCACCACGACCTGCCCGGCGGCGGCGTGCGCCCGGACGTTGTGCAGCACCGTCGCCAGCGCCGCCCGCAGCGGACCGGCCACGGCGGGCGGGACGGGCACGTCGGCGGCCAGGTCGACGGCGTAGTCGATCGGCAGGTCGGTGAAGCCCTCCCCGGCCTGCCGCACCAGCTCCGCCAGCATCACCTCCGGCCGCTCCCCGACCGGCAGACCGTCCTCGGCCCGACCGCCGTCAGCCCGACCGCCGTCGGCCGGACAGGCGCCGGTCAGGTCGGCGTCGGACTGCTCCAGGAAGTGCCGCACCCGGGCCGCCCCGGCGGCCGCCTGTCGGCGCAGCACCTCCACCAGGCCCGGTTCCAGGCCGGGTTCGGCCAGCAGCCGCATGATGGTGATCTGGTCGTGCAGCAGCAGCCGGTGCCGGTCCCGTTCGGCCTCCGCGGCCAGCACCGCGGCCTGCCGGCGGGCCTCGTCGGCGTCCCGGCCCAGGCGGCGGACGAACGTCGCGGAGGACCGGGCGGCGACCGCGAACACCAGGTAGCCGATCAGGTTGCTGGCCGCCGTGGAGGCGTGCGCGTGCGACAGGACGACGCCGGGCACCGCGTACGCCGCGGCGACCGCGGCCGTCGCGGCGGCGGTCTGCCCGCGGGTCGGGAGGCCGATCGCCGCACCGAACACCGCGTTCACGCTGAGCGCGCCACCCCAGGCCGTCCAGGTGCCCACCCAGTCCTCGGGGGCCAGGTACCAGGGCTGGGCCAGCAGCACGGCCATCGCCACCGCCACGTCGGCCCACGCCCACCCGCCCGCCGGGTACTGCCGCCGGCGCACCGCCACCACGCACATGGCCAGCGACTGCGCGAACGCGACGGCCATCAGCAGCCCGTCCAGCACCGGGTCCGTCGCCCGGGCCGTCCCGCGCGGGGCGGCCGGCAGGATCTCCAGCAGCGTCCCGGCCCGCATCAGCACGAACGCGATCACCACGGCGAGTTCCGCCCCCGCCGCCGTGGTCGACAGCCCCCCGGAACCGGGCCACGGCCGCCACGGCCGCCACCCCCGCAGCGAGCTCAACGCGCGCAACGCGCACAACGCCCCGCGCACGGCCGCAGCGGGGGGCGAGGGCATGGGCGAGGACATGGGCGCAGGCGGTACGGGCACAGGCGGTACGGGCGGTGGCGGGGCGGGCACGGGCCCCATCCTGCCGCAGCCGGGCGGCGGCCGGACCCCGGACGAATCCGGGTTCAGCCCGGCCCGGCGCGCGGCCATGCTGGTCCCCACCACACCGACGGGTACCGGGGGCCCGGCGGGGAGGGAACCGGCCGGTGCGGGCGGGCGGACGCCCCGCGCACCGCCGGCGGCCGGACCGGCGCATGCGGCCCCGGTCCGGCTGCTCCGTCCGGCCGCTCCGTCCGGCCGCTCCGTCCGATCGCTCCGTCCGGCCGCTTTGTCCGGTCGCTCCGTCCCGCCGCCCGCCCCCTGCCCGTTCCTCGAAGCAAGGAGCAACTCCCTTGGGACCACTCGCCAGTTGGCGCGCCGTCACCGCCGTCCTGCCCCGCCGCACCGCGCTGCGCCTGCTCGGCGCGTCCGCCGTCACCGCCGCGCTCGCCGCGTGCAGCGGGAAGTCCCTGCCGGGCTCGGGCGGTGCGGGCATCGGCGTGGTCGCGCTGGGCAAGTTCGCGGCTGGCACCTGGAAGGTCTCCGCCCCCGGCGCGCACTACCACGACGCCACCCTCACCGTGACCGAATCCGGCACCTGGACGGGCGAGTTCGTCGACGAGCCGGACCAGGACCCGACCAGCAGGTCCGGCACCTGGTCGCTGGCCGGGCAGCGCCTCCAACTCACCGTCGACGACGGCGGCGGCACCGCCGCCGACGTGCCGGCCGACGTGGCGGGCGACGCCTCGGCCGCCTTCACCTGGACCTACCGGGGCCGCGAGAAGTACCCGGACCGGATCCAGGCCCGCTACACGGCCGAGTCCGGCACCCTGACCCTGACCGTCGGCCCCGCCGACTCCCGCCCGCAGAAGCCGCTGACCATCACCGCCGTCCGCAGCTGACCTCCCCCGGCGGGTGGGGTGCGCGGGCCGGAGCCGGACGGGGTGCTAGAAATCCCTGGTGGACGATCCCCTCGAACCCCCGGCCCTGCGCGCCTTCGTGGCGCTCGCGCCGCCCGACGAGGCCAAGGACGAACTGGCCCGGGCGCTGCGGCCCGCGTACGACGCGTACCCCGGGCTGCGCTGGAACCGGATCGAGGACTGGCACATCACGCTGGCGTTCCTCGGTGAACTCCCGTCCACCGCCGTCCCGTTGCTGCGTACGGTGCTGGCCGGGACGGCGGTCGGGCAGCCCGCCCTGCGGCTGGGCCTGCGGGGCGGGGGCCACTTCGACGGGCGGCTGCTGTGGAGCGGGGTGGACGGGGACCTGGCGGGCCTGCACCGGCTGGCCGACGAGGTCCGGTCCCTGGTGCGCGCCCAGGGCATCGGCTTCCGGGACCGCCCGCTGCACCCCCACCTGACGCTGGCCCGGGCCCGCCGCGACGACGCCACCGCCGTCCCGGCCAGCGCGGCCGTGCTGGCCGGCTTCACCGGCCGGAGCTGGTGGACCGCCCGCCTCCACCTGGTCGGCAGCAACACCGCCCGCGGCCCGGGCCCGATCCGCTACCGGGACATCGAGTCCTGGCCCTTCACCACCACCACCTCCTAATGTTGTTGTCAAGCAGCTGATGTGACGGGGAGTGCATGCTCGTAGTGCTTCCCGTCACGAATGAGGGCCCAGAGGACGTTGACGCGTCGTCGGGCCAGGGCGAGGACGGCCTGGGTGTGTCGTTTGCCTTCGGCTCGCTTGCGTTCGTAGAAGCGGCGGGACTCCTCGCAGCTGCGGATGCTGATGAGGGCGGAGGTGTAGAAGACGCGCTGCAGGCCTCGGTGATAGCGCCGGGGGCGGTGCAGGTTGCCGCTGATGTTGCCGAAGTCGCGGGGCACCGGGGCGACTCCGGCGAAGCTGGCGAGGCGGTCGGCGCTGCCGTAGCGGCTCATGTCGCCGGCCGTGGCGGCCAGGAACTCGGCGCCCAGCAGCGGGCCGATGCCGGGCATGCCGGCGATCACTTCGGCGAGGTCGTGGTCGCGAAACCGGGCCGCAATGAGCTTGTCGATCTCGGCGATCTGCTCATTGAGGCCCATCACCTCCTTGGCCAGGGTGTGGATCACCTGCGCGGCGATCTTCTCCCGGGAAGGCTGGTGTGCTGGCGCTCGGCCGCCTCCAGGGCGGCCCGGGCCAGGGTGTCGGCGCCGCGGACCTTGCGGTTGCGCAGCCAGGTCTCCAGCCGGCCGCGGCCGGTCCGGCGCAGGGCGGCCGGGGTCTGGTAGCCGGTCAGCAGGACCAGCGGACCGACATTGCCCAGGTCCAGGACCCGCTCCAACGCCGGGAAGATGCTGGTGAGTTGGCCGCGCAGCCGGTTGATCCTGCGGGTGCGGTCGGCGGTCAGGTCGGAGCGCCGGTCGGTCAGGATCCGCAGTTCGACGGCGTGCTCGTCGTCGGGCCGGATGACGGCCAGGTCCCGGCGCATCCGGGCCTGGTCGGCGATGACGACGGCGTCCTTCGCGTCGGTCTTGCCCATGCCCCGGTAGCCGGCCGAGGCGCGGTTGACGGCCAGGCCGGGTATGTAGACCAGCTGCTGGCCGTGGTTGAGGAGCACGTTGACCAGCAGGGCTGCCATGCCGTCGGCGACATCGACCGCCCAGAGAACGTCCTCGTCCAGCGCCAGCACGTCGGCGAGCAGGTCCAGCAGTTCCGGCTCGTCGTTCAGGACCCGGCGCGAGAGCAGCTTCCTGCCCCCGGTATCCAGGACCACGCAGTGGTGGTGGGTCTTGCCGATGTCCGTGCCCGCCCAGATCTGGGCCACCTGCTCCTCCGGTCGTTCGATGCGCGCTGTTCGTCCGGACGACCTCGCCGGCGTGGTCCTACTCAGCGGTGCACCCGAGGGGCCCGCAGCTCCTAATCAGCGGTCGAGTCGTCGTGAGACGCCGGGCGGCCAGGTGATGGGAGCCATCGCGTGCAACCGCCTGAAAGCCATACCCGGCGCCTCTGGATCTCTGGACCTTACGACGGCCCGTCCAACCCACCAACAACGTAGGACCGCCTGACACCGGCCGCCCTCCTGGCCCGTACTGACGCGGCATCAACCCCCGTGCTCCGCCATGCACCCCGCCCCGTCCACCACCTCGTTCGCCGCCTCGTTCACCGCTCCGCGAACGTTTCAGCGCCCCGCGCGGGCCCAGGAGCTGCGGGGACGTCCGGCGGCCCGGGCCGCGGATTGACAGGTCCGCCGCCCCTTCCCACCATGGGAGCGCTCCCAAGCGCCGGCCGCCGCGGCACCGTACGCCGCCCGGCCGTCCCCCGTCCCCGTCCGGCTCGGTGGCCTCCGTGGCGTGGCCCCGAGCCGGCGCCCCACCCGGGAGGAACCACCCCCATGCTGTTCCGCAGGAGATCCGCCGGGCTGCGCCGCCCGCTCGCCGCGACGGTCTCGGCCGCCCTGGCCGTGCTCGCGGCGGCGCTGCCGCTGTCCGCCCCCGCCGCCGCTGCGGACCCCGCCCCCGCCGCGGACACCACCGTCACGGTGAACGCCGCCGCGGGCCTGGGCACCGTCGGCCAGGCCGCGCTCGGCGCCAACACCGCCATCTGGGACTCGCACATGAACGACCCCCAGGTCGCCTCGCTCTACCGGGACGCCGGGATCGGCGCGCTGCGCTACCCGGGCGGCTCGTACGCGGACATCTACCACTGGATCGACAACAGCGCGCCGGGCGGCTACGTCGCCCCGGGCACCGGCTTCGACGCGTTCATGGGGACGGTGCAGGCCACCGGCGCCCAGCCGATCCTGATCGCCAACTACGGCTCGGGCACCGCCCAGGAGGCCGCGGACTGGGTCCGGTACGCCAATGTCACCAAGGGCTACGGCGCGAAGTACTGGGAGATCGGGAACGAGATCTACGGCAACGGCGTCTACGGCAGCGGCTGGGAGAACGACACCCACGCCGACAAGACCCCGGACCAGTACGCCCGGGAGGTCAAGGCGTACGCCGCGGCGATGAAGGCCGTCGACCCGACGGTGAAGATCGGCGCGGTGCTCACCATGCCCGGCAACTGGCCGGACGGCATCGTCGCGGGCGGCGACAGCGGCGACTGGAACCACACCGTGCTGGCCGCCGTCGCGCACGACGTCGACTTCGTCAGCGTCCACTGGTACCCGAACGCCGGCGGCGGCGACGGGGCGCTGGCCGCCGTCCGGCAACTGCCCGGCGAGCTGCGCGAGGTGCGCAACCTGCTGGACCGGTACGCGGGCGCCGACTCGGCGAAGATCGGCATCGCCATGACCGAGGTCAACTCCGAGTCCGGCAACGGCGCCCTCACCAGCCGCCCGAACGGCCTGTTCGCGGCGGAGGCGATGAGCACCGCGCTGGAGAACGGCGTCTTCACCGTCGACTGGTGGGACACCCACAACGGCGTCGGCCCGATCACCACCGTCGGCGACGAGACCGACTACGGCGACATGGGCATGCTGTCCAGCGGCGCCTGCAACGGCAGCGTCTGCGAACCGGCCGTGAACACCCCGTTCGCGCCGTACTACGGCATCAAGGCGCTCGGCGCGCTCAGCGACCCGGGCGACACCATGGTGGCCTCCGCCGCCTCCGGCCCCGAGGTCTCCTCGCACGCGGTGCTGCGCGCCGACGGCGACCTCAGCGTGCTGCTGCTGAACAAGAACGCCACCGCCGCCCGCACCGTGGACCTGCGCTACCTGGGCTTCACCGCCGGGACCGCCGCCCCCGCGGTGCAGCGCTGGGCACCCGGTGACACCGGCCTGGTCGACGCCACCGGCACCGCCACCGCCACCTCGGCGACCCTCGCCCCGTACTCGCTCACCGTGCTGACCGTGCACCCCGCGGCCGGCACCGGCTCCGCCGCCGCCACCGTCGGCGCCCCCGGCACCCCGCGCACCACCGCCGTGGACGCCGCCACCGCCACCCTGAGCTGGCCGGCCGCGACCGGCGCCGTGGACCGCTACGAGGTCTACGAACAGCTGGGCACCACCGTCCAGTTGCTCGGCTCGTCCACCGGCACCTCGGCCACCCTCTACAACCTGCCGCCGGGCTCCCGGCACACCGTCAACGTGCTGGCCCGCGACCAGGCCGGCCACCTCTCCCGGCCCTCCGTCCCGCTCACCTTCACCACCGGCACCCCCGCCACCAGCACCTGCACCGTCTCGTACCAGGTGACCAGCGGCTGGGGCAACGGCTTCGTGGCCGACGTGGTGGTGAACAACCTCGGCCCGGCGGACCTGAACGGCTGGACCGTGGACTTCGACTGGCCCTCCACCGGACAGTCCGTCAGCTCCTGGTGGAACGCCGACATCACCTCCACCGGCCAGCACGTCCGGGTCACCAACGGCCAGTACAACGCCCACCTGGCGCCGAACGGCGGCAGCTCCGCCGAGTTCGGCTTCGTCGGCGCCAACAACGGCGCCAACCCGTCCCCGACGGTGTTCCGCCTGAACGGCACGGTCTGCCGCACCGTCAGCTGACCTTCCCCGCAACGGCGTTCCGCTCCGGCACCTGAGTACCCGTACTCAGGTGCCGGTGTCCGTGCCGAACGATACTGTTCGCACACGTCTGGAAGCCGTCACGCCGGGAGCCCGCTCCCGGCGCCACCGAGGGGGAACACCACCATGAAGCGCACCCGTCTCGCCGCGACCGCCGCTGCCGCCGCCGTGCTCACCGCCACCGCCGTCACCACGGCCTCCGCCGACTCGCCCTCCCCCGCCGCCACCGCCCACGGCACCCCGGGCACCGGCCAGGTCATCCCTTACCCGGGCCCCGACGGCCTGATCTGGATCCCCGAGTGGATCGGCGACGGCGGCGCCGTCACCGGCGGCGCCAACCCCGCCGGCCTCCCCGTCACCGTCACCCTCGCCTGCCTCACCACGGACGCCCCCGCCGAGGCCCGCGTCACCTTCACCGCCCAGTACGGCGACCCCACCCCCGTCACCTTCACCACCCCCTGCCTCCCCGGCACGACCACCACCGCCACCACCACCGTCACGCCCGAACAGGGCCGCTCCTTCTACGTCGGCGTCCAGACCTCCACCCCGGACGTCCACTGGGGCCTGACCGTCAGCCAGCCGGAGTCCTGACCCCCGCGGCCCGCGCTCCGGGGCTCGGCCGCCCCGCCGCCCTGCCGCACCGCCGCCTCGCCGCCTCGCCGCACCGGTTCCCGCCCGGGGCCGGGCGGCCGGGCCCGGAGCGCCCCGGATACCTTCCTCCCAGGAGAGAACCACCCGCAGCCCGGCGGGGGCCAGGAACCCGAGGAGAGCAGACCGGACATGACAGCCAGCGACCCGGCGGACACCCCCGCACCTCCCGCATCCCCCGCACCTCCCGCACCTCCCGCCTCCCCCGCGCCCCGGCGCGTCCTGCTGCTGCTCTGGGCGGTCACCGCCACCGCGTACGCCCTCGACCTGGCCAGCAAGATCGCGGTGGTCGCCGGACTCGAGGGCCGCGCGCCCGTCCACCTGATCGGCGACTGGCTGGTGCTGCAGGCCCAGCGCAACTCCGGCGCCGCGCTCGGCATCGGCGAGACCACCACCATCGTCTTCACCCTGATCGCCACCGCCGTCTCCGTCACCGTCGTCCGCCTCTCCCGCCGCCTGGCCAGCACCCCCTGGGCGATCGCCCTCGGCCTCCTGCTCGGCGGCGCCCTCGGCAACCTGACGGACCGCCTCTTCCGCTCCCCCGGCCACCTCCAGGGAGCCGTCGTCGACTTCATCGCCGTCAACGACTTCAGCGTGATGAACCTCGCCGACTGGTCCCTCACCTGCGGCTGCGCCCTCGCCGTCCTCCTCTCCTTCCGCAACACCCCCATGAGCACCGCCCCCGCCCCTGCCCCCGCCGCCGCCCCGACCGAGTCCTGACCGACCGGTCCGGACGACCGTGCCCCGGGCCGTCACGAATCCCGGTAGCGGCAGACCGTCTGCGCTGCCAGAGTGCCCCGGTGCTGAACGAATCCGATGTACTCGAAGTGCTGGACCTGCTCAAGAGCGCGGGGGCGGCGGCCTGGGTGGACGGCGGCTGGGGCGTGGATGCCCTGATCGGGGAGACCACCCGCATCCATTCGGATCTCGATCTGGTCGTCCTGTCGGACCAGCTCGACGTGGTGCGGGACGCTCTGTTCGAAGCCGGGTTCACCGAGGTCCTGCGGGACTGGCTTCCCACCGCGCTGGCCGTCACGGACAGTGCCGGCCGGGAGATCGACCTGCACCCCGTGCTCGGGTCCGCCCGCGAAGGCGGACAGCAACTCCTCCCGGACGGTGGACGGTTCCACTACCCGGCTCCGGTGACCGGGACCATCGGCGGACGCCAGGTGCTGTGTGTCGACGCGGCAACGCAGGTGCGGTGCCACCTCGGCTACGAAGCCACGGCCAAGGACCGCCAGGACATGGAACGGCTGCACGCCGGCACGGGAGTGGAGCTTCCCCCCGATTACACACCTTCGCCGTGAAAGGCCGTTGTTCCGCCCGTCAGGACAGTCCGAGTCCGATCGGGGCCGGCCGCAGTGGCTGACCGTTCAACTGGTCGATCACCTGTGCCACGCCGTCGGCGCTCTCGGCCCAGGGCACCCGGAGAGGGTGCCACCAGGGTTCGTCGTCCCACGGGCGGGCGGTCAGGCCGTCGTTCTCGGTCGCGACGTCCATGCGGGTCTGCCAGCGGTCCACGATTCCGCTCACCGGCAGTGGGGACTGCTCGGGGAGGAGAGTCACCCAAGTGCTCAGCCCGTTGTGGCAACGCAGGGACTCGGCGAGGTCGCCGGGCAGTTGGATGCCGAGGACCCGTTCCGCGTCCCGGACCTCGTCCGCTGTCGCCGGCGGGTTGAGCACCGCGAGGCCGGAAGCCGAATGCACCGCCAGCCAGGCATCGATCCGGCGCCACGACTCCGACGGGGGCAAGATCTGCTGGCTCATGGCGCCATCCTGCCTCACACGTCCGACGCGGCGGGCCGAGGACTCGGATGCGTGCTCCGGCGGCGAACCGACGGGTCGAGCGGCGGCCGTTACCGACGTCGTCTGCAACCTGCTCTCCTGATCTTGGCTGTTTTCGCAGGTCACGAGCGTATGAGGGGCACTCGGCGCCCTGGCCTCGGGGCTCTTGGCCCGCTGCCTCGGTAGCCGTTCATGACACCGGCGCGTCCCAGGGGCCCCGCTCCGTGCCCGGGCTCGGAGGCTCGCGGATCAAGAAGAGGTCGGCCCGGATCGCACCGGACCGGGGTGGCCCGGAACCGCCTTGTGCAGCGGCGTTCAGGCTTCGTCGGGAGCCGGAGCCGGAGTCCGAGTCGGGGTCGGAGTCGGGGTCGGGGTGGGGCGGGGTCCAGTGGCCGGGGAGAGGGTGGCGGCGGCGAGGGTGAGGAGGAGGACCGGGAGCATGGCGGTGCGCAGGCCGCGGTGGTCGCCGAGGAAGCCGAGGGACGGGGGGCCCGCGAGCAGGGCGACGTAGCCGATCCGGGAGGTGAAGGTGATCCGGGCGGTGGTGTCGGGGCCGGATTCGCCGGCGGCGGAGAGCGCCAGCGGGAAGCCGAGGGAGGTACCGAGGCCCCAGAGCAGGACGGCGCAGCCCGCGGCGGTCGGGGAGTCGGCGAAGGAGACCAGGGCGATGCCGATGGCGGTGAGCAGTGCGCCGCTGCCGAGCATCACGGGCCGGCCGAACCGGGCGACGGCGGGGCCGCCGGCGAAGCGTCCGGCGGCCATGGCGGCGGCGAACCCGGCGTAGACCAGCGAGCCGAGGCTGGCCGGCATGTCGTGGCCGTCGACCATCAGCAGCGGCAGCCAGTCGGTGGCGGCGCCCTCGGCCAGCGTCATGGCGAACACCACGCCGCCGATCATCAGCAGTCGCGGGTCGAGGGCGGGCCGCCGTCCTGCCGGCGCCGGGGCGGCGGGATCGACGGTGGCGCGGCCGAGGCCGGGCCGTAGGCCCGGGAGGGCGAGGACGAACAGGGCGGACGTCAGGAGCAGGACGGCGGCCAGGTGCCAGGGGACGGGGAGTCCGATCGCCGCGCCGCCCGCGCCGAGGGCGGCGCCGAGCAGGGTGCCCAGGCTGTAGCAGCCGTGCAGGGCGGGCAGGACGGGGCGGCCGTACGCGCGTTCCACGTCGGCGCCGTCGACGTTGCTGGCGACTTCCGACAGGCCCATGCCCGCGCCGATCAGCAGCAGGCCGAAGGCGACCAGCGGCGCGGAGGAGCGGGCCGCGCCGAGCGCCGTGGTGCCCGAACTGGCCAGCACCAGAGCCATGCCGGTGATGACGACGGGCCGGGTGGAGAACCGGGCCACCAGGGCACCGGCCACCAGGATGCCGAGCATCGAGCCGATCGACATCCCGAAGAGCACCAGGCCCATCTCGGCGGTGGAGGCGTCGAGCCGGTCGCGGACGTCGGGGGTCCGGGTGACCCAGGTGGCGAGCGCGAACCCGGGTATCCCGAAGCACAGTTGCAGGGCCCGGCGGTGCCGGCGGACCGCCGGGTCCGGCAGCCGACGCTCCGGACGGACCGGGCGCTCCGGGCGGACCGGGCGCTCCGGGCGCTCCGGGCGCTCCGGGCGGACCGGGGGCTCAGGGTGCTCCCGGCGGACGCGTGCCTTCGGACGGATGCTGAACGCCGGGCGCACGCTGAACGCCGGGCGGACGCGGGGCTGTTGGCGGACGCGGGGTGCCGGGCGGGACTCCATCGGGACGCGGGCCTCCGGAACGGAACAAAGGGCGGAACGAACGAAGGAAGGGCCGGAACCGGGCGGGGCGGCCCGGCCGGGATGGTTGGCGTACCCACGCACCCTAGCCGCGCCCCGGCCCGCCCCTCCGCGCGGGGCGGAACCCCGGCTTCCGGTGCGGGGCCGCCCCCGCTCCGACGTGCCGGTTCGGGGGCGGCGGCGAGCGCCGAAATGGGAGAGCGCTCTCCCGCTTGACATGAATTCTGCCAGGTCATCACACTGCTGGGGCGAGAGAGCGCTCTCAGCGCTCCCCTCTCTCTCGCTGCGCGACCGCACACCCCGTTCCCCCACCTGCACGCGCACCCGAGGAGCCGTCAGATGTTCGCGCCACGTCCCCACCTCCGCTGGAGGGCGCCGCTGTGCGCCCTCCTCGCCGTCACCGCCCTGCTGGCGAGCCTGCTGCTCGCCCTGGCCCCGGCACCGACCGCCCACGCCGCCGGGGCGCTGCTCTCGCAGGGTCGGCCCGCCACCGCCTCGTCCACCGAGAACGCCGGCACGCCCGCCTCCGCCGCCGTCGACGGCGACCCCGGCACCCGCTGGTCCAGCGCCGCCGCCGACCCGCAGTGGCTGCAGGTCGACCTCGGCTCCAGCCGGACGGTCGGTCAGGTCGTCCTGCAGTGGGAGGCCGCGTACGCGAAGGCGTACCAGATCCAGACCTCGGACGACGGCGCCAACTGGACGAGTGTCTACTCCACCACCACCGGCACCGGCGGCACCCAGACCCTCGACGTCACCGGCACCGGCCGCTACGTCCGGGTGTACGGCACCCAGCGCGCCACCCAGTACGGCTACTCGCTCTGGGAGTTCCAGGTCTACGGCGCCGCGCCGAGCAGCTGCGGGACGTCGAACGCCGCGCAGGGCCGCCCGGCCACCGCCTCGTCCGCCGAGAACGCCGGGACGCCCGCCTCGGCCGCCGTCGACGGCAACGCCGGCACCCGCTGGTCCAGCGCGTTCGGCGACCCGCAGTGGCTGCAGGTCGACCTCGGCTCCAGCCGGACCGTCTGCCGGGTCCAGTTGCAGTGGGAGACCGCGGCCGCGAAGGCGTACCAGATCCAGACCTCGGACGACGGCGCCAACTGGACGAGTGTCTACTCCACCACCACCGGCACCGGCGGCACCCAGACCCTCGACGTCTCCGGCACCGGCCGCTACGTGCGGATGTACGGCACCGCCCGCACCACCGCGTACGGCTACTCGCTCTGGGAGTTCCAGGTCTTCACCACCGTGGACGGCAGCAACTCGCCCTCCCCCAGTCCGAGTTCGAGCAGCACGCCGCCCGCCGACCCGTTCTGGGGCGACACCGGCGGCATTCCGGCCGCGAAGAACGTGCTGACGGTGAAGGTGCTGAACCGCACCAACGGCGCCTATCCGGACAGCCAGGTGTACTGGAGCTTCAACGGCCAGGTGCACTCGATCGCCGAGCAGCCGTACCTCGACATGCCCGCCAACTCCTCCGGCCGGATGTACTTCTCCCTCGGTTCGCCGACCAGCAAGTACGCCGACTTCATCGAGTTCACCGTCGGCCCGGACGTCTTCAACGGCAACACCACCCGGGTGGACGCCTGGGCGCTGCCGCTGGCGATGCGGCTGCACGCCGCCGACGGCTACGACGTGCAGGTCGGTGACGCCCGGTCGGTGTTCGACGAGAGCCGGGCGCAGCTGTTCCAGGACTTCCAGGACGCCGTGCCGCAGGAGTTCAAGGTGCTGGCGCAGACCGAGGCCCCGTACCGGATCATCGCGCCGGGCAGCGACCCGAGCTTCCGGACCGGCGGGGTGAACGCCGACTACTTCACGGCGTACGCGAGTTCGGTCGGCGTCAACGAGTCCACCTCGAACATCTTCGGCTGCGCGGGCAGCATGGCCGCCGACCCGGGCATGTGCTCGGCGCTGAACCGGCACGTCGCCACGCTGCCGCAGTCGCAGTGGTCCGACCCGACGAAGTACTACGCGGCGGGCCCGGCCAACTACTACGCCGAGTTCTGGCACGACCGCGCGATCGACGGCCTGGCGTACGGCTTCCCGTACGACGACTACGCCGGCCAGTCCTCGTACGTCTCGCACGCGAACCCGCAGTGGCTCGAGGTCGCCGTCGGCTACTGAGCCCCGGCGCGTCCCCCACCCCCTGTCCGCGAGGAGAACCGTGAACGCACGTTCGGCACGCCCACCGGGCTCCGCCCCGGTGCCCCGACGCACCGTCAGCACGCTGTGGACGGCGGCCCTCGCCGTCCTGGCCCTGCTCACCACCCTGCTGGTCGCGGGCACGCCCGCCGCGCAGGCCGCACCGACGCTGCTCTCGCAGGGCCGGCCCGCGACCGCCTCGTCCGCCGAGAACGCCGGCACGCCCGCCTCCGCCGCCGTCGACGGCGACAACGGCACCCGCTGGTCCAGCGCCGCCGCCGACCCGCAGTGGCTCCAGGTCGACCTGGGCGCCGCCGCGACGCTCGACCAGGTCGTGCTGCGCTGGGAGACCGCGGCCGCGAAGTCCTACCAGATCCAGACCTCGAACGACGGCGCCAACTGGACGAGTGTCTACTCCACCAGCACCGGCGCGGGCGGCACCGAGACGCTGAACGTCTCGGGCAGCGGCCGCTACGTGCGGATGTACGGGACCGCCCGCACCACCCAGTACGGCTACTCGCTCTGGGAGTTCCAGGTGTACGGCACCGCCGGGACGGGCGGGGGCGGCGCCGCCTGCGGCGCCCAGAACGCCGCGCTGGACCGGCCGGTCACCGCCTCCTCCGAGCAGAGCGCCGCCTTCCCGGCCGCGGCCGCCGTGGACGGCGACGGCGGCACCCGGTGGTCGAGCGCCGCCGCCGACCCGCAGTGGCTCCAGGTCGACCTGGGCGCGGTGCTGCCGGTCTGCCGGGTCTCGCTGGCCTGGGAGGCCGCGTACGCCACGGCGTTCCAGGTGCAGGTCTCCGCCGACGGGGCGAACTGGACGAGTGTCTACTCCACCACCACCGGCACCGGCGGCACCCAGACCCTCGACGTCACCGGCACCGGCCGCTACGTCCGGGTGTACGGCACCGCCCGGGCCACCCAGTACGGCTACTCGCTCTGGGAGTTCCAGGTCTTCACCGGCGGGGGCGGCAGCACCCCGACACCCACTCCGACACCCACGCCCACTTCCCCTGGTGGGAACGGGAGTTGCGGCACCGTCAACGCGGCGCTCGGGCACCCCGCCACCGGCTCCTCCACCCAGGACGCCGACCCGGCGTACGACGCGTTCTACGCGACCGACGGCAGCACGCTGACCCGCTGGTCGAGCGCGGTCGGCGACCCGCAGTGGATCGTGGTCGACCTCGGCGGGAGCCTGCCGGTCTGCCAGGTGGTGCTGCAGTGGGAGAACGCCTATGCCACCGGGTTCCGGATCGAGCTGTCCGACGACAACGCCAAGTGGACGAGTGTCTACTCCACCACCACCGGCACCGGCGGCACCCAGAAGGTCGACGTCACCGGCACCGGCCGCTACCTGCGGCTGTACACCACCGCCCGGGCCACCGGGTACGGCGTCTCGCTCTGGGAGCTGGCCGTGCGCACCGTCGGCGACAAGGCCGTCACCATCCCGCCGCCCGCGCCGAAGCCCGCCCCGGGCAGCTGCCCGTGGCTGAACCGGCCGGACGTGCCGGTCGCCACCCGGGTCGCCCAGCTGATGGGCGCGATGACCCAGGAGCAGAAGGACAAGATGCTGTACGGCGACGGCTCCGACGTCTACATCGGGCAGATCGCCGGGCAGCCCGAGCTGTGCATCCCCGACCTCAACCTGGAGGACGGCCCGAGCGGCGTCGGCGACGGCCTCGGCGGCGTCACCCAGTTCCCGGACGGGGAGGTGTCCGCGGCCACCTTCGACCCGGACTACGTGCACGAGTTCGGCGTCGCGGTCGGCCAGGAGTTCGCCGGCAAGGGCGTGCACGTCTCGCTCGGCCCGACCATCAACATGGTGCGCGACCCGCGCTGGGGCCGGGCCTACGAGACCTTCGGCGAGGACCCGTACCTGAGCGGGCAGATCGCCAGTGCGGACGTCCAGGGCATGCAGAGCCAGGGCGTGATGGCCGAGGTCAAGCACGTCGCCGCGTACAACGTCGAGCAGCCCTCGGCGCCCGGCAACGAGATCGTCGACGCCCGCACCCTGCAGGAGATCTACCTGCCGGCCTTCCAGACCGCGATCGAGAAGGGCGGCGCGGCGGCGCTGATGTGCGGCTACAGCATGGTCAACGGCGAGTACTCCTGCCAGAACCCGGCGCTGGAGAACGTCGCGATGTACCAGCAGGCGGGCTTCCAGGGGTTCATCACCTCGGACTGGGGCGGCATCCACTCCACCGTGCCGTCCGCCAACGCGGGCGAGACGGTCGAGATGCCGTTCAACGGCTTCTTCGCCGCCCCGCTGCTGCAGGCCGTCGCCGACGGCCGGGTGAGCCAGGCGACCTTCGACACCATGGTCTCCCGGGTGCTGACCCAGATGTTCCGCTTCGGCCTGTTCGACAAGGCGCCCAGCGGCTCCAAGACCGCCATCGTCGCCACCCCCGCCCACCGCGCGGTCGCCCTGCGCGGCGCCGAGGAGGGCACCGTGCTGCTCAAGAACAACGGCCTGCTGCCGCTCGACGCCAACGCCGGCCGCTCGATCGCCGTGATCGGCACCCAGGCCGGCCCCGGCACGCTCACCTCCGGCGGCGGCAGCGGCAACGCCACCAGCTCCGGCACCTACACCCCGCTGTACGGCCTCCAGCAGCGCACCGCGGGCACCGGCACCACCGTCGCCTACGACGACGGCACCGACCAGGCCGCGGCGGTCGCCCTCGCCAGGTCCTCGAACGTGGCGATCGTCTTCGCCGCCGACAACTACGGCCACGAGACCGCCGACACCGCCACCCTCGACCTGCCCGGCAACCAGGACGCGCTGATCTCGGCGGTGGCCGCGGCCAACCCGAACACCATCGTGGTGCTCAGCAACAACTCGGCGGTCATGATGCCCTGGCTGAACCAGGTCGCGGGCGTCTTCGAGGGCTTCTACCAGGGCCAGGAGTTCGGCGAGGCCATCGCCGCGCTGCTGTTCGGCGACGTCAACCCGTCCGGGCACCTGCCGATCACCTTCCCCGCCGCGCTCTCCCAGGTCCCGGCGAACACCCCCGCCCAGTGGCCCGGCACCGGCGGCACCGTGCAGTACTCCGAGGGCCTGAAGATCGGCTACCGCTGGTACGACTCCAACAACCTCACCCCGCTCTTCCCGTTCGGCCACGGCCTGTCCTACACCACCTTCGCCTTCTCCGGCCTCCAGGTCGGCCCGCTCAGCGGCGGCACGGCCACCGTCACCGCGACCGTCACCAACACCGGCAGCCGGGTCGGCACCGAGGTCGCCCAGCTGTACGTCGGCGCCCCCGCCGACACCGGGGAGCCCCCGCACCAGCTCAAGGGCTTCCAGCGGATCACCCTGAACCCCGGCGCGTCCGGCACCGTCAGCTTCACCGTGACGGCGCACGACCTGGCGCACTGGGACACCGGCAGCGGCAACTGGACCGCCACGGCGGGCAGTTACCAGATCCTGGTCGGCGACAGCTCCCGGCACCTGCCACTGACCGGCAGCCTCGCCAACCCGGCCACCGTCGTGGCGAACGCGATGGACTGACCGGGGGCCACCCCCGCCGCACGGCCGGGGGCGCCCGCGGGCGCCCCCGGCTCCGGTGCTCCCGACTCCGGCGCTCCCGGCTCCGGTACTCCCGGCCGCAGGGTCAGGCGTTGGGGTCGAACGGGATGCCCGCGGGCATCGCGTGCGCCAGCGCGTACGCGAAGGCGCCGTCGCCGATCTTGATGGTGGCGGCGCCGAAGTCCGCCGACAGCAGCTTGTCGCGGTAGCCGGCGGGGTAGCCGTCCCAGCCGACCAGGCGCGGGTAGAACCAGTTGCCGGTGGCGTTCTCGGCCGGTTCGTCG
The DNA here is from genome assembly GCF_026802215.1 of Kitasatospora sp. YST-16. Classification (NCBI taxonomy): domain Bacteria; kingdom Bacillati; phylum Actinomycetota; class Actinomycetes; order Kitasatosporales; family Streptomycetaceae; genus Kitasatospora; species Kitasatospora sp. YST-16. Next base: position 782,836 of record NZ_CP113837.1, read on the forward strand.
TTGGCGTTGGCGAACCGGAAGTCGTGGGTGGAGACGCCGTCCTTGTGGTAGACGATCTTCGGGTGGGTGCCGTCGAAGCGGATCGCCGACCGGGCGGCGACCTGGTAGCCGCTGTGCTGGGAGACCGACACGTACTGCACCTGGTCGTCGTGCACCCACACCAGCACGTGCTCCCAGTCGTGCCGGTGCCCGATCGCGGCCGGGCCGAGGGTGGCCTGGTCCTTCTCGAAGTAGCTGGCGTACATCAGGGCGCACCAGCCGTTGTTGCACTTGGTGCGCGAGTAGGTGTTGGAGTCGGCGAGCTGGGCGTAGTCGTGGCAGTGGCCGTTGACGTCGCCGCCGAGCTTGAGCCCCGGGTTGATCGTGCCGTCGGCGCCGATCGCGGCGGTGGCGTAGCAGCCGTCCTTGTCGTAGTCGTACGCCGGGGAGAAGGTCTGGTCCAGCCCCGGGGCGTTCTGCGGCAGCCGGGTCAGCACGCTCGCCCCGGCCGGGGTCGGGAGGGCCACGACGAGCGCCGTCGCGGCGGCCAGCCCGAGCAGGGCCCGGGCCGGGGAACTCGGCTTGCGCATGATGACTCCTGATCGGCCGTCGGATCGGGTACGGGGGCCCGCGCCGGGCGGGCTGATGGGCAGTCAGCGCGGGTGCGGGCACCGCGAATCTAGAGGCGGCGCCCACTTCCGACAAGGCGTGAAATAAGACAGGACCCGGGCACCGCCCCCCGACGGGACGGCAACGTCGACACTCGGGCTCCGGAGGCACTCAGGTACCGGAGGCGCTCGGGCTCCGGCGACGCTCAGGTACCGGCGACGCGCTCCAGCCAGTCGCCGAACAGGGCGCTCTCGTGCGGGGTGAACCCCTCGATCGCAGGCAGGGCGGCGCGCAGGGTCACCGCGGCGGTGGCCGGGACGGAGAGGGCGAGCTCCTGGGGGTCGGCCAGGACGGCGGCCCGGACGGCCTCCCAGGCCAGGTCGGACAGGGTGGTGTCGCGGTCCGCCTCGGGCTGGTCGATCAAGGTGAGGACGACGCCGGTGCCGGCCGCCCGGATCAGGTCGACGGCGCGCCGTTCGGGGACCTTCAGCCGTCCGGCCCGGGCGACCCGGGCGACCCGCTGCCGCAGTATCCGCACCCCGGCGTCGGCGGCGGACCGCCCGTCCGGGCCCGGCGCCATGGTGTGCATCAGCCGGAACAGGGCCGGGTTGACCAGTCCGAAGCCGATGTGCAGGTCCCAGCCGGCGCGCAGGCCGCGCACCGGGTCGTCGTCCGCGTCGACCGGGGGCTTGCGCGCCGTGTAGACGGCGTAGCCGTGTTCGGCGACGGCCTGCAGCAGGCCGTCCTTGTCGCCGAAGAGGCGGTAGATGGTGGGCGCCTGGACGCCCGCGGCGAGCGCCACCGAGCGGGTGGTGACCGCGTCGGGGCCCTCGGCGGCGAGGAGTTGGGCGGCGACCTCGACCAGCCGGGTGCGCACGGCGTCGCGCGAGGTCTGCGGGGGGCGGGGACCGGCATCGTTCACGTTTCCAATGGTATCTCATGTTTGTTATCGATGAATTTCCAGTGCTAACGTAAAAACAGAACCACCGATAACAACAGGAGTGGATCATGATCGTCATCACCGGGGCCACCGGCGCGCTGAACGGCGCCACCGTCGACCACCTGCTGGAACGCCTCCCCGCCGGCGAGATCGCGGTCGCCGTCCGCGAGCCCGCCCGGGCCCGGCGGTTCGCCGACCTCGGCGTCGAGGTCCGCCGCGGCGACTACGCCGACCCGGCCTCCCTGCCCGGCGCCTTCGAGGGCGCCGACCAGCTGCTGCTGGTCTCCGCCAGCGACCCGGGCGCGGACGCCGTCGCCCTGCACCGCACCGCGATCGACGCCGCCGCGGCGGCCGGCGTCGGCCGCATCCTCTACACCAGCCACCAGGGCGCCCACCCCGACAGCGCGTTCAAGCCCGCCCGCGACCACGCCGCGACCGAACTCCTGCTCGCCGGCTCCGGCGTCCCCTGGACCGCGCTGCGCAACGGCTTCTACGCCCACAGCCTGGCCTGGCTGCTCGGACCCTGGCGGGAGACCGGCACCATCACCGTCCCCGCCGACGGCCCGGTCTCCTGGACCGCCCGCGCGGACTCCGCCGAGGCCGCCGCCGCCGTGCTCGCCGACCCCGGCGCCCACGACGGCCCGGTCACCCTCACCGCCCCCGAGGCCCCCACCTTCCAGCAGGTCGCCGAGCTCGCCGGCGAGCTCTCCGGCCGCCCCGTCCGCTGCGTCACGGTCGACCCCGAGGACTGGGTGGCCGGTCAAGTCGCCCAGGGCACACCGGAGTTCATGGCCCGCTTCACCCTCGGCATCTACCTGGCCGCCGCCCAGGGCCGCTTCGCCGGCACCGACCCGCTGCTGCCCGCCCTGCTCCCCCGCGCCCCGCGCACCGTCCGCGACCTGCTCGCCGCCGCCTGAAAACGCACCGGGCCGCCACCCCCTCGGTGGGGGTGGCGGCCTGCGGACGGGGCCGGCGGGGCGTCAGCCCTTGAACGCGGTGGTGCCGTTGGGGGTGCCGAGGCCGGTCGGGCCGTCGTAGCCGGTGCCGGCGGTGCACAGGTAGGACGGCGAGCAGGAGCCGTTCGACCCGGAGGTCACGTCGAAGAGGGAGGAGGTGTGGGCGTAGGGGAAGGAGGCCGGGCTGGAACCGCTGGACGGCGCGCCGCCCAGGGCGTAGACGCCGGCGATGATCGGGGCCGCGGCGCTGGTGCCGCCGTAGACCGCCCAGCCGCTGCCGCCGTAGGTCTGGTAGACGGCGACGCCGGTGGCCGGGTCGGCGACGGCCGAGACGTCGGCGATGGTGCGCTTGCTGCAGCCGGTGTCCTTCTGCCAGGTCGGCTTCGCGTCGTACTTGGAGCAGCCGGAGCCGGTGCCCTCGGTGGAGTTGGTCAGCCAGACGCTCTCCGACCAGCCGCGGGTGTTCGAGGCCCGCTTGAGCGCGGTGCCGCCGACCGAGGTGACGTACTTGGAGGCGGCCGGGTACTGGGCGCCGTACGCGGAGTCGCCGGAGGAGACGGTGATGGCGACGCCCGGGTGGTTGAAGTACGAGGAGTCGTAGGAGGTGTCGGCGGAGGACTCGCCGCCGCCGTAGCTGTTGGAGACGAACTTGGCGCCCAGGCTGACCGCGGTGTTCACCGAGGTGCCGAGGTTGGCCATGGTCGCGCTGCTCGCCTCGACCAGGACGATGTGGGCGTTCGGCGCGATCGCGGAGACCATGTCGAGGTCGAGCGAGATCTCCCCGGCCCAGCCGGAGTTGTTCGCCGGGAGGCTGCTGCCGCCGCTCTGGTTGACCTGCTTGAAGCAGCCGCTGGCCTTGGTGCAGGCGGGCAGCCCGTACTGGGAGCGGTAGACCGCCATGTCCGACTCGGCGTTCGGGTCGTTGTAGGCGTCCACGATGGCGACGGTCATCCCGGCGCCGCCGTTGGCGGGCAGCTTGTAGGCGCTCAGCAGGTCGGCGGGCCCGTAGCCGGACGGGGTGGCGTTCGGGGTGACGCCGAACTGCCGGACCCCCTCCACCGTGCTGGTCACGCGCAGCGCGTGGCAGGCCATGGTGTCGCCGTGGGCGAGGGTGTCGCACGCCCTGACCCAGGACGTGCCGCCCCGGGCGTCCGCCTGCGGGGCGGTGGCCGCGCCCGCCGGGGCGACGGCCGTGAAGGCGGACAGGAGCAGGGCGGCGGTGCCCGCGACGGCGAGGGTCGTACGGCGGGCTGCGGGGGAAGTGCGCATGCGGAGGTGCCTCCTTGGCTGGGGTGACCGGAAGCGGTGCATGCCTCGCCGCGCGAGCGGATGGTGTCCGCCGACACGGCTGGGCAGGGCTCTGCGGCGGGGTTCGGGGCCGCCGTTCGGCCGGGGGTCCGGGAAAGGTCGGACTGGCGTTCGACGGTAGGGGGGCATGCACATGCCCAACAAGGAGTCGGCCCGGATCCGAACCCGCCCTTTACCCAAGCCCCCTGACGCTTGGTCGGTCGACTCCCCTTCGCCTGGGGAACGTTTGCCTCCGCTTCCCGGCCGCCACCGGACGCCCCCGGGCCTGTTACACCGTCACAGTCCGGGAACGGGACCTCCCGCGCCCCTGTCGCCGCCCCGCCGCCGCCTGTCACAGTGGGCCGACGCCGGCCACGGGGGCCCGGCCGAGAACGAGGTGACCCGGATGAGAACACGACTCGCAGGAGCCCTGCTCGCCCTGACCCTGGCCGTCGGCGGCACCGCCCTGACCACCGGCCCGGCAGCCGCCGCCGCACCCCGCACCGCCCCGGTCGCGGCCGTCCAGCAGGCACCCGCCGCCACCACGCCGACCGCGGGCGGCCCGCAGGCCCAGGCGCCGGCCGGCCAACGGGCCCAGGCCACCAACCAGTTGGCGAAGAGCAAGGCGAAGAAAAAGAAGAAGTCCAAGGGCGGCCTGATCGGCGCCCTGCTGGTGGTGCTCCTGGTCGTCGTGGTGGGCGCCGTCCTGCTGTGGCTGATCATCCGCCGGATCCGCCGCCACTGACCCCGCCTCGCGGTCGGGGCGGATTTCCCGTTGCCATTCCGGGCGGCGGTCGAGATGATCTCCGGCCGTGACACATCTCCTGGTCCTGGCGGTCCCGATCCTGGTCGCCGTCCTGATAAGCAACCTGCGGAGCAAGCGCGCCGCCGCCCCGGCCGAACGCACCGCGAAGGAGCCGGCGCTCCGCGCGCCGGTGTCCTTCGACGCCGCCGCGTACGGGCTGGTGCCGCGCGAGGCGCTCGACCCGCGGCGCCCGGGTCCGCCCGCGCCGGAACGGGACCGCCGGCGGTCGCAGGCCGTCGCCGACGCCGCCTGGCAGGGCGACTGGCGCCCGGCCGCGACGCACGTCGCCGCGGCCGGGCACGACTGGGACGAGCGCTGGTCGCGCTTCGAACTGCTGCGCGCGATCGCCCGGCAGGACGACGGGTGGCTGACCGCCTGGCGGGAGGCCGACCCGGGCGACTGCGACGCGGCCGCCCTGGAGGCCGACCTGATGGTCCACCGGGCCTGGGCGATCCGGGGCCGCGGGTACGCGAACGAAGTACCGGCCGAGAACATGGCCCGCTTCCACGCGCTGCTGCCCGCCGCGATCGAGGCCGCCCACCGGGCCGCGCTGCTCGACCCCGGGAACCCGGCGCCGTGGGTGGTGCTGGTGACGGCCGCGCGCGGCGCCCGGTACCAGCCCGACCGCTTCCGGCCGCTGTGGGAGGGCCTGGTGGCCCGCGCCCCGCACCACTACGAGGGCCACTGGCAGGGCATGCAGTACTGGTGCGCCAAGTGGTACGGCACCAACGGGAAGATGATGCGGTTCGCCGAGCAGGCCATGGACGGCGCCCCGCCGCACAGCCTGCTCGCGGGCATCTACCTGCACGCGCTGTCCGAACTGGAGGAGCGCGGCGCCGGGCTCCCGACCGGCCCCGCCGCGAACGCCCGGCTGGCGGCCGCCGCCCGGGCCCTGTCCGCCGCCCGGCCCGAGGACGAGCGGGTCCCGGGTCTGCGCCACCTGCTGGCCCACCGACTGGGCGGGGCCGGGATGCACGCGGAGGCGCTGGAGCAGTTCCGGCTCCTCGGCCGCTGGTGCGGCGCCCAGGTGTGGGCGGACCGGGGCGACCCGGTCGAGGCGTTCCACGCGGCCCGCGCCGAGGCCGTCCTGCGGTCGGGCGCCCAGCCGCTGCCGCCCGAACGGCGGGCGAAGAACACCGACGCCGCCCTGCACTCCTGACCCCTCCCCCACCATCACCGGCCCCGGCCGGCCCCGCCCCTCCCCTCGTCGGTGCCAGTCGGCGGCGGTCGGCGGCGGTCGGCGGCGGTCGGCGGCGGTCGGCGGCCCCGGGTGTTCACCGGGCCGCCACCGGGCTCGGATATCGTGCGCCGGTATCGGAGCGCGTCACCGGGAGGACGGGACAATGGGGAGGTCGGCGGCAGCGGCCGGGCCGGGGGAGCTGGAGCGGCACCTGGGGGTGTTCGACGCGGTGGTGATCGGGCTCGGCTCGATGATCGGCGCGGGCGTCTTCGCCGCGCTCGCCCCCGCCGCGGCCGCCGGCGGGTCGGGGCTGCTGCTCGGTCTGGCGCTGGCCGCGGTGGTCGCCTACTGCAACGCCACCTCCTCCGCCCGCCTCGCGGCCCGCTACCCGCAGTCCGGCGGCACCTACGTCTACGGCCGCGAGCGCCTCGGCGACTTCTGGGGCTACCTGGCGGGCTGGGGATTCGTGGTCGGCAAGACCGCCTCGTGCGCGGCGATGGCCCTCACCGTCGGTTCCTACGTGTGGCCCGCCCGGGCGCACGCGGTGGCGGTCGCGGCGGTGGTCGCGCTGACGGCGGTGAACTACGTCGGCGTGCAGAAGGCCGCCCGGCTCACGAGGGCGATCGTCGCGGTGGTCCTGGCAGTGCTCGCCGCCGTGGTCACCGCCTGCCTGACCGGCTCGGCCGTCGACACCGGCCACTGGAGGATCGGCGCCGACGCCGGGTGGCACGGCGTGCTCCAGGCCGCCGGGTTCCTGTTCTTCGCCTTCGCCGGGTACGCGCGGATCGCCACCCTGGGCGAGGAGGTCCGCGACCCGCAGCGCACCATCCCCCGGGCGATCCCGACCGCGCTCGGCATCACCCTGGTCGTCTACGCCGCCGTCGCGCTCGCCGTCCTCGCCGTCCTCGGCCCCGACCAACTCGCCCGCAGCGCCGCGCCGTTGGCCGACGCCGTGCGCGCCGCCGGGGTGCCGGGCCTAGCCCCGGTGGTACGGGCCGGCGCGGCGGTCGCGGCGCTCGGCTCGCTGCTCGCGCTGATCCTCGGCGTCTCGCGCACCACCCTGGCGATGGCCCGCGACCGCCACCTGCCGCACGTCCTGGCCGCCGTCCACCCGCGCTTCGGGGTCCCGCACCGGGCCGAACTCGCCGTCGGCGCCGTCGTCGCCGTGCTGGCGGCCACTGCGGACGTGCGCGGGGCGATCGGCTTCTCGTCCTTCGGCGTCCTCGCCTACTACGCCGTCGCCAACGCCGCCGCCTGGACCCTCACCCCCGCCGAGGGCCGCCCGCCCCGGGCCGTGCCCGTCCTCGGCGCCGCCGGGTGCGCCGTACTGGCCTTCGCCCTGCCGGCCGCCTCGGTGCTGTGGGGCGCGGCCGTGCTCGCGCTGGGCGCCGCCGCCTACGGGGTGCGGAAGGTGTCGGCGCGCGGCTGAACGCCCGGGCTGCCGGGGGTGGTCGACCGGCCGCTACCGGGCAGCGGGACGGTCGGTCCCGCCGCCGTCCGCACCACTGCCGCCGTCGCCGTCGCCGTCCCCGTCGCCGTCCGCGGCGTCGCTGAGGCCGAGCCGGAGGTGCTCGGTGTGGTAGACGGCCTGGTCGAGGAGTTCGGCGACGTGGTTGTCGTACAGGGCGTAGACGACAGAGCGGCCCTGCCGCTGCCCGACGACCAGGCCGAGGTTGCGCAGCAGGCGGAGCTGGTGGGAGCAGGCGGACTGCTCCATGCCGACCTCGTGGGCGAGTTCGGTGGCGGCGCAGGGGCCTTCGCGCAGGCGGGCGAGGATCAGCAGCCGGGACGGGGTGGCGAGGGCCTGGAGGGTGGTGGCCACCCGGGCGGCGTTGTCCGCGTCCAGGCTGATGCGCGGGACGGCGTTCTTGGCGGGGGCGGCTCCATGACCCATGCGGCAATACTACAGACGACGAATGAATGGGTGTTCATGTGTTCCTGTATCGTCGGCAGTGTCCGCCCCCACCGCCCCGCGGCCTGCGCGAAGGGTCCTGTCCGCCATGCCTTCCTCCACCCTGCTCGCCCGCCCCGCCGAGGCGCCCGCGGCGGCCGCCGCCGCGCCCCGGCGGCGCACCCGGGTGCTCGCCCTGCCGGAGGCCCGCTGGGCCGCCGCCGCGCTGGTGCTGTTCCTGCTGGCGCTGCCGCTGCAACTGGCCGGCGCCCCGGCCTGGTCGTGGGGCCCGCTGTACGCGCTCGCCTACGCGGCCGGCGGCTGGGAGCCCGGCTGGGCCGGGCTCCAGGCGCTGCGCGAGAAGACCCTCGACGTCGACCTGCTGATGATCGTCGCGGCGCTGGGCGCGGCGGCGGTCGGCCAGGTGATGGACGGCGCGCTGCTGATCGTCATCTTCGCCACCTCCGGCGCGCTGGAGGCGCTCGCCACCGCCCGCACCGCGGACTCGGTGCGCGGCCTGCTCGACCTGGCGCCCGCCGTGGCGACCCGGCTGCTGGACGACGGCACCGAAGAGGGCGTGCCGACCGGGGAACTGGCGGTCGGTGACCTGGTCCTGGTGCGGCCGGGCGAGCGGATCGGCGCGGACGGCCGGGTGCTGGACGGGGTGAGCGAGGTCGACCAGGCGAGCATCACCGGCGAGCCGCTGCCGGTCGCCAAGCGGACCGGTGACGAGGTGTTCGCCGGAACGCTGAACGGCACCGGCGCGCTGCGGGTGAAGGTCGAGCGGGACGCCTCGGACTCGGTGATCGCCCGGATCGTGCAGCTGGTCGAGGAGGCGTCGGAGACCAAGGCGCCCACCCAGCTGTTCATCGAGAAGGTCGAACAGCGGTACTCGCTGGGCATGGTGGCCGCGACGCTCGCGGTCTTCGCGGTCCCGCTGCTGGTCGGCGCGGCGTTCACCGACTCGCTGCTGCGCGCGATGACGTTCATGATCGTGGCCTCGCCGTGCGCCGTCGTCCTGGCGACCATGCCGCCGCTGCTGTCCGCGATCGCCAACGCCGGGCGGCACGGCGTGCTGGTGAAGTCCGCGGTGGTGATGGAGCGCCTGGGCCAGGTCGACGCCGTCGCACTCGACAAGACCGGCACCCTCACCGAGGGCACCCCGCGCGTCACCGACGTCCGCCCACTGGCGGGCGCCGGGTTGGACGAGGACGGGCTGCTGGCGCTGGCCGCCGCCGCCGAGCACCCCAGCGAGCACCCGCTGGCCCGCGCCGTCGTCGACGCCGCCCGGGCCCGCGGCCTCGCCCTCGTCCCGGCCGCGGACTTCGCCTCCACCCCCGGCGTCGGCGTCACCGCCACCGTCGCGGGCCGCACCGTCGCCGTCGGCGCCCCCGCCCACCTGCTCGACACCGCCCGTCTGCCCGGCACCGCCCACCTGCTCGACACCGCCGCCCCGGCCGCCGGGCGGGCCACTCCCCCGACCACCGGCTCTGCCGCCGACTCTGCCACCGACCCGGCCACCGATCCGACCACCGCCCGCGCCATCGCCGCCCCGGCCCCGGCCCGCACCTCCACCCCCGGCACCCCCGCACACCCCTCGGCACCGCCGACCCCACCACCCTCCGGCCGACGCCCGGACCGCCGCCCCCGTGACCGCCCGGACCGCCGCCCCCGTGACCGCCCGGGCCGCCGCGGTGGCCGCCGAACTGGAGCGGTCCGGCCGCACCGCCGTCCTCGTCGAGGTGGACGGCGTGCCGGTCGGCGTGCTCGGCATCGCCGACCGGCTGCGTCCGGACGCCGCCGCCACCGTCAGCGCGCTCACCGCGCTGACCGGAACCGCCCCGGTGCTGCTCACCGGCGACAACCCGCGCGCCGCCGCCCGCCTGGCCGCCGAGGTCGGCATCACGGACGTCCGGGCCGGGCTGCTGCCGCAGGACAAGGTCGCCGCCGTCCGCGAGCAGGAGGGCGCCGGCCGCAGGGTCCTGGTGGTCGGCGACGGCGTCAACGACGCGCCCGCCCTGGCCGCCGCGCACACCGGCGTCGCCATGGGCCGGGCCGGATCCGACCTCGCCCTGGAGACGGCGGACGCGGTGATCGTCCGCGACGAACTCGCCACCGTCCCCGCCGTCGTCGCCCTCTCCCGGCGGGCCCGCTCCCTGGTGGTGCAGAACCTGGTCATCGCCTCGGTGTTCATCACCGCCCTGGTGGTGTGGGACCTGGTCGCCACCCTGCCGCTGCCGCTGGGCGTGCTCGGCCACGAGGGTTCCACCGTCATCGTCGGCCTCAACGGCCTGCGCCTGCTGCGCGACGCCGCCTGGAAGCGCGCCGCCGCCGAGGGCCGCCGGTGAGCCGCCGCGCCCGCGAGAAGGCCGCCGCCCCCGCCGCGGGGGCGGCGGCCCGCTGCACCGTCACCGTCTGCCGGGGCTGCTGCTGCGGCACCCCGAAGATCCCCCGTCTCGACCACGCCGCCCAGCTCACCGGCCTGCGCACCGCCCTCGCCGCGACCGCGACCGTCCGTCCCGTCCCCTGCCTCGACGCCTGCGAGCACGGCAACGTGATCGTCGTCCAACCCTCCGCGGCGGGCCGGAAGGCGGGCGGGCGGCCGGTCTGGCTCGGCCTGGTCAACGACCTGGACGCCTCCGCCGACATCACCGCCTGGATCGAGGCGGGCGGCCCCGGCCTCGCCGACATGCCCGCGATCCTCGACCTGTACGCCTTCAGCCCCTCTCGCCGCATCCGCGAGCAACTCGGCGACTGACCCCTCCGCCTACCTGGCCACCTCCCGACCAGACATGGGGGCCTTGCCTTGGCGGCAACGGAGATCGCCCATTGGTACGACGATTGGGTTATTCGTGATGGCGTGGGCGTCAAACCGTCGGCCATAGGTGACGAGTTACCGACAATGGTCGAGCCGCTCCTGTCGCGCGGCTGGCGCCTGAAAGCAGCCGTCAGCCAGGTCGGAGTGACGCTGGATCTGTTTGAGTCGACACTTCACAGCTCGGATGATCTGGCCGAGGTCAACTGCGGCGAGGTTGCCGATGTCGCGTTCGACCAACAACCGGACGCCTTCTTACGGGCTGAGGTCCGGTGTACAAGCGGGCGATTGGAACACGGTGAGCCAACCGATGTTCGCGGCGGTGAACTCCCACAGCGGCTCGGTCAGGTGGAGGCGAACGTTATCCCATACCAGCAGATCGGGCTGCCGGGCTGAATCTGGGTACAGACGATCAGGTCCCGGGGCAGGGGCGTTTCAAATTCCTGGTGATCATGTGAGTCCGCTGGTCGGGGCGGTGCGAGGAGTGCGGGCCTGGCCGTCACGAATGCAACGAAGCTCCGGTTGAACGGGGTGACCTTCCCAAGTCGCCCTGAACCGCCGGAGCTTCGATGCGCCGCCAGTCTGCCACCGTCTGCCTGACCAAGTCGCCCGCGTTGGACGGCGTGGCGGGCTTGCCGCTGGTGGAGCGGTTGCGGGTGCTACCGGATCCGCGTCGGCAGTACGGTGTGCGTCACCGTTCGTGGCGGTGCTGCTGGTTGCCGCCTCGGCAGTGGTCGCTGGCGCGCGCTCGTATGCAGCCATCGACCAGTGGTCCGCGAACGCCCCACAGCACGCCCTGGCCCGCCTTGGGGCCCGGGTCGTAGGATCGTTGGGCGTGCGAGTCGCACCGAGTGCCGCCACGATCCGGCGGGTTGTCGGCCTGGTCTGCCCCGGCGGTCTGACCGACCTGACCGGTGCTGATTCTGCCGGCTCGGACTCGGTGGCCGTCGATGGCAAAGCCGCCCGAAGCTCCCGCCACGACGGGGTGCCCACCGCCGCCAACCTGCTGGCCGCGATGACCGGCGACGGCCGTACCGTCCCCAGCTATGGGTCCCCGACAAGACCAATGAGATCACCTGCTTCGCCGCGCTGCTGGCCCCTTCGACCTGACCGGGGTCATCGTCACGGCCGACGCCCTGCACACCCAGCGCGCCCACGTCCGCTTCCTGGTAGATGGGAAGAGAGCGCACTACCTGCTGGTCGTCAAGGCCAACCAGCCCGAACTGCACCGCCGGCTGCGGTCGCTACCGTGGAAGGACGTCACCGCACGCCGCTACGACCGCGAGATCGGCCACGGCCGCAGAGAGACCCGCGCGACCAGGGCCCTCACCGTCACTGACCTCGCCCTGGACTTCCCCCACGCCGTCCAGGCCGTACGCATCCTCCGCTATCGCACCGACCTCAAGACCGGCGCGGTCAGCCGCCAGACGGTCTACGTGATCACGGACCTGGCCTCGCAACAGTCGTCGCCCCAGCGCCTGGGCCAACTGGCCCAGTCACAGTGGATCATCGAGAACCGGCCCCACTTCATCCGTGACACCACTTTCGCCGAGGACGCCTCGAAGATCCGCACCGGCCACGGCCCCGACAACATGGCGACCCTGCGCAACCTGGCGATCAACAGCCTCCGTACCGCCGGGCACCGCAGCATCGCTGCCGACCTCCGGCACGCCTCCTACGAGCCCTTCACCCGCCCGCTCGACCTGCGGGGCATCATCTGACCAGCGCGGTTACAAGGTCATAGGACTTTGCAACGCCCCTGGGTCCCGGAGGTCTCGCCGACCGAAGCCTCCAGCTCGCCCTTGCGGCCCCATCCCCGGGGAAGGCCGAAAAAAAGTCACCCGCGCCCCCTCCGGCCTCGCTTCTTCACGGGGTTATCGATCACAAAATTACGAAAATATTCAAGCCTTTCAATATCACCTTCAACCAATTCCAGGATATCTAGAGCAATTTCCGACTCTCCGGACACGGCCTCCTGATAAAAGGTTCGCAGGCCGGAGTAAACAATCCTGGAGCAACTTCCGACCGGAATGCCGTCCACCCATTCAGTCTCTTCGCCGGAAAGTGAGGCAAGAACCGTTTCCAACATCTTCAACCGCGCCACGGAATGGAGACTCTCCCCGAGCGCAGAAACGATCACAGAAACTGCACAGGGCGCAACTTCGCTAATCACACCCCCATATTCAACATGCCCAAAAAGCCCCACCCCCCTGGCCTGCTCTTCCGTTTCTGCAGAAATCAGAGAGCGCAGATCGCCCCCAAGATGCCCCGCCGATCGCCCGCACCCACAAGAATAGGATCCCCACTCGATCCTCTCCACCTCACACAGCGAAGCCCTGATCAATTTATCCCCTCACCAAAAGCATCGAAAAGCGTTCCGTCGACAAAGTTCGACATGGGAAGATAGAGTTGACATTCAGTACATACCGGGATCTCATGATAGATTCTACCAAATCCATCATTGATATCCCTGTTAATCATCGCCCGGGTAAAGATGGTCTCGGGCAGAGGCCAGAGACTACCCTCCAGCAGGTTGATCTCCGCGCAGGTGCCATGACCAGAACAGGATGCCGCTATCTGCCCGGCAGAAATATTTATGGCACCCACGAATGAAGAACTCTTCAGCTTGCTTCCAACACTCCCATAAAGATCATCCCGGAGCTTCTCGGCCTCTGCCATGATAGTGGCGAAGTCCCACGCAGGGTCTATGGAGCGTATCCACGTTTCAGGCATCTGTGTCTTCCCACGGCGCCCCTTCGTTCCCCACTCCGCAGTCCCGTACCTGTAGGACCTGTCAAGAATCTCCCCAGTGTGTAGCGCTGCTGGAGTGACCAGGATCGTCCCCAGGGCCCTTGCCACGTCGACTGGGTTGTCCAGGTACCTTGGCAGGCTGGCAGCTGTGTCGATCGGGTTGTCCAGGAAGGCCCCAGTGACTGCTCCCAGGTCCGGGCTGGTCGTGCTCCAGGCGCCGGCTCCCTCGGTGGCCGGGAAGAGGCTGGAGATCAGACCCGTCGTTTCCTGGGCGAGATCGGCCGTGAAGGCTGCGGCGTCGGTGACGGAGTTGGAGATGGCGGAGATGGTCGCGGTGGCGGCAGAGGCGGTGGGGATGCCGAAGGTGGAGCCGGCCGTGTAACTGCCGATGGCTCCTGCGATGGCCGCGCCGGGGGCGATCTTGGTGCGGTCGAACTTGACGACCGGGGCGGCGGTGTCGCAGCTCTGGTAGGAGAAGGAGGAGAGCAGCGAGCCGAGGCCGCCGAACAGTGAGAATCCGCCGCCAAAGCCGCTCGAACCCGAGTTCATGCCCGAGATCAGGTTGTCCGCACCGCTTCGGAGGTTGTTCCTCTGCTGGATGCCCCAGATCAGGGCGCCTTCTGCTCCCTGCCCTGCGAGGCTTCCGGCTCCGCTCGCCACCTCTCCGAGGCTCGGGTTGTAACCGTAGAAGTGGGTCGCGTCGTACAGGTTCTGGCTTTCCAGGTAGTCCTGGACGTTGAAGCCGGGCTGTGAAACTTGACCCGCGTGGAAGCTGAACAGGCCGTTGAACAACCGGCTGACGGCTGCCATCGCAGAGCTGGCCAGACCGGAGAACATCGCGGCCAGCTGGTCATTGGACATCCCGCCGTGGCTCGCTGCCGCCGACGCGGCGCCGGTGCAGCCGGCCGAGTGGCCGTCGGGGTCGGTGTTCTGGAGCGGGTCCGCGTCGCCGTACTGGTAGCGGTTGGCGCGGGCCGCGGACATCGGGTCGAGGAGGACGGTGTCGCGGCTGGTGAAGCCGGAGGTGGCGGGGTCGTACCAGCGGCTGGCGGTGCTGACCTGGCCGGTGGCGGTGTCGGTCCAGCCGCCCTGGTAGCCGAGGTTGGAGGTGGCGCCGGTCCGGGTGGTGGGCTTGCCCCAGGGGTCGTAGGAGGTGGAGGCGGTGAGGGCGGTGGCGGTCGGGGTGAAGGTGCCGATCAGGTCGCCGTGGCGGTCGGTGTAGGCAAGGGCGGAGGCGCCGGTGGCCCCGATGGCGGTGAGGTTTCCGCCGGGGGTGCGGGAGTAGGTTTCGGTGCCGTCGGAGGTGAGGGTGCCGCCGGAGCCGGTGTAGGTGAAGGCGTGGGCACCGGACTGGGCGAGGCGGCCGAGGGCGTCGTAGCTGTAGGTCTGGCCCTGCTGGGCGGTGAGGTTGTCGTAGGCGTCGTAGGTGGCGGTGGTGGTGGCTCCGCCGGTGGTGCTGGAGGAGCGGGTGCCGCGGGCGGTGTAGGTGTAGCTGGTGCCGAGGCTGTTGCCGGTGAGTTGGTTGCGCTGGTTGTAGGTGGCGGTGTTGAGGCCGTTGGCGGTGAGGTTGCCGTTGGCGTCGTAGCCGTAGGTGGTGGGGGCGGTGCCGTCGTTCCAGGTGCTGAGGCGGCCGGCCTGGTCGTAGGTGTAGGTGTTGGTGCCGGCCCCGGCGAGGCCGGTGGTGGTCTTGGTCTCGAGGCGGCCGGAGGGGAAGTAGGTGTAGGTGAGGGAGGAGACGGCGGTGCCGGTGGCGGTGGTGAGGTTGTCGCCGGTGAGGTTGCCGAGGTCGTCGTGGCTGTAGGTGCGGCGGTCGCCGGTGCCGTACTGGACGGTGGAGAGCTGGTTGCGGGTGTTGTAGCTGTAGGTGAGGGCGGTGCCGGTGAGCGGTTCGGCGAAGGTCTTGAGGCGGCCCGCGGTGTCGTAGGTGTAGGTGGCGGTGCCGGATTCGTCGGTGCGGTCGGTGGTGTTGCCGTCGCCGTTGTAGGCGTAGGTGGCGTGGCTGACGGGGCCGTTGGCGGTGGTGAGCAGGCCGCGGTCGTCGTAACCGTAGATCTGGGTACCGGTGGGGGTGGACAGCGCGGTGAGGCGGCCGGTCAGGTCGTAGCCGAAGCTGCGGGTCGGGTTGGCGGCGGCTTCGCCGCCGGTGCCAGTCTGGGTCTTGAGGCGGCCGAGGGTGTCGTAGGTGTTGGTGAGGGTGACGCCGCCGGGTTCGATGCTCGTGGTGGGCCGGTCGAGGACGTCGTAGCCGGTGGTGTAGGTGCGGTCCACGGCGTCCGGGTAGGCGGAGGTCGCGGGCTCGATGGTGGATTCGGGCAGGCCGTGGGTGTTGAAGGTGTAGTAGGTGGTGTTGCCGTTGCCGTCGGTGTAGACGGTGCGGTGGCCTGCGGCGTCGTAGCCGAAGGAGGTGGTGATGCTGCTGGTCGTGGTGACCGGTTCGACGTGGCGCACGACCTGGCCGAGGGCGTCGAAGGCGGCGGTGGTGGTGTTTCCGTCCGCGTCGGTGGCGGAGACCGCGTTGCCCGCCGGGTCGTAGCCGACCGACGTGGTGGCCAGCACGGTGCCGGTGGCGGAGAGGTGGCTGGTGGACTTCACCCGGCCGGCCCGGTCGTAGCCGACCGTGGTGGCGGGGCCGGTGGTGCCGGGCTGGTCGCCGGGCTGAGTGGTCCTGAGGGGCTGGCCGGCCAGGTTGTAGGTGATGGTGGTGGTGTTGCCGAGCGGGTCGGTGACCGAGGTCTGCTCGCCCGCCGCGTTGAAGGTGGCGGTGCTGCGGGCGCCGGTCGGGGTGGTGCGGGAGGTGGTGTTGCCCGCGTCGTCGTAGCCGGTGGTGCTGGTGTAGGCGTCGGTCGTGGTGGTGCGGCGGACCAGTTCGGTGGCGGTGATCTGCCGTCCGAGGTCGTCGTAGGTGGCCTCGGTGCGGGCACCGGTCGGGTCGGTGACGGAGAGCTGCTCGCCCGCGAGGTCGAAGACCGCGTAGGTCTTCGGGACGGTGCCGTCGATCTGCGGGAGATCGGTCTCGACGAGGTTGCCGAGCTGGTCGTACACCTTGCCGGTCAGCTGGTTCTTGGCGTCGTACAGGGTCTTGGGCCGGTCGAGGGCGTCGTAGTCGATCTGGTTGACGGCCGTGACGGCGCTGCTCTGTCCGGGTGCGGTGTAGGAGGGGCCGGCGACGGATTCGTGGTGTCCGGTGACCGGGTCCCAGGTGTGGGTCAGGGTGGTGATGTTGCCGGTGGGGTCCTGGGTGGAGGTCGCCTCGTCGTAGATGCCGTAGCCGGTGCGGGAGATGGCCCGTGCCCCGTGCAGGACGGTGGCGGTCCCGGTGACGGGGTCGACGGTGGTGGTGTCGGCGGGTGGGGCGCTGGTGAGGGTGAGCCGGCCGAGCGCGTCGTGGGCGTAGGTGGTGGTGTAGGCGGCGGGGTCGGCGCCCGCGGCGTTGCCGAGCGGGCTGATGCTGGTCAGCGGCAGGCCGCGCTGGTCGTAGGTGTTCTTGACGACGCTGTCGGCGGGGCTGTTCCTGACGGTCCGGGTGAGGACCTGGCCGGTGTTGTTGTACGTGGCGTCGGTCTCGCGGCTCTCGCCCCCACCGCTCAGCACGCTGGCGAGGACGTTGTTGCCGGCGTCGTACGCGTAGGTGGTGGTGCGGTTGAGGCCGCCGGGGTCGAGGGTGGTGGAGGTGGTGCGGCCCGCGGCGTCGTAGACGGTGGCGGTGGTGGTCTTGCCGCCGCCGGAGGTCTGCTGGGTCAGGTGTCCTGCGGCGTCGTAGGTGTTCTGCTGCAGGACGACGGTGCGCTGGGTGCCGTCAGGGTTGCGGTAGCCGTCGAGGTCGGTCTCGGCGACGGTGTTGTCGTCGTTGTAGTAGGTGTGGGTGGTGCGCCCCATGGCGTCGGTGACGGTGGCCAGGCGCCCGGCCGGGTCGTAGGCGCGGGCCTCGACCGCCTGGATCCGGGAGGGGACTGGGTCGGTGGGGCTGCCGGTGTAGTTGCCGATGTAGGTGCGCAGCAGGTGGCTCTGGCCGTCGTAGGTGTAGGTCCACTTGGTGCCGGCGGGGTCGGTCTTGGTCGTGGTGTTGCCGTAGCCGTCGTAGGCGTAGGTGGTGGTGCGGCCGGCGGGGTCGGTGGTGGTGGCGAGGAGGTTGTGGCTGTTGTAGGTCCAGGTGGTGGTGCGGGGGGTGTCGCCGCCGGTGGTGTCGGAGACGGTCTGGGTGAGCAGGTTGCCGTCGTCGTCGTAGGTGAAGGCGGTCCGGCGGGTGTGGAGGGTGCCGGTTATGGCGTCGGTGGTGGCGGGGTCGGTCTGGGTGAGCGGGTGGCCCAGGCCGTCCCAGGTGTAGGCGGTGGTGGTGGAGGCGGCGGCGGGGCCGCAGTCGGTGCAGGTGGTGGTGGCGGTGGTGCGGCGGCCGAGGTTGTCGTAGGTGTAGGTGGTGACCAGGCCGGTGGGGGTGGTGGTGCGGGTGAGGTTGCCGTTCTTGTCGTAGGCGTAGGCGGTGGTGGCGCCTGCGGTGTCGGTCGTGCCGGCGACCAGGGCGGCGGGCTGGGTGCCGGCGGAGCCGACAGCCGGGTCGGTGCTGGTGGTGTAGGCGACGGTCCCGGTGCGGCCGCTCGGGAAGTCCGGAGTGGCGGGGCCGGTCGTGGAGGTGAGGTCGCCGAATTCGTTGTACCCGTACGACGTGCGGTACGTGGTGTCGGAGGCGTCCTTGCTGCGGGCGTCGCCGCTGGTCAGCAGCCGGTTGTTCGCCGGGTCGAACGGGTTGGACTGGTTGAGCGAGTAGGTGGCGTAGGAGGTGTGGCAGTGGGCCGCGTCGCTGCAGGTGGTGGTGGAGACGGGGTTGCCGCGGTCGTCGTGGCCGGTGGTGGTGGAGTGTCCGTCGGCGTCGGTGACGCTGTAGAGGTAGCCGTGGGTGTCGTAGCTGTAGCGGGTGGTGGCGGCGTTGGCGTCGGTGGCGGCGGTGAGTCGGCCGGTGCCGGTGTCCCAGCGCCAGGTGAGGGTGTGGGAGAGCGGGTCGGTGACGGTGGCGACGGTGGTCTTGGTCTGGGCGGAGGCGCTGCCCATGGCCTTGTAGTGGGCGGTGACCGTGTCGGCGCTCAGCACGGAGGGGTAGTGGGCGACTTCGGCGATGGTGCCGGTGAGGCGCCCGTCGGGGCTGGTGGGCTGGTTGGGCCATCCGCCGGTGGCGGTGCCGGCGCCGACGTACACGTAGGTGGCGCCGTTGTAGTAGACGGTGCGCTTGGTGGTGGAGTCGGCGGTCTTGGCGCCGTCGAGGTAGAGGGTCTGGCCGTTGTCGTCGCCGGCGATGACGGCGTGGTGCCAGGCGTTGTCGTTGACGGTCTTGGCGGAGACCAGGGCGTTGGCGGGGTCACCGGTCCACAGGGTTCCGTACAGCTTGCCGTCGCTGCCGACGTACAGTGCCGGGTTCCACCGGTCGGTGGTGCCGTTGGGGCTGGAGCCGAGGGGGAAGGACTGGTAGCCGTACAGGACGCCCGCGGTGCCGGTCTTGAACCACAGTTCGATGCTGTTGGCGCCGCGGACCGGGGCGGCGGAGTTCGGCAGTTGCAGGGAGGAGGTGGTGCCGTCGAAGGAGGCGGCGGTGCCGTCTGAGCTGCCGGAGGGGCCTGCGACACCGAGGGTGGTGGCGGTGTAGGTGCCGTGTTCCTGGTTGGGCAGGGCGGTGCCGAGGGTGTCCTGGACGATCGTGGCGCCGGCGGGGTCGTTCAGCCGCCAGTAGGCCTCGGGGGTGGAGCCGATGATGCCGGTGCGGTAGTTCGCGGACTGGCTTCCCGCTTCGCCCGCGGGGGCGGTGGCGTTGGCGTAGTGCCGCGCGATGGTGGCGGTGTCGAGGTCGGTGCCGTAGTAGGAGAGGTCGGCGATCTGGCCGTTGAAGTGGCCGCCTGCGTCGGCGGGTTGGCTGGGCCAGCCGTCGACGGCGCCCGCGCCGAGGTACGCGTAACGGGTGCTGGAGAACTTGGTGGGGCCGGTGACGGGGCTGCCGCTGGGGGCGCCGTCGACGTACAGCTGCTGGTAGTAGTTGCCGCTCGCGTAGCGCACCGAGAGGGCGGCCAGGTGCCAGGTGTTGTCGTTGACCGCGGTGGCGGAGACGGTCGTGTTGTTCTTGTCGCCGTTCCAGACCTGCCCGTGCAGTTTCCCGTCGGTGCCGACGTACAGGACGGGGGTGGAGGTGGCGGGGGCCGCGGTGCCGATGGGGTCGGACTGGTAGCCGTAGATGACGCCGGGGCTCGCGGTCTTGAACCAGACCTCGACGGTGGCGGTGCTGCCGGCGCGGGGGGCCGCGTCGGCGGGCAGCTGCACGTAGGAGGTGGTGCCGTTGAACGTGGCGGTGGTGGTGTTGCCGGTGCCGTAGGGGCCGCCGGCGTTCAGCGTGACGTTGGAGTAGGTGCCCTGGTTCTGGACGAGGGCCTGGGAGGTGAGCAGTTCGGCGGCCTGGTTGCCCGTGGTGTCGTTCAGGCGCCAGTAGCCGGAGGGGTGGGCGTCGACGACCGCGGCGTCGTACGCGGCGGCGCCGCCTGCGGCTTGGGCGTAGAGGGCGGCGGCGTTGATGCCGTGGTCGAAGGCGGCGACGTCGGCGATCTGGCCGTTGAAGTGGCCGAACGGGTCGGTGGGGGCGGAGGGCCAGCCGGGGCCGGCGTAGCCGGCGCCGAGGAAGAGGTGGGTCTGTCCGTTGTTCTTGATCTGGCCGGTGGCGGTGCCGACGGCCTGGCCGTCCACGTACAGGGTCTGGCTGGTGGGGGTGTCGGCGGACAGCACGGCCTGGTGCCACTTGCCGTCGGTGACGGTGGTGGTGCCGGCGATGGGGGTCGGGCCTCCGGTCCAGAACTCGCCGTGGAGTTTGCCGTCGGTGCCGACGTACAGCGCGGGTGTCCAGCGGTCGGTGTCCACGGAGTGGGCGCCGCCGATGGGGAAGGACTGGTAGCCGAGCAGGGTGCCGGGACTCGTGGTCTTGAACCACAGGGCGAAGGCACCGGCGCCGGCGGCCGGAGTGTAGGCGGCCGGGAGTTCGGCCCACGAGGTGGAACCGTCGAAACCGGCGGACGTGGTCGAGGCCGTGGGGCCCGCGGCGCCGAGGGCGACGTTGGAGTAGGTGCCGTTGTTCGGCGTGGGGCGCGGGGTGTAGACGGCGTTGGCGGCCTGGCTGGCCTTGCTCTCGGCGAGGCGCCAGTAGCCGTCGGGGCGGGAGCCGAGGACGGCGCCGCGGTACTCCTGCTCGGAGCCGGACACGGTCGGCTGGTTCAGCTTCCAGACACCGCCGTTGGGGTCGGTGTACTGGGTGGAGCGGTCGTTGACGGTGTCGTAGGCGACGGCGAGCTTGGTCTTGCCGGAGGGCAGCGCGAGGTTGGTGAGCTCGGCGGAGGGCTGCTGGGCGGCGGCCCACTGGGCGGCGACCGCGGGCGCGCCGAGGGCGTGCGGGTAGGTGGCGGCTTCGGCGAGCTGTCCGTTGAAGTGGTTGACGCCCGCGGTGCCGGGGGCCGGTGCGGCGGGCCAGGGGATGCCCTGGGTGTAGCCGGCGCCGAGGTAGGTGTAGTCGGTGTCGAGGTGGTCGATGGCGCCGTTGAGGGTGCCGACGGCCGCGCCGTCGAGGTAGAGGGTCTGGGTGTCGCCGGCGCCGGAGAGCACCGCGTAGTGCCACTTGCCGTCGGTGACGGTGCCGGGGCTGACGATCGGGGTGAAGCCGATCGCGGCGCCGTAGAACTCGCCGCGGAGTTTGCCGTCGGTGCCGATGTACAGCGGCTGGGAGGCGTGCGACGGGTTGGTGCCGAGCGGCTGGTTCTGGTAGCCGACCAGGGTGCCGGGGCTGGTGGTCTTGAACCACAGACCGATGGCCAGGTAGCTGTTGCGCAGCGTCCCGTTGGGCAGGGAGACGGAGGACGCGGTGCCGTCGAAGGTGGCGGTGGTGGTGGCGGAGCCGTTGAGCGGGCCGCTGCCGGTGCCGAGGGTGACGGAGGTGTAGGTCCCCTTGTCGGTGCCCTGGTTGGCGGTGTTCTCGCTGGCCGCGCTGGTGGCGCCGGCGGCGTCGCCGAGCCGCCAGTACGAGGACGGGCCGGCGTCCAGCACCGTGGTGCGGAAGTGCGAGCCCGGACTGTAGGTGTAGTTGGTGCAGGGGCGGGTGGTGCCGGTGCCGGCGGGCGGGGTGCAGACCTGGGACAGGCGGTCGGGGTTGGCGCTGTCGTAGGTGTACGTCCAGGTCAGTGCGGTGGCGGCGTCGCCGGGGGTGGCCGGGTCGGTGGCGACCTGGGCGATGTGCCGCTGGTCGGTGGTCCAGGTGAAGTGCAGGGCGCGGCCGGAGGCCTGGTCGGTGGCGGTGTCGAGTTTGCCGTCGGTGTAGTGGAGCGTCTGGGTGTGCTGCCGGCGGTCGGTGATCTGGGACAGCAGGTAACCGCTGCCGGAGTGCTCCGCGAAGGTGTAGACGCTGCCGGTCTTGTCGGCCAGCAGGAACCCGCCGCCCGGTGCGGTGGCCAGGGTCTCGAACTCGCCCGCGGGCGAGGTGTAGACGGACATGCCGGTGGTGGTGCGGGTGCTCGCGGACCAGGGTGCGGTGCCGCTGCTGTGGTAGAGGTACTGGATGCCCGTGGACTTGTCGACGGCGAGGAGGTCGGTGCCCGCGTCGGCGGGAGTGCCCTTGGCCTGGTCGCCGGGTATGCCGTTGACCGGGGTCAGGTCGCGCAGGTTCTGCCAGCCGGTGGCCAGGGTGGTGGGGCTTCCCAGGGTCGAGGTGCCGAGGGTGGCGTTGCCGGTGCCCGGGTAGAGCAGCAGGTCGCCGGTGGCGGTGAGGGCGGCGAGGTCGCCGTGGCCGTCGTGGTTGAAGTCGCCGCCGACGACGTCGGCGAAGCCCAGCCATCCGTTGCCGATGTAGACGCGGGTGCCCAGGGTGCCGTCCGCGGCGACCGGGTAGGCGTACATGTGTCCGTCGGCGCTGTCGACGGCGACGACGTCCTTGTGTCCGTCGGCCGCCAGCGGCGGGGTGATCGTCACGTTCTGCAGGCCGTTCCAGCCGCCGGCGACGATCGTCTTCGGGTCGCCGGTGGTGGTTCCGCTGCGGCCGGGGTAGAGGTTCAGCGCCCCGTTCCCGTTGGCGACGGCGATCACGTCGCCGATCCCGTCGCCGTTCAGGTCCCCGCCGGCGATCTGGGAGACGCCGTTCCAGCCGTCGCCGAGCCAGCGCCGCTTGGCCTGCGAGAAGTCCGGTCCCGGGTAGAGCCACAGCTTGCCGGTGCTGGAGTCGACGGCCACCGCGTCGTCGATGCCGTCGCCGGTCTGATCGCCCACACCCGCGAGCTGGGTGAGCTGGAAGTCGTTGCTCCCGAACCGCTCGGTACGGCCGTTGCCCGTGGTCAGGACCACGCCGCCGTCGCCGTCGCCGTCCGGGACGACGCCCATGTCGTAGGTGGTGGACCAGCCCGCGCCGAACAGTGAACCGGTGCGCGGGTCCAGGGAGTTGTAGGTGCGTCCGACTCCGAGGGCCGGGCCGGCCGCGGTGACCGACGCGTCGGCCGCGCTGGTCGTGTAGTTGCCGACCTGCGGGTCGAAGCTCCGGGTGGTGCCGTTGCCGACCGCACCGCCGAGGCGGGAGGTGATCAGCGGCTGCTGGACCGTGGTGCTGAACGGGATCGGCGTGCTCTCCGGGCTCTCCCCGATGTGGTCGCCGGCCTTCACCGTCCAGTAGTAGGCGGTGTTCCAGGCGAGCAGGCCGGTGGGAACGCGCCAGGAGTTGCCGGGCTGCCAGCCGGATTCGGCGAGCACCTGGGGATCACCGGTGGCGGGGGCCGAGTAGACCTTGAAGTCGTAGTCGACGCCGGTCCCCGGGAAGCCGTCCGGGTCGTGGCCGGTGGCGTACAGCTCGGGCGTGAGGAGCCCGACCTGGGTGTTCCCGAGCGGGAGCGCGGTGTCGATCTGGGGGTCGACGTTCTGGGACTGGACCCAGATGCAGGCGCCCTCCATGACCTTGTAGGAGTCGAGGAGCGACGTGGTGCCGCCGACCTGTCCGTCCCAGCACATCTGGTAGCTCTGCCCACCGGGCAGCGGGGGGATGGTCGCGTTGAAGGTGACCGTGTCACCGGTCTTGACCAGACCGGGCACCCCGGTGAGCGGCACGTTGGCCGCGGGGAACACCTCGGTGCCCGAGGAGTTGTAGAACCGGGGCTTGACCTGCATCGAGCTGCTGTTCCACCAGTTCACCGACGCGTTGGTCACGGTCAGCGCGATCGAGCCGGTCTGGGTGGCGGTCGGCGGCGTGTACGAGGTGGGGGTGCCGTAGGTGGCGGCCCAGTCGGAGTAGGTGATCTCGAGGTAGGGCGGGTAGGAGGTGTTGACGCTGTCGAACTTCTTCCAGCCGTTGACGTCGGTGGAGCTGGCCGTCATCGCGAGGCCGTAGTTGTCGCCGTCGTTCGCCCAGCTGTTGACCAGCGCGGTCCCGGGGTCGAGCTGGTTGTGGCCGAGCTGGAAGAGTTCGTCCCGGATGCCGACGGAGCACGAGTCGCCGGCGGCGGCGGTGTTGGCGGCGAGTTGCTGGCCGATCGTCAGCCCGGGGAAGTCGTGGATCGTGGCCGGGTCCCACGAGCTGTTGATCTTGCTGATGTAGACCGGCGAAGGGTACTTCGCGTCGTCGCAGTTCCACGAATGGGTGTTGGCGATGTGGAGGTTCGCACCCAGCACGAACTGGTGGTGCAGCGCGCTGCCGACACCGGGGAAGTACAGGTAGCTGTTGTCGACGTGGGCGCCGTAGTCGTAGGTGCCCACCCGCAGCTCCGACGCCGCCGAGTTGTTGCCGGTGTAGCCGTTCGCACCGGACTCGACGAACGTGCTCTTTCCCGCGTTGACGTTGCCGGAGCTCGTGGGGTCGACCCGCACCGGGTAGGCGCGGGCCTTGTCGTGCAGCCAGGCCGCGTCCAGGTCCATCCGCAGAGCGGGCTTCCCGCCGACGGTGGTGAGCGAGTAGGTCACGCCCATCGAGGTGGCGCCCTGCCCGCTGTGGACGTCGACGGCCGCGTCCTCCATGCTGCCGTGCGGCATGGTCAGGCGGACGGCGCCGGAGGCGTCCTTGAAGTTCAGGTCGCCCTGCTCGCCGACGGCCGGGGTGAGGCCCGTCAGATCGAGCGGAAAGGTCCAGCTGGTCGGGGCGTTGGCATCGTGCAGGACGAGGGTTTCCTTGACCCCGTTGGCGAGCCCGTTGTAGACGACGTCGGTGGAGGCGGCGGCCGAGGGGTAGGTGAGCGTGTCGCCGTTGGCGGTCGCCTTGACCGGGGCCGCGCCCTGCAGCCCGTAGGAGACCTTGTGGTCGGCGTCGACGGTCAGCGTCACCAGGGACTTGTCGTCGGCCCGGGGCGCGAAGGAGGCGCCCGAGTCGTTGGCGGTCTCGGCCCACCGGCCGCCGTTCAGGGCGAAGTCGGTGTCGATGTTCGCCCAACTGCCGTCGGACTTGCGGTAGTGGACCGGCCGGGAGTAGACGCGGGTGGTCTTGGTGCCGTCGGGGTTGGCGAAGGTCGCCGAGTCGCGGTCACGGGCACCGACCACCTCGGCGCCGTCGGCGACGGGGCCCGGCAGGGCGGTGGTGTCCGCGGAGGATCGGCCGTGGTAGGCGGGGCCCTTGTCCTTCACGCCCTGGGGGGAGGGCGCACTGCCCACGCGGGGAAGGCTCGGGGGCGCGACGGGCCGGGCGGCCACCGGTCGACGGGGGTCCTCGGAACCCTGCGGGTTCGCGCCCTTGCCCGGCGCATCGGCAGGAAGTTCGCCCGGGGCCGCGGTGTGCCTGCCCCCGCCGGCGCCCGACTTGGACGTGGCGGAGGCCGGAACGCTGCCGGGACGTCCGTCGGCGCCGCCTTCCAGCTGCCGGGGCGTGTCCGCCGCGGCACGGGCCGCTCCCGCCTTCGCACTCTGCAGCGCGGTGAACGCCGCAGCGGGCTCGGCCACCGCGGTCTGCACCATGGCCAGGCCGACGAGCGCCGCGATCCAGCGACCGGCTCTGGCCACGGGCGGGGTCCGGCGACGCGCCGCTGACGAACCGTCCGGGTGGACGGCGCGTTGGACGATGGACTTCACGGACGGGCGACGCACGGCGGATCCCCCTGGGCCGAAGTGTTCGAGATCGCACCCGCACAGGGCCGACCGCGAACACTTACCGTTCGCACACACGATCCGTCCATGGACTCTCCGCCTCGGATTGCCCCCGCTTGGACGACAATCACCCGAGTTCATCCGAAATAATCTTGCAGAATTTTTGCCGCGCCATGACTTTCGGATGACCTTCGGTCATTCCCCGAAGCATTCGACGGGGTCTTGTCACGCGCCCCGCCCCTCTCTGTAGAATCACCTCCCGCCACCGGACCGCGACTGGCTGGAATTCACTGGACGGACCTGGCCGGAAATCCCAGGAAGCCCGAGGGGGAAGAGTTCGTGTCAGGTCGATGGCGCAGCTGGGCAGCCGGTGCCGCAGCCGCAGCCGCACTCTGGGCGGCGGCGGCCGGCCCGGCCTTCGCCACCGATCCGATCCGCGGCAGCGAGTGGCCGCTGGACGCACAACACTTCCGGGCGGACGAGGTCTGGGCGCTCTCCCGCGGTGCCGGCGTGACGGTCGCCGTGGTCGACAGCGGCGTCGCCGCCTCCCACCCGGACCTGGCCGGGCAGGTGCTGCCCGGCACGAGCCTGCTGGGCGACGGCGGGGACGGCCGCAGTGACACCTCGGGCGACTCGCACGGCACCGCGGTCTCCGGGATCATCGCCGGCACCGGCGGGGCCGACGGCCAGGGCATGACGGGGCTGGCGCCCGACTCGAAGGTCCTGCCCGTCAAGGTGACCACCGGGGACCGGGTTTCGCCCTCCGTCGTGGCGCAGGGCATCGTCTGGGCCGTCGACCACGGCGCGAAGGTCGTCAACGTGTCACTCGGAACGGAGACTCCCGACGCACTGCTCAAGCGGGCGGTGGCCTACGCGCTGCAGCAGGACGTGGTGGTGGTCGCGTCCGCCGGCAACCAGGGCCGGAACGGGAACCCGGTGCAGTACCCGGCCGCGTTCCCCGGCGTGCTGTCGGTCTCCGGCACGAACCGGGACGGCTCCTTCTGGGCTCCCGGCGAGTCCGGCACCGGCGTGGCGGTGGCCGCCCCGGCCAGTGACGTCTACTCGACCAACGACCTCGGCCAGTACGTCCACGCCGAGGGCACCAGTTACGCGGCCGCCTACGTCTCCGCCACGGCCGCGCTGATCCGCGCCCGCCGGCCGGAACTGACCCAGGGCCAGGTGGTCCGCCGCATCATCACCGGCACCAGGGAGCACCGCGACACGCCGGACGCCCGGTTCGGCTACGGGCTGCTCGACCCGCTCGCGGCCCTGACCGTCGACATCTCCGGCGCCGACCCGGGCAATCCCCTGGCCTCCCCCACCGCCGCGGCCAAGAAGGCTTCCGCACCGTCCTGGCCGGCCTGGACGTCCTGGACGGCAGGTGTGCTGGTCGTGCTGGCCGCAGGTACGGGCGCGGCTGTCCTGCGGCGACGGCGGAGCGGCCGAATTGCCGAAGCTCCGGCACCGCCCGCTCCCGAGCCGCGCAGGTCGGGAAAGGCTTCCCCGCCGCCCGGGTCCGGCCCATCGCCCAAAACCCGGAAGAAGGCCGAGGGAACGGTTGGCAAATCCCGGCGGTGAGCCGGGTGCGGAATGCCCGGTTCCGGCCGGGCGAACCGGTGGAAAACCGGAATCAACTGCCCGGAATCCGGCCGGGTCCCGCTGTCCGAAAAGCATCCGTCATGGCCTTTCCGGCATGAGTGAACCCGCATTCCATTTGCACGACGCACAGGAACCGGTGGTCCCGTGAAGATCTCCTTTCGCCTGCGGTCCTCCCGGGCCCTCGCCCTGACGGCCGCGCTCGCCGTGCTGCTGGGAACAGCGCTGGCAGTCCTGCTGCGGCTGCAAAGTGGCGACGGCACCCCGGCGAAGGTCGCAGCGAACGACTACTCGGGCCGCCCGTCGGTGTGCCTGGCCGCTGACGACTCGACGGCCTCCGCACAACTCGTCCAACACACCTGGGCAGTGCTCCAGCAGTCCGGGACGGACAGCGGGGTCAACGTCCAGCAGCTCGTCGTACCCGCCGAGGACGCGGCCGAAGCCGCCCCCTACCTGTCCGGCCTGGTCGCCCAGCACTGCACCATGGTCGTCACCGCCGGCGCGCCCTTCGACGGCGCGCTGCCCACCGTCGCCAAGGACGCACCGCACGTCCGCTTCATCGCCGTCGACCCGCCGGCCGGAACCGATCTCAAGGGCGCGACCGCACTGCCCCCGGACCAGGTCCCGGACCGTCTCGGTCAAAGCGTCCGCGACCTCGTCACGAAGCACTGACCCGCACTCCCCCGCGACAACGCCGACAGGCTCGCCACGCCCGCCCCGACCTACCGGACCCCGGACGGGACGGACCGGCCGTCAGGCCGGTGGCGGTGCCGGGGCGAGGAGGGTGTGCAGGGGGCGGTTGTGGCGGCGCAGCCAGGCGCGGTAGGCGGGGTTGACGCTGGCCAGGTCGAGGTAGGCGTGGCGGAGGTCGCCCCAGAGGCCGTCGAGGGCCGGGCCGCCGACGGTGTCGGGGCGCCAGGTGAGCAGCAGGCGGACGGCGAGCGGGTCGCCGTGGACGGGGCGCAGGACGGTGCCGGGGCCGGGCGGGGAGGTGGGCTGGCAGGGGCGGACGGCCTCGCCGGAGGCGACGAGTTCGGCCGCGGTGGCGTTGTCCCGGACCTGGACGACGCGCGGGTCGAGTCCGGCCCCGGCGAAGACCCGGCGCAGGGCGGCGTACTCGTGGTCGGCGGTCGGGTCGACCATCCAGGTGTCGTGGGCGAGGTCGGCGAGGCTGACGACCGGCCGGCCGGCGGCGGGGTGGGTCTCGGCGAGGGCGACGAACTGGGGTTCGCGGGCGACCAGCACCCGCCGCTCGGTGCCGGCCGGCACCTGCAGCGGGAAGCCCTCGCTCTCGTGGACGAAGGCGATGTCGAGCTGTTCGGCGGCGACCAGGTGGAGCAGGGCGATCGCCGAGATGTCGATGTGGATGGTGGTGTCGGTCTCCGGGAGCCGGTCGTGGATGCGGCGCAGCCAGGCGGCGACGGCGCGGCTGCCGACGCTGCCGATCCGCAGTCGGCGGCGGCCGGGTCCGGCGGCTTCGGCGCGGGCTGCGGCGACCAGGGCGTCCATCTCGGTGATCACGGGCCGGGCGCGGGAGAGCACCCAGTGGCCGAGGGCGGTGGGGCGGCTGCCGGTGCGTTCGCGGGTGAACAGCCGTCCGCCGATGGTGCGTTCGATGCGGTGCAGTTGGGTGGTCAGCGACGGCTGGGTCATGCCGAGTCGACGGGCGGCCTTCCGGACGCTGCCGGTGTCGGCGACCGCGCACAGCACCCGCAGGTGTCGGACGTCGAGGTCCATCACGGGAGCATAGCCAGGCGTCCATCTTCTGCCAAGAGCATGTCAAGCAAGCCCCACGTCCGGTCAAATCCCGTGCCGCGCACGGGTATTGGCCCGAGCTATCGCCGGTTGCCATCTCCGCGCCCCGGCCGCCCTGCCCCAAGCTCGGTGCAACAACTCGTCACCGCGTCCCGGACGGCCTCCCCACGGCCCCGGGACCCGCGAAATGGAGTCCCCCATGAACCGCTCCATGACCCTGCTCGCCGCCGCCCTCGGCATGGTCCTCGCGGCCGGCACCGCCGCCGTGCCCGCCGCCGCGGCCACCACTACCCAGGGCTACACCCCGTCCGCGAGCTCCGCCGTCAACTCCTCCCGGGACGCCGACAACAAGGCGTTCTACGAGGCCGTGATGAAGTCGGCCCGCTCCAAGCAGGCCGCCAACCCCTACCTGCTGGCCGTCACCGTCACCTACGACGCCAGCCAGGCCCCGACCTTCCGCACCGTCATCTCGCAGAGCGCGCAGATCTGGAACTCCTCGGTCTCCAACGTCCAGCTCCGCTCCGGCACCAACGCCGACTTCCGCTACTACGAGGGCAACGACTCCCGCGGCTCCTACGCCTCCACCGACGGCCACGGCAGCGGCTACGTCTTCCTCGACTACGCGCAGAACCGGCAGTACAGCTCGCTGCGCGTCACCGCGCACGAGACCGGCCACGTGCTCGGCCTGCCCGACCACTACTCCGGCCCGTGCAGCGAGCTGATGTCCGGCGGCGGCCCCGGCACCTCCTGCACCAACCCCTACCCGAACACCACCGAGCGCAGCCGGGTCAACAGCCTCTGGCTGTACGGCCTCGCCGCCGCCCACTGACCTCAGCCCACTGCCCCCGCCCGCCGAGCACCCGGCCCCGCTCCCCGAGCGGGGCCGGACCGCTGCCGGCAGCCGGCAGCCGGCCGACGGGAGTTCAGCGCGCGGACTCCGGGTGGGCGGTGGTGGCGAACAGGTTCAGGCCGAGGGCGCCGGACAGGTAGTGGGTGACGCGCCGGCCGCGGACGCGGACCGCCGGCGAGCACTGCCGGGTGCAGAGGTCGGTGGTGGCGACCGGGTCGCGGGCCGGCGCGCCGTAGCCGTCCAGCAGGGCCGTAGCTGTCCAGCAGGCGGGCGATCAACTCGTTGCGCTGGTTGGTGGCCGTCCCGGAGGCGTACACCCGCTCGTCCGACCGGAGAGTTCGCCCGACTTCCGGCACCGGCCGAGGGCCATGACGCCAAGCTCACCAACACGTGGCAGATGCACGGCCGAACCGGATTCCCCCCTGCTCCGCCACCGCGTCCTCCTCCAGTGATCGCCACGGAGCGCTACCGCCGCATACGGGCCAGAGCCGTTCAACGGACAGACCCCGGGGGACCGGCCGTCCCGGTCCGGGGCCCGGTGGCGTGCGTGCTCAGTCGTCGTAGCTGCTGGTGCCCTCGTCCAGCAGCGGTCCGTCCGCGGCGGGTTGCGGGTGCTTGAGGTGGGCGGGGGCCAGGGCGCGCAGGCCGTGGTAGCCGAGCAGGACGATCAGTGTGCCCAGGGCGATGCCGCCGAGTTCGAAGGTGTCGGTGAACTTGAGCGTCACGTTGCCGATGCCGACGATCACGCCCGCGGCGACCGGCACCAGGTGCAGCGGGTTGGTCAGGTCCACCTTGTTGTGGATCCAGATCTGCGCGCCGAGCAGGCCGATCATGCCGTACAGGACGACGGTGATGCCGCCCAGCACGCCGCCCGGGATCGCCGCGATCACCGCGCCGAACTTCGGGCACAGGCCGAACAGGATCGCGAAGCCGGCCGCGCACCAGTACGCGGCCGTCGAGTACACCCGGGTCGCCGCCATCACGCCGATGTTCTCCGCGTACGTGGTGGTGGCCGGGCCGCCCACCGCGGTGGAGAGCACCGTCGCCGCGCCGTCCGCCACGATCGCCGCGCCCATCCGGTCGTCCAGCGGGTCGCCCGTCATCTCCGAGACGGCCTTCACGTGCCCGGCGTTCTCCGCGATCAGCGCCACCACCACCGGCAGCGCCACCAGGATCGCCGAGGCCGAGAAGCTCGGCGCGTGCAGGGACGGCAGGCCGATCCAGTCCGCCTTGCCGACGCCCGACAGGTCCAGGCGCCAGTGGTCGGTGGCCGCCCCGCCGCCCGCCGGGGAGTGGATCCTGCCGAAGAGCCGGTCGAACAGCCACGAGACGCCGTACCCGAACACCAGCCCCAGGAAGATGGCGATCCGCGACCAGAACCCGCGCAGCACCACCAGGGCGAGGGCCGTGAACGCCATCACCAGCAGCGCCGTCCACTGGTCCTGCGGCCAGTACGTCCCCGCCGCCACCGGCGCCAGGTTGAAGCCGATCAGCATCACCACCGCGCCCGTCACCACCGGCGGCAGCACCGCGTGGATCACCCGCGCCCCGAACCCCTGCACCACCGCCCCGCAGGCCGCCAGCACCGCACCCACCACCAGCAGCGCACCCGTCAGCGTCGCCGCGTCCCCGCCCTGTGCCTTGATCACCGCGGCCACGCCGACGAACGACAGGCTGGAGCCCAGGTAGGACGGGATCCGGCCCTGCGTCACCAGCAGGAAGAACACCGTCGCCACGCCCGACACCATCACCGCGAGGTTCGGGTCCAGGCCCATCAGCACGGGCGCCACGAAGGTGGCCCCGAACATCGCCACCACGTGCTGCGCCCCGAGCCCGACCGTCCGCCCCCAGGACAGCCGTTCGTCCGGCCGCACCACCGCCCCGGGCCGCGGCGCCCGCCCGTCGCCGTGCAGCTTCCACCCGAACCCGACCTTCATGCCGTTCCCTGTTCTACTCGACCGAACCGCCCTGAAGCCGAGCTCCGGAGCCGTGCGCTGACCGCACCATGATCCCCCGGCCGCAGAGCAGGCCGTTCGAGGAAGTTCCGGTGTCGGCAGCCGCACCTGAAGAAGCGCACACTACTTCGGCCAGCGCGGAAGCCACCGGTCTCTACTCCGGTTACCGCTTCGAACCACGAGCCGACGGCACCTCAGCCCGAATCCACCGATCTGATTCGAGGGTGATCAGTTCCGGGGTTCGGTCGGGGTGGCTGGGTGTGGGTGTGGGGTGTCCGCTGGTCTGCCCAGCTTTTCCACGTCTGCTCCGGTCGGACCCTGGCGGGCGAGTGGTCGGGTTGTTGATCAGGCCGGTGGCGGGTGGGCGGTATCGAAGAGGTCGGTGAACGCGTGCTGCCGGGGCCGGCGGTCGGGCAGGTGCAGCATCAGCCGCCGGGCCGAGCGGGCGATGCGGGCGATGCGGGCGATGCGGGCGATGCGGGCCGGGACGTGGATCAAGTGCTCGCGCAGGAACGCCAGGCGGTGAACAACTCTCCCTGCCCGGCAGCCACGAGGAAGTCCCGGTGCACCGCGTGGAGTTGCCGGTTGTGCCCGTGCGTGAACGCGCGCAGGAACGTGCCCAGCGTGGAGGACGCGCGCGCCCCGCCGAACAGCCGGCCCATCGCGCCGTGCCGTAGCCGGCCGGTGTCGTCGATCGAGTCGGCCCCGGCGCACATCGCCGCGACCGGCGTCATCACTTTCGCGGCCGGGTTGGCGCCGCTGCTGTTGCCGGCACCGTCGATCCGTAGTCGCTCGCGGGTCAGGCCGGGAAGCCCGACGCGCTCGGACAGCCGAACAGCGGGACAAGCCCCGCATCCGCGATCAGGTTCGACTCGTCGAACGCGGCGGTGAGCGCGCCCGGGCCATGGGAGGATTCCACTTACGAGGTGCCTTGCTGGTCGGGCCGGACGGAAGCGTGGAGAACTCCCGTCCTCCCAGCCCAGCAAGCACCTCTCTGCGTCATCCCGTCCCCACGTCAGTCACAGCCCGATGGATCCGGGCTGAGAGGGGGTCGGTCTCGAACACCATCGGGTGGGCCGGGAACAGCCGGTCGGTGCGCAGCGGGTCGGCCGTGGTCTCCGCGTACCGCGCGATGCCGTCCAGCAGGTCCGTGAGCTCGGCTTCCCCCAGGCCGGGCACCGTCTCCGGCAGCCGGCGGCGGGCGGTCGCCGGGAGGGCGAGCGGTACCGGTCCCTGCAGGGGCCGACACAGCAACCGCCGTCGCCGGAACGGCGGCACAGGATCGCGGGCTGCCCATACGGCCAACGGTGCCTGCCGGCTCCCACCGCGGTGACGGTCCCTCGCCCTCGACGCCGAAGTCCACCCGGACAACCAGGCCCGTCCGGTCAGGACGGCCAGGCGGCCGTTCCGCCGTCCCTCCGGTCGGGCGAACGGTGCCCGCGGGGACGGCGGGCCTGGCCGGATCGGCGGAGGTGACGCCGACTGCGGGGGACGGTGGCGACGAACCCGGCGGAACACGACCGGGAAGGGCTGCGCAAAACTGTCACCGAGTCACCCCCCCCGCGGTTTTGGGCCGTTGCCCAGGAGGAGACGTCCATCAGGTCCCCGGAACCGGCGACCTCCGCCAGCGCGCGGCCCAGCTGGGTGAGGGTGGCGCGGACGGCGAGCAGTTCCTCACGCAGGTCGTCGGCCTGCGGCCAGGCCTCTTCGTGGGCCACCGGGTCGGTTCCCGGCGGCCGGGTCGCCTCGTGGGCCGTCAGCAGCGGGTGCCACCGCGCCAGCAGCGGCCGGAGGGCTCCGTTGAGGACGGCCACCGCGAGCACGCCGAAGCTGAGGTGGCCCCGGCCCCGCCGGGGAGCGACCTCGGGCCCGTACCGGCGCAGGATGTCGCGGGTGGTACCGAAAAGGCTGTACAGCGAGGTCATTGCCTCACGCAGGAGTCCTTCGCCGGCCTTCAGGTCGACCACTGCTATCCGGGTGACCAGTTCGACGTACAGCTCCCAGGCGGCTCTGCGCTCGGCGTCCACCGGCTCCCAGACCCCGCTGATCTCGCCGAACAGGGGAATACCCAGTTTGACGGTGAACTGTTTCGCCCTCGGACGCTTCGCGCGGCGCATGATCCCCCTCCAGCCGGTACCAGAGTAGGGTAGTGCGGCGCCGTGGGACAGCACGGCGGAACGCGCCGAACAGTTCGCGGCCGTCCGCGACGGGTGGGAGTGGAGCATCGCGGTGTGGGACGTGTTCCTCAGCTACAGCCGTGCCGACCGCCCCCGCGTGGAACCGCTGGTCACCGCCCTGGAGCAAGCCGGGCTCCGGGTTTTCGTCGACCACGCCGCCATCCCGGGCTTCGAGCCGATCAGCGCCACCATCCGGGAACAACTCGCACGCTCGACCGTCCTGCTGGCGTTCTACTCCGCGGGCTACCCGCACCGTCCGGCGTGCCAGTGGGAGCTGACTGCCGCCTACCTCGCGGGGTGGCACGAAGGAGACCCGCGGCGACGGGTCCTGGTGGTCAACCCGGAGCCGTTCAGCGAGCACATCCATCCGATCGAGCTCCGGGACGCCCGGCACTGGCCCCTGCCCGCCTCCGCCGCCCAGCTCTCCGTCTTCGCGGCCGAGGTGCGCGCCTGGATCCTGCGCCTGGACGGACCGCTTCCGATGTCGGCGGCCGACCTCCCCCCGGCCTTCGGCCCGGGGCCCCGGCCGATGCCGTCGCCGGTGTTCACGGGGCGGCTGTCCGACCTGTGGCGGGTCCACAGCACGCTGAGCAGTGGCTCCACCCCTCTGGTCGCCGGACCGCCCGCCACCGGCACGGCGGTGCTGCACGGTCCCGCCGGCATCGGCAAGACCCTGCTCGCCCAGGAGTACGCGCTGCGCTTCGGCCCGGCGTTCCCCGGCGGTGTGTACTGGTTCGACATCGGAGCGGCCCACCACACCGGGAGCGGCCAGGACCCCGCCGCCCACGCACGGCGAAGGTTCGAGCGGCAACTGCGCGCCATCGGCGACGGCCTCGGCGTCCGGCGCACCGCCACCGATCCGTCCGCCGCGGTCCGCTCCGCGCTGGGGCACCGCCGGATGCCGTACCTGTGGGTGGTGGACGGCCTCCCCAGCGGCCTGTCCAACCGGCAGGTCCTCCACCTGTGCGCGCCCGACCCGAACGGCCGGACGCTCCTCACCACCCGCAGCATGCAGTACAGCTCGATCGCCACACCGGTGGAGATCGTCCCCCTGGCGAGCGAGCACGCCTACACGCTGCTCACCGTTCGCAGCGAGCCCGGATCGGCCGACGAGCGCGGCGCCGCCCGGCAGTTGGCCGACGACCTGGGCGGACATCCGCTGGCCCTGGACCTGGTCGGCTCCGCCGCCCAGCACCGGTCCTTCACCGATCTCCTCACCGCCTTCCACACACCGGGACCGTCGCTGCTCGACGCGGCCGCGAAGGAGCACTCCACCGCGACCGACTGGCCCGGCGACATCACGGAGGCTCTCGTCCACGACACGGCGCACGTCGGACGCCTGGCCCTGGACGTCCTGCGGATCGGCGCCGCGCTCTCGCCGTCCGGCTTCGACCCTGCCCTGGTCGGCCGGATCCTGCTCCGTGCCGAGCCCTCCTCTCCCACCGTCGCCCTGCGCCGCGCCAGGGCCGGGCTCAGCCTGCTCAGGGCCCACCACTTGATCGAAGCACCGCCGAACTCCCCTTCCGCGGACTGCTACCGGGTGTCACAGGTCACCGCCCACGCGCTCGCCCAGCACGACCCCGACCCGGCCCGGGCCGCCCGCCTGCGCCACATGGCGATGCGCGCCCTGCGCGAGCCGCACCCCGCTACGCTGGACGACGCCCCACCCGCTGATGCCACCGGATTCCGAAGGGAGCACCGGATGCCCGGTCAGCACCGCACGGCCTACCGCGATCTGGACCGCATGGCCGCCTTCGACCTGCAGACCGAACTCGTCCTGCGGATCGGCGTCCAACGGCTCGATCCCGACACCGGAAGCCTGCGCGAGGCCCTCACCTCCCTGCACAGCCTCTTCCCCTTCACCCGCAGCACCCTGCGTCAGTACAACATCGGTCTCGGCGAGACGTCTTCCGGCGGGACCGCCCTGGGCGTCCCGGCCCTCGCCGACCGGCTCCTCAACGGGGTGCTGCGTCCGTTCCTCAGCCGTTGGCACCCGGCCCTCGCCGCCCACGAGGCGGCCCGGCCGCCGGACGTCCCCGCGCTGCACCACGAGCAGCGGTGGT
The DNA here is from genome assembly GCF_026802215.1 of Kitasatospora sp. YST-16. Classification (NCBI taxonomy): domain Bacteria; kingdom Bacillati; phylum Actinomycetota; class Actinomycetes; order Kitasatosporales; family Streptomycetaceae; genus Kitasatospora; species Kitasatospora sp. YST-16. The sequence goes on from NZ_CP113837.1 coordinate 818,499, forward strand.
CGCTGGCGCCACGGCTGCGCGCCGATCTCAACGACCTCGGCGGTCCGCTGAACGCCGTCGTCCTCGACCTCGCCGCCATCTCCGGTGCCGACTTCGACCTGCCCTCGCCGCCCAAGGCTCCCGCCGCCAGCTGACCCGTCCAGCACCATTCGGGCCACGGGGCTGCGGGCACTGCGGTGCTTCGGCGAATCGGCCCGGCCCCGGTCACCCGTCCGGCACAATGGTGGGCATGACCAGCGCCGCCGATCCGCGCCCGAAGCCTCCGGCCGGTGGGGCCGATCAGGAGGGCGGGCCGTACCGGCCGTTCGCGCACCTCACCGCGGTGAACAGTGCGCTGTACCGGCAGGTGATGGGCGTGTTCGTCCTGGCCAAGCAGGAGTTCACCGTCCACCTCCGTCCGGAGGACGTGCACCTGGGACTGCTGCCGGAGGGCCGGCCGCCGCTCGACGCCGTCGCGGCCGCACTCGTGCAGCTCGCCAAGTGGGGGAACCTGCGGGCCGATCCGGACACCGGCCGGGTCACCGCGCTGGAGGACTTCTACCGGGCCCGCAGCATCTACCAGTTGACGCGTGAGGGCGAGGCCGCCGAGGAGGCGTTGACCGCGTACGACGAGTCGTTGGGGCGGCGCGGTGAACTGCAGGCCGTCGCGCTGGCCGACATCGCGGCCCAGCTCCGGGCCGTCCTGGCCCTCGCCCGGCGACCCGCGCCCGATCCGGCCGTGGTGCACCTGGCGCTGCTGGCCCTGGTGGAGCGCTTCTCGGGCCTCGCGGAGAACGCCCGGGCCTTCATGGGGTCGCTGCAGCGGACGGTCGACCTGCACGAGGCCGAGGTCGAGGTGTTCCTCGCCTACAAGCAGCGGCTGATCGACTACCTGGAGCGGTTCATCGCGGACCTGGTCACCCGGGGCGCCGAAATCGCGGAACTGCTGGAGGAGTTGGACGCCCCGCCCGGGGGTGCGGTCGGTCCGCTGCTGCGGCTGGCAGCCGAACGCGAAGCCGCGGACGCAGCCCCGGACGCCGCCGCCGAGGCACTGGCCGCCGCCGAGGCCCGGTGGCAGGGGCGCTGGGACGGGCTGCGGGCGTGGTTCCTGAGCCTGCCGGGGCGCTCCTCGCAGGCCAAGCTGCTGCGTTCGGCCGCCCGCCGGGCCGTTCCCCAACTCCTCGCTGTCGTCCAGGCGTTGAACGAGCGCAGGGCGGGGCGCTCGGACCGTTCCGCCGACTTCCGGGAGCTGGCCCGCTGGTTCGCCGAAGCCCCGGACGACGGCGCCCGCCACCGATTGTGGCGCTCCGCCTTCGGCCTGTACTCGGCCCGCCACCTCACAATCGACCAGGAGGCGTTGGCCGAACGGGACGCCGATCCGGTACCCACGTCGGCATCCTGGTACGACGCCCCCGGTGTGCGGATCAGCCCGCAGCTGCGGCGGACCGGCTCCTACGAACGGCGCGGCCGGGCCCGGGCCGTGCTGGACCGCAGCGAGGCCAAGTCGTACCTGGCCGAGTTGGCCCGCAAGCAGGCCGAACAGACCGCCGCCGCCCGCGCCCGGCTCGCCACCGGGGGCGAGGTGCGCCTGAGCGACCTCGGCGTGCTCGACCGGGACGCCTTCCGGTTGTTCCTGCTACTCCTCGGCGACGCGCTGTCGGCCTGGCGCCCCGGCACGGAATCGGTCTCGACCACCACCAACGACGGAACGATGGAGATCAGACTGACCAGGCTGCCCGGCGGCGGGATCGCCGAGATCGACACGCTGGACGGCGTGCTGTGGGGTCCGGAGCACCTGGTCGAGATCGTCGACCTCGCGCCCGCACGCGAACCGCTGGGGGACGACCGTGCATGACGACCGCCTCGGCGACGCCTTGGCCGCGCAGCGGGCCCAAGAGCTGCGGCGGGCAGCACGGGCTCTGCTGAAACGGCCCCTGTTGCGCGCGGGTGGTCCGCACGCCGATGACTTCCGGCTGGTTCGGCAGTACGCGACGGAACTGCGCACCTGGTTCGAGCGCAACACCGGCTGGCCGCTGCTGGTGGACTCCGAGGTGGCCCGGCTGCGCCGGTCCCCCGGTCGGAACGACGATCCCACCCACCCGGCCCGGGACCAGCGCGCCGGGCTGCCGTTCTCCCGGCGCCGCTACGTCCTGTTCTGTCTGTGTCTGGCCGCGCTGGAGCGCGCCGAACAGCAGATAGCGCTGGGCCGGCTGGCGGAGCAGGTGATACTCGCCGCGAAGGACCCCGCGTTGGAAGGCGCAGGGGTCGTCTTCAGCATGGCCGACCGCGAGGAGCGCGCCGATCTGGTGGCGGTGGGCCAGCTGTTGCGGGACTGGGGCGTGCTGACCAAGGTCGCGGGCGACGAGGAGGCGTTCCTCAAGTCGTCCGGGGACGTCCTGTACGACGTCGATCGCCGGGTGCTGGCCGGGCTCCTGGTCTCCCGGCGCGGCCCGAGCACCGTCCGCGCGGGCGGCTTCGCCCAGCGGCTCGCCGAACTCGACGCCGAGGTGCTGCCGGACAGCGACGAGCTGCGCAACCGGGCGCTGCGGCACCGGCTGACCCGGCGGCTGCTGGACGACCCGGTGCTGTACCTGGACGGGCTGTCCGAGGCCGAGAGCGCGTACCTCGCCTCGCAGCGCGGTGCGTTGACCCGGCGGATCGGCGAACTGACGGGGCTGGTACCGGAAGTGCGAGCCGAGGGGATCGCGATGGTCGATCCGGACGACGACCTGACCGACCTGCGGATGCCCGAGCAGGGCACCGACGGCCACGTGGCCCTGCTGCTCGCCGAACACCTGGCGGGCAACGGGGCGACCGTCCCGCTGTCCGAGCTGCACCGGCGGGTGGCCGGCTGGGCCCTGGAACACGCCGGTTTCTGGCGGCGCAACGCGACCGTTCCCGGAGCCGAGGCCGACCTGGCCGAACAGGCCGTGGGCCGGCTCGTGGCCCTCGGCCTGCTGGACCGGGTCACGGCCGCGGACGGCACCCCGGCCGTCCGGGCCCGCCCGGCCCTGGACCGGTACCGGGTCGGCGAGACGATCCTGTTGGAACCGGGCCAGAGCGCTCCCCGCAGCGCCCCGAAGAAGAGCACGAAGGGGAAGAGGACCCGATGAGCACGTCAGTCGAGACACCGTTGCCGTTGCCCGGCCGTGCCCGCTGGCAGCCGCTGCGGGTCGGCCTGGTCGACCTCTTCTACTACGACGTCGAGGAGTTCCACTTCCGCGACGGCCGGCTGCTGCTGCGCGGCAACAACGGCACGGGCAAGTCCAAGGTGCTCGCCCTGACCCTGCCCTTCCTGCTGGACGGGGACCTCTCCCCGCACCGGGTGGAACCGGACGCCGACCCGAAGAAGCGGATGGAGTGGAACCTCCTGCTCGGCGGCGAGCATCCGTACCCCGAGCGGCTCGGCTACACCTGGATCGAGTTCGGCCGCCTCGACGAGGACGGCACCCCGCGCTACACCACGCTGGGCTGCGGCCTGAAAGCGGTCAGCGGCCGCGGCATCGCCCGGCACTGGTTCTTCGTCACCGACAGGCGGGTGGGCCCCGAGCTGCGGCTGCTCGACTCCACCGGCGCCGCGATCGGCCACGATCGGCTGGCCGAGGCGCTGGACGGACGAGGGCTGCTGTACGACTCGGCCCGGGCCTACCGCCGGGCGGTGGACGAGGCCCTGTTCGGCCTGGGCGAGCAGCGGTACGCGGCCCTGGTCGACCTGCTCGTCCAGCTGCGGCAGCCACAGCTGTCCAAGCGTCCCAGCGAGAAGGCCCTCTCGCGGGCCCTCACCGAATCGCTGCCCCCGGTGGACCAGGCCGTGGTCGCCGACGTCGCCGAGGCGTTCCGCTCGCTGGACGAGGAGAAGGAACAGCTGGCGGCGATGGTGGCCGCCGAAGGCGCCGCCGCCGCTTTCCTCCAGCACTACCGCCGCTACGCCCGGGTGGCCGCCCGCCGCAAGGCCCGCGCGCCGCGCGTCCAGCATGCCCGCTACGAGACCCAGCGGGCCGAACTCAACACCGCGGAGCAGGACTTCGAGGCCGCGGGTACCGCGCTCGCCGAGGCCGAGGCCCGCTTGGTGGAACTGGAGCGGCGGCGGGCCGGCTTGCAGGCCCGGAACGAGGTGCTGCGGGCCGGACCGGAGATGCGCGGGGCCCACGAGTTGGAGCAGGCCGCCGATTCGGCAGCCCGTACGGCCGGAGCCGCCGAGCTGGCCGAGGCGGACCGGCTCCGGGCCGAAGGCGAACTGGCCAGGTTCGCCGCCCGGTTCGGTGCCGCGAGGTCACGTGCCGAGGCCGCCGAACGCGCCCTCGCCACGGCCGTCGGCGCGGCCCGGGAGGAGGCGGCAGCGGCCGGTATCGGCCGTGAGCACGCCGACCGGGTCAGCGGCCCGCTCGCGGCGGGCGACACCCCGGAGGCGGCGCAGCGGGGCGCGGTCGAGGCCGTCGATCGTCGGCTCCGTTCGGTGGACCTGACCGTCCGGAAACTGGCGGCCGTCCGGTCGGCCGCGCTTGAACTCGGCGCAGCCCGCCGCCACTTGGCGGAGACGGACGGCGAACTGGCGCACCGGGCCGAGCTGCGGGCCGAGTCCGAGGAGGGTGCCGGGCAGGCGGGGCGGGACTACCTCACGGCCGTGGGCACGCACTTCGCCGACTGCACCCTGATCCGGCCGTCCGACCCCGAAGGCATGCTCGACGAACTGGCGCACTGGGTCGGCTCCTTGACCGGAGCGGACCCGGCCCGGGCCGCCGCACAGCGGGCAGCGGAGGCCGTTGGCATCGAACTCGCCCGGCGCCGGGCCCGGTTGGAGTCCGAGCGGGAGGCGGCGAACGAGCGCCGTGCCGCGCTGCGGGCCGAATCGGCCGAGCTGCTGGCCGGGCGCCGAAGCGGGCCCCGCGCCCCGTACACCCGCGCCCCGGAGGCCCGGCAGGAGCAGGACGGTGCGCCGCTGTGGCGGCTGGTCGACTTCGCCGATGATCCGGCAGGTGGGTTGACGGAACGTCAGAAGTCCTTTCTGGAGTCAGCATTGGAGGTATCCGGCCTGCTCGATGCCTGGGTGTCCACGGACGGCCGGGTGGCCGCCGCCGGCACCTGGGACACGCTGGCGACCGCGGGCGCCCCAGTGGCGGGCCGGTCGCTGGCGACCGTGCTGCGCCCCGCGGTGGACCGCGAGGACCCGGCCGCCGCCGCGCTCCCCGACGAGCTGGTCGCCGGGCTGCTGGCCGGCATCGGCCTGCTCGACCCCGGCGAGGAGCTTCCGGGGGAGGGCAGTTGGATCGCCCTCGACGGCCGGTTCCGCCTCGGCGCGCTCACCGGCTCCTGGTCGAAGCCCGCCGCCGAATACCTCGGGGAGCGGGCCCGGGAGCAGGCCCGGCGCACCCGGCTCGCCGCCGTCGAGAGCGAACTCGCCGAAATCGCGGACCGGCTGGCTGCCCTGGAGACGGATTTCACCCTGCTGGCAGCGGACCTGGGCACCCTCGGCGCCGAACAGGCGGCCATGCCGGACGACTCGACCCTGCGCGGCGCGCACGCCACCGTGTCAGCGGCCCAGCGCGAGTACGTGCGTGCCGCCGAGCGCCGCGAGGCAGCCGACCGGGCGGTGGCCGGGGCCACCGCCGCTGCCGAGCGAGCGGGCGACGAACTGAACTCCCTCGCCGAGGAGTTGAGCCTTCCCGTCACCGACGAGGAGTTGCGCGAAGTACGCGACGCCCTCGGCCGCTACCGGGAGGCGTTGGCCGGCCTGTGGCCCGCCGTCCGCGAGTCCCGGGCCGCGCTGGCCGCGCTGGCCGCCGAGGAGGGCGAGCGCACCCGGGCTGCCGAACGCGCCGCCGAACTCGCCGAGCGCTCCCGCACTGCCGCCCGGGAGGCCGTCGTCGCGGGCGAGCGCCACCAGACGCTCGCCGCCACGGTCGGCGCTGCCGTCGCCGAGCTGAAGCGACAACTCACGTGGGTCGCAACGGCATTGGCCGCCTGCGAGGAGGAGGATCGGGCCGCCCGCGGCGACCAGACCTCCGCGATCCGGACTCAGGCCGCCACCGACGCGCTGCGCACCCGGGTCCGCGAGGAGATCGAGGAGACCTCCCGCACCCGCGCCGAGGCCATCGACGCGCTGCGCCGCTTCGCCGCCACCGGCCTGCTCTCCGTCGCCCTGCCCGAGCTGGACGCCGACGCCGGTTCTTGGGCGCCCGAGCCCGCCGTCCGGCTGGCCCGCTCCGTCGAACGCGAGCTGGAGTCGGTGGACGACTCCGACCCCGTCTGGGAGCGCGTCCAGCGCCGGATCATGGAGGAACACAAGGACCTCTCCGACGCCCTGTCCCTGCACGGGCACACGGCCACCGCCCGGCTGCTGGACGACGGCCTGGTCGTGGACGTGGTTTTCCAGGGTCGGGAGCGCTCCGTCCCCGAGCTGGCCGATGCCCTCACCGTCGAGGTCGCCGACCGGCAGCACCTGCTCTCGGCCCGCGAGCAGGAGATCCTGGAGAACCACCTGATCACCGAGGTGGCCGGCACCCTGCAGGAGCTGGTCGGCGCCGCCGAGCAGCAGGTCCTGCGCATGAACCGGGAGTTGGAGGAGCGCCCGACCAGCACCGGCATGCTGCTGCGGCTGGTGTGGCGTCCGGCCCGCAACGCTCCCGGCGGCCTCGCCGCCGCCCGCCAGCGACTGCTGCGCCAGTCCTCCGATGCCTGGACGGACGCCGACCGCACCGCCCTCGGCGAATTCCTCCAGAGCCAGATCGACCGGGCCCGCACCGACAGCCCGTCCGGTACCTGGCTCGAACACCTCACCACCGCCCTGGACTACCGCTCCTGGCACGAGTTCGGCATCGAACGCCACCAGCACGGCAAGTGGCAGTCCGCCACCGGCCCCGCCTCCGGTGGCGAACGGGTGCTGTCCGTCTCGCTCCCGCTGTTCGCGGCCGCCTCCTCCCACTACGCCTCGGCCGGCAATCCGCACGCCCCCCGCCTGGTCACCCTGGACGAGGCCTTCGCCGGCGTCGACGACGACTCCCGGGCCAAGTCCCTCGGCCTGCTCGCCGCCTTCGACCTGGACGTCGTCATGACCTCCGAACGGGAGTGGGGCTGCTATCCCCAGGTCCCCGGGCTGGCCGTCGCCCAGCTCTCCCGGGTCGACGAGATCGCCGCCGTCCTGGTCACCCGCTGGGAGTGGGACGGCCGCCGTCGAACCCAGGTCCCCGATCCCGCCGCCCCCGCCGGCCCCGCGTCCGAAACCCTGTTCGCCTGACCATGGACCTCCCCCGTCTGCGCCGTCTGCTCGGCACGCCCGAACTCGCCTGGCTCCTCGACCGCGTCCGCCGCCGGCTGGAGGACGGGCGTCCCCTCGACGGCACCGTCACCCTGACCGGCGCGACCGACCACCAGCGGGCCGCGGTCGCCCGGCTGCTGGGCCGCCCGGCCCGGCCGGGGCGCTCCCTCTCCGTCCCTCTCCCAGCCGTCGACACCGTGCTCCGGGCCGGCGGCGCCAGTCCGGACGGCCTCGCCGCCGCCGTGACCGCCCTGACCGGCCCGGTGACGGTCCGCCGTGCACAGGAGGCCGCGACGGCGGCGGCCTGGCAGCTCGCCCTGGCCGAACTCGACCGTCCCGCCATCACCGACCGCCCCGAACTCGCCGCCTGGCACGCCGGGTTGTCCACCAGCGGGCTGCTCAAACGGCTCTCCGGCAGCGACCCGGCCACGGCCCGGCGCCTCGCCGCCGACACCGCCCGTGTGCTCTGCCACCTCCCCGCCGACGGCCTCACCCTCCCCGTCCTCGCCGCCCGCACCCTCGGCGACGCCCACGCGCTGGACCACGGCCGCCCGCCCGCCGCGCTCGTCCTCTCCGCCGTCCGAGCCCTCGCCCCCGGCACTGACTTCCCGAACGGCGCGGAAGGCCGCCGGGCCGCCTGGGCCTCGGTCGGCGTGGCACTGGACGAACTGTCCTCCCGCGTCCTCGTCCTCAACCTCCCCGCCCTCCCCACCGGCCCGACCGGACGGCTCCTCGCCTCCGCCCGCGAGGACGGCGAGCCGTACCTCCTGACGCTCCGCCAGCTCACCCGACTTCCACCGGAGTTCACCCACGACGGCCGTACCGTCCACGTCTGCGAGAACCCTGCGATCCTGGCCGTGGCCGCTGACGTGTACGGGCCCGACTGCCCGCCCATGGTCTGTGTCGAAGGCAACCCATCGGTCGCCGCACGCCTCCTGCTCACGGCTCTCGCCACCGCCGGCTGCCCCCTCGTCTACCACGGCGACTTCGACTGGGGCGGCATCCGCATCGCCACTGCCGTCCTCCGCCTCTCCGGCGCCACGCCCTGGCGCTACGACACCCCTTCCTACCTCGCTGCCGTCCGAAACGGCCATGGCACCCCCCTCACCACCGGCGTACCCGCCCCCACTCCCTGGGATCCGTCCCTCTCCCCCACCCTCGCCGAACACGGCTTGCGCGTCGAGGAGGAACGCCTCCTCGGCTGCCTCCTCGCCGACCTCCGCCGCTCCGGCACCACCGGAACCTCCTGACGTCCGGGCCTTGCGTTCGGCGGGCCCGGCGGAATCCGCGGGCCGCCCCAGTGGGGGCGGAGTGACGGACCGGATTCCATCGGATCGGGGAGCGGCTCCCACAGGTCGGCGGGCCGAACCGATGGCGGCTCGGTTCGGATCAGCCGCTGCTCGCGCCGTCAGGCGAACATGGTCCACTGCTGCACGTCATCGGGCGTGAGGGTGCTGTCGGCTACCAGGTCCGCGAACAGGGACAAACCCTCCTCGTCCCTGCGCAGCAGGGTGAACCGGGCGAGCTGGAACACCGGAGGGAGCGTATCGGTTTCCCATGCGCCCACCTCGGCTTGGACCGCTTCAGGTCCAAGCCGGGCTTCGCGGGCCAGCCAGGCGTGCGCCCGGTGGCGTCCCTTCTCCAGCGGGTCTTCGCCGAGGAGCCCGGCCAGGTGGTAGTACCCGCCCCCAGCAGTACGCCCTCATCGACCGCGGCGAAGCCCCCCTTGCCCGGACACCCATCCATGGGAACAGCGGGTTCCGGCCCGTCTCGACACGCCGCTTCGCTCACCTCGCGTCACCGAGATGCACAAGGAGTACTACTACGGCATCCGCTTCGGCACTGCGGTGCCGGCGGCCGAGACAGCAGAGACCCGATGAGGCGGATCGCACCACCTGCTCGGCCGAATAGTGCGAGGTCGGAACACTGACCCTTCCCAGTCGGCAGGCCGGACGGGGATGCCGCACTCGGCCGAGCGGCGGGCCAGGGCCGTGCCGGCCGGGTGACGGCTGGCCCCGCCGCCAGCGGGACCGGACCGTCGAGGGCAGCCGCCGGGACAGGGACCACCAGGCCCTCCGGCCCGGGGCAGCGGCGACCCCGGCTACGGGGTGAGTTCGATGACGCGTACCGGCTGGCCCTTCCAGCGGGCCGGGTCGACGGTGGCGATGACGGCGCCGTCCGGGCGCTCGGGGGTGGGGGCGGCGGCGTAGCGGGTGTGGGCCTGGGCCCAGGTGGTGTCGGCGGCGAGGGCAAGGGCGGCGGGGAGGTCGAGGTCGAGGAGGGTGACTGCGGGCAGGGCGGCGAGGTGTTCGGCGGTGCCGGGGCGTTCGCGGTCGGCTTCGACGAGGGCGCAGGCGGGGGCGTAGAGGTGCCAGCCGGCCTCGGCGTGGGCGCGGTGGATGAGGCGGGAGGCGAGGAGGTTGCCGCGGCCGGCGGCGACCATGGCGGTGTCGTCGAGGACGATGTGCAGGGCGGTCACCGGATGTCGACCCGGGCGAGGCGGCGGTCGAGTTCGGCGTCGAGCTGTGCGGTGCGGGCGGCGTCGGGGTCGTAGCCGTTCCAGGCGTTCAGCTGCCGGCGGGCCTGTTCGGCGCGCTCGGCGCGCTCGGTGGGGGTGAGCAGGGTGTCGGCGAGGCGGGCCAGGTAGGCGCGCAGGGAGAGGTGTTCGGCTGCGGCGATCTCGGCGAGGCGGTCTCGGGTCTCGGCGGGGATGCGGACGTTGGCGTCGGCCATGGCGGGACTCCTTTCAGCTCCTTGAGGGTACGGGTACATACCCGCATTCTCCATACGGGTACGCACCCGTACCCTCACCACCACGCCGCGCCCACCGACACGACCGGGGAACCATGACCATCGCACCGCTCACCCCGCAGGCCGCCGCGGACCTTCCCTGCCCCGGCATTACCGAATCCCTCGACCGAACCGACGCCTGGCAGACCCGCCACGGCGGGACCTGGCTCACCACCCGGGAGGACGGCGACGTCCTCGCCCGCCGCGCCGACGGCACCGAGCGGGCCGTCAGGTTTCCCGACCCGACCGGCGACCACCGCGGCTACACCACGCCCGCCCCCGGCGGCACCGCCTTCGCCGTCTGCGGCAACAGCGCTGTCACCCTCCTCGACAGTAACGGCACCGCCCGCTGGAACCACCCGCACGACCCCTGGTCGGCCGACCACGGCAGCGGCCGCGGCACCTGCGCGTTCACCCCCGACGGACGCCACCTGATCGCCGTCGTCCCCGGGCCCCTCGCCACGGGCGGCTACGAGGGCGACGTCCTGGTCGTGCTCGACCGCGCCGCCGGAACACCTGCCGCCACCGCCACCTACGAGATCCGCCAGTCCCTAGAAGACTCGGGCCAACTGGTCGTCTCGGCCGGCCGGGGACAGGACGGCGCCCTCACCTACATCGCCGTCTTCGACGGCACCGACCTGCACACCACCGAGCTCGACACCAAGGACGGACCGGTCACCGACATCGACACCGCCGGCCAGCACCTCCTCACCCTCGAACGCGGCGGCGCCAACCTCACCCTCCGCACCCTCGGCGAGGACCAGCGCTTCGTCGGCCGCCCTGTCCTTCTCGGCGACAGCCTCATCCCGGCCGCTGTCGCCGACGAGGAATGGGCGGAAGAAACCCGCCACTTCCCCATCGACGCCGCCACCCTGCAGCCGCTCGCCGAGATCACCTACCCCCACCCCGCCGGCCCCGACATCACCCCCCTGCCCGACAGCAGCCGGCTCACCCCCGACGACGACCGACTCAACCACTGGCACCTCCACCAGCCGCCCCCCCCTGAACCACCAACACGGCATCGCCATCCCTCCGGCCACCACGCCACTCCCCCAACCCTCCAGGCCCGGGTCATTAACCAGAGCCACACGTCCAACACCCAAATCAAGATGACGTGTTAATGATCTGTAAGCCCTAACGACCTCGCACATGGCTAGATGATTGATGCGAAGGGTTAGGGAGCGTATTTGGTTGTGATCAAGGGGTGGTCTTGGTGAGGTCCTTGATCCAGATCATCGCGCCGCGGAGGTGGAGGCCGGCGAGGTAGCTCTCGGGCTTCTTGTCGTACCGGGTGGCGATGCCCCGCCAGGCCTTCAGTCTGTTGATCAGGCGCTCGACGGTGTTGCGGTCCTTGTAGAGCTCGGCGTCGTGGCCGACGGGCCGGCCGCCGCCGCTGCCCTTCTTCTTCCGGTTGGCGGCCTGGCCCTCGGTCAGAATGAAGGCCGGCGGACGGCACCTGTGCTCGCCGGCGACGTGGACCTTACTGCTCTGCCCGCCCCGGGAGCGTCCGAGCAGTGCCGTCTTCAGTCGGAGCTTGTGTCTGCGGCGGACACGCCGCCGCTCGTTCGTGGCGCCCTGCCCGTCTTGTCCCTCCGTGCCGCCCCCTTTTGCCGGGCCTTCTCCGCTTCCTCGGCGGCCTTCCCCAGGTCGGCGAGCGTGTCGGGGTCCAGGTGCATCCCGGCGGAATCATGGTGGGCCCTCACCGTCGCGGAATCCACGCCGACCAGCGACAGGTCCACCTCACCGCGCTTCGCAGCCTCCGCGATCGCGCCCTCCAGCAAGGCCTCGAACACGCCGGCGTCCCTCCACTGCCGAAAGCGGTTGTGGACCGTCGACCAGGCGCCGAACTCCCGCGGCACCTCCCGCCACTGCCCGCCCGTCCGAAACCGCCAGATCACGCCTTCGAACTGCCGACGCAACCGCTCGGGGTACGGGCCGTACTCACCGACCGGCAGGTACGGCTCGATGAACTCCCACTCGGCATCCGTCAGTTGCACTCGCGTCACGCAACACGATCTACCGGACCAGGACCCACCGCGAGGGCGAAACCAGCAAATTGATCACAACCAGATACACGCCCTAAACGGATCATGAGGCAGATGCACGGACGCGCAGGCTTCCCCCTCCTCCGCCAGCGGATCCTCCTCCCATGATCACCACGCAGTGCTACCACCGATTACGGGCCAGAGCCGTTCAATGGACAGACCCCGGGGCGGCGGGCCTGCGCGCGGAAAGGGCTTGCCCTTGAGTCGACTCCAACTCCTAGGGTGGCCGCAGGCGCGCCAGTGATCAGAGCGACGGAAGGGAACCGACCATGCGTTACCGGACTCTCGGCGGCACCGGCATCGAGGTGAGCACGCACTGCCTGGGCACGATGATGCTCGGCTCGGTGGGCAACCCGGACCACCAGGAGGGGGCCCGGGTCGTGCACGCCGCACTGGACGCCGGGATCAACTTCGTCGACACCGCCGACATGTACTCGGCGGGCGAGTCCGAGGAGATCGTCGGCAAGGCGCTCCAGGGGCGGCGCGACGACGTGGTGCTGGCGACCAAGGTGCACTTCCCGATGGGCCAGGGGCCCAACCGGGGCGGCAACTCGCGGCGTTGGATCCTGCGGGCGGTGGAGGACAGCCTGCGGCGGCTGCGCACCGACTGGATCGACCTCTACCAGGTGCACCGGGCCGACCACCGCACGGACGTCGAGGAGACCCTGTCGGTGCTCGGCGACCTGGTCCGGCAGGGCAAGATCCGGGCGTTCGGCTGCTCGACCTTCCCGGCCGCGGAGATCGTCGAGGCGCACTGGGTGTCCGAGCGGCGCGCACTGCCCCGGTTCCGGACCGAGCAGCCGCCGTACTCGCTGCTGGCGCGCGGCGTGGAGAACACGGTGCTGCCGATCGCCCGCCGCCACGGCATGGGGGTGCTGACCTGGTCCCCGCTCGCCTCCGGCTTCCTGACCGGCCGCTACCGCAAGGGCGGGACGATCGACCTGGGCAGCGGGCGGGCCGCGCTGACCCCGCACCGCTTCGACCCGGCGCTCCCGGAGAACGCCCGCAAGCTGGAGGTGGTCGAGCAGCTCGTCGCCCTGGCCGACGACCTCGGCTGCACGCTGCCCGAACTCGCCGTCGCCTTCCCGCTCGCCCACCCTGCCGTCACCTCGGTGATCCTCGGCCCCCGGACGGTCGAGCAGCTCGCCGGCCTGCTGAAGGGCGCCGCACTGACCCTGGACGACGAGGCCCTGGACCGGATCGACGCGATCGTCCCGCCCGGCACCGACCTCTACCGCGCGGACGGCGCCTGGCAGCCCCCCGCGCTCACCCCGGCCGCGCTGCGCCGCCCCGTCGCCGACCGCGCCGCCGCCGACAACTGACGGACGGCGGACGGCGGTTGGCGGCCGGCCGAAGGCGGTCGGCCGAAGGCAGTCGGCGGTCGGCTCAGCCCCCGGCCGGGGCTGGGCCGACAGGCGGCCCTGCAGGGTGCGGGACCACTCGGCGATGCAGTCCGCGAGCTGGCGGTCCGTCGGCTGTGCCGGGTCGCCGCCGCAGCCGGCCGCCGGGGCGGCGGGCGACGCGGGCGCGGTGGGGGCGGGCGTCCCGGACGGCTGCGGCTGGGGCTGCGGTTGGGGCTGCGGTTGGGGCTGCGGCTGGCCGCCGGGCGGGGTGATCTGGCCCTTGAGCGAGACCAGGTTGGGGGTGACGGTGGCGTCGCCCGAGAGGTCGATGTAGTCCTGGGTCTGCCCGTTGAAGTCGACGAAGCCGCGCCACATGTCCCGCCCGAACGGGATGATCTCCTGGAGCGCGCCGCCCTGGCCGACGCTGATGGTGATCGAGGTCTGCTGGGCCATGTACGAGACCATCCGGCTGGCCAGCACGTCCAGGTTGACCGACGGGGCGTCGTCGGCCCGGACGTACACGTGCAGGTCGTTGAGGCCGCCGCCGACCCGGTCGGCCTGCAGGACGGCGAAGGCGACCACCAGTTGGGAGGAGCTGTCCCGGGGCACCAGCGGCGTCACGTAGTACAGGTGGCCGTCGGCCTTCGAGCGGAGCAGGAACTCGCCGGGGTTGGTGGCGTTGGCGGCCGAGGAGGTGTGGTCGTAGCCGAAGCCGCGGTCGTCCTTGACGCCGCGCCCGCCGAGCCACTGCACCTCGTGGATCTGCGAGCGGACCACCGAGGCCGGGTAGACCGCGCCGGGCAGGTCGCCGGGGTCGACGGTGGCGCGGTAGGCGAGGTCGGGGCGGCCGTCGGCGGAGCCCTTGATGACCAGCACCCCGGCGGGGGCGGTCACGGTGCGCTGCTTCCAGCCCTGCTCCCGGGCCACCGAGATGACGATCACGGGCCGCGCGGTGCGGACGTCGGGGCCGTCGCAGTAGCCCCAGATGTCCTGGTCGCTGTAGACCAGGTCGGGGAAGCGCTCGGCGAGCAGGTTGCGCAGGCTGACCGCGCCCGTCCCGCCGAAGGCCCGGCCGAAGGCGTGGTCGCCGTGGAAGGCGCAGGAGGCCACCGAGTTGGTGGTGCCGTCCCAGACCGCGACGCCCTCCATCGGCTGCTCGCCGGAGCCGTCCAGCACCGCCGTCCACACCCCGCCGCCCGCCTGGCCGCCGCCCGCCTGACCACCGGTGCCGGTGCCGGGCAGGTAGTGCAGGCTGTGGTCGAGCAGGTGGATGCCGGAGGTCAGGCCCGCGCTGTCGGTGAGCGCCTTGTTCGCGGCGGCGTAGGAGGCGGTGCGGGCCTCGAAGTCGAAGTCCGGCATCGGGGCGGTCTTGACGCAGGCCGGGACGTCCGAGGTGCCGACCAGGTCGCAGCGGGTGCCGTCGCCGGGGCGGCTGTGCTCGGTGACGGGCAGCACCGAGCGCGGGGTGGCCGCGCCGCCCGCCGGGACGTCGAGCACGGTGGAGCGGGCGTAGAACCGGCCCGCGTCCTTGTCGTTGTCCCACAGCCCGGTGCCGGCCCGCACCAGCGAGCCGATCACCGCCAGCACCACCACGGCCATCGCCAGCCGCGGCCACCACTCGGTGAAGTCGGACCCGGCCTCGTCGGTGGCGAACCAGACCGCCACCGCGGTGCCGACCAGGCCGACCGCCAGCCAGAACCAGAACAGCGGCGCCGCGTCCCACGGCCCGCCGTGCGGGAAGAACTGGCGCTCGATCAGCAGGAGGTAGCTCTGGTCCTGCTGCCCGAAGCCGCCGAACAGGAAGTGCTTGACCGCCCAGACCAGCGCCGCCAGCAGCGGCATCCACAGCCACCAGGCGGCCAGCCCCGGCATGGTGCTGCGCACCGCCTGCCGCACCCGCGCGTTCGCCATCCCGCTCCCCCGTTCCCGTACCCGTACCCGCCGCCCCGCACGGCGGTCCCCTGCTGCGTCCTTCCCGCCGGGCCGGCCCGGCAAGCCTGCCGAACGGGCGCGCGGTCGGGGCGGACGGCCCGTCATGACCATGCGGGGGGACACGTTAGCGTGACGGCCCGTCACCCGGCCCCGGGGGTACGGCGCTCACCGGACGACCTGCGCGTCCCCGACGGCCTGCGCGTCCCGGGCGTCCTGCCGGGCGACGAGCGCGCGGACCCGGGGGACGACCTCCTCGCCGACCCGGTACGCCTCCTCCAGGTGCGGGTAGCCGGAGAGGATGAACTCCTCGACGCCCAGGGCCCGGTACTCGGCGAGCCGGGCGGCGACCTCGTCGTGCGAGCCGACCAGCGCGGTGCCGGCGCCCTCCCGGACCAGGCCGATCCCGGCCCACAGGTTGGGGGCGACCAGCAGGTCGCGGGCGGTGGCGGTGCCGCCGCCGTGCAGGGCGGTCATCCGGGCCTGGCCGGTGGAGTCCATCGCGGCGAACCGGGCCTGGCTGGCGCGGACGGCCGCCGGGTCGAGGCCGGACAGGATCCGGTCGGCTTCGGCCCACGCCTGCTCGGCGGTGTCCCGGCTGATCACGTGCAGCCGCAGCCCGTAGCGCAGCGTGCGGCCCTGTTCGGCGGCGATCGCGCGCAGCCGGGTGATCCGCTCGCCGATCGCGGACGGCGGTTCGCCCCACAGGAGTTGGACGTCGGCGCGGCGGGCGGCGACCTGTTCGGCGGCGGGCGAGGCGCCGCCGAAGTACAGCGGGACGGGGTGCTCGACGGCGGGGTCGACGAGTCGGGCGCCGTCCAGGTGCAGGTGCTCGCCCCGCCGGTCGACGCGCTTGCCGTCCAGCAGGTCGCGCAGCGCGGCCATCACCTCGTCGGTGCGGGCGTAGCGCTCGTCGTGGGCCAGGTGGTCGCCGTAGGCGCGCTGTTCGGCCGGGTCGCCGCCGGTGACCACGTTCAGCCGGAGCCTTCCGCCCGCGAACCGGCGGAAGGAGTCGGCCTGTTGGGCGAGCAGGGTGGGGCTGGCGAAGCCGGCCCGGAAGGCCACCAGGAAGCCGATCCGGCTGGTGTGCTGGGTGAGCGCGGCGGCCAGGATCCACGGGTCGACGCAGCCGAGGCCGACCGGTGCGAGCAGCGCGGTGAACCCGGCCTGTTCGGCGGCCCGGGCGACCTGGGCGAGGTAGCCGACGTCGGCGGGGCGGCGGGTGGCGGCGCCGGTGCGGCCCTGCACGGCGGTGACGCCGCCGGGGTCGCGGCCGTCGCCGCCGGTGGGCAGGAACCAGTGGAACACGGGGGTGCGGGCAGGCACGGGGGTCCTCTTCTCCGGGGGTGGCCGGGGCAGCGGGGAGTGCGGCCGCTCCGCCCGGCGGCCCGTACCGGTCCGGCGCGCGGACGGGGTACGGGCAGTGCGGGGGCGGGCGCGGCGGCGGGGACGTACCGGCGGTACCGCAGGCGGACGTACGGGCGTGCGGACGCGGGAGTGACGCGGGAGTACGGGGGCCTACGGGCGGGACCGGGGGTCGTGGGCGCTCAGGCGCGGCGACAGGCGGCGGAACACACCCGGAGAAGGTCGATGTGACCCCGGGTGGTGAGGAAGACGCGCTGCGACATGCGCCGGAAGCTACCACGTCCGGGCCGGTCGGGGTCAGGGACGGTCCGCATCGTGGTCACGGCGCCCGCCTGGTGTCCGGTTGGCCGCCGCGAGCACCGTCACGCGCATTTCGGCGCAGGTCCGGTGACGTTCTGTCAGTTCTTCGGTGAACTGCGCTCACCGGAGGCGGACATTTCGCTCAACCACTTGACCGCGTCCTGTACGTCGCTATCGTCTCCCTCAGTATCCGGTCTAGACCTATGGCCGTCTCCCGACCTGTCGCACCGGTCGTACGGAGGAGTACCGCTCGTGTCCGCCCCACCGCGCCACGGCGGGGTCCGCCGTGCCCCGACGGCCTCGGGCAGACCTGAACCCCCACATCAGGAAGGCACCCCACATGCAGACCAAGAGAAAGGTGACCGCCGCCGTCGGCGCGCTGGTCGCCCCCCTCCTCGGGATGACCCTCTCGGCGGGCACCGCCGACGCCCACGGCTGGATCACCAACCCGCCCAGCCGCCAGGACCAGTGCGCCAACAACGTGGTCAGCTGCGGCCAGATCAAGTACGAGCCGCAGAGCGTCGAGGGCCCGAAGGGCCTGACCAGCTGCTCCGGCGGCCACCCCGAGTACGCCGAGCTGGACAACGACAACCTGGGCTGGAAGGTCACCAACGTGTCCTCCACCCAGACCTTCACCTGGCACTTCACCGCCCGCCACTCCACCGCGAACTGGCAGTACTACATCGGCAACCAGCTGATCGCCACGTTCCCGGGCAACAACGCCCAGCCGCCGGCCGACCTCAGCCAGACCGTCAACTTCGGCAGCTTCACCGGCCGCCAGAAGGTCCTCGCGGTGTGGAACGTCTCGGACACCGCGAACGCGTTCTACTCCTGCATCGACGTCAACATCGGCGGCACCGGCGGGACTACCGGCGGCACCACGGGCGGGACCACCGGTGGGACGACGGGCGGGACCACGGGTGGCACCACCGGCGGGACGACCGGTGGCACCACTGGCGGCACCACCGGCGGCGGGTCCGGCACCTGCACCGCCACCGCCTGGAGCGCAAGTGCGACCTACAACGGCGGCGAGACCGTCTCCTACGGCGGCCACAACTGGCGCGCCAAGTGGTGGACCCAGGGCGAGCAGCCCGGCTCCACCGGCCAGTGGGGCGTCTGGGACGACCTCGGCGCCTGCTGACACCCGCCACCGGCCGCCAGGCACCCCGCGACACCGCTGACCGACCCGACGGGCCCCCTGTGGGGGAGGGCCCCCGACCCGGCCACCGGCACCCGCACCAGGCCCCCGACCCGCACCCCGGGCCGGGGGCCCTCGCACGCCCGGACCCACCACACCCCCCGCGCGGCAGGGTGTCCACGAACGCCCGGACCGAGGCGTCCAGCACCGGGGCGAACAGCACCTCCCGGCGGTGCGCCAGCCGGAGTGCGCGGACCGGGAGGGCGGCCGCGCCGACGCTCGCGGCCGGGGTCCGGGGCAGCACCCCGAGTCCGTGGCCCGCGGCAGCCGGGGCGAGCAGGGCGGCCGCGTCGAGGCCCGCGCAGTCGGCGACGGCCGGGAACGCGCCCCCTCCGGTCGCGGTCCGCAGGTCGGCCGGCGGGGCGGCGACGGCGGGTGCGTCGAGCCGGCCCGCGTCCGCGAGTCGACCGAGGTCGACACCGGCCCGCCGGCGCAGCGGGTGTCCGGCCGGGCAGAGCACCGCGCAGAGCACCGGGCAGAGCACCGCGCAGAGCTCCTCCCCGGCCCGACCCGGCCTGCCGGCCCGGCCCGGGGTCGCCGAGGGCCGGCGGCCCGCCGGGCGCGGTGCAGCCGTCGGTGACGGCGGCCCGCACCGCCCGGGAGCGGGGGGGTGCCGTTCCCGGGGACGTGCCGCGGTGGCCGCGGCAACGTCAGTGGCAACGGCGGCGACGACACCGCCGGCGGTCCGTGCGACCGGTCCTTCCCGGGGCGCGCCGGGTGAACCGGGACCAAAGCCACCCGATCCGGGTCTCCGGACCGTGGTCGCGGCACCCCGGGCCGGAGCAGGATCGGTTGTATGTTCCAAGCATCTCCCAGGGGGTCGGGCGACGACCAGCGCCCCACCGCCCCTGACACCGGGGCCCTGCTCGCCGGGGCCCGCCTGCTGGTCGGAGACCGGGACGCCGCCGCCGCGACGGCCACCGCCGAGGCCCTGCGCCGGTACGGCGCCGCCCGGGTGCGCACCGCCGCCTCGCCGCACGAGTTCCGCGCCGCCGAGCACGCCGACCGGGGCTGGGACCTCGCGGTGTGCGACAGCGCCTTCGCGGGCGACGGGCTGATCGAGTTCCTCGAGGAGTGGCACGCGCAGCATCCCGCCGCCCCCGTGATCGTCACCGAGGACCGGCCGGACGCCGCCCGCGCCGTCGCCGCGCTGCGTGGCCGGGCCGCCGACCTGGTGCCCCGGCACGACCCGGACGCACTGGCCGCCTCCGCCGCGCACGCGCTCGCCCACCCGCCGCACGCGACCCGGCCGCCCGCCGCCGAGCGGGTCGGCATGCTGGTGGTCGGCGCCCACCCGGACGACGTGGAGATCGCCGCGGGCGGGACGATCCACCGCCGGGCCGGCGACGGCTGGGACATCACCGTGCTGACCCTCTCCCCCGGCGCCAACGGCGGCGACCCGGCCCGGCGCCGCCGCGAGGCGCACCGGGCGGCCGAGTCGATGGGCGCCCGGCTGGTGATGGAGGACCTGCCGGACGGGTCGATCAGCGACGACAGCGCGACCGTCCGGGTGATCGAGCGGACCGTCGCCGAGGCCGCCCCGGACGTCGTGCTGGTGCACTCCGACAGCGACACCCACCAGGACCACCGGGCGGTGCACCGGGCCACCCGGGTGGCCTGCCGCCAGGTGCCTCGGGTGTTCTGCTACCAGTCGCCGTCCGCGACCGTCGCCTACCGGCCCAACCGCTTCGTCGCGCTGCGCGAGGAGGACGTGGACGCCAAGTTGTCCGCGATCCGCGCGCACGGCTCCCAGGCGTCCAGCCGCTGGTACCTGGAGGAGGACCTGCTGCGCTCCACGGCCCGCTACTGGGGCCGCTTCTCCCGTTCCCGCTACGCCGAGCCGCTGGAGGTGCTCCGCGATGCCGCTCCCTTCCGCACCCACTGACCCCGCCGTCCCCGCTCCCGCCCCCGACCTGGCCGCCGCGCTGGGCCGCCCGCCGCGCGTCCTGGTGACGGGCGCGGGCGGCCCGTCCGGCACCGGTTTCCTGCGCGCCCTGGCGGGCGCGGCCGAGCGGTACGCGGCCGACATCGACCCGAACGGCGCGGGCCTGTACCTGGTGCCGCGCGCCTACCGGATGCTGCTGCCGCCCGGCGCCCACCCGGGCTTCGCGGACGCGGTGCTGCGGCTGTGCCGGCGGCACGCGATCGACGTGCTGGTGCCCACCGTGGACGCCGAACTGCCGGCCCTGGCAGGCATGTTGCCGCAGTTCGAGGCCGCCGGCGTCCGGGTGCTGGTACCGCCCGCCGAGGCGGTCGCCGACTGCCTGGACAAGTGGCGCCTGGCCCGGGCCTGCGCGGGCGCGGTCCGGCTGCCCGGGACCCGCACGCTCGGCCCGGACGGCGGCGCGGACCTCCCCGGCGGCTTCCCGGCGATCGCCAAGCCCCGCACCGGCTCCGGCTCCCGGGGCGTGCGGACGGTCACCGGCCCGGCCGCGCTCGCCGGACTGCCCCGCGACCACTCCTACCTGCTGCAGGAACTGCTGCCGGGCACCGAGTACTCGGTGGACGTGCTGACCGACGCCACCGGCCGGACGGTCGCCGCCGTACCGCGTTCCCGGGACAGGACCGACTCGGGCATCGTGGTGGCCGGCCGGGTGCTGGACGCCCCGGAACTGTCCGACGCGGCCGAACGGGCCGTCCGGGCGCTCGGGCTGCGCGGCGTGCTCAACGTCCAGCTGCGCGAGGACCGGGACGGCCGGCCCGCCCTGCTGGAGGTCAACCCCCGCCCCCCGGGCGGCCTCTCGCTGAGCCTGGCCGCGGGCGTCGACCTGGCCCGCTGGGCGGTGGCCGGACTGCTGGGCGCCGAACTGCCGGAGCGGCTCGCGCACCACGAGGTCGCCGTGGTCCGGCACTGGCAGGACGTGGTGCTGCACCCGGACGAACTGGGCGACCTCGCCGACACCACCGAGGCCGCACCGGCCGGAGCCCCGCCCTTCGAAGCCGCGCCCTTCGAAGCCGCACCGCTCGAAGCCGCGCCGCTCGAAGCCGTGTCGACATGACGACAGGTCAACTCCCCGCCCTCACTGCCGACCTGCACACCCACACCGACTTCTCCGACGGCCGCGACCCGCTGGAGGCGGTCCTGGCCGCCGCCGGGGCCGCCGGGCTGCGCACCGTGGTGGTCGCCGACCACGTCCGGGCCGACTCCGTCCACCTGCCCGCCTACACGGCCGCCGTCCGGGCGGCCCGGGCGGCGGCGCCGCTGCGGGTGGTGTGCGGGGTGGAGGCGAAGATCCTGGACACCGCGGGCCGGATCGACCTGCCCGACGACCTGACCGGCGTCGAGCACGTCGCGCTCGCCGACCACCGCTTCCCGCTGCCGGACGGCCCCGCCCACCCCGAGCAGGTCCGCGAGCGGCTGGCCACCGGCGCGCTCACCCCGGCCCGGGCCCGTCGGCTGCTGCTGACCGCCACCACCCGGGCCGTCAGCCGACTGCCCGCCGGACGCACCGCGCACCTGGCGCACCTGTTCAGCGTGCTGCCCAAGTGCGGCCTGGCCGAGGCCGACCTCGAGGCGACCGAACTCGCCCCGCTGGCCCGCGCCTGCCGGGCCCGCGGCGTCGCCGTCGAACTCAACGAGAAGTGGCGCTGCCCGTCCCCGCGCACCGCCGCCGCCCTGGCCGCCGCCGGGGTCCGGCTGGCCGCGGGCAGCGACGCCCACCGGGCCGCGGACGTCGGCGACTTCGACTGGGTGGGCCGGGCCCTGCCCACGGCCCTCGCGGAGGCCCGGCGATGAGCACCCTCCTGTACGCGCCGGCCGTCGCCGTGGTCTTCCTCGGCGCGCTGCCGCTGCTGGTCGCCGTCCTGCAGTTCCTGCTGATCGGCCTCCAGCGCTTCCGCCGCCTGTACGAGGTGCGCGGCGAGCCGTACCTGCCCCGCACCGCCGTGCTGATCCCGGCCTGGAACGAGGCCGCGGTGCTGCCCGGCTCCGTCGAGGGCCTGCTCGCCCTGGAGTACCCGCCCGACCGGCTGCGGGTCCACGTGGTCGACGACGCCTCCACCGACGAAACCCCGGCCGTGCTGGCCGAGTTGATGCGGCGCCACCCCGGCCAGGTGGTGCACCTGCGCCGCGAGCACGGCGGGCAGGGCAAGGCGCACACCCTCAACCACGGGCTGGCCCGGGTGCTCGCCGACGACTGGGCCGAAGCCGTCCTGATCATGGACGCGGACGTGGTCTTCGACCGGGACGCGCTCTGGCGGATGACCCGGCACCTGGCCGATCCACGGGTCGGCGCCGTCACCGCGTACATCAAGGAGGGCAGCGGCAAGCAGGGCAACTACCTGACCAGGTACATCGGTTACGAGTACATCACCGCGCAGGCCGCCGCCCGCCGGGCGCAGAACGTGCCCGGCGCGGTCGCCTGCCTGGCCGGCGGGGCGCAGCTGCACAGCCGGGCCAACCTGGAGGACCTCGGCGGGCGGATCGACACCGACACCCTCGCCGAGGACACCGTCACCACCTTCGAGACCCAACTCGCGGGCCGCCGCGTGGTGTTCGACGGGTACGCGACCGTGCTGGCCGAGGAGCCCGGCGACCTGGCGGGCCTGTGGAAGCAGCGGCTGCGCTGGGCCCGCGGCAACCTCCAGGTCACCCGCCGCTACCGGCACGTGTGGTTCCGCGGCCGCGCCGCGCAGGGCGAACACCGGCTCGGCTCCTGGCTGTTCGGGCTGATCTGGTTCACCCTGCTGCTCACCCCGGTGCTGCTGACGCTCTGCTCGGGCGCGCTGCTGCTGCTCTTCCTCACCGCCCCGGCCGGGCCGGCCTGGACGCTGTTCCACTGGCTGTGGGTCACCAACCTGGTCTGCTACCTGCTGATCACCCTGATGTCCGCGCTGGTCGACCCCGGCACCTTCCGCCGCTGCTGGCGCGAGGCGCTGATCTACCCCGGCCTGATCGCCACCGCGATCCTGGTGGTCACCGCCCTGCCCGGGGTGTTCCTGCCGCTGCTGGCGAGCGCCGGAACGCTCACCGTCCACCTGATCATGCTGGTGGTGTACGCCTGGCTGGCGCTGTGCATGCCGGTCGCCTGGCTGGCCAAGGAGCTCACCGGCACCCGGCTGCGGTGGCTCGCCCCGCCCCTGCTGCACCTGGCGGGCTACGGCTCGCTGCTCGCCGCCTGCTCGGTCGCCGCCGCGTTCCACGAACTGCGGCACGCCGAACTCGCCTGGGACAAGACCGAGAAGACCGGAAAGGTGGCGGTCGGACGATGACCCCCGAGGCAACGCCCCGGCAAGGACCCGCCGCCGAGGCCGCGGCCGGGACGGAGCCCCGGTCGGCAGCGGAGACCCGGGCGACCGCGGAGACCCGGGCGGCGGCGGAGACCCGGGCGGCGGCGGAGACCCGGGCGGCGGAGCGGGTGCGGCAGCGGGCCGCCGGACTCACCGCCCGGGACCGGCGCGCCGACCGGCGGCTGCTGTGGGGCGAGCTGGCCGCGCTGCTGCTGATCGCCGCCGCCCTGCTCGCCCTGGCGTCCGCGGGTGGCCTGCCCCGGCCGTTCTGACCCGCCGCCCGGCCGCCACCGCACCCGACCCCGCACCGGCCCGCCGCGTCAGCCGCGCAGCCGGGCCAGCAGCGCGCTCCACCAACCGCGCCGCTGCTGGGGCACCACCGGCGGCGCGGGCGGCAGCGGCGGCGTCGTCGGCACGGGCGCGGGCCCGGCTGCGGGCGTCCGCAGCGGGGTCGCGGCGACCGGTCGCGGGCCGGGCACCAGCGGGGTCGACGGCGCGGCCGGGGTCGACGGCGCGGCCGAGGTCGACGGCGCGGCCGAGGAGGGGACCGGTCCGGCCGGCGGCTGCGGCTGGAGAGCGGCCCGCGGGGTGAAGCGGGCCGGCAGCTCGGTCAGGTGGCGGGACATCCAGCCGCCCCGCCAGACCAACCGGTCCTCCTCGACCGAGAGTTGGAGGTCGGGCAGCCGGGTGAGCAGGATGTCGATGCCGGACTCGGCGATCGCCCGGCCGATCTCCTGGCCGGGGCACTCGTGCGGGCCGCTGCCGAACGCCAGGTGCGAGCGGTTGCCGAACAGCGGGGTGTCCAGGTCGGGCCGGACCGCCGGGTCGGCATTGCCCGCCGCGACGCCGAGCAGCAGCATGTCGCCGGCCTTGATCGCCTGCCCGCCGAGCTCGGTGTCGCCGGTCGCCCAGCGGCCGGGCACCAGCATGAACGGCGGGGAGTCCCACAGCACCTGGTCGAGGGCGTCCGGCAGGGTCATCTGCCCGCCCGACAGGTGGGCGCGGAAGCGGCTGTCGGTGAGCACCATCTTCAGCGTCTCGGAGATCAGGTTGATGGTGGTCTCGTTGGCGGCCAGCAGCACCGAGCGCAGGTGCTCCAGCACCTCGTCCTGGCTGAGCCCGGACGGGTGCTCGATCAGCCAGGTGACCAGGTCCTGGCCGGGCTCGCTGCGCTTGCGCTCCACGGTGCGGCGCAGCGACTCGACCACGTACTCGTTGCTGGCGACGGCCGTCCCGGTGCCCTTGACCAGGTCGCGGGCGGCCTCGACCAGCCGCGGTCCGTACTCCTCGGGCATGCCGAGGAGTTGGGTCATCACCAGCATCGGCAGGTGCTCGGCGAACTGGGAGACCAGGTCGACCCGGCCGCTGTCGCCGAACTCGGCGATCAGCTGGTCGGAGAACCGGGTGACGTAGCGCCGCATGCCGCGCCGGTCGAAGCGGTTCAGGCCGTCGGTGACGGCGGTGCGCAGCCGGCGGTGCTCCTCGCCGTCGACGAAGGAGCAGGTCGGCTGCCAGGCGATCACCGGCAGCACCGGGGAGTCGGGGGCGACCCGGCCCTGCTGGAACTCGGTCCAGCGCCGGGAGTCGCGGGAGAACCGGGACGGGGTGCGCATCGCGGTCAGGTTCGCCGAGTAGCCGAGCACCAGCCAGGCCGGCAGGTCGCCGTGCAGCAGGATCGGCGCGACCTCGCCGTGCTCGGCGCGCAGCTTCTCGTAGAAGCCGGCCGGGTCGGCCTCGGCCTCGGGGCCGAACAGCCGCAGCAGTCCGTCGCCCTGCGGCCCCCCGCCGGCGCGGTGGGCGGGACAGCCGGGCGGCGGGACGGGCGCGCCCTGGTGCGCGTGCTCTTGGTACGTCACGGGGTAACTCCGGGGGGAGGATCGAGAAGGGGGGTGCGGCCTGCGGACGGGCGCGGCTTGCGAGCAGGAGGGCCGGCCCGGCGATCGGCCGGGAAGGACCGGCCGGCCGGACGATCGGCCTGGGAGGGCCGACCGGGGAGGGTCAGCCGACCGGCTGGGCGGTGGCCGCGGCGGGCCGGGCGGCGAGGTCGTACAGGTAGCGCATCAGGGCCATCAGCACGTCCCGGCTGGACTCCCGGGAACGGGCGTCGCACTGGACGATCGGCACGTGGTGCGGCAGGTCGAGCGCGGCGCGCAGTTCCTCGACGGGGTAGCCGGGCGACTCGGGGAAGGCGTTGAGCGCCACCACGAACGGCACCCCGCGGTCCTCCAGCCGGCCCAGCACGTCGAAGGAGACCTCCAGCCGCCGGGTGTCGACCAGCACGACCGCGCCCAGCGCGCCTTCGAACAGGCCGTTCCACAGGAACCAGAAGCGCTCCTGGCCGGGCGTGCCGAAGACGTACAGCACCAGTTCGTCGCTGATGGTGATCCGGCCGAAGTCCATCGCCACCGTGGTGGAGCTCTTGCGCTCCACCCCGGCCAGGTCGTCGATGCCGACGCCGGCCTCGGTCATGGTCTCCTCGGTGGTCAGCGGGCGGATCTCGCTGACCGCGCCGACCAGGGTGGTCTTGCCGACCCCGAAGCCGCCGACGATGACGACCTTGACGGCGGTGGCCACGGTGGCCGGGAGCAGCTCGGCCTCGCGCGGCCCGCGCGGCTCAGAGCCGTTGAAGTCCATGGATCACTGCCTCCAGCAGGGAAAGGTCGGGAAGGGCGGCCGGGGGGATCGGGGCGCGGACCTCGATCCGGCGTTCGGCGAGCAGGTCCGCCAGCAGGACGGTGACCAGGCTGTTCGGCAGCCGCAGGTAGGCGGAGATCTCGGCGACCGACAGCGGGGAGGAGCAGATCCGCAGGATCGCGGCGTGCTCGGGCTGCATGGTGGGTTCGGGGCGGGCGCGGGCGACGACCAGCGTGACCAGGTCGAACCCGGCGGTGGCGGACTTGCGGTCGCGCCCCCCGCTGATCACGTAGAGCCGCTCCGGGTTGGCGTCCGCCCAGTCCTGGTTGCTCATCCCCGCACCTCGGTGTGGCCGGCGGCCGGTCGGCGCGCCGGCGGTGTTCCGGTCGTTGCTGCCGCACTGCCGGCCCCGGGGCCGGGCCCCGATCCGGTCCCGAGCCCGGACCCGAGCCCGCGCCCGACGCTCGGCGCGCCCGTACGGCCTGCACGGGCCGCCCCGGCAGCCCGGCAGCGCGCTCGCGCCCCGGCCCGGCGGTCCGCTCGTGCCCCGGCGGCCCGGCGGCGCGGCCGTAACGCGGACCGGCGGCCCGTCGGATCGGCGGTGCGAGTCACGCGATCTGCTCGCTGCCGCGGACCGGCGTGGTCAGGTGCTCGCCGATCCGGGCGACCAGGTCGCGCATCCGCTGGCCGACCAGTCCGGCGTCCACGCCCTCGTCGGCGAGGACCGCCAGGTAGGCCCGGGAGCCGGCCGCCATCAGGTAGAAGAACCCGCCGCCGACCTCGATCACCACCAGCCGCATCCGCCCGTCGCCGTGCGGGAACTCGTGGCCGACCGCGTTGGCCAGGCTCTGCAGTCCGGCGCAGGCGGCGGCCAGCCGGTCCGCGGTGTCGGGGTCGGTGCCGTGCTGGGCCAGCCGCAGGCCGTCGGCCGACAGCACGATGACGTGCCTGATGCACGGAACGGTCTCCGCGAGGTCCTTGAGCATCCAGTCCATGTTGGTCCGTTGCTGAATCACTTGTCGCCTTTCCCTGCTGCTTCGTCACTGGCTCGGCTGTCGCCGCCCGGCCCGGCGGACGGCGCGGTGCCGTTGACGCCGTCGGTGAAGGCGGCCAGCCACAGGCCGGGCTGGACCGGCTCGGGGGCGGGTGCGGGTGCGGATGCGGGTGTCCGCGGCGCCGGGGCGGCCTGCAGCGGCGGCACCGCGGCCGGGGCCTGGGCCTGCTGCGGGGAGCGGGCCGCGCCGAAGCGGGACGGGGCGGCGTGGCGGCGGCGCTGGGGCAGCCCGTTCGCGGTGCGTTCGAGCACCAGCGGGACGTCGTCCTGGTACGGGTCGGCGGCGGCCGCGGGTGCGGGCACGGCGCGCGGGAACGTCCCGGTGGGGGCGGCCGCGACGGAGGACGCGGCCGGGAAGGCCGCGGTGGCCGCGAAGCCCCCGGCGGGGGTGTGGGTCGCGGCGGCGGGGTGCGGGCGGGGCGCGGTGTCCGCGAACTCGGCGCCGGCCACCATCGGGTAGGGCTCGGTGTCGGCCGGCCCCTGGCCCTGGTGCGCGGGGAAGGCCAACGGGGTGGTGGTGGCGATCCGGCCGATGCCGTGGGCGCGGCTGGGCGCGGGCGCGGTGGTGATGTACGTCTGCGGGACGATCAGCACCGCGCGCACGCCGCCGTACGCGGACGGGCGCAGCGAGACCTGGAAGCCGTAGGCGCGGGCGAGCCGGCCGACCACGGCCAGGCCGAGCCGGGGCGCCTCGCCGAGGCCGTTGAGGTCGATGCCGGACTCGGCCTCGGCCAGCATCCGTTCGGCCCGGGCGCGGCCCTCCTCGCCGAGGCTGAGGCCGCCGTCCTCGATCTCGATGGCGATGCCGGTCTGCACCTCGACGGCGGTGAGGTGGACGTTGGTCTGCGGCGGCGAGTAGCGGGTGGCGTTGTCGAGGAGCTCGGCGAGCGCGTGGATCAGCGGTTCGACGGCGGGGCCGACCACGGCGACCTCGGAGACCGGGTGCAGTTCGACCCGGCGGAAGTCGAGGATCCGGGAGATGCCGCCGCGCAGCACGCTGTACAGCGGGACGGGGTTGTTCCACTGGCGGCCGGGCCGGGCGCCGCCGAGCACGGCGATGGAGTCGGCGAGGCGGCCGATCAGCGCGTTGCCGTGGTCGAGCAGCAGCAGGTCGTCGAAGACCGCGGGGTCGTCGCCGTGCCGGTCCTCCATCTTGCGCAGGTCGATGGCCTGGCGGTGGACGATGGCCTGCACCCGGCGGGCGATGTTGACGAAGGCGCGCTGCGCGGACTCGCGCATCGCCTCCTCGTTGTCGACGGCGTCGAGGACGGAGCGCAGCACGGCGTAGCGGAAGTCGTGGAACTCGTCGCCGGCGTTGTTGACGTGCTGCTGCTCGTAGGAGCGGAGCACGTCGGTGATGAACTCGCCGGCCTGCATCCGGGCGACGGCCTGCGGGAGTTCGGTGCGGGCGAGTTCGAGCATGCCGGCCTGCTGGCGGGCCAGCCGGTGCCGCTGCTCGGCGTCCTGCCGGGCGGCCTCCTCGCGGGCCAGTTCCAGTGCGCGGCCCCGGCGCACCGCCTCGTAGCCCGCCGCCGCCACGGCCGCGGCGCCCACCAGGCCGCACCAGATGATCCCCGAGGTGGCCGCGCCGGGGGCCGCCGCGACGGCGAGGCCGACGGCCGCGCCGATCACCGCTGCGGGCAGCAGGCAGACGAGCACGGCCGCGGGCAGCCGCCCTCCTGACGACGGTCCGCCTGGTGACGATCCAGCTCGAAGCATCAGCATCCTCATACGCTCGGAGGGGACGGGGGTGTGGGCGGGGCCGGGCGGTGCGGCGGGGCCCGGGCGCGAAGCAGCATAGCCGCTGCGCCGCGCCCCTGACGGTCCGTCAGAATTCTTTTCCCCCAGGAGAGTTGCCCTGCTGGAGGGCCGTTTCCGGAACCCGCCGGCGCGGTCCGGACCGCGCCGCGCCCGGCTCATAGGCTTGTCGCACCACGCGCCCCCGGAGTAGCGCCGCGCCCCGGATTCACCCGGACGAGCGGTAGTCCCGGCAAACCTTCGGCCACGCCCGGGCGAAACTGCTAGGCGCATATTCCCCCACCCCTCGTTCACGGATCCTCCGCAGCACCGTGGGCCCCGACTCACCCCGGACTCACCCCCGGTTCACCCCGCCGGGTAGGGACGCCCGGTGAGACGCCGACGCCGACGCCGACGCCGACGCCGACGCCGACGCCGACGCCCGCGCCCACCGACCGGAGGCCCGATGCCCACCGACCCGTCCGCCCTGCCCGGCCGCCGCACCCTGCTGCGCACCGGCCTCGCCACCGGCGCCGCGACCGCCACCGCCGGCCTGGCCGCCCCGACCCCCGCCGCAGCCGCCTCCCCCGCCACCGACACCGCCGGCGCCCCCGCCTCCGTCCCCGCCGACCGGACCGTCACCCTGACCGGCCGACTGCCCACCGGCGCGGCCGACTTCGTCCACCTACCGGTGGAAGTCCCGTCCGGCGTGCGGGAGATCGCGGTGTCCTACAGCTACGACCGGCCCGCCGTCCCGGCCGGCACCCCGGGCAACTCCTGCGACATCGGCATCTTCGACGAGCGCGGCACCGAACTCGGCGGCCGGGGCTTCCGCGGCTGGTCCGGCGGCTTCCGCGACTCCTTCGCGCTCTCCGCGAGCGCCGCCACCCCCGGCTACCTGCCCGGCCCGGTCAACCCGGGCACCTGGCACGTGGTGCTCGGCCCGTACCAGGTCGCCCCGCAGGGCCTGGCCTACACCGTGCAGGTCACCTTCCGGTTCGGCCGCCCGGGCCCGGCCTTCACCCCGCACTACCCGGCCGAGCGGGCCCGCGGCCGCGGCCGCGCCTGGTACCGGGGCGACTGCCACCTGCACACCGTGCACTCCGACGGCCGCCGCCTGCCCGAGGAGGTCGCGGCCGGGGCCCGGGCCGCCGGGCTGGACTTCATCGTCTCCACCGACCACAACACCACCTCCGCGCACGGCGTCTGGGGCCCGCTGGCCGGGGACGACCTGCTGGTGATCACCGGCGAGGAGGTCACCACCCGCAACGGCCACTGGCTGGCGCTCGGCCTCGACCCCGGCCGGTTCGTCGACTGGCGCTACCGCTCCCGCGACGGGCAGTTCCCGCGCTTCGCCCGCCAGGTCCGCCGCAGCGGCGGCCTGGTCGTCCCCGCCCACCCCTACTGCCCGTACGTGGCCTGCCAGTGGAAGTTCGGCTACCAGGACGCCGACGCCGTCGAGGTGTGGAACGGCCCCTGGACGTACGACGACGAGTCCGCCGTCGACACCTGGGACGCCCAGCTCGCCACCGCCCTGCGCGAGGGCCGCGACTGGCTCCCCGCGCTGGGCAACAGCGACGCCCACAGCGCCCCGCAGCCGATCGGCAGCCCGCACAACGTCGTCCTC
Source organism: Kitasatospora sp. YST-16 (assembly GCF_026802215.1). Taxonomy (NCBI): domain Bacteria; kingdom Bacillati; phylum Actinomycetota; class Actinomycetes; order Kitasatosporales; family Streptomycetaceae; genus Kitasatospora; species Kitasatospora sp. YST-16. Next base: position 848,984 of record NZ_CP113837.1, read on the forward strand.
GCCGACGACCTCAGCCGCCCCGCGATCCTGGACGGCCTGCGCGCCGGGCGCAGCTGGATCGCCGAATCCGCCGCCGTCGGGCTGGAGTTCACCGCCACCGGCCACGGCCGCCGGGCCGGCATCGGCGAACGCCTGACCGTCCCCGCCGACGCCCCCGTGGACGTCGAGCTCACCGTCTCCGGCGTCCCCGGCGGCACCGCCCGGCTGCTCACCGACGAGGGCCAGCTCCACCAGGAGACCCTCCCCGCCGCCGGCCCCGCCACCGTCCGCTGGCGCACCACCGCCTCCCTCGCCGCCTACGTCCGCGCCGAGGTCCGCCACCCCAGGGCGGACGGCACCCCCGGCAGGGGCAACGCCATGGGCCCGGACCTCCCCTGGGGCCCGATGGCCGCCCTCACCAACCCGATCACCCTCCACGTGGAGCAGTAGCCCCGGGCCCGGGTGCGGGGAGCGGTCGGGCCGTCAGGAGTCGGCGGCCTTCCGGAACCGCTTGGCGAGCGCGGGGTCGGACTCCCACCACAGGCCGGCCCCGCCGCCGCTCTCCTCCCCCGCACCGGCCTGCGGGGCGTGCGGCGCCGGGGGCTCGGGGTCCTCGACGCGCACCCGGAACATCAGGCCGGGGACGGTGCGGAACACCACCGCGAGCAGGACCATCGTCGCCACCGCGTAGACCGGGGGCACCGTGATCCCGGCCAGCAGCGGCAGCAGGAGCGCGACGCCGAGCCCCGTCCCGCGGGCCGTGACCGGGGCGTCCCGGTCCTCGGCCACCCGCACCGTCACCGGGTTGGAGCCGGTGCGGTCCTTCGCGGCGACCCGCACCACGTGGGTGCCGGCCGGCACCGGGAACCGTGCGCTCTCCCCCTGCCGGACCTGGCCGACCCGGACCCCGTCGACGAGGACGCCGAACGTCCCCGCGCGGCCGATCCCCGGCTGCTCCGCGCGCACCACGATGGTTCCGGTCATCGCCCCCCCACTTCTGATGATCATGCGATAAATCGCGCCAAGGATAGGGCACTTGCCGCCCCGCGCGCCCGTGCATTCCGGGCGGACCGCTCAGGTCAGCTCCACCACCTTCCGCCCGCAGCGCAGGAACACCCGGCGGGTCGCCCGCGGACGGGCCAGGTCGTGCGCGCCCAGCACGACCCGCAGCCGCTCGTCGGCCTCCGCCCGGCCGAGCGGGACCGCCTGCTGCGTGCCGTCGGTGTGCTCGACGACGAGCCGGAGGCCGCCCGCCTCGGCGACCCGGCGGACCTGGTTGAGGCTGGGCAGTTCGCCGCTGACCCTGACCAGCAGCTCGCCGAGCGTCGCCGCGCCGTGCGCGGCGGGGTCGACGGTGGGCAGCGGCCCCGCCTCGGAGTACCGGCGGACCGAGAACCGGGCCCGGAAGGCGTCCCGGGCAGCGAGCGCGGCGGCCTCGCCGTGCACGGTGGCGGTGACGGCGGCGGCCAGCAGGGTCTTCACGGCCATCGGGTGCCGACGGCCGTCGTCGACCTGGGCGAGCAGCAACTCGACCTCCTCGTCGAGCAGTTCGGTGAGCGCCCGCAGGTACCCGGGCAGCAGCCGGTCGGCGCAGGCCATCAGCCGGCCGAACATCTCCTCGGCGGGGAAGCCCAGCCCGACGTAGTTGTTCCTGGACTTGCTCATCTTGGCGCCGGTGCCGTCGGTGCCCTCGATCAGCCCGGTGGCGAGCACCACCTCGGGCCGCTGCCCGGTCGCGGTCATCACCCGGCGGCACATCTGCAGGTTCAGCAGCTGGTCGAGGCCGCCGAGTTCGATGTCCGCGACGAGCTCCACCGAGTCCAGCGCCATCACCACGGAGTAGACCAGCTCGGCCAGGGTCAGCCCGCTGCCCTCGGCGAGCCGGGTGCGGAAGTCCTCGCGCTGGAGCGCGGCAGAGGCGGGCAGCCGGGTGAGCACCTCCAGGAAGCGCGGCAGCGTCATCGGCTCCAGCCACTCGCTGTTGAACCGGAACTCCGCCCGCTCGAAGTCGAAGAACGGCCCGACCTGCTGCCGGTAGGTGGCGACGTTGCGCCGCACGTCCTCCTCGGTGAGCGGCGGGCGCTCGGCGCTGCGGCCGGACGGGTCGCCGATCCGGGCGGTGACGTCCCCGACCAGGAACACCACCCGGTGGCCCATCCGCTGCAGCCGGCTGGCCAGGATCATCGGCACCGCGTGCCCGAGGTGCACCTCCGCCCCGGTCGGGTCGATCCCGAACTTGACCGTCAACGGCCTTCCCTCGCCGAGCAGTTCGGCCAGCCGCCCGCCCCCGGGCAGCACCTGCGCGACCCGCGCCCCGAGCAGCTCGGCCTGCCGCCCGGCGGACAGCCCGGACAGGTCGGCGCCCCGGCGCTCGGCGAGCAGCCCGAGCAGCCGGGCCAGCTCCGGCCCCTCCCGCAACTCCCCCTCGTCCTCGATCAGTTCACGGAGCTGCGCGGCACTTCGGTCGAACACGGTGGCGGCCATGGCCATCCTCTCGGGAGGCGTCGGCGCACGGCGGCAGGGCAACTGCCGCCGAACACGGACGGGGATGCGGGGATGCGGGGGACTCGGCGGAGGCCGGACGGCAGGGGACGGCTGCCGGCCGACCCGCGAAGGGGCGGCCGCCCACGGCTCGCGGCAGGTGTCGACGCCCGCACCGGCCGTACCGCCCGCGGACGGGCACCCGCACGGGGGCACGTCAGCGCATCAGCACGTCAGCAGGGTCGTCCGAAAAGGACCGGGAGGCTCGGCCGCCCGCAGACAGGGACAGGCCGGAGGGCGGTGTGCACCGCCTCTAATATCGCTTCACCACGCGAGCCTCCGGGGACAGGGAACGGCGGGAACGCGAAATGCGCCCGGCAGCGCCGTCGCCACCATGCTGCCCCACCCGCCCCACCCCGCGCACCTGGTTTTTCCCTCCCCTCCTCCCGCCCCTTTCCCCCGCTCCCCTTTTCTCCTTTTCCACCCACCCGCACCGCGCACCTGGTCTCCCCCTCCCCTCCCTCCGCCCTTCCCCCTCTCCTTTTCCACCCACCCGCACCGCGCACCTGGTCTCCCCCTCCCCTTTCTCCCGCCTCTCCCCCTCTCCTCCCCCTTCTCCTTTTCCACCCGCCCGCACCGCGCACCTGGTTTCCCCTCCCCTTTCTCCCGCCCCTCCCCTCCCCCCGCCCCATCCCCGCCCCTCTCCCGCCTCTCCCTCCGCCTCCTCCCCCGCCTTTCCCCGCTCTCCTCCCCCTTCTCCTTTTCCACCCGCCCGCACCGCGCGCGTGGCTTGGCAGCGGCGCCCCCGCCTGCGAAGGTGACGGAGCATCAGCCCACCATCCCCTTGTCCGATCATCCCCTCATCCTCATGGGAGCGTGCGCATGACCGCACCGGTACTGACGGTGGACCAGGTGGTCGACCGGATGACGCAACTGGCCGCCGAACTCCCGCCCGCCGACGGGGTCGCCGTGTTCAACGCGATGTACCTCACCGTCACCCGGCTGGTCCGCGACCACCTCGCCGCGGGGTACTTCGACGACCCCGCCGCCATGGCCGAACTCGACGCCGTCTTCGCCGCCCGCTACCTGACCGCCGTCGACGACGACCGCGCCGGCCGCCGCCCCGCCGCGTGCTGGCGCCCACTGTTCGACCTGCGCGCAGCCCCCGGCGTCCACCCGCTCCAGTTCGCCCTGGCCGGCATGAACGCCCACATCGAGAACGACCTCCCGCTCGCCGTCCTGGACACCTGCCGCCTCACCGGCCGCACCCCCGACCAGCTGCACGCCGACTACCTGCGGATCAACACCCTGCTCGCCCAGGTCGAGGCCCAGGTCCGCACCGCCCTGCTCCCCGTCCCCGTCGGCGGCCCCCTGCTGCACGTCCTCTCCGTCTGGAGCATCGACCGCGCCCGCGACGCCGCCTGGGCCTCCGTCCTCACCCTCTGGGAACTGCGCCGCCTGCCACCCGCCCGCGCCCTGGTCGCCGACGCCCTCTCCGGCTCCGTCGGCATGGTCAGCCGCGCCCTGCTCACCCCGCTCAGCCCGAACTGACGGCCCCGTGCCCGATGATGGTCGCCCGGCCCCGAACGCCGGGGAACCACCGCACGGGCACGGCACAGCACAGCACGGGACGGAACAGCCATGGCGAAGCGCAAGCAGGGCGACGGGCGCCGCGAGCCGGACGGCCGGGGCTTCGTGCAGGTCGTCCGGCAGCCGAGCACCGGTGTCGAGGTGGTGTCGGGCCGGGCCTGGGTCGGGGTGGACCAGCAGGTGGGGCACGGTTCCGCGGACGCGCTGTTCGCGTTGACGCAGCGGCAGTACGCGGCGGCGCTGGCGGGTGAGGGGCTGGGGTCGTTCGAGGGCGAGTGCTGGCGGGGCGGGCACGACGAGCTGCTGCTGTTCCACCCGGGCGGCGGTTCCTGGCGCCCGGAGCGGTGGTTCCCGGCCCGGGCCCGGATGCTGCCGCCCCGCTTCGAGGGCGAACTCTGGTGGCACGTCGACGCGTTGGACGAACCGGAGGACGGCCCGCAGGCCGCGGTCGCCCGGTTGCTGGCCGCCGGGACGGACCGCGCGGTGTTCCGGCTGAGCGGCGAGGGCGCCTACCCGCGGCCCGCCGCGCTGATCGGCGGTCTGGGCCCGGGCAGCGACCGGGCGCGGGCCCTGGCGGTGCTGGGCGAGCCGGTCGAGGAGGGCGGCGACGTGCACGCCGTCGAGGGCGACCGGGTCCGGCTGGGGTACGTCGACGGCGGCCTGGCCACGATCGCCCTGGAGCGCCCGGCCCCGCGGCCGCTGCCGACCGGGCCGGTCCGCGCGTTCCTCGCCGTGCTCGGCGAGCCGGAGGGCGGCCCGGCCTTTCGGGAGGCGGCCCGCCTGGCCGGCGGCGCGCACCGGCGCTGGGCGTCCTCCTCCGGCCGGTCCCGGCGGCTGCTCGCGTTCGACGCCGGCCCGGAGGTCCAGGTCGGGGACGGCCGGGTGCTGAGCGTCCGACTGCCCGCGGCCGGCCTGTTCCCCGGCACCCGCGCGGACGTCCACCGCGCCCTCGGCGCCCCGTCGGCCACCGTCCGGGGCACCGACCTGCACCGCTACGGCACCCGCGACCTGCTGGTCGGGTACGGCTCCGAGTTCGACTCCGCGCACCCGGGCGCGGCGCCGGGCACGGTGACGGCGGTGCTGCGCGGGATCGGCGTGGCCCGCGACCCGCACCGCTGGCGGTCCGGCGAGTTCACGCTCTTCCTCGACGTGCTGGGCCGCCCGGAGTCGCACCCGCCGGTCGAGCTGGTGCGCGCCCTCCCCGGGGTGCGGCTGGTGCTGCGCCGCGGCCTGGTCGACGAGGTCGTGATCGGCGACCGGGGCCACCGGGCGGAGCGCTTCGCGGCCTTCGTCGACGGCATGCCGGCCGTGCCCGCCCGCACGGACGTCCCGTTCGGGCGGCCCGACCGCCGCGGCAAGCACGACGACCTGCGGGAGTTCGAGCAGGGCTGGGTCCACGTCCACTGCGCCGACGGGACCGCGGTCAGCACCGTCACGGTCGCCCGGCAACCCCCGCCGGTGCGCTGACCCGGCACCGGACGGGGGGACGAGGGGCCGGGATCAGGCCCAGCTGGAGTGCAGCGGCTTGCCCTCGGCGTAGCCGGCCGCGCTCTGGATGCCCACGATCGCCTTGTCGTGGAACTCCTCCAGGCTCGCCGCGCCCGCGTAGGTGCAGGAGGAGCGGACGCCCGCGACGATCGAGTCGATCAGGTCCTCGACGCCGGGGCGGGCCGGGTCGATGAACATCCGGGAGGTGGAGATGCCCTCCTCGAACAGGCCCTTGCGGGCCCGGTCGTAGGCCGACTCGTCGGAGGTGCGGTTGCGCACGGCGCGGGCCGAGGCCATGCCGAAGCTCTCCTTGTACTGGCGGCCGTCGGCGGTGGTCTGCAGGTCGCCGGGCGACTCCAGGGTGCCGGCGAACCAGGAGCCGACCATCACGTTGGAGGCGCCGGCGGCCAGCGCCATCGCCACGTCGCGCGGGTGGCGCACGCCGCCGTCCGCCCAGACGTGCTTGCCCAGGCGGCGGGCCTCGGCGGCGCACTCCAGGACGGCGGAGAACTGCGGACGGCCGACGCCGGTCATCATCCGGGTGGTGCACATCGCGCCGGGGCCGACGCCGACCTTGAGGATGTCGGCGCCCGCCTCGACCAGGTCGCGCACGCCGTCGGCGGAGACCACGTTGCCCGCGACGATCGGCACCTGCGGGTCGAGGCCGCGCACCGCGCGCAGCGCGTTGATCATCGACTCCTGGTGGCCGTGCGCGGTGTCCACCACCAGCACGTCCGCCCCGGCCTCCAGCAGCGCCTTGGCCCGGCCGGCCACGTCGCCGTTGATGCCGACGGTGGCGGCGATCCGCAGCCGGCCCGCGCCGTCCACCGCGGGGGTGTAGAGGGTGGCGCGCAGCGCGTTCTTCCGGGTCAGGAGGCCGACCAGGGTGCCGTCGGCGGCGACCACGGGGGCGAGCTTGCGGTGCGCCTCGTTGAGGCGGTCGAAGGCGGTGCGCGGGTCGATGCCCTCGTCCAGCAGCAGCAGGTCGCGCGACATCACCTCGGACAGGCTGGTGAACCGGTCCACGCCCTGGCAGTCGCCCTCGGTGACCACGCCGACGGGCTTGCCGCCCTCGACCACGACCAGCGCGCCGTGCGCGCGCTTGGGCAGCAGCGAGAGCGCGTCGGCGACGGTGTCGCCGGGGGCGAGGGTCAGCGCGGTGTCGTGCACCAGGTGCCGCTGCTTGACCCAGCCGATCACCTCGGAGACGACCTCGATCGGGATGTCCTGCGGGATCGCCACCAGCCCGCCGCGGCGGGCCACCGTCTCGGCCATCCGGCGCCCGGCGATCGCGGTCATGTTCGCCACCACCAGCGGGATGGTGGTCCCCGTCCCGTCCTGGGAGGAGAGATCGACACCCTGCCGGGAGCCCACCGCGGACCGGCTGGGGACCATGAAGACGTCGTCGTACGTGAGGTCGTACGCGGGCTTGAGGTCGTTCAGGAAGCGCATGAAGGGGCTCTCTGGCTGGGAAGAAACGTTACGGCGCAACGCAGCCGAGCCGCGCACACCCAACGTTCGATTCTCGTTCAATCCCCCGCCCGGAGCCAGCTCACGCCCGAATCCTGAAGATCACCACAACCGGGCGGCACCGATTCCGCCCACCACCTGGAGGAACCTCCAAAGGCCCCGGTCGGCCGTCACGCCCCCAGGTGCCGCAGCACCGCCAGCACCCGGCGGCTGTAGCCGCCGGTCCGCGGGAGGTCGAGCTTGTCGAAGAGGGTGGCCAGGTACTTCTCGACGGCGCTGAGCGAGAGGTGCAGCCGGGCCGCGATCGCGGTGTTGGTGAGCCCCTCGGCGAGGGCCTCCAGCACCTCGCGCTCGCGCGGGGTGAGCCGGGCCGACGGGTCGGCTGGTTCGGTGCGGCCGACCAGGCGGCGGACCACCTCGGGGTCGATGACGGTACCACCCCCGCCGACCCGCTCCAACGCGTCCAGGAACTCGTCGACCTCCGCGACCCGGTCCTTGAGCAGGTAGCCGACCCGCTCCGCGCCCGCGGCCAATAGCTGGGCGGCGTAACCGCGTTCGACGTGCTGGGAGAGCACCAGCACCCCCACCGACGGGTGCTCGGTGCGGATCCGCACCGCCGCCCGGACGCCCTCGTCGGTGTGGGTGGGCGGCATCCGGATGTCGGCCACCACCACGTCCGGCGGGTCGGCGGCGACCGCGGCGAGCAGCGCCCGCGCGTCGCCGACGGCGGCGACCACCCGGTGGCCCTCCTCGGCGAGCAGCCGGACCAGGCCCTCGCGCAGCAGGGTGGAGTCCTCGGCGACGATCACGCGCACGGCAGCTCCGCGGTGACGAGGGTGGGGCCCCCGCGGGGGCTGTGGACGCGCAGGGTGCCGTCGAGCGCCGCGACCCGGGCCCGCAGTCCGGCCAGGCCGCCGCCGTCCGGGTCGGCGCCGCCCGCGCCGTCGTCGCCGACCTCCACGGTCAGCCGCGCCCCGACCGCCTCGACCCGGACCTCCACGGCGGCCGCGCCGGAGTGCTTGGCGGCGTTGGTGACGCACTCGCTGACCACGAAGTACGCCGCGGTGCGCACCGCCTGCGGCAGCGGGCCGGGCAGCGCGCAGCGGATCCGCAGCGGCAGCGCGGTGCGGGCGGCCAGGCCGGCCAGCGCCTCGTCCAGGCCGAGGGCGTCGAGCGCGGAGGGGTGCACCCGCCAGGCGACCTCGCGCAGCTCGGTGAGCAGCTCGCCGGACTCCCGGTGCGCCTGGGCGAGGAGCTCCGCGGTGCGCCCCGGGTCGGCGCCGCGGCCGGCCCGGGCCAGCAGCAGGCGCAGCGCGACCAGGCGCTGCTGGACGCCGTCGTGCAGGTCGCGTTCGATCCGGCGGCGCTCGGCGTCCACCGCGTGCAGGACCGCGGCGCGGCTGTCGGCGAGTTCGGCGACCCGCAGGCGGAGCAGCTCGGCCTCGGACGGGCCGAAGCAGTCCCCGGCCAGCCGGGCCTCCAGCGCGGCCAGCGAGACCAGGCCCTGGACGGCCAGGAACAGCAGCACCCCGCCGAGCAGCACCTGCCCGGCCAGGTCGGTCCAGCCGAGCGAGCCGCGCACCGCCCCGAACGCCAGCAGTCCGGCCAGCACCGCGCCGAACCCGACCAGGCCCAGCACCACCGCGGCGACCAGCCCCGTCCCGGCCCGGACCGCCAGGTAGTGGCGCAGCGCCCGCGGCTCGGGCCGGTAGTGGGCGGGGTAGCGGTCGCCGGACCAGGCGGTGCGGCGGGCCCGCTCCAGGGCGCCGAGCCGGCCGGTGACGGCGGCGGCGCCGGGCAGTACGGCCAGCGGCAGGTGGAGCAGCAGCAGCGGAGTGGCCAGCACCCCGAGCAGCACCCCGACGGCCCGGCGCGCCCGGCCGCCCTCCCGCTCCCCGTCCTCCCCCATGCCGGGGAGCCTACGCGACGGCGCGACCGGGCCGCCGGGCATTCAGCGCCCCCGCCGGTGCCGGGCGGACCGGCCGCGCAGCCGCACCACCAGCCACCCGGCCAGCGCGGCCGCGGTGAGCGCCACCACCAGCTTCGAGAGCAGCCCGACGTACTGCTCGACCACGTCCCAGCGGTCGCCGAGCAGGTACCCGGCGGTGATCAGCATCCCGTTCCAGGTCAGGCTGCCGACGGCGGTGAGCCCGGTGAACCGCAGCAGCGGCATCCGCTCCACCCCCGCCGGGACCGAGACCAGGCTGCGGAAGACCGGCACCATCCGGCCCAGCAGCACCGCCTTGGTCCCGTGCCGGGCGAACCACGCCTCGGTCCGCTCCAGGTCCGCGGCCCGCACCAGCGGCAGCCGGGCCCACAGCGCGTGCATCCGCTCCCGTCCGAAGAACGCACCCAGCAGGTAGAGCGCGAGCGCCCCCGCCACCGAACCGGCCGTGGTCCAGCCGAGCGCCGCGGGCAGGCCGAGCGTGCCGCGACCGGCCGCGAAACCCGTCAACGGCAGGATCACCTCACTGGGCAGCGGCGGGAAGAGGTTCTCCAGCGCGACGGCCAGCCCCGCCCCCGGCCCCCCGAACGCCTCCACCAACCCGGCCGCCCACCCCGCGAGCCCCCCGGTCGGCGCCTGCCCGGCAGCAGGAGCCACGGTTTCCAGCAGCAGCACGATGCCCTCCTCGTCGTGAAGCCACCCGGACCCCCTGCCCGGGTACGCCCCTCACGCTAGAAAGCCCTGCTCACGCCCGGTACGCGGTTTCCCACCCGACCCGACTGCGGTTTTCCGCACCCCCGCCCCGGGCGCACCGCAGCCTTTCCCCCTCCTCTCCCCTCCCCCTTCTTCTCTTCCTCCCCGAACGCGCCGCGGCCCCTCCTCTCCCCTCCCTTCCTCCCCCCTCCGAACGCGCCGCGGCCCCCTGCGGTGCGGTTGCACCGAGGGGGCCGAGAAGGCGGTTCCGCGTGGCGGGCGGTTCCTAGTAGCCGCGCCAGTGGGCGCCGTAGCCGCGGGCGGCGGCCATGTTGTCCATGTTGCCGTAGCGGGCGTCGCAGTACTGCGAGCTGGCGATCAGGTTGTCGACGGGGTTGCGGATGTCCGTGTGGCCGGGCAGCGCGTACACCTTGAAGGTCGGCATGATCACCTGGGTCAGGCCGATCGACGGGGTGCCCTTCTTGGCGTTCGAGTCCCAGTTGTTCTGGGCGTTCGGGTTGCCGCCGGACTCGGCGATCGCCGCGGCGTGCATCGCCCGCGCGGACGGCACGTGCTTGCCGTTGGCGGCCAGCACGTCGCGGGCCTCCTCGATCCAGCCGTCCAGGTTGTTCGCGTAGGTCTTCTTCGCGGGGGCGGCGGCCTGCTGGGCGGCGGCCTGGTCGGCAGCGGCCTTCTCCGCCGCGGCCTGGTCGGCGGCAGCCTTGTCCGCCGCGGCCTGGTCGGCGGCGGCCTTCTCGGCAGCGGCCTTGTCCGCCGCGGCCTTGTCCGCCGCGGCCTTCTCCGCCGCAGCCTGGTCGTTGGCGGCCTGGTCGGCGGCAGCCTGGTCCGCGGGGGCCTGGCTCTGCTGCTGGACCGGCTCGCGGGTCTCGCTGCGGGAGGCGGTCTGGCCGCCGTCGCGGTTCGCGTCCTGGGTGGCAGCGGTGTCCGCGGTGGTGACCGCGGCGGCGTCGGTGCGGTGGGACGAGGGGTTGGCGAACGCCTGGGAGACGGGCAGCAGGGTGCCCACGGCGATGGCGCCGGCCAGTCCGATGCCGAGGACGGCGTCGGGCATGCGGTGGTGGCCCATCCGCACCTGGGGCAATCGGCCGAGGTTGTGCTTGATACGTCGCATGTCGGGTACCTCCGAGAGTCGGTTCCAGGTCACGCCGGGCCCGGGTGGACGTGCGGGGTCCCCGCTCGTTGCGGGGTCCTCGGCCCGGGACGGCCGGCCCGGCGGCTCCTGCTCACCGGGGACGCCGCGCCGCGCTGGTCCCGCGGTTCGCTGCGTCATGGAGCCCCGTGAGCACTGGGAGCGGCTCGGGGCACAACCACGAGACTGCCGGAGCCCCAACCACGCGGCAAACATCCCGAAATGAGCCCTGCACAACTCCTTCACATCCCGGCTTCCCTTGCGCCCCAAGGGAGTTCACCGCTCCGAGGCCCCGGTATTCCGGCCCGGCTGTGAAGAAGGCCACAGCCGGCCCCAACCTCCCCCTGACACCGGCGTTTTGGGCCCGGGCCCAGTCCTGGCACGGCCTGCGCGCCTCCCGCCCCCGGTCCGGGCCCCGGCCGCGGTGTGACCCCGGCCACCGCCCCGGCCTGTGACGCCGCTCTCCCCCCGGCCACCCAGCGCAGCCGTCCGGCCACCGGAAGCGCACCGGCCGTGACCGGGCTCACGTCCCGTCACCCCCGCCCGCCGGTCCCGGGGCCGGCCCGGGCCTGGTTGACTGCGGCGGGAGGTCAGGGTGGAGGCATTGGTCTCGGCGTTCGCGCCGATCTGGGCGTTGACGGCGGTCGGGTGGCTGGCCGGGCGGACGGGGCTGCTGGGGGCGGACGCCGAGGCGGTGCTCGGCCGGTTCGTGTTCCACGTCTCGATGCCGGCCGCGCTGTTCACCGTGGTGGCGCGCACCGACCTGGCGTCCTTCGCCGACCGCTGGGTGCTGGCGTTCGCCGCCGGGACGCTGGCCGCGTCGGTGCTGGGCCTGGCGGCCGGGCTGCGGGCCGAGCGCAGCACCGCCGAGCGGACGGTGGCGGTGATGGCGGCGGGCTACGTGAACTCCGGCAACCTCGGCATCCCGGTCGCGGCGCAGGTGCTCGGCAGCGCCTCGTTCGCGGCGCCGGTGCTGCTGTTCCAGGTGCTGCTGGTCACACCGGTGCTGCTGACCGTGCTGGACGCGTCCACCGGCACCGCCCCGCCCAGCCCGGCCGCCCGGCTGCGGCGGCTGGCGATGCTGCCGCTGCGCAACCCGGTGATCCTCGGCGCGGGCCTGGGCGCGCTGTTCTCCGCCGAGGGCTGGCACCTGCCGGGGCCGCTGGCGCACTCGGCGGACCTGCTGGGCGCGGCGGCCGTCCCGGCCGCGCTGGTCACCCTCGGGCTGTCGCTGCACACCCCGCCGGGCACGGCGGCGCAGCGCCCGGACCGGGGCGAGCTGGGCGTCGCGGTGCTGGTGAAGACGGTCGGGCAGCCGCTGGCCGCGCTGGCGGTCGGCGCGCTGCTGCTGCACCTGCGGGGGCCGCAGCTGCGGGCGGCGGTGCTGATGTCGGCGCTGCCGACCGCGCAGAACGTGTACGTGTACGCGCGGCTGTACGGGGCGGCGCCGGTGCTGGCCCGCTCGGCGGTGCTGGCGTCGACGGTGCTGTCGATGCTGACGCTGTCGGTCATCGCCTGGTCACTGGGCGGCGGTTGAGCGCCCCCCGGGGAACGTGCGGCAGGTCACAGGCTTCGCCCCGGCACCGGCCGCTCCCGTAGAGTTCGGCGGTACGGACGGGGCGATCGAGGAAGCATCGGCAGTGACGAACCAGCAGAGCGGGCCGGGCAGCACCCCGGTCGAGGACGACACCGACTACGGCAAGGGCATCGATCCGGACCGCCTGGAGCTGTGCCTGAGCGTGCTCGCCGAGCTGGACGGGATCCACGTCGACCACCCGGACGCGATCCGGGTCCGGCTGGCGGTCGGCGGCCTGTTCCGCACCCTCAAGCAGCGCCGCCGCCAGGAGACCCGGGCCCGCAAGACCGCCAACGACCGCGCGGTGACGGCGCGGACCGCGACGGGCGCGGCGGGCCGGATCGACGACGAGACGGCGGGCGTCTTCGGGCTGAGCACCGAGACCACCACCGAGCTGGCCGGCATCCTGGAGCGCCCGCGCTCCTGCTACACCTGCAAGCAGCGGTACGTCGAGGTGGACGCGTTCTACCACCAGCTGTGCCGCAGCTGCGCGGCGCTGAACCGCTCGCGCCGACACGCCCGGGCCGACCTGACCGGCAAGCGGGCGCTGCTGACCGGCGGCCGCGCCAAGATCGGCATGTACATCGCGCTGTGCCTGCTGCGCGACGGCGCGCACACCACCATCACCACCCGCTTCCCGAACGACGCGATCCGCCGCTTCACCGCGATGCCGGACAGCGCCGAGTGGATCCACCGCCTGAAGATCGTCGGCATCGACCTGCGCGACCCGGCGCAGGTGATGGCGCTGGCCGCCGAGGTCGCCGCGGACGGCCCGCTGGACATCCTGATCAACAACGCGGCGCAGACCGTCCGCCGCTCCCCCGGGGCGTACCGCGAGCTGGTGGCGGCCGAGTCGGCGCCGCTGCCGGCCGGGGCGCTGCCCGCCTCCACGGTGATCGGCCGGTTCGGCTCGGGCGCGGTGGACGTGCCCGCGCTGCCGGGGCAGAGCCGCGGCGAGCAGCCGTCGGTGAGCGCCGAGGAGGTCACCTCGCTGGCCCTGGTGACGGGTTCGGCCTCGCCGGAGCGGATCGCGGCCGGGACGGCGATCGACGCGGGCGGCCTGGTGCCGGACCTGGCGGACACCAACAGCTGGGTGCAGACCGTCTCCGAGGTCGGCCCGATCGAGCTGCTGGAGGTGCAACTGTGCAACTCCACCGCCCCGTTCATCCTGATCTCGCAGCTGCGCCCGGCGCTGGCCGCGTCCTCCGCGCGCCGCAAGTACGTGGTGAACGTGTCGGCGATGGAGGGCGTCTTCGAGCGCGGCTACAAGGGCTCGGGCCACCCGCACACCAACATGGCCAAGGCCGCGCTGAACATGCTGACCCGCACCAGCGCGCAGGAGATGTTCGAGACCGACGGCATCCTGATGACCGCGGTGGACACCGGCTGGATCACCGACGAGCGCCCGCACCCGGAGAAGATGCGGCTGCACGAGGAGGGCTTCCACGCCCCGCTCGACCTGGTGGACGGCGCGGCCCGGGTCTACGACCCGATCGTCCGGGGCGAGTCGGGCGAGGACCTGTACGGCTGCTTCCTGAAGGACTACCAGAAGGGCAAGTGGTGACGGACGTCCGACTCTCCTCCGCCGTGCACCCGTCGCCGCCGCTGGTCGGCGCGGGCGTGATCGTGCCGACCGGGGACGGGCGGGTGCTGATCGGGCGGCGCACCACCGCCGGGGAGCCGCCGACCTGGAGCCTGCCGGGCGGCAAGGTCGACCACCCCGGCGAGTCCTTCGAGGCGGCCGCCGCACGGGAGTTGGCCGAGGAGACCGGCATCGTGCTGCCCGCCGAGGAGATGCGGGTGCTGGCGGTGCTGCTCGACCACGAACTGGGCCGCACCCGGGTGACGGCGGCGGTGCTGGCCCCGCCGAGCCTGGCCGAGGCGCTGGTGACCGAGCCGCACGCCTGCGCCGGCTGGGAGCGCGTCGCCCTGGACGCGCTCCCCGAGCCGATGTTCTACCCGTCCGCACAGGTCCTGGCGGCCTGGCTGCCGGACTACCGGGCCCCCGGCGGCACCTGGCGCTATCCGGCGCCCCCGCAGGGCTCCTGACGGCCCGCCAGCCCTTCCGGCCCTCCGCTACGGCCGCCCGGCCGCCCGGAGCCGGACGTCCGCCGGGGGCCGGGCCCCGGCCCGGCGCACCAGCAGGACGAAGGTCCGCACGTACGCGTCGCCCTCGGCGACCTGCGGCCAGTCCAGGGCGGCGAGCGCCGCGGACGCGGCGGCGTGCGGCTCGCCGTGCACCCGCACCTCGGCCACCCGCCGTCCCGCCCCGCCGCTGCCGAAGTGCACCTGGACGCCGACGAGTTGGTCCCGGCCGAGGTCCCCGCCCAGGGCGGGGGCGAGAGCGGGCAGCACGGGGTTGCGGACCAGCCAGTCCTGCACGTCGTGGAAGTGCCGGCCGGTGCCCCAGCCGACCACGCCGCCGTGGACGGCGTGCCAGCCGGGCAGGCCGTCCGGGTCGGACGGGTCCAGGTGGCCGGCGAACCGGCCGTTGTGGGCGACGAGTTCGATCAGCGCGGCGCCGGTGGTGGACGCCCACACCTCGACGCCCCGGCGCACCGGGTCCTGGTCGCCGCCGTCGATCCACGGCACCCGGTCCGGGACGGCGGTCTCCGGCCGGTCCCGGTCCGCCAGGAACACCAGGTCCCACCGGTCCGGGTCGCCGTCCGGAGAAAAGTCCGGCCGGACCGCCAGCGCGCCCGGACCGCGGACCTCCGCCCCCTCGACCCGCCACCGTTCGCCGTGCAGCGCGGAAAGTTCGTCCGCCACCGCATCCAACACCGCCTGCGCGGACGGCCGTTCCGCACTCCTGCCGGGCGCGCCCGGGCCGGTGCCGGACCGGCCGCGCCACCATGATCCCCATGCCATGGCGGACACCGTAACGTTGTACGGATTCGCTCACAATGTGCCTTCGGGACGCCCCGTCAGGTGGTCGATGTCGTCCGCTATGTGTATCGTCGCACTGCGCGATCAGGGACTTACCGCGGGCAGCAGCTGGGGGCGGCAATGGCTGTGGAACTACCATCGGGGCTCAACCACATCATCGGACTGCTGGGTGTGCGCTTCCCGGCGGCCAATGAGGACGAGCTCAACCAACTGGCCGACCAGTTGGAGAAGTTCGCCGGGGCGCTGGACAACGCCCAGATGACGGCGGACAAAGCACTGACCATGCTGCACGAGGTCTACCAGGGCAGTTCGGCGGACAAGCTCGCCGAGCTGTGGAGCACCATCACCAAGTACTCCAAGGTGATCGTCGAGATCTGCCAGACGGTGTCCAAGGTGCTGCGGGCCGCGGCCGTGGTGATCGAGGTGGTCAAGACCCAGTCGATCGCGCAGCTGTTCTCCATCTCCGCCCAGCTGGCGGCGGCCTCGTCCACCGGGCCGTGGAGCGCGGCGGCGGTGCTGCGGATCGGCCGCGAGATCATGAACCAGCTGCTGGAGGCGGCGGTCGGCAAGCTCGCCCAGACCATCGCCCGGCCGATCGAGTCCATGATCGAGAAGGCCGCGCAGAAGATCGCGCCCACCCCGTCCAACAACTCCAACGGGCAGGGCTTCTCCATCGACCTGGCCCAACTCGCCCAGTGCGCGGCCGACCTGCGCCGCGGCGCGGACGACATCGAGACGCACGGCACCAACTTCAAGCGGATCGTGCAGAGCCTGAAGATGGGCGACTCCGGCGACAAGTTCGGCAAGATCGTCATCGAGGTCGCCGAGAAGGTGCTGCAGACCATCGCCGAGGAGGTCCTCAAGCGGATCCTCGCCTCGTTCCGCGACACCGCCGACAAGATGGACAAGATGGCGGGCAACCTGAACGAGAACGAGGACAGCAACCGCACGGCGCTCAACAGCCTCACCTCGTTCGCCGCCAACCCGCTCAGCCCCAACGCACCGGCCTCCACCGGCTCGCTCCCCCAGCAGCTGAACGGCCCGCGCCTGGGCGGCGACGCCGGGCTGGCCGCGTTCGCCGGCCTGATGCCCAAGCTCGGCCCGGTCGGCTCCGGCCTCTCCGGCGGCGGCCGCAGCGGCGGCGGCGCCGGCATCAACACCCTCGGCCTCAGGGAACCGCTGCTGCCCGGCGGGCACGGCGGCGCGGGCGGCGGCTCCGGTTCGGGCTCCGGTTCCGGTTCCGGTTCCGGTTCCGGCAGCGGCGCCCCGGGCGGCTCGGGCGCGCCGGGCGGCGTCGCCGTCGGCCCCCGCCTGGCGATGCCGGCCGGCAGCCTCGGCAACCGCGGTGGCAGCAGCAGCACCCGGATCGAGACCCAGAAGTCCGGTGAGGGCAGCGGCAGTTCCGGCTCCGGTTCCGGCGGCTCCTCGCCCGGCACCGCGACCAACGGGGTCGGCCGCTCCACCCCGCCGGGCGGCATGATGGGCATGGGGATGGGCATGGGCCACGGCGGCTACGGCCCGGTCGGCGGCTCCGGCATCCGCGGCGCCGCCCAGCGCCGCACCGGCCGCACCGCCGACCAGGACCCGGAGACCCCCGTCAACGCCGACAGCGTGGTGGCGGGCGACCCCACCGCCGCCGGCATGTACTCCACCCTCCAGCTGGGCCGGGTCACCCCGCACCGCCAGCCGGTGACCGAGCGCGACGACCGCTACGACGACGACTTCGAGCTCGACCTCGACGGCGTCGACGACGAACTGGCCTGACCGCCCGCCGCCCGCCGCACCGACCGGTCGGCCCCGCACCGCCCGCAGCCACCGACAGGCCCCCGGAGTCCACGACTCCGGGGGCCTGTCCGGCTTCCAGCCTCGGCCATGACCCGCCCCGGCCGGGCCCACTCTGTGAATTGACCGTGAACCGTAAACTTTTCGCCGTGGTGGTATGGACCACGAACGAAGCAGATGGCTAGGGTCGTAACGGCTCGCGTCCGCGGCCGTTCGGACCCCTGCGACAGGACGTGAGCGTGGCCGAGACACTGGTGGCCTCCGAGTACGAAGCCGAACGCCTGGACGCCACCGCCGCCTGGGTCGCCCGGCACCGCCCGCCGGGCAGCGGAGCACTGGCCGAACTCGGCGCCGGCGAGGGCGCGTTGACCGGCCGACTGCTACGGGCCGGATACACCGTGCACGCCGCCGAACCGGACCCGGCCCTGCGGGCCCGGCTCTGGGACCGGCTGCGCGGCCGCGCCCGGCTCCGGCTGAGCGGGGCCGACCTCGCCGCCCCGCCGCCCGTCCGGCGCCGCTTCGGCGCGGTGCTGCTGATCGACACCCTGCACGCGGGCCAGGACCTGGAACTGCTGCACGCCCTCCCCACCGACCTGCTGTTCGTCGCCCTGGCCCCGTCCGCCCTCGACGGACGGCTGCGCCCCTGGCTCTCCGCGCAGCAGGGCTGGCTGCTGGTCGAGGAGATCGACCTCGCCGCCCCGCACCCCGCCCAGCGGACCCTCGCCCCGGGCAGCCGCGGCGTCCTGCTCCGCCGGGCCGGGCTCCCCTGACCCACCGCCGGACTTCCCCGACCCACCGCCGGGGCAACCGGCCGTCATCCGGGCAACCGAGCGTCATCCGGGCAACCGACCGACCCTGACAACCGACCGACCCCGGCAACCGGCCGGTCCGGGCCGCCGAGGACGGCGGAACGGCCGCTCAGGGCAGCCGGGCGAGCAACCCGTCCATCGCCGCCCGCCCGGACTCCAGCGCGGCCCGCAGCAGCGCCGGGTCCCGGGCCAGCCGTCCGACCTTCGGGGCGTCCGGCCCGGGGCGGACGGAGAGCACGGCGGGGCCGTCGGTGGCCGGGGCGAGGTCGTGCCGGCCGAGCAACTCCTCGTCGGCCAGCAGCCGTTCGGCCCGCCCCAGGTAGGAGTCGCGCAGCGGCGCGGGGTAGCGGCGCAGCACCGTCCGGGCCACCATCCGGGAGCCGCGCGAGGGCCCGGCCGCCGCCCCGGCCGCCGGGGCGGCGAGCGGGCCCCGCGAGCGCAGCACCAGGACGTGCGTGGCGCCCTGGGCGAGCGCGGTGCGGAACGGGACGGACTCGGCGAGCCCGGCGTCGTAGTAGTGGCTGCCGTCGAGCGCGACCGGCGGCCCGGCGAGCAGCGGGAGGGCGGCGCTGGCGCGCAGCGCCAGGCGGAGCCGGACCGGGTCGGTGAGCAGCGGGTGCAGGTCGGTGGCGGCCCCGGTGCCGGTGTGGGTGGCGAGCGGGTGCAGGGTGGTGGGGTTGGCGAGGATGGCGTCGAAGTCCATCCGGGCCACGTGCGTGTAGAGGTGCTCGACCAGGTGGTGCAGGTCGACGACGGGGCGGCCGCGCAGCACGTTGGCGGGGCGGACCATCGCCCGGGCGTACTCGGCGTCGGCCCAGCCGGCCAGCTGCCCGGGGTCGCTGCTGAGCAGCCAAGCGCCGGTCAGCGCCCCGGCGGAGGCGCCGTAGACGGCGTCGAACGCGCCGGTGAGGCCCGCCTCGTGGAGGGCCAGCGCCATGCCGCCGGAGATGATGCCGCGCATGCCGCCGCCCTCGACGGCCAGCGCGATCCGCCGGCCGTCGGTGCGCCCGCCGGGACGGCTGCCAGTGCGCCGCCGCTCGGCGAGCGCCGCCAGCACCCGGCCGCCGGGCGCACTCGGCGCGTCCGGCGCGCTCGGCGCCCCCAGGGCCCCGTACTCGTCCTGCTGCTCCACGCCGCCGCCTCCGGTGTCTCCCGCTCGCCCCGGCACCCGTTCCGCCGCACGCCTTCCGCCCGTCCGCCGCACGCCCGTTCGTCCGCCACGCGCCCGTTCGCCGTACGTCCGTCCGTCCCGCATCCGTCCGTCCCGCGTCCGCCCGGGCGCCCCGCCGGGGGTGGCGGCGTCCGGAACGCCCAGAAGTG
The DNA here is from genome assembly GCF_026802215.1 of Kitasatospora sp. YST-16. Taxonomy (NCBI): domain Bacteria; kingdom Bacillati; phylum Actinomycetota; class Actinomycetes; order Kitasatosporales; family Streptomycetaceae; genus Kitasatospora; species Kitasatospora sp. YST-16. The sequence goes on from NZ_CP113837.1 coordinate 868,153, forward strand.
TCGCACACGAACCCGGGTGCGCCGTCCGGCCCCGCCGCGCCCCACCGGCGGACGTCCACGGGCGCGCCGTGTGCGATCCGTCCCGGTACGTCCTGCTATGTGTGGTCGATGGCCCTCATCAACCGCGCGCCCCGGCTGCGCGCCGCCACCGCCGTCCTCGCCGCCACCGGCTCCCTCGCGGCGGCGGCCCTGCTGCCCACCGCCCGCTCCGCGTCCGCCGCGCCGGGGGACCTGGCGAGCGCGACGCTGGTGCAGCTCACCAACCAGGACGTCCCCGCGATCGGCCTGTCGGCGTACCGCGGCACGTACGGCACCGCGCACTCCACCACGGTGCCCGACACCGACACCGCGGACTTCTCCTCCGACCCGGACGGGATGCTCTCCCGGATCAGCATCGCCACCCGGACCACGCAGACCTCCACCAGCCCGTCCAAGTACTTCGCGCAGGCCCAACTCACCAACCTGGTGGTGTGGTTCAACTCCTCCGAGCTGATCCACTACCGCCCGGTCGAGGTCGGCTCGGTGGCGTCCCTGGACTCGTACGCGGAGTGCGTGCCGCCGCCGGTCGGCCCGTACGCGCTGGCCTACAACCACACCGACGGCGACGAGGTGACCGTCCTCGGCCACCGGGTCGGCGTCGGCACCACCCAACTGCAGATCACCGGCGCGGACATCGGCCTGCCCGCCACCATCGGCCCGTCCACCCTGGACGTCACCGTCGACCAGCACGCCGACCCGGCCGCGCAGAGCCGCCAGTACACCGCCGAGGCGTGGCTGGACGTCAGCATCTCGGGCACCTTCACCAACCTGCGGGGCGAGCAGCTGTACACCGGCCCGGTCACCGACGCCCGCCTCGGCGAGGTCCACGTCACCTGCCCCAACACCAGCCCCAGCCCCAGCCCGTCCCCCTCGCCCACCCCCACCCCGTCCCCCTCCCCGTCCCCATCCACGAGCCCCACACCCACCCCCACCCCCACACCCACCCCGACGCCCACACCCACCCCGACACCCACCCCCTCGCCCACTCACCCGTCCCCGACCCCGACCCTGGCCCCGCTGCCCGACACCGGCACCGACGGCCGCCCCCTGGGCCTGGCCGCCGCCGCCGCGCTGGGCCTGTGCACCCTGGGCGTCGGAGCGCTCGTCTACTCCCGCCGCCGTCGCTGACACCGACTCCCCGCCCCACCCCCCACATACCGTCACCCTGAGCCACGCTAGTGTGACGGTATGTCAGTCCTCGGCACCGCCGCCTACACCGACACCGCCGCCCTCCCCGAACCCGTCGCCCGGGCCGTCGAGTTGGCCGCCCGGCTGGGTTTCACCCAGTCCTGCCGCCCGGAGCAGGGACGGCTGCTGCAGGCCCTCGCGGCGGGCGCGACCGGCCGGATCGGCGAGACCGGCACCGGCTGCGGCGTCGGCCTGGCCTGGCTGCTCGCCGGGCGGCGGCCGGGCGTCCGGGTGGTGAGCGTCGAACGGGAGCCCGAACGCGTCGCCGCAGTACGGGAGTTGTTCGCCGACGTGCCCGACCTGGAGGTCCTGCACGGCGACTGGACGCTGATCGACCGGCACGGCCCGTTCGACCTGCTGGTCCTGGACGGCGGCGGCAACGGCAAGCAGTCCGCGGCCGCCGACCCCGAGCAACTGCTCACCCCCGGCGGCACCCTGGTGGTCGACGACCTCACTCCGCTCACCGCCTGGCCGCCGACCTACCGGGGCGCACCCGACACCGGCCGCACCACCTGGTACGACCACCCGGCACTGCTCACCACCGAGATCCGCCTCGCCCCGGACTTCGCCACCCTGCTGGCCACCCGCCGCCCCTGAACCTCCCCCGGCGCCCGCTCAGCGCTCGCGCCCGCGCGGCTTCAGCGGCACCGGCGGCAGCTGCGGGGCGTGCAGCCGCTCGCCGTCGTAGCCGTGGACCTGGCCGAAGCGGGCGCCGCTCTCCCAGTCGACCCGGGCCCGGGCGATCTCCTCGTGCGAGCGGCCGACGAAGTTCCACCACATGACCAGGCGCTCCTCGAAGGGTTCGCCGCCGAGCAGCAGCAGGGCGGCGTCGGTGCGGGCGCGCAGCGGGAGTTCGCGGCGGCCGCAGCCGAGGTAGAGCAGCGAACCGGGTTCGACGAGGACGCCGTCGACGTCGACGGAGCCGGTCATGGCGAGGACCGCGTACTCGAAGCCCGGGTCGAGCGGGAGGCGGTGGGCGGCGCCCTCGCGGAGGGTGAGGTCGGCACCGGTGAGGGCGGTGTGGGTCGTGCCGGGCGAGGTCGCGCCGTCGAGGGTGCCGAGGATGAGGTCGGCGCGCAGGCCGCCGGCGGTGACCACGGGCAGCTCGGGGTGGTGCTCGAAGGCGGGTTCGGTGTGCCGGTGCGCGTCGGGGAGCGCCACCCAGAGCTGGGCGCCGTGCAGCAGCGGCGCGTGCGCGCGCGGGGACTCCTCGGAGTGCGAGATGGCCCGGCCGGAGGTCATCAGGCCGAGTTCGCGGGGGCGGACGGTCTGCAGGCTGCCGAGGCTGTCCCGGTGCAGGACGCTTCCCTCGTGCAGCCAACTGACGGTCTGCAGGCCCATGTGGGGGTGCGGCGGCACCTGCATGCCGGGCTCGTCGGCGATGTCGTCGGGGCCGTAGTGGTCGACGAAGCACCAGGCGCCGACCATCCGGCGGCCGAGGTTGGGCAGCAGCCGCCGGACCACGGTGGACTCGCCGAGCGGGACGTGACGCCCGGTCAGCAGGTCCTTGACGGGGCCGGTGGCGGCCTGCCGCCCGCAGACCGCCGGGGCGGGTTTCCGGTCGAGGTTGCTCATGACCGCCAGTATCGGCCGCCCGCCCCGCCGTCCCCGGTTACCGAGGGCCGCGCGTCGCCGCCCGAGAAGCACCCCCGGACGCCCGGACAAATGCCCGGACGAACGCCCGGGCGCTTCACGGAACGGCACACGGCGGCTTCCGCACGGTCAGTGCTTGCACGCCCACCAGGCGTCCGCGCTGGCCGCCGCCGCCTGGGCGCGCAGTCCGCGGACGGCCTCGGCCGGGTCGGCGGCGCCGTACACCGCGGAGCCGGCCACGAACACGTCCGCACCGGCCTCGGCGCAGGCTTCGATGGTGCCGGCGGCGACGCCGCCGTCGACCTGGAGCCACAGGTCGAGGCCGTGCTTGTCGATCAGCTGCCGGGTGCGGCGGATCTTGGGAAGCATGATGTCGAGGAACGACTGGCCGCCGAAGCCGGGTTCGACCGTCATGATCAGCACCATGTCGAGCTCGGGCAGCAGGTCCTCGTAGGGCTCGATCGGGGTGGCGGGGCGCAGCGCCATCGAGGCGCGGGCGCCCTTGGCGCGGATCTCCCGGGCCAGGCGGACGGGGGCGGCGGCGGCCTCGACGTGGAAGGTGACGGAGCCGGCGCCGGCCTCGACGTACTGCGGGGCCCAGCGGTCGGGCTGTTCGATCATCAGGTGGCAGTCGAGGGGGGTGTCGGTGGCGCGGGCCAGCGACTCGACGACCGGCACGCCCAGCGTGAGGTTGGGGACGAAGTGGTTGTCCATCACGTCGACGTGCAGCCAGTCCGCGCCGCGCACCGCCTCGGCCTCGTCGGCGAGGCGGGCGAAGTCCGCGGACAGGATGCTGGGGTTGATCTGCGCCATGGCGAGGGTACCTTCACGGTTCGGTGCGGGCGGCCGGTGCGACCGCTCCCGACCATCATCCCCCGGCCCCTGGACGCCCCCGCCGGAGGAGTGCCCCCGCAACGTCCGCCCGCCCGCCCACCTACCCCACCTACCCGCCCACCCGCGAAGCGTTCACACGCCCGCACGCCTCCTCGCTCGCCCGCTCGCCCGCTCGCCCGCGAAGTGTTCACACGCCCGCAACACTTCCCCTTCCCGGGGTCGGCCCGCTCTGGCAGGCTCCGGAGCAGGCGGAACCAACGCGCTGCTCGCCCCTCACGAAAGGCGTCCGATGACCCAGGTCGTCCACCCCGCACGTGCCCTCTGGTGGCTGTTCGAGCCCGTCCACGCCCTCACCTACTTCTCCCCGGAGGCCCGCGCCGCGTACGAGGCGGCGGGGCTGCGCGGCTACTGGCGCGGCTACTTCGGCGGACGTTCGGCGCCGCTGGGCGCGGTGGACGCGGCGCCGGTGGTGGCCGCGTTCTTCAACTTCGCGCCGCAGATGGTCGAGCGGGCGCTGCCGGAGGTCTGGTCGCTGGCCGGCCCGGAGCAGGCGCTGGAGGCCCGGGTCGCGGGGGCGACGGGCGCGCTGCGGCGCGTCCTGGTGGACGTGAAGCCGGATCTGATCGACCGTTCGGTGGAGCTGCTAGAGCGCGCCGTCGACGGCCTGGACTGTTGTGGGCGCGTGCTGGCCGCCGCGAACGCCGACCTCCCCCGCCCGGAGGGCCGCCTGGCCCGGCTGTGGCAGGCCACCACCGTGCTGCGCGAGCACCGGGGCGACGGGCACGTCGCCGCCCTGGTCACCGAGGGCCTCGACGGCTGCGAGGCCCTGGTGGTCCGCTGCGCCCTCGACACCCGCCGCGAGAACCTGCAGCCGCACCGGGGCTGGAGCGACACCGAGTGGGACGAGGCCACCGCCCGCCTGATCGAGCGCGAGTGGCTGAGCCCGGACGGCACGCTGACCCTCGCGGGCCGCCGCCGCCACCTCGCCCTGGAGGGCGCCACCGACCTCGCCGCCTCCCGGGTCTGGACCCACTTCCACCGCTCCGAGCTGGACGAACTCGTCACCGCCCTGCGCCCGATCTCCGCCGCCTGCCGCGCCGACCTCCCCCCGACCACCCCGATCGGCCTCCCCAACGCGGCCTGACACCCCCTCCACCGCCCGCCCGCCGTCCCCTCGACACGAAGGCCAGTGCAGATGCCGGCACGGGGGCCAGCACGGGGGTTCAGTACGGAGGCGGGCCGAGCACGATGCCGCGGCCGGAGTAGAAGCGCTCCAGGTCGCCCCAGGGCACCCGGGCGGCGCGCTGCGAGCCGTCCGGGAAGCCCGACGGGTTGTGGATCAGCAGCGCCTCGTCGTCGGCGCCGACCGCGAGCACCAGGTGGCCGCCGGTGCGCGGCACTTCGGGCGCCAGCGTGCGGATGCCGGGGTGGACGGAGAGCATCGGCAGCCGCCCCTCGCCGAGTTCGGCCGCGACCCGGTCGGCGGGCAGCGGGCTGACGGCCTCGGCGTGCAGGCCCCAGCGGGTGCGGGCGTACGCGGCGAACGGGGCGTGGATCAACCCGTCGAGCCGCCCGTCGGGGTGCCGGACGTACGCCCCCGCCTGCTGGCACTCCTCGGCGAGCCGGACGGCCGCCGGGGCGACGCCCCACCAGTGGTCGAGCACCATCCGCAGGCAGGCCATCCCGCACAGCCGCCACGACCAGTACTCGTACTCGTCCTCGTTCGCGGCACCGGAACGCTCCCACAGCGGGTCGTCGGCGGCCCGCAGCGTGCCGTCCAGGATGTCGGGCACGAGTTCGGGCGACTCCCACTGGGAGTAGTAGGGGACCTGATGGCTGATCGGCTTCACCCGGTCATCCTGGCGCACTTCCGCCCGGTTCCCCCGGAGCCCCGTCCGCGACACCGGCAAACACCCCCACCGCCCCACCCCCGCCCCGACCGCGCGGACCACCGCCCACCCGGGTGATCGCCCCCCACCCGTTTCCGCAGTATCCTCCGTCCCCGTCCCCGCCCCACTCCCTCTCCCCTCTCCCTCCCTCGAACGGAACAGCCGTGGCCGAGATCCGCCCCGAACCCGTCGACTCCCCGGACGCCCGCCTGCTGCTGACCGAGTACCAGGCCGAGGTCCGCCGCCGCTGGAGCGGCCCGCCACCCGCCGAACCGCTGCCCGCCGAGGCCCCGGCAGACCTCGAACTCGCGTCACCGCAGGGCGTGTTCCTGCTCGCCCGACTGGACGGCCGCCCGGTCGGCTGCGCGGGCGTCCGGGCCTTCGGCACCGCTCCCGACGCCACCCGCGGCGCCGCCCCCGGCACCGCCGAACTCAAGCGCCTGTACGTCCGCCCGGCCGGCCGCGGACACGGCCTGGGCCGGCTCCTGCTGGCCGCCGCCGAGGACGCCGCCCGCGCCCTCGGGCACGCCCGGCTGAGGCTGGACACCATGGCCGAACTCGCCGAGGCCCGCGCCCTGTACACGGCCACCGGTTACACGGACATCCCGCCGTACAACACCAACCCGTACGCCGCGCACTGGCTGGAGAAGGCGCTGTGACCGGGCCGGTGGTGAACCTGTGGCGGGCGGGCCTGGCCTCCGTGCCGGACGAGGTGTGGGGCCGGACGGACGCCGAGGTGCTGATCCTCGCGGACAACGAGCTGACCGAAATCCCGGACGCCATCGGCGACTTCACGGCTCTCCGCACCCTCGACCTGGGCCACAACGCGCTCACCGCCGTCCCCGACCGGATCGGCGACCTCACCGGCCTGTCCGACTTCCTCTACCTGCACGACAACCGGCTCACCGCCCTGCCGGAACGCCTGGGCCGCCTGCACCGGCTGCGCTACCTCAACGTCGGCGACAACCCGCTCACCGAACTCCCGGACAGCCTCGGCGACTTGGGCCAGCTCCTCGAACTGCGCGCCCAGAGCTGCCGGTTGACCAGCCTCCCGGACACCCTCGGCACGCTCCCCCGGCTGCGCGAACTGCGCCTGCGCGGCAACTCCCTCACCACGCTGCCCGATTCGCTCTCCGCCCTGCACGAACTGCGCTGCCTGGAACTGCGCGACAACCACCTCACCACCCTGCCGCCCGCCCTGGCCGGCCTCCCCCTGCTGCGCGAACTCGACCTACGCGCCAACCCGTTGACGGGCCTCCCGCCCTGGCTGGCCGACCTCCCCGCCCTGGAGAAACTCGACCTGCGCTGGACCCCGCACCCGCCCGCCCCGCACCTGGTCGCCACCCTCGAACGACGCGGCTGCGCCGTCTACTTCTAACCCGACGGGACGCCCGACGGACCCCCGCCGGACGCCCCGCCCCGCCTCACCTCACCTCACCTCACCAGGCGTAGTGCTCCGGCGCGGTGCGGTAACCGGGGAAGATCCCATCCAGCCGCTCCAGCGTCTTGGCGTCCAGCTCGACCTCCAACGACCGAACCGCCGCGTCGAGTTGCTCCTCGGTACGGGGACCGATGATCGGGGCGGTGACGGCCGGACGGGTGCGCAGCCAGGCGAGCGCGACGTCGCCGGGCTCGTGGCCGAGCTCCTCGCACAGGTCCTCGTACGCCTGGATCTGCTCGCGGCGCTCGTTCAGGGTGTCCAGCGCGCGGCCCGACGCCCGGCGGACGCCCTCGCGCTCCTTGCGCAGCACCCCGCCGAGCAGGCCGCCGTGCAGCGGGGACCACGGGATCAGGCCGAGGCCGTAGTGCTGGGCGGCAGGGACCACCTCCAGCTCGACGCTGCGCTCGATCAGGTTGTACAGCGACTGCTCGCTGGTCAGACCGAGGAAGTTCCGCGCCTTGGCGGCCTCCTGGGCCTGCGCGAGGTGCCAGCCGGCGAAGTTGGAGGACCCCACGTAGACGATCTTGCCCTGGAGGGTGAGCACCTCCATCGCCTGCCAGATCTCGTCCCAGGGCGTGTCCCGGTCGACGTGGTGCATCTGGTACAGGTCGATGTGGTCGGTCTGCAGGCGCTGCAGGCTGGCGTCCACGGCACGGCGAATGTTGAGCGCGGAGAGCTTGCCCTCGTTGGGCCAGTCACCCATGTCGCCGTACAACTTGGTGGCGATCACGGTCTTCTCGCGCCGCCCGCCGCCCTTGGCGAACCAGTTGCCGATGATGCTCTCGGTGAGGCCCTTGTTCTCGCCCCAGCCGTAGACGTTGGCGGTGTCGAAGAAGTTGATGCCGTGCCCGTGCGCGGCGTCCATGATCCGGTGCGCGTCGGCCTCCACGGTGTGCGGGCCGAAGTTCATGGTGCCCAGGCAGAGCCGGGAGACGGACAGGCCGGTACGGCCGAGGTGGGTGTACTCCATGTCCCCCACCCTCTGCCGACCCGCCCCACTTGTCCAGTACCCACCCACCCGACGCCCCCTCACCACCCGCCCCCTGCCGCCCTCCTCCCCCTCACCACCGGCCGCCCGGCCACCGCCCGCCCACTCACCTCCCCTCCACCTCCCCCTCACCGCCCAGCCCTTACCACCCGTCCCCCTCCCTCCCCCGCGCTTGCCCGTCCACCTTTCCCCTCCCCCTCACCGCCCCGAGCGGGCGAAGTTCCGCACGGCGAGCGGCGCGGCGAGCGCGATCAGCAGGGCGCACCAGCCGAGCGCGGCGGCCAGCGGGTGCTGCGCGGGCCAGCCGCCGCCGGGCGCGGACGGGTTGCCGAACAGTTGCCGCCCGGCCTCGGCCACGGCGCTGACCGGGTTCCACTCGGCGAGCGCGGCCAGCCAGCCGGGCATCCCGCCGGTGGGCACGAAGGCGCTGGTGAGCATGCCAAACGGGATGGTCAGGGCGCCGAGTTGGCCGGCCGTCTCCTCCTTGCCGACGGCCAGGCCGAGCGCGGTGCCGACCCAGCCGCAGGCGAACCGGAACAGCAGCAGCAGGCCGAACGCACCGAGCGCCGGGCCGAGGCCGTGCCGGATCCGCCAGCCGGCCGCCAGGCCGACCAGCGCGGTCGGCACCAGGACGGCGGCGGCGACCAGCAGGTCGGCCAGCGCCTGGCCGGTGAGCAGGCCGAGCCGGGAGACCGACATCGAGCGCAGCCGGTCGGTGACGCCCCGTCCGGCGTCCCGGGCACCGCCGACCATCGCGGGCATGACGGCGTTCAGCGCGACCAGTGCGAACAGTCCGGGCATCAGGAACTCCCGGTAGGCGCCGCCCCCGGGCACCTCGATCGCGCTGCCGAACACGTAGCCGAACACCCCGACCATGGCGACCGGCACCAGCAGCGAGGAGAGCAGCAGCCCGGGCGAGTGCCGGTAGACCAGCAGGGTCCGGCGGGCCGAGGCGGCGGCGTCCACCGGCATCGTCATCACACTCATGCCGCGCTCCCCGACTCCGGAACGTCCAACTGCGGAACCCCCGCCCCTGAGGCGCCCAACCCCGGAACCCCCACCCCCGGGACGGCGCCCGCAGCAATGCCGGCGGCCCCGCCCCCGCCGGTCAGCGCGAGGAAGGCGTCGTCCAGCGACGGGGTGCGCAGCGCGACGTCCGAGGCGGTGACGCCCGCCGCGTCCAACTCCCGTACCAGTTGTGGCAGGGCGAGCGGCCGGGCCGGGTCGGAGACGGCGCTCAGCCGGCCGCGCGCGGGGTCGACGGCGGGGTGGCCGCCGGTGAGTGCGGCCAGTACGGCGCGGGCCCGTTCCAGGTCGGCGTCCTCGGGGAGGGCGACTTCGACCAGGGTGCCGATCGCGGCCTTCAGCCGGGCGGGGGTGTCGTCGGCGACGGTCCGGCCCCGGTCCAGCACGGTGACCCGATCGGCCAGCCGGTCGGCCTCGTCGAGGTACTGGGTGGTGAGCAGCACGGTGGTGCCCTGCTCGGCCAACTCCCGTACGGCGGACCAGATCTCGCGTCGGCTGCGAGGGTCGAGCCCGGTGGTCGGCTCGTCCAGGAACAGCACGCGGGGGCGGGCGATCAGGCTCGCCACCAGGTCGAGCCGGCGGCGCATGCCGCCGGAGTAGCCGCGCACCAGGCGGTCGGCGGCGTCGGTGAGCCGGTGGCCCTCCAGCAGTTCCGCCGCCCGATCCCGGGCCTTCGCCGCACCCAAGTGGTGCATTCTGCCGAGCAGTTCGAGGTTCTCCCGGCCGGTGATGCCCTCCTCCACGGCGGCGTACTGCCCGGCCAGCCCGATCCGCCGCCGCACCGCGGCCGCGTCCGCCACCACGTCGTACCCGCACACCCGCGCCACCCCCCGGTCCGGACGCACCAGCGTGGCGAGCACCCGCACCAGGGTGCTCTTCCCCGCCCCGTTGGGGCCGAGCAGGCCGCACACCGCCCCTTCCGGGACGTCGAGTTCGAGTCCGTCGAGCGCCACGGTGGCGCCGAACCACTTGGACAGGCCGCGTACGGCAATGACCGGGTCGCTCATGGCAGGCCCTTTCCGAGTACATCGTACGTAGTACCGCGACTCTACTAGGTACACCGTACGCAGAAAAGCCCCGGCCCCTGCTCGCCGACCACCCGACCCGACGACACCTAGACTGGACGGCGAGGTGATCCAACGAAATGCCGTCCGACGACGAGGAACCCGAGCTGATCTGGCTGCGCCCGGAGCACTCCGGCCGCGGACCGAGGCCCGCGCACAGCCGCACCTCGATCGCCCGGGCCGCGCTGGAGATCGCCGACCGCGAGGGGCTGGACGCGGTCACCATGCGCAAGGTCGCGGCCGAACTCGGCGCCGGCACCATGTCGTTGTACAACTACGTGCCGAAGAAGGAGCACCTGTTCGACCTACTGGTCGACCTGCTCGCCGCCGAGTACGACCTCCCCGCCCACCCCAGCGGCGACCGGCACGCCGACCTCACCCTGCCGGCCCGCCAACTCCGGGCGATCCTGGCCCGACACCCCTGGGCCACCACCCTGCTCGCCCACCGCCCCAGTCTCGGCCCGAACGGCCTGCGCGTCACCGAGTTCCACCTCGCCGCCCTCGCCGGCACCACGCTCGACGGCGCCGCCAAGATGGAAGCCTTCGCCCAACTCACCGGCTACGTCTGCCAGTTCGCCGACTGGCAACACCGCTCCGCGAACGCCGGGAACCGCTGGCTGACCGACCTGGTCCGCTACCTCCAGACCGCCACCGCCACCGGCCACTACCCCCACCTCGCCGAAACCCTCGCCCAGAGCGCCACCCCGCCCGACCCCGACGCCGTCTTCGAACGCGGCCTCCAACGCCTGATCACCGCCCTCGTCGAACCCTCCTGACGGACCGTCAGGAAGTCCACCGTCACAACGCCGCCCGCACCGTCCCGCAGTCCCGCCCCACACCCCACCCCACCCCACCACGCAGCGACGGGCGGGCCACCGGCCCGCCCGTCAATCCGTCACCAACTGCCCGCCACCCTCAGGCAGTTCGCCTCAGCAGCGCCAGATACATCGCGTCCGTCCCGTGCAGGTGCGGCCACAACTGCACGTCCGGCCCGTCCCCCAGATCGGGCACGCCGGGCAACAGCGGACGGGCGTCGATCCACTCCACGTCCGCCCGGCCGCGCAGCACGTCGTCGACCACGGCCCGGGTCTCCGCCAGGTGCGGCGAGCAGGTCGCGTAGCCGACCACGCCGCCGACCCGCGCCGCGTCCAGCGCCGAACGGAGCAACTCCCGCTGCAGCGGCCCGAATCCGGCGATGTCCTCGGGGCGGCGCCGCCAGCGCGCCTCCGGTCGGCGGCGCAGCGCGCCCAGGCCGGAGCACGGCACGTCGACCAGCACCCGGTCGAACGCCCCGCCCTGCCAGGCGCCCCGCGTCCCGTCGGCGGTGATGACGGCGTACGGTCCGGGGTTGCCGTCCAGCGCGCGGGCCACCAGCCGGGCGCGGTGCGGCTGCTTCTCGGAGGCGACCAGCGCCGCGCCGCGCTCCGCGGCGACCGCGCCAAGCAGCGCGGCCTTGCCGCCGGGGCCCGCGCAGCCGTCCAGCCAGAGCCGGTCGGGGCCGTCCAGCGGGGCGTTGGCGAGGGCGAGGGCGACCAGCTGGCTGCCCTCGTCCTGGACACCGGCCCGGTTCTCCCGCACCGCGTCGACCCCGGCCGGGTCGCCGCCGTCGGTGAGCCGCAGCGCGTACGGCGACCAGCGGCCGTCCTCGACCTCGGGCAGCGCCTCGCGCAGCTCCGCGACCGAGGAGCGCCCGGGGCGGGCGACCAGCGTCACCTCGGGGCGGGCGTTGTCGGCCTCCAGCAGCTGCTCCATCGCCTGCCGCCCGCTCGCGTCCGGCTGCCAGCGGCCGAGCGCGTCCCACAGCGAGGAGACCACCCAGCGCGGGTGGGAGTGGACGACGGCCAGGTGGTCCTCGGCGTCGTCCTCGTAGGGCGGGGCGACCTGGGCGACCCAGCCCGCCAGGTCCTGGGCGCTGATCTTGCGCAGCACGGCGTTGACGAACTTGGCCCGGCCGTCGCCGAGCACCACCCGGGCCAGCTCGACGGTCGCGGACACCGCGGCGTGGCTGGGGATGCGGGTGCCGAGCAGCTGGTGCGCGCCCAGCGAGAGGACGTCCAGCACCGGCGGGTCGACCTCGCGCAGCGGGCGGTCCACGCAGGCGGCGATGACCGCGTCGTAGGTGCCCTGGCCGCGCAGCGTGCCGTACACCAGCTCGGTGGCGAGCGCCGCGTCGCGCCGCTCCATGCCCTTGCGCTCGGCCTCGCGCAGCAGCGAGGGCAGGATCAGGTTGGCGTACGCGTCGCGCTCGTCGACGGCCCGCAGCGCCCGGAACGCGACGATCCGGGCGGGGTCCTTCTTCGGACGGCGGTGCGGACGGGGGGCGCGCTTCGCGCCGGCGGGGGTGCTCAAAACGAATGCCTCGAAACAAAAGGTGCTGCGGATCAGGTCCGACCCGACGAGGGGTCTCCCCCAAGTCTAGGCCGAACCCACCCCGCACCCCGTCCCCGAAGGCCCCGCCCGCGCCTCAGCCCTCGAACCGCTTCCCGTCGGCCCTCGACCCTCAGCCCTCGAACCGCTCCCCGTCGGCCCTCGACCCTCAGCCCTCGAACCGCTCCCCGGACTCGATCCGCGCCCCGCGCGCCCAGTCCGCGGCCGCCATCGCCTTCTTGCCCTGCGGCCGGACCTCGCCGAGCTCCACCTCGTGGCTGCCGGTGCCGACCCGGACGCTGTTCTTGGCGACCGCCAACTCGCCCGGCGCCAGGGCGGTTTCGCCGGGCAGCAGGCGGACGGGGCCGGTGACCTTGAGCCGCTCGCCGCGGAAGGTGGTCCAGGCGCCGGGCGCGGGCGCGCAGCCGCGCACCACCCGGTCGACCCGCAGCGCGGGGTGGGTCCACTCGATCCGGGCGTCCTCGACGGTGAGCTTGGGTGCCAGCGACACCCCGGCGAGCGGCTGCGGCTCGGGCCTGGCCTGCCCGTCCTCGATCGCGTCCATGGTGCGCACCAGCAGCTCGGCGCCGGCGTGCGCGAGCCGACCGAGCAGGTCGCCGCTGGTGTCGGTGGGCTTGACGGTCTCGGTGAGGACGCCGAACACCGGCCCGGAGTCCAGGCCCTCCTCGATCCGGAAGGTGGACGCGCCGGTGACCTCGTCGCCCGCCATCACCGCGTGCTGCACGGGCGCGGCGCCGCGCCACGCGGGCAGCAGCGAGAAGTGCAGGTTGACCCAGCCGTGCACCGGGATCTCCAGCGCGCCGGGCCGGATCAGCGCGCCGTACGCCACCACGGGGCAGCAGTCGGGGGCGATCTCGGCCAGCCGGGCCATGAAATCGGGCTCGCTCGGCCGGGCCGGCTTGAGCACCTCGATGCCGGCCTCCTCGGCGCGCTGCGCGACGGGGCTGGCCACCAGCTTGCGGCCGCGCCCGGCCGGCGCGTCGGGGCGGGTCACCACGGCGACCACCTCGTGCCGGGAGGCCAGCAGGGCGTCCAGGGCGGGAACGGCGACCTCGGGGGTGCCGGCGAAGACGAGACGCACGGGCGGGGGCCTTTCACTGGATTCGAACGGTCGGAACATCTGATTGCCGGGAAATACCCGCCGAACAGCCGACGAACGGCCACCGGCCGGCCGCCGAGCGACCGCCGGGCAACCGCCCTCCGGCCCCCGACAACCGTATTTCCGCACAACCTCAACACATGATCAGCGGACGAACCGTCAGCGGATCGGCCCGAAGGTGGAATGCGGCGAGACCCGCACCGTCGGCGCCGGACCGCCGCCCCAGTCGGTCTCCCGGATCGCCTTCATCGCGGCCTTCCGGGCCTCCCGGTCCAGCCGGTCGATGAAGATGATCCCGTCCAGGTGGTCCGTCTCGTGCTGGATGCACCGCGCCAGCAGTTGGGTGCCCTCCACCGTCACCGGCTCCCCGTGCATGTTGACGCCCCTGGCCACCACGCCGTACGCCCGCTTGGTGTCGAACCGCAGGCCGGGCAGCGACAGGCACCCCTCGGGGCCGTCCTGCTCCTCCTCGCTCAGCGACAGGTCCGGATTGATCAGGTGGCCCACCACCCCGTCCACGTTGTACGCGAACACCCGCAGCGAGACGCCCAGTTGCGGCGCGGCCAGCCCGGCCCCGGGAGCCTCCAGCATGGTGTCGGTCAGGTCCTTCACCAGCTTCCGCAGCTCCTTGTCGAAGACGGTCACCGGCTTCGCGGTCGCCCGCAGCACCGGGTCGCCGAAGATCCGGATCGGCTGAACTGCCAAGACTGCGACTCCCTCTGCACCGACTCTGCACCGACAGGACCGTCCGGAAACGGCGGCCTCCGGGAAGTCTATGCAATCCCCGCCACCGGTTCGGGCGGCCACTGGCATATCCCGAGTCGCACTCCGCGCGTGACCCAACGACCCGACGTGCGTTGGTCAATGCGAATTGACCGGGACGCGCGAGCGCCCCGAGCACGCGACCCGACCGAGAGGTGGCAACGAGGCCATGGCCGAGCAGATCAACCACGACGCCCGGGCCCGGGCGTCCCTGCACCTGCTGGTGCGGGACATCGAGCGGGTCCGACGCCAGGTCGACGCCCTGCGCACGCTCACCGCCCAACTGGGCAACGTCTACCGGCCCCGCCGCCCCAGCACCTCCGCCGGCTTCGTGGTCTACGGTCGCGCCCCCGCCCCGACCGTCCGGCTCGCCCAGGAACTGCGCGAGAGCGTCGAGACCCTGGTCGCCGCCGCCGTCGAGTTCGACCGCGCCCTCGGCTTCTCCTGGGACTCGGTCGGCTCCGCGCTCGGCGTCACCAAGCAGGCCGTCCACCGCCGCTACGGCATGCGGCGCCCCACCGGCGAACTCCTCCCCGCCCCGCGCGAGACCGACACCCCCGCCGCCCCGCCGCCGCCCGCCGCCGCCGCCACGGCCGAGCACGCCGCCGCGACGGCCCGCCCCCGATCCCGCAGGCCCGCCAGGCCAGCCCGCTGATGCCCCAGCGCACCCGCTAGCCCCGCACCGAGCGGCCGGATCCACCCGGGGATCCCTCACCACCCCGGACGGATCCGGCCGCTCGCGCACTCCCCGCCACCCCGCGAAGAATCGATTCCGCACGCCGTCCCCCACCCATCCCCACCCCCACCCACGCGTACGAGAGGAATCGACCCATGACCGCGGCCGACACCCCCATCAACCTCACCCGCGCCGCCCACGTCGGCATCTCCGTCTCCGACCTGGACGCCTCCATCGCCTTCTACCGCGCCCTCACCGGCAACGACCCGGTCGTCGCCGACGAGACCATGCACAGCGTCCCCTTCGGCCGCTCGCAGGGCCTGCCGACCGCCAAGCTCCGGTACGCCACCATCAACCTGGACAACAACCTCGGCATCGACCTGATCCAGTTCCAGGACCCGATCGGCGAACCCACCCGCGGCGCCGCCAACCGCCCCGGCTCCATGCACCTCTGCTTCAAGGTCGACGACCTCGACGCCGTCCACCGCCGCATGAAGGACGCCGGCTACGACTTCCTCGGCGACACCTACACCTTTCTCCCCGGCGAGGTCACCCCGGACGCCGCCCTCGGCACCAAGGTCGCCTACTTCAACGACCCCGACGGCACCAACCTGGAGATCATCGAACCCCGGGGCGGCTTCGCCAACTGAAGCACCTCAACCGGAAGCAACCGGAAGCCCCAGCTGGAGCCCCCGGCACCGGACGTCGCAACGCCAGGGGCGCGGGGAACCGCAGCACGGCCGACCACTCCCCCGCGCCCCGCGCGCCCCGGCACCCCCACCCGACGCCGTCTCACCCGATGTCCGCCTCACCCAATGTCCGTCGGATCCACCCGGATCCGCACCGTCTCCGCCCCCCGCAACGCCAACCGCGCGATCTGCGCCGCCTTCAGCGCGGACGCCAGCGCCGCCCCCTGCCCCGGCGCGACCCGCACCAGCGCACGCTCCACCCCCTCCTCCCGCGCTCCCCCCGCACCACCGGCGCCCCCCAAAGCACCCGAAGCACCCGAAGCACCCGAAGCACCAGCACCCCCGGCACCGCCCCCGTTCCCCCCGAACACCGGCACCGGCCCCAGCACGTCCGCCCCCGCAGGCAGTCGCAGCAGCCCCAGCAGGTCGGCGACCGCCCGCGCCGACCCCGTCACCGAAGCCATCCGCGAGACCGGCGGGAACCTGAGCTCCTCCCGCTCGTCGAGTTCGGTCCCCGCGTGCCCGGCCGGGTCCCACCGCACCAGCGCCTGCACGGCCCGCGCCGCCGCCTCCGCGACGACCACCACCGTGCCGCCCTCCGTCGCCGGGCGGACCAGCGCGGCCGCCGTCAGCCAGCGCCGCACCGCCTCCTCGCCGGCCCGCAGGTCGGGCCGGTTGAGCAGCGCCCAGCCGTCCAGCAGCAGCGCCGCCGCGTACCCGGGCCCCTCCGCGACCGGTTCGGCGCCCGGCGTGGCCAGCACCAGCGCGGGCGCCCCCGGCACCGTCGCCAGCACCGCGTCCCGCCCGGAGGTGCGGACCGGGATGCGCGGGAACGCCTTGCCCAGCTCCTCCGCCGTCCGCCGGACGCCGACCACCGCGGCCCGCAGCCGGAACGACCCGCACTCGGCGCAGTGCCAGTCGTGCTCCTCCGTGCCGCACCACGAGCACACCAGCACGGCGCCCGCCGCCGGCGACTCCAGCGGCCCGCCGCAGGCCCGGCAGCGCGCCGTCTCCCGGCAGCGCCCGCAGGCCAGCCGGGGCGCGTAGCCCCGCCGCGGGACCTGCACCAGCACCGGCCCCCGGGTCAGCGCCTCGTGCGCGGTCTCCCAGGCCACCGACGGCAGCCGGGCGGCCTGCGCCGCCCCGTCCCGGGCCTGGTCGTACTCGGTGACGGTGCGCACCCGGGGCGCGGTCAGCCGGACGGTCTCCCGGGCGGCGGCCAGCGGCCGGGCCCAGCCCGAGCGCAGCAGCTGCGCGGCCTCGACCGTCATCGAGACGCCGCCGAGCAGCACCGCCGTGCCCTCCTCGGCGGCCCGCAGCAGCGCCACCTCCCGCACGTGCGGGTAGGGCGCGTTGGGGTCGCTGTGGCTGCTGTCGCCGTCCGACCAGACCACCAGCAGCCCGAGGTCGCGCACCGGGGCGAACACCGCCGCCCGGGTGCCGATCGCGGCGTGCACCGAACCGCGGCTGACGGACAGCCAGCGCCGGTAGCGCTCCTGCGGGCCCGCCTCGGCGGCCAGCACCACGTGCCGCCCGGCGCCGAGCAGGTCGTGCAGCGCCGCGTCGACCCGGGCCACCGCCCGCCCGTCGGGCAGCACCACCAGCGCGCCGCGCCCGGAGGCGAGCGTCGCCGCGACGGCCCGGGCGATCTCGCCCGGCCACTCGGGGCCGGGCAGCGCCGTCCACACCGCGCGCGGCGGGTGCCCGCCGGCCAGCGACGCCAGGAACTCGGCGCCGTGCACGTACCGCTCCCAGCTGCCCACCGCCGGGGCGCCCGGCGGCGGCAGCGGGCGCGGCGACGGCTCGCTCTCGGCCCCGGCGTGCCGCGGCGGGACGGCCAGTTGCAGCACGTCCGCCAGCGTCCCGGCGTAGCGGTCGGCGACGGCCCGGCACAGCCGCAGCAGTTCGGGCCCCAGCACCCGCTCGGGCGACAGCACCCGGGTCAGCGGGGCCAGCGGGCCCGCGTAGTCCGAGTCGTCCCGGCGTTCGACGACGAAGCCGTCGTGCAGCGCCCCGCCCTCGCGCCGCCCGTGCGCGCCGACCCGGCCGCCGAACCGGACCCGGACCCGGACGCCGGGCCGGGCGTCCTCGGACATCGACTCCGGCACCGCGTAGTCGAAGTACTGGTCGAGGCTCAGCACGCCCTTGTCGACCAGCACCCGGGCCACCGGCTGCCGTTCGGCGAGCACCACCCCGCGCGCGGCCCGCGGCTTCGCCCGGCGCACCGTCTCCCGGATGAACGCCAACTGCTCCCCGGTGCCGTCCGCGCTGCTCACGCCCCCAACCTAGCGGAACCCCCCGACAACACCGACACGACGACGGAGCCGCCCGCCAGGAGGAAACTCCCGACGGACGGCTCCGTTCGCACTACACCGTTCAGCCCACGACGGCGGCCTTCAGCGCGTCGACCCGGTCGGTGCGCTCCCAGGTGAAGTCCGGCAGCTCACGGCCGAAGTGGCCGTACGCGGCGGTCTGCTGGTAGATCGGGCGCAGCAGGTCCAGGTCGCGGATGATCGCGGCCGGGCGCAGGTCGAAGACCTGGGTGACGGCCTCCTGGATCTTCAGCACCGGGACGGTCTCGGTGCCGAAGGTCTCCACGAACAGGCCGACCGGCTCGGCCTTGCCGATCGCGTACGCGACCTGCACCTCGGCGCGCCGGGCCAGGCCCGCGGCGACGATGTTCTTGGCGACCCAGCGCATCGCGTACGCGGCCGAGCGGTCCACCTTGGACGGGTCCTTGCCGGAGAAGGCGCCGCCGCCGTGGCGGGCCATGCCGCCGTAGGTGTCGATGATGATCTTGCGGCCGGTGAGGCCGGCGTCGCCCATCGGGCCGCCGATCTCGAAGCGCCCGGTCGGGTTGACCAGCAGCCGGTAGCCCTCGGTGACCAGCTTGATGCCCTCGTCGGCGAGCGCCTTGAGCTCGGGCTCGACCACGAACTCCCGGATGTCGGGGGTGAGCAGCGAGTCCAGGTCGATGTCGCTGGCGTGCTGCGAGGAGACCACCACGGTGTCCAGGCGCACGGCGCGGTCGCCGTCGTACTCGATGGTGACCTGGGTCTTGCCGTCGGGCCGCAGGTAGGGGATGGTCCCGTTCTTGCGGACCTCGCTCAGCCGGCTGGAGAGCCGGTGCGCGAGGGTGATCGGCAGCGGCATCAGCTCGGGGGTGTCGTCGCAGGCGTAGCCGAACATCAGGCCCTGGTCGCCGGCGCCCTGGCGGTCCAGCTCGTCCTCGACGTCGCCCTCGACCCGGTGCTCGTGGGCGGTGTCCACGCCCTGCGCGATGTCCGGGGACTGCGAGCCGATCGACACCGACACGCCGCAGGAGGCGCCGTCGAAGCCCTTCTTGGACGAGTCGTAGCCGATCTCCAGGATCTTCTCCCGGACCAGCTGCGCGATCGGCGCGTACGCCTTGGTGGTGACCTCGCCGGCGATGTGCACCAGGCCGGTGGTGATCAGGGTCTCCACGGCGACGCGGGAGGTCGGGTCGTCCTTGAGGAGGGCGTCCAGGATGGTGTCGCTGATCTGGTCAGCGATCTTGTCGGGGTGTCCCTCGGTGACGGACTCCGAGGTGAACAGGCGGCGAGACACAGCGCTCCCTGGGGTTGCAGCGGCTGCTGACTGAATGCGCTCGGAAGTCCCGAGGCATCCGGAAAGACTTGATTCCTGGAGTGGAGTGTAACGGTCGGCTACCGATCGCGGGGCACTCCCCGGCAAGGTCCGCCGTGTCCGGTCGAGGATCACACCGGCCGGTCTGCGCCGGTCAGGACGGGTCGCGGCCGAACCGACCGGCCCGGGGGGATCCAACTACCGGGACAACTCGGGGCGTTGCAGCGGTTAACGCTCCGCCCCGGCCCCGGCGCGGGGCAGCCGGGCGGCGACCTGGTCCCAGACCGCGTCCGCCAGGATCTCCTTGGGGCCGTCCGCGATGTGGACCTCGGAGCCGTCCGCGCCGAGCAGCACGGCACTGTTGGTGTCCTGGCCGAACGCCTTGCCGTCGCCGACCTCGTTGACCACCAGCAGGTCGCAGCCCTTGCGGGCGAGCTTGGCCCGGCCGTTGGCCAGCACGTCGTCGGTCTCGGCGGCGAAGCCGACCACCACCTGCCCGGCGCGGGCCCGGTCGGCGGCGACCTCGGCCAGCACGTCGGGGTTGCGGACCAGCACGATCGGCGCGGGCTCGACGCCGTCCACCTTCTTGATCTTGCCGCTGGCGTACTCGGCGGGCCGGAAGTCGGCGACCGCGGCGGCCATCACCACCGCGTCGGCGTCCTCGGCGGCCTTCAGCACCGCCTCGCGCAGCTGCGTCGCGGTGCCGACCCGGACCACGTCCACCCCGGCCGGGTCGGGCAGCGCGGTGTTCGCGGCGACCAGGGTGACCCGGGCGCCGCGGGCCACCGCGGTGGCGGCCAGCGCGTAGCCCTGCTTGCCGGAGGAGCGGTTGCCGAGGAAGCGCACCGGGTCAAGCGGCTCGCGGGTGCCGCCCGCCGAGACCACCAGGTGCCGGCCGGCCAGGTCCTGTTCCAGCGAACCGCGCAGGAGCACGCGGCGGCAGACCGCGAAGATCTCGCCCGGGTCGGGCAGCCGGCCCTTGCCGGTGTCGACGCCGGTGAGCCGGCCCACCGCGGGCTCGATCACGATCGCGCCGCGCCGCCGCAGCGTGGCGACGTTCTCCTGGGTGGCGGGGTGCTCCCACATCTCGGTGTGCATGGCGGGCGCGAACACCACCGGGCAGCGGGCCGTCAGCAGGGTGTTGGTCAGCAGGTCGTCGGCCAGGCCGTGGGCGGCCTTCGCCAGCAGGTCCGCGGTGGCCGGGGCGACCACCACCAGGTCCGCCCGCTGCCCGATCCGCACGTGCGGGACCTCGTGCACCCGCTCCCAGGTCTCGGTCGCCGCCGGCCGCCCGGACAGCGCCGCCCAGGTCGCCTCCCCGACGAAGTGCAGCGCCGCCGCGGTCGGCACCACCGTGACCTCGTGCCCGGACTCGCTGAACCTCCGCAGCAGTTCACAGGCCTTGTAGGCGGCGATCCCGCCGCTCACCCCGAGGACCACACGGGACGCGTTCATGACGGTCGGCTCTCCTTCATCACGGCACTGCGACGGGCTCGCGCCCACCTTACGACCCATCAGCGCACGGCTGCGACGTGCCACCGGGCACACCGGGTGCACCGGATGCACCGGGCGCACACGGCCGCAGGGCCCGCCCCGACGCCGGACGGCATCGGAACGGGCCCTGCAGGGACTCTCGGGGGCTCAGGCGCCCTCGACCGCCTCGGCGGTGAGCAGGCCGGCGTTGATCTCGCGCAGCGCGATCGACAGCGGCTTCTCGTGCACGTGGGTGTCGACCAGCGGGCCGACGTACTCGAGCAGGCCCTCGCCCAGCTGCGAGTAGTACGCGTTGATCTGGCGGGCGCGCTTGGCCGCGTAGATCACCAGGCTGTACTTGGAGTCGGTGGCCTCGAGCAGCTCGTCGATCGGCGGGTTGATGATGCCCTCGGGCGCGGTCATCGAAGAGGACACGCTGAACCTTCCGAAGTGGTTTTACGGGTATCGGCTGGATGCAGCCGATCCGGTCAGGCTACACCGAGCAAGGCTAGCAGTTCGGCCGCTACCTGCTCGACGGAGGTGTTGACAAGCGTCGTGTCGAACTCCGACTCGGCCGCCAGCTCGACCTTCGCCACCGCCAGCCGCTCGTCGATGACGTCCTGCGGCTCGGTGCCCCGGCCGGTGAGCCGGCGCACCAGCTCGTCCCAGCTCGGCGGGGCCAGGAAGACCAGCTGCGCCTCGGGCATCGACTCCTTGACCTGCCGGGCCCCCTGGAGGTCGATCTCCAGCAGCACCGGCTCGCCCTTGTCGAGCTTGTCGAGCACCGCCTGCCGCGGCGTCCCGTACCGGTTCCCGGCGAAGACCGCCCACTCCAGCAGCTCGCCGTTGGCCACCAGCTTGTCGAACTGCTCGTGGTCGACGAAGTGGTACTGCACGCCGTCGCGCTCACCGGGGCGCGGGTGCCGGGTCGTCGCCGACACCGACAGCCAGACCTCGGGGAACTGCTTCCTCATATGAGCGACGACCGTGCTCTTGCCGACCCCGGAGGGGCCGGAGAGCACGGTCAGCCGCGGACGCTCACTCATGTACCGATTATCCCGGATCGCGGACGTTCCGCTGACACCGGCCTCCAATCAGGAAGCCGCGCCGCCGAACTCCCGCTCCAGGGAGGCGATCTGGTTCGTACCGAGGCCGCGCACGCGACGGCTCTCGGAGATGCCGAGGCGCTCCATGATCTGCTTGGCGCGCACCTTGCCGACACCCGGCAGGGACTCCAGCAGGGCGGAGACCTTCATCTTGCCGATGACCTCGTCGTCGGACTTGCCGGCCTTGATGACGTCGTGCAGCGAGGCGCCCGAGTGCTTCAGCCGGTTCTTGACGTCGGCACGCTTCCGGCGAGCCTCGGCGGCCTTGGCGAGCGCGGCGGTGCGCTGTTCGGGAGTAAGGGGCGGAAGAGCCACGCCGTTCACCTCAGGTGTGGATGGAAGGGATGAGCCATGACTTGGTGGTGCCCGGACGCCACAGGCTCTGACCTGCGGAGGTGGCCGTGACCACCGCCAACTGGCGTCCTACCGCCGGACACTACCCAACTTGGGCCGCCGCGTCAGGAAAAGAACACGAAAAGTCCAGGTCAGCAGGGGCCGACCTGGGAGTTTTCCGGTCAAATCAACCGAGTTGACGGCCCCGCGCTCATGCGTTTGTGACGCCCCTCACATCGTTGACGAACGCCTGCGCGGCCTGCCGGAGCGCCGCCACCGACGGCCCGTGCCGGAGCACGTCGCGGCTCACCGAGGGCACCACGTTGCGCACCTGGTCGCCGAAGACCCGCGGCAGGTCGGCCGCGGTGGCGCCCTGCGCGCCCACCCCGGGGGCCAGCAGCGGGCCGTTGATCGCCAGGTCCACCCCGGCGTCGGCGAGCGTCGCGCCGACCACCGCGCCGAACGACCCCAGCGGCTCGGCGCCCGCGTTCTCCGCCGCCAGCCGCCGCAGCACCGCCTGCGCCACGCTCTGCCCGTCCGCCCCGACCGCGCGCTGCACCTCGTGCCCCTCCGGGTTGGAGGTCAGCGCCAGCGCGAACAGGCCGCAGCCGTTGGCGTGCGCCAGGTCCACGGCCGGCTGCAGCGAACCGAAGCCCAGGTACGGGCTGACGGTGAGCGCGTCCGAGAACAGCGGGCTGTCCGGGGACAGGAAGGTCTCGGCGTACGCGGCCATGGTCGAACCGATGTCGCCGCGCTTGGCGTCCATCAGCACCAGCGCCCCGGCCTCCCGCGCCTCGGCCACCGAGCGCTCCAGGACGGCGATGCCGCGGCTGCCGAAGCGCTCGAAGAACGCGGACTGCGGCTTGAGCACCGCGACCCGGTCCGCCAGCGCCTCGACCACGGTGCGGGAGAAGGTCTCCAGCCCGGCCAGGTCGTCGTTCAGCCCCCAGGCGGTGAGCAGCGAGGCGTGCGGGTCGATGCCGACGCAGAGCTGGCCCCGGGTGTCGAGGGCGGTCCGCAGGCGGGCGCCGAAGGGCGTGCTGTCAGTCATCTACTGTCTTCCGTCTTCCGTCGTGGTGGTGCGGTGGGCGAGCCCCACCGCGTCGGTGTAGGCGGCGAAGCCGCGCTCGGCGAGCTCCGTCCGCAGCTCGTCGAGGATCCGCAGCGGTGCGGTCGGGTCGCGCAGCAGCTCCGAGCCGACCGCGACGCCGGACGCGCCGGCCAGGGTGAACTCCAGGGCGTCCCGGCCGGTGCGCACCCCGCCCATGGCGAGGATCGGCACCGTCGGCATCCGCCCGGCCCGCATCCCGGCGTGCACCTGGAACACGCAGCGCACCGCGATCGGCCGCAGCGCCGGCCCGGACAGGCCGCCCAGGCCGCCGGGCGCGCCCAGGGCGGGACGGCGGGCGTCCAGGTCGATGGCCATGCCCCGGGCGGTGTTGACCATCGACAGGCCGTCGGCCCCGGCCGCCACGCAGGCGGCCGCGACCTCGGTGACCGACCCCTGGTCGGGGGCCAGCTTGGCGTAGACCGGCAGCCCGGGCGCGGCGGCCCGCACGGCGGCGACCACGTCGTAGCTGACCGCCGGGTTGGCCGCGAACAGCAGCCCCCGGTCGGCGGCGCCCGGCGCGGACAGGTTCAGCTCCAGGCCGCGCACCCCGTCCCGCCCCGCCAGCCGGGCGGCCAGCTCCGCGAAGTCCTCCAGCCGGTGCCCGCCGATCGACACCACGGTGCGCACCCCCCGCTCCGCCAGCCAGGGCAGCTCGCGCCGCAGGAACCCGTCGATGCCCGGCTGCTGGCCGCCCACGGCGTTCAGCACCCCGCCCGGCACCGCGACGATCCGCGGCCCCGGCAGCCCGGCCCCCGCCCGCGGCAGCACCGTCCGCGTGGTCAGCGTCCCCAGCTCGTCCAACGGCACGAACCGCGCCAGCTCCCGCCCGAACCCGGCGCACCCCGCCGCCGTGGACAACGGGTTCGGCACCGTCCCGGACCCCAACGGCGCGGTCAGGTCGACGTTCTGACGGTCCGTCACGCGATCACCCCCGCACCTTCCACGTCCGCCGGCACGGTGCCCAGCCCGCCCCAGCGGACCCGGGCGCCGTCGAAGACCGGCCCCTCGGTGCAGGCCCGCACCAGCCGGCTGACACCGTCCGCGTCACGCACCGGCAGCACGCAGCCCAGGCACAGCCCGGTGCCGCAGGGCAGTTCCGCGCCCACCGCCGTCCAGCTGCGCACCCCGCGCAGCGTCGCGGCGCCGACCGCCGCCGCGGAGAGCCCGGGCGAGGCGGCGGTGTACAGCAGGTCGGCGTCGAGCGCGCGCAGGGCCTGGTCGACCAGCGCGGCCGGGTCCTCGCCGAGCGGGAGCCCGGCACTGCCGTCCGCGGTGAGCAGCAGGACGTCGGCGGTGAGCTCGCGGGCCGCGTCGACGCCGTACAGCCGCCCGGCGGTCGGTGCGGCGAGCACGAAGGCGACCTGGCTGCCGCCCGCGAGCAGCTGTTCGGCGAGGGCGAGCAGCGGCCCGGCCGCGGTGTCCTCGCCGAGCAGCAGCGCGCAGCCGGGGGTGTCGGGCTGCGGGTAGGGCGTGCCGAGCGGGGCGATCAGGTCGAGGACGGCCGGCGGGTCGGCGGGCAGCAGCAGGTCGAGGTCCTCGCCGTCGGCGCGCAGGATCGGCGCGGCCCGGCGCAGCACGTCGGCGCTCCCCGGGAGCGGCGAGGGCGGCGAAGTGCCCCGGCCGGAACCGGGCCGCCGCCGTCGCACAGCGCACCGTGACCCGCCGGCCGGGCCCGTCGGCCCGGACCCCGAGCACCTCGGCCCGGGCCACCACCGGATTGGCCATCCCGCCGTCCCTTCCTCCGCACCCGCCGCCACGACGGCCGCCCTGCCCAGCTCCTGCCCTGCCGCCGCGGCCGACGACGACCGGCTGCCCTTCCCGACCGCGCCCCCGATCCTCGCGCACCCGAAGCCCCGCAACCGCACCGACAGGCCCGCCCCACTCCCCCGACGCCCACGCGGCCGACGACTACCGGTTGCCCTTCCCCACCGCGTCCCCGATCGTCGCGTACCCCGCGGCCCGCAGCCGCGCCGACAGCCCCTTGTGCACCTTCCGCATCCAGAACGGCCCCTCGTAGATGAACGCGGAGTAGCCCTGGACGAGGTCGGCGCCGGCCAGGATGCGCTGCCAGGCGTCCTCGGCGGTCTCGATGCCGCCGACGGAGACGATGGCGAGCCGGCCGTCGGTGCGCTTGCGCAGGCGTTCCAGCACCTGGAGCGAGCGTTCCTTGAGCGGGGCGCCGGAGAGGCCGCCCATGCCGATCTCCTCGATCCGGGCGGCGGGGGTCTTCAGCCCTTCGCGCCCGATGGTGGTGTTGGTGGCGATGATGCCGTCGAGGCCGAGGTGCAGGGCCATGTCGGCGATCTCGTCGATGTCCTCGTCGGCGAGGTCGGGGGCGATCTTCACCAGCAGCGGCACGTGGTGGTTGGTGACCTCGTCGGCGGCCTTGCGGACGTCCCAGAGCAGCGGCCCGAGCACCCGCACGGCCTGCAGGTTGCGCAGCCCGGGGGTGTTCGGCGAGGACACGTTGACGACCAGGTAGTCGGCGTACGGTGCCAGCGCCTTCGCGCTCTTCAGGTAGTCGGCCGTCGCCTCGTCCTCCGGGACGGCCTTGGTCTTGCCGATGTTGACGCCGATCACCGGGGTGTTGCTGGTGTGCGGGCGGGCGGCGAGGCGGGCGGCGACCCGGGCGGAGCCCTGGTTGTTGAAGCCCATCCGGTTGATCAGCGCGCGGTCCTCGACCAGCCGGAACAGCCGGGGCGCGGGGTTGCCGGGCTGCGGCTCGCCCGTCACGGTGCCGATCTCGACGTAGTCGAAGCCGAGCATCGACAGGCCGTCGATGCCGATGCCGTTCTTGTCGAAGCCCGCGCCGAGGCCGAACGGCCCGGGCAGGTCGAGGCCGAGCGCGGTGGTGCGCAGCCGGGGGTCGCGCGGGGCGAGCAGGGCGCGCACCAGGGAGCGCAGGCCGGGCACCGAGTGGGCCAGCCGGATCCAGAAGAACGCCAGGTGGTGGGCCTTCTCCGGGTCCATCTTCTTGAACACCAGGTTGAACAGGAGCTTGTACATCGCGCGGGCAACCCTCCGTAAGCCGTGCCGTGCCGAGCCGGGACATGGACGTGGGGGGCACCCGGCAACCGGACCGGTGTGCCCCCCACGGTTTCGACCTAGTTGCGGCCGGAGTTGATCAGTGCCGCGTGCTCCTGCAGCGACATCACGCCGACCTCGCCGCGCCGCAGCTCGGCGATGCCCTGCACGGCCGCGCCCATCGCCTGCACGGTGGTCAGGCAGGGCACGCCCCGGGAGACCGCGGCGGTGCGGATCTCGTAGCCGTCGAGGCGGCCGCCGGTGCCGTACGGGGTGTTGATGATCAGGTCGACCTCGCCCTCGTGGATGAGCTGGACGATGGTCTGCTCGCCGTTCGGGCCCTCGCCGTCGGAGTGCTTGCGCACCACGGTGGCGGGGATGCCGCCGCGCTGGAGCACCTCGGCGGTGCCGGTGGTGGCGAGCAGTTCGAAGCCGAGCTCGACCAGCGCGCGGGCCGGGAAGACCAGGTTGCGCTTGTCGCGGTTGGCGACCGAGACGAACACCTTGCCCTTGGTGGGCAGGGCGCCGTACGCGCCGGTCTGGGACTTGGCGTAGGCGGTGCCGAAGACCCGGTCGATGCCCATGACCTCGCCGGTGGAGCGCATCTCCGGGCCGAGCACGGTGTCGACGCCGCGGCCGTGCACGTCGCGGAAGCGCGACCACGGCATGACGGCCTCCTTGACCGAGATCGGCGCGTCGGCGGGCAGCGTGCCGCCGTCGCCCTCGCGCGGCAGCAGGCCCTCGGCGCGCAGTTCGGCGACGGTGGCGCCGAGCGAGATCCGGGCGGCGGCCTTGGCCAGCGGCACGGCGGTGGCCTTGGAGGTGAACGGCACGGTGCGGGAGGCGCGCGGGTTGGCCTCCAGCACGTACAGGATGTCGCCGGAGAGCGCGAACTGGATGTTGATCAGGCCGCGCACGCCGACGCCCTTGGCGATGCCCTCGGTGGCCGAGCGCAGCCGCTTGATGTCGTACCCGCCGAGGGTGATCGGCGGCAGCGCGCACGCGGAGTCACCGGAGTGGATGCCGGCCTCCTCGATGTGCTCCATGACGCCGCCCAGGTAGAGCTCCTGGCCGTCGTAGAGCGCGTCCACGTCGATCTCGACGGCGTCGTCGAGGAAGCGGTCGATCAGCACGGGGTGCTCGGAGATCAGGCCGGCGTGCCGCTCCAGGTAGGAGGCGAGCGAGGGCTCGTCGTAGACGATCTCCATGCCGCGGCCGCCGAGCACGTAGGACGGGCGGGCCAGCACGGGGTAGCCGATCTCGTCGGCGATCGCCTTGGCCTCCTCGAAGGAGAACGCGGTGCCGTGCTTGGGGGCCGGCAGGCCCGCCTCCTTCAGCACCCGGCCGAACGCGCCGCGCTCCTCGGCGAGGTGGATCGCCTCCGGCGGGGTGCCGACGATCGGCACGCCGTTGTCCTTGAGCGCCTGCGCCAGGCCGAGCGGGGTCTGGCCGCCGAGCTGGACGATCACGCCGGCCAGCGGTCCGGCCTGCTGCTCGGCGTGGACGATCTCCAGCACGTCCTCCAGGGTGAGCGGCTCGAAGTAGAGCCGGTCGGAGGTGTCGTAGTCGGTGGAGACGGTCTCCGGGTTGCAGTTGACCATCACGGTCTCGTACCCGGCGTCGGCCAGCGCGAAGGAGGCGTGCACGCAGGAGTAGTCGAACTCGATGCCCTGGCCGATCCGGTTCGGGCCGGAGCCCAGGATGATCACGGCGGGCTTGGTGCGCGGCGCGACCTCGCTCTCCTCGTCGTAGGACGAGTAGAAGTACGGGGTCTTGGCGGCGAACTCGGCGGCGCAGGTGTCGACGGTCTTGAACACCGGGCGGATGCCGAGCGCGTGCCGCACCTCGCGGACCACGTCGGCCTTCAGGCCGCGGATCTCGCCGATCTGCTGGTCGGAGAAGCCGTGCCGCTTGGCGTGCCGCAGCAGCTCCGGGTCGAGCTTGTCGCCCTCGCCCAGCTCGACGGCGATCTCGTGGATCAGGAAGAGCTGGTCGACGAACCACGGGTCGATCTTCGTGGCGTCGAACACCTCCTCCGGGGTGGCGCCGGCCCGGATCGCCTGCATGACGGTGTTGATCCGCCCGTCGGTCGGAACCTGGGCCTTGACCAGCAGCTCGTCCTTGTCGCCCACCTCCCCGACCCAGCTGAACTGCGAGCCCTTCTTCTCCAGCGAGCGCAGCGCCTTGTTCAGCGCCTCGGGGAAGTTGCGGCCCATCGCCATGGCCTCGCCGACCGACTTCATGGTGGTGGTCAGCGTGGCGTCGGCGGACGGGAACTTCTCGAACGCGAACCGCGGCACCTTGACGACGACGTAGTCGAGGGTCGGCTCGAAGGAGGCCGGGGTCTGCTCGGTGATGTCGTTGGGGATCTCGTCCAGCGTGTAGCCGACGGCGAGCTTCGCGGCGATCTTGGCGATCGGGAAGCCGGTCGCCTTGGAGGCCAGCGCGGAGGAGCGCGAGACGCGCGGGTTCATCTCGATGACGATGACCCGGCCGTCGACGGGGTTGACCGCGAACTGGATGTTGCAGCCGCCGGTGTCGACGCCGACCTCGCGGATCACGGCGATGCCGATGTCGCGCAGGATCTGGTACTCGCGGTCGGTGAGGGTCATCGCCGGGGCGACGGTGATCGAGTCACCGGTGTGCACGCCCATCGGGTCGAAGTTCTCGATGGAGCAGACGACGACCACGTTGTCGTGCTTGTCGCGCATCAGCTCCAGCTCGTACTCCTTCCAGCCGAGGATGGACTCCTCCAGGAGCACCTCGGTGGTCGGCGAGAGGGTCAGGCCCTGTCCGGCGATCCGGCGCAGGTCCTCCTCGTCGTGCGCGAAGCCGGAGCCGGCGCCGCCCATGGTGAAGGACGGGCGCACGACGACGGGGTAGCCGCCCAGCGTCTCCACGCCGGCCAGCACGTCGTCCATCGAGTGGCAGATCACCGAACGGGCGGACTCGCCGTACCCGATCTTGGCCTTGACGGCCTCGACGACGCCCTTGAAGAGCTCGCGGTCCTCGCCCTTGTTGATGGCGTCGACGTCGGCGCCGATCAGCTCGACGTCGTACTTCTCCAGCGTGCCGGCCTTGTGCAGGGAGATCGCGGTGTTCAGCGCGGTCTGGCCGCCCAGGGTCGGCAGCAGCGCGTCGGGGCGCTCCTTGGCGATGATCTTCTCGACGAACTCGGGGGTGATCGGCTCGACGTAGGTGGCGTCGGCGATCTCCGGGTCGGTCATGATCGTGGCCGGGTTGGAGTTGACCAGGATGACCCGCAGCCCCTCGGCCTTGAGCACCCGGCAGGCCTGCGTACCCGAGTAGTCGAACTCCGCCGCCTGGCCGATGACGATCGGGCCGGAGCCGATCACCAGGACGGACTTGATGTCGGTGCGCTTAGGCACGCTGGCCCTCCATGAGCTCTACGAAGCGGTCGAAGAGGTACGCGGCGTCGTGCGGGCCGGCAGCCGCTTCGGGGTGGTACTGCACGCTGAAGGCGGGGACGTCGAGCGCCTGCAGGCCCTCGACCACGTCGTCGTTGAGGCAGACGTGGGAGACCTCGACCCGCCCGAAGGGGGTGTCGCTCACCTGGTCCAGCGGCGCGTTCACGGCGAAGCCGTGGTTGTGCGCGGTCACCTCGACCTTGCCGGTGCTGCGGTCCTGCACCGGCTGGTTGATGCCGCGGTGGCCGTACTTGAGCTTGTAGGTGCCGAACCCGAAGGCCCGGCCCAGGAGCTGGTTGCCGAAGCAGATGCCGAAGAACGGGGTCTTCTTCGCCAGCACGCCGCGCAGCACCTCGACCTGGCGGTCGGCGGTGGCCGGGTCGCCGGGGCCGTTGGAGAAGAACACGCCGTCGGGCTGCACGGCGTAGATGTCCTCCACCGAGCTGTTCGCGGGCAGCACGTGCACCTCGATGCCGCGCTCGGCCATCCGGTGCGGGGTCATGCCCTTGATGCCCAGGTCCACGGCGGCGACGGTGAACTTCTTCTCACCGATCGCCGGGACGACGTAGGCCTCCTTGGTGGCGACCTCGGCGCACAGGTCGGCGCCCTTCATCTCCGGGGCCTGCTGCACCTTGGCGAGCAGCGCCGCCTGGTCGGCGACGGCCGGGCCGGAGAAGATGCCGACCCGCATCGCGCCGCGCTCGCGCAGGTGGCGGGTGAGCGCGCGGGTGTCGATCCCGCTGATGCCGACGACGCCCTGGCGCTCCAGCTCCTCGTCCAGCGAGCGCTTCGAGCGCCAGTTGGAGGCGACCCGGGCGGGGTCGCGGACCACGTAGCCGGACACCCAGATCTGCTGCGACTCGTCGTCCTCGTCGTTCCAGCCGGTGTTGCCGATCTGCGGGGCGGTCATCACGACCACCTGGCGGTGGTAGGACGGGTCGGTCAGGGTCTCCTGGTAGCCGGACATGCCGGTGTTGAAGACCGCCTCGCCGAAGGTCTCGCCGACCGCGCCGTACGCCTGGCCGCGGAAGGTCCGGCCGTCCTCCAGGACGAGCACGGCGACGGGCCGATCAAACGACGTGCGCTCCCGCCTGGTGCGCTGCGTGGTGGGGGCAGGTGCGGTCATGTGGCGGCCTCTTCCGTCTTCATCGTCTTCGTACGTGTCACTAGTGCCTCGACGGCTTCGACCCAGTCGTCGTGCCCGTCGGCGGCGTCCAGCCGGAACCCGCTCTCCAGGGCGCGGTCGCCGAGCGTCCAGCCGACCACCAGCAGTCCGCTCGGCACGACCTTCCCGGCGATGCCGGAGTCGGTGCGGGCGCCGGTGAGCGCCGCGGCGGGGATCCACAGGTCGGCCTCGCCGGGGCGGCGGGCCAGCAGGCCCCGCTCGGTGAGGGTCAGTCCGGCCAGGCTGCGGGTGCCGAGGCCGTGCGCGACGACCCGGTCCAGCCAGTTCCCGGCGGTGGTGGAGCCGTGGTAGCGGCCGGGCGCCGCCAGCAGCGCCGAGCCGGTCTCCGCGGGCACCGCGGGCAGTTCGGGCAGGTCGGACTGGAGGGTGCGCCGCCAGTTCCAGCCCTGCCGCATCAGCCAGTACACCAGCGCGATCAGGATCAGCAGGCCGACCGTCGCACCGATGTACCCGGGCCAGTCGGTGACGTGGCCCTTCTCGGTGGCGAGCGGCATCAGCGCTCGACCAGTTCGCCGGCCAGCACGGTGGCCTCACCGCGCAGGAAGGTGGCGTGCACCCGGCCGGGCAGGTCCATGCCCTTGTACGGGGTGTTGCGGGAGCGGGTGGCGAAGGTGTCGGGGTTCACGACTCCACGGTACGCGGGATCGAACAGCACCAGGTTGGCAGGCTCGCCCACCGAGATGGGCCGTCCGTGGCCGGTCAGCCGCCCGATCCGGGCCGGCCGGTGCGACATCCGGTCCGCGACGCCCTCCCAGTTCAGCAGGCCGGTGTCGACCATGGTCTGCTGCACGACCGACAGCGCGGTCTCCAGCCCGACCATGCCCATCGCGGCGACCGCCCACTCGCAGTCCTTGTCCTCCGCGGGGTGCGGGGCGTGGTCGGTGGCGACGGCGTCGATGGTGCCGTCGGCCAGCGCCTCGCGCAGCGCCTCGACGTCGGCGGCGGTGCGCAGCGGCGGGTTGACCTTGTACACCGGGTCGTAGGAGCGCACCAGCTCGTCGGTGAGCAGCAGGTGGTGCGGGGTGACCTCGGCGGTGACGTCCCAGCCCTTGCCCTTGGCCCAGCGGACGATCTCGACCGACCCGGCGGTGGACAGGTGGCAGATGTGCACCCGGGAGCCGACGTGCGCGGCGAGCAGCACGTCCCGGGCGATGATCGACTCCTCGGCGACGGCGGGCCAGCCGCCGAGGCCGAGCTCGCCGGAGACCTGGCCCTCGTTCATCTGGGCGCCGGCGGTCAGCCGCGGCTCCTGGGCGTGCTGGGCGATCACGCCGTCGAAGGCCTTCACGTACTCCAGCGCGCGGCGCATGATCACCGCGTCGTCCACGCACTTGCCGTCGTCGGAGAAGACCCGCACCCCGGCGGCGGAGTCGTGCATCGCGCCGAGCTCGGCGAGCTGCTTGCCCTCCAGGCCGACGGTGACGGCGCCGACCGGCTGCACGTCGCAGTAGCCGGACTCGCGGCCCAGCCGCCAGACCTGCTCGACCACGC
Source organism: Kitasatospora sp. YST-16 (assembly GCF_026802215.1). Lineage (NCBI taxonomy): Bacteria > Bacillati > Actinomycetota > Actinomycetes > Kitasatosporales > Streptomycetaceae > Kitasatospora > Kitasatospora sp. YST-16. The sequence continues at coordinate 900,587 of NZ_CP113837.1, forward strand.
CGGCGCTGTCGGCGACCGGGAAGGTGTTGGCCATCGCGTGCACGGCGGTGTACCCGCCCATGGCGGCGGCCCGCGTGCCGGTCAGCACGGTCTCGGCGTCCTCCCGGCCGGGCTCGCGCAGGTGGGTGTGCAGGTCGACCAGGCCGGGCAGGGCGATCAGGCCGTGCGCGTCGATGTCGATGTCGGCCCGGACGTCGAGGCCCTCGCCGATCGCGGCGAAGGCGCCGTCGACGATGTGGATGTCCTGGGGGGCGCCGCCGAGGATCTGGGCGTTGCGGATCAGGTAGGTGGTCACTGGGCGGCCTCCGGGAGTTCGGTGGTGCGGGGGGCGTCGGCGAGGGTGGCGCCGCCGACCAACAGGTAGAGCACGGCCATCCGGACCGAGACGCCGTTGGCGACCTGCTCGACCACGGTGCAGCGCGGCGAGTCGGCGACCTCGGCGGTGATCTCCATGCCGCGGACCATCGGGCCGGGGTGCATCACGATGGCGTGCTCGGGCAGCTTGGCCAGCCGGGCGCCGTCCAGCCCGTAGCGGCGGGAGTACTCGCGCTCGGTGGGGAAGAACGCGGCGTTCATCCGCTCGCGCTGGACCCGCAGCATCATCACCGCGTCGGCCTTGGGCAGCACGCTGTCGAGGTCGTAGGAGACCTCGCACGGCCAGGTCTCGATGCCGATCGGCAGCAGGGTCGGCGGGGCGACGAAGGTGACCTCGGCGCCGAGCGTGGTCAGCAGGTGCACGTTGGAGCGGGCGACCCGGCTGTGCAGGATGTCGCCGACGATGGCGACCTTGCGGCCGGCCAGGTCCCGCCCGGCGCCCGGGTTGAGGTGGCGGCGCAGGGTGAAGGCGTCCAGCAGGGCCTGGGTGGGGTGCTCGTGGGTGCCGTCGCCGGCGTTGATCACCGAGCCGTGCAGCCAGTCCGAGCCGGCCAGCCGGGCGGGCGCGCCGGAGGCGTGGTGCCGGATGACCACCGCGTCGGCGCCCATCGCCTGCAGGGTCAGCGCGGTGTCCTTGAGGCTCTCGCCCTTGGAGACCGAGGAGCCCTTGGCGGAGAAGTTGATGACGTCCGCGGACAGCCGCTTCTCGGCGACCTCGAAGGAGGTCTTGGTGCGGGTGGAGTCCTCGAAGAACAGGTTGACGACGGTGCGCCCGCGCAGCGTGGGCAGCTTCTTGACGGCCCGTCCGGAGAACTGGGAGAGCTCCTCGGCGGTGTCCAGGATCAGCAGGGCGTCGTCGCGGCCGAGGTCGGCGGTGGAGACGAGGTGGCGCTTCACGCGGTTCTACTCCGGGAGTTCGGTGTCGGCCGCAAGGGCCTGGGAGGAGCGGGCGGCGTAGTCGCGGTCGCCCAGCAGGACGGTGTCCAGCCCGTCGGACTCGGCCAGCCGGACCTGCACGGCCTCGCGCAGGGAGGTGGGCAGGTTCTTGCCCACGTAGTCGGCGCGGATGGGGAGTTCGCGGTGCCCGCGGTCGACCAGGACGGCGAGGCGGACGGCGCGCGGGCGGCCGATGTCGCTGAGCGCGTCGAGCGCGGCCCGGATGGTCCGGCCGGAGAACAGCACGTCGTCGACCAGGATCACCAGCTTGCCGTCGATGCCCTCGGCCGGGATCTCGGTGTGCTCCAGGGCCCGGGCGGGCTTCAGCCGCAGGTCGTCCCGGTACATGGTGATGTCCAGCGTCCCGAACGGGATGTCCCGGCCGGTGATCTGGGTCAGCTTGCCCTGCAGCCGGCGGGCGAGGTGGACACCGCGGGTGTGGATGCCGAGCAGCACCACGTCCTCCGCGCCCTTGGCGCGTTCCACGATCTCGTGGGCGATCCGGGTGATGACCCGGGCGATGTCGGTGGCGTCCAGCACCTGGTGCGGGGCGCGGGGGGGTGAACTGGGTGTGGTCATGCCGAAGCGGACCTCCTTCTCCGCCTCACGGGACGGTCTTAAAGGATGTCTGGAATGGTTTCCGGCCGCAGCCGGAGCCTCGCCCATGGTAGCAGCGTGCTGATCGAAGGCCGTTCGCCGCCCGTTCGCACGAGTGCCCCATTCGGCTTGACGCGCAACCCTCACTCTACGTAACCTCACAGTGAGTTACGAAGGTGCTCTGCAGGGACCTGTCGTCGCTCACTTTTCAGCGCACGCGAAGCAATCTCGTCCGGGGAGATCCATTGTCCAGCGACTACGCGAAGCAGCTCGGAGCCAAGCTCCGGGCGATCCGCACTCAGCAGGGGCTCTCCCTGCACGGCGTCGAGGAGAAGTCCCAGGGTCGCTGGAAGGCTGTGGTCGTCGGCTCCTACGAGCGCGGCGACCGCGCGGTCACCGTGCAGCGCCTCGCCGAGCTGGCCGAGTTCTACGGCGTGCCGGTCCAGGAGCTGCTGCCCGGCGGCACCCCGGGCGGCGCCGCCGAGCCGCCGCCGCGCCTGGTGCTCGACCTGGAGCGCCTCACCCAGGTCCCGTCCGAGAAGGCCGGCCCGCTGCAGCGCTACGCCGCGACCATCCAGTCGCAGCGCGGCGACTACAACGGCAAGGTGCTCTCGATCCGCCAGGACGACCTGCGCACGCTGGCCGTCATCTACGACCAGTCCCCCTCGATCCTCACCGAGCAGCTGATCAGCTGGGGCGTGCTGAACCCGGATGCGCGCCGCGCCGTCCGCGAGGAGGACGCCAGCTGACCTCGGTCGGCCAGTCGCCCGTTTGAAGAAACGTCACAGCGGGGCGGGAGACCGGAAGTTCCGGTCTCCCGCCCCGCTGCTGCGCGTCCTCAGACCACCGTGCCCAGGCTGAACCCGGGGCCCGCCGCGACCCCGGCCACCGCCAGCTCGGCCGGCGACCACTCGTACCCGGTGCTCCGCCAGGCCCAGGCCACCTGCCGGTACTCGCCGCACAGCGCGCCCGAGCCCTGCGTCCCGTGCAGCACCGCGGCGCCCGGCAGTTCGCAGTACAGCCCGGCGCACAGCACCGCGGTGACCAGGTCCAGGTCCTCGTCGTTGATCCGGACCGCGCCGTCCTCCCAGTGCAGCACCCGCGCCCGGGCCTCCAGCGGCCCGCCCGGCGCGTCCACCACCACCCGGAACTCGTACGCCCCGCAGCCCGCGCCGACCAGCACCCGGCGGAACACCTCGGACGCCTGCTGGTACGTCCACCGCGCCCGCGGGTCGGCCGCCGCGTGCTCCGGGCCGCACAGCGCCCCGTCCATCAGCAGGTCCGCGTACCGCAGCGCCAGCCCGCCCTCGCGGGCCCGGACCAGCCGCGGCAGGAAGTCCGCCAGGTCCTCCCCGCGGTACGTCACCAGCTGGGTCTGCAGCGGCGGGTTGACCAGGTAGCCGTCCCGCGCGGCCTGCTCCCGCACGTCCAGCCCGTGCAGCAGGCAGTAGTCGGCGAAGTCCTCCGGGTGGAACATCCGGGCCCGGACCGTCCCGTACTCCTCCACCGCCCCGGCCAGCAGTTCCCCGGCCTCCCGCAGGTACGTCGGGTAGTCCGCCGCGTCCGTCACCCGCCAGGCCCGCACCCGCCGGAAGTCCGCCTCGCTGGTGAGGATCCCCGTCACGAAGACCTCTTCGCCCCGGCACGAGGGCTCCCCGCTGAGCCGGCGCGGCCGGCGGCTGTTCCTGGACATGGGTGGCTCCCGGGTCTCTCGGTCGAGCAACTGCTGCCCCAGTCCTCCCCGCCCACACCCGCCCCACACACACGGCCTGTCACAACTCTGCAACTGACCGTGCACCGCCCGCGGGTCAGCGCGGGGTCTTGGCCAACTGGCGGGACTGGGCGACCAGTCGGCCGTTCTCGTCCCAGATCTCGCAGTCCTCCTCGAAGTAGCCGCCGGCCACGTTGCGGGTGGCGTGCGAGACCCGGAGCCAGCCGTCGGCGGGGAGGGCGCGGAGGTGGACGGTGAGTTCGATGGTGGGGGCCCAGCCGGGGCGGCCGAGGTCGAAGGTGACCGGGGGGAGGGCGTCGGCGGTGAGCAGCAGGGAGAGCGGGTCGGCGGGGCGCCGGTCGGCGAGCCGGAACCAGCCCTGGATGCGGCCCTCCTTGGAGGGCTGGCCGAGCGCCCAGCCGACGGTGGCGGGGTCGAGGCGCAGGTCGAGGCGCTCCAACAGGGCGGCCTGGGCGATGAGTTCGCGCGGGGCGTGCTCGATGCCGATGCACTGCTCGGGCGTGGGCAGGGTCGGCGGCAGCGCGGTGGTGGCGACCTCGTCGTCGAGCGCGGCAAGGTCGGTGAACGAGGCGGTGACCCGCAGCCGCTCCTCGCCGCCCTGGGAGAGGATCGCGCTGCCGGTGGCGAGGCTGCGGCCGCGCCGGACGATCTCGGTGCGGACGGTCGCCGGCCCGGGCCGGGAGGCGGAGACGTAGGTGCCGCTGACGGTGAGCGGGTGCGGGTGCGCCGGTCCGGCTTCGAGGGCGAGCGCGTGCGCGGCGAAGGCGAGCAGCAGGCCGCCGTTGACGCCGCCGCCGATCTGCCAGCCCCCGCCGAGCTCGCCGTCGTAGCGGCCGGGCTCGTCGGGGTGCGGGGCGAGGGCGATGCCCCGGTCGAACTCGGACGCGGTGGTGGTTTCCGGCATGGCTTCGCGGCCCTTCTGCGCAGCGGGCAAAAACATTACTTGCCGGTAGCTTACGCGCGGAGGCCGCCGGACCGACAGGTCCGGCGGCCTCCGAAGGGGCGTGCTGGTGCTCAGCGCCGAATGCTCGGCTTGAGCTCCATGAAGCGGGCGAGCAGGCCGTTCACGAAGGCCGGCGACTCGTCCGTGGAGTACTCCTTGGCGATCTCCACCGACTCGTCCAGGACCACCGCGTCGGGCGTGCCGTCCTCCCAGATCAGCTCGTACGCGCCGAGCCGGAGCACGTTCCGGTCGGCGACCGGCATCCGGTCGAGCGTCCAGCCCACCGCGTAGGTGGAGATCAGGTCGTCGATGGTGCGCGCGTGCTGCGCGTAGCCCTCGACCAGCTGCATGGTGTACTCCGCGACCTGCGGGATGCCCTCGTCGGGGCGGGGGTCGCGGGCCCGCGCGATCCAGTCGGCGAGCACCCGCTCGGGGGACACGCCGCGGTGGTCCGCCTCGAACAGGATCTGGAAGGCCCGGGTGCGGGCCTTGCTACGAGCAGAGGCCACGGTTACTTGACCCGGCCGAGGTAGCTGCCGTCGCGGGTGTCGACCTTGACCTTCTCGCCGGTGGTGACGAACAGCGGCACCTGGATCTCGGCGCCGGTCTCCAGGGTGGCGGGCTTGGTGCCGCCGGTGGAGCGGTCGCCCTGCAGGCCCGGCTCGGTCTCGGCGATGACCAGCTCGACCGCGGCGGGGAGCTCGACGTACAGCGGGACGCCCTCGTTCTGCGCGACCAGGGCCTCGAAGCCCTCGAGCAGGTAGTTGGCGGCGTCGCCGACGGTGGCGGAGTCGACCGGGACCTGGTCGTAGGTGTCCATGTCCATGAAGATGAACGCGTCGCCGTCGCGGTAGGAGTACTGCATGGTCCGCTTGTCGACGTTGGCGGTCTCGACCTTGATGCCCGCGTTGAAGGTCTTCTCGACGACCTTGCCGGACAGGACCTCCTTCAGCTTGGTGCGCACGAAGGCCGGGCCCTTGCCGGGCTTGACGTGCTGGAACTCGACGACGGTCCAGAGCTTGCCGCCGTCCAGCTTGAGGACCATGCCGTTCTTGAGATCGTTCGTGGTAGCCACGGGCGCACTTACTCCTGATATGTCCGCTGTCAAGGAACACCAAGCCGCGCGCCGCCGGGACCGCTTCCGGTCACAGCGCGAGGAGCTCCTTGGTGGTGATGGTGAGCAGCTCGGGCCCGCCCTCCTCGGGAGGCCGCACCACGAGCGTGTCCTCGATCCGGACCCCGCCACGACCCGGGAGATGCACCCCGGGGCCGACGGTGACCGGCACGCGGTTGTCCAGTTTACCCATGTCGGCGGGCCCCAGGCGCGGAGCCTCCCGGATCTCCAGGCCGATGCCGTGCCCCAGGGCGTGGACGGAGCGTTCGGCGTGGCCCGCGGCCTGGAGGATCGAGCGGGCCGCGTCGTCCGGGACGTGCTGCTCGACGCCGGGACCGAGGGCCTCCCGGCCGGCCCGCTGGGCGCGGAAGACCAGCCGGTGCAGCTCGACCTGCCAGGCGGCGGGGGCGGCGCCGATCACGAAGGTGCGGGCGGTGGAGATGCCGTAGCCGCGGTAGCGGGCGCCGAGCGCGACGGTGAGGAAGTCGCCCTCCTCGACCCGGCGGTCGGTGGGCCGGTGGTGTTCGAGGCCGGAGTGGCTGCCGGTGCCGACGGAGACCGGGAAGGCGGCCCGGTCGGCGCCGTGGTCGATCATCCGGCGCTCCAGCTCCATCGCCAGGTGCCGCTCGGTGCGGCCGACCAGGATCGACTCGAGCAGCTCGCCGAGGGCCTGGTCGGCGATCTCGGCGGCGATCCGCAGGTCGGCGATCTCGTACTCGTCCTTGACCACCCGCAGCCGCTCCACGGCCCGGTCCAGGTCCAGCAGCCGGGCCGGGCCGACGGCCCGGGCGACGGTGCGGTGCCGGGCCACCGTGAGGTCGTGCTCCTCGACCGCGAGGTCGCGCACCCCGAGCCGGGCGGCGGCCTCGGCGGCGGAGGACGCGGCGTCGGCCTCGGCGGGCACCGGCAGCCGGGTGACCTCCGCGTCGAGCCTGCGCTCGCCGTCCTCGCCGCCCTCGGCGGGCTCCGCGTCCTCGGGCACCGCGAGCACCGCGCGCTCGCGGGTGAGCAGCAGCGCGGCGCCCAGCGGCGGGCAGCCGGTCAGGTAGCGGACGTTGGCGGCGCGCGTGATGAGCGCGGCGTCGGCCCCGGAGGCGCTGCAGTACTCGCGGAGGCGTTCGCGTCGGGCGGCGTGCGCGTCGGACATGGTCCGAGCCTACGAACGGGGGCCCCAGGGCGCCTGTCGGGACCGGCGGACGGGGGCGGGAATGCGGGCGGGGGGCCTCGCGTTGTGGCGTAGTGAAAACGGCAATCGTTGCCGGGAGAGGGAGGCAGAGGCGATGGCACGCAGCGAGCTGCGACCGGTGGTCACGCTCCGGTCCACGGCGGGCACCGGGTTCACGTACGTGACGCGGAAGAACCGCCGCAACGACCCGGACCGGATGGTCCTGAAGAAGTTCGACCCGGTGGCGGGGCGCCACGTGGAGTTCCGCGAGGCCCGCTGACCGCGGGGCCCGTCCGACCGGCACACGCACGACGAGGAGGAGCAGCCATGCAGCAGGGAATTCACCCCGAGTACCGTCCGGTGGTGTTCCGCGACAAGACCGGGGGCCTGTCGTTCCTGACCCTCCCCCAGCCTTCGGCCGGGGGTGCCCCCTTCACCGCCTGGAGCGACCGGACGGTCGCGTGGGCGGACGGGCGGACGTACCCGGTGGTGGACGTGGAGACGTCCTCGGCGAGCCACCCGTTCTACACCGGCAGGGCCCGCCTGATGGACACCGAGGGCCGGGTCGAGCTGTACCGGCGCCGGTACGGCGGCTGAACGGCCACTGAACGGCCGCTGGAGGGCCCCGGGTTCGCCCGGGGCCCTTTCGCTATGCGCCGGGCGGGGGGACCGAGACCACCATGGTGACCAGGCACGGCGCGTCGCCGTCGTTGCGGTAGCCGTGGGCGGTGCCGGCCTCGTAGGAGGCGGTGGAGCCGGCCGGGACGAGGTGGTCGCGGCCGTCCAGGGTGAGGGTGAGGACGCCCTCGTCGACCCGGGCGATCTCGACGGTGCCGGGCGGGTGCGGGTCGGAGTCGTGCCTCTCGCCGGGCTGCAGGTGCCAGGACCACAGCTCCAGCGGGCCGGGGGCCTCGGTGCCGCCGAGCAGGGTGCCGCTGCCGCCGCCGGGGCCGGTCCACAGCCGGACGGCGTCCTCGACGGGGACGATCCGGACGGCGGCGGAGGCGTCGTAGTCGAGCAGCCGGGCGATCGAGACGCCCAGCGCGTCGGCGAGCCGGACCACGGTGCCGATGCTGGGGTTGGTGCGGGCCTGTTCGATCTGGACGACCATGCCGCGGCTGACCCCGGAGCGGGCGGCCAGGGCGTCCAGGGTGTGGCCGCGTTCGAGGCGCAGCCGTTTGAGGTTGCGGGCGAGGGCCTGGGTGACGAGATCGGCGTCCGGCACGGGCAGTCCAATATTCTGGTTGGGGCAGTGCAGTGGGTTGAACTATGCTGCGGCGGCATCGACAGATCCACCGACTGTACTGCGAGGTCCACCATGCTGTCCGCCTCCTGCTCCGCCGCCCCGTGAGCGCCGCCTTCGCGCTGCTCGCCAGCCTGCTGTGGGGCGTCGCCGACTACGGGGGCGGGGCGATCACCCGGCGGCTGCCCGCGCTGACGGTGGTGGTGCTCTCGCAGACGGCCGCCGCCGCGGTGCTCGCGGTGGCGGTGACCGCCACCGGCGGGTGGGGCGGGGCCGGGCCTCTGGTACGCGGTGCCGGCGGGCGTGATCGGGCCGTTCGCGCTGCTGGCGTTCTACCGGGCACTGGCGCTCGGGCCGATGGGCGTGGTGTCGCCGCTGGCCACCGTCGGCGTGCTGGTGCCGATCGGGGTGGGCCTGTTCCTCGGCGAACGGCCGGGCGCCGTCCAGGGGTCGGGGATCGCGGTGGCGGTCGCCGGGGTCGCGCTGGCGGGCGGCCCGCAGCGCGGCGGGCCCGCGGTGGGGCGGCGGGTGCTGGTGCTGACGCTGGGCGCCGCGTTCGCCTTCGGCGCGGTGCTGGCGCTGGTCGCGCACGCGGGGGCGGGCGGCGCGCTGCTGCTGACGCTGTGCGCGCAGCGGCTGACCAACGCGGTGGTCGGCGCCGGGATGCTGGCCGCGCAGGCCCGCCGGCAGTCGCTCGAACTGCGGGCGGGCCTGCGCGAGTTGCCCGCGCTGACCGCCGTCGGGGTCGCCGACGTGGCCGCGAACGGCCTGTACGCGGCCGCCTCCTACCTGGGGTCGGTGGCGGTGGCGGCCGTGCTGGCCTCGCTCTACCCGGTGGTCACCGCGCTGATGGCGCGCGGCCTGCTGAAGGAGCGGCTGCTGCGGGTGCAGGTGCTCGGCGCGGGCCTCGCGGTGGCCGGGACGCTGATCCTGGCCACCGGTTGACGCACCGTCAGGACGCCCGCGCGAACGTCCGGGAGCGCTTGGCGATCCGCCAGTAGCCGATCGCGGCGGCCCAGACCACCACGAACAGGCCGACGATCACGAAGCCGACGTTGTCCAGGCTGAGGCCGGCGATCCAGCCGGTGACCGGGTCGGCCAGGTCGAACTTGTCGTGCAGCACGGCGACCAGCTCGATGGTGCCGATCACGAAGGCCACCGCGATCGACAGCCCCGTGATGGTCAGGTTGTAGTACACCTTGCGGACCGGGTTGGAGAACGCCCACTGGTAGGCGAAGTTCATGAACGTGCCGTCCAGCGTGTCGAACAGGCTCATCCCGGCGGCGAACAGCAGTGGCAGGCAGACCACCGCGTACCAGGGCAGCCCGGAGGCCGCGCCGGAGCCCGCCATCACCATCAGGGTGACCTCGGTGGCGGTGTCGAAGCCCAGGCCGAGCACCATGCCGACCGGGAACATCTGGCCGGGACGGCTGATCGAGCGGGTGGCCCGGTTCAGCAGCCGGGCCAGGAAGCCCCGGGCCGCCAGGTGCTTCTCCAGCTCGGCCTCGTCGTACTGGCCCTCCCGCATCGCCCGGAACACCCGCCAGATGCCCAGCAGGGCGACCAGGTTGAGCGCCGCGATCAGGTAGAGGAAGGCGCCGGACGCGGTGGTGCCGACGGTGCCCAGCACCCGGTGGGTGGTGGAGTCCTCGTCCATCAGGGTGCCCGCCAGCGCCGCGCCGCCGGCCACCAGGGCGGCCATCAGCACCACCATCGAGGAGTGGCCGAGGGCGAACCAGAACCCGACCGAGACCGGGCGGCGGCCGTCCGCCATCAGCTTGCGGGTGGTGTTGTCGATCACCGCGATGTGGTCGGCGTCGAAGGCGTGCCGCATGCCCAGGGTGTACGCGGTGAGGCCCAGGCCGACGCCGAACACCTGGGTGCCGACGGCGTAGTGGTGCGGCGCGACCAGGAACAGCAGCGTCCCGAACGCCACCGCGTGCATGGCCAGGATCACCGCCATCAACCCGGCCGTGCGCAGGGTGTCCTCGCGCCGCCAGCGGAAGGAGGGAAGGGGGGAGCCGGGATTGTTCCCGGGCAGGGTCGATTCGGGCGCGGTCATCCGCGTTCACGCTCCAGCACCTCGTGGATCACTTCGTGAGATGCCGTGGCCGGTCTCCTGGCTGACGGGGTGTTGCGCGCCGGCTCCCGGCCTTCCCGGCCGCGAGCGGCCAGTGGCACGGGGTGGGAGCCGACGACTCCCCGATCACAGTGGCGAGGGCCGCTCCGGACTCCTGCGACCGAACACTCTCGTGACGGTCGCAGTGCACCGGCTTCCCGAACACCACGGCCCGCCCACCGTAGGCCCGGCGCGGGTGCGGCGGCAAGGGCGCGTCCGGTCCGGTGGCGTAGATCACGCCTGGTCAGGGCCGCGCTGACGGAGGGTCAGGCCATCCAGAAGAAGACGCAGGTCATCCGCTTCTCCGCCAGCGTCGCCCCGTGGTACTCGGTCGCGGTGTGGATCAGGTTGGCGGTGTAGAGCAGCAGCCGGTTGTAGCGGTGCGGGACGGCCAGGTCCTCGGTGAAGGAGTCCGGCGGGACGAAGCGGGTGCCGAGGGCGTCCACCAGGTTGTTGTGCGGGGCGACCACGCTGTTGCCGCCGAGCCGGCCGCCGGGCAGGCTCTGCCGGTAGAAGCTGGTGCCGCAGCGCTTGGGGACGGTCGGGTTGAGGTAGAGCACGGCGGCGTAGCGGCACAGCGAGCGCGAGTCGGTGTGCGGGCGCGGCTCGCACTCCCCCGCGCCCACCACCTGCACGCAGTTGTGGTTGAAGGTGCCGCCCTCGGCCTCGCCCAGCGCCCAGATCCGCTCCGCGCCGGTGGCCTCCCGGACCAGCTTCTCGACCTGCGCCAGCTCCTCCGGCTCCAGCCCGGGCATCGCCCGCAGGCCCGGCCAGGACTCCGGCCGGTGCGGGTAGCCCTCGTCCCAGTCGGTGCGCGCCAGGTGCCGGGCGCGCACCGCGTCCGGGTCCGGGAGGACGTCGTCCAGCACCCAGTAGTCACGGCCCCGGGTGGGCTTGCGGTACGGCAGGACCGGGAGCGCCGGGGTGGGACGCGGCCCCTGGAACGGGAGAGCGGGCATGGCCCCGACAATAGGAGCGCCGTTCCGGGGCCTCGCCCAAGACCGGGTCAACCTTGCGTCAAGGCTTGCCGTGGTGACGGGGCGTCAGGACTGCTGGCAGCGCGGGCACCAGAACAGGTTCCGGGCCGCCAACTCCTCGGTGCGGACCGGGGTTTCGCAGACCAGGCAGGGCTGGTCGTGCCGCCGGTAGACGTACACCTCGCCGCCGTGGTCGTCCACCCGCGGCGGGCGGCCCATCGCCTCCGGGGTGTGCTCGGGGCGGACGGTGTCGATCCGGCCGGCGGCCACGCCGTCGCGCATCAGGGCCACCAGGTCCGTCCAGATCGCGTCCCACTCGGCGCGGGACAGCTCGCGGCCGGGGCGGTGCGGGCTGATGCCGAGCCGGAACAGCACCTCGGCGCGGTACACGTTGCCGACGCCGGCCAGCACCTTCTGGTCCATCAGCAGCGCGGCGACCGTGCTGCCGCTGCGGGAGATCCGCTGCCAGGCCGCGTCGCCCGCCTCGCCGGGGCGCAGCGGGTCGGGGCCCAGGCGGCGGTGGACGGCCGCCTTCTCGGCGGGGGTGAGCAGCTCGCAGGCGGTCGGGCCGCGCAGGTCGGCGTAGCCGCTGTCGTTCACCATCCGCAGCCGGACCTGGCCGACCGGCGCCGGGGCCTCGCCCGCCCCGAAGTCGTACTTCCCGTACAGCCCCAGGTGCACGTGCAGCCAGTGCTCGCCGAAGCCCAGGAACAGGTGCTTGCCGTGCGCCTCCGCCTCGTCCAGCACCCGCCCGTCGATCAGCGCGGCCCCCTCCGCGAAGCGCCCCTGCGGGCTGGACACCCGCACCGGGCGCCCTCCGAACAGCTCGTCGTTCTCCCTGGCCAGGCGGTGGATCACATGCCCCTCGGGCACCGGCGGTCAACTCCTCGGTCGTGGTGGTGGCGAGGAGTCCATTCTCCCAGGCCGCTCGGACAGCCCGGGCCGCCGCCTCAGAGGGCGGTGGCGGCTTCGCACAGGGCGGCCAGCTCGGCCAGCGCCAGGGCGGTGAAGTCCTGGCCGGGGCGGGCGGTCCAGGCGGCGAGGGCGGTGCGCAGGGCGAGCAGGGCGAGCTCGGCGGTGAGGCCGGCGGCCGGGTCGGGGGTGCCGCGCTCGCGCAGGGCGGCGGTGAGGGCGGTGGCGAGGGCCTCGCGCTTGAGCAGCTCGCGCTCGGTCAGCTCGGGGTTGGCGGCGACCACCTGCTGGCGCTCGCGGACGGCCCCGTGGCGCTCGGCGGTGAAGGCGCGCTCCCCGGCGGCGGCCAGCGCGGCCTCGACGGCCTGCCGCGGGCCCGCCCCGGGCGGGGTGGCGGCGACCGCGTCGGTGAGCAGGCGGACCAAGGCGTCGCCGCCGGAGAGCACCTCGCGCTTGTCGGCGAAGTGCCGGAAGAAGGTGCTCTTGGCCAGGCCGGCGCGCTCGGCGATCTCGGCGACGGTGGTGCGGTCGTAGCCCTGCTGGACGAAGAGTTCGAGCGCCGCGCGCTCCAGCCGTTCGCGCGCGTTCGGGTCCCATCTGGCCATGCCCGGATTCTACGTGACGGGACTTGGTCGCATCATCGGGCTCTGCGGGCTATGGTGATGGGACAAGGTCTCATCACTTCGGATCTCCGGAGGTCCACCCATGCACGTCTTCGTCACCGGAGCCAGCGGCCACCTCGGCTCCGCCCTCGTCCCCGACCTGCTCGCCGCCGGCCACCGGGTCACCGGCCTGGCCCGCTCCGACGCCTCCGCCGCCGCCCTCACCGCCCTCGGCGCGGACGTCCGGCGCGGCGACCTCGACGACCTCGACGGCCTGCGGGACGCCGCCGCGGCCGCCGACGGCGTGGTGCACCTCGCCTTCAAGCACGAGGCGATGCTCGGCGGCGACTACGCCGGCGCGATGGCCGACGACCTGAAGGCCGTCCGGGCCCTGGTCGAGGCGCTCGCGGGCACCGGGAAGCCGCTGGTCGGCACCGGCGGCACGGGCGCCGGCAACACCCCCGGCCGGCCCTCGCTGGAGAGCGTGGTCGCACCCGGCGCCCCGCGCACCGAGGCCGAACGGGCGATCGTCGACGCCGCCGCGGACGGCGTGCGCTCCTCCGTCGTCCGGCTGCCCCCGGTCGTGCACAGCCCGCTGGACCGGCACGGCTTCGTCCCCGTCCTGATCCGCACCGCCCGCGCCACCGGCGTCTCCGGCTACCTCGGCGAGGGCGCCAACCGCTGGCCCGCCGTCCACACCCTGGACGCGGCCCGCCTCTACCGCCTCGCCCTCGAACACGCCCCCGCCGGCACCCGCCTGCACGGCGTCGGCGACCAGGCCGTCCCCTTCCGCGAGATCGCCGAACGCATCGGCCGCCGCCTCGGCCTCCCCACCGCCCCCGTCGAAGAGGCCCGCGCCGCCGAGCACTTCGGCTTCCTCGCCCGCCTCGTCCCCCTCGACCTGCCCGCCTCCGCCGAAGCCACCCGCGCCCTGCTCGACTGGCGGCCCACCCACCCGGGCCTGCTCGACGACCTGGACGAGGACCACTACTTCACCGAGGACTGACCGCCACCGGCCCCGCGCACAGGAACCCTGACGGGGGCGGGCACGCGGCAGCGGCCCTCCCCGCGTCCCGCGCAGCGGCAGCTTCGCCGCGCAGCGGGCAGTCTCCGGTGTGCGCCCCCGCCCTCGCCGCGCAGCGGAACCTCTCCCTCGCGTCCCGCCCCGCGCCGCGGGCCCTCAGCGGGTGTGCAGGCGGCTGAGGACGGCGCGGTCGAGGGCGGCGGCGGTCTCCGGGACGCTCAGGTTCGAGTTGTCGATGATCGGGAGGCCGGAGGTGCGCCAGCCGGCCATCCGGCCGTGGATGCGGGCGACTTCGTCGTCGGAGAGGCGGCGGTTGCCGGAGCGCTCCGCGTTGCGGGTGAGGACCCGGTCGAGGCCGGGGAGCAGCACGACGGGGATCATGCCGGGGCCGATGTGGCGCTTCCAGCCGCCGAGGCCGATCGCGGGGCGGTCGGGGAAGACGGCGTCGTCGATGATGCAGGAGATGCCGTTGGCGAGGTAGTTGCGGCAGGCGAAGCCGCAGGTGCGGCGGGCGAGCCGGTACTGGGCCTCGGAGGCGGTGTTCCAGCCGGACTGCGGGTTGGCGAAGCCGGACTGGACCCATTCGCGGACGTCGTCGAGGCTGATGTGCGCGGTGGGGGTGGGCCGGCGTTCGGCCCAGTGGCGGGCCACGGTGGTCTTGCCCGCGCCGGCCGGTCCGATCAGCAGGACGGCGAGCGGGCCGGTGGGCGGCGGGGCCGGGAACGCGGGCTGCTGCGGTGGCGGGGCGGGCAGTTGGACCGTGCCTCCGGTCGGGAGCAGGAAGTGCCCGGTGCCGCCGGGGGCGATCGGCCCGACGGCCTTGAGCGGGACGGTCGGGCGGTCGGGGCGGGGCCCCGTCGGTCCCAGCGCCGGGATCGTCGGGATCGCCTGGGTGGCGCCGGGGTACGGCGGCTGAGGGCCCGTCGGCTGCGGGGACGCCGCAGGTCGTGGCGGCACCTGGCCCCCCGCGTGCTGGTTCTGCGCGTACTGGCTCACCGTCACCTCCCTGCGCCGAATGTACACGTCGGCCCGGTGGCGGGCACAAGTCCGCCGCCGGGCCGAAAGGGCGTTCAGCGGGTGGTGAGCTGCTCCGCGAGGGCGCGCAGGGCGAGTTCGTACGAGCCGAGGCCGAAGCCCGCGATGGTGCCGGAGGCGACGGCCGCGATGACCGAGGTGTGGCGGAAGGTCTCGCGGGTGTACGGGTTGGAGATGTGCACCTCGACCAGCGGCGCGGTGCGCTGCGCGGCCGCGTCGCGCATCGCGTACGAGTAGTGCGTGAACGCGCCGGGGTTGATCACCACGGGGGTCTCGGCGTCCGCCGCCTCGTGCAGCCAGCCGACCATCTCCGCCTCGGAGTTGGTCTCCCGGACCTCCACCGCCAGGCCCAGTTCGGCGCCGAGCTTCGTGCACCGCTCGACCAGCCCGGCGTACGAGGTGGAGCCGTACACGTCGGGCTCGCGGGAGCCGAGCCGGCCCAGGTTGGGGCCGTTCAGGACCAGGACGCGGGTGGTGCTCATCCGGAGACCTCCCCGTAGGCGGCGACCAGCACGGACGGGTCGGGGCCCTCCAGGATGGAGGTCTTGGCCAGGCCGTCCAGGACGACGAAGCGCAGCAGGTCGCCGCGCGACTTCTTGTCGATCTTCATGGCGTCGAGCAGCTTCGGCCAGGCGTCGGCGCGGTAGGTGAGCGGCAGGCCGACGGAGGCCAGCACGGCCCGGTGCCGGTCGGCCGTGGCGTCGTCCAACCGCCCGGCCAGGCGGCCGAGTTCGGCGGCGAAGACCATGCCGATGGAGATCGCCGCGCCGTGCCGCCACTTGTAGCGCTCGTTGCGCTCGATGGCGTGTCCCAGGGTGTGGCCGTAGTTGAGGATCTCGCGGCGGCCGGACTCCTTCAGGTCGCCGGAGACCACGTCGGCCTTGACCTGGATGGCGCGGCGGATCAGCTCCAGGGTGTGCGGGCCGGCCGGGCCGGTGGCGGCCTCCGGGTCGGCCTCGATCAGGTCGAGGATGACCGGGTCGGCGATGAAGCCGGCCTTGATCACCTCGGCCAGGCCGGAGACGTAGTCGTGCTTGCCGAGGGTCTCCAGGGTGCCGAGGTCGGCCAGCACGCCCGCGGGCGGGTGGAAGGCGCCGACCATGTTCTTGCCCTCGGCGATGTTGATGCCGGTCTTGCCGCCGACGGCCGCGTCGACCATGCCGAGCAGCGTGGTGGGCACCGAGATCCAGCGCACCCCGCGCAGCCAGGTGGCCGCGACGAAGCCCGCCAGGTCGGTGGTGGAGCCGCCGCCGAGGCCGACCACCACGTCGCTGCGGGTGAAGCCGGTCTGGCCGAGCACCGACCAGCAGTACGCGGCGACCTCGGCGCTCTTGGCGTCCTCGGCGTTCGGCACCTGGAGGGCGATCGCCTCGTAGCCCTGCGCGGCGAGGTCCTCGCGGATCGCCTCGCCGGTGGCCTCCAGCGCCTCCGGGTGGATGACCGCGACCCGCTTGGCCTTCGGGCCGATCAGCGGGGCGAGTTCGCCCAGCAGCTGGTGACCGATCAGCACCTCGTACGGGGCGTGGCCGTCACTGCCGGCCACCTGGATCCTGACAACGTCGGCGTCAGACATGGGGGTTCTTCAACTCCAGTGCTTCGAGTACGGCGTCGGCGACCTGCTCGGGCGTGCGGCCCTCGGTGTCGGCCACGGCGGTGGCGACCTCCAGGTAGAGCGGGCGGCGGGCCTCCATCAGTTCGCGCCAGCGGGCCCGGGGGTTGACCGCGAGCAGCGGGCGGGGGGCGTCCAGGCCGACCCGCTTGACCGCGTCGCCGAGCGCCACCTCCAGGAACACCACTGGCAGCGGGGCGAGCAGCGCCCGGGTCTCCTCCGCCATCACGGCGCCGCCGCCGAGCGCCAGCACGCCCGGGAAGCCGGTGACGGCGGCCCGGACGGCCTCCCGCTCCAGCTGCCGGAAGTGCGGCTCGCCCTCGTCGACGAAGATCTCCGGGATGGGCTTGCCCGCGGTCCGCTCGATGTCGGCGTCGGTGTCGCGGAACGGCAGGCCGAGGCGTTCGGCGAGAACCCGCCCGACCGTGGACTTGCCACTGCCGGGCGGGCCGACCAGCACCACCGCGGGCGTGGCCAGCGTGCTCATCGGACGATCAGGTTGTCGAGGTAGGACTGCACGTTGCGGCGGGTCTCGGAGACGTTGTCGCCGCCGAACTTCTCCGCCACCGCGTCCGCCAGCACCAGCGCCACCATCGCCTCGGCGACGATGCCGGCCGCCGGGACGGCGCACACGTCGGAGCGCTGGTGGTGCGCCTTGGCGGGCTCGCCGGTGCGCACGTCCACGGTCTGCAGGGCGCGCGGGACGGTGGCGATCGGCTTCATCGCGGCCCGCACCCGCAGCAGCTCGCCGGTGGACAGGCCGCCCTCGGTGCCGCCGGAGCGGCCGGAGGCGCGCTTGATGCCGTCGGCGGTCGGCAGGATCTCGTCGTGCGCCTTGGAGCCGGGGATCCGGGCCAGGTCGAAGCCGTCGCCGACCTCGACGCCCTTGATCGCCTGGATGCCCATCAGCGCGGCCGCGAGCCGGGCGTCCAGCCGGCGGTCCCAGTGCACGTGCGAGCCGAGGCCGACCGGCACGCCGTACGCCAGCACCTCGACCACGCCGCCCAGGGTGTCGCCGTCCTTGTGGGCCTGGTCGATCTCGGCGACCATCGCCTTCGACGCGTCGGCGTCCAGGCAGCGCACCGGGTCCTCGTCCAGCCGGGCCTCGTCGGCGGGCAGCGGCAGCACGCCGGCCGGGGCCTTGGCGGCGGCCAGCTCCACCACGTGGCTGACGATCTCGATGCCGCAGGTCTCCTTGAGGTAGGAGCGGGCGACCGCGCCGAGCGCGACCCGGGCCGCGGTCTCCCGGGCGCTGGCGCGCTCCAGGATCGGCCGGGCCTCGTCGAGCGAGTACTTCTGCATGCCGGCCAGGTCGGCGTGGCCGGGGCGCGGGCGGGTCAGCGCCTCGTTGCGGGCCAGGCCGGCCAGCACCTCGGGGTCGACCGGGTCGGCCGACATGACCTGCTCCCACTTCGGCCACTCGGTGTTGCCTACCATGACCGCGACCGGGGAGCCCATGGTCTCGCCGTGCCGGACGCCGCCGAGGAAGGTCACCTCGTCCTGCTCGAACTTCATCCGCGCGCCGCGCCCGTACCCGAGCCGGCGGCGGGCCAGCGCGTCGGCCACCATCGCGGTGGTGACCGGCACCCCGGCCGGCAGGCCCTCCAGCGTCGCGACCAGAGCGGGGCCGTGCGACTCCCCCGCCGTGAGCCAGCGCAAGCTACCCACCGAAAGCTCCTTCGTCAGCGGCCCGCGCCGTGAACGGCGGCCGGCCCGGCGTCTCGTCCTGCCCGGCCGCGGGAACACGGCGGGCGAACTCCGATCCTTTCACGTCCCGCAGGCCACCGGGGCCACGGTCCGGGTGGCGGACAGCGAACGTCCGGAAGCCGCCGGGTGCCTCAGCCCGCGAGCGCCGCCTCCCCCGCCGCCCTCATCGCCGCCAGCGGGCCGCGCTCCACGCCGGTGAACCGCTCGAACTGCAGCACCGCCTGGTGCACCAGCAGGTCCAGCCCGCCCAGCACGGTGCCGCCGCGCTCCAGGCAGGCCGCGGCCAACGCGGTCGGCCACGGGTGGTACAGCACGTCGAACAGCACGCCCGGCGCGGCCGTCAGCTGCGCCGCGAAGCCGTCGGTGGCCCCGACCGGCGTGGTGGAGACGGTCAGCGGCCCGTCCAGCGCCCGCGCGCCGTCCGCCCAGTCGGCGGTGCGCACCGGCACGCCCAGGCGCTCCCCCAGCGCCCGCATCTCGGCGGCCCGCCCGGCGCTGCGCACGTACGCGGTCACCTCGCCGTCGCAGACCTGGGCCAGCGCGGCCAGCGCGGACGAGGCGGTGGCCCCGGCGCCCAGCACCGCGGCCGATTCCACCCGTTCGACGCCGCGTTCGCGCAGCGCGTTGACCAGGCCGGGGACGTCGGTGTTGTCGCCGTGCCGCCGCCCGTCGCGGTCGAGGACCACGGTGTTGACGGCGTCCACCGCGCGGGCGGTGTCGCTGACGGTGTCCAGCAGCGGCCGGATCGCCCGCTTGAGCGGCATGGTCAGCGACAGGCCGGCCCACTCGGCGGGGTCGAGCGCGGTGACGAACGCCGCCAGGGTCGATTCGTCGACCTCGTGCCGGCCGTACTGCCAGCCGTCCAGCCCGAGCGCGGCGTACCCGGCGTTGTGCAGCGCCGGGGAGAGCGAGTGGGCGATCGGCGAGCCGAGCACGGCGGCCCGGTGCGGGGTGCTCACGTGGTGGGCCTTTCGAGAGGGGCGGGGCGGTGCAGGTACACGTCGACCGGATCCTCGGACTCCAGCGCGAAGCCGTGCCGCTCGTACAGCCGCCGGGCGGGGCTGCCCTGCAGCACGTTCAGCCGGACGGCCAGGCCCGCGGCGTCGGCCCGCTCCAGCGCCGCGCGCAGCACCGCGGTGCCCAGGCCGCGGCCGTGCAGCGCCGGGTCGAGGTAGAAGTGCTCCAGCAGCAGGGTGCCGGGCCGCTCGTCGGGGCCGAGCGCCAGGCAGCCGACCAGCCCGGGGGCGTCGATGATCGAGGTGTGCTCGGGCCGGTACGCGTCGCGCAGCCGCTGCCGGACCCGGTGCTCGTCGTAGCGGCCGAGCCGTTCCAGATCGGGGCGCATCGCCGCGGCCCGCAGTTCGGCCAGCGGTTCCAGGTCGGCGGCGGTGGCGGGGCGCAGCGTCCACACCGCCGTGGCCGTCACTCGGTGCCCCGGCGGGTGCGGGCGGACCAGCGGCCCTCGCTGCGGGCGATCCGGATCGGGTGGCGGAAGCACTCGGAGACCAGTTCGGTGGTCAGTACCTCGGTTGCGGGGCCGGCCGCGGTGGTCAGGCCGTCGCGCAGCAGCAGGGCGTGGCTGGTGGTCTCGGGGAGCTCCTCCAGGTGGTGGGTGACCAGCACGGAGGCCACCTCGGGGTAGCGGGCGCGCAGTTCGTCCAGGCTCTCCAGGAGCTGTTCGCGGGCGGTCAGGTCGAGGCCGGTGGCGGGTTCGTCGAGCAGCAGCAGCCGGGGCTCGGGCATCAGCGCGCGGGCGATCAGGACCCGGCCGCGCTCGCCCTGGGAGAGCGTGGTCCAGGGGCTCTCGGCGCGGTGCCCGACGCCCAGGGTGCGGATCAACTCCTCGGCGTGGTCGAGCTGTTCGGCCGTGGGCTTGTGCCACAGGTCGGGCTCGATGGTCTGTGTGGTACCGGTCAGCACCACCTGACGGACCGTCAGCGGGGAGCGCAGCGGGTGCCGCGGGTTGACGTGCCCGAGGTGCCCGCGCAGCTCCCGGACGTCGACCTTGCCGAGCTGCCGCCCGAGCACCTTCACGGTGCCCGCGGTGGGGTGCTCGACCGCCCCCAGCAGTGACAGCAGGGTGCTCTTCCCGGCCCCGTTCGCCCCGAGCACCGCCCAGTGCTCCCCGGCCCGGACGGTCAGCGAAACGTCCCGCAGCAGGTACTGCCCGCCCCGCACCACGTCGACACGGGCAGCCTCCAACAGGGCCGGCTCGGACAGGTGCGGCGTGCTCTCCGGTGTCTCCATCCGGATCACGCTACCCGCACCACCCGGCCGCCCCGCAAAGCCGTATCGACCACCGGACGCCCCGGCCCGCGGCCGGTCAGGACGTGCAGGCGACGTGCTTGGAGTCGTACTTCATGCCCTTGCCGAGGCACCACGCCTCGGTGTTCTTGGCGTGCTCCGCGTCGGTCGCCGCGAACTTGGTCTCCTGCGGCGAGACGGCCAGCCAGAACACCCAGTCGCCCGGCGTCGGGTTGAGCACGGCGTCGAGCGCCTCCTCGCCGGGGTTGCCGATCGGGGTCGGCGGCAGGCCCGGGTTGATGTACGAGTTGTACTTGTTCGACCCGTCGTTGATCTCCTGCTCGGTGAGCTTGGTGCGGCCCAGCGAGTACTGCAGGGTGGTGTCCACGCCCAGCTTGTGCTGGGTGACGTTGGTGGTCAGGCGGTTGGACATGGCGCGGGCCATCTTGCCGAAGTCCTCCGAGTTGTTGCCCTCGGCCTGCAGGATGCTGGCCTCGGTCACCACCTCGTACGCGTTCTTCAGGCCGAGCTTCTGCGCCGCCTCGTCCAGCTTGAGGTCGCCGTACTTCTGGACGGCGTTGGCCACCATCTGCTTGAGCAGGTCCTCGGGCTTCATGCCGTCGGCGACCGAGTAGCGGGTCGGCCAGAGGAAGCCCTCGGGGTTGTTGTTGGCGTACGCGGGCAGGCCCAGGCTGCCGGCCTGGTCCTTGGCGACGTTCGCCGTGGTGCCCGCCTGGAGCTTCAGCTTGGCGTCGATCTTGGCGTAGATCGCGGAGGCCCGCAGCCCCTCGGGGATGATCAGCGCGTTGCCGCCGTTGGAGTCCACCAGCTCCTTGAACGCCGCGGCGGCGGACATCTGGTGCTTCATGGTGTAGACGCCGGGCTGGATGCCGCGGCCCCGCGGGTCCTTCTCGTACGCGGCGCTGAACGCCTTGATGCTCTTGACCACGCCCGCTTCGACCAGGGCCTTGCCGATCGCGTCGCCGCCGGCGCCGTCCTTGACGGTGATGTTCACCGAGCCGGTGCCGTCGCCCTTGAAGTCCGGCGGCGGGCCGAAGTGCTGCTGGTAGAAGCCGTAGCCCCACCAGCCGGCGCCGCCCAGGCCGCCGAGCAGCACCAGGGCGACCACCAGGCAGGCGCCGCTGTTGCGGCGGCCCGACTTCTTGCCCTTCTCCTTGCGCTTGCGCTCGGCCTCGCGGGAGTTGTCCTGCTCGGAGAAGAACGAGTCGTCCTCGGCCGCCTCCTCGTCCAGGTACTCGTCCTCGGCCCAGTCCTCGTGCTCCTGGTCGGCCCGCTCGTCGACCGCGGCGGCGGCGCCGCGGCGTCCGGCCGGCGGGGCGTCGAGGGCGGCGGCCTCCGCCTCCCAGTCGATCCCGTCCGGCCCGGGGCCCCCGGCCGGCTCGGGCCCGCCCGCGGCGGCGGGGCGCTGCTGCTGCGGGCCTCCCGGCCCGGGCCGGCCCGGCACGGGGCGCTGCTGCATGCCCGGCTGCGGCATGCCCGGCTGCTGGAGCTGCTGCCCCTGCAACTGCCCGACCGGGAAGCCGTGCGGCGGGGTGCCCTGCTGGACCATGCCCTGCGGCCCCGGCATGCCCTGGCGGGCGCCGGGCTGCTGCGGGACGAACTGCTGCTGCCCGCCGTACGAACCGCCCTGCGGCACGCCGCCCTGCTGCTGCGGGTGGCCCTGGTGGCCCTGCCCCATCGGCATCTGCTGCGGCACCGGCTGCCCCTGCGGGTAGCCCGGCTGCTGCATCCCCGGCTGCTGCCGCACGAACTGCTGCTGCCCGCCGTAGGAGCCGTCCTGCGGCACGCCGCCCTGCTGCTGCGGGTACCCCTGCTGCTGGACGAACTGCTGCTGGCCGCCGTACGAACCGCCCTGCGGCACGCCCTGCTGCGGGTAGCCCTGCGGTATCCCGCCCTGCTGCATGCCCGGTTGTTGCATGCCCGGTTGCTGCATGCCCGGCTGCTGCTGCACGAACTGCTGCTGCCCGCCGTAGGAGCCGTCCTGCGGCACGCCGCCCTGCTGCTGCGGGTACCCCTGGGGGTACTGCTGGGGGTAGTCCTGCTGCCCGTACGGGCCCTGGGGCTGGGGCTGTTCGCCGGGGTACCACGGCTGGTCGCCCTGGGAGCCGTAGCGCCCGCTCTGATCAGTCATCGATCCCCTTACAGCGTCCAGGGTGTCCATCGAACCCGCGTGCTGTCCGCGCGGCACGTGGTCGGAGACGCTACCGTACCGCAGCGTAGCCAAGGACCGTCACTGACCGCTGTCGTTCACGGGGAGGCGGACGCCGAGGCCGGGGGCGAGGCGTGCTGGGCGCGGTAGGCGTTGAACTCGTCGACGTTCTTGCGCTGCTGCTCCTCGCTGTCGGTGAAGCGGGTGTCCCCGGGCTGGACGGTGACGAAGTACAGCCAGTCACCGTCGGCGGGGTGGAGGGCGGCGCGCAGCGCGTCCCGGCCGGGGTTGCCGATGGGGGTCGGCGGGAGGCCGGGGTGGGCGTAGGTGTTGAAGGGCGAGTCGAGTTTGGTGTCGTCCTGGGTGGTGGTGAGGGTGGAGCGGCCGAGTGCGTAGTTGATGGTGGAGTCGAGTTGGAGCGGCATCTTCTTTGCGAGGCGGTTGTAGACGACCCGGGCGACCTTGGCCATGTCCTCGGGGTTGTCGGCCTCGGCCTGGGCGAGGCTCGCGACGGCCAACAGCCCGTAGGGGGTCACGCCGTTGGCGGTGGCGGCGTCGGTGACGGAGGGGCCCTCCAGGTTGCCGTCGGCCTCCTTTACCATGTCTTGAAGGAGCGTCAGGGGGGTGCTGTCGCCGGTCACGGGGTAGGTGGCGGGGTAGAGGTAGCCCTCGATGTGCCCGGCGGCGTCGGCGGGCAGGCCCAGATCGGCGAGGTGCTGCTCGGCGGTGGCCTTGGCGGTGCCGGGCTTCAGGCCGAGCCGGGTGTCGATCGCGGCGAAGACCTGGGTGGAGCGCCAACCCTCGGGAACGGTCAGGGCGTTGGCGTTGGACGGGTCGAGCAGCACGTTGAGCGCCGAGACCGCCGACATCTTCTCCTTGAGGGTGTACGTGCCGGGGTGGACGTTGCTGCCGGCCGGGCTCCTGGCCGCGGCGTCGGTGAACGCCCGGGCGGAGGCCACCACGTGTTTGGCCGTCAGGACCTTGCCGATCTGGGTGAGGCTGGCGCCCTGCGCCACCGACACCTGGACCTGGCCGGTGCCGCCGCCCGGGTAGTCGGGGGCGGGCTGCTTGCCCTCGGGCCAGAGCACGAACAGCGCGAGCGCCGCGGCCATCGCCACCCCGATCAGCCCGGCGACGCTGAGGCAGCACGCGGCGCCGGTGCGGACCTGCCGCGGGTCCGGCGGCTCGACGCCGTACGGCAGGCCGGGCGGGGCGCCCTCGGGCTCGACGACGGGGGCACCGAGGTGGCCGGGGGTGAGTCCGGGCGCGGTGTACGGGTCGGTCACGGGGGCCCTTCCGGCGGCGGGCAAGGAGAGAGGGGCCCGTGCGGACGCGCGCCCGCACGGGCCCCTCTACCGGGAAGCTAACCCGTACCGGTCAGTTGACCGGCTCGACACTCTCACCGGGCGCCCGACCGCTCACCCGTTCGGTCTCCAGGGCCGACTGCAGGATGACCACGGCGGCGGCCTGGTCGATCACCGAGCGGCCCTTCTTGGACGACCGCCCGGAGGCCCGCAGCCCGGCGGCGGCGGTGACGGTGGTCATCCGCTCGTCCACCAGCCGCACCCCGACCGGGTGCAGCAGGCCGGCCAGCCGGCCCGCGTACTCGCGGACCTTGGCGGCGGCCGGGCCCTCCTTGCCGTTCAGCGAGCGCGGCAGGCCGACCACCACCTCGACGGCGTCGTACTCCTCGACGATCGCCTTCAGCCGGGCCTGCGAGCGGCCCCCGGCGGGGACGGTCTCCACCGGCGTGGCGATCAGCCCGTCGGGGTCGCAGACCGCGACCCCGATCCGGGCGTCACCCACGTCGACGGCGATCCGCCGGCCGCGCCGGAAGACCTTCTCCTCGGGCTGCTCGGGCTCCATCAGGAAGCCCGCTCCGCGACCAGCGCCCGGACGGCGGCGATCGCCTCGCCGACCGCGGCCGGGTTCGTGCCGCCGCCCTGCGCGACGTCGTCCTTGCCGCCACCGCCGCCGCCGAGGGTCTTGGCCGCGGCGCGGACCAGCTCGCCGGCCTTGATGCCGCGCGCGCGGGCGTCCTCGCTGGTGGCGATGACGGTCAGCGGGCGGTCGTTCGCCACGGTGAACGCGGCGACCACGGCCGGGCGGTTGCCGAGCCGGGCCCGGATGTCCAGCACCAGCTTGCGCAGCTCGTCCGCGCCGGTGCCGTCACCGACCCGGGCGGCGACCAGGGCCACGCCCCGGACGTCCTCGGCGCCCGCGGCCAGGCCGGCCGCGGCCGCGAGGACCTTCTCCGCGCGGAACTTCTCGATCTCCTTCTCGGCGTCCTTGAGCTTGGCGAGCATCCCGGAGATCTTCTCCGGCAGCTCCTCCGGGCGGCCCTTGACCAGCTCGGTCAGCTGGGAGACCACGGTGTGCTCGCGGGCCAGGAACTTGTACGCGTCGACGCCGACCAGCGCCTCGACCCGGCGCACGCCGGAGCCGATCGAGGACTCGCCGAGCAGCTTCACCAGGCCCAGCTGGGCGGTGTTGCCGACGTGCGTGCCGCCGCACAGCTCCTTGGAGAAGTCGCCGATGGTGACCACGCGCACCGAGTCGCCGTACTTCTCGCCGAACATGGCGATGGCGCCCTGCTTGCGGGCCTCGTCCATCGTCATCACCTCGGCGGTGACGTCGAGTTCGCGGACCAGCACCTCGTTGATCTTCTGCTCGACGTCGGTCAGCACCGAGCCGGGGACGGCCGCGGGCGAGCCGAAGTCGAACCGGAAGCGGCCCGGCGCGTTCTCCGAACCGGCCTGGGCCGCGGTCGGGCCGAGCGCGTCGCGCAGCGCCTGGTGGGTCAGGTGGGTGGCCGAGTGGGCGCGCGAGACGGCCCGGCGGCGGTCGGTGTCGATGGTGGCGTACGCGGACGCGCCGAGCACCACCTCACCGAACAGCACCCCGCCGGAGTGCACGATCACGCCGGGCACCGGCTGCTGGACGTCGCGGATCTCGACCACCGCGCCGGAGTCCAGCCGGATCCGGCCGTGGTCGGCGAGCTGGCCGCCGCCCTCGGCGTAGAACGGGGTGCGGTCGAGGACGATCTCGACCTCGTCGCCCTCGGTGGCGGCCGGCGAGGGGACGCCGTCCACCAGCAGGCCGACCACGGTGGCCTCGCCCTCGGTGTTGGCGTAGCCGGTGAAGACGGAGGCGCCGGCCTTGTCGGCGACCTCGCGGTACGCGGCGACGTCGGCGTGGCCCATCTTCTTCGCCCTGGCGTCGGCCTTGGCGCGGTCGCGCTGCTCCTGCATCAGGCGGCGGAAGCCGGCCTCGTCGACCTGGAGGCCCTGCTCCTCGGCCATCTCCAGGGTGAGGTCGATCGGGAAGCCGTAGGTGTCGTGCAGCTTGAACGCCTGCTCGCCGGAGAGCACCGCGCCGCCGGACTGGCGGGTCTCGGTGACGGCGGCGTCCAGCAGGTTGGTGCCGGAGCGCAGGGTCTGGAGGAAGGCGTTCTCCTCGGCGACCACGACCGTCTCGATCCGCTTGCGGTCGGTCTCCAGCTCCGGGTACTGCGGGGCCATCGCCTTGATCGAGATGTCGATCAGGTCCTTGGCGACCGGCTCGGTGGCGCCCAGCAGCCGCATGTTGCGGATCGCCCGGCGCAGGATGCGGCGCAGCACGTAGCCGCGGCCCTCGTTGCCGGGGGTGACGCCGTCGCCGACCAGCATCAGCGCGGTGCGGAAGTGGTCGGTGACCACGCGCAGCGAGACGTCCGACTTGTGGTCGGCGCCGTAGGTGTGGCCGGTGAGCTCGGCGGCGCGGTCGAGGATCATCCGCGAGGTGTCGATCTCGAAGAGGTTGTCGACGCCCTGCAGGACGGCGGCGAGGCGCTCCAGGCCGAGGCCGGTGTCGATGTTCTTGCTCGGCAGGTCGCCGAGGATCTCGAACCCGTCCTTGCCGTCGCCGTGGCCGCGCTCGTACTGCATGAAGACCAGGTTCCAGATCTCCAGGTAGCGCTCGCCGTTGACCGCCGGGCCGCCCTCCTCGCCGTACGCGGGGCCGCGGTCGTAGTTGATCTCCGAGCACGGGCCGCACGGGCCGGGGACGCCCATCGACCAGAAGTTGTCCTTCATGCCCAGGCGCTGGATCCGCTCGGACGGGACGCCGATCACGTCGCGCCAGATCTGCTCGGCCTCGTCGTCGTCCTGGTAGACGGTGATCCAGAGCTTCTCCGGGTCGAGGCCGTAGCCGCCGTCCGCCACGGAGCTGGTGAGCAGCTCCCAGGCGAACGTGATGGCGCCTTCCTTGAAGTAGTCGCCGAACGAGAAGTTGCCGCACATCTGGAAGAACGAGCCGTGCCGGGTGGTCTTCCCGACCTCCTCGATGTCCAGCGTGCGGACGCACTTCTGCACGCTGGTCGCGCGCGAGAACTGCGGCTTGACCTCGCCCAGGAAGTACGGCTTGAAGGGCACCATGCCGGCGTTGACCAGCAGCAGGGTGGGGTCGTCGGCGACCAGCGAGGCCGACGGTACGACGGTGTGGCCGCGCTCCTCGAAGAAGCGCAGCCAGCGGCGGCGGATCTCTGCCGACTCCATCAGTGGGGGTCCTTCCGGTCGGTCGTGCGGCCCGGCAGCTCGCGCTGTCGGGGCTTGGCAACGATGGTCTGGGGGGTGGTGCGGCGCTCGGTGCGCGAGGACGGGGGCAGGGCGGCGGCCGGGGAGCCCGGGGCCGCCGAGATAGCTCGGACCCCGTCGTCGGCGGCCGCCGGTCCGCCCAGCGCCCGGCGGCGCGGCGGCTCGACCACGGCGGTGCCGTCCAGGCCGAGGTCGGCGCGCAGCTGGCGCTCGCGCTCGTCCATGCCGGAGCGGACGTCCCGGGCGAAGCGCCTGGCGGCGTCGCCGAGCTGGAGCGCGCCGCGGGCGGCGGTGCCGGACAGCGAGTCCGGGGTGAGGCGGTGCACCGCCTCGTTGGCCTTGTTCGCGGCCCAGACCGCGGCACCCGCGCCGACGGCCATCCAGAAGATCCTGCGCACCATCGCGGTCAGCCCCTCACGGCCCGGCGGACCTTGGCCAGCAGCCCGCCGCGCGGGGCCGCCTGGGCCCGCACCTCGGCCCGGATCATCCGGGCCAACTCCTCGCGCTCACCGGCCTGTTGCGGCACCCCGACCGGCCCGGCCTGCTGCCGGGCGGCGGCCTTGCGGACGCCGTAGCTGAACGCCGCCAGCTTCACCAGCGGCCCGCCCAGCGTCGCCGCCACGGTCGAGGACAGCGCCTTGGCGTCGGCCGCCGCGTCCTGCACGTTGGCGGTGATCTCGTCGACCCGCTCCAGCTGCTCGTGCGCGCTGCGGACGGCGCTGTTCGCGTCCTGCAGCAGCGGCACGGCCTGCTCGGTGACGGCGGAGACCAGCGCGGTCGCCTCCCGCAGCACCTTGGACAGCCGCACCAGCACCACGGCGAGCAGGGTGACCAGGACCGCCCAGAAGACGGCCACCAGCAGCCCGGCCAGCTCTCCCACGGACACCTTCGCGCGCTCCCTCGGCTGTGCTTGCGAAACTCTTGCGATCCCAGGGTTGAACCCTACCGTGACCACGGCTCGCTCCCCGACCGGTATATCCGCCGGTGGCCCGGCCCCCGGCCCGGTCGGGTGTGCGAACCCGGCGCGTAACCTACCGTCAGGTCACCTCGTTGGGGGTGTGGCTCGCGGAACGCGGGCCCGCCGGTTCCGGTCTCCTGCCGGTCCCCGGTGGTGCACCGGTACGGACGGGGGCGTCCCATGAACAGCACGTCGGCAGCGTCGAGGAGCCCGGGCCGGCTGCCCGCCGAGGTCACCAGCTTCGTCGGCCGGGCCGCCGAACTCGACGGGCTGTCCGCCCTGGTGGCCCGGGCCCGGCTGGTCACGGTGACCGGCCCGGGCGGCGTCGGCAAGTCCCGCCTGGCGCTGCGCGCCGCCGCCCGGCTGGCCCCCGGGTTCCCGGACGGCGCGCACCTGGCCGAGCTCGCCCCCGTCCAGGACCCGCTGCTACTCGGCCACGCCGTGCTGGAGGCGCTGCAGCTGACCGACCACACCGCCCGCCCGCCGCTGGACGTCCTGGTCGAGCAACTCGCCGACCGCGAGGCCCTGTTGGTGCTGGACGGCTGCGAGCACCTGGTGGACGCCTGCGCCGAGCTGGCGGACGCGCTGCTGCGCGCCGCACCGGGCCTGCGGGTGCTCGCCACCTCCCGGCAGTCGCTGCGCGCCGCGGGCGAGCACCTGCTGCCGCTGGCCCCGCTGCCGTACCTGGCGGCCGACGGCGACGGGGCGGACCCGGAGGCGATGCTGCTGTTCGCCGACCGGGCCGCGGCCGTCCGGCCGGGCTTCCGGCTGGAGCCGCGCAACCGGGCCGGGGTGGCCCTGCTCTGCCGCCGGCTGGACGGCATCCCGCTGGCCCTGGAGCTGGCCGCCGGGCGGCTGCGCGCGCTGTCCGTCGAGCAGCTGGCGGCCCGGCTGGACGACCGCTTCCGGCTGCTCACCGGCGGCGAGCGGACGGCCCCGGCCCGGCACCGGACGCTGCGCACCGCGATCGGCTGGAGCCACGAGCTCTGCACGATGCAGGAACGTTTACTCTGGGCCCGCCTCTCGGTCTTCGCCGGCGGCTTCGACCTGGACGCCGCCGAGTACGTCTGCGCCGGCCGCGGCCTGGACCAGGACGACCTGTGCGAACTCGTCGACTCGCTGGTCGACAAGTCCGTGCTGGAACGCCTCGACGGCGAGGGCACCGTCCGCTTCCGGATGCTCGACACCCTGCGCGAGTACGGCGCCCACTGGCTGCGGGCGGGCGGCGACGACCGGCGGCTGCTGCGCCGCCACCGCGACTGGTACCTCGGCGTCGCCACCTGGGGCGAGGTCGAGTGGTTCGGCCCCCGGCAGGCCGAGACCGCCGAACGCACCCGGCTCGCCCACCCCAACCTCCGCTCCGCGCTGGAGTTCTCGCTCGCCGAGCCCGGCGAGGAGCAGCTCGCCCTCGTCCTGGCCGGCACCCTCTGGTACTTCTGGGTCGGCACCGGCCACCTCGGCGAGGGCCGGCACTGGCTCGACCGGGCCCTCGCGCTCGCCCCCGAACCCACCGACGCCCGGGCCAAGGCGCTCTGGGTCACCGGCTACCTCGCCACCCTCCAGGGCGACCTGGACCGGGCCCGCCCCGCCCTCGAGGAGTGCCGCCGCCAGGCCCTGGAGACCGGCGACGACCGGGCCCTGGCCTACGCCGTCCACCGCCAGGGCTGCGCGGCCCTGATCGGCGACGACCCGGCCCGCGCCGCCGAGCTGTTCGAGGAGGCGCTGTGGCACTACGACACCCTCGGCGAACTCAACTCCAACGTCCTGATGGCGATGTTCGAACTCGCCCTGGCCCGGCTCTTCCAGGGCGACGAGGAACGCGGCCGGGCCGGCATCGAACGCCTCCGGGAGACCTGCGAGGAGCACGGCGAGCAGTGGGCGTACGGCTACTGCCTGTACGCGATGGCCTTCGCCCGGCGGCAGGCCGGCGACCTGCGGCTGGCCCGGTCCTTCGCCCGCGAGTCGATGCGGCTGAACCACCTGTTCCGCGACCTGCTGGGCATCGTGCTGGCGATGGACCTGCTGGCCCTGCTGGCCACCGAGGGCCCGGACGCCGACCTGCACGAGGCCCGCGTCCTGCAGGGCGCCGCGCACCGGCTCTGGCGGGCCGTCGGCACCCCGTTCTTCGGCTCCCGCTCCTTCAACGGCCCGCACCTGGAGTGCGAGCGGCGCGCCCGCGGCGGCCTCAGCGGCGACGCCTACGCGGCGGCCTTCCGGCTCGGCTCCCGGCTCGACCTGGACGCCGCCGTCCGCCGCGCCCTCGACGGCGGCTCCCCCGAACCGCCCGCGGACGGCGGCGGCACCGACCGCCCCGGCCCGCCGCTCGACCCGGCCCGCCCGTACTCCCCCGTCGGCGCCTGACCCCGCCCGCCGGCCCGCGGGCGGTCCGGGAACGGGAAACGCCCCCGCGGTCCGAGGACCGAGGGGGCGTTCCGCTCGCGGGTCAGCGCGAGTAGTACTCGACGACGAGCTGCTCGTCGCAGACGACCGGAACCTCGCGGCGCTGCGGCGCGCGGTCCAGGCGGAAGGCCAGGGCCTTCAGGTTGACCTCGAGGTACTTCGGGGTCTGGCCCTCGCCGGCGTTGCCGCCCTCGCGAGCCACCTGGAAGGGGACCTTCTCCTTGGACTTTTCCTTCACCGTGACGACGTAGCCCGGCTTCAGCTGGAACGAGGGCTTGTTGACCTTCGCACCGTTGACCTGGATGTGGCCGTGCACGACCATCTGGCGGGCCTGGTAGATGGTGCGGGCGATGCCCGAACGCAGGACCAGGGAGTCGAGGCGGACCTCGAGCAGGCCGACCAGGGCCTCGCCCGTCTTGCCCTCGATCTTCTTGGCGGCCTCGAAGGCACGCGCCATCTGCTTCTCGCTGAGGTCGTACTGCGCGCGCAGACGCTGCTTCTCGGTCAGACGGACCTTGTAGTCAGAGTTCTGCTTGCGGCCGCGGCCGTGCTGGCCGGGCGGGTACGGACGGGCCTCGAAGTACTTGACGGACTTCGGGGTCAGCGGAACGCCGAGAGCACGGGCGATCTTGACCTTGGGGCGCTTCTGGTTCGCCATGTTTCCTTTTCCTGTTCAGATACGGCTGTCACCAGGTGTTGACGGAGGACGCTTCTCGCGGCCCGGAGAAAAACCGCCCGTTGCCGGACGGTCAGCCGCTCTCCGCGACCGGGCACTATGTGCTTGCACACGGGACACCCACGACCGGGAAGGGTGGTGGACGACCCGCGACACCGAAGGCCGGTGCGCGCCGCTCCTGGGGAACTCCCTCGCGGGAGGCCCCCGTTCAGTGCCCCGCTGGTGCGGCCGGTCGCTCCTCGCGGAACCCCGGGCCCGGGACACACTGCGAGCCAGTCTACAGGCTCCGGACGGGCCGGATTCACTGCCCCTTGAGCCGGGCCCTGGTCCACTCCGCGATCTCCGCGTACCGGGCCTCGCCGCCCCGCCGGGTCGGCCGGTAGTACTCCTTGCCGTGCACCTCGTCCGGCGCGTACTGCTGCGCGGCGATGCCCTCCGGCAGGTCGTGCGGGTACTGGTAGCCCTTGCCGTGCCCGAGCTTCTTCGCCCCGCCGTAGTGCGCGTCCCGCAGGTGCGCGGGCACCGCCCCGGCCAGGCCCTGCCGGACGTCCGCCAGCGCGGCGTCGATCGCCAGGTACGCCGCGTTCGACTTGGGCGCCAGGGCCAGCGCGATCGCCGCCTGGGACAGGATGATCCGCGCCTCCGGGAAGCCGATCAGCGCGACCGCCTGCGCGGCGGCCACCGCGGTGGACAGCGCCGTCGGGTCGGCCAGGCCGACGTCCTCGCTGGCGGAGATCATCAGGCGCCGGGCGATGAAGCGCGGGTCCTCCCCCGCCTCGATCATCCGGGCCAGGTAGTGCAGGGTGGCGTCCACGTCGCTGCCCCGGATCGACTTGATCAGCGCGCTCGCCACGTCGTAGTGCTGGTCGCCGTCCCGGTCGTAGCGCACCGCGGCCTGGTTGACCGCCGTCTCGGTCGCCGCCAGGGTCAGCACCTTCTCGCCCTGCTCCAGCGCCGCCCCCGCCGCCGCCTCCAGCGTGGTCAGCGCCCGCCGCGCGTCGCCCCCCGCCAGCCGCACCAGGTGGTCCTCGGCCTCCGGGCTCAACTCCACGCTGCCGCCCAGCCCGCGCTCGTCGGCGGCGGCCCGGCGCAGCAGGGTCCGGACGTCCTCGTCGGTGAGCGACTCCAGGGTCAGCAGCAGGCTGCGCGACAGCAGCGGGGAGATCACCGAGAAGTACGGGTTCTCGGTGGTCGCCGCGATCAGGGTGACCCAGCGGTTCTCCACCGCGGGCAGCAGCGAGTCCTGCTGGGCCTTGGAGAAGCGGTGGATCTCGTCCAGGAACAGCACCGTCTCCCGGCCGCTCATCCCGACCGCCCGCCGGGCCCCGTCGATCACCGCCCGGACTTCCTTGACCCCGTGCGTGATCGCCGAGAGCTCGACGAACCGGCCCTCCACCGCCTGGCTGATCACGTGCGCCAGCGTGGTCTTGCCCGTCCCCGGCGGCCCCCACAGGATCACCGAACTCGTCGCCGCCGGGCCCTTCGCCCCCGCGACCAGCCGCCGCAGCGGCGACCCGTCCTTGAGCAACTGCTGCTGCCCCGCCACCTCGTCCAACGTCCGCGGCCGCATCCGCACCGCGAGCGGGGCGCGCCCGGGCTCGGAGCTCTGGCGTTCCTCGGCGGCGTGCGTGAAAAGGTCGGGCTCGTCCACGCTCCGAGCCTATGCGACGGCTCCGACAACGCGGGGGGCCGGGGAGCGCCCTACTGCTCGAAGCGCTCCGGGTCCCCCGCCCCGTAACGGACGATCTCCGGCACCCCGTCCGAGAAGTCGACCACCGTGGTCGGCACCGTCCCGCAGTCGCCGGAGTCGACCACCGCGTCCAGGACGTGGTCGAGGCTCTCCTTGATCTCCCAGCCCTGCGTCATCGGTTCCTCCTCGCCGGGCAGCAGCAGGGTGCTGGAGACCAGGGGTTCGCCGAGTTCGGCGAGCAGGGCCTGGGTGACGGCGTGGTCGGGGATGCGGACGCCGACGGTCTTCTTCTTGGGGTGCAGCAGCCGGCGCGGCACCTCCTTGGTGGCGGGGAGGATGAAGGTGTAGCTGCCGGGCGTCGCGGCCTTGACGGCGCGGAAGACGTTGTTGTCGAGTTGCGCGAACTTGCCCAGCTGGGCGAAGTCCTGGCACATCAGGGTGAAGTGGTGCCGGTCGTCGAGCCGCCGGATGGTGCGGATCCGGTCCAGTGCGTCCCGGTTGTCCAGCCGGCAGCCGAGCGCGAAACAGGAGTCGGTGGGGTACGCGATGAGGGCGCCGTCCCGGATGCTCGCCACCACGGTGGAGATGGTGCGCGGCTGGGGCGTCTCGGGGTGCACGTCGAAGTACTTCGCCATTGCTCGACCCTACTTCCCGGCCTGGGCCAGCACCGTCGCGGCGTGGTCGAAGACGTACTTCTGGAGGTCGCGCGGCGGCCGCTGGTAGCCGCGCGGGGCGGGGCGGGGCGGCAGGGTGACGGCGGGCTTGACCACCTCGTGGTACGGGACGGTGGAGAGCAGGTGGGCGATCATGTTGAGTCGGGCGCGGCGCTTGTCGTCGCTGTCGACGACGTTCCAGGGTGATTCGGGGATGTCGGTGTAGACGAACATCTCGTCCTTGGCCCGCGAGTAGTCCTCCCAGCGGGTGATGGACTCGACGTCCATCGGGGAGAGCTTCCACTGCCGCATCGGGTCGTCGAGCCGGTCGCGGAAGCGGCGTTCCTGTTCGACGTCGCTGACCGAGAACCAGTACTTGCGCAGCAGGATGCCGGCCTCGACCAGCATCCGTTCGAAGGTGGGGCACTGGTGCAGGAACTGCCAGTACTCCTCGTCGGTGCAGAAGCCCATCACCTTCTCGACGCCGGCCCGGTTGTACCAGGAGCGGTCGAACAGGACCATCTCGCCGGCCGCCGGGAGCTGCTCGACGTAGCGCTGGAAGTACCACTGGCCGCGCTGGCGCTCGGTGGGGGCGGGCAGGGCGGCGATCCGGGCGATCCGGGGGTTGAGGTACTCGGTGACGCGCTTGATGGCGCCGCCCTTGCCGGCGGCGTCCCGGCCCTCGAAGACGATCACCATCCGGACGCCCTCGGTGCGGACCCATTCCTGGAGCTTGACCAGTTCGCGCTGGAGGCGGAGCAGTTCGTCCTCGTAGAGCTTCTTCGGCATCCGCTTGGCGCCGCGGGACTTCTTCCCGCCCCCGTCGCCCTTCCCGCCCTTGTCGCCCCTGCCCGTCCTGCCTGTGCTGGGTGCCGCCACTGGGTGTGCCCTCCGCTCGCCGGGTCGCCGATGCTGACGATCCCTCAGGCTACGGTCCGCCGGGCGGCGCCGCAGTTCGGACGGGGTGCGGGGAGGACGCGGGCGGGGTGCGGGCGTCCTTCCCCGGCGGGCACCGGCGGTCCCCCGTGCCGCCGGTGCCGATCGCGCCGGGGAAGGCCGGACCACTCTGCGGCACCCCCGGGTCCGAGGTCCAATGCATTGGTCCATAGCCTGGGGGCATGGATGTGGACACCCGGATGCTGCGCTGCCTGACCGTGGTCGGCGAGGAGGGCCAGCTGACCGCGGCGGCGGCCCGGCTGGGGGTCAGCCAGCCGACGCTGACCAAGCAGGTCCGGGCGCTGGAGCGGCAGCTGGGGGTGGAGCTGTTCCGCCGCTCGCGGGCCGGGATGGCGCCGACGGCGGCGGGCGCCGAACTGCTGGCCCGGGCCGGGACGCTGCTGGCGGGCTGGGAGGAGGCGGTGCGGGCGACCCGGCTGGCGGCGGCGGAGGCCGGCGGGGAGCTGCGGGTCGGCTTCGAGGGGTCGACGATGAGCCTGCTGGGCCGCGCGGTGGCGGAGGACTTCGCCCGCCGGATGCCGGGATGGCGGCTGCGGTTGCGGCAGAACGACTGGTTCGACGAGTCCTCCGGCCTGGCCTCGGGCCGGCTGGACCTGGCGCTGTGGCACGCCCCGGCCTCGATGGCCGAGCGGTACGCGCACGTGCCGCTGGGCACCGAGGAGCGCTGGGTGGTGCTGGCGGCCGACCACCGGCTGGCGGCCCGCACCGAGGTGTCGGTGGCGGACCTGTGGGACGAGCCGTTCGTGGCGATACCGGAGCAGGCCGGGGTGTGGCGGGACTACTGGCTGGGCGCGCCGGAGCGGGCCGGCCGGCCGGTGCGGATCGGGGCGGTGGCGCACAACGCGGACGAGTGGATGGCCGCGGTGGCCTGCGGGCAGGGGGTGGGGTTCGCGCCGCGCGCGGTGGGCCGCTGGAGCAGCCGTCCGGACGTGCGCTGCCTGCCGGTGCGCGGGCTGGGGCCGAGCCTGGTGGGGCTGTTCCGGCCGCACGGGCGGGCGCAGACGCCCGCCATGGCGGCGTTCGCGGAGTCCTGCCGGCTGCACCTGGAGGTGCAGTTCCGGGCGACCGGTGGCGGCCGGTCCCCCGAAGCGGCGGCCGCTCAGACCTCGGCGAACGGCGCGGGGTAGCGGCACATGCCGTGCGGGGCGCCGTCGGCGCCGGGCAGCCGCAGGGCCTGGAAGTACCCGTCGGGGACGTCGAACGGCCCGGTGATGCGGTGCCCGGAGGCGGGGGCGAAGCCGAACCGGCCGTAGTAGCCCGGGTCGCCGAGCACCACCACGACGCGTTCGCCGGCCTCGGCGGCGGCGTCCAGCGCGGCCCGCACCACGGCGGTGCCGACGCCCTTGCGCTGCCACTCGGGGGCGACCGCGACGGGGGCGAGGGCCAGGCCCTTGCCGTTGCCGACCTTCAGCCGGGTGAGCAGCGCGTGGCCGATGACCACTTCGCGCTCGTCCACCGCGACCAGGGACAGTGCGGGCAGCCAGGCGGCGTCGCGGCGCAGCGCGTCCACCAGGTCCGCCTCTTCGGGGCCTGGGAAGGCCGCCATGTGCACCCGCCGGGTCTCGGCGGTGTCGGTGGGGAGTTCAACTCTGGTTCGTACGGTCATCCTTGACCCTTCTTGCGCTCTGCACCCCGTTGTGCAGCGTTCCGGGTGGTGCAGCATTCCGGCCCCGGGCGGTGGCAGCCTACTCCTGGTGGCCGCGCACCGGCCGGGGCCGGAACGAATCGTGATCTTTGTGATGTCCCGTCAGAATCCGACCGGGATCCTGACGGTCCGTCAGACGGCGGGCTCGGCCTCGGCCTTGGCGCCGTCCTTGTTCTCCTTGGCCTTGGGCTGGGCGTCCACGCCGGCCTCGCGGCGCTGGGCCGGGGTGATCGGGGTGGGGGCGCCGGTCAGCGGGTCGCCGCCGGTGGAGGTCTTCGGGAAGGCGATGACGTCCCGGATGGTGTCGTAGCCGCCCAGCAGGGTGACCACGCGGTCCAGGCCGAGCGCGATGCCGCCGTGCGGCGGCGGGCCGTAGTTGAAGGCGTCCAGCAGGAAGCCGAACTGCGAGGCCGCCTCCTCCTCGGACAGGCCGATCGCGTCGAACGCCCGCTTCTGCACGTCCCGCTGGTGGATACGGATCGAACCGCCGCCCAGCTCCGAGCCGTTGAGCACCAGGTCGTACGCGTTGGAGAGCGCGCTGCCCGGGTCGGTGTCGAAGGTGGCCAGCGACTCGGCGGTCGGCGCGGTGAACGGGTGGTGCACCGCGTGCCAGCCCTGGAACTCGCCCTTGTCGTCCTCGATCGGCTCGAACATCGGGAAGTCCACGACCCAGAGGAAGGCCCACTGGGACTCGTCGATCAGGTTGCAGCGGCGGCCGATCTCCAGGCGGGCGGCGCCGAGCAGCTCCTGCGAGGCGGTCTTCTTGCCCGCGGCGAAGAACACCGCGTCGCCGGGCTTGGCGCCGGCGGCGGCGGCCAGGCCGGCCAGGTGCTCCTCGGACAGGTTCTTGGCGACCGGGCCGCGCAGCTCGCCGGTCTCGGCGTCCACCAGCACGTAGGCGAGGCCGCGGGCGCCGCGGGCCTTGGCCCAGTCCTGCCAGGCGTCGAGCTGCTTGCGGGGCTGCGAGGCGCCGCCGGGCATCACGACCGCGCCGACGTACGGGGCCTGGAAGACCCGGAACCCGGTGCCCTTGAAGTACTCGGTGAGGTCGGTGAGTTCCTGCCCGAAGCGGACGTCCGGCTTGTCGGAGCCGTAGCGCGACATGGCGTCGGCGTAGGTCATCCGGGGCAGCGGGTTCGGGATCTCGTAGCCGTGGACCTGCTTCCAGATCGCGGCGATGATCTTCTCGCCGAGCGCCAGGATGTCCTCCTGGTCGACGAAGGACGCCTCGATGTCGAGCTGGGTGAACTCGGGCTGCCGGTCGGCGCGGAAGTCCTCGTCGCGGAAGCAGCGGGCGATCTGGTAGTAGCGCTCCATGCCGGCCACCATCAGCAGCTGCTTGAACAGCTGCGGGGACTGCGGCAGGGCGTACCAGTGGCCCGGCTGGAGGCGGACCGGGACCAGGAAGTCGCGGGCGCCCTCGGGGGTGGAGCGGGTCAGGTACGGGGTCTCGATGTCGAGGTAGTCGTTCTCCTCCATCACCGTGCGGATGATGTGGTTGACCTTCGAGCGCAGCCGCAGCGCGCGGGCCGGGCCCTCGCGGCGCAGGTCGAGGTAGCGGTAGCGCAGCCGCACCTCCTCGTTGACCGAGCCGGGCTCGTACTCGGCGACCTGGAACGGCAGCGGCGCGGCCTCGGACAGCACCTCGATCGACTCGACGACGACCTCGACGGCGCCGGTCGGGATCTCCGGGTTCTCGTTGCCCTCCGGGCGGACCCGGACCTCGCCGACCACCTTCACGCAGTACTCGGAGCGCAGCCCGTGCACCGACTCCAGGTCGCGGACCACGACCTGCACGGTGCCGGAGGCGTCCCGCAGGTCGATGAAGGCCACGCCGCCGTGGTCACGGCGGCGGGCCACCCAGCCGGCCAGGGTGACGGTGGTGCCGGCGTGCTCCGCGCGGAGCGTGCCCGCGTCGTGCGTGCGGATCACAGCTGCTTCTCCTTCAGGGTGGTGACGAGCGCCTCAAGGGCGACGGGGGTCTGCTCGCCGGACTCCATGTCCTTGAGCTGGACCACGCCCTCGGCGAGGTCCCGGTCGCCCGCGATCAGGGCGTAGCGCGCACCCGACCGGTTGGCGGACTTCATGGCGTTCTTGATGCTCTTGACGCCGAAGGCCAGGTCGGTGGCGACGCCGGCCCGGCGCAGCTCGACGGTCTTGGCGAACAGCACGCTCTTGGCCTCCTCGCCGAGCGCCACCGCGTACACCTCGGTGGTGGCGGGCAGGTCGAGGACGACGCCCTCGGCCTCCAGCGCGAGGAAGGTGCGGTCCACGCCCAGGCCCCAGCCGACCGAGGGCAGCGCCGGGCCGCCGAGCATCTCGGACAGGCCGTCGTAGCGGCCGCCGCCGCCGATCGCGGACTGCGCGCCCAGGCCGCCGTGCACGAACTCGAAGGTGGTGCGGGTGTAGTAGTCCAGGCCGCGCACCAGCTTCGGGTCGTCGACGAACGCGACGCCCGCGGCGGTGAGCAGCTCGCGGACCTTCTCGTCGTACGCCTTGCAGTCCTCGCACAGGTAGTCGCGCAGCTTGGGCGCGTCCACCAGCTGGGCCTGGACGGCCTCGCGCTTGTCGTCGAGCACGCGCAGCGGGTTGATCTCGGCGCGGCGGCGGGTGTCCTCGTCCAGGTCGAGTCCGGCCAGGAACTCGACCAGGGCGGCGCGGTAGACCGGGCGGCACTGCTGGTCGCCGAGCGAGTTGAGCAGCAGGCGGTAGTCGCGCAGGCCGAGCGAGCGGAAGGCGTCGTCGGCCAGGATGATCAGCTCGGCGTCCAGCGCCGGGTCCTCGGCGCCGATGGCCTCCGCGCCGACCTGCGAGAACTGCCGGTAGCGGCCCTTCTGCGGGCGCTCGTAGCGGTAGAAGTTGCCGGAGTACCAGAGCTTGACCGGCAGGTTGCCGAGCTTGTGGAGGTTGGCCTCCAGCGCGGCCCGGACCACCGAGGCGGTGCCCTCGGGGCGCAGCGCCAGCGATTCGCTGCTCTCCGGGCGCTGGGCGAGGGTGAACATCTCCTTGGTGACGATGTCGGTGGACTCGCCGACGCCGCGGGAGAACAGCTTGACGTCCTCGAACACGGGGGTCTCGACGTAGCCGTACCCGGCGCGGCGCAGCGGCCCGGAGAGCCGGTCGCGGATCGCCAGGTAGGCCGCGGAGTTGACCGTCGGCAGCAGGTCGAAGGTGCCCTTGGGGGCGGTGAAGGTGCTCAACTTCTCTTCCGTCACATTCCTCGTCGCGGGAAGGCCGGTGCGTCCGGCGCACCGCCCGCCTGCCGGAGGTAGGGGTTGGTGGCGCGCTCTCGGCCGATGGTGGTCTGCGAGCCGTGGCCGGAGAGCACCACGGTCGCGTCGTCGAGGGGCAGGCACACCCGGGCCAGCGAGCGCATGATCGCTCCGCTGTCTCCGCCCGGGAGGTCGGTACGCCCGATGGAGCCGGCGAACAGCAGGTCGCCCGAGAACAGCACCGGCGGGACCTCTGCCGATGCGGGCGTCCTGAACGTCACCGACCCCTCGGTATGGCCGGGGGCGTGGTCGACGGTGAGGTGCATCCCGGCGAGCTCCAGCACGCTGCCGTCGGCCAACTCCCGGACGTCGTCCGGCTCGCCGACGGTGATCGAGCCCATCAGCTGCTGCCCGAGCGAGCGCCCGAGCGCCTTCTCCGGGTCGGCCAGCATGTAGCGGTCCGCGGGGTGGATCCAGGCCGGGACGCCCTGCGCGCCGCAGACCGGGACGACCGAGGCGACGTGGTCGATGTGCCCGTGGGTGAGCAGCACCGCGACCGGCTTGAGCCGGTGCTCGCGGATCAACTCCTCGACGCCGGCGGCCGCTTCGTGCCCGGGGTCGACGATCACGCACTCCTCACCGGCGGCGGGTGCGACCAGGTAGCAATTGGTGCCCCAGGCCCCGGCGGGGAATCCGGCGACGAACACGCGAGTCCTTCGTTTCATGCGGCGGCGGTCTGCTTTTCCCCCGCAGCCTACCGGCGGCACCGGGCCGCGGGCGAACCGGTTGTCCGGTGCGTTCAGACCTTTCTCATCTCGCGCTGATCCCGTCCTGACGCGCGGGGTCCTTACACTGGCCGCCGACGGATGCGATGATCCGTGCACGCCAGCTCAACTCCCCCCACGTCGACACAGTCCAGGAGACACCCCCGGTGGTCAGCAGCGAACAGCGGCGGCGGCAGCTCGCCCGTGAGAAGTACGAGCGCCAGATGCAGGCGCGCGCCGAGGCGGCGGCCAAGCGCAAGCAGCGCAACGCGATCGTCGCGGGGATCCTGGCCGTCGTGGTGGTCGGCGGTGTCGCCACCGTGGCCTCCGGCGTGTTCGACTCGGACAAGAAGAAGGACACCAAGACGGCCTCCGCCGCGCCGTCCCCGTCCGCCTCCGGCAAGCAGTGGGCCGCCGAGCCGGCCATGTCGATCGACGCGGCCGCCAAGTACACCGCGAAGATCGAGACCTCGCAGGGCGAGGTGACCCTGGCGCTGGACGCGGCGAAGGCGCCGCACACCGTCAACTCCTTCGTGTTCCTGGCCGGTCAGCAGTTCTGGGACAACACCAAGTGCCACCGCCTCACCACGGAGGGCATCTACGTCCTGCAGTGCGGCGACCCGACCGGCACCGGCCGGGGCGGCCCGGGCTACCAGTTCGCCGACGAGAACCTGGAGGGCGCGACCTACCCCGCGGGCACCGTGGCGATGGCCAACTCCGGCGCGAACACCAACGGCAGCCAGTTCTTCCTGGTCTACAAGGACACCCAACTGCCCCCCAGCTACACCCCGTTCGGCAAGATCACCGGCGGCCTCGACGTGCTGCAGAAGATCGCCGCCGGCGGCGCCGAGGGAACCGGCGGCGACGGCGCCCCCAAGCTCCCGGTCAACGTCACGAGCATCACCACCGCCAAGGGCTGACCCGCCGCGAAAATCGACCGGCGCCGGATGCGGACAGCACCGGCGCTGGTCGCCTATGTTGCTGTTGTATAGGGTGCCCTGACCGTCGGCCGTCACCCTCGGCGCAACACCACGACGGCTCGGGACGGCGGGCTCCATCGGTCCGCCGCACATCAACTGTGGACGACGCTCCCGCCCGTGGGCGTGGCGTCATGTGGAGGAGGCGCTGTGAGCAGCGACCCGTGGGGCCGTGTCGACGAGCAGGGGAACGTCTACGTGAGGACGGCCGACGGCGAACGCCAGGTCGGCTCCTGGCAGGCCGGCTCCCCCGAGGAGGCCCTCGCCTACTTCGAGCGCAAGTTCCAGGGCCTGGAGGCGGAGACCGCCCTCCTGGAGCACCGGGTGCGCAAGACCGATCTGGCCGCCAAGGAGGCGCAGACCGCGCTGGAGCACCTGCGCGCGCAGGTCGCCGAGGCGCACGCGGTCGGCGACCTGGCCGCCCTGGCCGCCCGCCTGGACACCCTGGCCGGCGAGATCGAGACCCGGCAGGGCGAGCGCAAGGCCGCCCGGGCGAAGGCCCAGGAGGAGACCCGCGCCGCCAAGGAGGCGCTGGTCGCCGAGGCCGAGCAGCTCGCCGAGTCCAACCAGTGGCGGGAGGCCGGCGACCGGCTGCGCGCCCTGGTCGACAACTGGAAGGCGCTGCCGCGCCTGGACCGCAAGAGCGACGACGAGCTGTGGCACCGCTTCTCGCACGCCCGCTCGGTGTTCTCCAAGCACCGCAAGTCGCACTTCGCGGCGCTCGACTCGGAGCGCGAGTCGGCCCGTTCGGTCAAGGAGAAGCTGGTCGCCGAGGCCGAGGCGCTGTCCGGCTCCACCGAGTGGGGCCCGACCGCGGCCGCCTACCGCGACCTGATGACGCAGTGGAAGGCCGCCGGTCGCGCCCAGCGGGACGCCGAGGAGGAGCTGTGGGCCCGCTTCCGCGGCGCCCAGGACGTCTTCTTCCAGGCCCGGTCCTCCGCGTTCTCCGAGCGCGACGCCGAGCAGGGCGAGAACCAGAAGGCCAAGGAGGCGCTGCTGGTCGAGGCCGAGGCGATCCTGCCGATCACCGACCTGAAGGCCGCCAAGGCCGCGCTGCGCGACATCGCCGAGCGCTGGGAGGCGATCGGCCACGTCCCGCGCGACGCCCGCCCGAAGCTGGACGGCCGGCTGAGCGCGGTGGAGCGCGCGGTCCGCGAGGCCGAGGAGGCCGAGTGGCAGCGCTCCAACCCGGAGGCCCGGGCCCGCGCCACCGGCATGACCGCGCTGCTGCAGGCCGCCGTGGACAAGCTCGAGGCCGACCTGGCCAAGGCCCGCGCCGCCGGCAACACGGCCAAGGCCGCCAAGCTGGAGACCGAGCTGGCCGGCCGCCGGGCGCTGCTCGACCAGGCGCAGAAGTCGCTCCAGGAGTTCACCTCCTGAGCTCCGGCAACGCCCGCGCGAAGGGCCCCCGCCGCACGGTGGGGGCCCTTCGCGCGTTCCGCTTCACACCACCGAGGTCGAGGAGGACGGCTGCTGCAGCTGGTCCAGGTCGAGGCTCTGGTCGGGCCCGGGGGTGGCGCTGGGCACCGGGGTGCCGAAGTCGCTGAACTCGACCGCCCCGGTGTCCTTGGCGAGCTTCAGCGGCACCGGCTCGCCGGTGGTGGCCACGTACAGGGTGCCGGTGCCGGTGCTGGAGGTGTTGGTCAGGGTGAGCGCGGGGCGGCCCTGCACGTTCTCCTCGCCGCCCTTGGCCAGGCCGCTCTTGCCGGTGCCGAGCTGGTCGGCCAGCGCGGTCAGGTCGCACAGGCTGCCGATCTCGCCGAAGTCCGGGTTGTCGCTGGTGGTCTTCAGGTAGCGGTCGCCGACCAGTTGGGCCATCGCCGGGCCGCCGTGGGTCTGCCAGAACTCCTGGTCCGGTTTGACCCACAGCTGCTGCCCGGACTTCACCACCTGGAAGCTGCCGACGCCGCCCTGGCTGAGCGTGCCGGTGCAGTCGCCGGTGGTGTCCAGCCGCAGGTCCATGGTGATCTGCCCGCCCTCGCTGCCGACGGTGCCCGCCGCCCGGACCGCGCCGGCGTCCTTGAGCGCCTGCACGGCCCGTTGCAGCACCTGGTCGGCGGACTGCCCGGCCACCCCGTTGTCGGCGGCCGCGGAGGCCGCCGCCGCGGACGCCGACACCGGGCTGCCGGTGCCGCTCGCCGCCGGGCTGCCGGTGCTCCCGGAACCGCCCGAGCCGCTGCCGCAGCCGGCCGCCAGCGCCGCGGCCGCCGCCGCGCCGGCCACTGCCGTCCTCATCCGTATCCCGTGCACGGTGCCTCCCGGAAAGCCGACCGCCCCCACCCGGCCAGTGTCGGCGGGGCGGGGGCGGTCGGCGACCGGGAGGGCCGCGGGCCTACTTGTTGCGGGCCGAGGTGACCCGGTACACGTCGTACACGCCCTCGACGCCGCGCACCGCCTTGAGCACGTGCCCCAGGTGCTTGGGGTCGCCCATCTCGAAGGTGAACCGGCTCATCGCCACCCGGTCGCGGGAGGTCTGGACGGCCGCCGACAGGATGTTGACGTGCTGGTCGGAGAGCACCCGGGTGACGTCGGAGAGCAGCCGGGAGCGGTCCAGCGCCTCGACCTGGATGGCGACCAGGAACACCGAGGACTGGGTGGCCGCCCACTCGACGTCGATCATCCGCTCGGGCTGCTGCTGCAGGGACTCCACGTTGACGCAGTCCGCGCGGTGCACCGAGACGCCGTTGCCGCGGGTGATGAAGCCGACGATCGGGTCGCCGGGCACCGGCGTGCAGCAGCGCGCCAGCTTCACCCACACGTCGTCGACGCCCTTGACGATGACGCCCGGGTCGCCCTTGGCCCGGCGGCGCATCGCGCGCGGCTGGTGCGAGGGGGTGGCGGTCTCGGCGAGGTCCTCGACCGCGCCCTCCTCGCCGCCCATCGCCTGGACCAGCTTCTGCACGATGGCCTGCGCGGCGACGTGGCCCTCGCCGATCGCCGCGTACAGCGAGGAGATGTCCGGGTAGCGCATCTCGTGGGCCAGGGTGACCAGCGAGTCCCCGGTGAGGATCCGCTGGATCGGCAGGCCCTGCTTGCGCATCGCCCGGGCGATCGACTCCTTGCCCTGCTCGATCGCCTCCTCGCGGCGCTCCTTGGAGAACCAGGCGCGGATCTTGTTGCGGGCCCGGGGCGACTTGACGAAGCTCAGCCAGTCCCGGGACGGGCCGGCGTTCTCCGCCTTGGAGGTGAACACCTCCACCGTGTCGCCGTTCTCCAGCGTCGACTCCAGCGGCACCAGCC
Source organism: Kitasatospora sp. YST-16 (assembly GCF_026802215.1). Lineage (NCBI taxonomy): Bacteria > Bacillati > Actinomycetota > Actinomycetes > Kitasatosporales > Streptomycetaceae > Kitasatospora > Kitasatospora sp. YST-16. The sequence goes on from NZ_CP113837.1 coordinate 944,837, forward strand.
GGCCGTTGACCCGGGCGCCGATGCACCGGCAGCCGACCTCGGTGTGCACCGCGAACGCGAAGTCCACCGGGGTGGCCTGCGCGGGCAGCGCTATCACGTCGCCCTTCGGGGTGAAGACGAACACCTCGTTGGTGGACAGGTCGAAGCGCAGCGACTCCAGGAACTCGCTCGGGTCCTCGGTCTCCTTCTGCCAGTCCAGCAGCTGCCGCAGCCAGGCCATCTCGTTGACCGCGTCGGCCTTGTCGTGCTGCCGCCCGTGGGTGGGCGTGTCGGTGCGCACCTTGGAGGCGCCGGCCACCGCGCGCTGCTTGTACTTCCAGTGCGCGGCGATGCCGTACTCGGCCCGGCGGTGCATGTCGAAGGTGCGGATCTGCAGCTCGACCGGCTTGCCCCCGGGGCCGATCACCGTGGTGTGCAGCGACTGGTACATGTTGAACTTGGGCATCGCGATGTAGTCCTTGAACCGCCCCGGCACCGGGTTCCACCGCGCGTGGATGGTGCCCAGCGCCGCGTAGCAGTCGCGGACGGTGTCGACCAGGACCCGGATGCCCACCAGGTCGTAGATCTCGGCGAAGTCCCGGCCCCGGACGATCATCTTCTGGTAGACCGAGTAGTAGTGCTTGGGCCGGCCGGTCACCTGCGCGGTGATCCGGGCCCCGCGCAGGTCGCCCTGCACCTGGTCGATCACGGTGGCCAGGTACTCGTCGCGCTTGGGGGCGCGCTCGGCCACCAGCCGGACGATCTCGTCGTACATCTTGGGGTAGAGGATGGCGAAGGCCAGGTCCTCCAGCTCCCACTTGATGGTGTTCATGCCCAGCCGGTGCGCCAGCGGGGCGTAGATCTCCAGCGTCTCGCGGGCCTTCTTCTCCTGCTTCTCCCGCTTCAGGTAGCGCATGGTGCGCATGTTGTGCAGCCGGTCGGCGAGCTTGATCACCAGCACCCGCGGGTCCTTGGCCATCGCCACGACCATCTTGCGGACGGTCTCCGCCTGCGCGGCCTCGCCGAACTTGACCCGGTCCAGCTTGGTCACGCCGTCGACCAGCAGCGCCACCGAGTCGCCGAAGTCCTGCCGGAGCGTCTCCAGCCCGTAGTCGGTGTCCTCGACGGTGTCGTGCAGCAGCCCGGCCATCAGGGTCGGCGCGTCCATCCCCAGCTCGGCCAGGATGGTGGCCACCGCCAGCGGGTGGGTGATGTACGGGTCGCCGCTCTTGCGCTTCTGCCCGCGGTGCCACTTCTCCGCGACGGCGTACGCCCGCTCGATGTCCTTCAGCAGCCCCGGGTCGGCCTTGGGGTCGTTGGCCCGGATCGTCCGGAACAGCGGTTCCAGCACCGGGTTGACCATCGAACTGCGCTGTCCGCCCAGCCGCGCAAGCCGAGCCCGCATCCCGCCCTGCGAGGAACGGGAACTGGCGGCAGCGGCCGTGGGCACAACCTCGTCGGGCAAGGACACTCCTACGTCGGATCAACCTTCATCGTACCGACAGCGCACCCCCGTGCGGTGGCGCGCCCGCCTCGAACAGGAAGCCGCCCGGGAACGGTCGTGTTCCCGGGCGGCTCTCGAACAGCGCGGCGTCACACCACGACGAGCGTCTCCAGCGGTGCGCCGTGCAGGTGCGCGGCGAGCTTCGCGCGCCCCGTCAGGAAGCCGAGCTCCATCAGCACGACCACGCCGACCAGTTGGGCCCCGGCCTCCTGGACCAGGTCCAGCGAGGCGGCGATCGTCCCGCCGGTGGCCAGCACGTCGTCCACCACCAGGACCTTCTCGCCGGGCTCGAACGCGTCGCACTGCACCTCCAGCGTCGCCGACCCGTACTCGAGGTCGTACGAGCGGGCGAACACCTCGCCGGGCAGCTTGCCCTTCTTGCGGATCGGGACGAACCCGAGCCCGGCCGCGAACGCGGCCGGGGCGGCGAGCACGAACCCCCGCGCCTCCAGCCCGACCACCTTGGTGGCGCCGAGCTCCCGCGCCCGCTCGGCCAGCGCCCGGGTCAGCGCGCCGAACGCCTCGGCGTCGGCGAGCAGGGGGGCGATGTCCTTGAACAGGACGCCCGGCTTCGGGTAGTCCTGCACGTCCCGGATCCGGCTGTTGAGCAGCTCGGACAGGGCGGGGTCGGTGGTGGAGGTCACGGGGGTTCCTTCGCGGAGGGTCAGCGCTTGCCGGACGGCCGTCCCTTGCCTCGGGAGCGGCTGGTCGGCTGGTTACGCTGTCCGACCATACCGGCCGGGACCTCGTCGCCGTCGTCCTCCCCGCCGTCGAACTCCTCACCCTCGGCGTCCCGGCCCCGGCCCTCGGCCGCGGCCTTGGCCTCCGAGGCGCGCCGCTGGGCGACCCGCTTGGCCAGCGCCTTCATGTCCGGGGCCTGCTCCTTGAGCTGCGCGAGCAGCGGGGTGGCCACGCAGATGGAGGAGTAGGCACCGGCCGCGAGGCCGATGAACAGGGCCAGCGAGATGTCGTTCAGGGTGCCGGCGCCGAGCAGGCCGCCGCCGATGAACAGCAGCGCGGAGACCGGCAGCAGGGCCACCACCGTGGTGTTGATGGAGCGCACCAGGGTCTGGTTGAGGCCGTGGTTGGCGGCCTCGCTGTAGGTCCGGCGGGACTGCTTGGTGATGCCCCGGGTGTTCTCCTTCACGGTGTCGAAGACGACGACCGTGTCGTAGAGCGAGTAGCCGAGGATGGTCAGGAAGCCGATCACGGTGCCCGGGGTGACCTCGAAGCCGACCAGGGCGTAGACGCCGATGGTGATCAGGAGGTCGTGGATCAGGGCGACCAGGGCGGCCACCGCCATCCGCCACTCGAAGGCGATCGCCATGTAGACGGTGACCAGCACCATGAAGACGATCAGACCGGTCAGCGCCTTCTTGGAGATGTCGGCACCCCAGGAGGGGCCGATCACCTGGGCGTTGATGTCCTGCTCCTGGACGCCGACCGCCTGCGAGAACTCCTTGGTGAAGGTCGCCGCCGGGATCGACTCCTGGGCGCTGACCTGGACCCGGACGTCACCCTTGTCCGTGGTCTGCACCAGCGCGGTGTTGGAGCCGATGATCTTGTCGGCGGTCTCCTTCGCCTGGGAGGCCGAGAGGCCGGGCTTGTGCACGGTGTAGACCGAGCCGCCCTTGAACTCGATGCCCAGGTGCAGGCCCATGGCCAGGCCGACGGCGGCCACCAGGACGATCACCGCCGAGATCGAGTACCAGATCTTCCGCTTGCCGACGAAGTCGAAGGAGACCTCGCCCTGGTAGAGGCGGTGACCGATGTTGCGGAGCGACATGGGTCAGACCTCCTGGGTGGTGGTGGAACGGCGGCGGGAGCCGCGGATCGGCGGACGGGCGCCGAGCCGCTTCGGGTCCAGGCCGGACATCGGGTGGCCGCCGGCGAAGAACTTCGTGCGGGCGAGCAGGCTGATCAGCGGCTTGGTGAACAGGAAGATCACCACGACGTCGAGCAGGGTGGTCAGGCCCAGCGTGAAGGCGAAGCCCTGGACCTTGCCGACCGACACCAGGTACAGCACCGCGGCACACAGGAAGGAGACGAAGTCCGACACCAGGATGGTGCGCCGGGCCCGCGGCCAGGCCCGCTGCACGGCGGCCCGCAGCTGGGCGCCCTCGCGGACCTCGTCCCGGATCCGTTCGAAGTACACGATGAAGGAGTCCGCGGTGATGCCGATCGCCACGATCGCGCCGCAGACCGCGGGCAGGTTCAGCGCGAAGCCGATGCCCGCGCCCAGCAGGCTCATGATCGACCAGGTCAGGACCGCCGAGACGACCAGGCCGGCGATCGAGATCAGGCCCAGGCCGCGGTAGTAGACCAGCGAGTACGCGACCACCAGCACCATGCCGATCAGACCGGCGATCAGGCCGGCCTTCAGCTGCTCGGAGCCGAGCTGCGGGGAGACGGTGGTGACGTCGCTCTTGACGAAGTCCAGCGGGAGCGCGCCGTAGCTCAGCACGTTCGCCAGCGACTTGGCCTCGTCCGAGGTGAAGGTGCCGTTGATCACGGCGCTGCCGCCGGTGATCGACTCCTGCACGTACGGGTGGGAGACGACCTGGCCGTCCAGCACGATGGCGAACTGGTTGGCCGGGGTGGACTGGGTGGCCAGCTGGCCGGTGGTGGAGGCGAAGGCCTTGGAGCCGGTGTCGTTGAACGACAGGTCGACCATCCAGCCCTTGCCGGTCTGGGTGTCGTACACGGCCTGGGCCTTGGTGACGTCCGAGCCGTTCACCGCGACGCCGCCGAGCACGAACTTGTACCAGAGGCCCTGCTCCGCGTCGTACGAGCAGGCCAGGGCCGGCGCGGTCGGGTCGTTGGTCTGGTAGTTGATCCGCTGCTCCTTGACCGTGCAGTCCAGGGCGGCGTACTTCTGCTGCAGCGCGGCGGTCGCGGCGTCCGGGGTGGGCGCGGCGCTCGGGGCGGTGGCGGGGGCGGAGGCGGCGGTGCTCGGCTGGGCCGAGGCGCCGGCGCTCGCGGAGGCCGTCGGGTCGGCCTGCAGCGCGCCGGACAGCGCGCGGCCCGCCTTGCTGGCGGACGCGGACGCGGAGGCCGGGGCGGAGGCCGAGGTGGAGGCGCCCGCGGAGGCGGAGGCGCCCGCGCTCGGGGCGGTCGAGGCCGCGGCGTCCGGGGAGCCGGACGGGGTGGGCTGCTGGGCGGCCGCACCGGACGGCTCGGCGGCCAGCACCGGGCGGAAGTAGAGCTTGGCGGTGTCACCGACCTTGTCGATGGACTGCTGCGTGTTACCACCGTCGGGAATGTTGACGATGATGTTGGCATTGCCCTGGGTCTGCACCTCCGCCTCGGAGACACCCATGCCGTTGACGCGCTTCTGGATGATGCCGACCGCGGTGTTCAGATTGGTCTTGTTGATCGCGGAGGGATCGTCCGACTTTGCGGTCAGCGTGACGCTGGTGCCACCGGCGAGGTCGATACCGAGACGGGGCTTGGTGTTGCCCGTCCCGAACATGAGGGCCACAAGGCCGACGGTGACCACCAGGATGAGCGCCAGCGCCCGTCCCGGGTATCCGTCGCGCGACCGCGACTTGGGTGTTGCCACCTTGCTCGTTTCTCCCTGTCCATGCCGCCCGGCGGCCGGCCCCCGGCCCCGCGCGGGCGGGGGCGGAAGGCGGCGGACGCACGACGGCCCAAGAGGTCCTGTTGGGCTTGCGGCGGATGCCGCTGGTCGAGGGTGACCCCGACCGTACTACTTGCTCTCGGGAGCCTCGGCGTCGACCTTCGCCTCGTCCTTCGCCTCGTCCTTGGACAGGCTCAGCGGCTTCTCGTCGGCAGCCGCGTCGAGGGCCTCGACGGCCTCGTCGGACTCGTCCTCGGCGGGGCGGCCGTTGATGATCGCGTCGTACTCCAGCGGCTCCAGGACGGCCGCGATCGCGCCCTTGGTGTAGTGGGCCACCACACCGGGGGCGACCTCCAGCTCGACCGTCTCGTCGTTGACCGCCTTGACCAGCGCGTACATTCCGCCGATGGTGCGAACACCGGACCCCGGCTGGAGCGCGGTCTGCATGCTCTGCATCTGGGCCTGACGCTTCTTCTGCGAGCGCATCATCAGGAAGATGGCGAGGAGCGGGAGGAGGAAGATGATGAATTGCACAGCCAGGGTCCTTTGTAGGCCGCCGGTGCGGCGGCCAGTGCGTATACGTCGGCCCGTCGGGTGACTGGGGCGGTCCGGCGGAGTCTAGGCGACCCGCACTGAACGGACAACGCCAAGCATGCCAGTGTGCCGCCGAAAGTGGCGAGCCTTGGCATGCACATAAACTCCCGATAAGGCAGCGGAGTTATCCCTGGCCCTGCCCCTGGCCGTCGGCCCACAGCCCGTTCTGCTGCCCGCCCCGCGCCCCGCCCGACGCCCGCGCCGCCTGCGGCGGGGTCAGCCCCAGGTGCTGCCAGGCCGCCGCGGTGGCGACCCGCCCGCGCGGGGTGCGCGCCAGCAGGCCCTCCCGGACGAGGAAAGGTTCAGCCACCTCCTCGACCGTCTCCGCCTCCTCGCCCACCGCCACCGCCAGCGTGGACAGGCCCACCGGGCCGCCGCCGAACAGCTTCAGCAGCGCCTCCAGCACCGCCCGGTCCAGCCGGTCCAGACCGCGCGCGTCGACCTCGTAGACCTCCAGCGCCCGCGCGGCGATCTCCCGGGTCACCAGGCCGTCGTGCCGGACCTGCGCGAAATCCCTCACCCGGCGCAACAGCCGGTTGGCGATCCGCGGCGTGCCGCGCGAGCGGCCGGCGATCTCGGCCGCGCCCGCCGGGTCGATCTCCACGTCCAGCAGGCCCGCCGAACGGTGCACCACCCGCTCCAGCTCGGCCGGCGCGTAGAACTCCATGTGCCCGGTGAACCCGAACCGGTCGCGCAGCGGCGGCGGCAGCAGGCCCGCCCGGGTGGTCGCGCCGACCAGCGTGAACGGCGGCAGCTCCAGCGGGATGGCGGTGGCGCCCGGGCCCTTGCCGACGATCACGTCGACCCGGAAGTCCTCCATCGCCAGGTACAGCATCTCCTCGGCGGGCCGGGACATCCGGTGGATCTCGTCGAGGAACAGCACCTCGCCCTCGGTCAGCGAGGACAGGATCGCCGCCAGGTCGCCCGCGTGCTGGATCGCCGGGCCGGAGGTGATCCGGATCGGGGCGTTCAGCTCCGCCGCGATGATCATCGACAGGGTGGTCTTGCCCAGCCCGGGCGGGCCGCTGAGCAGCACGTGGTCCGGCGCCGCCCCGCGCTTGCGGGCCGCCTGCAGCACCAGCGAGAGCTGCTCGCGCACCCGCTCCTGCCCGATGAACTCCTCCAGCAGCTTGGGGCGCAGCGCCGCCTCCACCGCCTGGTCCTCGCCGTCGGCGGACGCCGTCACCAGGCGGTCAACGGGCTCGGACTCGTACGGGCTCATCGGAAGACTGCTCCCCTTTGTCGACTTGGTGACGGATCGTCACATTGCTTCATCGTGTTTCCGGGGGATCCCGGCGGGCCTCAGCGGGCCCGGTTCAGCCCCCGCAGGGCCAGCCGCAGCAGCGCGCCGACGTCCGGCACCGGCTGCGCCTCGGCCTCCGGCGTCACCCGGGCCACCGCCTCCTCCGCCTCCCGCGGAGCGTAGCCCAGGCCCACCAGCGCGGAGTGCAGCTGCTCGTGCCAGGGCGCCGGGCCGGACGCCACCGGCTTCTGCGCCGGGACGGTGCCGTGCGGGGCACCGAGCTTGTCCTTGTACTCCAGCAGCAGCTTCGCCGCCTTCGCCTTGCCGATGCCGGGCACCGCGATCAGCGCCTTCTCGTCGCCGCCCGCCACCGCCGCCCGCAGCGCCTCCGGCGAGTGCACCCCCAGGATCGCCTGGGCCAGCTTCGGCCCCACCCCCGGCGCCGCCTGCAGCACCTCGAACGTCGCCCGCTCGTCGTCGTCCACGAACCCGAACAGCGTCAGCGAGTCCTCCCGGACCACCAGCGAGGTCGCCAGCCGGGCCACCTCCCCCACCCGCAGCGTCGCCAGCGTGGTCGGCGTGCACTGCACCGCCATCCCCACCCCCCCGACCTCCACCACGGCCACCCCGGCCCCCACCACCGCAACCGGCCCCTGCACAAAGGCGATCATGGCGTCGTTCTTTCCCTTCGGTGGTTGGACGTCGAACTGCGGTGCTGCCGGGTGCCCCGTCAGGGGCGCGGGGAACTGCGCGAGCGGCCCGGCGCCCTGCCGTACGCCGCCCTGGGTGGGGCTGCCTGCTGCTCGGACGGATCCTGCTGCTGGGCGTCTCCCGCTTCGCGCAGTTCCCCGCGCCCCTGATTCCGCCCGGGTGCGCCGCCGTGCCAGGAACTCCCGCCCGCGCCGTGGGCCTTGATCGCCGCGGTCAGGCGGTTGGTGCTGCCGCCGCGCCAGATGTGGCAGATGGCCAGGGCGAGGGCGTCCGCGGCGTCGGCGGGCTTGGGCGGGGCGTCGAGTCGCAGCAGCCGGGTGACCATGGCGGTGACCTGCGCCTTGTCGGCCCGGCCGGAGCCGGTGACGGCGGCCTTGACCTCGCTGGGGGTGTGCAGCGTGACGGGGATGCCGCGCCTGGTCGCGCAGAGCACGGCGACCGCCGAGGCCTGCGCGGTGCCCATCACGGTGCGGACGTTGTGCTGGGCGAACACCCGCTCCACCGCGACGAGTTCGGGCCGGTACCGGTCGAGCCAGGACTCCAGGCCCTGTTCGATGGCCAGCAGCCGGGGGCCGATCTCGTCCTCCGGCGGGGTCCGCACCACGCCGACGCCGAGCATCGTCAACTGCCGCCCGGGCAGCCCTTCGACCACGCCGACGCCGCACCTGGTCAGCCCAGGGTCCACACCCAGCACTCGCACGGCCCCACCTCTCTCCGACCTGCGCAGGTTACTCCCGGCCACCGACAGGCGGCCCCGGACACGCCTCCGCCCGGCGGCCACCAGCGGGCCACCGGGCGGGGAACGGCCGGACTCAGGCGTCCAGCTCGGCCATGATCTCGTCGGAGACGTCGAAGTTGGCGAAGACGTTCTGCACGTCGTCGCTGTCCTCCAGCGCGTCGATCAGCTTGAAGATCTTGCGGGCGCCCTCGGCGTCCAGCTCGACCTGCATGCTGGGGACGAAGTTGGCGTCGGCGGAGTCGTAGTCGATGCCCGCGTCGACCAGCGCGGTGCGGACCGCGACCATGTCGGTGGCCTCGGACATCACCTCGAAGGCCTCGCCCAGGTCGTTGACCTCCTCGGCGCCGGCGTCCAGCACGACGTCCAGGATCTTGTCCTCGTCCACGCCGTCGGCCTTGGGGACGATCACGACGCCCTTGCGGTTGAACAGGTAGGACACCGAGCCCGGGTCGGCCATGTTGCCGCCGTTGCGGGTCATCGCCACGCGCACGTCGGAGGCGGCGCGGTTGCGGTTGTCGGTGAGGCACTCGATCAGGACGGCCACGCCGTTGGGGCCGTAGCCCTCGTACATGATCGTCGAGTAGTCGGCGCCGCCGGCCTCCGCACCGGAGCCGCGCTTGACGGCCCGGTTGATGTTGTCGATCGGGACGGAGCTCTTCTTGGCCTTCTGGATGGCGTCGTAGAGCGTCGGGTTGCCCGCGGGGTCGCCGCCGCCGGTGCGGGCCGCCACCTCGATGTTCTTGATCATCTTGGCGAAGAGCTTGCCGCGCTTGGCGTCGATCGCGGCCTTCTTGTGCTTGGTGGTAGCCCACTTAGAGTGGCCGGACATCGCCAGCTCCTTTTCGTCGCCAATGGGAAATGAACAGGGGAGATCCTACCGGTGCCGCACCGTCAGGTGGCACACGGTCACTGCGCCGCACCGGGCGCTCAGCGCCCGGCGGCCTCGACCATCCGGACGAAGTACTCGTGGACGCGGTGGTCGCCGGTCAGCTCCGGGTGGAAGGAGGTGGCCAGCAGGTTGCCCTGGCGGACCGCGACGATCCGGGCCTCCGGGCCGTCCGCGGCCGGCACCTCGGCCAGCACCTCGACGCCCGCACCGACCGCCTCGACCCAGGGGGCGCGGATGAACACGCCGGTGACCGGGTCACCGGCCAGGCCGGCGAACGGGATCGCGGTCTCGAAGGACTCGTTCTGCCGGCCGAAGGCGTTGCGGCGCACCGTCATGTCGATGCCGCCGACGCCCTCCTGGTCGTCCCGGCCGTCCAGGATCTTGTCGGCCAGCAGGATCATGCCCGCGCAGGTGCCGTACACCGGCATGCCGGCCGCGACCCGCTCGCGCAGCGGGTCCATCAGGCCGAACAGCACCGCCAGCTTGGAGATGGTGGTGGACTCGCCGCCGGGCATCACCAGCGCGTCGACCTCGGCCAGCTCCTCGGGGCGGCGCACCGGCCGGGCCAGCGCGTCGGCGGCGGCCAGCGCCACCAGGTGCTCGCGGACGTCGCCCTGCAGGGCCAGGACGCCGATGGTGGGGGTGCTCACGGTCTCACTACCTCTTCGTTCTCGAACTACAGGGCCCGGGAGCCACGCAGCGGCCCGCCGTACCGGGAACTCGCACGGCGGGCCGGACGCGTGGGTACTTACCAGCCGCGGTTGGCGTAGCGCTCGGTCTCCGGCAGGGTGTCGCAGTTGATGCCGACCATGGCCTCGCCCAGGTTGCGGGAGGCGTCCGCGATGATCTTCGGGTCGTCGAAGAAGGTGGTGGCCTTCACGATGGCGGCGGCGCGCTTGGCCGGGTCGCCCGACTTGAAGATGCCGGAGCCGACGAACACGCCCTCGGCGCCGAGCTGGCGCATCAGCGCGGCGTCGGCCGGGGTGGCCACGCCGCCGGCCGAGAACAGCACGACCGGCAGCTTGCCGAGCTCGGCGACCTCGCGGACCAGCTCGTACGGGGCGCGCAGCTCCTTGGCGGCCGCGTACAGCTCGTTGTTGTCGAAGCCGCGCAGCTTGGCGATCTCGTTCTTGATCTGGCGCAGGTGGCGGACGGCCTCCACCACGTTGCCGGTGCCGGCCTCGCCCTTGGAGCGGATCATGGCCGCGCCCTCGGCGATCCGGCGCAGCGCCTCGCCCAGGTTGGTGGCGCCGCAGACGAAGGGGGTGGTGAACGCCCACTTGTCGGAGTGGTTGACCTCGTCGGCCGGGGTGAGCACCTCGGACTCGTCGATGTAGTCGACGCCGAGCGACTGCAGCACCTGGGCCTCGACGAAGTGGCCGATCCGGGACTTGGCCATCACCGGGATGGAGACCGCGGCGATGATCTCCTCGATCATGTTCGGGTCGGACATCCGGGCCACGCCGCCGTCCTTGCGGATGTCGGCCGGAACGCGCTCCAGCGCCATGACCGCGACCGCACCGGCGTCCTCGGCGATCTTCGCCTGCTCGGCGTTGACCACGTCCATGATCACGCCGCCCTTGAGCTGCTCGGCCATGCCGCGCTTGACCCGGGCGGTGCCGACCTGGGGCTGCTCAGCGGAAGTGGGGGTGGTGGACACGTAAGACCTCACTCAGGGATGAACCGGTGCTATCGATCCATCGTAGGCCCGGCGACCCCACGACCCATGCGCCACATGGTCCAGGGCCGTCCCCGGCATACGACAATCAGGCCAGCGGCCCGGTTTCGGCAGGAAACGCTGTCAGCCTACGCGGGCGCGCCCTCGGGCGTGAGGGCCACCGGGGGCTCGTCGTCCATCTCGAAGGCCATCGGGAACGGCGCCCGCCCCGCGAGGCGGAAGTAGCGCACCAGCCGGTGCTCGCGCACCGCCCGGGCCGCCCGCACCGCGTCGTTGTGGAAGCGCCGCGCCATCGGCACCCGGCGCACCGCCTCGACCAGGTCGCGCACCGCCTCCTCGCCGCCCGGCGCCGCCCGCAGGGCGCCGACCTGCGCCGGCTCGTCCAGCACCGCCCGCAGCGCCAGGCTCAGCTCGCTCTCCGCGACCTCGCGCTGCTCGTCCTCGGCCTGCCGGGCCGCGTGCGCGGCCTCCAGCAGCAGGATCGACGCGGCCGGGTCCAGCAGCGAGGAGGTGGCCAGCTCCACCGCGACCGAGGAGCGGCGCAGCAGCTGGGCGTCCAGCGAGGCCCGGGCGGCGTCGATCCGGGCGTGCAGCCGGTCGAGCCTGCCCGCCGTCCAGCTCAGGTAGACGGCGAACAGTACGACGGCCGCAACGGCCCAGATCCAGGTAGCCACGGGGCGCTACGGTACCGGCTCAGCCCCCGAGGACCGCCGAGCGGTAGGCGAGGTGGTCCAACTCCTCGACCTGGACGGCGACCTGCACCGCTCCGGCGTCCGCCCCCAGGTACTCGGGCAGCGCCTCCACCACCGCCCCGGCCAGCGCCGCCTTGGCCTCCGCGCTGCGCCCCGGGAAGACCTCGACCCGGACCGCGACCAGCGCGAAGGTCTCGGCGTCCGCCCCGACCACGTTCTCCTCGGTGCGCCGGAACCTGGTCTTGCACTTCTCCGGCTTGGCGTCCAGCAGCTTCACCGCCAGCCGGTTCAGGGCCAGGCCGAAGCCGCGCCGGTCGAAGGAACCGGCGAGCCGGTCGGTGTAGTCGACGGTGATCAACGGCATGCGGGGCTACCTCTCGGGGCGGTGCGGGGTCATCGGCTCTGGCGCGGACGCCGGTCGGACGGTTCCAGCTCGGCCACCGGGGGCCGCCCGTGGGTGACCGTCTCGTACACCGACAGCACCTCGGCGCCGACCGTCTCCCAGTCGAAGCGCCGCACGTGCCGGGAGGCCGCCTCGCGCAGCGCCAGCAGCCGCTCCGGGCTGCCCAGCAGCTTGACCGCCGAGGCGGCCAGCGCGTCCGCGTCCTCCACCGGGAACAGCTCGCCGGCCGCGCCGCCGTCCAGCACCTGGCGGAACGCGTCCAGGTCGCTGGCCAGCACCGGGGCGCCCGCCGACATCGCCTCGACCAGGATGATGCCGAAGGACTCGCCGCCGGTGTTCGGCGCCACGTACAGGTCCACGCTGCGCAGCAGCCGGGCCTTGTCCCGGTCCGAGACCATGCCGAGGAACTCGACCCGGGCCCGCACCTCGGGCGCCAGGCCCGCCACCGCCTCCTCCTCGTCGCCCTTGCCCGCGACCAGCAGCCGCACGCCCGGGCGCTCGGCCAGGATCCGCGGCAGCGCGGCCAGCAGCGTCGGCAGGCCCTTGCGCGGCTCGTTGATCCGCCCGATGAAGCCGATCGTCCCCGGGCCGCCCTCGGCCGCGCCGCCCTGCCACTTCGGCTCCGGCTCGGCGTCCGCGAAGAACCGCACGTCCACGCCGTTCGGGATCACCACCGCGTCCCCGCCCAGGTGCTCGACCAGGGTGCGCCGGGCGTACTCGGACACCGCGATCCGGCCCGACATCTTCTCCAGGCCCGGCTGCAGGATCGGCGAGGCCGCGATCATCGCCCGCGAGCGCGGGTTGGAGGTGTGGAACGTCCCCACCATCGGCCCGGTCGCCGCCCAGGCCGCCAGCATCGACAGCGACGGCGAGTTCGGCTCGTGCACGTGCAGCACGTCGAACCGGCCCTCGCGCAGCCAGCGCCGCACCCGGGCCGCCGACAGGATGCCGAAGCTCAGCCGCGCCACCGACCCGTTGTACGGCACCGCCACCGCCCGCCCCGCCGAGACCACGTACGGCGGCAGCGCCTCCTCGTCCTCCGCCGGGGCCAGCACCGACACCTCGTGCCCCAGCCGGATCAGGTGCTCCGCCAGGTCCCGGATGTGGAACTGCACCCCGCCGGGCACGTCCCAGTCGTACGGGCACACCACGCCGATCCTCACGACGCCTCCCGACGGGGCGTCAGGTCGGCCAGCCACAGCTTCTGCAGCATGTGCCAGTCCACCGAGTGCTCGCGGATCGCCTCCGCCCACACGTCGGCCATCGCCTGGGTCATCGCCGCGGCCTGCTCCTGCCGGGTGCCCTCGCCGGACGGCACCACCTCGGGGTGCACCTCGGCCCGCAGCATCGCCCCGTCGTACCAGAGCGACACCGGGAACAGCGCCGCCCCCGTCCGCTGGGCCAGCGCCGCCGGACCGGCCGGCATCCGGGTCGGCTCGCCGAAGAAGTCCACCTGGATCCCGGCCTCCGAGAGGTCCCGGTCGCCCACCAGGCACACCAGCTTGCCCTCGCGCAGCCGCCGCGCCAGCGTCCCCACCACCGAGACCTGGGAGCCGGTCAGCGCCAGCACCTCCATCCCCAGGCTCTCCCGGTAGGCCACGAACCGGTCGAACAGCGACTCCGGCTTCAGCCGCTCCGCGACCGTGGTGAACGGGAACCCGCCCGCCGAGGCGATCCACGCCCCCGCCAGGTCCCAGTTCGCCATGTGCGGCAGCGCCAGCACCGCGCCCCGCCCGGCCGCCATCGCCTCGTTCAGCTGCTCCAGGTTCTTCACCGTTATGGCACCGGCGATCCGCTCCCGGCTCCAGGTCGGCAGCCGGAACGACTCCCGCCAGTACCGCAGGTACGAGCGCATCCCGGCCCGGGACAGCTCCCGCAGCCGCACCGCGTCCGCGTCCGGGTGGACCCGCGACAGGTTGGCCTCCAGCTGCCGCACCCCCTTGCCCTGCCGCCGCCACGCCACGTCGGCGATGGTGTCGAACAGGCCGCGGGCCACCGGCTCGGGCAGGTGCTTGAGCCCCGCCCACCCGGCCGCGTACGCGGCGTCGACCAACCGTTCCCTCACTTGACCCCCTCGGCGGCGGCCGCCGCCTCCAGCTCCGCCGACTCCCGGCGCACCGTCAGCATCCGCTGCGCCACCGTCACCAGGCTGCCCGCCGCGACCGCCCACAGGGCGACCGGCAGCAGCCACTCGATATACGGCACCCCGAACTTGTGCAGGCCCGCGAACCCGGCCGCGGTCAGGCTGATCACCAGCCGCTCGGCCCGTTCCACCAGGCCCGAGACGTTCACCGGGAAGCCCAGCGACTCGCCGCGCGCCTTGGTGTACGACACCACCTGGCCGCTGGCCAGGCAGAAGATCGACACCGCGCACAGCAGGTCGTTGTTCCCGCCCCCGGCGTACCACATCGCCAGACCGCCGAAGATCGCCGCGTCGGCGACCCGGTCCAGCGTCGAGTCCAGGAACGCGCCCCACTTGCTGGAGCGGCCCGCCTGGCGGGCCATGTTGCCGTCCACCAGGTCGGAGAAGATGAACAGCGTGACGGTGATCACGCCCCAGAAGAACTCCCCGCGCGGGAAGAACACCAGCGCGCCAGCCACCGACCCGGCCGTACCGATCAGCGTGACCGCGTCCGGACTGACACCCCACCGCAGCAGCATCGCGGCGAACGGGGTGAGGACACGTGTGAAGAAGGCACGCGCGTACTTGTTGAGCATGGCCTTCCGGTCCGCTCCGCTCCTCGGATTGGCACCCGCGAGCAGCCAGGCCCTGTCCGGTCGATCCTGCCGGGCGCACGACGCCGGGCATCCCGCCTGGCCGCACGTCCGAACCACCCAAGTACATCCAGTACGAGGGCGGCTCGGGCGCACGCCCAGCCGGGCGCCCAACGCCGCGCGCTGGTCCGACAGGATCGACCGGACAGGACCTTGCCCGCCGGGCGGCCGCGCGAATGGACCCGCCCGGCCGGACAATGGTATCCACGCTGATCGAGCGGCAGGAGGCCAGCCATGCCGGACCGGACGGCCCACACCCCCGCACCGCCCGCCGACCGACCCGACCGGCTCCGCAACGTGGCCCTGGTCGGGGCCGGCGGAGCCGGGAAGACCACCCTCGCCGAAGCGCTCGCCCACACCGCCGGCGTCCTGACCAGACCCGGCACCGTCCCCGACGGCACCACCACCGCCGACTGGGAGGACATCGAGCACCAGCAGCAGCGCTCCGTCCAGCTCGCCCTCCTCCCGCTCCCCTGGCGCGACCTCAAGGTCAACCTGATCGACGCCCCCGGCTACGCCGACTTCGCCGGCGAACTCCAGGCCGCCCTGCGCGCCGCCGAAGCCGCCCTGTTCGTCCACTCCGCCGCCGACCCCGAGGTCCCGCGCCCGGTCCGCGCCCTGTGGCAGCAGTGCGAGGACGCCCGCCTCCCCCGCGCGATCGTCCTCACCCACCTGAACACCGCCCGGGTCCGCCTCGACGACGTCCTGCGGATGCTCCAGGACACCCTCGGCACCCCCGACACCGTCCGCCCCCTGCACCACGCCGACCTGCGCGACGGCCACCTGTACGGCAGCACCGACCTGCTCACCGGCCGCACCTACGGCGCCCCCGGCGACACCCCCGACCTGGCCGCCGAACGCGCCCGCCTGGTCGAGGCCCTGGCCGGCGAGGACGACACCCTGATGGCCCGCTACCTCGACGGCGAGCCCCTGGAGACCGCCGCCCTCACCGCCGGCCTGCGCCGCGAACTGCTGGCCGGCACCCTGCACCCCGTCCTGGCCACCGCCCCCGACGGCACCGGCTGCGACGCCCTGCTCGACCTGCTCGCCGACGCCTTCCCCTCCCCCGCCGACCGCACCGACGCCCTCCCCGCACCGGACCCGGACGCCCCGCTCACCGCCCAGGTCGTGCACACCGGCGAGGACCCCTACCTCGGCCGCCTCAGCCTGCTCAAGGTCTTCACCGGCACCCTGCGCCCCGACACCGCCGCCCACCTCCCCGACGGCACCGAGGAACGCCTCACCGCCCTGCACAGCCCCCTCGGCCACCAGCTGCGCCCCGTCCCGCAGGCCGTCGCCGGCGACCTCGCCACCGTCACCAAGCTCACCGCCGCCCGCACCGGCGACACCCTCACCACCGACCGCACCGTCCTACCGCCCTGGCCACTGCCCGAAGCCCTGCTCCCCACCGCCGTCCGGGCCCACTCCAAGGCCGACGAGGACAGGCTCTCCCAGGCCCTCGGCAAGCTCGCCGCCCAGGACCCGGCCCTGCGCGTCGAACAGAACCCCGACACCCACCAGCTCGTCCTGTGGTGCACCGGCGAGGCCCACCTCGCCGTCACCTTCGACCGCCTCACCACCCGCCACGGCGTCCACATCGACACCGTCGACTACCGGGTCGCCCTGCGCGAGACCTTCGCCGCCCCCGCCGACGGCCACGGCCGGCACGTCAAGCAGTCCGGCGGCCACGGCCAGTACGCCGTCTGCGACCTCACCGTCGAACCACTGCCCGGCGGCGGCTTCGAATTCGTCGACCGCGTCGTCGGCGGCGCCGTCCCCCGCCACTTCGTGCCCTCCGTCGAGAAGGGCGTCCGCGCCCAGCTCGCCCAAGGCCTGCACGGCCACCCGATGACCGACGTCCGGGTCACCCTCACCGACGGCAAGGCGCACTCCGTCGACTCCTCCGACGCCGCCTTCCAGACCGCCGCCGCCCTCGCCCTCAAGGAAGCCGCCGACCACACCGCCGTCGCCGTCCTGGAACCCGTCGACGAAGTGCGCGTGCTGCTCCCCGACGAGTACCAGGGCGCCGTCCTCACCGACCTCTCCGCCCGGCGCGGACACGTCCTGGGCACCGAGGTCGGCGGACCCGGCCTCAGCCTGGTCCGCGCCGAGGTCCCCGAGCTCGAACTCACCCGCTACCCGCTCGACCTGCGCTCGCTGTCGCACGGAACCGGCCAGTTCACCCGCAGCTACCTGCGGCACGCCCCGATGCCCGCCCACCTCGCCGCCCGGCACACCGACGGCTGACCCGCCGTCAGGAACGCCGCGGCAGCGCGCACGCCGGAGTACCGCCCGGCATCCGGTCCCGGTTCTTCGCCACCCAGCGGTAGACCACGTCCGCCACCGGCCGAACCGGCGCCAGCGCCAGCGCCCCGCCGGCCCACGCCCACAGCCCGCCCGACCGCATCAGCAGCCGCGCCAGCGCCTGCGCCCCGCCGTACACCCGGCGGTCCGGCGTCACCCACAGCACCTCCCGCGAGGCCCGCTCCGCCGACACCTCCCCGCCGGTGAACTCCGCCAGCGCCGCCATGTCCGCGAACTGCCACGCCACCGCGTCCCACCCCGCCGAGGACAGGCTCTGCCGCGGGTAGCGCTCCGCCCACCGCACGCAGCTGGAACAGAACGCGCAATCACCGTCGAAAACCAGCACCGGCCCCGGTGCGTACGCACTCGTCATGCCCGAGATCCTCCACCCCCGCGGCACCGGCCGACAAACCGGGGGCGTCGAACCCGCCCGCACGGGGCAGCATCACCCCGGAAACGCCGCGCGCGGCCGATATGTGACCCAGGATCAGCCGATGATCCGCACGGCCCGGCCCCCGCACGGTAACCTGCCGCAGATCGATCAGGGGAGAAGGAGCTGCACAGGTGACTCAGCTCGACATGACGCCGGGCGCGCAGGTACCACGGACGGACGTCGGCAACCAGACCGCGGTCACCCAGGCGTTCTCCTCCGCCGCCTACCGCAACGGCGACTACACCGAACTGGAAGTCCTCACCGGAGTCACGGTCAAGAAGGGCAAGTTCGCGCTCTTCCGCCCCAGCGCCGGCGAGGCCTTCAGCCGCGCCCTGATCGACCGCACCCTCGGCGGCGGCCGCAAACCGCTGGTCCCCTCGCACGGCACCGACGTCCGGATGGTCGTCGAGCACTGCCTCGCCGCCGAGGACCTCCGCGAGGCCCGGGACCGCAAGCTGGCCGGCCTCAGCCTGCTCTTCGGCCTGCTCTTCCTGCCCGGCACCCTGGTCTGGCTGGCCGCCTACCAGGCCCGCGCCTGGCTCGGCAGCAAGAAGTCCGCCGCCAAGGACGGCTTCATCGGCACCCTGGCCCTGCTGCTCGCCCTCGGCCTGACCCTCCTGCTGCTGATCCGCCCGCCCTTCGGCGGCCCGCTCGGCCTCTACTTCCGGGTGGTGATGCTCGGCCCGGTCCTCGGCTGGTACCTGGCCAAGCGCACCGTGGTCGCCAGCGTCATGCAGCAGCGCGCCCGCTGGGGGGACCTGGTCGGCGGCAGCCCGGTCGCCGCCGTCGTCCCCAAGGCCGTCCCCAAGGACCACCTGGACAAGAAGGCCAACGCGCTCAAGGCCGGCCTGGACCGCCTCACCACCGAACAGGCCACCAACGTCCAGCACCAGGCCGGACCCAAGGGCATCCTCGGCATCGGCGCCCGCTGGGCCGAGTGGTCCCTGGCCGAGGACCTCCGCCCCGCCGAGGGCCACACCGACTTCCGGACCTTCCACGTCGCCGACCTCACCCGCCGGATCGCCGACCGCCTCTCCGGCCTGACCAGCAGCGACGTGCCCAACGGCGGCCTGCCCCGCCCGCAGATCAGCCACTGGGTGCTGCTGGACATCGGCGAGGGCGCCGACGAGATCGGCCGCCCCTCCGGCCCCGACATGGACGGCGACCGGATGCGCGACTTCGCCGTCCAGGAACTCGCCAGCAAGCAGAGCCTCGGCGCCGAGACCCGGCACCGGATCGCCGTCCAGTTCGTCCTGCACAAGGGCCAGTTGGTCGCCACCATCGTCGTCAACGTGATGGTGCTCGCCCACAACCTGCAGATCCACGTCACCCCGCACACCCTCGGCCCGATCAACGGCTACTTCACCGGCAAGCCGAAGGTCCCCGAGAAGGACGTCACCAAGACCTTCCGGTTCTGGGAGACCCGCACCGTCCAACTCCCGGTCGTCACCGACCTCGAAGTGGTCCGGCAGGCCGTCCGCGCCCCCTTCCACAAGATCCCCGGCCTGCAGAAGTGGCTCGGCGGCTCGATCGCCTTCCCCGAACCGCTCTGCCTGCGCCAGGCCTGGGCCGACCCGACCTGGAACAGCCGCTTCAAGTCGGACGACACCATCTACCTGCCCCGCCCGATCGTCGGCATCATCCACGCCGCCGTGATCGAGTTCCTCGAGGAGCACGACGTCGCCACCGACCGGATCACCAACCGCTCCAACATCCTGCGCAGCGAGATCCAGGGCACCCGCCCGTTCCGCGCCGACAAGTACGACGCCGGCTGACCGGACCCGCCGCACGAGCAGCAGGGGCGTACGGGAACCCTCCCGCACGCCCCTGAGCCGCTGTCAGACCGGCCACACCTCGGACAGCATCTTCCGGGTGTCCGCCAGCAGCTGCGGCAGCACCTTGGTCTGCCCCACCACCGGCATGAAGTTCGTGTCCCCGCCCCAGCGCGGCACCACGTGCTGGTGCAGGTGCGCGGCGATCCCGGCCCCCGCGGCCGCCCCCTGGTTCATCCCGATGTTGAACCCGTGCGCCCCCGACGCCGCCCGCAGCGCCGTCATCGCCTTCTTGGTGAACTCCCCCAGCTCGGCCGTCTCCGGCCCGTCCAGCTCGGTGTAGTCCGCGACGTGCCGGTACGGCACCACCATCAAGTGCCCGCCGTTGTACGGGTACAGGTTCAGCACCGCGAACACCGACTCGCCGCGCTGCACGATCAGCCCGTCCTCGTCGCTCAGCTTCGGGATCGAGCAGAACGGACAACCGTCGTCGGGAGCCGGCCCGGTGGGCTTGTTCTCGCCCTGGATGTACGCCATCCGGTGGGGTGTCCACAGGCGACGGAAGCCGTCCGGCTCCCCCACGCCCCGCTGCAGTTCCGGCTCACTCGTCATGCCCGCCAGCATAAGCGCCACGGCCCACGAACAGAGCAGTGCGGGGCGCCCTCCCGAAGGAGGCCGCCCCGCACCGTCACGTCAGTCCCGCAGGTCTCAGACCTGCACCCGGCTGCGCACCGCCTCGACGATCTCCGCGATCGCCTCGGCCTTCGGCACGCCGTTCTTCTGCTCACCACTGCGGTAGCGGAACGACACCGCGCCCGCCTCGACGTCGTCGTTGCCCGCGATCAGCATGAACGGCACCTTGGTCTTCTGGGCGTTGCGGATCTTCTTCTGCATCCGGTCGTCCGAGGTGTCGACCTCGACCCGGATCCCGTGCTTCTTCAGCTCGGCCGCCACGTCCAGCAGGTACGGCACGTGCTCGTCGGTGATCGGGATGCCGGTGACGGTGACCGGGGCCAGCCACGGCGGCATGGCGCCCGCGTAGTGCTCCAGCAGCACCGCGAAGAAGCGCTCGATCGAGCCGAACAGCGCCCGGTGGATCATGACCGGCCGCTGCCGCGAGCCGTCCGCCGCGGTGTACTCCAGGTCGAAGCGCTCCGGCAGGTTGAAGTCCAGCTGGATGGTGCTCATCTGCCAGGTCCGGCCGATCGCGTCGCGCGCCTGCACCGAGATCTTCGGGCCGTAGAAGGCCGCGCCGCCCGGGTCCGGCACCAGCGGCAGGCCCTGCTTCTCGGCCACGCTGGCCAGGACGGCGGTGGCCTCCTCCCACGCGTCATCGCCGCCGACAAACTTCTCCGGGTCCTTGGTGGACAGCTCCAGGTAGAAGTCGTTCAGGCCGTAGTCGCGCAGCAGGTCCAGCACGAAGGTCAGCGTGCGGTCCAGCTCGTCGGCCATCTGCTCGCGGGTGCAGTAGATGTGCGCGTCGTCCTGGGTGAAGCCGCGGGCGCGGGTCAGGCCGTGCACGACGCCGGACTTCTCGTAGCGGTAGACCGTCCCGAACTCGAAGAGGCGCAGCGGCAGTTCGCGGTAGGAGCGGCCGCGCGCGTCGAAGATCAGGTTGTGCATCGGGCAGTTCATCGGCTTGAGGTAGTAGTCGACGCCCTCGTCCAGCTGCATGGGGGGGTACATGCCGTCGGCGTACCAGTCGAGGTGGCCGCTGGTCTCGAACAGCTTCCCCTTGGTGGCGTGGGGGGTGTAGACGAACTCGTAGCCCTCCTCCTCGTGCCGCTTGCGCGAGTAGTCCTCCATGGTGCGGCGGATGATGCCGCCCTTGGGGTGGAAGACGGCGAGGCCGGAGCCGATCTGCTCGGGGATCGAGAACAGGTCGAGCTCGTTGCCGAGCTTGCGGTGGTCGCGCTTGGCGGCCTCCTCCAGGAAGTCGAGGTGGGCCTTGAGCTCGTCCTTGGTGGGCCACGCGGTGCCGTAGAGGCGCTGCAGCATGGGGTTGCGCTCGCTGCCGCGCCAGTAGGCGGCGGCCGAGCGCATCAGCTTGAACGCCGGGATGTGCCGGGTGCTGGGCAGGTGCGGGCCGCGGCAGAGGTCGCCCCAGCAGAGCTCGCCGGTCTTCGGGTCGAGGTTGTCGTAGATGGTGAGCTCGCCGGCGCCGACCTCGACGTCGGCGCCCTCGCCGGCCGTGGCGGCCGAGCCCTTGAGGCCGATCAGTTCGAGCTTGTAGGGCTCCTTGGCGAGCTCCTCGCGGGCGGCCTCGTCGGTGACCACGCGGCGGGAGAACTTCTGCCCCCGCTTGATGATCTCCTGCATCTTCTTCTCGATGGTCTTGAGGTCGTCCGGCTGGAACGGCCGCTCGACGTCGAAGTCGTAGTAGAAGCCGTCCCGGACGGGCGGGCCGATGCCGAGCTTGGCCTCGGGGAAGACCTGCTGGACGGCCTGGGCCATCACGTGGGCGGTGGAGTGCCGCAGGATGTCGAGGCCGTCGGGGCTGGAGATCACGACGGGTTCGACCTCGTCGCCGTCCCGGACGACGTGGGCGAGGTCCTTGAGCTGGCCGCCGATCCGGGCGGCGATCACGGCGCGGTCGTCGGCGAAGAGCTCGGCGGCCGTAGTGCCCGTGGTCACCACGCGCTCTTCCCGATCGGGTTCGCGGTTGATGATGATCCGGACGTCCGTCACCGGTCTCTCCTGACGTTCTGGCTACCGTGGCGCAGCTGAACCGCTGCACCGTGCATGGTACCGAGCCGGGCCGCGTCCCCGTCGCCAAGGCCCGTTCGCGGCCCGGGTGATCGTCCGGTCACGTTCCGCGACGATCCGGCCGCCGGGACGGTTGGCCGCCCGCCAAGTGCGGTATCACTCCTGCACGGCGCTGCCGCTGCACCGGTCCTCGGTGGCAGCGGCCGCCCGGCAAGGACCGTGCGGCGTCTGAGGGGGCGTCATGCAGCAGATCCGTTCCTGGTACCGCGGCCCGCTGGCGTCCTTCGACACCGAGACCACGGGTGTCGACGTCGAGCGGGACAGAATCGTTTCGGCCGCCCTGGTGGTGCAGCCCGCACCGGGCCGGGAGGCCGCCGTCCGGACGTGGCTGGCGAATCCGGGGGTGCCGATCCCGGAGCCGGCCCGCGCGGTGCACGGCATCTCGGACGAGCAGGTGCGGGCGCACGGCCGGCCGCCGCGGGCGGTCGCGGTGGAGGTGGCACTGGCCCTGGCCGAGCAGTCCCGGGCGGGCGTGCCGCTGGTGGTGATGAACGCTCCGTACGATCTGACGCTGCTGGACCGGGAGTTGCGCCGGCACGGGGCGGGTTCGCTGCCGGAGGTGCTGGGCGGCGCGGAGCTGCTGGTGCTCGACCCGCGGGTACTGGACAAGCAGCTGGACCGCTACCGCAAGGGCCGCCGCACGCTGACCGACCTGTGCGCGCACTACGGGGTCTCGCTGGTGGGCGCGCACGACGCGGCGGCGGACGCGCTGGCGGCGATGGACCTGGTGCGCGCGGTGGCCTCCCGGCACGAGGCGCGCCTCGGTGCGCTGACGCCGGCCGAGCTGCACCTGCGGCAGGCGGTGTGGCACGCGGCGCAGGCACGCGGCCTGGAGCGGTGGTTCGAGCGCGCGGGCACCCCGGAACGGGTGGACACGGCCTGGCCGATGCGTCCGGCCCGCTGCCACTGCGGCGAGCGCCTGGAGCCGGGCCACGCCTGCGAGTTGGCGGCCTGACGCCCCGTCGGGACCGCCCGGCCCGGGAAACGCCGCAGGCCCCGACAGCGTGGTCGGGGCCTGCGGTTGGTGCTCGGTGGGCGATACTGGGATCGAACCAGTGACCCCTTCGGTGTGAACGAAGTGCTCTCCCGCTGAGCTAATCGCCCGGGCAACGAGAAGAACTGTAGCACCACTTGGGCCCCGGTTCACAATCCGTTCCCCGGACGGTCCCCCAGTTCCCGTTCCGGGACGGCACGTTGAATGACCGTCAGAACTCGGCGCCCGGTACGCGGAAAAGGCGTAGGGCCCCGACCTGATAAACAAGTCGGAGCCCTACGCCTGTGCATTCCGGTGGGCGATACTGGGATCGAACCAGTGACCCCTTCGGTGTGAACGAAGTGCTCTCCCGCTGAGCTAATCGCCCGGGTGCAGGGAAAACATTACCCCATCCGCGCGGGTGCTCCGAACACCCTCGCCACCGCCGCGCCCGCCCCGCTCCCCCGCCCCCGGGGCCGGCCCCCGCCCGACCGCCCCGACCAGCGGCGCGGGCCGGGCACGCCGAGTGACGCCCCCGGTCGGGGCGGTCGCCGGGCCGGGCCGGACGGGGGGCCGGCCAGGCGCGCGCCGGACCAGGTTCGTGGGTTCCTCCAGTCCCGCCGCGGCCGCCCCGGTGCGACCCCCGGTAATGCCCTGCCGTTACCGGTCCGCCGCTCGGGCGACCGGACCGGCCGGGGGATTCCGCAATGCGCCGGAAGGGGTACGACTCGCACCGGAATCGGGACAGACGGGTTTACACCGGGCTTTCAGGTGGGATGGTCCGTTCGCCGACGTGCGATTCCCCGAGCGCACACTGAGCGAAAGGCCCTGGCGCTTATGAACACCACGGTCAGCTGCGAGCTGCACCTGCGCCTCATCGTGTCCAGCGAGTCGTCACTGCCCGTCCCCGCGGGCCTGCGCTACGACACTGCCGACCCCTATGCCGTGCACGCGACGTTCCACACCGGAGCAGACGAGACCGTGGAGTGGGTGTTCGCCCGCGACCTCCTCGCGGAGGGGCTGCACCGACCGACCGGTACCGGCGACGTCCGGGTGTGGCCGTCCCGCAGCCACGGTCAAGGCGTGGTTTGCATCGCCCTGAGCTCTCCGGAAGGAGAGGCCCTGCTGGAGGCCCCGGCCCGGGCGCTTGAGTCCTTCCTCAAGCGGACGGACGCCGCGGTGCCCCCCGGCACCGAACACCGTCACTTCGACCTCGACCGGGAGCTTTCCCACATCCTCGCCGAGAACTGAGCCCCGAACGAGTACGGCCCGCCGTCGCGCGGCGGCGGGAACGCCTCGATGCGCACCGTCCTACTCGGGGGCACGGTCGCAGCTCGCAGCCGCCACGGCGGCCTCGGGGCCGGCCCCGGGCGTCCCTCCCACCGGAGCGGACGCCCGGGGCCCAGTCACGTCCGGGTCCGGGCCGCGTCCGGTCGGATCCGGTCGCTTCACGTCACGGCCTGGTCACGTCCCGGCCCGCGCACCCGCCCCGGTGACGGCCCGGGCCGGTAGAGTCGGCGCGCGATGACCGACGCGACGGCCCCCGGCCGGCGCCGCGTGAGGAGCCCCCACGTGCTGATCACCCATGACACCGAGTGCGCGCTGAGCATCCTGGTGGAGCTGCTGAACACGGCGCCGGAGGCGTGCGGCAGCGAACAGCTGCCCGACGTGGCGGCGCTGAGCGCGTTCGTGGTCCGGCAGGAGATCAGCGAGATCGACTCGCTCGGTCCGGCGGACCTGGCCGCCGTGCACGAGCTGCGCTCCCGGCTGCGCGAGGTGTTCTCGGCCGGGTCGGTCGAGCGGGCCGCCGGGCTGGTGAACGCCCTGGTCGCGGAGGCCGGGACCACGCCCCGGCTGACCAACCACGACCACCACGGCTGGCACATCCACTACTTCGCCCCGCACGCCGCGATCGGCCGGCACCTGGCCGCCGAGCTGAGCATGGCGCTGGCGTTCATCGTGATGGCCGGCGAGCTGGAGCGGCTGCGCCGCTGCGAGGCGCCGAGCTGCGCCCGGGTCTTCGTCGACCTGTCCCGCAACCGTTCGCGCCGCTACTGCGACAGCCGCACCTGCGGCAACCGGCTGCACGTCGCCGCGTACCGGGCCCGGCAGCGCTCGGCGGAGGCCGCGGCCGAGGCGGAGGCGGTGCCGGCCCCGGGGCGCTGAGGCGGCGGTCGGCGGGGCGCCGCCGACCTGGGAGACTTGGCGGCATGAGTGATTCCTCGCTGCCCCGTGTCGAGTTCTGGTGCGATCTGCTGTGCCCCGACTGCCGTACCGCGCTGGACGACGTCCGGGCGCTGCGGGAGCGGTTCGGCGACGCGCTGACCGTCGAGCTGCGGCACTTCCCGCTGGAGAAGCACAAGTACGCGTACCCGGCGGCCGAGGCGGCGGCGGAGGCGTTCGAGCAGGGGCGCGGCTGGGAGTTCGTGGAGGCCGTGCTGGAGCGGCTGGCGGACGTCGAGCGGGGCGGGGCTCCGGTGCTGGTGGAGATCGCCGGTGCGGTGGGCGTGGACGCGGACGAGGTGGACACCGCGCTGGTCGACGGGCGGCACATGCTGTGGGTCGACTCGGACGTGGCGGAGGGCCGGGCGATCGGGGTCAAGGGCACGCCGACGTACGTGGTGGCCGGGAAGCGGCTGGACGGCGGGCAGTCGCAGGAGGGGCTGCGGGAGCGGATCGTCGAGCTGCTGAACGGCTGAGGGCGGCCCGGGGCGGGGGGTGGTCAGCCCAGGGGTTTGCTGAGCAGGTGCCGGGTGGTCCGGTAGCCGAGCGACTCGTACAGCCCGATCGCCACCCCGTTGTCGCGGAAGACGTTGAGGCCGAGGTGGCGGACGCCGGCCCGCAGGCACTCGCGTTCGGCGATGTGCATGAGGGTGCGGCCATGGCCCCGGCCGCGGTGTTCGGGGGCGACCTTGACCAGCATCACCCAGGCGAGCGGGCTGCCGTCGGGGAGGCGGTCCTGGTGGAGGGTGACCCAGATGCTGCCGAGGACGCGGCCGTCGGCGTCCAGCAGGTGGCGCAGTGCGGTGCCGACGGTGCCGGGGCCGACCGGGAGGGCGCGGCGGTGGTCGTTCTCGGCGCGGGCGGTGGCTTCGTCGGGGCCGAGGCCGGCGGTGAGCAGTTCCTCGCGGTAGCCGGCGACGGCGTCCCGGCGCCAGTCCGGGTACTCCTCGGCGGTGATCGGACGGTCCGTCAATCCGTCTGGTATCGGCGGGAGTTGGGCGAGGTCCTTGCCGAGGTTGCGCATCTGTTCGGTGTAGCCGAGGGTGTGCGCGAGGTGCAGGGCGACGGTGGCTCCGGCCGGGACGGTGACCTGGGCGCGGGCGCAGCCCCAGGAGCGGAGGACCTCCTCGGCGGCCAGGGCGGCGACGGTGGCGCGGCCGCGGCGGCGGTCCGGTTCGGCCACTTCGAGTTCGCAGATCTCGCCGGGGTACTGGCCGGTGCGGGCCCACGCGTTGGTGCGCAGGCCGCCCGCCCGGCGGCCGTTCACCATGATGTGCCAGCGCTGCGTCCGCCCGCCGCCGACGCCCGCTTCCTCGGGCCCGTCGGGCCGCAACGTGGTGGTCATGCCGTCTCCCTTTCCCGCCCCGGACGTTCTTCTATCCCCGTGCTGCCGCCGGTGTTCAGACCGGGTCGCGGTCCTGGGCGGCGCGTTCGGCGAAGACCTCCATGGCCTTGCGGGTGACCGGGCCGACGCCGGGGAGTTCGCGGTCGTCGATCCGGGTGACGGCCTGGACGTCGCGGAGGGTGGAGGTCAGGAAGACCTCCTCGGCTTCGGCGAGGGCCTCGATCGGGACGTCGGCCTCCTCGGCGCCGGTCCAGTCGACGACCAGGTGGCGGGTGATGCCGGCCAGGCAGCCGGAGGCGAGGGTGGGGGTGAGCAGGCGGCCGTCGAGGACCAGGAAGACGTTGGAGCCGGTGCCCTCGCAGAGCAGGCCGGCGGTGTTGGCGAGGAGGGCCTCGCTGGCGCCGGCCCGGTGGGCGGCGGCGAGGGCGACGACGTTCTCGGCGTAGGAGGTGGTCTTGAGGCCGGTGACGGCGGAGTGCTCGTTGCGGCGCCAGGGGACGGTGACGACCGCGGTGGTCTCGGGGCGGGGGTGGGCGCTGCCGAAGGCGACGACCAGGCTGGGGGCGGCGGTGCCGCGTTCGGAGCCGAGCGGGGAGGTGCCGCCGGTGTAGGTGATGCGCAGGCGGCCGAGCGGCAGCGACTTGGCGGCGAGGACGGCGGCGCAGGCTTCGCGGACCAGGTCGTGGTCGGGGTCGGGGAGGCCGAGGCCGCGGGCGGAGCGGGTGAGGCGGTCGAGGTGCCGGGTGAGGGCGAAGAGTTCGCCGTGCTCGGCCTTGACGGTTTCGAAGACGCCGTCGCCGACGGTGAGTCCGTGGTCGAGGACGGGGAGTGCGGCGGTGTCCTCGGTGCTGAGGGTTCCGTTGACCCAGATCATCGGCGGCTTGCTCCTTCGGGTGTTTCGGGGGTGCCGGTGGAGGCTATCGCCACCAGTCGGGCGGCTTTGAGCTCGGTTTCCCGCCATTCGCGGTCGGGGTCGGAGTCCCAGGTGATGCCGGCGCCGGTGCCGAACTTGAGGACGGGGGCGCCGGTGGCGGGGCGTTCGATCCAGAAGGAGCGGATGCCGACGGCGAGTTCGGCCTCGCCGCGGTCGGCGTCGACCCAGCCGACGGCGCCGCAGTAGGGGCCGCGGGGGGCGGTCTCCAGGGCGTCGATGATCCGCAGGGCGCTGCTCTTGGGGGCGCCGGTGACGGATCCGGGCGGGAAGGTGGCGGCGAAGAGCTCGGGCCAGCCGGCGTCGGGGCGCAGGGTGCCCTCGACGGTGGAGACCAGGTGGACCAGGCCGGGGTGCTTCTCGACGGCGCAGAGGTCGGGGACGGTGACGGTGCCGGTCCCGCAGACCCGGCCGAGGTCGTTGCGGACCAGGTCGACGATCATCACGTTCTCGGCGTGGTCCTTGTCGAGCAGGTCGTGCTCGGTGCGGCCGGTGCCCTTGATCGGGCCGGAGCGGACGGTGCGGCCGCGGCGGGCGAGGTAGAGCTCGGGGGAGGCGGTGGCGATCTCGACGCCGTGCTCGGGGAGGCGGATCGTTCCTGCGTACGGCGCGGGGTTGTGGGCGGCGAGCAGGCCGGTGAGGGCGTCGATGTCGGTGCGGGCGGGGTCGGGCAGCCGGGCGCTCAACACCCGGCAGAGGTTGGCCTGGTAGACCTCGCCGGCGGCGATGTGCTCGCGGATCCGGCGGACTCCGGCCCGGTAGGCGTCGGCGTCGAGGGAGCTGTGCCAGGCGGTGGGGGCGGGGCCCTGCCAGCGGGCGGTGGCGGGCGGGGCCGGGTCGGGGCGGACGTCGGCGAACCGGGCGCAGGTGAGGCGGCCCTCGAAGTCGTGGGCGACGGCCCAGAAACCGCCGCGGTCGAGGACGGCCGGGTCGTGGCCGACTTCGCGCAGTCCGGTGGCGAGGCGGCCGGCGAAGCGGGCCATCGGCTGGTCGGGGCTGAGGGGGGCGGTGCGGCCGGACACGGTTCTCCTGCGCGGATTTCGGTGCTGCCCGCCGGCGGCGCCGGGCCGGGCGCCCGGCGGGACCGGCCGGGCGGGGCCTGGTGGCGGCGCCGGTCCGCGCGGGCGCGGGACGGGCCCCGGGGGATCGCCCCGGTACCGGAAAGTCTAGGTCGGGGGCCTGGGAGAACGCCCGGGCCGGGCGGGGCGGTTCGGCATGCGGCGGCCACCCCCGCGCCACGCTGCGGGAACGGATTTTTCAGCTGGGCCGGGAATCCGCTAGAGTTCAACACGTCGCCAGGGAGCGCAGCCGGGAAAACCGGAAAGCACCCGGGCCGACAGGCGGACGT
The DNA here is from genome assembly GCF_026802215.1 of Kitasatospora sp. YST-16. Taxonomy (NCBI): domain Bacteria; kingdom Bacillati; phylum Actinomycetota; class Actinomycetes; order Kitasatosporales; family Streptomycetaceae; genus Kitasatospora; species Kitasatospora sp. YST-16. Next base: position 973,719 of record NZ_CP113837.1, read on the forward strand.
GGCTCAGTTGGTAGAGCATCACCTTGCCAAGGTGAGGGTCGCGAGTTCGAATCTCGTCGTCCGCTCGATGGAGAACGGGTAAGATCGTTCTTCAGAAGTGAGTTGCCTGGTGGAGTGGCCGAGAGGCGAGGCAACGGCCTGCAAAGCCGTGTACACGGGTTCAAATCCCGTCTCCACCTCAAAGAGGTGCCGTCCGGTTCCGACCGGAGGCCCTCCCCGCGCGATTAGCTCAGCGGGAGAGCACTACCTTGACACGGTAGGGGTCACTGGTTCAATCCCAGTATCGCGCACTGGTCTTCGGATCCCGGTCCTTCGGATCGACCCGCGCGATTAGCTCAGCGGGAGAGCACTACCTTGACACGGTAGGGGTCACTGGTTCAATCCCAGTATCGCGCACTCAGGCTTCCCAGCAGGGGATTCCTGGCGCACCCGCGCGATTAGCTCAGCGGGAGAGCACTACCTTGACACGGTAGGGGTCACTGGTTCAATCCCAGTATCGCGCACCACGGTTGAGAGCCGCAGTCCGTCCGGACTGCGGCTCTCGGCGTTTCTGCGCGTTTCTGCCGTTGCGCGGGAGACGACCCGCGGGCCGTTGCGGGAACGACCGGTGGCCGGGAACGGCACGCCCTCACCGACGTGTCGTTCCCGGCCATCGGGTGGGCCGGAGCTGCAGCCTGTGCCACTCACTTGAGTCCGTCCACGACTGTGAGGGCGGCTCCGGCCGGCGAAGACCCCCACCCCATGAGGGGGTCAGCGCCCGATCAGGTCGGCGACCGCTCTGGTCTGGGTCGCCAATTGGTCCCACGCTCCGAACAGGGCCAGCAGCAGGACCGCGCAGGGCAGGACGATGGCGAGGGCGACGACCGGGTGCCGGGTCTCCGTGGCGGGGAGGTGGCGGCGGCGAAGGGCTCTGGTGAGCGGTGCCATGGTGTGCGGGCTCCTGCCGGGCTGGGTGCTGCGGGTCGGGTTCGGAGGGGGTGGGACGGGTGGTGCGGTCTGGCAGCGGGGGCGGGTTCTCGGGGGACGAGCGGGCCCGCCCTCGCTGTGGACAACCGTATGGCGGGGTGGGTGTCCGGGTCGTCATGCCCGCGTACCGTTCCGATCGCCTCCGCTGGGATGAGGCGTGGTGCGGCGGCCTACTCCTGGAGGCGGAGACCGGTGCGCGGGTACCCCTAGACCACCCTGGGGGCGCCCCCTGGGGGTCGGCTCGATCGGCGGCGGAGCCCGGGTTCTGACGGGGCGTGAACGGCGGGCGCCGGGCGGTTCGGGCACGGATCGCAGCCGGTGGCGGGCGGGGTCCGGGCGTCCGGGGACGGAGCGTACGGCACCAATCCGACAATCCGACCGGCGGTTCGCGTGTTGCGTGTCGACGCGGGGCCACCACCTGTCCGTAAGCTGTCCCGAGACGGTTGCCTGACGATGCCCCACATCCGACGGGGCCTCATCCCACAAGCTGACGGAACGGGAACGGGTACGGGCAGATGGCAATGATGCGGCTGAGGCGTGAGGACCCCCGCATCGTCGGCCCGTACCGGCTGCACCGGCGGCTGGGCGCCGGCGGGATGGGCGTGGTGTACCTCGGCTCCGACCGCAAGGGGCAGCGGGTCGCGCTGAAGCTGATCCGCGCCGAGCTGGCCGAGGACGCCGAGTTCCGCACCCGGTTCGCCCGGGAGATCGCCGCCGCCTCCCGGATCCGCGGCGGGTGCACGGCCCGGGTGGTCGGCTCCGACATCGAGACCGAACGGCCCTGGCTGGCCACCGCGTACGTGCCCGGGCCCTCGCTGTACAAGCAGGTCTCCGAGGAGGGGCCGCTGGCCTGGCCGGACGCCGCCCGGATCGGCTCGGCGCTGGCCGACGGGCTGGTGAAGGTGCACGAGGCCGGGGTGGTGCACCGGGACCTCAAGCCGTCGAACATCCTGCTCTCCCCCAAGGGCCCGCGGATCATCGACTTCGGCATCGCCTGGTCGCGCGGCGCCTCCACGCTCACCCACGTCGGCACCGCGGTCGGCTCGCCCGGCTTCCTGGCGCCCGAGCAGGTGCGCGGCGCGGCCGTCACGCCCGCCACCGACGTGTTCGCGTTCGGGGCGACGGTGGCCTTCGCGCTGACCGGGGAGTCGCCGTTCGGGTCCGGCGCCTCCTCCGAGGTGATGCTGTACCGGGTGGTGCACGAGGAGCCCGACCTGACCGGCATCCCGCCGGTGCTGGCACCGCTGGTGCGCGCCTGCCTGGCCAAGGAGCCGTCCGAGCGCCCGCCGGCCGCGGCGCTGCACGAGCGGTTGAGCGAGCTCGCGGCGCGCGGCGGCGGCCGGGCCGGGCGGAGCGGCGGCGCCGCCGTCCGGGCCGACGAGGCGCACGCGCCCGCCGCGCCGCCCGCCGACGGCCCCGCGGAGGGCGCTCCCCCGGCCCGCCGGGCGGCTGCCGGTGCGGCGCCCGGCGCGGTGCGGCGGCCGGAGGGGCGGCCCGACGGGGTGCGCGGCGCGGCGGGCGGGCGGCCCGAGCCGGTGCGCGGCGCGGCCGCGGGCGTCCGGCCGGTGGCGGCGAAGGCGGACGGGGCGGCCGGGCCCGGCGGGCGGGCGGTGGCCGCGCCCGCGATGCCCCGGCAGGACGCGGCCCGTCCGGAGACCCGCGGCCCGGGGCCGCGGCGTCCGGTCCGGGACGGCGACACCGTCCGGGAGCGCCGCCCGGCGGCCGGGGCCGGGCGCACCCCCGTGCCCGGCCGGGACCGCACTCCCCGCCCGGGCGCGCCCCGCACACCCTGGGCGGGCGGCCGACGCCCCGTCAGCGGCTGCTGCGGCAGCGGCTGGTGGTGTTCGTGACGGTCACCCTGGGCGTGGCGCTGGCCATCGCCGTCGCGCAGGGCTGCCAGAACCGCGAGGCGCAGGGCCTGGGCCCGCAGCCCGGCGCGGTGGTGTCCGGCGGCCCGGGGGCGCCGAGTGCCGGGACGACGCTGTCCGTGGACGGCGTGAACGCCACCGGGCACAGCGACACCGGGCTCGCCCCCTCCTTCGGCAGCCCGCCGCAGGTCGACTGGCCCAACCTCAGCTACCCCGACCCGTCCGGCGGCCCGGCGATCCGGCTGCGCGACGGGCGCTCCACCGAGAACGGCCCGCCGATCTCGCTCTCCGCGGTGCTGCCCGCCCGCTACCGGGACGCGCAGGCCGCGCTGGTGGTGCTGCGCCGGCTGGAGGGCGCGGTGCCGGTCGACCTGGTCCAGCTGTACGGCTTCACCGGCGGCTCCCCCGTGCTGCTCGCCGACCGGGCCTCGGCGGCCAATCCGGAGGCGGGCGCGGTGTGGCGGGTGGAGAACGGCGCGCTGATCCGCGAGGAGCGGGTCGACCGGACCGGCGCGGTCTCTTCCACCCGGTACACGGTCCGGGCGGACGGGGGGCTGGAGGAGTCCTGGCCGGGTTCGGGCGTCTCGGGCTCGGCGGACTGACCGGCCCCGGGCGGGTTCACAGGCCGGCGGCGTCCAGGACCGCGCGCATCTCCTCGACCGGGAGGGCCGGGTTCGCGGCGGCGGAGCGGGCGACGTGCTCGCACGGGTCGGCGAGCAGGGCGCGCAGGGTGGCCGGGGTGAGGCGGGGGTGGCTCGCGGTGGTGCGGCGGACCGGCTCCTCGGGGTCGGCGGCGAGGCGTTCCAGCAGGGCAGCGGGCAACTCGGGTTCGCGCAGGGCGAGTTGGCGCATCCGGGGGTCCGGGTCGGTGGCGAGGCGGCGGAGGGTTTCGACGGGCAGCGGGTACCTGTCGGCGGGGCGCCAGTGCATCCGTTTGGCCGGGCGGTGCTCGCGGTCGAGGCGTTCGGCGGTGACCGGGTCGATCGGGTCAGGGCTGCTCGCGGCGGCGGCCAGCGCGACCTCGTTGTCCGGGTCGGCGAGCAGCCGGGCGCGGGCCTCGGCGGACAGGTCGGGCGAGGCGGCGGCGGCCCGGCGGAAGGCCGGGTGGGGCGAGTCGAGGTGCGGCAGCGGGTCGGCGGTGACCCAGGGCAGCTGGAGCATCCGGAGCTCGATCCGGACCCCGATGTGGTCGATCTCCAGCTCGATGGCGGTCTCCTCGTCCACGTCCTCGCCGGGTGGTTCGAACGGGCCGGTGACCGAGTCGTGGAGGGCGGCGCGGTCGGCGGCGGGGGTGTCGGGGCGGGCGAGGACGGCGAGGCGGACCAGGGCGCGGGGGTCGGCGGCGAGGCGGGCCCGGGTGTCGGCGGGCAGGTCGGGGTGGGCGGCGAGGGCGCGGCGGACGTCCGGGTCGGGGTCGGCGGCGAGGCTGCGGGCGGTGTCGGCGTCCAGGGTGCAGTGCGGGACGGCTCCGGCCCGGGTGAGCGGGTCGGCGAGCAGGGCGGGGACGAGGTCGGCGGGCGGGACGGGGTGCGGCAGGCGGCGGAAGTACCTGGCGCAGGCGGCGGCGCGGACGCTGCCCTCGGGGTCGGTGAGCAGGGTGCGGCGGACGGGCTCGGGCGCGTCGGTCCACCACTGGGCGAGGGCGGCGCGGACCTTCGGGTCGGGGTCGTGGACGAGGCGGGCGCGCAGGTCGGCGGGGGTGCGGGCGGACTCGGCGAGTTCCTTGCGGACCTCGGGGGCCGGGTCGGCGGCGAGTCGTTCGAGGAGTTCGCGGTTCTCGGGGGTGGTGCCGTCGGCGAGGTCGGCGTTGTGGACCAGGGAGATCCGGACCCACACGTCGGGGTGGTCGGTGAGGCGGCGGCGCACGGCGGCCGGCAGGCGCTGTTTGAGGGCGACGGAGGCCGGCACGTGTGCGAGCAGCCGGGCGACCTGGGGTTCCGTCAGGTCCTGGCGGCCCGCGAGGGTGCGGCGGCTGCCGGGGTGGGCGAGCAGGCGGTCGACCAGGTCGGCGGGCAGGGCCGGGTTCGCGGCCAGGCCGGCCAGGGTCTCGTACGGGACGTCGGGCACGGGGGTGGGGCTCCTTCAGCCGGTGGTGAGGCGGGTGCGGGCGGCGGGCCAGTCGGTGGCGGTCAGGGTGTACTGGAGCAGGCCGTGCGGCGGGGCGGCGGGGTCGGCGGGGCGGGCGCCGAGGCGGGTGACGGCTTGGCGGGAGCGGGTGTTGGCGGCGTCGACGCGCCAGCGGATCTCGGTGAAGCCGAGGGTGTCGAAGGCGTGGGCCATCAGCAGGAGCTTGGTCTCGCGGTTGGCGCCGGTGCGCCACCAGCGGCGGCCGAACCAGGTGCCGCCGATCTCGATCCGGCCGGTGACGGTGTCCCAGCCGTGCAGGTTGGTGGTGCCGATCGCACGGCCCGCGGCGCGGTCGAGGACGGCGAGCGGGAGGCGGTGGCCGCGGGCGGCGTCGGCGAGGCGGGCGGCGACGATCGCGTGCAGGTCGTCCTCGGTCTGCGGGGTGGGGGCGCTCAGGTGGCGCCAGACCTCTTCGTCCCGGCCGGAGGCTTCGAACAGCGCGGGGACGTGGGCGGCGGTGAGCGGTTCGAGCCGCACCCGGCGGCCCTCCAGGACGACGGCTGTCGGTGCGGTCGGCATGGCCGGGACGCTACCGGACGGGGGCGAACGGTGGTGACGGCTTGTCAGTAGTCGGCGGCAGCATGTGCGCATGATGTGGACGACCGACGCGATGCACGTCGCGTACTGCCAGTACTTCCTGTACGGGCCGGAGCTGCCGGCCGGCTGGGACGCGCACGCGCTGGACCGGCTGTTCCACGGGAACGGGGTGGCTGCGGGCTGTCCCGACCACCTGACGGTGCTGTGCGGCACGCACACCGGGCTGATCCGGCTGGGGGTGGAGCGCTGCGCGCAGCGGCCGCCGGAGCCGGGGGCGGAGTGGGAGAGCGCGGTGGAGCTGTCGCTGTACAGCAGCGGTGAGCTGCGGTTGCGCGCCTGGGACGGGGTGGACGTCGACGGGGCGGGGAACCTGGCGCACGCCGGGCGCGGCTGGTACCGGGTGCGGGTGCAGACCCGGGGGCGGGACCGGGGGCGGGAGGCCGACACGGCGGCCCGGCCGGTCGAGGAGCACCGGTTGACGGTGTGGCCCGCTCCCCCGGCGCCCGATCTGGTGCTGCGGGTCGGCGACCTGACGGGCCGTCGGCACCACGATCCGCGGCGGCCGGCGCCGCAGCCGATCCGGCCTCCGGCGGCGCGCCGGGCGGCGTGACGGGGGCAGCGTGACGGTGGTGGTGGGCAGGGGGGCGAGCGCGGCATGTCGATGATCACACCGCGCTGTTCGCCGGAGTGCCCGGCGCGGGTGGGCCCGTCGGCCGCCGGATAATGGTGCGCACCGTGGGCCGGTGGCGGCGGCGGTGGACGGTGATCCGGGAGGTGCGGGAGCGATGGCCCTGGTGGAGGGACAGCGTGTCAGGCTGGTCGAGGACCTGGCGCTGGGCGGGGCGTCCGCCGGGGAGGACGGCCCGCTGGTGGGCGTGCTGCTGCTGGGTGCGGGCGTGGAGGGCACGGTGGTGCGGGTGACCGGCGAGTTGCCGCCGCCCGGGGAGGTCCGCGAGTACGAGCGGCTGCGGGCCCTGTTCGAGGACTACGGGCACACCATGCCCGCGGAGAGCCTGCGCCGGCTGGAGGCGCAGTTGGCCGAACTGGAGCCGCACTGGCGGGAGTTCGAGGCGCGGGGCCCGCTGTCCTCGGTCCGGGTGCGGTTCGACAACGGGTTCGTGCTGGACGACGCGGACGGGGCGGTGTTCGCCGCCCTCTGACCGCGTCCGCCGGCTGTGGCTGCCGCCCGGGCCCGCCGGCTGCGTCGAACGGCCCGTGCCCCGGCTGCGTCGAACGGCCCGGTCAGCCGTGGTTGACGGCGTAGAAGGCGATCGCGGCGGCGGCGCCGACGTTCAGCGAGTCGATGCCGTGGGCCATCGGGATCCGCACCCGCTGGTCCGCGGCCGCGAGGGCCTTCGGGGTGAGGCCGTCGCCCTCGGCGCCGAGCATCAACGCGGCCCTGGGGAGCAGGTGCGGGCGGGCCGCGGTGAAGTCCTCCGCGCCGGAGGGCGTCAGCGCCAGCAGTTCGAACCCCGCCTCCCGCACCGCGCCGAGCGCCGCCGGCCAGGGGTCGAGCCGCGCGTACGGGACGGAGAAGACGGCGCCCATCGAGGTCTTGACGGCCCGCCGGTACAGCGGGTCCGCGCAGTCCGGCGAGAGCAGCACGGCGTCCATGCCGAGCGCGGCGGCGGAGCGGAAGATCGCCCCGAGGTTGGTGTGGTCGACCAGGCCCTCCAGGACGGCGACCCGGCGGGCCCCGGCGAGCACCTCGGCGGCGGTGGGCAGCGGCTTGCGCTCCATCGAGGCGAGCGCGCCGCGGTGCACGTGGTAGCCCGTCACCTGCTCGGCGAGGGCCGGTTCGACCAGGTGGACGGGGGCGTCCGCCTCGGCGATCACGTCCCCCATCACGCCCAGCCACTTGGCGGTCAGCAGCATCGAGCGCATCCGGTACCCGGCGGCCAGCGCCCGCCGGATCACCTTCTCCCCCTCGGCGATGAACAGCCCCTCGGCGGGCTCCCGGCGGCGTCGCAGTTCGACGTCGGTCAGGTCGGTGTAGTCGCTCAGCCGGGGGTCGGCGGCGTCGGTGACGGTGAGTGGCTCGGACACCGGACGATTTTCGCACGTCGCGGGTGGCCCGCCGGGACGGGAGCGGACGGTGGGCGGCCGGAAACTCAGTCCGGCTCCGGAGCCGCGGCCGCGCGGCGCGGCGGTGCGGGGGTGAGCAGGGCGGCGAGCCGGTGGGTGTCCGCGAGGTACTGCTCGTAGGGGAAGCCGGCTGCCAGCAGGGCGACGCGGAACTCCTCCTCCAGCGGCTTGCCCTCGGCCAGGAAGGCGGCCTGGCCGGCCGGGGTGAGGGTGACCAGGCGGCGGCGCCGGTGGGCGGGGTCGACGTCGACCGCGACGTACCCCTCGGCCTCCAGCGGGCGCAGGGCGCGGCTGACGGCGGGGTCGGACAGGGCGAGGGCCTCGGCGAGCCGGTGCTGGGTGGCGGGTTGGATCTCCTCGAGGGTGCCCAGCAGCCGGAGTTGGCTGTCGGAGAGGCGCCGGTCGGGGCCGGAGCGGCGGCGGAGGTCTGGCAGCGCTGGTGGGCCGTCGGCGCCCTGGGCTTCGGCGGCCTCTGGGTCGCGGTCGCGTTCCTGGCCACCCCGTCCGGCATGGCCGACGCCATCGGGTTCGCGCACTCGCCGTTCCAGTTCGAGATCGCCTGCGCCAACATCGGCTTCGCCCTGCTGGGCTTCCGCGCCGCGTCGGCCTCCCCCCGCGAACGCCTCACCAGCGGGCTGGCGGCGGCCGCGTTCCTGTGGGGGGCGGCGGGCGGGCACCTCCACCAGTGGTTCGCCCACGGCGACCACGCCGCCGGGAACACCGGCGGCATCCTGGCCAACGACCTGCTGATCCCCGCCGTCATGATCGCCCTGGCCGCCCGGGACCTGCGCCGCGAGGCCCGCGCGGCCCGCAGCGCCGATGACACCCGCACCGCCCGCACCGCCCGTCCGGCGGTCTGAGCGCGGCGGTCGGTCCTACGACGAAGGGGAACGGCCCGTCCGGAGCGACGGCCGTTCCCCTTCTCTTGCCTGCCCGTCCGGCTAGGGCCTAGGAGCCCAGGACGTGGACCACCTCGCCGATGACGATGACGGCCGGGGGCTTGATGCCCTCGGCGGCTACGGTCTCGCCGACGGTGGCGAGGGTCGCGTCGACGCGGCGCTGGGTGGCGGTGGTGCCCTCCTGGACGACCGCGACGGGCGTGTCGGCGGCGCGGCCGTGGGCGATCAGCTCGGCGGCGATCGCGCCGATCTTGTCGACGGCCATCAGCAGGACCAGGGTGCCGGTCATCCCGGCGACGGCCGCCCAGTTGGTGAGGGAGCGGTCGCCGGGGCCGACGTGGCCGGAGATGACGGTGAACTCGTGGGTCAGGCCGCGGTGGGTGACCGGGACGCCGGCCGCCGCGGGGACGCTGATCGAGGACGAGATGCCGGGGACGACGGTGACCGGGACGCCCGCCTCGACGCAGGCGAGCAGTTCCTCGCCGCCGCGGCCGAAGACGTACGGGTCGCCGCCCTTGAGCCGGACCACGAACTTGCCCGCCTTGGCGTGCTCGATGAGCGTGTTGTTGATCGCCTCCTGCGCCATGTACCGGCCGTAGGGGATCTTGGACGCGTCGATCACCTCGACGTGCGGGGGCAGTTCGGCGAGCAGTTCGCGCGGGGCGAGCCGGTCGGCGACCACCACGTCGGCGTCGGCGAGCAGGCGGCGGCCGCGGACGGTGATCAGGTCGGGGTCGCCGGGCCCGCCGCCGACCAGCGCGACGCCCGCGTCCCGGGCCCGGTACTGGCGGGCGGCCAGCGAGCCGTCCCGCAGGCCGGCCACGATGGAGTCGCGCAGCGCGGCGGAGTGCCGCGGGTCGCCGGTGAGGACGGCGACGGTGGCGCCGGAGTCGTGGCCGGAGGCGGGCGTCCAGGCGGTGGCGGCGGAGGCGTCGTCGCTGCGCGAGCAGAACACCCGCAGGCGGTCGGCCTCGGCGGAGACGGCGGTGTTGACGGCCGGGTCGTCGGTGGCGACCAAGGCGTACCAGGTGTCGGCGAGGTCGCCGTCCGCGTACGGGCGCTGGTGCCAGGTGAGTTCACCGGCGTCGGCCATCGCGGAGACCGCGGGGGTGGTGGCCGGGGATATCAGGTGGATGTCGGCGCCGGCGGCGATCAGCGCGGGCAGCCGGCGCTGGGCGACCTGTCCGCCGCCGACCACCACGACGCGGCGGCCGGTGAGCAGCAGCCCGACGGGGTACGGGGTGAGGCCCTGGGTGGACGGGTGGGGGGTGGGCGCGGTCATGAGGGGAGCTCCTTGGGCGGGCGGTGCGGGGAGCCCCGTACCGGCGCGCCCTTGAGCCGGTACGGGTTCGGCGGGCGGCCGCCCCCTCGCACTGCGGGGGCGGCCGGCGCCGGACGGTGGTCGGACCTTCTCGGTGAACCTGGCGATCGGGTCTTCTCGGTGACCCCGGTGGTCGGACCTTCTCGGTGACCCCGGTGGTCAGGCCTTCTCGGTGACTCCGGCGGAGTCGAAGGTGGCTACATCGTGCATCGCCCGGGCCGCGCTCTGCACCAGCGGGAGGGCCAGCAGGGCGCCGGTGCCCTCGCCGAGCCGCAGGTCGAGGTCGATCAGCGGGCGCAGGCCGAGCTTGGCGAGCGCGGTCTGGTGGCCGGGTTCGGCGGAGCGGTGCCCGGCGATGCAGGCGGCCAGCGCCTCGGGGGCGATCGCCTTGGCGACCAGGGCCGCCGAGCCGGCGATCACGCCGTCCAGGATCACCGGGACGCGCAGCGAGGCCGCGCCGAGCAGGAACCCGGCGATCGCGGCGTGCTCCAGGCCGCCGACGGCCGACAGCACGCCGATCGGGTCGGCCGGGTCGGGCTTGTGCAGGTCGAGGGCCTGCCGGATCACCTCGACCTTGCGGGCGTGGGTCTCGTCGTCGATGCCGGTGCCGCGGCCGGTGACCTCGGCCGGGTCGGTCTCGGTGAAGACCGAGATCAGCGCGGCGGAGGCGGTGGTGTTGGCGATGCCCATGTCGCCGGTGATCAGCACCTTGTTGCCGGCCGCGACCAGGTCGCGGGCGGTCTCGATGCCGACCTCGATCGCGCGCAGCGCCTCGTCCCGGCTCATCGCCGGGCCCTGCGTCATGTCGTCGGTGCCGGGCTTGACCTTGCGCGGCAGCAGGCCGGTGGTGCGGCCCTGCTGGATGGCGTCCGGGAGTTCGGCGGCCACGCCGACGTCCACCACGCACACCTCGGTGCCGACCTGGGCGGCGAAGGCGTTGACCACCGCGCCGCCGGCCAGGAAGTTGCCGACCATCTGCGCGGTGACCTCCTGCGGCCACGGGGTGACGCCCTGGGCGTGCACGCCGTGGTCGCCCGCGAAGATCGCCACGCAGCCGGGCTCCGGGACCGGCGGCGGGCACTGCCGGGCCAGGCCGGACAGCTGGGCCGCGATCAGTTCCAGCACGCCGAGCGAACCGGCGGGCTTGGTCATCCGCTTCTGCCGGTCCCACGCCTCGCCGAGCGCCTTCGCGTCCAGCGGACGGATCCCGCGCAGGGTGTCGGGCAGCAGGTCGTGCGGCTCCTCGCCGGGCAGCGCGCGGTTGCCGTACTGCTCCTCGTGCACCACCCAGGACAGCGGCCGCTTCTTCGCCCAGCCCTGCTGCTGCAGCTCCGGCTCGTCCGGGAACGCGTCCACGTAGCCGACGCACAGGTAGGCGACGACCTCCAGGTGCTCGGGCAGGCCGAGCTCGCGGACCAGCTCCTCGTCGTCGAAGAAGCTCACCCAGCCGACGCCCAGTCCCTCGGCGCGGGCCGCCAGCCACAGGTTCTCCACGGCCAGCGCGGCCGAGTACGGGGCCATCTGCGGCTGGGTGTGCCGGCCCAGGGTGTGCCGGCCGCCGCGGGTGCGGTCGGCGGTCACCACGATGTTGACGGGCGTCTCGAGGATCGCCTCGATCTTGATTTCCTTGAACTGCTTCGCCCGGCCCTTGGGCAGCGAGTCCGCGTACGCCTCGCGCTGACGCGCCGCCAGCTCGTGCATCTTCCGGCGGGTCTTCGCGGAACGGATCACCACGAAGTCCCACGGCTGCGAGTAGCCGACGCTCGGCGCGGTGTGCGCCGCCTCCAGCACCCGGATCAGCACCTCGTGCGGGATCGCGTCCGACCGGAAGCCGTTGCGCACGTCGCGCCGCTCCCGGATCACCTGGTGCACGGCCTCCCGCCCGGCCTCGTCGTACCCGGGCGCGGCGGGCGGGCGCTCCTCCTCCGCGACCTCCTCGACGGCCTCTTCCGCGGCTGCTTCGACGGCCTCCTCGGCGGCTTCGACCGCTGCGTCCGCGGGCTCTTCGGCGGCCGCCTCCGCGGTCTGCTCGGTGGCGGCTGCCGCCGCGGGCTCTTCGACGGTTGCGGACTCGGCCCCGGGCTCGGCTCCGGGGGCGCTCTCGACGGCCTCGGCGGGCTCGACGGCCGTGGGCTGCTCGGCGGCGGCTTCCGGCTGGGGCTCGGCCACCGGCACGGCCTCCGGCTGCGGGGCCTCGGCCTCGGCGGCGGGGGCCTGCGCGGCGGCTCGGCCGCCGGTTCCGCAACGGCCTCGGCGGCGACGGGGGCCTCGGCGGCGACGGGCGCCTGCGCGGGCTCGACGGCCGCGGGCTGCTCGGCGGCGGCTTCCGGCTGGGCCTCGGCCACCGGCGCGGCCTCCGGCTGCGGGGCCTCGGCGGCCTGCGCGGCCTCGGGCTCCAGCAGCGGCAGTCCGGCGGGCGCCGCGAGGAACGCGGAGATCCGCCGGTGCGCGCCCCGTCCGGACGACTTCGCGGCCGGGGCGGGGATCGGCTCCGCGGCGGCCTCGCCGCTCACCGTCTCCGCGTCCGCCACCGGGACGGCCTCGGGCTGCGCGGCCTCGACGGCCACCGGCTGCTCGGCCGACGGCGCGTCAACTGCCGCCGCAGCGGCGGCGGGCGCAGCGGCCTCGGGCTGCGCCTGCGACGGCGCGGGGGCCGCCTCGGCCTCGGCCACCACGGCCTCGGCGGCAGGCTCGGCGGCCTCAGCAGTCTCCGTGGCCTCCGTCGCCTCGACGGCCGGAACGACCTCGGCAACCTCGACGGCCCCGGCGGGCTCAACGGCCCCGGCGGCCTCCGCCACCGGCGCGGCCTGCTGCTCGACCGGCGCGGTCGGCTCGGCGGGCGCGGTCGGCTCGGCCGACTCGGCCGGTTCGACGAACACCGGCGCCAGGTTCGCGGCGGGCGCGGCCCCGGCGACCACCGGCTGCTCGACGGCGGCCGGTTCGGCGACGGGCCCGGCCACCACGGCCACGGCCTCCGCCACAGCCTCGGCCGCGGCTTCCACCGCGACGGGCTGCTCGGCGACGGGCTGCTCCGCGACGACCGCGGGCGCCTCAGCGGCGGCCTCCACCACCTGCGGCTGCACGGGCGCGGGCGCGGGCGCCGCCTGCTGGGCCGGTACCTGCGAAGCGAGGGGCTGCGGGGCCTGCGCCTGTACCTGCGCCTGCGCCTGCTGCACCGTTTCGGCGGTCAGCACCGGCACCCCGTACGCGGGCGTGCCGCCGGGCGCGGACGGGCCGCGGTCGGCGAGCGAGCGGACCGGGACGTGACCGGTCATCAGCGACGGGTCGGGGATCGGCGGCCCGGCGTGCAGCGGACGGCGCGGCTGCGGCGGCACCGGCTGCTGCACGGCGGCGGGTGCCGCGGCGACTGCGGGTGCGGCGGCCGCGGGCTGCGCCTGCGGGGCGCCGAGGTGCAGGGTGCCGTTCCCGGCGGCCTCCTCGGCCCCGGCGGGCGCGGTCGGCGCGGCGGGCGTGAGCGGCGTCGGCTCGACGGGCGGGGCGACGGTGAGGAGCGGGGGTTCGAGCGGCGGCCAGGACGGCGCGACCGGGGTGCCGGGCGGCTGTTCCCCGCCGACCGGCACGTCCGCGCCCGGAATCGTGCCCGGAACCGCGCTCGCACCGGCGACCGGCTCGGCCGGCTCGACCGCCTCGACGGTGCCGTGCACGGCGTCGCCCCAGGCGGTCTGCGGGCCGGGCATCAGCAGGACGTCGTCCTCCTCGTCGCCGTCGGGCTGGTCGAGGAAGGTGTACGCGGGCCGCTGCTGGTCGCCGTGCCAGGCCCCGGCGGGCGCGGCGGGCTGGAGGGGCGCGCCGAGGTGGTGCTCCGGGACGGGTCCGCCGGGCCCGGGTTCGGGCGCGAGGGGACCGGCACTGGGGGCGTGGCCGCCGTCGGTCATGTCAATGCTCCTTCCAGGCCGCTTGCGCGTCCTCGGCGAGGTCCCCGGAGGCCCCGCCCACTTCGCCGGAACGGAACCGCACCGACCCGTCCCTTACTCCATCGGCCGTCACCCGCACGGGTGGCGTGCCATCAGAAACAACGACGGCCCCGGGCAACCGGCACGACGGCGCGGCCGCTCCGGACCCTCACGGCATTCTTCCGGGCGGGTGCGCACCACGTCGAATGCCCGCGAAGCGGGCCGTTCGGGTTGCAACGCGTCAAATCGCCGCGAACCGTGCCGGATCGGACACGGTGCTGCTTCGACGGGCTGGTCCCCCGGGGAAACCCTACCGGCCGTGGCCGGGCCGATCTCGAAACCCTGTCCGGATGCGACGGGGATCACCGTACCGCCGGGGGCCGACCGTCCGCGGGGGTGTCCACGGGGTGTCCGCGGGGGTCAGTCGTGCGGTTCGCCCCAGATCAGCAGGGTGTAGTCGCCGCGTCCGAAGGAGGGTCCGGCGCCGGCGGCCTGTTCGGCGCGCAGGGGGGCGGACTGGAGCAGCAGGCCGTCGGTGCGGTAGCTGGCGGCGTCCAGGATCCGGCGGGTCTCGCCGGCTTCGGCGAGGGTGCGGGCGACGGCGACCACGCGGCCGGGCTTGCGGGCGGCGACGGCGCGGACCATGGCGGGGCCGCCCTGCTCGACGGCGACGGCGTCGGGTTCGGGGAGGGCGCCGAGGACTTCGGGGCCGGTGCCGGCGGCGGTCTCGACCTCGACGCCGGCCTTGCGGGCGTTGGCGGAGATCCGGGCGCAGTCGGCGGGTTCGGTCTCGACGGCGACCACGGCGGCGCCGAACCGGGCGGCCTCGACGGCGAGCGCGCCGTCCCCGGCGCCGACGGTCCACAGCAGGTCGCCGGGCGCGGGGGCGAGCCGGGCCAGGGCCAGCGCGCGGACGTGCGGCGGGAGTGCGCGGGGGCGCCGGGCGTCGGCGTCCGCTCCGGCGTACGCCCGGTTGGGGAGCGCCCAGCCGCGCTGCGGGCCGGGGTGGTCGAGCGGGCGGCCGGCCAGCCAGCCGGAGGCGGCCTCGGCGGGCGGGACGTTGCCGATCACCAGGACGACGGAGGGGTCGCGCCAGTCGTGGTCGGGGACGCGTTCGGAGGTGAGGACGGTGACGTCCTCCTCGGAGGTGCCGAGGGCCTCGCAGACCACGAAGGTGCGGGGGACGCCGCGCAGCATCAGGGCGAGTTCGCTGGGGCCGGCGCCGCCGGTGGTGAGGACGGCGACCTTGGGGTGGGCGCGGCAGACGTTGGCGGCGCGGCGCAGCCGTCCGCCGTGCGCGGAGACCACCTGGGCGTCCTCCCAGGCCATGCCGGCCCGGGCGAAGGCGGTGGCCACCGAGGAGACGGCGGGCAGGACTTCGAGTTCGAGGCCGTACTCGGGGCGGCGCAGGGTGCGCACGACGCCGAAGAAGCCGGGGTCGCCCTCGGCGACGACGACGGCGGTGCCGCGGTGGTCGGCGATCCTCCGGGCGGCGGCCCGCAGGTCGGCGAGGCCGATGCGTTCGGCGCGTTCGGGGACGGGGAGGGCGTCGAGCTGGTAGCCCGCCCCGGCGACCAGGGTGGCTCCGGCGAGTGCGCCGGCGGCGGCCTGGGTCAGTGGGGTGCCGTCCCACCCGATGACCGTGATCCGGTCAGCCATCTGCGGCCGCTCTCCCTCATGCCGTGTTCCGCCCCTGGTGGGGTGCGCCGCGGGCGCGCCCCTGGGGCAGAGGCTACCGCCTGTCCGGGGTGGTGCGGAGCCGAGGCGCGCGCCGGGGCGTGAACAACGGGCGTACGGACGTGCGGGCTCCGCGGGGGACGGGTTTCAGTGCCGCAGCGCGTGGTAGCGGTCGTCGGGGTGGGCGGGTTCGGGCGGGTCGAGGTCCTCGGGGAGCAGGCTCCACACGATCAGGTCGGTGTGCTCCTCGGGCCCGGGGCCCCATTCGCCGCCGCGGACTATGGCGGCGTTGCGCAGCACGCCCTCGCTGATCGCGCCGGTCTTCTGGGCGACCTGCTGGGCGGCGGTGTTGCCGGCGGCGGTGCGCAGTTCGAGGCGCTGGAAGCCGCGGTCCTCGAACAGCCACTGGGCGGTGCCGAGGACGGCCTCGGGCGCGTAGCCCTCGCCGCGGGCCCAGGGGGCGGTGACGAAGCGGACCTCGGTGGCGCGCAGGTGCCAGTCGGTGCGGTCGAGTTCGAGCAGGCCGACGAGGCGCTGGGTGAGGTGTTCGGTGACGGCGAAAACGATTCCGCGCCCCCGGGCGCGCCGCTCGGGCGCCCGACGGGTGATCAGCTCGTGCGCGTCGGCCGGGCGGTAGGGGCGGGGGTGGCCGGTCCAGGTCTGGACGAGTTCGTCGTCGAGCATGGCGGCCAGTCCGGGGGCGTCCTGCTCCTCAAGGGCGCGCAGCAGCAGCCGTTCGGTGCTGATGGCTGTCTCGGGGAAGTTCGCAACCATGCCGTCTCTCCTCGCCGGGTCGTGGACACACCGTACGCCCCGCCCTTCGTCGGGCGTGCCAGCGTACCCGCTCCGTACCTCACGGCTCGTCAGCACGGTGCCCCCGGCGGGGAGGCCGGGGGCACCGCGGTGTCAACGGGTCGGTCAGAACGCCGGGATGACGGCGCCCTGGAAGGTGTCGTCGATGTACTTCTTCACCTCGGCGGAGTGCAGCAGCTCGGCGAGCTTCTGCACCCGCGGGTCGCTCTCGTGGCCCTTCTTGACGGCGAGGATGTTGGCGTAGGGGTTGCCCTCGGCCTTCTCCAGCACCAGCGCGTCGGTGGCGGGCTTGAGGTTGGCGCCCAGCGCGTAGTTGCCGTTGATGACGGCGGCGTCGACGTCGTCGAGGGCGCGCGGCAGCTGGGCCGCCTCCAGCTCCTTGAACTTGAGGTTCTTCGGGTTGCCGGAGATGTCCTGGACGGTGGCGGTGGTGCCGGCGCCGGACTTGAGGGTGATGACGTTGTTGTCGGCGAGCAGCTTGAGCGCCCGGCCCTCGTTGGTGGCGTCGCTGGGGACGGCGACCTGGGCGCCGTCCTTGAGCTCGGCGACGCTCTTGACCTTCTTGGAGTAGACGCCGAGCGGCTCCAGGTGGACGGCCTCGACGGAGACGATGTCGGTGCCGTTCTTCTTGTTGAAGTCGTCGAGGTAGGGCTGGTGCTGGAAGTAGTTCGCGTCCGCGGAGCCGTCCTGGACCGAGGTGTTGGGGGTCACGTAGTCGCTGACCTCCTTGATGTCCAGCTTGAGCCCGGCCTTGGCCGCCAGGTTGTCCTGCACGAACTTGAGGATCTGCGCGTGCGGGGTGGGGCTGGCGGCGACCACCAGGGGCTTGTTCGGGTCGGCGGAGGCGCCGGAGCCGGAGGAGCCCGAGGAGCAGGCGGCGAGGGTGAGCGCGAGGCCGGCGGCGGTGGCGGTCAGGGCGGTGGTCTTCAGAACGTTACGCACGAAAAGTGCCTTTCTGCGGGGTGCGAACGGCCCTGGTGGGGCCGGGGTGCCCGTCCGGTGGTGCGGGACGGGGAGTCAGTGCGAGGAGAGCAGGTCCTCCTCGGTGTCCTCCGGCTTCGCCGTGGCGGAGCGGAAGAAGCTGAGCGGGCTGCGGTAGTCGCCGCGGTGCGAGAGCCGCCGGGCGGCGAGGTCGCCGAGCAGCTGGATCGCGGTGACGATGATCACGAGTTCGGCGACGATCACCCACATGAAGGTGGTCTCGAAGCGCTGGTAGCCGTAGCGGATGGCGAGGTCGCCGAGTCCGCCGCCGCCGACCGTGCCGGCCATCGCGGAGTAGCCGATCAGCGCGATCACCGTGGTGGTGGCGGAGGCGACCAGCGAGGGCAGCGCCTCGGGCAGCAGGGTCTTGCGGACGATGGTGCCGGTGCTCGCGCCCATCGACTTGAGCGCCTCGACCAGGCCGCCGTCCACCTCGCGCACGGAGGTCTCCACCAGCCGGGCGAAGAACGGGATCGCGCCGATCGCCAGCGGCACGCTGGCGGCCTGCCAGCCGAGCGAGGTGCCCATGAGCAGCTTGGTGAACGGGATCACCGCGACGATCAGGATGACGAACGGGATGGAGCGCCCGATGTTGACGACCGCGCCGAGCACCCGGCTGACCGCGAGGTTCTGCAGCAGGCCGCCCTTGTCGGTGAGGACCAGCAGCAGCCCGATCGGCAGGCCGATCACCAGGGTGGCGAGTCCGGCGATGCCGACCATGCCGAGGGTCTCCCGGGTGGCGGGCCACAGCAGTTCCTGCATCTGGTCCCAGGTCATGCGGCCGCTCCGTTCGACGGGTCGAGGACGTCCACCTGGAGTCCCTGTTGGCGCAGGTAGCCGATCGGCACCACGTTGTCGGTGTGGCTGCCGGGCAGTTCGACCCGCATCCGGCCGACCAGGCGGCCGGCGATGGTCTCGACGGCCGCGCCGAGGATGTTGATGTCGATCTGGTAGGTGCGGGCCAGCTGGGAGACGAACGGCTGGGCGGGCGCGTCGCCCTGGAAGGTGATCTCCAGGACGGTGTGCTCGCCCTCCTCCGGTGTCGCGGTGCGGATGCCGAGGTCGCCGAGCGGGAAGAGGTCCCGGGCGATCCGGGAGTGGCCGTCGGCGAGCAGGTCGGTGAGCCGGCCGCTCTCGACCACCCGGCCGCCGCGCATCAGGGCGGCCGAGTCGCAGACCGACTTGATGACGTCCATCTCGTGGGTGATCAGCAGGACGGTCAGGCCGAGCTGCTGGTTGAGTTCGCGCAGCAGTTTGAGGATGGAGCGGGTGGTCTCCGGGTCGAGGGCGCTGGTGGCCTCGTCGGAGAGCAGCACCTTGGGGTCGCCGGCCAGGGCGCGGGCGATGCCGACGCGCTGCTTCTGGCCGCCGGACAGCTGGTCGGGGTACTGCCGGGCCTTGTCGGCCAGGCCGACCAGGTCGAGCAGTTCGGCGGCCTTGCGGCGGCGTTCGCGCCGGTCCAGGCCGATGATCTCCAGCGGGAGTTCGACGTTCTGCTGGACGGTGCGCGAGGACAGCAGGTTGAAGTGCTGGAACACCATGCCGATCCGCTGCCGGGCCTCGCGCAGTTCGCGTCCGGCGCGCTCGCGGCCGCCGGACAGCGCGGTCAGTTCCAGGCCGTCGACGGTGACGGTGCCGGAGGTGGGCCGCTCCAGCAGGTTGACGCACCGGATCAGGGTGGACTTGCCGGCGCCGCTGGTGCCGACGACCCCGAACACCTCGCCCTGCCGCACGTGCAGGTCGACGTCGTCCAGTGCCCGGACCTCGCGGTCTCCCGAGCGGTAGACCTTGGTCAGGCCCTTGGTGGTGATCACAGCTGCTTCCGTGTTCGTCGGCGGACGGCCGTGGGGACGTCCGCGCCAGTGGCGGGACGGGCACGCGGGTGCCCGGGAAGATGGGGCTGCCGGCTTCGTTCCGATCATGTCCGCCGGCCGGCCGGGCCGCCCGTGGGCGTGGCCCTAACGAGTCATCAGCGGACGGGGCGTCAGCGGGCGCCGGGCGCAGGCCCTCAGCGGCGACACATTCGACGGCCGCACATGCGCGACTCACCTGCCGGCGTCGCGCCGGTGGGGATGCATGTCGTCGTCGTGGTCATGGAACCCAGTAAATCAGACATTTGGTCTACGTCCCAATTCCCGGGACGCGCTGTCCGCATTGCGGACACGACCCTTGCGGCACAAGCCCCGCGGCGCCCGACCCCTCGTTCGGGTCGGGCGCCGCGGGCTGGACGGTCGCGCTCAGGCGGCCAGGGTGGTCGCCACCGGCTTGGCCAGCGTCACGATCGACAGCCGGCGGGAGACCTCGCGCACCTCGGTCTCGCGGTAGCCGAGCTTGCGGTACAGCCGCAGGTTGCCCAGGCTGCGGTGGCCGGTGAACAGCTCGAAGCCGCCCGTGGCGCCGTCCTCGGCCAGCTGCGCCTCCAGACCCTCCAGCAGGCGGCGGCCCAGGCCGTGCCGCTGCATCCGCGGGTGCACCACCAGCCGGCCGATCCGGCCGACGCCGTCGGCGTCCACCCAGCCGCGGACGCTGCCCACCACCTCGTCGCCGAGCCGGGCCACCAGGAACCGGTGCTCGGACAGCTCGGCCCGCAGGCTCTCCAGGGTCTGGGTCAGCGGCTCCAGCGTCCAGTCGCTGTACAGCTCCGCCTCGCTCTGGTAGCTGAGGTATTGGAGCTTGAGGATCTGCTCCGCCTCTTCCGGTCGTGCCGCTGCGATGATCACACTCATGCCCATGTGCGGGGGCCTCCATCGTTAAGTGCCCGGCGCGTGCGAGTGAGGGTCTGGCACCGGTTCTTGTCCGAGGTGTGCCCGGACGGGGATCTGCCCGGCCCGGGAAAAGCGCGACGCGCCCCGCCGGACGGTGGCCCGGACAGCCGGAACTGACACGCTCACGCTCAGTATCCGGGCAGCCGGGCGACCGTCAAGAGAGACGTTCGCCACCGCTCTACCCAGCCGCCAGCTGTTCTCAACCTTCCCGACGTCCGACGTGGCGAGCGTCACGCCCGCGCGGGCGGCCCGCTCACCCGCTCGGCCGGACGTTCTGGTTGACGCGGAACAGGTTCGCCGGGTCGTACCGGTCCTTCAGCGCCACCAGCCGCTCGTACTTCGCCAGCCCGTACGCCTCCACCACCCGGCCCTGCCCCTCGGCGCCCATCAGGTTGACGTACGCCCCGCCGGAGGAGAACGGCCGCATCTCCTCCCAGCAGCGCCGCACCCAGGCCGCGTGCGGCTCCGCCGGGCCGTCCGTCCAGCGCGCCACCGCGCTCAGCAGGTAGGGGGCCGTCCGGTACGTGTAGGCGGTGTCCTCCGGGCCGACCCGGGCCACCGCCCCGCCCAGGAACGCCAGTTGCAGCTGGGCCGACGGGCCCGGCAGCGCCTCCACCTGGGCGGCCAGCCGGTCGATCGCCGTCCCGTCCAGCACCGACAGGAACTCCGAGCGGCCGACGTTCCCGGCGCCCGGCCCCCGGTCCACGTCCAGCATCTTCTGCCACAGCGGGTACGGGCGGGTCTGCACGGTGTCCGCGACCACGCCCGGCAGCGCGCGCAGCGGCGCCACCGCCTCCCGGCCCCGGTCGGCCCGGCCCGACCAGCACAGGCCGATCCGCAGCACGGTCCGGGCCGGCAGCTGCGGCATGCCGCGCGGCCGCCCGAACTCCACCATCACCGTCAGGCCGTCCGGCGCGGCCGCCATGAAGTCCCGCACCGCGGCCAGGGTCGGCGCCAGCAGCTCGACCGGCACGTACACCGCCCCGCACAGCACGTGCGGCCCGACCCGGTGCAGCCGGTAGGTGAAGGAGGTCACCACCCCGAAGTTGCCGCCGCCCCCGCGCAGCCCCGCGAACAGCTCCGGGTGCGCCGCCGCGCTCACCGTCAGCAGCCGCCCGTCGGCGGTCACCACGTCCGCCTCCACCAGGTTGTCGCAGGTCAGGCCGTACGACCGGGCCAGCCAGCCGAGGCCGCCGCCGAGCGTCGTCCCCGCGACGCCGGAGCCCGAGTAGGGCGAGCCGGTGGTCGCCAGGTCGAACGCCTGCGTCTCGTGGTCGAACGCCCCCCAGGTCGCCCCCGGCTGGGCCCGGGCGAGCCGGCGGGACGGGTCGACCCGGACGCCCGTCAGCCGCGACAGGTCGACCAGCATCCCTCCGTCGCAGGTGCCGAGCCCGGCCAGGCTGTGGCCCGCGCCGCGCACCGCGACGTGCAGGCCGTGCTCCCGGGCCACCGCGACGGCCTGCAGCACGTCCGCGGCGCCGGTGCACCGGGCGATCACCTCGGGCCGGCGGTCCACCGCCCCGTTCCACACCGCCCGGGCCGCGTCGTAGTCCGCGTCCCCGGGCACCACGATGTCGCCCCGGAACCCCTCGGCGAGCGCGGCGGCTGCTTTGGACATGGATCCAGCGTAGGCCGGAGAGCGGGCCGGGGCCCGGGGAACGGCGGGCGGCGGGGGCTCAGGCCAGCCAGGACTGCTGGGTGGCCAGGTCCTCCTTGATCTCGGCGAGCTGGACGGCGACGGCCGAGGGGGCAGTGCCGCCGCGGCCGCTGCGGGAGGCGATCGCGCCGTGGACCGACAGCACGCTGCGGACCTCGGGGGTCAGGTGCGGGGAGATCCCGGCGAACTGGGCGTCCGTCAGGTCGGAGAGCTCGATGCCCTCGGCCTCGCAGACCTTGACGCAGGCGCCGGCCACCTCGTGCGCGACCCGGAACGGGACGCCCTGCTTGACCAGCCACTCGGCGATGTCGGTGGCGAGCGAGAAGCCGGCCGGGGCCAGCTCCTCCAGCCGCTCGCGGTGCACGGTCAGGGTGGCGATCATGCCGGTGAAGGCGGGCAGCAGGACCTCCAGGGTGTCGCAGGAGTCGAAGACCGGCTCCTTGTCCTCCTGGAGGTCGCGGTTGTACGCGAGCGGCAGCGCCTTGAGGGTGGCCAGCAGGCCGGTCAGGTTGCCGATCAGGCGGCCGGACTTGCCGCGGGCGAGCTCGGCGATGTCGGGGTTCTTCTTCTGCGGCATGATCGACGACCCGGTGGAGAAGGCGTCGTGCAGCGTGATGAAGCCGAACTCCTTGGTGTTCCAGATGATGATCTCCTCCGCGATCCGCGAGAGGTTGATGCCGATCATCGCGGTGACGAAGGCGAACTCGGCGACGAAGTCGCGCGAGGCGGTGCCGTCGATCGAGTTGCCCACCGAGCCGCGCTCGAAGCCGAGGTCCGCGGCGACGGCCTGCGGGTCGAGGCCGAGCGAGGAGCCGGCCAGCGCGCCGGAGCCGTAGGGGGAGACGGCGGTGCGGGCGTCCCACTGGCGCAGCCGCTCGGCGTCCCGGCCGAGGGCCTGGACGTGGGCGAGCACGTGGTGGGCGAACAGCACCGGCTGGGCGTGCTGGAGGTGGGTGCGGCCGGGCATCGCGGTGTCCGGGTGGGCCTCGGCGAGGCCGACCAGGGCGTGCTGGAGGTCGAGGACCAGGGCGCCGATGGCCTTGCCGTGGTCGCGCAGGTACATCCGGAACAGGGTGGCGATCTGGTCGTTGCGCGAGCGCCCGGCCCGGAGCTTGCCGCCCAGGTCGGGGCCGAGGCGCTCCAGCAGGCCGCGCTCCAGGGCGGTGTGCACGTCCTCGTCGGCGACGGTGCCGACGAACGCGCCGGACTCGACGTCGGCGAGCAGTTGGTCCAGCCCGGCGAGCATGCCGGACAGTTCCTCGTCGCTGAGCAGGCCGGCCTGGTGCAGGACCCGGGCGTGGGCCTTGGAGCCGGCGATGTCGTAGGGGGCGAGCCGCCAGTCGAAGTGGACGGAGGCGGAGAGCTTGGCGAGGGCCTCGGAGGGGCCGTCGGCGAAGCGCGCGCCCCAGAGGCGGACGTCTGCGGGCTGGTCGGCGGTCATCGCGTGGGCTCCTTCGGGGGCTGTGACAGTGCCCCGGCCGCGGGGTGCGGCCGGGGCGGGTACTGACGGTGGATCAGGCCAGGTCGCGGCGGGCGGCGATCTTCGAGGACATGCCGAAGATCTCGATGAAGCCCTTGGACATGGACTGGTCGAAGGTGTCGCCGGTGTCGTAGGTGGCGAGGTTGAAGTCGTACAGCGACTTCTCCGACTTGCGGCCGTTGACCACGGCGCGGCCGCCGTGCAGGACCATCCGGATCTCGCCGGAGACGTGCTGGTTGGCCTCGTTGACGAAGCCGTCCAGGGCGCGCTTGAGCGGGGAGAACCACAGGCCGTCGTAGACCAGCTCGGCCCAGCGCTGCTCGACCTGCCGCTTGTAGCGGGCGAGTTCGCGCTCGACGGTGACGTTCTCCAGGGCCTGGTGGGCGGTGATCAGGGCGATCGCGCCGGGGGCCTCGTAGATCTCGCGGGACTTGATGCCGACCAGGCGGTCCTCGACCATGTCGAGGCGGCCGATGCCCTGGGCGCCGGCCCGCTTGTTCAGCTCCTCGATGGCCTGGAGCACGGAGACCTTGCGGCCGTCGATCGCGACCGGGACGCCGGCCTCGAAGGTGATGACGACCTCGTCGGCCTCGCGCGGGGTGGCCGGGTTCTGGGTGTACTCGTAGACGTCCTCGATCGGGGCGTTCCAGATGTCCTCGAGGAAGCCGGTCTCGACGGCGCGGCCGAAGACGTTCTGGTCGATCGAGTACGGGTTCTTCTTGGTGGTGACGATCGGGAGGTTCTTGGCCTCGGCGAAGGCGATCGCCTTGTCGCGGGTCATCGCGTAGTCGCGGACCGGGGCGATGCACTTCAGGTTCGGGGCCAGCGACTGGATGCCGACCTCGAAGCGGACCTGGTCGTTGCCCTTGCCGGTGCAGCCGTGGGCGACGGTGGTGGCGCCGTGCTTCTGCGCGGCGGCGACCAGGTGCTTGACGATCACCGGGCGGGAGAGCGCGGAGACCAGCGGGTACTGGCCCTGGTACAGCGCGTTGGCCTTGAGGGCCGGCAGGCAGTACTCGTCGGCGAACTCGTCGCGGGCGTCGGCGACCTCGGCCTCGACGGCGCCGCAGTCGAGCGCGCGCTGGCGGATGACGTCCAGGTCCTCGCCGCCCTGGCCGACGTCGACCGCGACGGCGATGACCTCGGCGCCGGTCTCCTCGGCGATCCAGCCGATGCAGACGGACGTGTCCAGACCGCCCGAGTAGGCGAGTACGACGCGATCGGTCACGGCTATCTCCATTCACAAACACAGGTTCCATGCGGCGTTAGGCATAAGTATGCACCACCGCGTATGAGTCCACAAACCAGTACCGCACAGCGCGTTCGGAACGGCCCGCAACTACTGCGACTTGGCCTGGGCGAGTTGCATCAGGTGGTCGGCGAGCGCCTGCCCGCCGGCCGCGTCGCGGCTGATCAGCAGCACCGTGTCGTCGCCCGCGATGGTGCCGAGGATCTCGAACACCTCGGCGGTGTCGATCGCCGAGGCCAGGAACTGGGCCGCGCCCGGCGGGGTGCGCAGCACCACCAGGTTGCCGGAGGCGGTGGCGGAGACCATCAGCTCGCCCGCCAGCCGGGCCATCCGGGCCTCGCTGGCGGACTCGCCCATGGGAGCGCGGGGGGTGCGGTCCCCGCCCTCGGCCGGGACGGCGTAGATGAGCGCGCCGTCCCGGTTGCGGATCTTCACCGCTCCGAGCTCGTCCAGGTCCCGGGAGAGGGTGGCCTGGGTGACCACGAGTCCGTCGTCGGCGAGCAGCTTGGCGAGCTGGCTCTGCGAGCGGACGGGCTGACGGGTCAGCAGGTCCACGATCCGCCGGTGGCGCGCGGTGCGGGTCTGCGGGACCTGCGGCGTGGGGCCGGTGGCGGGGGTCGTGTGCTCGGGGCGGGGTGCGGTCATAACTGATGATTCTCCTGAAGGACGCTCAGCTGTTCGCGTCGGGGGCGGCTTCGCGGACCGTTCGGAGGATCGCGGGCAGCGCCGCGAGGAAGGCGTCGGCCTGCTCCTCGGTGAGCACCAGCGGCGGGACCAGCCGGACGGCGTCCGCGACGGCGGCGTTGACCAGGAAGCCGGCCTCCTGGGCGGCGGCCTGCACCTTGGCGGCGACCGGCGCGGTGAGCACGATGCCCAGCAGCAGGCCCTTGCCCCGGACGTGGTCGACCAGCGGGTCGCCGATCGCCTCGATGCCGGTGCGCAGCCGCTCGCCGAGCTTGGTGGCGTGCTCCAGCAGGCCCTGCTGCTCGATGGTGTCCAGCACGGCGAGGCCGGCGGCGGCGACCACGGGGTTGCCGCCGAAGGTGGTGCCGTGCTGGCCGGCCGTCAGGAGTTCGGCGGCGTCGCCGAAGGCGAGCACGGCGCCGATCGGCAGGCCGCCGCCGAGGCCCTTCGCGAGGGTGACGAGGTCGGGGTCGACGCCCTCCTCGGCCTGGTGGGCGAACCAGTGGCCGGTGCGGCCGATGCCGGTCTGGATCTCGTCCAGGACCAGCAGGGTGCCGGTGGCGCGGGTGATCTCGCGGGCGGCCTTCAGGTAGCCGGCCGGGAGCGGGATGGCGCCGTTCTCGCCCTGGATCGGCTCCAGGAAGACCGCGGCGGTCTCGGTGGTGACGGCCGCCCGCAGGGCCTCGACGTCGCCGAACGGGACGTACGTGACGTCGCCGGGCAGCGGCTTGAACGGGTCCTGCTTGGCGGGCTGGGCGGTGAGCGCGAGCGCGCCCATCGTCCGGCCGTGGAAGGCGCCCTGGAGCGAAACCAGGTGGGTCCGGCCGGTCAGCCGGGAGATCTTGAAGGCGGCCTCGTTGGCCTCGGCGCCGGAGTTGCAGAAGAACACCCGGCCCGGACGGCCGCTCAGCTCGACCAGCTTCTCGGCGAGCCGGATCGTCGGCTCGGCCATGAACAGGTTGGAGACGTGGCCCAGGGTGGTGATCTGCTGCGTGACGGCCTCGACGATCGCGGGGTGGGCGGTGCCCAGCGCGTTGACGGCGATGCCTCCGACCAGGTCGAGGTACCGCTTGCCGTCGGCGTCCCAGAGGAACGCGCCCTCGCCACGGACCAGCGGGATCCGCGGGGTGCCGTAGTTGTGCATCAGCGTGTGCTCGTACCGCTCGATGACGCTCTCGTTGCTCATGCCAGGCCCCCCAGTACGGTGCTCTCGTCGTCCGGCACGACCATGGTGCCGATGCCCTCGTCGGTGAAGATCTCCAGCAGCAGGCTGTGCTGGACCCGGCCGTCCAGGACGCGGGCGGTGCCCACGCCGGAGCGGACGGCGCGCAGGCAGCCCTCCATCTTGGGGAGCATGCCGGTGGCCAGGGTGGGGAGCATCTCCTCCAGCTCGCTGGCGTTCAGCTGGCTGATCACGTCGTCGGAGTTCGGCCAGTCCTTGTAGAGGCCCTCGACGTCGGTGAGCACGACCAGCATCTCGGCGCCGAGCGCGACCGCCATCGCGGCGGCGGCGGTGTCGGCGTTGATGTTGTAGACGTGGCCGTCGGTGCCCCGGGCGATCGAGGAGATCACCGGGATCCGGCCGTCGGCGATCAGCGCCTTCACGGCGCCGGCCTCGATGTTGACGATGTCGCCGACCAGGCCGATGTCGACCTGCTCGCCGTCGACCACGGCGTAGCGCTTGGCGGCGGTCATGGTGTGGGCGTCCTCGCCGGTCATGCCGACGGCGAACGGGCCGTGGGTGTTGAGCAGGCCGACCAGTTCGCGCTGGACCTGCCCGGCGAGCACCATCCGGACCACGTCCATGGTCTCGGGGGTGGTGACCCGCAGGCCGGCCGTGAACGAGGACTCCAGGCCGAGCTTGTCGAGCTGGGCGCTGATCTGCGGGCCGCCGCCGTGCACGACGACGGGGTGCAGGCCGGCGTAGCGCAGGAAGACGACGTCCTGGGCGAACGCGGCCTTGAGGTCCTCGTCGACCATGGCGTTGCCGCCGAACTTGATGACCACGGTCTTGCCGTGGAAGCGCTCCAGCCAGGGCAGCGCCTCGATCAGGGTGCGGGCCTTGGGCAGGGCGGCGTTGCTGCGGGCCTGTTCGCCCTTGGGTGCGATCTGCATGGCGGTGGGTCGTCCCCCCTGGGGTCAGCTGGAGTAGGCGCTGTTCTCGTGCACGTACTCGGCGGTCAGGTCGTTGGTCCAGATGCTGGCCGTGGCCTGACCGGCCTTCAGGTCGGCGGTGATGACGACCTCGCGGTCCTTCATCGAGACCAGGTCGCGGTCCTCGCCGACGCCGCCGTCGCGGCACACCCAGACGCCGTTGATGGCGACGTCCAGCCGGTCCGGGTCGAAGGCGGCGGAGGTGGTGCCGATCGCGGACAGCACCCGGCCCCAGTTGGGGTCCTCGCCGTGGATGGCGCACTTGAGCAGGTTGCTGCGGGAGATCGTGCGGGCGACGTCGACGGCCTCGTCCTCGGTGGCGGCGTTGACGACGTCGATCCGGATGTCCTTGGAGGCGCCCTCGGCGTCGCCGATCAGCTGGCGGGCCAGGTCGGCGCAGACGGTGCGCACCGCCTCGGCGAACTCGGCCTGCTCGGGGGCGACTTCGGAGGCGCCGGAGGCGAGCAGCAGCACGGTGTCGTTGGTGGACATGCAGCCGTCGGAGTCGACCCGGTCGAAGGTGGTGCGGGTGGCGTCGCGCAGCGCGGCGTCCAGGGCGGCGGAGTCGACCACGGCGTCGGTGGTGACCACGACCAGCATGGTGGCCAGGCCGGGGGCGAGCATGCCCGCGCCCTTGGCCATGCCGCCGACCGTCCAGCCCGCCGGGGCGGTGACCTGGGCGGTCTTGTGCACGGTGTCGGTGGTCTTGATGGCGATCGCGGCGCTCTCGCCGCCGGTGTCGCTGAGGGCCTCCACCGCGAGTTCGACGCCGGGCAGCAGCTTGTCCATCGGCAGCCGGACGCCGATCAGGCCGGTGGAGCAGACCGCGACCTCGATGGCGCCGATGCCGAGTTCGGCAGCGACCTTCTCGGCGGTGGCGTGGGTGTCCTGGAAGCCCTCGGGGCCGGTGCAGGCGTTGGCGCCGCCGGAGTTGAGGATCACGGCGGCGAGCTCGCCGTCGTTCAGCACCTGGCGCGACCACTTGACCGGCGCGGCGTGCACCCGGTTGGAGGTGAACACGCCGGCGGCGGCGTGCCGCGGGCCGTCGTTGACGACCAGCGCGAGGTCCGGGGTGCCGGACGCCTTGATGCCCGCGGTGACGCCCGCCGCGCGGAAGCCCTTGGCCGCGGTGACGCCGACGTTGCCGGTGTTCTGGTCCTGGGTGGTCACGGTGCGACTCCGTTCAGCGGGAGGCCGAGCTCCTCGGGGAGGCCGAGGGCGATGTTCATGCTCTGCACCGCGCCGCCCGCGGTGCCCTTCACCAGGTTGTCGATCGCGCTGATCGCGATGATCCGCCCGGCGTGCTCGTCCAGCACGACCTGCAGCACGGCCGCGTTCGAGCCGTACACGGACGAGGTGTGCGGCCACTGGCCCTCGGGCAGCAGGTGGACGAACGGCTCGGCGCCGTACGCCTTCTCGTACGCGGCCCGCAGCTCGGCGGCGGTGGTGCCGGGCTTCGCCTTGGCCGAGCAGGTGGCGAGGATGCCGCGCGGCATCGGCGCCAGGGTGGGCGTGAAGGAGACGGTGACCGGCTCGCCCGCGACCGGGGTCAGGTTCTGCGCCATCTCCGGGGTGTGCCGGTGGCCGCCGCCGACGCCGTACGGGCTCATCGAGCCCATCACCTCGCTGCCCAGCAGGTGGGTCTTGGCGGCCTTGCCCGCGCCGGAGGTGCCGGACGCGGCGGTGATCACCGCCTCCGGCTCGGCCAGGCCCGCGGCGTACATCGGGTACATGGCGAGCGTGACGGCGGTCGGGTAGCAGCCGGGGACGGCGATCCGCTTGCTGCCGCGCAGCGCCTCGCGGTGGCCGGGCAGCTCGGGCAGGCCGTAGGGCCACGTCCCGGCGTGCGGGGAGCCGTAGAACTGCTCCCAGTCGGCCGCGGACTTCAGCCGGTGGTCGGCGCCCAGGTCGACCACCAGGACGTCCTCGCCGAGCTGGGCGGCGAGCTCGGCGGACTGGCCGTGCGGCAGGCCAAGGAAGACGATGTCGTGCCCGGCCAGCGTCTGCGGGTTGGTCGGCTCCAGCACCCGGTCGGCCAGGCCGATCAGGTGCGGCTGGAGCGCGCCGAAGGGCTGCCCCGCGTTGGAGCCCCCGGTCAGCGCGCCGATCTCCACCTCGGGGTGCGCCTGCAGCAGGCGCAGCACCTCACCGCCCGCGTATCCGCTCGCTCCGGCGACGGCTACTCGCAATACCATGGCGTTCCCTCCTGAAGCCCAGCATGAATATACGCAGGCTAGCAAAATCATGCAAGGATGCGGCCAGTTCGGGCGCTGTCCTCCCCACCTCCTAGGGTGCGGGCCATGACCGATCTCGCCACAGCGGCGCACCTGTTGACCGGGGACGGCCTCCCGGTGGAACTGCTGGCCTGCCACCCCCGCCTCCCGCTGGCCGCCGGGATCAGCACCGACGAGGAGGCCGACCGCTCGCGCGTCCGGATCTGGGACTGCTCCGGCGGGCGGCTGCGCGAACTCGCCTCCTTCGAGGTCGCGGTCTTCACCAGCGGCTGGGGCGACCACTGGCTGCCCCCGATCGCCTGGCACCCGCACGAACCCCTGCTGACCGTCGTCGACGAGGGCCTGCTGCGCCGCTGGACCCCCGACGGCCGGGCCGAGCCGCTGCCCGCCCCCGAGAACTGCGAGGCGCTCGCCCACAGCCCCGACGGCCGCGCCCTGTGGGTCTCCGCGATCGACGGCGACGACGCCTCGGCGGTCCTCGACCCCGCCACCGGCGCCGCCTCCCCCGCCCGCTGGTGGGACACCGGCGTCGGCGTGCACCCCTCCGGCGAGCTGGTCGCCACCCTGGTCAGCGACCAGGGCGCCACCTTCTGCGTGTTCGCCCGCCCCGACGGCGAGGGCGGGGCGATGCGGCAGCAGCGGCGGGCCCTGGTCCTGGACGTCGACGGCTACGGCACCCCGCTGTTCAGCCCCGACGGGCGGTACCTCGCCCTGCGCGGCAACGCCTACCTCGAAACGCTGGACGTCTTCGCCTTCCCCTCGCTGCGCAAGGTCCTGCACACCGACCTGGCCCGGGACGAGGAGTGGCCGCGCCAGAACCTCGCCTTCGGCCCGCAGCCCGGCGTGCTGTGGATCGGCACCCCCGGCGGCACCCTGGTCGAACTCGACCTGGAGGCCCGGGAGGCCGTCGAGCAAGGGAACCCGGACGGGGCGGCGGTCACCGCGCTGACCTCGACCGCCGCCGGCGAGCTGCTGGTCGCCCGGGAGGACGGCAGCCTCACCCTGCTGACCGCGCCCACCGGGGGCGAGCCCCCGGCCCCGGCCGCCACGGCGGCAGCGGACGCGGCGGCGTTCCTGGCCGGCACCGGGGACGTCCCCGCCGACGGCGACCTCGACCACCACCTGGACTTCACCGACGGCGAGCAGGACTGGGACCGCGAGAAGCTGGCCGAGGTCACCGACTCCTCCCCCGGCGACCCCACCTGGCTGCAACTCCAGGCCCACATCAACCGGTTCTCCCCGCAGCACACCGACTGACGCGCACCCGGGCAGCGCCCCGGCCCGGGCGGGTGCGAGCATCGCGGGCATGCCCGACCACACCTCCGCCGCGGCCGTGGAGTCGCACGTCCGCGCCTTCTTCGCCGGCCACCCCGTCCGCTCCACCACCCCCGCCCCGGGCTCCGGGCTCCGGATCCTCGCGGCCGGGCCGGGGCCGCGCGGCGGCGGGTGGTCGTACCTGACGGCCGGGTGCGGGGCGGTGGAGTTCGTGCTGTGCGGAGCGGCGGACGACCCGCGCTTCGCCGAACTGCTCGGCATGGTCGCCTCCTACCACGCCGCCCACCGGTTGGACGTGGAGCACAGCCTGCCGATCGGCGAGCCGTGGCTGCCCGGCTCCGCCTGCGACCACCTGCTGGTCAGCCTGCCCTACCTGCACGGCCCGGAACTGGAGCACTGCCCGCTGCCGGACGGCGGGCACGCCCGCGTCCTGTGGCTGCTCCCGATCACGGCCACCGAAGCGGCGTTCCGGCGCGCGCACGGCCACGAGGCGCTGGAGCGGCTCTTCGACGGACACGGGATCGAGCCGCTGGATCCGCGCCGACCGTCGGTGGCGTGAGCCGACTTCCCTGCGGTGGAGGTGAGTTGACGCCGGGTCGGATGAAGGCGCGGCGGTGCGGGCCCGAACCTGCGAACGCGCCGCAGCGCACCGCACCGCACCGCGCCGCACCGCGTCAGGCGAACGCCCGCTGCGCGGCGGCGCGGATCTCGGCGGCGAGCAGGTGCGGGCCGGTGACGTGGGCGGTGTGGCCCTGGCCGGGGAGGGTGACCCGGCGGGCGTCGGGGAGGGCGGCCGCGAGGGCGGTGAGGGTGTGCCGGAGGTGTCGGGGGCTGTCGGCGCCCTCCAGCAGGGTGACGGGCAGCGCGAGGTGGCGGTAGCGGTCGGTGCCGGGGCCGAGGGCGTCGATGGCGTCGAGGTCGGCGAACTGGGCGTCCGCCCCGGCGGCCAGCCGCTCGCGCTCCGCGGGGTCGGCGAACACGGCTTCGAGCAGCGCGGGCGGCATCCCGGCGTTCTCGCCCAGGTGGATCCGCATCGCCCCGGCCCGGTCGCCCGCCGCCAGCGCCGCCCGGGCCCGCCGGGACGCCCCACCGCCGACCGGGCCGTCCACCGGCAGCGGCGGCTCGTACAGCACCAGCCCGGCGAAGGTCGCCGGCCGGGCCGCGGCGGCCTCCAGCGCGACGGTCGCCCCCGAGGAGTGCCCGACCAGCAGCGGGGGCCGGTCGAGCAGCGCGGCCACCGCCAGGACGTCGGCCGCCTCGACCGCCACCGGGTGGGCGGGAACCGGCCCCGGCCCCGGCAGGTAGCGCCGCCGGCGGACCCGGGCGGTCCGGAAGCCGCCCAGCCCGCGCAGCACACCGTCCCAGTCCGCGGGGCTGCCGGCACTGCCGTGCACCAGCAGCAGCGGCGGCCCGGCGCCGTCGTCGAGGAGGGCGGTGGCGGGGGTGCCGCCGGGGACGGGTGCGAGGAGTTCTGCCATGCCGTCCAGCCTGCGCCGCCCCGCTGCCGTCGCGCCGTCAACTCGCTGTCACGGCACCGGAGTCGCCCGCCCGGGGCGCCCGGACCGGGCGGTGTGCGGCGCCCGGTCGGCGCGGATCGATCGAAGTCCCGCTCCGGGGAGCAGATCTGACGGGCCGTCAGGCGCCCGCGTCCGCGTCCGTGGAGGCGCGGACGACGAGTTGCGGGGCGAAGCGTTCGACGTTCTCGGCGCGGTCGGTGGCCGGGCCCTGGAGGAGGGTGAGGGCGCGTTCGGCCATGTCGGTGAGCGGGTGGCGGATGGAGGTGATCGGGGGGTCGAGGAGTTCGAGTATCTCGGTGTCGTCGAAGCCGGTGACGGCGATCTCGCCGGGGACGGAGACCGCCGAGCGCTGCAGGGTGCTGACCAGGCCGACGGCGAGGACGTCCGCGCCGCAGACGACGGCGTCGACCTCGGCGCGGCGTTCGGCGATCCGGCGGCCGGCGGTGCGGCCGGCGTCGGTGGTGAAGCTGGGCAGCAGGACGGTGGTGGCGTCGGCGCCGCGGGCGGCGGTGAACGCGGCGAGGCGTTCGGCACCGGAGGAGGACGCCTGGTCGGCGGCGACCAGCGCGATCCGGCGGCGGCCGAGGGCGTCCAGGTGGCCGAGCAGCAGGCGCATCGCGGCGGCGTTGTCGAGGGTGACGGCGACGGTGCCGGAGCCGTGCGCCCAGCGGTCGAACAGCACGACGGGGGCGCGTTCGGCGGCGGCCCGGACGGCGGCGCCGGAGGCCGCGGCGGAGACCGGGACGACCAGCAGTCCGTCGACGCGTCCGCTGAGCAGGGTCTCGATCTGTTCGGCCTCGATGGCGGGCGAGTTGGCCGCGTCGGAGACGACCAGCTGGCCGCCGGCGGCCCGGACCCGCTGGGCGAGGGCGTCGGCGAGCTGGACGAAGTACGGGTTGGCGAGCGAGGGGACGACCACGCCGACGGTGCCGGTGGTGCCGGTGCGCAGCGCCCGCGCGGAGTGGTTGGTGCGGTAGCCCAGGCGCTGGGCGGCCTCCTCGACGCGGCGGGCCAGGTCGGGGTCGACGTTGCGCGGGGTGCCGGCCAGGACGCGCGAGGCGGTGGCGCGGGAGACGCCGGCGGCCGCGGCCACGTCGAGGAGTCGGGGCGCTGTCACGTGGGGGTCCTCCCCGGTCGGAGCGGTCTCGGGAACGGTCTCGGGAACGGTGTCGGAAGCGGTCTCGGAAGCGGTGCGCGGGCTGCGCGGCGCGTTCCCGGTCTCGGAACGGTGTCGGCCGGGTCTCGTTCCGGCAGGCGCCACCCTGGCGGGCCTGAGCTGGCGCAATGCGCAGCACGAGGGTACTTGACGCCTCGTGAGTGCTGGTCCACAGTGTGGGAGATCGATCTCCCACGGCTCCCGAGGAGTCCCAGATGCCGTCCATCACCGTCGTCGGTTCGGTCAACCGCGACCTCGTCCTGACCGTCGAGGACCTGCCGCGGCCCGGCGAGACCGTGCTCGCGCGGGGCTTCGTCGAGGGCGTCGGCGGCAAGGGCGCCAACCAGGCCGTCGCGGCCGCCCGGCTCGGCTCGCAGGTGCGCCTGGTGGCCCGGGTCGGGGCGGACGGCGAGCCGATCCGGCGGGTGCTGGCCGCCGAGGGCGTCGACCTGGACGCGGTGCTGACCGCGCCGGACGCCGGCACCGGGATCGCCTCGGTGGTGGTCGACCGGGCCGGCGAGAACACCATCGTGGTCAACGCGGGCGCCAACGCCGTCCTGTCGGTCGAGGACCTGCCGCAGTGGCTGGCCCGCACGCCCGGCGAGGTGGTGCTGGTCCAGCACGAGGTGGCCGCCGAGGTGGTGGCCGCCGCGGTGCTGCGGGCCCGGGAGCAGGGCGGCACGGTCGTCCTCAACCCGGCCCCGGCCCGTCCGGTCGCCCCCGCCGTGCTGGCCGCCGTCGACGTCCTGGTGCCCAACCTGGGCGAGCTGGCCGCGCTGCTCGGCGCCGAACCGGCCTCCGGCCTCGCCGCCGCCCGCGCACTGCTGGAGCGCGCCGACCTGCCGTGCGGGGCCGTGGTGGTCACGCTCGGCGCGGACGGGGCGCTGATCAAGCAGCCGGGCCGCCCGGCCGTCCACCTGCCCGCCCCGGTGGTGGACGCCGTCGACACCGTCGGCGCCGGCGACACCTTCTGCGGCGCCCTCGCCGACGCGCTCGCCCGCGGCGCCGACCTGCCCGCGGCCGCGGCCCGCGCCGTCCGGGCGGCCTCGCTGGCCGTCACCGGGCTCGGCGCCCAGTCCTCGATGCCCTACGCGGCGCAGCTCGACACCGTTCCCTGATCCTCCGTCAGTTCCCCCGCACCACCTGCCTGTTCAACGGAGAACACCCATGCGCAGCCTCAAGCTCGGCCTGTTCGAGAACGCCCAGACCAACGCCAGCGGCACCGCCACCTGGCGCCACCCCGACAGCCGCCGCCACCTGTTCGACACCCTCGGCTACTGGCAGGAGGTGGCCCGGCTGTGCGAGGACGCCAAGCTGGACTTCCTGTTCCTGGCCGACGCCTGGGGCTGGTCGGAGATCAACGGGGTCCGCCCGCCGATCGCCACCGAGGAGACCCTCGACCTGCCGCGGCTGGACCCGTTCGTGATCGCCTCGGCGCTGCTGGCCTCCACCACCGACCTGGGCCTGGTGGTGACCGGCTCGGTGCTGGTCGAGCCGCCGTACGCGTTCGCCCGCCGCCTGGCCACCCTGGACCAGCTCTCCGGCGGCCGCCTCGGCTGGAACGTGGTCACCACCGGCACCGCCGACACCGCGGTCAAGGCGTTCGGGATGGACATGGTCGCGCACGACGACCGGTACGCGATGGCCGAGGACTTCCTCGACCTGGTCTACAAGTACTGGGAGGGCGCCTGGGAGCCGGACGCCCTGGAGAAGGACAAGGCCGGCCGGTTCGCCGACCCGGCCAAGGTGCACCTGGTCGAGCACGAGGGCCCGTACTTCCGCTCGCACGGCTACGGCAACACTGCCCGCTCCCCGCAGGGCACCCCGGTGCTGTTCCAGGCCGGCGCCTCCCCGGCCGGCCGCCGGGTCGGCGGGCGGCACGGCGAGTGCATGTTCGTCGGCAGCGGCAGCGTCGAGCAGCTCGCGGGCCACGCGAAGGCGATCCGCGCGGAGGCCGTGAACGCCGGGCGCAAGGCCGACGAGGTCAAGGTGATGTCGGCGTTCTCCTGCGTGGTCGGCGCCACCACCTCGGACGCCGAACGCCGCTGGCAGCGGATCCTGGAGGCGCAGCGCCCCGAGGTGACCGTCGCCTCGTACGCGATGTTCACCGGCCTGGACCTGTCCTCGTACGCGCCGGACACCCCGATGACCGAGCTGTCCACCGAGATGTCGCAGACCCAGGTCGCCCGGTTCGCCGGCAAGACGGTCGGCGACGTGCTGGCCGACTGGCACACCCACGGCGTGGGCGCCCGTCCGGTGGTCGGCACCGCCGAGGAGATCGCCGACGAGATCTGCGCCCTGGCGGAGGGCGCCGACCTGGACGGCTTCCTGCTCTCGCCGACCGTGCAGCCCGCCTCCACGGTCGAGTTCGTCGAGTCGGTGCTGCCGATCCTGCGCGAGCGCGGCGTGTTCCGCGGCGAGTACGCGGCCGGCGAGTCGCTGCGCGAGCGCCTGACCGGCTCCGGCGACCGGGCGCTGCCCGCCGGCCACCCGGCCGCCCGGCACCGCCACTGACCCCCGCTCCCCCGTACCACCTTCGGCACCACGAGAGGACGGCACCGGCCATGGCCACCACCGTTCACCACCCCTCAGCCCTGGACGCGGGCGCGCTGCGGCAAGCCTTCGGGGCGTACCCCACCGGCGTGGTCGCCATCGGCGCGCTGCGCGACGGCGAACCGGTCGGCTTCGCGGCCAGCTCCTTCGTGTCGATCTCGCTGGAGCCGCCGATGGTCGCCATCAGCGTGGCCCGCACCTCCACCACCTGGCCCCGGCTGGCCGAGGCCCCGGTGCTCGGCCTGAGCGTGCTCAGCCACGGCCAGGGCGCGCTGTGCCGCAAGCTCGCCTCCCGGGCGGGCGACCGGTTCGACGGCACGCCCTGGCAGGCGACGGCCGACGGCGCGGTGCTGATCCACGACGCCGCGCTGTGGCTGACCGCCCGGGTCGGCCCGGTGTACGACGGCGGGGACCACGAGATCGTCCTGCTGGAGCTGCTCTCGGCGGAGCTGTTCCCGGGCGTGGAGCCGCTGGTCTTCCACACCAGCCAGTTCCGCGAGCTCACCCCCCATGGCTGAGTTCCCGTCAACTCCCCTGGTCGGCACGGTCGTTCACGGCGCCGGCCGGGGGAAGGGCCTCGGCTTCCCCACCGCGAACCTCTCCCCCGCACCCGGCACGGCCGTCCCGCCGCCCGCGATCTACAGCGGCTGGCTGGCCCGCCCGGCGACCGGGGGCGTGCACCGGGCGACGATCAGCATCGGGACCAACCCGACGTTCGGCGACTCGTCCGAGGTGCACGTCGAGGTGCACTGCCACGACACCTCGGACGACCTGTACGG
Organism: Kitasatospora sp. YST-16; assembly: GCF_026802215.1. Lineage (NCBI taxonomy): Bacteria > Bacillati > Actinomycetota > Actinomycetes > Kitasatosporales > Streptomycetaceae > Kitasatospora > Kitasatospora sp. YST-16. Next base: position 1,010,410 of record NZ_CP113837.1, read on the forward strand.
CGAACGCGTCGAGCTGTGGTTCGTCGCCCGGCTGCGCGACACCGAGAAGTTCGCCGACGTCGACGACCTGCTGCGCGCCGCCCGCGAGGACGTCCGCCGCTCGGACGCCCTGCTGGCCTCCGCACCCCGCCCCGCCGCCCCCACCCCTGAACCCGGTCGGCCCCGCCTCTCCCCCGCTTCCCGGCGGGGCCGACCGTTCCCCACCCCTCCTGGCACGCACCCCCACCCCCACCCCCATCACTGCGCCCGATGCCCGCGTGCCCGGCCGACCCCTCCCCCTCCACGGGCCGGCCGTCTCCACCGCACCACCCCGCTCCACAACGAACCCCCTCCTGGCACGCACCCCCACCCCCACCCCCGTCACTGCGCCCGATGCCCGCGTGCCCGGCCGACCCCTCCCCCCTCCACGGGCCGGCCGCTCCTCCCCACCACCTCGCTCCGTACGAACAAAGGTGTGAGTCATGAGCGCATTCCACTGGTTGAACGAGCAGTTCAGCTTCTTCGGCCTCCCCGTCTACTGGTCCGACTTCCTGGGCAACATCCTGGCGCTCGCCACCGTCTGGCTGGCCCTGCGCCGGTCGCTGGTGGCCTGGCCGGTGCAGATCCTCGGCTCGGTGTTCCTGCTGGTCGCCAGCCTGAACGTGCACCTCGGCGGCAACGCCGCCCGGCAGGTCGTGATCATCGTCTCGGCGTCCTGGGGCTGGGCGACCTGGAAGCGCAGCCGCGAGCAGGAGGGCGCCATCAACGTCCGCTGGGCGAACTGGGGCGAGCGCGCGGTGCTGATAGCCGCGATGGTGCTCGGCACGATCGCGTTCGCCGCGGTGCTGAGGTGGCAGGACGCCTCGTTCTACCCCGGCGCGCCGATGTGGATGGTGAGCGCGGACGCCTGGATCTTCGTCGGCTCGATCCTCGCCATGTACAGCCAGGCCCGCCGCTACATCGAGTTCTGGTTCGTCTGGCTGGCGGTCGACCTGGTCGGCGTGCCGCTGGCGGTGCACTCGGAGCTGTACTTCTCCGGCATCGTGTACTCGATCTTCTTCGTCATGGTGGTGCTCGGCATCCGCGACTGGGCCTCGCGCAGCAAGCCGCAGGAGATCGCCTCCCCGCTGGAGCCCGCCGTCCTGGTCGAGAGCCGCGAGGAGACCACCCGCTGACGGCTCCCCCTGCCCACGGGCCGTCCCCCCACTCCCCGGGGGGCGGCCCGTGTCGGCGTGCCCGGGGCGGCGCGTCCGGGGCGGCGCGTCCGGGGCGGCCCCGCTTTCACGGCGGGGGCATCAGGCGCAGCAGGTCGGCGGCCGGGAGGGCCGGGTTGGCGGCGGCCAGGTGGACGGTGGCGGGGTCGGCGAGCAGGGCGCGGATCCGGTCGAGCGGCAGGGCCGGGTGGGCGGCGGCCTGCTCCCGGGCCCGGCGGTCGCGCAGGCAGGCGGTCAGGGTCGGGCCGTCGGCGGCGGGGTGGCGGGCGACAGCGCGCAGGGTGGCGACGTTGTGCTCGGCGGTGACCAGGGCCCGCAGCAGGGCGGTCGTCGCGTCCGGGTTGGCGGCGATGCCGGGGCCGACGGCGCGGCCGTGGCGCCGGTGCACGTCCCTCAACTGCCGTTCGTCCAGGCCGGGGTGGGGCGCGACGGCGTTGGCGACCTTGGCCACCGGGTCGTCGGCGAGCCGGTCCCGGACGGGCGGCGGCAGGTCGCGGCGCAGCCCGAGCAGGCGGCGCAGTTCGGAATCCGCGGAGGCGGCGAGCCACTCGGTCTCGGCGGGGTCGGCGGCGGCGATCCGGGGCGGCAGCATCGTCCCGAGCTTGAGGACGACGCCCTCCCACGCCCGCTCCAGGACGTCCAGCGGCACGGCCGGGTTGCCGACCACCGCCCGGCGCACCGACTCGTGCGGGACGGTGGCGAGCCGGCGGATCAGCCCCTCCCCGATCGCCGGGTTCCCGGCGAGCTCCTCGAGCACCCACAGCGCGGGGTCGGCGGCGAGCTGCGCGTACGCGTCCGGGTCGAGGCCGGGGTGCCCGGCGAGCCGGGCCCGCAGGAACGGGGACGCCGCCCCCAGATACCGCCGGGCGTCGACGGCAGGCACCGCCGGATGCCCGAGGGCCGCCTGCACGATCGTGTGCCGGGCGTACTGGTGGCTGCCGTCGCAGGCGGCCCCGCCGGGCAGGTCGCAGCCCGGGTCCGGGCAGTCCGGCGGGTGCGTCCACGGGACGGGGTGGCGTTCGCAGACCTCGCAACTCTCCAGCGGCGGACGGTCGTTCAGCAGGTCGGCGAGGACGGCGGGCCGGGCGGCCGGGTTCCAGGCGACGGCCTGCCGGACGTGCTGCGAGGGGTGCGCGGCGAGGACGGCGAGGACGCCGGGGTCGGGCTGTGCCTCGGCGAGTTCCACCAGGACCTGCCGGTCCGCCCCGGCGAGCAGCCGCCGCGCGGCTTCGGCCGGCAGCCACTCGGTGGAGGCCAACTCGGGCCACAGCTCCCGCCGTTCGACCAGCAGCTCCGCCCACCCGGCGGGTGCCCGCCCGGCCCGCAGCAGCGCCAGCGCGGCGATCGGCTGCCGCCGGGGGTCGACCCGCTCCACCACCAGCCGACCGGCCTCCACCAGGCGCTCGGCCGCCGCGATCCCCCGCTCCGCCAGCACCTCGACCTGCCGGTCGGTCAGGTCCGCCCGCCCGGCCAACTCCACCGAGAGGTCCGGCTCCGCCAGCCCGACCAGCCGCTCCACCGCCTCCCCCGGCAACGCCGGGTTCCCCGCCAGCCCCTCCCACACACGCCGCATCCCGCCATCCTCCCCACCCACCCCCGCCCCGGCCACCCATTTCCCCAGCCGGAGCCCCCTCAGCCACCCCCGAACAACCCCCGCTGCCGCCCGATGCCCCGCACGAACACCACCCCGTCCACCCACCCCAACGCCGCCGGATCCAACCCGAAGTACGTATGGTCAGCAGGCACCCGCGCCCTCACCACACCCGCCTCCCCCTCCTCCCCCGCCTCCCCCAACGCTGCCGCGAGCCATTCCAGCACCCCCCTCACTCTCCCCCGAACAACCCCCGCTGCCGCCCGATGCCCCGCACGAACACCACCCCATCCACCCACCCCAACGCCGCCGGATCCAACCCGAAATACGTGTGGTCGGCCGGCACCCGCGCCCTCACCGCCCCCGCCTCCCCCAGCGCTGCCGCGAGCAGACCGGGGTCGAGGACGGTGCGCGGTTCCGGGAGGGTCGCGAGGAGGCCTTCGAGGGTGTTGGGGGCCGGGTGGTCGTCGGGGGCGCGGTGGCCGAAGGTGGTGGCAAGGAAGGTGTAGCCGTCGCCGAGGCGGGATTCGAGGAGGGATCCGGCGCTCCACCAGAGGAGTTGGTGGTCGCCGAGCGGGATGCGGCTGGCCTCGCGCTGCAGGTGCCGGTTGTGGGCGAAGGCGAGGGTCGGGCCGCGGCGGGCCTCGCGGTGGAGGATCGCCTCCAGGTTGTCGGCGATCATCAAGTCGCGTTGCCGCATCAGGGAGTTGATCCGGTCGGGCCCGTCCCCGGCGGTCGCCGCGTGGTAGCGGAGCAGTCCGGTGGCGGTGCGGGCGTCGAGTTCGGCCCGCCAGAGCGCGTCCGCGTCCTCGTGGAACTGCGGCCAGTGCGCGGCCAGCAGCAGCCCCAGCTCGTCGGCGAGCAGCCGCAGTCGGTCGGCGTCCGCGGTGCGCCCCACCGAGCGGGCCGGGTCGAGTGCGGCGGCGGGTTCGGTCCAGCGGTCGTCCGGTCCGCACCGGCGCAGCAACTCCTCGCGTTCGGGCAGCAGTTCGGCCGGGAGCCGTTCGGCCAGGAAGTCGTGCAGCCGGATCAGCGCGGGGCCGGGCGCGGCGGCCCCGGTCATCTCCAGCGGCCCGTCCGCCCCGTAGAACCGCAGCCGTTCCCCCTCCTTTGCACCCGCGTTGAACTCCCTCATCCAGCGCACGAGTTCGCGGTTCCCGGCGTACTCCCCGAACCCGTGGCCGAACCCTTCCCGCACCACGGTGTCCAACTCGCCCGCCGCGCCGCCGACGTACGCGTCGACGGCGAGCGCGGCCAGGCAGTCGCTCTCGACCGCGATCGAGCGGTAGCCGTGCGCGGTGACCAGGTGGCGGAAGAGCTCGTTGCGGAGGTCGAGGAACTCCTCGGCGCCGTGGGTGGGTTCGCCGAGGGCGAGCAGCCGGGTGCCGGCGGGGACGAGGTCGGTGAGGGCGGCGGCGGAGAAGGGGCGGGCGGCGGCCCTGAGCTGGGGAGTCATGACTTCCACCGTATCGTTGAAGCCACGGTGTAAACTTTTCCACTCCCGGCCCGGGAATCGAGCAGAAAACCTTCAAACCCCATGTCCTTCCGCCCGATCGACCTCGCCCGCGAGCACGGCCTGTCCACCCAGGCGGTGCGCAACTACGAGCGGGCGGGCGTCCTGCCGCCCGCCGACCGTTCCGCCCACGGGTACCGGCGCTACGGCGAGCGCCACGCGGCGGCGCTGCGCGCCTTCCTCGCCCTGCTGCCGGGGCACGGCCACCCGGCCGCCACCGCGATCATGCAGGCCGTCAACGCGGGCGACCTGCCCGCGGCCCTGCGCCTGGTCGACGACGGCCACGCCCGGCTCGCCGAGGACCGCCGCACCCTGGACGCCGTCCGCACCGCCCTCGACCACCTCCCCGCCGCCGACCCGCCCGTCGACGACCCGCCCGCCGCTCCCGGCACCCACATCGGCCCGCTCGCCCACCGCCTCGGCCTGCGCCCGGCCACCCTCCGCGCGTGGGAGCGCGCGGGCCTGGTCTCCCCGCTCCGGGACGCCCGCACCGGCTACCGCGTCTACCCGCCCGCCCAAGTCCGCGAGCTGCTGCTCGCCGAACAGCTCCGCCGCGGCGGCCACGGCCTGGCCCGCACCGCCGAGATCCTGCACCACCTGCGCTCCGCGGGCTCCCCGGAAGCCGTCCGCCCCACCCTGGCCGCCTGGCAGTCCCGCCTCACCGCCCGCGGCCGCGCCCTCCTCGCGGGCGCGGCCGCCCTGCACGCCTACCTGGACCACCCGGCCTGACCCCACCCCCCCGATCCGGCCGGATCCCCGAATTCCCTTACACCACACCCCGGTTGGCCACCACGCCGTTCGACATGGTGAGCGGCACCGCCGCCCCCGCGAACGCGTCGACGTCGACGTCGGCGGTGAGCGGGTCGAGGGCGAAGGCGGCGAGGTCGGCGCGCAGCCCGAGGACGATCCGCCCGGCGTGCTCGAACAGCACGAGCGCACCGTCGCCCTGCTGCTCGCCCTGCCCGCCCGGGCGCGCACCCCATTGCCCTGACACCCCATCAGCCAAACTTGTCGTAAATCTACAAACCCACCGTGCGCGACTCGGTTCCGCCCGGCAGCCTTCCACACCCGTTTCCCTTGGCAGAGTGAACACATCGGATCGTCCGGCCGAACGCCGGAGAGCCCGATCATTGTGCTGCCATCACAACGGGAGTATCGCCATGCGCACCGCCCACGACACCGTCGTCATCACCGGCCTGGGGGCCACCACCCCGCTCGGCGGCACCGCCCCCGACACCTGGCAGGCCATGTGCGAAGGACGCAACGGCATCCGCGCCCTCGACCACCCCTGGGCCGCCGACCTGCCGATCCGGATCGCCGGGCAGCTCGCCGTCGAACCCGCCACCGTCCTCGACCGGATCGAGGCCCGCCGCCTGGACCGCAGCGAACAGCTCGCCCTGATCGCCGCCCGCGAGGCCTGGGCCGACGCCGGACGCCCCGCCGTCGAGGGCGAACGGCTCGCCGTGGTCATCGGCACCGGCACCGGCGGCGCGGTCACCATGCTCGACCAGGACGACGTGCTGGAACGCTCCGGCGTCCGCAAGGTCTCCCCGCACACCGTCCCGATGCTGATGGCCAACGGCCCCGCCGCCTGGGTATCCATCGACCTCGGCGCCAAGGCCGGCGCCCACACCCCCGTCAGCGCCTGCGCCTCCGGCGCGGAGGCCGTCGCCCTCGGCCTCGACCTGATCCGGCTCGGCCGCGCCGACGTCGTCGTGGCCGGCGGCACCGAAGCCTGCCTGCACCCCCTCCCGCTGGCCGGCTTCGCCCAGGCCCGCGCCCACTCGCTGCGCAACGACGACCCGGCCGGCGCCTCCCGCCCCTTCGACACCGGCCGCGACGGCTTCGTCATCGCCGAGGGCGCCGCGGTGCTCGTCCTCGAACGCGCCGACCTGCGCCCGGACGCCCGCCGCTACGCCACCCTGGCCGGCGCCGCCGTCACCTCCGACGCCCACCACATCACCGCCGGCCACCCCGACGGCCAGACCCGCGCCGTCCGCCGCGCCCTCGCCGACGCCGGCCTGCCCCCGGAGGCGATCGGCCTGGTCCACGCCCACGCCACCTCCACCCCCCTGGGCGACCTCACCGAGGCCGAGACCCTCACCCGCGTCTTCGGCGCCCACCGCCCCGCCGTCACCGCCACCAAGTCGATGACCGGCCACCTCTTCGGCGCCGCCGGCGCCCTCTCCGCCCTCGCCACCGCCTACGCCCTCCACCACCAGCACGCCCCCGCCGTCCGCAACCTCACCACCCCCGACCCCGGCCTCCCGCTCGACCTGGTCACCACCGCCGGCCCGCTCCCCCACACCGCCGCCCTCACCAACGCCTTCGGCTTCGGCGGCCACAACGCCTGCCTGGTCCTCACCACCTGAGCCGCACCCCCTTCACCCCGCGGCCGCCCGCCCACCCGCGTCCAGCGCCACCGCGAGCGCCGCCAACTCCCCCGCCCGCAGCACCCGCCCGGTCGGGGGCAGCGGCACGTGCAGCGCCTCCCGCCAGTCCCCGGGGATCGCCCCGGCCCCGTACACCGCCCCCGCCAGCCCGCCGGTGACGGCGGCCGTCGTGTCGGTGTCGCCCCCGAGGTCGATCACCGCCCGCAGCGCACCGGGAAAGCTCCCGGTGCTCCGCAGCGCCCACACCGCCGAGCCGAGGCACGCCCACACCGCCCCGTTGCTCTCCGTCGCCAGCTCCGGCCGCCACCGCTCGTCCAGCACCCGCGCCCACCGCCCCCGGTGCTCCTCCCGCACCGCCGCCAGCACTCCCGGAATGGCCGCCACCGGGTCGCCGCCGTCCAACGCGACGCGCAGCAGTTCGTGCAGGATCGCGGTCCCCTCCCAGGCCGCGCCGTCACCGTGGGTGAGCGCGGTGATCCGGCGAGCCGCACCCATGCTCGCCGCGCGCCCCTGCGGGGCGAACCACACCGCGCCGGTGACGGCCCGCATCAGCGCGCCGTTCCCGGCGGCCCGGCCCTCGGTCTGGAAGTGGACGGCCGCGGCGAGGTCCCAGGGCAGGCCGCCGCCGAGCACGATCTCGGTCTGGATGCCGATGTCCTTGGGGTCGCCCGCCGCCCAGCCCCGGAAGCGTTCGAACATCTCCGGCAGGTCGAGCCCGCCGGCCGCCAGCAGCGACTCGCCGAGGTGGACGGCCAGCTGGGTGTCGTCGGTGGCCTCCCCGGGCTCCCACCCGCCGCCCCCGCACATCGCGGCCCCGCCGGGGAACCGCGCCCCGAACATCCCGGCCGGCCCGAACTCGAAGGGCGCCCCGAGTGCGTCCCCCACCGCCGAGCCGAGCACCGCCCCGACCACCCGCTCCCGCCGTTCCAGCACGCCCACCGCCACCCTCCGTCGCCGTCCGTCGCCGTCCGGTCACCTCGTCGCCCTCCGCTAGCCTGGGGGCACGATGAACTGTTTCACCACCGCCTGGGGCGAGTTCGAGCTGGCCCGTTTCCCGGAGGATCCGCGCGAGCAGCTGCGCGCCTGGGACGCCGCCGACGAGTACCTGCTGCGCGACCTGCACGAGCAGGCGGTGCCGCTGGACGGGGCCGTCACCGTGCTCGGCGACCGCTGGGGCGCCCTGTCGACCGCGCTGGCGGCGAAGGCCGCCGGCCTCACCGCCGTCACCGACTCCTACCTGGCCTCCCGGGCGATCGCCGCGAACCTCGCCCGCAACGGCCTGGACCCGGCCGCGGTGGCGGTCCGCAGCACCCAGGACGCCCCGCCGCCGCGGATCGACGTGCTGCTGGTGCGCGTCCCGAAGAGCCTGGCGCTGCTGGAGGACCAGCTGCACCGCCTCGCCCCGGCCGTGCACCCGGACACCCGGGTGCTGGGCACCGGCATGGTCACCGAGATCCACACCTCCACCCTGAACCTGTTCGAACGGATCCTCGGCCCGACCCGCACCTCCCTCGCCGTCCGCAAGGCCCGCCTGATCCGCACCACCCCGGACCCGGACCTGGCCCGCCCCGCCAACCCGTGGCCGCTGCGCTACCGGCTCCCGGACGGCATCGGCGTCCTGTCGGGCCGTCAGGTCGCCAACCAGGCGGGCGTGTTCTGCGCGGACCGCCTCGACATCGGCACCCGGTTCTTCCTCGAACACCTGCCCGCCCCGACCGGCACCCCCCGCCGGATCATCGACCTGGGCTGCGGCAACGGCGTCGTCGGCACCGCCGCCGCCCTCGCCGACCCGGACGCCGAACTGCTCTTCGTCGACGAGTCGTTCCAGGCCGCGGCCTCCGCCGAGGAGACCTTCCGCACCAACCTGGGCCCGGACCGCCCCGCCGGGTTCCTGGTCGGCGACGCCCTCGCCGACCTCCCGGACGCCTCCGCCGACCTGGTACTGCTGAACCCGCCCTTCCACTCCCACCAGGCCACCACCGACACCATCGCCCGCCGCATGTTCACCGGCGCCCGCCGGGTCCTGCGCCCGGGCGGCGAACTCCGCGTGGTCGGCAACCGCCACCTCGGCCACCACCTCACCCTGCGCCGCCTGTTCGGCAACTGCCGCACCGTCGCGGGCAACCCGAAGTTCACCGTCCTGAGCGCCACCCGCCGCTGACCCGACACCCGCCGCCCCACCCGGTACCCTTCGCGGACGATCACCACAGGGGGGAACGCGCGATGACGGCGGTACGGACGATCCCGGTCCGGGGCGGCGTGAAGTCACTGACCTGGGACGGGAACGACCTGGTCGACCTGGCGAGCGGCGGCCGCCGCTGGGCCCCGGACGGGACAGAGCGGGACACCTCGGTCCGCTGGGGCTTCCCGTTCGACCGGGCGGCGCTCTCGCCGTCCGGACGGTACGCGGCGGTCTGGGCCGAGCGCGGCACCAAGGGCCTGGTGGTGGAGGTCGAACGGCCAGTCGTCGTCCGGGAGGTCAACCGCAGCTACTACCACTCGAAGGACTACGACTACCCGCTGGCCCTCGGCCGGCTGCCGGACGGCCGGGAGGTCCTGGTCCACTGCCCCGAGCGCTACAACGAGTTGCAGGTCGAGGACCTGGTGACGGGCGAGCGCCTGACCGCGGGCCCCCGCGGGCCCGTCGACGTCTTCCACTCCCGCCCCGAGGTGAGCCCGGACGGCCGGCACCTGCTGGCCGTCGGCTGGGTGTGGTCACCGATCGGGGTGGCGGCCCTGCACGACCTCACCGCGGCGCTCACCGATCCGGCCGCGCTCGACACCGACACCCTGTTCGCCCCGCACGCCGGCATGGAGGTGGAGGTCGGCGCGGCCTGCTGGCTGGACGCGGAGCGGCTGGCGGTGGCCACCGGCGAGGAGACCCTCGACCCGGACGGGGACGAAGGGCTCGGCCCGCTGCACCTGGGCGTGTGGTCCGTCCCGGAGCGCCGCTGGCTGCACCGCAGCCCGCTGGAGCGCCCCACCGGCACCCTGCTGGCCCGTGGCGGGCAGGTGCTCGCGCTGTACGGCCACCCCCGGCTGCTCGACGCCGCGACCGGCGCGGTGCTCGCCGAGTGGCCCGAGGCCGAACTCCCGGAGAAGGACCTGTGCTTCGGCGTCACCCACGTCCCCTCCCCGGTCGCCGCCCTCAGCCCGGACGGCACCCGCCTCGCCGTCGCCCGCCCGGACGCCGTCGCCGTGATCGACCTGCCGCCCCACCCCTGACCCCGCCCTCCCCTGGTGTACGCACCGTCCGCGCCGTGCTCTAGGGTGAGCGCCGTTTCGCCGTGGAACCTCGCCGTGGACGCCCCCGCGGCCGAGCGCCACCGCACAGGGGAGGGCCCACGTCCATGGACGCCGCACACCCCGCCCCGGGGGCCCAGGCCCCCGAGGCGGCACCGACCTGCTTCCGGCACCCCGACCGGGAGTCGTACGTCCGCTGCACCCGCTGCGACCGCAACGCCTGCCCGGACTGCCGGCGCGAGGCGGCGGTCGGCTACCAGTGCGTGGAGTGCGTCAAGTCCGGGCACCAGGGCACCCGCCAGGCCCGGACGGCGTTCGGCGGCCGGATCACCGCCCGCCCGTACGCGACCGTCGCGCTGATCGCGCTGAACGTGGCCGCGTACCTGGTCGAGCTGGTCCGGCCGGAGACCCTCGACCGGTTCGGGGTGCTCGGCTCGGGCGTGCTGGCCCCGCCCGCGGACTACGACCCCGCCACGTACGTGCCGCACCTGTCGGGCATCGCGCACGGCGAGTGGGAGCGGCTGCTCACCGGCGCGTTCCTGCACCTCGGGCCGACCACCTGGCCGATGGGCATCCTGCACATCGTGTTCAACATGTACTGGCTGTGGAACCTGGGCCGGGTGGTCGAGGACCGGCTCGGCGTGCTGCGCTTCCTCGCGCTGTACCTGCTGTCCGCGCTGGGCTCCTCCGCGATGATCTACTGGCTCGCCCCGCACTCCCTGGCGGTGGGCGCCTCCGGCGCGGTCTTCGGCCTGGCCGGCGGGTACTGGGTGCTCAGCCGCCGCCAGGGCTACGACCCGCTCGGCGGCAACCAGATGATGATCACCCTGGTGCTGTGGATGGTCCTCTCCGCGGGCTTCGCCTCCTGGCAGGGCCACCTGGGCGGCCTGCTCACCGGCCTGGCCGCCGGCGCCGCCCTCGGCTACGCGCCGCGGCAGCAGCGCGGACTCGTCCAGGCGATCAACCTGACGGCGGTGCTCGCCTTGGTCGCGGTGGTGGCAGTGATCGCCACCGACCAGCTCACACCCATCTCCTGACGGAACATCAGGAAACCTCCCGCCGACCCACCTCCCGTCAGCCCACCCCCCATCAGCCCACCTCCCGGCAGGCCGCGCCGAGCAGCGCCGCCGCCTCGCGCAGCCGCTGCTCGGCCAGGCCCGCGTACCCGAGCGCGACGGCCGCCCCGCCCGGGGCCAGCCGACCGGGCCCGACCGGCGCGACCCGCACCCCGCGCCGCAGCGCCGCCCCGGCCAGCTCCCGCTCGTCCACGCCCGGCGGCAGGTCCGCGTACAGGTGCAGCCCGGCGGCGACGCCGCGCAGCCCGGCCTGCGGGAGGTGTTCGCGCAGCGCGCCGACCAGGGCGTCCCGGCGGGCCCGGTAGCGGGGGCGGACGGCGCGCAGGTGGCGGTCGTAGCCGCCGCTCTCCAGCAGGGCGGCGAAGGCGAGTTGGTCGACCGCCCCGGTACCGAGGTCGGCGTACTGCTTGGCCTGCCGGAAGTCCTCGGCCAGCCAGCCGGGCAGCACCGCCCAGCCCAGCCGCAGCCCTGGTGCCAGGGTCTTGCTGAGCGAACCCAGGTACACCGTCCGCTCGGGCGCCAACCCCTGGACGGCGCCCAGCGGTTCGCGGTCGAAGCGGAACTCGGCGTCATAGTCGTCCTCCACCACCAGCCCGCCCGCCCGCGCCCAGCCGGCGAGTTCGGTCCGGCGACGGGCCGACAGCGCGACCCCGGTCGGGTACTGGTGGGCCGGGGTGACCAGCACCGCGTCCGCCCCGCTCGCCGCCAACTCCCGTACCACCAGGCCCTCCTGGTCGACGGGGACGCCGACCGGCTCGACCCCGTGGGCGCGCAGCAGGCCCAGCGTGCCGGGCGATCCCGGGTCCTCCACCGCGATCCGCCGCCGCCCGTGCCGGGCCAGCAGCCCGACCAGCAGCGCCAGCCCCTGCCCCACCCCGCTGACCACCGCGACCCGCTCCGGTCCCGCCGCCACCGCCCGCACCCGGCCCAGGTACGCGGCCAACTCGCCGCGCAGCTGCGGCAGTCCGGCCGGATCGCCGTACCCCAGGTCCCGGTTCGCGGCCCCCTGCAGGGCCCGCCGCACCGCCCCCGCCCAGGCCGTCCGCGGGAACGCCCCCAGGTCGGGCGTCCCCGGCTTCAGGTCGTACCGCGGCTCGGCCGCCGGCACCCGCACCGCCTCCCCCGGCCGCTCCACCGCCACCCCCTCCGCGACCCGGGTCCCCGACCCCTGCCGCCCCACCAGGTAGCCCTCGGCGGCCAGTTGCTCGTACGCCTCGACCACCACCCCGCGCGAGACCCCCAGCTCCGCCGCCAGCACCCGGCTCGCCGGCAACCGCGCCCCACCCGCCAGCCGCCCCTCCCGCACCGCCGCCCGCAGCGCCCGCACCAGCCGCCCGGCCAGCTCCCCGCCCCCCGGCTCCCACGCGATCAACAGCTCCCGCACCCCGACCACCTCGCATCGACCGACCGACCGGCCCGCCCAGCATCCCATCCCCCACCCCGATTGGTCCTCTGCTCAACCCACCAAGTGGCCCTGTGAACCGGACCACCCGGCTCCTAGCGTGGAACCCGTGACCGATACCACCACCCCCGTCCCGACCCCCGTCCCGGCCGCCGTCCCGGCTTCCGCCGCGCTGTCCCGCGGCCGTTCCCCGCACCTGACCGGCACCCTGCGCGCGGCCGGCGCGATGACCGTGCTGGGCGCCTCCACCGGCGTGACCGCCGCGTTCTCGTCCTATCCGCTGGCCGGCGGCCAGGCGCTGCGCTACACCCTGGCGGCGGCGATCCTGCTGCCGCTGGCCCGCCGCCGGCCGCGGCTCGCGCACCGGCTGACGCCCCGTGAACTCGCTCTGCTGCTGGCGCTGTCCGCCACCGGCCTGTTCGGGTTCAACCTGCTGCTGGTCGCCGCGCTGCGGCACACCGACCCGGCGGTGGTCGGCAGCGTGGTCGGCTGCACCCCACTGCTGCTCGGGGTGGCCGGTCCGCTGCTGGCCCGCCGCCGCCCGGCGGCCCGGCTGCTGGCGGCGGCCGTCCTGGTGGTGTGCGGCGCGGCGCTCACCCAGGGCTTCGGCCACGGCGACGCGCTCGGCCTGCTGTACGCGACCGGCACCCTGCTGTGCGAGGCGGCCTTCTCGCTGCTGGCCGTCCCGCTGCTGCCGCGGCTCGGCCCGGTCCGGGTGTCGGCGTACACCACCCTGCTCGCGGTGCCGCTGTTCGCCGTGGCGGCGGCCCTCTCCCCGGCGGCGCTGCGGATGCCGACCGGCGGGGAGCTGCTCGCGCTGCTCTACCTCGGGCCGGTGCTGACCTGCGGGGCGTTCCTGCTCTGGTACTCGGCGCTGACCGTGCTCCCGGCCGACCGGGCGGGCCTGTTCGGCGGCCTGATCCCGCTCACCGCCACCCTCTCCGGCGCGGCCCTGACCGCGACCGCCCCCACTCCGCTCCAACTGCTGGGCGCCGCCCTGGTCACCGGCGCCCTGCTGTTCGGCGCAGCAGCCACCTGACGCCCCGACCGCAAGCACCGCACCACTCGGCCCGACGCCCACCCGGTGCGCCCCAGCCACGGGCACCCCGCCAACCGCCACCGGCCCCGGCCGCCCCGCCGCCTTCACCACCCCGCTGCCCCTGACCCTCACCGCCCCCACCTTCGCCACCCCGCTGCCCCGCTGCCCCCGGCCACGGACGCCCCGCCGACCGCCACCGGCCCCGGCCGCCCCGCTTCCCTCGCCACCCCACTGCCCCCACCCCCACCACTTCCCCCGCCGCTCACGCCCCGTCACCTCCCCGCGGGGCGGCCACTCGTCCGGGCGGCCACCGTTGCCGCCCGGCCGCGGCGTCCGCTTAGGCTGGCCGCGATGACAGTCGACCGCCGCAGTGTTCTGCGTTCCGCCTCCCGCCTGGCCGCGCTGAGCGCCGCCGGCGGCCTCGCCGTCGCGTGCGGCGGCCCCTCCGACGGCCACGGTGCGCACGGCCCCTCGGTGGCGGCCCGCCCGCAGCCCGAGCACCTGACCGAGTCGCCGAGCCCGAGCCCGAGCGCGAGCGCCTCGCCGTCGCCGTCCCCCTCCGCGACCCCGTTCGCGCTGCCCCCGCTGGCCGCGGACACCCCGCAGGAGGTGGTGACCGGCCCGCGCAGCCGGCCGCAGCTGGCGCTGACCTTCCACGGGCAGGGCGATCCGGCGATCGCCACCGCGCTGCTGGAGGCCGCCGAGCAGCGCGGCGCCCGGCTGACCGTGCTGGCGGTGGGCAGCTGGCTGGACGAGCAGCCGCAGATCGCGCAGCGGATCCTGTCCGGCGGCCACGAGTTGGGCAACCACACCCAGAACCACCTGGACATCTGCTCGATGCGCCCGGAGCAGGCGCACGAGGAGATAGCGCAGTGCGCGCAGCGGCTGCAGCGCCTGACCGGGTCGATCGGCCGCTGGTTCCGGCCGTCCGCGGCGCAGTACGCGAACGCGATGGTGAAGGAGCAGGCCCAGCAGGTCGGTTACGCGCACGTGCTGTCCTTCGACGTCGACCCGCGCGACTACGCGGACCCGGGCGCGGACGCGGTGACCCGCCGGGTGCTGAAGTCGGCGGCGGCCGGTTCGGTGGTCGCCCTGCACATGGGCCACCCGGGCACGGTCACCGCGCTGCCGGCCATCCTGGACGGCCTGGCCGGACAGGGCCTGCACGCGGTGACGGCCTCCGAACTCTGCGCCTGACCCTCCCTCAACCCGCCTGCCCCCCAACCCACCCCCGACCCGCCTTCACCCCACCCCGTCCCCAACCCGCCCCCACCCCACCCCGCCCCCACCCACCCCGCAGCCCGGCTCCCCGCCCGTGCGATGCTCGGGTCATGCGCTACATCATGCTGGGCGCCGGCGCGGTCGGCGGCACCATCGGCGGACGCCTCCACCAGAGCGGGCGCGAGGTGGTCCTGGTCGCCCGCGGACCGCACCTGGCGGCGCTGCGCGCCGAGGGCCTGCGGCTGACCGTCCCGGACGGCACCCACCGGCTGGCGGTCCCGGCGGTCGGCGGCCCCGAGGAGGTCGAACTGGCGCCGGACGACGTGCTGGTGCTGGCGGTGAAGACCCAGCACTCGGCGGCCCTGCTCGACCAGTGGGCGCCCCGCCCGGTCGCGGGCGGCGGGACGGCGGGCGAGCGGCTGCCGCTGGTGTGCGCGCAGAACGGCGTGGAGAACGAGCGGCTGGCGCTGCGCCGCTTCGCCCGGGTGTACGGGATGTGCGTGTGGCTGCCGTCCACGCACCTGGAGCCGGGCCGGGTCTCGGCGGCGGGCTCGCCGCGTTCGGGCATGCTGCACCTGGGCCGGTACCCGCACGGCGCGGACGAGTTGGCGTCCCGCGTCGCCGCCGACCTGGCCGACTCGCACTTCGACGCGCCGGTCAGCGCGGACGTGATGGCCTGGAAGTACGCGAAGCTGCTGAGCAACCTGGGCAACGCGCTGGAGGCGGTGGCCGGTCCGATCGACGGCGAGCTGCGGATGCGGGTGTGGCGGCGGGCGCGGGCCGAGGGCGAGGCGGTGCTGGCGGCCGCCGGGATCGCCCACCCGTCCGAGGAGGAGCAGCGGGTCCGGCGCGGCGACCGGGTGACGCTGGTGCCGCTGGAGGGCGCGGTGCGCGGCGGCGGTTCGTCCTGGCAGTCGCTGGCGCGCGGCACCGGCGACATCGAGGCCGACCACCTGAACGGCGAGGTCGTCCTGCTGGGCCGCCTGCACGGCGTACCGACCCCGCTCAACGCGGCCCTGCAGCGCCTGGCCGCCGCCTTCGCCCGCGAGGGCCGCCCGGTGGGCTCCCTCCCGGACGCCGAACTGGCCGCCCTGCTCGACCTCCCGTAGCGCCGACCTCCCCCTGGCACCGACCTCCCGTAGCGCTGACCTCCCCCGGCACCGACCTCCCCCGGCGCCGACCTCCCGCAGCGCTGTTCACCCCATCGGGTCGTCCGGCCCGTACGGGCGCAGCCGCAGCGTGCGGGCGTCGGTGGAGCGGATGGTGGCGGCGGAGGCGACCAGGGTCTCCAGGTTGTCGCGGCCGGCGTGCAGGAAGCGCCCGTGCAGCCCGTCGAAGCGGCCGCGGGCGGCGTCGACGGTGACGGCGACCATGTACGGGATGGAGCCCCAGGCCTTCATGTCCCGGAACATCTCCATGCCGGCGGTCATCTCGGTGGCGACCGCGCCGGGGCTGATGTCGAGCACCACGACGCCGTGCTCGCCGACCGAGTCGGCGATGTTGTCGGAGAGCTGCAGCAGCGCGCCCTTGGAGGTGGCGTAGGCGGTGTAGTGGCCGTCGGGGCGCAGCGCGAAGCCGCTGTTGAGGTTGATCACCCGGCCGCGGCCGCGCCGCACCATGCCGGGCAGGACGTTGCGCAGCAGGTTGTAGGGGCCGCGCAGGTTGGTCTCGACGACCTGCCACCACTGGGCGGGGTCGGTCTCCCAGATCGGCACTTCGGCCCGGTCGACCTGCCCGGCGTTGTTGACCAGCAGGTCGACGGGGCCGAGGTCGCGCTCGATCGAGCGGACGGCTTCCCGGACGGCGCCGGGGCGGGTGACGTCGGCGGTGACGGCGACGCCGCGGGCGCCGTGCCGCACGCACTCCTTGAGGGTGGCGATCAGTTTGTCCTGGGTGCGGCCGACCAGGCCGACGGCCATGCCCTCGGCGGCCAGCCCGATGGCGATCTCCCGGCCGATGCCGCGCCCCGCCCCCGTGACCAGTCCGACCTGTCCGGCGAGTGATCCCGTCCCCATCTGCCTGCTCCCTCCTCCGGCTGGACCCCCGCATTCTGGTCCCCGCCGCGGGGCGCGCGGGGAAGCGCGCGCGGCGCACCGCCGACGCTCACCCGTTCGGCCGAGCCCCGGGCGCGGGCCGCTTCCCGGCACGCACCGATGTGAACGGGCGTTAAGGCAGGTAGTACCGTCGTCCGGGCGGGCCACGGCGCCCGCGACACCCCCGGCCGGGTGACCCCCGGCTCCTCCCGAAGGGCATTTGAGTGAGCGACATCGCGCGCGTCGGAGTAGTCGGCTGCGGCCTCATGGGGTCGGGCATCGCCGAGGTCTTCGCCCGTTCCGGCCTGGACGTGCTGGTCTCGGAGAACAGCGGCGAGGCCCTCGAACTGGGGCGCACCAGGGTGACCAACTCGCTGGAGACCGCGGTGCGGCGCGGCAAGCTGTCGGAGGAGGACCGGGACGCGGCGCTGGCCCGGCTGTCGTTCACCACCGAGCTCGCCGACTTCCACGACCGGGACCTGGTGGTCGAGGCGGTCGCCGAGCGCGAGGACGTCAAGGTGGCGATCTTCCGCACGCTGGACCAGGTGATCACCCGGCGGGACGCGATCCTGGCCTCCAACACCTCCTCCATCCCGATCGTGAAGCTCGCCGCCGCGACCACCCGCGCCGAGCAGGTGATCGGCCTGCACTTCTTCAACCCGGCGCCGGTGCAGAAGCTGGTCGAGGTCATCCCGACCCTGACCACCTCCGCCGAGACCACCACCCGCGCCGAGCAGTTCGCCGTCGAGGTACTCGGCAAGGAGCCGATCCGGGCCCGCGACCGGGCCGGTTTCGTGGTCAACGCCCTGCTGGTCCCCTACCTGCTCTCCGCGGTCCGGATGTTCGAGTCGGGCGTGGCCACCGCCGCCGACATCGACAAGGGCATGGAGGCCGGCTGCGCCCACCCGATGGGCCCGCTGCGGCTGTGCGACCTGATCGGCCTGGACACCATCGTCTCGATCGCCGAGTCGATGTACGACGAGTACAAGGAGCCGCTGTACGCGGCCCCGCCGCTGCTGTCCCGGATGGTCGACGCGGGCCTGCTGGGCCGCAAGTCCGGCCGCGGCTTCTACGACTACACCGCCTCCTGACGCCGCGCCGCCGGGCCGCTCCCACTTCGTGGGGGGCGCGGCCCGGCGCCGGGCGCCGTCACGGGCCGGCGTAGCGGACCACGTCGGCGATCCGGCAGCTGACCGGGCCGTGCGGGTCGGCGGTGCCCTGGGCCTGTTCGAGGGTGTCCTGGCCGGGCGGCAGCGAGCCGGCGGCGGCGACGCCCTCGGTGACCTGCCGGCCGGCGCCGTCCTCGAAGGCGATCTGCACCACGTAACTGCTGGTGGTGGCGGTGTGGTTGGTGATCCGGACGGTGGCGGCGGGCCACTGCAGCTCGTCGTCCACCCGGCAGGCGGTGACCTCGACGTCGCCGAGCGCGGCCCGGGCGGCGTCCTCCGCGCGCTGCACCCCGTCCTCCCCGCCACGCCCGCAGCCCGCCAGGGCCAGAACCAGCGCCAGAACCAGCGCCAGAGCCGAGGCTGCGGCGGCCGGCCAGGCGGCGGTGGCGATCGCTCGGGTGCGCATGGTCTCCCCTCCGGACGGACACGGTTCGGGGCCGACGCTACGAGCCGCCGGAGCCGCCCACCCGGAATGTGTCCGATCTGTAACCACCGTGCGGAGCAAGCGTGTTGACGGTGCGTCAGCGAATCGAACGGCCGGCCGGCCGGAGCGCGCCGAACGGCCCGGCGCGCGGGCGCCGGGCCGTTCGGGTGGTGCAGGGCCGTACGGTGCAGAGCAGAGCGGAGCAGAGCAGGGGCGGTCAGGCGTTGATCTGGTACGGGTCGCCGTAGACCTTCCACTTGAGCGGCGGGTTGAGGTCGAAGTTCTTCGCGTTCAGGAAGACCCGCTGCTCGGTGTCGACCCGGCTGGTGTCGGCGTGCGCCTCCTCCTGCTTCATGATCACCTTGCGGGCGTCCAGGAAGGCGTTCAGGTAGGTGGCCTCGTCGCCGCCCTGGGCCGGGGTCTTGGCCTTCTTCATGGCGGCGGCACGGATCCCGCCGAAGCTGTCGGAGCTGGTGCCGGGGCCGTGCATCACGATCGCGTCGTAGTAGACGAACTGGCCGAGCGCGCGCAGCCCGTCCGCCTTGGCCTGCTTGACCGAGGGGTTGAAGTACACCCGGTCGCGCTCGTCGTTCTGGGCCTGCTGGAAGACGGTGTCCTTGGCGGCGGTCCTCCAGTCGTTGACGAAGGCGCTGCCGAGGCCGGAGTGCGAGTCGCTGCCGTTGACCTTCTTCAGCGCGGGCAGGTACTTGGCCAGCACGTTGCCGGACTTGAGGTCGGTGTAGTGCTGCACCAGTTCGAGCATGTCGCCGGTGCCGGAACAGAAGCCGATGATGCCCGCGGTGTAGCCGCGGCCGTCGCCGATGTCCTCGATGTACTTGTACTGGGCCTTCCAGTCGAGCGAGGAGTTCTCGGCCGAGGAGACCAGCTCCATGGCGATCTCCTTCTTCGCCGGGTCGTCCAGCCCGACCGCGGCCACCGCCACGGTGCTCGCGCCGGCCGCCGCCGCCGGGGTGGCGGCGTGGCCGGTCCCGGCCGCGGCCAGGGTCAGCGGGAGGGCGCCGACCAGGAGGGCGAGGGCGGCCCGGGTCGTGCGGGCGGTACGGGCGGTGCGGTGCTTGCTGAGGTGCATTCTGACGCTCCGTCTGCCGGCTGCGGGCAAGGGGGTGCCCACAGATGAGGGTTAGGAAAGTTTCCTAACGAGGATTGAAGCGTCCGCATCACGCTCCCGCAAGACGTCCGACCGCATCCGGGCCGAGAGATCCGCCCGAACGGCCCGACGCCCCGTCACCCCCCTGCCCTCCCCCGCCCCGTCCGCACCGAACCGCCCGCGCCCCGGCCCGCCCGGGAAACCGCTGGCCACCGGCCCCGCGGACGGCCGGACGCCGGGCCGGCCGGAGACCCGCGGGACCGGGCGCCGAGGACCGCCCGCCGCCCGGCCGTTCACCCACCGCACCGCCGCCGCCCACGAGACGTTCACCCACCCCTCCGCCCGACGCCGCACCACACCCCGCCCCACCACCTCGCCACCTCGCCACCCCACCGCCCGACGCCGCGTCACGCCCCGCCCACCGTCGCCGTCCCCGCCGTCCCCGCCGTCCCCGCCGTCCCCGCAGCCCCCGTCGCCCCCGGCCGCACCGCCGCCGCCCCCTCCCGCACCACCGCCGGCCGCGAGACCACCGTCACCAGCAGCGACACCGCCGCCAGCGCCCCGATCGCCCAGCGCACCTCCACCAGCTGCGCCAGGGCGCCCGCCAGCGCCGCGCCCACGCCCTGCCAGGCGATCCGGCCCGCCGACTCCACGCCCTGCACCTGCCCCCGCGCGGCCTGCGGCGTCAACGCCAGCAGCCGCTCCTGCAACGGCAGCGTCGCCGCGAACCCGACGCCCGCCACCCCCACCGCCAGCGCCGCCGCCCACACCGGCGGCCGGGCCGCCAGCAGCAGGAACGGCCCCGCCAGCAGCAGCCGCAGCCCGTACGCCAGCCGGGCCCGCCGGGCCGCGTCCAGCAGCCGGCCCACCACCAGGTCGCCCACCAGCATCCCGGCCGCGCTCGCCGCCAGCAGCGTCCCGGCCGCCGCCGGCGCGTACAGCAGGAACAGCGCCTCGCAGCCCACCACCAGCCCGTTGGGCACCCACAGGTTCAGCAGCAGCGCCCGCCGCCCCGGCCGGCCCAGCAGCTCGACGTTGCCCCGCCAGGTCTCCCGCAGCCCGGGCCGGCGCGGCGGCCGCACCGACCGCTCCCGCACCGTCGCCGCCACCACCAGCGCCGCCAGCGCCGTCAACCCGGCTGCCGCGCCCAGCAGTTGGTACGGCGTCAGCACCGCCAGCAGCGCCCCGCCCAGCGCGAACCCGAGCACCGACGCCCCGCCCGCCGTGACGTTCATCAGCGACCTGGCCGGCGCGTACCCGTCCGGCGGCACGATCTCCGCCAGCAGACCCATCCGCGTCCCCGTCCCCAGCGACTGGAAGAACCCCACCCCCAGCAGCAGCGCGAACCGCGCCGCCAGCGGCAGCCCCGGCACCGCCTGCGCCGACACCGCCGCCAGCGCCAGCAGGTGCAGCGCCACCAGCGTCCGGCGCGGCCGCGCCCCGTCCGCCAGCGACATCAGCGTCAACGCGCCCAGCACCGCCGTGAACGACGACCCGTACATGCTCACCGCCGTCAGGAACGGTGACCCGGTGCGCGCCCGCACCAGCGTGCCCAGCGCGAACCCGGACAGCGTCCCGGCCCCCGCCAGCAGCGTGAAACCTGCGTACAGCCCCGCGAACTCCCGCTGCCGCAGCAGCGCCAGATATCCATGACCAGTCATGAAAAAAGCCTCCGACGCTGCCGCGGGGGCGCGTTCGAAGGCCTACGGGGGAAAATCTACCACTCGACGCCCCGCCCCCGCCCGGGTTCTCACCAGTCCCGAACAGCCCCGAACGCCCCCCGAGCAGCTCCGAACACCCCCGAGCACCCCAGAGGCAGCCCCGGACACGCCGGAGCCCCGCCGCTCCCCCACCCGGGGGCGCGACGGGGCTCCGCCGTGCAACGCGCCGTCAGGCCCCGCGCAGCACCGCGCCGGTGCGCTCACCGGCCACCGCGACCGCCGACTCGCGGGCCGCCGACGCCTCGTCGGCCGTCAGCGTCCGGTCGGTGGCCCGGAAGCGCAGCGTGTACGCCAGCGACTTCTTGCCCGCGCCCGCCTGCTCGCCGGTGAACACGTCGAACAGCCGCAGCGACTCCAGCAGTTCGCCCGCGCCCTCGCGCAGCGCCGCCTCCACGTCCGCGGCGTGCACGGCCGCGTCCACGATCAGCGCCACGTCCTGGGTCGCCACCGGGTAGGCGGAGACCGGCGGGCCGGAGACCCGGCGGCCGTCCTCGAACAGCAGGTCCAGGTCGAGCTCCATCGCGCTGGTGCGCTCCGGCAGGTGCAGCGCCTTGACGACGCGCGGGTGCAGCTCGCCGGCGTGGCCGACGACCTCCTCGCCGACCAGCAGCTCGGCGCAGCGCCCCGGGTGCCACGGCGCGTACTGCGCCTGGCGCACCGTCAGCTCCACGCCCGCGGCGGCCGCGACCACCCGGGCCGCCTCGACCGCGTCCGCCCAGCCGGACGGCGCGCCCTTGCCCCACCAGCCGGACGGCAGCCGCTCGCCGGTCAGCGCGACGGCGACCCGGCGCGGCTGGTCGGGCAGGGCGGCGTCCAGCTCGGCGAGCTGCTCCTCGCTCGGGCGGCGGTCCACCGGCAGCCGCGGCGCGACCTTCGGCTCGGCCTTGGGCAGGAACACCGTGCCGGTCTCGAAGATCGCCAGGTCGGTGTTGCCGCGCCCGACGTTGCGCCGCAGCGCGCCCAGCAGGCCCGGCAGCAGCGTGGTGCGCAGCGCCGGCTCGGCGTCGTTCAGCGGGTTGACCAGCTTGACGGTGCGCCGGCGCGCGTCGTCCGCGTCCAGCCCGAGGCCGTCGAAGGAGGCGTCGCCGACGAACGGGTACGCGTTGATCTCCACGTAGCCCGCGCCGGCCAGCGCCACGCCGACCCGCCGGTGGAAGCGCTGCGCCTCGGACAGGCCGCGCCCGGGCGGGGTGACCGGCATCCGGGCCGGGACGTTGTCGTAGCCCTCCAGCCGGATGACCTCCTCGGCGAGGTCGTACGGGTCGGTCAGGTCGGGCCGCCAGGACGGCGGGGTGACCTCCAGGACGTCCGTCCCGACGACCGAGCAGCCGACCTCCTGCAGGCGGCGGGTGACGGTCTCGCGGCCGTACTCGGCGCCGGCCACCCGGTCGGGCAGGTCGGCGTCGATCGGGATGGTGCGCACCGGGTGCGGGGCCGCGATGTCGGTGACCCCGGCCTCGGCGGTGCCGCCGGCGATCAGCACCAGCAGGTCGACGGCGCGCTGCGCGGCGGCCCGGGCGGCCTCCGGGTCGACGCCGCGCTCGAAGCGCTTGGACGCCTCGGAGGGCAGCTTGTGGCGCTTGGCGGCGCGGGCGATGGCGACCGGCTCGAAGTGCGCGGCCTCGATGATGATCTCGGTGGTGCCGGTGACGGCGCCGGTCTCGGCGTCGACGACCGGGTCGAGGATCTCGGTGGTGGCGCCGCCCATCACGCCGGCCAGCCCGATCGGGCCGGAGTTGTCGCAGATCAGCAGGTCCTCGGCGGACAGCTTGCGCTTGACGCCGTCCAGCGTGGTCAGCGTCTCGCCCTCGGCCGCCCGGCGGACCTGGATCGGCCCGTCCACCCGGCCCCGGTCGTAGGCGTGCAGCGGCTGGCCGACCTCCAGCATCACGTAGTTGGTGATGTCGACGGCCAGCGAGATCGGGCGGATCCCGGCCTTCTGCAGGCGGCGCTGCAGCCAGATCGGCGACTTCGCGCCCGGGTCGACGCCGGTGACGGTGCGCGCCACGAACCGGTCGCAGCCCACCGGGTCGGCGACCTTCACCGGGTAGCCGTACGCGTTGGCCGGCGGCACGTCCAGCAGCGCCGGGTCGGCCAGCGGCAGCCCGTACGCGGCGGCGGCCTCGCGGGCCACGCCGCGCATCGACAGGCAGTAGCCGCGGTCGGGGGTGACCGCGATGTCGAGCACCTCGTCGACCAGCTGCAGCAGTTCGAGGGCGTCGGTGCCGGCCTCGTACTCGGGCGGCAGCACGATGATGCCGTTGTGGTCGTCGCCCATGCCGAGCTCGCGGGCGGAGCAGATCATGCCGGCCGAGGTGTGGCCGTAGGTCTGCCGGGCGGAGATCGGGAACGGCCCGGGCAGCACGCCGCCGGGCAGGATCACCACGACCTTGTCGCCGACCTGGAAGTTGGTGGCGCCGCAGACGATCTCCTGCGGCTCGCCGGTGCCGTTGGCGCCGCCGACGTTGACGAAGCAGTGCCGGATCGGCTTCTTGAAGCCGGTCAGCTCGTCGATGGAGAGCACCTCGCCGACCACCAGCGGGCCCTTGATGTCGGCCCCGAGCTGCTCGACGGTCTCCACCTCGAGCCCCGCGCGGACCAGCCGGGCCGCGACGTCGCGGCCGGTCTCGCCCGCCGGCAGGTCGACGTACTCGCGCAGCCAGGAAAGCGGGACGCGCATCAGATCTCCATCCCGAACGGGAGGGTGAAGCGGACGTCACCCTCGACCATGTCGCGCATGTCGGCGACGTTGTGACGGTTCATCAGGATCCGCTCCAGGCCCAGGCCGAACGCGAATCCGCTGTAGCGGTTCGGGTCGATGCCCGCGGCGACCAGCACCCGCGGGTTGACCACGCCGCAGCCGCCCAGCTCGATCCAGCCCTCGGAGGAGCAGGTACGGCACGGGCGGTCGGGGTTGCCCACCGAGGCGCCGCGGCACACGAAGCACTGCAGGTCGATCTCGGCGCTGGGCTCGGTGAACGGGAAGTACGAGGGGCGCCAGCGCAGTTCGAGGCCGCCGCCGATCAGCTTCTCCACCAGCACCTCGATGGTGCCCTTGAGGTGGCCGAAGGTCAGGCCCTCGTCCACCGCGATCGCCTCGACCTGGCGGAACACCGGGGTGTGCGTGGCGTCCAGCTCGTCGGTGCGGTAGACCCGGCCGGGGCTGACCGCGTACAGCGGCGGCTCGCCGGCCAGCATCGCGCGGATCTGCACCGGGGAGGTCTGGGTGCGCAGCACCATGCCGGAGTCGGCGGTGCCGTCGGGCGCCTCGACGAAGAAGGTGTCCTGCATCGAGCGGGCCGGGTGGTCGGCGTGCAGGTTGAGGGCGTCGAAGTTCAGCCACTCCGCCTCGACCTCGGGGCCGGACGCCACCTGGTAGCCCATGGCGACGAAGGTGTCCTCGATCCGCTCGGCGAGCGTGGTCAGCGGGTGCCGGGCGCCGCGCGGCACGCGGCCGTACGGCAGGGTGACGTCCACCGCCTCCTCGACCAGCACCCGGGCGTCGCGCTCCGCCTCCAGCTCGACCTGGCGCTTGGCCAGGGCCTGGTTGACGGCGCCGCGGGCCTGGCCGATCAGCTTGCCCGCGGCGGCCTTGGCCTGCGGGGGCAGGGCGCCGATCTCGCGGTTGGCGAGCGACAGCGGGGAGCGGTCGCCGGTGTGCGCGACCTTCGCCTGCTTGAGCTCGTCGAGGTCGGCGGCGGCGGCGAAGGCGGCGATCGCCTCGTCCCGGGCCTGCTCGACCACTTCGGGCTTGAGGGCCTCGACCTCGACCGGGTCGTACGACTTATTGGGTGCCGACATCTCTATCTTTCCCGTGCTCCTGCTCGTGATCAGGTCTGCTGCGTCGCCGGGCGTCCAAGAACGCCAAGGGTCGAGTGTAGTCGCAGGCCGCGACCCCCCACCGCGACGGACCGCGCCGCCGGGCGGCTCAGAGCATGAAGTCGGGGACGCCCGCGGGCAGCACGAACCGGAACCGGGCGCCGCCGCCGTCGGCCCGGCTGATCCGGACCACCCCGCCGTGCGCCTCCACGATGCCCTTCACGATGTACAGGCCCAGGCCGGTGCCGCCGCGCCTGGAGCCGCGCCAGAACCGGGTGAACACCCGCGGCATCGCCTCCTCCGGGATGCCCGCGCCCTGGTCGCTGACGGTCACCGCGGTGCCCTCCACCGCCCGCGGCGGCGTCCCGGGCGTCTCCACCAGCTCCCGCGCCGCCCCGACCTCGATGGTCACGGTGCCCTCGCCGTGCCGGACCGCGTTCTCCAGCAGGTTGGCCAGCACCTGGTCGAGCTTGTCCGGGTCGCCCCACTGCTCGGCGGGCGGCCCGGCCACCCGGATGTCGAAGCGCTCGGCGGGGATCCCGGCGGCCACCTTCCCGGCCACGTGCCGGTGCACGGCCGCGGCCAGGTCGATCCGCTGCTTGCGGATCTCCAGCCGGCCGGCGTCGATCCGGGAGATGTCCAGCAGTTCGGCGATCAGCCGCACCACCCGGTCGGCGTCCGCGTCGACGGTCTCCAGCATCACCCGCTTCTGGCCGTCGTTGAACCGCTCCCACTTGGCCAGCAGCGTCGCCGTGAAGCCCTTGACGCTGGTCAGCGGGGAGCGCAGCTCGTGCGCGACGGTGGCGATCAGCTCGGCGTGCGAGCGCTCGGTGCGCCGCCGCGCCTCGGTGCCGCGCAGCGTCACCACCACCTGCCGCACCGGCCCGCGCGGCACCTCGCGCACGTACCTGGCGCACACCAGCACCTCGCGCCCGTCCAGCAGCAGGTTCCGCTCGGGCTGCCCGGTGCGCACCGCGAGCCCGCCGTACGGGTCGGTGAGCCGCCACCAGCGGCGGCCGTCCAGGTCCTCCAGCGGCAGCGCCCGTTCCAGCTCGACGCCGATCGCGTGCCGCGCGGAGCGGCCGGTGATCCGTTCCGCGGCCCGGTTGAAGACCACCACCCGGCCCTGCCCGTCCGCGACCACCAGCCCGTCCGGCAGGTCGTCAGGTTCGACCGGTGCCCAGTTGACGCCGCCCATGGGTGTCCTCCCCGCCCGCCCCCTCGCAGGCCCAGGAACCGACCCTAGCGCGCCGGGCCCTCGGCGCGACACCCGCTGTGGGAGCGCTGGGCGCGCGCGGAGGCGTACAGGCACACGGCGGCCGCCGTGGCGAGGTTCAGGCTCTCCGCGTGCCCGTGAATGGGCACCCGCACCACCTCGTCCGCCAGCGCGCGGGTCTCCTTCGGCAGGCCCCACGCCTCGTTGCCGAACACCCAGGCGCACGGGCCCTCCAGGGTGCCCTCGTCCAGCTCCTGGTCGAGGTCGCGCTCCCCCGCGCCGTCCGCGGCCAGCACCCGCACCCCGGCCGCCCGCAGCCGCGCCACCGCCTCCTCGACCGGCACCCCGGTCGCCACCGGCAGGTGGAACAGGCTCCCGACGGACGCCCGCACCGCCTTCGGGTTGTACGGGTCCACCGAGGCGTCGGTCAGCACCACCGCGTCCGCCCCGGCCGCGTCCGCGGTCCGCAGCACGGTGCCCGCGTTCCCGGGGTCGCGCACGTGCGCGAGCACCGCGACCAGCCGGGGCCGGGCCGCCAGCACCTGCTCGAACGGGGTGTCGATGAACCGGCACAGCGCGACGATGCCCTGCGGGGTGACGGTGTCGCAGATGTCCGCGACCACCTCCTCGGTGGCGGTCAGCACCGGCAGCCCGGCCTCCCGCGCGGCGGCCACGATCTCGGCGTGCCGCCCGGCGGCCTCCGCCGTCACGTACACCTCCACCACGGCGTGCTCGCCGTCCGGCAGCCGCCCGAACGCCACCGCCTCCCGCACCGCCTGCGGGCCCTCGGCCAGGAAGCGCCGCTCCTTGCCGCGCTGGCTGCGCTTGGCGAGGCGGCGGGCGGCGACGACGCGCGGGGAGCGCAGGGAGGTCAGCAGGGGGGTCTCGGTGCTCATGCTCACGATCTTCGTCACGGGCGGGCGGGGGCGCGGTACGCAACGGACCCGCAGGCCGGGCGGCCTGCGGGTCCGGGGAACGCTTTCAGGGCGAGCGCCTGGATCAGGCGGCGACCTTGGGGGCGTTGACGTCCGCCGGGAGCGCCTTCTGGGCGACCTCGACCAGGGCGTGGAACGCCACGGTGTCGTTCACCGCGAGGTCGGCCAGCATCTTGCGGTCGATCTCGACGCCCGCGGCCTTGAGGCCCTGGACGAAGCGGTTGTAGGTGATGCCGTTGGCACGGGCAGCGGCGTTGATGCGCTGGATCCAGAGCTGGCGGAAGTCGCCCTTGCGCTTCTTGCGGTCGTTGAAGTTGTAGACGAGCGAGTGGGTGACCTGCTCCTTGGCCTTGCGGTACAGGCGCGAACGCTGACCGCGGTAGCCGGAGGCCCGCTCGAGGATGACCCGGCGCTTCTTGTGGGCGTTCACTGCCCGCTTGACGCGTGCCACTTCATTACTCCTTGGTTCCGGACCTCGGATCGTGCCGGCGGTCCGTTATTCGATTCGGTCGGTAAGGATCAGCGGGTGCCCGCGGCGCTGCCGCGGGCGGGCGATCACTTGCCGAGAAGCTTCTTGATCTTCTTCGCGTCGCCCGGGGCCATCTCGGCGTTGCCGGCCAGCTTGCGGGTCAGCGTCGAGGGCTTGTGCTCGAGCAGGTGGCGACGGCCGGCACGCTCGCGCAGCACCTTCCCGGAGCCAGTGATCTTGAAGCGCTTGCTGGCGCCGCTGTGCGTCTTCTGCTTCGGCATGTCGCCGTATCTCCTCGTCGGTCCGTTCCGGCCCGCACCGTGCGGCGCGGGCCGGAACTGGATGGATCTCGTCTCCAGGGCGGGACGCCCCGGAACCGGGTGCCTCGGCTCCCCGGCCACCCGAGCCCGAAGGCTCAGGCGTCCTGGGCAGCCTCGGCGGGCTGCTCGACCTCGGCGGCCTCGGCAGCGTCGTCCGCGGTGTCGGCGGCCTCGGTCTCCTCGACCTCCGCCACCTCGTCCTCGACGTCGTCCGCCTGGTCCGCGGCCGGTCCGCGACCCAGCCGCTCCGCCTTGCGGGCGTCAGCGGCGGCGCGGGCCTCGGCCATGGCCTCGGTCTTCTTCTTGTGCGGGCCGAGAACCATGATCATGTTTCGGCCGTCCTGCTTCGGAGCGGACTCCACGAAGCCCAGGTCCTGGACGTCGTCCGCGAGCCGCTGCAGCAGTCGGAAGCCCAGCTCGGGGCGGGACTGCTCACGACCGCGGAACATGATCGTGATCTTGACCTTGTCGCCCTGCTTGAGGAACCGGACGACGTGACCCTTCTTGGTGTCGTAGTCGTGCGGGTCGATCTTCGGCCGGAGCTTCATCTCCTTGATGACCGTGTGCGCCTGGTTCTTGCGCGCCTCACGGGCCTTCATGGCCGACTCGTACTTGAACTTGCCGTAGTCCATGAGCTTGCACACCGGCGGGCGCGCCGTGGCGGCGACCTCGACCAGGTCCAGGTCGTACTCCTGGGCAAGCTCCAGCGCCTTCGCGAGCGGGACGATGCCGACCTGCTCGCCGCTGGGACCGACGAGTCGCACCTCGGGGACGCGAATCCGGTCGTTGATGCGGGGCTCGGTGCTGATGGGGCCTCCTCGGTTGCACCTTTTCCGATGCGGCCGTCGGGCGGCGGTCGCACGTAGTGGTTCTCGACCACTGGGCGGGGCTTCATTCATGCTCCGCTGCCGCCCTGCCGCCTGGCAGGAGCACCGAACGCACGAAAAAAGCCCCGCACGGTACAGGCGGGGCTCCACACGTTCCGGGATGTCCTGGCGGACACCACTGGCAGCGAACAATCCTTGCGGCGCTCGCCACGGACCGGACCCGTCGGCCCTTCGGCCGATCAGGTGGGAGACTGTCGCGGCTGCCCTCTCGGGCCTCCTGGAGTGGAGCCTCCACTTGCTGGCCGGGCACCCCGAAGAGTCGCCTGGCCGGTCAGTCTCGAATCATACCAGCGTTCCGGGCCCGACCGGTATTCCAGCCCCCTCCCACCCGCCTTGTACGCTCCTTCCGTACTGCGCTTTCGCACCAGCACCCCCGGAGTGACACCTTGACCAGCCAGCCCGACCACGCGCACGAGTCCGAGTCCGACCAGGCCCTCGGCTTCGACGACCTGACCCGCGACATCGCCGAGGTCCCCGCCGTCGAGGTGATCACCACCGTCGCCGTCCACCTGATGAGCGCCGCCGCCGTCAAGTGCGGCCTCGCCGAGGGCGGAGAGGCCGACAAGGACCTCGACGAGGCCCGCAAGCTCATCACCGCCCTGGCCGGCCTGGTCACCGCCGGAGCCCCCGAGATCTCCAACTTCCACGCCGCCCCCCTCCGCGACGGCCTCCGCTCCCTCCAGCTCGCCTTCCGCGAAGCCTCCCTCGTCCCCGACGCCCCCGGCTCCGGCCCCGGCGAGAAGTTCACCGGCCCCGTCTACTCCTGACCCGCCCCACCCCACCCCGCAGAAGCCGCCCCCACCGGGCGGCTTCGCCGTTTCCCCGCCCCTCTCCCCCTCCCCGCCGGAGGCGCCTCCTCCTCTCCCCCGCCGGAGGCGCCCCTCCCCGCCCCGCCAGGGGCGCGGGGAACTGCGCGCAGCGGAAGGGCACACGCAGAAGCCGCCCGGCCGAGGGAACTCCCCCGCCGGGCGGCTTCCGCCTTTCCCCTCCCCTCCCCGCCGGAGGCGTCTCCCCCTCTCCCCCGCCGGAGGCGCCCCTCCCCGCCCCGCCAGGGGCGCGGGGAACTGCGCGCAGCAGAAGGGCACACGCAGAAGCCGCCCGACCGAGGGAACTCCCCCCGCCGGGCGGCTTCCGCCGTCAGCTACGCGTCGTACTCGTCCATCGGCGGGCACGAGCACACCAGGTTCCGGTCCCCGTACGCGCCGTCGATGCGTCGCACCGCCGGCCAGTACTTGTCCGCCGGGTTGACGCCCGCCGGGAAGACCGCCTCCTCGCGGGTGTACGGGTGCGCCCACTCCCCG
Organism: Kitasatospora sp. YST-16; assembly: GCF_026802215.1. Classification (NCBI taxonomy): domain Bacteria; kingdom Bacillati; phylum Actinomycetota; class Actinomycetes; order Kitasatosporales; family Streptomycetaceae; genus Kitasatospora; species Kitasatospora sp. YST-16. The sequence goes on from NZ_CP113837.1 coordinate 1,040,483, forward strand.
GCCAGCATCGACGCGGTGTGCGGGGCGTTGCGCAGCGGGTTGTCGTCCGCCGCCCACTCGCCCGCGCCGACCTTCTCGATCTCGCCGCGGATGGCGATCATCGCCTCGCAGAAGCGGTCGATCTCGTGCAGGTCCTCGGACTCGGTCGGCTCGATCATCAGCGTCCCGGCGACCGGGAACGACATGGTCGGCGCGTGGAAGCCGTAGTCGATGAGCCGCTTGGCGATGTCGTCGACGCTGACGCCGGTCTCCTTGCTGAGCGGCCGCAGGTCGATGATGCACTCGTGCGCGACCAGCCCGCCGGGGCCGGTGTAGAGCACGGGGTAGTGCGGGGCGAGCCGCTTGGCGATGTAGTTGGCGTTCAGCACGGCCACCTGGGTGGCGCGCTTGAGGCCCTCGCCGCCCATCAGCCGGACGTACGACCAGGAGATCGGCAGGATCGCCGCCGAGCCCCAGGGCGCGGCCGAGATCGGCCCGACGCCGGTCGCGGGGCCGGCCTCGGCCTGCAGCGGGTGGTTGGGCAGGTACGGCGCGAGGTGCGAGCGCACCGCGACCGGGCCGACGCCGGGGCCGCCGCCGCCGTGCGGGATGCAGAAGGTCTTGTGCAGGTTCAGGTGCGAGACGTCCGCGCCGAACTTGCCGGGCTTGGCGAGGCCGACCAGCGCGTTGAGGTTGGCGCCGTCGACGTACACCTGGCCGCCGGCCTCGTGGACGAGCTCGCAGATCCGGGTGATCTCGGTCTCGAACACGCCGTGGGTGGACGGGTAGGTGACCATCAGCACGGCGAGCTGCTCGCGGTGCTGCTCGATCTTCGCCTTCAGGTCCTCGACGTCCACGTCGCCGTCGGCGAGGGTCTTCACCACGACGACCCGCATGCCGGCCATCGCCGCCGAGGCCGCGTTGGTGCCGTGCGCCGACGAGGGGATCAGGCAGACCTCGCGCTGGGTGTCCCCGTTGGCCCGGTGGTACGCCCGGACGGCCAGCAGGCCGGCCAGCTCGCCCTGCGACCCGGCGTTCGGCTGGATCGACACGGCGTCGTAGCCGGTGACCTCGACCAGCTGCTGCTCCAGCCCGCGGATCAGCGTCAGGTAGCCCTCGGCCTGCTCCACCGGCGCGAACGGGTGCAGCTGCCCGAACTCGGGCCAGGTGATCGGCTCCATCTCGGTGGTCGCGTTGAGCTTCATGGTGCAGGAGCCCAGCGGGATCATGCCGCGGTCGAGCGCGTAGTCCCGGTCGGAGAGCCGGCGCAGGTAGCGCAGCATGGCGGTCTCGGAGCGGTGGCTGTGGAAGACCGGGTGGGTGAGGTACTCGTCCTCGCGCAGCAGCCCGGCCGGCAGCGCGTCCGCGTCCTCGGCGACCTCGGCCGACACCCCGAACGCGGCGAACACGGCCGCCAGGTGCTCGCGGGTGGTGGTCTCGTCGCACGACACGGACACCCGGTCGCCGTCGACCTTGTGCACGTTGACGCCGCCGGCCAGCGCCGCGGCGACGACCTCGTCGGCCCGGCCGGGGACGACCGCCGTCACGGTGTCGAAGAACGCCCCGTGGGCGAGTTCGACGCCGCCCGCGCGCAGGCCCGCGGCGAGCGCGGCGGCGTAGCGGTGGGTGCGGCGGGCGATGTCGGCGAGGCCGTCGGGGCCGTGGTAGACGGCGTACATGGAGGCCATCACGGCGAGCAGCACCTGCGCGGTGCAGATGTTGGAGGTGGCCTTCTCGCGGCGGATGTGCTGCTCTCGGGTCTGCAGGGCGAGCCGGTAGGCGCGGTTGCCGTCGGCGTCGACGGAGACGCCGACCAGGCGGCCGGGCAGGTTGCGGGCGTGCTCGGCGCGCACCGCGAGGTAGCCGGCGTGCGGGCCGCCGAAGCCCATCGGGACGCCGAAGCGCTGCGAGGTGCCGCAGGCGATGTCGGCGCCGAGTTCGCCGGGCGAGCGCAGCAGGGTGAGCGCGAGCAGGTCGGCGGCGACCGCGACGACCGCGCCGAGCCCGTGCGCCTGCTCGATGACGGCCTTCAGGTCCCGCACCGCGCCGGACGCGCCCGGGTACTGGAGCAGCACGCCGAACACGCCGCGCTCGGCGATCCCGGCCGGGATGCCGTCGCTCAGGTCGGCGGTGACGACCTCGACGCCGGTCGGTTCGGCGCGGGTCTGGATCACGGCGAGGGTCTGCGGCAGGGTGTCCGCGTCGACCAGGAAGACGCCGGGCTTGTTCTTGGTGACCCGCCGGGCCAGCGCCATCGCCTCGGCGGCGGCGGTGCCCTCGTCGAGCAGCGAGGAGCCGGAGGTGTCCAGGCCGGTCAGGTCCGCGACCATGGTCTGGAAGTTGAGCAGCGCCTCCAGGCGGCCCTGCGAGATCTCCGGCTGGTACGGGGTGTAGGCGGTGTACCAGGCCGGGTTCTCCAGCACGTTGCGCAGGATGACCGGCGGGGTGAAGGTCCCGTAGTAGCCGAGGCCGATCATCGAGGTGAGGACCTGGTTGCGGCCGGCCAGTTCGCGCAGCTCGGCGAGCACCTGGGCCTCGCTGCGGCCGGCGGGCAGGCCGAGCGCGGTGAGGCTGCGGATGGCGTCGGGGACGGCGGCGTCGGACAGCTCGTCCAGGGAGGCGTAGCCGACCTGGGCCAGCATCTTCTGCTGGGCGTCGCTGTCGGGACCGATGTGGCGGTGCTCGAAGGGGCTGGCCTGCTCAAGGTCGCTGAGCGTCGGCTGGGCGTTCATGGGGGTCGGGCCTCCTGGTCGCGGACCGGCGGTGGTACGCACGCGGTCGGCGGCCGTGGGGGCGCCTGGGCGTACGAACCCGTCAGCCTCCCCCTCTGTCATCGGTACCTGAGAGCTTCGCACGACCGGGCCGGGGCCCGTCCGGCTTGCACCGTCGGCGAGGGCGGGGGCCGGTCGGCTCCGGTGCCGACGGTCCTGCCCTGCTTTCCAGAGTGACCTGTCCCGTTCGGTACGGATGCCTGAGAGATTCCGGGGAGGGGTTGCTCCTTCGGCGTCCCGCGTCCGGCCTGTTCGGGCCGGTTCGGGACTCTCCCGAGCGGGCTCGGCGGTCGCCTCCGAGGTTACCAGCGCGGGCCTCCCGGATCACCGGTGCGGCCCTGTGATCTGCCCCGGACGGCGGTGTCCGGAGTGCCGCCGTCCGTTACGTGCCGTTTGGTGTGGAGTGGCGGCCCGGCACGCTCCTCCGGCCGCCTCCGGACGGACCTTCCCAGGAGCAGCAGGACTGGAGGACAGCGTGCAGACCGATATCGATCCGCGCGACCTGATCGGACACAAGGCGGTCGACCGGAACGGTGACAAGATCGGCACGGTCGACGAGGTGTACCTGGACGACGCCACCGGCGAACCGGAGTGGGCGGCCGTCCGCACCGGGATCTTCGGCCGGGACGCCTTCGTCCCGCTGACCACCAGCGAGTTCTCGGGCGAGGAGCTGCGCGTCCCGTACGACAAGTCGCTGATCAAGGAGTCGCCGGACTTCGGCGTGGGCCAGCACCTCTCGCCGGCCCAGGAGCTGCAGCTGTACCGCTACTACGGGCTGGACACCGGCGCCGACGCCGGTTCGGGCCCGGCGGCGAAGCCCGCGGCAGCGGCAGCGGCGGCCGGGACGGCGGGGGCGGCGGAGGCCGCGAAGGAGCACCCGCGCCAGGAGCCCGCGTCGGCGCCCGCCGCAGCCGCTCCGGACCGCGACTTCGGCACCGTCGCCTCCTCCCCCTCCCCGACCCCGGCCCCGACCGCCGCCGCTGCCGCCTTCACCACGGCCAAGCCCCAGCAGGCACAGCAGGCCCAGCCCCAACCGCACTCCCAGTCGCAGTCGCAGTCCCAGTCGCAGCCGGCCCCGGTGGAGCCGACCGCGCCGGTGGAGATCACCTGCCGCGAGGAGCGCATCGACGTCAGCACCGAGTGGCACGTGGTGGGCACCACCCGGCTGCGCAAGTACGTGACCACCGAGCAGGTGGAGCGCCGGGTGCCGGTGGTGCGCGAGCGGGTGCGGGTGGAGCGGATCCCGGTGTCGGACGCGGAGCGGGCGGCGCTGAGCGAGCAGGAGATCGCCGAGGCGGTCGAGGAGGTCACGCTGCGCGAGGAGCGCCCGGTGGTGCGCAAGTACCTGGCGCCGATCGAACGGGTGCGGCTGGTGGTCGAGCGGTACACCGAGGAGGAGGTGGTCCGCGAGGAGCTGCGCCGTGAGCAGGTGGAGGTGCACGACGCGGCCGCCGGCGGGGACGGCGAGGCGCCGCAGCAGCGCCAGCCGTGGAACGCGCAGCCGCAGTCGCCGACGGCGGGCAGGCCCCAGGCGTCGGCCGCGAACGGCAGCTCGGAGCACGCCCGGCCGGAGCCGCTGCGCTCCTGACGGTTCGCCAACTGCCCGGCCCCGGACCGCTTCGGCGGGCCGGGGCCGTCGCTTTGCCAAAGCTTCACCAATCGATATTTGACAGAGTGAAGCATCTCCCGACAAAGTTATTTCAGATCCTGCACTATCGCCTGTCTGAAGCAACCGTCGGAGGAGTCCCCGTGAGTGAGGCACCACAGCCCACCCCCACGGCCGCCAAGCCCACCAGCGCCCGGGTCCTGCCCGCCCTGATCCTCGCCATGCTGGCGTTCAGCGTGGTGCAGACCGCGGTCGTCCCGATCCTGCCGGGCCTGGCCCGCGAGCTGAACGTCTCGGGCTCCAGCGTCACCTGGCTGATGACCGCCAACCTGCTCTCCGCCGCGGTCCTCACCCCGCTGCTGGGCCGCTTCGGCGACCTGCGCGGACGCAAGCCCATGCTGCTGGTCTCGCTGGCCGGCCTGGTGCTCGGCTCCGGCCTCGCGGTGGCCACCCACTCCTTCACCTGGCTGGTGGTGGCCCGGGTGCTGCAGGGCGCGGGCGGCGGCGTGCTGCCGCTGGCGATCAGCATCGTCCGCGACGAGCTGCCCCGGCACAAGGTCACCGGCGGCGTCGCCGCGATCTCCGCCTCGATGGGCGTCGGCTCCGGCCTCGGCCTGGTCGCCACCGGCCTGCTGCTGGAGCACTGGAGCTACAAGTCGATCTTCTGGATGGGCCTGGTCTTCGGCCTGATCGCGGTCCTGCTGGTGGTCCTGCGGGTGCCCGCCGACCCGGTCACCGACAAGGAGGGCGGCGCCGACCCGCTCGGCGCGCTCACCCTGGCCGGCTGGCTCTCCGCCCTGCTGATCGCCGTCAGCCAGGGCAACCACTGGGGCTGGACGTCCACCCGCACCCTCGGCCTGTTCGCCGTCGCCGCCGTGGTCGCCCTGCTCTGGATCCTGGTCGAGTCCAAGGTCTCCCACCCGCTGGTCGACCTGTCGATGATGGCCCGCCCCGCCGTCGCCTTCACCAACCTCTCCGGCCTGCTGATCGGCTTCGGCATGTACGGCTCGTTCATGGTGATCAGCAACTTCGCGCAGACCCCGGAGAAGCTCGCCCACTACGGCTTCACCGCCACCGTCCTGCACGCCGGCATCATGCTGCTGCCCTCCGCGATCGGCTCGATGGTCGCCGCCCCGCTCGGCGCCCTGCTGATCGCCCGCCGCGGCCCCCGCCTCCCGCTGGTCCTCGGCGGCTTCCTCGGCGCCGTCTCGATGGCCTACCTGGCGCTGCGCCACGGCGCCGAGTTCGACCTCTACTTCTCCTCCGCGGTCTTCGGCCTCGGCGTCGGCCTCGCCTACGCCGCGATGCCCGCCTACATCAACGGCGCCGTCCCCGCCGAGCAGTCGGGCATCGCCAACGGCATGAACGCCGTCCTGCGCACCGTCGGCGGCGCGATCGGCACCGCCGTGATGAGCGCGATCCTCACCGGCGACACCCTCAAGCTCCCCATCCCGCTGCCGGTGCAGCTCCCCACCGAGAACGCCTACCAGAACGCCTTCTGGGTGGCCGGCGTGATGTGCCTGATCGCCGCCGCCGTCCCCTTCGCCATCCGCGCCGTCAAGGCCGCCCCCGTCCCCGCCGAGCAGGCCGCCCCGGCCCTCGCCAAGACCGACGCCTGACCAGGCGTCCCCTCGCGTCCTGGACACGCGCGAGCAGCGGACGGACCCCCGCGCCAAGGGCATCGGCGCGGGGGTCCGTCCCCTTTCCCCGCCCCTCCCGCTTTCTCCTCCCGCCCCGCGCCCTCGCCGCTACCCGGGCGGCAGCCTGAGCGGGAGCGCTCCCGAGGCCTCCAGCGCCTCGTCCCCCACCGCGAACGTCCGCACCCGCCCCACCCCCGAGTACGGCGTCTCGAACCGCACCGTCACCCGCCCGACCCCGCTGCCCTGCACCCAGCCGGGCCCGAACTCGCGGTGCGTGACGTCCTGCCCGGGCCACCACCGGCGGGCCGCCGGCTCGGCCGGAACCGCCTCCGCCAGCGCCTCCTCGACCACCGCGGCCGCCCCCGACTCCCGTTCCTCCCGCTCCAGTTGGGCGAACAGGTCCTCCTGGGTGTAGTCCGCGAGCTGGGCCACGCCCACGCCCAGCAGCCGCACCCCGCCGGTGACGTCGACCTGCATCGCCAGCCGGCGCGCCGTCGCGGTGATCACCTCCTCGTCGTCCGTCGGCCCGCGCAGCGTCTCGGAGCGGGTCAGCGTCGAGAAGTCGAAGCGGCGGACCTTCAGCACCACCGTCCGCCCGGAGCGCCCGGCCGCCCGCAGGCGGCGCACGCACCGCGCGGCGAGCTGCTCGATCTCGCGCAGGATGCGGTCCCGGTCGGCGAGGTCGACCTCGAAGGTGTCCTCCACCGAGACCGACTTGGCGTCCCGGTCCGGCACCACCGGCCGCTCGTCCCAGCCGATCGCCATCTGGAACACGCCCGCGCCGTGCGCCTTCCCGAGCAGCCCGACCAGCTCCGCGAACCCGGCCTCCGCCAAGTCCGCCACCGTGGTCAACCCGGCCCGGCGCAGCGCCTGTTCGGTCGCGGGGCCGATCCCGGGCAGCGCCCGCACCGGCATCGGGGCCAGCACCGACCGCTCGGAGCCGGGCTCGATCAGCACCAGCCCGTCCGGCTTGGCCCGCTCGGAGGCGATCTTCGCCATCAGCTTGGACCCGGCGACGCCGACCGACGCGGTCAGCCCGGTGTGCTGCACGATGTCGGCCCGCAAGTCCTCGGCCAGCGCGAGCACCAGCTGCGCGCCCTCCGCGGGCGTCGCCGCGTTGGCCAGCGCGGCCCCGTACGGCCCCGCCTCCAGGTCGACGAACGCCTCGTCCAGGCTGAGCGGCTCGACCAGCGGGGAGCGCTCCCGCAGCAGGCCCATCACGATCTCGCTGTTGGCCCGGTACGCGTCGAACCGGCCGGTCAGGAACGCCGCGTTCGGGCAGAGCCGGCGGGCCTGCGCCATCGGCATCGCCGAGTGCACGCCGAACTTGCGGGCCTCGTAGGAGGCGGTGGAGACCACGCCGCGCCCGCCCAGGCCGCCGACGATGACGGGCTTCCCGCGCAGGCTCGGCTTGGACGCCTGCTCCACCGCCGCGAAGAAGGCGTCCATGTCGAGGTGGATGATGCTCGGCACGGCCCGCACCGCTCGATCATCCCGCGCCGCACTGACATTCCCGCGGACTACCCGTTCGCGTCCGCGTCCGCGAGCGCCCGGGCCACCCCGTCCTCGCGCGGTCCGAGCAGCGTCGGGTCCGGTCGCAGCAGCACGCTCGCCGCCGCCTTCGCCGCGCTGCCGATCTCCCGCAGCCCGCCGTACTCCCAGGTGGTGTCGTGCCGCTCCTCGACCCCGACCGCGTACGCGTCGATCCCGGCCGCCAGGCACAGCGCCAGCGCCCGCCGGACGTGGAAGGTCTGGCTGACCAGCACCGCCCGGTCGACGCCGAAGATCCGGTGCGCCCGGGCGCAGGAGTCCCAGGTGTCGAAGCCCGCGTAGTCGCCGACCACCCGCACCCCGGGCACCCCGCGGTCGATCAGGTAGCCGCGCATCGCGTCCGTCTCGTCGTACCGGACGGTGCCGTTGTCGCCGGTCACCAGGATCGCCCGGACCTTGTGCGCCCGGTACAGCTCCAGCGCCGCGTCCAGCCGGTGCGCCAGGTACGGGGAGGGCGCGCCGTCCATCAGCCCGGCGCCGAACACCACCGCGACGGGCGCCTCGGGCGCGTCGGCCACCGTGCCGACCTTCGCGGACTGGGTCAGGTACAGCCAGGCGCTCGGCGCCAGCCCCAGCGCGGAGCACAGCACCACCGCCTGGAACCAGCGGCGCTGCCGCCGCCGGCCGACCGGACGCACCGCGCGCCACGCCGCCCGCGTCCGCCGCCCCACGCACCTCAAGATCGTCGACACACGGACGAGGACGAGCGGGACCCGCCCGCCGGTTCCCCGCCCGGGGCCCGGCAGGTCAGCCCGCGCGGTTGCGGCGCTGCGCCAGCTCGTCGCCCGGGTCGTTGCCCACCAGCGTCTCGCCGGTGTCGGTGCGCTCGCCGTGCAGCCGCCCCAGGGTGGCCTCCAGCTCCTGCCAGACCGCGCCGACCGCGATGCCGAACACGCCCTGGCCGCCGTTGAGCAGGTCGACCACCTGCTGCGGCGAGGTGCACTCGTAGACCGTCGCCCCGTCGCACATCAGGGTCAGCCCGGTCAGTCCGGCCTGGTCGGCGGACTGCAGGTGGGTGACGGCCACCCGGATGTTCTGCAGCGACACGCCGGCGTCCAGCAGCCGCTTGACGATTTTCAGCAGCAGAATGTCCCGGAAGCTGTACAGCCGCTGCGCGCCCGCCGGGTACGCCGAGCGCACCGAGGGCTCCAGCAGCCCGGTGCGCGCCCAGTAGTCGAGCTGCCGGTAGGTGATGCCGGCGGCGGCGCAGGCCGTCGGGCCGCGGTAGCCGACCAGCGCGGAGGTCGGGGCGAGCCGCTCGATCGCGGGCTGCCCGGGCTGGACGGCCGGGAAGCGGCCGAGCCTCGGCAGTTCCTCGGCCTCGGGCTCCGGCCGCCAGGGCCGTCCGATCAGAGCACGGCCGGCCCGCGGCAGGTGCACCGCGCACAGCGCTCCGGAACGCGTCTCGTCGCCGGTGCCGCTCATCGCCAACCTCCGTCCATTCCGCCCAAGGCCCCACGGGACCCGCAGGAGCCCTGCCGGGCCCCGGGCTGCGGGTGGCCCGTCCGGCGGGCCATCACCTGACGGTAGGCAGTCGCCAAAGCACCGTCAACGATCGCCACGCCGGGGGCTCCGACAAACTTCACCCCATCGAGTGGTTATTCGTGCCCCATGTGCGGGTAGCAGAACGGTTTTCCGGCCCAGCCGAGTTGCGACCGACCGCCGACCGGGCTAGCGCACCGACGGCCCACCGGGCCCGGCGCGCCGCCCGCGGGCCGGGCCGCCGACCGGCCCGGCACCACCGGGCGGCGGCTACTGCGGGCCGCCCCCGAAGTCCTCCGGCGAGACCTGGTCCAGGAACTCCCGGAACTTCTCGACCTCGTCCTCCTGCTCGTCCGGGATCGAGATGCCGGCCTCCGCCAGCACCTCCTCGCTCCCGTAGATCGGCGTACCGGTGCGCAGCGCCAGCGCTATCGCGTCCGAGGGGCGCGCGCTCACCTCGACACCACCGGCGAACACCAGCTCCGCGTAGAACACCCCGTCCCGCAGGTCGTTGATCCGCACCTCGGTCAACTGCTGCCCCAGCGCACCGAGCACGTCCTTGAACAGGTCGTGCGTCAGCGGCCGCACCGGGGTCATGCCCTGCTGGGCGAAGGCGATCGCGGTGGCTTCCCCCGGCCCGATCCAGATCGGCAGGTAGCGGTCCCCGCCGACCTCCCGCAGCAGCACGATCGGCTGGTTGGAGGGCATCTCCACCCGGACACCCACGACGTCGAGCTCATTCACACCAGCAACCCTATGGCGCGCGCCCCCGATAGGAAAGCGCAGCAGGCAGCGGCCACCGCGATCGAGACCGCCGCCCGCCCGGCCGTCACCGGCCGCTCAGCTCCGCGACCGCAGTCCCGCCTGCACCATCGCCGCGTGCAACCGCACCGACAGGGTGGCCAGTTCCCGCGCCGTCGCCTCCGCGTGCGCCCGGGTCTGCGGGTTGCGGTGCCGCCGCAGCGGCGCCACCACCTGCTCCACCAGCGCCACCTCGCGCTCCGCCGCCGCCTTCATCGCCCGCAGGTGCCGCGGCTCCAGGCCGAACCGCCCCAACTCCGCCACCAGCCGGGCGATCTGCAGTGCCTCCCCGTCGTACCCGCCGTCCGGGCCCGGCTGCACCAGGCCGTACGACTCCCACTCGACGAGCTCCCGCTCCTGCGCCTCGGCCGCCGCGATCAGCTCGGCCCGGCCCAGCCGCACCCCGCCCGCCCCGGCGGCCGCCGTCGCCAGCTCCCGGTCCGCCTCCTCCAGCGGCCCCGGACGGGACTCCGCCCCCGGCAGCGCCGGCGGCTGCTCGCCGCGCTCGATCGCGTCCAGGTGCTCGCGGATCACCCGCAGCGGCAGGTAGTGGTCGCGCTGCATCCGCAGCACGTACGCCAGCCGCTCCACGTCCGCCGCCGAGAACTTCCGGTAGCCGGACGGGGTCCGCTGCGGCTCGACCAGGCCCTCCGCCTCCAGGAAGCGGATCTTGGAGATCGTCACCTCCGGGAAGTCGTCCCGCAGGAAGGCCAGCACCGCGCCGATCGAGAGCAGCTCGTCACCCCGCCGGCGCGCCTCGCCCGTGCGGCGCGAGGCCGGCACGGGCGAGGACCCGAGGGACGGGGTAGGAATCTGTGGGGTCACTCGGGCTCCAAACGGAGAAGTGGTCAGTACCCCCGGTGGTGGCTGGCGAAGAACACCAGCCGGTACTTCCCGATCTGCACCTCGTCGCCGTTGCTGAGCAGCACCTCGTCGATCCGCTCCCGGTTCACGTAGGTGCCGTTCAGGCTGCCCACGTCCGCGACCGAGAAGCCGCCGTCGGGCTGCCGACGGAACTCCACGTGCCGACGCGACACCGTCACGTCGTCCAGGAAGATGTCACCCTGCGGGTGCCGCCCCGCCGTGGTCACGTCCGAGTCCAGCAGGAACCGGCTGCCCGAGTTCGGGCCGCGCTGCACGATCAGCAGCGCCGAGCCCGGCGGCAGCGCGTCGATCGCCGCCATCACCTCGGCCGACAGCGCCGGCGTGGCGCCCGTCGAGGTCGCCGTCGGGTCGTACGACTCGATGCCGGAGATCGAGATGGTCGAGGTGGTCTCCACCGCGCCCTCCGGGAAACCGCCGCCACGCAGCTGGGTCCCGCAGTTCGAGCAGAACCGGGCCTGCGCCGGGTTCTGGTTCCCGCACCGCGGGCACGGGCTGGTGCCAGCCATGTTCACAGCCTCCTGGCGCGGCACACCCGACTGGACGTGCCCGGCATAGGGGTCCGGGGCAAACCCTCCACCGGAGGTTGAGGGTCCTGACGCGAAACCTATGCGCGGCCCGCCCGACGAATCAACCGACGCGCCGTAGCCCGCGTCGAACTGCCCGGTCGGGACGCCCGCGCCCTGGGTCACGTCGTCCCGGTACATCGGACGCTGCCCGTCCGGCGCCGGACGCATCGGGGGCACCCCGGCGTCCTCCTGCCGGTAGCGCGCGGTCGGGGCCTCGGCCGTCTTCTTGTTGCGGCCGAAAAGCTTCGAGAAAAAACTCACGGGCGAATCCCCTTGCGTGTGACAGAACCGCCCGCGGGGCAGGGTTCAAGGCTCGGTGTGGCGGTGGGCCCGGCATCGGACCGGGGACTGACGAACGGTAAGACCCAGTGTCGCCGACCCGCCGCGGAAACCCACCACCGGGGGCTGCCCGCAGCTGACGAACCGTACGGAGCGCGCCCCGTCACTTCGCCGCCGGCTTGCCGTACTGCAACGGCTTCGGCGCGGCCAGCGCGTCCACCAGCACCTTCTGCTGCTGGACGATGGTCGCCCGCGCCTGGTGGTTCTCCAGGCTGCGCACCACGCCACCGGGGATGTTGAGCGCCGGAGCCAGGTCCTGCGGGTTGCCCACCACGGTGAAGCGGAACGGCTGCGAGACGCTCTTCCCGTCGATCTGCACGCCGCCGCCCGACGAGTTGTCGGTGAAGTACGTACCGGCCACCACGCGCACGTCGTTGATCTGAATCGCCTCCGCCCCCGCAGCTCGGAGTTCCTGCAGGGTGTCCAGCAGCATATCCGCCTTCACCTGCCCTTGGGGATCATCGATCGTCAGCACGATCCCCGGCCCGGTGGCCTTCTCCGTCCCCGCCAGCACACCCAGCTCGGCCGCCTTCTTCCGGGTCTGCTCCTGGGCCTCCTTGGCCTGGTTGGACGAGTTCTCCAACTGCGCCAGGGACTGCTCCAGCTGCGTCTTCTCCGACTGGAGACGCTGCTGCTTGCCGTCCAGTTCGTCCAGGATCCGCACCAGGTCCTCCTGGCGGGCCCCGCGCAGCTCGCTGTGGTCGTTGGTCGAGCGCACCTGGATCGCCAGCGCCAGGCCCAGCGCGAACAGCAGCAGCGCCACCACCAGCTGGCCCCGCGACACCCGCGGCGGCCACACCGCCGCCTTCAGCCGGGTCCGCCCGTCCGAGGGCAGCTCCACCGGCTCCCGCCCCGCGGCCGCCGCCACCGACGGCTCGGGTTCGACCGGCTCCGCCGCCGCAGCCGGCTCGGTCGGCCCAGCAGGCTCCACCGGTTCGACCGGCCCGGCCGGCTCCGGCTGCTCCTCGTCCCGCTCCCGCGGCTCCTTCTCCCCGCTCACAGCCGCTCCCTACGCCCTGAACACGTGCCGGCGGATCGCCGCAGCGTTCGAGAAGATCCGGATGCCCAGCACCACCACCACGCCGGTGGACAGCTGCGACCCCACGCCCAACTGGTCGCCCAGGAACACGATCAGCGCCGCCACCACGACGTTCGACAGGAACGACACCACGAAGACCTTGTCGTCGAAGATCCCGTCCAGCATCGCCCGCACGCCGCCGAACACCGCGTCCAGCGCCGCCACCACCGCGATCGGCAGGTACGGCACCACCGCGTTCGGCACCTCCGGCTGCACGAACACGCCGACGATCACGCCGATCACCAGACCCAGTACGGCAATCACGGTGTAGCAGCTCCTGTTCCGGTGGAAGTGGAAGTGGACTTCGTCGCGGTCGACCGCGTGGACTTCGACGGCGCCCCCGAGGGCGAACCCGACACCGCGCCGGACGGCGGGGCCGTCGGGAGGGCGGACCCCGAACCGGACGCCGACGGCGACGGCGACGGCGACCCCGACGGCTCGGCCGACGCCTCCGGCCCGGCCACCCGGAGCGTCACGCCCAGCGCGGCCGGCAGCGTCAACGACTTCTGTGTCGACACCGTCGAACGGATCCCGTAGCTCTCCTGGATGATCTTCAGGTAGCGGCCGCCCTCGTTGTCCTGGAAGGCCTGCGCCAGCCGCGCCCCGTCCCCGATCGCCAGCACCGTGTACGGCGGCACCAGCGGCCGGTTGTCCACCAGGATCGCGTCGCCGGCCGCCCGGATCGCCGACAGCGCGGTCAGCCGCTGCCCGTTCACGGACACCGCCTCCGCGCCGGCCAGCCACAACCCGTTCACCGCGTACTGCAGGTCGTGGTCCTTGACCCGCCCGTCCTTGCCGTAGCTGCCGGTGTTCCGCGGATCGCTGACGTTGCCGCCCGAACCGCTCCCGGACGCGTCGTCGATCACCAGCTTGATGCCAGGCCCGGTGATCGCCCCCGTCCCGGTCCGCGCCGCCAGCTGCTCCGCCCCGCTGTCGTCGCCGCTCTGCAGCGCCGCGTCCTGGGCCCGCTCGACCTTGTCGCGGTCCGCCTCGACCTGCCGCTGCAGCTCGTCCGCCGCTTTGTTGGCGTCGTTCACCCGGCTGACCAGGGCGTCCCGCTCCTTCGCCAGCACGGGCGCCGCGGCGTGCGTGTTCACCGCCCCGACCGTCACCACGACCGCCGCCAGCGCCAGGCCCAGGCCCAGCACCAGCCGTCCCTTGGCCGTCGACGGCAGCCGCGAACTGCCCTCCGCCCCGCGGGCCCGGGCCGCCTCCGCGTACCCGTCGTCGAGCGAGTGCTCCATGACCGTGGTCAGCAGGGACATCGAGGCGTCCGGGCGGCGGAAGCGCCCCTCCGGGTCACTCGGCGTCGGCGATGCTGGCATGCGCCACATCGTTTCACGACCACGAGGTGCCCCACGACCAGCCCCGGGCCCCGCAGGACGGTTTCGGCACAGGATCGTGACAAAAGCGGGTGGGGGCGGGCCGCCGAACCCGCCCCCACCTCACTTCCCCCGCACTACCTCCCGGCGCCGTCCACGACCGCGGCCCACTCGTCGAGCAGCCGCTCGGTCGCCTCGTCGTCCGGGCCCTCCGCCCACAGGTGGGTGACGGCCTCCGCCGGGTCCGGCAGGACCAGCGTCCACCGGCCGTCCGGCTCGACCACCCGCACGCCGTCCGTGGTGTCCAGCTTCCGGTTCCCGGCCGCCTCCACCACCGAGCGCATCACCATGCCCTTGGCGGCCCACGGCGTGGCGATGTCCCGCTTCTGGATGTGCGCCTGCGGGATCCGCGCGTCGATCTGGCTCAGCGTCAGCTGCGTCCGCGCCACCAGACCGACCAGCCGCACGAACGCCGCCGCCCCGTCCAGCACCCCGGAGAACTCGGGCACCACGAAGCCGCCGCGCCCGTCCCCGCCGAAGATCGTGCCGTCCGCCGCCGCGGCCTTCGCCAGGTCGTCCGGCGAGGTCGTCGTCCAGGTCACCTGGGTGCCGTGGTACGCCGCGACCTGCTCGGCGATCCGCGTCGTCGTCACCGGCAGCGCCACCTGCCCGGAGCGGCGCTCGGCCGCCACCAGGTCCAGCAGCACCAGCAGCGCCCGGTCGTCCTGGATCACCCGGCCGAGCTCGTCCACGAAGGACACCCGCTCACCCACCGGGTCGAACCGCACGCCGAACGCCGCCCGCGAGGACGCCACCAGCTCGCCCAGCCTGGCCAGCGCCGCCCGCCGCGAGTCCGCGTCCTCGGTCGGCCGCGCCTCGTCCAGGCCGCCGGCCACCGTCAGCGCCTCCACCCCGAGCCGCCCCAGGATGCTCGGCAGCACCAGCCCGGCACTGCCGTGCGCCGCGTCCACCACGACCTTCAGCCCGGCCTCCCGCACCCCCGAGGTGTCCACCGTCCGCAACAGGTTCGTCGCGTACGAGTCGAACACGCTCGCCGGGTGCAGCAGGTCGCCGATCTCGCCCGGGAACGCCCGCCGGAACTCCTGCCGCGAGTACACCCGGTCCAGCTTCCGCTGCCCGGCCTGCGACAGGTCCGCCCCGCGCTCGTCGAAGAACAGGATGTCCAGCGAGTCCGGCACCCCCGGTGTGGTCCGCAGGAAGATCCCGCCCGCACTCCCCCGCGCCGTCGCCTGCCGGGCCACCGGCATCGGCACGTTCTCCAGGTCGCGGACGTCGATCGCACTGGTCTGCAGCGCCGAGATCATCGCCCGCTTCAACGCCCGCGCACCACGCGAGTGGTCACGCGCGATGGTGACCGTCGCGCCCTTCTTCAACGTGGTCGCGTACGCCCCCGCCAGCCGCACGGCCAGCTCCGGCGTGATCTCCACGTTCAGGATCCCCGACACGCCGCGCACCCCGAACAGGTGCTCCTGGCCGCGGGACTCCCAGATCACCGAGGTGTTGACGAACGCGCCGGCCTCGATCGTCTTGAACGGGTAGACCCGGACGTTGCCCGCGATGATCGACTCCTCGCCGATCAGGCACTCGTCACCGATCACCGCCCCCTCGTCGATCCGCGCGGCCCGCATCACGTCGGTGTTCTTCCCGACCACGCACCCGCGCAGGTTGCTCTGCGGCCCCACGTACACGTTGTCGTGCACCACGGCCTTGTGCAGGAACGCCCCGCGCTTGACGACCACGTTCGACCCCAGCACGGTGTGCTCGCGCAACTCCACGCCGGCCTCGACCTTGGCGTAGTCACCGATGTACAGCGGCCCCCGCAGCACCGCCTCCGGGTCCACCTCCGCACCCTCGGCCACCCACACGCCCGGCGAGATCTCGAACCCGTCCAGCTCGACCTGGACCTTCCCCTCCAGGACGTCCGCCTGGGCCTTCAAGTAGCTCTCGTGCGTGCCCACGTCCTCCCAGTAGCCCTCGGCGACGTAGCCGAACACCGGCTTGCCCTCCTTGAGCAACTGCGGGAACACGTCGCTCGACCAGTCGACCGACTCGCCGGCCGCCACGTAGTCGAAGACCTCCGGCTCCATCACGTAGATACCGGTGTTCACGGTGTCCGAGAACACCTGCCCCCAGGTCGGCTTCTCGAGGAAGCGCTCGACCTTCCCCTCGTCGTCCGTGATGGTGATACCGAATTCCAACGGGTTCGGCACCCGGGTCAGGCACACCGTGACCAGCGCGCCCTTCTCCCGGTGAAAGGCAATCAGGTCGGAAAGGTCGAAGTCCGTCAGGGCATCGCCCGAGATCACCAGAAACGAATCGTCCCGCAGCGCGTCCTCGGCGTTCTTCACGCTGCCCGCCGTCCCCAGCGGTGTTTCCTCATTGGCATAGGTGAGGTGCATGCCCAGTTCCTCACCATCACCGAAGTAGTTCTTGACCAACGACGCCAAGAACTGCACGGTCACCACGGTGTCGTTGAGGCCGTGTCGCCTCAGCAGCCGCAGCACATGCTCCATGATCGGCCGATTGGCCACCGGCAGCAGCGGCTTGGGCATGCTGGAAGTCATGGGGCGGAGTCGAGTGCCCTCCCCGCCCGCCATCACAACGGCTTTCATTACGGGTGCGTCCTCCTTCGCGGTGGTGAACCCCTGCGGGGTCCATCAAACCGGTCCGACGCATCCCTACCCGGAAGAAAACGTCCGACTCACCGTGGAGGCCGTGTAAAACGTCTCAGGCTGATCTCAAACGGCAACCGAGCGCTCCGCCTGGAGGATCTGCCGGGCCTGCACCGCATACAGGGCACCGGCCCACCAGTACAGCGTCGTCCCCCACCAGATGAACGCCCAACTCACCACCCCCGCAACCTGGTGCACCCACCCCTGGCCCACCCCCAGCAGCAGAAGCGGAAACGCGTACATCAGATTGAACGTCGCCGCCTTCCCCAGGAAACTCACGTTCAACGGCCCGTAACCCGCCCGGTTAAGCCGCAGCAGCACCACCCCGACGAACGCCTCCCGCGCCACCAGCAACGCCGTCAACCACCAGGGCAGGATCTCCCGCCAGGTCAACCCCACCAGCGTCGACACGATGTACAACCGGTCCGCGGCCGGGTCCAGCAACTGCCCCAGCCGGCTGATCTGCCCCCACCGCCGAGCCAGCTTCCCGTCCAGGTAGTCACTGACCCCGCTCAACATCAGAACGACGATCGCCCACCCGTCGTTCTTCGGCCCCCCGAAGACCGGCCACAGCACCAACCACAAAAAGACCGGCACGCCCACCAGCCGAGCCATGCTCAGCAGATTCGGGATCGTGAGGACCCGATCAGTCTGAACGCGCGTCTCCTGGACCTCCACTGTGCGGAGCCTCCTGTATTAACCACCGACAACCGTGCGGGACCGACCCTACAACAAGAAAGCCCCCTGACTTCCCGTCAGGGGGCTTTCCCACAATGATTGTTCGGCGGCGTCCTACTCTCCCACAGGGTCCCCCCTGCAGTACCATCGGCGCTGTGAGGCTTAGCTTCCGGGTTCGGAATGTAACCGGGCGTTTCCCTCACGCTATGACCACCGAAACACTATGAAACTATGCACCGCCCGGCCGGGTCTCCCCGGCGGGGGGTCGTTGTTTCAGAACAACACAGTGGACGCGAGCAACTGAGGACAAGCCCTCGGCCTATTAGTACCGGTCAACTCCACCCCTCACAGGGCTTCCATATCCGGCCTATCAACCCAGTCGTCTACTGGGAGCCTTACCCTCTCAAGGAGGTGGGAGTGCTCATCTCGAAGCAGGCTTCCCGCTTAGATGCTTTCAGCGGTTATCCCTCCCGAACGTAGCCAACCAGCCATGCCCTTGGCAGGACAACTGGCACACCAGAGGTTCGTCCGTCCCGGTCCTCTCGTACTAGGGACAGCCCTTCTCAACACTCCTACGCGCACAGCGGATAGGGACCGAACTGTCTCACGACGTTCTAAACCCAGCTCGCGTACCGCTTTAATGGGCGAACAGCCCAACCCTTGGGACCTACTCCAGCCCCAGGATGCGACGAGCCGACATCGAGGTGCCAAACCATCCCGTCGATATGGACTCTTGGGGAAGATCAGCCTGTTATCCCCGGGGTACCTTTTATCCGTTGAGCGACGGCGCTTCCACAAGCCACCGCCGGATCACTAGTCCCTACTTTCGTACCTGCTCGACCCGTCAGTCTCACAGTCAAGCTCCCTTGTGCACTTACACTCAACACCTGATTGCCAACCAGGCTGAGGGAACCTTTGGGCGCCTCCGTTACCCTTTAGGAGGCAACCGCCCCAGTTAAACTACCCACCAGACACTGTCCCTGATCCGGATCACGGACCCAGGTTAGACATCCAGCACGACCAGAGTGGTATTTCAACGACGACTCCACGACAACTGGCGTTGCCGCTTCACAGTCTCCCACCTATCCTACACAAGCCGAACCGAACACCAATATCAAGCTATAGTAAAGGTCCCGGGGTCTTTCCGTCCTGCTGCGCGAAACGAGCATCTTTACTCGTAATGCAATTTCACCGGGCCTGTGGTTGAGACAGTCGAGAAGTCGTTACGCCATTCGTGCAGGTCGGAACTTACCCGACAAGGAATTTCGCTACCTTAGGATGGTTATAGTTACCACCGCCGTTTACTGGCGCTTAAGTTCTCAGCTTCGCCCGACCGAAATCGGACTAACCGGTCCCCTTAACGTTCCAGCACCGGGCAGGCGTCAGTCCGTATACATCGCCTTACGGCTTCGCACGGACCTGTGTTTTTAGTAAACAGTCGCTTCTCGCTGGTCTCTGCGGCCACCACCAGCTCAGGGAGCACGTCCCGTCACCAGCAATGGCCCCCCTTCTCCCGAAGTTACGGGGGCATTTTGCCGAGTTCCTTAACCACAGTTCACCCGAACGCCTCGGTATTCTCTACCTGACCACCTGAGTCGGTTTGGGGTACGGGCCGCCATGAAACTCGCTAGAGGCTTTTCTCGACAGCATAGGATCATCCACTTCACCACAATCGGCTCGGCATCAGGTCTCAGACTTCGTGTTGCGCGGATTTGCCTACGCAACGTCCTACACCCTTACCCCGGGACTACCACCGCCCGGGCTGGACTACCTTCCTGCGTCACCCCATCGCTCACCTACTACCCCGTTGGGTCACCGGCTCCACCACGTCCCATCGTCCGAAGACTCCGGGCGGCTTCACGGGCTTAGCATCAAGAGGTTCGACGTTGGCGCTTCAAAGCGGGTACGGGAATATCAACCCGTTGTCCATCGACTACGCCTGTCGGCCTCGCCTTAGGTCCCGACTTACCCTGGGCAGATCAGCTTGACCCAGGAACCCTTGGTCAATCGGCGCAAGAGTTTCCCACTCTTGTATCGCTACTCATGCCTGCATTCTCACTCGTGAACCGTCCACAACTCGATTCCTCGGCTGCTTCACCCGGCACACGACGCTCCCCTACCCATCACAGCAGGCGTTGGCCCTATTGCTGCAATGACACGACTTCGGTGGTGTGCTTGAGCCCCGCTACATTGTCGGCGCGGAATCACTTGACCAGTGAGCTATTACGCACTCTTTCAAGGGTGGCTGCTTCTAAGCCAACCTCCTGGTTGTCTCTGCGACTCCACATCCTTTCCCACTTAGCACACGCTTAGGGACCTTAGTCGGTGTTCTGGGCTGTTTCCCTCTCGACCATGGAGCTTATCCCCCACAGTCTCACTGCCGCGCTCTCACTTACCGGCATTCGGAGTTTGGCTAAGGTCAGTAACCCGGTAAGGCCCATCGCCTATCCAGTGCTCTACCTCCGGCAAGAAACACGCGACGCTGCACCTAAATGCATTTCGGGGAGAACCAGCTATCACGGAGTTTGATTGGCCTTTCACCCCTAACCACAGGTCATCCCCCAGGTTTTCAACCCTGGTGGGTTCGGTCCTCCACACGGTCTTACCCGCGCTTCAACCTGCCCATGGCTAGATCACTCCGCTTCGGGTCTTGGGCATGCAACTCGAACGCCCTATTCGGACTCGCTTTCGCTACGGCTACCCCACACGGGTTAACCTCGCTACACACCGCAAACTCGCAGGCTCATTCTTCAAAAGGCACGCAGTCACAGCCCGAAGGCTGCCCCCACGGCTTGTAGGCACACGGTTTCAGGTACTATTTCACTCCGCTCCCGCGGTACTTTTCACCATTCCCTCACGGTACTATCCGCTATCGGTCACCAGGGAATATTTAGGCTTAGCGGGTGGTCCCGCCAGATTCACACGGGATTTCTCGGGCCCCGTGCTACTTGGGAAATGAGCAAGCAAGCCGCTGATGTTTCGTCTACGGGGGTCTTACCCTCTACGCCGGACCTTTCGCATGTCCTTCGACTACACCAACGGTTTCTGACTCGCCGACCGGCCGGCAGACCGATCAAGCCCACTCCCACAACCCCGTCGCGGCAACCCCTGCCGGGTCTCACACCACCACGGTTTGGCCTCATCCGGTTTCGCTCGCCACTACTCCCGGAATCACGGTTGTTTTCTCTTCCTGCGGGTACTGAGATGTTTCACTTCCCCGCGTTCCCTCCACATACCCTATGTGTTCAGGTATGGGTGACAGCCCATGACGACTGCCGGGTTTCCCCATTCGGACACCCCCGGATCAAAGCTCGGTTGACAGCTCCCCGGGGCCTATCGCGGCCTCCCACGTCCTTCATCGGTTCCTGGTGCCAAGGCATCCACCGTGCGCCCTTAAAAACTTGGCCACAGATGCTCGCGTCCACTGTGCAGTTCTCAAACAACGACCAGACACCCAAACCCGACACCCCCAACAAGGAGCGCCCGGCATGAGGCCGGCATCCATGAGGCAACTCCCGTTCCCTCAGGACCCAACAACGTGCCCGACACACCAAGCTGTCCCTGTCTTCCACGCCCCGAGGGGCAGTACTGGCAGGTCCATACCGTGTGTGCCGAATAGTCAACGTTCCACCCATGAGCAACCGTGCGAGACATGCGCTCGCATTCGGCTATGTGCTCCTTAGAAAGGAGGTGATCCAGCCGCACCTTCCGGTACGGCTACCTTGTTACGACTTCGTCCCAATCGCTGGTCCCACCTTCGACGGCTCCTCCCCTTACGGGTTAGGCCACCGGCTTCGGGTGTTACCGACTTTCGTGACGTGACGGGCGGTGTGTACAAGGCCCGGGAACGTATTCACCGCAGCATGCTGATCTGCGATTACTAGCAACTCCAACTTCATGGGGTCGAGTTGCAGACCCCAATCCGAACTGAGACCGGCTTTTTGGGATTCGCTCCGCCTCGCGGCATCGCAGCCCTTTGTACCGGCCATTGTAGCACGTGTGCAGCCCAAGACATAAGGGGCATGATGATTTGACGTCGTCCCCACCTTCCTCCGAGTTGACCCCGGCAGTCTCCTGTGAGTCCCCGACATTACTCGCTGGCAACACAGAACAAGGGTTGCGCTCGTTGCGGGACTTAACCCAACATCTCACGACACGAGCTGACGACAACCATGCACCACCTGTACACCGACCACAAGGGGGCGCCCATCTCTGGACGTTTCCGGTGTATGTCAAGCCTTGGTAAGGTTCTTCGCGTTGCGTCGAATTAAGCCACATGCTCCGCTGCTTGTGCGGGCCCCCGTCAATTCCTTTGAGTTTTAGCCTTGCGGCCGTACTCCCCAGGCGGGGAACTTAATGCGTTAGCTGCGGCACCGACGACGTGGAATGTCGCCAACACCTAGTTCCCAACGTTTACGGCGTGGACTACCAGGGTATCTAATCCTGTTCGCTCCCCACGCTTTCGCTCCTCAGCGTCAGTAATGGCCCAGAGATCCGCCTTCGCCACCGGTGTTCCTCCTGATATCTGCGCATTTCACCGCTACACCAGGAATTCCGATCTCCCCTACCACACTCCAGCCTGCCCGTATCGAATGCAGACCCGGGGTTGAGCCCCGGGCTTTCACATCCGACGCGACAGGCCGCCTACGAGCTCTTTACGCCCAATAATTCCGGACAACGCTCGCACCCTACGTATTACCGCGGCTGCTGGCACGTAGTTAGCCGGTGCTTCTTCTGCAGGTACCGTCACTTGCGCTTCTTCCCTGCTGAAAGAGGTTTACAACCCGAAGGCCGTCATCCCTCACGCGGCGTCGCTGCATCAGGCTTTCGCCCATTGTGCAATATTCCCCACTGCTGCCTCCCGTAGGAGTCTGGGCCGTGTCTCAGTCCCAGTGTGGCCGGTCGCCCTCTCAGGCCGGCTACCCGTCGTCGCCTTGGTGGGCCGTTACCCCACCAACAAGCTGATAGGCCGCGGGATCATCCTGAACCGCCGGAGCTTTCCACCACAGAACATGCATCCTGCGGTCGTATCCGGTATTAGACCTCGTTTCCAAGGCTTGTCCCAGAGTTCAGGGCAGATTCCCCACGTGTTACTCACCCGTTCGCCACTGATCCACCCCGAAGGGCTTCACCGTTCGACTTGCATGTGTTAAGCACGCCGCCAGCGTTCGTCCTGAGCCAGGATCAAACTCTCCGTGAATGTCTCCACGGGGAGCGGCACGGCAACCACCGGAATAAGGCGGCCCCGCGCACTGCGTCCTCGCTAGTGTTTTACTTCAAAAGGAATCTCCAACCCCGACAAGACGTCGAGGCCGGGGATGTCAACATATCTGGCGTTGACTTTTGGCACGCTGTTGAGTTCTCAAGGAACGGACACTTCCTTCGGACCGCATTCCTGCGGACCCTCCGGGCGCTTCGTTCTTTCGTGTTTCCAGCCTACCAGACCGTTTACTCGGCGTTGACCGGAGCTTTACTTGCCTGACTTGCTCTGTTTACCGCCGTTGCGCGGCGACCTGAGCAACCATAGCGGGTCGGCGGCCGAGTGCCTAATCGAGGCGGGGTGGAGTCACCCGGTTGGGCTCGCGGAGAGTGGGCGGGCGGGGCGGGTGGGGGGTCACTCGGATGCCGTAGAGTGCGGCGGGTCGGCCAAGAGGACTAGACCACTTGCGGGCGGTGGGGTTGGCGGGGATGGTGCGGGGCGGTCGGTTCGTGTGCGGCTCGGTTGGGGTGGGAGGGGATCTTCACTCGGGCGGCTGGTGGGCGTTATGACATGAGATGTCCGAAGTTGACGTAATTTGGGTTCAGTCGATCAATGGGCCGCTGCCCCGCGGCCGCACGCGATGTACTCCGTACCTGGGAGGCTCCACCATGACCACTGTTACGTCGCCGCTTGCCGGTCGCGCTGTCGGCCTCGCCAACGTTCCCGACCCGGTGTTCGCGGGAGCCATGGTGGGGCCGGGGACGGCCATCGATCCGTTGCGGGAGCCGATCGAGGCGGTGGCTCCGGTGGACGGGCAGGTGGTGTCGATGCATCCGCACGCGTTCGTGGTGATGGACGAGAACGGGCACGGGGTGCTGACGCACTTGGGGATCGACACGGTGCAGCTCAATGGGGAGGGGTTCGAGCTGTTGGTGCACAAGGGGGACCGGGTGCAGCGGGGGCAGCCGGTGATCAAGTGGAATCCGGCGGCAGTGGAGGCGGCGGGGAAGTCGCCGATCTCGCCGATCGTGGCGCTGGAGGCGTCGGCGGAGCAGTTGAGTGGGGTGGCGGAGTCCGGTGAGGTCACGGCCGGCGGCGAGCTGTTCATCTGGAACTGACGGAACGTACGGCGACTGACGGCGAAGGGGTTTCGGAACCATGGAGCGGACGCTGCGGGGCGTGGGGGTCAGTCACGGGGTCGCCATCGGGCAGGTGCGGCACATGGGGACGGCGGTGCTGGAGCCGCCGGTGACCCAGGTGTCGGCGGAGCAGGTGCCGCGGGAGCAGGCCCGGGCGCAGGCGGCGGTGGATGCGGTGGCCGCGGACCTGGTGGCGCGCGGGAACCTGGCGGGGGGTGAGGCGCAGGCGGTGCTGGAGGCGCAGGCGTTGATGGCGCAGGACCCGGAGCTGCTGGCGGACGTGAACCGGCGGATCGAGTCGGGGAGCAGTGCGGAGCGCGGGGTGTACGACGCGTTCGCGGCGTACCGGGAGCTTCTGGCGGCGGCGGGTGAGTACCTGGCCGGGCGGGTGGCGGACCTGGACGACGTGCGGAACCGGATCGTGGCGCGGCTGTTGGGGGTGCCGATGCCGGGGGTGCCGGACAGTGACGAGCCGTACGTGCTGCTGGCGCGGGACCTGGCGCCGGCGGACACGGCGTTGCTGGATCCGTCGCTGGTGCTGGGGTTCGTGACGGAGGAGGGCGGGCCGACGTCGCACAGCGCGATCCTGGCGCGGGCGATGGGGGTGCCGGCGGTGGTGGCGCTGGCGGGGGCGACGGGGTTGGCGGAGGGGGTGGTGGTGGCGGTCGACGGGGGTTCGGGCGAGGTGCTGGTGGAGCCTTCGGCGGAGCGGCAGGAGGAGTTGCGGCGGCAGGCGGCGGAGCGGAAGGCGGCGCTGGCGGCTTCGAGCGGGCCGGGGCGGACGTCGGACGGGTTCATGGTGCCGTTGCTGGCGAACGTGGGCGGGCCGGCGGACGTACCGGCGGCGTTGGAGAACGGGGCGGAGGGGGTCGGGCTGTTCCGGACCGAGTTCCTGTTCCTGGACGACTCGGCGAAGGCGCCGGGTGAGGACAAGCAGGTCGAGGCGTACCGGAAGGTGCTGGAGGCGTTTCCGGGGGGTCGGGTGGTGGTGCGGGTGCTGGATGCGGGGGCGGACAAGCCGTTGGAGTTCCTGACGCCCGGGGACGAGCCGAATCCGGCGCTGGGGGTGCGCGGGTTGCGGACGCTGTTGGAGCACCCGGAGGTGCTGCGGTCGCAGTTGCGGGCGTTGGCGCGGGCGGCGGAGGGGTTGACGGTGCGCCTGGAGGTGATGGCGCCGATGGTGGCGGACGGGGTGGACGCGCGGGCGTTCGCGGCGGCCTGCCGGGAGGTGGGGCTGGACGCCAAGTACGGGGCGATGGTGGAGATTCCGTCGGCCGCGCTGCGGGCGGCGGCGGTGCTGCGGGAGGTGGAGTTCCTGTCGCTGGGGACGAACGACCTGGCGCAGTACGCGTTCGCGGCGGACCGGCAGGTGGGGTCGTTGGCGCGGTTGCAGGATCCGTGGCAGCCGGCGCTGCTGGACCTGATCGCGGCGGCGGCGGACGCGGCGAAGGCGGCCGGGAAGAGCTGCGGGGTGTGCGGGGAGGCGGCGGCGGATCCGCTGCTGGCGTGCGTGTTGACGGGGCTGGGGGTGACCAGTCTGTCGATGGGGGCGGCGTCGATCCCGTACGTGCGGGCGGCGTTGGCGCGGGCGTCGTTGGCGCAGTGCCAGCGGGCGGCGGAGGCGGCGCGGGCGGCGGACACGGCCGAGGAGGCGCGGGCGGCGGCGGAGCAGGTGCTGTCCGGGCAGTAGGAGGAGGGGTGTGGTCTCCCG
Organism: Kitasatospora sp. YST-16; assembly: GCF_026802215.1. NCBI lineage: Bacteria > Bacillati > Actinomycetota > Actinomycetes > Kitasatosporales > Streptomycetaceae > Kitasatospora > Kitasatospora sp. YST-16. Next base: position 1,065,924 of record NZ_CP113837.1, read on the forward strand.
AGGGGTCCCGCTGCTGCCGTGGGGGGTGGCAGCGGGGCCCCTCGGGGCCTTGTGCGATCAGGACTGCTTGCGGGTGGTGGCGAGCTGTTCGAAGAAGCGCAGGTGGTCGAGGTTGTCGACGGAGCCGGGGTTGACGGCCTGGGTGAGGGGGGTGCCGCCGAGCAGGCGCTTGACGGGGACTTCGAGACGCTTGCCGGTGAGGGTGTGCGGGAGGCCCGCGACGGTGATCACCTCGTCGGGGACGTGGCGCGGGGAGAGTTCGGTGCGCAGCGAGGTGCGGATCCGGGCGGTGAGGTCGTCGTCGAGTGCGGCGCCGGGGGCGAGGACGACGAACAGCGGCATCCAGTAGCCGCCGTCGGGCTCTTCGAGGCCGATGACCAGGGACTCGGCGATCTCGGGGAGGCGTTCGACCACCTCGTAGATGTCGGCGGAGCCCATCCGGACGCCCTGGCGGTTGAGGGTGGAGTCGGAGCGGCCGTGGATGACGACGGTGCCGCGGGAGGTGGCGGTGATCCAGTCGCCGTGGCGCCAGGTGCCGGGGTAGGTGTCGAAGTAGCTGTCGTGGTAGCGGTGGCCGTCCGGGTCGTTCCAGAAGCCGGTGGGCATGGACGGGAGGGGCTTGGTGACGACGAGTTCGCCGACGGTGTCGGTGTGCGGGTGGCCTTCGGTGTCCCAGGACTCGACGGCGGCGCCGAGGCAGGGGGCCTGGATCTCGCCGAGGTGGACGGGGAGGGTGGGGACGCCGCCGACGAAGCAGGAGCAGACGTCGGTGCCGCCGCTGACCGAGGCGAGCCAGAGGTCGGACTTGACCTCGTCGTAGATCCACTGGAAGCCGTCGGGCGGGAGCGGGGAGCCGGTGGTGCCGAGGCAGCGGACGGCGGAGAGGTCGAGGTCGCGGCCGGGGTGCAGGTCGGCCTTGCGGCTGGCGATGACGTAGGCGGCGGAGGTGCCGAGGACGGTGGCGCGGGTGCGGGCGGCGACGGACCAGAGGGCGCCGGTGTCGGGGTGTCCGGGGCTGCCGTCGTAGGTGACGATCGTGGTGCCGGTGAGCAGGCCGGCCAGCAGGAAGTTCCACATCATCCAGCCGGTGGACGTGTACCAGAGGAACCGGTCGTCGGGGCCGAGGTCGAGGTGGAGGGCGGCCTGCTTGAGGTGTTCGACCAGGATGCCGCCCTGGCTCTGCACGATGGCCTTGGGGAGGCCGGTGGTGCCGGAGGAGTAGAGGACCCAGAGGGGGTGGTCGAAGGGGACGGGTTCGAAGACGGGGGTGGTGTCGGAGGAGACGAGGTCGTCGTAGGAGAGGGTGCCTTCGGGGGCGGGGGTGTCGAGGAGTGGGACGTGGATGACGGTGGTGAGGGTGGGGAGTTCGCGGCGGAGTTCGGCGACCACCTCGGTGCGGTCGTGGTCCTTGCCGCCGTAGTGGTAGCCGTCGACGGCGAACAGGACGGTGGGTTCGATCTGCTGGAGGCGGTCGAGGACGCTGCGGGCGCCGAAGTCGGGGGCGCAGCTGGTCCAGGTGGCGCCGACGGCGGCGGTGGCGAGGAGGGCGACGGCGGCCTGCGGGATGTTGGGCAGGTAGGCGCTGACGCGGTCGCCGGGGCGGACGCCGTTCGCGCGCAGTGCCGCGGCGAGGGAGCCGACCTGGCGGCGGAGTTCGGGCCAGGTGGTGGCGACCGGCTCGGTGGTGCGCTCGTCCAGGTGGAGGATGGCGGGGCGGTCGGCGTTGGCCGGGTCCTCGGCGGCGCGCAGGGCGTGCTCGGCGTAGTTGAGGGTGGCGCCGGGGAACCACTTCGCGCCGGGCATGGTGGCGGGTTCGGCGAGGACGGCGGTGGGCGGGGTGTGGAAGCGGACGTCGAAGTACTCGGTGACGGCCGTCCAGAAGCGGGTGAGGTCCTCGGTGGACCAGCGGTGGAGGTCGGCGTAGCGGGTGGCGGCCTCGGCGTCGGTGGTGACCGGGGCGAGCGGGGCGGCGGGGGCTCCGTGGTGGGCGGCGGCCCAGCGCTGGAAGTCGACCAGGCGGCTGGCGGCGGCGCGGGCCGGGTCGGGGCGCCACAGCGGTTCGAGGTGGTCCTGGGGGGTCGGAGGGGTGCTCACGTGGTGGTCTCCAGGCCGGGGTGGGGACGGCTGGGCTCGTGGCGGGGCCGTCCGTGGGTGCTGACGGTGCTGACCATGCCACGTGATCGTCCGGGGGTCCAGGGTCACGCGGTCGGGGTGCTGGTGGGTGCTGGTGGGAGGTGGTAGACCGGCGGGATGACGGTGGCTTATGACGTGGTGATCGTGGGTGGCGGGCACAACGGGCTGGTGGCGGCCGGGTACCTGGGGCGGGCCGGGCTGCGGGTGCTGGTGCTGGAGCGGTCGGGGCACCTGGGCGGGGCGGCGGTGTCGGAGCGGGCGTTCGCGGGGGTGGACGCGCGGCTGTCGCGGTACTCGTACCTGGTGAGCCTGTTGCCGCGGCGGATCCTGGCGGAGCTGGGGGTGCGGGTGGAGTTGCGGCGGCGGCGGATCTCCTCGTACACGCCGTGGGAGCGGGACGGGCGGGTCGGGGGGTTGCTGGTGGACGGCGGGGACGAGCGGCGGACGGCCGAGTCGTTCCGTGAACTGACGGGTGGGGAGCGGGAGTTCGCGGCGTGGCGGGAGTTCTACGGGATGACCGGGCGGGTCGCGGAGCGGGTGTTCCCGTCGTTGACGGAGCCGTTGCCGTCGCGGGCGGAGCTGCGGGCGCGGGTGGACGATCCGGTGGCGTGGGGGGAGTTGTTCGAGCGGCCGTTGGGCGAGGCGTTGGAGCGGCGGTTCGCGGACGACGTGGTGCGGGGGGTGGTGCTGACGGACGCGCTGATCGGGACGTTCTCGCACGCGCACGATCCTTCGCTGCGGCAGAACCGGTGCTTCCTGTACCACGTGGTGGGCGGCGGGACGGGTGACTGGGACGTGCCGGTGGGCGGGATGGGGGCGGTGACCGGGGCGCTCGCGGAGGCGGCGCTGGCGGGCGGGGCGGAGCTGCGGACGGGGTGCGAGGTGGTGGCGGTGGACCCGGGGGGTGCGGCGGGGCCGGCCGAGGTCGGGTACCTGGACGCGGACGGGGTGCAGCGGCGGGTGGGGGCGCGCTGGGTGCTGTGCAACGCGGCGCCGGCGGAGCTGGAGCGGCTGGTGGGTGGCGGGGGCGGCGGGGAACCCGCGCCGGAGGGGGCGCAGCTGAAGGTGAACATGCTGCTGCGCCGGTTGCCGCGGCTGCGGGACGGGGCGGTGGACGTGCGGGACGCGTTCGGGGGGACGTTCCACATCGCGGAGTCCTACCGGGAGCTGGAGGGGGCGTACCGGGACGCGGCGGCGGGGCGGCTGCCCTCCCCCGCGCCGTCGGAGATCTACTGCCACTCGCTGGCGGACCGGTCGATCCTGGGGCCGGGCGTCCCGGCGGGGGCGCAGACGTTGACGCTGTTCGGGCTGCAGCTGCCGGCCCGGCTGTTCGCCGGGGATCCGGAGGGGGTGCGGGAGGCGGCGCTGGCGGGGGTGCTGGCGGCGTTGGACGGGGTGCTGGCGGAGCCGTTGGCGGACTGCCTGGCGGTGGACGGGGAGGGACGGCCGTGCCTGGAGGTGCGCGGGCCGCTGGACCTGGCGGCGGACCTGCGGCTGCCGGGCGGGAACATCTTCCACCGGGACCTGGCGTTCCCGTTCGGGGGCGGGGACGAGGGCCCGGACGTGGGGCGGTGGGGGGTGGGGACCGGGCATCCGCGGGTGCTGGTGTGCGGGGCCGGGGCGGTGCGCGGGGGCGGGGTGAGCGGGATCCCGGGGCACAACGCGGCGATGGCGGTGCTGGGGCGCTGACCGGCCGGGCCCGGAGCGGGTTCAGAGGCGCAGGTACTCGCCGTCGAACCAGGCGCGGGCGACCCGGGTGTGGAAGGGGAAGGCGAGCGGGGTGTCGGCGGTGGCGAGCTGCCAGCCGTCGGTCTCGTCGGTGGGGACGGAGGGCGGCAGGTCGGCCAGGTTGCGGGCGGGGAGGAGGGCGAACAGGCAGAGGAAGCCGCCGAGGGTGTCGGAGTCGGTGGCGACCAGGCGGGCCTCGGCCGGGTCGGCCAGGATGCCGGTCTCCTCGCGCAGTTCGCGGACGGCGGCCTGCTGCCAGCTCTCGCCGTAGTCGATGTAGCCGCCGGGCAGGGCGAGCAGGCCGTAGCCGGGTTCGATGGTGCGGCGGATGACGGTCAGCCGGGTGTCGCCGTCGGGGTGGTGGATCGGGAGCAGTGCGACGGTGACCGGGAGCGGGTTGCGGTAGCTGATCTCGTGGCAGCCGGGGCAGGTGCGCGGCCAGGCCGTGGTGCCGGCCGGGTAGGGCGTCCCGCACCAGTGGCAGTGGGTGTTGGGGCCGAAGGGGGCGGGGCGGGCGGACGGCTGGGTCGTCATGGGGGCGATGGTAGTCCGGGCGGATGGCGGGCGGGGTGGAGTCGGGTGGACCGGGGGCGGGGGCGTGCGGGGGTGCGGTCGGCGCGGGGCGGGCGGGGGTGCGGTCCGGCCGGGCGGGTGAATCCGGTGGGCGGCGTTGGAATTCGGAGGTGTGCGCACGGTAGCGATGGGGTGGTCCCGTGAAGGGCACGGGAGTTGACTGTTCATTAAGGATGATTGTGCGAGCGATTCTGGTTTCCCTGATGGCTGCGGGTTCGGTGCTCGGACTGGCGGCGCCCGCTCCGGCGGCCGGGGGCCCGGCGGTCGGCGACGTGGTGGTGTTCTCGACCGAGGCGCAGCCGCTGGACACCTACGTCGACCCGGCCGGATGTCAGCAACTTCCCACGTTGGCACACGTGTTGACCAACCAGACGGACCGGCCGGTGAAGGTGTACGGCAACCCGTTCTGCCTCGGCCCGTCGGTGGTGGTGCAGCCGGGTTACGGGACGCACGTGCCGGGCGGGGCGGGGAGTTTCTCCGCGTAGTACGGAATTGCGGAAAAGCGGTCGGATGATCGCACGGGCGGTCGACGGAAAAGCCGATCGCCCGCTTTTTGTCTGATGGCAGGAATGCGGCCGAACGGTCGCACTGTGTCATGATGACGAGCGCCGACTCCTCGTCCGTCGCGGCGAATTGGCGCACCGTCAGCGCGGTCGGCCCGTTGTCTCCGGCCCCCCGCGGCAGTCGCGTCCCGGGTTGCGGCCGCCGTCGAGAGGACTGCGTTTCCCGTGGAGCACGTCGCACTTCCCGCTGCCTCCGAGGCGGCCCCGATCCCCTGGCGGGCGTACGCCAGGCTGGCCAAGCTCGACATCTGGGACTACTACCTGAGCGTCCCGCTGGTGGCCGCGATGGTCCTGGCCTCGGGGGCGGGTGGCGGGGCCGGGACGGTCCTGGTGGTGCTGGTGCTGTTCCTGGCGGGCGAGGTCGCCATGAGCGCGGCCATGTGCACCTTCGACGACGTCACCGGGTACCGGGACGGCAGCGACGCGGTGAACTACGGGCCGGACGCGCCCGCCCGGCGGCTGGCCCGGAAGCCGCTGGTGGCCGGGACGCTGACGGAGCGTCAGGCTATCCGGTTCGGGTGGGCGGCGGTCGCGGCCTGCGTGCTGTGCTGGGCGGCGGCCGTCGCGGCGGCGCCCGCCCGGCCCTGGTGGGCGGTGGCCGGGACGGCGGCGCTGGCGGTGTTCGGGTTCCAGTACACCTGGTGGCTGCGGATCAGCTACAACGGCTTCCAGGAGTTCTTCCTGGCCGCACTGGGCTGGTTCTTCGTGCTCCCGCTGTACGGGCTGCTGACCGGGCGGTTCGACGGGTTCGCGGTGGTGCAGGCGCTGGTGTTCGGGCTCGGCCCGCTGCTGTTCGGCGTGTACTCCAACACCAACGACATCCCCGGCGACCGGGCGGTGGGCCGGAAGACCGCCGCGGTGCTGCTCCCGCCGCGCGGCAACGCGGCGTTCGTGGCCGGGTGTTCGGCGCTGGAGGCGGTGCTGCTGGTGGGCTCGGCGGCGGTCGGGGTCGCGCCGTGGTGGTTCCCGCTGGTGATGGCGCCGGTGATCGCGCTGCGGGCCCGGCAGTGGGTGCTCGGGTTCGTCCGCGGCGAGATCCTGCTCGCCCGCCGGCTGGGGATCCACCTGCACCGGGTGTGCTGCGCGCTGCTGGTCGGCGTGGACCTGGGCCTCGCGGTGTTCGGCGGTGGGCTGTGACCGGCGGGGCTGTGACCGGCGGGGCGGGACGCAGCGGGACGGGGCGCAGCGGGACGGGGCGCAGCGGGACGGGGCGCAGCGGGACGGGGCGCAGCGGGACGGGGCGCAGCGGGACGGGGCGCAGCGGGATGGGGCGCAGCGGGATGGGGGTGTTGTTCGGGCGGCTGCCGTTGGACCTGGGGCCGCTGTTCGACACGCTGGCCGAGCAACGTCCTTCGGTGAACGTCCAGTTGGGGCGTCCGCTGGACCTGGCGCCGGAGCGGGGCACCGCGTACGACACCGGGCAGGTGGCCGAGCTGGTACGGGAGACCGCGGCCTGGCTGGTGGCGGCCGGGGCCGGGCCCGGGTCGTCGGTGGCGGTCGTCAAGCGCAACCACTGGGACTACGTGCTGCTGGCCTGCGCGGCGGCCCGGATCGGGGCGGTGCCCGCGCTGCTGTCGGACCGGGTGCCGCCGGACGGGCTGGCGGCGCTGCTGCGGCGGCTGCGGCCGGACGTGCTGGTCACCCAGCGGGACGTGCTCGGCGGGGCGCGGGCCGCCGGGGTGGAACTGACCGCGCTGGCCGGGCGGACGGTCTGCCTGGACGGGCCCGCCGAGGGCGCGCTGGCGGTGGACGACCTGCGCGGCGGGCCGGTGCCGGCGGTGCGCGGGCGCGGGGAGGACGAGCCGCTGGCGGTCATCCACACCTCCGGCACCACCGGCGTCCCCAAACTGGTGGTGCACTCCACCCGGACGCTGATCCGGCGGCTGTCGGCGTTCGAGGCGCGCCCCTGGCCGGTGCTGTCGGTGCGCCGCGCGGACACCGTGGCCAGCGCCGTCTCGTTCGCCCACGGGCGGGCGCTGACCTGGACCGTCAGCGCGTTCTGGCGGGCCCCGCGGACCGTCGTGCTGCTGCCCGACTCGGACCCGTCGACGGCCGCCGCGCTGCTGCGCAGCCACCCGCCGACCGTCATGGAGGCGCTGCCGTCCAGCTACGTGCGCTGGCAGGCGCTGGCGGAACCGGCGGCGGGGTCGGCTGGGTCGGCAGGCTCGACGGGGGCCGCGGGGTCGACGGGGGCCGCGGGGGCCGCGGGGTCGAATCCGTTCCGGGACGTGCGGCTGTTCATCTCGACCTTCGACGCGATGCACCCGCCGACCGTGCGGACCTTCCTGGACGCCACCCGGCGGCGGCATCCGCTCTGGATGCAGGGGTGGGGGCAGAGCGAGACCGGGCCGCTGAGCTTCCGGTTCCTGACCCGCGGGGCGCTGGCCGGGCCCGCCGGGCGGCACCCCACCACCCGCGACCTGGGGCGGCCGGTGCCCGGGTGGGTGCGGGTGAAGGTCGCCGACCCGGCCCGGCCCGGCCGGACGGTGCCGCCCGGCGAGACCGGGATGCTGTACGCCCGCACCGGGGCGCTCTGCCTCGGCTACCTGGGCGAGCCGGAGCGGTGGGGGCGCAAGCTCGACCGCGGCTGGTTCAACACCGGGGACCTCGGGGTGCGCACCCGCGACGGCCGGGTCCTGGTGCTCGACCGGGAGGTCGACATGGTGCCCGGGATGAGCTGCGTCGAGATCGAGGACGTGCTGCACGAACGGCTCCCCGACGTCGAGGAGGCCGTCCTGCTGTCGGTGGCCGACGGCCGCCCGCAACCGGTGCTGGTCACCGCGGACGGCGGGCTCGACCCGGCGCGCTGGCGGGACGCGGTGCGCGACCTGCCGCCGCTGGCCGAACCGCTGGTGGTCGGCTGGGACGCGGTGCCGCGGACCGCCACCGGGAAGGTGCGGCGGCACGAGCTGCGGGCCCGGGTGCTGGCCGGCAGTGCCGGGATCGGGACCGGGCAGTGGACGTGAACGCGGCGGGGAAGGGCGGGAGTTGACGTGACGAGGGCGGAGGGCGCAGTGGGTGCAGTGGGCGCAGTGGGCACGGAAGACGGCTGGGACGCGGCGGGCGGTTCGGGCGAGGTCGATGTCGCGGTGGTCGGGGCGGGGATCGCCGGGCTGGCCGCGGCGCACCACCTGGTGGCGGCCGGGCGGTCGGTGCGGGTCTTCGAAGGGGGCGACCGGATCGGTGGGCGGATGGCCTCCAGCCGGGTGGACGGGTGGCTGCTCGACGAGGGCGCGGAGACCATCGCCGGGGCCGGGTACGAGGCGACCTGGGAGCTGATCCGGGCGGTGGGCGTGCCGGAGTCCGAGGTGCCGGTGATCGAACCCGGGTTCGCGCTGTGGCGGCACGGGCGGGCGCACGCCCACCTCGGGCACCCGAAGGGCCTGCTGACCGGCGCCGGGCTGTCCTGGCGGGGACGCTGGGCGTGGCTGCGCTTCGTCGCCGAACTCGGCACCGCCTGGCGGGGGTTCGACCCCGACCGGCCGGAGACCGCGCCCAGCCGGGACGCCACGCTGAGCGAGTACTGCGCCGGCTCGGCGGGGCGGGAGGAACTGCTCGCCGCGATGCTGCAACCGCTCTCCAGCCACTGCTTCGGCTGGCGGCCGGAGAGCTCGGCCGTCGCCCCGATGGTGGCCACCCTGCTGTCGGTGGGCGGGGCCGGAGCGCGCTGGATGACCTACCGGGACGGGATGGACACGCTGGCCCGCCGGCTGGCCGAACGGCTGCCGGTGGAGCTGGGGCGGCGGGTGACCGCCGTCCGGGAGGAGCCGGGCCCGGGGGCGGCCGGCGTGCGGGTGGAGTTCGCGGACGGGACGCGGGTGCGGGCCCGGCAGGTGGTGCTGGCGGTGCCCGCGCCGCTGGCGCTGGAGTTGCGCGGGGACGACCTCCCGGACGGGGAGCGGCCGTACCTGGCGGCGAGCACGTACGCGCCGATGCTCAAGGTGGCCTGCCTGCTGGACCGGCCGCTGCCCAGTCCGACCGGGGCGCCGAGCTACGCGATGTCGGTGCCGGAGAGCGAGAGCCGGGTCTGCACCGGGCTGATCCTCGACCACCTGAAGGCGGACGGGCGGGCACCCGCGGGGAAGGGGCTGGTCAGCGTGTTCGCCTCGCCGTGGGTCTCCCCCGAGCTGCTGGGCGAACCGGACGAGCGGGTGGTGGAGACGCTCTGCGCAGAGGCCGAGCGCTTCCTGCCCGGCCTGCGGGCGGCCACCGTCCGGACCCTGGTGCACCGCTTCCCGCTCGGGCTGCCGCAGGGGGCGCCGGCGGCCGTCCGGGAGCGGGCCGCGTTCCTGGACCGGCCGACCCGGGCGGTGGAGTACGCCGGGGACTGGATGATGCTGCGGCCGAGCAGCGAGGGGGCGGTGCGGTCGGGGAAGCTGGCGGCGGAGCGGGTGCTCGCGCACGCGGCGGGGGCGGGGGCAGGGGCGGGTGCGGGGGCCGCTTCGGTTTCGGTTTCGGCTCCGACTTCGGTTTCGGCTTCGGTGGGGCGGGCGTGAGGGGCGGGGCGGTGCGGGAGGCCGGGGGGTCGTACCTGTTCGACAACGGGAGTGCGCACGCGGCCGGGCAGCACCGGTGCCTGGCGGCGTGGCTCGACCCGATCAGTGTCGGCCGGCTGCGGGCGGGCGGGGTCGGGCCCGGGATGCGGTGCCTGGACGTGGGCGCCGGGGCGGGGAGCGTCGCGGTCTGGCTGGCCGAGCAGGTCGCGCCCGGGGGCTCGGTGGTGGCCACGGACCTGGTGCCGCTGCCGGTGCCTCCCCGGCCCGGGCTGGCGGTGCGGCAGCACGACGTGGTGCGGGACCCGCTGCCGGAGGAGGCGTTCGACCTGGTGCACGTCCGGCTGGTGCTGTCCCATCTGCCGGAGCGGGAGGCGGTGTTGGCGCGGCTGTTCGCCGCGCTGCGGCCCGGCGGGGTGCTGCACCTGCTGGAGTTCGACGCCGAGTACGCGCCGGTGCTCACCGTCCCCGACGAGCGGGCCCGGGAGCTGTACGAGCGGTACCAGCAGGCGAAGTTGCGGGCCTTCCGGGCCCGCGGTTCGCACCAGGGGTGGGGGCGGGAGTGCGCCGGTGCGCTGGTGCGGGCCGGGTTCGTCGAGGTGGAGGCGGAGGCCCGGATCGGCACGCTCGCGCCCGGGACGCCGCAGCTGGAGATGCAGTTGCACAACACCTGGCACCTGCGGGAGGCACTGCTGCGGGAGGGGCTGACGGAGGACGAACTCGCCGAGCTGCGCGGGCTGTTCGGCGACCCGCGGTTCCGGGCCTGCTCGAACGTGGTGTACGCGGTACGCGGGCGGCGGCCGTGAGCGGCGGGCGGGCGGCGGCCGTGGGTGGCGGGCCGGGCCTGCTTGCGGCGCTGCGGCCGGTGGTGGCGCGGGAGGTGGCGGCCGGGCTGTTGCGCGGGTGCGGGATGGGGGTGGTGGAAGGTGAACTGCTGGAGGTGGGCGGGGAGTTGGGCTGCAGGATCTCCTGGGCCGGGCCGTTGGGGCTGGCTCTCGGCAGTGAGGCGGACGTCCAGGCGGCGTGCGGGGTGATGCACGTGCACGGCCGGCGGTACGGGGCGCCGACGCCGTTGCGGGTGGACTTCGCGTCGGTGGCGGCCGGGGTGCTGGCCGCGACGGGTGCGCTGGCGGCGCTGCGGGCGCGGCGGTTCGGGGCGGCGTACCGGGAGGTGGGGGTCTCGGTGGCGCAGGCCGCGCTGTTCGGGCTGGCGCAGTACCTGGCGGCGGCGACCGCCCCGGACCGGGAGTGCGCGGATCCGTCCGGGGTGGGCGGGCCGCCGTTCGTCGCGGCGGACGGGGTCCGGTTCGAGCTGGAGGTCCTGGCGGCGGACGGCTGGCTGCGGTTCTGGTCCGAACTCGGCGTCGGGCGACGGGTGGTGGGCCGGGCCTGGCTGCCGTTCCAGGCCCGGTACGGGACGGCTTCCTGCCCGCTGCCCGAGGAGCTGTTCGCGGCGACGCGGGCGGTCGGCTACCGGCGGCTGGTGCGGATCGCGGCCGGGTGCGGGGTGGAGTTGACGGTGGCGGCGGCGCGGCCGGCCGTGCTGGGCGGGCTGCCGTGGCGGCTGCGGGCGGGCGGGGTCGCGGGGCCGGTCCGGGAGCCCGAATTCGGGTTCGGGAAGGGGCCGTTGAGCGGGGTCCGGGTGGTGGAGATCGCCCGGCGGGTCCAAGGGCCGGTGGCCGGGCGGGTGTTGGCACTGCTGGGGGCCGAGGTCGTGCGGGTCGAGCCGGTGGGCGGGGACCCGCTGCGCGGGGTGCCGCCGATGACGGTATCGGGTGGCGGCGGGGTGGCGGTGTCGGCGCGGTTCGCGGCGCTCAACCGCGGCAAGGGGGTGCTGGAGGCGGACCTGCGCAGTACGGAAGGGCGGTCTGCGGTACGGGAGTTGGTGCGGGGGGCGGACGTGCTGCTGCACAGCCTGGCGCCCGCGAAGGTCGCCGGACTGGGGCTGGACGCCGCGGCGGTCGCCGCGCTGCGCCCCGGCCTGGTGTACGCCCAGGCCAGCGGCGGCGGGCCCGGGCTGAGCACCGACTACCCCGTGCAGGCGCACTCCGGTCTGGCCGCGCTGCTGGCGCCGGACGGGCTGCCGCCGCGGCCCACCCTGCTGACCGTCTGCGACGTGCTGGGCGGGCTGGTCTGCGCGGCGGGGACGGTGGCGGCCCTGGAGGCTCGTGAGCGGACCGGGCGGGCGCAGCACGTCGAGTCCTCGCTGCTGTCGGCGGCGCGGCTGCTGTGCGGGGCGGCGAACCGGGCGGGCGGGGCGAACGCGGCGGGTGGGGTGGGCGGTGACGGCGGGGCGGCGGTGTGCACGGATCTGGCCGTCCTGGCGCGGGACCCGCGGGTGGCGGCGGCGCTGGAGTTCGGGGCGGACGGGTGTGCGTTCGTCCGCGCGCCGTGGGAGTTCGGGGCGTGAGCGGGCGGTGACGGCGCCGCGGTGACGGGGCGCGGGTTGGCGATGGGTTCGGCGGATCGACGGATGACGGGAGTGGTGGCTGTGACGTGGGTTTCGGTGGCTGGGGTGGAGTTTCCCGACCGGGTGGGGCGGGGGCTGCGGAAGGAGTGGGTGCGGCGGGGGTGGTGTCCGGGGCGGGGGCTGTACGAGTTGTTCGAGGAGCGGGTGGCGGCGCACGGCGGGCGGGTGGCGGTGGTCGACGGGGGCGGGGAGCTCTCGTACGCGGAACTCGGGCGGCAGGTAAGGGGGTTGGCGGCCGGGTTGGCGGCGCGGGGGGTGCGGCCGGGGTCGGTGGTGGGGGTGAAGGTGCCGGCCGATCGGCGGGCGTTGGCGGTGGATCTGGCGGTGGCGGCGCTGGGGGCGGTGGTGTTGCCGTGCACGCCGGGGCACGGGCGGCGGGACCTGCTGGCGGTGTGGGGGACGGCGCGGGTGGATGCGGTGGTGACGGTGCCGGAGTGGAAGGCGCTGGTGGACGGGTTGCGGCCGGAGTTGCCGGATCTGCACGAGGTGGTGGTGCTGGGGGCGGAGCCGTGGCCGGAGCAGTCGGGGTGGGCACCGGCGGTGGTGGACGCGGAGGCGCCGGCCCGGATCCTGCTGTCCTCGGGTTCGGAGGCCGTGCCGAAGCTGATCGCGTACTCGCACAATGCGCTGGCCGGGGGGCGCGGGCGGTACGTGGAGCGGGTGTTGGGGACGGAGGACGGTGCGCCGCCGCGGGCGCTGCTGCTGGTGAGCCCGGCGACGGCGTACGGTTCGCTGGCGGTGGTGGCGCTGGTGCGGTGCGGGGCGACCGTGCTGCTGCCGGGCGGGGACCGGTTCGATCCGGCGGAGGCGCTGGCGGCCGTGGGGCGGTGGCGGCCGACCCACCTGGCGGCGGTGCCGACCATGTTGCGCCGGATGGCGGAGCAACTGCCGGTGCCGGGTGAGGACTTGTCCTCGTTGCAGGCGGTGGTGTCGAGCGCGGCGGCGCTGTCTCCGGCGGTGCTGGGTGCGGCCCTGCGGCGGTTCGGGTGCCCGGTGGTGAACGTGTACGGGGCCAGCGACGGGCTCAACTGCCATGCGCGGTGGACGGATCCGGACGGTGACGTGCTGCGGGTGGGCCGGCCGGATCCGACGGTGGCGGAGTTCCGGGTGTGCGGGCCGGACGGGCGGCCGGTGCCGGCGGGAGTGCCGGGCGAGTTGCAGGCGCGCGGGCCGATGACGCCGCTGTGCCACGTCGGGGAGCCCGAGTTGGACGCCCGGCTACGGGTCGACGGGGGCTGGGTCCGCTCGGGCGACCGGGGGGTGCTGGAGCCGGACGGTTCGCTGCGGGTGCTGGCCCGGATCAAGCAGACGGTGAACCGGGGCGGGGTGTCGATCTCCACGGCGGAGGTGGAACGGCTGCTGGAGGGGCACCCGGAAGTGGTGGAGGCGGTGTGCGTGCCGGTGCCGGACCCGGACCTCGGCGAACGGATGTGCGTCTGCGCGGTGCCGCGCGGGGACAGGCTGGTGCTCGGCGAACTGACGGTGTTCCTGGCCGAGTTGTGCGGCCTGGAGCGGTACAAGCTGCCGGAGCGGCTGGTGCTGCTGGAGCAGCTGCCGGTGGGCGCGTCGGGGAAGCCGGACCGGCGGGTGATCGCGGAGCTGGCGGCGGCGGCCGGGCGGGAGGCGGTGGGAACGGAGGCAGTGGAGACGGTGGAGGCGGTGGGCTGAGAGCGCCGGGCGGGCGGCAGTTGCAGCTCGGCAAGGCCGGTGGGGCGCCCCGTGGCTCGCGGGGCGCCCGTCGGCGGGATCAGGTGGGGAAGGTGAGGACCGCGGTGGTGATCCGCTCGACCTCGGCGTCCGTCAGGTGCGGGTAGACCGGCAGGGAGAGGCACTGGCGGGCCGCCCGTTCGGCGTTCGGCCAGTGGCCGCCGGGGGCGGCGGCGTGGGCGAACGCGGGCTGGTGGGGCAGGGGTTGGGGGTAGTAGACGTGGCCGTCGACCTGGTGGGCGGCGAGGTGGCGGTGGAGGTCGTCGCGGCGCTCGGCAAGCAGGGTGTAGACGTAGTAGCAGCGTCCGTTGGTGCCGGGCGGGGGCGGGAGGATGCCGCGGGTGGCGAGGGGGGTGAAGTGCCGGGTGTAGTGGGCGGCGATCTCGGCGCGGCGGGCGAGGCGGGCGGCCAGGCCGGGGTGGCGGCGGAGTTGGAAGGCGGCCAGGATCTCGTCGAAGCGGCTGTTGAGGCCGACCAGGTGGTGGCGGAAGCGGTGCGTGCCGTCCTGGCCGTGGTTGCGCAGCATCCGTACGGTGCGGGCGAGTTCGGGGTCGGATGTGACGACGACGCCGCCTTCGCCGGGGCCGCCGAAGGACTTCACCTGGACGAAGGAGAAGACCCCGGCGTCGCCCCAGGTGCCGGCCGGGCGGCCGTCCAGGACGGCGCCCTGGGCGACGGCGGAGTCTTCGATCAGGCGGAGGCCGTGCCGGGTGGCGAGGGCGCGCAGGCGTGGCATGTCGGCCATCACGGAGAACATGTGGGCGGGCATCAGGGCCTTGGTGCGGGGGGTGATCAGGGCCTCGGCCGCGTCCGGGTCGATGACCAGGGTGTGCGGGTCGATGTCGGCGAAGACCGGGGTGGCGCCGACGCCGAGGACGGTGTTGGCGAGCGGGGCACAGCCGAAGGCCGGGACGATCACCTCGTCGCCGGCGGTGATGCCCATGGCGCGCAGGATCAGGGTGAGGGCGGTGGTGCCGCTGCCGCAGGCGATGACGTCTCCGGCGCCGAGGTCGGTGCGCAGCAACTCCTCGAAGCGGGCGGTGCGTTCGCCGAGGATGAAGCGCTGGGCGGGGTCGGTGGCGATCTCGCGGACGGTGTCGAGCAGCAGGTCGCGGTCGTCCTCGAAGAGGTCGGGCGGGAAGAACGGGATGGTGGTGGTGGCGGCGGTCGTGGTGGTCATCGGCGGGTCAGCGCTGCTTTCCGTGCTGGAAGTCGCGGACCAGGTCGCTGACCAGGTCCAGTTGGTGGTCGGCGAGGTCGGGGTAGAGCGGGAGGGCGAGGGCGCGGCCGCAGGCGGCTTCGGCGTGCGGGAACTCGCCCGGGCGGTGGCCGAGTTCGGCGAAGCAGGGCTGGAGGTGCAGCGGCGTCGGGTAGTAGGTCTCGGTCTGGACGCCGTGCCGGGCGAGGTGGTCGGCGAGTGCGTCGCGGTGGTCGGACTCGACCAGGTAGACGTACCAGACGGGGTCGGTGGCGGCGCCGCGGTCGACGACGGTGGGCAGGGTGAGGCCGGGGGTGCCGGTCAGGCGTTCGGTGTAGCGGGCGGCGAGGGTGGCGCGGCGGGCGATGTCCTGGTCGGCGCGGCCGAGTTTGGCGAGCAGGACGGCGGCCTGGATGTCGTCCATCTTGCTGTTGGTGCCGAGGAGTTCGGTGGGGCGGTTGATGGTGGGGAAGTCGTCCAGGGTGCGGCCGGTGCGGCCGTGGTGGCGCATCGCGGAGACGGCTTCGGCGAGGGCGGGGTCGTCGGTGAGGACGGCGCCGGCGTCGCCGATCGCACCGAGGGTCTTGGTGGGGAAGAAGGAGAGCACGCCGCCGGCGCCGTGCAGCCCGGCGTGGACGCCGTCCCAGCGCATGCCGAACGCCTCGGCGCTGTCCTCGACGACGGTCAGGCCGTGCCGGTCGGCGACGGCCAGCAGGGCGCGCAGGTCGGCGAGTTGGTGGAACAGGTGGACCGGCATGACCATCCGGGTGCGGTCGGTGCGGACGGCTTCGACGCTCGCCGGGTCGAGGCTGTACGTGACCGGGTCGATGTCGGCGAAGACCGGGCGGCCGCCGGCCAGCACCACCGAGGTCGCGGAGGCGACGAAGGAGTAGGCGGGGACGATCACCTCGTCGCCGGGACGCAGGCCGGCCGCGCGCAGCAGCAGGACCAGGGCGTCGGTGCCGCTGTTGACGCCGATCACGTGCCGGGCGCCGGTCCAAGCGGCGAGGGCGGCCTCGAGTTCTTCGACCTTCGGGCCGTGCGAGTACTTGCCGCGGTCCATGAGTTCGTCGAGGTAGCGCCGGGTGGTGGGCCAGAGCGATTCGAAGGTCTCGGCCTGGGTGAAGAAGGAGACGCCCGGGGAGGTGGTGGCACCCATAAATCCCTCATCGGATGGTATGGATCAGGCGGATCGAAAGGTCCGTGCCCGAATCTGCCGGGCACCCGAATCTATGCCGACCGCACCCCCGTCCACCCCGGCCGGCAAGCGGGTTCACTCCTTCGAATGGCCTGCCGGAAAAGCGATTTGACGCCCGATCGGATTGCCGCCGAAGTGCTGATTGAATACCGGGCGAAGCAGCGCCGACCGCGGCACCGACCGCACCGCCGCGACCCGGAAGGAATGACACCCCGCCATGCCGAACGGACTCGGGACCTTACTCGTCGGAATGGGACGGGCCGGAGACGGACTCCACCTCCCGGTGCTGCGCCGCCTGCGCGGCGCGCCCGGCACCGCGCGCCTGTTCGCCGCCGCGCCGATCCTCGCCGTCGACCCGTACCGGCGCCCCCGGGCGGCCGCCGACCTGCGCCCGACCACCCTCGCCGAGGCGCCCCGGCTGCTCGACCCGGAGCGCACCGTCGTCCACCTGTGCACCCCGCCCACCGAGCGGGTCGCCGCCCTGGACACCCTTGGCCGGCTGGGCTACCGGCGGGTGCTGCTGGAGAAGCCGGTGGCCGCCGACAGCCGCGGCCTGGACGAGTTGCTCGCGCTGCGCGACCGGTACGGGCTGGACCTGGCGGTGGTCGCCCAGTGGCTGGGCAGCCGCCTCACCGGCCGGCTGCGCGCGCTGCTCGCCCAGGACGCGTACGGGCCGCTGCGCACCATCCACGTCGTCCAGCGCAAGCCGCGGTTCTCCCGCTCGCTGGCCGGGGGCGGCCATCCCACCGCCTTCGACATCGAGCTGCCGCACTCGCTCGGCCTCTGCCTCGCCCTCGCCGGGCCCGGCGAGGTGACCGGCGCGGGCGGCACCGACATGGTGGTCGACGGGCAGGTGCTGCCCCGGCTCGGCACCGCCTGGCTCAACCTCCAGCACCGCGGCGGCGCGTGGACCCGGATCCGCTCCGACCTCACCTCGCCGGTCCGCGAGCGCCGGGTCACCCTGGAGCTCGCCCGCGGCACCCTGATCGGCCACTTCCCCGGCAGCGAGGCCGACGCGTACGCCCGGCTGACCGTCATCGACCGCGACGGCGAGAGCACCGAACTGCTGCACGACGACGCGCTGGGCGGCTTCCTGGAGCACATCTACGGGTACTACGCGGCGGACGGCGGGCGGCGCGGCGCGCACCCCGACCTGGCGGTCAACACCGAGGTGGTGCGCCTGCTCGACCGGGCCAAGGCGATCGCGGCCGGTGGTAATGGTGACGGTGGTGGTGGCAGCAGTGGTGGCGTAGGCGGTGGTGCGGCAGGGGGCGGCGCGGCCGGGGTGCTGCGGGCGGTGATGAGCCGGTGAGCGCCCTCCGCAAGGGCGGCCGGACCAGGCGGCGGCGGGCGAACCGGACGCCGGTGGCCCGGCGGCCGGCCGAACGGTCCGGCGGGACGGCCGGCCAGTTCGGCGGGGCGGCCGTCCGGTTCGGCGGGATCGGCGACGAGGCCGCGCCCGACCTGGCCGGACAGCTCGACGCGCTGGAGCAACTCGGCTGGCACGAACTGGAGTTGCGGACGGTGGACGGCGTCTGGATCGCCGATCTGCCGGTCCGGCAGGTCACCGCCCTCGCCCGCACCCTGCGCCGGCGGGGCGTCCGGGTCTGCGGCATCGCCTCCCGGGTCGGCAACTGGGCCTCCGACATCACCGGTGACCACCGCCGGGAGGACCTGGAGCTCGACGCGCTCGCCCTGCGCGCCGCGGTGCTCGGCACCACCCGGATCCGGGTGATGTCCTACCCCAACGGCACCGGCCTGCCGGAGCCCGAGTGGCGCCGCCGGGTGCTGGCCCGGCTGCGCGGCGTCGCCGCCGGTGCGCACCGCGGCGGGCGGCTCGCGCTGCACGAGAACTGCGCGGGCTGGGCCGGGAGTTCGGCCGAGAAGGCGCTCGACCTGATCGCCTCGGTGGACAGCCCCGGGCTGCGCCTGCTGCACGACACCGGCAACGGGATCGCGTACGGCTACGACGGGTTCGAGCTGCTGCGCCGGACCGCCGGACACGTCGACCACGTGCACGTCAAGGACGCCGTCGGCAGCGGCCCCGACACCCGGTACGTGCTGCCCGGCACCGGCGACGCCCGACTCGCCGAGTCCCTGCGGCTGTTGACCGCACGCGGCTGGCGCGGGGTGTGGTCGCTGGAGCCGCACCTGGCCACCCGGCCGCACGAGGGCCTGGCGGCGGACGGCCGCACCGACAGCGGATTCGTCGCCGCCGGGCGGGCGTTGACCGCCCTGGTGGAGCGCGAGGTGCTGCCGCACTCCCCCGGCTGGCGCCTCGTCCCGGGCGGGCTGGCGCTGGACCTTCCGGCGTCCCGACCGGCGTCCCGATCGGCGTCCCGACCGGTGGGCACGGACGTGGGGGCGGCTCGGGAGGAGGCGGTGTCCGATGCCCGGTGAGGCGGTGGCGTCCGGGGCCGGGACGGTGGAGTGCGCGCAGGCGCCGGACGAAGCGCAAGCGGCGGCCGGGCTCCCGGCGAGCGAGCTACCGGTGGCCGAACTCTTTTCAGGCGAGCGAGAGTTGCTGCTCGAACTGCTGCGCCTGCCCACCGCCGGCCCGCTGGAGACCGGCCCCGGCGCGCCGTTGCCGCTGCTGCCCGAGGCGCTGGACGTGTATGCGCGGGCGGCGGCCGGTCGCGGGCTGGTGGAGTTGTACCGCGGTGCGCCCGGGATGGGCGAACTGGCAGGCGAAGACGCGCCGTTGACGGTACGTCAGGCCGTGGACGAGGTGCCCGGGTTCCTGGAGTGCCAGCCGAGCCTGGTGCTGCGGCTGGGACCGGAGCTGCCCCGGGCGGCGACGGTGATGTTCAACGTGCACCTGGACACGGTGGCCGGGCCGGAGCCGGTGGGGTTCGACGGGCGGCGGTTCACCGGGCGGGGCGCGATCGACGCCAAGGGCCCGGCGGTGGCGCTGCTGGCCGGGATCCGGGCGGCGGTGGCGGCGGAACCCCGGGTGGGCCGCGAGGTCGGGGTGCTGGTGCAGGCGGTGTCCGGCGAGGAGGGCGGCGCGATGGGCGTGTTCGGCACCCGTCCGCTGGTCGGGGCCGGGTACGTGGGCGCGCTGAACGTGTTCTGCGAGCCGACCGGCCTGCGCTACCTGCCCCGGGCCACCGCCGCCGCCACCGCCCGGCTGCGGGTGCGCGGCGAGGACGCGATCGACGACTGCCCGGGCGCGGGCCACAACGCGACGGTGCTGCTCGGCTTCCTCGCCCAGTACCTGGCCCGGGAGTTGGGCCGCCGACCCGGTCCGCGCGACCCGGTCTGCGTGGCGGGCCTGGGCACCGGCCCGCTGCACAACCGGGTCTACGGCAGTGGCGAGCTGCTGCTCAACCTCCCCTACCGGGACGCGGGTTCGGGCCGCCGGGCGGCGGCCGAGGTGGAGGCGGCGGTCCGTTCCGGGCTGGACGCGTTCCGCCGCGAGTTCGCCGAGCTGCCGGAGTTCGCCCGGACGGCCGCCGACTGCGCCCGGATCACCCGGCTGGACTGGCCCAAGCGCGGCCTGCCCGTCCTGGACAACCGGCATCCGGAGTTCGAGGACCTGCTGTCCCGGCGGGCCGGCATCCCCCGGATGCCGGACGCGGAACCGGCGTTCACCTGCGACGCGATCTGGACGGCCGGTCTGCCGGACGACGCGTTCACCGTGGTGCTCGGCCCCGGCGACCTGGGCGCCAACCGGGCGCACGCGGCAGGCGAGTTCGCCGAGGCGGCCCAGCTCGACGCCTTCGCCTCGGCGGTGGCCCGGCTGCTGGTGGCCTTCGCCCGCCACCGTCGCCGCCCCTGATCCCCCCGATCCCCCGTCCTTTCGTCGTCCGAAGTCCCTGTCTGGAGGCTGTTCCCCGTGACCACCGTGGCGTCCGCGCCCAGTGCCGCCGGCACCGTCCGCGTCCCGTACGCCGATCTGATCCGTTTCACCACCGAGGTGTTCACCGCGCACCGGTTGCCGCCCGAGCGGGCCCGGGCGGCGGCGGAGGCGCTGTGCTACGGCGACGCCGCCGGGATGGACTCGCACGGGCTGGCCAACCTGGGGCGGCTCTACCTGCCGCTGCTGGCGGAGGGCCGGGCCGATCCGCTGGCGGAGCCGGAGGTGGTGGCGGACCGGGGCGCGGCGGTGCTGGTGGACGCGGGCGGGGCGCTCGGGCTGTGGCAGGCCGGGGCGGCGATGGAGCTGGCCGCGGAACGGGCCGAGCGGCACGGGATCGGGCTGGTGTCGGTGCGCCGGGCCACCCACTTCGGCTGTGCGGGGCACCACGCGGCGCGGGTGACCGGCCGCGGGATGATCGGGCTGCTGGCGTCGAACTGCGGCCGGCAGCGGATCGCCCGGCCGCCGGGCGGTGCGGTGGCGCTGCTGGGCACGAACCCGTGGAGCGTGGCCGCTCCGGCGGGTGAACTGCCGCCGTACGTCCTGGACATGAGCACCACGGCGGTGCCGACCGGCCGGGTCCGGGCGGCCGAGCGGGCGGGCCGGTCGATCCCGGAGGGGTGGCTGGCGGGGCCGGACGGACGGCCGGTGACCGATCCGGGCGCGTTCGACCGGGGCGAGGCGCACCTGCTGTGGCTGGGGTCCGGTTCGGGCGGCGAGTTCAAGGGCTTCGGGCTGGGCCTGATGGTGGAGGTGCTGGCCGCGCTGCTGCCGGGAGCAGGCCTGGGCCCGGAGCCGGCCGCGCTGGACGGCGACGGCCGGCCGTCCGGGCGGGACGACGACATCGGCATCTTCGCGCTGGCGATCGCCCCGGCGACGCTGCGGGACGCCGAGCAAGTGGCCCTGGACGCCCGGACCTTGTTCGGGACGGTGCTGGACTGCCCGCCCTCGGTGGGGAGTTCGGACCCGGTGGCGTACCCGGGCTGGCACGAGGCCCGGCGGACCGCCGAGTCGCACCGCGACGGGGTGCCGCTGGCCGCCCCGCTGCTGGCCGAACTGGCGGTCATCGCCGAGCAGTTCGGCATCCGCCCGGTGGCGGGGACGGAGGCCGGGCGGTGAGCGGGCTGCGGTTCGGGGTGATCGGGCTCGGGGTGATCTCGCGGTTCTACCTGGCCGCGCTGGAGCGGGTGCCGGGCGTGCGGCTGGCGGCGGTGTGCGACCGGGACGCGGCGGTGCTGGAGCCGTTCGGCGACCGGGTCGCGTGCTTCACCGACCACCGGGAGCTGCTGGCCGCGGGCGGGCTGGACGCCGTCGTGGTGACCGTCCCGAACGACCTGCACCTGGCGATCTGCCGGGACGCGCTGCGGGCGGGCCTGCCGGTGTGCGTGGAGAAGCCGCTGGCCCTGCGGGCCGCGGAGGGCGAGGAGTTGGCGGCCCTGGCGGCCGAACGGCGGGTGCCGCTGTTCACCGCCTTCCACCGTCGGTACAACGCGGCGGTGCGGGAGTTGTGCACGGCGGTCGCCGAACAGCCCTTGCCCGTACGGTCGGTGACGATCCGCTACTTCGAACTGATCGAGGAGCACGTCGGCCGGGACCGCTGGTACCTGGACCCGGAGCGGTGCGGCGGCGGCTGCGTGGCCGACAACGGCCCGAACGCGTACGACCTGCTCCGGCTGCTCGCGGGCCGGATGGAGCTGACCGGCGCGGAGGTGGTGCGCGACGGCGGCGGGGTCGACCGGTACGCGGTGCTGGAGCTGGCGGGCCCCGGCGGGGTGCGCGGACGGATCGAGCTGGACTGGTCGTACCCCGGCGAACTCAAGGACGTCGCGGTGGAGTTGGCGGACGGCACGGTGCTGCGGGCGGACCTGCTGGCCGGGCACCAGGGCTTCAAGCAGTCGCTCTGGCACGAGTACGAGGGCATCGTCGGCGAGTTCGCCGGGCTGCTGGGCGGCGACGACAGCGGCGGCGGAGACGGCAGCGGCGGTGCGGCGGCGGCCGGCCCGGCGGAGCGGGGCCCGGACGGGGTGGACGCGCTGCGGGTGGTCGAGGCGGCGTACCGGGCCGAGTCCGGAGCCACCGGGGCCGGGTCGGCCGGGCGGACGGACGGACGCGAACACGGGCGCGGGCACGGTCATGGGCACGGGTGCGGGTGCGGGTACGCGGGCGGAGGTGCGCGGATGAGCCGGGAG
Organism: Kitasatospora sp. YST-16; assembly: GCF_026802215.1. Taxonomy (NCBI): domain Bacteria; kingdom Bacillati; phylum Actinomycetota; class Actinomycetes; order Kitasatosporales; family Streptomycetaceae; genus Kitasatospora; species Kitasatospora sp. YST-16. Next base: position 1,088,035 of record NZ_CP113837.1, read on the forward strand.
CGGGTGGCGGAGCTGCCGGTGCCGGTGCCGGTGCGCGAGAACGGGCCGAAGCGGACGGTGACCGGCACGCTGGTGAAGGTGCTGCTGCACAGCCGGACGGAGCGCGGGATGAGCCTGGAACCGTTCGCCAGCCGGTGCGTCCGGGCAGGCGAGGTGCACGAGCTGGTGACCACCGACCAGCGGGACACCGCGGCGGGGGCCCGGATCGACCGGGTGGGGTTCCTGGGGTTCGCGGAGGTCGCGGTGGCGGGGGTGCTGGACCGGGGCGACGAGGTGTTCGTCGGCGAGCACCGGGTGGGCACCGTGCTGGGCTTCGACGCCTGCCACTTCCCGAACCACTACAACGTGCTGATCGCGGCCGACCACCTGCTGACCGGCGAGAAGCTGGACCTGCGCCCGGAGCTGCCGGTGCGGTTCGTCCCGGCCGAAGGCTGAGCCCCCCGGAGGTCCGGCCGAAGGTCCGGCCGGCCGGGGAGCTGGGCGACGACGAGAGGGCCCGGAGCGGGGGGCGCCATCCCCGTTCCGGGCCCTTCGACCGTCGGTAGCCGTCAGCGGCCGTCAGCGGCAGTCGTCCTGCCGGCCGCGCCGGTCACCGTCGCCGTCGCCGTGCCGGTGGCTCAGCGGCCCAGCAGCGGGACGTCGATCTCGCCCAGGTGGTAGGCGCGCACGGCCTGGACCAGCTCCTCCACGGAGAGCTGGCCGTCGCCGTTGGCGTCGATCTGGCGGAAGGCCTCGGACGGGTCGACGCTGGAAACGCCGATCGCGTCCAGCCAGGACTTGAACTCGGCCGGGTTGACCTGGCCGTCGCCGTCCACGTCGACCAGCTCGACCATGGCCTGGATGGTCGGCTTGACGACGCGGCCGAAGCCGGCGCCGCCGTTCTCGAGGACGTGCTCCTCGGCGATGTGGTTGAACTGCTCGGGGGTGAGCGCACCGGTGTGCTCGTCGATGCCCGCCTTGTCGGCGAAGAAGCTCCACATGCCGAGGTAGGCGTCGGAGAGCTGGCGCGCGGCCGGGGAGGTGGGGGCCTCGCCGAAGGCCTGCAGGATGCGCTTGGCCTCGGCCTCCCAGTCGGCGCGGTCGATCTGGCCGTCGCCGTTGACGTCCCAGAGGTCGAAGCGCTTCTGGGCACGGTCGAGCTGCACGGAAGTGGTCATCGCGGAGTTCTCCAGTGTGGGTCCGGTGCGGGCGGCGGCCGCCCCAGGGACAGGGTCGGCTGGGTGTCGCCCGGCGGGGCTTTCGAATGAGCCGTCACACAATCGGTGCGGCAACGGAACGTCACACTACCGGCACGGTGAGCGACGGATCGCACACGTGCGGCCAACCGGGTGACTCTCCCGGTTCGTTGACGCTCCGTCAGATCGGCGGCCCTTGAACGGGCCCTCCCCCACCACGATTTGGGGACACCGTCAACTGTTTCGGCGGTCGCCTCCCGGGCGGGTGATCCGGGCACCGACCGCCCCGACCGGGCCCCGGACCGCCGTTACGCTCGAAGGATGCCCCGCGCGGGATGCCCGGGATGCCCGCGGTGAGGTGCTCGCGGCGAGGTGCTCGCGAGGGCCGCCCCCGGGGGCCGTCCGGAGGGCTCCGGCGCCGCCGCCGCGGGCCGGTTCGCCGGAAACCGGCGCCGGGTGCAGGCTGGAGGGATGGCGACGGACTCCGGCAGTTCCCCTCCCCGACCCGGCGGCTCCCCCTCCGGCTTCGGCGGCTCCCCCTCCGGCTTCGACGGCTCCCCGGGCGGCCTGGCCCTGGCGTCGGCGCTGGCGGCCGGTCCGGTGCTGCTCGACGGCGGGCTGTCGAACCAACTCGCCGACCAGGGCTGCGACTTGTCCGACGCCCTGTGGTCGGCCCGGCTGCTGCTGGACGAACCCCGGCAGCTGGTGGCGGCGCACCGGGCGTACTTCGAGGCGGGCGCCCAGGTGGCGACCACGGCGAGTTACCAGGCGAGCCGCCCGGGTTTCGCCGCCCGCGGAGTGGACGCGGGGAAGGCCGACCGGCTGCTGGCGCTGAGCGTGGAGGTGGCCCGGCTGGCCGCCGAGGAGGTGTCGGCGGAGCTCGGCGACGGCCGCCCGCGCTGGGTGGCGGCCTCGGTGGGCCCGTACGGGGCGGTCCTCGCGGACGGCTCCGAGTACCGGGGCCACTACGGCCTGTCCGCCTCGGAGTTGGCGGAGTTCCACCGGCCCCGGCTGGAGGTGCTGGCCGCCGCCGGGCCCGACGTGCTGGCGGTGGAGACTGTGCCGGACCTGCTGGAGGCAGCCGTCCTGGCGGACTGCGTCCGGGGGCTGGGCGTGCCGGTGTGGTTCTCGTTCAGTGCGGCGGACGGGCTGACCCGGGGCGGGGAGCCGCTCTCGGAGGTGTTCGCGCTGGTATCGGAGGTGCCCGAGGCGGTCGCGGTGGGGGTCAACTGCTGCGCCCCGGAGGAGGTGACGTCGGCGGTGGCACTGGCCGCCGAGGTGACGGGCCTGCCCGGGGTCGCGTACCCCAACAGCGGAGAGGGCTGGGACGCGGCGGCCCGGGACTGGACCGGCGCGGCGGCCTTCGACCCCGGCCTGGCGGCGGACTGGGTGGCCGCCGGGGCCCGGCTGGTCGGCGGCTGCTGCCGGGTGGGGCCGGCCGCGATCGCCGAGCTGGCGGCGGTGGTGCAAGCTCCGTCGCGCTGAACGGAGTTGCCTGCGTCGACCCGCCCGCTCGTCCGTTCGTCCGGTTTCTCGGCGGCGGGTCGCCCTGCGGTCTGGTACTGATGGCGGGCTGGGTGGCGGAGGTTGCCCCCAGGTTCTGGGAGCGCGACGGGAGGGGGCGTAGTGGACACGGGTGCGGGTACGGGTGCGGGTGCGGTTGAGCGGGTGAATGCGTTGGGGGCTTGCTGGGGGCGGGAGTTGGGGTTCGGGGGCGGTCAGGTGTGGACGGCCCTGGGGGTGTGGCCGTTGCTGGCGATGCTGGCGGCGGGCGCCAACGGGCCGGCCCGGGCGGAGCTGGAGCGGGCGTTGGGCGTTCCGGCCGAGCAAGCCCCGGCAGCGGCACGGGAGTTGCTGGCGCAGGTGCGGGCGGTGCCGGGCTGCGCGGCGGCGCTCGGGCTGTGGACGGCCGACGGCGTCGCGGTGGAGCCGGGCTGGGTGGCCGAGTTGGGCGCCCCGCTGTGGGGGCGGCTGTCCGGCGATCCGGCCAAGGACCGTGCGGTGTTGGACCGTTGGGCCCGGGAGTGGACCGGCGGGCTGGTGCCGCGGATGCCGGTCGACCCGGCGGGCGCGCTACTGGTGCTGGCCTCGGCGGTCGCCGTCCGGACCAGGTGGCTGCGGCCGTTCCAGGAGGGCCGCTTCCAGGTCCTCGAAGGCCCTTGGGCGGGACGGGACTTCGCGCAGCTCTCGGTGTCCGGCCCGGAGCTGTTCGAGCGGATCGCGGTGGCGGAGAGCCCGGCGGGACGGGTGACGGAGGTCCGGGTCGCGGGCACCGGCGAGGTGGACGTCCACCTGGTGCTCGGCGAACCGGGGGCCGCGCCGGGCGCGGTGGTGGCGGCCGGGTTCGCACTGGTCGCGGGCGCGGCACGGCGGACGCCGGTGTCGGCCCTGCCGGACGGGGTGCAGGGGCCCGGGCTCCAGCTGTCCACCGTCGACTCGCCCGTCCCGCAGCACCTCGGCGCGCTGGACACGGCGGCTTTCCGGGTCCAGTCGGAGCACGACCTGCTGGCGACGGCCCGGCTGTTCGGCCTGGGAACGGCGGCGCAGGACGGCGACCACTTCCGGGGCATCAGCCGGAGCACCCCGCTGAAGGTCGCCCGGGCCCAGCAGGCCGCGACGGCGGAGTTCTCCGCGCAGGGCTTCGAGGCGGGCGCGGTCACGGCGGTGGTGATGGCCCCGGGCAGCGCGATGTTCGCCCCGCAGCAGCAGTACCGGATCCGGGTGGCCGCCGCCCGCTTCGACCGCCCGTTCGCCTTCCTGGCGCTGCACCGGCCGACCGGACTGGTCCTGATGGCGGGCTGGGTGGCGGAGCCTTCGAGGGCCTGAGCCGGCGGGCGAACCGGGAGGCACGGCGGGCGGCGGGCGTTGCCGGCGGGCGGCTTCGTCGTGGTTGACCGCGCGGCTCCCCGCGCCCCTGGCGGGGCGAAAGGATCCGAGGCGGGTTGGTGGGTTCGGTGGGGTGGGCGGGGTGGCGGGGGGCGGGGGTTCGTGGGTTCGGCCAGTACGGGGGGCGGGTGGGGCGGCGGGAGGATTTCGGGTAGGGGCCGCGGCTGGGGCCGACGCCATGGACGGAGGGGACCGGACTGATGGTTGGTCAGCTGTACGACGGGATCGGGGAGGCGTTCGAGGGGTTCAAGACGCTGCCGTTGGCGCGGTACGGCGAGGTGCCGGGGTTCCTGGGCCTGGTGGGGGACGTGCGGGGGCGGTCGGTGCTGGACCTGGCGTCGGGGACGGGGTTCTACAGCCGGGAGTTGCGGCGCCGGGGGGCGTCGCGGGTGCTGGGGGTGGACATCTCCTCGGCGATGGTGGATGCGGCTCTGGCGGCGGAGGAGCGGGAGCCGCTGGGGGTGGAGTACGAGGTGGGTGACATCGCGGAGTTGCGGGAGTTCGGGGAGCCGTTCGACCTCGCGGTGGCGGTGCAGGCGTTCAACTACGCGCCGGACGTGGCGACGGTGGAGCGGATGTGCCGTCGGATCCACCGGAGCCTGGTGCCGGGCGGCGGGTTCTTCGTGTTCGGGCAGAGTCCGGACTTCCGGTTCGACGGGCCGCCGCTGGACCGGTACGGCTTCCGGTGCGAGCGGGCGGGCGCGGATTCGGAGGTCGGGCCGCGGGTGCGGGTGACGGCGCTGTTGGAGCCGCCGATCTCGTTCCTGGCGAATCCGCCGTCGCGCGAGGTGTACGAGTCCTGCCTGCGGGCGGCCGGGTTCCGTGACCTGGAGTGGGTGCCGCTGGAGGTGTCGGCGGAGGGCCTGCGGGCGTTCGGCGCGGAGTTCTGGGCGGACCTGGCCGCGAATCCGCCGCTGACGATGCTGCGCTGCCGGGCGTAGCGGCCGCGGCGGGGGCGGGGGGCAGGGGCGAGGGCGGGGGGCAGGGGCGAGGGCGGGGGCAGGGGCGGGACGGCGCGGTGGCCGGGTCATACGGTCTTCGGGGGCGCGTCGTCCCGCTTCTGGCAGGTCGGGGGGATGCGGAGGGCGCACCGATCCGTGAGCAGGGGCATCCGGCTGCGGTCGGCTCCCGAGTGGTGTTCGATATGGTCGAACACTGCTGAACGCCCCGGCCGAAGGCTCCGGTGGTCCGCGAGCCCGCCTGGTTTGCCGGACCCGCGCGCACGGGGACTGACGAATGGTCACCACCGCCCGTCGACGCCCGGAGCCGAGGATCCCCGTATGACTGCCAATTACATTGCCGCGATCGATCAGGGCACCACGTCGAGCCGGTGCATCGTTTTCGGTGCGGACGGCCGGATCGTGTCCGTGGACCAGCAGGAGCACGCGCAGATCTTCCCGCAGCCGGGGTGGGTGGAGCACGATGCCGCCGAGATCTGGACCCGGGTGCGGTCGGTGGTGCGCGGTGCGCTGGAGAAGGCCGGGCTGTCCCGGGAGGACATCCGGGCGGTGGGGATCACCAATCAGCGTGAGACGACGGTGCTGTGGGACCGGCACACGGGTGTGCCGGTGCACAACGCGCTGGTGTGGCAGGACACGCGGACCGAGGCGTTGTGTCGGGAGTTGGGGCGCAATGTGGGTCAGGACCGGTTCCGGCGGGAGACGGGTCTGCCGTTGGCGTCGTATTTCGCGGGGCCGAAGATCCGCTGGTTGCTGGACAACGTGGAGGGGTTGCGGGAGCGGGCCGAGGCGGGGGACATCCTGTTCGGGACGATGGACACCTGGGTGATCTGGAACCTGACGGGTGGTGTGGACGGCGGTCGGCATGTGACGGATGTGACGAACGCGTCGCGGACGATGCTGATGAACCTGCACACGTTGCAGTGGGACGAGAAGATCGCGGAGTCGATGGGGGTGCCGCTGGCGGTGCTGCCGGAGATCCGCTCCTCGGCGGAGGTGTACGGCGAGGCGGTGGGCGATCTGGCGGGGGTGCCGGTGGCCTCGGCGCTGGGGGACCAGCAGGCGGCGCTGTTCGGGCAGACCTGCTTCGACGAGGGCGAGGCCAAATCCACGTACGGGACGGGGACGTTCCTGCTGCTGAACACGGGTGAGAAGATCGTCAACTCGTATCACGGGCTGCTGACCACGGTCGGCTACCGGATCGGCGACCAGAAGCCGGTCTATGCGCTGGAGGGTTCGATCGCGGTGACCGGGTCGCTGGTGCAGTGGTTGCGCGACCAGTTGGGGATCATCTCCACCGCGGCGGAGATCGAGACGCTGGCCAGTACGGTCGAGGACAACGGCGGTGCGTATTTCGTGCCGGCGTTCTCGGGGCTGTTCGCCCCGTACTGGCGCTCGGACGCCCGGGGGGTGATCGCGGGTCTGACCCGGTATGTGACCAAGGGGCATCTGGCGCGGGCGGTGCTGGAGGCCACCGCGTGGCAGACCCGCGAGGTGGTGGACGCGATGCAGAAGGACTCCGGCGTCACCCTCACCGCCCTGAAGGTCGACGGCGGCATGACGTCCAACAACCTGCTGATGCAGAACATCGCGGACGTCCTGGACGCCCCGGTGGAGCGCCCGTACGTGGCCGAGACCACCGCGCTCGGCGCGGCCTACGCGGCCGGTCTGGCGGTCGGGTTCTGGGACGACCTGGACACCCTGCGCGCCAACTGGCACCGCGCCGCCGAGTGGACGCCCAAGATGGACGCCGACACGCGCGAGCGCGAGCGGCGCAACTGGTTGAAGGCCGTGGAGCGCACCATGGGCTGGATCGACCAGGACGAGCGGCCGGAACTGTGACCCGGGCCCGTCAGGACCGCACCGATCGGAAGGAGACGCGGACCGGCCGTGCGCCGGGCCGCCCACCACACACCATGGCAACCATCCCGACCCTGGGCGCCGAGCGCGCCGCCGGCCGCGTCGCCTCCCGGGCCGAGACCCGTGAGCTGCTCGGCCGGGCCCGCTACGACCTGCTGGTGATCGGCGGCGGCATCCTGGGCACCGCCACCGCGTGGACCGCCGCCCAGGCCGGACTGAAGGTCGCCATGGTCGACGCCGGGGACTTTGCGGGCGCCACCTCCTCCGCCTCCTCCAAGCTGGTCCACGGCGGCCTGCGCTACCTGCAGACCGGCGCCGTCAAGCTCGTCGCCGAGAACCACAAGGAGCGCCGGGCACTGGCCACCGACGTGGCCCCGCACCTGGTCAACCCGCTGACCTTCTTCGTCCCCGTCTACAAGGGCGGCCCGCACTCCGCCCCCAAGCTCGGCGCGGGCGTCTTCCTGTACTCGGCGCTGTCCGCGTTCCGCGACGGCCTGGGCCGGGTGGTCTCCCCCGCGGTGGCGGCGCGTGCCGTGCCGGGGCTGCGCACCGAGGGGCTGCGGCGGGTCGCGGTGTACGGCGACCACCAGATGAACGACGCCCGGATGGCCGTGATGACGGTCCGGGCGGCGGTGGACGCGGGTGCGGTGGTGCTCAACCACGCCGAGGTCACCGGCCTGCGCTTCACCCGCGGCCGGGTCACCGGCGCGGAGGTGCTCGACCGCCTGGACGGCAGCGAGTTCGGGGTGGACGCCCGGTTGGTGCTGAACGCCACCGGCCCGTGGGTGGACCACCTGCGGCGGATGGAGCACGCGGGCGCGGAGCCGTCGATCCGGCTGTCCAAGGGGGCGCACGTGGTGCTGCGGCGGCAGGCGCCGTGGCGGGCCGCGCTGACCATCCCGATCGACCACTACCGGGTGTCGTTCGCCATTCCGTGGGAGGACCACGTCCTGCTCGGCACCACCGACGAGGAGTACACCGGCGACCCGCTGGACGTCCGGGCCACCGACGCGGACGTCGACCAGATCCTGTTCGAGGCGGGGCACGCGGTGCGGGGCGAGCACCTGCGGCGCGAGGACATCACCTACTCCTTCGCGGGCCTGCGGGTGCTGCCGGGCGGGCCGGGGACGACGGCGGCGGCGAAGCGGGAGACGGTGGTGACCGTGGGCCGGGCCGGGATGCTGTCGGTGGCGGGCGGCAAGTGGACGACCTACCGGCACATCGGCCGGGTGATCCTGGAGAGGCTCAAGCACGCTCCGGGCGTGGGTCTGGCCGAGGACGTCTCGCCGATCCCGGCCACCGTCCCGCTCCCCGGCATCGGCGCCCCGGGCGCCGTCGCCCGCCGCCTGCTGGTCGACCGCGAGCCGGGCTCCCGGATGGATCCGCTGGTGGCCCGCCACCTGGCCACCCACTACGGGACGCTCTCGTTCGAGATCGCCCGCCTGATCGCGGAGCGCCCGGAGCTGGGCGAGCGGGTGCACCCGGACGGGCCGGACGTGTGGGCGCAGGTGGTGTACGCGGCCGGGCAGGAGTGGGCGTACACGGTGGACGACGTGCTGCGGCGGCGCACCACGCTGACGGTGCGCGGGCTGGACAGTGCGGAGGTGCGCAAGCGCACCGCGGAGCTGCTCCAGGGGTAGCGGCGGGACGGAAAGAGGCGACGCCCTCCGGGAGAAGCGGGAAATCCGGAGGGCGTCGCGGTCTCGGGGGCCGGGTGGGTACGGCAGCGGTTCGGGTCGGTCAGATGATCAGGCTGAGCGGCAGGATCAGGGCGATGGCGACCACCGAGATGATCGTCTCCATCACCGACCAGGACTTCAGCGTCTGGCCGACGCTCATCCCGAAGTACTCCTTCACCAGCCAGAACCCGGCGTCGTTGACGTGCGACAGGAACAGCGAACCGGCGCCGATGGCCAGCACCAGCAGGGCGGCGTGGCTGGTGGACATGCCGGCGGCCAGCGGGCCGACGATGCCGGCGGCGGTGATGGTGGCGACCGTCGCGGAGCCGGTGGCGAGGCGGATCAGCACCGCGATCAGCCAGCCGAGCAGCAGCGCGGAGATGTGCCACTTGCCGGACCACTCGCTGACGGCCTGGCCGACGCCGACGTCGATCAGGGTCTGCTTGAAGCCGCCGCCCGCGCCGACGATGAACACGATCCCGGCGATCGGGCCGAGCGCCGAGCCGACCGTGTCGGAGATCTTGCCCTTGTCGAAGCCGGCCGCGCGGCCGAGGGTCAGCATGGCCAGCAGGGTCGCGGCGAGCAGGGCGATCAGCGGGGAGCCGATGAAGTCGAAGATCCGCTGGCCGGTGGCCTTCGGGTCGTCGATCACCACGTCGGCCAGCGCCTTGCCGAGCATCAGCACGACCGGCAGCAGGATGGTGGCCAGCACGGCGCCGAACCTGGGGGTGCGCTCGCGCTTGACGGTGTCGACCGGGGCGGTGTCGGCGGGGAGTTCCAGGGGCCCGACCCAGCGCTGGGCGAGGCGGCCGAACAGCGGGCCGGCCACGATCAGGGTGGGGACGGCGATCAGCAGGCCGAGCGCCAGGGTGACGCCGAGGTCGGCGTGCAGGGCGTCGACGGCGACCAGCGGGCCGGGGTGCGGCGGGACGAGGCCGTGCAGCACCGAGAGGCCGGCCAGGGCGGGGATGCCGATGCCGATCAGCGGGGCGTTGCCGCGCCGGGCCACCAGCAGCACGATCGGCACCAGCAGCACCACGCCGACCTCGAAGAACAGCGGCAGGCCGAGCACGGCGGCGATCAGCGCCATCGCCCAGGGCAGCAGCTTGGGGCCGGTGCGGGCCAGCACGGTGTCCGCGATGGTGTTGGCGCCGCCGGAGTCGGCGAGCAGCTTGCCGAGCATCGCGCCCAGGCCGATCAGCAGGCCGACCGAGGCGACGGTGGAGCCGAAGCCGGTGGAGAAGCTGGCCAGCAGCTTGTCGAAGGGCGCGCCCGCGACGGCGGCGAGCAGCCCGGAGCCGAGGGTGAGGGCCAGGAACGGGTGCAGCTTGAACCGGGTGATCAGCAGCACGATCGCGCCGATGCTGAGCAGCACCGCGAGCAGCAGTTGTCCGTTGCTCGCCGTGTGCGGCAGCGCCGGTGCGCCGGCCGCCAGCAGGGTGGGGGTCACGGGGGTCTCCATTGACGGGCCGTCACCGTCCGGCTGTCGGGCGGCCGGTGGCGGGGGTGTGACGTGGGGGGGGTGGGGGTCAGCCGTTCCGCTGCGCCAGGGCGGCGGCGGCGCGGCCGACGAGCGTGTCGGGGTCGGCGCCGACGTCCAGCACGGTGCCGTTCTCGTCCGCCTGCAGCGGTTCGAGGGCGGCGTACTGGGAGTCCAGCAGCGAGGTCGGCATGAAGTGGCCGGTGCGGTGCGCCATCCGGTCACCGACCAGGTCGTGGCTGCCGGACAGGTGCAGGAAGAACGCGTCCGGGCAGGCGGCGCGCAGCACGTCGCGGTAGCGGCGTTTGAGCGCGGAGCAGGTGACCACTCCCCCGCTGCCCGCCGCGGCCCGTTCGCCCAGCCAGCCGCCGAGGGCCTGCAGCCAGGGCAGGCGGTCGCGGTCGTCGAGCGGGATCCCGGCGCTCATCTTGGCGATGTTGGCGGCGGGGTGGAAGTCGTCGGCCTCCGCGTACGGGAGGTCGAGGCGGTCGGCGAGCAGTCGGGCGACGGTGGTCTTCCCGACTCCGGAGACGCCCATCACCACGACGACGGGCGGCTGCTGGTTCTCGGCGCTGAGAGCCATGGGTGGTGCTCCTGTCCTTGCCTGCTTGCGTGGGCAACCTTGACGCAAAGGTATGACTTATTCAAGCGCCCGAAACCCAATCGTCATACTTTTTGGCGTTCGCGCTGGTGAAGGGCGGTGAGACGGGGGCCGCCTTCCCCGGGAGGGCGCCGATAAGCTGGCCGGATGGAGATCCAGGGTCTGCCCGGCCGCCTGCTCGCCGTCCTCGGCCCCGCCATTGCCTCCGGCGAGCTGCCGGAGGGGACGGTGCTGCGGGCGGAGGAGCTGGAGCAGCAGCACGGGGTGTCCCGGACGGTGGTCCGGGAGGCGGTGCGGATCCTGGAGTCGATGCGGCTGGTCGAGCCGCGGCGGCGGGTCGGGACCACCGTGCGGCCGAAGGCCGACTGGGACGTGTTCGACCCGCTGGTGATCCGCTGGCGGCTGGCCGGCGCGGACCGCTCCGCGCAGCTGCGCTCGCTGGGCTCGCTGCGGGTCGCGGTGGAGCCGGCCGCGGCGGCGCTGGCGGCCCGGTGCGCGGGGGACGACGACCGCCGCGAGCTGAGCGCGCTGGCCGTCGAGCTGACCGTCACCGCCCGGGCGGCCGACCTGGACGCCTTCCTCGCGCACGACATCGCCTTCCACGCGGCGGTGCTGCGGGCCTCCGGGAACGAGATGTTCGCGCACCTGAAGGACACCGTGGGCGCGGTCCTCACCGGCCGCACCGAGCACCGGCTGATGCCGCACCGGCCGCGCGAGTACGCGGTGCAGCTGCACCGGGACGTCGCGCAGGCGATCTGCGCGGGCGACCCGGAGCTGGCGGAACGGGCGATGCGGACCATCGTGGTCGGCGCGCTGGAGGAGTTGGACGCCACCCTGCCGGACTGACCGCCCCCGACCGCCCTGACCGGCCCCGACCGGCGTGACCGGCCCGGAGTGGCCGAACGGCCGGAACGGCGCTCTTGCGGGGCGGAATACGATCCTGACGGGGAGTCGGGGCGGTGTCGGCGCGACACGCCCACTGTCGGCTGGATCGGCCCGGTCGGCGGAATAGCCTTGTCCGGGTGGGGGCAGGGCTGGTCCTGGCGCGCCCGGGCGGGTGCGCGACCGACAGGGGGTGGGCGATGGCCGTTCGTCGGCGCGGCCGGCTGCCGGACGAGGTGCGGGCGGCCGCGGTCCGGGCCGGGATGTCGTTCGCGTTCACGGTGGTGGCGTTCGTGGTGGCGCTGCTCGCCTCCTGGGCCCACACCGGCCTGCTGACACCGGCGTTGGCGCTGATGGCGCTGGGCGTCTTCCTCACCGCCTGGTGCCTGATCGACGTGGTGGTCTCCCGCCAGGTCGCCGCCTCCCGCCGCCGGGCCCCCAACTCGGCTGCCCCGCTGGACGGTTCGCGCGAGCACCGGAACGGCGAGCGGGCCCGGGGGTACTGACGGGCCGTCAGCTCTGCTGGTGGCGACCGGGGGTGGTGCCGAAGGCGTGCCGGAACGCCTCGATGAACGCGCTGGGCGAGCGGAAGCCGCAGGCGGCGGCGGTCGCGGTGACCGAGCGGCCCTCGGCGAGCAGCACCAGGGCGTGCTGGAGGCGCAGTTGGGTGCGCCACTGCGGAAAGCCGAGGCCGAGTTCGCGGCGGAACAGGCGGCTGAGGGTGCGTTCGGCGGCGCCGACGGCGCGGCCGAGTTCGGCCAGTGAGCGGTCGTCGGCGGGGTCGGCGGCGAGCAGGTCGGCCAGGTCGCGCAGCCGGGGGTCGGTGGGGCTGGGCAGGCCGAGCGGGAGTTCGGGGGCGTGCGCGAGCTGGTCCAGCGCGGCCTGTTCGAGCGTCCGGGCGGGGCGTCCGGTGGGGGCGTCGGGGCCGGTCAGGTGGGCGATGATCTCGCGCAGCAGCGGGGTGGCGGCGAGCACGGCGGGCGCGGCGAGCCGCAGCGGGTTCGTGCCGGCCGGGTAGACCAGGCAGCGCAACTCGCTCGGCCCGTGCGCCCGGTGGGTGTGCGGCACCCCGGCGGGCAGCCACACCGCGCGGTGCGGCGGGACGACCCACTGCCCGTACGGGGTGCGCACCTCCAGGGCGCCGCGGCCGGGGGTGATCAGCTGGTTGACGTCGTGCCAGTGCCAGTCGATCCGCTCCCGGTGGGCCAGCGGGTGGCGGCTGGGGCCGGTCTCCTTCTGGTGCGCGGCGGACGCGTGGGCGGCGGCGGACGCGTGGGCGGCGGCGGGCGCGGCTCGTACTGCTGCGGCGGCCCGCGCTGCTGCGGCGTCCGGGCCGTCCGGGGCAGGTTGGCGGGTTGGCGACATGGATTGGCAGAGTACCGGAAGCCCGCACGGCGCCCCGGCCGCCAGGCTGGTGCGCATGACGAGCGAACTGGCCGGTGTGTGGCGCCGGATGCGGATGTGGGGCGCGGCGCACGCCGTGGACGACCTGTACCAGGGGCTGGTGCCCGCGGTGGTGCCGTACTTCGTGCTGGAGCGCGGCTACGGGTACGTGGCGGCGGGCGGGCTGACGCTGGCGGCGACGCTGGGCAGCGCCGTCCCGCAGCCGCTGGTCGGCCTGCTGGTGGACCGGCGTCCGCTGCCCTGGCTGTCGGCGGCGGGGCTGGCGCTGGCCGGGCTGGGCGTGGGGCTGAGCGGGCTGGCCGACGGGTACGCGCTGGTGTGGCTGCTGGTGCTGCTCTCCGGCCTCGGGGTGGCGGCGTTCCACCCGGCGGCGGGGCGGGCGGCCCGGGAGGCGGCGGGCGACTCCACCAGTGCGATGAGCGTCTTCGCGGCGGGCGGCAGCGTCGGGTTCTTCCTGGCGCCGGTGCTGGCCACGCCGCTGCTGGCGGCGTGGGGCGTGCGGGCGACGGCGGTGTTCGTGCTGCCGGCGCTGCTGATGGCGGCGGTGCTGTTCCGGGCCCGGCACCGGACGTACCCGCACGCCGAGGGCGGGGCGAAGCGGGCCGGGAAGGACCGCTGGCGGCCGTTCCTGGTGCTGACCGGGGTGGAGGTGGTCCGCTCGGTGGTGTTCTTCGGCGTCAGCACCTTCATCGAGCTGTACTGGCTGCGGCAGTTGGGCGCCTCGCACCTGCTGGCCGGGGCCGCGCTGACCTGCTTCCTGCTCGGCGGCGTCGCGGGCACCCTGGGCGGCGGGCGGCTCGCGGACCGGATCGGCATGGTCCGCACCGCGCAGTGGGGCACCGCGCTGACCGTCCCGATGCTGGTCCTGCTGCGGGTGACGCCCGGCGCGTGGGCGCCGCTGCTGTTCGCGGTGCTGGCGGGCGCGGCGCTGAACCTGCCGTTCGCCGTCCTGGTCAAGCTGGGCCAGGACTACCTGCCCAACCGCCCCGGCACCGCGGCCGGCGTCACCCTGGGCCTGGCCGTCAGCATCGGCGGCCTGATCGCGCCGCTGTTCGGGCTGATCGCCCAGCAGCACGGCCCGCAGGGCGTGTTGACCGTGCTGCCCGCGATCCCGCTGCTGGGCGTGGCGCTCGGCGCGTTCATGGTCGAGCCGGGCCGCTGGACGGACGCGGCGGACGACGACGACCCGGCCCCGGAGGCCGAACTGGTCGCCTGAGCGGGGTGTTCGGAACCCGGGCGGAACGGCCGGGCGGCGGGGTGCACACCCCCGAGGTGCACCCCGCCGCCGCCCGTCCCGCCGTGGCCCGTTCCGCCGTGGCGGGGGTCGGCCGCGACGGGGTCAGCCGCGCGGGCCGACCGCGTAGCCGTACTGGGCGGGCCAGTTGCGCGGGACGTCGAGTTCGCGGGCGGCGTGCAGCGGCCAGTAGGGGTCGCGGAGCAGCTCGCGGCCGAGCATGACGGCGTCGGCGCGGCCCTCGGCGACGATCTGCTCGGCCTGGGCGGCGTCGGTGATCAGGCCGACCGCGTTGACCGGCAGGCCGGACTCGCGGCGGACGGTCTCGGCGAACGGGACCTGGTAGCCGGGCTCGACGGCGATCTTCGCGTGCGGGACGTTGCCGCCGGTGGAGACGTCGACCAGGTCGACGCCGATGGCCTGCAGCTCCTTGGCCAGCAGCACGGACTCCTCGACCGTCCAGCTGGGCTCCTCGGGGAGCCAGTCGGTGGCCGAGATCCGGAAGAACACCGGGAGTTCGGCGGGCCAGACGGCCCGGACCGCGGCCGCGACCTCGCGGGCGAAGCGGCTGCGCCCGGCGAAGTCGCCGCCGTAGCCGTCGGTGCGGTGGTTGGAGACCGGGGAGAGGAACTGGTGGGTGAGGTAGCCGTGGGCGCCGTGCACCTCGACGACCTGGAACCCGGCCGCCAGGGCGCGGCGCGCGGAGGCGGCGAAGTCCTCGACCAGTTCGGCGATCTGGGCCTCCGTCAGCTCGGCCGGGACGGGGTGGCCCTCGTCGAACGGGATCGGGGACGGGGCGACCACCTGCCAGCCGCCCTCCTCGACCGGGAGCGGGCCGCCGCGCTTGCTCGGGTGGTTGCTGGACGCCTTGCGCCCGGCGTGGGCGAGCTGGATCGCCGGGACGGAGCCGTGCTGGGTGATCAGCGCGGCGACGCGGGCGAGCTGCTCCTGCTGGCGGTCGTTCCACAGGCCGAGGTCCCACGGGGAGATCCGGCCGTCGGGGCGGACGCCGGTGGCCTCGACCATCACCAGTCCGGCGCCGCCGGCGGCGCGGGAGCCGAGGTGGGCGAGGTGGAAGTCGGTGGCGGCGCCGGTGTCGGGCCCCTCGGGAGCGGCCGAGTACATGCACATCGGGCTGAGCCAGATCCGGTTGGGGATGGTCAGCGAGCGGAGGGTGAGGGGCTCGAACAGGGCGCTCACGGCTGCCTGTCCTTCCTGTGGTCCGGAGTCGGGGTGCTTTCGCGTGCTTCGCTTCGTACGATACTCACCGTACTACGACATCTGTCAAACTACGAGAGGTGTCGTACTATGGCGGCGTGACCATCGACCACGACCGGGACTGCCCCGGCCTGCTGCCCGAGCCCGCCACCGCGGAGCTCCGGCTGGTCTGCGTGCTGCACGCACTGGCGGACCCGATCCGACTGCGGATCGTCGCCGAGCTGGCGTGCGCGGGGGGCAGCGAGCTGAACTGCCTGGCGTTCGAGCTGCCGGTCACCAAGTCGACGATGACGCACCACTTCCGGGTGCTGCGGGAGGCCGGAGTGATCCGGCAGCACCGGCGCGGCACCTCGAAGATGAACACCCTGCGCGAGGACGACCTGGCCGCCCGCTTCCCGGGCCTGCTGGACGCGGTGCTGGCCGCCGCGCGCGCCTGCCCGAACGCCGCCCCGACGAACGCCGCGACGCCCGCCGCGAGCGCCGAGAGCGCCGCGCCCGCCGCGCGCTGACCCGGCCGCGGCGACTACCGAGCGCCATCTGACTGGCCGTCAACTCCCGGCGGAATCACGCCACCCCGTTCGGCGAACGCCCGCCACTCCATGATCGGAACCGGGGCGCCACTCTGCACGTCACCCGCCCCGGAGGCCCCGCGCGCACCGGTGCGACGCCCGTTCGTGACACGGTCATGCCTGGTCACGCACCCTTCACCGGAGTTGAGCCACTGTTCATCCCCTGTGGTCATTTGGTCTATACCAATCGGGTAATCTGACCGACGACAGGTGTCAATGTCTGGCCGTGGGGGGCCCAATGACTGCCAATCACCTTCCGTCACCACCTTCCGATCAGGAGCTCTATTGGTATTTCGGGCCTCAGCGCCGCTGGGTCCCGCTGCTCTCCGCGCTCGCCTTCACGCTCAGCGCGGGCACCATGCTCAGCTTCTCGCTGCGCACCCCGGCCCTGTGGCCGTTCCTCGCCGTCCTCGGCGTCAACGCCGTCGCACTCGCCCTGACCTGCCTGAACGGCCTGCGCCGCCGCCGCTTCACCCGGGGCGGCCACGAACTGCTGGTCGCCGCCTGGCAGCCCGCCGAACCGCCGTCCGTCGACCTGTACCTGCCGACCTGCGGCGAACCGCTCGACATCCTGGCCAACGCCTACCGCGCCGTCGCCCGCAACGACTACCCGGGACAGCTCGACGTGTGGGTGCTCGACGACGCCGACCGGCCCGAAGTCGCCGGACTGGCGCAGGAGTTCGGTTACCACTACGTGGTGCGGCCGAACCGCGGCGAGTTCAAGAAGGCCGGCAACCTCAACCACGCGCTGACGCTCAGCCGCGGCGAGTACGTGGCCATCCTGGACGCCGACTTCGCGCCCCGCGCCGACCTGCTCCAGCACCTGCTGCCGTACTTCGGCGACCCGAAGGTCGGCATCGTGCAGAGCCCGCAGTGCTTCGACACCGACGCCTCGATGGGCTGGGTGCAGCGCGCCGCCGGCTCCGCCCAGGAGTGGTTCTTCCGCTGGGTGCAGCCCAGCCGGGACGCCTCCGACGCCGCCATCTGCTGCGGCTCCAACGCCGTCTACCGGCGCGCCGCGATCGACGCCGCGGGCGGCTTCGCCCGGCTCGACCACAGCGAGGACATGTACACCGGCCTCGCCCTGCACCAGAAGGGCTACACCACCCGGTACGTGCCGGTGCTGGTCGCCAAGGGCACCTCGCCGGACTCCACCACCAGCTTCGTCAACCAGCAGTACCGCTGGACGATGGGCAACCTGCACCTGATCGGCGACCGGGCCACCCGCAAGGCGATGACCTGGCGGATGCGCCGCTGCTTCGACGAGGGCATCGTCGGCTACCTGGCCGCCGCCGTGAACGTGCTCACCGCCCCGCTGCCGCCGCTGGTCATGCTGTTCGCCTTCCCCGGCGAGGTCCGCGCCTGGTACGTGCTGCCGATGCTCTCCCTGCTGTGGCTGTGGCACGTGCTGCTGCCCCGGGTCAGCCGCACCCGCTGGCGCTCCGAAGTGCTGCGCGCCAACGTGCTGATGAGCTTCGCCGCCGCCACCGCCTACTGGCACACCGCCCGCGGCCGCAGCGCCGCCTGGGTGCCCACCGGCGTCGCCAAGCCCGGCCGCTCCGGCGGCATGGCCCGCAAGGTGCTGCTGGTCTCGCTGCTCTGGACGGCCGGCACCCTGCTCGCCACCGGCATCGGCGTCGCCGCCGCCACCTGGCTGCACGGCTGGAACACCACCTGGGGCCTGGCCCTGTACCTGGCCGTGCAACTGCACCTCGGCGTGCCGCTGATCCGCGACCTGTACGCCGAACTCCGGCCCCGCGCAACCGAGTCCGCCGAGCCCACCGCATCCGCCGACTCCGGGGCCCACCCCGCGATGCGTCCGCGGCGCTGGCCCGAGGCCCTCGCCGTCACGAGCACGCTCGCCCTGATCGCCCTGCTCGCCTCCGGCTGGGCGGCCCCGATGCTGCCCTGGCTGGGCTGAAAGGTCCACGCTCCCGTGTCCACCAGTACCGCCCCGAGTACCGCCCCGCTCACCGTCGTGCTGAGCCAAGCACCGGTCGAGCGGCCGAAGTTCCGACCCGACATCGAGGGCCTGCGGGCCGTCGCCGTCCTCGCCGTGCTGGCCTTCCACGCCGCCGTACCCGGCCTGGCCGGCGGCTTCGTCGGCGTCGACGTCTTCTTCGTCGTCTCCGGCTACCTGATCACCGGCCTGCTGCGCACCGAGACCGCGCGCAGCGGACGCGTCCGGCTCGCCGAGTTCTACTCCCGCCGGGCCCGCCGGCTGCTGCCCTCGGCCGCCGTCGTGCTGGCCGCCACCGCCGTGCTCGGCGCCCTGCTCACCGCGCCGCTGCGCCGCGCCGACCTGGAGCGCGACGTCCTCGCCTCCGCGCTGTCCGTCGCCAACTGGCGCTTCGTCGCCGAACAGACCGACTACCTGGCGGCCGGCCGCGACCCGAGCGCCCTGCTGCACTTCTGGTCGCTCGCCGTCGAGGAGCAGTTCTACCTGCTCTGGGCCCCGCTGCTGGCCCTCGCCGCCCGCTGGGCCTGGCGGCGGCGCACCCTGCTCGGCCTGACCCTGCTGCTCGGCGCCGGCTCCTTCTGGCTCTCCCTGCACTGGAGCGCCGGCGCCTACCTCTCCACGCCCACCCGGGCCTGGCAGTTCGCCGCCGGTGCCGTCATCGCCCTGCTGCCGATCAATCAAATACCCAGGGTTGCACGGGAGTTGATGGGCCTCGGCGGCCTGGCCGGGGTGCTCGCCGCGGTGCTGCTGTTCGACGCCCGCACCCCCTACCCCGGCTACGCCGCGCTACTGCCGACCGCCGCCACCGCCGCGATCGTCCTGGCCGGCTCCGGCGGCACCCACCTGGTCGGGCGGGCGCTGTCGCTCGGCGCGCCGCGCGCGATCGGCCGGCTCTCCTACAACCTGTACCTGTGGCACTGGCCGGTGCTGGTGCTCGCCGAGGCCCACTGGGGCGCCCTGCACTGGGGCGTCAAGGCCGCGCTCACCGCCGCCGCCGCACTGCCCGCGTACGCCGCGCTGCGCTGGCTGGAGCAGCCGCTGCGCCGCAGCGCGGTGCTCGGCGAGATCCCGCGCCGCGGGCTGTCGCTGGGCCTGACCGCGGTGGTCTTCCCGGTGCTGCTGGCGCTGGTCGTCGGCTCCGGCACCATCCGCAACCTGGGCCCGGCCACTCCCCCGGACCCGTCCGGCCTGCCGCCGGGCGCCCGCACCGGCGGCAGCCTGCTGGCCGCCGCGCCGCCCCCGCACGCGCCGACCGTGCCCAACCCCGTCCAGGCCCGGCAGGACTTCCCGCCGGACGGCGCCTGCGAGGTGGACCCGGCCGGCACCACCAGCCCGCCGTGCCGCTTCGGCACCGGCGACGACCGGATCGTGCTGCTCGGCGACTCGCACGCCGGCCAGTGGTTCTCCTCGCTGCTCGGCATCGCCGCCCAGCACCGCCTGTCGGTCGAGGAGCTGGTCAAGCAGGGCTGCCCGCTGCCCGAACTCACCGTCACCAACCCGCAGTTGGGACACACCTACCACGAGTGCGACACCTGGCGGGCGAACGCCCTGACCCGGCTCAAGGACGGCCCGAGGCCCAAGCTGATCGTGGTCTCCACGCTCAACCGCTACACCGCCGACCGGGCCGCCCTGCTGCACGGCTGGGAGCGGACCCTCACCCCGCTGCGGGAGCTGGGCGTCCCGATCGTCTACCTGCAGGACACCCCGAACCCCGGCCTGGACGTCCCGGCCTGCGTCTCCGGGCACCCCGACACCACCTCCGCCTGCGACTTCCCGCGCACCGAGGGCCTGTACGCCGACCCGCTGGCCGAGGAGATCGCCGCCGGGAGGTTCCCCGGCGTCAAGGCCGTCGAGGTCAACTCGGTGCTCTGCCCGGGCAGTGGGCGCAGCTGCCCGGCCGTCCTGGAGCACGTACTGCTGTACCGCGACGACTCGCACCTGACCAACGCCGCGGCCGTGGTCCTCACCCCGCGACTGGACCAACTCCTCACCGACGCGGGCGTGTTCGGCACCGGGTGGACCACCCTGCTGCACGACGGGTTCGACGGCCCGGCCGGCGCCAAGCCCGACCCCGCCACCTGGCAGTACGACCTGGGCACCTGCTACCCCGGCTGCCCGGCCGCCCAGTGGGGCACCGGCGAGGTCGAGACCATGACCGACTCCGCCGAGAACGTCCGCCTGGATGGCAGGGGCGCGCTGGAGATCACCCCGACCCGGGACCCGGCCGGCCGCTGGTCCTCCGGGCGGATCGAGTCCAGGCGGGCCGACCTCGCCGCCCCCGCGGGCGGAGTCCTGCGGGTGGAGGCCGAGTTGGCGCTCCCCGCCGTCAACGGCAAGGCCGCGGCCGGGTACTGGCCCGCGTTCTGGGCGCTCGGCGGCAAGCTCCGCGACGGGTACACCGGCTGGCCCGGCGTCGGCGAGCTGGACGTGCTCGAATCCGTCGGCGGGCGCGGCGTGTTCGGCACCCTGCACTGCGGCACCACCCCCGGCGGGCCGTGCAAGGAACCGAACGGCCTGGGCTCGGGCGAGCAGCCCTGCGCGGACTGCTGGGGCGCCTTCCACACCTACACCGTCGAGGTCGACCGCTCCACCAGCCCCGAACGGGTCCGCTGGCTGCGCGACGGCCGGGAGTACTTCGAGGTCACCGCCGACCAGGTCGACCCGGCCGCCTGGGACCAGGCCGTCCACCACGGGATCTTCCTGATCCTGAACGTCGCCATCGGCGGCAACCTCCCGGCCGCGTACGGCAGTTCGCCCACGGAGGCGACGGAACCGGGCCACCCGATGAAGGTCGCCTCGGTCACCGTCTCGACGAAGGGCTGACGAACCCGCGGGGCCGCGGTACCGGACGGATCCGTCCGGTACCGCGGCCCCGGCGCGTGTCCGGCTACTCCGGCTTGCGGAACACCCTGGTCGCGGTGATCTCGCCGTGGACGGTCGGCCCGTCCGGGCCCTGCGGGGCCGGGAGGCCGGGGCGCAGGTGCTCCTCGACCGAGATGTACTTGAGGCCGGCCCGCAGGTCGGCGTCGTTGCGCAGCCGGATGACGAGCGGGAACTCGGCGAGTGCGGTGGTGTCGAACAGGCCGGTGGTGTAGATGAGTTGGACGCCGAGCGCGTCGGCGACGGCGCGCTGCAGCTCCAGCAGGTAGGTGGCGTTGGCGCGGCCGATCGGGTTGTCCAGGAACAGCGTGCCGGCGTGCCGCAGCTGGGACTGGCCGCGGTCGTTGGCGCGCAGCGCGGCCATCGTGCAGTACAGGGCGATGGCCGCGGTGAGCAGCTGGCCGCCGGAGAAGACGTCCGACATCTGGCCGACCGAGACGCGTTCGGCGCGCAGCACCGCGTCCGGCTTGAGGATCTCGACCGAGACGCCCTTGGGGCCGATCGCGGCGGCGACGCCGCGCAGCAGCAGGGACATGCCGTCGCGGCGCAGGTCGGAGTTCTTCCTGACGGCGGAGCGGGTGGCCTCGTCGATGACCTCGCTGAGGCGTTCGACCAGGACGGCGTGGTCCGGGTCCTCGAAGCGGATCCGGAGGAACTCCTGGCCCGACCACTCGCCGAGGCCCTCGGGGAGCCGGGAGAGGCGCTGGGCGGCGCGCAGGGTGCCGAGCGAGGTCTCGACCAGGCCGCGCAGCCGGTCGACGATGGAGGAGCGGTTGCGCTCCAGCTGGGCGAGTTCGTCGGTGAGGACGCGCAGCCGGGGCGCGAACGCGGCGGCCCAGGCGGCGGCGTGGTCGGGCAGGGCGGCGGCGGGCAGTTCGCGGATCTGCTGCCGGGCGGGGGTGCGGACGGCCTCGTAGCGGGCCGCGTTGGCGTGCCGGACGAGGGCGTCGGAGGCGTCCCGGACGGCGAGTTCGGCGCCGGTGAGTTCGGTGGCGGCGGTGCGCATGGCGCGCCGGGTGTCGGTGACGGCGGAGCGGGCGGCGGCCAGCGAGCCGAGGTAGGCGTCGGCCTCGGGGTCGGTCTCCTCGCCGTTGTCGCGCAGCGCGTCGCGGAGCTGTCCGGCGAGTTCCTCGAAGTCGCCCGCGGCGGCCTGCGCCTGGTCGGACGTCCGTTGCAGGTCGCCGTGTTCGGCGCGGGCGGCCTCGACGCGTTCGCGGCGTTCGGCGAGCAGGGCGGTGGCGGTGCGCAGCAGGGCCTGGGCGTGTTCGGGGTCGGCGGGGAGCAGGTCCTCGGGGAGTTCGGTGTGCGCCTCGCCGCCCGCAGGGGCGGAGCGTTCGGCGTCACCGCGCAGCCGGCCGACCTCCTCGGAGGCGGCGCCGGAGCGGGCCTCGATCAGGGTGACGAGTTCCTCGGCGCGGGCGGCGGCGGCCTGCCGGGCGGGGCCGTCGGCGCCGTCGGGGCTGGCGAGGAGTTCCTCGGCGCGGGCCTTGACCTTGTTGCTGAGGCGGTCGAGCTCGGCGGCGGAGGCGGTCTCGTCGCTCTCGGCGCGGGCCTGTTCGGCGCGCAGGTCGGCGCCGACGCCGACCTTCTCGTAGAGCTGGGCGGCGGCCCGGTACGCCTCGCGCAGGGCGGGCAGCGAGGCGGGGGCGACGGCGGTGTCGGGTTCGGCACCGGCGCCGACGGCGGCGATCTCGGCGCGTTCGCCGCGCAGGGTGCGGGCGGTGCGGCGGGCGTCGTCGGCGGCGCGCTGGGCGGCGCGGCGGTCCTCGTCGCAGGTGCGGGCGCGTTCGGCGCACTGGGTCTGGCGGCGTTCGCACTCGGCGACGTCGTCGGCGAGTTCGCGCAGCCGGCGGGTCCAGTTGGGGCGTTCGCGCAGCCGGAAGGCGAGTCCTTCGAGGGCGTCGGCGCGGCGGCGGGCGCGCTGGGCGGCGTCCCGGCACTCCTCGTGGCGGGCGGCGGCGGCCTGGTGCTCGGTGTCGGCGTCGGCGCGCTCCGCGCGCAGGGTGGCGAGTTCGGCGGCGGTGGTCTCGGCGTGCAGGGCGGCCGCGGCGGCGTTCTCGGCGAGTTCGGCGAGGGTGCCGGGCGGGCAGCTGGCGTGCCAGGAGGCGAGCCGGGCGGCGAGGGCGCGGTCGCCGCCGAGGCGGGCGGCGAGTTCGCGGATGTGCTCCTCGCGGGCGGTGGCGCGGGTGCGCAGTTCGCGGCGTTCGTCGTCGGCGGCGGTCTCGTTGTGCATGGCCGGGTTCGGCGGCACCAGGAAGTAGGCCGGTTCGCCCTCGATCGGGGCGATCAGGGCGGCGGCGGTGCCGACGGCGACGGTGGAGCGGGGCAGCAGGGCGGCGGCGGCGAGCGCTTCGCGGGCCCGGTCGAGCGAGGCGGGGTCGGTGACCACGACGCCGTCGACGAGTTCGGGGCGGGCGGCGAGGATGGCCTCGTGGTCGGCGGGGTCGACGGACTGGGCGAGGTAGCGCCAGCCGGGGAGGGCCGGGATGCCCTGCTCGCCGAGGTGTTCGACGGTGGCGAGGACGTCGGGGCCGGGCGGCAGCAGGCCGCCGTCGCCGAGGGCGGCGAGGATCCGGGAGTCGTCGGCGGCGGCGGTGCGCAGGTCGAACAGGGTGCGTTCGGCGGTGGCCACCGACTGGTCGAGCAGTTCGCGCAGGTCCTCGGCGGAGGCGTCGAGCTGACGGGGCGTCAGGAAGCCTTCGGACTCCTGGGCGCCGTCCTGGTAGGGCGTCAGGGAGAGCAGTTCGGCGAGCCGGGGTTCGGCGGCGAGCTGGGCGGCGGTGCGCTGTTCGGCGGCCAGGGCGCGGTCGGCGGCGGCGCGGGCGTCGCTGGCGCGGGCGGCGGCGAGGTCGGCGCGGGCTTCGGCGGCGGCGGCTTCGCGGGCCCGGGCGGCGGCCTGGTCGGCGGCGGTGCGGGCCCGGTCGAGGGCTTCGGTGGCGGTGGCTCCGGCGTCGGCGGCCTGGAGGGCGGCGCGGGCCGGGTCGGCTTCGGCGCCGGGGTCGTCGATCCAGCCGGCCGCAACGGCGGCGGCGGTCTCCTGCTCGACCTCGCCGAGGCGCTGGCGCAGGTGCTCGGCCTCGGAGCGGGCCTTCTGGGCGGCGGTGGCGGCGGCGGTGGCCTCGGACTGGGCAGCGGCGCCGTCCTCCTGGAGTTCGCCGCCCGCAGCTCCTCCTGGTCGGCGCGGGTCTCGGCGGAGGCGGCGGCGGCTTCCAGGGCGCGGGCGAGGGCGCCGGCGGCCCGGTCGCGGGCGGCGAGGGCGGGGGCGGCGTCGAGTTCGGCCTCCCGGATGGCGGCGGCGACCCGGGCCGCCCGGTCGGCGGCGGCGCGGTGCCGCAGGACCGCCTCGGCGGCCTGCCAGGCGGCGAACTGGGCGCGGGCGTCGGTGAGTTCGCGGCGCAGCCGGGCGGCGCCCGCGGTGGCCGCCTCCAGGCCCAACGTGGCGTGCCGGTAGGTCAGTTCGGAGACGATCAGCGAGTGCCGGGTGCGGTCGGTCTCGGCGGCGGTGACGGCGCTCGCGGCGGCGGCGACCTCGACGGCCAGGTCGTGGACCCGGTCGCGTTCGACGGCGGAGCGGGCGGCGAGCGACAGCGCGAGCTTGCGGGTGCGGCGTTCGGCGGCGCGGTGGCCCTCGCGGACGGTCTCGCGGGCGGCGGTGGCGTCGACGATGCGCTGCAGCAGGTCGACCGAGCCGGCGGTGAAGTCGCGTTCGGCGGCGAGTTCGGAGCGGCGGCCGAGCTTGGCGGCGAAGCCGTGGACGAGGTCGGCGAGGCCGTCGGTGTCGCGGGTGTCGGTGACGGCGCGCAGCAGCAGGTCGGTGAAGTCGGCGTCGTTGCGGACCGCGAACAGGCCGGCCGCCTCGCCCTCGTCGGCGTTCATCTCGCGCTGGTAGCGGAAGAGTTCGGGGTCGAGGCCGAGGGCGCCGAGGTGTTCGATCCAGCGGTCGTGGATCTCCTCGAAGGTGACGTCGAGGTGCGGCTGGGCCTTGCCGGCCTCGGTGAGGGCGTCGCGGAAGCCCTTCATGGTGCGGCGGCGGCCGCGGGTCTGCTGGTCGCCGGTGAGGGCGGGGCGTTCGGCGACCGGCAGGCCGTCCAGGGTGAGGCCGGGGCCGGGCCGGAAGGAGTACCAGAGTTCGGCGAACTTCCGCGGGTCGGAGGAGACCTGGCGGCCGCGCCACTCGCTGACCTTGCCGACCACGATGAGTTCGCCGGTGACGGTGTGCTGCCACTCCAGGGCGACGTGGCCGCAGTCGTCGGCGAGCAGGAACTTGCGCAGCACGCCGGAGGAGGCGCCGCCCAGGGTGTTGCGGTGGCCGGGCAGCATCACCGAGAAGATCAGCTTGAGCAGCACGGACTTGCCGCCGCCGTTCTCCAGGAACAGCACGCCGGCGGGCGCGGGGCGGCGCTGCGGGCCCTCGGGCTCCTCGCCGAACAGGCCAATCTGCTGCGGCTGCGGCTCGGGGACCGGCTCGCCGACTCCGCGCAGGTCGAGCACCGTGTCGGCGTAGCGGGCACCGGCCGGTCCGATCGAGTACAGGCGGACCCGGTTCAGCTCGTACATGTGCGGTGGTTCTCCTGGAGCGGTTGCGGCGGTGCCGTGGGTGGGTCAGAGGGCGTGGAACGGGAGGCCGGCGTCGGCCACCAGTTCGTCGCTCTCGTCGGGCGGGGCGAGGGTGGGGGTGCCGTCGCTGACCGGGACGACGCCCAGGTCGAGGAGTTCGGCCATCGCGGCGCCGCCGGCCAGGTCGCGGACCTGCAACTGGTAGCGGGCGGTGGTGCGGTAGGTGCCGCCGGAGTCGTCGGAGGTCTTCTGCAGGAAGCCGGAGTCGACCAGGAAGGACACCGCCTTGGAGACGATGCCGGTGGTGGAGCCGGCCAGCCGGCGGGCGTCCTTGGTGGCGCCGGTCGCGGAGCGGCGGGCCCAGACCCGCCAGGCGGCCTCCAGGCCGGGGGCGTCGCTGGCCGGGTCGGTGTTGGCGCCCTCGGCCTCGGCGCGCTCCTCCAGGCGGCGGCAGGCCTGCCGGACGAACGCGTCCACGCCGTTGACAGTGACCCGGCCGAGGTAGCCGTCGTCGGCCAGGTCCTCGGGGCGGGGGAAGGCCAGCGCGGCGACCGCGAGGTGCGCCAGGCCGTGCAGGAAGCGGTCGGTGGACTCGGAGGCGGCGCGCCGCGAGTAGTCGCCCATCCGGACCGCGAACACCGAGTCCCCGGCGGCGGCCACCGCCATCCCGGCCCGGGCGGAGACCTCCAGCACCACCAGGCCCATGCCGGTGGCGACGGCGTCGGCGAGCCGGCCGAACGGCGGGTCCTCCCGGTAGCGGCGCACCAGTTCGCCGTACTCGGCGTCCCGGCCGGGCAGCAGCTTGGCCTGCAGGCCGAAGGAGACCAGCCGGGCGGCCTCGGCGACGTCCGCCGGACTGATCGGCGCGGGGGCGGCGGCCGGTTCGCTCTCGGGCGGTGTCCACGCCTCGCTGGTGGTGGTCATCCGAGGGCTCCTTCGGTGCGGGCGGTACGGGTGGTGCGGGTGGTGCAGGCGGTATGGGCGGTGCACGTGCTACGAGTGGTGCGGGCGGTGCGAGCAGGAGGGGGGTTGCCGGTCACACGGCGTCCTTGCGGTCGGCGGCCATGCCCACCGCGTCCAGCAGCGCGCTGCCGACGATCAGGTCGGCGCCGCCGAAGCCGGGGTCGTCCAGCCGGGTGCCGTCGTCGACCGCGAACAGCAGCCGCTCCTCGCCCTGCCGGTACGCGGTGCCGACCGGCGGGCTGGCCGCGTGCACGGCCAGCAGGGCGACC
Source organism: Kitasatospora sp. YST-16 (assembly GCF_026802215.1). Taxonomy (NCBI): domain Bacteria; kingdom Bacillati; phylum Actinomycetota; class Actinomycetes; order Kitasatosporales; family Streptomycetaceae; genus Kitasatospora; species Kitasatospora sp. YST-16. The sequence continues at coordinate 1,114,611 of NZ_CP113837.1, forward strand.
AGGTAGGCGAGTTCCTCGCCGTCGCCGTCCCCGCCGGGGCCGGTGCCGCGGGCACGGGCGTCGGCGAGCAGGCCGGAGAGCCGACGGGGGGCGTCGGCGGGCAGGTCGAGCAGGTCGAGGGCGGCTTCCAGCTGGGCCTCGGAGAACCGGCTGTCGTCGGGGGTGGCGACCAGGTCGGGTTCGGGGAGCTCGGCGCCGAGGTGCTCGCGTTCGACGGGCGGGGTGAGCAGCAGGTCGACCAGGTCGGCGACCCGGACCGAGACGGGCGTGCGCAGGCCGGTGGCGCGGGCGAAGAACGCGTCGGTGGGCCGGGTGGCGTCGCCGAGCGGCAGGGTGAGCACGGGGGCGAGCAGTTGGCCGTACAGGTCGATGCCGCTGCGCGCGGTGGGCGCGGCGAACGCCTGCCGGTCCTGTTCGGCGCGGAACAGCGGGCCGGCCTCCAGCAGGCGGGTCTGCAGCTGGGTGTGGCGGCGGATGCAGTCCTTGACGATGTCGACGAGTTCGGCGGCGCGGCGCTTGTGCTCGCCGTCGGTGCTCTCGTCGCGGGCCTTGCGGATGTTGGTGAGGATCGCGTTCTCGTGCCGGTAGCGGTCGGCGATGTGGTCGAGCGCCTCGTCGATCAGGTCGGGGACGGTCTCCATCCAGTCGACCGCGCGGACGTTGCGCCGGGTGGCCTCCAGGGCGCGGCGCAGCGTCTCGGCGTACTGGACGGTGCGGTAGCGGGCCTGTTCGGCGGCGAGCTGGGCGTCGGCGAGGCGGCCGCGCCGGATCAGCACCTCCAGCTTGACCTCGGCGGCGATCTGGGCGCTGGTCACGTCGGTGTCGAGGGCGCCGACCAGCACGTTGACGGCCTCGTCGGTGGTGCGCAGGTAGACCCCGCCGTCCTGGCCGGGGACCTCCTCGATCAGCTTGAAGTCGTAGTCGCGGCGGGTGTACTCGCCGTCCGGGCCGAAGGTGCCGTAGACGGCGCGGAAGCCGCGGTCGACGCTGCCGACGTTGATCAGCGACTCCAGCACCCAGCGGGCGACCCGCTCGTGCTCGGCGGCGGTGCGCCGCGGGTTCTGGGCGGCGATCCGGGGCAGCAGGCGGGCGAGCACTATGTCCCGGTCGGCGCCGGTGTCGAAGTCCATGTTGAGGGTGACCAGGTCGATCGCGGCGAGGCCGACCTCGGCCATGGCGTACGAGGCGTACTCGCCGGCCAGGTTGACCTTCCGGCTGTCCAGGTCGTGCAGCGGGGCGGTGCATGCCAGCGCCTTGAGCCGGCGGGCGAGTCCCTCGTCGGCGGCCGGGCCGGGGGCGGGCCGGGTGGGCTGGTCTGCGATGGCGGTCACGGTGGACAAGATTAGGGCTTTCCGCGGACAGGTCCGAAAAGCCCCTTTCGGGCGGCCTGTCCCGGCGTGTTGAACACGTTCAAATTCAGGTCTAGAGTCCAAGGCGCGACACCGCGTGCCGTCTCCGGCACCCGCGCCATGAGGGGGGTTCCCCATGTCCGACATCGCCACCGTCCCCGCCGGTTCCACCACCGCCGGCCCGGATTCCGCACCCACCGCCGACACCGCGCTCGTCCGCCGCCGGATCAGGCGCTGGCTCTGGCTGTTCATCACCTGCCTGGTGCTCAGCGGCCTGACCGCCTTCCCGCTCCAGAGCGAGACCTCGCTGCTGGCCCACCTGGTCGACGCCACCGGCCTGGACTCCCTGCTCCCCGCCCTCGACGCCTGGGTCCACCGGGTCCGCGAGGGCGTCGCCGACGGCTACGGCGACCACCCGTTCCTCGCCTACGGCACCGACTGGCTGGCCTTCGCCCACCTGGTGATCGCCGCCGCCTTCTGGGGCCCGCTGCGCGACCCGGTCCGCAACGTCTGGGTGATCCGCTGGGCGATGCTCGCCTGCGGCGGCGTCATCCCGCTCGCCCTGATCTGCGGCCCGCTGCGCGACATCCCGCTGTTCTGGCGATTCATCGACATGTCGTTCGGCGTGCTCGGCGTCGTCCCGCTGCTGATCGTCCACCGCCTGATCCGCACCCTGGAGTGGCAGCAGGCCCTGCGCACCCACCACGACTTCGCCCGCGTCGTCCCCTCCCCCTGACCCACCGGGGGCCGGGAGCCGGGCATCCGGCCTGGGCCGGATCCCGGCCGGTGCCACAGATCGGGGAAACGGGTCTCCGGCCCGGAACGGGAGTGCTGAGCCTTCGGGGGGAGGCTCAGCACTCCATGCCGTAGCCCAACTCCTCCGCGGCGATGCACCAGTACGCGTTCTCGTCCGCCACCGCCGCCGGGTCCACCGCCGCGAACCGGGCCAGCAGCGCGTCCGTCAGCTCCTCCGCCGCGGCCAGCGACTCGTCCGGCTCCTCGCCCGCCTCGTACCGCTCGGCCTCCGCCGCCGCCTCCCGGTACAGCTCCAGGAACGCGAGCAGTTGCCCCGGACCGGAGTTCAGCAGCCCGGGCTCGCCCTCCTCCTCCGGCAGCACCATCACCGGCCCGCCGTCGACCCGCACCCCGAGCGCGCTCACCCCCGGATCGACGGCGACCAGGTGGTAACGCGCCCCGTCCACCTCCCACTCCTCGTACGGCGCCCGCCGCCACTCCCCCGGGTAGGGCAGCACGTCGGCACAGGCCAGGGTCAGCGCGTCGAGCTGGGTGTCGTCCATGCGGGACACGCTACCGCCGGTGGCGGACAGCCCGGCCGGACGGTCAGAACGGCGGCTGCTCGGAGTACTCGGCGCTGCCCCACCCGGCCCGCTCGCCGTCACCCCGCTCGCCGTCACCCCGCTCCCGTTCGGCCCGCAGCCGGGCGTAGCGCTCCTGGGCCGCCCGGTCCTCGGCGTTCTCCAGCGCGGCGGTGTCCCGGCCCCAACCGCGTAGGGCGTCGAGGGCCCGGTCGCGGCGGCGGCGGTCGGTGGAGGTGGCGAGCAGGCGCTCGGCGTGGCCGGCCAGTTCGGGGCGCAGGTCGGCCAGGTCGGGGTGCTCGGACAGCGGGAGCGCCGCGATCAGGGCGGCCTCCCGGACGTCCTGGTCCGCGTCGGTGAGGAACGGGCGGACGGCGGCGAACAGGTCGGGCCGCAGGGCGCGGAACTCCCGCAGGGGCGGGTGGGGGCCCTGGCCCAGCCATCGCCGCATGGCTGCCACGCGGGCGTCGTCCGCGTCGTACGCCATCGCCTCCAGCCACGTCAGCAACCGCAACCGCAGCCGTGGCGCGTCCGCGAACTCGCCGAGGATCGCGGCCAGGTAGCGGGCCACCGGCGGCGTCGCGCCGTAGATGGTGTTCTGGTGGTCGACCAGGTGGAACACCCGGTCGAGGGCCCGGGCCCGCTCCGCCGGATCGGGGTCCGTCATCCGGGCCAGCAGCGCCGCGTCCAGCCGCTCCGTCGGGTGCGGGACCTCCAGCGACGGCCAGTCCACGGCCGCCAGCAGGGCCCGGTGGTGCGGGAGTTCGGTCATCGCGGGTCTCCGGTCGCGGTCAGTCGCAGGTCGCCGTCCCAGGACTCGCAGCGGACGGTGCCGCCCGGGAAGTCGAGTTCGAGGGCGGTGCGGCCGGTGAGCGGGGTGTGCTCCTCGCGGGCGGCCAGGACGGGGTGGCCGAGATGCGGGGCGAAGGGGGTGTCGTGCGGGGCGTCGCGGACGTCGAGGCGGCCCCACTCGCCCAGGTCGACGTCGGCGTGCGGCCGGTCCTCGGCGACGATCAGGCACCAGTCGCTGCCGGTGCCGACGAAGGTGCAGCCGCCGCGGTCGTCGCGCAGCCAGACCACCACGGGGTCGGCCGCGCGTTCGCCCTCGTGGCTGTACCAGGACGCGACCACGCCGGTCAGCCGGCGGCCGACCAGCGCGGCGAGGTCGGGGCCGGGCCCGTGCGCGGGGCACATCGGGGGCGCGGCGGGCGCGGCGGGACCGGTGGGCGTGGTCACCAGCGCATCCGGACGTCCTCGGCCCAGCCGAGCAGGCCGTCCACCGCGACGCGCAGGCCGTCGTCGGTGCGGATGGTGCCGCGGTAGTGGCCGAAGCACTGGTCGGTGCGGTTGGCGATCAGGCCCGCCTCGGTGCGGGTGCGGCGGTCGTGGAAGGGGTGGAAGGCGAGGTCGACCTGATCGCTGCCGGGGGTGGTGATCCGCCAGGGGGCGAGCGGGTCGGCGGGGTCGTAGTGCCAGGCCAGTTCGGTGCCGATCTTGCTGAGCCGGCCGTCCACGCACAGCGCGTTCTCGGTGCTGCCGGTGCCGACCGTCCACTGCCCGCCGAACTGCAGGCCCACGGTGTGCCCGTCGGTGCGGCCGGACGCGGCGCCCCAGTTCCAGCCGAGCGAGCGCGGCCAGCGCCCGCGCCCGTGGTCGAGCACGCCCCAGGCGTCGTCCCCGAATTCGTACGTGCGGTCGCCGAGCCGGACGGTGCCGGTGGCGGGGCGGGCGGTGTGCTTGGAGGTGTACTGGAAGCGCTTGTCGTCCCAGGGGACGACCACCGACAGGGTCTCGTGGCCGTCGGGCAGCGCGACCAGCAGGTCGGCCTCCAGCGGGCGCAGGTCGGCGGTGAGGGCGCGGGCGCGCAGCCGGGTACCGCCGGGCTCGTGGGTGATCGAGATCCGGACCCGGCGGCGGCCGGGGCGCTCCGGCCCGACGGTGAGGTCGGCGCCGTGCGGGCCGCCGGAGCCCGCGATGCCCGCGGGGAAGGCGGTGGGGCGCAGCGGCAGGCCGGGGGCGATCGCGGTGCGCTCGTGGTCCTCGAGGACGCCGTGCTCGTCCCAGGAGAGGAAGTACACGGTGTCGAGGGTGAGGAAGTCGAGGTCGCTGACGGTGAGCGCGAGCAGGTGGGTGGGCGTGGTGACGCACCAGTACTCCCACCGCTTGGTGCGCCCCCAGCCGCGCAGGTTGCCGCGGTGCAGCGGGGTGCGCGACCAGCCGACGGCCCCGCGGTGCAGCCGCCCGTCGGGGCCGCACAGGTCGACGGGGCCGGTGATCTCTCGCTCGTGGGTCGCCATCCGCGCACCCTACTGCCGTGACCTGCGCGAAAGCCATGGCCCGACGACGCCCGGCCGCCGTTCCTCCGCGCAGGGACGAACCCTCCGCCCGGGAACGCCGCCGGACGTTCGTCTACGCGTATTCGTCTACGCGTAGAGGAACTGCCCGCCCGAGGACCCCGCGGGGCGTTCATCTGCGCACGGATGAACCGCCGACCCGGAGGGCCCCGCGGAGCGTTCGTCCGCGCGCAGACCAGTCCCTCCGCCCGGAAACGGCGGTGGGCCGTTCCTCCCCGCGGGGACGAACGGCCCACCCGGGCGGGCGCGGGGGCTACTTGGCGGTCGCGCCGTCGGTGACGCCTTCGGTGACGACGGACAGCTGCGGTCCGTCCTTCGGACCGGTCGCGCCGCCCGCCACCGCGCGGCGGATGCCGGGGATGGCGAGGGTGACCAGCGCGGCGGCAACGGCCGCGCCGGCGCCGATCAGGAAGGCGGTGCGGAAGCCGCCCTCCGAGGGCAGGGTGTGCCCGTGGAAGTCGGTGGTCATGTGGGCCAGCACCACGCCGATGACGGCGGAGGAGCTGGAGGTGCCGATGGAGCGCATCAGGGTGTTGAGGCCGTTGGCGGCGGCGGTCTCGGAGACCGGGACGGCGCCCATGATCAGGGCGGGCATGGCCGCGTAGGCGAACGCGATGCCGCCGCTGATCAGGCAGGAGAAGAGCAGCACGCCCCAGGCGTGGCCCATCAGGGCGAGCGCGGAGAGGTAGCCCGCGGTGATGATGACGGCGCCGACCAGCAGCGAGACCTTGGGGCCCTTGGCCCGGGAGAGCTTGGCGGAGATCGGCGAGAGCAGCATCATGACCAGGCCGGCGGGGGCCATCCAGAGGCCGGCGGCGACCATCGACTGGCCGAGGCCGTAGCCGGTGGCGGTGGGCATCTGGAGCAGCTGCGGGGAGACCAGGCTCATCGCGTACATCGCGAAGCCGATCACCACGGAGGCCAGGTTGGTCATCAGCACCTGGCGGCGGACGCTGGTGCGCAGGTCGACCAGCGGCTGCTGGGTGCGCAGCTCCCACCAGCCCCAGACCGGGAGCACCACGACGGCGGCGGCGAGCATGCCCAGGGTGGTGCCGGAGCCCCAACCCCAGTCGCTGCCCTTGGAGATGGCGAGCAGCAGGGCGACGAGTCCGATGGTGAGTCCGATCGCGCCGACCACGTCGAAGCGGCCGCCGGAGCGGACCGGGGACTCGGGGACGAGGAAGAACACGGCGACGGCGACCAGCAGGCCGAGCGCGGCGGAGATCCAGAACAGCGCGTGCCAGCTGGCGTTCTGGGCGATGACGGCGGACAGCGGCAGGCCGAACGCGCCGCCGATGCCGAGCGAGGAGCTCATCAGCGCCATCGAGGAGCCGAGCTTCTGCGGCGGGAGTTCGTCGCGCATGATGCTGATGCCGAGCGGGATGACGCCGGCGCCGACGCCCTGGAGCGCGCGGCCGATCACCATCGGGGCGAGCGAGCTGCTGAAGCCGCAGATCAGCGAGCCGATGACGAGCATGGTGAGGCTGGCGAGCAGGATGCGGCGCTTGCCGTACATGTCGCCGAGTCGGCCGAGCACCGGGGTGGCGACGGCACCGGCCAGCAGGGTGGCGGTGATCGCCCAGGACGCGTTGGCGGCCGTGGTGTGGAGCAGGTTCGGCAGGTCCGGGATCAGCGGGACGACCAGGGTCTGCATCAGCGAGACCACGATGCCCGCGCCGGCGAGCACTCCGACGATGGGGCCGGTGCGTGCCTGACTCATGGGGTACTTCTCATCTCTTCAGCTAGATATGCATGATGCACACAATGTGTACCATACATATAGCCCCCTCGCGGGATATGCTGCCGAAAAGTGACGCAAGGGACGGAGGAGCATGCGGCGCGACAAGGAACTCGCCCTGATCGAACGGGAAATGATGCTGCTCGCCCGCCATCAGGTGCTCGCCACCGCCCGCACCAACGGCGGCCCCGACGCCCTGGAGCGCAGCGCCTACACCCTGCTCAGCCGGATCGAGACCGAGGGCCCGCTCACCATCGGCCAACTCGCCGAGGCGTTCGGGCTGGACACCTCCACCGTCAACCGGCAGAGCGCCGCGATGCTCCGGGCCGGGCTGGTCGACCGCATCCCCGACCCGGACGGCGGGGTGGCCCGCAAGCTGCGGATCACCGAGGAGGGCCTGCGCCGCCTGCGCCAGGACCGCGACTGGTCGATCCAGGGCCTGTCCCGGGTGGTCACCGACTGGACCGCCGCGGACCTGGCCGACTTCGCCGAGGTGCTCGAACGCTTCAACCGCGACATCGAACGCATCCAGGGCCGCCCCTGGCCGCGCGGCTGACCGCAGACCCCTGGCCGCGTGGCCGACCGCAAGCCCGCCGACCACCGGCGTTGCGCCGAGCGGGTGGCCGTCCGGACGCCCCCGCGCGACCTGGCGGGTAAAACCTGCCGCCCGGACCGCGACCCCCGCCCCGGCCGAAACGATCAGGCCCTACGATCACCCCCAGGAGCGGACCCCGGGCCCGGATCGGCCCGCGCGGAAGGGCGGACGAGGAAAAAAGTGGCCGACGCGGTGATCGACCTCAATGCGGACCTCGGCGAGGGCTTCGGACGCTGGAGCCTGACCGACGACGACGCCCTGCTCTCGGTGGTCACCAGCGCCAACGTCGCCTGCGGCTTCCACGCCGGCGACCCGTCCACGATGCGCCGGGTCTGCTCGCTGGCGGCCGAGCGCGGGGTGCGGATCGGCGCCCAGGTCTCCTACCGCGACCTCGCCGGGTTCGGCCGCCGCGCCATGGACGTCCCGCCGGAGGAACTCGCCGACGAGATCGCCTACCAGATCGGCGCGCTCCAGGTGTTCGCCCGGGCGGCCGGCTCCCGGGTCTCCTACGTCAAGCCGCACGGCGCGCTCTACAACCGGGTGGTGCAGGACAACGAGCAGGCGGAGGCGGTGGTCTCGGGCGTGCTGCGGGCCGGCGCGGTCTGCGACGGCCCGCTGCCGCTGCTCGGCCTGCCCGGCTCCCGGCTGCTCGCGGTGGCCGAGGGCGTCGGACTGCCCGTGGTCACCGAGGCGTTCGCCGACCGCGCCTACACCTGGGCCGGCACCCTCGTCCCGCGCCGCGAACCGAACGCCGTCGTGCACGACCCCGAGGCGGTCATCGCCCGCGCCGTCGGCATCGCCCGGGACGGCACCGCCACCGCCGTCGGCGGCGAGCCCATCAGCGTCCGGGCCCGTTCCCTCTGCGTCCACGGCGACACCCCCGGCGCCGCCCAACTCGCCTGGCGGATCCGCGGCGCCCTCGCCTCCGCGGGCGTCCGCGTCGAAGCCTTCACCTGAGCCCGCCCGACGCCCCGTCACGCCCCCGGATTCCCATTCCCCTGGCCGCCCGGAAACCCCCCGCCGCGGGCCGTACGCGGCTTCACCAAATGGCCCCTGACCTGGCATTTTCCTGATTTTCCCCTAGGGTTGGCAACACCACAGGAGACCGTCAGTGGGGACCGCCGTGAGCGAGTACGACGCTGCACGCATCCAGGTGCTGGAGGGCGCCGCGAACGAGGTGCTGTCCGGCCGCGCGAGCCGCGTCGAGGTCGTGCTGACGGCAGACGGCGGTGTGCGGGTGAGCCACGACGGCGTCCAGCAGGCCGATCTGGCCCGCGCGTTGACCGTCCTGCCGACCTGCTGGGACGACCCCGCCGGGCGGAAGCTCCTGGCCTGGGCCGCCTCCTGCCTGGCCGTGGTCAACGCGCTCTCCGTCCGGCTGGTCGCGGAGGAGCACCGGGACGGCGTGACGCACCGTCAGGAGTACGCTCGCGGCCGGCTGCTCACCCCGCCCACCGTGACCGGCCCCACCGATCGCACCGGCACCACGGTCGTTTTCCACCCGGACCCGGAGGTTTTCGGGACGACGGCGCTCGACGCCGGTGCGCTGGTCGACCACCTGCGCGAACTCGCCCTGCTGAACCGCACCCTGGACTTCACCCTCACCGACGAGCGCACCACCCCGCACCGCACCGAGCGCCTGCACCACCCCGCCGGACTGATCGACTTCACCACCCGCCTCGGCGGTGACCCCGCCGCCACCCTCACCGTCGAGGCCACCGACGAGCGGATGGGCGGCACCCTCGACCTCGCCCTCAGCTGGACCGGTGGCGGCGGCCTCCACGGCTACGCCAACAGCCGCCGCACGGACGAGCAGCACAGCACCCACCTCCTGGGCGTCCGGGACGGCCTGGCCGCCGCCCTGGGCCGGTCCGAGCTGCCCGCCGGGCTGACGGCCGTCGTCTCGGTGAAGCTCGACGCCCCGGAGTTCAACGGCGCCACCCGCCGCCGGCTCGACAACGGCGCCGTCCGCCCCTGTGTCGCAGCGGCCGTCCGGCACGCGGTGGAGGCCTGGCACGCCGGGCGGGACTGACCGGCTCAGCCCAGGTAGCGCACCGTCACCTCGGCACTGTGCGGTGCCAGCAGGGCCTGCAACTCGCCTGCCGCTTCGGTGAGTTCGGCGCCGTCCATGGTCTCCAGCACGAACAGCACGTCGGTGGCGTGCTCGGTGACGCGGGTGCGGTGGGCGTCGCGGTGGTTCCAGTGGCGGGTGAGGACGCCGGACGCGTCCGCGTAGACGACCTCGCCGGGCTCGGGGTGCTCGGTGGTGTCGGGTTCGCCGAGCGGGGTGAAGTGCTCGCTGCCGTCGGCGAACCGGATCTCGACGGGGCCGTCGACCGCCGCCAGGTCGAACGCCCCGGCGGGGAGGGCGTGCCGGACGGAGACCGCGTTGTAGGAGTCGACGGCGGGGTTGATCCGGGGCAGCGCGCCCCGCTTGGCGAGGCGGCGGCCGAGCGCGTCCACGCTGGGGCGGATCCGGCGCGGGTTGGTGCCGAAGGCGCGGTAGGCGGCGTGCCAGGCGGCGATCCGCGGGTCGTGCTCGTCGGCGGGGCGCCACTCGCCCTCGGCGGTGCGGGCCTCCAGCCGGGCCAGCGCGGCGGCGGTGGCGGGCCACGGTTCGGTGCCGCGGACGCCGCGGGCGGTGAGGACGGCGATCCGGGCGGCGGGGAAGGCCGCGGCGACGTCGGGGTGCAGGTGCGGGACGGTCAACGGGGGTCCTTTCGAACGGGAGGGTCAGGTCAGGGCCAGCAGGCCGACCGCGAGGGCGGCCGTGCCGAGGCCGGCGAGCTGGCCGCGGTGGATGCGTTCGGCCAGGACGGCGCGGGCCAGCAGCACCGTGCCGGCCGGGTAGAGCGCGGTGATCACCGCGACCACCGCCAGGTCGCCGCTGCGGGCGGCCAGCAGGAAGAGCACCCCGGCGGCCGAGTCGAGCACCCCGGCGGCGGCCGCCAGGCCGTACGCGGGGCGCTCGGGGCCGAGGCGGCGGCGCCACAGGGCGGTGGCGGTGAGGGTGAGCGCGGAGGTGACGGCCCGGCCGACGATCAGCGGGGCGACGCCGCTGCCGGACGGGGCCTGGTGCAGGCAGACCAGCTGGACGGCGATCGCGGCGCCCGCGCCGAACGCCAGCAGCAGCGCGGGCCGCGTCACCCGGGCCCGGCCGTCGGCCGTCCCGGCGCTCACCAGCACCACCGCGACCAGTGCCAGCGGCAGGCCCAACAGCCCCGCGGCGCCCAGGTGTTCGCCCTGCAGCAGGCCGACGGCCACCGGCAGCATCGCGGAGATCAGCGCCGTCACGGGCGACAGCACGTTCATCGGGCCGATCGCCAGCGTCCGGTACAGCAGCGCGAACGCCGCCGCCGAGGCCACCCCGGAGGCCGCGCCCCAGCCGACCGCCCCGGCCTCGAACCGCGCGCCGAGCAGCGGCCAGAGCAGCAGCTCGACGGCCAGGCTGGCGGGCGCGGCGACCAGCACGGTGCGCAGCACGTGCGCGCGGCGGGCGCCGAGGCCGCCGAGGAAGTCGGCGCAGCCGTAGGCGAGGGAGCTGCCGAGGGCGAGCAGCAGGGCGATCATGGCACTTCCCCATCAGTAGGCCGGAACAACCACAACGGTACAACAGAATGAATCGAGCAGAGCAACACAGTGATCTGGCGGGGCATTCCCGTCACCGCCCACCGCTCCCCGCCGCCCGCTCCTCCCCCGCCCACCGCTCCCCCGCCCACCGCTCTCCGGCCGCCCCGAAACCCGCTTGCCGCACCGCCGCCCCCGGTGCTCTGCTCGCCCGATGAGCACCCCTCCCCCGACGAGCACCCCTCCCCCGCACGTCCGCCTGCGCACCGAACGGCTCGCCCTGCGCCGTCTCACCCCCGCCGACCTGCCCGCCGTCACCGCCCTGTGCGGCGACCCCGAGGTGATGCGGTACATCGACGACGGCCGCCCCGTCCCGCCCGCCCGGGTCGCGGACGAGCTGCTGCCCGGCCTGCTGCGCGAGTACGCCGAACTGCCGGACGGGCTGGGCTGCTGGGCGCTGGAGGCGGACGGGCGCTTCCTCGGCTGGGCGGCGCTGCGCCCGCCGTCCTCGGTCGGCCTGGACCCGGCGGACGGCCTGGAGCTGGGCTACCGCCTGCTGCCCGCCGCCCGGGGCCGCGGGTACGCGACCGAGGCGGCGGCCGCCCTGGTCCGCGCCGCGTTCGAGGAGCTGCGGGCCGAGCGGGTGGCGGCCACCACCATGGCGGTGAACACGGCCTCCCGGCGCGTCCTGGAGCGGGCCGGACTGCGCCACGTCCGGACGTTCTCCGCCGACTGGCCGGACCCGATCCCGGGCAGCGAGCACGGCGACGTGGTGTACGCGCTGACCCGCGCCGAGTGGGCCGCCGCCGCGCTCTGACGCCCGCCGGGGCGAACGCCCTGACGCCCGCCGGTGCGAACGGTCCGGGTGGTCCGGTTCGTCCCCATCCGCCCCATTGCGATCTTCAGTACATCCGGAGCCCCTATCATCTGCCCGCACCGGACCGCTCCCCGGCCGCCGGACCACCCACGAGCGAACAGGAAACCGCCATGCCGAACCTCCGAGAGATATCCGCGGCGGGTGTCCGGTGATCAACTGGTTCCACGCGGCCGTGCTCGGCCTGGTGCAGGGGCTGACCGAGTTCCTGCCGGTCTCCTCCAGCGCCCACCTGCGGGTCTTCTCCGCCCTGGCCGGCTGGGACGACCCGGGCGCGGCGTTCACCGCGGTGACGCAGCTGGGCACCGAGTCCGCGGTGCTGATCTACTTCCGCAAGGACATCGGCGCGATCATCAAGGCGTGGACGCTCTCGCTGTTCCGGGCCGAGTGGCGGCACGACCAGAACGCCAGGCTCGGCTGGTACGTGATCATCGGCACGCTGCCGATCGGCATCCTCGGCAAGCTGTTCCAGGACACCATCGAGACCACCCTGCGCGACCTGCGGCTGATCGGCACCACGCTGATCCTGTTCGGCGTGGTCCTGGCCGTCGCCGACCGCTCCCGCGCCGTCCGCAACGCCCGCAGCATCGAGTCGCTGAACTTCAGGCACGCCCTGATCTACGGCGCCGCCCAGTCACTCGCCCTGATCCCGGGCGTCTCCCGCTCCGGCGGCACGATCAGCGCGGGCCTGTTCCTCGGCTACAGCCGGGAGGCGGCCGCCCGCTACTCCTTCCTGCTCGCCATCCCCGCCGTACTGGCCTCCGGCGGCCTCGAACTGCTCAAGATCGGCGAGGGCCCGGCGCCCGCCTGGGGGCCGACGATCCTGGCCACCCTGATCGCCTTCGCGGTCGGCTACGCGGCGATCGCCTGGTTCCTGAAGTACATCTCGCACAACAGCTTCACGCCGTTCGTGGTCTACCGGATCCTGCTCGGCATCACCATCATCGCCCTGGTCACCGCGGGCACCCTGGCCCCGGACGCGGGCGCCGTGCACTGACGCCGCCGACGTCCCGCGGGGACGGTCCGCCGGAGCCCCCGGCCGACCGTCCCCGCCCCTCGTCGGGCGACGCACCGACCCCCCGGAGATCGTTGCCGCTCGATCTGACGTGCGATTGAATCCCTTGGCATGACGCTCACTTGGAAACTGGTCGTGGACAGCCGGGACGCCGCCGCACTCGCCGAGTTCTGGGCCGCCGCCCTCGGGTACGAGGTCGAGGACCCGACCGCACTGATCGACGGCCTGCTCGCCGCCGGCCGGCTCCCCGCCGCCGCGGTCCTGGAACGCGGCGGCCGCAAGCTGTTCCGCGGCTACTCGGCCGTCCGCCACCCCGAGGACCCGTACGACCCGGTGAGCGGCATCGGCCAGGGCCGCCGGATCCTCTTCCAGGACGTCCCCGAGGCCAAGCAGGGCAAGAACCGGCTGCACCTCGACGTCCACTCCGGCGGCGAACTCGACGCCGTGGTCGCCCGGTTGGAGGGGCTCGGCGCCACCCGGATCGAGGAGCAGCAGCAGGGCCCGGCCGGCCACTGGTGGGTGATGCGCGACCCCGAGGGCAACGAGTTCTGCGTCGCCTGACCGGCGGCCGGACCCAACCGGAGCCGGACCCAGCCGGTTCCGGACCCAACCGGTGCCGGGCTCAGCCAGCGCCGGACCCAGCCGGTTCCGGGCCCAACCGGCGGCCGGGCCCAGCCGGTGCCCGGCCCAACCGGTGCCGGGCTCAGCCGGGGCCCGGCCCCGCCGCCAACCGGTCGCCCAGCTCGGTGCGGTGGTAGAGCACCCGGCGGCCCACCCTGGTCCGGTCGACCAGGCCGGTGTCCCGGAGGATCGCCAGGTGGCCGCCGACCGTACCCACCGACTGCCCCAGCAGCAGGGCGAGTTCGCTGGTGGTGGCGGGCGTCTCCAACTGGCCCAGGATCTGCGCCCGCCCGCCGCCGAGCAGCCGGGCCAGCGCCCGCCCGTCACCGCTCCCGCCCGTCCCGCCGCCGGAGCCGCGCGCCGCGTACACCATCGCGAACGGGCGGCCCGGCGCCTCGCACAGCCAGGAACTGCGCTGCGCCGTGACCGGGACGAACAGCAGGCCGTCCGACCCGACCAGCCGGTCCGGGCCCGGGCGGTCGCTGAACCGGATCGCGTCCGTGCCGACCCAGGCGCTGGTCCGGTTCATCAGGTGCAGCGCCCGCGGCCAGCCGTGCGCGGCCAGCAGCCCGGCCCGGTAGGTGACGTCGCGCTGGAGGCCCGCCCGCCGGGCCGGCCAGTCCGCGGCCAGGTGCGCGTCCCAGACCTCGCGGAACAGCGCGGCCGCCCGCGCCCCGTGGCCGCGGCCGCCCAGCCAGTCCAGCCGCTGGCCCGCCCAGGCGTGCTCCTGCGCGGTGCGCAGCCCCGCCACCGCGACCTCGTCCGGCACCCGGGCCACCTCGGCGAGCTCCGCCTCCAGCGCGGTCTCCATCCCGCCGCCCGGCGGCAGCGTCAGGTGCCCCGGCAGGTACTTGGTCGCCGAGATCAGCTCCACCAGCCCGCGCGCGTACCCGTCCTCCGCCAGCCGCGCCAGGAACGCCGGCCGGTGCCGCTCCCGCCAGGGCACCGCCCACGGTTCGCTGTACGGGCGGGCCAGTTGGACGATCGCCGCCAGCGTCTCGGCGAACGGCGACAGCGCGAACCGGGACCGCGACAGCGCGAGCGAATCCAGACGCAGCACGACCACGCGCCGCCCTCCCTCCGGTGACCTTTCGGTGGAACCCGAAACGATAGAGGCCCCGGCACGACCGCTCGCACACTCTGCGGGTGCTTCCACCACTCCTTCACCACTCCGGCTTCCGCCGCTTCTTCACCGGCCGGGCGATCTCCCTGCTCGGCAGCTCGATGGCCCCCGTCGCGCTCGCCTTCGCCGTCCTCGACGCCGCCCACGGCCGGGCCGCCGACCTGGGCACCGTCCTCGCCGTCCGGATGCTCCCGCTGCTCGCCCTGCTGCTGCTCGGCGGCGCGGTCGCCGACCGGCTGCCCCGGCGCACCGTCCTGCTCACCACCCACCTCGGCGCGGGCCTCAGCCAGGGCGCCGCCGCCACCCTGCTGCTCACCGGCCACTACGCGCTCGGCCCGTTCGCCGCCCTGGAGTTCCTCAACGGGGCACTCACCGCGTTCACCTCGCCCGCCCTGCGCGGCGTGCTCCCCGAACTCGTCCCGAACGACCGGCTCCGGCCCGCCAACGCCCTGCTGGGCATGGCCGCGAACGGCAGCAAGCTGTTCGGCCCGCCGCTGGCCGGCCTGCTGGTGGCCGGCGTCGGCCCCGGCTGGGCGGTCGCCCTCGACGCCCTCAGCTACCTGCCCGCCGCGTACCTGCTCGCCCGGCTGCCCGCCGGACCCGCCCGCAGCCGCCCGACCGCCCTCCGCGCCGCCCTCCGCACCGACCTGCGCGAGGGCTGGACGATGTTCCGCCGCACCCGCTGGGTCTGGTGGACCACCTGGTCGTTCTGCGCCACCAACCTGCTGCTGGTCGGCCCCTGGCAGATCCTCGGCCCGCAACTCGCCGGGCCCGCCCTCTGGGGCACCCTGCTCGCCGCCCGCGGCGCCGGGCTGCTGCTCGCCGACACCGCCGCCTACCGGCTGGCCCCCCGCCGCCTGCTCGCCACCGGCCAACTCGCCGGCCTGCTCCTGCCGCTCCCGCTGCTCGCCCTCGGCCTCCGCGCCCCCGTCCCCTGGCTGTTCGCCGCCGCCCTCGCCTCCGGCCTGGGCCTCGCCCTCTCCGCCACCGCCTGGAACACCTCCGTCCAGGAACACCTCCCGCACGACGTCCTCTCCCGGGTCTCCGCCAACGCCGACGCCCTCTCCTACCTCGCCATCCCCCTCGGCCAGTTGGCCTGCGCCCCGCTCACCACCCGCCTCGGCGCCCCCGCCCTCGCCGCCACCGCCGCCCTCGCCCAGGCCGCACTCACCCTGCTCCCCCTGCTCTCCCCCACCGTCCGCCACCTCCCGCACCGGCCCGAGACCCCGGCCCCCGTCCCGGCCTGACCCGGACACCCCCGGCACGACGAAGCCCCCGCGCCCGCCCCGGCCGGGCCGGAACGAGCGCGGGGGCGACGAACTACCGCGCTAAGAGGCCGACTTGCGGCGGCGCAGCACCAGCACGACCAGCGCGGCGAGGACCGCGACGCCCGCGACGCCGCCGAGCACCACCGCGGTGGTGCCGCCGCCGTCCTCGCCGCCCCCGGCAGCGACCGTGGGAGCGGACGCGGACCCGGACGGGGTCGCGGACGGAGACCCGGACGCGGACGCAGGCGGGGACGCGGACGCGGAGGCGAACAGCGTCACGCCGTCGGTCGGCAGCGCTCTCGCGCCCGGGGCGGCCGGGGTGAGGGCGAGCACCGGCGCGGGGTGCTGCGGCTTGGTGTCGCCCTGCGGGAGTTCGATCCAGCGGTCGGTGTGGCCGTCGGAGTAGTCGACCAGGGTCTTGAACACCAGCGAGGCGGCGTCCGGGAGTTGGAGCACCCGGACGGTCCACTCGGCGGCCGTGCCGGGCGCCAGCGCGGGGCCGGCCACGGTGAAGCCCTCGGCAGTGGGGGTGAGCGTCCAGCCGGCGGGGGCCTTGGCCAGGGTGAGGTCGGCCGGGGTCAGCCCGGCGGGCAGCACGACCTTGACGTCGGTGATGCCCGCGGTGGAGGACTCGCCCTCGGCGGAGAAGGCGACCTCGGCGTCGACGGCGAGCGCCTGCGCGGTCGGCGACCCGACCTCGACGTGCGCCGCGGCGGTGCCGGCCGCGCCGAGCACCAGGCCCAGCGCGAGGAGGGGCGCGGCGGAGCGGTGGCGGAGTCGTGGGCGCATGGCGGGAACCCTACCGGTCGCGGGCCGTCAGCCGGCCGCGGACCGCCGCGTGCACCTCGGCCTCCTCGGCCGGGTCGGCGGCGAGCCGGCGCAGGCGTTCGAGGACCCGGACGTCGCCGGTGGTGGTGACGTGGGTGGCGGCGAGCTCGCGGGTGGACTCCTCGCAGTCCCACAGGCACTCGACGGCGGGGCCGGCCCCGAAGTTGGGGTCGGTGACGGCGAGCGCCTGGGCGGCGCGGCCGCGCAGCTCGGAGGAGGCGGCCTCGCCGTAGACGTGCCGCAGGGCGGGGACGGCGGCGGTGGCGTGCAGCCGGCCGACGCCGTCGACCAGGCTGCCGAGGGCGGCGCCGGCCACGCCGTTCAGTGAGATCCACTGGTGCAGGGCGGCGACGACCAGCGGGGCGTCGCAGGGTTCACCGGCGTCCGCGAGCAGGCGGACGGCGGCCTGGGCGAGGGCGCTGTCCGCGCCGCCGGTCGCCGGGTCGGCCCAGCGGCGGGCGTGCGCGAGCGCCTCGGGACCTCGCATCCGGCCGAGCAGTTCCAGCGAGGCGCGGACCACCCGGTGGTCCAGGTCCGCCGCGGCGGTCTCGATGAATCCGGCGGCGGCCGGGTCGCGCTGTTCGACGAGGTGGCGCAGCGCGGCGCAGCGGGCGCCGGCCGGGCCGTGCGCGGCGGCGTCGTGCAGCAGCGGGACGTCCTCGGGGCGGACCACGGCGGTGAGGCAGCGGGCGGCCGCGGCGGCGCGGCGGGCGAGGGCGTCGGGCGCGGTGCCCTCGCCCTGGTCGGCCCAGGCGAGCACGTCGGCGGTGGACCAGCCGGGGGTGACGCCGGGGCGGTTGAGCTGCCGTTGCCACAGGTCGAACGGTGACTGCTCGGTGGCGGCGGCCACCCTGGGGTGGTGCGGGGCCCACAGCCGCCATACTCGCGGCTCGTAGGCGGCGCGGATGGTCTCGCGCAGGTCGGCGTCGCCCTCCGGGTCGGCCGGGAAGCGGTCGAGGACGGCGGGGGCGAGGGCGAGCAGGGCCTCGTCGGTGTCGCGCAGGGCGAGTTCGTCGAGGGCCCAGGCCCAGTTGGTTCCGGTGGTGGTGTAGGCGCGCAGCAGGTCGAGGGCGTCGCGGCGGCCGTAGCCGGCGAGGTGGCCCAGGACGGCGAGGGCGAGGCCGGTGCGGGCCTCGTCGGTGTCGAGGCTGTCCTCGGGCGAGTGCAGGTGGAGCTCGATGCCGGTGAGGGGGGCTTCGAGCTCCATGTAGAGGCGGGCGTAGTACAAGGAGCGGTTCTCGACCTGCCAGTCGGCGCGGGGGTCGTTGGTGACGCAGGTCTCGACGGCGGCGATCGCCTCGTCGCGGTCTGCGGCCAACGCATGCAGCTGCCCGTCTCCGCGGCCTCTCTGGAGGAGGCCGAGGAGGCTGGCGCTGGGCGCTATCACTGGCTCGAACATGAGGTCAGCATCCGTTGCGGCGGTCGTCGTGGCAACGGGATTTCCGTCGCCGGGGTCGGTTGGCACAGCTCAGGCGCCCGGGCGCCGGAATCACCGAAGGTTACCGCCTGGGTGGCCGATCCGCACACAGGGCAACGGATTTCCGCCCGGTGACCGCGCCAAACCGGGTCCGTCCGTACCGGATCGACCCCTTCCGGAATGTGCGGTGCGTTCGGGCGCGAATCAGCCCGTTGTTCGGCATTCGGACACCCCCGGCCGGAGGTGTCCGGAGCCGGTGCGGACGGAGCCGGTGCGGACCGGGTCGGATCGGGCAGGGTCGGATCGGACGGGGTCGGATCGGACCGGGTCAGATCGGGCGGGGTCCGCGGGGTGCGGGCAGCACGGCGTGGATCCGGTCGCGGAGTTCGGCCACCTCGGGCAGTCCGCGGTAGCGGGTGGAGAGCCGGTACATCTCGCGCAGCCGGTCCCAGGTGCGCTTGGAGGAGGTGTCGTTGATCGAGGCGAGGGCGAGTTTGGCCTGCACCTGGGCCTCGTCGGGTTCGCCGGAGATCCAGTGGACGGAGGCCAGGGTGATCCGGTCGAGCAGCGCGGACCGCTCCCGGCCGGTCGTCTGGCGCAGCCGGATCGCCTCCCGGGCGTGCCGGAGGGCGAGCGGGACGGCGCCGGGGTCGTGCTCGGCGAGGGTGCGGTAGACCAGGGCCTGCATGCCGTGCAGTTCGGCCTCGTTGAACAGCTGCATCCAGCTGGGCGGGGGTTCGGGGCTGTCCTGGACGAACAGCTCCTCGGCCTCGCCGAGCGCCCGGTGGGTGGCCTCGGAGCGGCCGAGCGAGGCCTGCGCCCAGGCTTCGACGGTGTGCAGCATGGCCCGGGTGCGCGGCTGGGTGCCGTCGCGGGGACCGGCGCTGGCGTTAGCGAGCTGCATGAGTTCGAGGGCGTCGTCGGCCCGGCCGAGGTGGAGCATCTGGCGGGCGGCGCGGGAGATCGCCTCGCCGGCCCGGGGGCGGTCGTCGGCCTCCCGGGCGGCCTGCGCGGCGATCACGAAGTAGCGCTGGGCGGTGGGTTCGAGGCCGACGTCGTGGGACATCCAGCCGGCCAGCACGGCGAGGTTGGCGGCGACCGTCCACAACCGGCGCTCCAGCGCGGGCGGGTGGCCGTGGGTGAGCAGGCCGCCGACCTCGTTGAGCTGGCCGACCACGGCCTTGCGCTGGAGTCCGCCGCCGCGCGAGGCGTCCCAGGCCCGGAACACGTCGACGGCGCGTTCGAGGGCGGCGACCTCGTCGTTGCCGACCGGTCCGGGTTCGTAGACGTCCAGGACGGGGTGCGCCCCGCCCTGCACCAGGACGGGGCGGGGGCCCGGGCGGGCGGCCGCCTCGGCGACCGCGCCGCCGGTGAGCCAGTCGTGCAGGTTGTCGGCGATGACCGCGCCCGCCGCGAGGGCGGCCGAGGCGCCGACCAGTCCGCGTCTGTTCAGCATGAGGTCCATTCCCGTGAACTCGGTGAGGACCGCGGCCGTCCGATCCGGTGCCCAGGGCTCCTTCGGCGGTGCTGCGCTGCTGCTGCCGTGCCTGGTGGGCCGGTGTCGTTCGAGACCGAGGTCCTCGGTGGTGACGACACGGCCGAGCCGCTCCGTGAACACGGCGGCCAGCACCCTCGGCACCGGGTCGCGCGGGATCTCGCCGTGCTCGATCCAGCGCCGCACCCGGGAGGTGTCGGTGGACAGCTGCTGCTCGCCCAGCGCGGCACCCCGCCGGTTGACCAGCCGGGCCAGCTCGCCCTTGGACCATCCGGTCAGGGCGAAGTGGTCGGCCAGTCTGGTGTTCGGCCCCTTGCTCAACTGAAGCCCCCAGGATCCTCGGCTGGTTCCCGACCCTAGTGGCTCTGTCACATGCCAAGCGACCATTCGCCAGGGTTCGCCAGGGTGCGCTACGTGGTGTGCCAGTGCCGTCCGGGTGTCAGGTAGGTATGCGCCACCCCGGCTCCGCGCCGGAACGGCCCCCGACCGGCCCGGATCCCGATCCGACGGCGTGTCGGACGGCCTTCCGGGAGCGGTGCAGCGGGGGGTGGCGCGACCGGGTGGCGCGGGGGCGCCGGGCAGGGCGCGGTGGTCGGGACGGACGTACTTCCCCAGGGTGCGGACGGTTCCGGCGGGCCGCGGGCCGTGCCCGGCGCCCGCGCCCCACCCGGCGGGCCCGACCCCAGTCGACGGGCCACCCTCAGCTTTGCCGCCGGTCAAGGAAGGACCCTCACCAGCCCATGTACTCCACAGCCAGCACCGGTACCCGCTCGTCGTCCCCGAACGGGGTGGACGCCGCGGCCGCACGCCCGTCACGCTCCCCCTGCGCCCCCGACCGCCGGTGCGGGCCGCCCGCGCCGCGCGGCGCGGAGCTGCGCGACCCGCGCGGGCGCACCACCCTGGTGACCCGTCCGGTGGCGGACCAGGCCGGTCGGCTGGGCCGGCCGGCCGCGGGCCGGGCCCCGGAGGCGTTCGTGGACCGGGTGGACCCGGCCGCGCTGCAGACCCCGGCGGTGCGGGCGGTGCTCGCCAACGTCGCGCGGATATGTCCGGCGTTCCTGCCGCGCCAGGTGCTGCGGGAGGGCAGTCGGCACATCCTGATCGCGGGCACCATCGGCCGGGCCCCGGTGGTGGCGAAGTGCCTGGCGCCGGCGGCGCTGCGCGGGGAGCGGGCGGAGCAGCTGATCGAGCGCTTCCACCACGAGGTGGCGGTGTACCGGGCGTTCGTCCGGCACCGTCCGCCGGTGCGGCTGCCGCGGCTGGTGGCGGCCGACCACGACCGCTGCGTGCTGGTGCTGGAGCGGGTGCCGGGTCGGCCGGCGGCCCGCGAGCGGCACCCGGTGAACGCGCCGACCCCGGGCGAGGTGCGCGCGGTGCTGGGCGCGGTGCGCACGCTGAACCTGTGGCGGCCGCCGACCGACGTGTTCGGCAAGCCGATGGACTACCAGACCGAGATCGCCCGGTACCACTCGCTGGGCCTGCTGACCGACCGGGACGCGGGCGACCTGCGCGGCCTGCTGCACGGCCTGTCCTCGGTGCCGTGGCAGCTGAACCACGGCGACGCGCTGCTCGGCAACATCCTGCTGGCCCCGTCCGGCCCGGTCCTGCTGGACTGGGAGCAGGCCGGCTGGTACCTGCCGGGCTACGACCTGGCGGTGCTGTGGAGCGTGCTGTCGGGCGACACCGCGGCCCGCCGCCAGATCAGCCAACTCGCCCAGTCCGGCGGCACGCTGGCCCGGGACGCGTTCCTGGTGAACCTGGTGCTGGTGCTGATGCGCGAGCTGCGGCTGCACGACGTCCCGGGCGCGGGCGAGGAGCAGCGGATCATGATCCGCCGGCTGTACGACGACTCGGCGCTGGCCCGCCGCGCGGTCCGCGCGGCGGTCGGCACCCGCTAGTCCGGCGCCGGAGACCCGACCGGCGGGTTTCAGCCACCCAGCAGGGCTTCGCCGAGGGCGTCCAGCACGGTGTCCTCGGCGGGCAGTTGGGTGCGCAGGCTGAGGGTGTCGCGCAGGTGGCGCTCCAGCGGGTGGCGGCGGTCGAGACCGGTGCTGCCGGTGAGGGTGAGGGTCCGCTGCACGGTGTCCGCGGCGGTGCGGGCGGCGAGCAGTTGGACGGCGGGCGCCCGGGTGGCGGCGGCCGGGTCGGCGTCGGTGCGGGCGGCCAGGCCGTGGACGAGCTCCTCGGCGCCGGTGAGCGCGGCGTCGAGTTCGCCGAGCGGGCGGCGGTGGACGGCGGCGGTGCCGCGCAGCCGCCCGGCGGACCAGTCCAGGGCGGCCCGGGCGGTGCCCAGCAGGACGGCGGTCAGGGCGAGTTGGCGCCAGGCCGCGGCGAGCGGGTCGGCGGGGAAGGCCGGCCCCTTGGGCAGGTGGGCGGCGTCGGTGCCGATCCGGGTGTCCTCCAGCAGGACGTCGTGGCCGGCCGCGGCGCGCAGGCCGAGCTGGTCGGCGGCGGGGTCGATCTCCAGTCCGGGGCTGTCGGCGCGGACCAGGAACAGCCCGGTGCGTGGCCGGTTCCGATCGGTCCGGTCCTCGGCGGTGCGGGCCTCGACGACCAGCCAGGCGAGCGCCTCGGCGCCGGGGCAGTGCGGGGCGCGGCCGACGAGCCGCCAGGCGTCGCCCTGCCAGTGCGCGGTGACGGCGGGCGGGCGTCCGGCGGGGGCCCGGAGGGTGCCGACCAGGGCGGGGCCGCGGCGGGACTCGGTGAGCAGCCGCCGGTAGAGCGCGGCGGGCCAGGGCGCGGTGCGGGCCTGTTCGGCGTGGTGCAGCAGGGTGTGCGCGGCGAGCAGGGCGACCGAGGCGTCGCCGCGGCCGAGCCGGGCCAGCACCCGGACGGTGTCGGCCAGTCCGGCGCCGGGCCCGCCGTGCCGCCGGCCGACGGTGAGGGTGAGCAGCCCGGCCTCGTGCACGGTTTCGACGCCCTGGTAGGGGAAGGTGCCGTCGCGGTCGTGCTCGGCGGCCCGGGCGGCCAGCAGGTCGACGACCCGGGGCAGCCGGGCGAGCGCCCGTTCGACGGCGCCGTCGGCGGCGGGGTCCGCGGGAGCGGGGGTGGGGACGGTCGGCTGCGCTGCGGTGCGGGTCATGGCGGGGCCTCCGGGCGGGCGGCGTGGGGGGTGTCGGGCGTCCGTGACTGGGTGGTTCAGGACGCCGGACAGGCCGCGCCGGCGGTGCGCCGGAGGTCCACGTGCAGGCGGCGGGTGAGCAGCGGCGGCCGGGGCATCGCGCGTCAGCCCTGTTGGAACATCTCCGCCGGAAGCGGCTTGAGGAGCTGGTAGAGGTCGTCCGAAATCGGTCGGTCCCAGGAGGCGATGGTGACCTGGACGCCGTCGCTGCGGCCGAACTGCGAGCAGTAGAGCCGTTCCTCGGTGACCTTGACCTTGCGGACGATCAGCAGGTCGTCGCCGAGCATGACCGGGAAGTCCTCGGCCGAGACGAAGTCGACCTGCTCCTCGTTCTCCAGCGAGGCGAGCAGCTGGCGGGCCTCGATCGGCACGCCGTCCTCGCTCTCGCGGGCGGGCGACTCCTGCGGGACGTTGCCGATCAGCATGGCCGGGCCGCGGCCGCCGAGCAGGTCGTACTGCAGGAAGATGCCTTGGCAGGAACCGTCCTGACCGGCCAGGATCATGGCGCCGAAGTCGCCGGGCCAGTCGCCCGGATCCATGGCCAGTACGTCGAAGTCCGGGCCGGCGGGCTGTCCGGAGCGACGGCGGAGAAATGACATGGGCCCATCGTACGTGTCCGGTGGGTGGGGGCCGGTGCGCGGGTCCGCGATCAGGCCGAGATCTACGCTCAGGGACCAATGTTGACTCTGAGCAACCGTCCGGGCTACGTTCGGTTCAGCACGACGGCCGCTCCGGGGCGAGATCCACAGGGGGTGGCTTGTCGCAGCGTGCCTTGCGCGCATTCCCTCACTGCGCACGCGGTCGTGTGAACTCCAAGCACCATTTGCTGATTCAATGGTCCTTAGACGGTTCCTTGAGCCTGCGGGTGATTCCGGCGGGCTCCGGGCGGTCGAGGTGCCATCAGGTCGGCGCCACAACAGCCACATAAAACAAACCCAGAGCCAGGTTCGCGGGGCCCTCGTGCCGTCGCGTCCGCGAACCTTGCCCGGATCACCGCCGCGTGGGGGCGTGCGGAATCCGGGCTCCGGCCCACCCCGGGGAGTCGCTCTTCCCGGTCGGGCCAACTCCCGCTGCGACGGCTGCCGCACCCCTGTGCGGCACAGGGACTGGGAGAGCCCGTCAGCGGCGCCGTTGACGGGCAGCACAAGCGGGCGCCGTGCCTATACCGCGTGGGGGCGGTAGGCACGGCGTCTGCCTGCTCTTACTGTGCTGGCAGGCTTGTCGACCAGTCAACAAGATTCGGTCCATCAGAACTCTTTTGTAACCTCGGCGTATGCCCAGTCGTCACCTGCGCGCGGGTTCCGGCCCGCTCCGCCGCGCCCCGGAACTCCTGGTCCGGGGCGTGGCGGGCCGGTGAACGCCGGGCCAACCGGCGGGCCGGGGTTGGCCGAATTCCGGGCACGTCCGGCGACCGCCGCCGCTGCTTCCGCTACTTCTGCGGGTCGAACTCGCCGTCCCGGGCGCCCAGGACGAAGGCCCGCCACTCGGCGGGGGTGAAGATCAGCGCCGGGCCGTCCGGCTCCGCGCCGTTGCGCATGGCGATGTACCCGTCGACGAAGGCGATCTGCACGCCCTGTTCGTCGCCCGCCGCGTTCTGCCACTCGGCCCCGCTCACGTCGAGCTCGATCTTGCGCCGCTCGTTCGCCGCCTGGGCCGCCTCTGCCGGCGTCATCCGCTCACCCTCCCGCTGGGTCCTGCTGTGGTCGAGCGGCCAGCCTAGCCACCCGGGCCGCCCGGGCGGGCCGATCGGGGCCCGCGCGGCCCGCGGGGCGGTGCAGATGGGCCGATCCGGCCGTCCGGCGGCGACACCTGTGCTAAGAGGACGTCCCGGCCGCCGCCTCGGGGTGAGGATGGGGTCGAGCAGTCCGCCACCGACCCGGGAGCAGCCGATGGACCAGCGGGACCGCAGCCGCGCCGACGTCATCCCGATCTCCACCGCGCCGTCGGCCCCGCCGGTGGGCGCCGCGACCGGCACGGTGACCGCGCCGGTGCCCTCGGTGCCGCGCCCGGCCCGGCCGGCCGGGCACGGGCGGGTGGGCCTGGTGCTGGTGTCGCACAGCCAGGAACTCGCCGACGCGGTGCGGGCGGTGGCCCTGGCTGTGACGGAGGCGGACGATCCGGCTCCGGTCGCGGCGACCGGCGGCGCGCTGGCCGACGGGCCGGGCAGCAGCGCGGTGCTGGTGGCCGCGGCGGCCCGCCGGGTCGACCAGGGCCACGGCGTGGCGGTGCTGTGCGACCTGGACGGCCCGGTGCGCACCGTGCTGACGGTGCTGGCCGCGGCCGACGAGCACGGCCTGCCGTTCCCGACCCGGTTCGCCGACGCCCCGTTCGTGGAGGGCGCGGTGGCGGCGGTGGCGACCGCGACCGCAGGCGGCGACCTGGCGGCGGTGCTGGACGCGGCGGAGGAGACCGCCCGCCGCCCCAAGCGCTGACCCGGCCCGCCCGCTTCCGGACCGCCGACTTCCGGACCCTCCGCTTCCGGACCCTCCGCTTCCGGACCGCCGCACCGGATGCGGCGGTTCGGTTGCGCATGTGGGGATTTCGCGCACGGCGGGCACGGGACCGCCGCTAGAGTCGGGCGATGGCCCGGCGGGGGGATTCCCCGGGCCCGAGCAGAGGGGTGGTGCGCGGCCGTGCGTGTGGTGATCACCGGTGGGGCAGGGTTCATCGGGGCCAATCTGGCCCGGGAGTTGACGTCGCGTCAGGAGGTGGCGGAGGTCCGGGTGGTGGACGACCTGTCCACCGGCAGCAAGGCCAACCTGGCGGGGGTGGACGTCTCCTTCTTCGAGGGCAGCATCCTCGACCCGGCCCTGCTGGACGCGGCGTTCACCGGCGCCGACGCGGTGGTGCACCTGGCGGCGCTGCCGTCGGTGCCGCGTTCGGTCGCCGCCCCGCTGGCCAGCCACCGGGTGAACGCCACCGGCACCCTGGAGGTGCTGGAGGCGGCCCGCCGCGCGGGCGGCCTGTACGTCGCGGCGGCGTCCTCGTCCTCGGTGTACGGCGCCAACCGGGAGCTGCCCAAGCGCGAGACGATGCGCGCCGCCCCGATGAGCCCCTACGCGGTCTCCAAGCTGGCCACCGAGTCCTACCTCGGCGCGTACCACCACTGCTACGGCCTGGGCGTGCTGCCGCTGCGCTTCTTCAACGTGTTCGGGCCGCTGCAGGCCGCCGGGCACGCGTACGCGGCGGTGGTCCCGGCGTTCCTGGACGCGGCGCTGGCGGGCCGGCCGGTGACGGTGCACGGGGACGGGCGGCAGAGCCGCGACTTCACCTACGTCGGCACGGTCGCCCAGGTGCTGGCCGAGGCGGTGCTGCGCCGGGTGGTCAGCGCGGACCCGGTGAACCTGGCCTTCGGGACGCGGACCTCGCTGCTGGAGCTGATCGACCTGATGGGCGCCGTGCTGGGCGCGCCGGTCGCCGCCGCGCACGTCGACCCGCGGCCGGGGGACGTGCGGGACTCGCAGGCCGACAACGCGCGGCTGCGCGGGCTGTTCCCGGACGTGGTGCCCGTCCCGCTGGAGGAGGGGCTGCGGCGCACCGCGGACTGGTTCCGGACGCTCTGACCCGCGGGCGGGGGCGCGCGCCGGGCGCGCGCCCCCGCCTCGCTAACGACCCGTCAGCTCGAAGTGCGCCTCGTCCTTTCCGGCCAGGGCGCGGGCGATGTGGTCGCGGTGCCGGTCCCCGATGTCGGGGAGCGCGTCCGGGTGGAACCAGCCGACCTGGAGCGACTCGTCGTCGTTCACCCGGGCCTCGCCGGACAGCGGGCGGCAGCGGAAGACCAGGTCCAGGTACTGGGAGCGGTCGCCGTTCGGGTACTCGATCATCGGGGAGACCGACACCGAGACCAGTTGCTCGGGCAGCACCGTCACGCCGGTCTCCTCCAGGCACTCGCGCACCACGGTGTCCGCGGGCTGCTCCCCCGGGTCGATGATGCCGCCGATCAGCGCCCACCTCCCGTTGTCCACCCGCTGCCCGAGCAGCACCCGCCCGTCCTCGTCGACCACCACGGCCGACACCCCGGACAACCAGAGCGGCCGGTGCCCGACCACCTCGCGCAGCTCCGCCAGAAACGCAGGAATTCCCATGCGGGGAAGCCTAGGCGACGCCCTCCGGCACCGGTGCTCAGCGGGTGAGCGGGCGGGCCGGGGTGCCGACGACGGTGGTGGCGGGCGGGACGTCGCGGGTGACGGTGGCGGCGGCGCCGACGAAGGCGGCGCGGCCGACGGTGCGGCCCTGGAGGACGACGGCGCCGGAGCCGACGGTGCTGTCGTCCTCCAGGTAGACGGCGCCGGAGACGTTGGCGCCGGGGTAGACGGTGACCCGGGCGCCGAGGCGGGTGTCGTGGCCGACGGTCGCGTTGTAGTGGACCTGGCTGTGCGGGCCGAGGCGGACGCTGCTGGAGACGTGCGCGCCGCCCATCACCAGGCAGCCGGGGGCGAGTTCGGTCTCGGGGGCGATGATCGCCCGGGGGTGCACCAGGGTGACGGGGTGGCCGCCGGCCGCGTCCAGCAGGGCGGCCAGCCGGGCCCGGACCGCCGGATCGGCGATGCCGATCAAGTACGGTGCGCCGGCGGGCAGTTCGGCGGGTTTCCGGACCGGCAGGCCGCGCACCGGGCCCCCGGCGAGCCGGTCGTCCAGGAACCCGGAGACCTCGACGCCCGCGGCGAGCGCCACGTCCAGCGCCTCCCGGCCGACGCCGCCCGCGCCCGCGATCCACACCATGTGCCGTGCTCCGTCCGTCGTGTCGGCTCCTCCTTCCGGAAGGTACCGGTTCAGCCGCGCAGTTCCTCCCGGGCCAGCCGGGGTGCGGTCGCGGTGGCCTGCCGGGGCAGCACGATCCGGGCGGCGGCCGGTTCGGCGGGGGCCGGTTCGGCGGGGGCGGGGGCCGGGGGCTGGGCGGGGGCCGGGAAGCCGGGGTTGACGCCGCCGGCGGCGGTGATGCCGGCGGGGCGCAGCAGCACCTTCACGGTGAGGGCGAGGATGCGCAGGTCGAGGGCGAGGCTGTGGTGCTCGATGTACCAGAGGTCGAGTTCGATGCGTTCGGGCCAGGTGATGGAGTTGCGGCCGCGGACCTGGGCCCAGCCGGTGAGGCCGGGGCGGACGGCGAGCCGGCCGCGCTGGCGGTCGGAGTAGTGGACGACCTGCTCGGGCAGGGTGGGGCGGGGGCCGATGACGCCCATGTCGCCGCGCAGGACGTTCCACAGCTGCGGGAGTTCGTCCAGGCTGGTCTTGCGCAGCAGCGCGCCGAGGCGGGTGATGCGCGGGGCGTCGGGTTCGTCCTCGTGCCGTTTGTCGCGCATGGTGCGGAACTTGAGGATGGCGAATTCCCGGCCGTGCCGGCCGGTGCGGGTCTGACGGAAGATCACCGGTCCGCCCGTGGTGGCGCGGATCAGGAGGGCGATCAGCAGGCCGAGCGGGACGGCGATGATCCCGGCCAGCACGGTGACCGCGAGGTCCCCCCCTCGCTTCATTTCTCCCCCAACTGGGTCGGTGCGTCGTGGTGTGGTGGGCGCGCCCGGGGCTGCCCGGCGCGCGGCGGTGGTGACGGTGCGGGCGGCCGTGGTGCCGCGCGGTGCGCAGTCGGTGCGCGGTCGGTGGTCAGTCGGTGGTCCAGCGCAGCCCGCGGCGGCGGGCGACGGCGGCGTAGGTCTCCAGCGAGACCCGGGCGACCGCGCGCTGGTCGAACCGGTCGAGGGCGCGGCGGCGGGCCGCCGCGCCCAGGCGTATCCGCAGGGCGGGCTCGGTGAGGAGCCGGTCGAGGGCGGTGGTGAGGGCGGCGGCGTCGGCCGCCGGGGCGAGCAGCAGGTGTTCGTCGTGGGTGCCGATCTCGCGGCAGCCGCGGATGTCGCTGAGCAGCAGGGGCAGGCCGCTGGCGGCGGCCTCCATGCCGGAGCGGGAGAAGCCCTCCCGGTGGGAGGGGAGGACGAAGACGTCGAGGGCGGCGTACACGGCGGGCATGTCGTCGCGGGGGCCGAGGAACTCGACGCCGGCCTCGGCGGCGCGCAGCGCGTCGGGCTTGTCGGGGTCGTCGGGGCCGATCCACACGAAGCGGGCCTTGCCGGCCAGGGCCCGGGCGGCCTCGGCGTACTCCCGGATGCCCTTCTCGGCGACCCGCCGGCCGACCCCGC
The DNA here is from genome assembly GCF_026802215.1 of Kitasatospora sp. YST-16. Lineage (NCBI taxonomy): Bacteria > Bacillati > Actinomycetota > Actinomycetes > Kitasatosporales > Streptomycetaceae > Kitasatospora > Kitasatospora sp. YST-16. The sequence goes on from NZ_CP113837.1 coordinate 1,143,420, forward strand.
CGACCAGCAACTCGTCCTCGGCGACGCCGAGTTCGGCGCGCAGCCGGGTGCGCAGGGCGTCCCGGGCCGGGCCGGGGGCGGGGAAGCGGTCGAGGTCGATGCCGTTGCCGACCACCCGGGAGCGCCGCGCGGGGACGCCCCACCTGGCGAGCGCGGCCCGGTCCTCGGCGTTCTGGTAGAGCTCGGCGTGCGAGAAGCGGGCGGCGAACGCCTCGGCGCCGAGCACGGCGAGCCGTTTGGCGAGCGGGTCGTGGGCCTGCGCCCACAGGCCGTGGCAGGTGTTGACGACGACGGGGACGCGGGCGAGCCGGCCGAGGATCCGGCCGAGCACGCCGGTCTTCGGGTTGTGGGTGTGCAGCACGTCGGGGCGGATCCGGCGCAGTTCGGCGAGCAGTTCGCGGGCGGCGGCGAGGTCGGCGCCGGGCTGCCAGGCGCGGGTGAGCGAGGGCAGCGGCCGGTGCCGGACGCCGAGCTGCTCGATCCGCTCCAGGTGGGGGCCGGGGGCGCTGATGCCGTAGGTGTGCAGGCCGTGCTGGACGTCGACGGCGAGTTCGGTGGCGAGCAGCAGGTGCAGCGACATGTCGACGGTGGTGAGGTGGGCGACCCGCAGCGGCCGCCCGCCCTCGCCGCGCAGGCGGAGCGGGAGCTGGTCAGGCACCGGCGCCCACCGCCTTCGCGGTGGCGACGATCCGGGCGTAGGCGCGTTCGGGGACGAGCCGGCCGTACAGCTTGGCCCGGAAGAAGTCGATCGGGTCGGTGCGCCGGACCGGGACGCGGTGGAAGCGGACCGGGTCGTAGCCGGGCAGGTTGCGGCCGACCTGTCCGGTGGCGCAGGTGCGGAAGCGGGCCCGCAGCGCGGCGTCCAGGTGCGGGACGGGGCGGCCCCAGGTGTAGGCGAAGTGCGCGGGGCGGGTGCCGAGGTGTTCCTCGACGTCGTCGCCGCAGGCGTCGAGTTCGGCGGTGGTGAGCAGTTCGGGGCGGGCGTGGCTGCGGGTGTGGTTGGCGACGGTGCACAGCCCGGAGGCGGTCATCTCGCGCAGCTGCTCCCAGCTGAGGCCGGTGGCGGGGGCGCCCTTGGCGGTGGAGCCCTCCCAGCGCATCGGGGCGCCGACCAGGCCGCTGGCCAGGTAGACCGTGAACGGCAGGCCGCGTTCCCTGAGCAGCGGCCAGGCCGTCTCGTAGGTGTCGGCGAAGCCGTCGTCGAAGGTGAGGACGGTGCTGGGGGTGCGCAGGCCGGCGGTGAGGCGGTCGGCGGCGGTGTCCAGCGGGACGACCCGGCCGGGCGGGAGCTCGGCGAGCAGGTCGGCCTGGGCGGTGAAGTCGGCGGTGGCGAGGTCGAGCTCGTCGGCGGTGCCGCCGCCCACCCGGTGGTAGATCAGCAGGGTGGCGCCCTCGCCGGGCACCCGGCCGGCCGCGCGGGCCAGCTGCTGTTTGACCTTGGTCCGGACGCCTCCGGCCCCGGCGGCGCTGCTCGGCATGGATCCCCCTCGCGGTGCCCCCGCACCGGACTGTGACTCCCCCGGCCCGCGGCTGCCGCGGGCGATGCGAATCACAGTAGGGGGAAGTGTGAGGCTGGTGCCCCGGAAACGTGAAAGAAGTGCGTAGGTAGGCCGAAAATCAGCCGGTCCGACCGGTCCTGTCCCATTGGTGGACGTTTTCCGGTCGACAGTCGGTCAACCCGACCGGTCCGGGCGGTTCAGGACGTGGCGCCGCCGCTCGGGCGCAGCAGCGCGACGCCGATCCGGACCAGCACCAGCACCCCGGCGGCCAGGCAGCCGGCCACCGCCATCACCCAGGCCGGGCCGTCGGTCTGCGGGACCAGCACGGCCACCGCGATGCCCATGCCGACGCAGACCAGGCCGAGCAGGGCCAGCAGCGGCTGGTGGCGGCGCAGCGCGCAGCCGCTGAACAGGGCGGAGCGGCGGGTAGCGGCACGGTCACTTCGGGTGTCTGCCATGCCCTCAACGGTAACCCGGTGCGGGGGCGCGGGCCATGGTCCTCCTCCCCGCCGGAACGCCGCCGGAACGCCGCCGGGCGGTGCCGGGCAGTGTCGGACGGGTGCCCGGCGGGGGCCGGACGGGTGCCCGGCGGGGGCCGCTGCAAGGGCTTCCGGCGGCTGCCGGGCCGCCTTGCGGAGCGTTTCCGGACCGCCCGCGAAATCTCGCCGTCCGGCGTACAACCATCCCGGGGCGTCGTGGGTCTCCACTACATTGAGCGATCCAGGAGCCGCCTGACGAGCGGGGTCGGGAGTACCCCCGCCGCGGGCTAGATCACTCGGGTGCGGAGCCGCCGCGCCCGGGGTCGGAGGCCGGGCTCCGCCTGCCGACGGTACCGCCACGCCGCTTGCCGGCGACCGAGGGGGGAACCGTGTCGTACGCCACCACCGCCGCTGCCGTCTGCGCCCCGCCCCAGCCCGTCGTCCCGTCCGCCGCGCCCGCCCCGCGCCGGCCCCGGGAGCAGGGGCGGGACCGGAGCAGCTGGCTGCGGTTCAGCCCCGCCCAGCCGCTGTTCCGGGCCCGGGCCGCGCAGCGGCTCGCCGTGCTCGCCTACCACGGGATCACCGACCCGGCCTCGTTCGGCGCCCAGCTGGACCGGCTGCGGCGGCTGGCCACGCCGGTGTCCGTGCAGGACGTGGAGCGGGCGCTGGCCGAGGGCCGGCCGCTGCCGCCGCGCTCGGTGCTGGTGACCTTCGACGACCCGGACCGCACCGTGCTGCGGCACGCGCTGCCGGAGCTGGTGGCCCGGCGGATCCCGGCGGCCGCGTTCGTGATCGCCGAGCTGGTCGGCACCGAGAAGCCGTTCTGGTGGCACGAGGCGGCGTTCCTGTCCCGGCACGGCGGCCGGGCCCGGCTGCTGTCCCGCGGCGCCGACCCGGCCCGGGTGCTGGCCCTGCTCAAGGCGATGCCCGACCCGGACCGGCGGCGCAGCCTGGCCGAGCTGCGGGTCTCGGCGAACCGCCGCCCGCCGTCCCAGGAGCAGCTGCGCCCGGAGGACCTGCGCACCCTGCGGGAGGCGGACGTGACGGTCGGCAACCACACCCTGGGGCACCCCTCGCTGCGGCGCTGCGACGAGGCGACGGTGCACGCGGAGATCACCGGCGCGCACCGGGCGCTGACCCGCTGGCTGGGCGAGGCCCCGTCGGCGTTCGCCTACCCGGACGGCGGCTTCGACGAGCGGGCGGACGCGGTGCTGCGCCAGCTCGGCTACCGGCTCGGCTTCCTCTCCGACCACCGGCTGGGGCCCCGGCTGCCCGCGCACCCGCTGCGGATCAGCCGCCTCCAGGTCGACTCGACCACCTCGACCCGCCGGTTCGACACCATCCTGTCCGGCCTGGAGCCGGCGGTGCAGCGGCTGCTGGGCGCGCAGTCCTGACCCCGTCCGGCAGGCGAGCGGCCCGCACCCCTCCGGAGGGGTGCGGGCCGCTCGCGCACGGGCCGGGCCGGGTCAGTCGGTGGCGGTGGGGCGGATGCCGCGCATCCGGCCGATCGCGTAGACGGCGCCGGCCAGGGCCAGGTCGGAGAGCAGCATGAAGCCGATCGAGTAGCTGCTCTTGGCGCTGTAGATGGCGCCCATCACCAGCGGCGGGACGAACCCGCCGAGGCCGCCGATCGCGCCGACGATGCCGGTCACCGAGCCGACCTGGGCGACCGGGGTGACCTGGGCGACCAGCGCGAACACCGAGCCGCTGGTGGTGCCGAGGCCGGCCGCCATCACCATGAAGGCGATGGTGCCGACCGGGCTGAGGGCCGGGTCGAAGGCCTGGACGACGGCGAACAGTGCGGTGACCGCCAGCGCCCAGCAGGTCACCACGGCCGGGTGGATCCGGTCCGACAGCCAGCCGCCGAACGGCCGGAAGACCACCGTGACCAGCGCGAACCCGGCGGCCTTGGTGCCCGCGTCGGTGGCGGACAGCTCGTACCAGGTCTTCAGGTAGGTGGGCAGGTAGACGCCGAACGCGACGATGCCGCCGAAGCCGATCGCGTACAGCGCGGACAGCTCCCACGTCACCCGCAGCCGCCCGGCCCGCCCGAGCCGGGAGGCCAGCGAGGCGGTCGGGACCACCCGGTCGGGGCGGTCGCGCAGCAGGAAGAAGGAGACCACCGTGTAGGCGGCCAGGGCGATCGCCATCACCCAGAACGGCAGGTCGTGGCTGTGCTTCCACAGCCGCGGGGTGAAGTAGCCGGACAGCGCGACGCCGCCCATGCCCATGCCGAACACGCCGATGCCCAGGCCGCGCTTGCTGGCCGGGAACCAGGAGTTCACCAGCGGCACGCCGATGGCGAAGGTGGTGCCGCCGAGCCCGAGGAAGAACCCGACCGCGAGCAGCGCCCCGTACGACTCGCGGGCCGGGATCAGCAGCAGCACCGGGACGATGGTCAGCGCCGACATCAGCGGGAACATCAGCCGGGCCCCGAACCGGTCGGTCAGCGCGCCGACCGGGACGCGGCCCAGCGAGCCGACGATGACCGGCACCGCGACCAGGAACGACTGGGCGAACGACGACATGTGCAGGGTCTTGTCGAACTCGCCCGCCAGCGGGGCGATCAGGTTCCACGCCCAGAAGGTCAGCGCGAAGCCGATGGTGGCGACCACCAGGTTGGTGTAGGCCGTGCCCGACACCTTGTTGTCGGCTGGCACCCGTTCGTTCGATGCTGTCAGCTGTCCCATGGGACCCAAGCCTCGGAGGAGGCGCCGCCACTGGCCGGGGACACGCCAAGATCGCGGTCATACTGTCAGTCAAACGGAGCAGACCCGGGTTCCCAGGGCCGTAGGGCGGCGGCTCGTGCCGGGGCGCCCGGGGCGGGGACGGCGGCTCCGCGGGGGCCGCGGGGGCCGCGGGGGCACGGGGTAGAGTCGGTGCTCGTGAAGATCGCCCTCGTGGACTCCGGACTCGGACTGCTCGCCGCCGCCGCCGCGATCCGGCGGCTGCGCCCCGACGCGGACCTGGTCGTCTCCTGCGACCCCGACGGCATGCCCTGGGGGCCGCGGACGCCCGAGGACATCACCGAGCACGCGCTGGCCTGCGCCCGGGCCGCGATGGCGCACCGCCCGGAGGCGCTGGTGGTGGCCTGCAACACGGCGACGGTGCACGCGCTGGACCGGCTGCGGGCCGAGTTCGAGCCGGGGCTGCCGGTGGTCGGGACGGTGCCCGCGATCAAGCCCGCGGCCGCGGCCGGCGGGGTGGTGGCGATCTGGGCGACCTCCCGGACCACCGGCAGCGCGTACCAGCGCGGGCTGATCGCCGAGTTCGGCGGGGCCGCCGAGGTCCACGAGGTGGCCTGCCCCGAACTGGCCGAAGCCGTCGAGCGGGCCGACCGGGCCGCGATCGCCGCCGCCGTCGCCTCGGCCGCCGCCCGCACCCCCGCCGGGACCACCGACGTGGTGCTGGGCTGCACCCACTACGAACTGATCGACGACCTGATCGCCGCCGCCCTCGCCCACCCGGTCCGCCTGCACGGCTCCGCGGACGCGATCGCCGCCCAGACCCTGCGCCGCCTCGGCCCCGGCACCCGCCCCGGCGACGGAACGCTGACCGTCCTGCACTCCGGCCGCCCGTCCGCCCTCCAGCCCGAGGCCCTCGCCTACCCGCAGGGCGCACTCCTGACGGCCCCCGCCCGGGTCTGAACCTGCCGCCGCCCGGGCTGTCGTGCCCCGGGCCGTCGTGCCTCGGGGGTGGTTGGGGGCGGATCGGGCAGACTGCCCGGGTGACGGTGCTGTGGTGGGTCTCGGTGGTGTCGCTGCTGGCGTGGGTGTGGCTGGCGGTGTGCCACGGGGGGTTCTGGCGGACGGACCAGCGGTTGCCCCGGGGCGGTGGCGAGCCCGCGTCCTGGCCCTCGGTGGTGGTGCTGGTCCCGGCCCGGGACGAGGCGGGGGTGCTGCCGGTGTCGCTGCCGAGCCTGCTGGCGCAGGAGTACCCGGGGCGGGCCCGGGTGGTGCTGGTGGACGACCACAGCACCGACGGCACCGGTGGGCTGGCCCGGGAGCTGGCGGAGCGCACCGGGGGGCTGGAGCTGGCGGTGACCACTCCCCCGCCGCTGCCGGAGGGCTGGACCGGCAAGCTGTGGGCGCTGCGGCACGGCGTCGGGCAGGCCGGGGACGCCGAGTGGCTGCTGCTGACGGACGCCGACATCGCGCACCGCCCCGGCTCGCTGCGGGCGCTGGTCGCGGCCGGCGAGGGCCACCGGCTGGACCTGGTCTCGCAGATGGCCCGGCTGCGGGTGGCCGGCGGCTGGGAGCGGCTGATCGTCCCGGCGTTCGTGTACTTCTTCGCCCAGCTGTACCCCTTCCGGCGCGCCAACCGGCCCGGCTCCCGGACCGCCGCCGCGGCCGGCGGCTGCTCGCTGGTGCGGCGCGCCGCGCTGGAGCGGGCGGGCGGGGTCGCGGCGATCCGCGGGGCGGTGATCGACGACGTCTCGCTGGCCCGGGCGGTCAAGCGCACCGGCGGCCGGACCTGGCTGGGCCTCGCGGACCTGGTCGACTCGGTCCGCCCCTACCCCGCGCTGGGCCCGCTGTGGCGGATGGTCTCGCGCAGCGCGTACGCCCAACTCCGGTACTCGCCGCTGCTGTTGGCGGGGACGGTGGCGGGCCTGGCGCTGGTCTACCTGGTGCCGCCGGTGGCCGCCGTTGCCGGGGCCGCCGCCGGGGCGTGGTGGACGGCCGGGGCGGGCCTGGCCGGGTGGGCGGTGATGGCCGGGACGTACGCGCCGATGCTCCGCTACTACGGGCAGCCCGTGGCCGCCGCGCCGCTGCTGCCGTTCACCGCGCTGCTGTACCTGCTGATGACGGTCGACTCCGCCGTCCAGCACTGGCGCGGCCGGGGCGCCGCCTGGAAGGGCCGCACCTACCCGCGGCCGCAGCGCGCCGAGCAGCCGGGCGGCGCGGCGGACTGAATAGCCGGGCGGCGCGGCGGGAAGGATCCGACGATGGAGCGTCAGGAGATCTCACGGATCGCGCACCGCGACCACCCGGTCGCCGCGCCGCTGTCGGACGAGGCGGTGCGGGAACTGCTGGAGCGGCTGCTGCGCGGCCGGGCGGACGGGCGGCTGCTCGACCTCGGCTGCGGCGAAGCCCCGTGGCTGGTACGGGCGTTGGCCGCGCACCCGGCCCTGCGGGCGGTCGGTGTCGACACCGACCCGGCCGCGCTGCGCACCGCCCGGCGCACCGCGGAGCGGCTCGGCGTGGCCCGGCGGATCGGCCTGCACCACTGCGACGCCCGGGAGTTCACTACGGCCGAGCCCTTCGACGCGGTGCTGTGCGTGGGCGCGACCCACGCCTTCGGCGGGCTCGGCCCGGCCCTCGCCGCGATCGGCCCGCTGCTCGCGCCGGGCGGCGCGGTGCTGCTCGGCGAGTCCTACTGGGAACGCGAACCGGCGCCCCGCGCCAGGGAGTTGTTCGGTGACGGCCTCACCGACCTGGCCGGGACGGTGGCCGCGGTCCGGGACGCCGGCTGGCTGCCCGTCGCCGGGCACACCTCCAGCCGGGCCGAACTCGACGCCTACGAGTGGGCCTGGACCGGCTCCCTCGCCGACTGGGCCCTCGACCGGCCGCCGGGGCCCGAGCGCGAGGCCGCGCTGCGCGCGGCGGACACCCACCGGGAGGAGTGGCTGACCGGGTACCGCGACGGCTTCGGCTTCGTCACACTGGTGCTCCGGCCGGGGAGTTGAGCCCCGGCAGCGTTCCGAGGGGGAACCCGTGGGCTTCACCGGCCACCTGATCGTCTTCCGCGCCGGGAGCGCGGAACTGCCCGAGGTGCCCGACCCGGCCGAGGTCCTCTCCTGCCCCGGTGGCTGGCACGTCCTGACCGGCTCCGGCACCGCCGCCTCCGGCTCTCCCGGCGACCTCGCCGCCCGCCTCGCCGAACGGACCGCCGCCCCCGCGCTGGTGGCCCGGGTCTTCCACAGCGACTGGTCCGAGATCCACGGCTGCCTGCCCGGCGGCCCGGCCTGGATGTTCGAGCAGGCCGTCCACCTGGTCGTGGAGCAGGCCGTGCGGGAGCGGTTCGGCTGCGAGCAGGACGACGAGGGGCTGAGCGCCGAGGAGTGGCAGGAGTGCGTCGACGAGGTGACCGCCGAGTGGGAGCAGCAGCGCGCCGAGGCCCTCGGGCACGCCCTCGCCTGGGCCGGCGCCGCCGGGCTGCCCTTCGACCCCCGACAGGTCGAACTGGCCGTCGAATCGGATGAGTTGTACGCCGAACACGCCGCCTGGGACCTGCTCCGCGCCCTCGGCGTCCCCGTCCCGCCGGACCGGTAGGCTCGTCCTCCCAGTCCGGAGGGGAGCCAGGCGCGGGTGGAGCGGAACAGCGACGTGTTCGACGGCCGGAACGTCTTCGACGGCGGGACGGCGGGGAGCCTCGACGGCGGGAACGTGTTCAGCGGCGGGACGGCGGGGAGTGTCGTCCAGGCCGGGCGGATCGGCACCGTCCACGTGCACGCCGCCCCGGCGGAGCCGTCCGCGCCCGGGGAGGAGTGGGCCCGGCTGGTCGCCGAGTCGGCCGTGTGGTCGCGACTGCGGCCCGGCAGCGAGGCGGAGCCGTGGAAGCGGCAAGCCGTCCGGGCGGCGACCGAACTGGCTTGTTTCCGGGACGGGTTGGCGCCGCTGCTGGCGGACGATCCGTGGCAGGACCCGGACGTGGTGCGGCGCTTCGTCCGCGCGGTGGGCCGGCTGCTGGGGGAACCGGGAGACGGGTTCCTGTACCCGGCGGAGGCCGCCGTGCTGGTCCTGCTGCCCATGGTCTACCGGGTCCGCGCCCTCCAACTCGCCTGCGGCGAACGGCCCGAACGGTACGGCGAGGAGCACCGGCAGCTCGCGGACCGGGCCCGCACCGAGCCCGCCCTCGCCCACTGGCTGTGGCACCGCCACCTGGCCCGGCACGCCGACCTCGCGGAACCGGCCGCCGTCACCGCGCTGCTTGCCGCCCTGCCCGGGGCCGAACTGCGGGCCGCACTCACCCCGTTGACGGTGCGGACCGCACTCGGCGGGCTGCGGCGCGGCGCCGGGGTGGCCAACCGGGAGTTCCTGCACGACCTGACGGAGCGGGAGTTGATCGACTGCGAGGGCCACCAGACCGTACGGCCGCCCCGGCTGGTGCTGCTGACCGCGCTGGCGTACGCGCTCGCCGTCGAGGCCACCGCGCTGCCCGAGATCGTCGCCGACCACCTCGGCATCCAGGACCCGGTGCTGCTGCCGCAACTCCTGTCCACGCTGCGGGAGATGCACTGGGGCGGCGCCCCCGGGCTGCCCGTGCTGCGGGCCGAGTGCCACCACGAGGCGGTGGCCGAGGCGCTGCGCGAGTACGTCGCCCACGCGGACGAGTTGCTGCACGCCGTCCAGCGCACCCTGGGGTCCGAGGCGGTGACGGGCCTGCCGCTGCGACTGTCCTCCGCGAACGTCGCACCGGCGCCCGGCACGTTCAAGGAGTCGGCCCGGTTCCGGCTCAACGAGCGGCAGATGCGCTCGCTGCTGATGGGCGAACAGCTCTACCACGACCGGGACCTGGCCGTCCGCGAGCTGTACCAGAACGCGCTGGACGCCTGCCGGTACCGCAAGGCCCGGGCCGACTACCTGGTGCGGAAGGCGGGCGGCGAGAGCTCGGGCTACCGGGGGCTGATCACCCTCGAACAGGGCGTCGACGAGCGGGGCCGCCCGTACCTGGAGTGCCGCGACAACGGCATCGGCATGGGCGAGGCCGAACTGCGCGGCGTCTTCTCCAAGGCCGGCGAACGCTTCGCCGAACAGCAGGAGTTGCTGGAGGAACGGGCCCTGTGGCAGGGCGTCGACCCGCCCGTCGAGCTGTACCCCAACAGCCGGTTCGGCATCGGCGTGCTCAGCTACTTCATGCTGGCCGAACGGATGACCGTCACCACCTGCCGGATGGGCCGCGACAGCGGCCTCGGCCCGGAGCTGGCGGCCTCCATCCACGGCCCCGGGCACCTGTTCCGCATCACCCCGCAGGCCACCGCCCGCACCGAGCCCGGCACGGCCGTCCGCCTGTACCTGGACGAGGGCGTGCTGCCGGACGACTGGTCGGCGGTGGGAGTCCTCGAACGGCTGCTGGGCATCGCCGAGTTCGAGACCACGGCCACCCACCGGGGCTACGCGGCACGCTGGGAGCCGGGGGTGCTGCGGCCCCGGGACCCGCGCAGCACCGACCAGTACGGCCTGACCGCGTACGGGCGGTTCGTGCCGTGGGACGGGGCGCCGGCGGGTGTGCAGGTGGTCTGGTGCGAGGAGGGCGGCGGCCTGCTGGTCGACGGCCTGGTCGTCTCGCTGGGGCGGGGGAGCGCCGGCGGCCCCACCGAGAATGCCCTGCGCGGTGTTGTGGTGAACCTCTCCGGCCCCGCCACGCCCGAACGGCTGTCCGTCGACCGGCGGGAGGTCCTCGACGACCTGTCCGCGACCATGGACGGACTGCTCCGCTCCGCCGCCCACACGCTGGTCCACGACGACCGGGGGCTGCTCCGCGACCGGTGGCTGCTCGACCTCGGACAGGACAACCGTTACCTCTGCGACCTGATCACCGAGGCGGTCCGAGGCTCGGCACCACAGGACCGGCCGGGCTCGCTCCCGGAGCTGATCCGCCGCCAGGGGTTCTTCCCCGAGGACCACGGCGGCCGGTTGCACGAGGGCGGCCGACTACGACCGCCCCTCACCTGGCTGTTCTCCCTGAACGACCTGCCCGCCCCCTGGTTCCTGTGGCGGGTGCTGGCGCACCGACCCCACCCGCTGGCGGACCTCCTGACCTCGCTCGTCCCCGAACTGGCGGAAATCGGCCGGCTGCTCACCGCGTTCCCCTCCGATCTGACGATCCTCAACCAGCTGGAGCACTCGGGGTTCCACTACCGGGCGGACCCCCTCAATCGGGCCGGCGGGCTCACCCGCATGTTGAATGGGCAGTCCGTTCTCCGGGACTCGCGCCACAGCACCCTTCCCCGGATCAAGGCCCTGCGGGTGCTCGACTGGTGGGGCCTGGGTCCCGCCAGCGTCGGCGAACTGGGCAGATCCCCGTGGAACGCTGCCGCGACCACCCGGCTGCTGCACGAGCTCGGAATCCCGGTGCCCGTTCCGGTCCTCACCCTCGCGTCCACGTACGACCGGGGCGACCGGGACCAGCTCCTCCTCCCGTGGCCGGACCGCACGCGTTCCCCCCACAGGCTGGAACCCGGCGAACCGGTGCCGCTGGGCCATCTCGCGCTGGCCGCCCAGCGGACCGGGCTTCCGCTGGCGGAGGTCGCGGACCAGCTGGCAGAGCTGGGGCTGCCGGCCGCCCCGGCGCTTCCCCGATCGGTCCCGGAACACCTGGTACCGCTGCTGAGCCGGGACTTCGGCGGGCTGCCGCCGTGGATCGGCCCGGACGTTCCGCTGGACCACCTGCTCAGGGCCTCGGCACTCACCGGGCAGTCCCCCGCCGCCATGGCCCGCGCGTTCGAGGACATCGGCCTGCGCTGCAGTCTCCCCGAAGACCTGCCGGATGCCGAACTGCTTTCCCTGGCCGTCCGGTTCCTCGCCCCCGACGACCATCCGCTCCCGTTCCGGTTCGGCCCCGGGTTCGACAGCCCGCTGTTCCGGGGCATCATGCGCTGGATCGCCCGGAGGAGCTCCGCGGTCGCAGCCTTCCCGGGTGACGACCCGTTCGACCTGGCCGTGACGGAGCTCATCAACAACCTCGGCCAGAACCCGTATCCCCCGGTCACCGATGCCGTTCCGTTCGTCCTGCTCGTCCCCATCGCGGGCAACCTGCGGATCACCCCGTCGCAGCTCGCCCGGCGACTGCGGGCCCTGGGGATTCCCACCTCGAACGACGAACTGCCGCCCGGGCTCCCGGAGCACGCCGCGCTCCGCCTGCAGGGCCTGCTGTACAGCCACCGGCGCACCAATGTCTGGAGCCTGCTCCAGGCCGCCCAGGATTTCGGCACCACGCTGCCCCAGGTCGCCGAGTGGGCGCGCCTGCTCGGTTACGACGCCCCCGACCCGGCCGTCATGATCCGCGAGGCGATCCCGTTCATTCCGCTCGCGGAGGGCTGACGTTGCGTCAACGGCCGATCAGGCGGCGGGCGGTGGGCTTCACGAACTCGTAGCGGGACATCTGTTCGAGGTCGCGGAGCCAGGCGGTGCGGCCGGGGGGCTGGTGGAGGAGTTCGCGGTAGATCTCCTCGAAGGCGGTGGTGACGTGGGCGAGGGAGAAGCGGTCGACGACCCAGTCGCGGCCCCAGCTGCCGAGTTCGGCGCGGCGGGTGGGGCTGTCGGCGAGGGTGCGGATCTGGGCGGCCAGTGCCTTGGCGTCGGCGGGGTGGTCGCCGTGGCCGTACATGCAGCGGGAGGCGTGGGGTTCGACCAGGGGGCCGGGTTCGTGGACGACGGTGTAGCCGCTCGCGCCGTGGACGATGACGGGTTTGGCGAAGGCGAGGCCGCGGAGGGCGGAGCCGCCCATGCCGAGGACGAGGTCGGCGGCCTGGTAGGCGGGGCGGGGGTCGGGGCGCTGGCCGGTGAGGACGACGGCCCGGCGGCCGAGTTCCTCGTTGGCGGCGGCGGCTTCGGCGCGCAGGCGTTCCTCGCTGGGGCCGCCGCCGACGACGGCGAGGACGAGGTTCGGGTCGTCGAGGAGGCGGAGGGCGGCGATGGTGCGGGAGACGCCGGCGTCCTTCTCCAGGCCGGAGACCAGGCGGGTGACGATGCAGAGCAGGAGCTGGTCGGGAGAGGCCCCCACTTCGGCGCGGAAGGCGTCCCCGGAGACCGCGCCCGGCGCGTCGGAGTCGGTGTTGACGGGGGGTTCGATCAGGCGCAGGTCGCGGTGGCCGAAGGCGCGGCCGTCGGGGAGCAGCGCGCCGAGGCCGAGGACCAGGGGCTGGTGGCGGGGCATGCCGCGGAGCATCCGGATGCCGTAGAAGGTGGTGACGACGGGGAGGCGGCCCTGGCGGCCGGGGCCGAAGTAGGCGTTGCGGGCGGCCCGGACCTCCCAGGCGTGGACGAGTTGGGAGCCGTGTTCGTCGGCGAGCCGGGTGAGGCGGGCGCGGATGACGGCGTGCGGGGTGGCGGGGTCGCCGGCGACGACCAGGTCGAGGCCGTGTCCGGCGGCGAGGTCGACCAGCGGGGCGGGGCCGTCGACGCCCTGGGCGAACAGGACGGGCTGGTGGCCGCGGTCGCGCAGGGTGCGGGCGATGTCGACGGCGTTGAGCTGGGCGCCGCCGAGGGCGAGGTTGTTGAGGTGGACCAGGACCCGGACGGAGCGCATGATCAGTCCTCCCACTGGTGCGGGACGAAGACGGGGGCGGCCATCACGACGGCGCGCGGCGGGGTGTCGAGCATCGGGCCGAAGACGTCGAACTGCCCGGCGGAGTGCCAGCTCATCAGCGTCCCGCCGTCGGTCTTGCCGATCGAGTAGACGCCCGTCCACAGGGTGTAGCGGCCGCGGGGAAGGGGGAGCCGGGGGATGACGCAGGCGACGCGGTGGTCGCCGCCGGTGAGCCGGATCTCGTGGCTGATCTGGAAGATCGGGCTGGAGGTGCCCTCGCTGACGCCCAGGTGCAGGGTGGCGTCGCCGCGGTAGTCGCCGCCGAGGGTGAGTTCGACGGTGACGGGCTCGTCGGTGTGCAGGGTGGTGTCGTCGGCGTCCTCGCCGCGCACCTCGTACGTGAGCAGTTGCAGGGGTTCGCCGACCCGGGCGCTCGCCTCGGACTGGGCCTCGATGGAGTCGCGGTAGCCGGCCAGCGCGTCGGTGATCCCGGCGTCCACCCGGACGGTGCCCTGTTCGAGCCAGATGCCGCGGCGGCAGATGGACTGCACGGCGGGCAGGTCGTGCGAGACGAAGACGATGGTGGTGCCCTGTTCGGCGACCTCGCGCATCCGGTCCAGGCAGCGCTGCTGGAAGACGGCGTCGCCGACCGCGAGGACCTCGTCGACCAGCAGGACGTGCGGCTCCAGGTAGGCGGCGACCGCGAAGCCCAGGCGCATCTGCATGCCGGAGGAGTAGAACTTGACCTGCCGGTCGATCGCGCCGCCGAGGCGGGCGAACTCGACGATGTCGTCGAAGCGTCCGGCGACCTCGCGGCGCTTGAGGCCGAGCAGCGCGCCGAACAGGTAGATGTTCTCCCGGCCGGTCAGGTCGGGGTGGATGCCGGCCCGGATCTCGATCAGGGCGCCGATCCGGCCGCGCACGTCGATGACGCCCGCGTACGGGTACATGACCCGGGTGAGCATCTTCAGCAGCGTCGACTTGCCGGAGCCGTTGGAGCCGATCAGGCCGACCGACTCGCCGGGCTCGACGTGCAGGTTGATGTCGCGCAGGGCCCAGCGCCAGTCCTCGCCGCGGTCGCCGCGCAGGCGGCGGGCGGCCTGGTCGACCCGGTCGCGCAGCAGCATGCGCTGCTGGTCGGCGCGGAACCGCTTCCAGACCTGCTCGGTGCGGATGGTGCCCGGCGGGTAGTCACGCGACATCGGCGATCCCCGTTTCCAGCTTCTTGAAGACCAGGTAGCCGCCGACCAGGAAGACCAGCGAGCTGGCCGCGGCGATCAGGGTGAGCTGGGCGTTCGGCGCCTCGCCGTACAGCAGCGCCTTGCGGTAGCCCTCGATGACGGCGCCGAGCGGGTTGACGCCGACGTAGACCTCCTGCAACCGGTGCGGGATCTTGGCCAGCGGGTAGGCGACGGGGGTGGCGAAGACGCCCATCTGGGTGATGATCGGCAGCAGGTGGCGGACGTCGCGCAGGTAGACCACGGCGACCGAGAGGACCAGCGCGATGCCGTAGGTGAAGGCGAACTGGACGGCCAGCAGCGGCAGTACCCACAGGAAGGTCGCGGCGGGGGCCGTCCAGAACACCAGGAACATCAGGCCCAGCACGCCGACGCCGATCGCCATGTCGACGGTGGCGACCAGCATGGTGGCGAGCGGGAACACCTCGCGCGGGCAGTACACCTTGTTCAGCAGGCTGAGGTTGTTGGCCAGGCTGAGCGCGCCCTGGTTCATCGTGTTGGAGAAGAACTGCCAGACGATCAGGCCGAGGTAGGCGAACAGCGTGTACGGGACGGCGCCCGTCTCGATCTTGACCGCCCGGTGGAACACCAGGGTGAAGATCGCGCACAGCGCGAGCGGGGTGAGCACCGCCCAGGCGAAGCCGAGCACCGCCTGCTTGTACCGGGCGCGCAGGTCGCGTTCGGCCAGGGCCCGCACCAACTCCCGTGCGGCCCACAGCTCGTGGGCGACCCGGACGGGGCGAAGCCGGCGTTTGAAGACCAGTTCGGGCGGCGGCCCGGTCGGGGTGGCGGCACCCGGTGGGGCGACCCGGCCCGGCTGCTCGTCGATGACCTGCGCGCGCTGTCCCCCCACGGACTCCCGCCCTCCCCGGGGGGCGGTGGCCTCCCCCGGTGCCTGTGCCGTCCGGCTGCGCCCGCTGGCCGCGCCGTCCGCCTGTCCTCTGCCTGTCGTCCGCCGCGCGGACGGTGCGGGCGGCCGATCCCCCCGGCCGGGCCGACCCGCCGACCACAATGACACAGAGTGTGCGGGCGGGGGGCGGGTTCGGTGAAGATTGCGGCGACTCGGCCGGGTACGGGACGGTTCCGGACCGAACCGCCCTTTCCGGCCAGGGAGTTCGGGCGACGAGGGACGGCCGGGGCCAGGCGGCCGGGGTCAGACGGCCGGGGTCAGACGGCCGGGGTCAGTCGGCGACCAGCTGGTCGAGGGCGGAGGGCATGCCGTCGACGCCCCCGGCCCTGGTGGGCGAGGTGCGGCCGTTGCCGTCGACGACCACGGTGGGCAGTTCGGTGATCCGGTTCTGGGTGAACAGCTTCGGGGCGTCCTCGACGGCCCGGTCGACCTCGGCGGAGCGGTACGCGGCCCGGAACTTCGCCGCGTCGACGCCCTGGGTGGCGGCCCAGTCGGCGGCGGACTGCTCGGTGGTCAGGTCGGTGTGCTGCTCGCGGACCGCGCGGAACACCGCGGCCTGCATCCGGTCGACCTCGCCGAGCCGGTCCAGGGCGTAGAACAGCCGTGCGTGGGCCCGCTGTTCGGCCTCGTCGGGACTGCCGACCCAGATCGCGGGGACGCGGCGCAGCGTGACGTCCGCCTGGTGCTCGGCGGCCCAGCGGGTGAGCGGCTGTTCGAGCAGCGCCGAGTGCGAGCAGTCGTACCAGAAGAACTCGACCGCCTCGTGGGCCCGTTGGGCCTTCGGCGCGGCCGGCAGCGGAGCGGGC
Organism: Kitasatospora sp. YST-16; assembly: GCF_026802215.1. Classification (NCBI taxonomy): domain Bacteria; kingdom Bacillati; phylum Actinomycetota; class Actinomycetes; order Kitasatosporales; family Streptomycetaceae; genus Kitasatospora; species Kitasatospora sp. YST-16. Next base: position 1,159,602 of record NZ_CP113837.1, read on the forward strand.
AGCGGGGCCGCCGCGTCCAGCGGGCGGGTCGCGGGCACCGGCGCGTGCTGCTGGGTGGGCCCGGTCGGCCGGACGGCGGGAAGCTGGTGACCGGGCGTCAGCAACTGCTGGCCGTTCGGGCCGGACGGCAGCCCGGGGAGGGCCGGCGCGGCCTCGGCGACGGCCGGGGCGGCCAGCAGGCCCCCGGCGACGGCGAGCAGGACAGTGGTTCTGAGCAGCGACTTCACCCCGGCAGACTGACAGGCCGGGATGCGGCGTTCCAGGCGATCGGGCCCCGGACGGCGGAATTCGCCGGATGTTCGCCGGATCGGAGCAGCACGGCGGCACGGCGGTTCGAACGGGCGTCGGGCGTTCGAAGTCCCGACTGCCCCGGCCGTCCTGGCTGTTGCAGCTGCCGCGGCTGTTATGGCTGCCGCGGCCGTCGCGGCTGCGGTGCTCGGCCCCCTCGGCTCCGGTGGGCGGGCGCGCCCCCGCTCCGGCGCCCACCTGCGTCGGGGGACGGCCGGTTACTTGCCGTCGTGCTTCCACTGGGCGCGGGCCTCGGCCTCGCTGGCCTTCGGGACGCCGATCTGGATCTGGTCGGAGCCGTCCTCGGCGATCGGGCAGTAGCGGCCGTCCTTGACCTGCATCTGCAGGGCGAGCACCTCGCCGTTGCGGACCATTTCCAGTACGTCGGCGGTGGCGCAGGTGGCGTTGGCGGCGACCGGCGGCGAGGCGAGCCAGCTGACGGCCTGGTAGACCGGGACGCCCGGACGCAGCACGGTGCCGTGCGCCTTGTCGGTGGCGAAGCTGCCGGCGCCCAGGACGCCGCTCTTGAGCTTCATGAAGGTGGTGGGCACGTGGTTGATCCGCAGGTCGGGGGCGCCGTAGACGACGCAGTCGTGGCCGCTGGTGTTGGTCAGCTTGATGATGCCGTTCATCCGCGGGTTGGCGCTCTTGTCGAGCGTCAGCTCGGCCTTGACGTCGCTCTCCTTCTCGGAGTTGCCGCAGATCGGCATGTCGGCGGGGACCGTGCCGCCGGTGCCTCCGGTGTTCCCGGCGGGGGCGGCGGTGCTGCCGCCGGTGCCGCCGGACGGGGCGGTGGAGGCGGCCGGGGCGGCGCCGGGGGCGCTCGCCGCGGTGGAGGCGGCCGGGGCCGCGCTGCCGCTGTCCTCGGGGTCACAGGCCGTCAGCGCCAGGACGGCACAGGCGGCGAGGGCGGCCAGGGCGACGGGCTTGCGAACGTTCATCTCGGACTCCTGCGATGCGCTGCGGTGGCCGCCGGTCGGCGGCAAGCATCACCACGGCGTCCGGCTATCGGGCGGTTGCGGGCCGGAACGTCCGGTACAGCGCTGTTACACGGGCCGTTACACAGGAGACCGGACGCTCCGTCAGGCACCCGTCCGGCAGCGGGTGGTTCGTACACCCGGCGGGTTCCGGCTGTGACGCAACCGGGGGCGCCGGCAGGGGCACAGGCTGGGGCACAGGCAGGGGCGCCGGTCAGCGCGGGCGGGCGACTTCGCGCAGCAGGTGCTGCCAGGCGGTGGCGACCGGGGCGAGGTCGAAGTGGGCCAGGGCGTGCGCCCGGGCGGCCGCCGCGTAGCGGGTGCGGTCAGCGGCGAGCAGGGTGCGCAGGGCGGCGGCCAGCGCGGCCGGGTCGCCGGGCGGGACCAGCAGGCCGCCCTCGCCGGGGCGCACCACGTCCGAGACCCAGCCGACGTCGGTGGCCACGGCCGGGACGGCAGCCAGCGCGGCCTCGATCAACACGCCCGGGACGCCCTCGGAGTCGCTGGTCAGCAGCAGCAGGTCGGCGGCCCGGTAGAGCGGGGCCGGGTCGGCCAGCGGGCCGAGCAGGTGGGTGCGCGGGCCCGGGGCCAGCGCGGCCCGCAGCGGGCCCTCGCCGGCCAGCGCGAGGTGCACGTCCGCCGGGAGCAGGGCGTGGGCGGCGAGCGCCAGGTCGGGGCGCTTCTCCGGGCTGAGCGCGCCGACCCAGGCGATCAGCGGGGCGTCGGCGGGCAGGCCGAGGGCCGTGCGGGCGGCGGCCCGGTCGGCGGGGTCGGCGGCGGGCCGGAAGCGGTCGGCGGGGCGGGCGTTGGGGAGGGTGCGCAGTCGGCGGGCGGGCAGCCGGAACCGGGTGCGCAGCACCTCGGCGGCGTGCGGGGAGATCGCGGCGACGGCCGCCGCCCGGTGCAGGAACGCACCCACCCGCAGGCGGCGCAGCGGAGTCGCGGTCCAGTGCCGGGGGTCGCCGATGTTCACGTACACGAAGGGGGTGCGGGCGGCGAACAGCCCCAGCGCGCACGCCTGGAGGGTGGAGGAGCCGTGCGCGACCACCACGTCGGCCCGGGCGGCGGCCCGCCGCAGCGCCCGCAGGGTGGCGGGGTGGTGGCGGGACGGGCCGAGGACGGGGACGGCGGTGGCGGGGTCGGCGTCGGGGTGCGGGTGCAGGGCGGCCAGGGTGGAGGGCTGGCCGCGGCGCAGCAGTTCCCCGTGCAGGTCGTGGGCGAGGCGTTGGGCGCCGCGGGCCCTGGGGTCGGTGATGACGTGGAGTACCCGGGGGTCGGCCATGGCGTGACCATATCGAGCAGGGGCCGGCGGGGGGCGCTGATGTTCAAAAGCCCGTGGCAGCACGGGCTTTCCGGGGGTTCGGGGGACGGGGGCGGGGCGGGCTGGGATGCTGGGCGGCGGTCGGGGGGCGGGTCGGGCGAGGGGGTCGCTGTGGTGCGCGTGGTGTACGTGATCGACAGTGTGAGCCGGGTGGGGGGTGCGGAGCAGGGGCTGGTGGCGATGGCTCCGCTGCTGGTGCGGGCGGGGGTGGAGTTGCACGTGGCGTTCCTGAAGGAGTCGCCGGGCGGGTTCCAGAAGGAGTTGGCGGCGGCGGGGGCGGGGGTGCACCCGGTGCCGGGGGGTTCGCGGGGGGCTCGGGTGGCGGGGTTGCGGGGGCTGTTCCGGGGGTTGCGGCCGGACCTGGTGCACACGACCTTGTACGAGTCGGACGTGCTGGGGCGGTCGGCGGCGTTCGCGGCGCGGGTGCCGGTGGTGTCGAGCCTGGTGAACTCGGCGTACGGGCCGGAGCACGTGCACGCGCGGGGGTTGAGTCCGTGGAAGGTGCGGGCGGCGCAGGCGGTGGACGCGGTGACGGCGCGGGGGGTGCGGCGCTTCCACGCGTTGACGGAGCACGTGGCGGAGGTGATGGCGGCCCGGTTGCGGGTGGCGCGGCGGCGGATCGACGTGGTGCCGCGGGGGCGGGACCCGCTGCTGCTGGGGCGGGTGACGGCGGAGCGGCGGGCGGCGGTGCGGGGGGCGCTGGGGTTGGCGGAGGAGGTGCCGGTGGTGCTGGCGGCGGCCCGGCAGCAGTACCAGAAGGGCTTGGACGTGCTGGTGTCGGCGTGGCCGCGGGTGCGGGCGGCGCGGCCGGACGCGGTGCTGCTGCTGGCGGGCAGCCGGGGGGCGGAGACGGCCCGGCTGGAGGGGTTGGCGGCCGAGACCGGAGGCGTGCGGTTCCTGGGGCCGCGGGACGACGTGTTCGACCTGATGGCGGCGGTGGAGGTGTGCGCGGTGCCGTCGCGCTGGGAGGGGCTGGGGAGTGCGGCGCTGGAGGCAATGGGGGTGGGGGTGCCGCTGGTGTGCGCGGACGTGCCGGCGCTGCGGGAGACGGTGGGCGGCGGGGAGGAGTGCGCGCTGCTGGTGCCGCCGCAGCGGCCGGAGGCATTGGCGGGGGCGCTGGTGCGGGTGCTGGAGGGGCGCGGGGAGGCGCTGCTGCGGGCGGAGGCGGCGCGGGCGCGCTTCCTGGCCGGGTACACGCTGGAGCGGGTGTCGGCGCGGATGGTGGAGTTCTACGGGCGCGCACTGTCCTGATGGCGGGCGGGCACCGGCTTGACGGCGGGCGGGCACTGTCCTGACGGCGGGCGGGCGGTTCGGCCACCGGGCGGGCCGCCGGCCCGTCGGTCCGTCCCGTGCGGGCTTTTGATGACGGTTCGTCAGTTCGGGTACGGGCGTCCGGATTCGGCCCAACGGCAGGTGTCAGTATGGCCAAAGTGCTTGCGCCGCAGGTCCGGGGCGGGAAGCATCGGGCGCAGGGGAGGGCCGTGGGGGCGGCCTCGTTCGTTTCGACTTTTTCTTTCCGCCGCAGCCGGGGGCGCGTACGGGGCCGGGGTCCGGTGCCGTTCCCGGGGGATCCGAGGTCCGGGGTGGCCGGGCCGGCCGTACCGATGCGCGCCGCCCATGGGGCGGGTGCGGCCGTGGGCGCGTGGGCACCGTGACGAGGCGAGGGGAACCAACCGGTGGAACCGGCAAATCTGTTCACCGTTCTGCGGCGGTACTGGCGGCTGCTGGCGGCCTGCACGGCGGCCGCGCTGGTCGTGGGGTACCTGCTGACGCCGGCCGGTGACGCCGTGGACAACGGCAAGTGGCAGTGCAAGGTGGCGATCACGCCGGTGGCGGGCGCGGCGGACACCGTGCGGGCCGACCAGGTGCTGTCGTACGCGCAGGGTTCGGCGGTGACCACGGCGGCGGCGCAGAAGCTGCACCTGACGGACGTGGCGGGGCTGACGGCTCGCCGGACGGTGGCGGCGGAGTCCACCCAGATGCTGCTGTTCACCACCACCGGCCCGACCCAGCAGTCCTGCGCGGACCTGGCGGCGGCGCTGTCGGAGGCGACGATCACCGGCTACGCCCAGGAGTCGCGCAAGAGCGCCGACGAGTCGATCAAGCGGCTGCGCACCCAGGCGGACGCCCAGCAGTCGCAGCTGGACGACCTGCAGAAGTCGTTCAGCAAGGCCAACGCGAGCGATCAGGCCAAGCTGCAGCCGCAGCTGTCGACGGCGACGGCGGCGCTGACCAAGACCCTCGGGGCCATCGCCGACCTGCAGAACTACAGCCAGACCGACGCGATCCAGCAGTGGGGTTCGATCGACACCAAGGAGCTCGGCGGCAGCCTGCTGACCTCGCCGACCCGCGGGGTGCGGCTGGCGCTGGCGGTGGTGCTGGGCCTGGCGCTGGGCGTGGTGGCGGCGCTGATGCTGTCCCGGATGGACACCCGGCTGCGCACCCGGGACGGCGTCGAGGAGGCGTTCAACCTGCCGGTGGTCGGCGAGATCCCGGGCCTGTCGCGGCGGCTGCGGCGGCTGCGCGAGCCGCTGGTGACGGCCCGGCCGGCGGACCCGGCGACCGAGGCGTTCCGTTCGCTGCGCTCGACGCTGCTGCTGACCGGCCCGGAGGCGCTGTCCGCGCAGTTCGGGCAGGGCGGCCTGGACCAGGACGAGCGGCGGGTGCGGCGGGCGGTGGAGCCGGCGCCGGTGGTGCTGGTGATGTCGGGGCGTTCGGGCGACGGGCGGACCACCACGGTGGCGAACCTGGCGGCGGCGCTGGGCGAGACGGGCCGTCAGGTGCTGGTGCTGGACTGCGACTTCCGGCAGCCGGAGCTGAACGCGCACTTCGGGCTGGACGAGGGCCCGGGCATGGCGGAGCTGCTGTCGGGGGAGCAGCCGGCCTCGCTGGTGGAGCTGATCCGGCCGACCCGGGTGCCGAACGTGGCGCTGATCGCGGGCGGCCACGCCACCGCGTACCCGGCGGCGCTGGTGCTGCGCGCCGCGGAGGTGCTGGCGCTGGCCCGGCGGCACGCGGACGTGGTGCTGATCGACTCCTCGCCGCTGCTGAACGCCAACGACGCGTACGACCTGGTGCGGCACGCGGACGCGGTGCTGGTGACGGTGATGGCGGGCAACGTCCGCCCCGAGGAGGCGGACCGGGTGTCCGAGCTGCTGGCCCGCACCGGGGTGCCGGTGGCGGGGGTGGCGCTGCTGGGCGCGGAGGTCGCCACCGGGCGGCGCAACCGTTCGCCGCGGCTGCGGCCGGGGCGGCCGGGCGGGCGGGCGCCGCTGCCTCCGGCGCCGGAGCGGGCGGAGCTGCCGCGTCCGACGGCGGCCGGGCCGTCCCGGCCGCAGCCGCGGCGGGCCGAGCCGGGCCGGGCCGAGCACCAGCGGGCGGCGGACACCCGGCGGCGCGAGCCGGTGTACGGCGAGGGCGAGCGGGGCGAGGACGCCGACCGGCGGGACCGGGCGGCGAGTTGGGGCCGCCGGCCGGCCGAGCTGCCGCCGGAGGAGCCGGTGGAGACCACGCTGCAGCTGCGACTGGGCGAGGAGCGGTGACCGGGGGGCGGGCGCGGGTGCTCTGGCTGGCCAAGGGGCTGGGCCGGGGCGGCGCGGAGCAGTTGCTGCTGAACTGCGTGCGGCACGCGGACCGGGAGCGGTACGCCGTCGAGGTGGCGTACGTGCTGCCGCACAAGGACGCGCTGGTGCCGGACCTGGCGGCGGCGGGCGTGCCGGTGCACTGCCTGGGCGGTGCGCCGGGGCGGCGCTGGCCGCTGCGGCTGCGGCGGCTGCTGGCCGAGCGGCGCTACGACCTGGTGCACACCCACATGCCGGTGCCGGCGGTGGCGGCCCGGCTGCTGGCGGGGCGGCCCCGGCCGCGGCTGGTGCACACCGAGCACAACCTGTGGGAGCGCTACCGGCTGCCGACCCGCTGGGCGAACGCGCTCACCTACGGGCGCAACGACGCGGTGATCGCGGTGTCGCACGCGGTGGCGGCGGGGGTCGGGCGGCGGCGGGCGGGCGAGTGGCTGTCGGTGGTGCACCACGGGCCGGACCTGGGCGGCGCGCCGTCCGGCCCGGCGGCGCGGCGCGCGGCGCGGGCCGAACTCGGGCTGCCGGAGGATGCGTTGGTGGTCGGCACGGTCGGCAACCTGACCGCGAAGAAGGACCAGGCGACGCTGCTGGCGGCGTTCGCGCTGCTGCGCGAGCGGGAGCCGGACGCCCGGCTGGTGCTGGTCGGGTCGGGACCGCTGGAGGCCGAGTTGAAGGCCCGGGCGGGCGGCGGCGTGCTGTTCGCGGGCATGCGCGCGGACGTCCCGGCGCTGCTGCCGGGCTGGGACGTGTTCTGCCTGAGCTCCCGTCAGGAGGGCCTGCCGGTGGCGCTGATGGAGGCGATGGCCTCGGGCCTGCCGTCGGTGGTGACGGCGGTCGGCGGCGTGCCGGAGATCCTGGACGACGGCGTGCAGGGCCGGCTGGTGCCGCCGGGCGATCCGGCCCGGCTGGCGGCGGCACTGGGCGAGTTGGCCGATCCGGCGCTGCGCGGGCGGATGGGCGCGGCGGCCCGCGAGCGGTCGGCGTCCTTCGACGTGGCGGGCGCGCAGCGGGCGGTCGAGCGGGTGTACGCGCGGGTCCTGGCGAACTGAACCGACGGGTGGGGCGGAGCACGACGTGGGTGGTGGACTGACGTACCGCGGGCTGGAGCCGGCGGACGTTCCGGCGGTGCTGGAGCTGTTGACGGCTTCGCTGGCGGGCGGCCCGACCGGGCGGCGCAGCGCGGAGTTCTTCGACTGGAAGCACCGGGAGAACCCGTTCGGGTCGAGCCCGGGCCTGGTCGCGGTGGCGGACGGCGGGCGGGTGGTGGGGGTGCGGCTGTTCCTGCGCTGGTGCTGGCGCGGGGCGGGCGGCCGCGAGGTGCGGGCGGTGCGACCGGTGGACACCGCGACGCACCCGGACTTCCGGGGCCGCGGGATCTTCCGCCGGCTGACCACCGACCTGCTCGAACAGGTACGCGGCGAGGCCGAGTTGGTGTTCAACACGCCGAACGGCAGCAGCCTGCCCGGCTACCTGGGGATGGGCTGGCGGGAGCTGGGCCGCGTCCCGGTGGCGCTGCGGGTGGCCCGGCCGGTGTCGTTCGCCCGGGGCGCCCGCTCGGCGCTGGCCCGCCGCCCCGGCCCCTCGGGGCCGCCGCGCTGCGAACTGCCCGCCGCCGCCGGATGGTTGGCCTCCCCCGGCGCCCGGACGGCCTCGCGGCTGGCCGAGCTGCTCGCCGAGCGCGAGCGGGCGGACGCCGCCGACCCGCGGCTGCACACCGTGCGCACCCCGCAGTACCTGGCCTGGCGGTACGGGGCGGCGCCGGGCCTGGACTACCGGGTGGCGACGGTGGAGCGGGGCGGCGAGCTGGTCGGGGTGGCGTTCGGGCGGCCCCGGCGGCGCGGCCCGCTGGCCGAGTTCACGCTGGCCGAGCTGATCGTCCGCCCGGGCGACCGGGCCGCCGCCGCCCGGCTGCTGCGCACCGCCGCGGCCGCCGGCTGCGACCACGCCGCCACCCACCTGTCCCCCGGCACCGAGGCCGCCGCGGCCGCGCTGCGGGCGGGCTGCGTGCGGGCGCCGCGCACCGGGATGGTGCTGGCCGCCCGCACCCCGACCGGCCCGCTGCCCGCCGAACGGTCGCTGGCCGACTGGCGGTTCAGCCTCGGCGACCTGGAGGTCTTCTGATGGCGGCGCTGCTCGCCGCCCGCCGCCCGCGCCGCCCCCGCCCGGCGGCGCGGCTGCACGCGGCACTGCGCCGGGGCGGCCCGTCCGCGCTGGCCTGGGCGGTGGTGCTGGGCTACGTGACGGTGTTCGTGCTGGCGATGGTGCACACCACCTACGACACCTGGGGGGCGCTGCTGGTGGCCCCGGCGCTGATGGCGGTCGGCACGCCGATCCTGGCCCGGGTGGCGGCGGCCAACCCGGAGCGCGGGGTGTTCCGGCTGCTGATGGTGGCGATGGCGGCGAAGCTGGGCTGCGCCTTCCCGCGCTACCTGATGGCGTTCGTGCTGTACGGCGGCGCGGCGGACGCCAAGATGTACGACCGGAAGGGCTCCGAGCTGGCCCGCTACCTGACCACCACCGACTTCTCCGCCGGCCTGCACTACGACCTGGGGATGAAGGTCGCGGGCACCGGCTTCGTGATCATCGTGACCGGCGTGGTCTACGCGGTCACCGGGCCGACCCTGGTCGGCGGCTTCCTGGTGTTCTCCTGGCTGGGCTTCTGGGGGCTGCTGTTCTTCTGGCGGGCGCTGCAGATCGCCTTCCCGGAGGCGGACTCGCGGCGCTACGCGAAGCTGGTGTTCTTCCTGCCCTCGCTGCTGTTCTGGCCGTCCAGCATCGGCAAGGACGCCTGGATGATGTTCTGCCTGGGCCTGACCACGTACGGGGTGGCCCGGCTGCTGGACCGCCGGTTCGGGGCGTTCGCGTGCATCGCGCTGGGCTCGCTGGGCACCGCGATGGTCCGCCCGCACGTGACGGTGCTGGCGGGCGCGGGCCTGAGCGTGGCGTACCTGCTGCGGCAGCGGCCGCGGCAGGTGTCGGCGCTGGGGCCGCTGCGCACGGTGCTGACGGCGGCGGTGCTGGCGGCGGGCGTGATGCTGATGCTGCAGCAGGTGTCGACGTTCTTCGGGACCAGCGGCACCGGCGGGGACGCGGTCAACCAGGTGCTGTCGGAGACCTCGCGGCGCACCTCGCAGGGCGACTCGGTGATCAACGCGGCCGCCGCGGACGAGCCGGCGCCCGGGTTCAGCCTCAATCCGGTGAAGCTGCCGGTGTCGGTGGTGAGCGTGCTGTTCCGGCCGTTCCCGTTCGAGGCGTCGAACGTGCAGAACCTGATCCAGTCGGTGGAGTGCTTCGCGCTGCTGGTGATGTTCGTCCGGGCCTGGCCGCAGCTGGCCCGGGTGCCCAGGCTGTTCGTCCAGCGCTCGTACGTGGCCTTCGCGGTGGTGTACACGCTGCTGTTCTGCTGGGCGTTCTCGACCATCAACAACATGGGCATCCTGTCCCGCGAGCGGGTGCAGGTGCTGCCGCTGGTCCTGGTGCTGCTGGCGGTGCCCCGGCCGGCCGCCGACCGCCCGGTGCGGCGGCGACGGCGGCGCCCGGCCCGGCCCGGGCGGCCCCGTGGGGCGCCGCCCGGCCCGGCCCCGAACCTCCGGCCGCCGTCGGCGCGCCGGATCCGTCCCGAACCCAGGGGGGCTCGACCTCATGACGACCGACCAGAACCGCCCCGCCGCCCTCGGCGGCCCGCCCGCCTTCCCCGACGGCCTGCCGCTGACCCGGGTCCGGGTGCCCGACCGGGAGGGGCTGCTCGGGCGGCTCGGCGCGGTGCTCGACTCCGGGATGCTCACCAACGGCCCGCTGGTGCGCGAACTCGAGGAGCGGGCGGCCGAGTTGATGGAGGTGCCGCACGTGGTGGCGGTGTCCAACTGCACGGCGGGCCTGATGCTGGTGCTGCAGGCCGCGGGGGTCGGCGACCGGCGACCGGTGCTGATGCCGGGCTTCACCTTCTCGGCGACCGCGCACGCCGCGCACTGGGCCGGCGGCACCCCGCTGTTCGCCGAGGCCCGGGAGCGGGACATCACCCTGGACCCGGCCGACGCCGAGGCCCGGCTGAAGGCCGCCGACGCCCCCGCCGCACTGATGGCCACCCACGTGTACGGGACGCCCTGCCAGGTCGAGGAGCTGCAGCGGGTCGCCGACGCGGCCGGGGTGCCGCTGGTGTACGACGCCGCGCACGGCCTCGGCTCGAAGCGGCGCGGCGTGCCGGTGGGCAACTTCGGCCTGGCCGAGGTGTTCTCGATGAGCCCGACCAAGGTCGCGGTGGCCGGCGAGGGCGGCCTGGTCGCCACCCGGGACGCCGCGCTCGCCCGGACCCTGCGCACCGCCCGCGACTACGGCAACCCCGGCGACTACGACACCCTGTTCCCCGGCCTGAACGCCCGGATGAGCGAGCTGCACGCCGCGGTCGGCCTGACCTGGCTGGCCGACCTGCCCGAGCGGGTCGCCCACCGGGGCGCGCTGGTCGCCGAGTTCGCCCGCGCGGTGGCCGGCGTCCCCGGCCTGCGGCTGGCCCTGCCGGAGGACGGCGACACCTCCACCTTCAAGGACCTGACGCTGATCCTGGACCCGGCCGCCTTCGGCCTGGACAACCGGCAACTGGCCGGGGCGCTGCGGGCCGAGGGCATCGACACCCGCCGCTACTTCTTCCCGCCCGTCAACCGGCAGCGCGCCTACGCCCACCTCGGGCAGGCGGACGACCTGCCGCGCACCGACCGGCTGGCGGCCGCGGTGCTGACCGTCCCGCTGTGGTCGCAGATGGACCCGGCGACCGTCCGGCGGGTCGCCGACGCGGTGGTGCGCATCCAACCCTTCGCGGCCGAGCTGGCGGCGGGGACGGCGCGCGGCTGAGCCCGTCCGATCGAGTCTCGCAAGGCGGTTCGGGGATTAGTCGGATCAGGTGAACTCGGTTGGACCGATGGGAGGTTGGGGCGCCAGGATGGCTGACATGTTCAAGGGATTCCGCAGCTTCCTGCTGCGCGGCAACGTCGTCGACCTCGCGGTCGGCATCGTCATCGGCGCCGCCTTCACCGCCGTCGTCACCGGTTTCGTCTCCGCCTTCCTGACCCCGCTGATCGGCATCGCCGCCGGCGCGGTCGGCGACTTCAGCAAGGAGGCGTTCACCGTCGCCGGGGTCACCTTCCCGTACGGTGCGTTCCTCCAGGCCCTGATCAGCTTCGTGCTGGTCGCCGCGGTGATCTACTTCGCCGTCGTGATGCCGGTCGGCAAGCTGCAGAACCGTTTCAACCCGGTCAAGGACACCCCGGTGACCAAGGCCGACTGCCCCGAGTGCCTCAGCACCGTCCCGGTCGCCGCGACCCGCTGCGCGCACTGCACCACCGAGCTGGCCGGCCGCCCGGGCTTCCCGGCCCAGGCCGCCGCCGCGGCCGCCCGCTGAGCCCCCTCCCGCACCACCCCGCACCACCCCGCGCCACCCCGGCCCGGACGGCACCCGCCGTCCGGGCCGGCCCGTTCCCGTCCCGGACGGCACCCCGGACAGCGCCCCGGACGGCGCCCCGGACGGCGTCCCGCGGACGGCGGTCTGGACCACTGCGGCTTAACGGAACCTTGGCGCAGCCTTTCGGCCGTCCGATCGGAGGGCTTTTGTCCACCCCGGATGAGCGGGTGGGGTACGGACGATGGATCCCGGATGACCGAAACGGGACGTCAGTTCGCCCGGCTGTGTCCGGCATTGCCCGATTTAAGCGAGCGAAGAGTCTGTAAACAGTTGAACTCCAGGCCGTTCCGCTCTCCTCAGCAGGCACGTTGTGGGCTTACGGTATGCCCCATGACCTCGCCCCGCTCCTACGACGGAGTCGGCTACCCCTCTCCGTCCTTCTCCTCCGGCACGCCCATCTACGACAGCCTGGTCGCAGAGCGCGGCATTCCGCAGATCGCACCCATCAACGTGCCCCCGGCCCTCCCGGCCTCCTCCTGGTCCTCCGCCTACGGCAGCGGTTTCGGCACCGGCTTCGACGCCCCCCAGTCGAACCTGCCCGCCCTGCCCCCGGCCCGTCTCGCCCTCGGCCCCGGCCCGAGCAGCACCCCGGCCCCGGCCCCGTACATCCCGGCCCAGCCCGGCTACGCGAACGCCCCGCAGCCCCCGCAGCCCGGCTACGCGAGCGCCCCCCAGGGCTTCGGCCAGCGCCCGGCCGCCCCGTCCTACCAGCAGCCCGGGCAGGCGTACCCGGCCCCGCAGGCCCCCGGCGGCTTCGCCGCGGCCCCGCAGAGCTTCACGCCGACCTTCAACTCCCAGCAGTTCGGCGCCCAACCCGCCCCGCAGCAGCAGTCGTTCGGCGACCAGTCGTTCGGCGGCAACACGCTCCGCCCGGCGGCCGCCCCCCAGCAGTACCCGCAGTACCGGCAGTACCCCCAGGCCGGCTGAGGACCCCTCCCGAGGGGGCGAGGTCACCACGCAACGGAGCGTTTTCTCCCCCACACCCCCGCCCGCGCACACCGCCCGGACGGGACCGCACCACCACGGTTCCCCGTGTCCCGCGCCAAGCCCTGTCCGGTCGATCCTGCCGGACAGGGCCCGGGGGCACGGGGAACCGTCGCACCCGCCCGCTCCGGCCGGAGCGGGCCTGGCAGGATGGCCCCATGCCCCGTCTAGCCGCGCTCCACCTGTACCCCGTCAAGTCGATGTACCGGCTCAGCCCGCCGTCCGCCGTGGTGCAGCCCTGGGGCCTGGCCGGGGACCGCCGCTGGATGCTGGTCGACGCCGACGGCACCGCGCTCACCCAGCGCGACGAGCCCTCGATCGGACAGTTCCGCCCCGCCCCGTCCGCCGACGGCACCGCGCTCACCCTGACCGGCCCGGACGGCGACGTCCACACCCTGCCGGTGCCCGCCCTCGCCACCGGCGCCCCCGAGGCCGCCGTCGACGTCTTCGGCACCCGCTTCTCCGCCGCCCTGACCGGCAAGGAGACCACCGCCTGGCTGGCCGGACGGCTGCCGGCCAAGCACGGCGAGGTCCGGCTGGTCCACCTCGACCGCCCGGCCACCAGCCGCCCGATCGACCCGGACTACGCCGCCCCGGACGAGACCGTCTCGATGGCCGACGGCTTCCCGCTGCTGGTCACCACCACCGCCTCGCTCGACGAACTGAACGCCCGGATCGCCGCCGACCACCCCGACGACCCGCGCAAGGCCGCCGCGCTGCCGATGGAGCGCTTCCGCCCCAACCTGGTGGTCTCCGGCACCGCCCCGTGGGCCGAGGACGGCTGGCGGCGGATCCGGGTCGGCGGCCTGGAGTTCCGGGTGGCCAAGCCCTGCGGCCGCTGCGTGATGACCACCACCGACCAGGAGACCGGCGAGCGGCGCGGCCCCGAGCCGCTGCGCGCGCTGGGCCGGCACCACCGCTTCGGACAGAAGCTGGTGTTCGGCCAGAACCTGGTCCCGGTCCGCCCGCTCGGCGCCGACCCGGCCGCCGAGGTGCTGGGCACCCTGGCCGTCGGCGACCGGGTCGAGGTGCTGGAGGAGGTCCCGGCGCCGCTGCCGGACCGCCGCTGAACCACCGCGCCGCCGCCGCTCCCCGGCGCCGTCAGCTCCGTGCACCCGGAACCACCCCCGGCCCCGCTCGTTGAACCGGGCGCCGAAGCCGGACGGCGGTCCGCCGGGTCCGCACCGCGCGCTACGGTGGGGTGATCGCGCGGCGTCCCGACGCAACCGACGTAACCGACGAAGGCGGGGATGACAGATCGTCATGGCTGAGCTCAGGGTCCGGGTCACGCAGGACAGCGCCTCGCGGTGGCGCCGGCGCAGCGGGGAGTACGCCACCCTCCGCGAGGCCCTGGAGGTCGCCGAGCCGGGCGACACCCTGACGGTCCGCGCCGGGACGTTCCGCGAGGCCGTGCTGGTCGACAAGCCGGTGACGCTGGTCCCCGAGCAGGGCCCGGGCAGCGTCCGGATCTCCCCGCCGGAGAGCGCGGTGCGCGGCGGCACCGCGCTGACCGTGACCGCCGCGGCCACCGTCAGCGGCCTGGTGGTGGAGGGCTCCGACCGCTCCGCGCCCGCCGTGCTGGTGGCCGGCGCGGACGGCGCGGTGCTGTCCGGCTGCCGGGTGGAGACCTCCTCGGCGGTGGGCGTGGAGCTGGCCGACGGCGCCCGGGCCCGGCTGGTCGACTGCGTGGTGGAGAACCCGTCCGGCCTCGGGGTGCGGCTGCGCGCGCAGTCCCGGGCCGAACTGCTGGACTGCGAGGTCGCCGCGGCCGGGCAGAGCGGCCTGGCGGTGCTGGCCGGCTCCCGGCTGCACGCCGAGCGGGTCAAGGTGCGCCGCACCGGCGGGGCCGGCGTCCTGCTGGCCGACCCGGGGACGCTGGCGGAGCTGATCGGCTGCGAGGTCTCCGAGGTGCGCGGCTCGGGCGTGCAGGCCGAGGCGCAGGCGGTGGGCCGGCTCACCGACTGCACGGTGCACCGGGTCTCCGGCAACGGCCTGAGCCTGGACACCGGCGCCGAGTTGGAGCTGTCCTCCTGCCGGGTGCACGAGGTGCCGGAGAACGCCGCGGACCTGCGCGGCGGCGCCAAGCTGACGCTGCGCCAGGTCACCGTGCACGGCTTCGGCCGGGGCGCGCTCTCGGTCTGGGACGGCGGCACCCGGGTGCTCGCCGAGGGCTGCCGCTTCCACTCCGCGCAGGGCGACTACCCGGCGCTGTGGGTGAGCGACGGCGCCGCCCTGGAGCTCGCCGACTGCGCCCTGGACGACCTGCCCGACGCCCTGTTCGTGCTCGACCAGGGCTCGACGGCCACCGCCCGGGACTGCTCGTTCAGCGCGATCCGCTCCTCCGCGGTCTCGGTCAGCGGCGGCGCCGGCGTCGACCTGTCGGGCTGCCGGATCCAGGGCGCGGGCACCGGCCTGTGGTTCCGCGACCACGGCTCGGGCGGCCTGCTCACCGACTGCGAGATCGCCGACGTCGCCACCGGCGTGATCGTCACCAAGGGCGCCGACCCGGTGCTGCGCGAGTGCACGGTGCGCGGCGCCAGCGAGGCCGGGGTGTACGTGTCGGCGCAGGGCCGCGGCGAGTTCGACACCGTCCGGGTCTCCCAGGGCGGCTTCGGCTTCCACGTGATCGACGGCTGCCGGACGAAGCTGATCCGCTGCCGGGCCGAGCGCAACTCCCGGGCCGGGTTCGAGTTCTCCGAGCCGGGCCCGGTCGCCGAGGGCTGCACCTCGGACGACGCGGCGCCGACGCCCGCGGTCGTGCCGCCCGTGCCCGCCGTGCCCGCGCCGGCCGGGCCGCCGCTGGCCACCCTGGTGCAGACCTCCTCCCCCGCGCTGCCGGCCGCCGCCGTGATCGCCCCGATCCCGGACTGCCGGCCCGCGGACGTGGCGCTGGCCGAGCTCGACTCCCTGGTCGGCCTGGCCACCGTCAAGCAGGAGGTGCGCACCCTGATCGACCTGATCTCGGTCGGCCGGGCCCGCCAGCGGGCCGGGCTCAAGGCCCCCTCGCCGCGCCGCCACCTGGTCTTCACCGGCGCCCCCGGCACCGGCAAGACCACGGTGGCCCGCCTGTACGGCGAGATCCTGGCCTCGCTCGGCGTGCTGCAGCGCGGCCACCTGGTCGAGGTGGCCCGGCTCGACCTGGTCGGCGAGCACATCGGCTCGACCGCGATCCGCACCGCCGCCGCCTTCGACAAGGCCCGCGGCGGCGTGCTGTTCATCGACGAGGCGTACGCGCTCGCCCCCGAGGACGGCGGGCGGGACTTCGGCCGCGAGGCGATCGACACCCTGGTCAAGCTGATGGAGGACCACCGCGACGAGGTGGTGGTCATCGTGGCCGGCTACACCGGCGAGATGGAGCGCTTCCTGGCCGCCAACCCCGGCCTGTCCTCCCGCTTCTCCCGCACCGTCACCTTCCCCGACTACACCGCCGGCGAACTCCTCGACATCGCCCGCGCGCAGGCCGCCGAACACGAGTACCGGCTCGCCGACGCCACCGAGACCGCCCTGCTCACCCACTTCACCGGCATCGACCGCTCCACCGGCTTCGGCAACGGCCGCACCGCCCGCCAGGTCTTCGAGACCATGGTCGAACGCCACGCCTCCCGGGTCGCCCACCTCCCCTCCCCCACCACCGAGGACCTCCAGCTCCTCGTCCCCGCCGACCTCCCCTGACCGGCCCCGGCTCCCCCATGTCCGATCGCCCGCCGGCTCGTTGAGCCCGGTGTGGGAAAGCGACCGCCGTGGCTGGTGTCGGACGACCTGTGGGAGGTGGTCGAGCCGATGCTGCCGGTGCGGCGCCGCCCGGCCACCGGGCGGCCCTCGCTGGGCGACCGGGGGTGCCTGCAGGGGATCCTGTTCGTGCTGCACACCGGCATCCAGTGGGAGTGGCTGCCGCAGGAGCTGGGCTTCGGCTCCGGGATGACCTGCTGGCGGCGGCTGCGGGAGTGGCAGGACACCGGCGTCTGGGACCGCCTGCAGGGCGTCCTGCTCAGCGAGTTGGACCGCGCGGCCGACCTGGACTGGGCCCGGGTCGGCCGCTGAGCCCCGCCCGGAGCCCCGCCCGGCGGCAGCGGGCCGGGCCCCGGCGGCCGGGGGCGGGCCCGGGCGGTCAGACCAGGCGGCCGCCGCCGTCGACGTGCAGGACGGTGCCGGTGACGTACGGGTTGTCGATGGCGTGCAGGACGGCCTTGACCAGGTCGTCGGGGGTGCCGACCCGACGGGCCGGGTTGCGGGCGGCGACCGAGGCCAGGAAGGACTCCTTGTCGGCGCCGAGGCCGTCCCAGGAGCCGGTGTCGACGATGCCCGGGGAGATCGCGTTGACCCGGACGGGCGCGATCTCCACGGCGAGGGCCTGCACCAGGAAGGCCAGCGCGCCGTTGGTGGTGGCCATCACGGTGCGGGCGGGTGCGGGGCGCCAGGCGGCGACGCCGGAGAAGAAGGTGAGCGAGCCGTCCGCGGCGATCCGCCCGGCGAGGTGCTTGGCGAGCAGTAGCGGCCCGATCACCTTGGCGTCGAACGCCCGCCGCACGTCGGCGAGTTGCAGCTCGGCGAGCGGCCCGTTGGCGGGCAGTCCGGCGGTGGAGACCAGGTGGTCGAGGCCGCCGAGGCGGCCGAGCTCGGCCGCGAACGTCTCGATGGACGCCTCGTCGGTGAGGTCGACGGGCAGCACGGTGGCCGGGCCGGACAGCTCGCCGGCCGTCCACTCCAGCTTGCGCGGGTCGGGCCCGGCCAGGACCAGTTCGGCACCGGCGGCGGAGGCCGCGCGGGCGAGGTGCCGGCCGGTGCGGGAGCCGGCGCCGACGACGGCCAGGCGGCGGCCGGACAGGGATGCGGACACGGTGGTCCTCCTCGGTTCTCGGGACGGCCGGGTCGTGCTCCCGGCCTGCCCACCAGCCTGCTCCGACCTGCGGTGATAGGTCCAAGGCTTGTTTTCGACCGGATCGATAGAATCTGTTCATGGCAACCCTTCGCCAGCTGGAGTACCTGGCCGCCGTGGTCGACACCGGCTCCTTCACCCGCGCCGCCGAGCGGCTGCACGTCACCCAGCCCGCGCTCTCCCACCAAGTCCGGGCCCTGGAGGCCTCGTTGGGCGGCCCGCTGCTGGAACGCCTGCCGCGCGCCGTCCGGCTCACCCCGCTCGGCCGGGCCGTCCTCCCGCACGCCCGGGCCGTCCTCGCCGACGCCGAACGCCTGCACGCGGCGGCCCGCCGGGCGAGCGGCCTGGCCGAGGCCGAACTCGAGGTCGCCACCGTCCACTCGGTGGCCCTCGGCATCCTCCCGCCGGTCCTGCGGGCCTGGCGGGCCCGGCACCCGGGGGTGCGGATCCGGCTGCGCGAGCACCCGCACGCGGAGCTGCTGCGCGCCGCCGCGGCAGCCGGCCGGGCCGACCTCGCGATCGGGCCGCTCCCGGACGACTGGGACGGCCCCGTACGGGAGTTGGGCGTCGAGGAGTTCGCCCTCGTGCTGCCCCCGGACGACCCGCTGGCCGGCGCTCCGGGCGGCGCCCTGCCGCTCGCCGCGCTCGCCGACCGCGACTGGGTGCACTACGCCCCCGGGCACGGCCTGGCCGAAGTCCTGGACGCGGCCTGCGCCCGCGCCGGCTTCACCCCCCGCGCCGCCGTCCGCACCGAGCAGACCTCCGCCGCTCCCGCCCTCGCCGCCGCCGGCCTCGGCCCCACCCTCGCCCCCGCCACCATCCTCCCGGCCGCCCTGGACGCCGCCGTCCTGCGCCCCGACCCCCCGGTCCGCCGCACCCTCGCCGCCTACACCCGCACCCGCCCCGACCGCCTCACCACCGCCTTCACCGACCTCCTCGCCGCCCGTGTCCGGCTCGGGGGCTGACGGCACCCCGATCCGATAGCTGCGAACCGAATCCTAGCGGCGCTAGACATCCGACCGCCCGTCGGCCTAGCATCGTTCCTGTCGCTAGCGCCGCTAACAACGCGGCGGACCGGAGCAGTTCGAGGAAGCAGGGGGAACCACCATGTCCGCACTCACCGCCACCGCCGGCACCGCCCGCGCGGTCAGCAGCCGGCTGCGCGTCAACCTCGCCACCGGGTTCACCCTGGTGGTCGCGCTGGGGATCGCCTACGTCGGGGTGAGCTTCCTGGTCGCCCCGGAGAGCACCGCCTCCGGTTTCGGGCTGCCGGCCTGGCCGCGGGGGGACGCGGCGGCGTTCCTGAACGTCAAGGGCGTCCGGGACATCGTCTCCGGGCTCGTCCCGCTGGCCCTGCTGCTGACCGGGCACCGGCGGGCGCTCGGGTGGGCGATGCTCGCGGAGTCGGTCACGCCGTTCGGGGACTGCGCGACCATCCTGCTGCACCACGGCAGCACGGCGACGGCCTTCGGCGTGCACTTCGCCACCGCCGTCTTCGTGGTCGTCACCGCCGTCCTGCTGCTGACCGAGCGCGGCGGGGCCCGGCAGGACTGACGGGCGCTCAGCCCTCCGGCCAGGCGCCGCCCGCGAGGAACTCCTCCAGGGCGGCGCGGTGCGGCCGGGGGTCGAGGTGCTCGTCGGCGAGCCACTGCGCGGAGTAGTACTTGTCGAGGTAGCGGTCGCCCGGGTCGCAGATCAGGGTGACGACGCTGCCGGTGCGGCCCGCGGCGCGCATCTCGGCGACGATCCGCAGCGCGCTCCACAGGCCGGTGCCGGTGGAGGCGCCGGCCTTCTTGCCGAGCACGTCGGCCAGCAGGTGGACGGCGGCGACCGAGGCCGCGTCGGGGACCTTCATCATCCGGTCGATCGCGCCGGGCACGAAGGAGGGCTCCATCCGGGGGCGCCCGATGCCCTCGATCCGGGAGCCGCTGGGGCAGTGCGCGTCCGGGTCGTGCTGGACCCAGCCGTCGAAGAAGCAGGAGTTCTCCGGGTCGGCGACGCAGATCCGGGTGTCGTGCTGCATGTAGTGCACGTACCGGGCGATGGTCGCGGAGGTGCCGCCGGTGCCGGCGGTGGCGACGATCCAGGCCGGTTCGGGGTGGGGCTCCATCCGCAGCTGGGCGAAGATCGACTCGGCGATGTTGTTGTTGCCGCGCCAGTCGGTGGCCCGCTCGGCGTAGGTGAACTGGTCCATGTAGTGGCCGCCGGTCTCGGCGGCCAGCTCGGCGGCCGCGGCGTAGACCTCGCCCGCGTTGTCGACCAGGTGACATCGGCCGCCGTGGAACTCGATCAGCTCGATCTTGGCCCGGCTGGTGCTGCGGGCCATCACGGCGACGAACGGGACGCCGATCAGCTGGGCGAAGTACGCCTCGGAGACGGCGGTGGAGCCGCTGGACGCCTCGATGACCGGGGCGCCGGGCCGGATCCAGCCGTTGCACAGCCCGTACAGGAACAGCGAGCGGGCCAGCCGGTGCTTCAGGCTGCCGGTGGGGTGCGTCGACTCGTCCTTGAGGTACAGGTCGATGCCCCACTCCGCGGGCAGCGGGAAGCGCAGCAGGTGGGTGTCGGCGGAGCGGTTGGCGTCGGCCTGGACGCGGCGGACCGCCTCCTTCAGCCAGGCCCGGTACTCGGGGTCGGTCCGGTCCACGTCCTGGGTGTGGTCGCTCATCGCACGCTCTCCTCGCCGCCCGCCGGTACGCCACCGAGTGTAACAGCCAACTACGATAAGTAACCATTACCGGGGTTCCAGCTTCCCCTTATGGCGGGCCCGTGCGGACGGCGGCCCTCAGCAGCTCCACAACTGGACGACCGGGCCACCGGCCACCGCGAGCAGGCGGCCGTCCGGGGAGAACGCCACCTGCTTGATCTACCCCGGGGCGATGCCCGGGTCGAGGAGGGCGACGCACCGGCCGGACTCCAGCTCCCACACCCTGGTCCGCTTCCCCTCGCTCGGGCCCCCTCCCACCGCGAGCTCCCGACCGTCCGGGCTGAAGGCGAGGGAGAAGTCGAACCCCTCCTCGTGGTCAATGGCCCCCGGCATCGGCTTCCCCGTCCGGACGTCGCGCAGGTAACCGCCCTTGCTCAGTACGCCCGTCGTGAGCGATTCACCGCTCGGGTGGAAGACCAGCGTCTGCGACTCCAGGGGCGTGTGCTCCCGCTCCCACTTCCCCAGGAGCCGCCCGTTCCGGTCCCACCGGAAGACGTCCCCGACCCCGCTGGTGACCAGGCTCCGCCCGTCCGGGGCGAAGGCCGCCTTGAGCACGAGCTTGGAATGGCCCTTCAGATCGGCGACGACCCGGCCCGAGACCAGGTCCCAGAGCCGGACCGTCCGTTCTCCGCCTGCAGCCAGCAGCGCCCCGTCCGGGCTGATGGCCAGGGTGCGCAGCCCGGCGGGGGCGGCCAGTGCCGCCGGCCCGTGGCGCGCCGTCCGCAGCCGGGCGAGCGCGCCCCGCCCGGTCGGCTCCACCGGGTCGCCGGTCTCCGGGTGCCACAACCGCACCACGTTCTCGGCCCCGGCGGTGGCCAGCAGGGAACCGTCGGGGCTGAGCACCGCCGAGACGACCCGCGGCTCCCCGGGCACGCGCGGAGCGGCGAGCTCCTCCCCCGTCCCCGCATCCCACCGCCGGACCCCGCCCTTGCCGTACGCGAAGACGCTCCTGCCGTCCGGGCCGAAGGCGACGCCGTACACCGCCCACCCCGCACCGGCCGTGAACCGGCGGGACGGGCGGAACGGGCCGTGGGAGGCGGCCGGTTCACCGGTCCGGTCGATCACCGTCACCGGGTGCGCGTCCGGCACCGGGGGCGGAACGGGCGCCGGGGACGGTACGGGCGCGGCGCGGAGCGTCGTCGTGTCCTGGGTCTGCCGCAGGCCGCGCAGGCTCTCGGCGGCCGTGGCGGTCGGGGGCCGCTGCTGCGGGTCCTTCGCCAGCAGTGGGGCGAGGACGGCGGCGAGCGGGCCGGCCGGGCCCGGCGGCAGGGGCTGGGGCGGCTGGGTCAGGATGGAGACGTACAGCGCGGTCAAGGTGGGGGCGGCGAACGGCGGTTGGCCGGCCGCGGCGTGCCAGAGGGTGGCGCCGAGAGCCCACAGGTCGGTGGCGGCGGTCGCCTCCTTGCCCTCCAGTTGCTCGGGGGCCAGGTAGGCGGGGGTGCCGATGAGGACGCCGGTCGCGGTCAGCGCGGTCGTCGCGTCGGCGGACCGGGCGATGCCGAAGTCGGTGAGGACGGCGCCCTGTTCGGTGAGCAGGACGTTGTCCGGTTTGACGTCCCGGTGCACCACGCCCTTGGCGTGGGCTTCCGCGAGGGCGTCGAGGAGGGTCAGTCCGAGGGTGGCGACCCGCTCGGGGGCGAGGGCGCCGTCCGCGCGGATCTCCGCGGCGAGCGAGCGGCCGCTCAGGTACTCCATGACGATGGCGGGCGCCCCCCGGTGCTGCACGACGTCGAACACGGACACGATGCCCGGGTGCCGCAGCCTGGCGGCGGCCCGGGCCTCCCGCACCACCCGCCGGACCAGCTCGTCGCGTTCGGCGTCCTGAACGCCCGGCGGGAGCAGCAGTTCCTTCACCGCGACGCGGCGGTCGAGGAGTTCGTCGTGCGCCCGCCAGACCCGTCCCATCCCGCCCTGGCCGACCGGCTCCAGCAGGCGGTAGCGACCGCCGATCAGCGCTTCCGGGGTCTCAGCCATGGCGGTCATCCTACTGATCCGGACCGGACCCTCCCGCACGGATCCGCGCGGGAGGGGCACCTGACGGCGGGTCAGTCGCTCGCCACCGCCCGCAGGACGTCGAGCTTCGCCGCCCGGGCGGCGGGCCGCAGCCCGGCCAGCGCGCCGGCCGCCAGGCCGACCAGGGCGACGACGGCCAGCCGTCCGGCGGGCAGCGCGAAGGAGCCCGTCCCGGCGGTGTCGGCGGCCCGGGTGAGCGCCCAGCCGAGCAGGGCGCCCAGGGCCAGCCCGCCGGCCGTGCCGAACGCGGCGACCAGCACCGACTCCCACCGCACCATGGCCCGCAGTTGGGGCCGGGTCTGGCCGACGGCGCGCAGCAGGCCGAGTTCGCGGGTGCGCTCGTGGACGGCGAGGGTGAGGGTGTTGGCGATGCCGAGCAGGGCGATCAGCACGGCGAGCGCCAGCAGCGCGTAGACCACCGAGAGCATCATGTCGACGCCGGAGGCGGAACTCGCTGCGTACTCGGCGCGGGTCTGCACCTGCGGGTTGCCGTACTCCCGGGCCAGCTGCCCGATCGCGGCCTTGCCCCGCTCGACCGTGACGCCGGGCTTGAGCGCGACGGCGACCAGCGTGTCGGCGTCCTGGACGCGGTGCGGCTGCCAGGCCGCGCGGCTGACCAGGTAGTCCCCGGCGACGCCGCCGCCCTGGTAGAGCGCGCGGACGGTGAAGGTGGCGGCGCCGTCGGTGAACCGCATGGCCACCGCGCTGCCCACCCGCCAGCCGTGCGCGTCGGCCTCGGCGCGGGAGACGGCGAGGCCGTCGGCGCCCAGGGCGGCGAGCGAGCCGTCGATCCGGCCGAGGTCGGTGACCTGCGCCAGCGCGAGCGGGTCGGCGACGCCCAACTGGGTGCCGTGTCCGTCGAGTTGGGCGACGCCCCGACCGAGGCCGACCGCGGTGCGCACCTCGGGGAGGGCGGCGATCGCGGGGGCGAGCTTCGGGGAGACGCCGCTGCCGCCGGCCCCGGCGGCGGGGGCGGTGACGGCGAGGTCGCCGGCGAAGGTGCGCGAGACGGTGTCGTCCAGGGTGGCCTTGACCGAGGCGCCGAACACGGTGAACAGGGTGACCACGGCGACGCCGACCATCAGCGCGGTCGCGGTGGCGGCCGTCCGCTTCGGGTTGCGGGCCGCGTTGCGGCGGGCCAGCGCGCCGGTGGTGCCGCGCAGCCGGGGCAGCGGCGCGCCCAGCACCCGGACGGCGAGCGCGGCGGCGACCGGCCCGAGCACGACCGTCCCGGCGAGCAGCGCGAGCGCCCCGCCTACGGTGAGCGGCAGCGAGGGGCCGCGGGTCGCGCCGACCACCACGGCGGGCAGCCCCGCCGCCACCAGGGCCGCTCCGACCAGCTTCCGCACCAGGGCACTTCGGCCCTGCGCCGACTCGTCGACGGCGGTGTCGCGCAGGGCGGCGAGCGGGGCGGTGCGGGCGGCGCGCAGCGCGGGGGCGAGCGCGGAGACCGCGGCGACCAGGGTGCCGGTGAGCAGCGGGAGCAGGATCGTCGCGGGGTGGACCACGGTGCCGCCGGTGGGCAGCGTGAAGCCGATCGCGGCGAACAGCGCCTTGAGTCCGGCGGCGACGCCGAAGCCGCCGAGCAGGCCGAGCACGGAGGCCAGCAGGCCGATGGCGAGGGCCTCGCCGAGGGTGGTGCCGAGCACCTGGCGGCGGCCGGCGCCGAGGGCGCGCAGCAGGGCGTTCTCCCGGGTGCGCTGGGCGGTGACGATGGCGAAGGTGTTGTGGATGGTGAAGGTGGCGACCAGCAGGGCGACCCCGGCGAACACCAGCAGCAGGGTGGTGAACAGGCGCAGGAACCCCCCGGAGACGTCGGCGGTGGACTGCGCGGTGGCGTCCGCGCCGGTCAGCGCCTCCACCCCGTTCGGCAGCAACGGCCTTATCTGGTCGACCAGTTGGCGCTGGGTCAGGGTGTCCGAGCGGAGCCGGACGGTGGACACCTGCCCGGCGCCCTTCGGCGTCAGGTGGGCCTGGGCGTCGGCGAGGGTCAGCGCGGTGAAGGTGCTGGGGCCCATGCCGTCGGCGTCGGCGCCGAAGGTGGCGATGCCGACCACGGTGATCCGCACCGGGTCGGGGGTGCGCAGCACCGTGCTGTCGCCGACCTTCAGCCCGCCGGTCTTCGCCGCGCCCCGGTTGATCACCGCCTCGCCGGGCGCGGCGGGGGCCCGGCCCTCGGCGAGCCGGTACGGGTTGAGCCCGGGGTCGGCGATCCAGTTCCCGGCCAGGGTGGGCGGGCCCTGCCCGCCGACGGGCTTGCCGTCGGCGCCGATCAGCTGGCCCGCGCCCTGCACGGACGGTTCGGCGGCGCTCACCCCGGGCGCGGCGCGCAGCTTCGCGGTCAGCGCCTCGTCCAGCGGGGCGCGGACCCCGCCGGGGGCGTTGGGGACGTCCAGCACCTCGGCGCTGCGGACCACCGCGTCGGTGCCGGCGTTGGCGTCCGCGAACAGGGTGTCGAAGTTGGCCCGCAAGGTGTCGCCGAGCACCATGGTGCCGGTCAGGAAGGCCACTCCGAGGACGATGGACAGCACGGTGCCGAACAGCCGGCGCCGGTGGGCGAGCAGCGAGCGCGCCCCGATCCGCACGCTCGCGTTCACCGGGCGGCCGCCCGGCCGCGACGGGTGTCGAAGGCCTTCATCCGGTCCAGCACCCCTTCGGCGGTGGGCCGTTCCATGGTGTCGACCAGGCGGCCGTCGGCCAGGAACAGCACCGTGTCGGCGTACGCGGCGGCGGCCGGGTCGTGGGTGACCATCACCACCGAGCCGCGCATGGTGTCGACGGCGGAGCGCAGCAGGCCGAGCACCTCACCGCCACTGCGGGAGTCCAGGTTGCCGGTCGGCTCGTCGGCGAACACCACCTGCGGCCGCCCGGCCAGCGCCCGGGCCACGGCGACGCGCTGCTGCTGGCCGCCGGACAGCTGGGCGGGCCGGTGGTGCAGCCGGTCGCCGAGGCCGACCACGTCGACCAGGGTGTCCAGCCACTCCCGGTCGGGGGCGGTGCCCCCGAGGTCGAGCGGCAGGGTGATGTTCTCCCGCACGGTGAGCGTCGGCACCAGGTTGAACGCCTGGAACACGAACCCGATCCGCTCCCGGCGCAGCAGCGTCAACTCCCGGTCGCCGAGCGCGGACAGCTCGGTCCCCCCGATCCAGGCCCGGCCGCCGCTGAGCGTGTCCAGGCCCGCCGCGCAGTGCATCAAGGTGGACTTGCCCGACCCGGAGGGCCCCATCACGGCGGTGAACCGGGCCTCGGCGAACTCCACGCTGACGCCGTCCAGCGCCCGCACCCGGGTCTCCCCCGCGCCGTACTCCTTCACGGCGCCCTCGACCCGGGCCGCGGCCGTCACCGCTTCCCCCCGCCGCTGCCCTGCTCCTCGGTCAGGACGCCCCGGCGCTCCCGGTACTCCGCCTCGTCGATCTCCCCCTGCGCGTACCGCCGCCCCAGCACCGCCAGCGGGGCGTGCTCCCCACCGCCGCACCAGCCGCGCCGCCGCCACACCGACCGCCGCAGCACCGTCACCACCAGCACCACCACCAGCAGCCAGAACAGCGGGAACACCAGCACCCACGGCCCGGGCCCGTGCCCGGACCACCCATCGGCCAGCAACGTCACCATCACCACTCATCCCCTTCGGTCGAGCCACCGACTCCCTGCCGGCCCCTCCACCGTCCCCCCGCACCCCGCCCCGGCACGTCCCCCACCGGGCGACACCCGCCCTACTCCCCCCGCACTACCCCGTGCCAACCGGCCCCCGGCCCCCGGCCCCGGCCCTGCCGACTACCCCAGCCACCCCGGCCGGACCAGACCCGATTCGTAGGCGAGGACGACCAGTTGGGCCCGATCGCGGGCGCCGAGTTTGACCATGGTGCGGCTGACGTGGGTCTTGGCGGTGAGGGGGCTGACCACCAGGCGGCGGGCGATGTCCTCGTTGGTGAGGCCGAGGCCGACCAGGGCGAGGACTTCGCGTTCGCGGTCGGTGAGGACGTCCAGGCGGGTGGTGGCGGGTTCCTTGGAGCGGGCGGCGAACTCGCCGATCAGGCGGCGGGTGACGCCCGGGGAGAGCAGGGCGTCGCCGGCGGCGGCGACCCGGACGGCGCGCAGCAGGTCGCCGGGTTCGGTGTCCTTGACCAGGAAGCCGGCGGCGCCCGCGCGCAGTGCTTCGAAGACGTACTCGTCCAGTTCGAAGGTGGTCAGCACGACGACCCGGACGTCGGCGAGTTCCGGGTCGGCGCAGATCCGGCGGGTCGCGGCGAGGCCGTCCAGGCGGGGCATCCGGATGTCCATCAGGACCACGTCGGGGCGCAGTTCGCGGGTGAGGGCGAGGGCCTGTTCGCCGTCCTCGGCCTCGCCGACCGCCTCCAGGTCGGGCTGGGCGTCCAGCAGGGCGCGGAATCCGGCCCGGACGAGGGTCTGGTCGTCGGCCAGCAGCACCCTGATCACGTCGTGTCCCCGTTCTCCGTCGTCGTCGCCGTCACCGGCAGCCGGGCCCGGACCCGCCAGCCGCCGGCCCCGTCGGGGCGGCTTCGACGCTGCCGCCGAGGGCGGCGGCCCGTTCGCGCATGCCGGTGAGTCCGTTGCCGCTGCCGCCCGCGTCGCCGCCGCCGGGCGGGCCGGGGTCGGTCACCGTGACCGTCAATCCGACAGTGTCCCAGGCGAGTTCGACGGTGGCGGTGCGGGCGGTGGAGTGCCGCAGCACGTTGGTGAGCGCTTCCTGGACGATCCGGAACGCGGCGAGTTCGAGTCCGGCCCCGGTGCGGGCGGGGCGGCCGCGGCGGGTGACGGACACCGCCAGTCCGGCGTGTCCGGCCTGTTCGACCAGTTCGTCCAGGCGCTGCAGTCCGGGCGCGGGGGTGCGCGGGGCGGCCGCGCCGGGTCCGCGCAGGGTGCCGAGGACCTGGCGGACCTCGCCGAGGGCTTCCTTGCTGGTGGCCTTGATGGTGGTGAGGGCGTCGCGGGCCTGTTCGGGGCGGGCGTCGAGCAGTTCCAGGGCGACGCCCGCCTGGACGTGGATCAGCGAGATCGAGTGGGCCAGGATGTCGTGCAGTTCGCGGGCCATCCGCAGCCGTTCCTCGTCGTTGCGGCGGGCCCGGGCCTCCTCCTCGGCGGCCCGTACGGCGGCGATCCGCTCCTGCCGGAAGCGGGCCAGTTCGGCCCCGGCGAAGACCAGCAGCAGCCAGGCGGTGACGCCGAGTTCCTGCCAGCCCCGCACGGCGTGGTTCGGGGCCCGCAGCCAGGCGTCGGGCAGCGCGTAGCTGGTCAGCAGGTGCACCAGGTAGAACCCGGCGGCGCTCAGCCAGGCCGCCCGCCGGTGCCCGTGCCGGACCGCGCCGAAGAACGCCACCACCAGCGCCAGGAACCCGGGCCCGTACGGGTAGCCCGCCCACAGGTAGCCGGCGGTCACCGCCGAGACGGCGGCCACGGTGGCGGCCGGCCACCGGCGGCGCAGCACCAGCAGCGCGGGGCCGAGCACCAGCAGCAGGTACCCCCAGCCGTCCAACGGCACCCGGCCGCCCTGGTGCCGCTGGGCCGCCGTCGTCCCGGCCACCTGCAGCACCGCCACCACGACGGCGCCCGCCACCGGCCACCCGGCCTTCGCCGCCCGCACCCACGGGGGCACCCACAGCCGCGTCTCACCCATACCCGAAGGCTAACCACACCGCCGCGCCCCACCATCGTCCGCACGGAGCAGACACGCCTACTCCCCGCGCAGTAGTGCGGCAGCGCAGCAGCCCGGCGGCGGACCAGTGGCGTACGCGGCGGCCGGGGCCGGACCGTCACATCCGCACGGCCCGCCCGGTGACCCGGACCCGGCTGTCGCCCTCGGTGAGGTCGACGGTGAGCACGCCGGGGCGGCCGAGGTTCTGGCCCTGGTGGAGGGTGAGGCGGGCGGTGCCCAGGCCGCGCAGCTCGCGCAGGTAGGCGCCGAAGGCGGCCGCGGCGGCGCCGGTGGCCGGGTCCTCGACGACGCCGCCGACCGGGAACGGGTCGCGGACGTGGTAGGTGGTGGCGTCCTGTTCCCAGACCAGTTGGAGGGTGATCAGGTCGAGCCGCCGCATCAGGACGGCGAGCGCGTCGAAGTCGTAGTCGAGGTCGGCCAGCCGGGCCCGGGTGGCCGCGGCGAGGACGAGGTGGCGCGCCCCGGCGTAGGCGATCCGCGGCGGGAAGCGGTGGTCGAGTTCGTCGGCCCGCCAGTGCAGCGCGGCCAGCGCCTCGGCGACGTCGGCCGCCGCGGCGTCCTCGACGGCGGTGGGGACGCTGGTCAGGGTGGCCCGGTAGCCGTGTTCGGTGTCCCCCGTGACGGTGACCGGCACCGGCCCGGCCTTGGTCTCGAAGCGGAACTCGCCGGGGCCGTGCCGCTCGCCGAGGACGACCGCGGCGGCGATGGTGGCGTGGCCGCAGAACGGGACTTCGGTGAGCGGGCTGAAGTAGCGGACGGCGTAGCCGCGCGGCCGGTCCGGGTCGGCGGTCAGGAAGGCGGTCTCCGAGTGGCCGAGGCGGGCGGCGAGGGCGAGTTGCTCCTCGTCGGTGAGCGCCGCGGCGTCCAGGACCACTCCGGCGGGGTTGCCGCCGGCCGGGTCGGCGGTGAAGGCGGCGTACTGCAGCGGCTCGGGGCGGTGGCCCGGTGCGGTGTCGGTCATGCCTGCTGAACGGGGCGGCCGGGCCCGGGATTCCCCGGATCCGGGCCCGCGGTTCCCCGGACCCGGGCCGGGGAGAGGGCGGGGAGGGGGCGGGAACGGCCCGGTGGGACGGACGTTCGGACAAGAACGCTAGACTGCCGCATCCGGCTCGCACGGCATCGAGGAAAGAAGAACATGACTGAGGTCCACCCGAAGGTGGTTGTGGTTGTGCCGACCTACAACGAGCGGGAGAACCTCCCGGTCCTGGTCGGCCGGCTGGCCGAGCTCGGCATGGCGAACCTGCACGTGCTGGTCGTGGACGACAACTCCCCGGACGGCACCGGCGAGGTCGCCGACAAGCTGGCGGCCGACTCGGGCGGCACCCTCTCGGTGCTGCACCGGACCGAGAAGGACGGCCTGGGCCGGGCCTACGTCGCGGGCATGTCCCGGGCGCTGGAGGACGGCGCCGACATCGTGGTGCAGATGGACGCCGACCTGTCGCACCCGCACACCGCCCTCCCCGCGATGGTGGAGAAGCTGACCGGGACGGACGCCTCGGTGGTGCTGGGCTCGCGCTACGTGCCGGGCGGCTCGACCGCCTCGGAGTGGCCGTGGCACCGCAAGGCGCTGTCGGCCTGGGCGAACTTCTACGTCAACGCGATCCTCCGGCTGAAGGTCAAGGACGCCACCGCCGGCTTCAAGGCCTGGGAGGCCGGGGCGCTGCGCAGCGTGGACCTGGAGTCGGTGCGCTCCAACGGCTACTCGTTCCAGGTCGAGATGAACCACCGGGTGGTCCGGCAGGGCCTGCGGATCGCCGAGGTGCCGATCCGCTTCGAGGAGCGGGTCGAGGGCATGTCGAAGATGAGCCTGGGCGTGCAGCTGGAGTCCGCGGTGGCCCCGTGGAAGCTGCGGTTCGGCAAGAAGTAACGGCACCCCCGGGGCGCACCGGACGGCGCGGGTCGACGATTCGTCACCCGCGCCGTTCCGTTTTCCCGGCTCCGCGGCCCCGATCCCCGGCTCCCCCGGCCCCGTTCCCCTGCACTCGGGGCACTCGGGACACTCAGGGCGCGGCGGCGGCCTGCGGGTCGTCCAGGTAGGGCTCCCAGGCGAGTTCGGCGGCGCCGACCAGTCCGGCGTGCACGACCTGGGCGGGGACGATCGGGATGCGTCCGCTGCGGCCCCACAGGCAGCGTTCGGCGACGACGGCGGCGAGCCGGTCGGGGGCGGCGGCGAGCAGGTCGAGGTGCAGGCCGCTGAGCACGATCCGGTCGGGGTTGAGGATGTTGACCAGTCCGGCGAGGCCGAGGCCGAGCCGGTCGACGACGTGGTCGAGGGCGTCGGCGGCCTCCGGGTCGCGGGCCAGCGCGCGGGCCTGCGGGAGCAGCGGGCGGTCCGGGTCGGGGCGGCGCTTGGCGGCGGCGAACAGCGCGTCGGTGTCGGTCTCGGCGTTCAGGCAGCCGCGGTTGCCGCAGGCGCAGGGGCGGCCGAGCGGGTCGACGGTGAGGTGGCCGACCTCGAGGGCCAGGCCGGAGCTGCCGGTGTGCAGGTGCCCGTCGATGACCAGGGCGCCGCCGACGCCGCGGTGGCCGGAGGTGACCAGCAGCAGGTGGCGGGCGCCGCGGCCGGCGCCGTGCCGGTGTTCGGCGAGGGCGGCCAGGTTGGCGTCGTTGGCGACGGCGGTGGGCAGGCCGGTGCGGGCGCGCGGGCCGAGGTCGGCGCGGGCGACGGCGGCGGCGAAGAGTTCGGCGGCGGGGGTGCCGGAGGGCCAGCCGAAGTGCAGGGCGGCGAGCGCGGTGCCGTCGGGTTCGGTGACGGGGTTGGGCAGGGCGAGCGCGAAGCCGAGGATCCGGCGGCGGCTGTCGCGGGCGAGCCGGGCGCCGGTCTCGGCGACGGCGCCGAGCAGCGCGGCGGGCGAGGTGTCGGCGGGCAGCGGCAGGTGGACGGGGTCGTGCAGGCGGCCGCCGAGCCCGGCCAGGGTGGCGGAGAGGCCGTCGGCGTGCAGCCGGGCGGCGAGCACGGCGGGGCCGGGGTCGGCCGGGGCGAGGCGGTGCGAGGGGCGGCCGCGGCCGCCGCCGGCCGGGCGGGAGTCGACGGTGATCAGGCCGAGCGCCTCGAGTTCCCCGGTGACGGCGCCGGCGGTGGCGCGGGTGACCTCGAGGGCGCCGGTGAGCGCGGAGCGGGTGGGGGCCTGCCCGGTGTGGATCAGGCGCAGGGCCGGTCCGAGCAGGGTCCGGCCGCGGTCGGGCGCGGCGCGCCGGGCCGGGCGCGGGGGCGCCTGCTGTCCCGGCGGCGAGCCCGGCGGCGGTTCCGGGCTCCCGGGCGGATTCCGGCTCGGACTCCGGCTCGGATTCTGGCTCGGATTCTGGCTCGGATTCGGACTTGAAGGTGTGTGCGGCACTCCCCTATTCTGACTTTGTGCCGCTACTGAACAAAACAGAAGCCCGTCCCGCCCTCCCCTCCTCCCCCACCTCCCCGTCCGGCCGACGCTCCTCCTGGTCGGCGGCACGCCTCGCCCTCACCGCCTTCTTCACCGTCGACGGCTTCCTGTTCGCCGCCTGGGTGGTCCGGATCCCGGACGTCCGCGCCCAGGTCGCGGCCTCGCACAGCGCACTGGGCCTGGCCCTGCTGTGCATCTCGGCCGGCGCGGTCGCCACCATGGCCCTGGTCGGACGGCTGTGCCTGCGGTACGGCTCGCGCCGGGTCACCGTCGCCTCGGTCGCCGTGTTCTCGCTCGCGGTCGCACTGCCCGCGCACACCCACTCGGTGCTCGCGCTCGGCGCGGTGCTGCTGCTGTTCGGCGCCGGCTACGGCGCGGCCAACGTGGCGATGAACAGCGCCGCGGTCGACCTGGTCGCCGAACTCCGACGCCCCGTCATGCCCAGCTTCCACGCGGGCTACAGCCTCGGCGGCCTGCTCGGCGCCGCGGTCGGCGGCCTGCTCGCGGGCCGGATCAGCGCCTCCTGGGCGCTGGCCGCGTCCGGCGCGCTCGGCCTGGCCGTGGTCGCACTGGCCGGCACCGCGCTGCTGCGCGCCCCGGCCGCCGCCCGCCCGGCCCCGCGCGAGAGCGCCGCCCCGGCCCCGGCCGGTACCGCCGCCCGGCTGTCCGGCCACGCCCGGCTGCTGGTCGTCCTGCTCGGCCTGACCGCGCTGTGCACCGCGTACGGCGAGGGCGCGCTCGCCGACTGGGCGACCCTGCACCTGACCGACGACGTGCACGCCAGCACCGCGACGGCCGCCGCCGGGTACGCCGCCTTCGCCTTCGCCATGACCGCGGGCCGGCTCTCCGGCACCTGGCTCTCCGAGCGGCTCGGCCAGACCAGGGTGATGCTGCTGGGCGGCCTGGCCGCCTGCGCGGGCATGGCGACCGCCGCGCTGGCCCCGTCCGTCCCGCTGGTGCTGGCGGGCTTCGTCCTGGTCGGCCTCGGCCTGGCCAACGTCTTCCCGCTGGCGATCGCCCAGGCCGGGGCCACCGCCGGCCCGCAGGGCGTGGCCACCGCCTCCACCCTCGGCTACGCGGGCATGCTGATCGGCCCCCCGGTGATCGGCTTCCTCGCCGACGCCCTCTCGCTGCCCGCCGCGCTGCTCACCGTCGCCGCCAGCTCCGCACTGGCCGGCCTGCTCGCCCTCGCCGTCCGCCGCCACCGCACCGGCCGCCCGGCCTGACGGCTCCACAGGACCGACGAACGGCGGCCCAGGCGCCCCACGCGCCCGGGCCGCCGTCGGCGCCGTCCGCTCGCGCGGCCGGCGGGTCGTCACGGCCGGCGGGTCGTCACGGCCGGTACAGCTGGGTGATGCTGAGCACCTTGTTCTGGGCGCCGACCTTCACCTCGTACTGGTTGCCGAAGCAGCGGTACGGGGCGGCGGGCTGGGCCTGGTTCAGGCAGGCCTCCTGCGCCTTCATGAAGACGAACAGGTCGACGCTCTTCGCCTTCAGGTTCTCGTCCAGCAGGTAGGTCTTCACGTCGTTGTCGAAGCTGTAGAGCTGGGGGTCGCCCTTCGCCTCCCAGTAGCCGTCGTTGGGGACGTCGGGGCCGCAGACGAACTTGGTGGACTTGGCGCGCATCCACACGTGCGTCAGGTAGGCGTTCTCGGTGGCCTCCACCACCGTCCGCCCGGCCGCGTTGGCCGTGCAGTCAGCGGCGGGAGCGGTGGTCTTTCCGGTGGTACCACCGGTGGCGCCACCGGTGGTGGCCTTTCCCCCGCTCGCCGACGGCTTCGGGCTCCCGGAGGCGGCCGGCGCGGCAGCGGTGGCGGAGCCGCCCGCGGAGGCGGTGGCGGCCGGGGCGGAGCCGGACGCGTCGGAGGAGGAGCCCTCCGGGTCGCACGCGGTCAGGGCGAGGGCGGAGGCGGCCAGCACGGCGGCCACGGCGAAACGGTTGAGACGCATGATGCGAATTCCCCCGTGAACTAGTGGGTGGTTAGGGCGGATCCGGCCGTGTTTCCGTCGGCGCCCCCGCGGCCCGACCTGCACTTCCAAGATCCATCGGACCGACATCCTGCCCGATCCGACAGACCCCACCACGCCGATCCGCCCCGCCCGGTTTCCTCCGTTGCCCAGCTGTGACAGTCGTTGCACCCCGAGCACCTCCCGGCAAATCCCCGCAATCCGCCCACCGACCGGAACGGACGGCCCGTCAACTCCCGCCCCTCCGACGGCAGGTGCCCGGACGTCCCGCCCGTCAGCCGCCCACCGCCAGCGTCCCGCTGACGTGACACGGCTCACCCTCGGCGGGGGCGAACCGGTCGGCCCACGCCCTGAGTTCCGCCGCGGTGCCCGAGCCGTCCGCGAGCCGGGCGACGGCGAGGGCGGGCGGCAGCGCGCCGCGCTGGAGCAGCTCCGCCCACTGCGCGTCCGTCAGCGCGAGGTACCGCAGCCCGGCCAACTCCCGCAGCACGCGCAGGTCTTCGACCGCGCAGCGCGACAGGTCCAGCCACCACAGCGCGGGCAGGGTGCGCAGCGGCGCGAGGTCGAGCGGGGTGTCGCAGGCCAGGTCGAGCGCCCCCAGCCGCGGGTGCCCGGCCAGCGGCGCCAGCCCCTCACCGTCCAGCCCGGCCCGCAGGAACTCCACCGGCAGCGGGCGCAGCGCGCCGAGGCCGGTGACGGTGCGGGAGCGGACCCGGAGCACCCGCAAGCCGGGCGCGGCGGCGAGCGGCGCGAGGTCGAGCGGGCCCTCGTCGGCCTCGCCGACGGCGAGAACCCGCTGCAGGGTGGGCGCGACGGCGGCGGGCAGGCCGGGGCCGAGGACGGAGCGCTCGACGTCCGGTGGACGGACGGATTCGGTGACCTCCAGGCCGGGCGGGTACTCCGGGTCGATCTCCTCGCCGTCCTCGGGGGCGTCCTCGATCTCGTACGCGCCCCGGTCGATCAGGTCCAACCAGGCGGCCAGCAGCGAGGTGACGGAGTCGGCGACGTACAGCGGGCCGTCGTGGAAGTCCCGGCCGCTCTCGATGACCTGGCCGGGGCGGCCGTGCTCGGCCGGGGCGAGGTCGACCGCGTGGTAGTTGCCGTCGTCGGCGGTGGCGAAGGGGATCCAGCCGGGGTGGTTCAGGCAGCGGCGGACGGTGTCGAGCGGCCCGGGCTCGTCCATGACGCGGACCAGGTCCGGCCGGTCGGGATCCGGCCGGTGCGGGTACTGCGCCCAGTGGGCGTGGGCCCGGACCACCTCGTCGAGCGGCAGCCAGCGCAGGTGGCCGAGCCACAGGCCGTTCGCCATGACGTCGCTGCCGTTCGCGACCCGGTAGAGCGCCCGCAGGTCGTCGGGCAGCCGGTGGCCGAGGCGGCGTTCGGCCTCCTCGATCTGCCCGGGTGTCAGGGGCGGGCCCAACGGCCGCCGGTGGCCGGTGAGTTCGGTGGTCCGCCGCCGGTACTCGGCCAGCAGTGCGACGGCCCGCTCCGGGTCCCCGGCGGGCGGCAGCACGGAGCCGGGCCGGGTGAGGCCGGGCGCGGGGTGGACGTAGTCGGGGTCGAGGACCAGCAGGCGGCCCCGGGTGGCACGGGGCTCCGGCGTCGCGGTGAGGGTGTACGGCCCGGCCGGGTCGTGCTCCAGGTGCAGCCGGGCGCGCGGCCAGCCGCGCTCGGCGGCGATCGCCGCGGCGAGGGCGTCGAGGTCCTCCGGGTCGGGCCGGAGGCCGTGCCAGTTGCCGTCCGGCAGCGTCCATCTGCCGTGCGTCCCGGGCCCGTAGCGGCTGTCGACCGTCTCCAGGCGCAGTTCCGTCCACCCCTCGGGGGCGCTGCGCGCCAGCCGGGCGAGGATCGCCCGCACGTCCCGTTCCAACCGTTCCACCGTCACGATCCCTTCGCCGTCCGCGTCCGGCCGGGATCGTCGCAGCCGGTACCGACAGCCCTACGGCGCGGGGGGCCGTTCGGCCTCGCCGGGCAGGCGGAGGTCCCAGCCGACCAGGGCGCGGAGTTGTTCGGCGGTGACGCCGTCGGGGACGGGGCGGGGTGCCTCGTGGCGGATGGGGGGCTGCCAGCCGTCCTCGGGGTTCCAGGTGCGGACCTGGCGGGCGGGGGCGCCGGCCACCACGGCGTAGTCGGGGACCTCGCCGGCGACCACCGAGTTGGCGGCGACCACGACGTTGCGGCCGATCCGGGCGCCGGGGAGGATCACCGCGCCGGTGCCGATCCAGGAGCCGGCGCCGATCGAGACGGGCTCGTTGCGGGGCCACTGCTTGCCGATCGGGAGTTCGGTGTCGCGGTACTCGTGGGCCTGGTCGGTGATGTAGACGTCGGGGCCGGTCCAGACGTCGTCGCCGAGTTCGATCCGCTGGTGGCCGACGATGTGGCTGCCGCGGCCGATGACGCAGCCGCCGCCGATCCGGACGATCGGTTCGGGGCCGAGGTCGAGGCCGGGCAGGAAGCCGGCCGACAGGGTGACGCGTTCGCCGATGATGGAGAACGGGCCGATGGTGATCCAGCGTTCGTTGAAGACGGTGCCGAGCGGGAAGGCGAGCTTGGTGCCGTCGCCGAGCTCCCCGAACCGGTACGGCCCGGGGTTGCGGTTGCTGACCGCGCCGGCGTCCTGCACCCAGCGCCAGCCGCGGTGCACGGCGTGCCCGGCCGCCCGGCGCGACCTCTCGCGGACGGGTCCGAGCAGCCTGCGGACGATCGACATGCGCTCACGGTAGCGGCCGGTGCGCCCCGGCGGCCCGCAACGGGACCAAACTCACACCGGCCGGTAACTTCCGGGCCCGAGGGCCCCGGAGCGCGAGGTCAGCGCGAGGTCAGCGCGAGGTCAGCGCACCCAGCGCGCGGGCCGCTTGGCCAGGAAGGCCCGCATGCCCTCCTGCGCCTCCTCGGAGCCGAACAGCTTGGCCGACAGCGCGACGAGTTCCTCGGTGTGCCGGTCGAAGGACTCCCGGACCTCGGCGTTGGCGAGCAGCTTGGACTCGGCGAGGCCCTGCGGCGAGCAGAGCCGGATGGCGTCCAGGAGGGTGCGCAGTCCGGCGGCGGCGTCGTCGGCGGCCTCGGTGACCAGGCCGATCCGGGCGGCCTCGGCGGAGTCGAAGGTCTCGCCGGTGAGGTAGTAGCGGGCGGCGGCGCGCGGGTCGAGCTTGGGGCGCAGCGGCAGCGAGATGACGGCGGGGGCGAGGCCGAGCCGGGACTCGGTGAAGGCGAAGGTGGAGTCGGGTCCGGCGACGGCGAGGTCGCAGGCGCCGACCAGGCCGAGTCCGCCGGCCCGGACGTGGCCGTCGACCAGGGCGATGACGGGCTTGGGGCAGTCGACGACGGCGCGCTGCAGGGCGACCAGGCCGCGCGGTCCGACGGTGGGGTCGTCGCCGGTGGCCTCGGAGAGGTCGGCGCCGGCGCAGAACACCCGGCCGGTGTGGCCGAGGACGACGGCGCGGACCTCGGGGTCGGCGGCGGCGGCGGCGAGGCCGGCGGTGAGTTCGGCCATCAGCCGGGTGGAGAGGGCGTTGCGGTTGTGCGGGGAGTCGAGTTCGAGGGTGGCGACGGCGTCGGCGGTGGTGGTGCGGACGAGCGGCGCGGGGGTGGTCATCTGGCGTGGCCTGCCTTCCGGCTGAGGGTGGGTCGGACGGGGCGTCGTCTGCACCCTGGCACACCGCGGCCCTACTGGCCAGTACCCGATCTTCGGGGCGCGCTCGGCGCGGGGCTCCGCACCCACTCCCCCAACTTCCTTAAGGTCTAGACCTATTGACAGTTAACGGACAAATTCGCTTGAGTGCTGGGTACACCGCTCGTTCCCCCACAAGGAGTGGCCGAATGTCCCACACCCGTACCTCCCACCGGCCCGCCCACCGGGCCGGCTCCCGCCGCGGCCGGGTCGCCGCACTGCTGACCGGCGCGCTGGCCGCGACCGGACTGGCCGTCATGGTGCCCACCACCTCGACCGCGGCCGCCGCCTGCACCACCCCGTACTCGGCGACGCAGGTCTACACCGGCGGCATGTCCGCCTCGTACAACGGGCACAACTGGAACGCCAAGTGGTGGACCCAGGGCGAGACGCCGAGCACCGGCGGCTCCGGCGTCTGGGCCGACCAGGGCGCCTGCGGCGGCGGTGGCGGCACCACCACCACCCCGACGCCCAGCCAGGGCACCTGCAACCACCCCACCTGGGTGGCCGGCACCCAGTACGCCACCGGCACGGTGGTCAAGTACGCGCCCAACGGCCAGTACTACATCGCCACCCACGACAACCCGGGCTACGACCCGACCGTCTCCACCTGGTACTGGAGCCCGTACACCTGCACCGGCGGCGGCGGCACCACCAGCCCGAGCCCGACCACCACCACCCCCAACCCGGGCGGGTTCGTGGTCTCCGAGGCCCAGTTCAACCAGATGTTCCCGAACCGGAACTCCTTCTACACGTACTCCGGCCTGGTCACCGCGCTGAACGCCTACCCGGCGTTCGCCAACACCGGCTCGGACACCGTGAAGAAGCAGGAGGCGGCGGCGTTCCTCGCCAACATCAGCCACGAGACCGGCGGCCTGGTGTACGTGGTCGAGCAGAACACCGCGAACTACCCGCACTACTGCGACACCACCCAGCCCTACGGCTGCCCGGCCGGCCAGGCCGCGTACTACGGCCGCGGGCCGATCCAGCTCAGCTGGAACTTCAACTACAAGGCGGCCGGCGACGCGCTCGGCATCGACCTGCTGAACAACCCCAACCTGGTGCAGACCGACGCGGCCGTCGCCTGGAAGACCGGCATCTGGTACTGGATGACCCAGAACGGCCCGGGCACCATGACCGCGCACAACGCCATGGTCAACGGCAACGGCTTCGGCGAGACCATCCGCTCCATCAACGGCTCGCTCGAGTGCAACGGCGGCAACCCCGCCCAGGTGCAGAGCCGGGTCAACGCGTACACCAGCTTCACCTCGATCCTGGGCGTGCCCACCGGCTCCAACCTGAGCTGCTGACGCCCTGAACCCCGGGCCCCCGGCCGACGCGACGTCGGCCGGGGGCCCGGTGCGTTCAGCGCCGCACCAGCGCCGTCATCCCCCAGCCCGCGCCGGCGAACAGCGCCGCCAGCAGCACCCAGCCGGCCGGGCCGTGCGCGATCACCACCGAGGTCATCAGCGCCGGGCCGAGCATCATCGCCACCGACCCGCCCGTGTTGAACACGCCCTGGTAGGCGCCGTGCGCCCCGTCCTTCGCCAGGTCGTAGCTGAGCGCCCAGGCGCCCGCCTGGCTGTACACCTCGCCCAGCGCCTGGCAGGCCACCCCGCCCGCCACCAGCAGCGCCGCCGCCCAGCCGGGCAGCCCGGCGGCCAGGCCCACCACCAGGCAGGACGCGGCCACCAGCAGCGCCCCGCGGCGGAACACCAGGGCCGCGGCCCGCGGCTGCTCGGTGCCCCGGGTGGCCCGCACCTGCAGCACGATCACCAGCGCGGTGTTCACCAGCAGCCCGCCCGCGACCATCCAGCGCGGCGCGGCGGTGTCGCGCACCACCCACAGCGGCAGCCCGACCTCGACCATCACGAACTGCAGGGTGATCACCCCGTTCAGGCCGGTCAGCAGCAGGAAGGCCCGGTCGCGCAGCGCCGGGTTCGGCCCGCCCCCGGCCCGCTCGGCACGACCCGCGGCACGCGGCGTGGCCGGCACCAGCAGCGCGTACAGCACCGCGATCACCCCGAACGAGGCCGCGTCGACCAGCAGCGCCGTCAGGTAGGCGCCCCGGGTGTCCAGTTGCAGGACGGCCGCGGCGCCCAGCGTGCCCACCGCCAGGCCGACGTTGGTGACCGAGCGCAGGTAGGCCCGGCCGGCCACCCGCCCGTCCACCGGCAGCACCTCGGCGAACAGCGCCCCGCGCACCGCCGAGCCGCCCCGGTCGGCGACCGCCACCAGGCAGGCCAGCACCGCGAACACCGCCAGGGCGTGCACCAGCACGTAGGCCGCCGCGCACACCGCCTGCCCGGCCAGCAGCACGACCAGCACCCGCTTGGGCCCGTACCGGTCCGACAGCCGCCCGGCCGGGACGCCCGCCGCCACGCCGCACGCCCCGGCGACCGTCAGCACCAGGCCGACCGTGCCGACGCCGAAGCCCATCACCCGGGTGAAGTACACCACCCCGAGCGTCATCCCCAGGCCGCTGCCGAGGGTGTTGACCAGGGTGATCGCGGACAGCCGGCGCAGCACCGGGTCCTCGGGCAGCAGCCGGGCGAGCCGGTGGCGGGCAGGGGGGAGCGACACGGCCGGATCGGCCGCGGGGTCAGTGGCGGTCATGCCCCGATCAGACCGGGTACGGAGCGCCCATGGTATTGATTTAGCCCCCGCCTCAATCCCCGGCGCGGGACGGACCACCTGGGGGGCGTCGTGGTACTGCGGTTCCGGCTGGGGCTGGCCGACCTGGCCGCCACCTACTTCGCCTGCTCGCCGCTCCAGGAGGCCGTGCTCAGCCTGCGGATGTGGACCCACCCCGGGCAGTACCCGCACGGCGCCGCGTTCGAGGCGATGCGCCCGGCCTTCGAGGCCCTGCCGCAGGCCCCGCTGCTGCGCGCCCTGGTGGCGAGCAACAAGTACGTGCCGGACTTCCTGACCCCCCGCCCCGCCGTCCCGTTCCCGGAGTTCCGGGCCGAACTGGCCGTCGTCCGGGCCTTCGACCCGGCCCGGCTGGCCGGCGAACTGGCCCTGACCTTCCTCCCGCACGACCGGGCCCTGCCGCCGCTGCTCGCCGACCGCGCCGACCGCCCGGCCGCGCTGATCGCCGAGATCGCCGACGCCCTCCAGGCGTACTGGACGCACGTCCTGGAACCCGGCTGGTGGCCGCAGGCCCGCTCGGTGCTGCACGCCGACATCGTGCACCGCGCCCGGGTGCTGGCCGAACGCGGCGCCGCCGGACTGTTCGCCGACCTCGACCACCGCCTGCACTGGGCGGACGGGGTGCTGACCATCGACCGGGACTGGGGCCACGGCGACCTGGACGTCCCCGTCGACCGGCGCGGCCTGGCCC
Organism: Kitasatospora sp. YST-16; assembly: GCF_026802215.1. Taxonomy (NCBI): domain Bacteria; kingdom Bacillati; phylum Actinomycetota; class Actinomycetes; order Kitasatosporales; family Streptomycetaceae; genus Kitasatospora; species Kitasatospora sp. YST-16. The sequence goes on from NZ_CP113837.1 coordinate 1,199,830, forward strand.
TGCTGCCGACCTGCTTCGCCCGCGGCGCGCTCACCGCGATCGGCCCGGACCTCACCCCGTCCATCACCTACCTCTCCCGCGGCCAGGGCAACCTGGCCGGCCCGCCCGACCCGCCACCCGCCCCGCGCGCCCTGGAACAGCTGCTCGGCGCCCCCAAGGCCCGCCTGCTCGCCCTGCTGCACGAGCCCACCGCCACCACCGAACTGGCCCGCCGGCTCGGCGTCACCCCCGGCGCCGTCAGCCAGCACCTGGCCGTCCTGCACGCCACCCGCCTGGTCACCCGCGCCCGCCACGGCCGCCTGGTCCTCTACACCCGCAGCCCCCTCGCCGACCAACTCCTCGGCCCCTGAAGGGCCCCGCCGGAGAGCCCCACCGGAGAGCCCCGTCCAGGGGCCCGGGGAACGGCGGGTCGATGCTGCTGGAGGCCGGAGCCCACCGGAAAGCCCAAGCGGCTGGGGGCTGTTGGAACCAGCAACCCCCACCCCGCCGCAGGCCCTAGCAGAACGCCAGCACCGCCCCCGTCTCCACCGAGCAGCGCGCCGCCAGCCGCAGTTGCAGGCAGACGAACGCCTCGGTCCCGTAGCGCCGCCACCCCTCGGCCGCCGGGTCCGGGTCCTCGGCGGCGTCGGTGACCTCCTCGGAGTCCGGGTCGAGGTCCGCGGGCAGGCCCAGGGCCAGGGCGAGCGCCTCGAGTTCGGCCAGCAGCCGCACCGAGGAACCGAGCAGGCCGCCGCTCAGCTCCGGGTCGGCCAGGACGGGGGCGAAGTCGACCGGCGCGTAGTAGCCCTCGCAGTCCGAGTGGTGGATCAGGTGGTCGAACGGGCCGGGCCGGTCGTCGGGAATGTCCCCGTACGCGGCCCGCAGCACCGGGTCGTCGGTGGCCCGCTCCCCTTCCGCCAGCGGTTCGGGCAGCTGCCCGCCCGCGGCGAGGTGCGCGGCGAGGCGGCGCAGCGTGTGCAGGCCCGAGTAGCCCCAGATCCGGTCGCCGAAGCGCGGTCCGCTCTCCGGTTCCCGCCAGCCCGGCAGCCCTTCGGCCGCCAGTACCCGGGTGATCTCCGCGCACTCCGCGCGGAACCACTCGGCGGTGTCCTCCTCGGCGCCGATCAGCGCGCCCACCATCACATCGAGTCCCATGGCGGTGATCCTGCCAGGCGCCGCCGACAGTCGCGGATCAAGGAGCTGACGTCCCGTCAACCTCCATCCGGTATAGACCTGTTGACGAGTTGGTCCAGTCCACTTACCCTCCTGAGTGCCGCTCCCGGCACCCCTGTACGGAATCCCCCACACCAGACAGGGAGTACCGATGCACGTCCGCTCCAGGCAATGGCTCAGGGCCCGTCTGCTGGCCCTGCTCGCCGCGCTCGCACTGCCACTGGCCCTGCTCGCCGCCACGCCCGCGCACGCCGCGGCCAAACTGACCGCCACCTTCACCAGCGACAACTACGGGTCCTGGTGGAAGGGCACCTTCGTCGTCAAGAACCCCAACGCCACCGCCGTCACCGGGTGGACCCTGGACTTCGACCTGCCGTCCGGCGTCACCATGACCGGCACCTACAACGGCACCTCCACCACCACCGGCAGCCACGTCACCGCGACGAACGCGTACTACAACGCGACGGTGCCCGCGAACGGCTCGACCGAGCCGTACAGCTTCTGGTTCATCGGCAACGGCCCGATCACCGCCCCGCTCAACTGCCGCGTCAACGGCGACAAGTGCGACGGCACCCCGGACGTCCCGCCGACCGCGCCGGGCGCCCCGACCCTGGTCGACGCCACCGCGCACAGCCTCTCGCTGAGCTGGCCGGCCGCGTCCAAGGGCGACTTCCCGGTCGCCTCGTACGACGTGCTGAACGGCTCGGTGATCCTCGGCTCGGCCGCCGGCACCGCCACCACGCTGACCGGCCTGACCCCGGCCACCACCTACGGCCTGACCGTCCGGGCCAAGGACACCCGCGGCAACACCGGCCCGGTCAGCCCGGTGCTGAGCGCCGCCACCGTCGACCCGGCCAGCGACACCGTGCCGCCCACCGCGCCCGGCAACCTGCGCTCCACCGGGGTGACCAGCACCAGCGTCGCGCTGGCCTGGGACGCCGCCACCGACAACAAGCGGGTCGCCGCGTACGACGTCTACCAGGGCGGCAACCTGGTGCAGACCGTCGGCGGCACCACCACCGCCGCCACCGTCGGCCAGCTCTCCCCCGCCACCCCGTACGCCTTCACCGTCAAGGCCCGGGACGCCGCCGACAACAGCTCCCCCGCCTCCACCACGCTGAACGTCACCACCGGCGACCTCGCCGGGCCCGGCAAGTACTCCCGGGTCGGCTACTTCGTCCAGTGGGGCATCTACGGCCGCCAGTACTTCGTCAAGAACCTCGACACCTCCGGCAGCGCCGCCAAGCTCGACGTCATCAACTACGCCTTCGAGAACATCGACCCGGTCAACCTGACCTGCCTGGCCGGCGTCACCAAGGGCACCACCGCCGACCCGGAGGACCCCGACCAGGGCACCGGCGCCGGTGACGCCGACGCCGACTACGCCCGCCCGATGAGCGCCGCCCAGTCCGTGGACGGCGTCGCCGACGACGGCTGGTCGCCGCTGCGCGGCAACCTCAACCAGCTCAAGAAGCTGAAGGCGAAGTACCCGAACCTCAAGGTCGTGGTCTCGCTCGGCGGCTGGACGTACTCCAAGTACTTCTCCGACGCGGCCGCCACCGACGCCTCCCGCAAGAAGCTGGTCTCCTCCTGCATCGACATCTGGATCAAGGGCAACCTGCCCGCCTACAACGGCGCGGGCGGCCCCGGCACGGCCGCCGGCATCTTCGACGGCATCGACGTCGACTGGGAGTGGCCCGGCTCCCCGGACGGCCACCCCGGCAACCACTACTCCGCGAACGACAAGCAGAACCTGACCCTGCTGCTGGCCGAGTTCCGCCGCCAGCTCGACGCCCTCGGCGGCTCGCACAAGCTGCTCACCGCCTTCACCCCCGCCGACCCGGCCAAGGTCGGCCAGGGCTGGGACCTCTCGCAGATCTTCCAGTCCCTCGACATCGCCAACGTCCAGGGCTACGACTTCCACGGCTCCGGCAGCGACAACTCGTGGGAGCCCAACCGCACCGGCCAGCAGGCCAACCTGCACACCGACCCCACCGACCCCTACCCGTTCCACTTCTCGATCGAGAACGCCGTCGACACCTACCTGGCCGCCGGCGTCAACCCGCGCAAGCTCACCATCGGCTTCCCGTTCTACGGCCGCGGCTGGCAGAACGTCACCGACGGCGGCGCGCACGGCGCCTGGCAGGCCGCGGGCGGCGCCGCACCCGGCCAGTTCGCCGAGGAGGCCGGCACCCGCGGCTACAACAACCTGATCACCTCGGTGCCCAACCTGACCGTCTACCACGACCCGGTGTCCGTCTCCACCTACGGCTACACCGGCAACGGCGGCCAGTGGTGGACCTTCGACGACGCCTGGTCGATCGGCCAGAAGACCGCCTGGCTCAAGTCCAAGAACCTGCTGGGCGCGATGGTCTGGGAGATGTCCGGCGACACCCCGTCCGGCACCCTGATGAACGCCCTGGACGCGGGCCTGAAGTAACCCCCGGGAACGCGGGCGCGGGGCGGCCCCCCGAATCCCAACCCCCCGCGCCCGTCCGCGCGGCCCGCCCGGGAGGCAGCCCTCCCGGGCGGGTCCGCGTCCGACCCGCTCCTACTGCCGCCCGGCCACCGACGCCAGCTTCCGCGCCGCCCGGTGGTCCCGCATCAGCTGCGCGAACGTGGTGTGCCCCTGGGTGGTCCGGGCGAACGCCCGCCACGCCGGGTTGATCAGCGACACCGCCGCGTGGAACAGGTACGGGCGCTTCTCGAACGAGGCCAGCATCACCTTCCCGGCCCGCATCTCCACGCCCAGCCCGGCCTTGACCGCGAACGCGTAGTTCAGCGCCTGCCGCCGCACGTCCGCCGCGCCGCCCGCCTCGGCCACCTGCACCGCCCACTCCCCGGCCAGCCGGCCCGAGCGCAGCGCGTACGAGATGCCCTCCCGGGTCCACGGCTCCAGCAGCCCGGCCGCGTCGCCCGCGACCAGCACCCGGCCGCGCGACAGCGGCGAGTCCTCGGCCCGGCAGCGCGTCAGGTGCCCGGACTCCACCAGCGGTTCGAACCCGGACAGGCCCAGGCGGCGGATGTACGCCGCCAGGTACTCCTTGGTCCGCTCGCCCTCGCCGCGCGCCGAGATCACCCCGACGGTCAGCGTCCCCGAGTCGGTCTTCGGGAACACCCAGCCGTAACTGCCCGGCAGCGGGCCCCAGTCCAGGTGGATCCGGCCCGCCCAGTACCGCGACACCGACTCCGGCACCGGGATCTCCGCCTCCAGGCCCAGGTCGATCTGGTCGAAGGTCACGCCGACGTGCCGGCCGATCCGGCTGGCCGAGCCGTCCGCGCCGACCACCGCCCGCGCCTCCACCTTCCGGCCGTCCGCCAGCGTCACGAACACCGTCCGGCTGTCGCCGCCGCGCTGCTCCACGCCGGTCGCGGTCACGCCCGTCACCAGCACCGCCCCGGCCTGCTCGGCCGCCTGCACCAGGCGCAGGTCGAACTCGTCCCGGTTGACCACGCCGAACAGCATCCGCTTCGAGCGCCGGGTCCGGGTCCACCTGCCGTTCAGCGCGAAGGTCACCGCCGAAATGCGGTCCTGCAGCGGCAGTTTGAAGTCCTCCGGCAGCGAGTCCCGGGACGGCCCGATGATGCCGCCGCCGCAGGTCTTGTACCGGGGGTGCTCGGCCTTGTCGAGCAGCAGCACCCGCCGCCCGCGCGAGGCCGCCGCGTACGCCGCCGACGAACCGGCCGGACCGGCGCCGACCACCACGACGTCCCACACCCCGTCCGGCAGCGCCACCGCCCCCGCCTCCCGCCCGTCGTCCTGCGGGCCGGTGCCCGCTGCCTCCTCCGACACCCCGTCACCGGCGTCGTCGGCGGGGGCCGCGACCGGCTCGACGGGGTCCAGGTCCTTGGTGCTACCGGTGTCAGTCACGGTCGCCCATCCTAATCTGCCCGCCCCCCGCCACGGCCATGCCCCGCCCTTCCCGCACCGGCTCCGCTTTCCCAGGTCAAGGGCTTGCCAAGCCCGCGCCGAACCGCTTCAGTGGCCCCCATGCCCCACATCGCACTGCCCACCGACGCCCCCGGCATCCGGGGCCTGCTCGCCGCCAAACCCTCCTCCGGCCTGCGCCTGAGCGAACTCGCCGAGCAACTCCTGCGCGGCGACTCTCCGCTGGAGGTCGGCGACCGCGAGCTGATCGCCGCCTACGTCTCCGCCCTCAACCGCACCCGCTACTGCGCCGGCGCCCACGGCGCCACCGCCGCCCACCGCCTCGGCGGCGACTTCGCCCTGGTCGAGGCCGTCCAGACCGACCTCGCCACCGCCCCCGTCACCGACCTCCAGCGCGCCCTGCTGCAGCTGGCCGGCAAGGTCGCCGAGAGCGGACTGTCCGTCACCCCCGAGGACGTCGCCGCCGCGAAGGCCGCCGGCGCCGACGACGAGGCCGTCCACGACACCGTCCTGATCGCCGCCGCCTTCTGCATGTACAACCGCTACGTCGACGGCCTCGCCGCCCTCACCCCCGACGACCCCGCCGCCTACCGCGCCATCGGCGCCCACCTCGCCGCCAACGGCTACCTCTGACGGCCCCGGCCGGCGGTCAGAACTCGGCCGGGAAGGCGTCCGGCTGCGGCCGCGAGGTGAACCGCACCTCCATCCGCACCGGCCGCTCCGCCTGCGGCAGCCGCAGCCGCACCCGGCTGCTCCGGCGGCCGTGGGCGGTCTTCGCCACCAGTGCGCCGGCCCGCTCCGGCGGCACCGCGGCCAGGGCCTCCTCCGGCTCGCCCGTCGGCCGCGGTCCGCGCAGCACGGACACCGACCGGTCGGTGACCGCGAGGTAGGAGGTGCGCGTCAGCACCAGGGCCGTCGGCCCGAGCAGGCCCTGGACCAGCGGGTGCGGCCCGCCGGTGCCCGGCACGACCAGGCGCGGCCGCTCGGCCGGGTCGAGCCGCAGCACCGCCCGCCGGGCTCCCGAGGCCAGTTCCGGCAACCGGTCCGCCGCACCCGCCGTGCTCGCCGTCGCGGCCGTTCCCCTGCTTCGTACGCGCCCCCTCCGGGCCCGGAGGCCGACCCCGCCCACCGCGCCTCCGACGGGCCGGTCGGCTCCGGTCAACTCCGGTCGGAGGACGGCCAGTTCGACCCGGTTCCGGGGGTTTCCGGCTGCGCTCCGCGCCGGACCCCGGCCAGCCCGAGGACCGCCGCGCCGACCGCCAGGCCCGCGCCCGCGCCGAAGCAGGCCTCGTCGACCACGCCCCGCTCGCCGCGCAGGACCCGCTCGGCCGCCCCCGCGAGGGTGGCGGCGGCCAGCAGCGCGGCGGTGCCCCGGCGGCTCTCCCGCCAGGGGCCGGCGTACCGGGCGAGCACGCCCAGGCCGAGCAGCGACGTCCCGTACTGCAGGGCGGTGTGCAGCGGGACGCCCGCGACCTCGCGCTCCAGCACCGGCAGGGCCCGGACGCCGGCCCGGCCGTGGTGGGTGAAGGAGTCCCAGACCAGGTGGGTGGCCGCACCCGCGGCCAACGCCCCGGCGGCCAGCAGGAGTTCGCCGGGAGCCGGGCGCCGCTCGGGGGCCACCGCGTTCCACCGGCCGGGCACCGCGGCCCGCAGCGGCTCGCGCCACAGGCCGTACCAGCCGGCCACCAGCCCGGCCCCGACCGCGACGTCGAGGGTGGGGGCGGCCCACCAGCGGTGCGTCAACCCGCCGTGCCGGTAGACCCCCCGGACGAGGGACTCCGCGAAGAACGGCACGTCGGGCGCCAGCGAGCCGGCGACGAGTCCGGCGGCGACCAGCGCGCCCTTGCGCTTCGCGGCCCGCAGGCCGGGCAGGACGGCGGCGGCATGGCTCAGGGTGAACGGCATCCCCCCATCCTGCCCCGGGGAGCCGCCCCGCGGGCCACCCGCCCTACCGCGCGGACGCCGCCCCCGCCCCGCGGACCACCCGCCCTACCGCGCGGACGCCGCCCCCGTCGCGGCGGGCCGCCCGCCCTCCAGGTAACGCAGTTCGCCGACCGCCCGGGCCTCCAGCGCGGCGGCCAGCCGCCGCATCCGCCCGGCGGGCAGCATCTCGGCGGCCTCCCGCAGGGTGGCGAAGTGCCAGTCGCGCAGTTCCCCGGCGGGCAGCCGCAGCCGCAGCACCTGGGAGGGGCCGAGCCGTCCGCCGTCGTAGACCAGGCGCAGGCCGCCGCGTCCGCGTCCGGCGCCGGGCTCCCAGTCGACGGCGAGCAGCCGCAGTTCCTCCGGGTGCAGCCGCAGGCCGAGTTCCTCGGCGACCTCCCGGACGCCGGCCGCGGTGGGTGCCTCGCCGCACTCGACGACGCCGCCGGGGAACTCCCAGTGCGGCTTGTACGCGGGGTCGACCAGCAGCACCCGGTCCCGGTCGTCGAAGAGCAGCACCGCCGCGGCGACGGTGTCCCCGGCGCCGCCCTCGCTGCGCACGATCGGGCAGCGCGCGGCGCCGCTGCGCACCAGGTCGGCGATCCGCTCGGCGGTCTGCCGGGGCGTCAGCACCCCGTTGTCGACCATCCGGGCGTCCCCGGCCAGCCAGCCGCGGGCGGTGAGGTAGGCGGGCAGCGCCTCGCGGGCGCGGCGGCGCAGCCGGGCGGTGGCCTCCGGGTCCCCGGGGACGTCCTCGCGGGTGGCGATCCGGGCCCGCAGGATCGTCTCGACCGGGTCGAGGACGACGTGGTGGACCGGGATGCCGCGCCCGGCCAGCGAGCCGAAGACCTCGTCGCGGTGCTCCTGGCGCAGCAGCGTGGCGGGGACCAGGACCGGCCCGTCGGCCTCGGCGGCCAGCGCGGCGGCGGTCTCGGCGGCCAGGTGCCGCCAGGCGGGCGAGTCCTGGAGTTCGCCCGGCCCGTGGTCGGGCCGGGCGGCCCGCAGGACCGGCCCGAGGGTGTCAGGGTCGAACAGCACGCTCCCCGGCAGCAGTCCGACCAACTCCCGGCAGGCGCTCGTCTTGCCCGCCCCGAACGCCCCATTGACCCAGACGATCACAGCATCCCCTGCCCCTCCGTGGCACCGGCCCGGCCGTGCGCCGGGCAGCGCGGGGCACCGGCCCCCACGCCACCCCAGTGGTACCCACTCCCCGCCCTCCTGAAAGGACGGCCCGCGAACCGGCCCCCGAACCGGCCCGCGCACCGGCCCGCGAACCGGTCGGCGCACCGGCCCGCCGGCCGCCCCACGGGTCGCCCCGCCGCCCGGGTTACCCCGCGCCGTCCAGGAGTTGCTTCTTGAGCACCTTGCCCATCGCGTTGCGCGGCAGGTCCTCGACCAGGACCACCCGGCGGGGCCGCTTGTGGACGGACAGCCGCCGCGCGACGAAGTCGACGAGCTCCCGTTCCCCGACGCCCGCGCCGTCCGCCGCGACCACGTACGCGACCACGGCCTGGCCGAGGTCCGGGTCGGGGGCGCCGACCACGGCGGCGTCGGCGACGCCGGGGTGGTCACGCAGCGCGGCCTCGACCTCGCCGGCGCCGATCCGGTAGCCGCCGCTCTTGATCAGGTCGACGGAGGCCCGGCCGACGATCCGGTGGAAGCCGTCGGGTCCGATCACGGCGACGTCCCCGGTGCGGAACCAGCCGTCGGCGGTCCAGGACGCGGCGGTGGCCTCGGGCCGTCCGAGGTAGCCGTCGAACAGCGTGGGCCCCCGGAGCTGGAGTTCGCCGACGCTCTCGCCGTCGGCGGGCACCGGCCGCCCGTCCTCCCCGGCCAGCCGGGTCCGCACGCCGGGCAGCGGCACGCCGATCGCGCCGGGGCGGCGCTCGCCGTCGGCCCGGGTGGCGACGGTGATCAGCGTCTCGGTCATGCCGTACCGCTCGGCGGGGGCCTGCCCGGTGAGTTCCCGCAGCCGTTCGAAGACCGGGACGGGCAGCGGCGCGCTGCCGGACACCAGCAGCCGGGCGGCGGCCAGTTCGCGGGCGGCGGCCGGGTCGGCGGCGATCCGCGACCAGACGGTGGGGACGCCGAAGTACAGGCTGCCGCGGGCGGCCGCGTACCCGGCGGGGGTGGGCCGGCCGGTGTGCACGAGGCGGCTGCCGGTGCGCAGCGCGCCGAGCACGCCGAGCACCAGGCCGTGCACGTGGAACAGCGGCAGGCCGTGGACGAGGGTGTCCTCGGCGTCCCACTGCCAGGCCCCGGCGAGCGCGTCGAGCCCGGCGGCGACCGCCCGGTGCGCGATCAGCGCGCCCTTGGGGGCGCCGGTGGTGCCGGAGGTGTACAGCACGAACGCGGTCCGGTCGGCGTCCTCGGCGGCGGGGCGCCAGGTGCCGGACGGGCGGTCCGTCAGCGACACCGGAAGTGCCGTCAACTGCGCCGCGTCGTCCGGTAGTTCGGTGCCGGCCAGCAGGGTGGCGCCGCTGTCGCGCAGGATGTGAGCGCGCTCCACCGGCCCGGAGTCGGGCGGCACCGGCACCACCGGCACGCCCGCGAGCAGGCCGCCGGCCACGGCCGCGACCGTCTCGGCGGTGGGCCGGGCCAGGACGGCGAGGCCGGGCGCCCCGGCGGCGCGTTCGGCCACCGCCCCGGCCGCGCCGAGCAGTTGTTCCCAGGACAGGGCGGTCCCGTCCACCACCACGGCGTCCGCCCGGTCCCCGTACCCGCCGTCGAGTGCTGTCAGCAGTCCCATGCCGCCCGACTCTACGAGGCCGGGCCGCCCGCCCGCAGCAGGGCCCGGCCGACCGCCCGGAGCTGCGGCGTTACCGAACCCCTCCGTTCCCTTTACCGAATCCGGTGGCCGACCGGGGCCATCGGGGCGGCCCGCCCGGACTATGGAAGGGCCCGTCGGCTGCCGATGGGATAGGGGCCGCCCCGGCCGGACCCGGCTCGGGCCCCTTCTCATCGAGGAGTCTCCTTGGGCATGCACCCCGCCACCGCGGGCACCCGACGCTCCACCGCGCTGCGGGCCGCCGCGCTGCTCGCCGTCGGGGCCACCGCCCTGACCGGTGCGACCGCAACCGCCCGGTCCGCCGCGCACCTCCCGGCGACGTTCAAGCTGCGCCCCGCCTCGGCCGGGCAGATCGACGCGGTCGGCCGGGTCGCGCCGATATCGACCTCGGACTGCGTGACGCAGATCGGCATCCACTGCTACTCGCCGCTGCAGTACCGCACCGCCTACCACCTGGACCCGCTGTACCGGCAGGGCGTGACCGGCAAGGGCCGCACCATCGTGATCGTGGACTCGTTCGGCTCGCCGACGATCCAGCACGACCTGGAGACCTTCGACAAGCAGTGGGGCATCCCGGACACCCAGGTCGAGGTGGTCAAGTGGGGGAACGTCCCGGTGTTCGACCCGACCAACGCCGACCACACCGGCTGGGCCGGCGAGACCACCCTGGACGTCGAGTACGCGCACGCGATCGCCCCCGACGCGCACATCGTGCTGGTGGAGACCGGCGTCGCCGAGACCGAGGGCGTCACCGGCCTGCCGGAGATGATGGACGCCGAGAAGGCCGTCATCAAGTCGCACGACGTGGACGTGATCTCGCAGAGCTTCGGCGCCACCGAGAACACCTTCCCGGGCTACGACAAGGGCGACTTCAAGTCGATCGAGAAGCTCCGCTACGCCTTCAAGTACGCGGCCGCCCGGGACGTCACGGTGCTCGGCGCGTCCGGCGACAACGGCGCCACCGACGCGATGGAGAACGGCAGCGACCTGTACCCGTACAAGGTCAACTCCTGGCCGTCCTCGGACCCGCTGGTCACCTCGGTCGGCGGCACCCAGCTGACCCTGGACAACGACGGCAACCGCACCGCCCCGGACAAGGTCTGGCACGACGACTACGGCGCGGCGGGCGGCGGCGTCTCCGGCGTCTTCGAACGCCCCTGGTACCAGGCCGCCGTGGCGAACGTGACCGGCAACCACCGCGGCACCCCCGACATCTCGATGAGCGCGGCGGTGGACGGCGCGGCCTGGACGTACGAGTCGTACGACCCGACCCGGGTCGGCTGGCACCTGGTCGGCGGCACCAGCGAGGCGACCCCGGTCTTCTCCGGCGTCGTCGCGCTGGCCGCCCAGCTCGCGGGCCACCGCCTGGGCCAGCTCAACCCCCGCCTGTACGGCCTGGCCCTGCTGCCCTCCCAGCTCAGCGGCATCACCGACGTCACCGCGGGCGACAACTCCTGGGACACCGTGACGGGTTACCAGGCCACCAAGGGCTACGACCTGGCCTCCGGCCTCGGCACCGTCGACGCCGACCGCTTCGTGCGCTCCCTCGCGGGCCGCTGACAGCACGACGGCGCGGCTCCCAGGGTCTCCGGGAGCCGCGCCGTCGGCCGTTTCCGACCGGGTCCGGTCAGGTCAGCCCTTGCGGGCCTTGACCTCGCCGGTGAGCTGGGGGAGGACGGTGAAGAGGTCGCCGACGACGCCGTAGTCGACGAGTTCGAAGATGGGGGCTTCGGGGTCCTTGTTGACGGCGACGATGGTCTTGCTGGTCTGCATGCCGGCGCGGTGCTGGATGGCGCCGGAGATGCCGGCGGCGACGTAGAGCTGGGGGGAGACCTGCTTGCCGGTCTGGCCGACCTGGCTGCTGTGGGGGTACCAGCCGGCGTCGACGGCGGCGCGGGAGGCGCCGACGGCCGCTCCCAGGGCGTCGGCGAGGTCCTCGACGACGGAGAAGCCGTCGGCGGCGCCGACGCCGCGGCCGCCGGAGACCACGATGGCGGCCTCGGTCAGCTCGGGGCGGCCGGTGGACACCCGCGGGGTGCGGGCGGTGACGGTGGCCGCGCCTCCGGTCAGCGCCACGGTCACGTTCTGCACGGCGCCGGCGGCGGGGGCGGCCTCGGGGGCGGTGCTGTTGGGCTTGACGGTGATGACCGGGGCGCCGGTGGTGACGGTGGAGGTGACCTGGAAGGACGCGGCGAACACCGACTGGGTGGCGACGGGGCCGGTGGGGCCCTGTGCGACGTCGACGGCGTCGGTGATCAGGCCCGACCCCAGGCGCAGGGCGGTGCGGGCGGCGACCTCCTTGTTCTCGCCGGAGGAGGTGACCAGGACGGCGGCGGCGCCGCTGTCCTTGGCGATCTGGGTCAGCGCGTCGACCTTGGGCACCACCAGCTGGGAGGTGAACTCCTCGGCATCGGCGGTGTAGACCTTGGCGGCGCCGTACTCGGCGGCCTTGGCGGCGATGTCGGCGGCCGCGGCTCCGGCGCCGAGGACGACGGCGGAGGGGGTGCCCAGGCGGCGGGCGAGGGTCAGCAGTTCGAGGGCGGGCTTGCGCACGGCGCCGTCGGCGTGGTCGACCAGGACCAGGATCTCACTCATGGTTGTTTGCTCCGTATCCCTTTGTTCCCGGCGGCCCGTCAGATGAACTTCTGCTCGGCGAGGTAGGCGGCGAGCTGCTTGCCGCCCTCGCCCTCGTCGGTCACGATGACGCCCTTGGTGCGGGCGGGGCGGGCGGTGACGTCCTCGACCTTGGTCCAGGCGCCGGCCAGGCCGACGGTGTCGGCGTCGATGCCCAGGTCGTCCAGGTCCAGGGAGGTCACCGGCTTCTTCTTCGCCGCCATGATGCCCTTGAACGAGGGGTAGCGGGCCTCACCGGACTGGTCGGTGACCGAGACGACCGCGGGCAGCGCCGCCTCGACCTGCTCGGTGGCCGCGTCGCCGTCCCGGCGACCGGTCACCTTCCCGCCGGCCACCGCCACCTCCGACAGCAGCGTGGCCTGCGGCACGCCCAGGCGCTCGGCCAGCAGCGCGGGCAGCACGCCCATGGTGCCGTCGGTGGAGGCCATGCCGCACACCACCAGGTCGAAACCGGTCTTCTCCAACGCCGCCGCCAGGATCGCCGAGGTCCCGAGCGCGTCCGTGCCGTGGATGTCGTCGTCGTTGACGTGCACGGCCTTGTCCGCGCCCATCGACAGCGCCTTGCGCAGCGCGTCCTTCGCGTCGTCCGGGCCCACGGTCAGCACCGTCACCTCGGCGCCCTCGTTGGCCTCCGCGATCCGCAGCGCCTGCTCGACGCCGTACTCGTCCAGCTCCGACAGGAGGCCGTCCACGCCCTCCCGGTCGGTGGTGGCATCGTCCGCGAAGCGACGGTCACCGGTCGCGTCGGGCACGTACTTCACACAGACAACGATCCTCAAGCTCACGGCCTGCTCTCCTGTTACTGGTCCGATCCGGCGGCTGCGGCAACGGTCCGTGCGCGCCGGGCGATCCTCGCCCCACGCGCGGGGCCCGCGGCCCGAGCGACGTGCGCAGGTGCCCCTCCGGAACTCCCCGGCAGCATACTCACGAGTAGCCCAGCCGTCACTACTCGCCAGTAGCTTACGCTGCCCGCCGGTCCGGCCGGGCACCATGCCGCCGCCTGTGGCCCATCCTGCCCCAGCCCGACCCGAGTGCCACCTGACTCGGCGCCAGATCCCCTGTGAGATTGAACGCCCCGCACCGGACGGTTCCTAGAAGACTGATGAAGATCTTGGTGTGATCTGGGTTGTTGCCCGTCAGGCGGTGGCCCGGATGTGCCAGGTGGCGCCGTTGTGGTCGAGTCCGAAGCTGATCAGGGTTCGCAGGTTGAGTGCGGCGGCGCGGGTGTGGAGCCAGGCGTTGTTCTTGATGGTTCCCCGGTAGCGCAGGCGGCGGTTTCGGTGTCCGACGAGCCAGGCGACGGCCCGTTCGACCGGGGGGCGCCAGCGGCGGTAGGCCTCCTGCCAGACGGGATCGGCGGCTTGTCGGCGGGCGGCGGCCTGGAGGTCGTGGCCGGGGCGGACGCGCAGGGTCTTGCCGTTCTTGGCGGTGGTGCACCGCTCGCGCAACGGGCAGTGCAGGCAGCGGTCGCCGAAGCTCGCGGAGCGGGGCGTGCCGATGCCGCGGTCGGGCGAGAGCGGGACGGTGCGGCCGGCGGGACAGGTGGCCGTGCCGCCCGCGGTGTCGATCCGGAAGTCGTCGAGGACGAAGCCGCCCGCAACGGCGGGCCGCTGCGGCGCGGGCTTGAAGAACAGGCGGTGCCCTGCCTGGCCCAGGGCCGCCCGGGCCGGGCCGGTGGAGTAGGCGGTGTCCCCGAACGCGTCCAAGGGCTCGTCCTCACCGGCGAGCAGGTCCACGGCGATCACCGCCTCGTGGTGCTCGGGACCCGATCCCGGGGTCAGTTCGACCTCGGTGTAGATCACGGTTTCGGGTTCGACGGCGAGGTGGGCCTTGTATCCGTCCTGGTAGTGGGTGCGGGTCTTGTGGACGTGCCGGGCATCGGGGTCGACGGTGGACACCATGCGGTCGGGCGCGGTGCCCCGGGTGATGCGCCAGCGCCCGTCCCGGCCGTCGGAGCCGCCGGCGGGCTCGACGTCCTGCCCGGCGACCAGGGCCAGCAGGCCCACCGCGTTCGCGGCCTTCTCGCCCGACTGCCGCTCGGGCAGGTGCCCGAGCAGTTCGAGCGCGTCGCCCACCAGGGCGTCCACGAGATCCGCGCGGGCCTGCTCGTCGTTCCAGGCGATGCGGGGCTTGCCCGGATCGCGGTAGTCGTGCGCGGTGCACTGGGCCGCCGCGACCTCGTCGGCGCCGGGGACCTCGCGGATCACCACGCGGACGGCGGCGATCAGCTGGGTGACGGTGTCCTGGGTGGCGACCGCGTCGTCCAGCACGGTCGAGTCCAGAGCGCGGCGGTGGCGGCCCTTCAGCACCCCGGTGGCCTTCACAACCTCCCGCACGGCTTCGAACACCCGGTCAGGCCGGGCCGAACGGGCCAGCCGTCGACGGAAGTAGGCCAGCAGCGACGAGTCGAAGGCGGTGTCGTTCAGCCCGAGTCCGCAGGCGGCCTTCCACCGCAGGTCGCAGCGCAGTTCCTGGACCGTCTCGAAGTCGGACAGGCCGTGCAGGGCCTGCAGGGTGATCGCCGTGGCCAGGATCTGCGGCGGCATGCTCGGGCGGCCGTTCGCCGACGGGTACATGTCCGCGAACATCGCCGCCGGGAACAGCCGGCCCCGATGCTCGGCCAGAAACGCGAACACACTCCCCACCGGGATCAACTCCCGGCAGGTCTCCCACACATCCGGCCCGACCGTCTCCCCGGCCCATTCACCCATCGCCACAAAACGAGTCTGGCCCCACCACCCACACGGCGAGGCCAGAACCCAACATCTTCATCAGTCTTCTAGTGCCGCGTCAGGCAACCTTCGCCCGTCGCGACGCCCGGCACGCGCCCTCCTTGCCCGCCATCGGGCAGGAGGGGCCCGCTCGCCGCACCGGCCGAAAACCCAAGTACATCCAGTACAAGGGCTTCCGGCCGGCACGCCGAGAGCACGCACCAAGGGGGCACCTCCCAGCCCCCTTGGGGCTGGGGGAGCCGCTCCTTCACGGCAAAGGTTGCCTGACGCGGCACTAGACCGCCTCGCCCAGCGCCGCGATCACGTCCGCCCGGCGCGGCTGCCCCGCCGCCCGCCGCACCACCCGGCCCGACGCGTCCAGCACCAGCACGGTCGGCGTCCGCAGGATCTCCAGCCGCCGCACCAGCTCCAGTTGCGACTCGGCGTCCACCTCCACGTGCGCGACGCCCTCCACCATCCCGGCCACCTCCGCCAGCGTCCGCCGGGTGGCCCGGCACGGCTGGCAGAACGACGTCGAGAACTGCACCAGCGTCGCCCGCGCCCCCAACGGCGCCCCCAGCTCCGCCCCGGTCAACCGCACCGCACCGTCCCCGCCCCGCACCCGCAGCCTCCCGTCCCGCACCTTGCGCAGCACTCCGAACCCGCCGGCCACCGCCAGCACCACCAGGCACACGATCAGTCCGGTCACCCGTCCAGTGTGACAAACCCGCCCCTGGGCCCGGCAGCCCCGCCCCGGTAGCATCGCCCCCGTGACCGCCCGCACCCCGTCGTCGAACGCCCGGCTGACCAGCCGCCGGGTGATCGACCTGTGCCGGGCCTGCACCACCCGCTGTCGCTGAGCGCACGTCCCCGACGTCCGACCTCCCGCCAGCGACCCCTTCTCCGGAGCCCCTCCGTGCAGCCCGCGCAGATCGACCCCCGCGGCCCCCGTTTCGCCGCGGTCCTCACCACCCTCGTCCTCGCCGCCGCCCTGATCACCGGCAGCCGCCCGCTGCTCGCCGTCCAGGCCGCGGTCTTCGCCGCCGGCGCGCTCGGCGGCCACCGCTACGCCCCCTACGGCCTGCTCTACCGCACCCTGGTCCGCCCCCGGCTCGGGCCGCCCGCCGAACTCGAGGACGCCCGCCCGCCGCGCTTCGCCCAGGGCGTCGGCCTGGCCTTCACCCTGCTCGCCGTCCTGGCCGCCCTGGCCTGCCTCGGCCCGCTCGCCACGGCCCTCACCGCACTGGCCCTGGCCGCCGCCTTCCTGAACGCCGCCTTCGACTACTGCCTCGGCTGCGAGTTCTACCTGCTGCTGCACCGCGCCCGCGCCCGGACCCCCGGAGGGGGGCGGGCGTGACAGACCGTGCCCGTTCGGGGGATCATCGGGGGGAAACACCCGTGGCCGCCGCGGCGTGCCGCGACTTCTCGGCCCTGCCACCACGCCCCGGGTACCACCGGACCGGGCGCATGGCCCGTGGGAAGTAGGGCTGACCGTGGCTGAGTTCGTGTACCCGCCGGTGATCCGTACCGCGCTCGCCGCCTTCAAGGCGCTGGACCTGCGGATCTCCATCGTCGGCGCCGAGCACGTCCCCGCCACCGGCGGCGCCGTCCTGGTCAGCAACCACATCAGCTACCTGGACTTCATCTTCGCGGGCTTCGGCGCGTACCGGGTGGGCCGCCGCAAGACCCGCTTCATGGCCAAGGACGACGTGTTCCGGCACAAGGTCTCCGGCCCGCTGATGCGCGGCATGAAGCACATCCCGGTGGACCGCACCGACGGCCAGCCCGCGTACGAGGCCGCGGTGAAGGCGCTGCGCGAGGGCGAGGTGGTCGGGGTGTTCCCGGAGGCCACCATCAGCCGCTCGTTCACGCTGAAGAAGTTCAAGACCGGCGCGGCCCGGATGGCCGCGGACTCCGGCACCCCGCTGCTGCCGGTGGTCCTGTGGGGCACCCAGCAGCTGTGGACCAAGGGCCGCCCGAAGACGCTGACCAAGCGCCACGTCCCGGTGACCATCATGATCGGCGAGCCGATCCACCTGGCCCCGACCGACAAGCCCGTCATGGTGACCCGCCGCCTGCGCGCCGCGATGACCGAGATGCTGGACCGCGCCCAGCGCGACTACCCGGCGAAGCCGGCCGGCCCGGACGACTCCTGGTGGCTGCCCGCCCACCTGGGCGGCACCGCGCCGACCCTGGAGCAGGCGGAGGCCGAGGACGCGGCCGAGGCGGAGCGCCGCACCGCCCGCTGACGGCCCGTCGGCCCGGCCACCGTTCTCTCATCCGATCCCAAGACCGCCCTCATCCGCCGTTCCTACGCTGCCCGGGACGGTAAAGGGATCGAAAAGGGACGGGAAACCGATGGCAGCCGAACAGCAGCACCCCCGGCACGACCACGACGAGGGCCGGCGGGTCAGCCGCCGCCGCGCTCTGGCGGGCATCAGCAGCATCGGCCTGGGCGCGCTGCTGGCGGCCTGCTCCAGCTCCGGCGGGGGCAGCACCAGCGCGAGGACCACCACGGGGGCCGACGCCTCGATCTCCCCGCAGGCGTCGACCACCGAGGACCTGACCGGCCTGTTCGCGGACGCCAACACCTGCGCGCTGACCGCGCAGACCACCCAGGGCCCGTACTACTTCGACGCCGACAAGATCCGCAGCGACATCCGCGAGGACCGCGAGGGCGTCCGGCTGCGGCTGGCGATCCGGGTGCAGGACAGCGAGAGCTGCAAGGCGATCCCGAGCGCGGTGGTGGAGATCTGGCACTGCGACGCGTCCGGCACGTACTCGGGCGCCGAGCAGCTGTCCACCGGCGGCGGTGGCGGCCCGGGCGGCCCCGGCGGCGGCACTCCCCCGTCGGGCGCTCCGACCGGCGCCCCGCCCTCCGGCGCTCCGACCGGTGCTCCGCCCTCGGGCGGCCCCGGTGCCGGTGGCGGCCCCGGTGCCGGTGGCGGTGGCGGTGGCGGCGGTGCGAACGACGGCATGGCCGACCTGACCCCGCAGGACGACAAGCGCTACCTGCGCGGCGCCCAGGTCACCAACCAGGACGGCATCGTCGAGTTCACCACCGTCTGGCCCGGCTGGTACTCCGGCCGCACCGTGCACGTCCACGCGATGGTGCACATCGACAACGAACGCACCCTCACCACCCAGGTGATGATGGACGAGGCGCTGAACACCGCGGTCTTCGCCAAGGCCCCGTACAGCACGCACACCGGCCGCGACACCTTCAACGACGGCGACAGCATCTACCAGCCGTCGATGCTGCTGAAGGTCACCGAGGACGGCGACGGCTACCTCGGCGTGATCACCTTCGCCGCCGACCCCGACAAGAACGGCAAGTAGTCCCCTCACCCTCCACCGCCCACCGCCCGCCTCCCCGCCCGGGATCAGCTCCCCGCGAGGCGGTGGGCGGCGACGTCGTGCAGCAGCCCCAGCAGCGGCCGCAGCCGCCGCTCGGCCCGGGCGGCGAGCGCCGCCAGCACCGGCAGGTCGGCGGCGGTGACGGCGGCCGCGGGCCGGGCCAGCCAGGCCGCCGGGTGGTGCAGGTCGTGCAGCAGGGTGCGGGGCGCCGCGCCCGGCCCGGCCCCGGCGGGGCTGCCGCCGTGGACGACGTAGCGGCCGTCCGCGGACGCCGTCCAGGCCGTGACGGGCTCCGACAGCCCGGCGGTCGGCGGCGGTTCGGGGACGGGGTCGAGCGTCCCGGTGTCGTGGAAGTGCGGCCGGCCGAGCGCCCAGCCGCCCACCACCCGCCAGGACGGCACCGCGAACAGCGGGTGCAGGGCCGGGGTGTCCACCGCGCCGGTCTCCCGCAGTTGCCCGCCGTGCCGCTCCCAGCGGCGCAGGCCGCCCCCGGCCCCGGCGGTGACCAGCAGGTCGGGGCCGAGCAGGACGGCCTCCGCCGCGCCCCCGGTCTCGGCCGCGGCGATCGCCCGGCCCTCGGGCAGGCCGACCAGCACCGTCCGGCGGCCGTCCGTGAGCGCGACCCGGGTGCCGGTCGGATCGACGGCGAGGCGGTCGCAGCGCGACAGCCCGGTGCCCGCCAGGTCGACGGCGACCGGGGGCTCGCCGCCCGTCCCCACCAGGATGCCGCGCATCCGCGCCAGGCCCACCACGTAGCCGTCCGCGGT
Organism: Kitasatospora sp. YST-16; assembly: GCF_026802215.1. Taxonomy (NCBI): domain Bacteria; kingdom Bacillati; phylum Actinomycetota; class Actinomycetes; order Kitasatosporales; family Streptomycetaceae; genus Kitasatospora; species Kitasatospora sp. YST-16. The sequence continues at coordinate 1,219,048 of NZ_CP113837.1, forward strand.
GGCCGCCACCCGGGCGCCGCGCAGCGCGTTGCCCTCGGCGAGCTGCTCCCCGGCGCCGCCGTCGAGCAGCGCGAGCACCTGGTGCGGCGGCTCCGGCAGGTCCAGCACGGCGACGGCCCGCCGCGGGCCGAGGCAGGCGACCGCCTCCCACCCGTACGGGCCGGCGCCGCGGTGCAGCACCCGCAGTCGGCCGCTGCCCGCGTCGAACCCCTTGAGCGCCCAACGGCCGTCCGGCTGAAAGCCGTTGACCGCGAGCGCGGGCCGGCCGTGGGCGAAGCCGACGCCGTCCGCGCTGCCGCCGAGGGCCGGCAGCTCCCGGTCCGGGGCGGCCGGGGAACGGCGGGCGGTGGCAGCCGCCGGGTCCGCGGCCGCGAGGCGCTCGGCCAGCGCCCGCGCGGCGGGGCCCGGCGGCTGCCACCGCCCGGCGAGCGCCCGGGCCAGCCGCGCGCCGTCCGCCACCGGGACGGACAGCGCCAGCGCCCACAGCCCGGCGTCGTCCCCGGCCCCGGTGAGCCGCCGCGCCTCGGCGTCGATCTCCCCGGCCGGCCCCCAGGGCAGCCGCGGGGCCAGGCGGCGGCGCCGCTGCTCCTGCTCGGCGGCGGCGACCCGGGCCGCCAGCCGCTCCTGCTCCGCACCGGCCCGCTCGTCCTCCGCGTCCAGCCCGAGGGTGCGCCGGACCGCCCGGATCACCGCCAACGCGCTGACCAGGGACGGCCCGTAGGCCGGCAGGTCGGCGTCCACCAGGTCCTGCCAGAGCGGGACGGCGGCCTCCCGGTCGGCCAGGCCCGCGCGGTCGTACGGGGCGACGGCCCCGACGTGCTCCAACGCCTCGGCCAGCAACGGGCGGTGGGCCTCCGGGTCGACGCTCGCCAGGTACGCGCACAGGGTGACGCCGGTCCGGGCCGCCGCCATGGTCTCCCGCCGGTGGTCGACCGGCTCCGGCGGCTCGGCAACGTCCACCGGGCGGGCGGATTCGGGCTCGGCCAGCCGCTCCCGCAGCGCGGCGCTCTCCGCCAGCGCGACGGCGGCCTCCTCCGGTTGCCCGGCGGCGACCAGGGCGCGGCTCAACACCCGCAGCGACTCGGCGAGTTGGAGCTCCATCACGGCGGAGGTTCCGGTCAGCAGCCGCCGGTCGGTCTCCACCGCCTCCCCGGCCAGAGCCACCGCGCGCTGCCGCCAGCCCGCCGCGACGGGCTGGTGCAGGCCGGGGCTGTCCGGCGCGGCCCGGATGATCGTCTCGGCCCGCTCGTAGTGCTGGACCAGCCACTCGGCCAGCATCCGCAGGGCACCGGCCAGGGCGGCCTCGTACCGGGCCGGGTTGCCCGCGGCGAGCCGCCGGTCCAGGACCACCACCTGTTCGAGCGCCGCCAGCGCGGCCCGGCCCCCGAGGTAGCCGCGCGGCAGCAGCATGGCGATGTTGTTCAGGCAGACCCGCAGGTGGGCCGGCCCCTCCTCCTCGGACGGCCTGGTCCGGGACATCCGCCAGAAGATCTCCAGCGCCTCGTGGTCGGCCTCCAGCGCCTCCGCCGTCCGCCCGGCCACCCGCAGCCGGCTCGCGAGGTTGACCAGCAGCGCGCCACCGCCCGTCCCGGTGGCCGCCGGTTCCATCAGGCCGAGCCGCCGGGCGGTGTCGACCGCCTCCAGCGCGAAGGCCAGCGAGGTCTGCCGCTCCCCGTACCGGGCCAGCCGGGTGGCGAGGTTGGACAGCACGAAGGCCAGCGGCCGCTCGAACGTCGCCGGGTCGGCCTGGGCCAGCGGCCGGTAGAGCTCGGCCGCCTCGGTCAGCGCGTCCAGGTTCTCGCGGTAACGCCCGGCCCCCGCCAGCGCGTTGGCGAGCCGGGCGTGGATCGCCGCCCGCTGCGCCGGGTCCCCGGTGCGGGCCAGCCGCCGCCGGGCCAGCACGCAGGCCAGGTCGGCCGCGCCCGGCGCCAGGTCGACACGGTCGTAGGGGGGCAGCTGCGACTCCACCGCCTCCAGCAGGTCGAACGGGACGCCGGGCAGCGCGGCCAGCGCGCTCAGCACCGGACTGCCCGCCTCCACGGCCAGCCCGGGCCGCCCGCGCAGCAGCGGGAACAGGTGCCCGTCCGCCACGTGCGGCCAGCGCTCGGCGGCCGCGGCCAGCAGCAGCAGGGTGCGCCGGACCCAGCCGGGGGCCGGCCGGTCGCCGGTGAGCGTGCGGACGCTGCCCGGCGCCCAGTCCCGGGCCGGGTAGTCCGCGGCGTGGCCGGGCAGCGTCAGGGCGGCGAAGTCCTCGGCCAGCCGGTCGGGTTGGAGCGGTTCCAGGACGGTGGCCCGGCCGGCCCCGGCGGGCGGGTAGCAGCTCGCGTGGTCGGCCAGCACCCGCTCCGCGGGCAGCCCGAGCTCCAGCCCGCCGAGCACCCGCGCACCGGCCTGCGGCGCCAGCGGGCCGGTCAGCGCGGCCGCGAACACCACCCGGTTCATCACCTCCGGCGGAGTGGTCCACGGCGCCTCCCCGGAACCGCCGTCCGACCGGTGGGCGCCGCCGCCGTCCAGCCGGTGGGTGCCGTCGCCGTGCCGGCGCGCCCAGTGCAAGTGCTCGCGGTCCAGCAGGTAGACGGTCAGCCCGGCCGGGTCCGTCGGCGTCCGCCGCCCGGCCAGGTGGGCGTCGACGGACACCAGCGCCGCCAGGTGGACGGCCAGGGTCAGCCCGAACTCCGGCCCGTCCAGCCACGGCGGCGGGGACATCCAGCCGGGGACCGCCGCCCCGTACCGCGCCGCGAAGCCGTCCCGGGCCGCGGTGAACATCCGGGCCCGGTGGCCGGCCGGGTCGTCGCCGTCACCGAGGGCCGCCAGCTCCTGCGCCGAGGTCCCGGCCCGGTGGTCGGCCAGCACCGCGCGGACCGCCGGCCAGGGCCCGGTGTCCCGGGCCAGCATCAGCACCCGGGCCGGCACGGCCGGGTCGTGCAGCAGGGCGTTGCTGAGCAGCCAGGTCAGGTGGGAGAGCGGCCACCGGTCGGCGTAGTCGACGAGCAGCAGCAGGCCCGGCGCACCGTCCAGCCGCAGGTCCTGGCTGCCCGGCGGCGGCAGCACCGACCCCGGGCCCTCGGTGGCGGTGACCACCTTCCACCCCTCGTCGGCCAACTCCCGGGCCAGCCGCGCCGCCAGCCGGGTCTTGCCCTGCCCGCCGGGCCCGTGCAGCCAGCGGACCCCCAGCCGGGGACCGCCCCCGCACCAGGCCCGCAGTTCGGCCAGCTCCGCCGCCCGGCCGGTGAAACCGACCACCTCCCAGCGGGCGTTGAGCATCCGGCTCGGCAACTCGCCCAGCCAGGCGTCCTCGACGGCCTCCCCCGGCCGCCAGTTCTCCAGCACGTAGACGGGCGTGCCGTCGCCGAAGACGTGGATGTCCGCACCGATCGCCCCGTACGCGAACCCGGCCTCCGCGACGACCCGCTGCTCCGCCCGCCCCGACCACCCGCCCCGCCCGTCGGACGGCCCCGGCGGTCTCACCGCTGCCCCTCGCCCGCCTCCCCGCCGCCGTCCGGGACGGGCCCGCGCGGCGGATCGGGCTGCGCCGCCTCGTGCACCACCACGTTCCCGCCGAGCGCGCCGTAGGCCCGGCCGTGGTCGCGCGCGGTCACGTTCAACGTCCAGTGCTGCTCGGCCCGGGGCAGCGCGGCCACCGTCTGCTCCACGAACACCCGCAGCTCATCGGCCAGTTCGGGGTGCGCGGTCAGCAGCGCCTCCAACTCGACCTGCCACGCCGGGGCGAGCCCCTGCCGCGCCCGCTCCGGCTCCGACGCCAGCGCCACCAGCCCGGCATCCCGGTCCAGCCGGGCCTCCACCAGCTCCTGCCCGGCCGCCCCGCCCCGCCCGAACAGCCTGGCGGCGCCGTCCCTGACGGTCTGCCAGGCGTCGGTGGCCATCGCCCCCACCAACGCCGTACCACCCGCACTGGCGAGCGCGACCAACGATTCGGCGAGCATCCGTTCCCCCTGGACCGCTTGTTCCCGTCCCATCGCCGTGACCCGGCCGTCCCATGGTGCCACCCGACGCGCCCGGCCGGGGTCCCACCGGACCACGTTCACCGGACCGTGTCCCCCGAGCCGCCCTCCCCGCGCCCCGCCGCCGTCACCTTCCAGCCGGTGCACCGGCCCGCCGACGGCTGCTCGGCCGGTGCACCAGCCGACCGCTGGCGCCCTCAGCCGGTGAACCAGCCCGCCGCGTCCAGCCGGAACCCGGACGAACCGGTCAACTGCGCCAGCCCGTCCTCCAGTTCGCGCAGCCGCCGCTCCCCGAGCGCGGCCGCCCAGCGCCCCCGGATCTCCTCGAACCCGGCCGCCGACCGGGCCAGCAGGTCCAGCCCGTGCGGCGTCAACCGGACGATCTTGCGCCGCGCGTCCCGCGGATCGTCCGCCCGCTCCGCGTACCCGAGCGCCTCCAGCCGGTCGACGGTCTTCCCGGCGGCCTGCTTGGACACCCCCAGCCGCCGGCCGATCTCGCTCGCACTCACCCCGTCGATCCCGATCGCCTGCAGGGCGAAGCCGTACGCGGGCCGGGCGTCCGGGTGCCCCTCGCGGGCCAGCCGGTCGTGCAACTCGTCGATGATCGTGCGGAATCCGGCGAACAGCAGCAGCGGCAGCTCGAACCCGTCCCGGGCCCGGCCGGCCGGTTCCCCGTTGCGCGAATCGACAACCTGGTTTACGTTTTGGTCAACCACGTTGTCCATTCTAGGACGCACCGCCGGGGCCCGCCCGCCGGCCACCCCGAAAGGCCCACCCATGTCCACCACCTCCTCCGCCGTCCCCGCCCCCTCCTCCACGGGAACGCACTTCCCCGACCTCACCCCCGACACCGCCCCGCCGGCCGCCCGCCGCCAGCTCGACCAGGTCACCCGCCACCTCGGCTACCTCCCCTCCGCCGCGGCCCGCCTCGCCCACTCCCCCCAACTCCTCGACGGCTTCCTCAAGTTGACCGCCCTCTTCGACAGCACCGAACTCGACCCGACGGTCCGCGAAACCGTCGTCCTCACCATCGCCACCCGCAACGGCTGCCACCTCTGCGTCGCCATGCACACCGCCGCCCTCACCCGGCTCGACGCCGCCCCCGAACTGATCACCGCCCTGCGCACCCAACAGCCCCTCCCCGACGCCCGGTTGGAAGCCGTCCGCCGCTTCGTCCACAGCGTCCTCGACCACACCGGCGCCGTCCCCGAACCCGACCTCGCCGCCTTCCTCGCCCACGGCTTCACCCCGCGCAACGCCCTCGAAATCGTCCTCGGCATCGGCGCCTACACCCTCTCCACCTTCGCCAACCGCCTCACCGACGCCCCCGTCGACCCCCAACTCGCCCCCTACGCCTGACCGTCCGCACCCGGCCGGTACGCTCCCCCGGTGACCGGCCCCGTCCTCCCCGCCCTGCGCCACCAACTGGTGTCCGCGGTCCTCACCCTGGCCGCCCCCGGCCTCCAGGACGACGCCTTCGACCCCGCCCCGCTGCTCGCCACCCTGTTCGGCGAAGCCTGCGACGCCGACGACCCCCTCCCCTGGATCGGCCACACCCTGCGCACCGGCGAAGAAGCCGCCCTCACCGCCGACCTCGGCACCGCCCTCCGCACCCTCCTCACCACCCTCCCGCCCGACCCCCGCCCCACCGACCACCTGCACTCCCCCGCCTGGCCCCCCGTCACCACCGCCGCCGCCCGCCTGGCCCGCACCCTGATCGCCAACGACCACCACACCACCGACTGAGGGGCCCCGGCCACCACGGCCGGGGCCCCTCCCACCCACACCACCCGGGTCAGCGCCCCGGACCCTCACCTACCCCCGCCGGCCCACCCTCCGGCAACACGAAGTGCGGGTTCTCGATCAGCCCCACCACCGCCCCCGAAGGCTCCAGCACCGTCCCGACCCGGATACCGCCCCCCACCTCCTGCACCCGCTCCCGCACCACGGCCCCCGCCGCCACGAACCGCTCCACCGCCACCGCCACGTCCCGCACCCCCCAGTACGACACCGGCCCGACCGCCGGATCCGCATTCGGGTCCAGCCCCAACTCGTACCCCCCGACGTTGAACCCCACGTAGAACGGCTCGTCGAAGTACGGCTCCACCCCCAGCACCGAACTCCACCACGCCTTCGCCGCACCGAGATCCGGCGCGGGATGAATGACCGTCCGAAGACCGAGAAGCACGCCAACGTCCTTTCCGAAGAGCCGAATCGGCAGGAAGCCGAGCCTAGTACTCCAGCCGCAGCCCTTGATCACTGACGCGGAACGACCTGTCGCCACCACCGCCCGCCCGCCGTCGATCGCGGGCGGCCTCATCCGGGCCGCCTCATCCGGGCCGCTGCGCCGAGGTCGCCCGATCCGCCTCGATGCTGCTGGCCGCCTCGGCTGCTTCCCGGAAGGTGACGACCGCCTCGCCGTTCTCCCGCGCCCATGCGGTGAGCATCCTGATGGGCTCCTCCAGGGTCCGCCCGAGATCGGTCAAGCTGTACTCCACGCGCGGCGGCGCCTCGGCGTACGCGTGCCGCTCGACGAGCCCGTTGGCCTGGAGCCGACGCAACGTCTGGGTCAGGACCTTGCGCGAAATGCCACCGCTCAACTCGACCAACTCGCCGTGGCGCAACGGACCGTCGGTCAACGCGAAGAGCGTGACCATGGACCACTTGCTGGCGATGATCTCCATGGCCAGGAGAGCGGGACAGTCGGCAAGGAAGACAATTCCGGGTCGCAGGCTCACGCCCCGAAGGTTACCTGGAGGTACCTGACGGCCGCCTATCGTCGTCGAGGTGCGCACGCTCCCCTACTCGCATCTCGCACGATTGAGGTTTCAGCCATGTTCGTCTCCCTCGCCGTCGTCACCGTGGTCATGTCGGCGCTTCTCCTGATATCGGCCGGGGCCAAGTCCCTGCGGACGCGTCACATCACCGAGCAGATGTCCACCCTCGGAGTGCCCCAGCGCATGATGCCTTTCCTGATCAGCGCTCAGATCGCGGGCGCGGCCGGTACGACCGCCGGACTCTGGTGGGGCCCCCTCGGCATCGCCGCCGCGATCGGCCTGACGCTCTATTTCGCCGGGGCGGTCGCCTTCCACCTGCGCGTCGGTGACCGCAAGGGCGCGTCACCGGCGGCGGTCCTCACCATGGCCTCCGTCGCCCTGATCGTGCTGCGCGCCGCCACCCTCTGACAGCGGACAGCCGGTCTGACACCGGCCTTGATCGTGCCGATCGAGGCCGGCCTCCAGCCTCTCCGGGAACGCAAGAAAGCCCCCTGACTTCCCGTCAGGGGGCTTTCCCACAATGATTGTTCGGCGGCGTCCTACTCTCCCACAGGGTCCCCCCTGCAGTACCATCGGCGCTGTGAGGCTTAGCTTCCGGGTTCGGAATGTAACCGGGCGTTTCCCTCACGCTATGACCACCGAAACACTATGAAACTGTGTACCGCCCGCGTGTGCGGGGGTCGTTGTTTCAGAACAACACAGTGGACGCGAGCAACTGAGGACAAGCCCTCGGCCTATTAGTACCGGTCAACTCCACCCCTCACAGGGCTTCCATATCCGGCCTATCAACCCAGTCGTCTACTGGGAGCCTTACCCTCTCAAAGGAGGTGGGAGTGCTCATCTCGAAGCAGGCTTCCCGCTTAGATGCTTTCAGCGGTTATCCCTCCCGAACGTAGCCAACCAGCCATGCCCTTGGCAGGACAACTGGCACACCAGAGGTTCGTCCGTCCCGGTCCTCTCGTACTAGGGACAGCCCTTCTCAACACTCCTACGCGCACAGCGGATAGGGACCGAACTGTCTCACGACGTTCTAAACCCAGCTCGCGTACCGCTTTAATGGGCGAACAGCCCAACCCTTGGGACCTACTCCAGCCCCAGGATGCGACGAGCCGACATCGAGGTGCCAAACCATCCCGTCGATATGGACTCTTGGGGAAGATCAGCCTGTTATCCCCGGGGTACCTTTTATCCGTTGAGCGACGGCGCTTCCACAAGCCACCGCCGGATCACTAGTCCCTACTTTCGTACCTGCTCGACCCGTCAGTCTCACAGTCAAGCTCCCTTGTGCACTTACACTCAACACCTGATTGCCAACCAGGCTGAGGGAACCTTTGGGCGCCTCCGTTACCCTTTAGGAGGCAACCGCCCCAGTTAAACTACCCACCAGACACTGTCCCTGATCCGGATCACGGACCCAGGTTAGACATCCAGCACGACCAGAGTGGTATTTCAACGACGACTCCACGACAACTGGCGTTGCCGCTTCACAGTCTCCCACCTATCCTACACAAGCCGAACCGAACACCAATATCAAGCTATAGTAAAGGTCCCGGGGTCTTTCCGTCCTGCTGCGCGAAACGAGCATCTTTACTCGTAATGCAATTTCACCGGGCCTGTGGTTGAGACAGTCGAGAAGTCGTTACGCCATTCGTGCAGGTCGGAACTTACCCGACAAGGAATTTCGCTACCTTAGGATGGTTATAGTTACCACCGCCGTTTACTGGCGCTTAAGTTCTCAGCTTCGCCCGACCGAAATCGGACTAACCGGTCCCCTTAACGTTCCAGCACCGGGCAGGCGTCAGTCCGTATACATCGCCTTACGGCTTCGCACGGACCTGTGTTTTTAGTAAACAGTCGCTTCTCGCTGGTCTCTGCGGCCACCACCAGCTCAGGGAGCAAGTCCCGTCACCAGCAATGGCCCCCCTTCTCCCGAAGTTACGGGGGCATTTTGCCGAGTTCCTTAACCACAGTTCACCCGAACGCCTCGGTATTCTCTACCTGACCACCTGAGTCGGTTTGGGGTACGGGCCGCCATGAAACTCGCTAGAGGCTTTTCTCGACAGCATAGGATCATCCACTTCACCACAATCGGCTCGGCATCAGGTCTCAGACTTGTGTTGCGCGGATTTGCCTACGCAACGTCCTACACCCTTACCCCGGGACTACCACCGCCCGGGCTGGACTACCTTCCTGCGTCACCCCATCGCTCACCTACTACCCCGTTGGGTCACCGGCTCCACCACGTCCCATTGTCCGAAGACTCCGGGCCGGCTTCACGGGCTTAGCATCAAGAGGTTCGACGTTGGCGCTTCAAAGCGGGTACGGGAATATCAACCCGTTGTCCATCGACTACGCCTGTCGGCCTCGCCTTAGGTCCCGACTTACCCTGGGCAGATCAGCTTGACCCAGGAACCCTTGGTCAATCGGCGCAAGAGTTTCCCACTCTTGTATCGCTACTCATGCCTGCATTCTCACTCGTGAACCGTCCACAACTCGATTCCTCGGCTGCTTCACCCGGCACACGACGCTCCCCTACCCATCACAGCAGGCGTTGGCCCTATTGCTGCAATGACACGACTTCGGTGGTGTGCTTGAGCCCCGCTACATTGTCGGCGCGGAATCACTTGACCAGTGAGCTATTACGCACTCTTTCAAGGGTGGCTGCTTCTAAGCCAACCTCCTGGTTGTCTCTGCGACTCCACATCCTTTCCCACTTAGCACACGCTTAGGGACCTTAGTCGGTGTTCTGGGCTGTTTCCCTCTCGACCATGGAGCTTATCCCCCACAGTCTCACTGCCGCGCTCTCACTTACCGGCATTCGGAGTTTGGCTAAGGTCAGTAACCCGGTAAGGCCCATCGCCTATCCAGTGCTCTACCTCCGGCAAGAAACACGCGACGCTGCACCTAAATGCATTTCGGGGAGAACCAGCTATCACGGAGTTTGATTGGCCTTTCACCCCTAACCACAGGTCATCCCCCAGGTTTTCAACCCTGGTGGGTTCGGTCCTCCACACGGTCTTACCCGCGCTTCAACCTGCCCATGGCTAGATCACTCCGCTTCGGGTCTTGGGCATGCAACTCTGGACGCCCTATTCGGACTCGCTTTCGCTACGGCTACCCCACACGGGTTAACCTCGCTACACACCGCAAACTCGCAGGCTCATTCTTCAAAAGGCACGCAGTCACAGCCCGAAGGCTGCCCCCACGGCTTGTAGGCACACGGTTTCAGGTACTATTTCACTCCGCTCCCGCGGTACTTTTCACCATTCCCTCACGGTACTATCCGCTATCGGTCACCAGGGAATATTTAGGCTTAGCGGGTGGTCCCGCCAGATTCACACGGGATTTCTCGGGCCCCGTGCTACTTGGGAAATGAGCAAGCAAGCCGCTGATGTTTCGTCTACGGGGGTCTTACCCTCTACGCCGGACCTTTCGCATGTCCTTCGACTACACCAACGGTTTCTGACTCGCCGACCGGCCGGCAGACCGATCAAGCCCACTCCCACAACCCCGTCGCGGCAACCCCTGCCGGGTCTCACACCACAACGGTTTGGCCTCATCCGGTTTCGCTCGCCACTACTCCCGGAATCACGGTTGTTTTCTCTTCCTGCGGGTACTGAGATGTTTCACTTCCCCGCGTTCCCTCCACATACCCTATGTGTTCAGGTATGGGTGACAGCCCATGACGACTGCCGGGTTTCCCCATTCGGACACCCCCGGATCAAAGCTCGGTTGACAGCTCCCCGGGGCCTATCGCGGCCTCCCACGTCCTTCATCGGTTCCTGGTGCCAAGGCATCCACCGTGCGCCCTTAAAAACTTGGCCACAGATGCTCGCGTCCACTGTGCAGTTCTCAAACAACGACCAGACACCCAAACCCGACACCCCACAACAGGGCGCCCGGCATGAGGCCGGCATCCATGAGGCAACTCCCGTTCCCTCAGGACCCAACAACGTGCCCGACCCGGTCCCTTGCAAGCAGTCGCGTTCCACACCCCGAAGGGCAGTACTGGCGGCTTGCGCCGAACCGTGCCGAATAGTCAACGTTCCACCCATGAGCTAGCACTCCGGGACGTTCGCCCGAAGCTGCCGTGTGCTCCTTAGAAAGGAGGTGATCCAGCCGCACCTTCCGGTACGGCTACCTTGTTACGACTTCGTCCCAATCGCTGGTCCCACCTTCGACGGCTCCTCCCCTGACGGGTTAGGCCACCGGCTTCGGGTGTTACCGACTTTCGTGACGTGACGGGCGGTGTGTACAAGGCCCGGGAACGTATTCACCGCAGCATGCTGATCTGCGATTACTAGCAACTCCAACTTCATGGGGTCGAGTTGCAGACCCCAATCCGAACTGAGACCGGCTTTTTGGGATTCGCTCCGCCTCGCGGCATCGCAGCCCTTTGTACCGGCCATTGTAGCACGTGTGCAGCCCAAGACATAAGGGGCATGATGATTTGACGTCGTCCCCACCTTCCTCCGAGTTGACCCCGGCAGTCTCCTGTGAGTCCCCGACATTACTCGCTGGCAACACAGAACAAGGGTTGCGCTCGTTGCGGGACTTAACCCAACATCTCACGACACGAGCTGACGACAACCATGCACCACCTGTACACCGACCACAAGGGGCGCCCATCTCTGGACGTTTCCGGTGTATGTCAAGCCTTGGTAAGGTTCTTCGCGTTGCGTCGAATTAAGCCACATGCTCCGCTGCTTGTGCGGGCCCCCGTCAATTCCTTTGAGTTTTAGCCTTGCGGCCGTACTCCCCAGGCGGGGAACTTAATGCGTTAGCTGCGGCACCGACGACGTGGAATGTCGCCAACACCTAGTTCCCAACGTTTACGGCGTGGACTACCAGGGTATCTAATCCTGTTCGCTCCCCACGCTTTCGCTCCTCAGCGTCAGTAATGGCCCAGAGATCCGCCTTCGCCACCGGTGTTCCTCCTGATATCTGCGCATTTCACCGCTACACCAGGAATTCCGATCTCCCCTACCACACTCCAGCCTGCCCGTATCGAATGCAGACCCGGGGTTGAGCCCCGGGCTTTCACATCCGACGCGACAGGCCGCCTACGAGCTCTTTACGCCCAATAATTCCGGACAACGCTCGCACCCTACGTATTACCGCGGCTGCTGGCACGTAGTTAGCCGGTGCTTCTTCTGCAGGTACCGTCACTTGCGCTTCTTCCCTGCTGAAAGAGGTTTACAACCCGAAGGCCGTCATCCCTCACGCGGCGTCGCTGCATCAGGCTTTCGCCCATTGTGCAATATTCCCCACTGCTGCCTCCCGTAGGAGTCTGGGCCGTGTCTCAGTCCCAGTGTGGCCGGTCGCCCTCTCAGGCCGGCTACCCGTCGTCGCCTTGGTGGGCCGTTACCCCACCAACAAGCTGATAGGCCGCGGGATCATCCTGAACCGCCGGAGCTTTCCACCGCAGAACATGCATCCTGCGGTCGTATCCGGTATTAGACCTCGTTTCCAAGGCTTGTCCCAGAGTTCAGGGCAGATTCCCCACGTGTTACTCACCCGTTCGCCACTGATCCACCCCGAAGGGCTTCACCGTTCGACTTGCATGTGTTAAGCACGCCGCCAGCGTTCGTCCTGAGCCAGGATCAAACTCTCCGTGAATGTCTCCACGGGGAGCGGCACGGCAACCACCGGAATAAGGCGGCCCCGCGCACTGCGTCCTCGCTAGTGTTTTACTTCAAAAGGAATCTCCAACCCCGACAAGACGTCGAGGCCGGGGATGTCAACATATCTGGCGTTGACTTTTGGCACGCTGTTGAGTTCTCAAGGAACGGACACTTCCTTCGGACCGCATTCCTGCGGACCCTCCGGGCGCTTCGTTCTTTCGTGTTTCCAGCTTATCAGATCCGAGCTTGTGCTCTTTCCCGACTCGCTTTCGTCTTCTGCGGCTTGACGCCCCGTCCGACGTTTCACACTCTAGCCGATCCCCGCTCCTGAAAGCGAATCGGCCGCAATCTCCGAAAAAAGCGCACGCCGAAAATACGAACGGGGACGCGAAAGACACGCGACCCGTCACGGATCATCGACCTGGTTTCTCAAGGGATTGGCCGCCCCGGGACCGTCCACACAGATGCGTGTCCGGTGCTCCCTGCCGAGCGACCAGTGAACACTACGCCCGATCCGGCCCAGGTGCAAACAACAGCAAGACGGCCGGCCCGGGAGGCTTCTCCCGAACCGACCGTCGGCACGTCAGACCATCTGACCGTCAGACCAGCGGACCAGCCGTCGCGCCCCCTGGAGGGGGGTCAGTCCTCGCGGGCCATCTCCTCCGCGATCGCCGCGGCGAAGGCGTCGATGTCCTGTTCGGTGGTGTCGAAGGCGGTCATCCAGCGGACTTCACCGGTGTGCTCGTCCCAGAAGTAGAAGCGGTAGCGCTTCTGGAGGCGTTCGCTGACCTCGCGCGGGAGGAGGGCGAAGACGGCGTTGGCCTGGACGGGGCGGACCACGGTGATGCCGGGGATGTCGCGGACGGCGGCTTCGAGGCGGCGAGCCATCGCGTTGGCGTGGCCGGCGTTGCGGAGCCAGAGGTCTCCGGTGAGGAGGGCCTCGAACTGGACCGAGACGAAGCGCATCTTCGAGGCGAGCTGCATCGACATCTTGCGCAGGTACTTGAGGTTGCGGACCTTGTCCGGGTTGAGGACGACCACGACCTCGCCGAGCAGCAGGCCGTTCTTGGTGCCGCCGAAGGAGAGGACGTCGACGCCGGCGTCGGTGGTGAACTCGCGGAACGGGGCATCGAGGGAGGCGGCCGCGTTGGCGAGCCGGGAGCCGTCCAGGTGGACGAGCATGCCGCGTTCGTGGGCGTGTTCGCAGATCGCCCGGATCTCGTCGGCGGTGTAGAGGGTGCCGAGTTCGGTGGACTGGGTGATCGAGACGGCGAGCGGCTGGGCGCGGTGCTCGTCGCCCCAGCCCCAGGCCTGCTGGTCGATCAGGTCGGGGGTGAGCTTGCCGTCGGGGGTGGGGACGAGGTGGAGCTTGATCCCGGCGATCTTCTCGGGGGCGCCGCACTCGTCGACGTTGATGTGCGCGCTCTCCGCGGCGACGACCGCGCCCCAGCGCGGGAGCAGGGCCTGGAGGGCGACGACGTTGGCGCCGGTGCCGTTGAAGACGGGGTACGCCTCGGCGCAGTCGCCGAAGTGGCGGCGGAAGACGGTCTGGAGGTGTTCGGTGTAGGCGTCCTCGCCGTAGGCGACCTGGTGGCCGTCGTTGGCGAGGGCGATCGCGGCGAGCACCTCGGGGTGGACGCCGGCGTAGTTGTCGCTGGCGAAGCCGCGGACGGCGGGGTCGTGGTGCCGTACCGCGTCGGTCGGGCCGAAAACGGGGGTCATCGGGCTGTCAGCCACAGGTGCTGTCCGTTCAGTTCTGCTGCGGGGCGGTCCCAGAGGGACGCCAGGGTGGTGGCCAGGTCGGCGGTGTCGGTGAAGCCGGCGAACTTGGCGTCCGGCTTCTCGGCCCGCATCTCGGGGCTGACCAGGGCTTTGATCACCAGGATGACGGCCGCCGCGGTGGGTTCGCCGTCGGGGGCGGTGGTCTCCTTGCGGAAGGAGTCGGCCATCGCCAGCGTCCAGGCCTCGGTGGCGGCCTTGGCGGCGGCGTAGGCCGCGCCGCCCGCGGTGGGCTTGTGCGCGGCGGCGGCGGAGACCATGGCGTAGCGGCCGGCGGGGCTGCGGAGCAGCGCGGGCTGGAAGGCCAGCGAGGTGTGCTGGAGGGTGCGGACGACGGTGTCGTGCAGGAAGTCCCAGTCGTCGATCCGGGATTCGAAGAAGCTCTTGCTGCCGCGCCAGCCGCCGACCAGGTGGAGCAGGCCGTCGACGTGGCCGTGCTCGGCCTCCAGGTGGTCGGCCCAGTCGTGGACCTCCTGCGGGTCGAGCAGGTCGATGACCTGTCCGTGGACCTTCGCGCCGGGGACGGCGGTGCGGACGGCGGCGAGGGCCGCGTCCAGTCGGCGCTGGTCGATGTCGGCGCCGATCACGGTGGCGCCGTCGGCGGCGAGGCGGCGCAGGGTGGCCTGGCCGGCGGGGCCGCTGGCTCCGGCGACGGCGACCACCCGGTCGGCGAGGGGACGGGTGCTCATGCGGCGATCTCCTGGGTGCTGGTGCCGGTGATGCCCTTGGTGTCGGCGATGACGCGGCGGAGTTTCTTGGACAGGGCCTCGTAGAACATGCTGAGCGGGAACTCGTCGGGGTGGACGGCGTCGCACAGGGCCTTGCGCAGGGCCTTGTCGTCGGCGAGGTCGAGCGGGAGCGCCTCGGGGCCCTTGGCCCAGGTGGAGGCGGGGTGCGGGGTGAGGTAGCGGGAGACCAGCTGGTAGGCGGCGATCCAGTGGGCGGTCTTGGGGCGGTCGATGCCGTCGCGGTAGAGCGTCTCGATCTCGGCGCAGAGCTGGTTGGTGACGTCGGCGACGCGGTCCCAGTCGATGGTGAGGCGGTTGTCGCGCCAGCGCAGGGCGTCGTGCTTGTGCAGGTAGGCGAAGAGCAGCTGGCCGCCCATGCCGTCGTAGTTGCGGACCCGGTCGCCGCTGACCGGGAAGCGGAACAGGCGGTCGAAGAGGATCGCGTACTGGACGTCGCGGCCCTGGGGGTGGCCCTCGGCCTCGAGCTTGACCGACTCCTTGAAGGTGTTGAGGTCGCAGCGGAGCTCTTCGAGGCCGTACATCCAGAACGGGCTGCGCTGCTTGATCATGAAGGGGTCGAAGGGCAGGTCGCCGTGGCTGTGGGTGCGGTCGTGGACCAGGTCCCACAGGACGAAGGTCTGCTGGGTGCGGTCCTGGTCCTGGAGCAGCCCGGCGGCGTCGGCGGGGATGTCGAGGTCGAGCTGGCGGACGGCGCTGGTGCTGACGGCGCGGAAGCGGGCGGCTTCGCGGTCGCAGAAGATGCCGCCCCAGGTGAAACGTTCCGGCGCTTCGCGGACGGCCACGGTCTCGGGGAAGAGCACGGCGGAGTTGGTGTCGTAACCGGCGGTGAAGTCCTCGAAGGCGATGCCGAGGTAGCCGGGGTTGTCGAAGCGGGTGCGCTCGAGTTCGGCGATCCAGTCGGGCCAGACGACCTTCAGCAGGACGGCTTCCAGGTTGCGGTCGGGGTTGCCGTTCTGGGTGTACATCGGGAAGACGACCAGGTGGCCGGTGCCGTCGACGCGCTGCTCGTTCGGGCGGAAGGCCAGCAGCGAGTCGAGGAAGTCGGGCTCGCGGTAGCCGGTGTCGGCCCACTTGGCGAGGTCGGCCCGGACGGCGGCCAGGTAGGCGGCGTCGTGCGGGAAGAGCGGGGCGAGCTCGGCGACGGCGGCCTGCACGGTCTCGACCAGCGGGTCGACCGTGGAGCGCGGGACGGCGGCGAGGTCGATCGAACCGTCCTTGGACTGCAGCGGCCGGAGGGCCTCGACGGCCTCCTTCAGGCGGGTCCAGGCCGGGTGCGCGACCGGGTCGGTGGCGTGGGCGTCGCCCGCGAGCGCGAGCGTCGGCGAAAGATTCTGCATCACAGGCTCACTTCGACAGGAGTTATTACGACAGGACCACGTTAAATGCGAAAGGTTCTCCGGCTCAAGGCCGGTTTGACGGTAGACGCTCCAGTTCGTAGTACCGGTGCCCGCCGATCTCTCCGCGGTGGAGTAGGAGGGGAGCGGGCACGGACCGGAACGGACGGCTCCGGCCCGCCCGGCCCGGGGGCGCCCGACCTGCCCCGACCATGCCCCGGCCCCCACCGGGTCGCCACCGGGGCGCCCACCGTGCGCGCAGGACCGGTCACGCCTCGGTGCGCCCCCGTTCGCGCCCTGCTGCGCCCGGGCGGGGTCGGTGATCGTGGAGGGGACCCGGACCTCGGCCTCCCGCGGCCTCCCGCGGCGACCGGCGGCGCCCTCCGCGGAGGCCGCGGGATCACGGGGCCACGGGGCCGCAGGGCCACGAGGTCACGGCGACATCCGGCACGGAGGGGGACGCGATGCACGGTCCGGCGCTGGTGAGCTGGCTGCTGGCGGCGCTGGCCGCGGGCAGCGGCGGCTACTGCGGGTGGCGGGTGCGCCGCTGGAGCACCGAACCGGCCTGCGGCGGCCACCACCGGGCGCGCCGGGAGTCGGACGTGCTGGAGGCCGCGATGGGCCTGGGCATGGCCGGGATGGCGCTGCTGCCGGGGGTGTTCTGGGGCTGGCCGTACGCGCTGCTGGCGGCGGTGCTGCTGGTCGGCGCGCTGGCCGGGCGCGGCGCGGGGCGGCGGGTGCACCGGCTGCACCACGGGATCGGGGCGCTGGCGATGGCGTACATGGCGCTGGCGATGGCCGGCGGCGGGTCGGCGGGCGGGCACGCCGGGCACCACGGGCAGCCGGGCGGGCTGCCGCTGCTGACGGGGGTGCTGCTGGTGTACTTCGGGGCGTACGCACTGTGGGAGGGCAGCCGGGTGCTCGCAGCGGGCGGTCCGGTGGCGGCGGCGCCGCTACCGCGGGCCTGCCGGGCGGCGATGGGGATCGGGATGTTCGCCATGCTGCTGTCGATGTGAGCCCCCGGCGCGGCACGGGCGTTCGACCGCCGGGCGGAGGTGCGGCCGACGGGGCGGCTGACGGGGCGTCGGGCGGTCCGGCGGCAGCGGCCGGGCGTGGCCTTGGTCACTGGACCGACCCGGCCGTTCCGCGCGGGCGTGTGGCGGCATAGGTTGGGGGGAAGCGCATCGCCGCGCCTCGAACCCTCCCTCGGGGAGACCTCTGCCATGACGGCACTGCTGAGCCTGCTGCTGCTCGGACTGCTGCTCGCCACCGTGGCGCCGAGCCGCCTGGCCCGGGCCCGCTGGCCGGAGCGCGAACCGGTGCTGGCCCTGTTGGTGTGGCAGATGCTGGTGGTCGCGGTACTGCTGTGCTGCGTGCTGAGCCTGCTGCTGGCGAGCGCGGCCGCCCTGCCCGCCTGGCGGGACGTGGTGTTCTCGGGCGCCCCGGCCGGGGTGGAGGACGCGTACGAGCTGGTGGGCCTGGAGGGCTGGGGCCGGCTGTCGGCGGCGGTGCTGGCGGCGGGCGGGGTGTGGACGGCGGTGTCGCTGGCCCGGGAGGTGCGTTCGGCGCGCGCGGAGCGCGGTCACCGGCACGCCCAACTGGTGCGTCGTGCGCCGGAGTTGCCGAGTTCGCTGCTGCCGCGTCGGCGCCGGGTGCGCGAGCCGCTGGTGGTGCTGGAGAACGTCCGGCCGCAGGCCTGGTCGCTGCCCGGGCCGCGGGCCCGGCTGGTGGTGACCACGGGGGCGCTGCAGCAGCTGTCGGACCGGGAGCTGGCGGCGGTGCTGAGCCACGAGCGCGGTCACGTCCGGGCCCGGCACCACTGGTTGGGGCAGTGCGCGCAGGCGTTGGCGACCGGGTTCCCGGGGGTGGAGGTGTTCTCCGCGTTCCGGGACCAGGTGGCGGTGCTGGTGGAGCTGGCGGCGGACGACCGGGCGGCCCGGCGGCACGGGCGGGTGACCACGGCGCTGGCGCTGGCCGAGCTGAACAGCGAGGTGTTCGCCTCCTGCCCGCCAGCCCAGCTGGCGCAGTCCCCCGCCCGGGTGGACCGGCTGCTGCTGGGCGAGCCCCGGCTGCCGGTGCCGGCCCGGCTGGGCTGGACGCTGGCGGCGCTGGCCGCCCCGCTGGGCGCGGCGGTGCTGGCGGTGGCACCGGGGCTGTCGGCGCTGCTCTGACGGCACTCCCCCCGCCGGCCCCGGTCTCCGACGGCCGGGTGCGGAACCGGCGGCCGCACGCCCCTTGACGGGCCGTCAGCCGCCGGGCTCCGGCCGGTTCAGTCCTCGTCGGGGCCGAGCGTCTCGGCGAGGATCCGGCGGTGCACGGGGCGGGCCTTGAGGTAGCGCTCGCGGCCCTCGTCGGTGAGCGCGATGTAGATGCCGCGCCGGTCGTCGACGCAGTGCGTGCGCCGGACCAGGCCGGCCTTCTCCATCCGGGCGACCAGCCGGGAGAACGCGCTCTGGCTGAGGTGCACGGTGCCGGCCAGGGCCTGCGCGCGCTCGCCGCGGCCGGGCTCCTCCCGCTCGAACTCCCGCAGCCGCTCCAGCAGTTCGAACTCGCTGACGCCGAGCCCGTACGCCTCGCCCAGCTCGCGGTCGATGGCGCAGGCGGTGGCCGCGTGGCGGGCCAGCAGGGCGCGCCACTGCTCGCCGAGCGCCGTCTCCGCGGACGGGTCGTGGTCTGGGTCGAAGTCGGTCACGCCGCCAGGTTAGCACATGCACACACATCTGTTGCGTCCGCATTAAATGTGTTTGCATCCCATGCACATGCATGTAGCGTGCTGTGCCATGACCGACACGACGGTGACCCACACGCCTGCGGCCGACCATCCGTCCGCGACCGAGCACACCCGCTGGAGCCCCCGACTCTGGGGCGCCCTGGTGGTGCTGTGCGCCGCGATGTTCCTCGACGCGCTCGACGTCTCGATGGTCGGCGTCGCCCTGCCCTCCATCGGCGCCGACCTGCACCTGTCCGACTCCGCCCTGCAGTGGGTGGTGAGCGGCTACGTCCTCGGCTACGGCGGGCTGCTGCTGCTCGGCGGCCGCGCGGCCGACCTGCTCGGCCGCCGCCGGGTGTTCCTGGTCGCGCTGGCCGTCTTCGCCGGCGCCTCGCTGCTCGGCGGGCTGGTGGACAGCGGGCCGCTGCTGATCGGCGCCCGCTTCCTGAAGGGCGTCAGCGCCGCGTTCACCGCCCCGGCCGGCCTGTCCATCATCACGACCACGTTCCCGGAGGGCCCGGCGCGCAACCGGGCGCTTTCCATCTACACCACCTGCTCGGCCGCCGGCTTCTCGCTCGGCCTGGTGATCAGCGGCCTGCTGACGTCGGCGGGCTGGCGGCTGACGTTCCTGATGCCCGTCCCGGTCGCCCTGATCGCCCTGGTCGTCGGCGTCAGGCTGCTGCCCCGGCGGCACGACGGGCAGCGCTCCTCCGGCGGGTACGACCTGGCCGGCGCGGTCACCGGCACCGCGGCGGTGCTGCTGCTGGTGTTCACGGTGACGGAGGCCCAGGGCGCGGGCTGGCTCTCCGCCCGCACCCTCGGGTCGCTGCTGCTGGTGGCGGCGCTGGCCGCTGCCTTCCTGACCATCGAGTCCCGCACCGCCCATCCACTGGTCCGGCTCGGCATCTTCCGGGACGCCGGCGTCCGCCGGGCGAACCTCACCGCGCTGACGCTGATGGGCAGTTACGCGGGCTTCCAGTTCGTGGCCACGCTGTACCTGCAGCGGCTGCTGGGCTGGTCGGCGCTGGAGACGACGCTGGGGCTGCTGCCCGGCGGCGCGGTGGTGGCGTTCTCGGCGGGCGCCGTCGGCCGCCTGCTGGACAGGTACGGCCCGGCCCGGGTGCTGCCGGTCGGCGTGGCCTCGATGACCCTCGGGTACGCGCTGTTCCTCCGGCTGGACGAGCACAGCGGCTTCCTCGGCCTGGTGCTGCCGAGCATGCTGCTGATCGGCGCGGGCTTCGCGCTGGCCTTCCCCTCGATCAACGTGGCGGCCACCGCGGGGGTCGCGGACGACGAGCAGGGCCTGGCCTCGGGCCTGGTGAACACCGCGCTCCAGGTCGGCGGTGCGATCGTGCTGGCCGTCACCACGGCGGTGCTCACCGCGGGCAGCGCCGGCGGCACCGACGCGCACGCCCAACTGTCCGGCTACCGGCCCGCGTTGCTGCTGGTGACGGGCACCACCGCGCTCGGCCTGCTGATCGCGCTGACGGGCGCGATCCGCTCCGGCCTCCGACGCGGCCAGGCCCCGGCCCCGGTCGCCGACCACGTCTACCCGGCGGAGGCGTCGACAGAGGCCTCGGCGGAGGCGTCGACGGAGGCGTCGACGGAGCAGGAGCAGGAGCAGGGGGTGCTGGTGTCGGAACGCTGAGCGGAGCGGAGCCCGGGCCCGGGCGGTCGGCCTCCCGCCGTCCCGGGCGCGCCGGCAGCCCCGGGCGGTCCGGCCGTCCTTCGGGCCGGCTCCACCAAACCCCCGTCTTGGTGGAGCCGGTGCGCGCGGTCCGCCATCGGGCGGACTGCGGAGCAGTCACCATCGCAGTTGGGCGGGCCACGGTCAATCAGTGCAGCCGCACCGAGACCGAACCGCCGCACAGCACAAGGAGGTTGATCCGTACCCCGCGCCGCCCACGCGCCACCGGCGCCCTCGGCGCACCACCGGCGCCCCTCCGCACCACCCGCGCTCCGGCGGAGAAGCCGCGGGGGGGCGGGTGGTTCCGCTACTGGCTCTTGAGGATCGAGTGCAGCAGGTCGAGGGTCTGCTGCGGGGTGAGGCTGTCCACGCACAGCCGCTCCATCACCTGGAGGTACTCGTCGACGTCGTCGCGCTTGTCCAGGTAGAGGGCGCTGGTGAGCTGCTCCAGGTAGACCACGTCGGGCAGGTCCTGCTCGGGGAAGCGCAGCACCGAGAAGGCGCCGCTCTCACCGGCGTGCGCGCCGAACCGGAACGGCATCACCTGGACGACCACGCTGGGGAGTTGGGCCAGTTCCACCAGGTGCTCCAGTTGGGCCCGCATCACCTCGGGGCCGCCGACCGGGCGGCGCAGCGCGGCCTCGTCGATGACGGCCCAGAGCTTGGGGCCGCGGCCGTCGGTGAGCAGTTTCTGCCGGCGGGCCCGCAGGGTGACCCGGCGGCCGATCTCGGCGTCGTCGAGGGTGGGGCGGTTCTGCGCGAAGATCGCCCGGGCGTAGTCCTCGCACTGGAGCAGGCCGGGGATGAACTGCACCTCGTAGGTGCGGATGAGGGCGGCGGCCTCCTCCAGGCCGATGTAGGTCTGGAACCAGTTGGGCAGCACGTCGTTGTAGCTGTGCCACCAGCCGGACTTGTTGGCCTCGCGGACCAGTGCCAGCAGGGCCTCCCGGTCGGGGCCGGCGGCGAGGCCGTAGAGGCTGAGCAGGTCGGCGACGTCGCGCTCCTTGAAGGAGACCCGGCCGAGCTCCATCCGGCTGATCTTGGACTCCGAGGCGCGGATCGCGTAGCCGGCGTCCTCCCGGCTGATGGCGCATCCCTCGCGGAGCCGGCGGAGTTGGGAGCCGAGGAGGATGCGGCGCACCATCGAGCCCCCGCCGGGCTGAACTGTGGTCATCTGACCAAACCTCCACTCGGACGGACCAGTTGCACAGTCTGCCATCACTTGGGCGCGCTGAGTGCCGGTAGTGGTGCACCGGACTGTCGCTTCGGCCACTTCCGGGTCCATCTTGCACGTGCATCCGGTGCATGCATATGCCAATCGCACGACTGCACGTGAACCGGCTCTTGCATCTGCCGTGAGCGCAGAGGACCATGGTGCACGTGCACTTGCACGCCCTGGCAATCCCGCGGGCCCCGCGTCGACCCCATGCGCGAACCCGCACACCCTCCCGGCAACGCCCGCGCGTCGCTGGGTACTTGCGTGTGCGGACCGGTCGGCCGACGGTCCGGCGGCCGAGCGAGTCGGAGGTGACCGGCATGACCCCGGTGGGTCCCGCCGTGTCCGCCCCCTTATGGGAGGAGCTCTTCATGAGCACCGGTACGGTCCTGGCGACCGACCCTCATGTGGTCAGCTGCACCCTCGCTCCCCGTTTCGAAGCCGTGCGCACCGCACGGGAGTTCACCAGGCGGTCGCTGGAGGCCTGGGGGCTCGGGGAGATCTTCGACGACGTGGCCCTGGTGGCCTCGGAGTTGGTGACCAACGCCCTGCGGCACGCGCTCGGCCAGAGCGAGCCGTCCCGGGTGCCGGTCCAGGGCGTCCCGCAGCCGACGGTGGAGACGCTGCCGATCCGGATCAGCCTGGTGCACCGCGCGCCGCAGGTGGTCTGCGCGGTGAGCGACCCCTCCAGCACCGGTCCGATAGCCCGGGAGGCCGACTTCGTGGCCGAGTCCGGCCGCGGGCTGCACCTGGTGGACTCGTTCTCCCGGTCCTGGGGCTGGCACCCGCTGGCCGGCGCCGGGAAGGTGGTCTGGGCCCTGTTCGACGCCCACACCGAACTGCCCGTCCCGGAACAGCTGTCGAACTCCGGCCGGCACCGCCGCTCCGCCTGACCCGCACCCCCCGACCCGAACACCGGCCGACCCGCACACTCCCCGACCCGAACACCGCCCGCCCCGCGCACCCCCTGAAGCGCACCGTCCGACGAAGCCCGGTGCGAGCGGCCTTTCCTGACGGGACGTCAGAGGCGCTGGGCGGCGCCCGGAACCACGAAGGCCGTCGCGGGATCCCCCACGACGGCCCGGGTGAACGGGAGTCGACCGGCCGTCAGGGCGTGCCGCCCAGGTGGTCGAACTCCCCGTCCTTGACGCCGAGCAGCATCGCGGTGATCTCGTCCCTGGTGTAGACCAGTGCCGGGCCCTGCGGGAAGCGCGAGTTGCGCATCGCCACGTCGCCGTTCGGCAGCGCGGCGAATTCCACGCAGTTGCCCTTCGAGTTGCTGTGACGGCTCTTCTGCCAGACCACCCCGTCCAGGTCCGTCGCCGCCATGCCGTTGTACGCCTCACGCATTGTTTTCTCCCCAGAGCCTGGCGAATGCCTCACTTGACGTGATGATAGCCCTCCTGCACGTGCATCAGCATGGGAAATTTCCCGTGCAGAAGAACGTGCCAATGCTGTCACCAACCCTTCACAGCCGCGCAATTGACGGTGCGTAAGCGGACACAGCCGGGCGAAACGCCAGTCACTCCATGACCGTCCGCACACATCCGTCTGCGCGTTGTCGATCATCACCACCTTCCACGCGGTTCACAGGTAGTCACGATTCGCACTGTGATGACTGTCACTTCCTGGCGGAAACCCGCCCGCTGCCGGTATCCGGCTGCAACGCGCGAGGGGACATGTCCTACGATCTGGCGCATGAGCACCGCAGCCATCCCGGGCGCGCCACTGCCCGTCCGTACGCCAGGCTCCCGTGCGCGGGGGCGCCACCGCCGTCCCGAGCGCCCCGAGATCATGGCCGGTTCGCCTGCCCTGGTGCTGGCGGTCCCGGCCGTCGCCGGGCCGGAGAGCCGCCCGGTCGTCGAGGAGCTGCTGTCCATCGTCCGCACCGAGCAGGCGGGGATCGAGGTGACGGCGGCCTACCAGGGCGGCGAGGACGCGCCGACGGTCGCCGACCTGCTGGCGGCGGCCGCCGAGGCGGGCCTGCCCGCGCCGGTGGTCGTCCCGCTGGTGCCCGGACCGCACGGCTTCCTGCCCGAACTGCACAAGCTGGCCGCCGAGACCGGCGCCCAGGTGCTGGACCCGCTGGGCCCGCACCCGCTGCTGGCCGAGGCCGTGCACGTGCGGCTGTCCGAGGCCGGGCTGGCCCGCGCCGACCGGGCCCGGCTGTTCGCCATCGCCACCGCCGCCGACGGCGTGGTGCTGACCACGGTCGGCGGCGAGGAGGCGGCCGCCGCGGCCGGCATCACCGGCGTCCTGCTGGCGTCCCGGCTGGCCGTGCCGGTGGTCCCGGCCGCGTTGGACGTGCCCGGCTCGGTGGCCGCGGCCGTCGCGCACCTGCGCGCCACCGGCTCCGAGCGCCCGGCGCTGGCCCCGCTGGTGATCGGCCCGGAGGCCGACACCGAGCTGCTGGCCACCGCCGCCGAGGAGACCGGCTGCGCGAGCGCCGCCCCGATCGGCGCCTACCCGACGGTGGGCCAGCTGATCGCCTCCGCCTACCTGGCCGCGCTCCCCGAGCCCACCCAGGAGCAGTTGGAGGCCGCCGAGGCCGCCATCGAGCAGCAGCGCACCCCGGGGGCGCACGCGGCGCGCTGACGCCGACCGAGAGCCGCGACGGGCAGGAGCAGCGAATCGACGCGCTCCCGCCCGTCGCGCTTCCCCCGTGCCGCGCACCGACCGGTCCCGACGCGCTTCCCCCCTGCCGCGCCGACCGGTCCCGATGCGTTTCCCCCGTGCCGCGCACCGACCGGCCCCGACGCGCTTCCTCGTGCCTCGCACTGACCGGTTCCGTCAGGCTGCCGCTCAGCCGGTGGTGACGCGTCCCGTCCCGGGTGCGCGGTCGGTGAAGGCGAGCGCGGGCAGGGCGACCGGGCGCGGCGGGACGGGGGCCTCGGCCGGCGTGGTGGTGGCGTTCCACGGCGTGCCGGCGAGCCCCGGGCCGCCGCCCTTGCCGAGCGCGACGGTCTGCGCCTGCCCGGCCGGGCGGAACAGGATCCGGGTCGGGTCGGGCGCGTCCGGGTCGAGCCACAGTTCGCTGCCGGGCGGGCCGCCGAACGCGCAGTCCAGCACCGCGATGTCGTCGGGCTTGCCGTCGCCGGTGGCCCGGAACGCCACCCCGGCCTTCCGGTAGCCGGTCAGCCGGCTGCGGCTCAGGGTGACGGCCTCGCCGGCCAGTTGGTGCTTGAGGGTGGTCACCGCGTAGTCGGACTGCCCGGCGGCGTCGATCAGCAGCCCGTCGAAGACGGTGCCCTTGTCGCGGCCGAGCGCGTGCACGGCGATGCCGCCGGCGGCGTTCCCGTACAGCACCGAGGCGGTGTAGTCGAAGTCGTTCAGGTAGGCGCCGTGCTCGATGCCCCAGCCGCCGTTGTGGTACGCCGCGTACTGGGTGACGGTGTGGTGGTGCTCGGCGTTGAGCCAGACGAAGATGCCGTTCTGCAGGTTGTTGTGCGCCAGGCAGCGTTCGAAGGTCCAGACGCCCTCGCTGGTCTCCGGCCACTCGTAGCCGGACGCGCCGGTGGCGCCCTGCACGCCGACGGCCACGCAGTCCCGGGCCGAGGAGCCCGTCCCGGCGCCGAGGCTGAAGCCGGTGAGCCGGTAGGCGCGCGGGTTGGGCTCGAAGGCGGTGCGGGAGGCGACGCAGCCGTCGTAGGCGATGTCGTTCGAGGGGCCCTGCGGGGTGCGGGTGTCGATCGGGCCGTCCCACCAGTACGCGTCCTCCCAGGTGTCGTGGGAGATGCAGCCGCGGAAGGTGATGCCGTGGCTGGCGTGCGGCACGAAGGCGTGGCTGCCGGTGTCGCGGACCACGACGCCCTCGACCACGGTGCCGCGCGAGGTGTCCAGCAGCATGTGGAAGTGCAGCCCGTACCGGCCGAGCACGGGTTCGGTGACGGGCTTGCCGTCCCAGCTGTCCTTGCCGTCGGCGCGCGGGCCGAGCCAGCGCAGGGCGGCGTGCCGGACGTCGGGCGGGCGGCTGGAGGTGAGGTGGACGTGGGCCCGGCCCTGCTCGGTGCCCTCGATCCGGACGTTGCGGCTGAGGTTGAGCACCTCGGCGCCGAAGGTCGCGCCGCCACCGGTGGCCACCCGCGGGTGGGCGTGCCGCAGCGGGCCGGTCAGGGTGACGGTGGCGCCGTCGACCCGGGCGACCGTCACCAGGTCGTAGGCGGTGGAGAAGTCCGCGGTGTCGGGCGGCGCGGTCGGGGTGACGGCCAGTTCGTCGCCGGGCTGCCAGCCGTCGGGGGCGGCGGCCAGCTTCAGCGCGGTGTCGCCGGGCCCCAGGTCGGCGGCGGCCCGGACCCAGGCGGTGCGGGGCGCGCCGTCCAGGCGCAGGTAGCCCTGGCCGGTGACCCACAGGCCGGTGTCGCTGTCGACGACGGTCATCCCGCCGCCCGCGAACCGGTGTTCGTCGACGTGCGGGAAGCGCAGGGTGTGGGTGTGCGCGGCGTCGGGGGCCAGGGCCAGGACGCCGCGGACCTCGACGTTGCCCGCGCTGGCCAGGGTCAGCGTCCGGTCGGCGGCGAACACCAGCGAGCCGCCGGGCTCCACCAGCAGCGAGCCGACCTCGGCGTCGGCGTCCAGCACCACCCGGTCGGTGATCCGCACCGCGCTGCCGGGGCCCGGCGGTTTCCCGCCCCAGCCCTTGGCGTCGGACCACTTGCGGCCGCCGGTGTCCAGCACCGGGGGCCGGGCGGAGGGCTGCGGGCTGCCGGCGGCGGGTGGTGGGGCGCCGGTGCCGTGCGGGTGGCCGGCCGGGGTGGCGGTGCCGGTCCGCGCGGCGGCGGCTCCCGCCGGTTCGTCGGCCCCGGCCAGCGACTGCCGCAGGACCACTCCCCCGCCGAGCGCCGCCGCCGTCCCGGCCGCCAGCCAGGTCAGCATCCGGCGCCGCCCGACCGGCGGGCGCCGGTGCCGTACCGGCGGCGGTTGCCGTTCCTCGTCCTGCCGCTGTTCCACCGTGGCCGCCCTTCCGGGTTCCGCCGCCCTGAGCCGTCGGGGGCAGCATAGGCAGCGCGGGCGCCGGAAAGCGGCGGATTCGGTTTCGCTTCAGCATTCTGACGTACCGTCAGGGGGGTGCGGCGGGGCGCTTCCGGTCAAGGACAGAACGCCCATACGGCGACAAATGACCCGCCCACCGGGTGACCAAACGTGAATAATCCCGCATAACTCAGCATAGTGCAGCAAAACGGGCACAAGATCACCTATCGCCTGACGTCCCGCCAGAATTCGCCGCCGCTCGCGGAGTTCGCCGAATATCCCTTGATCACCCATTCCGGCCACTGTGATGCCGGTCACGGGCATTTGCGGATTCTCCTTAATTCCGCTTAATCTCCTGCCCACGTTCGTGGACACACGGACCCAGTTCGCCCGGAACGCCGAGTCCTGCCGCCGGGCGGGTCGGCTCATGCACAACGCACCACGGCAGGGGCGGGGGAACCAGGTAAGTCGCCCCGGGCGGTCGAAGGACCGCACGGGGCTAGGGGTGAAGCCGGGCGCACCACGCGGTGCGCGCGGCCGGGCAACTCCAGCCCGAATCCGACAGCTCACCTCGCAGGCGTGGGAGAGGAACGCTTCTTCATGCTGCCCATCAGCTCCAAGCGCGCCCGCCGCCTGATCGCCACCACCGGTGTCGTCGGCATCGGGCTGTCGATCCCCTGCCTGACCGGTGGCGTCGCCTCCGCGGCGACCGTCTCCACCTGGGACAAGGTCGCGCAGTGCGAGTCCAGCGGCGACTGGGCGATCAACACCGGCAACGGCTTCTACGGCGGTCTGCAGTTCACCGCCTCCACCTGGGCCGAGTTCGGC
Organism: Kitasatospora sp. YST-16; assembly: GCF_026802215.1. Taxonomy (NCBI): domain Bacteria; kingdom Bacillati; phylum Actinomycetota; class Actinomycetes; order Kitasatosporales; family Streptomycetaceae; genus Kitasatospora; species Kitasatospora sp. YST-16. Next base: position 1,246,682 of record NZ_CP113837.1, read on the forward strand.
GGCACCGCGTACGCCTCGCGCGCCGACCTCGCCACCAAGGACCAGCAGATCTCGGTCGCCGAGAAGGTCCTGGCCTCGCAGGGCCCCGGCGCCTGGCCGGTGTGCTCGATCCAGGCCGGCCTGACCAAGGGCGGTGCCGCCCCCCAGGTCGACACCTCCGGCTCCGCCTCGTCCGCCACCGCCGCGCCGTCGCAGTCGCAGACCCAGGCGCCCGCGCAGTCGCAGTCGCAGTCCGGCAGCAAGGGCAAGTCCCAGAACGGCTGGTCGCAGAACGGCTGGTCGCAGGGCAAGTCGCAGGCCCAGCCGCAGGCCGAGCAGAGCGCCCCGGCCGCCACCGCCGACCAGTCGGCCGGCACCTACACCGTCGTGGCGGGCGACTGGCTGTCCACCATCGCGCAGAGCCAGCACGTGGACGGCGGCTGGCAGAAGCTGTACGACCTCAACCGCTCGGTGCTCACCGAGGGCCCGGACATGATCTACCCGGGTCAGCAGCTCTCGCTCGGCGGCGCCGCCACCGCGCAGCAGCAGTCCGCGCCGGCCGCCACCACCTCCTCCTCCGCCAGCACCCACCAGGGCTCGTCCTGGAAGGGCGACCGCTCCTCCGCCGCCAAGTCGTCGAGCACCCCGGCCAAGTCGTCCACCGCGACCACCGCCACCGCCTCGACCAGCGCCAAGACGACCACCACCGCCACGGCCGCCACCAAGGCGACCGGCTCCAAGGCCGCGGCGATCGACTTCGCGCTGTCCAAGCTCGGCCAGGCGTACGTCTACGGCGGCACCGGCAACGGCGGCTGGGACTGCTCCGGCCTGACCCAGGCGGCGTTCCGCCAGGCCGGCATCAGCCTGCCGCGCGTCGCCGCCGACCAGGCCGACTACTCGACCCGCGTCTCGCTGGACAGCCTGCAGCCGGGCGACCTGCTGTTCTGGTCCAGCAACGGCTCCAACTCGGGCGTCTACCACGTCGCCCTGTACGTCGGTGACGGCAAGTACGTCGAGGCCGCGAACCCGCGTTCCGGCGTCCGCACCGAGACCATCGCCAACTGGGCCCCCGACTTCGCGGGCCGCGTCTGATCACCGGCACGACCGCCGCTGCCCCCGGGGACCTGGTCGGCCCCGGGGGCAGCGGCCTATCCTCGGCCGTACGAGGCCCGACGAGCCTCGACGGAGCCTCGGCAGGGGCTCGACGACCGGGGAGCAGCACCATGGCGAAAGTGACGATCACGCTGGACGCGGACCTGGCCCTGGAGGTGATGATGCGCGTCGGCGCCACCAGCCCCCAGGACGCGGTGGAACTGGTCGTCCGCGACTACCTCTCCACCGACCGCCGCACCATCGCCCGCACCGGCGGCACCCGCGACGGCGAACGCCTCCTCCCCAAGCCCCCGACCATCGAAGAGGGCTGACGCCCCGCCGGGCGGCCGCGGCCCCGCCGGTCCCGAAACCTCCACAACCTCCGCAACTGTCAAGTAACTTACTGTCTAGTAAGTTCACCGGCGAGTACCTAACCTGGGCGAACCCCCACCCCACCCAAGGGAGTTCGCTCATGGCACACCCCCTCGCCCGGGCCGCCCGCGCCGCCCGTCCGCCCGTCGAGGTGCTGCGCACCGGCGGGCGGGTCGTCGAAGCCCGGTCCGCGTACCTGGTGCCGCCGCCCGCGGACGGGGTCCTGGGCGACCTGCCGTTCCGCAACGCGCGGGAAGCGCCGGAGGCGGTGGTGGTGACGCGCCGTCAACCGGACGGCTCCTGGCGGGACGTGACGGCCCGTGAGTTCGCGGAGCAGGTCGCGGCGGTGGCCCGCGGCCTGGTCGCGGTCGGGGTCGGCCCCGGCGCGCGGATCGTGCTGATGTCGCGGACCGGGTACGAGTGGACGCTGCTGGACTTCGCCGCCTGGGCGGCCGGCGCCTGCGTGGTGCCGGTGTACCCGACGTCCGCGGTGGAGCAGGCGGAGTGGATCGTCCGGGACTCCGGCGCGGTGCTGGCGGTCGCGGAGGACGCCGGCACCGCCGAGGTGCTGACCGTGGCGATCGCCCGCACCGGCGGGACGGTGCCGCTGTGGCGGCTGGACGAGGACGCGGTCGGCGCCCTCGCCGAGCTGGGCCGCCCCGTCCCCGCCGAGGAGTTGACGCGCCGCAGACGGGCCCAGGGCCCGGACGACGAGGCCACGCTGATCTACACCTCGGGCACCACCGGCCGTCCCAAGGGCTGCCTGCTCACCCACGCCAACTTCCTCACCGAGGCGGCGAACTGCCACGCCCTGCTGGAGCCGGTGTTCGAGGAGGCGACCGGCCGGGCGCCGTGCACCCTGCTGTTCCTGCCGCTGGCGCACGTGCTGGGCCGGATGATCCAGGTGACCTGCGTGTACGGGCGGGTCCGGATCGGCCACAGCCCGTCCCTGAAACCGGCCGACCTGCGGCCGGACCTGGCCTCCTTCGGCGCGACCTTCCTGGTCGGCGTGCCCTACCTGTTCGAGAAGATCCACCAGTTGGGCCGGGCCGAGGCGCAGGCCAAGGGCGCGGTGAAGGTGTTCGACCGGGCGGCCGCGGTGGCGGTGCGCTACGCCCGGGCCGAGCTGGCCGCGGCGGACGGCGGCCGCCCGGCGCCGCTCTCGCTGCGGCTGGCGCACGGCCTGTACGACGCGCTGGTGTACCGGCGGGTGCGGGCCGCGATGGGCGGCCGGGTGCGGTACGCGATCAGCGGCGGCTCCTCGATCGACCCGGAGCTGCTGCTGTTCTTCGCCGGCGCGGGCGTGCTGGTGCACGAGGGCTACGGGCTGACCGAGAGCAGCGGCCCGTCCACGGTGAACCCGCCGCTGCGGCCGCGTCCGGGCACGGTCGGGCAGCCGGTGCCGGGCAGCGCGGTGCGGATCGCCGAGGACGGCGAGGTGCTGCTGTCCGGCGGTCAGCTCTTCGACGGCTACTACGAGTTGGGGGCGCCGCGGCCCCGGCGGCCGCACTGGTTCGCCACCGGCGACCTGGGGCGGCTGGACGAGGACGGCTACCTGACGATCACCGGCCGCAAGAAGGAGGTCCTGGTGACCTCCGGCGGCAAGAACGTCTCCCCCGGCCCGCTGGAGGACCGGCTGCGCGGCCACCCGCTGGTCGGCCAGGCCCTGGTGGTCGGCAACGGCCGCCCGTACGTGGGCGCGCTGCTCACCCTGGACCCGGAGGCGGTGGAGCGCTTCCTCGCGCTGGACCCGCCGACCCCGCCGGGCGCGCCCGACGGCGTGGACCTCTCCAGCGCCGTCCCGGTGCACCCGGCGGTGCTGGCGGCGCTCGCCGAGGCGGTGCGGGGCGTCAACGCGACGGTCTCGCGCGCCGAGTCGATCCGCCGGGCCCGGGTGGTGGCGGGCGAGTTCACCGAGGAGCGCGGCCTGCTGACGCCCTCGCTGAAGGTCCGCCGACAGGCCGTCAGCACCGCCTACCGCCGCGACCTCGAACAGCTCTACGCCTGAAAGGTACGGCCCCCGGGAGGAGCTCCTCCCGGGGGCCGTACCGACGGGGCGCCGCTCAGCCGTTGCGCGGACCGGCCCCGGTGGAGCCGCGCATCACCAGCTCGGGCTGGAACATGAACTCGGAGCGCTGCGTCGGGTTCCCGCCGACCTCCTCCAGCAGGGCGTCGACGGCGGCGGTGGCCATCGCCTCGACCGGCTGGCGGACGGTGGTCAGCGGCGGCTCGGTGAACGCTATCAGCGGCGAGTCGTCGAACCCGACCACCGAGACGTCCTGCGGCACCGTCAGCCCGCGCTGGCGCACCGCCCGGATCGCGCCGAGCGCCATCATGTCGGAGCCGCAGACGATCGCGGTGCAGCCCTTGTCGAGCAGCGCCTGGGCCGCGGCGTGCCCGCCCTCCACGCTGAACAGGGTGTGGTGGACGAGCTCCTCGGCCTGCTCGGGGGTGCGCCCGGTGAGCTGCTGCACGGCGGCCGTGAAGCCCTCGATCTTGCGCAGCACCGGCACGTACCGCTTCTGGCCGACCGCGAGGCCGATCGTCTCGTGGCCGAGCTCGACCAGGTGCTGGACGGCCATCCACATCGCGGCCCGGTCGTCCGGCGAGATGAACGGCGCGGCGATCTTCTCGCTGTAGCCGTTGATCAGCACGAACGGGACCTGGCGGCCGGTGAGTTTGGCGTACCGGTCGTGGTCGGCGGTGGTGTCGGCGTGCAGTCCGGAGACGAACACGATGCCGGCGACGCCGCGTTCCACCAGCATCTCGACGAGTTCGTCCTCGGTGGAGCCGCCCGGGGTCTGGGTGCACAGCACCGGCGTGTAGCCGTGCCGGCTGAGCACCTGTTCGATGACTTGGGCCAGGGCCGGGAAGATCGGGTTGCTGAGCTCCGGGGTGATCAGGCCGATCAGCCCGGCACTGCGCTGGCGCAGCCGGGTGGGCCGCTCGTAGCCGAGGACGTCGAGCGCGGCCAGCACGGTCTGCCTGGTGGTCGCGGAGACGCCCGCCTTGCCGTTGAGGACGCGGCTGACGGTGGCTTCGCTGACCCCCGCCTGCGCCGCGATGTCGGAGAGTCGCGCCGTAGTCACGATCCCAGAGCCTATTGCAACCACGTCAGACCGCCCACCATGCGGTGCTGTCGGCCGGGAGTTCGACGCCGTTCTCCGTCTCGACAGCCTCGGCGGAGGACAGCAGCATACGGCCGGGGGCGGGGATCCGGACGGTTTCGCCGGTGGTGTTCACGGTGCACACGAACGAGCCTTCGGCCGACTCGCGCCGGAACGCCAGCACGCCCTCGGGGGCGGGCAGCCACTCGACGCCGGTGCCGGCGCCGAGCGCGGGCTGCGCGCGGCGGACGGCCAGCGCGGAGCGGTACAGCTCCAGCGTGGAGGTCGGGTCACCGGTCTGGACCTCCACCGAGAGGCCGGCCCACTCGGCGGGCTGCGGCAGCCAGCTGGGGCCGCCCTCGTTCGGGCCGAAGCCGTAGGGGGCCTCGGTGCCGGACCACGGGATCGGGACCCGGCAGCCGTCGCGGAAGCCGTCCTGGCCGGCCTGCCGGAAGAACGACGGGTCCTGGCGGACCTCGTCGGGCAGGTCGGTGACGTCGGGCAGGCCGAGCTCCTCGCCCTGGTAGACGTACGCGGAGCCGGGCAGCGCGAGCATCAGCAGGGTGGCGGCGCGGGCCCGGCGCAGGCCGAGGACGCGGTCGCCGGGGGTGCGGATCTGGGTGCCCAGGCCGGGCGGGTTGGCGAACCGGGTGGCGTGCCGGGTGACGTCGTGGTTGGAGAGCACCCAGGTGGTGGGGGCCTGCACCGGGCGCATCGAGTCGAGCGAGACGTCGATCACCTCGCGCAGCGCGGCGGCGTCCCAACCGGTGCCCAGGTACTGGAAGTTGAACGCCTGGTGCAGCTCGTCGGGGCGGACGTAGTTGGCGGTGCGCTGGACGGTCGGGGTCCAGGCCTCGGCGACGCCGATCCGGTCGCCGGGGTACTCGTCGAGGATCTGCCGCCAGCTGCGGTAGATGGCGTGCACGCCGTCCTGGTCGAAGAACGGCATGACGTCGTTGCCGAGCAGCTTGAGCTGGTCGTGGCTGCCGAGGTCGGGCAGGCCGGGGGCCTTGACCAGGCCGTGGGCGACGTCGATCCGGAAGCCGTCGACGCCCATGTCGAGCCAGAACCGCAGGATGGAGCGGAACTCGTCGGCGACCGCCGGGTTGTCCCAGTTGAAGTCGGGCTGCTCGGGGGCGAACAGGTGCAGGTACCAGTCGCCGGGGGTGCCGTCCGGGTCGGTGGTGCGGGTCCAGGCCGGGCCGCCGAAGATGGACTCCCAGTCGTTGGGCGGCAGTTCGCCGTCCTCGCCCTTGCCGGGGCGGAAGTGGTAGCGCTCGCGCAGCGGGGAGCCGGGGCCCTCGCGCAGCGCGCGCTGGAACCACTCGTGCTGGTCGGAGGAGTGGTTGGGGACCAGGTCGACGATGATCCGCAGGCCCAGGTCGTGGGCGTCGCGGATCAGCGCGTCGGCGTCCAGCAGGGTGCCGAACATCGGGTCGACGGCCCGGTAGTCGGCCACGTCGTAGCCGGCGTCGGCCTGCGGGGAGGCGTAGAACGGCGAGAGCCACACCGCGTCCACGCCCAGGTCGCGCAGGTAGGGCAGCCGGCTGCGGATGCCCGGCAGGTCGCCCATGCCGTCGCCGTTGCCGTCGGCGAAGCTGCGCGGGTACACCTGGTAGATGACCGCGTCCCGCCACCAACCGCCTCTGGAGGCCCCGGTGGTCGCAGCAGTCGTCCGAGCGGCGGGAACGGCGGCGGGCCGGGAGGCGTCGGCCAGGTTCTGGGTCATTGGACAGTCATCCCTCGGAGGCTGTGGAAGTGACGTGGAGGTGGCGCGGGTTCAGGACTTCGCGGCGCCGGCCGTCAGGCCGGTGACCAGGTGGCGCTGCACGAGGTAGAAGACGACCGCGGCGGGGATGGCGATGAGCACCGAGGTGGCGGCCATCAGCTGCCACTGGTGGTCGTGCTCGCTGACGAACGAGGACAGGCCGACCGCCAGGGTGTACTTGTCGGACGAGAGCATGAAGGTCGAGGCGTAGGCGACCTCGCCCCAGGCGGTGAGGAAGGAGTAGAACGCGGCCACCGCCAGGCCCGGGCGGGCCAGCGGCAGGATCAGCCGCCAGAAGGTGCCGAACGGGGAGAGCCCGTCGACCCGGCCGGCCTCGTCGATCTCCACCGGGATGGTGTCGAAGTAGCCCTTCATCAGCCAGGCGCAGTACGGGACGATGGTGGCCGAGTAGACCAGGATCAGGCCGGTGTAGGTGTCCAGCATCCCGAGGTTCGACAGGATGTAGTACATCGGCACGATCAGGACCGCGATCGGGAACATCTGGGTGACCAGCAGGGTCCACATCAGCTGGCGGTGGCCGGGGAAGCGCATCCGGGAGACCGCGTAGCCGGTGGAGGCGGCGATCAGCACGCCGATCACGGTGGTGCCGGCGGCCACGATCGCCGAGTTGCCGAACCAGGTGAAGAACCCGGTGTCGTTCATGACCTTGCCGTAGTTGGCGAAGGTCATCTTGTCGAGGATCGCCGCCGGGTGCAGGTAGTCGTTGTCGTCCGGGCCGAGCGAGATGTACGCGATGTAGACCACCGGGAACAGCGCGATCAGGCTGGCGACGACCAGGGCGACGTGGGTGAGCGCGGCGGCCAGCGGGGAGGACTGGCCGCGCAGCCGGACCTTGGCGGGTCGCTTCGCGGGGGCCGTGTCGGCGGCGGGGCGGTCGGCGGTGAGTGTCATGGGGCTGCCTGCCTGGTCGGGTTCCTCGGTCTGGGGGACGGTCTCGGCGCTCATCCGTTGGCCTTCTCGTTCCGGTCCAGCCAGCGGCGGTAGAAGGTGGTGAAGACGATCAGGATCGACAGCAGCAGGATCCCGTAGGTCGCGGACTGCGCGTAGTCGGCGGGCTGCTGGCCGAAGCTGAGGCGGTAGGCCCAGGTGACCAGGATCTGCGCGTCGGGGGCACCGGAGCCGAACAGCAGGAAGATCAGCGCGAACTGGTTGAAGGTCCACAGCACGCCGAGCAGCACCACGGTGGAGGAGACGCTGCGCAGGCCGGGCAGGGTGACGTGGCGGAAGCGCTGCCAGGGGGTGGCGCCGTCCATCTCGGCGGCCTCGTACAGCTCCTGCGGGATCGACTGGAGGCCGCCGAGCAGCGAGATCATCATGAACGGCACGCCGACCCAGGTGTTGACCATGATCACGGCGGCCTTCTGCGCCAGCGGGTCGGACAGCCAGGCGGGTTCGGGCAGGTGCAGGAAGGAGAGGAACGCGTTGACGGCGCCGCCGTCGGCGAGCATGAGGCGCCAGGAGAAGACGGTGACAAAGGTCGGCACCGCCCAGGGCAGGATCAGCACCAGCCGGTACAGGCCGCGGCCGCGGATCTTCCGGTTGAGCAGCAGCGCCAGGCCCAGGCCGATGCTGTAGTGCAGGAGCACGCAGATCCCGGTCCACAGCACGGTCCAGATCAGGTGCGACCAGAAGCGGTCGTAGGCGGTCGGCCCCCACAGCACGTCCGCGTAGTTCTGCAGCCCGATGAAGTCGAAGCTGTCGGGGATGTGGTTGACGCCGATCTGCCGGCCGACGTTGAGGCTGTTGGCGTTGGTCAGGGTCAGGTAGATGCCGCGCGCCAGCGGGTAGCCGACCAGCACCCCGAGGACGATCACGACCGGCGCGATCATCGCGTACGCGTACCAGTACTTCGAGTACGACAGCCTGATGCGCTGTGCGACCGCAACTGCCATGGAAAGACACCTTCTCCGGGAGGTCCGCCGCCTGCCTCGGCGACTGCTGGGGGACTGACGGGTCCGCCCGGCCCACCGTCAGGTGTGGGCCGGGCGGCCGATCCGATTACTTCTTGAAGTCCGGGAGGAGCTTCGCGTAGTCGGCCTCGGTGGCCTCCAGGCCGGCCTTGGTGTCGGCCTGGTCCTGGACGATCTTGCCGAGGGCGGTGCCGAAGGAGCCGAACAGCGAGGCGTACTCGGGCAGTTCGGGCCGCGGCTGGGCGGAGGTCAGGATCGCCTGGAAGTCCGCGATGCCGGGGTTGGCCTTGACCTCGGCGGTGTAGGCGTCGCTGCGGGTGGGCAGGGTGCCGTTCTTCAGCGCGAGGAAGGTCTGGCTCTCGGCGGAGGTCAGGAACGCGGCGAGCTTCTCGGCGGCGGCCTTGTGGGCGGCGTCGGAGCCGGCGTAGACGGAGACGTTGTGGCCGCCGGTGGGGGCGCCGCCCTTGCCGGTGGAGCCGTTCGGGACGGCGGCGATGCCGAGGTTCTTCTTGTCGGCGAACGCGGCGCCCTTGTAGACGTTGGTGACCTCCCACGGGCCCTGGATGATGGCCGCGACCTTGCCGTTGTTGAAGGCGTCCATCATGTGGGCGTAGGCGTCGGTGGTGACGTCGGCCTTGACCGTGCCGGGCGAGGTGAACATCGACTTGTAGGTGTCGATGGCCTTGACGGCCTCGGGCGAGTTGATGGTGATCTTCTTGCCGGCGGCGTCCACCATGTTGGTGCCCTCGCCGTACAGGAACGGCATGGCGTAGTAGCCGTCCGCGGCCTTCAGCCAGAAGCCGTCGACGCCGGCCTTCTCCTTCAGCTGCGCGGCGTCGGCCTTGAGCTCGTCCCAGGTGGTGGGGGCGGCGGTGATGCCGGCCTTGGCGAAGAGCTCCTTGTTGTACATCAGCGCCAGGGTGTCGGTGACCAGCGGCACGCCGTAGGTCTTGCCCGAGTACTTGGCCTGCTGGATCAGCGAGGGCTGGAAGACGGAGGCGTCGGTCAGCGCGGGGGTGCCGTCCAGCGGCTCCAGGTAGCCGGCCTTGGCGAAGGCGGAGGTCCAGCCCACCTCGGCGCGGAAGACGTCCGGCGCGCCCTTGGCACCCATCGCGGTCTGGAGCTTGTTCTGCGCCGTGTCGAACGGCACGTTCACGAAGTTGACCTTGACGTTCGGGTTCGCGGCCTCGAACTTCTTGACCAGCTCCTGGTAGTTCGGGGCCTCGTTGGTCGCGTTCGAGGTGTCCCAGTAGGTGATGGTGACCGGTCCGTCGCTCTTGCTGTCCGAGCCGGAGCCGCTGCTGCTGCAGGCCGCCATGGTGACTGCCAGAGCCGCAACGAGAGCGGAGGCCGCGATGCCACGCCGCATGGAAACTCCTAGGAAAGGTGGGGGTGCCCGAGATGGAGGAGGACGGCGCATAATGGCTGTCCGAAGCCGACTGCGCCGTTGCGGCCGCCGGGCTTGAGCAGGAACGTAACAGCGCGGCAAGCATTGCTGAAAGTCCTTGCAGCAAGTTTCTGCAAGGCGACGGCGATCGTTACGTCCACGTGTCCTTAGAGTTGCCGTCACGCGTCTTGACCATCCGTCGCCTTGCGGAAACTCCTTGCAGTCGCCGGGCACGGAAGAGCCCCCGGGAGCAGCGCTCCCGGGGGCTCCTCGATCAGCCGCGGCTCAGCCGGCGGTGCCCAGCCGCAGCACGGTGGTGGACCGGAACTCCTGCCCCGGCCGCAGCTCGGTCGACGGGTACGACGGCTGGTGCGGCGAGTCCGGGTGGTGCTGGGTCTCCAGCGCCACCCCGGCGTACGGGCCGTAGGCCGTCCCGGACGGGCCGGTGACCGCGCCGTCGAAGCCGTTCGCGGTGTACACCTGGATGCCCGGCTCGGTGGTCAGCACCTCCAGCGTCCGCCCGCTGCCCGGGTCCGCCAGCAGCGCGGCGCGCACCGGCGGCCCGTCCGCGGGCCGCTCGCGCAGCACCCAGTTGTGGTCGTAGCCGCGTGAAAGTTTCAGCTGCGGGTGCCCGTCGTGGATCTGCTCGCCGATCGCCCGGGCGGCGGTGAAGTCGAACGGGGTGCCCGCCACCGGCTCGTACGGGCCGTACGGGATCTGCCGCTCGTCGACCGGGGTGTACGCGTCGGCGTCGACGGTCAGCAGGTGGCCCAGCACGTCGCCGCGGCCCTCGCCGGCCAGGTTGAAGTAGGCGTGGTTGGTCAGGTTGAGCACCGTCGGCTTGGTGGTCACCGCCCGGTAGGAGATGGCCAGGTCGGAGCCGGTGAGGGTGAAGTCCACCCAGACGTCCAGGGCGCCCGGGAAGCCCTGGTCGCCGTCCGGCGAGTGCAGGTGCATCCGCACCCCGCCGGGGATCTCCTCGGCGTCCCACACCCGGTGCGAGAAGGAGTCGGGGCCGCCGTGCAGGGTGACGCCGCGGCCGGTGGGCAGCAGCGGGTGGTCCTCGCCGTCGAGGGTGATCCGGCTGTCCGCGATCCGGTTGGCGTACCGGCCGACGGTGACCCCGTAGTGCTTGGCCGGGCCGAGCAGGGTGCCCACGTCCTCGCTGGTGAGCAGCAGTTGGGCGGGGGTGCCGGAGCGGTCCGGGGCGGTCAGGGTGTGCAGCGCGGCGCCCAGGGTGATCACGGTCGCCTCGACCGGCCCGGCCCGCAGCGTCCAGCGCTCCAGGCCCATCCCGGCCCCGGAGTGGTCGTACGGTGCCCGGTGCACCTCGGTGGGCTCGGCCGGCGCGGTCATGGGGCTGCTCCTCGGTTCGTGATCATCCTGCCCGGTCAGCGTAGCCCGACCCGGCGCGCGGACCGGCGACCCGCCCCGCGCGCCGACCGGATCGGCCGGGCCGTCAGCCGGCCTGCCCGGGGCCGTCGGTGGGCATCCCGAGGGCGTCCGCGAGGCCCTCCGGTCCGGTGCCGAGCTTGCGGTGCACGGCGGCCAGCCGCTGCTTGACGATCCCCAGCGGGATACCCAGCTCCTCGGCGATCCGCTGCGGCGGCAGCGGCCGGACCGCCAGCCGGGCCACCTCCCACTCCTGCGGGTTGAGGGCGTCCTTGGGCGGGGCCGGCGGCCGGCTCGGCTGCAGCCCGGCCGAGGCCAGCACGTTGCGGGCCCGCACCTCCAGCCCGTCCGCGCCGCAGTGCTTGGCCAACTCCATGCCCTGGTACAGGTGTTCCGCGGCCTCCAGGCTGCGGCCGACCTGCACCAGCGCGGCCCCGAGGTCGACCAGCGCGTGCGCGTGCTCGAAGCTCGCCGGGGAGCGGCCCAGCCAGCCGACCGCCTCCTGGAGCAGCTCGACGGCGTGCACGCCCTCCCAGACGCTGGCGGCCAGCCGCAGCGCGGTGCCGATCGCGGACGGCGAGCCGGACACCATCGCCCGGGCCACCGCGTCCTCGCCGTTCTTCCGGGCGGACGGCAGGTCCAGGTGCGCCATCGCCACCGCCAGGTAGCCGGCCCACGGGGCGTGCACGGTGGAGCGCCAGCCGCGCTTGTCCAGCCGGGTGCCGGTCTCGGCGAGCACCTCGACGGCCATCCCGTAGTCGCCGCGCGAGATCAGCAGCTTGCCGTAGATGGTGGCCACGTCGGGCAGCAGCAGCGCGGTCTGGTGGTAGGGCGGCAGGAAGCGGTACTTGACCGCGATCTCCCAGGCCTCGTGGTCGCGGCCGCGGGCCAGCAGGGTGTCGATCAGCGCGCCGACCAGGTTCCAGGTCAGCGGCAGCCCGGTGCCCATCCGGTCGGCGATCCGCAGGCCGCGGCGCAGGAAGTCCTCGGCCTCCGGGAGGAAGCCGCGGCGCAGCCGGGCGTAGCCCATCAGGAAGTAGGCGAAGCCGCGGTGCGCGCCGCTCCACCCGGCGATCTCGAACTCCAGGATGGCGGAGCTGAACAGCTTCTCGGCGCGGGCGAGTTCGTCGTTGTAGGCGAAGCACAGGCCGAGCAGCGCGGGCAGTTCGAAGTTCCAGGTGGTGTTGGTCCAGCCCAGGCCGCGCGGCAGCCGGCCGTCGACCAGGGCGTCCTCGGCGGCCCGCAGGGCGTCGGCGGCGCTGCCGCCCCGGAGCGTGAGGTCCCAGGCGTACAGGGCGCGGACCGGGTGGGCGACCTCGCTGTCCGGGTCGACCTCGGCGACCAGCCGGCGGACCCGCTCGGCGCGCCCGGGCCCGTCCTCCTCGTCCCGCTGCAGGGCGGTGTACAGCAGGTGGGCGACCAGCAGCCGGATCCGGCCGGGGCCCTCGGGGGCGCGCTCGGACTCGTCCAGGCAGAGCGCGGCGGCCGCGCTCAGGTCGCCGCTGTGGGCGATCACCTCGGAGAGCCGGAACACCGCCTCGACCCGCAGGTCGGGGCTGAGGCCGTTGTCCATGTCGATGGCGCGGCGCAGCTGGTTGGCGGTGGCCTCGGGGTCGGTGAGCAGGCTGGCGCAGGCGAGTTCGTACAGCACCTCGGCCTGGTCCTCCTCGTCCGGCGGCTCGTTGAGGGCGCGCTCCAGACAGCGGCGGGCGGCTTCGGGGGCGCCGATGGCCAGGTTCTCGGCGGCGGCCCGGCGCAGTTTGCGGACGATGACGTCGTCGCCCTCGCCGGGGTGGGTCTCCAGCAGGTGGCGGGAGGAGGAGAGCAACGAGCCGCCGCTGTTCTCGATCGCGGTGGCGGCGATGCCGTGCATGCCGGTGCGGACGCCGGGCGGGATCGACTGGTAGATCGAGGTGGCGATCAGCGGGTGGACGAACTCCAGCCTGCCGTTGGGCTGGCTGGTGAGCACCCGCATCCGGCGCAGCGCCTGGACGGACTCGCCGGACTGGGCGGGGCCCTGCCCGCAGATCCGGCCGGCCAGGTCCTCCTTGATCTCGGTGCCGAGCAGGGCGGCGGCCCAGGCGAACTGCAGGACGGTGGTGCCGAGCTTGTCCAGCCAGTAGTCGCGGCCCTCGCCGCGGGCCGCGGCGGCCAGGTCGCGCAGCCGGGGCGAGTTCTCCTCGACCGGTTCGAGGTTCTGGTCGCGGACCTCGCGCAGCAGCGCCACCGTGTCGTACGGGCCGCCGGCGGTGACCGCCCAGACCTGGCGGCAGAACGCGTCGTCGGCCTCGGCGAACTCGCCGTGCACGATGGCGGCCACCGACACCGGGTTGAGCGGCAGCAACTCGTGCTTGCGGGCGGCCCGTTCGTGGATCTGCTGGGCCAGCGCCCGGGCCTCCTCCTCGAACTCGTGCCGGTAGGCGAAGACCAGCAGCACGGGCAGCTCCCGGGCCCGCACCGCGAAGGACGCCAGCCAGGTCAGCGACTCCTGGTCGACGGCGTGCAGGTCGTCGACGATCACCACCAACGGGGCGCGCCGGGGCGCGAGTTGGGTGATGACGAAGTCCAGGCCGTCGCGGACGCTCTGCGGGTCGATCCGCTCGACCTCGTCGGACGGCGGGGCCAGTCCGACGGCCGGGGCGACGATGTTGTGCCAGCTGCCGAAGACCTCCTCGACCTCGGCCTCGGTCAGGTCGCTGAGCACCGGCAGGAGCAGCTGGCGCAGCACCCGGAACGGCTCCCGGCGCTGCCGCTCGTTGCCGCGGGCGAACAGCACGGTCGAGTCCTGGCGGGCGCCGGCGATCCGGCGGACCTGCTCCAGCATGGAGGTCTTGCCGATGCCGGGCGATCCGGAGAAGACCAGTAGTTCGCCGATCCTCAGACCGCCGGCGGCGAATTCCCGGCACAGCCTGTCCACGGCCTGATCGACGGAACGCAGTTCCTGATCGCGCTCCCACAGCCGCTGGCCGACCGGCTCCGCGCCGGCCTCCCGCTCCTGCGGCCCGTTCTGCTCTTCGGCCACGTCCGTCCCTCCGACTCGCCGTCCGGCACTCCGTTCCCGACCTTAGCGCCGTCGCGGGCCGCGCGGGCGGCGTTCGTGCAGGCAGGGGTGCCTGACGCAGGGTTAGAAGGCGTTGCCCGGGGCAAATGCCTTACCAGCCATGACATCTGACGATCCGATCGGATAACTTTCGGGCTACAAGGGTGTAGTTGATCTTCTCGGGGGAAGGCCATCGCCGGGACCGCGCATCCCTTGATCGGCGCCGCACCGGAAACAGGCCGCACTGGAGACACGTTGGCTGCAATACCCCCGCTTTTCTGCCCCATCCCGTCCGGCCTGCACCCCGATCACGAAGCCGTCGGCAAGAGCACCGAACTGTGGCTCGAAACGATGGGCTTCGCTTCGGACGCGGAACGCCGCCGCCGCCTCCTGGCCATCGGCGCGCACGAGTTCGTCTGCCGGATCGCCAAGGACGCCGAGGGCACCACCGGGCTGGAGCTGGTCTCTCAGTGGCTGTGCAGCATGCTCACACTGGACGACGAGTGGGACACCGGCAGGCTCAGCCGGGACCCGTCCCGTGTACTCACCATAGCAGCCACGCTACTCGCTGTTATCAATTCCGCGAATTCCCACCCGCACGAGACCGACCTGTACGTCGGCGCGGTGCGCGACGTGTTCGAACGGGCCCGGGTCTGGGCCCCAGCGCTGTCGGTCAAGCGCTGGGCGGACAGCCAGTTGGAGTCCTTCATGGGCGCCGCCACCGTCGTCGCCTACCGCTCCGAGCGCCGGCCGATGACGCTGGCCGAGTACCTGACGATCGGTCCGCTGGACCGCGGCAGCCGCTCCTGCATCGAGATCATCGAGGTCTGCGAGCGCACCGCCATCCCGCAGTCCCAACTGGACTCGCCCCGGGTGCACGCACTCACCGAGGCCGCCAAGTTCCTGGTGCTGGTCTCGGCCGACGTCTACTCCTACCGCCGCGAGGACGACCACGGCGCCCTGGAGAGCAACATCGTGGACGCGCTCCAGCGCCACCTGGACTGCGGACAGGAACAGGCCCTGCAGGAGGCCGCCGCCCTGCACGACCGCACCATGTGCCTGTTCCTCCGCCTCTCCGACCGCACCGGCCGCCGGGCCGGGGCCGAACTGCGGCGCTACATCCAGCAGTTGTCCAACCTGGTGAGCGGCAACCTGGAGTGGGGCTTCACCTCCGCCCGCTACACCGAGCGCACCCCGGGAACGCTGCCGGCCGCCGTGCGCGCCGAACGGCCCGCCGACGGCCGGCTCACCCCGCCGCCCTACCCCGAGATCGCCTGGTGGTGGGACCAGCTGTGGTGACCACCGGCCCCGGCCGGCCGCCGCGGACACCGCCGCACCCCGCGAACGCCGCACCCGGCACCGTCCGCCCCGGGTCCGCCGCCCGCGCTCAGGCCAGCAGCCTGGCCTTCGCGGCGGCGAACTCCTCCGGGGTGAGCAGCCCCTGCTGCACCAGCTGCGCCAACTGGGCCAGCTTGCTCGCCACGTCCTCGCCACCCGCGGCGGGGGCCGCGGGCGCGGCAGCCGGTGCCGGTGCGGCCGGCGGCGGGGCGTAGGCCGGCGGCTGCCCCGCCTGCTGCTGCGCGGCCCGGTCCTGCTCGGCCTGCAGCTCGGCGATCGCCCGGTCCTGGTCCTGCTCCTCGGCGGCCCGCCGGGCCCCGGCCCGGCCCGCCGCGTACGCGGCACCGCCCACCACCAGCCCGCGGGCCAGCGGGCGGCCCACCGGGCGGACCGCCCGGACCGGCCGGATCGGCCTCATCGGTCGGAACACGCCGTCCTCACTCTCCCGCCGCGACGCGCGCCTCGGCGGCGCGGACGGCTTCCTCGATGTTCTCCGGCGGAATGCGCACCCCGGAGGCGATCCGGCCGCCGACCGCGCGCAGCGCCGCGGCCGCCTCCGCGGCCCACAGGTGCTCGATCAGCACGATCAGCGCCGAGCTGCCGGGCTCCAGCAGCTCGGCCACCTCCTGGGCGTCCTCGGGCCCGATCAGCGGCAGTTCCTCCGCGTCCAGCCCCGCGACGCCCCGCAGGTGCTCGAAGTCGGTGAGCTCCCCGTAGGTGGCCTCGCCCTCGGCGTCCCGGAGCACCGCCAGCGAGTCGATCACCCGGACCCCGGCCGCGTCCCGCAGCCGGACCAGCGCGATGGCCGCTTCGGCGCTGATCGTCGCCTCGGGGAAGGTCAGGACGAGCAGTTCGGCCGGTCCCATCGGGGCTCCCTTCCGTGCACAGATTCCCGGATATCCCTCATATCGGGATGAAATCACACGAATCCGGGCACCCCTCGGCACGCCACGCGAGGCCGTCCCGGGCCGTGCGGGCGGCGGGGCGGTCTCCGAGTGGCCCACGGCGGCTGGCGGGCGGCGGTCCGGCGTGGTCACGTCGAGGCAGCATCCGCCCCACCGACAAGGAGCCAGCCGTCATGACCATCGCCGTCGACAAACTCTCCGACCCGGCCGTCCGCCGCCTGCTCGGAGCCGTCAACTCCGGTGACCGCACCGCCTTCTTCGCCGCCCTGACCGAGGACGCCACGATGTCCGACGACGGATCCGAACGCGACCTGGCGGACTGGGTCGACCGGGAGATCTTCTCCTCGCACGGGCACATCGAGGTGCAGACCGAGAAGTCCGGCGGCCGCGCCCTGGTCGCCGACTACCGCAACGACACCTGGGGCGAGATGCGCACCGCCTGGCGCTTCACCGTCGCCCCGGACGGCCGGGTCAGCCACTTCGACACCGGCCAGGCATAGGGCCTCCCCCGACGAGGGCCCCCGGTTCAGCCACGCGCCGCCAGGCACTGCCGGACGGCGGCGATCAGCGCCCGGGAGCGGACGTCCCCGGTGACGCCCGGCTGCATGCCGTTGGTGACGTAGCCGAAGCCGATGCCCAGCTCCGGGTCGGCGAAGCCGAGCGAGCCGCCCCGGCCGGGGTGGCCGAAGCTCGCCGGGGAGGCCATCGGCGAGGTGCCGCCGTGCCGGAAGAAGCCCTGGCCGAAGGCCGTGTTGACGATCAGCACCCGGTCCGGCCCCTGCACCGAGGGGCCGGCCGCCTCGGCCAGGGTCCCCCGCTCGAACAGCGCGGGCAGCCGCTGCCCGGGCGCGTCGGCCCGGTCGGCGGCGCCGATCAGCGCCGCGTAGAACCGGGCCAGCGAACGGGCGGTGCCGATCCCGCCCGCCCCCGGCACCTCGACGGCCTGCACCGCCGGGTCGTTCAGGTCGACGCTGCTGCGCACCGAGCCGAACGCCCGGGCGGTCAGCGAGCTCGGGTCCCGGTAGGCGTCCAGCACCGACTGCTTGGGGCGCATCCGCATCCCGCCCGGCCCGAGCCCGGCGGCCTCCGGCGCGGGCAGGTCGACCAGCCGGCCGACCCGGCCGGCCGCGGCGGCGGGCAGGCCGATCCACAGGTCCAGGCCGAGCGGGGCGGCGATCTCCTCCGCGAAGTACCGCCCCACGCTGCGGCCCCCGGCCCGCCGGACCACCTCGCCGACCAGCCAGCCGAAGGTCAGCGGGTGGTACCCGTGCGCGGTGCCGGGCTCCCAGGCGGGGGCCTGGGCGGCGACGGCCGCGACGGCCGGCTCCCAGGCCAGCACGTCCTCGATCCGCAGCGGCACGTCCAGCGCGGGCAGCCCGGCCTGGTGCGAGAGCAGCCAGCGCACCGGCACCCGCCCCTTCCCGGCCCGCCCGAACTCCGGCCAGTACGCGGCCACCGGGGCGTCCAGGTCCAGCAGTCCGCGCTGCGCGAGGTGCAGGGCGGCGGAGGCGGTCAGCCCCTTGGTGACGGAGCGCAGCACCTGCGCCGTCCCCTCCTGCCAGCCGACCGCCGGGGCCGGCCGGGCCCCGACCTCCGGCCGGGCGTCCCCGCCCCACAGGTCGACCACCTTCCGCCCGTCGAGGTACAGCGCGAAGGCCGCGCCCAGCTCCCCGTACTGCCGGAAGTTGCCCTCGAAGGCCGCCCGGACCGGCTCGAACCCGTCCGCCGTGAACCCCTGGATCTGCTGTCTCTCCACCCGTCCACCCTAGACACCCGGGGACGTCACTCCACCGTCCACCCGATGTGCCCGATGCCGGTGGAGTAGAAGGCGCAGTGGCCCGAGGACTCCTGGGTCTGGCCCGGCTGGGCCGTCACCGAGTTGCCCGTCACGTCCGGCGCCCAGCCGCAGACGATGTCGGCGTGGAAGGTGATCGCGGCACCGGTGTTGTTGGTGCAGTCGACGCCGCCGGTCAGCGGGTCGTTGTTGTGGATCCAGGTGGTGCAGTCCAGCCCCGAGCGGACCGACTTCACGGCGGCGGCCGGAGCCGGCGCGGCCGAGGCGGGCAGCGCGGTGCCGAGCGCGACCAGGGCGGCGGCGACGGACAGGAGGGCGGCGCGGTTCTTCAACTCTGCTCCCGGGAAAGGTTCCTGACGGTTCGCCCGGGTTCCTTCCCGGGCCGATCCCTACGTATACCAACCCTTTCGGGTGACACCGCCGCGGATCGCCGGAGCACGTCACAATGGCGGACATGGACAACCCCGCCGACTCCCCCGCGAACGCCCCCGCCGACGTCCCCGCCACCAACCCGGACGAGATCCTCGACGTGGTCGACGAACAGGACCGCGTCCTGCGCACCGCCCCGCGCTCCGAGGTCTACCGCGACGGCCTGATCCACCGCTGCGTCTTCGTCCTGGTCCGCGACCCGCAGGGCCGGATCTTCACCCACCGCCGCACCGACACCAAGGCGTTCGCCCCAGGCGCGTACGACTGCTTCGTCGGCGGCGTGGTCGGCACCGGCGAGAGCTACCCCGAGGCCGCCGTCCGGGAGGCCGAGGAGGAACTCGGCGTCACCGGCATCCGCACCCGCCCGCTCTTCCGCTTCCTCTACACCGACGGCGACCGCTACAGCTGGTGGTCCGACGTCCACGAAGCCGAGTGGGACGGCCCGGTGCACCCCCAGGAGTCCGAAGTCGCCTGGCACGCCTGGCTCACCGAGGACGAACTCGCCGAACGCCTCACCACCTGGGACTTCGTCCCCGACGGCCGCGAAGCCTACCGCCGCTACCTGTCCCAACGCCCCACCCCCTGACCCCGCCCCGCCCGCCCCGCGCCTCTCCCCTTCTCCTCTCTGCCCCTTCCCCTGCTCCTCCTCGCCGCCGCCACGCCCTTCTCTCCACCTCCGCCCCTCCTCGCCGCCCCCACGCCCACTCGCCCCTATCTCTCCCCTCCCCGTCCCCACTCCTCCTCGTCGCCCCCGCCACGTCCGAAGAACTAGGGTGGGCCGCATGGCTTCCCGTACGCCGTCCGCGGCCCCCCTCGCGGAGGAACAGCGTCCTGCCGCCCGTGCGCCCCGGCGGCGGCTGAGCGTCGACGAGCGCCGCGAGCAGCTCATCGCGGTGGCGCTGCAGCTGTTCTCGGACCGCGCGCCCGAGGACGTCTCGATCGACGACATCGCCGCGGCCGCCGGCGCCTCCCGCCCGCTGGTGTACCACTACTTCCCGGGCAAGCAGGCCCTGTACGAGGAGGCGCTGCGCCGGGCCGGGCGCGAGCTCGCCGGGCGGTTCGAGGAGCCGGGCGAGGGCCCGCTCTCCGAGCGCCTGTACCGGGTGATGGGCCGCTACCTCGACTTCGTGCAGTCCCACGCGGCCGGTTTCACCGCGCTGCTGCGCGGTGGTTCGGTCGCGGCCAGCCCGGACGCGGACGCCGTCATCGACCAGGTCCGGCGGGCCGCGCAGGAGCAGATCCTGCTGCACCTCGGCGTGCCGGCGCCCAGTCCGATCCTGCGCCGCACCGTCCGGGCCTGGATCGCCAACGCCGAGATCAGCTCGTTGGACTGGCTGTCCGACAAGCCCGTCCCGGTCGAGACGCTGCAGCTCCAGCTGGTCCAGGAGCTGGTCGCCGCGCTCGCCCTCACCGCCACCCGGGACCCCGAACTGGCCGCCCTGCTCGGCGAGTTCTTCGCCGAGGAACGCCCCGACGGCCCGACCGCCCTGCTGGTCCGCGATCTCGCCGCGACCTTCACCGCCCCGGCCCTCACCGAGGCCCTGTTCCGGCTGGCCGCTCCGCCCGCTCCCTGAGCCCCGGTCGCCCCCGGCCAACCCACCGACCCGCACGGTCCCGGTCTGATAAGAATTGGCTGAACTGTCCACACCCGAGAACGAGGGGGCTCGGCGAATGACGCAGGACGGCTTCGCCGCCGCAGACCGGATCACGGCCACGCTGGACGCGGCGTGCGCCGCACTTCTCGGCAGCCGTGCCACCCATTACCAGGCCGACGCCCTCACCGCGTTCCGCCACTCCGAACACCCGGCCGCCAAGGCCCTGTTCGGCCTGCGGATCAGCCAGATCGGCCCCGGCCTGCTCGCCGTGCCGAAGCTCGGCACCGTCGTCGAGGTGTCCAGCGTCCGCCGTCCGAACGCCGCCGCCGGCCGCGAGGCCGTCCCGGTGCTGGCCCAGCGTTTCGGGGCGTCCGTGCTCGGCCTGACCGACGTGCCGTCGGCCGCCGCGCTGCGGCTGTCCGTCGAGCCGGTCGGGCTGGACGACGAGACCGTGGCCGGGTTCACCCCGGCGCTCGCGGCGCTCGCGGAGCCCCGGACGACCGTCGCGCCCGACGAGCTGTCGACCGGCTCCGGTGTGGAGGCCCGGCTGGTGGTGCCGCCCGCGTTCCACACCCTGACGGTCCGCGGCTCGGGCAACGCGCTGTCCGCACACCTGGCGGAGACCGCCGAGGAGGTGTTCTCGGGCGGCACCCCGGCCGAGCGCAACGACTTCGCGGTGGTCGCGGCGATGCTCGCCGAGCACTTCGCGGCGGCGGACGTCGCGTACGCGGGTGTCGGCGCGCTGCTGGTGAACGGCCGGCGCTCCCGGGTGTCGCTGGTGGTGTCGACCGTCCAGTGCTCCCAGCCGATCCAGGAGTTGGCGGTGGACCTGTCCACCGAGCGCCCGTACGCCGAGGTGTGGACGGTGCTGCTGCCGTCCGGCCCGGCGGCGCTGCTGGTCGAGACCCGGGCCGTGCCCGCGCTGAAGGAGCTGCGGGACGAGGACCCGAGCGGCCGGGTGGTGAGCACCGTGGTCGAGGCGTTCCTGCCGATGCCGGACGGGGCCACCGTGCTGACCGTCCAGCTGACCACCTCGGACCCCGAGGACTGGGACGTGTACACCGAGGTGTTCGCCGACCTGCTCTGCACCGTCCAACTCGCCTGGGACGGCGTGTCGGTGGCCCCGACCCCGGTACCGGTCGGACGGACCCTCCCCGCCCAGCCGGCCGCCGCGCCCCCGGCCGCACCCGCGCCCACGCCGGTGCCCGCCCAGGCCCAGGCCCAGGCCCCCGCTCCGCCGGTGCAGGTGCAGGTGCCGGTCGCCGCTGCGCCCGAGCAGCCCGAGAACCCGCCGGGCACGGCGGTGCGGGTGCCGCCCTCCGACTTCAACCCGTTCGGCACCCCGGCCCCGGGCGACCTGCCCGCGCAGAGCACCGCCTCCCCGGTGCTGGCCTCCACGGACGCGTTCGCCGCCCCGGCGCCCGCCCCGGCCCCTGCCTCGCCGATCGACGAGGACGGGGAGCCCAAGGGCCGCCTGGTCAAGGTCCCGCCGCCCGACTTCAACCCCTTCGCCTCCCTCGCCCCCGCACCCGCCGCCGCAGCCCCGACCGCACCCACCGCCCCGGCCGCACCCGACCCCTTCGCAGGCAGCGACCCGTTCGCCGCCTCGGCACCGGCCGCAGCCCCGGCCGCCGAACCGGAGGAGGCCGACCCGACCAAGGGCCGCCTGGTCAAGGTCCCGCCCGCGGACTTCAACCCCTTCGCGTCCCTCACCCCGGCGCCCTCCGCCGCGGCCCCGGCCGCGCCCGCCGCCCCGGCCGCACCCGACCCCTTCGCAGGCAGCGACCCCTTCGCCGCCGCAGCACCCGCCCCGGCAGCCCCGGCCTCGGCCGAGGAGCCCGAGGAGGCCGACCCCACCAAGGGCCGCCTGGTCAAAGTCCCCCGGCCGACTTCAACCCCTTCGCCTCCCTCGCCCCCGCACCCGCCCCGGCAGCCCCGACCGCACCCACCGCACCGGCCGCCGCCGACCCCTTCGCAGGCAGCGACCCGTTCGCGGGCAGCGACCCCTTCGGCGCCCCGGCACCGGCCGCTCCCGCGCCGCCCCAGGAGCCCGAGGAGGCGGACCCCACCAAGGGGCGCCTGGTCAAGGTCCCCCCGGCGGACTTCAACCCCTTCGCCGCCGCAGCCCCGGCCGCGCCCGCCCCGGCAGCCCCGGCCGCCGAACCGGAGGAGGCCGACCCGACCAAGGGCCGCCTGGTCAAGGTCCCGCCGGCCGACTTCAACCCCTTCGCGTCCCTCGCCCCCGCACCCGCCGCCGCGGCCCCGGCCGCACCCACCGCACCGGTCCCCGCCCCGGCGGCTCCGGCCCCGCGTCCGGCCGCCGCCGACCCGTTCGGGACGACGCTCTCCTCCGAGCCGTCCGACCCGTTCGGCACCGTGACCACTCCGACCGCCGCCCCCGCCCCGGCCGCGAACATCCCCCCGCGTCCGAGCGCCCCGCCGATCGTCCCGGCTCCGGCCGCCGAACCGGAGGAGGCGGACCCCACCAAGGGCCGCCTGGTCAAGGTCCCGCCGGCCGACTTCAACCCCTTCGCCGCCGCAGCCCCGGCCGCGCCCGCCGCGGGCCAGGCCGAGGAGCCGGAGGAGGCCGACCCGACCAAGGGCCGCCTGGTGAAGGTCCCGCCGCCGGACTTCAACCCGTTCGGCGCGGCCGCCCCCAGCGCCCCCGCCCCGGCCCAGCCCCAGGCTCCGCCGCCCCCGCCCCCGGCCAGCCCCTTCGGCTGATCCCCCGTAGCACCGCACCACCGCACCACCGAACGGCGAGCCGACCCCGGCTCGCCGTTCGCGTTCCCGTCCCGGAACCGCCCTCGCCCCTCGCCCCGAAACCTCCCACCCCGAAACCTCCCCACCCCCACTGTCAGCGGCCGTTGCGAAGATCGCCGCACCACCACAGGAGGAGAAACACCATGGGCGCCTGGGACACCGGCCACTTCGACAACGACACCGCCGCCGACTTCGGAGGCAGCCTCGACGAGACCGCCCCGGCGCAGCGCGCCGAGCTGATCCGGGCCGTGCTGGCCGAGGCCGCCGGGGAGGAGGACGACCTGGACTCCGACGTGGCCCTCCAGGCGGTGGCCGCCGCCGCGCTGGTGGCGGCGCAGTGCCCGGGCGGCGAGCCGGTCACCACCGCGTACGGGCCGCAGGAGCCGCTGCCGCCGTTCCCGGCGGAGTTGCGCCCGCTGGCGGTGGCCGCGCTGGACCGCGTCCTGGGTGCGGACTCCGAGCTGGCCGAGCTCTGGGACGAGACCGACCTGTCCACCGACTGGCGCGAGGGCATCGACCGGCTGCGCACCGTCCTGCGCCCGGCCTGACCGCCCGCGGCCCGACAGTCGGCCGCCGACCACAGCCGCAGCCACAGCCGCAGCCACCCCCGACGTCCCGTCAGTTCACCTCCACCGCCCGCCGGTCGTCGACCTCCTCGGCGAGCACGGCCATCCGGTACAGCGTGACGAAGTAGCTGGTGGCGTAGGTGTCGGCGGCGACGGCCGGCAGCAGGTCGGCGAGCAGGGCGCGGCGCTGGCGCAGGTGTTCGCGGTGGCGGTCGGCGAGCGGGCCGTCGAGGGCGGCGACGGTGCAGCCGGTGAGGGTGGTGGCGAGGGTGACGAGGCTCGTGCCACCGGGTTCCCGGTCGTACCAGCCCGGGGGGAACCGCAGGGCGCCGAACTCCTCGAGGAGTTGGGCCAGCAGTTCGATCTCACGTTCGAGCATGCCAATGATCATGCCGCACCCACCGTGCGATTGGGAACGCGTGTCACACACATCACCCTCACTCCGCCCCCTCCCACCCAGGTCCGTCACCTGATTTCCACCGCGTCCGCACCCCCGGAGGAACCGCCGCTCAAACCCCCGATCCCCGTCCCCTTGCGGCAATTTCCGCATGGTCCAGACCTATTGCCATTCCATTACCCGATCCCTACCCTCCAATGACACAGGAACTCCCGGGCTCCCCGACGGCCAAGGAGTCCGCCGCCCGCGCCCGCCCGCCAGGGCCCGCCGGGCCGCGGCCTGCTCGCCCCGCACCTGCACACGCGAACCCCTCCTCCCCACAGGCAGTGGAGCCTGCCCGCGCGTGCCTCGCGCGGCGCCGCTCCCGGACAGGAGCCCTTCATGCGCAGACGTCGGTACCGCTTCCCCCTGCTCGCCGTCGGCAGCCTGCTCGCCCCGCTGCTGGCGGTCTCCCTCCCGGCCCGGAGCGCGCACGCCGCCGAGCCCACCGCGGTCTTCCACAAGGACCAGGACTGGGGCTCGGGTTACGGCGGCGGCTACACCATCACCAACGCGGGCAGCACCGCGATCAACGGCTGGACGCTGGAGTTCGACCTCCCCGCGAACCACGCCCTCGGTTCGCTGTGGAACGCCACGTACACCGCCGCGGCCTCCCACGTCACCGTCAAGAACCCGGGCTGGCAGCCGCAGATCGCCCCCGGCGCCTCGTACGACTTCGGCTTCAACGTGGCCTACTCGGGCCCGTTCGCCGAGCCGAGGAACTGCAAGCTGAACGGCAAGCCGTGCGACGGCAGCGGCGGCGACGACCAGGCCCCGACCGCCCCGACGGACGTCACCGCGACGCAGTCCGGCCCGGGCCGGGCCGCCGTGTCCTGGACGGCGTCCACCGACAACGTGCGGGTGGCCGGGTACGACGTGTACGAGGGCGCGGCCAAGGTCTCCACGGTGACGGGCGACGGCACGGCGGTGACGATCGGCGGCCTGGCGGACGGCCGGCACACCTTCACCGTGGTCGCGTTCGACACCTCCGCCAACCGCTCGGCGGCCTCCGCCCCGGCGACGGTGGACATCACCCCGCCCCCGCCGGACACCGTGGCCCCCTCCGCGCCTGGCACCCCGGTGGGCACCTCGGCGGGCGCCACCAGCCTCGGCCTGGCCTGGGGCGCGGCGACCGACAACGTCGAGGTGACGGCGTACGACGTGTACAACGGCGGGACGCTGGCCCTCACCGTCGCCGCCCCCACCACCGCGGCGACGGTCTCCGGCCTCTCTCCCGACACCCCGTACACCTTCACCGTGAAGGCCCGGGACGCGGCGGGCAACACCTCCCCGGCCTCCAATCCGGTGACCCTGCGCACCGGCAAGGTCAACCCGCGGACCGGTCTGACCATCGGCTACTTCACCCAGTGGTCGGTGTACGCCCGCGGCTACAGCGTGAAGCGGCTGGACACCTCGGGCAGCGCCGCGAAGCTGGACTACCTGAACTACGCGTTCGCCAACATCCACCCGTCCACCAAGCAGTGCTTCCTCACCAACAAGGCGGCGGGCAACGACTCCGACCCGAACGCGGGCGACGGGGCGGGCGACGCCTGGGCGGACTTCGGGCGCGGCTGGGACGCGGGCACCTCGGTGGCCGGGACGACCGACACCTGGGACCAGAAGCTGGCCGGCAACTTCAACCAGCTCAAGCAGCTCAAGGCCAAGTACCCGAACCTCAAGGTGCAGATCTCGCTGGGCGGTTGGTCCTACAGCAAGTGGTTCTCCGACGCGGCGGCCACCGACGCCTCGCGCAAGGCGCTGGTCTCCTCCTGCATCGACCTGTACATCAAGGGCAACCTGCCGGTGATCGACGGCCGCGGCGGCGCCGGTTCGGCGGCGGGCATCTTCGACGGCATCGACCTGGACTGGGAGTGGCCGAACTCGGAGGGCCACCTCGGCAACGTGATCCGCCCCGCCGACAAGGCCAACTACACCCTGCTGGCCCAGGAGTTCCGCCGCCAGCTGGACGCCCTCGGCGCCACCACCGGCAAGCACTACACGCTGAGCGCCTTCCTGCCCGCCGACCCGGCGAAGATCACCGCGGGCATCGACATCCCGGGCCTGTTCGGTGCGTTCGACTTCGCCACCGTCCAGGGCTACGACTACCACGGCGCCTGGGAGACGACCACCAACCAGCAGTCCGCCCTGCGGGTCGCCGCCGGTGACCCGTCCACCCCGGACCGGCGGTTCAGCTCGGAGATCGCCATCAACGCGTACGTCAACGGCGGCGCCCCGAAGTCCAAGCTGACCCTGGGCGTCCCGTTCTACGGCCGCGGCTGGACGGGCGTGCCGCGCGGCAGCACCAACGGCCTGTTCCAGACCGCGACCGGCCCCGCGCCGGGCAGCTACGAGAACGGCTTCGAGGACTACTACAAGCTCAAGGAGAAGCTGGCGGGCGGCGGTTACACCCTCTACCGGGACGAGGTGGCCGGCCACGCCTACCTCTACAACGGCACCGTGCTCTACACCTACGACGACCCGACGGAGATCACCCGGAAGGCCGGCTGGATCAAGGAGCAGGGCCTCGCCGGGGCGATGATCTGGTCCTTCGACGGTGACACCGCCAACGGCGAGTTGATGACGGCGCTAGCCAACGGCCTGAAGTAGCAGGCGGGTTCAGGCGCGGCGTGCCAGGTGGACGACATCGGGCACGCCGCGCTCGACCGGGATCTCCTCGGTCCGCACATCGGTGAACCCGGCCTCCCGCAGCGCCCGTTCGAAGGCGGCGGACGGCTGCGCGCTCCACACCGCCAGCACCCCGCCGGAGTTGAGCCGGGCGGCGGCGTTCGCCAGCCCGGCCGGCCCGTACAGCCGGTCGTTCTCGGCGCCGACCGTCCAGTCCGGCCCGTTGTCGATGTCGAGGCAGAGCGCGTCGTAGCGCTCCCCGCCCGCCGCCAGGTACGCCACCAAATCGGTGTGCAGCACCTCGACCCGGGGGTCGTCCAGCGCCCCGGCGGAGAACGCGCCCAGCGGACCGGTGCGGTGCCAGTCGATGATCGCCGCCTCCCGCTCGGCCACCGCGATCCGCGCCCAGCGCGGCTCGGCGGCGGCGTGCGCCAGCGAGAAGCCGACGCCCAGCCCGCCGATCAGCACGCTGGGGCGCGCCACCGCCGCGAGCTCGTCCAGCGCGGCCTGCACCAGCAGCCGTTCGGAGCGGCCGTCGACGGTGTCCATCAGGAAGCAGCCGTTCACGATGACCTCGCAGTGCCCGCCGCGGCGCCGCAGCACCACCTCGCCGCCGGCGCTCTCCCGCCGGTCGAGCACTTCGGCCTCGGACAGGCCCTGGCGGCTGGGCAGCACGGACATCCGGCAACTCCTGGGAAGGTCGGCACCGATCGTGGACCTCCTGACCCTAGCCGACCCGCCCGGTCACCGACCGCTACCCCTGCGGGTCGGGCGTCAGTCCGGCCGCCGCGACCGGCGCGCCGCCCTTCGCCTTCGGGCTGCGCCGCCCGCGCCGCTCCAGCCACTTGGCGAACCAGGACAGCAGCAGACACATGCCGATGTAGACCGGGGCGATCACCATCACCACCGGGATGAACGGCAGGTCGTAGTCCAGGTTGGTGGCGATCAGCTTCCCGGCGTGCAGGAACTCCTCGTAGGTGATCAGGAACCCGAGCGAGGTGTCCTTGAGCGCCACCACCAGCTGGCTGACGATGGTCGGCAGCATCGCCCGGTTCGCCTGCGGCACCAGCACGTACGCCATCACCTGGGTCTTGCGCAGCCCCAGCGCGTACGCCGCCTCCCGCTGCCCCTTGGGCACCGCGAGCACGCCGGCCCGGAACACCTCGGCCAGCACCGAGCCGTTGTACAGCGTCAGCCCGGCGA
The DNA here is from genome assembly GCF_026802215.1 of Kitasatospora sp. YST-16. NCBI lineage: Bacteria > Bacillati > Actinomycetota > Actinomycetes > Kitasatosporales > Streptomycetaceae > Kitasatospora > Kitasatospora sp. YST-16. Next base: position 1,274,405 of record NZ_CP113837.1, read on the forward strand.
CCAGCGCCCACATCGGCGGGGCCTTGAGCGCGACGAAGATGAAGAAGATCATCACCAGCAGCGGCATCGCCCGGAAGAACTCCACCACCAGGGTGGACACCCAGCGCACCACCCGGTGGTCGGAGAGCCGCCCGGCGGCGAACAGCGCACCGAAGGGCAGCGCGAACAGCACCGTCCAGCCGAACGCCTTCAGGGTGTTGGCCAGCCCGCGCAGCAGCAGCTCCTGAACGCCCTTGTACTCGAAGGGCATCCACTTCTGGTACGTGAACTGCTGGGTGTGGAACAGCATGTAGACCACCCAGCCGATCACGGCGGCGATCACCAGCAGCGCCAGCCACCCGTACAGCCGGTGCCGGGCCAGCGCCTTCGGGCCCGGCACGTCGTACAGCGCGGAGGACTCCACCGTCATCGGAACACCTCCGTCATCGGGGCACCGGCCGTCATCGGGACACCGCCACCCGTCGCTCCAGCAGGTTGAACAGGGCGCTGATCGCCAGCGTCAGGATCAGGTACCCGACCGCGATCCAGACGAAGGTCCAGACGATGCCGTAGCCCAGCTCGTTGATGGTCCGGTAGGTGCCGAGCAGTTCGACCACGCTGAACGAACCCGCGATCGCGGTGTTCTTCGCCAGCGCGATCATCACGCTGCCCAGCGGCGCGACCACCGAGCGGTACGCCTGCGGCAGCACCACCAGGCCCAGCGTCTGGGTGAACGTCAGGCCCAGGCTGCGGGCCGCCTCGCCCTGCCCGACCGGCACCGTGTTCACCCCCGAGCGCAGCGTCTCGCAGACGAACGCCGAGGTGTAGCAGCCCAGCGCCAGCACCGCGAAGGTGAAGAACGGCAGCGTGATGTCGAACCGGGGCAGCCCCAGCACCACGATGAAGAACAGCAGCGTCAGCGGCGTGTTGCGCAGCACCGTCACCCACCCGGTGCCGAACGCCCGCAGCGGCCGCACCGGCGACACCCGGAACCCCGCGACCACCACCCCGAGCCCCAGCGCCAGCGCCGCGCTCACCAGGGTCAGCCACAGCGTGCCGAGGAACCCGTGCCAGTACGTGGACCAGTTGTCGGTCAGGACGTTCACCCGTCCTCCTCCCTGCTCACTGGTAGCGGCCTGTCCGGTCGTGCTCTCACTGGTGACGGCCTCACTGGTAGCGGTCGATCGGCGGCGGCTCGGGCGCGGGCACCCCGGACAGGCCGAGCGTCGCCTCGTACGCCTTCTTCCAGTCGCCGTTCTGCTCGTGCCGCTGCAGCGCGTCGTCCAGCGCCAGCCGCAGCACGGTGTCGTTCTTCGGCACGCCGATGCCGTACGGCTCCTTGGAGAACGGCTGCCCGGCGATCTTCAGCTCGTCCGGGACCTTCGCCGCGTAGCCCTGCAGGATCGCGTTGTCGGTGGTCACCGCGTCGACCTGACCGGTGATCAGGTTGTCCACGCAGGCCGAGTAGGTGTCGTAGCCGATCAACTTCGCCTGCGGGTAGTCCTGCTGGATCCGCTGGTACGGGGTCGACCCTGCGGCCGAGCAGACCTTCCGCCCGGCCAGGTCCTGCGGGCCGTTGATCTTCGTCTCGTTCTTGCGGACCAGCAGCGCCTGCCCGGCGATGAAGTACGGCCCGGCGAAGCCGACCAGCTTCTTCCGGTTGGCGTTGATGGTGTAGGTGCCCACGTAGTAGTCGACCTGACCGTTCTGCAGCGCCGTCTCGCGGTTGGCGGAGGCGATGGTGCGGAACTCGATCTGCTCGGGGGCGAAGCCCAGGTCGGCGGCGACCATCTTGGCGATCTCGATGTCGAAGCCGGAGTACTCGCCGGTCGCCGGGTTCTTCTGCCCCAGGTACGGCTGGTCCTCCTTGGCGCCGACCACCAGGTGGCCGCGCGAGCGGGCCGCGTCCAGGGTCGGCGAACCGGTGACGGTGTCGCTGCTGCGCACCTGGTAGCTGGGCAGCGCGCTGGGCTGCGGGCCCTTCGGCGGCGGGGTGCCCTCCTTGCCGCAGCCGGACAGGCCCCCCAGCACGGCCAGCAGGACGAGCACGGACAGCACGACGTTCTTCCTCACCCGAACCACCTCAGTGCTTCAGGATCTTGGAGAGGAAGTCCCGGGCCCGTTCGCTGCGCGGGTTCGCGAAGAACTCCTCGGGGACGCGGTCCTCGACGATCCGCCCGTCCGCCATGAACACCACGCGGTTGGCGGCCGACCGGGCGAAGCCCATCTCGTGGGTGACCACCACCATGGTCATGCCCTCGGCGGCCAGCGAACGCATGACCTCCAGCACCTCGTTGATCATCTCGGGGTCGAGCGCCGAGGTCGGCTCGTCGAACAGCAGCGCCTTCGGGTCCATCGCCAGCGCCCGGGCGATCGCCACCCGCTGCTGCTGGCCACCGGACAGCTGCGCCGGGTACTTGGCCGCGTGCGCCGCCAGCCCGACCCGCTCCAGCAGCTGCCGCCCCTTGGCCTCCGCCTCGGCCTTCCCCCGTCTGCGGACCTTGACCTGAGCCAGCGTCACGTTCTGCAGCACCGTCTTGTGCGCGAACAGGTTGAAGGACTGGAACACCATCCCCACCTCGGCGCGCAGCTTCGCCAGCCCCTTGCCCTCCGCGGGCAGCGGCTGCCCCTCGATCAGGATGCTGCCGCTCTCCACCGTCTCCAGCCGGTTGATCGCCCGGCACAGCGTGGACTTGCCCGACCCGGACGGGCCGATCACCACCACGACCTCGCCGCGGCCCACCGTCAGGTCGATGTCCTGGAGCACGTGCAGCGCACCGAAGTGCTTGTTCACCCCGCGCAGTTCGATCAGCGGCTCCCCCGCCGACCCGCCCGGCGCCCCGGCCGCCGACGCCCCCGTGCTCTCCCCCGGGGCCGTCACCTGCTGCGCCGCCCCTTCAGCAGCCAGCCCAGCGCCGTTCCGGCCAGCAGCGTCGCCAGCAGTGCGATCCACAGCGGGCAGGTGACGGTGAACACCCAGAACTGGATCTTCACCTTGTCCAGGTTGGCGAACAGGAACCAGACCGCCAGCACCACGATGACGCCGATCCCGATGTACCGGGTCGGAATCCCCGCGATCTCGTTGCGCTGGGTGCCTGACGGAGAACCACCTGATGTCTTGGTCACCCCCGCAGTCTGCGCCCGCCCCCACCCACCGACCGCCGCGCCACCCCGCCGCCCCCGCCCATTCACCCGCCCCATTCACCCATCCGCGCTACACCCGCCCCGCCTGCACCGGGCACCGGGCACCGGGCACCGGGCACCGGGCACCGGGCACCGGCCCAGCGTCGCACCGCCCCACCGCCCCACCGCCGCACCGTCCGCCGGAATCCCCGCCGGACGGTGCGGCAACAGCCCCTCCCCCGCTACCTCTCGTCCCGCCAGGACCGCCAGAGCGCCGCGTACGGCCCGCCGGAGGCCACCAGCTCCGGGTGCGGCCCGTACTCGGTGATCCGGCCCTGCTCGACCACCGCGATCACGTCGGCGTCGTGCGCGGTGTGCAGCCGGTGCGCGATCGCCACCACGGTGCGCCCGGCCAGGACCCGGGAGAGCGAACGCTCCAGGTGCCGGGCCGCCCGCGGGTCGAGCAGCGAGGTGGCCTCGTCCAGCACCAGGGTGTGCGGGTCGGCCAGCACCAGCCGGGCCAGCGCCAGCTGCTGGGCCTGGGCGGGCGTCAACGCGGTGCCGCCGGAGCCGACTTCGGTGTCCAGCCCGTCCGGCAGCGCGTCCACCCACTCCTGCGCGTCGACCGCGGTGAGCGCGGCCCGCAGCTCGGTGTCGTCGGCCTCCTCGCGGGCCAGGTGCAGGTTGTCCCGCAGGGTGCCGACGAAGACGTGGTGCTCCTGGTTGACCAGTGCCACCTCGGTGCGCACCCGCTCGGCCGGCATCCGCGACAGCTGCGCCCCGCCGAGCGTGACCAGGCCCCGGCCCGGCGCGTAGATGCCCGCCAGCAGCCGGCCCAGCGTCGACTTGCCCGCCCCCGACGGCCCGACCAGCGCCACCCGGCTGCCCGGCTCGACGTCCAGCGTGATGTCGCGCAGCACGTCCGCCCCCTCCCGGTAGCCGAAGCTGACCTGCCGGGCCTCGACCCGGCGGCCGTCCGGGCGCAGCGCCGCGTCGGTCTCCGGCTCGGCGACCTCGCGGACGCCGACCAGCCGGGCCAGCGAGGTCTGCCCGATCTGCAGCTCGTCGTACCAGCGCAGGATCCGGGAGACCGGGTGCACCAGCGCCTGGGCGTACAGCACCCCGGTGGTCAGCCGGCCCGGGCCGATCCAGCCGTGCAGGGCGAACAGCCCGCCGAGCACCAGGGTGCCGAGCACGGCCAGCGCGTAGGTGCCGTCCACGGTGGGGAACCAGACGCTGCGCAGCCACAGCGTGTACCGCTCCCAGGCGATCCACTCGCTGATCTTCCGGTCCGTCAGCTCCACCCGGCGGTCGCCGAGCCGCAGCGCCTCGACCGTCCGCCCGGCGTCGACCGTCTCGGCGAGCACGGTGTTGACCGCCGCGTACCCGGCCGACTCGTTGCGGTAGGACTGCGGGGCCCGCCGGAAGTACCAGCGGGAGGTGAGGATCAGCAGCGGCAGGCCGAGCACGGCGGTGGCGGCCAGCAGCGGCGAGGTGACCACCAGCGCGCCGAGCACCAGCACCACCGAGACCACGGCGACCACCAGTTCGGGCACCGCGTCGCGGACCGAGCGGGCCAGCCGGTCGATGTCGGTGGTGCCCCGGGAGACCAGGTCACCGGTGCCGGCCCGCTCCAGCACGCCGAGCGGCAGCCCCACCGAGCGGACCAGGAAGTCCTCCCGCAGGTCGGCCAGCGCCTCCTCGCCGAGCACGCTGCCGCGCAGCAGCGACAGCCCGGTGAACACCGACTGCACCACCAGCGCGGCCAGGTACCACCCGATCGCGGCGGCGATCCGCCCGCCTCCGCCCTCCACCGACAGCGACTGCACCAGCGACCCGAGCACCGCCGGCCCGACCAGCCCCGCCACCGTCGCCGCCCCGTGCAGGCCCACCACCGCAGCCAGCCCCTTGCGGTGACGCCGCAACAGCATCCGCCCGTACGCCCGCACGGCCGCGGTGGAGCCGACCGGCAGCGTGGTGGCCGGCCCCTGCTCGTGCATCTTCGGGGGCTTCACGACGTACTCCTTCGACTCCGACTCCGACTCCGACTCTGACTCTGACTCCAGCTCCAGCTCTGACTCCGGCTCCGGCTCCGGCTCCGGCTCCGCTGGACGTGCTGGTGGACGCGCCCCCGGACGACCTCCGCGGCAGTCCGGACCACGGACGGGCACCCGTTCACTGCGCACCTCCCGAACCCACCGCTACCTCCGCTTCCCCTGCGTCCCCTGCCCTCGCGCCCGCCCCCGCACCGCCCGGCGCACCCTCGTCCCGGGTGACGACCGCCCGGTAGCGCGGGTCCGCCGCCATCAGCTCCCGGTGGGTGCCGGTGGCGGCGACCCGGCCCTGCTGGAGCAGCAGGACGGTGTCGGCCCGGTCGAGCAGCAGCGGACTGGTGGCGAAGACCACCGTGGTGCGCCCGGCCCGCAGTTCGCGCAGGCCCGCGGCGATCCGCGACTCGGTGTGGGCGTCGACCGCGCTGGTCGGTTCGTCCAGCACCAGCACCGGCGGGTCGGCCACCAGCGAGCGGGCCAGCGCGAGGCGCTGGCGCTGGCCGCCGGAGAGCGAGCGGCCGCGCTCGGTGATCCGGGCCGCCATCGGGTCGCCCGCGCACTCGGGCGAGCCCTCGACCAGCGCCTCCAGCGCGTCCTCGGCGCGGGCGGCGGCCAGTGCCTCGGCGGGCTCGACCCGGCCGGAGCGGGGGACGTCGAGCAGCCCGGCCAGGGTGCCGGAGAGCAGCACCGGCTCCTTGTCGTGGACCAGCACCGCTGCTCGGGCGGCGGCCAGCGGCACCCCGTCCAGCGCGATCCCGCCGAGCCGGACGGAGGGCTTGGCCCGCTCGCCCTCGGCGAGCGCGGGCCGCCCGCCGAGCCGGGCCGCCAACTCCCCCGCCGCGTCCGGGTCGCCGCAGACCACCGCGGTCAGCCGCCCGGCCCGGGCGGTCAGCCCGCTGACCGGATCGTGCAGGTCCGACCGCCCGGCCCGGCGCACCAGCTCCACCGCGCCCTCACCGCCCCCCGCCCCGACCGGAGCTGACGCTCCGTCACCATTCGGGCCCTCCTCCCGGGTCAGCGCGAGCACCTTGACCGCCCGCCCGGCCGAGACCCGGGCGACGCTCCAGGCGTGCGCGGCCTCGCCGATCACCCGCAGCGGGGCGGCCAGGAAGGCGGTGGCGCCGTAGACGGCGATCAGCTCGCCGACCCCGATCGACCCGTCGAGGGCCAGCCGGGCGCCGTACCAGGTGACGCCGATGACGAACAGGCCGGGCAGCAGCACCTCCTGGGCCTGCATCACCGCCCAGGTGCGAGCGGTACGGACGGCGGCGGCGCGCACCCGCTGGGAGGCGGCCCGGTAGCGGCGCAGGAACAGCTCCTCGCCGCCGATGCCGCGCAGCACCCGCAGCCCGGCGACCGTGTCGGCGGCCAGCTCGGAGGCCTTGCCGCCGAGCGCGCGCTGCTCGGTGTACCGCCGCTCGAACGGCCCGAGCAGCGGCCACACCGCGGCAGCCAGCACGGGCATGCCGAGCAGCACGGCCAGCCCGAGGCCGGGTTGGTGCCACAGCACCACGACGCTGACGCCGAGCCAGGCCAGCACCGCGCCGTACAGCCGGGCGGTGAGCTCGACGTACCAGCCGATCTTCTCGACGTCGCCGCTGGAGACGGCGACGATCTCGCCGGTGGCGATCCGCCGGCTCAACCCGCCGCCCAGCGCGGAGGCCTGACGGGCCACCAGCTGGCGGACCTGGGAGGCGGCGTGGATCCAGTTCCACACCGCCCGGCGGTGCACCAGCACCGTCATCGTGGTCTGCAGGGCGGACAGCAGCAGGGCGAGCAGACCGGCCGCCAGCAGGGCCCGGGTGTCCCGGTCGACGACGGCCTGGACGCCGCGGCCGATCGCCACCGGCAGCGCGGCCAGCGCACCGAGCTCCAGCGTGCTCCACAGCGTGGCGAGCAGCCGGCCCCGGAGCTGGGAGCGGCCGAGCCAGCGCAGGAACCCGCGCGGCGAACTGAGGTCGGGGCTGCCGGGATCGGGCAGCGGAAGGGGGACGAGCGGCATGGTCGCTCCGTTACGGGGTGCGGCGGGGCAGGGAGGGACGGGCCCGGCCGGGGGAGCACGGCGGGCGGCGTCGGCCGGCCGGGCCCGGTGCGGGCTCCGGCGCGTCGGAGGTGAGCGGCGGAAGGGGTGGTCGGCTCGTCACATGCGGTGAGCCTGACCGTCGCCCTGTGACGCACGCAACAGGTTTTCCGGCAGAACGGCCCGATCCGGCCGCCGGCCCCGCCGGCTTTCATCCGTTCCGGGGAACTACCCGCTCCCGGGAATAAACCGCAGCTCACTGCCGTTGCAGCCGCTCCGGAAGCCCGGAGAGGCAACACGGGCAACAACAGCAGGACCAGCAGGACCAGCAGGACCAGCAGAAGCGAACCGGCAACCGAAGGGCACCCCTTCCCGTGACCAGCACCCCCGCAGTCCCCCCGATCCCCTCGATCACGCTGAACGACGGCGTGCGGATCCCGCAGCTCGGCTTCGGCGTCTGGCAGGTGCCGGACGCGGAGGCCGTCCCCGCGGTGCGCACCGCGATCGAGGCCGGCTACCGCTCGATCGACACCGCCGAGATCTACGAGAACGAGAAGGGCACCGGCCAGGCGATCGCCGAGTCCGGCGTGGCCCGCGACGAGCTGTTCGTGACCACCAAGCTGTGGAACTCGGGCACCGTCGACTGGTCCGGTCAGCAGGGCCGCGACCGGGTGCTGCGCACCTTCGACGAGTCGCTCGGCCGCCTCGGCCTCGACCGGCTGGACCTGTACCTGATCCACTGGCCGCGCCCGATGCACGGCGACGCCTTCCTGAACATCTGGCGCGCCTTCGAGCAGCTGCACGCCGAGGGCCGGGTCCGCGCGATCGGCGTCTCCAACTTCCGGGTGCCGGACCTGCGGGCGCTGCTCGCCGAGGCCGAGGTGAAGCCGGCCCTGAACCAGATCGAGCTGCACCCGTACTTCCCGCAGGCCGAGCTGCGCGCCCTGCACGCCGAGCACGGCATCGCCACCGAGGCGTGGAGCCCGCTGGGCCAGGGCAAGGACCTGCTGGCCGAGCCCGCCCTGCTGGCCGTCGCCGCCAAGCACGGCCGCACCGCGGCCCAGGTGGTGCTGCGCTGGCACCTGCAGTCCGGCGTGATCGCCATCCCGAAGTCGGTCACCCCGGCCCGGATCCGGGAGAACCTGGACGTCACCGGCTTCGAGCTGGACGCCGAGGACCTCGCGGCGATCGACGGCATCGCCACCGGGCAGCGGATCGGCCCGGACCCGGCGGACTTCGACTGGAACTGAGAGCGGAGTTGACGCCCCGTCCGCTGACGGAGAGTCAACTCCACCGACGCCGGAGGGGCCGAAACCCGATCGGGTTTCGGCCCCTCCGGCACGTCCCGGGCGGTGCCGCGTTACCGGCCGGGGCGCGCTCGCCGCCCGAACGACCGGGCAGCGTTTTGCAGAATCGTTACAGCCGGGCCGCCTTCGCGAGCAGCGCCAGTGCCGGTGCGTGCTCCTGCGGTTCCAGCGGGGCGAGCAGTGCCTCCTGGACCTCGCGGACCCCGGCGGTGGAGCGGTGCAGCAGCTCCTGGCCGGTCGGGGAGAGCGAGAGCAGGTTGCGGCGCCCGTCCGAGGGGTCCCGGCGGCGCAGCACCAGGCCGCGCCGGACCAGCCGGCTGACCATCTCGGCCATCGTCGCCTTGTCGAGCGAGGCCAGCTCACCGACCGTGCGCTGGTCGGCGCCCGGCTCGGTCTCCAGGGCGTCCAGCACCGCGTACTGAGGGGCCGTCAGCTCGGTGCCGACCTTCTCCGTCCAGAGCTTGGTGTGCACCTGCTGGGCGACCCGGATCAGGTAGCCGATGGCCCGCTGGGCGTCCAGCGTGGGCCTGGCCTCCCCCGGCACGGCGACCGCGGACGGCTCCAGCCGGGCTATCCGGGCCATCACCCGGACGATCTCCAGCTGCTCGTCCGGGCCGAGCGGCTCGAACAGGGTCCGCTGGACCCGGACCACGCCGCCGGTCGCCTCGCGGACGGCCTGAGCGCCGCTCTGCGAGAGGGCGAGCAGCTTGCGGCGGCCGTCGGCCGGGTCCCGGCGGCGGAGCACCAGGCCCCGTCGGACCAGCCGGGCGACCATCTCGGCCATCGTCGCCTTGTCGAGCGAGGCCCGTTCGCCGACCGTGCGCTGGTCGGCTCCGGGCTCCAGGGCCAGTACCAGCAGCACCGCGAACTGCGGAGCCGTCAGCTCGGTACCGACGTATTCGGACCACAAGCGGGTGTGCACCTGCTGGGCCACGCGGATGAGGTGACCGGGCGACTGCTGCAGTCGGCCGGGCACGCGGGTTGTCGGGATCTCCCCCAGCACCATGAAATCCGTCCCGGTGTCACGCCCGGGTGTGTGTGGGACACCCGAGCGGGGCAGTAACGGCGAGTGAGCATCCCGCTGTGAGTGAGGACGCGCCGGCCGTGCAGCCGGTGGCTGCTGGCGCACACTATACAAACGGTCGGCCTGGACTGGCAGGTAGGGGCGCAGAGTAGTCGCAGGTTCGGCGAAGTTGGCATATTTCCCCCGTATGTCGGGACCACGCCCAACCCGGTTCACCCGCTCGGCCGCTTTTCGCCCTCACCCTCCGTCACCTGCGGCGCTGCCCCTGGCCGGAAACCCTACCCGCCGGTAGGGTTGCCGCGCTGCGCGCTGCGCACCTCATTTATTTCTCATCCACGGGTCGCCGGCCCGCGCCGGTCCCGTCGTCCGACTTCGAGAGAGACGAGTACGAAGATGACCGAGCAGAGCACGTCCGTGACCGCCGACGCCCCGGTGCGGGTGGCCGTGGTGACGGGTGCGGCGCGTGGGATCGGCGCCGCCACCGCGCTCCGGCTGGCCGCGGACGGTTACGCCGTCGCCGTGGTCGACCTGGAGGAGTCCACCGCCAAGGGCACCGCCGAGGCGATCGAGGCCGCGGGCGGCCGCGCGCTGGCCGTCGGCGCGGACGTGTCGGACGCCGAGCAGGTGCAGGCCGCGGTGGACCGGATCGCCGCCGAGCTGGGCACCCCGGTGGTGCTGGTGAACAACGCCGGCGTGCTGCGCGACAACCTGCTGTTCAAGATGTCCGAGTCGGACTGGGACACCGTGATGAGCGTGCACCTCAAGGGCGCCTTCCTGATGACCCGCGCGGTGCAGAAGCACATGGTGGCGGCCGGCTTCGGGCGGGTCGTCAACCTGTCCTCCTCCTCCGCCCAGGGCAACCGCGGCCAGGCCAACTACTCGGCGGCCAAGGCCGGCCTGCAGGGCTTCACCAAGACCCTGGCGATCGAGCTGGGCAAGTTCGGCATCACCGCCAACGCGGTCGCCCCCGGCTTCATCGCCACCGACATGACCGCGGCCACCGCGGCCCGGGTCGGCATGGAGTTCGAGGCGTTCAAGCAGGCCGCCGCCTCCGCCATCCCGGTCCAGCGGGTCGGCGTGCCGGAGGACATCGCGCACACCATCTCCTTCCTGGCCTCCGAGGGCGCCGGCTTCGTCTCCGGCCAGGTCATCTACGTGGCCGGCGGCCCGCTCGACTGACCCGGCCGGCGCCGCGGCGCGCTCGTGGTGCGCCGCCCGGGGCCGGGGTCCAGACTCGATGGCAGACCTCCCGCCGCCAGCCCCGGCGGCGGGCGCGCCCCGTCGGAGGGGCCGGGCCGGCCCCTCCGGCGCTCCACCCACGGAGGATCTTGATGACCGACTCCACGGACAGCGAGTCCATGCCGACCCCGGACAACCTGCTGCACACCGGGGCGGAGCACCCGGTCGACCCCGAGGACCTGGTGATGGCCTCGGGCCGCACGCCCACCCCGGCGCTGCTGGCGAAGGCCAAGAAGGACCTGGAGGAACAGGGCGCGGCGGCCGTCGAACGACTGCTGCCCTGAGCCCGGCGCCGCCCGTTCGAATCGGCGGCCGATTTCCCGGAAGCGACCCGGAAGTGACCTGGGTCACGGGAAATCGGCCGCCTCATTCGTTCTCGCACCACCGTCCGGGCCATTGGAGAAACCACCGGAATGCGGCGCCCGGGAGCGCCGGGGAGCGTGATTTCCCCCACGCACCGCACCTTTCCGGCCCCGCCGCTCCGCCCTTGAACTGCCCCTATGGAGAAACCGGGGACGACACGTCACCAGCGGGTGACAGATCCCCCGAATAGCCCGGAAGGCTCCGGGGCGACCGGTAATGTCGAAGCCGTGCCAGCCAAGCCCGAATCACCCGAGCAACAGATATCGACCGCACCGCGCGCGGTTCCGGTCCGATCCGGTCACGATCCCCACACCGGAACGACCGAATCCGCGCTCCCGTCGATCAGCCGGCGGCACGCCCTGCTCTTCGGCCTGGTCGGAGTGCTCTACCTGCTGGTGGTCCTGGCCATCCTGTACGACTCCCCGCTGGTCGACCTGGACTGGTCGCTGCAACTGCTGCGGCCGTACCGGCGCTGGCCGGACGCCCTGCCCTACCTGGACATCTGGGTGATCGCCGGACAGCGCGGCCCGACCGCGATCGCGGCCTGCCTGTGGCTGGGCTGGCGCTGCTACCGCTCGCACTCGGCGCGGCCGCTGCTGGTGATGGGCATGGCCCTGCTGCTGCTGAACGTCACGGTCGGCGGGGTGAAGATCCTGACCGGCCGGCTGGGCCCGCACTACGCGCACTACGTGGGCTCGCCCGAACTGTTCTCCGGCGGCAGCATCTTCCCCTCCGGCCACACCGCGAACGCCGTGGTCACCTGGGGCGTGCTGGCCTACCTGGCCACCCGCTGGCGCCGCACCGGCACCGTGCTGGCGGGACTCACCGCGGCCTCGATCGGGCTGACCACCGTCTACCTGGGCACCCACTGGATCTCGGACGTGTTCGCGGGCTGGGCGGCGGGCGCGCTGGTGCTGCTCTCGCTGCCGCTGGCCGAGCCGGCCGTCGCCGCGCTGGACCGGCGGGTGCTGGCCGCCTGGCACCGGGAGGGCCGCTTCGCCCGCCCGGCCGCCGTGCCCCGGCCGCGCCCGACCGCCTCCCCGCTCCCGCAGCCGTGGCCGTCCCACCCGCTGCCGGCCCGTCCTCAGCCCGCCCAGGCGCGCTCCACCACGCCGTCGCGCACCGTCAGGTTGAGCCGGTCCGAGCGGTACTCCATGGTCAGCAGCGCGTCCGGCGCCAGCACCCGCACGGTGCGCCAGCCGCGCTCGGCGGCCAGCGCCCGGGCCGGTTCCACCGGCAGCCCCGGATAGTCGTCCAGCCGGTCGTCCATCGTTCCGCCTCCCCGTACCCGAACGGTCCTACCCTGGAAGGGTACGAGGGAGGCGGTTGCGTATGCGGCGGGCCAGGACCCCGAAGGTGTGGCTGAGCGGGACGGAGCCGGCCAACGCGCGCAGCGACCTGAAGCTGCGCTTCCTGCTGTCGGTGCTGTTCCTGCCGTTCTTCGCGCTCTGCACGGCAGGGTTCGCGGTGTGGGCGGCACTGGCCTCCCCGCACGGCGCGCCCAGCAGCGGGACACTGGTGGTGTTCGCGGTGGGCTGCGGGGTGCTGACCGCGGTGGCGGCGGCGGACCTGTGGGTCGTGGTGCGCCGCCGCCGCACCGAGCTGTGACCGCTAGCGCGAGCCGACCGCCTGCTTGACCAGCGTCCGCCCGAAGTCCCACATCAGGCCGCTGCCGCGGTGGGCGTCGTCCATCACCTCGGTGAAGGCGTCGACGAAGCGGTCGACCTCCTTCTCGGTGACGATCAGCGGCGGGATCAGCTTGATCACCTCCAGGTGGTCGCCGGAGACCTGGGTGAGGATCCGGTGCCGCTGCAGCAGCGGGACGACCACCATCTGCGCGAACAGCCCCTTGCGGGCGGCCTGCAGCGCCGTCCAACCGGTGCGTAGCTTCAGCGACTTGGGGCGGCCGAACTCGATGCCGATCATCAGCCCGCGCCCGCGCACCTCGGCGAGCAGCTCGTACCGCTCGGTCAGCGCCGCCAGCCGGGACCGGAACAGTTCGCCGACCTTCGCGGCGTTCTCCACCACGCCCTCCTGCCGCATCACGTGCAGGGTGGCCAGGCCGGCGGCCATCGCCTGGGCGTTGGAGCCGAAGCTGGCGGAGTGGACCAGCACCCGGTCCATCGAGGAGTACACCTTCTCGAAGATCCACGACTTGCCGAGCGTCGCCCCGATCGGCACGTACCCGCCGGAGAGCGCCTTGGCCGCGCAGACCAGGTCGGGGCGGACGCCCTCCTCGGCCTGGTAGGCGAAGAAGGTGCCGGTGCGGCCGACGCCGGTCTGCACCTCGTCGCAGATCAGCAGCGCCTTGTGGGCGTGCAGCAGTTCCTGGGCGGCGGCCAGCCAGCCGGGCGGCGGGGCGAGCACGCCCTTGCCCTGGATCGGTTCGACGATCAGCGCCGCGACGTCGCCCTTCTTCAGCTCCTTCTTCAGCGCGCCGAGGTCGCCGAGCGGGATCGCGGTGTCCGGCAGCAGCGGGTCGAAGCCCTTGCGGAAGCCGCCCTCGCCGTTGACCGAGAGCGAGCCCGCGGTGAGGCCGTGGAAGGCGTGGTCGCAGTACAGGACGCGGCGCTTCCCGGTGGCGTACCGGGCGAACTTGAGCGCCGTCTCGACCGCCTCGGTGCCGCTGTTGCCGAAGAACACCCGGTCCAGGCCGGGGGCGTGGGCGATCAGCTGCTCGGCGAGCAGGCCGGGCAGCGGGGAGCAGTCGAAGCGGGTCAGGTCGGCCGTCTCCAGCTCCATCACCTGCTCGATCGCGGCCCGGACGGCGGGGTGGTGCCGGCCGAGCGCGAAGATGCCGAACCCGGCGAGCATGTCGAGGTACTCGTTGCCCTCGGCGTCGTAGAAGTACGGCCCCTTGGCGCGTTCGTAGTACCGGTCGAAGCCGATGGTGTGCAGCATCCGGGGCAGCTGCGGGTTGAGGTAGCGGGCGTGCAGTTCGTAGCGCTCGCCGCCCCGGGCGTCGAGCAGGGCGGCGAGGTCGAGCGGTTCGGCCTGGGTCACGCTGGTTCTCTCCGATCGGTCACTTGCGCGGCACCCTGGGCCGGTACTCCTGGGCGCCGCTCCGCGTGCCGGGCAGCAGGCGGCGGGCGTAGGCGGCGGTCTGGGCGGCGACGCCGGTGCCGGTGAGTCCGATCTCCTCCAGGATCTCACCGCGCGAGGCGTGCGCCAGGAACTCCTGCGGGATGCCCAGGTCGCGCAGCGGGACGTCGACCTCGGCGTCCCGCATGGCCTGGGCGACGGCGGCGCCGACGCCGCCGGCCCGCCCGTTGTCCTCGACGGTGACCACCATCCGGTGCGCGGCGGCCAGCGCGACCAGCGCCGGGTCGACGGGCTTGACCCAGCGCGGGTCGACCACGGTGGCGGTGATGCCGTCGGCGGCCAGCAGCGCGGCGGCGTCCAGGCAGGCGGGCGCCATCGGGCCGACGGCGACCAGCAGCACGTCGGGGCTGGGGCCGGTGCGGGCCAGCACGTCGACGCCGCCGATCCGCTCGACCGCCGGGATCGCGGGCCCGAGGTCGCCCTTGGGGAAGCGCACCACGGTGGGCGCGTCCTCGACGGCGACGGCCTCCCGGAGCTGTTCGCGCAGCCGGTCGGCGTCGCGCGGGGCGGCCAGCCGCAGCCCGGGGACGACCTGCAGGACCGACATGTCCCACATGCCGTTGTGCGAGGCCCCGTCGTTGCCGGTGACGCCCGCCCGGTCGAGCACGAAGGTGACGCCGAGCCGGTGCAGCGCGACGTCCATCAGCACCTGGTCGAAGGCCCGGTTCAGGAAGGTCGCGTACACCGCGACGACGGGGTGCAGCCCGCCGGTGGCCAGGCCCGCGGCGGAGGCCACCGCGTGCTGCTCGGCGATCCCGACGTCGTAGGTCCGCCCGGGGTGCGCGGCGGCGAACGGCCCGAGCCCCACCGGGTGCAGCATCGCGGCGGTGACGGCGACCAGGTCGGGCCGCTCGGCGCCGAGGGCGAGCATCTCCTGCCCGAACACGGAGGTCCAGGAGGCCCCGGCGGACGGGGAGATCGGCAGGCAGGTGTACGGGTCGATCGGGCCCACCGCGTGGAAGCGGTCGGCCTCGTCCTGCTCGGCGGGCCGGTAGCCGCGGCCCTTGACGGTCAGGCAGTGCACGATGACGGGCCCGCCGAAGTTCCGGGCCTGGCGCAGCGCCTGCTCGACGGCGGCGATGTCGTGGCCGTCGATCGGGCCGAGGTACTTCAGGCCGAGGTCCTCGAACATGCCCTGCGGGGCGAAGGCGTCCTTGAAGCCCTTCTTGGCGCCGTGCAGCGCGTCGAACAGCGGCGGCCCGACCACGGGGGTGCGCTGCAGGGCGTCCTTGCCCCAGGCCAGGAAGCGCTCGTAGCCGCGGGTGGTGCGCAGGGTGGCGAGGTGGTGGGCGAGGCCGCCGATGGTCGGCGAGTAGGAGCGCTCGTTGTCGTTGACGACGATGACCAGCGGGCGGTCCTCGGCCTCGGCGATGTTGTTGAGCGCCTCCCAGGCCATGCCGCCGGTGAGCGCGCCGTCGCCGATCACGGCGACGGTGCAGCGGTCGACGCCGAGCAGCTGGTTGGCCTTGGCGATGCCGTCGGCGTAGCCGAGCGCGGTGGAGGCGTGCGAGTTCTCGATCAGGTCGTGCTCGGACTCGGCCCGCGAGGGGTAGCCGGAGAGCCCGTCCTTGGCGCGCAGCCGGCTGAAGTCCTGCCGGCCGGTGAGCAGTTTGTGCACGTAGGCCTGGTGGCCGGTGTCCCACAGGACGCGGTCGTGCGGGGAGTCGAAGACCCGGTGCAGGGCGATGCTGAGCTCGACCACGCCGAGGTTGGGGCCGAGGTGGCCGCCGGTGCGGGTGACGGCGTCGATCAGGAAGTCGCGGATCTCGTCGGCGAGCAGCGGCAACTGCTCGGGGTGCAGGCGTCGGAGGTCGGCGGGCCCGGTGATCCGGCTCAGCAGTGGCATGGCGTACCCCTCACGGCTGGTTCGGTGTGCGTGGAGTGTCGGTGTCCAGCCTGCGGCCCGGTGGTCGCGGTCGCCTGTCGGCGTGGGCCGCCCGCGCGGGCGCGGGCGGCCGGTGACGGCCGGTCAGACCGCCTTGGGCGAGGCGAGGGTCTCGCGGGCGGCGCGGATCGACTCCTTGAGCGAGCCCATGGTGGCGAGCACCGCGGTCGGCTCGTAGCCGCAGTGGGCCATGCAGTTGTCGCAGCGCGGGTCGCGGCCGCGGCCGTACTTGTCCCAGTCGGTCTTCTCGATCAGCTCGCGGTAGGTGGGGACGTAGCCGTCGGACATCAGGTAGCAGGGGCGCTGCCAGCCGAACAGCGAGTAGTTGGGGATGCCCCAGGCGGTGCACTCGAAGTCGACCTTGCCCTCGAGGAAGTCCAGGAACAGCGGGCTGTGGTTGAGCCGCCAGCGCCGCCGGTTGCCGCCGGCGAAGGCCTTGCGGAACAGCTCGCGGGTCTGCTCGACGCCGAGGAAGTGCTCCTGGTCGGGGGCCTTCTCGTAGGCGTAGGCCGGGGAGATCATCATCTCGTCGACCTTGAGGTCGTCGTTGAGGAAGTCCAGCACCTCGACCACGGTCTGCGCGGTGTCGGTGTTGAAGAAGGTCGAGTTGGTGGTGACCCGGAAGCCCCGCCGCTTGGCCTCCTTGATCGCCTCGACGGCCTCCGCGAACGTCCCCTCCTTGGCCACCGAGGCGTCGTGCCGCTCCTCCAGGCCGTCGATGTGGACGGCGAAGGTGAAGTACGGCGAAGGGGTGAACTTGTCGAGCTTCTTGCGCAGCAGCAGGGCGTTGGTGCACAGGAAGACGTACTTGCGGCGCTCCACCAGCTGGCGGACGATCTCGTCGATCTGCGGGTGCATCAGCGGCTCGCCGCCGGCGATGGAGACCATCGGGGCGCCGCACTCCAGGACCGCGCCGACCGCCTGGGCGACCGGCATCCGCTGCTTGAGGACGCCCGCCGGGTGCTGGATCTTCCCGCAGCCCTCGCACTTGAGGTTGCAGGCGAACAGCGGCTCCAGCTCGACGATGAGCGGGAACTTCTTCCGCCCCCTGATCTTCTGCTGCATGAGGTAGGTGGACACGCGGACGGTCTGACGCAGCGGCATGGCCATGGCTTAGCTCGCCTCCTGGGGGAGCGTCGAGGGCTGTGGGTTCGTCAGCTGGGCGGGCGTGGCGGCGACCTGCCGGTGCCACGCGGTGAGGGCGGGGACGGCGGCGCGCAGCGTCCGCCAGGCCCGGACCCCGGCCGGCAGGGTGCCGGGGCGGATCAGTTCCCGCTCGGGGGTGTCGACCACCACCCGCAGCACCGCCGCGGGCAGGCCGGGGGCGTGCGCGGCGCGGGCGGCGAGGACGGCGGCGGCCTCCATGTCGACGGCGAGCGCGCCCGCGGCGTGCAGCCGGGCCCGTTCGGCGCCGCGCACCACGTGGTCGGCGGTGCGGTGGGTGCCGAGGTGGGCCCGCAGGCCGGCCTCCTCCAGGGCGGTGGCCAGCGCGGGCGCGGAGGCCAGCGGGTGGTCGCCGCCCTCGGCGTCGGTGACCCGGTCGGCGAC
This sequence comes from Kitasatospora sp. YST-16, assembly GCF_026802215.1. Classification (NCBI taxonomy): domain Bacteria; kingdom Bacillati; phylum Actinomycetota; class Actinomycetes; order Kitasatosporales; family Streptomycetaceae; genus Kitasatospora; species Kitasatospora sp. YST-16. Next base: position 1,292,046 of record NZ_CP113837.1, read on the forward strand.
GATCACCTCGCCGGGGCGCACCCCGGGCCCGAGCGCCGCGCCGAACCCGGCGACCAGCAGGGCCCCGTAGCCGCCCGCGTCGAGCAGGGCGGCGGCCTTCTGCCCGGCGGCCCTGCGGCCCATCCCGGTCCGGGCCAGCACCGGCGGGCCGCCGGCCGCACCGGACCAGTCGCCGCCGCGCAGCGCCCAGGCCTCCGGCCCGAGCGCGCACAGCACCAGCAGCGGCGCGGTCATCGCGCACCGCCCCGGCCGAGCGGGGTGCCGTGCACGTAGCGGCCGAGCGCGGTGACCGGGAAGACCAGCCGGTACAGGTGGTAGTTGATGGAGAAGTCCCAGGGGAAGCCGGTGCCGGTGAACTGCGGTTCGTCCCACGTCCCGTCGGGGCGCTGGGTGGCGGTGAGCCAGGCGACGCCGCGCTCGACCGCCTCGGACTCGCGCTCGCCGGCCGCCAGCAGCGCCATCAGCGCCCAGGCGGTCTGCGAGGCGGTGGACTCGCCGCGGCCGGCCCAGGTGGCCGGGTCCTCGTAGGAGCGCATGTCCTCGCCCCAGCCGCCGTCCGGGTTCTGCCGGCCGGTCAGCCAGGCGACGGCGCGCCGGACGGCGGGGTGGCCGGGGGTGAGGCCGGCGGCGATCAGGGCGGGCACCACCGAGCCGGTGCCGTAGATGTAGTTGGTGCCCCAGCGGCCGAACCAGGAGCCGTCGGCCTCCTGGTGGCGCAGCAGCCAGGCGACGCCGCGCCGGGTGCGCGGGTCCCGGGTGCGGCCGGTCTCGGCGAGCATCTCCACCACGTGCGCAGTGACGTCGGCCGAGGGCGGGTCGATGACCTCGCCGAAGTCGCAGAACGGGAGCTTGTTGGGGAGCCTGCTGGTGTTGTCGGCGTCGAAGGCGCCCCAGGCGCCGTCCTTGGACTGCATGCCGAGGTTCCACTCGACGGCCCGTTCGACGGCGCCGGCCAGCCGGGCGGTGTCGGGGTGGTCGATCCGGCGCAGCGCGAGGACCACCTCGGCGGTGTCGTCGACGTCCGGGTAGGTGTCGTTCTGGAACTCGAAGGCCCAGCCGCCGGGGGCCAGCCGGGGGCGTTTGACGGCCCAGTCGCCGCGGGTGGTGATCTCCTCGCCGAGCATCCAGCTGCCGGCGCCCACCAGGGCGGGGTGGTCGCCGGGCAGTCCGGCGTCGCGCAGCGCGATGGCGGCCAGGCAGGTGTCCCAGACCGGGGACTGGCAGGCCTCCATCCAGCGCTTGCCGTCCTCGGTGTGCACGGTGAAGGAGTCGAAGGCGGCGAGCCCGGCCTTCATCACCGGGTGGTCGAGCCGGTAGCCGAGCAGCCGCAGCGCGATCAGCGAGTAGACGGCGGGCGGCTGGATGCCGCCCCAGCAGCCGTCGGCCTCCTGCCGCTCGACGATCCAGGCGGCGGCCTGCCGCAGCGCCAGGCGGCGCACCGGCTTGATGGCGTGCCGGTGGTAGCGGTGCATCAGCTGGTCGAGCCGCTGGAAGAGGCCGTCCCAGCTGTGCGCGGGGGCGAGCGGCCGCTCGGGGTACGGGTCGGCCGGGTCGGTGTGCAGTTCGCCGAGGCCGAACGGGGCGGGGCGGACCGGGCGGTGCGCGGAGACCACGGTGAGCGGGACGATGGTCTGCCGGGCCCACTGGCCGAAGGAGTAGATGTTCAGCGGCGCCCAGCTGGGCAGGAACAGCACCTCGGGGGGCAGCTCGGGGAGCTTCTCCCAGGGCCACCAGCCGAACAGGGCGAGCCAGATCCGGGTGAACACCCGGCTGGCGGCGATGCCGCCGCGCTCGCGGACGAAGGCGGCGGCGGCCCGCATGTGCGGGGCGTCCGGGGCGTCCCCGGCGAGCCGGAGGGCCACGTACGCCTCGACGGTGGTGGAGAGTTCGGGCGGGCCGCCGTGGAAGGTGGCCCAGGTGCCGTCCTCCCGCTGCCGGGAGCGGATCCAGGCCGCGGTGGCCCGGGTCTGCTCCTCGGTGCGGATGCCCAGGAACTCCCTGAGCAGCAGGTCTTCGGCGTCCATGGTGACGTTGGTCTCCAGGTCGCCCTTCCACCAGCCGTCGGCGTGCTGGAGTGACAGCAGGTGTGCGGTGGCCCGGCTGAGCGCCGCCGCGGGTGAGGAATCGTCAGATCGTGTTACTGCAACTGAGGTTTGGGGTCCGAGCCTTCCACCCGCGGTTGCTGTCACTCTTACGTCACCTCTCTCTGACCACCACGAATTCGGCGAGTGCGACGAAGTGCTCGCGCACCTCGTCGGCCATGGGCACCTCGCCGAGGGCGGCGAGGGCGGTGTCGTACTGGCGGCGGGCCTCTTCCTGCGTCCAGGCCCGGCCGCCGGCCCGCTCGATCAGCGCGGCGCGGGCGGCGAGCACCTGCTCGCTCTCCTCGCCGCGGCCGGTCGGGTCGGCCAGCTGTGCGGCCAGCTCGCGGGAGGCGGCGCCCCCCTCGGCCAGCGCGGCGCACACCGGCAGCGACTTCTTCCGCGACTGGAGGTCGCTCCAGTGCGGCTTGCCGGTCACTTCGGTGGCGCCCCAGATGCCCAGCAGGTCGTCCACCGCCTGGAACGCGAGGCCCAGGTGGTGGCCGTACCGCTGGAGCGCGTCGGAGACCTTGTCGTCGGCGCCGGCCAGCACCGCGCCGATCGCCGCGGAGGCCGCCAGCAGGGCGCCGGTCTTGCCGCCCTCCATGGCCAGGCACTCCTCGACCGTCACCGCGTCGCGCTGCTCGAACGAGACGTCCAGGGCCTGGCCGTCGATCAGCCCCCGGGTGGCGGTGGTGATCAGCCGGACGGCGCGGGCGGCGTCGGCCGGGGCGGCCCCGCCGGTCACCGCGGCGTCCAGCAGGACCTCGGTGCCGAGGGTGGCCAGCGCGTCGCCGGCCAGCACGGCCTGGGCCGGGCCGAACACCGTCCAGGCGGTGGCCCGGTGCCTGCGCGTCTCGTCACCGTCCATCAGGTCATCATGGAGGAGGGAGAAATTGTGCACCAGCTCGACCGACACGCCGCCGGGTACGCCCACCTGCGCGTCGGCGCCCACCGCTTCGGCTGACAGCAGGGCCAGCGCCGGGCGCACGGCCTTGCCGCCGTCGCCCGCGGCGGGGCGGCCGTCCCGGTCGATCCAGCCGAAGTGGTAGGCCGCGACGGTGTCCATCGGTGCCGCCAAACGGGCGACGGCCGCGCGCATCGGCGGCGTGCAGAGCGTGCGTCCGCGCGCCAGCAGGTCGAGGACGGTCGGGGTGTCCTCGACCGTCGAGCCGGTGCGTGCCTCCACGTGCGTTCCCTCTCGGTGCGTCCGTCCGGCCGCGGCGGGCGGTCGGACGGTTGTGGTGTCGGTGGTCGGGGGGTGGGGGCTCGGCGTCATCGGGGCCACCGCCCGTCTCCCCGGTCGACCGGGAGCCGGCCGTGGCCGGCCAGGGCGGCGTCGGCGGCAGCGTGCCCGCTGCGCACCGCGCCCTCCATGGTCGCTGGCCAACCCGTGGCCGTCCAGGACCCGGCGAGCAGGATGCCGGGGAGGTCGGTGCGCGCGCCGGGGCGCAGCCGGGCGGTGCCGGGCGCCGGGTCGAAGGTGGCGGTGCGCTCCCGGGTGACGAAGAAGTCCAGCACCCGGGCGCCGCGGGCGGCGGGCAGCAGCCGCTCCAGCTCCGGCAGGTAGCGGGCCCGCAGCTCGGCCACCGGCAGGTCGATCTCGTCCTCGGCGGCGGACTGCGAGACCGCCAGGTACTGGGCGCCGGGGACGGCCAGGCCGGAGTGCCGGGTGCGGTCGAAGACGAACTGCACCGGGGAGCCGAGCGCCGCGAAGAACGGGCGGCGGATCAGCGGCCGGTCGTAGACCACGTGCACGTTGAGGATCGGGGCGGTGCCGAAGCCGGCCAGCCGGTGCTGGTCGGGGATGGCGCCGGGCGGCAGCAGGGCGGCCGCGGTGTCCTGGGCGCCGGCCAGCACCACGGTGTCGGCGGTGAGCAGCTCGCCGCCCTCCAGCCGGACGGCGTTCTGCTCGGCGGCCTTCAGTTCGGCGGCCCGGGTGCGCAGCCGGATCCGGACGCCGGCCCGCTCCAGCTCGGCCGTCGCCCGGTCGTGGTGGATCCCGCCGAGCGGGACGTTGGCCATGCCGATGTCGGCGGCGCCCGGCTCGGAGAGCAGGCCGGTCTTGAAGACCATCGCGGCCAGCGCCATCGAGGTGCGGTCGGCGGTGGCGTTCAGGGTGGCCACGCCGACCAGGTCCCAGACGGCGGCCACGGTGGCCGGGGTCTGGCCGTGCCGGCGCAGCCACTCGCCGAAGGAGAGGTCGTCCAGCGCCGGGTCGGCGAGGTCGAGCTTCTGCAGAGCGAGCGCGCCGCGCACCACCCGCAGCCGGTCGGCCGGGCTCAGGTGCCGGTAGGTGGCGAGGCTGCCGGCCAGGTGCAGCGGGACGGGCAGCTCGGCGCGGCGCAGCCGGCCGAGGCTGCGGCTGCCGTCGGGGGCGAGCGAGAGCACCGGGACGTCCAGCCGGGGCTGGAGGTCGACCAGGGCGTTCGCGCCGAGCCGGTCGACCAGGCCGCGGTAGGCGGTGCAGCAGCGCAGGTAGACGTGCTGGCCGTTGTCGACGGTCAGTTCGCCGCGCTGGAAGGAGAAGGCCAGGCCGCCGAGCCGGGGCCGGGCCTCCAGCAGGGTGGTGCGCACGCCCGCGTCGGCGAGGCGGAGGGCGGCGGTGATGCCGGCCAGGCCGCCGCCGACGACCACGGCGGTGCGCTCGCGCGGCGCTGTCGGCGTGCTCATCGGCCCTCCCGGACGGCAGTGGACGGTGGGCACAACAACGTGCGCATGCGTCGTGATTCCCTGTTGACACAGCGTGACAGAACTGGCGCGAGAATCAAGAACGCCCTCCGGCGAGCCCGGACAGTGCCACGTACGCCTTCTCCCAGCCGGGCAGCGAGACCCGGCCGCGGAGCACCGAGTGCGGGTCGGCGGCGATCCGGCCGAGCAGGCGGTGGTAGATGCCGGCCATCGCGGCGGTGGCGGCGCGGCTGCGGCGGTCGAGCATCGGGAGCAGCCGCAGGCCCTCCTCGAAGGCGCGCTGGGCGCGCTCGGCCTCGAAGGCGACCAGGCCGGTGAAGTCGGCGCCGGCCGGGAGGGCGGGCAGCGCGAAGCCCTGCTGGCAGCCGAACCGGACCAGGTCCTCGGTGGGCAGGTAGGTGCGGCCGTTCAGGGCGTCCTCGCGCACGTCGCGCAGGATGTTGGTGAGCTGCAGGGCCAGGCCCAGGGTGTCGGCGTACTCGGCGCCGCGCTCCTGGTCCTCGCAGCCGTAGACGCCCAGCGAGAGCCGGCCGATCGAGCCGGCCACGCAGCGGCAGTAGACCTTGAGCTCCTCGTAGGTGCCGTACTCGACGCCCTTGAGGTCCATCTCGACGCCGTCGATCAGTTCGTCGAAGCCGCCGAGCGGGATCGGGAAGCGGCGGGCCGCGTCGGCCAGCGCGACCTTGATCGGGTCGGTGTCCTCCTCGGTGACCGCGCCCGCCCGGACCTCGTCGAGCAGGGTGCGGGTGCGGGCCAGTGCCTCGGCCTTCTGCTCGGCGGGCAGTTCGCCGTCGCCGATGTCGTCGACCCGGCGGGCCAGCGCGTACAGCGCCGACATCGCCAGCCGCTTGGCCTCGGGCAGCAGCCGGATGCCGTAGCTGAAGTTGCGGGCCTGCAGGGCGGTGACCGCCTCGCAGTACCGGTAGGCCGCCATGACCGGCGCGGACGCCAGTGGTGATGCCCCCACGCGGGCGCTCACCTTCCCTTCACGAAGAGTGCCGCCGCCCGGCCGGCCAGGCGGCGCTTGTCGGGCTTCGCCCGGTGCGCGAGCACGTCGAACCTGACCGCCTCGATGGCGTCCAGGGCCGCGTACCCGCCGGCGGTGAATCCCGCCAGCAGCAGTCGGAGCCTCCCGTGAACCGTACCCACCAGCGGCGCGCCGCGGTCGAGCAGGGTCCGGGCCCGGCTCGCCTCCCAGGCGATCAGCTGGCGCACGCCGCGGGAGGCGGTGTCGGCGGCGAGGTCGCGCTCGGTGACGCCGAAGGCCGCGAGGTCTTCGAGCGGGAGGTAGATCCGGCCGCGGTCGAGGTCCTCGGCGACGTCCTGGAGGTGCTCGACGATCTGCAGCGCGGTGCAGATCGCGTCGGACAGCTCGATCCGGTCCGGGGTGGCCCGGCCGGCCAGCGCGAGCACCAGGCGGCCGACCGGGTCGGCCGAGAGCGTGCAGTAGTGGCGCAGGTCGGCGTAGACCGGGTAGCGGGTGGTGGTCTGGTCCACCCGGTTGGCCTCGATCAGCCGGCGGAACGGCTCGGGGGTGACGGCGTGCCGCTCGATCAGCGGGACCAGGCGGCGCACCAGCGGGTGCCGGGGCTCGCCGGGGTCGGTGCCCAGGACGGTGCCGTGCGGGGACGGGTCGTCGCCGAGGGCGGCGGCGAAGGCGCGGTCCAGGTCGCGCTCCAGGCCGTCCAGCAGGGCGAGCCGGAAGCCCTCGTCCGCGGGGGCGCCGGGCACGTCCAGCAGCCGGGCGGCGGCGGCCGGGTCGGCGAGGTCGCCGTCGCCGGCGTCGTCGACCAGGCGGGCGAAGCCGTAGACCGCCATCAGGTCGCCGCGCCAGGCGGCGGGCAGGAAGCCGGGGGCGACCGGGAAGTTCTCCAGGTCCGCCTTGTCCAGCGTCACCGCCGCTGTCTGGTTATCCGACTTAGTTGAATCCGACACTGCCGTCACTCCCCCGTTCTACACCGGGCCGCACCGCCACCGCGCCACGGACACGCTTCCGTCGCCACGCCTTCACCCGCCGCACGGCGCAGGGCCGGTGCCCGGGGATCCGCTCCCCGCGCACCGGCCCTGCGCCGTGCGACCCGCCCCCGCTCAGGGGCGCTCGCCCTTCTCGTACCGGCGGACCACCTCGTCGGTGTGCCCGTCCATGATCAGCTCGCCGTGCTCGATCCAGATGGTGCGCTCGCAGACCTCGCGGATCGCGTTGTTGTCGTGGCTGACCAGGAAGACCGTGCCGGCCTCCTTGCGCAGCTCGTTGATCCGGGCCTTGGAGCGCTGCTGGAAGCCCTGGTCGCCGGTGGCAAGGGCCTCGTCGATCAGCAGCACGTCGTGGGTCTTCGCCGCCGCGATGGAGAACCGCAGGCGGGCGCCCATGCCGGAGGAGTAGGTGCGCATCGGCAGCGAGATGAAGTCGCCCTTCTCGTTGATGCCCGAGAAGTCGACGATGCCCTGGTAGCGCTTGCGCACCTGGGCGGTGGACATGCCCATCGCCAGGCAGCCCAGCACCACGTTGCGCTCGCCGGTCAGGTCGTTCATCAGCGCCGCGTTGACGCCCAGCAGCGAGGGCTGGCCGTTGGTGTAGATGGCCCCCCGCTCGGTCGGCAGCAGGCCGGCGATGGCCGCCAGCATGGTCGACTTGCCGGAGCCGTTCGAGCCGATCAGGCCGATAGCCTCGCCCTTGTACGCGGTGAAGCTGATGCCGCGCACCGCGTGCACCTCGCGGATCGAGGGCGACTTCTTGCGGGTGATGATCCGGCTCAGTGCCGAGGTGGCGCTGCCCTTGCCGGAACCGGCGCCGTGCACCTTGTAGACGATGTGCACGTCGTCCACCACCACGGTGGGAACCCGGGCCTTGTCGGTGTCCACCGCGGTGGCCTCCTTGACGGTGTCGAGAGCTGCGTCAGCCACGGCCGTACTCCTCCTCTGCCTTCCAGAAGAACAGGAAGCCGACGGCGAAGGCGACGACCGCCCAGGTGGTGGCCATGATCCAGATGTGGTCGGGCAGGATCAGCGCCTTCGGCAGCTGGTTGCCGTGGGCGTCCCAGCCGCCCGGGTAGAGCTTCTTGTCGAAGCTCTCGGGCATGAAGGCGTAGCGGATCAGGTCCATGTAGACCACGGCCGGGTTCCACGAGTAGATCGTCTGCCAGAGGGGCGGCCACTTCTCGATGAAGCTCGACACGCTGTACATCACGCCCGAGACGTACATCCAGGTGCGCAGCAGGAACGGCATCAGCTGCGAGATGTCGGAGGTCTTGGAGCCGATCCGGGCCATCACCAGGGCCAGGCCGGTGTTGAACATCGACTGGAGCACCAGCGCCGGGATGATCAGCAGCCAGGTGGTGCCCGGGGTGATGCCGTTCAGCAGGACGATGACGACCAGCACCACCATCGAGATCAGCAGCTGCTGGAGCTGGATGATCGTGAAGGCGATCGGCAGGCTGGCGCGCGGGAAGTGCAGCGCCCGGATCAGGCCCAGGTTGTCGGAGATCGACCGGGTGCCGGCCTGGATCGCGCTCTGCGAGAACTGGAAGATGAAGACGCCGATGCAGAGCCAGGCGATGTAGTTCGGGACGGTGTCCCGGTTGCTCATGATCAGACCGAAGACCAGGTAGAACACCGCGCAGTTCAGCAGCGGGGTGAGCACCTGCCAGACCTGGCCGAGCTTCGCCGTGGTGTACTGCGCGACCAGCCGGGCCGTGGCGAACGCGCTGATGAAGGCGCGGCGGGCCCACAGCTGGCGGACGTACTCGGACAGGCTCGGCCGCTTGCCGCTGACGGACAACCCGTACTTGTCCGCGAGCTGCTTCGGGGTCAGACCCGCGTCGGAACCCCTTGGTGCGGAGAGGTTGACCGGGTCACTCAGTGTCGACACATTCGTCCTTCAGGGGGTCGGAATCCACTGCCCGGGGGGACGGGACAGGGGACCGGGGCGTACCACGGGGAGCTCTGGTGTGCGTCCGGCCGGTCCGGGGAAGGGGCCGACCGGTTGCGATCAGATGATTGGCGGTCTGCCGAGTCGGGTCAAGCGCCAGACGGTGGACCACTTCATCGGTCGGCGCGGACCGCAGGGCTCGCCCCAACCGGCCCGGAACCCGCCGAGCCACGCCTTCAGCGCCGCCCCGGAGGGACGCCTGAGCACGGTCAGCAGGAACCAGGTTCCCAGGTAGAGAGGCACCAACGGGGCCGGAAGGTTCCGTCGGGCCAGCCACACCCGGTTGCGGGCCACGTTGTGGAAGTAGGTCGCGTGCCGGGCCGGGGAGGTCGCCGGGTGGTGCAGCACTACGTCCGGGCGGTAGTCGATCGACCAGCCGGCGTCCAGCGCGCGCCAGGCCAGGTCGGTCTCCTCGTGCGCGTAGAAGAACTCCGCCGGCAGCTGCCCGGCCTGCGGGAACACCGCGCTGCGCACCGCGCTGGCGCCGCCCAGGAAGGTGGTGACCCGGGAGCCGCGCAGCGGGTCGCTGGCGCGCAGCCGGGGGACGTGGCGGCGTTGGGTGGTGCCGGTCTCCGGGTCGGCGATCCGGAACGAGACGATGCCCAGGCCCGGGTCGGCGGTGAACGCCGCGCGCAGCAGCTCGGCCGAGTCGGTGTTCGGCAGCAGGCCGTCGTCGTCCAGGAAGAGCACCGCGTCGACGTCCCGGCCGTCCGGGCCGAACAGCTCGATGCCGACGTTGCGGCCGCCGGGGATGCCCAGGTTCTCCGGCAGCTCGACGCTGCGCACGCCCTCGGGCAGGACGGGCAGCGGGGCGCCGTTGCCGACCACCGCGAGCTCCACCGGCGGGCCCTGCTGGGCGCGCACCGACTCGATCAGGGCGTTCAGCTCGGCGGGCCGGTTGCCCATCGTGATGATGACCGCGCCGAGCCGGAAGTCGTCGCTCATCGCAGCCTGCTGGACAGCACGATGGACAGCAGGTGCAGGACGGTCTGCAGCACGGCGATGGCGGCCAGCACCACGACCGCGAGGCGGGTGAAGAACAGGTCGCCGCGGACCGCGTCGGCGATGCCGGCGGCCAGGATGAACAGCGAGGCCTCGACCGCGCCGACCAGGCGGTGGAACTTCAGCAGCGAGGCGGCCCGGCGGGCCTTGGCCACCGCGGTCGAGCGCGGCACCGAGGCGCTGTCCTCGACGGCGGTCAGGCCGGAGCGGGCCCGGGCCACGTCCACCAGGTCGGTCTCGGACTTGATCAGGATCGCGCCGAGCGCGGCCAGCGTGCCCAGGAAGGCCCACTGCCAGGCGGCGTGCGCGCCCTCGCGGTGGAACAGGTCGGCGGCCCGCAGGCCCAGGCCGGTGAGCAGCGCGGCCTCGGACATGTAGTGGCCGACCCGGTCCAGGTAGACGCCGGTGAGCGAGGTCTGCCGGCGCCAGCGGGCCACCTCGCCGTCCACGCAGTCCAGCAGCAGGTAGACCTGGATCAGCACCGCGCCCAGGACCGCGCCGGTCAGGCCGGGGACGACCAGGGCGAGGCCGGCCAGGATGCCGGTGAGCATCATCAGGTAGGTCAGGCCGTTGGGCGTGATCGCCGTGGCGGTCGACAGGACCCGGGTGATCCGCAGCGAGATCTTCCGCATGTAGAGGCGGCCGGCCCAGTGCTCGGCGCTGCGGCGCTGCAGCATCCCCTCGGGATGGATCACCGCCCGCAGTTCCTCGATCGACGGGCGCCGGGTGAGGTCGACCGGCGGGCGTTCAGCTGTTGACGGCTTGGACATAGTCGGCGTACGCGTCCCTGATGTCTGTGGCGGAGAGGTCGAGGTGTTCGAGGATGGTGAAGCGCCCCGGTCTGGTGTTCGGAGCGTAGTGCACCGCTTCGGTGAACTCCGCCCCGGTGAAGCCGATCTGATCGGCGGTCACCGGGAGGCCGTGGAAGCGCAGGCGCTCCACGATCAGTCCGGACAGTTCTCGCTCGCCCCGCAGGTGGCAGGCGAAGGCGGCGCCGAGGCCGACCTGCTCGCCGTGCTGCGCGGACCGCTTGGGGTACAGCACGTCCAGGGCGTGCGAGATCTCGTGGCAGGCGCCCGAGCTGGGCCGGGTGCTGCCTGCGATGTTCATCGCGATGCCGGACAGTACCAGGGCTTCCGCCAGCGTGGTCAGCAGGTCCGGGTCTTCCAGGGTGCCCGGGTGCCGGAGCAGGTTCTCGCCGGCCGAGCGGGCCATCGCCACGGCCAGTCCGTCGACGGGTTCGCCGGTCACCGCGTGCGAGAGCTCCCAGTCCGCGCAGGCGGAGATGTTGGAGACGGCGTCGCCGATCCCGGCGGCCACGAAGCGCTTCGGGGCCTTGGCGATGACGTCCAGGTCGACCACGATGCCGATCGGCCCCGGCACCCCGTAGGAGCCGCGGCCGGCGTCGTTGTCGAGGGTGGAGACCGGGGAGCAGATGCCGTCGTGGGCCAGGTTGGTGGCGACCGCGACCACCGGCAGGCCGACCCGCGCCGCGGCGTACTTCGCCACGTCGATGATCTTGCCGCCGCCGAGGCCGACCAGGGCGTCGTAGTGGCCGCGGCGGATCTCGTCGGTCAGCCGGACCGCGCTGTCCAGGGTGCCGTCCTCGACCAGGTACCAGTCCGCGCCGGGCAGCGCGGGCTCCAGGCGCTCGCGCAGCACCGCGCCGGAGCCCCCGCTGATCGCCACCGCGATCCGGCCGGCCGCGGACAGCCGCTGGTCGGCGAGGATCCCGCCGAGCGCGTCCAGGGCGCCCGCGCGGATCTCCACGAAGACCGGCGAGGGCACCAGGCGGGTCAGTACCGGCACGCGATCTCCCGGGCCTTGGCGAGGTCCTCGTGGTTGTCGACCTCGACCCAGGAGACCTCGCCGATCGGCTGCACGTCGATCGTCAGGCCGCGGTCGACCATCTCCTGGTAGCCGTCCTCGTAGTACAGCTGCGGGTCGCGCTCGTACACGGCCTTGAGGGCGTCGGCGAGGGCGTCGGCGGCGGACGGGTTGATCACCGTGACGCCGATGTACTCGCCGGTGGCGTCCAACGGGTCCATCAGCTTGGTGATCCGGCGCATCCCCAGCTCGGGGTCGACGACGACCTTCATCTCCTCGTCGGCGAGCTTCTTCACGGTGTCCAGCGCGAGCAGGATGCCGGGGGCGCGGCCCTCCTTGATCCGGCGGTCGTTGCCGTCCAGCATGGTGCGCTGCACCGAGGCGGGGTGCACGGTGTCGCCGTTGGCCAGCAGCAGGCCCTCGGCGAACAGCTCGCGGGCGCACCACAGCGAGTAGGCGTTGTTCCACTCCTCGGCCCTGTCGTTCTCGACCAGGGTCAGCTTGACGCCGTAGGTGCGCTCCAGCGCCTCGCGGCGCTCGTACACCGCCTCCTTGCGGTAGCCGACCACGATCGCCGCCTCGCGCAGGCCGACCTCGGCGAAGTTCCCGAGGGTCAGGTCGAGCACCGTCCGCTCCCCGTCCACCGGCACCAGCGCCTTGGGCAGGGTGTCGGTGTAGGGGCGGAGCCGGCGGCCGGCGCCGGCGGCCAGGACGAGGCCGATCATGCGGGACTCCAGGGTCTCTCGGGTGCCGCGGACGCCGATCCGGGTCGGTCGCGCCGTGCGGGCCTGGTGCGGCCGCGGCTGCGGCGCGCCGAGCGGGCGGCCGCTGCGGACCGCCCGGTGCCACTGATGGTAGGCGACCTCGGCGACCTGCCAGAACGCGGCCCCGCACGGCGTCGGTGATCGTTCGGGGGAGCTCGGTGAACGTCCGGTGACCGTGGTGGACCACTGGTCGAACACTTCTGCCAGTGGCGCCCTCCTCCGACCCCCGGGTGTGCGTCGCGGGCCCGCACGGGGCGGGCCATGCGGCAGACTTGGGCCCCGACGGCGTCGGCCGGACCGACCAATCCGGACCGACGCGCGTGCAGCCGACCCCACGGACCGGGGCGGGCAGCCGCGGACCGCACCGGCCCGGGCGGCGGCTCCGGTCCACGTGCCGAAAGGGGCATTGTGCCCATGAGCCCTGCTGTCAGCCCGACCGAGGCCCTCTCGCCGGAGCTGGTCCCCCCGTCCCCGGCCGCGCCCGGCGAGATCCTGCTGGAGCTGGTCGACGACGACGGCGTGACCATCGGGACCGGTGAGAAGCTCTGGGCCCACCAGCAGCCGGGCCGACTGCACCGGGCGTTCTCGGTCTTCCTGTTCGACCGCCAGGGGCGCCTGCTGCTGCAGCGCCGGGCGCTCGGCAAGTACCACTCCCCCGGCGTCTGGTCGAACACCTGCTGCGGGCACCCGTACCCGGGCGAGCAGCCGTTCACCGCGGCCGCCCGGCGCACCGCGGAGGAGCTCGGCGCCGCGCCGGCCCTGCTCTGCGAGGCGGGCACCGTCCGCTACGACCTGCCGGACGAGGCGTCCGGGCTGATCGAGCGGGAGTGGAACCACCTGTTCGTCGGGCTGGTCACGGCGGAGCTGGAGCCGGACCCGGAGGAGATCGAGGACACCCGGTTCGTGACCGCGGCCGAGCTGCGCGAGCTGCGGGCCGAGAAGCCGTTCTCGGTCTGGTTCGAGACGGTCTTCGAGGCGGCGCTGCCGGGCATCCGGGAGATCGCCGGGCACGACTGGTAGCCGGACCGGGCCCGCCGGTCGCGGGCTCAGACCGGCCGGCACATGGAGGGTGGGTGAAGAAGGGGGCACCTCCCGGCCGAAGGCTGGGGGAGGGGTGAGGGCCGAGTCCGGGCGGTGCCGACGAGGGAGCCGTGGCGGAGCCACGGCGACCGAGGAGAAGCCGTCCGGGCGAGAGCCATCGGCCCGCGACGCCGCCCTCCGTGTGCCGGCCGGGCTCAGTCGTCGGGGTCGGCCTCCGGGCCCGCCCCGGCGGCTCCCGGGCCGGGCAGCGGCAGGCTGGCCCAGATCACCTTGCCGCCGTCCGCGGTGCGCTCCACGTCGCACTCGCCGCCGGCCTGCAGGGTGATGCTCTTGACCAGCAGCAGCCCGCGCCCGCCCGGCCGGGCCGGGTCGTTCTCCTGCGCCTTGGGCCGGTACGGGTGGCCGTCGACCACCGAGATCCGGACCCGGTCGGCGGTGACGGCGAGCTCGCACACCACCTCGGGCGAGAGCACCGCCGCGTGCGTGACGGCGTTGGACACCAGCTCGGAGACGATCAGCAGCAGGTCGTCCACCAGTTCCTGGTAGCGCTCCCCCGCCATCCCCTGGGCCAGCAGCCGGTCGCGCACCGCGTGCCGGGTGCGCGGCACCGACGCCTCGTGGGAGACCGCCGAGAACCGCCACACCCCCGGGTCGGGGCCCGGCCCCCGCTCGCGGCCGGGCCACCAGCTCGCGGCGTCGGGGACCGCCTTGTCCGTCTGTTCCACTGCATGCCGCCCTTCACGCGGGGACGGGAGGCTCCCGCGCCGGGGTCCGACCGGCGGCGGCTGTCGGGAATCGGGCGTTCCGCTCAAGGCTCCCTGGTCCACAGAGGCTAGGAGAGCACCCCCCGATGACCCGCACCGGGACTGGAACTACGCGTGTCGTGAAGGTTCCCGACCGATTCGGTACGTGTTCTGCGCCGTCCTGGCCGGTCGCGTCGCGCCGCGGGCCCACTGTTGCCCCCAGAACGCCCGTCCGAAATCGCTTCCGCCCCCGCCCACCAGCGCAATCGCCCTCCCGGCGGCCGGGCCGCCGCCCGGCTTGTCCGGTTCTGCCCCGATCCCCGGGCCGGGGCCGCCCGGGGCACCGAAAACGCAGGTGAGAAGCACTCCCCGGGCCTGGTAGTGTTCTCTCTGTCGCCAGGGGGCAGCCGAGAGGAAGCCCCGAGGTGAACACCCGGTCCGGGTGGCGGAATGGCAGACGCGCTAGCTTGAGGTGCTAGTGCCCTTTATCGGGCGTGGGGGTTCAAGTCCCCCCTCGGACACCAGAGTGAGACCCCAGTTGATCTGGGGTCTTTCTGCTTTTCCGGGCCGGGCCGGGCCGGGTCGAGTCGGGTCGGGTCGGGTCGGGCTCCGGTGTGCGGCCCGGCGGCCGTGGGGCCGCCGGGTCCGGGGGGCCGGGGGTCAGTGGCGCGGGGGCAGCAGGTCGGTGCGGTGCGGGGTGAGGTCGGTGACGCTGTCCAGGTCCGCCTCCACGGTGTACCGGGTGTGCGTCCCGTCGGGGGCGGTCTCCTCGTCCAGCTGGTGGCCGTCGGCGAAGCCCCAACTGCCGCCGGTGTAGACGCCCTTGATCCGGCCCTCCACGGTGCCGACGGCGTCGAACGGGCCGTCCTGCCAGCGGAACGTCCAGTGGGTGCGGTACCAGGCGTCGAGCTGCTCCGGGGAGACGGCGCCGACCCCGTCGAGGACGACCAGGCCCCGGGCGTCGGTGCTGGTGGCGGCCCGGTGGGTGGTGCCGGCGAGGACGGCGCGGCCGCCGGGCCGGAAGTGGTCGGCCTCGGCCAGCCGCCGGGCCAGTTCGAGGCGCGGACCGAGCAGGTCCTCGCGGTGCTCCTCGGGCTCGGTGACCTCGGCGAGCGGGAAGGTGCCCCGGTGGCCGGTGATCCGGCGCTTCAGGTGCTGCGCGGCGAACTCCCGGTCGCTGCCGAGGTAGCTGCCGGAGACGGTGTCGCCGACCCGGTCGGTGCACTCGAAGGGCTCGCCGCGCCAGCGGAAGGTCCAGTGCGCGGTGTACCAGGCGTCGAGCAGTTCGGGCGGCAGCGGGTAGCCGGCCACCGAGCCGTCGGCGGCGAGCCGGGGGGCGACGCCCTCCGGGGCGGGGGTGCCGGGGGCGGGGAGCAGTTCGACGCACGGCCAGCGGCCGGCGGCGGCGCGGGCCGGGTACAGCACGCCGCGGAAGGCCGCGAACTCGCCCCTGACCGGCTGGTGACGGCCCGTCGGGTCAGTTGTCATAGTACTTCCACAGCCCATCGTCCTTGTCGAAGTGGCCGACGGCCTCTTCGGTCCCGTCGGCGTTCATCCGCCAGATCTCCGCACCGTGCGGGAAGCCGGTGGGCCTGGCGTCCCACTCCGGGACGCCGCCGCCGGTGTAGCCGGTGCCCAGGAACGGTTCGTCCCAGGCCCTGCCCGCATTCTTCCCGGCCAGGCCCGCGACCCGGTCGGCCAGGGCCTGGTCGCCGACCGCGCCGAGGGTCGGGTCGGCCTGCATGCCGTGCGGGGCGGGGAAGCGCAGCTGGTACGCCTCGGTGGCGCCGGGCGGGACCGGGGTCCAGCCGGCGCCGCCGTCGTCGAGGGCGAGGCCGTTGCGCAGGTCGTCCATGCTGCGCAGGTCGGCGGTGTCGGAGCCGCGCGCGATGGAGCCGCGGAACTCGCCGGGGTTGAAGGTCCGGCCGCCGAGCGAGGCGCTGTTCTCCAGGTACGCCTCCGCGACGTCGGGCTTGACGATCTTGGTGACCATCCGGCCCTCGTCCAGCTTGATCGCGTCGCGGACCTGGACGACCTGGCGGAGCTGCTGCTCGTCCAGGTCGTTGGTGGGGGTGAGGCGGAGGCGGTCGTGCTCGGCGCGGTCGAGGCCGCGGGGGGCCAGCTCGCGGTCGATCTCCTGCTGGTAGCCGGGGCCGTCGCGGAGCGCGCCGTTGCCGTAGTGCTCGGGTTCGAGCGGGCCGTGGCCGGGGCCGGTGCGCGGGGGCGGGACCGTCCCGGCCCCGCCGGCCGGCCCGTGCGCCCCGCCGGCCGGCCCGTGCGCCCCGCCCGCCGGGCGGGGGCCGGCCGCCTTGAGGTCCTTCGGGGCCACCGCCCTGAGGTCCTCGGCGATCTTCGCCTCGGTGGCGGCGTGGGCGGCGAGGTTCCGGGTGCCCTTCTCGGCGGCCTCCTCGACGACCGAGGCGTGCTTCTCGGCGATCTTCGGCAGCGAGTCCAGGGCGTCGTTCTTGAGCGCCCGGAAGACCGCCTGCTCCTCTCCTCCGGCCCCCATCAGAACGCCAGCCTCTCGAGTCCGCCGCGCAGTTCCTGCGCGTGGCCGCGGAACGCCTCGGTGTGGGCGCGCATCGTGCTCAGGTGCCGGTCGGCCAGGTCGGCGTCGAGGCTGAAGCCGTCCGCGGCGCCGGCTCCGCCCGAGGTCTGCCCCCAGTCCAGGCCGGACATGGCGTGCTCGATCTTGGCGAAGAGCGGTTTGGCCGCGGCCTCGATGATCTCGCCGATGACGTACTGGATGATCTGCTGCTTGAGCGTCTCCAGCAGCTTCTTCCCGGCCTCCACGATCACCGGCACGGCGGCCTCGGCCAGTCCGAGGGTGGCCACCGCGGCGGCCTGGTCGGCGATGAAGGCGGCGGCCATGACGCCCAGTTCGACCAGGGCCTCGGCCTTCTGCGCGACGATCACCTCGGCGCCGACCTCCAGCGCCTCGGCGAGCAGCGTGCAGCCCAGCACCAGTTCCCGGGTGTGCCGTTCGGAGAGCTCGGACCAGCCGGACTGCATCCGCCGGGTGGCGGCGCCCTGGTACGCCCGGGCGAAGCCGTCCATCGCCCGGGTCGCCTCGGCGTGGGTCCGCTCCACGGCCTGGCCGAACTTCCGCACCATGGCGGCGAACTCGCGGACCTCGTCCTCGTTGATGTACGGCCAGGGCACCCCGATGACGTTGAGGAACGTCACCACCGGTGCCGGCAGGTCGTCAACCGCCACTGTGCGTCCCCCGTGCAGTCGATCGGGCCCGGCGGGTGCGCCACCGGGTCGGGCGGCCAGACTGTAGCGCAGCGCGCGGCGGGCCGGGGAGGGCGGCGGGAGGGCGTCCGACCTGGGGTAAAGCTTTGTCCAGGGGGGTCAAATCCTGGTCAAGGGTTCGGGGTCCAGAGGCCCTCGGCGCGGCCCTCGGCGAGCCGGGCGCGGTAGGTGGCGACCTTGTGGTCGATGCGGTCGAGGTGGGTGCGGAGTTCGGCGAGGCGGGCGGCGGTCTCGGCCTGGTGGGCCTCCAGCAGGGCCAGCCGTTCGGCCTCGTTGCCGTCGCCCGCCATGACGAGTTCGGCGTAGCGGCGGATGCTGCGGATCGGCATGCCGGTGGCGCGCAGCCGGGTGCAGATGTCGATCCAGCGGAGGTCGCGGTGGTGGTAGCGGCGGCGGCCGCCGGGGGTGCGGTCGATCGGGGTGACGACCAGGCCGGCGCGTTCGTAGTAGCGCAGGGTGTGGACGCTGACGCCGGTGCGTTCGGCGGCCTCGGCGATCGTCACGCCCTCGGCGGGGAGCACGGTTTCGGGCTTGATCTCGAGCACGCTCGAAATCGTAGCGTCGGTGCCGCCGGCCGGTCGGGGCCCCGTTGACGTGCGGTCAACACCCGTGCCGGCGGCGGACGGAGGCTGACCGGTGCCAGGACCGGACGACCGGCGAAGGTGGTTGGTGCTCGCGGTGTGCTGCCTGAGCATGCTGCTGGTGGTGCTGGACATCACCGTGGTGAACGTGGCGCTGCCCGCCGTGCGGCGGGAGTGGGGGGCGCCGGTGCCGGCCCTGCAGTGGACGGTGGACGCGTACACGCTGGTGCTGGCGGCGTTCCTGCTGCCGGCGGGGGCGGCGGCGGACCGGTGGGGGCGGCGGCGGGTGTTCGTGCTGGGGCTGCTGGTGTTCGGGCTGGGGTCGGCGCTGTGCGCGCTGGCGCCGGGGACGGGCTGGCTGGTGGCGGCGCGGGCGGTGCAGGCGGTGGGCGGGACGATGCTGAACCCGGTGGCGATGGCGATCGTGGCCACCGCGTTCCCGGAGCCGGCCGAACGGGCCCGGGCGATCGGGGTGTTCGGGTCGGTGTCCGGGCTGGGGCTGGTGCTGGGCCCGGTGCTGGGCGGGGCGCTGGTGGACGGCTGGGGCTGGCGGGCGGTGTTCTGGGTGAACCTGCCGGTGGTGGCGGCGGGCGTGGCGGGCGCGCTGCGCTGGGTGCCGGAGTCCCGGGCGGCGCGGGCCCGCCGGTTCGACCCGGTGGGGCAGCTGCTGGTGGTGGCGCTGCTGGGCGGGACGGTGTTCGGGCTGATCTCGGCGGGCCGGTCCGGCTGGTCCGCGCCGACGGTGTGGGGGCCGCTGGCGGTCGCGGCGGCGGCCGTCCCGGTGCTGGGGTGGTACGAGGCGCGGCGGACGGACCCGCTGCTGGAGGTGCGGCTGCTGCGCCGCGGCCCGCTGGTGGCGGCGCTGGCGATGGCGTTCGCGGCGCTGTGCGCGTTCGGGGCGTTCCTGTTCGCGGTGACGCTGTACCTGCAGGAGGAGCGCGGGATGCCGGCGCTGCGGGCGGGGCTGTGCCTGGCGCCGGTGGGGGTGCTGATCCTGGTGCTGTCGCCGCGCACCGGCCGGGCGGTGGGCCGGTCCGGGCCGCGCGGGCCGCTGCTGGTGGCGGGCGTGTCGCTGGCGCTGGCCGGGCTGTTGCTGCTGCCGGTGGGCCCGGGGACGCCGGTGCCGGTGCTGCTGGCGGTGTTCGCGCTGGTGGGGGTGTTCCAGGGGGCGGTGAACCCGCCGATCAGCAACACGGCGGTGTCGGGGATGCCGGGGTCGATGGCCTCGGTGGCGGCCGCGCTGGCCTCGACGGCCCGGCAGACCGGCTCGGCGGTGGGCGTGGCGGTGGCGGGCAGCCTGCTGGCGCCGGGGGTGGCGGCGGGCGGCGCGGCGTTCACTTCGGCGGCGCGCGGGGTGTGGTGGCTGCTGGTGGCGGCGGGGGTGCTGATCGCGCTGCTGGGCGCGGTGCGGCCGGGCGGGCGTCCGACGGCCGGCCGGGTGGCGGCTGACCAGGTGGTGGCCGATCGGGCGGTGGCGGCCGGTCCGGCCGGGGCCGGCGATCGGGCGGCGGCGGCCGATCGGGCCGGGGTGGTGCGGGGAACGGGTCAGGCGCAGTCGGGGCAGAGTCCGCGGTAGGTGACCTCGGCGGTGGCGACGGCGAAGCCGAAGCGCTCGGCGGCGGGGAGGGCGGCGAGCGGGTCGCCGGTGGGGTGGACGTCCCGGATGGTGCCGCAGGCGGAGCAGACCAGGTGCTGGTGCGGCCGGTGGGCGTTGGGGTCGTAGCGCTTGGCGCGGCCGTCGGTGGCGACCTCCAGGACCTCACCGAGGGTGACGAGTTCACCGAGGGTGTTGTAGACGGTGGCGCGGGAGATCTCGGGGAGGCGGTCGGCGGCGCGCGCGTGCACCTCGTCCGCGGTCAGATGGACGTGGTCGCCGTCGAGCACCTCGGCGACCACCCGTCGCTGCGAGGTCAGCCGCCAGCCGCGGGACCGCAGCCGTTCCAGCAGGTCACTCATCTTGTTCACCCAATCAGCTCAACATTCGCCCGAACTGTACAGCGGGCCTCGCCGGACACCCGATTCGAGCGGATCACCACCCGATTGACCCTCTTCTTGACTTAGACTGGGTCTATCTTAGGATCGGTTCCGGCAAACAGCCAAGGTGCCCGTCGCAGAACGTGATCCGCCCGACCCGGAGGGACTTCCCCATGCCCGAGAACGACGACGCCATCGTCACCGACCCCAAGTCCGAGGGTGCGGGCGGCTGCCCGGTCGCGCACGGCCGGGCCGCCCATCCGACCCAGGGCGGCGGCAACCAGCAGTGGTGGCCGCACCGGCTGAACCTGAAGATCCTGGCGAAGAACCCGGCCGTGGCGAACCCGCTGGGCGCGGACTTCGACTACCCGGCGGCCTTCTCCGCGCTCGACCTGGCGGCCGTCAAGCGCGACATCGCGACCGTGCTCACCACCTCGCAGGACTGGTGGCCGGCCGACTTCGGCCACTACGGCCCGCTGATCATCCGGATGGCCTGGCACAGCGCCGGCACCTACCGGATCTCCGACGGCCGCGGCGGCGCGGGCGCCGGCCAGCAGCGCTTCGCCCCGCTCAACTCCTGGCCGGACAACGCCAACCTGGACAAGGCCCGCCGCCTGCTCTGGCCGGTCAAGCAGAAGTACGGCCAGGCGCTGTCCTGGGCCGACCTGCTGATCCTGTCGGGCAACGTGGCGCTGGAGTCGATGGGCTTCGAGACCTTCGGCTTCGGCGGCGGCCGGGCGGACGTCTGGGAGGCCGACGAGGACGTGTACTGGGGCCCGGAGACCACCTGGCTGGGCGACGAGCGCTACACCGGCGACCGCCAGCTGGAGGAGCCGCTGGGCGCCGTCCAGATGGGCCTGATCTACGTCAACCCGGAGGGCCCCAACGGCAACCCGGACCCGATCGCGGCGGCCCGCGACATCCGCGAGACCTTCCGCCGGATGGCGATGAACGACGAGGAGACCGTCGCGCTGATCGCCGGCGGCCACACCTTCGGCAAGACCCACGGCGCGGGCCCGGCGGACAACGTCGGCGAGGCCCCCGAGGGCGCGGGGCTGGAGGAGCAGGGCCTCGGCTGGAAGAGCGGCTACGGCTCCGGCAAGGGCGCCGACGCGATCACCTCCGGCCTGGAGGTGACCTGGACCAACACCCCGACCACCTGGGACAACTCCTTCTTCGAGATCCTGTTCGGCTACGAGTGGGAGCTGACGAAGTCGCCCGCCGGGGCGCACCAGTGGAAGCCGAAGGGCGGCGCGGGCGAGGGCACCGTGCCGGACGCCTTCGACCCGGCGAAGAAGCACGCCCCGCAGATGCTCACCACCGACCTGTCGCTGCGCTTCGACCCGGTGTACGAGCAGATCTCCCGCCGCTTCCTGAACGACCCGGCCGCGTTCGCGGACGCCTTCGCCCGCGCCTGGTACAAGCTGACCCACCGCGACATGGGCCCGGTCGTCCGCTACCTCGGCCCGGAGGTGCCGTCCGAGGAGCTGCTCTGGCAGGACCCGCTGCCGGCCGCCCAGGGCGAGCCGATCGACGCGGCGGACGTGGCGGCGCTCAAGGCGAAGCTGCTGGACTCCGGGCTGACCACCGCCCAGCTGGTGTCCACCGCGTGGGCCGCGGCGGCGTCCTTCCGCGGCAGTGACAAGCGCGGCGGCGCCAACGGCGCCCGGATCCGGCTGGAGCCGCAGCGCGGCTGGGAGGCCAACGACCCGGAGCAGCTGGCGCAGGTGCTGCGGGTGCTGGAGGGCGTGCAGCAGGAGTTCAACGCGCAGGGCGGCAAGCAGGTCTCGCTGGCCGACCTGATCGTGCTCGGCGGCACCGCGGCGGTCGAGCGGGCCGCGAAGGAGGGCGGCGTCGAGGTCGAGGTGGGCTTCCGCCCCGGCCGGGTGGACGCCACCCAGGAGAAGACCGACGTCGAGTCGTTCGCCGCGCTGGAGCCGCAGGCCGACGGGTTCCGCAACTACCAGGGCAAGGGCACCCGGCTCCCGGCCGAGTACCTGCTGGTGGACAAGGCCAACCTGCTGAACCTGTCCGCCCCCGAGCTGACCGTGCTGGTCGGCGGCCTGCGGGTGCTGGGCGCCAACACCGGCGGCTCGCAGCACGGCGTGTTCACCGACCGGCCGGGCACCCTGTCGAACGACTTCTTCACCAACCTGCTGGACCTGGGCGTCACCTGGTCCGCGGTCGCCTCGGACAACACGGTGTACGAGGGCCGCGACGCCTCCGGCGCGGTCAAGTGGACCGGCACCCGGGCCGACCTGGTGTTCGGCTCCAACTCGGAGCTGCGGGCGCTGGCCGAGGTGTACGCCTCGGACGACGCCAAGGAGAAGTTCGTCAAGGACTTCGCCGCCGCCTGGACCAAGGTGATGGAGCTGGACCGCTTCGACCTGGTGTAAGCGTGAGGCAGTGAAGCGGGCGGGGCCCGGGCCGCTGGTGCGGTCCGGGCCCCGCCGTTCCGCGGGGTCAGTGGCGCAGTTCCAGGGTGCAGCACTTGACGGCGCCGCCGGCCCGGAGCAGCTCGGTCAGGTCGACGCCGATCGGGGTGAAGCCGCGTTCGCGCAGTTGCTCGGCGAGGCCGACGGCGGCCTCCGGGAGGACCACGTTGGCGCCGTCGGAGACCGCGTTCAGGCCGAACACCCGGGCGTCGTCGGCGCCGGCCAGCAGCGCGTCCGGGTAGAGGCACTCCAGGACGGCGCGGGAGGCGGCGTCGAAGGCCGGCGGGTAGTACATGACCTCGGTGTCGCTGAGCACGGCGAGCGCGGTGTCCAGGTGGTAGTGGCGCGGGTCGACCAGCCGCAGGGTCACCACCTCGCGGCCGAGGAACTCCGCCGCCTCGGCGTGCGCGGCGGCCTCGGTGCGGAAGCCCGTGCCGGCCAGGATCCGGTCGCCCGCCACCAGCAGGTCGCCCTCGCCCTCGTTGACCCGCTCGGCGTCCTTGACCCGCCAGCCGCGCTCGCGGAACCAGTCGGCGTACGCGGGGCCCTCGGCGGCCCGCTCGGGGTGGCGGAAGCGGGCGCCGAGCACCCTGCCGTCCAGGGTGGTGGCGCCGTTGGCGGCGAACACCATGTCCGGCAGGCCGGGCAGCGGTTCGATCAACTCCACGGTGTGGCCCAGGCGTTGGAACAGCGCGTGCAGCTGGTCCCACTGGGCGAGGGCGGTGCCGGTGTCGGTCGGCTTGGCCGGGTCCATCCACGGGTTGATCGAGTAGTCGACGGTGAAGTGCGCGGGCCGGCACATCAGGTAGTGGCGCGGGGTGGCGGTACGCGGCGACACGGTGGTGTCTCCTTCCGGGCATGGCGCAGCGCCTGACGGTCAGTCAGTTTCATTGCGCACGAGGGCACTTGGGGTCTTCAGCTGCCGATGGACTGCGGGAAGGCGAACAGCCCGTCCGGGTCGTGGCGGCGCTTGGTGGCGACCAGCCTCGGGTAGTTCGCACCGTAGTAGGCCGCGCGCCAGTCCCGCAGGTCCGGGTCGGTGAAGTTCAGGTAGGCGCCGCCGGTCGCGTGCGGGGCGATCAGGTGATCGAGTCCGGCGAGGTGGGCGAGGTGCGGGGCCGGGTCCTCGCCGGGCAGCCAGGAGGTGTCCAGGCTGACCAGGTACCGGGCGTCGCGGTGGACGAACGCGGTGGCCGCCGGGTCGACCCGGTTGATCGCGCCGCCCCAGCCGAACAGGGCGAACCCGCAGCCGTCGGCGTTGCCGCTCGGCGGCGCGGCCGCCAGGTGGGCCAGCGCGGCCGTCAGGGCCTCCGGCGGCAGCGGGCGGGCGGCGAAGTGGGTGCGGACCGCGAACGCCCCGCCGCTGGTCTCGTGCTTCAGGTAGTCCATCGCGTCCCAGAACGGCCGGTCGGCGAGCTCCGCGCGCAGCGGCGGGGCGGCCGCGAACGCCGGGGCGAGCAGTTCGCGCAGCTCGGCGGCCGGGCCCAGGTGCAGGCCGACGGCGGAGACCACCGTGCGGCCGCCGGAGCGGGCGACGCCCAGGCGCAGCGAGGTCTCCTCGGGGGCGGTGAGCATCAACTGCTGGACGGCGAACAGGACTTCGGCGGCGTGGGCGGCCTCCCAGAGCAGCAGGCAGGTGGCGGCGGCGGGGGCCTCGACGGCCTGGAAGGTCAGGTCCAGGTTGATCCCGAAGTTGCCGCCGCCACCGCCCCGGCAGGCCCAGTACAGGTCCTCGTGCTGCTCGGCGTCGCAGGTCAGGACGGTGCCGGCGGCGGTGGCCAGGGTGGTGGCGCGCAGCGTGTCGGCCGTCAGCCCGAACCGGCGGGAGGTCGCGGCCGAGCCGCCGCCGAGCGCCAGGCCGGCGATGCCGACGCCCGCGCCGTTGCCGAGCGGCAGCGCCAGCCCGTGCGGGCGCAGCGCGGCGTACAGCGCGCCGGTCAGGACGCCGCCGCCGACGGTGACCCTGCCGGTGGCGGGGTCGACGGCGATCGCGTCCAGCGCCCGCAGGTCCACCACCAGGCCGGAGTTCACCGAGTGCCCGGCGTACGAGTGGCCGCCCCCGCGCGGGACGATCGGCACCCCGTGGTCCCGGGCCCAGTCGATCGCCCGCAGCACGTCCGCGGCGTCGGCGGCCCGCAGCACGGCGACGGGCGCGCGGTGCGCCCAGCGCTCGTTGAACGCGGCGGAGGACTCCTGGAAGGCCGCGTCCCCGGGGCGCAGCAGGGGGCCGGTGGTGTGCTTGTCGAGCAGCGTCCAGTCGACGGGGGTCACGGGGCGATCTCTTCGATGGTGGAGGTGCCGGTGGTGGGGTGGGGGCCGTAGCGTTCCCAGGTCTCGTGGAGGCGGATGCGGCCGTCGGGGGTGAGGGTGGGGGTGTTGTGGGTACGGCCGCAGACGACCTGGCCGTCGGTGAGGACGAAGGTGTAGCCCATGGCGAGGGTGCCGTCGGGTTGGCGGGTGCCGGCGGTCCAGCCGCGTTGGACGGTGCCGCCGGTGATCTCGGCCCAGACCAGGTCGTCCTGCTGGTGGTAGAGGGCGGTGGTGCGGCGGTCGCCGTCGGGGGCGTGGAAGCGGCGGCCTTCGTAGTCGAGGCGGTCGGGGGGCGGCGGGTTCATGCCTGCCACCAGATGGCGTAGTAGGCGAAGTCGGTGTCGTGCGGGTTGGCGACGGCGTGGTCGGTGTCGGCGGGGAGCAGGACGAGGTCGCCGGCGGTGACGGGGTGGCTGGTGTCGGCGGTGCGGATCTCGCCGCTTCCGCTGATGCAGACGAAGAGTTCGCGTTCGGTGTGCTGGTGGGTGTCGGTGAGGTCGCCGGGGCGCAGGACGCACCAGGCGCCGTGGAAGGGGGCGGTGAGGTCGCCCCAGGGGTGGAGGAGGCGGAGGTCGAGGCCGTGGGCGCGTTCGAGGTGGTCGGGTTCCTGGCGCCGGATCACCACGGTTTCGGGCATGGCGGGGCTCCGTTCGAAGGCTCGGGTTCGGGTTCGGGAGGTGGGCGGACCGGGTCAGCGGGCGGGGGCGTGGCCGAGGCCGGCGTCGCGGGCGAGGACCAGGGCCTGGGCGCGGTCGGCGACGCCGAGTTTGCCGAGGATGCCGGAGATCCGGTTGCTGACGGTCTTGGAGGCGAGGGCGAGTTCGCGGGCGATGAAGGTGTTGGAGCGGCCGGCGGCGAGGTGTTCGAGGACGTCCCGTTCGCGGTCGCTGAGCTGCGGGAACGGGTAGCTGCGCGGGCGCTGGCCGGTGCCGATCAGGGTGCCGAGGCGGGCGGCGATGACCCGGTCGAGGATGGCCTCGCCGGCGCCGACGGCGTGGATGCCGCGGACGATCTGGTCGGCGGTGGCGCGTTTGACCAGGTAGCCGCGGGCGCCGGCGTGGAAGGCGGCGGCGACGGCCTTGTCGTCGTCGAAGGGGCTGAACACCAGGACGCCGGTCTCCGGGGTGAGGCGCAGGACCTGGCTGATCATCCGCATGCCGGTGCCGTCGTCCATCTGCGGGTCGAGGACCAGGACGTCGGGGCGGTGCCGGGCGGTGGCGGCGAGCACCTCGCCGGTGGTGCCGGCCTCGTCGACCACGGCCGCGCCGCCGCCGGCCTCGACCATGGAGCGGACGCCCCGGCGGACGGCGGGCTGGGCGTCGGCGAGCAGCACGGTCAGCGGCGTGGTGGTCCCGTGCTGGTTCATCGTCCCCTCGCGGCGTGTGGTGGTGCGGCGGTGGTGCGGTGCGGTCCCGGAGTTGATCACCGGTAGTGATGATTCCGTTACATCATCATGATCTGATCAATTCGGTGCCTCAAGTGCACAATGTCACGCAGGAGTTGGCAGATGTGAGGATTGGACGGCGACTTCCCGGGCCTTGCGCATGATCTCCTCGCGGCCGCGCCAGTGCGACCAGAACGCGCCGGTGTAGCCGAGGCCGCCGAGGCTGGTGAGGAAGGGGTTGTCGGCGTAGTTGTTGTCGTGCTCGCTCATGCCCTCGACGGTGGGGAGCATGACCCGGTGGTGGTCGGCCGGGTCGATCAGCGCCCACAGGTCGGCGACCGCGCCGTGCCAGCGTTCGGCGGGGTCGGCGGCGCGGGCCGGGTCGGGCAGCAGGTCGGGCGAGAAGTAGCAGACCAGCCGGAAGTTGCCGTGCTCGTCGAACATGAACTGCCGCTCGTACTCGGCCGGGGAGCCGCACATCCGCAGCGGCTTGAGCACGATCGGGCCGTCGGCGGTGTTGGACTGCAGGCCGGGGACGGTGCGCACGCCCGCGCAGCGTTCGGCGATGTCGATGCCCATCGGGGTGTACGGGAACAGCCGCAGGCCGAGCGAGAAGCCGGTGACGGTGGCGTCCAGCGCCATGAAGGCGTCCACGCAGGCGCGGACCGTCTCGGGGGTCTCCCCCGGCATGCCGAACAGCGCCTCGACCATGGTGAGGATGCCGCGCTCGTGGCACAGCCGGACCAGCCGCTCGGTGTCGGCGAAGGTGTAGTAGGTGCCGCCCTTCTCGGTGACCTTCCAGCCGCTGAGCACCTCGGGGCGGATGTGGTCGCTGCCGACGTTGACGCCGCGGCAGCCGGCCTCGGCCAGCAGGTCGGCGAACTCCTCGTCGAACGGGCTGGGTTGGCAGTAGACCCAGAGCCGCAGGCCGTTCAGCGGGTTGTCCGGGTCGGCGTGCCGGCGGCGGACGATCTCCCGCAGCAGGTTCTTGGCGTGCGCGATCGAGAGGTTGAACTCGCTGTCGGTGGTGTGCTGGTCCAGGATGCCCTGCGCGGCCAGCGACTCCATCTCGTCGACCACGGAGGCGAGTTCGCGCTGCCCGTAGCGGGTGCCCTTGGCGTCGGGCTCGACGCAGTGCGAGCAGCGGTAGGCGCAGCCGTTCTTGGTCAGGATGGAGCCGAGGCCACCGCGCCGGTAGTACTCCAGGTTGTCGACCCGGCGCGGGACGCCGGAGCGCCGCCGGTACACCGAGAGCCGGTCAACCTGCCACACCCGGGGCTCGAACTGGCCTGTGGACTCGGCCAGTTGGGTCTGGCCGTGGCGGACGGTGAGCACCGCGGGCGGGACCCGGACGGCGCCGCGGGCGGTGTTGCGGATCAGGCCGGGGATGCCGGCGGTGTCGCGTCCCTCGGCGACGGCGGCGGCCAGTTCGCAGAGGATCTTCTCGCCGGGGCCCTTCACCCCGTAGTCGATGCCGAAGTACTCGACCAGCGCGAACGGCATGGTGGAGAAGCCGATCCCGCCGCCGACCACGGGCGCGTCGGTGAGCCGGCGGATCTCGGTGATGATCTCCCGGTGCTCGCCGACGAACGGGCGCTGCTCGAAGGCGTACACGGTGTCGGTGTTGCGGACGGTCACCCCGACCAGCATCGGGGAGCGTTCGGCGAAGTACTCGTGCAGGCAGGTCTTCCAGTCGTCGCGGCGGAAGGTCAGGTCGAGCACCTCCACTTCGAAGCCGTCGTCCTCCAGCGCGGTGGTGAGCACGTCGAGGGCGTAGGGGGCGATCGGCGGATGCACCTTGTTCGGGTTGACCAGCAGGACGAGTCTGCTCATCGGGGTTGCCTCCCTCGTGGGTTGGGGTTCGCGGGGTCAGACCAGGCCGAGGCTGATGCCGAACTCGGGCTCGGCGCCCAGCAGGTAGGCGCCGGCGGACTGCAGGATGCGGTCCTGGGCGACCAGGTGCTGGGCGAGGACGGCGGTGTCGCGCAGCCAGCGGTCCATCGGCGAGGTGCGGTTGATCGACCAGGTCTGCAGCAGGTCGTAGAGCCGGGCCACGATGTCCCGGGAGCTGCGGAAGGCGTGCAGCCAGGACAGCGGGGAGGCGGCCCGCTCGGTGGGGGTGAGGTCGTCCAGGGTGCCGCCCGCCGCCAGCACCTCCCACTGGCGGTGCATCGAGCCGTACACGCCCGCCCGGGCGGCGTTGAACTCGGCTTCCAGCCGGGCGAGTTCGGTCTGCACCCGCCAGCTGTCGGCCCAGCTGCGGCCGGCCATCCGGTCGTAGCGGGTGGTGGCGACCTCGCGGGCGTGGTCGAGGGCGGCGCGGGCCACGCCGAGCGGGACGCCGCACATCGCCCGGGTGAAGGAGTCCGGCTGGGCGAGCGGGCCGGGGCGGCCCTGCGGGGTGGCGAAGGTGTAGGTGTGCTCCTCGGGGACGAACACGTCGGTCATCGTGTAGTCGCAACTGCCGCTGCCGCACAGGCCGGTGGTGTCCCAGTTGTCGATCACCTCGACCTGTTCGCGGCGGACCAGGAACTGCCGGGAGTCGTGCGCGTGCTTGCTGCCGGGCTCGGCCCAGGGCTCGCCGTCCTGGAACAGGAAGGCGCCGGAGGTGACCCAGTCGGCGTGCTTGATGCCGGAGCCGAACGACCAGCGGCCGCTGAGCTTGAAGCCGCCGGGGACGCGCTCGGCCCGGCCCGAGGGCTGGAGCAGGCCGGCCACCACCAGGTCCAGGCGCGGGAAGACCTCCTTGGCGACGGTCTGGTCCAGGAAGTTGGCGTAGATGCCGGTGTTGGCGCCGATCACGGCGCACCAGGCGGCCGAGGCGTCGCCGTACGCGAGCGCCTCCACCACCTCGGTCTGCTGCATCGAGGTGAGGCCGGGGCCGCCCCACTCGGGGCCGTAGCACATGCCGAACACGCCGGTGGCGCGCAGCAGTTCGACCACCTCGGCGGGCAGCGTGCGGTTGGCCTCGATCGCCGGGGCCTTCTCCCGCAGCACCGGCGCCAACTCCTGGGCGCGGCGCAGGATTTCCGATGTCATCGGGTCGTTTCTCCTTCTGCGGTGGGCAGTCGTCGTTCGGCTGGAGTCGTTCAGGTGGAGAGGCCGAGGCTGATCCGGAACAGCGGCGGCCGGCCGAGCAGGTAGGCGCCGACCGACTCCAGCACCGCGTCCTGGGCGGTGAGGTTCTGGCACATCACGGCGGTGTCGCGCAGCCAGCGGTCCATCGGCGAGGTGCGGTTGATCGACCAGGTCTGCAGCAGGTCGTAGAGCCGGACGACGACGGCCCGGGAGGCCCGGAAGGCGTGCAGCCAGGCGAGCGGGGAGGCGGCCCGCTCGTCCGGGGTGAGGTCGTCCAGGGTGCCGCCGGCCGCCAGCACCTCCCACTGGCGCCGGGCGGCGGCCCGGGCGCCCTCCCGGGCGGCGTTGAACTCGGCCTCGCAGCGGGCGAGTTCGGTCTGCACCCGCCAGCTGTCGGCCCAGCCGCGGCCGGCCATCCGGTCGTAGCGGGCGGTGGCGACCTCGCGGACGTGGTCGAGCGCGGCCCGGGCCACCCCGAGCGGGACGCCGCACAGGGCGCGCATGAAGGAGTCCGGCTGGGCGAGCGGGCTCGGGGCGCCGCGGACCTCCCAGAAGGTGAAGGTGTGCTCCTCGGGGACGAACACGCCGTCCATCGTGTAGTCGCAACTGCCGGTCCCGCGCAGGCCGGTGGTGTCCCAGTTCGGGACGAGTTCGACGGCGGAGCGGGGCACCAGGAACTGCCGGGAGTCGTGCGCGTGCGGGCTGCCGGGCTCGGCCCAGGGCTCGCCGTCCTGGAACAGGAAGGCGCCGGAGGTGACCCAGTCGCTGTGCGCGATGCCGGAGCCGAACGACCAGCGGCCGCTGAGCTTGAAGCCGCCGGGGACGCGCTCGGCCCGGCCGGCGGGGGCGAGCACGCCCGCGGTGATCAGGTCCAGGTCGGGGTAGACGTCCCTGACCACGGACTGGTGCAGGAAGTTGGCCAGCAGGCCGCTGTTGGCGCCGATCACGGCGCACCAGGCGGCCGAGGCGTCGCCGTGCGCGAGCGCCTCCACCACCTCCAGCTGCTCCAGCGAGGTGAGTTCGGGGCCGCCCCAGGAGCGGGCGAAGCACATCCGGAACACGCCGGTGGCGCGCAGCAGTTCGACCACCTCGGCGGGCAGCGTGCGGTTGGCCTCGATCTCCGCGGCCTTCTCCCGCAGCACCGGCGCCAACTCCCGGGCCCGGCGCAGGATCTCGGCGGCGTCCAGGGCCGCGGCGGCGCTCACCGGTCCACGTCCAGCAGCCCGGCGGGCATGGCGAACGGGGCCTGCGGGTCGGCCGGGCCGACCGCGGAGACCCGCGCCTCGACCAGGGCGGCGGCGTCGGCCAGGCGCTGTTCGCAGGCGGGGAGGCTGTCGGCCTCGCAGATCACGAAGGAGTGCCGGGCCAGGTAGCCGCCGGGGGGCAGCCGCAGCACGGTGCCGGGCGGGGCCATCGGTGCGGCGTGCCGCAGGCCGGGCGCGTCGCCGGGCTCGGGGAGGGTCAGCTCTTCGAGGCGGCAGTCCTGTTCGGGGCAGCCGAAGCGGATGCCGGCCACCGCGGTGCGGCTCGGCGCGGTCTCCGGGCGGCGGCCCACGGCGACGTCGAACAGCACCTCGCCGGGCTCGATGCCGGTGGCGATCCGGCCCAGCAGCGGGATCAGGTCGCCGCCGAGCCGGCCGTTGACCTCGACGATCAGCGGGCCGCGCGGGGTGAGCCGCAGCTCGGTGTGGGTGATGCCGTCCTCGACGCCGAGCGCCCGGTGCGCGTCGGCCAGGTGGGCCAGCAGCGCGGGGTCGGCGAGCAGCGGGTCGGCGGCGTCGACGATGTGGCCGACCTCCTCGAAGTACGGCTCGTCGCTGCTGTACTTGCGGGCCAGGAACAGCGGCAGGTACTCGCCCTTGTGGACGGCGCCGTCGACGCTGATCTCCGGGCCGCCCGCGTACTCCTCGACGATCACGCTGGCCCGGTACGGCCCGGGGTCGACCTCGCTGGCGGACAGCGCGGTGCGGAACGCCTCGTCGAGTTCCTGCTCGTCGGCGGCGAACAC
Source organism: Kitasatospora sp. YST-16 (assembly GCF_026802215.1). Taxonomy (NCBI): domain Bacteria; kingdom Bacillati; phylum Actinomycetota; class Actinomycetes; order Kitasatosporales; family Streptomycetaceae; genus Kitasatospora; species Kitasatospora sp. YST-16. The sequence goes on from NZ_CP113837.1 coordinate 1,323,148, forward strand.
CACGCCGATGCTGGCGCCCATGGCGCGCGGCTTGAGCACCACCGGGTAGCCGATCCGGGCGGCGGCGGCCCGGGCCTCGGCCGGGCTCGTGGTGAGCGCGAAACCGGGCTGGCGCAGGCCGGCGGCGGTGAGCACGGTGCGGGTGCGCTCCTTGTCGCGCACGCCGCGCACGCCGCGCTCGGACAGGCCGGGGACGCCGAGTTCGGCGGCCAGCAGGCCGGCGTCCAGCACCAGCGGCTCGTCCCAGCAGAGCAGGCCGACGACGTGCCTGCGGGCGGCGATCTCCCGGACGGTGGCGTTCATGGTGGCGGTGTCGAAGACGTCGGCGACCACGATCTCGTCGAAGTACTCGCGCTGCCAGGTCGGCCGCAGGTTGTTGACCAGCAGCAGTTCCAGGCCGGCGGCGCGGGCCCGGCGGCTCATCGGGCCGACCAGGTACTCGCGGTACTCCTTGAGTCCGCTGCCGATCACCAGCAGGGTGTCCGGCGACGTTTGCTGATGTTCCGTCATGATTCCTCCTCCGCGAGGGGGTCGATGTCGAACCGGACCAGTGCGGCGGCCTCGTCGGCCAGCCGGCGGGCCTCGGCGGGGGTGTCGGCGAGGGTGGTGACGATGCCGACCCGGTCCCAGGAGCTGCGCAGGCCGGCGGCGCGGTGGCCGGGGGCGATGCCGACCGCGGCGAGCTGCACGCCCGCGGCGGCGGCGGCCGCGTCCAGGCCGTGCACGGCGGTGACGGTGCCGGGCCGGTCGGGGGCCAGGAAGGCGGCGGCGGTGGCGCGTTCGGCCTTGGCGGGCAGCGGGCCGGGGTCCTCGCCGCGCATCAGGGCGAAGTAGGCGCGGGTCAGCTCGACGGGGTAGGCGGCCTCGATCAGGTCGGTGATCGAGTCGCCGGGCAGCCGTCCGGCGCACTCGACCAGCACCGGGACGCCGTCGGCCAGGATCCACTCGCAGTGCAGCACGCCGGTGCCGAAGCCGACCGCGGCGGCCAGCCGTTCGGTCTCGGCAGCCAGCAACTCGTGGGTTTCGACCGGGAGTTCGGCCGGGACGGTGTGTCCGGCCTCGATCGGGTACCGGCCGGGGTAGAGCAGCTTGCCGGTGGTGTTGGCGAACAGCGGGCGGCCGCCCTCGACCAGCATCTCGACGCTGAACTCCGGCCCGCGGACGTACTGTTCGGCCAGCATGACGGGGGCGATCGGCCGGTCCGGGACGAACGCGCCCTCGTCCTGGGCCTGTCCGAACGCCCAGGCCGCCTCGACCTCCTCGGGGCCGTGGACCACCAGGGTGCCGACCGACGCCTGCCGGTTGGCGGGCTTGAGCACCGCCGGGCCGGGGTGCCGGGCCAGGAAGCCGGCCAGGGCGGCGGCGTCGGCGACCGGTTCGCTGGCCGGTCCGGCGATCCCGGCGGCTGCCGCGACCACCCTCAACTGGTGCTTGTCGCGCAGCAGTTGGGCCGCGCCGAGGCCCGCGCCGGGCAGCCCGTAGCGCTCCGCCAGCCGGGCCGCGAACGGCACCGCGTACTCGACGGCCGGGATCACCGCGACCGGGTCGAGTTCGGGGCGGGCGGCGAAGAAGGCGTCCGCCCGGCCCGGCAGGTGGTACTCCCATTCGATCAACTCGCGGGCGTAGTCGATGTGTTGGACGGCCTCGGCGAGGTGCCGCTTGCGGGCGACGTCCGGTTCCTCGACGTACACCACCGAGTCGGGGCCCTGGAAGGCGGCGACGGCGGGCACCGCGAAGGCCACGTAGCCGACGATCAGCACCGGCCGCGGCCGGTCGGGCGCGTTCATGCGGTCTCCCCCACGGGTTCCGGGGCGGTGTCCGGCCGGGCGGTGTCCGTCCGGTCCGTCCGGTCCGCCCGGTGCTTGGTGCCGAGCAGGGCGAGCACCCCGGCCAGGCCGTTGACCAGGGCCATCAGCACCCAGAACCCGGCGTGCAGGTGCGTCCAGGCCCAGACGCCGAACAGCGGTCCGACCGCCGAGGCCAGGCCGGCCGCGGCCTGCATGGTGGCCAGGTAGCGGGCCTTCGACCCGGCCGGGAAGGTGGCCGGGTGGGCGAACATGCTGGGCCCGGCGATCATCAGGCCGCTGACCGCGAGCACCGCGCCGAACAGCACGAACGCCCCGGAGTGCACGGCCAGCCCGTAGGCGGCCAGCCCGACCGAGTTGACCAGGTGGCCGACGCCGACCGCGAGGTGGGTGGGGATCCGGGTGATGTACGCGGTGATCTTCAGCTCGCAGGTGATCAGCACCAGCGAGGAGGCGGTCAGCACCGCGCTGTACAGCCAGGTCGGGTAGCCGTCGTGGACGATCTCCAGCGGCAGCGAGATCGAGGACTGCACGTAGGCGACCGTCCCGAGCACCACCGCCGCCAGGTAGGCGAGGTAGGCCCGGTCCCGGAGCATCAGCCCGTACGCGGCCCGGCCGCCGGAGCGGCGCTCGGCCCTCGTCCGGGGGGCGGCCGCCGGTTCGGTCGCCTGCTCGGACGCCGGTTCGGACGCCGGTTCGGGCGCCGCGTGCCGGGGCAGCAGCCGGTACGCGAGCAGCGCGTAGACCAGGGTGGTGGCGCCGTCCAGCCAGAACAGCAGGTCCCAGTCGAGCAGGATCACCCCGGCGGCGATCAGCGGGGCGAGCGCGGCGCCGGTGTTCAGGGCGATCCGCATCATGGAGAACGCCATCACCTGGTAGCGCTCCGGCATCAGGTCGCTGAGCAGCACCGAGGCGGCGGGCCGGTACGCCTGGGCGAACAGGCCGGCCAGCGCGATCGCCGCCAGCAGCACCGGGACCCGCCCGGGCCGGGCCAGCAGCGGCAGCACCGCGACCAGCGGCGCGGAGCCGGCCATCGCCGCGACGATGGTGGTGCGCGCCCCGAGCCGGTGGGTGATCTCCCCGCCGAGCACGGTGCCGAACACGGTGCCCAGGCTGTACGCGGCGAGCGCCAGGCCCGCGGTGCCGCCGGACATCCCCCGGTGCGTCAGGTACAGCACCAGGAAGGTCTGGACGAACGCGCCGAGCTGGTTGACCAGGACGCCGCCGAGCAGGTAGCGGACGGTGGTCGGGGTGGCTCTGAGCGTGTCGAGGACGCCGATCGGTGGCTTGTCGTCGTCGGTCACGCCTCCTCCTTCACTGCCTCGGCGATGCGTTCCGCGACCAGCGGAGCGGTGGAGAACCCGCTGCCGCCGCACGCGGCGCGGGTCCACAGGCCCGGGGAGACCCGGGTGAGCAGCGGGCCGCCGGTGGCGGTGTCCGCGGTGTAGTGGCAGACCCGGACGCCGGCCACGGGGTAGCGCTCCAGGTCGGGCAGGACGCCCTCGGCGGCGAGCCGGTCCAGGTACGGCTGCTGGTCCTCGCCGCGGCTGTCGGTGTCCGCGACGGGGCGGCACACGGTGTCGGAGCTGAGCTTGAGCAGGGTGCCGGCGCCGGGCGGCAGCACCCAGCCGCGGCCCGCCCGGCCGAGGCCGCCCGCGGCGGGGGCGTCGTCCCAGCGGTCGCCGCCGGGGCCCTCGTCGCCACTGGTCACGGCACCGTCCGGCCGCCCCAGGTAGAGCATGGTCTGCCGGTACAGCGTGACCGGGCTGTCGGCCAGCCGGCGGGTCCACGGGCCGCCGGCCAGCAGGGCGAGGTCGCCGCGGAGCACCTCGCCGGTGTCCAGCACGATCCGGCCGGAGCCGGTGAACACCGAGCGGACGGTGCTGTGCGGGCGCAGCGCCACCCCGGGCCGGGCGGTCAGCCAGCGGGCGGCGGCCCGCAGCACCCGGTCGGCGAGCAGCACGCCGCCGGTGCGCTCGCGCACCCCGACGGTGCCGGGCGGCAGGCCGAGCGGCGGGAGGGCGTCCGGCGCCGGCAGGTCGACCGGGACGCCGGCCTCGCCGGCCTCGGCGAGCAGTTCGTCGACCCGTTCCGCGGGGTGGGCGGTGAGCGTGCCGACCCGGCGGTGCAGCGGGGTGCCGAACAGGGTTTCCAGGTCTTCCCAGTGGCGGTGCGCGGCGATCCGGCGGGCGGTGCCGTCGGGGTCGCCGGGCAGCAGGGTGCGCAGGGCGCGGTGCTGGTCGTGCGAGGTGGCGTCGGGGTTGGGCAGCGGGCCGCGTTCCAGCACGGTGACCCGGTGCCCGGCCCGGGCGCAGGCGACGGCGGTGAGCAGGCCGGTGACGCCCGCGCCGACCACCACCACGTGCGCGGCGGTGCTCACCGTCCGCCGCCGCGCGCACCGCCGCGCGGACCGCCGCGCGCACCGCCGCGCAGGCCGGTCGCCAGCCGGGGCAGGGCGCGGGGCCGGACGGTGGTGGCGGTGGGTTCGGCGGGGATGGCGGGGTCGGGCAGACCCTCGGCGCCGAGGTCGACCAGCAGCGGGGCGGCGCAGCGCAGGAACAGGTCGAGTTCGTGCCAGAAGTCGCCGGCGTCGGCGTCGGTGACCTCCCAGCGGTCGAGCCGGCCGAGCTGTTCGGTGAGGGTGAAGGCGGCGGCGCTGAGGCTGAAGCGGCGCGGGCGCAGGGCGGCCGCGAAGCGTTCGGCGATCAGGGCGGCGGCGTGCCGGGAGCGGGCGCTGACCGGCAGCGGGCCGCGGTCGAGGTACGCCTCGGCCTTGGCGGCGACCCGGTTCCACGGTTCGACCAGGCGCTGGCCGCAGACCCGGTCCATGGCGGCGCGGGTGAAGTTGGTGCGCTGGAAGTCGGGGCCGGTGGCGGCCAGGTAGTAGCGGGCGAGGTCGCGCGGGACTTCGGCGGTGAGCTGGCGGCCGGTGACGACGTGGCCGCGGCTGGTGGAGAACTTGTCGCTGTCGAGTTCGTAGAACTCGTTGGTGACGAAGTGCGCGGGCAGCGCGAGGCCGCCGAGGGCGAGCAGCATGGCGGTGCCGGCCAGCGCGAAGGCGAAGCTGGCGTCGGAGCCGAAGAAGTAGGCCACTTCGGGCCCGGCCTCCAGTGCCCAGTGCCGTTCCTCGTCGCCGGGCACCTCGCCGCGGGACTCGGCGGCCAGCGCGATGGCGTGCAGGCTCCAGGCGACGGTCTCGGTGTCGGAGTACAGCACCTGGCCGGGGGTCTCGGCGAACGGGGCGGGGATGCCCCAGTCGATCGGCAGGGTGATCGGGTAGTCGGGCAGCCGGCGGGCCATCAGCTCCTCGACCAGCTGGGCGAGCCGGGGCCGCATGGTGGGGGCGAGCCGGGCGAAGTGGCTGGCGAGCGCGGTGCGGTGCTCCTCCAGCGGCAGCACCAGGACCTCCTTCTCCCGGAGTTCGACCGGGAGTTCGGGGTGCCGGGTGGAGCGCGGGTCGAGCAGGTCGCCGGAGGCGATCCAGTGGCCGCAGTTCTCGCACAGCCCGGCGCAGCCCTCGGCGAGGCAGACCGGGCAGCCGCCGCGGACGTAGGCGTCGGTGAGGTACTCGCCGGTGTCCGGCAGGTACGGGAAGCGCACCTTGCGCAGGCGCAGGTGGCCTTCGCCGTGCAGCCGTTCGAAGAAGGTGCGGACGGTCTTGAGGTAGCGCTCGTCGAACCGGACGAAGCCGTCGGGGACGATGCCGGCCGCGGCCAGGGTGGCCTCGACCTGCTCGGCGGCGCGCAGCCGCAGTTCCTCGGGGGCCTCGCCGAGCCGGCGGGCGGTGGTGACGATGTAGTTCTGGGTGAAGTGGACGCCGGTGCCGAACAGGCTGTCACGGCCGGTGGCGCGGGCGTAGCGGGCGCACACGTCGGCGGACAGGAACGGGCCGGCCAGGTGGCCCAGGTGCAGGTCCCCGTTGGCGGTGGGGCCGGGGGCGATCACCAGCAGCGCGGCCATCAGCGGGCACCGGCCGGGGTGAGGCCGTGGCGCTCCAGCAGGTCGCCGGTGATGTCGCGGGCCCGGTGGGCGAGCACGCTGATCAGCGAGTCCGCGATGCCGTGGGTGGCCTCGTTGACGCCCTGGAGGTAGAGCGCGGCGTCGGTGCCGGTGCCCAGGTCGACCCGGTAGTCGCGGCTGACGGAGACCTCGGACAGTCCGGTCTTGCCGGTCAACTCCCGCACCAGGGACGGCATCCGGCTGTCGTAGCCGGTGCCGAGCAGGACCAGGTCGCAGCGGAGCTCGGTGACCTTGCCGGTGCGCCGGTCGCGCAGGTCGAGGACCACCTCGCCGTCCTCCTCGCGGGCGGCGGCGACCTCGGTCATCGCCCGGACCTCGGCCCGGCCGGTGCCGATCATCTTCTCCCGGTACAGCAGCATGTACAGCTCGTCCAGGAACGGCGGGGCGAGCGCGGCGTAGTTGGTGAACCGCATCTCGTCCAGGAGTTGGGCGCGGGTGTCGGCCGGGGCGTCGAAGAACTCGTCGACGAAGGACGGGTAGAACAGCTCGTTGACGAACTTGCTGGTCTGGTAGTTCTGCAGGCCGATCGAGCGGACCAGCATGGTGACGGTGGAGTTCGGCAGGTTCTCGTACAGCGCCATGAACATCTCGGCGGCGCTCTGCGCGCCGCCGACCACCACGGTGCGCAGCGGGGCGTCCTTGTCGACGGCGTTGATCCGGCTGCGGAAGCGGGCGCTGTGGATGACCTTCTCGGCGGGCAGGTCGGCGAAGACCGCGGGGATGTGCATGTCGCGGCCGGCGCCGACGACCAGGTCGCGGCAGCGGATGGTGTCGCCGTCGGCGAGGGTGACCTGCCAGCCGATCAGCTTGCCGTCGGCGTCGTGGCGCGGCTCGGTGGCGGTGGCCTTGGCGTCGTAGCGGATCCGCACCTGCTCCAGCGAGCGGGCCACCCACTGGAGGTAGTCGGAGAACTCCCAGCGGTGCGGGTGGAAGGTGCCCAGGTTGATGAACTGGTCCAAACGGTCGTGCTGGTGCAGGAAGTTGAGGAACGAGAAGCGGCTGCGCGGGTCGCGCAGCGTCACCAGGTCCTTCAGGAAGGACACCTGGCTGCGGGCCCAGGGCATCAGCAGGTCGCGCTGCCACTTGATGTCCGGGGCCTGCTCCAACAGCAGGGTGTTCCGGGCCAGTTCGGCGGAGCCGCTCTCCTCGATCGCGGCGGCGAGGGCCAGGTTCGCCGGGCCGGCGCCGATCGCCAGTACGCCCACCTCTAGGTCAGCCACACTTTCCCCCTCGTGAACTCGGTTTCGTCCAGGGCCGGTTGACCGGTCGATCGGTCGGTTGACCGGTCGGTCGGTTGGCCGGTTGGTTCGAGGAGGAATCTAGGAATCCCGGATTCCCGGCGGGTAGGGCGGGTTTCCCGGCCGTGGGGGAAATTCCGGACGGGCACGCGAAGGGCCCCGGGATCGCCGGAACCGGTCCGGCCCGCCCCCGGGGCCCGTTCTGCCGTGCGGCCGCTACTTCCGGGTGATCCGCAGCACCCCGGTCTCGGTGCCCTGGTAGAGGGTGCCGTCGGGGGCGGTGGTGCCGGTCATCTGCAGCGGGTTGTACAGCAGGCCGATGCCGAAGGTGCTCCCGGCGACCTTGGCGCCGGTGGCCGGGTCGATCACCGCGTGCGCGTAGGTGGCGAAGGTCTGGGCGCCGACCGAGTCGGTGGGGCCGCTGACGGTGGCGGTGTAGATCAGGCCGTCCCCGAGCGAGAGCCGGGGCAGCGCGGCCGACTTGACGTCGCTCTCCCAGACGGTGGCGCAGCCGGTGCCGTCGGCGTTCAGGTCGATCCGGGCCATGCCGCCCTGGTAGGAGGCCGAGGCGGGGACGCTGGCGGGCGCGCCGTCGGGCAGCGCCGGGTACGGGTAGCCGTAGGTGTTGGTGACGAACACGCTGCGGCCGGAGGCGATCACCGCGTCCTCGGTGCCGCTGGCCGCCCACTTGGTGAGCGCGGGCGTGGTGCAGACCGGTACCGGCCCGGCGTCGACCTTGTAGACCAGCAGGTTCTCGTGCGGGGCGGCGTTGTCGGTGAGGGTGACGTACTCGGTGCCGTCGCCGGGCCCGAAGAAGCTGGGCGTGGCGCCGGTGCCCCAGCTGAGCTGGCCGGGCTTGCGGCCGGGGCCGCGGTCGTACGGGGCGCGCCACTGCACGACGGGGGTGCCGTCGGCGGCCTGGCCGAGCAGGTACAGGGCGTGGTCGGTGGCGACGGCGGTGTGGCCGGGGACGGTGGAGATGCTGTTGGCGACGCCCTCGCCGGTGGCCAGGGTGCGGACCGCGCCGGTGGCGGTGTCGGCGGTGCCGATCACGCCGTGGTCGGTGGCGAACCACACCTTGCCGTCCCAGCCGGGGCTGAGGCCGACGATGTTGTCGCCGGACGGTACCGCGGCGGCCAGCGGGGTGCGCTGGTCGACCGTCAACTGCCATCCGCTGCCGGTGCGGTGGTGCCCGATCCGGAGCAGGTCGTCGTTGCCGTCGACGGCGACCAGGGCGTCGTTCTGGTCCAGGTAGGCGTACACGCCGCCGAACAGGGCGCCCTTGGGGAGCTCCAGCGAGGCCAGGTCGTCGCCGTTCGCCGGGTCGAGCAGGTGCACGGTCGGGGTCCGGCCGAAGATCGTGGTGCACAGCGCGACCGGGTAGCCGTCCTGCCCGACCGTGACGGTGGGGCAGGCCGAGGCGAGCGCGGTGCGGCTCCAGTCGACGGCCCCGGTGCCGGGCCCGGCGTACGGGGTGGTGTCGCTGGACGCGGAGTCGCCGTGCATGCCGGCGTTGCCGTTCGGGGCGGTCGCCGGGTTCTGCGGGGGCAGCGGCCCGAAGGCGGTGGCGGCGAGCGCGGCGGCCAGGGCGAGGGCGGGCAGCAGCAGACGTGGGCGCATGGCGGGGTCCTGTTCGGGAAGTCGTGGCCCTTCCGCCGGGAGCGGAAGGAAGGGACGCCGAACGGCACCCGGCACCGGGGACGGGGCAAGCGCGGGGCCGCTCGGCGGAGTGCGTGAGCGGCCCTCGACGGGAGGGAAGGGGTGCGGGCCGCGTCAGCCGACGCGGCGACAGCCCGTCGTGGTGGCACGGCCATGGTCGACATGGCGGCGGCTCACCAACAGGGTCATGCCAGGCACCCTAGCGGCCGCGTCCCGCACCGCGCTGCCCCTTTCTCACTCCTCGGACGGACGCACCGGCTCGGCCGATCGGCCGTCCTTCGTCAGTCGGCGGTCAACTCCTGGAGGTCGGCGAGGAGTTCGGAGACGGAAACGGCGTCCAGGTCGCCGAGCCGGTCACGGTACTCGCGGCCGTTCGGCCAGTAGCCCTCCGGTGAGGCGCCCAGCCACACCGCCTCGAAAGTCTGCTCGTCGTACTCGTTGGGGAGGGTGACCACGATGCCCGGCTGGATCTCGATCACCAGGTGGCGGCCGTTCGACAGCGGCTTGTGGAACCAGAACTCCAGCCCCGCGTCGTGCGGTTCGCCGCGCCGCCAGCCGCGCTTGGTCAGGGCGAGCAGCCGACTCGTCGGGACGGTGTGCTTCTCGAACCGGTGCAGCCGGTGACCGGCGGCCTCCTCCTCGGTCAACGCGGCTGTCGGGCGGCCCAGTTGGCGGAACGGCTGGACGATCTCGTAGTCCGCGAACAGCTCCGCCCAGGCGCCGAGGTCGGCGGGTGCCAGGTGCAGCGGGTGGACGAGCCGGACGGTGGCGTCCCGGGGCAGCGCGAAGGGCTCGTCGTGGACGTCGGTGAAGGTGCGGTCCTCGGCGACCCGGAAAGCGGTGTGGTCGGCCGTCCAGACCAGGCGGCGCACCAGGTGGCCGAGTAGGGGCTGGGTGACCAGCAAGTCGGTGAACTCGCCCGCGCTCCAGGTCCGTTCGGCGACCATGGCGGCTTCCAGGCGGGCGGTCTGGTCGGCGGCCAGGGTGCGGGCTTCCTTCTTCAGGGCGGCGAAGCGCTTGCGCTCGGCGGGGGCGAGTTCCTGGTCGTCGCGGGTGCCGGGGGCGGGCAGGTCCTTGCGCCGTTTGCCGTCGGAGTCCAGCACGTACGGGCGCAGTTGCTCGTCGAAGCCGACGGTGAACGTCCGGCTGCCGTAGTCGATGACCGTGGTGCCGTCCGGGGACAGGCCCAGGTCCGGCACCAGACGGTCGGCCAACTGCTCGCCCGTCAGGCCCAGTACCTCGGCGATCTCGGCGACCTTCTCCTGGGCGCGGACCTTGAGCGCCTTGAACTTCACCCGCTGCGCGATGTTCTGGAGTTGCAGCAGGGCGGCGTCGGTGCCGATCGCGGCCAGCACGTCCAGGCCCTCCACCGCCCGCTGGTGGGCGTTCTGTCCCGGCCACTCGCGCAGCAGCGGCGCCAGCTGCCGGGCGGTGTCGTCGTCGCCGAACTCGCCGAGCGCGTACAGCGTCCAACTGCCCGGCCCCGGCATCCCGGCCTGCCGCCACTCCTCCAGCAGCGCCCAGCAGAACGCCCGCACCGTGTCGGCCCGCAGCGCCGGTGCGACCACCGCCAGGCCCGGGTACGGGTCGCGCAGCTTCCCCAACTGCAGCAGCGTCAGCAGGTGGCGCACCGCATGGAGCGGCAACGCCCCGCCACCGTCGGCCAGTTGCACCTGTGGCAGCGCCTCCGGCCGCAGCCAGGACGGGAGTTCGGGCAGCTTGGTGGGCAGCGCGGTCTCCAGCGGGTCGGATTCCAGCGCGTCCGCGACCACCGCGGCGGCCTGCTCGCCGTACCGCTCGGCCACCGCCGCCGTCAGCACCTCCGCCCCCTGCTGGGCGGCCACCAGCCGCAGCGCGTTCTCCGCCGCCAGCCGGGCCTTCCCGGCCTTGCCGACCGCCGCCGGGACCAGCAGCAGCACCCCGGCCACCCCGTGCCGGGCGAACCACGAACGGGCCACCGGCTGAACGGACTTGAGCCGCAGCAGGGCGTCCGCCATCACCTCCGCCGCGACCGCGCCCCGCACCGGCAGCAGCACCGGCGCGACCTGGGCCGGCCGGGCCACTGCCGCACCGAGCACCAGCCGCAGCGCGGCCGGGCCGAACCTGGCCAGTACCGGTGCCAACTGCTCGCCGCAGGAGGCGAGTTCGCGCGGTTCCCAGGACTCCAGGTACGGCGCCATCAACTCCGCCGGAGCGATGGCCAGCAGCCGACAGCACTGGCCGGTCCAGCCGTTCTCCTCGGATTTGCGCACCTTCTCCGCCCAGCCGATGTTCGCCGTGTACTCCCAGGAGCGGTAGGGGGTGGCCGCGAACGCCGCCGACTCGCCCTCCTGCCAGAGCAGTTGGACCTCCTGGTCGGCCACCAGGCCGGTCAGCACCCGCGGCTTGCGGACGGCGCGCCGCCGCGCCCACGGCGGGTCGACCAGCAGCGCGGGCAGCCGTTCCGGCACCGCCTCGGGCAGCGGCTCCCGCGCCCCCTCCAGGCCCCGCACGTACGCGGCGCTCTCCTCGTCCAGGGTCGGCAGGATCTCCGGCAGCCGCGAACGCAGCAACGCCACCTGCCGGTTGAGCAGGTGCCGAACCGCCGCCGCCTCAACGCCACCGCGCCGCGCCGCCGCCGACAGCACCCGCACCGAGCGCACCGGGAAGCGCTCCACCATCGCCAGCAGCACCAGCCGGAAGGTCTTGCCGGCGATCCGGTCTACCAGCTCGACCATCGCCTCGTCGGTCGGGAACTCCGCCACGTACTCGGCGCACCCGCGCGCCCAGTCGTCGTCCCAGGCATTCTGCTCCAGCGCCCCCGCCACCAGCGGCGCCGCGGCCGGCCCCACCCCGTCGGTGAGGGTGGCCACCACCTGGGGCGTCCAGTACGTCCACGCCCCGCGATCCTCCGCGCCGAACCGCTGCGCCTGCTCGGCGCTGCCGAGTGCGGGCAGCAGCAGCGCGCGCAGCAGGCCGCTCATCGCGCGCGAGTGCCCGAACATCTCGGCCAGGCACTCGTCCACCCACTCCGCCCGCTCCGGCACCAGGAACGCGGTGGCCGCCCGGCTCGCCAGGGTGCCCCGCATCCCCGCCAACTCCGCCACCACGGCGGCGTACTCGGGCTCCGGCGCGGCGGCCAGCGCCCGGCGGGCGGCCGCCAGCACCCGGAGGTCGAACTCCGTACCGGAATGCTGTATGGAGTCCAGGTCGCGAAGGGTCACCCTGGCCCGCTGCCCGTAGGACACCTGCAGCTGTGAGGTGTCCACCTCCAGGGTCATCAGGGCGGCCCGCACCGCGAGGCTCAGGCCGAAGCGCGCCGTCCAGCCCGCGAACTCCCGCTCCGCCTGGTCGGAGACCCCCCACTCCCGGACCATCGCGGTGACCACCGCCAGCCCCACCGGGTCCGGCGCACCGGCCCGGTACGCCCGGACGGCGGCCACCACTCCGGGGTCGGACCCCGGGGCGGTCAGCACCTGCTCGATCGCCCGGTGCGGCCCGGTCATGTGGAGGTCCTCCGCCTCGGCCACCGCCGCCGCGTCCACCACCGGCCACCACTCGGGCAGCGGCACCGGCACCCCGCCCCGGCGGCGCGGCAGCACGTGTTCGCGCCACGCCTCGGGCAGCACGAACACGTCCTCGCCCGGGAACCCGGCGACCGGGGCGGACACGTCGGCCTCCCGGCACTCCGCCGAACCGCCGCCGACCGGCTCCCACTGCTGCACTTCGCCCCTCCAACCCCGACCGGCCGACCACGAACCGGCCGGCCACCTGGCGGCACCCTAGCGAGCGATCCGGACATCCCGGCCCGGGAAGGGTCAGAGCATTCGCTGCGCGGTCGCGGCCTTCGCCAGCAGGGCCTCGGCCTCGGCGGTGCGGCCTTGGGCGGTGAGCAGGCGGGCCCGGTACTCCATGGCGTAGGCGTCGCCCAGTTCCTCGGCGCAGCGGAAGGCGTGCACGGCCCGGTCGAGGTCGCCGTTGTCGCGGAAGGCGACACCGAGTGCGGTGATCGGGAACGCCTGGTCCTGGGCGAGGATGCCGGGCGCCCAGCGGTCCACCGTGGCGCTGTCGCCGCGTTCCAGGCCCTGCTTGACCAGGCCCAGCATGGCGTCGGCGTCACCGAGGGCGGCGACCTGCTCCCAGATCACCTGGGCCCGGTTGTCGTCCCCGGCCGCCGAGTGGTACATGCCCAGGTTGTACCCGGCCATGGTGTTCCCGGCCGCCCAGGAGCGTTCCCACCAGTGCAGCGCGGCAGCCGACTCGCCGTTCGAGTAGAACACCGCCCCCAGGTTGCCCATCACGACGTCGTCCCCGGCCTCGGCGGCGGCCAGCATCTCGACCAGTTCGCCGTCCGGCGGCCGGTAGGACGCCCCCTCCACCAGCCGCACCTCCACCGTGTCCTGCTGCTCGCGTCGCTTCCCGCGCGACCACCACCAGCCCACCGCCACCACTCCCACCTGCGCGCACTCCGTGACCCGGCGATGATGCCACCCCGCCCCGGACGCCCGTGGTCCGGGCCGGTTGGTTCCACGGGGCCGGAGCGGGGCATGGCTTGGGGGGAGACGACCCGTGTGCAGGGCGGGGCGGTTCGGGACGAGAGGGGCCGTGGTGGGTACGGAGTGGGCGCGGGGTGCGGTGCTGTACCAGATCTACCCGCAGAGTTTCGCGGACGGGAACGGGGACGGCGTCGGCGACTTCGCGGGGCTGACGGAGCGGCTGGAGTACCTGCGCTGGCTGGGGGTGGACGCGGTGTGGCTGAACCCGTGCTTCGCCTCCCCGTTCGGCGACGCGGGCTACGACGTGGCGGACTTCCTGACCACCGCGCCCCGCTACGGGACGCCGGAGGACCTGGCGAAGTTCACCGAGGAGGCCCGCCGCGGCGGCATCCGGGTGCTGCTGGACCTGGTCGCGGGCCACACCTCGGACCGGCACCCGTGGTTCGTCCGCTCGGCCGCCGACCCGGACGACCACCGCTACGTGTGGGCGGACCGCCCGGCGCCCGGGTACGTGGCCTCGCCGGGCAGCCGGCCGGGCTGGTACAAGCCGAACTTCTTCGACTTCCAGCCCGCGCTGAACTTCGGCCACGCCCGCACCGACCCGGCCGAGCCGTGGCGGCAGCCGGTGGACGCCGAGGGCCCGCGGGCCAACCGGGCGGCGCTGCGCGAGATCATGGCGCACTGGTTCGCGCTGGGCGTCTCCGGGTTCCGGGTGGACATGGCGTCCTCGCTGGTCAAGGACGACCCCGGGTTCGTCGAGACCGGCCGGCTGTGGCGCGAAACCCGGGCCTGGATGGACGCCGAGCACCCCGACAACGTGATCCTCGCCGAGTGGGGCGACCCGGCCCGCTCGGTGCCGATGGGCTTCCACGGCGACTTCTTCCTCCAGTTCGGCGGCCCCACCGAGGGCGCCGCGCTGCGCTCGCTGTGGGACAACGGCACGGGCACCGTGCACGAGGAGTGGCCCGAGCAGCCCTGCTACTTCGACCCGGAGGGCCGCGGCTCGATGCGGCCGTTCCTCGCCGAGTGGGAGCGCGCCGCGAAGGCGATGGACGGCCGGGGCTTCGCCTCGCTGCCCACCACCAACCACGACTTCTCCCGGCTGGCCTGCGGCCCGCGCACCCGCGAGCAGCTGGCGGCGGCGTTCGCCTTCCAGCTGACCTGGCCGACCGTCCCGACGATCTACTACGGAGACGAGATCGGCATGCGCTTCGTGCCGGGCCTGCCGGACACCGAGGGCAGCGTGCTGGGCCCGCGCTACAACCGGGCCGGTTCGCGCACGCCGATGCAGTGGGACGCGACCGCGGACGCCGGGTTCTCCTCCGCCGCCGCCGACCGCTTCTACCTGCCGCTGGACCCCTCCCCCGACCGCCCCGACGTGGCCTCCCAGCGCGCCGACGAGTCCTCGCTGCTGCACCAGGTACGGGAGTTGATCGCGCTGCGCCGCGCGCACCCCGGCCTGGGCCCGGACGGGCCGGTCGAACTGCTGCACACCGGCTACCCGTTGGCGTACCTGCGGGGCGAGCGCTACCTGGTGGTGGTCAACCCGCGCCGGACGCCCGCCTGCCTGCCGGTGGAACGGGACCTGCCGGGGCGCCTGTTGCACGGGCGGGGCGTGTCGCTGACGCACTCGGTGCTGCGCGCGGAGGGCTTCTCGTACGGCGTCTTCGCCCGCTGAGGCCGCCGAACGCGTGAGGCCGCCGAGTGAGTGAGGCCGCCGCCCCTTGATCAGCCCGACTCGCCCGCGCCGCAGAGCAGTTCGGCCGCTTCCGTGCGCAGGTAGAGCACGGTGCGGCCGGTGCGGTGGCGGGCGGCGAGGCCCGCGTCGTGCAGCGCGGACAGGTGGTGCGAGACGGTGGGCGCGGACAGGCCGGTGCGGGCCGCGAGTTCGGTGGTGCTGGCGGGCGCGTCGAGTTCGGCGAGCAGCCGGGCCCGGGCCCGGCCGAGCACCCGGGCCAGGCCGTCGGGGGCGGGCGCGGCGGACTCCCAGAGCGTGGCGACACCGCGCGGCGGGTAGACCAGGCCGGGCTGCCAGGGCGGGTTGAGCTGGGAGAACACCCCGGGCCAGGCGAACACGGTGGGCACCAGGACGAGTCCGCGCGCGCCGTCCAGCCGCCGGTGCTCCTCCAGATGCCGGTGGCCGATCCGCAGCAGGTCGTGCTCCCAGCCGACCGAGGGGTGCAGGTCCGCGAACAGCCCGGCCGGGCCGGAGGCCGCCAACTGCCGGGCCCGGCGCAGGATCTCGCCCTCGGCGAGCCGTTCGATCCGTCCCCAGTGCGGGGCGATCGCGGCCTGCCAGTAGGCCCGCGCCTCGGCCGCCAGCCGGCGCGTCCCGGCCGCCGGGTCTGCGTACAACTCGGCGACCAGCGGCGGGAGTTCACCGCCGATCCGGTCCAGGTCACGGCGCACGGCGGCCGGGTCGAGCGCGGTCAGCTCGGCCAGCTGGTCGGCCAGGGCCGGGCTGCTGCCGGCGGGCACCGGGGTGAGGAAGTCCGGCACGTAGACCGTCGGCAGCCGCACCAGCTGGGAGAGCAACTCCCACTGCACGCCCGCGAGTTCGCGCCGGGCCCGGCGCACCCAGGGCAGATGGACGGCCCGCCGCCCCGGGTCCTTGAGCACCTCGACACTGGTGGTCAGCTCGCACAGCGGCGAGCGCGCGAACCTGGTGCGGGCCAGGTCCTGCGCGGAGAACTCCCAGGTCAGCACCGCTCCCCCTCGTCATCGCGGCCGGCAGGATTCGAGCAGAGTCGAATCCGTGGGCGGCCCCGATCATCGCAGGCAGCCTCGGACCATGACCAGCGCACCCCCCACCCCGCAGCACCCGCAGCACCCGCAGCACCGGCCTCGTCCGCCCCGCCAGCAGCGCCCGCACCGTCCGCTCCTGGACCGGCTCGGGCTGCCCGCCGGGGCCGGCCGCCACCGCCCGCTGATCGGCGCCCACCTGATCGACAGCCTCGGCACCGGCCTGGTGCTCGCCTTCACCCTGGTGTTCTTCACCCGCACCACCGACCTCCCGCTCACCACCGTCGGCGCGGCCGTCTCCGCCGCCCGGCTGCTCGCCCTGCCCGCCGCGCCCGCCGTCGGCCCGCTGATCGACCGGTACGGCGCCCGGAAGGTCGCCGCCTGGGCCAACGCACTCTCCGCGCTCGCCCACGCCGCCTTCCTGCTCGCCGACCGCAGCTGGCTGATCGTGCTGGTCTGCCTGCTCGCCCAGGCCGGCCAGGCCGGGTACTGGACCGCCAGCACCGGCCTGGTCGTGCTGGCCGCCCCGGACGGCGGGCGCACCCGCTGGTTCGCCCTGGTGCAGACGCTGCGCAACGCCGGACTCGGCCTGGGCGGCGCGGCCGGCGCACTGCTGGTCGGCGACGGCGGGGCGGGCGGCCTGCGGCTGCTGGTCGCCCTGAACGCGGCGTCCTACCTGGTGGCGGCGCTACTGCTGGCCCGCTGGCGCCCCGCGGTGCCCACAGAGCCCCCGGCGCCCGCGACGGTGCACGAGCAGCCCTCACCGACCACAGCGGCACCCGCGCAGCCCGCACCACCCTCAACGGCACCCGCGCAGCCCGCACCGCCCGCGGCGGTGCACGAGCGCGGCGGCTACCGCGCGGTGCTGGCCGACCGCCGCTACCTGCTGATGGTGCTGGTGAACCTGTCCTTCGTGCTGGCCTCGATGGTGCTGAGCGTGCTGCTGGCCGTGCACGTGACGGCCGCCCTGCACCTGGGCGCCCCGCTGGCCGGCGCGCTGCTGGTGCTCAACGGCGTGCAGGTGGTGCTCACCCAGAACCCGGTCTCCCGGCTGCTGGAGGGCCACCGCGCGACCCGGACGGCCGCCGCCGGGGCGGTGCTGAACGCGGCGGCGTTCGCGCTGTTCGCCGTGCTGCCCGGCGACGGTCCGCGCTGGCTGGTGCTGCCCGGGCTGGTCGTAGCCATGCTGGTGTACAACCTGGCGGAGACCGTCGCCACGCCCGGGCGCGAGGAGTTGAGCGTGGCGCTCGCCCACCCGGCCCGGCGCGGCCGGTACCTGGCGGTCAACCAGCTCTCCTGGAACCTCGGCCAGGCGCTCTGCCCCGGCCTGCTGACCCTGCTGTTCGCCCACGGCCCGTCCTGGCCCTGGCTGTTCCTGCTCGCCGCCTCGCTGGCCGCCGTCCCCGGCCTGCTCCGGCTCGAACGCCCGAGCCCCGCGGTTCCCGACATTCGGTCGGAAACCGGACCGCTCGCACAGCGCTAACATTCCGTCAGCACAAGCTGTTCGAAGGGGAGTTGACGATGGTCGAACTGGTGGTGGGGTCGCGCGCCAGCCAACTGGCCCGGGCCCAGGTCAAGGAGTTCCTCGCCCCGCTGCGCGCCCGGTTCCCGGACGTCGCCTTCCGCCACCGGGTGATCCTCGAGGACGGCGACCTCGACCGGAAGTCCGACCTGCGCGAGGTCTCCGAACGCGGCGGCGGCGCCGCGTTCGCCGGCCGGCAGGCCGCCGCCCTGCTCGACGGCGAGGTCGACGTGGTCGTCCACTCCCTCAAGGACCTCCCCACCGCCGACCCCGACGGCCTGCTGCTGCTCCCCTCCCCGCCCCGCGCCGACGTCCGCGACGCCCTCTGCGGGGCCGCCCTCGCCGAGCTCCCCACCGGCGCCCGGGTCGGCACCTCCGCCGCCCGCCGGATCGCCCAACTCCTGTATGTCCGGCCCGATCTGGCGCCCGAGCGGATCCGCGGCAACGTCCCCACCCGGCTCACCCGGCTGCGCACCCTGGACGCGGTCGTCCTCGCCGCCGCCGGCCTGCACCGCCTCGGCCGCGCCGGGGAGATCGCCGAGTACCTCCCGCTCGACCGCTTCCCGCCCAGCCCCGGCCAGGGCGCCCTCGGCATCCAGGTCCGCGCCGACGACGCCAGGGCCCGCGAACTCCTCGCCGGCACCGGCGACCCCGTCACCGACGCCGAGGTCCGGGCCGAACGCGCCATGCTCGCCGAACTCCACGGCGGCTGCTCCGTCCCGATCGGCGCCCACGCCACCACCGCCGACGGCATCCTCACCCTGCACGGCCAGCTCACCACCCCCCGCGGCACCCGGCAGATCGAGGCCCGGCTCTCCGGCACCTCCGCCGAACCCGAGAAGCTCGGCCGCGCCGTGGCCGCCCTGCTGCTCGACCAGGACGCCGAAACCCTGCTCCGCGCCCCGCAGTTCCAGCCCCGCTGACCGCCCGTCCGGGGCCGGAACGCACCGACCGATAGCCGCCAGCGGCGGGCCCGCGCCCGGACGAAGCTCGACGCCATGAACAGCAACCGAATCGAAGGACGCGTGGCCCTGGTGACCGGCGGCAGCCGGGGCATCGGCGCGGCCGTCGCACTGCGGCTCGCCGAGCAGGGCGCCGACGTCGCCCTGACCTACCGCCAGAACGCCGAGCAGGCCCGGCAGGTGGCCCGGAAGATCGAAGGGACGGGCCGCCGGGCGCTGGCGGTCCCGGCGGACGGCGCGGACGAGGCGGCGCTGACCGGCGCGGTGGAGCGCACGGTCGGCACCCTCGGCCGGCTGGACGTCCTGGTCAACAACGCGGCGCTCTTCCCGTCCGGGCCGCTGGCGGACGTCGGCACCGCGGAGCTGGACCGCGTCCTGGCCGTCAACGTCCGGGCCCCGTTCGTGCTGGCCCGGGCCGCCGCGGCGCACCTGCCGGAGGGCGGGCGGATCATCGGCATCGGCAGCAACATCGCCGACCGCGTCCCGTTCCCGGGCCTCGCCCTGTACGCGATGACCAAGACCGCACTGGTCGGCCTCACCAAGGGCCTGGCCCGCGAGCTGGGCCCGCGCGGCATCACCGTCAACCTGGTCCACCCCGGCCCGACCGACACCGACGCCAACCCCGCCGACGGCCCGAACGCCCCCGCGATCAGCGGGATCACGGCACTCGGCCGCTACGCCGACCCCGCCGAGATCGCCGCCGTCGTCGCCCACCTGGCCGGCCCCGAAGCCGGCTACGTCACGGGCGCGGTGATCGCCGCGGACGGCGGCTTCTCCGCCTGACCGGCCCGCGCCGACCCGCCGCCCCGGGCTACAGCCCCGGCCCCCGCCCGAACAGCAGGACGGCCAGCGCGACCGCCGCGGCGGCGATCACCGCCAGGAAGGGCGCGCGGCTGCGCGGCGGGGCGAGCAGGACGGTGAGGGCGGGCGGGGCGGTGACCGCGAGGGTGGGCCAGCCGGGGGCGAGGAGCAGCGCGGCGGCGGTCGCGGCGAGGACGGCGACGGTGGCCGAGACGCGGCGGCCGAGGCGCTGCGGGAGGCCCCGGACGCCCGCCGCGCGGTCCGCGGCCAGGTCGGGCAGGACGTTGGCGAAGTGCGCGGAGACCCCGAGCAGCGCGCCCGCGCCGAGCACCGCGGGGGCGGGCCAGCGCCCGCCGGGCGGGGCGAGCGTCACGAACGCGGGCAGCAGCGCGAACGCCACCGCGTAGGGCAGCCAGGACCAGGCGGTGGCCTTGAGCCGCAGGTTGTAGGCCCAGCCGGCGGCCACCGCCACCAGGTGCACGGTCGCCGCGGCGGGCCCGCAGGCGGCGGAGAGCAGCACGCAGCCGGCCACCGCCCACCGGGTGGCCCCGGCGACCCGCCCCGGCGACACCTCCCGCCCGGCGAGCGGCTTGTCGGCGCGCCCGGCGTCCGCGTCCCGCCGCCGGTCGAGCAGGTCGTTGCTCCAGCCGATCGAGAGCTGCCCGGCGGCGACCGCACCGGTGGTCAGCGCCGTACCGAGGCCGCCGCGCCCGGCCGCGAGGGCCATCGCCCCAGCCAGCGCGGTCACGGCAGCGGCCGGGGCGGGATGGCAGGCGCGCAACAGGACCCCGGTCCGGGCCACCCTGCTGGTCACCGTCGTGCTGCTCACACCGGCCAGGCTAGGCGGTGGACGCCGGTTCTCCCCCGAAGCCACGAATGAATCGCCAAGCTCCTTTCACGTCAAGGCAATTGACCGCCCCGGCGCGGCCCGCCGACCCGCACTGACCGCGGCACCGCCCAGAGCCCCCTGACCCGCCATCACCACCCGGGACGCGCCCGGAAGGACGAATTGTCGGTTTCGGGCAGAGTGCTCCCTATCCTGGGGCGGTGACGCGGATCGCGGCTGTGCACGGGGTGCTTCCGGCTCACCGCTACGGGCAGCGGGAGTTGGCCGGGGCGGTGGCGGCGCTGCGCCCGGACGGTGGGGAGGGGCGGGCGCTCGCGGCGCGGTTCTTCGCGGGGGCGGGGGTGGAGTTCCGGCACTTGGCGTTCCCGCTGGAGCGGTATCCGGAGCTGGCGGGTTTCGGCCGGGCCAATGACGCCTGGCTGGCGGCCGCGGTCGAACTGGCCGAGCGGGCGGGCGGCGCGGCCCTGGCCGAGGCGCAACTCCCTTCCTACCAAGTGGACTTCGTCGTCTCGACCACGGTCACGGGCATCGCCGTCCCGTCCCTGGAGGCCCGGCTGGCGCCCCGGTTGGGGCTGCGGGCGGACGTGCGGCGGCTGCCGCTGTTCGGCCTGGGCTGCGCGGGCGGCGCGGCGGGGGTGGCGGCGGTGGACGGGCTGCTGGCGGGTCGGCCGGACGGGGTGGCGCTGCTGCTGGCGACCGAGCTGTGCTCGTTGACGTTGCAGCGGGCCGACGTCTCGGCGGCGAACCTGCTGGCCACGGCGCTGTTCGGGGACGGCGCGGGCGCGCTGGTCGCGGTCGGGGACGGCGTCGACTGCGCGGGCCCGGAGGTGGTGGCGACCCGCAGCCGGCTGTATCCGGGCACCGAGCGGCTGCTCGGCTGGGAGGTCGGCGACGACGGCTTCCGGATCCTGCTGGGGGCCGAACTCCCGGAGCTGGTGCGGCTGTTCGTGGGCGAGGAGGTGTCGTCCTTCCTGGCCGCGCACGACCTCAAGCCGGGGGACGTGACGGCCTGGGTCTGCCACCCGGGCGGCCCCCGGGTGCTGGACGCGCTGGAGCAGGAACTCGGCCTGCCGGAGGCCGCGTTGGCCCCGAGCCGGGCCTCGCTGGCGCGCTGCGGCAACCTCTCCTCGGCCTCGGTGCTGCACATCCTGCGGGACGTGCTGCAGGCCGACCCCCCGCCGCCGCCCGGCTCGTACGGGCTGATGCTGGCCCTCGGGCCCGGTTTCGCCTCCGAACTCGTCCTCCTGCGCTGGTAGTTGCCCATGCTCCTCTACACCGTCCTGATCGCGCTGGTCGCCGTGGAGCGGCTGGCCGAGCTGCTGGTCGCCCGCCGCAACGCCGCCTGGAGCCTGGCCCGGGGCGGCGTCGAGTACGGGCGCGGACACTACCCGGCGATGGTGGCGCTGCACACCGCGCTGCTGGCCGGCTGCCTGCTCGAAGTCCACTTCGCGGCAAGGCCGTTCGTCCCGGCGCTGGGCTGGCCGATGCTCGCGCTGGCGCTGGGCGCGCAGGGGCTGCGCTGGTGGTGCATCCGGACGCTGGGGCCGCGCTGGAACACCCGGGTGATCGTGGTGCCGGGCCTGCCGCTGGTGGCGGGCGGCCCGTACCGGTGGCTGCGGCACCCGAACTACCTGGCGGTGGTGGTGGAGGGCTTCGCGCTGCCGCTGGTGCACACCGCCTGGGCCACCGCGCTCTGCTTCACGCTGCTGGACGCCTGGCTGCTGGCCACCCGGCTGCGCTGCGAGGACGCCGCGCTGACCCGCTGCCGGGTGGCCGCGTGATCGATCTGCTGGTGGTCGGCGGCGGCCCGGCGGGGCTGGCCACCGCGATCCACGCCGCCCGCGCGGGCCTGTCCGTGACCGTGCTGGAGCCGCGGGCGACACCGATCGACAAGGCGTGCGGCGAGGGCCTGATGCCGGGCGCGGTGCGGGCCCTGGAGCGGCTGGGCGTCGAGGTCGAGGGCCGCCCGTTCGCGGGCATCCGCTACCTGTCCGCGGACGGCGCGCGCACCGCCGAGGCCCGCTTCCGCACCGGCCCCGGCCTGGGCATGCGCCGCACCGCCCTGCACGCCGCGCTCGCCGCCCGCGCCGACCACCTCGGCGTCCACCGCCTCGCGCTCCGCGCCGACGGCCTGCGGTTCGGCCAAAGTGCCGTCAGCGTAGGCGAGTTGACCGCCCGCCACCTGGTCGCGGCGGACGGCCTGCACTCCCCCGTCCGCCGCGCCCTCGGCCTGCACCGCCCCGTCCCCGGACGGCTCCCGGCCCGCTACGGGCAGCGGCGGCACTTCGCGGTCCGGCCGTGGAGCGAACTGGTCGAGGTGTACTGGTCGCGGCACGCGGAGGCGTACGTGACACCGGTCGCGGACGGGACGGTCGGGGTGGCCGTGCTGGGCAGCGAGCGGCTCCCGTTCGACCGCCAACTCGCCGCCTTCCCGGCCCTGTTGGCGCGGCTCGGCGACGCTCCCCCGGCCGGCCCGGTACGGGGCGCGGGCCCGCTGCGGCAGCGGGCCGCGGCCAGGGTGCACGGCCGGGTGCTGCTGGTCGGCGACGCGGCCGGCTACCTGGACGCCCTCACCGGCGAGGGCGTCGCGCTGGCCCTGGCCTCCGCCGAGGCCGCCGTCCGCTGCCTGGCCGCCGGCCGCCCCGCCGCCTACGAGCGGGCCTGGCACCGCGCCACCCGCCCCTACCGCCTGCTCACCGCCGCCCTGCTGGCCGCCCGCCACCACCCCCGGCTCGGCCCGCGGCTCGTCCCGCTGGCCGCCGCCCTCCCCCCGGCCTTCGGCGCCGCCGTCAACCTGCTGGCCCGCTGACCCGCTCGGACAGCAGCATCGGCTGCGGCCCGGGCGACAGCACCAGCCGGGGCACCGGCCGCACCGGGCCCGCCCCCGCGGGGCGCAGCCGCCACCGGCCAGCGACGGTGGCCAGCGCCAGCGTCGCCTCGGTCAGTCCGAACCGGTCACCCGGGCACCGCGTCGCCCCGGAGCCGAACGGCAGGTACGCGCCCCGGGGCAGCTCGCCCGCGAACCGGTCCGGGTCGAACCGCCCCGGGTCCGGGAAGAGCTCGGGCCGGCGCTGCAGCAGGTACAGGCAGCAGACCACCAGGGCCCCGGCGGGCAGCCGGACCCCGGCGAGCTCGGTGGGCCGGGTCGTGGTGCGGCTGATCGCCCAGGCGGGCGGGTAGAGCCGCAGGGTCTCGCTGATCACCCGTGCGGTGTACGGGAGTTGCGGGAGGTCCTGCCAGCGGGCCGGCGCCCCGGCCGGTCCGGCGTCGACCTCGGCGTGCAACGCCCGTTCCACGTCCGGGTGTTCGGCCACCAGCCGGAGCGACCAGGCCAGCGCGGAGGAGGTGGTCTCGGCCCCGGCCAGCACCAGGGTGGCGACCTGGTCGGCGAGTTCGCGCTCCCCGAGCGGCCGGCCGTCCTCGTCGCGGGCGGCCAGCAGCAGCGAGAGCACGTCGCCGCGGTCGATCCCGCGGGCCCGGTAGTCGGCGATGATCGCCGCCACTCCGGCGTGCCAGGTGGCCAGCGCCCGCCGGTGGGTGCGCCGCGCCGGAGTGGGCAGCAGGTCGGCCGCGGGCAGCACCACCCGCCGGTAGATCCCGCGCAGCAGCACGTCCAGCGCCCCGCGCAGGGCCTCCGCGGCCCGCGGCTCCAGCCCGGCCGAGAACAGGGTGCGCACGGCCACGGCGGTGGTGAGCCGGAACGCCTCGTGGGTGACGTCGACGACCTGCCCGGCCCGCCACCCCGCGGTGAGCGCCGCGGCCTCGTCCGTCATCGCCGCCGCGTAGTGCGGCAGCAGCGCGTGCTGGAAGGCGGGCTGCACGATCCGGCGCAGCCTGCGGTGGTCGGCGCGCGGGCAGGAGGCCAGCCCGTTGCCGAGGAACGCCCGGATCTTCGCGTACAGCGGCCCCGTCCGGTCGTACCCCGCCCGGTCGGCCAGCACCTGCTGCACCAGTTCCGGCGCGCTGACCACGTACATCTCGCGCGGCCCGACCCGCACCCGGACCGGGTCGCCGCAGCCGGGCAGCGTGTCGAGGAAGGCCAGCGGCCGCGAGAGCAGCGCGGGCAGGTGCCCCAGCAGCGGCACCCCGCCGGGGGCGGTGACGGGTCGGTCGGTGCGCACGGACGACCACGATACGTGGTGGCGCGGGCACGGAGGGCGACACCGGCGGGCCGTTGCGCGCCGGGCGCGGGACACTGGAGTCATGAGCGAGTCCGGAGACATATTCCACCCGCCGGTCGTGGTCCGCCCGCCGACCCGCGGGGAGCGGCCGTACCGGCGGGTGGAGATCTACGGGCGGACGGTGGGGCGGGCGACCGGCCCGGCGGACGTGGTGGAGCTGATCCGGCACGCGGGCGTCGCCGAGCCGGACCTGGACGACCCGGACCTGGTGGCGTGGCGGGGCGGCGACCGCACGGTGTGGGCACACGTTGAGGACCAGGCGAAGGGCTAGACGGCGCGGCGGTAGAGCCAGACGCCGAGCGGGGCGAACGCGGCGATGATGCCGGCGTCCCAGGCCAGGGCCTGCCAGACCTGGGTGCCGACCGGGCCGCCGATCATCAGGGCGCGGACGGCCCCGGCGGTGATGGTGACGGGCTGGTGGTTGGCGAAGACCTGGAGCCAGCCGGGCATGGTCGCGGTCGGGACGAACGCCGAGGAGGCGAAGACCAGCGGCGCGAGGACGGGGAAGGCGGCGGCGGTCGCGGTCTCCGGGTCGCCGACGGCCAGGCCGACCACGGCGAAGACCCAGGACATGGCGAGCCCGAAGGCCAGCACCAGCAGCGCGCCGCCGAGGAACGCCCAGACGCCGTTGTGGATCCGGAAGCCGACCAGGAAGCCGACGCCGGTCATCAGCGCGACCACGAACACGTTCCGGGCCAGGTCGGCGGTGGTCCGCCCGGAGAGCACCGCGGAGCGGGCCATCGGCAGCGAGCGGAAGCGCTCCATCAGCCCGGTCTGCAGGTCGCCGGCCAGGCCGATCGCGGTGTTGACCGCGCCGAACGTGACGACCTGCACGAACACGCCGGGCATCAGGTAGTCGACGTACGAGACGCCGTGCAGGGCCGCGCCGACCACCCCGCCGAAGACGTAGCGGAACATCAGCACGAAGACGATCGGCTGCACGGTGGAGAAGATCAGCAGCCGCGGCACCCGGCGCAGCGCGATCAGGTTGCGCCCGGCGACGGCCAGCCCGTCCCGGACCGGGGCGAGCAGGCGATCGGCGAGCGGCGGGTGCAGGGGGACGGCGACGGTCATGACGGCGGGCCTCCTCCGGCGGACGGCGGAGCCGATGGCGGGGCGGGCGGCTCGGCGGGGGGAGACGCGGCAGCGGCGGGCGGCGGGGCGGTGCGGTGGCCGGTGAGGGCGAGGTAGACGTCGTCGAGGCTGGACTCGCGGACGGCAATGGTGCGCGGGGCGAGCCGTTCCGCCTCGAGCGCGTGCAGGACGTCCATCAGCAGCAGCGAGCCGTCCGCACTGGGCAGGCGCAGCACCGCGCCGTCGCGTTCGGGGGCGTGCCGGAGGCGGTCGGCGAGCAGGGCGGCGGCGCGGGTGGCGCGCGGGTCCTCGCCCATGCCGAGTTCGAGGACGGTGGTGCCGAGCCGGGCCTTGAGGGCGTGCGGGCTGTCGTCGGCGACCACCCGTCCCTCGGCGAGGACGGCGACCCGCTGGGCGAGCCGGTCGGCCTCCTCCAGGTACTGGGTGGTGAGCAGCACGGTGGTGCCCTCGGCGACGAGTTCGCGGATCAGTTCCCACAGCGCGGTGCGGCTCTGCGGGTCGAGGCCGGTGGTGGGCTCGTCGAGGAACAGCACGGGCGGTTCGGGGACGAGCGCGGCGGCGACGTCGAGCCGGCGGCGCATGCCGCCGGAGTAGGTGCGCACGGGCCGGTCGGCGGCCGCCGTCAGGTCGAAGCGGGCCAGCAGGTCGGCGGCGCGCGGGTCGCGGCGGCGGCGGGGCAGTTGGGTGAGCCGGCCGATCAGCCGGAGGTTCTCCCGGGCGGTCAGGTTGGGGTCGACGGCGGCGTACTGCCCGGCGAGCCCGATCAGCCGGCGGACGGCGGCGGGGTGCGCGACCACGTCGGTGCCGAGCACCTCGGCGCGGCCCGCGGTGGGCCGGATGATCGTGGTGAGGATCCGGATGGCGGTGGTCTTGCCCGCGCCGTTCGGGCCGAGCAGGCCGAACACGGTGCCGGGCGGGACGGTGAAGTCGACGCCGTCCAGGGCGACGAGGTCCTTGAAGCGCTTGCCGAGCCCCTGGACCCGGATCGCGCTGCCGGTTCCGGCCGGCTGGGTGGTCATGGGGCGCCCCCTCGGGCGAGTGGTACCACTCCAGTGTCCGCCCGCCGGGACGGGGGGCGAAGCGGGCGCGGGCCGGACCCGGGGGCGGCGCGCGGGTGGGCCTTCCGGGGCAACGGGGTACCCCCTGGTGCGGAGCGGCCCGGCTCTGGAGTGGCCGGGCGGCGGGTGGCGGGGGTGGATGGTCTCCAGTGCCGCGCCGTCCCCTGGAGCCCCGATGCCCCGCACCCGCCGTGCTGCCGCCGCCCCGCCGTCCCGCACCCGCCGAACCGCCGCCGTCCTGGCGGCGCTGTCGCTGTCCGCGCTCTCGGCCGCGGGCTGCGCGGCGTCGCCGGACCTGAGCGCCCCGCCCGCCGCCGAGTCCTCGGCCGCCGCCGTCCCGGTCGTCGACTCCGGCCCGCCGGTGTCGGCGTTCGCCAGCACGGCGGGCACCCGCGTCTCGCTGGCCAGCGCGGGCAGCCTGGGCCCGATCCTGGTGGACGCGCAGGGCCGCACCCTGTACCTGTACGGCGCGGACACCACGGTGCACGCGAGCTGCCTGGACGAGTGCGCGAAGTCCTGGCCGCCGGTGACCACCCCGGGCTTCCCGCTGGCCGGCCCGGGCGTGGACGACGGGCTGCTGGGCGCGGCGGCGCTGCCGGACGGGACCGCGCAGGTGCTGTACAAGGGCCACCCGCTGTACCGCTACACCGGCGACCACGGGCCGGGCGAGACCGCCGGGCACACCGTGGCGGGCCCCGGCGGCACCTTCTACGCGGTCACCTCGCTGGGCGACCCGGTCGGCGTCGACATCGCCACGCTGCGCGGTGCGGGCGGCGCGGTGCCGAGCCCGGGCGCGAGCGCGAGCGCGGGTGCCAGTGCCAGTGCCAGTGCCGGTGCCAGTGCCAGTGCCCAGCCGGATGCGGCGGCGAGCGCGAGCGCGGCCCCGGCCGCTCCGGCCGACCCGGGCGCCCAGGCCCAGGCCCAGGCACCGGCGCAGACCCCCGCCGCCCAGGCCCCGGCCGTCCAAACCCCCACGCAGGCTCCCGCCCAGCCCCCCGCCGACGGCGCGGGCGCGGCAGCGGGAACGGACGGCAGTGGCGGTGGCGGTGCCCCGGCCGGTGACGACGGTTCGCAGGAGGGCTGAGGTGGCGGGTCGTCACCGTCCGGACCGGGGTGGGTCGGCCGTGCTGCCGGTGCTGGCGCTGGTCGCGCCGCTGGCGGTCTCGCTGGGGCTGCTGTGGTTCGGGCGGGCGCACGTGCCGGATCCGGGGCGGAGCCTGTTCGGGGCGTCCGGCGAGGACGCGCTGCGGTTGAAGTCGTGGCTGGGGACGGCGCTGCTCGGGCTGGCGCTGGTGCAGGTGCTGCTGGCGCTGGGGATGTACCGGCGGGGCCCGGCGGCGCGTCCGGTCCGGCGGGCGCACCGGGTGGGCGGCTGGCTGGCGTTCGCGCTGTCGCTGCCGATCGCCCAGCACTGCCTGCTGGCGTACGGGGTGCAGTTCACGGACGTCCGGGTGGGCGTGCACTCGGCGGCGGGGTGCTTCCTGTACGGGGCGTTCGCGGCGAAGGTGCTGCTGGTGCGGCGCGGCGGGCTGCCCGGGTGGGCGCTGCCGGTGGCGGGCGGGGCGCTGTTCTGCGCGGTGGGGGTGCTGTGGTGGGCGGCGGCGCTGTGGTTCCTGAACGGGTACTCCACGCCGTGGTTCTGAGGGTCCGGCGGGCGGGGCGCTGCGGTTGTGGGCGGGGCGGGCCGGTGTTCGAGTGGAGGGCAGTCGCGGTGGACGACCCTCGCCGCCGCGCGGTCACGGCGCCCCGGCCGGGGGTGCCAGAGGAGGATTCCCCCCGATGTCGCAGCACGTTCCCTTCACCACGAACAACGCGGGTGTCCCGGTCGAGAGCGACGAGCACTCGCTGACGGCGGGCCCGGTCGGCCCGGTCCTGCTGCACGACCACTACCTGATCGAGAAGATGGCCCAGTTCAACCGGGAGCGGGTGCCCGAACGGGTCGTGCACGCCAAGGGCAGTGGCGCGTACGGTTCCTTCGAGGTGACGCAGGACGTCAGCCGGTTCACCGTGGCGGACCTGTTCCAGCCGGGCAAGCAGTGCGAGATGCTGGCCCGGTTCTCCACCGTGGCGGGTGAGATGGGGTCGCCGGACACCTGGCGCGACCCGCGCGGCTTCGCGCTGAAGTTCTACACCGAGCAGGGCAACTACGACCTGGTCGGCAACAACACGCCGGTGTTCTTCGTCCGCGACCCGATCAAGTTCCAGGACTTCATCCGCTCGCAGAAGCGGCGCCCGGACAACGGGCTGCGCGACCACGACATGCAGTGGGACTTCTGGACGCTCTCCCCGGAGTCGGCGCACCAGGTGACCTGGCTGATGGGCGACCGGGGCATCCCGCGGACCTGGCGGCACATGGACGGCTTCTCCTCGCACACCTACCAGTGGGTGAACGCGGACGGGGAGCGGTTCTGGGTGAAGTACCACTTCAAGACGGACCAGGGCATCGAGTTCCTCCCCCAGGCGGAGGCGGACCGGCTGGCGGGCGCGGACGGCGACTACCACCGGCGCGACCTGTTCGAGGCGATCGAGCGCGGCGAGCACCCGTCCTGGACGCTGCACGTGCAGGTGATGCCGTTCGACGAGGCGTGGGACTACCGGTTCAACCCGTTCGACCTGACGAAGGTGTGGCCGCACGGCGACTACCCGCTGATCGAGGTCGGCCGGTTCACCCTGAACCGCAACCCGGAGGACCACTTCGTCCACATCGAGCAGGCCGCGTTCGAGCCGTCCAACCTGGTGCCGGGCATCGGGGTGTCGCCGGACAAGATGCTGCTGGGGCGGATCTTCTCCTACCCGGACACCCACCGGTACCGGATCGGGCCGAACTACGCCCAGCTGCCGCCGAACCGGGCGCACGTGCCGGTGCACTCGTACAGCAAGGACGGGCCGATGCGGTTCGACTCGGCGCGCACCGCCCGGCCGTACGCGCCGAACTCGTACGGCGGGCCGGCCGCGGACCCGTCGCTGTGGGGCGGGGAGATCGGGTGGGACGTGGCGGGGCGGATGGTGCGCGAGGCGTACCCGCTGCACCGGGAGGACGACGACTGGGGGCAGGCCGGGACGCTGGTGCGGGAGGTGCTGGACGACGCGGCGCGCGACCGGCTGGTGGCGAACATCGCCGGGCACCTGCAGGACGGGGTCTCGGCGCCGGTGCTGGAGCGGGCCCTGCAGTACTGGCGCAACGTGGACCGGGACCTCGGCGACCGGGTCGCCGCTGCCGTGGCCCGCTGACGTACCCCGCGCGCACCGCCCGTCCGGGACGCCGTTCCGGGCGGGCGGTGCGCTGCCGCTCGTTGACAAGTGCCGCCGCCGGGCCGATCCTAAGCAAGCGCTTAGTCAGTACGTTCCGACCCCTGCGAGGTGCCCCGATGACCACCGCTGCTCCGCCCGGCCTGGACCTGGAGAGGCTGCGCGCCCACCTGGACACCGCCCTGCCGGCGCCCGTCGCGGGACCGCTCACCGCGCGGATGTTCGAGGGCGGCCGCTCCAACCTGACCTATCTGGTCGAGGACGGCGCCTCCCGGTGGGTGCTGCGCCGCCCGCCGCTCGGGCACGTGCTGGCCACCGCGCACGACATGGGCCGCGAGTACCGGGTGCTGGGCGCGCTGGCCGGGACGGCCGTGCCGGTGCCCCGGCCGGTGCTGCTGGTCGAGGACACCGCGGTGATCGGCGCGCCGTTCTACCTGATGGAGTACGTGCCGGGCACCGCGCACCGGGACGCCGAGGTGCTGGCCGCGCTCGGCGAGGACCGGGTGCACGCGCTGGGGGTGCGCCTGGTGGAGACCCTGGTCGCCCTGCACGCGCTGGACCCGGACGCGGTGGGCCTGGCCGGCTTCGGCCGCCCCGAGGGCTTCCTGGAGCGCCAACTGCGGCGCTGGGGAAAGCAGTTGGACGCCTCCCGGAGCCGCGAGGTACCGGGCGTGGACGAGCTCCACCGCCGCCTCGCCGACACCCTGCCCGCCTCGCCCGCCGCCACCCTGGTGCACGGCGACTACCGGCTCGACAACGTCCTGGTGGACGACCGGGACCGGATCACCGCCGTCCTGGACTGGGAGATGTCCACCGTCGGCGACCCGCTCACCGACCTGGGCCTGCTGGTGATGTACACCGAACTGGCCCGCCGCTTCGACGGGTTGCTGCCCGGTGCGGCCCTCGCCCCCGGCTTCCCCGGCACCGCCGAGCTGGTCTGCCGCTACGCGGACGCCTCCGGCCGGGACGTCTCCGGGCTCGGCTGGTACGTCGCCTTCGCCTCCTTCAAGCTGGCGGTCGTCCTGGAGGGCATCCACTACCGCTACACCCGGGGCGGCACCGTCGGCGCGGGCTTCGACCGGGTCGGTGAACTGGTGCCGCTGTTCGTGGAGTTCGGACTCGAATCGCTGGAGGGCTGAGGAATGGACTTCGGGTACGACGCCAGGACGACCGAGCTGCTCGGCGAACTCGGCGCCTTCATGGACGAGTTCGTGTATCCGGCCGAACCGGTGCTGGCCGCCCAGCTCGCCGACCCGGCCCGCGCGCCGTGGTCGGTTCCGCCGGTGGTCGGTGAGTTGCGGGCCGCCGCGAAGGCCCGCGGCCTGTGGAACCTCTTCTTGCCGGGGGAGCTCGGGGCCGGGCTGACCAACCTGCAGTACGCGCCGCTGGCCGAACTCACCGGCCGTTCCGTCCTGTTGGCCCCGCCCGCGCTCAACTGCGCGGCCCCCGACACCGGCAACATGGAGCTGCTCGCCCAGTTCGGCTCCCCCGAGCAGCGCGAGCGCTGGCTGCGGCCGCTGCTGGACGGCACGATCCGCTCCGCCTTCGCCATGACCGAGCCCGAGGTGGCCTCCTCCGACGCCACCAACATCACCACCCGGATCGAGCGCGACGGCGACGAGTACGTGGTCAACGGCCGCAAGTGGTACATCACCGGGGCGATGAACCCGGACTGCAAGGTCTTCATCGTGATGGGCAAGACCGACCCGGCCGCCGAGACCCACCGCCAGCAGTCGATGGTCCTGGTCCCGCGCGACACCCCGGGTGTGCAGGTCCTGCGCGGCATGCGGGTGTTCGGCTACCCGGACGAGGACCACGGCGGCCACGCCGAGATCCTGTTCGAGGACGTCCGGGTCCCGGCCGCGAACCTGATCGGCGAGGAGGGCGGCGGCTTCGCCATCGCCCAGGCCCGGCTCGGGCCCGGCCGGATCCACCACTGCATGCGCGCCCTCGGCATCGCCGAACGCGCCCTGGAACTGACCTGCCGCCGGGTCAACTCCCGGGTGGCGTTCGGCCGTCCGCTCGCCGACCAGGGCGTCGTCCAGGACTGGATCGCCGAGGCGCGGGTCCGGATCGAGCAGGCCCGGCTGCTGGTGCTGAAGACCGCCTGGCTGATGGACACCGTCGGCAACCGGGGCGCCCACACCGAGATCCAGGCGATCAAGATCGTCGTGCCGTCCGCCGTCGAGTGGATCCTCGACAAGGCCGTCCAGGCCCACGGCGCGGCCGGCGTCAGCCAGGACACCCCGCTGGCCCAGCTCTGGGCCGGCAACCGCACCCTCCGCCTGGCCGACGGGCCCGACGAGGTCCACAAGCGCTCGCTGGCCCGGCGCGAACTGCGCAAGCACCGCTGAGCGGGCGGGCCCGTGGGGCCCGGCGTCCGTGCGCCGGGCCCCACGGGCGACGGGCGGTCAGGGCAGCAGGGTGAGGCGGCCGGTGGTGGTGCCGGCGGCGAGGTCGTGGACGGCGGTGGCCGCGGACTCCAGCGGGAGGCGGGCGGAGACCAGCGGGCGGGGGGCGAGGGCGGTCAGCGCGGCGTGGCAGGCCCGGACGGCGGCCGGGTCGCGGGTGGTGTACAGGCCCCAGTGCAGGCCGAGCAGCGAGTAGTTCTTGACCAGGGCGTGGCCGAGCGGCGGGGCCGGGATCTGCCCGGAGGCGAAGCCGACCAGCACGATCCGGCCCTCGAAGGCCACGCACTTGGTGGAGCCGGTGAAGGCGGGGCCGCCGACCGGGTCGAAGACCACGTCGGCGCCGCGGCCGCCGGTGGCGGCCCGGACGGCGGCGGCGAAGTCCTCGGCGTGCCGGTCGACGACCAGGTCGGCGCCCAGGTCGGCCGCGATCCGGGCCTTCTCCGGGCCGCCGACCACGGCGATGACGAACGCCCCGGCGGCCTTGCCGAGTTGGACGGCGGCGCTGCCGACGCCGCCGGCCCCGGCGTGCACCAGCAGGGTCTCGCCGGGGGCCAGCCGGGCCCGGCGGTGCAGCGCGAACCAGGCGGTCTGGTAGGCGAGGTGGAACGCGGCGGCCTCGGCGTCGTCCAGGTGGCCGGGGGCGGGCAGCGCGCCGGCCGCGTCCATCAGGGCGTACTCGGCGAACGCCCCGGCGGGCAGTTCGGCGGTGCCGATCAGGCGTTCGCCGGTGCGCGGGCCCTCGGCGACCTCGCCGCAGAGTTCCACGCCGGGGGTGAACGGCAGCGGCGGGCGGACCTGGTACTGCCCGGCGGCCATCAGCGCGTCGGGGAAGTTGACGGCCGCGGCCCGGACCCTGACCAGGAGCTGTCCCGGTCCGGGGACCGGGCGGTCGGCGTCCTCGACCAGCTTCATCACGTCCAGCGGCGCGCCGAGTTCGGTGATCTGCCAGGCTCTCATCGGGCCTCCGGGGCGGTGGGGAGGGTCTCGATCCGCTGCTGCAGCCGGTTCATGCCGTGCAGCCAGCGGTCGGGGGTGGTGGCGCGGGCCGCGTACTGCCCGGCGGTCTCGGGGTGCGGGAGGATCAGGAACTCGTCCGCGGCCATGCCGCGCAGGGCCGCGGCGGCGGCGTCGGCGGGGTCGATCGCGGTGGGCGCGAGCAGCACCCGCCCGTGCGGGCCGGTGCCGTCCAGCATCCGGGTGCGCACGCCCTGCGGGCACAGCGCGTGCACCCGCAGGCCGCGGTGCCGGTACGTCGCGGCGAGCCACTCGGCGTAGGCCAGCGCGCCGTGCTTGGTGACGCTGTACGGGGCGGAGCCGAGCATGGTGAGCAGTCCGGCGGCGGAGACGGTGGCCAGGAAGCGGCCGGTGCCGCGCTCCAGCCAGTCGGGCAGCAGCAGGCGGGTGGCCCGGACGTGGCCGAGCACGTTGACCTGCCAGGCCAGTTCCCACGCCTCGGGGGTGGCGTCGGGGCCGCCGGTGGTGGCGACGCCCGCGTTGGCGCAGTACAGGTCGATCGCGCCGAGCCGGGCCCGGGCGGCGTCGACCAGGGCGGCGACGCCCTCCTCGCTCGCGGCGTCGCCGGCGGCGGCGTGCCCGCCGATCTCGGCGGCCACCGCGCGGGCCGCACCGGCGTCGAGGTCGTTGACCACCACCCGGGCGCCGGCCGCGGCCAGGGCCCGGGCGAGGGCGGCGCCGATGCCGTGCCCGGCGCCGGTGACGACGGCCCCGATCCCGGCGAACTGCCGCTCGGCGTCGGGGAGTTCGGGCCGCCCCTGGTCGGCCCGGCCGGCGGGCCCGGTCACAGGCCGGCGCCGAGGGTGACGCCGCCGTCGATGACCAGGGTCTGGCCGGTGATCCAGCCGGCGTCCGCGGAGAGCAGGAAGCAGACCGCGCCGGCCACGTCCTCGGGCAGGCCGAGCCGGCCGAGCGGGTAGGCGCGGGCGACCTTCTCCTCGCGGCCCGCGTAGAGCGCCTCGGCGAACTTGGTCTTGACCACGGCGGGGGCGACCGCGTTGACCCGGACGTCCGGGCCGAGTTCGGCGGCGAGCTCGGTGGTGAGGCGGATCAGCGCGGCCTTGGAGACGCCGTACATGCCGATGCCGGTGGAGGCGCGCAGGCCCGCGATGGAGGCGACGTTGACGACCGCGCCGCCGTGCTCGCCCATCCAGGCGGCGTGGGCGCGGCGGGTCCAGGCCAGCGGGGCGAGCACGTTGACGGCGAGGATCTTGGCCGCGACGCCCGGGTCGGTGTCCAGGACGGGGCCGTGGACGGGGTTGATGCCGGTGTTGTTGACCAGCAGGTCGAGGCGGCCGTAGGTCTCCAGGACGGTGGCGACGGCCTCCTCCTGGTGCGCGGCGTCGTCGGACTTCCCGGCGACGGCGATCGCGTGGCCGGGCCCGCCGAGCGCCTGGACGGCCTCGTCCAGGGTCTCCTTGGTGCGGGCGGTGAGGCAGACCTTCGCCCCGCGCCGGACCAGTTCCTCGGCGATGCCGAACCCGATG
The DNA here is from genome assembly GCF_026802215.1 of Kitasatospora sp. YST-16. Lineage (NCBI taxonomy): Bacteria > Bacillati > Actinomycetota > Actinomycetes > Kitasatosporales > Streptomycetaceae > Kitasatospora > Kitasatospora sp. YST-16. Next base: position 1,357,714 of record NZ_CP113837.1, read on the forward strand.
CCCCGGCTCGCGCCGGTGACCACGGCCACCTTGCCCTCGAACGACACTGCCATCGTCGTACCTCGTACCTCTCGGATCGGATGTGACTAAGCGCTTGCTTAGCATCTTTGCGGCGGGCGACACTGTCAACAGCCCGGCCCGCCGGGCCGCGCCGAACCGTCTGGGAGGATTGACCCCATGACCGACCCAGCGACCGCCGCGCTCTGGCCCGGGGAGCGCACCGAGGCCGCCCGGCGGCTGCTGCTGGCCGCCGTGGACTCCTTCGCCCGCCGCGGCTACCACGCCACCACCACCCGGGACATCGCCACCGCCGCCGGGATGAGCCCGGCCGCGCTGTACATCCACTACCCGTCCAAGGCCGCGCTGCTCGCCGAGATCTCCCGCACCGGCCACCGGGCCACCCTGGAGCTGGTGGAGCGGGCCGAGGCCGCCGGGTCCGACCCGGTGGAGCGGATGCGGGCGCTGGCCGAGTCCTTCACCGTCTGGCACGCCCGCGGCCACACCGTCGGCCGGATCGTCAACCACGAGCTGCACGCGCTGCCCGAGGAGGACTTCGCGGCCGTCGCCGAGCTGCGGATCCGGATCGAGGAGACGGTGCTGCGGATCATCGCGGACGGGGTGGCGCAGGGCCTGTTCCACGTCCCGGACCAGCGCACCGCGGCCCGCGCGGTCACCTCGCTCGGCATCGACGTCTCGCGCTGGTACACCGAGCGCAGCAGCGAGTCCCCGGAGGAACTGGGGCGCCGGTACGGGCAGCTGGTGCTGCGGATGCTGGGCGCGCCGGCCGGGCGGACCGGGGACTGACGGCGCCCCGGCGCTGGACTGCCGACCCCCTTGTTGATTAGGTTAGCCTTACCTAAATCACAAGGAGGCTTCCTCGTGCTGCCCCAGCCCGCCCGCCGCCCCTCCCCCGCCGAACGCGCCCGCACCCTGCTGGAGTTCGCCTCCTCGGCGGTGCTGGACGTCCGCGGCGCCGACCTCACCGCCCGCCCCGGCCTGCCCCCGCAGGTCGCCTGCGCGCTGCGGCCGGACGGCTCGGTGGCGGTCCTGGTCGGCCGCGAGTCCGCCCTGCACCGGATCACCGCGCCGGCCCGCGGCCCGCTCACCGCCGAACTCGACTGCGTGGACGTCGCCCCCGTCGCCGTCCCGCACCGGATCCGCGGCCGCCTCGGGGTCCAGGGCCTGCTCACCCGCTCCCCCGGCGAGAGCGCCACCGCGCTGTTCCCGCACCGCGACGGCGTGCTGCTCCGGCTGACCCCCGACCACCTGGCCCTGGACGACCTCTGGGGCTCCGAGTGCTGCCTCGACCCGGACGCGCTCACCACCGCGGCCCCCGACCCGGTGGCCGCCGAGGAGGCCGGACTCCTCCAGCACCTGGCCGCCGCCCACGCCGACCAGCTCCTGCTGCTCGGCGCCGGCGCCCTGGCCGGACGCCCCGACGGCCCGCCGGGCCGCCTGCGCGAAGTGCGCCCCGTCGCCCTGGACCGCCACGGCCTGCGGATCCGCCTGCTCGGCGACGCCGGCACCCTGGACGCCCGCTTCGACTTCCACCGCCCGGTCACCCGCCCCGACGACCTGCCGGAGGCCATGCACCGGCTCTTCCTGCCCGCCCGGACCGGCTTCTAGCCGCGGATCACGGCCCGAGCACCGAGAAGTGGCCGCCCTCCGCGTCCGCCAGCCGGGCCACCCGGCCGTACGGGGAGTCGGCCGGGCCGTCCAGGACGCGGCCGCCGAGGGCGGTGGCGCGGCGGGCGGCGGCGTCGGTGTCGGGGACGGAGAAGAAGACCTCCCAGTGCGGGGCGAGGTCCTTGGCGGCGCGCAGCGCGGCGACGCTGCGGTCCTCGGAGCGCAGCACCACCCGTTCGTGCTCGTAGCGGACCTCGAACCGCGCCGGGTCGCGGTCGTCCCAGCGGAACACCTCGCCGTAGAAGAGCGCGGCGGCGAACGGGTCGGCGGTGCGCAGTTCGATCCAGGCGGGGGCGCCGGGCTCGGCGGTCCACGGGACGGGGCCGGGGCCGGCGTCGGCGGGTTCGCCCTCCCAGATGCCGAAGGTCGCGCCGAACGGGTCGGCGGCCAGCGCGACCCGGCCGGCGTCGAAGGCGAGCGGGCCGACGGCGAGGGTGCCGCCGCGCTCGCGGACGCCGTCGGCGGCCCGGTCGGCGCTCTCGATGCCGAAGTAGGTGGTCCAGGCGACCGGGCGCTCCCAGTCGGTGCCGAGTTCGCTCAGCCCGGCCACCTCGACGCCGTCGACCACCGCGCGCAGGTACGGGCCCCAGCGGTCCGGTCCGGGGGCGAACTCCCAGCCCAGCAGCGGCCCGTAGAAATCCTGGGCGGTCGACAGGTCACGTGCCGTCAGGCCGACCCAGCACGGCACCGCGGGCACGCAGCGCACCGTGGCCGTTCGCTCCACCATCCCGCGGGCTCCCTTCGCCGCTCCGCCGGCCGGTCGGCCGGACCCGCCCCAGCCTAGGTCCGTGCCCCCGCCGGAACGTGGTCCGCCTCGCGGGCGAATCCCGGTGCCGACGGGGCGACGACCGGCGCGGGTCCCCCGGTCGGGCGTGTGGCGGTGCCAAGGTCGGGCAGGACGGCTACGAGGGAACGCCGCTGTGGGAAGGACGTGGGACATGGACACCGGGATCGTGATCGTCGGGGCGAGCCTGGCCGGGGCGAAGGCCGCCGAGGCACTGCGCGCGGAGGGCTACCGGGGGCCGGTCACCCTGGTCGGCGACGAGGCGGAGCGGCCGTACGAGCGGCCGCCGCTGTCCAAGGGGTACCTGCTCGGCAAGGACGAGAAGGAGAAGATCTACGTCCACCCCGCCGACTGGTACGAGCAGCACGAGGTGGTGCTGCGGCTGGGCACCGCGGCCACCGCGATCGACCCGGCCGGGCACACCGTGACGCTGGAGGGCGGGGAGCGGCTGCCGTTCTCGAAGCTGCTGCTGGCCACCGGTTCGGCGCCGCGCCGGCTGCCGGTGCCGGGCGGGGACGGGGACTTCGTGCGGACGCTGCGCCGGGTCGGCGACAGCGAGCAGTTGCGGGCCGCGTTCCGGCCCGGCGCCCGGGTGGTGGTCGTCGGCGCGGGCTGGATCGGGCTGGAGGCGGCCGCCGCGGCCCGCACCGCCGGGGCGGAGGTGACGGTGCTGGAGGCGGCCGAGCTGCCGCTGCTGCGGGTGCTGGGCCGGGAGGCCGCGCAGGTCTTCGCCGACCTGCACCGGGCGCACGGCGTCGACCTGCGGTTCGGCGTGAAGGTCGAGGAGTTGCGGGCGGACGGGGTGCGGCTGGGCGACGGCAGCACCGTCCCGGCGGACGTGCTGCTGGTCGGCGTCGGCATCTCCCCGAACACGGCGCTGGCCGAGAACGCGGGCCTGACCGTCGACAACGGGGTGCGCACCGACCAGCACCTGGCCACCTCGCACCCCGACGTGTTCGCGGCGGGCGACGTGGCGAACGCCTTCCACCCGCTGTTCGGCAGGCCGATCCGGGTCGAGCACTGGGCGAACGCGCTCAACCAGCCCGCGGTGGCGGCCGCTTCGATGCTCGGCAAGGCGGCCGTGTACGACCGCGTCCCGTACTTCTTCACCGACCAGTACGACCTGGGCATGGAGTACACCGGCTACGCGGAGCCGGGCGGCTACGACCGGGTGGTGTTCCGGGGCGACGTCGCCGGGCGGGAGTTCATCGCGTTCTGGCTGTCCGGCGGGAAGGTGCTGGCCGGGATGAACGTCAACGTCTGGGACGTCACCGACCCGATCCGCGAACTGGTGCGCTCCGGGCGGGCCGTGGACCCGGAGCGGCTGGCCGACCCGGCGGTGCCGCTCGACGAGCTCTGACCGGGGGCGCGGTCCGGCCGGGCCGGGTCGGGCCCGGTCAGGTCACGTCGCGCCACATCAGCGGGGCGGTCGGGTCGGCGGTGGGCTGCGCGACCTCCTCGTGGGCCTTGGTGAGCAGTTGCATGGCGAGGTCGTTGAGCGCGCGGGCCCCGGCGACCTCCTCGCCGACCCGCAACTGCGGGCTGTCGTCGTGGTGCCGGGTGGAGTAGCCGTGGCCGCGCAGTTCGCTGCCGTCGGCGAGGCGGACCAGCGCGGCCGCCTTGGTGCGGTCGCCGTCCTCCTCGAACTCCATCTCGATGTGCCATCCGACCAGGGTCCTCATCATGGCCGCCACCTCCCGGGTGGGTACGGGGTGTTCGGGTCGTCGGGGCCGGTCCGGCCCCTTCCAGGGTGCGACGGGCGGGCCGGGGCGGCCAGGCGGGGGCGGGGTCAGCAGCGGCTGAGGCCGGTCCGCTCGGGGTCGGTCGGCGGTTCGCCGACCACCTCGCCGTCGTCCTCGTCGACGAGGTGGTCGGCAGGTCCGTCGGCGGGCCCGTCGCAGGGTTCGCGGCCGGTCTCGGTGTGCACCACCCGCACCGGGTGGTGCGGGTCTTCCTGGTGGACGATCCGCTGCGGTCGGCCGCAGCGCGGGCAGAGCAGGGGGATCTGGTTCATGGCCGCTGTCCACGCGCCCCGCGGCGGGCAGTTCCCGGGCCCGCGTGGCCTCCTCACTCCCAGTGTGCCGCGAAGTGCGCCGCACCGGCCCGGTCGGCTGGGTGGACCGGGACGGTGACCAGCACCGACGTCCCGGCGCGGACCTCGAAGCGGGCGATCGCGGCCGGGGCCAGCCCGCTGCCGCCCGCGGTGCGCAGCCCGGTGGTGGCGCCGTAGCCGGTCGGCGGGACGGTCCAGGTGGTGACGGTCTGCCGGGTGCCGTCGGCGCCCACGGCCACCAGTTCGCAGGTCTGCGGGCCGGGGACGTGCCCCAGGTCGAGGGTGATCCGGCTGCCCCAGGGCGCGGGGTCGACGCCGACCGTGGCGGACACCCCGGTGGCCGGGTCGGTGGCACTGAACTGCTGCGCGGCGGAGGCCACTTGGCCGGCATCGACGACCGCCCAGGTGATCGCGGGGCCGCCCAGCGCGAGGACCGCCGCGACGGCCGCCAGCACCAGCCGCCGCACCCGGGCCCGCCGCCGCTCGCCGGCCACCCGGCCGAGCAGCCGCTCGACCGGCTCCGGCCCGTCCTCCCGCGGGGTGCGCACGTCGGCGGCGAGTTCGGCGAGCAGCGCGGTGGTGGGGGCGAGTTCGGCGGCCTCGGCGGTGCAGCGCGGGCAGTGCGCGAGGTGCTCGGCGAACCGGGCCGCGCGGTCGGGTTCGAGCACGCCGAGCAGGTGCGCGCCGAGGTCGGCGTGCGGGTCCTCCGGCCGGTCCGGGACGACGGTCATCGGGTCTCACCCCGTTCCTCCAGCGCGAGCCGCAGGGCCCGCAGGGCGTAGTGCAGCCGGGACCGGACGGTGCCGGGCGGCACGCCGAGGACGGCGGCGGCCTCGGTGGCGGTGCGGCCGCGCAGGTAGGTCTCGGTGATCGCGGCGCGGTGCGCGGCGGACAGCGAGTCGAGCGCGTCGGTGAGCGTCATCAGCCGCAGCGCGCGGTCGAGTTCGTCCTCGGCGACGGGGGCCTCGGCGTCCGGGAGCCGGTCGAGCGCGCTCTCCGGGACCTCCCGGGGGCGGGCCCGGGCGCTGCGGTGGCCGTCGATGACGATCCGGCGGGCGACGGTGGCCAGCCAGGGCCGCAGGCTGCCGCGGGCCGGGTCGAGCCGGTCGAGGTGGCGCCAGGCGCGCACCAGGGTCTCCTGCACGACGTCCTCGGCACGCTGCCGGTCGCCGCCGACCAGGTGCAGCACCAGCCCGTACAGCGGCCCGGCGTGCTCCCGGTACAGGGCACGCATCAGCCGGTCCTCGGCGGCGGGGTGTCCGGTGCTTCGGGGGCCGGTGCTGCGGGGGCCGGTGCTGCGCGGGGGTCGGCCACGGCGCCATCCTCGCGCGCGGGCCGGGGCGGGGCGATCGGGCGCGGCGGGCGGGGGCGCGGGGCGGGCGCGGGCTCTCAAGTCCGGGGCGGCTCGTGTCGATAACCGTTGCGGGGGTGCGGCTCGGGCGCCAGCGCCGCACCCCCTCTGCCTCTGCCGGCAGTTCTCCCGGGTGCGGCCCGGTCCCGCGCTCCACGGCCCGTTCCCTCCCCTCCCGTCTCGTCCCGTCCTGGTGTCGTCCCGTCCTGGTGTCGTCCCGTCCTGCGCCGTTCCGTCCTGCGCCGTTCCGTCCCGGCGCCGGGCGCTCAGTAGCCGCCGCCGGACGGCGTGCTGGGCATGCCGCCGCCGGCGGGCATCGCCTTGTCGCCGGTCGGGGTGGCCGCGAACCAGGTGCCGTCGACGCCCTGGCCCTTGGTCTCGCCGGGCTTGGTGTCGGGGGCGTAGCGGTACAGCGGCCAGCCGTTGAGGGTGAGTTGGTGGCTGCCGTCGGGGCGGGTGACGGTGGAGACCAGCTTGGCGTCGATGCCCTTGAGGTCGGCGCTGCCGCTGCCGTTCGCCAGTTCGGGCGGCCACAGACTGGCGCAGGCGTCGGTGCAGTGGGTGGCCGGGGGGTTGCTGGTGTCCTGGTCGAAGCGGTACAGGGTGAAGCCCTGGCCGTCGGTGACCAGGGTGCCGAGGGTGGCGTCGTGCCCGGTCATCAGGGTGCCCTGGCTCTGTCCGGAATTGCCGGTGTGGCCCGCGGAACTGCTGCTGCTTCCGCCGCCGCTGCTGCCGCAGCCGGCGACCAGGGCCGCGGCGGCCAGGGCGCCGGCGGCGAGCAGGGTGAGGCGGCGGCCGCTGGGGGCCGTCCGGCCGGTGGTGGTCATCGGGGTGCTCCCGTCCGGGAGGGTGCGGTCCGGTCGTCCCGCCCGGCCCGCGGGCCGGGGTTCGACCGGTTCGCCCGGGGGTACGTACGGCGGGTCCCGGGCGTTCACGTGCCCGCGGCCCCCGGAATAGTTCCGCAGGTGGCGGGGTTGTGCGGGGCGAAGGGCCCGATCGGCGGGGCCAGGTCTGCGAGAGGCAGGTGGCGATGATGAGCACGGTGGAATTGACCAAGGACAACTTCGACGAGGTGGTCCAGGGCGAGGACGGCAAGGGCTTCGTCCTGATCGACTTCTGGGCGGCCTGGTGCGGCCCCTGCCGCCAGTTCGCGCCGGTCTTCGAGCGTGCGTCCGAGAAGCACGGGGACATCACCTTCGCGAAGGTCGACACCGAGGCCCAGCAGGAGCTGGCCGCGGCGTTCGACATCCGGTCGATTCCGACCCTGGCGATCATCCGCGAGGGCGTCCTGGTCTTCGCCCAGCCCGGAGCGCTCCCCGAAGCCGCCCTGGAGAACCTGATCGACCAGGCCCGGAAGCTCGACATGGCCGAGGTCCACGCCGGCGTCGAGGCCAAGAAGGCCGCCCAGAACTGACCGCCCCCGCAGGGCAGTTGCCCTGACGGCCACGCGGCACCCGCAGTACCCACGACACCTGGGGCACCTGCGGCACCCGAAAAGGGGCGCCCGGAGAACCACTTCTCCGAGCGCCCCTTTCGGCTGCCCGTCCGGTGCGGCCGGACCCGGTCAGCTCTCCCGGTACGGCTCGCGCAGCGGCCTGGGCCGGCGCGCTCCGCCGGTGATGTCCTCGGGCAGGTCGGCGCCCGCGGTGTAGTAGCGCCCCTGGGCCTCGCCCTTGGCGGCGAGCCAGCCGGCCCGGACGAGTTCGCGGATGTCGCGCTGGGCCTGTTGCTCACTCAGGCCGGCGTCGGCCTGGTAGGTGGCCCGGCGGACCCGGTTGCCCATGGCGGCCGGGTAGAGGGCGTAGAGCATGCGGTCGGGCCGGCCGCTCCGCTCGACGGCCTCGTCCAGGGCGGTCCAGACTTCGCGGGTGGTCTCCACCTGGCGTTCGACGGCCTGGGCCTGCTGGTGGTGGGCCCGCAGGCAGAAACGGATCCAGGCCAGGGTGTCGCGCTCCGGGGTCCACACCGGTCCACCGACCTCGGCGAGGACGTCGTAGTAGCGGTAGGTGTTGCGGGCCCGGCCCAGCCACTCCTCGATGCTGGAGAACTCCGGTGCCACGACGCCTTCCCGGGCCAGTACCAGGGTGTGCAGGGCGCGGGACATCCGGCCGTTGCCGTCCGACCAGGGGTGGATCGAGACCAGGTTGAGGTGCGCCATCGAGGCCCGGACCAGCCCCGGCGCGCCCAGGTCTCCGGTGTTGAGCCATGCGACCAACTCCGCGGTGAGCGCGGGGACCGAGTCGGCGTCGGGCGCGGTGTAGGCGGCGATGGCGGGGTCCTCGGCCGAGGTGACGCACACCGGGCCGGTGCGCCACCAGCCCGGGCGCTTGAGCAGGTGGTGGCCCTGCATCATGAAGTGCAGGGCGTTGAGCAGTTCCTTGCTGAAGGAGAAGTCGTCTCCGGCCTCGGCCAGGCGCTGGATGTAGGTCATCGCCTGCCGGTAGCCCTCGATCTCGACGGCGACGGTGTCGTTCGCCTCGATCGGGGTCTCGCCGACCATGATGTCCTCGACGTCCGAGACGCTCGCCGCGTAGCCCTCGATCGTGTTCGATCCGGCGATCGCCCGGGCCGTGAGGTTGCGCCGGAGTTGGCCCTCCCAACGGCGCGATGCCCGCAGGTGCAGGCGTAGCCGGTTCCGCATGTCGTCGATCTCCGCGAGAACGGCTTCGTCGATGTCGTGCAGCGCGGGAGTCTGGTAGAGCATGAAGAAATGACACCATGACGGTTCCATCACGTCAAAGGGTCACCGGCCGTCGGCCGCAGCGCGCCCGGGCACGACGGAGGCCCGCCGGGTGGGCGGGCCTCCGAGGGGTGGGGGTCAGTTGAGGGCGGCGGTCATTTCCCACTGGAGGAGTTCGGCGCCCTCGGGGCCGGCGGTGACGCGCTGGCCTTCGGCGGCGGTGATGCGCAGGGCGTCGCCCTGGTGGAGCAGGCCGGCGCCTTCGACGGCGGCTTCGCCGCGGGCGACGTAGAGGTGGACGAAGGGGGCGGTGGCGAGTTCGAGGGTCTCGTCGGGGCGCAGGCGGGCGACGTGCAGGGCGGCGTGCTTCTGCCGGATGCCGATGGCTCGCTGGTCGGCGTGCTTGGCCATGCCGGAGGCGAGGGTGGTCCAACCGCCCCGGGTGAGCTGGTCGTTGATGTCGAGCTGCTCGTAGCCGGGGGCGATGCCGGCGGTGTCGGGGATGGTCCACATCTGGATGAAGTGGACCGGATCCCGGTGGGCGGGCTCGCCGGTGAGCGTCCAGGAGTCGTTCTTCTCGCTGTGCAGGATGCCGCTGCCGGCGCTCATCCGCTGGGCCAGGCCGGGGTAGATGACGCCGTTGTGGCCTTCGGAGTCCTGGTGGACCAGGCCGCCGTCGAGCACCCAGGTGATGATCTCCATGTCCCGGTGCGGGTGGGTGTCGAAGCCGGTGCCGGGGGCGACGGTGTCGTCGTTGGAGACCAGCAGCAGGCCGAAGTGGGTGTTGGCCGGGTCCCAGTGGTGCGAGAACGAGAAGGAGTGCTTGGAGTCCAGCCAGCCGGCGCGGGTGTGGTAGCGCTCGTCGGCGCGGCGCAGGTCGATCGTGGATGCCATCGGGGGCCCTCCTCCGTCGGGGACGTGCACGGTGTCGTCCACCGTATTGTTGAATCGTAAACCATTCGGGGGGCGGCAGGCATTCCCCGACCGCTCGGCGCGGTGGCGTGCGGGTGTCAGTGGCCGGGAGCACACTGCTTCGGGACCGCGTACGACCGAGTCTCCGGGTGGGTTCGACGATGAACGATGTACGGGATGCACGGGATGTCCTGCTGGCCGTCGGCACGCAGAAGGGCCTGTTCCTGGGCCGCAGTTCGGACCGCGGGAGGTGGGAGTTCAGCGGGCCGCACTTCCAGATGAACGCGGTCTACGCGGTGGGCATCGACCGCCGCGGCGGCCGCACCCGGCTGCTGGTCGGGGCGGACAGCAGCCACTGGGGCCCGTCGGTGTGGTGGTCGGACGACCTGGGCGCCAGCTGGCAGGAGCCCGCGCGGCCCGCGGTGAGGTTCCCCGAGCGGACGGGCGCCTCGCTGGAGCGGGTGTGGCAGCTGCAGCCGGCCGGCGAGGAGGCCCCGGGCGTGGTGTACGCGGGCACCGAGCCCGCCGCGCTGTTCCGCTCCGCCGACGGCGGCGAGAGCTTCGAGCTGGTCGACGCACTGTGGGACCACCCGCAGCGCGAGCACTGGGGCGCGGGCTTCGGCGGCCAGGGCATGCACACGATCCTCACCGACCCGCGCGACCCGGACGCGCTGCTGGTCGCGGTCTCCTCCGGCGGCGCGTACCGCAGCGCGGACGGCGGGGCCAGCTGGGAGCCGTCCAACACCGGCATCCGCACCGACTTCCTGCCCGAGCGGTTCCCCGAGTTCGGCCAGTGCGTGCACAAGATCGCCCGGGACGCGGTCGACCCCGACCGGCTGTACCTGCAGAACCACGGCGGGGTCTACCGCAGCGACGACGCCGGGCGGACGTGGAAGTCGGTCGCCGACGGCCTGCCCGCCGACTTCGGCTTCGGCGTCGCCGCGCACCCGCACGACCCGGACACCGCCTACCTGTTCCCGCTGGACGCCGACTACGCCCGGCTGCCCGTCGACCGCCGCTGCCGGGTCTTCCGGACCACCGACGCGGGCGACACCTGGCAGCCGCTGGACGCCGGGCTGCCCACCGAGCAGCACTACGGCGTGGTGCTGCGCGACGCCCTGTGCACCGACGACGCCGACCCGGCGGGCGTCTACTTCGGCAACCGCAACGGCGAGGTGTACGGCTCCCCCGACGGCGGCGAGCACTGGTCGCTGCTCGTCTCGCACCTGCCGGACGTGCTGTGCGTGCGGGCCGCGGCGCTCTGACCCGCGGGCCCCGCGGCGCCCGCGGGCCGGGCCGGCTCAGGAGTCGGCGGCCCGCAGGCGGTCGCTGACGGTGCCCAGGACGTCGGCCAGGGCGGCGAGCTGCTCCGGGGTGAGCACGTCGATCAGCGCCTCGCGGACGGCGGCGACGTGCCCCGGGGCGGCGGCCCGCAGCGCCGCCCAGCCCTGGTCGGTGAGCTCGGCGAAGACGCCGCGCACGTCGCTCGGGCAGGAGCGGCGGCCGACCAGGCCGGCCTTCTCCAGCTGGGTGACCTGGTAGGTGAGGCCGCTCTTGGAAGTGACCAGGCGGTCGGCCAGGTCGGTCATCCGCAGCGAGCCGCCGGGGGCGGCGGACAGCTGCACCAGGATCTCGTACTGGGTGTGGGAGAGCCCCGCGTCCTCCTTGAGCTGGCGCTCCAGCCGGCGGGCGACCAGGTTGGTGGCCGCGACGAACCCGCGCCAGGCGGCCATCTCGGTCTCGTTGAGCCAGCGGGGTTCGTCCATGCCCGCAGTCTACTCCGGTTGTTCAAATTCGAACTCGGGTGTACCTTCGGAGGCGCAAGGTTCAAATTTGAACTACAGGTCGGCAGCCGCCGGCGGCCCCGGCACCAGGAGGACGGACCCATGAGCACCCCCACCACCGAGCGCATGCCCGCCCTCTACCTCTCGCACGGCGCGCCCCCGCTCGCCGACGACCCGGTCTGGCCCGGCGAACTCGCCGCCTGGTCCGCCGACCTGCCCCGCCCCAAGGCGATCCTGATGGTCTCCGCGCACTGGGAGGAGGCCCCGCTGGCGATCGGCGCGGTGCGCACCCTCCCGCTGGTCTACGACTTCTGGGGCTTCCCCGAGCACTACTACCAGGTGCGGTACGCCGCCCCCGGCGCGCCCGAGCTCGCCGAATCCGTCCGCAAGCTGCTGCGCGCGCCCGGCACCCCCGTGCAGGACGTGCCGGACCGCGGTCTCGACCACGGCGCGTACGTCCCGCTGGTCGAGATGTACCCGGACGCGGACATCCCCGTCCTGCAGGTCTCCCTCCCCACCCTCGACCCGCAGCAGCTCCTGGAGATCGGCCGCAAGCTCGCCCCGCTGCGCGACGAGGGCGTGCTGATCGTCGGCTCCGGCTTCTTCACCCACAACCTACGCGCCCTCTCCCCCGACGGCCGGATCACCTCCGTGATGGCCGAGTTCGACGACTGGGGCCGCCGCGCCCTGGACGCACGCGACCTCGACGCCCTGCTCGACTTCGAGCACAAGGCCCCCGCCGGACGCCTCGCCCACCCCCGCACCGAGCACTTCGCCCCGCTCTTCGTCACCCTCGGCGCCGGCGAGGCCGACCTCGGCGCGCAGCGCAGCGTCATCGACGGCTTCTGGATGGGCCTGGCCAAGCGCTCGATCCAGCTGGGCTGACGGCCCACATCCCCGCCGCAGAATACTTCGGGAGGAATCTCTGCAAAAGTGACGGATCTCGCCTTCTCCGAAAGTATTTTGCCCCGATTTTGCTTTGCGTTTGAAACAATCCTCGGTGGCGCGGCAGGGCAACCCGCGCCGCTAGGGGGGAAAAATGAATGACATCCACGTCGAGCCGAACGCGCTGAACCTTTCAGCGGACGGAATGCAGGGCGTCGCGGAACACATGGGGCGGGCCGGACACTGGCTCGACGACAGTTTCACCGCCGCGTCGACGCTGAACGGCTGGGAGTCCGGCGCCGCCCTGCGCGACTGTGCCGACGCCTGGCAGACCCACATGTTGGGAACCGTCCGCCAACTCCAGGAATATGCAGATAAGTTGCGACAATCTGCGCATTCCTACACCACCGCCGAGCAGGAGTCCACCCGCCGTATCAGCGCTGCGCTCGCCGATCTCGGTTCGAGGGAGGCCTGACCCGTGGACCTCGACGCACTCGCCGCCGCGAACAGCATCGCCCTGGATTCCGCCGCCAACGGCTGGCTCACTCTGTCCAGGGAATCCTGGAAAGCCGTGAACGACATCCACGCCAACGGCGTGGATCCGCTGAAGGAGAATTGGAAGGACAAGGTCGGAGCCAGCGCCGGCCAGAAGCTGGAAGAACAGGCCCGCATTCTGGAAACGGGCGCAGACCTCACCCGCGCCGTCGCCATGATCCTCGACGGCCTCGGCTCCAACGTGGCTCGCGCCAAGATCACCATGAATGCCGCACTCGACATGGCGAACCAGTACGGCCTGACCGTGGACCGGGCCACCGGGCTGGTCCACAACGGCTCGGGAACTCCGGACTCGTCCACGGACAACGCCGTCCAGGAGATCAACGCCATGCTGAGGGAGGCCTTGCGCGAAGCGGCCCAAGCCGACGCCCAGGCCGCCGCAGAACTACGCAAGCTCGGGGCCGCGACCTGCGAGACCGATCCGCAGCGCGCTCTGGACGACTACCAGGGCGAAGCATCCCGGATCGAGATCAACATGTACTCCGGCAGCATCCCCGACGGGAGCGACCCCCGGCTGGTGACCGACTGGTGGAACGCCCTGCCGGAAAGCCAGCACCAGCAGCTCATGCGGTCCGACCCGGTGACGCTCGCCAACCTGCCCGGCATCCCCGACAGCGTCAAACTCGAACTGCACGGCGGTCCGAACGCCAAGTACGACCCGGTGAAGACCGTCCAGTGGGCACTGGAGCACTGGGACGACACCAGCGTCGACCGCTTCGACGACAACTGCACCAACTTCGCTTCCGAAGCACTGCACCAGGGCGGCCTGCACGCGAAGGGCGACTCGCTCTGGGGGTGGCGGGGCGACGACACCTGGGGCCGCAGCGACGACAGCGGCAAGGACTGGCTCTCCCAGCGGCTGGACTACTCCAAGTCATGGGCCGGCGCCCAGAACATGCACGACTTCATGGTGCACCACGGGGGGCAGGAGCTCTCCCCCGACCAGGTACGGCCCGGGGACATCGTCTACTACGAGGAGGAGTCCGACCAGGACGGCGAAACCGGAAAGAACGTCATCCACCACACAGCGGTAGTCACAGCCGTGACCCCCACCGGCGACATCAAGTACACCCAGCACAGCGGCGGCCAGCAGAACGCCAGCGTCGACGGTCGGATCGACGCCTTCCAGGAGCACCGGGGCCAGCAGAAGCTGCACTTCGTGCGCGTCTCGCCCGACTGGTACTGAGAACCGGAGACCCGAATGACGGAAACCGCCGAGGCCCACTGGTTCCGGGCCAGGTACCCTATCGCCGCTTTGGTCGTCGGCTGGGCCTGCACCCTGCCGGTGCTCCCGGCCGATGCGCGGGTGACCGACGCCGCGAAGCGGTGCCTGGACGGGCCCGGGCTGCCCGGCTACGTGATGGCGCTCTCCGTAGCCGGGGTCGCACTCGGTGGCGCCGCGGCTCTCTGGGGGGCGGTCCAGCTGTTCGCGGTCCTGCGCCCACGGAGCCGCCGACCGAGTCGGGGGCATGCGCTCCTGTGTCTGTTGATGCCGGTGGCCGCGGTCGGGCTGGTCTTCCAGGTCGCGTTGGAAGGGACCGCTTCGGACGAGTTCGGACCGCAGCGGAGTCCCTGTGTGGGGGCCGCGGCGGTCCTCCGGTAGCGCCCGCGGCGGCGTCAGTAGGCGCAGGTGAAGCGTTCGCCGTGGTGGGCGGGGTGCTCGAGTTCGTCGACCAGGGCGACGGCGAGGTCCGGGAGGGAGAGGGTGGACAGGCCGTCCGGGGTCTCCACCAGGGCGTCGGTGTCAGAGCGGTAGGCGCCGGTGCGCTCGCCCGGCAGCAGGCTCTGCGGCGGGCTGAGCACCGTCCAGTCGAGGTCGCGGACGGTGCGCAGGTAGTCCAGGGCCCGGCCGTGGGCCCGCATCAGCTCGAACTGACGCGGCGTCACCGCCGGGTCGTCCCACAGCGGCGTGCCCGCAGCGGTGGTGAGACTGCCCGCGCTGCCGACCACCAGCAGGCGCGGAGCCGCGTCCGCGAGCTGCCGCAGCCCCGCGACCAGCGCGTGCGCGGCGGGCTCCACCAGCCGCCCCCGGCCGGGGCCGTCCCCGCCGCCGACCGCGCTCACCACCGCCTGCTGCCCCTCCGCGACCCGGGCCACGTCCGCCGGATCCAGCACGTCCCCGCGCTCCACCCTGATCGCCAGCCCCTGGTACTCCTCCGGCCGCCGCACCACCGCCGTCACCAGGTGCCCCCGCGCCAGCGCCTCGGTCACCACGCACCGGCCGATGCCGCCGTTCGCTCCGATGACCGCGATCCGCATGCTCGACCAGCCTCGCTCTCCGCGTCCGGGAATCCGACGTTTCATCAGAACACGCGGACGCCGGGTGGGGTGGGAGGCCGCCGGGCGGGGTGCGGGGGCGCCGGGCGGGGCGTGGGGGGCGGGAGCCGCTGCGCGGAGCTGGGGGCGAGGAAGGATTGAGTGGGCAAGGGGGGAGGCCGCCGGGCGGGGTGGGAGGCCGCCGGGCGGGGTGCGGGGCGCCGGGTGGCGGGTGGGGGCGGGAGCCGCTGCGCGGAGCTGGGGGCGAGGAAGGATTGAGTGGGCAAGGGGGAGGCCGCCGGGCGGGGTGCGGGGGCGCGACGTGGGAGCCGCTGCGCGGGGCCGGGCGGCGGGTGGGGTGTGGGGCCGCCGGGCGGGCTTCGAAGGGGGTGGGGTGGGATGCGGGGGGTGGGGTTCGGGGTAGGGGTGGGGGTCGGGTTGTCGGGTGGGGAGAAGGGGTGGGACGGATGGACGGGCTGGTGGCGGATCTGGTGGCGGAGGGGGAGGACGTGGAGGCGCTGGTGGGTGGGGCGGGGGTGATGGAGGTGGGGACTCCGGCGGTGGGGTGGACGGTGGCGCACCAGGTGGCGCACCTGGCGTGGACGGATCGGTGGACGTTGCTGGCGGTGCGGGACCCGGCGGGGTTCGCGGTTGCGGTGGGGCGGGAGTTCGCGGCGGGGATGGCGGCGGTGGACCGGGGGGCCGCGGAGGGGGTCGGGGAGGATCCGGCGGCACTGGTGGGGCGGTGGCGGGCGGGGCGGGCGGAGGTCGCGGAGGCATTGGCGGGGGTGTCGCCGGAGGTGCGGGTGCCGTGGTTCGGGCCGCCGATGAAGGCGCGGTCGATGCTGACGGCGCGGCTGATGGAGACCTGGGCGCACGGGCAGGACATCGCGGACGGGCTCGGGGTGGAACGCGTCCCGACCGACCGCCTACGGCACGTCGCGCACCTCGGGGTGCGGACCGTCGGCTTCGCGTTCGCCGCGCACGGGCGGCCCGCGCCGGAGGTGCCGATCAGGTTCGAACTGCGTTCCCCCGGAGGCGAGTTGTGGTGCTGGGGGCCGGAGGACGCGGCCGACCGGGTGAGCGGACCGGCGCTGGACTTCTGCCTGCTGGTCACCCAGCGCCGGCACCGCGACGACCTGTCACTGACGGCGGAGGGCGCCACCGCGCGGGCCTGGCTGCCGATCGCCCAGGCGTTCGCCGGTCCGCCCGGGGAGGGGCGGAAGCCGCTGCGGGGGTGAGGCCGGGGGCGGGGTCGGCCGCTGACCGGGCGTCGGCCCTTGCGTCGAACGCGGCTCGTGCGTGGCCGAGTCGGGCGCTCCCGGGGCGGGAGTCCGCGGTCACCGGGTGGCCGTAGCAACGATGTTCGAGTGCGGGCCTGCGGTGCGGCGGGCTCGGCGACTCGTCCGGTTTGACATAGATTGCCCGGCTATGGGAGACAGTGGCTCGATCGGTCGGCGGACAGTGCTCAGGGCGGCCGCCGTCGCCGGTCTCACGGCGGTGGCGGGAACGGCCGGGGCGGGGACGGGGGTCGCGGCGGGGGTCGCGGCTACGGGAAGGTTCCCGCAGCCGGTGACGGTGTGGCGGCGGCCGGTGCCGGGGCGGGTGCCGTCGGTGCTGGAGCAGGTGCTGGACGTCCGGTTCGCCGAGGTCGAGGTGCCGGGGCACGGGCGGATCACCACCCGGGCCTACAACGGGGCGCTGCCGGGACCGACGCTGCGGGTGCGGGCCGGGGACACCCTGCTGCTCACGCACGTCAACGGGCTGCCGCCGAACCCGGCCGGGTCCGACCACGGGCCCCGGATGCCGCACCGCCCCAACAGCTTCAACCTGCACACCCACGGGATGCACGTCTCCCCGTCCGGGCACGCCGACAACGTGCTGCGGGAGTTCGCGCCGCGCGCGGCGGCGGGCGACCCGGAGCCGCACTACCGGACGGTGGTGCACGTCCCGGCCGACCACCCCGCCGGGACGTACTGGTACCACCCGCACCTGCACGGCTCGACCGCCGAGCAGCTCGCGGGCGGCCTGGCGGGGGTGATCGTGGTGGAGGGGGACGTCGACGAGGTGCCGGAGATCCGGGCCGCCGCCGACGTGGTGGTCTGCGTCAACGAGTTGAAGCTGCGCGACGGCCGGGTGCCCGCGTTCACCTCCGGGGCCTGGCTGACCGGGGTGCCGTCGGTGTTCACCGTCAACGGCGCGGTCAACCCGGTGCTGGCGCTGCGGCCCGGCGAGGTGCAGCGGTGGCGGCTGGTCGGGGCCACCGCGTTCACCGCACTGAAGCTTCGACTCACGGGATCGGAAGGCGAGTTGACCATGCACCGGATCGCCCAGGACGGGGTGACGCTGCCCGCGCCGGTGGCCGCGGGAACGGTGGAACTGGTGATGGGCAACCGGGTGGACGTCCTGGTCCGGGGCGGCGCGCCCGGGCGGTACGAGCTGCGGGCCGAGCGGGTCGAGCAGCCGCTGCTGACCGTCGAGGTGGCGGGCGAGCCGGTCGACCCGCCGATGGGCCTGCCGGCCGCGCTGCCGCCGGGCCGCCCGCCCCTCGACGAGCGGGACGTGACCGGCCCGGACCGGGAGGTGGTCTTCCACGTCGACCCCGGAGTCTTCCCGCAGCCGTTCCCGGACGCCTTCCGGGTCCTGGGCAACCACCCCACCCCGCCCGCCCGCCCCGGCGGCGACCTGCGCCACGACCCGGCGTACGGCCTGTACGACCCCGACTACGTCAACCACCTGCTCCCGCTGGGCCGCACCGAACGCTGGACGGTGCGCACCGGCGAGACCTCCCCCGGCTTCAACCACCCCTTCCACCTGCACACCAACCCGTTCCTGGTCACCCACCGGAACGGCGTCCGGCTGGACCCGCCGGTCTGGCACGACACCGTCGGCCTGGCGGGCGGGCACCCCGGCGAGTCGGTGACCTTCCTGGTCCGCTACGAGGACTTCACCGGCCGGGCCATCGCGCACTGCCACCAGCTGCACCACGAGGACCTCGGCATGATGCAGAGCGTGGAGTACGTGGAGGGTTGAGCTCGGAAGACGCCAATCTGACGGTCCATCAGTTTCCGGTTGGTTCGGCCGGCTTCTGGTGCACCTCGCTCCACACGCAGTGCTTCTCCACACCGTCGTTGCGCGCCGGGGACGAGTACCGGTGGCCCCAACGGTCGCCCAGCGCAATGACGTTCACCACCTCGACCTCGTTCGACGTGGGGCCGGTCAGGTGCAGTTCGATCCGGTAGCCGCCACCGGTCCCGGCCAGCCGCGTCCTGCCGCCACCGGCTCTCGCCAGTCGCTCGGCGATCGCCCAGGCCCGGGCCCAGGCATCCCCGCGCCCCTCCGCGCCCGCGGCCGGATCCGAGCGGCCGTTCGCGCCGTCGCGGGGCGTATCCGCCGTCAACGGGTGTTCGGTGTACAGCACTTGATTCCTTTCATGGGGGCGGCGAGGGACCGGGAGGGTTCAGGCGGCGGCGCAGCGCGGGCACGCGCAGGCCGGCCAGATCAGCGCCGAGACCAGCGGCGGAACGAGATCCTCGTCGGACGTGCAGGACGAGACCTGCACCCTGGCCCCGTCGGCCCGCACCGTGTAGACGCGGATCGTCAACTTCGCGGCCGGGCCCGGGTATCCGTGCGCGCCTTGTGGTGGCTGACTGGTCGTCATGATCGTTGCTCCGTGGTGCGATTGCCCTGACGAGGGTGACTTTCTGCACTTCAAGCGTCACCATTCGGCGCTACGCTGAGAAGGCAGGACATGTCCGCAGCCCGGATTCGGAGATGGAGGTACCTGTGGGAGCCCATGAGCGGACGCTCCACCCGGAGCGTTCAGTGCGCGACCTGTTCGGATTCCACCTCCGCCGGATGCGCAAGGAACGAGGACTCTCGCTCGCCGACCTCGCGGCGGAACTCATGCACGGCAAGACCGTCCTGGCCGACGTCGAGACGGCCCACCGCCCGATCCCGCGAGGACTCCCGGAGGAACTCGACGAGTTCTTCGACGCCGGGGGGATCTTCGGGCACCTGTTCAAACTCTCCTACCTGGAGGCGTTCCCGGACTGGTCGCGGCGGTTCATGGAACTCGAACCGCTCGCTTCCCATGTGTGGAAGTACGCTGCTGGATCTTTTCCCGGTCTATGGCAGACCGAGGAGTACGGCATGGCTGCGCTCAGATTGGGACTACCGCGCGCCGACGCCGACGAAATCGAGCGCGTCTGGTTCGCCCGAGCAGCCCGCCAGTCCCTTCTGCACCGCGACGATCCGCCTTTCATGTGGGTCGTGTTGGACGAGAGCGTCGTCCGTCGACAGATCGGCGGCCCCGCGGTCATGGCGCGACAGATCGCGCACGTGCTGGATCTGGCGGAAGGACCTCACGCCGTCGTGCAGATACTCCCGTTCTCGGTCGGCGGGCACGGAGTCATGGGGAGTTCGATAACGCTGCTCGATTTCCTCGATGCTCCGCGCGTCGTGTACGCGGAGGGGTACGTCACAGGTCAACTCCTGGAAAACCCAGCCGAAGTACAGGCCGCCGCCCTGGCCTACGATCTCCTCCAGGCGGCAGCCCTGTCACCGGAGGAGTCGAAGCTGTGGCTCCGAAGCGCAATGGAGGAACTCCGAACATGAGCACTGTGCCCCGTCTGTCCACCTCCGACCTGGAACCGAGCCGCATCGCCTGGCGGAAGTCCAGCTACTCCGACAACCAGGGCCAGGGCGACTGCATCGAGATCGCCGAGGCGTACGCCGCCACCCACGGCGTGATCGCCATCCGCGACAGCAAGAACCCCGCCGGCCGCCCCCTCGTCGTCCCCGTCGACGCCTGGCACGCCTTCGCGGCCGCCGCGGCGGCGGGCGAGTTCGGGACGGTCTGACGCGACGTCGGAACCGATGTCGGAAGCCCCCTCGTGCAGGGGGCTTCCGGTTTTCCGGGTGGGCCGGGGTCAGTCCTCGGGGTCGGTGGGGCGGCGGCGGTTGGTGGTGCGGGTGAAGGCGCCGGTGGTGACGCGGGCGGCGAGGGTGTCGTCGGGGCCGGAGAGGAGGGAGCCGTAGCCGGTGGCGGCCCAGAGGCTGCGGTCGGCGGGGACTTCGAAGTAGGGGACGGTGCGGCCCTGGTCGCGGACGGCGAGGACCTGGGGGGAGCGGCGGGCCTTGAGGGCCTGGGCGCAGTCCTCGCAGACGGCGACGTCGACGCGTTCGCGGCGGCCGAGCGGGCGCCAGGTGGTGCGGCGGGCGGCGGTGCCGTGGCGGGGGTCGAAGAAGCAGAGCGGGAGCCGGGGCTCGGTGGCGAGCGCGGCGCGGCCCTCGGCGGCCAGGGCGAGGACGCCCGCCAGGTCGGGGAGGCCGTCGGCGGCGTCCAGGACCCGTCCGGCCGCGTCGTAGGCGTCCAGGGCGCGGCCGAGGCCGGGGGTGGTGCTGCCGTCGGCGCCGTCCAGGAGGGTGCCGAGGGCGAGCACCTCGTCGGCGGCCTGGCGGCGCAGGCCGGCCTCGTCGGCGGCCCGGTCGGCGGCGAACACCGCGTCGGGGAAGGTGAAGGCGGTGTGGCGGGGGCGGCGGCGGCTGCGGGCCACCAGGGCGGCGCCGATCACCAGGGCGAGCACCAGGACGGCGGCGAGGGCGAACAGGCCGGTGGAGGACGAGGAGGAGCCGGGGGCGCCGGCGGTGTCGTCGGTGTGCGGGCGGGCCGAGTACTCGCGGTCGACCCGGTCGGCCTCGGCCTTGTAGACCTCGGTGCCCTTGCCGGTGCTGATCAGTTCGATCGCCCGGCCGACCTTGGCGGCCAGGCCGGCGTCCTTGAGTTCCTTGAGCAGGCTGACGGCATTGGCCGAGTCGCGGACCTGGTGGGTGTCGGAGGGCCACTCGTAACCGTTCAGCCAGCTGCCGTAGTCGTCGCTGGTGATCATGATCAGCGGTGACTGGCCGAGGCGCTCCTGCACCACGGCGGACAGCCCCTTGGCGCGGCCGCCGAAGGCGTCGCCCTGCTGCAGCGGCACCAGCACCACCTTGATCGGCAGTCCGGTGGCGGCGATCTGCTCGGCGATCTGCTGCTGCTGGGCGGGGGTGACGGCGGCGGCGAAGGCCGGGTCGACGTACACCGGGGAGGTCTTGAGCGCCGCGGCGATGCTCTCGCCGGTCGCCGTGGTGGCGGGGGTGGCGTCGGCGCGGGCCGGGGCGCCGGTGCCGAGCAAGGCGGCGCAGGCCAGCAGCAGGACGGCCAGCAGGGCCGGCAATAGGCGGTGGCGCGGGGCAGCGGGCGCGGCGGTCGTGGTGGTCGCGGCGATGGTGGTGGTCGCGGCGGGCGCGGCGATGGTGGTGCGGTCACTGGACACTGGCGGACTCCCTGGCCCTGAGGACGAGTGCGTCGAGGTTCTCGAGCGCGGCGGGCAGGACCTGGCCGGACCGGTCCCAGACGGTGGCCTCGGTGCGGCCGTCCGCGCCGGGCACCCGGAGCAGCAGTTTGTCGGCCTCGGCGCGGCGGGCGGTCCGGTCGGCGGCGGGGCGGTTGGCGCCGCCGCGCTGGAGGGCGTCCCGGCAGTCGGTGCACAGGCTGGCGGTGCCGGTGCCGAGGTCGACGACGGGGAACCAGGACGGGACCTTGCCGCCGTCGGCCGCGCCGTGCAGCGGGTTGAGCCGGCACAGCCGGGCCTCCCGGCTGCCGTGCAGGGCGTCGAACCCGGCCCGGGCGAGGGCGGTGGCGGCGGCCAGGTCGGACGGGTCGGCGGTGCGGCCGCCGTCCTCGCCGAGCAGGAGTTCGGCGGCGTCCAGGCAGTCCCAGGCGCGGGTCCGGCCGGGGGCGTCCTGGTCGGCGGCGGCGAGCCGGACGGCCAGCGCCCGGGTGTCCTCGGCGGCCCAGCCGCGCAGTTGGCGGGCGGACGGCTGGGCGGCGGTGCGCCGGGGGCCGGTGGCGGCGTGCTGCGGCGGGGTCGGGTCGGCGGCCAGGGCGCGCCGGGAGCGGACCACCGCCCGGGTGACGGCGATCGCGGCCCAGGCGAGCAGCAGCAGGACGCCGTACAGCATGAAGCCGAGCATCAGGCCGGGGCCGAAGTCGCTGCTGAACAGCGGCGGGAGCTTGTTGCTGCGCAGTTCGGGCAGGGCGGTGGGGCCGTTGCCGTAGGCCGGTTCGCCGGTCGGCTGGGCGGCGGCCACGGTGTCCAGGACGCTGTTCAGCCGGTCCGGGATGCGCAGGTCGTCGGAGGCGGTGCTGCGGTCGGGGTAGCGCAGGTCGGCGCGCCGGAACCGGGTGGGGGCGTCGGTGCCGGCCGGACCGAACTCGGCGAGTTCGAAGTAGCCGCCCACCGGGTCGACCTGCACGTACACGCCGTCCCGGCCGGTGCGCTGGTGCACCTGGGCGAGCAGGGTGGTGCTGCTGCCGCCGCTCTCGTCGTCGCTGTCGGACCCGGTGAACAGCAGGTACACCGGGGTCTTGGCGGCCAGCTCGGCCGTCCGCTGCCGGACGGCGGCCAGTTGGGCGGGCGTCAGCGCGGTCGGGGCGGAGGGGTCCTGGTAGATCCCGTCGGCGGCGAGCGCGGCGGCGGCCTCGGTGGTGCGGGCGTCCAGGTCGGCCTGGGTGACGGTGAGGTCGGGGTCGTCGAGGGTCTGCGGGAAGACCTTGGGGGCGGCGAGCACCACGCCGAGCACGGCGGCGACCGTGGCCAGCAGGGTCACCGCGAGCACGGTGCGGCGCAGCGGCGCGGGGGCGGGCTGCCCGGCCTTCTTCTTGGGGTTCTTCGCGACGGTGCTCTTCGCGGTGCTCTTGGCGGGGCTCTTGGCGGCAGGGCCCTTGGCGGCGGGGTTCTTGGCCTTGGCGAGGGCGACGGCCGGCTGCTTGCCCAGGTCGACGGCCCCGGGCCGGCGCGCGGCGGAGGCCGGTTCGGTGGGGCGCGGGAGGCCGCGGCGGCGGGAGAGCCGCAGGCCGAGGGCGAGCAGCAGGCCGGGGAGCACCACGACGGCCAGGCCGAGCGTCAGGTTCTGGTTCTGCCGGTCGGTGGCGGAGATGTACGTCCGGGGGAGGTCGCCGTGGTCCCGGTACACCGCCTCGGCCTCGGCGGCGACCCGGTCCTTGCCCTGGACGACCTTGTCGGCGAAGACGGTGAACCCGGCCAGCGGCCCGGCGTCGTACGGGGTGACGTGGTTGGCGATCCGGGCGGCGTCCTCGGCGGGGAGGTCGACGCCGAACGTGGAGACGGTCAGGCCGCCGTACTTCTGCACCAGCACGTACAGGCCGTCGGCGCCGAGCCGGTCGTGCACCTGGGCGAGCAGCGTCCGGTCGGCGTCGGGCAGCACCAGCACGTAGGTGGGGACGCCGGTCCGGCGGGCGACGGCGGCGAACTCCGGGCCGAGCGAGCGGGGCACCTGGCGCGGCTGGTCGGCGGAGATGTAGACGGGGTCCTTGCGCAGCTCGGCGGCCAGCCGCTCGGCCTGGGTGGCCTCGGCGGGCAGCAGCCCGGCCGCGGAGCCGGCGGCGGGCGCGGAGGCGGCGGAGCCGGCGGCGGGCGCGGAGGCGGCGGGTGCAGTCGCTGCGGGCGCGGAGGCAGCGGAGCCGGAGGCAGCGGGCGCGGCGGGCGCGGTCGCGGCGGTGGGCCCGGCGGTCGGGTCGGCGGCGGTCGCCGGGGCGGCGGCGGTGAGCAGCGCCAGCACGGCCAGGGCGGCGGCGGCCAGCGGGGCTCCCGGGGCCACCGGCGTGGCCGACCGGCTCCGGTCCGCCGTCCGCTTCTGTGTCCGCATGGGTGCCTCCCGGGTGGTTCGGCCGGTCACTTTACCCGCGCTTTATGGGGACGAGAACCGCTGCCCGTCGGTTCCCGGTGGTTGGATCGGGGCCGCGGGGTCGCCACGGGCGCCGCCGGACGGAGGGACGAGGACGATGAGCGGCACGGCGGCGGCGAGCGGTGCGGACGGGCGGCACCCGGCGGACAGCCACGACCTGATCCGGGTGCACGGGGCCCGGGTGAACAACCTGAAGGACGTCAGCGTGGAACTGCCCAAGCGCAGGCTGACGGTGTTCACCGGGGTGTCCGGTTCGGGCAAGAGCTCGCTGGTGTTCGGGACGGTCGCGGCGGAGTCGCAGCGGCTGATCAACGAGACGTACAGCGCCTTCGTGCAGGGTTTCATGCCGTCGCTGAGCCGCCCCGAGGTGGACGTGCTGGACGGCCTGACCACCGCGATCGTCGTCGACCAGCAGCGGATGGGCGCCGACCCGCGCTCGACGGTGGGCACCGCGACGGACGCCAACGCGATGCTGCGGATCCTGTTCAGCCGGCTCGGCGACCCGTACCTCGGGCCGCCGCCCGCGTTCTCCTTCAACGTGCCGACGGTGTCCGGCGCGGGCGCGATCACGGTGGAGCGCGGCGAGGGCACGACGACCGAGGAGCGGACGTTCGGGCGGACCGGCGGGATGTGCCCGCGCTGCGAGGGGCGGGGCAGCGTCTCGGACATCGACCTGGGGCAGCTGTACGACGGCGCAAAGTCGCTGAACGAGGGCGCGCTGACCATCCCCGGCTACAAGCCCGGCGGCTGGAACTACCGGCTGTACACCGAGTCCGGCCTGGTCGACCCGGACAAGGCGATCGACGCGTACGGCGAGCAGGAGCGGCACGACTTCCTGTACCGGGAACCGGTCCGGATGAAGATCGCCGGCATCAACATGACCTACGAGGGCCTGGTGCTGCGGATCCGGAAGTCCATGCTGGCCAAGGACCGGGCCGCCCTCCAGCCGCACGTCCGCGAGTTCGTGGACCGGGCCGTCGCCTTCGCCACCTGCCCCAAGTGCGACGGCACCCGGCTCGGTCCGGGCGCCCGCGCCTCCAAGATCAGGGGCGTCTCGATCGCCGACGCCTGCGCCCTGCAGATCAGCGATCTCGCCGACTGGGTACGGGAGTTGGACGAGCCGACGGTGGCCCCGCTGCTGGCCTCGCTGCGCCAGCTGCTGGACTCGTTCACCGCGATCGGCCTCGGCTACCTGTCGCTGGACCGCCCGGCCGGGACGCTGTCCGGCGGCGAGGCGCAGCGGGTGAAGATGATCCGGCACCTGGGCTCCTCGCTGACCGACGTCACGTACGTCTTCGACGAGCCGACCACCGGGCTGCACCCGCACGACATCCAGCGGATGAACGGGCTGCTGCGGCAGCTGCGCGACAAGGGCAACACGGTGCTGGTGGTGGAGCACAAGCCGGAGACCATCGAGATCGCCGACCACGTGGTCGACCTCGGCCCGGGGGCCGGCTCGGCGGGCGGCGAGGTGTGCTTCGAGGGCAGCGTGGCCGGGCTGCGGGCCAGCGGCACCGTCACCGGCCGGCACTTCAACGACCGGGCCGCGCTCAAGCCCGAAGTCCGCACCCCCACCGGCGTGTTGGAGATCCGCGGGGCCGACGCGCACAACCTGCGCAAGGTCGACGTGGACGTGCCGCTGGGCGTGCTGGCGGTGGTGACGGGCGTGGCGGGCTCCGGGAAGAGCTCGCTGGTGCACGGCTCGCTGGTCAGCGGGAAGGCGCTGGCGGGCGGGGTGCCGGAGGGCGTGGTGGCGATCGACCAGAGCCCGATCCGGGGCTCGCGGCGCTCCAACCCGGCCACCTACTCGGGCCTGCTGGAGCCGATCCGCAAGGCCTTCGCCAAGGCGAACGGGGTGAAGCCCGCCCTGTTCAGCGCCAACTCGGAGGGCGCCTGCCCGGCCTGCAACGGCGCGGGCGTGGTCTACACCGACCTGGGCATGATGGCCGGGGTGGCGACGGTCTGCGAGGAGTGCGAGGGCAGGCGCTTCCAGGCCGCGGTGCTGGAGTACCGGCTCGGCGGCCGGAACATCGCCGAGGTGCTGGCGATGTCCGTCGACGCGGCCCAGGAGTTCTTCGGCGCCGGCGAGGCCCGCACGCCCGCCGCGCACACCGTCCTCAAGCGGCTCTCCGACGTCGGCCTCGGCTACCTGACGCTCGGCCAGCCGCTCACCACGCTCTCCGGCGGCGAGCGCCAACGCCTCAAGCTGGCCGCGCAGATGGCCGAGAAGGGCGGCGTGTACGTGCTGGACGAGCCGACCGCCGGACTGCACCTGGCCGACGTCGAGCAGCTGCTCGGCCTGCTGGACCGGCTGGTCGACTCCGGCAAGTCGGTGATCGTGGTCGAGCACCACCAGGCGGTGATGGCGCACGCCGACTGGATCATCGACCTCGGCCCGGGCGCCGGCCACGACGGCGGCCGGATCGTCTTCGAGGGCACCCCCGCCGCACTGGTCGCCGACGGCAGCACGCTGACCGGCCGTCACCTCGCCGCGTACGTCGGGGCGCGCGCCGACGCCTGACCGGGCGTCACTGATCGGGCGTCACCGAACGGGAGTCACCGAACGGGAGTCACCGACCGTCGCCGCCGGACCACGGAAACGCAGGTCACGGCGACGGTCGGCCACCGGGCCGATCCCTTCCGTGACCCTCCATCACTCCCCCGCATCGCCTCGGCAAAGTTTTCGTCCCGGGCGGAAAATCCCCACGACAGCGCGACGGCTCCGCCCCAGAATGTCCGTGATCTTCACGGGGCACGGCCGAGTACGGGGGAGCGCATGACCACGGAAATCCCGCTGACGGAACTGGACGCCACGCGGTGGGAGGGGCTGGAGACCGCGCACTGGTCCAGCCCCGCGACGATGGTGCCGCGGGTGCTGCACCGGCTGGCCGCCGCCGGGCCCGACGGCGGCCGCCCCGAGGACTGCGAACTGCTGTACTGCCTGATCCCCGAACCCGGGCGGCCCGTCCCGTCCGCAACCCCCGTCGCCCTGCCGTTCCTGCTCGCACTGGCCGCCGACCCCGCCACCGGCGCCGCCCGCGGACCGCTCACCGCCCTGCTGGCCCGCCTGCTGACCGCCGCCCCCGACCTGCCCGAACGGCACCGCTCCCGGGCCCTGCCGCTGCTCACCGACCCGGACCCGGCGGTCCGCCGCGCCGCCCTGCCGCTCGCCCCCGACCCAGGCTGCCTGCTCGGCCTGTGGCGCACCGAGACCGACCCGTCCGTCCGGCTCTCCCTGCTGCTCGCGCTGGCCGGCACCGCCACCACCGGCGCCCGCGCCGTCCTCGCCGAGACCCTCACCGAGGACCACCCCGCGCTGTACGTCGCCGCCGTGCACGCCTCCGCCGGCCACGACCCCGACCTGCCGGTCCGCCACCTCGACCGGCTGCTCACCCTGCTCACCGACCCCGCGCTGCGCCCCCGCTTCGACGACGTCTGGTACCCGGCGCACCGCCCCGGCCCGCTGACCCGCGAGCACCTGCTCTGGTCCGTGTACGGGCTGCTGGCGCACCGCCCCGACCTGCAGTCCGCCTACCCCGGCCACCTGCTCGCCGCGGCCGACCGCACCGGCGACGAGGCGCTGCGCCGGGAGGCCGTCCTGCTGGCCCGGTACCACGGCGGATCCTGACCGACCGTCAGCCGATCCCCGCCCCGGCACCGCGGCGCCTGACGGCCGCTCACCCCGCGGCCGGACCGGCGGCGTGCGCGAGCGCGGCCCGCAGCCGGGTGAGCCGGGCGATCTCGGCGTCCAGCGCGGCGAGGCGGCGCCGGACCACCGGCCCGCCGGAGGCACCCGCGCAGCGGCGGGCCGGGTCGGCGGCCAGCAGGTCGAAGGACTCGGCGTGGCCGCGCAGGTCCTCGATGGTCAGCCCGAGGGAGAGCAGGGTGCGGATCACCCGGACCCGGGCCACGTCCGTACTGTCGTAGCAGCGCTGTCCGCTGGTGCTGCGGGCGGGCGGCGGCAGCAGACCGCGCTGCTCGTACAGGCGCAGCGCCCTGGGCGTGGCTCCGGCGGCGGCTGCCGCGTCCCCGATCCGCATCAGCGTCATGTCCGTGCGTCCTCCCCGGTGGCCGGTGCCCGGCCGCCGGTGGACGGCGGCCGGTGGACGGCGGCCGGTGGTCCTTGGAACCGCCGGCGCCGCCCGGTCATTCCGCGGGCAGTTCCACCAGCACCGTGCCGAAGTACCGGCCCTCGGTCATCTCCTGGAAGGCCTGCGGGGCCCGTTCCAGGCCGCTCACCCGGACGTGCGGGAAGGCGATCCGGCCCTCCCGCAGCCACTCGCCGAAGCGGGGCCGCCACGCGGCCTCCGCCTCGGCCTGACCGGCACTCCCGCAGCCGATCAACTGAACGCCCTTGATGATGAGTTGGAAGGCGTCCAGGCGCAGCGAGGGGTGCGCGGACGGGGTGTCGCCGAGCTGTCCGGAGAGCACGCCGACCAAGGCGGCGCGGGCGCCGGGGCGGGTGGCGGCGAGGGCCGCCTCGGCCTGGTGGCCGCCGACGTTGTCGATCAGCAGGTCGATGCCGTCGGGCGCGGCCTCGGCGAGCTGCCGGGCGAAGCGCTCGGCGCGGCCGGGCCCGTCGCCCGTCCGCTCGTCCACCAGCACGGCGTCGTAGCCGAGTTCGCGCAGCCGCTCGGCCTTGGCCGGGGAGCCGGTGGTGCCGATGACGGTGCCCGCGCCGAGCAGCCGGGCGGTCTGGCCGGCCAGGGTGCCGACGCCTCCGGCCGCGCCGGTGACCAGCACGGTGTCGCCGGGGCGGACCGGCGCGGTGCGGGTGAGCACCCCGTAGCCGACCGAGCCGGGTGCGAGGTGGGCCGCCGGATCGGCCAACTCCTCGACCAGCGGGGTGAGTTCGGCCGGGTCGGCCACCGCGTACTCGCGCCAGCCCCGGGAGTGGACGACCAGGTCGCCGGGGCGCAGCCCGCTGCCCGCCGGGGCGTCGAGCACCTCGGCGACGGCCGGCCCGAACAGGGTGTCGCCGGGTTCGATCGGCGGGAACGGCGTGCCCGGCGGGGTGTCGCCGAGCAGCGTCGCCAGCCCGGTGAACAGCAGGAACCACCGGTTGCGCAGCAGGACTTGGCCCGCCGCGGGCTTCGGGGCGGGCGTCTCGACCACCACCAGGTCGGCGGCGACCGGACGGCCCTGCGGGCGGCGGGCGAGGTGGATCTCGCGGACGGTTTCGGGCACGCTCATGGACGGCTCCTCGGGGAGTACCGGACGGCAGGTGCCGGAAAGCTAGCCCTTGACCCGCGGGTCAGGGTCAAGCACGTCGGCGCGCGTCGCGCCGACTGCGCGGAGGGGAGCGGGAGATGGACGGGCGGGTGCGGGTGCGGACGGGGCGGCCGCCGGACGCGGCCGGGCTGGTGCGGCTGGCCGGGCAGGTCGAGCAGTGGTTCGGGCCGATGGTCGGCGAACCGGGCTTCCACGCCGCCGTGGAGCGCCAACTCGCCTGCGGCCAGGCCCTGGTGGCCGTCGGTGGGGCCGGGCTGCTGGGCGGTCTGCTGGTCGGCCGGCGGCCGCCGGTCTGCCACCTGCACTGGCTGGTGGTGGACGCCGCCGCCCGCGGCCTGGGCATCGGTCGGGCCCTGGTCGCCGAGGCGCTGGCCCGCTGCCCGGCGGAGGTGCGGACGGTGGAGGTGGTGACGTTCGGTGCGGACCATCCGGGCGCGACGGCCGGCGGCGCCCGGGTCTTCTACGAGCGGCTGGGCTTCTCCCCCGCCGAGCCCGCGGCCCCGGGGCCGGAGGGCGGTTCCCGGCAGGTGTACCGCCGCGAGCTCCGCCCCGATGGTTCTGCAAACCCATTGGTACACAAGTGAATTGACGAACCGTCAGCAGACGGGCGGGTCAGTTCTCGGCGAGGTGGGCGCGGGCCCAGTCGCAGGCGGTGTCGAGGACGTCGAGCAGGGAGGTGCCGAGGGCGGTGAGGGCGTACTCGACGTGCGGGGGGTTGCCGCCGTGGTCGGTGCGGGTGAGCCAGTGGTCGCGCTCCATGGCGCGGAGCGTCTCGGTGAGGACCTTCGGGCTGACGCCGCGCAGCCGGGCCTTGAGCTCGGTGAAGCGGTGCGGGCCGTCCTGGAGGCAGCGCAGCACCAGGCCGGACCACTTGTCGCCGATCCGGATCGGCGAGCTGCGCGCGCAGTGCGGGTCGAACACGACGGCGTCCCGGGGAATGGCCATGCACCGACGATAGCCGCCGTCGGGGCCGGTTCCGTTGCAGTAACCGGGGGTGCCCGTCCTACCGTCTGCGGCGTCGGTACGGACCGAGGAGGACGCATGGCGAGGATCGTGGTTTTCGGCGCGGGCGGGCGGGTCGGCCGGGCGGCCGTCGCGGAGGCGGTGCGGCGCGGGCACGCCGTCACGGCAGTGGTGCGCGACCCCGACCGGCACCCGGAGCTGGCCGCGGCGGCGGGGGTCGCGGTGGTGCGGGGCGACGTGACCGATCAGGCGGCGGTGGCCGCGGCGGCGGCCGGGCACGACGCGGCGGTCAACGCCACGGCGCGGCTCGACGTCCCGTCCGTCGAGCACTTCACCGCCGCCGCGCGGGCCCTGCTGGACGGCCTGGGCCGGGCGGGGGTGGGCCGGCTGCTGGTGCTGGGGATCGCCACCACGCTGGAGACCGCGCCGGGCGTGCGGATCATGGACGATCCGCAGTTCCCGGCCGAGTACCGGGCGTTCTCGCAGGGCCACGTCGCCGAGTTCGAGCTGCTGGCCGCGGAGGCGGGCCCGCTGGACTGGCTGATGGTGGTGCCGCCGATGGACCTGACCCCGGACGCACCGGCCACCGGCCGGTACACCAGCGCGGTCGGCACCGTCACCGGCACCGGCCGGATCTCGCACGCCGACCTGGCCGTCGCCCTGCTGGAGGAGATCGAGTCCCCGCGCCACCACGCCGTCCAGCTCGCCGTCTCGCACTGACGGCCCACCGGGCACGACGGAACCGCCGGACGCGGCGGACGCGGCAGAACGGCCGGGCACGGCGGGCGCGGCGCATCGGCCGGACGCGGCGGAACGGCCGGGCGGATTGCGCGGCGGCCGGACGGGTAGCCGGGAGGCCGGGACCGCACGTCCCGAGCCCGAGGAGGCACCGATGACCGCACGCCGCGACCCCGCACCCGAGGACCGGAACGCGGACCGCAGCACGGGCCGGCGGAGCGGCGAGGGCGACCGCCGGTACGGGGACCGGGCCGCCGACGTCCGGCCGACCCGCGAGCCGGACCCGGACGTCCGCGGCCCGCAGGAGGGGTACGACGCGACCGCCGACGCCGCCCGCCGCACCGGCGCACCCGCCCCGGCCGACCGGGACCCGCACCCGGAACAGCCGGAGCGCCCGTGAGCGCGGCCCGGCGGCCGGTCAGGCCCCGGCTGCCGCTCCGGCGAGGAGGAGGGCGATCGCGTCGTCGACGAGGGCCTCGCCCTGGGCGGGCGTGATCCGGCGGGAGGTGACGAGTGCCGAGGCGCCCTGGACGGTCGCGGACAGGAGGAGGGAGAGCCGGCCGACGTCGGACGCCGGGTAGGCGCCCGACGCGACGCCCGCGGCCATGAGGTCGGCCAGGGCGGCGAACAGGCGCTCCGCGGCGCCGCTCACCGCCGCGGAGGGCTCTTCGGCCTTCGTCGTG
Source organism: Kitasatospora sp. YST-16 (assembly GCF_026802215.1). Classification (NCBI taxonomy): domain Bacteria; kingdom Bacillati; phylum Actinomycetota; class Actinomycetes; order Kitasatosporales; family Streptomycetaceae; genus Kitasatospora; species Kitasatospora sp. YST-16. The sequence goes on from NZ_CP113837.1 coordinate 1,389,027, forward strand.
AACATCAGGTCGAGCAGCGCCGGTTCCCGGACGGCGAACTCCACGTACGCCCGGGCCGCCGCACGCAGGGTGCGCACCTGGTCGTGGGCGGCGTCGGGGGTGCGGTCGGGGGCGAGGTCGTCGCGGGCCCGGGCGGCGGCCCGGCGGATCTCGTCGGCGAGGCGCAGGAAGCCGCGTTCCGCGAGCGCGTCGAGCAGGGCGCCCCGGTCGGGGAAGTGGCTGCGCGGGGCGCCGTGGCTGACGCCGGCCTCGCGGGCCAGTTCGCGGAGGGAGAGCGCGTCGAGTCCGCGCTCGCGGAGCACCTTCTCCGCCTGTTCGAGCAGCACGGCGCGGAGGTTGCCGTGGTGGAAGGGCCGGTGGGACATGGCCTCATCCTACTCAAAACTAGTCATTGACTAGTTTCTAGGCACTGCCTAGTCTCTGGGTGTCGGACACCGACGTACCGGACCGCCAACTCCAGGGAGCAGGGCCCCAGATGACCCACCCGAACACCGCGCTGTGGCTGCTGAAGCGGAGCGCGCCCTTCACCGTCGGCCCCGCGCCCTACACGCCCCCGGCGGCGGGCGAGGTCGTCGTCCGGGTGCGGGCGGTCGCCGTGAACCCGATCGACGGCCTCCCGGGCTTCCTGTACCGCCTGGCGCTGCCCTGGCTGGCCTTCCCCGCCGTCGTGGGCTCGGACGTCGCGGGCGAGGTCGTCGAGACGGGCCCGGGCGTGACCCGGCTGCGCCCGGGGGACCGCGTCCTCGGGCACGCGTTCGGCGTCGACGAGTCCCGCAACCGCCCGGCCGAGAGCGCCTTCCAGCACTACACCGTGCTCCTGGAGCACATGGTCGCCCCGCTGCCCGACACGCTCCCCTTCTCCCGGGCGGCCGTGCTCCCGCTGGCCCTCTCGACCGCCGCCACCGGCCTGTTCCAGCAGGACCACCTCGGCCTCGCGCTGCCCTCCGCCCGGCCCGCCGACCGTGGGGAGACGGTGCTGGTCTGGGGCGGCGCGACGAGCGTCGGGAGCAACGCGATCCAGCTCGCCCGCAATGCCGGCTACCGGGTGGTGGCCACCGCCTCGCCGGCCGGCTTCGACCACGTCCGCGCCCTGGGCGCCGCGCACGCCGTCGACCGCACCGCCCCCGACGCCGTCGAGCGGGTCCTGGAACTGCTCGACGGCGGCCCGCTCGCGGGCACCCTGGCGATCGGGGCCGGTTCGCTGCGCCGGACGGTCCCGATCGCGGCCCGCGCGACGGGCAGCGGGCGGATCGCCTCCACCCAGCCCGCGGTCCTCGTCCGCCTCCCGGCCCTGCGCGCGCGCCGACGCGGCGTCCGGGTCAGCGGCGTCTGGGGCGGCACCCTGAAGGACAACGAGGTCGGGCCCGCCGTCTACACCGGCTTCCTGCCGGCCGCGCTGGCCACCGGCGCCTACCGGGCCGCACCGGACGCCGCCGTCGTCGGCCACGGCCTCGACCGGATCCCCGACGCCCTGCGGGAGTTGAAGCGCGGAGTGCACGCGAAGAAGCTGGTGGTGACGCTGTGAAACCCGCGCGGCCCGCGCCGGTCCCGGTCCCCGGGCCCGCCCCCGCGACGGATCCCGGGCCCGCCCCCGCGACGGATCCCGGGCCCGCCCCCGCGACGGCTCCCGGCGCTCCCGGCGCGTCCGGCGCGTCCGGTCCGGGCGCTGTCACAGGCAGCTGACAGGCTGGCCCGATGAGTGAACCCACCACCTCGCCGCAGAACTTCTCGCCCGCCTGGGCCGGCACCGCGGGCCGGGCCGATCCGCCGCTGGTCGGCGACGAGCGGGAGATCCTGCTCTCCTACCTGGAGTTCCACCGCGAGACCTTCGCGCTGAAGTGCGCGGGCGTCCCGACCGAGCGGCTGTCGGAGTTCCTGGTGCCACCGTCCGGGCTGACCCTGCACGGGCTGGTCCGGCACCTGGCGGGGGTCGAGCAGTGGTGGCTGCAGATCCAGTTCGCCGGGGACGAGTCCCGGCCGCTGGTGTACTACTCGGACGACGACCCCGAGCAGGACTTCGAACGCCTCGACGGGGACTTCGACCAGGCCCTGGCCACCTGGCGCGCCCAGGTCGAGACCTCCCGCCGGATCGTCGCCGAGGCGCCCTCGCTGGACGCCACCGGCACCCACAAGGCCACCGGGCAGCCGGTGTCGCTGCGCCGCATCCTGGTGCACCTGCTCGCCGAGTACGCCCGCCACAACGGGCACGCGGACCTGCTGCGCGAACGGATCGACGGAGCCACCGGGTACTGACGGGCCCCGCGGCGCCGCCGGTGCCGTCCGGGGGCTTCCGGGCGGGGGGTTGTAGCCTGGGGGGGTGCTCCTACTCGTCAGCCGTCGCCACGTGGACCTGCTCCGCGTCACGAGCATGTCCTGTCGACGCTCCGGCTGACCTCACCCCTCCCCTCCGGCCCCCGCCCTCCCCCACCGGGACGCGCGGGCCCCCGTCTCCCCGGCCCGTCCGGCGTGATCCGCCGTCCCCGCCGGGGTCTTCACCACCGCGGACGCACCCCCATGACGCAGCAGCACCCCACCTCCCTCCCCGTCATCGACCTCTCGCTCGCCGACGGCACCCCCGCCGACCGGGAACGCCTGCACCGCGACCTGCGCGCGGCCGCCACCGGCGTCGGCTTCTTCCAGCTCACCGGGCACGGCGTCACCCCCGCCGAGACCGCCGCGCTGACCTCCGCGATGCGGGCCTTCTTCGCCCTCCCCGAGGCCGACCGGCTGGCGGTCAGCAACCTCAACTCCCCGCACTTCCGCGGCTACACCCGCACCGGCGACGAGCGCACCGGCGGCCGCCGCGACTGGCGCGACCAGCTCGACATCGGCCCCGAACTGCCGCCGCACGTCCCGGCCCCCGGCGAGCCCGCCTACTGGTGGCTGGAGGGACCCAACCAGTGGCCCGCCGCCCTGCCCGGGCTGCGCACCGCCGCCCTGCACTGGATCGACCGCCTCGACGGCGTCGGCCGCCGCCTGCTGCACGAGCTGCTCGCCTCGATCGGCGCCCGCCCCGACTTCTACGACGACGCCTTCGCCCCGCACCCCCACCTGCACCTCAAGCTGGTCCGTTACCCGGGCAGCGCCCCCGACGGCCCCCCGCAGGGCGTCGGCACCCACAAGGACTACGGCTTCATCACCCTGCTCCTCCAGGACACCGTCGGCGGCCTCCAGGTCGAACGCCCCGACGGCACCTTCCTGGACGTCCCCCCGCTGGACGGCGCCTTCGTCGTCAATCTCGGCGAGCTGCTGGAGGTCGCCACCGACGGCTACCTCAAGGCCACCTCCCACCGCGTGCTCTCCCCGCCCGGCGCCCGCGAGCGCTTCTCCGTCCCGTTCTTCTACAACCCGCGCCTGGACGCCCACATCACCCCGCTCGACTTCCCGCACGCCCACCACGCCCCCGGCATCACCCGGGACCCCACCAACCCGCTGCACGCCGAGTTCGGCACCAACGAGCTGAAGGGCTACAGCCGCGCCCACCCCGAGGTCACCCGCCGCCACCACGCCGAACTGCTCACCAGCGGCTGACCGGACCCCGCTCGGCCCGCGCCGGCCGTCCCCGGGTGTCCTGGTGCGGGGGCGGCGGCGGGTGCGACACTGCCGGTGTCACAGTGGGGTCTGGGTGAGGGGTCGGGTGTGGTCGACGGGCCGCGGTGGACGGTGGAGGAGCTGGCGGACCGGGCCGGGGTGACGGTGCGGACGCTGCGGTTCTACGGGGCGAAGGGGCTGCTGCCGCCGCCGGAGCTGGGGGCCCGGCGGGTGGGGTGGTACGGGGCGGAGCACCTGGGGCGGCTGGAGCTGATCGAGGAGTTGCAGCGGCAGGGGCTGACGCTGGCCGCGATCGACCGCTACCTGGCGCAACTTCCGCAGGACATCGGCGAGTTGGACCTGGCGATCCACCGGGCGCTGGTGGCGTCCTGGACGCCGGAGTCGGCCGAGGAGGCGAGCCGGGAGCAGGTGGAGCGGCGCGCCGGGCGGGCGCTGTCGGACGCGGACCTGGACTCGCTGGCGGCGATGGGCGCGCTGCACCGCACCGGCGACCCGGACGTGTTCAAGGTCGACCCGGGCCTGCTGCCGCTGGGGGTGCGGGTGCTGGACGTGCCGATCCCGCTGGAGACGCTGTTGGCGGCCCGGGCGGTGGTGCGGCTGCACAGCCGGGCGACGGCGCACGACCTGCACCGGCTGTTCCGGGACACCGTGTGGCGCCCGTACCGGGAGAGCGGCCCGGCGCCCGCGGAGCTGGAGCGGATGCGGGAGCTGACCGACCGGATCCAGCCGATGGTGGTGCAGGCGCTGGTGACGGCGTTCCAGCGCTCGCTGGCGGAGGAGCTGGCCCGCCCGGCGGAGTGAGGCCGCCGGGCGGGGCGGTCGACGGGGCCGCCGGCGGGGGCGGTCAGCGGTTGCGCTCGGGCGCGTCCGGGCGGATGCCGGCCCGGTGCATGGCCCGGGCGACGGCCTCGGCCCTGGTGCCGGCGCCGGGGTCGCGGTGGTGGTCGAGCAGGCCGTCGGCGACGGCGGCGGCCCGGTGCTGGCCGAAGCTGAGGCCGCGGCGGCCCGGCCGCGGGTCGGCGGGCTCCCAGGCGAGGGCCGTGCCGGGGGCCAGCGGGGCGGTGAACACCGAGGCGGCCGGGGCGAGTTCGCCGCCCCGGAGGCCGGCCGTGGCGGCCACCACGGTGTGCGCGGCAGCGGCCTGCCCGGCGCCGAGGTAGACCACCATGGCGTCCCGCCGGGGGTAGTGCCGGGGCTCCGAGAGGATCTTGGCCTGGTAGCGGACGCCGTCCGCCTCCAGCGCGCCGAGCACCGCCGTCCAGACCGCCTCGGCCGCCTCCGGCCGGGCCACGTGCAGGTAGACCCGGAGCAGCCCGCCGGCCGGCTGCGCGCCGCCCGCCGAGCCGTGCACCAGCAGGAAGCCGGGCGACAGCCAGGGGCGCAGCGCCGGGACGTCGGCCAGCACGGTGCTGCCCGCCGCCAGCACGGTGCCGCCCTCGGCCGCCGGGTCGGAGGCGTTGACGGCGTTGACGGCGTTGACGGCGTTGACGGCGGCGACTGCGGTGACGGCGGTGACCGGGACGGCCAGCCGGACGCCGCCGTGCGCGACCACCACGGCCGGGAGCTCCCCGGGGACGGCCGGGGCGGGGCCGACCACGGTGGCGGTGACCCGGGTGCGCCGGTGCGGGACGGCCCGCATCAGCGTGCGTTCGAGGTCGCCGCCGCCGCGCGGGCGGCCGGGCCGCCGGGCGTCCGGCGGGGGCGGCACGATGCCCGCGTGCCAGGACTCGTACAGGGCGTCGCGCAGCACGGTGCGGGCGTGCTCCGGCCGTTCCAGGTCGAAGCTGCGCTCGCCGACCGCGACCGTGCCGGGGGTGAGGACGACGGTGTCGAGCAGGTCGGCCACCGGTCCGGCCAGCGGGGGGAGGCCGGCCGGGGGCGGGAGGGGCGCGGTCGTGGTCGGGGCGGGCATCAGGGGGCCTCCGTGAGTCCGATCGCGGCGGCGGAGCGCTGCGGGGCGAGGATCAGGGTCCGGCCGATGCCGGCCTGGGCCCGGTCGAGGGGGTGCAGCCGGTTGGCGTGCCGGGCGCCGGCCAGGATCCGGTCGAACAGGTGCCAGCCGGCCAGCGCGGCGACCCGGTGCAGGTCGACGGGGGCGGGGGCGTGCGCCCGGTAGCCGGCCAGGACGGCCCGCACGGTGGGCCGGATGCCCTCCAGGGCGAGCCGGCCCTGCCGCATGATCGCGGCGTGCGCGGCCCGCGGGTCGTCGAGCGCGGGGTCCTCGTCCAGGCCGGTGGCCAGGCGGCGGACCGCGCGGTGCACGAACTCGCCGGTCAGGCTGCCCAGGTCGCGTTCGGGCGGGGCGAGCCGGAACTCCTCCCAGTCGGTGAGGTGCAGCCGGCCGTCGTGCCGCAGGAACTGGTCGAGCCGCAGGTCGCCGTGGCTGGGCACCCGGACGGGCGTCCCGGCGTCGCCGTGCAGCAGGGTGCGGACGGCGGCGGCGAGTTCGGTGTCGTGCTGGAGCAGCGCCCAGAGTTCGAGTTCGGCGGCGCTGGCGGCCTGCCAGGCCTTCTCGCTGAGGAAGTCCAGGAAGCCCAGCCGGGACGGGCCGGCCGGCGGCCCGGGCTCCTCGTCGGGCTCGGCGTCGGCGTCGTCGGGGCGGGGCAGGGCGTGCACCTCGGCGAGGGTGCGGCCCAGGGCGCGGGCCAGGTCGGCGGGGAGTTCCCCGTCGGGGGCCAGGTCGCAGAGCGGTTCGGCGCCGTCCAGGTGGGCGAAGACCACCAGTGCGGTGTCGGCCCGCACGCCGAGCAGTTCGGGGGTGTCCCAGCCGAGCGGGGCGCCGTCCTGCCGGGCCCGGGCCAGCACCCGGTCGAACCGGGCCATCCGGGCCAGCCGCTGCGGCACGTCGCGGCCGCCGAGCCGTTTGACGAACACCCGGCCGCCGCCGGTGGTGGGGCCGAACCAGTTGTCGTTGCGGCCCTGGTAGGCCCCGGCCTGCTCCTCCAGCAGGGCGCCCAGTCCGAGCTCGGCGAGCAGGTCGGCGACCTCCGGCGCGGCGGCGAGCGGCGGCGGTTCCAGGACGGTGCGGCCGGTGGCCGGAGCGGGCATCGCGGGTCTTCCCCTCGGGTCGGGCGGCGTCACGGACAGAGTGGCGCGGCTGGTGGCCGCGCCGGGCGGAACGGTGCCGCACACCCGCGGCGGTGTGCGGCACCGTGTTCGCCCCGGCGCGGGATCAGGCCAGGTAGCAGGGGATGCTGGTGACCGAGGTCTCCGGGGTGAGGATCGTCAGACCGGTCTCGGTCATGGTGATGGTGCCGATGATCTGCGGGGCGGCACCGGCCGCGACCAGCTCCTCGGGCGCGGTGTAGGTGCTGTAGCCGGCCAGCAGCTCGTCAGTGGCGAACAGGTCGTCCTGCACGGGGTCCTCCGATGGGACTCGTCGGTCGGCGTCGCGGTCGCGGCGCCGGGGCCGATCCTGGCCGGGGGCGGGCGGCGGGCGGATCCGGGAATCCCGCAGTCCGGCCGCGGGCCGGGGAGTGCGGGAAACCACGATGCGGCGGGGCGGCGGCGGGCCGCAGGATCGAGCGCACCGCCCGGCCGGGCGGGCGACGCGCCCCCAGCACTGGAGTCCCGCCCATGCGCCTCACGCTCTCCCGGAGCCGGAAAGCGGCCCGGGTGCCGTTCCGGCAGCAGCTCACCCCGACCGAGTGCGCGGCCGCCTGCCTGTCGATGGTGCTGGGCGCGCACGGCCGGCACGCGCCGGTCGCCGAGTGCCGGGAGCGGCTGGGTCCGGGCCGGGACGGGGTGGGGCTGACCCGGCTGGTGCGGGTGGCCCGGGAGTACGGGCTGGAGGTGGCGGTGCACCGCTCGCCCCCGCCGACCGGCGGAACGGACGGGGCGGGCGAACGGCCGGACGCCCTGCCGGAGTTGGGCGAGCTGCCGGCCGTCGCGCTGCTGGCCCGGCACCACCTGGTGGTGGTGGAGGCGGTGACCCGGCGCGGGGTGCGGGTGGCGGACCCGGCGCTCGGCCGGTACCGGCAGGACCGGGCGGAGTTCCGGCGGGCGTTCGGCGGGATCGCGCTGGCGATGCGTCCGGGGCCGGACTTCGAGCGGCGCCGGATGCCGTGGCGGCAGGCCCCGCTGCTGCGCTACCTGCGGGACTTCGTGGCCGCGCCGGCCAACCGGCGGATGCTCGCCTCGGTGGCCGCGATCGCCGGGCTGCTCCAGGTGCTGGGCCTGGCGCTGCCGCTGGCCACCCGGGTCGCGGTGGACCGGGTGCTGCCGGCCGGCGGCTTCGGCGCGATGCCCGCGCTGACCGCGGCGCTGGCCGGCACGGTGCTGCTGCACGGGGTGCTGTCGCTGCTGCGGCTGCTGCTGACGGTGCGGCTGCGGGTGCGGTCGGACGCCGAGCTGACCGAGGGCTTCATCGACCACCTGTGGCGGCTGCCGGTCCGGTTCTTCCTGCAGCGCTCGCGGGGCGACCTGCTGCTGCGGGTGCAGAGCGTCTCCAGCACCCGGGAGGTGCTGACCCAGCACCTGCTGAGCTGCACCCTGGACGGCGCGACGCTGGTGATCTACACGGCGGTGCTGACCGTCCTGGTGCCCGGCTACCTGCCCGCGGTGGCGGTGCTGGGGGCGCTGCAGGGCACGGTGCTGCTCGGCTCGTACACCCGGCTGCGGCGGCTGGCGCAGCGGGAGCTGACGGCGCGTTCGGAGGAGCAGGGCTACCTGGTGGAGAGCCTGGACGCGATGGTGCCGGTGCGGGCGAACGGGGCCGGGGAGCGGGTGCGCCGGCACTGGCGGGGCCTGTTCGACGGCTACCAGCGGGCGATGGCGGCCCGGGCGGGCACCGCGGCCTGGGTGCAGGCCGCCCAGTCGACGCTGGCGGTGCTGGCGCCGCTGGTGCTGCTCTGGTTCGGGCTGCGGTTCGTGCTGGCCGGGGAGCTGTCGCTGGGCACCATGCTGGCCGCGAACTCGCTGGCGCTGTCGGTGCTGGCCCCGGTGCAGACCCTGGTGACGGCCTCGCAGAGCTTCTCCACCATGCGGGCCCAGATCGAGCGGGTCTACGACGTGCTGGACACCCCGCCGCTGGAGCCGGGCACCGCCGACCTGCCCGGCTCGGGCCCGCTCGCGCTGTCGCTGCGCGACCTGCGGTTCGCGTACCACGAGGACGGGCCGCCGGTGTTGGACGGGATCAGCGCCGAGCTGCCGGCCGGCGGCAAGCTCGGCGTCGTGGGCCGCACCGGCTCCGGCAAGAGCACCCTGGGCCTGGTGATGCTGGGCCTGCTCGCCCCGCAGCAGGGCGAGGTGCGGCTGGACGGGGTGCGGGTGCAGGACGTCGACCCGGCCCGGCTGCGGGCCGGCTTCGGGGCGGTGCTGCAGGAGCTGCGGCTGTTCAGCGGCAGCATCCGGGACAACCTGCTGCTGGGCCGGCCGGACGCCTCCCCCGAGGAGGTGGAGCGGGCCTGCCGGGTGGCGGGCCTGCACCAGGACGTGGTCCGGCTGCCGATGGCGTACGACACCCCGGTCGGCGAGGGCGGCGCGGCCCTCTCGGCGGGCCAGCGCCAGCGGGTCGCGCTGGCCCGGGCCCTGGTCAGCCGGCCCCGGCTGCTGCTGCTGGACGAGGCGACCAGCCACCTGGACGCCCTGACCGAGCAGCAGGTGGACGCGGCCCTGGGCGAGCTGCGGGTGACCCGGGTCGTGGTGTCGCACCGCCTGTCGGCGATCCGCAACGCGGACCGGACGCTGGTGCTGGACGGCGGCCGGGTGGTCGACTCCGGCACCCACCTGGAACTGCTCTCCCGGCCGGGCCTGTACCGGGACCTGTTCGGCGAGCGGACCGGAGGCGCCGGAGGCGCCGAGGGTGCGGCCCGGCCGGTGGGCGTGGCGTCCTGACCGGCCGGGCGTCCGACGGCCCGGTGCGCGTCCAGCGTCCAGCAGTCAGCGTCCAGCAGTCAGCGGTCCAGCGGTCAGCGGTCCAGGGCGCGGGCCAGGGCGGCCCGCGAGCGGATGCCCAACTTCTGGTAGGCGCTGGTGAGATGGGACTCGACGGTGCGGACGCTGACGAACAGCCGGGCGGCCACGTCCTGGTTGGACAGCCCGTCGGCGGCGAGTTCGGCGACCTGCTGCTCGCGCCGGGACAGCGCGGGGTGCGGGGCCGGGCGGGCGGCCGGTCGCGGGGCCGGTGCCGGGGCCGGTGCCGTCCGCGGCGGGTCGGCCGGGTCGGCCGGGCCGGCGTCCAGGGCGGCGGTCAGCGCGTGCGCCCCGGCGCGGGCGAACAGCGTCCGGGCGCGGGCGGTCTCGGTGCGGGGGCGGCCGGGGTCGGGCAGGGCGGCGGCGAGCAGCAGGGCCTGTCCGGCCCGGACCGGCTGGCCGGAGGCTTCCAGGCCGTCGGCGGCGGCGTGGAAGGCGGCCAGCGCGGCCGGGTGGTCGCCGCGGTGGGCGAGCAGCCGGGCCCGGGCCTGGGCGGCGATCGCCCGGGCGCCGCGCAGGCCGGAGGTGCGGGCGGCGTCCTCGGCGCGGGCGACCAGGGCGGCGGCGGCCGGTTCGGCGCCGTCGGCGAGGTGGGCGGCGGCGGCGAGTTCGCACCGGTAGGGCAGCATCGGGTCGCGGACGCCGGGGTTGCGCAGGCCGAGGGCGGTCTCGGCCCGGTCGCCGCTCACCGGGTGGCCGCAGGCCAGGGCGACTTCGGTCTCGGTGTGCCGGACCACGCCCTGCCACCAGGCGACCGGCGGCTCGGGCAGGTCGTGCAGCAGGGCCAGGGCGTCCGCGGCGGCGGCCGGGCCCGCGGTCCACAGCAGCGGGCGGACCCGGAACGCGGCGGAGAAGGCGGAGATCTCGGCGCAGCCGGCCCGGTGCGAGAGGTCGATGGCCAGGTCGGCGGAGGCGATCGCCCGGTCGAGCTCGTCGGTGAACCCGGACAGGCAGGCCCGGACGGTGTGCAGGTGCGGCAGCAGGTAGCGCTGGCCGTGCCGGTCGGCGTCGGCGAGGGCCAGGTCGACGCGGTGCTTGGCGGTGGCGTGCTGTTCCAGGAAGAAGCAGCACCAGGCGTACTCGGGGACCACGCTGAGCACCCGCAGCCAGGCGGGTTCGCTGAGCGTCTCCAGCATCCGGGTGGCGGCCCCGGTGCCGTGCCGGGCGGCCCGCAGGTCGCCGCCGGCCACCGCGCACATCGCGGTGATGATCCCGGCGGCCACCGACTCCTCGGTGCCGGTGCTGCGGTCGGCGCAGGCGGCGGCCCGCCGGGCGGCCTGCTCGTAGCGGCCGTTCATCAGCTCGATCCGGGCGAGTTCCAGTCCGACGCCGTCGCCGTGCGGGAGGTCGCCGTTGGGCAGGTCGGCCGGGCCGGGGAGGGCGGGTCCGGTGCGGCCGGGCGGGTCGGCGGGGGCGGGCGGGTCGGCGGGCCGGTAGTCGGCGAACTCGGCGAGCCGCTGGTAGGCGTGGTCGGCGCGGCCCTCCAGCCGGTCGGCGAGGGCGAGCAGGGCGAGGGCGCGGCGGCCGGGCGCGCCGGGGGCGGAGACGGTGGGGCGCAGCACGGCGCGGGCGGCCGCGTACTCGCCGCGGACGATCAGGGCGCGGCCGAGGCCGGCCGCGAACTCGTGCTGGAGCGGGGTGCGGTCGCCCTGGTGGCGGACGGCCTGGAGGCCCTTGCGCAGCCAGCGGGCGCTGAGTTCGGGGGCGAGCGGCAGGGCGGTGGCTGCGGCCCGGGCGAGCCGGACGAGTTCGGCGGTGCGCACGTCGGGCAGGGCGTGTTCGATCTGGGCGGCCCAGCGCCACGGCGAGGGGTGGTGCTCGACCAGGTGGGCGGCGGCCCGGCGGTGGGCGGCGGCCCGCCAGGAGGGGCCGGAGAGCCGGTAGGCGGCGAGGTGGGCCAGCGGGTGGACGAACCGGAACCGGCCGCCGCCGCTCTCCAGGTAGCCGCGCCGCACCAGCAGGTCGAGCTGGGGGCCGGTCTCGTCGGCGGGGCGCTGGGCGACGGCGGCGATCTCGCGCGGGGCGGCTTCGGGGCCGAGCACGGCGGCGGCGCACAGCACGTGCCGGGCCTCCGGCGGGAGGGTCTCGAGTTCCCAGCGGATCGCGGTGTCGGCGCCGGTGTCCTGGGGGGTGCCGGGGCCGGGGTCGGCGGGCAGCCAGGTGGGCTGGTCGGGGTCGTCCCAGTCGGCGGCGGTGCGGCCGCTGTGCCGGGGGTAGGCGGCGGCGAGCGCGGCCAGCCGGGCGGGCGGGAGTTCGGCAAGCAGCCGCAGGTGGCGGGGGTTGCCGCGGCTGAGGCCGGCCAGCAGGGCGCGGGTGGCGGGGTCGGCGTCGGGGACGAGCCGGGCCTGCTGGTCCTCGTCGAGCGGGCGCAGCGGCAGGTGCAGGGCGTCGGCGGAGCCGAGGGTGCGGGCCAGGGTGTCGGGGCACTCGCCGCGCCGGTAGGCGAGCAGCAGCGGCGGGGCGCCGGGGGTGCGCAGGAGCCGGTCGAGGACGGCGAGGGTGTTGGCGTCGGCCCACTGGACGTCGTCGAGCAGCAGGAGGGTGCGGGGGGCGGCGAGGGCGGCGCGGACGGCTTCGGCGCAGGTCTGGCGGTGGCGCAGCCGCCACTGGTCGGCGGCGGGGCCGGCCGGTTCGTCGGCGGTGAGGGCGGTGGCGGCGTCGGTGTCGTGCAGGGCTTCGAGTAACAGGCCGTGCCGGACGTGCTGGTCGGCGGGTGAGCCGTGGCCGTGGTGGACCCGCCAGCCGGCCGCGGTGGCGTGCCGGTGGAGTTCCTGGAGCAGCCGGGTCTTGCCGATGCCGGGCGGTCCGTCGATCACCGCCAGGTGGCGCTGTCCGGTGCCGTCGAGCAGGTCGGTGAGCCGTCTCAGCTCCCGTTCCCGTTCGATCGGCGGCGTGGTGGCGGTCCGCCCCCCGTGCCGTTCGTCGAGTGCGCTGGTGTGCACGCCGGTGTTCCCCTCCGCACGCCGTGGTCTGTGTGGTCGGCCGTGCGCCGTGGGTGATCGGTGCGCGGCGGGGGCATTCCACCACGGGCGGACCGGCCGGAACCAGGGGTTCGGCCGGTCCGCCGGTGCGGCGCGGGCCGCGGGCGGGTCGTCAGTCGGCGTACCGTCCGCCGTTCTCGGCGAGGGCGGTCAGCGAGGCGGGCGGGGTGAAGCGGTCGCCGTAGGCGGCGGCGAGTTCGCGGGCGCGGGCGGTGAAGCCGGCCGGGCCGCCGGGGTAGCCGTTGACGTACTGCAGGACGCCGCCGGTCCAGGCGGGGAAGCCGATGCCGAGGATCGAGCCGATGTTGGCGTCGGCGACCGAGGTGAGGACGTGCTCGTCGAGGCAGCGGATCGAGTCGAGCGCCTCGGCGAACAGCATCCGCTCCTTCATGTCCTCGAACGGGATCTCCGCCCCGGGCCTGACGAAGTGCTCGCGCAGGCCGGGCCAGAGCCGGGTGCGGCGGCCGTTCTCGTACTCGTAGAAGCCGGCGCCGCCGCTGCGGCCGGGGCGGTCGAACTCGTCGAGCATCCGGTCCATGACGGCCTCGCCGGGGTGGGAGGTCCAGGTGCCGCCGGCCTCCTCGACGGCGCGGCGGGTCTCGTTGCGGATCTTGCGGGGCAGGGTGAGGGTGAGCTCGTCCAGCAGGGCGAGGACCTTGGCGGGGTAGCCGGCCTGGGCGGCGGCCTGTTCGACGGAGGACGGGTCGAGGCCCTCGCCGATCATGGCGACGCCCTCGTTGAGGAACTGGCCGATGACGCGGGAGGTGAAGAAGCCGCGGGAGTCGTTGACCACGATCGGGGTCTTGCGGATCTGCCGGACCAGGTCGAAGGCCCGGGCGAGGGCCTCGTCGCCGCTGCCCGGGCCGCGGATGATCTCGACCAGCGGCATCTTGTCGACCGGCGAGAAGAAGTGCAGGCCGACGAAGTCGGCGGGCCGGTCGACGCCTTCGGCGAGCAGGCCGATCGGCAGGGTGGAGGTGTTGGAGCAGAGCAGCGCGTCGGGGGCGACCACGTGCTGGACCTCCTGGAACACCTTGTGCTTGAGCTCGGGGTTCTCGAAGACCGCCTCGATGACGGTGTCGCAGCCGGCCAGGTCGGCGGCGTCCGCGGTGGGGGTGATCCGGGCCAGGAACGCGGCGCGCTCGTCCTCGGTCATCCGGCCGCGTGCCACCTGCTTGTCCAGCAGGCCCGCGCTGTACGCCTTGCCGCGGTCGGCGGCCTCCTGGGTGACGTCCTTGAGCAGGACCTCCAGGCCCGCCTTGGCGCAGGAGTACGCGATGCCCGCGCCCATCATGCCCGCGCCCAGCACCGCGACCTTCGACGCCTTCCACGCGGGCACCGAACTCGGGCGGGAGGCACCGGAGTTGACGGCCTGCATGTCGAAGAAGAAGGCCTGGATCATGTTCTTGGAGGTGGGCCCGCAGGCCAGCTCGGTGAAGTACCGGGCCTCGATGGCGAACGCGGTGTCCACGTCGACCTGGGAGCTCTCCACGGCGGCCGCCAGGATGTTGCGCGGCGCCGGGTAGGGCGCGCCGTTCAGCTGCTTGCGCAGGTTGGCCGGGAAGGCGGGCAGGTTGGCGGCGAACGCGGGGGTGCTGGGCGTGCCGCCGGGGATCTTGTACCCCTTGGCGTCCCAGGGCTGCAGGCTGGTCGGGTGGGCGGCGATGAACGCGCGCGCCTTGGCGTCCATCTCCTCGGCGGTGGCGGCGAGTTCGTGCACCAGGCCGTGCTCCAGGGCCTGCGCCGGACGGTACTGCCGGCCCTGCAGCAGCACCTTGAGCAGGGCGTCGGTGATGCCGAGCATCCGTACCGTGCGCACCACTCCGCCGCCGCCGGGCAGCAGGCCGAGGGTGACCTCGGGCAGGCCGATCCTGCTCCCGGGCGCGTCCAGCGCGATCCGGTGGTGGCAGGCCAGCGCGATCTCCAGGCCGCCGCCGAGCGCGGCGCCGTTGATCGCGGCGACCACCGGCCGTCCGAGGGTCTCCAGGCGGCGCAGCGCGCGCTTGATCCGCATCGAGTCGGCGAACACCTGCTCGGCGTCGTCCGGCCCGACCGAGGACAGCAGTTTGAGGTCGCCGCCCGCGAAGAAGGTCTTCTTCGCGGAGGTGACGATGACGCCGGCCAACTCCTCGGTGGCGGCGAGCCGTTCGACGACCGCTTCGAGCGCGTCGGTGAAGCCGGCGTTCATGGTGTTGGCGGACTGGGCCGGGTCGTCGAGGACGAGGGTGACCACGCCGTCCTGGTCCTGCTCCCAGCGGATGGGGCTGCTCACGTCGGTCATGTCTGCGAAGTCCTTGGGTGAGTACGTGAGTTGACGGGTGGTCAGGCGTTGATGCGTTCGATCACGGTGGCGATGCCCATGCCGCCGCCCACGCACAGGGTGGCCAGGCCGTAGCGCAGGTCGCGGCGCTCCAGTTCGTCGATCAGGGTGCCGATCAGCATCGCGCCGGTCGCGCCGAGCGGGTGGCCGAGCGCGATCGCGCCGCCGTTGACGTTCACCTGGTCGTGCCGGAAGCCGAGTTCGCGCATGAAGCGGAGCGCGACGGCGGCGAACGCCTCGTTGATCTCGACCAGGTCGATGTCGGCGGCGCTCAGCCCGGCCTTGGCGAGCGCCTTGCGGGTGGCGGGGGCGGGGCCGGTGAGCATGATGGTCGGCTCGGAGCCGGAGACCGCGGCGGAGACGATCCGGGCCCGCGGGGTGAGGCCGTAGCGCTCGCCGATCTCCTTCGACCCGATGGCGACCAGCGCGGCGCCGTCCACGATGCCGGAGGAGTTGCCGGCGTGGTGGACGTGGTCGATGGACTCCACCCAGTGGTACTTCTGCAGCGCGACGGCGTCGAAGCCGCCGAGCTCGCCGATGTCCGCGAAGGACGGCTTCAGCCCGGCCAGCGACTCCACCGTGGTGCCGGGGCGGATGAACTCGTCGCGGCCCAGCACCACCAGCCCGTTGCGGTCGCGCACCGGCACCACCGAGCGGTCGAACAGCCCGTCGGCCTGGGCCTTGGCGGCGCGGGCCTGCGACTCGGCGGCGAACGCGTCCACGTCGGTGCGGGACAGGCCCTCGACGGTGGCGATCAGGTCGGCGCCGATGCCCTGCGGGACGAAGCCGGTCTCGTAGGCGGTCATCGGGTCGGCGAACCAGGCGCCGCCGTCCGAGCCCATCTTGACCCGGGACATCGACTCGACGCCGCCCGCCAGGATCAGGTCCTCCCAGCCCGAACGGACCTTCGCCGCCGCCAGGTTGACCGCCTCCAGGCCGGACGCGCAGAAGCGGTTCTCCTGCACGCCCGCGACGGTGTCGGGCAGCCCGGCGGCGATCGCCGCGACCCGGGCGATGTCGGAGCCCTGGTCGCCGATCGGGCTGACCACGCCGAGCACGATGTCGTCGATCGCCGCCGGGTCCAACGACGGGAAGCGGCGCCGCAGTTCGTGGATCAGACCGACCACCAGGTCGATCGGCTTGGTGCCGTGCAGGGAGCCGGTCTGCTTGCCGCGCCCGCGCGGGGTGCGGATCGCGTCGTAGACGTACGCTTCGGTGGTCACGGTGGGGATGCCTTTCGGGCGGAGGGTCGGGGGCTGGCGGACTGGCGGGCTGGCGGACTTCAGGCGAGCAGGGAGCGGCCGATGATCTCTTTCATGATCTCCGTGGTGCCGCCGTAGATGGTCTGGACGCGCCCGTCGGTGAACGCCCGGGCGACCGCGCTGTCACTCATGTAACCGGAGCCGCCGTGCAGTTGCAGGCAGCGGTCGGCGGTGCGCTTCTGCAGCTCGGTGGCCCACCACTTGGCCATCGAGGCGTCCACCGGGGTCAGCGCGTACCTGTTGTGCTCGCTCACGCAGCGATCCACGAAGGCCCGGGTGACGGCGCACTCGGTGGCCAGCTCGGCGATCTCGAACCGGACGTGCTGCAGCTTGGCCAGCGGCCGGCCGAACGCGGTGCGCTGCTTCACGTACCCGGTGGTCTCCTCCACCAGCTGCTCGGCGGCGGCGATCGCGGCCACCGCGATGGCCAGCCGCTCCTGCGCCAGGTTGCGCATCAGGTACAGGAAGCCCTGGTGCTCCTCGCCCAGCAGGTTGGCCTTCGGGACCCGCACGTCGCGGAAGAACAGCTCGGCGGTGTCCTGCGCCTTCTGCCCGATCTTGTCGAGGTTGCGGCCGCGCTCGAAGCCCGGCATGCCGCGCTCCACCACCAGCAGGCTCAGCCCGTGCGCGCCGCCCTCCGCGGTGGTCTTCGCCACCACCACGACCAGGTCCGCCAGGATGCCGTTGGAGATGAAGGTCTTCGCGCCGTTCAGCAGGTAGTGGTCGCCCGCGTCGACGGCGGTGGTGCGGATCGCCTGCAGGTCCGAACCGGTGTCCGGCTCGGTCATCGCGATCGCGGTGATCAGCTCGCCGGAGCAGAACCCGGGCAGCCAGCGCTCCTTCTGCTCCTCGGTGGCCAGACCGGTCAGGTACGGGCCGATGATGTCGTTGTGCAGGCCGACCGCCAGCCCGCTGGCCCCCGCCCGGACGAACTCCTCCGCCAGCACCGCGGCGAACCGGAAGTCCGGGCTGCCCCCGCCGCCGTACCGCTCGTCCACGGCGGTGCCCAGCAGCCCGGCCTTCCCGGCGGCCAGCCAGGCGGAGCGGTCCACGATGCCCTGCTG
Source organism: Kitasatospora sp. YST-16 (assembly GCF_026802215.1). Taxonomy (NCBI): domain Bacteria; kingdom Bacillati; phylum Actinomycetota; class Actinomycetes; order Kitasatosporales; family Streptomycetaceae; genus Kitasatospora; species Kitasatospora sp. YST-16. The sequence goes on from NZ_CP113837.1 coordinate 1,406,119, forward strand.
CTCCCAGCGGGCGTGGTGCGGGACGACCTCCCGGGCGAGGAAGGCCCGGACGGTGGTGCGGAAGTCCTCGTGTTCCTCGGTGTAGAGCTCGCGCTGCACGGGCGTTCCCTTCGGGGCGCTGGCGGGTTCGTTCAGGAGGGCGGCGGGTGCGTTCAGGAGGCCGGCGGGGCGGGGCGGTCGAGTGCGGGCACGTCCCAGTCGCGGGCCACCTCGGCGGTGTGCGCGCCGGGGACGGCGGGCGGGGTGCGCAGCGCGCCGGGGGTGGCGGAGAAGCGCGGGGCCGGGGCGGGCTGCGGGGTGCCGTCCCGTTCGGTGTAGCTGCCGCGGGCCGCCAGGTGCGGGTGCGCGGCGGCCTGACGGAGCGTCAGCACCGGTGCCACGCAGGCGTCGTGGCCCTCGAACCGGGCGGTCCACTCGGCCTGGGTGCGGGTGGCGAACCGGGCCGCGACGGCCTTCCGCAGCTCGGGCCAGCGCGTCAGGTCGTACTGCTCGGGGGCGTCCGCGTCCAGCTCCAGCAGCCGGGCGAACTCGGCGTAGAAGCGCGGCTCCAGCGGGCCGACCGCCATCCACCGGCCGTCGGACGTCTCGTACGTCCCGTACCAGGGGGCGCCGCCGTCCAGCAGGTTGACGCCCCGGCGGTCCTGCCACAGCCCCGCGTCCATCAGCCCCCACAGCATGGTCGACAGGTGCGCGGCGCCGTCCACGATCGCGGCGTCCACCACCTGGCCGGTGCCGGTCGCGCGGGCGTGGTGCAGGGCCGCGAGCAGGCCGACCACCAGGTAGAGCGAACCGCCCGCGTAATCGCCCAGCAGGTTGGCCGGGATCGCCGGGGGCCCGTCGGCCGGGCCGATCAGCCCGAGCAGGCCGGCGGCCGCCAGGTAGGTGACGTCGTGCCCGGCCCGCTCCGCGAGCGGACCGTCCTGCCCCCAGCCGGTCATCCGGCCGTACACCAGCGCCGGGTTGCGGGCCAGGCAGTCCTGCGGACCGACCCCGAGCCGCTCGGCCACCCCGGGGCGCCAGCCCTCGATCAGCAGGTCGGCCCGGGCGGCGAGGTCCCGCACGACGGCCGCGCCCCCGTCGTCCTTCAGGTCCACCAGCACCGAGCGCTTGTTCCGGTTCGTCAGGTCCCGGGCCGGATCCGGCCCGAGGCCCTGCCCGCCGGGCCGGTCGACCCGCACCACGTCCGCCCCGAGGTCGGCCAGCAGCATCGCGGCGAACGGCCCGGGGCCGATGCCCGCGAGCTCCAGCACCCGGACCCCCGCCAGGGGGCCGGAAGGGGGTGTTGCGGGGGTCATCGTCGACCGCCTCCCAGGTTTGACAGTGAAGCTGTCACAGTGGCGATGATAGGGACGTGACTCACCGGTAACAAGAGCCCGCCCGCACCCGTTCCCGCCCCGGCGCCCGCCCTGCACGAGCCGCCGGGATTGCGGGACCCGGCGGCCCGGGTGCGCGATCATGGGGTGGACCGATCGACCGGGAGGGACCGGAGCCCATGCGCGATCTCGACGCCGCCGCCACCGCCGTACTGGACGACCCCGTGGCCGCCTCGCTGCACGGGGCACACGCCCACCTGGCCCGGCGGCACGGGCAGGCGGTGCGGTACGACCCCGAGGTGGCGAGCTTCAGCAGTGTCACCGCCCGGCCCGGGCCGGGGGCCTGGACGGACCTGGCCGAGCTGCTGGGGGCGGGCGAGTTCGCCGACCTGTTCAACTGCCCGGCGCTGCCGCCCGCCCGCTGGGAGCCCGAATTCACCCTGGCCGGGCACCAGTTGGTGCAGGCGCAGCCGGTCCGCCCGGCCGCGCCCGCGGGCCTGCGGGTGGTCGAGCTGGGCGCCGCCGACGTGCCCGCCATGCTGGAGCTGGTGGAGCGGACCCGCCCCGGCCCGTTCCGGCCGCGCACCCGTGAACTCGGCACCTACCTGGGCGTCCACGCCCCCGACGGGACGCTGCTCGCCATGGCCGGCGAGCGCCTGCACCCGCCCGGCTTCACCGAGGTCTCCGCCGTCTGCACCGCCCCCGAGGCCCGCGGCCGGGGCCTGGCCGCGCACCTGGTCGGCGAGCTGGCGGCCCGGATCACCGCCCGCGGCGAGCGCCCGTTCCTGCACGTCGCCGCCGCCAACACCGGCGCGCTCGCGCTGTACGAGCGGCTGGGCTTCGTCCGCCGCGCCGAGGTGGTCTTCCGCGGCTTCCGCACCCCCTGACGCACCTCCCCGTCCGTCGCCGCCGCCCTCCGTCGCCCCTCGCCGCCGCCCGCCTGACCACGGGCGCTGCGCGGAGGCCACACCCCGCCGGGCCGCGCGTTGTGACCTTCCGGCCTGGCGGCGGCCGGACGGCGTTGGCGATCATGGAGCGACCCGTCCGCCCACCGCCAGGGAGCCCCCGTGCCCACCGCCCCGGACGCCACCGTCCCCGGCCCTGCCTCCGGCCCCGCACCAGCCCCCGAGCACCTGGACGTGCTGATCGTCGGCGCCGGGATGTCCGGCATCGGCGCGGGCTGCCGGCTGGCCGCCGAGCGCCCCGGCCGGAGCTTCGCGCTGCTGGAGGCCCGGGACGGCTGCGGCGGCACCTGGGACCTGTTCCGCTACCCGGGCGTCCGCTCCGACTCCGACCTGTACACCTTCGGCTACGCGTTCAAGCCGTGGCGCCACCGGGAGTCGCTGGCCCGCGGCCCGCAGATCCTCGCCTACCTGCGCGAGACCGTCCGGGAGCACGGCCTGGAGCCGCGGATCCGCTACCGGCAGCGGGTGGTCGGCGCGTCCTGGTCGACCGAGCGGGCCCGCTGGACGGTCGAGGTCGAGCACGTCGGCACCGGCCGGCGCACCACCCTGACCTGCGGCTGGCTGTTCTGCGCGGCCGGCTACTACCGCTACGACCGGGGCCACACCCCGCCGCTGGCCGGGCTGGAACGGTTCGCCGGGCCGGTCGTCCACCCGCAGCACTGGCCCGCCGACCTCGACCACACCGGCCGGCGGGTCCTGGTGGTGGGCAGCGGCGCGACCGCCGTCACCCTCGTCCCGGCGCTGGCCGAGCGGGCCGCGCACGTCACCATGCTGCAGCGCACCCCCGGCTACGTGATGCCGGTGCCCCGGCGCGACGCCCTCGCCGCCCTGCTGCGCCGGCTGCTCGGCGAGCGGCGCGGCCACGCGCTGGTGCGCCGCCGCAACATCGTCCGGCAGCACGCCGTCTGGGCGTTCTGCCGACGCCACCCGCGGGCCGCCCGGCGGATCATCCGCCGGGCCAACGTCCGCCGCCTGCCGCCCGGTTACCCCGTCGACGAACACTTCGCCCCGCCGTACGACCCGTGGGACCAGCGGCTGTGCGCCGCCCCCGACGGCGACCTGTTCACCGCGATCAGCGACGGCCGGGCGTCCGTGGTCACCGACCGGATCAGCCGCTTCACCGAGCACGGCGTCCGCCTGGCCTCCGGCCGGGAACTCGCCGCCGACCTGGTGGTCACCGCCACCGGACTGGAGGTGCGGGCCTTCGGCGGCATCCCGCTGCGGGTCGACGGGGTGCCGGTGCGGCCCGCCGAGACCGTCGCCTACAAGGGCGTGATGCTCTCCGGCGTCCCCAACTTCGTGTACGCGCTGGGCTACCCGAACGCCTCCTGGACCCTCAAGGTCGACCTGCTGTGCGCGCACTTCGCCCGGCTGCTCGCCCACATGGACCGGCACGGCCACCGGATCTGCCGCCCCGAGGTCGCCGACCCCGCGATGCCGCTGCGGCCGCTGCTCGACTTCGCCGCCGGCTACCTCCGGCGGGGCGCCCCGCTGCTCCCCCGCCAGGGCGACCGCTTCCCCTGGCGGGCACCGGCCGGCTACCGCGAGGACACCCGGCTGCTCGGCGCCGGGCCGGTCACCGACCCCGAACTGCACTTCTCCGCCTGAGCCCCCGCCCCGCCGTCCGGGCGCGGCCGCACGTTGACGCCCGCCGCGCCCGGGCGGACCCTGGGAGGGAGTCAGGCGCACCGGCCGCCTGTGCGCGGTGCGCACCCGGAAGGTGAACCGCCATGCAGAACCACTGGGTCGTCGACCTGACCTTCGACGAGGACGAGTCCCGCACCACCTGCACCGCCGCGCTCAGCGGGTTCAGCGCCCCCGGCGCCCGCGGCACCGGCACGGCCCGCCGCAACCCCGGCGACGACGCCGACACCGCGATCGGCGAGGAGCTGGCCGCCGCCCGGGCCTGCAACGACCTCGCCCAGCAGCTGATCGGCCGCGCCGCGACGGGCATCGAGGGCCACACCCACACCCCCGCGCAGCTGTCCTTCTGACGCCCGGCCCGGCCCGCACCGCCCCCGACCGGTGATCTTTTCCGACCACCGAACCGGCGGGTAGAGTGCGGCGATCTGTCGTGCCCACGGGGGGCACCGCCGAAACGAACGTCCGGTGACCGCATGACCGTCTGGACCCGTCCCGCCACCTGGTGGCGCTGCACCATCGTCCTGTCCGCGTTCCTGGGGATCTTCCTCAGCAACAGCTCCCTGGTGTACTTCACCATCCAGAGCAACGTGATCGTGCTCGGCTACTTCCTCGCCGCGCTCTACTGGACGGCCAGGCGCGGCACCACCGACGCCCCGGCCCCCCGGCTGCGCGGCGCCGCCGTCCTGTACATCACCATCACCGGCATCGTCGCGCACGTCCTGCTCAACCACGGCGAGAACCCGCTCCCCGGCCTGGTCTCCGGCCCCGACCGCCTCCAGCACTGGTCCAGCTTCTTCCTGCACTACACCACCCCCGTGCTGGTCCTGGCCGAGTGGCTGTCCTGCTCCCCCCGCAACGCCTCCCGCTGGCGCGACCTCCCGCTCTGGCTCTCCTACCCCCTCGGCTACGCCGTCCTCACCGAGACCCGCGCCGTCCTCTTCCCGGACTTCCCCGTCCGCTACCCCTACTTCTTCCTCGACCCCACCGAGAAGGGCTACGCCTGGGTCGGCCTCCAAATGGTCCAACTCGTCGCCGAGTTCGCCGTCCTCGGCGCCCTGGTCATCGGCCTCGACCGCCTCGGCACCAAACTCCGCCGCACCCCGACGGCCAAGACCGCCGAGGCCTGACCGGACGGAGGGGAGCCGACGCGATGGCCGACGAGTCGGCCCTGGCGCACCGCGCGCACCCCGGCCCCTGGCTGCTCGACGCGGTCTCGCGTGACGAGTTCCGCCTGTGCGAACGGAGTTGACCGTCCGTCGGGAAGCGGGGCCCGGAGGCGCGGGCTCCGGGCCCGGCGCGGAGGTGTCGGGAGCCGGTTTCCCACTTCCTTGATAATCTCGTTCCATGACCGAGAGCGCGTACAACATCGGCGACGGCCCGGCCACCCGGGTCAGTCTCTCGCTGCCCGAGGGCACCGCGGCCGCGATCCGGGAGCGGGTCGGGAAGCGCGAGTTCTCGGCGTTCATCACCGCGGCCGTCGAACGCGAACTCCGCGGCCGGATACTGGACGAGTATCTGGCCGACTACGAGCGTCGCAACGGGCCGGTCGCGGCAGCCGCGCAGGACCGTGCCCGCGAGGTGTTCGACGAGGTGTTCGCCGGGGAGAGCGAATGGCCCGCCGCAAGCTGAGCCACGAAGGCACCCTGGTCCTGGACTCCGAGGGCCTCTCCCAACTGCTGGCCGACCGCGAGCCCGTGGTCGCGCTGGTCGCGGAGGCCCGTGCCCGGGGTATGGAGGTGGTGATCAGCGCACTGACCATCATCGAGGCGGTCCACCCCCGTACCGACCGGGCCCGGCTGCGCTGGCTCCTCTCCGGCCTGCGGATCGCTCCTGTGGGCGACGAGGAGGCCAAGGCCGCGTCCGCCCTGCTGCTCGCGGCCGGCCTGCACGGGCACAAGTACGCGATCGACGCCGCGGTGGCCGAACTCGCCCTCCGGCAACAGCGGCCGGTGGTGGTGCTGACCTCGGACGTCGACGATCTCACCAAGCTCTGCGGCGGCGGGGTCCGGCTGGTCGCCGTGTAGCCCGCGGCGGCGTCAGCGGGTGGAGCCCATGGTGCGGGAGACGCGGGCGGCGGTGGCGGCGACGACGGGGCCGAGTTCGCGGGCGCGGGCGGCGGTGATGCGGGAGGTGAGGGCGGAGGTGGAGATGGCGCCGATGACGGTGTTGTTGTGGTCGAAGACGGGGGCGGCGATGCAGCGGACCTCGGGTTCGTTCTCGCGGTCGTCGACGGCGTAGCCGCGGGTGCGGATCCGGGTGAGTTCGGTGCGCAGGGCGGCGGCGGAGGTGAGGGTGCGGGTGGTGATGGCGGGGAGGCCGTCGGCGACGACGGTGGCGAAGGCGTCCTCGGGCATCCAGGCGAGCATGGCCTTGCCGACGGCGGTGCAGTACATGGGGGCGCGGCTGCCGATCCGGGAGGCCATCCGGACGGCGGTCTCGTTCTCGACCTTGTCGACGTAGACGACGTACGGGGCGTCGGGGACGCACAGGTGGACGGTGCCGCCGACCTCGCGCATCAGCTGGTGGGCCTCCTCGGAGGCGGCGGTGCGCAGGTCGAGGGTGGCGAGGTAGGCCTGGCCGAGCCGGAGGGCGCCGGGGCCGAGCCGGAAGTGGCCGCTGTCGCGGTCGCGGGCGAGGAGTTGGGCGTCGACCAGCGGGGCGGCCAGGCGCAGCACGGTGGACTTGGACATCTCCAGGCCGTCGGCGAGCGCGGTGAGGCTGAGGTCGGTGCCGGCCGCCGCGTGGTCCCGGACGTGTTCGAGCACCGCGAGGGCGCGGCGCAGCGACGCGGACTGGTTGCGTTCCGGCCGGCCCTCGGGGGTCCGGCTCTCGGCGGCGGTGCTGGTCATGGGGTGTGACGCTACGGCGGGGAGCGCCCCGGTGCCAGTTCCGCAGCACATCGTTTTGCAGTGCAGAACTTTCGCGGTCTGCTCTTGTCGCCGTGCCCGGCGAGTTCCTAACGTCCCGCTCACACCGATCCCCCCACTGCATGTCCCGGTTCGTCCCGGGGCGCGCAGGTGCGTCCCGCTGCGGCGAGGAGATGACGTTGAGCATGAAGAAGCTGGCCCGTGGTGCCGCCCTTGCCGTGCTGGCCGGCACCGTGGCCACGGCGTGCGCGCCGGGCACCGCGAAGACCGCGACGTCCGCGGACAAGCAGACCGGCACCGTGAAGGTCTGGCTGTACGACGAGGCGAACCGGGCGCCGAAGGAGCAGGTGGTGGCGCAGGCCGTCGCCGACTTCAAGGCGAAGCACGCGGGCGTCGAGGTCGAGGTGTCGTACATCCCGACCGACGCCGGTCCGCGCGCCGAGAAGATGAAGGGCGCGTTCAACGACCCGTCCTCGGCGCCGGACGTGGTGGAGTTCGGCAACACCGACCTGTTCGGCTACACCGCCTCGGGCGGCCTGGCCGACATCACCTCCGACCTGTCCGGCTGGGAGGAGGGCAAGGACCTGCCGCAGGACCTGAAGGACACCGCGGTGGTCGACGGCAAGACGTACGGCCTGCCGTGGTGGCTGGGCGTGCGCGCGCTGTACTACCGCACCGACGTGTTCACCGAGCTGGGCCTGCAGGCGCCGACCACGTACGACGAGCTGAAGTCGGCGGCGGAGAAGGTCCGGGCCGCGCACGGCGACCTGCTGGGCATCGCGGTCGGCGGCAAGTACACCTTCGGCGCGCTGCCGTTCGTGTGGGCCAACGGCGGCGACCTGGCCGCGCAGAGCGGCTCGGCGTACACCTCGGCGATCGACTCGGCGCAGTCGCAGGCGGGCGTGAAGCAGTACACCGACCTGTTCACGGACGCGATCTGCCCGGCGCAGCAGTGCGCCGACCTGACCGGCGGCAAGACCGTGGAGGCGTTCGCGGCGGGCAAGGCCGGCATGGCGATCCTGCCGAACTCCTCGCGCAGCGCGGTGGAGGCGGGCGCGGCGAAGGGCAAGTACGCGATCGTGCCGCTGCCGGGCACCGCGGCCGGGAAGATCGCCCCGGCGTTCTCCGGCGGCAACGACCTGGGCGTCATGAAGTCGACCCAGCACCGCAGCCTGGCGGTCGACTTCATGAAGGAGCTGGCGTCGAAGAAGAACCAGCTGGCGCTGTTCGACGCGATGGGCAACCTGCCGACGCTGTCCTCGGCGCGCGCCGAGGTGGTGCAGAAGCAGCCGTGGCTGAAGCCGTTCACCGACACCATCGCGGCGGGCACCAAGTTCGTCCCGAAGGACGCCGCCTGGGCCAAGATCGACGCCCAGAACGTGGTGCCGACGATGCTGCAGAAGGTCATCACCGGCAAGTCCGACGTGGCCGGTGCCACCAAGGAGGCCGCGGCCGCGATGAACGCCTCGTTCAGCGGCAAGTAGCCAGGTCCCGTAGAAGAACCGGAAGTTGTCGATGCCTGCCACGACCGTCACCGCCCGGGCGGACCACGGGGACTCCTCCCCGGTCCGCCCGGCGGGCGGCGCCCCCGCCGGGGCCCGCCGCCGCCCCGGGCTCCTGGCCCGGATCCCCGTCCCGCTGTGGCTGCTGCTGCCGGCCGCCCTGGTGCTGATCCCGCTGTTCGGCTACCCGCTGTACCAGCTGGGCCTGCTGTCGGTGCTCAAGTTCGGGCAGCCGCAGGCGTCCGGCGGCGTGCCGACCGAGTTCGTCGGCCTGTCGAACTACACCGACGTGCTGGGCGACGCCCAGTTCTGGACGGTGCTCGGCCAGACCCTGGCGTTCGCCGCGTTCTGCGTGCTGGCCACCCTGGCGGTCGGCGCGACCTGCGCGGTGCTGCTGACCCGGGTCGGCAGGTGGCCGCGGCTGATGCTGATGTTCGGCGCGCTGGGCGCCTGGGCGGCGCCCGCGATGACCGGCTCCACGGTGTGGATGTTCCTGCTGGACACCAACTCCGGCCTGGTCAACGAGGTCCTCGGCACCCAGGGCCACAACTGGATGTACGACAAGTGGTCGGCGTTCGCGATGGTCGCCGTGGTCGTGGTCTGGCACAGCTTCCCGTTCGTGATGATCACCCTCTACGCGGGCATCCAGGCCATCCCGGACTCCGTGGTGGAGGCCGCCCGCCTGGACGGCGCCGGCACGGTCACGGTCTTCCGCAAGATCATGCTGCCGATGCTGCGGCCGCTGCTGGTGATCGTGGTGATCCAGTCGATCATCTGGGACTTCAAGGTCTTCACCCAGATCTACGTGATGACCGGGGGCGGCGGCATCGCCGGCCAGAACCTGGTCCTCAACGTCTACGCCTACCAGAAGGCGTTCGTCGCCGAGAACTACAGCCTGGGCGCCGCGATCGGCGTCCTGATGACGCTGATCCTGCTGGGCGTCACCGCCGTCTACGTCCGCAGCCTGCGCCGCTCCGGGGAGGAACTGTGATCAGCAAGCCCTTCACCGCCGGGCGCCGCGACAACCGGGTGCTGCGGCAGGGTGCGAACACCGTCGCCGTGGTGCTGGCCCTGCTGACGGTGTTCCCGCTGTACTGGATGGTGCTGTCGGCGCTGAAGCCGAAGGGCGAGATCACCTCGGCGCACCCGCGGCCGTGGACGTTCGCGCCGACGCTGGAGAACTTCCGCAACGCGCTGGGGGTGTCCGGCTTCGGGCGGTACTTCCTGAACAGCCTGGCGGTGGCGGTGGTCGTGGTGGTGGTGTCGGCCGCGATCGCGTTCCTGGCGGCGGTGGCGCTGTCCCGGTTCAAGTTCCGGTTCAAGACCACCATCCTGATCATGTTCCTGGTGGCGCAGATGGTGCCGGTCGAGGCGCTGACCATCCCGCTGTTCTTCCTGGTCCGGGACATCGGCTCGGTCGCGCCGGGCTTCGGCCTGTCCTCGCTGGGCTCGCTGATGCTGGTGAACCTGGCGTTCTCGCTGCCGTTCGCGGTGTGGATGCTGCGCGGGTTCGTCGCCGCGGTGCCGGAGTCGCTGGAGGAGGCGGCCCGGATCGACGGGGCGAGCCGGTTCACCATCCTGTGGCGGATCCTGTTCCCGCTGGTCGCCCCCGGCCTGGCGGCGACCAGCGTGTTCTCCTTCATCACGGCGTGGAACGACTTCGTGTTCGCGAAGACGCTGATCCTGGACACCGACCACCAGACGCTGCCCGCCGCGCTGATGGTGTTCTTCAAGCCGGACGAGAACGACTGGGGCGGCATCATGGCGGCCTCGACCCTGATGACGGTGCCGGTGCTGGTCTTCTTCGTGCTGGTCCAGCGGCACATGGTGTCGGGCCTGGGCGGCGCGGTGAAGGACTGACCCCTCCCCCGCACCACCCCCGTCCCCGTTCGCCGTCTGCGTGCGGCTCAGCCCTCCGGCTGGGCGGCCCAGGCGGCGAACGCGTCGTGGAAGCCGGGGAAGGTCTTGCGCACGCAGCCCGGGTCGTCGTAGGTCGTGCCGGGGGTGCGCAGCCCGGCGACGGCGAAGGACATCACGATCCGGTGGTCGCCGTGGGTCTCGATCTCGACCGGCTTCGGGGTGCCGGGGCGGATCTCGATCCAGTCCCGGCCGGTGGCGACGTCGACGCCCTGGCGGCGCAGGTTCTCCGCGCAGGCGTCGAGCCGGTCGCACTCCTTGATCCGGGTGTTGTAGACGTCCTCGATCCGGATCGGGCCGGAGGCGAACGGGGCGATGGCCGCCAGCGTCGGCATGGTGTCGGAGATGTCGCGCATGTTGACGGTGCCGCCGGTGAGCGTGCCGCCGGTGACGGTGGTGGCGTCCGCCCCGATCTCGACCTTCGCGCCGAGCCGCTCCAGCACCTCGACGAACTTCAGGTCGCCCTGGAGCGCGCCGCGACCCAGGCCCGGGACGGTCACCTCGCGGCCGGTCAGCGCGGCGGCGGCGAAGAAGTACGAGGCGGTGGAGGCGTCCGGCTCGACCGGGTACCGGGCGGCGGTGTAGCCGCCGGCCGGGACGTCGAACACGTTCCCCTCGCGGGCCACCTCGACGCCGAAGCTGCGCATCATGGCGAGGGTGATCTCGACGTACGGCGCGGAGACCAGGTCGGTGACGCGGATCCGCAGGCCGGTGCGGGTGAGCGGGCCGAGCAGCAGCAGCGCCGTCAGGTACTGCGAGGACAGCCCGGCGTCGAGCACCACCTCGCCGCCCTCGACCCCGGCCGCGCGGACGCTCAGCGGGTGGTGGCCCTCGGCGCCGTGGTGCTCCAGGTCGACGCCGAGGTCGCGCAGCGCGGCGGTGAGCGGGCCCAGCGGGCGGCGGCGCATCTGCTCGGAGGCGTCGAAGTGGAAGGTGCCGTGCCCGGCGGCGGCCAGCGTCGGCAGGAAGCGCGCGGTGGTGGCGCCGTCCCGGCAGAACACCGAGGCGCCGTCGGCGCCCGGCCCCTGCGGGCGGCCGGTGATCCGCCACTCCCGCTGCTCGCGCTCCACCCGGTACCCGAGCGTGCGCAGGCCCTCGGCGAAGCCCTCGGTGTCGTCCGACACCAGCGGCCGCACCAGGGTGGTCACCCCGTCCGCCGCGGCGGCCAGGAACAGCGCGCGCGCCGTGACCGACTTCGAACCGGGGATCTCGACCAGCGCCACGGCACACCCTCCAGCGGGACAACGACAGACCGACAACAGGACCGCCCCCGATCCTGCCCTCCCGCCGGGCGCCCGGGCCCGGCCGTCCCACGGTACGGACACCGGAATGGGACGGACGGGCCTGGGCGGCGGGGCGCGGTGGTGCGCGAGGGCCGGTCGGCGCGGGCCGGTCAGCGCGGGTCGGTCGGGCGGAGGTCACCCCCGTCCCACTCCAGCCAGCGGGTGATGCCGATCTCCCGGAGGAAGGGGTAGTCGTGGCTGGCGACGATCAGCGTGCCCCGGTAGCCGGCCAGGGCCTGGGTGAGCTGGCGGACGCTGGCCAAGTCGAGGTTGTTGGTGGGTTCGTCGAGCAGCAGGAGCTGCGGCGGCGGGTCGGCCAGCAGCAGGGCGGCCAGGGTGGCCCGGAAGCGCTCGCCGCCGGAGAGCGTGCCGGCCGGCTGGTCGGCGCGGGCGCCGCGGAACAGGAAGCGGGCCAGCCGGGCCCGGACCTCGTTGTCGGTGGCGGCGGGGGCGTGCGCCTTGACGTTCCGGAAGACCGTCTGCTCGTCGTCCAGTACGTCCAACCGCTGTGGCAGGTACCGCAGTTGCACCGGGGTGGTGACCATGCCCTCGGCGGGGGCGAGTTCACCGGCGACGGTGCGCAGCAGCGCGCTCTTGCCGGAGCCGTTGCGGCCGAGCAGGGCGACCCGTTCGGGGCCGCGCAGCTCCAGGTCGATCCGGCCGCGGCCGCCGTGGGCCAGGCGGACGCCCTCCAGGGAGAGGACGGTGCGCCCGGCGGGGACGGCGGTGCGGGGCAGGTCGATCCGGATCTCGGCGTCGTCCCGGACGGCCTCCTCGGCGGTGGCCAGCCGGTCCTTGGCCTCGTTGAGGCGCTCGGTGTGCATGCCGCGCAGGCGGCCGGCGGTCTCCTCTCCCTTGCCCTGCAGCTTGTCAGCCAGCGCCTTGGGGTCGTTGCGCCGCACCGAGCGCTGCTTGCCGTAGGCGGCGGACTTGGCGAGCCGCTGGGTGGCCTCGACCAGATCCCGCTTCTGCCGCTTGACGTCGGCCTCGGCGTTGCGGACGACGCGCTCGGCGGCCTCCTGCTCGGCCTCCAGGGCCTCCTGGTAGGCGCTGAAGTTGCCGCCGTACCAGGTGACTTCGCCGTCCCGAAGGTCGGCGATCTGGTCGACCCGGTCCAGCAGCTCGCGGTCGTGGCTGACCAGCAGCAGCACGCCGGGGAAGCCGGCCACCGCGTCGTACAGCCGGGCCCGGGCCTGGGTGTCCAGGTTGTTGGTGGGCTCGTCGAGCAGCAGCACGTCGGGGCGGCGCAGCAGCAGGGCGGCGAGGTGCAGCAGGACGGCCTGGCCGCCGGAGAGCTCGCCGGTGGTGCGGTCGAGGTCGAGTTCGGCGAGGCCGAGGCGGTCGAGGGTGGCGCGGGCGCGCTCCTCGACGTCCCAGTCGTCGCCGACCGCGGTGAAGTGGCGCTCGTCCACGTCCCCCGACTCGATGGCGTGCAGGGCCTCGCGCTGGGCCCGGATGCCGAGCGTCTCGTCCACCCGCTGCCCGGCGGCGACCGTCAGGTCCTGTGGCAGGTAGGCGAGTTCGCCCGCGACCCGGACGGTGCCGGCGGCGGGGGCGAGCTCCCCCGCGATCAGCCGCAGCAGCGTGGACTTGCCCGCGCCGTTCAGCCCGACCAGCCCGGTGCGGCCGGGGCCGACGGCGAGGTGGAAACCGCTCAGCAGCGGACGGCCGTCGGGCCATTCGAAGCCGAGGTCGGTGCAGAGGATCGAGGTGGTGGGTTGCGCCATGAGGGCCTCCTGGAGGTTGCCGCGTAGGGATGGGGAGCAACACGGGAGACACCGGGGACGCGGGAGCGCACAGGGCCGTCACGGGGAACGGGGAAACCGCCGCGGGAAACAGGAAACCCGCACGGGAGCCGCAGAACCGCCAACCGGCCGAGGTCGCACTCGCGCCCGCACGCTCAACGGACCCGGAAAGGACACGGGTGTGGCGTGGCGCGGTGTCTCATGACCTCAGACGAGCAACGGCCTTCTCCAGACGTGCGGGGATGCGACGTCTCCGAGGGTACGCAGCCCCCTCCGCGCCCCGCAACGGAATTAAGTCCCGACGTCGCGGGGCCCGCCGCCCGCCCCGGTGGGGTTGGACGGGCGGACGACGGCGCCGGAATTGCCCCCCGCCCATCAAAGGGGTTGATCGCGGAAAGCGATCACCCGAACACGGAAAGCTTCGGTATATTGCTGTGATCAAAAAAGTAAACGCCTGATGAATATCGCATGAGAGCATGTCCCCCTTCGGGTGCGCACCGTTGCCCGTGAAGTAGGAGGACGCTCGACCCATGGCGCAGACTGACGAGATGTCGGCCGCACCGGGATCCGCACCGGAGCCCGATCCGGGAACCGCACCCGGCCGAAAGGCCGGGCCTCGCCGAAAGGGCCGACGGATCCTCCTGATCAGCAGCAGCGTGCTGCTCGCCCTCGTTCTGGCCGCCGCCGGCACCGGATTCTGGCTGTACCGGCACTTGGAGAGCAACCTCAGCACCGTCGACATCGACAAGACGCTCGGCGAGGACCGCCCGGCCGTGCTGCCGACCGGCGCGCAGGACATCCTGGTGCTCGGCTCGGACTCCCGCAGCGGCGACAACGGCGATCTGGCGGGCGGCGACGTCGGCGGCACTGCCCGCTCCGACACGGCGATGGTGGTGCACATCCCCGAGGGCCGTACCAACGCCACCGTGGTGAGCATCCCCCGCGACACCATGGTCGCCCGCCCGGCCTGCACCACGGCCGCCGGCAAGCAGGTGGCCGCCGCGCCCCGGGTGATGTTCAACTCGATCTACACCACGGCGGGTCCGGCCTGCGTGGTGAAGACCGTCGAGACGATGACCGGTCTGCGGATGAACCACTACGTCGAGGTCGACTTCGCCGGCTTCAAGGAGCTGGTGGACGCGATGGGCGGGGTGGAGATCACCACCGACGTCGCGATCGACGACAAGTACAGCGGCCTGCACCTGCCCGCCGGCACCCACCTGCTGGACGGCACCCAGTCGCTCGCCTTCGTCCGCACCCGGCACGGCATCGGAGACGGCAGCGACCTCGGACGGATCGGCCTGCAGCAGAAGTTCCTGCTCTCGGTTCTGTCCCAGCTCCAGCGCAAGGGCACCCTCTCCAGCCCGACCAAGGCGTACGGCGTGGCGGACGCGGCCACCAAGGCGCTCACCACCGACACCTCGTTGGGGTCGCTCACCGGCCTGCTCGACTTCGCGCAGAGCATGAAGGGCCTCCAGCCGGAGCGGATGAAGACCGTGATGCTCCCGGTGGTCACCGACCGGATCGACCACAACCGGGTGGTCGCCGACGAGACCCGCGCCCAGCAGCTCTGGCAGGCCCTGCGCGAGGACAAGCCAGTTCCGGCCGCCGCCGGCTGACAGAAGAGACGGATTTCGTTCGTGGATGCCTACCACCCGCGGCTGAGCGTCGTCGTGCCCTTCCAGGACGTCGAGGCGTACCTCGCCGAATGCCTGGAGTCCATCGCCCGGCAGTCGTTCCGCGACTTCGAGGTGATCCTGGTGGACGACGGCTCGACCGACGGCTCCACCGGGATCGCCCGGGCGATGTGCGCCCGCGACCCGCGCTTCCGGCTGATCCGGCAGGACGCGCACGGCCCGGGTCACGCCCGCAACACCGGTCTGCGGGCGATGCACCCGGACGGCGAGTTCCTCGTCTTCGCCGACGGCGACGACGTGGTGCCCGAGCAGGCGTACGAGACGCTGCTGCGCACCCTGGAGGAGTCCGGTTCGGACTTCGTCTCCGGCAACGTGCAGATGATGACCTCCACGAAGAAGTGGCAGTCCCCGCTGCACAAGGCCCCGATGGCCGCCAACCGGCGGGGCACCCACATCACGAAGTACGACAAACTGATCTACGACCGTACGGTGTGGAACAAACTGTTCCGGCGCAGCTTCTGGGACTACTACTTCATCGAGTTCCCCGAGGGCGTCCTCTACGAGGACTCCTGGGTCAACATGTTCGCCCACTTCCGGGCGGCCAAGGTCGACACCATCACCGACGTCGTCTACTACTGGCGCCGCCGCGAGGGCAACGCCGCCCCCTCCATCACCCAGCGGCACCACGAAATCGACAACCTGCGCGACCGGGTCAACGCCGTCCTCACCGTCAGCCGCTTCCTCGGCCGGCACCGTTCCAGGACCTTCGCCGAGTCCAAGCGCAAGTACGACCTCGCCTGCCTCGCCTCCGACCTGATGCTCCATCTGAAGGCGCTCCCGGACGGCGACGAAGAGTACCGGACCTCCTTCATCACCTGGGCCAACGAGTTCCTGGACGAGGCCGGCGAGGACCTGATCGAGGAACTGCCCGCCGAGGCCCGGGTGAAGTGGCTACTGGTGCGCCACCGCAAGCTCCAGGCGCTGCTGGACGTCGTCGAGTTCGAGCGCCGGGGCGGACCGCTGCCGATCCAGCGCCGTTTCCACCGGTACCTGAAGTACCCGCACCTCGGCGATCGCGGGACCGGCATCGGCCGCAAGGCGTACCGGCTCGGCAAGGAGCTCTCGCTGCACGGCTCGATCGGCGGGGTCCGGTGGGACGGCGACCGGTTGGAGTTCTCCGGCAACGCCTACATCCGCTTCCTGAACGTCCACAAGCGGCACATGTCGATCAAGGCACTGGCCCTGCGCAACAAGAAGCAGGGCCGGATGCTGCTGGTGCCCGCCCGCACCGTCTACGCGCCGCAGGCCACCGAGCACTCCAACCAGAACCGCTACTGCTACGACTGGTCCGGGTTCAGCGCGAGCTTCGACACCAACCGGCTCAAGCAGAAGGGCCAGTGGGTCGAGGGCACCTGGGACGTCGCCGCCGGAGTGCTCAGCCGCGGTCTGTTCCGCTACCGAGGTCTGGACCGCGGCAGCGCCGGCAGCGCCGCCAACCCGCCCTACCGGTACGTCGACAAGAACACCCGGGTGCTGCCGCTGTTCGTCCAGAACCGGCTCAAGCTCCGCGTCGAGGTGGTCCGCTGCCGGATCACCGGGCACCGCCTGGTCGGCGACCGGCTCGAACTGCGCGGCGTCCACCTGGGCCCGACCGTCCCCACCAGCGGCCAGCTGCGGCTGGTCAGCCTCGGCGGCGCGGGCCGCGCCCAGGCCCCCGTCCACTTCACTGCCGGCGGCGAGGGCTGGTGCACCTTCACCGTCCGCGTCCCGCTGCGCTCCCTGGTGCCCTCGCACCGCGGCACCGGCGGCGACGGCGAGGGGGGCGTCCCGGAGTCCTGGGACCTCGGCGCCAACGGCTGGAAGACCACCTTCCACGTCGCCGGGCGCAAGATGACGATGTACCCCGTGATGGCCGAGGACACCCCCGACGGCCACCACCGCCTCCCCGCCGAGCTGCAGACCCCGGAGGGCGACCGGGAGCTCGTGGTGCACCGCAACGGCGCCGGCTACCTCGTCCTGTTCGAACGCGCCGCCCTCCCGCTGGCGACCCGCTTCGGCTGGGAGGAGGACGGCACCCTGGAGGTCGTCGGCCGCTACCCCGCCCTGCAGCTGCTCCCCGTCGCGGAGCGCCGACAGCTCCACCTGGTACTGCGTTCGCGCGCCCAGGGCATCGAGCGCGCCGTCCCGGTCGAACTGGCCGGCGAGCACTTCCGGGCCCGCTTCGTCCCCTCCCGGATCCGCACCCTGGCCGGCACCGTCCCGCTCGCCGCCGGCCGCTGGGACCTCTTCCTGCGCCGCCAGGACCCGTCCCGCACCGCGCCCGCCGACCTGCTGCCCGACCTGATGCTCAAGCTGGACCAGGAGGCCATCCCCCGGCTCCCGCAGTCCGCGGCGGCCGACGGCCGCGACTACGAGCTCCAGGCCGAGGCGTACGACCGGCTGTCCCTGCTGGTCCACTCCGCGATGCCCGACCACGCCCGCGGCCCCTACCGGCAGAAGCTGCTGCGCACCAAGGCGTACCCCGCTGCCCGCCAGCAGGCCGTCCGGCCCACCGTGCTGTTCGACGCCTTCAAGGGCACCCAGTACTCCGACAGCCCGCGCGCCGTCCACGAGGAACTGGTGCGCCGCGGCGTCGCGCTGGAGCACCTGTGGGTGGTCAAGGACGACCAGGTGGACGTCCCCGACACCGCCCGCGCGGTGCGGATGTGGTCACCCGAGTGGTACGAGGCGCTCGCCACCAGCCGCTACGTGGTGGCCAACAACCACCTGCCCGACTGGTTCCGCAAGCGGCCCGGCCAGGTCGTCGTGCAGACCTGGCACGGCACCCCTCTGAAGAAGATCGGCCACGACATCGAGGCCGTCCACTTCGCCGACAAGCGCTACCTGGAGCGCCTCGCCGTCGAGGTGGAGAACTGGGACCTGCTGGTCTCCCCGAACTCGTTCTCCACCCCGATCCTGCGCCGCGCCTTCGGCTTCCCCGGCGAGATGGTCGAGTCCGGCTACCCCCGCAACGACGTGCTGCGCCGCCCGGGCACCGAGCGGCTCGCCACCGGGATCCGCCGCCGGATCGGCATCCCCGACGGCAAGCGGGTCGTGCTGTACGCCCCGACCTGGCGCGACGACCAGTACTACGCGCCCGGCCGGTACAAGTTCGACTTCCGGATCGACCTCGACGACGCCCGGGCGCGGCTCGGCGAGGACCACGTGCTGCTGGTCCGTCGCCACCCCAACGTGGTGGACCCGGTGCCGGGCGCCGGCGACGGCTTCGTCTTCGACGTATCCGACTACCCGGACATGGCCGACCTGTCGCTGATCACCGACGTCATGATCACCGACTACTCCTCGCTGATGTTCGACTACGTCAACACCGGTCGGCCGATCCTGTTCTTCACCTACGACCTGGAGCACTACCGCGACACCCTGCGCGGCTTCTACTTCGACTTCCAGAGCAGCGCCCCCGGGCCGCTGGTCTTCGACTCCCAGGAGCTGATCTCCTCGATCCGGGACGTGGACCGGATCGAGGAGCGCTACGCAGAGCGCTACCGGCGCTTCCAGGACGCCTTCTGCGACCTGGACGACGGGTACGCCTCGGTCCGTCTGGCGGACCGGATCCTGGTCGCGGGCGGCGACCTGGAAGCGCCACCGCAGGACCTGTCGGCGCTCCCGCTCGGTGACCCCGGGCCGGGCTCCCGTTCCTTCCGCGACCTCGACGGGGTCGCGACGACGGCGGAGGAGCCGCCGCGCGACCTCCAGGCAGAACTGCGCAGACGATTGGAATCGGCACATGGCTGATCAGGCCAAGCACACCCGCCGCATCTTCACCGGTGTGGACACCACGGGCGCCGTCCCGATCGAGTACCGCTTCTCGCACGCCCGCAACGGCAACCGGCACCTGGTCGTGGTGTTCGCCAACTTCACCGCACCGGACGAGTACGGCTGGGGCAACGGCGTGCTGGACAAGGTGCGCGGCAACATCCTGTGGATCCGCGACTTCTTCGAGGGCGCCAACACCTACTACCTGTGCAAGCGGATGGACTTCTCGCTGGAGCGGTCCATCGCGGCGCTGATCGACCGGGTCATGCGGTCGCTGTACCTGACGCCGCAGGACGTCACCGTCTTCGGCAGCTCCAAGGGCGGCAGCGCGGCGCTGTTCTACGGCCTCAAGTACGGCTACGCCAACATCGTCGCCAGCGTGCCCCAGTTCCACATCGGCTCCTACGTGCTGGACGGCATCCCCAGCGCGGCCCGGCTGATGATGGGTGAGGTGACCGAGCGGAACGTCGCCGTCCTCGACGCCGTCCTGCCGGACCTGGTGATGAACAGCCCCCACCGGAACGCCAACATCTACCTGATCACCTCCCCGCAGGACGAGCAGTACGTGCGGCAGGTGCAACCGTTCGTCCAGCTCTTCCAGGGCTACTCGAACTTCAACTTCATCTACAACGACTCGGTGCTGATCACCGGCCACGGCAAGGTGACGCTGCGGAACCTGCCCACCATCATGAGCATCCTCAACCTGCTGGTGGACGGCGTGGTCCCGCAGATCGGCCTGATCGCCAACGGCGGGGAGGCCGCGCAGCCCGACCTCACCGCGATCGAGCAGTTCCTCAAGGACACCTCGCAGGTCAAGGGCGACGACTTCCCCCGCCCGGTGATCACCTGTCCCCCGGCGGAGGCGGTGCTCCCGCCGGACGGCGTGGTCATCACCGGCTTCGCGCCGGGCGGCGTGCGGATCAGCATCTGGGAGAACGGCAAGTACGTCGCCTCGGCCCCGGTCGCCGCCGACGGCAGCTGGTCCTGGCAGGCCAACCGGACCTTCAGCGCGGGCCGGCACCTGCTCCGCCTGTTCGCCGCCGACGCCAGCAACGTCCAGAGCGAACGCTCCGACGTGGTGTTCACCATCGACGCGCAGGCCCCCCGCATCCAGTACGCCCCCGCCGAGGCGGCGCCGGCGCTGCCCGCGCCGGTGGTCACCGATCCCGTCGACGAGAGCTACGTGGCCGGCCCCGCCGTCCGGCTGGCCGGCCACGCGGCCGGCGCCGAACGGGTCGAACTCGCCATCGGGGAGCGCGTGCTCGGCGCCGCCCCCGTCGAGGACGGCCGGTGGAGCTGGCAGCCCGCCTGGGAGTGGCGCGGCGGCGGGCACACCGTCGAGGTCCGGGCGGCCGACGCCGACGGCCGGGTCTCGCCTCCGGGCAAGGTCACCTTCGTGGTGGCCGGCGCGCTCGTCACCAACCCCGTGCTCCGGCAACGCTACAGCGGCTGACGGGCCGTCAGAGCGCGGCGGTGACGGTGAGCAGCTCCGCCCGGTGGTCGGAGGAACCGGTGTCCACCTGGTGACAGCCGTGCCGGGGCAGTGCGGTGAACAGGTAGTCCAGCTTGCGTCCGTTCTGGTGGGTGGGCGCGAAGCCGGAGCGCTGGTCCGGCTCCTGCTGGGCGCACTCCTGGACGGTGTCGAAGTAGGCGGCAGGCCAGATCCAGGCGTCCCTGCCGTTCTGGCCCGGCGGCGAGGAGTTGAAGTCGCCGCCGAACACCGAGCTGGTCGTGCCCGGCGCCCAGGCCGTCCCGGCGGCGAGCAGCGCCGCCAGCTGGTCGTCGCGGAGTTCCGCGGCGTGGTCGGACCGGTCGGCGGGCGGCAGCGAGAGGTGCGCGACGCACAGCCGCAGGCCGCCGCCGGACGCGGCGGCCGGGGAATCCGGGGCCGTCGGGGAAACCGGAGCGGTGGCGGTGGCGCACAGGATGCCGCGGCGCAGGCCGTGCTCGGGCTGGGGCGCGGCGACCGGGGAGACGTCCGTGAGCGGGGCCGCCGCCAGAATGCCGATGCCGGCCTCGCCCCGGCCGTCTCCGCAGTCCACCGGGGCGGCGGTGCCCACGTCGTCCACCTCCGCGTACGGCTGGAAGGCGAGCTGCCAGTCGGCGCCGAGCCCGGTCCGGGCCCGCTCCAGGTCTCCCCGGCACGCTTCCTGCACCAGCATCGCCCGCACCCCGTGGTGCACCGCCATCGAGCGCAGCGCCTCGACCTTCTGCTCGCCGCTGCCGTACTTGCCGCAGCCCCAGACGACTTCCCCGCACATGTTCCAGGTGGCCACCGTCAGCCGGGGCCCGACCGGCCCGTCCGGGCCGCCCTCGCCGACCATCGCCTCCGCATCGTGCCGCACCGCGGGCACCAGGCCGAGCAGCAGCACGCCCGCCGCCGCGCCCAGGACCAACCGCAGGCGGCGCGCCCGCGGAACACTGGTGCTGTAGAGCGGCACGGCATCCCCCCGGAACGCTGAACGGTGACGGCGACCAGCGTAACTTCACCGCCGGGGCGTTCCGGCCCCGGTCCCGGACCCACCGTCCCCCACCCGTCCGGAGGGGGCCGGGCCGCCGCCTAGAATCGACCCCATCATGACTGCCACTCTCGTCGTCAAGGACCTCGCCGCCGGCCACGGTGAGCGCACGCTGTTCTCCGGGTTGGACCTGGTCGTCGCCCCCGGGGACGTGATCGGGCTGGTGGGGGTGAACGGCGCCGGGAAGTCGACCCTGCTGCGGCTGCTGGCCGGGCTGGACGCCCCGGAGGGCGGCAGCCTGAAGCTGAGCCCGCCGACCGCGAACGTCGGCCACCTGCCGCAGGAGCCGGAGCGCCGCGAGGGCGAGTCGGTGCGCGACTTCCTGGCCCGGCGCACGGGCGTGGCGGCGGCGCAGGCGGCGCTGGACGAGGCCACCGAGGGCCTGGTGGAGGGCCGCCCGGGCGCGGACGACGCCTACGCGGCGGGCCTGGACCGCTGGCTGGAGCTGGGCGGCGCGGACCTGGAGGAGCGGGCCGAGGAGGTCGCCGACCAGCTCGGCCTGAAGGTCTCGCTCGACCTGCCGATGACGGCGCTGTCCGGCGGCCAGGCCGCCCGGGCGGGCCTGGCCTCGCTGCTGCTGTCGCGCTACGACGTGTTCCTGCTGGACGAGCCCACCAACGACCTGGACCTGGACGGCCTGGAGCGCCTGGAGGCGTTCGTGAAGGGCCTGCGCGCGGGCACCGTGCTGATCAGCCACGACCGCGAGTTCCTGGCCCGCACCGTGACCAAGGTGCTGGAACTGGACCTGCACCAGCAGCAGGTCAACCTGTACGGCGGCGGCTACGAGTCGTACCTGGAGGAGCGGGCGATCTCCCGCCGGCACGCCCGCGAGCAGTACGAGGAGTACGCGGACACCAAGGCGGGCCTGGAGGCCCGCGCCCAGATGCAGCGCAACTGGATGGACAACGGCGTCCGCAACGCCCGGCGCAAGGGCGGCGACAACGACAAGAAGGCCCGGGCGCAGCGCGCCGAGTCCAGCGAGAAGCAGGCCGCGAAGGCCCGGCAGACCCAGCGGATGATCGAGCGCCTGGACGTGGTGGAGGAGCCGCGCAAGGAGTGGGAGCTGCGGATGGAGATCGCCGCCGCGCCGCGCTCCGGCTCGGTGGTGGCGACGCTCCGTCAGGCCGCCGTCAAGCGCGGGGAGTTCGCGTTCGGCCCGGTGGACCTGCAGATCGACTGGGCGGACCGGGTGGCGATCACCGGCGCGAACGGCGCGGGCAAGTCGACGCTGCTGGCGGCGCTGCTGGGCCGCCTGGAGCTGGACTCGGGCTCCGCGGCGCTCGGCTCCGGCGTGCGGATCGGCGAGGTGGAGCAGGCCCGCGGGCACCTGTTCGGCGGGGACGCGGAGCAGCCGCTGCTGGCGGCGTTCTCGGCGGCCGTGCCGGAGACGAACCCGGAGGACGTCCGCACCCTGCTGGCCAAGTTCGGCCTGAAGTCGGTGCACGTGCTGCGCCCGGCCGGGACGCTCTCGCCGGGCGAGCGGACCAGGGCGGCGCTGGCGCTGCTCCAGGCCCGCGGGGTGAACCTGCTGGTGCTGGACGAGCCGACCAACCACCTGGACCTGCCCGCGATCGAGCAGTTGGAGCAGGCACTCGCCTCGTACACCGGCACCCTGCTGCTGGTCACCCACGACCGGCGGATGCTGGACACCGTGCAGGTGAACCGGCGCCTGGTGGTCGCGGACGGCAGGGTCACTGAGGCGTAGCGCCCCTGCCCGGGCGGGCAGGGTCACCGAGGCGTAGGCCCTCGCCCACCACTTCTTGCCAGTACGTGCCGACCGCGCCCCGGCCCCTTCCGCCGGGGCGCGCCCTGTGCTGGGCTGGCGCGCATGGTTGACAGTGCACCCGCTCCGGCGCCGTCCCACCCGACGACGCCGCTCCGCCCGATGAGTGTCCCCGCCCACGAGGCGGCCGACCGCTGCCGGGCCTTCCACCAGGTGATGGACCAGCGCCGCACCGTGCGCGACTACTCGACCCGCCCGCTGCCCGAGGGGGTGGTGGAGTGGGCGGTGCGGACGGCGGCGACCGCGCCGAGCGGCGCGCACGTGCAGCCGTGGCGGTTCGTGGTGATCACCGATCCGGAGCGCAAGCGGCGGCTGCGGGAGGCCGCGGAGGCGGAGGAGCGCGAGTTCTACGCCCACCGGGCGTCCGAGGAGTGGCTGGCGGCGCTGGCCCCGATCGGCACCGACTGGCGCAAGCCGTTCCTGGAGGACGCGCCCGCGGTGATCGTGGTGTTCGAGGTGCACAAGGGCCCGCACTCGCCGCGCCCCTACTACACCAAGGAGTCGGTGGGCATCGCGGTCGGCTTCCTGCTCTCCGCGCTGCACCAGGCGGGCCTGGCCACGCTGACCCACACGCCCAGCCCGATGCGCTTCCTGAACGAGGTCTGCGACCGCCCGCCGGAGGAGCGCGCCGCGTACGTCATCCCGGTCGGCTACCCGGCCGAGGACGCCCGGGTGCCCGACCTGGTCCGCAAGCCGCTGGACGAGGTGATGGTCCGGCTCTGACCTGCCGCGCCCCACGCCCCGACCGGCCCCCGACCGGCCCCCGGCCGGGGCCGGCGGGCAAGGGTGGCGGACGGGGTGGCGGTCCCGATATCCGCTGGTCGGCGCGTTGGTGCATGGCGCATACTCCGTTCATGAGTCACTCCACCGACGCACCTGACAACGTTGCGCGACCGCTCAGCGCGGGCCGCCCGCCCGAGCTGCTGCCCCTCGGCAACGGCGCGCACCTGCGCCGCCGCCGGCTGGCGGACGCCGCCGGGCTGAACGCCGCGGTGCTGGCCAACCTCGACCACCTGCGTCCGTGGATGCCCTGGGCCCAGCAGGCGCCGACCCTCCCGGAGAGCGAGCAGCTCTCGGTGCGCGGCGAGGCGGCCTGGGACGAGGGCAGCGACTTCCTGTACCTGCTCGGCCTGGACGCCGAACCGGCCCTGGTGATCGGCGGTTTCGGCCTGCACGGCCGGATCGGCCCCGGCGCGCTGGAGATCGGCTACTGGGTGCACCGCGAGCACACCGGCCGCGGCCTGGCCACCGCCGCCGCCCGCGCCCTCACCTCGGCGGCCCTCGCGCTGCCGGGCATCACCCGGGCCGAGATCCACTGCGCCGAGTCGAACGCGGCCAGCGCCGCCGTCCCGCGCAAGCTCGGCTACACGCTGGACCGGATCGTCCAGGAGGCGCCGACCGCCCCGGCCGAGACCGGCCGCAAGATGATCTGGCTGACCGGCGCCTGACGGCCCGTCGGCACAGCTGGAGGAGGGGGCGGCCCGTACGGGCCGCCCTCCCGCGCGTGCCCGGGCGCCGCCGGTCAGCGCCGGGCGAGCCGTTCGACCAGGGCCTGCCAGCTGTCGCCGAGCAGGGTGGGCAGGTCGCCGCTGTAGCAGCGTTCGGCCGGGTCGGCGGGCGGCTCGCCGGCCAGGAAGAGCAGCGGGGGGCCTTCGAGGGTGCTGGTGAGCTGGAGGGCGAGGGTGTCCGGGTCGGGGAGGCCGAGGGCGGCCTGGCCGAGCAGCATCCGGATGTGCGGGCGGGAGAAGTCGGGGCCGGCGGCGGGCTGGACGGGGCCCTTGCGCTCGAACGCGGCGCGGGCGATGTCGTACCGGGCCAGCAGGAAGGTCGTCCGGGCGCGGCCGTAGGCGATCAGCCGGTCGACCGGGTCGCCGCCGGGGCCCAGCGGGGGCGGGCCGGACAGCACCTGGCACTGGAAGCGCTGCTCCTCGGCGTCGAGCAGGGCGCGGAAGATCCCGGCCCGGGTGCCGAAGCGGCGGAAGACGGTGCCCTTGCCCAGCCCGGCCCGTTCGGCGAGCCCGTCCATGGTGACCCGGTCGACGCCGAGCTCGGCGATCATCGCGCGGGCGGTGCAGAGCAGCACCTCGCGGTTGCGGGCCGCGTCCGCGCGCTCGGTGGGGGGGTTTCCGAAGGGGACCAGGGGGCTGTCCATGCCGCCAATTTACCCGGCGAGAGAAACGGGGTAAAGTCCGTTTACGTCGAGCACGGCGCCCCGGCCCGTGCCCGGCCTTGCCGTACCCAGCCGCACCCGGCCGTACCCACCGCGTCCGCCACTTCCCTGACGGGGCGCGAACCGAGGAGTTCTGTCATGCACCTGTTCCGCCTGGACGCCAGCATCATGCCCGGCGCCTCCACCAGCGCCGAGCTCGCCAACGCCGCCGAGGCCGAGTGGGCCGCCGCCCACCCCGAGGGCACCGTCACCCGCCGCAACCTGGGCACCGACCCGCTGCCCGGCGACATCTGGGCCACCGCCGCCCTGGCCGGCTTCACCCCCGAGGACCAGCGCACCCCCGAGCAGCAGGAGGCCGCCGCGCTCGGCGCCACCCTGGCCGAGGAACTGCGCGCCGCCGACGCCGCGATCATCGCCGTCCCGCTCTACAACTGGGGCGTCTCCCAGCACTTCAAGACCTGGGTCGACCTGGTCATCGCGGGCGCCGGCCCGACCGCCGAACTCCTCAAGGGCAAGCCGGTCGTCCTGCTCACCTCGCTCGGCGGCGGCTTCGCCCCCGGCACCCCCCGCGAGGGCTGGGACCACTCCACCCCGTACCTGGAGCGCATCCTGCGCGACGTCTGGGGCGCCGAGCTGACCACCGTCCGCCGCGAACTGACCCTGGCCGCCGTCAACCCGGCGATGGAGAGCCTGCGCGGCCTCGCCGCCGAGTACCACACCCAGGCCCTGGACGCCGCCACCGCCGCCGGCAAGGCCCTGGTCCGCGCCTGACCCGCACCCGGCACCACGAAGCCCCGCGCACCCGGACCCCGGGCCCGCGGGGCTTCGCCGTACCCCCGCAGCCTCAGACCTCGCCGAACCCACCGGACTTGACCGCCGCGACGAACGCGGCGAAGGCCCCGGCGGGGAACACCAGCACCGGCCCCCGCGGGTCCTTCGAGTCCCGGACCGGGACGATGCCGTGCATCTGAACAAGGTTCATCGCCGGTTCGACGCACTGGCCGCCGGAACCGCTGTAGCTCGACTTGCTCCAACGCGCGGCGCTCAGGTCGGGGAGAAGGGTCACCGTTCCAGTTCCTTTCGTACGGCACGGACCGTCGCCATCGAGTCGGCCACGGACGGCGCGTCAGCCTGCAGGCGAGCGTAGTCCCTGGACCACTCCCGAACAGTGGGGATGTCTCGTACGAGGTGTCCTTGCTTCATATCCTCCACGTAGCCGATCTGCATGTGGTTGGGGAGGGTGAGCAGAGTCAAGGAGTGGTGGAACGGGCGGCGGGCGCCGAGGCTGAAGGGCGCCACCTGGATGATCATGTTCGGCAGTCCGGCCAGTTCTTCGACGCGGCGCAGCTGCGGAACCATCACCGCAGGACCGCCGACCTGCCAGCGGAGTGCGCTCTCGTCCATCACCACGTGGATCATGGGCGCCGGTTGTCGGGTGATCGCCGCCTGCCGGGCGAGCCGGAAGGAGAGCCGCTCGGCGGCCTGTTCGGTTGAAATGTTGCCACGCGAGACTCCAGCGGCGAGTTCGACCTGCGCGTACTCCGGAGTCTGGAGCAGCCCCGGCATGATGCCGAGCTCGAAGAGTCGCAACTCGGTGGCCTTCGCCTCGCACTCGGTGAACTCCGGAAAGCCTTCGAACAGTGCGGTGTGCCGGATGTTCCAGTACATCAGCGCCAGCGTCCCGCCGGTCTCCAGCACCTCGTCCGCCCTGTTCACGGTGTCGATGTGAGGCATCCGGCTCGCGCGCTCGAAGCAGCCGACGTAGGTGCCCGTGACGCCCAGCAGATCTCCGAGCTGGGCCTGGGTGAGCCCCTTCGCCTCGCGCGAGCGCCGGAACTGGACCCCGAACGCGTGCGCGGGAGAAATCGTGGGGTCAAGGTCCTTCTTGTTCACGGCAGTTGCCCCCCAACTGAAATATCCAGACTGTCCGGTTCAGATGGTGGCGGAGCGTCAGCGATCCCGCAACCATGGACACACGGACGGTCACACAGCGTCCGCATCGCGGGTCTGACCGCCCGGCCCGCCGCACCCCCTTCCGTCCAGCACCACCAGCCGCGAGGTCATCCACCATGTCCGACCACCCGTACCCGGAGTCGAGAGCGAAGTTGACGATCCGCGTCTACACGGTGCGGGCCGACGGCACCCGGCTGCCGGTCTCGTCCTGCACGTCCGACGAGCCGCTCGTGCCCGCGCCGCGCTCCGCGCTGACCTGGCCGGTCTGCCGGTGTCCGCGGTGTGCCGACGGGCGGGGGGAGTCGGATGCGGTCTGAGGAGCGGCCTGCGGACCCCGGCGAGGAGGTCCGGCGGCGGGCGTGGACGATCGCGGACCGGCTGGCGCGGGCCGGCGGGGAGGAGGCATGGCTGATCTCCTTCGAGGACGGGTACCGGGTCGAACTCCGCTCGACCCGGCCCGCGCCGGACGTGCCCGGGGTGCTGGCGGCCCTCGCGCTGGGCGACCGCTGGGGGCACCGGCGCTCGGTCCTCCCCTGCACCGACGGCCTGGTGCAGGACACCGTGTGGAGCGAGGTCCGGCTGGAGCCGCCCGACGGTCCGGGCCGGGGGCCGGAGGGCCGCACCAGTGGTGTCGGCGAAGGGAGCCTTAAGGGTGGCTCAAGCGGGCCGGGGAACGCTTGACGGGCCTCGGCGACCCGGGCATTTTGAGTGCACGGGGCGGTCCGTCCGCCTCGTGCACGGTGTTCGAAACCCGTCCCCGGGACGGGTGTTGAGAACCAACCCCCACACGGTCCGGCCGTCGCGCTCCCCCACAGTCAGTAAGCGCGACCGGCCGGGCCGGTTCCGTGCCCCCGCCGGCCACCGCACCGGCCCACCGGCCCGAAATCGTTTGCCCGGCCGGTGAGAATGGCCGGTATGCCGCACCTCGACGCCACCGCGCTGCTCACCGCCATGGACCCGCTCCCGCACCACGAGCGGGAGGCGCTGTTCGCCCGCGCCGTCCGGGCCGCCGGGCCCGCCGAGGTCGACGCGCTGGTCGACGCGCTGGCTGCGGACGGCTGGTACGGGGCGCGGCTGGCCGCGTTCGCCGCGGTGCTGACCGGCCGGGCCGACCTGCTGGGCGCACTGCTGGACGCGCCGGACCGGGTGGTGCGCGGCCGGGCGGTCGACGCGCTGCGCACCGTGCCCGGGCTGGACGGGGCGGTGCTCGCCGCCTACCCGCACGCGTCGTCCGCCGCCCGGCGGGCGCTGCGCCGGGCGGTGCTGCGCGGGCGGCGCGCCGAACTCGCCGCCCGGCTGCTGCCGGTGGCCCGCGCGCACTGGGGCGAGGCGGAGGCCGCGGCGCTGCTGGCGGCCTGCCCGCCCGCGCTGGTGGCCGCCGAACTGCCCGGCCTGGCCGACGCGGTGCGGTCCTGGTCTGCGCTGGCGGCCCGGCACCCGGACGCGGTGCTCGACCACGTCGCGGGCGAGCTGGCGGCCCGGTCGGCCGACCCGCGGGCCGACTGGTGGCAGCTGTACGGTCCGCCGGTGGCGGCCGTGCTGCGGCGGCGCCCGGCCCGGGTGCTCGACCTGCTGGAGCGCCACCCCGGCCGGACGGTCCCGCCTGCGGTCCGCGCCGGTTTCGGCCACCTGGTGGCGGTGGACGCCGAACGCGCCACCGCCTGGCTGGCCGACCCGGCCCGCCCGTTCCAGCCCTGGGAGCAGCCGCCCAGCCGCAGCGCGCTGCGCCGGATCGTCCGGGCCGATCCGGCCGCCCTGCCCGCGCTGGGCCGCCGCTGGCTGCCGGAGCCGCGCCTGTTCGCCGTCCTGCTGCGCACCCTGCCGCCGTCCCGGCGCGCCGCGTTCCTGGACGCCGTCGCCGACGGGCAGCCGCCGGGCGCCGACCGGCTGACCGCGCCGGTGCTGCGCCTGCTGCCGCACGGGCGCCGCCACGCGGAGGCCCGCCGGCTGCGCGCGGAGCAGGCCGCCAAGGGCCTGACGGACCGTCAACTCATAGACCTCACCGCACTGCTTGAGCCCGCCAAGGCCCGGGCCGAGCTGCTCGAACGCACCCGGGTGCCGGACGCAGCCGAGCGTGCCGAGGTGTGGCGGCACCTGGTCGCCGCGGCCGCCGCCGACCCCGACCCGGCCGCGCCCGGCGTCCTGCTCGCCGACCTGCGCCGGGTCCGCAACGAGCAGGACCCGGTCCGGCAGGCCGCCCTGGCCGCGCTGGCCGACTTCCCCGCCGACCGCTTCACCGACGCGCACGCCGACGCCCTCACCGAACAGGCCGCCGACGCGCTGGACGCCCGCGACTGCTCGCCCGCCACCCGCCGCGCGCTGTCCGCCCTGGCCCTCGCCGCGCTGGCCGCCCACCCCACCGGCGAGCGGCCCGACCTGCTCGCCTTCGCCCTGCTGACGGTCGAACAGCTCACCGCCCGCGACGGCGGACTCCCGCTGCCCGCGCTGGCCCGACGGCTGCGCCGCGGCCAGGAGCGGCAGGTGCTGGAGGCCCTGCGGCCCTGGCTGGACGCCGAGGACCGGCGGGGCCACCACCGGCTGCTGTTCGCGCTGGTCCGGGCACTGGACGAACGGGCCGGGCAGCTGCCGGAACTCGACGAGCGGCTGGGCCGGGCCGCGCGCGACCCGCGGGAGCGGACCGCCGCCGAGGCGCTGCGGCTGTGGCTGCTGCCCCGCCACGGGCGCACCCCGAAGGTGCTGGCGGCGATCGAGCACGACCCGTCCGCCGTGTTCTGCGACCCGGTCGCCCGGCACCTGGCCCGGGTCCGCACCGACCTGCTGGACCTGGCGCTGGCCGAACAGCCGCCCACCGGACGGTTCCTGCGCCCCGGCGACCACCGCCCGCTGCCGCCCGTCGACACCCCGGAGCGCTGGACGCCCCGCCAGGTGGACCGGGCCGCCGCCCTGCTCGCGGAGATCGCCGCCACCGCCTGGCGCACCCGGCAGCAGCGGGCCACCGCCGTCCACCTGGCCGCCGCACTGCCCGGCCCCGGCCCGGCCGTGGCGCGCCGCCACCTCGACGACCCGGACCCGCTGATCGCCGACACCGCGCTCGCCGCGCTGCCGCTGGCCCCCGACCCGGCCGCCGCACTGCCCGACCTGCTGGCGCACGCCGGGGACGACCGGGCCCGGACCGCGCTGTACGCCGCCGGCCGGGCCGCCCGGCACACCCCTCCGGACCGGCTCGGCCCGCTGCTCGCCGAGCTGGCCGCCCGCACCACCGGCAGCAAGGTCACCTCCCGCAAGGAGGCCGTCCGGCTGGCCGCCGCCCTGCTGCCGCCCGCCCGGGCCGCCGAGGTGCTCACCGCCGCCTTCCACGCCCCCGGGCAGCACCCCGACGTCCGGGCCGCCGCGACCGCCCACTGCCGGGAACTGCTGGACGCCGACCCCGTCTGGGCGCTGCTCGCCGAGGCCGCCGAGGCGCCCGAACCGCAGCTGCGCCGGGCCGTCGCCGCGCTCTCCCCGCACCTGCTCCCGGCCCGCCACCGGGCCCGCTACGCCCGGCTGGTGGCCGCCGTCGCCACCCGGCCCGGCCAGGAGCCGGACGCCGCCCGGACCGCGGTCGCCGCGCTGCCCGGGTGGGCCCGGTACGCGCCCGAGACCGCCGAGGTGCTGCCCGGCCTGGTCACCGACCTCGACGACCGCGCCGTCTGGGGCGCCGCCGCCCTCGCCCTGCGGGCCGTCGCCCTCGGCGACCGCGCCCACCCCGTCGGCGGCGGCGCCCCCGGCAGCCTGCTGCACCGCACCCTGGCCACCCTGCTCGCCGCGCCGGAGGAGACCGCTCCCGGCCCCGCCCGGGACCAGCCCGTCCGGCAGCGGATCGTCTCGCTGACCACGCTGCCGGTCACCCGCCGCTTCCCGGAGGTGCTCGAGCAGGTCGACGAACTGCTGCGACCGCACGAGGAGTTGCTCGACCTCCGGGCCGCCCTGCTGGCCCTCGCCGCCCGCCCGGGGCGTCCCGGCTTCGGCCCCGCCTTCGCCCGGCTCGCCGACGCCCTCGCCGACCGCCCCGTCCTCGCCGCCCGGCTGGCCGCCGGCCTCGCCGACACCGTCGCGGGCACCGCGCCCCTGCCGGTCCCCGCCGACACCGCCGTTCCCGACGCCCTGCTCGCGCTGCTCCCCGGCCGCGGCCCGGCCCTCGGCCTGCTGACCGCCGCGCTCGCCGACCGCCTGGGCACCCGCTGCGTCTGGACCGGCCGCTGGCTGCCCCTGCTGGCCGCCCTGCGCACCCACCCCGACCCGGAGGTCCGGGCCGCCGCCCGCGCGGTGACCACCGTCCCGGAGTGACCGCCGCACCGTGACGGGCCGTCAGGTGAACGTCCGGAGCGGCGGGTTGACGGTGCGCCACGGGCGGGTGACGTTTCGTCCGGCTTGTTGACCGTCCGGGTTCGCCCGGGACCGTTCAGGACTACGATCGATCAATGACGGACACCACACGCAGAGCAAGCGAAAGCGCCGAACTGGCGGCCCGGTACCCGGCCCTGCACGCGCCGCAGCGCTGGGAGTGGGGCGGTATCGACGCCCAGTTCAGCACCGATCTGCCGCCGGACGAGCTGGTCACCAACATCCACCTGGTGGGCTTCGCCGAGGGCCGGGTCGTCCTGTGCCGGGACGTCCGGGGCCACTGGTTCCTGCCCGGCGGCACCCGGGAGGCCGCCGAGAGCGTCGAGTCCTGCCTGGAGCGCGAGTTGCGCGAGGAGGCCGGGGCCCGGCTGGTCGGGCCGCCGACCTGGATCGGCCACCACCTGGCGGTCACCGACACCCCGGTGCCCTACCGCCCCTGGCAGCCGCACCCGGTGAAGGCGTGGCTCTGGGGCTGGGCCGACGTCCTGGTCGACTCCGCCCCCACCAACCCCGACGACGGCGAGCAGGTCGTCGAGGTCCGCCCCGTCGCGCCCGAGGAGGCCCAGCGGCTCCTCTCCCAGTACCGCGAACCCTGGTGGCCCGAACTCGTCGCGCTGGCCGTGGAGTCCCGCACCGGCTGAGGGGCGGCCGGGCCCGGCCGCCCCTCGGGGCGCGCTACTTGCCGAGGCCCGCGCGGCGCAGGGCGTCGGCCATGGCCGAGTTGGCGGGGGCGGGCTGGGCGGTGTTCGGGCGGCGGTCCTGGCGCGGGGGGCGGGAGTCGCGGCGGGGGGACTGCTCGCGGCGGTTGCCACCGCCGCCGCTGCCGGAGCCGGAGCCCGAGCCGGGGGTGGTGTCGTCGTCGAGGCGCAGGGTCAGGCCGATCCGCTTGCGCGCGACGTCGACGGTGGTGACCTTGGCGCGGACGATGTCGCCGGGCTTGACCACCTCGCGCGGGTCCTTGACGAAGTTCTTCGACAGCGCGGAGACGTGCACCAGGCCGTCCTGGTGCACGCCGATGTCGACGAAGGCGCCGAACGCGGCGACGTTGGTGAC
Organism: Kitasatospora sp. YST-16; assembly: GCF_026802215.1. NCBI lineage: Bacteria > Bacillati > Actinomycetota > Actinomycetes > Kitasatosporales > Streptomycetaceae > Kitasatospora > Kitasatospora sp. YST-16. The sequence continues at coordinate 1,438,627 of NZ_CP113837.1, forward strand.
CACGCCCTCCAGCACCATGCCGACCTCCAGGTCGGAGATCTTCTCCACGCCGTCCTTGAAGGTGGCGGTCTGGAAGGCGGGGCGCGGGTCGCGGCCGGGCTTGTCGAGCTCGCCGAGGATGTCGGTGACGGTCGGCACGCCGAAGGTCGCGTCGGCGAAGTCGCCGGGCCGCAGCGCGCGCAGCACCGCGCCGTTGCCGATCAGTTCGCCGAGCTGCCCGCCGGTCGCGGTGAGGATCCGGCGCACCACCGGGTACGCCTCGGGGTGGACGGCCGAGGCGTCCAGCGGGTCGTCGCCGCCGGGGATGCGCAGGAAGCCCGCGCACTGCTCGAACGCCTTGGGGCCGAGCCGGGCGACGTCCTTGAGCGCCTTGCGGGTGCGGAACGGCCCGTTGGCGTCCCGGTGGGCGACGATGTTGTCGGCCAGCGTGCCGGTGATGCCGGAGACCCGGGTGAGCAGCGGCGCGGAGGCGGTGTTGACGTCGACGCCGACGGCGTTGACGCAGTCCTCGACCACGGCGTCCAGCGAGCGGGAGAGCTTGAGCTCGCTCAGGTCGTGCTGGTACTGGCCGACGCCGATCGACTTGGGGTCGATCTTGACGAGCTCGGCCAGCGGGTCCTGCAGGCGGCGGGCGATCGAGACGGCGCCGCGGATCGACACGTCGAGGCCGGGCAGCTCCTGGGCGGCGAACGCGGAGGCGGAGTAGACGGACGCGCCGGCCTCGCTGACCATCACCTTGGTGAGGCCCAGCTCGGGGTGACGCTTGATCAGGTCGGCGGCCAGCCGGTCGGTCTCCCGGGACGCGGTGCCGTTGCCGATCGCGACCAGGTCCACCTTGTGCTCGCGAGCCAGCCGGGCCAGCGTGGCGAGCGCGGCGTCCCACTTGTTGGCGGGCTGGTGCGGGTAGATCGTCTCGTGCGCGACGACCTTGCCGGTGGCGTCCACGATGGCGACCTTGACGCCGGTGCGGAAGCCCGGGTCGAGGCCCATGGTGGCGCGCGTCCCGGCGGGGGCGGCGAGCAGCAGGTCGCGCAGGTTGGCGGCGAAGACCCGGACCGCCTCGTCCTCGGCCTCGGCGCGCAGCCGGGTGCGCAGGTCGATGCCGAGCCGGACCAGGACGCGGGTGCGCCAGGCCCAGCGGACGGTGTCGGTCAGCCACTTGTCGGCGGGGCGGCCGCGGTCGGCGATGCCGAAGCGGGCGGCGATCCGCTGCTCGTAGTCGCTGGCGCCGGGCAGGTCGGCCTCCTGCTCGCCGTCGAACGGGGAGAGTTCGAGGTCGAGGACCTCCTCCTTCTCGCCGCGCAGCATGGCCAGGATCCGGTGCGAGGGCAGCTTGGTGTACGGCTCGGCGAAGTCGAAGTAGTCGGCGAACTTGGCGCCGTCCTGCTCCTTGCCGCCCCGGACCTTGGCGACCAGCCGGCCGCGGGTCCACATCCGCTCGCGCAGCGAGCCGACCAGGTCGGCGTCCTCGCCGAAGCGCTCGACCAGGATGGCCCGGGCGCCCTCCAGCGCGGCGGGGGCGTCGGCGACCTGCTCGTTCAGGTACGTCGCGGCGAGCGCGGAAGGGTCCTGGGAGGGGTCGTTCAGCAGGGTGTCGGCGAGCGGTTCGAGGCCGGCCTCGCGGGCGATCTGCGCCTTGGTGCGCCGCTTGGGCTTGTACGGGAGGTAGATGTCCTCCAGCCGGGCCTTGGAGTCGGCGGCGAGGATCTGCGCGCGCAGCGCGTCGTCCAGCTTGCCCTGGGCCTCGATCGACTCCAGGACGGCGGTGCGGCGCTCCGCCAGCTCGCGCAGGTACCGCAGCCGCTCCTCCAGGGTGCGCAGCTGGGTGTCGTCGAGGGCGCCGGTGGCCTCCTTGCGGTACCGGGCGATGAAGGGCACGGTCGCACCGCCGTCGAGCAGGCCGACGGCGGCCTGCACCTGGTTCTCGCGGACGCCGAGTTCTTCGGCGATCTTGCGTTCGACGGGCATGGTCACGGTGCCGGTCACCCCTTCAGACGGTTGCGCGGTGTCGCCCGTGCATTCTGGCAGGTCCGGCCGACGTTCATCCGGTGGTCCGGTCGGCCGCCCGGAGCGTGGCGCGTTCCGGGGACGCGGGCGGACACGCGTCCGAGCGGCCCGGAGGCCGGTCGGATCGTCTGGTATGAGAGGTGGACGACCGTTTTCCGGGCTCCCGTCGGCGCCGCTGCCGGAGCTGCCGTCCGCGCGCATTGGAGGACATGGTGGCGCAGGCCCCCGCCCCGGCACCGGCCCCCGCACCGACCCCGGCACCGGCCCTGCGGCCGCCCGACCGGCCGGTCCGCTGGACCCGCCCCGCCGACTGGCCCCGCGAGGTGCTGGCCCTCGCCGCGTACTGGATCGCCGGCCGGGTGCTGATGGTCGGGCTGATCCGCTCCGGCCGGACCGAGCCCGCCATCGAGGTGCACCGGCTCTACCACGGCTGGTACCAGGTCCTGCGCACCGGCACCTTCCCGGTCGGCGACGTCACCTGGCAGTACCCGCCCGGCGCGGCGCTGCCGATGCTCGCCCCGGGCCTGCTGCCGTTCCTGACGTACCTGCAGTCCTTCGTGCTGCTGTCCCTGCTGGCCGACGCCGCCGTGCAGGCCGCCCTGCTGGCGGCCGGCCGCGGCCCGGGGCGCTCGACCTGGGGGGCCTGGGCGTGGGCGCTGGCCCTGCCGCTGCTGCTCGGCCTGCCGTACGGGCGCTACGACCTGTCGGCGACCGCGCTCGCGGTCGGCGCGCTGCTGCTGTTCCCGGCCCGGCCGCGGCTGGGCGGGGTGCTGGCCGGGATCGGCGCGATGGTCAAGGTCTGGCCCGCGCTGACGCTGCTCGGCACCCCGCGCGGCCGCACCACCCGGCAGGCCTGGACGGCCGCCGCGCTCTCCGCGCTCGCCCTGCTGCTGGTCCTCGCCGCCTGCTTCGACCACACCCTCGGCTTCCTGCACGCCCAGGGCGGGCGCGGCGTGGAGATCGAGTCGCTGGGCGGCAGCGCCCTGCAGGCGGCCCGGCAGCTCGGCTGGTCCGGCCGGGTCGAGCAGCACTACGGCTCGTTCGAGTTCCTCGGCCGGTACGTGCACCGGATCGCCCAGCTGTCGCTGCTGCTGACCGCCGCGGCCTTCGGCTGGCTGCTGCTGTGGCGGGTCCGGGCCCGGCGCTGGACGGCCGCCACCCCGTACGACGCGGCGCTGACCGCGGTGCTGCTGTTCACCGTCACCAGCCGGGTGATCTCCCCGCAGTACCTGGTCTGGCTGATCGGCCTGGCCGCCGTCTGCCTGACCGTGGAGGACACCACGCAGCGGCCGGTCGCCCTGCTGCTGCTGCCCGTGGTCGGCGTCACCACCGTCGACTACCCGCTGTTCTTCGACGCGATGCAGGCCGGCGGCTGGTGGCCGACCGCGGTCATCCTGCTCCGCAACGGGCTGCTGCTGGGCGCATCGCTCTGGTCCGCCGCCCGGCTGTGGCGGGCCACCGCCTCGCCCCGGCCCGCCGGCACCGGCGGCGTCTCGGCGGTCTGACGGGCCGTCGGGAGACGTAGACTGCCCCGATGGCCGACACCGCGCTGGACCGGCTCGCCGCCGGGAAGTACCTGCTGATCACCAGTTACAAGAAGGACGGCAGCCCCGTCGCCACCCCGGTCTGGGTGGTCCGGGACGGCGACGCGCTGGGGGTGTGGACCGTCGCCGACTCCTGGAAGGTCAAGCGGATCCGGCGCCGCGGCGACGTCCTGGTCGGACCGTGCGACGTGCGCGGCAACCCGAGCGGCTCCCCGCTGCCCGCCACCGCCGAGATCGCCGACCCCGCCACCACCGAGCGCTACCGGCAGTTGCTCGGCCGCAAGTACGGGCTGGTCGGGCGGCTCACCCTGCTCGGCAGTCGGCTGCGGCGCGGCAAGGACGGCACCGTCGGCATCACCGTCCGGCTGGACGGCTGACGGCTGCCGGCGGTCACTGGCGGCCGCCGGCGTTCAGCCCTCGTACGGCAGCAGCTCCGGGCGCTTCGCCGGGCGGCCGTCCCCGGAGGAGCGGCCGCGCAGGCGGCGGCCGATCCACGGGCCGACGTGGGTGCCCAGCCAGCGGACGTCCTCGCGGGCCTTCCGGCCGCGGGTGCGGGTGTCCGGCTCGGCCAGCGGGGCCCGCCAGTCCTCGGCGGACGGGCGGCCGAGCGCCTCCAGGACCGCCAGCGCGACCCGGCGGTGGCCCTCCGGGGACAGGTGCAGCCGGTCCTCGGCCCAGAGCCGGCGGTCGTCGAACACCGGCGCCGAGAACAGGTCCACCAGCACCACCCCGTCCGGGTGCTCCCGGACCACGCCCTCCACGAACGCCTTCATCCGCAGGATCGCGGGCAGCAGGCGGCTGCTGCCCGCCATCCGCCGGGTCGGATCGGTGGAGGTGAACAGCACCACGGTGCGGCCCTCGGCCAGCAGTTCGCGGGTGCACTCGCCGAGCAGCCGCTCGACCTCGGCCACCTCGCAGCCCGGGCGCAGCACGTCGTTCAGGCCGCCCGCCAGCGTCACCAGGTCGGCGTCGGTGGCCGCGGCCAGGTCGACCTGCTCGGCCCGGATCTGACCGATCAGCTTGCCCCGCACCGCCAGGTTCGCGTACCGGAAGCCGTCCGCCCCCGCCTCGGCGGCCAGCGCGTCGGCGACCCGGTCCGCCCAGCCGCGGAACTGCCCGTCGGGCAGGGTGTCGTCGCACATCCCCTCGGTGAACGAGTCCCCCACCGCCACCATCGCCCGGTACTGCCGCACACCGCCTCCTGGAGTCGTCCCTGGCCGGGCCCCACCCTACCGAGCGGCCCGCCGGGGGCGGGGGCGCGGGAGGGGAGAGACGGGGGGACGGGGGTCGAGACAGGGATGCGGTCGGTGGCGGGCCCGGCGGTCGGGGGCGGGGAGCGGGCGGGGCACCACGTCCAGGGTGGCCGGGCCGTTGACGATCATCGAGGGGAGGCGGGCGGGTGTCCGGTCGGGTTCGGCCAGGGCCAGGGCGGGCAGCCGGGCGAACAGGGTGCTGAGCGCGATCTCCGCCTCCAGCCGGGCGAGCGGGGCGCCGACGCAGAAGTGCGGGCCGTGGCCGAACGCCAGGTGGCTCTTGTCGGGGCGGCCCGGGTCGAACGCGTCCGGGCGCTCCGGGTGCACCCGCGGGTCCCGGCCGGCGGCGGCGAAGCCGAGGATGATCGGGTCGCCCTTGCGGATCAGCACGCCCTCGCCGAGGTCGAGGTCCTCGACCGCGTAGCGCAGCGGGACGTGCATCACCGGGCCCTCGACCCGCAGGGTCTCCTCGATCACGTCCGCCCAGCCGAGCCCGCCCGTCCGCACCCTGGCCAACTCGGCGGGGTGGGTGAGCAGTTCGAGGGCCGCGCTGGTGATCAGGTTGACGGCGGTCTCGAACCCGCCGGTGATCATCGTGAACAGGGTGCCGACCAACTCGGGCTCGGACAGCGGCCGTTCGCCGGGGCGGTCGGACAGCAGCAGGTCGCTGGTCAGGTCGGCCGCCGGGTCGGTCCGCTTGCGTGCCAGCAACTCCCGCAGCCGGACGTCGAGTTCGACTTGCGCGGCGAGTGCGCGGTCCTCGTCGAGCGAGGAGTCCAGCACGGTGTCGATCGCCTCGCAGAGTGCGCCGCGCAGGTCCTCCGGGACGCCGAACAGGTCGCAGATCACCGTCAGGGTGAGCGGCCGGGACAGTGCCAGCCGCAGGTCCGCGCGCTCCCCGGGGGCCAGTTCGGCCATGGCTGCCACCAGCCGGTCCGCCGTGGCCTGCACCTGCGGGCGCATCCGCTCCACCCGGCGCGGCAGGAAGGTCGGCGCGAGCCGGTTCCGCGCGGCGCGGTGCTCGGCCCCGTACTGGTTGACGAAGCTGTCCTGGAACGCCACCGGCCCCAGCACCCAGCCCTCCGGCACCTCCGCCGCCCCCGGCCAGTGCAGCCGGAAGTCCCGGGAGACCCGCGGGTCGGTGGTCAGCGCCTGGATCACCGCGTGCCGGGTCACCGACCAGGCCCGCACCCCGCCCGGCAGTTCCACCCACACCGCCGGGCCCTGCTCGCGCAGCTCCGCGGCCTCCGCGTGCAGCGCGGCCCCGGCCGGGTCGAGGAACGGGCAGCCGGTAACGGAAGAATCGGACACGGTGTGCTCCCCTCACCGAAAGTCCCCGTACTGCCCCCATGGTGGGGCCCGCCGCGCCACCGCCGGAAGACTCCGCGCAGCTCTGTCCGGATTGCGCCCCCGGTACCGTCAACTCCCCTTCCACCAGCACCTGTTGACACCAGGAACCCCACCCGCGCCGGACGCGCGGGTGGGGTTCCTGGGCCCTGTTGCTGACGGGCCGTCAGATCGAGCCGAGGGCGACCGCGGCCTCCGGGGTGTGCAGCTGGAAGGTCAGGGACTCCTGGAGGTAGAGGTGCACGGTGGTCTCGTCGTGGGAGAGGTAGCCGATCGAGAGGTCCTCGCCCAGGTGCAGCTCGAAGTCGCCGCCGCGGGCGGACAGCAGGACGGCGCCCTCGACCGCCGGGGCCCAGATGATCTCGCCGTCCAGCAGGCGGGCCAGGTGGTTGTGGACCGGGTAGCCGTGGTCGGAGGTCTCGTTGACGGCGGTGAAGGCGTCCGCGCCGAGCAGCAGCGAGTAGGGGCCGCCGACCCCGGCCAGGCGCAGCGCGGTGAGGGCCCGGCTGACGGCGTTGGGGTACTCGCGGACGTCGGCGGGCAGTTCGACCGGGTGGTTGGAGGAGCCGTCCCGGATGCCGGTGATCCCGGCGGCCGGGTAGCCGTCGAAGACCGCGCGGTCCTCGGCGAGCGCGATGGTGCGGGCGGCGTCCTTGACCGGGTCCCAGTCGGAGTCCTGGGAGCCGCGCTCGACGTCGTCCACGGCGGCCCGGGTGACGGTGAACGGGACCCGCAGCTCGACCACCTGGAGGGACTCCCGGGCCCGGGCCTGGACGCCGCTGCCGGGGGCCGCGATGTCGGCCAGGTGCCCGGTGCCGACCGCGGCCAGCCCCGGCCCGTCGGGCCCGGCCAGGTCGACCACCCGCCGCCCGGCGACGTGCAGTCGGAAGGTCCGCCGGGCCTCCTCCTCGATCTCGTCCCAGGCGGCGGCGGAGACGGGCGCCAGGTCGCGGTGCAGGTTGTTCACGATGTGGTGCTCCTTTTCAGGCTGCCGATGCGGAGGCTGCCGTCCCGGACCGGCAGGGGCACGGCCCGAGCTTCGGCCCGGGTGCCGGGGGCGGGGGGCGGGTCGTTCAGGAAGTCCGCGGAGGGGACGTGGAAGAAGGTCCCGGTGACGGCGGTGGAGAAGTCCAGCAGCCGGTCGTGGGCGGCGGCCCCGCGGCCCAGGAACATGTTGCGGAGCATCTCCTCGGTGACCCCCGGGTCGCGGGCGTACCCGATGAAGTAGGTGCCGCACTCGCCGCCCTCGGCGAACGACCCGAACGGCATGTTCAGCCGCCAGATGTCGCGGTCCTCGCCGTCGGGGCCGGTGACGGTGTTCAGGGCGACGTGCGAGTCGGCGGGCTTGGCCGCGTCGTCCAGCTCGATGTTGTCGAGCTTGGTGCGGCCGATCACCCGTTCCTGGTGCTCGGTGCTGATCGCGTTCCAACCCGCCATGTCGTGCAGGTACTTCTGCACGATGACGTAGCTGCCGCCCGCGAAGTCCGGGTCCTCGTCGCCGATCAGGACCGCTTCGGCGGCGTCCCGGCCGGTGGGGTTCTCGGTGCCGTCGACGAAGCCGATCAGGTCCCGGCAGTCGAAGTAGCGGAAGCCGTGGGTCTCGTCCAGCACGGTGACCCGGTCGCCGAGCCGCTGGCTGATCCGGGTGGCCAGTTCGAAGCACAGGTCCATCCGCTCGGCCCGGATGTGCAGCAGCAGGTCGCCGGGGGTGGCGGGGGCGAGGTGCCGGGGTCCGGCCAGTTCGACGAACGGGTGCAGTCCGGCGGGGCGGGGGCCCGCGAACAGGCGGTCCCAGGCGTCGGAGCCGATCCCGACCACCAGGCCGACCTCCTCGTGCGGGGCCCGGGAACCGACCGAGCGGGCCAGCCCGCCGAGGTCCGGCAGCAGGTCGCGGACGGTCTGCTCACCGCCGTCCTCGATCCCGAGCACCAGGAACACGGCGGCCCCGGTCAGCGCGGCGAGGACCGGTTGGGGCTGCGGCATGGCGGGGGCTCCCAGGGGGCTGCCGGACGTTCGGACGCGAGCCGACCATACCGGGCAAAAGGTTCGAGAACCCGTGATGGCGCCCGAATCGGGCGTGTCCGGCGGAACCGGGCCGGGAGGGGTCCGCGGCGGCCCCGGCTCAGGCCCGTTCGGCCCGCCTGACCTGCCGCAACTCGGCCAGCTCCGCGGTCATCCGGGTCAGGAAGCGCACCACGGTGTCCACCTGTTCCGGCGCGAACTCGGCCCGCACCCGGTCCGTGCACTCCGCGACCGGGGCGAACCACTCACCGGCGATCCGGGCCGCGTCCGGGTGGTAGTGCACGTGCACCTGCCGCCGGTCCGCCTCGTCCTTGGTCCGGTGCACGTGCCCCGCCCGCTCCAGGCGGTCCAGCACCGCGGTCACCGCGCCCGAGGTGAGCCCCAGTTCGGCCCGCAGCCCGCCGGGGGTGATGCCGGGCGGATCGGCCGCCCGCAGCACCGCGAGCAGCGCCTGCACATCGGTGGCGTGCAGGCCCGAGGCGGCGGCGAAGTCGTGCCCCAGCAGGTTCATCTCGGACGCCAGCCCCTGCAGCAGCCGCCCGAACTCCCGCTGCTCCACCACCCGCTCCTCCACCGCACCCACCACCCGCTGCTGCCCGACCGTGCCGCCCCGACCCTAGCGCGAGCGCCTCCGCCGGGGCACGGAGGAACGGCACGGGGCGGGGAGCCGGGGACGCGTCGGGGGCGGGAGCGCACTCAGCCAGGCCGGGCCAGGGACGGGCGAGGGACGGGCCGGGCGAGGGGCGCCTCACGGGACGGGGGCCTCTGCGGCCCCGAGGCCCGGAGGCCCGGAAGCCCGGAGGCCCCGGGCGGGGAACGCGTCGGGGGCGGGAGCGCGCCCGGCCTGGAGCGTGCTCGGCCGGGAGGACGGCCTCCGCGCTCACCGGCCGTCCGGCCCGTCCGCGTCCAGGGCCCGGGCCAGCAGGGTGAGGGTGTCCGGGAGGTCGCGGGGGGCCAGGGTGCCGGGCGGGCGGGTGGTGCGGTGCCAGCCGGGGCCGGCGGCGAGGACGGTGGGGCGGAGGCGGGCGCCGCGGGGGCCCCAGGGGGTGGTGGCGACGGCACGGGCGGGGACGGGGTCGGCGGTGGCGCGGGTCTGCGACCAGAGCAGGACGGCGGCGGGGCCGGTGCGGCGGACGGCGGCGGCGAGGGCCGCCGCGGGCAGTGCGGCGCCGAAGACCCGGAACGGCAGGCCGCGTTCGGCGAGCGCCGCGGCCACCGCCTCCACCGGCAGGGTGTGCTGCTCGCCGGGCATCGCGGCCAGCAGCACCGGCGGCCCGGCCGCGCCCGCCGGGGGCACCGCGACCCGGCGCAGCGCGCTGGAGACGTGCCAGGACAGCAGGTGCTCAACCTCGACGTCCTGCTCGCCGCCGTCGCGGGCCCAGCGGCGTCCGGCGGCGCGCAGCGCGGGCGCCATCAGGTCCGTCCAGGCGGTGACGGCGCCGAACCGTTCGATCCCGTCCCGCAGCAGCCGGGCCACCTCGGGTCCGTCCAGCCGCCGCGCGGCCCGGGCCAGCCCGCGCACCTCGGGAGGCACCGCGCCCGGCGGCGCCGCCCGTTCGACCGGCACCGCCCGCTCGCCCCGTTCGGCCTGCTCGGCCTGTTCGGCCTGTTCGACCTGCGCGGGGGCCAGCCGGGCGGCCTCGGCGGGTGGCACCCCGTGCGCGGTGAGGCGGCACATCGCCTCCAGCACGGCCACGTCGCGGGCGGTCCAGCGCCGGTGCCGGCCGGCCGGGCGCTCGGCCGGGCCGATCCCGTAGCGGCGTTCCCAGGAGCGGACGGTGGTCGGCGAGACCCCGAGCCGCCGGGCGACCGCCCCGGTGCTGGCGCCCGCCTCGGGCGGCAGTTCTGACATCCCGTCAGCCTAGGCCCTGCCCGGGGGCGGGGCCCCGTAGCGCAAATCTCTCAATCATTGAGATATTCTCGCGGCCATGTCGACTTCCGCACCGCCCTCCCCCGCACCGCGCCCGACCGCGGCCCGCCGCCTGCGGTTCCTGCTCCCGCTCGTCCTCCTGCTGGTCTGGCTGGTGCTCGGCGGCGCGCTCGGGCCGTTCGCCGGGCGGCTGGGCGAGGTGTCGACCAACGACGGGGCCGCGTTCCTGCCGCGCAGCGCCGAGTCGACCCGGGTCGCCCGGCTGGAGAAGGACTTCCGCACCGAATCGACGCTGCCGGTGGTGCTGGTCTGGGAGGCGGAGTCCGGGCAGGTGGACGACGCGCTGCGGGCCGGGGCGGGCCAGGCGCTGGCCGCGGCCGCGCAGGTGCCCGGCGGCACCGGGCAGGTCTCGCCGCTGCTGCCGTCCGAGGACGGGCGGGCGCTGGAGGCGGTCGTGCAGCTGCGCGCCGACCTCGGGCCGGACACCAAGGAGGCGGTCGCGGCCATCCGCGACGAGGCCGGGAAGGTCCCGGGCGCCACCGCCGGGGTGGCCGGGCCCGCGGCGGTGCTGGCCGACCTGTCGGGGGCGTTCGCCGGCATCGACGGCCTGCTGCTCGGGGTGGCGCTCGGCGTGGTGCTGCTGATCCTGCTGCTGGTGTACCGGGCGGTGCTGCTGCCGCTGCTGGTGATCCTCGGCGCGGTGTTCGCCCTCGCCGCGGCCTGCGCGATCGTGTACGCGCTGGCGCAGCACGGCGTGGTCCGGGTGGACGGGCAGGTGCAGGGGCTGCTGTCGATCCTGGTGATCGGCGCGGCCACCGACTACGGGCTGCTGCTGTCCGCCCGGTTCCGCGAGGAACTCGCCGCCGGGCAGGACCGGTTCGCCGCCGCCCGCACCGCGCTGCGCCGCTCGGTGGAGCCGGTCGCCGCCTCGGGCCTCACCGTGGGCCTGGGCCTGCTGGTGCTGCTGCTCTCCGACCTGACGAACAACCGGGCGCTCGGCCCGGTCGGCGCGATCGGCATCGCCTGCGCGGTGCTGTCCGCGCTGACCTTCCTCCCGGCGGCGCTCGCGCTGTGCGGCCGGGCCGCGTTCTGGCCGGCCCGGCCCGGCACCGGCGGCGGCTCGAACCGGCTCTGGCAGCGGGTCGCCGACCTGGTGGGCCGCCGTCCGCGCGCGCTGTGGGTGGGCTCGGTCGCGGTGCTGGCGGCACTCGCGGCCTGCTCCCCGCTGCTGGACGCCCGGGGCGTGCCGCAGTCCGAGCTGTTCACCACCGCCCAGCCCTCGGTCGCCGCCCAGCGCCTGCTCTCCGCGCACTTCCCGGGCGGCTCCGGCAACCCGGCGGTGATCGTCGCCGACGCCGCGCACGCGGACGCCGTGGCGGCCGCCGCCGCGCGGGTGCCCGGCGTCGCCGCGGTCCGCCCGTACACCGGCGGCGCGCCCACCGCCCCACCGGTGGTCGCCGACGGCCGGGTCCGGCTCGACGCGACGCTCGCCGACCCCGCCGACAGCGACGCCGCCCTCGCCGCCGTCGGCCGGCTGCGCACCGCCGTGCACGCCGTGGACGGGGCAGACGCGCTGGTCGGCGGCTACTCGGCGCAGCAGGCCGACACCCGGGCCACCGCCCGGGACGACCGGACGCTGATCATGCCGGTGGTGCTGCTGTGCATCCTGGCGGTGCTGATGCTGCTGCTGCGCTCGGTGCTGGCGCCGCTGCTGCTGGCGGCGACGGTCGCGCTCTCCTACCTGGCCACGCTGGGCGTCTCGGCGCTGGTCTTCCCGCACGTGTTCGGCTTCTCGGCGACCGACCCGTCCGTCCCGCTGTACGGGTTCGTGTTCCTGGTCGCGCTGGGCGTGGACTACAACATCTTCCTGATGACCCGGGTCCGCGAGGAGACCGCCGCCCTCGGCACCCGGGCGGGCGTGCTGCGCGGCCTCACCGCGACCGGCGGCGTCATCACCTCCGCGGGCGCGGTCCTCGCCGCGACCTTCGCGGCGCTGGGCGTCATCCCGCTGGCCTTCCTCGCCCAGATCGCCTTCATCGTGGCCTTCGGCGTCCTGCTGGACACCCTGCTGGTCCGCTCGCTGCTCGTCCCGGCCCTGGTGCACGACCTGGGCGGCCGGGTCTGGTGGCCGGCCCGCGCGGCGGACTGACGCCACGTCAGCCGAGCTCGGTGCGCAGCCGCCGCAGCCCGTCCCGGACCCGGCTCTTCACCGTCCCCAGCGGCGCACCCAGCAGCGCGGCGATCCGCGTCTGGGTGCAGCCGCCCCAGTAGGCGAGGGCGAGGGCCTCGCGCTGGGCGGGGGCGAGGGCGGCCAGGGCGGTGCGGACGGCCCGGTCCTCGATCCGGCGTTCGGCCTCGGCAGCGACGCTGTCGTACGCCGGGCGGTACTCGCGCAGGGCGGCCGCCCGCTCCCGCTCGGCGCCGGCCCGGGCGGCGCGGACCCGGTCGACGGCGCGGTGGTGGGCGGCGGTCAGCGCCCAGGCGTGCACGCTGCCGCGCTCGGGGCGGTAGCGCCCGGCGGTGCGCCACAGCTCCAGGAACACCTCCTGGACGACTTCCTCGCTCTGCGCCCGGTCCCGCAGCACCCGCCGCACCACCGCCCCCACCGGGCCCAGCAGCTGCCGGTACAGCACCTCGAAGGCCCCCGGCTCCCCCCGGGCCACCCGGGCCACCAGCTCACCGCCGCACGTCTCGACCGTCACCCCGCCAAGGTCGTCCGCCCCGCCCCCGGACGCCACCCGCAGCGTTCGTGCAACGTTTCAGCCGACGGCCGCGGCCGGATCCGTCCCGTCCGCGCCCGGAACCCACCGCGCCGTGCGGGCGGCGTGCCGGGCGGCCCGCCAACTACCATGCGTGAGGAAAGAGTTGCCGTCGGTTGCACTGGAAGGGACCCGCATGCGCGCCACCATCCGCCGGGCCGTGATCCCCGCTGCCGGGCTCGGTTCCCGGCTCCTCCCGCTCACCAAGGCCACCCCGAAGGAGATGCTGCCGGTCGGCGACCGGCCGGTGATCGAGCACACCGTCCGCGAGCTGATCGACTCCGGGATCACCGACATCACGGTCGTCGTCTCCGGCGACAAGTCGCTGATCCAGGAGCACTTCCGGCCCAATCCGGCGCTGGTCGCCCAGCTGCGCGCCGCCGGGAAGTCCGGCTACGCCGACGCGGTGGAGGAGGTCGGCGAGCTGTCCCGCCGCGGCCACCTCACCTACCTGTACCAGCACGGCCCGTACGGCAACGGCACCCCGGTGCTGAACGCCGCCCGGAACTTCGGCGACGAGCCGTTCCTGGTGCTGTGGCCCGACGACGTGTTCGTCGCGGCGGTGCCGCGCGCCCGGCAGCTGGTCGCCGCGTACGAGCGGACCAACGCCCCGGTGCTGGCGCTGATGCCGATGGGCCCGGAGGACTCCCGGCGGTACGGCGTGCCCGTGGTGAAGGAGGACCTCGGCGACGGGTCGCTGCGGATCACCGGCCTGGTGGAGAAGCCGGAGCCCGCCGACGCGCCCTCGCAGTACGCCGCGATCGGCGGCTACGTGCTGACGCCCGGCGTGGTGGACGAGCTGCGCGAGCAGTACCGCCGCCACCAGGAGGACCCGGTCGGCGAGCTGTACCTGACCGACGCGCTCAACGCGTACGCCGCCCGGCGCGCCGTGTACGGCCAGGTCATCGAGGGCCGCTGGTACGACACCGGCAACCCCGGGGCGTACCTGATCGCGCAGTTCGCCCACGCCCTGGCGCACCCCGAGTACGGGCCCGCCCTCCGGCGGCTGGCCGGGGAGCGCGGCGGGGCCGACTCCCTTGGCGCTACCGGGCGTTGAGTACCGCGATGCCGCAGTCGCCCGCTTCGAAGCCGGCCAGCAGGGCGTCCAGCGAGGCGGCCGGGCCGGTGTGGTCGATGAGCAGGACGGCCTGGAGTTCGCCGTCCTGCTCGGCGGGGGCGAAGTCGGTGGCGAGCTCGCGGCGCAGCAGCGGGACCCACTCGTCGTCGCCGGGGAACTCGGCCAGCAGGGCGGGCTGTTCGGCGAAGCAGCGGGTGAGGACGGCGCGGGCGGTGACCAGGGTGACGGCGAGGCGGTCGCCGGTGCGGGCGTAGCGGGCGGCGAGGTCGTCCGGGAGGAGGTAGCAGACGCCCTCCTCGCCCTCGTGGCCGTAGCCGAGCAGCCCGTTGACGGCCCGTTCGCCGGGGTCGGCGGAGGCGGTGTCGACGGAGAGCAGCACGCCGACGTCCTCCGCGCCGAACGGCGGGACGGCGGTGATCCAGATACCCGGGGAGGCGGTCATGGCGCCCAGCCAAGCACGCCCCGCCGACAGCGCCCGCCGACAGCACCCGCCGTCGGCGCCCGGACGCGCCCGGGGCCGGGCACGGGGCCGGGGCCGGGCACGGGCGGGATGGTGGTGCTGCGCCGAGGGCCCGTCGGCGGGCCTAGCCCCTGGTCCGGTTCCAGAAGTGGTGGGTGAGGCCGCTCGCCGAGGTCGCCGACTCGACGGTGAAGCGGTCCTGGACCTCGGCGAGCCCGTCCCACATCGACACCCCGGCGCCCAGGGTGACGGGCACGGTGACCAGGTGCATGAAGTCGACGAGGTCGGCCGCCAGGAACTGCCGGACCGTGGAGGGGCCGCCGCCGATGCGGACGTCCAGGCCGCCGGCGAGCTCCCGGGCGCGTGCGAGGGCTTCTTCGGGCGTGGCGTCGAGGAAGTGGAAGCTCGTGCCGTTGTCGAAGGAGACCGGGTCGCGCCGGTGATGGGTGAGCACCACCACGGGCGTGCGGAAGGGGGGCTCGTCGCCCCACCAGCCCCGCCAGTCGTCGTCGGTCCACTCGCCGGTCTGCGGACCGAACTTGCCCCGGCCCATGATCTCGGCCCCGATCCCCTGGCCCCAGGTGCTCGTGAGTGCGTGATCGAGGGTGATCGGCGCGTCCACGGCGTCCACCCCGTGGATGAACCGCCCGTCGAAGTACCCGAACAGCCTCTCGGCGCCCCCGATCGGCGCGTCGAGAGTGATCGTCTCGCCTGCGCTGTAGCCGTCCAGGGAGATGTGGAAGTTGTGCACGCGGACTTTGGCCATGCGGTCCACCTTCGGCAAGTGCTCGCGGTCTCCAAGCGGTCGCAACGAGCCTACGACCCGGGGCTGTCAACCGCGGGCACGGTCTCTCCCGACACGTGTCGGCGGGGTGCGCCGGCACGTACCGTCCCGGGACGACGCACCGGTGGGCCCCGCGGTCGAAGACGGGTGACCTGCCGCCGCAGCTGCCGCGCCGCACCGGCGAACGGGAGTTCCGAACGGGACCGCCTACTGGGCCGGGCCGCCGCCCGTCCAGCTGTGGTTGGCGGAGCGGTGGTGGCGGGAGACCGCCGCGGCGCGGTCGGCCTCGGCGCGGTGGGCCTCGGCGTGGTCGTACGCCCGGCGCTCGGACCGGAACGGGCGGGTGACCGCGCGGGCGGCCGAGGCGGCGAGTGCGAGCAGGCGCGGCATGGTGGGACCCCCGTCCGTCTCCGAGCCCGGGAAGGCCCGGATGACGTCAGGTTACCCGGCAAAGGGTTCGTCAAGCCTCAAGGCGGGCTCAGGAGTTGGCGTCGGTACGGGGGTTCAGGAGTCGGCGGCGGTGTACCAGTGCGTGCGGACGGCGTCGGTGGGCCGCGGTTCGCCCAGGTCGGGGCCGCCCCAGCGGGCGAGCGCCTCGACGACGGGGCGCAGGTCGGCGCCGCGGGGGGTGAGTTCGTAGACGGTGGCGTTGGCGGGGCGCTCCAGGCGGCGGCGCTCGACCAGGCCCTCGCCCTCCAGCTGCTTGAGCCGGGTGGCGAGGATGTCGGTGGAGACGCCGGGCAGGTCGGCGTGCAGGTCGGTGTAGCGGCGCGGTCCGCCGAGGAGTTCACGGACGATCAGGAGGCTCCAGCGCTCCCCGACCGCGTCCAGGGCGCGGGCGACGGCGCAGTACTGGTCGTAGCTTCGGCGTGGCATGCCGTCAGCATAGCCAATAGGTTGGACTTTCCAAGTGCTCACTTGGTAGAACGAAGCAAGCCGGCCGCAGGGGCTCGGTGACGGGTCGGGAGGCCGCTGATGGAGTTTCGCCAGTCCAGCAAGCTGAAGGACGTGTGCTACGAGATCCGGGGCCCGGTCGTCGACACCGCCAACGCGCTGGAGGAGGCCGGCCACAGCGTGCTGCGCCTGAACACCGGCAACCCGGCCCCGTTCGGCTTCGAGGCCCCGGAGGAGATCCTCCAGGACATCATCCGCAACCTGCCCAACGCGCACGGCTACTCCGACGCCCGCGGCATCCTCCCCGCCCGCCGCGCCGTCGTGCAGTACTACCAGCAGCGCGGCGTCCCGGGCGTCGGCGTGGACGACGTCTACCTGGGCAACGGCGCCTCCGAGCTGATCCAGATGGCCGTCCAGGCGCTGGTGGACGACGGCGACGAGGTGCTCGTCCCGGCGCCGGACTTCCCGCTGTGGACGGCCGTGGTGCGGTTCGCCGGCGGCAAGGCGGTGCACTACCTGTGCGACGAGGAGTCCGACTGGTACCCGGACCTGGACGACATCGCCGCCAAGATCACCCACCGCACCAAGGCCATCGTGGTGATCAACCCGAACAACCCGACCGGCGCGGTCTACCCGAAGGAACTGCTGGAGGGCATCCTCGACCTGGCCCGCCGCCACCACCTGCTGGTCTTCGCCGACGAGATCTACGACAAGATCCTCTACGACGGCGCCGAGCACCACTGCCTGGCCGCCCTCGCCGACGACGTGGTCACCCTCACCTTCAACGGCCTGTCCAAGGCGTACCGGGTGGCCGGCTTCCGCAGCGGCTGGCTGGTGGTCTCCGGCCCCAAGGAGCACGCCAAGGACTACCTGGAGGGCCTCACCATGCTGGCCGCGATGCGGCTGTGCCCCAACGTGCCCGCCCAGTACGCCGTGCAGGCCGCGCTCGGCGGCCGGCAGTCCATCAACGACCTGGTGCTGCCCAACGGCCGGCTCACCGAACAGCGCGACGTCACCTGGCGCGCCCTGAACGAGATCCCCGGCGTCTCCTGCGTCAAGCCCAAGGGCGCCCTGTACGCCTTCGCCAAGCTCGACCCCGCCGTGCACCGGATCGTCGACGACGAGCGCTTCGTCCTCGACCTGCTGCTCCGCGAGAAGATCCACATCGTCCAGGGCACCGGCTTCAACTGGCCCCGCCCCGACCACTTCCGCTTCGTCACCCTCCCGCGCGCCGACGAACTGGAGACCGCGATCAACCGGATCGGCCGCTTCCTGGCCACCTACCGCCAGTAGCGCGAGGCCCGGACGGCTCAGCGGTCACCCGAGAACGGCTGGAACGAGGCCCAGGGCGGGGTCGGCCGGAGCGACTCACCCGGCTCGGCGGCGGGCGAGTCGCTCCCCCGCCCGCCGAACGTCGGGCTCTCGTGATCAGCGCCCCACACGCCCACGGCCAGCAGACTGCACAGACCGAGCACCGCCCACGCCAACTGGACCTTCTCCCACCTGATCTGCCGCGTCACTCGTCGCCCTGTCACGGTCTTCCCCTCGGAACCGGTCGAACCCAGCACGTGTCCCGCCTCGCGCGCCGGCTCGGCGGCCTCAGCGCCCGCCGAACGGCCGGAACGGGGACGGGGACGGCCGGGGCGGGCGGGTCGGCTGTCCCGGCTCGGCCGGGAGCGGGGGCGCGTTCCAGCCGTCCAGGTCGGCCATCAGCTTCTCGGCCAGCGCGGGCAGCAGGTTGCTGTCCGCGAAACCGCCGTCCTCCCGCCACAGGGAGACTTCGAGGGAGCCGCCGCTGCCGTCCGCGTTCCGGGCGACCACCAGGTGGTACGCCGTGCCGGGGTCGCCCTGGGGCGCGGCGGCCCGGCCGGAACCCGAGCCCGAGCCCGGACCCGAGCCGCCGGTCCCGAGGTTGATGGTCATCCAGTGCAGCTGCTCCGCGTAGGCGACCGCGGGCCGCCCGGCCACCGGCGCCACCTCGCGGGCGCTCACCCGGGCACTGTCCAGCAGCAGGTCGTACGGGACGGTGCGGCTCTCGGACACCGCGGCCTTCACCTTGCCGACCTGCACCTGCGCCGCCCCGGTCTCCCACGGCGAGTAGGAGCCGACCCCGGCGGACACCACGCGCTCGCCCGGAGCGCCGACCAGCTCCGCCAGGCCGGGGCGGTTCAGCGCGGCGCACATCGCCGGGTAGCCGGCCGGCTCGCCCTCCTGGATCGGGCGGCACACGGCGGGCCCGCCGTCCTCGGCCCGCGCCCCGTCCGCCCGTCCGCCCGAGTCCTGCACCGAGTGCCAGAACAGCCCGCCCGCCAGGACGAACACCCCCACCACCGCGCGCACCGCGATCGTCCGGCCGACCCCCGCCACGTAGTCCCGCATGATCCTCCCCATCTGAAGCCCGGCGAATGTAGCACTTCCGTTCGAACTCGCACCGGGCTTTCCCACCTGGGAGGCCGGCGCCGCGGACTCACCCTCGACGGCCGGCTCCCCGGGGTGCCGGCCCGGCCCGGGCACGGGCCGTCAAGTCGCTTGCGCCACTGGGGACTCCGGAGGCGCTGGGGCCGGTCGCGGGAGGGCGGGCGGACCCGGGGCGGCACGTCCGGGTCCGCGGCGAGGGGGTGCTGCGCGGCGTTCCGATTGCCGATCGGTAACGAAGCCATCACTCGAAGTCCACCGGTCGCACACACTCGGAAGGATGGCGTCCCGTCCCGAGCCGTCCCTCCGAGATGAGTCCTCTTGTCCCTCTCCCTCCGCCTGCGCCGGGCCTCGGCGGCCGGCGCGCTGCTGGCCGCCGCGCTGTTCGCCACCGCCTGCGAGCCGACCGACCAGGTCGCGCCCGCGTCCGTCGCACCGTCGCACAGCAGCAGCGCCCCCGCACCGAGCCCCTCCCCCACGCCCACGCCCACGCCGACCCCGACCCCGACGCCGACACCGGAGCCCGCGCAGACGCCCGAAGCGACGCCGGAGCCGAACGCCGCGGCGACCACCCAGGCGCCGAAGACCGCCACCACCAAGCCCGCCGCCACCACACCCACCGCGGCGCGCACCACCAGCAAGCCGCCCGCCGAGCCGACGCACACCCAGCAGGCGGCGGGCTGCCACCCGCTGTCCAACGCGGGCAACTGCTACAAGGCGGGCCAGTACTGCCGGGCCTCCGACCACGGCGTCTCGGGCACCGACGCCTCCGGCCGGACCATCGTCTGCGTGGACAAGAACGGCTGGCGCTGGATCGCTTCCTGAGGCTCCCTACCGGCGCGGCCCGTACATGATCACGCCGACGCCGGCCAGGCAGACCAGCGCGCCGAGCACGTCCCAGCGGGTGGGGCGGAACCCGTCCAGGAGGACGCCCCACAGCAGCGACCCGGCCACGAACACGCCGCCGTACGCGGCCAGCACCCGGCCGAAGTTCGCGTCCGGCTGGAGGGCCGCGGTGAAGCCGTACAGGCCCAGCGCGACCACGCCGAGCCCGGCCAGCCACCACGGGCGGGACTCGCGGACGGACTGCCAGACCAGCCAGCAGCCGCCGATCTCCAGGACGGCGGCCAGCGCGAACAGCAGGATCGAACGGGCGGTGCTCACCGCCCCACCCTAGACGGCGCCCACCTTGGAGGGTGCCCGCCCCGGACCTGACAGCACCTGGTCCGGGGCGGGCGCCGCCCCGGCGTCAGTGGCCGTGCTCGCTGCGGCCCGCGCGGCGGACGATCGAGTAGTGGTCGATCTGGGTGCCGTTCTCGGCCAGCGCGGTCACCTTCATGGTGGTGTTCGCGCCGCGGTGCGCCGGGGTGACGTCCACCTTGATGAAGGAGTAGCCGGTGTAGCGGACCCGCGACCACTGGACGGTCTCGGGGACCTTCACGGCGCCCTTCTCGAAGTGGAAGGTGACCACCTCGTCCTGGTGGTTCTCGTGGCCCTCGTAGGTGTCGGGGGCGTCGAAGTAGTACAGGCTGCGGCCGGCCGCGCCCGCGGTCACGTAGACCACGCCGTCCTTGACCGGGTCGACCGTCGCGCCGCTCGGCACCGCCTTGCTGACCTTGTTGCCGAGGATCGCGTCGGTGCGCTCGTACACGTGGTTGTGGCCGTTGACGACCAGGTCCACCCGGTACTTCTCGAACAGCGGCACCCAGGCCTCCCGGACACCGCCCTCGGACGCGTGCTGGTGGGTGGTGGAGAAGGCGCAGTGGTGGAAGAAGACCACCACGAAGTCGATCGACTCGTCGGCCCGCAGCTCGCGCAGGGTGCGCTCCAGCCACTGGGTCTGCCGGCCGTTGGTGAGGCCGAAGTTGACCGGGATCTCGTACGAGACGTCGTTGGCGTCCAGCGAGATCACGCCGACGTTGCCGTAGGTGAAGGAGTAGACGCCGGGGGCCTTGCGCGGGTCCGGGCCGTTGCCCGGCAGGGTGAAGCGGGCGTCGTCGCCGCCGTACCCGTTGTGCGAGTACCAGGCCTCCATGTCGTGGTTGCCGTAGGAGACCATCCACGGGATCTCGGCGGAGACCGGCTCGGTCTGCGCCAGGAAGGCGTCCCAGGTCAGCGCGTTGAACGCGGACTTGTCGCTGTCCAGGCCCTGGCCCATCGGGTCGGCGTAGCAGATGTCGCCGGCGTGCAGGTGGAACACCGGGTCCTGCGCCAGGATCACGTTGTCGTTGCCGGCCGCGTGGGTCGAGACGCCCTGGTCGCCGAAGGCGGTGAAGGTGAACGGCTCGAACGGGCGGTTGTGCCGGCCGTGCCGGGACGGCGCGGTGGTGAAGGTCTTCAGGGTCGAGACGGCCTGCTGCGAGGCCGGGTCGAAGCCCTCGTGGCCGACGCCGTAGTAGTAGGTGGTGCCCGGCTGCAGGTGGTCCAGCGACACGTGCAGGTAGTACTGGTCGACCGGGGTGGCGCCGTCGACCAGCGCCGGGGTGTGCAGCGCGCGCACCTCGGCCTCGATCTTGCCGCTCAGGTCCCAGGGGTGGCGGCCGAAGCGCAGGAACGGCTTCTTCACCGCGGCCGGCACCTGCCAGGACACCCGCATCTGGGTGCCGGCGTCGGCGCCGAACTGCAGGTGGCGGCCGATCGGCGCGACCAGCGAACCGGTCACCCCGTCGGTGGCGGACTTCACGGGCTGGTCGGCGAACGCCGTGCCGGAACCCATCGCCCCGCCGACGGCCAGCGCGCCGACCGTGACCGCGCTGGAGCGCAGCAGGGTGCGGCGGGACAGCTTGCTGCGCAGGTACTCGTGCTGCTCCGCCATGCTCATGCGGGCGGCGAGCTGGGCGGGCACGCCCATGTTGGGGATATCCATGCGCGGGAGACTGTCAGCGGCCGGTGGCCGCCGCCCGGATGGTCGGTGAACGACCGTCATCGTGTCGGTCTAGCCCAGCACATGATCAGACCATGGGATGGTAAAACCGCCCCCGCGGCCGGCCCCACCTGCCCTAACGCACCGTCCCGCCCCAACTCCCCGCCTGCCCTGCCCCGTCTCGACCCCGACCCTCCGGCCCCGTCCCGCTACAACCGCTCCCCCGGCACCGCCAGGTACGCCTCCCGCAGCCGCGCCACCCCCGCCGTGTCGAACACCCGCCCGTCCACCGCCGCCACCGGCCGCACCCCGACCGCCGCGTTGGTGGCGAACACCGCCTCCACCCCCGCCAGTTCCGGCCCCACCCGCTCCTCCGCGCCCCCGCACACCCCGCGCAGCAGCGCCATCGCCGTCCCCGCCAGGTACGCCCCGCGCGGCCACACCACCCCGTCCCCGCGCAGGAACCCGACGTTCCACGTCCCGCCCTCGGTCACCCCGCCGTCCCGGTCCACGAACAGTGCGTCGTCGAACCCCGCCTGCTGCGCCAGCCGCCGCTGCCGCAGCGCCCCGAACAGCGCCACGCTCTTCACCTCCGGCAGCTCCCGCTCGAACCGCACCGTCCGCACCCGGATCGGCCCCGGCACCCCGCTGCCCACCGGACGCGCCGTCACCAGCACCCTCGGCTCCGCCTTCCCCCCGATGCTCCCCAGGTCGATCGCCGGATCGAACAGCGTCACCCGCACCGCCACCACCCCCGCCCCCGGCACCGCCCGCCGGGCGAACTCCCGCACCCGCTCCCGGTCCGGCACCACCCCGAACAGCGCCGCGCAGTCCCGCTCCAGCCGCTCCAGGTGCAACCCCAGCCCCCGCACCCGCCCGTCCTCCACCACCATCGTGGTGAAGTGCCCGTAGTTCGTCAGCGCCAACACCTGCAACTGCCCCGCCGACACCGGCCGCCCGTCCAACTCCGCCACCGCGACTCCTCCGCTCACGCCCCCATTCTCGACGATCACCCGGGCCGGATGCGGCATCCTCACTGCCATGCACCCGACTTCGTCCGACTACCTGTGGTTCCACCGGGACTTCCCTGCGCTGGCCGCCTCCTACTGCCTCACTCTGGTGAAGGACCTGTCCCCGGAGGAACTGTTCCGGCGCCTCGGCGGCAGCGCCGGAACGGACGCGGTCGGAGTCGACGCCCTGGTCGAGCAGGCGGCGACCGCCCGGCGCACCGGCCCGGACGGCCTGCGGTTCGCCGGCATCGCCGACCTCGGGTCGTGGGCGCTGATGGTCGAGCCCGACGGGTCTCTGGGCGTCCTCGAAGAAGCCGCGGAGCCGGGTTCGTCCGGAACCGAGTGGGTGGCGCACCACCGCAGCGAGGGCGACGTCGACACGTTCCTCGCCTACGTGGACTCCGCTCCCCTCGTGCTGCTGGATCCGGCCGCTTCAGGGAACCGGCTGGGCCGCAGCCCGCAGGAGATCACCGCCGCACTGCGACACATGGGCTTCGACCTCGACAGCCCGACACCCGCCGCCACCCCCCGCACGGCGAGCGCGGCGTTCGCCCTCGCGGAGGTACTCACCGGCGTCCGGCTGACCCCCGCGCTGCTCCGCGGACTGTCCTTCCGGTGCGGAGCCCTGCCCGCGCCCCGAATGGGACGGTAAGGGCACCCGCCACCCGGTCCGCCCCCGCGCCGTCGCGCCGTGGTCGAAGCCCCGGGTGGCCTTCGCGGCGGGGAACCCGCTCCGCAGCCACCGGAGCGTGCCCCCCGGCGTCCCGTCAGATCAGCCCGTCCCGGATCTGCTCGATCACCAGGCTCCACCAGTGGTCCGGGCCCTCCAAGGCGGCCCCGTCCACCGACGCCAGCCCCCGGGCCAGCGCGTCCACCTCGTCCTCGTCCGGCGGCTCCGGCTCGCCTCCGGCCTCCATCACCGCGACCCAGCGGCCGAACAGGTCCAGGCACGCGGTGAACCGGTCGAACCCCGAGTTGACGAACCGGCGCTCCACCACTCCCGGCATCGCCGAGACCACCGCGCCGGACCCGTCCTCCACCCACAGGTTCGTCCCGTAGTCGTCACCGACCCAGCGCGCGCCCTCCCGCTCCCGCCCGGCCCCGCCGATCGGCGCGACCGCCCCCACCAGCCCGAACCCCTCGGCGGCCCCCACCGCCAAGTGCACGTCCAACACCTCGACCGCCCGCCCGATCCCGCCCACCGCGCCCCTCCGTCCGCTCCGGCGCCTCGCGCGCCGCACCCGTTGTACCCGACGCACCCGACACCAGGCCGCGCCGCTCATCCGCTCGACCGCCGAAACCCGGTGCGCCCCGGGGGCCGGGACGGTTAGGTTCGTGGGCATGACGACCTTCGAAACGCAGCGCCGCCCCGTGCCCCTCGCCGACGGCGGTGAACTCGACATCGCACTCGCCTTCCTGGCCTTCGCCCGGGAGTGCGTGGTGAAGAAGACCGAGGGGCTGGCGGAGGAGCAGCTGCGCCGCGTCCTGGTGCCGACCGGGACGAACCTGCTGGGGCTGGTGCAGCACCTGACGGCGTCCGAGCGGTACTGGTTCGGCTACCACCTGGCGGGCCTGGCCGAGTACGAGGACGTCGACTTCGGCATGGCCGTCCCGGCGGACGTCCCGGCCGAACGGGTGCTGGCCGACTACCGGCGGGCCTGCGCGGACAGCGACGCCGCCATCCGCGCCGCCGGCGGCCCGGACGCCCCGACCGCGGCCCCGGTGGTGCGCGGCGAACCCCGTTCGCTGCGCTGGGTGCTGGCGCACATGACCGGTGAGACGGCCCGGCACGCGGGCCACGCCGACATCCTGCGCGAGCAGCTCGACGGCACCACCGGGCGGTGACGAGCCCGGCCGGGCGGCCCGGCTACGCGGTGGCGGCGGCCGCGGCCCGGCCGGCCGCCCGGCCGGAGAAGAGGCAGCCGCCGAGGAAGGTGCCCTCCAGGGAGCGGTAGCCGTGGACGCCGCCGCCGCCGAAGCCGGCCGCCTCGCCGGCCGCGTAGAGGCCGTCCAGGACGGTGCCGTCGGCGCGCAGGACGCGGGAGTCGAGGTCGGTCTGCAGGCCGCCGAGGGACTTGCGGGTGAGGATGTTGAGCCGGACGGCGATCAGCGGGCCGGCCTTGGGGTCGAGCAGCCGGTGCGGGCTCGCGGTGCGGATCAGCTTGTCGCCGAGGTAGCGGCGGGCGCCGTGGATGGCGGTGACCTGGAGGTCCTTGCTGAACGGGTTGGCGATCTCGCGGTCGCGGGCCTCGATCTCGCGGCGCAGGTCGGCGCCGTCGATGGCGGGCGCGTCGCCCTGCCGCTCGTTCATGCCGCGGACGAGTTCCTCCAGCGTGTCGGCGACCACGAAGTCCGGCCCGTGCTGCTTGAACGCCTCGACCGGGCCGGTGGCGCCGGGCAGGGCGCGGCCGAGGACCTGGCGGATCGAGCGGCCGGTGAGGTCGGGGTTCTGCTCGGAGCCGGAGAGCGCGAACTCCTTCTCGATGATCTTCTGGGTGAGCACGAACCAGGTGTGCTGGTGGCCGGTGCGCATGATGTGTTCGAGGGTGCCGAGGGTGTCGAAGCCGGGGAACAGCGGGACGGGCAGCCGCTTGCCGGTGGCGTCGAGCCAGAGCGAGGACGGGCCGGGCAGGATCCGGATGCCGTGCCTGGCCCAGATCGGGTTCCAGTTCTCGATGCCCTCGGTGTAGTGCCACATCCGGTCGCCGTTGACCAGGTGGCCGCCGGCCTCGCCCGCGACGTCCAGCATCAGGCCGTCGACGTGCGCGGGGACGCCGGAGAGCAGCTTGGCGGGCGGGGTGCCGAGCCGCTCGGGCCAGGCGGCGCGGACCTTGTCGTGGTTGCCGCCGATGCCGCCGGAGGCCACGACCACGGCCTGGGCGCGCAGTTCGAAGTGCCCGGCGACCTCGCGGGAGCTGGCCTCGCCGCGCTGCACGGCGGACGGGGCGAGCACCTCGCCGCTGACGGTGTCGAGCGTCCCGGCGCTGGCGGCGAGGCCGGTGACCCGGTGCCGGGGGCGCAGTTCGACCAGTCCGGCCCTGACCGCCTCGCGGACCCGGCGGGCGAAGGGCTCGACGAGGCCGGGGCCGGTGCCCCAGGTGATGTGGAAGCGCGGCACGGAGTTGCCGGGGCCGGAGGCGAGCAGTCCGCCGCGCTCGGCCCAGCCGACCACCGGGAACAGCCGGACGCCCTGGGCGTGCAGCCAGGCGCGCTTCTCGCCGGCCGCGAAGTCGACGTACGCCTCGGCCCAGCGGCGCGCCCAGGCGTCCTCCTCGCGGTCGAACCCGGCGGTGCCGAGCCAGTCCTGCCAGGCGAGGTCGCGGGAGTCCTTGATCCGCATCCGGCGCTGCTCGGGCGAGTCGACCAGGAACAGGCCGCCGAACGACCAGTGCGCCTGTCCGCCGAGCGAGCCGGCGGGCTCCTGGTCGAGCAGCAGCACCTTCCGTCCGGCGTCGGCGAGTTCGGCGGTGGCGGCCAGGCCGGCGAGGCCCGCTCCGATCACGATGACGTCGGCGTCGTGGGCCATGCGGGGCCGTCCTTCCAGACCTGGCTCGGGGGTGCCATGATCCTCCGGCCTGCGCGCCCCGCGGTCAACCCGCCGGTAACTTCCGGGGCGCGGCGAAGAGGCGGCAGCCCCCGCCCGGCCGGGCGGGGGCTGCCGGGAGCGGCGGGCCGTCAGGGCTTGACCCGGACCACCTGCGGGTCGTGGTCGGACGCCTGGGCGGCGAACTCGCTGTTGATGTGCACCACGTCGTAGCGGACGTGCTGCCGCTTGAACGCGTCGCTGACCAGGATGTGGTCGAGGACCTGCGAGTTGCCCTGGTAGACGTACGAGTAGCGCTCCGCCTCGGGCAGGTCGTTCACCAGGTCGCGCAGCACGCCGTCCTTGGTGAGGGTCTGCAGCGCGGGCGAGAACTGGTAGTCGTTGAAGTCGCCGAGCGAGACGATCCGGGCGTCCGGGTCGGCGGCCTCCAGCTTGGCGACGAACGCCTGCTCCAGGGTGGCCTGCTTGACGCGCTGCACCTCGGAGGAGCGGGTCGGGGCCTGGAAGCGGCTGTCGATGCCCTGGTCGCCGCCCTTGCTGTTGAAGTGGTTGGCGATCACGAAGACCGGCTTGTTGTGGAAGCTGAACTGGCCGACCAGCGGCTTGCGGCTGGAGTTCCAGGCTTCGTCGTTCGGGGCGATCCGGCCGGGCGAGGCGGTCAGCGCGGTGCGCTTGCCGGTGCCGGTGACGTCCACGGCGGTGGTGGAGGTGCCGCCGGGGATGTCGGTGAAGGAGACCCGGTCGGGGTTGAACAGGAACACCTGGCGGATGTTGCCGCCGGGCTCGCCGCCGTCCTTGCCGTCCACCGGGTCGATGGAGCGCCAGTCGTAGGACGGGCCGCCGGCCGCCTTGATCGCGTCGGTGAAGGTCTTGACGGTGAGCGAGGCGTCCACGGTGCCGTCGTTGACGGCGCCGTTGTCGTCCTGGATCTCCTCCAGGGCGATGATGTCGGGCGAGCGCAGGTTGGTGACGACGGCCTGGGCGAGCTCGGCGAACTTGGCCGGGCCGTCGCTCGGGTCGAGGTTCTCCACGTTGTAGGTGGCGATGGAGAGTTCGCTGGGCAGCGCCCGGTCGGCGACCTCGCGCCGCAGGCCGTTGTCCCGGACGGTGCCCAGGGTGTTGGCGGCGATGGTGTAACCGCCGAACTGGTTGTAGTCGAGCGGGCCGGCGGTGGCGCCGGTCAGCTGGTCGCCGACGTTGGCGACCGGGAACGGCGTCTCGGTCAGCGGCGGCAGCGACTGGACCATGATCCGGCCGCTGTTGGGCTTGTCGTAGCCGAGGTAGACCACGCCGCCGCGGCCGGTCCGCGGGTCGGCCGAACCGGCGTCCACCCACAGCTCGTTGTACTTGTCGGTGGCCTGCACCACCGGCACGTCGGCGACCTGGACGTTCATGCCCTCCAGCGACTCGTAGAGGTCGAGGGCGTACTTCGACGGGTCCAGCGGCAGGCCGTCTATCGAGCCGCCGGCCGCGTCGGGGGCGTAGGCGGCCGGGATGTTCGCGCCGTCCAGCACGACCGGCGCGGGCACCGGGTTGCCGGAGGAGAGCACGGTGGTCTTCGCGCCGGTCAGTTCGGTGATCGACTGCGAGCCGCCGGAGCTGTTCGGGTAGTACTCGCTGACCTTGGCGGTGACCAGCACCGAGTCGCCGACCTTCACGGTCGGGGCGGCGGAGGTGTAGACGAACACGCCCTCGCTGGTGGCCGGGTCGTTGTCCGGGTTCGGGTCCTGGATCCAGAAGCCCTTGGTGCCGTACCCGCGCACGCCGGTGACGACGCCCGGCACGTTGGTGACGGTCTGTCCGTTCTTCGGCGAGGTCCGGGTGGTGCCCTGGATGTCGTGGATCCGCAGCGCGCCGGGCACCGGCGGGGTGGTGCCGCCGTCGCCGCCGCCGGGGGTGGTGCTGCCGCCGGTGGTCTCGCCCTTGGTGTTGGTGGGCGTCGGGTCGCCGACCGTGAGGTCCTTGGCGTTGTCGTCGGTGTCGGCGAGCGCGGCGCCGCGCGCCACCGAGGCGGTGTTGGACGCGCCCGCGGCCGGGCCGCTGCCCTCGCGGACCACGGCGGTGCCGAAGCCGACCAGGTCGACGATCCGCGGGTCGGCGGCGCAGTCGGCGGCGGTCTTGCAGGTCAGCGCGTCGGTGCCGTTGACCAGGGCGACGGTGCCGCTGGTGGCCGACAGCGCCAGGTTGCCGCTGGCGTCGGCGGCGGGCAGGGCGGCGGCGCCGCCGGTGCCCGCGGCCTCGGCGACCAGGTAGCGGCCGCCGGGGGCGACCGAGCCGGTCAGCGGGGTGACGCCCCACTGGCTGGAGGCGCTCGGGCTGCCGGGCAGGTACTGCACGCTGTAGCCGGCCAGGCCGAAGGCCGCGCCGGACGGGTTGCCCAGCTCGATGAAGTCGTTCTTCAGCGTTGCGCCGGAGTTGCCGCCGCCGCCGTACACCTCGGCGATCACCGCGCCGGTGGACGGCGCGGCGGACGCGCCCGGCAGCGGGACGGCCAGCACGGACGCGGCGACCGCGGCCGTCGCGGTGACGCGCAGCAGGGTGCGGCGGGAACGGCGGACGGGAGTGGGGCTGGGCACCGTTGCGGGGCTCCTTCACGGCAGGACCGAAGCCCGGGGCGCCGCCGGGGCGCTCCGGGTGGTGAGGGTTCGTCAGAAGGCTGTCGGCCAGGGCCGGTCCGGGCGTCCGGACGGGCCCTGTCGGGCTACTCGCGTAGATCCGGTTCCAGAAGATACGCGCGTAGAAGTTGACGCGACAAGGGTGCGGACGTGAACAGTTCCCCACCTGCGCGAACCTCCCGCCCCGGGAACGCCAGAAGGGGCGCCCGGACGGGCACCCCTCCCCTGCGAACCGCGAACCGCGAACCGCGAATCCCGGCCGACAGCCGACGACCGACGGCCGTCGGCCCGCCCGCCGCGTTACGACTGCTCGCGCAGCCCCGCGCCCCACTTCTGCTCGACCCGGCCGAACTTCCAGAACGCCAGCGCCCCGGCCCAGGTGACCACGAACAGGCCGACGATCACGTAGCCGACCAGGTTGAGGTCCAGCGAGCCGATCCAGCCGATCGGTCCGCCGGTGATGTCCAGCTTCTCCGCGAGCAGCCCGACCAGTTCGATCACGCCGATCACCAGCGCCACCACCACCGACAGGCCGGTCACCGTCAGGTTGTAGTAGATCTTCCGGACCGGCTTGGAGAACGCCCACTCGTAGGCGAAGTTCATGAACGAGCCGTCGATGGTGTCGAGCAGGCTCATGCCGGCCGCGAACAGGATCGGCAGCACCAGCAGCGCGTACCAGGGCAGCGCGAACGCGGCCGCGCCGCCCGCCAGCACCAGCAGCGAGACCTCGGTGGCGGTGTCGAAGCCGAGGCCGAACAGCAGGCCCACCGGGTACATGTGCCAGGGCTTGGTGACCGCCCGGGTGACCCGGCCGAGGATCCGGTTCAGGAAGCCGCGCTTGTCCAACTGGCGCTCCAGCTCGGCCTCGTCGAACTCGCCCCGGCGCATCTTGCGGAACACCTTGAGGATGCCGTTGAACGCGCCCAGGTTGATCAGGCCGATCAGCACCAGGAAGGTGCCGGAGACGCTGACCCCGATCAGGCCGGTGGCCTGGTGCAGCGTCGAGTCGTCCGACTCGACCTGCCCGGCCAGCGAGCGGATCCCGAACGCCAGCAGCGCGCACAGCCCGAAGACGATCGACGAGTGGCCGAGCGAGAACCAGAAGCCCACCGAGAGCGGGCGCTTGCCCTGGCCCATCAGCTTGCGGGTGGTGTTGTCGATCGCCGCGATGTGGTCGGCGTCGAAGGCGTGCCGCATGCCCAGGGTGTAGGCGGTGAGGCCCATCCCGGCGCCGAACACCTGGCCGCCCACGTCGTAGTGCCTCGGGGCGATCACCGCGAGCAGGGTGACCCAGCCCACCACGTGCAGGAGCAGGACGAACCCGCCCATCCCGGCGAGCCGGAGCCACTCCTCCCGGGTGAGCCGGTCGCGCAGACGGCTGGGCGCTGCCATGGGACTTCCTTCCGAACAGGGTGCCGCGGGGGCGGTGAGCTGGGCCATCTTTCCTTTTATCCGCTCGTAATTGCAAGTCATGTGCAACTACGAGCCAGGGGCGCACAACGGCGCCACCCCCGCTCCGGACCCGCTCCCGCAAAAGGACCGATCGGAAAGGTTCCTGACGGTTCGTGGGCCGAAATCCTTGACCCGGGCGAATGGTCCAGTCCAATCTAGGTGACGCGCTCACCCCAGGCGCGCAGGCTCCCACCTGGTCCCCACGGCCGCCGCACCTACCGGACAACCCCACTTCTCCGGAGGTTCCTCCATGCTTGAACGGGCCACGCCCACCACCGAACCGACCCCGCGCCGGGCCCCCTCCCGCCGCCGCGCCGGCGCCCTGGTGGTGGCCGCCGCGATGACGGTCGGCTCCACCGCGCTCGCGCTCTCGCTCGGTTCCGCCTCGGCGGCCACCGTCAACCTGCTCGCCAACGGCGACTTCGAGTCCGGCACGCTGAGCGGCTGGACCTGCACCAGCGGCTCGGTGGTCACCACCCCCGTGCACGGCGGCTCCTACGCCCTGAACGGCAACGCCACCGCCGCGGACACCGGCCAGTGCCAGCAGACCGTCACCGTCCAGCCGAACACCAAGTACACCCTCTCCGGCTTCCTCAAGGGCAGCTACGTGTACCTGGGCGCCACCGGCACCGGCGTCAACGCCTCCACCTGGACGCCCGGCGCCACCAACTACACCCAGCTGAGCACCACCTTCACCACGGGCGCGTCGACCACCTCGGTGACGGTGTTCACCCACGGCTGGTACGGCACCGGCGCCTACCAGGCGGACGACCTGACCCTGACCGGCCCGGACGGCGGCGGCAGCTCCAGCCCGTCCCCCTCCACCAGCACCGGCACCAGCGCCTCGCCGAGCCCGTCCGGCTCGACCTCGGCCTCGCCGAGCCCGTCCAACTCCACCTCCCCCAGCCCGTCGAACTCGACCTCCCCGTCGCCGTCCGCGAGCTCCAGCTCGGGCACCGGCAACGGCCCCTCGGGCGACGGCAAGATCACCGTGCCGGGCGGGGTGGCGGTCACCAAGGCCACCTCGAACGCCGTGGTGCTGAAGTGGAACGCCTCCACCGACTCCACCGACAACTACGTCGGCTACAAGGTGTGGTCGAAGGGCCAGCTGGTCGGCACCTCGATGGGCACCACCATCGCCGTCTCCTCGCTGCTGCCGAACACCTCGTACACCTTCACCGTGCAGGCGTACGACAAGGCCGGGCACGCCTCCCAGCAGTCCGCCGCGGTGAGCGCCACCACCTCCGCCGCGCCCGCCGCCAAGCCGCTCAAGTCGGCCTACTTCGACCAGTGGTCGGTCTACGACGCCGCCTACTACCCGAAGAACGTGGACACCTCGGGCGCGGCCGGCAAGCTCGACGTGATCTCCTACGCGTTCGAGAACATCCACCCGACCAACCTCAACTGCTTCGAGGCCGTCAAGGCGTCCGACGCCAGCCACGAGGACAACCCGAACGCGGGCGACGGCGCGGCCGACGCGTACGCCGACTACCAGATGGACTACTCGAACGCCATCTCGGTCGACGGCTCGGCCGACGACTGGCAGCAGCCGCTGAAGGGCAACTTCAACCAGCTGCGCCAGCTCAAGGCGAAGAACCCCAACCTGCGGGTCACCCTCTCGCTGGGCGGCTGGACGTACTCCAAGTACTTCTCCGACGCGGCGGCCACCGACGCCTCGCGCAAGAAGCTGGTCTCCTCCTGCATCGACATGTTCCTCAAGGGCAACCTGCCGACGGGCGTGGCGGGCGACGCCTCCGGCGGCGCGGCCACCGGCGCGGGCATCTTCGACGGCATCGACATCGACTGGGAGTACCCGGGCTCGGCCGGCGGCCACACCGGCAACCACTACTCCGCGGCCGACAAGCAGAACTTCACCGCGCTGCTCGCCGAGTTCCGCAGCCAGCTCGACTCGTACGGCGCGAGCGTCGGCAAGAAGTTCCTGCTCACCGCGGCGCTGCCGTCCGGCCAGGACAAGATCCAGTACATCGAGACCGACCAGATCGGCAAGTACCTGGACTACGCCGACATCATGACGTACGACATGCACGGCTCGTGGGACGCCACCGGTCCGACCAACCTCCAGGACCCGCTGCACGACAGCCCGGCCGACCCGACCACGCCGATCGCCCCCGGCACCGCCAAGTACAACGTGGACACCACGCTGGCCGCGTACACCACCGGCCTGCCCGAGTACGGGATCAAGGGCGGCTTCCCGTCCAACAAGATCATCCTCGGCATCCCGTTCTACTTCCGCGGCTGGACCGGCGTCCAGGCCGGTGACAACTACGGCCTGTACCAGAAGGCCACCGGCGCCACCCCGGCCAAGCCCGGCAGCCAGGAGGCCGGCCTGGCCAGCTGGCGCGAGCTCGCCCTCACCGCCCAGAACACCCACTGGGACCCGGTGACCGAGAGCACCTGGGTCTACGACGGCACCAACTTCTGGACCGGCGACGACCCGAAGGCCATCCAGGCCCGCGCCGCGTACGCGAAGAACAAGGGTCTGGGCGGCATGTTCGCCTTCGCCCTGGAGAACGACGACGACAACTCCACCCTGCTCAACACCATCTCCACCAGCCTGGGCTGACCCCTCCCCGGACCGGCGGCCCGCCGCACCTTCCCCATGGGTGCGGCGGGCCGCCGCCTTCTCAGCCCGGGCCCGCGCCGCAGGCGGGTTGGGGTGTGCTTGGGGCCGCCTTGGCCAAACCGTGAACCTGCTGGGAGCCGACTGTGAGCTTCGTGAAGGCGTACCTTACGATCATCGGGTGCCCAGCCTGACCGGACTTCCGCTGCAGATCATCGCCGTCCTGGCGGCCGTCGCCGCGTTCGCCGCCACCATGTGGCTGTGGCCCCGGCTCGGCGGGCGGGGCTGGCGGTCCTGGCTCGGCCGGATCGGGGCGTTCCTCGGCACCCAGGTCGCGGTGCTGGTCGCCATGGGGCTGGTCGCCAACTCGTACTTCGGCTTCTACTCGACCTGGAGCGACCTGCTCGGCCTGGACGGCAGCCCCGGCACCGTGGTCGACCACCAGCCCGGCGGCAAGGCCGTCTCGGTGACCGGCGAGCAGAAGATGTACTCCGCGCAGGGCTCCGCCCAGGACCGCTCCGGGGTGATCCAGAAGGTGGAGATCCACGGCACCGGCACCGGCCTGACCGGCACCCCCGCGTACGTCTACCTGCCGCCGCAGTACTTCCAGCCCGCCTACGCGAACAGCCGCTTCCCGATGGTGCTGGCGCTGTCCGGCTACCCGGGCACCCCGGAGAAGCTGATCTCGCTGCTGCAGTACCCGGCGTCCACCCTGAAGGCCATCGAGGCCAGGGAGCTGCCGCCCACCGTGCTGGTGATGATGCGGCCCACCCTGGTCGGCAACCGCGACACCGAGTGCATGGACGTCCCGAACGGCCCGCAGGTGGAGACCTTCTTCACCGAGGACCTGCCGAAGGCGATGTCCGCCTCCTACCGGGTCGACGACCGGCCCGAGTCGCGGGCCGTGATCGGCGACTCCACCGGCGGCTACTGCGCCGTCAAGTTCGCGGTGCGCAAGCCCGACGCGTACCGCGCGGCGATCTCGCTGTCCGGCTACTACGAGGTGCACAACGACCCCACCACCGGCGACCTGTTCGGCGGCAGCGACCAGGTCAAGCAGGACAACGACCTGCTGTGGCGGCTGCGCAACCACCCCGCCCCGCCGGTCTCGCTGCTGCTGGCCACCAGCCGCAACGAGGAGAACTACCAGCCCACCCAGCAGATGGTCGCCGCGTTCAAGGCCCCGACCCGGGTGTCCACCATCACCCTGGACAGCGGCG
Organism: Kitasatospora sp. YST-16; assembly: GCF_026802215.1. NCBI lineage: Bacteria > Bacillati > Actinomycetota > Actinomycetes > Kitasatosporales > Streptomycetaceae > Kitasatospora > Kitasatospora sp. YST-16. The sequence continues at coordinate 1,472,345 of NZ_CP113837.1, forward strand.
GCCACAACTTCCACACCTGGACCCGCGAGATCCCCCCGGCCCTCACCTGGCTCGGCACCCGCCTCGCCCCGCCCACCCCGGCCCCCGCGGCCGGCTGACACCGCGTCAGACCCCGCGCGGCAGCGCAGGTCCACCCGTACGCCCGGAGATTAGAGCGGCCTCATAGCCCCCTCTCATCAACCTCTCAGCCTCGCCTCCGAGCGTATTGCCCATGACCACGTCCAGTTCCGTTCCTCCGACCAGCGAGCCGTGGCCCGACGCCGCGAACTACCCGCCACCGGCGGTCGCGGCCGACGCCGCAGCCGGGCCGACCGCGTGGCCCGAGGCGGCGCCGCTCCCGCCCGCCGGGGCCGAACGCGAGCGGCCCGCTGAGACGCTGTTCCCGCCCGTCGCGCTGCCCCCGCCGGCCCGAAGGGCCGAGCCTCCTGGGCCGGCCGGCTGCGCACCCTGCCCGCCCGCACCTGGCGCGGACGCCCGGACGACCCGCGGTGGGTGCGTCCGGCGTTCCTCGGCCTGCTGCTGGCGACGGCCGTCCTGTACTTCTGGAACCTGACCGCCTCCGGCTGGGCGAACGCCTTCTACTCGGCCGCCGTGCAGGCCGGCTCGGTCAGCTGGAAGGCGATGTTCTTCGGCTCCTCGGACTCGGCGAACTTCATCACCGTCGACAAGCCGCCGCTGTCGCTGTGGCCGATGGCGCTCTCCGCCCGCCTGTTCGGCCTCAGCTCGTTCAGCGTGCTGGCCCCGCAGGTGCTGATGGGCGTCGGCACGGTCGCCACCGTGTACGCGACGGTGCGCCGCCGCTTCACCCCGCTGGCCGGCCTGGTCGCGGGCGCCGCGCTGGCGCTCACCCCGGTCGCGGCGCTGATGTTCCGCTTCAACAACCCGGACGCCCTGCTGGTGCTGCTGCTCACGCTGGCCGCGTACGGCACCGTCCGGGCCACCGAGACGGCCTCCACCCGCTGGCTGGTGTTCGTCGGCGTGATGTTCGGCCTGGGCTTCCTCACCAAGACCCTGCAGGCGTTCCTGGTGCTGCCCGCGTTCGCCCTGGTCTACCTGGTCTGCGCGCCCACCAACCCGGGCCGCCGCTTCCTCCAACTGCTGTACGGCACCCTCGCCATGCTGGCGGCCGGCGGCTGGTGGGTGGCGATCGTCGAGCTGATGCCGGCCTCCGCCCGCCCGTACATCGGCGGCTCGCAGGACAACTCCTTCCTCTCGCTGACCTTCGGCTACAACGGCTTCGGCCGGATCACCGGCGACGAGACCGGCTCGGTCGGCGGCGGTGGCGGCCGGGCGGGCGGCGGTGGCGGTGGCATGTGGGGTTCCACCGGCATCACCCGGCTGTTCGACGGCGACATCGGCGGGCAGATCGCCTGGCTGATGCCCGCCGCGCTGATCCTGCTGCTCTTCGGCCTGTGGGCGACCCGCCGTCACCCGCGCACCGACTCGGCCCGGATCGGCTTCCTGGTCTGGGGCGGCTGGCTGCTCTCCACCGCGCTGACCTTCAGCTTCATGTCCGGCATCTTCCACCAGTACTACACGGTGGCCCTCGTCCCGGCGGTCGCCGCCCTGGTCGGCATGGGCGCCGACGGCCTGTGGCGGGCCCGCCACCGCCTCCCGTACGCGGCCGTGCTGGCCGTCACGGTCGCCGTCACCGCCTGGTGGGCGCACCAACTGCTGGGCCGCAGCTCGCAGTTCGTGCCCTGGCTGCGAAACGCGGTGCTGATCGGCGGCGTCCTGGCCGCGATCGCCCTGCTGCTGGCCGGCCGCATCCCCGGCCGCCCCGGCCGCCGGATCGCCACCGTCGCGGGCCTCACCGCGCTGGCCGCCGGCCTGGCCGGCCCGGCCGCGTACGCCCTCGACACCGTCTCCACCGGCCACAGCGGCTCCATCGTCACCGCCGGACCGGCCGTCCGGAGCGGCGGCTTCGGCGGCCGGGGCGGCTTCCCGGGCGGCGCAGGCGGCTTCCCCGGCGGCAACCGCAACGGCGGCCAGAACGGCACCTTCCCGGGCTTCCCCGGCACCGGCACCGGCACCGGCGGCACCAACGGCGGCGGCATGCCGAACTTCCCCGGCGGCACCCGGAACGGCACCGGCACCGGCAGCACCGGCACCTTCCCGGGCTTCCCCGGCGGTACCGGCACCGGCAGCACCGGCGAGAGCCGGGACGGCCGCACCGGCCGCGGCGGCTTCGGTGGCGGCATGGGCGGCGGCGGCATGGGCGGCCTGCTGAACGGCGCCCGGGTCTCCTCCGAGGTGGCCGACCTGCTCAAGCAGGACGCCGGCAAGTACACCTGGGTCGCGGCCGCCGTCGGCTCGCAGAACCAGGCCAGCTACCAACTCGCCAGCGGCGAACCGGTGATGGCGCTGGGCGGCTTCAACGGCAGCGACCCGTCGCTCTCCCTCGACGGCTTCAAGCAGCTGGTCAAGGAGGGCAAGGTGCACTGGTTCATCGGCGGCGGCGGCTTCGGCGGCATGGGCGGCGGCAGCATGGGCGGCTCCAACTACTCCTCGGAGATCACCTCCTGGGTGGAGTCCACCTACACCGCCAAGACCGTCGGCAGCACCACCCTGTACGACCTGACCGCGGCGCCCAAGTCCCCCGGCCTCTGACCGGAGACCGGCGCGCCCGCCCCGGAAAGCCCCCGAGGCCGTCCGGACTCCCCACCCCCGGGGAGCCCGGACGGCCTCGGGCCGTCGGCTCAGGGGGCGAGCGGTCCGATCTCCCCCGCGAAGACGATGACCTGGTCGATGAGGCTCCGCCGCAGGTGGACCACGTCCGTCCCCACCAGGCGGGGACCGCCGTCCGGCGTGGTGAAGACCCACCGGTACCGGGCCCACTCGTCGGGCACGTCCACCGCCGAGCAGCGCGCCATCGTGCCGGTCCCCGCCGGGTGGTGCCGGATGTCCAGCACGAACCGCTCGACCGCCGCGATCCCTTCGCTGCGTCCCAGCGGCCCCCAGAAGACCACGTCCGAGGTCAGGGCCTGGGCGAGCAGAGCCGCGACGTAGCTGTCGTCCGAGGCGTTGAACGCGGAGATGAACGTGTCGATCGCGGAGCGTGCAATCTCTTCCTGCATGTCCTAGTAATACCAGCCGTTCCGGGCGCGCCCGGCTCCCCGCCTCAGCCGCCGCACAGCGCGAGCATGGTCTTCTTGTCGGCGGGCGTCACCGGCAGTTGGTACTTCAGCGACACCTGCGCCCAGCGGATCGCGTACGAGCAGCGGATCTCAGTGTTGGCGGGCAGCCAGGTCGCCGGGCCGGCGTCGCCCTTCGAGGCGTTCTGCGAGCCGTCGGCGGGGATCAGGTTGAGCGGGTCGTTGGCGATCTGCACCCGCTTGGCCTTGTCCCACTGCGAGGCGCCCTGCTGCCAGTCGTAGGACAGCGGCATCACGTGGTCGATCTGGATCTTCGACGGCTGCTGCTTGGTCCACTGCACGGTCTTGCCGGTGTACGGATCCCAGATGGTCATCGCGGTGACCACGCAGGCGGAGCCGTCCTTGTGCTCGACGCCCTTGCCGTCGCGGGCCAGCACGTCGTCCCTGGTCCCGCAGTTGTTGTGCCCCATCGGCACGCCGTCCACGTTGTCCGTCCAGGCCGGTCCGAACTGGTCCCGGTCGTAGCCGGTCTTCGGGCCCGGGTCGGCCGTCTTGACCTGGGCGATCAGGTCGCGTCCGGCCTTCTTGTCGGCGTCGGCGGTGACGGGCGCCAGGCCGGGCTTGGTGCCGTCCGGGTTCTGCAGCGGGTTCGTGCCCTGCGACACCGCCCCGGAGCCGGAGCCGGAGCCCGCACCGCCCGAGGGCCCCTTCTTCGCACTGGTGCACCCGGCGAGGGCCAACGGGGCGAGCAACAGGACGGCGACTGCGGCGGTACGGCGGGAGCGCACGGTGTTCCTCTGCGGCTGGGCGACTCTGACGGCCCACCAGGAGACCAGCCCCGCCCCGCCGGGTCAAGCCGTTCGGGCCGCAGCATGACCCACCTCACAAAACGGGCAAATATCGTCCCGCCGCACGCCTGACCCGTTCCCGCTCCGCCACCGACCGAAGATCACCGGTCACCGGCCCCGGCGCCCCAGCCCTCGGCCCCCGTCACCGGTCGCCGACCCCGGCGCCCCGCCCCCGGTCACCGGTCACCGGTCGCCGAGCAGCAGCCGTTCCAGCGCCTCCCGGGCGCGGGCGTCGGAGCGGGCCCGGGCGGTGAGGGCCGCGGCCAGCTCCCGGGTCCACTCGTCGAGCGGCACCGGCCGCCGCGACAGCACCACGCCGCGCACCACCTGGCACACCTCGGCCACCGCCCGCCCCCCGGTGACGGTCAGGCTGAGCCGCTGCCCGTCGGTCGAGACGTCCAGCCGCTCGATCCGGCCTGGCCGCCCGGCCATCCGGTCGGCCAGGCCGCGCCGGCGCCCGACCGTCACCGCGTCCGCCGGGAGGGCGTCCGCGAGCGCGCCGGCCAGCACCCGGGTGTACGCCTCCAGGTCGGCGGCGTCCCGGCGGAGGGCGGCCGTCAGCAGGTCGATCGAGCCCTCGTCCGGGGCGGCCGGTTCGAGCTGGCCGTCGGTCATGTCACTCCTCGGTGCGGTCGGTCGGCGGGTGCGCCCGCGCTGTCCGCAGCGAGCCTACGGGTCCGGGGCGCGGCGGCGGTCCGGGCCTCAGCCGTCCAGGCTCAGCACCATGGTGGGCCGTTCGATCTCGTGGTCCTCGCGCAGCGGGCGGACCGCGGTGCCGATGGCGAAGAACTCCGTGGTGTGGCCGCCCCAGCGGTGGTTGTGCGCGTTGAGCTGCACCCCGACGATCCCCTCGGCGCCCAGCGCCTCGGCCTCGGCCTGCATCCGGGCCATCGCCAACTCGCGGGCGTCGTACAGGGCCTGGGTGAACGGCTCGATCTCCACGTTCTTGCCGAGGTTGGAGAAGACCGAGCTCATCTTCTGGTGCGCGATGTGGTAGACGCAGGTGCCCATGGTCATGCCGAGCGGCGCGTAGCCGGCCCGGATCAGGGTCCAGAAGTCCTGGCCGGAGAGGTCGGAGGTGAACGGCTGGCCCTTGTTGTTGCGCCAGTCGGTGCCGCCGGGCGCGGGGTGGTCGGCCTTGACGGCGGTGCCGATGGCGATGAACTCGGCGATGTCCGCGCCGAAGTCCCGCGCCTCCACGCTCAGCCGGACGCCGACGATCCCGTCCGCGCCCAGGGTCGCGGCCTCGGCCTCCATCCGGGCCATCGCCAACTCGCGCGCGTGGTACATGGCCTGGCTGAGCGTCTCCAGCTCCTGGTTCTTGCCCCAGCGGCCGAGCTGGATCCCGACGTGGTAGATCGAACTGCCCAGGACCAGCCCGATCGGCCGGAACCCGGCCTCTCGGACCAGCAGGAACTCGTTGACCGACAGGTCGCTGGTGAAGATCGAGCCCGGCTTGCCGGGCTGCAACTCGGCGAGCCGCCGCATCGCGTCGGCCGGCACGCCCTGCGCGGTGGGATCGAAGGTGTTCATCCGGTCAGTCTCCCCATGGCTGTGCTGATGTGACGTGCGGCGCTGGTGCGGTGTCAGGCGCCGGTATGGCGTGCGGCGCTGGTGCGCGGTGTACGGCGCCGGTGTGGCGTGCGGTCCGGTGGGGGTCCGCCGCTACCGGCGGGCCGCCTGGGCGAGGCGGCGGCGCAGCCGGTCGCCGTCGCCGTTCAGCGGCATGACGGTGAGGGTGCGCGGCCGGGCGGGGGCGGTGGCGAAGCGGACGACGGCGGTGCCGACCAGGGTGCTCTCGGTGATGTGGTCGGTCTGCTTGTCCCTGGCCAGGCAGGGTTCCTCCCAGACCCGCAGGCCGTGGTCGGCGAGGATCACGCCCCGGCCGCCGCAGCGGGCCGCCTGCCGGCGCAGCTGGGCCCGGGCGTCGGCCCGGACCTGCCGGACCAGGTCGGTCCAGCCGTCCACCTCCTGGTTGGACCAGGAGAACCGCTGCAGGCCGGTCCGGTAGTCGTCGTGGCGCACCCCGACCGACATGCCGACCAGCAGGCCGACCGGCACCCAGCCCGCGGTGATCAGTTTGGCGAAGCCCGCGCCGTCCAGGTGCGAGGTGAAAGGGCGGTACGGGCGGACGTTCCCCGCGGCGCGGACCGCGGTGCCGATCACCTTGAACTCCAGGCAGTGCGGCGCGGCCGGGAACGGAGCCATCGTCAGCCGGGCCGCCACCACGCCGTCCCCGCCGAGCGCGGTGCACTCGGCGGTCATCCGGCCCAGTGCGGCGCGCCGGGCGTCGTCCAGCACCTGCACCAGGGCGGCGGAGGGCGCGCCCTGCCCGGACAGGGCGACGGGCGCGGGGTTGCCGCCGTTGAACCACCCGCTGCGGTAGCCGCAGGCGTGGTACCCCCAGTACTGGCCGCTGCGGCCGACCCGGTAGACCGCCGACCCCATCACCTGGCCGACCGGCTCGAACCCGACCGACCTGATCGCGGCGAACTCGCCCGTGGACAGCGCCGACGACCACGTCCCGCCGTCCCGCCCCTCGGCGACCCGCGCCGCCGCCACCGGCGGCAGCCCCGCACCGTCCCAGGCCCCCGTCATGCCGCCCACCCCCGTCCTGCGGCCCCGCCGGTCCGACACCGGGGCCCGTCCGGGCACCCTACGCCCGGCTGCCGGCCCGGCGACAGCAGCCCCCCGGCCCCCGTCCCGGCCCGGTCTACAGCCGGCGGTCGAACCAGGCCCGGATCCGCCGCAGGGCGTCGAGCCGGTGGGCGCGCTCCTCCAGGCCGTGGCCCTCGCGGGGGTAGACGACGAGCTCGTGCTCGACCCCGAAGTGGCGCAGGGCGCGGTGCAGGTGGACCGCCTGGCCGAGCGGGACGTTGGTGTCCTGTTCGCCGTGCAGGATCAGGACCGGGGTGCGGATCGCGGCGGCGTACGAGATCGGGCTGTTCCGGTCGTGCGGGTGCGGTCCGGGGCCGTCCCACCCGGTGCTGCCGCCGAGCGCCGCGTCGAGCGTCCCCCAGTCGCCGGTCCCGGCCTGCAGGCCCCAGTCGCTGATGCCCGCGCCCACCAGGGCGGCCCTGAACCGGTCCGAGCGGGCGACCGCCCAGGCCGCCAGGAAGCCGCCGTGGCTCCAGCCGGAGATCCCCAGCCGCTGCGGGTCGGCGACGCCCTGCGCCACCAGCAGGTCGATCCCGGCGAGGACGTCGGACCACTCGTCGCCGCCGACCGCGCCCGCGGCCGTGGCGGCGAACGCGTGGCCGTGCCCCGAGCCGCCCCGGGGGTTGGGCAGGAAGACCGCGTACCCGGCGGTCGCCAGCCACTGGCCGCAGTCGACCACGGTGAGGGCGAACGCGTCGGCGGAGCGGGCGTAGGGGCCGCCGTGGACCAGGGTGACCAGCGGGAACGGGCCGTCCGCCCGGGTCCGGCCGGCCGGCAGCACCAGCAGGCCGTCCAACTCCGGCCCGTCGGGGGCCCGGTAGCCCAGGCGCTCCTGGACGCCCCAGCGGATCCCGCGCAGTTCCGGGCGGGTGTCACTGAGCCGGACCAGCGCGCCGCCGGCCGGTCCGGCGTGGACGTTCCCGGGCTCGTACGCGGTGCTCGCCAGCAGGGCGACGGTGTCCCCGGAGCGGCTCGCGGTGAGGCCGGCCAGCAGGCCGGGGGCCGAGGACATTCGGCGGAACCGCAGCGGCCCCGGGTCGAGCCGGTGCAGCGCGGTGTCCAGCCCTTCGGCGAACAGCGCGAGCGGGGGGCCGTCCGCGACCTGCACCAGCTCGGCCGGGCAGACCGGCAGGCCCTCGGTGAGGTTGCGGTGGCCGGTGGCCGGTCCGGTCGCCGGCGGCACGGTGTCGAGCACGGCGAGCCCGCCGACCAGGTGCCCGGGGGTCACCGCCAGGTGGGCCAGGTGCCAGGCGCCGTCCCGCTGCCACCAGACCGGGGAGCTCGCCTCGGACCCGACCGGCCCCAGGTCGTGCACGGTCCCCGACTCCGGGTCGACCAGGTGCAGTTCCGCCGTCCCGGCCCCGGGGTCGACCTCGGGGGTGGGCCGGCTCAGCACCGCCAGCGGGCCGCCGTCCGGGCGCTGGGCCAGCCCGACCACGTGCCGGTCGCCGAGGCCGGCCACCGTGCGCAGCCCGCCGCTCTCCAGGTCGAGCAGGCGCAGCCGGGCGACGGGGAGGTGCCGGCCCCAGACCTTGGCGTCGTCGCGCTCGGCCGCGCGGCGCTCGTCCTCGGCGGTGGGTTCGTCCTCGGCGAGCAGGGCGACGGTGCGGCCGTCGAGGAGCGGGCAGTGGTCGGCGACGCCGCCGCGCCACCCGGCCAGGACCTCCGGCCCGACGGCCTGCCCGCCGCCGTCCGGGCGGACCCGCTGGAGCCGGGTGGTGCCCGACTCCTCGTGGTCGGCGGTGAAGAGGACGGCGGACGAGTCCGGCGCCCACTTCGGGGCGGGGCCCGGGGCCGTGCCGTCGGCCAGCCTGCGCGGCGGCGTGCCGCCGTCGGCGGCCGCGACCCAGAGGAGGCGCGCGGACGCCCGTCGCCGCCGGTGCCGACCACCGCGTAGGCGACCAGGCGGCCGTCCGGCGAGAGGGCCGGTGCCACGGGGACGGCGGCGTCCACCACCAGTTCGGCCGTCAGCTCGGTCGTCAGCTCGGCCGTCAGCTCGGCCGTCGGCTCGGTCGTCGGCTCGGTCGTCGGCTCGGTCGGCTGTGGTGCGGGATGGTGGTCCGGCATGCGGGCTGCCTCTCACTCGTCAGGACGGCACCCGGACATCCTGACCCGCCGCCCGCCCGGCGTCAGCCGGAATTCCGGCCGTCGCCCCGCACCCGCCAGCGGGACGCACGCCGCCGACCGCCCCCCTCCCCCGCCTTCAGCCGCCGATCGCCGACATCGGCCGGTCCGGCCGGACGAAGCCCTCGTCGCCGATCCGGTGCCCGGGCGCCTTGCGGGCGACGCAGTCCCGCCAGGCCCGTTCGATCCGGGCGTCGTCGGCGCCGCCGCGCAGCAGGGCCCGCAGGTCGGACTCCTCGGTGGCGAACAGGCAGTTGCGCAGCTGGCCGTCGGCGGTGAGCCGGACCCGGTCGCAGCCGCCGCAGAACGGGCGGGTGACGGAGGCGATGACGCCGACCACGTGGTCGGTGCCGGCCAGCCGCCACTCCTCGGCGGGCGCGTTGCCGTGCCGGCCGACCGGGACGAGGCGCCAGCGGGCGGCGAGGACGTCGAGGATCTCGTCGGCGGTGACCATCGCGGCGCGGTCCCAGGCGCCCTGGGCGTCCAGCGGCATCGATTCGATGAACCGCATCCGGTAGCCGCCGTCGACGGCGAACTCGACCAGGTCGACGAGTTCGTCCTCGTTGACGCCGCGCACCGGCACCGCGTTGACCTTCACCGGCGCCAGCCCGGCGGCCCGGGCGGCGGCCAGCCCGGCCAGCACGTCGGGGAGCCGGTCGCGGCGGGTGAGCGCCGCGTACCGCTCGGGGCGCAGGGTGTCCAGGCTGACGTTCACCCGGTGTAGTCCGGCCTGCTTCAACTCCGTTGCCCGCCGGGCGAGTCCGATGCCGTTGGTGGTGAGCGAGAGTTCGGCGCCGAGGCCGGCCAGCCGGGCCACCAGGCCGGGCAGGCCGCGGCGCAGCAGCGGTTCGCCGCCGGTCAGCCGCAGGGTGCGGATGCCGAGGCGGTGGACGGCGATGCCGGCCAGGCGCAGCAGTTCGTCGTCGTCGAGGGTCTGGTCGCGCGGCAGCCAGTCGAGCCCTTCGGCGGGCATGCAGTAGGTGCAGCGCAGGTTGCACCGGTCGGTGAGCGAGATCCGCAGGTCGGTGTGGACCCGGCCGTACCGGTCGGCCAGCGGTGCGGGGGCGTCGGCGGGGGCGTCAGTGGTGCGCGGTGCCATGGGGCCAGTGAACGGGGGCGGCGGGGGGCCGGTCCAGGGACGGAACGGCCGGGAGCGGTGGCGGCCGGGCCGGTGCGGCCTGTCGGATCGTCCAAGGCGGCCGGGCGGGGGTCGGGGGCAGACTGGCGGGCATGGCGGAACTGCGGGTGCCGGCCCTGGTGCTGGCGGCGGGCGGCGGGTCCCGGCTGGGCGGGCGTCCGAAGGCGCTCCTCCCCTACCGGGGGCGGCCGCTGCTGGAGCACGCGCTGGCGACGGCCCGGGCGGGCGGCTGCGCCGGGGCGGTGGCGGTGCTGGGCGCGGCGGCCGCCGAGGTGCGGGCCCGGGTGGACGTTGCCGACGACTGTCGACTCGTCGACAATCCCGACTGGCCCACCGGCATGGCCTCCTCGCTGCTCGCCGGCCTGGCCGCGCTGCCCCCGGGCACGACGGCGGCGCTGGTCCTGCTGGTGGACACCCCGGGCGTCACCCCGGAGGCGGTCCGCCGCCTGCTCGCGGCCCACACCGGCCCCGCCGACCTCGCCGCGGCCGCCTACGCCGGCCGCCGGGCCCACCCGGTCCTGATCGGCGCCGCCCACTTCCCCTTTCTCCGCGCCACCGCCACCGGCGACGCGGGCGCCCGCCGCCTGCTGGCGTCCCGCCCGGTGGCCCTGGTCGACTGCACGGGCGCGGCCGTCCCGGACGACCTCGACACCCCGGCCGACCTCCCCCGCTGGGGCATCGCCTGACGCGGCGCCCGGCCCCCGCCGAGCGCCTCGACTGACGCACCGTCAACTTCCGCCCCCGGCACCCGCGGCGGCCGCGTGCGCCCCCGGCGCGCGACCGTTCGCGCACCTTTTCCCCACCTCAACTCCGCTGGAGGAATCCCTCATTCCGGGCCGGGCGGGGCGCCGATCGGCCAGGATGGAGTCCTACCCCTCCCGAGCTCCGCCTGCCGAGCTCCACCTCCCGATCCGAACGGACGGTGACCGCCATGCCGCTGCCCGAGGACGCCGCCGACGCCGCCCGCGCCCCGGGGCCGACCGGTTTCCCTCCCGGTTCGCCGTCGGGGGCGAGCCACCTGCGCTGCCCGGCCTGCCGGGCCGAGCACCGGTACGAGCCGCCGAGCCTGCCGTGCCCGTGCGGGGCGCAGCTGCGGGTGCCGCTGCTGCGCGGCGGGGTGCCGGTGCAGGTGCGGTTCCGGTCCTGGGAGGACTCCTGGCTGAGCATGCGCTGCCCGCACTGCGGGCGCAGCGACCAGTGGCCGCAGCCGGAGTTCACCTGCGACTGCGGGGCGACGGTCCGGCTGCCGGTGGACCGGGCGCCGCGGCTGCAGGGCGCCGGTCCGCGATCGGCCCGCCCGGTGGAGACCGCCCGCCCGTACACGACGGCGGTGCCGCCGGTCGCGCCGTCCGTGCTGCCGGACCCGCCGGCCGCGGGTTCGGGCCCGGCCCGGGCGCTGCGTCCGCCGTTCCGTCCGCAGCCGGTCAGCACCCCGCAGGACGCGGTGCTGACGGCGGCCCGCTACCTGCAGTGGCTGGGTTTCGCCGATCTGGAGCTGACGCCGGGCCAGGAGCGGGACTCGACCACCCTGCTGGGAGGCCGGATCGTGGCCCAGGTGGACACCTGGACCGAGCCGGCCGACGTCAAGGCGGTGGAGTGCCTGTGGCTGGAGACCCTGCACAGCGAGGACGTCGCGGCCGCCATGTTCACCGTCTCCGGCTACTCCCGGCAGAGCGTGGTGCGCGGCGAGCAGCTGCTGGTCGCGCTGTTCACGCTGGACGCGGCGGGCATCCCGCAGCCGTCGAACGGCGCCGCGGAGGCCCTGATGGAGACCGGCTGGACGTCCTGACCGGGGCCGCCACCGCCTCCTGACACCCTCCGACGCCTGCCGGCCGGGACCGGTCCGGCGCCCTGACGCCGCGTCGGCCGCGCACCGTCCGGATCGGGCCGTTCCGGATTTCCTCGCGCTCGTGATCTGGTGCACAAGCTCCCGCGCGTGTTGAATTGCCGCCACGACGCGGGCCCTTGGGGAGGGCCGGCGGGTCGCTGCATGGCGCGCACAAGGAGGTGGCGTTGTCGGTGCACGGGACTGCCCCGGGGGGCATGGCGGACGTCGTCTGGCGGCTGAGATCGCGCGGCTGCTGGCAGGACGCGGCCGACCTGCTGCGCCCGCAGGCCGGGCGGGACCCGGCCGCGGCGCTCCAGCGGGCCGAGCTGCTGATCGAGCAGTGCCTGTTCACCGCGGACCACTGGGAGCGGGCGGAGGACGCGCTGCGCCAGGCGGAGGCGTCGGTGGCGGGCATCGAGGCGCGGGCGGCGGCGTCCTGCGCCCGGGGGTTCCTGGCGTACGTGGCGAGCGTGCTGGGCCGCCGGGACCGGTTGGACGAGGCGCAGGCGGCGCTGGGGCGGACGTCGGCGCTGCTGGCGCCGCGGGCGGCGGGCCGTCCGCTGCTGGACTTCCGGCGCGGGCTGGTGGCGGAGAACCTGCTGCACGACCCGGCGGCGGCGCACAGCGCGTACGCCCGGGCGCACGAGGGGGCCCGGGAGCGCGGGGACGAGCTGCTGCGGTCCTCGACCTGGCGGCACCTGGCGGGGCTGGCGCAGGCGGCGGGCGACCGGGAGCGGGCCCAGGCGGGGTTCGCGGCCTCGCTGCGGCTGCGCGAGGAGCTGGGTTTCACGGTGGGGGTGGCGCCGGCGCTGGCCTCGCTGGCGGAGGTGTCGGAGCCGGCCGAGGCGGAGCGGCTGCGGGCGGAGGCGGCCCGGCTGGTGCAGGCGCTGGGCGGGGTGCCGGTGTGGCTGGCGAGGCGGTTGGCGCAGGTCCCGGCGCAGCCGGGTCCCCCGGACGGCGGCGCACCGCGCGACCTGCGGCACGACATCAGCTAAGGTGAGCCTTACCTGCCCGGGCCGAGCAGCAGCCCGGGCAGGTCCACCTCGCCGTGCCCGGGCCCGCCCCCGGGAGCACCACCAGGGAGCCCGCGTGACCGCCCACCAGGTCGAGCAGTGCCCCCCGTCCCTCGACTCCCTTCCCTGCCGGGGCAGTTGGCTGCGGCTGGGCCGGTCCTTCCCGGACCTGCGGATCCACCACGCGGCCCCGCGCACCGGCCCGGGCTGGACCACCGCCGCGGCGCTGGCCGGGGATCCGGCCGCGCTGGCGGCGATGGTCGCCTTCGACGAGCGGCTCGGCCTCGACCTGTACGGCGCCCCGACCCGCCCGGACGTCACCGCCGGGTTCAGCCTGCACCGCTACGCCTGGCCGGTCGCGCTGGCCTTCACGCTGCCCTGGCTGCTGGAGCGCCGGGTCCCGCTGCTGCCGCCGTCCCGGGTCTCGATCAACCGCACCACCGGGGAGCTGACCGCCCGTCCGGCCGGCTTCCACTGCCTGCCCGACGACCCGGCGGCCGGCCGCCCCGGTGCGCTGGTGGTCCCGGACCGCCCGGCGCTCGACGCCGCCCTGCGCACCGCGCTCGCCGAGCACTTCGCGCCGGTCCTCGACTCCTTCCGCCCCCTGGTCCGGCGCGGCCCGCGCACCCTGTGGGCGCTGGTCACCGACGACGTGGTGGACGGCCTCTGGTACGCGGCGGGCCTGCTGGGCGAGGAGCCCGCGGCGGTGGCCGCGCTGGAGGCGCTGCTGACCGGGGACGCGGCGGCGGCCCCGTTCGTCGGCACCCCGGGCTTCCGCGCCGGGGGCGGCGGCCTGGCCAGGACCAGGGTCAGCTGCTGCCTGTACTACACGGTGCGCCCGGCCGAACTCTGCGTCAGCTGCCCGCGCGCCAAATAGATCTGACAATAATTCATTTCCGGGGGATATCCCGGCGGAAATTCCCCCCTATCGGGGTAATGGCCCCGATCCCGCCTTGATCGCCGATTTTCTCCGCCATGATGGTCCCCGCCATCACGATGCGGAAAGCGAGGCTTGATCAGGTCATGAGACTGTCGGACATACCGCTTGGCTGGGCCGTCGCCGGTACGGCCGCCCTGGTGGTCGCCGTCGCACTGCTGGCCTTCGCCCGCAGCCGCACCACCGGCTCCGCCCCCGCCAACAGCGGTGCGGACTCCTCCTGGGAGCGCGCCGAGGAACGCCGCCGCCGCACCGAATCCCTCTACGGCGGCGCCTCCTACCTGCTGCTCTTCTGCTGCGCCGGCGTGGCCGCGGCCCTCTCCTTCCACGGGCTGGTCGGCTTCGGCGTCCAGAACCTCGGGCTCTCCGGCGGCTGGGAGTACCTCGTCCCGTTCGGCCTGGACGGCGCGGCGATGTTCTGCTCGGTGCTCGCCGTCCGCGAGGCCAGCCACGGTGACGCGGCGCTCGGCTCCCGCCTGCTGGTGTGGCTGTTCGCCGCCGCGTCCGCCTGGTTCAACTGGGTGCACGCCCCGCGCGGCGGCGCCCACGACGGGGCGCCGCAGTTCTTCGCCGGGATGTCGCTCTCGGCGGCCGTGCTGTTCGACCGGGCGCTGAAGCAGACCCGGGTCGCCGCCCTGCGCGAGCAGGGCCTGGTGCCCCGCCCGCTGCCGCAGATCCGGGTGGTGCGCTGGCTGCGCGCCCCGCGCGAGACGTACGCGGCCTGGTCGCTGATGCTGCTGGAGGGCGTGCGCACCCTGGACGAGGCGGTCGAGGAGGTGCGCGACGACAAGCGGACGGCCGCCGAGAACCGGGAGCGCCGCCGGCTGGCCTCCCGCCGGGAGCGGGCCGAGATCCGGGCGATCGGCCGCCAGCCGGGCAGCGGCTGGCGCCACCGCGCCGCCCGCCAGCTCGAACCCGCCGCCGCCACCCTCCCGCCCGCCCCGACGGAGCCCGCCATAGCCCCCGCCGGCCTGCCCGCCACCCCGGCGGCCCACCGCAGCATCGACCTCACCCCGGAGGAGGACACCGTGACGCTGCCCCGGCTCGACTCGCTGGAGCAGAAGCTCAAGGACCTGGAGCAGCAGTTCGGTTGACGGTCCTGACGGGGCGTCGGCTGCCGAGCCCGACGGGCCGTCAGCTGCTGAGTTCGAACCACATCCGCTTGCCGGTGCCGCGGGGTTCCACGCCCCAGGTGTCGGCGAGCGCCTCGACCAGCATCAGGCCGCGGCCGGAGGACGCCTGCTCGCCGGGGGTGCGGCGGGTCGGCCAGAGGTCCGACTCGTCCTCGACCTCGACCCGCAGGCGGGCCCGGCCGTGCTCCTGGTAGAGGCGGGCGGTGAACATCGCGTCCCGGTCGGTGTGCCGGATCGCGTTGGTGACCAGCTCGGAGGAGAGCAGTTCGGCGGTGTCGATCAGTTCGGGCACGCCCCAGCGGCGCAGCGCGTCGCGGAGCTCGCCGCGCAGTTCGGCGATCCGGGCCAGGTCGGCCTGGCCGATCCGGCGGCGCAGCTGCTGGGCGGCGCGCCCGCCCGCGGGGCCGTCCCAGCGCAGCAGGAGCAGGGCGATGTCGTCCTCGCGCTCGCTGCTGTCGGAGGCCCCGGAGGCGATCCGGTCGGCGAGTTCCTCGAGCGGTTCGCGCGGTGACTCGTCGATGCCGGGGAGGTCGCCGGAGACGTTCTCGCAGAGCCGGGCGAAGCCGGTGTCGAGGTCCATCCCGCGGGCCTCGACCAGGCCGTCGGTGCAGAGCACGACCGTCTCGCCGGGGTCGAGGCTGAACCGGGTGACCCGGTACTCCTCGTCGGGGTCGACGCCCAGCGGCAGGCCGCCGGAGACCGGGACGGGGTGCGCGGTGCCGTCGGCGCGGCGCACCACCGGGTCGAGGTGGCCGGCCCGGACGGCGTAGACCACGCCGTAGTCGACGTTGACCTCGGCGTAGGTGCAGGTGGCGAAGTGGTCGGTGTCGAGGTCGGCCAGGAAGCGGGAGGCGCGGGCCATCACCGCGGCGGGCGGGTGGCCCTCGGCGGCGTAGGCGCGCAGCGCGATCCGCAGCTGGCCCATGATGCCGGCGGCGTGCACGTCGTGGCCCTGGACGTCGCCGATCACCAGGCCGACGTGCCCGCCGGGCAGCGGGACGACGTCGTACCAGTCGCCGCCGATCTGCAGGCCCGAGCCGGCCGCGAGGTAGCGGACGGCGGTGCTGACGCCGGGGACGGCGGGGACGGTGCGGGGCAGCATGACGCGCTGCAGGCCGGCGGCGAGCTCGTGCTCGGCGTCGTGCAGGCGGGCCCGGGCCAGCGACTGCGCGACCAGGCCGCCGAGGGTGGAGAGCAGGGTGCGCTCGTCGGTGTCGAGTTCGCGGTCGTCGTCGAAGGAGACCACGCAGATGCCGGTGGGGCGGCCGCTGGCGATCAGCGGCAGGAAGGCCCAGGAGGAGCGGCCGCTCTCCTCGGCCCAGTCCCAGGCCTCGGGGTAGCGCTCGCGGTACTCCTCGCGGCTGGAGACGAAGATCGGGGCGCGCTGCCGGACCGCCTCGGCGGCGGGGTGGGTGGGCGCGAGCGGGATCCGGTCGAACTGGTTGCTGAGCCCGTTGTGGTAGCCGTTGGAGCCGAGCAGCGCGATCCGCCCGGCCTCCAGCGAGGCCAGCGCGAGGCCGTCGGGGCCCAGGCCCGGCAGCGGCAGTTCGGTGAACACCCGGGCGACGTCCCGGACGGTGACGGCCTCGGAGAGCGCCCGGGCGGCCTCCTTGATGAACCGGGAGCGCTGCTCGCGCAGCTGGGCCTGCTCGTCGGCCCGCTCGCGCTTGTGCAGTTCGACGGTGGCGTCCCAGACGAAGCCGACCATCCGGGACGGGCGGCCGAAGGCGTCGGCCAGCACCCGGCCGCGGAAGCGCACGGCGTGCAGTTCGCCGTTCGGGAAGACGGTGCGGTAGTAGGCGCCGCACTGGCCGAGTTCGGCGACGGCGCGCTCGACCCGGCGGCGCACCACGGGCGCGTCCTCGGGGTGCAGCAGGGCCAGGAAGGAGGCGGAGGTGCGGTCGAAGGGCTGGCCGACCAGGCCGAGGATCGCGCAGGCCCGCTGGTCGCCGACCAGCACGTCGCGGCGGATGTCCCAGTCGAACGAGCCGATGCCGTTGGCCGCCATCGCCGGTTCCAGCCACTCGGGGCTGGAGTCGCCGGTGCGGGTCGGCAGGCCGCGGCCGGAGGGCGGCGGCACGGTCCGACCGCCGGACGCCGGTCCGGCGGCGGTGCGCAGCGGGTTCGCGGGGGTCTCGTTCCTGGTGGCCTGGGCGGGCGGGGTGCGGCGGGCGGGCCCAGGCGCCTCGGGCTCTGTGGCCATGCTTCTCCTGCCGGTGCCTTGCCTGGCGGCCGCTGGTTGTTCCCGTGTCCCCTACTGGGCCGGCCGGACCGCGATGGTTGCGTGTGCCTCCTGGCACACATTCTCACTACCCTCTCGTATGTTCGGCAAGGCGGCAATGGCAGGGGGCCGAACGGTACCGATCGCACACGATCACGTCCGGCATATTCACCCGCCCCGGGCCGCCCCGACCCGCGGCCGGAGCCCGGCGGACGGTGGGCTGCGGATGGC
The DNA here is from genome assembly GCF_026802215.1 of Kitasatospora sp. YST-16. Taxonomy (NCBI): domain Bacteria; kingdom Bacillati; phylum Actinomycetota; class Actinomycetes; order Kitasatosporales; family Streptomycetaceae; genus Kitasatospora; species Kitasatospora sp. YST-16. The sequence continues at coordinate 1,489,571 of NZ_CP113837.1, forward strand.
GGGCGGGTGGGCGCAATTCCCGGTTCAGCCCGCGGAGAGCTCGAACCAGGTGGTCTTCCCGTCCGCCCGCAGCTGCACGCCCCAGTCGTCCGCCAGCGCCTCCACCAGCAGCAGGCCCCGCCCCGAGGTGGCCGTCTCGGAGGCGGCGCGGCGGTTGGGCACCTGGCCGCCCGCGGCGTCCTGCACCTCGACCCGCAGCCGCGAGCCGCCGGTCAGCACCGCGTCGAACACCGCGCCCCGGCCGGTGTGCACCAGCGCGTTGGTGACCAGTTCGGAGGCGAGCAGCTCGGCGGTGTCGGACAGCTCCGCCGGGAGGCCCCAGTGGTCGAGTGCCGCCCGCAGCCGCCGGCGCACCGCTCCCACCGCCGGCAGGTCCGCCGCGTCGAGCGCGGCGTGCAGCCGGCGGTGCAGTGCGCACCCGGGTTGATGTGCCGCCGGCGTCTGCGCCACCGGCCCCCGGTGCTCGGCCCCCTCCCGCCACGTGGCCGACCGCTGTCGCGGAAACCTCGCCTGACCGTCCATCAACCTCGTACGCCCCCGGGGTAGTTCCGAACGGCCGCCGCCCGCTCCCCCGCCGGGTCGGCTGCCCCCTCTCGTTCCTCCTCTTGCCCACTCAGCCCTCGAAAAACCCTCCGGGGCCCGTCGACGGCCCCTCGACCGGGCCCGCGGGTCCGTCGCCCGTGTGCCCAGGGTGTCGGCGGTGCTAAGTTTGAACGACGTTCTAACATCTGTACCGACCATCCCTCCGCGACCCCCGCAAAGCGAGGCACCGTGCGACTGACCCCCACTGAACGGGACCGGCTGCTGATCTTCACCGCGGCCGAACTGGCCCGCGCCCGGCGGGCTCGGGGCGTGCGGCTGAACGTCCCCGAGGCGACGGCCCTGATCGCCGACACCGTCTGCGAGGCGGCCCGCGACGGCCGCCGGCTGGCCGAGGCGATCGAGGCCGGCCGCACCGTGCTGGGCGCCGAGGACGTGCTGCCGGGCGTCCCGGACGTGGTCACGGTGGTGCAGGTGGAGGCGGTGTTCGAGGACGGGACGCGCCTCGCCGTGGTCACCGACCCGTTCCGCGGCGCGGGCTCGCTCGGCGAGGGCGCCCCGGGCGCGGCGCTGCCCGGCACCGGGGCGGGCTACGACCCGGTGGAGGAGACCCTGCTGCTTCCGGTGCACAACACCGCCTCGGTGCCGATCTCGGTCACCTCGCACTTCCACTTCTTCGAGTCCAACCCGCGCCTGGCCTTCGACCGGGCCGCCGCCTACGGCACCCACCTCGCGGTGCCGGCCGGCTCCTCGGTGCGCTTCGACCCGGGCGCGACGGTCGAGGTCGGCCTGGTCCCGATCGGCGGGGCCCGGGTGGCGATCGGCTTCGCCGGGCTGGTGGACGGCCCGCTGGACGCGCCGGGCGCGAAGGACGCCGCCCTGGCGAAGGCCCGGGCGACCGGCTACCTGACCGAGTACGACGACGCGGAGCCCGCCCGGTGACCGCCCCCTCGACCACCCGGAAGGACCCCGCATGAGCGCCATCACCCCGCACGACTACATCTCGGTGCACGGCCCGCGCGCGGGCGACCGGGTCCGGCTCGGCGACTCCGGGCTGATCGTCCGGGTCGAGTCCGACTCGCAGGCCCCCGGCGACGAGTTCCTGGCCGGGTTCGGCAAGACCGCCCGGGACGGCCTGCACCTGAAGCCCGCCGCCGTCCGGGAGACCTGCGACGTGGTGGTCTCCAACGTGCTGGTGATCGACGCGGTGCAGGGCATCCGGAAGACCTCGATCGGCATCCGGGAAGGCCGGATCACCTCGATCGGCCGGGCCGGCAACCCGGACACCCTGGACGGGGTCGAGGTGGTGGTCGGCACCGGCACCACCATCGTCTCCGGCGAGGGCCTGATCGCCACCGCCGGCGCCGTCGACACCCACGTGCACCTGCTCTCGCCGCGCATCATGGAGGCCTCGCTGGCCTCCGGGGTGACCACGATCATCGGCCAGGAGTTCGGCCCGGTCTGGGGCGTGGGCGTCAACTCGCCCTGGGCACTGCGGCACGCGTTCAACGCCTTCGACGCCTGGCCGGTCAACATCGGCTTCCTCGGCCGCGGCTCGTCCTCCGACCCAGCCCCGCTGGTCGAGGCGCTGGCCGAGGGCGGCGCCTCCGGCTTCAAGGTGCACGAGGACATGGGCGCGCACACCCGGGCGCTGGACACCGCGCTGCGGGTCGCCGAGGAGTACGACGTCCAGGTCGCCCTGCACACCGACGGGTTGAACGAGTGCCTGTCCGTCGAGGACACCCTCGCCGTGCTGGAGGGCCGCACCATCCACGCCTTCCACATCGAGGGCTGCGGCGGCGGCCACGTGCCGAACGTGCTGAAGATGGCGGGCGTGGAGAACGTCATCGGCTCCTCCACCAACCCCACCCTCCCGTTCGGCCGGGACGCGCTGGGCGAGCACTACGACATGATCGTCTCCGCCCACGACCTCAAGCCCGACCTGCCCGGCGACGCCGCGATGGCCCGCGACCGGATCCGGGCCGGGACGATGGGCGCCGAGGACGTGCTGCACGACCTGGGCGTCATCGGCATCACCTCCTCCGACGCCCAGGGCATGGGCCGGGCCGGCGAGACGGTCCGCCGCACCTTCGCGATGGCCGGGAAGATGAAGGCCGAACTCGGCCCGCTCGACGGCACCGGCTCGTACGGGACCGCCGAGGGCGGCGACGACAACGAGCGGGTGCTGCGCTACATCGCCAAACTCACCATCAACCCGGCGATCGCGCACGGCCTCTCGCACGAGATCGGGTCGATCGAGGTCGGCAAGCTCGCCGACCTGGTGCTGTGGCGCCCCGACCACTTCGGCGCCAAACCGCAACTCGTCCTCAAGGCCGGCTTCCCCGCCTACGGCGTGGTCGGCGACCCGAACGCCTCCACCGACCGTTGCGAACCCCTCGTCCTGGGCCCGCAGTTCGGCGCGCACGGGGCCACCGCCGCCGACCTCTCGGTGGCCTTCGTCGCCCAGGCCGCCGCCGACTCCGCCTACCTGGACGTCGCGGGCGACCGACTCCCCACCCGCAGGCGCCGGGTGGGCGTGCGCGGCACCCGCGGCATCGGCCCCCGCTCGATGCTCCGCAACGGCCGGACCGGCCGGGTCGACGTCTCCGCCACCGGCCTGGTCTCGCTCGACGGCGAACCGCTGCGCTCGGCGCCCGCCGACTCGGTCTCGCTCAGCCGCCTCTACTTCCTCTGAACAACCCTCCCCCGCCTAGGACTTGACCCCATGAGCAACTCCCCCACCCCCGCCTCGCTCGGCTTCAAGATGCCCGCCGAGTGGCACCCGCACCAGCGCACCTGGATGGCCTTCCCCACCCCGAACCCCACCTTCGACGGCCCCGAACAGCTCGACGCGGCCCGCCGCGCCTGGGCCGAGGTCGCCAACACCGTCGTCCGGTACGAGCCGGTCACCCTGGTGGTCAACACCGGCGAGAGCGAGGACGCCCGCCGCTACCTCGCCGCCGAGGTGGAGATCGTCGAGCGGCCGCTGAACGACGCCTGGATGCGCGACATCGGCCCGTCCTTCCTGATCGACGGCAACGGCGAACTCGCCGCCGCCGACTGGGTGTTCAACGGCTGGGGCGCCCAGTCCTGGGCCCGCTGGGACAAGGACCAGGACATCGCCGAACACGTCACCGACCTGACCGGCGCGCGCCGCTTCGCCTCCCGGCTGATCAACGAGGGCGGCGGCATCCACGTCGACGGCGAGGGCACCGTCCTGGTCACCGACACCGTGCAGCTCGGCGAGGGCCGCAACGCCGACTGGACCCGCGAACAGGTCGAGGCCGAGCTCCACGCCCACCTCGGCACCACCAAGGCGATCTGGCTGCCGCGCGGACTCACCCGCGACTACGACGAGTTCGGCACCCGCGGCCACATCGACATCGTCGCCGCCTTCGTCCGCCCCGGCACCGTGGTCGTCCACTCCCAGCCCGACCCGGCCCACCCCGACCACGCCGTCTGCCGGGAGCTCGCCGACCTCCTGCGCACCGCCACCGACGCCCGCGGCCGCACCCTCGAAGTGATCGAACTCCCGGCCCCCACCGCCCTGTTCGACGAGGACGGCGAACCCGTCGACTACTCCTACATCAACCACTACGTGGCCAACGGCGCCGTCATCCTCTGCGCCTTCGACGACCCGCGCGACGAACAGGCCAAGGCGATCCTGGAGAAGGCCTACCCCGGCCGCACCGTCGAACTGGTCGACGCCCGCGAGATCTTCGCCAACGGCGGCGGCATCCACTGCATCACCCAGCAGCAGCCCCAGCCCTGACCCCGCCCACCACCGCGTCACCACCGCGGGCCGGAACCCACCTCCGCAGAGGACGGGTTCCGGCCCGCGGCCGTTCCCGGCGACGGGTCGAGGGCGGCCTGCGCCTCCTCGTGGTGGCGTTCGCGGCGGCGGCGTTCGGCCATCGCGGTGACGGTGCCGGTCAGGAAGGCGTCCCAGCAGTCCTGTTCGGCGGTCGGGGGGCGGCCCGTGCCGGTGGTGCAGCGCGGGCAGCGGCGGCACGGGCGGTAGTGGGGCTCGGGGCCGCCCGGGGGCGGTCCGGGCTGTGGCTGGTCGGCGGTCACTGCTCCTCCTCGATCTGGGCCCAGATGACGGTCTGTCCGTCGGCGGTGACCGAGCCCCAGCGGTCGGCGGTGCGCAGCGCCTGGAGCAGTTCGCTCCAGGTCGGGGCGTCGTCGGGTGGGCAGGGGATGCTGATCCTGGTGCTGCCGACGGCGAACCGCACGTCGGCCTGCGCGCCCGAGGCCCGTTCGATCGCCGTCCGCAGGTCGGACGCACGCGTGCTGATCTGCACCACTCCCCCAGAGTACACATAGGGCTATGCTCTACACGTAGAGTAGTGCCCCACCGGATACTGTGTCACCGATCGGCGGACCACACACCTCTCGGAGGAACGTCCCATGACCGGTAGCGGGCCCTCCGCGTATCTCCAGGTGGCTGAGCGGATCCGCGAGCGGATCGCCTCCGGCGAGTACCCGCCGGGCAGTCAACTCCCGTCCCTGGCCGAGATCCGGGCGCAGTACGGCTTCTCGCACGGCGTCGGCCAGTCCGCGTACCGGCTGCTGGAGCAGGAGGGCGTGGTGCTCGCCCGGCAGGGGCGCGGCTACTTCGTCCGGCCGCAGGAACCCCGCCCCACCCTGGTCCGCCGCGGCGGCGCGGCCGGCGCCGTCGGACCGGACACCGTCGGCCTCACCCAGCAGGGCGTCACCCCCACCTGGCGCAGCCACTCCACCACCGAGGCCGCGAGCAGGGAGATCGCCGAGCGCCTCGGCATCGAGCCCGGCGACCCGGTGATGCACACCTCGTACGTCTACCTGGTCAACGGCGACCCCGGGTACCTCGCCGAGTCCTGGGAGACGATGGCCGTCACCGGCCAGGCCCTGATCGTGCTGCCCGAGGCCGGGCCGTACGGCGGGATCGGCGTCGCCGCGCGGATGGCCGTCATCGGCATCGACGTCGGCGAACCCGTCGAGGAGGTCACCGCCCGCGGCCTCAACCGGGCCGAGGCGCAGACCTTCACCACGCTCCCCGGCGCGCCCGCCCTCGCCATCCGCCGCACCCACTACGACCGGGCCACCGGCCGGCCCGTCGAGACCGCCGACTTCGTCCTGCCCGGCGAGCACTGGTCCACCCGGTACGGCCGCCCGCCCGGCGACTGAACCGGACCGCCGCACCGCCCGCCGCCCGCCGCGCACCGCCCCGTCCGGGCGGGCAGGCGGCGGAGGGGCGCGGTGTGATGGACCCATGACCCCCGAGAACCTGGACGACCTCACCGCCGAACTCCTCCGCCTCGCCCCCGGCCTCGACCCCGCCCGGGCCGCCGCCCTGCTCCGCCGCGCCTACCGCGCCGGACTCGCCGACGGCCGCCGGGAGACCACCGAGAGCCGTGAGCACGGCGGCTGGTGAACCCCGCGCCCGGCCCGTGCGGGAGACTTCCCGTACGGGGAGGAGGACCGGACCTCCCCGCCCGGGAGCCGGAACCGGACCCCGCACAGCACCACACCGAGGAGTACGGATGGCGCCCCGCACCCGCCGCCCGGCGCGCCCCCGCGAAGAGGTCTACGCCGCCGCCCGCACCGCGATCGCCGAACACGGCCTCGCCCGGCTCACCATGGCCGGCCTCGGCGAACAGCTCGGCATGAGCGCCGGCCACCTCCTCTACTACTTCGGCAGCAAGGACCAGCTCCTGCTGGAGACCCTGCGCTGGAGCGAGGCCCAGCTCGGCGAGCGCCGCAGCCGCGAACTCGCCCGCCGCGAGGTCCCCGTCCTCGACCGGCTCGACCGCTACCTGGAGCTCTACCTCCCCGAGGGCCCCGGCGACCCCCGGTGGATCCTGTGGATCGAGGTGTGGAGCCGCTCCCCCGGCACCGCGGAGCTCCGCCAGGGCCAGCTCGACATCGAGACCCCCTGGCAGGACGACCTCGCCGCGCTCCTCGCCGAGGGCCGCGCCACCGGCCTCCTCCCGGCCGCCGGCACCACCCCCGCCCGCGCCGCCCAACTGCGCGCCCTGCTCGACGGCCTCGCCATCCCGCTCGCCATCGGCCTGCCCGCCACCACCCGCGAGGACGCCCTCGCCCAGGCCGGCTCCGCCGCGCGCGCCCTGCTGGGGCTGCCCGCGTAGCGGCCGCCGTCCGCCGGGCCCCGCCCTACCCCGCCCTACTCCGTCCAGACCGCGGCCGCGGTGCGGTCGTCCGCGTAGCCCTTGGCGCGGACCTGGATCTGGCGGAGGAAGTCGACCGTGCCCGGCGGGTGCGGGTGGGCCCAGTGGCTGGAGAGGAAGTGCGCCACGGCGGGCTCCTCGGCGATCGGGGCGGCCAGGCCCGGGGTGCACAGCAGCAGGATGTCGCCGGAGGTCGCCGGGACCAGGCGGAAGCGGAACGGCCGGGGCGCGGGCATCGAGGCCGGCGGGAGCGGGGGCTGCCCGTCCGGGTGGTGCAGCAGCCGCGCGGCGTAGGCGTCGATCCAGTGCCCGGAGCGCAGCAGGTACAGCCCGCCGGGGCCGGTGCCGAACGCGGCCCGGTGGGTCGCCGCCGGGTCCGCGGACATCAGCAGGCAGTGCAGCGAGGCGGTCTCCTCGGGCGGCAGGCCGGCCGGCCCGTCCCCGTCCCTGTCCCCGTCCTGGGCGGCCTGCTCCGCGGCACTGCGCAGTTGCACCGCCGCCTGGAGGGCGATCCGCTGCAACCCGTAGCGCAGCCGGTCGCGGGCCCCGGCCCGCAGGTCGGCGGCGAGTTCGGCCCGGCTGCGGCCGATCGCGGCCGCCGGCTGCCGGGCCGACTCGGCCGCCGCGACCGACCCCCACTGGGCGTTGGCCCGGCGCGCGGGCGCGGCCAGCACCGCGAGCACCAGCGCCTCCTCGCCCTCGCCGAACCGGACGGTGAGCAGCGCGTCCGTGCGCGGCTCGCCCCGGTAGCGGGCCGAATCCCCGCGGATCGACACCGCCCGCAGCGTGGTCCCCGCGAACCCGGCGCCGTCGATCGCGGTGTCGGGCACCAGCGCCGCCAGCCCGGCCGGATCGGCGGCGGGCAGGCTGGTCGGCTCCGGCGCGTACGTCGGGGGCCGCTCCCCCACGTGCGGCACGGCCGGCGCCTGCGGACGCCCCGACCAGGGCGCGGCCCGGTCCGGCGGCGGGGGCCCCACCACGACCGTCGGCGCGGGGGCGGAGGTCGGAGCGGGGGTCGGCTCCGGTGTCGGCGCGGGTTCGGGCTCGGGCTCGGGCCCGGTCACCGCTTCCGGTTCGGGTTCGGGGTCAGCGAGCGAAGGCTCAGGCTCGGGTTCAGGCTCCGGCGAGGGTTCCGGCGGGGCCGTCGGAAGATCCGTCAGCGTCGGGGCCGGGGCGGCCGGTTCCTTCGAGAGGTTCGGCTGGAGCTCGGGCCAGGCGGCCTCGGCCCAGCTGCGCGGCGTCGGCCCCGGCTGCGGTTCGACCGGCGCCTGCGCGAACTCCACCGCCTCCGCTTCGCGCTCCGGTTCCGGCGCCCCCGATCCCGGCGCCTCGGGTTCCGGCGCCGGGGCCTCCTGTTCGGGGCGGCGCTGCGGGGCGATCAGTCCGGCGGCGGTGGTGAACCAGTCGTCGACGGTGCCGGTGTCGGCGCCGGTGTTCGCGGCGGGGGTGTCGGGGAGGGTGCCGGCGGGGCCCGCGTAGACGGTGTGCCACCAGGCGTCGTCGGGACGGGGCTGCCTGGGCGGGCCCTGCTCGTTCAACTGACCGCTCCTGATCCGTGAGGGGGGCCGGACGTCACGTCATTCTTCCGAAGGACAACGACGGTGTCCGGGATTCGGAACATCGCGCGGACGTCCGGGGAGGGGTTCCGGCCACGGGTGGCGCGGCGGTGGCGGCGGGGCGGCGGTACGGGGTCAAACGGGTTCCAACAGGGGCTTCGGGGACGGGGTGGCGGGGCGTTCGTCCGGAAAATGAGAGCCCAAGGGGGGCATCGCTTCACCCGATCGGCTGATTAATATGTGCGCATGGCCGCGCCAGGATCTCGTACTCGCCCCGGAGGGCCCGCAGTCGCGGTGCTCCGTCCGGTGGCGGTGCTGTGGTCCCTGCTGCTGGCCGCGCTGCTCGCGCTGCTGCCCTGCGCGGCGACCGCCGCGAGCGCCCGGCCGCTGAGCTCCCCGCCGGCCGGCCAGGAGGCCCCCGGCGCGTCCGCGCCGCAGCGGACGGCGCCCGGCGCGGACCCGGCCGCCGGGGCGTCCCGGACGGCGACCCCGGTGCGGGCGGGTGCGACGGCGTCGCACCACGGGCCGGCGGCGGTGCTGCCGGTCGCGGCCGGGGAGGCGCCCGGTGCGGCGTTCATCCTGTGCACCGCGGACAACCCCGGCCCGGTGCCCGGCCACGGCTGCTCCAGCCATCCCTTCTGCGGCCCGGAGTCGCACCTGCCGAACGCGCCGCCGGAGCCCGGCACGGCCGTCCGGCCGCGCCTGGTCGCCCCGCCGGTGACGCCCGCCGCTTCGGTCTGCGGCGCACCGACCGGGTCGCACCACGCGCCCGACCTGCACGTCCTGCAGGTTCACCGGTCCTGAGCGGAACCCACCGCCGACCGACGCCCCGCCGCGCGGGGAGGTCGGCGGCTCCGCTGCCCCCACCCCACCGCAGACCGCCGTGCCAGCCACGGCGGGGACAAGGAAGACATCCATGGGTTCCGCCTCCAAGCAGTCCAACCCCACCGGCAAGCAGCCCAAGCCGGGCAGCAAGGCCGCCCAGCAGGCCGACCGCCGGGCCCGGATCGCCGAGCTGCGCGCCATCGAGCAGCGCCGCGAGCGCCGCAACAAGACGATCACCATCGGCATCTCGTCCGTCCTGCTGCTCGCCATGATCGGCGGCGGCAGCTGGCTGGTGATGGACTCCAAGGACAAGAGCGACAAGAAGAAGGCGGCGGCCACCGCCGCGGCCGAGGCCGCGCAGAAGGCCAAGGACGACGCCGCGAAGGCCGACATCCCGGGCCTGCAGACCTTCGGCAAGCTCACCCAGAACCACGTCAAGACCGAGGTGAAGTACCCGCAGACCCCGCCGGTCGGCGGCGACCACGACCCGGTCTGGCAGACCTGCATGGGCAACGTCTACGACAAGCCGGTCCGCAACGAGAACGCCGTCCACTCGCTGGAGCACGGCGCGGTCTGGGTCACCTACAACGGCAAGGCCACCCCCGAGGACATCAAGACCCTCAGCGACAAGGTCAAGGCCACCCCGTACAGCCTGATGAGCCCGTACCCGGACGAGCCGGGCACCATCACGCTGACCGCGTGGAGCAACCAGCTGGTGGTGGACTCCGCCAGCGACCCGCGGGTCGAGACCTTCTTCGCCAAGTTCGTGCAGGGCCCGCAGACCCTGGAGCAGGGCGCGAGCTGCAGCTCGGGGCAGATGTGACCGCGGCCCCCGCCGACGGCGGCGGGCAGCCGGAGTTCGAGGAGCACGAGGAGTTCGAGGAGGAGCTGCCGGCCGCCCCGCGCGGGCGGCGGCGGTTCTGGTGGCCCGCGGCGCTCGCGGCCGTGGTCGCCCTGGGGCTCGGCGTGCCCGCGCTGGTCTCCGGCAGCACCCCGGCGTCCGGCAGCCCGACGGCCGCCGCCCCGGCCGCGCCGGCCACCGACTCGGCGGAGGCCGGGTTCGCCCGCGACATGGCCACGCACCACCAGCAGGCCATCGACATGTCGTTCATCATCCGGGACCGCACCCAGAGCGAGGAGGTGCGGGGCTTCGCGTTCGACATCATCAACACGCAGGCCAACCAGCGCGGCATGCTGATGGGCTTCCTCGACCAGTGGGGCCTGTCGCAGAGCACCACCGCCAAGCCGATGACCTGGATGAACCACCCGTACGAGGCGCACGACGGCTCGCTGATGCCCGGCATGGCGACCAACACCGAGCTGGACCGGCTCCGTTCGCTCAGCGGCCAGGACGCCGAGGTGTACTACCTGCAGCTGATGATCAAGCACCACAAGGCGGGCGCCGAGATGGCCCAGGCGTACGTGGACGCGGGGCGCAACGCCCCGGAGAAGCGGCTCGCCCAGGGCATGGTCGACGCGCAGCACGCCGAGATCCAGCTGATGACGGACATGCTCGCCGAGCGCGGCGCGCAGCCGGCCGCCTGAGCTGTAGGCACGGGCGCAGCCGGCCGCCTGAGCCGGTAGGCACCGGGCGCGGCCGATGCGCCGGAGGGCGCCGCCCAGGGGTTCGCTTCCCCCGGGACGGCGCCCTCCGGCGTCGGGTCGGGCGGCTCAGCCCCGGCAGAGCCGGACCGCCAGCGCCGCGACCGCCGCGAGCAGCAGCAGGACGGCGCGGCCGCCCGCCGCCGCACCGGCCTGGTGGACGGCCAGCACCGGGAGCGCGGTGCCCAGCGCGGTGCCGAGGCTGCGCACCATGTTGACCAGCCCGCCGCCGACGGCCGAGCTCTGCGCGGGGATCGCCCGCATCACCAGGGCGTTGTTGGCGGGCAGCAGCAGCCCGAGGCCGTAGCCGGTGAGCAGCAGCGGCGCGGCCGTGGTCCACGGGCCGGGGGCGGGCAGCAGGGCCAGGGCGAGCAGTCCGGCGGCGGCGGTGAGCGCGCCGCAGCGGCAGCGGGCGGCATCGCTCCAGCGGCCGGGCAGCAGCACGCCGCCGGCGGTGGCGGCGAGCGCGAACGCGGCGGGCAGCGCGGTGATCGCGGCGCCCGCGGCGGTGGCGGTGGTCCCGCGTCCGGCCAGCACGACGGGTTCCAGCACCAGCGGGCAGAACAGCAGCAGGTAGCCGACCAGGGCGACCAGCAGGCCGGCCCGGATGCCGGGGGTGTTGACCAGTCCGGGCGGGATGATCGGACGGTCGGCCCGGCGCTCCTGCCGGACCAGGGCGAACGTGGCGGCGACGCCCGCGGCCAGCAGCCCGGCGACCGCCCAGCCGGGCAGCGGCAGGCCGGAGGCGGCCGAGAGGGCGAGCAGCAGCGCGGTGGAGGAGCCGGCCAGCAGCAGCAGTCCGGCCAGGTCGAAGCGTCCCTCGCGGTCCGCCGTCCGGGCCGGGCAGCAGCCGTCGGGGAAGGTGCGCGGCAGCAGGAACCAGCCCGCCAGCATGCCCAGCACGCCGATCGGCACGTTGACCCAGAACGCCCAGCGCCAGGACGCGTGCGCGACCAGCAGCCCGCCGAGGGTCGGGCCGAGCGCCAGGCCGAGCGCCTGGGCGGCGGCCTGCACGCCGAGCGCGGTGCGCATCGCCCGTTCGGGTACGCCGCGGGCCACCAGGGCGACGCTGTTGGCCTGCATCATCGCGCCGCCGACGGCCTGCACGGCCCGGCAGGCCACCAGGACCGCCAGGTTCCCGGCCAGCCCGGCGCCCAGCGAGGCCAGCGCGAACACCGCGAACCCGCCCAGGTACATCGTCTTCCGGCCGACCAGGTCCGACAGCCGCCCGACCGGGGCGAGCAGCGCGACCAGCACCAGCAGGTACGCCAGCGAGACCCACTCGACGGCGGCGAACGAGGCGTCGAAGTGGCCTTCCAGCGCGGGGAAGACCAACGAGGTGACGCTGGCGGTGAGTTGGCCCAGGAACGCGCCCAGGCAGACGGTGCCGACCGCCAGCCAGTGCGCGTGCGGCCAGCGCGCGACGGCCCGGGGGCGGGGGCGTTCGGCCAGTTGCAGGGTGTCGAGCAGCCGGGAGGCGACCGCGGGTTCAGCCATGGGGCGAACATATCTGCTTCCGACATAATCGCTCAAGGAGCGTTTCTGGACCCGACCGATCCGCCCGCCGCTCTTCCGCCGCCTTTCCCCTCGCCTTCCCCTCCCCTTCACCGCTCCCCGGTTCCCCTTACCGCTCCCCGGTTTCCCTTACCGATCCCTCCCCCCCGCCCGGCACGGTGTTTCGGCCGGTCGACGGGTGGACACCCGGTAGCCCGCGGGTGGCCGGACGCTACGCTGTCCGCCATGTCTTCGCAGCCCCAGCCGCTCCCGCCGCCGACCGGACCCGCGGCCGCGGGCGCCGACACGCTCGCCGGGGCGCAGCAGCTCACCGACGTGATCACCCGCCTGCGCCGGGCGCTGCGGAGCTCCATCCGCTCCGAGTTCCCCTGGGAGGCGCTGCCGATGGCCCAGGTCGAACTGCTCCAGACCCTGGCTGCCTCCCCCCTGCGGGTCGGCGAGCTGGCCGCCCGCCAGCGCCTCGCCCCCAACACCGTCAGCGGCCTCATCTCCAAACTGCTGGAGGCCGGCCTGGTCGACCGCCAGCCCGACCCGGGCGACCGCCGCACCGCCCGGATCGCCCTCACCGAGGCCGGCCACCAGCAGCTGCGCGACTGGCAGAGCGCCCACGAACGCCGCCTCGCCACCGCCCTCGAAAGCCTCACCCCCACCGACCGCGAAGCCGTCATGCGCGCCCTCCCCGGCCTCGACCGCCTCGCCCACTCCCTCGCGGGCACCGACCCGCTCCGCTGAGGCCCGCTCGCCGAGGCCCGCTCCGCCGACGGCCCGCTCGCCGACGGTCCGACCCCGGCGTCAGGGGCGCCCACGGCGATGTCCGATTCCCGCCAGTCGGTGTCCCCGCGATCGCGCAGACTGGAAGGCGTGATCGACGACGAGACCAGGTACCGGGCCGTGGACAGTCGGGACGCCCGCTTCGACGGGGTGTTCTTCACGGCGGTGCGGACCACCGGCATCTACTGCCGTCCGAGCTGCCCGGCCACCACCCCCAAGCGCACCAACTGCACCTTCTACCCGACCGCGGCCGCCGCCCAGGGCGCCGGCTACCGGGCCTGCCGGCGCTGCCGGCCGGACTCGGTGCCCGGCTCGCCCGAGTGGAACCACCGGGCCGACCTGGTCGGCCGCGCCGTGCGGCTGATCGGGGACGGCGTGGTCGACCGGGAGGGCGTCGCCGGACTGGCGGCCCGGCTCGGCTACAGCGCCCGCCAGCTCCAGCGGCAGCTGACCGCCGAGCTCGGCGCGGGCCCGCTCGCGCTGGCCCGGGCGCAGCGCGCGCAGACCGCCCGGCTGCTCCTGCAGACCACCGAACTACCGGTCACCGACGTGGCGTTCGCGGCCGGCTTCGCCTCCGTCCGGCAGTTCAACGACACCATCCGCGAGGTGTACGACCGCACCCCGTCCACGCTGCGCACCGAGCACGGCGGCCACCGCCGCACCCCGGTCGGCGGCGGCACGCTCGGCCTGCGGCTGGCCTACCGGGGCGCGATCGACACCGGCCACCTGCTGGACTTCCTCGGCCTGCGGGCCGTCCCGGGCGTCGAGGAGGTCGTCCCCGGCCCGCGCCCCGGCACCCGCAGCTACCGGCGCACCCTGTCCCTCCCGTACGGGCACGGCCTGGCCGAGGTGGACGGGCTCGCCCCCGGCGACCGGCCGGACCGGGGCTGGCTGGACTGCCGGCTGACCCTCACCGACCTGCGCGACCTGACCACGGCCGTGCACCGGCTGCGCGCCCTGTTCGACCTGGACGCCGACCCGGACGCGGTGGACGCCCGGCTGGCCGCCGACCCGCTGCTGGCCCCGCTGGCGGCCGCCCGGCCCGGGCTGCGCTCGCCCGGCCACGTCGACCCGCACGAGCTCGCCGTCCGGGCGGTGCTCGGCCAGCAGGTCACGGTGGCCGCCGCCCGCACCCTGGCCGGCCGGCTCGCCGAGCGCTACGGCACCGCGCTGCCGGCCGCCGACGGCGGGCTGCGCCTGCTGTTCCCGACCGCCGCCGCGCTGGCCGCCGCCGACCCGGAGCACCTGGCGATGCCGCAGTCCCGCCGCCGGGCCCTGCTCGGGCTGTGCGCGGCGCTCGCCGACGGCACCGTCCGGCTCGACCCCGGCGTCGACCGCGAGCAGGCCGCCGCCGAACTGCTCGCCCTGCCCGGCATCGGCCCGTGGACGGTCGGCTACCTGCGGATGCGCGCCCTGGCCGACCCGGACGTGTTCCTCCCCACCGACATCGGCGTCCGCGACGGCCTGCGCGCCCTCGGCGCAGCGGGCGACCCGCGCTCCGCCGCCGGACGCTCCGCCCGCTGGGCGCCCTGGCGCTCCTACGCCCTGCACCACCTGTGGTCGGCCGCGGCCGACCACCACGCCGCCACCCCCCGTACCCGCAAGACCCGCGAGGACCAGTCATGACCACCGCACCCGCCACGCCCGCCACCGCTCCCACCACCGTGTTCACCACCATGGACAGCCCGCTCGGCACCCTGCTGCTCAGCGGCCCCCTCGACGCCGACGGCCGCTTCGCGCTGGCCGCCGTCACCGCCCCCGGCCAGAAGGGCGCCCTCGCCGAGCCCGCCGCCCACTGGCGGCCCGACGCCGACGCCCTGGCCCCCGCCGTCGAGCAGCTCACCGCCTACTTCGCCGGTGAGCGCACCACCTTCGACCTGCCGCTGGCCCCCGTCGGCACCGCCTTCCGGCAGCAGGTCTGGGACGCCCTGGACGACATCCCGTACGGCGCCACCCTCACCTACGGCCAACTCGCCGACGCCGCGGGCCAGTCCCCGCGCGCGGTGCGCGCCGTCGGCGGCGCGGTCGGCGCCAACCCGCTGCTGATCGTCCGCCCCTGCCACCGCGTGATGGGCGCCAACGGCAGCCTCACCGGCTTCGCCGCGGGCATCGACGCCAAGCGCTGGCTGCTGGCCCACGAGAGCGGCGACCGGCTGTTCTGACGGCCCGTCAACTCCCTTCTGCAGCAGGCTTGGAGGCCTCGGGCGGCAGGGACTCCAGCCGCCGGGCCAGCCGGGCGGTGTCGGGGGCGGCGAGCCGCTGGTACGCCTCGTGCGCGGCGGTGAACCGTTCCCGCGCCCGCGCGGTGTCGCCCTGGGCGAGGGCGAGTTCGCCGAGCCACTCGACGGTGCGGGCCTGCCAGTGCGGCGCGCCCGCGGTGGCGAAACCTTCCCTCGCGGTCTCCAGCACGGTCCGGGCCTGCCCGTACCGTCCGGCGACGGTGTGCGCCCGGCCCAGGATCGCCTGTGCCCGGGACACCTCGTAGGGGTCGGCGACGGCGGTCAGGTCCGCGATGGCGGCCTCGAGCTGGCGGACGGCCTCGGCCTCGTCCGCGGCGTCCACCGCGACCTCGCCGAGCGCGATCCGCAGCAGGCCGACCCCGCGCCGGTACCCGATCGCCGTCCGCAGCCGCAGTGCCTCCTCGAACTGGCCCCGGGCGGAAGGGAGTTCACCGAGCTGGCGGTGCGCGTGGCCGAGCCCGGTGCGGGCCTGCGACTCGGCGCGCGGGTCGCCGTCGGCGACCGCCAGTTCGAGTGCCTGCCGATACCAGTGGGCCGAGTCCGCCGGGCGCCCGGCGTTGCGCAGGGCCTGTCCGCCGGAGGTGAGCATCCGCTGCTCGCCGGCCCGGTCCCCGGCCAGCCGGGCGGCCCGCAGGCCGAGTTCGTGCGCCTCCAGTTGGAGGCCGAGCGGGCGCAGCCGGAGGAACAGCGGCCACATCGCGTCGGTCAACTGCCAGACCAGGCCGTGCTCGTCGTGCCGGGCGGCGTCCCGCAGGACGGCGGCGAGCTGGTCGCGCTCCCGGTCGAGCCACTCCAGGGCGGCCGACTCGCCGGTGAACTCCACCGGATGGCAAGGGGGTTGGGCGTAGTCGCGGGCCAGGTTGCGGTGGCTGGGGGTGATCAGCTGCTCGGCGGCGGTCGCGGTGGCCAGGTAGTGGTCGGCGACCCGGCGGACCGCGGCCCGGCACCGCCCGGGGGACTCCTCGGCCCGGCCCCGCTCCCGGGCGTGCAGCCGGACCAGGTCGTGGAACCGGTAGCGGCCGTCCCGGCGCTCCTCCAGCAGGTGCACCCCGGCGAGCGCGTCGAGCGTGAGGTCGGCCACCGCCGGGGAGAACTCGGCGGCCGCCGCCGCCACCCCGGGCGTGAACTCCGCCACCGGCAGCTGCCCGAGCAGCCGGTACAGCCGTCCGGCCTCCGGGTCCAGCACCCCGTACGAGTCGTCCAGCGCCCCGCGCACGGCGGTCTCGCCGTCCAGGCGCAGCACCGCCAGCCGGTCGGCCTCCCGGCGCAGCGCCTCCGCGGTCGCGGCCAGCGGCTGCCGGGGCCGCGCGGCCATCCGGGCGCCGACCACGCAGATCGCCAGCGGCAGCCCCGCGCAGCGGGTGACCACCTGGTCGGCGGCGAGCGGCTCGGCGGCGATCCGGTCCGCGCCGACCCGCTCCGCCAGCAGTTCGACGGCGGCGGACCGGTCGATCAGGCCGATCGGGAGGAACCCGGCGCCGTCCATGCCCAGCCCGGTCAGCCTGGTCCGGCTGGTGACCACCGCGACCGAGTGCTCGGATCCGGGCAGCAGCGCCCGGACCTGGGCGGCAGTGGCGGCGCTGTCCAGCAGCAGGCCGATCCGCCGGCGCGCGGTCGCCGACCGCCACAGCGCGGCCGCCTCCCCCAGCTCGGCGGGCACCCCGGAGAGGCCCAGCGCGCGCAGGAACGCCCCCAGGACCTCCGCCGGGTCGGCCGGATCGCCGGGCGCGTGGCTGCGGAGGTCCGCGTAGAACAGCCCGTCGGGGAACTCCCCGGCCCGGGCCCGCAGCCAGTACCCGGCCAGCGCGCTCTTCCCGACCCCCGGCGGCCCGGCCAGCACCAGGCAGCGCCCGCCCGGAGCCGGGAGCGCACGCAACTCCCGGTCGAGCGCGGCCAGCTCCGCCCCGCGCCCGAGGAGGCGTGCAGGGGCGGGCGGAAGCTGTCGAGGCACCGGAAGCAGCGCCGGAGCGTGCGAATGAACGTGCACGCCCCCGTGGACGTCGCCCGTCTGGAGCGCGACGCCTTCGATCCTGACCTGGCCGGTGATGGAGTTGCGAGGGCCTTCCACGTGCTCATTCCTCCCCTGGATCGATGCGCGGCCGCCCGCCGCCCACTCCGCCGGCCCGCCCGCTGCCGATCCGGCCGCCCGGTCCGGGCATCCGCTTGCCGAGCAAACCGCGTTCCGAGGCATGGGAGAGCGGCGGGACCCCGTCCGAGCAGCGCGTGTTCCCGACGGGGCATCAACTGTCATGCCCGATCGCCCAGCTCATGGCACCGGGACGGACCGGCAACCACTTCGGTGGTGGTCCTGGAAACCCCGGCAGCGGGCAACCGACCCACCTCGTCCCGACTCCGGGCCCCTTACCAGAAACCCTGGCACTGCACGGGAACAATGCCGGAAAACTGGCGCCGGGAAACATTCGACTGCTATAGCAGCGCACCCGCACCCGTGCCATGCTCGCCTCCTGCGCGACCGAGGAACCGGCGACAGGAGGAACACCGCGATGATCCACCTGCTGGGCACTGTCGAACTCTCGGCCGGGGGACGGCCGTTGCCCATCAGCTCGGGCAAGACCAGGACCCTGCTGGCCTGCCTCGCCCTCGACCTGGAACGCCCTCAGTCGGTCACCTCCATCGCCGACCGACTCTGGGACGGCGAACCCCCACCGAGCGCCGTCAGCACCCTGTACGGCTACCTCTCCAGACTCCGCGCGGCCCTGCGCAGGGCCAACGAGCTGAGCACCGGCACGGACGGCGCACCGATCGAGATCGTCTCCCGTTCCGGCACCTACGCACTGCACGCCGAAACCGACCAGGTGGACTGGCAGTTGTACTACGAACTCTCCCGCGAGGCCCGCAGCCTGGCCGAGGCCGGGGACGACCGGCGGGCCCTCGCCGTGCTCCGCCGGGCCGACGACATCTGGCAGGGGGAACCGCTCGCCGGCCTGCCCGGCCTGTGGGCCCAGCAGGTCCGCAGTCAACTGCTGGACCGCAGGTTCGCCGCCTCGCTGGTCCGCTTCGAGGTCGAACTCCGCCTCGGCCACTTCGCCGACCTGGTCCCGGACCTCGCCGAACTCGCCGAGCAGAGCCCGTGGAACGAACGGGTGGCCGCCCACCTGATGACCGCGCTCTACGGCTGCGGCCGGATCGACGAGGCACTCGCCGTCTACCGACGCATCCGGCGGCGGATGTACGACGACCTCGCCACCAGCCCGGGCGAGGCCCTCGACCGGCTGCACGCGGGGATGCTGCGCCGCGACCGCATCACCGACCTGATCGACCGCCCGGCCGCGCCCCCGATCGCCACCACGCCGCCCCCCGAGCCCGAACGGCGCCCCTCCACCCTGCTGCCGGCTCCCGAAATCGTCGGCCGGGAAACCGAGTTGGAGATGCTGACCGCCGCCGCCCGCGGCGAGTGGCCGGCCCGCACGTCCAACCGGTCTGCCGCGCTCCCGGTGATCGCGCTCAGCGGCCAGCCCGGCTGCGGCAAGAGCGCCCTCGCGCTCGCCGCCGCGCACCGGTTGCGCCCGGACTTCCCCGACGGCGCTTTCATGCTCCGCCTCGCCGCCCACTCCCCCGCCCGCTCCGACCCGACGCCCGAAGCCGCCGCCACCGGCCTGCTGCGCCAGTTCGGCGTCCCGGCCCCGCGGATCCCCCTCGACTCCGACGAACTCCTCGCCCAATGCCGCGAGTTGCTCACCCAGCGGCGCGCCCTGGTGCTGTTCGACGACGCCGCCGGCCCCGGTCAGATCGGCCCGCTGCTCCCCGCCGCCCCGACCTGCTTCGTCCTGATCACCAGCCGCCACCGGATGGCCGAACTGCCCGCCGTCAGCAGCGTCCCGCTCGATGCCCTCACGCCCGAGGCCTCCGCCGCCATGTTCACCCGCCTGGTCGGTCCCGACCGCGCCGACGACCGGGCCCGGCTCGCCGACGTCACCCGTCGCTGCGCCCATCTCCCGCTGGCCCTCCACCTCGCCGCCGGCCGCTTCCGCTCCCGTTCGTCGTGGGACCTCGCCCACCTCGCCGACCGACTCTCCCGCAGCAACCGCCTCGGCGAACTGAGACACGGACCCGACAGCCTCCACCGGACCCTCGCCATGTCGTACCACGATCTGTCCGCCGACCATCAGATCGCCTTCCGCCGCTTGAGCCTGCACCCGGGCACCGACTTCGGCCTGCTGACCGCGGCAGTGCTCATCGACTGCCCGGTCGACCGGGCGGAACGCCTGATCGAGGACCTGCTGGCGGTCAGCCTGCTCACCGAGCACGCGGTCGAAAGATTCAGTTTCCACGAGCTGGTGCGCGAATACGCGGCCGCCCAGGAGCTGCGGGAGGAATCCGCCCAGGAGCGGGCCGCGACGATCAGACGGTGTGTCAACTTCCTTACTGCAATGGCAAACAGGGCAGATCAGGAGTCCTTCCCCGAACGCTACCGGATGCCACTGGAGGCATTGCTGGAGGGGCCGACCGGGACACACCCGCAGCTTCCTCCCGAGATTCTCCGGACGGTTCCCGCACCCGGCTGGCTGGCCATCGAAACCGCATCCTTGAGCGATCTTGAAAAGAGTTTGCGAGCCGACGGCGACCGGAGATCAGCCGCCGTTCTGACGCACGTCATGAACGGCAGACTGGATTCCGAATGCCTCTGGCGGGAAGCCGTCGACGCCCACCGGTCAGCCGCCGAGCACTGGCGCGACGAGGACGCGGACGAACCCGAGATGCATGCACAACTGGCGCTCGCCCACTATGCGTTGAGAGTATCCCGCTATCCAGACGCCGACCGCGCAGCCCACCGCGCACTGACCCTCGCCCGCACCGTAGGCGACCTCCGGGGCGCCGCCGAGGCCATGGGGCGCCTGGCCCAGCTCCGCTGGCAGCAGGACGACCTGCAGGAGGCACTCGCCCTGCAGCGCGAAGCCCTGGAGATCCTTCGCGGCCTCGGCACCGACCCGGCCGCCACGGCCGCCGCCCTCGCCAATCTCGGCATGCTGCAGAGTTGGCTGGGCGAGCCCGAGCAGGCTCTGGGCAGCTTGAACGAAGCGCTGTCGGGTTTCCGGTCCTGCGGTGACCGGTCGGCCGTTCTCCGGGTGACCGCGAACATCGGAGCACTGCAGATCGACATCGGCGACGAGGCCGCCAGAGATTCCCTGGAGTACGTCTCGGAAAACGGCGAAGGCATAATTCCTGAAATCGACCTCGCGGCCTCCAGACTCAATCTTGCGGAGGTCGTTTCAGGCGCCGGTGAAATCGATCGATCACTGCGCCTGATCGAAGGTTCACTCCGAACGTTCCACCGGCTCGGAAGTCTCCATCGCCAGGCCGAGGCGATGAACCTTAAAGCCCGGATCCTACTCCTTTCCGGAAATCCGGAATCCGCCGGAGAGACCTACGCGGGGGCGCTCGGCATCGCCCGGTCGATCCGCGCCCCCCGCGAGGAGGCCGCCGCCCTGCAGGGGTTGAACCGGCTCGCCGAGCACTGGGACGAGCCAGGTGGGGATCCCTTCGCTCCACCGACCCCGGTAGGGACGGCCTGCGACCGCCACCCGCCCGAGGAGTCGGGACCGCGATCGGTCCGGACTGGCTGAGGACCGCGGGCGCGGCTCCGTCCGACAGCTCCGGAAGAACAGTGCGTACGGCCACCGGAGAGCATTCAGCGCTTTCCGGCGTATGCAGACTTTCGAATTTGACGGATCAGTGGCAAAACTCTTCTCCGTTTCGTACGGCCGCTCGTCCGGATCGCGCCATCACGGTGAGATCGACGGCCGGTTCCCCCTGGGGCGTTGGTACCACCGCCCGGCACCGCTCGACATCCCGTCATTGGGATAGGTTGGGTCTGTCCCATTGGAAAATCGACAGACCAAGGACCACGACGAACGTGTACCACCGCACGCATCCCTGCGCCACCAGTCTCCTCACCAGCCCCGCCCAGCTCGGCGTCCACAGCACCGCCATACCCGGCCCCGGCGGGGCCGAGCAGGCCCGCTTCCTCGGCTCGGTCTGGATCTGGATCTGAGTCACCCGCACGGTGACGGAGCGGCCCGGATCCGATGCCTCCCTGAAGCGGCGTCAGATCCGGGCCGTTGGTACGACCCTGGGCCCGGGGCCCGGAGGCGCGGGGTCAGGGCTTGGGGCGGGTGCGGGTGGTCTTGGTGAGGTGCTTGCGGTGGCGGGCGCGTTCGGCGCGGAGGCGGGCGTCGGTGCGGGCGGCGATCCAGTCGTTCTCGCGCTGGAGCTTGAGGTAGCTCTCCCAGCGGCGTTCGGGCAGGGTGCCGTCGGTGAGGGCGGTGCGGACGGCGCAGCGGGGTTCGCTGCGGTGGGAGCAGTCGGTGTAGTGGCAGTCGGCGGCGAGGGCGCTGATGTCGGCGAAGGCGTGGTCGATGCCCTCGCCGCCGAAGAGGCCGACGCCGCGCAGGCCGGGGGTGTCGATGACGGCGCCGCCGGCCGGGAGCGGGACGAGTTCGCGGACGGTGGTGGTGTGGCGGCCCTTCTCGTCGACGGAACGGACCTGCTGGACCGTCATCGCGGACGTCTCGGCGAGGGCGTTGGTGAGGGTGGACTTGCCCGCGCCGGACTGGCCGATCAGCGCGCAGGAGCCGGTGGCCCGGGCACGCAGCTCGTCCATCCCCTCGCCGGTTTCGGCGCTGACCGTCAGTACGGTGACACCGGGTGCGATCGCCTCTACGTCCGCCCGGACGAAGTCGCCGTCGTGGACCAGGTCGGACTTGGTCAGGACGATCAGCGGTTCGGCCCCGGACTCCCAGGCGAGGGCGAGCAGGCGCTCGATCCGGCCGGGATCGGGTTCCGCGGCGAGCGAGACGGCGATCAGTACGGTGTCGACGTTGGCGGCCAGGACCTGGCCTTCGGAGCGCTTGTGGGCGCCCTTGCGGATGATCGCGGTGGTGCGGGGCAGCACTGCCGCGAGGGCGGGGGCGGGACGGGCGGCCGGGTCGAACGCGACCCAGTCCCCCGTGCAGGGGTTGTGCGCGGTGTCGGCCGTCATGACCGGGCGGGTGGCGGCGCGCTGCACGGCCGGCTCCCCGCTCCCGGGGTCGACGAGCAGTACTTCGCAGCTGCCGCGGTCCATCCGGACGATCCGGCCGGGCAGCAGCCCGGTGGCGGCGAGCGGGGCGAACGCGGCGGCCCGGTCGTCCGTCCAGCCGAGCCCGGACAGCGGGTGGGCGGACGGGGAGGGGGCGGAGGGGCGGGTGGGGACCTGCATGGTGATCAACGGGGACCCTTCGAGGGAACGGGCGGCCCCGGCCGGAGGGCGTCAGCGGGTGCGCGACGCCGGAGGACGGCGGGCCGGGGGCCAGGGGGTAATGGACTCGGCAGACTTCTGAACACAGCGGAAAACACCTGCGAGAACAGGCCTCACGGTCCTCACCTCCTTCCTCTCCGGACATGCCTCGCCCACCCCGCCCGGGGTGCGCTCGATCGGCGGACGCCACGGTAGTCCCCTCCCGTCACCCGCGCCACCGAATTTCCGCCGGCCCGTGAGGTGCCGTCAACTTGCCTTCAAAGAAAGGAAGTTGGGTCCGATGGCCGGACGCAAGGGTTCCGCAAGCCGCGCAAGGGTTCTCCAGCCGTCCCGCCACCGCGCCCGGACATCCCTCCCCCGACGGCGGTGCACGGGGCCCGCCGTCCCGGTGGAAGGCCGGGAGGAGAACGGGAAGGAAGGGGGGAGGCCCGATGTCCTGGGCGACTCTGCTCGACCGCAAGCGGGTGCTGGCGGTCGTGCACACGGTGGTGTACGGGCAGCGGCTGCGCGAGGTGTGCGAGCTGCTGGCGGCGGACCTGCGGGTGCAGGTGGTGTTCACCGTCGCGCCGCACGCGTTCAACGAGGGGGTGGCGGCGTTCCTGATGGGGCTCGGCGGCACGGTGGTGCCGTGGGAGCAGGCGGTGGCCACCGAGTTCGACCTGGTGCTGGCCGCCGGCTCGCAGGGGATCGAACAGGTCCGCGGCCCGCTGGTGCGGCTGCCGCACGGGGCCGGACACCTGAAGCTGGCCCGGGCGCTGCCGCCCGCGGGCTCGGTGACGGGCGTCCGGGAGCAGCGGCACGCCAACAGCGGCAGCAGTAGCACCAGCAACGGCAACGGCAACGGCAACGGCAACGGCAACGGCCCGCGGGAGGTCTCCGGCCTGGGCCGGAACTACCTGCTGTGGGAGGGCCGCCCGAACGCGGCGGCGTACGCGCTGGCGCACCGGGACGACCTGGCGGCGCTGGAGCGGTCCTGCCCGGAGGTGGTGCCGATCGCGGAGGTGGTCGGCGACGGGGACCACGACCGGATCCTCGCCGCGCTGCCCCGGCGGGCGGAGTTCCGGGCGGCGCTGGGCCTGGGCGGGCGGGAGCGGCTGGTGCTGCTCTGCTCGACCTGGGGGCCGGACTCGGTGTTCGGCGGGCTGGACTCGCTGCTGCCCCGGCTGGTGCGCGAGCTGCCCGCCGGACGGTTCCGGACGGCGTTGGTGGTGCACCCCAACGTGACGGCGGGGCACGGCGGCTGGCAGGTGCGCCGCTGGGTGGAGGGGGTGTCCGGCGGGACGGTGGCGCTGGTCGCCCCGCAGACCGACTGGCGTCCGCTGCTGGTGGCCGCCGACTACGTGATCGGCGACCACGGCTCGGTGACGCTGTACGCCTCGCTCACCGGGGCCCGGATCCTGCTGGCCCGGTTCCCGCACCGGAACGTCAACCCGGACTCGCCGGGCGTCCAACTGGCGCGCACCGCCCCGGCGCTGGACCCGGCGCACCCGCTGGACCGGCAGCTCGCGTACGCGGACGGGCTCTACCGGCCGGAGGCGTACGCGGCGATCGGGGCCCGGATCTCCTCCGAGCCGGGCGCGTTTCTGCCCCGGATCCGCCGCCTGCTGTACCGGGTGCTGGACCTGGGCGAGCCGGCCCACCCGGCCGCGGAACCGCCGCTGCCCCCGCCCGCCCCGCTGTTCACCGGCCCCGACCGGCCCGACGGCAGCGGCAGCGACAGCGACAGCGACAGCAGGAACGGAAGCAGGAGAGGGAGCGGGGGCGGCCGATGGCGGTGACGGTGACGGTCCGGCTCCCGGCCGCCCCGGGCGTCCCGGCCCGGTGCGACCGGCACCTGGCGGCCCGGACGGACGAACCGGCCCGGGTGCGGCACCTGGCGGACGTGCTGCACGGCGAGCACCCGGACGGGTCGGACGAGGAGGTGTGGCGGCGGCACCCGGGCTGCGCGGTGCTGGCGCTGCGCGGCCCGGACGGCCTGGTGCGGGTCCGCTTCCGGGGCGGCACGCTCACCCTCCGCCCGGGCCCCGCCGCCCCCGACCCGGCCGCGCTGGCCGGTTCCCTGGTGCACGCCCTGCTGTCCGCTGCCGCGCAGCATCAGCAGTAGCAATAGCAGCAACGACGGCGGCGGGCGGGGCCGCCGTTCACGGCCCGGAGCGGCGGCGGCGCTCGCCCCCGCCGCCGATCCGGCGCCGGACGTCGCCGTAGGGGAGGAAGGAGGCCCAGCGCTCCGGGTACTCGCTGGGGACGTCGTCGTCCTCGTCCTCGTCGAAGAGTTCCTCGTCGTGGCCGTCGGCGAGGCCGAACTGGCGGGCCCGGTCGGCGCGTTCGGCGGCCCGGCGGGCGGCGGCCTCGCGGCCGCGCTGGACGGCGGCGTCCTCGGCGATGCGCTCGTTCTCGGCGCGGGCGTCGGCGGTCTCGACGGTGGGCCAGCGGCGGTCTATCGCGGCGTTCATGGCGGCGCCGATGAGCACGGCCAGCGCCACCACGAAGATCCACAGCAGTACGGCGACGGGGGCGGCCAGCGAGCCGTAGACGGAGTGGCCCTCGACCGAGCTGACCAGGTAGAGCCGCAGGGCGACGCTGCAGACCACCAGGACCAGCAGGGCGACCAGCGCGCCGGGGATGTCCTCGCGCCAGGGCGTGGAGACCGGGACGGCCACGTGGTAGAGGGTGGTGAGGGAGACGATCAGCAGGACGATCGCGGCGGGCCAGTAGAAGCTGGTGATCGCCCCGGTCCAGCTCGGGAAGGTGTTGATCAGCAGGCCGGGCCCGGCGACCAGCAGCGGCAGCACCAGGGAACCGATCACCAGTGCGCCGAGGTAGAGGCCGAGCGACATCAGCCGGGTCTTGACCAGGCCGCGCTTGCCGTCGAGGCCGTACATCACGGTGATGGTGTCGATGAAGATGTACAGCGCCCGGGAGCCGGACCAGAGCGAGAGCAGGAAGCCGATCGAGATCAGGTCCGGCCGGGCGCTGTCGAAGACGTCCTGCAGCAGGGGTTGGACGATCTCGTCGATGGAGCTCGGTGAGAGCACCGTCCCAGCTGCTGAGACGATGTCGTTCTTGAGCTTGTTGATGGTGCCGGCCCCGAGGATGTCGTCGAGGTAGCCGAGGGTGCCGGCCAGGCAGAGCAGCAGCGGCGGGATCGACAGCAGGGTGAAGAAGGCCGCCTCCGCCGCGAGTCCGGTGACGCGGTACTCGACGCAGGTGTTGGTGGTGTCCTTCACCAGCGCCCACACGGTGCCGTACCAGGTGTTCCGCTTGGCGGCGCGGCGCCGTCCGCCGCGGCGGCGGGAGGGTCGGTCGCCGGCGGGCCCGGGTCCTCCGGCCGGGTGGGGGGTACTGCCTGCTGCTTGCACGCCCCTACGGTATCGGCCCGGGCCGCGGGCCCCGTGCGCCGCCGCCGGGAACGGAACCCCCGCGGGGCCGCGAGCAGCCCCGCCTCGGGTCCGGTCCCACCATTCGGAACGATGGAGTCCAGCATTCGGACGTTAGTGGACCGCGAGTCGCTCGCCGTGCGAATCTCTTGCCATGTCTAGCGCCGGAACCACCCTAGTTGGCCGACTCCACGTCGACCTCCTTCGCGTGTCCAGCGCCATCTGTCCGGTGACCTGAGCCCTTCGTACGCCGCACCGCACCGGCGCCATCCCCGCCGTCGCGGATGTGCGCAAGACCCTGCCCGGCCCAGCGTCACCCTCTCCCGCCGCCTGCCCGAGAACGCCGCAGGTGGGAGCGGAGCGCGTCCGGGGACCGCCAGCACCTCGCACCTGCCAAGCCGCTCAAAGGACTGACACCATGGCCCGCACTCCCGACACGGTCGAGCCTCAGGACGGCGCCGCGCCCGCGGCCCGCCCCGCCGCCCGCAAGGTGACCCGCCACCGCGGCGAGGGCCAGTGGGCGATGGGCCACTACACCCCGCTCAACGCCAACGAGCAGCTGAAGAAGGACGACGACGGTCTCAACGTGCGGACGCGCATTGAGACGATCTACTCCAAGGGCGGCTTCCAGTCGATCGACCCGGCCGACCTGCGCGGCCGGATGCGCTGGTGGGGCCTGTACACCCAGCGCCGGCAGGGCATCGACGGCGGCCGCACCGCGATCCTGGAGCCGCACGAGCTCGAGGACGAGTTCTTCATGATGCGGGTGCGCATCGACGGCGGCCAGCTGACGGTGGCCCAGCTGCGCGCCATCGGCGAGGCGTCCGAGCAGTACGCCCGCGGCACCGCCGACGTGACGGACCGCCAGAACGTCCAGTTCCACTGGGTGCGGATCGAGGACGTCCCGGCGATCTGGGAAAAGCTGGAGTCGGTCGGCCTGTCCACCACCGAGGCGTGCGGCGACTGCCCGCGCGTGGTGATCGGCTCGCCGGTGGCGGGCATCGCCGCCGACGAGATCATCGACGGCACCTGGGCGGTCGACGAGATCCACCGCGAGTACATCGGCAACAAGGAGTTCTCCAACCTCCCGCGCAAGTTCAAGACCGCGATCTCCGGCTCGCCGCTGCTCGACGTGGTGCACGAGATCAACGACATCGCCTTCGTCGGCGTGGTCCACCCCGAGCACGGCCCGGGCTTCGACCTGTGGGTCGGCGGCGGCCTGTCCACCAACCCCAAGCTGGGCGTCCGGCTGGGCGCCTGGGTGCCGCTGGCGGAGGTCCCGGAGGTCTGGGCCGGCGTGGTCGGCATCTTCCGCGACTACGGCTACCGCCGCCTGCGCAACCGGGCCCGGTTGAAGTTCCTGGTCGCCGACTGGGGCGTGGAGAAGTTCCGCCAGGTGCTGCAGGACGAGTACCTGAAGCGCGAACTGGTCGACGGCCCGGCCCCCGAGCAGCCCTCCAACCAGTGGCGCGACCACGTCGGCGTGCACCCGCAGAACGACGGGAAGTTCTACGTCGGCTTCGCCCCGAAGGTCGGCCGCCTCTCCGGCAAGCTGATCCAGCAGATCGCCGACCTGGCCGCCGAGCACGGCTCGGGCCGGGTCGCCACCACGGTCGAGCAGAAGCTGATCGTGCTGGACGTCGCCGGGGACCGGGTCGACTCGCTGGTGGCCGGCCTGGAGGCGCTCGACCTGCGGGTCAAGCCGTCCACCTTCCGCCGCGGCACGCTGGCCTGCACCGGCATCGAGTACTGCAAGCTGGCGATCGTCGACACCAAGGACCGCGGCCGCACCCTGATCGACGAACTGGAGCGCCGCCTGCCGGAGTTCGACGAGCCGCTGAGCATCAACATCAACGGCTGCCCGAACGCCTGCGCCCGGATCCAGACCGCCGACATCGGCCTCAAGGGCCAGCTGGTCACCGACGAGAACGGCGAGCAGGTCGAGGGCTTCCAGATCCACCTGGGCGGCGCGCTCGGCTTCGAGAACGCCGGCTTCGGCCGCAAGATCCGCGGCCTGAAGGTCACCAGCGCCGAACTGCCCGACTACGTCGAGCGCCTGCTGACCCGTTACCAGGCCGACCGCCAGGACGGCGAGCGGTTCGCCCAGTGGGCGGTCCGGGCCACCGAGGAGCAGTTGTCGTGAGCGAGCGAGCGGCGCCCTTCTACTGCCCGTACTGCGGGGACGAGGACCTGCGCCCGTCCGAGAGCGGCCACGGCGCGTGGGAATGCCGGGCCTGCCGCCGGGGCTTCCAGCTGAAGTTCCTCGGACTGCTGTCAACGACCGACGGGGGTAACGGACATGACGACCGCCACTGACTACGAGGCGATAGCCGTCGAGGCCGGCCGCGAGCTGGAGGAGGCCACCGCGCAGGAAGTGCTGCGCTGGGCCGCCGACACCTTCGGCAAGCGGTTCTGCGTGACGTCCTCGATGGAGGACGCGGTGGTCGCCCACCTGGCCTCCACCGCGCTGCCCGGCGTGGACGTGGTCTTCCTGGACACCGGCTACCACTTCGCGGAGACCATCGGCACCCGGGACGCGGTCGCCGCGACCATGCCGGTCAACGTGATCACGCTGACCCCGAAGCTCACCGTCGCCGAGCAGGACGCCCAGTACGGGCCGAACCTGCACGACCGGGACCCGGACCTGTGCTGCTCGCTGCGCAAGGTCGAGCCGCTGAACCGCGGCCTGGGCGCGTACGACGCCTGGGCGACCGGCCTGCGCCGCGACGAGTCGCCGTCCCGCGCCAACACCCCGGTGGTGGCCTGGGACGCCAAGCGCCGCAAGGTGAAGATCGCCCCGATCGCCCGCTGGACGCAGGACGACGTGGACGCCTACGTGCAGGCCAACGGGGTGCTGCTGAACCCGCTGCTGTGGGAGGGCTACACCTCGATCGGCTGCTCGCCGCTGTCCTGCACCGCCAAGCCCGGCGAGGGCGAACAGGGCCGGGCCGGCCGCTGGGCGGGCTCCGGCAAGACCGAGTGCGGCATCCACCTCTGAGCCGCACCCCCCACTGAACCACCGTCACCGACCTTCAGGAGTAACCACCGTGACCACCGCCGACACTCTGGCCGCGGGCCGCGAGCGCGGCGCCACCGTGTGGCTGACCGGCCTGCCCAGCGCGGGCAAGACCACCCTCGCGTTCGCGCTGGCCGAGCGGCTGCGCGCCGAGGGCCACCGGGTCGAGGTGCTGGACGGTGACGAGATCCGCGAGTTCCTCTCCAAGGGCCTGGGCTTCACCCGCGAGGACCGGCACACCAACGTCACCCGGATCGGCTTCGTCGCCGAGAAGCTGGCGGCCAACGGCGTCAAGGTGCTCGCCCCGGTGATCGCCCCGTTCGCCGACTCCCGCGCCGCGGTGCGCGAGCGGCACGCCGCGAACGGCACCGAGTTCCTGGAGATCCACGTCGCCACCCCGGTCGAGCTCTGCTCCGAGCGGGACGTCAAGGGCCTGTACGCCAAGCAGGCGGCCGGCGAGATCTCCGGCCTGACCGGGGTCGACGACCCGTACGAGGCCCCCGAGAAGCCGGAACTGCGCCTGCAGACGCAGGGCCGGTCGGTGGCCGAGTCCGCCGCCGAACTGCACGCCTTCCTGACCGAAAGGGGACTGGCATGACCGTCACCACGCAGCGCCTGGTCCAGGCCGAGGACAGCCCGTACGCGCTGTCGCACCTGGACGCCCTGGAGGCCGAGTCGGTGCACATCTTCCGCGAGGTCGCGGGCGAGTTCGAGCGGCCGGTGATCCTGTTCTCCGGCGGCAAGGACTCCATCGTGATGCTGCACCTGGCGCTGAAGGCGTTCGCGCCCGCGCCGGTGCCGTTCGCCCTGCTGCACGTCGACACCGGGCACAACTTCCCCGAGGTGCTGGCCTACCGGGACCGCGCGGTCGCCAAGCACAACCTGCGGCTGCACGTCGCCTCGGTCCAGGACTTCATCGACCGCGGCGTGCTGCGCGAGCGCGCCGACGGGCTGCGCAACCCGCTGCAGACCGTCCCGCTGCTGGACGGCATCGAGTCCAACAAGTTCGACGCCGTGTTCGGCGGCGGCCGCCGCGACGAGGAGAAGGCCCGCGCCAAGGAGCGCGTCTTCTCGCTGCGCGACGAGTTCGGCGCCTGGGACCCGCGCCGCCAGCGCCCCGAGCTGTGGTCGCTGTACAACGGCCGGCACGCGGTCGGCGAGCACGTCCGGGTCTTCCCGCTGTCCAACTGGACCGAGCTGGACGTCTGGCAGTACATCGAGCGCGAGGGCATCGAGCTCCCGGAGATCTACTACGCCCACCGCCGCGAGGTGTTCAAGCGCGACGGCATGTGGCTGACC
Organism: Kitasatospora sp. YST-16; assembly: GCF_026802215.1. NCBI lineage: Bacteria > Bacillati > Actinomycetota > Actinomycetes > Kitasatosporales > Streptomycetaceae > Kitasatospora > Kitasatospora sp. YST-16. Next base: position 1,519,740 of record NZ_CP113837.1, read on the forward strand.
GCCGGCGAGTGGGGCGGCCCGAAGGAGACCGAGCAGGTCGAGACCCGCCTGGTGCGCTACCGCACCGTGGGCGACATGTCCTGCACCGGCGCGGTCGACTCCGACGCCGACACCATCGAGGCCGTGATCACCGAGATCGCCGCCTCCCGCCTCACCGAACGAGGGGCGACGCGCGCCGACGACAAGATGTCCGAGGCCGCGATGGAAGACCGCAAGCGCGAGGGGTACTTCTAAGCAATGAGCACCACCCAGGAAGCAACCGCCACCTCGCTGCTGCGCTTCGCCACCGCGGGCTCCGTCGACGACGGCAAGTCCACCCTGGTGGGCCGGCTGCTGCACGACTCCAAGTCGGTGCTGGCCGACCAGCTGGAGGCCGTCGAGCACGCCTCCCGCCGGCGCGGCCAGGAGGCCCCCGACCTGGCGCTGCTCACCGACGGCCTGCGGGCCGAGCGCGAGCAGGGCATCACCATCGACGTGGCGTACCGCTACTTCGCCACCGCCCGGCGCCGGTTCATCCTCGCCGACACCCCCGGCCACGTGCAGTACACCCGCAACATGGTGACCGGCGCGTCCACCGCCGAGCTGGCCGTGGTCCTGGTCGACGCCCGCAACGGCGTGGTCGAGCAGACCCGCCGGCACGCCGCGGTCGCCGCCCTGCTGCGCGTCCCGCACGTGGTCCTGGCCGTCAACAAGATGGACCTGGTCGCGTACGCGGAGCCGGTGTTCGCCGCCATCGCCGAGGAGTTCACCGCGTACGCGGCCTCGCTCGGGGTCAAGGACGTCGTGGCGGTGCCGATCTCGGCGCTGGCCGGCGACAACGTGGTCGAGCCCTCCGCGAACATGGACTGGTACGGCGGCCCGACCCTGCTGGAGCACCTGGAGACGGTGCCGGTCGGCACCGACCCGAGCGCCGAGCCGGCCCGCTTCCCGGTCCAGTACGTGATCCGGCCGCAGAGCGAGGAGTTCCACGACTACCGCGGCTACGCGGGCCAGCTGGCCTCCGGCGTGCTGCGGGTCGGCGACCCGGTGACGGTGCTGCCCTCCGGCCACACCACCACCGTCGCGGCGATCGACGCACTCGGCGAGAGCACCGAGATCGCCTGGGCCCCGCAGTCGGTGACGGTCCGCCTCGCGGACGACATCGACATCTCCCGCGGCGACCTGATCGCGGCCGCCCCCGCCCCCGTCCCCACCAAGGACGTCCGGGCCACGGTCTGCCACCTCAACGAGCGCCCGCTGCACGTCGGGGCGAAGGTGCTGCTCAAGCACACCACCCGCACCGTGCGCGCCCTCGTCAAGGAGATCGACTACCGGATCGACATCGACACCCTGGAGCGGCGCCCCGGCGCCGAGGGGCTGAACGTCAACGACATCGGCCACGTGGTGCTGCGCACCGCCGAGCCGCTGGCCCTCGACGACTACACCGACAACCGCCGCACGGGCTCGTTCGTCCTGATCGACCCGTCCGACGGCACCACGCTCACCGCCGGCATGGCGGGCGAGGCGTTCGACACCGTCAGCACCACCGACGCTTCCCAAGAGGAGGACTGGGTCTGATGCCCAGCGAGGCGTTCTCGGGCATGGACAAGGAAGGCGGCCGCATCGGCAGCGGCGTCCTCGGCAGCGGCCAGGGCGGCCTGACGCGATGTGGGGGCGGACAGGGGCGCTGAGCCTCTGTCACCGGGCCCGCACGCCGCCGTTCCTCCCCACAGCAGGCACGGCGGAGGCGGCCCGGCCCCGGTCAGGCACGACCATTCCTCTTCCTTCGAACGGGACACCTCTCATGGCACCGAGCACCGAGCTCACCCATACCTCCGCACGCCCCCGCGCGGGCCGGACCAGACGCGCCGCCGTGGCGGCCGTCGCCGTGCTGACCACCGCCGGCCTGCTGTCGGCCTGCGGCTACGGCTCCAAGAGCGAGGACAAGTCCTCCGCCGCCCCGGCCGCGAGCGGCGCCAAACTGTCCGCGGACACCGTGAAGATCGGCTACTTCGCCAACCTCACCCACGGCACCGCGCTGGTCGGCCTCAAGCAGGGCATCATCCAGCAGGAGCTGGGCGGCACCCAGATCAAGGCCCAGGTCTTCAACGCCGGCCCGGCCGAGATCGAGGCGCTGAACGCGGGCTCGATCGACATCGGCTGGATCGGCCCCTCCCCGTCGATCAACGGCTTCACCCAGTCCGGCGGCAAGTCGCTGAAGATCATCAGCGGTTCGGCCTCCGGCGGCGTCAAGCTGGTGGTCAACCCGGACAAGATCAAGACCCTGGACGACCTCAAGGGCAAGAAGATCGCCACCCCGCAGCTCGGCAACACCCAGGACGTCGCCCTGCTCAACTACCTGGCGGGGAAGGGCTACAAGGTCGACGCCCAGACCGGCGACGGCGACGTGAAGGTGCTGCGCACCGACAACAAGGTCACCCCCGACGCCTACAAGTCCGGCTCCATCGACGGCGCGTGGGTGCCCGAGCCGACCGCCTCCAAGCTGGTCACCCTCGGCGCGAAGGTCCTGCTCAACGAGAAGGACGTCTGGCCGGACAAGAAGTTCGTCATCACCAACATCATCGTCTCGCAGAAGTTCCTCAAGGAGCACCCGGACGTGGTGGAGGCCGTGCTGCGCGGCTCGGTGAAGACCAACGCCTGGATCAAGGCCAACCCGGCCCAGGCCAAGGACGTCGCCAACGCCCAGATCAAGGCCGACGCCGGCAACGCGCTGGACGCCTCGATCCTCGACCCGGCCTGGCAGGACATCGACTTCATCGACGACCCGCTGGCGAACACCCTGCAGGCCGAGGCCGACCACGCCGTCACCGCCGGGCTGCTCAAGCTGCCCCGATCCAGTTCCGCCGGCGCGGGGGCCAACCTGGACGGGATCTACGACCTGACCCTGCTCAACAAGGTGCTGAAGGACGCGAACCAGCCCGCCGTCTCCGACGCCGGTCTGGGCACCGAGTAAGTCCTCCCAGGCCCCGAGGTCCGCGCCCCGCGCCCGCCCACCCGATGCCCACTCACCGGGCGGGCGCGGGGCCGGACCCCGGACACCGATCCCTTCCCTGCCCGGAACCACACCCGCAGGAGGTGCCCGTGACCACGGCACTGACCACCTCGCCCGACGCCCCCGGCGCGGGCCGCCCGGACGGCGACACCGCCGTCCGAATCTCGCACGTGCACAAGACCTTCGGCCGCCCCGGCACCGCCGCACCGGTGCTGGAGGACATCAACCTCACCGTCGCACCCGGCGAGTTCGTCACCCTGCTCGGCGCCTCCGGCTGCGGCAAGTCCACCCTGCTCAACCTGGTGGCCGGCCTGGACAAGCCGACCTCCGGCACCATCGAGGTGCCCGGCGGCCGCCCCGCCCTGATGTTCCAGGACCACGCCCTGTTCCCCTGGCTCACCGCGGGCCGCAACATCGAACTCGCGCTGCGCCTGGCCGGCGTCCCCAAGGAGCAGCGCCGCCCCGAGGCCGAGCGGCTGCTCGAACTCGTCCGCCTGGGCGGCTCGTACAAGAAGCGCGTCCACGAGCTGTCCGGCGGCATGCGCCAGCGCGTCGCCCTGGCCCGCTCGCTCGCCCAGGGCTCCCAGGTGCTGCTGATGGACGAGCCGTTCGCCGCGCTCGACGCCATCACCCGCGACGTCCTGCACGACGAGATCACCCGGATCTGGGCGGAGAAGCAGCTCGCGGTCCTGTTCGTCACTCACAACGTCCGCGAGGCCGTCCGCCTCGCCCAGCGCGTCGTGCTGCTCTCCTCCCGCCCCGGCCGGGTCGCCAAGGAGTGGCGCATCGACCTGCCGCAGCCGCGCCGCATCGAGTCCGCCGGGGTCGCGGATCTGTCCATCGAGATCACCGAAGAACTGCGTGGGGAGATCCGCCGCCATGTCCAGCACTGACACCGCCGCCGTTCCCCTCGCCAAGGACGAGTCCGCCGACAACGCGAGCGTCGAGGCGGGCCTCGACGCCCTGGAGACCGTCCAGGCGCAGCGCACCCCGCTCTCCGCGGTGCTGCGCCAGAAGGTCCTGCCGCCCGTCCTCGGCGCGGTGCTGGTCCTGGCCGTCTGGCAGCTCGCCTACAGCCTCGAACTCACCACCCCCGACAAGCTCCCCAGCCCCTCCGACGTCTGGCACTCGCTCACCGAACTCTGGTACGCCGGAACGCTGTTCTCGATCATCTGGACCAGCGTCTGGCGCGGCCTGTCCGGCTTCGTGCTGTCCGTCGTCATCGGCACCCCGATCGGCCTGGTCGTCGCCCGGATCAAGCCGGTGCGGGCCGCGCTCGGCCCGGTCCTCTCCGGCCTGCAGTCGCTGCCCTCGGTGGCCTGGGTGCCCGCCGCGATCATCTGGCTCGGCATCACCAACTCTGCCATGTACGCGGTCATCCTGCTCGGCGCCGTCCCGTCCATCGCCAACGGCCTGATCAGCGGCATCGACCAGGTCCCGCCGATCTACCTGCGGGCCGGCCAGACCCTCGGCGCGACCGGTCTGCGCGGCGCCCGCCACGTCCTGCTGCCCGCCGCGCTGCCCGGCTACCTGGCCGGGCTCAAGCAGGGCTGGGCCTTCTCCTGGCGCTCCCTGATGGCCGCCGAACTCATCGCCGCCTCCCCCGACCTGGGCCTCGGCCTCGGCCGCTACCTGGAGAACCAGCGCGAGTTCTCCAACATGTCCGGCGTCCTGCTCGGCATCCTGCTGATCCTGTTCGTCGGCGTCGCCATCGACCTGCTCTTCTTCTCCCCGCTGGAGCGCCGCGTCCTGCGCAGCCGCGGCCTCCTCGTCAACTCCCGCTGACCGCATGACCCCCAGCCCGGAACGCAGCACCCCCGCGCCCCACCAGGGGCGCGGGGCCCGGCCGCATCCCCTCTCCCCGCCCCGCCAGGAGCGCAGCGACCTGGCCCTGCCCGCAGCAGCGGCCCTTCCCCCCGCCACCAGCGCTCCCGCGCCCCGCCAGGGGCGCGGGGAACTGCGCGCAGCGGAAGGCCACCACCCGCAACCGGGTACCGCCCCCGCGTGCCGTACGCCCGTCCCGCCGCTGCTCCTCCTCGCGCACGGCTCCCGCGACCCCCGCCACGCCGCCACCGTCGAGGCCCTCGCCGACGCCGTCCGCGCCCTGGCCCCGCACCTGCCCGTCACCACCGCCTACCTGGACCACTGCGCCCCGCGGATCGCCCAGGTCGCCCCGCGCCTGACCGGCGCGATCGCCGTCCCGCTGCTGCTGAACCGCGCGTTCCACGCCAAGCACGACATCCCGGCCGCCCTGCGTGCCGCGGGCTCGCCGATCCCCGTCGCGGACGTCCTCGGGCCCTCCCCGCTGCTGCTGGCCGCCCTGGACCGCCGGCTCGCCGAAACCGGCCTGGACGTCGCCGACCCGGCCGTCCGGGCCCGCACCGGCGTGGTGCTGGCCGCCGCCGGCTCCTCCGACCCGGCCGCCAACGCCACCACCCGCGCGGTGGCCGCCGAGTGGCGCCGCACCCGGGGCTGGGCCGCCGTCACCACGGCCTACGCCTCCGCGACCACCCCGACCGTCCCCGACGCCCTGGCCGAGCTCCGCGCCGTCCCGACCGTCCGCACCACCGCCGTCGCCCCGTACCTCCTGGCCCCCGGCCTCCTCCCCGACCGGATCGCCACCGCCGCGACGGCCGCCGCCACCGACCACCTCGCCCCGGTCCTCGGCGCCGCCCCCGAACTGGCCCGCCTCCTCCTCACCCGCCACGCCGAAGCCGCGGCCACCACCGACGCAACCGCCGCCCGCACCGCCTGACGGTGCGTCGGCTCAGGCTGCCAGGCCGTGCCGGTAGGCGTAGACGACGGCCTGGACGCGGTCGCGGAGCTGGAGTTTGGTGAGGATGCGGGAGACGAAGGTCTTGACGGTCTCCTGGCTGATGACGAGGGCCGCGGCGATCTCGCTGTTGGAGAGGCCGTCCGCGAGGAGCCGGAGGACCTCGAGTTCGCGGGGGGTGAGCGGGATGTCCCGGGCGGGGTCCCCGGCGGGGCGGATCCGGGCGGCGTAGTGCCCGACGAGCCGGCGGGTCACGTCGGGGTCGAGGAGGGCCGCTCCGCCGGCCACGGTGCGGATGCCGTGCAGCAGCCGGTCCGGGGGCGCGTCCTTGAGGAGGAAGCCGCTGGCGCCGACGCGCAGGGCCTCGTACACGTACTCGTCGAGGTTGAACGTGGTCACCACGAGGACCTTGACCGGGTCGGGCACGGCGATGCCGGCCAGCAGGCGGGTGGCTTCGAGTCCGTCGAGGACCGGCATCCGGATGTCCATCACGACGACGTCGGGCCGTAGCGCGCGGGCGAGTTCGACGCCGGTGCGCCCGTCCCCGCACTCGCCCGCGACCTCCATGTCGGGCTGGGCGCCGATGATGGTGACCAGGCCGGTGCGGACCAGCAGCTGGTCGTCGCAGACCAGGACCCGGATCGGCGCGCTCACGCGGCGGCCCCGGCGGGGAGGTGCGCCCGGACGGTGAAGCCGCCGTCGGGTTCCGGCCCGGCGCTGAACTCGCCGCCCAGGACGTCGACGCGCTCGCGCAGGCCCGCCAGGCCCCGTCCGCCGCCGGTGGCGACGGCGGCCCGGGTGCCGGTGCCGTCCGTGCTGACCTCCACGGTGATCCCCTCTCCGCCGTACCGTATCCGTACCGAAGTCCGGCTGCCGTGAGCGTACTTGAGGGCGTTGGTGAGCGATTCCTGCACCACCCGGTGGACGACCAGGTCGGCGCTGCCGGCCGGGGCCGGCGGGGTGCCCTGTTCGGTGAACTCGACGGGCTGTCCGGCCCGGCGGGTCTGCTCGACCAGGGTGCGGACCCGGCCGACCACCGGTGTCCTGGGCTCCGCGCCCGCCGCCGGGCCGGTGCCGTGGTCGGGGTTGAGCAGGTCCAGCAGGTGGCGCAGGTCGGCGATGGCGAGCCGGCCGGTGTCGCTGACGGCGGTCAGCGACTGTTCGAGCCGCCCGGGGTCGGCGGTCAGGTAGCGGGCGGCCTCGGCCTGGATCACCATCGCGGTCACGTGGTGGGTCACCACGTCGTGCAACTCCCGTGCGATCCGGGCGCGTTCGGCGGCCCGGACCTCGGCGGCGACGGCCTCGCGGCGCCCGTCCTCCGCGGCCCGGGTGGAGCGCAGCCACGCCCCGGCCCCCCAGGCCGCCGCGAGCACCAGGTAGAAGGTGGCGAACCCGGTCGGCGTCTCGGTGCCGGAGCCGAGCCGGGTGAGCGCCACCGCCAGCGGCGGGTACGCCGCGGAGAGGAGGACCACGGCGGCGCGCCGGTGCCGTTCCAGGTGGGAGCCCGCGCTGATCAGCGCGAGCGGCAGGGCGGTGCCGGCCAACGAGTGGTAGCCGCGCAGCTGGTCGAGGGCGAAGCCGGCCGCCACCAGCGCCAGGCTGACGGCCGGTAGACGCCGGCGCAGCACGAGGGAGAGGCCCTCGGCCCCGACGGCCAGGACGGCGAGCGCGTCGAAGGCGCGGGTCGGCAGGTCGCCGAGCTCCGTCCCGTTGCCGCGCAGCGCCGGGACGAACGAGGCGGCGACCAGCAGGGCCCCGAGCGGGAGGTCGCGCAGGGTGACGTGGAGTCCGCGCCACGTCCGGCCGACGCGCTGAAGGCTCATCACCGGGCGAGTGTAGCCAGCGCGTTGACGCGCCCGGCCTGCCGCCGGGGGACGATGCGGCCGCGCCGGTGGGCCAGCCGCAGGAAGACGGCCGTCATCACCGCGCCGAACAGCACCGCGTACCCGCTGGCCTCCGGGCCGAACTCGCCGCCGGTGACCAGCGCGGAGCCCGACGTCGCGGCGTCCAGCAGCCCGTGCGTGCTGCCGTTGCCGGAGACCTCGGTGCTGAAGATGCCGGACTCCGCGAAGTTCCAGCCGAAGTGCAGGCCGATCGGCAGCCACAGCGAGCGGGTGGCGGCGTACCCGGCGGCGAGCATGCCGCCGGCCTCGATCGCGATGGCGGCGGCGCCCACCAGGGTGGCGTCCTTGTTGAACAGGTGGGCCGCGCCGAACAGCACGCCGGACAGCGCCAGCGCGGCGTACGTCCCGAGGCCGCGCTCCACCAGCCGGAAGAGCAGGCCGCGGAACATCAGCTCCTCCGTGACGGCGGCGCCCGCCATGAAGCCGACCAGCCCGATCGGCCCGCTCAGCGAACCGAAGCCTTGGACCCGGTAGTCGCCGAGGAGGATGATGTTCACCATCACGCACCCGAACATCGCCGTCCCGATCACCAGGCCCCGCAGCAGGGCCCGGGACGCTCCTCCGGGGGCCAGTTCGGTGACCGGGCGCTGCTCGGTGCGCCCCACGACCCACCGGTAGACGGCCACCGCGAGCACCGCCGCCAGGCCGCCCACCAGGAGCGAGAGCCACGGGTTGTCCTGGACCGCGGTGGCGCTCTGCCCGCCGATCGCGCAGGCCAGCACCACGGCCAGGATCTGCCACACCAGTTTCATGACGACTTCCCTCTTCGGTTGCGGTCCGGTCCGCGGCCCGGGCGCCGCGGCTGCATCGAACGTTAGGCAACCGGCGAACGGAAATCGTCACCTCCCGGGGGACACCTGCGGGTAGCTCGCACGGGGGACAGGACGGGCCGTCGACCCGTCAACTGCCCGCCGCGGCCCCGGAGTCGGGGTCCAGCCGCCCGCGCTCCCACGGGTCGGCGGCGGCCCGGGCCGCCGCCCGGCGGGCGGTCTCGAAGCGCTGCGCCAGGTCCGGGTGCGGGGCGTCCGCCCAGCGCCAGGCGCCGACCGCGCAGACCCGGCGCAGCGGGTCGCCGGTCTCCAGGGCCGCGACCAGTTCCTGCTGGAGCCGCCGGCTGCCGCCCGCGACGGCCAGCACCTGGGCCAGCCAGCGCGGCGAGGAGGGGTCGTCGTCGGCCAGCAGCGCGTCCAGCACCGCCCCGTAGTGGGCCCGGACCGCGGCCCGGTCCCCGGCCAGCCGCCGGTACGCGGCCTGCCGCTTGTGCCCGATCCGGTGGTACTGCGGGTAGCCGGGGGCCCGGGCGGCCAGCGCGTCGACGCGCGGGTCCGGCTCGGTCCGGACCTCGGTGCCGAGCGCCGCCAGCAGCGCGTCCAGCGCGGCCTCCTGCGCGTCCAGCCGTGCTCCCTGTTCCACTGCGGCCGTCCTTCCTCCGGCTCCCCCGCCACATACTTGCAGGCGCGGGAATTTGCGTACCTCGACTAAGCTTGTCCCCAACAGGACCACGACGAAGGGAGCACGGGCCATGACCCGACCGGACCCCGGACTGGCGCACGGCTGGTGCGCCCTCACCGCCCTGCACGGCCGGATCGAGGCCCACGTCGAGCGCGCCCTCCAGGCCGAACACGAGCTCAGCGTCCGCGAGTTCTCCGTCCTGGACGTGCTCTCCGCGCAGCACGACGGCGACGGCGGCCACTTCCGGATGAACCAGCTCGCCGACGCGGTCGTGCTCAGCCAGAGCGCCACCACCCGCCTGGTCACCAGGCTGGAGGACCGCGGCCTGCTGGCCCGCTACCTCTGCCCCACCGACCGCCGCGGCATCTACACCAACGTCACCCCGGCCGGCCTCGCCCTCCTCGAACAGGCCCGCCCGACCAACGACCTGGCCCTCACCGAGGCCCTCGACAGCGCCGGGCAGCGCCCCGAACTGGCCCCGCTGGTCACCGCCGTCCGCCACCTCTCCGCCCCCGGGTCCTGAGCCCCGGTAGAGCCCGCCCGACAGCCGGCGGACCGGCGCCGCGCAACGGCGGCGCAGCCCCGAAAAAACCGCCGGCGCAGACCCGCCGGGCCTCCGGAGCCCCGAAGGACCCGGGCACCCGGCCGCCCCGCGCCGGCGGTGCAGCAGCCCAGCGGCAGCCCTAGTCGGCCTTGCGCCGCTGGCGCCCCGTCCCGTAGTTGGCGCCGCTCTTCGAGCCGGAGCCCGGCTTCGCCCGCCCGGAGGACTTGCCGATGAAGCCGGCCGCCATCTGCGGGCTCCCGGCGCCGGGGCGCTGCTTGGGGCGGGGGCGGCGCGGGTTGCCGCTCATGTCGAGATCCTTGGGCAGGCCGGCGTCGGCCCGCTTCGCCGGGCGGCGGCGGCCCTCGCCGTCCACCGGCTTCGCGCCGCCGCGCCCGCGGCCCCGCCCGCGTCCGCCGCCGGCGTTCTCGGTGCCGCCGGTCGCGGCCGCGGCCGGCGGCTGGGCGGGGACGGCCGAGGCCGGGACCGGCAGGACCACGGCCACGCCGGACGGGGTGCGGGCGCCGGTGATGCGCCCCAGCTCGCCGTCCCCGGGGCGGACCTTGGTGACGGTCGGGCGGATCCCGGCGATGCTCATCAGCCGGTTGACCTCGCGGCGCTGCTCGGGCAGCACCAGGGTGACGACGGTGCCGGACTCGCCGGCCCGGGCGGTGCGGCCGCCGCGGTGCAGGTAGTCCTTGTGGTCGATCGGCGGGTCGACGTTGACGACCAGGTCGAGGCCGTCGATGTGGATGCCGCGGGCGGCCACGTTGGTGGCGATCAGCGCGGTGACCTCGCCCTCGCGGAACTGGTCGAGGACCCGGTTGCGCTGCGGCTGCGACTTGCCGCCGTGCAGCGCGGCGGCGACCACGCCGTTGGCGCGCAGCTGCTTGGCGAGGCGGTCCGCGCCGTGCTTGGTGTGCACGAACATGATCACCCGGCCGTCGCGGGCGGCGATCCGGGCGGTGGTCTCGGCCTTGTCGGCGGGCTCCAGCTGGAGCAGGTGGTGGTCCATGGTGGTGACCGCCCCGGCCGACGGGTCCACCGAGTGGGTGACCGGGTCGGTGAGGAAACGGTTGACCAGCCGGTCCACGTTGCGGTCCAGGGTGGCGGAGAACAGCATCCGCTGCCCGCCCTCGGCGACCTGTTCCAGCAGCTTGACGACCTGCGGCAGGAAGCCCATGTCGGCCATCTGGTCGGCCTCGTCGAGGACGGTGATCGCCACCTCGTCGAGGAACACGTCGCCGCGCTGGATCAGGTCGTCCAGCCGGCCGGGGGTGGCGACCAGCACCTCGGTGCCGCGCCGGACCTGGTTGGACTGCCGGGTGATCGACATGCCGCCGACCACGGTGGTGATCCGCAGGTTCAGCACCCCGGCGTACGGGGCGAGCGCCTCGGTGACCTGCTGGGCCAGCTCGCGGGTGGGCACCAGCACCAGGGCCAGCGGGCGGCGGGCCGAGGCCCGCTTGCCCGCGGTGCGGACCAGCAGCGGCAGGCCGAAGGCCAGCGTCTTGCCGGAGCCGGTGCGGCCGCGGCCGAGCACGTCGCGTCCGGCCAGCGCGTCCGGCAGGGTGGCGGCCTGGATCGGGAACGGCTCGGTGACGCCCTGCGCGCCGAGCTCCTTCAACAGCCCGGCGGACAGCTCCAGTTCGGCGAAGCTCGCGGCCGGCGGGCGGGACGGGGTGCCCTGCACGGGCGTGAAGTCCGCGGCGGGCGCGGCCGCGGGGGCGGCGCCGCGGCCGCGCGGACGGCGCGGCTGCTCGGTGCGCGGCGCGCCGCTGCGGGCGGCGCCGGTGCGGGGCTGGCCGCCGCCGGTGCGCGGCTGTCCGCTGCGGGTGCGCGGCCGCTCGGTGCGAGCGGACTGCCCGCTGCGGGGGCGGTCGGCGCGGGGCTGGTCGCCGCGGGGCTGGTCGGTGCGCGGACGGGACTGCTCGGGCATGCGTGTTCCCACTTCCTGGGGGCCGCCGGCCGGCGCGCGGAGAGAAGGGGCGCGGGAGCCGGGAGATCGGATCGGCCGTCGGAAAGGGGGAGGAGGGGCCGCCCCGGCCGTCGGGCGGCATGGACGAGGGCCCGTACCTGGTGGAGGTACGGGCCCTCGCCTATGACATCTGTGCGTCGGCGTGAGCCGGGACTCAGATGGCGCGGATGTTCTCCGCCTGCGGGCCCTTCTGGCCCTGGGTGACGTCGAACTCGACCTTCTGGCCCTCGACGAGCTCACGGAAGCCGGTGGACTGGATGTTCGAGTAGTGGGCGAAGACGTCGGCGCCGCCGCCGTCCTGCTCGATGAAGCCGTAGCCCTTTTCGCTGTTGAACCACTTCACGGTGCCGGTAGCCATAACCGTCTCCACTTTCACTGGGGCATTGGGACGCACACCTCGTGCGCCCCACGTAGCCGCGATCCCCATCCGGAGACTAAACACCGGACAAAACAAATGCGCCTGTGGTTGGAACCAGCAGGCGCACACACACGTTCATGGGAACCAATACTGCAACTGCTTCGACAATAGCACGTCGGCCCTCGTCAATGGCGGCAATGGTTGCGCTGGTCACACCGTGTTTCGCCACCGCGCGGAGGGGGCACGAGGTCCGTTCGGACCTCGTGCCCCCTCCCCCGTCACCGGGTCGGAACCGGCGTCACCGGGTCAGAACCGGCCGGCCGGCTCCGGCTCGCGCTCGCCGATCGCCTCGGGGCCGTGGTCGGGCATCGCGCCGTGACCGGGCCACCAGGCCTTCTTGCCGAGCAGGGCGGTGATCGCCGGGGTGAAGAACATCGCCATCACGAAGGCCGCCAGCACGATGCCGATGGCCAGGGCGAAGCCCAGCTCGGCGAACAGGACGTTGCCCGCCAGCATGAAGGTGGCGAAGGACGCCGCCAGGATGAAGCCGGCCGCGGCGACGGTCGGGCCGGCGTGCCGGACCGCCTCCTTGGCCGCCTCGCGCGGGCTGCGGCCCTCGCGGGCCTCCTCCCGGAGCCGGGCGATGATCAGGATGTTGTAGTCGGTGCCGATCGCCACCACGAACAGGTAGATGAAGATCGGCAGCATGAACATCAGACCGGGCTCGGTGCCGATCTTGAGGAAGGCCACCGTGGTGGCGCCCAGGGTGGCCGCGAAGCCGAGGCCGACCGAGGCCATCAGGTACCAGGGCGCGACCACGCTGCGCAGCTGGAGGCCCAGGATCAGCAGGATCAGCAGACCCGCCACCGGGAAGACCAGCTTGTAGTCGTGGGTCATCGCCAGGTTGATGTCCTTGTACACCGACGAGGTGCCGCCGACCACGGCCTCGGTGCCGCCGGGGGCGGCCGAGTGGGCGGTCGAGCGCAGGTCGGTGACCGCGTCGATCGCCGCGTTGCTGGCCGCGGCGTCCTTGAGGGTCACCGTGAAGTCGGCGGTGCTGCCGTCCTGGCTGATCTTCTGCTCGGGGGCGACCCCCGCCACGCCGGGCACCTGACCCAGCTTGGCGCCGAAGCCGTCCAGCGCGCCGGGGTCGAGCTTGCCGCCGCCGGTGGTCAGGAAGACGTGGGTCGGGTCGGCGGCGCCCGCCGAGAAGCCCTTGCTGAGCGAGTCCATGACGACCATGGACTCCTTGTCCTTCGGCATCATGCTCTTGGCCATGTCGAAGGTGCCCTGGTAGCCGAGGCCGGCCAGCGAGAGGATCACCAGCAGGCCGCCGGAGACCACCGCGATCAGGCCGGGGCGGCGGCCGACGGCGTTGCCGAGCTTGTGGAAGCGGGCGCCCTTGGGCTCCTCCATCCACTTGCGGCCGGGCCAGAAGGTGGCCTTGGCCGGGATCACGGCGAGCAGCGCCGGGGTCAGGGTGAGCGAGGCCAGCGCGGTGACGATCACCGAGATGGCCAGCGCCGGGCCGAGCGCGGTGAACATGCCCAGCTCGGACAGCAGCAGCACGGCGAAGGCGACGGTGACCGCGCCGGCCGCCGAGGCGATCGCCTCGCCGACCCGGCCGACGCCGTTGGCCACGGCCGACTTGCGATCGTCACCGGCCCGCAGCCGCTCGCGGTAGCGGAACATCAGGAACAGGAAGTAGTCGGTGCCGACGCCGAGGATCACCACGATCTGGATCGCGGAGGCGATCGGCGAGCTCTTCAGGTCGAACAGCTTGGTGACGAAGGCGATCAGGCCGCTGGCCGCGATCATCGGGAACAGCGAGAGCAGCACCGGCAGCCAGCCGACCAGGATGCCGCGGAAGATCACGCCGACGATGACCACGATCAGCACCACGGTGGCGACCATGGTGATCGCGTCGGTGGCGCTGGAGGACTCCTTCTGGTCCAGGGCCATCGCGGCCTGGCCGCCGACCTGATACTTCAGCGCGGTGCCCTCGGCGAGCTTCTTCCCGTCGTCGCGGAGCTTCTTGGCGGCGTCGCTGTACTCGTCGGTCTGCATCTTCGTCTTGTCGATGGAGACCATCGACATCGCGTAGTGCCCGTCCTTGGAGGTGCTCTGCGGGGACGGCGGGATGACCTGCTCGACCAGCGGGATGTGCTCGTCGGTGAGCCCCTTGACGACCTTGGCCATGTCGGCCTTGTCGGTGTCGGTGAGGGCGCCGCCGTCGGTGCGCTCGAAGAGCAGGATCGCGGCCGGGGAGAACTCGGCCGGGAACTTCTCCTCCTGGAGCACCGAGGCCCGGATCGACTCGTAGTGCTTCGGCAGGAACTCCGACTCGTCGGTCGAAGCACTCATCTTGGGTGCGAAGGCCGCCAAGCCGATGGAGGCGATCACCCAGGCGATGATCACCCACCAGGCCCGCTTGACGACGAAGTGTCCAAGTCGGTGGAACATGCTCGAAATGCCTCCTGGGCATGGTTCACCGCCGCCGGGGGACGGGGACCGGGCAACGGCTCTGACCGGCGCACGGACCCCATCGGGGCGTCTAGCCGGTCGGCAGGTAAGGACTAGTGGGCATCCTACGGGACCTTACTTGCCGCCCGGCAAGTGGGTTTGCGGGTGCCCTCCGGGGGCGGCGGTGAAACCGGCCCCGCACTATGGTCACCCGGCCCCGGGGTCCCCCACCTCGTGCTCCGGGTGGAGATCGCTCCCCCTCAGGGTGGACGTCCGACCGCCCCCAAGGAGGAGATCCCGACCCCGGGGGTGGGGTTAACCCCCATGCCGGCCCTGGGGGCAGGTTCAGGGGAAAGACGGTGACTGCCCGGATGGTCCGTCAGCGCGCCGGTTCCTAGCGTGGGTTGTGCCGCGCGGCAGTGCCCGCGGCCCACTGGCCGGGGCGGTCCACGACCGCCCGAAACCCTGGGGGGAACCCGCAGTGAAGCAAGGAATCGCCGCCACGATGGGCGCGTGGAGCGCCCGCCACCGGAAGACCGCGGTCTTCGGCTGGCTGCTGTTCGTCGTCCTGGCCTCCTACCTGGGCGGGATGCACGGCGCCCACAAGGTCACCGACGCCGAGTCGATGCCCGGCCAGGTCGCCCGGGCCGCGAAGATCCTCGACGACGCGGGCGTCAAGTCCCCGGCCGGCGAGACGGTGCTGGTCCAGCACCCCTCGCTGACCGCCGACGACCCGGCCTTCCACGCCGCCGTCGACCAGGTCGCCGCCGCCGTCCGGGCCACCGGCCGCACCGCCGGGGAGCTCGGCCCCTACGAGACCGGGGCGGTCTCCGCCGACCGGCACTCCGCGCTGCTCCGGTTCACCGTCGACGGGGCGGACCGCGAGGCCGCGGTGGCCAACGTCCCCGCGGTGATGGACGCGGTGGCCGAGGCCCGGCGGCAGCACCCCGGCTTCGTGGTCGAGGAGTACGGCGAGGCCAGCTCCGGCAAGTGGTTCAGCGACCAGTTCAAGGACGACTTCGCCCGCGCCGAGTGGACGGCCGTGCCGCTCGCCCTGGGCATCCTGCTGATCGCCTTCGGGGCCGTGGTCGCCGCCGTCCTGCCGGTGGTGCTGGCGATCACCGCGTTCGTCGCCGCCGGCGGCCTGGTCGCCCTCGGCTCCGGGCTGCTGCACACCAGCGACGACGCCAGTTCGGTGATGCTGCTGGTCGGCCTCGCCGTCGGCGTCGACTACTGCCTGTTCTACCTGCGCCGCGAGCGCGAGGAGCGCGCCGCCGGCCACGACCCGGCCACCGCGCTGCGGATCGCCGCCGCCACCAGCGGCCGGGCCGTCCTGGTCTCCGGCGTCACCGTGGTGGTCGCCATGGCCGGCATGTTCCTCACCGGCATCGCCGACTTCCGGGCGATGTCCTTCGCCACCATCGTGGTCGTGGTCACCGCCGTGCTCGGCTCGCTGACGGTGCTGCCCGCCCTGCTCTCGATGCTCGGCGACCGGGTGGCGAAGGGCCGCGTCCCGTTCCTGCACCGCCTGCGGCGCGGGGCCGGCGACGGCAGCCGGTTCTGGAACGCGGTGCTCACCCCCGTGCTGCGCCGCCCGCTGGCCGCCGCCGTCCTCGCCACCGGCCTGCTGCTCGCCGTCGCCGCCCCGCTGCTGACCATGCACACCGCGAACCTCACCTTCCAGCAGCAGCTGCCCCGGGGCAACGCGCTGGTCGCCACCGCGCAGCGGGTCGAGGCCGCCTTCCCCGGCAGCCCCGCCCCCGCCACCGTGGTGGTCAAGGCCAGGGACATCACCTCCCCCGAGATGACCCGGGCGCTGGCCGACCTGCAGTCCCGCGCCCTGGCCACCGGGCGGATGCACGGCCCCACCGAGGTCACCGTGCACGCCGGGCAGAACGTCGCCACGGTCGACATCCCGCTCTACGGCAGCGGCAACGACGCCGTCTCGGCCGCCGCCCTGAAGGTGCTGCGCGAGGAGGTCGTCCCCGCCACCGTCGGCGCGGTGCCCGGCACCGAGGCCCCGGTCACCGGCAGCACCGCCGGCTCGGTCGACTTCAACCGGCAGATGTCCGACGCGATGCTCCCGGTGTTCGGCTTCGTGGTCGCCTTCGCCTTCCTGCTGATGCTGCTCTCCTTCCGCTCGCTGTCCGTCGCCCTCACCGCCGTCGCGCTCAACCTGCTCTCCGTCGGCGCGGCCTACGGCGTGCTCGCGCTGGTCTTCCAGCACGGCGTCGGCGCCGCCCTGATCGGCACCGCGGGCGTCGGCGCGGTCGAGAGCTGGGTCCCGCTGTTCCTGTTCGTGATCCTCTTCGGCCTCTCGATGGACTACCACGTCTTCGTGGTCTCCCGGATCAAGGAGGCCCGGGACGCCGGCCTGCCCACCCGGGCCGCCGTCGCCCACGGCATCCGCAGCACCGCCGGCGTGGTCACCAGCGCCGCCGTGATCATGGTCGGGGTGTTCGCCGTCTTCGGGACGCTCTCGATGCAGTCCATGAAGCAGATGGGCGTCGGCCTCGCCGTCGCCGTCCTGATCGACGCCACGGTCATCCGGGCCGTGCTGCTCCCCGCCGTGATGACGCTGCTCGACGAGAGGAACTGGTACCTGCCGCGCTGGCTGCACCGGCTCCCCCGGGTCGGCGCCGAGCCCGCCCCGGCCGGCCTCCCGGCCGCCCCCGCCCCGCACCGGCCCCGGCCGGCGCCCACCGCTGAGTCCCGAGGAGGTTCCCCGACAATGGACGGGTGATCTTCGACGAACCGAGGGCGCTGGCCCTCCTGCAGGAAGCAGCCGCCCCGGCCGGGATCGACCCGGCCGGGGCGGCGCTGCTCGCGCTCGGGCAGAACGCCGTCTTCGAGCTGCCCGCCGAGGGCCTGGTGGCCAAGGTCGGCCGCACGCCCGGGGAGGCCGCCCGGGCCGAGCGCGAGCTGGCGCTGGCCTCGTGGCTGGACGGCGCCGGGGTGCCGGTGGTGCGCCCGGCCGCGGCGGCCGTCGCGGTGGTGCAGGGGCACCCGGTGACGTGGTGGCACCGGCTGCCCGCGGCCGTCCGCCCGGCCCGGCCGGTCGACCTGGCGCCGCTGCTGACGGCGCTGCACGCGCTGCCCGCGGCCCCCGTCCCGCTGGGCCGGCGCGACCTGCTGGCTCCGGTGGACAGCTGGCTGGCCGCCGCGGCGGGCCACGTCGACCCGGCCGACGCGGACTTCCTCCGTGTCCGGAAAGAGAGCTTTGTCACCGCGATCGCCGGACTGGACCCCGTCCTGCCCCCCGGCCCGATCCACGGCGACGCGCTGCCGCGCAACGTGCACGTCACCGCGGACGGCCCGGTGCTGCTCGACCTGGAGTACACGGCCGCGGACCTGCGCGAGCACGACCTGGTGGTGCTGGCGCTCAGTCAGGACCGCTACGGCGTACCGGCCGAGGAGGTCGACGCGTTCCACGCCGCCTACGGCTGGGACGTGCGCGAGTGGCCCGGCTTCGCGGTGCTGCGCGGCGCCCGGGAGACCGCGAGCGCCGCGTGGGTGGCCCAGCAGGCGGCCGGGAACCCGGCCGCGGGCGCCGAGTTCCGCCGCCGGGTGGACTCCCTGCGCGACGGGGCGACGGCAGTACGCTGGTTCGCGTTCTGACCGCTTCCGTCCGTGCCCGCCGTGTGGCGCAGCGCACATCCGGACGGAACCACCCCGCTCGTGCCTGGCGTCGTACCGGACGCCCCGCCCCCGAGGCGGCCGGTACGACGTCAGGAGTCGCCCCATGGTGAAGTCCCGCATACCCGCCCCCCGTCGTTCCCTCCTGCTGGGTGCCTCGGCGCTGCTCGGCACGTCCGCCCTGCTGGTGGCGTGCGGCGCGCAGGGCTCCCCCTCCGCGGCGGGGGACGCCGCGCACCGCCCGGCCGTGCCGAGCGCGAGCACGGGCACGACCGGCGCGGCGGGCGGGACTCCTCGGTCGCGGCCCGGCCCACCCCGGGCGAGGGCACGCAGACCCCGACCGCGCCCGACCGCACCCCCGAGCCGTCCGCGAGCAGCACCGCGCCGGCCTCCCCGTACGCCTCCCCCGCCCCGTCCGCGCCGCGGACCACCGCGATCCCCTCGCAGAGCGCCGGCAGCACCGCCGCCACGCCCTCGCAGCCCTCCTCGCCCGCCCCGGCCACCGGGGTGCTGCGGCACACCGCCTCGGGCGGCAGGACGGTCGCGCTGACCTTCGACGACGGCCCGGGCCCGGCCACCGGACAGGTGCTGGACCTGCTGGCGCAGTACGGCGCCAAGGCCACCTTCTGCGAGATCGGCGACAACGCGAAGGCCCGCCCGGCGGCCGTGCAGCGGATCCTCGCCGAGGGCCACCGGCTGTGCGACCACACCGTGGACCACCCGCAGCCGATGCACACCCGCCCGCACGAGCAGCAGGTCGCGGAGATCGCCGACGCCAAGTCGATGATCGAGAACGCGGCGGGCAACAGCCCGACGATCACCTGGTGGCGCGCCCCGGGCGGCGACTTCACCGCCGAGAACGAGCGGATCGGCGCCGACCTGGGCATGAAGTCGCTGGGCTGGACGGTCGACCCGCGCGACTGGTCGCGCCCGGGCGTGCAGGCGATCGTCTCCAACGTGCAGCAGAACCTGCGCCCGGGCGGGGTGGTGCTGATGCACGACGGCGGCGGCGACCGCAGCCAGACCGTGGCGGCGCTCAAGCAGCTGCTGCCGTGGCTGGTCGCGCAGGGCTACGCCTTCGACTTCCCGCAGTCCTGACGGCGGGTCACCGAGGGGGTCAGGACGCTTCCTTGAGCGGCCAGCGCGGGTCGACCACGGCCGCCGGGTCCTTGCGGCGCAGCCAGCTCTGCAGGTCGACCGCCCAGTCCCGGTACCAGCCGACCTGGCGCCGGTGCAGTTCGTCCAGCGGCAGGTCGCCGGCCTGCGGGTACCGGCGGCCGAGCGCGACGGCGACCCGGACGGCGGCCAGGGCGTCGCTGCCGGCCTCGTGCGCGTCGCGCAGTTCGACGCCGTAGACCTCGCAGACCCGCTGCAGGGTGCGCGAGCCCTTGCGGTACTTGTCCAGGGCGCGGTCGACGACCATCGCGTCGACCACGGGGGTGACCGGGCCGCCGAGGCGGTCGGCCAGCGTGGGCAGGGCGTGGCGGCGCAGTTCGGCCTCCAGCAGCGAGAGGTCGAACGGCGCGTTGAAGGCGACCATGGGCCGCCCGGCGGCCAGCCGTTCGGCCAGGGCGCGGGCGATCTCCTCGACCGCCTCGGCGGCGGGGCGGCCGTGCGCGCGGGCCTCGGCATCGGTGATGCCGTGGATCGCGGCGGCC
The DNA here is from genome assembly GCF_026802215.1 of Kitasatospora sp. YST-16. Classification (NCBI taxonomy): domain Bacteria; kingdom Bacillati; phylum Actinomycetota; class Actinomycetes; order Kitasatosporales; family Streptomycetaceae; genus Kitasatospora; species Kitasatospora sp. YST-16. Next base: position 1,539,495 of record NZ_CP113837.1, read on the forward strand.
TCGGCGGGTATCGGGACGCCCGGGTCGACCAGCCAGGTGGTGGCGCGCTCGACGCCGGCCCCGCGGGTGTCGACCACGGCGGCGGTGACGATCCGGGCCTCCTCCGGGTCGGTGCCGGTGGTCTCCAGGTCGAAACCGGTGAGCGGCCCCTTCCACCAGGTCATGGGGGTGTGTCCTTCCGTCAGCACTGCCAAGGTGGGTCCATCATCGCGCGGCGCAGTGACAGCGCCCGCGGCACTCCTGCCCCGCGGCGGGGCGGCCAACCGCCGGGGCCCGGCCCCGGACGGGCGCTAGGACACCGGCCGGGAGTCCCCCCACAGGTCCTCGAACTCCTCGCGGTAGACCTCCAGCAGCCCGGGTTCGGTGCCGCCGGACTCCTGTCCGGCGCCGCCGCGCAGCACCAGCGCGGGCGACTCGATGCCGCGGGCCCGGCGCAGGTAGGGCTGGACGACGCCGAGGTCGGTGGAGCGGCGGCGGCCGCCGGCGCCGGTGGTGCGCGGCCCCTCGACCAGGTACGCGGTGAACCGGGGCAGCTCGTCGAACACCCGGATCTCGAAGCCGCCCTGGTCGCGCAGCCGGGCCCGGACCCGTCGCACGTGCATGATGTTCATCTCCACCGCGCGCCCCAACTCGCCGCGCCCGATGCCCAGTTCGCGTTCGCGGCGGCGCACCGCGCTGCTCGCCGGGTTGAGGAACAGCAGCCGCACCCGGCAGCCCTCGGAGGCGAGGCGGACCAGCCGCTTGCCGGTGTAGTTCTGGCAGAGCATGCCCAGGCCGATGCCGACCGCGTCGAGCCGCCGGGCCCCGTCGAGCAGGTCCTCGACCGGCAGGTCGCGCTGCAGCCGGACCCGGTCGGCGTGCACCGCGACCACGTCGGCGTAGCGGCCGGCCACGAGTTCCTCGACCACGTCGGCGGGGACGCCGCCGTGCGCGCCGTCGAGCAGGGCGAGCAGCCGGGCGGCGGCCCGCTCGGTCTGGTCGAGGACGGTCTGCGACAGGGCCCGGTTGCGGGAGACCACGTGCCGGGCGACCTCCAGCTCGTCGAGGGCCAGCTCGATCTCCCGGCGGTCCACCAGGTGCGGTTCGAAGCACGGCCAGTGCTGCACCATCAGTTCGCGCAGCTGCGGCAGGGTGAGGAAGACCAGCGGGTCGTCGTCCGCCGGGTCGAGCAGGTAGCCCTTGCGGCGGGAGACCTCGCGGACGGCCGCGGCCCGGTGCACCCACTCCTCGCCGGCCGGGCCGGCGGCGGCGGTGACCCACTCCTCGCCGTGCGCGGGCGCGTAGACGGGGCGCAGCACCTCGTCGACCAGGGCGCGCAGCCGCTGCTCGACCAGGTTGAGCCAGACGTAGGCGCGGCCGGCCAGCCGGACCCGGCGGTAGGCGTCGTCCCACTGGTCGGCGGCCCAGGCGGGCGGGATCCCCTCGGCGGAGCCGGGCTGCGGGGGCAGCGGGCCGCGGCCGCCGCGGACGACCAGCGTCGGGGCCTCGCTGCTGCCGGCCCGCGGGTCCGTGCCGTCGCCGCCGGCGGGGAACCCCATCCGCCACCTCACCTCTCGTCCGCCGCCCCTCGGGTGACGGTGCGTCCGCCGAATCCCCCCAGCACGGCCCCGGTCGCACGCCGCGCGGGCCGGGGCCCAGGGCCTGTCGATCAAGGGTATCGCCCGCCGCCGCCGGGCCGCAGCCCTCTTGACAGCAAGCGGGCCCGTCCCCGACGGTCCGTCACCGCCCGGCCACGCCACGCCGCCAGCCCGGCCCGCCGGGACACCCGTTCGGGCGAACCACGCGCGGATGGGCGGGGAGTTCGGGCCGCCGCCGGGGAGTATGCGGGTGTGCCGTGCGTCACCTGGTTGCCGCCCCGCACATGGCCGGGCGCTCCGCCGGGAAACCCCCGTAGGAGCGCCAGTTCGCGTCTGGCACAAGGAAGTTGAGGACACATGCAGGTCTGGCCGGGGCAACCGTACCCGCTCGGCGCCACCTATGACGGGGTCGGCACCAACTTCGCGGTGTTCTCCGAGAGCGCGAACCGGATCGAGCTCTGCCTGCTCGCCGAGGACGGCACCGAGACGGCCGTCGAGCTCCGCGAGACCGACGCCTTCGTCCGGCACGCCTACCTCCCGGGCGTCCAGCCCGGCCAGCGCTACGGCTTCCGGGTGCACGGCCCGTACCAGCCGGGCCTGGGCCAGCGGCACAACGCCTCGAAGCTGCTGCTCGACCCGTACGCGAAGGCGATGAGCGGCCACATCGACTGGGACGAGTCGGTGTACGACTACCACTTCGGCGCGCCCGAGCGCCGCAACGACCTGGACTCGGCGCCGCACACCATGCACTCGGTGGTGACCAACCCGTACTTCGACTGGGGCACCGACCGACCGCCGCGCACCGACTACCACCGCACCGTGCTCTACGAGGCGCACGTCAAGGGCCTGACCGAGCTGCACCCGGGCATCCCGGAGGAGATCCGCGGCACCTACGCGGGCCTGGCCCACCCGGCGGTGATCGAGCACCTGGCGAAGCTGGGCGTCACCGCGATCGAGCTGATGCCGGTGCACCAGTTCGTCCGCGACCACCGGCTGCGCGACCTGGGCCTGACCAACTACTGGGGCTACAACACGATCGGCTTCTTCGCCCCGCACTCCTCGTACTCCTCCACCGGCGACCGCGGCCAGCAGGTGCAGGAGTTCAAGTCGATGGTCAAGGCGCTGCACGCGGCCGGCATCGAGGTGATCCTCGACGTGGTCTACAACCACACCGCCGAGGGCAACCACCTGGGCCCCACGCTCTCCTTCCGTGGCCTGGACAACGCCTCGTACTACCGGCTCGCCAAGGACCAGCGCTTCTACGAGGACACCACCGGCACCGGCAACTCGCTGCTGATGCGCAGCCCGCACGTGCTCCAGATGATCATGGACTCGCTGCGCTACTGGGTGACCGAGATGCACGTGGACGGCTTCCGCTTCGACCTGGCCGCCACGCTGGCCCGGCAGTTCCACGAGGTCGACCGGCTGTCCTCGTTCTTCGACCTGGTCCAGCAGGACCCGGTGGTCTCCCAGGCCAAGCTGATCGCCGAGCCCTGGGACCTCGGCGAGGGCGGCTACCAGGTCGGCAACTTCCCGCCGCTGTGGACCGAGTGGAACGGCAAGTACCGCGACACCGTCCGCGACTTCTGGCGCGGCGAGCCCGCCACGCTGGCCGAGTTCGGCTCCCGGCTGACCGGCTCCTCCGACCTCTACCAGGACGACGGCCGCCGCCCGATCGCCTCGATCAACTTCGTCACCTGCCACGACGGCTTCACGCTGCGCGACCTGGTCTCCTACGACGGCAAGCACAACGAGGCCAACCACGAGGACAACCGGGACGGCGAGTCGCACAACCGCTCCTGGAACTGCGGCGCCGAGGGCGACACCACCGACCCGGCCGTCCTCGACCTGCGGGCCCGCCAGCAGCGCAACTTCATCGCCACCCTGATGCTCTCCCAGGGCGTCCCGATGCTCTGCCACGGCGACGAGAACGGGCGCACCCAGCGCGGCAACAACAACGCCTACTGCCAGGACTCCGCGCTCACCTGGGTGGACTGGGCCGCCGCGGACGCCGGGCTGCTGGAGTTCACCCAGGGCATGATCTGGCTGCGCCGCGACCACCCGGTCTTCCGCCGCCGCCGCTTCTTCCACGGCCGCCCGGTCTCCGGCACCCACGACGACCTGACCGACATCGCCTGGTTCACCCCGTCCGGCGAGGAGATGACCGAGCAGGACTGGTCCACCTCGTACGCCAGGTCGCTCACCGTCTTCCTCAACGGCAACGCCATCTCCGAACCCGACCGCCGCGGCGGCAAGATCGTCGACGACTCCTTCCTGCTGCTGTTCAACGCCCACTCCGAGCCGCTCGCCTTCACCGTCCCCGCCGACCACGGCGAGGCCTGGCAGCTGGTCGTCGACACCTCGCTGCCCACCCTCCCCCCGCGCGGCACCGGCCCCCGGGTCAAGGCCGGCGACACCCTGCGCCTGCTCGACCGCGCACTGATGGTCCTCCAGCGCCCGGCGTGACCCCCCGCGCTCCGGTTCGTCCCCGACCTTCAGGTCTGGGGGCGGGCCGGGCCGGGTAGCCCCCTCCGCACTGCGGAACCGCGGACCGGAGGGGGTACGAAGTGTCTCGTCGGTGGTTGGTGACCGGATGTTCGTCGGGGTTGGGGCTGGCGCTGGCGCGGGCGGTGGCGGCGGGTGGGGACCGGATCGTGGCGACCAGCCGGGGGGCCTCGCCGCTGGACGCGCTGGCGGCCCGGTTCCCGGGACGGGTGGTGCCGGCCCGGCTGGAGCTGCGCAGCGCCGCGGACTGCGCGGCGGCGGTGGAGCTGGCCCGGGAACGCCTGGGCGGGGTGGACGTGCTGGTGAACAACGCCGGGGTGGGCCTGTTCGGGGCGGTGGAGGAGGTCTCGGACGCGGAGCTGCGCGAGCAGCTGGAGGTGCTGGCGGTGGCGCCGTGGCGGCTGGCGCGGCTGGTGCTGCCGCTGATGCGGGCGCAGGGCGGCGGGCACGTGGTGAACGTCTCCTCGGTGGGCGGCCGGATGGCCTTCCCCGGGCTGGGGGCGTACGTGGCGGGGAAGTTCGCGCTGGAGGGGATGAGCCTGGCGCTGGCGGCGGAGGCCGCGCCGTTCGGGGTGCGGGTGACGGTGGTCGAGCCGGGCGGGTTCGCCACCTCGTACGGGAACTCGCTGGCCGAGACGGCGGTGAAGCTGCCGGAGTACGGGCGGACGCTGGAGCCGATGCACCGGGCGCTGCGCGGCATGGCGGGGGACGCGGAGCTGAACCGGCCCGAGGCGTTCGCGGAGCTGGTGCTGCGGGCCGTCGCGGCGCCGGCCGGCCCGGTGCGGGTCCCGGTGGGGCCGGACGCGTACGCGATGGTGGAGGCGGCGCTGGCCGGGGAGGCGGCGGAGCTGGCGGCGGCGCGGGCGCTGGCGGAGGAGGGGGCGGTGGCGCCCGATCCGGTCTGAACCGGCCCGTTCGGCGCAGTGCGGGCGGTATCCCCGGGGCGCCTCGGGTAGGCATCCGGGTATGACGTCCGCCGCCGCACGCCCCGAGACTGCCGACGCCCCGACGGCCAGCTACCGGCTCCAGCTGCAGCCGGGGTTCACCCTGCACGACGCCCGCCGGGCGGTGCCGTACCTGGCCGCGCTGGGGGTCTCGCACCTGCACCTGTCGCCGCTGCTGGAGGCGGTGGCGGGCTCGACGCACGGGTACGACACGCTCGACCACAGCCGGATCAGCGAGCAGCTGGGCGGCGAGGGGGCGCTGCGCGAGCTGGCCGCGGAGGCGGCGGCGCACGGGCTGGCGCTGATCGCGGACGTGGTGCCGAACCACATGGCGCTGCCGGTGCCGGAGCGGCTCAACGGGCCGCTGTGGGAGGTGCTGAAGAACGGCCCGGACGACCCGTTCGCGGCCTGGTTCGACATCGACTGGTCCGCGCAGCCGGGCCCGGTGGACGCGCCGGAGCGGGGGCGGCTGCTGCTGCCGCTGCTGGGCGACCGGCTGGGCGCGGTGCTGGAGCAGCTGGTGGTGGACGGGGAGGTGCTGCGCTACCACGAGCACGAGTTCCCGCTGCGGCCCGGCACCGCGCACCTGCCGCTGCCGGAGCTGCTGGAGCGGCAGTGGTACCGGCTGTGCTGGTGGCAGCTGGCCGACGAGCAGGTCAACTACCGGCGGTTCTTCACCGTCAACGACCTGATCGCCGTCCGGGTGGAGGTCCCGGAGGTGTTCGAGGCCACCCACGGGGTGCTGCTGCGGCTGCACCGCGAGGGCGTGCTGGCGGGCTTCCGGATCGACCACCCGGACGGGCTGGCCGACCCGCGCGGCTACCTGCGGCGGCTGGCGGAGGCGACCGGCGGGGCGTACACGGTGGTGGAGAAGATCCTGACCGGGGACGAGGCGCTGCCCGCGGACTGGGCGTGCGCGGGGACGACGGGGTACGACGCGCTGCGCCGGATCGACGGGGTGCTGACCGACCGGCGGGGCGCGGAGAAGCTGTTCGCGGCCTACCGGCGGGACGTGGGCGACGCGGCGGACCCGGCGGCGGCGGGCCGGGCCGGGCGGGCCGAGATGGTCGCGCCGGGCGGGGCGCTGGCGGCGGAGACCGACCGGCTGGTGCGCCTGGTCGGGCGGATCTGCGCGGAGGGCCCGGAGCTGGCCGACCACTCGCCGCTGGCGGTGCGCCGGGCGCTGGCGGACCTGCTGACGCGCTACCCGGTGTACCGGCCGTACGTGGTGCCGGGCGAGCCGGCCCCGCCGGAGGCCGTCGCGGCGCTGGCGCCCCCGGCGGACGTGTCGGGGACGGAGCGGCTGGTGCGGGAGCTGGCGCTGGGCCGGCTGGGCCGGTCGGCGGCCAGGGACGAGTTCTGCCACCGGTTCGGGCAGACCGCGTCGGCGGTGGCGGCCAAGGGCGTGGAGGACACCGCGTTCTACCGGTTCAACGCGCTGCTGTCGCTGAACGAGGTGGGCGGCCTGCCGGAGCGGCCGGGTGTGTCGGTGGCGGAGTTCCACCGCTGGTGCACCGGGCAGGAGCGGCTGTGGCCGGGGGCGATGACGGCGCTGTCCACGCACGACACCAAGCGCAGCGCGGACGCCCGGGCCCGGCTCGCGGTGCTGGCGGAGCTGCCGGAGGCGTGGGCGGCGGAGTGCGCGGCCTGGACGCTGGCGGCGGGGCCGTGCGCGGACCGCTCGACGGCCTGGCTGCTGTGGCAGACGCTGCTGGCGGCCTGGCCGCTGTCCCCGGAGCGGCTGCTGGCGGTGGCGCTGAAGTCGGTGCGGGAGGCGAAGCGGCGCACCTCGTGGAAGGAGCCGGACGCCGGGTTCGAGGGCTGGCTGGCGCAGTACGTGCGGGGGGCGCTGGCCAATCCGGGGCTGTGTCCGCGGATCGCCGGGTTCGTCGGGCTGATCGCGCCGTTCGCCCGGGTGAACTCGCTGTCGGCGGCGCTGCTGCACCTGCTGGTGCCGGGCGTGCCGGACGTGTTCCAGGGCGGCGAGGAGCCGCTGTACACGCTGGTCGACCCGGACAACCGGGCGCCGGTGGACCTGGGCGCGCTGGCGGTGCGGCTGACCGACTCGCCGGAGCCGCGGCCGGGCGACCTGGCCCGGGAGAAGCTGCACCTGACCACCACCGCCCTGCACCTGCGCCGCTCCGGCGCGCTGGGCTCCTACCGGCCGCTGGCGGCGGACGGGCCGGCCGCCGAGCACCTGGTGGCGTTCGGCCGGGGCGAGCGGGTGCTGGGCGCGGCGACCCGGCTGCCGTACGGGCTGCACCGGGCGGGCGGCTGGCGCGGGACGGTGCTGGAGCTGCCGCCGGGCCGCTGGACGGACCTGCTGACCGAGCGCCGGTTCACCGGCGGCACGGTCGAACTGTCGTATCTGTTCCGGCAGTTGCCGGTAGCACTGCTCGTGGAGGGGTCGTGATGCGGTACCAGGTGTGGGCGCCGGACGCCAAGGTGGTCGAGGTCGAGGTCGGGGCGATCCCGTACCTGCTGGAGCGCGACCCGGACCGGCCGGGCTGGTGGCACGGGGAGGGCCCGGAGGGCGACTACGGGTTCCGGCTGAACGGCGGGACGGCGCTGCCGGACCCGCGCTCGGCCCGGCAGCCGTTCGGGCCGGACGGGCTGAGCCGCCACGTCGACCACGGCGCGTTCGCCTGGTCGGAGACGGCCTGGCGGGGCCGCCCGCTGCCGGGCTCGGTGGTGTACGAGCTGCACGTGGGCACCTTCACTCCCCAGGGGACGTTCGACGCGGCCGCCGACCGGCTCGACCACCTGGTCGAACTGGGCGTGGACTTCGTCGAGTTGATGCCGGTGTGCGCCTTCCCGGGCCGCTCCGGCTGGGGCTACGACGGGGTCGACCCGTGGGCGGTGCACGAGCCGTACGGCGGCCCGGACGGGCTGAAGCGGTTCGTGGACGCGGCGCACCGGCGCGGGCTGGGCGTGGTGCTGGACGTGGTGCACAACCACCTCGGCCCGTCCGGCAACTACCTTCCGCAGTACGGCCCGTACTTCACCGACCGGCACCGGACGCCGTGGGGTTCGGCGGTCAACCTGGACGCGCCGGGCTCGGACGAGGTGCGGGCCTTCCTGATCGGCAGCGCGCTGGCCTGGCTGCGCGACTACCGGATCGACGGGCTGCGCCTGGACGCGGTGCACGCCCTGGTGGACACCCGGGCCCGGCACTTCCTGGAGGAACTCTCGGCCGAGGTGGGGAAGTTGGCGCAGGCCACCGGCCGGCCGCTGTTCCTGGTCGGCGAGTCCGACCTGAACGACCCGCGCACCACCACCGCCCGGGAGGCGGGCGGGCAGGGCCTGGACGCGCAGTGGAGCGACGACTTCCACCACGCGCTGCACTGCCTGCTGACCGGCGAGTCCCAGGGCTACTACGCGGACTTCGCCGCCGACCCGTACGCGGCCCTGGCCAAGACGCTCACCAGGGGGTTCTTCCACGACGGGAGCTGGTCCTCGTTCCGGGGCCGCTCGCACGGCCGCTCGTTCCCGCCGGAGCACGGGCACCGGCTGCTGGGCTACGCGCAGACCCACGACCAGGTCGGCAACCGGGCCACCGGCGACCGGCTCGCCGCCTCGCTGCCGCCGGGGCGGCTGGCGGCGGCGGCCGCGCTGGTGCTGACCTCGCCGTTCACGCCGATGCTGTTCATGGGCGAGGAGTGGGGCGCGGGCACTCCCTGGCAGTACTTCACCGACCACACCGACCCGCAGCTCGCCGAGGCCGTCCGGCAGGGGCGGCGGCGGGAGTTCGCCGAACACGGCTGGCGGGCCGAGGACGTGCCGGACCCGCAGAGCCCGGCGACGGTGGCCGCCTCCACCCTGGACTGGACCGAACCGCAGCGCCCCCCGCACGCCGAACTGCTCGCCTGGCACCGGGAGTTGATCCGGCTGCGGCGGGCCGCCCCGGAGCTGGCGGACGGCGACCTGGCGGCGGTCCGGGTCCGCCACGACGCGGCGGCGGGCTGGCTGGCGGTGCACCGCGGCCGCTACCGGGTGCTGGTGCGGCTCGGCGGCTCCGGGCAGCCGCTGCCCGTCCCGCTGGAGGGCGAACTCGCCGCGCTGGAGGCCGCGTTCGGCGACGTCGCGGCCGGCGGGGCGGCGGCCGGGGAACTGCTGCTCGGCCCGGACGCGGTCGCGGTGGTGCGCACCGCGTAGCGCCCGCCCGGGCGGGCGCGGGGTGCGCACCGCGCAGGCCCTGCCGGGCCGGGGGCGGGGTGCGCACCGCGCAGGCGCTGCCGGGCCGGGCGCGTCACCACAGGTACGAGGCGATCGCGGCGTGCAGTCCGGCGGCGTCCAGGCCGTACGCGGCCAGGTGCTCGGGGATCGAGCCGTAGTGCCGGTGCTCGGCCACCGGCACGCCCAGCCCGAGCACCCGGTGCGGCAGGCCCTCCAGCGCGCGGTGCGCGGCGCGCTCCGAGGTGCCCGCCAGGTAGGGCTCCACCAGCACCACGTCGGCCCGGCCGCCCAGCGCGGCGCGCAGGCCCACCGCGTCGAACGGGCGGACGGTGGCCGCGTACAGCACCGTGACGTCCAGCGTCTCGGTGGCCTCCAGCACGGCGTCCAGCATCGGGCCGACCGCCAGTACCACGCCCGCCAGCCTCGCTCCCTGACGGACCGTCAGGAACCTTCCGGGGACGACTGGTTGGCGCTCGGCGTTCTGGTGGGCGGAGAGCCGGACGTACTGGAGGGTGTCGTCGGCGGCGACCGCGTGGCGCAGCAGCAGGTCCGCCTCGGCGGGGTGGCCGGGGACGTGGACGTGCCAGCCGGGGAGGGTGTCGAGCAGGGCGACGTCCCCCGGGGACATGTGGGTGCGGCCGCCGGCCGGCCAGTCGTAGGAGCCCGCGGCGCTCACCAGGACCGCGCCGACGCCCTGGTGCACCAGGTCCAACTTGACCTGCTCGAAGGGCCGTTCGATCAGGAAGCTGGCGAAGGTGTGGGCGATCGGCCGCATCCCGGTGAGCGCCAGGCCGCCCGCCACGCCGATCAGCAGCTGCTCGCGGATGCCGACGTTGACCACCCGGTCGGGGTGGTCGCGGGCCGCGTCGGGGAACTGCGCCGCCCCGATGTCGGCGAGCACCAGCGCGGTGCGCGGGTCGCACTCCAGCAGTTCGGTGACGGTGGCGCCGAACTGCTCGCGCATGGTCGCCTCCTGGCCCCGCGGACGGATGCGCGGACGGGCACTCGGGCGGACGCCCGGACGGACGCTCTGCATGGTCTCTTCTCCCCTGCGGTCAGCTGTACTTGGGTTCGGTGCGGGCCACCACCACGTGCGGGCGGCCCGGGTGCGGGGCGGTGAACGCCCGGTACAGCTGCTCGTGGTCGCGGCCGTCCACGGTGGCCGTCGACCAGCCCTCGCCCGCGAACCGGGCCGCGATGCCGCCGCTCCAGCCGTGCGTGGCCGAGGAGTTGTCGATCACCAGGGTGTGCAGCCGGTCCAGCCCGTACGCCCCGGCGAAGGCCACCGCCTCGTGGTTGGAGCCCTCGTCGAACTCGGCGTCCCCGATCAGCACCCACACCGCCGGACCGGTCAGGCCCTGCGCCCGCAGGCCCAGCGCCGTCCCCACCGCCAGCGGCAGGCCGTGCCCCAGCGAGCCCGAGCCGATCTCCGCGCCGGGCACCAGCAGCCGGTCCGGGTGGTGGCCCAGCGGCGAGTCGTACGCGCCGAAGCTGTGCAGCAGCTCCACCGGGAAGAAGCCCTTCGCGGCCAGCACCGCGTAGTACGCCATCGGGCCGTGGCCCTTGGACAGCAGGAACCTGTCCCGGTCCGGCGCGTCGACGTTGCCCGGGTGCACGTCCAGCACCCGGTCGTACAGCACCCAGAGCGCGTCCAGGGTGGAGTGCGCCGCCGGGGAGTGCTTCTCGTCGCCGGTCATCAGGGCGACCAGGTCCAGCAGGCCGGCCCGGTCGGTGCCGACAGGGCTCGGGCCGCCGGGGCCGGGGCCGCCGGGGCCGCCGGGCGCGCGGGTCGGCGCGGTCGCGGCGTGCGCCGCGGAGTGGTTCGTCATGGGGACCAGCCTCTGACTTCAAGTGCACTTCAGGTCAAGCGGGCCCGCCCCGGTACCCTGCGGGCATGGCACCCTCCCGGCACGACGTCCTCACCATCGGCCAGCTCGCCGAACGCAGCGGCCTCGCCGCCTCGGCGCTGCGCTACTACGAGAGCCTCGGGCTGATCCGCTCCACCCGCACCACCGGGAACCAGCGCCGCTACGCCCGCTCCGCCCTGCGCCGGATCGCCTTCGTCCGGGCCGCCCAGCAGGTCGGCCTCAGCCTCGACGAGGCCCGCACCGCGCTCGCCCGGCTCCCCGAGGACCGCGCCCCCACCACCGGCGAGTGGGACGCCGTCGCCGCCGCCTGGCAGCACCGGATCGACCGGCAGATCGCCGAACTCCAGCACACCCGCGCCAAGTTGACCGGCTGCATCGGCTGCGGCTGCCTCTCGCTGACCCGCTGCGGCCTCTACAACGCCGACGACCGGGCCGGGCGGACCGGCCCCGGCGCCCGCTACCTGCTCACCCGGGACCCGGACACCGGCCCCGAACCCGGGCCCGACCCGGACGCGGAGGACTGAGACCGCCCGGCGGACGGAGGGCGGCGCCGCGGGCCGACGGCCGTCGCCCCCCGTCCGCCGGACGGGCTGATCCACTTCTTTCCCGGCCCGCTGCCGCAGCACCCGCCGGGCCGTCTATGCTGCCCCCGGAAGCGCGTTCCACCGACGGGGGAGCCAGATATGACCGACCATCAGGAAATCGCCCTCGACTGGATGTCCGGCGACCAGACCCCGCCGCCCTCCGCCGAGCTGCGCCCCGAGGTCCCGCACCCGGCCCGGATGTACGACTACTACCTCGGCGGCAAGGACAACTTCCCCGCCGACCGGGCCGCCGCCGACCAGGTCCTCGCGCTCAGCCCGCTGGTGCGGATCAGCGCCCGCGCCAACCGGGCCTTCCTGCAGCGCGCCGTGCGCACCCTCGCCGAGCTGGGCGTGCGCCAGTTCCTCGACATCGGCACCGGCATCCCCTCCGCCGGGAACACCCACGAGATCGCCCAGGCCGTCGACCCCAGCGCCAAGGTCGCCTACCTCGACAACGACCCGATCGTGCTGGTGCACGGCCGCGCCCTGCTGGCCGGCGCCCAGCAGGGCAGCGTCAGCGTCCTGCAGGCCGACCTCCGCAAGCCCGAGGCGATCCTCGCCGACCCGGCCGTCCGCGACCTGCTCGACCTGCGGCAGCCCGTCGCGCTCCAGCTGTTCGCCATCCTGCACTTCATCGACGACGCCGACGACCCGTACGCGATCGTCCGCACCCTGGTCGACGCCCTGCCCTCCGGCAGCTACCTGGCCCTCTCGCACGCCACCGGCGACTTCGTCGATCCCGCCGAGGCCGAGAAGGGCCCCGCCGTCTACAAGTCCGCCACCGCGCAGCTCAGCATGCGCACCCGCAGCCAGGTGCTGCGCTTCTTCGACGGCCTCGACCTGCTCGAACCCGGCCTGGTCACCGCCCCGCTGTGGCGCCCCGACCAGGACCCGCAGGACACCGACGCCGAGGTCGCCATCTGGGCGGGCGTGGGCCGCAAGCCCTGACCGCGGGCCGCAAGCCCTGACCGCGGGCTGCAGGCCCTGACCGCACCCGGCCGTCCGCGGCGGTGCGATCATGGGCCCGCCCCCGCACCGGGGGACCGAGAGAGCCAGCAGGGAGCCGCCCGCCGTGACCGCACCGCCGCCGCTGATCGACCCGTCCTGGCTCGCCGCCCGGCTCGGCCACCCCGACCTGGTCGTCCTGGACGCGGGCATCGGCGCGCACCGGCACGCCCCCGCCCGGATCCCCGGCGCTCGGGCCTTCGACCTCGACGGCGCGCTGTCCGACCACGCCTCCCCGCTGCCGCACACCCTGCCCTCCCCCGCCGACCTCCAGCGCGAACTGCGCGCCCTCGGCGTCGACGACCGCTCCACCGTGGTGCTCTACGACGGCGCGGGCATCTACTCCGCCCCGCGCGCCTGGTGGATGCTGCGCGCCATGGGCTTCGACCGGGCCGCCGTCCTGGACGGCGGCCTGCCCGCCTGGCAGGCCGCCGGACACCCCGTCAGCACCGACCGGCCCGCCCCCGCCCCCGCCGGGGACTTCACCGCCCGCCCGCGCCCCGCCCTGCTCGCCGACCGGGACGCCGTGGCCGCCGCCCTCACCGACCCCGCCACCGCCGTCCTGGACGCCCGCAGCCGCGCCCGCTTCACCGGCGCCGCCCCCGAACCCCGCCCCCACCTGCGCCCCGGCCACCTCCCCGGCTCCACCAGCCTCCCCTTCACCGACCTGCTCACCCCCGACGGCCGCCACTACCTCCCCCTCCCCGCCCTGCGCGCCCGCCTCACCGCCGCCACCGCCGGCCGCCCCCACCTCGTCACCACCTGCGGCTCCGGCGTCACCGCCTGCATCCTCGCCTTCGCCGCCCACCTCACCGGCCACCCCGCCCCCGCCGTCTACGACGGCTCCTGGTCCGACTGGGGCCGCCCGGAGACCGGCCTCCCGGCGGCCACCGGCGAGTGAACGGAGCCTTGTCCGGTCCTGCACGTCGGTGGCGTGCGGGACCGGACAGGAACGGTCAGTCGTTCTGGAAGTCCTGCCACGGGGCTCCGGGCCGGGGCGGTTCCCGGTCGTACTGGTCGGACGTTCCACCGGTGCCGGCCAGGTCCTCCGGGTCCGGCCCGGCCGCTTCCCGGTCGGGCCGGGCCGCGTGCGTGGCGCGTCCGACCCGGTCGAGCCACACCAGGCCCTCCGCGCTGTCGGGAGAGAGACCGAGGTCGTTCATCAGGTCGGCCATCTTCTCGGCGAAACCGTCGTCGCCGGTGCCGCTCGCCGCCTGCTTCTCCTGCGTCAGCAGGTCCGCCAGCTCGTCGTCCAACCCGGAGGCCCCGCAGGGGTCTCCGGGAGCACCGGGCCGTCGGCCGACATAGCACCGGAAGACCTCGGGCACATCGGAGTCGTTGGCCGCTGCGGACAGTTCCGCGAGCGGCCCGATGAGCTGCACCGCCTGTTCGATCTCGTCCTCGTGCCTGCTCAGCCACCACACCACCGCGGAACCCGGGCTCTTCAACACCTCACCGGCGAAGTAGTCCCGGCGGCCGCGCTCGTACTGGCGGTGCTGCTCCCAGGCTTCCTCCACCTTGCGGAGGACCGTCATCTTCTCGAGCCGCTCGGTGTCCTCACCGGTCAGGGTCACGGTGATCCCGGCGGCCATGGCCAGCACCAGGCCACCGCCGTCGTACGCGGGACTGCCGAGCAGCCCCGTGAGCCGCATCGCCAGCAGATCGGGCCGGCCGGGATCCTCGTTCGCGGAGACCTGCCGGGCCCGCACGAGGATCGCGTCCGCGGCAAGGCCGGCCAGGTTGGCGTGCGAGGTCAACGACAGCGGCTGGGTCGGCCGCCACAGAACGGTCGCGGAGAACCGGAAGTCGTAGTCCGGCCGGGAGCTCGGGAGCGGCAGGTTCTGCAGGGGCACTTCGCGGAACGGCGGTTCGGTCGGCGGCTCCGGCTCGGGCACCGGCCGCTGCACGGGCGGCACCTCCGATGCGGCCGCCCGGGGGATCCGGGCCATCATGAGCAGCCCCGTGCACGCCACCAGCACCGCACTGCCGAAGACGCACAGCCAGATCGACCAGCCGAAGTGCCGACCGAGGAAAATCGGTGTCAGGCCGCTCAGCAGTACCGCGAAGAACAGCTGGGCCCGATGACGGGTGTTCACGAGACCTCCGAAGAATTCGTCGTTTCGTTGTCGTGGCGGCGCGGGCCGGTGCCCTGCGCCCGGTCGACGGCCTGCCGCAGCCGTTCGGTGACCGCCCGGCGACCGGCACCGGGGATTTCCGAGCCGGCCCGCTCCCATCCCAGGGCCACCAGGTAGAGCCGGGTGAGCAGGTCGTTCCGGTGCCGGGCCGCCCGGACCAGGACGTCCGGCGCTGCTTCCCAACCGCGTTCGGTCGCGGCCGCGGTGAGCCACTCGTACGCCACGCGGGCCCAACGGACCGGCTCCGTACCTGACATGACGTTGCGCCAGACCGTCTCGACTTCTTCCGAGGTCGGCTCGATCAGCAGGTGGCGCGGATCGAGCAGTCCGATCAGCAGGTCCTCGCCGCGGCGCGGCTCCGGTCCGGCACGGAGCGGGACCCGTTCGGACAGGTGCCGGAACAGCCGGCGGTCGCTGCGGGCCAGTTCGAGTGCCGCCTCGGCCGCTGCGGCCGATCCCTGCTGGCTCGCCAGGTGGTAGAGCCGGGTCAGTGCCATGGACGGATGGGTCGCGGCCAGCACGTGCCGGCACACATCGGTCAGTACCTGCTTGAGGTGCGGCGTCGGGTTGCCCGTCGTGGTCCAGGTGTAGATCCGATCCCGTACGCCCGCAGCGTGCTTCTCGTGGTCGAGCCCCTCGGCGAGCAGCAACGCCGCCTCCGCCGGCATCGGCTTGCCGGGGAAGGTCCACCGTTCGACGAGGGTGTACAGGTCCTCCGGCCGGCCCATGGCCAGGGCCTGCTCCGCGAAGCGGACCACCAGATCGCGCCGCTCGGGACGGCCGAGCCCCGGTAGCCGGACGGCGTCGCCCATCCAGTCCCGCAGGCCGTCCCGCAGCCCGGGGAAGTAGGTCCAGAAGTGCGACCGTACTGCGCCGCTGTAGGCGAACTGTTTGAACTCGACCCGGCCGTCCGGGTCCCGCGCCATATCCAACTCGCCGAGCTGGACCCGGAGGTCGGGGCCGTCCAGGGCCGACGCGCTGTCGCGGTCGCGTCCGAGGAGCCGGAGGAGGTCGCCGGTGCCGGCCACCGCAGCGTCGACCGGAGCGCCGTCGAACATCGCGCCCACGAGGAGCAGCGCGCGCCTGGAACCGTCCTCCAGCGCGCCCACCTGCCGGGCGGCGGTGTCACCCCAGTCGGTGACCACGTGGAGTGCGGCGGTACACCAGTCCTCGAACCCACTGCCGTGCCTCCGGCTCTCCCGCGCCTGACCGATCGTCCGGACCAGTCTGGCGATCTCCCGCATGGGGGCCGTTGCCAGCAGGAGGTCGAGATCCGGCCGCTTCAGGTCTTCCGAGGTGAACGGAATCCCGTCCAGCCGGAGGTAGCGGTGCAGCACGATGTCCGGTCGGGGCCGCCCGATCCGGACAACCTGCTGCTGGATCTCCGAGGGGAGCATCGGCTCGATCGGATCGGGGAGGATCACCACCAGCCGGGCACCGGCCTGCTCGGTCGCGGAGCGGTAGACCCCGAGTTTCTGCAGGGCCCGCTCCTGGTCCTGGTCCGCGATCGCCGACAGGTCGAGGAGCAGCCGGTCTCCGGCGGAGATCGCGGCTCGGTCGTCGTCCTTGACCGAGAGTTCCTCGAGTTGCCCTCCCTCGTCGGAGAGTTCGTGCAGGAGGAAGGTTCCGGCGGCTCTCCGGCCGGTGCCGACCGGTCCGGTCAGCAGGACCGTCGCCCCCGGCTTGGCGAGCCGCTCGGCGGCCCGGCCCAGGTTGCCCGGGGGAACGAAGCGCCGGCTCAGCCAGTGCCGGTGGTCCTCCGCGATCCGGAGCCGTTCGGCCCGTGACCCCAGGAACTCACCCGCGCCGTAGCCGTAGTGGATGTGCTGGTCGCCCGAGCCTGCGTGGACGGGGCCTCCGGGATCGGTGACCCAGGTGTGGCCGGGACCGCTCACCTGTCCTGACCGTCCTCGGGCCCGGCCGGCCGACCCACCTGCTGCCGGAGTTCCCGGACCCGGCCGACGTACTGGATGTCCCCGTCGCCGTTGAACTGCGGGCCGTTGTGCTGAGCCCCGCTGCCGGTGTGGACCGGGCCCCGCGGGGCGGTGACCACCGTCCCGGACAGGTCGCGGCCCACCTGGCCCAGACCGTCCCGCGTCCGGATCCTGGTCCCGCTTTCACCCCTCCCCTTCTTCTCCTTCTTCTCCTTGTCCTTGGTGCCTCCCGCCAGCGGCGGCCTGGTGTCCACCTTGGCCAGCACCGGTACGAGCCGGGACAGGTCGTCCCCGATCCGGTCGAGGTCGGCGTGCGAATTGCGCATGCTGAGCCGGCGGTACTGGCAGTCGGCGAGGACGGACAGCTCCAGCGGCAGGAGGCTCCGGTCGATCCGCACGGAGTCGACCAGCACGGGGATGACCAGCGCCCCGGTCTCGAACGCCTCGATGATCTCCCGGCGCGTCCAGTCGTCCGGGTCCTCCACGGCCGGCCGGCCTCCGGGCGTCCTGGGGTCGAACCACCGGCGGCCGATCACCGCGAGCAGCACGTGGCTGCGCCGGACCGCGGTGATCAGTGCCTGCGGGAACCGGCTCCCGGCCGGAATCGACTTGCTCGCCCGGAACACCTGCTCGCTGCCGAACCTGGCGGACAGCTCGTGCTCCAGCAACGCGGCGACCTCGTCGCCGTCTCCCGTGCGGTAGTTGACGAAGACAGTGGACATGACGAAACAGCCCCTTCTACACGATGGATGGAAAACTCGACTTCTGACGATCGGTCAGCAGCTGTCGGCCAGAGCGCCGAGCAGTGCGGGCTGGAGTTCCCGGACGGCCCGGTTCGTCCGGAACCGCCTGAGCTCGCGGTCGAGTCGGCGCACATCGGCCGTGATGGTCGCGGACCTCACCTCACCCGCGATGCCGAGCAGGTCCTCGGCGACCGCGCACGACTGCTCGACCTCCCCCGCGGCGGCGTGGGCCAGCGCCTGCCGCAGGCCGTACCGGGCCCGGGTGCGCAAGGCGTGCGCCGGGATGCGCCGGCACTCGCGGGCGAGCAGTTCCGCCGCTTCCCGGGGGTGGCCCAGGTCGTACAGGCACCAGCCGCTGACCATCGCAGCCGGGTTGGCGAGGTTGCTCGTTCCGATGACCGGGCTCGACTCCTCTCCGTCGTCCCCGGCGGCGGACAGGAGGCCGTGGGCCTGTTCCAGGCTCCGCAAACACCGCAGGTGGTCTCCTGCCAGGGCGTACCCCTGGGCCTCCCGCTGCGCGGCCAGGCCCCTGATCCGGGGCGGGAGTTTGCGGTCCCCCGCCGCTGCGGCTGCCAGGTCGATGGTCCGGGCCGCGTCGTTGTCGTAGAACGTCACCAGCGCCCGGCGGACCAGCGCGTAGGAGGCGAGGTGCGGATCCCCGGCCTCCTCGGCGAGGCCCACCGCCTCTTCGGTGTGCGCCAGCGCGGCAGCGGGGTCACCGGCCTCCTGCGCCATCCAGCCGGTGAACTCGGCGAAGCGGGAAGCCAGCAGGAGGAGTTCGGACCGGGTGCGCCCCCGGGAGCACGCTGCGAGCCGCGCCGTGGTCCGGGCCTGCTCCGTCAGCATCGGCAGCAGGAAGGCCGGGTCGACGCACTGCCCGAGCCGACGGGCGTGATCGTACCCCTGCCGCAGCAGAACCGGGACGCTGAATTCGGACGGGTCCGCGGTCCGGTGCTCCGCACCACGGTCCGTGCGATCGGTCGGTACCGACAGGGCCAGCAGCGAGAGGGCCCCGGCGGCGATCAGCTCACGGCGCCCGCTGAGGCCCGGCCGATCGTTCCGGTCCTCCCGCTCGACCAGCGCGAGCAGGCGTCCGTCAGCCCGGAGAACTGCGTCGCATCGCCGGACGAGGTCTACCGATGCTGTCCGTTCGCCGCGTTCGACCCTGCTGAGGTAGCCCTTGGTGTACTTCAGCCGCGCGGCGAGGGTGTCGAGCGACAGTCCCCTCTCCTGCCGCAATCGCCGGAGTTCGGCGCCGAACGATAATGCCATGGACATGCCATAACCCCCTCCGAGAATATCCCCGCTCGCCATCGGACCGGGGAACCGGGACGCTCCTGGCGTCCCGAGGAAGGAGTCTGCCACGCGTTGGAATCACCCAGTAGCGTTCTGTGAGGGTTGCCTGTCGCCAAAATCCGCCCACCGTACGGTCAGGGAACGGTTCTGTCCGTTCTGCCAGCCCGGGGGGCCTCCGCCGGCCCGGTCCGGTGCGGGTGGCCGGGCCACCACATGCGGTGGTCGAGGTCGGCGGTGAGGGCGGTGACCAGTACCGAGCGGACCACCAGGGTGTCCAGCAGGACGCCGAGGGCGACGGCGAAGCCGATCTCGGCGAAGCCCACCACCGGGAGGGTGCCGAGGACGGCGAAGGTCGCGGCCAGGATCAGCCCGGCGGAGGTGATCACGCCGCCGGTGGCGGCCAGGCCCGCGACCGCGCCCCGGCGGGTGCCCAGGCGGGCGGACTCCTCGCGCACCCTGGTCATCAGGAAGATGTTGTAGTCGATGCCCAGCGCCACCAGAAAGACGAACACGAACAGCGGGAACGCCTGGTCCTGGCCCTCGAAGTGGAAGACGTGCGCGAAGAAGAACGCGCTGATGCCGAGCGCCGCCGCGTACGACAGCACCACGGTGGCGATCAGCACCAGCGGCGCGACCACCGCGCGCAGCAGCGCGGCCAGGATCAGCAGCACCACCGCCAGCACCAGCGGGATGACCACCCTGTTGTCGTGCGCGGCGGCCCGCCCGGCGTCCAGCACCACCGCGGTGGAGCCGCCGACCTCGGCGTCGGCGTCCGGCACCGCGTGCACGGCCTCCCGGACCCGGTCGACGGTGGCCTTGGCGGCGGCGGAGTCCGGCGGGTCGGCCAGGACGGCCGGGAAGTACGCCTCGCCGCCGGCCGTCACCGGCGGCCCGATCCCGGCGATGCCGGGGGTGCTCGCGGCGGCCTGCCGGACGGCGTCCAGCGGGGCCGCGTCGCTGACCACCGACAGCGGGGCGCCCGTCCCGCCGGGGAAGTGCGCGGCCAGCACCTGCTGCCCGGTGACGGAGTCGGGCCGGCCGGTGAACGTCCCGGCGGCGCTCAGCCCGCCCGCGTTCAGCGAGACCAGCCCGGCCGTGCAGGCCGCCAGCGCCAGCGCGGTGCCCACCCACACCTTGCGCGGCCGGCCCGCGATCCAGCCGCCGATGTGCGCCCACCGGCCGGTGGCGGTCGGCTCGGGCGTGCCGTACCCGGGCCGCACCGGCCAGAACACCCAGCGCCCGCACGCCACCAGCAGCGCGGGCAGCAGGGTCAGCATCGCCAGCAGCGCCACCACCACGCCGATCGCGCAGACCGGGCCGAGGCCGCTGGTGGAGTTCATCTCGGCGACCATCAGGCACAGCATCGACGCGGCGACCGTCGCCGAACTCGCCAGCACCGCGGGGCCGGCCCGGTGCAGCGCCGCCGCCATCGCCTCGTGCCGGTCCCGGTGCCGGCGCAGCTCCTCCCGGTAGCGGGCGGTCAGCAGCAGCGCGTAGTCGGTGCCCGCGCCGAGCACCAGCACGATCAGGATGCCCGCGCTCTGCGCGTTGACGGTCAGCCCGGCGTGCGCCGCGAACAGGTACACCACGCCCTCGGCGACGGTGAGCGCCGCGCCCGCCGACAGCAGCGGCAGCAGCCACAGCACCGGGCTGCGGTAGGTGAGCAGCAGCAGGACGACGACCACCGTGACGGTGGCGTACAGCAGGGTGCCGTCGATGCCCTGGAACGCCTTCGACTGGTCGGCCCCGATCCCGGCCGGGCCGGTGACGTGGGTGGCCAGACCGGGCTGCGCGCCGGCCGCGGCGGTGGCGCGCAGGCTGTCGACGGCCGGGCCGAGGTTGTTCCAGCCGCTGTCGCCGGTGACCACCGGCACCACGGTCTGCAGCGCCCGGCCGTCCGCGGACTCGGTCGGGCCGACGACCGGCGCGGTGGCGTGCGGGGCCCCGGCGAACTCCCGGGCGTCGCGCGCCGCTTCGGCGCGGTCCTCGACGGTGATGCCGCTGTCGCGCTGGTACACCACCACCGCGTCCGCGGTCTGCACCGGCTGGAACCGCAGTTGGGCGTCCAGCACCCGGGTGGACTCGGCGTTCGCGGGCAGCCAGCTGGACGCCTGGTTGTCCTCCGCGCCGTTGAGCTTCCCCGCCAGCGGCGCCGCCACCAGCAGCACCAGCAGCCACAGGGCGAGCACCACCCACTTCCCGCGCCGCCCGCACGGCAGCGCGGCCGCTCTCCTGCCGGGGCTCATCACGACCGTCCCTCCGGCACCGGGCCCGTCCGGCCCCGCGCGCTCCTTCCACCATCGCGCCCCGCACCCGGCGGCGCGCCGGTCGGCGTTTGCGCCCAGGACCCGTGCGGGGACGAATCGTTCGGGGACCGACCCGCCCCCGGGTGGCAGGACTCCGCCGACCAGCACGAGGGGACTTCCTTGACCGCACCGACCCCGCCCGACGGAACGCCCCCGCACCCGGCCCTGCCGCCGCCGGTCCCCGCGGCGCCGCCGATCCCCGCGGAACCGCACCCCGCGCCGCCGCCTCCCGCGGAAGCGCACCCCGCAGAACCGCCTCCCGGGGAACCGCCTCCCGGGGAACCGCCTCCCGCAGAAGCGGCCCCGTCCGGCCGGTTCGACCTGCAGGGGTGGAGCGCCGTGGTGACCGCGCTGGTCGGCGTCGCCACCCTCGGGGCCGGCTTCGCGGGCGGCTACCTCAGCCAGTCCCGGCCCGCCCCCGGCAGCCGTCCGCAGCCGACCGTGACGGTCGCCGTGCCCGGCCCCACCGTCACGGTGACCGTCCCGGGGCCCACCGCACCGGCCGTCGACACCCTGCCCGGCGGGACGCCGACCGGCGGAGCACCGACCGGCCCGCGGCCGAGCGCGGCCCCGGCCCTGCTGGCCTCGCCGGACTCCGGGCGCGGCGGGACGCGGACGGTGCTCTCCGGGCAGGGCTTCCCGCCCGGCGCGGTGGTCCGGGTCTCCTTCGTGGTCAAGGGCGAGAACGACGTGGAGTACCTGCACCGGGACCTGCGGGACACCGCGTCCGACGCCGCGGGCGCCTTCTCGGTCGAGGTGGCCGTCCCGTCCGACCTGGACGGCTACGCCGACCGCAACACCTACCTGCGGGCCCGGGCCGGCACCGGCGCGGTGCTCGCCGAGACGGTGTTCGACCTGCTGCCCTGACCGCCGCTCAGCCCCGGCGCCGCTCCAGCTGCTGCCACAACTCGTCGACCCGGGCGGTCAGTTGCTCCAGGTCGCCGCTGTTGTCGAGCACCAGGTCGGCGACCGCGAGGCGGGCCTCCCGGGTGGCCTGGGCGGCCATCCGGGCCTTCGCCTCGTCCTCGGCCATGCCGCGCAGCGCGACCAGCCGGCGCAGCCGTTCCGCGTCGGGGACGTCGATCACCACGACCAGGTCGTACAGCGGGGCGAGGCCGTTCTCGGCGAGCAGCGGGACGTCGTGGACGACGATCGCGTCCGGCCCGGCGGCGGCCTCGAGTTCGGCGGAGCGGGCCCGCACCAGCGGGTGGACGACGGCGTTCAGCTTCGCCAGCCGGTCCGGGTCGGCGAAGACGATCCGGCCGAGCGCGGGGCGGTCCAGCGCGCCGTCGGGGAGCAGCACGCCGGGCCCGAACTCGGCGGCGACGGCGGCCAGTCCGGGCGTCCCGGGGGCGACCACCTCGCGGGCGATCACGTCCGAGTCGACGATCACCGCGCCGTGCGCGGCCAGTTGGCGGGAGACCTCGCTCTTGCCCGCGCCGATCCCGCCGGTCAGTCCGATCCTCAGCATGCCGCCAGGTTACCGGCCCGTACCGCCCTCGCCGCAGCGGCCCCGGCCGGGACGGACGGCGGGGACGAACGGCGGGCGAACATCGCGGGAACTCTCCGGCGGCCGCCCCTTGCGGCGCCTGGCCCGGGTTGTCCGGACAGGATTCCGGGCGCCGGACGGCCGTCTATGGTGCCGGAGACCCTCACCCGTCCCCCACAGGAGCACCCCGTGTCCAGCCCCTGGCCCGCCGGGCCGCGCCGCGTCCTGGTCGTCGGCATCGACGGCGTCCGCCTCGACCTGCTGCCCGCCCTGCACACCCCGCACCTGGACGCGGTGGCCGCGGCCGGCTTCCTCGCCCCCGTCGAGGTGGACGACGCCACCCCGACCATGTCCGGCCCGTGCTGGGCGACCATCGCCACCGGCGTCGGCCCGGCCAAGCACGGCGTGTACGGCAACCACCTGGGCGGCCACCGCCTCGACGTGTTCCCGGACTTCACCACCCGGCTGGCCAAGGCGCACCGCCGCCGCACCTTCGCGGCCGGCGGCTGGGAGCCGCTGTTCCTGGCCCGCGACGGCGGCCCGCTGTTCGCCGCCCCCGGCCGGCTCGCGTACATCGCGCCGCTGGAGGACACCCCGGAGGCGTGGGAGGTGTGCGACGAGCGGGTCACCGCCGAGGCCGAGTACGTGCTGGGCCGCTCGGACGACGACCCGCAGGCGTCCTTCGTCTACCTGGGCGCGGTCGACGAGACCGCGCACTTCCGGGGCTGCGGCGCGGACTACCGGCGGGCGATCGAGACCGCCGACGCCCGGCTCGGCCGCCTGCTCGCCGCGCTGGAGGCCCGCCCCGGCCGCCCCGACGAGCAGTGGACGGTCATCGTGGTCACCGACCACGGCCACGTCGACGCGGGCGGCCACGGCGGCCGCACCGCCCTGGAGCGCACCGCCTGGATCGCCGCCCGCGGCCCCGGCATCACCCCGGGCGCCCCGGTGCTCGGCCCGCTGCACCACACCGACGTGGCCGCGCACGTGTACGCGGCGCTGGAGATCGTCCCGGACCCGCACTGGACGCTCGACGGGCGGCCGTTCACCAGCGCGCCGGTGCCCGTCTCCTGACGGAGCGTCGACTCCGGCCCCGAGCACGGCGGTTCAGGCGATGTCGAGCGACTCCCCGGCGGTCAGCGTCCGGTACTCCACGCCGCCGGTGCCGGGGCCCTGCGGGCCGAGCAGCCGCCCGTGGATGGCCTGCCCGGCCTCGCTGAGCGTCGCCTCGTGGATCGCCACCGCCTGCCGGGGCCGGGCGTCGCGCAGGTAGTCGACCAGCTCGCCGGCCCGCAGCCAGGGCGCGCCGAGCGGCAGCAGCAGGGTGTCGACGGTGTCCGGCGGGACGGTCAGCGCGTCGCCCGGGTGGAAGGCCCGGGCGCCGAGCAGGAAGCCGATGTTCGGGATCCGCGGGATGTCGGGGTGGATCTCGGCGTGCCACTCGCCGTGCACCGTCACCGGCAGCCCGTCCAGGTCGAACGCGTCGCCGTCGCCGACCACCGTCACCTTCGTGCCGATGCCCTCCAGCTGCCGGGCCACCGAGGAGTTGGTGTACACCCGCAGACCCGGGTTGGCCTCGACGGCGGCCCGGACCTGCCCCTCGGTGAAGTGGTCGGCGTGCTCGTGGGTGATCAGCAGGGCGTCCACGCCCGCCACCACCTCGGGCCCGCTGAACATGCCAGGGTCGATCAGCACCGCCCCCTCGGCGTGCTCGATCCGGACGCAGGCGTGGCCGTACTTCGTCAGTCGCATGCGGCCCAGCGTACGACCGGGTCGCGGCTAGGGGGCGCCCACCAGGCCGCGCGGCTTCACGTGCGGCTTCACCAGCCGGGGCGCGGGCAGCACCACGGAACGCAGCGGCGGCAGTTCGACGTTCTCGTGCAGGCCGATGATCCGGTGCAGGCGGCGCAGCGGGGCGGGCGCCCACCAGTTGAGCCGGCCGAACAGCGTCATGGTGGCGGGCACCAGCAGGGTCCGCACCAGGGTGGCGTCCACCGCGACGGCCACCGCCAGCGCGATGCCCATCTGCTTGACCATGAGCATCTGCCCGGCCGCGAACCCGGCGAACACGATCACCATCAGCAACCCGGCCGAGGTGATGATCCGACCGCTGCGCTGCAGGCCCAGCTCCACCGACTTCGCGCAGTCGTAGCCCTGGTCGTGCAGCTCCTTGATCCGCGACAGCAGGAACACCTCGTAGTCCATCGACAACCCGAACGCGAAGGCGAACACCAGCACCGGGATCACCGTCTCCAGGCCGCCGGTCGGCGTGAACCCCAGCAGCGAGCTGAAGTACCCGTGCTGGAACACCAGGGTCAGCGCGCCCAGCGACGCCCCCAGCGACAGCACGTTCATCAGCAGCGCCTTCACCGGCAGCACCACCGACCCGGTCATCAGGAACAGCAGCACCAGCGTCCCCGCCGCGACCAGCCCCAGCGCCCACGGCCCGCGCGAGCCGATCTCGTGCTGGAAGTCCACCAGCGACGCCGCGTCGCCCGTCACGTACGTGTCCAGCCCGCCGCGCTCCGAACGCAGCTCGCCGACCACCCGCTTCGCCTCCGTGCCCTGCGGGTCGCCCTTCACCAGCACGTCCACGGTCTGCACCCGGTCCGAGACCGGCGACACCGCCCGCACCCCGGCCACTCCCGGCAGCTTCGCCACCACGGTGTCCGCGTACTCCTGCGCCTGCTGCGCCGTCCCCTCCACGACCACCTGCACCGCCGCCGGCACCTGGCCGGGGAAGCGCGCCTCGACCGTCTCCGCGACCTGCCGGGACGCGAAGCTCTTCGGCAGCACGTCGGCGCCCGAGTTGCGGAAGTGCGAGCCCAGGAACGGCGCTCCCGCCGCCAGCAGCAGCGCCACGCACGCCAGCATCACCGGCACCGCCCGGCGCTGCACCCGGCGCACCGTGCGGGAGAAGAACCCCTCGTCCGGGACCGGCGCGGACGGCGCCTTGATCCGCCGCCCCATGAAGCCCAGCAGCGCCGGCACCAGCGTCAGCGCCGCCGCCACCGCGATCACCACCACGCTCACGCCCGCCACCGCGACCGCCCGGAACACCGGGCTGGTGAACACGAACAGCCCGCTCAGCGCGACCGCCACCGTCAGCCCGGAGAACGCCACCGTCCGGCCGGCCGTCGCCGCCGTCCGCTCCACCGCCTGCGCGATGTCCGCGCCGTGGCCGCGCTCCTCCCGGAACCGGTTCACCATCAGCAGCGCGTAGTCGATCGACAGGCCCAGGCCCAGCACCGTGGCGATCGGCAGCACCGAGGTGTCGATGTCCATCAGCTTGCTGAACCCGAACATCGCCAGCAGCGCCCCGCCCACCGAGGCGATCGCCCCGATCCCCGGCAGCCCCGCCGCGGCCAGCCCGCCGAACACCAGCACCATCACGACCAGGGTCAGCGGCAGCGTCACGATCTCGCCGAACCGGGTGTCCTTCGCGGTCTGGTCCTTCACCTCCTGCTGCAGCACCAGGTCGCCGCCGACCACGGTGTGCGCCCCGTCCGCGTCGATCGCCTCCAGCCGGTCGGTCACCGCCGCCAGCTGCTTCGGCGTCGACCCGTCCGCCATCCGCACGCTCACCAGCGACGCCTTGCCGTCGCTCGCGGTCAGCTGCCCGCCCGACGCGTACGTGTCCGCCACCGAGACCACGCCCGGCAGCTTCGCCACCTCCGCGCTCGCCCGCTCGACCGCCGCCTTCACCCCGGTCCCGTCGACGGCCGGCCCGTCCACCACCGCCGTCACCGTGCCCTGCACCGGATCTGCGGCCTGCACCACCGCCGTCCCCGCCGCGGACTCCGACCCGCCGCTCCCGGTCGCCGCCACCGACCCCTCGAACACCCGCCCGCCGAACACCACCCCCACCGCGAGCACCAGCGCCCAGAACGCCAACACCCAACGCCGGTGCCGGAAACACACTCGCCCCAGCGCGGCCAACCGGCCGGAAACCTGGGAAACCTGGACCTCTGCTGCGGTGGAGCGGGAGCTGCGCATGCGGGGAGCCTTTCGGACAAGTCCCCTCAATGTATGTGCGACTTCGCTTTCGTCCTATAGACGGACGATGAGCCTCATCTCACAATTCCCTTCACATAAACGCCACTTAAGCGCCACGCCCCGTCCATGCCCACTGCGCGCACGGGCGGACGGGCAGCGAAAAGCAGCAACCCCCCGCCCAGGGAGACCCTGGAACGGGGGGTTGCTGTCAGTCAGCTAGGCAGCTGCCGAAGCGCGGGGCTTCAGCTCTGGCCGCCGGCCAGCTTCTCGCGGAGCGCGGCCAGGGCCTCGTCCGAGGCGAGCGCGCCGGAGCCCTCGTCGCTGCTGGAGGAGTACGAGCCGCCACCGGACACCGGGGCCTCCTCGCCGGCCTCGGCCGCAGCGGCGGCGTCGGCCTCGCGGGACTTGATGACCTGGGCCTGGTGCTGCTCGAAGCGGGCCTGGGCCTCGGCGTACTGCCGCTCCCACTCCTCGCGCTGCTTCTCGAAGCCGGGCAGCCAGTCGTTCGCCTCGGGGTCGAAGCCCTCCGGGTAGATGTAGTTGCCCTGGTCGTCGTAGGACGCGGCCATGCCGTACAGGGTCGGGTCGAACTCGACCGACGCCGGGTCGGCACCGAGGGACTCGTTGGCCTGCTTCAGCGAGAGGCTGATGCGGCGGCGCTCGAGGTCGATGTCGATGACCTTGACGAAGATCTCGTCGCCGACCTGGACGACCTGCTCCGGGATCTCGACGTGGCGCTCGGCCAGCTCGGAGATGTGGACCAGGCCCTCGATGCCCTCGTCCACGCGGACGAACGCACCGAACGGAACCAGCTTGGTGACCTTACCCGGGACGACCTGCGAGATCTGGTGGGTCCGGGCGAACTGCTGCCACGGGTCCTCCTGGGTCGCCTTCAGCGACAGGGAGACGCGCTCGCGGTCCATGTCCACGTCGAGAACCTCGACGGTGACCTCCTGGCCGACCTCGACGACCTCGTTCGGGTGGTCGATGTGCTTCCAGGACAGCTCGGAGACGTGCACCAGACCGTCGACGCCGCCGAGGTCCACGAACGCACCGAAGTTGACGATCGAGGAGACGACGCCGGAGCGCACCTGGCCCTTCTGCAGGGTGGTGAGGAAGGTCTGGCGGACCTCGCTCTGGGTCTGCTCCAGCCAGGCGCGGCGGGACAGGACCACGTTGTTGCGGTTCTTGTCCAGCTCGATGATCTTCGCCTCGAGCTCCTTGCCCACGTAGGGCTGGAGGTCGCGGACGCGGCGCATCTCGACCAGCGAGGCCGGGAGGAAGCCGCGGAGGCCGATGTCGAGGATGAGACCACCCTTGACGACCTCGATGACGGTACCGGTGACGATGCCGTCCTCTTCCTTGATCTTCTCGATCGTGCCCCAGGCGCGCTCGTACTGCGCACGCTTCTTGGACAGGATGAGGCGACCCTCCTTGTCCTCCTTCTGGAGAACCAGGGCCTCGATCTCGTCGCCGACCTTGACGACCTCGTGCGGGTCAACGTCGTGCTTGATCGAGAGCTCGCGGGAGGGGATGACACCCTCGGTCTTGTAACCGATGTCGAGGAGCACCTCGTCACGGTCGACCTTCACGATGATGCCCTCGACGATGTCGCCATCGTTGAAGTACTTGATGGTCTCGTCGATCGCGGCGAGGAACGCGTCCGCGTCGCCGATGTCGTTGACCGCGACCTGCGGGGTGGTGCTGACAGAGGTGTCGGTGGGGCTCGTCATTAGGAAAAGGGCTCCGGTACGGACATGAAGTCGTAGGTAATGCCACGCGGGGGGCCCTGATCGCTCCCACCGAAAGCCGTACAGGCCAGAGAACGGCCCACCGGAAGAATCCCCATGCGAGTGGAGGATCCCGGCGTCCGTCTGACGACCGTGGGGTCTTCGACAGATGCGAGCGCGACCTGCTCCGTCCGAGGCGCGCAGGCCCGCAGCGCAACTTGTAGCATACGGGGACACCCCGGCACGGTCAACGTCGAAGCCGACGAGACCGGTAGAGGCCGGGACGGATCAGGCCATATCCTCCAACGGCGCTTCTCGCACCGACCAGGAGCAGCGGCCCTACCCCGAATGCCACCGCCCGACCCGGTCCCCGTACAGGGCCGGCTCCGCGGCAGCGGCGCTTCCGCAAGCCCATAGCCTACGTGACGGATTCCATGACCCACTCCACCGCCCCCGGTCCCGACGAGCCCCGCGACGACGAGCCCGGCGGGTACGACCCGTCCGGGTACGACGTGCCCTCCGTCCCGCAGCCGGCGGACGGGGAGGAGGACGGCGACGAGGCGCTGCGGCGGGACGCCGGGGAGCAGGAGTCGAGCCGGGCCAGCCGGCACTGGTGGGACCGGAACGCGGACGACTACCAGGACGAGCACGGGGAGTTCCTCGGCGACGACCGGTTCACCTGGTGCCCGGAGGGGGTGGACGAGGCCGAGGCGCGGCTGCTCGGCGACCCGGCGGAACTCAAGGACGCGGACGTGCTGGAGATCGGCTCGGGCGCCGCGCAGTGCTCGCGCTGGCTGGCCGCCCGGGGCGCGCGCCCGGTCGCGCTGGACATCTCCTACCGGCAGTTGCAGCACTCGCGCCGGATCGACCTCGGCCGCGGGCTGGAGCCCGTCGCCGTGGTGCAGGCGGACGCCGCGGTGCTGCCGTTCGCGGACGGCTCGTTCGACCACGCGTGCTCGGCGTACGGCGCGGTGCCGTTCAGCGCGGACACCGGGCGGCTGATGCGCGAGGTGCACCGGGTGCTGCGGCCGGGCGGGCGCTGGGTGTTCTCGGTGACGCACCCGATCCGCTGGGCGTTCCCGGACGAGCCGGGGGTGGAGGGGCTGACCGCCACCTCCTCGTACTTCGACCGCACCCCGTACGTCGAGCAGGACGAGCAGGGCGTCGCCACCTACGTCGAGCACCACCGGACGCTGGGCGACCGGGTGCGGGAGCTGGTCGCGGCCGGGTTCGTGCTGCTGGACCTGGTCGAGCCGGAGTGGCCGGAGGAGCTGGAGCAGGAGTGGGGCGGCTGGAGCCCGCTGCGCGGCGCGCACATCCCCGGCACGGCGATCTTCGTCGCCCGCCGGAACGGCTGACCGCGGTGCGTCCCGGGGGGCTCTCACTGCCGGTCGCCGCGGTGCTCCCCGAGCTGGCCGCGGCGCTGGACGGCAGCGGCGCGGCGGTGCTGTCCGCGCCGCCCGGCACCGGCAAGACCACCCTGGTGCCGCTGGCCCTGGCCGGGCTGCTCGGCGGCCCGCCCCGCCGGGTGCTGGTCGCCGAGCCGCGCCGGCTCGCGGTGCGGGCGGCGGCCCGGCGGATGGCCTGGCTGCTGGAGGAGCCGGTCGGCGCCTCGGTCGGGTTCACGGTCCGCGGCGAGCGGAAGGTCGGGCCCGGCACCCGGGTCGAGGTGGTCACCACCGGCGTCCTGCTGCAGCGCCTGCAGCGCGACCCCGAACTGCCGGGCGTGGACGCGGTGGTGCTCGACGAGTGCCACGAGCGGCACCTGGACGCCGACACCGCGCTCGCCTTCCTGCTGGACGTCCGGGCCGCGCTCCGCCCCGAACTGCGGCTGCTGCTGGCCTCGGCGACCGCCGACACCGCGGCCTGGGCCGAACTGCTGGGCGGCGCACCGGTGGTGGCCGCCGCGGGCGTCTCGCACCCGGTGGAGACGGTGTGGGCGCCGCCGCCGTCGGCCGTCCGCCCGCCGCACGGCACGAGGGTCGACCCGGCGCTGCTCGCGCACGTCGCGGCGACGGTCCGCCGGGCGCTGGCCGAACGGGACGGCGACGTGCTGTGCTTCCTGCCCGGCGTGGGCGAGATCGCCCGGGTGGCCGGGCAGCTGTCCCCGGACGGGGTCGAGGTGCTGCACCTGCACGGGCAGGCGCCGCAGGCCGTGCAGGACGCGGCGCTGGCCGCCGGGGAGCGGCGGCGGGTGGTGCTGGCCACCTCGGTCGCCGAGTCCTCGCTGACCGTGCCCGGCGTGCGGGTGGTGGTCGACTCCGGACTGACCAGGGAACCGCGCACCGACCACGCCCGCGGCCTGTCCGCCCTGGTCACCGTCCGCACCTCGTTGGCCGCCGCCCGGCAGCGCGCCGGGCGGGCCGGGCGCGAGGCCCCCGGCACCGTCTACCGGTGCTGGGCCGAGGCCGAGGACGCCCGCGCGGCCCGCTTCCCCACCCCCGAGATCGCGCTCGCCGACCTCACCTCCTTCGCCCTGCAGGCCGCCTGCTGGGGCGACCCCGACGCCGCCGGGCTCACCCTGCCCGACCCGCCGCCGGCCGGGGCGATGGCCGCCGCCCGCGAGGTGCTGCGCGCCCTGGCCGCCGTCGACGGGGCGGGCCGCCCCACCGACCGCGGCCGCGCCATCGCCCGCACCGGCCTGCACCCCCGGCTGGCCCGCGCGCTGCTCGACGGCGCCCCCGCGGTCGGGCCGCGCCGCGCCGCCGAACTCGTCGCGCTGCTCTCCGAGGAGCCGCCGCGCGCCCTCGGCGACGACCTGGCCGAGATCCACCGCACCGTCCGCCGGGCCGCCGGCGACCCGTACGCCCGGCGCTGGAAGGACGAGGCCCGCCGCCTCGAACGCGCGCTGCCCGCCGGGTCCGACGGGGAGTCCGGCGGCGGGGCAGGCGGCGGGTCCGGGCCGTCCGACGCCGTCGCGGCCGGGCTGGTGGTCGGGCTGGCGTACCCGGAGCGGGTGGCGCGGGCCCGGGACGGCGGGGACGGCGCGTACCTGATGGCCTCCGGGACGGCCGCCCAACTGCCGGCCGGGACGCGGTTGCCGGCCGGCGGATGGCTGGCCGTCGCGGTCGCCGACCGGCCCGCCGGGTCGCCGTCCGCGCGGGTGCTGCGGGCGGTCGCGGTGGACGAGGCGACCGCCCGGCGGGCGGCCGGGCCGCTGCTGACCGCCCGCGAGGAGGTGCACTGGTCGGCCCGGCAGCGCGAGGTGACCTCCCGCCGGGTGGAGGCGCTGGGGGCGATCGAACTGGCCGCCGCCCCGCTCGCCGCCCCCGACCCGGCGCTGCTGCGGGCCGCGCTGCTGGACGGGCTCGAACGGGAGGGCGTCTCGGCGCTGCTGACCTGGCCGCCCGCCGCGAGCGGGCTGCGCGAACGGCTCGCCTTCCTGCACCGGACGGTCGGCGACCCGTGGCCGGACGTCGACGACGCCGCGCTGCTGGCCGCCGCCGACCGGTGGCTGGAGCCCGAACTCTCCCGGGCCCGCCGCCGCGCCGACCTCGAACGGATCGACACCGCCGCCGCCCTGCCACGCCTGCTGCCCTGGGCGAGCGGCCAGGCCGGACGGCTGGACGAGCTCGCCCCGGAGCGGATCACCGTCCCCAGCGGCAGCCGGATCCGGGTCGACTACGCGAGCGACCCCGAGCGGCCCGTCCTCGCCGTCAAGCTCCAGGAGCTGTTCGGCTGGTCCGCCGCACCGGCCCTGGCCGGCGGCCGCGTCCCGCTCACCGTCCACCTGCTCTCCCCCGCCGGCCGCCCGGCCGCCGTCACCGGCGACCTGGCCGCCTTCTGGCGCACCGGCTACCCCGCGGTCCGGGCCGACCTCCGCGGCCGCTACCCCCGCCACCCCTGGCCCGAGGACCCCACCACGGCGGAGGCCACCCGCCGGGCCAACCCGCGCAAGTGACGGGCCGTCAGGGAGTCTGCCGGGACGGCGAGGCGTACGGGATGCCCGGGACGGCCGGGTTGGGCAGCGGCGTCGCCGTGAGGACCGGGTCGCAGGTCATCAACCGGCCCTGCGGGTCGTAGAAGCAGCCCGGACGCCGGGCGTAGGTGCCCTCCTCGCCCGGCAGCGCGGGCTTGGGGCTGACCTCGGTGCGCGGAGTGGTCTTCGCCGCCCTGGGCTTGGTGGCGGTCGGGTGCGGGGTGGCGGCCGCCGCCGGGGAGTCGTCAGCAGGGGGTCCGGTGAGGGTGGGGCTCGGCGTGGCGCTCGGGGACGGGGACACCTCGGGCGCAGCCGTCGTGGTCCCGGGGGACGGTGTCGCCGGGGCGGCCTGCGGCGCCGGGTCCGACGCCGGGTGCGGACCGGAACCCGGTACCGCCGCCCACACCGCCCCGCCGACCGCTGCGGCGGCCACCGCCGCCACGATCCCGGCCCGACGGCCCTTCCCCTGCCACGCCTTCACGGCCCCACCTCTGCGTTCGCGCCGGTCCTCGGTGTGCGAAGCCTAGTGCCGCGTCAGGCAACCTTCGCCGGGAAGGAGCGGTGTCCGGTGCGTGCTCTCGGCGTGCCGGCCGGAAGCCCTCGTACTGGATGTACTCGGGTTTTCGGCCGGTGCGGCGAGCGGGCCCCTCCTGCCCGATGGCGGGCAAGGAGGGCGCGTGCCGGGCGTCGCGACGGGCGAAGGTTGCCTGACGCGGCACTAGCGGCCGCCCGCGGGGACGGGGCCGTCAGGTCCAGTCGTCCGCGAGGGCGGCCATGTCGATGTCGTCGATCCACTCGTCCCCGTAGCGCAGCACCTGGCGGCGGACGCCCTCGACCTTGAAGCCGGCCTTCTCGTAGGCGCGTCGGCCGCGGGCGTTGAAGGCGTAGACCGAGAGCGAGACCCGGTTGAGGCCGAGGGCGCGGAGGGCGTGGTCGGTGAGCAGGCGGACGGCTTCGGTGCCCAGGCCGCGGTCGCGGCCGTCGGGGCCGATCGCGATGCGGAGGTTGCAGGCGCGGTTGGGTTCGTCCCACTCGTTGAGGACGACCTCGCCGACGCCGCGGCCGGTGGCCCGGTCGACGACGATCAGGTCGAGGCGGTCGCTCTGCTCGTTGCGGGTGGTGTACCACTCGACGACGCGGCGCTCCATCGCCTCGTCCCACTCGGGGGCGACGGGGGTGTACACGTTGGAGGTGTAGCGCAGCACGTCCGGGTCGTTGAGCATGACGCGGAGCATCGGGAGGTCCTCCTCCGGCCGCACGGGCCGCAGGAGGACCTTCTCGCCCAGCAGGGTGGGCTTGTCGGAGAAGGTGGGCATCCGGCCAGTCTCGGAGGGCCGGCCGGACGCCCGCAACGCAATATCAGTGCGCCGCGGCCTCCCAGTTCGCCCCGGCGCCGACCGAGACGTCCAGCGGGGCGCGCAGCGGGTACGCGCCGGCCATCTGCTCGCGGACCAGGGCCTCGACCTGCTCGCGCTCGCCGGGGGCGACCTCCAGGACGATCTCGTCGTGCACCTGGAGCAGCATCCGGGTGGTGAGGCCGGCGGCGCGCAGGGCCTCGTCGACCCGGAGCATGGCGATCTTGACGATGTCGGCGGCGGTGCCCTGGATCGGGGCGTTGAGGGCCATCCGCTCGGCCATCTCGCGGCGCTGCCGGTTGTCGCTGGTGAGGTCGGGCAGGTAGCGGCGGCGGCCGAGCAGCGTCTCGGTGTAGCCGACGGCGCGGGCCTCCTCGACCACGTTGTGCAGGTAGTCGCGGACGCCGCCGAAGCGCTCGAAGTAGGTGTCCATCAGGCCCTGGGCCTCGGCGGGCTTGATGCCGAGCTGCTGGGAGAGGCCGTACGCGGACAGGCCGTAGGCGAGGCCGTACGACATGGCCTTGATCTTGCGGCGCATCTCGGCGTCGACGTCCGCCGGGGCGACCGAGAAGACCTGGGAGGCGACTGTGGTGTGCAGGTCCTCGCCGCTGGCGAAGGCCTCGATCAGGGCCTCGTCCTCGGAGAGGTGGGCCATGATGCGCAGTTCGATCTGCGAGTAGTCGGCGGTGAGCAGCGTCTCGTAGCCCGCGCCGACCACGAAGGCGCGGCGGATGGCGCGGCCCTCCTCGGTGCGGACCGGGATGTTCTGCAGGTTCGGGTCCTGGGAGGAGAGCCGGCCGGTGGCGGCGACCATTTGGTTGAAGGTGGTGTGGATCCGGCCCTGCGGGGAGACGGTCTTGAGCAGGCCCTCGACGGTGGTGCGGAGCTTGGCCTGGTCGCGGTGGCGGAGCAGGATCACCGGGAGCTCGTTGGTGGTCTGGGTGGCGAGCCAGGTCAGGGCGTCCGCGTCGGTGGTGTAACCGGTCTTGATCTTCTTGGTCTTCGGCAGGCCGAGGTCGCCGAACAGGACCTCCTGGAGCTGCTTGGGCGAGCCGAGGTTGAACTCGCGGCCGGCCGCGGCGTGCGCCTCCTCGACGCAGCGCTGGATCTCGACCGCGAACTGCGACTCCAGGCCCTGCAGCCACGCGCGGTCGGCGGCGATGCCGTGGCGCTCCATCCGGGCCAGGAGTTCGGCGATCGGCAGTTCCATGTCGTGGAACAGCTCGACCGCGCCAACCTGGGCGAGCCGGGTGTCGAACAGGACGGCGAGGTCGTGGACGGCGCGGGCCCGGGTCATCAGGGCCTGGGCGCCGGCCGTCGGGTCGGGCTCGTCGGAGTCGAAGCTGAGCTGGCCGGTCTCGGCCTCGGCGGCGGGGGCGAGCGAGCGGCCCAGGTACTCCTCGGCGAGGACGTCGAGGGTGAAGGCGCGGCGGCCGGGCTTCTCCAGGTAGGCGGCGAGCGCGGTGTCGGCGGTGACGCCGGCGAACTGCCAGCCCTGCTCGGCGAAGGCCCGCATGACCTGCTTGGCGATGTGCAGGGCCTTGGGGCGCTTGGGGTCGGCGAGCCAGGCGGTGAAGGCGCGGTCGTCGTCCTCGCCGAGCGCGGCCGGGTCGAACCAGGCGGCGGCGGTGCCGGTGGCGAGGGCGACCTGCTCGACCTTGCCGGTGCCCAGGGCCCAGCTGTAGTCGGCGGCGAGCGCGGTGCGCCCGGCCTCGCCGGTATGCTCCTCCAGCCAGGCGGCGAGCGCGCCGGGGACGGTGAGCAGGTCGCCGTCGACGGCGGGGCCGGCCGGGACCTCGACGGCGGCGGCGGACTCGGCGCCGGCCGGGTCGATGCCGGCCACCCGGTCGCGGAAGTTGGGGTTGCGGAACTCGAGCGCCTCCATCAGCCGGGCGACCTCGTCCTTGTCGAACGGGGCGCGGGCCAGTTCGGCGACGCCGAGCGGGAGTTCGACGTCCCGGACGAGCTCGGTGAGGAAGCGGTTGCGCTTGACGGAGTCGAGGTGCTCGCGGAGCTTCTCGCCGACCTTGCCCTTGACCTCGTCGGCCCGGTTGACCAGTTCCTCGAAGGAGCCGAACTGGTTGACCCACTTCGCGGCGGTCTTCTCGCCGACGCCGGGGATGCCGGGCAGGTTGTCCGACGGGTCGCCGCGCAGGGCCGCGAGGTCCGGGTACTGGTCGGGGCGGACGCCGTACTTCTCGGCGACCTTCTCGGGGGTGTAGCGCGTCAGCTCGGAGACGCCCTTGGTGGGGTACAGCACGGTGACGTGCTCGTTGACGAGCTGCAGCGAATCCCGGTCGCCGGTGACGACCAGCACCTCGAAGCCCTCGGCCGCGGCGGCGGTGGCCAGGGTGGCGATGACGTCGTCGGCCTCGAAGTTCTCGGCGGTGATCCGGGGCACCCGCATGGCGTCCAGGAGTTCGCCGATCAGCGGGATCTGGCTGCGGAACTCGTCCGGCGTGGCCGAGCGGTTGGCCTTGTACTCGGGGTACTCGGCGGACCGGAAGGTCTGCCGGGAGAGGTCGAAGGCGACCGCGAGGTGGGTGGGCCGCTCGTCGCGGACGGTGTTGGCCAGCATCGAGGCGAAGCCGTAGACCGCGTTGGTGTGCTGTCCGGTGGCGGTGGAGAAGTTCTCCACCGGCAGGGCGAAGAAGGCCCGGTAGGCCATCGAATGCCCGTCCAGCAGCATCAGCCGGGGCCGTTCGGCCGCACTCTTGCCCGCACCCTGTGTCGCCACGTCACGTCCCGTTCCTGCCGGTTGCTCTGCCTCCCCGATCCTATGGCCCGGCGCCGACATCCCCGGCGCGGCGCGGGGCCTCCCTACCGGCGGGTAGACAGTCGTACGATCGACGCGCAACGAAGCGAACCCCCGGAAGCAGGAGCACCATGACCGACTCGGCGCCCGTACTGAAAGTGCCCCAGGACGTGCTGGACCACTTCGCCAAGCTGGGGGTGAGCCCGAGCACCTTCTCCGGCGGGCACCTGGGCGAGAAGCTGGGCATCACCATCGTCGAGGCGTCCCCGGACCGGGTGGTGGGGACGATGCCGGTCGAGGGCAACCAGCAGCCGTACGGGCTGCTGCACGGCGGGGCGTCGGCAGCGCTGGCCGAGACGGTGGGCTCGATCGGCGCGATGCTGCACGCCGGCCCGGGCCGCTACGCGGTGGGCGTGGACCTGAACGCGACGCACCACCGGTCGGCCACCTCGGGCCTGGTGACGGGCGTGGCGACGGCGGTCTTCAAGGGCCGCACCGCGGCGACGTACGAGATCGCGGTGACGGACGACACCGGCCGCCGGATCACCTCCTGCCGGCTGACCTGCATGCTGCGCGACCTGTAGCGGCACCGCGGTCCCGCACGCGCCCCCTCGGAGTTTGGCCGGGCCCCGCCAAGGGCAACCTGGGCTGGACGAGGGGGCGCCGCCATGTCCGGAGAGCGCGAACTGCCAAGCGGCCCAGGGGGGTTCCTCGGTCCGGTCGAGCCGGGCGAGGGCACCTGGACGCCGCTCGTGCTGCGCCCGGAACCGCCGCCGGAGCGCCCGCCGCGGCTGCTGAGCAGGCGTCAGAAGTACCTGCTGGCAAGTTTCTTGCTGATCGCGGCGCTGGGGCTGACGATCGCGCACGCCGCGAACCATCCTGAGCAGGCGGCGAATTCGCCCCCGCCGCACCAGCAGCTGCCGCCCTTCCCCTCGCAGTCGACCAGGTTCCAGTACGGCGGCCCGGCCCCCCGGTACCAGGACTCCTTCGCCCTCCGGCTGACGGTGCGCAACACCGGCCCGGCCGCGGTGGACGTGCTGGGGGTGAGCCAGGGCTACCCGGGCCTGACCGTGCGGGTGTCGGGCTGGCTGCCGCAGACGGTGCCGTCCGGCACGGCGATCGAGCTGCGGGTGGGGCTGGAGGTGACGGACTGCTCGGGAGCCCCGGCGGACGCGACCCTTCCTTTCCTCGATGTAACGCTGCGTAATACGCGTGCAATGGAGACCGTGAGTCAGATCCTGGGGGACGCCTATGCCCGCGATCTCTCCGCCGCCCTGCATTCCGCCTGCGACGGTACCGATTATCGGACGCCCACGACCACCCCGTGAGCTCCGGACAAACCTGTCCGATAATCGGTGAACCCTTGCGTGACCAGGGAGTTGAGGAAGGAGGCCATCCGCTACTCGGGACGGATCCCGGAATTTCGGGCTCCACCTGGGGTTTTCGACCATGATGTGAGATCAACATCCGCCGTGGTCATAACAAGAGAATCACAGCCTCTCCCGTCCCACTGCCCGAGTCGGCAGCGGCGGTCTAGAGTCACGCCCAGTCACCGCTCCGTCCGGTTCTCGGGCCGGGCCGTCGCTACCGGCACCGCCAGCCCTGTGCGCGTGTCCTCCAGATCCAGAAGGAGACCCTCGTCGTGCGAAAGAGCTCACTTCTCGTCGTGGCCGTTGCGGTAACCGGAGCGCTCACCCTCTCCGCCTGCGGTTCGCGCGGCGGCAACTCCGGCTCCGGCTCCGGATCCGACAAGGCGAGCGGCGGGACGAAGGTCGTCATCGGCGTCGACGCGCCGATCAGCGGCAGCCTGTCGGCCCTCGGCCTGGGCATCCGCAACTCGGTCGAACTCGCCACCAAGCAGGCCAACGAGAAGAACTACGTCCCCGGCGTGACCTTCTCCATCGAGGCCAAGGACGACCAGGCCAACCCGACCACCGGCAAGCAGAACGCCACCGCCCTGGTCGACACCAAGGGCGTCGTCGGCGTGGTCGGCCCGCTCAACTCCAGCGTCTCGCAGACCATGCAGAAGGTCTTCGACGACGCCAAGCTGGCCCAGGTCTCGCCGGCCAACACCAGCCCGGAGCTGTCGCTCGGCCCGAAGTGGGGCGAGAACCAGTTCGCCCGCCAGTACAAGTCGTACTTCCGCACCGCCACCACCGACGTGGTGCAGGGCAAGTTCGCCGCCCAGTACCTGTACAACGACGCGAAGAAGACCAAGGTCTACGTCATCGACGACAAGAAGACCTACGGCGCGGGCCTGGCCGCCATCTTCCAGGCCGAGTTCAAGCAGCTCGGCGGCACCGTGGTCGGCGCCGACCACATCAACCCGGGCGACAAGGACTTCTCCGCGGTCGCCACCAAGGTCGCCTCCTCCGGCGCCGACTCGGTCTACTACGGCGGCGAGTACCCGGACGCCGGCCCGCTGAGCGACCAGATCAAGAAGGGCGGCGCCAAGGTCCCGCTGTTCGGCGGCGACGGCATCTACGACCCGGAGTTCATCAAGCTCGCCAACGGCAACGGCGAGGGCGACCTGGCCACCTCGGTCGGCGTCCCGGTCGAGGAGCTGGACACCGCCAAGGAGTTCGTCGCCAACTACGCCAAGGCCGGCTACAAGGACCCGTACGCGGCCTACGGCGGCTACTCCTACGACGCCGCCTGGTCGGTCATCGAGGCGGTCAAGGCCGCGGTCGAGCACAACGGCGGCAAGGTCCCGGACGACCTGCGCACCAAGGTGCTGGACGAGCTCGGCAAGGTGAAGTTCACCGGCGTCACCGGCCCGGTCTCCTTCGACGAGTACGGCGACACCACCAACAAGCAGCTCACCGTGTACAGCGTCCAGGGCGGCGCGTGGAAGAAGGTCAAGAGCGGTACCTACTCCGGCTGATCCGCACCGTTCCCCCCGCAAGACAGCCGTGACGGCGGAGGGCACCACAAGTGCCCTCCGCCTCCTCGTACCCCCCTATCCACGGAGGCCCGCGGTGCACGAACTGCCGCAAAACCTGGCCAACGGACTGATGCTCGGCCTGATGTACGGCCTGATCGCCATCGGCTACACGATGGTCTACGGCATCGTCCAGCTCATCAACTTCGCCCACGGCGAGATATTCATGATCGGCGGCTTCGGCGCGCTGACCGCCTACGCGGCGCTGCCGCACGGCACCTCCCTCTGGCTGGCGCTGCCGGTCATGATCCTCGGCGGTGTGCTCGCCTCCGTGCTCACCGCCGCCGCCGCCGAGCGGTTCGCCTACCGGCCGCTGCGCACGGCGCCCCGGCTGGCGCCGCTGATCACCGCGATCGGCCTGTCGATCGCGCTGCAGCAGGTGGTGTGGGCGTTCTACCCGGGCGCCAAGAAGGCGCTGTCCTTCCCGCAGTTCGAGGGCGACCCGATCGGCCTGGGCTCCTTCCACCTGCAGCGCAACGACCTGTTCCTGCTGGTCGCCGCGCCGCTGTGCATGCTGGTGCTGGCCGCCTTCGTGCGGCTGACCCGCACCGGCCGGGCGATGCAGGCCACCGCGCAGGACCCGGACACCGCGAAGCTGATGGGCATCGACACCGACCGGATCATCGTGGTGGCGTTCGCGCTCGGCGCGGCCTTCGCCGCCGTCGCGGCCGTCGCGCACGGCCTGCGGTACGGCCAGGTCGACTTCACGATGGGCTTCCTGGCCGGCCTGAAGGCGTTCACCGCGGCCGTGCTGGGCGGCATCGGCAACATCTACGGCGCGATGCTGGGCGGCCTGGTGCTGGGCGTCGCCGAGTCGCTGGCCACCGCGTACATCCAGGACGTCCCGGGCATGCACCAGCTCGGCGGCGGCGCCTGGGCCAACGTGTGGGCGTTCGTGCTGCTGATCGTGGTCCTGCTGGTGCGGCCGCAGGGCCTGCTCGGCGAGCGCGTCGCGGATCGGGTGTGAGGACGATGACGACTGCGACGACCCACGAGACCTCCCCCGTCCTGCCGCTGCCCGCCCGGCTCGGCTACGGCGCGGCGGTGCTCGGCGGCGTGCTCGCCGCCGCCTCCGCGGCCATGTCCTGGACCTGGACGCCGGACTTCCCCGGCGACCTGACGTACTACGGCTCCCCGGCCGGCCTGCAGTGGCTGGCGCTGGCCGGCGGCCTGCTGACCGCGCTGCTGGCGCTGGCCGCGGCCGGCCTGAAGGGCCTGCGCTGGCTGAGCCCCTCGGGCGGCCACAACGGCGTGCTGCTCGCCGCGCTGGGCACCATGGCAGTGTGCTGGTACGCGGTGGTGGCGATCGCCGTCGAGCTGAACGGCCTGGTCAACCTGGACCCGGGCGGCTGGCTGGCCGCGGCCGGCTCGCTGCTCGCCGTCCTCGGCGCGCTCGGCCTGCCGCTGGACCGCCGCCGCACCGTCCGCCACCCCGAGCTGCACTGGAGCCTGTACGCGGCGCTGCTGGTCTCGGTGGTGCTGCGGGTCGGCTTCGGCCAGGGCTGGGCGCTGCACGCGGTGCCGCCGGGCATCCGGCCGATCTTCACCGAGAACCTGTGGTTCTTCGTCGCGCTGCCGCTGGCCATCGCCGGGTTCCGGCTGTGGCGGCTGCTGGACGGCCTGCTGCGGATCGGCCGGATCGAGCGCCCGCTGCCCGCCGCCCGGAAGCTGCCCGCCTGGGCGGAGATCCTGGTGGTCACCGCGGTGTTCGCGGTGGGCCTGGGCGTGGTCGAGTTCGGCGTCTCCACCGAGTACGGCGAGCTGTTCGTCGGCTTCCTGCTGCTGACGGCCTTCGGCACCGCGGCGCTGCTCGCCTCGGGCGCGATCGGCCGGCTGCGCGAACTGACCGCCCGGAACCGGGCGGTGACCACCGGCGCGGCGTTCGCGGCGGCGGGCGCGTTCCCGTTCACCCAGGGCAGCGAGACGTACGTGCTGATCGGCACGAACATCCTGATCTTCGCCACGGTGGCGCTCGGCCTGAACGTGGTGGTCGGCCTGGCCGGCCTGCTGGACCTCGGCTACGTGGCCTTCCTGGGCGTCGGCGCGTACGCGGCGGCGCTGGTGTCGGGCTCGCAGTTCTCGGTGTTCAGCGGCGTGCACCTGCCGTTCCCGGTGGCGGTGCTGATCGGCGCGCTGGCGGCGCTGGTGTTCGGCGTGGTGATCGGCGCGCCGACGCTGCGGCTGCGCGGCGACTACCTGGCGATCGTGACGCTGGGCTTCGGCGAGATCTTCCGGATCGCCATGAACAACCTGGACGGCCGCTCCGGCCCGAGCCTGACCAACGGCCCGAACGGCATCGCGGCGATCCCGGACGTCAACCTGTTCGGCTTCGACTTCGGTTCGGCGCACGACTTCGCGGGCCTGCACCTGGGCAAGAACGGCAACTACCTGCTGCTGATGCTGGTGGCCACCGCGATCGTGGTGACGGTGTTCGGCCGGGTCGCCAACTCCCGGATCGGCCGGGCCTGGGTGGCGATCCGCGAGGACGAGACGGCGGCCGAGGCGATGGGCATCAACGGCTTCCGGGTGAAGCTGATCGCCTTCGCGCTGGGCGCGACGCTGGCCGGCCTGGCCGGCGCGGTGCAGGCGCACGTGTCGGGCGCGATCTCGCCCGACCAGTACCTGTTCAGCAGCCCGACGCCGCCGAACTCGGCGTTCCTGCTGGCCGCGGTGATCCTCGGCGGCATGGGCACCATCAGCGGCCCGCTGGTGGGCGCGGCGCTGCTGTTCCTGATCCCGGCGAAGCTGGAGTTCCTGCAGTCCTACCAGCTGCTGGCGTTCGGCGTGGCGCTGATCCTGCTGATGCGCTTCCGCCCGGAGGGCCTGATCGCCGGCCGGCGGCAGCAGCTGGAGTTCCACGAGGCGCAGCTGCCCGCGCAGGCCGCCCCGACCGACGACGTACCGACCAAGGCAGGGGCGTGAGCGCCGTGACCACCGACACCGCCCCCGCCGCCGCGGCGCCCGCGCCGTCCGCCGAGACCGTGCTGGAGGCCTCCGGCGTGGTGATGCGCTTCGGCGGCCTCACCGCGGTCAACAACGTGGACCTGACGGTCCGCCAGGGTGAGATCGTCGGTCTGATCGGCCCGAACGGGGCCGGGAAGACCACCTTCTTCAACTGCCTGACGGGGCTGTACGTCCCGACCGAGGGCACCGTGACGTACAAGGGCCGGGTGCTGCCGCCGAAGCCGCACCTGGTGACCCAGGCCGGGATCGCCCGGACCTTCCAGAACATCCGGCTGTTCGCCAACATGACGGCGCTGGAGAACGTCCTGGTGGGCCGGCACACCCGCACCAAGGAGGGGCTGTTCTCGGCGATCCTGCGCGGCCCGGGCTACCGGCGGGCCGAGCGGGAGGGCCGGGAGCGGGCCCGGGAGCTGCTGGAGTTCTGCGGGCTCGGCGCGAAGGCCGACCACCTGGCCCGGAACCTGCCCTACGGCGAGCAGCGCAAGCTGGAGATCGCCCGGGCGCTGGCGTCCGAGCCGGGCCTGCTGCTGCTGGACGAGCCGACCGCGGGCATGAACCCGCAGGAGACCCGGGCCGCCGAGGAACTGGTGTTCGCCATCCGGGACCTGGGCATCGCGGTGCTGGTGATCGAGCACGACATGAAGTTCATCTTCAACCTGTGCGACCGGACCGCCGTGCTGGTGCAGGGCCAGAAGATCGTCGAGGGCGACCGGGAGACCGTGCAGAACGACGAACGGGTCGTCACCGCCTACCTGGGCGCCCCGCTCGAAGGAACCACCGCAGCTCAGGAGGACGGCCAGTGACCGCTCTGCTGGAGGTCGAGGACCTCCGTGTCGCCTACGGCAAGATCGAGGCCGTCAAGGGCATCTCGTTCACCGTCGAGCAGGGCGAGGTCACCACCCTGATCGGCACCAACGGCGCCGGCAAGACCACCACCCTGCGCACCCTGTCCGGGCTGCTGCGGCCGACCGCGGGCAAGGTCCTGTTCGAGGGGCAGGCGATCGACACGGTGCCCGCGCACCGGATCGTCGCGCTGGGCCTGGCCCACTCCCCCGAGGGCCGGCACATCTTCCCGCGGATGACCATCGAGGAGAACCTGCTGCTCGGCGCGTTCCTGCGGCGCGACGCGGCGGGCATCGCCGAGGACGTGGAGCGGGCCTGCACGCTGTTCCCGATCCTGGCCGAGCGCCGCAAGCAGGCCGCCGGCACCCTGTCGGGCGGCGAGCAGCAGATGCTGGCGATGGGGCGGGCGCTGATGTCCCGGCCCAAGCTG
Organism: Kitasatospora sp. YST-16; assembly: GCF_026802215.1. NCBI lineage: Bacteria > Bacillati > Actinomycetota > Actinomycetes > Kitasatosporales > Streptomycetaceae > Kitasatospora > Kitasatospora sp. YST-16. The sequence goes on from NZ_CP113837.1 coordinate 1,582,990, forward strand.
CTGATGCTGGACGAGCCGTCGATGGGCCTGTCGCCGCTGATGATGCAGAAGATCATGGCGACCATCGTGGAGCTGAAGGCCGCGGGCACCACCATCCTGCTGGTGGAGCAGAACGCGCAGGCCGCGCTCTCGCTCTCGGACCGGGCGTACGTGATGACCACCGGGAAGATCACGCTGTCCGGCACCGGCGCGGAGCTGCTGCACGACGAGTCGGTGCGCCGCCAGTACCTGGGCGAGGACTGACCGCCCGTCGGGCGCGGGAGCGCCCCCGTCCGGACCGGTGTCCGGGCGGGGGCGCTCCTTCGCGTGCGGGGCCGGCTCAGCCCTCGGCGGTGTCGGCCTTCTTGCGGTCCTGGGCGGCGCCCTCCTCGATCACGGCCTCGGCGACGGCGGCCATGGTCATCCGGCGGTCCATCGAGGTCTTCTGGATCCAGCGGAACGCGGCGGGCTCGTTCAGGCCGAACTTGGTCTGCAGCACGCTCTTGGCGCGGTCGACCAGCTTGCGGGTCTCCAGCCGCTGCGAGAGGTCCGCGATCTCCTGCTCCAGGGTGCGCATCTCGGTGTAGCGGGAGACCGCCATCTCGATCGCGGGCACCAGGTCGCTCTTGCTGAACGGCTTGACGATGTAGGCCATCGCACCGGCGTCCCGGGCCCGGTCGACCAGCTCGCGCTGGGAGAACGCGGTGAGCATCAGCACCGGGGCGAGGTGCTGCTCGTGGATCCGCTCGGCGGCCGAGAGGCCGTCCAGGACGGGCATCTTCACGTCCAGGATGGCCAGGTCGGGCTTGAGCTCCTCGACCAGTTTGACCGCCGTCTCGCCGTCACCGGCCTCACCGACGACGGTGTAGCCCTCCTCCTCCAGCATCTCCTTGAGGTCGAGGCGGATCAGTGCCTCGTCCTCGGCGATGACGATTCGGGTGATCTGGGGCGAGTCGGTGTCAAGCGGCTGGGCCTGCTCGTCGGCGGTGCTCACGGGGCTCCTCGGTCCGGCGGGGTGCTGCATGCATGAGCCTACCCAGCTGCAACCGGGAGCGCGCACAGGGTATCCTTCTGCCACCCACCCCTGCCGGGTTGGTGGAACGGCATACACGGATGTCTCAAACACATCTGCCCGAGAGGGCTTGCGGGTTCGAATCCCGCACCCGGCACTCACGATTACTTTCCACTCGAAGGGCAGGACTGCCCACGGCTCACCTCTTGGGGTGAAGTCCGGCGAGTCAGCCCCTCGCGGGTCCACTACCGGCGAAGCTGCTGCCATGGTTGAACGATCGATCCGGGACCAGGCGACCCACCTGCTGCGACAGGGGGTCTCGAACGCCGACGTCGCCCGGAGGCTGTGCGTGCCGAGCGGCACGGTCGCGTGGTGGAAACACCGCGACCTCGCCGGACGGGGCATGCTCCCCGGCCGGAAGCGGTCGACCTGCCCTCACTGTTTCGGCGATCCCCTCGACGGCCCCGCCTACTGCTACCTCCTCGGCCTCTACCTCGGGGACGGCCACATCACGCACCCCGCGCAGCACCGCAGCCCGGCTCTCTCGATCACCTGCGACGACAAGTGGCCCGGGGTGACGGACTCCGTCGAGCGGACCATGCGCGTGGTGCTGCCCCACAACCGACCCTGCCGGGTTCGCCGTACCGGCTGCCACGACGTCAAGGTCTACTCGACCCACCTGGTCTGTCACTTCCCCCAGCACGGTCCCGGGAAGAAGCACGAACGCCCCATCGTCCTCGAGCCCTGGCAGCGGGAGTTGACCGACCGCCACCCCTGGGAGCTGCTGCGCGGGCTGATCCACTCCGACGGCTGCCGGATCACCAACCGGGCGACCCGGACGGTACGCGGCGAGGTCCGGCACCATGCGTACCCGCGGTACCTCTTCACCAACACCTCGCCCGACATCGTGCGGCTGTTCACCGACGCCCTTGATGCCGTCGGCGTGCCGTGGAGGTCGAACCGGCGGGCGTCCGGAGCGGTGAACGTCTCGATCGCCCGCCGGGCTGCCGTGGAACTACTGGACGCGCACGTCGGCCCGAAGGACTGACGGTGCGGGCCACGGTCCTGACCGTCTCGACCGGGTACGTGCCGACCGAGGCCGCGCCGCCTCGGAGCCGTCGCGCTGCCCGACGCCCTCACCGCGCCACCAGCGTGAGCACCGTCGGCTCGTCCGGCTGCTGCGCGTCCGCGGCCTCCAGGGTGTATGTGCCGGCGGTGTCGCCGTAGAAGTCGAACCAGGCCGCCAGGCTGACGGTGTCCGGCCGGCCCGGGTGGGCGGTGGCGTCGACCGGGGTGCTCGGGGCGAGCCGGCGGCCGTCCGGGAGCGTCAGGTGCAGCACCAACTGCTCGGGGGTGGTGCCGGCCGGGGCCTCGAACAGGACCTCCACGCTGTGCTGACCGGGCTTCAGGGCGCGCAGCGAGCGGGGCACGAAGGGCGTGGTGCCGAGCGGCACGGCCCGGGCCGGCACCGGGTTGCCGGTGCAGTCCTCGCGCAGCCGGGCCGAGGACAGCACCAGCCGGTAGCGGCCGGCGCGCACGGTGTCGGCGGAGGGGTGCAGCACGGTCGGCCGGAGGTCCACCGGGTCCTGCCCGGAGCGGGCCCCGATCGGGAGCACCGCGCGGGCGGCCCCGGGGGCGGCCAGCACCAGGGCGAGCCGGTTCGGGTCGAGCAGCTGCCCGGGCGGGCCGACGTCCTGCACGGTGACGGTCAGCGAGGCCCGGCCGAACGGCGGCGGCTGGACCTCCAGCGGGCCGCTGACCGCGACGCCCTCCTGCTCCAGCGCCACCCGGGGCAGCGCGGAGGCGGCGGGCACCGGCGACTCGACCACGACGCCCAGGACCAGTTCGACCTCGGTGCGGCCGTCGGGCTGCGCGGTCGCGGTCACCCCGGTGAGCCGGTAGGAGCTGCCGCCCCACCACGCCGTCCGGTCCACCGCCACGCTCCGGGCCACCGGCCGCACCGGGCTCGCGGAGGCCACCGCCTGCAGGGTGTCCGCGCCGTAGGGGGTGCAGCCGGCGGTGAGCACGGCCGCGGCGCAGAGCGCAGCGGTGCGGCGGCGTATCAAGCGGTTCCAACCCCCCGTTCGCGGCGCGGGCCCGACCCCGGGGGCCCGCCCGAGGCATGCTACCCACAGCGGTGGCGGTGGTGCGGCGGGTGACTGACGGGACGTCACGCGACGGCCGGGGCCGCCCCGTCCGGAGCGGACGGAACGGCCCCGGCCGCAGGGTCAGTTGGCCGGTTCGCCGACGTGGTGCACCCGCACCAGGTTGGTCGATCCGGCCAGGCCGGGCGGGGAGCCGGCCGTGATGATCACGACGTCGCCGGGCTTGCAGCGGCCCAGGCTCAGCAGCGCGGAGTCGACCTGGGCGACCAGTTCGTCGGTGGTGGTGACGAACGGGCCGAGGAAGGTCTCCACGCCCCAGGTGAGCGCCAACTGGCTGCGCACGGCGGGCTCGCAGGTGAACGCCAGGACCGGGATCGGCGAGCGGTAGCGGGTCAGCCGGCGGGCGGTGTCGCCGCTCCGGGTGAACGCGATCAGGTACTTGGCGTCCAGGAAGTCGCCGATCTCGGCGGCCGCCCGGGCCACCGCGCCGCCCTGGGTGCGGGGCTTACTGCTGGGGGTGAGCTCGGGCAGGCCGGCCGCGAGGACGTCCTGCTCGGCGGCCTCGACGATCCGGGCCATCGTCTTGACCGTCTCGACCGGGTACTTGCCGACCGAGGTCTCGCCGGAGAGCATCACCGCGTCGGTGCCGTCCAGCACCGCGTTGGCCACGTCGGACGCCTCGGCGCGGGTCGGCCGGGAGGCGTTGATCATCGAGTCCAGCATCTGGGTGGCGACGATCACCGGCTTGGCGTTGCGCTTGGCCAGCTTGACCGCGCGCTTCTGGACGATCGGCACCTGCTCCAGCGGGAGTTCGACGCCCAGGTCGCCGCGGGCCACCATGATGCCGTCGAAGGCGTCCACGATGGACTCGAGGTTCTCCACCGCCTGCGGCTTCTCGATCTTGGCGATGACCGGGATCCGGCGGCCCTCCTCGGCCATGATCCGGTGCACCGCCTCGACGTCCTTCCCGCTGCGCACGAACGACAGCGCGATGACGTCGGCCCCGGTCCGCAGGGCCCAGCGCAGGTCTTCGACGTCCTTGTCGGAGAGCGCGGGCACCGAGACGGCGACACCGGGGAGGTTGAGGCCCTTGTGGTCGGAGACCAGTCCGCCCTCGATCACGATGCAGTGCACCCGGGGGCCCTCGACGTGGGTGACCTCCAGGCAGACCCGGCCGTCGTCGACCAGGATCCGCTCGCCGCGCGAGACGTCCGCGGCCAGGCCCTTGTACGTGGTGCCGCAGATCTCCCGGTCCCCGGGGACGTCGTCGACGGTGATGGTGAACTCGTCCCCGCGCTCCAGCAGGACCGGCCCGTCGGCGAAGGTGGCGAGGCGGATCTTCGGGCCCTGGAGGTCGGCCAGCACCCCGACGCTGCGGCCCGACTCGTCCGAGGCCTTGCGGACCCGGTGGTAACGCTCCTCGTGCTCCGCGTGGGAGCCGTGGCTGAGGTTCAGTCGGGCGATGTCCATGCCGGCGTCGACCAGGGCCTTGATCTGGTCGTACGAGTCCGCGGCAGGCCCGAGAGTACAAACGATTTTTGCTCGGCGCATACAGCAGAGCCTAGGCATTACCGGGTCGTAACAGCGCGGTTCCGGCCAGTCCTCCCATGGCAGTTGGCAAAAGATTTGGTGAACGGACCTGCACCGCGCGGGCGGTGGCGCGCGGAGTGAGGGCCCGCCGCCCGGGTTGACGCACGGCAGTTCGCCCGGCGGGCGCCGTGCGGGCGTCCGGCGGCCCCGGGACGGGCCTGTCGCGGGCGGGCGCGCCACCCGGGGGTCACCCGGATCTCACCTGTTGGATGGCGAATGGGTCTGGCCTCGGGGGCCGGAAACCGGCAGACTGCCAGTCGCGTTTTCTACGCGCGTCACCACGGGTGGCGGGGTGTCACCTGCCCCGCCCCGGACGCCGGCTGACCGCCCGTACCGCCCGACTTGGAGTCCTCGATGTCCCTCAACCGCCGTGACTTCGTCACCCGCTCCGCCGCCACCGCGGCCGGTGCCGCCCTGGTCGGCGGCCTGTCCGCCGCCGCGGCCACCCCCGCCGCCGCCGCGGACCACGACCGGGACGAGTCCCACGGCAGGGGCCCCGTCCCGTTCAAGGGCGCCTTCACCGTGATGGGCACCACCGACCTGCACGGCCACGTCCTCAACTGGGAGTACTTCACCGACTCCGAGTACGACGACAACGCCCACAACGACGTCGGCCTCGCCAAGATCTCCACCCTGGTCGAGCAGGTCCGGCAGGAGAAGGGCCGCGGCCGCACCCTGCTGATCGACGCCGGCGACACCATCCAGGGCACCCAGCTCTCCTACCACTTCGCCCGGATCGAGCCGATCACCGGCAAGAAGGCCCCGCGCCACCCGATGGCCACCGCCATGAACGCCATCGGCTACGACGCCGCCGCGCTCGGCAACCACGAGTTCAACTACGGCATCCCGCTGCTGCGCGCCTACCAGGACCAGCTGGAGTTCCCGCTGCTCGGCGCCAACGCGGTCGACCCCAAGAGCGAGAAGCCCGCCTTCCCGCCGTACGTCATCCGCGAGCTGCACCTCGGCCACGGCCGCCCCGTCCGGGTCGGCATCCTCGGCCTGACCAACCCCGGCATCGCCATCTGGGACAAGGCCAACGTGCAGGGCAAGCTGGCCTTCCCGGGCATCCCCGAGATCGCCGCCAAGTGGGTCCCCAAGGTCCGCGCGGCCGGCGCCGACGTGGTCGTGATCACCGCCCACACCGGCGTGGACGGCGCCTCCTCCTGGGGCGACCAGCTGCCCTTCTCGGAGAACGCGGGCGCCGAGATCGCCGCGACCGTCCCCGGCGTGGACGCCATCCTGGTCGGCCACGCCCACAAGGAGATCCCGCAGCGGATCGTGGTCAACCAGCAGACCGGCAAGAACGTCGTGCTCTCCGAGCCCGCGCTCTGGGGCGAGCGGCTGACCTGCTTCGACTTCGAGGTCGAGTTCTCCCGCGGCCACTGGACCGTCACCGGCGTCAGCGCCCGGCTGCTGAACTCCAACACCGTCACCGAGGACCCGAAGATCGTCAAGCTGGTCAAGGACCAGCACCAGAAGGTCGTCGCCTACGTCAACCAGGTCATCGGCACCTGCAAGGAGAGCCTCTCCATCGCCGAGTCCCGGTTCCGGGACACCCCGATCATCGACCTGATCGGCCGGGTCCAGGCCGACGCCGTCCGCGCCGCGCTGGCCGGCGGCCAGTACGCCGCGCTGCCGGTGCTCGCCCAGGCCGCGCCGTTCAACCGCACCGCGGTCATCCCGGCCGGCGAGGTCAAGCTGCGCGACGCGGCCGGCCTGTACATCTACGAGAACACCCTGGAAGCCCGGATCCTGACCGGCGCCCAGCTCAAGGACTACCTGGAGTACTCCGCCAAGTACTACGCCCAGGTCGCCCCCGGCGCGCCGATCGACCGGGACACCCTGACCAACCAGGCCAACAACACCCCCGACTACAACTACGACTCGCTCTACGGCCTGTCCTACGACATCGACATCGCGCAGCCGGTCGGCAGCCGCATCGTCAACCTGTCGTACCAGGGCGCGGCGGTCGACCCGGCCGCGCAGTTCGTCCTCGCCGTCAACAACTACCGCGCCAACGGCGGCGGCAACTTCCCGCACGTCGCGGCCGCCCAGCAGGTGTGGGCCAACTCCGACGAGATCCGCAACACGATGATCGCCTGGGTCAAGGCCAAGGGCGTCATCGACCCGGCCGACTTCTCCGGCGGCGCCAACGGCGGCTGGCGCCTGGTCCGGGCCGGCGTCCCGGTCTTCTGACCCCGACTTCCGACCCCGACCGGCGACAGCCGCCGCCGAGCTCGATCGGACGGCCGCGCGGGCACGACCCCTGGAGATCACTCCGGGCGGTCGTGCCCGCGCTGCTGCTGCGGGCCGGTCCGGCTGCCCGACGCCGACCACCCGCTGCCGCTCCGAGCCCCCGGAACCGAACCGCCGGGAGGACCGTCCGACTCACGACCCGCACAGGGGCGTTGAGGGGATCGCGAGATGCGTGGACGAGTCGCGACGGCGGCGATGGCGCTGCTGCTGCTGGTGGGCGGGTGTGCGAGCGAACCCGGCCCGCAGAGCACGGCGGTCGGGCCGAGCCCGGTCACGGCCGGGCCGAGCCTGGTCACGGCCGGGCCGGAGGTGCGCGCCGCGACCGGGGACGCGGCGCGGCGGGCGGCCGAGGTGACGGCGGCCTGGCCCGGGTCGGCCGCCCAACAGGCTTGGGAGCACGGTTACTTCCCGGTCGAGGACACCACCGAGTGGATGCCGGCGGGGGCGTTCCGCAGTGGCGCGGACAAGGCCGCCTACCTCTCCGGGCATCTCGACCTGGGAACCACGCTGCCGGTGTCCGTCTCCGGCACCGCCGAGGTGCGGTTCGCGGACGGCTCCCGGCTGACCCTGCCGCAGCGCTCCGCGAAGGAGGTCTTCGCCCGGCTGACCGCCCGGAGCGACGTCTGCGCCACCCACTGCGACAGCCGGCTGACCGTCACCGCCGTCCGGCCCGGCACCACCACCGTGGCCACCTCCCGCGGGCAAGCCACCGTCCCGGTCTGGGAGTTCACCCTCTCCGGCTACGACCGGCCGTTCCGCTACCCCGCCGTCCTCTCCCAGGCCCCGGCCGCCGGCCCCACCGCGAACACCTTCGACGGCTCCTCCACCGTGCTCGACTCGGTCTCCGCCGACGGCCTGGTCGTCACCGCCGTGGTCTCGTACGGCAGTTGCGACACCGTCCGCCCCGGCGAGGTCCACGAGACCGACCTGGCGGTCGTCCTGATCGGCCGCGTCGACCGCGCTCCCGCCCGGGCCTGCGACGCCGCCGCGCGCTCCACGCCGGTCGAGTTCCGCCTCTCCCGCCCGCTCGGCGCCCGCACCGTCCTGGGCCTCGCCGACGGCCGGCCCCAGCTCCCCTCGGCCGCCTCGGCCGCCTCGGCCACCTCGGCTGACGCCGGCGGCCGGGCCGCCGCCCCCTCCCCGGCGGGCGCCGGAAATGTCTCGGAGCGGATGTGCCCACTGCTTCGAACAGCGACTCACCGGCGAGGGCCGGAAACCAATCACCGGCGATCAGGAAACGGCCCAGCCGATTCTCCACCGACCCACCGTCGGCGATTTTCATGGGCCACCGAATCGGGCCGCCAGCTCGGGCCGGTGAGCTTTCCCGGGTGATTCTCCGGGAGATTTCCCGGGAGATCTAACGGAGATTTCCTTCCGTATTCCGTTCCGGACCGGGACCGCCCCGGCCCGCCGGTCGGCGGCCCGACCGGCACCCGGGCCGCGCCGCGTACACGCGAGCTGTCAAGTCGCCCCCGGGCGGGTGTCCCGGCCCGTGCGGGCCGGAACGCCGACCGGCGGGCCGGGGCGGGCGAGCTTGTGCCCGATGTCGGCAGTTCCCGCAAGATATCCCGACATACAGGCAAGTTGATGGTTCGTCAGACATGCGCGGAACCTCTTCCGGCGGGTCTCGACCAGCCGCGCCGGAAGCCCGGCCCAACCGGAATGTGGTCTACTCCAATCCTTGACAGCGCTCACGCGGGTGCCCCAGGATGATCGTCAGCCGCCGCTGGTTCAGGGCGCGGAACAGGTGATTCATCCACTTCGTAGGCCGTTCACGGGGGACAGGCTGCCGGAGCTTGCAATGGCGCAGGCGGCACAGTCGGATCGAAGTCCTTGCACATTTCCCCGTGTCCGCCGCATGCCATCTGCTGAACAGGCCGGGGCTTTCGCCTGCCCTCTCGCATGCCTGGTCGGCAGTGCCACCAGACGGGATGAGGTTTCGTCAGACGTGCAAAGCAATGCAGAAACGAAATCCGCACGACCGGTTCACGCACGGCGGATCGCCCGGAGAGCCGAGCACGCGCCACCGGACTTCGAGACCGACATGTGGGCCCGGATGGCCCTGCCGGCGGCACCGTCCTTAGCGCCCGCCGAACCGCCCTCGGCCGCGGGTCTGAAACTCGCGCTGTCCCTCCTGGAGGAGGGCGTGCTGACCAGCCGGGGCGCGCGTTCTCGCGGGTCGCACGGGGCGCGGGCGGTACCGTCCGCCGGGGCCGTGTACCCGTACGAGTTCGCCGTCCTCACGATGGAGAACGGCCGGCCGACCGCCTTCCTGGTCGACTCCGACCGCCGCACCTGCACCCGGCTGGCCGCCGGGGACGTCGCCGGAGCGCTGCGTGCCTCGACGCTGGAGATCCCCGCGGACGGCGGCGCGGTGATCGTGGCCCTCACCCGCCCCTGGTTGTCGATGCGCAAGTACGGCGACCGCGGCTACCTGTACACCCAGCTCGATGCCGGGCACGCCGCCGGGAACCTGCTGCTGGCCACCACCGGCCGGCGCGCGCCGGGCACGCTGCGGCTGCGCTTCCCCCGCTCGCCCCTGTCGGACCTGCTGGAGGCCCGCGAGAACTGCCGGGAGGTGCACTCCGCCCTCCTGGTCCCGGCGGCCGAGGCCGACGACGCCTGGGCCCGCTGGACCGTGCACGACGAGGCCGACCGGGAGCGGCGCGAGCCGGCCTGGCGGTCCTGGCTGGAGGAGACCTGCTGGGACTCCCTCTCCGCACGGGCGGAGCACCCCGGGAGCACCCGTGCGCCGGACGCCCCCGCGCCCCTCGCGCAGCTGCCCGACAGCGGCCGGCCGACCGGCGCGCAGGACGGCCTGGGCGATCCGTCCGACTGGCCGGAACTGCTCGCCGCGCGGGCCTCCAGCAAGGCGTTCGCTCCCGGCACCGTCCCCGCGGCCGACGTCTGGCGGGCCGTCTCGGCCCTGTCCACGCCGGTGCGGACGGACCTGCCGGCCGACTCCCCGATGGGCGCCACCCTGGTCCTGCGGTCGGCGGAGGAACCCGAGCACAACGCCGTCCACCTGCTGACCGGCGAGGGTGCCCGGCGACCCGGCCGGCTGCCGTCCACCGACGAGGTGGTCCGCGCCTGCATGCAGCAGCGCAGCCTGGCCGACAGCGCAGCCGTCGTCCTGCTGCACGCGCCGCGAACCGCGCTCAGCGGCACCGCCGCCGAGGCGGCCGCCGGCAGCGAGGACCTGCGCGAACTCGCCTTCCGCTGCGGCGCCCTGGGGCAGTTGCTGTACCTGGGGGCGACTCGCGCCGGGATCGGTGTGACCGGCGTCGGCGGCTTCGACGCGGCGCTCTGGCACTCGCTGGCCGGGCTGCCGGACAGCGACGAGATCCTCTACGTCCTGCTGCTCGGGCGTCCGGACGACTCCGGCATCAAGTTCGACCGGCTCGCCACCGCCCACGCCCAGAACGAGCGGTGAGGCCGCGATGAACGCCGTCCTTCCCGGCGCCTTCGCGGACGCCCTCGCCCGGCACGGCGACCGTGTCGCGGTCACCGACGCCGACAGCTCGCTCAGCTACGCCGAACTGGCCGACCGGGCCCGGGCCGCCGCCGCCCGGCTGGCCCCGCACGGCGCGGCCGGCGAGCGACTGCGGATCGGCTTCTACGCCGCCAACTCCACCGACTACGTGGTGGGTTACCTGGCTGCCCTGTTCGCCGGCGCGGTTCCCTTCCTGGCCGACTCGGCCTTCGGACCGTTCGAGCTGGCCCGGATCGCCGAGGACTGCGGACTCGACCTGCTGGTCCACGCACCGGATGCCGACGTCGAGCAGGTCACCGAACAGGTCACCGAACAGGTCACCGAACAGGTCACCGGCGCGGTCGGGTTCGCGGGGGGCGGGTTCGGCGGCCTCACGGTCAGCCGGGTGCGCCGCTTCGACACCCCCGCCCCACCGCTGCTGCCCGACACCGAGGTCTGCCGCTTCACCTCCGGCTCCACCGGCCGGCCCAACTGCATCGAGTTCTCCGGCGCGGCCGTGCTGGCGGCGGCCCGCAACTGGGTCGCGGGAACCGGGCTCTCGGCCGAGGACCGGATCGCCTGCCTGGCCGCGCTCTCCAACGGCCTGGCCTTCAACACCTCCTTGCTCGCCGCCTTCCTGCCCGGTGCCTCGCTGCACCTGTCGCGCGGCCTGCCGACCGCCTCCCGGATCGTGCGGCTGCTGGAGAGCACCGGGGCCACCCGGCTGGTGGCCTTCCCGGCGCTGTACGAGTCGATCGTGCGGCGCTCCTCCACCGGGGGCTTCGCCGGCGTCCGCGCCGCGATCTCCTCGGGAGCCCCGCTGCGCGACGGCGTCCGTGCGGAGTTCACCCGGCTCACCGGCGTGCCGATCCACAACTACTACGGCGTGGCCGAGGCAGGGCCCCTGACCTTCGCCGCCGACGGCACCGGCACCGGGCTCGGCACCCCGCTGCCCGGTGTGGAGGTGATCGCGGACGAGGAGGGGCTCCGGGTCCGGAGCGAGTCGATGGGCTCCCGCTACCTCAACGCCCCCGGGGTCTTCGAAGCGCGGGTCGACGACGAGGGCCGCTACCGCACCGGCGACCAGGGCCACCTGCTCGACGGCGTGCTCCACCTCACCGGCCGCACCGGGCGGATGGTCAACGTGGGCGGACGCAAGATCGACCCGATCGAGATCGCCGAGGTGCTGCGGAAGGCCGCCGGAGTGCTCGACGTCGTCGCCTTCGAGGCCGAGGGCCGGCACGGCGACCCGGTCCTGGCCGCCGTCCTGGCCGTCGAGGCCGGTCCCACCGTGCAGTCCCTGCGCGCCCACTGCGCGGCGCTGCTGCCCTCCTTCAAGGTGCCCTCGGTCTTCCACCTGGTGGACCGGATACCGGTGAACTCGATCGGCAAGCCGTCGGTCGAGCGCCTGCGGCGGCTGCTCGCCGAAGCCCGGAACAACTGACCCCCTCCCCAGCCCAGGAGCCCACCATGGACAACAGCTCTCTCCGTACCAAGATCCTCGACCTCGCGGTCGCGGCCGGCGACGGCAGCTTCACCGCCGGCGAACTCGCCGAGGCCGGTTACTCGTTGAGCGCGGTCAGCTTCTCCTCGCTCTCCTACATGCGCCTGATCGACAGCATCGAGAACGTCCTCGGCGTCTACCTGGACCCGGAGGTCGGCGCCGAGCACTACGAGACCATCGACAGCGTCGCGGCCCTGGTGGTCGCCAGCGGTGTCGGCGCCGATGCCTGACGAGGTGCCCGCGGCCGGCGGCCCCGCCCTGGGCGTCGTCGGTCGCGGGCGGCTCGGCTCGGCCCTGCTGGCGGCCTGCCGGGCCGACGGCACGCGGGTGTCGCTGACCGCCTCCCGCCGCGACGGCTGGCAGGCCGACGCCGTGCCCGACGTCCTGGTCGACGCGAGCGCGCCCGGCGCGCACCCGGACGTCCTCGCGTACTGCACGGCGTACCGGGTGCCGCTGGTCGCCTGCGTCTCCAACCTGACGGACGCCCAGTGGACGTCCCTGGAGGAGCTGGCGGCGGTGGTGCCGGTGGTGCGCGCCACCAACCTGTCCTTCGCCCACTACGTCCAGCTGCGCATCGCCGAGTTCACCGCCGCCCTCACCCGGGGCCCGCTCGGCCCGACCACCACCACCGTCCGGGAGAGGCACCCGATCGGAAAGGCGCACCGGCCGAGCGCCACCGCGCTGGTCCTGGCGCAGACCTGGGCCGGGGCGAGCGGCCGGACGGTGGCCGACATCGCCGACGAACGCGCCGGACTTCCCGTCAGCGAACACGAGTTGACCCACACCTGGGACGGCGAGTCGCTGCACGTGCGCCACCACGTCGGCAGTTGGGCGGTACCGGCCCGGGGCGCGCTGACCGCCGCCGGCTGGGCCCGCACCGCCGCGCCCGGCCTGGTCACCATGCGGACCGTCTACGACGACCTGACAGCAAGGAGCACGCCATGACCACCGCAGAGGGGCGGCCGCTCAGCCCCGCCGAACGCCGGCTCGTCCTCCAGGTCGCGGTCGGTGCCCGGATGCTCTCCCTCGACGGGCACGACGACTTCAACCAGGGCCAGATCTCGGCCCGGATACCCGGCCGCGACGAGTTCTTCATCAAGGGCGCCCTGGTCGGCTTCGACGAGGCCGCCCCCGCCGACGTGGTCCGCTGCTCGGTCGACCACACGCTGCCCGCCCCGCCGCTGGCACCCCCGGAGCTGCCGCTGCACCAGGCGATCTACCGGGCGCGTCCGGACGTCAACGGCATCGTGCACAGCCACGCGCCGTACACCCTGCTGTTCGGGGCCACCGACCTGCCGATGCGCCCGATCTCCCACGACGGCGCGTACTTCCGGGACCGGATCGGCCTGTTCACCGAGACCAGCAACACGGTCCTGGACATCGGGACCGGTGACGCCATCGCCAAGGACCTCGGGGACCACCCGGCCGTCCTGCTGCGCAACCACGGCGGGGTGATCGTCGGCAAGAGCGTGCGGCACGCCGCCGTCTTCGCGCAGGTGCTGGAGCGCGCCTGCCGGCTCCAGCTGACCGCCGAGGGCACCGGCGTCCCGTACGTCTGGTCCACCGAGCAGGACGTGGCCGCCAAGCAGGACTTCATCTACGCCGACCTCTCCGTCCGCTCGTACTGGGACTACGCCGTCCGCCGGGTCGGCCGGCACTGGCCCGAGACCGTCGACTGGACCCGCGGCTGACCTTCGTCCCCCCGCCTCGGACGGCTCCCGGAGCGGTCCGGGCCCGTCCCTCCCCGCCCACGCACCCACGCACCCACGCACCCACGCACAGAGCCGGAGCGCCATGCCGACCTTGACCACCGCCGACCCGCCGCGCCACGACCGTGCCCGGGTGCAGCGACGGACCGTCCGGACCCTCGTGGTCGCCGAGGTGATCAGCGGCAGCGGCATCGCCACGGGTTTCGCCGTCACCAGCCTGCTGGCCGAGGAACTCGGCGGGAGCGCCAGCGTCGCCGGCCTGTCGCAGACCGCGGCGACGCTCGGCGGCGCGGCCGCGGTGGGGGCGATCGCGGCGATCACCCACGTCCGGGGGCGGCGCCCCGGGCTGGCCACCGGGTACCTGGCCGCCGCGGTGGGCGCGGTGGCCTGCGTGGTGGCCGCGGTGGTGCACAGCTTCCCGCTGTTCCTGCTCGGCATGGTGTTCTACGGGGCCGCCGGGGCCACCGGCCTGCAGGCCCGGTTCGCCGCCGCCGACCTGGCCGAGCCGCAGCGCCGGGGCCGGGCCATGTCCCTGGTGCTCACCACCACCGTGGTCGGCGCCGTGATCGGGCCCAATCTCACCGGGCCCGGTGCCGCGATCGCCGAACGCCTGGGCCTGCCGCCGCTGTCCGGCACCTACCTGTTCGCGGTCGTCGGCTTCGCCGCCGCGTTCACCGCGATCACCGTCTTCCTGCGCCCCGACCCGCTGCTGCTGGCACGCGGGCAGGACGAGGCCGGGGAGCGGGAGAAGCCGCCGCCGCTGCGCGCCATGCTGAAGGCGCTGCGCGGGAACCGCCCGGCCGTCCTGGCGATCCTCAGCATCGTCGCCGGGCACCTGGTGATGATCGCGGTGATGTCGATGACCGGCATCCACATGCACCACGCCGGCACCGGGCTGGGTGTCATCGGCATGGTGCTCAGCGGCCACCTGGCGGGGATGTACGGGTTCTCCACCGTGTTCGGCTGGGCCGTGGACCGTTTCCGCAGCACCCCGGTGCTCTACGGGGGCACCGCCGCGATGCTGCTCTCGCTGTGGCTCTGCGGCACCGCCGGCGGCGGCGACGTCGTCCAGCTCGCCGTCGCGCTGGCGCTGCTGGGGCTCTCCTGGTCGGCGGTGCTGGTGGCGGCCTCGGTCCGGCTCTCCGAGAGCGTCCCGGTCGCCGAACTGCCGGCCGCCCAGGGGTTCTCCGACATGGCGATGAACCTGGCCGCGGCCGCGGGGGCCGCGCTGTCCGGCGTCGTCCTCGAACGGCTCGGCTTCGCCACCCTGAGCGCGCTGTCCGCGATCGTCCTGCTGCTGCCCTTCCTCGCCCATCCCGCGCTGCACCCGAAGTCGAACCGATCCGCCTGAAGCCCGGGGCCGCTCCGGGCCCCTCCCTGCGAACGGACCGCCACACCATGACGATCCCCTCCACCTTCCACGTCACCCTGCCGACACCCAACACCTCCACGGAGGTCCGCCCCGCCACCCGGGGCGCGGCGGTGCCGGCCACCCACACCCAGCAGGAGCGCCTGATCTGGGGCCGGCACGTGCACCAGGTGAACAACAACATCGCGCTCGGCCTGCGCTTCGACGGGCGGCTCGACGTCGCCCTGCTGGAGCGCAGCCTCAACCTGCTGGCCGAACGCCACGAGACGCTGCGCACGGTCTTCCCCGAGGTGGGCGGGGAGTCCTCCGAGGAGCACGTGATGCTGCTGCTCCCGCCGCAGCCTCGCGCCCTCCCCGTCCTGGAGGCGCCCGACGAGCCCGCGGAGACCCGCCTGCCGCGGGTGCTCGCGCTGCTCGCCGAGCACGCCAACCAGCCCTTCGACCTGGCCGCCGGGCCGCTGTTCCGCCCCGTGCTCGGCCGGGTGAGCGAGAGCCTGCACGTGCTCTCGATGACCACCGACCACATCGTCTTCGACGCCTGGTCGGCCCGGATCATGATCAACGACCTGCTGACCATCTACGCCTCGGAACAGGGCGACGACGTACCGCCGCTCCCCGAACTCCCCGTCCAGTTCCCGGACTTCGCCCTCTGGCAGCACGGCCACCTGGGCGACGTGCAGCTGGAGCGCCAGCTCGGCTACTGGCGCAAGCAGCTCGACGGCATCACCCCGATCCCCGCCTCCGGCCTGGCCGACCCGGACGCGCCCACCGGCGCCGAGCCGGGCGTGACCAAGTCGCTCGAACCGGTCGGACCGGAACTGAGCGCCGCCGTCGAGGAGTTCGCGGTGCGCGAGCGGGTGACCTCGGCCGTGGTGCTCGCCGCGGCGCTCAAGGCCGCCATGTGGCGCCTGCGCCTGGAGACCGTGGGCGAGGACGCCGCCGGCGACGTGGCGACCTTCGGCTCGCTCGCCAACCGGACCCGGCCGGAGACCGACGCGATGGTCGGCTACGTGGCCACCCCGGCCACCTTCCGCACCCGCTTCACCGGGAGGACGCCCTTCGGCGAACTCGTCCGCCTGGAAGCGCAGACGCTGTTCAACGCGATGCGCCACCAGCGGATTCCGTTCTCGCTGATCAGCCGGGAACTCGCCCCCGAGCAGTACGGCGTCCGCTTCCGCGAACCCGGCAGCGTCCCGATCTACCTCAACTTCGACATGGACATGGTGGAGGACGAGCGCGAGCCGCTGCTCCGCCCGACCGGCCTCGACGTGCAGCCGATCGGCATCCCGATGCCCGAGGTACCGCGGGGCGGCCTGCGGGTCATCGGCTACCGGCGCAAGGACGGCATCGCGATCGAACTCCGCTACCGCCACGACCTCTACGGCCGCGGCTGGGCCACCCGCTTCCTCCGCCTGATCCACGCGTTCCTGCAGCACGGCGTGGACGCGCCCGACACCCCGATCGAGGAGCTCGCCGCATGACCGCCGTCCCCGACCTGCCCCGCCTGATCGCCGTGGACCTGGACGGCACCCTGCTGCGCCCCGACTACTCGGTCTCGCCGCGGACCCGCCGGGCCGTCGCCCTGGCCCACGAGCACGGCATCGAGACGGTCTTCGTGACCGTCCGCCACGCCGCCGCCGTCGAGTACATCGTCGAGGCCCTGGACCTGACCGGGGAGGCGATCTGCTGCGGCGGCGCCGCACTCTGGCAGGTGCCGTCGATGGAACTGACGGAGGCCTTCACGATCGACGCCGGGACCGCACGCGAGACGGCCGCCCGGCTGAAGCGGGCACTGCCGGACGCCGCGATCGGCTGGATGCTGGCGGACCGGCGCGTCGGCTACGCGCCCGACTACCCCGAGCCGCTGCTGATCGGCGAGTCCTACCGCGCCGACCCGGCGACCATCGACGTCCCGGTGCTCAAGCTCTTCGCCGTCTCGCCCCGGCTGCGCGAGATCGACACCGCGGAGGTCGAGGAGATCCTCGGCGGGCTGGTCACCGTCTCCCACCACCACAGCGGTGTCGTCGACCTGGTGACCCACGGGGTGAGCAAGATCGCCTCGCTGGAGAAGCTCTGCGCCGAGCGCGGCATCGCCCCCGCCGAGGTGATCGCCTTCGGTGACGCCCGGACCGACCTCGACATGATCCGCTGGGCCGGTCGCGGGGTGTTCATGGCGAACGCCGATCCCGCCCTGCACCCCGAGGCCGACCTGATCGCGCCCTCCAACGCCGAGGACGGCGTCGCCGTCGTCCTGGAGAACCTGCTGCGGCCGCAGCACCCGACGCTCACCGAGGTGGCCCGATGAAGATCCAGCGCATCCTGCCCAGCGAGGAGGCCGCCGACCTGCTCGACCTGGTCCGGGACCTCGCCGCCAACGAACTCGCCCCGCGGGTCGCCGAGTTCGAGGCCAATCACGAGTTCCCCCGGGAGGTCGTGCGCACGCTCGGCAAGGCCGGGCTGCTGAGCCTGCCCTACCCCGAGGAGTACGGCGGCGGCGGGCAGCCCTACGAGGTCTACCTCCAGGCGCTGGAGGAGGTCGCCTACCACTGGCTGGCCGTGGCCGAGTCGGTCAACGTGCACAACCTCGCGTGCTTCGGCACCGCCACGTACGGCACCCGGGCCCAGCGCGAGGAACTGCTGCCCGACATGCTCAGCGGCGAACTCCTCGGCGCGTACTGCCTGTCCGAGCCGGAGGCCGGTTCGGACGCGGCCTCGCTCTCGACCAGGGCGACCAAGGAGGACGGCGGTTACCGCATCTCGGGGACCAAGTCCTGGGTCACCCACGCCGGTCACGCGGACTTCTACAACGTGTTCAGCCGCACCGGCGGCCCGGGGGCCCGCGGCCTGTCCTGCCTGGTGGTGCCCGCGGGCACGCCCGGCATGGTGGTGCACGAGCGCGAGAAGAAGCTCGGCGTCTGGTCCTCGCCCACCGCGCAGATCGGCTTCGACTCCGTGCGGGTCCCGTCCGACCGGCTGGTCGGCCGCGAGGGCAAGGGCTTCCTGATCGCGATGGGCGCGCTGGACTGCGGCCGGCTGGGCATCGCCGCCTGCGCGGTCGGCCTCGCCCAGGCCGCCGTCGACTACGCCGTGCGGTACGCCAAGGACCGCCGGCAGTTCGGAGAACGGATCATCTCCTTCCAGGGCGTCGGATTCATGCTGGCGGACATGGCCACCCAGGTCGCCGCCGCGCGGGCGCTCACGCTGGCCGCCGCCCGCCTGAAGGACGCCGGCCTGCCCTACTCGCTGGAGGCGGCGAAGGCGAAGCTCTTCGCCACCGACATGGCGATGAAGGTGACCACCGACGCCGTCCAGGTGCTCGGCGGCGCCGGCTACGTCGCCGACCACCCGGTGGAGCGCTTCATGCGCGAGGCCAAGCTGCTGCAGATCGTCGAGGGGACCAACCAGATCCAGCGGCTGGTCATCGCCCAGGGCCTGGCCTGACCCGGGGGCGCGACGGGCTGCGCAGCGACTGTCAGAACGGGAAGCGCGAGCGCCCGTGCTGGATCGAGATCCACTTGACGGTGGTGAACGCGTCCAGGCTGGTGTCGCCGTTCAACCGGCCGACGCCGGAGCCCTTCTCGCCGCCGAACGGCACGATCGGCTCGTCCGCGATCGTGCCGTCGTTGACGTGGATCATGCCGGTGTCGATCCGCTGGGCGAACCGGACGCCGCGCTCGACGTTCGCGGTGTGGACGGCGCCGGAGAGGCCGAACGGGGTGTCGTTGGCGATCCGGACGGCCTCCTCCTCGCCGTCGAAGGGGATCAGCAGGGCGACCGGGCCGAACACCTCGCGGCGCAGGATCGGGTCGTCCGCGGGGATGTCGGTGAGGACGGTCGGCCGGACCAGGGTGCCGACGGTCGTACCGTGCAGCAGCGGGCGGGCACCGTCCGCTATCGCGCGGTCGACCTCGGCGGTGATCGCCTCGGCCTGGGCGGAGTTGATCAGCGGGCCGAGCTGGGTGGCCGGGTCGCCGGGGTCGCCGACGGTCAGCGAGGCGACCTTGGCGGTGAACTTCTCGCTGAACTCGGCGAGCACCGCGCGGTCGACCAGGATCCGGTTGGCGGCCATGCAGATCTGGCCCTGGTGGGTGAAGCGGCTGGCGACGGCGGCGTCCACCGCGTAGTCGAGGTCGGCGTCGTCGAGGACCACCAGCGCGCTGTTGCCGCCGAGTTCGAGCACCGTCCGCTTCAGATGCGCGGCGGCGACGGTGGCCACGTGCCGGCCGACGGAGTCCGAGCCGGTGAAGGCGATCACCTTGGGGACGGGGTGCTCGATGAAGGCGTCGCCGATCTCGGCGATGTCGGTGAGCACCACGTTCAGCAGGCCGGCCGGCAGCCCGGCCTCCTCGAAGACCTTGGCGATCAGGGTGCCGCCGGCCACCGGGGCGTCCTGGTGCGGCTTGAGGACGACCGCGTTGCCGAGCGCGAGCGCCGGGGCGACGGCCTTGAGCGAGAGGAAGACCGGGGCGTTGAACGGGCTGATCACGCCGACCACGCCGACCGGGAGCCGGTAGAGCCGGTTCTCCTTGCCGGGGACGGGCGAGGGCAGGATCTTCCCCTCGGCCCGCAGGGCCAGCGCGCCGGCCTCCCGCAGCATGTCCTTGACCAGGGCGAGCTCGAAGGCGGACTTCCCCAGGGTGCCGCCGAGTTCGACGGTCATCACCCGGAGGATCTCGGCCTCGCGCTCCTCGACCACCCGCAGCGCGCGCTCGAAGACCAGGCGCCGCTCGTAGGGGCTGGTGGCGGCCCAGGCGGGCTGGGCCCGCTCGGCGGCGCGGTAGGCCAGGTCGATCTCCTCGGCGGTGGCGACCGTGAACGAGGCCAGTTTCTCCCCGCTGTACGGGTCCAGGTCCACGATGTCCCAGGAGCCGGTGCCCGGCCGCCACTGGCCGTCGATGTACTGCAGGGCGAGTTCCGCGATCAAGGACATCCGATCCCTCTCGGCGCTGACGATCTCCTACTGACGGATCATCATCCTAATTGCGGTTCAGGCGTCTTGGAGGATCTCCGCGAGAAGCGACCTGGTCTCCTCCTCGGACAGCGCGGCCGCCGCCACCCGCTCCAGCGCGGTCGTGTACTCCGCCACCTCGACCGGCTTGTCCAGGTACAGCGCGGTGGTGAACTGCTCGACGTAGACCACGTCCGCCAGGTCCGGCTCGGGGAAGCACAGCACGGTGAACGCCCCGCTGTCCGCCGCCAGCGCGCCCATCCCCAGCGGCAGCACCCGCAGGCTGATCGTCTCGCGCCGCGAGAGCTCGGCCAGCCGGGCCAGCTGACCGCCCATCACCTCGGGGCCGCCGCACGGGCGGCGCAGCGCCGTCTCGTCGACGATCAGCTCCAGCCGGGCGGTCGCCCCCTCGGCCAGGAAGCGCTGCTGCCGGCGCAGCCGGACCGCGGCCCGGCGGGCGATCTCCTCCTCCGGCGCGGCCGGGCTGCCCGCCCGCATCACCGCGTGCACGTACTCGGGGGTCTGCAGCAGCCCGGGCACGAACTGCACCTCGTAGCTGCGGACCAGGTCCGCGGCGTCCTCCAGGTTGAGGTACGTCTGGAACCAGCCGGGGACGACGTCCCCGTAACCGTGCCACCAGGACGGGGCGTTGGTGCCGCCGACCAGGCCGAGCAGCGAGGCCCGGGACTCCTCGTCGTCGACGCCGTAGAGCGTCAGCAGGTCCGCCACGTCGCGCTGCTTGAAGCCGACCCGGCCGAGCTCCATCCGGCTGATCTTCGACTCCGAGGCCCGGATCGAGTACCCGGCGTCCTCCCGGGTCACGCCGCGGGCCTCGCGCAGGCGCCGCAACTGGGCCCCCAACTGGATGCGACGCGCGGTCGCACCGCTGCCCGTCTGCAGGCCCGTCATGCAAACCTCCGCCCCAGGAACGCCGATTGGACCCCGTGGGATGCAGTCTGCCACTGCGCGACGACACTCCGCGAGATCCTTCCGGTATTTGGCCAATCCGTTGTACGGGCCCGGGTTTCGACTCCGCTCAGGACAGCGCCGGCAGCACGCCCGCCAGATCGGTGCGGGAGCCCACGCCGAGCTTCGGGTACGCCTTGTACAGGTGGTGCCCGACGGTGCGGGCGCTCAGGAACAACTGCGCGGCGATCTCCCGGTTGGACAGGCCCTGCGCGGCCAGCCGGACGATCTGCGACTCCTGCGGGGTC
The DNA here is from genome assembly GCF_026802215.1 of Kitasatospora sp. YST-16. Taxonomy (NCBI): domain Bacteria; kingdom Bacillati; phylum Actinomycetota; class Actinomycetes; order Kitasatosporales; family Streptomycetaceae; genus Kitasatospora; species Kitasatospora sp. YST-16. The sequence continues at coordinate 1,604,148 of NZ_CP113837.1, forward strand.
AGCCCGGCCACCGTCCGGTCCGGGCCCGCGGCGGCCGGGCCGCCGGTGGCGTCCAGCTCCAGCCGGGCCCGCTCCGCCCACGGCCCGGCGCCCAGCCGCCGGAAGGCCTGCTCGGCGGAGCGCAGCGGGGCCGGGCCTCCGCCTTGCGGCGGCCGCGGCGCAGCCACTCGCCGTACAGCAGCTCGGTCCGGGCCTGCTCCCAGGGCCGGGGCTGCTCGGCGTGCTCGGCCAGCGCCGCCAGGTAGCGGTCCTCGGCGAGCTCGTCGGGCGCCAGCAGCGCGTGGCAGCGGTGCACCAGGGCCCGGGCCCACGGCCGGTCGGCCCGCGCGGCCCAGCGCTCGAACCCGGCCAGCGGCCCGGCGGTCCGCTCCTCCCGGCGCAGCCGCACCGCGGCCTCCACCAGGTCGGGCACCGCGCGCACCGCGCTGACGTGGTGCGCGTGCGGGCCGCCGGTGAGCGCGGCCAACTGCCCGAGGGCGTCCTCGGCCCGGCCCGCGCCCAGGTCGAGCACGCCCAGCGCCCAGCGCGCCCAGGGAGCGCCCGCGCCGCCCCGGGCGAAGGCCGCGGCGGCCTGCTCCCGGCACGGGTCGCCGTCGCCGCGGACGGCGGACAGGTAGGCCAGGAATCCGTGCAACTGCCCGGTCCACAGCGGCTGTCCGGTGTCCCGGGCCAGCCCCAGCGCCTCGGCCGCGTGGTCGGCGGCCAGGCCGGGGCGGCCGTCGAAGAGCTCGGCCTCGGCGAGGAAGAACAGCAGCGTCGGCAGCGTCCCGAAGGCCCCGGCCTCCCGCCCCTCCCGGACCAGCCGACGGGCCAGGTCCAGCACCTCCGCGTCGTGGCCGGGCACCAGCCCCGCCCCGCAGGCCAGCGCCAGGTCGACGGGCACCGCCGCCCCGGCCGCCCGCGCGGCCCGCTCCGCCTCGGGCAACGTGGGACCCCCGACGCCCGCTCGCCCAGCGTCCGCTGCCCCAACGCCCGCTCGCCCAGCGTCTGTTGCCCCGGCGCCGGCCGGATCCGCGCCTGCTGCCGGGGCCCCAACGCCCGCTCGCCCAGCGCCTGTCCCTTCTACTCCCTCTCCCTCCACACCGACACCCGCTCCCCCGGCGCCGGCCGGATCCGCGTCCGGCTCCTGCCCCTGCTCCTGCCCCTGCTCCCCCACCAGCGGCCCGAGCGCCGCCGCCAGGTAGCGGACGACCGGTGCGAGCGGGTCGTCGACGGGCAGCGGCAGGGCGGTGAGCGCCGTCAGGGTGTCCCGGACGGCCGGGAGGCCGTCGTACCAGGCGACGTGCACGGCCTGCACCAGGACGCGGGCGGCCGGGCCGGGGTGCGGGTCGGCGACCAGTGCGGCGGCCTCGGTCAGCCGGCGGTGCGCGGGGCCGTGCTCGCCGCGCCAGAACTCGGCGACGCCGCGGGCGAACAGCAGGTGGGCGCGGGTCACCGGGTCGGCGTCCGGCCGGTCGGCGGCGAGGGCGAGCCGTTCGGCCCGGTCCACTTCGCCGGCCTCCAGCGCGGCCTCGACCGCCTCGACCGTCCAGCGGCGGGCGAGGTCGGGGTCGGGGCTGAGCCGGGCGGCCCGCTCGTAGGCGGCGGAGGCCCCGGTGTGCCCGCCGCGGGCGGCGGCGGCCCCGGCCGCGGCGGCGAGTTCGCCGGCGGCGTCGGCGTCCCGGCCGGTGGCGGCCAGGGCCCGGTGCCAGGCCCGGCGCAGCGGTTCGGCGGGCCCGTGGGCGGCGGCCAGGGCCCGGTGCGCGGCCAGCCGGTCGACGAGCGGGGCCCGGTCGGCGACGGCGGAGCGCAGCAGCGGGTGGCGGAACGCCACCCGGCCCGCCGTCAGGTCGACCTTCAGCAGGCCCTGTTCCTCGGCGGGGGCGAGGTCGGCGGCGTCCAGTCCGCTCTCGGCGGCGGCCCGCAGCAGTACTTCCAGGGCTCCGGTCTCCTCCAGGGCGGCGAGCAGCAGCCAGCGCTGGGTGCGGCCGGGCAGGCGGCTGACCTGGCCGTGGTAGGCGAGCCGGAGCCGTCCGGCGGGCGGCAGGGCGCCGGTGTCCGCGCCGTGCGGGAGTTCGCGCAGGGCCAGCGGGTTGCCGGCGGCGGCGGCCAGCACCCGTGCGGGGTCGGGGAGTTCGGGGGCGAGGTGGTGCAGCAGGGCGGCCGCGTCGGGCTCGGCCAGCGGTCCGATCCGCAGGTCGGGCAGTCCGGCCGGGTCGGGGCCGTCGTCCTCCCGGGTGGCGAGCAGCAGGGCGACGCGTTCGGCGCCGAGCCGGCGGGCGGCCAGCCGCAGCACCGCTGCGGACTCCGGGTCGGCCCACTGGAGGTCGTCCACCAGGGCCAGCACCGGCTGCCGTTCGGCGAGGTCGCCGAGCAGGGTGAGCACCGCGAGGCCGACCAGCAGCCGGTCCCCGGCGGGGCCGTCGGCCAGGCCCAGGGTCCGTTCCAGCGCGGCCCGTTGCGGTCCGGGCAGGCCGTCCAGTTCGCCCAGGGCGGGGGCCAGCAGTTGGCTGAGCACCGCGTGCGGCAGCCGGGCCTCGCTCTCCACTCCGGCGGCCCGCAGCACCCGCCATCCGGCGGCGGCTTCGGCGGCCGCGTCCAGCAGGGCGCTCTTCCCGATGCCCGGTTCGCCGCGCAGCACCAGCGCCCCGGCCCGTCCCCCGCCGGCCGCCGCGAGCAGCCGGTCGACCGCGGCCCGTTCCGTCCCCCGTCCGTACAGCATGGGTCGACCCTACCTATGGGTGACCGATTCCCCGGCCGGGCGATCTCCGTAACTTCTTGTCCTGCAAGGGGAACCGCAGCTCAGAAGGAGACCACGATGGACCTGCAGCACCTGGCCGAGCGCTACCTGGCCGCCTGGAACGAGACCGACCCGGCCGCGCGCCGCAAGCTCGTCGAGGAGACCTGGGCCCCCGACGGCAGCTACACCGACCCGCTGGTCGAGACCCGCGGCCACGAGCAGTTCGACGCCGCCCTGGCCGCCGTCCAGGCCCAGTTCGCGGGCCTGGTGTTCCGCCTCGGCCCGGTCGACGCCCACCACGACGTGGCCCGCTTCACCTGGGAGCTGGCCCCGGAGGGCGCCGCGGAGCCCCTGGTGGTCGGCTTCGACGTCCTGACCGCGGACGGGGACGGCCGGATCGCCACCGTGGTCGGCTTCCTGGACAAGGTCCCGGCGGCCTGAACGCGCCGGGTCCGGGAACGACAACGACGCCTGCCCTTACCTGGTCGGGGAGTGGGCAGGCGTCGTGATGACCGGGTCCCGGCGGCTCTGGCGGGTCGGTGTTTGTCGGCCGTACCCCCCTCGCGGGGGGCTGGGCGTTCGTGGGGCGGCGGTCGGTCAGACCACCAGCGAGCGGTCGGTCGGCTTGATCGGGGCGGGGAGCGGGGTCTTGCCGCCCAGGTAGGCGTCGACCGCCGAGGCGGCCGAGCGGCCTTCCGCGATCGCCCAGACGATCAGGGACTGGCCGCGACCGGCGTCACCGCAAACGTACACCCCGTCGACGTTGGTGCCGAACTTGCCGTCGCGGGCGACGTTGCCGCGGGCGTCGAGGTCGACGCCGAGCTGCTCGACGAGGCCGTTCTTGACGTCGGTGCCGGTGAAGCCCATGGCGAGGGTGACGAGCTGGGCCGGGATGACCTTCTCGCTGCCGGGGACGGGCTCGAACTTGCCGTTCTTGAACTCGACCTCGACCAGGTGCAGTTCCTGGACGTTGCCGTCCTCGTCGCCGGCGAAGTGGGTGGTGGAGACGGAGTAGATCCGCTCGCCGCCCTCCTCGTGGGCCGAGGTGACCTTGTAGGTCATCGGCATGGTCGGCCAGGGCTGGTTGGCCGGGCGGTCCTCGGACGGCCGCGGCATGATCTCCAGCTGGGTGACCGAGAGGGCGCCCTGGCGGTGCGCGGTGCCGACGCAGTCGGCGCCGGTGTCGCCGCCGCCGATGACGACGACGTGCTTGCCCTTGGCCGAGATCGGGGAGTCGACGTAGTCGCCCTCCTGGACCTTGTTGGCCAGCGGCAGGTACTCCATCGCCTGGTGGACGCCGTTCAGCTCCCGGCCGGGGACGGGCAGGTCGCGGGCGGTGGTGGCGCCGGCCGCGACGACGACCGCGTCGAAGCGCGAGCGCAGGTCCTGGCCGCTGATGTCGACGCCGGCCTCGACGCCGGTGCGGAAGCGGGTGCCCTCCGCGCGCATCTGCTCGATGCGGCGGTTGATGTGGCGCTTCTCCATCTTGAACTCGGGGATGCCGTAGCGCAGCAGGCCGCCGATCCGGTCGGCGCGCTCGTACACCACCACGGTGTGCCCGGCCCGGGTGAGCTGCTGGGCGGCGGCCAGGCCGGCCGGGCCGGAGCCGATCACGGCGACGGTCTTGCCGGACAGGCGCTCCGGGACCTGCGGGGTGACCCCGCCGCGGTCCCAGGCCTTGTCGATGATGGTGACCTCGACGTTCTTGATGGTCACCGCGTCCTGGTTGATGCCCAGGACGCACGCCGACTCGCACGGAGCCGGGCACAGGCGGCCGGTGAACTCCGGGAAGTTGTTGGTGGCGTGCAGCCGCTCGATCGCGCCGGACCAGTCGTCCCGGTAGGCGAGGTCGTTCCACTCGGGGATCAGGTTCCCGAGCGGGCAGCCGTTGTGGCAGAACGGGATGCCGCAGTCCATGCAGCGGCCGGCCTGCTTGGTGATGATCGGAAGGAGGCTGCGCTCGACGTAGACCTCGTTCCAGTCGCGGAGCCGGACGTCCACCGGACGGCGCTCCGCCAGCTGCTTGGGCGTGGTCAGGAAGCCCTTGGGGTCAGCCATTTGCCGCCTCCATCATCTTGCGAGTGGTCTCCACCTCGGAGAGGCCATCGCGCTCAGCGGCGTCCTTGGCGGCGAGCACAGCCTTGTAGTCGGTGGGCATGATCTTGGAGAAGCGGGAGACCCCGCTGCCCCAGTCGGCCAGGAGCTCGGCGGCGACGGTGGAGCCGGTCTCCTCGTAGTGCTGCTGGACGGTCTCGCGCAGCCATTCGCGGTCGGCGGCGCCGGGGGCCTCGATGCCCACCATGCCGCTGTTGACGTTGGCCGGGCGGAGGTCGAGCACGTAGGCGATGCCGCCGGACATGCCCGCCGCCAGGTTGCGGCCGGTCTCGCCGAGGATCAGCACCCGCCCGCCGGTCATGTACTCCAGACCGTGGTCGCCCACGCCTTCGACCACCAGGGTCGCACCGGAGTTGCGGACCGCAAAACGCTCGCCGGCCTTGCCGCGCAGGTGGATCCGGCCGGAGGTGGCGCCGTAGCCGATGGTGTTGCCGGCGATGACGTGGTTCTGCGCGTCGGCGCCGATCGCGGCGGCGTCCCGGGCGGGACGGACCACGATCACGCCGCCGGACAGGCCCTTGCCGACGTAGTCGTTGGCGTCGCCCTCCAGGCGCAGCGTGATGCCGCTGGGCACGAAGGCGCCGAACGACTGGCCGGCCGAGCCGGTCAGGGTGATGTCGATGGTGCCCTCGGGCAGGCCCTCGCCGCGGTACCGCTTGGTGACCTGGTGGCCGAGCATGGTGCCGACGGTGCGGTTGACGTTGCGGACCGGCAGCTGGATGCGGACGGCCTCGCCGCGCTCCAGGGCGTCCTCGGCGAGCTCGATGAGCTGGTTGTCGAGGGCCTTGTCGAGCGCGTGGTCCTGGCCCGTGGTGTTGTGCAGGGCCGCGCCCTCGGGCAGCGCCGGGACGTGGAACAGCGGGGCCAGGTCGAGCCCGGCGGCCTTCCAGTGGTCGATGGCGGCCTGGGCGTTGATGTGCTCGGCGTGGCCGACGGCCTCCTCGATCGAGCGGAAGCCGAGCTCGGCGAGCAGCTCGCGGACCTCCTCGGCGATGAACTCGAAGAAGTTGACCACGAACTCGGGCTTGCCGGAGAACCGGTCGCGCAGCACCGGGTTCTGGGTGGCGACGCCGACCGGGCAGGTGTCGAGGTGGCAGACCCGCATCATGATGCAGCCGGAGACCACCAGCGGGGCGGTGGCGAAGCCGAACTCCTCGGCGCCCAGCAGGGCGGCGATGACCACGTCGCGGCCGGTCTTCAGCTGGCCGTCGGTCTGCACGACGATGCGGTCGCGCAGGCCGTTGAGCAGCAGGGTCTGCTGGGTCTCGGCGAGGCCGAGCTCCCAGGGGCCGCCCGCGTGCTTGAGCGAGGTGAGCGGGGAGGCGCCGGTGCCGCCGTCGTGGCCGGAGACCAGGACGACGTCCGCGTGCGCCTTGGAGACGCCGGCCGCGACGGTGCCCACGCCGACCTCGGAGACCAGCTTCACGTGGATGCGGGCGTCCGGGTTGGCGTTCTTGAGGTCGTGGATCAGCTGAGCCAGGTCCTCGATGGAGTAGATGTCGTGGTGCGGCGGCGGGGAGATCAGGCCGACGCCCGGGGTCGAGTGCCGGGTCCTGGCCACCCACGGGTAGACCTTGTGGCCGGGCAGCTGGCCGCCCTCGCCGGGCTTGGCGCCCTGGGCCATCTTGATCTGGATGTCGTCGGCGTTGACCAGGTACTCGGAGGTGACGCCGAACCGGCCGGAGGCGACCTGCTTGATCGCCGAGCGGCGGGCCGGGTCGTACAGGCGCTCCGGGTCCTCGCCGCCCTCGCCGGTGTTGGACTTGCCGCCGAGCCGGTTCATCGCGATGGCGAGGGTCTCGTGCGCCTCCATCGAGATGGAGCCGTAGGACATCGCGCCGGTGGAGAACCGCTTGACGATCTCGGAGACCGGCTCGACCTCGTCGACGGAGATCGGGGTCCGGCCGAGGGCGTCCAGCTGGAACAGGCCGCGCAGCGTCATCAGGCGCTCGGACTGGGCGTTGACCCGGTCCGTGTACTGCTTGAAGACGTCGTAGCGCTTGGTGCGGGTGGAGTGCTGGAGGCGGAAGACCGTCTCCGGGTCGAACAGGTGCGGCTCGCCCTCGCGGCGCCACTGGTACTCGCCGCCGATCTCCAGCGCGCGGTGCGCGGCGGCGATGCCGGAGGCCGGGTACGCCTTGGCGTGCCGGGCGGCGGTCTCCTTGGCGATCTCGTCCAGGCCGATGCCGCCGAGCTTGGTGGTGGTGCCCGCGAAGTAGGCGTCCACCAGCTCCTGGGCGAGGCCGATGGCCTCGAAGACCTGCGCGCCGCGGTAGGAGGCGACGGTGGAGATGCCCATCTTGGACATCACCTTCAGGACGCCCTTGCCGAGCGCGTAGATCAGGTTCCGGATCGCCTTCTCGGGCTCGATGCCCTGGACGAACACGCCCTGGGCGACGAGGTCCTCGACCGACTCCATGGCCAGGTACGGGTTGACCGCGCCGGCGCCGTAGCCGACCAGCAGCGCGACGTGGTGCACCTCGCGGACGTCGCCGGCCTCGACCAGCAGCGACACCTGGGTGCGCTGCTTGGTGCGGATCAGGTGGTGGTGGATGGCCGAGGTGAGCAGCAGCGACGGGATCGGCGCGTGCTCGGCGTCCGAGTGCCGGTCGGAGAGCACGACGATGCGGGCGCCGTCGGCGATCGCGGCGTCGGCCTCGGCGGCGATCTCGGCGAGCCGGGCGGCCAGGCCCGCGCCGCCGGCCGCGACCTTGTACAGGCCGGAGAGCGTGACGGCCTTCAGGCCGGGCTGGTCGCCGTCCTTGTTGATGTGGATCAGCTTGGCCAGCTCGTCGTTGTCGATCACCGGGAAGGTGATGCCGACCGAGCGGCAGTGCGCCGGGGTGGCGTCCAGCAGGTTGCCCTCGGGGCCGAGGTTGCTGTGCAGCGAGGTGACCAGCTCTTCGCGGATCGCGTCCAGCGGCGGGTTGGTGACCTGGGCGAACAGCTGGGTGAAGTAGTCGAACAGCAGGCGCGGCTTCTCGCTGAGCGCGGCGATCGGCGAGTCGGTGCCCATCGAGCCGAGCGCCTCGCCGCCGGTCTTGGCCATCGGCGCGAGGATGACCCGCAGCTCCTCCTCGGTGTACCCGAAGGTCTGCTGGCGGCGGGTGACCGAGGCGTGGGTGTGCGCGATGTGCTCGCGCTCGGGGAGCTTGGCGAGCTGGATCTGCCCGCCCGCGACCCACTCCTCGTAGGGGTGCTCGGCGGCGAGGGCGGCCTTGAGCTCCTCGTCCTCGACGATGCGGTGCTCGGCGGTGTCGATCAGGAACATCCGGCCGGGCTGCAGGCGGCCCTTCCTGACGACCTTCTCCTGGTCGATGTCGAGCACGCCGACCTCGGAGGAGAGCACGACCAGGCCGTCCTCGGTGATCCAGTACCGGGCCGGGCGCAGGCCGTTGCGGTCCAGGACCGCGCCGATCTGGGTGCCGTCGGTGAAGGTGACGCAGGCCGGGCCGTCCCAGGGCTCCATCAGGTTGGAGTGGTACTGGTAGAACGCGCGGCGGGCCGGGTCCATGGTGGCGTGGTTCTCCCACGCCTCCGGGATCATCATCAGCACCGAGTGCGGCAGCGAGCGGCCGCCGAGGTGGAGCAGCTCCAGGACCTCGTCGAAGGACGCCGAGTCGGAGTGGTCCGGGGTGCAGATCGGGAAGATCCGGTCCAGGTCGCCGGGGATCAGGTCGGTGGCGAGCTGGGACTCCCGGGCGGTCATCCAGTTGCGGTTGCCCTTGACCGTGTTGATCTCGCCGTTGTGCGCGACGAAGCGGTACGGGTGGGCGAGCGGCCAGCTCGGGAAGGTGTTGGTGGAGAAGCGGGAGTGCACCAGGCCGATCGCGGAGGCGTAGAGCCGGTCCGACAGGTCGGGGAAGAAGGGCTCCAGCTGGCCGGTGGTCAGCATGCCCTTGTAGACCAGGGTGCGGGCGGAGAGCGAGGGGAAGTACACCCCGGCCTCGCGCTCGGCGCGCTTGCGCAGCACGAAGGCGACCCGGTCCAGCGCGATGCCGGTGCGCTCGCCGTGCGTGACGAAGAGCTGGCGGAAGCGCGGCATGACGCTGCGGGCGGTGGCACCCAGCAGGTCGGGGGTGACCGGGACGTCGCGCCAGCCGAGGACGGTCAGGCCCTCCTCGGCCGCGACGACCTCGATCCGGGTGGCCGCGGCGGCGGCCTCCTCGTCGTCCTGCGGGAGGAAGGCGATGCCGACGGCGTAGGAGCCGGCGGCCGGCAGCTCGAAGTCGGTGTTGGCGCGCAGGAACGCGTCCGGGACCTGGGTCAGGATGCCCGCGCCGTCGCCGGAGTCCGGCTCGGCGCCGGTGGCGCCGCGGTGCTCCAGGTTGCGCAGGACGGTCAGCGCCTGCTCGACGATCTTGTGGTCGGCGATGCCGGTCAGCGTGGCCACGAAGCCGACGCCGCAGGCGTCGTGCTCGTTGCGCGGGTCGTAGAGACCCTGGGCCTGGGGGCGCGCATCCGGGACGAGGGCGTAGGGGCCGGTGGCCTTGGCGTCCTCGTGGCCGGAGGGCAGGGATGCAGACAGCATCGGCTCTCCCGTCGTCGTAAACAGTTGCTTCATGCAAAGGGACGACGTTGGCCCTGATGCGATTTGTCGGTGCAGGTTACATGATGCCGCTTGTCCCGGGAAGTGGATTCAGACGTCCACATCTCGGGATGATCCCCAGGTCAGGGGGCGGATGGAGGGGGTGGCGCAGCGTCGCGCGTTCCCTCCAGTGTGCCCGGTGCCGAAGGGCGTGAAACGGGGGCGAAACGCCCCCGGAACAGCCGTTGGGGTGTCCCTACCTGGGATTCTTCGAAGTCGACGCCGCCCCCGGTTTCGATTGCGGGGGTCGACAGCCGGATGTCGAGACTAGGGCAAGGTGCGGGCTCGGGCCCATGTGCGGAACATCACGCGTTCCATGGCATAACTATACAGAGGTCTGGGTTTTCGTACAGGGCCGACCGGGTGGCCGGTCAGCCGATCGCCCCGCCGATCAGCCGTCCCAGCAGGTAGGTGACGCCCGCCGCGGCGCCGCCCAGCACCAGTTGCCGCAGGCCGGAGAACCACCAGCTGCGGGCGGTCACCCGGGCCACCACGGCGCCGCAGCCGAACAGGCCGAGCACCGCCAGCAGCGCGGCCGGCCAGAGCGTGGTCGCACCCAGCAGGTAGGGCAGCACCGGGAGCAGCGCGCCGAGCGCGAAGCAGCCGAACGAGGAGACCGCGGCGACCAGCGGCGAGGGCAGGTCGTCCGGGTCGACGCCGAGCTCCTCGCGGGCGTGCACGGCCAGCGTGGTGTCCGGGTCGGCGGACAGCTGCCGGGCCACCTCGCGGGCCAGCTCCGGCTCGACGCCCCGGGCCACGTACAGCTCGGCCAGTTCGGCCAGTTCGCCGTGCGGGTTGCGCCGCAGCTCGATCCGCTCGGCCTCCAACTCGGCTTCCACCAGCTCGCGTTGGGAGGCCACCGAGGTGTACTCGCCGGCCGCCATGGAGAACGCGCCGGCCGCCAGGCCGGCCAGGCCGGTGAGCACCACGGTGCTCGGCGCGGCGTCGCCGCCCACCACGCCGGTCATCAGCGCGAAGTTGGAGACCAGGCCGTCCATCGCGCCGAACACGGCGGGGCGCAGCCAGCCGCCGTTGACGTCCCGGTGGTGGCCGGCGTCGGGTATCCGGGGCTGCGGGCTGTCGGTGTGCGGGTCTGCGGTGATGGTGCTCATGCGGACGGCTCCCCTTCCGGGCACGGCGGTTCCCCCCGGGGCGGGCGCCGGCCGGGCTTGCTGCTCCTCGAACGTAGCCGTTTGACCTGCGAGTTTCCAGCAAAGTAAGCCTGCCCAAAGGCAGTTGGGGCCGCCTCGCCGGTCTCGGCGGGGCGGCCCCAACGGGGGCGGGCGCGGCAGCTCAGGAGGGCTTCTCGGAGTCCTTGGAGAGCTCGACGGGGGCGTCCTGCGACGGCTCGGCGACGTCGGCCGGACCCTCGCCCGAGGCGGACTCGACCGGGGCGTCCCCGGCCGGGGCGGACTCGGCGGCCGCCGCGGCCTCGGCGCGCTCCGCGGTGGCCTGCGGGTCGATCGAGTCCGGGTCCTCGCGGCCGGGGCGGAGCTTGGCGGAGAGCACGAAGGCGGCGACCGAGCCGACGAAGACCAGGATCGCGGTCCAGTCGTTCAGGCGCAGGCCGAAGAAGCGGTGCGCCTCGTCGATCCGCAGCCACTCGGTCCAGAACCGGCCGACCGTGTAGGCCGCCACGTACAGCCAGAAGGCCCGGCCGTGGCCGAGGTTGAAGCGCTTGTCGGCCCAGATCACCAGGACGGCGACCAGCACGCACCAGATCGACTCGTACAGGAAGGTCGGGTGGTAGACGCCCTGGACCACGGTGCCGTCCGGGAGCGTCTTGTCGATCTTCAGGCCCCAGGGCAGGGTGGTGGGGCGGCCGTACAGCTCCTGGTTGAACCAGTTGCCCCAGCGGCCGCAGGCCTGGGCCAGCACGATGCCGGGGGCGATCGCGTCGGCGTAGGCGGGCAGCGGGACGCCGCGGCGGCGGGCGCCGATCCAGGCGCCGACCGCGCCGAAGGCGATGGCGCCCCAGATGCCGAGGCCGCCCTCCCAGATCTTCAGCGCGTCGATCGGGTGCTTGCCCTCGCCGAAGTACAGCTGGTTGTCGGTGATGACGTGGTACAGCCGGCCGCCGACCAGGCCGAACGGCACCGCCCAGACCGCGATGTCGCCGACCGTGTGGCGGCCGCCGCCGCGGGCGACCCACCGCTTGCTGCCGAGCCACACGGCCACGACGACACCGATGATGATGCAAAAGGCGTAGGCGCGCAGCGGGATGGGCCCCAGGTTGAGGACGCCCCGCGACGGGCTCGGAATGTATGCGAGATCCATGGCACTCTCGACGCTACCGTGTCCCACCGGTCACACCGGCACCGGAGCCGGTCACGGTAGCGTCACGCGGCGGCGGCCGGTCAGGGCGAGGGCGGGGTGTTGGACTCGGCGGCGGTCGAGCTGGGCGCCGGGCTCTGGCCGTGGGAGCCGGGGGTGCCGAGCTGCTTGCCCTGGTTGGCCGCGTCCACCCACTTCACCAGGTTCTCCGGGCTGATCTGCTCGTCGCCCTTCTTCGGGTAGATCGCCTCGCCGTTCAGCAGCACCGTCGGGGTCGACTTGTAGCTGGACTTGTCGAAGTCCTGCTGCACCGCGGAGACCCAGCCGCCGAACTTGTTGGAGTTGACGCAGGACTGGAACGCGGGGGTGTCCAGCCCGGGGACCTGCTTGGCCAGGTCGATCAGGGTCTGCTTGGTGCCGAAGGAGTCCTCGGTCTCCTCCGGCTGGTTGCGGTAGAGCACGTCGTGGTAGTCGCGGAAGTGCCCGGCGTCCTGCGCGCAGCCCAGCGCGTTGGCGCCGTACTTGGAGCCGCTGCCGCCCAGCGAGCGGTCGATGAACGAGACGATGTGGTAGTTGACGTAGACCTTGCCGGCGTCCTCCAACTGGTCGACGGTCGGCGAGAAGGTCCGCTCGAAGCTGCCGCAGGCCGGGCAGCGCGGGTCCTCGTAGACCGTCAGCGTGGACGGGGCGTTGGCGGCGCCGACCGGGATGACCAGGTTCTTGTCGCCGATCGTGCCGGCCGGGGCGGCGGTCGGGGTCTCCGGCTTGGAGCGCTGGTTCTGCACCACCACGCCGACCACCACGGCGGCCGCGATCACCACGGCCACCACGCCGCCGACCGCCAGCTTCTTGTTCCGCCGCGCCTTGGCCTCCTCGGCGGCCCGGGCCTCCTTCATCTTGTCCCGGGCGTTGCGCTTGCCTTCTCGGTTCTTCTCGCTCATGGGGTGCTCTTGCCAGTCCAGGGGTCGGGTCGTCGGGGTCCGCGGGCGCGGATCGGTGGGGAGGGGCGCGCCGGGGGTCAGGCGGCCAGCCAGGCGTCCAGCGAGAGCTTCGTCCGGGGCCGGTAGACCAGCCAGGCCGCCAGCAGCAGGAACCCGGAGTCGCGCAGGATCTCCTGCAGGTACTCGGTCTGCGACTCGTCCACCGCGCCGCCGCCGCCGAAGCAGCCGCAGTCGATCGAGATGCCGCGCGCCCAGGCGGAGGAGATCCCGGCGATGAAGACCAGCAGCAGCACGCCCGAGACGATCGCCACGATCCTGGTCCCGAGGCCGAGCAGCAGCAGCAGGGCCAGCGCCAGCTCCAGGAACGGCAGGCCCCAGCCGACCGGCTTGACCAGCGACTCGGGCAGGATCTCGTACGCCCGCACCGCCTGGGCCGCCTCCGCCGGGTCGGCCACCTTCGCCAGCCCCGCCCAGCCCCAGACCAGCGCCAGGCCCAGCCGCACCGCCAGCCCGAACCACTCGGCCGCCGAGCCGTCCACCGCCCGGCGGATCCCGCTCACCCGGCCCCGGTCGGCCTGCTGACTGGCCATCAGTTCCCCCTCGGGCGCGTTCCACCGTTTCCTGCCTGATGAACCGTAGGGGATGGCGGGGGGTTCCTCCACATTGGCGAGTTAAGCCGTTTGAGCGACCTTAAACGGTCATACGTCCGATTTTCCGGATCATCGGGCCGGCGGGCTGCAGACCTGGTCGGCCTGCCGGCACAGCACCGCCCGCTCCGCCCCGCGGCGCGCCAACTCCCGTTCCACGCCCCCGCTTCCGGCCAGCGCGGCGGCCAGCGCCAGCCCCGCCGCCAGCGCCCGCAGCAGCACCGCCCTGTGAACCCGCGCCATCCGGATGCCCTTTCGCCGACGAACCACCGGAGGGTCCAACGGCTCCGGCGGGGACGGGAGTACCAGCACCCGCCGGTTTTTCACCCTCGCGGAGTAGGCGCGGAACGCAAAGGGCCGCCCGGGGAGCGGCAGTTGCTCCCCGGGCGGCCCTTCGCGCGCTGCGGTGCTACTTCCGGCGGACGCCCTGCGCCAGCTCGCCCGCGAGCGCCCGGACGGCGGCCGTGCCGTCCGCCAACTCCTCGGCGTCCAGCAGGCGCTGGACGAACGCCGAGCCGACGATCACGCCGTCCGCGAAGGCCGCGACCTCGGCGGCCTGGTCGGCGTTGGAGACGCCCAGGCCGACGCAGACCGGCAGCGCGGTGGTGGCGCGGGTGCGGGCCACCAGGTCCTCGGCCAGGTTGCCGACCGCGGCCCGGGTGCCGGTCACGCCCATCACGGCGGCCGCGTACACGAAGCCGGAGCCGGCCGCGGTGACCTCGGCCAGCCGGTGGTCCTTCGAGGACGGGGCGACCACGAACACGGTGTCCAGACCGTGCTCGGCCGCCGCCTTGCGCCACTCCTCGGACTCCTCCACCGGCAGGTCCGGCAGGATGCAGCCCGCTCCCCCGGCCGCGGCCAGGTCGGCGGCGAACCGGGCGGTGCCGTAGCGGTCCACCGGGTTCCAGTACGTCATCACCAGCACCGGCACGGCCGGGTGGGCCGCGGCGACCTCGGCGACGGTGCGCAGCACGTCCTTGATCTTCACGCCGCCGCGCAGCGCGATGTCGTCGGCGGTCTGGATGACCGCGCCGTCCAGCACCGGGTCCGAGTGCGGCAGGCCGACCTCGACGACGTCGCAGCCGCCCTCGATCAGCGCGTTGATCGCGGCGATGCCGCCGTCCACGGTCGGGAAGCCGGCCGGCAGGTAGCCGATCAGGGCCGCCCGGCCCTCCGCCTTCGCGGCGGCCAGCGCGGTGGTGAGCTTGGTGTCGGCCATGTCAGTTGGTCCCCTCGGCGTCGTAGAGGCCGAAGTACTCGGCAGCGGTGTGCATGTCCTTGTCGCCGCGGCCGGAGAGCGAGACCAGGATGGTCGCCTCCGGGCCGAGCTCGCGGCCGAGTTCGAGCGCGCCGGCCAGGGCGTGCGCGGACTCGATCGCCGGGATGATGCCCTCGGTGCGGGACAGCAGCCGCAGCGCCTCCATCGCCTGCGCGTCGGTCACCGGGCGGTACTCGGCCCGTCCGGTGTCCTTCAGCCAGGCGTGCTCCGGGCCGACGCCCGGGTAGTCCAGGCCGGCCGAGATCGAGTGCGACTCGATGGTCTGGCCGTCCTCGTCCTGCAGCACGTAGGTGCGCGAGCCGTGCAGCACGCCCGGGTCGCCCTTGGTCAGGGTGGCCGCGTGCTTGGGGGTCTCGGCGCCCTCGCCGGCCGCCTCGCAGCCGACCAGGCGCACGCCCGCGTCCGGGATGAACTCGTGGAAGATGCCCATCGCGTTGGAGCCGCCGCCGACGCAGGCCACCACCGCGTCCGGGAGCCTCCCGGTGCGGTCCAGCACCTGCTGCCGGGCCTCGACGCCGATGACCCGGTGGAAGTCGCGGACCATCATCGGGAACGGGTGCGGGCCCGCCACCGTGCCGAACAGGTAGTGGGTGGAGTCGACGTTGGCGACCCAGTCCCGGAACGCCTCGTTGATGGCGTCCTTCAGGGTCCGGCTGCCGGACTTCACCGGGACGACCTCGGCGCCCAGCATCCGCATCCGGGCCACGTTCAGCGCCTGGCGCTCGGTGTCGACCTCGCCCATGTAGACCGTGCAGTCGAAGCCGAACAGCGCGCAGGCGGTGGCGGTGGCCACGCCGTGCTGGCCGGCGCCGGTCTCGGCGATGATCCGGGTCTTGCCCATCCGCTTGGTCAGCAGCGCCTGGCCCAGCACGTTGTTGATCTTGTGCGAGCCGGTGTGGTTGAGGTCCTCGCGCTTGAGCAGGACCCGCGCCCCGCCGGCCTCCGCGGAGAACCGGTGGACGTCGGTCAGCGGGCTCGGCCGGCCGGTGTAGTCCTTGAGCAGGGCGTCCAGCTCGGCGGCGAACGCCGGGTCGTTCTTGGCCTTCTCGTACTCCTCGGCGACCTGCTCCACGGCGGCGACCAGCGCCTCCGGGATGAAGCGGCCGCCGTAGGCGCCGAAGTAACCGCGTGCGTCGGGCACCTGGGCGCCCGGAAGGTAGTGCTCGGACATGATCCGTCCTCGGATGAAGGATTGACGGCGTGGAAGGGGGAACCTGCGGCGAATCGTCAGCCGCGGGTGCCGCGCCATCGGCGTCCGGGGACCTGTCCGGGCTCGCAGCCGATCACGTACCGCACCCGCCGCCCCAGCGCCCGGCGCGCGGGCGCGCGGCAGCCGCGCGGGCGGCAGCCGGGGGCGAGACGGGTGGCGATCGACATGGCCGGGGCTCAGCCCCGCCCGTTGTTGCGCAGCGCCGGGTGCGCCCCGGCGGCGACCAGGTCGGCGACCGCGGCCTTCGGGTCCCGGCCGGTGACCAGGGACTCGCCGACCAGCACCGCGTCGGCGCCCTGGTTGGCGTAGGTGATCAGGTCGTGCGGCCCGCGCACGCCCGACTCGGCGACCTTGACGACGTGCGCCGGGATGGCGTCCACCACGTTGCCGAAGGTGTTCCGGTCGACCTCGAGGGTCTTCAGGTTGCGGGCGTTGACGCCGATGATCCGCGCGCCGGCGTCCACCGCGCGGGCGATCTCCTCCTCGTCGTGCACCTCGACCAGCGGGGTCAGCCCGATCGACTCGGCCCGCTCGATCAGCGAGACCAGGGCCGGCTGCTCCAGCGCGGCCACGATCAGCAGCGCCAGGTCCGCGCCGTGCGCGCGGGCCTCCCACAGCTGGTAGGCGGTGACGATGAAGTCCTTGCGCAGGATCGGGGTGGGCACCGCCGCGCGCACCGCGTCCAGGTCCGCCAGCGAACCGCCGAAGCGGCGCTGCTCGGTGAGCACGCTGATCGCGGCGGCCCCGCCGGCCGCGTAGTCGACCGCCAGCGCGGCCGGGTCGGCGATCGCCGCCAGCGCGCCCTTGGACGGGCTGGAGCGCTTGACCTCGCAGATCACCCGGACGCCGTCGCCGCGCAGCGCGGCCACGCCGTCCTTCGCCTCGGGCGCCTTCGCGGCGAGCTCCTTGAGCTCGTCCAGGGAGACCCGGGCCTGTCGCTCGGCGAGGTCCTGCCGGACCCCGTCGATGATCTCGTCGAGCACAGTCACGCGTGCGCCCCCATCGTGTTTCGGTGGTGAGGCCGGGGGCGTCGAGCGCGGTCCCGGCCCTTCGATGGTATCGGGCGCGGGGGGCGCACTCCGCATCCGACCGGCGCGCGTCTCGATCGGCGGACCGCCCGGCGGACACCGCGCGCGCCCGGCTCACACCGCCGGCGGCGCCAGCAGCGTCCCGACCGGCAGGTTCCGCACCACCGCGAACAGCAGCAGCACCAGGACCAGCACCCCCGCCTGCCGCCCGGTGACCCGCCACCCCCCGCCCGGCCGGCCGCGCACCGCCCGCACCGCCCAGCGCACCCAGAGCGCCAGCAGGACGAACGCCCCCACCGCCACCAGCAGGTTGTCGTGCCCGGCCGTCAGCACGTCGCCCCTGGTCAGCGCGTGCACGCAGCGCAGCCCCCCGCAGCCCGGGCACCACCAGCCGGTGGCCCGCAGGAACGGGCAGACCGGGTAGTGGCCGGGCGCGTTCGGGTCCACCAGCGCGACGAACCCGACCGGCAGCGCGACCGAGACCAGCGCCGCCAGCGGACGGACCAGACGGCGCGCCGGACCGGCGGCGGCGGACGGGGCGGCGGGAGCGTTCACGGGCACGATTGTGCCCCCGCCGCACCCCCGGACGGCCCCACCCCGGCCCGCGAAACGCCGAACGGCGGGCCCGTGGCCCGCCGTCCGCTCCGTGCTGCTTCCGCTCTCGCCCTACCGGCACTCAGCCCGCGGTGACCGCGCTGCGCTCCTCGGCGCCGATCGGGGCGAAGTTCTTGCTGGGCTGCTTGCCCATGCCCGCCATCGACATGGCCTTGCCGACCACGCCGCCGATCAGGACCACGGCGAGGCCCGCGATGACCAGCACGACGTTCGGCATGATCATCGCGACACCCGCGACGCAGAAGCCGACGAAGGAAATGACCACGCCGGTCCACGCGGCGGGGGTGTGGCCGTGCGCTGCTGCAGCCATCTTGTTGGTGCTCCTTGTTTCTCCGGGGCCCGGTCGGGCGGCCCTGGGACGGCGCTCGACGGGTTGACGCCTCCATTGTGCCGGGCCGAACACGGCACACCCAAGCCGGGGCGTGCGTGGTGCCGCGCACACTGCGCCGCAGGCGGTCAGCCGGTCGGGTCCTCGCCCCGGTCCAGCGCCTTCCACAGGTCCGCCGGGCCGGCCGCCTTCCCCGTGGCCGCCTTCCGGGTCGGCGCCTCGTACCGGGAGCCCATGGCCGGCCAGCCGCTGCCGAACCGCGCCGTCAGCGCCCCCGCCGCCACCAGCAGCACCCCGCCCGCCAGCGCCACCCACGGCCACGCCGTCCGGGTGATCTCCTCGGCCCGGCCGCTGGACAGCGCCAGCTGACCGGCCGCGACGGCGTGCAGCCCGGCGGTGTCGGTGTACCCGATCACCGCCCCGACGACCGCCCCCACCCCCGCCAGCACCGTCAGCGCCCCCACCAGCACCCGGGTCCGGCCGCGCACCGCGAACACCGCGACCGCCGCCGCCATCGCCACCAGCGCCATCCCGGTCGGCAACTGCGTCAGCTTGCTCCCGCTCGCCTGCACCGCGATCCGGCTGCCGCCCATCCCCGGCGCCACCCCCTCCGCCCAGGTCCGCCCCACCGCCGTCAGCACCAGCACGGCGCCCAGCGCGGTCAGCAACAGCATCAGCCCCAACGTGCCACGGGAGCCACGGGCCTTCGGGGAAGCAGAGGTCTCACTCACCCCCCCAGTGTCCCCGACCTCACCCCACCCCCACCCACCACCCCTCCAGCCCGGCCCGACCGGTCCCGAACAGCACCGAAGGCGCCGGGCCCGCGGCCTCCGGCCCAGCGATCCGCACTTCCTCCCCGGCCCAGCCTGGCTGGCCCCAGCCCACCGGAGGCACCACACCCCCACCCGCCGACCCCCGGCCCGGCCGACGGCCTCCGGCCCGACGATCCGCGGTTTCTCCCCAACACAGCCGAACCGACCCCAGCCCGCCAGAAGCACACATCCCCCACCCGGCCGACCCCCGGCCCGACCGACGGCCTCCGGCCCGGCCGAGCCCGAGCAGCGCCGAAGGCCCGGGACGCCAGAGGTCCCGGGCCTGCGGCCTCCGGCCTGGCAATCCGCGCTTCCTCCCCGGCACAGCCTGGCTGGCCCCAGCCCACCGGAGGCACCACACCCCCACCCGCCGACCCCCGGCCCGGCCGACGGCCTCCGGCCCGACGATCCGCGGTTTCTCCCCGACACAGCCCAACCGACCCCGGCCCGCCGGAGGCACGCATCCCCGGGCCCGGCCGAGCCCGAGCAGCCCCGGAGGCCCGGGACACCGGAGGCGCCGGGCCTGCGGCCTCCGGCCCGGCGATCTGCGGTTCCTCCCCGACACAGCCGAACCGACCCCGGCCCGCCGGAGGCACCACACCCCCGCCCACCGGCCCCCGGCCCGGCCGAGCCGCTGTTCCCCTCCCCCGCCTGCGGCTCGGCCCGGCCGGGCCCCCGGCTCAGCGGAGGGTGTTGGCCGTGGCGACGGCGCGCAGGACCGCGGCTGCCTTGTTGCGGCACTCGGTGTCCTCCGCGTGCGGGTCGGAGTCGGCGACCACGCCCGCGCCCGCCTGGACGTACGCGGTCTCGTCGCGGATCACCGCGGTGCGGATGGCGATCGCCGTGTCGGAGTCGCCCGCGAAGTCCAGGTAGCCGACGCAGCCGCCGTACAGGCCGCGGCGGGTGGGTTCGAGCTCCTCGATGATCTGCATGGCGCGCGGCTTGGGCGCGCCGGAGAGGGTGCCGGCCGGGAAGCAGGCGGTGAGCACGTCGAACGCGCTGCGGCCCTCGGCGACCTTGCCGGTGACGGTGGAGACGATGTGCATGACGTGGCTGTAGCGCTCGACGGTCATGAACTCCACCACCTCGACCGAGCCCGGCGCACAGACCCGGCCCAGGTCGTTGCGGCCCAGGTCGACCAGCATCAGGTGCTCGGCCCGCTCCTTGGGGTCGGCGAGCAGCTCGGCGGCCAGCTCGGCGTCCTCGTGCGGGGTGGCGCCGCGGTGCCGGGTGCCGGCGATCGGGTGCAGCATCGCCTCGCCGCCGGCCACCTTGACCAGCGCCTCCGGGCTGGAGCCGACCACGTCGAAGCCGCCCTCGGCGCCGCCGTCCGGCCCGGGGAAGCGGAACAGGTACATGTACGGGCTGGGGTTGGTGGTGCGCAGCACCCGGTAGACGTCGAGGGCGGAGGCCGGGCAGGGCGCCTCGAAGCGCTGCGAGGGGACGACCTGGAACGCCTCGCCGGCCCGGATCCGCTCCTTCACCACGTCGACGGCCTTGCGGTACGGCTCGCCGCCGAACGGCGAGTGCGCGTCGACCGCGGTCGGGGTGTAGGTGGCGAGGCCGGGGTCGACGGGGCGGCGCAGGTCGGCCTCCATCGCGTCGAGGCGGGCGACGGCGTCCGCGTGCGCCTCGTCGACGCCGGTGGCCAGGTCGTTGTGGTTGACCGCGTTGGCGATCAGCAGCACGGTGCCGTCGGCGTGGTCGAGGACGGCCAGGTCGGTGGCGAGCAGCAGGGTCAGCTCGGGGAGCTTGAGGTCGTCGGGGGTGAGGTCCGGGAGCTTCTCCAGGCGGCGCACCACGTCGTAGCCGAGGTAGCCGACCAGGCCGCCGGTGAGCGGCGGCAGGCCGTCGTCCGGGTGCCGGGGGGTGTGCAGGGCGGCCAGGGTGGCGCGCAGCACCTCCAGCGGGTCGCCGGTGGTGGGGATGCCGACCGGGGGCTCGCCGAGCCAGCGGGCGCCGCCGTCCTCGCCGACGGTCAGGACGGCGCCGGAGCGGACCCCGACGAAGGAGTACCGGGCCCAACTGCGGCCCTGCTCGGCGGACTCCAGCAGGAAGGTGCCGGGGCGCTCGGCGGCGAGGCTGCGGTACACGCCGATCGGGGTGAGGCCGTCCGCCAGGAGCCTGCGGGTGACCGGGATGACCCGGGTGTCGGCGGCGAGCGTGCGGAAAGCCTCAAGTTCCATGGGACACCGATCGGCTGGGAGGGGCGGGCTGGTCGGGGGACAGGCTACTGGGCGAGCGGCAGCACGTCGGCGTCGAAGCAGGTCCGGTCGCCGGTGTGGCAGGCCGCGCCGACCTGGTCGACCTTGACCAGCAGGGTGTCGCCGTCGCAGTCCAGCGCGACCTGCTTGACGTGCTGGACGTGGCCCGAGGTGTCGCCCTTCACCCAGTACTCGCTGCGGCTGCGGCTCCAGTACGTGCAGCGGCCGGTGGTCAGGGTGCGGTGCAGCGCCTCGTCGTCCATCCAGCCGAGCATCAGCACCTCGCCGGTGTCGTACTGCTGGGCGACGGCGGGCAGCAGGCCGTCCGGGGTGCGCTTGAGGCGGGCGGCGATCGCCGGGTCCAGGGCGGTGCTGCCGGGGGCGGCGGGAGTGGTCGACATACTCCCATTCTGGCAGGCCCGAACAGGCTGCCGGACCGCCTTCCGGGGTGCGGTCGGAATTGCTTCCCCCACCGGGTAGCCTGCTCCCCGCGGAAAACCGAACCGCATGGGGAAATGGGGGATTTGTCGAATGAGCGCCTATCACCAGCAACCGCTTCCGGCGGTCGCTTACGGGGATTACCGGCTCCAGCGAACCGCAGGTGAGCACCTGTATCCGGGCGAGCCGATGATCGGCACGTGGGCGGTCGAACTGGACCGCCTCCTGCCGCTCTGGTGGGACCGCGACACCGTGCGCGCCGCCGGTTTCGCTCCTCTCGTCTGGGCGATGAACTTCTGCAAATCCGTCTGGCGCGGCCTGTGGCTCTACTTCCTGCCGCGCTGGTTCGTCGACATCTTCGGACCGAGCGCCTACGGCCGCCGCCCCTACGGCCTCTCGCTGACCCGGCGCGCCTACCGGGCGCTGCGCCGCCCGCTGCACGGCGGCTCCTGGCACGCCCCCGAGGGCTCCACCGCCCGGCTGTTCTGGCGGGCGGTGCGCACCACCGCGGGCGAGAAGCTCAAGGCCGACCACGACCTGTTCACCCTGCTGCTCACCGACCGCCGGCTGCTGGTGCTCAGCCGCTGG
Source organism: Kitasatospora sp. YST-16 (assembly GCF_026802215.1). Lineage (NCBI taxonomy): Bacteria > Bacillati > Actinomycetota > Actinomycetes > Kitasatosporales > Streptomycetaceae > Kitasatospora > Kitasatospora sp. YST-16. The sequence continues at coordinate 1,625,934 of NZ_CP113837.1, forward strand.
ACCGCCCGCCAGGCCGACGACCACTACCGGGCCACCCCGCTGCTCGAACTGCCCGCCGGCAGCTGGTGGCTGCGCCCGGACACCCCGAACGACGTGTGGGCCCAGCGGCAGGACCTGCTGTTCGCGGACGGCTCCTGGCTGGCGCTGGCCTTCGACGGCGAGAGCGACCTGCAGGCGTTCCGCGCCGCGGCGGCGGGGCGCTGACCGCCCGGAGCCCGGCTCCGACGAGCCGGGCTCCGGCGGGCCGGTCAGCCGAACGCGGTCTGGATCCGCGAGCGGTCCACCCGGTAGGGCGTCGGCTCCTGGTTCAGACCGATGTCGTTCAGCAGCTCCTGCTCGACGGCGTTCTTGTTGACGTCGCTCTTCAGGCCCTCCTCGGCGACGCCCAGCGCCGACTTCCCGGCCGCCTTGAGGTTCCCCTTGAGGGTGCCGTCGCCGATCTGGACGCCCGAGCGGTCGTCCTGGTCGATGCCCAGCCCCTCCTTGATCTTGTCCTGGGCCCAGGCCCCGGCCTTCTCGGTGACCTTCTGGTCGATCTTCTGGGCGATCTTGGCGGCCTTGCTGGTGCCCTCCTCCAGCTTCCGGACGTCGTTGAAGGCCGTCTCGACCTTCTTCATCTTCTCCATGACCTTGGCGATGTCACCGAGCTTCCGGGTCGCCTTGACCGCCTTGCCCATCTCCTGGAGCGCCTTCAGCAGCTCCTCCAGGGCCTTGGCCAGCTTGGTGGAGACCTGCGCCACCCGGGCGACGAAGACGCCGATCTCGGCCTCGTCGATCAGCGCGCCGACCACCGCGGCCGCGCCGAAGGTGACCAGCGAGAGCACCGCCTCCGCGGCCAGCGAGGCGATCAGCGCCTCGATCGCCTCGGTGATGATCTCGATCACCAGGCCCTCGGCCATCGCGCACTCCTGCGCCGCCGAGTTGATGATCTGCGCGGTCTGCATCATCTCCTCGGCGGTCTGGTCGAGCGCGTCCGCCACGTTGCCCATGTGGCCGCCGAAGGCGTCGCTCGCCGACCCCTGCCAGCTCTCCGCCACCGGCGCCACGCCCGACCGCAGCTCCGCCGCCACCGAGCGCACCGCGCCCGCCTGGGCCTGCCACTCCATGGTGGCCGCGTTCAGCTCCGCCAGGTTGCCGGTGACCTTCTCCAGCATGTCCAGCAGGCCGGACTCCTCCAGCGCCCACTCGACCGCCTGGTCCAGCGCCCCGCCCAGGCCGCCGCGCGACTTGTGCTCGGCCTCCGGCAGGTCCTGGATGGAACGCTCGATCTGCGCGTGGGCCCAGGCGTACGCGTCGCTCTGCCGGCCCGGCGCGCCGTAACCCGGCATCGACCCGTACGCGGGCATCGTGCTCGCCCCGCCGTACCCGCCGCCGATCCCGCCCGTCCCGTACCCGGGGGCCGGGGCCGGCAGCGTGGTGACGCCCTCGCGGGCCCGCTGCTGCTGCTCGGCCTGGGCCTGCCGGATCGCCTCGATCGCCGGCCCGGCGATCCCGGTGGCCATCGGGGCGTCCCCCGCGGACTCCCCGGCCGGCTCACCACCCGCCGGCTCCTCGCCGGAGCCGAACAGCTTGCCGCCGAGGTAGTCGCCGGCCTTGCCGCCGAGGCTGCCCGCCGCGCTGCTGACGGCGTTGCTCCCGGCATCCTTGAGCATGCCGCTGAACCAGGACTGCCGCGGGTCGGCCGGCGCCCCGTCCTCGCCGCCGTCCCCCGCCGCCCCGGTCCCGCCGGTCCGCTGCCCCCCGGGACGGATCTGCCCCGGGTCCCCCACGTGCGGCGCCGTCCCGGTGCTGCGGCCGGGCGCGGGCGCGGGCGCCGTGGTGGTCTGCCGCGGCCGGTTGCCGACCTCGGACGGGTTGCTCACCCGCTGGTGCGAGTCGTTCCGCTTCCCGGACGAGCCGCCCGAACCGCCGCTCTTGCCCTTGCCGGACGAAGTCCCGCTCACGCCTGGCCCCCGCTCATGGTGCCCACGACGTACTCCTCGTGGTCCGTGTAGTTGCGCGACACCCCGGCCAGCCCCTGCGAACTGCCGTTCACCGCACTGCCGAGCATCCCGACGTTCTCGCGGCTGGCACCAGCGTGCTCCTGGAACGCCGACGCCAGGTGCTGGGCGTTCGGCAGGTGCCCGAAGGCGTCCGAGGAGATGGTGATCGCGGCGGTGGCCTCGGCGATCCGGTTCAGCTGCTCGGCCTGCTCGGCAAGCAGTGACGAGTACCGGTCGAGCGCACTGGGCTCGACCTGAAACCCGCTGTCCCCCATGACAGTTGCCTTTCTCGTACATCCCTGTGACAGACGGGTCATCGTACTGATCAGCATGCAAAGGATGAGCAAACTGATGCCCGAAAAGGACTGACGTGACAGCTGTTGTGCCCTCAGAATGGCCTTGGATCCAGGGGGGTTGGCATGAACGGACGACAGAAGGCGTTTCTCGCGGTCCTGGTGGCCGCACTCGTCGCGGCCGGGGCGATCGCCCTGTGGCCCGCCCCGAACAAACCCGCCGCCGCACCCCCACCCCCACCACCAGCCCGCCCCCACCCCCGCCCCCAGCCCGTCGAAGACCTACCCGTACCCCTTCTACCCGCCGGGCACCTGCCTGTTGATGCCCTGGATCAGCGGGGTGAAGGACAGCACCGTCACCCCGTGCGACCAGCCGCACGACGCCGAGACCACCGCCAACGTGGTGATGCCCGAGGGCCTGGCCGACGACCGGGGGATGAACAAGGCCCTGCTGGAGCTCTGCGCGCCGTCGTTCCATGCGGTGCAGCAGCAGAAGAACGGCACCGACCTGTACAACAACAGCCCGATCGTCCCGCTGACCAAGTACTACCAGCAGGGCTACCGGGATGTCAGCTGCACCGTGACCGTCAGCAACCAGCAGCCGGACCGCAAGATGACCGCCCCGCTCCACTAGCCGTCCCGCCCCGTACGCTGGGCGCATGGTGAGTCTTGCGCAGGGCGAGCGGGCCCGGTTGAGTCGGTTGTTGGCGGCGGCGGGGCCGGAGGGGCCGACGTTGTGCGAGGGGTGGGTGGCGCGGGACTTGGCGGCGCACCTGGTGGTGCGGGAGGGGCGGCCGGACGCGGCGGCGGGGATCCGGGTGGGGGCGCTGGCGGGGTGGACGGAGCGGGTGCAGGGGAAGGTCGCGGGGCGGGGGTACGAGGGGCTGGTGAAGTCGTTCCGGTCGGGGCCGCCGGCCTTCTCGCCGTTCAACCTGCCGGGGGTCGACGGGGCGGCGAACCTGGTGGAGTTCTTCGTGCACGCGGAGGACGTCCGCCGGGCGGTGCCGTTCGAACCGGAGCCGGTGGGGCCGGAGTTGGCGGAGGCGCTGTGGAAGCGGGTGCCGATGGTGGCCCGGTTCGGTGACGCGAAGGCGCCGGTCTCGCTGCGGCTGGTGCACCCGGACGGCCGGGAGGTGACGGTGCGTCGGCGGGGGACGCCGGTGGTGACGGTGAGCGGGGAGCCGGGCGAGCTGGTGCTGTTCCTGTACGGGCGGGGCGCGCGGGCCACGGTGGTGGCGGAGGGCGCGCCGGAGGCGGTGGAGACGCTGGCGCACGTGCTGCCGCTGCCGGAGCCGGGGGCCTGACGGCGCGTCGGTCCGTTTTGTCCGGTCGGTGTGCCAGCCTGGCCGTGGCCCGACGGGCCGTCCCCCCGTCCTTCGCACCTTCAGGAGCGCGCGCCATGGTGAGCACCGACTTCCGGCCCGGTTCGCCGAACTGGCTCGGTCTGGGCAGTCCGGACCTCGCCGAGTCCGAGTCGTTCTACGGCTCGGTGTTCGGCTGGACCCTGGACCCGGCCGGCCCGAACGGCTACGCGTTCTTCCGCAGCGGCGGACGGACGGTGGCGGGGGTGGGCGCGCTGACCGAGGCGGAGGCGCTGCCCGCCTGGACGGTGTACTTCGCGGCGGCGGACGCGCACGGCACCGCGGCGGCGGTGCGGCGCGCGGGCGGGACGGTGCGCGTCCCGCCGTCGGAGGTGCCCGGCGAGGGCTGGTTCGCGCAGCTGTCGGACCCGGCGGGCGGCCGGTTCGCGGTCTGGCAGGCCGGCGGGACGGCCGGGCTGGAGGCGGCGGGCGGGCCGGGCGCGCTGTGCTGGGCCGAGCTGCACACCTCGGACGTCCCGGGGTCGCTGCGGTTCTACCAGGGCCTGTTCGGCTGGCGGACCAGGGACTCGGTGGTGCCGGGGGCCGAGTACACGGTGCTGCGACCGGCGGACGGCGGGGCGGACTTCGGCGGTGTCGCGGGCGTGCACCCGCGGGTGGACGTGGGCTGGCTGGCGCACTTCGCGGTGCCGGACGCGCTGCTGGCCACCGATGAGGTGCGCCGGCTGGGCGGGAGCGTGCTGGTGCCGCCGGAGCGGGTGCCGACGGTGGGCCGGATCGCGGTGCTGGCGGACCCGTTCGGCGCCCAGTTCGCGCTGCTGGAGCCGGAACCCCGCCGGTAGCGCACCCGCGGGGTTCCGGAGCGGCCGTCAGCGGACGGGGTGCCCGGTGACCCGGAGTTCGTCCTTGACCTGGCCGATGGTCAGGTCGCCGAAGTGGAAGACGCTGGCGGCGAGGACGGCGTCGGCCCCGGCGTCGACCGCGGGGGCGAAGTCGGCGAGCTTGCCGGCGCCGCCGGAGGCGATCACCGGGATGGAGACGGCCTTGCGGGCGGCCCGGATCATCTCCAGGTCGTAGCCGTCCTTGGTGCCGTCGGCGTCCATCGAGTTGAGCAGGATCTCGCCGGCGCCGAGCTCGGCGGCGCGCACCGCCCACTCGATCGCGTCGATGCCGGTGCCGCGGCGGCCGCCGTGGGTGGTGACCTCGAAGCCGGAGGCGGTCTCGGTGCCCTCGGGGCAGCGCCGGGCGTCGACCGAGAGGACGAGCACCTGGCGGCCGAAGCGCTGGGCGATCTCGCGGACGAGTTCGGGGCGGGCGATGGCGGCGGTGTTGACGCCGACCTTGTCGGCGCCGGCCCGCAGCAGCTTGTCGACGTCCTCGACGGCGCGGACGCCGCCGCCGACGGTGAGCGGGATGAAGACCTGCTCGGCGGTGCGGCGGACCACGTCGTAGGTGGTCTCCCGGGAGCCGGAGGAGGCGGTGATGTCGAGGAAGGTCAACTCGTCGGCGCCCTGGGCGTCGTAGAGCTTGGCGAGCTCGACCGGGTCCCCGGCGTCGCGCAGGTTCTGGAAGTTGACGCCCTTGACGACGCGTCCGGCGTCCACGTCCAGGCAGGGGATGACGCGTACTGCGAGTGTCACGGCTGGGTGCCTTCCAAAGTGCGGGCCAGGCCGGGCCGGTGGGCCTCGACCTCGACCTCGACCATCATCCGGGAGTCGGTCAGGCCCTGGACGACCACCATGGTGGTGACCGGGCGGACTCCGGCGAAGAGTTCCTTGTGCGCGCGGCCGACCTCGTCGCAGTCCCGGACGTGGGTGAGGTACATCCGGGTGCGGACCACGTCGGCGGCGGTGAGTCCGTAGCCGTCGAGCGCGTCGAGGGCCGTCCGGAAGGCGGCCAGCGTCTGCTCGTACGGGTCGCCCTCGACGACGGCGTCGACGTCGTCGTAGGCGGTGCAGCCCGCGACCAGGACGAAGTCCCCGGCCACCACCGCCCGGGCGAATCCGTACTGGTCCTCGTAGGGGGACTGTCGGGACGGGCGGGCGGTGGTGGTGGCCGGGGTTTCGTCGGTCATCGGGACACAGCCTCCAGGGCCTCTTCGAGGGTGAACTTCTGCTCGTAGAGCGCCTTCCCCACGATCGAGCCCTCGACGCCCTCCGGTACCAGGGTGGCGATGGCACGCAGGTCGTCGAGCGACGACACGCCGCCGGAGGCGACGACGGGCCGGTCGGTGGCGGCGCAGACGTCGCGCAGCAACTGGAGGTTGGGGCCGGTCAGGGTGCCGTCGCGGTTGACGTCGGTGACCACGTAGCGGGCGCAGCCCTCCGCGTCGAGGCGGGCCAGCACGTCGTAGAGCTGGCCGCCGTCGCGGGTCCAGCCGCGGCCGCGCAGGGTGGTGCCGACCACGTCGAGGCCGACGGCGATCTGGTCGCCGTGCTCGGCGATGACCTTGGCGACCCACTCGGGGGACTCCAGGGCGGCGGTGCCGAGGTTGACCCGGGTGCAGCCGGTGGCGAGGGCCGCGGCGAGCGACTCGTCGTCGCGGATGCCGCCGGACAGCTCGACCTTGATGTCGAGACGGCCGGTGACCTCGCGGAGCAGCTCGCGGTTGCTGCCGGTGCCGAAGGCGGCGTCCAGGTCGACCAGGTGCAGCCACTCGGCGCCGGCGCTCTGCCAGGCGAGGGCGGCGGCGAGCGGCTCGCCGAAGGAGGTCTCGGTGCCGGAGGCGCCCTTGACCAGGCGGACCGCCTGGCCGTCGCGGACGTCGACGGCGGGCAGCAGTTCGAGGCGGTTGGTCATGTTCTGAAGGACTCTCAGTCTTCGGAGGGACGTCAGAGGGTGTCGACCCAGTTGGTCAGCAGGGCGGCGCCGGCGTCGCCGGACTTCTCGGGGTGGAACTGGGTGGCCCACAGCGGGCCGTTCTCCACGGCGGCGACGAACGGCTGCCCGTGGGTGGCCCAGATGACCTTGGGGGCGCGGATCTTCTCGGAGTGCGTCTCCAGCACCCAGTGCCGCACCCCGTAGGAGTGCACGAAGTAGAACCGGGTGTCGGCGTCCATCCCGGCGAACATCCGGGTGCCCTCGGGGGCGTCGACGGTGTTCCAGCCCATGTGCGGGACGATCGGCGCGTCCAGCGGCTCGACCACCCCGGGCCACTCGTCGCAGCCGGCGGTCTCCACGCCGTGCTCGACGCCCTTCTCGAACAGGATCTGCATGCCGACGCAGATGCCGAGCACCGGGCGGCCGCCGGCCAGCCGGCGCCCGATGACCTGCTCGCCGCGGACGGCCTTCAGGCCGCGCATGCACGCCTCGAAGGCGCCGACGCCGGGCACCAGCAGGCCGTCGGCGTCCAGCGCCTCCTGGAAGTCGGAGGTGACGGTGACGGTGGCGCCGGTGCGCTCGACGGCGCGCTGGGCGGAGCGCAGGTTGCCGGACCCGTAGTCCAGCACCACGACGTTCTTGGACATCTCGCGGTCTCCTAGTAGCGCATGATGCCGGCGGCCAGGCACATGGCCGAGGCGAAGCCGAGGACGAGGATGACGCTCTTGGGCTTCTCCTGCTTCCAGAACGACCAGACGCCCGCCGCGAAGAAGAGGCCGAGGAAGATCAGCACCGAGGCCATCAGAGCGCGCCCTTGGTGGAGGGCAGGATGCCCGCGGCGCGCGGGTCGCGCTCGGAGGCGTAGCGCAGCGCCCGGGCCAGCGCCTTGAACTGGCACTCGACGATGTGGTGCGCGTTGCGGCCGTACGGCACGTGCACGTGCAGGGCGACCTGGGCCTGGGCGACGAAGGACTCCAGGATGTGCCGGGTCATCGTGGTGTCGTACGCGCCGATCATCGGGGCGATGTTCTCGGGCTCGGTGTGCACCAGGTACGGGCGGCCGGAGAGGTCGACGGTGACCTGGGCGAGCGACTCGTCCAGCGGGACGGTGCAGTTGCCGAACCGGTAGATGCCGACCTTGTCGCCGAGCGCCTGCTTGAAGGCGGCGCCGAGCGCGAGGGCGGTGTCCTCGATGGTGTGGTGGGTGTCGATGTGCAGGTCGCCCTCGGTCTTGACGGTGAGGTCGAAGAGGCCGTGGCGGCCGAGCTGGTCGAGCATGTGGTCGTAGAACCCGACGCCCGTGGAGACGTCCGTCTTGCCGGTTCCGTCGAGGTCGATCTCGACCAGGACGGAGGTCTCCTTGGTGGTGCGTTCGACGCGGCCGATGCGGGACATGCGGTTACAGCTCCTTGCTCACGGTGGCGACGGCGGTCAGGAAGGCGTCGTTCTCGGCGGGGGTGCCGGCGGTGACGCGCAGCCATCCGGGAACGCCGTTGTCGCGGATCAGCACGCCCTGGTCGAGGATCGCCTGCCACACCGCACGGGTGTCGGCGAAGCGGCCGAACTGGATGAAGTTGGCGTCGGACTCGGTGACCTCGAAGCCCAGTTCGCGCAGCCCGAGGACGACCCGGTCGCGCTCGGACTTCAGCCGGTCGACGTAGCCGAGCAGGGTGCCGGTGTGCTCCAGGCAGGCCAGCGCGGTGGCCTGGGTGACGGCCGACAGGTGGTAGGGCAGCCGGACCAGCTGGACCGCGTCGACCACGGCCGGGTCGGCGGCCAGGTAGCCGAGCCGCAGGCCGGCCGCGCCGAACGCCTTGGACATGGTGCGGCTGATCACCAGGTTCGGGCGGCCGTCCAGCAGCGGCAGCAGCGAGGCGCGGTGCGAGAACTCGACGTACGCCTCGTCGACGACCACCATGCTCGGCCCGGCGGCCTGCGCGGCCTCGTACAGGGCGAGCACGGTGTCGGCCTCGACGGCGGTGCCGGTCGGGTTGTTCGGCGAGCAGACGAACACCACGTCGGGGCGCAGCTCGGCGATCGCCGCGCGGGCCGCGTCCACGTCGATGGTGAAGTCCTCGTTGCGCGGGCCGGAGACCCAGCCGGTGCCGGTGCCGCGGGCGATCAGGGCGTGCATCGAGTACGAGGGCTCGAAGCCGATCGCGGTGCGGCCGGGCCCGCCGAAGGTCTGGAGGAGCTGCTGGAGCACCTCGTTGGAGCCGTTGGCGGCCCAGACCTGGTCCTTGGTCACGCCGAAGCCGGTGGTGTCGCTCAGGTAAGCCGCCAGGCCGGTGCGCAGCTCGACCGCGTCCCGGTCCGGGTAGCGGTTGAGGTGGCGGGCCGCCTCGGCGACCCGCTCGGCGATCCGGGCCACCAGCGGCTCGGGCAGCGGGTACGGGTTCTCGTTGGTGTTGAGCTGGACGGGCACGTCCAACTGCGGTGCGCCGTACGGGGACTGGCCGCGCAGCTCGTCCCGGATGGGCAGGTCGTCGATCTTCGTCACGCGCCGGGTACCGTCCAGTCGAATCGGGCTTTGACAGCGTCGCCGTGGCCGGGCAGGTCCTCGGCCGCGGACAGGTTGACCACGTGCGCGGCGATCCCGGCCAGCGCCTCGCGGTCGTACTCGACGACCTGGACGCCGCGCAGGAAGGTCTGCACGGACAGGCCCGAGGAGTGGCAGGCGCAGCCGCCGGTGGGCAGCACGTGGTTGGAGCCGGCCGCGTAGTCGCCCAGCGAGACCGGGGTGTAGCGGCCGAGGAAGATCGCGCCCGCGTTGCGGACCCGCTCGGAGACGGCGTGCGGCTCGGCGGTCTGGATCTCCAGGTGCTCGGCGGCGTAGGCGTTGACCACGGCGAGGCCCTGCTCCAGGTCGTCGACCAGGATGATCCCGGACTGCGGGCCGCCGAGCGCCTCCGCGACCCGCTCGGAGTGCTTGGTGCGGGCGACCTGCGTCTTGAGCTCGGCCTCGACGGCGTCGGCCAGCAGCGGCGAGGCGGTGACCAGCACGGAGCCGGAGGTCGGGCCGTGCTCGGCCTGGCTGATCAGGTCGGCGGCGACCTCCGCGGCGTCCGCGGTGTCGTCGGCGAGGACCATGATCTCGGTCGGGCCGGCCTCCGAGTCGATGCCGATCCGGCCCGCGAACAGGCGCTTGGCGGCGGCAACGTAGATGTTGCCGGGGCCGGTGACCAGGTTGACGGGCGCGCACTCCTCGGTGCCGAGCGCGAACATCGCCACCGCCTGGGCGCCGCCGACCGCGTACACCTCGTCGACGCCGAGCAGCGCGCAGGCGGCCAGGATCGCCGGGTGGACGCGCCCGCCGAACGCCTTCTGCGGCGGCGAGGAGACCGCGATGCCGGCCACCCCGGCCTCCTGGGCGGGCACCACGTTCATCACCACGGAGGACGGGTACACGGCGAGGCCGCCGGGCACGTACAGGCCGACCCGGTCGACCGGCACCCAGCGCTGGGTGACGGTGCCGCCGGGCACCACCTGCGTGGTGTGCCCGACCCGGCGCTGGTCGGAGTGGACGGCGCGGGCCCGGCGGATCGACTCCTCCAGCGCGGCGCGGACCTCCGGGTCCAGCTGCTCCAGCGCCTCGGCGATCTGCTCGGCCGGGACGCGGGTGGACTCCAGCCGGACGCCGTCGAAGCGCTCGGTGATCTCGATCAGCGCCGCGACCCCGCGATGGCGCACGTCCTCGGCGATCGGCCGCACCTTCTCCAGGGCGGCTTCGACGTCGAACTCGGCACGGGGCAGCACGTCGCGCGGGTCCGTGGAGGAGCCGCGGAGGTCGATTCGAGAGATCACAGGCCCAAGTGTAAGGAGTGGCGAAAACCGGCAGCCCGGCATTTCAGTCCGTGATACGAAGGGTGAGACGAGACCAAGATCATCGGGGGGCGCGGTGGAGCAGGCACCGGACGACTGGACCGACACCGAACGGGGCCTGTGGGAGGCCTTCCGGCACGGCGAGGTGTACGACCTGCGGGCCGGGAGCGGCCCCGCCGACCTCCTGCTGCCCGCCCCCGCCGGGCACACCACCCGTCCGGGCGACGAGGAGCACGGCCCGGACGACCCGTTCGCCGCCGGGGAGTGGGGCCCCGATCGGACGGTCCGCGCCGAGGCGATCGCCCGGCTGCTGCTGCACGGCCCCGCCGCCGCGCCCGGCAAGGTCGCCGCGCTCAAGCTCATCGGCGCCCGCGTCACCGGCGAGTTCACCCTGGCCGGCGGCCGGATCGGCTGCTACGTCGAGTTCCAGCTCTGCCGCTTCGACCGCAAGCTGCTGCTCTCCGAGGCCACCGCCGGCACCCTGCGGATCGTCTCCTGCGCCCTCCCCCGGCTGGAGGCGTCCCGGCTGGCCAGCGAGGGCGACGTGCACCTCGCCCGCTGCGGGATACCCGGCGGCGTCCGGCTCACCGACGCCCGGATCGGCACCGACCTGCTGCTCAACCAGTCCGCCGTCGGCCCCGACGCGTACGGGCGGGCGGTGTCCGCCGACGGGATCTCCATCAACCAGGACTGCGAGGCCGAACGCCTCGACCTGCTCGGCGAGTTGAGCCTGCGCTCGGCTCGGATCGGCGGCCGGCTCTCGCTCCGCGGCGGCTCGCTGCGGGCCGCCGGACCGGACAACCCGAACGCGATCAACGCGGCCCGGATCACCGTCGGCCACACCCTGTACCTGTCCGGCTCCGAGGACGCCAACTGGACCGGCTCGCGGACCGTCTACGGCTCCGGCTACGGCGGGTCCACGGCCGCCGCCCCCTACCGGGACACCACCCACACCCCGTTCCGCTCCTGGGGCCGGATCCGGCTCTCCGACGGCCGCTTCGAGAACGCCGTCCTGATCACCAACGCCGAGTTCCACCTCGGCGAGGGCGAGGAGCTCGCGCTCAGCCGGATCCAGACCCCCGAACTCCGCTTCACCTGTGACACCCCGCCCACCGGCGCCGTCAGCCTCAACCGGGCCCGGATCGGCAACCTGGTCGACGCCCCCGCCGCCTGGCCCACCGAGCACCACGTCTCGCTCACCGGCTTCAGCTACGAGTCGCTCCGCCCCACCGAGCCCTTCCCGCTGGAGCGCCGGATCGCCTGGGTCGACTCCGGCCGGGAGTTCCGCCCCGAGGCGTACGAGCAGCTCGCCGCCGCCCTGCGCCGCGACGGCGCCGACGAGGACGCCCGCACCGTCCTGTACGCCAAGCAGCGCCGCCGCCGGCGCACCCTGCCGCTGCCCGGCCGGATCTGGGGCCACCTCCAGGACGCCGCCGTCGGCTACGGCTACCGCCCCGGCCGGGCCGCCGCCTGGCTGGTGCTGGCCTGGGCGCTGGGCACCGCGTACTTCGCCGCGCACCGGCCCGCCCCGATCAAGGCCGACGAGCACGTGGTGTGGAACCCCGCTCTGTACGCGGCCGGGAAGGTCCTCCCGCTGATCGACCTCGGCCAGAACGGCTGGGACCCGGGCCCCACCGGCCAGTGGGTCGCCACCGCCCTGGTGCTGACCGGCTGGGTGCTCGCCACCACCGCCGTCGCGGGCGTCACCCGGCTGCTCCAGCGCGGCTGACGCCGGCCGCCGCCGCGCCGTCCGGCGACAAACTGCGGCGCGGCGGCGGCCCGCCGCCAACTACGCTGTCCGCCGTGACTGATCGGCTCCCGCTCTTCCCGCTGAACACGGTTCTGTACCCGGGCCTGGTGCTGCCCCTGCACGTCTTCGAGGAGCGCTACCGCCGCCTGGTCGCCGACCTGCTCGAACAGCCCGAGGACGAGCCCCGGCGGTTCGGCGTGGTCGCCATCAAGGACGGCCGGGAGACCGCACCGGTCCGCGAGCACGAGGGCCCGGCCGGCCCGCTGGACGGCCTCGGCGCCCCCGGCGGCGACCCGCTGGACGCCCTGCACGCGGTCGGCTGCGTCGCCGACGTCGCCTCCGTCCGGGAGCAGCCCGAGGGCCGCTACGAACTCCTCGTCACCGGCACCACCCGGTTCCGGCTGCGCGCCCTGGACGCCACCGGCCCCTACCTGGTCGGCGAGGTCTCGGTGCTCGCCGAGGAGCCCGGCGAGGGCTCCGGCGCGCTCGCGGCCGGCGTCGAACGCGCCTTCCGCACCTACCAGAAGCGGCTGGCCGGGGCCCGCGAGGCCACCCTCAGCGGCGAAGCCGACCTCCCCGACGACCCGCAGGTGCTCTCCTACCTGGTCGCCGCCGCCACCTCGCTGTCCACCAAGGACAAGCAGGAACTCCTCGCCTGCCCCGACACCGCCCAGCGCCTGACCCGCGAACTCGCCCTGCTCCGGCACGAGAGCGCGGTCCTGGCGAAACTTCCCTCGCTGCCCGCCGCCGACCTCACCCGCCAGGCGTTCAGCCCCAACTGAAGACCCTGGAGGAGCAACCCCTTGGCCAGGAAGAAGAGCCCCGGCGGCACCCCCGCCACCGTCGCCCTCGACACCGCCGGCGTCCCGTTCACCGTTCACGAGTACGCCCACGACCCGGCCGCCGCCTCCTACGGCGCCGAGGCCGCCGAGGCGATGGGCGTCTCCCCCGACCGGGTCTTCAAGACCCTGCTCGCCGAGACCGACGGCACCCTCGCGGTCGCCGTCGTCCCGGTCTCCGGCCAGCTCGACCTCAAGGCGCTCGCCGCCGCGCTCGGCACCAAGCGCGCCGCGATGGCCGACCCCGCCGCGGCCGAACGCTCCACCGGCTACGTGGTCGGCGGCATCTCCCCGCTCGGCCAGCGCCGCAGGCTCCGCACCGTCGTCGACTCCGGCGCGCTCGCCCACCCCACCGTCTTCGTCTCCGCGGGCAAGCGCGGCACCGAGGTCGAACTCGCGCCCGCCGACCTGGTCCGCCTCACCGCCGCACTCACCGCGCCCATCGCCAAGGGCTGAGCCCGGGGCCGCCGGGGAGCGCCTACTCGGCCGGCGGCGGTCCCTGCACCGGACCGGGCTGCACCGGACCGGGCCGGGTCGGGCCCGGCTCCAGCGGGCCGGGGTGCAGCGGCTCCGGCGCCTCCCAGTACGGCGGGCGGTCCGGCTCGCGCTTGCCGAACGTCGCGGAGAGGGCCAGCAGCAGGATCATCGCCGTCATCGGCCAGACCATCAGCGCCCCCTTCGCGGTCAGCTCCAGCGGCCCGTCGAAGGTGCCGCCGTTGCCGACCGAGAGCGCGTGCGCCCGCAGGTCGGGGGTGGCGCCGAGGTGGGTGCCGAGCTGCCAGGCGATCACCGAGCCGAGCAGGCCGCCGACCGCGAGGCCGACCGCGACGGCGATGCCGCCGCCCCGGCCCCGGGTCCACAGGAAGGCGCCGAGCGCGGTGAGCAGCCCGAGGGCCAGCCCGAGCAGCGAGAAGACGCCGACCGCACCGATCAGCTCCTCGCCCTCCGGGTCCCGGTACAGGATGTGGTCGTCCTGGACGGCGTAGCCGACCCGGGGGGCGAGCCAGAGCCAGAGCAGGCCGAGCACCACGCCGAGGACCGCTCCGGCGAGGACGATGATCGCTCCGATCCGCAGCTCGGGACCGAGCGGCGGCCGCTTCGCGCGGACGGACGGCTGCGGCGGGAAGGGCGGGGCGAAGGGGTCCGACCCGGGCGTGCTACCCGCAGGTGTGTTCGGTACGGTCACGGCCCCATCGTTTCACGTCGGGCCGGGGAGGTGTCGATCTCCGCTCGCCAACGGCTGCCACCGACCGCACGCCGCCAGGCCGGACAACGCGCACGTCGGGCCGGGAAGGTGTCGATCTCCGCTTGCCAACGGCTGCCACCGACCGCACGCCGCCAGGCCGGACAACGCGCACGTCGGGCCGGGAAGGTGTCGATCTCCGCTCGTCGACGGCCCCGGCCCCGGGGGCTCAGGCCGCGGCGCGCCGGTACGCCCAGGTGGCGAGGGTGAGCGAGACCAGGCCGACCGCGCCGCAGACGCCCAGGTCGAGCAGGACGCGGGCCCAGTCGGGGTGCGGGGCGAAGGTGAGGGCGAAGGCGTCGACGCCGTAGCTGGAGGGGAGCAGGTCGCGCAGCCACTGGACGGGCTCGGGGAGCCGGGCGGCGGGCAGCACGCCGAGCAGCAGGGCGGCGGACATGCCGAGCTGTCCGGCCAGGGTGGCGAGCTCCTGGCGGGGGGCGAGCAGGCCGAGGGCCGCGCCGAGGCCGGCCAGGGCGGCGCCGGAGAGCGGGACGACGGCGAGCAGGATCCACAGCCGGGCGAGCGGCAGTTCGAACATCCAGCTGCCGACGCCGGCCGTGACGAAGACCCCGGGCACGGTGAAGGAGGCGTACGCGGCGGCGGTGCCGAGCACCACGGAGGCGGGCGGCACCGGCAGCGTCGCGTAGTGGTCGAGGCCGCCGGTGGCGCGCAGCCGGCCGAAGTACTGGGCGAGCAGGTTGAGCGCGACGAAGGCGACGACCAGGACGGCGGAGCCGGCCACCACGGCGTGCGCGGAGGGGTTGTCGCCGGGGTCGACGACGCCGCGCATCATCACCAGGATGCCGATCGACTGGAAGGTGGCGACGAACAGCAGCGGGATCCGGGAGACCCTGGCCCGGGCCAGCTGGGCCCGGTAGACGGCGGCCAGCGCGGGCAGCAGCCGGGCGGCGGGGGCGAGCGGCGCGGGCTCGGTGGCGACCGCGGGGGCGTCGAGCAGGGTCATCGGGCGAGTCCTCCGGGCCGGCCGCCGAGCCGGAGGTAGGCGTCCTCCAGGGTGGGGGTGGCGAGGGTGAAGTCGTCGAGGGCGGCGAAGGCGGGGCCGGTGGTGACGGCGGCGACCAGTTCGCGGGCCTCGTCGGGGGTGGTGCGCAGGGTCCAGCGGCGGCCGGTGCGTTCGGCGCGTTCGGCGAGCTGGGCGACGGCGGGGACGGTGAGCGGGGCGTCGGTGCGCCAGACCAGGTCGAGCCGGACGTGGCCGTCGACCAGGGCCTTGAGCCCGCCGGGGGTGTCGCAGGCGATGACCCGGCCGGCGTCGACCACGGCGACCCGGTCGAGGACGGTCTCGGCCTCGATGACGTTGTGGGTGACCAGCAGCACGGTGGTGCCGTGTTCGGCCCGGCGGCGGTCGACGGCGCTCCAGACGGCGCGGCGGGCGACCGGGTCCATGCCGGTGGTGGGCTCGTCCAGGACCAGCAGCGGGCGTTCGCCGACCAGGACGGCGGCGAAGCAGGCGAGCCGGCGCTGGCCGCCGGAGAGCTTGGCGAGCGGGCGGTGGGCGAGCGGTTCGAGGCCGAGCTCGGTGATCACGTCGGCGGTCTGGGCGCGGGCGGCGGCCCGGGTGAGGCCGCGCAGCCGACCGGTGGTCTCGGCGGCGAGGGCGACGGTGAGCTCGTCGAGGGCGGTGGACTCCTGGCCGAGGTAGCCGAGCAGCCGGGCGGCCCGTTCGGGGTGCCGGACGATGTCGTGGCCGAGCAGGTCGATGGTGCCGGCGTCGGGGCGGAGCAGTCCGGTGAGCTGGCGGACCAGGGTGGACTTGCCGGCGCCGTTGGGTCCGAGCAGGCCGAAGACCTCGCCGCGCCGGACGTCGAGGTCGATGCCGTCGTTGGCCCTGACCTCGGTGCCGCCCGCCCGGTAGGTCTTGACCAGGCCGCTGACCGTGCAACAGCCCTGAGGTGCCTTGCTCACGACGGAAGACTCTACGCGCCGTAAGGGGCGTTCCGGACACGCGGGGTCCGGGCCGCGCCCCGGGCGTCAGTCCTCCCGGAGGGCCTCCGGGGGCTGCCGGGCGTCGGGGACCCGGGCGGCGAGCTCCTTCCAGAAGCCCTCCCGGATCGCGTACCTGTCCTGCTCGTCGATCTGGTCCTCCTTGTGCGCGAGCAGGCCGAACCGGGCGGCGTAGCGCAGCAGTTCGCCGTCCAGGCGGTGCGGGATGCGCGGGTGGTCGGCCCACAGCAGGGCGGGGCGCCCGGCGTCGGCGAGGCGGTCGAGCCAGCGGCGGGCGAAGACCTGGCCGACCTCCTGCGGGTCGCCGCCGACGCTGGTGATGTCCTCCTCGCGGTCCGCCCAGCGCTGGGCGGAGGTGGTGAGCCGGTCCAGGGTGGGCAGCGCGTCGGCGGCGGTGGCGGCGTCGGCGCGGTCGACCAGGCCGCGGTCGGAGGACCAGCGCAGCACCGGGCCGGCCGGGGCGGCGGGCCCGGCGGGCGGGCCGGTGGCGGCCCGCCCGGCCAGGTCCTTGGGGGTGGGGATGACCCGCAGCGGGGTGCTGCGGGCGGCCGCGACGACGGCGGCGGGCGCGGGGGCGGGCACCAGCGGGACGGTGCGGGGCCGGGCCGGGGCGGGCAGCACCGCGACCGGGGCGACGGCGACGGCGGGCTCGGCGGCGGCCTCCCGGGGGCGGGCCCAGCGCTGGATCCAGGCCCGGTCCAACACCCGGCGCTCGTCGGCCTCGCCGACCAGTTCCTCGGACTGGTTGAAGTCCCCGTCGGCGGCCTCCAGCGCCCACAGGTGCAGCGCGACGCCGTGCTCCTTCGCGGAGGCGACGCCGGGCAGCAGGTCCCCGTCGCCGGTGACCAGCACCACGTCGGCGCAGGCGTGGTTGCGGGCGAGCTCGCTGAGTTCGGCGTGCATCGCGGCGTCCACGCCCTTCTGCACCCAGCGGCCCTCGGCCCTGGTCAGCGCGCCGAGCCGGACGGTGACCCGGGGCAGCACCCGCAGCCGGCGGTGCTCGGGGGCCGGGCGGCGGTCGACGGCCGCGTCGAACCAGTAGATCCGCAGCAGCGGCAGACCGGTCTCGGCCTCGGCCCGCTCGCGCAGCGCGGCGATCAGCACCGGGTGGTCAACGGCGATCCGGGCCCGGCCGGGCTCCCCCGCGAGCAGGCTGGCGGCCGCGCCCAGCAGGTAGCCCGCGTCGACCAGGACGACGCAGCGGTCCATCTCCGGCACCTCCTCCTCGGCCCGGCCCCCGGCGGTGGGGCGCCGCCCGGCGGCCCGGAGACCGTTGGGCACACCTTTACCCCCCGCTCGCCCGCCGAACCGCCCACCTCCCCCGGGCCTCCCCCACCCTCGCCCACGCCGCCCTCACGCACCGACCCCCGCCACCCCCAGCCCCCAGCCCCCAGCCCGCCACCGCCCCGACCGTCTCCCCCTCGCTCACGCCGCCCTCACGCACCGACCCCCGCCACCCCAGCCCCAGCCCGCCGCTTCCCCACCCGTCTCCCCACCCGTCCCCCCTCGCTCACGCCGTCCTCACGCGCCGACCCTGGATACTGGGACACCGTGCGGAAGAGTGCGGTGGCGATGTGCGCGGTGGCTGCGGTCGGGGCGGTGGCCGTCGTCCTGGTCCCGGCGACCTCGCCGGAGGTCTCCGGCGGGGACACCGCGCTGGTCTCGGTGGTGGTCAACCACGGCCGCACGGTCGAGCTGGGCCCGGACGAGACCCGGACGATCGAGGTCGAGGTGACGGCGAGCGACCGTTCGGGGATCCGCGCGGTGGATCCGATCGGCCTGTGGGGGCCCAACTACGCGACCCTGAAGGTCGGTCCGATGTCCTGCGTGCCGCTGTCCGCGGGCGGGACGACCTCCCGGTGCAGCGGTGAGGCGACGGTCGCGGCCGGTTCGCGGGCGCTCTTCGACGACCAGGCCGGCACCTGGTTCGTGGACCTGCGGATCCGGGCCGCCGACGGCGACCGCTACGTCTCGAAGAACGCCGCCGGGTTCTCGCTGAAGCGCTCCGCCCGGTTCGACCTGGCCGCCGCCGATCCGGCCCGGGTGGCGGAGGGCGGGGCGGTCACCGTCCGGGCCCGGCTGCAGCGGGCCGACTGGGACCGCAAGGCCGAGGTCCCGCAGCAGGGCACCGCCGCGTACCTGCAGTTCCGTCCGGTGGGCAGCGACACCTGGACCACCCTGGCCACCGCCCGCACGGACGCCGACGGCCTGCTCGCGGTGAACGTGCCGGCCCGCGGCCCGGGCGCGTTCCAGTGGTACGCGCCGGGCGACAAGTGGACGGCGGGCGCGGTGTCCGAGGTGCTGCCGCTGGAGGTCGACGGGGCGGGGGCGCATCCGGGCCAGTGAGCCGGTGCGGACGCGAGGGGCCCCCGGGGCGGTCGTCGTCCCGGGGGCCCGTCGCAGGGGTGCGGCCCGGATCAGCCGCGCAGTTCCTCGGCGACCAGTTCGGCGATCTGCACGGCGTTGAGCGCCGCGCCCTTGCGCAGGTTGTCGTTGGACAGGAACAGCGACAGGCCGTGCTCGGCGGTCTCGTCGGCGCGGATCCGGCCGACGTAGCTCGGGTCCTGGCCGGCGGCCTGCAGCGGGGTGGGGATGTCGGTGAGCTGGACGCCGGGGGCGCCGGTGAGCAGCTCGGTGGCGCGCTCGGGGCTGAGCGGGCGGGCGAAGCGGGCGTTGACCTGGAGCGAGTGGCCGGTGAAGACCGGGACGCGCACGCAGGTGCCGGAGACCTTGAGCTCGGGGATGCCGAGGATCTTGCGGCTCTCGTGGCGGAGCTTCTGCTCCTCGTCGGTCTCGTTGCTGCCGTCGTCGACGATCGAGCCGGCCAGCGGGACGACGTTGAACGCGATCGGGCGCTGGTAGACGCCGGGCGCCGGGTACTCGACGGCGGCGCCGTCGTGGACGAGGGCGGCGGCCCCGTCGACGACCTTGCGGGCCTGCTCGTGCAGCTCGGAGACGCCGGCCAGGCCGGAGCCGGAGACCGCCTGGTAGGTGGAGACCACCAGGGCGACCAGCTCGGACTCCTCGTGCAGCGGGCGCAGCACGGGCATCGCGGCCATGGTGGTGCAGTTCGGGTTGGCGATGATGCCCTTGGGGCGCTCGGCGATCGCGTCGGGGTTGACCTCGGCGACGACCAGCGGGACCTCGGGGTCGCGGCGCCAGGCGGAGGAGTTGTCGATGACGACGGCTCCGGCGGCGGCGACCTTGGGGGCGAGCGCCTTGGAGGTGGCGCCGCCCGCCGAGAAGATCACGATGTCCAGGCCGCTGTAGTCGGCCGTGGCGGCGTCCTCGACGGTGACCTCGGTGTCCTTCCAGGGCAGGGCGCGCCCCGCCGAGCGGGCCGAGGCGAACAGCCGCAGCTGCTCGACCGGGAAGTTCCGTTCCGCCAGGATCTCGCGGACCACGCCGCCGACCTGACCGGTGGCACCTACGATGCCGATCCTCATCCGTCTCTCCTCCTGCTACCGGTTGGGCCGGTTGTCCCGGCCCATCATGCCTTGTCAGAGCGGGTTTTCGCGGGGGCGTCCCAAAGCGTGAACGCTTGCCGTCCGCGGCGGAAATCCCTCCTGCGCGGGCCCGTTCCCGCCGGAAATCCTGCGTGCGAGCGGCCGCCGCTCAGTCGTGCGCGAGCAGCGGCAGCCGCACCGCGGGGGTGGGGATGCGGCCGGCGCGGTGCAGCAGGGCCTTGAGCGCGGTCGGGTTGGGGCCGGCGAAGGCGGTGCGGGAGAGTCCGGCGAGTTCGGCGCCGAGCTTGCGGGCGAGTGCGGCGTCGCCGTCCTGCCAGGCCCGGTGCAGGGCGACGAAGCGGGCGGTCTCCAGGTGGGCGGAGGCCAGGATGCCGCCGTCGGCGCCGAGGGCGAGCAGCGGGGAGAGGAACAGGTCGTCGCCGGCCATGACGCCGCGCGGTCCGGCGGCCAGCAGGGCGATCGTCTCCTCGTCGATGCCGCCGGGCGCGTACTTGACCCCGGCCACCGCGGGCAGGGCGAGCAGCTCCAGCAGGGTGGCGGCGCCGAGCGGCTGCCCGGTGCGGTAGGGGATGTGGTAGATCACCAGCGGCAGCGGGCTCGTCCCGGCGAGGGCCCGGAAGTGGGCGAGGACGCCGGCCTCGCCGGGGCGGACGAAGGCGGGGACGGCGACCAGGGCGGCGTCGGCCCGGCCGTCCAGCGCGGCGAGCGCCTCGGCGGTGCGGGCGGTGCCGCCGTGGCCCGCGCCGACGGTGAGCGGGGCGCCGTGGGCGTCGCAGGCCCGGCGGCAGACCTCGATCACCGCGTCCTGTTCGGCGGTGGTGAGCGAGCCGGGCTCGCCGGTGGTGCCGAGGGCGACCAGGCCGGCGGCGCCGGCTTCCAGGCTGTCGCGGGCGAGCCGTTCCAGGGCGTCGAGGGCGACGGCGCCGTCGGCGGTGAAGGGCGTGACCAGCGGGACGTGGATGCCGTGCAGTTCCATGCGGGAAGCCTGCCGGGCGATGACCGTGCGGGTCCAGTTCACATTTCCGATGGTTCTCGTAAGCTGGGCCGATGCTCGAGGTGCGAAGGTTGCGGTTGCTGCGCGAACTGGCCCGGCTGGGGACGATCGCGGCGGTCGCGGAGGCGTTGGCGTTCAGCCCTTCGGCGGTGTCCCAGCAGCTGTCGGTGCTGGAGCGGGAGGCGGGGGTGCCGCTGCTGGAGCGGACCGGGCGCCGGGTGGCGCTGACCCCGGCGGGGCGGAACCTGGTGCGGCACACCGAGGCGGTGCTGGAGCTGCTGGAGCGGGCGGACGCCGAGCTGGCGCACGCCCGCAGCGGGCCGGCCGGGCCGCTGCGGATCGGCGCCTACCCGTCCGCGGTGCGCGCCCTGGTGCCCGCGGCGCTGGCCGAACTGGCTTCCCGGCACCCGGAGTTGGAGCCAATGGTGAGCGAGGTGGACCCGGCGGCGGTGGCCGGGGCGCTGCGCGCGGGCGAGTTGGACGTGGCGCTGGTGCACGAGTACGACCTGGTGCCGGGCGAGCCGGAGGAGGGGGTGGCGCTGACCGGTCCGGTGTTCGCCGAGCCGCTGTACCTGGCGGCCCGTTCCGGCGGCACGCTGGCCGGGCACCGGGACAGCCCGTGGATCACCGCGCCGGCCGGGACGCTCTGCCACGCGATGGTGCAGCGGGTCTGCCAGTCCGCCGGGTTCGCGCCGCGGGTGCGCCACCTGGTGGACGACTTCGCGGCCCAGCTGGCCCTGGTGGCGGTGGGCCAGGGGGTGGCGCTGGTGCCGCACCTGGGCATCGGCCGCTGCCCGCCGGGCGTGACGCTGACCCGGCTGCCGCTGTACCGGCGCACCCGCACCGCGTTCCGGGCCGGTGCGGCGGCGCACCCGGCGGTGGCGGCCTTCGCGGCGGCCCTGCACGCGGCCGTCCCGGCCGAACTGCGCTCGGCCTGACCTCCCGTTCCCGGGGGGCGGTCGATAGCCTTCCGCCATGCATCAGTTGAACGAGCAGCAGGAGCAGCCGGGCCGGTTCGGGCCGGACGCCACGGTGGAGGTCCGGGCCGAGGGCGTGGGCCCGGTGCGCACCGAGTACGCGCCGGACCACGACGGCGACCCGGACCCGGGCGAGATCGTCTGGACGTGGGTGCCGTACGAGGAGAACGACGGGCGGGGCAAGGACCGGCCGGTGCTGGTGGTGGCCCGGGAGGCGGGGGGCTCGCTGCTGACGGTGATGCTCTCCAGCAAGGGGCACGACGACGACCGGGACTGGGTGCCGCTGGGCGCGGGCCCGTGGGACCGCAGCGGGCGGGACTCCTGGGTGGCGCTGGACCGGGTGTTCCGGGTGCGGGACGGCGGGATGCGGCGCGAGGCGTGCGCGCTGGACCGGGCCCGGTTCCGGCTGGTGGTGGACGCGTTGCGGCTCCGTTACCACTGGCGCTGAGTAACGATTATCGGATCTTCCTTCCCTGGTTCACCCCGGGACCGGTACAACAACTCCAGGATTCCCCACAGTTGAGCTGGAGTCGCACGCATGAGCAGCAACACCCCTCCCGGCTACGGGCCTCCGCAGGACCCCTACGGCAGCACCCCGCAGGGTGCGTTCCCGGGCTGGCTCGGCCCGACCCCGCCGCCCGGCGCCCAGCCCGTGCCGGGCACCCGGGTCCTCGCCGCGCCGGTGGACCGCTTCCTGGCCCGCCTGATCGACGCGGCGGTCCTGATCGTCCCGTTGATCATCGTGGCCGTCATCACGATGGGCAGCTTCCTCTACTACCTGCTCGCCGCGGTGGTCCTGGTGGCCTACGAGGGCGGCATGATGCTGACCCAGCACGGCCAGACCGTCGGCAAGAAGGCGATGCGGCTGCGGGTGGTCAGCGCGGCCACCGGCGGCCGTCCGACCGACAACGAGCTGTGGACCCGGGCGGGCGTCTACGGCGGCCCGTTCCTGGTCCCGTACATCGGCGGCCTGTTCTCGCTGGTCAACTGCCTGTCCCTGCTCTGGGACAAGCCGCTCCAGCAGTGCTTCCACGACAAGGGCGGCAAGACCGTGGTGGTCAAGGAGTTCTGACGCCCCTTCGGCACGGCCACCCGGGCCCCGGCGGAGACGCGCTCCGCCGGGGCCCTTCGCGCCTTCCGGCGCCCCGCGCGCTCAGCCGGCCAGGCAGCTCGGCCCGAGCAGCTGCTTGAGGTCGCCGAACAGCGCCGGGTCGGACTTCACCCGGTGCCGGTCCAGGCGCAGCACCACCGTCCTGGTCCGGCCGCGCAGGTGGACGTGCACCTCGGTGCTGCCCCGGTGGCTGCCCAGCACCTCGCCGAGCCGGGTGACGATCGGCGGGGTCAGCTTGTTCTCCGGCACGGTGATCACGATCGGCAGCTGCGCCCCGACGTTGCTCAGGTCGGGCACCGACAGCTCCATGCCCATCAGCCGCGGCACGTCCTCCCGCTTGTCGAGCTTGCCGCGGACGAACACCACGGCGTCCTCGACCAGTTGGGAGGAGACCAGCTGGTAGCTGGCCGGGAAGAACATGCAGTCGATCGAGCCGGCCAGGTCCTCGACGGTGGCGATCGCCCAGGCGTTGCCCTGCTTGGTCATCTTGCGCTGCAGGCCCGAGATGATGCCGCCGATCGTCACGATCGTGCCGTCCGGCCGCTCGGCCAGGTCGGCGACCGCGCAGTCCGACTTGTCGGCCAGCACGTGCTCGATGCCGTTCAGCGGGTGCGAGGAGACGTACAGGCCGAGCATCTCGCGCTCCTGGGTGAGCAGGAAGGACTTCTCCCACTCCTCCTCGGAGAACACCACGTCCAGCCCGAACGAGGGCTCGTCGGAGACGCTGTCGCCGCCGCTGTGCCCCATGTCAGCGGAGCTGAACAGGTCGAACTGGCCCTCGGCCTCCTTGCGCTTGATCCCGACCACGTTGTCGATCATCGGCTCGAACTGGGCGCTCAGGCCCTTGCGGGTGTGCCCGAGCGAGTCGAAGGAGCCGGCCTTGATCAGCGATTCCACGGTGCGCTTGTTGCACACCACCGACTCGACCTTCTCCAGGAAGTCCGGGAACGAGGCGTACTTCCCCTTGGCCTTGCGGGTGCGGATCATCGACTCCACCACCGGCCCGCCGACGTTGCGGATCGCGGTCAGGCCGAACCGGACGGTCTCGCTGCCGTGCGGGGTGAAGTCGGCGTCCGACTCGTTGACGTCCGGCGGCAGCACCTGGATGCCCATCTTGCGGCACTCGTTCAGGTAGACCGCGGACTTGTCCTTGTCGTCCTTGACCGAGGTGAGCAGCGCCGACATGTACTCGGCCGGGTAGTTGGCCTTCAGGTACGCCGTCCAGTACGAGACCAGCCCGTAGCCCGCGGTGTGCGCCTTGTTGAAGGCGTAGCCGGAGAACGGCACCAGCACGTCCCAGACCGCCTGGATCGCCGCGTCCGAGTAGCCGCGCTCCCGGCAGCCCTTCTGGAACGGGACGAACTCGGCCTCCAGGATCTCCTTCTTCTTCTTGCCCATCGCGCGGCGCAGCAGGTCGGCCTGGCCGAGCGAGTAGCCGGCCAGGATCTGCGCGGCCTTCTGCACCTGCTCCTGGTAGACGATCAGGCCGTAGGTCGGCTCCAGGATCTCCTTGAGCGGCTCCTCCAGCTCCGGGTGGATCGGGGTGATCTCCTGCTGGCCGTTCTTGCGCAGCGCGTAGTTGGTGTGCGAGTTGACGCCCATCGGGCCCGGTCGGTACAGCGCCAGGACGGCGGAGATGTCCTCGAAGTTGTCGGGCTTCATCAGGCGCAGCAGCGAGCGCATCGGGCCGCCGTCGAGCTGGAAGACGCCCAGCGTGTCGCCGCGGGCGAGCAGTTCGTAGGCGGGCTTGTCGTCCAGCGGCAGCTGGAGCAGCTCGATCTTGACGCCCTTGTTCTTCTCGATCGCCTTGACCGCGTCGTCCATGATCGTCAGGTTGCGCAGTCCGAGGAAGTCCATCTTGAGCAGGCCGAGGCCCTCGCAAGTGGGGTAGTCGAACTGGGTGATCGTCACGCCGTCGGTGTGCCGGGTCCAGACCGGGATGTGGTCGGTCAGCGGCTCGGCGGACATGATCACGCCGGCCGCGTGCACGCCGGGCTGCCGGATCAGGCCCTCGATGCCGCGCGCGGTGTCGATCACCTTGCGGACGTCCGGGTCGTTCTCGTACAGGCCGCGGATCTCGCCCGCCTCGCCGTAGCGCGGGTGCGAGGAGTCGGTGATGCCGGACAGCGGGATGCCCTTGCCCATCACGTCCGGCGGCATCGCCTTGGTGATCCGGTCGCCCATCGCGTACGGGTAGCCCAGGACCCGGGAGGAGTCCTTGATGGCGGCCTTCGCCTTGATGGTGCCGTACGTGACGATCATGGCGACCTTGTCGGAGCCCCACTTCTCGGTCACGTAGCGGATCACGTCGCCGCGCCGGCGCTCGTCGAAGTCGATGTCGACGTCGGGCATCGAGATGCGCTCGGGGTTGAGGAAGCGCTCGAAGATCAGGCCGTGCGGGATCGGGTCGAGGTCGGTGATGCCCATCGCGTAGGCGACCAGCGAGCCGGCCGCCGAGCCGCGGCCGGGGCCGACCGCGATGCCCTGGCTCTTGGCCCACATGATGAAGTCGGCGACCACGAGGAAGTACGCCGGGAACCCCATCTGGATGATGGTGTCCATCTCGTACTCGGCGAGCTTCTTGTGCTCCTCGTCGTAGCCGCCCGGGAAGCGCCAGTCCATGCCCTCCCAGACCTTGGACTTGAAGAAGTCCGCCTCGGACTCGAAGCCCTCCGGGATCGGGAAGCGCGGCATCAGGTTCTTGAACTCGAACATGCCGGCGGTGTCGACCCGCTGGGCGACCAGCAGCTGGCTGTTGCGGCAGCCCTCCTGCCAGGCGTCCGAGGAGTCCAGGCCGTACATCTCGGCGGCCGACTTGATGTAGTAGCCGGTGCCGTCGAACCGGAAGCGGTCCGGGTCGGAGAGGTTCTTGCCGGTCTGCACGCACAGCAGCAGGTCGTGCGCGCCCGCGTCGCCCTCGGTGGTGTAGTGCGAGTCGTTGGTGACCACCGGCGGGATGTTCAGCTTCTTGCTGATCTCGATCAGGCCGTCGCGGACCCGCTTCTCGATGTCCAGGCCGTGGTCCATCAGCTCCAGGAAGTAGTTCTCCTTGCCGAAGATGTCCTGGTACTCGGCCGCCGAGCGGACCGCCTCGTCGAACTGGCCCAGCCGCAGCCGGGTCTGCACCTCGCCGGACGGGCAGCCGGTGGTGGCCATCAGGCCCGCCGCGTGCTCGGAGATGATCTCCTTGTCCATCCGCGGCCACTTCACCAGCCAGCCCTCTGCGTAGGAGCGCGAGGTCAGCTTGAAGAGGTTGTGCAGGCCCTCCTTGTTCCGGGCCCAGATGGTCTTGTGGGTGTACGCGCCGGACGCCGAGACGTCGTCCTTCTTCTGGTGCGGCTGGCCCCACAGCACGCGCTTGGTGTTGGACCGGGAGTCCGGCGCGACGTACGCCTCGATGCCGATCACCGGGGTGATGCCCGCCGCGGTGGCCTGCTTGTGGAACTCGGCGGCGCCGTACATGTTGCCGTGGTCGGTCATCGCCACGTGGGTCTGCCCCAGCCGCTCGACCTCCTTGAACAGCTGCTTCAGCCGGGCGGCGCCGTCCAGCATCGAGTACTCGGTGTGGACGTGCAGGTGCGCGTACGGCTGGTCGCTCAAGGCGGGGCCTCCGGGGTCCTGGGAGAGGGCTGAAACACGTAAGGCCCGAGCCACCACCAGGGCTCGGACCACGGCTTCCGGGATCGCGCCCCCGAGTCTAATCCCCTCCGGTACCGTCCCCTCACACCACCGCGCGACCCGCGCGGACGTTCCCAGGGGGAGACGCCATGGCCTTCGCACCACCTCCTTACCAGTCGCCCCGCAGGCCCGGCGGGCTGCCGGTGATCGGCACCGTGCTGCTGTTCCAGGCCCTCGCCCTGGTCGCCGTCCTGGCGTACGACCTGAACAAGGCGGGCAGCGGCTACCTGCCCACCGCGCTCGGCTTCTCCTACCAGCGGATGATGGCCGGCCCGGCCGTCTTCGGCGGCGCCTCCGCCGCCTACCTGGTGGTCGCCCTGGTGACGGCGTTCCGGGCGTTCGCCGGGGCGGCCTGGGTGCGCGGGGCCGCGGTGGCGCTGACCGGGTACGTCGGGTACGCCTCGGCCACCCAGCTGTGGGTGCTGTTCACCGGGCCGCTCGGCGAGGCGGGCTACGCGACCAAGCCGCTCGACCACCTGCTGCTGACCCTCACCCACGTGCTGAACGTGGTGGTGTTCCTGGTCGTCGTCCTCGCGGTGGCCGCCACCCGGGCCCCGGGCGCCCGGGCCGTCCCGACCGGCTACCCGCAGCCGCCGTTCGCCCCCGGCCCCGCCGGCCACGTGCCGGCCTCCGGCCCCGGCCCGCTGCCCGGCCCGTCCGCGCCCGCGCCCGGCCCGTGGGGCGCGCCTCCCCCGGGCGCCCCGCAGCCGCCCGCCGCCCCGCCGCAACCGCCCGCGGCCGGCCACGGCGCCGCGTACGCCTACCCCCCGCCGCCGCCCGTCCCACCGGTGTCCTGACCGGCTGTCAGAATGGGCCGTCCCTGCGACCGTGCCCGGGAGGCCCGGCGATGCCCGACGTCCGCACCCTGTCCGACCGCGAGCTGACGGTCGGCTACTTCGAGCGCCAACTGCTGCACCGCACCGAGGGGTTGACCGCCGCCGCGGCGGTGTCCCGGCTGGCCGCGCTGCAGGCGCAGTACTCGCCGTCGCCGCACCTGGCGCTCTGGGCCCGGCTGCCCGGTTTCGGGCAGCCTGAGCTGGAGGCCGCCCTGCGGGACGGCACCGTGGTCAAGTCGACACTGATGCGCGGCACCCTGCACCTGGTCTCCGGCGCCGACTACGGGCACCTGGCGGCGGCCTGGCGCCGCCGCTGGCTCACCGAGCTGCGCGGCCGGCACCGGGACACCGGCCTGGACGAGGCGGCCCTGGAAGCCTCGCTGCGGGCCTTCGCGGCCGTCCCGCGCAGCGCCGAGGAGCTGCGCGAGCACACCGCGCTGGCCTCCGGCGGCCGGGTCCGCACCGAGGACCTGCTGCACTACCCGCGGGCGCTGCTCCCGCTGGTGCACGTCGCCCCGTCCGGACACTGGCGGGCGCACGGCAAGCCCCGGATGGTGCTGTGGGACGGCGAGCTGCCGACAGATCTACCGGCCGCCACCGCCCGCCTGGTGCGCCGCTACCTGGCCGGCTACGGCCCGGCCTCGCGGGCCGACGTCGCGCACTTCGGCGGCCTGCGGCTGGGCCAGGTCGACCCGGCGCTGGCCGAACTGGACCGGCAGGGCGGGCTGGTCCGCCACCGGGCCGAGGACGGCCGCGAACTGCTCGACCTGCCCGGCGCCCCGCCGCCGTCCGACCCGGACCGCGAGCTGCCGGTGCGCTTCCTGCCGAAGTGGGACGCCGCGCTGCTCTCGCACGCCGACCGCACCCGGATGCTGCCCGCCGCGATCCACCGGCAGGTCTACCGCGCGGTCAACGGGACGCTGCTGGCCTCCTATCTGGTGGACGGCCTGGTCGCGGGCGTCTGGGAGCACCGCTGCACCCGGGGCGCGGCCGTGCTCACCCTCACCCCGCTGCTGCCGCACGCCTGGCGCCCGGAGCTGGAGCGGGAGGGCGAGCGGCTGCTGGCCTTCCTGGAGCCCGGCGCGGAGAGCCGCACGGTGGTCTTCGCGTCCTGAGCGCCCGCCGGCCCTGACGGCCCGTCAGCCCTGCTCGTCCTGCTCGTCCAGCTCGGCCAGGAACGCCAGCGCGGCCGCCCAGGTCCGCTCGGCGGCCTCGGCGTCGTGGTCGGGCAGGTCCGCGTCGGTGTACAGGTGCCCGGCGCCCCGGTAGCGGTGCACCTCGACGTCGGCCCCGGCCCGGGTCATCAGCAGGTACCAGGTGTTCAGCCAGTCCTCGGACTCGAACGCGTCCGGCTCGGCGACGTGCAGCTGCACCGGGATCTCCGTGGCGGCGTCCTCCCGCAGGTCGGAGGTGCCGTGCAGGAGCAGCAGGCCGCGGGCCTGCTCGTCGGCCAGCGCCAGGTTCTGCGCCAGCGACCCGCCGAGCGAGAACCCGGCGTACACCAGCCCGCCCGCCGCCGGCAGCAGCGGCGCGACCGCGCCGACCGCGCGCCGCAGCAGCTCGTCGTTGCCGACCTCGTCGCGGTACGCCATGCCCTCCTCCAGCTCGTCGAAGGTCCGGCCCTCGTACAGGTCCGGGGTGTGCACGGTGTGCCCGGCGGCGCGCAGCCGGTCGGCGGCCTCGGTGACGGCGGGGCGCAGGCCGTACGCGGAGTGGAACAGGACGATCTCGGCCACGGGTCGGGCTCCTCGGTGCTGCGGGTGGTGCGGACCCTCCATGATCGCCCATCCCGGGACGCGCGGGGGCCCGGCCCACCGGTGGGTGGGCCGGGCCGTTCGGCGCGGGGCCGGTCAGTACGAGGTGCTGACGGAGGCGCCGCTGAAGGACTGCTGGCCGTAGAGGCTGACGTAGTTGTAGCCCGCGGGCGGGTTGCTGATGGTGAGGGTCTCGGCGTTGCCGCTGCCGGTGGACTTGGCGGTGTAGGAGCCGGTGGTGGCCCAGTTGGCGCCGTTGTAGTAGAGGTCGGCGTTGCCGGTGCCGCCGCTCGCGGTGATGGTCAGGCTGGTGGTGCCGGCCGGGACGTACAGGTAGAAGTAGGCGTAGTTGCCGACGGTGGCGGCGACGCTGGAGCGGCCGCAGCCCCGGTCGAGCTGCCGGGTGTCGGCGCCGGTGCACTCGGGGACGGTGGGGGTGGTCGGGGTGCCGCAGTTGCCGGTGTTGCAGGCGGTCAGCCAGGCGTTGAAGTCGGCGTCGTAGCGGGTGCCGATGGTGGTCTTGAGGATCGTCCGGGCCCCGTTCCAGTCACCGGCGCGGTACTTGGCCAGCACGGCGTCCAGGTCGGAGCGGTGCGACTGGAGCATGTAGCGGACCGCCAGGTAGCCCCAGTTGTAGATCCGGGTCTGGTCGGCGTTGTCGTAGGTGGTGTCGAACAGGGTGGACAGCGCGTAGGTGTGCTGCCCGGCCTGGGTGAGCGCGTCGGTGTACTCGACGTTCCGGTACGAGTAGGAGACGTACTCGGCGAAGCCCTCGACCCACCAGACGGTCGGGGTGGTCATGCCGGCGTTGAAGTCGCCGGCCATGTCGAACCGGCCGTCGAGGTAGTGGGTGTACTCGTGGTTGAGGTTCCAGATCTGGAAGGCCGGGCGGACCCACTCGGCCTCGTAGGCGATGAACCGGGGCTGGTTGCCCGCCGCGGCCGGGTCGCCCTCCAGGTACATGCCGCCGTTGTCGGTGGAGATCCCGAAGATGGTGCCGGCGTAGGTCTGGTAGTCGCTGCTGGAGTGGAAGACCACCACCTCGATGGTGGAGTTGTTGTCGTTCGCCACCGCGCCGGTGTCCCGGACCACGCTGTGGAAGTAGGCGTCCTGGCCCTTGAGGCTGGTGCAGGCGGTGGTCAGCTGGTCGGCGGTCAGCGCCTGGGCGATGATCCTGATGCTGGGGCTGCAGGTGTAGTTGACCGTCAGCACCGCGGCCTTGAGCCGGTTCGCCAGGTCGCAGGTGCCGTAGTACGAGCAGTTGGCCCGGTCGTAGCTGTCGGTCATCTCGGCCAGGCCGACCCACAGCGCGGCGGTGCGGCCGGTGATCGAGCTCTGGTCCAGCAGGCTCTTCACCAGCGGCCGGACCTTGGCCTGCAGCGCCGGGTACTGGAGGAAGCGGCCCAGCTCGCGGCCCGCGTTGGAGACCAGGAAGTCGTTGCTGCCGCCGAGCATCGCGTTGTTGCGGGAGGCGAAGGACTGCAGGGCGTCCAGCACGCTCGGGTCGGCCTGCACGGCGGGCAGGAAGTCGCTGTTCTGGTGGCCGCGCCAGAGCACCGTGTAGGTGTTGTTGACGGCGTTGACCATGTACCAGGACGCGTCGTAGCTGCTGTTGTAGCCGTTCAGCAGCCGCTTGACGACGTTCAGGTAGCGGGCGTTCTCGGCGGCGCTGTCGATCAGGGTGACCGCCTCGCCCAGGGTGGCGCCGTTCGCGTCGGTGACGTCCTGCGAGTGCGCGCTGCCGAAGAAGCGGTCCAGGCCGCCCTCGATCGCGCTCTTCAGGCTGCTGCCGTACGTGCCGACCACGTCCGGGTTGTACCACTGCACGTAGTAGCCGGCCCGCAGGTACAGCACCACCTGGGTGGCCGAAGTGGAGTCGTCGCCCGGGTAGCTGGCGGACAGGTCGCGCAGCGCGTTGGCCACGCTGACCATCTGCGACTCGTTGAAGGCCAGCTTCGCGTCGTTGCCCTTGAGCAGGAACAGCGAGTTGACGCAGTCCACGGTGGACGCCTTGATCTGCGTCACCAGGGCGCTGCCGGTGCGGCCGGTGAAGTCCGAGGCGCTGCAGGTCGCCGCGGCGGCCAGCGACCGCGCCGCGCCGGGCTCGCCCTTGGCCGCCAGCGGCGGCCGCTTGCTGGC
Organism: Kitasatospora sp. YST-16; assembly: GCF_026802215.1. Taxonomy (NCBI): domain Bacteria; kingdom Bacillati; phylum Actinomycetota; class Actinomycetes; order Kitasatosporales; family Streptomycetaceae; genus Kitasatospora; species Kitasatospora sp. YST-16. Next base: position 1,656,923 of record NZ_CP113837.1, read on the forward strand.
GTCCGCCCGCACGTCGCGGTCGGAGTCCTTGCGGCGCTCGGCCGCCTCGGTGCTGCGCGGTGCCGACTTCGCCGACTTGGCCGGCTTCGCGGGCTTGGCCGCGGCCGCCTGCTGCCCGGCCTGGGCGGCGCCGGCGGTCGGCGCCAGCGCGCCGACGAAGCCCAGGGCCATGCTCAGGGACAGCAGCAGACTCGTCGCCCGTCCTACGGACGCGGCTGATTTCCGGAAGGTTCGCACGTGGGGGCCTCCGGGCCGATGTGACGCCGCGGTGGGGGTCCGCGGCGGAGGGTCGGAGGCCGTCGGGGCAACCCCCGACGGCCAGGTGACATGTACAATTGCACATGTCACCTGGCACCGGAAGACCTCGCGTCCAAGTCAACTGCCCCGGATAACGCCCCGGTCCGCCAGCCGCCCGGCCAGCCCCGGCAGGTCCTCGACGAACCACAGCTGCAGGCCCCGGTTGCTCTCCCGGACGAAGTCCCGCAGCGCGTCCGACTCCGCCACCCGCGCCGAGACGTCCCCCACCACCGCCAGCCCCATCCGGTACTGCGCGAACTTCTGCACCACCGCCCCCGCGACCCCGCTGCGCAGCCGGAAGAACTCCGCCCCCAGCCGCTCCACCGGCAGCGCCACCCAGGACGCCTCCTGGTAGTACGCGTCGCCCAGCAGGTCCAGCGCCTCGCGCTCCCCCGCCACCGGCTCCCCCGCCGCCCCGGCCACCAACACCCGCGCCCCGCCCAGCTCCTGAACCTCCATCAGCGCACCTCTCCCGTCAGGTCGTCGATCAACGCCAACATGTCCGCCACCCGCCGCGGCGGCCCCATCACCACGAACCGCAACGCGCTCCGCTCCTCCTCCCGCACCGCCTGCACCCACAGCGGCCGCGGCCCGCCCGACCACGCCCCCGCCGCCGCCAGCACCCCCGTCACCAACCGGTCCGCGTCCCGCGCCCCCACCCCCTCCACCTGCACCACCGCCGAAACGTCCACCCGCGCCGGCCGCGAAGGCATCCCGCCCCCCGTGAACGCCTCCACCTCCGCCCGCGCGATCCGGTACTGCTTCCCGATCCGCACCGCCTTGAGCTTCCCGTCCCGCACATACCCCCGCACGGTCTTCACGTGCAGGCCGAGCAGCTCCGCCACGTCCTCGACGGAGTAGAAATCATTCATTCCCTATCCTTCCCTATTCCACCCCACTTTACGTCCTGATAGGGAACTTCCCCACCCCGCCACACCGACCGCCCTTCCTCCTCCCGCCCGCCTCCCCCTCCCGCCCCCTCTCCATCGCCCCTCTCCATCGCCCCTCTCCATCGCCCCCTCCCGTCCCTCCCGCTTCCCCCATCCCGCGCCCCGCCGGGGGGCGCGGGGAACTGCGCGCCCGGCCACCCGCCCCGCCGCCGCCCCGCTCCTCCTCCCCCCGCTCCGATCCCCCTCCGAAAAACCCCTTGCGCCCCGCCCCCCACTCGCTAGAGTGGTCCACGTCCCGCCGCGCCACTGCGCGTTCGCGGGCCCGACGAGAGGAGGTGCAGACCGATGGTTGCCGCCGTGACGCGGTGCGCCTTCGTGTGCGCGCCATACGCCTCCCCCCGTCTTCTTCCCACCGGCTGATCGCGCGTCATCCCGCGCCCCGGTGGGCCACTCCACAGGAGCCACCGCAGTGCGCGAGCGCTTTGCCGACAGCGATTCCTTCTCCCGCATCCGCCCCAAGGGCGCTTCCCGTCGCGGCCGCCGGGCCGACCGCTTCGACGACTCCCAGCCCGAGTACGACTACTTCGCCCCGGCCGGGTTCGAGGCCGACGGCCACGAGAGCACCGACGGCTACGACTACGACGACGCCGAGCAGGAGTTCCTCGTCCCGGTGACCGACGGCCCCGCCGTCGGCGACCGCTGGTCCACCTGGGACCAGTCCACCCCGACCGAGAAGGGCCCCGAGCCGCGCCCCGACTGGGTCGTCACCGAACTCGCCGCGGTGGACACCGAATTGGGCATCGTGAAGACCGGCAAGGAGGCGGACGTCTTCCTGCTGGAGCGCGCCGTCCCCGACACCGGCCGGCGCACCCTGATGGCCGCCAAGCGGTACCGGGACGCCCAGCACCGGATGTTCCACCGCGATTCCGGCTACCTCGAGGGCCGCCAGCACAAGGAGTCCCGGGTCAGCCGGGCGATGGCCAAGCGCACCGCCTTCGGCAAGGAGGCGATCGCCGGCCAGTGGGCGGCGGCCGAGTTCACCGCGCTGTGCCGGCTCTGGTCGGCCGGTGTCGCCGTGCCGTACCCGGTGCAGATCACCGGCACCGAGATCCTGATGGAGTTCGTCGGCGACGAGGACGGCACGGCCGCGCCCCGGCTGGCCCAACTCCGCACCGAGGAGGCCGACATCGACGACCTGTGGGCCCAGCTGGGCCGCAGCCTCGCGCTGCTGGCCTACGACGGCTACGCCCACGGAGACCTGTCGGCGTACAACATCCTGGTGCACCGCGGCCGCCTGGTGATCATCGACGTCCCGCAGATCGTCGACGTGGTGGCCAACCCGCGCGGCCTCTCCTTCCTGGAGCGGGACGTCCGGAACGTCGGCGCCTGGTTCGTCTCCCGCGGCCTCCCGCCCGCGAGCGTCGAGGCCCTGGTCGAGTCCCTCGCCGCCGACGCCCGCCTGCGCCGCTGACCTCCCACCGGAGGGCGGGGCCCGGCCGCACCCCGGCCCCGGCCCCGCCCTTCCGGGAGCACCGCACACGCACGGGGCGGCCGCCTCCCCGGCCGGCTCCCCGGCCGGCTTCCCGAGCTGACCTCCCCTCATCCCGTCGCCTCCGTCCGGCAGTTGTGCCGCGCAACGGGTGTAGAGTCGCCGCGGTCGGACGGGGTCGGGGGCGGCAGCGGCTTCCCCCCGCGCGTTCGAACAGCGAGAATCACTGCTGACACGTCGTACAACATGCTCGGGGGACTGCGGGACATGTGGGGTCGGGGGACCGTGCTCGGGGGCCGCTACGCCCTCTCCGAACGGCTCGGCAGCGGCGCGATGGGCGAGGTCTGGCGGGCCGAGGACCAGGTGCTGGGCCGTCAGGTCGCGGTGAAGATCGTGCTTCCGGCGCTGCTGGAGGACGAGGTCTTCGCCGCCCGGTTCCGCCGCGAGGCGACGGTGCTGGCCGCGATGAACCACCGCGGCGTGGTGCACATCCACGACTACGGCGAGGACGGCACCGATCCGGACGCCCGGACCGCGTACATCGTGATGGAGCTGCTGACCGGCAAGCCGCTCGACCGGGCCCGCGGCCGCACCGCCTTCCCGCCCGACCGGGCGCTGGACGTCGCGGCCCAGGTGCTGGACGCGCTGCACGCCGCGCACCAGCAGGGCATCGTGCACCGGGACATCAAGCCGTCCAACCTGATGATCGACGCGGACGGCCGGATCACCGTCACCGACTTCGGCATCGCCCGCTCCCTCGCCGACAGCCGGATCACCACCTCGCACGCGGTGATCGGCACCGCCCTGTACATGGCCCCGGAACGCGCCGAGGGCAAGGACGCCTCGGCCGTGTCCGACCTGTACTCGGTCGGCGTGGTGCTGTACGAACTGCTGGCCGGCGCAGTGCCGTTCACCGGCGGGACGCCACTCGAAGTGGTGCTCAAGCACGTCCGCGAGCCGGTGCCCGAGCTGCCCGCGGAGATACCCGCGCCGGTCCGGGCGCTGGTCGCCCGGGCGCTCGCCAAGCAGCCCGAGGACCGCCACCGGGACGCGGCGGCGATGGCCCTCGCCGCCCGCCAGGCGATGTCCACCCCGGCCGGGTTCGGCGCGGTGCTCTCCGCACCCGAGCCCGTCGAACCCCCACCGGCCCTCCCGGCCCCGGCACCGGCCGCGTCCGCCACGCCCGCCGTACCCCCCGCCCCCGCCGTGCCGGAGAGCTCCCCGGCCCCGGACAAGCGCGCCGGGCGCCGCCGCCTGGCCACCCTGATCCTGCCGGTGGTCCTGGTCGGCGGCGGTGGCGTGACGGCCCAGCAGTTCGACCTGCTGCCCTGGCAGCACCCGGACCAGCAGACCACCGCCGGTTCCGCCCCGAGCCCCGGCAGCCCCGGCGGCCCCGCCACCGGCCCGGCCGCGGGCGCCGCCCCGCCGTCCACCGCCCCGGGCACCACCCAGGCCGACCCCACCCCGCCCGCCTCCGCCCCGGCCACCGACCAGGCCGGCAACCCCGTCCCGCCGGGCACCGACCCCGGCACCGGCGCCAACCCGGGCACCGGCAACGGCGGCGTCAGCAACCCCGGTGGCACCACGAACAGTTCGGGCGGCAGCAACCCCGGCACCGGCTCGGGCAGCAACCCCGGCTCGGCTTCCGGCGGCGGCTCCAGCAACAGCGGCAGTGGCAGCACCCCGAACCAGCCCAAGCCGACCACCCCGCCCGCCACCGGCTCGGGCCCGGCCAAGGGCTGCGGCGGCAGCGGCTGGGGCCGTCTGATCAGCGTCGGCAGCGGCCAGGCCATCGGCCCCAAGGCGGACGCCCTGGTCGCCAACATGCCCGTGGTCGGCGGCGGCTACAGCGCCTACGGCTGGATCCGGGCCGTCGACAGCTTCGGCCGCACCACCTTCACCGCGTGCAAGGCCGACAGCGGCATCACCCTCGGCGGCGAATACAGCGGCACCGGCCCCCGCATCGTCGAACTCGCCGGATCGAGCAACCCCGGTGCCAGCATCATCTACTGGACGATCGCGGACGCCGGTTCCGGCGCCTTCCAGGTCAAGTTCGGCTACGGCATCCAGACCTGCCTCACCGACAACGGAAGCGGCAACACCATGACCACCGAGACCTGCACGCCCGACTCCGAGTCCCAGCTCTTCCGCTTCTCCTGAGCGCCGGGACCCCCTTCGCACCCGCACCGCCCGCCGCCCGCACCGCCCCCGTCCGACCCGGCCGCCAACCTCCGGCCCCACCAACCGAGTTGTCCCCCGGCCGGGGCAGAATGCGGGCATGGCCGAACAGTACTTCTCCGCTTTCGCGGTGGACGCCGCCGTCCTGCACCGCCTGCCGGGCTCGGGCGAGCGCGTGCTGCCCGGCGTGCCGCCCTCCGCCGCGCTCACCGAACTGCTCTCCGGCCGGCTGCGCGCCGACGCGGACTCCCGCTACACCGCGCTGCTGCCCGCGCTGGCGGGCGCGTTCGGTACGCCGCTGGGCGCGGTCTCCGTCCCGGGCCGGCACTGGGACGACCTGACGGAGGTGTTCACGGGGCTGGAGCTGCCCGCGCTGGCCACGCTCTGGTCCCGCCCGTGGCCGTTCCCGGCCGACGCCGGCTACGACTGGCCGTGGCCGTACCCGACCCTGGCGGCCCGCGCCGACACCGCCGACCTGCTCGCCGAACTCGCCGCGCTGGCCTCGGAGTCGATCCACGAGCAGGACGTCGAGGCGCTGGACGAGGACGACATGGAGGAGGCGGCCTGGTTCCTCACCGAGCACCTCCCGGTCTGGGCCTCCCGGGCGCACGCCCTCGACCTCGACCTGCTGCTGATCCGCGACGGCACCCGCTGACCCCGCCCCGCACCCGACCGCACCACCCGCACCGCCCGCCCAGCACTGTCCCTCAGGACACCACGTCCTTCGCCGCGAACCCGCGGAACGCCAGCGCCAACAGCACCACCGCGTACGACAGCGACAGCACCACGCCCTGCACCATGCCGCCCCACTCCAGTTGCGGCTGCAGCGCGTCCGCCCAGGCGTACTGCCAGTGCGCGGGCAGCCACTCGCGCAGCGAGCCGAGCGCGGTGACGGCGTCCAGCACGCCGGTGATGATGGAGGCGAAGACCGCGCCGCCGACCGCGCCGAGCGGGGCGTCCGTGGCCGTGGAGAGCCAGAACGCCAGTGCGCCGACCACGATCTCGGCGAGGAAGACGTACAGCACGGCGATCGCGAGCCGGGGCAGCGCCTCGGCCGCCGACAGCGTCGCCCCGGTGGGGAGCTTGAGGTCGCCCCAGCCGTACGCGGCGGTCCCGACCACCAGCCCGACGGCGGGCAGCAGCACCACCGCGGCCGCCGAGAAGGCCATCGCCACCGCGAACTTGCGCACCAGCAGCCGGGCCCGGGGCACCGGCGCGGCCAGCAGGTAGCGCAGCGAGGACCAGCTCGCCTCGGAGGCCACCGTGTCGCCGGCGAACAGCGCGACCGGGATGACCAGCAGGAAGCCGGTGCCCATGAACAGCAGCGTGGCGGCGAAGTTCGCCCCCGACGCGGTGGCCAGCTCGATGAACGTGGTGCGGTTCTCCCGCCCGGGCGTGCCGCCGATCTGGAACGCCGCCAGCACGACGAACGGCAGCACGGCCAGCACCCCGCCGACCACCAGCGTCCGGCGGCGGCGCAACTGCCGCATCGCCTCGACCCGCAGCGGCAGCGTCCGCCCGGGCCGGTAGCCGGGCGCGGCGGTGTCCCGCCCCGCGCCGAGCACGGTCGCGTCACTCATGCCGTCCCTCCGTCCACAGCCCCACGTCCGCCACCGACACCGTCACTGACACCGACCTCGCACCCGACGCCCCCGCTCATGCCTCGGCCCCCCGGATCAGGGACAGGAACGCGTCCTCCAGCCGGCGCTGCGGGCCGATGCCGGTCACCGGCACGCCCAGGCGCACCAGTTCGGCGGTCAGCCGGCTCGCGGGCAGGCCGTCCAGCCGGACCAGCAGCCCGGCGTCCACGGCCTGCGCCTGCGCGATGCCGTCCAGTGCGGCCAGCTTCTCGGCGACCGCCTCGCCTCCGCCGAAGCCCGCCTCGACGGACACCAGCAGTTGCTCGCCCGCGCCGGTGATCTCCGCGGTCGGCCCGGCGACCACGAGCTGCCCGCGTTCCATCACCACCAGGTGGGTGCAGGACTGCTCGACCTCGGCCAGCAGGTGGCTGGAGACGATGACGGTGCGCCCGGCGGCGGCGTAGCGGACCATCACCTCGCGCATCTCGCGGATCTGCGGCGGGTCGAGCCCGTTGGTGGGTTCGTCGAGGATCAGCAGGTCGGGCAGGCCGAGCATGGCCTGGGCGATGGCGAGGCGCTGCCGCATGCCCTGCGAGTAGGTGCGGACGGCGCGTTCCAGGGCCTCGCCGAGGCCGGCGATCTCCAGCGCCTCGGCGAAGTGCGCGTCCTCGACGGGCCGTCCGGTGGCCGCCCAGTACGACTCCAGGTTGGCCCGGCCGGACAGGTGCGGCAGGAAGCCGGCGCCCTCGACGAACGCGCCGACCCGGGAGAGCACCGGCGCGCCGGGCCGGATCGCGTGGCCGAAGACCCGGATCTCGCCCGCGTCGGGGCGGATCAGGCCCATCAGCATCCGCAGCGTGGTGGTCTTGCCCGCGCCGTTGGGGCCGAGCAGGCCGAGCACCTGCCCGGTCTCCACCCGGAAGGACAGGTCGCGCACCGCGTACCGGTCGGTGGCCCCCCGGTACTTCTTCGCCAGGCCGGTGATCTGCAGCGGCACGTCGGCGAGCGCCGGGTCCGGGGCGGGGGTGGTGTCGCGGCGCCGCCGGGCGAGCACCAGCAGCGCGCCGAGCGCCAGCGCGACCAGCGGCAGCACCCAGGTGCGGTTCGGCAGCGGTGCGGCCTCGGTGCGCAGCCCGGGCACCGTCGGGACGCTCAGCGGGCCGGCCGCGGAGACGGTGTAGGTGGCGGCCTGCGCGGGCGAGGCGTACGCCAGGTCGGTGCTGGCCAGCACCAGCCGCAGCCGGTGCCCGGCCGGGAACTCGTGGTCGACGGCGGGCAGCGCGACCTGCACGGTCCGGCCGCCGTCGGCGTCCGCGCCGGTCACCCGCAGCGGGGCGACGAGCTGCTGCGGCAGGGTCTGCTTGCCGTCGGGGGCGACGTCGTACAGCTTGGCGAACAGCACCGCCTCGGGGGTGTCGGCCTTCACCCGCACCTGGACGGCGGGCGCGCCGGTCAGGTGCAGGGCGCTGCCGAGCGGCTGGGAGTCGAAGGAGGCGAACTGGCCGGGGAAGTCGATGGACAGGCCCGCCCCGACGGAGGAGAGCTGGGCCAGGGCGCCGATGCCGGGCAGGGTGGAGATGTTCGGCGGGGCCCCGCCGGGCGGGTTGGCGATCCGCTGCTCCCGGCCGGTCAGCGCGACCTCCTGCCGGGCCGTGCCGTCCAGGCCGGGGTAGGCGTCGGCGTCGGCGCCGCGCAGCACGGCCTGGAAGCCGGTCGAGTCGACGCCGCCGGTGCGGGTGACCCGGAACGCGGGGCCGGTGTCCGCGCCGGTGCCCCTGAGGTAGTGGTCGAACCAGGCGGTGACCCGGGCGTCGGCGCGGGTGCTGGTCTCCTGGCCGCCGTCGTGGCCGGCGCCGAACCAGTCCACCGCGACGGGGGCGCCGTTGGCGGCGACCGCCTTGGCGATCCGGTCGCCCTGGTCGAGTGGGAAGAGCGAGTCCTGCTGGCCCTGGACGACCAGCGTCGGGACCTTGATCCGGTCGGCCACCGAGGCGGGGCTGGAGTGCTCCAGCAGCTTCACCGCGTCGGCGTCCGGCCGTCCGGCGGCCGCGACCCGGTTGTACATCGCGCACAGCTCCTCGCGGAACCGCCCGCAGCCCACCGGCCCGGCGGCCGGAGCGGACGGAGCCGCCGGGGCGGCCGGAGCAGCCGGGGCCGACGGTGCGGCGGAGCCGTCGCCGAAGGCGGCCGAGGAGCCGGTGGTGAAGAAGATCCCGGCCCACAGCTTCTTGAAGACCCCGTCGGCGGCCGAACTGCCCTGCGCGGCCTGCGGGAACAGCGCGTCGGCCAGGTCGAACCAGGTGATCTGCGGGGCGATCGCGTCGATCCGGCTGTCGTACCCGGCGGCCAGCAGCGACACCGCGCCGCCGTACGAGGCGCCGGTCACGCCGACCCGCGGGTCGCCGGGCCCGTCGAGCTGCACCTCGGGGCGCCGGGCCAGCCAGTCCACCAGCCGGGAGACGTCGGCGACCTCGCGTTCGGGCTCGTTCAGCCCGATCTGCCCGGTCGACTTCCCGAACCCGCGCGCCGACCAGGTCAGCACCGCGTACCCGTGCCGGGCCAACTCCTCGGCACGGGAGCGCAGTTCGTCCTTGGAGCCGCCGAAGCCGTGCGCCAGCAGCACGGCCGGCCGCCGTCCGGAGCCGCCCGCGGTGAAGAACGAGGTGTCGATCCGGACGGTCTCCGGGCTGCCCGCGCTCTCCGGCAGGTCCAGGAACCGGTCCTCCCGGTGCACCCGCTCCGGCTGCCCCGCCACCGCGACCGCCCCGCCGCCGACCAGCAGCGCGGCCGCCACCGCACCGGCCAGCACCGCCCTGCGCCGGGTCAGCCACCTTCGCCACGCCCCACCGAAGCCCATGGCGGTGATCCTAACCGGGCGGCAGGTAAGGAACCCATCAGCCCGCCGACGATCCGGTCCCGCTCCCTCCCGGCCCGGCTGACGAACCGCCACGATCCCCCACGATAGGGTGCGAATCCCCCGTTGCCGGACGCCAGCGAGGTGACCCGTGCTCTGGCCGCTCGCCAGCCTGCTCACCGCCGTCTTCGCCACCCTGTTCGCCGGCTGGCTGGTCGACCAGACCCTCCAGCGCCTCGACGCCCGCCACCCCGACGCCCCGGTCTGGGCCCAGCTGCGCCGCTGCCGCGTCCCGCTCCAACTGGTGCTGCTCTCCGCCCTGCTGCTGGCGGCCCAGCCGGTGCGCCGGATCTTCCACAGCGACGACGACGCGCTCCGGCACGGCGTCCTGCTGGTGCTGATCGGCTCGCTCGGCTGGCTGACCGTCCGGGTGCTGGCCGCCGTCGTCGAAGCCGCCTTCAGCCGCTACCAGACGGTCACCGAGGACGCCTCCCGCATCCAGCGGGTGCGCACCCAGCTCGGCCTGGTCCGCCGGGTCGGCTCCGCCGTGCTCTGGACGGTCACCGCCGGCGCCCTGCTGCTCACCTTCGACGCCATGCGCACCGTCGGCGCCAGCCTGCTCGCCTCCGCCGGCATCATCGGCATCATCGCGGGCATCGCCGCCCAGTCCGCACTCGGCAACTTCTTCGCCGGCCTGCAGATCGCCTTCAGCGACACCGTCCGGATCGGCGACACCGTCGTGGTGGACGGCCAGCAGGGCACCGTCGAGGAAATCACCCTCTCCTACCTGGTGCTGCGGCTGTGGGACGAGCGCCGCCTGGTCGTCCCGGTCTCCTACTTCGTCTCCAAACCGTACGAGAACTGGACCCGCCGCGACCCCGGCCTGCTCGCCTGGGTCCTGCTCCACCTCGACCACCGCACCCCCGTCGACGCGCTGCGCGCCGAGCTGGAGCGCTACCTGGCCGGCAGCGAGCTCTGGGACGGCCGGGACTGGTCCCTGGCCGTCTCCGACACCACCCCGTCCACCGTCGTGGTCCGCGCCACCATGACCGCCCGCGACCCGGACACCACCGCCGCCCTCCGGCTCGCCGCCCGCGAACACCTGCTGGCGTACCTGCGCGACCACCACCCGGAGTCCCTGCCGCGCGTGCGCACCGACTGAACGCGCGGCAGGACCGCTCCGCCGCTACAGCACCCGGGTCATCGTCCGGTGCGGGATCCCGGCGTCGTCGTACACCGGCCCCTCGGCCGCGTACCCGAGCCGCTCGTAGAACCCGAGCGCCTGCACCTGCGCGTGCAGCTCGACCTCGCGCGCCCCGTGCTCGCGGCCCAACTCCTCGACCGCGCGCACCAGTTGCGCGCCGAGGCCGGTGCCGCGGGCGGCCGCGACCACGGCGAGCCGGCCGAGCAGCACCCGGCCCTCGGTGCCGCCGGTCATCGCCAGCGCCTCGGCGCCGTGGATCAGCCGGGCGGTGCCGAGCGCCGCGCCGTCGGGGCCGACGGCCAGCAGGTGCGCCGAGGTGGCGTCGTACTCGTCGTACTCCAGCTCCGGCGGCACGTTCTGCTCGACCACGAACACCTCGTGCCGCACGCCGCGCGCCAGCGCCATCTCCGCGTCCCCGTCGACCACCCGGATCGACACGCCCGTCAGCGGGGTGCCCATCTCAGCTCTCCGCCGCGATGACGTCCAGCGCGTGCTGCAGGTCCTCCGGGTAGCTGGAGGTGAACTCCACCCAGCGCCCGTCCTCGGGGTGCTCGAAGCCCAGCGAGACGGCGTGCAGCCACTGCCGGGTCAGGCCCAGCCGCTTGGCCAGCGTCGGGTCCGCGCCGTAGGTGAGGTCGCCGACGCAGGGGTGGCGCAGCGCCGACATGTGCACCCGGATCTGGTGGGTGCGGCCGGTCTCCAGCTTGATGTCCAGCAGCGACGCCGCCCGGTACGCCTCGATCAGGTCGTAGTGCGTGACGGACGGCTTGCCGTCCCGGGTGACGGCCCACTTCCAGTCGCTGCTGGGGTGCCGGCCGATCGGCGCGTCCACGGTGCCGGACAGCGGGTCGGGGTGGCCCTGGACCAGCGCGTTGTACTTCTTCTCGGTGACCCGGTCGTGGAACTGCCGCTTCAGGTCGGTGTAGGCCCGCTCGGACTTGGCGACCACCATGATCCCGGAGGTGCCGACATCCAGGCGGTGCACGACGCCCTGGCGCTCGGCGGCGCCGGAGGTGGAGATCCGGTAGCCGGCCGCGGCCAGGCCGCCGATCACGGTGGGGCCGGTCCAGCCCGGGCTGGGGTGCGCGGCCACGCCGACCGGCTTGTCGATCACCACGACGTGGTCGTCGTCGTGGATGATCCGCATGCCCTCGACGGCCTCGGCGACGATCTGCACCGGCGCCGCCGGGGCCGGGATCTCGACCTCCAGCCAGGACCCGGCGGTGACCCGGTCCGACTTCCCGGCGACCGCGCCGTCCAGCGTCACCTTGCCCTCGGCGGCGAGTTCGGCGGCCTTGGTGCGGGAGAACCCGAACATCCGGGCCAGGGCGGCGTCCAGCCGCTCGCCCTCCAGGCCGTCGGGTACGGGGAGGCTACGGGTCTGCGCTGCGATACTCACCCACCCGAGTATGCCCGACCCGCACCTCCCCCCGACCCCACCGGCCCCCGTCCCACCGCCCCGCCCGAGGCCCCGCCGCGCACCGGCCGGAGCCCCTCCAGGGCCCCTCCAGGCCCCCTCCGCACCCTGGCCGCCGACCGCCCGGGTCCGCCTCCTAGCATCGGTCTGCACCACCACACGACGGCCCGGTCAACGGGGACGGGGCCGAACACGAGGGGGAAGTCCCATGAAGGCCCGCACGATAGGCACCGCCGCCGCGGCCGCGGTGGCCGCGCTCGCCGCCCGCGACCTGCTCCAGAAGCGGCACGCGCTGCTGCGCAACTTCCCGGTGGCCGGGCACGCCCGCTACCTGCTGGAGCGGATCGGCCCGGAGCTGCGGCAGTACATCGTGACCTCCAACGAGGAGGAGCGTCCGTTCAGCCGCGACCAGCGCAGCTGGATCTACGCCTCGGCCAAGGAGGAGAACAACTACTTCGGGTTCGGCACCGAGGTGGACGTCGCGCACGTGCAGGGCCACGCCTACCTGAAGCAGCGCACCTTCGCCGGCCCGCTGCCCGACGCCCACGACCCGCAGGCGCCGCTGCCCTCGGCCAAGGTGCTGGGCGGCCCGCGCGGGCGCGCCGGGGCGTTCCGGCCCGCCAGCGTGGTCAACGTCTCCGCGATGAGCTTCGGCTCGCTCTCCGGCGCCGCGATCACCGCCCTGAACGAGGGCGCCGCGCAGGCCGGGGCGCTGCACAACACCGGCGAGGGCGGCCTGTCCCCGTACCACCGCAAGGGCGGCGGCGACCTGGTGCTGCAGCTGGGCACCTCGTACTTCGGGTGCCGCAACGAGGACGGCAGCTTCAACCTCGGCAAGCTCAAGGAGGTGGTGGCGTCCGCCCCGGTCCGGGCGATCGAGATCAAGCTCTCGCAGGGCGCCAAGCCGGGCCTGGGCGGCATGCTGCCGGGCGCCAAGGTGACGCCGGAGATCGCCGCGATCCGCGGCATCCCGGTCGGGCAGGACTGCGCCTCGCCGTCCCGGCACAGCGCGTTCGGCGACGCCGACTCGATGCTGGACTTCGTCGAGCTGCTGGCCGCCGAGACCGGCCTGCCGGTCGGCATCAAGAGCGCGGTCGGCGAGCTGGGCTTCTGGCAGGAGCTGGCCTCGATGATGGCCCGCGGCGACCGCGGCGTGGACTTCGTGACCGTCGACGGCGGCGAGGGCGGCACCGGCGCGGCCCCGCGGATGTTCGCCGACTCGGTGTCGCTGCCGTTCCGGATGGGCTTCTCCCGGGTCTACGGCACCTTCGCCGAGCTGGGCCTGACCGACCGGCTGACCTTCATCGGCTCCGGCAAGCTCGGCCTGCCCGAGAACGCCGCGGTGGCCTTCGCGCTGGGCGCCGACATGGTCAACGTGGCCCGCGAGGCGATGCTGTCGATCGGCTGCATCCAGGCCCAGAAGTGCCACACCGACCGCTGCCCGACCGGCATCGCCACCCAGAACCCGTGGCTGGCCCGCGGCATCGACCCGGCCTCCAAGGCCACCCGGGCCGCGGTCTACCTGCGCACCCTGCGCCGGGAGTTGACCAAGGTCTCCTCGGCCGTCGGCGTCGCCCACCCGTCGCTGATCACCCCCGAGGACATCGAGGTGCTGAACGGCGACTACGAGGCCCGCACGCTGGCCTCGGTCTACGGCTACAAGGAGGGCTGGGGCCGGCTCGGCCCGGAGCTCGCCGAGGAGATCACCGCCCTGCTCACCGCCTGAGCCGTCGGGCCTCAGCGCACCAGCAGCGCCACGCCGACCGCCGCCGTCGCCGCCAGCACCACCACCGCGGCGACGTGCACCGCGACGTCCCAGGCCCAGGAGCGCCGGTCGGCCGCCGGGTCCAGGGTGAACTCGGCCGGGTCCGCGGGCGTGTGATACACCGTCACCTCGCGCCCGCGCGCCCGCGCCGGGTCGGCCAGGTGCGCGGTGCAGTGCGCGGTGACGGCGGTGCCGTCCCGGGTAGTGAACACGACGACGGGGGTGAGGGCGGTGAGGGTCGAGCCGTCGTCCTCGTCGACCCGGTCGTCCCGGAACACGGCGACGATCCGCCCCGGCACCGCGTCCATCACGGCCAGCCGCTCCCGCTTCGCCCTCCGGTCCCGGACGGTCCACGGCAGGTGTCCCAGGCCGGACAGCGCCCACGGACCCGCGCCGCCGACCAGCGCCCACGGCCAGGCCCAGCGGACCGCGGCCAGCGCCACCAGGCCCGCGTACACCGCGAACAGCGCGCCCGCCGGGCCCGCCAGCCCGCGCGAGGGCGGTTCGGGGGCGTTGGCGAAGCGGTGCTCGTCGGGTCGGCCCCTCGGGTGGCTGACCCCGATCTCCCGGCCCGCCCAGGCCGCGGTGAGCGTCTCGCCGCGCCCGTCGTCCCCCTGGACGACGACCTCCCGCCCCGAGTCCGGGTCCCGCCAGGAGACCGTCACCGGGATGCCGCCGATCCGCGAGGCGCCGTGCCGCACCTCGCCGACCCGCTCGATCCGCCCGGCCAGCCGGACGGTCCGCTGCGCCTTCGTCACCCCGGCCAGCGAGCGCACCGTGCCGACCAGCGCCACCGCGCCCCACGCCGCGCACCACAGCCGCAGGAACCAGTCCCACCCCACGCGCCCTCCCCGGCCGCCGCCTTCTCCCGGAGCACTCTGCCCGATCGGACGGCCCCGGACACACCGGTGCCCGCCGGACCGGGTCCGGCGGGCACCGCGGGCGCGGGGCGGGCTCAGCCCTCGCCGCCGCCGTCCTGCTCCGCCGGCTCCTTCTTCGCCGGGGCGCCGTGCACGGTGCCGTCCGGGTTGGAGCCGCGGAAGGAGAGCAGCACCACCAGGATGCCGCCGCAGACGATCGCCGAGTCGGCCAGGTTGAAGACCGCGAAGTGCTGGACCGAGATGAAGTCGACCACGTGCCCGCGGAACACCGACGGGGAGCGGAACAGCCGGTCGGTGAGGTTGCCGAGCGCGCCGCCGAGCAGCAGGCCCAGCGCGATCGCCCAGGGCAGGCTGTACAGGCGGCGGGCGATCCGCCAGATCACCACGATGACGCCGGCCGCGATCGCGGTGAACAGCACCGTCATCGCCTGGCCCATGCCGAACGCGGCGCCGCCGTTGCGGATCACCTGGAAGGTCATCCAGTCGCCGATCACCTTGATCGGCTCGCTGCGGCCCTCCAGTCCGGAGACCACCAGCAGCTTGGAGCCGAGGTCGATCAGGTAGGCGAGCACCGCGACGGCCAGCAGCAGGCCGATCCGGCGGCGGCGGACCACCACGCGGGCGCCCTCGGCCGCGGTCGCGCCGGCCTCCTCGGCCGGGTGTTCCGGCTCGGCCGCCGGGCGGCTCACCGGCTCACCCGCCCCGCTGGGTCGGGCGGTGGGGACGGCGTCGTCCTGGGTCTGGTGGGAACCTGGCGTGCTGATGATCCGCTCCGCTGCCGTGTGGAATGCCGGGTGGAATGCCGGTCGACGTACTGGGGACGAGGGTACGGCACCACCCGCCCCGTTGGCCGCCGCGGCCGGAAACCTCCGGCCCGCGGGGACGGCCGACCGGCATCCGCGGTCAGCGGCGTTCCTGCTTGGCCTTGCAGCTGACGCAGAGCGTGGCGCGCGGGAAGGCCTGCAGGCGGGCCTTGCCGACGGGCTGGCCGCAGGACTCGCACAGGCCGAAGCCGGTGCCCTCCAGCCGGGCCAGGGCGCGCTCGGTCTGGGCGAGGCTGTCGCGGGCGTTGCTGGCGAGCGCGAGCTCGCTCTCCCGGTTGATGTTCTTGGTGCCGGCGTCGACCTGGTCGTCGCCCGCGCCGTCGTTGGAGTCCCGCATCAGACCGGCGACGGCGGCCTCGGAGGCCTCGATCTCGGCGCGCAGGCGGACGATGTCGGCGGCCAGCTCCTCGTGCAGCTCGGCGACCTCCTCGGCCGTCCACGGGTCCTCGCCGGGGCGGACCGGCAGCTCGGCCGGGTCCACCGCCTCGGCGCCGCCGCGGGCTCCCGCGCCCGCCGGCACGTGGGTGCGGCTGCTCGCCGCGGTGTGTCCGGTGGTGCCGGTCTTTCGCCGCGCAGTACTCACGGTCCCCTCCCCTGGGTCGCCCGCCACGGCCTCGCGCGACCTCCTGGTCACGGTTCCTGTCGCCTTCTCAGCCATGGCTTTCGACCTCATTCACGAATGATCAGAAGCGTCGGTTCCCGACGATCTTGCCGGTCCCGGAACGATAAACCCCATCGAATCGCCCCACAACGGGACATACCGAAGCGCCTCACCGATCCCACCCGCGCAGCCGCCGTCGGGCCGGCGCTGCACAAGTTGTGCCCAGATCGCCCCCGGCTAACCACCCGGCCCCCGGCTCGCGGGTGCGCAAAGCGGCTTGCGGGGGCCGATACACTGGGCCCTGCAAGGCGCAGATGGGACGAGTACCGACGTACGCAGCCAGGAGCGACCCGGGGGCGGTGGGAGCCCGGGGGTGTGCGCGGCGGGAAGATCACCCCGGAGCCGCCGGAAGAACGGCCCGCGTGAGCGGGCCCAGTAGAACCGGCCGCAAAACCCAAAGAGAGGGCCGCAGCGCGCGCGGTCAAGGAGGGTGGTACCGCGGGGCGGCTCGCCGTCTCGTCCCTCCGTCGGAGCCAGTCCACGCATCCGCCGGAGGTTGAACGCCCGCCATGCCCCCCGTCTACAACGCCGTCCCGAACGCCGTCGACCTGCCCGCGCTGGAGCACGGGATCCTGTCCTTCTGGCAGGACAACCAGGTCTTCCGGCGCAGCCTGGAGCAGTCCGAGGGCCGCCCCGAGTGGGTGTTCTACGAGGGCCCGCCCACCGCCAACGGCATGCCGGGCGCGCACCACATCGAGGCCCGCGTCTTCAAGGACGTCTTCCCGCGCTTCCGCACCATGAAGGGCT
Organism: Kitasatospora sp. YST-16; assembly: GCF_026802215.1. NCBI lineage: Bacteria > Bacillati > Actinomycetota > Actinomycetes > Kitasatosporales > Streptomycetaceae > Kitasatospora > Kitasatospora sp. YST-16. Next base: position 1,673,710 of record NZ_CP113837.1, read on the forward strand.
ACCACGTGGCCCGCAAGGCCGGCTGGGACTGCCACGGCCTGCCGGTCGAGCTCGCGGTGGAGAAGGAGCTGGGCTTCTCCGGCAAGCCGGACATCGAGAAGTACGGCATCGCCGAGTTCAACGCCAAGTGCCGCGAGTCGGTGACCCGGCACACCGACGCCTTCGCCGAGCTGACCGAGCGGATGGGCTACTGGGTCGACCTCGACCAGGCCTACCGCACCATGGACCCGTCCTACATCGAGTCGGTCTGGTGGTCGCTGCAGCAGATCTTCGACAAGGGCCTGCTGGTCCAGGACCACCGGGTCGCCCCCTGGTGCCCGCGCTGCGGCACCGGCCTCTCGGACCACGAGCTGGCCCAGGGCTACGAGACCGTGGTCGACCCCTCGGTGTTCGTCCGCTTCCCGCTCACCTCCGGCCCGCTGGCCGGCACCGCCGCCCTGCTGGTGTGGACCACCACCCCGTGGACGCTGGTCTCCAACACCGCCGCCGCCGTCCACCCCGGGGTGACCTACGTGGTCGCCACCGACGGCACCGAGCGCCTGGTGGTCGCCGAGCCGCTGCTGGCCAAGGCCCTCGGCGAGGGCTGGGAGGCCACCGGCGAGTCCTTCACCGGCGCCGAGATGGAGCGCTGGGCCTACCGGCGACCGTTCGAGCTGGTGGAGATCCCGGACGCGCACTACGTGCTGACCGCCGACTACGTCACCACCGAGGACGGCACCGGCATCGTCCACCAGTCGCCCGCCTTCGGCGCCGACGACCTCGCCACCTGCCGCCGCTACGGCCTGCCCGTGGTCAACCCGGTGGAGACCGACGGCACCTTCGCGCCCGAGGTTCCGCTGGTCGGCGGGGTGTTCTTCAAGAAGGCCGACGAGACCCTGGTCGCCGACCTGCAGGCCCGCGGCCTGCTGTTCCGCCACCTCCCGTACGAGCACAGCTACCCGCACTGCTGGCGCTGCCACACCGCGCTGCTCTACTACGCGCAGCCGTCCTGGTACATCCGGACCACCGCCGTCAAGGACGCGATGATCCGCGAGAACGAGGCCACCAACTGGTACCCGGAGACGGTCAAGCACGGCCGCTTCGGCGACTGGCTGAACAACAACATCGACTGGGCGCTGTCCCGCAACCGCTACTGGGGCACCCCGCTGCCGATCTGGCGCTGCGCCGACGACCACCTGACCTGCGTCGGCTCGCTCGCCCAGCTCTCCGAGCTGACCGGCACCGACCAGTCCGGCCTGGACCCGCACCGCCCGTACATCGACGAGGTCACCTTCCCCTGCCCGCAGTGCTCCACCACCGCGGTCCGGGTGCCCGAGGTGATCGACGCCTGGTACGACTCGGGCTCGATGCCGTTCGCGCAGTACGGATACCCGTACCGCAACAAGGAGTTGTTCGAGAAGCGCTACCCGGCGCAGTTCATCTCCGAGGCGATCGACCAGACCCGCGGCTGGTTCTACACGCTGATGGCCGTCGGCACGCTCGTCTTCGACAGGAACAGCTACGAGAACGTGGTCTGCCTGGGCCACATCCTGGCCGAGGACGGCCGCAAGATGTCCAAGCACCTGGGCAACATCCTGCAGCCGATCCCGCTGATGGACCAGCACGGCGCCGACGCCGTCCGCTGGTTCATGGCCGCCGGCGGCTCCCCCTGGTCGGCCCGCCGGGTCGGCCACGGCACGATCCAGGAGGTGGTCCGCAAGACCCTCCTCACCTACTGGAGCACCGTCTCCTTCCAGGCCCTGTACGCCCGCGCGGCCGGCTGGTCCCCCTCCGCGAACGACCCGGCCCCGGCCGACCGCCCGGTGCTCGACCGCTGGGTGCTCTCCGAGCTGAACACCCTGGTCCGCGAGGTCGACGCCGCCTACGAGGCGTACGACACCCAGCGGGCCGGCAAGCTGCTGTCCGGCTTCGTCGACGACCTGTCCAACTGGTACGTCCGGCGCGGCCGCCGCCGCTTCTGGCAGGGCGACGCCGCCGCACTGGCCACCCTGCACGAGGCGCTGGAGGCCGTCACCCGGCTGATGGCCCCGCTCACCCCGTTCATCACCGAGCGGGTCTGGCAGGACCTGGTCGTCCCGGTCACCCCGGACGCCCCGCTCTCCGTGCACCTCAGCAGCTGGCCGGTCGCCGACGAGACGCTGGTCGACGCCGAGCTGTCCCGCCACGTGGCACTGGTCCGCCGCCTGGTCGAGCTCGGCCGGGCCACCCGCGCCGAGTCCGGCGTCAAGGTCCGCCAGCCGCTGTCCCGCGCGCTGATCGCCGCCCAGGGCTGGGAGGAGGTCCCCGCCGACCTGCGGGCCCAGATCGCCGACGAGCTCAACGTGCTGGCCCTGGAGTCCCTCGCCGAGGTCGGCAGCTCGCTGGTCGACACCTCCGCCAAGGCCAACTTCCGCGCCCTCGGCAAGCGCTTCGGCAAGGGCGTCCAGGACGTCGCCAAGGCCGTCGCCGCCGCCGACGCCGCCCGGCTCTCCGCCGAGCTGCGCGCCACCGGCACCACCTCGGTCGAGCTGAACGGCGAGAGCGTCGCGCTCTCCCCCGAGGAAGTGATCATCACCGAGACCCCGCGCGAGGGCTGGTCCGTCGCCAACGAGTCCGGCGCCACCGTCGCCCTCGACCTGGCGATCAGCCCCGAGCTCAAGCGCCTCGGCGTGGCCCGCGACGCGATCCGGCAGATCCAGGACGCCCGGAAGAACTCCGGCCTGGAGATCACCGACCGGATCCACCTCCAGCTCACCAGCACCGACCCGGAGACCCGGGCCGGCCTCACCGAGCACCAGTCCATGATCGCCGCCGAGGTCCTCGCCGAGTCCCTCGGCCTGACCCTCACCGACCCGGACGCCCCGCGCTTCACCGACGAGAACCTCGCCCTGGAGTTCACCCTCCGCAAGGCCTGATCCCCCCGCAGTTCCCCGCGCCCCCGGCAGAAGGCGACAACCGGGGGCGCGGGGAACTGCGCGCCCGACCAGGCACCTCGGCAAGGTTGCGAGGAAGCGGCGAACCACCACCCTCCTCGCGATCATCGCTGACGGCCCCGCCCGCACGGCGCACGCACGGCGAAGGGCGCCCCCAGCCGTGAAGGCCAAGGGCGCCCTTTCGGTGACGCGTCGCGGAGCGCCTAGTTGTCGCCGTCCTCGTCGATCAGGAAGCCGCGCATCGGAGCGGGCGCCTGCTGCATCGGCTGCGGGGGCTGCGGCCGCACGGCCGCCATCGGCTGGGTCATGCCCGCCGGCGCCATCGCCCCGTTGCCGCTGCTCGCCGAGGCACCGCCGAAGGACGGGGCGCCGGACGAGCCGCCGAAGGAGGAACCGCCGAAGGACTGGTTCCCGCCGAAGGACGGGGTGGAGCCGAAGGACGGCGCCGGGGAGGACATCGCGCTGGCACCGGCGGGCGCCATCGACGACGCGGCCGGCGGCAGCGAAGCGGTGGCGGGGATCCGCGGCGGGGCGAGCGAGTCGTCCGCCTGCGACTCCAGCTGGCGCAGCTGGGTCTCCAGGTAGGACTTCAGCCGCGTGCGGTACTCGCGCTCGAAGGCGCGCAGGTCCTCGACCTTGCGCTCCAGGGTGGCGCGGGCGGACTCCAGCGAGCCCATCGCGACGCGGTGCTTCTCCTGGGCGTCCCGCTCCAGGGCGTCGGCCTTGGCACGGGCGTCCCGCTCCAGGCCCTCGGCGCGGCTGCGGGCCTCGCCGACGATCTTGTTGGCCTCGGAGCGGGCCTCGGAGATGGCCTGGTCCGCGGTCTGCTGGGCGAGCGCCAGGACGCGGGCGGCGCTGTCGCCACCGGGGTTCTGCTGCTGCTGCATCGGGTTGCCCATCGGGCCGCCCATCGGCTGCAGCTGCTGCCCGCCCATCGGCTGGAGCTGCTGCCCGCCCATGGTCTGGCCCATCTGCTGCTGCATCGGGTTGCCCATCGGCTGCAGCATCTGGCCGCCCATCGGCTGGACCAACTGCTGCTGGCCGCCCATGGTCTGGCCCATCTGCTGCTGCATCGGGTTGCCCATCGGGCCGCCCATGCCCTGCTGCGGACCGGCCGGCAGCTGCGGGGCGCCGGAGGGCAGGCCGAGCGGCTGGTTGCCCATGCCCTGCTGGTTGCCCATCCCCTGCTGGGGGCCGGCGAGCTGCTGCGGACCGCCGAGCTGCTGCGGACCGGGGCCCTGCTGACCGGGCACCGGCGGGCCGGATATGGCGGCGGGGACGGGAGCGCCGGGGCGGCCACCGTCCTGCGGAGCCTGCTGCTCCTTGCGCATGTTCGCCTGGTTCTGCGCGGCGGCACGCGTGGCGGCGGCCAGCTTGGCGCGCAGGTCCTCGTTCTCGCGCAGCAGGCGGGTCAGCTCGGCTTCGACCTCGTCGAGGAAGGCATCGACCTCGTCCTCGTCATAGCCTTCGCGCAGCCGGACGGTCGTGAACTGCTTGTTCCGAACGTCCTCGGGGGTCAATGGCATCTCTTCACCTCAACGTGATCGTCGGACCGGCATCCTGTCGCATCGTTCAGAACGACAGGCGCTGCACGAGCGAGATCAGGACATACACAATGATCATCAGTACGAAGAAGGACAGGTCGAGCGCCACGCCCCCGAGACGCAACGGCGGAATGAAACGCCGAAGAAGCTTGAGTGGCGGATCCGTGACAGTGTACGTGGCCTCCAGCACCACGACCATGGGCTTCCCGGGACGCCATGAACGGGCGAACTGGAACACCCAGTCCATGACGAGTCGGAAGAGCAGGATCAGCAGGAACACGGTCAGCACCCAGTAGAGCACCGAACCGAAGATCCCCATCGCGTCTCCCTCTCCCTGTCCGACGTACCGTCAGTGACGCTCTGTCAACAGACCCACACATGTAGTCGTGGTCGGGTCAGCTCTGGTTGAAGAACCCACCCTCGGCGATCCGAGCCTTGTCCTCCGCCGTTACATCGACGTTAGCAGGCGACAGCAGGAACACCTTCTGTGTCACGCGCTCGATACTGCCGTGCAGACCGAAGACCAGTCCAGCGGCGAAGTCTACGAGCCGCTTGGCGTCCGTGTCGTCCATCTCGGTCAAATTCATGATCACGGGCGTCCCGCCGCGGAACTGTTCCCCGATGGTACGGGCCTCGTTGTAGGTCCTCGGGTGCAGCGTGGTGATGCGGTACGGCTCTCGTTCGTTGACGACCTTGGGCATGATCACCGGGGTGCTCTTCTCCAGGTTGCGGTGGCGCTCGGATGTGATGGACGACACGGGAGCCATCCGCGGCTGCTCCTGCCGGATCGGCACCGCGGCGGGCACCGGCTGGGGCGCGATGTGCGCCACGGGCGCCGGCTGCGGGGCGGGCGCGGCGGGAGCGGGGGCGGGCGCGGCCCGGAGGTCCTCGGTCCGGCCGGTGCGGATCGGCTCCGGGTCCGCGTCGTAGTCGTCGTCGGGGTCGTACCCCTGGCTGTCGTAGGTCTCGTCCTCGACCAGACCGAGATAGACCGCCATCTTGCGCATCGCGCCGGCCATGCTGCTGTCTCCTCCGCTCATGCGCCCACCGTGTCGCCCTGCGGATGCCGCGGTTCCCCTACGATCTGTCAGGCCGACGGTCCGTCAGACCGCGGAGAGGCGCTCGGATGCGATCCACGGTTTACCTGCAGACTGATCATCTGCTAGGTTCTGTCCTATTTTGTCCTGCAGTCTGATCTACTTACTCGGTGACGTTACCCGAGCGGTGACCGCACTCCGAGTACCGCCGTACCGACGCGTACGTGTGTCGCTCCGGCGGCGATCGCCTGCTCCAAGTCCCCGCTCATCCCTGCCGAGACCATGGTTGCAGCCGGATGGGCCGCGCGTACGTCGCTTGCGATTTCCGCCAGCCGCGCGAAGGCGCGCGCCGGGTCGCCCGCCAGCGGGCCGGCGAGCGGGGCGACCGTCATCACGCCGTCGAGCCGCAGCCCGGGCGTGTCGGCGATCTTCTCGGCCAGCGCGAGCACCTCGGCCGGGGCCACCCCGGCCCGGTGCTCCCCTTCGCCCGCCTCCTTGTCCAGGGCCACCTGCACCAGGCAGCCCAGCGTCGGGCGTTCGGCGGCGCGGACGGCGGCGGCCAGCGAGTCGACCAGCCGGGCCCGGTCCACCGAGTGCACGACGTCGGAGTAACGGACCACCGAGCGGGCCTTGTTGGTCTGCAACTGGCCCACGAAGTGCCAGGTCAGCGGGAGTTCGACGCAGCGCTCGGCCTTGGGGGCGGCGTCCTGGTCGCGGTTCTCCGCGACGTCGGTGACGCCGAGCCCGGCGAGCAGCGCGGTGTCCTCGGCCGGGTAGGTCTTGGTCACCACGATCAGGGTGACCTCCGCGCGCGGGCGGCCGGCCGCGGCGCAGGCGTCGGCGATCCGGCGCTCGACCACGTCGAGGTTGGCGCCGAGCTGCTCGTAGCGGGCGCGCTGCCCCTCGGTGAGGGCGGCGGCGAAGTCCGGTCCGCCCGGGAACGGACCGTAGATGTCGTTCGTCATGAGTGTGAGGGCCCCAGCCAGACGTAGCTCGCGAGTCGGCCGGTCCGCTGCTCCCGGCGGTAGGAGTAGTGGTCCGGCGATTCGAGGGTGCAGACGGATGATCGGACCACATCCTGCACGCCCGCCGCGGCGAGCTGTGCGGCGGCCCCGGCGGGGACGTCCAGCGCGGGGGTGCCCCAGGAGGTCTCGGCGTGCGCGGCCGGGACGAGCGCGGCGACCTCGGCGCGCATCGCCTCCGGCACCTCGTAGCAGCGGCCGCAGACCGCTGGGCCGATCGCCGCCAGCATCCGCTCGGGGCGGGCGCCCAGTTCGCGCATCGCGGCGACCACCGCGGGGACGACCCCGGCGGCCAGGCCCGGCCGGCCCGCGTGCGCCGCGCCGACCACGCCGGCGGCGGGATCGGCCAGCAGCACCGGGGTGCAGTCGGCGGTCAGCACGGCCAGGGCCAGCGGGCGGTCGGTGACCACCGCGTCGACGGTCGGGGCGGTGCCCTCGGGCTGGCGCTCCGTCACCACCGCGACCTCGGCGCCGTGCACCTGGTTCATCCAGACCACATCGGCCGGATCCAGCCCCAGCTCCCCGGCCGCGAAGAAACGGTTCTGCTTGACGGATTCGGACGAATCGCCCACCGCGCCGCCGAGGTTGAGCTCCCCGTACGGCGCGGTGCTCACCCCGCCCCACCGGGTGGTGGAGGCGAAGTGAGCACCGTGTCGGGAGAACGTATGGATCACTTGAGGAAGTCCGGTACGTCGAGCTCCTCCGCGGGGCTCTCGACGTACGGCTGCCGCACCGGCTGCACCTGCGGCGGCACCGGCGGGGCGGCGGCCGTCACCGGGGCCGGGGCCTCGGCGGTGCGCGAGGGCTCCTCGGCGCGGGTGACCGAGCCGATCGAGCCGTAGGACGGGCGGGTGGCCGGGCGCTCCGGGGCCGGGGCGGACGAGGACGCCGCGGAGGAGGAGGTCGACTTGACCACCGGCTCGCGGACGATGGCGGGCGGCTGCCCCCCGTCGAACCCGGCGGCGATCACGGTGACCCGGACCTCGTCGCCGAGCGCGTCGTCGATGACCGCGCCGAAGATGATGTTCGCCTCCGGGTGGGCGGCCTCGCTGACCAGCTGGGCGGCCTCGTTGATCTCGAACAGGCCGAGGTCGGAGCCGCCGGAGATGGAGAGCAGCACGCCGCGGGCACCGTCGATGGACGCCTCCAGCAGCGGCGAGGAGATCGCCATCACCGCGGCGGCCTTGGCGCGGTCCTCGCCGCGGGCCGAGCCGATGCCCATAAGCGCCGAACCGGCGTCCGACATGACCGACTTCACGTCCGCGAAGTCCAGGTTGATCAGGCCGGGGGTGGTGATCAGGTCGGTGATGCCCTGCACGCCGGAGAGCAGCACCTGGTCGGCGGAGCGGAACGCGTCCAGCACCGAGACCTGGCGGTCGGAGATCGACAGCAGCCGGTCGTTGGGGATGACGATCAGGGTGTCCACCTGCTCGCGCAGGCTGGCGATGCCGTCCTCGGCCTGGTTGGCCCGGCGGCGGCCCTCGAAGGTGAACGGCCGGGTGACCACGCCGATGGTGAGGGCACCGAGCGAGCGGGCGATGTTGGCCACCACCGGCGCGCCGCCGGTGCCGGTGCCGCCGCCCTCGCCGGCCGTCACGAAGACCATGTCGGCCCCCTTGAGGACCTCCTCGATCTCCTCGCGGTGGTCCTCGGCGGCCTTCCGGCCGACCTCGGGGTTGGCTCCGGCGCCGAGGCCGCGGGTGAGTTCGCGGCCGACGTCGAGCTTCACGTCGGCGTCGCTCATCAGCAGCGCCTGGGCGTCGGTGTTGATCGCGATGAATTCGACGCCCTTGAGCCCGACCTCGATCATCCGGTTGATGGCGTTGACTCCGCCGCCGCCGATGCCGACGACCTTGATGACCGCGAGGTAGTTCTGGGGTGCTGCCACGTCGGGGCCTCTCGCCTCGAATTTCCGGGTCGGCTCCCCTGGATTGTGAAGGCCGACGGATGTCGATGGGTGGGAAGCACGTGGTTCCAACCCGAACCCTAAACTTGAGGTTGAGGGTTATGGCTGTGCCGGTGTCACCTCGGTGTCGAGCACAGCTCGTTGACACAGGACAGTAGGTCGCAACCGGCGCGCGTTTCAACGAACACGCCGAGCTTCCCTTTTTCTTTTGAGCCTATGTGATCATCGACCCCACGGTGAAACCGGGGTGACCACCAAGGGTCGGACCGGAGCCGTGACTCCGTCAATACCGCCCCCGGCTACAGAACTTACCGGATCAGCCGGACACCGCCGGGGCATCCGGCGCACTCACGTCGTAATTCGACGCCTTCCGACCGAGCAGGGCGGTCAGCACCTTCGCCTTCCGACCGGTGTCCTGCGCGCTGCCCCAGCGCACCGTCGCGCCGGAGGCCAGTTTCAGCCGGATGTCGTCGTAGGAGTGGACCGTGAGCGAACCGGCCTGCTGCGCCACCTCCGGCGGCAGGCCGGCCGCCACCGTGACGGCCGCGCGGACCAGGGTCGGGCGGTCGATCACGGACAGCGCGTCCTGCGCGGGCCCGCTCAGGTCGAGCGCCACCACCGGGACGCCGGCGGGGGGTTGCGGCTCGGTGGCGAACTCCACACCGTCCGCGTCGACCTGGACGAAGCCGCCGCCCTCGTGCTGGATCGCCGCCACCGGGCGGCGCTCGGTGACCTTCACCCGCAGGGTGTGCGGCCAGCCGCGCCAGACCTCGGCCCTGGCCACCCGGGGCACCTTCGCCACCTCGGCCCGGGCCTCGTCCAGGTCGACCCGGGCCAGCGGGCCGCGGGCGGTGCCGCCGAGCGCCCGCTCGACGTCCTGCTGGGTCAACCGGCCCGAGTCCAGGCCCTGGACGGCCACCCCCCGGACGTCCAGGGCGGAGGAGAAGAACACCGTCCAGCCGAGCGCCCCCGCCACCAGCGCGCCCAGCGCGACCAGCACCGCGACGCCCCGGCGGGACAGGCGGAGCCGGGGCGGGCGGGCGGGGCCGCCCTCCTCCCCCAGCTCCTCCTCGTACTCCTCGTCAGCCACGGCGGCGGCCGCCGCGGGCGGCCTCGATCGCCTCGTACACCATCTGCACCAGCAGGTCGTCGGCGTCCCGGCGGCCGAACTCGGCGGCGGAGCGCGACATCTCCCACAGCTTGGCCGGATCGGTGAGCACCGGCAGCACGTTCTTCAGCACCCAGTCCGGGGTCAGCTCGGCGTCGTCGACCAGCAGGCCGCCGCCCGCCTTGACCATCGGCTGGGCGTTCAGCCGCTGCTCGCCGTTGCCGATCGGCAGCGGCACGAACGCGGCCGGCAGGCCCACCGCGGCCAGCTCGGCCACCGTCATCGCGCCGGCCCGGCAGAGCATCATGTCGGCCGCCGCGTAGGCCAGGTCCATCCGGTCCAGGTACGGCAGCGCCCGGTACGGCGGCATGCCGGGGATGTCGTCGATGGTCGGCAGCTCGTTCTTCGGACCGACCGCGTGCAGGATCTGCACGCCGTACTGCTGGAGCCGGGGCGCGATCGCCTGCACCGTCTCGTTCAGCCGGCGGGCGCCCTGCGAGCCGCCGGAGACCAGCAGGGTGGGCAGCCGCTGGTCGAGGCCGAAGTGGTGCCGGGCCTCCGGGCGGACGGTGCCGCGGTCCAGGGTGGCGATGGTGCGGCGCAGCGGGATGCCGATGTACCGGGAGTCGCGCAGCTTGGAGTCCGGGGTGGAGACCGCGACGAAGTCGCTGTAGCGGGCGCCGATCTTGTTGGCCAGGCCGGGGCGGGCGTTGGCCTCGTGCACCACGATCGGGACGCCGGCCCGCTTGGCCGCCAGGTAGGCGGGCATCGCCACGTAGCCGCCGAAGCCGACCACCGCGTCCGCGTTGACCCGCTCGATCACCTCCTGGGCGGCGCGCACGGTGCCGCGCAGCCGGCCCGGGACGGTGATCAGTTCCGGGGTGGGCTTGCGGGGCAGCGGCACGGCCGGGATCAGCGCCAGCTCGTAGCCGCGCTCGGGGACCAGCCGGGTCTCCAGGCCGCGCTCGGTGCCGAGGGCGGTGATCCCGACGGACGGGTCGTGCCTGCGCAGCGCGTCCGCGAGCGCCATGGCCGGCTCGATGTGACCGGCGGTCCCGCCGCCGGCGAGTACGACATGCACCGAAATTCACCGCTCCCTGCGCGGCGGCCGGGGGGCCTTGCGCGCTGTGGTTTTCCTACCTGGCAGCACCCGGTCCAGGACGGGCCCGAACCGGGAGTTGGCCCCTTTTCGCCATCTGCGGGGCCGGGCAGCCAGCGCTGCCTTCGCCGCCGGGGAGCTGCGTGCGAAGCACAGCAGCAGCCCGACGGCGCACATGGCCGACAGCATCGCGGAACCGCCGTACGAGAACAGCGGCAGCGGGACGCCCGCGATGGGCAGGAGTCCCAGCGCCGACCCCAGGTTGACCACGGCCTGAGCCATGATCCACGTGGTGGCGGCGCCCGCCGCGTACCGCACGAACGGGTCCGTGGTGCCGAGGGCCACTCGGATACCCGCGTAGCCTAGTGCCGCGAAGAGGCCGAGCACCGACAGCGTCCCCACCAGGCCGAGCTCCTCGCCGGTCGCGGCGAAGATGAAGTCGGTGTGGGCCTCCGGGAGTTGCCCCCACTTCTCCACCCCGGCGCCCAGTCCGGATCCGAACGGCCCGCCCGCGGCCAGGGCGTACAGGCCGTGCAGGGCCTGGAAGCAGTCCATCGAGGGGTCGGGCTTGGTGACGCCGACGCAGGAGAGCCGGCCCAGCCGGTGCGGCACCGTGATGATCAGCGCGGTGCAGGCGACCACCGCGATGCCCAGCGTCGCGGCGAACAGCCGCAGCGGGGCGCCGACCATCCAGAGCAGGCCGAACAGGATGGCGATCAGCACCATGGTGGTGCCCATGTCGCCGCCGATCATGATCAGCATCATCAGCACGACGGTGCCGGGCACCAGCGGGACCAGCAGGTGCTTCCACTGGTCCAGCATGTGGGTGCGCTGCTTGCGGGCCAGCAGGTCGGCCGCCCACAGCAGCAGGGCGAGCTTGGCGAACTCGGACGGCTGGACCTGGAAGAAGCCCAGGCTGATCCAGTTCCGGTTGCCGTTGATCCGCACGCCGACGCCGGGGATGGCCACCAGCACCAGCGCGCCCACCACGCCGAACAGCAGCGGGTAGACGGCGGCCCGCAGCACCCGGACCGGGGCCCGGGTCAGCGCCACGGCGATCGCCCCGCCGAGCAGCAGGGCGATCAGCTGCTTGCGGAAGAAGAACGTCATCGGCAGGCCGTACTCGACCACCACGCTCTGCGAGGCGGAGAACACCATCACCAGGCCCAGCACGACCAGCAGCAGCGCGGCGCCCAGGATCAGGTAGTACGGCGTCAGCGGGCGGGCCATCAGGTAGCCGAACCGCTCCCGGGCGGCCCGGAAGCGGGCGATCGGGCCGGCCGACTTGAAGGTGGTGGTGGTCGCCGAGATCAGCTGGAGGCCCTGTGGTGGCTCCTTCTCCCTGGTCGGCACCACGGGCTCCTCACGGTTCGGGTCACGGACGGGAACGCGCCGGGGGTCCTCCGACGGCGAGGCCGCGCCCGGGCGGTGAGCCGCCGGCGGGCGCGACCTCGGGGTGCGTGGCTCAGGGCTGCAGGGCCCGGACGGCGGCGGCGAACAGGTCGCCGCGCTCACCGTAGTTGGTGAACATGTCCATCGAGGCGCAGGCGGGCGCCAGCAGGACGGTGTCGCCCTTCTCGGCGGCGGCGGCCGCGGCCGCGACGATCGCGGCCATCGCTCCGGCGCCAGTCTGGCCCGGTGCGGGCTCGAAGACCGGGACCTGCGGGGCGTGTCGCTCCAGCGCCTCGCGGATCAGCTGCCGGTCCTGGCCGATCAGCACGGCGGCCCGCAGCCGGGGCGCCGCGTCGGCGACCAGCTCGTCGAAGGTGGCGCCCTTGGCCAGGCCGCCGGCGATCCACACCACCGGCCGGTACGCGGCCAGCGAGGCGGCGGCGGCGTGGGTGTTGGTGGCCTTGGAGTCGTCGACGTAGGTGACGCCGTCGAGCTCGGCGACGTGCGCGATCCGGTGCGCGTCGGGGGTGAAGGCGCGCAGCCCGTCCCGGACGGCCTTGGCGTCGACGCCGTAGGCGCGGGCCAGCGCGGCGGCGGCCAGCGCGTTGGTGATGTTGTGCGGGGCCGGCGGGTTGACGTCGGCGACGGCGCCGAGTTCGGCGGCCGCGTTGGCCCGGTCGGCGACGAAGGCCCGGTCGACCAGCAGGCCGTCGACCACGCCGAAGTTGGAGACGGCGGGCGCGTCGAGGCCGAAGCCGACGGCCCGGCAGCCCTCCTCGACGTCGGCCTCGCGGACCAGCGCCTCGGTGGCCGGGTCGGCCAGGTTGTAGACGCAGGCGACCTGGTTGCCCTCGTAGATCCGGCCCTTGTCGGCGGCGTACGCCTCCATCGAGCCGTGCCAGTCGAGGTGGTCGGGGGCGAGGTTGAGGACCGCGCCGGAGTGCACCCGCAGCGAGGGCGCCCAGTGCAGCTGGTAGCTGGAGAGTTCGACGGCCAGCACGTCGTACGGCTCCTCGGCGAGCACGGCGTCCAGCACCGAGACGCCGACGTTGCCGACCGCGGCGGTGCGCTTGCCCGCGGCGGTGAGGATGGAGGCCAGCATCTGGACGGTGGTGGTCTTGCCGTTGGTGCCGGTGACGGCCAGCCAGGGGGCCGGTTCGCCGGTGGCGGGGTGCGGGGTGCGCAGCCGCCAGGCGAGTTCGACGTCGCCCCAGACCGGGACGCCGGCCGCGTCGGCGGCGGCGAACAGCGGGCTGTCGGGGGCCCAGCCGGGCGAGGTGACGACCAGGGCGGTGCCCTCGGGCAGGGTGGCGCCGTCGCCGAGGCGGACGGTGACGCCCTGCTCGGTGAGGGCGGCGGCCTTGGCCGCGAGGCCCGGGCCGTCACCGCCGTCCACCACGGTGACGTGCGCGCCGAGTCCGTGCAGGACGCGGGCGGCACTGATCCCGGAGAGGCCGAGTCCCGCCACGACGACCGGCAGTCCGGCCCACTCCGGGTTGTTCATCCGGTCACCCATCCCGCGTAGAAGAGTCCGAGTCCGACGGCGACGCACAGGCCCTGGATGATCCAGAACCGGACCACGATCAGGACTTCGCTCCAGCCCTTGAGCTCGAAGTGGTGCTGGAGCGGCGCCATCTTGAAAACGCGCTTGCCGGTCATCCGGAACGAGCCGACCTGGATGATCACCGAAAGGGTGATGATCACGAACAGGCCGCCGAGGATGGCGAGCAGCAGCTCGGTGCGGGAGACGATGGCCAGGCCGGCCAGCGCGCCGCCGAGGGCCAGCGAGCCGGTGTCGCCCATGAAGATCTTCGCGGGCGAGGTGTTCCACCACAGGAAGCCGAAGCAGGAGCCCATCAGGGCGGCGGCGACCACGGCGAGGTCCAGCGGGTCGCGGACGTCGTAGCAGGAGGCGGTGGCCTTGATCGCGTAGGCGCAGTTCTGGCCGTGCTCCCACAGGCCGATGAAGGTGTAAGCGCCGAACACCATCACCGAGGCGCCGGTGGCCAGGCCGTCGAGGCCGTCGGTGAGGTTCACGCCGTTCGACATCGCGGCGATCATGAAGTAGGCCCAGATGACGAACAGCACCGGGCCGATCGACCACTTGAAGTCCTGCACGAAGGACAGGTGGTCGGAGGCCGGGGTCAGGCCCCGGCTGTCGCTGAACTGCATGGCCAGGATGGCGAAGGCCAGGGCGACGAAGGACTGGCCGAGCAGCTTCGCCTTGGCCCGCAGGCCCAGCGAGCGGCGCTTGACCACCTTGATGTAGTCGTCCAGGAAGCCGACCAGGCCGAGGCCCGTGGTCAGGAACAGCACCAGCAGGCCGGAGGCGGTGGGCATCTCGCCCGTTATCGCCTTGGTCCCGAAGTAGGCGATCAGTGTCGCCAGGATGAAGGCGATGCCGCCCATGGTGGGCGTGCCGCGCTTGCTGTGGTGCGCCTTGGGGCCGTCGTCCCGGATGTACTGGCCGTAGCCGTGCTTGGCGAGCAGCTTGATCAGGGCGGGGGTGCCGAGCAGGGTCAGCACCAGGCCGATCATGCCGGAGAAGAGGATCTGCTTCACTTCGCGGCACCGTCCGCGAGCAGCGCCTCGGCGACCCTCTCCAGCCCCACCGAACGGGAGGCCTTCACCAGGACCACGTCCCCCGGCCGGACCTGACTGCGCAGCAGCTCGATCGCCGCGTCCGCGTCGGACACCAGCACCGACTCCTCACCCCACGAACCTTCGTTCCTCGCGCCCAGTTCCATCCGGGCCGCCTCGCGTCCGCCGACCGCCACCAGCTTGGTGATGTCCAGCCGCACCGCGAGTCTTCCGATGGTGTCGTGCTCGTCGAGGCTGTCCTCGCCGAGCTCCCGCATCTCACCGAGCACCGCCCAGGTGCGGCGGCGCTCCGGGCCGGTGCCCGCCATCGTCGCCAGGGTCCGCAGCGCGGCCCGCATCGACTCCGGGTTCGCGTTGTAGGCATCGTTGACGACGGTGAGGCCATCGGCCCGGTCGACCACCTCCATGCGCCAGCGGGACAGCGCACCCGCCTCGCTGAGTGCTTCGGCGACGCGGTCGACGGGCATCCCGAGCTCCACCGCCACCGCGGCGGCGGCGAGGGCGTTCGAGACGTGGTGCTCACCGTACAGGCGCAGCTGCACGGGTGCGGAACCGGCCGGGGTGCTGAGCGTGAACTGCGGCCTCCCGGTGGCGTCCAGGCGAACTCCGGTGGCCCGGACGTGGGCGTCCGGGGACTCCCCGAACAGCACCACCCGGGCCCTGGTGCGGCTGCTCATCGCGCGCACCAGCGGGTCGTCGGCGTTGAGGACGGCGACGCCCTCGGGCGAAAGGGCCTCCACCATCTCGCCCTTGGCCTCGGCGATGCCCTCGCGGGAGCCGAACTCGCCGACGTGCGCGGAGCCGACGTTGAGGACCAGGCCGACGGTGGGCGGGGTGATGCCGGTCAGGTACTCGATGTCGCCCTTGTGCCGGGCGCCCATCTCCAGCACCAGGTGACGGGTGGTCGGATTGATCCGCAGCGCGGTCAGCGGGTGGCCGATCTCGTTGTTGGCGTTGCCCGCCGCGTAGACCGTCTCGCCGTGCTTCGTCAGCACCTGGGCGATCAGGTCCTTGGTGGAGGTCTTGCCGGAGGAGCCGGTCAGGCCGACGATCCGCACCTCGGCGGAGCGGGCCACCACGGCGCGGGCGAGCCGGCCGAGGGCCACCACCACGTCGTCCACCAGGATCGCGGGCACGCCGACGGGCCGGGTGGCGAGCACCGCGACCGCGCCGTCGGCGACGGCCTTCGCCGCGAAGTCGTGGCCGTCCACCCGCTCGCCGGCCACGCACACGAACAGCCCGCCGGGCTCGATCTGCCGGTTGTCGTGCACCACGGCGCCGGTGATCGACGCCTGCGGGTCCGCACTGTCGAGCGTCCCGCCGACGGCCTGCGCCGCCTCCGTGAGGGTCAGGCTGATCACCGGTCTACCTCCGCGTTGTTCGCCCGCTCGTTGTTGCGGTCGCTGGCGCCCTGCTGCTCGATCGCGGTCCGCAGGACCTGCCGGTCGTCGAACGGGCGGACCTCGCCCTTCACGTACTGGCCCAGCTCGTGCCCCTTGCCGGCCACCAGCACGGTGTCGCCGGCGTGGGCCCGGGCGACGGCCAGGGCGATCGCCTCGCCCCGGTCGGGGACGGCGAGCACCTCGCCGCGCTCCGGCTCGGGCACCTCGGCGGCGCCGGCCAGCATGGTGGCCAGGATCGCCAGCGCGTCCTCGGAGCGCGGGTTGTCGCTGGTGAGGACGGCGGTGTCGGCGAGCCGGGCGGCGATGGCGCCCATCGGCCCGCGCTTGTACGGGTCGCGGTCGCCGCCGCAGCCGACGACGACGTGCAGCCGGCCCTTGGTGACCTCGCGCAGCGAGGCGAGGACGGCGCTGAGCGCGTCCGGCTTGTGCGCGTAGTCGACCACGGCGACGTAGTCCTGCCCGGCCTCGACCTTCTCCAGCCGGCCGGGCACCCCGGCCACCCCGGCGACGCCCGCCACCGCGGCGTCCAGGTCGACGCCGGCGGTGACCAGCGCGGTGATCGCGCCCAGCGCGTTGGCGACGTTGAACGGGCCGGGCAGCGGCACCGAGGCGTCGGCCCGCTCGCCGTCCGGGCCGAGCACCCGGAACGTCGAGCCGGACGGGCCGAGCCGGACGTCGGCGGCGCGCCAGTCGGCGGCCGGGTCGCCGGCCGCGGAGAAGGTGGTCATCGGGATCCGGGCCTCGGCGGCCAGCCGGCGGCCGTAGGAGTCGTCCCGGTTGGCGACGCCCCGGCGGGACTTGCCCTCCTCGAACAGCCGGGCCTTGGCCCGGTAGTAGTCCTCCATGTCGGGGTGGAAGTCGAGGTGTTCGGGCGTCAGGTTGTTGAACAGCGCGACGTCGTAGACCACGCCGTCGGTGCGGCCGTACACCAGCGCGTGGCTGGAGACCTCCATCACCACCGCGTCGGCCCCGGCCTCGCGCATCACGCCGAGCACGGCGTGCAGTTCGGTGGCCTCGGGGGTGGTGCGCTCGGACTTGATCCGCTCCTCGCCGACCCGCATCTCGACGGTGCCGATCACGCCGGGCAGCCGGCCGGCCCCGCGCAGGCCGCCCTCGACCAGGTAGGAGGTGGTGGTCTTGCCGTTGGTGCCGGTCAGGCCGATCATCAGCATGCTCGCGCTGGGCGTGCCGTACACCGCGGCGGCCAGCGGGCCCATCGCCTCGCGCGGGCTGTCCACCACCAGCAGCGGGACGCCGGCGTCGGCGGCCAGTTCGGCCCCGGCGGCGTCGGTGAGCACCGCGACCGCGCCGGACGCGACCGCGCCGGCGGCGAACGCCGCGCCGTGGTGGTTGGCCCCGGGGAAGGCCACGTACACGTCGCCGGGGCGCACCGCCCGGGAGTCGTGGGTGACGCCGGTGACGGCGGGCCCCTCCAGGGGGTCCAGGCCGAGCAGCCGGGCCGCCTCGGCGAGGGGCAGCGCCGCGGTGCGGCCGGGTCGGGGCGGGATCGCGGAGGTTTGATCGGGTTTCGGCACGGCCGGAAGGCTATCGGCCCCGCGCCCCCCGGGGCCAAACCGGGCCTGCTCCGTGACGCTGCTCACACGGCGCGGTCCGCGCCCTGGGGTGTCGCTCATCTCAGGGTTTCCAGTCGACGGGCAGGTTCGGCGCCTCGCTGCCGCTCGGCGGGACCTGGAGGGACTTGAGGGTGAACTCCATCACCTGCTTGAAGACGGGCCCGCACAGCTGCCCGCCGAAGTGCCCGTTGACCGGGTTCTGGATGACGCAGGAGACCGTCACCCGGGGCTGGTCGGCGGGCGCGAAGCCGATGAAGGAGGCGGTGTACCCGGAGTACTTGCCGGTCTTCGGGTCCACCCGGTTGGCGGTGCCGGTCTTGCCCGCCACCCGGTAGCCGGGGATCTTCGCGGTGTTGCCGGTGCCCTGCTCGTCGGTGACGACGGACTCCAGCATCTCGGTCAGCGTCTTGGCGGTCTGCTCGGACACCACCCGGTTCTGCGCCCCGGCCGGCGCCGGGGCGAACTTCCCGTCCGGGCCGGTGGTCCCGGCCAGCAGGCTCGGGGCGACCCGCACGCCGCCGTTGGCGATGGTGGAGAACACCGAGGTGGCCTGCAGGGCGTTCACCGACAGGCCCTGGCCGAACGGGATGGTGTACTGCTGCGAGCCGTTCCAGTCCTCGGGCTTGGCCAGGATGCCGCGGGTCTCGCCGGGGAAGCCCAGGCCGCTGGGCTTGCCGATGCCGAACCGGTCCAGGTAGTCGGCCAGCACCTTGTTGGACTCGGCCTGGGTGGCGCCCAGGTGCTCGGCGGCCTCGATGGTGCCGATGTTGGAGGACTTGGCGAGCACGCCCGCCAGGGTCAGGTACCAGGTCTCGTGGTCGACGTCGTCGTGGAACACCCGGTCGGCCCGCTGCAGCGTGTTGGGCACCTCGACGTGGGTGTCCCAGTTCGCCTTGCCGGTGTCCAGCACCGCCGCCATGGTCATCAGCTTCGCGGTCGAGCCGGGCTCGTAGGCGTCCTGCAGCGCGGCGTTGCCGAGCTGGTCGGCGCGGGCCGAGGACAGGTCGTTCGGGTCGAAGCCGGGCGAGGTGGCCATCGCCAGCACCTGGCCGGTCTTCACGTCCTGGACGATCACGTAGCCCTTCTCCGCCCCGGCGTTGGCCACCTGGTCGGTGATGGCCCGCTGGGCGGCCCACTGGATGTCCGGGTTCACGGTCAGCCGCAGGTCGGTGCCGGGCACCGGGTCCTGCCGGGCGCCGCCCGCGGTGGCGACCCGGCGGCCGCCCGACGCGGCGTACGTGGAGTGGCCGTCCTGCCCGGCCAGCAGCTGCTGGTACTGCAGTTCCAGGCCGCCGGTGCCGGTGCCCTCGGCGTTGACGAAGCCGACCAGGTTCGCGCCCAGACCGCCCGCCGGGTAGCTGCGCCGGGTCGACTGCTCCCAGAACATCCCGGCCAGCGGGTTGACGCAGGCCGCGTCCAGGAACTGCCGGCCGCCCTTGTCGGCGGGCTTCTTGAGCAGCTGGACCTGGGCGCGGCAGGCCGCGGTGTCGGTCTGCTTGGTGAGCGCGGCCTTCAGGTCGGCGATCTGGTTCTTCGCCGCCGGGGTCTGCCGGGCCATCAGCAGCGCGTACTGGCTCTTCGGGTTCTTGCTGTTCGGGTGCAGCTTCTCGGCCAGCTTCTCCTTCGGCTGCCCGAGGATCGGCGCGAGCAGCGCCGCGGCCTGCTCCGGGGCGTCCGGCAGGTGGGAGGACTCCGGGGTGAACATGGTCGGGTCGGCGGTGATGTCGTACGCGTCGACCGAGGTGGCCAGCACGGTGCCGTCCGCGGCGGTGATCGAGCCGCGCTCGGCGGGCAGCGACACCCGCACGTACTTGTTGGCGCCCGCGGCGGCCGCCAGCGCGTCGGAGTCCAGCAGCTGCAACTGCACCAGCCGGCCCGCGAAGACGGCGAACACCAGCAGCAGACAGACCGTCACCAGCCGCAGTCGGCGCCGCGGATCGGCCAGCTTGATGCTGCGGGGCGCGGACGGGGCCGGGCGGCGGGGCGCCGGACGGCGGGCCGGGCGGGCGCTCGGGCGGCGCGGCGGGGCGACCTCGCGGTGCCCGGCGGCGGCGCGCGGCCGGGCCGGACGGGCGGGGGCGCCGTCGGCGGTGCGGCGCGGCTCGGCGACCCGGCGGCGCGGCGGCTGCTCGGCGGAACGGCCCGTTCCGGCGCCCCCGCACCGGAACGGCCCGCGGCGGAGCGCCCCGCGGCGGAACCCGAACCGGCGCGCCCCGCACCGGGCTTGGCCGGCTTGTCGGCCCCAGGCCGGCCGCCGGAACGGCCCGCGCCCGCGCCCGCGCCGGAGCCCGAACCCGAGCCGGAGGCGGTGCGGCGCGGCCGGGGCGCGTCCCCGGGCGGGCGGCTCACCGCTGCGCCCCGGCGGACGGCGGGGCGGACGCGGGCGGGGTGGCGGAGGCGGGCGGGGCGGGCGCGAGGTCGATGCCGGGGTCGCCGGGGCTCGCGCTCGCCCCGGGCGAGGCGGCGGCGGCCGGGTCGGAGGGCGCGGCAGTGCTGGGGCGCGGCACCGGCGGCTTGTCCTCGGCGGGCTTGGCGGTGCCGGTGACGGTGCCGTCGGGGTTGAGGAAGGCCGGGTCGCCGCCGGCCACCATGCCGAGTTCGCGGGCGCGCCGCTCCAGCGCGTCGGGCGCGGACTGCTCGGCGATCTGCTGCTGCAGGGTCTGCTGCTGGTCGGTGGCCCCGGTGGTCTGCTTCTTGAGCCGGGAGAGGGTGAACGATCCTTCGTTCAGGGCGGTGTTGAGCATCAGCAGCCCGAGCAGCCCGGCCGACAGCAGGGTGACCACCAGCACCGCGAAGGGGGTGCGCCCCCGCATCGAGCGCGCCCCGGGCCGGACGGTGATCCGTGCCCTGCCCCCCTGCCCGGGGACGCTCCCCCGGGTCCGCTCGCCGGCCACCGGCACCGCTCCACTCCCCTTCGCTCCGCTGCTCCCGGCGGCTGGCTACCTCCGGGTCCGTCTGATCCTCTCCGCCACGCGCAGCCGCACGGGCGCGGCGCGCCGGTTCTCCTCGATCTCCTCCTCGGTGGCCAGTTCGGCTCCGCGGGTGAGGAGTTTCAGCCAGGGCTGGAGCTCCTCGGGGATCACCGGCAGGCCCGGCGGGGCGGTGGAGGTGGCACCCGCCTGGAGGTACTGCTTGACCAGGCGGTCCTCCAGCGACTGGTAGGACATCACCACGATCCGGCCGCCCACCGCGAGGGCGTCCAGCGCGCCGGGGATGGCCCGGTCCAGCACCTCCAGTTCGCCGTTGACCTCGATCCGCAGCGCCTGGAAGGTCCGCTTGGCCGGGTTGCCGCCGGTGCGCCGGGTGGCGGCCGGGATGGCGTTGCGGACCAACTCCACAAGACGAGCACTGGTGCTGAACGGTTCCCGCTCGCGCTCGCGCAGCACCGCGGAGGCGATCTTCCCGGCGAACCGCTCCTCGCCGTACACCTTGAGGATCCGGGCCAGGTCGCCGTGGCTGTAGGTGTTGAGGACCTCGGCGGCGGAGATGCCGCGGGTCTGGTCCATCCGCATGTCCAGCGGGGCGTCCTGGGCGTAGGCGAAGCCGCGGTCGGCCTCGTCCAGCTGCATCGAGGAGACGCCGAGGTCGAACAGCACGCCGTGCACCTCGGGGACGTCCAACTCGTCCAGGACGCGCGGGATCTCGTCGTACACGGCGTGCACCAGGGTGGCCCGGTCGCCGAACGGGGCGAGCCGCTTCGCGGAGAGCTCCAGGGCCTGCGGGTCGCGGTCGACGGCGATCAGGCGGACGTCCGGGAAGCGGGTCAGCAGGGCCTCGCTGTGGCCGCCCAGGCCCAGGGTGGCGTCCACCACGACGGAGCCGGGTGCCGAGATCGCCGGGGCGAGGGCGTCCAGGCAGCGCTCCAGCATCACCGGGACGTGCCGGGGGGCGGGGCTGTCGGTACTCATACGGGGGCGGGGCCCTTCCTCAGGTGCGGTGTGGCCGGGCCATTCTCGCGCACCGGGCCGGCCGGCCCGCACACCGCCCGTGGTCCCCGCCCGCTCGCTCGGGGGAAGGAGCGACCGCCCGGCACCGGGGAAGGTGCGCCAGGTGGGCACGGAGCGGGAGGAGGCCGCGGATTGCGTACGGGCCGGCCGGCCCGGCGCGGAGAGCGGGCCGCCCGCCCGGTTGCCGGGCGCCGTCCGCCGTGCTCCACTGCGCCTGCAGCCTATCGTCCGCGCCCCGGCAGTCAACGTTCCGCTCCGGCGCACCACCCGGCCGGCGGTATCGGTTTGCGCAGGTGGGGCCGGTGTGCGGGCCCGGACGGGGGTGGGGCGCGGGGCCCGGCCCCCGCGCCGGGCGAACCGGGGCGAAGGCGCCCGAACGGCCCCGGCCGGACCGGCGGCGCCGCCCTCGGGCGGGCGGGGCGCCCGTCCCGGTCCGCGGGATCCGCCGGGCCGCGCGAAACCGCGGGGGCCCGTCCCTCGTCCCAAACCGGGACAGCCTTCGCGTGTCGCCCGGCCGGGTGACTTCTGACCGGGGGACAGGGAAGAATGCGCCAAGTATTCGGGGTGGGCCGGGCTCGAACCAGCCGCCCGGTGACTGGGCAACATGGGAGCGTACGGGTGACGACCATCAACGGACAGGGCACCGACCAGCCGGAACCGGGGCGCTACGACCGGCGGGAACCGGCCGGTCTGGCCGAGCTGGCGGCGGTGGTCGGCCGGGTCCGGAAGTCCGTGGAGAGCGTGATCGAGGGCAAGCCGGAGGCGGTCCGGATCGCGCTGACCGTGCTGCTCGCCGAGGGCCACCTGCTGCTGGAGGACGTGCCCGGCGTCGGCAAGACCATGCTGGCCAAGGCCCTGGCCCGCTCGGTGGACTGCACGGTGCGCCGGATCCAGTTCACCCCGGACCTGCTGCCGTCCGACGTCACCGGCACCAACGTGTTCGACCAGCACCAGCGGGACTTCGAGTTCCGGCCCGGCGCGATCTTCGCGCAGATCGTGGTCGGCGACGAGATCAACCGGGCCTCGCCGAAGACCCAGTCCGCGCTGCTGGAGTCGATGGAGGAGCGCCAGGTCACCATCGACGGCACCACCCACGAACTGCCCTCGCCGTTCATGGTGATCGCCACCCAGAACCCGGTCGAGATGGAGGGCACCTACGCCCTGCCCGAGGCCCAGCGCGACCGCTTCATGGCCCGGGTCTCGATCGGGTACCCCAGCGCCGACGCCGAGTTCGCCATGCTCGACCTGCACTCGGCGGCCAACCCGCTGGACGACCTGCAGCCGGTCGCGCACGCCGCCGACCTGCTCAAGCTGATCGACCTGGTGAAGACCGTCTACGTGGCCGACCCGGTCCGCCGCTACGCCGTCGACCTGGTCGCCGCCACCCGCACCACCTCCGAACTGCGGCTCGGCGCCTCCCCCCGGGCCACCCTGCACCTGGTCCGGGCGGCCCGCGCGCACGCCGCCCTGGACGGCCGCGACTACGTGCTGCCGGACGACCTCCAGGCGCTCGCCGTCCCGGTGCTGGCCCACCGCCTGCTGCCCACCTCGGAGACCCAGCTGAGCCGCCGCACGGTCGAGCAGGTGGTGCTCGACCTGGTGGCCCGACTGCCCATCCCGCGTCCGCAGGGCCGCTGAGGTGGCGCGCCCCGCCCGCGCCTCCGGGGTGCGCGCCGCGCTGCGCGGACTGACCACCCGGGGGCGCTCCTTCCTGGCGGCCGGTGTGACCGCCGCGCTCTGCGCGTTCCTGTTCGGCCAGCCCGCCCTGCTCCAGGTCGGGGTGCTGCTGGCGGCGCTGCCGCTGGCCGCCGCCGCGCTGCTGGTGCGCACCCGCTACCGGGTCGCCTCCGGCCGCCGGCTCAGCCCGCAGCGGGCCGCGGCCGGCCAGGAGGCCCGGGTGCACCTGCGGCTGGACAACGTCTCCCGGGTGCCCACCGGCCTGCTGCTGCTGGAGGACAAGGTCCCGTACGTGCTGGGCCCGCGCCCGCGCTTCGTGCTGGACCGGGTCGAGCCGCGCGGCTTCCGCGAGGTGTCCTACCGGGTCCGCTCCGACCTGCGCGGCCGCTACCCGCTGGGCCCGCTGCAGCTGCGGCTGTCCGACCCGTTCGGGATGTGCGAGCTGACCCGCGCGTTCAGCGCCGCCGACGTGCTGACCGTCGTCCCGCAGGTCCAGGACCTGCCGCCGGTCCGGCTGCCCGGCGAGTCCGGCGGGCAGGGCGAGTCCAACACCCACACCCTGGCGCTGGCCGGCGACGACGACGTCATCCCGCGCGAGTACCGGCACGGCGACGACCTGCGCCGGGTGCACTGGAAGTCCACCGCCCGGTACGGCGAGCTGATGGTCCGCCGGGAGGAGCAGCCGCTGCAGGCCCGCGCCACCGTGCTGCTGGACACCCGGGAGACCGCGCACCGCGGCTCCGGCCCGGCGTCCTCGTTCGAGTGGGCGGTGTCCTGCGCCGCCTCGGTCGCCGTCGACCTGGTGCAGCGCGGCTACCGCACCCGGCTGCTCACCGACACCGGCTTCTCGGTGCCCGACCCCGGCACCGGCGGCACCGGGGCCGGGGCGGCCGAGGCGGTCGGGATGCTGCTGGACGCGCTGGCCGTGGTCGAGCACTCCGACGGCGGCACCCTGGCCCGGGCCGAGGAGGTGCTCCGGCTCGGCGGCGAGGGCCTGCTGGTGGCGGTGGTCGGCGACCTCGACGAGGAGCAGGCCGAGCGGCTGGCCCGGCTGCGCCGCCGCACCGGCGGCGCCGTCGCCCTGCTGCTGGACACCGGCACCTGGTCCGGGCTGCGGCTCCTGCTGCCGGACACCCCCGACGAGGAGGCCGCCGCCCGGGTCGCCCGGCTGCGCGAGTCCGGCTGGACGGTGCTGCCGGTGCGGGCCGGCGACTCGCTGCCCGCCCTGTGGCGGGCCGCGGACCGCACCCAGAACACCACCGTTCCCTACCGAGACGAGGTCGGCGCGTGACCACCCGGGCCAAGTTGACGCTCTGCGCGGCCCTGGCGACCGCCCTGGCGGCGCTGTGCCTGTCCCCGCTGTTCCGGGACTCCTTCGCGCTGGCCCCGCACGGCCTGCTGATGATCGCCGTCACGGCCGGCGCCGGCGCCGGGCTGCGCGCCCTGCCGCTGCCCCGGGCCCTGGTGACGCCGCTGCAGCTGCTCGTGGTGCTGTACGTGCTGATGCTCACCACCGTGCAGTCCGCGATGAGCTTCGGCGTGCTGCCCGGCCCGGGCGCCCTGGACGCCGTCTCCACCCTGCTGAGCAGCGGCGGCACCGACATCCAGGAGTACGCGATCCCCGCCCCGGCCACCGACGGCCTGCGGCTGATCGTGGTCGGCGCGATCGCCCTGGTCGCCGTGCTGGTCGACGCGCTGGCGGTCACCTACCGCCGGGCCGCCGCCGCGGGCCTGCCGCTGCTCGCCCTGTACTCGGTGGCCGGCGGCCTGGTCGACTCCCCCGGCGGCATGTGGCTGTGGTTCCTGTTCGGCGCGGCGGGCTTCCTGGCCCTGCTGTACACCGAGGGCCAGGACCGGCTCACCCGCTGGGGCCGGGTCTTCCACGGCACCGGCCGCTCGGCCGTGACGCTCTCCAACGGCGGCCGCCGGATCGGCGTGATCGCGCTGGCCGCCGCCCTGCTGCTGCCGGTGTTCGCCCCCGCGGTCGGCCCCGGCCTGTTCGGCAGCGTCGGCGGCCACAGCGGCGAGGGCGGCGGCAACGGGAACGGCAAGGGCGACGAGCGCTCGCTCAACCTGGTCGTCGCGCTCACCGCCAACCTGCGCTCCAGCGACGACACCCCGCTGCTGAGCTTCTCCACCGACTCGCCCGACGCCGACCAGCTCTACCTGCGGATCGCCGCGCTCAGCGAGTTCAACGGCCAGGAGTGGCTGCCCGGCGAGCAGAACGCCCAGCCGCTGCCCGCCACCGTGCCCGCCCCCGAGGGCCTCGCGCCGAACCTCCCCACCACCACGGTCCGCACCAAGGTCACCGTCACCGAGCAGCTCAGCACCGCCTGGCTGCCGATGCCGTACCCGATGTCCTGGCTGGAGGTGCCGAACACCGGGAACTGGCGCTTCGACCCGGCCGGACGCACCGTCAGCGGCGCCAACGGCCAGAAGAGCAAGGGCCTGACGTACTCGGTCGGCTCGGTCGCGGTCAACGCCACCCCCGCCCAGCTGCGCGCGGCCGGCCCGGCCCCCGAGGACATCACCAAGCGCTACCTGGGCCTGCCGTCCAACCTGCCGCCCGTGGTCGCCGAGACCGCCAAGGACGTCACCAAGGGCAAGAGCACCCCGTACGACCAGGCGGTCGCCCTCCAGCAGTACTTCACCAGCGGCGGCTTCACCTACAACACCAAGATCGAGGCCCGCACCGGGCCGGACGCCATCGCCAAGTTCCTCCAGGACAAGGAGGGCTTCTGCGTCCACTTCGCCGCCACCATGGCCGCGATGTCCCGCTCGCTGGGCATCCCGGCCCGGGTCGCCATCGGCTTCACCCCGGGCACCGGCAACGGCACCGACCGGGTGGTGCGCAGCTCCAACTACCACGCCTGGCCCGAGCTGTACTTCGACGGCTACGGCTGGATGCGCTTCGAGCCGACCCCGAACCGGGGCAGCACCCCGCTCTACTCCGTCCAGCAGACCACGCCCACCAGCGCGCCCAGCACCGCCCCGAGCAGCGCCGCGCCGAGCGACCAGCCCTCCGCCCAGCCGTCCTCCTCCAGCAGCTGCCCCCCGCAGCAGCACCGGATCGGCGACTGCGCCGACGAGCAGGCCCAGGCCGCCCACCAGGGCGACAGCACCTCGTGGTGGCTGTCCTGGCCGGGCCTGGTCACCGTGCTCGCCGTCCTGCTGCTGCTGGCCGCGCTGGCCTTCCCGCTGCTCTGGCGCACCAGGCTGCGCCGCCGCCGCCTCGGCGCCGGCCGCCACCTGTCCGGCGCGGACGGGCCGCGGCTCACCGACGAGCAGGTGCTCGCCGCCTGGGCCGAACTCGTCGACTCCGCCTGGGACCTGGGCATCCCGCCGGACGAGGCCCGCACCCCCCGCAACGCCGCCCGACGGCTCGCCGAGGACGCCGGACTCGACGCCGACGCCGCGGCCGCCGCGGGCCGGGTCGCGCTGGCCACCGAGCGGGTCATGTACGCCCGCGAGTCCGAGGCGCCCGCGCACCTCGGCGGGGACGTCCGCACCGCCCGGCAGGCGCTGCTGGTCCGCGCCACCCGCACCCGCCGGCTGCGCGCCCTGCTGCTGCCCGCCTCCGCGGTCCGCCTCTGGTGGCGCGCCCAGGACCGGGCCGCCGCCCGCCGGGAGCGCACCGCCGAGCGGGCGGCCGCGGTGCGGGCCGCGCTGGCCGGGCCGTTCCGGCGGCGGAAGAAGGAGCAGGAGTGAGACCCCGCCCCGCCGGGTGACCACCGGGGAACGCGGGGCCCGGCCGGGGCCCCGGGCGCCTTGGGTGCCCCGGGCTCCCTGGGCTCCCCGAGCGCCCTGGGCGCACACGAAAGATCCGCCCGGCGGAGGGTTTCCCCTCGCCGGGCGGATCACGTCTCGGTGGGTGCTGCTACAGCCCGCTCTGCTCGTCGCGGCGCCGCTGCCAGCGCTGTTCCATACGGTCCATGACGCCGGTCCGCCGGCGTGGCGCTGCCGCCTGCCGTGGGCCGGGCCCGGCCGGGCCGCGCCGCCACGCGGTGACCGCGAGGACCGCACAACCAAGCATCACCAGGAACCCGACCACACTGACCCAGATGACCTGCGTGACCAGGCCGCCCATGAGCAGCGCGACGCCCGCCACGAACCCCGCCACGGCCAGGTAGACCCGCCGACGGGTGTAGGTGTGCAGGCCGGTTCCCTCGAGCGCTGACGCGAACTTGGGATCTTCGGCGTACAGCGCTCGCTCCATCTGCTCGAGCAGTCGCTGCTCGTGCTCCGAGAGCGGCACGGAGTCCTCCTACTCGTCGGTCGCGGGGCGACCGGTCCGCCACCCCTGGCTCGGGCCTGTGTGGTCCATATGCCCCACCGGTCTGGCCGTCATGCTTACCGGCTTTACCCAGATCATACGGTCCACGGCCCTGGTTCGGCGTGGTCAATCAGGCGTGGCTCGGGCCACCTCGGCGGTGGTCCCACCCGTGCAACGAGCGGGGGGCCCGCTTGGTGCCCCCCGCCGGGGGTCAGATCGCCTCGGCGAGCAGGTGCAGCTGGGTGGCGACGGCGTGGAAAGCGGGCTGTTCGGCGGCCGCGAGCTCGAGCTTGAGCAGGGCGTCGAGCGCGCCGGGCTCGGTGTCGACCAGCACGCCGGGGACGAGGTCGGCGAAGACCCGGATGCCGTGCACGGAGGTGACCCGCAGCCCGGCGCCGGCGGCCAGGGCGTCCAGCTGCTCGCCGGTGAAGCGGCGGGGCATCGGGTCGCCGGCGCCCCAGCGGCCGTCGGCGGCGTCCAGCGCGGTGCGGGCCTCGGTGAACTGGCCGGCCACCGCACGGGCCAGCACGGCGCCGTTGCGGTTGGCGGCGAGCAGGCTGACCAGGCCGCCCCCGCCGAGGGTGCCGACCAGGTTGCCGAGCGCCTCGGCGGGGTCGTCGACGACCTCCAGGACGCCGT
Source organism: Kitasatospora sp. YST-16 (assembly GCF_026802215.1). Classification (NCBI taxonomy): domain Bacteria; kingdom Bacillati; phylum Actinomycetota; class Actinomycetes; order Kitasatosporales; family Streptomycetaceae; genus Kitasatospora; species Kitasatospora sp. YST-16. The sequence continues at coordinate 1,701,844 of NZ_CP113837.1, forward strand.
GGCAGAGCACCGCGTCGACCGATCCGGCCGGGACGAGGTCGGGCAGCGTCTGAGTGTCGCCCTGGACGGCCCGGACCAGCTCGGTGACGCCCGCCTCGGCGGCCCGGCGCTCCAGCGCGAACAGCGCGTCGGGGCTCGGGTCGACCACCGTCACCCGGTGGCCCAGCCGGGCCACCGGCACCGCGAAGTTGCCGGTGCCGCCGCCGGTGTCGACGACCTCCAGGACCGGCCGTCCGAGCTCGGCGGAGCGCCGCTCCAGCGCCTCCCGCAGCACCTCCCACACCACGGCGGTACGCAGCGCACTGCGGGGACGAGTCGGATACAAGGCGGCACCCCTCTTGGCAGGTTCTTCCACGGCGGTCTTCCACGCCGGGAACGGCTCCCAGCTTATCCGCCGGGGCCGGACGGCTCCGGCGCGGCGCAGCCGCCGCGGCCGCCGGGCGCTGCGGTCAGGGGTGCAGGGCCAGGATCCGCTCCACGATGCGCAGGTACAGGGCGGTGTTGCGGATCAGGTCGTCCGCGTCCCGCGGCCCGGCGGCGCCGGCGATGCCCGCCTCGGCGGCGGCCCGGCGGCGGGCGCCGGCCGCGAAGTAGGCGGCCCACTCGGCGAGTTCGGGGGCGACCTCGGGCAGCAGCTCCCAGGCCGGGCGGATCGCCTGGCGGCGGCGCGGGTGGCGCACCGGGCGGCCGCGGACGGCGAGCACGGCGGCGGTGGCGCGCAGCGCGGCGAGGTGTGCGGTGGCGTAGCGCTCCAGCGGGTCCTGTCGGCCCCGGGCGTGCACCAGGGTGCGGTGCGCGTGCCGGAGCAGTTCGAGCGCGGCGGGCGAGGCCGAGCTGCGGCGCAGCACCGGGTGCGCGTCCCCGCCGCGGCCGGCCGGCAGGGTGGGCTGCTCGACGGCGGGCCGCCCGGGGTCGGGCCGCCCGGCGGCGGGTCGGTCGGCGGCGGATTGATCGACGGCAGGGCGGGCGACAGGCTCAGGACGGCTGATGGTCATGGGTCTCCCCCGTTCACTCCGGACCTTTGCCCGGACCGGTCGGTCCGCGCATGCATCCATCGTGAACGGGGGGTCTGACAACTCGGAGTCCCCCGACTCCGCGGGGTCCCCCGACCCCGTCCCGTCGTCCCCGTCCGGCCGGATCCCCAGGATCCCCCCCCGGGGGAGGGAGGGCCGGGCTCCGCCGCCCCGTGTCGGCGGTGCCCGGCCCTCCCGCTCCGGCCGCTGGTCGCGCTCCGGGCCTGTGGTGCGGGCCGTCGTTCCCCCGGACCGGCGGCCTGCCCAGAGCGCTCCCGGGTGGCTCCGCCCGGCGGCGGCCTTCCCGGTGCGCACTACTCTGCCGCCGGGCGGGAGCGGTGGGTATCCGTGCGGGTACTCAACCGGCGATCTGAGTACGGATACTCAGTCCGCCCGGTCGGCCTCCCCTCCCGGGCCGTCGGCCGGGCCGGGTACGGTGGCCGCGTCCCGTCCGAGGTCCGGGCGGGTACGGGGAGGGGGCCGCGGTGGGAGCCGTTCCGCTGATCTTCACCAGCGGCTGGGCGAGCGGGATCAACGCCTACGCCGTGGTGCTGCTGCTGGGCCTGTTCGGCCGCTTCGGCGGGGCCGACTCGGTGCCGCCGGTGCTGGAGCGCACCGACGTGCTCGTCGCCGCCGGGGTGCTGTTCCTGTGCGAGGCGGTGCTGGACAAGATCCCTTACGTGGACAGCGTCTGGGACGTCGTCCACACCTTCGTCCGGCCGGTCGCGGGCGCGACGGTGGGCGCCCTGCTGGCCGCCCACGACCCGGGCTCGCTCGGCGAGGTCGCGGCCGGGGCCCTCGGCGGCACCACCGCCCTGGTCAGCCACGGCGTCAAGGCGGGCCTGCGGATGGCCGCCAACACCTCGCCCGAGCCCGCCTCCAACATCCTGCTCAGCCTCGCCGAGGACCTCTCGGTCGCGGGCCTGGTCACCCTGGCGATCTTCCACCCCTGGCTGGCCGCGTCCACCGCCGCGGTGCTGCTCGCCCTCGGCGTGCTGGTGGTCTGGTTCGCGGTCTCCCGGATCCGCCGCTTCTGGCTCCGCCGCCGGGAGCGCCGGCTGGCCCGCGCCGCCGCGGCGGCCTGAGGCCGGGACCGGGGCCCGGCCCGGGGGCGCATAGGATCTGCTGCCATGGCTCGGATCATCGTCGTCGGTGCAGGCATGGGCGGACTGGCCGCCGCTTCGCGGTTGGGCACGCTCGGGCACCGGGTGACGGTGCTGGAGGCCGCCGGGACGCACGGGGGGCAGGTCGGGGCGTACCGGCGGGACGGGTTCGGGTTCAACACCGGGCCGGGGCTGCTCGCGCTGCCCGCCGTCTACCGGGACCTGGCGCTGAAGACCGGGCGGGAGCCGTTGGAGCAGCTGGTCGGGCTGCGGCCGGTCGACCCGGAGAGCCGGCACCTGTTCCCGGACGGGACGGAACTGCTGCTGCCGAACGCCTCCCGGGGCGGGGTGGGCCAGGCACTGGACGCGGCGTTCGGCGCGGGGACGGGCGCCCGCTGGGGCGAACTGCTCAACCGGGGGCGGACGGTGTGGGAGGCCACCCGGCGCCCGCTGCTGGAGGAGCCGCGCCCGGCCGCCGACCCGGCGGACCCGTACCCGGTGCCGCCGCGGCGCGGGCTGTCCCGGCTGCTGCCGCGCGGGCGGCACACCCTGGCCGACGCGGCCCGGGAGCTGGGCGGCGGCCCGGGCCCGGCCGCGCTGCTGGGCGAGTACGCGCTGCGGTACGGCCTGGACCCGCGGTCCGCGCCCGCCTCGGCGACGGTGCTGCCGTACATGGAGCAGTCGTTCGGCGTCTGGTACGTGGACGGCGGGCTGCGGGCGCTGGCCGACGCGGTGTTCGAGCGGTGCGGGAAGCGCGGGGTGGAGTTCCGGTTCGACACCCCGGTGCGGGCCCTGGAGCAGGACGGCGACCGGGTGGTCGGCGTCCGCACCGACCAGGGGGTGCTGGCCGCGGACGCGGTGCTCTCCGCCGTCCCCGGCCTGGGGGTGGCCGAGCCCGCCGCGCCCGCGCCGGGCCGGTTCACGGTGCTGCTCGCGCTGGACGGCGCCCGCCCGGCCGGCACCGCGCACCGCACCGTGGTGCACGCCGCGGACCCGGCGGCCGAGGCCCGCGCGGTGTTCGCCGGACGGGCGCTGCCGGACCGGCCGACCGTGCAGGTGCTGCGCCCGGACGACCCGGCGCTGGTGCCCGGCCCGGACGCGGAGGCGGCCGTGCTGACCGTCACGGTGCCCGCCGGACTCACCCTCTCCGACGCCGAACGGGACGCCTACGCCGGGCGGTTGCTCGACCACCTGGCCGCCGCGGGCCTGGACCTGCGCCCCCGGGTGCGCTGGCGGGAGACCCGGCTGACCGCCTCGGTGCCGGTGCCCTCGCTGGCCGGCGGCCACCTCGCCCAGGCCAACCGGCCGGGCCCGGCGGGCCTGTACCTGATCGGCGCGCACGCCCACCCGGGCGGCGGGCTGGCCCGGGTCGGGATGTCCGCCTCGATCACCGCCGGGCTGATCGGCCCGGCCTGACGGGGCGTCAGTACTGCTGCTGGTAGTACCAGTTCTGGTCCGGCGACTGCTGCTGCGACTGCTGCTGGGGCTGCGGCTGCTGCGGGATCCAGGGCTGCTGGTACTGCTGCTGGGTGTACGGGTCCTGGTAGACCGGCTGCCCGTACTGGTCGTAGCCGATCAGCTGCAACTGCGGCTGCTGCTCCGGCTGTTGCTGGAACTGCGGCTGCTGGAACTGCGGTTGGTACTGCTGCTGGTACTGCTGCTGGTCGGCCCACTGCTCCTGCTGGGCGTAGCCGTGGTCCTGCTGCTGGTAGCCGTACTCCTGCGGCGCCTGCTGGGCGTACTGCGGCTGCTGCGGGACCTGGTAGGCGTTCGGGTCGTCGGCGTAGACGCCCGCGTCGAGCTGCTGGAACTCCTCGTAGCCGGCCGAGCGGTCGTCGAACGGGTCGGCGGACTCGTCCTCGATCGGGCCGACCTCGCCGACCGGGGCGACCGGTTCCGGCTCGGCCGCGGCGGCGGCCGTCGCGCCGGTGGCGGCGGCCAGCAGCGGGACCTTCGCCAGCGGGCCGGGCAGGGCGCCGTCGGGGCGGCGCAGCGACCAGCCGACCGGGCGGCCGCGCTTGACCGAGCCGGTCACCAGCACCTGGCCGAGTCCGAACGCGGCGGCGCCCGCCGCTATCACCGGCAGCGAGGAGGTGCGCATCCCGGCGACCACGCCGAGGAAGCCGAGCAGCGCGAGCGCCCGCCAGTGCAGCGGGGCCCGGTGCTGGAGCAGGAGTTCGGCGGTCAGCCAGAGCGCGACCAGGGCCAGCGCGCCGTAGAGGAGCAGGTACCCGAAGCTCATCCCGCAACCTCCAGACGCCACCATCACCGCGCGGTTGCGGGCGACTGTACAGCCTCCGGGCGAACAGCACCGCATCCCGGACCGGGCCGTCCGCGCGGCCCGTGCTCAGCGGGTGTGCAGGCCCAGGTTCTGGTAGATCTCCAGCGTCGAGGTGGAGTGGTTGAGGGTGATGAAGTGCAGACCGGGGGCGCCCTCCGCGAGGAGGCGCTCGGCCATCGCGGTGGCGTGCTCCAGGCCCGCCGCGCGGACCGCGACCGGGTCGTCGGCGACGGACTCCAGCTTGCGCCGGAAGTCGGGCGGGAAGTCGGAGCCGGACAGCTGCGGGAAGCGCACCAGCTGGCGGATGTTGGTGACCGGCATGATCTCCGGGATGATCGGGGTGTCGCAGCCGGCCGCGGCGACCCGGTCGCGCAGCCGCAGGTAGTCCTCGACCTCGAAGAACATCTGGGTGATCGCGTAGTCCGCGCCGGCCCGGCACTTGGCGACGAAGTGCCGGATGTCCTCGTCCCAGTTCTCCGAACGCGGGTGCATCTGTGGGAACGCCGCGACGCCCACGCAGAAGTCGCCGATGTCCTTGATCAGTCCGACCAGTTCGGCGGCGTAGCTGACGCCCTCGGGGTGGCGCACCCACTCGCCCATCGGGTCGCCGGGCGGGTCGCCGCGGACCGCGAGCACGTTGCGCACGTTCTGGTCGGCGTACTGGCCGATGATGTTGCGCAGTTCGGCCACCGAGTGGTCGACGGCGGTGAGGTGGGCGACCGGGGTCAGGGTGGTCTCGGTGGCGATCCGGCCGACCAGGTCGACGGTGCGGCCGCGCGAGGAGCCGCCGGCGCCGTACGTCATGCAGACGAAGTTCGGTTCCAGGCACTCGACCCGGCGGATCGCGTCCCAGAGCTTGCGCTCGCCCTCGTCGTTGCGCGGCGGCATGAACTCGAAGGAGAAGGAGCGGTCGCCTGCCGCCAGCAGGTCGCGCACGGTCTGTGCGCGGTCGCTTCTGGTGGAGGGAATGCCGAGTGCCATGCAGGCAGGTTAGCCGTCGGCGGCGCGGCCCGGACAAACGACGTCCAGCAATTGAGACACCATGTGAGATTTCCGGCCGCGGGCCGGGCCGCCCCGCGCGCGCCGGGCCCGGCCTCGGTGGAACGGGGCACCCGACCGCGCACGTTAATCTGACTGTCAGCCCCCTCGATCCGGAGTTCCAGGTGCCCCCCTCCATCCGCCTTCCCCGCAACCCCGTCGACGCGGAGGACGTGCGCGAGCGCGTGAACACCACCCTCGGCGCGTTCATGGCCGAGCGGGCCGCCCTGCTCTCCGGCATCTCCGACGACCTCGGCCCGGTCGCCGACGCCCTGCGCGACTTCCTGCTCGACGGCGGCAAGCGGCTGCGCCCCGCGTTCTGCTACTGGGGCTGGCGGGCGGCCGGCGGCGCCGATGACGAACCCGGCATCGAACGGGCCGCCGCCGCACTGGAACTGCTGCAGGCCAGCGCCCTGGTCCACGACGACCTGATGGACCGCAGCGACACCCGCCGCGGCCTGCCCGCCGTCCACCGCCGTTTCGAGAACCTGCACCGGGCCGGCGGCTGGCGCGGCGACCGCGAACAGTACGGGGCGAGCGCGGCGGTCCTGCTCGGCGACCTGCTGCTGATCTGGTGCGACGAACTGTTCCAGCGCTCCGGGCTGCCGGTCGCCGCCGTCTCGGCCGCCAAGCCCGCCTTCGACCTGATGCGCACCGAGGTCATGCTCGGCCAGTACCTGGACGTGCTGGAGCCGGTCGCGGGCGACTCCACCGACGCCGGCGCGATCGACCGGGCCCGCACCGTCCTGCACTACAAGTCCGCGAAGTACACCATCGAACGCCCGCTCCAGGTCGGCGCGCTGCTGGCCGGCGCCGGACCCGACCTGGTCGACGCCCTCGGCTGCTTCGGCCTGCCGCTCGGCGAGGCGTTCCAGCTCCGCGACGACCTGCTCGGCGTCTTCGGCGACCCCGCCGTCACCGGCAAGCCCGCCGGCGACGACCTGCGCGAGGGCAAGCGCACCCTGCTCGTCGCCCACGCCATGCGCAGCCTGTGCCCGGCCGACGCCGCCCGCCTGGACGCCCGGCTCGGCGCCCCCGGCCTGGACGCCGGCGAGATCGCCGCCCTGCGCGACCTGATCACCCGCAGCGGCGCCCCCGAACTCGTCGAGGCCCGGATCGACGCCCTGCTCGCCGAGGCCCTGACCGCCCTCGACGCCGCCCCGATCGCCGACGGCCCGACCCGCGAAGTGCTCCGGGCGCTGGCCGACGCCGCCACCGTCCGCAAGTACTGACGGGCCGTCAGGAAGCCCGGCGCCGCCACCAGCGGCGCGAGGCCAGCGCCGCCAGCGCCGCCCCGACCGCGTTCAGCAGCACGTCGTCCACCGAGGAGACCCGGTCCAGCCGCAGCACGTACTGGGCCGTCTCCACCAGCACCGAACCCGCCGCCCCCAGCGCCAGCACCCGCCGCACCGAGGCCAGCGCCGCGAACCGCAGCGGCGCCAGGAACCCGAACGCCGCGAACACCAGCATGTTGCCGACGATCTGCGCCACCGCGGTCGCCGGCGGCCCGGCGCCGACGATCTCCGCGATGTCGTGCAGCGGCACCAGGTTCACCCGGCGGCGCGGACCGCCCGGGTCGACGCCCGGCAGCAGGATCATCCACACCCACGGCACCGTCCCGTAGACCATGCCGACCTCGGCCAGCGCCGAACGCCGCGCCCACCCCGCCGCCACCCCGGCCGCCCGGCGGCGACGGGCCAGCGCCCACACCGCCAGCACCGCCACCGGCAGCGCGGCCGCCGCCAGGAACACGATCCCGTTGACCGTCCCCACCCAGCCGTTCCACCCGGCGTGGTCACCGAGCGGCCGCTGGGCGAGGAACGCGACGGCGGCGGCGCCGAGCAGCGCCGGCACGAGGAGCGCCACCCGGCGGGCGCGACGGGCGGCGGACAGGGTCTGATCCATGCCTGCACGGAGTACCGCCCGGCCCCGCCCGGTTCCCGCCCGGGACCGGATCTTCCCCGGCTGCCCTCCGCTCCGCGGTTCCCGACCGGGGACGGGGCTTTCCTCTTGGACCGGATCTTCCCCCGACTGCCCTTCCGCCCCGCGCAGTTCCCCGCGCCCCTGACGGGGCTCGGGGCGCGGGAGTTGACAGGGGCGGGGAGCGGTCGGGCCGGAAGGCCCTAGCGGAGGCGGGCCGCCAGGGCGGTTGCGGCGGCGCGGGGGTCTTCGGCGGCGGTGAGGGCGCGGACGACGACGATGCGGGTGGCGCCGGCGGCCAGGACCTGGTCGAGGTTGCCGGCGTCGATGCCGCCGATGGCGAACCAGGGGCGGTCGGGGCGGCGGGCGGCGGCGTGGCGGACCAGGTCGAGGCCGGGCGCGTGGCGGCCGGGCTTGGTGGGGGTGGGCCAGACCGGGCCGGTGCAGAAGTAGTCGACGCCGGGTTCGGTGAGCGCGGTGTCGACCTCGGTCTCGCTGTGGCAGGAGCGGCCGATCAGCACGTCCTCGCCGAGGATGCGGCGGGCGACGGCGACCGGCAGGTCGTCCTGGCCGAGGTGCAGCACGTCGGGGCGGGCCCCGTACGCGACGTCGGCGCGGTCGTTGACGGCGAGCAGCTTGCCGTGGCGCCGGGCGGCGTCGGCGAAGACCTCCAGGTGCTCCAGCTCCTGCTTGGCCTCCAGGCCCTTGTCGCGGAGCTGGACGATGTCGACGCCGCCGCTGAGCACCGCGTCCAGGAACTCGGGCAGGTCGCCCTGTTCGCGGCGGGCGTCGGTGCAGAGGTAGAGCCGGGCGTCGGCCAGGCGCTGCCGGGCGGTGGGTGCGGCGGTCACAGGGCCATGGCCTGGGCGCGGCGCTTGACCTCGGTGCCGCGGTTCTCGCGCAGGGCCTGGATCGGGCTGCCGGGCAGGGAGTCGTCCTCGGTGAACATCCACTCGAGGATCTCCTGGTCGGAGAAGCCGCAGTCGCGCAGCACGGTGAGGGTGCCGGCCAGGTGCTTGACCAGGCCGTCGTCCTCGATGAAGTCGGCGGGGACCTGCAGGGAGTTGTTGGGGCCGCGGCGGACGGCCAGCAGGGTGCGGTTCTTCACCATGGCGCGGACCTCGGTGATCACCACGCCCCACCGCTCCGAGATGTCGGGCAGGTACAGCCACGCGGGGACCAGGGCGTCAATCTTGGGATCAATCTCGCTCACTCCCCCAGCCTAGGCGCTACCGGGCCGCCGCCTTCAACTGGACGGCCGGGTCGGCGGCCCGGGCCGGGTCGAGTGCGCCGCCGCGTTCGATCAGGCGGCGGCCCTGGGCCAGGTCGCGCGGCCGGTCGACGGCGAGCAGCGCGACGAGTGCGCCCTCGCGCAGCCAGAGCACCGTCCAGTCGGGGTCGGACGGGGAGCCGCGCCACAGCAGGTGGTCGGCCCCGGCGTGCCGGCCGGCGTACTGGACCATGCGGCCGAACTGCTCGGACCAGAAGTAGGGGACGGGGTCGTAGGGGGCGTCCAGGGTGCCGAGCAGCGAGGCCGCGGCGGCGGCGCCGGAGTGCAGGGCGTGGTCCCAGTGCTGGACGGCGAGCCGGGTGCCGGAGCGGGCGGAGGGGTAGGAGGCGCAGTCGCCGACCGCGAGGACGCCGGGCAGGGCGGTGCGCAGCCGGTCGTCGACCGGGATCGTGCCGTCGGGGTCGGGGACGAGCGGGCCGCCGCGCAGCCAGTCGGTGGCGGGGGCGGCGCCGATGCCGACCAGGACCTCGTCGGCGGGCAGGTGGGTGCCGTCGGCGAGCAGCACCCCGCCGTCGGCGGCTCCGGCGACGCCGGCGCCGCAGCGCAGGTCGACGCCGGCGGCGGCGTACCAGTCGGCCATCAGGGCGCCGAGTTCGGCGGGCAGGGCGCCGGCCAGCGGGGTGGCGGCGGCTTCGACGACGGTGACCTCGCAGCCGAGGTGGCGGGCCACGGTGGCGGTCTCGGCGCCGATCCAGCCGGCGCCGACCAGCACGATCCGGCGGCCGGGGGTGAGGGCGGCGCGCAGCGCGTGGGCGTCGTCGACGGTGCGCAGGGTCCGGGCGCCGGGCAGGCCGGGGAGGGTGCGGGGTGCGGCGCCGGTGGCGATCACCAGGGCGTCGTACGGGAGTTCGCCGCGGTCGGTGTGCAGGACGCCGTCGGCCAGGCCGGTGGCGCGGCGGCCGGTGAGCAGGTCGACGCCGAGGCCGTGCCAGTCGATCTCGAAGGCGGTGGCGTCGGTCTTGCCGAGCAGCACGTCCTTGGAGAGCGGGGGCCGGTCGTAGGGGAGGTGGAGTTCCGCGCCGACCAGGGCGAGCGGGCCGTTCCAGCCGCCCTGCCGCAGGTTGAGGGCGGTCTGGGCGCCCGCCATGCCCGCGCCGACCACGACGACCCGGTCCGTTGCCTTCAGCTCAGCCACCACGGCGTCCACCCTACTCACCGGCGCCGTCCACCCTGCGTACGCGCCTTCGGGCGGCGGCGGGGGCGGCGTTAAGGTGGGGGGTACTTACACGGGAGCCCGGTGCACCGGGCTGAGAGGCGGGCTGTGGCGGCCCGCGACCGTCCGAACCTGATCCGGGTCATGCCGGCGAAGGGAGAATCAGCGGCTGTGGCACCTTCCGACGCGCCTGACGTGCTGGTGGTCGGCGGCGGCATCATCGGTCTCGGCGTGGCCTGGCGCACCGCGCAGCGCGGCCTGTCCGTCGCGGTGGTCGACCCGCACCCGGGTGGCGGTGCGGCGCAGGTCGCCGCGGGCATGCTCGCCCCCGTCACCGAACTGCAGTACGGCGAGGAGCCGTTGCTGCGGCTGGGGATGGCGTCGAACGAGCGGTACGCCGCGTTCGCCGCCGAACTGACCGAACTGACCGGGCTGGACACCGGCTACCGGGCCACCGGCACGCTGGCGGTGGCGCTGGACTCCGACGACCGCGCGGAGCTGCGCGAACTGCACGCCTTCCACGGCCGGTTGGGCCTGGCCTCGGAGTGGCTGACCGGCCGCGAGTGCCGCCGGCTGGAGCCGATGCTGGCGCCGGGCGTGCGCGGCGGGCTGCACGTCGCCGACGACCACCAGGTGGACGGGCGCCGGCTGGCCGCCGCGCTGGTCGCCGCCTGCGCGCTGGCGGGCGTGGCCTTCCACCGGGCGGAGGCCGCCGAGCTGCTGGTGGCGGACGGCCGGGCCGCCGGCGTGCGGCTGTCGACCGGCGAGCGGCTGGCGGCGGGGCGCACGGTGCTGGCCGCCGGTTCGCGCAGCCACCTGCTGCCGGGCCTGCCGGACGGGGTGCTGCCGGCGATCCGCCCGGTCAAGGGGCAGGTGCTGCGGCTGCGGATGCCCACCGCGTACGGGCCGTTCCTGTCCCGGAACGTGCGGGCGGTGGTGCGCGGGCAGCACCTGTACCTGGTGCCGCGGGCCGACGGCGAGCTGGTGGTCGGCGCGACCACCGAGGAGCTGGGCCACGACACCACCGTCACCGCGGGCGGCGTCTACGAGCTGCTCCGCGACGCGCACGAACTGGTGCCCGGCATCACCGAGTTGCCGCTGGTGGAGACCTGCGCGGGCCTGCGTCCGGGCTCCCCCGACAACGCTCCGGTGCTGGGCCCGACCGCGCTGGCCGGCCTGGCCGCCGCCACCGGGCACTACCGCAACGGCGTGCTGCTCACCCCGGTCACCGCCGACCTGCTCGCCGACTACCTGGCCACCGGCGAACTGCCCGCCCTGGCAGCCGACTTCACCCCTGACCGCTTCGCCCCGAAGGTCCCCGCATGAACACCGTCGCCCTGACCGTCAACGGCGAGCCGCGCACCCTGCCCGCCACCACCACGCTGGACGTGGTGGTCGCCGAGGTGTCGGCCGCCAACACCGGCGTCGCCGCCGCCGTCAACGAGGCCGTGGTGCCCCGCAGTTCGTGGCCCGCCACGACCCTCGGCGAGGGCGACCGGGTCGAGATCCTCACCGCCGTCCAGGGAGGCTGAACCATGGCGGACGACGCACTCGTCATCGGCGGGACCACCTTCGACTCCCGCCTGATCATGGGCACCGGCGGCGCCCCCAGCCTGGAGGTGCTGGAGCAGGCGCTGCGGGTCTCCGGCACCGAGCTGACCACGGTGGCGATGCGCCGGGTCGACACCGCCACCCAGGGCTCGGTCCTGGAGGTGCTGGCCCGCAACGGCATCCGGGTGCTGCCCAACACCGCGGGCTGCTACACCGCGGGCGAGGCGGTGCTGACCGCCCGGCTGGCCCGCGAGGCGCTCGGCACCGACTGGGTGAAGCTGGAGGTGATCGCCGACGAGCGGACCCTGCTGCCCGACCCGATCGAACTGCTGGACGCCGCCGAGACGCTGGTCGACGACGGCTTCACCGTGCTGCCGTACACCAACGACGACCCGGTGCTGGCCCGCAAGCTGGAGGACGTGGGCTGCGCGGCGATCATGCCGCTGGGCTCGCCGATCGGCTCCGGCCTGGGCATCCGCAACCCGCACAACTTCCAGCTGATCGTCGAGGCGGCGAACGTCCCGGTGGTGCTGGACGCGGGCGCGGGCACCGCCAGCGACGTCGCGCTGGCGATGGAACTCGGCTGCTCCGCCGTCATGCTGGCCTCCGCGGTGACCCGCGCCCAGGAGCCGGTGCTGATGGCGGAGGCGATGCGCAAGGCCGTCGAGGCGGGCCGGCTGGCCCACCGCGCGGGCCGGATCCCGCGCCGCTACTACGCCGAGGCGTCCTCCCCCACCGCGGGCCTGGCCGACACCCGCGAGCGCCCCGCGTTCTGACGCCCCCGGCCGCCGCGTGTCCCGGTTCGGGAACGGTTCGCCCGGCGGCCGTGCCCGGACCGCGGGCGGGCTGCCAGCATGGCAGCACCGTACGGGAACCGGGGGGGATCTCATGGTGGGGGCGGACAGCCGCGAGGCGGACGTGCTGGGCGCGGTGCTGGCCTGCGGCCCGGTGGCGCTGCTCGACGGCTGGGCGCTGTCCCAGGCCCTGGGCACCCGGGCGGCGGGGCTGGTCCTGGTGCTGATGGTCCCGGTGCTGATCGGCGCCGGGATCGGTGCGGGCACCGCGCGGCCGGGCTCGCCGCCCTCGGTGCGGCTGCTGCGGGCCGGGATCGGCGCCCTGGTCGCGCACCTGCTGCTGGCCGCCCTGCTGCTGGTGCTGTTCGCGCTGCGCCGCCCCGCCGACGGGCCCGTCCCGATACCGAACCCCTAGACTCCTCAGGTGGACATGACCCTCGACGACCCCCTGCACGGCGTGCTGCTCGACGGCCGCTACCGGGTCGAGCAGCGGATCGCGGTGGGCGGCATGTCGACCGTCTACCGGGGCACCGACACCCGGCTGGACCGCACCGTGGCGCTGAAGGTGATGCACCCCTCCCTGGCGGGGGACGGCGAGTTCACGGCCCGCTTCATCCGGGAGGCGAAGGCGGTGGCCCGACTCGCGCACCCGAACGTGGTGAACGTGCTGGACCAGGGCGCCGACCCGCAGGCGGTGTTCATGGCGATGGAGTACGTCCCCGGCCGCAACCTGCGCGACGTGCTGCGCGACCGCGGCGCGCTGTCGGTGCGGGCCGCGCTGGACGTGCTGGAGCCGGTGCTGGCGGCGCTCGGCGCGGCGCACCGGGCCGGGCTGGTGCACCGGGACGTCAAGCCGGAGAACGTGCTGATCACCGACACCGGCATGGTGAAGGTCGCCGACTTCGGCCTGGTCCGGGTGCTGGCGGGCGCCGACTCGACGGCCGCCTCGACCACCGGGACCGGGCAGCTGCTGGGCACCGTCTCCTACCTGGCGCCGGAGCAGATCCGCCAGGAGCCCACCGACCAGCGGGTGGACGTCTACGCGACGGGCATCCTGCTGTACGAGATGCTGACCGGCGGCAAGCCGCACACCGGGGAGAACGCCGCCCAGGTGATGTACCGGCACCTGCACGAGGACGTCCCGCCGCCGTCCCGGACCGCCCCCGCGGTGGGCCCGGAGCTGGACGCGATAGTGGCCGCCGCGACCGCCCGCGACCCGCAGGCCCGCCCGTGGGACGCGGTGGAGCTGCTGGCCTCGGTGCAGCGGGCCCGCCGCTCGCTGCCCGCCGCGCAGCTGGACGCCGAGCCGCCCGCCTCGACCCGGCCCACCCCGCGCTACGGCCCGGGCGAGGCCACCGCCGTGATCGAGAAGGTCCCGGCACTGGAGCGCACCAGCGTGCTGGAGGTCCCGCCGGAACTGCTGCCGCCGGTGCGCCCGGTGGTGAACGACGACCCGCCGCGCGGCCTGCCCGGCCGGGCCCTGCGCTCGGGCTTCGGCCGCCGCCCGCTGATCTGGTCGGCGGTGCTGGCGGTGGTGCTGCTGCTGGTCGGCGGGGTGACGTACGCGCTGTCCAGCGCGGTGTACGCGACGGTGCCGAGCGTGCTGGGGCAGAGCCGGGAGCAGGCGTCGGCGACGCTGGACGGGCAGGGCCTGCACGGGGCGTTCAGCGAGCAGTTCAGCGAGTCGGTGCAGGCCGGCCGGGTGATCTCCACCGACCCGGGGGTGGGCGTCCGGGTCCGCAAGAGCGACCCGGTGAAGGTGGTGCTCTCGCGCGGCCCGGAGCGGGTCCAGGTCCCGGACCTGGCGGGCCGTCCGCTGGCGGACGCCACCAAGGCGCTGGGCGGGGCCCGGCTGGTGGCGGGCGGGACCACCGAGGAGTTCAGCGACACCGTGCCGAAGGGCTCGGTGATCTCCACCGAGCCGGCGGCGGGCGCCGCCCTGTCGCCGAACTCGCCGGTGGCGCTGACCGTCTCGCAGGGCATGCACCCGGTGCCGGACGTCGGCGGGATGAGCAAGGAGGACGCGAGCAAGGCGATCCAGGACGCCGGGTTCGTGCCGCAGGTCGCCGGGCTGATCCCGATCGGCAAGGTCACCGGCCAGTCCCCGCAGGCGGGCACCCCGGCCCGGCAGGGCAGCACCGTGACGATCACCGTCAGCCTGTTCTAGCCGGTCGGCCTCAGCGCAGCGGGCCGTCCCCGGGCTGCTCCTGGTAGGAGTAGCGCTGCTCGCGCCAGGGGTCGGCCAGGTTGTGGTAGCCGCGCTCCTCCCAGAAGCCGCGCCGGTCGGCCCGCATGTACTCGACGGCGCGCACCCACTTGGGGCCCTTCCAGGCGTACAGGTGGGGCACCACCAGGCGGACCGGGAAGCCGTGTTCGAGGGTGAGCGGGCGGCCGTCGTGGTGGGTGGCGAAGACGGTGGCCGGGTCGGCGAAGTCGGCGAGCCGCAGGTTGGCGCTGTAGCCGTACTCGGCCCAGACCATCACGTGGGTGACGGCCGGGTCGGGCGGGACGAGGTCGAGCACGGTCCGCGCGGCGACGCCGGTCCACTCGTTGCCGAGCATCGAGAACTTGGTGACGCAGTGGAAGTCGCCGCGGACGGTGGTCTTGGGCAGCGCGTGGAAGGCGGTGAAGTCCCAACTGGCCTTCTCCGCGTCGGCGGTGGCCCCGAACACCTGGAAGTCCCAGCTCTCCGGCTTGAACCGGGGCACCGGCCCGTAGTGCAGGACCGGCCAGCCGCGCTGCGGGCGCTGCCCCGGGGGGAGCCTCGGGTCAGTCGGCGGCTGCGGTTCCGATCGGTGCTGACCCATGCCTCCATGGTGACAGACGGCGGACGGCGAATCGCGCGCGCCCCCGCCGCGCACCCCCGGCGGAAATCCGACCGCCGGAGGGGGGCACCGCACCCCGAATCCGCGCGCGCGTTCGGGCCAGATACCGCCGAACGGCCTAATCGATCCGACATCACCGCAGGTCAGAGCGGTGCGAAGCGGGCGGAAATACCGCCCGCGACCGCGTCTGTAAGCGTGAACTTACTGGAAGCGCACCCGTTCAACTGCCACGATGCGGGGCATCCGGACAGCGACCGGAATGCGCACAGGAAGGCAGGCCATGCAGGGCGACCCCGAGGTCATCGAGTTCCTCAACGAGCAGTTGACCGCCGAACTCACCGCCATCAACCAGTACTTCCTGCACGCGAAGATGCAGGAGAACTTCGGCTGGACCAAGCTCGCCAAGTACACCCGGCACGAGTCCTTCGACGAGATGAAGCACGCCGAGGTGCTGACCGACCGGATCCTCTTCCTGGACGGCCTGCCGAACTACCAGCGGCTGTTCCACGTCCGGATCGGGCAGACCGTCAAGGAGATGTTCGAGGCCGACCGGCAGGTCGAGGTCGAGGCGATCGACCGGCTGCGCCGCGGGATCGTGGTGATGCGCGCCAAGAACGACGTCACCTCGGCGAACATCTTCGAGTCGATCCTCGCCGACGAGGAGCACCACATCGACTACCTGGACACCCAGCTGGAGCTGCTGGACAAGCTCGGCGAGGCGCTCTACATCGCGCAGTTGATCGAGCAGCCCGAGAGCAGCTGAGCCGGGAGCAGCCGAGCGGGGGCAGCCGAGCCGGGGGCTGCGTCAGGCGGCCCTGGGGGCGCCCTCCGGGGCGGCTCCCGGGTCGGCCAGGCCGAGGCGCTCGGCCAGCCGGGCGGTGGGGCAGGGGCGGGCGCCGTGCTCGCCGAGCAGCGCCTGGATGCGCCGCACGCAGGAACCGCAGTCGGTGCCGGCCCGGCAGCCCTGGGCTATCTGGCGCGGGGTGCTGGCCCCCTCGTCGATCTTCTGCTTGACCTGGGCCTCGGTGACCGCATGGCACATGCACACGTACATGTGCGGCCCCTTCCACGTTCGGTGCGGTGTACTGAGCCTTACCTTACCTGGCGCTCCGGGTACGAAGAAGGCCCCTCCGCACCGGATCGCCCGGAAACGGAGGGGCCTTCGTCACATCTGCCGCTACGGCCTCACTGGCCGCGGTACATCTCGGCGACCAGGAACGCCAGGTCCAGCGACTGGCTGCGGTTGAGCCGCGGGTCGCAGGCCGTCTCGTAGCGCTGGTGCAGGTCGTCGACCAGCACCTCGTCGCCGCCGCCGACGCACTCGGTGACGTCGTCGCCGGTCAGCTCGACGTGGATGCCGCCCGGGTGGGTGCCGAGCGCGCGGTGCACCTCGAAGAAGCCCCGGACCTCGTCCAGCACGTCGTCGAACTTGCGGGTCTTGTGGCCGCTGGAGGCCTCGTAGGTGTTGCCGTGCATCGGGTCGGTGATCCACACGACCTGGGCGCCGGACGCGGTGACCTTCTCCACCAGGGTGGGCAGGTGGTCGCGGATCTTGCCCGCGCCCATCCGGGTGATGAAGGTGAGCCGGCCGGGCTCGCGCTCCGGGTCGAGCCGGTCGATCAGGGTCAGCGCGTCGTCCACCGTGGTGGTCGGGCCGAGCTTGACGCCGATCGGGTTGCGGATCCTGGACGCGAACTCGATGTGCGCGTGGTCCAGCTGGCGGGTGCGC
The DNA here is from genome assembly GCF_026802215.1 of Kitasatospora sp. YST-16. Classification (NCBI taxonomy): domain Bacteria; kingdom Bacillati; phylum Actinomycetota; class Actinomycetes; order Kitasatosporales; family Streptomycetaceae; genus Kitasatospora; species Kitasatospora sp. YST-16. The sequence goes on from NZ_CP113837.1 coordinate 1,718,542, forward strand.
TCGCCGATCCACACCATGTGGCCGGAGACGTCGTACAGCTCGCCGGTGCGCGAGTCGGTGCGGGTCAGCGCCGTCTCGTAGTCCAGGATCAGCGCCTCGTGCGAGGAGAAGAACTCGACCGTCTTGAACTCCTCCGGGGCCACCCCGCAGGCGTTCATGAAGGCCAGCGCCTGGTCGATCTCCCGGGCCAGCTGCTCGTAGCGCTGCCCCGCCGGGGAGTTGCGCACGAAGTCCTGGTTCCAGGCGTGCACCTGGCGCAGGTCGGCGTAGCCGCCGGTGGTGAAGGCGCGCACCAGGTTGAGCGTCGCCGCGGAGGCGTTGTACATCCGCTTCAGGCGCTCCGGGTCCGGGATCCGGGCCTCGGCGGTGAACTCGAAGCCGTTCACCGAGTCGCCGCGGTAGGTCGGCAGGGTGACGCCGTCGCGGGTCTCGGTGCTCTTCGAGCGGGGCTTGGAGTACTGGCCGGCGATCCGGCCGACCTTCACCACCGGCACGGACGCCGCGTAGGTGAGCACCGCCGCCATCTGCAGCAGGGTCTTCAGCTTGTTGCGGATGTGGTCGGCCGACACGGCGTCGAACGCCTCGGCGCAGTCGCCGCCCTGGAGCAGGAACGCCTCACCACGCGCGACGGCCGCGAGCCGGGCGCGCAGCTGGTCGCACTCGCCGGCGAAGACGAGGGGCGGATAGGAGGCGAGCTCGGCAAGGGTCTTGCGCAGAGCCTCTTGGTCCGGCCATTCAGGCTGCTGCGCCGCGGGCAGGGACTGCCAGGAGTGGTTAGTCACGGTCACAGGGCAAGGCTACGGGTTGGCACAACCGGATTGGGGATGCCGCCCGGTGGGTGAGACAGCTCGTGGACATCCGGCCGATCCCTCCCGCCGCCGCCCGCCGGTGGGCTAAGGTCGGCTCCGTGACCGCGACGCACACCTTCTCCTGGTGGTGGGCCAGCCCGTTGGGCGGCCCACGGATCGCGCGTCCCTAGCGACGAACGACGGCCGCCCTCCGGGGCGGCCGTCGACGTGTGTGTGCAGCGTCACGGCCTCCCGGAGGCGGCGGAACCCCCGCAGCGACCTCCCGGAAGGAACACCGCAGTCGTGACCACCACCACCGCCGACCTGCTCGCCCGGCTCACCGCCCCCGGCGCCCCGGCCTTCGCCCTGCTGCACCGCCGCGCCCCCCGGCTGGCCCCCGACACCGTCGAGCTGCTGATCGGCGAGGTCTCCGACCACGGGGCGCTGGCCGACCTGCCCGTCCCGGCCGGCGTCCCCGCCGGCGGCCCCCGGCACGACCTGCTGGCCCTCGTCCCGTACGCGCAGATCCGCGAACGCGGCTTCGCGGCCCGGCAGGACGGCACCCCGCTGCGGGCGCTGTCCGTCGAGGAGCAGTACGCGCTGCCGCTGGCCGGGGTGCTGGCCGCGCTGCCCGACGCGCCGGTTCGGCTGCGCGGCGGGGAGTTCGACATCGACGACGAGGAGTACGCGGAGATCGTCCGCCGGGTGATCGCCGACGAGATCGGGCGCGGCGAGGGCGCCAACTTCGTGATCCGGCGCGACTTCCGGGCCGAGCTGGCCGGGTACTCCACCGCCACCGCGCTCACCCTGTTCCGCCGCCTGCTGGAGCACGAGCGCGGCGCGTACTGGACCTTCCTGGTGCACACCGGCGACCGGGTGCTGGTCGGCGCCTCCCCCGAGGTCCACGTCCGGCAGTCCGGCGGCACCGTGGTGATGAACCCGATCTCCGGCACCTACCGCTATCCGGCCGCCGGCCCGACCGCCGAGTCGCTGCTCGAATTCCTGCACGACCCCAAGGAGTTGGAGGAGCTCACCATGGTGGTCGACGAGGAGCTGAAGATGATGTGCGCGGTCGGCGACCTCGGCGGGCAGGTGCTCGGCCCCCGGCTGAAGGAGATGTCGCACCTCGCACACACCGAGTACGAGCTGCGCGGCCGCACCTCGCTGGACGTCCGCGAGGTGCTGCGGGAGACCATGTTCGCCGCCACCGTCACCGGCAGCCCCGTGCAGAACGCCACCCGGGTCATCGACCGCTACGAGCGCGGCGGCCGCGGCTACTACTCCGGCGCGCTCGCCCTGATCGGCCGCTCCGCCAGCGGCGGCCAGCAGCTGGACTCGCCGATCTGCATCCGGGCCGCCGACATCGACCCCGCCGACGGCTCGCTGGTCGTCCGGGTCGGCGCCACCCTGGTCCGGCACTCCGACCCGCACTCCGAGGTCGCCGAGACGCACGCCAAGGCCGCCGGCGTGCTCTCCGCGATCGGCGCCCGCCCGGCCCGCTCCGCCCGGCAGAGCGCCGCCCGGCCCCGGCTCGGCGAGGACCACCGGGTGCAGGCCGCGCTCGACGCCCGCCGGGCCGGCCTGGCCCCGTTCTGGCTGCGGATGCAGCAGCCCGCCGCACCGCTGCCCGGCGCCGACACCCTGATCGTCGACGGCGAGGACACCTTCACCGCGATGCTCGCCCACCTGCTGCGCTCGCTCGGCCACACCGTCACCGTGCTCCGCCACGACACCCCCGGCCTGCGCGAGCGGGCCGCCGCCCACCCCGGCCCGCTGGTGCTCGGCCCCGGCCCCGGCAACCCGGCCGACCCGGCCGACCCGAAGATGGCGCTGCTGCGCCCGATCGTCGCCGACGCGCTGGCCGCCGCCCGCACCGGGACCCGCACCGCGCCGCTGCTCGCGGTCTGCCTCAGCCACCAGCTGCTCGCCGCGCAGCTCGGCCTGCCGCTGGCCCGCAAGGCCGTCCCCTACCAGGGCGCCCAGGAGAGCATCGACCTGTTCGGCACCCGCCGCACCGTCGGCTTCTACAACACCTTCACCGCCCGCTGCGACGACCAGGCCGCCGCCCGGCTGGCCGCCGAGGGCGTCGAACTCGCCCGGGACGCCCGCACCGGCGACGTGCACGCGCTGCGCGGGCCGGGCTTCGCCGGGCTGCAGTTCCACCCCGAGTCGGTGCTCACCCGGGAGGGGGTGCGGATCGTCGCCGACCTGCTGCGCACCGCCGCGGCCGTCGGCGGCTGAGACCGACCGACCGCCGCATGATCCCGCCGGTTCCGGAAAGGTATGGATCTCGCCGAACCTGACTGGTATTCATGTCCTGCCGCACAGTCATGAGTTGGGGGATACATGACGTACTCGTCCGTGCCCGGCACCGTCGAGATCACCATGGACGACGGCAGCGTCCTGCACGCCGCCGTCCGTCCGGGCTCCGAACGCGCCGCGGGAGACGCCGGCGCGGTCTCCGCCACCGTCGCGCACAGCCTCGGCGAAGTCCGGCGCACGGTGCGCTCGGTCGGGCGGTGGGCCCGCGAGACGGCCCGGGAGGCAGGTGACCCGGACGGCTTCGAGGTGGAGTTCGGCCTCACCCTGGGGATGAAGTCCGGCCGGCTGATCGGCGTCCTGGCCGAGGCCAGCGGCGAGGCCAGCCTGGTGGTCCGGCTGAGCTGGAAGCGGCCGGACGACCGCCCCGCCGAGTGAGCCCGTCCACCGCGCCCGCCGCGGCGGTCCGGCTCACCGACCCGGCCGGGACCTTCCTCGGCAGCGGCTTCCACCTCGGCGCGGGCCTGCTGGTCAGCTGCGCGCACGTGGTGCACGGCCGCCCGGAACTCACCGCCCGGCAGGGCGGGTCGGCCCACCCGGTGCGCGCCGTCCGGCTGTTCCCGCCCGAGCCCGGGCCCGGCGCCGCCTACCCGGAGCCGGACCTCGCCCTGCTCACCGCGCCCGGGCTGGCCGGCGCCCCGGCGGTGCCGCTGGGCAGCGCCGACCCGGCGGGCGACTCCGCCGTCCTGGTGCACGGCTTCGCGGTCAACCCGGTGACCGGCGAGGTCGGCCCGGAGTCGGCGCTGCTGGCCGTCGCCGGGCCGTCCGGACTCGGGCTGCGGGTCCAACAGGGCTGGATCCAGCGCGGGTTGAGCGGCAGCATGGCGGTCGACCGGCAGGGCCGGGTGGTCGGCGTGGTCAAGGCCACCGCGGACGGCGGCGGCCCGGCCGGCGGCTGGCTCACCCCGCTCTCCGCGCTGCTCCCGCTGCTGCCCCCGGAACTGGCCCCCGCCCCCTCCCCCGCGCCCCCGACGGCGGTGACGGCCGGCCAGGTGGCCCGGCTGCTCGGCGCCCCCGCGCTGTTCCAGGACCCGGCGGCCCGGCTGGAGCTGGTCCAGGCGGTCGGCGAGCGGCTCGGCCCCGGCGAGGAGATCCGGGTGCCGTACCACGCGCACGCCGCCGTGCACCTGCGCGCCGTCGCCGCGGCCTGCCTGCACCACCGCCGCCCCGACCGGGCGCTGCGCGCCCTGCTCGCCGGGGCCCGCGAACTGTGCGGCCCGCACCGGGCCCTGGACGAGCTCGCCGCCCTGCTGGCCGTCGACCCGGAGGAGTGAGGATGGACCGCTGCACCTGGGAGACCCGGCAGCTGCTGGAGCGCATCCTGTCGGGCTGGCACGAGCTCGCCCCCGTCCTGCCGGACCTGGAGCAGCACCTGGCCGAGACCGTCCGCTACCCCGTCCACGTCCAGCACTACGAACTGTCGGTGTCCGCCCGCCGGATCGCCCGCTTCCTGGCCGAGGAGCACGGGCAGCCCGGCGCCGCGATCGGGCACCTGCACGACTGGCTGGTCAGCGTCACCGGCGCGCAGCTGCGCAACGACTGGGTGGCGTTCCTGGCCCGGGTCCAGGGCGCCCCCGGGCTGACCGTGCGCGAGCGGGCCGACCTGGTGGTGATCGCGGGCGTGCTGTGCTTCCCGCCGGTGACCCCGGTCCGGGCGGACGGCCGGCGGCTGGTCGAACTGGCCACCCACGCGCTGGTGATCGGCAGCCCCACCCTGCTGCTGGAGGACCTCGCCGCCCAGCAGGAGCAGGAGTTGGCGCAGCACGCCCGGGCGGCGGTGGAGAAGTCCCACCACGGCCCGCAGCCGCCCAAGGAGCCGGAGCCCGGGCCGGGGCCGCGGCCGGTGCCCCGGCCCGTGCTGGCCGCCGCCGCGGTGGTGGCCCTGCTGGCCGCGGCCGGCCTGGGCACGGTACTGCTGCTGCCGGACGGCCCGACCGTCCTGCAGGAGCAGCAGGTGATCTGGACCCGCCCCACGGTCGAGCCGAACGGCAAGGTCAGCGCGTCCGTGGACATCCCCGCGGGAGCGACCCGGCTGGACGCCCAGCTGCTGCTGGCCGACCCGGCGCCCGGCACCGGCAGCTGCCACGACCTGAAAGCCCAACTCACCACCGACCAGGGCGACGAGAGCGACTGGCAGGCCCCCGGCCAACGGGTCTCCGTCGCCGTCCCTCCCGGCCGCACCACCATGACGCTCAACCTGTGGCTGCGCGGCATGGCCGGCTGCGCCCAGCAGGTCCAGATCCAGAACGTCCGGTTCACCCGCTAGGAGACCCCCGTGCCCATCCCGCGCCCGCTCCGCCTGGCGGTCGTCCTCGCCCTGCTCGCCCCGGCCGCGGCCGGCTGCGGCGGCGGCGACGAGCCCGCGTTCAGCAGCGACCGGATCAACATCGGCTTCAAGGGCGACCGGCCCGGCATGTCCGAGTTCACCGACAAGGGCACCTACGACGGCTTCGAACCGCACCTGGCCACCATGGTCACCGGCACGATCACGGTCGGCAAGAAGCCGCTCACCTACACCGCGACGCCGGTCACCACCGCCAACTGGGAGGACGCCCTGCTCGACGGCCAGGCCAACCACAACAAGGCCGACCTGGTGATCGCCGACGTCTCCGAGCGCGACGACCTCAAGAAGGAGTACGACCTGGCCGGCCCCTACCTGCAGACCCCGCTCGGCGTGCTGCTGAAGGCCGACGACACCCGGGCGGTCGGCAAGGCCGAGGACCTCAGGGCGCTGCGGGTGTGCGTGTCGACCGGCACCACCGCCGAGGCCCAGCTGAACGAGATCGGCGGCCTGCCGCCCGTCCACGGCGAGAACCTCACCCAGTGCCTGGCCCGGGTCGACGACGGCACCGCGGACGCCGTGCTCTCCGACTACCTGGTCCTCAAGGGCGTCGCCGCCAACTCCGGCAGCAACGGCCGGCGCGCCTACCGGGTCGCCCGGGACGCGCACATCGGCAAGACCCAGTTCCTGATGATGGTCCTGCCCAAGGGCCACCAGAAGGCCTGCGAGCAGCTCCGCAAGGCGATCAACGACTACCTGCAGACCCCGGACTGGATGAACAGCCTGCGCCGCTACTTCGACTTCGCCCCGGCCGACTTCACCGACAAGGAGCTCCGCGACACCTTCCAGCCGATCACCACCTCGGCCGGCGACCGCTGCTCGGCCTGAACTCCCGCCCGGCTCAGCCGAGTTCCTCGTCCAGGCCCTGCTCGATCGCGTACCGGACCAGCTCGACCCGGTTGTGCAGCTGCAGCTTGCCCAGGGTGTTCTGGACGTGGTTCTGCACGGTGCGGTGCGAGAGCACCAGGCGGTCGGCGATCTGCCGGTAGGACAGGCCCTTGGCGACCAGCCGCAGCACCTCGGTCTCGCGCGGGGTGAGCTGCGGGGCGGCGGGCTCGGCCGGGGTGCCGGGCTCGCCGGCGAGGCGGCGGAACTCGCCGAGCACCAGGCCCGCCAGGCCCGGGGTGAACACCGGGTCGCCGACGGCGGTGCGGCGCACCGCGTCGAGCAGCTCCTCGCGGCCCGCCGACTTCACCAGGTAGCCGGTCGCGCCGGACTTCACCGCCTCCAGCACGTCCCCGTGCTCGCCGCTCGCGGACAGCACCAGCACCCGCACCGCCGGGTCGGCCTCCACCACCCGGCGGCACACCTCGGCGCCGGACAGCGACGGCAGGTTGAGGTCCAGCACCACCACCTGCGGGGTGCTGGCCCGGGCCCGACGGACCGCCTCCTCGCCGTCCCCGGCGGTGGCGACCACCGCGAACCCGGCCTCGGCCAGGTCCCGGGCCACGCCCTCGCGCCACATCGGGTGGTCGTCCACCACCATCACCCGCACCGGCTGATCAGCCGTCATGTCCCCTCCTCGGCCACCGCAGTTCCACCTCGACGCCCTCGCCGGGCACCGAGTACAGCTCGGCGCTGCCGCCGAGGTCCAGCATCCGGCCGCGGATCGACTGCGCGACCCCCAGCCGGCCGTCGCGCTGCGCCTCGGCCAGCCGCCCGGCCGGGAAGCCCGGCCCGTCGTCGCGCACCGACACCGTCACCGCGTCCGGCTCGTCCTCGACCAGGATCCAGGCCCGGGCCCCCTCCCCCGCGTGCCGGCGGACGTTGTCCAGCGCGGCGGCCACCGCGGCGGCCAGCTCGGCGGCGGCGGCGGCGGGCAGCAGGACGGGCGTGGCGGGCGCGGCGACGGTGATCCGCTCGTCGGCGTGCCGGGAGACCAGCGGGCGCAGGTCCTGCTCGCCGTCCGGTTCGGGCTGCTCGGGCAGCCGTCCGCCGGTCATCAGGGCCCGCAGCGCCCGTTCCTGCTCGCCGGCCAGCCGGCCGAGCTCGGCGGCGTCGCCCTGCTGGCGGTGGACCAGGGCGAGCACCTGCAGCACCCCGTCGTGGATGTCCCGGGAGAGGCGTTCGCGCTCCCGGGTGGCGGCCTCCACCTGGAGCGCCCGGGTGAGCACCGCCTCGCTGGCCCGGGCCAGTTCGATCACGTAGCCGATGGCGCAGCCCGCGAGCAGCAGCAGCACGATGTTGTGCAGGTTGTCGGGGCTGACCCCGCCGTGCCCCAGGATGTTGGCCGCGCCGATCACCGCGCCGGCGAACGCGGCGGGCCGCCAGCCGCCCTTGCCCGCGAAGCCCAGCACGGTGCCGGCCGCCCAGATGGTCGGCAGGGTCGGCGCGCCCGCGTGGATCCGGGCCGGGGTGTCGATGTACCCGCTCATCACGATGCCGGTGACGGCCGCGGCCAGGTCGGTGCCCAGCACCGGCCAGGTGCACCGCTGCGGCCCGGCGAACGCCCGGGTGGAGGCCAGCGTCCACAGCGACAGCGCGCCCAGGAAGATCCAGCCGGACACCGGGTGCAGGAACTCCCGGTACGCGGTGAAGTACCGCAGCACCGCGTACGCCAGCGCGAGGACCCGGAAGTACCCCATGGCGCGCCACAGCGGCAGCTCCACCGACATCCCGCCGGCCGCCACCGCCGCCGCCACCCCGGCGGGCGCCACCGGCGTGGCCGGCGCGGCCGGCCGGCGCCGCGGCGCCGCGACGGGTCTGTGGTCCTCGCTCACCCCGAGCCCCCTCGTGACGGGCCGTCAGGCCCCGGCGTCCTTCGCGTCGTCCGCGGCCGCCTTGCCGTCCGCAGCCGTCTTGCCGTCCGAACCGGCCTCCGCCTCGGCCTTGGCCGCCTCCGCCTTGGCCGCCTTGGCCTCGGCGTCGGCCTCCGCCTTCTCGGCCTTCTGCTGCGCCTTGCGGTCGGCGTCCGCGGCCTTCTTCTCCTCGGCGAGCTGCCGCTTGGCGGCGGTCGCGTAGATGTCCACGTACTCCTGGCCGGACAGCCGCATGATCTCGTACATCACCTCGTCGGTGACCGAGCGCAGGATGAACCGGTCGTTCTCCATGCCCTGGTAGCGCGAGAAGTCGAGCGGGCGGCCGATCCGGATGCCGGGCCGGACGCCGAAGTTGGGCACCACCTGGCCGGGGGGCTGCACCTTCTCGGTGTCGATCATCGCCACCGGGATCACCGGCGCGCCGGTGGCCAGCGCGACCCGGGCCAGGCCGCCGACCTTGCCCCGGTACAGCTTGCCGTCGGGCGAGCGGGTGCCCTCCGGGTAGACGCCGAACAGCTCGCCGCGCTCGACCACCGCGATGCCGCTGCGGATCGCCGCCTCACCGGCGCCGCGGGCGCCCGAGCGGTCCACCGGCAGCTGGCCGACGCCCTTGAAGAACGCGGCGGTCAGCCGGCCCTTGATGCCGGGCGTGGTGAAGTACTCGGCCTTGGCGATGAAGGTCACCCGGCGCTTGAGCAGCGCCGGCAGGAAGAACGAGTCGGAAAACGAAAGGTGGTTGCTGGCGAGGATGGCCGGACCCTCGTCCGGGATGTTCTCCTCGCCCTCCATCCACGGCCGGAAGAAGATCCGCAGCAGCGGCGCGACGATCATCTTCATCAGTCGGTAGAACAACCGGGGCCTCCTGTGGTGCGGACCGGACGATCCTAATGCCCCCGTCTGCCGCCCGGTGCACCCGGCGAACCGCCGGTGCCCGCGCCGGGCCCCTGTACGGCGCATCGCACCCGTGGGACGATCGAGCCACCCCCACCTGCCCGCACCTCCAGGAGTCCTGCATGCCGCTGCTGCCGGGAGCCGAGCCGTACCGCCGCGCGGGCGGTCCGGTCGGTGTGCTGCTGGTCCACGGTTTCACCGGTTCACCGCAGTCCATGCGTCCGTGGGCCGAACACCTCGCCGAGGCCGGCCTGACCGTCTCCGTCCCGCTGCTGCCCGGCCACGGCACCCGCTGGCAGGACCTCCAGCCGACCCGCTGGGAGGACTGGTACGCGACCGCCGGGGCCGCCTTCGAGGAGCTCGCCGCCGACTGCGAGCAGGTCTTCGTCTGCGCGCTGTCGATGGGCGGCTCGCTGGCCCTGAAACTGGCCGCCGAGCACGGCGACCGGATCTCCGGACTGGTGCTCGTCAACCCGTCGGTGCGTTCCGACAACCCCGCGACGGTGCTCCTGCCGGTGCTGCGCCACCTGCTTCCCTCGCTCCCCGGCGTGGCCGGCGACATCGCGCTGCCCGGTGCCGCCGAGGTCGGCTACGACCGCCTGCCGCTGCACGCCGCCTGGTCACTGTCGAAGCTGTGGGAGGGCGTCCAGCAGGGAATGCCGGCGGTGACCCAGCCGGTTCTGCTGATGCACAGTCCGCAGGACCACGTGGTCTCGCCGCGCAACTCGGCGCTGGTGCTCGCCCGGATATCCTCGACCGATGTGACGGAGCTGCTGCTCGAGCGCAGCTTCCACGTGGCCACGCTGGACCACGACGCCGGTCTGATCTTCGGGGCGAGCCTCGACTTCGTCCGGCGGCTGGCCCCGGCAGCGGCGGTCGATGCCGGGAACCACTCGGGCTGAAAGGCCGAATGTGAACGAGACCAGCAAGGCGAACGACGACGAGGACCTGCCCCGCGACGAGCCGGCGGCGGCCCCCGACTCCCCGCCCCGGCCGCCGGGGCCGACGGGGCGCGCCCGCTCCGGCGCCGCGCCGCCCCGCCGCGGGCAGCCAGGCCGAACAGGACGCCATCTTCGCCGCGCTGGTCGCCCAGTTCGACGACCCGGTCGACCTCACCGACCCGGCCTGGCCCGAGGTGGAGAACCTGCGCGCCCAGCACGAGCGCGGCGAGCGGCCCCGGCCGACCGCGCCCGCCGCCGGCAGCGGCGGCCTGGGCGACTTCACCCCGCGCCCGGTGCCCCGCCCGGGTGACGGTCCGCGCGACTTCACCCCCGCCGAGGACCCGGACGAGGGCCACTTCGTCCCGCCGGAGCCCCCGCCGCTGCCCGCCGCCGACACCACCGCCAAGTTCGCCTGGCTGGCCGTCCTGGGCGGCCCCGCGCTGCTGCTGTTCGACGCGGTGGTGTGGCGCGAGGTCTCCGGCTGGCCCGCCTGGGTCGGCATCCTGTCCTTCCTGGGCGGCTTCGGCACCCTGGTGGCCCGGATGAAGGACCGCGACGAGGACGAGCCGGAGGACCCGAACGGCGGCGCCGTCGTCTGAACGCCCGCCGCCCGCCCGGGGGTTGACGACAGACCCTAGGGCTGAGAGTCCCTAGGGCTGCGGGTCCGGGGCCGGGACGCGCAGCGCGGCCAGCACCGGCAGGTGGTCGGTGGCCGCCCGCAGGTCCGCCGCCGTGACGCCCGGCAGCGGGTACGGCACCCCGCAGCCCAGCACCTCGACGTCCGGCGTGGCGAACACCCCGTCGATCCGCTGGTAGGGCTGCGCGGGCACCGAGGTGTACGTCCCGCCCCAGGGCGCCGCGGCGTGCGCGTCGGTCAGTTCCGCCGCGAGGCCGCGCCAACCCGGGCCCTCCGGCGGCTCGTTGAAGTCTCCGGCGATCACTCCCGGTTCGCCCGGCCGCAGTTGGCCCCGCAGCAGGCCGAACTGCCGCAGCCGCTCGGCGGGTTCGAGGCTCAGGTGGCAGCTGGTCACCGAGAACGGGCGGCTTCCGCCGATCCGCAGCAGCGCGCTCGCGAAGCCGCGCGCGTGCAGCCCGCGGGTCTTGGGCAGCAGCACGTCCCGCAGCTCCAGCAGGTCCACCCGCAGGTTGCCCAGCAGCAGCGGCCCCGCCGCCACCCGCCCGCCGCCGGCCAGGATCACCAGGCCGGTCCGGTGCGCCAGCCAGGCCGCCGCCTTCTCGGTCTTCCAGTACCGGGGCGACTCCTGCACGCACACCACGTCCGGTTCGCAGGCCCGGATCACCCGGGCCACCGCGGCCCGGTCGTCCCGCAGCGACCGCACGTTGTAACTCAGCACCCGCACCCGGCGCGCCCCGTCCGGCTCCGCCCCGGACGACGCCAACGCAACCTCAGTGTCCGTCACCTGACCGACAGTAACAGGGATGGGGCGGCGGTTGGTTGAGGAAGCGTGCAGCGGCCGGGAGGCCGTGCCGCAGCACGCGACCGGGGCGCGGGGAGCGGCGCGCGGCGGGCGTCACCGCCCGGCCCGTGCCGTTCCCCGCGCCCCGGTCGGGCGCCCGTCGTCAGATCCGGGCCAGGTCCGCCGCGCCCGCGATGCCGGACGCCGAGCCCATCGACGCCAGCACCACGTGGGCGCGGGGCCGGGCCGGGCCGCCGGTCAGGTACTTCTCGAAGCTCGCCGCGACCGGGTCGAGCAGCAGGTTGCCGGAGTCCGAGACGCCGCCGCCGAGGACGAAGACGGCCGGGTCGAACAGCGCGGCGAGGTCGGCCATGCCGCGGCCGAGCCAGTCGGCGAGCTCCGCGTAGCAGGACAGCGCCAGCGGGTCGCCCTCCTCGGCGGCCTCGGTGATGTGGATGCCGCGGATGGTCTCGGCGACGCCGTCGTTGAGGTCGAGCATCCGCTTGCCGGCGATCGGGTCGGCGGCGGCGCGCTCGCGGCCGTAGCGGCGCAGGGCGCGGCCGGAGCCGTACTGCTCCCAGCAGCCGTGGCCGCCGCAGCCGCACTCCAGGCCGTCGGGGACCATGTTGAGGTGGCCGATCTCGCCGGCCACGCCGAACCGGCCGCGGTGCAGCCGGCCGTCGAGGACGATGCCGCCGCCGATGCCGGTGCCGACGGTGATCAGGACCATGTCCTCGTACTCGGCGGCGGCACCGAACCGGAACTCGGCCCAGGCGGCGCAGTTGGCGTCGTTCTCGACGACGGTCTCCAGGCCGGTGAGCTCCTCGACCCGCTGCTTGAGGGGCTCGTTCTCCCAGGCGATGTTCGGCGCCATCAGGACGGTGGAGCGGTCCCGGTTGACGAACCCGGGCGCGCCGACGCCGACCGCCGCGACGTCGGGGAACTGCTCCTTCAACTCCCGTACGCCCTGGGCGATGGCGTCGACCGCCCACTGGGGGTCGGCCGGGGTCGGCACCCGGGTCTTGGCCAGAATCTCGCCGGACTCGTCGACCACGCCTGCTGCGATCTTGGTACCGCCGACGTCCACGCCGATGGTCAGAGCCATGTGTCCCTCAGCTATTCACTCGTTCCCGCTCAGCGGAACCGTACCCGCTGAGGGGTACCCACGTATACAGCCAGGCGTACATTATTCGAAGGCAATTGCCGACCCATTGGTCATGGTGCCTTCAGAAGTCATACCAACGGTACCGTTCGGTAATGAGTTTTCATCGTAGCGTGACGACGATATTCGACCGCCTTAACTACTTGTCGGAGGGCCCGTCGGCCCCGTCCAGGTCCACCCGTTCGGTCCCGGCGTGTTGGGGCGCGGACCAGCTCCGCTCGTGGCCGGCCACCGCGGCCCGGTAGGCGGCCAGCAGCTCACCGCCCGCGGCGGCGAGGTGGCCGTACACCTCGGGGTTCGACTCGCGCAGCCGGCCGCCGAACTCCACGGCCTTGCCGCCCAGTGCGGTGGCGAACCTCCGCACCTCCTCCACCAGCGGCGCGAACTCCCCCGCCCCGGACGGCCGTTCCCGCTCCTGCCGCTCCGCGTCCTGCTGTTCCGTGCTCACCGCGCCACTCCCTCTCTTCTCCGGCGTTCTTCCCCGGTCCCGTCTACCCGCGCGGCCACAGCGCGGGATCGGGCGTGAACCGCACCGACAGCACCCCGTCCGCCAGTCCGGCCCCGCTGACCGTGCAACGGCGCAGACCGGACGGGAGTGCCAGGACCCGCCGGTAACCTCCGACGCCGAGCACCAACTCGTCGCCGCGGCGCAGCAGTTCGAGCTCGCCCCGGTCGGCGCCGGGCAGCGGCAGGTGCCAGACCAACCGGTTCTCCTCGGCCAGCCGGTCCTCGACCCGGGGCTCGGCCGGGGCGGGCGGCCGGGGCGCGCCGGCCGCGTAGAGCCGCTCGGCGAGCGCCTCCAGGTCGCCGTCGGGCTGCCGGGCGACCAGCACCGGCGCCCCGCCGACCTGCTCGGCGACGGCGGCCAGCTGCTCGTCCTGCCGGGCGGCCGCGGCGGCCAGCCAGGGGTCGGCGGAGCCGGTCGCGGCGGCGGGCAGCGCGCCGTGCGCGACCACCGCGTCCAGCGGGAGGCCGTGCAGCGCCAGCCCGGCCCGGATCCGGGCCAGCGCGCGCGGCGCCGGGCGGGCGGCGTCCAGCACCAGGCGGACGGTGGTGCCGGGCGCGGTGATCGCGGCGGCCGCCTCGGCGAGCGCGGCGGACGCGGCGGCCCGGGCCTCGAACAGCTTGTCGGTGGGCATCGGGACGCCGGCCAGGCCCGCCAGCAGCGGGCGCAGCGCCCGGGCGGCCTGCCGCTGCTCGGGCAGCAGCCGGGCCAGGTAGCGCTCCAGCTGGGCGGGCAGCGCCAGGGTGGCGATCAGCTCGGCGGGCGGCGGGGCGGCGACCACCAGCACCTCGGCCTTGGCCCGGGGCAGCGCCCGCAGCAGGGCGAGGGCGCGGGTGCCGGGCAGCGGGGCGAGCTCGTCGGGGTCCAGCGGCTGGGCGCCGATCAGGTCGAGCGCGGGGGCGAGCCGGTCGCGGTAGCCGTCGAGGGCGGCCCGGAAGGCGGCCTGCTCGTCGAGCCGGACGGCGGCCAGGTGCCGCTCCAGGTCGACCGGTTCGGGCCCGAGCCGGACGCCGAGCAGGTCGTCCACGGCGCGGTGCGGGTCGTCGGCGGCCAGCAGCAGGGTGTCGCTGCCCTGCCGGGCGTGGTGCAGGGCGGTGGCGGCGGCGATCCGGCCGGACTCCGGGCCGCTGACCAGTACGGTGCGGGTGGCCACGAGCCGGGTCAGCCCTCGACGCGCTTCTTCAGGCCGGCCAGCGCCCGGTCGATGATGACCTTCTCGGCCTTGCGCTTGATCATGCCGAGCATCGGGATCTTGACGTCCACGGCCAGCTGGTAGGTGACCTCGGTGCCCTTCCCGGCGGGGGCGAGCGCGTAGGAGCCGTCCAGGGAGCGCAGCATCTGGCTGCTGACCAGCGTCCAGCTGACCACCCGGTCGCCGTCCCAGGTGTAGGCGAGGGTGTGCTCGTCGCGGATCGCCCCGGCGTCCAGCAGCAGCCGGACCTTGGCGGCGCGGCCGTCGGGGCCGGTCTCCAGGACGTCGATCTCCTTCACCTCGCCGGTCCACTCCGGGTAGGCGGCGAAGTCGGCGATCACCGCCATGACCTCGGCCGGGGTGGCGTCGATGACAATGCTCGACCTGGTGTGCTCCGCCATTGCGGCCTCCGCGATCTCCCTGTGCTGCTGTACGCCCAGCAGAGGCTATCGCGGGCGGGACCGCGCGCTTCCCGCGCGGGCACCTACCGGCGGGTCACCTCCGCGCTGCCGTAGGGTGCGAATCGGCCCGCCGCACTTCCGACCTGCGGTGTGACGATCGGAACACCGGGGCCGACCCCCCTGGCCGAACCCGCCTACCCGGCAGTAACGTCCAGTCGTCCCGCAGCGTCGCAGACGAGGAGCAGTCTTGCTCGACGAGTTCAGCCTTCCGGCCCGCTACCAGGTCCCGAGCGACGGCAACCTCGCCGACCTGGTCCACCAGAACGCGGAGCGCCACCCGGGCGTCGCTGTGCTCAGCCGCAAGTCCGCCGGGCAGTGGCAGGACCTCACCGCCGCACAGTTCCTCGCCGAGGTGCACGCCGTCGCCAAGGGCCTGATCGCCACCGGCGTCGGCCCCGGCGACCGGGTCGCCGTGATGTCCCGCACCCGCTACGAGTGGACGCTGCTCGACTTCGCGATCTGGACCGCCGGCGCGATCACCGTCCCGGTGTACGAGACCTCCTCCGCCGAGCAGGTGCAGTGGATCCTCGGCGACTCCGGCGCGCTCGCCGTCGTCACCGAGACCGACCAGCACGCCGCCGTGGTCGAGCAGGTCCGCGGCGAACTGCCGGAGCTCAAGCACACCTGGCAGATCGAGCGGGGCGGCATCGCCGAACTGACCCGGACCGGCGCCGGCGTCGACGACGCGGTCGTCGCCGAACGCCGGCGGCTGGCCCGGCCGGACTCGATCGCCACCATCGTCTACACCTCCGGCACCACCGGCCGCCCCAAGGGCTGTCAGCTCACCCACGGCAACTTCCTCGCCGAACTGGGCAACGTCACCGCCCGGATGCCCGAGCTGTTCCGCACCGGCGAGTCCTCCGTCCTGCTCTTCCTGCCGCTGGCCCACGTGCTCGGCCGGATCGCCGAGATCGCCGCCGTCATCGCCCCGGTCAAGCTCGGCCACGTCTCCGACATCAAGAACGTCACCGCGGAACTCGGCTCCTTCCGGCCGACCCTGATCCTCGGCGTCCCCAGAGTGTTCGAGAAGGTCTACAACACCGCCCGCGCCAAGGCCCAGTCCGACGGCAAGGGCAGGATCTTCGACCGCGCCGCCGACACCGCCGTCGCCTACAGCCGGGCCCTCGACGCCGGCGGCCCCTCGCTCGGCCTGCGGATCCGCCACGCCGTCTTCGACAAGCTGGTCTACAGCAAGCTCCGGGCCGCCCTCGGCGGCCGCTGCAAGACCGCCATCTCCGGCGGCGCCCCGCTCGGCGAGCGGCTCGGCCACTTCTACCGCGGCATCGGCTTCTCCGTCCTGGAGGGCTACGGCCTCACCGAGTCCTGCGCCGCCACCGCCTTCAACCCCAACGACAAGCCCAAGATCGGCACCGTCGGCCAGCCGCTGCCCGGCTCCGCGATCCGGATCGCCGAGGACGGCGAGGTCCTGCTCAAGGGCCCGCAGATCTTCACCGGCTACTGGAACAACCCCGCCGCCACCGCCGACGCCCTGCAGGACGGCTGGTTCGCCACCGGCGACCTCGGCTCCCTCGACGACGAGGGCTACCTCACCATCACCGGCCGCAAGAAGGAGATCATCGTCACCGCCGGCGGCAAGAACGTCGCCCCCGCCGTGATCGAGGACCGCATCCGCGCCCACGCGATCGTCGGCGAGGTCATGGTGGTCGGCGACCGCAAGCCCTTCATCGCCTGCCTGGTCACCGTCGACGACGAGTTCTTCCCCCGCTGGAAGGCCCTCAACAACAAGCCCGCCGACGCCACCGTCGAACAGCTCCGCGACGACCCCGACCTGCTCGCCGCCGTCCAGGCCGCCGTCGACGACGGCAACCAGGCCGTCTCGCACGCCGAGGCCGTCAAGAAGTTCCGCCTCCTCACCACCACCTTCACCGAGGCCGGCGGCCACCTCACCCCCTCCCTCAAGCTCAAGCGCAACGTCGTCCTCAAGGACTTCGCCGCCGAGATCGAGAGCCTCTACACCCGCTAGGGGCCCACCCGAGCGACATCAGGGGCGCCGGGAAGAACTGCCGCGCCAGGCCCTGCGCAAGCAGGGGCGCGGGGAACTGCGCGGCCAACCGAGCACCCACAGCCAGATCGCCTCGTAGGACAGCGTGTTGCACTATCCCGCGACCGCACCGACGTGCGACTCCCGCCGCGCGCAGTTCCCCGCGCCCCTGCTTTCGCACCATCCCGCCCGCGTCCCGCGCCCGCCCTACCGCTCCGGCGACAGCAACCCCGTCAGCCGCTCCGCGAGCATGTCCCAGCGCCAGGCCTCGTGCACCCACTTGCGCCCGGCCTCGCCCATCTCGCGTCGCAGACCCTCGTCGCCGAGCAGCCGCACCAGCCGCTGCGCCAGCAGCTCCTCGCCGCCCTCGCCCGGCACCACGTACCCGGTCTCGCCCTCGCGGACGGCGTCCGGCGCCCCGCCCGAGTCCCCGGCGACCACCGGCAGTCCGGTCGCGGAGGCCTCCAGGTAGACGATGCCGAGGCCCTCGACGTCCAGCCCGCCCCGCCGGGTGCGGCAGGGCATGGCGAAGACGTCGCCGGCCCCGTAGTGCGCGGGGAGCTCCTCCCAGGGGACGGCGCCGGTGAAGACCACCGAGGAGCGGACGCCCACCGTGTCGACGAGCTTCTCCAGCTCCGCCCGGTACGGCCCGCCGCCGACGATCAGCAGCACCGCGTCGGGCTGGACGGCCAGCACCCGCGGGAGGGCCCGGATCAGGGTGTCCTGCCCCTTGCGCGGCACCAGCCGCGACACGCACACCACCACCGGCCGCTCGCTGAGCCCGAGCCGGGCCCGGACGGCGTCGCCCCCGGAGTCCGGCCGGAAGGTGGACTCGTCGACGCCGGGCGGCAGTTGGACCATCCGCGCGGCGGCGGCCGGGCCGACCGCGCGGGCGATCCGGGAGCGGGTGTACTCGCCGAGGTAGGTGAGCACGTCGGTGCCGGCCCCGATCCGGCGCAGCAGCTGTGCGGAGAGCGGCAGTTGGGCCCAGGCGGCCTCGTGGCCGTGGGTCATGCCGAGCAGCCGCCCGGCGCCGGCCCGGCGCAGCGCGGGGGCCATCAGCCCGAGCGGGGCGGCGGCGCCGAACCAGACCGAGGTGCAGCCCTCGGCGCGGAGGATCT
Source organism: Kitasatospora sp. YST-16 (assembly GCF_026802215.1). NCBI lineage: Bacteria > Bacillati > Actinomycetota > Actinomycetes > Kitasatosporales > Streptomycetaceae > Kitasatospora > Kitasatospora sp. YST-16. Next base: position 1,736,442 of record NZ_CP113837.1, read on the forward strand.
CCGCGGCCCGGCGGGTGACCCGCGGGGTGGGGACCATCATCCTGGTCCGGTCGCGGATCACCCGGAAGGGCTGCTGGGCGTCGAACTCGGCGACCTCCCGGCCGTCCTTCCAGGTGGAGGCGTACACCACGACGGACCCGGCGGGCTGCCGGACGGCCATGTTGTGGACGAACGCCTGGATGCCGCCGGGCCTGGGCGGGAAGTCGTTGGTGACGATGAGGGTCTTGTGCATTGCCGCGGCTCGCTCGGTCGGGGGGTGCTCGGACTACCTGTGAGTGGTCCGTACGATAGGTCACCGTGCCCGTTCGCCGGGAACGCGGCCCGGGCCCGGCCGGAGCGCCGGCCGCCCCGCCGCCCCGGGCGGTTCGGACACGGTTCGGTGACGCCGGTGGCGCCGCCGCAACCGTTCGGGCCCGGCGGCGGTCCTTCCGGTGAGGGCCCCGTCCGTCCGGTGTTCCGGCGTGCACGCGACGACCTGAAGGAGCGCAGTGGAGTCAGCCCAGGCCGAGAGGTCCGGTGGCGCGGAGCCGTCGGCGCCGTCGTCCCCGGCCGGTGCCGCGCCGAGCCGCCGTCCGCTGTGGGCGCTGGCCGCCGGCTGGGTGGCGACCCGGGCGCTGATCGTCCTGATGGCGCTCAACGTGCTGCGGATCGGCGACGTCAGCTCCGACATCTCGGTGATCTACCACAGCTGGTACGAGGTGCTGCGCACCGGCACCTTCCCGCTGGACGACGTGACCTGGCAGTACCCGCCGGGCGCGGCGCTGGTGATCCTGCTGCCGGGGCTGCTGCCCTGGTCGTACCTGGTGTCGTTCTTCGTGATCTGCGGGGTGGTGGACGCGGCCGCGATGGCGCTGCTGATGCGCGCGGGCGTCCGCCGGGGCCGCAGCTACCTGGGCGGCTGGTACTGGGTGGCGGGCGTGCCGCTGCTGGGGCCGACGGCGTACTGCCGCTACGACATCATCGTGACGGCGCTGGCGGTCGCGGGCCTGCTGGTGATGCTGCGGCGGCCGGCGCTGAGCGGGGTGCTGCTGGGCCTGGGCGGGCTGCTGAAGGTGTGGCCGCTGCTGGCGCTGATCGGTTCGCCGCGCGGCCGGCGGACCAGGCGGGCGTGGACCTCGGCGGTGGCGTTCGCGGCCGCGCTGGGCTTCCTGCTGACGGCGGGCATGAACGGGGCGTTCGAGTTCCTGAAGTTCCAGTCGGAGCGCGGCATCGAGATCGAGTCGGTGGGCGCTCTGCCGCTGCACTTCGCCCGGCTGGCGGGGTCCTGGCACGGCACCGTGACGATGAACTACGGCTCGACGGAGTTCCTCGGGCCGTGGGTGCCGGTGATCTCCAAGGTGATGGTCGGGCTGTCGGTGCTGGGCTTCGGCTGGCTGCTGGTGTGGCGGCTGCGGGCGGCCCGCTGGACGGCGGCGACCACCTTCGACGCGGCGCTGTGCGCGCTGCTGATCTTCGTCACGACCAGCCGGGTGATCTCCCCGCAGTACCTGATCTGGGTGGTCGGCCTGGTCGCGGTCTGCCTGACGGTGCGCGGCAGCAGCCAGCGGCCGGTGGCGGTGCCGGTGCTGGTGGCGGCGGCGCTGACCACGCTGGAGTTCCCGGTGATGTTCGGCGCGGTGAACCACAGCCAGCTGAGCGGCATCCTGGTGCTGACCGCCCGCAACCTGCTGCTGGTGGTGTGCACGGTGCTGTCGGCGTACCGGCTGTGGCGCTCGACCCGGCACCGGGAGGCGCTGACCACGGTGGTGCTGCCGGCCGGGCAGGCCACCCCGCAGTACCCGGTGCGGCCGGGCATCGCCTACGAGCAGGACCTGCTGGACGAGCTGACCCCGGCCGACCGCCCCTGACCTCCGGCTCCGTCCTCCGGAGGCGCTCCGACTCCCCCGAAGCACCCTTGCAAGTTTCTGAAAACTCTTGCAGGGGTGGCTTCCGGGCTGCCACCATCGCCGGATGATCGACTACGACATCCTGATCGTCGGCGGCGTCGGCGTGGACACCATCGTGCGGGTGGACCGGCTGGAGGTCCCCCCGGGCCGCGACTCGGTGGGCGTGCTCCCGGTGCTGGACTACCCCGCGCACACCGGCAACGGCGTGGCCCTGGCCTGCCTGGCGCTCGGCCTGCGCACCAAGTTCGCCGACTTCCTCGGCGACGACCCGCAGGGCGCCCTGATCCTCGCCGAGTACGCCCGCCGCGGCCTGGACTTCAGCCACCTGCCCGCCCCGGCCGGCACCCCGCGCAGCGTCAACCTGGTCGACCGGGACGGCCTGCGGTTCTCCTTCTACGACGGCCGGCACCCGGCGGACGCCCGGCTGCCGCGCGAGTTCTGGCTGCCGCTGCTGGAGCGCTCGGCGCACGTCCACCTGTCGATCACCGGCGTCAACCGGGACATGTACCCGGACATCGAGCGCCTGGGCCGCAGCAGCTCCACCGACCTGCACGCCTGGGACGGCGTCAACGAGCACCACCTGCACTACGCCCTCCGCTCGGACCTGGTGTTCCTCTCCGCGGCGGGCCTCGGCGGCCGCCCGGAGGCGGCGATGCGCGCGGTGCTGGCCCGGGGCCGGGCCGAGCTGGTGGTGGCCACCGCGGGCGCGGACGGCGCCTTCCTGCTCACCCGCGAGGACGCCGCGCCCCGGCACTTCCCGACCGTCGACCCGGGCGCCCCGGTCGTGGACAGCAACGGCGCGGGCGACGCCTTCGTCTCCGGCTTCCTGCACCGGCGGCTGGCGGGCCGCCCGGTGGAGGAGTGCATGCGGGCCGGCGCGGTGGCCGGCGCGTACACCTGCACCGTCGCGGGCACCCACACCGCGTTCCTGGACGCGGCCGGCCTGGAGCGGGCGCTCGCCGCCTGACGCGGGGGCGGCCGCCACCAAGCGGTGGGGCAAGACGGCACAGGAGCGCTCGCCGCCTGACGCGGGGGCGGCGCTCAGCTCCGGAGCTTGGCCACCTCGGCCGTCCAGTCCTTGGTGAACTCCGCGACCCCGATGCCGAGTTGGGCCTTCATGGCGCGTTCGAGACCGCCCTCGCCGAAGGCCCCGACGGTGCGGTAGAACGCCACCAGCCGGTCCTGCCCGTACCGGCGGGCGATCAGGTCGCAGGCCAGCCAGGCCAGCTCGTAGGCCTGGGCGATGCCGGCCGCCCCGGCCGCGAACGCCTCGTCGGCGGGCAGCGCGGCGGGCATCCGGCCGGCCTGGACGTCCTTGGCCAGCTCGGGGGCGATCTGCCGGACGGTGCGCCCGGTGTCCCGGTAGCCGGTGTAGTCGGCGACGCCCTCGGAGAGCCACAGCGGCGTCCAGGACCTGGTGTCGGCCCGGGTGGCGACGTGGGTGGCCTCGTGGGTGACCACCACCCGGCGGCCGAGCTCGCTGAGCTGCCGGTAGGCGTCGGGGTTGACCACGATCCGGTCGGCGGGGGTGTGCACGGGGGCGCCGCCGACCGCCAGGGTGACCGCGGCTATGCCCTGGTAGGCGTCCGCGGAGACGTCCATCCGGCGGGCGAACTGCTGCTCGGTGAGCGGCAGTTCGAGCAGCAGCCGGCCCGCGAACGGGCCCCAGACCGCCTCCACGGCGGGCACCGCGCGGTCGGCCAGCTCGGCCAGCGCGGCCAGTTCCGCCCCCTCGCCGAGGCCGAGCACCAGGCTGTGCCGGCCGTCCGCGGCCCGGACGGTGCCCAGGTCCCAGGGCGCGGCCGCGCCGGTCGCCGTCTCCCGGGCCACCCGCCAGCCGTCCGCCTCCCGCACCAGCTCGACCTGCCGCTCCAGCAGCGCCGGGTAGTCGTCCACCCCGGCCAGCCGGTAGCCCAGCTCGGCGCCGACCCGCACCCGGTCCGCGTCGGCCGGCGGCTCGGCGAAGGAGGTCAGCCGCAGCGTGTACTCGGCGAAGCGCAGCCCGGCGGTCCGGGCCAGCAGGTCCCGGTCGGCCTCCTCGGAGCCGTCCGCGGAGACCGCCAGCAGCGCGGCGGTGTCCCGCCCGGCCACCGCCCGGGCCCGCTGCCCGAGCAGCCGGACGGCGGTCTCCCGCAGCCCGGGGGCGCCGCGGCGGGCGCGGCGGGGGCCGGGCGGCCGGGCCGCAGCAGGGGCAGCGACAGCTGGGTGGCCCCGGCGGCGGCCAGCAGCAGGGCGGCCCGCCGGGACAGCGGAGCACCGGCCCGCGGCGGCCCGGCGGCCGTCGTCAGGTCGGTGACCAGGGGTTCGTCGACGAGGCTCAGATCCGCACCACCGAGCTGACCGGCATCGCGCTGACGCTCTCGTAGCGGACCCGGGCGCCGGGGTGGGGCGCGTGCACGACGACGCCCCCGCCGGCGTACATGCCGACGTGGTGCCTGTCGTTGAAGAAGATCACCAGGTCTCCGGGCCGGGCTTCGGCGAGGCTCACCCGCCGGCCGGCCGAGGCCTGTTCCTGCGAGGTCCGCGGCAGGGTCACTCCGGCCTGCCGCCATGACCAGTACATCAGACCGGAGCAGTCGAAGGTGCCGGGGCCGGTCGATCCGTAGACGTACGGGGAGCCGATCCTCGAGACGGCGGCGGCCAGCGCGGCGGCGGCCCGGTCGGAGGAGGGCGGCTGGTCGCCGAGGTCGATCCGGTCGGTGCCGCGGGTGGCGCGCTGCCGGGCGGCCCGGGCGTCGTCGGCCGCGATCCCGGCCCGGTCGGCGGGGGCGAGGCCGTTCAGCAGCCGCTGGGCCCGGGCCAGCCGTTCGCGGACGTCGTCCTTGGCGGCGGCCAGCCGCTGCCGGGCCTGTTCGAGCTCGGTGAGCTTGGCGCCGGCCTCGTGCCGCCGCTCGTCGAGCCGGCGCGCCCGCTCGGCCACGTCGCGCAGCCGGTCGCCCTGCCGGGCGGTGGCCTGTTCGAGCGAGCGGGCGCCGGTGAGGTAGCCGGCCGGGTCCTGGTCCAGCATCAGCCGGACCGCGGGGTCGATGCCCTGGGCCCGGTACTGGGCGGCGGCGACGGCGCCCAGGTCGCCGCGCAGCCGGTTCAGCTCGTCCTGCCCGGCGGCGACCTGGTCCTGCAGGGTGCCGGCCTCGGCCTGCAGCCGGCGCTGCTGCTCCAGCGCGGCGTTGTACTGCTCGGAGGCCCGCTCGGCCTCCTCGTAGAGCTGGTCGACCTGCGCCTTGACCTGGTCCTTGGTCGGCGCGGGGTCGGCGTGCGCGCCGCCGACGGTCAGGCCGAGCGCGCTGGTGGCGGCGGCGGTGAGCGCCAGGGCCCGGGCGAGGCGCTGGACGCCGGGCAGTGGGGTGCGGCGGGGCACGGACACGCGCGACGGCTCCGTTCTGCGACCGGCCTCCGCCGCCGTCCGCGGTCGGACGGCCGTCCTCGCGGGGGCCCGGGGGCAGAGGTTAGCGAGTCGGATCGATCCAGTCCAAACCCCGACAGCACCGAATATTTGACCATGAATCGGACACCCGAACGGAAACGGCCCGGCACCCCGTGCGGGGTACCGGGCCGACGGCTCCGACGGAGCGTCAGATCCGGACGATCCGGTTGATCGGCATGACCGTCGCCGACTCGTAGCGGACCTGCGCGCCGGTGTGCGGGGCGTGGATGATCTGCCCGTTGCCGACGTACATCCCGACGTGGTGCTGGTCGCCGTAGTAGATGATCAGGTCGCCCGGGCGGGCCTTGGAGATGTCGGTGCCCAGGCTGGTGCCGGCCCCGGCCTGCGCCTGCGAGGTGCGCGGGATCGACACGCCGGCCTGCTTGTAGGCCCACTGCATCAGCCCGGAGCAGTCGAAGGTGCTCGGACCGGCCGCGCCGTACGAGTACCAGCTGCCGAGCTTGGAGACGGCCGCGCCGACCGCGTTGCCCGAGAAGCTGGAGGACGCCGGGGCGTTCAGCTCGACCCGGGTGGTGTCGCGGGAGGCCCGCTGCGACTGCTGGGCGGCGTCGGCCTTCGCCCTGGCGTCGTCGGCGGCCTTGGCCTCGGCGGCGGCGAGCTGCTCGCGCTCCTGCTGGGTCAGCGTGTTGAGCAGGTCCTGGGCCTTGGCCAGCTTCGCCTGGACGTCCTCCTTGTCGGCCTTGAGGGCCTTGGTGGTGGTGTCCAGTTCGGCGAGCTTGGACTCGGCCTCCTTGCGCTGCGCGTCGAGCTGCGCCTGCTCGTCCTTGAAGGTCTTCAGCAGGTCGGCCTGGGTGGAGCCGACCGCGTTCAGCGCGCCGGCCTGGCCGAGGAAGGCGTCCGGGCTGCTGGAGAGCATCAGCTGCATGGTCTGCGGCATGCTGCCGGTGCGGTACTGCTCGGCGGCGATGCCGGCCAGCGCCTCGCGGGCGGTGGTGACGTGCTCCTGCTGGCGGGCGAGCTGGTCCTGGAGCTGGCCGACCTGCTGCTGCAGCGCCTGCTGCTTCTCGACCGAGGCGTTCAGCGCCTCGGTCTTGACCTCGGCCTGCTCGTTGAGCTCGTCGACCTGGGCCTTGACCTGGTCCTTGGTCGGCGCCGGGTCGGCGTGCGCGCCGCTCTGGGCGGACAGCGCCACGGCAGCGGCGGCGGTGGCAGTGAGAATCGAGACCCGGGCACGGCCGACGGGCTTGGGACGGCGATGGGACGCCACGAAGGCGGACTCCTTCTTCCTCACACCGCCTACCGGGTGAGCTGACGGGTTCGGGCCGGAAGAGATGCCCTACGGCGCTTCACCGACCGCGCGCGGCGGTCGACCGGGCGCCGATTCACCCCGGGGGAACATGGTTCCCCGGCTCCGTTCGACAGCACCCCCGCAGGGGTATCCCCGTCGGCAGACCCGGTGTTGACGGTCTGCCCGCTGCGTCACGGACTCGGCGGCGACCTCCGCCGCCGCCCCCCTTGGGCGATCGACACTGCGGTGGTCGAGGCACGACCCTAGTAACCGATCCGTGATCCGTTCAAATCCTTGTCGGAAAAAAATCTGATTCTGAATCAAACACCCCGGTAAATCTGACCGAACGTGATCGATTCCTTACCCCGAGCACAGCGTTTCCCGCCATTCACCCGGGAAACACCACACCCGGGCGTGTCTCGAATCACAGGGTGATTCCGACCCGCCCGGGCGTGTCACGGTGCGTCAATTGTTGCCCAGTGGGGCGTTTGTCCGATTCGTCGGGCCGTCAGGCCCGCTCGCTCAGACCCGGCGGATGGTCGAGATCGGCAGGGTGTCGACCTTCATCGTCTTCACCACGTCACCGGTGCGCGGCGCGTGCACCACCAGGCCGTTGCCGATGTACATGCCGACGTGGTGCCGGTCGCCGTAGTAGACGACCAGGTCGCCGGGCTGCGCGTTGTGCCAGTCGGTGCCCACGTTGGTGCCGTAGCTGCCCTGGTCCTGCGAGGTGCGCGGCAGCGAGACCCCGGCCTGCTTGTACGCCCACACCATCAGGCCGGAGCAGTCGAAGGTGCTGGAGCCGGTGGCGCCCCACACGTACGCCGAACCCTGCTTGCTGAGCGCGGCCGCCACCGCGGTCGCCGCGTAGCCGCTGGCCGGCGGCAGGCTCTTCGGGTCGATCCGGTCCGCGCTGCGCGAGGCGGTGCCGCCGGAGCCCTGGAGGATCGCGGCGCGGTCCGCGGCGTTCAGCTTGGAGAGCAGCTTCTGCGCCTCGGCGAGCTTGCTCTGCACGTCGTTCTTGGCGTCGTTGAGCGCCTGGGTCTGGCTGTCCAGCTCGTGCAGGACCTGGGCGGCCTCCTGCTTCTGCTGGTCCAGGCGGCGCTGCTGGTCCTTGAGCGACTTGAGCGTCTCGGCCTGGGTGCTGGCCGCCTGCCCGAAGGAGGTGGCCTGGGTGAGGTAGTGGTCCGGGTCAGAGGAGAGCATCAGCTGCATCGACGGGTCGACGCCGCCCTGCCGGTACTGGTCGCCGGCCACCGCCGCCAGCCCGGAAGCCAGCTCGGTCAGCTGCTCCTGGCCGCGGGCCACCTGGTCCTGCAGGTCGTCGGCCTGCTTGCGCAGCTGGTCGGCCCGCTCCTTGGCGCCGTTGTACTTCTCGGCCGACTGCTCCTGCTCCTCGAGCAGCTTGTCGACCTGCGCCTTGACCTCGTCCTTGTTCGGCTGGGCCGGCGCGGCGTGCGCACTGGCCTGGGCCGTCAGGGCGACCGCGGTCGCGGCGGCGGCGGTGAACACGGAGATCCGCGCACGGCTCGGCTGCTTGGGACGGCGGTGGGAGGCCAAGGGTGAGCTCCTTCTTCCTGCTGGACTCACCCCGACGAGTGAAGGTCCGGAATATAGGTTTGACGCCAGACCCTAGTGAAGTCCCAGCCCCCGCGTCCACTCCCGGGGGCTTCCGGTTCCGCCTCCCCGCCCCCCTTCACCGGACCGTCACACCCCGGCCGCCCGCAGGCCCGCTGACCGCCCCTCAGCTGCGGGCCAGCCGGTTCAGCAGCAGCACCGAGGCCACCGGCCGCGCCCCCGCCTTGCGGACCCCGTCGGCCACCTCCTTGTCGGCGGAGACCACCACCACCGGACGGCCCTGCGGCTCGGCCCGCACCAGCCGCCGGATCAGCTCGTCCGCGGTCTCCCCGGTCCGGCTGAACCGCACCCGCACCCCGCGCGGCGGCGCCATGATCACCGGCACGTCCAGGTCCTGGCCGTCGAACACGCAGGTCACCTCGGCCTGGGTGCGCTGGGCCAGCATCGCCAGCCCGCCCAGCAGCCTCAACCGCTGCTGCTCCAGCGGCAGTTGCGGGTAACCGGTCTTGGTCACGTTGTAGCCGTCCACCACCAGGTGCACCTGCGGGATCGCCAGCAGCTGGTCCAGCAGCGCCGGGTCGTCCTCGGCCAGGCCGCGCCGGGCCACGTCGTGCGGCGAGGCCGAGCCGGGCTCGACCGCCTCCACCAGGTCGGCCGGGCGCAGCCCGGTCACCGGCAGCGCCAGCTCGCGCTGCAGGCCCTGCGCCGACTGCAGCACGCTGTCCAGCAGCAGCCGCAGCCGCATGTCCTCGACGCTGCGGCCCTCCCGGGCGGTGCGCCGCCCGCTCTCCACCGCGGCCTCCAGCTCGGCGATCCGGTGCCGCAGTCGCCGGGCCTCGCTCTCGGCGGCGCTGCGCTCGGCCGCCGCGGCGGCCCTGGCCGCCTCCAGCTCCCCGGCCAGCCGGCGGCTCTCGGCCTGCGCCCGGCGGGTGTCCGCCTCCAGCGAGCGGACCTTCTTGCGCAGCGACTCCGCCTCCTTGCGCACCCCTCGGCCTCGGCCCGGTGCCGCTCCAGCTCGCCGCGGGCGGCGGCCCGGGCCTCGGCCAGCTCCTCCTGGAGCTTCCCGGCCAGCCGGGCGGCCTCGGCGGCCGCGCCCTCGGCGTCGGCCCGCTCGGCCTCCTCGCCGGCCTCCTCGACCAGCCGGGCCCAGCCGGCCGGGCGGACCAGGTAGGCGGCGGCCGCGACGTCCATCGGGTCGGCGGCGGCCGGGACGGTGCCGGTCTCCAGCGCCTGCACCAGGTCGGGCTGGCCGAGCCGCAGCCGTTCGGCTATCCGGACCCGGAACGCCGGGTCCGACTCCAGCGCGGCGGCCAGCGCGGTCGCCGCGTACTTGGCCCGCCGGGCCGGGGTGAACTTGGCGTACGGGCGCAGCGAGGCGGGCAGTTCGCCCGCCGCGATGCCGCCGAGCGCGTCGGAGGCGATGCCGACCACCCGCCGGCGCACGCCCTCGGGCAGGGGGCGCCCGGCCGTCTCCGCGCCGCCGTGCGGCTCCGGGGCCGGGCCGGGCGCGGTCCCGTCCGTGCCCGCGGGCGCGTTCGCTGCCTCCGCCACTGTCCTCGGCTCCGATCCTGGTCCGGGCGGGCCCTCCCGGCGGGTGCCGGGCGGGCGTTGCTGTCCGCCGCTACTGCTCGATTGTCCCGTCTACCGTGCCGCACCGACAGCACCCCGCCGACGAGTCCGCCCCGCGCCCCCGTCCGGGGCGGACGGGAACGCGGGGCGGTGGGAACTGCGTCAGCCCTGCTGGGCGTCGCCCTCGGCGGGCTCCTCGGCCCCGGGACGGGCCACCAGCTCGACCTGGTCGACGGCGTTGCACCAGCGGCAGCGCACCGACTCGATGGTCTCGGACAGCACATGGGTCTCCTCGACCTTGGACTCGCCGGAGAGGTCGAAGTGCAGGAAGTCGGTCACCCGGGACGAACGGGTGACGTCGAAGCGGGTCAGGTTGCCGCACAGGGTGCAGCGCCAGCGGGTCTCGGCGGTCGGCGCGGCAATGCTCATCAGTGGTCCCTCTCGGCTGGTCCCGGTTCCGGGCCTCCAGCCTATTGCCTGCGGCCGGGCGGACGGATCACCGGTCCACAGCCCGGACGCTCACCCGGCCGGCCCAGCGCCCGGTGTCGCGGGTGCGCCCCCGAGGAATGCTGACCGGTATGGTGCTCTCCGCCCCCGCCCGGGCCGGTTCGCCGGCGGCCGAGCGGGCCGCCCGCACCCCGGTCGCCACGTACCTGCTGATCGCGCTGGCCGCCCTGGTCATGCTGCTCGGCCCGTCCGGCCCCAACCCGCTGTACGGCAGCGGCGACGCCCGGGCCTGCGCCGAGCAGCGCTACGAGCACCGCTGGGGCGCCGTCCCGGCCGAACTGCTGGGCGGCCGCCCCCTGACGGCCGCCCAGCTGTCGGCGCTCCCCCCGGCGGCGCCCGGCTGCGTGCTGCCGGCCACCCCCGGCAAGAGCCCCGAACTGTCGGTGCTGACCGCGCTGTTCGTCCACGCGGGCTGGCTGCACCTGATCGGGAACCTGCTGTTCCTGTACGTCTTCGGCCCGGCCGTGGAGGCCCGGCTGGGCCGGGTCCGCTTCCTGGTCGGCTACCTGGCGATCGGCTGCCTGGCCACCTACGGCTACGCGCTGGCCGAGTCCGGCACCCCCGACGCGGTGCGGGCGCTGGTCGGCGCGTCCGGCGCGATCGCCGGGGTGCTGGGCGCGTTCCTGCGGCTGTACCCGCGGGCCCGGGTGACCGCGCTGGTGCCGCTCCTGCTGTTCCTCCCGCTGCGCTTTCCGGCCTGGCTGGTGCTCGGCCTGTGGTTCGTCCTGCAGTCCTGGTCGGTCACCTCCGGCGGTGACGGGGTGGCCTACCTGGTGCACGTGATCGGCTTCGTGACGGGCTGGTTGTTCGCGTGGGCCGCCCGTCCGGCGGGCGATACCCTGAGCGGACCTTCTCGAACGGGAGTTGCCCAGTGATCACCGCGATCGTCCTCATCAACACCGACGTCGACCGGATCCCCGAGATCGCCGAGGCGATCGCCGCCATCGAGGGCGTCAGCGAGGTCTACTCCGTCACCGGCACCTACGACCTGGTCGCCATGGTCCGGGTCCGCAACCACGAGGACCTGGCCGAGGTGATCCCCGGCCGCCTCAACAAGGTCCCGGGCGTGACGAACACCGAGACCCACATCGCCTTCCGCACCTACTCCCAGCACGACCTGGAGGCCGCGTTCTCGCTCGGCCTGGACGGCTGAGCGCTCAGCGCTGCTGCTGGGTGTCTACGACGCAGCGGCCGCCCTCGTTGCGGTAGCTCCACTTCGCGCCGTCGCTGACCAGCTCGCGGACGGCGGTCAGGAACCGGTCGACGTGCTCGACCGGGGTCCCGGCGCCGAAGCTGACCCGGATCGCGTTCAGGCTGCGCTCGCCGGGCAGCGACGGCTCCGGCGCCCCGCACTCGCTGGGGGCCGCCTCCTCGCCGCCCAGCAGGGTGCGCACCAGCGGGTGCGCGCAGAACAGCCCGTCCCGGACGCCGATGCCGTACTCGGCGGACAGCGCGGCCGAGAAGTGCGAGCTGTTCCAGCCGCGCACCACGAAGGACACCACGCCGACCCGGTCCGAGCCCTCGCCGAACAGGTTGAGCACCCGCACCTCGGGGATCGCCGCCAGGCCCTCGGTCAGCTTCGCCACCAGCGCCCGCTCCCGGGCCTCCAGCGCCTCGAAGCCCGCCTCGTCCAGCGCCCGGCAGGCCGAGGCGATCGCGTACGCGCCGATCACGTTCGGCGAACCGGCCTCGTGCCGGGCCGGGCCGGTGTGCCACTCGACCGCCACCGAGCCGTCCAGCTCCCGGGCCACCGTCCGGCTCGCCCCGCCGCCGGCCAGGTACGGCTCGGCCGCGTCCAGCCAGTCCGAGCGGCCCGCCAGCACGCCGGCGCCGAACGGCGCGTACAGCTTGTGCCCGGAGAACGCCACCCAGTCGACGTCCAACTCCCGCACCGAGACCCGGTGGTGGGGCGCCAGCTGGGCCGCGTCCAGCACCACCCGGGCGCCGTAGCGGTGCGCGACCGCGGTCAGCTCCTTGACCGGCCACAGCTCGCCGGTCACGTTGGACGCGCCGGTCACGCAGAACAGCTTCGGGCCCTCGGCCGCGCCCAGCAGCGCCTCCTCCAGCGCCGCCACCGCCTCGGCGTGCGAACGCGGCGCCCGCAGGTAGCGCACCGCCAGGCCCTCGCGCCGCCACGGCAGCAGCGAGGCGTGGTGCTCGGTCTCGAACGCGAACACCTCGGTCCCGGCCGGGACCGCCCCCGCCAGCAGGTTCAGCGAGTCGGTGGTCGCCCGGGTGAACACCACCTGGTCCCCGTCGCGCAGGTCCAGGAACTCGGCGACGGTCCGCCGGCTCTGCTCGAACAGGTCGGTGGACAGCTGCGACAGGTACCCGGCCCCGCGGTGCACCGACCCGTAGTACGGCGCGTACGCCGCCACGTCGTCCCACACCCGCTGCAGGGCCGGCGCGCTCGCCGCGTAGTCCAGCGCCGCGTACCCGACCTTCTCCCCGGAGGCCAGCGGGACCTCGACGTCCCCGCCCAGCACCGCCAGCGGCTCGCAGATCTCGGTGACAACAGACATGGGTGCACTCCTCCACGGGGTCAGGACCCCGGAAGTGCACCCACCGGAAGTCCGCGCTTGCCACGCGGACTGATCGCCACGCGGCCCGGTCCTCACCCAGGGCACCCCGCCACGGACGGAGGGTTGCCGGACAGCAAGCTGGGGCTTGTCGCTGCCACTCATGACCTGCGGAAGACAGTACACGAGACCGCCCCGGTCTCAACACCTGTCCGCATCCCGATACGGAACCGGGCCCCGCCGGGGCCCGGAGAACGGCCGACCGACCCTGTCCGTCCCAGCCGAAAGCCCTTGCCGCCGGGGGCAGTTGGCGCCAGGGGCAGCTGGCGCCGGAAACCCGGAACGGCCGCCCCCGGCCCGCCGTCAGGCCCGGGTCGCCTCCGCCCAGCGCTTCAGCAGCTCCCCCGCCGTCCCGGAGTCGATCGCCGCCGCCGTCCGCTCCATCGCCGCCGCGATCTGTTCGACCAGCGGCGCGTCCCCGAGCTCCAGCGCGACCAGCGCGGCCGCGCTGTTGAGCAGGACGGCGTCCCGCACCGGCCCGCGCTCGCCGTTCAGCACCCGGCGCGCGACGTCCGCGTTGTACTCGGCGTCGGCGCCGCGCAGCGCCTCGATCCCGACCAGGTCGATCCCGACCTCGCGCGGGTCGAACTCGAGCTCCGTCACCTCGCCGCCGCGGATCACCCAGACGTGCGAGGTGGTGGTGACGGTCAGCTCGTCGAGCCCGTCGTCGCCCCGGAAGACCAGGCCCTGCGCGCCGCGCCGGGCCAGCACGCCGGCGATCAGCCCGGCCAGCCGGGTGTCGAAGCAGCCGACGGCGTGCGAGGTGACCTTCGCCGGGTTGGTGAGCGGGCCGAGGATGTTGAAGACCGTCGGGACGGCCAACTCGGCGCGCGCCTGGGCGGTGTGGCGCATCGAGGGGTGGAACTTGGCGGCGAAGCAGAAGGTCAGGCCGACCTCCTCGGCCACCGCCGCGACCCGGTCGGCGGACAGCTCCAGGTTGACGCCGAGCCGGCCGAGCACGTCCGAGGAGCCGGTGGCCGAGGAGGAGGCCCGGTTGCCGTGCTTGATCACCTTCGCCCCGGCCGCGGCCGCGACCACCGCGGACATGGTGGAGATGTTGACGGTCTTGGCCCGGTCGCCGCCGGTGCCGACGATGTCGACCGCGGGCCCGGGGATCTCCAGCGGCAGGGCGTGCGCGTACATCGCCTCGACCAGGCCGGCGATCTCCTCGACCGTCTCGCCCTTGCCGCGCATGGCGATCAGGAAGCCGGCCACCTGCACGGGGCTGGCCTCGCCGCTCATGATCCGGTCCATCGCCCAGGCGGTGTCGGCCTGGCTGAGGTCGTTGCCCCCCAGCAGCGAGCTGAGCAGGCCGGGCCAGGTGCGGACCACCTGCGCGGGGTCGCTACCGCCGTTCGCAGAGTGCGCGTTCACCATGGCTGACTCCAGCTCTCGTCATCGTCCCGGAGGGATCCCAGAGGAATGACGTCAGCCTATCGAGGGAGCGGGGACGGCCGCCCGGGGTTGCCGTCCCCTTCTCTCCAGTTGAGACGCGCCGGTGGAACGGGTCAGCGCCCGGCGGGCGCCCGCCGGGCCAGCCGGGCCCGCAGCAGCGCGGTCGCGGCGTCGGCGAGGGCGACCGGGTCGACGGGGTGCGAGATCGCGGCGTCGGCCCGGCTCCAGGCGGCGAGCCAGGAGTCCTGCGGCCGGCCGATCACCACCAGCACCGGCGGGCAGCCGTAGATCTCGTCCTTCAACTGCCGGGTCAGGCCCAGCCCGCCGACCGGGGCGGCCTCGCCGTCCAGCACGCACAGGTCGATGCCGCCCTTCTCCAGGGCGCGCAGCACCGCGGGGGCGGTGGCGCACTCCAGGTACTCGAGGGCGGGCACGTCCGCGGCGGGCCGCCTGCCGAGGGCGAGGGTCACCTGCTCACGGGTGTTGCGGTCGTCGCTGTAGACGAGAACGGTGAGCGTCTCGTCGGAGTGCTGCGCCATGGCCCCTGCTTCCTGGTGCTCGTCCTCTTATATGTGTGCCCACGCCGGGCGGCCCCGACCGAACGGCCCAGTGTGACCCGGACCACGTCCTGGGACGGATGCTACTCCCGCGCGCCCGTCCTGCGGAGACCCCGACGCGATCTCGCTCAAGCCGCCGCGCCCCGGACTCACCCCGCCGGCCCAGTAGGCTCACCCGGTCCGAACAACCGTCAGAAAACGGGCGGTGCGCGAGGCGGGCATACCTCACGCACCGGACACTCCGAGGGACACCCCCCGGCGTGAAGACGGAATAAGGGACCGACATAATGTCCGTCGTGGCGACAGCAACAGCAACAGAAACCGGACACGCGCACGGAGCGGTCAACAGGCCGAACCTGGTCAGCGTCGGAACCATTGTCTGGCTGAGCTCGGAGCTGATGTTCTTCGCGGCCCTGTTCGCGATGTACTTCACCCTCCGCTCGGTCAAGGGCGCCGAGTTCTGGCACGAGAAGGCCCATGCCCTCAACGTGCCCTTCTCCTCGGTCAACACCACGATCCTGGTGCTCTCCTCCCTCACCTGCCAGCTCGGCGTGTTCGCCGCCGAGCGCGGTGACGTGAAGAAGCTGCGCTCGTGGTTCACGATCACCTTCGTGATGGGCGCCATCTTCATCGGCGGCCAGATCTTCGAGTACACCGAGCTGGTCAAGAAGGACGGCCTCTCCCTGTCCTCGGACCCGTACGGCACGGTGTTCTACCTGACCACCGGCTTCCACGGACTCCACGTGACGGGTGGTCTGATCGCCTTCCTGCTGGTCCTCGGACGGACCTACGCGGCGCGGCGCTTCACCCACGAGCAGGCCACCGCGGCGATCGTGGTGTCGTACTACTGGCACTTCGTCGACGTCGTGTGGATCGGCCTGTTCGCGACCATCTACCTGATCAAGTAACAGCCGCCCCGCCCCTGACCCGGCGTCACCTGGACGCGTGGGAGTCAGGGGCAGGCTGCTGCCGACCAGATCCTGACACCGGGGTTATTCCGTGAAAAAGCTCTCCGCACGACGGCGCCACCCACTGGCGGCGGTCGTCGTCCTACTTCTCGCCCTGGCGGCCACCGGGGGGCTGTACGCCGCTTTCGCGCCCGCCGAGAAGGCGCAGGCCGACAGCTCCGCGCAGTCGCTCGCCATCGACGAGGGCAAGAAGCTCTTCGCCGTCGGCTGCTCCTCCTGCCACGGCCTGAACGGCCAGGGCACCTCCGACGGTCCGTCGCTGGTCGGCGTCGGCTCCGCGGCTGTCGACTTCCAGGTCGGCACCGGCCGCATGCCGGCCCAGCAGCCGGGCGCCCAGGTCCCGCGCAAGAAGAACATCTACTCCCAGGCCGAGATCGACCAGCTGGCCGCCTACGTGGCCTCGCTCGGCCCCGGCCCGGTCGCGCCGGACAGCAAGCAGTACCAGCCCTCCGACGACCCGGTGACCAACGCCGAGCAGGTCGCCAAGGGCGGCGAGCTGTTCCGCACCAACTGCGCCCAGTGCCACAACTTCGCCGGCAAGGGCGGTGCGCTGACCAACGGCAAGTTCGCCCCGTCCCTGGAGGGCGTGGACGCGAAGCACATCTACGAGGCCATGCAGACCGGCCCGCAGAACATGCCGTCCTTCCCCGACACCACCATGCCGGAGGAGCAGAAGCGCGAGATCGTGGCGTTCGTCCGCCACACGAACGACGAGCCCAACCAGGGCGGTCTCGCCCTGGGCAGCCTCGGTCCGGTGACCGAGGGCCTGTTCGGCTGGATCTTCGGTCTCGGCACGCTGATCGTGATCGCGATCTGGGTCGCCGCCCACACCACCAAGGCCAAGAAGTCATGAGCCACGACATGTCAGAGAACCTGCCGGAGGCGCACGACGCCTCCCACGGCACGGACGTCGCCACCCACGGCGACCCGTTCGCCGACCCGGGCCTGCCGGCCCACGAGCCGCGTCGGACCGACATCGACGAGCGGGCCGCCAAGCGGGCCGAGCGCCAGGTGTCGCTGCTGTTCGTGGTGTCGATGCTGGCGACCGTCGGCTTCATCGCGTCGTACGCGTCGATCGACGCCGACAAGATCGTCTACATCTTCCCGCTGGGCCACGTCAGCGCGCTCAACTTCGCCCTGGGCATGACCCTCGGCGTGGCGCTGTTCTGCATCGGCGCGGGCGCGGTCCACTGGGCCCGCACCCTGATGTCGGACCACGAGCTGCCGGCCGAGCGCCACCCGATCGAGGCCGACGACGACGTCCGCAACGACGTCATCGAGCAGTTCAAGACCGGTGCCGCGGAGTCGGCCTTCGGCCGCCGCAAGATGATCCGCAACACCCTGATCGGCTCGATGGCCCTGGTGCCGCTGTCCGGCGTGGTGCTGCTGCGCGACCTCGGCCCGCTGCCGGAGAAGAAGCTCCTGCACACCGGCTGGGTGGAGGCCACCGCCAGCAAGCCGATCAAGCTGGTCAACATGAACACCGACCAGCCGATGAAGCCCGAGGACATCATCCAGGGCTCGCTCACCTTCGCCAAGCCCGAGGGCCTGGAGGAGTCGGCTGAGGACTTCCAGCAGAAGATCGCCAAGGACGCCCTGATGCTCATCCGGATCGCCCCGGAGGACATCAAGGACACCAAGTCCCGGGACAAGGGCTTCGAGGGCATCCTCGCCTACTCGAAGATCTGCACCCACGTCGGCTGCCCGATCTCGCTGTACGAGCAGCAGACCCACCACGCGCTCTGCCCCTGCCACCAGTCGACCTTCGACCTGGCGGACGGCGCTCGCGTCATCTTCGGCCCGGCCGGCCACCCGCTGCCGCAGCTGAAGATCACCACCGATGAGCAGGGCTTCCTGGTCGCCACCGGCGACTTCGACGAGCCCGTCGGCCCGAGCTACTGGGAGCGTCCGCGATGAGTTCCGCAAGCGGCACCAACAGTGCCTCCAAGCCGGCCAGCACGCGGGCCAAGCCCGCGAACAAGGCCGAGGCGGCTGCCGACTGGGTCGACGGCCGGCTCGGGCTCTACTCCCTGGCCAAGGCCAACCTGCGCAAGATCTTCCCGGACCACTGGTCCTTCATGCTCGGCGAGATCTGCCTCTACAGCTTCATCATCATCATCCTCACGGGTGTGTACCTGACGCTGTTCTTCAAGCCGAGCATGGCGGAGACCGTCTACCACGGCACCTACCTGCCGCTGAACGGCATCAAGATGTCGGAGGCGTACGCCTCCACGGTGAACATCAGCTTCGAGGTCCGCGGCGGTCTGCTGATCCGTCAGATCCACCACTGGGCCGCGCTGGTCTTCGTGGCCGCGATGTTCGTCCACATGATGCGCGTCTTCTTCACCGGCGCGTTCCGCAAGCCGCGCGAGATCAACTGGCTGTTCGGCTTCCTGCTGCTGTGCCTGGGCTTCTTCGACGGCTTCTTCGGCTACTCGCTGCCGGACGACCTGCTGTCGGGCACCGGCATCCGCTTCATGGAGGGCGCGATCCTGGCGGTGCCGATCGTCGGCACCTACATCCAGATGTTCCTGTTCGGCGGCGAGTTCCCGGGCACCGACATCATCCCGCGCTTCTTCACCATCCACGTGCTGCTCATCCCGGGCATCATGCTGGGCCTGCTGGTCGCGCACCTGATCCTGGTCTTCTACCACAAGCACACCCAGTGGGCGGGCCCGGGCAAGACCGAGAAGAACGTCGTCGGCATGCCGCTGATGCCGGTCTACATGGCCAAGGCCGGCGGCTTCTTCTTCCTGGTCTTCGGCATCATCGCGGCGATGTCCGCGATCGCCACGATCAACCCGGTCTGGGCGTACGGCCCGTACCGTCCGGACCAGGTCTCCACCGACGCCCAGCCCGACTGGTACATGGGCTTCGCCGAGGGCCTGATCCGCTTCATGCCGGGCTGGGAGGTCTCCGTCTGGGGCGGCCACACCCTGAACCTGGGTGTGTTCATCCCGCTGATGATCTTCCCGCTGGTCCTGGTCGCCATCGCGGTGTGGCCGTTCATCGAGTCCTGGGTCACCGGCGACAAGCGCGAGCACCACATCCTGGACCGCCCGCGCAACGCCCCGGTCCGCACCGCGTTCGGCGCGGCCTGGATCGCGCTGTACCTGGTCCTGCTGGTCGGCGGTGGCAACGACCTGTTCGCCACCCACCTGCACATGTCGATCAACACGATCACCTACGCGGTCCGCGTCGGCTTCTTCGTGGTGCCGGTCCTGACCTTCATCGTCACCAAGCGCTGGTGCCTCGGCCTCCAGCGCCGCGACAAGGAGAAGGTGCTGCACGGACGCGAGTCCGGCATCATCAAGCGCCTGCCGCACGGCGAGTTCGTCGAGGTCCACACCCCGCTGGCGCAGAAGGACCTGCACACCCTCACCGCCCACGAGCAGCCCCAGCCGCTGGAGCTGCCCGCCGAGACGGACGAGAACGGTGTGGCCCGCAAGGCCGGCGTGATCACCAAGACCCGGGTGAAGCTCTCCGAGGGCTTCTACGGCGAGGGCAACCAGATCGCCAAGCCCACCACCGAGGAGTACCACGAGATCACCAGCGGCCACGGCCACCACTGATCCCGTGTAGCTGTCACGCCACGTCAGAACCCCCACCGGCCCCGGCCGGTGGGGGTTCTGGCATATTCGGACGGGACTTCCCCTGACGCCCTGTTATGTTGGCCGGGTGCACGTGGCGATCGATCCCCAGTCCCCCACACCGCCCTACGAGCAGGTCCGCTCGCAGATCGCGGCCCAGGCCCGTAGCGGCGAGCTCCCGATCGGCCTGAAGCTCCCCACCGTCCGCGCCCTCGCCGAACGGCTCGGCCTCGCCGCGAACACGGTGGCCCGCGCCTACCGCGAGCTGGAGGCCGACGGCGTGGTCGAGACCCGCGGCCGGGCCGGCACCACCATCGCCCCCACCGGGGACACCTCCCACCGCCTCGCCGCCACCGCCGCGACCGAGTACGCGGCCCGCGCCGCCCACCTCGGCCTCAGCTACGACGAGGCCCTGGCCGCGATCGCCACCGCCCTGGACGCCGCCTACCGCTGACCGGCACGGCACGACGGCGCGGCCGGCCCCCTCCCCGGGGTCCGGCCGCGCCGTCCGTCCTGCCGTCCTGCCGCCGTCACACCGCCCGGTGCGTGACCTCGCCGTCCGAGACCGTCAACAGCACCGGGACGCCCGCCAGTTCGGTGTCCGGCACGGTCAGCGGGTCTTCCGCGAGGACGGTCAGGTCCGCCCGGTGGCCGACCGCGAGCCGTCCGGCCCGGTCCTCCTCCCCCGCGGCCCAGGCCGGGGCGAGGGTGTAGCCGGCCAGCGCCTGGAGCGGCGTCAGCGCCTGCCCGGGCAGGTGCGGCGGCTGCCGCAGGTCGCGGGCGGGCCGCCGGTGCCGGGCGCCGGCCATCACGCCCAGCGGTTCGAACGGCGCGATCGGCCAGTCCGAGCCGAGCACCACCCGGGCGCCGGCCGCGGCCAGGTCGCGGCAGCGGAAGGCCCGGTTGGCCCGCTCCTCGCCGAGCCGGCGGGACCAGTTGTCGGTGTGGTCGGCCCGGGTGTACTCGGTGCAGTGGGTGGGCTGCATCGAGGCGGCCACGCCCAGCGCGGCGAACCGGGCGACGGTGTCGTCGGGCACCGTCTCGACGTGCTCGACCCGGTGCCGCACCGCGCCCCTCCCGTGCGCGGCCACCGCCCGCTCCACCGCGTCCAGGACGTGCCGGACGGCCGCGTCCCCGATCGCGTGCGTGGCGGTCGGCACCCCGGCCCGGTGGAGTTCGCCGATCACCCGGGTGTACTCGGCCGGGTCGGGCCAGAACGCGCCGGTCGACTCGCCGTGGCAGTCCGGGCGTTCCAGCCAGGCGGTGCCGTTGTCGATGGTGCCGTCCATGAAGAGCTTCGCCCCGTCGACCCGCCAGCGCCGGCCGCCCCCGCCCTGGCGCCGGACCAGTTCGGCCAGGTCCGCCGGGCTCGCGCCGGGCTGCACCCAGGGGGCGATCCGCAGCCGCAGCGGGAGCTGTCCGCGCTCCTCCAGGGCCGCGTAGACGGCCAGGCTCTCGCCGTTGGCGTCCATCGCGTGGCCGCCGGTGAGGCCGGCGGCGGCCATCCGCCGCAGCACCACGGCGGTGGCCCGGCAGAGCTCCTCGAAGCTCGGACGGGGGGCGACCGCCTCGACCAGTTCGCAGGCGGCGTCCTCCAGCAGCAGGCCGGTCGGGCGGCCCGCCGGGTCGCAGACCACCTCGGCGGAGCCCTGCTCGAAGCGGCGCGGCCCGTCGATCCCGGCCAGTTCCAGCGCCCGGCGGCTGGCCAGCACGGAGTGCGCGTCGAACAGGTCGATCGCGGCGGGGACGCCGTCCAGCACCGGGCCCACGCTGTCGGCGGAGACCGGCAGGTCGCCGAAGGCGTTCGGGTCCAGGCCCCAGCCGCGCAGCCACTGCCCGGCCGGCAGCTCCCGCACCGCCCCGGCCAGCGCGGCCCGGACGCCCTCCAGGTCGGTGCACCCCGACAGGTCCACCCCGGCGGTGCGCTCGGCGCCCGAGACGGGGTGCAGGTGGCCGTCGGTCAGCCCGGGGACGACCACCGCGCCGCCCAGGTCGAGCACCTCGGCACCGGCCGCGGCGGCCGCCCCGAACCCGGCGATCCGGCCGCCGCTCAGGACGAGCGCGTCGTGCGGCAGGAAGTCCCCGCTGCCGGGGTCGAGCAGCCGGGCGTTGGTCAGGACGAGGTCGGGGTGCACGGGTGGCTCCTCAGCGGTGGTGCGGTCAGTGCGGGGTGCCGAACGCCCCGGCCGGCAGGCCGAGTTCGCGTTCGGCGAGGGCGTGCGCCATCCCGGTGACCGCCCCGGGTCGTCCGGTGCGGTCGGTGTTGGCGTGCGCCCCCAGGCCGTCCAGGACGACCAGGAGCTGGATCGCGGTGACGTGCGGGTCCGGGGTGCGGAACTCCCCGGACGCGACGCCCTCGCGCAGCAGTGCCGTCAGTCCGTCTCGCCAGAGCGCCTCCTGCTGGCCGACCCGTTCCCGCAGGGCGGGCCGGAACCGGCTGAGGTGGCGGGCGTTCAGCCACAGCCGGCTCAGCTCGTCGTAGCGCGGCCCCTCGGTGCGATCGAGGAAGCGGGCCAGGCGCCGGACCGCCGGGAGGGCGGCGTCGGCGTCGGGCAGCAGCTCGGCCAGTTCCCCGGACGCGGCGGCGCCGAAGGCTTCGGCGACCAGTTCCTCGGCGACCGGGAAGTAGTGGCTGATCAGTCCGGGACGGACGTCCAGCTCCTCGGCGACCCGCCGCATCGTGATGCACTCCAGGCCCTCGGCGAGGGCGATCCGGGCCGCGGTGGCCACGATCTCCGCCCGCCTGGCCTCGGGGTTCTTGCGCACCCGTTTCGACTGGCCGCTTGACGACATGCCCCGCACGCTATTGGATGTGCGACCAATAGACAAGCCGCCTTCCGCATCGGCCGCTCCCGCACCGCCGACCGCACCGGCACCCGCACTCGAAACCTCGGAGGACTCCATGGAATCCACGATTCCAGACCCCCACACGGAGCTCCCCACGCCCCCGCCGGCGGCCGACCGGGCCGGACGGATCGAGGCGCACGGCATCGACCACATCCCCGACGCCGAGCGCCACGGCCGCCCCCGCGACCTGTTCGCCGTCTGGGCCGCCCCCAACGTCAGCTACCTCAACCTGGTCGTCGGCGGCACCCTGGTGCTGATCGGACTCGACCTGTGGCAGTCGCTGGCCGTCATCGCGGCCGGCAACCTGCTCTGGGCCGGCGTCGGCCTGCTCGCCGTCAGCGGCCCGGCCGCGGGCGCCCCCAGCGAGGTCATCATGCGGGCCATGTTCGGCGTCCGCGGCAACCGGGTGAACATCGCCGTCACCGGCTGGCTGGTCTCGGTCTGCTACCTCGCCCTCAACTGGGCCGCCGCCTCGCTCGCCGCGTTCGGCCTCGCCGAACGGGCCGGGATCACCCCGGGCACCCCGCTCAAGGTCCTGGTCATCGTGCTGATCGCGGCCGCCACGCTGGCCATCTCGGTCTACGGCCACGCCACCATCGTCCGCCTGTACGGGCCGTTCACCCTGGTCCTGACCGCGGTCTTCCTGCTGCTCACCGGCTACCTGCTGACCGGCGGCCACACCGACTGGCACTACCGCCCCGCCGACCCCCTGCACGGCACCGCCCTGGTCGCCGCGCTGGCCGGCGGCACCGCGCTGATCGCCTCCGCCCCGCTGTCGTACTCCACCAGCGCCGACTTCTCCCGCTACCTCCCCCGCACCACCCCGCCCCGCGCGGTGGCCGGCTGGACGGCGCTGGGCGCCTTCGTCCC
The DNA here is from genome assembly GCF_026802215.1 of Kitasatospora sp. YST-16. Lineage (NCBI taxonomy): Bacteria > Bacillati > Actinomycetota > Actinomycetes > Kitasatosporales > Streptomycetaceae > Kitasatospora > Kitasatospora sp. YST-16. Next base: position 1,759,461 of record NZ_CP113837.1, read on the forward strand.
CAGCGTCCTGTTCACCGCCCTCGGCAGCCTCGCCGCCACCACCCTCGACATGACGGACCCGCAGTCCGCCCTCACCGCCGTCCTGCCCGGCTGGTTCCGGCCGCTCTTCCTGCTCGCCATCGTCCTCAGCGCGATCGCCAACAACGCCATGACCGCCTACTCTTCCGGCCTCGCCCTGCAGGCCGTCGGCCTGCGCATCCGCCGCTCCCGCAGCGTCGCCCTGGACGGCGCGCTGGGCATCGCGCTGACCCTGTACGCGCTGCTGGTCTCCAACTTCCTCGACACCGTCAACAACATGCTGGAGCTGATGGTCGCCATCACCGGCCCGGTGATGGCCGTCTACGCCACCGACATCCTCTGGCGCCGCAACCGCTACCGCGGCCCCGACCTCACCGACGAGTCCCCCGCCTCCCCCTACTGGTACTCCCACGGCGTCAACTGGGCCGGCGCGGCCGCCCTCGTCCTCGGCACCGCCGCCGCCACCCTCTGCCTCTCCACCCAGCTCTTCACCGGCTGGGCCGCGCAAGCCCTCGGCGGCACCGACCTCTCCCTGCCCGCCGGCATGCTCACCGCCGCCGCCGCGTACTGGTTCCTGATGCCCCGCCGCCGCACCGCCTGACCCGCGTCGGCGAACGGCGAGGTCCGCCCGGCCGGAGCCCCACGGCTCCCCGGGCGGACCTCGCCGCACGTCACCGGCCCGCGGCCCGCACCGCCCCCGTCGAAGCGGAGACCGAGGCCGAGACCGAAGCCGAAGCCGAAGCCGAACCGCTCGCACCCGCGCTCGCGCCCGCCGACGGGCCCGGCGTCGCGTTCACCCCCGCCTCGGGCGCCGCCGTGCTGACCGGCTTGCCCAGCGCGCTGTGCTTCACGTACTCGTCGAAGCTCACGTTCCAGTCACCGAACCCGTTGCCGAACGGCTCCATGTCGTGGCCCTTGCTGTTGACCACCTGCACGATGTCGCCGACCCGGGTGTTGTCGAAGAACCACTTCGCCTCGTCGGTGCTCATGCCGGTGCAGCCGTGGCTGACGTTCTCCTTGCCCTGCGCCCACACCGACCACGGCGCCGCGTGCACGTACTCACCGCTCCAGGTCACCCGGGTCGCCCACTTCACGTCCAGGTCGTAGGACTCGCTGCTGCCCGCCGCGATGCCGATCGTCTCGCTGCTCATCCGGACGTCGGACTCCTGGCCGAGCACCACCTTGACGCCGTTGCGGGTGTCGAAGCCGGGCTTGCCGGTGGTGACCGGGATGGTCTTCACCACCTCGCCGTTGCGCTTGTACGTCAGCTGGTCGGTGCCCGCGTCGACCACCGCCTCGATCCGGTCACCGGTGCGCAGCGCGAGGGTCTGCTCCTCGCCGCCGTAGACGCCGTCGGATATCCGGATGCCGGGCAGGTCGTAGGCGAGCTTGACGGTGGTGTTGGCGGGCCAGTACTCCTGCGGCCGGAAGTGCAGGTTCTCGTCGTCGACCCAGTACCAGGCGCCGGTGACGGCGGGCTGCGAGGTGACGACGAGCCCGCGTTCGATCTGCTGCCGGGCCGCCGGGTCGGTGACCGCCTCGGAGAGCTTGACGGTGAGCGGCTGGCCGACGCCGTAGACGCCGCTGCCCGCGCTGTCGGGGCCGAGTTCGGCGGTGACGACGTGCTGCGCGTCGGCGGTGGTGAAGGCGGAGTCGGCCTCGCCGTGGCCGCCCTTGCCGTCCTCGGCCGCGACCTTGACGGTGTACGCGGCGCCGGCCCGGAGCGGGTCGGTGGTCTGCCAGTGCTGCTGGTCGGCGGCGAGCTGACCGGCCACCGGCTTCCCGTCGGGGCCGGTGACGGTGACGGTGCCGAGCTTGGCGGTGCCGTCCGTGGTGACGCTGAACGCCTTCGCCGGGTCGGCCTTCTCCCCGGCGGCCGAGGTGTGGATCAGCGGGGCCACGTCGATCTGACGGGCCGAATCCTTCTCGGCGGACCCGCCGCCGGAGGAACAGGCCGCGGCCGGTGCCAGTACCAGCACGGCGGCCAACGCGGTCCGGGAACTGCCATGTATCCGAGAGCCCTTCAACGGAACCTCCCAGGGGTATGAACCTGCCTCAGAGCGTAGGAAGGCGTCACCCGAGCGGCACTCCGGGTAACCCGGTCGGGGGACAACCCCCGGGGTTCCCGGGGAAACGACGGGGCCGGGCACTCCCCGAGGGGAGTACCCGGCCCGCCGTGCGGCTTGCGCGATCCGGAACTACTGGTTCTGGTTCTCGCCGCGGTAGAACTCGAACACCCAGCCGAACAGGCCGATGAGGATGATCGGGATCGACCAGAACAGCAGCCACCAGCCGAAGATGACGCCCAGGAAGGCCAGCGCGCCACCGATCGCCAGGGAGAGCGGCTGCCAGCTGTGCGGGGCGAAGAAGCCCACCTCGCCGGCGTCGTCCGAGACCTGGGCCTCGGGGTTGTCGCCCGCGCCGGTGTCCACCCGCTTGGCGGTGAACGCCAGGTAGAAGCCGATGAAGGCGCACAGGCCGAAGGCCAGGAACAGCGCAGTGGTGCCGGCGGCCTCCAGGCCGTGGTCCGACTTCATGGTCCACACCATGTAGGTGATGGCGATCGCCAGCACGAACACGGAGAGACCCGCGAAGATCTTGCCCTGTTCCTTCATCGGGCGTCACCCTCCTTCTTGCCCTTGCCCAGCGACGGACGGTCGTACTGCGCGGGGGTCACGCCCTCGAAGTGCTTGGCCGCCTCGCCGTGGTTCTCCAGGTAGTCCAGCGCGGCGATCTCCGGGTGGTGCAGGTCGAAGGCCGGGGACTCGGAGCGGATCCGGGGCAGGGTGGTGAAGTTGTGCCGCGGCGGCGGGCAGGAGGTCGCCCACTCCAGCGAGCGGCCGTAGCCCCACGGGTCGTCGACGTTGACCTTCTCGCCGTACTTGGCGGTCTTCCAGACGTTGTAGAGGAACGGCAGGATCGACAGGCCGAGCAGGAACGAGCCGATGGTCGAGATGGTGTTCAGCGTGGTGAAGCCGTCGCTCGCCAGGTAGTCGGCGTAGCGGCGCGGCATGCCCTCGGCGCCCAGCCAGTGCTGGACCAGGAAGGTGGTGTGGAAGCCGATGAAGAGCGTCCAGAAGGTGATCTTGCCGAGGCGCTCGTCGAGCATCTTGCCGGTCATCTTCGGCCACCAGAAGTGGAAGCCGGCGAACATGGCGAAGACGACGGTGCCGAACACCACGTAGTGGAAGTGCGCGACGACGAAGTACGAGTCCGAGACGTGGAAGTCGATCGGCGGGGAGGCGAGCAGGACGCCCGTCAGGCCGCCGAACAGGAAGGTCACCAGGAAGCCGACCGTCCAGAGCATCGGGGTCTCGAAGCTCAGCGAGCCCTTCCACATGGTGCCGACCCAGTTGAAGAACTTCACACCGGTCGGGACCGCGATCAGGAAGGTCATGAACGAGAAGAACGGCAGCAGGACCTGTCCGGTCACGTACATGTGGTGCGCCCACACCGTCACCGAGAGGCCGGCGATGGCGATGGTCGCGGCGATCAGGCCGGAGTAGCCGAACATCGGCTTGCGGCTGAAGACCGGGATGATCTCGGAGACGATGCCGAAGAACGGCAGCGCGATGATGTACACCTCGGGGTGGCCGAAGAACCAGAACAGGTGCTGCCAGAGCAGCGCTCCACCGTTCGTCGGATCGAAGACGTGCGCCCCGAACTTCCGGTCCGCCTCCAGGGCGAACAGCGCGGCCGCGAGGACCGGGAAGGCCAGCAGGACCAGCACGGCGGTCAGCAGGACGTTCCAGACGAAGATCGACATCCGGAACATCGTCATGCCGGGCGCGCGCATGCAGATGATCGTGGTGATGAAGTTGACCGCGCCGAGGATGGTGCCGAAGCCGGAGAAGGCCAGACCCATGATCCACATGTCGGCGCCGATGCCCGGCGAGCGGACCGCGTCCGACAGCGGCGAGTAGGCGAACCAGCCGAAGTCGGCCGCGCCCTGCGGGGTCAGGAAGCCCGCCACCGCGATGATCGAGCCGAACAGGTACAGCCAGTAGGCGAACATGTTCAGGCGCGGGAAGGCGACGTCGGGGGCGCCGATCTGGAGCGGCATGATCCAGTTGGCGAAGCCCGCGAACAGCGGGGTGGCGAACATCAGCAGCATGATCGTGCCATGCATGGTGAACGCCTGGTTGAACTGCTCGTTCGACAGGATCTGGGTGCCCGGGCGGGCCAGCTCGGCACGCATGACCAGGGCGAGCACGCCACCGATCAGGAAGAAGGCGAACGAGGTCGCCAGGTACATCGTGCCGATCGTCTTGTGGTCGGTGGTGGTGAGCCACTTGATGATCGCGTTGCCCGGCTTGCGCACCCGCGGAGTCCCCGAGGTGACGGCCCCGGCTCCCCCACCGGCCGCGGCGGGCTCGTTGAGGATGGTCACTTCTCTTCACTACTTCCCGTGGTGGGGAGGATGCCTGCGGGAACCGCGCCGGCCTGGCCCTTGTCGCGGAGGTCCTTGAGGTGCTGCTGGTACTCGTCGGCCGTGACGACCTTGACGTTGAACAGCATCCGGGAGTGGTCGACACCGCAGAGCTCGGCGCACTTGCCGCGGTAGGTGCCGAGCGCGGTCGGAGTGACCTGGAACTCGTTGACCACACCGGGCACGACGTCCATCTTCATCATGAAGTTGACGGGCCAGAAGTCGTGGATGACGTCGTTGGAGGTCAGCCGGAACTTCACGGTCTCGTTGATCGGCAGGTAGAGCGTCGGAGGCTCCTTGGTGCTGCCGACCTCGTACGCGGCGGTGGTGCTCGCCGGGTCCGGGATCTCGGAGTTCTCGTAGTTGAACGCCCAACTCCACTGGAAGCCCACCACGTTGATGGTGTGCTGGGGCTTCGCGTCGACCTTCGTCAGGGTGGCCTCGTCGCGGGCGACGAAGTAGAAGAGCACCGAGACGATGACGAGGGGGACCGCGGTGTACAGCGCCTCGATGGGCACGTTGTACCGGGTCTGAGCGGGGACCTCCACCTTGGTGCGGCTGCGCCGGTGGAAGATCACGCTCCAGATGATCAGACCCCACATCAATGCACCAACAACCAGAGCCGCGATCCACGAGCCCTGCCACATGTGAAGGACCAGCGGGCCTTCCTTCGTGACGGGACTGGGGAGGCCAAGCCTGGGCAGGTCGTTGGCCGAGCAGCCGGTGGCGGTCGCGATGACGAGGCCCAGTGCCAGCGCCTGAGGCAGCTTCCGCCGCATCGTGCGCCGCGGCGAGCGGTCGGAGCCGTTGGGACTCACGTAGCGCCTTCCCGAAGTCTCGCCCGGGAACGCACCACCGTCCGGAGTCCGTTGTCAGGTCTCCTCGGTGATCCGGCCACGGGCACGGTTTGAATGCTTATGCGGGCCAAACGCTACTCCATCCTTATGCGGCACTCACGGGCAGCCCCCGGTAACGCGCCGCCCGGCTACCCGATCAGCCCCCGGGGGGTGAAGCACCTCTGAACGACGGATGGAGTCGCAGGTCATGGCGGACATCCGAGCCTCTCACGGCCGAACGGGCGACCTTGCTGCGACACGCGGGTGACGGGGCGTCGGGCGGCTGACGGGACGGGAGGAATCACCCCGTATGGGGCGTCGTCTACGGTGGCCGGGTGCCCTACTTCGACGCCGCCTCCACCGCCCCTCCGCACCCCGTCGCCCGGCAGGCCCTGCTCGCCGCCCTCGACGAGGGCTGGGCCGACCCGGCCCGGCTGCACCGGTCCGCCCGGCAGGCCCGGATGCTGCTGGACGCCGCCCGGGAGACCGTCGCCGAGGTGCTCGGCGCCCGGGCCGACGAGATCGCCTTCACCGCATCCGGCACCCAGGCCCTCCAGTTGGGCGTCCTCGGCGCCCTGCGCGGCCACCGCCGGCGCGGCGCCCACCTGGTGCACTCCGCCGTCGAGCACTCCGCCGTGCTGCACACCGCCGAACGCTGGGAGGCCGACGGCGGCAGCGCCACCGCCGTCCCGGTCGACCGCCACGGCCGGGTGTCCGCCGAGGAGTTCGCCGCCGCGGTGCGCCCCGACACCGCGCTCGCCGTGCTGCAGTCCGCCAACCACGAGGTCGGCACCCTGCAGCCGGTCGCCGAGACCGCCGCGCTGCTCGGCGACGTCCCGCTGCTGGTCGACGCCGCGCAGAGCGCCGGGCGGCTGCCGGTCCCGGCCGGCTGGTCGGTGCTCGCCGCGAGCGCGCACAAGTGGGGCGGCCCGGCCGGTGTCGGCGTGCTCGCCGTCCGCAAGGGCGTCCGCTACTCCTCGCCGCTGCCGGCCGACGACCGGGAGGGCGGGCGGGTGCCCGGCTTCACCAACGTCCCGGCGATCGTGGCCGCCGCGGCCTCGCTGCGCGCCGTCCGGGCCGAGGCCGAGGCCGAGAACGCCCGGCTGCGGGCCCTCGTCGACCTGATCCGCCGTCGGGTCCCGGAGCTGGTCCCCGCCGTCGAGGTGGTCGGCCACCCCGAGCTGCGGCTCCCCCACCTGGTGACCTTCTCCTGCCTCTACGTCGACGGCGAGGTGCTGCTCACCGAGCTCGACCGGGCCGGCTTCGCGGTCAGCTCCGGCTCCTCCTGCACCTCCAGCACCCTGACGCCCAGCCACGTGCTGGCCGCCATGGGCGTCCTCACCGAGGGCAACCTGCGGATCTCGCTGCCGGCCGGCACCACCCGCCCCGAGGTCGACGCCTTCCTCGAGGTCCTGCCCCGCGTCGTCGCCGAGGTCCGCGCCCCGCTCGGCCTCGACCTGCCCCCGACCGGCAGCGCCGACGCCCTGGTCCTCGACACCCTCGGCAAGCGCTGCCCGATCCCGGTCATCGAACTCGCCAAGCACGTCGGCGAGGTCGCCCCCGGCGGCCGGATCGCCGTCCTCTCCGACGACGAGGCGGCCCGGCACGACATCCCGGCCTGGTGCGAGATGTGCGGCCACACCTACGCGGGCGAGGCCCCCGCCGAGGAGTACGGCGGGGGCCACGGCACGGCCTACCTGGTCACCGTGCGGTCCGGCCAGGGGCGGTGACCAGGGGGACTAGAGGCTGAGCTTGCCGCGCAGCTCGGCCGCGGCCTCGGGGCCGTAGGCCGTCTCGAAGCGCTGCAGGAAGTGGCCGCCGCGCAGCTCGTACTCCTGGGTGCCGACGGTCTCGATCACCAGGGTGGCGAGCATGCAGCCGATCTGGGCGGCGCGCTCCAGGCCGAGGTCCCAGGAGACGCCGGCCAGGAAGCCGGCCCGGAAGGCGTCGCCGACGCCGGTCGGGTCGGCCTTGCGCTCCTCGGCCGGGCAGCCGACCAGGATGTCGGGCTCGTCGAGGCGCTGGATCCGGACGCCCTTGGGGCCGAGGGTGGTGACCCGGGTGCCGACCCGCCGGAGGATCTCGTCCGCCGACCAGCCGGTCTTGGACTCGATCAGCGCCGCCTCGTACTCGTTGGTGAAGAGGTAGGCCGCGCCGTCGACGATCTCCCGGATGTCCTCGCCCTCCAGGCGGGCCAGCTGCTGGGAGGGGTCGGCCGCGAAGGCGTAGCCGCGGGTGCGGCACTCCTGGGTGTGCCGGACCATCGCGGCCGGGTCGTCCGCCCCGATCAGTACCAGGTCGAGGCCGCCGACCCGGTCGGCGATCGGCTGGAGCTCGATGTTGCGGGCCTCGGCCATCGCGCCGGTGTAGAAGGACGCGATCTGGTTGTGCTCCTGGTCGGTGGTGCACATGAAGCGGGCGGTGTGCCGGGTCTCCGAGATGTGCACGGAGTGGGTGTCGACGCCGTGCCGGTCCAGCCAGCTGCGGTACTCGGCGAAGTCGCCGCCGGCCGCGCCGACCAGGACGGGGTTCAGGCCGAGGACGCCCATGCCGAAGGCGATGTTCGGGCCCACCCCGCCGCGGCGGATGTCCAGGGTGTCGACCAGGAAGGACAGTGACACCGTGTGCAGCTGCTCGGGCACCAGCTGGTCGGCGAAACGCCCGGGGAAGGTCGTCAGGTGGTCGGTGGCGATCGAGCCGGCGACGGCGATGCGCACGGGGTCTCCTCTGGCGGCCCGGCAGTGGCCGGAGCTGGGGGCAACAACCCACCCACGGTACCGGCCCGACCGGGTGCTACCGAGCGGTAGGGCTGTCTTCCGGCCCGGGGGCGGCCTAGGGTCACGAGTACGGGGGCCGGACGCGGCCCCCGTCCAGTCCGCGGCACCGTGGCCGCGGCACGGCGATCGGAGCAGGTGTTCCGCATGGTGATCGATCACTCCTCCGGGTGGCTGTCGGCCCGCCGCTCCGACGAATCCGAGGCCGAGACGCTGGCCGAACTGCTGGACTCCTCGCGCCGGTTGGGCCGTTTCTGGCCGGTCGCCGGGCCGGTCCCGGCGGTGGCCGCGCCGGCCGCGACGGGGGTGCGGGTGCCGGTGGAGGCGCGCCGGCTGGTGGCGGCCATGCCGGAGTACGGCGGGTAGCGGAACCGGTTTCCTCCGGGGCACGTCAAACCGGCGCGGTACCGCTCACCGCGGCGCCGCACGACCCTCGGGAGGAACGCAGATCATGGACGACAGCACCGCAGCCGTCTCCACCAAGGCCCCGTACGCGCGCCGGGCCGCCGCCGCGCTGGCTGGCGCGGCCCTCGCGGCCGGCCTGCTGACCGCGTGCGGCAGCTCGGGTTCGCCCGCCACGGCCACCGCCAGCGCCTCGCCGTCCGCGAGTGCGTCCGCGAGCCCGTCCGCCAGCGCCAGCCCCGACCCCGGCACCGGCGCGCACCCCAGCCCCGGCACCGGCGGGACGGCCTCCGCCCCGGCCGAGGCGAGCCCGCAGCCCTCGGCCGGGCAGCCGACCACGCCCGGGATAGCCGTCGGCGAGCGCCCGCCGACCGCGGTGAAGATCCCCGCGACCGGCTACCGGCAGGACAGCCCGACCCAGCTGACGGTGTTCTTCACCGCCGGGATCTGCGACAAGTACGGGGTCCGGCTGGAGGAGGACGCCCCGCCGGTGGTGAAGCTGCGGCTGGTGGTCACCAAGACCGCCGAGCCGGGCAAGGCCTGCCCGCAGCTGATCAAGGAGCAGGAGGCGACCGTCACGCTGCCCACGCCGATGACCGGCGGCGGCGTGGTGGACACCGCGACCGGCCAGCAGCTGCCCGTGCAGAGCGGCATCGCGGGCGGCGACCCGCGCTGACCCGCCGCCCCCGGAACGCCGCGAGGGCGGCTCCCCCGTGCTGGGGGAGCCGCCCTCGGCGCGCCGGGCCTCGGAGCGAGGCCTAGCTGAACGAGTCGCCGCAGGCGCAGGAGCCGGTGGCGTTCGGGTTGTCGATGGTGAAGCCCTGCTTCTCGATGGTGTCCACGAAGTCGACCGTGGCACCGCCCAGGTAGGGGGCGCTCATCCGGTCGGTGACGACCTTGACGCCGTTGAAGTCCTTGACGACGTCGCCGTCCAGCGAACGCTCGTCGAAGAACAGCTGGTAGCGCAGGCCCGAGCAGCCGCCGGGCTGCACGGCGACGCGCAGCGAGAGGTCGTCGCGGCCTTCCTGCTCCAGCAGGCCCTTGACCTTGGCCGCAGCGGCCTCGGTGAGGAGGATGCCACTCTCGACGGTGGTCTCGTCCTGGACGGTCATGCTTACTCCCGGTCTGTGACGACTGTGATCCGCCAGTGCCAACCAGCGGCCCCCCGGATTCATTTCCGGGAGGTGGTGCGTTCGGGGGACATTTTTCGTCGCCCACTCCCCCACGTACCCCATGCTCGCACACCGGGCCCGACGGGTCACCGCCCGCTTCGGCAAACCGCTACCGCCCGCGCGGCGGGCGCAGCAGGATGTGACGGGTGATCATTCGTCAGCTCAAGGACACCGCCGAGGACGCCGAGGCGGTCCAGCGGGTCTCCCGCGCCGCGTTCCGCGACCTGGACGGCCGGCCCCGGGACGACCCCGACCGGCCCGGCGACGAGGTCCACCGGATCAGGGCGCTGGCCCGGGCCCGGCACCTCGCGGTGACGGACCCGGAGGGGTGCTGGATCGCCGAGCAGGACGGCGAGGCCGTCGGGGTGGCGCTGTCGCTGCGCCGCGAGGGCGTCTGGGTGCTGCCGCTGTTCGTCGTGCTGCCCGCCGCGCAGGGCCGGGGGGTGGGCCGGCTGCTGCTGGAGCGGGCCGCCGGGTACGGGCGGGGCTGCCTGCGCGGGATGCTGTGCGCCTCGCCGTCCCCGGCGGCGGCGCGGCGCTACCGGGCGGCCGGGTTCACGCTGCACCCCGCGATGCGGCTGACCGGGCAGGTGGACCGGGAGCGGCTGCTGGACCCGGGCGACATCCCGGTGCACGCGGGCAACGCGACGCACCTGCACCTGCTGGACTCGGTCGACCGCCGGGTGCGCGGCGCGGCGCACGGGCCGGACCACCCGTTCATGCTGGCGCACTTCGAGGAGCTGCTGGTCGCGGACACCCTGGCGGGCACCGGCTACTGCTACCGGGACGGCGGCACCGTGCAGTTGCTGGCCGCGACCTCCAAGCGGATCGCGGCCCGCCTGCTGCGCGAGGCGCTCGCCCGGGTGCCGGTGGGCACCGAGGCGAGCGTCTCCTTCCTGACCGCCGAGCAGGAGTGGGCCGTGGACGTCGGCCTCGACCTGGGGCTGTCCCTGTCCACCCGCGGCTACCTGGCCCTGCGCGGGATGCGCCCGCCGGCGCCGTACGTCCCCAACGGCGGGTACCTGTAGGGCCTACGCCATGGTGTCGAGGATCTCCCGGACCATCTCCATGGTGGTGCCCGGGTGCAGGAAGGCGAAGCGGGCGACGGTCTCGCCGTCCCAGCCGGTGGGGGTGACGAAGCCGACCTGGTCGGCGAGCAGCTGCCGGGACCAGCGGTAGTAGTCGTCGTGGGTCCAGCCGGTGCGGCGGAAGCAGACGGCGGAGAGCTGCGGGTCGTGGAGCAGTTCGAGGTGCTCGGTGTCGCGGATCAGCTGCGCGGTGTCCCGGGCCAGGCGCAGGCCGGTCTCGATGGCGTCGGTGTAGGCCTGGACGCCGTGCACGGCGAGCGAGAACCAGAGCGGGAGGCCGCGGGCCCGGCGGGTGAGGTGGTAGGCGTAGTCGGTGGGGTTCCACTCGTCGCCCTCGGTGTGCAGGACGTCCAGGTAGGAGGCGTCCTGGGTGTGCACGGCGCGGGCCAGGCGCGGTTCGCGGTAGAGCAGGGCGGCGCAGTCGAACGGGGCGAACAGCCACTTGTGCGGGTCGACGACGAAGCTGTCGGCGTGCTCGATGCCGTCGTAGCGGTGGCGGACGGAGGGGGCGAACAGGCCCGCGCCGCCGTAGGCGCCGTCGACGTGGAACCAGAGGTCGTGCGCGCGGGCCACTTCGGCGATGCCGGCCAGGTCGTCGACGATGCCCTCGTTGGTGGTGCCGGCGGTGCCGACGACGGCGATGACCGTCTCGGGGTGCGGGTCGGCGGCGAGGGCGGCGCGCAGGGCGGCGCCGGTGAGGCGGCGGTCGACGGCGGGGACGAGGAAGGGCTCGACGCCGATGATGTTGAAGGTGTTCTTGACCGAGGAGTGCACCTGGTCGGCGACGGCGATCCGCAGCCGGGCCCCGGGCCCGACGCCCAGGCGGCGCCGGGCGGTGTCGCGGGCGACGACGAGCGCGGAGAGGTTGCCGGCCGAGCCGCCGGAGACGAAGGTGCCGCCGGCGCTCGCGGGCAGGCCCGCCCGGTCCGCTATCAGCCGGAGCACCTGGTTCTCGGCGGCGATCGCGCCGGCCGCCTCCAACCAGGAGATGCCCTGCAGGGAGGCGCAGGAGACGACCATGTCGAAGAGCAGCGCGGCCTTGGTGGGGGCGCACGGGATGAAGGAGAGGTAGCGCGGGCTGTCGGCGGAGATGACGGCGCGGGACAGCTCGTGGTCGTAGAGCTTGAGCACGTCGGCGGGGTCGTTGCCGTGGTCGTTGAGCAGCCCGGCCAGGGCCTCGCGCAGGTGGGCGCCGTTGCCGGGGTGGTCGAGCGGGACGGGGTCGTACTGCAGCCGTTCGCGCATGTAGTCGAAGACGAGGTCGACCAGCTCGTTGTCCGGCTTGTGCATGCGGTCGGGGGCTGCGTACACGGGTGTCCTCTTCGCTGCGGGCGGGGCTGGGGGCATGATCAGCGTAGGCAGCGGGGGTGGGCGGGCGCGCGTCGGAACGCGGCCGCCGGGGGCCGGTTTCCTGCGTGTTCGGACGGGGGCGCGCAGGAAAGCTGCGTCGGACGGGTCAGATGAGTTGGGAGAGGACCACGGAGGAGCGGCTGCGCTGGACGCCGGGCTCCTTGCGGATGCGTTCGATGACGGCTTCGAGGTGCCGGGTGTCGGCGGCCCGCAGGTGGACGAGGGCGTCGGGGTCGCCGGTGACCGTCCAGGCGGCGGCGACCTCGGGGAACTGGCGCAGCGAGGCGAGCAGTTCCTCGGGCGAGGTGCGGGCGCGGCAGTAGACCTCGACGAAGGCTTCGGTGCGCCAGCCGAGCAGGGCGGGGTCGAGGACGACGGTGAAGCCGCGGACCACGCCGCGCGCCCGCAGCCGGTCGATCCGGCGGCGGACGGCGGTGGCGGAGAGGTTGGTGAGCAGCCCGATCTCGGCGTAGGAGGCGCGGCCGTCGCGGCTGAGGTGTTCGAGCAGCAGGCGGTCGGTGTCGTCGAGCGCCGCCTGGCCGAGGTCGGGCGGCCTGGGGGTGTTCATGCGCCCTGCCTCGCTTCGCTCGGCAGGCGCTTCGCACACGCGCGCTTCTCGATGGTGCGCTCGCTGCGCTCGCTCATGGCGGGGCTCCACGGTGGTGCGGGTGAGGGTGGTGAGCCGTGGGAGGAACGACTCTGCGGGCCCCATTGTCGCGGACGGCCGGAGTCCGGTCAGTCCACCAGCAGGACGATCTTGCCGCGGGTGCGCCCCTCGGCGTTGAGGGCCTGGGCGGAGGCGGCCTGGCTGAGCGGGAAGGTGGAGGCGACGGGGACGGTGAGCAGGCCGTCCTCGGCGAGCCGGGCGACGGTGGCGAGGTCCTCGGGGTCGGGGCGGGTGAAGACGTAGCGGCCGCCGCGGGCGGTGACGGTGTAGTCGACGACGGAGGCGATCCGGGCGGGGTCCTCGACCAGGCCGAGGGAGACCTCGACGGCCTCGCCGCCGACCAGGTCGAGCGCGGCGTCGACGCCGTCGGGGGCCAGCGCGCGGACCCGGTCGGCCAGGCCGGGGCCGTACTGGACGGGTTCGACGCCCAGGCCGCGCAGGAAGGTGTGGTTGTGCTCGCCGGCGGTGCCGATGACCCGGGCGCCGAGGGCGGTGGCGACCTGGCAGGCGACCGAGCCGACGCCGCCGGCCGCGGCGTGGATCAGCACGGTCTCGCCGCGGCGCAGTCCGAGCGCCCCGACCAGGGCCTGCTGGGCGGTGAGCCCGGCGGTGGGCAGCCCGCCGGCCTCGGCCCAGTCGAGCGCGGCGGGCTTGCGGGCCAGGGTGCGGACGGGGGCGGAGACGAGTTCGGCGTAGGTGCCGCTCTCGATGACGTCCTTGCGGACATAGCCGATCACCTCGTCGCCGGGGGCGTACTCGGTGACGGCGCCGCCGACGGCCTGGACGACGCCGGCCAGGTCGAAGCCCATGACCAGCGGGAAGTGGGAGTCGAGGACGCCGTCGAGGTGTCCTTCGCGGATCTTCCAGTCGACGGGGTTGACGCCGACCGCGCGGGTGCGGACGAGTACGGTGTCCGGGCCGACCTTCGGGTCGGGGAGTTCGGTGTACTCGACCACGTCGGGGCCGCCGTAGCGGTTGATCACGATTGCCTTCATGGGTCCAGCCAACCGGACGGGGAGGCGGGTCCTCGCGTCGGAAGCCTCCATCCCGGTGAGCGGTTCTCGTCACATCGACAGAACGGCCATCGTCAGACTGACGACAACCGGTTATCATAGATAGCGTCAGATAGACGAGAAGGCTGGTGTTGATCCGGCCGCACCAGGAGGGCAGCCGCCCGTGACCACCACCACCGAGACCTACGGCACCGACCCCGCGCCCTCGCCGCTCGCCCTGCTGCTGCTCGGCCGGGAGGCCGACCCGAACAGCGAGCGCGGCGTGGAGTGCCCCGGCGACCTGCCCGCCGCCTCCGACCCCGACCTGGTGGCGCGCGCCCGCGCCGCGAAGGAGAAGCTCGGCGACCGGGTCTTCATCCTGGGCCACCACTACCAGCGCGACGAGGTCATCGAGTTCGCCGACGTCACCGGCGACTCCTTCAAGCTGGCCCGGGACGCGGCGGCCCGCCCGGAGGCCGAGTACATCGTGTTCTGCGGCGTGCACTTCATGGCCGAGTCCGCGGACATCCTCACCTCCGAGCGCCAGCAGGTCGTCCTGCCGGACCTGGCGGCCGGCTGCTCGATGGCCGACATGGCCACCGCCGAGCAGGTCGCCGAGTGCTGGGACGTGCTGACCGAGGCGGGCGTCGCGGACGCCACCGTGCCGGTGTCGTACATGAACTCCTCGGCCGACATCAAGGCGTTCACCGGCAAGCACGGCGGCACCATCTGCACCTCGTCCAACGCCAAGCGCGCCCTGGAGTGGGCCTTCGAGCAGGGCGAGAAGGTGCTGTTCCTGCCGGACCAGCACCTGGGCCGCAACACCGCGGTGCTGGAGATGGGCATCTCGCTGGACGAGTGCGTGCTCTACAACCCGCACAAGCCCAACGGCGGGCTGACCGCCGAGCAGCTGCGGAACGCGAAGATGATCCTGTGGCGCGGGCACTGCTCGGTGCACGGCCGGTTCAGCGTGGAGTCGGTGAACGAGGTCCGCGAGCGGATCCCGGGCGTGACCGTGCTGGTGCACCCGGAGTGCAGGCACGAGGTGGTCACCGCCGCCGACCTGGTGGGCTCGACCGAGTACATCATCAAGGCGCTGGACGCCGCCGAGCCCGGCTCGAAGTGGGCGATCGGCACCGAGCTGAACCTGGTCCGCCGGCTGGCCAAGGCGCACCCGGACAAGGAGGTCGTCTTCCTCGACCGCACCGTGTGCTTCTGCTCGACCATGAACCGGATCGACCTGCCGCACCTGGTGTGGGCACTGGAGTCGCTGGTCGAGGGCCGGGTGCCGAACGTGATCACGGTGGACGCCGAGACCGAGAAGCACGCCAAGGCCGCGCTGGACCGGATGCTGGCCCTGCCGTAACGATTCGCCCCGCGCCCGCGGGGTCGGGCGCCACACGTGACGAGAGGGCGGGCACCCCGGAAGGGGTGCCCGCCCTCTCGTCACGTGTGGCGCCCGAACTACTCCGGGAGGCCGGGGATCAGGCCGTCGCCCTCGTCCCGCAGCAGCTCGCGGACCTGCTCCAAGGACGCCTCGGCGTCCGGGAGGATCAGGTCCGACGGCTCCAGCGACTCCGGCGGAAGCGGCGTGCCGACCTCACGGACCGCCGCGAGCAGGCTGCCGAGCGCGGCCCGGAAGGCCGCCTCGTCCCCTGCCTCGACGGCCTGGAGCAGCTCGTCGTCCAGCTGGTTCAGCCGGTTCAGGTCACCCTCGGCGACCTCGAACTGCCCCTCACCCAAGACCCGCATGATCATGCTGGTGCGTCTCCCCTGCTGCCGGGCTTACTTGTTGTAGTTGATGGTCGGCGGCGGGGTGTCGTTCTTCCCCTGCTCGATCGCCTGCGGCTGGGAGGCGGGGGTGCCGCCGGTCAGCTCGGCCTTCATCCGGGCCAGCTCCAGCTCGACGTCGCTGCCGCCGGCCACCCGCTCCAGCTCGGCCTCGATGTCGTCCTTGCGGCCGAGGCCGCTGGCGTCGTCGAGCGCGCCGGAGGCCAGCAGCTCGTCGATCGCGCCCGCGCGGGCCTGCATCTGCGCGGTCTTGTCCTCCGCGCGCTGGATCGCCAGGCCGACGTCGCCCATCTCCTCGGAGATGCCGGAGAAGGACTCCGCGATCCGGGTCTGCGCCTGGGCCGCGGTGTAGGTGGCCTTGATGGTCTCCTTCTTGGTGCGGAAGGCGTCCACCTTGGCCTGGAGGCGCTGGGAGGCGAGCGTGAGCTTCTCCTCCTCGCCCTGCAGGGCCTGGTACTGCGTCTCCAGGTCGGTGATCTGGGACTGCAGGTTGGCCTTGCGGCTGAGCGCCTCGCGGGCCAGGTCCTCGCGGCCGAGGGACAGCGCCTTGCGGCCCTGGTCCTCGTACTTGGAGGACTGCTGCTGCAGCTGGGTCAGCTGGAGCTCCAGGCGCTTGCGGGAGGTGGCCACGTCGGCGACGCCCCTGCGCACCTTCTGCAGCAGTTCCAGCTGCTTCTGGTAGGAGTAGTCGAGCGTTTCGCGCGGGTCCTCCGCCCGGTCCAAGGCCTTGTTCGCCTTGGAGCGGAAGATCAGCCCCATACGCTTCATGATTCCGTCGCTCATGGGCCTCGATAGCCCCCTTCTTCGGGCCTGGGTTTGCGTCTCGTGACAGGTCGAGTGTATGCGCGGCGGGGTCCCCGGCGCAGTGCACCAGCCTGCAACAATGCTGCTACGGCGGACGGCCGTTCGGCATCGTCCTCAGGATCGATATCGGTTCGCGTCCGGGGGCGCGCCGGAAAGCCGCCGGTCAACCCGTACGCTGGGAGTGTGTTTCGACGCCGCTCTGATGAATCCGCCGCCTCCTCCTCCACCGTCACGCTGACGAAGGAGGCCGAGAAGCAGGCCCGCGACCCGCAGGCTCCCAAGGGCCGGCCCACGCCCAAGCGCAGTGAGGCCGAGGCCCACCGGAAGACCCGGGTCTCCGTCCCGAAGGACCGCAAGGAGGCCGCCAAGCAGGCCCGCGAGCGGATGCGCGCGGAGCGCGAGAAGCAGCGCACCGCGCTGCTGGAGGGCGACGAGCGCGCCCTGCCGCCGCGCGACAAGGGCCCGGTGCGGCGCTACGTCCGCGACTTCATCGACTCCCGCTGGGCCGCGGCCGAGTTCTTCCTGCCGTACGCGGTGGTGGTGCTGGTGCTCAGCATCACCAAGGTCAACTACCTGCAGCTGCTCTCCACGCTGCTGTTCATGGTCTTCTTCGTGGTGGTCATCCTGGACTTCGTCCGGATCGGCCTCCAGCTGCGCAAGGGCCTGGCCACCCGCTTCCCGAACGAGAACACCCGCGGCGCGGTCATGTACGGCCTGATGCGCACCCTGCAGATGCGCCGGCTGCGGCTGCCCAAGCCGATGGTCAAGCGGGGCGAGCGGCCCTGACCGCGGAAGCCGTCCCGCCGTACTGGGCCCCGCCCGCGCAGCAGCCGGTCGGGGCCCTCGGCGCACCGGGCGTACCGGCACAGCACGGGTACGGGGCGCCGCAGGGGCGGCACGGACGGCTGCCGGCCCGGGGCGGGCCGTACCACAGCGGGGCGGGCGAGTGGCTGGAGCGGCACGGCGGGCTGCACAACCTGGTGCGCCACGAGCTGGTGACCCGCCAGCTCGCCGAGCAGCTCACCCGCGGCATCGCGCTGCGAGTGCTGGACGTGGGCTGCGCCGAGGGCACCCAGGCGCTGCGGCTGGCCCGGGCCGGGCACTTCGTCACCGGCATCGACCCGGACCCGGCCACCCTGGGCCTGGCCCAGCAGGCGCTGTCCGCCGAGCCGCCGGAGGTGCGCGAGCGCGTCCAGCTGCTCACCGGCGACGGCCACCAGGTCGGGCGCTGGTTCGGGCCGCGCAGCTTCGACCTGGTGCTCTGCCACGGCACCCTGATGTACCTGCCGGACCCGGACCCGATGCTGGCCTCGGTGGCCCGGATCCTGGCCCCCGGCGGGCTGCTCTCGCTGCTGGTCCGCAACGGCGACGCGCTGGCCATGCGGACCGGGCTGATGGGCGACTGGCGGGCCTGCCAGGAGGCCTTCGACTCCACCCGCTACACCAACCGCCTGGGCCTGCCCGCCCGCGCCGACCGGCTCGCCGAGCTCTCCGGCACGCTGGCCGGCTTCGCCGTCCCGGTCCGGCACTGGTACGGGGTGCGGGTGTTCACCGACACCATGCCGGACGAGGCCGCCCCGGTCGACGGCCGGCAGCTCGCCCAGCTGCTGGACGCCGAGGAGCGGGCCGGCCGGCAGGACCCGTACCGGCAGGTCGCCGCGCTGCTGCACGTCGTCGCCGGGAAGTGACGCCGGGGGCGGGGCGCTGACGGGGCGTCAGGCCTCGTGCAGGCTCATCGGGTAGACGTCCCGCCCGTCCTCGACCAGGACCACCCGGTCCACCCCGTCCTCCAGCAGCGCCTTCCACTCCTCGCCGATCCAGGACTCGGCGTCCCCCTGGCTGGAGAACTCCTCGGCGCCGTTCGCCGGCTCCACCACGGTGCCGTCGCTCTTCTCGTACCGCCAGGTCCACACCATGCCGGGCTCCTCCGCGAATCGTGCCACTGGGATCGTGACGGTAGCGTGCCCACCCCGCGAGGGGGCGAAGCTCCGTCCGGCAGGATGATCGCATGGCACTCCCCCGCACCCTGCTCCTCGGCGGCGCCCGCTCCGGCAAGTCCACCCATGCCGAGCGGCTGCTCGCCGACCGTTCCGACGTGCTGTACGTGGCCACCTCCGGGCGGCGGGACGGCGACGCCGACTGGGCCCGGCGGGTCGACCTGCACCGGGCCCGGCGGCCGGAGACCTGGCGGACCGCCGAGACCTGCGAGCTGGAGGCGGTGCTGGCCGACGACCGCGACCGGGCGCCGGTGCTGATCGACTGCCTGGCGCTGTGGCTGACCGCGGTCATGGACGAGCACCGGGCCTGGGAGGACGAGGTCTGGCTGGACGGCGGGCAGCGGGCGGTCGAGGAGCGCTGCGCGGCCCTGGCCGCGGCCTGGGCCGGGACCGCCCGGGAGGTGGTCGCGGTCTCCAACGAGGTCGGGATGGGCGTGGTGCCCGCCACCGCCGCCGGACGGCGCTTCCGGGACACCCTCGGGCGGCTGAACATGGCGGTGGCCGACGCCTCCGAGCAGGTGCTGCTGGTGGTCGCCGGACAGGTGCTGACCATCAAAGCGGTGTCCGTGTAGATTGCCGACCGATGGACACCACCGTGGATCTCGACACTTTCTCCTCGCTCGTCGAGCGGCCCGACGAGGGTGCGCGACGCGGCGCCGAGGAGCGCTGGCAGCAACTGGCCGTGCCGCGCGGCGGCCTGGGCCGGCTCCAGGAGCTGGGAGCCTGGCTGGCGTCCGCCCAGGGCGAGGCGCCGATCCGCCCGCTGACCGGCGCCCGGGTGCTGCTGTTCGCCGCCGACCACGGCGTCGCCTCGCTCGGCATCTCCACCCTGCAGCCCCGCGGCGGCACCGCCGACCGGGTCCGCGCCGTGCTCGACGGCACCGCGCCGGTGGCCGTGCTGGCCCGCCGCTACGGGGCGGACGTCCGGGTGGTCGACATCGCCGTGGACGCCGACCCGAACGAGTTCCCCGAAGAGGTCGTCCGGCACCGGGTCCGCCGCGGCTCCGGCCGGATCGACGTCGAGGACGCGCTGACCGCCGAGGAGGCCGCCCGCGCCTTCCGGGCCGGCATGGCCGTCGCCGACGAGGAGGCCGACGCCGGCACCGACCTGGTGCTGCTCGGCGACCTGGGCGTCGGCTCCACCACGGTGGCCGCCGTACTGATCGGCGCGCTGTGCGGCACCGACGCCGCCGCCGTCACCGGCCGCGGCTCGGGCGTCGACGACCGGACCTGGATGGTCAAGTGCGCCACCATCCGCGACGCGCTGCGCCGGGCCCGCCCGGTGCTCGGCGACCAGCTCGCGCTGCTCGCCGCGACCGGCGGCGCCGACTTCGCCGCGATCACCGGCTTCCTGCTGCAGGCCGCCGTCCGCAAGCTGCCCGTCGTGCTGGACGGGGTGGTCTCGGCGGCCTGCGCGCTGGTCGCCCAGCGGATCGCCTTCCGGGCCCCCGAGTGGTGGCGCGCCTCCGCGCTGACCGGCGAGCCCGCCCAGGCCAAGGCGTACGACCGGCTGACCCTGGCACCGCTGCACGAGGCGGGCGTCACCATGGGCGAGGGCGTCTCCGCGGTGCTGGCCCTGCCGCTGCTCCAGGCCGCGGGCGACACCCTCGCCGAGCCGGCCGCCGTCCCGAGCGCCAAGCCGCTCCCGCCGCGGGCCCCGGCCAAGCTGCCGACGGCGGCGGACCTGCTCGACCGCTACTGACCCCGGTGGGCAACGAGCACGCCCAGCAGGGGACGGGGCAGGAGTCGGAGGGCGCTGTGTCTTCGCCTGCCGGTTCGGCGCAGACTGCCGCGGCCCTGACGGGGCGTCCGGTCGGGGGCGGGCTCAGGTTCGCGTTCGGGACGTTGACGGTGTTCCGGGTGCGGGTGGAGCGGTGGGACCGGGGGGCGGGCGGGGTGGCGATGGTGCTGGCTCCGCTGGTCGGGCTGGTGGTGGGGGCGTTGGCGGGGGGCGCGGGGGCGCTGGTCGCGTGGCGGGGCGGGGCGTTGCTCGGCGGGGTGGCGGTGGTCGCGGTGGGCGCGGTGCTGACCCGGGGGCTGCACCTGGACGGGGTGGCGGACGTCGCGGACGGGCTGGGCAGCGGGAAGCCGGCCGGGGACGCGTTGCGGATCATGAAGCAGTCGGACATCGGCCCGTTCGGCGTGCTGACGCTGCTGCTGCTGATGCTCGCCCAGGTCGCGGCGCTGGCCGGGCAGTTCGCGGTGTCGCCGGGGCGCGGTGCGCTGGCGGCGGTGGTGGCCGCGGTGGCGGGGCGGGCGGCGCTGGCGTGGGGGTGCCTGCGGTCGGTGCCGGCGGCCCGGCCGGGCGGGCTGGGGGCGATGGTGGCGGCCACCGTGCGGCCGGCGGTGGCGGTGGCGGTGACGGTGCTGGTGGCCGCGGTGGCGGCGGCGGTGCGCTGGCAGTCGGGGGTGGCGGTGCTGTGCGGGGTGCTCGCCGCGGGGGCCCTGCTGCGGCGGTGCGTGCGGCGGTTCGGCGGGGTGACCGGGGACGTGCTGGGTGCGCTGGTGGAGACCTCGGCGACCGCGGCGCTGGTGGCGCTCGCGCTGGTGTGAGCGGGCGTCCGCCCTGTTCCCGTACGCGAACTCACGCACCGTCACGGTTCGCGGCGGTTCGTGCACGGGGCAGGCGGGGCGGCGCGATCCCAATATGCGGACTACCATGCGGTGAGCACCCTGGCCCTGCGCCCCGTTTCGCCGCGGAGTCTGCCTGGGTTTTGCCGGTCGGCAACGGAGCCGTCACCGGCTGTGGACCGCGAAAAGAACAGGACGCATTTGTCGTGACTGCACTGTCTGTGAGCACCTCCTCCGCCGTGAGCCTGCGTGCGGATGCCCTGGTGATCGGTGTGGCGAAGGGGCCCAAGGGCCTGGTCGTCGCTCCGGGCGCCGAGGCGGTCGTCGAGGCGTTCGAGGGCAAGCTGGCCGAGGTCCTCACCACCCTGGGCGCCACCGGTGCCGAGGGTGAGGCGGTCAAGCTTCCCGCTCCGGCCGGCGCCAAGGCGCCGCTGGTGCTGGCCGTGGGCCTGGGCGCGGCCGCCGAGGGCGCGTACGGTGCCGAGGAGCTGCGCAAGGCGGCCGGCACCGCCGCCCGCACGCTGGCCGGTTCGAAGAAGGTCGCGCTGGCGCTGCCGGCGGTCTCGGCCGACGAGGTCGAGGCGGTCGCGCTGGGCGGCCTGCTCGGCACCTACTCCTTCGGCAGCTACAAGGCCGAGGTCGCCAAGGCCCCGGTCGCCGAGCTGGTGCTGCTGGTGGAGCGCAAGGGCTCGAAGGACGCCAAGGTCGCGGTGGAGCGCGCCGCGGCGATCGGCGAGGAGATGAACCGGGCCCGCGACCTGGTCAACACCGCCCCGAACGACCTGAACCCGAAGTCCTTCGCCGCGATCGCCCAGGCGGCCGGCAAGGAGCACGGCCTCAAGGTCGAGGTGCTGGACGAGAAGGCGCTGGCCAAGGGCGGCTTCGGCGGCATCCTGGGCGTGGGCGTCGGCTCGGCGAACCCGCCGCGGCTGGTGAAGGTGGCGTACACCCACCCGAAGGCGAAGGCCTCGCTGGCCTTCGTCGGCAAGGGCATCACCTACGACTCGGGCGGCATCTCGCTGAAGCCGGCCGGTCACAACGAGACCATGAAGTGCGACATGGCGGGCGCCGCCGCGGTGTTCGCCGCCGTGGTCGCCGCCAAGCGGCTGGGCCTGCAGGTCAACGTGACGGCGTGGCTGGCGCTGGCGGAGAACATGCCGTCCGGCTCGGCGACCCGTCCGGGCGACGTGCTGCGGATGTACGGCGGCAAGACCGTCGAGGTGCTGAACACCGACGCCGAGGGCCGGCTGGTGCTGGCCGACGCGATCGTCCGGGCCGGCGAGGAGCAGCCCGACGTGATCGTCGACGTGGCGACCCTGACCGGTGCGATGGTGCTGGCGCTGGGCACCCGCACCTTCGGCGTGATGGCCAACGACGAGGCGCTGCGCACCCGTCTGCACGAGACCGCGGGCGCGGTGGGCGAGGCGTCCTGGCCGATGCCGCTGCCGGCCGACCTGCGCAAGGGCATGGTCGAGTCGACCGTCGCGGACCTGGCGAACATGGGCGAGCGGATGGGCGGCGGCCTGGTGGCCGGGCTGTTCCTGCAGGAGTTCGTCGCCGAGGGCACCGCCTGGGCGCACCTGGACATCGCCGGCCCGGCGTTCAACGAGGGCGGCGCGTCCGGCTACACCCCGAAGGGCGGCACCGCGAGCGCGGTGCGCACCCTGGTCCGCTTCGCGGAGGACACCGCCGCGGGCAAGTGATCCGACGCGTGGGGCCCGGCACCGGTGGGTGCCGGGCCCCACGCGCATTACCAGCCGGTAGCACTCGATACCAATTCGAGCCGGTGTTCGCCTCCGGCGAAAATTGATTCCGCAGGGCGGAACCAGCCTGGTGAAGACCCCCGGACGGAGTACCTCCGCTTGCCGTTTTCCCGGCCGTGAGCTGCGACGATACCTCCGAGAACGGGTCATACCGCCGAGGCGCGGGCCGCACCGGGGGCGCCCCGGGGCACCCGCCGACGCCACCTGCCGCCAACAAGTGCAAAGATGTATTTCCGGCACGACTGGGCGCCTTACGAGGGCACTCACCCACCGGACCGCGACCGGCCCGGCGATCCGCACCTTTTGCATGGAGGACGTGACGTGGCGAACGACGCCAGCACCGTTTTCGACGTAGTCATTCTCGGAGGCGGAAGCGGCGGTTACGCCGCGGCGCTCCGTGGCGCCCAGCTCGGCCTGAGCGTCGCGCTGATCGAGAAGGGCGAGCTGGGCGGCACCTGCCTGCACCGCGGCTGCATCCCGACCAAGGCGCTGCTGCACGCCGCCGAGGTCGCGGACGAGACCAAGGAAGCCGCCGAGTTCGGTGTCCTCGCCACCTTCCAGGGCATCGACATCAACGGCGTCCACAAGTACAAGGACGACGTCGTCGCCGGCCTGTACAAGGGCCTGCAGGGCCTGGTCGCCTCGCGCAAGGTCACCTTCATCCAGGGCGAGGGCAAGCTCTCCTCGCAGACCTCGGTGGACGTCAACGGCCAGCGCATCGAGGGCCGCCACATCGTCCTGGCCACCGGCTCGGTGCCGCGCTCGATCCCGGGCCTGGACATCGACGGCAACCGGATCATCTCCTCCGACCACGCGCTGAAGCTCGACTACATCCCGAAGTCGGCGATCATCCTCGGCGGCGGCGTGATCGGCTGCGAGTTCGCCTCGGTCTGGAAGTCGTTCGGCGTCGACGTCACCATCGTCGAGGGCCTGCCGCACCTGGTGCCGCTGGAGGACGAGAACTCCTCCAAGCTGCTGGAGCGCGCCTTCCGCAAGCGCGGCATCAAGTTCGAGCTGAAGTCCCGCTTCTCCGGCGTGGAGTACACCGAGAACGGCGTCCGGGTCTCCACCGAGAACGGCAAGTCCATCGAGGCCGACGTGCTGCTGGTCGCGATCGGCCGCGGCCCGGTCTCGGCCGGCCTGGGCTACGAGGAGCAGGGCGTCGCGATGGACCGCGGCTACGTCCTGGTCGACGAGTACCTGCGCACCAACGTGCCGACCATCTCCGCCGTCGGCGACCTGGTCCCGACCCTGCAGCTGGCCCACGTCGGCTTCGCCGAGGGCATCCTGGTGGCCGAGCGGATCGCCGGCCTGAAGGTCGTCCCGATCGACTACGACGGCATCCCGCGGGTGACGTACTCCAACCCGGAGGTCGCCTCCGTCGGCCTGACCGAGGCCAAGGCCGTCGAGCAGTACGGCAAGGAGAAGGTCGTCACGCTCAAGTACAACCTCGCCGGCAACGGCAAGAGCAAGATCCTCAAGACTGCCGGCGAGATCAAGCTGGTCCAGGTCAAGGACGGCGCCGTCGTGGGTGTCCACATGGTCGGCGCCCGCATGGGCGAGCAGGTCGGCGAGGCCCAGCTGATCTACAACTGGGAGGCCCTGCCCGCCGAGGTCGCGCAGCTCATCCACGCGCACCCGAGCCAGTCCGAGGCCCTCGGCGAGGCCCACCTCGCGCTGGCCGGCAAGCCGCTGCACGCGCACGACTGATCGCGCCCCCGTCCCCGTTCATTCCTGTACGCAAGACTTGATAGGAGTCGCTGGAACCATGGCGGTCTCAGTAACACTGCCCGCGCTGGGCGAGAGCGTGACCGAAGGCACCGTCACCCGCTGGCTGAAGGCCGAGGGTGAGCGCGTGGAGATCGACGAGCCGCTGCTCGAGGTCTCCACCGACAAGGTCGACACCGAGATCCCGGCGCCGGCCTCCGGCGTCCTGGCCTCGATCAAGGTCGGCGAGGACGAGACCGTCGAGGTGGGCGCCGAGCTGGCGATCATCGACGACGGCTCCGGCGCCCCCGCCGCCGCCCCGGCGCCCGCCGCCGAGGCCGCTCCGGCGCCCGCCGCCGAGGCCGCTCCGGCCCCGGCCGCTCCGGTGGCGGAGGCCCCCGCGGCTGCCGCCCCGGCCGCCGAGGCCCCGGCGGCTCCGGCTCCGGCCGCCGCCGCTCCGGCCGGCGACGCCACCCCGGTGCTGCTGCCCGCGCTGGGCGAGTCGGTCACCGAGGGCACCGTCACCCGCTGGCTGAAGGCCGAGGGCGACACCGTCGAGGTCGACGAGCCGCTGCTGGAGGTCTCCACCGACAAGGTCGACACCGAGATCCCCTCCCCCGTGGCGGGCACCCTGGTGAAGATCCTGGTCGGCGAGGACGAGACCGCCGAGGTCGGCGGCCAGCTCGCGCTGATCGGCGCCGCGGGCTCGGCTCCGGCCGCTCCGGCTCCGGCCGCCGCTCCGGCTGCTCCCGCCGCTCCGGCTCCGGCTCCCGCTGCCCCGGCCGCCCCGGCCCCGGCTCCGGCCGCCCCGGCTGCTCCGGCGCCCGCTGCCGCCGCTCCGGCCCCGGCCGCCCCCGCTGCGCCGGCCGCTCCGGCCCCGGTGGCCGCTCCGGCCGCGCCGGTCGCCGCCGCTCCGGCCGCGGACGCCGGTGACGCCTACGTCACCCCGCTGGTGCGCAAGCTCGCCGCCGAGCACGGTGTCGCGCTCGCCTCCGTCGCCGGCACCGGCGTCGGCGGCCGCATCCGCAAGCAGGACGTGATCGCCGCCGCCGAGGCCGCCAAGGCCGCGCCGGCCCCGGTCGCCGCCGCCCCCGCTGCCGCCGCCCCGGCGAAGGCCGCCGCCGCGCCCTCCGCGCTGCGCGGCCAGACCGTCAAGATGACCCGCATGCGCAAGGTCATCGGCGACAACATGCTGAAGGCCCTGCACGAGCAGGCCCAGCTGACCAGCGTGGTCGAGGTGGACGTCACCCGGATCATGTCGCTGCGCGCGAAGGCGAAGGACTCCTTCCTGGCCCGCGAGGGCGTGAAGCTGTCCCCGATGCCGTTCTTCGTGAAGGCCGCCGCCCAGGCGCTGAAGGCCCACGCGGTCATCAACGCCCGGATCAACGAGGCCGAGGGCACCATCACCTACTTCGACACCGAGAACATCGGTATCGCGGTGGACTCCGAGAAGGGTCTGATGACCCCGGTCATCAAGGGTGCGGGCGACCTCAACATCGCCGGCATCTCGAAGAAGACCGCGGAGCTGGCCTCGAAGGTCCGCGACAGCAAGATCACCCCGGACGAGCTGTCCGGCGCGACCTTCACCATCTCCAACACCGGTTCGCGCGGTGCGCTGTTCGACACCGTCATCGTCCCGCCGAACCAGGTCGCCATCCTGGGCATCGGCGCGACCGTGAAGCGCCCGGTGGTCATCGAGTCCGACGGCGGCACCGCCATCGGCATCCGCGACATGACCTACCTGTCGCTCTCCTACGACCACCGCCTGGTGGACGGCGCGGACGCCGCCCGCTACCTGGTCGCGGTCAAGGAGATCCTGGAGGCCGGCGAGTTCGAGGTCGAGCTCGGCCTGTAAGGCCCCGTGCTGCGAAGCACTCCTCAGGAGCCCCGCACCGTCCCCGGACGGTGCGGGGCTCCCGCGTCCTCCGGCCCGACCGGCCCGCCGATCGGGTGCAAACGGGGCGGCGATCGTGGAGGCTGGAGCGGTGATGGACGAGACGGGATTCTGGCAACTGGTCGACGACGCCCGGGACGCGGCCGAGGGCGACCCGGACGAGCAGGCCGAGGCGCTGGTCGAGCAACTGCTGCGGCTCACCCCGGACGACGTGCTGGACTTCGCCCGGCAGTTCGAGGCGCGCTTCCAGCGGGCGTACACGGTGGAGCTGTGGGGCGCCGCCTACCTGCTGCTCGGCGGGGCCTCCGAGGACGGCTTCGACTACTTCCGGTGCTGGCTGATCGGCCAGGGCCGGGAGGTCTTCGAGGGCGCGGTGCACGAGCCGGACGCGCTGGCCGAGCTGGTGCCGGACTTCGACGAGGCGGAGGACGGCGACGCGGAGGAGCTCGGCTACGCCGCCGACGAGGCGTACGAGCGGCTGACCGGGCTTCCGCTGCCGGAGCTGGGGGTGCGTCAGCCGCCGGCCGCCGAGGGCGTCTTCTTCGACTTCGCGGACGGGGCGGTGATGGCCGCCCGCTACCCGCGGCTGTGGGAGCTGTACGGGGACTGAGCGGGGCCGGGGCGGGGGCCGGGCCTTTCGGGTGGCGGCCGTCCGGGTGCTGTGCGGGGCGGTGCCCCGGACGGGGCGTCAGCTCCGGCGGCCGGCCCCGTCCGGGCGGGTCGGGTCAGGTCGGGCCGGGCCGGGCCGAGGCGGGGCGGGGCGGGTCAGGCGAGGGTGCGGCCCATCCAGACGTCGTCGACGTAGCTGTCCTCCAGGAGGAAGTGCTCGGGCAGGACGCCGAGGACCTGGAAGCCGTTGCGCTCGTAGAGGCGGCGGGCCGGGGTGTTGTGGCCGAGCACGCGCAGGGTCATCCGGCGGGCCCCGGCGGCGCGGGCGGCTTCGCAGGCGGCGGTGAGCAGGGCGTCGCCGATGCGGCGGCCGCGGGCCTCGGGGAGGACGCCGAGCCCCTGGATCTGGCGGACGTGGGCGTTGGAGGGGAGCGGGATCTCCCGGATCTGGCGGACGTAGCCGACCACGCGGCCGCCGAGTTCGGCCAGCAGGTACTGGTCGGGGCGGTGGTCCCGGTCGAAGACCGGCGCGTCCTCGGGGCCGCGCGGGGCGACCTCGCTGAGCGGGGACCAGATGGCGTGGTCGACGGCGCGGATCGCGCGCTCGTCCTCGTCCCGCGCCGGCCTGATGATCACATCGTTGGAGGGCATGGCGGTCATGCTAGGCCCTCTCTTTCGGATCTTGCCGGGCGCGCGACGCCGGACATCCCGCCTGGAAGCACCGGCCCAACACCCAAGTACATCCAGTACGAGGGCGTCGGGCCGGCACTCCCAGCCAAGGGGGCACCTCCCAGCCCCCCTCGGGGCTGGGGGAGCCCACCGCCGCGCGCTAATCCGACAAGATCCGAAAGAGAGGGCCTGGTGCCGCGTCCGACGGCCCCGGCCGTCGAGGAGCGGGAGGTGGGCCGATCCGGGACGGGGTTTCTGGACGGGTGGGCGGGGGCGGGCTGCGAGGATGGCCGGTATGCGAATCGCGGTGACAGGTTCCACGGGGTTGATCGGGTCCGCGCTGGTGGACTCCCTGCTGGCGGACGGGTACGAGGTGCTGCGGCTGGTGCGGCGGCGCTCGCGCACCGGGCCGCAGCCGGACGGGACGGTCGGGGTCGGCTGGAACCCGCAGCTGATGCAGATCGACGCGGCCGCGCTGGAGGGCGTGCGGGCCGTGGTGCACCTGGCCGGGGCGGGCGTCGGCGACCGGCGCTGGACGGACGCCTACCGGCGGGAGATCCGGGACAGCCGGGTGCTCGGCACCGAGACGCTGGCCGCCGCGCTGTCCCGGCTGAAGGAGCCGCCGCAGGTGCTGGTCAGCGCCTCCGCGGTCGGCTACTACGGGCAGACCGGCGACCGGGTGATCGACGAGGACGCGCCGGCCGGCGGCGACTTCCTGGCCGGGGTCTGCGAGGAGTGGGAGCGCGCCGCGCGGCCCGCCGCGGACGCCGGGATCCGGGTGGTGCACCCGCGCACCGGGCTGGTGCTCGACCCGAAGGGCGGCGCCGGGGCGCGGCTGCTGCCGCTGTTCCGGCTGGCGCTGGGCGGGCGGCTGGGCAGCGGCGGGCAGTACTGGTCGGTGATCTCGCTGGCCGACGAGGTCGCCGCGCTGCGCTTCCTGATCGAGCGTCAGGACCTCTCCGGGCCGGTCAACCTGGTCGGGCCCGACCCCGTCACCAACCGCGACCTGACCGCGGAGCTGTCCCGGCAGCTCGGGCGGCCGGCGGTGTTCGCGGTGCCGGAGTGGGCGCTGCGCGCCGTGCTCGGGGAGATGGCGGTGGAGGTGGTGGGCAGCCACCGGGTGGTGCCGAAGGCGCTGCTGGAGGCCGGGTTCGAGTTCCGCGACCCCGACGCGGGGGCGGTCGTGGCGGCGGCGCTCGGGCTGCGGTAGGGGCGCGGCGGGCGGCGCTGCGGCGGGGACGGTGCGACGGGCGGGTGCAGTCGGCGGGCGCGGCAGGCGGCAGGAGTAGGTACGGGTGGCTCCGAGGGTGAGCGCGGGAGCGGTGCGGCCTACGGGAGTTGACGGGGCGTCGGCGGGGGGCGCACGGGTGCAAGTGGGCGGCGCGCGGGGTGCGGGTGGTGACGGTGCGCGCCCGCTCCCGCCCCGCGCGCCCCGTTTGGCGCACGGTGGGTGACCGTCCGGACCCGCTGCGTGCCCGTGCCCGGTGTGATGACCCGATTGGGCGGAACCCACCGGTCTGGACCCGCGGATGACGGGGCATCACCAGTGCGGACCACGTCCGCCCCCCGCTGCCCGCCCCGGCACCCGCCCGCTCGCCCGCGGGCCCTGCCGCGCGCGGCGGCCGCCGGGGGCTCCGCCAGGGAGGGAGCACCCACTCGTGCCCGCACAGGACTTCATCGGCCGCGCCCGGCACGGCCGGTCCGGCGACCCCGACGCGATCGTCGTCGGCGCCGGCATAGCCGGACTGACCGCCGCCGACGCGCTCGCCGCCCAGGGCCTGGACGTCCAGGTCCTGGAAGCCACCGAACGCATCGGCGGCCGGGCGGCCGCCCGCGAACTCGACGGCTTCCGGCTCGACCACGGCAGCCACCTGCTCAACACCGCCTACCCCGAACTCGCCCGCCGCCTCGACCTCGACCGGCTGCGGCTGCGTCCGCTCGCCCCCGGCGTCCTGGTGCACAGCGGCGGCCGCACCTACCGGACCGGCGACCCGCAGCTCACCCCCGCCCGGCAGGCCGCCACCCGCGGACCGCTCGGCACCCCGCTCGAGAAGGCCCGGCTGGCCGCCGCCCTGGCCCGGCTCGCCGCGACGCCCCCGGCCCGGATCCACGCCCGCCCCGAGACCACCGCCGCCCGGGCCCTGGCCGAGCGCGGCCTGCCCGCCCGCACCGTCGACGGCTTCCTGCGCCCGCTGCTCGGCGCGCTGCTGTCCGACCCCGCGCTGGGCACCTCCAGCCGGGTCGCCGACCTGGTGCTGCGCGCGTACGCCCGGGGCCGGCTCTGCGTCCCGGCGGCGGGCATCGGGGCCGTCCCCGAGCAGCTCGCCGCCCGGCTGCCGGAGGGCGCCCTGCGGCTGGGCGTCGAGGTCACCTCGGTCGGCACGGACGGCGTGGAGACCGCCGGGCACGGCCGGATCCGCTCCCGGGCGGTGGTCGTCGCCACCGACGCGGCAACGGCCGCCGCCCTGCTGCCGGGCCTGCGGCAGCCCGGCTTCCACCCCGTCACCACCTACTACCACGCGGCGGAGCGCTCGCCGCTGGGCGAGGCCGTGCTGCTGCTGGACGCCGAGCGCTCCGGGATCTCGCACTCGCTGGTGCTCAGCGACGCCGACCCCTCGTACGCCGCCGACGGGCGGGCGCTGATCGCCACCACGGTGCTCGGCCGCCGCGCCTTCGACTCCGGCGGGCCGGCCGGCGACGAGGGCGCCGTGCGGCGGCGGCTGGCGGAGCTGTACGGGACCTCCACCGCGGGGTGGGAGTTCCTGACCGTCCGCCACGCCGCCGACGCGGTCGTCTCGATGCCGCCGCCGCACCACTTCCGCCGCTCCGTCCGGCTGCTCGCCGGGCTGTACGTCTGCGGCGACCACCGGGACACCGGGACGGTCCAGGGCGCGCTGGTCTCCGGCCGGCGGGCCGCGGAGGCGGTGCTGCGCGACCTCGGGGTGCGGGCCGGGGCGGAGGTCGCGGAGGCGGCGTAGGGCGGGAACCGGGGGACGGCGGGGTCCGGTTCTGCGGGGGTGCCGGTCAAGGCCCTCGGCAGCACGGGCTTCTCGATGGGCTCCGACCGGCAGCAGCATCGGCCCGCCGTTCCCCGGGGCCCTGACGGGCCCCGGGCGGGGCCTTGACGGGATCTTGGCAGGCCCCGGGCGGGGCCTTGGCGGGGCCTTCGACGAGGGTCAGATCACCCCCGCCTGGCGGGAGGCCTCTTCGAAGGCGCGGGCGGCGGGGGTGGTGCGGTAGGGGGTGAGGCGGCGGTGGAAGTCGCGGAGGTACTCGACGGTGCGGGCGGAGCGCATCTCGCCGGCGGCGCGGAGGGAGTCGGTGGCCATCGAGCAGGCCTCGTCGACGTCGCCCATGCCGAGGCGGGCGGAGGCGAGGACGAGCCGGCAGAGGATGCGGCTGCGGGCGTAGGCGGGGGCGCGCAGCCGGAGGGACTTCTCGGCGTGCTGGGCGGCGGGGCGCCACTGCTGGAGGTCGCGGTAGCAGTGGGCGAACTCGTCGGCGAGCTGGGCGTCGTCGAAGTACCGGGCCCAGGACGGGACTTCGTCGGCGCTGCGGGCGGTGGCCAGGGCGCGTTCGCAGCGGACCAGGGCGGTGGTGCAGGCGCGGACGTCGCCGGCCAGGGCGTGGCCGCGGGCCTCGGCGGCGTGCATGAGGGCCTGGACGACGGGGGCGGCGGTGGTGCCGACGCCCTGCTGGGCGACCCGGGCGAGCTGGATGGCCTCGCGGGCGTGGCCGAGGTGGACGGCCTGCTGGCTCATGGTGGTGAGGATGAAGCCGCCGAGGACGCGGTCGCCGGCGGCCTGGGAGAGCCGCAGGGCCTGGACGAAGTAGCGCTGGGCGAGGCCGTGCGCGGCGATGTCGAAGGAGGTCCAGCCGGCCAGCCGGGTCAGGTCGGAGACGGCGCCGAACAGGGCGCGGCCGATCTGTTCGCCGTACCGGCCGCGGAGCATGGGTTCGGCTTCGCTCTCCAGGTAGCGGACCAGGGCCTGCCGGGCGTGGCCGCCGCCGTAGGCGTGGTCGAGGGCGCGGAACAGGTCGCCGACGGCGCGGATGGCGGCGATGTCGCCGCGGCCGACCCGGACCGGGGGCCTGGTCTCCCGGCTCTCGGCGGCGGGTTCGGTCCCGGCGGGGCGGCGCGGGCCCTGCGGGGGGACGCGGGCACCCTGCGGGGGCGTGCGGAGCTCCTCGGGGGTGAGGGTGGTGCCGTCGCGGGCGACGCGTTCGTCGGTGCGGCCGATCAGCCAGTCGCGGCTGGGGACGACGAGTCCGGCGGGGGTGAAGGCGATCTTGCGGAGTTCGGCGTAGGGGCCGTTGTCCTTGCGCCACATGGAGGCGACGATGTCGACGGCCTCCTGCGGGGTTTCGGCGAACTCCAGGCCCGCGTAGACCGGGGCGCAGGCGTCGAGGCCGACGTCCTGGGCGGTGAGGCGGCGGCCGAGGCGGCGGGTGAAGACCTCGGCGATCAGCGCAGGGGTCGCGCCGCGGGGTTGCTGGCCGCGCAGCCAGCGGGTGACCGAGGTCTTGTCGTAGCGCAGGTCGAGGCCGTGCTCCAGGCCGAGTTGGTCGACCCGGCGGGCGAGGCCGGCGTGCGAGAAGCCGGACTCCTCGATGAGCGCGGCGAGTTGCGGGTTCTGGGCGCGCCCGGCCGCGGGGGCCGGTGGGTCGGGTTGCTCGGGCGCGCGCGGAGGAGTCTCGGCCGCTCCGGTCGGGCGCGGGTCGAGCGGGTCGAGCGGTCGGTACGCGGGGCTGTCGATCACTGGCCGTTGGGGCATAGCAGTCCACACCTCTCAGGCGCCGTTCCGGCCCCTCCTGCCCGGGACGGCGCCCCCTGATCGGGAATCGGCGCGAATGTAGCGAGCATTGGGACGCTATGGGTGGATTCGGGCCGCCCATCCTCCGAACGGGTGAACCAGCCCCGCCCGTTGTGAGGAAGCACGGGCGTCGCGTGTTTGAGTTCGAGAGCCGCTGCCCGCGTTCCGGGCGCATGGTGCCGGGAACCATGGGGGCGGGCCGTGCTGTGGTGTCCGCCCACATCGTTGCGGGGCGCGCGGATTCCTACCGTTCTCGGCCATGGACACCACTTCTGCCCCGCCCGCCGAACCCCCGCTGCTCGGCCGCACCGCCCTGGTCACCGGGGCCGCCTCCGGCATCGGCCGGGCCTGCGCGGAGGCGTTCGCCGCGGCGGGCGCGCACGTGTACGTCGTCGACCTGGCGGCCGGCCCCGCCGAGGAGCTGGCGGCCCGGATCGGCGGGACCGCGCACGTCGCGGACCTGTCGGACCCGGACGCGGTGGAGGCGCTGCCGGCGGACGCGGACATCGTGGTCAACAACGCGGGCTTGCAGCACGTCGCGCCGGTGCACGAGTTCCCGGTGGAGCGGTTCACGCTGATCCAGCGGGTCATGGTGGAGGCCCCGTTCCGGATCCTGCGCCGCACCCTGCCGCACATGTACGAGCGCGAGTGGGGCCGGGTGGTCAACATCTCCTCGGTGCACGGCCTGCGGGCGAGC
The DNA here is from genome assembly GCF_026802215.1 of Kitasatospora sp. YST-16. Taxonomy (NCBI): domain Bacteria; kingdom Bacillati; phylum Actinomycetota; class Actinomycetes; order Kitasatosporales; family Streptomycetaceae; genus Kitasatospora; species Kitasatospora sp. YST-16. The sequence goes on from NZ_CP113837.1 coordinate 1,792,505, forward strand.
GCCTTCAAGTCGGCGTACGTGACGGCCAAGCACGCCCTGGAGGGCCTGAGCAAGACGGTGGCCCTGGAGGGCGCCCCGTATGGGGTGACCAGCAACTGCGTGAACCCGGCGTACGTGCGGACCGCGCTGGTGGAGAAGCAGATCGCCGCGCAGGCGCTGGCGCACGGCATCCACGAGGACGAGGTGGTGGAGCGGATCATGCTCGACCGCACCGCCGTGAAGCGGCTGATCGAGCCGGACGAAGTGGCGCAGCTGGCCGTGTGGCTGTGCTCGCCGGGTGCCTCGTACATCACCGGGGCGAGCCTGCCGGTGGACGGCGGCTGGACCGCGCACTGAGTTCCCGACCTTCGCTCAACTCCCCTCAACTCCCCTCACCTGCAAGGGAATCCGCCATGGCTGCCCTCCCCTCCTCCTCCGGCGATCCGAGACCCGCCTCCCTGCCCAGGGTGGTCGCCGCCTCGCTGATCGGTACGACCATCGAGTGGTACGACTACTTCCTGTACGGATCGGCGGCGGCGCTGGTCTTCGGGCACGTGTTCTTCCCGAAGGCCGACCCGCTGACCGGCACCCTGCTGTCCTTCCTGACCTACGCGATCGGGTTCGCCGCCCGGCCGCTGGGCGCACTGGTGTTCGGGCACTTCGGCGACCGGATCGGCCGCAAGAAGCTGCTGGTGCTGAGCCTGCTGCTGATGGGCGGGGCGACCACCCTGATCGGCTGCCTGCCCACCTACGACCAGGTCGGCGTGGCGGCGCCGGTCCTGCTGACCGTCCTGCGGCTGGTGCAGGGCTTCGCGCTGGGCGGCGAGTGGGGCGGGGCGGTGCTGCTGGTCTCCGAGCACGGCGACCGCCGGCGGCGCGGCTTCTGGGCGTCCTGGCCGCAGGGCGGTGCGCCGGCCGGCAACCTGCTGGCGGCGGGCGTGCTCTCGCTGATGACGGCCGTCCAGTCCGACGCCGCGTTCCTGTCCTGGGGCTGGCGGGTGCCGTTCCTGCTCTCCGCGGTGCTGGTGATGGTCGGCCTGTGGATCCGGCTCGCGGTGGACGAGTCGCCGCTGTTCAAGGCCGCGCTGGCGGCCGCCGAGCAGCGCACCGAGCCGGAGCGGCCGCCGCTGGTGGCGGTGCTGCGCGACCACTGGCGGGACGTGCTGGTGGCGATGGGCGCCCGGATGGCGGAGAACATCTCGTACTACGTGCTGACCACCTTCGTGCTGGCGTACGCCGTCACCCAGACCCACCTGCCCAAGCAGACCGCGCTGAACGCCGTGCTGATCGGCTCGGCGGTGCAGTTCGCGCTGATCCCGGCCTTCGGGGCGCTCTCCGACCGGGTCGGCCGCAGGCCGGTCTACCTGGTCGGCGCGGTCGGCGTCGGCGTCTGGGCGTTCGTGTTCTTCCGGATGGCCGACACCGGGAGCTTCGTCCAACTGACCGTCGCCGTCACCGTCGGCCTGTTCTTCCACAGCATGATGTACGCCCCGCAGGCGGCGTTCTTCTCCGAGCTGTTCGCCACCCGCACCCGCTACTCGGGGGCCTCGATCGGCGCCCAGTTCTCCTCGGTGGCGGCCGGCGCGCCCGCCCCGCTGATCGCCACCGCGCTGCTGAAGGACTACGGCAGCGCCACCCCGATCGCGGTGTACGTGGCGATCGCCGCGGTGATCACCGTGGTGGCCGTGCTGTGCGGCCGGGAGACCCGCGGCAGCGACCTGGAGGACACCGGGGCGGACGCTCGGGGGGACTCCGTGAAGGCGCCCGCTAGCCTCTGAGCACTTCGGCAGGATCAGGGCCGCGCCACCGGGCACCCGGCGGCGCGGCCCCGGCCCGTTCTCCGGTTCTCCAGCGGCGGGCCGGGGGCACGGGGGCCACGGGGGCACGAGCGACAAGGGAAGACCGCATGGACCGCCACACCACCGCCGCGCCGGCGCTGCGCAGACTCCTCGACCTGCTGGCCACCGGGGCCGCCACCGAGGACTTCGGCGAGGTGCTCGCCGACGCCCGCCGCCGGGGCGCGCCCGCCGAGGTGCTGCGCGAGATCGACGACGCCACCTGGCAGGCCCTGCGGGTGCACCGCACGATGCGCCAGCACCGCAGACGCGAGGCCGAGCTGACCGCGCTGTTCGACACCGCGGGCGACCTGGCCGCCTCCCGGGACCTGGACGCGGTGCTGCAGGCCATCGTCCGGCGGGCCCGGATGCTGCTGGGCACCGACACCGCGTACCTGACCCTCCCCGACGAGCGGGCCGGCGACACGTACATGCGGGTCACCGACGGCTCGGTCTCGCCGATCTTCCAGACCCTGCGGCTCAGCCTGGGCGACGGCCTGGGCGGCCTGGTCGCGCAGACCGCCCGCCCCTACGCCAGCCACGACTACCGGGTCGACGAGCGGTTCCGGCACACCGGGCAGATCGACGCGGGCGTGCTGGACGAGGGGCTGGTGGCGATCATCGGGGTGCCGCTGCTGCTGGGCGGCAGCGTGATCGGCGTGCTGTTCGCCGCCGACCGCTCGCCGCGGGCCTTCTCCCCCGACGAGGTCGCGCTGCTGTGCACGCTGGCCGCGCACGCCGCGATCGCCCTGGACACCGCCAAGTCGCTGGCCGACACCCGGGCCGCGCTCGCCGACCTGGCCGCCGCCAACGCCGTCATCCGGGCCCACGCCGCGGCCGTCCAGCGCGCCGAGCAGGCCCACGACCGGCTCACCGACCTGGTGCTGCGCGGCGCGGAGGTGGCCGACGTGGCCGCCGAGGTGGCCGCGCTGCTGGACGGCGGGGCCTCCGTGCACGACGCCGAGGGCGCCCCGCTCACCGGCCCCGGCGGCGCCCCCGACGGCCTGGCCGACGCGGTGGCCGCCTCCCGCGCCGAGGGCCACGCGGTGCGGCACGGCGCCGAGTGGGTGTGCGCGGTGCTCGCCGGGCAGGAACTGCTGGGCGCGCTGGTGCTGCACGGGCGGCCCGAACTGGACGACGCCGACCGGCGGGTGTTCGAACGGGCCGGCGTCGTCACCGCGCTGCTGCTCCTGCTGCGCCGCTCGGTCGCCGAGACCGAGAACCGGGTCCGCGGCGAACTGCTGGCCGACCTGCTCACCGCGCCCGACCGCGACCCGGCCGGCCTGACCGCCCGCGGCCGCCGCCTGGGCGTCGACCTGAACCGGCCGCATCTGGCCCTGGTCGCCGTCGCCGAGGACGCCGTCGCCCGGGACCGGCTGGCCGGGGCCGCGGCCCGCTACCTGTTCGGCTCCCGGGGCATCAGCGCCGAGTTCGGCGAGGGCGCGGTGCTGCTCGTCCCGCACGAGGGCGGCGGCGACGGCGCGGTGGCCGCGCTCGCCGCGGAACGGCTGGCCCGGCTGGCGGGCGGCCCGGTCACGGTCGGCACCGGGCGCGCCGCCAGCGGCCCGGTCGCGCTGGCCGCCGCGTACGCGGAGGGAGTGCGCTGCGTGCGCGCCCTGCGGGTGCTGGGCCGGGACGGGGACGGGGCGTGCGCGGCCGACCTGGGCTTCCTGGGCGTGCTGCTGGGCGACGGGCACGACGTGGACGGCTTCGTCCGGGCCACCCTCGGCCCGCTGCTCGACTACGACGCCAAGCGCGGCACCGAGCTGGTGCGCACGCTGCGCGCCTACTTCGACTGCGGCGGCGGCCTGACCCGGGCCAAGGACCTGCTGCACGTCCACGTGAACACGGTGGTGCAGCGCCTGGACCGGGTGGAGGTGCTGCTGGGGCGCGACTGGAACCAGCCGGAGCGGGCGCTGGAGCTGCAACTCGCGCTGCGGCTGCAGCTGTTGGCGGGCGGCTGAGGAGCTGCCGGAGCCGTTCCAAGGCCCGGAGCGGCGGGCGGCCGAGGCGGCCCTGCGGCTCGTGCCCGCGGCGGGCGTACAGTGGCGAGGTTGGGCTGGTCGGCCGGCAGGGAGTGGCGTGGTGAGCGAGAACGTGCGGTTCGTGCGGATGGGGATCGGCGAGCGGACCGTCCCCTACCAGGAGGCGTGGGCGGAGCAGCAGCGGCTGCACGCGCTGCGGGTCGCGGACGAGATACCGGACACCGTGCTGCTGCTGGAGCACGACCCGGTGTACACGATGGGCAAGCGCACCAACCCCGAGGACCTGCCGCTGGACGGCACCCCGGTGGTCGAGGTCAACCGCGGCGGCGAGATCACCTGGCACGGCCCCGGCCAGCTGGTCAGCTACCCGATCGTGAAGCTGCCCGACCCGATCGACGTGGTCGCGTACGTGCGGCGGCTGGAGGAGGCGCTGATCCGGGCCTGCGCCGGGTTCGGGGTGGACACCACCCGGATCGAGGGCCGCAGCGGGGTGTGGAAGCTGGGCGCGGACATCCCCGGCGCGGTGGTCGACCCCTCCCAGGTGGTGGAGATCGGCAAGCTGACCCTGCGGATGGGCCTGCCGCTCGGCATCGACCCGCGGCTGGCCGGCCCCGAGTACGCGCCGTCCAACGCGGGCCAGCGCGGCGACGACCGCAAGCTCGCCGCGATCGGCGTGCGGGTGGCCCGCGGCGTGACCATGCACGGCTTCGCGCTGAACTGCGACCCCGACATGACGTACTTCGACAAGATCGTCCCGTGCGGCATCCGGGACGCCGGGGTGGCCTCGCTCAGCGGCGAGCTGGGCCGGCCGTTCGCGGTGCCGGACGCGGTGGACGCGGTGGAACGGAAGCTGGCCGAGGTGTTCGCCGAACTGCCCGAGCCGGTCGCCGCCGTCCGGTAGCGGACCGGTCGTCGCCGTCCAGTAGCGGAATCGGCGCGGCACGCCGAGCGTTGCCTTTCGAAGGCAAGCCCGGGGCCGGTCGAAGGCCATTGAAGTGCAGGCGTACCCTGAGGGGTACCCCGTCTAGTTCTAGGAGTCGCACGTGTCCGCTGTCGCACCCGACGGCAGGAAGCTCCTCCGGCTGGAGGTCCGCAACAGCGAGACCCCCATCGAGCGGAAGCCCGAGTGGATCAAGACCAGGGCGAAGATGGGGCCGGAGTACAACGCCCTGCAGTCCCTGGTGAAGAAGGAAGGGCTGCACACGGTCTGCCAGGAGGCCGGGTGTCCCAACATCTTCGAGTGCTGGGAGGACCGCGAGGCGACCTTCCTGATCGGCGGCGACCAGTGCACCCGCCGCTGCGACTTCTGCCAGATCGACACCGGCAAGCCCGCCGAGTTCGACCGGGACGAGCCGCGCCGGGTCGCCGAGTCCATCGTCACGATGGACCTCAACTACGCCACCATCACCGGTGTCGCCCGTGACGACCTGGAGGACGGCGGCTCCTGGCTGTACGCCGAGACCGTCCGCCAGGTGCACGCGATGACCGCCGCCCGCGAGGCCGGGCGGACGGGCGTCGAGCTGCTGATCCCGGACTTCAACGCCGTCCCGGAGCAACTCGCCGAGGTCTTCTCCTCCCGCCCCGAGGTGCTCGCGCACAACGTCGAGACGGTGCCGCGGATCTTCAAGCGGATCCGTCCGGCCTTCCGCTACGAGCGTTCGCTGGACGTGATCACCCAGGCCCGGGCGGCCGGGCTGGTCACCAAGTCCAACCTGATCCTGGGCATGGGCGAGACCCGCGAGGAGGTCAGCGAGGCGCTGGCCGACCTGGTGGACGCCGGCTGCGAGCTGATCACCATCACCCAGTACCTGCGGCCCTCGCTGCGCCACCACCCGGTGGAGCGCTGGGTGAAGCCGCAGGAGTTCGTCGAGCTCCAGCAGGAGGCCGAGGAGCTGGGCTTCGCCGGGGTGATGTCCGGTCCGCTGGTGCGCTCCTCGTACCGGGCCGGGCGGCTGTACCGGCAGGCGCTGGAGCACCGGGAGCGAGCGGCGGCGGTCTGAGGCGGTCCGCACGGTGGTTCCTGGTGGGGCGGGTCCGCAACGGGCCCGCCCTTCCGCGTACCGGCAGGCGGGGCGGGGCGGTCCGGGGAGCGAGGCGGGGCGGTCCGGTGCGGGGCTGTCCGGGCTAGGCGTCGACGTTTCACGTGGCATTGACGGCCGGGTCACCGTACGGTAACGGACGTCCGGGACGCTGGAGCGGTACCCGGGTCGAGGAGTTGGTGGGGTCATGCGTACCGGAATCCGGACCGCGCTTCGGCGGGCCGAGCAGCTGTTGTTGATCCGCGGCGCGCGCCGCAACGCGTGGGCGGCGGTGTGCGAGAACCGGCGGCTGGCGGGCGAACGCGAGCAGGCCGTGCAGGTGTTCGGGCGCAGCGCCTGAACCCCTGGTGGGGGCCGGGCCCGCGGCGGGGTCCCCTCGGGGAAAGACCAGGGTCACGAACCGGCACCGCCTTGGATGATCGCGTGTGCCGCCACGTACCATGAGCGGTATGGCGAGGCAAAAATCCGATACCCCTGGGCGGCTCGCACAGATCCGCCAGGCATATGTCATGACCAAGCAGGTCGACACCAAGATCGGCCTGATCATCGCCGGCGTCGGCCTGCTGACCTTCGGCGTGTTCCTCGCCATCGGCTTCGCACTGGACCACCCGATCTACCTGGGCATCCTCGGTTTCGTGGTGGCCGTGCTGGCGGTTGCGATCGTGTTCGGCCGCCGGGCCGAGCGGGCCGCGTTCGGGCAGATGGAGGGCCAGCCGGGCGCGGTCGCGGCGGTGCTGGGCAACATCCGGCGCGGCTGGAGCTCGAACCAGACCCCGGTCGCGGTCACCCGCAGCCAGGACGCGGTCTACCGGGCGGTCGGCCGGGCCGGCATCGCGCTGATCGGCGAGGGCAACCCGAACCGGGTGCGGCCGCTGCTGGCGTCCGAGAAGAAGAAGATGGCCCGGGTCGTCGGCGACATCCCGGTGCACGACATCATGGTCGGCAACGGCGAGGGCGAGATCCCGCTCAAGAAGCTGCAGATCCACCTGATGCGCCTGCCCCGGGCGATCAGCGCCGCCCAGGTCACCGAGACCAACGACCGGCTGCGCGCGCTCGGCGACCTGCTCTCCAAGGCGCCGATCCCCAAGGGTCCGATGCCGAAGGGCGCCCGGATGCCCAAGGGCGGCATGCGCTGAGGCGCGACTCCCCCACACCACACCACGGCCCCGCCCGCGAGGTTTCCCTCCGCGAGCGGGGCCGTTCGATGTCTCCCGGGTGCTGCCGGGCGTTCCCGGGTGCTGCTCGGTGTTGCTCGGCGCTGCTCGGTGTTGCCGGGTGGTTCAGATCCGGACCTCGACGGTGCCGACGGCCTTGTCGTGCAGGCCGCGGGTGTCGCGGTCCCAGACGGCGGCCGGGATGACCAGGCAGAGCAGCAGGGTGCGCAGCAGCACCTGCGGGATGGTGGCGCGGGTGCCGTCCAGCCGGACCACCCGCAGGCCGAACAGGCGCTTGCCGACGGTGGTGCCGGTGGTGGCCAGGAACAGGACCGTCACCGCGTAGAACAGCGGGGTGGTCCACAGGTTCGCGGAGCTCTGCTCGCCGCGCGCCAGCAGGCCGTACGCGACCAGGCTGACCAGCCAGCCGTCGACGAACAGCGCGCCGATCCGGCGGCCGGGGCCGGCCATCGAGCCGGGACCGGTCCGCGGGAGGCCGAGGCGCTCGCCGCGGTAGCCGAATTCGGCGCCCATCTTCTCGGCGGCCGCCTTCGGGCCGTCGATCCACGATCCGAGTGCTTCTCTGGTGTCCACGAATCCACCCTAACCGGGCTTACGGCCGGGCCCGGGGGCGGCCCCGGCGGCGGCGCGCCGTCCGGGTTTCCCGTCGGGGTGAACCCCGTTCGGCCGGCTGCCGCAAGTGGTCTGGACCAGTGACGGATCAGCGGCGCGGCGGGGCCGGGAATTTGCCCGGAAGCATACCGCTTTGCCGTCCGTTCGAATGGCCCGGTTAACATGTGGGAAACAAGCGAGTCACGAGCCGGAAACGGGCCGTTCCTATCGTGAGCCCCCTGCACCGGGGCTCCAGTCGCCCCTGACGGAGACTCAGACCGTGCACGCCGAGGAGGAGTACGGATGTTCACCAACGCCGACGAGGTGAAGCAGTACATCGCGGACAACGACATCAAGTTCGTCGACGTCCGGTTCTGCGACCTGCCGGGCGTGCTGCAGCACTTCGCGGTTCCGGCCGACACCTTCGACCCGTCCGAGACCCTGATGTTCGACGGCTCCTCGATCCGCGGCTTCCAGGCCATCCACGAGTCCGACATGGCCCTGGTGCCCGACCTCGCCACCGCCCGGCTGGACCCGTTCCGGACCGAGAAGCACCTCAACATCAACTTCTTCATCCAGGACCCGATCACCGGCGAGGCCTACAGCCGCGACCCGCGCAACGTCGCCCGCAAGGCCGAGGCCTACCTGGCCTCCTCCGGCATCGCCGAGACCGCCTACTTCGGGCCCGAGGCCGAGTTCTACGTCTTCGACTCGGTGCGCTTCGACACCTCCGCCAACGCGTCCTACTACCACATCGACTCGGTGGCCGGCGCCTGGAACAGCGGCTCCGCGGAGGGCGACGCGCGCGGCTACAAGGTCAAGTACAAGGGCGGCTACTTCCCCGTCCCGCCCGTCGACCACTTCGCCGACCTGCGCGCCGAGATGTCCCTCGAACTCGCCAAGGCCGGACTGGAGGTGGAGCGCCAGCACCACGAGGTCGGCACCGCCGGACAGGCCGAGATCAACTACAAGTTCAACACCCTGCTGCACGCCGCCGACGACCTGATGCTGTTCAAGTACATCATCAAGAACGTCGCCTGGCGGGCCGGCAAGACCGCCACCTTCATGCCCAAGCCGATCTTCGGCGACAACGGCTCCGGCATGCACGTCCACCAGTCGCTGTGGACCGGCGGCTCCCCGCTCTTCTACGACGAGCAGGGCTACGCGGGCCTGTCCGACACCGCCCGCTACTACATCGGCGGCATCCTCAAGCACGCCCCCTCGCTGCTCGCCTTCACCAACCCCTCGGTCAACTCCTACCACCGCCTGGTGCCCGGCTTCGAGGCCCCGGTGAACCTGGTCTACTCGCAGCGCAACCGCTCCGCCGCGATCCGCATCCCGATCACCGGCTCCAACGCCAAGGCCAAGCGCATCGAGTTCCGCGCCCCCGACCCGGCCTCCAACCCCTACCTCGCCTTCGCCGCCATGCTGATGGCCGGCCTCGACGGCATCAAGAACAAGATCGAACCGCTCGAGCCCGTCGACAAGGACCTCTACGAGCTCGCCCCCGACGAGCACGCCGCCGTCCCCCAGGTCCCCGCCTCCCTCAGCGCCGTCCTCGACGCCCTGGAGGCCGACCACGAGTACCTCCTCGCGGGCGGCGTCTTCACCACCGACCTGATCGAGACCTGGATCGACTACAAGCGCACGAACGAGATCGCCCCGATCGCGCTGCGGCCGCACCCGCACGAGTTCGAGCTGTACTACGACCTGTAAGTAAGAGGCTCCCCGGTCCACGGACCAGGAAATTGCCCGTATCGAAGGCCGCTGCCCCTGCCGGGGCGGCGGCCTTCGCTTTGTGCGGCTCTTCGAATTGCGTAGCCCTTCGAACGAACACGGCTACCGCCCCTGACCGTCAACTGCCAGAGCAGCACCTGATCGCCCGGAGCACTCATGACCACGAACACCATCCATCGGGCCACCCGGTTCGCCGCCGTCTACGCACTGCTCAGAGCTTCAGCGGACGTAGCCGATCACTGGGTCCAGACCGACCACCAAGCCGCCACCAAAACGCAGCGGGACGGTGTACCGGGGCAGTCCGGAGCGGCCGGCCGTCGGGCCTGCGCCGCCCACGTGGCTTCCTACACCGCAGTGCAAGCCGCTGCCCTGCTGTCCGCGAACCGGGCCCTCGCGCTCGGGCTGCGCCCCTCCCGCATCGCGGTCGCGCTGATCCTCTCCGCCACCAGCCACTTCGCGGCCGACCGCCGCGAGTTGCTCCGCCGGTTGGCCCGCGCCACCAGAGGAGGCCGTTTCGTCGACCTCGCCGACGGTGGTTTGAACGGCGCCTATCTGATGGACCAGGCCTGGCACCACGGGTTCGAGGCGTGTGCTGCTTTCGTCGCTTCAGGCTGATCTGCGGCCGGTCACGTCGTGGCACGCGGATCAGCCTCGCAGCCCCGACACTCGCTCCGCCCACTGGGTCAGGTAGATCGTCAGCATCCCCTTGCTGTGGAAGTGCCCGATCGAGAGGCCGTCCAGCAATCCGCGAGCCCTGCGGTGCCCCAGCTGGAGCCCCTGGGCCAGATGCTCCCGGCTGACCTTCAGCACCACCTGCCCGGTCCGGTTGCCGGTCTTGCGGAGCTCATCGCGAACGAGCGGCCACACCAGGGTGGCCAGCCGGACTTCCGCGTCCCCCCGGCCCTGGACCACCGACATCTCGTGCGCCCGGTGTGCGAGGTACGTGGTGAACAGGCGCTCGGCCTTCTTGAACCTCAGGAAACAATTGAGCCGTTCGGCTTGCCCGACCAGCACCACCGCCCGGGTGTGGGCGACGACCTGGGCCGTCCTCGGCGCTTCCGGTTCGATCATGGGTGTCTCCCCGACCAGGTCGCCGGCGGCGCGGAAGGCCAGCACAGTGGGCTGGTCGCGGCACTCCTCCCACCGTTCGACCCTGAAGGAACCGTGCTGCACCGCGAAGACCTCGCTCGAGGAAGATCCCTGGCGGATCAGCAGATCACCGGGTTCCAGCACCTTGGGCCGCCACCCTTCAGTCATCTCATTCCATCGGCCACCCATCAGGCCTCGGAAAGTTGCGCCCTCCGGGAGGGCCCGCCGTCCATTCCCAGCACCGTACATGGCCAGCAAGATATTGCATTCCCGCCCACTCCTCGCCGATTCGAATAAAATTGGGGAAACATCAGAAAAATTTCACCCTTCAGTGTCATTCTGGCGAGGTTATTCCAAGCAATCCACACCATTTCACCGCGCGCGCGTAGCACATTCCGGTCCCGCTCCTCGGTACCAACGGCACCATGCCGCGGTTCCTCGCCGCCCCACACTGGTGGAGGACGAGAACGGACGGCCGGACCGGCAATCCGCTGCCGGCCGGGACAGCACGTGCCCAGGAGGCTCGATGACCAACCCTGCCCATGGCAACCGCACGTTCCTGGGCATGCCGCTGCCCGACCACCGCGGTGTCATCGTTCTGGATCAGGAAGCATTCACCCAGCAACCGGGTTCGATCCAGGCCGAATTCGCCAATGTGATCGGCAAACTGACCGACGAAGCGCTCTCCCGTGCCGGTCTCGAGTCGGTTCGGGAGAACAAATTGTTCCTCCGTGACAGCGGCGATGGGTTCGTCTTCGGGTTCTCGCCGAAGTACCTTCCGGGGCTGCTGGACCGGTTCCTCCCCGCACTTCAGGCGTGCCTCGCCCTCCACAACACCACGTCCGGCAGTCGGCAGGTGCGGTTGCGGGCTGCCATCACGTGCGGTCCGCTGCCCGCCGAGGGCGGGCCCAGCGACGGTTACGGCGCGGCTCGCAACGAAGCCCACCGGCTGGTGGACGCCAGTGCGCTCAAGTGGGCCATGGCGGAGGCCAGTCCGCACGCGACGCATCTTGGAGCCATCGTCTCGGACCGCGTGTACCAGGACGTCGTGGCCGCCCGGTACTGCGCACTGCACCCGGACCGGTTCGTCAGAACCATCGCTACCGTACCGGGCAAGACGTTCCGCGCGCCGGCCTGGATCTACGTACCCGCCCCCTCCGGCGGCCTGCTCGCCGTCCCCCCGCCCGGCACGTCGTCCGAGACGGTGGCCCCGATGCCGCTCCCGGCGGATGAGGACCCGACTCGGGCCCCCGGGCCCCGGATGCGGACGGACGTCGTTCAGGAGGTGGGCCAGGGAATGGCGTTGGCGAACAGCTCCACGGACAACGTGCAACTCTCGTTCACCACGACGACGGCCCGCAAGGGGCCGTGCCGATGACAGCGCCTCCCGCCTTCCCACCCCCGGGCCCGGCAGCAACGGCAGCCGGGCACCTGCCGGTCCCCGTTCCGGCCGGCCAGCACCAGCACCTGAGGCAGTCCGTCCAACAGGGCATGGCGGTGTACGGCCTGAACGGCAACCTCACCATCGTCGTCCAGTCGACCTGCCCGTGCGATCCGTCGCGCTCCTGCGAACGCCGGACCTCCCACGCCGCCCACGGCCTCGCCGTCGGCCTCCAGGAGCTGCTCCGCGAACTGCGTGCGCAGTGGCGGCGGCTGGTCGGCCCGATCGGCCCAGACGCCGCGCCGCTCGACCCCCCAGGGGACACCGGCCCGTGAAGGCGGTCCTGGGCCTGCGTCATCCCGGATGGCGCAGGCCCAGGACCCGCACACCGCCCGAACGGCCATGACAGTGCCTCAGACCCACACTTGTTGGAGGACTTCGTATGACCGCCGGCACCTCATCCGCCCTCGTACTCGCCCAGCCGACCAGCGACGGCGCGGTTGCCGACTCCGGTATCCGCACGGCGGACCGGTCACAGAGCTGCTTCGTCATCGGCCCGACGGGGAAACCGCGTACCGAGATCGACTCACCCGCCCACCGGACCCGTACCGACGCCCCGTTGGTCTTCGAAACGATCGTCGAACCGACCTGTTCCCAACTCGGCATCGAACCCGTGCGGTTCGACCAGATCTCCCGAACCGGCGAGATCACCGAGCAGATCTACCGGCAGCTGCTGGCAGCCGACCTGGTGATCGCCGACGTGAGCGGCGGTGATCCGGATGTCATGTATGGGTTGGGCCTGCGGCACGCCACGGGCAAGCCGGTCATCCACATCGGGGAGGCGGGCCGACTGCCGTTCGACGTCGCGCCGTTCCGCACCATCGCTTTCAGCCATTCACCTGCTGAGTTGGTCAAGGCCAGGGACGAACTGGCCGAGGCGCTCTCGCTGATGCTGCGCGAGGGTTTCGCCCCGCTCGTCCCCGTCCGTGCCTACCACAGTGCGACCGGTGCCGAGCCTGACGGGCCGCCGAGTGGCAGCCCGGCCGGAACCGCGAATCCCCCGGGGGACGATCCTCCCGGCCTACTCGAACGGTTCACCGGGCTGGCACCGGGCCTGGAGGCGACGTCGGGCCACATCACGGCGATCATCGCGCTGGTCACCGCCATCGCCGCAGCAGCCGAGCAGTTGGGCCCCGACATGCGGCGCGCGGCCCGGGACGGAAGCCCGATGAGCGTCCAACTCGCCTTCAGTAAAAGGCTGTCGGCCGCGCTGACCGGTCCGGCCTCCGAACTGAGGAAGTCCGCTCAGGGGTTCACCAGGCGGATGACTGCCATCGATGCCACCGTGCAGGCCGCACTCGACCTTTTCCAGAAGGTCCCGTCCACACGTTGGAGCGCTGATGACCGGGGGTTCCTGAACCAGCTGGTCGGGATCTCCGCTGCCGCTCGTCAAGGGGCCGAGACCCTCGCCCTGTTCCGGACCGTCATGGACGTGATGATCGCCGTACACCGCGAACTCCGGGGCCCGGCCCAGGACATCGCCACCGCAGTGGCGCAACTCAGTGAGGCCATGACCGTGCTGGAGGCATGGAGTCTACGGGCCAGGAAATTGGCGGCCTGAACCCGGATCCGGCCGCGGGCCTTCGCGGCCGACGGCTGCCGTTCACCTCGGCACCGTCCGGCCGCAGGCCTTCCCTCCGCTGTTCCCTCCACGCTTTTCATCAACCAGATCGGACGCCGAGGACCGGATGCCGCAATCCGGCAGCAGGCGACAACCACGGATCGAGGCGCGCGCCATGTCAGGGATCTTCCAGCAGATCGAGTCGCACACCCGAAAGATCTTCGGCAACGAACCGGTGTGCGTACATGTGGGGAATGTCAAGGATTGCGACATCAAGCGGCACCCCACGTATCCGAATTTCCGGGCCGAGGCGATCCTTGCCGGGGTCCGGTCCGCTCCGAGTTCCCGGCTGTGGGAGTCCTTGATCGCCATGGGCCGGCTGGGCGACCTGGACGGTGACGACACCTGGCGGTTGGTCGTCCTCGACTGCATCACCCCCTGCTTCCGTTCGCTCTCCAGCCGGATCGCCCGGGACTTCCGGGTCGAGCGTGAGGAGATCCGCTCGGCGATGGTGGCGACCGCGCTGGAGGTCTGGGCCTCCAGCGCCACGGGCGTTCCGCCGCGCCTCGTGCGGGATCGCATGGTGAAGGCGGCCTTCGAGGTCGCCTTCCAACGGGGTAGGACCGGTTCCCCCGAGCACATGACGGACCAGATCGACGCCCTCACCCCGCCAGAGGCTCCGGTCGTCGACTGCTCCCTGCGGGCGTCGTCGATCATCGACATCAGCCGCATCCGCAATACGGAGGTCGCGGAGCAGATCAGGGGCGAGCGGCTCGGGGCCCTTCTCCACGGCCTGGGCTGCTTCGACGCCGTGCAGGGTTTCCACGAGGACATGCGGGCCGGGCGCCGGTCCGGGTCGATCAGCCCTGCGGTCAAGGCTTCCGGCTTGTCCCGCTCGCGGTTCTCCAACAGCAACCTCTACTACTACGCCTCGGACCTCTATCCGGCGTTCATCGGGCTCCGGGAGGCGGCCGGCGTGATAGGGCTTCCGGAGTCCACGGCCTACCGACTGATCCGGGCGGGGCAGTTCCCCCTTCCGGTGGCGAGGGCGGGCCGCAGCTACAAGGTTTCCGTCAGGGCCCTCATGCAGTTCACGGACATCCCGGATGCCATCGTCCACGCCGACGACATCGAGAACGGTGCTCGCCACGCAAGGGGTGCCGTGCAATGACCTTCCCACCTTCGGGCCTGTCCACCCGGCCACGCACGGCCGGCGCCTGCTGGTGGCAGGACTGCGCGGGGTGGGGCGGGGTCAGGTGAGGCGGCGGCGGGTGGTGGCGGAGAGGAGGTCGACGGCGATGATCAGGGTGAGGACGACGAGGATGTGGGTGAGCATTTCGTCGAAGCGGAAGAGCTTGATGGACTGGTTGATGAGGAAGCCGATGCCGCCGGCGCCGACCAGGCCGAGGATGAGGGAGGCGCGGACGTTGACGTCGAGGCGGTAGAGGAGGAGGCCGGCGAGGCGGGGGGTGGCGGTGGGGAGGAGGGCGTGGAGGGCGGTCTGGGTGCGGGTGGCGCCGGCGGAGCGGAGGGCTTGGGCGGGGCCGGGGTCGGTGTCTTCGAGGGCTTCGGCCCAGAGTTTGCCCATCACGCCGATGTTGTGGACGACCAGGGCGAGGACGCCGGGGAAGGGACCGAGGCCGACGGCGGTGACGAAGACCAGGGCGAAGACCACGTCGGGGACGGAGCGGAGGAAGGAGAGCAGGGAGCGGGCGGCCTGCTGGACCGGGCGGGAGGGGGCGACGTTGCGGGCGGCGAGCAGGGCCAGGAGCAGGGACGGCGGGATCGACAGGGTGGTGCCGAGCAGGCCGATCCAGAGGGTGACCAGGGCGGCGTCGATGCTGGGCTTGAGGACGGACCAGTCGAGGCGGGGCGGGAACGCCTCGTCGAGGAAGGAGGCCATGCCGTGCCAGCCCTCGGCGAGGGCGGTGAGCGACATCTCGGTGGTGTTCCACGCGATCACGTGCAGGACGGCGAGGAGGGCCAGGACGGCGGCCGCCGCGGCGAGGGTGCGGGGGCGCCGGGGGCGGGGCGGGACGGGGAGGCGGCGCAGGCCGCGGGGCGCGGTTGTCATGACAGGCTCTCGGCGAGTGCGGGCTGGTAGAGGTGGTCGACGTCGCGGTCGGGGGCGCCGTCCAGGACGATGCGGCCCTCGCGCAGGCCGATCACCCGATCGGCGTGCCGGGCGGCGAGTGCGGGCTGGTGCAGCACGGCGACGACGGCGAGCCCTTCCTGGTGGGCGAGTTCGGCGAGCAGGGCGAGGACCTGTTCGGAGGCCGCCGGGTCGAGGGCGGAGACCGGTTCGTCGGCGAGCAGGACGGCGGGGCGCTGGCACAGCGCGCGGGCGACCGCGACGCGCTGCTGCTGGCCGCCGGAGAGCCGGCCGGCCCGGTCGTGGGCGCGGTCGGCGAGGCCGACCCGGTCCAGGCAGGCCATCGCCTCCTCGCGCAGTTCGCGCGGGAAGAGCAGCGGGTGCAGGGAGTGGCGCAGCGGGAGCCGGCCGAGGGCGCCGGCGCAGACGTTGTCGAGGACGCTGCGGCGGTGCACCAGGTGGATCTGCTGGAAGACCATGGCGAGGGCGAGCGGGTCGCCCGCCCTGCCGTCGACGCTCACCGTGCCCTCCGCCACCGGTTCGAGCCCGGCGGCCGCGCGCAGCAGGGTGGACTTGCCGCACCCGTTGGCGCCGAGCACCGCGAGGAACTCGCCGCGCGGGACGGTGAGGTGGACCCCGTCCAGGACCTGCCGGTCGCCGTACCGCACGGTGATGTCGGAGAGCACCAGCATCAGAGGTCCTTGTCGGTCAGGTGGAGGGTGTCGGCGAGGTCGAACAGCGGCTGGTAGGTGGACTTGTCGACGGCGACCAGGGGGGCGGCGGGCTTGACCGCGAGCAGGGCGCCGATCTCGCCGACCTTGTCGCCGGGCAGGTGCAGCAGGGCGTCGGTGACGGCCTGCTTGAACGCCGGGTCGAGGCTGCCGCGGACGGTGATCGGGTCGTTGGGGATGGCGTCGGAGGACCAGATCTTGCGGAACTTGGCGGGGTCGAAGGTCTTGGACGCGGTGGCGCTGGCGAGCTGCTGGGAGTTGATCTCGGCGGCGTCGGCGGTGCCCTTGGCCAGGGCGAGCAGCGATTCGGCGTGTCCGCCCGCGTAGTTGACCTTGACGTCCTCGGGCTTGAGCCCGGCGTCGACAACGGCCTTGCGGGGCAGGGCGTCGCCGGAGGTGGAGCCGACCGAGGAGAGCGCGAGCGAGTGCCCGGCGAGGTCCTTGACGCCCTGGACGGGGGAGTCGGCGGGCACCCAGATGCCGGCGGTGTAGCTGGAGACCTTGCCGGTGCTGTCGCCGAAGGAGGCGACGGCCTCGGCGCCGGCCCGCTGGTGGGCGAAGACGTAGCCGAGCGGGCCGAACATGGCGATGTCGAGCTTGCCGTTCTGCAGGGCGAGGACCTCGGCGGAGTAGTCCTCGGTGATGGTGAGCTGGACCGGGCACTTGAGCCGCTCGCCGAGGGCGTCGGCGAGGACCTTGGCCGCCGGGGTGAGCTTGGCGGGGTCCTCGAACGGCTCGACGCCGAAGCGGATCTTCCCGCCGGGACAGGTGCCGGAGGCGGAGCCGGCGGAACTGCCGTCGCTGCCGCAGGCGGTGAGGGAGAGGGCGGCGGCGAGGACGCCGGCGGTGGCGAGGGCGAGGGGGCGAAGGCGCACGGTGGGCTCCGGGGTGAGCTGCGGGGAGGAGCCGGGCAGGGTCGCGCGGCCCGGCATCGCCGGGCGGGGCGCCGCTGTGGGCCGGCACCGGAACGCTGTCAGCTGCGCCGGGCCAGGTCAACCACTTGTTGTGACAAGTCATTTGCCGTTCATCTCCCGGTGGCCTCGGCCGCGGGTGGCGGGGGGGAGGGGAGGAGCGGCCGGAGGTGGGGAATCGCTGCTGATCGGGGCCGCAGTGGTGACGGATCGGAGCCGGCGGACCGGCGGGACGGTGGCGGCCGGGCCGGGTGAACAGTGCATGACTTGTAGTGACAGGTCATTGCTGGCGGGTGCTCGACACTGCGACGGTTTCGGTCGCACGTCACACGTCAGGAGAACCCAGAGATGAGGGGCACCACCATGAGTCCGGACGGGATCCACCGGAGGTCCTTCCTGGTCGGCGGCGCGGCCGCGCTGACCACCGCCGTCGCCATCACCGCGGTCACCGCCGCCACCACCGCCACCGCCCACGCCGCGACCGCGGCGGCGCCGCGGGCCGCCGTCCTGGAGTACCTGGACCAGTGGACCAAGGCCACCGGTCTGGCCGAACTGCTGCGGCGGGCCGGTTTCACCGTCGTCCCGCTCGATCCGACGCTGCCCGCGACCGCCCAGGGCGTGGACCTGATCGCGTTCGGCAGCTTCACCAACAACGGCCCGGTGTACCCGGGTTACGTGACCGCGCAGGCCGCCTCGCTGCGCGACTTCGCGGCGGCCGGCGGCACCGTGCTGGACCTCGCGCAGTCCGACCAGCTCGGGGCCGCGGTCACCTACCTGCCGTCCGAACTGGCCGCGGTGCGCACCGACGCCGACTACGACACGGTGCTGCCGGTGGCCACCGACCACCCGCTGGTCGCGGCGCTGCCGGTGGTCGGCGGGCGGGTGCTGACCGGGCGCAGTACGAGCATCCGGGTCAGCTGGGAGACCGTCGGCTCCTGGCGCTCGATGCGGGTGCTGCTGGCCTGCACCACCGGCGGGACGACCCCGGCGCTGCTGGAGGGCGCGCACGGCACGGGGCGGTTCCTGGTGACCAGCCTGACCGTGGACAAGTGCTTCAACAGCGCCGGGACGGCCGTCCAGCCCGCCGCCGCGGTGCAGGACAGCAGCAGTTTCTTCACCGCGCTGGCCGGGTACGTCGCCGCCGTCCGGGCCGGGACGGCGCCCGCCGTGGTGCCGACCCCGATGCCCGCGCAGCCGCCGGTCGGCCCGCTGGTCGGGCACGTGGACACCGGCAGCGCCCGGATCTGGGCCCGGCCGGGCCTGGACCCGGTCGCGTACCCGACCTGGCGCTGCACGGTGCGCCGGGCCGACGGCTGGTCGACCGCCGTCGACGTCCCGGTCTCGACCGCCAACGACAACACCCTGCTGGTGGACGTCGCGGGCCTGCAGCCCGCCACCCGCTACGAGTTCACCATCGCTCCGGTGGCGGCCGCGCCCGGGTTCGCCCTGCCGGCCGGGTCGTTCACCACCTCGCCCGCGGCGGGCGCGGCCGCGGTGGTCACCATGGGGCTGGGCTCCTGCGCCCCGTCCGACCCGAACAGCGTGTGGACGCGGATCGTCGACGAGGGCTGCGACAGCTTCGTCATGCTCGGCGACAACCCCTACATCGACTCCGGCGACCTCGCCGTGGCCCGCACCAAGCACCGCACCTTCCTCGCCCAGCCGGAGCTGGCCCACCTGATCGCCACCACGCCCACCTGGTTCACCTGGGACGACCACGACTTCGGCACCAACGGCGTCAACGGCTCCTTCTCCGGGAAGGCCAACACCCGCACCGCCTTCGTCGACTACCGCGCCAACGCCTCCTTCGGCCACGCCGCCGACGGCACCCGGCTGACCACCAGGACCGCCGGGCAGGGCGTCTACACCTCCTTCCGGCGCGGCCCGGTCGAGGTCTTCCTGCTCGACCCGCGCTGGTTCAGCACCACCGCCCCCAGCTTCGCCGACCCCACGAAGACCACCTGCATCGGGCAGGTCCAGTGGGACTGGCTGCGCGCCGCCCTGCGCGCCAGCACCGCCCCGTTCAAGGCCATCGCCTCCGGCATGATCTGGGACGACAAGGGCAACGCGGAGACCGACGACTGGGCCACCTACCAGTACGAGAAGGACGCGATCCTCGACTTCCTGGCCGCCGAGAAGATCCCCGGCTGCTTCCTGGTCAGCGGCGACATCCACAGCTCGCAGGCGCTGAACTACGGGCCGCGGATCGGCTACGACCTGTGGCAGTTCGTCGTCAGCCCGCTGCACGGCAGCACCATCTCCGGCCTGAACGCGGGCAATCCGGCGCTGGTGGCGAGCGCCGTCCAGCCGTACACCTTCCTGAAGCTGGTCGCGGACACCACCGTCTCGCCGGCCACGCTCACCGCCACCTGGATCGACCGGGACGGCAAGCGGCTGTTCGAAGTCCGGCGCACGGCTACCGAGTTGGGGCACCCGGCCTGATCGGAGGGCCGCCGGAGGCAGATCCGGCACCCGGCTCCGACTCCCGGTTCCGGCCCGGCCCCTGGCTCCGGCCCCGGCCCCCGGTTCCGGCTGGCTCCGACCCCCGTTCTCCGCTGTTCGACCGGCGGGGAGCGGGGGTTCACCCGTTGGTCGCCCGCTCTTCGCGCTACTTGTCATGACAAGTGGTTGATCGGCGCGGGTTTTCATGACAAGTTCGGGGCATGAGTGTTTCGACGGAGACGATTCCGGTCCGCCTGGCCCGCTGGGAGGGGGTGGACAAGCCCTTCGCCCTGCTGGAGGCCGCCACCGCCCGCACGCCCGGGCCCGGGGAGCTGCTGGTGCGCATCGACCTCGCCACCGTGTGCGGCAGCGACCTGCACACCGTCACCGGCCACCGCCCCTCCCCCGCGCCCTCGCTGCTCGGCCACGAGCAGGTCGGCACGGTGGTCGGCGTGGGCGCGGGCGGCGTGCGGTGCGTGGACGGCACGCCGGTCGCCGAGGGCATGCGGGTGGTCTGGTCGGTGACCGCGTCCTGCGGCCGGTGCGAACGGTGCGGGCGCGGCCTGCCGCACAAGTGCCTGCGGCTGCGCAAGTACGGCCACGAGCCGTGGTCCCAGCGGGCCCCGCTGAACGGCGGCTTCGCCACCCACTGCGTGGTGCTGCCCGGCACCGCCGTGGTCGCCGTCCCGCCCGGCCTGCCCGACGCCGTCGCCAGCCCCGCCTCCTGCGCCACCGCCACCGTCGCGGCCGCGCTGGACGCCGCCGGGCCGCTCGCCGGACGGCGGGTGCTGATCACCGGGGCGGGCATGCTCGGCCTGACCGCCGCCGCGATGGCCGCCACCGCCGGGGCCCGGGTGAGCGCCGTCGACCCCGACCCCGAACGCCGGGCGCAGGCCCTGCGGTTCGGGGCCGCCGAGGCGCTGGACGCGGGCGGAGAGGCGGACGGGGACGGGGTGGCGGACGGGGGCGCGGCTCGGCCCGGGGAGGTGGACGTCGCGTTGGACTTCTCCGGGCGGCCCGCCGCCGTCCAGCGCTGCCTGGACGCGCTGGCCGTCGGCGGGCGGGCCGTCCTGGTCGGCTCGGTCTCCCCCGGGCCGGCCGTCGCCCTCGACCCGGAGCGCCTGGTCCGCGGCCTGCACACCGTGGTCGGCGTGCACAACTACCGGCCGCGCGACCTGGATGCCGCCGTCCGGTTCCTGAGCGAGCGTCACCGGGTGTTCCCGTTCGCCGCGCTGGTCGCCGCGGCCCACCCGCTGGAGCGGATCGAGGACGCGATCGCGGCGGCCCGCACCGGCGCGGCGCCCCGGCAGGCGGTGGCCCCGCAGGTCTCGTCGGCCGCGCGGGCCGCGTCGGTCTCGTCGGCCGCGTCGGTCTCGTCGGTCTCGCGGACGGGAGTCGGCGGGTGACGCGTCGGCGGGTGGGGCTAGAGCTGGGCGGAGCGGGCGGAACGGGTGTTGGTGACCGTCACGTTGGCCACGTCCGGGCGGTAGCGGTCCTCCGACCACTCGACGGGCACGCCGCGGGCGTCCGTGGTGATCCGGCGCTCGCGCAGCAGCGGGGCGCCGACCTCGACCTCCAGCAGTTGCGCGTCGGTCTCGTCGGCGGCGACCGCGTCGAAGGTGTGGCGGGCGGCGGCCAGTTCCACCCCGTTGGCGGTGAGCAGGGCGTAGATCGAGCCCGCGTCGAGGTCCGCGCCCAGCAGCGGGCGGCCCACCGCCTCGACGTACGTCATCCGTTCCAGCATCGCCGGGCGGCCGTCCAGCAGGCGCAGCCGCAGCAGTTGCACCACCAGGGCGTCCGGGTCGACCTCCAGGGCCGCGGCGACGGCCGCCTGCGGGCGGCGCAGGGCGATCTCCTGCAGGCGCTGGCCCGGGACGTGGCCGGTCAGCCGGGCCCGGGTGGTGAAGGAGAGCAGCGACTCGAACGGCTGGGAGGGCACCGCGTCCAGCACCACCGAGCGGCGGCCCTGGCCCCCGCTGATCAGCCCCTCCTCCCGGAGGGTGGCCAGCGCCTGCCGCACCGGCGTCCGGGAGGCGGCGAACTCCTCGCACAACTCGGCCTCCGAGGGCAGGAGTTCACCCACCTTCAAGGAGCCGCTCCGGATCCGCTGGCGCAGCTGGGCGGCGACGACGCCGTGCAGTGATTCCTTCACGGGAACCGACCCTACAGGTGGCCGGTCCGCCGCAGACCGGGCCCCTGTCATGACAGGTTGCGCCACTCGGGTGAGCTGCGGAAAGGCCGTCCTCCCCGCGTCGCCATCCCCACTCCCGGCGGTACTCCGGGTGAACGTCCGGCGTCTTGTCCGGACAAGTACCGCAGCCGTACCCCTTTTTCCTCCACCCCACCGACCCCCGTTCCAGGAACAGGACACCTCATGACCACCGCATCCCGCCCCGCGATCCAGCTGGTCTGCCTCGACATGGCCGGCACCACCGTCGAGGACGGCGGCGCCGTCCTCGCGGCCTTCCACCGGGCGCTGGCGGCCATCGGCCTCCCCGCCGGTTCGGACGGGCACGCCGAGGCCGTCCGCTACGCGCTCGACACCATGGGGCGTTCGAAGATCGAGGTGTTCCGCCACCTCACCGGGGGCGACGAGGCCCGGGCCGAACGCGCCAACCTGGCCTTCGAGGCCGCGTACGACGAGACGGTCGACAGCGCGGGCGTCCGCGAGATCCCGGGCGCCGCCGACGCGATCGAGCGGCTCCGTTCGGCCGGCCGCGACGTGGTGCTCACCACCGGCTTCTCCCCCGCCACCCGCGACCGGCTGCTGCGCGCGCTCGGCTGGGACGGCCTGGTCACCCTGGCCCTCTCCCCCGCCGACGCGGGACGCGGCCGCCCGGCCCCCGACCTGCTGCTGACCGCCCTGCTGCGCACCCGCGCCGAGTCCGTGCACCGGCTCGCCGCGGTCGGCGACACCACCAGCGACCTGCTCGCCGCCCACCGGGCCGGCGCCCGGGTCGCCGCCGCGGTCCGCACCGGCACCCATGGCGACGCCGACTTCGCGACCGTCCCGCACACCCATGTGCTGGACAGCGTGGCCGAGTTGCCCGCGCTGCTCGACGGGTTCGACGGATTCGACGGGGTCGAGGAGCGGTAGGCGGCGGGCGGTAGGCGGTGCCCCGGTCAGGTGGTGGCCGGGGCGGGGGCGGGGGGCGGCGGTGGTGCGGGTGCCGAGGCCGAGCAGTACCAGGGTGCCGCCGAGGAGTTGGATGACAGCAGCGCACCGCTCACCCGCTGCCCGGGAACCCCGCCGCGACCAGGCCGGACTCGTAGGCGGCGATGACGGCCTGGGCCCGGTCCCGGACGTCGAGCTTCGCGAAGAGCGAGGTGATGTGGTTCTTGACGGTGGAACGGCTGAGGTCGAGGGCGGCGGCGATGGCGTCGTTGTCGAGGCCGGTGGCGATCAGGCGCCACACCTCGGTCTCCCGGGGGGTCAGCTCGGCCGCGACCGGACGCGGGGCGGCGGGAGCCTGCGGGGCGGTGGTGCGGACGTAGGTGGAGATCAGACGGGTGAGCAGGCGCGGCGCGACCACCGCCTCGCCGGTGTGGACGGTGCGGATCGCGGCGGCGAGCTCCTCCGGCGAGACGTCCTTGGGGAGGAAGCCACAGGCGCCGGCCCGGAGCGCGGCGACCACGTACTCGTCGAGGTCGAAGGTGCTGAGCGCGAGGACCCGGCAGTCGGGGACCGTTCGGGCGAGTTCGCGGGTCGCGTCGACGCCGTCGAGGACCGGCATCCGGATGTCCATCACCACCACGTCGGGGCGCAGCCGGCGGGCGAGTTCGACCGCGGCGGCGCCGTTCTCGGCCTCGCCGACCACCTCGAAGGCCGGGTCGGGCGAGAGGATGAGGCAGAGCCCGCGGCGCACCAGCGGCTGGTCGTCGGCGACCAGGATCCGGATCGGGGTCATCGGCGGGCCTCCGCGGGGAGCACGGCGGACTCGCGGATGGCGAAGACCGGCTCGGCGGAGGTCGGCTCGGCGAACTCGCGGTCAGGGCGGGCAGCGCGGGCGGGTTCGGCGGGCCGAGAGGCGAACTCACCGGCGAGGGAGGGTGGTTCGGTGGAGGGGGAGGGGGAGGCGGGATCGCCGACGGGGGGCGGGAGTTCGTCGGACTCGTCGGTCAGTTCCTCGGCGGGGAGCGGCAGTTCGGCGTGGACGGCGAAGCCGCCGTCGGGGTGGGGGGTGGCGGTGAGGGTGCCGCCGTGGAGGGCGGCGCGTTCGCGCATGCCGATCAGGCCGTGGCCGCTGGGCTCGGTCGAGGAGCGGGCGAAACCGGAGCCGGGGCCGGCGCCTGCGCCGGGGCCGTGGTCGCGGACGTGCACGGTGAGCAGGTCCGGGGCGTAGGTCAGGCGGACGGTGGCGCGGGTCGGGCCGGCGTGCTTGCGGGTGTTGGTCAGGGCTTCCTGGACGATCCGGAACACCGCCAGGCCGAGGGCGGGCGGCAGCGGGCGGACCTCGCCGTGCACGGTGAGGTCGGCGGGCAGGCCGGCCCGGCGGGACTCCTCCAGCAGGCGGGGCAGGTCGTCGGTGCCGGGCTGCGGGGCGGGCGGGACGGCGTCCGGTTCGTCGCCGGCCCGCAGCACGTCGAGGAGTTGGCGCATCTCGCGCAGCGCGAGGCGGCCGGAGGACTCCAGCGTGACCAGGGCGTCCCGGACCACCTCGGGGTCGGCGAGGTTGGCGCGGGCGCCGCCGGCCATCAGCTGCATGGTGGTGATGTGGTGGGCGACGACGTCGTGCAGCTCCCGGGCGATCCGGCGGCGTTCCTCGGCCACCGCGCGGTCGGCGAGCAGCTGCCGGTTGGCCGTCACCTCGCGCTGCCAGCGGGCGACCGCGAGGCCGGCCCCGGCCACCAGCAGCGCGGAGCACGGGGCGGACAGCACCGCGGCCAGGGTCGGCGTCCGGAAGTGGCTCTGGCCGAGGACGGTCGTCACCGAGGCGGCCAGGGCGGCCGCGGCGGTCGTGGCGAAGGTGCTCGCCCGGGCCACCGAGTACAGCGCGACCACCAGGACCGCCCCGAAGTGCGGGGCTCCCGACCTGGCCAGGTCGGCGGCGACGCCGAGCGCCAGTACCGCGGCGAACGCCGGTACCGGGCGGTCGCGCCGGAACAGCAGCGGCAGGGCGGCCAGCAGCGCGAGCAGGAAGCCGGGCAGGCCCGGCCCCCGGTTGCCGTCCAGCGCGGCGAACAGCAGCGCGCCGAGCGCATCGAACAGGCCCGCGGCCACGGCGACCAGGGCGTCGGTGTGGGTCCACGGCGCGCCGTCCGGCGCCGCCGCGGTGTCCGGGTGCTGCTGCGGTCGTCCCATGTCCGTCCCCCGTGTTCCGCCGGTGTCCCGCTCGTGTCGCGTTCCGGGCCTCGCTCCGGGCCGCGTTCTGAGCCTCGTTCCGGGCCGCGTTCTGGGCCTCGTTCCGGGCCGCGCTGCCGCTGACCAGCCCCGATGCTCCATTCTGGCACCGGCCCGGCGGGGCGGACGTCGTCTCCGGGGGCGAGCGGTCCTGGGAGCCAGGTCCCGGGTGCGGGGGCGGTGCGGGCCCGCGGGCCCCGGTGCGGATCGTCCGTCGCCCCGACGCCCCGGGGGCACCCGGACTGATGGGCTGTTCATCGGACGGCGACCGTCGTCCGACCAGCAGCAACGCAGACGGAGGGCGACCGTGATCCGCGCACTGACCGGATTCTCCACCAGACACGCCTGGAAGGTGATCGCCGTGTGGGCGGTCCTCGGGGTGGCGCTGACCGGGGTGGCGCCGGTGCTGTTCGCCAAGGTCACCGGGAGCAACACCGCGGACTTCCTGCCCGCCCGCTACGACTCGGCGGCGGCGCTGCGGATCGCCGAGGACCACTTCGGGCTGCGGCCCGACGCCACCACCGTCACGGTGCTGGTGGCCCGCGCCGACGGCGCCCCGCTCACGGACGCCGACCGGCGGCGGATCGACGCCGAGGCGGACCGGCTCGGACGGCAGCGGGTGGTGATGCCGCGCAAGGCCGACGACCCGTCCTTCCTGGTGACCGACCGCTCGCAGACCCCGAAGGTGGCGCCCGCGATGGTCGCCCCGGACGGCGGCTTCGAACTGCTGGCCGTCGAACTGGCCGGCAGCGTCGCCGACGAGGGCGTGCAGGACGTCTACCGGACGTTCCGGGACACCGCCCGGGAGCGGTTCGCCGAGGCCGGGATGCGCACCGGCTTCACCGGCGGCGTGGCCGAGGTTGCGGACAGCAACGACGCGAACCGGACCCTGGCGACCGTCGGCGGCATCCTGGTGGTGGGCCTGATCGTGCTGCTCAACGTGCTGGTGTTCCGCAGCGTGCTGGCCGCCGTGCTGCCGCTGCTCGCGGTGGCGCTGGTCGGCGGTGCGGCGGGCGGCGCGGTCGCGGGCCTGGCCGAGCTCACCGGCCTGCGGCTGGACGCCTCCACCCCCGGCCTGATCTCGGTGGTGCTGCTCGGCATCGGCGTCGACTACCTGCTGTTCCTGCTGTTCCGGTACCGCGAGGTGCTGCGGGCCCGTCCGGACGCGCCCGCCCGCCAGGTCGCCGCCGAGGTGTCCGGCCGGGTCGGCACGGCGATCACCTCGGCCGCGCTGACCATCGTCGCCGCGTTCGCCACCCTGGGCGTGGCCGGGTTCGGCCTGTTCCGCTCGCTCGGCCCGGCGATCGCCGTCGCCGTGCTGGTGATGCTGCTGGGCAGCCTGACCCTGATGCCGGCGCTGCTCGCCGCCTGCGGGCGGGGCATGTTCTGGCCCTCGCGCACGCTGCGCCGGGAGCCGCGCCCGGGCGTCGCCGCCCGCCTCGGCGAGCTGGTGGCCCGCCGTCCCGCGGCCGCGCTGCTGGCGTCCGTCGCGCTGCTCGGCGCGCTGGCCGCGGGCCTGGTCGGGATGCGGATGGACTACGGCCTCGGCGGCCCCTCGAAGACGCCCTCGGCCGCCACCGCCGCCGAGATCTCCCGCTCGCTCCCGGCCGGGGCGGCCGACCCGGCCACCGTGTACGCCACCGCCGACGGGGGCGGCGCCGTCGACCCGGCCGCCTTCGCCGGGCTGGCCCGGGAACTCGGCAAGGTCGCGGGCGTCGGGCAGGTCGCCGACCCGGTGGGCAGCCCGGACCGCAAGGCCGTCCGGATCGACGTCTACCCCGTCGCCGACCCGCAGAGCGAGCAGGCCCGGGCCCTGGTCTCCGGCCCGCTGCGGGCCGCCGTCGCCGCCCACTCCCCCGCCGGGACGCACGCCCACGTCGGCGGCACCTCGGCGGTGTACGCCGACGTGGCGGACGTGGTCGACCACGACCTGCGGGTGGTGTTCCCGGTCGCGGCGGGGCTGATCGCGCTGATCCTGCTGCTGCTCCTGCGCAGCCTGCTCGCCCCGGTGGCGCTGCTGCTCTCGGTCGGGCTGGGGTTCGCCGCCACCCTCGGCAGCTCCGTCCTGGTGTTCCAGCACCTGCTGGACCGGCCCGGCGTGGCCTTCACCCTGCCGCTGCTGCTGTTCCTGTTCGTGGTGGCGCTCGGCACCGACTACAACATCCTGATCGCCGACCGGATCCGCGAGGAGATGCACCGCCCCGGCCCGGCCCGGGCCGCCGTGGCCCGCGCCGTGCGGCACACCGCGCCCGCCGTCGCCACCGCCGGACTGGTGCTGGGCGGTTCGTTCGCCAGCCTGGCCACCACGCCGGGCAACGAGCAGGACGCCTTCGCGCTGACGCTCGGGATCCTGCTCTCCGCGCTGCTGCTGTCGCTGGTGGTGGTCCCGGCGGTGGCCGCGCTGCTCGGCCGCGCGCTGTGGTGGCCGCTGCGGCTGACGGCGGGCCGGGAGGACGGTCGGGAGGGCGGTCGGGAGGGCGGTCGGGGGCTTCGGCAGCGGCGCTGCCGGAGCGGGTTCCGATGTCCTGACCGCCCGACCGACTGCCAGGGCCGGACCGCCGGGGCCGGACCGCCGGGGGCTTCCACCGGCGGTCCGGCCCCGGCGGCGGCTTCGGGCGCTTCCGGGGTGGGCTGGGGCGTGCAGGGGCGGGCGGGAAACCGGCTTGGCCCGGTCTGCTGCCTAGGCTATCTTGGCTTTAGCCTAGATGTCCTAGGCGCGAGTGGAGGCGAGGACGGGAACCATGCGGGAACTGACCGAACCGGCGATCCGGGCATCGTTCGTCAACTGCACCAAGGGCGAGGCCGGACGGCTCGCGCTGCCCCGCGGGCTGGCCGAACTGCCGTGGGAGGAACTGGACTTCCTCGGGTGGCGGGATCCGGGCGCTCCCGACCGGGGGTACCTGGTGGCCGAGCACGAGGGGCGGCCGGTGGGGGTCGCGCTGCGGCGGGCGCAGCGGGCGGGGGCGGGGGCGCGGCAGGGGGCGATGTGCTCGATCTGCCGGACGGTGCACGCCGCGTCCGGGGTGGCGCTGCTGACGGCGCGCAAGGCCGGGCGGGCGTCCGGGGACGAGTACGCCTCGGCGGGCGAGTACTTCTGCGGCGACCTGGCCTGCTCGCTGTACGTGCGGGGGCGCCGGCGGGCCTCGGCGGGCGGGGTGCGGATGCGGGAGAGCCTGAGCACCGAGGAGAAGGTCGCCCGGGCCAGGGGCAACCTGGCGGCGTTCCTGGAACGGGTGCTGCGGCCGTGAGCGCGGAGGCGGGGGTGGGAACGGGAACGAGGGCGGGGACGGGGACGGGTGGTCCGCCGGTGCGGGCGCCCGTCGACGGGCGGTGGTGCGGGTCGCGCTGGTGCGGGCGGCGCTGGTGCTCGGGCTGGGGGCGCTCCCCGCACTGAGGACCGGAAGGCGCCGGGGCGGCGGGGAGCGGCCGCTCAGGGCGCCGGGGGTCCAGGGGAGCGGCCGCTCAGGGGGCCGGGGGCCAGTTCGCCAGCAGGTGGTGGAGGCCGGTGGTGATGCGCCGCCAGGAGTCGGCGGCGGCGCGGGGGTGGTTGAAGCCGCCGGCGCTCTCGATGCCGATGAAGCCGTGGAAGGTGCTGCGCAGCAGGCGGGCGGCGTCGGTCAGGTCGGGCTCGGCGAGGCGGTAGTGGCGCATCACCGCGTAGGTCAGTTCGACGCTCCGGGCGAACACCGCAGTGTCGGTGAACTCGGCCGGGTCGAGCGGCAGTTGGGTGGCGGCGTAGCGGCCGGGGTGGGCCAGCGCGTAGTCCCGGTAGGCGTCCGCGAAGGCGGTGAGCGCCTCGCCGCCGGAGCGGCCGGCGATGGCGGCGGCGAGGGCCTGGTTCAGCTCGTCGGAGGCCAGCAGGGCGACCCGGACCCGGATCTCCTGGAGGTTCTTGACGTGCGAGTAGAAGCTGGCGTCCTTCACCCCGAACTGCCGGGCCAGCGCGGAGACGGTGACCTTCTCGATGCCGACCCGGTCGGCGAGTTCGGCGGCGGCGCGGGTGATGCGTTCGACCGTCAGCCCAGCGTGCGCAGCCATGTTCCTCGTCCGGTGGGGAGCCCCGCGGGGGGCCGAGCGGGGAGCCCCCGGGGGGCCCTTCGAGCGGGCGGTCAGTTTATCCGGGGCGCGGGTGCGACCTTTTGCCGCTCCGGTGCGTGTGTAGGGGGTGGGCCGCCGGGGCGGGGTCCGGGGCGGGGCCGTCGGGGCGGGCGTTCGGGAAGATCAGCTGATACCCCCTCAAATGGTAATGTCCATGGCAAAACGGGGGCGTGGGTGACGCGCGCACCCCGGCCGACCCGCACCCTGGAGCAGCCTTGCCCGGACGTCCGCCCCGCCACCGCCTCTACCGCCGCAGCGTGCCGCTGGCCGCCGCCGCGGTGCTGGCCGCCTCCCTGCTCGCCGGCTCCGCCCAGGCCGATGACCCGACCCCGGCCGACGCCGCGCTGACCGCCGACCTGAACGCGCTGCTGGCCGACTCCCGGCTGGCCAACGCCCAGACCGGCGTCGAGGTGCTGGACGCCGCCACCGGCCAGGTGCTGTACGCGCACCAGCCGCAGGCGCTGCTCACCCCGGCGTCCACCATGAAGACGGTGACCTCCACCGCCGCGCTCGACCTGCTCGGCGCGGACTACCGGTTCAGCACCGAGGTGCGCACCACCGGCACCCGGTACGGCTCCACCCTGGTCGGCGACCTGGTGCTGCGCGGCGGCGGCGACCCCAGCCTGCTGGTGAAGGACCTCGACGACCTGGCCACCCAGGTCGCGGCGTCCGGGGTCACCACCGTCACCGGCCGGGTGCTGGCCGACGGCAGCCGCTACGACTCCACCCCGCTCGGCCCCGGCTGGGCCTGGGACGACGAGCCGTACTCGTACAGCCCGCAGATCTCCGGGCTGACGGTCGCCAACGACTCCGAGTACATGATGGACACCGTGCAGGTCACGGTGGCCCCGGGGGCGGCCGGGGAGGCCGCGAAGGTCACCCTGAACCCGGCCGAGGCGCCGATGGCGTTCACCGGATCGGTGGCCACCGGGGCGGCGGGCAGCGGCTCGTCCGTCGGCGTGGACCGCAAGCGCGGCAGCAACGAGCTGGCGCTGTCCGGCAGCATCGCGGCCGGGGCCGCGCCGGTGACCTCCTGGGTGACCGTCGAGGACCCGTCCACCTACGCGGGCCGGGTGTTCGCGGGCGCGCTGGCCCGGCACGGCGTGCAGGTGGTGCGCGGCGACGTGCAGGCGGCGACCGGCCGGGAGAGCTCGCAGCCGCTGGTGTCGCACCAGTCGCAGACCCTCGCCGAGCTGATCGTCCCGATGCTGAAGATCAGCAACAACGGCATCGCCGAGCACCTGACCAAGGAGATCGGCAAGGTCAAGGGCGGCCGCGGCGACTGGGCGACCGGCGTCAACCAGGTCCAGGCGTTCCTCAAGGCCAACGGGCTGAGCACCCCGGCCGGGCGGCAGGTCGACGGCTCCGGCCTGTCGCGCTACGACCTGATCACCCCGGCCAAGATGGCCGACCTGCTCCGGATCGTCCAGGGCAAGCCCTGGTTCGACGCCTGGTACAACGCGCTGCCGGTGGCCGGCAACCCGCAGCGGATGGTCGGCGGCACGCTGGCCGCCCGGATGCGCGGCACCAAGGCCGAGAACAACGTGCACGCCAAGAGCGGCTCGATGGGCGGCGTCGACAACCTGATCGGCTACGCCACCGCCCCCGACGGGCGCCGGCTGGTCTTCGCCGTGATGGTCAACGACTTCGCCGGCACCAGCCCCCGCCCGCTCCTGGACGCGATCGCCGTCCGCCTCGCCACCGGCCCCGCCGCGGCGCCCGCCGGCACCGCCCAGCAGCGGGTCAAGTCGCTGACCGCCCCGACCTCGGGCGACGGCCGGGACACCTACACCGGCACCCGCTGGGAGGACTGCGAGGCCGTCGCGCACTGCTGACCCCTCGCTCGGTCCCCCGCTCCCCGTCCGGGCCCCGCCGCACTGCGCGGCGGGGCCCGTCGACGGTCGCGGGCCTGTCGGCGTTCGCGGACCCGTCGGCGGTCGCGGGCCCGTCGACGGTCGCGGGCCTGTCGGCGTTCTCAGGTGATGGGTTCGAACCGCTGCGGATGTCACGCAACTGTCATCAATCAAACAGTTGATTGATGACAAGCGGCGCGCGTACGCTCCCCGCCATGACCGAGCCATCGGCGCCGGGTGCGGCGCAGAACCAGGCCGAGCTGAGCCGGGAGCGGATCGTCGCGGCGGCGACCGCGCTGTTCGCGGAGCGCGGGTACGACGGGACGACCACCCGGATGATCGCCGGGGCCGCGGGGTTGAACGTGGCCACGGTCGCGTACCACGTGGGCGGGAAGGCCGACCTGTACCGCGAGGTGATGCGGCGGGCGCACGAGGCGGAGCGGGCGGCGGTGGCCGGGGCGCTGCGGGAGTTCGGGGCGCGGGCGGGGGCGGACCCGGCGGGGGCGGCGGTCGGGTTCGCGGACCGGTACCTGGACTTCTGCCTGGAGCGGCCGGACGTCCCCGCGCTGTGGATGCGGCGCTGGCTGGCGGACGCCGCCGAGTTCGCCGGGCTGGAGGAGGAGTACACCCGCCCGCTGCTGGAGTCGGTGCGCGACGCGCTGGCCGCCGCGCTGCCGGAAGTCCCGCCGGAGCGCGCCGAGTTGGCGGTGTGGACGGTGCTGTGGACGGTGCACGGCTTCTGCCGGTCGATGATCCGCGCCCAGGTGCCGCGGTTCCGGGAGCACCTGCACGGACTGGTGCTGCGCGAGCTGGGGATCGGGGGCGGGCGGTGAGCGGCGGGGAGATCGGAAGACGGCAGCTGGCCGGGTACGCGATCGGCTCGGTCGGGACGGGCATCCACTCGACCGTCCCCGGCCTGCTGCTGCTGTACTTCATGACCGACGCGCTGGGCGTGCCCGCCGGGGTCGCGGGCCTGGTGGTGGCGCTGCCCAAGGCGTGGGACGCGCTGTTCAACCCGACCGTCGGCGCGGCCAGCGACCGGGAGGCGCTGCGCACCGGCCGCCGCACCCGGATCCTGCTGGCCGGGGCGCTGGCGCTGCCCGTCGCGTTCGCCGCGATGTTCCTCTCGCCGCTGACCGGTTCCGGCGCCGCCGCCTGGGTCGCGGTCACCTTCGTGCTCGCCTCCAGCGCGTTCGCGCTGTTCCAGGTCCCGTACGTGGCGCTGCCCGCGGAGATGTCGGACCGGCCCGAGGTGCGCACCCGGATCATGGTGTGGCGGATCGTCTGCCTGACCGTCGGCATCCTGGTCGCGGGCGGGCTCGCCCCCGCCGTGGTGTCGCTGGCCGGGGACGGGCGGCGCGGGTACGCGGTGATGGGCGCCGTGGTCGCCGTCCTGCTGCTGGCGACGCTGCTGGTGCCGGCGCTGGGCGCCCGCCGGGTGCCCGCCCGGCCCGGGCCGGAGCCGCTGGGGCTGCGGGCCGCGCTGCGCACCGCGCGCGGGAACCGGGCGTTCTTCGCGTTGCTGGGCGCGTTCGTGCTGCAGGCCGCCGCAGTGGCGATCATGCTGGCGGCCGCCCCCTACACCGCCACGTACTGGCTGGGCGGCTACGGGCTGACCTCGGTGCTGTTCGTCTGCCTGGTCGCGCCGAGCGCGGTCGCCGTCCCGCTGTGGGGCCGGGCCGCCGCCCGGTGGGGGCGGCTGCGCTGCCTGACCGCGGCGACCGCGCTGTTCGTGCCGGCCTCGGCCGCGCTGTGGCCGGCCGCCGGGGCGGGCGCGGTGCGCGTCGGCGCGGTGCTGGCGCTGTGCGCGGTGCTGGGCGTGGCGTACGCGGCGCTGCAGGTGCTGCCGCTGTCGCTGCTGCCGGACACCGTGCACGCGGACGCGGCGCGCACCGGGCGGCTGCAGTCCGGGGCGTTCACCGGGCTGTGGACGGCCGGGGAGACGGCGGGCCTGGCCGCCGGTCCGGGGCTGTTCTCGCTGGCGCTGGCCGCCGCCGGGTTCGCCTCCTCCACCACCGACCACCCGGTCGCGCAGACCCCGGCCGCCCGGGCGGGCGTGCTGCTCGGCTTCAGCCTCGTCCCGGCGCTGCTGATGCTGGCCTCGCTGCCCGCCCTGCGCGCGTACGGGCGCCGCCGCGCGGCCGCCCCCGCCGTTGTCGTCGACTCGCTTGCTGGAGAGGTTTCATGACGGACCGTCAGTTCGGGCTCCCGGATTCCGGGCGCCCCGCCGAGGAGCTGCTCGCCGAGCTGCGCGCGCTCACCGCCGCCGACCTGCCCACCCGGGGCGGGCGCACCACCGCGTACACCTACGACGCCGGGCGGCCCGGGGTGCGGGCCGCCGCGGAGGGCGCGTACCTGGCCATGCTGGAGGTCAACGGGCTGGACCCGACGGCCTTCCCGAGCATCGTCGCGCTGGAGCGGCAGGTGGTCGGCGCGGTCGCCGCCCGGCTCGGCGGGGACGAGCGCACCCCCGGCATCTTCACCAGCGGCGGCACCGAGTCGATCCTGCTCGCGGTCAAGGCCGCCCGGGACGCCCGGCCGGAGGTCGCCGAGCCGGAGATCGTGGTGCCCGCGACGGCGCACGCCGCGTTCTTCAAGGCCGGGGCGTACCTGAGGGTGAAGGTCGTCGCGGTGCCGGTCGACCCGGAGACCTTCCGGGCCGTCCCCGAGGCGATGGCCGCGGCCTGCACCGAACGGACGGTGCTGGTGGTGGCCTCCGCGCCCTCGTACGCGCACGGCGTGGTCGACCCGGTCGCGGCGATCGCCGCGGCGGCGGCCGAACGCGGGCTGCCCTGCCACGTGGACGCCTGCGTGGGCGGCTGGCTGCTGCCCTGGCTGGCCGAGGCCGGGGCCGAGGTGCCGCCGTTCGACCTGTCGGTGCCCGGCGTCACCTCGCTCTCCTGCGACCTGCACAAGTTCGGGTACGCGCCCAAGGGGGCGTCGGTGCTGCTCTTCCGCGACCAGGCGCTGCGGCTGGCCGCGTACTTCGCCTGCGCGCAGTGGCCCGGCTACCCGGTGGTCAACTCCACCGTGCAGAGCAGCAAGGGCGCCGGCCCGCTGGCCGGCGCCTGGGCCACCCTGCAGGCCCTCGGGGCGGACGGCTACCGGGAGTTGGGGCGCGCGGCGCTGGACGCGACCCGGCGGCTGGTCGCGGGCGTCGGCGCGATCGACGGGCTGCGGGTGCTCGGCACGCCGGACGCCACGCTGGTGGCGATCGGCACCGATCCCGCTCCGGGCGAACACCCGCTGGACCTCTGGGAGTTGGCGGACGAGTCGCGCGGGCGCGGCTTCTTCCTGCAGCCGCAGCTGAGCGTCGACGGGCTGCCCGCCAGCCTGCACGTCACGCTCACCGGCGTCAGCGGGGAGGGCGTCGACGGGCTGCTCGCGGTGCTGCGCGACAGCGTCGCCGCGGTCCGCGCCCGCGGGCCGGTCGCCCCGCCCGCCGAGCTCCTCGCCCTGCTCGGGCAGCTCGACTTCACCGCCCTGGACGACGCGTCCTTCGCCGCCCTGCTCCCGGCGGCCGGCCTCGACCTCTCCCCCGGCGCCGGCACCCGGATGGCGGGCGTCAACCGCCTGCTCGACGGCCTGCCCCCGCAGCTGCGCGACCGGCTCGCCACCCGCTTCCTGTCGGCGCTGTACAGCCCGTACCTGGACGCGCCGGGCGGCTAGCGGGGCTCTTGGCCGGGCGTCTGACGGGGCGTCGGGAGCAGGGTGGCGAGGCCGTCGGCGAGGCGGTGCAGGCCGAACTCGAAGCGGGCGTCCATGTCCGGGTCGGTGAGGTCGGCGGCGAGGGCGACCAGGTTGGGGTGGGTCTCGGCGGGCAGGGTGCGGAAGACCTCCCCGGCGGCGCGGGCGACCTCGCCGCGGGTGGCGCCGGCCGCCTCGGCGGCGGAGAGCGGGGACTGCTCCTGCAGGACGAAGCCCTGCACGTAGGCGGAGAGCAGGTAGGAGGCCATCGCGGCGTCGGCGTCGGTGAAGCCGGCGCCGCGCAGCCGGTCGAGCTGGTCCTCCAGCACGGCCAGGATGTGCGGGCCGGTGGCGAGGCGGCCGGCCACGATCCGGGCGGCGTCGCGGGTGGCGAGCAGCAGGGCGCGGTAGCGGCGGCCGTACTCGAGGTACTGGGCGCGCCAGTCGCCGGTGCGGGGCGGGATTTCGGCGCCCGCGACGAGCGCGTCGTTGAGCAGGTCGAGGAGTTCCTCCTTGTTGCGGACGTGCCAGTAGAGCGAGGCGGCCTTCACCCCGACCTCGGCGGCGACCTTGCGCATGGAGAGGCCGGCCAGGCCGTCGCGGGCGAGGACCCGCAGCGCGGCGGCGGCGATGCACGCGCGGGTGAGGGCGCGGGCCGGGGCGTCCGGCGCGGGGGCGTCCGGCGGGGTGTCGGTGTCCGGCGCGGCGGCGTCCGGCAGGACGGCGTCCGACGGGGTGGCGGGGTTCGGCGTGGCGGGGTTCGGGGCCACGGGTGCTCCTCGGGGTGGCGGCGGGCACGGTTCGCGCTTGCAATCTAACACCGTTAGGGCGATGCTGAGTGCGCAATCGCGCCCCCTAACACCGTTAGGGGGTACTCGGCGTGCCCGGAGGGGGATCGGTGGAGACAGCGGGAAACGGCAAGGACGCCCGGCGCAAGCGGCAGGCGCTCGCCACGCTCTGCGTCACGATGTTCATGGCGATGCTGGACAACGTCATCGTCAACATCGCCCTCCCCCGGATCGGCCGGGACCTGGACGCGGGCATCAGCGGCCTGCAGTGGGTCGCCGAGGGCTACAGCCTGGTGTACGCGGCGCTGCTGCTGACCGGCGGCACGCTCGGCGACCGGTACGGCCGCACCCGGGTGTTCCGGCTCGGGCTGGCGCTGTTCACGCTCGGCTCGGCCGCGGCCGCGCTCGCGGGCGGCACCGGGGCGCTGGTCGCCGCCCGGATGCTGCAGGGCGTCGGGGCGGCGCTGCTGACGCCGGGCAGCCTGGCGATCCTGCGGGAGGTGTTCACCGACGAGCGGGAACGGGCCCGGGCGATCGGCCTGTGGTCGGGCGTCTCGGCGCTCGGCCTGTCCGTCGGGCCGGTGGTCGGCGGCCCGATGGTGGACGCGTTCGGCTGGGCCAGTGTGTTCTGGATCAACGTCCCGGTCGGGGCGGTCGGCCTGCTGCTGGCCCACCGGGTGCTGCCGGAGATCGCCCCGCGCGAACGGCGGATCGACCTGCCCGGCCTGCTGCTCTCCGCCGGCGGACTGGGCGCGCTGGTGTACGCCCTGGTCGAGGGCCCGGGCCGGGGCTGGACGGACACCCGGGTGCTGGGCTGCGGGGCCGCCGCGGCCGTCCTGCTGGCGCTCTTCGCCGCGGTCGAACTGCGGTCCGCCGAACCGATGGTGGAGCTGCGGCTGTTCCGCGACCGGGTGCTGGCGGGGGCGCTGCTGAGCGGGCTGATGGTGAGCTTCGGGATGTTCGGCGCGATGTTCTTCCTGCCGCTGATGCTGCAGGGCGTGATGCGCTGGACGCCGACCGCCGCCGGGTACGCGGGGCTGCCGCTGAGCGGCGTGATCATGTTCGCCGCGCCGCTGTCCGGCCGCCTGACCACCCGTCACGGGGTCCGCCCGCCCCTGGTGCTGGGCATCGCCCTGTGCGCGGTCGGCCTCGGCGGACTGTCGCTGTACCCGGCGCAGGCGCACTACTGGTCGTACGCCTGGACGCTGGTGCTGCTCGGCTTCGGCATGGGCCTGACCTTCACCCCGGTGTCGATCGCGGTGCTCGGCCGGGTCGCCCCGGCGCAGACCGGGATGGCCTCCGCGACCATCAACACGCTGCGCGAACTCGGCGGCGTGCTCGGCATCGCCGTCCTCGGCGCCGTCCTGACCGCCCGGCTGACCGGCAACCTCACCACCGCCCTGCACCGCCTGGGCCTGCCCGCCGACGGCGCCGCACACGCCGTCGCCGCCCTCACCGGCCGCGCCGCCGCCACCGGCGCCTCCCCGCCCCCGCCCCCGTCCGGGCCGCCGTCGACGCCTCGTTCGTCGACGCCCTGCACCTCGCCCTGCGCTGCGGCTCCGCGACCCTCGCCGTCACCGCCGCCCTGGTCGCCGTCCTGCTGCGCCCCGCCCCCGCCCCCGCCGCCGCTCCGGCCCCCGAACGGGGCCCGGCGCTGACCGGGACGGCCTGACCGGACGGCCGTTCCGACCAGACGTCACTTCCGGCCGGTGCCGATCAGGTAGACCGTGCGGTTGTCCCCGCCGGGCGACGGGTCGGCGCTCTCCTGGAGCAAGAGGGCGACCGGGCCGGACTGCCGCAGCGGGCTGTCCACCGCGGCGCCCTTCGCCGTCTCGAAGGCACTGTGCAGGCGCGGCAGCATGCCCCGCACCCAGTCCGCGGAGGCGGTCGGATCGGCGCCGGGGTAGTCGAGTCGAGCGCAGTCCGCGAGGAATTCGGCCGCCCCGGGAGCGCTGAAGGCCGCCGTGCAACCGGCCAGTTCGAGGTCACCGCCCTCGGTCCAGGTCGCGCTGATGCTGAGGGCGGAGCCGTCGGCGGTGCGGCGGCCGGTCCGGTGCCAGACCGCGGGCCGGCCGGGGAAGTCGACCTTCGCCCGTTCCTCCATCGTCACGCCCCAGGTGGCGGCGAGCCGTTGCAGGTACGCCTCCCCGCTGTACCCGGCCTCGACCACCACGGCCACCGGGCCCTGCCTGCCGGACACGGGCGCCGGCTCGGTGGGCCACGCCGCCGGATCGAACGGCGCGGCGGACACCGGGGCGGACACCGGGGCGGACACAGGGGCGGACGGGGTGGCCGACAGCTGGACGGCCGGGTCGGCGGGCACCTGGTCCGGCGGTCCGCCGTCGTGCCGGGGCGGGGCCGAGCAGCCCGCCAGCACGGCGAGCAGCACGAGGGCCGGAGCGGTGCGCCGGGCGGTGCTGGTGGGCTTCACTCGGGCTCCTGCGGTTCGCGGTCCGACGGTTCGGGGGCGGCTGGATCCCCGGGCCACCCGACTGTACCGGCGGCCCGCCGGGAAAGGGCGGGGCTGCCCGGAATGGCAAATGCCGGGCAAAGGGCCCGCCAAGTGCAGAAATTGCGGGAAGAGCACCAACTGGTGGTGAACGGCTGGGTCTTCGGGCCTCCGGTTCGCTAGCATGGCGCGCTCAAGTGGTCGGACCGACACCGGTGGTGGGGGATGGCGTGTTGAGTGTGGGCCCGGGCGGCAGCGGCGGTAGCGGCGGCGGATTCCAGGTGGAGCCCGGCGAGTTGGACGGGGCGGGGCAGACCGCGGGGAACGTCGCCGAGCAGGTGCCGCCGAGCACTTCGCAGGTGCTCGGGGCCTCGGACGACGCCGAGGCCGGGCTGCGCGGCTGGACCACCGGCAGTGAGTTGAACTCCTGCACGGACGAGTGGAAGCGGCTGCTGGACAGCCTCTCCGCCGAGATGGACCGGCAGGGCGGCAACCTGCGGCAGACCGCCGCGAACTACCGGCGCGCCGAGCAGGACGTGGCGACCGGACTGGCGGGGCGGTGACCATGGACATCCCCACGCTCCGCGACGCGGACCCGAACCGGCTGTTCACCGCCGCCGACGCGTACGCCTCGCTGGCCGCCGCGTTCTCCGGCCACGCCGACACCTGGCGGGACGGGGTGGACGGCCGGGTGCGCAACTCCGGCTGGCGCGGCACCGCCGCGGACAGCGCCCAGCAGTCGCTGGCCCGGACCACCGGCAAACTGACCGCCGCGCACCTGGAGTTGGCGCGGATCGCGCCCGTCCTGCGGGAGGGCGCGGAGGCGTTCCTGCTGGCCCGCTCCAAGCTCCGGGCCGCGCTCGCCGACGCCGACGCGGGCGGCTTCACCGTCTCGGACGACGGCGGGATCTCCTGGCCGCCGCCGAGCGCCGCCGAACGCCACGACCCCGACGCCCCCGACCGCTCCCGGCAGGGCACCGAGCTGCGCGACCGGATCGCCGACGCGCTCTCCGAGGCCGCGCACGCCGACCAGGTCACCGCGCAGCGCCTGCGCCAGTACACCAACGACGCCCGGACCGGCGCCGGCCTGGACCCGGGCACCGCCGCGATGCGCCTGAACAGCGCCGTGCTGGACGCGCTCAACCCGTTCGGCGGCGACGAGGACCTGGTCCGCGCGGGCATGCCCGGCAAGGACGCCCCGCCGACCGAGGTCAACGCCTGGTGGAAGTCGCTCCCGCCGGACGAGCAGCAGCGCCTGATCCAGAAGTACCCGGCCGAGCTCGGCAACCGCGACGGCATGCCGACCCCGGCCCGCGACCAGGCCAACCGGATCAACCTGGACCGGATGGTCGCCGACCTGTCCTCCCGTCAGGACCTCTCCGACTGGGACAAGAAGAAGCTGGAGGGCTTCAAGGCCATCCAGGGCCGGCTCCGCGACGACCAGGGCAAGCAGCCGCCCGCCTACCTGATGGTGATCGGCGACCAGGGCCAGGGCCGGGCCGCCATCGCGTACGGCAACCCGGACACCGCGGACGACGTGGTGGCGTACGTGCCGGGCCTGAACACCGAGGTCAAGAACATGGCGGGCGGCGACGCCAACCGGGCCCGCGACCTGTGGCAGGCCGCGCACGACACCGACCCGAGCCGCTCCACCGCCTCGATCGCCTGGCTCGGCTACGACACCCCGCAGGTCAAGGGCATCAGCGCGGACATGTTCGCGGTGGCCGGCGAGGACCGGGCCAAGCAGGGCGGCGAGGCGTACCAGGGCTTCCTGCAGGGCCTGCGCGCCTCGCACGAGGGCCAGCCCGCGCACCTGACCGCGCTGGGCCACTCGTACGGCTCGTTCACCGTCGGGCAGGCCGCGCAGCGCCCCGGCGGCATCCCCGCGGACGACATCGTGCTGGTCGGCTCGCCCGGCACCGGCGCGCAGCAGGCCGGGCAGCTGGGCGTCGGCGCCGACCACGTGTGGGTGGGCGCGGCCGAGCACGACCCGGTCTCGCACCTGCCCAGCCACAGCGAGGCGAAGGGCATCGGCATCGGCGCGGGCATCGGCGGGGTGCTGGCCGGCCCGCTGGGCGCGGTGGCCGGCGGGTTCATCGGCGACAAGATCGCCGGGCACGACGACCCGCACGAGCTGTGGTTCGGCCAGGACCCGGCGAGCAGCGAGTTCGGGGCGCACCGCTTCGACGTCGCGGACGGCCCGCTGGGCTTCGAGTCGCACTCGGACTACTGGAACCAGGGCGACGGCCGGGACGGGCACTCGCTGCGCAACATGGGCTTGATCGTCTCCGGCCACGGCGACCGGGTGTCCGGACAGGAGTACCGATGAACGACGACCTGGCGCGCGAGCTGCTCGCCGCGCGGTCCGCGGTGGACGAGCTGCTGGACTCCGCTCCCCCCGCGCTCACCCCGCCCGCGGTCTGGGCGGACGGCCCGTACGTCGCGGTCGCCCACGAGCACGCGTTCACCCGCGAGCCGGACGGCACCGCGCACCTGGAGAAGCGGCGCTACCTGCTGACCCGGGTGGCCGAGCACCGCTACCCCGAACTGCTCGCCCAGCTGGGCCGGGCCTGGCGGGAGCGCGGCTGGACGGTCGACGGCGAGGACGACCCGGTGCTGCCGCTGCTGCGGGCGAAGTCCGGGCACGGGACGGCCGAGTTCCGGATCGGCTTCGCGGGCAACGGCACGCTGCTGGCCCGGGTCGACGGGCTGACCGCGCCGGACACCTCGTACCCGTTCGGCGGCGACAGCACGGTGCCGATCGGGCCGGACGGGGCGATGGACACCATGCCCCGGCGGCAGGACCCGTTCTGGTCGGTCTAGGGTCGGGGACAGGGCGGGGCGGGCCGGTCCGGACGGGCCGGAGGGATCGTACGGGCCGGAATCGGTGGGGAGCGGGAGGTCGGATGAGGCTGCGGGTGGCGGGTGCCGTCGCGGTGCTGGTGCTGGGCCTGGGCGCGGCGGGCTGCGGGTCGTCCGGCGGTGACGGGGCGGCTGGCGGCTCGGGCCGCACGGTGGTGGCGCTGGACACCGCCAGGGCCCGGCTCCAGGAGCTGGTGGCCGGGACCACCGGGGCGCTCAGCCCCGCGGTGCGGTACGCCGACGACGCGTTCCGGGCGGTGCCGCACGAGAACGCGGCCCGCGGCAACGACGGCACCGCGCAGCTGACGCTCCGCCGGTACGTGCTGACCCGGATCTCGGACGCCAACCGGTCCCGGCTGCTGGACCAGGTCGAGGCGTACTGGAAGGGCCGCGGCTACACCCTGAACGAGGGCGGTTCGGCGGACGAGATCAGCGCCGCCGCCCCCGACGGCACCGGGGTGACCGTCACCATCGGCGTGCCCGGCAACGTGACGGTGGTGGCGGACGCCTGGGTCCAGGACCCGCGCACCACCGCCCCGTTCGGGCCCGCCCCGAGCCCGCTGCCCACCGCGAAGGACGGCGGCCCCGACACCATGCCGTCCTTCGAGGACCCGGCCTGGTCCTGACCCCGCGCACCCCCCGTGCTGGGGCCGCGGTGGGGCGGCGGCGGGACGAAACGGGGCCGATGGGTGCTGATCGGGCGTCAAACCGGGGTTGACGGAGAGTAGTTGGCGGGCGGCGTTGGGCTGTCGTGACCATGCTGGCTATAGTCGGAACGATCTAGCCGGAACGGCGGCCGGCCGAGGGGTCTTCCTCGGTATTGCCATGCCGCGTTCCGCGGCCATGCCGCCGTGCCGTCCGTCGTCCCTGGGCTTGTCGTGTTCCGCGTCGACCACGGGGAGAGACGACATGGCTCAGTGGAACCGGCGGGGGCGCGCCGCGCTCGCCGCCGTGATGGGCGGGACGCTGCTGTTGAGCGGCTGCGGCATCGCCGGGATCGGCGACGACCCGCACAGACCCGCGGACCTGCGCGCGCTGCTGCCCGAACGGGTGCGCAAGGCCGGGGTGGTGACCGTCGGCGCCTCGTTCACGGCCGCGCCGGTGGTGTACCGCAACGACCGCAACGAACCGGACGGGCTGGACCCGCACCTGGCGCAGAAGCTGGGCGCGCTGCTCGGGGTCCGGATGGAGTTCCAGGACGTCGGGCCGTTCGCCAACGTGCTGCCCGGGCTGCTCGACCACAAGTACGACATCGCCATGTCCGGGATCACCGACACCCGCGAGCGCGAGCAGGGCGTCGACAAGGACGGCAAGCAGGTCAACCCCGGCGTGGACTTCGTCGACTACTTCATGGCCGGCATCGGCATCGCCGTCGACAAGGGCAACCCGCAGAACATCCACGAGATCGACGACCTGTGCGGGCACACCGTCACGGTCAAGAAGGGCACCACCCACGCCGACCTGGTGAGCCGGCAGAAGACGGTCTGCGACCACAACAACAAGCCGCTGACCGTCATGGAGACCGACAGCGACGGCGCCGCCGTCGACAACCTGAAGGGCCGCGCGGACGCCTTCGTCACCGACTACCCGAAGGTCACGTACGCCGCGCAGACCGTCGACAACGGCAACACCCTGCAGGTCGGCGGCCCGCAGCTGCAGCCCCGCCCGTTCGGCATCGCGCTGCGCAAGGACGACCAGCAGCTGCGCGACGTCCTGATGCGGGCGATGAACCGGCTGATCACCGACGGCAGTTACGACCAGGTGCTGAACGACCACCAGCTGCAGGTCGGCGCGATCCAGAACGCGGTCACCAACGGGCCGTGAGCCCCCTGGCGGTTCCCGCGGGTGCGGCTTCAGGCGTTCAGGCTTCGGGCTTCAGGCTTCAGGCTTCAGGCTTCGGGCTTCAGGCGGTGGTGAAGGCGAGGACCGCCACGTCGTCGGTCAGGGAGCCGGCGTGGCGGCGGACGTCCCGGTCGAGGAAGGAGACCACGGCGTCCGGGTCGGTGGCGGGCAGGGTGCCCAGGCGGGCGGCGAGCGGGTAGAACGCGCCGGTGCGGTCGCGGGCCTCGGTGAGGCCGTCGGTGTGCAGCAGCAGGGTGCGGCCGGGCGGCAGCGGGACGGTGGCGGGCGGCTCGACGGGGCCGGCCGCCAGGTGGCCCAGGCCCAGCGGGAGGTCCTCGGGGCAGCGGACGGTGCCGACGCTGCCCGGGGCCAGCAGCAGCGGGGCCAGGTGGCCCCGGTTGACCAGGCCGAGCTCGGTCCCGCCGGGGCGGTGTTCGAGCAGCACCGCGGTGACGAACAGCTCGCGGTCGCCGCGCTGTTCGGCGGCCCGGTGCACCTGGCGGTCCAACTTGGCCGCCAGCTCGCCCAGTTCGGCGGTCTCGTAGGCGGCGACCCGGAACGCGCCGATCACGTCGGCGACGGTCCGCACCGCGTCCAGCCCCTTGCCGCGGACGTCCCCGAGCAGGATCCGGGTGCCGTACTGGGTCTCGCACACCTCGTACAGGTCGCCGCCGATGCCGACGTCCGCCTGCGCGGGGTGGTAGAGCCCGGCGGCGCGCAGGCCCCCGGCGCGGGCCGGGACCGGGCGCAGCACGGTGTGCTGGAGGGTGTCGGCGACGGCGCGCACCCGGGCCAGGTCGCGGGCCTGGCGGCGGCGCTGCCGGGCCAGCCCCGCGCCCATCGCGCCGGCCAGCGCGGTGGCCAGGTACGTCCACAGGTGGTGCTGCTCGGTCAGGTGGCCGGCCCGCAGCGCGAGCAGCGCCTGGAGCGCGACGGTGACGGCGGTGGAGCAGGCGACCAGCGCGGGGCCGCCGCTGAAGGCGACCACCACCGGGATCACGGTGAGCAGGAAGCCGGCCGCGACCGAGCTGGGGATGGACCACTCCATCACCAGGTCGGCGACCACCAGCAGCACCGGCAGCAGCCGCACCCAGGCCGGGGCGCGCAGCGCCTGCGCCATCGCGGCCTCCCAGCGCGCCCCGGCCGGGCGGACTGCGGTGGCGGGCCACGCTGCCATGCTGACCTCCTGAACGGCGGGTACGGGTGGGTCCTCCCCTCCATCGTCGCGTGCGGCGGCTCCCGGCCACCGCACGCCAAAGTCCCGACGGTTCGGGACCTTCGGCCCGTTCCGGCCGAACAGGACGACGTGCTGTGAGCCGGGTCACCGCCGAGGTGCGCGGACGGGCACGGATGCGCACGGACAGGCACGGCGCGTGGACGGACACGGACGGACGGGCACGGATGCGCGTGGATGCGTACGGGTGTTCGCAAACGGGGGACGGCCGCGGCCGGGGGTTGCTAGTTTGCGCCCGGGGGGCTGTGGTTGGCGTGCGATCGGCCGGGACGGGAGCGCCCGAACCGGAGCCGAGGGCTTCGGAACCCCTGTCCACCCGATCGTTCCAGTGAGGAACCGGCCACTCATGTTCCGACGTCTCCGCGTGCCCTCCGGCTCTCCCCCCGTGACCGGCGCGCCCGTCTTACCCCTCCCGCTGCCCCGGCCCCGGCCCCGTCCTCGGCTCCGGTTCCGCGGCCGGCTCTCCGCGTCCGCGCTGCGCGGGGAGCGGCACGGGCGGTGGCTCTGGCCGGCCGCGCTCGCGTTCGTCCTCGGGGCCTACCGGATCGGCACCCCGCAGCTCTGGCGGGACGAGCTCGCCACCTGGAGCGCCGCCACCCGGAACACCGGCGAACTGCTGGACCTGCTGCACCGCGTCGACGCGGTCTCCGGCGCCTACTACCTGGCCCTGCACTACTGGATCGCCGTGTTCGGCGACTCCCCGACCAGCCTCCGGGCGCCGGGCCTGCTGGCGATGACCGCCACGGCCG
This sequence comes from Kitasatospora sp. YST-16, assembly GCF_026802215.1. NCBI lineage: Bacteria > Bacillati > Actinomycetota > Actinomycetes > Kitasatosporales > Streptomycetaceae > Kitasatospora > Kitasatospora sp. YST-16. The sequence continues at coordinate 1,837,016 of NZ_CP113837.1, forward strand.
CGCTGGTCGCGTTGGGGGCGGGCAAGCTCTTCGGCGCGCCGGCCGCGCTCCCCGCCGGGCTGCTGTTCGCGGCCCTCCCGTCGGTCTCCCGGTACGCCCAGGAGGCCCGCGGGTACGCCTTCGCCGTCCTCGCCGTGGCCGCGGCGACCTGGTTCCTGCTCCGGGCGCTGGAGGAGCCGGGGCCCGTCCGGCCCCGGTGGTGGTGCGGGTACGCGGTCTGCGTCCTGCTCGCGGGGGCGTTCCACCTGGTGGCCGTCGCCGCCCTGGCCGGGCACGCGGCGGTGGTGGCGGTCCGGCTCCGGGGCCGGCCGTGGCGGCACGTGCTGCCCGGGTACGGCCTCGCCTGCGCGGGGGCGGCCGTCGCCCTGCTGCCGCTCGTGCTGGCCGGGCAGCGGCAGGCGGGCCGGCAGATCTCCTGGATCGGGGCGCCGCCGGTGTCCGGCCTGGTGAAGGTCCTGCCGAGCCTGTTCGGGTCCGGGGCCGTGGCGGCCGGGCTGCTGGCGGTGGCCGTGCCGGCCTGCGTCCGCCGGGCGTCCCGGGCGGCGGCCCTCCAGGCCGTGCTGCTGGCGGTGCTGCCCCTGCTGGCCGTGTGGGTCCTGTCCCAGGGCTCCTCCTCGTACTGGACCGGCCGCTACCTGCTGTTCACCGTCCCGGCCTGGGCGATGCTGGCCGGTGCCGGGGTGGGCGTGGGGGTGGGGGTGCCGGGACGGCGCGGGGTCCGGCCGGTCCTGCTGCTGGTGCTCGGCGCCCTCGCCCTGCCCACCCAGTGGGGGCTGCGCGCCGCCGACGCGCACGACGACTACGACCTGAAGGGCACCGCCGCGCTGCTGGCCGCCGACTACCGCCCCGGTGACGCGATCGTCCCGCCCCGCGGGGGCGCGTCCTACCTGATGCTCGACCTGGGGGTGCGCTACTACCTGCCGCGCTCCGACCGGCTGCGGGACGTGTTCGTCCGAACCGACGCCGTCCGGCTGAACGACTTCTTCGCGCTGGAGTGCCCCGTCCCCGCGGACTGCCTCGGGGCGGACCCGCGGGTGTGGGTGGTCGCCGTCGGCGAGTCGCCCGACCCCTACGCGGACCTCTCCCCCGCCCAGGCCGAGGCGCTCAAGTCCCGCTACACGCCGGTCCGGACCTCGCACGCGGGCGGCCTGACGCTCACCCTGCTCGCGCGCGGGCAGTGAGCGCGCCTCGCGCGGGCGGCGACGGCCGGGGACGGACCTCGGACGGGCCGGGGTCGATAAGCCGGGGTCGGTAGGCTGGACGGCCATGGAGATCTGGATCAACCCGCAGTGCAGCAAGTGCCGCACCGCCCAGGGCGAACTCGACGCGGCCGGCGTGGAGTACACCGTGCGCCGCTACCTGGAGGAGCCGCCGACGGCCGCCGAACTCGCCGAGGTGCTGGGCCGGTTGGGCCTGGAGCCGTGGGACGTGGCTCGGCTGGACGAGGCCGTGGCCGAGGAGCTGGACCTGCGCTCCTGGGGCCGCGAGGACGCCGACCGGGCCCGCTGGGTGGCCGCGATGGCCGCCAACCCGGTCCTCATCCAGCGTCCGATCATCACCGCGGACGACGGCTACACCGTGATCGGGCGGACCCCGGACGCGGTGCAGGACGTGCTCTCGCACTGAGCGCCCTGAGCGCCCTGAGCGCCCTGGGCCCCTCGCGCCCCTTGAGCCCTTGGGGCGGGTGACAGCGGGATGACAGCGGTCTGTGGGCGGGGCCCGGCAGGCTGGGGCGGTCCATCCGCCGAGCCTGCCGGGAGCGCACCGTGTCCGACCTGCCGATCCGCCGCCTGACCGTCACCGCGGTGTGCCGGCCCACGCCGCGGACCGTCCGGGTCACCTTCGCGCTGCCGCCCGGCGGGTTCGCCCTGGCCGGGCCCGACCAGCAGGTCGAGCTGCACTTCCCGCGCCCCGGCCAGGACCTGGTGGGCCGGTACCACGCCGTCCCCGCGGCCCGCCGCCCCTGGGTGCGGCCCTTCACCCTGCGCGCCCACGACGCCGAACTCCACACCGTGGACGTCGACTTCGTCCTGCCCGGAGCCTCCGGGGAGGGCCTCGGGGAGGACGGCGCGGTCGGACCGGCCGCCGCGTGGGCCGCGCGGGCCCGGCCCGGGCAGGTGCTGGCGATGTCCGGGCCCTCCCCCGAGTCCGCCCGCCCGTTCCCGCTGGACGGCGGCCGGCCGCTGCTGCTGGCCTGCGACGAGTCCGCGCTGCCCGCCCTCGGCACCCTGGTCGAGGCCCTGCCGGCCGACGCCCGGGCCCACGCCTGGATCGAGGTCGCCGGCCCCGAGGAGCACCAACCCCTGCTCGGCTTCGGCGACTTGACCGCCCACTGGGTGCACCGCGGGGACGCCCCGCACGGCGCCCGCCTGCTCGCCGCCGTCCGCTCCGCCGCGCTCCCGCCCGACCCCGGCCCCGCCTGGCTGGCCGGCGAGGCCGCCACCGTCCGCGCCCTCCGCCGCCACCTGGTCGAGGACCGCGGCCTCCCCCGCTCCGCCGTCCGCTCCACCGGCTACTGGCGCACCCACCTCACCCAGGACGACGCCCCCACCCCCGAGGACCTCGCCGACGCCCGCGAACTCCTCCACCGCTCCCAGCCCGGCTGACCGGACCCCCGGGGCCCCGGCTGCGGAAAGGGCCCCGGGCCGGAGCCGGCGGCTGCTACCTTCCCGCGGGTGACGAGTCTCCTGCAGCCGCCGCTGCTCACCCGCCTGCTGGGCGCCGAACGGATCCTGATCGCCGGGGCGGGCGGCGGCTTCGACGTGTACGCGGGACTGCCGCTCGCCCTCGCGCTGCGGGCCGCCGGGCGCGAAGTCCACCTGGCGAACTTCTCGTTCAGCAGCCTGCACGGGCTGGACCTGGACGTCTGGGCGGCCCCCGAGCTGGCCCGGATCACGCCGGACGTCCGCTCGGCCGACCGGTACTTCCCCGAACGCTCGCTGGCCCGCTGGCTGCGCGACCACCAACTGCCGGACACCGTCTGGGCGTTCCCGCCCACCGGGGTACAGCCGCTGCGGGCGGCGTACCGGGCGCTGGTCGACCTGCTCGGCATCGACGCGATCCTGCTGGTGGACGGCGGCACCGACATCCTGCTGCGCGGCGACGAGGCCGGACTCGGCACCCCGGAGGAGGACATGACCTCGCTCGCCGCCGTCGCCGGACTCGACGAGATCCCGCAACGCCTGGTCGCCTGCCTGGGGTTCGGCATCGACGCGTACCACGGCGTCAGCCACAGCCTGGTGCTGGAGAACCTCGCCGCCCTGCACCGCGACGGCGGCTACCTCGGCGCGTTCTCCATCCCCGCCGACTCCCCCGAGGCCGCCCACTACCTGGACGCCGTCGCCCACGCCCGCGACGAGCACCCCGAACACCCCAGCATCGTGCACGGCTCGGTCGCCGCCGCGCTGCGCGGCGAGTTCGGCGACGTCCGCTTCACCGAACGCACCGGCAGCAGCGCCCTGTTCATCAACCCGCTGATGACCCTCTACTTCGGCGCCACCGTCGAAGCCCTCGCCGCCCGGCACCTCTACCTGGACCGCCTGGAACACACCGTCCTGCTCGGCCAGGTCGCCGCCGCCATCGGCCGCTTCCAGGACTCCCTCCCCCGACAGCGCCCACCCCGGGCCTTCCCGCACTGAGACCCGCCCTGCCCCCCTGCGCACCTGGCCGCCCTGCGCGCCCGGCAGCCCTGCGCGCCTGGCCCCGGGCGGGTGGCCCGCAGGAAAACCGGTCCCCTCCGGTGCCGGGCGGCTGCTAGCCTCCGCCCCCGATGACCACCACCGATGCGTTCTTCCAACCACCGCTGCTCACCCGCCTGTTGGGCGCCGAACGGATCCTGATCGCCGGCGCGGGCGGCGGCCACGACGTGTACGCGGGACTGCCGCTCGCCCTCGCGCTGCGGGCCGCCGGGCGCGAAGTCCACCTGGCGAACCTGTCCTTCACCCACCACTACGGTCTGGACGGCGGGGCCTGGGCCGGACCGCACCTGGCCCGGATCACGCCCGACACCCCGTCCGCCGAAACCAAGTTCCCCGAACGCTCGCTGGCCCGCTGGCTGCGCGACCACCAACTGCCGGACGCCGTCTGGGCGTTCGCCTCGACCGGGGTCAAACCGCTGCGGACCGCCTACCGGACGCTGGTGCGGCGGCTCGGGATCGACGCGATCCTGCTGGTGGACGGCGGCACCGACATCCTGCTGCGCGGCGACGAAGCGGGCCTGGGCACCCCGGAGGAGGACATGGCCTCGCTGGCGGCCGTCGCCGGGCTCCGGAACGTGCCGCAGCGCCTGGTCGCCTGCCTCGGCTTCGGCGTCGACGCCCACCACGGCGTCAGCCACGCCCTGGTGCTGGAAAATCTCGCTGCCCTGCACCGCGACGGCGGCTACCTCGGCGCGTTCTCGATCCCCGCCGACTCCCCCGAGGCCGCCCACTACCTGGACGCCGTGGCCCGCGCCCGCGCCGAGCACCCCGAGCGGGCCAGCATCGTGCAGGGCTCGGTCGCCGCCGCGCTGCGCGGCGAGTTCGGCAACGTCCGCTTCACCGAGCACACCGGCGACAGCACGCTGTTCGTCAACCCGCTGATGACGCTGTACTTCGGCGTCACGGTCGAGGCCCTGGCCGCCCGCAACCTCTACCTGGACCGACTGGAGGGCACCGCCACGACCCGGGAGATCGCCTCCGTGATCGCCGACTTCCGCGAGGACCTGCCCCGGCAGCGCCCGGCCCGCCCCTTCCCGCACTGAGGCCCGCCCGGTCCCGCACCCGACCCCGGCGCCGGACCCGCTGGACCTGCTAGACCCGCTGGACCTGCTAGACCTCGATGCTGTCGCCGGGCGGCACGATCTCCAGCGGGACGTCGGTGAGCATGCCCGGGCTGAGGATGCGGGCCATCGACTGCTGCCCGATCTCGCTGAGCATCGCCTCGTGGATCTGCACCAGCCGCCCGGGGGCGACCGCCCGGACGTAGTCGGCGGCCTCGCCGGTCCTGGTCCACGGGCCGGCGGCGGGCAGCAGCAGCGTGCCGACCGGGGCCTCGGGCACGTGGTAGGCGTCGCCCGGGTGGTAGACCTGCCCGTCGACCAGGTAGCCGAGGTTCGCGACGCGCGGGATGTCGCGGTGGATGGCGGCGTGCAGGTCGCCGTGGACGGTGACGTCGAAGCCGGCCGCGGTGAACGCGTCCCCGGCGGCGACGGCCGTCACCTGGCCGCGCCGGGCCGCCGTCCACCGCTCCACCACCGCGGCGGGGCCGTAGACCCGCAGCTCGGGGCGGGCCTCCAGGGCCGCGCCGATCACCTCCTCGTCGAAGTGGTCGAAGTGCTCGTGGGTGATCAGCACCGCCGCCGCGCCGGCCACCGCCTGTGCGGCGTCGGGCGTGAAGGCGCCGGGGTCGACGACCATCCGGGCGCCGTCCTTGGTGAGCGTCACGCAGGCGTGGGCGTGCTTGGTCAGCCGCATCGGGAGTCCTTTCACGGAACCGCAGAGATGTACAGGCGAGACTGTGCAGTCTGGACTGTACAGTCCGGACTGTGCAACTGGTAGCGTGACCGCATGGCACACCCCTCCCCCTCCCCCGAGCCCCGGACCGAACAGCCCGCCGCCGAGCGGCTCGCGGCCGAGCACCTCGCGGCCGAGCTGCGGGCGGCGATCAGCGGCCTGGTCCGGGCCGGTCGGCCGCACGACCAGCTCGCCCCCATCCCGGCGACGGTGCTGGACCTGCTCGACCGGCAGGGCCCGATGACCACCGCGGAACTCGCGGCGAGCCGCGGCGTGCGGCACCAGACCATGGCCGCCACGGTCAAGGAGCTCACCGAGGCCGGCCACCTGACCGCCGGGCCGCACCCGGACGACGCCCGCAAGAAGGTGCTCACCCTGACCACGCAGGGCCGGAACGCGATCGAGGCCGACCGGCGACAGCGGGTGGGCCTGCTCGCCCGTGCGCTCACCGCGAGCCTGGACGAGTCCGAGCGACTCCTGCTGGCCCGAGCCCTCCCCCTGCTGGACCGGATCGCGACCGAGCTGGGCGCGACGGACGACGCGGGCGACGCGGACGGCGCGGGCGAAGCGAGCACGGCGGGCAGTGCGGGACGGGCGGGCGACCGGGGGCCGATCAGCGGGGCCTGGTGAGCCGCGGGGCCGTCGGCGAACCCGGCGGCCAACCCCTCCGTTTCGATGACAACAGAATCTCCGTATCAACGATCCAAAACTCTGTTATCGTTGACAGCAGCACAGCGAGATCATCGAAATGACGGAGGGCCGTGCCATGTCCAGCACCGAATCAGCACCCCGGGTCGCCCTGGTCACCGGCGGTTCCGGCGGCATCGGCCGGGCCGTGGTCCGGCAGCTCGCCGCCGCCGGGTACCCCGTCGCCGTCCACTACTCCGGCAACCGGGCCAAGGCCGAAGCGCTGGTCGCCGAGGTCGTCGGGGCCGGGGGGCGGGCGGTGGCCGTCGGCGGGGACGTCGCGGACGAGCACGCCATGGCCGCCGCGTTCGACCTGGTGGAGGCCGAGTTCGGCGGGCTGGACGTGGTCGTGCACACCGCGGGGGTGATGCGGCTGGCGCCGGTCGCCGAACTGGACCTGGCCGACTTCGACGAGGTCCAGCGGGTCAACGTCCGCGGCACCTTCGTGGTCGCCCAGCAGGCCGCCCGCCGACTGCGCCGGGGCGGGGCGCTGATCAACTTCTCCACCTCGGTGGTCGGGTTGCAGTTCCCCGCCTACGGGGCGTACGCGGCCAGCAAGGGCGCGGTCGAGGCACTGACCCTGGTGCTCGCCCGCGAGCTGCGCGGCCGGGACGTCACCGTGAACACCGTCGCCCCCGGCCCCACCGCCACCGCGATGTTCCTGGACGGCAAGGACGCCGCCACCATCGACCGGCTGGCCGCACAGCCCCCGCTCGAACGGCTCGGCACCCCCGAGGACATCGCCGAACTGGCCGTCTTCCTGGCCGGCCCGGCCGGCCGCTGGATCAACGGCCAGAACATCCGCAGCAACGGCGGGATCGTCTGACCCGCCACCAGTCCCTCCCGCACCACCACCGTCACCGTCACCAGTACCGCCCCTCACGAGGAGAGCACCGTGCCTTTCGCCAACTTCAAGGTCCCCGCCGGCACCCTGGCCGCGGAGCAGAAGCAGTTGATCGTCGACCGCGTCACCGACCTGTACGCCGAGCTCTACGGTGAGCGGGCCCGCCAGAACACCATGGTGCTGGTCGAGGAGGTCACCGACGGCGGCTGGGGCATCGGCGGCCACGTCCTGACCGCCGCCATGCTCAACGGCACCGAGTAGCACCGAACAGCAGCACCACCGCAGCACCACCCCCCTCCCGGCCCGGCCCGCCCGCGCGCCCGACCGGGAGGGCCCGGCGCCGCCCTCCACTACGCTGGCCCGGGCAGCGAGGAATCGAGGAACAGGCCATGCACGACGCCGGCACCACCGGTACCGCCCCCGCAGGTACCACCCCCACCGGCACTGCCCCCGCCGGCACCGCCCCCCGGGGGACCGGCGACCTCCGTTCCCGGATGCTCGAAGCCGCCGAGGACCTGCTCGAGGAGTCCGCGGACAACGACGTCTCGACCCGCGCCGTGTGCGACGCGGTCGGCGTCAAGCAGCCGGTGCTGTACCGCCTGTTCGGCGACAAGAACGGCCTGCTGATGGCGCTGGTCGCGCACGGCTTCGAGCGCTACATCGACCGCAAGCGGGCCCTCGCCGTCACCGCCGACCCGGTCGCCGACCTGCGGGCGGGCTGGGACGACCACATGGTCTTCGCGCTGACCAACCGGGCGCTGTACCGGCTGATGTTCTCGCCCGTCCTGCCCGAGGTGCCCGAACCGGCCACCCGGATCTTCGACATGCTCAAGCAGACCCTGGACCGGTGCGCGGCGGCCGGCGCCCTGCGGATCCCCACCGAGCAGGCCGCGCAGGCGATCCTGGCGGCCAACGTCGGCGTCACTCTGAGCATGCTCTCCCAGCCCGACCGCTTCGCCGACCCGGAGCTGTCCACCCGGGTCCGGGACGCGGTCTTCGCCTCCTGCCTGAACGAGTCGGCCGCCGCGCCCGCCCCCGAGGAGGACCGACTCGCCTCCGCCGCCCGCCAGTTGGAGGCCCAGCTGAAGCAGCGCCCCGGCCCGCTGGGCGAGGCGGAGACGGCCCTGCTGCTGGTCTGGCTGAACACCCTCCAGCAGCCGCCCGCCTCCTGACGGACCGTCAGACCCCTTGCCGGGCCCGGGCCTCCGGCGTCATCGGCGTGAAGAAGTTGACCAGGGTGCCGTCCGGGTCGCGGAGCAGCAGCGAGCGGTTGCCCCACGGCAGGGTGGTCGGCCCGCTGACGAACTCCGCGCCGCTGTCGGCCAGTCGGCGGTGCAGCAGGTCGACGTCCTCGACCAGGAACTCCACGATGGCGCTGCGGTTCGCGGCTGGCTCGGCCGAGCCCGGGGCGAACAGCGGCACGGTGCGGGTGCTGCCGATCGCCAACGTCCCGGCGGGCGTGCGGAGTTCGGCGAAGTCGGGGGTGGCCCGGACGGCGGTCAGGCCGGTGGCCTGCTCGTAGAACGCGACCAGGCGGTCGACGTCGGCGGTGATCAGTCGGACGGAGACGAGGTTCATGGGGTGCTCCCGTGCGGTGTTCCAGTGCGGTGGTTCCGGCCCCGGCGTTCAGCACCGGGCGTCCGGCACCGGCGTCCGGCACCGGCCTGCGGCGCCGGACACCGGGTGCGGCCGGTTCCGGATTCCGACGCTAGCGGTGATACCGGACGGAATCCGCCCGGTATCGGGAGGAGAATCGACGCCATGACCCGACCCCTGGCCCGTGTCCTCGCCCTGCTGGAGCTGCTGCAGTCCGGCGGCGTCCGCACCGTCGCGGAGCTGGCCGAACGGCTGGAGGTGGACGAGCGCACCGTCCGCCGGTACGTCGCGCACCTGGTCGACCTCGACCTGCCGGTGGAGTCGGTCCGCGGGCGCTACGGCGGCTACCGGCTCGCGCCCGGGCACCGGATGCCGCCGCTGATGCTCACCGACGAGGAGGCGCTGGCGGCCCTGTTCGGCCTGGCCGCCGCGCAGCGGGCGGGGCTGTCCGCCGCCTCCGCCACCGCGGGCGAGACGGCCGCCGCGAAGATCCGCCGGGTCCTGCCGCCCCGGCTCGCCCACCGCCTGGACGCCCTGCTGTCGACCCTGGCCTTCACCGCCGCACCCGCCGCCGCGAGCTCCGCCGCCGCGGCCTCCGCTGCCGTTCCGGACCCGGAGGCGCTGCTGACCGTCGCCGACGCGGTGCGCCACCGCCGCCCGCTGGCCTTCCGCTACACCAGCGCGGACCGCCGCACCGGCGACCCCACCGGCGACGCCACCGACGACGCCGCCACCGGCAGCCGCACCCGCGAGCGGACCGTCCGGCCGTACGGGCTGGTGCTGCACGCGGGCCGCTGGTACCTGACCGGGTGGGACACCGGGGCGGACGCGGAGCGGCTGTTCCGGCTCGACCGGCTGGCCGCGCCCCGCCCGCTGCCGGGCACCTTCGAGCCGCCCGCCGGGCCGGACCCGGCCGAGCGCGTCCTGCACGCCCTGGCCACCGCCCCGCACCGGCACCGCGTCCGGCTGCGGATCCGGGCGGACGCGGCCCGGATCCGCGCGCAACTGCCGGCCGGGCTGGCCCTGGTCGGCGAACCGGACGCCGACGGATGGTCGGACGTCGAGCTGCGGGTGGCCGAACTCGACTGGCTCCCGGGCGTGTTGGCGGCCCTCGACCGCCCGTTCACGATCGTCGAACCGGAGCAACTCCGCAGCCTGGTCGCGGCGTTGGCCGAACGGCTGGCCGCCGCGGCCCGCCCGCACTGACGCGGCCCAAGGCCCGGGGTCCGGAGCCCAAGGCCCGGGCCCCGGGGTCCGGGCCCGTCAGCCCTTGCGGGCCGCGGCGGCGATCTTCGCGGTGGTGTGGAAGAACCGCGAAGTCGCCTGCCCCCGGTAGGACTTGGGGAAGGCGGTGGCCGGGTTCCCGTTCAGCCGGCCGTTGCGCACGTACATCACCACGAACGCCGCGTCCGCCGTGGCGCCGACCATCTCCCAGTCGCCCTTCGGCGAGGCGACCGGCAGCGCGGCGGCGACCTCGTCCGGCAGCGGCTCGGACAGGAACAGCACGCACAGCCGCTTGTCCTCGGCGGGCTCGACCGCGGCGAACGGGTCGAGCGCGAGCAGCGCCTCGACCTCCTCGACCGTCCGCAGCATCACCGGCACGGGGTAGCCGAGCCCGTCCGCCAGGCCCGCCTCGATCCGGGCCGCCAGCGCCGCCCGGTCGGTCTCGGCGGTGCGGAAGAAGACGTTCCCGCTCTGGATGTACGTCCGCACGCCCTCCAGGCCCAGCCCGGCGAACAGCTCCCGCAGCCGGTCCATCTTCACGGTGCGGCCGCCGACGTTGATCGCCCGCAGGAAGGCGATGTAGGTCTCCATGCGGCCGAGTGTAGGCCGCGCCGCCGACACCTCCCGGGAACTGTCGGGCCCGGCGCCTACACTGCGCGCCATGACGACCTGGCAGGAGTTCGAGCAGCAGGCCCCCGGCCTCGCCCCGCGGATCCGGGCCCGCTTCGAGGCGCACAAGCACCACGTCCTGGCCACCCTCACCAAGGACGGCTCGCCCCGGGTGAGCGGCACCGAAGTCGACTTCCACGGGGCCGAGTTGTACCTCGGTTCGATGGCCGGCGCGGTCAAGGCCGCCGACCTGCGCCGGGACGGCCGCTGCGCGCTGCACGCCAACCCCGGGCCCGGCACCGACCTGGCCGGCGGGGACGCCAAACTCTCGCTGCGCGCCGTCGAGTTGACCGACCCGGCGGAGATCGCCGGGTACGAGGCGGGCCTGCCCGAACCGCCGCCCGGCCCCTACCACGCGTTCCGACTGGAGCTCACCGGCGCGGTGCTGACCGAGGTCGCGGGCGACCACCTGGTGATCAGCAGCTGGCACCCGGGCGGCCCCGTCCGGGTGGTCGAACGCCGGTAGCACGAAGGCCGGTTGACGCGAACGGCCGGTGGCGACCCCCTGCGGAGAGCGCAGGGAGCCGCCACCGGCCGCGAACCGACGAACCGACGGGCCGACGGGCCGACGGGCCGTCAGCCGTTGGGGAGGATCACCGCCCGGCCGTTGATCTTGCCCGCGTGCAGGCGCTCGTAGGCGAGCGGCGCCTCGTCGATGCCGTACGTCTCGACGTGCACGTCGACCGCGCCGGCCCGGGCCAGGTCGAGGACCTCGATCAGCTCGGAGCGGCTGCCCCAGTACGGGGAGGTGACGGAGACCTCGTACGGCGTCGCGCCGAAGCCGACCGCCAGGGTGCCGCCGCCGATGCCCACGATGGTGACGTCGCCCTCGACGGCGGCCAGCTGCCCGGCCAGGGCCGTGGTGGGCGGGGCGCCGACGAAGTCGAAGACGGCCTGCGCGCCCAGCCCGGCGGTGAGTTCGCGCACCTTGCCGGCCGCCGCGCCGTCCGAGAGGACCGCCTCGTGCGCGCCGACCGTGCGGGCCAGGGCGAGCTTCTCCTCGGTGACGTCGAGCGCGATCACCCGGGCCGCGGTCATCGTCCGCAGCAGCTGGATCGCCACGTGCCCGAGGCCGCCGGTGCCGATCACCACCGCCGTCGAGCCGGGCAGCAGCTTCGGCAGCGAGCGCTTGATCGCGTGGTACGGCGTCAGCCCGGCGTCGGTGAGCGGGACGGTGCGGACCGGGTCGAGGTCGCCGAGCGGGACGAGGTGCCGCGGGTCGTCGACGACCAGGTACTCGGCCATCGCGCCGGGCGCGCCCAACCCGGGCGGCATGATGCCGAGTTCGGTGGCCCGCAGGCAGTAGTTCTCCTTGCCCTCCGCGCACTTGGCGCAGCTGCCGCAGCCCCACGGGCCGTACACGGCCACCGACTCGCCCTCGGTGAGGCCGGTGACGCCCGCGCCGAACCCGGCGACGGTGCCGACGCCCTCGTGGCCGAGGGTCAGCGGCAGCGGGAACGGCAGCTGTTCGGCGGACCAGCTCATCACGGCGATGTCGGAGTGGCAGACGCCCGCGGCGGTGACCTTCAGCAGCACCTGCCCGGGGCCGGGCTCGGGATCGGGGACGGTGACCACCTCGGGGTGGCCGCCGACGGTGCGGTACTGGACTGCCTTCATGGTTTCGACGCTCCTTCGCGCGCGGGTCCCCCCCGGGGAAACGGCCCCCCTGACGGCGGCTCAGCGGGCGGCGTAGCCGCCGTCGACCAGGTGGTAGCTGCCGGTGACGAAGGACGCCCGGTCGGACAGCAGGAACACGGTCAGCTCGGCGACCTCCTCGGCCCGGCCGAGCCGCCCGGCGGGGTGCAGCGAGATCAGCAGTTCGCGGCCCTCCGGGTCGGTGTCCTTCAGCAGCGGGGTGTCGATGAAGCCGGGGCCGACCGCGTTGACCCGCACGCCCTGCGGGGCGTACTCGATCGCGGCGGTCTTGGTCAGGCCGACCACGCCGTGCTTGGCGGCGACGTACGCGGGCGAGCCGGCGAAGCCGTTGGTGCCGAGGATCGAGGCCATGTTGACGATCGAGCCGCCGCCGGCCGCCAGCAGTTCCGGCAGTTCGTAGCGCATCGAGTAGAAGACGCCGTCCAGGTTGGTGGCCAGCACCCGGCGCCACGCCTCCGGCTCGTACTCGCCGGTGGGGGCGACCGGGCCGCCGATGCCCGCGTTGTTGACGGCGAGGCTGAGCGGGCCGAGGCCGTCCACGGTGGCCCGGACGGCGGCCTCGACCGAGGCCGGGTCGGTGACGTCGAGCTGCACGGCCAGCGCCTTCGCGCCGGTGGCCTCGATCGCGGCGGCGGCCGCGCGGGCGCCGTCCAGGTTGTAGTCGGCGACGGCGACCTGCGCGCCGCGCTCGGCGAGCAGGGTGGCGGTCGCCAGGCCGATGCCGGAGGCGCCTCCGGTGACGAGGGCGGTGCGGCCGGCGAACTCCTGGGTGGTCATGGGTGGTTCCTCTCGTGCGCCGCGCGAAGGGGTGGGCGCGGGTGGTACTGGTCCCGGCCGACGGGTGGTCGGCGCGGGGTGGTGCGTGGTGGTGCGGGGTGGTGCTGGTGGGGACCGCGGGCTGACGGTTCGTCAGTTTCCGTGGTCAGCTGGGGGGTTCGGCCGCCGCCAGGTCGAAGGCGCGGTCGAGCAGGGTGGGCAGGTCGCCCGCGGGGTCGCGCACCCAGGTGCGGGTGGCGGCGTGCAGGGCGGCGACGCCGAGGCCGACGGCGACGGCGGGGCGCAGGTCGGTCTCCGGGTGCAGGCCGAGCCGGGCGGCGACCAGCCTGATCGACTGCTCCTCCTCGGCGACCGAGATCCGGCGGAACGCGGCGGTCAGCGCGGGCTCCTCGTCGATCAGGACGAACAGGTCGCGCATGCCGGGGCGGCGGTGCCAGGCGGGGTGCTCGGGGTCGGGGTCGTGCAGCCAGGCGGCGACGGCGGCCCGGTAGGCGGCGACCGGCGACTCGGCGGCGGGCCGGGCGGCGAGCGCCTCGTTGATCCGGGCGAAGTCGGCGCGCAGGCAGTCCAGGACGGCGTCCTCGCGGGAGCCGAAGTGGCGGCTGAAGGTGCGGCGGGAGACGTCGGCGGCGTCCGTGACGTCCTCGACGGCGAGGGCGGCGAAGCCGTGCGCCAGGGTGAGGCGCAGCGCGGCGGCGGCCATCGCCTCGCGGGTGCGCCGGGCCTTGCGGTCGCGCCGCCCGGCCCCACCCCCGCCCCCGTCCCGGGGCCCTGCCTCGTCCCGCCCTGCCGCATCCGGCTCCACCGCGTCCGGCCCGGTGCCGCGCGGCCCGGGGACGCCCTGCGCACCGGTCCCGGACACAGCCCCGGGCCCGGACACAGCCCCGGGGCCGGGCCCGGACGCAGGCCCGAACGCGGGTGCAGGCCCGGACGCGGGTGCGGTGTGCGGCGCGGGCCGGTCGGTGTTCATGGCCCCACCGTACTCCCGAAAATGTCCCGGCGGGACATCAGTCCCGCCGGGACATCACGACCGGCCCGTCGGGCGGCGGCGGGCCGGTGGTCCGTTACTGCCCGGTCGGCCCCCACAGCCGGTCGGTGCAGCGGGCGTAGGTGTCGCGCCAGTGCGGCCAGTGGCGCACGGTCTCGTCGTCGCAGTCGGCGAGCAGCCGGTCGATCTGCTCCGGGGCGACGCCCTCCAGCAGCCACACCAGGGCGTCGGACGCGGACGGGCCGTCGGCGACCCGCAGCAGGTCGAGCAGTTCGGGCAGGGTGCCGATCCGGGAGCCGGGCTGGAAGACGCCCGCCATCCGGGGCAGCAGCTGGCGCTCCTCGATCCGCAGGTGGGTCTCCACCCGGGCGGCCAGTTCCTCGACCGCGTAGGAGACCGGCCAGGCGCTGGCCGGGTCGCGGGTGGCGATGCCGACCAGCGTGGTGGTGCGGGTGAAGCACTGGTCGAGGTTGTGGTGGTCGGACTCCAGCCAGTTGAGCAGCAGCCGCAATTCGGGCGCGAAGCGGCGCAGCACCGGCCACAGCCGGGTGTCCTGCTGCTCGTGGTGGCAGGTGATCATGGCGTTGACGAAGTCCCAGTGCCGTTTGAGGGCTTCGGCCGCGTCGCGGTCCTCGGGCTGGAGCAGGCGCAGCGCCTGCGGGATCCGGGCCAGGTCGCGCCGGACGGCGGCGTGCACCAGGCGCAGCCCGGCGAACGGGATCGGCTCGGACACCGTGGCGGGGTCGGCGGTCGGGGCGGGGTCGGTCGTCGCGGCGGGCGCCTGGTCCTGCCGGGCAGGGGCGGTCTCGGGACCAACGGACAGCAGGTGACGGGACATGGCGCTCTCTTCACGACGGTCTGGGGCTGGCCGGAGCGGGGGTCGCGGTGCGACACCCCGGTCCAGTTCTCCGGTCCACGGCTCCAGGGTGACCGCAGTCCATCAGGGGTGAATGAACGACCGATTGATGTGCAGGTCAGAGCGTTGCGGGGGTTCCGGGCCCGGTTTTTGGCGAAGTTTTGCCTTCGCCTCCCCGGGCCCGGGCGTGTCCACGGCCGCAGGGGACGCGGACACGGAAGGGTGCGGGCGCGGACACAGGAGGTGCGGGCGCCGACGCGGACGCGGTCAGTCGGACTCCGGCCCGGCGGTGTTGGCGGTCAGCCACTCCAGCGTGGTGGGGATCATCTTCTTGAAGTCCGAGGTGAGGTGCTTGCCCCCGGGCTGCTCGTAGTACTCCACGGTGGTGGGGGCCTTGGCCTTGGCGACCCAGTTCTTCACCAGCTTGATCTCGTACGGGTTGGCGCCGCCCGCGGTGGCCAGCATCCGCACGTCGGCGGCGCCGGCGGCGATCAGCTGGTCGGGGCTGTTGGCCAGGCGCTCCTGCTCGTGGCCCTTCCAGAGCGGCGAGTCGGGGTTCCAGTAGCCGTCGATCGGCACCGCGGCCTTGAACACGTCGGGGTGCTGGAGCGCGAGCTTGGCGCTGCAGAACGCGCCGGTGGAGGCGCCCATCACGGCCCAGCCGTCCCGGCCCTTGATGGTGCGGAAGTTGGCGCGGACGAAGGCCGGGATGTCCTCGGCCATCCAGGTGCCGATCTTCGGCTGGCCGGGGATGTCGGCGCACTCCAGGGCCTTGGACTCGTTGGAGTCCAGGTTCTGCACCGGCATGATCATGATGAACGGGTGGGCCTTGCCCTGGGCGACCAGCTGCTGGTCGATCTCCTGGATCGGCAGCTGGTTGTCGGTCCAGGTGTTGTAGCCGGCGCTCTGCCCGCCCGCGTACAGGGTCAGCACCGGGAAGCCGGTCTTGGCGTACTTCGGGTCGTTGTACTCGGGCGGCAGCCAGATCCAGACCTTGCCGCTGACGCCGGACTTGGCGCCGGCCAGGGTGGTCATCATGATCGGGCCGGCCGGGGTGTCCCGGGCCTTGGTGAACTGGGTGGCCGGGCCGGTCGGCATCAGGACCTTGGTCGGCTTCGGCGGGGCACTGCTGGGCGGCGCGGCGGCCGCGGACCCGGAGTTCTGGCCGGTGGAGATCGCGGCCCGGGCGGCGTCGGCGCCGCTGCCGGAGCTGCCGCAGGCGGCGAGCGGGACGGTGAGGGCGAGCAGGGCGACGGCGGCCGCCAGTGGGCGGCGGGCGGCGGGGCGGGGCTGCGGCAGCACGGTGGTCTCTCCGGGCGGGGGGCCGGCCCGGCAGCCGGGTGGGGGCCCTGGTCAGTGAGTGTCGGGGACGGCTGCCGCGGGCGGCAGCTTCGCCCAGGGTTGCGGCCCCGGCCGCGCGCGCTGCGGCGGTCCGGGCCTCCCGTGATCCTATGACGTGCCTCCCCCCGGGCCGGTTGCGGCGGGGCCCACAACCCACCGGTCGGCGGGGGTGCTCCGGCCGGTCGGCGGGGGTCCGCACCAGGCCGGGGATCCGCGCCGGGCCGGGGATCCGCGCCGGGCCGGAAGTCCGCACCGGGCCGGGGGTCCGGTGGCGCGGCGCGGCTTGGACGGTCCTCCAGCTGACGCGGCGCCCCGGCCCGGCGATCATGGTGGTTCGGTGTCCCGGATCCACCCGAGGAGTGTGCGCGTGTCCCAGCAGGTTGCCGTGATCACCGGTGCGGGCAGCGGCGTCGGCCGCGCCGTGGCCCGCGAGCTCGCCCGGGCCGGCTGGCGGCTGGTGCTGGCCGGGCGCCGGGCCGCCCCGCTGGCGGAGACCGCCGCCGGGCTCGGGCCGGACCGCGTCCTGGCGGTGCCCGCCGACGTCACCGACGAGGAGCAGGTGGAGGCGCTGTTCGACGCGGCCGTCGGGCACTTCGGCCGGATCGACCTGCTGTTCAACAACGCCGGGACGTTCGGCCGCTCCGCCCCGGTCGAGGAGGTGGCGGCGGCCGACTGGCGGGCCGTGGTCGACCTCAACCTGACCGGCGCGTTCCTGTGCGCGCGGGCCGCGTTCCGCCGGATGAAGGAGCAGGACCCGCAGGGCGGACGGATCGTCAACAACGGCTCGATCTCCGCCCACGTGCCGCGCCCGCACGCGATCGCCTACACCGCGGCCAAGCACGCCGTCACCGGCCTGACCCGCGCCCTGTCGCTGGAGGGCCGCCCGTACCGGATCGCCTGCGGGCAGATCGACATCGGCAACGCGGCCACCGACATGACGGCGGCGATGGACACGGGGGTGCGGCAGGCGGACGGGCGGACCGCGCCCGAGCCGACCATGGACGTCGCGGACGTGGCCCGGACGGTGCGGCACATGGCGGAGCTGCCGCTGGAGGCGAACGTGCAGTTCGCCACCGTGATGGCCACCGCGATGCCGTACATCGGCCGGGGCTGAGGGCCCGTCGGCGGCGGCCTCACTCGTCGTGCGAGTGGCGGTACGTCGGCCGGGGCCCGTCCGGGTCGTAACGGTAGACGCTGGTGGTGGGCCACTGCTCGCCGCGGGCCGGGTCGGGGAGTTCGGCGCGCAGCACCATCCGCAACGACGGCGGCGGCGCGCTGGGGCGGACCCGTTTGAGGTGTCCGTCCCAGCGGCCGCCGCGGAGTTCGACGTCCAGGATGGGGGTGTGGGGGTGGGTGGGGGTGGTGGTGCTCACCCGCCCGATGCTTCCAGCGGGCGGGCCTCCCGACTCCCCCCGGAGCCGGGATTCCATCCGTTCGGGCGGTTTGGCCGCCCGGGCCGTGACCTACCGATCGCCGCCGGGGCCGGGCTCAGCTGCGCCAGGTGTCGTTCAGCGCGACCTCGCCACTGGCCGGGACGGTCGCGGTGCGGTTGGCGCCGCTCTCCCAGGTGACGTTCCCGGCGGCGTCCTTGCGGACGTACTTGTACTGGATCGCGGTCCCGGCGTTCAGCGCCACGTCGAGCTTCCACACCGGGTAGGCGGCGGAGGAGAGCAGCAGCGCCTTCGAGGTGTCCCAGCCGCCCAGTTCGGCCGCGTCGCCGACCACGTAGATGTTCTGGCCGACCGTGGTGGTGGCGTTGACCGCGAAGGACGCGCCGGTGCCGACCGACGGCGAGGAGGACGCGGAGGCCGAGGCGGACGGGGAGGCGGTGGCGGTGGCGCACGGGTCGCCGCTGCCGATCGCGCCGTCCTTGACGGTGACGTTGCCGGTGCCCAGGGCGTAGTTGCTGCCGCCGTTGTTGTCCCAGGTGCCGCTGCCGTTGTTGAAGGTGGCGGCCAGGCCGGTGGCGGTGCCGAGGCTGACGGTCTTCTTCACCCAGCCGGTGCAGGCCGCGTCCATGGCCACGCCGGGGGCGGTGGTCCAGCTGCCGCCGTTGGGGGCGTAGTGCAGGTCGTAGGCCGACCAGTTCTTGTCGGTCGAGTAGAAGACGGTGGCGCTGTTGCCGCTGCCGGTCGGCGAGGCGGACGGCGACGCGGAGGCGGACGGCGTGGGCGTGGCGGTGGCGGTGCCGCCGGCGCCGACGTACAGGGCGACCGCGTCGCCCGCGCCGACGGTGGCGGTGAACTTGCCGTCCGAACCGACGGTGTAGGTCTGGCCGGTGCAGCCGCCGTTCACCGGGTCGCCGTGCTGGACGTCGCAGTAGGTGCCGGCCGGCAGCGAGGTCTGGAAGGTCTGGGTGATCGCGCCGGACTCCCGGTTGATCGCCACGTAGCCCTTGCTGCCGCGGCCGAAGCCGATCGCGTTGTTGCCGTTGGACCACCAGTTGGTCATGCCGGTGCCGGCGACCGCGTTGCGGAAGCCCACCATGTTGGCGACCTGGCGCCAGGCGTGGGTGCAGTTCCAGCCGTCCTGGTAGCAGGCGTTGACGGTGCCGCCGTTGGGCGGGCCGTCGTCGTTGCTGCTGAACGCGTAGCCGGAGTAGACGTTCGGCGAGCCGTACGGGTTCGCCAGCATGAAGACGTTGGCCAGCGTGTAGGCGGAGCCGTACTTGTAGTTCAGGGTCGAGCCGTTGCGCTCGGTGTCCCAGTTGTCGACGAAGGTGCGGGCCTGGGCGGAGCCGAGCAGGCCGCTGCCCCAGCTCTGCAGGTCGGAGATCTTGCCGCCGTTGAAGGCGCTCTTCAGCCAGGTCGCGGAGCGGAACTCGTCGACGTCGCCGTTGCCGGTGTACTCGGAGGGCTGGACGGCCTCGCCCGCGCCGTAGATGACCTCCTGCACCCAGAAGGCGTTCGGGTTGCTCATCTTGGACTTGATGGCGGCCAGGTCGCTCGCGGCGATGTGCTTGGCGGCGTCGATCCGGAAGCCGTCGACGCCCAGGGTGAGCAGGTCGCTCAGGTAGTTGGCGATGGTCTGCTGGACGTAGCCGGAGCCGGTGTTCAGGTCGGCCAGGCCGACCAGCTCGCAGTTCTGCACGTTGGAGCGGTCGCCGTAGTTGGTGATCTGCGTCCGGCAGGAGTGGAAGTCCTGGTCCTGGTAGTAGCCCGGGTAGTTGTACTTGGTGTAGTTGGTGCCGCCGGTGCCGGTGCCGCTGCCCGCGGTCATGTGGTTGACCACCGCGTCGGCGACCACCTTGACGCCCGCGGCGTGGCAGGTGCTGACCATGTTCTGGAACGAGGCGCGGTCGCCGAGCCGGCCGGCGATCTTGTAGCTGACGGGCTGGTAGGAGGTCCACCACTGGGCGCCCTGGATGTGCTCCTGCGGCGGGGAGACCTCGACGTAGCCGTAGCCCTTGGGGCCGAGGGTGTCGGTGCACGCCTTGGCCACCGAGTCGAACTTCCACTCGAACAGGGTGGCGGTGACGTCCTTGCCGCCGGGCGGGGTGGCGGTGGCGGTGGGGGCGAGCGAGAGCCCGGCGCCGACCGAGAGGCCGAGCGCCGCGAGCGCGGTGGTGGCGGCGGCGAGCCGCCTTCTGCGGGCGGGGGCGGAGGTGGGCAAGGGAGCGCTCCTGGGGGAGGCCCGCACCGCGGACGCAGGTCGCGGGACGGGAGGCGGCAGGGTGGGGGGCCGCGACGGCGGGGGTGTGCCGTCAGCGCGACGGGGGGAGGGTCGCTACTGCAAGGACGCTGCAAAGGCGTTGAAACTTGCTGGAAACTTGCAGTGGCATGACCATAGGGTCCGCCCGGACGCCCGTCAAGGGAGGCGGCGGGCCGCCGTGACCGGGAGAACGGGCCGGGAAAACGGACGCGCCGGCCCGCCGCTGACCGTTCGTCAACGGTGGACCGGCGCGGTGCGGCGCCCCCGGGGAGGTCAGCCCAGCTGCTGCTCGATCAGGTCGCAGGCGCGGGCGGTGCCGCCCTCGGACCGCGCCCGCGCGCTCAGCGCGCGCGAGCGGGCCGCCACCTCCGGGTCGCCGACCAGCTCGGCCAGCGCCGCGCGGAGCGCCTGCGGCGTGGCGTCCGCGGTGTCGATCCGGCGGGCCACGCCGAGCTCGACCAGCCGGTCGGCGTTCATGAACTGCTCGGCGGCCTGCGGCACCGCGATCATCGGCACCCCGGCGAGCAGGCCCTCCCCGCAGCCGCCCATCCCGGCGTGCGTGACGAAGGCGTCGGCCTGCGCCAGCACCGCCCGCTGCGGCACCCAGGGGTGCACCTCGACGCCGGGCGGGACCTCCCCCAGCTCCGCCGGGTCGGTGTGCCTGCCGATCTGCAGCACCAGGTGCCAGCCGGGCAGGTCGCCGAAGGCGGCCAGGCAGTTGCGGTAGAACTCCGGCTGCCGGGTGAACGCCGAGCCGAGCGAGACCAGCAGCACCTTCTCCGCCCCGGCCGGCCGCCGCCAGCTCCCCTGCTCGGCCCGCAGGTCGAAGCACGGGCCGACGAAGTCGACCGCCGCCCGGTCGACCCGGTCGGCGTGCGGCTGCATCGCCTCGGTGATCATGGCGACGGCCCGGACCGGCCGTCCGGAGAAGTCGTCCACGTCGAGCGTGGTGGCGCCGCTGCCCGCCAGCCACCCGGCGAACCGGTCGAAGTAGGCGTCGGCGCCGGGCAGTTGCCGCAGCTGGGCGCCGATCTCCTGCTGGTAGCCGTCCCAGCCGACCAGCGTCGGCGAGAGCTGCACGACCGGCCGGCCCTGCGCCTCGGCGAGCGCCCGGGCCGCGTAGGCCCCGATGTCGTACAGGTAGAGGTCGGCCGGATCGGCGTCGTAGTGCGCGTGCAGCCGGGGCAGCATGGCGATCGCGTCCTCCAGGAAGACCCGCATGGCGCCGATCGCGTCCTCGGGCCAGTCGTGGTCGGCGACCGGGAGGGTGGAGGGGTGGGGGACGAGCTCGGCACCGGTGGGGGCGATCAGCCCGGCGGCCGAGGGGTCGTTGACGTACGTCACCCGGTGGCCGCGGGCGACGAGTTCGCGGATCACTTCCAGGCTGGGGCGGACGTGGCTGACGGCCGGGATGCCGATCATGGCGATGTGGGCGCGACGGGTCACGGGAGGAGCACCTGCTTCCGTTCTACGGGGGCGTGGACAACACACCGCACCGCCGGGGCGCCGTCACGAAGGCGCGCGGGGCGGGCGGGACGCGGGGGCTCGGGGCACTGCCCCGGCCGCGTCAGCCGTAGATCTGGTGGAAGGAGGACATGCCGGCGACCCTAGCCCGGATGCGGCCGGACCGCATCCGGATTAACGGGCGGGCAGAACTCCCGGGCGCGGCAACACCCGGGAGAGCAGAGCAGATTGACGGATCGTCAGACCGCGTCCGGTCCGCGCTCGCCGGTGCGGACCCGGACGATGCCCTCGACCGGCACCGTCCACACCTTGCCGTCGCCGATCTTCCCGGTCCGGGCCGCGGCCACGATGGCGTCGGTGACCCGCTCGGCGTCCTCGTCCTCCACCACCACCTCGATCCGGACCTTCGGCACCAGGTCGATCCGGTACTCCGCACCCCGGTACACCTCGGTGTGCCCGTGCTGCCGCCCGTACCCGCTGGCCTCGGTGACGGTCAGCCCGTGCACGCCGAGCTCCTGCAGCGCGGTCTTGACCTCGTCCAGCTTGAACGGCTTGACGACGGCGGTGATCAGCTTCATGCGGGGCGGGTCCTGTCGGAGGCGGGCGCACCGTGCTGGTGCAGGCTGGCGTGGGCGGTGGCGGAGCCGTGGCCCAGGACGCCGTGATCGTACGCGGTCTCGGCGTGCACGGCGAGGTCCAACCCGGTGAGTTCGTGCTCGGGCGCGGCCCGGAAGCCCATCAGCCGGTCGATCGCCCGGCCGATGCCGTACGTCATGGCGAACGCGTACCCGGCGACCACCAGGACGGCGACCAGCTGCTTGCCGAACTGGCCGATCCCGCCACCGTGCAGCAGCCCGGTGGGGCCGCCGGTCATCGCGGCGGTGGCGAACAGGCCGATCAGCAGGGTGCCGATGACGCCGGCCACGAAGTGCACGCCGACCACGTCGAGCGAGTCGTCGTAGTTCAGCCGGAACTTCCAGCTGACGGCGTAGCAGCAGACCAGTCCGGCGGCCAGGCCGATCACCAGCGCGCCGAGCAGGTCGACGCTGCCGCAGGACGGGGTGATGGCGACCAGGCCGGCCACCGCGCCGGAGGCGGCGCCGAGGGTGGTGGCGTGGCCGTCGCGCTTCTTCTCCACCAGCAGCCAGCCGAGCAGGCCCGCGCAGCCGGCCGCCTGGGTGTTGAGGACCGCGGCGGCGGCCAGGCCGTTGGCGCCCAGCGCGGAGCCGCCGTTGAAGCCGAACCAGCCGAACCAGAGCAGGCCCGCGCCGAGCAGCACCAGCGGCAGGTTGTGCGGGCGCATCGCCTCCTTCTTGAAGCCCAGGCGCGGCCCGAGCAGCAGGGCCAGGGCCAGGCCGCTGGCGCCGCAGTTGACCTCGACGACGGTGCCGCCGGCGAAGTCGAGGGCGCCGAGGTCCTTCAGGATCCAGCCGTCGGGGGCGAACACCCAGTGCGCGACGGGCACGTACACCAGCAGCGTCCACACCGCGGTGAAGGCCACCCAGGAGCCGAACCTGGCCCGGTCGGCGATGGCGCCGGAGATCAGCGCGGCGGTGATGATCGCGAAAGTCAGCTGGAAGGTGGCGAACAGCAGGGTGGGGACGTGCCCGGTGAGGCTGTGCGGGGTGATGCCGGCCATCCCGAGGTGGTCGAGGGAGCCGATCAGGCCCCAGCCGGCGTCCTTGCCGAAGGCCAGCGAGTAGCCGGCCAGCAGCCAGACCACGGTGACCACGGCGATCGACACGAAGCTCATCATGATCATGTTGAGCACGCTCTTGGTGCGCACCATGCCGCCGTAGAACAGCGCCAGGGCCGGGGTCATCAGCAGCACGAGCGCGGTGCAGGCCAGCAGCCAGGCGGTGTCGCCGCTGTCCAGGGTGGGTGGGGAGTCAGCGAGGAGCATGCGGGGAGTGTCGCCGGGCCGGATTTCGCGTCGCCGTCGCGGGTGTTTCGGCGGTGTTTCGGGTTTCCCCGGAGTTTCCAAAATCTCACCGTCCGGACACCCCGGGCGCCGTCCCCGGCACCCCGGGCACCGGTGCCGGCCCCGGACACGCCGTTGCCCGGCGGCCGCTGGTGCGGCTGCCGGGCAACGGCCGGTTCACCGGGTTCAGCCGGTCTGGACGGCGGTGTCGTCGATCACGAAGGAGGTCTGCAGCGAGGAGTCCTCGACCGCGTTGAACTTCACCGTGACGCTCTGGCCCGCGTAGGCCGACAGGTCGACGCTCTTCTGGGCGTAGCCGGTGTTCTTGTCGAGGTTGGAGTACGAGGCGACCGTGGTGCCGTTGACGGTGACGGTGAGCTTGTCGTAGGCGGTGGAGGTGGTGGTCTCGGCGGTGTCGATGTGCAGCCAGTAGCTCAGCGTGGCCTTGCAGCCGGCCGGGATGGTGACGGTCTGGGTGAGGCTGTCGGTGTGGCTGGAGCCGTAGCCGTCCATCCAGGCCTTCCAGGAGCCGCTGTGGGCGGGCTGGGAGGTGGAGTTGTCGACGACGCCGGAGGTACCGGTCCAGGGGCTGGCGGTGCCGGTCTCGAAGCCGGGGTTGCCGAGCAGCTGGGTCGGGGTGCAGCCGGTGCCGCCGCCGGAGGTGACGGTCCAGGTGAAGGAGGCGGTGCCGGTCTTGTTGGCGGCGTCCTTGGCGGTGACGGTCACGTTGTAGGTGCCGGCCGCGGTGGCGGTGCCGCTGATCACGCCGGTGGAGGCGTTGATCGACAGGCCCGTGGGCAGGCCGGTGGCCGAGTAGCTGAGCGGCGCGGTGCCACCGGTGGCCTTGACCTGCAGGTTGACCGAGCCGTTCAGCGCGGTGGACTGGTTGCCCGGGCTGGTGACGGTCGGGCCGCCGGTGCTGGGGGCGCTGCCGACGTTGACGGCGGCCCAGGCGGTGGCGGTGGCGTTGTACTCGGCCGAGTTGGCCCCGTACAGGTCGGTCGCGGCGGAGAGCATGCCGGCCCGGGCGCTGGCGTAGTTGGTGGTGGAGGTCCAGTAGGTGGTCAGCGCGCGGTACCAGATCGCGGCGGCCTTGTCCCGGCCGATGCCGGTGACGGTGATGCCGTTGGCGGTCGGCGAGTTGTAGCTGACACCGTTGACCACCTTGGCGCCGCTGCCCTCGGACAGCAGGTAGAAGAGGTGGTTGCCGACGCCGGAGGAGTAGTGGACGTCGAGGTTGCCGACGCCGCTGTACCAGGAGTCGGCCGAGGAGCCGTCCTTGGAGGGCTTGTCCATGTAACGGAGCGGCGTGCCGTCGCCGTTGATGTTGATCAGCTCGCCGATCAGGTAGTCCGGGTTGTCCTTGGGCAGGTTCGCGTAGAACTCGACCATGGTGCCGAACACGTCCGAGGTGGACTCGTTCAGGCCGCCGGACTCGCCCGAGTAGTTCAGGCCCGCCGTGTTGGAGGTGACGCCGTGCGTCATCTCGTGGCCCGCGACGTCGAGTTCGGTCAGCGGCTGGGTGTTGCCCGAGCCGTCGCCGTAGGTCATGCAGAAGCAGGTGTCGTCCCAGAACGCGTTGACGTAGTTGCTGCCGTAGTGGACCCGGCTGTACGCGCCGACGCCGTCGTTGCGGATGCCGTTGCGGCCGAAGGTGTTCTTGTAGTAGTCCCAGGTCATCGAGACGCCGTAGTGGGCGTCGACGGCCGCGGACTCCTTGTTGGAGACGGTGCCGTCGCCCCAGCTGTCGGTCGACTTGGTGAACAGGGTGCCGTTGCCGCTGGTGCCGTTGTTCAGGTTGGTGGTGTACATCCCGCCGCGGGTGGCGTCCTTCATCTGGTACGTCGAACCCGACAGCGTGGTGCCGATGGTGACGTTGCCGACGAAGACGCCGTTGCCGGTGCCGGTCTGCACGCCCTCGACCTTCTGGATCACGGCGCCGGTGGTGGCGTCGGTGATCACGTGCAGCTTGCTCGGGGTGCCGTCCTTCTCGGTGCCGGAGACCACGGTCTCCCAGGCCAACCGCGGGTTGTTGTCGGCGGCCCAGACGACCAGGCGGGGCGCGGTCTCCAGGGCGGAGCCGGCCTCGGCGGCGAGCGCGGTGGACTGGCCCTTGGCGGCGGCCAGCTTCGGGGTGGTGGACAGGCCGGTCAGCGAGGCGGTGGAGGCCCGGTCGACGCCCTTGGTGGTGCCGTTGGCCGCCTGGTGGACGATCAGGTCGCCACCGAGCACGGGGAGTCCGTTGTAGGTGCGCTCGTAGCGGAAGTGCTGGGTGCCGTCGGCGTCCTTGAACGCGTCCTTGGCCACCAGCTTCTCGGCCGAGCCCAGGCCCAGGCCCTGCGCGAAGCCGGCGGAGCGGGTGCCCGCGTCGGCGATCAGCTGGGCGTGCCCGGCGGCCGCCTGCTGGCCGGCGACCTGGGCGCCGGCGGTGGGGGCGGCCTGGGCCACGGCCACCGGGATCGCGGTCACCAGCAGGGCGGTGGTGGCGGCCAGGGCGGCCATGCTCACGCGGGCATGCGTGTAGCGAGACATGCGGGACTCCTTTACCGACCGTCGCGGGGTCACGAGCGGTGGAGAGAATCTGGCCGCGGTTGCGGCGCAGCGGGGGCCCCTGCCGCCGGTCGCGGCTCGGGGTGCGGTGCACGTACGCGGTACCGGGCACGTGGGGTACGCGTGCCGGGCTGCGGCCGCCGGAGTCCTGGGGAGGGTTCCACCGGCGGGAGTTGGGGCTACCTGTCGGTCCGCAGCCGGGGGAATCCTGGCAGCAAACACCTCGTGAATGACAGATGCATGCCACTGATTGACCGATTAATGACTGCCCCTCGACCCCTCGAACACCCCCGCATGGTCCGGCATGTGGGACAGCGTCGGAAAGGTCCATGCCAAACCTCGCCGCGAGCGTCGATTTTCGGCCACCACGGAGCGGGGCCCCACCCGGAGGTGAGGCCCCTGTTACCGCCGGGAAACAATCAGTTCTGGACGAACACCGCCACCGTCCGGCCCGGCACCGTGAAGGTGCCCGTAGCCGGGTCGAAGGCGGCCTGCTTCACCACCGGGTCACTGCCCTTCGCCTGCACCTTGTGCAGTTCCTGCCTGCTGCCGCGCAGGCCCGCCACGGTCTGGGTCTGCGCGGTCGGGGTGGCGTTGAAGACCACCGTGATGCCCTTCTCGGCGCCCTTCAGCCCGGTGCCGTCCAGGTGCATGGTGATCACGCCCGGGTCCTCCCCCGCGGTGCCGGACAGCGGGAAGGACAGCCGGCGCTGCACCTCCGCCGTGCTGGCCAGCGCGAACAGCGGCGAGGACTGACGGATCTTCAGGAACTGCTGGTAGATGGCGGTGCTGGCGCCCGTCTCGTTGCAGCCCATCCGCAGCTTCGGGTCGGCCAGCAGCTGCTTGTCGCGGGCCCACATCGACTGGTTGTCGGCCGCCATCGGCAGGCCGCGGCCCCAGCCGTTGCCGAGCTTGCAGTCCCAGCTGATCGAGTTGAACCAGTCACCGGAGTCGAAGGAGTTGGCGTCCAGCGACTTGGAGCGCAGCAGGTCGCTGCCGGCCTGGGCGAAGCCCGGGCCCTGGCTCAGCGCCGTCAGCGACAGGCCGAGCGCCTGCATCCGGGCCCGGTCGGCGGGCGAGGTGGACTGCGGCAGCTTGAAGGCCAGCGCGTCGTACAGGTCCGCGTTGTCGTGCGCGTCCAGGTACTCCACCGCCTCGCCGGGGTTGGCCGCGTAGCCGGTCGGCGAGCCGTTGTAGTCGACACCGCTGCCGGTGACCGGCTTCCCGCTGCTGTCGGTGAACTTGTACGCCGCCAGGTTGCCGGTCAGGCCAACCTTGACCTGGTCCATCTGGTGCAGCAGCCGGGCCTTCTGCTGCTCGGGGGTGCCGTTGTCGGCCGAGCCGTTCGGGTCGGTGAACAGGCCGGAGGCGAAGCCCTGCTGCGGGGCCGAGGACAGCTCGTAGTTGCCGCCGCGCCCGGCGTCCCGGATCCGGTCGTTGAAGGTGGCGATGCCGGTCCCGGCCATGTTGGTCTGGGTGGCCTGGACGAACCGGGCGTCGTTGGCGACGGTGCCGAAGTTCCAGCCCTCGCCGTACAGGAAGACGTTCGATCCGTCGACGCCGTCCTTCTGCGGGGTGAGCGCCCGCAGCGCCGACTGCACGTCCAGCATGGTCGACTTCGGGTCCAGGCCCATCAGGTCGAACCGGAAGCCGTCCACCCGGTACTGCTTGGCCCAGGTCACCACCGAGTCCACGACCAGCTTGTTCATCATGGCGTGCTCGGGCGCGGTGTCGGCGCAGCAGGAGTCGGTGGTGACCTTCCCGCTGTCGCTGAGCCGCTGGTAGTAGCCGGGGACGACCTTGTCGAGCACCGACTTGTCGTCCTGCCCGGCGGCCGCGGTGTGGTTGTACACCACGTCCAGCACCACCCGCAGGCCCGCCTCGTGCATCGCCTGCACCATTGCGCGGAACTGCTCGGTGCGCGCCGTGCCGTTCGGGTCGGTGGCGTACGAGCCCTCCGGCACCGTGTAGTGCAGCGGGTCGTAGCCCCAGTTGTAGGCGTCGTCGGCCTGCACGGCCGCCACGCACTCCTGCTGCTTCTCGGAGTCGGCGGCCAGCGCGGCCAGGTCGCAGGCCGGGAGCTTCTGGTCGGCCCGGTTCTCCCGGATGGTGGCGATGTCGAAGGTCGGCAGCAGGTGGATGGTGGTCACGCCGGCCTTGGCGAGGTCCTTCAGGTGCTGCATGCCCGCCGACCTGGACTGCGTGAACGCCAGGTAGGTGCCCCGCTCGTCGGCCGGCACGGTGCTGTCGGCGGACGAGAAGTCCCGCACGTGCAGCTCCTGGATCTGCTGCTTGACCGCCGGGATCGCCTCCGGACTGCGGTGCTGGTCCCAGCCCTTGGGCTTGGTCGCGGCCGAGGACAGGTCGGCGACCAGGCTGCGCTTGGAGTCCGCGGCCAGCGCGGTCGAGTACGGGTCGGTGACCAGGTTGGTGACCATCTGCTGGACGCTGGGCGCCCAGACCTTCACCTGGTACAGGTAGTACTTGCCGTCCAGGTCCTTGGCGTCCCCGGTCAGCGACCAGACGCCGGACGCGTCGTCCCGCTTCAGCGGCACGGTCCTCGGGGTACCGCCGCTCGCCTTGTCGAACAGTTGCACCGCCACGTCGGTCGCGGTCGGCGCCCACAGCGACAGCGTCACCTTCCGCTTGTCGCCCTTGTCCTTGTCCTTGCCGTTCCCGTTGTTGCCCTTGCCCTGGTCGCCCGAGTACACCGGGCCGAGCTGCGCCGAGGCCGCCTTGGCCGCGTACAGGTCGTCCAGCACGCCGGGGGTCTGCACGCCGGTGGCGGCGAGCGCGGCGCCGTTGGGCAGGTGCTCGGTGAACACCGTCTGGGCGCGCAGCGCGGCGGTGATCCGGCCCGCGTCGCGCGGGTCGACGGTGAACGCCCGGTACCCGGCCAGGTGCGGGAACTTCGCCTTCTGCGCGTCGGTGAGGCCGGCCGCCTGGTTGAGCCGGATCCAGTGGCCCGGCTTGGACAGCACGCCCTTGTCGACGCTCAGCCCGCCCTCGGGGTCGTAGATCAGCTGGGCGCTGGTGCCGCCCTTCAACTGGGCGTCCCCCGCACCGTAGTTGGCGGGCACCACGACGGTCTTCGCGTCGATCCACTGGGCCTTGGCCGAGCCCAGGTCGAGCTGCGAGGAGGTGCCGCCGGCCTGCGGCAGCAGGTGGCCCTCCTGGCCGCCGATGATCCAGATCTCCCGGCCGGAGGTGGCGAAGTCGAGCGACTGGTCCTGCGGCAGGTCCTTGTCGCCGCCGTTGTGGATGATGTAGCTGAGGCTGGTCGCGCCCTGGGCCAGCGGCACCTCGAAGACCGCGCCGAACGCGTCCTGCCGGGCCGGCATCAGCGGGCTGCCCCAGTCGGTGGGCGCGGCCGCGCCGGTCCAGTCGTGCAGGCCCCAGCCGGTGTAGTTGCCGTCGGCCCGCCGGTAGTGGATGACCGCCTTGCCCTCGGGCACCGGCTGCGCCGCGTCCGGATTCGCGGTGCGGACGGTGGCGTCGCCCTCCTTGATCCACACCTCGCCGGTGGCGGAGATGTCGATGTGCCGGTCCTGGTCGACGTCCTTGGTGCCGTTGTTCTCCACCACGAACCCGACGTCGGACGCCCCGCCCTTGAGCTTCACGTACGCGAACGCCCCGTACGCGTCCCGCCCGACGAAGCCGTGCCCGGCCGGCCAGGTGGTCGCCTCGCCGTCGGCGATGTCGCCCCAGGTGTACAGGTTCCAGCCGTCGTAGTCGCCGTCCTTGCGCTGGTAGTGCACCACCGCGTACTCGCGCGACACCGCGCTCGGCGCCGGCGCCGCCGGCTGCTGCCCGGTGGTGAACTCCCCGGTGGTGGAGGCCAGTCGGCCCGCCGAGTCCTCGACCACGGCCTTGAACCGGACGACGGTCCCCGGCGCGACCCCGTCCAGGTTCTGGGTGACGCGGTACACGCCGTTGTCGGCGGTGCCGAGCGTCTGCCAGGCCCCGTCCCCCACCTGCGCGGCGAAGGTGACCCGGTTGAAGCCGCCGCCGGGCACGCTCGCGCCCAGCGTGACGGTGCCGTACGAGCCGTTGTCGGGCGCGCTGGCGGTGATCGACGGACCGGCCGCCGGCTTGGCCAGCTTGTGCTCGGCCTTCAGCACCAGCGAGGACATCGCGGGCACGGTGACCGTCACCTTGCCGTCCGCGCCGCTGGTGACCTTGCCCTTGAACCCGTACAGGCCGTCGAAGTCCATGCCCGCCGAGAAGGTGTCCAGCGTGACGGTCTTCGCCTCGGCGGCGTTGTTGACCGCCGCCAGGTACTCGACCTGCTCCTTGGCGTCGATCCGGGAGAACGCGTACACGCCCGGCCCGTCCGCCGCGTACCGCTCGACCTGGGCGCCGTCGGCCAGCGCCGGGTTGTCCTTGCGCAGCTTCGCCAGGCCCGCGATGCCCTGGTACAGCGCACCGTCCTGGCCGTACCGGTCCTTCGAACCCGACTCGCCGCCGATCACGGTGTCGGTGTTGTAGGAGGGGGTCTTCGAGGCGAACATGTCCTGCCGGGCGTCCTTGTCGCCGCCCGCGCCGGTGAAGCCCTGCTCGTCGCCGTAGTAGACCACCGGCTGGCCGCGGGTCAGGAACTGCAGCTCGTTGGCGAGCCGGTCCTTGGCCAGCAGCGCGTCGTTCGAGGCGCCCGGGTTGTCGCTCTGCAGGAAGGAGCCGAACCGGCCCATGTCGTGGTTGCCGAGGAAGGTCGGCAGCTCGTAGGCGTCGGTGTCGGCCGTGGTGTACCGGTAGTCCTGCGCGTACAGCGCGCTGAGCGCCTTGGCCGAGCCGTTCTGCGAGACGTACGAGCGGGCCGCCTCCTGGAACGCGAAGTCCAGGGTGGCCTGCAGCTTGCCCTTGGTGACGTACGGGGAGGTGATCGCCGGGTCGCCCGAGTACACCTCGCCGAACATGAAGAACTTCTTGTTGCCCTGCTGCGCGGCGAACTGCTTCAGCGCGGGCGCCCACTGCTCCCAGAACGCCAGGTTGACGTGCTTGACGGTGTCGATCCGGAAGCCGTCGACGCCGGTCTCGGCGACCCACTGCTGGTAGATCTTCTCCATCCCCGCGACGACCTTGGGGTTCTGGGTGTCCAGGTCGTCCAGGCCGGAGAAGTCGCCCTCGGTCGCGGACTCGCCGACGAAGGTCGAGTTGCCCCGGTTGTGGTACAGCGACGGGTCGTTCAGCCAGGACGGGGTCTTCGCCGTGGTGCCCGCCTGGTCGCGGAACACCGGGGTGTAGGGGAAGGAGTCCTTGGTGGTGTTCGGCCACTGCGCCCGGGCGTCGGCGACCGCGGTCTCGTCGACCGGGTTGCCGTCCGCGTCGAGGGTCGGGTAGGCGCCCTCGGAGCGGTAGTCGTACGTCTTCTCCGCGTAGTCGATGACGTCGGCGGTGTGGTTGGTGATGACGTCGAAGAAGACCTTGATGCCGCGCTTGTGCGCCTTGTCGATCAGCTCCTTGAGCTGGGCGTTGGTGCCGAAGTGCGGGTCGACCTGGGTGAAGTCGGTGATCCAGTAGCCGTGGTAGCCGGCCGAGGCGTCCGCCCCGGCGCCCTGCACGGGCTGGTTCTTGAAGATCGGCGCCATCCAGATCGCGGTGGTGCCCAGGTCCTGGATGTAGTCGAGCTTGTCGATCAGGCCCTGCAGGTCACCGCCGTGGTAGAAGCCCTTGTCGGCCGGGTCGAGGCCGTTGTCCATCCGGCCGCCGGTGATGCCGCCGGTGTCGTTGCCGGTGCTGCCGTTGGCGAAGCGGTCCGGCAGCACGAAGTAGAACTGCTCGCGGGTCAGGTCGTGCCGGCTCGCGGTGGCCGCCAGGTCCTTGTCGGACGGCGGGGCCGCGGGCTTGGCGGGCGCGGCCGCGGCCAGCGGGGCGGCGCCCAGGGTGGCGGCGATCAGCGAGGCCGCGACCAGGACGGCGGCCCGTCCGGGACGGCGGTAGGGGGTGGTGCGGCGCTGGGGGCGGAACGGGGCGTCGGCCACGGCAGGGCTCTCCCTCGGGGGCGCTCGGGCATGGGGTGGGTGGCGTGGAACCTAGCGCCCTGCAAGATGTTTCAGCAAGATGCGAAAGCGGTTTCGCCCCGGAGTCATACCGAGTCGTGACCTGAGCCCCGTCCCGGCCCGCCCCGCGGCCGCTCCCCCGCCCCCGCCGGGGTGCGTGCCCGAACCAGACCCCGGTTCGACCCCTCGTAACCCGCGCGCCACAATGGACGGCATGCGCCTCGAGAACCGATCGACCCCTACCCCCGTAGGGGGACAATCGGTGAAGAATCCCCAACCAGAGGATGAGCAAGCGGCCACACCTGGTCTGGCAGACTTCTCGTCCATGGGGGAACCGACCGAGATCCAGACAACCGGCGCCGAACGTGCCGACCGGACCACGCACACCGGTTCCGACCCGGGCACGGACCGCACCGCCCGTACGCCCGGCGGAGCCACCCGCGTCGCCCGGTCACCCGGGGCCGCCGTCCGCGGCCGCCTGCGCGAGCAGCGCCGCACCCCGCGCCGGCCGCACCTGCTCTTCGAGCTCGCCCTGATCGGCCTCAGCTACTGGCTGTACTCGCTGGTCCGCAACGCCGTCCCCGAGCAGGCCGAGATCGCCCAGAAGCACGCCACCTGGGTCTGGAACCTGGAGCACACCCTCGGCATCGCCGTCGAGCGCTCCATCAACCACGGCGTCAACTCGGTCAGCTGGCTGATCGTCGGGATGAACTACTACTACGCCACCCTGCACTTCATCATCACCATCGGCGTGCTGGTCTGGCTCTACCGCTCCCACCCCGGCCGCTACGCCGCCGCCCGGACGGTGCTGTTCGTCACCACCGGCATCGCCCTGGTCGGCTTCTACTGCTTCCCGCTGGCCCCGCCCCGCCTGATGACCGGCGGCGGCTTCCTGGACACCGTCACCCTCCACCAGACCTGGGGCTCGCTGGCCTCCGGCGCCGGGGCGACGGTCTCCAACCAGTACGCGGCGATGCCCTCCATGCACATCGGCTGGTCCATGTGGTGCGGCCTGACCATCTTCTTCCTCGCCCGCCGCACCTGGGTCCGCCTGCTCGGCCTGGCCTACCCCCTGGCCACCCTCAGCGTGATCGTCTCCACCGCCAACCACTTCTGGCTGGACGCGGTCGGCGGCGAGGTCTGCCTGGCCGTCGGCTTCCTCTCCGCCCGCCTGATCTACCACACCTGGGTCTACCGCCTCCCCCGCCGGCCCGGCGAACCGGCCGACCGGGAACTCACCGTCCCCGCCCAGTGGGACACCAAGGTCAACGCCTAGCGCCGGCACGCCGCCAGGGGCGCGGGGAACTGCGCGACCGGCCACGCACCTCCCGCAGGATCGCGGCACAGGACGGACCACCCTCCTGCGCCGCGATCCTGCTGTGCGCCCACCCGAAGCCCGCGCTTGCGCGCTACTCCCCGCCGTAGAACAGCCGCTCCACCACCCGGCGCGCCCGCCGCGTCGTCCGCCGGTACTCGTCCACCAGCTCCCCCGAGTGCCCCACCCCGTAGCCGAGGTAGCGCGCCACCCCCGCCAGTTCCCGCGCGTCGCCGGGGAAGCTGTCCCCCGCGCGCCCGCGCACCAGCATCACCGCGGCCCGCACCCGGGAGGCGAGCACCCAGGCGGCGTCCAGCACCTCCGCGTCCTCCCGGTCGACCAGCTCGGCCTCCGTCGCGGCGGCCAGCGCCGCCCGGGTGCGGGTGGTGCGCAGGGCCGGCAGCTCGTGGCCGTGCCGGAGCTGCAGCAGCTGCACCGTCCACTCGACGTCCGCCAGGCCGCCGCGGCCGATCTTGGTGTGGGTGGTGGGGTCGGCGCCGCGCGGCAGCCGTTCGGCCTCGATCCGGGCCTTGATCCGGCGGATCTCCATCAGGTCCCGGTCGGGGACGCCCGCACCGGGGTAGCGCAGCGGGTCGATCAGCTCCCGGAAGCGCGCGCCGAGCTCGGGGTCGCCGGCCATCGGCTCGGCCCGCAGCAGCGCCTGGCTCTCCCAGGCGTGCGACCAGCGCGCGTAGTACGCGGCGTACGAGCTGAGGGTGCGCACCAGCGGGCCGTTGCGGCCCTCGGGGCGCAGGTCGGCGTCGACCAGCAGCGGGGGTTCGACGGACGGGGCGGCCAGCAGGGTGCGCAGTTCGCCGACCACCTCGCGGGCGGCCCGGGCGGCCTCCTCGTCGGGGACGCCGGGCCGGGGATCGTGCACGAACAGCACGTCCGCGTCCGAGCCGTAGCCGAGTTCGTGGCCGCCGAACCGGCCCATCGCGATGATCGCGATCCGGGTGGGCAGCTCGCCGCCCCGGGCCTCCCAGCCGTCGACGGCGGCGCGCAGCGCGCCCTGCAGGGTGGCGGCGGTGATCGAGGTGAGGGCCTCGCCGGTGAGGTCGAGGGCGCGGGCCGGGTCCTCGTCGAGCCGGCCGAGGACGTCGGCGGCGGCGGTGCGGAACAGTTCGCGGCGGCGGACGGCCCGGGCCGCGGCGACTGCGGCGGCGGGGCTGCCGGCCCGGCCGACGGCGGCCAGCACCTCCGCCTCCAGCGCGGCCCGGCCGCGCGGGACGAGGCCGCCGGCGTCGCCGAGCATGGCGACCGCCTCGGGGGCGCGCAGCAGCAGGTCGGGGGCGAGGCGTCCGGCGGACAGCACCCGGGCGAGCTGTTCGGCGGCGGCGCCCTCGTCGCGCAGCAGCCGCAGGTACCAGGGGGTGCGGCCGAGCGCGTCGGAGACCTGGCGGAAGTTGAGCAGCCCGGCGTCAGGGTCGGCGGAGTCGGCGAACCAGCCGAGCAGCACCGGCAGCAGGGTGCGCTGGATGGCGGCCTTGCGGCTGACGCCGGAGGCGAGCGCGGAGATGTGCCGCAGCGCGGCGGCCGGGTCGGCGTAGCCGAGGGCGGCCAGGCGCTGCTTGGCTGCCTCGGTGCTGAGCCCGGCGGCTCCGGAGCCGGTGACCCGCAGTTCGGCGACCGGCAGTTCGGCGACGGCGTCCAGCAGCGGCCGGTAGAACAGCCGCTCGTGCAGCCGCCGGACCTCCACCGCGTGCCGCTTCCACTCCCGTTGCAGGGCCGCCACCGGGTCGCCCTTGCTGTCCGGGCCGAGCTGGGGGGCCATCGTGCGGGCCAGCCGGCGCAGGTCGGCGGGGTCGGTGGGCATCAGGTGGGTGCGGCGCAGCCGCTGCAGCTGGATCCGGTGCTCCAGGGTGCGCAGGAAGCGGTACGCGGCGTCCAGCGAGGCGGCGTCGGCCCGCCCGACGTAGCCGCCGGCGCTGAGCGCGGCCAGCGCCTCCAGGGTGTTGCCGCTGCGCAGCGCCTCGTCGGTGCGCCCGTGCACGAGTTGCAGCAGCTGGACGGCGAACTCGACGTCGCGCAGGCCGCCGGGGCCGAGCTTCAGCTGCCGGTCCAGCTCCCCGGCCGGGATGGCGTCGACCACCCGGCGGCGCATCTGCTGGACGTCGGTGACGAAGTTCTCCCGGGCGGCGGCCTGCCACACCAGCGGGGCGACGGCCTCGGCGTAGGCGCGGCCGAGTTCGGGGTCGCCGGCGATCGGGCGGGCCTTGAGCAGGGCCTGGAACTCCCAGGTCTTGGCCCAGCGCTGGTAGTAGGCGAGGTGGCTGGCCAGGGTGCGCACCAGCGGGCCGTTGCGGCCCTCGGGGCGCAGGTTGGCGTCGACCGGCCAGATGGTGCCCTCGCCGGTGGTGTCGGAGCACAGCCGCATGGCGTGCGCGGCGAGCCGGGTGGCGGCCTGCACGGCCTTCTGCTCGTCGACGCCCTCGCGGGCCTCGGCCACGAAGATCACGTCCACGTCGGAGACGTAGTTCAGCTCGCGGCCGCCGCACTTGCCCATTCCGATCACCGCCAGCCGGGCGGCCGCGGCGGCCTCCGGGTCCTGCTCGGCGGCGATGTCGAGGGCGGCCTGCAGGGTGGCGCCGGCCAGGTCGGCGAGTTCGGCGGCGGCCTGCGGCAGGTCGGTGGTGCCGGACAGGTCGCGGGCGGCGATGGCCAGCAGGCAGCGCCGGTAGGCGGCGCGCAGCGCGTCGGCCCGGTCGCCCTCCGGCTCGGCCCACACCCGGCGGGTGAGTTCGCCGAGGAAGTCGCCGCGCCCGGGGTGGATGTCGCGCAGCTCGAAGGAGACCAGGGCGTGCCAGTCGCGGGGGTGCCGGGCCAGGTGGTCGGCGAGCGCGGTCGAGGCGCCCAGGACGCCCAGCAGCCGGTCCCGCAGCGGCTTGGCGGCGGTCAGGGTGTCGCGCAGGGTGTGCCGCTCGTGCGGATCCAGCGCCTCCAGCAGCCGGGCCAGCCCGAACAGCGCCTGGTCCGGATCGGCCGCGGCACTCAGCGCGTCCAGCAGCACCGGATCGCCGGCCAGCCCGTGCAGCGCCGGTTCGTCGAGCAGCCGCACCGCCTGGTCCGGATCGGAGAACCCGCGCCGCACCAGTCGGGTCTCCAACCGGCTGACCCGGCTCCCGGCCCGTTCCTCCACCGTGCTCCCGCTTCCCGTCGCCGATCCCTGCTCCGAAGCGTACGTTCCCGCCCGCCCCGGACGCGCCCCGTGACGCACCGTCAACCCGTTCGCCCCGCCCGTGACACCCCGCCGCCCGGCTCGTTGGCCCGGAGTGACACCTCTCCGGATACCGCCCGCCCGGCTGCCCGCCCGACTTCCCTCCCGGTTGCCCTCCCTCACCGGCCTGCGCTTCCTCGCCGCGCTGCTGGTCGTCTGCTACCACCTGTCCCGCCAGGTGGGCGCCCTGCCGGTGCTCAGCCCCCTTGCCTGGTACGGGCGTTCGGGCGTGACGTTCTTCTTCGTGCTGTCCGGTTTCGTGCTCGCCTGGACGTACGCGGACGCCCCCGTCCCGGCCCTCCGCTTCTACCGCCGCCGCCTCGCCCGGATCTGGCCGCTGCACGCCCTGACCACCGGCGCCTCGCTCGCGGTGTTCGCCGCGGTCGGCGCCGCCATGCCCGTCACCGCCGCCCTGTGGTCGCTGCCGCTGCTGCACCCGTGGGGGCGGAGCACCGTGATGGGCGGCAACCCGGCGGGCTGGTCGCTCGGCGACGAGGGCTGGTTCTACCTGCTCTTCCCGCTGCTGCTGCGGCTGCGGCCCGGCCTGCGCACCGCCGCGCTGTGCTGCGCGAGCGGCCCGCTGCTGTGGCTGGCCGGCTCCGCCGTCGCCGATGCCTCGCTGCGCAGCTGGCTCCTCGACTACCTGCCGCTCAGCCGCACCCCCCAGTTCCTGCTCGGCGCCGCCCTGGCCCTGGCCGTCCGCCGCAGCCGCCTGCCCGTCCTGCCGCTGCTCCCCACCGCCCTCGCCGTGGCCGCCTTCCATCTCGCTCTGATCCCCTGGCACCACGCCGTCCCCGACCCCGCGTGGCACAGCCCGTACATCGCCTCCCAGCTCCTGTCCGCCCCGCTGTTCGCCGCCCTGATCACCGCCGCCGCCCAGGCCGACCTGCACCGCCCCGCCGGCCCGCTCGCCCGCCGCCCGTGGACCCGCCTCGGCGACTGGTCCTTCGCCTGGTACCTGATCCACGAGATCACTTTCCGCCCCTGGCTCCACCACTACGGCCACCCCGCCCCCGGCCTCCCCACCGCCGCCGTTTGGCTCCTCCTCCTCACCACCTCCCTCACCCTGGCCGGCACCCTCCACCACCTCGTCGAACAACCCCTGGAACGCCTCCTGCGCGACCGCCCCACCACTCCCCCGCCCCCGCAGGTGGTCCGGCCCCGGACGGCCAGTGAGCCGACCGGCCGCCGACCGCCCGAGGACTCCTCCTCGCTGACGTAGGTCCGGCCCGGCCGGTCCGGTCGGATCAGCGCGCGGCGTCGGGCCCGCCGCCCCCAGGCCTCCGGTCCGAACGAAACGCCTGCAATGCCTCACTCCGTGGAGA
The DNA here is from genome assembly GCF_026802215.1 of Kitasatospora sp. YST-16. NCBI lineage: Bacteria > Bacillati > Actinomycetota > Actinomycetes > Kitasatosporales > Streptomycetaceae > Kitasatospora > Kitasatospora sp. YST-16. The sequence goes on from NZ_CP113837.1 coordinate 1,874,588, forward strand.
CAACCGGACGGCGAGGAACCACAGACCGGCCAGGACCCCGAAGCCGAGAACGAGCAACAGCAAGGACGCCCCGATCCGGTCGCCCCAACCCGTACGCGGATCCGACAACATCTTGGGAAGCACACCGCAGACCGTCACCAGACCGAAGTAGAAGGCCACCCTCACAATCCAGCCGGCCACCGAGTGCAAAGGGTGGAGCAGCAGCAGCGCCCTCATCCGTCCCCAGAACGACATCCGCTCTTCGCGCCGTTCCTCCCGGGACACCGCTCGGAGTGCCACCAACTCCGTGTCCAGGCAGGCGGCCACCCATCGCCGCATCGACTCGACCTCAGGCCCTGGCGCGACCGTCGCATAGGTCGTGAACCACTGGGCCAGGTAGTCGAGTCGTGCGCGGGCGTCGTCCAGCGAGCGGCGGTTCTTGAGTTCGGTGTTCCTTCGGGCCCGCCACTGCCGCAGCGAGAGCCCCGCGGCGCCCAGCACCGACGCCACCGTCGCAGTGATGACGGACGCAAGCACGTTCCCGAAGAAGCTCGGGTCGTTCCCAGAAGCCATCCGCACCCCGATCCGCTGCACCGACCAATGCATCCAGCTTCCAGGGCCGCTTCCCTTCCTGCCTCGCGTACTGCACCGTCCGGTGCGCACCGCAGAGAGCCCCCGCAGCCCACCTGTCCCGGGGGAACTACACCCGGCGCCACGGCTCCGCGAACACCGTGTAGAAGTACGGCAGACTGTCCTGCGGCCCGTTCTCCAACCGCCGGAACACCTTCCCGATCGGATTGCCCACCTGCCCGCTCGGCAGGTCCACCACCAGCGGGAACCCGAACGCCACCGCCTCCTCCCCGCCCACGCCCCGCCAGGCCGCCCCGCCCTGCCGGACCATCACCTCGCCGACGTAGCAGCCGAACCCGAACAGCGTCTCCCCGACCTGCTCGCCGACGATCCCGCTCTCCCGGAACTCCTCGATGATCCCGTCCACCACCGCCAGACTCCCCACCGAGTAGTCCAGCTCCACCCCGCTCACCTGCGCCGCCGACACCACGATGTCCGCCGCGAACCTCCCGGCGTTCACCGCCTCCGGCGCGTACCGCAGCCGCAGTTCCATCCCCAGCCCCTCCCGACCCCGCACCAGTCCGACCGTGCCCCACCCCGTCCCCTTACCCGGATCCGCCGCGAAAACGAACGGCTCCGGCCCGAGTACGTTGCTCGGCAGACGACCTGACAGACCGCCGACTTTCGCCCGTCCCACCACTCTACGAGGATGGGGCCGTCATCCACGGCCGAGCGGAAGGATCCGCGGTGAAGTGGCTGTTCAACCCCCGCAACGACAAACGGCTCCGCCGGACCCCGGCCTGCCAAAGTGGATCCGCCGCACACTCTCGCTGGAGCAGAACATCGAGCCCCCGCAGGGACGCCCTCCTCCCACTCCCGGCGTAGGTTGATCAGGGACTGATGCCAGACGCCGGCCTTCCGGGCGCACTCATTTCCGGATGCCCCGAAGCCATTCACCCTGTCCCTTGCCGAGGCTGACCAACTCAGGAAACCGATCATCGAGGTCGTCCGGAAGCGGTGGTATCCCCAACAAGCTCATCGCGATGACGGCGCCCGCAAGACTGACGGCCTGCCCGAGCGGACTGTCCTTGCTGAGGACGAACACCCACTCATTCTCGGAAGTCGGCAGTTTCCTCGGCACGGTCAAGAGCCCGTGCCCCTCGAAGGCATCGGTGATCTGCTCGCAGAGTTCCGGGCTGAGCCTCTCGCGTTCAGGAGCGGCACACTGCTTGATGAACCGCATCGACAGGCGCTTGACGCCCGCATCAACTTCCACGGCGTTCGCGATCAGGGTGATGTTCACAACTCGGCAACATACTCAGTTGACCACGGCACTACGCGGCACCTTCGAATCGGACCGGTAGCGCACTCATCCTGAAGGTGGTGGAGCAGTTTTGACCAGCAACTTGTCCACCTCGGGCTTGGGCCTGACCGAAATTGTTAGTGGTGAAGTAGCGAAACTCGTAACAGCTCCCTTACCGCATCCCCCCTCCATGGAGCCGAGCGCGCAAGGCTGACGCGATCTCGGCCATGCCATCGACGATGTGGTCGGCACCCGTCGTCACGAAGCCTGACGGCCCGCAAACGGCCCCGGAAATCGCGAAGTCCCCGAGCCCGCGGGGGCGTTCCACGGGCTCGGGGCCTTCGACTTGCCTGCAACAGGCCGCTGGCCAGGGATTACAGCACCTGCAGCACCTTGCGCAGCTCGAACGGGGTGACCTCGGAGCGGTACTCCTCCCACTCCTGGCGCTTGTTGCGCAGGAAGAAGTCGAAGACGTGCTCGCCCAGCGTCTCGGCGACGAGTTCGCTGCGCTGCATGAGGTCGATGGCCTCGCCGAGGTTCTGGGGCATGGGCTGGATGCCGAGGGCGCGGCGTTCGGCGTCGGTGAGGGCCCAGACGTCGTCGTCGGCGCCGGGGGGGAGTTCGAGGTTGTCCTCGATGCCCTTGAGGCCGGCGGCGAGGGTGACGGCGTAGGCGAGGTAGGGGTTGCAGCCGGTGTCGAGGGAGCGGACCTCGATGCGGGTGGAGCCCTGCTTGCCGGGCTTGTACATGGGGACGCGGATGAGCGCGGAGCGGTTGTTGTGGCCCCAGCAGATGTAGGAGGGGGCTTCGCCGCCGGCGCCGGCGGTGCGCTGGGAGCCGCCCCAGATGCGCTTGTAGGAGTTGACCCATTGGTTGGTGACGGCGGCGGTCTCGGCGGCGTACTTGAGCAGGCCGGCGATGAAGGAGCGGCCGACCTTGGAGAGCTGGTACTCGGCGCCGGACTCGTGGAAGGCGTTGCGGTCGCCCTCGAAGAGGGAGACGTGGGTGTGCATGCCGGAGCCGGGGAAGTGCGAGAACGGCTTGGGCATGAAGCTGGCGTGGACGCCCTGTTCGAGGGCGACCTCCTTCATGACCAGGCGGAAGGTCATGATGTTGTCCGCGGTGGAGAGCGCGTCGGCGTAGCGCAGGTCGATCTCCTGCTGGCCGGGGGCGCCCTCGTGGTGGCTGAACTCGACCGAGATGCCCATGGATTCGAGCATCGTGATGGCCTGGCGGCGGAAGTCGTGGCCGATGCCGCGCGGGGTGTGGTCGAAGTAGCCGGACTGGTCGGCGGGGGTCGGCGGGGTGCCGTCGCCGGGGAGGTCCTTGAGCAGGAAGAACTCGATCTCGGGGTGGGTGTAGAAGGTGAAGCCGAGGTTGGAGGCCTTCTCCAGGGTGCGCTTGAGGACGTAGCGCGGGTCGGCGTAGGAGGGCGAGCCGTCGGGCATCAGGATGTCGCAGAACATCCGGGCGGTGCCGGGGTTCTCGGAGCGCCACGGCAGTATCTGGAAGGTGGTCGGGTCCGGCTTGGCGATCATGTCGGATTCGTAGACCCGGGCGAAGCCCTCGATCGCCGAGCCGTCGAAGCCGATGCCTTCCTCGAAGGCCTGTTCCAGTTCGGCCGGGGCCACCGCCACGGACTTGAGGAACCCGAGCACGTCGGTGAACCACAGCCGGACGAACCGGATGTCACGCTCTTCGAGCGTGCGAAGCACGAACTCCTGCTGCTTGCCCATGGGGACAGTCTCACCTCTGCTCTTTACGCCCGTGTTACGCCGCCCGCACCGGCCGGCCGGCCCGGCGAAGACCTCGCCCTGACCGCGTCGCCACCCATCATGGCGGATCCGGGCCCGCTTGCCGATCCCGGGCGGGCAGCGGGGCGAACCTGGGTGCCGGCTGGGTGTCCGGCGTGCCGACGGGGGTACCCCCGCGACATAGCGTCAGTTAGACGATTACACTCGGGGGCATGCCGAATCTGCGTCTCGCCCTGTGCCAGATCGACCCCTGGGTCGGTGACCTCGCCCGCAACAGCGAGGAGGTGCTGCGCTGGTCGAAGCGGGCCGCCGAGTCCGGCGCCGACCTGATCGCCTTCCCCGAGATGGTGCTCACCGGGTACCCGGTGGAGGACCTGGCCTTCCGCGGCTCCTTCGTCGAGGGCTCCCGCGCCGCGCTGGTCGACCTGGCGGCGAAGCTGCAGGCCGAGGGCCTGGGCGACACCCCGGTGGTGGTCGGCTACCTGGGCCGCGGCGAGCCGGGCACCCGGTACGCCGGCAAGCCGCAGAACTGCGCGGCGGTGCTGCGCGGCGGCGCGGTGGTGACCAGGTTCGCCAAGCACTTCCTGCCGAACTACGGCGTGTTCGACGAGTACCGGTACTTCGTGCCGGGCGACCAGCTGACGGTGCTGCGGCTGCACGGCGTGGACGTCGCGCTGGCGATCTGCGAGGACATCTGGCAGGAGGGCGGCCGGGTCGCCGCCACCGGCCAGGCCGGCGCGGGCCTGCTGCTGTCGGTCAACGGCTCGCCGTACGAGCGCGACAAGGACGACGTCCGGCTGGAGCTGGTCAAGCGCCGGGCCGCCGAGGCGGGCTGCCCGCTGGTGTACCTGAACATGGTCGGCGCGCAGGACGAGCTGGTCTTCGACGGCGAGTCGATGGTGGTCACCGAGGGCGGCGAACTGCTGGCCCGCGGACCGCAGTTCGAGGAGGCGCTGCTGGTCGTCGACCTCGACCTGCCGGCCGCGAACGAGGACGGCCTGCCGGACGGCACGGTGCTCGCCGACGGCCTGAAGCTGACCAGGGTCGACCTGGGCGGCGCGCCCAAGGAGCGGCCCGCGCAGCCGCTGGAGCCGCAGGTCTCCGAGCGGCTGGACGACGAGGCCGAGGTGTACGCGGCGCTGGTCGAGGGCACCCGGGCGTACGTCCGCAAGAACGGCGCGCGCTCGGTGCTGATCGGCCTGTCCGGCGGCATCGACTCGGCGCTGGTCGCGGCGATCGCGGTGGACGCGATCGGCGCGGAGCACGTGTACGGCGTCTCGATGCCCTCGCGCTACTCCTCGCAGCACTCCCGGGACGACGCGGCCGAGCTGGCCCGCCGCACCGGCCTGCACTTCCGCACGGTGTCGATCGCCCCGATGTTCGACGCCTACATGAGTGCCGCCGAGCTGACCGGCCTGGCCGAGGAGAACCTGCAGTCGCGGCTGCGCGGCACCCTGCTGATGGCGATCTCCAACCAGGAGGGGCAGCTGGTCCTGGCGCCGGGCAACAAGAGCGAACTGGCGGTCGGCTACTCGACGCTGTACGGCGACTCGGTGGGCGCCTACGGGCCGATCAAGGACGTGTACAAGACGCTGATCTTCAAGCTGGCCCGCTGGCGCAACGCGGCGGCCGAGGCCCGCGGCGAGGTGCCGCCGATCCCGGAGAACACCATCTCCAAGCCGCCGTCCGCCGAGCTGCGGCCGGACCAGAAGGACACCGACTCGCTGCCCGACTACGACCTGCTGGACGCCGTGCTGGCCCGGTACGTGGAGGGCGACGAGGGCCGGGACGCGATCGTGGCCGCCGGGTTCCCGGCCGAGGTGGTGGACCGGGTGGTGCGGCTGGTCGACACCGCCGAGTACAAGCGGCGGCAGTACCCGCCGGGCCCGAAGGTCTCGCCGAAGAACTTCGGCCGCGACCGCCGGCTGCCCATCACCAACCGCTGGCGGCAGGGCTGACAGTGCGGGGCGGACGGGTTAGGGTGAGCGCCGCAGCACGCGTCCGGTCATGGCGGGCGCGCCGGACCGAGGAGGTGGGAGAGATCACCGTGCAGGTCGTCGAGGTGCTCCCCCGCCGCCGGGTCGCGGCCTGACCGGACGGGGAGCCCGCCAGGCTCTTCGAGAGGTCCCCGTGTCACTCCCCCCAGCCCTGCTCACCGACCGGCTGCGCGCCGCCGGGTGCGTCTTCGCCGAGGACGAGGCCCGGCTGCTGCTGGCCGCCGCCACCGACCCCGCGCAACTCGATCGGATGCTCGAACTCCGTTGCGCGGGGCACCCGTTGGAACAGGTGGTGGGCTTCGCCGAGTTCGCCGGACTGCGCATCGCGCTCGCCCCCGGGGTGTTCGTGCCGCGCCGGCGCAGCGAGTTCCTGGTCGAGCGGGCCGCCGCGCTGGGCCGCCCCGGCGCGGTGCTGCTCGACCTGTGCTGCGGCTCCGGCGCGATCGGCGCCGCACTGGCCGCCCGGCTCGGCCCGGACACCGTCCTGCACGCCGCGGACGTCGACCCGGCCGCGGTGGCCTGCGCCCGCCGCAACCTGGCCCCGTACGGCGGCCTGGTCCACCTCGGCGACCTGGACGCCCCGCTGCCGCCCGCCCTGCGCGGCCGGGTCGACCTGCTGCTGGCCAACGCCCCGTACGTGCCGACCGGGGAGATCCCGCTGCTGCCGCCCGAAGCCCGCGACCACGAGCCCGCGACGGCCCTGGACGGCGGCGCCGACGGACTGGCCGTCCAGCGCCGGGTCGCGGCCGCCGCCCCCCGCTGGCTGGCCCCCGGCGGCCGCCTGCTGATCGAGACCAGCGGACGCCAGGCCCCGGCGACCGCCGCCCTGCTGGCCGGGCAGGGCCTCGAAGCGCACACGGAGCAGGACGAGGAGCGGGACGCCACCGTGGTGATCGGCGTCCGGGCCCGGTAGGGGCAGAGCCTAGTAGCGGTAGTCGGCGGCCACCGCGAGGTGGTCGCTGGCGTCCGCCGGGAGGGTGCGGGAGTCGGTGGGGACCAGGCCGCCCTTGCTGAGGATCTGGTCGATCCGGGCGGTCGGGAAGGAGGCCGGCCAGGAGAAGCCGAAGCCGTCGCCGGCCGCGCCCTGGGCGGAGCGCAGCTGCGAGGTGATCGGGGCCAGGCTGCGGTCGTTCATGGTGCCGTTAAGGTCGCCGAGCAGCAGCACCTTGCGCAGCGGCTCGTGCTCGATCGCGTCGCCGAGGGCCTGCGCGCTGACGTCGCGCCGCCCGGCCGTGAAGCCGCTGTCGAACTTGACCCGGACCGAGGGCAGGTGGGCGACGTACACCGCCAGCGGGCCCTTGGGGGTGCTGACCCGGGCGCGGAAGGCCCTGGTCCAGCCCATCTTGAGGTCGACCACGGAGACCTCGTCGATCGGGTAGCCGGACCACAGCCCGACGGTGCCCTCCACCACGTGGTACGGGAAGGCGGCGGCCAGCCCCTCGGCGTACACCGGGGCGGCGGACGCGGACAGCTCCTCCAGCGCGACGATCTCGGCGCCGGAGCCGGCGAGCATCCGGATGGTGCCCTGCGGGTCGTCGTTGGCGGCGGCCACGTTGTGGGTGAGCACGGTGAAGTCGCCGGGGCCGCTGCTCTTGTCGACCAGCAGCGCGCCGAACAGGTTCAGCCAGACCGCGCCGGGCAGCAGCGCGGCGACCACCGCCATCCCGGCCCGCCGCCACAGCGCGAGCCCGAGCAGCACCGGGACGGCCAGCCCCAGCCAGGGCAGGAAGGTCTCCAGCAGGCTGCCCAGGTTGCCGACCGCGTTGGGCACCTGGGCGTGGCACACCAGCAGGAGGGTGACCAGCAGGCCGAGCACGGTGAGCGGCCACCCGCGGCGCCAAGCGAACCAGCGGCGCAGCCCCTCCCACCGGGCCGCGGCCCGCTCGTCCGACGCCGTCGCCACCGCCGGGCCGTCCGCCCGCACCATCGCCCGCTCCTCACCGCCGCACCGGCCGGCCGCGCCGCCGACGGCGGCCCCGACCTGCCCCGATCCGATCCGATTCCCGGATCAGCCTATGACGGGATGGACGCGGCGAAGTGCCCGGAAAGTTCCGGTCCTGCGCCGGACGGGGCCGGCGGCGGTGGTGGCGGGGCGACCGCGGGGCGGTCAGTGCGCGGGGGACGGGGCCGGGCGGGCGCCGATGCCCTGGAGCGCGGCGTCGACCATCTGGCGGGGCAGGTCCGGGTCCTCCAGCGGGGAGTCGTCCCACAGCACGGTGCGCACCAGGATCGGGCCGATCAGCAGCTCGCAGAGCAGCTCGACGTCCAGGTCGGCGCGCAGTTCCCCGGCGTCGACGCCGCGCCGGACGATCTGGCGGACCATCTCGCGGCGGGGCTGCACCACCCGCTCCTGGTAGGTGTGCTTGAGCTCCGGCCAGGTGTTCATCTGCCCCAGCGCGGACTTGACGATCCAGCGGGAGCGCTTGATCAGGCCGCGCCGGCGCATGTAGTCGACGGCGTTGATCAGGTCGTCCCGGTAGGTCGGGCCGAGCAGCGGGGGCAGCGGCTCCTCCAGCCGGGCCACCACGTCCACCAGCAGGGCCTCCTTGTTGGGCCAGCGCCGGTAGATGGTGGCCTTGCCGACGCCGGCCTCGGCGGCGATCCGCTCGATGGACAGCTCGGACAGGCCGGTGCCGTCCTCCATCAGCTGTTCCACCGCGCGGTAGATCGCCTGCTCGGCGGCCTCGCTGCGCGGGCGGCCCCGCCGCGGAGCGTCCTGCTCCGCGGCGGGGCCGTGGCACGGCTGGAGCGGAGTTTCGGCGCTCGTCATGGCCCTATTCTCCACCCTCGCGATCAGACCTTGGCTGCACTCGCGCCGGAGCCGCTGCGGTCCTGCGGGCCGGGGGCCGGGGCGCCCGGGCCGCCGGGGGCGGCGACCTTGCCGGGCAGCAGGAGCAGTGCCAGCACCGCGCCGAGCACGGTGACGCCGGCCGAGACGCCGGAGACCACGTGCATGGCGTGGATGAAGGCGTCCTTGGCCGGGTCGACCAGGGCGGGCAGGTGGAGCTTCTCGGCGACGCCGAGGGTGGACTCGATGGACTCGCCGGCCCGGTCGCGGACCTGCTCGGGCACCGCGGCCAGGTGGTCGTCCATGCCGTTGCGGTAGACCGTCGACAGCAGCGCGCCGAGCACCGCGATGCCGAGCGAGCCGCCGACCTGGCGGAAGGTGTTGTTCAGTGCGGAGCCGGCGCCGGCCTTCTCGCGCGGCAGCGCGCCCATGATGGCGACCGTCACCGGCGGCATCACGTGCGCCATGCCGGTGCCCATCACGAAGCCGAGCACGATCAGCAGCCAGATCGGGCTGGTGGCGGTGAGGAAGGCGTAGCCGAGGAAGCCGACGGTGACCAGCAGCATGCCGCCCGCGCAGGTGGCGCGGATGCCGAAGCGGTCGACCACGAACCGGGCCCGCGGCGCGAAGACCAGCTGGGCGACGGCCAGCGGCAGCATCAGCTCGCCGGCCTCCAGGGCGCTGTAGCCGCGCACGCTCTGGATGTAGAAGACGCCGAAGAACGAGACGCCCATCAGCGCGAAGAACACGATGCCGACCACGCCGATCGAGGCCGAGAACACCTTGTTGCGGAACCAGGTGACGTCCAGCGCCGGGTACCGGGTGCGCTTCTCGAACAGCACGAAGGCGACCAGCGCGAGCACGCCGACCAGGGTCGGGATCCAGGCCTTCGGGTCGGTGAAGTCGGCCAGTTCGCCGCCCTTGATGATGCCGTAGATCAGCGCCACCAGGCCGACGATGGACAGCAGCACGCCGACCGGGTCGAGCTTGCCGGGGTTGGGGTCCTTGGAGTCGGGGACGAGCCAGCCCATCAGGCCGAGCGCCACGACGACGATCGGGACGTTGACCAGGAAGACCGAGCCCCACCAGAAGTGCTCGATCAGCAGGCCGCCGGTGATCGGGCCGATGGCGATGGCCAGGCCGACCGCGCCGGCCCAGATGCCGATCGCCTTGGGCTGCTCGTGCCGCTCGAAGACGTTCATGATGATGGCCAGCGTGGCGGGCATCACGAAGGCGCCGCCGAGGCCCATCACCGCGCGGTAGCCGATCAGTTCGCCCGGGCTGGCGGCCAGCGCGGACAGCAGCGAGCCGAGGCCGAAGACCAGCATGCCGGCCAGCAGCGTCCACTTGCGGCCGAACCGGTCGCCGAGCAGGCCCGCGGTGAACAGCAGGCCCGCGAAGACCAGCGTGTAGGAGTTGATCGCCCATTCCAGGTCGCTCTGGCTCGCGCCGAGGCCGACCGGGGCGGGGGTGGCGATGGTCTTCATCGCCACGTTGAGGATCGAGTTGTCGAGGACGACGACGAGCAGGGCGAGCACCAGGGTGCCCAGGATCCACCAGCGTCGGCGGTGTACGGCTTCCGGCACCCGGGATACCGGGGCAGCGGCGGTCGGCGAGGTCATACGGACAGCCTAGACCCCTTTCCAATACGAGACGGTCTCGTATCGGTACTCTGAAGTCAAGGAAGGGTAAAGACTTCCCCAAGCGCCCGCACCGCCCGCCGACCCGCCCCGTCGGCCCCATCGGCCCGTCCGCCGCCGGGCGCGGCCGGACACGACCGGGCTCCCGACTCTTTGCGCACGGCCCGCGGCGTGCAAGCATGGAGCCAGATCCGGGGACGCCGCACGGCGCCACGAGACGACACACACTTGGAGTCTGTTCGATGAACGCCTCTCCGCTTCAGCCTGCCCAGACGCAGGACGCCCCCGCCGGCACCACCCTCTACGGCGGCGTCACCAGCCGCCGGGTGACCGTCCGGGACCTCGCCAAGGCCAAGCGCAACGGCGAACGCTGGGCGATGCTCACCGCCTACGACGCCCTCACCGCCGGAGTCTTCGACGAGGCCGGCATCCCGGTCCTGCTGGTCGGCGACTCCGCGGGCAACTGCCACCTCGGCTACGAGACCACCGTGCCGGTGACCATGGACCAGATGGTGATGCTCTCCGCCGCCGTGGTCCGCGGCACCAAGCGCGCCCTCGTCGTCGGCGACCTGCCGTTCGGCTCCTACCAGGAGTCCCCCGCCCAGGCCCTGCACAACGCCGCCCGCCTGATGAAGGAGGCCGGCGTCCAGGCCGTCAAGCTGGAGGGCGGCGAGCGCAGCGCCCGCACCATCGAACTGCTCGTCGACGCCGGCATCCCGGTGATGGCCCACATCGGCCTCACCCCGCAGTCCGTGCACGCCTTCGGCGGCTACCCCGTCCAGGGCCGCGGCGACGAGGCCGCCCACCGGCTGCTGCGCGACGCCAAGGCCGTCCAGCAGGCCGGCGCCTTCGCCGTCGTCCTGGAGGCCGTCCCGGCCGAGCTGGCCGCGCAGGTCACCGAGCACTCCGCGATCCCCACCGTCGGCATCGGCGGCGGCCCCGGCACCGACGCGCAGGTCCTGGTCTGGACCGACTTCGCCGGCATGACGGCCGGCCGCGTCCCCAAGTTCGTCAAGCAGTACGCGAACCTCCGCGCGACGCTCGCCCAGGCCGCGACCGAGTTCGCCGCCGACGTCCGCGAGGGCACCTTCCCCGGCCCGGAGCACAGCTTCAGCTAGCGCCCGTGCACGCCCGTCCGCCCGCCCCTCCCCCGGGGCGGGCGGACGGGCGTACTCGGCCGGGAGCAGGGGGAGTTGCTCCCGCCGGAGGACGCCCGGGCGGGACGGGCGGAGGAGGCCGGGGTCCGTCCGTGACCCGCGGGCCGAGCGAGGTGCGCACGTCCCCGTCCGCCGGACCGACGACAGCCCGGAAGGCCGGCGACCGCGGCGCCGGGCGGCCGGCCGGAACGGGCCGGCGGCCGTCCCCGCGGGCCCGGCACGGCACGCTGGCGGTGCACGTGGTCGCCTCGGCCGGCCGGCCCTGATGCTGTGCCTGCTCACCCTCGCGGTGCGGGCGCTGCCGACGGACGACGCCGGCACGGCGCGGACCGCCTACCGGGCGATGGCGATGCCGGGCGACGCGCCGGTCGTCCCGCCGAGCCCGACCAGCCTGGCGAGCGGGGTGGCGCTGGCGCTCGGCACCCGGTGGGGGCTGTTCCGGTTCCGCTGGGTCACCGTCAAGTTCCGGCTGACACCGGCGGCGACGGCGGCCTCGGTCCTCGCGCTCACCGCCCGGCTGCACGAGGCGGCGCGGGCGGCCGAGCGGCACCCGGTGGGGGCTGTTCCGGTTCCGCTGGGTCGCCGTCAAGTTCTGGCTGACACCGGCGGCGACGGCGGCCTCGGTCCTCGCGCTCACCGCCCGGCTGCACGAGGCGGCGCGGGCGGCCGAGCGGCACCCGACGGGCTCCGTCCCGGCCGTGGAGCCGGGGTTCCTGCGCTACCACCTGGTGATCGTCCGCACCGTGGCCCTGCTGCTCCACCTGGCCGACGTGGTGCTGTCGGTGTTCAAGCCGTGGGGCCGGCGGCCGGAGCGGCGCCCCGCGCGCTGACGCCGCCCTCCGCGGGCCGGCCGGTCTCAGCCCGCGGTGCCCGCGACCGGGCCGAGGGCGAGCAGCTGGGCCTCGCCGTTGCCGACCGACCAGTCCTCGACGGTGTTCTCGGTCAGGGTGACGTGGACGTCCTCGGGCCGGACGCCGACGGCCGCGAGGTTCGCCGCGATCCGCCGGAACAGCTCCACCTTGAGCGGCCGGGGACGTCCCGCCACCAGGGTGATCTGCACGTACACCACGTCCAGCCGCCGGATGCCGAGGTGGTCGGCGTCGAAGACCAGCTCGTCGGCGGGGTGGACGGTGAGCAGTTGGAAGCGGTCGCCCGCCGGGATGCCGACGACGGCGACCAGGGCGTCGTGGACGCCGTCGGCGATGGCCCGGCGGAGGTCGGCGGGACGGGAGTCGGCGAGGTCGATGCGCACCAAGGGCACGGCTGCTCCTGAAGGGGTGGGGCGGTACGGCGGCTGGATGTTCGACACGGATCGAACACCCGAACTGTACGATGGTTGTCGAACACCCGGCAAGGAGGAGCGCGATGCCCGCACGCGGCACGGAACCGGCACCCGCCGACCCGGACCTGGTCCCCCTGCAGGCGGCCCTGGACGCGCTCGCCGACCCGGTGCGCCGCCTCATCGTCCGCGCCCTGGCCGCGGCCCCCGACTGGACGCACGCCTGCGGCTCCATCGACCTGCCCGTGTCCAAGGCCACCCGGACCCACCACTTCACGGCGCTGCGCGCCGTCGGCCTGCTGGAGCAGCGCGACGAGGGCGCCCGGCGCCTGAACCGGCTGCGCCGCGCGGAGTTCGACCGGCGCTTCCCCGGCCTGCTCGCCCTGGTCCTGGCCGAGGAGCCCGCCGAACGCTGACGGCGGCTCACCGCCGGCAGTCTCCCCGTCAGCCCGCCGTCATCCCCCCTGACAGCGGGCTGACAGCGCCGTGACAGCCGCCCCCGGCACGGTGGTTGCCATGACACGAATCGAGCGGAACGCCGTGGAGGTCCACGGCATCGTGAAGCACTACGGGGAGACGAAGGCCCTGGACGGGGTCGACCTGACGGTGCGCGAGGGGACGGTGCTCGGGCTGCTCGGGCCGAACGGCGCCGGGAAGACCACCCTGGTGCGGGTGCTGTCGACGCTGATCAAGCCGGACGCGGGCAGCGCGTTCGTCGGCGGCTACGACGTGCTGCGCCAGCCCAAGCAGCTGCGCCGCACCATCGGCCTGACCGGCCAGTACGCCTCGGTGGACGAGCTGCTGTCGGGCTACGAGAACCTCTACCTGATCGGGCGCCTGCTCGACCTCTCGGCGAAGGACGCCAAGGCCCGCGCCGCCGAGCTGCTGGAGCGCTTCTCGCTCACCGACGCGGCCAAGCGGCCCGCCAAGGGCTACTCGGGCGGCATGCGGCGGCGCCTGGACCTCGCCGCGTCGATGATCGGCCGCCCCAAGGTGCTCTACCTGGACGAGCCCACCACCGGCCTGGACCCGCGCACCCGCAATGAGGTGTGGGACGAGGTGCAGCGGATGGTCGGCGAGGGCTCGACCGTGCTGCTGACCACCCAGTACATGGAGGAGGCCGAGCAGCTCGCGCACGCCCTGACCGTGATCGACAAGGGCCGGGTGATCGCCAACGGCGGCATCGAGGAGCTGAAGAAGCAGGTCGGCGGGCAGAGCCTGCAGGTGCGGCCCGCCGACCCGGCCCAACTGCCGGAAATGGCCCGGGCGTTGCAGGAGTCCGGCATCCCGGCCACCTTCTCCGCCGAGTCCGCCCTGCTCTCGGTGCACCTGACCGACGAGCACCAGCTGACCGCCGTGATCGGGGTGCTGGGCACCCGCGGCTTCGGGGTGGCCGGCATCGGCACCGAGCTGCCCAGCCTGGACGAGGTGTTCCTGACCATCACCGGCAAGTCCGCCGTCCCCGCCCGGAACCGTGACAAGGAGCCCGTCGCATGAGCACCGCCACCCTGACCCCCGCGCCCGCCGCGGCCCCCGCCGGCGCCGACGACACCCGGATCGGCCTGCGCGGCAACCTGCGCCACCTGGGCGCGCTGACCCGCCGGAACCTGATGCGGATCAAGGCCGACCCGGAGTCGATGCTGGACGCGCTGCTGGTCCCGGTCATCATGATCGTGCTGTTCGTCTACGTGTTCGGCGGCGCGATGGCCGGCGACCAGCACACGTACATGCAGTACATGGTGCCCGGCCTGCTCGGCACCACCGGCCTGAACCTGGCGATGGCGCTCGGCACCGGCCTGAACACCGACTTCCAGACCGGCGTGATGGACCGCTTCCGCACCCTGCCGATCGGGCGCTCCGCGGTGCTGCTGTCCAAGATGATCGCCGAGACGCTGCGCGCGGTGGTCGCCTTCGCGGTGCTGATCGGCTTCTCGATGGCCCTCGGCCTGGACGTCGCGGGCGGGCCGCTGAAGCTGCTGGCCGCGGTCGGCCTGTCGCTGCTGTTCGGCTCCTCGCTGATGTGGGTGTCGATGCTGCTGGGCATGTCGCTGCGCAGCGCCCAGGCGGTGCAGGGCATGTCGATGCTGGTGATGATGCCGCTGCAGTTCGGCAGCTCGATCTTCGCCAAGCCGACCAGCATGCCGGGCTGGCTGGAGGCGTTCACCCGGCACAACCCGCTCTCCGCGCTGGCCGACGCCTGCCGGGCGCTGATCAACGACCAGCCGGTCGGCAACTCGGTGCTGACGGTGCTGCTCTGGGCCGCGGGGATCACCGCGGTGACCGCGCCGCTCGCGGTGGCCCGCTTCCGCAAGCGCACCTGACGGTGGGTCAGGCGCCCCCGGCGCGGAACGGGCCGGGATCGTTCAGCAGGGCGGACGCCTCGCGCAGGGTGAGGCGTCCGCCCTCCTCGTACGCGGCCAGGTACGCGTCCGCCCCGAGCAGCTCGCGGGCCGCGGCGGCGCACCGGGCGTGCTCGCTGCGCTCCATGAACGAGCCGGGCATGCCGCTGATGCCCTCGTGGGCGCCGAGCAGGGCGGCGGCGCGGCGGGCCGCGGCGGGCTCGCCGTACGCCCGGGCGTACTCGACCAGGGCGCCGGCCAGCGGGGTCATCAGCATCATCGCCATGTGCTCGACGAAGATGGTGGGGCCGCCCTCGACCTCGGTCATCGTGCGGCGGCCGGCCCGCATCAGCTCCAGGCCGGCGGCCGGGTCGCCGGAGCGGGCCACCACCCAGCCGCGGATGCAGCCGACGATGCCGGCGAACACCGAGGGGACGGGTCCGCGCGCGCCGGGGTCGGCGGGCAGCTCGTCGAGCACGGCCAGCGCCTCGGCGTACTCGCCGCGGCGCACCGCCAGGTTGCACAGCACCAGCCGCCCGTACATCCGGGCGCCCTCGGCGTCGGTGTGCTCCCCGGAGGCGTCGGCGACCGCCTCGCGGACCATCCGCTCGCCGGCCTCCGGGTCCCGTTCGGCCAGCACCTCGCCGAGCCGGGCCCGCAGCATCGGGACCTCCTGGTGCGCGCCGAGCTGGGTGGAGAGCTCGATGGCCTGCCGGAAGGCCGCCTCGGCCTCGGCGGCGTCGCCGGACTTGGTGGCGTTCTCGGCCTTGCCGGAGAGCGCGTCGGACATGCCCCAGCGGTCGCCCTGCGCGGTGTAGAGGGCGAGCGCCTCCTCGCTGTCGGCGATCGCCTGGTCCAGCCCGCCGGCCAGGTCGTTGAGCAGCCGGGCCCGCAGCTGCAGGGCGAACGCCAGGTCGAGCGGGTCGCCGTGCACCCGGGCGCCGGCCACCGCGTCGTCCATCACCTCGCGGGTGCGCTCCATCTCGCCGGTGAGGAAGACGGTGAAGATCCGGGCGAGCACCGGCTGCCGGTAGGACTGCGGCAGGTCGGGGGTGTAGGCGGCCAGGATGCGTTCGGCGGTGTCCAGCGCGCCCGAGCTGTGCAGCATGCTCATGTCCCCGGAGAACAGGCTGATCAACCGGAGCAGGCCGAGCTGGCGGCGGGCCTCGTCGAGCAGGTCGGGCGGCATCGGCAGCGGGGCGTCCAGCGGGTTGGCGGTGAGCGGGACGGGCGGCGGGGCGCCGTCGGCGTACGGGTCGGGGCCGAGCGCGGAGACCGCCTCGTACCAGGTGCGGGACTCGGTGCGGTAGTCGCGCAGCATCCAGTAGCCGGCCATCGCCAGCGCCAGGGCCAGGCCCTCCTGCTCCTGGCCGGTGTCGACGGCGCGGCGCAGCGCGGCCCGCAGGTTCTCCTGCTCGCGGTCGAGGCGGGCGAGCTCGTCGAGCTGGCCCGGGCCGTGCAGGTTCAGGTGGGCGGTGCGGGCGAGCTCCCGGTAGTGCCGGGTGTGCCGGTCGGCGGTGTCGGGTTCGGCGGCCTCGGCGAGGCGTTCGGCGGCGTACTCGTGGATGGTCTCCAGCATCCAGTAGCGGGGCTGCTCGCCCAGCCCGGCCACCAGCAGGGACTTGTCGACCAGCGAGAGCAGCAGGTCGGCGACCTCCTCGCGGCGCACCAGCGCGCCGTCGGCGACGACCTGTTCGGCGGCCTCCAGGGTGCAGCCGCCGGCGAACACCGACAGCCGGCGCAGCACGGCGCGCTCGCGCTTGCCGAGCAGGTCCCAGGACCAGTCGACGACGGCGCGCAGGGTCTGCTGGCGGGGCAGCAGGGTGCGGGAGCCCGCGGTGAGCAGGGCGAACCGGGAGTCGAGGCGGTCGGCGAGCTGGCGGGGGGTGAGACCGCGCAGCCGGGCGGCGGCGAGTTCGATGGCCAGCGGCAGGCCGTCGAGGCGGCGGCACAGCTCGGCGCAGGCCGCCGGGTCCTGGTCGGTGCGGAAGCCGGGGCGGGCGGCGGCGCCGCGCTCGGCGAGCAGGCGCAGCGCGGACGGGTCGGGCAGCGGCTCGACCGGCAGCACGCTCTCGCCGGGGACGCCGAGCGGTTCGCGGCTGGTGGCGAGCACGGTGACGCCGGGGCAGTCGGCGAGCAGCCGGTCGGCGAGGTCGGCGGCGGCCTGGACGACGTGCTCGCAGTTGTCGAGCAGCAGCAGGACGCGGCGGCGGCCGAGGTGGTCGACGAGCCGGGAGACCGGGTCCTTGCGGCCGCCCTCGATCGCCTCGGCGACGGCGCCGCCGGTGTGCAGCACGGTCTCGCGCAGGCCGAGCGCGGAGGCGACCGCGTCGGGGACGGCGGCCGGGTCCTCCAGCGGGGCGAGCTCGATCTGCCAGACGCCGCCGGGCCAGCGGGCGGCGTCCTGCTCGATCCGGCCGGCCTCGACCGAGAGCCGGGTCTTGCCGGAGCCGCCGGGGCCGGTCAGGGTGGTGAGCCGGCCGGCCGTCAGGGCGTCGGCCACGGTGGCGAGTTCGCCGTCCCGGCCGACGAAGCTGGTCCGGCCGGGGCGCAGGTTGCCGGTGGCGGGGGCGGCGGCCGGGGGCGCGGGAGCGGGGGCCGGGGCGGGGGCCGGGGGCGCGTCGGCGGTGAGCAACTCCCGGTGCAGGGCGCGCAGTTCGGGGCCCGGGTCGGTGCCGAGCTCCTCGGCCAGGGTGCGCCGGACCTCCTCGTAGCGGCCGAGCGCCTCGGCGGTGCGGCCGGCCGCCCGCAGGGCGCGCAGCTGGAGGGCCTGGAGCTGCTCGTCGAAGGGGTGGTCGCGGCAGAGTTCGGCGAGTTCGGCGGTGACCTCGGCGGTGCGGCCGAGGGCGAGGTCGGCGGTCAGCCGGTGCCGGCGGGCCTCGGCGCGCTGGGACTCCAGCCGGGCGGCGGGGGCGGTGCGGTCGGGCAGGTCGGCGAGCGCGGGGCCGCGCCACAGGGCGAGCGCGGCGGTGAGCTGCTCGGCGGCGGCGGCCGGGTCGCCGCCCTGCAGGGCGCGGGCGCCGTCGGCGGAGCGCCGCTGGAACTCGGCGACGTCGGTGCGCGGGTCGGTCAGCCAGTACCCGGCGGGCCCGGAGCCGATCTCGGCCCGGCCGACGGTGCGGCGCAGCCGGCCGACCAGGGTCTGCAGCGCGGCGGCGGCGTCCTGCGGCGGTTCGTCGGCCCACACCTCGTCGGCGAGCAGTTCGGCGGGCACGGGGCGGCCCTGGCGCAGGGCGAGCGCGGCCAGCAGGGCGCGCAGCCGGGCGCCGCCGAGCGCGACCGGGGTGCCGTCGTCGTGGTGGGCGGTGGTGGTGCCGAGGATGCCGTAGTGCACCCGCCCATTCTGGGGGACGCGCCACCGCCCCGGGGCGCACACCCGTGCGAAGGCCCCCGCCGGGCGCGGCCGGGGCGGCGGAACGTCCGCCCGCTCCCGTACGTTCACCCGGGGCCGCTTGTCCGGCGCCCCCGGTCGGCAGCATGATCGGACGCCCGTCCCGCCACCACCTCCGGAGCCCTTCCACCATGACGTACGCCAGTACCGGCCAGCGCAGCGCGGAGCACCGGGTCAGCCCGATCTTCCTGGCGCTGGCCGCCGCACTGATCGCCTCCGGCTGGGCGCTGGCCGCCGCGTGGGGGAACATGCGCATCGGCGTGTTCCTCTTCGTGGTCTCCGGCTGGATGGTCTCGCTCTGCCTGCACGAGTACGCGCACGCCCGCACCGCGCTGGCGGGCGGCGACATCACGGTCGGTGCCAAGGGCTACCTGACGCTGAACCCGCTGAAGTACGGGCACGTGGTGCTGAGCTTCGTACTGCCGGTGGTCTTCGTGATCATGGGCGGGATCGGCCTGCCCGGCGGCGCGGTGTACATCGAGCGGGACCGGATCTCGGGCCGCCTCAAGCACAGCCTGATCTCGGCGGCCGGTCCGTTGGTGAACGTGGCGTTCGGCGTGGTGACGCTGGTGCTCGTCAGCCAGGGCTGGTTCAACGACCCGGACGTGCCCGCTGTCATCGGCGACCAGGCGTACGGCGTCTCACCGCTGCCCGCAGCGCTGGCTTTCCTCGCCTACCTCCAGGTCACCGCGGCGATCCTGAACCTGCTGCCGGTCCCTGGCCTGGACGGCTACGGCATCCTCGAACCCTGGCTGTCGTACAAGGCCCGCCGGGCTGTCGCCCCGTACGCGCCCTACGGCATGCTGCTGCTGTTCGCGCTGGTGTGGCAGAGCCAGGTCGGCCAGTGGCTGTTCGACCTGACGGTGCGGATCTTCGACCTGTTCGGCGCCGACCCCCGGTACATCAGCCTCGGCCACGATCTGTTCACGTTCTGGAAGTAACGGCTCAGCCCCGGCCCGCGGCGGCGGCGCGGCGCTCGGCGCGGTCCTTGCGGAGGTAGTACCAGGCGATGTTGCTGGCCACGCCGGCCATCAGGATCCACACCACGCCGAGCCAGTTGCCCTTCATGAAGGAGACCACCGCGGCGGTCACCGCCAGGACGAGGACGGTCAGGGCGTACAGGGCGTTGCGGGGCATGGCGGGGGCTCCTCGGGGCGGTGGTGTGCCCGGCCATTCTCGCCGACCGAACGGGGCCGCCGGGGCCGGGGGTGGGGCACCCGGGGGCGCGCGCCGGGAGCGCGGGGCGGACCGCGGCGCGCGCCGGGCGCTCACACGTCGGTGATCCGCAGCCCCGCGTGGGCCTTGTAGCGGCGGTTGACCGAGATCAGGTTGGCGACCAGCGACTCCACCTGGTGGGCGTTGCGCAGCCGCCCGGCGAAGACGCCGCGCATGCCGGGGATCCGGGAGGCCAGCGCCTGCACGGTGTCGGTGGCGGCCCGGTCCTCGCCGAGCACCATCACGTCGGTGTCGATCCGCTCCACGGCCTCGTCCTGCAGCAGCACCGCCGACAGGTGGTGGAAGGCCGCGGTGACGGTGGAGTCCGGCAGCAGCGCGGCGGCCTGCTGGGCGGCCGAGCCCTCGGGGACCTGCAGCGGGTAGGCGCCCTGCTTGTCGAAGCCCAGCGGGTTGACGCAGTCGACCACGATCTTCCCGGCGAGTTCGGCGCGCAGCCCGGCCAGCGTCTCGGCGTGGCCGTCCCACGGCACCGCGACGATCACCACGTCGGCGGCCGCGGCGCAGGCCGCGTTGTCGGCGCCGCGCACGCCCCGGCCCAGTTCGGCGGCGCAGGACTCGGCGCGCTCGGCGCTGCGGGAGCCGACCACCACCTGCTGTCCGGCCCTGGCGAACCGGTAGGCGAGGCCGCGGCCCTGGTCGCCGGTGCCGCCGAGGATCCCCACCACGAGGTGGGAGACGTCGGGCAGGTTCCGGCCCGGTCCGGCCGTCGCGTTCACTGAATCGGGTTGCGTCATGCCGAAGATCCTGCCAAACCGGCCGCCGGAGCAGCATGCTGTCGCGCATGGACGCGGTGAGAGTTTCCGCACTCCGGCAGTCGCTGGCCGGCACCGGCTGGCCCGAACGGGCGGGCGCCTTCGCCGCCGCGCTGCGCGGCTCGGTGACCAGGCGCAGCGCGAGCGGCCTGCTGCTGGTGGGCACCCCCCGCTACGAGCCGTGGCACCTGGCGGCGCACCTGAGCGACGAGGCCGCCTACGGCGGGCTGCCGGAGCTGGCCCCGACCCTGCTGCGGCACGCCGTCCCGACCGGCGCCCCGGAGCACCTGGCCTGCGGCCTGCCCCGGCTCGCGGAGGCGCGCGCCGGCGCGACGGTGCTCCTGGTGGCGCCCGGCCCGGCCGACGCGCCGCTGCTG
Organism: Kitasatospora sp. YST-16; assembly: GCF_026802215.1. NCBI lineage: Bacteria > Bacillati > Actinomycetota > Actinomycetes > Kitasatosporales > Streptomycetaceae > Kitasatospora > Kitasatospora sp. YST-16. Next base: position 1,895,150 of record NZ_CP113837.1, read on the forward strand.
GAGCGGCTGGACGGTGCCCGCCGGGCCGGGGCGGTGCTGCTGGCCCTGGACGACGGCGACCCGGAGCTGACCGACCTGGCCCACGAGCGGCTCACCGTCCCCGGCGCCGCCGAGGAACCGTTCGAGCTGGTCCAGCACCTGGTCAGCTCGGCCGCCTCGGCGGCCCCGCCGCGCTCCCGGCTGGCCCGGCTGACCGAGCGCCTGACCGCCTCCCCCGTGCTGCGCTGGTAGCCCCCGCCCGGCCGGGGGCCGCCCCGGCCGGGCGGAAAACCGCTTGCCCCGGCCCGTCCCGGGCGCGCAGCATCTGGCCATGTGACCCGTACCGCTCCGCTGCTGCGCAGAATCCTTCCGGACCTCACGCCCTGGCGTGCCTCCCGGGACTTCCGGCTGCTCTGGGTCTCGGGGTGCGTGACGGGCTTCGGCAGCTTCCTGTCGTTCGTGGCGCTGCCGATCCAGATCAAGGAGCTGACCGGCTCGACCTTCGCGGTGGGCCTGGTCGGCGCGTGCGAGCTGGTGCCGCTGGTGGTGTTCGGCCTGTGGGGCGGCGCCCTGGCGGACGCGCTGGACCGGCGCCGCCTGGTGCTGCTCAGCGAGGCCGGGCTGGCCCTGCTGTCGGCGCTGATGCTGGCCAACGCGCTGCTGCCGCACCCGATGCTGTGGCCGATCTACCTGGTCGCGGCCCTGGTCGCGGCGCTGGACGGCCTGCAGCGCCCGGCGCTGGACTCGATGGTGCCCCGGGTGGTGGCGCACGACCAGCTGCCCGCCGCGTTCGCCCTCAACTCGCTGTACCGCAACGTCGCCTCGGTGGCCGGCCCGCCGCTGGCGGGCGTGGTGGTCGCGGTGGCCGGGGCCCGCAGCGCCTACGCGCTGGACCTGCTGACCTTCCTGGTCTCGCTGGCGCTGATCTCCCGGATGCGCCCGGTGCCGCCCGCCGAGAGCGCCGGGGCCCCGTCGCTGCGCAGCATCGGGCAGGGCCTGGCGTACGCCTGGAGCCGCAAGGACCTGCTGGGCACCTACGCGATCGACGTGGTGGCGATGCTGTTCGCCTACCCGGTGGCGCTGTACCCGTTCCTGGCCTCGTCGCTGGACGCCGAGTGGGCGCTGGGCCTGCTGTACGGGGCGACGGCGGCCGGGGCGCTGCTGGTGGCCGCGACCGGCGGCTGGACGGCCCGGGTGCACCGGCACGGGCGGATGCTGCTGTTCGCGGCGCTCGGCTGGGGCGGCGCGATGACGCTGGCCGGGCTGGCCGGGAACATCTGGCTGGTGCTGCTGTTCCTGGCGGTGGCCGGCGGGGCGGACCAGATCAGCGGGGTGGCCCGGTCGACGATCTGGAACCAGTCCATCCCCGACGAACTGCGCGGGCGGCTCGCCGGGGTGGAGCTGCTCTCGTACTCGGTGGGCCCGCAGCTGGGCCAGGTCCGGGCCGGCGGGATGGCGGCGCTGGCCGGGGTGCGCGGCTCGATCTGGGCCGGCGGGCTGCTGTGCGTGGCGGGCGTGCTGGCGCTGACCGCGGCGATCCCCAAGCTGCTGGCCTGGGACTCGCGCACCGACCCGCACGCGCTGGCGGTGCGGGCCCAGCACGAGCGCCAGGCCGCGGGCGTCTCCGTGGGGTCCTGAGCCGCCGTCAGTTCCCCCCGCGGGGCTCCTCGTCGTTCCAGCGCGGGTCGTCCCGCCACTCCTGGTTGCGCTCGGCGGCGGTCTCCAGGGCGTGCGCGGCCTCCTCCCGGCTGGCGTACGGGCCGAGCCGGTCCTTGGCCGGGCACTCCGGGCCCTCCTCGACCTTGCCGTGCTTGATGCAGTAGAACCACTCCCCCGGCTGCCCGGTGGGCTTGCTGCGGCCGAACACCATCGTCTGCGTCTCCCGTCCTGTGCTGGGTACCGCGGCGGTCACCGGTGATCCTTCCCGCTGCCCCGCCCCGTACGCGACCCGGGGCCGGGCGGGCGGCGGCCGATACACTCGCCGTCATGGCTCTGGTACCCGGCACGCTGTCCCCCACCCGCAAGGTCCCCGCGCACATCGCGCGTCCGGAGTACGTCGGCAAGCCCGCGCCGACGCCGTACACCGGCCCCGAGGTGCAGGACGCCGAGACGATCGAGAAGATGCGGATCGCCGGGCGGATCGCCGCGCGGGCGATGGCCGAGGCGGCGAAGCTGATCGCCCCCGGCACCACCACCGACGCGCTGGACGCCGTCGCCCACGCGTACATGTGCGACCACGGCGCGTACCCGTCGGACCTCGGCTACCGGGGCTTCCCGAAGTCGATCTGCACCTCGGTCAACGAGGTGATCTGCCACGGCATCCCGGACTCGACCGTGCTGCAGGACGGCGACATCGTCAACATCGACGCCACCGCGTTCATCCACGGCGTGCACGGCGACCTGAACGCCACCTACCTGTGCGGCGAGGTGGACGAGGAGTCCCGGCTGCTGGTCGAGCGCACCGAGGAGTCGCTGAACCGGGCGATCAAGGCGGTCCGGCCGGGCCGGCAGATCAACGTGATCGGCCGGGTGATCGAGTCGTACGCCAAGCGGTTCGGCTACGGGGTGGTGCGCGACTTCACCGGCCACGGCATCAACACCTCGTTCCACTCCGGCCTGATCGTCCCGCACTACGACAGCGAGCGGGCCACCGAGGTGATCAAGCCCGGGATGACCTTCACCATCGAGCCGATGCTCACCCTGGGCACCTACGACTACGAGGTCTGGCCGGACGGCTGGACGGTGGTCACCAAGGACCGCAAGCGCACCGCCCAGTTCGAGCACACCCTGCTGGTCACCGCGGACGGCGCGGAGATCCTCACGCTGCCCTGACGGCCCGTCACCCCGCACCACGGCGGCGGCCCGCCACCCTCGCACTGCCGGGGTGGCGGGCCGCCGCCGTATCGTTCCTGCGCCGGTTCAGCCGATCAGCCACTGCTCCTGGGCCACCGCGCCGACCTCGGTGCAGGCGTCGGTCAGCACGTCCAGCACCCGCAGCGGGTCCGGCAGCGCGAGCTCGGGGCCGCGCAGCCAGCGCACCTCGGAGCCGTCCGGCAGCGCGGCCGGCGGGACGAGGGTGTACGAGCCGCGGCAGTGCCAGCGCAGGCCGGGGTGCTCGGAGACGGTGTCGGGGGTGGAGTCCAGCGCGCTGGTCCACCACTCGTCCTCGTCCTGCGGGGTGCCGCGGGTCGCGGTGAAGAACAGGTACCGGTCGGCGCCGACCGCCGCCACCGGGCCGACCGCGCCGAGCGCCTCCAGCCGCTGCAGGGCGAGCACGCCCGCCTCGGCCGGCACGTCCAGCACGTCGTGCGCGCGGCCGGTCGCGGTGACGAAGTTCGCCTCCGGGTCCCGGGACAGCCAGCGCGCCAACTGCTCGGCGTCGGTGGTGGCCTGGGACTGCCAGGCGAAGGAGAGCGGGTGCTGGGCCGGGGCCGGACAGCCGACCCGGTCGCACGAGCACCGGTACCCGGCCGGGTGCGCCGCGGGCGCCACCGGGAACCCCGCCCTGGCCGCCCCCAGCAACAGGTCCAGCCTCGCGGCCGCGTCCCCGCCGGCGGGCCCCGGGCGTTCCCGCCGCTCCCGCCGCCACCAGGACGTCCACCTGCTGCTGGTTTCCATCTGGCCCCTTCCGCACGCACCTGCCTGAGCTGCCGTGCCAGGTACGGCACGGCCACCGACGCAACAACCGACGCCAACGCACGGAGCCGCCCGCTGCTTCCCGAGGGGTGCACCGCGCGCGGGGGCGTCCTGCCGCCGGCCGGGCCGGGGTCTCCGGGCGGCCGACGTCCGGGGTCGGGTACGGGGGACGAGAGTCGCGCCCGCCGGGCGGGCGCACCACGGCGCGCCCCACCCGGCCCGTACGGGCCCGCGGACCCGGGGTGGACCCCGGGGGCGTACGTAGCAGGATAAGGCTCCCGGAGCCCTCCGGATGACCGGGGGCGTGCCGTCCCCGTCACACCCGCTCCACACCCCCGTCCCGGAACGGACACACCCGCCCGCTCCGCCCCGGCCGCGCCGCGCCTACCCTGGTCGGGTGAAGAGCGCCGACACCGAGTTCTCCGGGGGCCCGCTGGACGGCCGGGTCCTGCCGGTCCTGCTGGGCATGATGCACAGCGTCCCCAAGGTCTACCGGGTGCCCGTCCCCGCGCACGGGGACACCCCGGCGACCGTCCTGGTCTACCGCCGCGCCAAGGAGTACGGGCCCAAGGGGCGCTACCGCTGGCGCTACGAGTACGACGCCGACGCCTGACCGGCCGTCAGCCCCTCCTCGGGGCTCAGTCCTCCTCGGCCAGGATCAGGTACAGCTTCTTCTTCGCCTCGGCCAGCACCGCGAGGCCCTTGGTCCGCTGCTCCTCGGTGCCGGTCGTCATGACCTGCCGCACCGCGTGGTCCACCGCCGCGAGCGCGGCGCCGACCTCCTGCACGGCCTCCCAGTCGTCCCGCCGGCCGGCCTCGTCCCACGGGGACGGGCTGTTCTGCTCGGCCTCGGCCCGGCCCTGCTCGGTCAGTTCGAACAGCTTCTTGCCGGACTCCTCGTTGGCCTTGACCAGCCCCTCCTCCTCCAGCAGCTGGAGCGTCGGGTAGACCGACCCGGGGCTGGGGCGCCAGACCCCGCCGGTCCGCTCACCGATCTCGGTGATCATCTCGTAGCCGTGCATGGGGCGCTCCCGCAGCAGCGCGAGCAGCGAGGCCCGCACGTCACCGCGCCTGGCCCGCCCGCCCCGCCGCCCGCCCCCGTGCCCGCGCGGACCGTGCCCGCCGAACCCCCGGCCGCGCGGCCCGAACCCCGGCCCGAACGGCGGCATCGGCCGCCCCGGCGCCCCGAACGGCCCGAACGCCGCCCGCCCCTCGAACTCGTCGACACCCTCACCGGGCACCCCCGCACGCCCCGGCCGCCCCGGGCCCTCGGCCCAACGACGCCGGCCTTCTCCACCGAATCGCTTGTCGTACCGCATGACGAACACCTGTCTTCCCAGAGGAATGGACGCTCCACTCAACGAAGCATCTCGATACCTCGACGATATATCGTTAACTATCGGATGGCAATGCCGTTCCGACAGTCGGCCGTCAACGGGGACGACGGGGACGGCGGAGGGGTCAGTGGTTGCCCGGGTAGTTCGACGGGCCGGCCTCGTCGAGTGCGGCGCTGGCGGCGGCCTTCGTCCACTCTTCGAGGCTGCTGTCGTTGCCGAGGCTGAGGTAGATCGCCAGCGAGTGCAGCAGGTAGCGGTGGTGGTGGCCGCGGTAGCCGCTCTGGGTGGCGCCGGTGAGGTCGGTGCCGCCGTCGCAGAGTTCGGAGCCGGGGCCGGTCTTGGGGCACCAGAAGCCCCAGTCCGTGGTGGAGGCCCCGGCCAGGGCGTCGTCGGCGTCCTCGGCGGTCTTGCGGTCGGCGAGCGGGATCACCAGGACCACCACCATGATCCGGTCCTTGGAGTCGGTGTACGTCCCGACCACCTGCCGGTCGCAGCCGACCCGGCTCAGCACCGTCTTGACGTTGTCCGCGATGGTGCTGTCCAGGCAGCCCTGGGCCGAGCCGCTGTTGCGGGTGTACTCCACGCCCTTGGCGTCGGTGAACGACGTCGGGAGCAGCGCGTTCGCGGTCAGCGGGGTGCCGTCGGTCCGCGCGAGGTCCAGCGAGGCGGGGTCGAAGGCCGGGCTGCTCTCCACCGACGGGGTGGGGGACGGCGACGGGCTCGGCGACGGGGACGGGCTCGGCGACGGCGACGGGGTCGGGGAGTAGCTGTAGGCGGGCGTCGCGGTGCGGCCGGTGTCCTTCCAGGGCTGGGCCACCAGCAGCAGGAAGCCCGCGAGCAGCGCGACCAGGGCGAAGGCCGGGGCGGCGGCCCGCACCCACCCGGGCTTCGGGGCGGACCCCGGCGCGGGCACGGGTACGGGTTTCGGGGCGGGCGCGGGCCCGGGGTCGGGGGCGGTGGCGGGGATGGTTGAGGCGGTCTCGGCGGCGGCCTGGAGGTGCTCGGCCCACTCGCCCGGGGCCGGCCGCCGCTGCGGGTCGGGGTCGAGGCCGCGGCGGGCCAGGTCGCCGAGGGCCGGGCTCAGCGCGGCCAGCGCGGCGGGGTCGGTGCTGCCCTGGTCGCGGGCGACCAGCCGGACGGCGAGCAGCGCGAGCTTGTGGGCGTCCCCGGCCGGGGTGGCCTTCTCCTCGCCGGGCGGCAGCGCCCAGTCCGGCGTCTCGGCCTGCGGGAGGACGCTGGCGCCGCGCAGCCGCATCGCGTCGCAGTCGATCAGGAAGCACTCGGGCCGGCCGTCGGCGGCGAACAGCAGGTTCTTCGGGGAGAGGTCGCCGACCGCGATGCCGAGCCGGTGCAGCCGTTCGAGCGTGCCGGCCAGGTCGGCCAGCAGCAGCAGGCGGTCGCGTTCGCTGACGGTGAGTCCGATGCCGGCCACGTACGCGTCGTCGTTGAGCAGGAACTCGAGGTTGGCCAGCCGCCGGGTGCCGCCGGACGGGCCGCGCAGGCTGCGGAAGTCGAACCGGAAGCGGTCGGGGGCGGAGCGCATCAGGAACCCGCTGACCGCGCCCGCCCGGCGGACCACCGCGGCCGGCCAGGCGGCCTTCTCGCACAGCCACCGGCCCTCGTCGCCGTCCAGTTCGCCGAGCAGGTCGACCATGGCGGTCAGTGCGGCGGTGTCGAGCGCGGCAAGCAGTTCCGGGGCGTACTCCTTGTAGACCACGTCCCAACCGCCGTCGGCGGCGGCCCGGTTGATCCTCCGGTTGGCCACCGCGTGGACGACGCCCTGGCCGCCCTGGCCCAGCCGCCGGTCCAGGACCAGGGCGGCGCGGTCGACGGAGCCGCCGGGGGCGGTGCTCACCGCGCCGCCGGGTCGCGCCGCCAGAGGGCGAGCAGGGTCCGGTCGTCGTCGAAGGTCTCCCGGGAGAAGTCCAGCACCTGGGCGAGCCACAACGGTGAGGGGGGCGTGGCGAGTTGACGGGCGAACAGGGCGCCGACCAGGCCGTCCCCGTCCCCCAGCGGGTCGCCGAAGCCGTCGGTGCCGACCAGCAGCACCTGGCCCGGCGCCAGCCGGACGGTGGCCTGTTCGAGCGGGTCGGGGACGCTGGGCAGCGGCCGGACCTCGTTGGAGACCAGCAGGGTGTCCGCGCCGGTCTTCGACGGGAACAGCGGCCGGTAGCCGCCCCGGTGCGGGTCGAGCAGCCAGGCGTCCGAGTCCCCGATCCGGAACAGTTCGACGACCGGTCCGGCCGGGTCCGGCCGGACCAGGCCCGCGACCAGCGTGGTCGCGTACAGGCCGGCGACCTCGGCCGGGGACGGGTCGGCGCGGTGCAGCCGGGCCCGGGCCAGCCGGTGCAGCCGCTCGGCGGCGTGCCCGGCCACGTCGCGGTGGTCGAGCGCGGCCGGGCTCCAGGCGAGTTGGAGCAGGATCCGCTCCAGGGCGGCCCGGCACGCCTCGGCGGCGCCGCGCTCGGCCCGGGTGGCGCTGGAGACGCCGTCGGCGACGGCGAACGCCACCGCGCCGCTGTCCCCGTGCGGGACGGCCCGGGCGGCGTCCTGCCGGGGGCGGCGGTAGTAGCGGTGCTGGGCGCCGCGGACCGAGGCCAGCCGCAGGGTGAACTCGGCGGTGGACCAGCCGTCGCACTCGGTGTCGGGCACGTCGTAGGCGTCCTCGCCGGGGGGCCTGGGCTCGAACTCGGCCCCGGGCGTGCCGACCGCGATCCGCTGCCAGGGCGGCGGCCCGGCCGGTGGCGGCCCGGACGGCGGGGGCGGGACCGGCGGGGACGGGAGCGACGGCGGCGGGAGCGGCGCGGGGGTGCCGCCGCCGCCCCCGTGCGGACCCACTAGCCGACCTCGTCGATGGCCATGGTGAACCGGTCCGGCCGGTTGACCACCAGCTGCGGTTCGGCGGAGTTCAGCGCGTGGCCGGAGGCGACCAGGCTGGCGGTGAGCGACTGGAAGAACTCGGCGACGGCCTGGCCGATGTCCGTCCCGGACCGGGCCACGAAGGCGAACTCCTGCCGGGTGGCGACCTCCAGCATGGTCCGGGCCTGGGCGTCGCCGATGCCGCAGGCGATGATGTTGGGGGCGGTGGGGGTGCGGGTCCGGTCGACGAGTTCGCCGTGCGCGCGCCGCCAGCCGTTGCCGTCGGTGGGCTGGCCGTCGCTGAGGAAGAACACCACCGGGCGGTGCACCTTGTAGCCCTGGCCGCGCAGCCACTGCACGTCGGTGGGGATGCGCTGCAGCAGGTCCTCGAAGACCGCCCCGTACCGGGTCGAGCCCCGGATGACCACCTCGGGCAGGGTGGTCTCGGTGCGCATGTCGGCGACCGCGAGCCGGACCTGCACGGTGTCGGAGAAGCCGAGCACGGCCAGCCGCAGCTTCGCGGCGATCATCGGTTCGGCCCGCAGTCCCTCGCAGAGCGAGACCAGGCCGTCGGACAGCTCCTTGCGGTAGGGGCCCATCGAGGCCGACTCGTCGGCCAGCACGTAGGCGGGCAACAGCACACCCCTGGTCTCGGCCACCCTCTCCCCCTTCACGTCGCCCGTGCGACACTCGGTTTCCCGTCCCGGGCCGTTGCCCGGCGGGCGCTACTGCAGCAGGGCCCGGACCGACTGCTCCAGCCCCTGGATCTCGGTGGCCACCGCCGCGGTGGCGGCCACTCCCTGGCCGGCCCGGGTCAGGTAGGCCAGCACCCGTTCCCAGCGCCGGGCGGGCGCGGCCACCTCCTGCCCGAGCTCCTCCGCGGCCCGCACCGTGGCGGGCTCGGCGCTCTGCCGCAGCTGCTCGACCAGCGCCAGCACCCGCCGGACCAGGGCCTCCTCGTCCACCGCGGTGTTGTGGACGGTGGCCGAGGAGTTCTGGCCCGCGGCGATCCCGGCGCCGGTGATGGTGACCTGGGCGTTGCCGCTGATGTGCAGCCCGCCGGTGACGTTGCGCTGCTCGGTCATCTGTCCTCCTTCTTCCGGCCGCCCGGGGCCCGGCCGGCCATCCGCATGATCCGGCTGCCGACACCGGCGGCCACCGGGGAGTTGACGAAGCTGACGTTGGCGTTGCCGGAGGTGAAGATCCCCCCGTTGTAGATCACGTTCTGGCGCTCCCGGAGCTCGGAGACGTCCACCTGGTGGTCCGCCAGGAAGTCGGTGAGCGCGTCCAGCACCCGGCGCTCGACGATCTTGGTGTACATCTGGCTGTCGACCTGCTGGAAGTACCGGTGGAAGCCGGGCTCGGCCGCCGCCTCCCGGATGCTCAGCTCGGCGCCGTAGTTGAAGGCCCCCAGCGCGATCCGGCGCAGCTGCTCGCGCTTCTTGCGGCGCTCGGCCGGCCCCTCGGCCAGCCGGCCCAGCACCTCCCCGGGGGCGGCCAGCAGCCGGCCCGGCACGGCGGCGGCCGAGGAGCCGAGCAGGGTGAGCAGCTGCCGCCAGGTCGGGCGGTCGAGCAGGTGGTCGACCTGGTGGTACCAGTGGTGCAGCGGCGGGAGGACGGTGGTGCCGCCCTCGACGAAGAGCAGGTCGCGGGCCGCGCTCAGCGAGAACCGGGTGACGGTGCCGACCACCAGTTCGCCGCTCCAGCCGGAGACCGTGGTCATCAGGTAGGGCCGGGCCCGGCCCGCGCCGTCCTCGCGCAGCCGGTCGAGGGTGTCGGGGGGCAGGTCGGTCCGCGGCCGGCCGTCGGGCCTGGGCAGCAGCAGCCGTTGCAGCGCCGGGTCGAGCCCCTGGGCGAGGTCGGCGCCGTTCACGAAGACCCGTTCGGCGACCGTCACCCCGGGCAGTCCGAGGGCCCGCAGCACGCCGGTCACCTCGGTGTTCAGCTCCGCGAGCGTGAACGGGAGGACCTGGTCGGACTGTTCGTCGGGCCGGTCCACCGCGATGGTGAAGTTCCACGGGGAGACCAGCTTGCCGTAGCCGAGGAACGGGTCGAACCCGGCGAAGACCGAGACGTTCCCCTGCCGGTCCTGCGCGGCGACCTCGCCCAGCAGCTTCTCCTCGGCCGGCTGGGCGTGCGGCGCCCGGGCCGGGTCGAAGGCGTGCCGGCTCAGCCGGGGCCGCAGCACCCCGTAGAACGTGACGAGCCGTTCGGTCAGCACGGTCGCCCAGGCCACGACGAGCAGCAGCAGGACGAACACCGGCAGCGGCACCGGGGGCGGCGCCTGCAGGAGCAGCGGCGACACCAGCACCAGCGCGACGCAGGTGAGCACGCCCCGGGCGGTGGCCTGCCGGGCCTGCGCGGCCAGCGCGTACCGCAGGACGCAGACCAGGTCGACGCCCGGCGAGAACGCGACGGCCCGGTACGGCTCCTTGAGCACGGCGTCGACCACCCGGTTGCCCAGGGCCCCGTCCAACTGGACGGCGGCGCACAGGAACCGGGTCGCGTCCGTGGCCGCCCGCGCGGTCGGCTGCGGCGGCACCGCCGGCGGGGACGCCCAGGTGCTGCCGGCCGGCGCCGGAGCGGCGGGCGCAGCGGGCGCGGCCGGAGCGGACGCGGGCACCGCGGGCGTGCCGGGCCGGGCGAAGGTGGGCGTCATCGGCGGCTTCCCGCCGAGCGCCTCGGCGGGCGTGGGCTCCCCCGGATCGAACGTGCTCATTCGGTCACCGCCGAACGTCGAGCGTTCATGCTCCGAGCTTGCACCTGCCCGGGACGGTTCGGCAACAGGCTCCGGCGTTGTTACCAAACAAAGATGTTGGTCCGTCAATTACCTTCTCTGTTCCGGCAGTTGACACACCAGTGCGGCCTGCGGGGCGGAAGTGGCAGGAGTGGCGGACGCCGCGACACGGGGCCGCGCCGTCCCCGCCGGGCCGGTCCGCGCCCGCTACCGTGACGCCATGGCAGGCGAACACGACCTCGACGAACTGCTCTCCGGCATGGACCCCGTCCACAACCCGGGCCGCTACGTGTACTGCACCCTCCCGGGCCGGGTGCCCGCCGGGCTGCGGCCGGTGGTCACGGTGGCCGAACCCGAGGGCGTGACCTTCGTGGTCGCCCAGGAGGAGGCCGACGCGCTCGGCCTGCCGTACACGTACGTCGCCGCCTGGCTGACCCTGCGGGTGCACTCCGCGCTGGAGGCGGTCGGGCTGACCGCCGCCGTCGCCACCGCCCTCGCCGAGCGCGGGATCAGCTGCAACGTGGTGGCGGGCTTCCACCACGACCACCTGTTCGTCCCCGTCCACGAGGCCGACCGGGCCCTGGAGACGCTCAACTCGCTGGCGGCGTCCCGCTCCTGAGCCCTGGGCCTTGAGCTCTGAGCTCTGAGCTCTGAGCTCTGAGCTCTGATCCGGGCTCAGGGCCGCCGGGCCCGGCAGGCGCCCTGGCCCCGGCGGCCCGGGCGGGCGACAATCCGGAGGAAGGCCCCGCCGGTCCGGACGAGAGGGACGCCGTGTCAGCCGATCCGCAGCCGCCCACCGACCGGCCCGCCCCGGAACCGGCCGTCCCGGAGCCGGCCGCCGCTGACTGGGTGGCCGGTACCGCCGCCGTGCTGGGCGCCGGGCTCGGGGCCGCGGTGGACGCCGGCCGGTTCCCCGGCGGGGTGCTGGTGGTCGGTCAGGCCGGGGCGGGCCGGGCGGTGGTGGGCCGCGGGCTGGTCGCCCCCGAGTGCGGCGACGTCCGCCCCGACGAGCACACCCGCTACGACCTGGCCTCGCTGACCAAGGTGCTCGCCACCTGGCCGCTGGTCGGCGCCGCCGTCCGCGCCGGACTGCTCGACCTGGACGCCCCGTTGCGCGCCGCGCTGCCCCGACTCCCCTCCCCCGGGGGCGACCTGACGGTGCGTCAACTGATGACCCACACCTCGGGGCTGCTCCCGCAGACCGGCCTGGCCCGCTACCAGCACACCGGGCGCCCGCTGGTCGAGCACCTGTGCGCCGAGCCGCTGGTCTCGCCGCCCGGCGCGCACCACCGGTACATCGACCGGGGCTTCATCCTGCTCGGCCTGCTGCTGCCCGAACTGCTCGGCCGCCCGCTGCCGGTGCTCGCCGACGAGCTGTGGCGCGGACTCGGCCTGACCGCCACCGCGTACGGCCCGCTGCCGCGCGACGTCCGGCTCGCCCCGACCGAGCAGCGGCTGCGCGGCGCGCCCCGGACCTGGGGCATCCCGCACGACCCGAGCGCGGCCCTGCTCGGCGGGGTGGCCGGGCACGCCGGGGTGTTCTCGTCCGCCGCCGACCTGGCCGCCTTCGCCGAGCACCTGCTCGGGCCCGCGGAGCCGGCCGGGCCGCAGCCCGAGCGGGCCGGGCCGGCCTCGGCGCCCGCGCGGCCCGGACCGTCCGGACCGTCCGAACTCTCCTGGCTGCCCGGGTGGTTCGCGTCGAGCCGCCGCCCGCTGGCCGCCGTCGAACCCGGCCTGTCCCGGGGCCTGGCCTGGCTGGTCGCCGAACGGGGCCCGGTCGCCTACCACCACGGCTTCACCGGCACCAGCCTCTACCTCGCCCCGGACACCCGCCGCTTCGTGGTGCTGTGCACCAACGCCGTCTACCACGGCTGGGACCGCACCCGGCTGGCCGACCTGCGGGCCGCCGCGCTGCACGCCCTGCTGCCCGACGGCCGGTAGCCGCTGCCGGTCCGCCGTGCCGCTCAGCCCGGCCCGGTGCGGCGGCCGCCGGTCAGCACGGTCAGCACCTCCCGGTACCGGGGGCGCCCCGGGTACGGGTCGGCGGGGGCGGCGGCGAGCAGCGCGATGTCGTCCTCGGCGGGGTCGGGGGCCCCGGCCAGGACGGCGTCCAGCAGCCCGGCGGGGCCCGCGCCGGCCGGCAGCCGCCGGGCGGTGAGCCGGGCCAGCGAGCGGTCGATGTCCTCGTCGCGGCGCTCGACCAGGCCGTCGGTGTACAGCAGCAGGGCGTGGTCGGGCGGCAGGACGACGGTGGTGGGGGCGTAGCCGTTCAGGCCGGTGCCGAGCGGCGGGCCGGGCTCGACCGGGAGCAGCGCGAGCTCCCCGGTGGGGCGGACCACGGCGGGCGGCAGGTGGCCGGCGCTGGCCAGCGCGTAGCGGCCGCGGGCGGGTTCGGCGTAGACCACCAGGCAGGTGGAGGGCCGGTAGTCGTGGACCTCGCAGGCGAGGTGGTCGAGCCGGGTCAGCAGCCGGTCGGCGGTGGGTTCGAGCAGCGCCATGGCGCGCAGCATCGCCTGGTAGTGGCTCATGTGGGCGGCGGCCTCGATGCCGTGGCCCATCACGTCGCCGATGGCCAGTACGGTGCGGCCGTCGGGCAGCGCGACCGTCTCGTACCAGTCGCCGCCGATCAGCGCGCCGGTGCCGGCCGGGCGGTAGCGGAAGGCGACGTCGAGGTCGGGGTGCGGGCTGCCGGGTTCGGCGAGCATGGCGCGTTGCAGGCGGGCGGCGACGTCGTGCTCGCGGCTGTAGCGGCGGGCGTTGTCGAGGGTGATCGCGGCGCGGCCGGCCAGGTCCTGGGCGGAGACGGCGTCGTCGGGGCCGAAGCCCGGGGAGGCGCCGATCCGCATCAGGGTGACGGCGCCGATCCGGTGGCCGCGGGCGGTGAGCGGCACCACCAGGCCGGAGTGGATGCCGATCTCCCGGTACAGGGCGACCCGGGCGGCGTTGGGGGCGGAGCGGCCGAACTCCTCGTCGCTCAGCAGGTTCTCGATGATCGGGCGGCCGGCCTCCAGGCAGCGGCGGATGGTGGAGCCGGGCTGGTAGTCGATGTGCTCACCGGGGGCGCCGAGCCGGCGGACCTGGTCGAGCAGTTCGGGGGCGGCGGCCAGCGCGGCGCGGCGCAGCCGGCGGCTGCCGTCGGGGCGCGGCCGGGCGTGGCTGCTGTCGGGGTGCGGGAGGAGTTCGACGGTGGCGGCGTCGGCGAGGTGCTCGACCAGGAAGGCGGCGAGTTCGCCGCAGGTGGTGTCGACGTCGAGGGTGGTGCCGACCTGGGTGGCGGCGGCGTCCAGCAGGGCGAGCCGGGACCTGGCCTGTTCGAGCTCGTGCTGCTGGCGGCGGGAGGCGGTGACCTCCAGCACGATGCCGACCAGGCCGACGGGACGGCCGTCCGCGCCGTCGATCCGGTGGTAGGCGCCGTGCCAGTAGCGGCGCGGCAGCGTGGACGCGGCCCGGGTGCGGCCGCTGGAGGTGACCTCGCGGGACCGGCCGTCGGCGAGCACGGCGCGCAGCACGTCCTCGCGGGCGTCGATGTCGGGGAGGAGTTCGGCGATGGTGCGGCCGAGGTGGTGTTCGGCGGGCAGGCCGTTCATCCCGGCGAGGGCGGGGTTGACGTAGCGGTAGCGCAGTTCGGTGTCGAGGACGGCGACGCCGGCGTCGGTGCCGTCCAGCACCTGGCGCAGCGGCCGGGGCAGGGCGCTCCAGAGGTCCTCGGCCATGGCGGGCGCACCTCCTCGCCGGGGCCCGGTCCGGCCGACCCGGCTCTGTGACCAGTAAACACAGCGCCAGGGGTTCGGGCGATCCGGTGCCGGGCGGCCGGGCGGGGCACCGGCGGGGGCCGCCGGATTCACTCGGACGGAGTCGCCCGAATGCCCGGGGGCGGGCGGTGCCGGAGGGTCGGGGGCAAGTGCTGCTCCGGCCTAGGAGGTTCCATGAGTTCGTCTGTCGGTCCGACCGCGACACCGCCCCCCGGCGCTCCCGCCGGCAGTGCCCGGGCACCCCGCAACAAGGGGTGGGTCTCCGGGATGGTGCTGTTCGCCGGTGTGGTGATGCTGGTGAACGGCATCCTCGAGGTGTTCCACGGGATCATGGCGATCGCCGAGGACGACGTGTTCGTCAGCACGCCGCGGTACGTCTTCCGGTTCGACCTGACCGGGTGGGGCTGGATCCACCTGGTGATCGGCGCGCTGGTCGCGCTGGTCGGCTTCTTCGTGATCCAGGGCGCGGCCTGGGCCAGGATCGCCGGTATCTTCCTGGCCTCGCTGAGCCTGATCGGCAGTTTCCTGGCGCTGCCGTACTACCCGCTGTGGGCTCTGGTGATCATCGCACTGGACGTGTTCGTGATCTGGGCGCTGTGCGTCTACCGGGAGGACTGAGCCCTCACCCGCCCGTGCCGGTACGGGCACGCACCGAAGGGCCCCGCGGGCCCGCTCCGGGACGGAGCGGGCCCGCGGGCTGTGCGCCGCCGGGCCGTGGGGGGCGGCCGGCGGCGTCACGCGGGGCGGGTCACTTGTTGAGCGCGTCCACGCCGGCCTGGGCGAACTGCTCGTCCTGGTCCGCGCTCGGGGCGCCGGCCACGCCGACGCCCGCGATCGGGGCGCCCTTGACCTGGACCGGGGCGCCGCCGCCCAGGAACAGGGTGCCGGGAATGTCCTTCAGGTTCGGGGCCTGGGCCAGGCGCTTGACCAGCTCGGAGGTCGGCGCGTTCCAGGACACCGCGGTGTAGGCCTTGCGCTCGGCCGACTCGAAGGCCTGCGGGCCGGAGCCGTCGCCGCGCAGCTCGACGATCACGTTGCCGTTGCGGTCGACGACGGCGACGGAGATCTTCTGGCCGGCCTTGGCGGCGGCGTCCAGGCTGGCCTGGGCGGCCTTGGTGGCGGCCTCGACCGTCAGGTGGGTGGACTGGAAGGTGTTCTTGTTCTGCACGTCGGAGTTGACCGCGGTGGCCGGGGCCGCGTTCGGGGTCTCGGCGTTGGCGGAGACGGCACCGACGACGCTGGCTCCGACCGCGGCGACCGCAACGGCACCGGTGACGACGCGGGTGCGGGTGCTCAGCTTCTTCATTTTCGGCTCCTGTATCGAGGGGGTTCGGTTCGGCGCCGGATTCCTGTGCGCTCCGGCCTCGCCATCCATACTTCGCCCCGGCACCCCCTCCCCGGATCGGCGAACCGGCTCGCTCCGCGGAGCATGATGGACGACAACCGTGTCAACCGATCGGTTGATGCGCGGGGCGCCGGCCCGGTCCACCATCGCTATGACGGCCGTGACGCAGCGTGAGAACCCGGGGCACCCGGAGCACACGGGGCAGCCGGAGCAGCCGGAGAACACGGCGCACCCGGAGTACACGGAGCACTGGGCACGTAAGGAGGCAGCCATGATGCGTCACCCCCTGTCCCGGGCGGTCGACCCGGACGCGGGCTGGCTCACGGTCGTCATGCGGCTGGCCTTCCTGCTGCTGCTCGGCACCTCGCTGGCCAGGTACCTGACGCACCACCTCTCCAGCCCGCTGACGCCCTGGGTGGTCGGGCTGAGCCTGGCGCTGGCCGTGGGCCACCTGTCGGGGCTGTCCGAGCGGCGGCAGGGCTGGCTGGCGGCGGTGCTGGCGAGCTGGGCGGTGCTGGTGCTGATGGCGCCGAGCTTCGCCTGGTGCGCGGTCCCGCTGGTGTACACGGTGCTCCGGGCGCTGCCGCCGCGGGCCGCGATCCCGCTGGTGACGGTGCTGACGGTGCTGGTGGTGGTCTCCGAACTGCGGCTGCCCGGCGGCTTCGACCCGACGATGCTGCTGCTGCCGCCCGCCGTCGCCGCGCTGGCCACCGCGGTGTTCCTGTACATGCAGCGGCAGGGCGCCCGGCAGCGGAAGCTGATCATCGACCTGATCCGCACCCGGCGGGAGCTGGCCGCGGTGGAGCGCCGGCAGGGCGCGCTGGCCGAGCGGGAGCGGCTGTCCGTCGAGATCCACGACACCCTCGCCCAGGGCCTGTCCAGCCAGCAGATGCTGCTCCAGGCCGCGGACCGGACGTGGGAGCAGGACCCGGCGGCGGCCCGCGGCCACGTCCGGACGGCCGCCTCGATCGCCGCGCGGAACCTCGCGGAGGCCCGCCGCTTCGTCCACGACCTGGCCCCGGCCGACCTCGCGGAGCAGGGCACCCTGGAGGCCGCGCTGGCCGCGCTGGCCGACCGGGAGGCCGCCGAGAGCGGCCTGGCCGTCCGCTTCCACCTGGACGGCGCGCCCGCGCCGATGCCGGCCGCCGCGCAGTCCGCGCTGCTGCGGATCGCCCAGGGCGCGCTGGCCAACACCAGGGAGCACGCGCAGGCCGAGCACGCCTCGATCACCCTCTCCTACCTGGGCGACCAGGCGGTGCTGGACGTCGCGGACGACGGGCGCGGCTTCGCCCCGGGCCGGGCCGGGCGGGGCGAGCGCGGCGAGCGCCCGGCCGGCGGGAGCCGGGGGCACGGGCTCCCGGCGATGCGGGCCCGGCTGCGCCAGCTCGGCGGCACGCTGACCATCGAGTCCGCCCCGGGCGAGGGCACGGTGGTCTCGGCGGCCATCCCGCTGGAGGGCCGCTGAACCCGGGCCGGGGGCGCCGGGCACGGCAGCGGCACCGGCCCTGGCGGTGGCCCCGGTCCGACGGCCCCGGCCGGTAGCGTCGGCCGCCGAGGAGCACACGGAAGGAGCGGTTCATGAACGACACCGTCCGCAGCGACACCGTCCGGCTGGTCATCTGCGACGACCACGCCATGGTCCGGGCCGGGCTGCTGGCCCTGCTGTCCAGCGATCCGGCGATCGAGGTGGTCGGCGAGGCCAGCACCGGCGAGGAGGCGGTCTCGCTGGCCGCCGCCCTCCGGCCGGACGTGGTCCTGATGGACCTCCAACTCGGCGACGGCATCGACGGCGTGGAGGCCACCCGGCGGGTCCTCGCCGGGCCCGGCGAGAGCCACGTCCTGGTGCTGACCACCTTCGACACCGACACCGACATCAGCCGGGCGATCAACGCGGGCGCCACCGGCTACCTGCTGAAGGCCGAGAAGCCGGAGGAGCTGTTCGCCGCGATCCGGGCCGCGGCGGCGGGCCGGCCCGCGCTGTCCCCGCCGATCGCCTCCCGGGTGATGGCCCAGATGCGCTCCCCGCTCCCCCAGTTGACCGACCGCGAGCAGGACATCCTGGACCAGCTCGGCCAGGGGCTGGGCAACAAGGAGATCGCCCGGGCGCTGTTCATCAGCGAGGCGACGGTCAAGACCCACCTCGGCCGGATCTACGCCAAGCTCGGCGTGGACACCCGCTCCGGCGCGGTGGCGATCGCCAAGGAGCGCCGCCTGCTGCGCTGAACTCCCGACGCACCACCGCTCCTTGACAACCGAACAGCGACGACCGGCCCGGCCCGCCCGTACCGCGGCTCCCCCGCGCCGCACGGATCCGGCCAACCGCGGAATCCGGCGAACCGGTGACATCCGGAAGGTGCAGAAGTGGCGGGAGGGGGGTAGCCACACGGGGCCCGCCCGGTGTGACGCGAACGCGTAAGAAACGCGACACGCTCCGCTCACCCTCCCCTCGCCGGCCTGTCGTTCGGGCGCGACACGGTTTGGCCGGAACCGACGTACGAAAGGCGGACGCGCCCCATGCCGACCGCACCACCCGCGCAGGCGCCGCCGCGCCGCCTCGGGGAGCACGGGCTCGCCTGGGCGTTCCTGCTGCCCTCGGTCGCCGTCTTCGCCCTGTTCATCGGCTATCCGCTCGGGCGCACCCTCTACCTCAGCGCGCACGCCAACGACCTGTTCGGCGCGCCCTCCCGGTACGTCGGCCTGCAGCACTACACCGACCTGCTGGCCTCGGCCGAGTTCCGCGACACCCTGCTCACCACCGCCCTGTTCGTGCTGCTGACGGTGGTGCCCGGGGTGCTCGGGGCGCTGTTCCTGGTGCTGCTGCTGGAGAGCCGGATCCGCGGCGTGCGGCTGCTGCGCTCGGCCTTCGCGCTGCCGTTCGCGTTCTCGGTGGCCAGCGCCTCGGTGGTGTTCTCGGTCTTCTACAACCCGGCCAGCGGGGTGCTCAACGGGCTGCTGTCGCAGTTCCACCTGGGCCCGGTCGGCTGGCTCACCGACTCCCGGTACGCGCTGCTCTCGGTCGCCGCGTCCACGGTCTGGATGAACCTCGGCTACAACGTGCTGGTGCTCTCGGCGGGCATCGGCTCGATCCCGGACGAGATCACCGAGGCCGCCCGGCTGGACGGCGCCTCCGGGCTGCGGCTGGCCCGCTCGGTGACGGTGCCGCTGCTCGGGCCCAGCCTGTTCTTCCTGGTCGTGGTCTCCACGGTGAACGCGCTGCAGAGCTTCGGCCAGATCCACATCCTCACCCGGGGCGGCCCGGACGGCTCGACCCGCACCCTGGTCTACTCCGTCTACCAGAAGGCGTTCGCCTACGGCTCCAGCGACTTCGGCACCGCCAGCGCCCAGGCCGTGGTGCTGCTGGTGGTCGTACTGGCCTGCACCGCCGTCCAGTTCGGCACCCTGGAACGGAAGGTGCACTACGCATGACCGCCGCCCTCACCGAGCCCGGGGCGCCCGCCGCCGCGCCCGCCCGGGCCGCCCGCCGCCGGGTCCACCCGCGCAGCGCGCTGGCCGGGGCCGCGGTGTACCTGCTGCTGCTGGCCGCCGCGCTGACGGTGCTGTTCCCGGTCTACTACGTGTTCGCGGGCGCCTTCATGCGCCCGGACGAGATCGCCGGCTACCCGCCCGCGCTGGTGCCGCACTCGGTCACCGGGCGGAACTTCTCCGGCGCCGTGCACGCGGTGCCGCTGGTCCGCCAGTACGCCAACTCGGTGCTGGTGGCGGGCGTGATCACCGCGGCGCAGCTGTTCACCTCGGTGCTGGCTGCGTACGCCTTCGTGTTCCTGCCGCTGCGGGCCCGCAAGCCGGTGTTCGGGCTGTTCCTGGCCACCCTGATGGTGCCGTGGGAGTCCGTGGTCATCCCCAACTACCTGACACTGTCCGGCTGGGGCCTGGGGAACACCTACTTCGGGCTGGTGCTGCCGTTCCTGGCCTCCGGCTTCGGGACGTTCCTGCTGCGGCAGTCGTTCCGGCAGTTCCCGGCCGAACTGCGGGACGCCGCCCGGATCGACGGGGCGGGCCACTGGCGGTTCCTGTGGCGGATCCTGGTGCCGCTGAACCGGCCGGTGCTGGCGGCGCTCGCCGTCTACGTGTTCCTGTCCGCCTGGAACCAGTACTTCTGGCCGCTGATCATCACCCGCACCGCCGAGATGCAGACCCTGCAGATCGGCCTGTCCACGCTGCGCGACTCGGAGATGGCCGACCCCGGCCTGATCCTGGCCGGCGTGGTGCTGTCGCTGCTGCCCACGCTGGCGCTGGTGGTGTTCGGCCAGCGCTTCATCGTCCGCGGCCTGACCACCGGCGCCGTCCGCTGACGGCCGGCCCTCCCGCTCCGCTCGACTCTCCCGGCACCCACCCTCGTAGAAGAGAGAAGAACCCGTGAAGAAGAGTGCCCGCGCGCTCGCCGCCCTGCTGGTGTCCGGCCTGGCCCTGACGGCCTGCAGCTCCGGCGGCTCCGGGGGCGGCGGCGCCTCCGGTGACGCCGCCGCGCCCGCCGCCTCCGCGCTCGACCAGGCGTCCGGGGTGACCACCGTCGAGTTCTGGCACTCGATGACGGGCAAGAACGCCGAGACGCTGACCGCGCTGGTCTCCCAGTTCAACGCCGCGCACCAGGGCAGGATCGAGGTGAAGCCGGTCTTCCAGGGCACCTACGACGACCTGATCGCCAAGTACAAGGCGTCGGTGCAGCAGAAGGCCACCCCGGCGCTGGTGCAGGTCTACGACATCGGCACCCGCTTCATGATCGACTCCAAGCAGACCGTCCCGGCCCAGGCGTTCGCCGACAAGGACGGCTACGCGCTGGACGACCTGCAGCCCAACATCCGCAACTACTACTCGGTGGACGGCAAGCTCGCCTCGATGCCGTTCAACTCCTCGGTGCCGCTGCTCTACCTGAACGACGACGCCTTCAAGGAGGCCGGCCTCGACCCGGCCAAGCCGCCCACCACGCTGGCCGAACTCGGCGACCTCGCCAAGCAGTTGACCAAGAAGGACGGCAGCGGGCAGACCGTCCGCTACGGCTTCGGCGCGGCCGTCTACGGCTGGTTCGTCGAGGAGCTGATGGCCGAGTCCGGCTCGCTGTACTGCGACAACGGCAACGGCCGCACCGGCAAGGCCGCCAAGGTCGGCTTCGACACCGCCAAGGGCGCCGAGATCGTCCAGTGGTGGGCCGACCTGGTCAAGAACGGCTACGCCGCCAACACCGGCCGTCAGACCACCGACGCCCAGGCCGCGTTCAAGGCCGGCACGGTGGCCATGCACCTGGAGTCCACCGGCGTGCTGCGCGGCTACACCGAGGCCGCCAAGTTCACCGTCGGCACCGCGCCGTTCCCGAAGACCGCCGCCGGCGACCAGGGCGGCCCGGTCATCGGCGGCGCCTCCCTCTGGATCTCCGGCCCCGGCCACTCCGACGCCCAGAAGCGGGCCTCCTGGGAGCTCGAGAAGTTCCTCACCGCCCCCGAACAGCAGGCCGCCTGGCACGTCGGCACCGGCTACTTCCCGGTCAACACCAAGTCGCTGGACGTCCCCACCGACAAGGAGTGGATCGCCAAGTACCCGCAGTTCCAGACCGCCGTCGACCAACTCGCCGCCACCAAGCCCACCCCCGCCACCGCCGGCTGCCTGCTCGGCGTCATGCCGCAGGCCCGCAAGGGCGTGGAGACCGCCATCGAACAGACCGTCTCCGGCTCCAAGACCGCCCAGCAGGCCCTGACCGACGCCGCCAAGGAACTCCAGCCCGCCATCGACAGCTACAACTCCTCGGTCGGCTGACCCCGGCCGTCCCCGCCCACGCCGAAGGGCCCGGCCGCGCGCGTGCGCGGCCGGGCCCTTCGAAGCGGAAGGCGGCGGACGAGTCGGCCTGTACGCCGACATTGGTCCAACCTTGGCGACGATCACCTCCCGATCCGCCTGACCAGGTAATTTGCGCGATCTGGGGTCCGATCCGACCGCTGGGGACTTCTCGGGGACTTTCGATCGAGATCGGCACCTCGAACCAGCGGTCGACTATGGCGGCAGACTCACCCCGTGATTGCGATAGAGCCCATTCTCGAAATCTGGGGCCCCGACAACTTCTCCCTGCGGCCGGTCGTGACATGGGAGCAGCGCTTCCCGCCGCTGAACTGCGCACTCGACCGGGCCGAGGTCGGCACGGTCTGATGAGCATCGCCGCCTGCCACGTCCTCTCACCCAAGGCCCTCCGCCGCGCACCGCAGCCCGCCGACCCGCTCGGGGCCTTCCTGCACGCGCTGCTGACGGTGAAGAACCCGTTCGCCCCGGGCGGGCTGCGCCTTACCGCCACCGCCACCGGCATCATCTTCGCGCCCGGCTGCTGCACAGGCCTCAACCGGCGGCGCGGCTGGCTGGACGTGATGGACGGTGACGGCCAAAGGCAGGCCTTCTTCGGCCACGATCCGCTCCGGCTCGCCGAACGCCACGGCGACACCGTGCGACTGACCGTCGACGGCGACCGCGCCGACAGCCCCACGACCGACCTACCCGTCGCCGACCTGCGCCGTCTCCTCGCCGACACTGAACACGACTTCGCCGGCTTCTTCCGCCTTACCGCCATATGAGCCGCCCACCACCTCCCCGACCACGCCGCTGCCGTCACCACCGCCTTCGCCCGCGCGCTCGACCTCCCCGCACCGTTCGACAAACCTTCCACTGCTCACCCCTGACGAATGTTCGGGAGGTGGTCGACACTCCGGCCGTCGGCATCGCCTGCCACGCCTCCGGCCACGTCTGGACAGGTGTCTTGCTGCCGCGGTTTCGAGGCGCCGATCAGGAGAGCATGGCCTCCACTGGTCTTCGGTCACCGGGGCCCTCACGGCATCAACCATTTGACGCCCTGGCAGGGTGAGCTCCTCGCCTGCACTCCCCCGGCCAAGCCGACGCCTGGCGGAACGGAGAGTGACTCTCCGTCCCGTGGTTTACGGTCTGTGACATCTGAGCGGGTTGGAAAAGATCGCGGAGGCCAGGCTATGAGCCTGATCGAGCTGGTGCGGACAGGCGATGCCGAGGGGGTGGTTCGCGAGCTACCAGCGGATGGCTCACGCTGCCGCGAAGGAGCAGGCACGTTCTCGCGGGCGCGATGGCCCGCACCGACCTGGCCGCGCGACGCCCCAGCGGGGTGGGCACATCGCACTAGGGGGCGTATTCGGTCGTGATCAAGGGGTGGGCTTGGTGAGGTCTTTGAGCCAGATCATCGCGCCGCGAAGGCGGAGGCCGGCGAGGTAGCTCTCGGGCTTCTTGTCGTACCGGGTGGCGATGCCTCGCCAGGCCTTCAGCTTGTTGATCAGGCGCTCGACGGTGTTGCGGTCCTTGTAGAGCTCGGTGTCGTGGCCAACGGGGCGGCCGCCTTCGCTGCCCTTCTTCTTGCGGTTGGCGGCCTGGTCCTTCTTCTCCGGGATGACCGCTTTGATGTGGCGTTTGCGCAGGTAGGCGCGGTTGCCGCAGGACGAGTAGGCCTTGTCCCCGGCGACCGCGCCGGGTCGGGTCCGCGGGCGGCCGACCGGCCCGCGAACCCGGATCCTCTTCAGCACGGGGATGAACTGCGGGCTGTCGGCGGCCTGGCCCTCGGTCAGGACGAAGGCCAGCGGACGGCACCTGCGCTCGCCGGCGACGTGGACCTTGCTGGTCTGGCCGCCCCTGGACCGTCCGAGCAGGGCGGCCTTCAGGCGGAGCCGGCGTCTGCGGCGCACACGCCGCCGCTCGTCCGTGGCGCCCTGCCCGTCCTGTCCCTCCGTGCAGCCCCCTTTTGCCGGGCCTTCTCCGCTTCCTCGGCGGCCTTCTCCAGGTCGGCGAGAGTGTCGGGGTCCAGGTGCATCCCGGCGGCGTCGTGGTGGGCCCTCACGGTGGTCGAGTCGACGCCGACCAGGGACAGGTCCACCTCGCCCCGCTTCGCTGCCTCCGCGATCGCGCCCTCCAGCAAGGCCTCGAACACGCCGGCGTCCCTCCACTGCCGAAAGCGGTTGTGGACCGTCGACCAGGCCCCGAACTCGCCCGGCACCTCCCGCCACTGCCCGCCCGTCCGAAACCGCCAGATCACGCCTTCGAACTGCCGACGCAACCGCTCGGGGTACGGGCCGTACTCACCGACCGGCAGGTACGGCTCGATGAACTCCCACTCGGCATCTGTCAGTTGCACTCGCGTCACACCACACGATCTACCGAACCAAGGGCCACCACGAGAGCGAAACCCGCAAATTGATCACAACCAGATACACGCCCTAGAACTCGAACACGGTGTTGGGGTCGTCCATGGCGCGCCTCAGTTCGCCGATGTTTCCGATAATGGCGAGAGGCGATGTGCGTGCCACTTCGATGATTCCCCCGACGACGATCTGCATCGCTGCGACGTCGCCAGATTCAAGTGCCCGGTCAAGGCCGTCAAATAGCCGCTTGTGCGTCTCGCGCCGCTCTTCGAAGGCGCGGTCGAAGTAGTCCCGCAGAGACTTCTCGGACGCCTTGATTCGCGCGACCTCGGTCTCCCGGTACGTCCTGAGCTTTTCGCGCTTTGTGCTCTCCGTTTCGTGGATCTGAATCGATTCGCGCGTAGCACTAACGAGTTGGTTGAGTGCGTTGAGCGCGTCTGCCGCGCTGAGCCTTCCGGCCGCCCCGACCACTGGCTCGGTTGCCTTCGCAGGCAGGGGGGTGCCCTTGGGCAAGCCCTTCTGATCAGGCATCCGTCGTCTCCTTGCGCGCGTCGCGATAATTGAAAATGAGTTGCTCGGTGTTCATGTCGAGGTTGCCGTCTTCGTCAGCGACGGGTGCCGTGGCTACATTCCGCACCGACGTGACCAGGACCAGAGCCGTTTGGAGACACTTGCCGTGCGCGTCGATGTCGAAAGGTTCGGATTCGAGCAGGTCGAGAGCATTCGTTGCCTGTGAAACCAACCGAATGAGGATGTCGTCCAGCTCATGCGCTCGCTCCCTCACTCCACGGAGGAGTTGGTCACGAACGTCGAGTTGCGCGAAGGCGACGTCGACTGCTGTCCGGAGGTTGTCAGCCTCAGTTCGTGCCTTGGTTCCTCGATTCTTCATCGTGAGGCCTGCGACGAGGACGCTGGGGCCAGCGGCTGAGACTTTGAGGACCGTCGCTCCGAGCGCCATCCCACCGCCGCCAGAAGCGAGGCTTCCGCCGCCGAGGAATGCACGCGTTGCACGCTCTGCCGCTGCTCCGCGGAGGTTCGCGATCGGCGCCCCAGTGCTTGCCTTTGCCAGTTGGCTAACGGCCTTACGGAGGGCCGCCGGAGTTGCGCTCCCGATTAAGGCTGCGCCAACGATGCCTCGGACCCAACCCGCGATATCTGGATCGAGCTTCGCTATCCCTACGACCTGGGTGGTGTTTGAGGCGTCGACTCCGTCGAGGATGAGCTGCTCATGCGCTCGAACCTGCTTGGCATGGCGCTCGAGGAAGTCTCGCATCCGGAATATGACGTCGCGCTGTGCTCGTTCCTGCGTTCGACCGAGCGACTGCATCGCTGCGTTCGCTCGTTCGACCTTGGCAAGGTGAGCGGTGTGGCGACTCTCGTAGCGTGTCGTGTGACGTCGGATCTGCACTCGAGCACGCTTGACCTGCACGCCACCGACGGCGCCCGCAACCACGCCGCAAGCTCCCGTGATGCCGCTGCCGATGATGATGACGAGCGGGACGCGCGGCAGAACCATCGTCGACACCTCCACAAGGGTTGCGAGGCGTTGCGCGAGTCCCGCGTTCGTCCCGCTCGCGAATGGTATCGCCACGAGCACTCGAATGGCCGATGGATTGAGCGCTTCGGCCCTGTGCAGCACCCTGCCGGCGGCTTGCTGAGGCTCTGCACCACAGTCGTCAACTGCACGCCTGCGACCTGCACTTGGTCGATGAGCAACGCTAGCTCCGCCGTCCTATTTGGGAAGGCCGATCCGCCGATGCCGACCAGGCGAACAGCAGCTCAGCGGGAGGACGCTGGCGCTGCAACCCGTTGGGCCTACGCTGAACGGAGTTCGGTGTCTGGTATTCCTCGCTCAGCCAGCAGGGCCGTTAGGGCTGCGATCGGGCTCACGGCAGCCGCTGTGGCCTCAGCCTCGGTGTCACTGATTCGGATGGTGGGAAGCCAGCCGTACTCCGGTGGCAACAGGTCGGCGAGGGCGTCGCGGAAGGCGCGCTGGCGGTGGCGGCCGCCGTCGCCTGGGAACAAGGGCGGTCGAGGCCGGGCGAAGCCGCCGCCAGGTTCACGTCCAGACAGTTCGCGCGACCGCTCCAACCACGCTGCTACTTCGAAGCCGAGGAGCGCGCCCGGCGGATAGTGCTCAAGGCTGGTAGCCCGGGCCGCTGTGAAGTGCTGGCGCTCGTCGACCTCTAGGACCTGCCGCCTTCCGCTCAGGTGGGTCAGTACAACATCCAGGCGACGGCGTTCCCGGGGCGGAGCGTGTTCGGGGAGCGCCAATCCGGTTAGCTCAGCGTAGATCCGGCTCACGGCTTCCCAGGCGCCAGCGCACTCGACGCGCCCCGGCCGCAGCAACCAGGTCGGCGAAACCTCGACCTCGATCTCGGCGTTCACCACTTGCCGGAGCAGCCTGGTAACAACCAGCTGCGGGCGCTCCCTCATGGCAGATACCCCTTCATCCTCATGATGCCGCCCAACAAACAGTAAGGAGCATCCACGGCACCGCTGACCTCGGTTCTGGAACCCCGAGACCGATTCGCCTCTCACTGTGGGTTCCAGTGCTCGAAGCTTGAACATCTCACGTGGCCGAAGGCCGGCCAAGCCAGTACAACGCGAGGTCCACTGTTCGTGGCGCTCCCGGCCGGCAACAACCAGGTCTTCTACAATCTTCATGCACCTGCCATATCATTCCTTGGGTGAGGTCAAGGAGAGGCCCAAGAGCTCAAGGCCCGACTGCGCCCTCTCGTCGTACACGGCCATGCGGTGAGGAGCCGCTGCGGTCAGCAAGGCCGACGCGAGGGCATCGCCATTCTTGAAACCCGGCAGCGAGGTCAGCGCTGCCCTACCCTGCCGAGCGGCCTCAGCGAGTGCCAGTCGCTCATCGCGCATCGACTCGACAGCTGGCGCCGTCACCCTCCGGACAGCCTCGTCCGGCATTGCCAGCAACGCAGCTGCCCATCGCGTGTTCGCTCGAAGGCGCTTCCAGAACAGCAGGGCGCCGATGTCTGACTTTCCGATGCTGCCGGAGAAGGCGATGCGCTGCGAGACCTCCAGCAGCACCGCGTCGTGGGCAACTGACACATTGGACAGGCAGTCGGTGCGCGCGGCGTGGAGCCGGGACCAGCCGTCGTCAGAGATCACTCGGGCCTCACTACGGCGGGCTAACCCAGTTGCCTCATCTGCCGCTCGATGCCGCCGAGTTGCTCAGTGAGCCGGGACCAGGACTCGTACTTGCAAGTCACGGCCGGTTCTCAGATGAACTTCGCAGCCAAGCCTCGACCTCTGTCACCAATGCATCTCGGGCCGCCGCCCCGCTCGACAGCAGCACCCGTCCGTCGCGTCTCCAGTGGGCCTTCACCACGACCTTGCCGTTCTCCACTCGCTGGATCTCGGCGACCAGCATGGCCTCCGGGCCAAGAAGGAGGCCACCGAGGGCAATACGTCGGCCGACTGGGTCCGGCTTCGTACTAAGGACCCAGATGTCATCCGGCTCGAAGCCGTCCCGAGAGTTCTCAGGAAGGCCGTGATCAGCAAGCAGACTTACATCGGAAGGCCGGTGCTTCCCCTCCTCGGGCGCCTCCCAGTGGCTCGCGTCGCCATGTAGGGCCAACGCCAACTCGTGGGCGGCATCAGGCAGAAGCTGACGAAGGCCGCGACTATACCGCCGGGCCTGCTCCATACTCATGTCGATCGAGGCCCAGCCAGTGCGGAAGGTCCTGGGCACGACAGTGTCTCGAGCGTGCTGCCTGAGCCAGGTGTTCAACTCATTGGTGAACTCTGCCATGGTGAGCCGCTCGTGAGGGCGGTAGGCAGTGGTGGCCTCGAGGATTCGAGCAAGGTCGATGGCCGCCGGTCCTCCCCTGTTCCAGAGATCGAACTCGGGTCCCTGCACGTAGTGGGTTCCCTCCGGCGGATAACGGAGCCCACGCGCCAGCACGAAGAGGGTCTTCGTCAGGGACCAGACGTCCGCCGGAAAGTCTCGGGAAAACTTGCGGCGCTGCCTCATCTCAGGCGCGATGAAGTACATCGGTCCGACGTTCTCGCCAGTCAGCGTCAGCCCGGGTCGGTCGGGCCACGCCGCGATGCCAAAGTCACCTACAACCGGCTTGTCGCCGAGCCAGAAGAGGTTCGGTGGCTTGATGTCGCGGTGCGCGATCCTCTGCTCGGCCAGCCTGGCGAGGATCGACGCGATCTCGGCGACTGCGGCCACCACGTCCCAGAGATTGGGCGCCCCGTCCTCGTTCCGCTCGCGGAGCACATCGGACAACATCCGTGCCGTCGGCATGACGAACCAGCCAGGCTCCGACCCAAGGTCAATGTCCAGCACCGGCAGGATGCCTGCCTTACCTGCTTCAGTCAGTGCTTGCATCCGACGCGCCTCCTCACGGAAGCGCCGGACCGTCACCTCGTCGTCCTTACGTGGCAGCTTCAATACACCCTCGCATCCCGAGCGGTCAGCAACGCGGATGATGTGCTTGACCTTCTTGTCGATCAAGCCACAACGCTGCCACGGCCCCCAAGGTCCAGAGGCGTTTTGTGGCCGTGAAGTTGATGACATGTCGGGACTCTAGCCCGCTCCCGGCCATACCCGCAGGATTCCTGATGTTCGGAACCCAACGGACGGTAGCCTTTCCCATGACGATGGGCATTGGGTTCAGGCTCGGAACGCGTCGGGAATCTAAGAACTCGTCGGCCTCCGCCCTCGGTGACTTCAACGCCCTCTTGGCCGCGACAGTGGCCGACCCCGGTCGCGCACCGCGCTACTACGACACCGAGCCGTACCTGACGCAGGACCACGACGATCTGGAGTACCAGCTCGCGGCCGGCACGGTCGGCGGTCAACAGCTGGCCAACCGGCGGCTGACGGAGGCTCTGCTACACGGCGGGTACATGGTGGACGTCGCTGCACACGTCGGCGCGCCCTGGCAGCCGACAGTCGGCCACTGGGAGGACGGGCGCGGGCGCGGTGACCCGCACCCGTGGGGGTCGCGCCGGATCGGCCTCATCCTCGCCACCCGGCCCGTCGCCCCCGCGGTGAAGCACTACGGGGTCCATGTGAGCGCGGCGAGCAATGAGGCGTCCGACCACCGGGCGATCTTCGCGGACGTTGATCAGCCCACTTCCCTATCGGGATCTCATCGCCGCACCCCCCACGAGTCCTCGGTGTAGCCAGCAAGACAGACCCTCCGCACTGCCCGGCTACACGAACACGATTCCCCAACACTCCCGGGGCCCCCGAAGGTCCTCCTCGTCCAGCTGAGGAGGAAGGCGCGGACCGCCCTGCACGACGCCCCAAGGGGGCGGCGCCACAACTCCACAGAGTTGCACATATTGCACTTGGTTCACTTGTTTCATATGATTGGGGGTAGTAGCCACTCAAAGCTGGGGACGCACCTATGCCCGTGACCCACCAGGAACAGAAACCGGCCAAGCAGAAGAAGCACCCCACCGGCGACAATACGACGACCTTCGGCTACGAGATCAAAACCTCCCGCACCCAGCAGAGGCTGCTGCGCCGGCGCCCTGTTGAGAACCCGCCGGCACTACGTGGGACCCAAGCGCAGCGGACGCGGAGGGAGCAGCGCAAGCGCAGCGTCGAGGAGGCCGTGCCGCGCCTGCGTGACGCACTCACCAGCAGTGCCGAGACGTTCCACATCACCGTCGCCGAAGCGGGCAAGGTCACCATGGAGGTACCGCGCGAAGCCCTGGCGGTCCTCATGGAGACCATGGCGCTCATTACCTCCGGCCGCGCGGTCGAGGTAATCGCCAAAAGTATGGAGCTGTCCACTATCCAGGCTGCGAAGACCCTCGGCGTCTCCCGGCCCCACCTGGTCAAGCTACTCGACAAGGGCGCGATCGAGTACCGCATGGTCGGCACCCATCGCCGTGTGGACGTCGCGTCCCTGGAGGACTACCGGCGACGCGAACAGAACGAGCAGACTCAACGTCGCCAAGCGGCGGTCGCCTCCGCCATTGGCTCCACCGAGGCCGAGGGGCTGCGCGTCAGCGCAGACACCACCGCCGACCTCGACGCCTACGCACACGGAGAACTCGACGCCGCGGCCCTGCGAGCCCGCACCCTCGCCCGCTACACCCGCAAGGCTGCTGAGTGACCGACCCTTACAGCGAACCCAATGGCGTCCTCCGAAACAGTCTCGGCATCACCGATGCAACCGAACTCTCCGAAGCCGAAGCGGACATCGCCACCGTGGAACTCGCCATCCTGGACGCCGAGCCGCTACCCGGTAGCTACGACCTCGCACACCTGCAAGCGTTCCACCGGCAGATCTTCGGCAGCGTGTACCCGTGGGCCGGGGAGCTGCGCACCATTGAGATCTCCAAGGGCACATCGTTTTGCCCGTCGATCCACATCGTCTCCTTCGCGGAGGACGTGTTCGGCAAGCTCGCCAACAACGACCACCTGCATAGGTTGGACCGCCCGGAGTTCATCCGAGCCCTGGCCGACCTGTACGGCGACGTGAACGCCATCCACCCCTTCCGGGAAGGCAACGGCCGCACCCAGCGCGCCTTCCTCGCCCAACTCGCCCGCGAAGCCGGATACACCATCTCCTGGCAGGACATGGACCAAGAGGAGAACATCGCCGCATCGGTAGCCAGCTTCAACGCGAACAACGACCTACTGGAGAAAATGCTCGACGCCCTGGTACGCCCCGCCTGACTGACGTCCGCCAACGGCGCCGATCAGTCGGCCGGTCACGGCCTCTCAACTCAGTCATCGAAAGCGACGAGTTCCCATACAAGATCGTCCCAGGTTCCTTCCCGGACCGCCCGGGAAGCCGACTCCTTGAGTTCCAGAGCGACCTGAGAGCACAGGAACTGCGTGATGCCCATAATCGTGAGCCGGACCTGATTCCAGTCACGAGCTAGTTCTTTCACATCGATAAAGCGCGGCCGGTCAGGCATGTCGGCTACATGCGACAGTGTGTTCCGCCGCTCGGCAAACTGCGAAAAGTGCCGCCCGATCAGCGTTCCCATGTGCTCAGGCAGGATCCGTCGAACCTCGACAACTAGCTGTTTGATAGCGTCTTGTCCGTTCCGCGCTTCGGGAAGCAAGCCCTCGGCAAGCCCAGCCCCTCGCCAAAAGGTGGATGTACCGATCATCTCCGGCCACGGCTCCTGCAACGTCCCAAGGTGGAGCACGTGTTCAACCAGACCTTCGTACGCGGCGCGGACGTTGACGTCGGTCGGGAGCATCGCGGGCGCCACCGGAAGGCTGTGGTCGACGCGCCCCACCACCTTGCCCAAGGTCCAACCGAATACCACAGGCTTCCAGCGGCTCGGCAACTCTGCGGGAGGGTCCGCGATCTCGGCAACGGCTCGCTCGGTCACGGCCGCGCGCAGATCATCACCGAAGTCGTGACTGGAACCGCTGCCCCGCAGCGCTGCGAGGATCCAGCTCGCCAACAGTGAGTGGTCATTAGTCAGGCCGATCAGACCGCCCAGCTCGGCCCCCCTACGCCGGTTGCCCTGCCAGGCGGCCTCGTACCGCTCCACTGCTTCCTCCAGCCAGGTCAGCTCGAGTCCAACCTCGGCTAGCCGGTCTTCCAGCAGCTCAGAACGGCCACTATCCGCGGCGAGCATCCGATACAGTACAGCGAAGACGAGCGGCGAGAGCTCACAGTTCAGCCCCACAACGCACGCTCCAACTGCAGGTCCAAAGGCACCAGCTGTTCGGTGCTTCCGGTGAAGTCGAGAGCTTCAGGCGGCACGGGCAGACGCGCCAGGTTGTCCTTGCGCATCCCGGGGATGAAGTCGCCGGTCAGGAGAACCTGGCGAAGGCCGTAGCCGGTCTGGCCGTTGAGGTAATACACGATCGCCGGCCCGTGGCCCTGGTCTCGGAGGCGGAGGACGAAGACGTTACGGTCGACCACCGTCGTCTCGGTCGCCAACATAGCGTGGGGGCGGGCGCCCACTGCCGCGACGAAGACATCAGCCGACTGGGCAATCACGGTCCGTGGCTCAACCCGCACCCAACGACGTACCGGCTTGCCACCGAGCACGGCGATGTCAGTGAGCGGCATCAGATCGGGCCCTGGTTGGTCGCGGTACTCCTCAAGCGAGACATGGCGTCCTCGGGTGATCTCGCTACAGAGATCGCCAAGCGGGATGCCTACGTCCAGCACATCGGGGTTCGGCGTAGCGAGAGCAATCGACCATTCGCCCCGAGTGAGGTCAGCAGTGCGCCACCAGGTCTCGCTGGCCTCTTCCTCTTCCCGATGAGTCGCAGTCTCGATGCGCAGAAGCCGTTTCTCGACGACACGGACTTCGGCGAGCGGGGGGATCGGAATCATTAGATCGAGCAGCACGGTCTTGGCGGTCGCCCGCCCGATGGCGCCAGTCGCCAAGTGCACGCGGAAGGCACGACCGGTTCGGCTCGTCAGCACGCCCCAGATCCAAGGGCCCAGCCCGTCACGGGGGCGGAGCGCAAGGAAGGCCGACGACACGAGCGAGCCAACATGGTCAGGGCGCACGATCAGCAGCGGCAGTTCGGGGTTCATAGGAACGAGCAGATCGCCTGGTCGAAGTCCCCGCTCGGACTCCCGCACCTGGTAGACCGCCCCGCGATACCTTCGGCTGCGCCTGCGTACGCCACCGCTGATCGGATCTAGGCTTGCCGGGGTGATCACTGGAACCTCTCGCTCGACCCAACTGTCAGTCGGCAGCGATGACGCCAGTTCACGCAGTGGGAGCGTCACGCTTTGCCCCCCAGCCCACGTGAGTGCAGCCGCAGTGAGGATCGAGGGATCCCAGGACCGCTCATCCCTGAGGGATACCACCGCCGATGTGATCACGGCCGTGCTCCGTCAACGTGCACCAGCGCCGCTTCGAGTGCCGCGCCGCCAGGTGCGAGCTGCGACTCCCAGTCTTCTCCCAATTGCGCGATGAAGGTGTCACCCGGCTCGGCCTTGTCGATGACAATCAGGATCGATCGGATCGCCGTACCTGCCACGACCCCCGGAGGAAGGCCGAGGATTGCAGCTACGCGAAAACGCGACGCCAGAAAGCGTCGGTAAGGCTCGCCGTTGCTGCGATAGGTCACGCTAGCTGGCAAGTGCAGTACTGCCCGGCTGCCCTCACCCAATAGACGCACGACGCGGTCGAGGACGGCCAGGTCACCGTCCCGCGTGGTTGACCCGTCAAGCAGCTCGTAGTGCTTCTGCAGTCTGAGCGAGAACGGGGGTGCCGACACCAAGCAGGTCGAAGGCGGCAGATCAGTCTTGAAGGCATCCCCCGTAATGATCTCCACCGGGACCGGCGAAACGCTCCCGATCGAACGGGCAACGTCCGCCATCCGCTGGTTGACGTCGTAACCGAGGACCGTGTTAAGCCCGGTCACGTGGTCCTGCGCGTAATCGATGGCTTCCCAGAGGAATGAGCCCGCGCCGCAGAACGGATCGAGCAGATCCCGCGTCAGCCTGGATCCTGCCAGATGGGCAACCGCCTTGGAGACGCCCTTGTGGCTGGTGAACTCCCCTGCCTCCTTGTGGCGACGCTCGAAGTCAACAACGGCCCGGCGTCGTGCCTGCCAGAGCGTCTCCGGGCTAACCCGCACCCCTGAGCTGGTCAACGTTTGGAAGCCCGTGAGGTCGATCGCCGCACCGAGGTTGAAGCTGGAGTCGGAGGCATGCGAACCACTGTCGCGAGCGCGTGAAGCCGTCTTCCAAAGCTCATGGCTGAGCAGTGCCGTGACGAGCTCCACGTCTTCGATCTCACCCTCTCCCCCATTGGGCGGGGCTTCCGGCCCTTCCACCTGCGTTAGCCGCTGTAGTCCCGGGTCGGCCCGGTACCACTCGGCATCGTTGACCACGACATAATGGTCAGCGGTACCGAGCATGTCTCGGGCACGGGCCAATGCCCGGAGACCAGCTTCGGGGCGGATAGGCGCGCGCGACTTCACTACTTCGATAGCCACCCGAGGCGTCAGGGCACCGTTGGAGTCAGCGGCCCACGCCACGACGTCGGGACGCCATCTGTCTCTCCCGCCGGGGATGGGAGGCTCGAATTGCACAAACTCGTAGCCAACCGCCGCGAGTGCATCGCGGATCGCTTCATTGCTCATGATCAGGTGCATCCTCGTCTGCGGCCCTCGTCGCGAACACTTCAGCCGGCGAGCGCGCGGATCTTGATGCGCATGGCAGCCGGGCCGATTCTTTCACTTGAACCAATGACAGCAGGGCCAAAACTCCGAACCGAAATTGAAGCGCCGGGAGGCGGCGACGCTGGCGCAGGTGGACGAGTTGCGAGCGAGGGCACGGACCGTGGCCGGGCCGGCCGGGCGCGGTCCACAGCGAGCTTTCTAGATGATTGATGCGAAGGGCTCGCTGGCGCGCATGAGATGAAGCGGGGGAGTCCAAAGGTCGGTTGTGACGCCTGACCTGGACTCCCTCGCGACCGCACTCTACGTGAAGACCGACGACCTGCTGAACAATCGCCGCACCTGGCGCCCTGGCTGCCCGCGGTCGGCCTCGAGCCCCGGCTCACGGACGACGAACTGGTCACCCTCGCGGTGATGCAGGCCCTGCTCGGCTTCACCCCCGAGCGCCGCTGGCTCCGCCACGCCACCGCACACCTACGGCACCTGTTCCCGTACCTGCCCGGGCAGTCCGGCCACAACAGGCGGCTGCGCAAGGCCGCCGACCTCATCGCCCACATCAACCGCCTGCTCGCGACGGACACCTCGCTGTGGAGCGACAGCGTGTGGGTCGTGGACTCCACCCCGGTGGAATGCGGCCGCTCACGCGAGACCGCGAAGCGCTCCGACCTGGCCGGATGGACCGAGTACGGCTACTGCGCCAACCACTCCCGCTACTTCTGGGGCCTTCGCCTGCACCTGGTGTGCACCCTGCACGGCCTGCCCGTCACCTTCGCCCTCACCGGAGCCAAGGCCGACGAACGCCAGACCCTGCTCGGCATGCTCCACGCCGAACCCGGCCTCGTCCACACCCGCCCGGGACAGACCCTCATCGCCGACCGGCACTACTACGGCGCCGCGTTCGAGCACGAACTGGCCGAGTGGGGACTCCACCTGCTGCCGCCGGCCCGCAAGGGCGAGCCCCCCACGGGCCGGATCCGGCCTGTTCAAGCCACTGCGGCAGGTGATCGATTCCGTCAACCAGACCTTCAAGGCCCAACTCGACCTCGAACGCCACCAGGGCCGCACCCCGACCGGGGTGACAGTCCGGGTCCTGCAACGCATCCTCGCCCTGACCAGCGCGATCTGGCACAACGACCACACCGGCCAACCCGTCATGCGCTCCTTGACCGCCTACGACCACCAACCCTTCGCATCAATCATCTAGGCGGTAAGAGCCGCCGACGGTGGCCGAATGTTGGCCGAGCAGCCGAGTGGGGAGCTTGCCGGTGAGGATGCGGCGGCGTCGGGCGATCCTGTAGCCAGGGCGCGCGGCTCGCTGCGGGATGTAACCGGTTTACCAGCGGGTCGTGTCCGTGTTCATAGCGGCCTCGGAGCCATTGCGGTTGGGGGACGTGTGCGATGCCGTGGCGACGGAGGCTCAGGCTCGAGCCGTCGAGGCGACGCGGTCCAGGTTCCAGCTTCTGGTCGCCAATGGGACACAAGCCTGGAGCCTGCCTGCGCCCATGGGTCCAGTCCCGAGCCAGGAGGGCCGACCTCCCCGGGGCAATCAGCAGCCGGCCACCAACCTCGCCTACAGGTGGCTTTGGAAAAAGTCTCCACTCGCTCAGCTTCGTCTCCGGCAACCGTCTCGGCTGCGGAAGGATGACGGACGGGCAAGCCGAGCACCTGCATCAGGCCTGCTCAACCACCCCATATCAAGATCATTCCTGGGGAATTTTCGGGAACTTTCCGCTCTGCCAGGGGGACGTTCCGGGGACTTTTTGCCGCGTAACACGGCAAGCCCCCGAAAGATCGGAGAGGACCTCCGACGCAGGTCAGAGGCCCTCTCCGAGGCAAAGCCGCAGGTGGCGGCGGAC
Source organism: Kitasatospora sp. YST-16 (assembly GCF_026802215.1). NCBI lineage: Bacteria > Bacillati > Actinomycetota > Actinomycetes > Kitasatosporales > Streptomycetaceae > Kitasatospora > Kitasatospora sp. YST-16. The sequence goes on from NZ_CP113837.1 coordinate 1,930,915, forward strand.
GAGTCGGCCTGTACGCCGGGTTCTGTCTCCCCGGTCGCTCGCGCGGCCGGGGGAGGCGGCCATCCATCTAGGGCTGCCGTTGCCGACAGCCTCGTGCGGTCTACCCGCGAGCTCGGGCGAGCAGCCCTCGAACACTCGCGCACGGCGCCCGGGGGCGCCGATCTTGACCTTGCTCCGAGTGGGGTTTACCGAGCCGGCCGAGTCACCTCGGTCGCTGGTGGTCTCTTACACCACCGTTTCACCCTTACCTGCTGCCGGAGCGGCAGGCGGTCTGTTCTCTGTGGCACTGTCCCGCGGGTCACCCCGGGTGGGCGTTACCCACCACCCTGCTCTGTGGAGCCCGGACGTTCCTCGGCGGGCCCCGAAGGGACCCGACGCGACCGCCCGGCCGGCTCGTCCGCCGTACTGGTCATCGTAGCCGCTCCGCGGGGCGCTCCCGTACGCCGGTCAGCGGGTGGGGCCCGCGGTGTCCCGGCGGGCGGGGGCGGGGAGGTGGTCGAAGCGGGCGGCGACCCGGGCGGCGGTGCCGGCCGCCCAGGGGGTGGTGGTGAACAGGCCGAGGAGCAGGACGGTCAGGCCGAGGCCGGTGATGATCCACCAGCCGGCGTGGGTGGCGGGGGTGAAGCCGCCGGCCGAGGCGACCGCGCTGGTGACCACGGTGCCGATCACCGCGACGCCCAGTGACTGGCCGACCTGCCGGCTGGTGGAGGCCACCGCGGCGGCCACCCCGGCCTGGGAGAGCGGCATGCCGGAGACCGCCGAGTTGGTGATCGGGGCGTTCACCAGGCCGAAGCCGATGCCGAACAGGGCGTACGCGGGCAGCAGCAGGAGCGCCGGGGAGTCGGCGGTGAGCCTGGTCAGCAGCAGTCCGCTGGCGGCGATCGCGGTGCCGGCGCCGAGCAGCGGCAGGCGCGGGCCGCGCCCGGCCACGAGCCGGCCGGAGAGCGGGGCGGCGAACAGGGTGAGTCCGGCCATCGGCAGCGTCCACAGGCCGGCCACCACCGGGGTGTAGTGGCGGACCTCCTGCAGGTACAGGGTGTTGAGGAACAGGAAGCCGCCGAGCGCGGCGAACGCGCAGACCGCGGTGACGGTGGCGCCGGTGAACGGGGCGCTGCGGAAGAACCGCGGGTCGATCAGCGGTTCGGCGACCCGGCGCTCCCACAGCGGGAAGGCGATCAGCGCGGCGACGGCGACCGCGGCCAGCGCGAGGATGCCGGGCGAGGTCCAGCCGTGGTCCGGGCCCTCGATGATCGCGGCGGTGCCGCAGCCCAGCAGCAGCACCATCAGCAGCTGGCCGACCGGGTCCAGCCGGCGGGCCCGGGGCGCCCGGGACTCCGGGACGTGGCGGTAGGTCAGCAGGCAGGCGACCAGCCCGACCGGGACGTTGATCAGGAAGATCGACGGCCAGCCCGCGGTGTCCACCAGGAAGCCGCCGATCAGCGGGCCGAGCGCCATGCTGATGCCGACCACGCCGCCCCAGACGCCGATCGCCCGGGCCCGCTCGCCCCGGTCGGTGAAGGTGTTGGTGATGATCGACATCGCCACCGGGTTCATCATCGACCCGCCGACCGCCTGCACCGCGCGGAAGCCGATCAGCCAGCCCAGTCCGGGCGCCAGGCTGCACAGCAGCGAGCCGAGCACGAACAGCACCAGCCCGGTCATGAACACCCGCTTGCGGCCGATCCGGTCGGCCACCGAGCCGGCCAGCATCAGCAGCGAGGCCAGCACCAGGGTGTAGGCGTCGATCACCCACTGCAGGCCGGAGGCGGGCGCGTGCAGGTCGGTGCGGATCGCGGGCAGCGCGATGTTCACGACGGTGTTGTCCAGGCCGACGATGAACAGGCTGAGGCAGCAGATGGCCAGGATCAGCAGCCTGTGACGGCGGTCCGGCGCGGCGGTCGATCGGCTCATCGTCCGATCATCCCATCACTTCATGAACGCTTCCTGGACCCCCGGGAACCGCCCGGGCCCCGGGGCCCCTGTCCGCGCCGCGGCTACCCGTCCGCCGCCAGCGCGAACCGGACGGTGCGGGTGGCCGGGTCGGCCAGCGTGAGCCGGACGGTGACCCGGTGGCCCAGCGGCAGCCGGTCGGGGGCGTCGCACTTGGCGACCACCGCCGGGTCGCGCAGCTGCACGGTGCCGACGGTGGGGCGGCGCTCGTCCACGTCGACCACCACCGCCTCGAACTCCTCGCCCTCCCGGCCGCGCAGCAGCTCCGTCTCCACCAGGTCCACGCAGGCCCGCTCCACCTCGTGCGCCCGCCGGTCGCCGCTCTCCATCAGCCCCGGCACCAGCGGCAGGGTGTCGCGGACCCAGCCCGGCACGTCGGTGCCGCCCGCCACCGCCAGGCAGATCTCCAGCGCGTACCGGTCGCCGAGCCGGCGCAGCGGGGCGGTGCAGTGCGCGTACGGGGCGGCCAGCGCGGCGTGGCCCGGGTCGGCGGGCGGGGCGGTGCCGCGGGCGGTGTCGAAGGCCCGGTAGCCGGCGCCGCGCAGCAGGCCGGTGCACTCGTTGAGGAAGGCGGCGTCGGCGGTGCGGGCCGGGTCGAGGGAGCGGATCAGCGCCGGGTAGGGCAGGCCCGCGGGCCAGTCGACGCCGAGCGCGGCGGCGGTGCGGCGCAGCCGGGCGTACGCGGAGTCGGGGGCGGCGGGCAGGGTGCGCAGCAGGCCGGTGCCGGCGTCCAGCATGAGTTCGGCGGCGGCCATGCCGGTGAGCAGCGAGATCTGGGCGTTCCAGCCGTCGGCGGGGCGGGGCGCGCGGTAGCCGAGCTGGTAGCCGCCGTCCTCGGCCGCCACCTCCTGCTCCGGGACGGGCAGGCTGACGCCGCCGCGGGCCTGTTCCAGGGCCTCGCGCAGGGCGCCGACCTCGGCGAGCAGGACGAGCTGCTCGTCGGCGTCCCCCGCGTCGAGCCGGCCCTGGACGGTGGCGTAGTCGAGCCGGCGGCGGGAGCGGACCCGGGCCCGGCGCAGGTCGGCGAGGACCAGCGCGCCGTCGGCGTCCAGGTCGAGCTGCCAGAGCAGGGCGGGGCGCAGCTCGCCGGGCAGCAGACTGGCCGCGCCCTCGGAGAGCCGGACGGGGTGCAGCGGCACGTTGCCGTCCGGGAAGTACAGGGTCTGGACCCGGTGCGCGGCCTCGGTGTCGATCGCCCCGCCGGGGGCGACGTACGCGCCGACGTCGGCGATCGCGTAGTGGACGCGGTAGCCGCTGCCCCGGCGGGTCAGCCGCATCGCCTGGTCGAGGTCGCGGGAGTCCGGCGGGTCGAGGGTGAACAGGTCGAGGTCGGTGGCGTCGAACTCGGGGAGCCGGGGCAGCGCGGCCGCCCGGTCGGCCTCGGCGAGCACCTCCGGGGGCCAGTCGGTGCGGATCTCCAGGCGGGTCCTGAGGTCGGCGAGCTCGGTGTTGATCCTGGCGGTCTGGGCGGCCCGGACGCTGAGGTGTCGGCGCGGCATGGTCGCAGCGTAAGCGGCCGGGGCACCGGAGGCGTGCCGGGCACACGGGGAGCCGCGGGATGCGGGGCCCGGCGGGGGCGCGGCGGGACGCGGAGCGGGGCTCGGGCGGGATGCGGGGCGGGGGCGGGCGGGTCGTTAGGGTGGACGGGTCCGGGTGCTACAGGTTGTTGAAGGGGTGTCGCCGTGCTGGTTCTGCTGCCGCCGTCGGAGGGGAAGGCCGCGCCGCAGGCGGGTGCGCCGGTGGAGCTGGAGCGGCTGTCGCTGCCGGGGCTGACCGGGGCCCGGCACAAGGCGCTCACCGCGCTGGTCGAGCTGTGCGCGGGGGACGCCGAGCGGGCCGCCGAGGTGCTGGGGCTGAGCAAGGGCCTGCGCGGCGAGGTCGGCAAGAACGCGGCCCTGCTCACCGCGGGGGCCCGCCCGGCGGGCGAGGTCTACACCGGGGTGCTGTTCGACAACCTGGGCCTGGCCAAGCTGGACGACGCCGCGTACGCCCGGGCCGAACGCTCGCTGCTGGTCTTCTCCGGCCTGTGGGGAGCGGTCCGGATCGGCGACCGGATCCCGCCCTACCGCTGCTCGATGGGCGTCAAGCTCCCCCCGCTGGGCGCGCTCGGCCCATACTGGCGGGGCGTGCTGGACGGGGCGCTGCCCGAGGTCGCGGACGGCCTGGTGCTGGACCTGCGCAGCTCGGCGTACGCGGCGGCGTGGAAGCCTTCGGGGGCGCTCGCGGGCCGGACGGTGACGGTACGGGTGCTGCAGGAGCGCGAGGTGGACGGGGTGCTGAAGCGCTCGGTGGTCTCGCACTTCAACAAGGCCACCAAGGGCCGGCTGGTGCGCGACCTGCTGGTGGCGGGCCTGGAGCCGGGCACGCCGGGCGAACTGGTGGACGCGCTGGAGCAGTTGGGCCACCGGGTGGAGGTCTCCGCGCGCGGCACCGAGCGCAAGCCGTGGCAGCTGGACGTGGTGGTGACGGATGTCCACTGACCGACGTTCGTCGCTTGCCGGACGTTCGTCAACGTCTTGATCTCGGTCCGCGCACCGGATGTCCGTCAGTCGATGAACGTTCGTCAACTGACGGACGTCCGCCCCGCCCCCCGCGGGGCCGCTCAGCGCAGGTGCGAGGTGTCGTTGAGCAGCCGCACCGAGGCGTTGCCGTCGCGGTAGTACTGGACGGCGCAGAGGGAGGCGGCGGAGAGTTCCATCCGGTGCACGGAGTCCGGCGGGGCGCCCAGGGCCAGGCGGACCAGGGTCTTGATCGGGCTGACGTGCGAGACGACCAGCACGGTCTGTCCGGTGTACTGCTGGACGATCCGGTCGCGGGCCCGGGCGACCCGGCGGGCCAGGGTGCTGAGCGATTCGGTGCTGCCGGTGGGCTTGGCGTCGGCGGAGCCCAGCCAGGTGGTGAGGTCGGCGGGGTGGCGTTCCATCACCTCGGCGAAGCCGAGGCCCTCCCAGGCGCCGAAGTCGAGTTCGCGCAGGTCCTCCTCGATCCGCACCTCCAGGCCGAGCCGGCGGGCGGTGGCCTCGGCGGTCTGCCGGGTGCGCAGCATCGGGGAGGCCACCACGGCCTGCACGGTGCCGCGGGCGGCCAGCGACTCGGCGGCCCGTTCGGCCTGCCAGCGGCCCTTCTCGGACAGGCCGGGGTCGCTGCCGGTGCTGCCGGAGAAGCGCTTGAGCGGGGTGAGCGGGGTCTCGCCGTGCCGCAGCAGCACCAGCGTGGTGGGGGTGCCGAGGTCGGCGGGCGCGGCCCAGCCCGCCGGGGCCGGGGGCGCGGCGGGCTCCGGGGCCGGGGCGGACACCGCGGGCTCCGGGGCCGGGGCGGCCTGGGCGGGTTCCCACTGGCGGCCCTGTCGGCCGGCGTCCATCGCCTCGTTGGCGAGCCGGTCGGCGGTCTTGTTCCGTTCGCGCGGGATCCACTCGTAGGTGACGTTCCCGGCCGGGAGGATGCCGCGGGCCTCGGCGGCCAGCGGCCGCATCGCGGGGTGCTTGACCTGCCAGCGGCCGGACATCTGCTCGACGACCAGCTTGGAGTCCATCCGGACCTCGACCCGGGCGTCCGGGTCGAGGTCGCGGGCGGCTCTCAGGCCGGCGATCAGGCCGCGGTACTCGGCGACGTTGTTGGTGGTGTGGCCGAGGTACTCGGCGGCCTCGGCCAGGACCTGCCCGGTGTCGGCGTCGCGGACCACCGCGCCGTAGCCGGCCGGCCCCGGGTTGCCCCGGGAGCCGCCGTCGGCCTCGACGACGTACCTGGCGCCCGTCATACCGGTCAGACGCCCGACTCGCCGGTGCGGACCAGGATCCGGCCGCAGTTCTCGCAGCGCAGCACCTTGTCGGCGGGCTCGGCCTTGATCGCGTTGAACTCGGTGATCGAGAACTCGGTGCGACAGCCCTCGCAGCGGCGCTGGTAGAGGCGGGCCGCGCCGACGCCGCCCTGCTGCTCGCGCAGGCGCAGGTAGACCTTCATCAGGTCGGCGGGGATGACGTTGGCGACGGCCTCGCGGTCGCGGCGGACCTTGTCGGCCTCGGCGTCGATCTCGGCGAACTTGGCGTCCCGGCGGCCCTCGGCCTCGGCGACGACCACGGCGGAGTGCTCCAGGCGGGCGGTCAGCTCGGTGACCCGGGTCTGGGCGGACTCCAGGCGCTCCATGACCTCCAGGACGATGTCCTCCAGGTCGCCCTGGCGCTTGGCCAGCGAGGCGTTCTCGTGCTGGAGGTTCTCCAGGTCCTTGGGGGAGGTGACCGCGCCGGAGTCCATCCGCTGCTGGTTGCGGGCGGCCCGGGAGCGGACCTGCTCGACGTCGGCCTCGGCCTTGGTCTGCTCGCGGGTGGTGTCGCCGAGCTGGGCCTGGGCGGCGACGACCAGGTCCTTGAGGGCGGTGTGGTCGGCGGCGGCCTTGTCGATCTCGGCGTGCTCGGGCAGGGTGCGGCGCCGGTGGGCCAGCTGGTCGAGGCGGGAGTCGATGGCCTGCAGGTCGAGCAGGCGGATCTGGTCGGCGGGCGCGGCGTTCACGCGGCAGGGCTCCTGTTGAGTTGGTTCGGCGGGGTGTCGGGGGCGTCAGGGGGCGTACGGCATCGGCGCGTGCGCCGTCCACGGGTCGGTGACCCGGGTGGAGACGCGGGTCTCCAGCGGCCAGCCGCGCCGGTCGGCGCGGTCGGTGAGCTCGCGGGCGGCGAGGCGCAGCCAGGGCCACTCGGTGGCCCAGTGCGCGGCGTCGACCAGGGCGAGCGGGGCGGCCTCGACGGCTTCGGAGGCCGGGTGGTGCCGCAGGTCGGCGGTGACGTAGGCGTCCACGCCGGCCTTGCGGGCCTCGGCCAGGAAGGAGTCGCCGGAGCCGCCGCAGACCGCGACCTTGCGGACGGTCCGCTCGGGGTCGCCGGCGGCGCGGACGCCCGCGGCGGTGGCGGGCAGTCCGGCGGCGACCTGGGCGGCGAAGGCGGCCAGCGTCATGGGCTGCGGGAGTTCGCCGATCCGGCCGCTGCCCCGGCGGCCGGCCGGGTCGGTCGGGTCGGCGACCAGCGGGCCGGTGACCTTCAGTCCGACGGCTTCGGCGAGGGCGTCGGAGACGCCCGGGTCGGCGTGGTCGGCGTTGGTGTGGGCGACGTGCAGGGCGATGTCGTGCTTGATCAGGGTGTGCACGACCCGGCCCTTGAAGCCGGTCGCGGCGACCGTGGTGGTGCCGCGCAGGTAGAGGGGGTGGTGGGTGACCAGCAGGTCGGCGCCCCATTCGACGGCCTCGTCCACGACCGCCTGCACGGGGTCGACGGCGAACAGCACCCGGCGGACCTCCGCCCCGGGGTCGCCGCAGACCAGGCCCACCGCGTCCCAGGACTCCGCCCACTGCGGGGGGTAGACCTCTTCGAGCACGGCGATGACGTCGGACAGTTTCGGCACCTGTCGAGACTACCGCGTGCCACGGCCCGGCCCGGTCCCGCTCCCGGGTGCGGACCGGCCGCCGCCGTCGTACACCTGCGCGTCAACCCGGCGTCGGCGGCCCCGGCCGGGCCGTCGCGGGCCGCCGGGGCGGGGCGGGCGACGGCGGACCGGGCGTCGGGCGGCCGGACGTTCCGGGCCGCGCGCATTCGAAAAGCCCACCCGATCACCCTTAAGAGTGAAGTGACCCGGCCGGTGTTGAGTCACACCCGCCCCGAAAGTAACTTCTAGTCCTGCAAACGGGAGTTACTCGGCCGAGTTACTCGACCAGGGGGGTCGACAGGGGTCGGGGAAAAGCGACCGACCGGAATTCCCACCGGGAATTCGGTGGGCGCCGCCGGGGCTCCCGTGACTTCCGCAGACCGTTCGGTCGAGTCCACCGCGAAGGGGTGTGGAGCACATGGGGGCGGACACACCGCTGCGCAGGACAGGGGGGCCGGGTCCGGTCGACGGCGCGCCGGGTGCGGACGGTGCGCTGGTGGAGGTGGCACGGGCGGCCGTGGCCGGCAGCAGGGCCCGGGGAGGAGGCGGCGACTGGACGGTCGCGGTCGAGGGCTCCTGGTGCACGGTCCGGCCGCCCGGCCGCGAACCCCCCGCCCGGGGCTGGGAGCTGCACGTCGGGGCGGCCTCCTCGGTGGCCTTCGAGGTGCTGTCCGCGGTTGCCGCGGCCGTCGCCGACGACCCGTGCCCGTTCGCCTTCGCCGCCGACCGGGGAATTCTGCACGGCATCAACGCGCACGACTGCGCAATGGAATCGTCCGGGAAATTCATCACCGTCCGCCCCGGTGGCGAAGAACAATTCCGGCGGCTCGCCGCGGAACTCCACCTGGCCACCACCGGAATGCCCGGGCCGGTGATTCCCACCGCCCGGCCGTACCGGCCCGGCAGCCTGGTGCACTACCGCTACGGCGCGTCCGCGGCCCGACCGGTGCTCGGCAACGACGGCGTCCACCGTCCGGTGCTGCGCACCCCCGGCGGCGACCTGGTCGAGGACCGGCCCGGCCGCCGACCGCCCTGGGTGGCCGACCCCGTCGAGGGGGCGGGATCGGCCACCGGCGGCAGACCGGTGCCGGCCGGCGTCCGGGTGCCCGCCCAACCCGGGCCCGGCACCCGGCGCGGGGGCGGCGGGGGCCTGCTCGGCGGCCGCTGGGCCCGGGCCGGCGCGCTGCGGCACGACGCCGGGGGCGGGGTGTTCCTCGGCACCGACCGGACCACCGGCGCGGAAGTGGTGGTCACCCAGGCCCGGGCCCACATCGAGGTCGACCGGGCCGGCACCGACGCCCGCACCGAACTGCGCCGCCGGGCCGCCCTGCTCGACCGGCTCACCGGCAGCGGCCTCACGCCCCGGGTGCACGCCCTGGTCGAACGGCCGGACGCCCTGTTCCTGGTCCAGGAACGGCTCCCGGGCCGCCCCCTGCACGACTGGGTGGCCGACCGGCTGCGCCCCGACGGCACCCCGAGCGTCCCGTGGACCGAGGCCGGCCCGCTCGCCCTCGCCCTGCTCGACCTGGTCGAACGGGCCCACCACCACGGAGTCGCCCTGCCCGGCCTCGCCCCCGGCCACGTCCTGGTCACCCCGGACGGCCGCCCCTGCCTGACCAGCCTGCGCGGCGCCACCCCCGCCACCACCAGCGCCGACGCCGACGCGCCCGACCTGTCCGCCCTCGGCGGGCTGTACTTCCTGCTCGCCACCGGCCACCTGCCGCCACGACCGCCCGCCGGGCCGGCAGCCGAGGGGCAAGAGGACGGGCTGACAGCCGAAGCGCGGACGACCGGTCGGACCGCCGAGAGGCAAGGAACCCGGCCGGCGGCCGGGGAAGAAGAGATCGGGCCGAGAGCCGAAAGGCAAGCAGTCGGCCGGACCGCCGAGGCGCAGGAGACCTGGCCGATGGGTGGGCGGCGGGGGGCCGGTCGGGCAGTGGAGAGGCAAGGAAGCCGACTGACGGCCGAGGGCCGGGAGACCGGACCGGAGGCCGAAGGACAGACGACCTGGCCGACGGCCGAAGCGCAAGCGGCCCGGCCGACGGCAGAGGAGCAAGAGCCCGGCCGGGCAGCCGAACGGCAAACGGCCGAACCGGTGGCCGAGAAGCGAAGGACCGGCCCGACCACCGAGGCGCAAGAGCCCGGCCGGGCAGCCGAGGCGCCGGAGACCTGGCCAGCGGGTGGGCGGCGGGGGGCTGGTCAGGCGGTGGAGAGGCGAGGAAGCCGGCTGACGGCCGAGGGCCGGGAGACCGGACCGGCGGCCGAAGCGCGAGCGGCCCGGCCGACGGCCGAGCGCCAGGCAGCCGGTCGGACCGCCGGAGGGCGGGGGCCCGCCCCGGCGGGCTTCCCGTCGCAGCCGGCCGACCGTCTGCTGGAGTTGGCCGTCCGTGTCGGCAGTACTGCCCGGCGGCTCGCTCCGGTGGTTCGCGGGCTGTGGGCCCCGGGCGGCAGCCGGTGGTGGGGCCCGGTGCGGGTCCGGGCCGCTCTGGCTGCCGAGCCTGCGCCCGGGCCGGCTGCGCCGGTCGTCCCGCCTTCGCTGGACCGGCTGCTGCACGACGGGCTGCGCCACCTCGCCCACTGCGCCGCCCCGCACCGTTCCGACCGGCTCTGGCCGACCGGCCCCGAGGGGTTGCGTACCGATCCGTGCAACGTCCAGCACGGTGCGGCCGGTGTGCTGGCCCTGCTCGCCCGGGCGGCGGGCACCGCGGCGTTGCCCGGGCCCGCCCGTGACCGGGCCCGGGCCACTGCCGCGGTGGCTGCCGCCTGGGTCGAGCGTCGGTGCGCCGCCGAGCCGGTCGTCCTGCCCGGTCTGTACTACGGCCGTTCCGGTACCGCCTGGGCCCTGTTCGACGCGGCTGCCGCCCTCGGCGACCCCGGTCTGGCCGAGCGGGCGGCCGGGCTCGCGGCCCGGGTTCCGCTCGGCTGTCCCGCTCCCGGTCTCGCCCACGGGGCGGCCGGCGCGGGGCTCGTCCAGTTGCGTGCGTACCGCGCCACCGGGGCCCGGCTGTTCCTCGGCCGGGCGGCCCGCTGCGTGCGCGGGCTGCTGGCCGCCGCCCAGGACGGGCCGGGCGGGACGCTCTGGCCGGTGCCGGCGGACTTCGACTCCGCGACGGCCGGTACGGCCCGGCTCGGCCATGCCGACGGGGTCGCCGGGATCGGCGCCTTCCTGCTCGCCGCCGCCACCGTCCTGGCCGCCGACGGACGGCCCGGGCACGCCGCCACCGCCCGGGACGCCCGGGCCGGGGCGGACCGCGCCGCCCGCACCCTGGCCGCCACCGTCCGCCGGGACGGGCCGGCCGCCCGCTGGCCCCGCCACCCGGACGACCCCGGCCACGTCCGGCCGGCCCACGGCTGCGAGGGGGCGGCGGGCGTCGGCGCCTTCCTGCTCCGGTACTGGCGAGCCACCGGCGACGAGGTCGCCCGCGACCTCGCGCTGGCCGCCGGACAGGCCGTCCTGGACGACCGCCGGCACTGCGGCACCGGCGCCTGCCACGGCCTGGCCGGGGACGGCGAGTACCTGCTCGACCTGGCCGGAGCCACCGGCCGCGGCCGCTTCCGACAGGGCGCCCACCGGCTCGCCGCCCTGATCGCCGCCCTGATCGCCGCCCGCGCCGCCCTCCGGCACGGCCTGCTGCTCCTCCCGGACGCCGGCGGCACCGGCTGGGCCACCGGCACGGCCGGCCCGCTCGCCTTCCTGCTGCGGCTGCGCCACGGCGGCCCCCGCCTGTGGTCGCTCCCGGAGGAGTGAGCCCCCGAGAAGCACCCGAAGAGCAGCCTCCCCTCCCCCTCCCTCGCCGAAAGGTTCCCGATGAGCACGCAGACCGTGCACCTCGCGTTGCGGCGGTTCGGCTTCACTTTCGCCGGTGACGGCTCGCACGCCGCGTGCCTCGCCGCCGGGGCCGACGGCGGGTGGTACCCGGAGAGTTGGCGGCTGCCCGGGGACGGTCCGGCCGTGCCGACCGGGCTGGCGTCGGCGGAGGACCTGCGGTCGCAGGTGCTGGCGCTGCCGGACGGGCGGGTGCTGGTGTGCCGGCCGGACGGGGAGGGGCACGCGGTGCTGCTGCTGGCAGCCGGGGAACCGGAGGTGCTGCTGGCGCCGGTGCGGCTGCCGGCGCTGCGGCTGCTCGCACTGCCGGAAGCAGCGTCGGCAACGTCGGCGGTGGCGTCGGCGTCGGCGGCGGCGGAGCCGGTCGCGGTGCTGCTGGGCACGGACGCCCGGCCGGTGACCTCGGTGTGGCTGCTGGCCGCGGACGGGTCCGCGCCGCGGGCGGTCGCGGAGCTGCCGGGGCTGTGCGGCGGCGGGGTGTGGCTGGATGCGGCGGGGCGGCTGCTGGCGCTGGACCGGCTGGCCGGGGGGCGGTTGAAGACGGTCGTGCTGGATCTCGAACTGGGCGTCACCACACCGCTGTTGGAGCTGGGCGAGGAGAGCAACGACCGGCTGGTGCTGTTCGACCCGGCGTCGGGTTTCGGGATGCTGCGCAGCGACGCCCCGGGTGTGGACCGGCTGGGCTGGGCGCTGGTCGGCGGCGAGGAGCCGGTGCGGTTCCCGGACTGCCTGCACCAGCCGGGGCGGCTGCTGCGGCCGGTCGCGGCGGCGCCGGGCCGAGGGCCGGGCGAGGAGCCGCAGGTGGTGCTGCAGGTGGACCAGGGTGCGGCGTCCGCGCTGGTGCTGTGGCGGGCGGGCGAGCGGCGGCTGCGGCCGCTGCCGGTGCCGCCGGGGCGGTGGGGCGGGGTCGGGCACTGGTCGGCGGCGGGCCTGCGGATGCCGTACTCGGCGCCGGACCGCCCGGCCGCGCTGGCCACCCTGGACGTCGCGGCGCTGCTGGCCGCCGAGCCGCTCGCGGGGAGTGCCCCGATGGCGCTGCCGCTGGCCCTGGCGCCGCTCAACGGCGGTGCGTCGCAGGCGGGTTCGGGTACCGCGGCGGCGGGGGCGGAGCCGGCGGGCTGGCGACTGGACGGGTCGGCCGGGCCCGGGGACGGCGGCCGGTGGCGGTCGGCCCAGTGCCTGGAGCTGGCGGGTCCGGCCGGTCCGGTCGAGGCGGTGGTGTACGGCGGCGAGTCGTGGCTGTCGGCGCCGCACCTGGTGCTGGCCCTGCACGGCGGTCCGGCGGACGCCTGGCGGCTGGAGTTCGATCCGGCGCTGCAGCGGATCGCCGCGGGCGGCACGGCGGTGCTGGCCCCGAACCAGCGCGGCTCGACGGGGTACGGGCCGCAGTACGCGGCGGCGGTCAACGGCGCGTGGGGCGGCCCGGACCTGGAGGACGTGCTGGCGCTGCTGGAGGGCGTGGCGGGGCAGCGGGCGGCGCTGGGGTTGGAGCCGCCGGCGCTGTTCGGGGTGAGCTACGGGGCGTTCCTGGCGCTGCTGGCGGCGGCGCACGCCCCGGCCGGGTCGGTGGCCCGGTGCGCGGTGGTGGCGCCGTTCCTGTCCGGCCGCCGGCTGCTGGCGGAGGCCGGTCCGTCCGTCCGGGCGCTGACCGCCCGGCTGGGCGGCGACCTGGAGGTCGCCGACGCCCGGGGTCCGCGCGACGTCCTGCGGGTGGCTCCGCTGCTGACGGCGCCGCTGCTGGTGGTGCACGGCGACCGGGACGAGGTGGTGCCGGTGGGCCAGTCCCGGGCGCTGCGGCACGAGTTGCTGCGACTGGGGCGGCTGGAGGGTGTCGACTTCCGGTACGTGGAGGCGGCCGGGGCGGGGCACGAACTGCTCGCCGAGGAGGGTTCGGCGGTGCTGCACGAGTTGCTGGCGGCCTTCCTGCGCACCGGCCGGCCGGCCTGAGCGTTCCTCTTCCTCTCCTCTTCTCTTCCTCCGGGGGTTCTCGTGCGCGGTTCGACGGCGGCGACAGTGGCGACGGCGGCGCCGGTGCTGACGGGCGGTCCGGCCCGGTTCGGCGGGTCCGGTCCGGCGGTGGCGGCGGTGGCGCCGGGGCTGGGGGCGGCGGTGAAGCTGGCGCTGCCGGGCGTGGCGGGCGGGGTGCTGACGGACCGTCCGGAGTGGTGGGCGGTCGGCGGGGCGGCGGTGCTGGTCGCGCTGGGTGCGGGGGCCGCGGCGCTGGGGCGGCGGCACGGCAGGCGGCCGGGGGCGGTGACGGCGCTGGCCGCTTCGGGGGTGCGGTGCTGGGGCTGGGGGTGCTGTCGCCGTGGCTGGCGGGGGCGTTCTTCGTCGGGGTGCTGCCGGGGCTGGTGCTGGTGCGGCTGTTCGTGCGGGCGGCGGCGCAGCCGGGGCCGTTCGACCTGCGGGTTCCGGTGCGGACGGCGGGACAGGCGGTGCTGCTGCTGGCGGCCGTCGAGCTGACCGTGCTGGGGACGGCGGGGCAGTTGGCGGCGGCGGGGCGGCTCCCGGTCGGCGGGTTCGCGGCGGCCGCGGGGTGGGCGGCGCTGGCGGTGGACGCCCTGCGGGCCCCGGGCGGTTCCCGGGTTTCCTGATTTCCCGGCCGATCGGAGGTTCTCCGCGCGGTGACGGGGGGTTTCGGTAGGCTCCGTATCCGATTCGGCCGTTGTCGTGGCCCCGTACGGGTCGCCGCGAGGGCGGCCGGTTGTCTGCTGCCCGGGTTCCGCCGGCAGCGTTGACCGCAGTCCGCAATCTTTCGCACGGAGAAGACTGACCTGATGTCCGAGTCCATCGACGACACCACCGAGCACGACCACCGCGCGCCGGGCGCCGACGAGACCGCCGACGGCGGGGCGCACGGTCGGCACCGGGGCGGCACCGCCAACGACGACGCGCCGGAGGCGGACCCGCACGGCCGCCACCGCCGCTGACGGCCTGCCGTCCGGAGGAGAGACCAGCACCGCACCGCCGACGCCCCCGGTTCCCGTCACCGTCCTGACGGGAACCGGGGCGTCGTCCGTCCGGCCCGGTCCGGCCCGGGGCGGTTTCAGTCCGTCAGCAGGACGGTGCGCAGCGCCTCGCCGGCCCGCATCTGGGCGACCGCCTCGTTGACGCGCTCCAGCGGCAGGCGGTGGGTGATCATGCCGGCCAGGTCGAGCCGTCCGGCGCGCCAGAGGGTGACGGCCAGGTCGGCGGTGCGGCGGACGTCGCCGCCGCCGTACATCGAGGGCAGCAGGCGCTTCTCGTTGAAGAAGAGTTCGCCCATGCTGAAGGAGACCTGGTCGTCCTTGGCGCCGGCGCCGATCACCACGACCGCGCCGCCGCGACGGGCCGCGTCGTAGCCGGCCCGGACGGTGGCGGCGCGGCCGACGGCCTCGAAGACGTGGTCGTAGCCGCCGGCGGGCAGGGCGCGGGCGGCGGCCTTGAGCTCCTCGGGGGCGATGGCCTCGGTGGCGCCGAAGCCGAGGGCCCGCTCGCGCCGGGAGGCGACCGGGTCGACCACGGTGATCCGGGCGGCGCCGCTGATCCGGGCGCCCTGGACGGCGGCGATGCCGACGCCGCCCGCGCCGATCACCGCGACCGTCGAACCGGCTTCCACCTTCGCGGTGTTGACGACGGCGCCGAGCCCGGTGGTGACGCCGCAGCCGATCAGCGCGGCGAGTTCGTAGGGCAGGTCGGCGGGGACGGGGAGCAGGCTGTCGGCGGCGACGACGAGTTCCTCGGCGAAGGCGCCGGTGCTGTAGAAGCCGTACGCGTCGGTGCCATCGGCGAGCCGGAAGGTCGGGGTGGCGAGCCGGCGGAGCGAGGCGACGCACAGGTGGCTGCGGCCGGCCCGGCAGGCGGGGCAGTGGCCGCACGGGGGCATCCAGCAGAGCACCACCCGGTCGCCGGGGGCCAGGCCGGACACGCCCTCGCCGACCTCGACGACCTCGCCGGCGCCCTCGTGGCCGGGCACGAACGGGGCGGGCTGCGGCAGCACCCCGGCCATCGCGGACAGGTCGGAGTGGCAGAGGCTGGCGGCCCGGATCCGGACCCGGACCCGGCCCGGTCCGAAGCCGACCGCTTCGACGTCGTCGCGGACGTCCAGGGTGTCCTGTCCGGTCTCTCGCAGGATCGCTGCGCGCACGGGCTGCTCCCGGGGGTCGGTCGCCGCCGGACGGCGGCGGTGCTTCGGGGGACGCGTCGGGGTGCGTCCGCCCGCTGGCCGCCCTCTGTATAGCGCACGGGCGCGCCGCGGCGCACGGGCCCGCCGGCGGCCGGGGCGGCGGGTCGGCGGCGGGCGCGACCTCGACCCGGCGGCGGGTCGGAGCCGTGGCCCGGCGGCGGGTCGGAGGAGATCAGGAGCAGGTCAGGAGCAGGTCGGGGACGGGCCCCGGGACACCGGGCCGAAACCGCTTCCCCCGCTGTCCCGGGTGTGACATGATCCGCCGCCGTGTCGCTCACCGAACCCCCCACCCCGGCCGCCGGGGCGCAAGCCGCTGTCCCCGCGCAGGAAGCCGTCCCCGCGCAGGAAGCCGTCCCCGCGCAGGAAGCCGTCTCCCCCGGCGCCGGGAGGTGCCCCGACTGCGGGGCGCCGCTGCCGCCGCCGGGGCGGTTCCCGCTCTGGTGCGCGTCCTGCGAGTGGAACCTGCTGCCGCCGGAGCCGTCGACGGCGGGCCTGCCGGGCCGGGCCCGGCGGCGGGCCGAGCGGGCGGCGCGGCGCACCGAGCGGGAGCGGCAGGCGGTCCGGGAGCGCACCGAGCAGGTGTTCCGGCTGGTCGCGGCGGACGGTTCGAAGCTGCGGCACGGCTCGGCGGTGGCGGCGTTCCTGCTCGCGGGGGCGGTGCACCTGGTGTCGCTGGCGGTGCTGCTGGCGGGTGCGGCGCTGCTCGCCGGGTGGCCGGCGCCGAGCTGGCCGGCCCGGGCGCTGGGTGCGTTCGCGCTGGTGCTGGCGTTCCTGCTGCGCCCCCGGCTGGGGCGGCCGCAGCGCGAGGGGGTGCTGTCGCGCAAGGCCGCGCCGGAGCTGTACGGGCTGGTCGACGCGGTGACGGCGGAGCTGGGCGCGCAGCCGGTGCACTCGATCGTGGTGACGCGGCAGTTCAACGCCTCGTTCGGGTCCTACGGGCTGCGCCGCCACCGGCAGTTGGAGATCGGGCTGCCGCTGTGGACGGTGCTCGGCCGGCAGCAGCGGGTGGCGCTGCTCGGGCACGAGCTCGGGCACGGTGTGAACCGGGACAGCCGGCGCGGCCTGTGGACGGGGGCCGCGGTGAACGCGCTGGCCGAGTGGGAGCGGCTGACCCGGCCCTCGCGCGACAACGAGGACTACAACAACCCGCTGACGGCCGTGGCCTCGTCGGCCGCCAACCTGGTGCTGGGCGTGGTCAACCTGGGGGTGCGGGCGGTCACCGGGCTGATGTACCGCCTGCACCTGCGGGACGGGCAGGCCGCCGAGTACCGGGCCGACCGGATGGCGGCCCGGCTGACCTCCGCCCGGGACGCCCAGGGCATGCTGCGGGCGGTGTTCCACGCGCCGACCCTGGAGACGGTGCTGGTCCGGCAGCGGGCGCTGCCCCGGCCCCGGCCGGGGGTGTCGGCGCCCGGTCTGTGGGAGGCGCTGGCGGAGGCCGCCGGGTCGGTGCCGGCGAGCGAGGAGGAGCGCCGGGTCCGGGTGTCCGAGCGGGAGGTGTCGGCGAGCGACTCCTCGCACCCGCCGACCTACCTGCGGCTGCGGATGCTGGACGCCGCTCCCCCGGCGGACCGGCCGCCGGTGGTGCTGGACGCCGGTCGGGCCGGGGTGATCGAGGCGGAGCTCGCGGGGAGCCGGGTGCGGATCGCCGCCGAGCTGCTCTGAGACCGGTTCCTACCATCCAGTAGGGTCCTGAGTCAGTCACCCCCCGGCCCGGCAGGAGCGCCCGATGACCGACCCCACCCCCGCCGCCCCGTCCGCCCAGGCGCCGGACGCGCAGGGCCCGTCCGGGCAGGCGCCGGACGCCCGGGCTTCGGACGTGCAGACGCCGGACGCGCAGGCTCCGGACGCGCAGGTGCTGGCCGCGTTCCGGGCCGCCACCGGCTTCATGCCGGAGGACGAGGGCCTGGCGCTGTACGCGGCGGCGCTCGACGCGGCCGGGCGCACCGGGCTGCCGCTGCTGGAGATCGGCACCTACTGCGGGCGTTCGGCGATCCTGCTGGCGGACGCCGCCCGCCGGACCGGGACGGTCGCGCTGACCGTCGACCACCACCGCGGCTCGGAGGAGCAGCAGCCGGGCTGGGAGTACCACGACCCGTCGCTGGTCGACCCGGAGGTCGGCCTGATGGACACCCTGCCGCGCTTCCGCCGCACCCTGCACGCGGCCGGCCTGGAGCAGCACGTGATCGCGCTGGTCGGCCGGTCGCCGCAGGTCGCGGCGGTGTGGCGGGGCCCGCTGTCCCTGGTGTTCGTGGACGGCGGGCACACCGACGAGCACGCCACCGGCGACTACGAGGGCTGGGTGCCGCACCTGGCCGCGGACGGCCTGCTGGTGGTGCACGACGTGTTCCCCGACCCGGCGGACGGCGGCCAGGCCCCCTACCGGGTGTACCTGCGGGCGCTCGCGGAGGGCTTCGAGGAGCTGTCGGTGACGGGTTCGCTGCGGGTGCTGCGCCGCCCGGCCGCGACGACCGGCTGACCCGTCCGCCGGGGCCGTCCCCCGCCGTGCCCCGGCTCCGTCCCGACCTCGTCCCGGCCTTGTCCCCACCTCGTCCCGGCGGCGGATTTCCGGCCCGGGACGGGAACGATCACCGCTGCTGGGGCGTCGTCCCCACCACGACGCGTTGCCGATCCGCCGTGACCGGCCCCACCGGCGGCCGGTACGGTATCGGCGGCAGACGACGAACGATCCGTTCGGGGAGCGGCCCGTTCGGAGCACGGCACCGGCCACCGGTGCGGGACCGGTTCAGTGGGGGCGAGGACAGGGCATGACGGAACAGGGCGGCACCGCGAGGGCGGTCTGGGACCCGACCGCGAACAACGGTGCGGGCGGCTGGGTCCGCCGCCCGGTGGCGGACGACCCGGCCGCGGCGGGCCCGCCCACCACCGCGATCCCGCTGCCGCCGATCCCGGCCGCGCCCGTCCCCCGCCCGCCGCCCAGCAGCCGCCGCAGGCCGAACCACCGCCGCAGCAGCAGCAAGCCCCCCAGGCCCAGCAGGCCCAGCCGCAGGCGCCCGCGCCGCAGCAGCAGTTCGCCCCGCCGCCGCAGACCTTCGGCGGGCAGCCCCAACCCCCGTACCAGCAGCAGCAGTTCCCGCCGCAGCAGGGCTTCGCCCCGCCCCCGGCCGGCGGCCCCTCCTTCGGTGGGAACCAGAGCTTCGGCGGGCAGCCCTTCGGCGGTCCCCCGCAGCAGTTCACCCCGCCGCCGCCCGCCGGCGGCCCGTCCTACGGCGGGCCCTCGTACGGCGGGAACCAGACGTTCGGCGGGCAGCCGCAGCCGCAGCCGCAGCCGCAGTTCGGCGGCTACCAGGAGCCGCAGTTCGACTACCAGGACGATCCGCGCCGCCGCCGCACCCCGCTGCTGATCGGTGCCGCCGCGGTGCTGGTGCTGGTGATCGGCGGGGCCGTGGTGTGGGCGGTGCAGAACAGCGGTTCGACCGACGCCCCGGCGGCGAAGGACGCCAACCCGACCGCCGTGCAGCCGGGTTCGAACAGCGTGGGGTCGGGCGGCGGCAGCCAGGACGGTTCGCCCGCGGCCTCCGCGGCCCCGTCCAGGTCCGCCTCCCCGTCGGCGTCGGCCTCCGGCTCGCCGTCGGCGGGCCCGCAGGCGCAGGCCCAGGCGCAGGCGCTGGACGCGCTGCTGAGCGAGGGCGAGAACGCGAAGGCCCCGATCGGCAACGCGGTGGCGAAGGTGCGCAGCTGCCCGGCGAAGGCGGAGGTGGACAGCGCCGCGAAGGTGTTCGACACGGGCGCCGCGCAGCGCGACTCGCTGCTGGCCGAGCTGGCCGCGCTGAAGACCGACAGCCTGCCGGGCGGCGACGCCGCGGTGGCCGCGCTGAAGACCGCCTGGCAGACCTCGGCGGACATCGACCGGGCCTACGCGGCCTGGGCGCGCACCGTCTCCGACAAGGGCTGCACCAACAACCAGGTCCCCAGCACCGCGGACCTGGGCCGCGCCAACGACCTCAACCCGAAGGCCACCCAGGCCAAGCAGGACTTCGCCGCGAAGTGGAAACCGATCGCCCAGGCGTACGGGCTGACGCCCCGTACGGGGGACAGGATCTGAGGAACACGTGACTGGCCGTACCGCCCCGCACCACGACGAACCCGACCACCGGGAGCCGTACGCCCCGGACCGCGGCCCGGCCGGCCCGGCCGCGCGCTGGCGGCCGGCCGCGAAGGCGGCGGCGGTGGTGCTGCCGGTCTGCCTGATCGGCTGGCTGGGGTGGCAGGCGGTGGCCAACAGTTCCCGGGACGTCTCCGGGCACGCCTCCGCCACGCACGCGCCGCGCTACGCGGAGGGCGACCGGGTGGACGCCGACCAGGCGGCCGGGTCCCCGGCCGCGCCGGACACCGGGGCGCCCGCGCAGTCCGCGGCGGCGGCCCCGCCCGCGTCCGCCGCCGGGGCCCCGGCCGCCCCGGCGGAGGGCGCGCCGCGGCCGCTGGACGGCCGGACGGTGCTGCTCGACCCGGGGCACAACCCGGGCAACGCGAAGCACGCCACCGAGATCAACCGCAAGGTGGACATCGGCAACAGCCGCAAGGAGTGCGACACCACCGGCACCGAGACCGACGCCGGCTACCCGGAGGCCGAGTTCACCCTGGACGTGGTGCACCGGGCCCGGCGGATCCTCCAGGACCGGGGCGCGAAGGTGGTGCTCACCCAGGACGGCGACCGCCCCTGGGGCCCGTGCATCGACGAGCGCGCCGGGATCGGCAACGACGCGAAGGCCGACGCGGCGGTGTCGGTGCACGGGGACGGCGCGCCGTCCTCCGGCTCCGGCTTCCACGTGATCGTGCCGGGCCGGGTGGTCGACGGAGCGGCCGACACCGCCCCGATCGTCGACCCGTCGCACCGGCTGGGCGTGCTGCTGCGCGACGCCTTCAAGGCGGGCACCGGCGAGCCGTACGCGAGCTACATCGGCAAGGAGGGCCTGGACACCCGCACCGACCTCGGCGGACTCAACCTCTCGAAGGTACCGAAGGTCTTCATCGAGTGCGGCAACATGCGCAACTCGGGCGACGCCGGGCGGATGTCCGACCCGCAGTGGCGCCAGCTCGCCGCGCAGTCCCTCGCCGACGCCCTGACCAGCTATCTCACCGGGTGAGCCACCGCGCCCGCCCACCGTCCCACCCCTGCACCACCCTGCTCTCCGGCGCTCTCCTCCGGTACCGATTCGGTGCGGATCCCGAGGGCGCCGTGCACGCGGCGTCACGTTGGCTCTAGGCTTTTGCCCCGTCGTACCGACCCGGTACCACGGGGGCCCGGTCAACCGCCCGCCGACCACGACTACACCAATGAGGGGAACGTCAGTGAATCTGCGCGCTCTCACCAGGGGAGACGCCGCCGTCGCCGGTGCGGCCGTATTGCTCCTGATTTCGTCCTTCCTGCCCTACCGGAGCCTGGACTGCGGTTCGTTCTGCCGCGGCAGCAGCGCCTCGGCCAACGCCTGGGAGTCGGGCTTCTTCCCGGTGCTCCCGTCGGTCTTCCTGCTGGGCATCATCGGGGCCGTGCTGATCCTGCTGTTCCGCTTCCAGAAGGCGACGCTGGGCAACAAGGAGATCATCGGCCTGCGGCTGGACCAGTGGGGCACCGCCGCCGTCGTGATCGCCCTCTGGGGCTCGCTGTGGGCCCTGGGTGGCAACACCGACACGGGCGTGAGCACCATCAGCCTCGGCATCGGGGTCGGCGCCTGGCTGGCCCTGGTCTCGCTGCTGGTGATGGCCGCCGCCGTGATCGCCGGTCCGCTGGTGCCCGCGCTGCAGGCCCCGCTGGCCGGTCCGGCCGGCCCGGGCGCCGGTGCTCCGCAGCAGTTCCCGCCGTACGGCGCCCAGCAGCAGCCGGGCGCGCCCGGCGCGTACGGGTACCCGGGCGGCCAGCAGCAGCAGCCGTTCCCCGGCCAGCAGCAGCAGCCCGAGCAGCAGGGCGCGGCCGCCCCGTTCGGCCAGCAGGCCCCGCAGCAGCAGGCGCAGGGCGGCTACGGCTACCCGCAGCCCGTCCAGCAGCAGGCCGCCCCGGCTCCGGCCGCCGCGCAGGCGGCCCCGGCGCCGACCGCGGTGCAGCCCGCGATCCAGGACCAGGTCCCGGCGCAGGCCGCCGCCCCGTTCGCCCCGTTCTGGTTCGCCGTCCCGGCGGTCCGCCAGCTCGGCCACAAGGACAACCCGGCCGCCCCGCCGGTCGGCGAGCTCGTCCCCGGCACCTGGTACCTGGCCGTCGACCAGCGCGGCACCGCCCTGGTCGCCCAGCTCCCGGACGGCACCCACGGCGTCCTGAGCGACACCAACGGCATCCAGCGCGGCTGACACCCGCCCACCCCGGGGGCACGCGCAGCGTGCTTCCGGGGGCGCGGGGAACTGCGCGCAGCGGAAGGCATCCGCACGAAAGGTCCGCCCGGCGGGGGAACTCCCCTCCCCGAGCGGACCTTCGCGTTGCGCGCCCCGTGTCGTGCGCCCCGTGTCGTGCGCCCCGGCCCGCAGCCGGAACGCCTAGCAGCAGTCGTTGACCGTCAGCCCCGGTGGCAGGTGCTCGCCGCCGAAGACGCTGACGGTGGCGTGGTCGCCGCCGAGGGCGGCGACGGCGAGCAGCAGGGCGCCGGCGGTCCAGGTGGTGCGTTCCTCGGGCCAGACGGCGCGGTCCTCGTAGACGTAGCCGGTCCAGTAGGAGCCGTCCTCGTGCCGCAGGTGCTGGATCCAGCGGAGGATCTCGACGGCCCGGTCGGACTGTCCGGCGGCCCACAGGGCGAGGGCGAGTTCGGCGCTCTCGCCGCCGGTGACCCAGGGGCGGTCGCTGACGCAGCGCACGCCGAGGCCGGGGACGACGAAGCGGTCCCAGTCGGCGGCGAGCCGGCGGGCGGCGTCCTCGCCGCGCAGGGCGGTGCCGAGGACGGGGTAGTACCAGTCCATGGAGTAGCGGTCCTTGTCGAGGAACCGCTCGGGGTGGCGGGCGATGGCGTGCTGGAGGAGGCCGGCGGCGAGTTCCCAGTCGGGTTGCGGCCGGTCGAGGTGGTCCGCGACGGCGAGTCCGCAGCGCAGGGCGTGCAGGATCGAGCAGGAGCCGGTGAGCAGCGCCTCGGTGGCGGCGGTGCCGTCCTCGTCCTGGCGCCAGGCGATGGCGCCGCCGGGGAGGCTGAGCCGGACGGTGTGGTCGAGGGCGCGGCTGACGGTGGGCCAGATCCGTTCCAGGAAGCGGTCGTCGCCGGTGGACAGGTGGTGGTGCCAGGCGCCGACGGCGACGTACGCGCAGAAGTTGGTCTCGCGGGCGAGGTCGGTGGCGGTGCCGTCGGCGGTGCCGGGCTGTCCGTAGGCGTAGGCGGCGTACCAGGAGCCGTCGGGGTTCTGCCGGTCGGTGAGCCACTGGTAGGCGGCTTCGGCGGCGGCGTGCTCGCCGGCGGTGTCGAGGGCCATGGCGGCCTCGGTGTGGTCCCAGGGGTCGAGGTGGCCGCCGTGGAACCAGGGGATCGCGCCGTCGGGCTGCTGGTGCGCGAGGATCGAGCGCACGGTGTCGGCGGCCTGGACGGCGTCGAGGACGCCGTCCAGCAGCAGGGCGGCGGGGACGGCGGCGGTCACGCGCTGCTCCCGGGCCCGTGCGGCTCGCCGGCCTTGCGGGGCTCGCCTGCCTTGCGGGGTTCGTCGGCCTCGCGGGGCTTGCTGGCGTAGACCACGAAGGACTTGCCGAGCAGCGGGTTGAGGGCCTTCTCGGCGGCCTTGGTGAGGGTGGAGACGACGGGGGTGCCGACGATGTCCCAGACCAGCAGCTGGTGGTAGGCGCGCACCGGCAGCGCCTTGTCGTTGTTCACGCCGACCGCGCACTTGATCCACCAGTACGGGGAGTGCAGGGCGTGCGCGTGGTGGCTGCCGTACGGGGTGAGGCCGGCCTCGCGGACCTTGCCGACGAGTTCGTCGCCCTTGTAGATCCGGATGTGGCCGCCCTCGACCTCGTGGTACTCGTCGGACAGCGCCCAGCAGATCTTCTCGGGCAGGTAGCGGGGCACGGTGACGGCGAGCAGGCCGCCGGGCTTGAGGACCCGGACCATCTCGGCGAGGACGCCCTTGTCGTCGGGGATGTGCTCCATCACCTCGGAGATGATGATCTTGTCGAAGGTGTCGTCGTCGAACGGCAGGTTCAGCGCGTCGCCCTCCATGGCGGTGGCGCTGGCCCCGGCGGGGGCCTCGCCGGCCTCCTCCATGGCGGCGAACCACTTGCGGACCTCGGCGATCTCCTCGGCGTTCCGGTCCAGGGCGACCACGTCGGCGCCGCGCCGGTAGCACTCGAACGCGTGCCGGCCGCCGCCGCAGCCCAGGTCGAGCACCCGGTCGCCGGGGGCGAGCGGGAAGCGGGAGAAGTCGACGGTCAGCACTGCGGGGCTCCCATTCACGAAGGGGGTGGTACCAGGGGGTTGACGGACCGTCAGCCGACGTAGCGCCAGCCGGGGCCGGAACGGGCGGGGGCGCCGGCACCGGTGGCGATCGCGGCCCGGTAGCGCTCGACGGTGAGTTCGGCGGCCCGGGCCCAGGTGAACCGGGCCAGCACCCGCTCGCGCCCGGCCGCGCCGAGCCGTTCGCGCAGCGCGGGGTCGTCCAGCAGCCGGCCGAGCGCGGCGGCCAGCGCGCCCGCGTCGCCGGGCGGCACCGCGAGGCAGGTCTCGCCGTCCGGTCCGGCCACCTCGGGGATGGCGCCGCCGGTGGTGGCGACCAGAGGGGTGGCGGTGGCCATCGCCTCGGCGGCGGGCAGCGAGAAGCCCTCGTACAGCGAGGGGACGCAGGCGGCCTCGGCGGAGCGGTACAGGTCGACGAGTGCGGCGTCGCTCAGGCCGGTGCGGAACTCGATGTGCTCCTCCAGCCCGAAGCGGCGGACCGCCTCGGTGACCGGCCCGTCCTCCTTCTGCGGCTTGCCGACCACCACCAGGTGCGCGTCGCGTTCGGTGCGGACCTTGGCGAGCGCCTCGACCAGGTGCACCAGGCCCTTGAGCGGGACGTCGGCGCTGGAGGTGGTGACGATCCGGCCGGGGACGCGGGCGACCGCGTCGGACGGCGACCACAGCCGGGTGTCGGCGCCGATCGGGACGACCGAGACGGCGCCGGGCGCGGCGCCGAGCTGCTCGGCGATCTCGGCCTTCGAGCTCTCCGAGACGGTGATGACGTGCGGCAGCCGGGCGGCGACCCGGCGCTGCATCCGGGTGAAGGCGTACCAGCGGCGCTTGCCGAGCCGCTCCAGCCGGGTGCGGGCCGCGGCGAGCTCCAACTGCCGGTCCACGGTGACCGGGTGGTGCACGGTGGTGACCAGCGGGAAGCCGTGCCGGGCCAGGCCGAGCAGGCCGTAGCCGAGGGTCTGGTTGTCGTGCACGACGTCGTAGCGGCCCTTGTGCCGGGCCAGGAAGGCGCGGGCCCGCAGCGAGAAGGTCAGCGGCTCGGGGAAGCCGCCGGTGCGCATCACCGCGTACTCCAGCAGGTCCACCGGGCCGCGGAACTCGCCGGCCGCGGGGGTGCGGAACGGGTCGTCGGCGCGGTACAGGTCGAGGCTGGGCAGTTCGACCAGCCGGACGCTGCCGGGGCCCTCGACCTCGTCGAGCACCGGGTACGGCTGGGCGCCGACCACGTCGACGTGGTGGCCGAGCCGGGCCAGTTCGCGCGACAGGTGGCGCACGTACACGCCCTGGCCGCCGCAGAACGGGTCGCCGCGGTAGGACAGCAGGGCGATCCGCAGCGGCGGGTGCGACACAGCGGTCATCCCCAGTCCCCATTCCTCGCTACTCACCGGGACCGGCGACGGAGAAGGCCGCCGACCGGTAAAGTAGATCACGTTTCACAGCGGTGCGGGCTCGTCGTTGGAGAAAGTGAACAACGAGGGACCTCGAAGATTACCGGCCCGTAGCTTGTCGTCAGGAGCCCCGGCGGGTGATTCGCACCACGCCGCGATCCCGCCCCCGCGACCCCGCCCCTGGAGTGCCCGTGACCGCCACCGCCGCCGACGGGCCGCTGACGCCGCGCCAGGCCGAGCGCCGCCGGGGCATCCTGCGCGTCGCCACCGCGCTGGCCGCCCGGGGCGGCTACGAGGCGGTGCAGATGCGCGAGGTCGCCGAGGGCGCGCAGGTCGCGCTCGGCACCCTGTACCGCTACTTCCCGTCCAAGGTGCACCTGTTGGTCGCGGTGATGCGCGAACAGCTGGAACGCCTGCGCGAGCAGGTCCGCCGCCGTCCGCCGACCGGGCCGGACCCGGCCTCCCGGGTCGCCGAGGCGCTGACCGCCGCCTTCCACGCGCTGCAGCGCGAACCCCGGCTGGCCGAGGCCATGGTGCGGGCGCTGTCCTTCGCGGACCGCTCGGTCGGCAGCGAGGTGGACGAGGTCGCCCAGGCCACCGGCGCGATCGTGCTGGCCGCCGCCCGGCTGCCCGGCCCGCCCACCGCCGACCAGCAGGCGGCGCTGCGGGTGGTCGGCCACACCTGGCACGCCACCCTGCTGGTGTGGCTGTCCGGCCGGGCCTCGCTGGCCGAGGTCCGGGCCGACCTGCACACCGCCGCCCGGCTGCTGACCCTGGCCGGGCCCGCCCCCGCGGCCCCTCCCGCCCCGGCAGAACTGCAACCCGTTCCACCACCTGCCGCCGGTGCGGCCCCGGCCGAGGGCTAGAGTCTTGGGGGCGCGGCCCGGCCCCACCGGCCGGCCGCCGACAACTTCATCCGCCTCCGAGGCCGGGGGAAGCCGGTGCGATTCCGGCACTGACCCGCAACCGTGAGCCGCCCCCGCCACCGGGGCGCGGCGCAGTCGGACTGCCCGGCCGGAGGCGAGCGGCCCTCCTCCGTCGTGGGTCTACGGGCGGAACCGGGGCAGGTCCCGGCCCGCTGCGACCGCTCACCGAAAGGCTTCCCCCACATGTTGACCGCTGCCCGCCTGGGCGCCGCCGCGCTGACCGGCGCCCTGCTCGCCGGTACCGCCGCCGCACCCGCGCTCGCCGACACCGCCACGCCCGCGGCCTCCTCCGCCGCCCCTTCCGGTACTGCGGCGTCCGGCTCCGGCACCCCCTCCGGCTCGCCGTCCACCTCCTCGGGCGTGCCCGCCGGGCTGTACGGCAAGGGCGACCCGCAGTACGACGGGGTGTGGCGGCAGTCGCTGGCGCTGATAGCCCTCCAGCAGGAGAAGGTCGAACCCGCCGACGCCGCCGTGCAGTGGCTGCTCGACCAGCAGTGCGAGGACGGCGGCTGGCCGTCCTACCGGGCCGCCGGCACCCCGTGCACCCCCGCCACCGAGGACACCAACGCCACCTCGCTGGCCGTTCAGGCCCTCACCGCGCTCGGCGGCCACCAGCAGCCCGTCACCCGCGCCACCGACTGGCTGCGCGCGCACCAGAACCCGGACGGCAGCTGGGCGTACAACCCGGGCGCGCCCGGCGACGCCAACTCCACCGCCGTGGTGCTGAACGGCCTGCTCGCGGTCGGCCTCGACCCGGCCGGCGTCGCCGTCGGCGGCCACACCGGCTGGGACGGCCTGGCCACCTTCCAGCTCGACTGCTCGGCCCCCGCCGACCAGCGCGGCGCCTTCCGCTACCAGCCCGCCGCGGGCGTCCCGGCCGCCGCCGACACCATCGCCTCCGCGCAATCCCTGCTCGCCGCCGCCGGCGGCCACCTCCCGGTCACCGCCACCGACCGCAAGGACGGCCCGCCCAAGGCCCCGGCCTGCGACGGCGCCCAGACCCCCGGGCCGCTCGCGCACGCCGACTCCGCCGAGGCCGACGCCGCCTGGCTGACCGGCCGCCTCGCCGCCGACGGCCAGCGCCTGCTCGCCAAGACCCCCGGCTCGGACACCGCCACCCCCGACTACAACTCCACCGCCTGGACGGTCCTCGGCCTGGTCGCCGCCGGCCACCCCGCCGAGGCCGCCGAAGCCGCCGACTGGCTGGCCGGCAACGCCTACCCGTGGGCCGCCCAGGGCAAGAACGGCACCGACCCGGCCGCCACCGCCACCCTGGTGCTGACCGCCCGCGCCGCCAAGCTCGACCCGTACAACTTCGGCGGCGCCAACCTGGTCCAACTGCTCGCCGACTCCGGCCCCAAGCCGAAGACCGGCCCCGCCGGCGGCGACCCGCAGGCCACCCGCGCCCCCGGCTCCGCGATCACCGAACCCGACGAGAACAGCGGCTTCTCGGCCGGCTGGCTGATCGGCGTCGGCCTCCTGGTCGGCGTCGGCGCCGGCCTGCTGCTCAGCCTCAACCGCCGCCACAAGAACGCCGCACCCGCCCCCGAGACCGGCGCCGAGGCCGGAACCGGCACCTCCGACACCGACGCGGACGACCGCCCGGAGCAGGACCGATGACCGGCGGCCGGGCCACCCGCACCGGAGCGGCTGCCGCCCTCCACACCCCGTACGCCCACCCCACCGCCCTCCTCCGAGCCCTCCGCACCCGTCCCACCGTCCTCCTCCTCACCCTCCTCGCCGCGTGCGCAACGCTCCTCGGCCCCGCCGCCGCAGCCTCCTCCGCCGCCGACTACCGCTACTGGTCGTTCTGGAAGGGCGGCGCCGACGGCTGGGCGTACCAGCAGGTCGGGCCGGCCGGGAACGTGCCGGCGGACGGGGCGGTGGACGGCTGGCGGTTCGTGCTGAGCCCGGACGGCGGGCAGGACGCGCCCCGGCCCGGCCCGGCCGCCGACTTCGCGGCGATCTGCCAGGGCACCGCCCCCAGCGGCGGCCACAAGCGGGTCGCCGTGGTGCTGGACTTCGGCACCGCGCAGGACGCCCCCGGCGGCGAGCAGCCGCCCGCCGCCCGCACCTCGTGCGCCTCGGTGCCGACGGCCGCGAACTCCGCCGAGGTGCTGGCCGCGGTCGCCGCGCCGCTGCGCTACGACTCCGGCGCGCTGCTGTGCGCGATCGCGGGCTACCCGCACGCGGGCTGCGGCGACCAGGTCGCGGCGGGCTCGAACTCCGGCGCCAAGGACGGCGGTTCGGACGGCGGCCCGTCCCTCGGCCTGCTCGCCGGGGCCGGTGCGGTGGTTCTGCTGGGCGCGGGCGCGGTCTGGCAGGCCCGTCGCCGCCGCACCCGCTGAGCATGTCCGTCCACCGTCTGCACCGGGCGGCCGCCGACCCCGTCGCGGGCGGCGGCCGCCCGGCCGCCGCGCACAGCCGGGCGCTGCCGCGGCAGTTGCACCCGGGCGCGTGGTGGCTGTGGTCGCTGGGCCTGGCCGCGGCGGCCAGCCGGACCACCAACCCGCTGCTCCTGCTGCTGATCCTGGCGGTGGCGGGCTACGTGGTCGCGGCCCGCCGCAGCGACGCGCCCTGGTCGCGCTCGTACGCGGCGTTCCTGCGGCTGGGCATGCTGGTGCTGGCCGCCCGGATGGTGTTCGCGGTGCTGCTGGGCTCCCCGGTCGGCGGCACCCACGTCCTGTTCACGCTGCCCCAACTCCCGCTGCCCGCCTGGGCGCAGGGCGTCCGGCTGGGTGGTGCGGTGACGCTGGAGGGGGTGCTGTTCGCGCTGTACGAGGGGCTGCGGCTGGCGGTCCTGCTGGCCTGCGTGGGTGCGGCGAACGCGCTGGCCTCGCCGTCCCGGCTGCTGCGTTCGCTGCCGGGTGCGCTGTACGAGGCGGGCGTGGCGGCGGTGGTGGCGATGACCTTCGCGCCGAACCTGGTCGCGGACGTCCGGCGGCTGCGCGCGGCGCGCCGGCTGCGCGGGCGCTCCGACCGGGGCGTGCGGGCGGTGCTGTCGGTCGGACTGCCGGTGCTGGAGGGCGCGTTGGAGCGTTCGGTGGCGCTGGCGGCGGCGATGGACACCCGCGGTTTCGGCCGGACCGCCGAGGTGCCGCGCCAGGTGGTGCGCGCCGCCGGGGCGGCGACCCTGGCGGGGCTGCTGGCGGTGTGCGCGGCGACGTACGGGCTGCTCGCCGCGGGCCGTCACCCGTGGGCGCTGCCGGTGCTGCTGGCGGGCGCGGCCGCGGCTGGCACCGGCCTCGCGCTGGGCGGCCGGCGCTCCGTCCGGACCCGCTACCGGCCCGACCCGTGGGCGCTCCCGGAGTGGCTGACGGCCGCCTCGGGGGCGCTGGTCGCGGCCGCCCTGGTCTGGTACGCGGGCCGCTGGCCGCTGGCCCTGGCGCCGAGCGTCGTCCCGCCGACCGCGCCCGCCCTGCCGCTGCTGCCCGCGCTGGCCGCGCTGGTCGGCCTGCTGCCCGCCTTCGTCACCCCCGAGCCGCCCCGGAGCACCCGGTGACCGCCCGCGCCCGCACCGGCACTCCCGCCCGCACCCCCGTCCGTCCCGCCCGCGCCCGCTTCCGTCCCGTCGTCGTCCCCGAGCCGTCCCGGAGCACCCGGTGATCACTTTCGAGCAGGTCGGCGTGCAGTACGCCGACGCGTCCGCACCGGCCCTGAGCGGGGTCGAACTGACCGTCCCGGAGGGCGAGTTGTGCCTGCTGGTCGGGCCGTCCGGGTCCGGCAAGTCGACCCTGCTGGGCACCGTCTCCGGGCTGGTGCCGCACTTCACCGGCGGCACCCTGACCGGCCGGGTCACGGTCGCCGGGCGGGACACCCGCACGCACCGCCCGCGCGACCTCGCCGACGTGGTCGGCACCGTCGGGCAGGACCCGGCGGCGCACTTCGTCACCGACACCGTCGAGGAGGAACTCGCCTACGGCATGGAGTCGATGGGCCTGGCCCCGGCCGTGATGCGCCGCCGGGTCGAGGAGACGCTCGACCTGCTGGGCCTGGCCGAACTGCGCGGCCGCGCGCTGTCCTCGCTCTCCGGCGGGCAGCGCCAGCGGGTGGCGATCGGCTCGGTGCTGACCGTCCACCCGCAGGTGCTGGTGCTGGACGAGCCGACCTCCGCGCTCGACCCGGGCGCCGCCGAGGAGGTGCTGGCCGTCCTGCAGCGCCTGGTGCACGACCTGGGCACCACCGTGCTGCTCTCCGAGCACCGGCTGGAGCGCGTCGTCCAGTACGCCGACCAGGTGCTGCTGCTGCCCGGCCCCGGCGAGCCGCCGGTGCTCGGCGACCCGGCCGCGCTGATGGCCCGCTCCCCCGTCCGGCCCCCGGTGGTCGAACTCGGACTGCTGGCGGGCTGGACGCCGCTGCCGCTCACCGTCCGCGACGCCCGCCGCCGCGCGGCCCCGCTGCGCGCGCAACTCCCGCCGCCCGAGTGGCAGTTGACGCCGGCTCCGGTCGAGCCCGTCGCCACCGCGACCCGCCTGGTGGTCTCCCGCGGACCCGTCCCGGCCCTGCGCGGCGTCGAACTCGCCCTCGCCCCCGGGCAGATCACCGCCCTGATGGGCCGCAACGGCGCCGGCAAGTCCACCCTGCTCGGCACCCTGGTCGGCCTGCACACCCCCGACTCCGGCACCGTCCGGGTCGACGGCCGCACCCCGCACCGGACCCGCCCCAAGGACCTGATCCGCTCCGTCGGACTCGTCCCGCAGGACCCGCGCGACCTGCTGTACGCCGAGACCGTCGCCGCCGAGTGCACCGCCGCCGACCAGGACGCCGACGCCGCCCCCGGCACCTGCCGCGCCCTGCTCTCCACCCTGCTCCCCGGCATCGCCGACGACCACCACCCCCGCGACCTCTCCGAGGGCCAGCGCCTCACCCTCGCCCTGGCCGTCGTCCTCACCGCCCGCCCCCCGCTCCTCCTGCTCGACGAACCCACCCGCGGCCTCGACTACGCCGCCAAGGCCCGCCTGGTCACCGTCCTGCGCGACCTCGCCGACCGGGGCCACGCCATCCTGCTCGCCACCCACGACGTCGAACTCGCCGCCGAACTCGCCCACCGCACCGCCGTCCTCGCCGAGGGCGAGATCGTCGCCGACGGCCCCACCCCCGACGTCGTCCTCGCCTCCCCCACCTTCGCCCCGCAGACCGCCAAGATCCTCCCCCCGTACCTCACCGTCCCCGACGTCGCCGCCGCCCTTCCCCGGCGCTCCCCGGCCCCGGCCGCCGGCCCCGCCACCACCGCCACCAGCACCGCCACCGCGGAGCCGCCGCGATGAAGCCCCCTCCTCCCGTCGCCCTCTCCCGGCCCGTCCCGCTCGGGCCGCGCTCGGTGCTCTTCCTCTCCCTCGTCTCCGCGGTCGGCGTCGCCGCCTTCGGCTGGCCGCTGCTCGCCTCC
Organism: Kitasatospora sp. YST-16; assembly: GCF_026802215.1. Lineage (NCBI taxonomy): Bacteria > Bacillati > Actinomycetota > Actinomycetes > Kitasatosporales > Streptomycetaceae > Kitasatospora > Kitasatospora sp. YST-16. The sequence continues at coordinate 1,962,334 of NZ_CP113837.1, forward strand.
CGCAAGTCCGACCTGGTCGGCCACTCCGCCGACGCGCCCTGGCTGTTCGCGCTGCTGCTGCCGCTGCTGCTGGCCGTCCTGGTCGCCCAGCTCTCCGAGAACCGCGACGCCACCGACGCCCCCGGCCTGGACGCCAAGGCCGTCGCCATGCTGGGCGTCCTCGCCGCGGCCGGCGCCGCGCTGCGCCCGCTCGGCGCGGGGACCGCCGGACTGGAACCGATGTTCTTCCTGATGGTGCTGGCCGGCCGGGCGCTCGGCCCGGGCTTCGGCTTCGTCCTGGGCGCGCTCACCATGTTCGCCTCCGCCCTGCTCACCGGCGGCGTCGGACCCTGGCTGCCGTTCCAGATGCTCACCATGGGCTGGGTCTGCCTCGGCGCCGGACTCCTCCCGGGCGCCGACCGCCTGCGCGGCCGCCCCGAACTCCTGCTGCTCGCCGCCTACGGCACCGTCTCCGCCGTCGGCTACGGCACCGTCATGAACCTCCAGGGCTGGCCCTACCTCGGCGGCCTGAGCACCTCGATCTCCTTCGTCCCCGGCGACCCCCTCCCCGCCGACCTCACCCGCTTCGCCCTCTACTGCCTCACCACCTCGCTCGGCTGGGACCTCCCCCGCGCCGCCCTCACCGCCACCCTCTGCCTCACCGTCGGCGGCCCCCTGCTGCGCACCCTGCGCCGGGCCACCCGCCGCGCCGCCTTCCACTGAGAAGACCCGGGGCCGGCCTCCCCGGAGACCGGCCCCGCCCCTCCCCTCGCTACGCCTTCGGCCCCGCCTGCTGCACGACCTCGAACGACCACACCTCCGACCCGCTCGCCGCCGGCCGCGGCCGCTCACCCCCGCCCTGGTGCGCCGCCTTCATCGGCCCCTCCATCCACGCCCGGAACGACTCCTCGTCCCGCCACCGCGTGTACACCAGGTACTGGTCCGTCCCCTCCACCGGCCGCAACAGCTCGAACCACTCGAACCCGTCCGACCCCTCCACCGCCCCGGCCCGCGAGGCGAACCGCTGCTCCAGCACCTCCCGCTGCTCCGCGGGAACCGTCAGCACATTGATCTTCACTACGCTGCCCACATGGCACCTCTCAAGTCACAGGGTCGGCCCGGCTCGCGGCCCGACCTCGATCAGGTACGAGCAGTCTCGTACATCCGACAGAGCAAGCGGCGTGAGGACGACTCCAAGGCGTCGCCCGAGGCTCAGCGGACCAAGACCGAGGCGCTGATGCAGTCGAGAGACTGGGAGAACGCCGGTCACTTCGAGGACATCGGCAAGTCCGGCTGGGATCCGAACACCCACCGCCCCGGCTTCGAGGAGCTGATGGCGGCCGTGCGCGCCGGGCGCGTGGACGCGGTGGTCGTCTTCTCGCTGTCCCGGCTCACCCGCCGTGGCGCGCTCGAAGCAATGAAGATCATCGACGAGCTGGAGCAGCACGGCGTCCGACTGGTCAGCGTGGAGGAGCCGTACCTCGACACCTCCACCCCGGTCGGCGTCGGCATCCTGGCCATCATCGCCGGACTGGCCCAGCAGGAATCCGACTTGAAATCCGCGTACGTCACCAGCGCCAAGGAGGAGATCCGGCAGGCTGGTGGCCACACCTCCGGCATCCCGCCGTACGGCTTCGTCAGCGAGCGGGTCACGCGCGGCGAGTTGACGGTGTCGCGGCTCGTTCCGTCCCCCGTGGAAGCCGACTGGGTGCGGCGCATGGTCGCCTGGGCGGTCGACGGCGAGTCCGGCACCGGCATCGCCCGCAGGCTCAACAAGGAGTCCGCCCCGACCAAGGTCACCACCCTCGGCGAGAGCGGCACGAAGCGCCTGGCGGCCCGGCGCGCCCGTGGCCTGTCGGAGTCCGCCGAGCGCCCCTCCTGGACGTCCTCCACCGTCCTGCGCATCCTCCGCGATCCGCGCCTCGCCGGGTACGCGATCGAGTGGGAGGGACGCAGTCAGCGCCGCAGGGGCGCGGACGGTGAGGTCGTCCCGGGGACCACCGGCCGCCGGGCGATCCTGCGCGACCCGTCAGGCGCTCCCCTGGAGTCGCACGAGCCCCTGATCCCTCCGGCCGACTGGTGGGCACTGCAAGACGTCCTGAACGGCCGCAGCAAGACGGTCGAGCGCCGGGCCGACCGGGTGCCCACGCTGCTCGCCGGTCACGGCTTCCTGTTCTGCGACGTCTGCGGCTCCGTCATGGTCGCGTCGGTCCGGGGAGAAACCCGGTACTACCAGTGCAACCGGGCCGGTGGAGTGGTCGCCGGCCACGGCGGACTGGTCATCCACATGGAACAGGCCGACAACGAGACGGCCGGTCAGGTCTGGGCCCGGCTCACCACGATGGACCCCGACGACCCCGAAGAACTGGAATGGCTCGCCGAAGCCGCCCGCCGCTTCGCCCACCAGCGCGACAACTCGGGCCGCGAAGCGGAACTCTCCGCCGCCCGTTCGGAGTTGGAGCACGTCCGCACCTCCCTCCGGACGCTCTACGAGGACCGCACGGCGGGTGCGTACGCGGGCACGGTCGGCACCCAGGTCTTCCGCGAGTCCGTGGAACGGCTCATGGCCCACGAACAGCGCACGGACGCTCGAATCAAGGAACTGGAGCAGGCTGCCGCCGCAACCATCGCCATCCCCGACGACTGGACGGGGGTCGACGGCGACCCGATCGGACCGGGGACCCCCTGGGCCGCGTGGGACCTCCAGCGCCGCCGGGAGTTCCTCGCCCTGTTCGTCGATTCGGTTCGGATCACCAAGGCCACCGGCCGGGGCCGCAACGCCAACACAAGGGATCGCATCGTGATCCGGTGGGCCGAGAGTCCGAACACGGACTGAACGAGAGCAGCGCCGCCACGCCGACCCCGTCAGGCTCTGAGCCTGGCGGGGTTCTTCACGCCCTCCGAGTGCCGTCAAGTCCTCTGTGCAGGTGGTGAGATGACGGAAAAGAGCGCGTTCCCGTTCTCCCTAGTACTTTATTTGTTTGTTTTGTTCTCTCTTTTCACCTAAACATGGTCTGACCTGCTGTTACTGGACAGCGGGGAGTCACTTGGAGACTGGCATCCGGTCCTTGTTAGTCCACTTTGGCTCCCCTCTTGCACGACAGCGGGGTTGAAGTGACTGCACATTTTCAAGTGGGGGACTCTTGGGCAAGTACATGGATGACACACTCGCCCGCCAGGCGTGGGACGCCGCCGCAGGCGTGGCCTCATGGCGGGACGCACCGGCCGTACCGTTCACCTGGAGCGGGGCGCGATGGGAGACGCCCGCTGGGGAGTGGCGCGACCTGGCGCTGATCCGCCGGGGCATGGGCGAGTGGCTGGCGAACCTGGCGGGGTGGCTGCGGTACGAGAACTACGAAGCCATGACGCTCGCCGAGCGGAAGGCCGAGCTGGAACGGGGCGTAAGGAAGTTCGAGCTGGACGCCCTCATGATCCTCACGGATGCGGGGGCGAAGGCGTACGCGCAGCGCCAGGCCGATGCGCTGCGACGCGAGGCTGCGGGGATCGACGTCCCGCCGATGACCGTGGAACTGGTGGAGATCGAGGCCATGGAGGCGGTGTCGGGCGAGATGCTGTCGGCCACAGACGCCCGTGCGACTCAACTCCTTTCTCTGGCTTCGCAGTTCGATGCCTTCCGGGCCCTGATGCGTGATCCGGCGGACTGGGTGTCGCGCCTGGTCCCCGCTCCGCGCAGCGAGCACGTGCGCACCTCGCTGGTGTGGGAGGCGTTCACGGCGGCGGAGCCGGTGTTGGCCGGGGCGCTGGGGAGCCGGACGGGCAAGCGCCTGTTGTTCGCTGCGATGGACAAGCGGTTCGGTGCCAGGCGCAAGCTGGGCGGCTACGACGGCTGGCGGGGCGTGGCGCTGACCGGCTGACAGGTGGGGGCCCCGCGCTGTCCCGGCTCCACGACCGCTGACTTATGGCAGGTGATGCTGTGTACGGGTTTCGGGGGCGTGGGGCAGGCGGGTACTCCCCTTCGAGTTGGGGGGCGATCGGCAGGGAGGGAGTTCGCTGGTCCCGCAACCTCGGGTGTTTGCGCGACCCCAGGGGGACGCCTCCCTCGCGCTCCGCCGTGGCGTGGCAGGGAGGGAAAATTCTCACATGGCCCATTGGGGCGTTCCGGTGGGACACCGGGGCGGGGCGATCCCTGAAAGGTCGGGCCGTACAGACTCAGCCCCCAGCCCTGCGCACGTCGCCGCGAAATTGAGACCCTGGGGCATCCGTGACACCGGGTCACCATCGGCAAGTGTCTCAGAAACGATGGTTTGTGAGATGGTCACCGAATGGGCCCGAGGGGGTCCGCGAGGCGTTCAAAACCCGTCTCAAAACCCGTCGAAACCCATTGCATTTATGAGACGAGTTATGAGACGGTCGGGGCATGGCGAAGAACACAGGACACCTGATCGGCTACGCACGCGTCTCCACCGACGACCAGGAGACGCAACTCCAGCACGACGCGCTCACGGAGGCGGGTTGCGCGCGGATCTTCACGGACAAGGCATCGGGCAAGAACACCAACCGTCCGGAGCTTGCCGCAGTCCTGGACTACCTGCGCCCGGGTGACACCCTGTGCGTGTGGAAGCTGGACCGCTTCGCCCGTTCGCTGATCGACCTGGTGACGATGGTGGACGTGCTGTCGGCCCGGGGCATCGGTTTCAAGGTGCTGACGGGTGCGCTGGCGAGCATCGACCCGAACACGCCCGACGGCCGCCTGGTGCTCCAAGTGGTGGGTGCGATGGCGGAGTTCGAGCGGAGCCTGATCAAGGACCGCACCAGGGCCGGCCTGGACGCCGCCAAGGCACAGGGGCGTACGGGTGGTCGGCCGAACGTGATGGACGCCGACAAGCTCGTCGCCGCCCGTGCCCGCCGAGCCGCAGGGGAGAGCGTGGCCGTGATCGCCAGGGCTTTGGGGGTGAGTCGTGCAACCTTGTACCGCCACCTCGGGCAGGAGTGATGCACCACCGATTTGACCAGTGGACCCATACGCACGGATTTGATCGAACCCGCCCAACGCCGATCTTGGCAGCCATCAGGAACCAGCGAAGGCGACACCTATTGCATTTCGCCACTCATGACGTCTTCCCACCAAGACAGTCCGGTGGGCCAACTGCGCGCAAGATCATTACCGCGAACGCCTGATTTGGTCCAGCACTGTCATCTATGATGATCCATCGAACATCAGACAAATAGCAATGATTGAGGCGAGGTTTAGTGATTCGCACGGCCGCAGATCTTCTTTCAGAAATTCTCCGCGCAGAGCTTCCTAAACTTGATCGGGTTCCGATAAAACACGCCCCAACGATTGGAGACATGTACGAAGGATTGTCTTCTAGTATATTGAATCGCGCCCTTCCGGACGGATTGGGACTTCGAGTGGTAACCGGCTTTGCCTGCGACGACGAAGGTCGCCTTTCTGGTCAAATGGACTGCATGGTAGTGCGAGGAGAGGGAGAGCAACTCCCGTACAGTGAAACCTACGTATGGCACGTGAAAGACATCATCGCCGTCATCGAAGTAAAGAAGAATCTTCACTCGACGGAGCTTCGCGATGCATTTTCCCAACTCAAGACGGTCAGCACAATTGAGCACCCTTATTATGAAAGGCCCAATGAGCTGGACGACGACCCGGATCGAAATATAGGACCCTCGATCAGAACATTTGCCGAGATGACCGGGCGGGCCGCTTGGGGGACAGAAGGAATCGCCGCCCTATCATACGAAGAGGAGGCCATACTTGGCACTCTTATTGTAGAGCAGATTTCCGCAATCCGAGTCATTCTTGGAATGCATGGATTCAAGAGCGAGCAGGCGTTCAGGTCATCGATGATCGAGTACCTTGAAGATAATGTTGGAAACGCTGGATTCGGACCGAAAGATTTTCCCCAGCTGATCATTTCTGGTAGCTATTCTCTCGTCAAGGCGAACGGGCGGCCGTTCATGGCGCCCCTCATGGACGGCTGGTGGCCATTCTATTTTTCGACACCAGAAAACCCACTTCGGCTATTGCTGGAGTTTATATGGACGCGACTGGATGAAATGTATGGACTCGGCCATCAGCTCTGGGGGGATGATCTTGAAATGGAAGTGGGCAGGGCCCTACTGAGCCTCCGCGCCGTCCGCGTCGATGAAAAAATTGGCTGGCAATTGAAAGTTTATGACATTAAAAAAGAGGCACTCAATAGGATTCCAACCACGGAACAGTGGAGCCCCAGCTTTATCGGGAAGGAGGAGTTTGTTTTGCTTATGCGACTGTGTCAGGGGAAGGAAGTTTACGCCAATGATCCTGAAATGCTGTCATGGCTAGAGTCCTGTGGGGTTGAATATAATAGCGTGCGCGACCGTCTCCTGGAGACCCATCTTGTCGCATCTTACGGGCAGCGCCTAGAGCTTATCGCAAAGGAATGTTCGCTAGCGATTCTGCCGACTGGCGAATACGTCGCCGCAGAGAACAGCACTGGCCGCTTGAGTCGGTGGATCGCACGTCGAGTCGAGTCGCGCGAACACGCCTCAGATCAGTAATAGGCGTGAGTTAATAGATCGAAATCTTGGTTAACAAAATTCCGCCACGCGATCACAGAGCCTATTTATTGACCTTTCATCGGCAGATAATAGGAAGCGCAGCGAGGCAAGGGGCCTACTCGATCGACAGCACTCGGCTATGCCTCTGAACCGAAGCAGCACTGACGTTTGAGCTGGGAATAACAGTGCCGACGCACGACACAGGCCGAGGCTGTACTTTTCCTGAATTGACGGTTCCCTCTATTTTCGACTGCATAACATAGGAGTGCTGTGGAAGTTCAGTGTGTCATCGGCTCCTGATCCCGGCAGCCGCTCGTCGTGCACACCCTAAGTGTGACGCCGTTTTTGGGGCGGCCGATCAGGGGCAGCCAGGGTAGTAAATGGCCCACAGGTACCCACTACCGTCAGCGAACCTCCGGTGCCCGTAGCGGTCGGAGTGGCTCAGGATGGAAAGAACTTCGAGGTGGTTCGCATCGTCGTCGTCGGAGTGCACGGGAAACATGATGCGAACCCCTTCCGAGACTTCCAACACCCGCACCTCCGCACCCGTCAGCGTCGCCAACCGCGACGCCGCTTCCCAGGCCCGGCGAAGTGCCTCCGTCATTGTTCCCCTGCCGTGTTCTCGGGCGGGGCCAGTTCCCCCAGGGTGGTGATGTCTTCCCGCCCGTCTCGCAGGTGCCGAACGAACACGCCGCAGACGTGCACCGAGATCACCCGTACCGCCTGGCCGGAGCGCCGGTCGTAGGCTTCCCGCCCCTCGCCTGGCTCCCACTGGTCAGCCATGGGAGTCCGCCCAACGCGCAGCCTCGGAGAAGCTGTGGAACGCGACCGGGGCGCCGTCCGCCCCTGGCACGGCTCCACCGGCTTCGGCGGCAACACCCCATAGGTCGAACGCTCCGGGCGGCGTGGGCAAGGGGACGACTCTGTACTGAGGCTGGACTTGGACGGCTGCCGACATGGGTTGGCTCCTGTGCTTCGCTGCGGGGTTTCCGCTACAAGAGTCGTCTCGTGTACCTACGCTGAGTAGGCATGAGGTGGTGACATGAAGTCCGTCACCGGAGGGAGCGGGAGTGGGCCGTCGAGAATCCGTGCAGGAGCAGGCGTTCTGTTCACCTGCGTTCTTCGCCGCAGAGTTGGCGGAGGCACGCGAGAACGCCGGGCTGTCCCAGGGCGAGTTGGCGCGGCTGATCCCTTGTGACCGGTCCCTGATCAGCCGGATCGAGGTCGGCGAGCGCGTGCCGAACGAGGACTTCGCCCGAGCCTGCGACAAGCTCCTGAACACCGGCGGCCTGCTGCTGCGAGTCTGGCAGCGAGTTCCCTGGCACCGTGAGGTCGAACACCCGGACTGGTTCCGCCGCTTCGCCGACATGGAGGCGCGGGCGACCGATCTACGGCAGTACGAGATCGCTTGGATTCCGGGCTTGTTGCAGACTCCGGCCTACGCTCGGGCGCTGCTCTCCCAGGGGGATGCGGCAGGTGATGACGACCTGATCAACGAGCGGGTCGCAGCACGACTGGGCCGACAGAAGCGGTTCCTCGAAGCAGGCGCAGAGCCGTTCTTGGTGGTCGTCCTGGACGAAGCGGTGCTACGTCGTACGGTGGGCGGGCCGGTGGTCATGGCAGAGCAACTCCGCCATCTGCTGGAACTGGCGCAGCGCCCCAACATCGTCATCCAGGTCGCGCCCTACGAGATCGGCGAGCGGGCCCCGTTCGGCGCGTCGTTCACTCTGCTGAAGCTGTCCGAGGGTCCGGAGTGGCAGTACACGGAATCGCTCAGCCGGGGAGCCTTCTCCAACAACCCGAGGCAGGTCGGGGAGCGCTCACGCGCCTATGATCGGCTCCGCGCCGAAGTGCTGTCAGCGCCGGAGTCGGCCCGCCTGATCCTCCGCATCATGGAAGGACTGTTGAACATGGACCGGAAGATCGACCTGCGCACCGCCCGGTGGCTCAAGAGCAGTTACAGCGGCACGGACGGCGGACAGTGCGTCGAGGTCGCGTGCAACTTCGTCACTGCCGGGGTCGTACCGGTCCGGGACAGCAAGGACCCCGAGGGACCGGCCTTGACCTTCTCTGTGGACGCCTGGCGGACGTTCGTCACCAAGATGGCATCGGGAGACTTCCCCACTTTCTGACAGCCTCACCTGCTCCGCAGAGCCCCAGGAGGGCGGACCCTGGGACTGATTTCATGTGGGTCTCTTAACAACTTTCTTGATCTTCACGACGCTCATGCCACCCATCCTCCCCCACCTCACACCCGGCGCCCCCGGCAGCCGAATATCGGCGAATCCGCCTCCCCGGCATGACGGTCCGCAGGCATCCTGTGCCGGACCGGTCACCCACGACGAGGGGAGCAGGCGTGAGCCGTCGACTGCGGTACATCGGAAGCAACTCGGGACACAGCGGCTGCCCGATGCTGTACGAGGACGAGGAGAGCGGGAGCGTGGTGATCGGCTACGACGAGTTCGAGTCGATGTTCACCACCTTCCAGCACACGGCTTTCCGGCTGGAGACCCGCCACCAGTACGGTTCCGACGCGCAGACCGAGACCTACCGCCGGTTCGTCGCCGGAGAGGACCTCGGCTGGGACTCGGACGACGACTGGTCCCGCAACCGCCGCGAGCAGTCCGCCCGGGGCAAGCGGTTCGAGCGGGTCCGGGTCATGGACAGTCCGCCGACCACGGGCCAGCGCTACCTGTTGGCGAACGCCGCGGAGATCGGCACCGGGACGGGTTGGAACGCGGCGCTGCTGGCGCACCGGCTGGGTTCGGCGAACGTCACCACCGTCGAGGTGGACGCCGCCACCGCGGCCGCGCGGCACCGGCTGACCCGGGCGGGGTACGCGCCGGTCACCGTGGTCGGGGACGGCGAGCGCGGCCATCCGCCCGGCGCGCCGTTCGACCGGGTGCTGGCCACCTGTTCGGTGCGGCGGGTGCCGTACGCGCGGGTGGAGCAGTGCTGGCCGGGCAGTCGCGGTTGCCTCTCCGCGCCCTGGCCCGCCGACGGCGCGGCCTCCACCACCTCGCTCTCCCCGGAGGAACTCGGCGGCTGGGTAGCCATGTTCGCGTTGGGGGTCCAACTGCCGGGCGTGTTCCCGCTGGTGGAGCGCTACCCGGACGGCTCCTACACGCTCTGGCTGCACGACACGGCCGTCACCTCGTGGGCGACGGCCGACTGGGAGCCGGGGCGGACGGAGTTCGCGGTGGTGCAGTCCGGCCCGCGCCGGCTCTGGGACGAGGCGGAGCGGGCCTGGCGCTGGTGGGACGCCAACGGCCGGCCGGGTGTCGAACGGTTCGGGCTGACCGTCGGCCCGGAGCGCTGCGCCGTCTGGCTGGACGCGCCCGACCGGCCCGTCCCGCAGGCGGGTTGAGGCCGGCGGGACGGGCCGGCCGGGCTCAGGAGTGGCGTCCGGAGAGGGCCAGCGCCCAGGTGAGGCAGCCGAAGGCGGCGGTGGCGGCGAGGGCGCGGACCAGGTTCCAGCGGACCCAGGTGGTCTCGAAGGCGGCGCGGACGGCGGCCGGGTCGGTGAGGCTGTCGGGGGATCCGGCGGCGGCGAGCTTGTCGTTGAGCGGGACGTTGACGGCGCCGGTGACGGCCAGCATCACCACGTACAGGACCGCGGCCGCCACGATCCAGAGCAGGACGGTGCGGTTGCCGCCGCGCCACTGGAGCACGCCCGCGGCCACGATCAGGACCAGGGCCCCGAGGAAGCCGAGCATGAACCAGCCGTTCAGGATGGCCGTGTTGATGCGCTGCATGGTGTCGACGAAGGCCCGGTCGCCGACCTGGGCCAGGCCCGGCATCACCGAGCAGGCGTAGGAGTAGAACAGCCCTGCGCTGAGCCCGGCCAGCAGGACCGCGCCGACCAGCGTCGCCGTGCGGAGAACTGCCATGCCGGGAACCCCCGTTCGTGTCGTCATGCCTGCCAGTCAACCGGCGCGGCGGACCGGGATCCATGGCCCGGAAGCTCGTCGGCATGCGCGAGCGTCCAGGCCGCCGGTCTACCCTGTCGGGCATGGATCCGCTGACCGCGCTGCTGGCCGGGCCCCGGGCGAGCGGGGCGTTCCTGTTGCGGTCGGTGTTCGACCCGCCGTGGTCGCTGCGGATCGAGGACCGGGCGCCGCTGACGGTGCTGACCACGGTGCGCGGCGAGGGCTGGGTCGTCCCGGACGGCGCGGAGCCGGTGCCGCTGCGCCCCGGCGACCTGGTGATCGTCCGCGGCCCGGACCCGTACACCGTCGCGGACCGGCCGCAGACCCCGCCGCAGGTGGTGATCCACCCGGGGCAGGTGTCGGCGACCGTCGACGGCGAGCGGATGTGCGAGGAGCTCGACCAGGGCGTCCGGACCTGGGGCAGCGGCCGGGACGCCGCGACGGTGCTGATCAGCGGCACGTACCAGCTGCACGGCGAGGTCAGCGGACGGCTGCTGCGGGCGCTGCCGCCGGTGCTGCGGCTGGACGCCGCGGAGTGGGGCTCGCCGCTGGTCGCCCTGCTGGAGGCCGAGATCGGACGGGACGAGCCGGGCCAGGAGGCCGTGCTGGACCGGCTGTTGGACCTGCTGCTGATCTCCGCGCTGCGCTGCTGGTTCGCCCGCGACGGCCGGGCCCCGGCCTGGTACCGGGCCCACTCCGACCCGCTGGTGGGACCCGCGCTGGGCCTGCTGCACGCCGACCCGGCCCGGGCCTGGACGGTGCACGACCTGGCGGCGGAGTGCGGGGCGTCCCGGGCGGCGCTGGCCAAGCGGTTCACCGACCTGGTCGGCGAGCCCCCGATGGCGTACCTGACCGGCTGGCGGCTGGCCCGGGCCGCCGACCTGCTGGCCGAGCCGGACGCCACCCTGGCCGCGGTGGCCCGCCGGGTCGGCTACGGCAGCGGGTTCGCGCTCAGCGCCGCGTTCAAGCGGGTGCGGGGAATCAGCCCGCAGCAGTTCCGCGACCGGGCCGGGGCCGGGGTCGGAACGTAAGGGGCCGACCGTGCCCACCGGTCCGGGGCCGGGGTCGGAACGTAAGGAGCCGACCGTACCCACCGAGCCGGGGCCACGGCCCGAGGGGCCGGCCCGGGCGCGCAGCCGGTGCCGAGGGCGCCCGGCGATCGGTCGAAAACGGAGCAAAGCGGTCGGTGAACACCTCGGGGCCCGGGCGTCCCTGTTGCCCCGGGGATTGCTCCTGCATAATCACCCCGTTCGATTCCGACCCGAGGAGGACCGGCCCATGCCGGCAGAGCGCTGCCCCCGCTGCGGCACCGCGCGCGCGGCCGGCGGCTGCGCGTGCCAGGCGGTCTCGCCGGTCGAGGAGACCGCTGTCCTCCCGCACCTGGAGGGCCCGCCGCTGGTCCGGCCGTACGTGGCCGGAGCGTCCGTGGTGGAACCCGGCGACCCGGCCCGGGACCCGTTCGCCGCCCGGGGCACCCAGCCCCCGGTGCAGCCGGCCGCCGTGCAGCCGATCGCCGCCGTCCCCCGGTGGCGGCCCCGCCGAGGTCCGGCCCGCCGGTCGCGGTGCCGACCAGCGCCGCGCAGCCGCCCGCGGTGCAGCCGATCACCGGTCCGCCGCCGTCCGCAGGCCCGCCGCCGCCCCCGGGCCGGCCCCGCACGTCCCGCAGGCCGCCAGCCCGTTCGGCCCGCCGCAGCCCACCGCCGCCCCCGCCCCGCCGCAGCCGAAACCTCAACCGGACGCCGCCGCAACCCAGTTGCTGCCGCCCGTCCCCCCGCAGCAGTCGCAGCCCCAACCGGACGCCGCCGCAACCCAGTTGCTGCCGCCCGTCCCGCCCCAGCGGCAACCGCAGCAGCAGCCGCAACAGGCACCGCACAGCGGCGCGCCCGGGCGCTTCGTCCCGATCCCGCCGCCGGGGCAGGGCGCGGCCCAGGTGCCGGTGGCCGAGCAGACCATGCCGCTGACCCTGGGCCCGGTCGCGGGGTCGCGGCAGCACCCCTCCCCGCTCGCGGCCGCCTACCCGCCGGTGGGCGCCGAGCAGGACGGGGCGACCCAGCTGATCCCGCTCGACCTCCAGGGCGACGGCGAGGCCGACGACGCCCGGGGCGGCCCCGACGGGCCCGGGGACGGGCCGTGGGCGGCCGGGGCCCGCGCCGACCTGGGCATGTTCACCTTCCGCGAGGACGGCGCGGAGGGCCCGGTCAGCCGGGCCGACCGCCGCGAGCAGCGCCGGCAGACCGCCGACCGCCGCCGGCTGGTGATCGCGGGCGGCGCGGTCGGGGTGACCGCGCTGGGCGCCACCCTGGCGATGCTGCTGTCCTCGTCCTCGACGACCGTCGACAAGGCGCTGCCCGCGCCGACCGGCCCGGCGGTGTCCTCCCCGGCCGAGGTGTCGCCGAGCCCCACCGACACCGCCCCGGCCGCCGAGTCCTCCGCGCCCGCCGCCGAGAGCCCGTCGCCGACCCGCACCACGGCCCGGCCGACCCAGTCGGTGACCACCAAGGCGGTGGCGCCCCCGACCACCGAGGCCCCGAGCCCGCCCGGCAGCCCGTCCGCGAGCCGCACCACGACGCCGCCGACCACGCCCGGGGCGACCCTGCGGCTGAACGACACCGGCCCGGACGTGGCGCAGATGCAGCAGTTGCTGATGGCGGTCAACTGCGACCGGATCGGCCCGCTGGACTCCGACCGGACCAGCAGCAACCAGCCCGGTTTCGGCTACTGGACGCAGAGCGTGCTGGCGAGCTTCCAGCGCAGGAACCGCGCGCTCAAGGGCGTCGACCTGGGCGTCTACGACCCGCAGACCCGCTCGGCCCTGCAGGACGCGGCCCAGCACCCCGACTGCTGAGCCGCCCCGCCACGGCAAGCCCCACCACGGCAGGCCCCACCACAGCAGGCCCCACCGTCCGGCACCCCACCACAGCAGGCCCCACCACAGCAGGCCCCACCAGCCGACGCCCCGTCAGCCGACGCCCCGTCAGCCGACGATCGCCTTGAACAGGCTCCACCCGGCCAGCACGATCATCGCCAGCGCGGCGACCCGCACGATGACCTTCATCGGCACGTGCTGGAGCAGCTTCTGCCCGCCGACGATGGCCACGCCGCCGACCGCGCACAGCGCCAGCCACGCGCCGAGGCCGACGGCCAGCGGATCGTTGTACTTGGCGGCGAGGTTGGCGGTCATGATCTGGGTGAGGTCGCCGAACTCGGCGACCGCGACGATGACGAAGCTGGTGCCGGCGACCTTCCAGAAGGAGTCGTTCGCGGGTTCCTTGCCCTCGGCGCCGTCGTCCTCGTCCTCCTTGTGCCAGAGCAGCATGGCGGCGCCGCCCAGGAAGAGCAGGCCGGTGATGGCTTCGACCCAGCGGTGCGGCAGCAGGGCGAGCAGGCTGCCGGCGACCAGGGCGAGGGCGACCTGGAGGGCGAACGCGGCGGCGATGCCCGCGAAGACGTAGCCCGCCCGGTACTTGGTGCCCAGGACCAGGCTGGCCAGGGCGGTCTTGTCGGGGAGTTCGGCCAGGAAGATGATGCCGAACGTCAGTGCGGCGATGGTCAGACTGTTCATCGGTTGCGGGGGTTTCTCCGTCTCGGGGCCGCCGGCCCCGGGGCAGCACCCTCGGCAGGGGACGCCTCGGCCCGGCAGCACTGGTTCATGGTCACAGCACTGCGGCCGAAGGTCTCGCCGACACCCCGCGGGTGCCCCGGGCGCCGGGCCGTCCGCGGGGGACTGGCCAGTATGTCGACGGTCCGGTGGAGGGCTACTCCCCTTCAACAACGGGCCGAGCCTACCGGATGCCGGAGGCCGTCCCGACCAGTCCCCGGCCGACCAGTTCCAGCACGGCCGTCACCGCGACCGCCTCCACGGCGAGCAGCGCGACCAGCACGAACAGCTGCACCGCCCCGGCCTGGACGGGCGTGGCCCCGCCGAGCAGCATGCCGACGAACGCGCCGGGCAGGGTGACCAGGCCGACGGTGCGGGTCTGGTCGAGGGCGGGGACGAGGGAGGTCGCGGCGGCGGTGCGGCAGATCTCCAGCCGGGCGTCGCGTTCCTCGAAGCCCAGCGCGAGGGCGGCCTCCACCTCGCCGTGCCGCAGCCGCAGTTCGTCCAGGGCCCGCCGTCCGGCCAGCGAGGTCGCGGTGAGGGCTCCGCCGATCAGGATCCCGGCGACCGGGATGACGGTGATGCCCTTGGCGGGCAGCAGCCCGGTCGCGGCGAGCAGCAGCAGGACGGGCAGCACCCCGGCGGCGATCGGCACCGCCGCCCACACCCACTCCCACCGCCCGGCCGCCCCCTCTTCCCCCTCCTCCGCGCCGCCCCGCCGACGTCCCGCGCCAACCCGCAGACGCCCAGCCCCGGCCCCGCCCCCGCCCCGCCGTCGCCCTTCGCCGATCCGCTTCCCCGCGGTGCGCACCGCGACGGTGAACATCAGCAGCACGAACAGCGCGGACGTCCACAGCGAGCGCACCACCCAGGCGATCACCAGCGCGACCAGCGCGAGTTGCACGGCCGCCCGCAGCCCGGCCCGGAGCACCGCCCGGCCGTGCCCGAGGCCGCCCCGTCCGGCGACCAGCGCGGCCACCGCGAGCAGCACCGCGCAGGCCGCGCCGAGCGCGGGCGTGACCGGCAGGAGCTGGCCGCCGCCCGCGGCGGCGAGCGGGTGGTGCGCGGGAGGGATCACGTCGGCGTCAGATCCAGCTCTCGAACCACATCCGGGTGTGCCACTCGGACATCGGGATGATCTGCCCCGTGTACAGCGGGTAGAAGAAGGCGAAGCAGCCGACGATGGCGGCCACGATCAGTCCGGCCCCGGCCGCGCCCCAGCGGCGGCGGCTCGGCGGGCTGCCGGCCGGGCCGAGCATCGCGCCGAGCATCTGCGCGACGGCCAGGCAGAGGAAGGGCACCAGCACCACCATGTAGAAGGAGAAGACGGTGCGCTGCTGGTACTGGAACCAGGGCAGGTAGACGGCGGCGACGGCGGCGAGGAGCGCGCCGGAGCGCCAGTCCCGCCGGAAGAACCAGCGGTAGAGCGCGTACGCCAGCGCGAAGCAGGCCGTCCACCACAGGAACGGGGTGCCGAGCGCGAGGATCTGGCTCGCGCAGCCGTCGGGGGCGGTGCAGCCGCCCTGGCCGGTCGGCAGCTGCACCCAGTACATGGAGACGGGGCGGCCCTGGACCAGCCAGCTCCACGGGTTGGACTGGTAGGTGTGCGGGGAGGTCAGGTGGGTGTTGAACTCCCAGATCTGCGCGTGGTAGTGCCACAGGCTGCGCAGCGGGCCGGGCACCCAGCTGCCGGGCTGTCCGTCCGCCCAGTGCCGGTCGTAGCCGCCGTCGGTGGCGAACCAGCCGGTCCAGGAGAGCAGGTAGACCGCGAGGCCGGCGACCGGCAGGGAGAGCGCGGCGGGCCACAGGTCGCGGCGGAGCATGGAGCGCCAGGCGCGGTGGGCGCCGGCGGCGCGGCGGCCGGCCTGGTCCCAGAGCAGGACGAGGAGGGTGAGGACGGCGAGGACGGGCGCGCCGGTCCACTTGACCGAGCAGGCGGCGCCGAGCAGCAGTCCGGCGGCGAGCCGCCAGGGGCGCAGGCCGAGGCGGACCTCGTCGGCGGCCCGGCCGCCCTCGGCGCGGGCGGCGCGCAGCAGGTCGCGGGTGCGGTCGCGGTCGATCAGCAGGGCGCCGAACGCGGCGAGCACGAAGAACGCGGAGACGCCGTCGAGCAGGCCGACCCGGCTGAGCACGAACTGCAGGCCGTCGACGGCCATCAGCAGTCCGGCGACGCAGCCGAGCAGGGTGGAGCGGAACAGCCGGCGGCCGATCCGGGCGACCATCAGGACGCTGAGGGTGCCGAGCAGGGCGACGGCGATCCGCCAGCCGAACGGGTTCAGGCCCCAGATCCACTCGCCCAGGCCGATGACCCACTTGCCGAGCGGCGGGTGGGCGATGAAGGTGCCGGTCCGGCTGAGCGGGACGATCTGCGGGTTGCCGAGGATCAGCTGGTTGGCGTTGTCCGGCCACACCGACTCGTAGCCGTTGTGCCACAGCGCCCAGGCGTCCTTGGGGTAGTACGTCTCGTCGAAGACGAAGGCGTGCGGGGACTTCAGGTTCCACAGCCGCAGCACCCCGGCGAACACGGCCACCGCCAGCGGGCCCCACCACCGGTACCTGTCCTTCGCCGGTGCGGCGGGCACCGTCTCCTCCTGCCGCCGCTCCATCACCGCCAGCGCCATACCCTCCCCGTTCGACCGCAGTTGACGACTTGTCCGCAATGTCCGCATCCTAGCCTGCGGCCGCGTACGTCCGCGGGTGCCGGCCGGGGTGCTCGGAGCATTCTCCCCCCTGCCCCGCGCGCGGTTACGGTTGACCCTCGACCAGGTCGAGGGGCCAGGGTCAACCCCTGTGGAGAGCACCATGCGCAGCATCGGCGAGATGGCCCGGGCCAGCGGCCTGAACCCCGGCACCCTGCGGTTCTACGACAGCGCGGGCGTCTTCGTCCCGGCCGCCGTGGACCCGCACACCGGGTACCGCTGGTACGCGGAGGAGCAGCTGCCGGACGCCCGGCTGCTGGCCCGGCTGCGCCGGGTCGGGCTGCCGCTGGCCGGGATCACCCGGGTGCTGACCGGTTCGCCGGCCGAGGCCCGGGCCGAGCTGGACGCGCACCTGCGCCGCCTGGAGGACGGGTTGACCGATGCCCGCCGGGAGCTCTCCGCCGTCCGTTGCCTGCTCGACTCCCGGGAGTTCCCCGTGCCGCAGACCCGCCTGACCGTTCCCGCCCCCGCGCTCGCCGCCGCCCTGGACGCGGTGCGCTTCGCCGCCCCGGCCGACGCCGCGCTGCCCGCCGTCGCCGGGATCTTCCTGGACGCCGAGGACGGCGTGCTGCACCTGGTGGCCACCGACCGCTACCGCCTGGCGGTCGCCGACTGCCCGGCCGCGCTGTCCGGCCCGCCCGCCTCGGCCCTGCTGCCCACCGCCCTCGCGGACGCCGCCCGGGCCCTGCTCGCCGACGCCGAGGAGGCCGAACTGACCCTCGACGGCGGCCTGTTCACCATCCGCGCGGCCGGCCGCTCGCTCTCCGGCGAGCGCGCCGAGGCCGACTTCCCGGACTACCGCCGCCTGCTGCGCCTGGAGCCCACCCACCGGGTCACCCTGACCGCCGCCGACCTGCGCGCGCTGCCCGAGGACGACGGCTCCACCACCCTGACCGCCACCGCCGCCGACGCCCTCCCCGACGCCTCCTCCCCCACCGACCTGCTGGTCCACGTCAACCGCGACTTCCTGCTGCAGGCCGCGGGCACCGCCGAACAGCTCGTCCTGGAACTCGGCGGCCCGATCGCCCCGCTGGCCATCCGCTTCCCGTCCCGGGCCGACACCTTCTCCCTGCTGATGCCGATCGCCCGCTGACCTCCCCGCGGGTGCGGGCGGGCGGGTACGGTCGGCGCCATGACCGCCGTCGACTGGCCCGCCGTCCGCACCCGCCTGCTCGCCCTGCTCGAACGCGACCCCGAACAGGGCGCCACCGCACCGCCGTTGAGCGAACAGCAGGTCGCCGAGGCGGAGGCCGAACTCGGCGCGTCCTTCCCGTCCGACTACCGCTGCTACCTGCGGCAGGTCAGCGCGGGCGGCTGGTTCCTCGACGAGCTGCGCCGCACCGGGCACGGCTGGGGCTGGGGGGACAACCAGCGGGGAGACCCGACCCAGCCGTTCCCCGGCGCCTCGAACGAACCCGACCCCGGCGCCGCGCCCCCGCCGGGCGGGTGGACGGCCCGGGAGCGGGACCGGGTCGCGGGCCTGGCGTTCATCGCCGACCGCGGCTGCGGGACGGCCGTGGGCCTGGCCCTCACCGGCCCGTGGCGCGGGACGGTGTGGATGGACAACCGCCCCGCCTGCGACGAGATCCACCCGCTGCTCACCGAGGACGGCCGGGAGGCGACCTTCGCCGAGTGGCTGCTCGACTGGCTGGCGCACATGGAGGAGCTGGTCGGCGCCACCCGCGAGCAGCGCGGGCAGGTCGCCTACTGCTGGCACACGGGGGTGGAGACCCCGATCGACTGGTGCCCGCCCCCGGGCCTGCTCCGCCGCGGCTGAGGTGCCCGCCTCCGGGCCTGCTCCGCCGCGGCTGACCGCTCAGGCCGCGGTCTGCAGCTCCCGCAGTCCGTGCTGCTGCACGGCCAGCACCCGGACGTTGTCCTGCGCGGGCGTGAGGTGCCCGCGCAGCCGGACGGCGAGGGCGACGATCAGCAGCGTGCACAGCGCCATCGCGGCGAGGTACAGCGGCCAGGTGCCGGAGCCGACCAGCAGCACGCCGACGGCGGGGCCGACCGCGACGGCGATCTGCTTCACCAGCGCGTACCCGGCGTTGTAGGTGCCGAGCAGCCGGGCGGGCGCCAGGTCCGCGACGATCGGGCCCATGGTGGGGGCGAGCAGCGACTCGCCGACGCCGAACAGCGCGTAGACGGCGACGATCGCCACCGTCGCGGCCATCGCCTCGGTGCGGATCAGCCCGGCGACCACGGCCATGCCCCAGGCGGCCAGCCAGACCGCGCCGGCGGCGGCCATCGCGGTGGTGCGGCGGCGGCGCTCGGTGATCCGGACGACGAACATCTGCAGCAGCACGATGGTCAGCGCGTTGGCGCCGATGGCCAGGCCGAGGGTGGAGGGCGGGGTGCCGACGGTGTCGGTGGCGAACGCCGCGACGCCGGACTCGAACTGCCCGTAGCAGGTGAAGAAGATCAGCCCGGCGAGCGCGCACAGCCGCAGCATCGCCTTGTCGGCGACCATCGCCCGCAGCCCGCCGCCGCGCTTCGCCGCCGCCCCGGCGGGGGCGGCCTCGACCGCTTCCGCCGGCATCCTGGCGGTGCCGGTGACGGCGGCCAGGCCGAGGAAGGTCAGCGCCTCGATGGTGAACAGCCGGGTCAGGCTGGCCGGGTCCGAGGTGTCGACGATCTGCCCGCCGACCAGGGCGCCGATGCCCATGCCCAGGTTGACCAGGGTGAACTGGAGCGCGAAGGCCCGGGAGCGCTCGGCGCGGCCGGTGCAGCGGACGATCATCGTGGCCAGCGCGGGCTGGCAGGTGGTGACGCCGGCGCCGAACAGGAAGGAGGAGAGCAGCAGCCCGGCGGTGCTCGCGGCCTGCCCGAAGGCGAACGCGCCGACGGCGGCCATCGCGGTGCCGGCCAGCAGCACCGGGCGCGGCCCGTACCGGTCGATGCCGCGGCCGGTGAACGGCAGCACGGCCAGCGCGGCGAGCGCGAACACGGTGAACACCGCGCCCGCCGCCGCGGCCCCGAGGCCCCGCACCTGGTCCACGTACACGAACATGTACGGCAAGGTGAAGCCGCTGCCGAACGCACTGAGCGCGTTGCCGACCTGGACGCGGCGCAGCCGGCCGCCCCACTCCTTCACTGCACACCCCTCTTCACGCACGTCGGGCCGGGCTCCCGCCTCGGCCTTTACTCCGTAAGATTTCAGACCTAAAGTCTTACCATCCAAACCTTAAGGCGTCAAAGGCTTAACAGCTGCACCCTGCGTGGGACAATGACCACCATGAGCGCACGCAGAGCGGAGCCCCAGACCGCCACCGAGCTCGGCATCGCCGAGCAGGTGGCCCTCTACCAGCGGGAATTCCCCACCGTGGACCCGCAGGTGGAGACCATCGTCTCCACCCTCTCCCGGCTCGCCCGCCGGATGAACGTGGCCTACGGACGCCAGCTGGCCACCCTCGGCATCACCTCCGCCGAGTGGGAGGTGCTCAAGGCCCTGGTGTTCACCGGCGCGCCCTACCGGCTCGGCCCGGGCGAGCTGGCCAAGCGCCTCGGCCTGACCCCGGCCGCGATGACCCACCGGATCGACCGGATGGTCGCCGAGGGCCTGGTCACCCGGGAGCGCGACGAGGCCAACCGGGTCCGGGTGATCATCGAGCTGACCGACGGGGGCCGCGACAAGTGGCTCGAACTGATGCGGATGGCCGCCGTCTTCGAGGCCGACCTGCTCCAGGACGTCCCCGGCGCGGCCCGTCCCGAGCTGGCCGCCACCCTGACCCGGATGCTGCGCCGGATCGAGGAGACCCAGCCGGACGCGCTCGGCCGCACCGACGACCTGACCTGCTGACCCCGCGACGGCGGCGGGCGGGGAAAACGGACGAGGGGCGCGGGGAGATCTCTCTCCTCGCGCCCCTCGCGGGGTGCCGGCTCAGCCGGTCAACGGCTCAGGTTCAGCAGGCGCCGTTGTCGGTCCAGGCGCCCCACTGGCCGCTCAGGCTCGGGTCCTCGTTCGTGGTCCACCACTTGTTGGTGTAGTAGTGGCCCTTCCAGGAGACCTTGGTCGGGGAGGCGTACACCGCGGAGGCGCTCCAGCTCGGCGCACCGGCGCAGGCACCGGTCGAGGCGGAGGACGACGCGGAGGCCGACGCGGACGGGCTGGCCGACTGCGAGGGCGAGGTGGAGGCGGAGGCCGACGCGGACGGGCTGGCCGACTGCGAGGCGGAGGCCGAGGCCGACGGGGTGGCCGACTGGGTCGGGGCGGCCGGGCAGTTCGCGGCGGAGCCGTTGGTGGCGGTCACCGTCTTGTCGAACAGCGCGGTCTGGGTGCCCAGGTCGTACATCGAGAACATGAACGAGCCGCCGAGGCCGTTGCAGTGCGCGTAGTCGAGCTTGGTCTGGATGGACTGCGCGTTCTCGCCGGACCAGAAGGTGGTGCCGTCGTAGAAGTAGGCGGCCTTCGCGGTGTCGTCCCAGTAGGTGTAGCTGGGGTTGTCGACGAAGCCGTTCAGCTCCTTGTACATCTTGATGCCGGCCACGCCGCCGGAGTAGGTGCCGCCGGGCGCCGGGGCGGACGCCTTCTGGAACAGGCCGTGGCTGTCGCCGGCCGAGACGCCGGTCCAGCCGCGGTAGTAGAACGGGACGCCGACGTTGATCTTCTTCGCCGGGAAGCCGCCGGGGATGCCGTACTGCGGGTCACCCACGGTGTAGGCCTTGACCGCCGCGTCCACCGAGTACTTGCCGTTGCCGCCCGGCACCGGGTTCATCGGGTCGTTCGGGTTGGTGTAGATCGGGGCCTGGTGGTTGGTCGGGCCCTGGGCCTCCCAACCGCCGTGCATGTCGTACGTCATGATGTCCAGGAAGGTCAGGTACTGGCCGATCTTGTCGGTCTCGACGTACTTGATCTTGTCCTGGCCGGCGCCGACCGCGGCCGCCAGGCCGTAGGTCTTGCCGTCGGTCTTGCCCTGGGCGTCCAGCTGGCTGCGGAACTCGGCGAGCAGCGCGGTGAAGTTCTGCTTGTCGTTGGGCGAGGAGTGGTTGCCGGTGTGGCCGTTGCCGCCCGGGTACTCCCAGTCCAGGTCGAAGCCGTCGAAGATGCCGGCGCCGGTGCCCGGGCCGCCGTAGCCGCCCTCGGAGGGCAGGTTGCCCTTGATGAACATGTCGATGCAGGAGGACACCAGCTTCTTGCGGGAAGCGTCGGTGGCCGCGGCGTCGGAGAAGTACTTCGAGTAGGTCCAGCCGCCGATCGACATCAGGACCTTGAGGTTCGGGTTCTTCGCCTTCAGCTTCTTGATCTGGTTGAAGTTGCCGACGATCGGCTGGTTCCAGGTGTCGCCCACGCCGTCGACCGAGATGTCGGCGCCGAAGCTCTTCTGGTAGTCCGCGAAGGAGTCGCCCGCACCGTCACCCGCGTTGGGGTCGTCCTCGTTCTGCGACGCGGCCTTGTTGGCCTCGAAACAGGACAGGGTGGTGGGGTTGATGTTGGCGAAGTCGTAGATGATGTAGTCGAGCTTCCCGGCGGCGCCGGTGTCCTGCATCGTCTTGAGGTAGTACGCGTTCGAGTAGATCGACCACTGGTCGAAGTACGCGACCTTGATGCCGCCGCTGGTGGCCGGGGCGCCGGTCGAGTTGGTCGGCGCGGCCTGGGCGGTGCCGCCGGTCAGGGCCAGGGTGCCGCCGAGCAGCAGGGAGGCCGCGGTGCCGGCCGCGAGCGCGGCCCAGCTCTTCGGCCGCCGCCGCGCAGGCGACTGGGGGGAAACGGAACGAAGCATGGCTGCGTGACTCCTGGTTGTGGGGGTCCCGCCAGAACCGGGCACGAACCGTGTGAGGTGGGGTCACACGACCTGGTCATGACAGGGGAATCGAGCGTTGGCCTGCACAAACACCAGGTGCGGGTAAGCCGAACCGGCGCCGGTGGTCTAAACCACCGGCGCCGGCCCAGGGGCTCCCTGCACCTGACAAGTAAAATGGACTAGACCAACTCGACCGTCAAGAGCGGGATCTGACGCTTACGCCACGCTTAAGGTTCGGTGTCCGGTCAGTACCGCAGCGCGTTCGCCACCACAGGCGTCACACTGCCCTCCAGCGAACGGTTGCTCTCCGCCGTGGCCTGCGCGGACGCCCCCGCCGCCACCTCCGGCACGTTCACCACCACCGCGTCGAGCAGGTTCCCCGACCCGTCGTCGAAGTTGACTTGAATCGTGTACTTGCCGGGCTGCGAACCGTGGTTGGTGACCGTCAGCGGCACCGACAGCTTCCCGCCCGAGCCGGTGGTGGCCGTTCCCAGCGCCACGTCGCCCTTCGCGTCCAGTCCGCCCTTCACGCTCGCCAGCGCCGAGGACGCGGCGGCCTGCGCGGAGGCGCCCAGCGAGGCGGCGGCCGAGCCGATCGCCGCCGTCGCCGAGGAGGCCGCCGAGGCCACCGCCGACCTGGCGCCCTCCAGCGCCGAGGAGGCCGCCGGGGACGGCGAGCCGTCCGAGGAGCAGCCGGACAGCGCCGCGGCGCCCAGCAGGGCGGCGGCCGTCCAGCCGGCGGCGGCCCGCATCGATCGCTTCATCAGTGGATCCCTTCGGTAGTGGACGTCCGTCGGCCGCTCAGGAGAGCCCGCTGCCGTCCTCCCGGGCCGCCTCGTCCGCGGCCCGCGCCCCCGTCGGCGCACCTCCTCCTGCCGGCGGGTCACCACCGCCGCCGCGCCCAGCGCGCTCGCCGCGAACGCCAGCGCGCCCATCCACGGGCGGGCCAGCCGGTGGCCCAGCGCGGCGTCCATCGAGTAGCGGCCCGCGCCCGCGACGCCCAGCGCCAGCCCGCAGGCGCCCAGCAGCGCCGGGTACTCGAAGCCGCCGCCGTGCGCGAAGAAGCCCGCCGGGGCGTGCACCGAGATCGCACCCGCCATCGTCCCGGCGACGATCGACCCGGCCGCGGGCGTGGCCAGGCCGACCGCGAGCAGCGCGCCGCCGCCCGCCTCGCCCAGCCCGGCCGCGTACGCGCTGCGCTCGCCCGGCAGGAAGCCCATGTGCTCCATCGCCTGCGCGGTGCCCTCCGGCCCGGCGCCGCCGAACCAGCCGAACAGCTTCTGCGTCCCGTGCGCGAACAGGACACCGCCGACGGCCGCGCGCAGCGCCAGCAGACCGAGATCCTTGCGGTGCAGACAAGCCATGATGTCGTCCCTGGTGTGGAAGAGAAGAGTTGGGGCCATCCCAACGCGCGCACCGGCCCCGCTCGACCCGGCGGAGCCATCCGGGCGACGCGCACCGACCGACAGGAGCCCCCCGTGCCCACCTCCCCCCAGCCGCCCGAGTACGTCCTGCACGGCGAGCGGATCACCGACGAGCCCGCGCTCTGGGCCGAACTGGGCCGCGCCGTGGCGGCCCCCGACGGCTACTACGGCCGCAACCTGGACGCCCTGGCCGACTGCCTGCGCGGCGGCTTCGCCCCCGAGCCGCCGTTCGTGCTGCTCTGGCGGCACGCGATGGTCTCCGCCCAGGCCCTGACCCGCCGGGTGACCGGCCCCGACGAGGAGGACCGCTCCTACTTCGACGCCGTCCTCGACGTCCTCCGCCAGGGCGGCGTCACCGTCCGCCTCCGCTGACCGCCCCCACCCCGAACCGGAGCCCCGCCGGCTCAGGACCTGAGCAGCCGCCAACCATCTCCCCCGCCCCCAGGCGACCCGCCCCGGGCCCCGCCCCGATTTCAAGGGGCTGAACGGTCGCCAACCATCTCCCCAACCCCTCCCAGCACGCCGCCAGGCGGACCCCCGGCCCCCGACACCCGCCCCGGCTCAGGGACTGAGCGGGCGCCGCCAACCATCCCCACTATCCCCCCTCCCGGCCCGCCGCCAGGCGACCTGCCCCAACCTCCGACGCCCGCCCCGGCTCAAGGGGCTGAGCAGCCGCCAGCCATCTCCCCCAACCCCCTCCCGGCCCGCCGCCAGGCGACCTGCCCCGACCCTCGGGCCCCGTCCTGGCTCAGGGCTGAGCGGCGCCGCCAGCCATCCCCACCAACCCCTCCCGGCCCGCCGCCAGGCGACCTGCCCCAACCCCCGATGCCCGCCCCGGCTCAGGGGCTGAGTGGGCGCCACGGCACCGGGCTGGAGAGGATCATCGAGCTGGTCGGCTGTCCGTAGCCGCCGAGCCGGTCGGTCAGGCGCTCGAAGGACGGCATGTCCGGCACCCCGACCAGCAGCACGCAGCACGCTCCGCCGGTGACCCGGTGCAGTTGGAAGACCTCCGGCCAGCGCGCCACCTCCGGGTCGCGGAGCAGGCAGCGCACCCCGTAGCACTCCACCGTGACCAGGGCCATCACCGCCGCCCCGGCCTTCGCCGGGGCCAGGTGCGCGTGGTAGCCGGTGATCACCCCGTCCGCCTCCAGTCGGCGCACCCGCTCCGCGACGGCCGGCGGGGAGAGGTTCACCCGGCGGGAGAGCTCGTTGTACGACAGCCGCGCGTCGGCCTGCAGTTCGGCCAGCAGCAGGCGGTCCACCGCGTCCACCGGCGGCTCCTTTTCGTTCGTCAGGCGATCGGGGGCGGACGCCTTGCGAACGGCAGGCCGATGCCCCCATCCGGGCTACGACGCCCATTCAAGAGCAGGCCGCCGCGCCGCACAATGGGTGACGCCCGCGGCACCCCGAGCGGGCGGAGCCAAGGAGGTACCGGCCATGACCGGCCAGACCCACCGTCCCCACCTGCGGTTCGGTTCCGACCAGGACCCCGACCAGGACCCCGGCGCGTCCACCCCCTACGCCCGGTACGTGCGCCTGGCCGAACTGCACGCCCTCCAGCAGCCGCGCAGCGCGGAGCCCGCGGAGTACGCGTTCATCGTCACCACCCAGGTGATGGAGCTGCTGTTCGACCTGCTGGAGCGCGACTGGGCGGCCGCCCGCACCGCCCTGCGCGCCGACGACCTGGACACCGCGCTGGCCGCACTGCGCCGCGGGCAGCACACCCAGGACGTGCTGGTCGGCTCCTGGGACCTGCTGGCCGCCATGACGCCGGCCGAGTTCAACTCCTTCCGCCCGGTGCTGGGCGAGGCGTCCGGCTTCCAGTCCTCGGCCTTCCTGCGGCTGGAGTTCCTGCTCGGCAACCGCAGCGAGGGCCTGCTGGAGATGTACCGGGACTCCCCCGCCGAGTACGACGCGCTGTTCGCCGCGCTGCGCACCCCGAGCCTGTACGCCGAGGCGCTGGCCGTGCTGGCCCGGCGCGGCCTGGCGATACCCGCGGCGCCGGTCACCGCCCGGCACCGCCACGACGAGGTGGTGGAGGCCGCCTGGCGGGCCGTCTACACCGACCCGGCGCTGGCCGACCTGGTCCGGCTCGGCGAGGCCCTGCTGGACACCGCCGAGCGCGTCACCCGCTGGCGCCAGCGCCACTACTCCGCCGTCAAGCGCACCATGGGCGCCAAGCCCGGCACCGGCGGCTCCAGCGGCCTGAGCTGGCTGAAGCAGTCCGCCGACCAGGACGTCTTCCCCGAACTGTGGACCGTCCGCAACGACCTCTGAGCACCCCGGGAGCAACGCCGTGACCCCCACCCGTGAGCAGTGCGCGGCCCGCGACGCCGCCGATCCGCTGCACGCCCTGCGCGCCGAGTTCGACCTGCCCTCCGGGGTGCTCTACCTCGACGGCAACTCGCTGGGCGCGCTGCCCCGCCGCACCCCCGGCCACCTGGCGAAGGTGGTGGAGGGCGAGTGGGGCGCCGGGCTGATCCGGTCCTGGAACAACGCCGGCTGGTTCCACCAGCCCGGGCGGCTCGGCGACCGGCTCGGCGCCCACCTGCTGGGCGCCGGGCCCGGGCAGGTGGTGGTCTGCGACTCCACCTCGGTCAACCTGTTCAAGGTGCTGGGCGCGGCCCTGCGGCTGCGTCCCGGCCGCCCGGCGCTGCTCGTCGAGCGGCACGCCTTCCCCACCGACCTGTACATCGCCGACGGCCTGAGCGGCCTGCACCCCGGCACCCGGCCGGTCCTGCTGGACTCCGCCGCGCAGCTGGACGCCGTCCTGGACTCCGAGGCCGCCGTGGTGCTGCTCTCGCACGTCGACTACCGGACCGGCGAGCTGCTGGACATGGCGGCCGTCACCGAGCGGATCCACGCCGCCGGGGCGCTCGCCGTCTGGGACCTGTGCCACACCGCGGGCGCGCTGCCGATCCACCTGGACGCGGCGGGCGTCGACTTCGCCGTCGGCTGCGGCTACAAGTACCTCAACGGCGGCCCGGGCGCGCCCGCCTTCCTGTACGCCGCGGCCCGCCACCAGGCCGACGCCCGGCAGCCGCTGACCGGCTGGTTCGGACACGCCCGGCAGTTCGACTTCGAGCCCGGCTACCGGCCCGCCGAGGGCGTCACCCGCTTCCTCACCGGCACCCCGCCGATCCTCGGCCTGGCCGCGCTGGAGGCCGCGCTGGAGGTCTGGGAGCTGGCCGACCCGGCCGCCGTCCGGCTCAAGAGCCTCGAACTG
This sequence comes from Kitasatospora sp. YST-16, assembly GCF_026802215.1. Lineage (NCBI taxonomy): Bacteria > Bacillati > Actinomycetota > Actinomycetes > Kitasatosporales > Streptomycetaceae > Kitasatospora > Kitasatospora sp. YST-16. The sequence goes on from NZ_CP113837.1 coordinate 1,989,449, forward strand.
ACCGACCTGTTCCTGGAGTTGACCGCCGACCTGGACGTCGAGCCGGTCACCCCGCGGGAGCCCGCCCGGCGCGGCAGCCAGGTCGCGCTGCGGCACCCCGACGGCCACGCGGTGGTGCAGGCGCTGATCGCCCGCGGGGTGATCGGCGACTTCCGCGCCCCCGACCTGATGCGCTTCGGCTTCACCCCGCTCTACCTCTCCCGCGCCGACGTGCACGACGCGGCCACCGCGCTGCGCGAGGTGCTGGCGAGCGGCGAGTGGCGCGCGGAGCGCTTCGCCCGCCGCGGCGACGTCACCTGACCCCCCGTCGACGCCGGACGGCCGGGGCCCGCGCGGGCCCCGGCCGTCCTGCTGTTCGCCTCGGTCGGCTGTGGCGGCCCCGGGCGCGGCGGGCCAGCGCGATCACGGCGCCGCCCAGGCCCAGCAGCACCGCGGCGGCCCCGGCCGCCGGGGCGACCAGGCTGTCACCGCCGGTGTTCGGCAGCGGCGGCCCCGCCGGGGTGGAACCGGAGCCGGTCGGCTGCGGCGTGCTCCCGCTCGGCGACGGCGCGGGGCTGGTGCTCCCGCTCGGCGACGGGCTCGGGCTGGGGCTCGGACTCCCGCTGCCCGACGGGGACGGCGAGGGGCTCTCGCTGGTCGACGGGCTCGGGCTGGGGCTGGGGCTGGGGCTGGTCGAGTCGCTCGGCGACGGCGAGGGCGACGGGCTCTCGTTGCAGTCCGGCAGGTCGCCGTTGAACGGGTAGTTGTGGATCTCGGTGCCGGTCATCGTCCCGGTGGCCGAGGTCTGGGTCAGGTTGCCCGCGAGGTACACCCGGCCGTTGGTACCCGGGTTGGCAAGCGTGGTGGTGCTCGCCGCGTTGCCCGCCATGATCGAGCCCTGCCACTGGGCGTCGCCGGTGACCGTCACGTCGGTGGCGGTCGGGAAGTTCCACATCAGGTTCGGCCGCAGTTCCGTCAGCTGGTCGCCGGCCTGGCCGGTACCGCTGCTGGTGTTGACCGTTACGTCGCTGCCGGTCATGTTGACGATCACCGTCGCGCCGGCCGGGATGCCGGCGAAGACGATGGCCCGGCGGCCGCCGTTCGTCCCGATGCTCCGGTCGTAGTTGAAAACCTGGCGGGCGCTGGTGCCGTCGCCGGTGAAGGTGACGGTCGTCTCGTCGTCGAACACGGTGCCGGTCGCCGTCTGCTTGGCCATGCAGGCCGATTCGTCCTCGATGACCTGGCGCAGCGGCTTGAACTCGTTGATCCCGGCCGGGTCCTTGATCGGCTGGCCGGGCGGGGTGATGTCGTAGGTGCCGGTCAGCGCGGTGCCGTACTTGAGGTTGCCCCACACCGTGTGCACGCCCGTGCCGTCGGTGTAGTAGCCGCCCATCAGCAGCTTGCTGGGCAGGTCCTGCGAGGCGTCGATCGTGACCGAGCCGCCCACGGTCACGTGATCGGTCTCGGACGGCGGGGTGACCATCGAGCCGACGCCCACCACGCCCATGTTGAACGCGCCGCCGTTGACCTTGTTGATGTCGAGGTTGCCGAGGACCGCGATCTTGCCCTCCACCTCGGCGGCGTTCTGCCGGACCAGGTAGTCGCCGCCCACGAACACGTTGAGCGAGGCGTCGGCTCCGATGAACGGGCCGGTGTGCGGCGGGCCCCAGGTCCCTGGGCACTGGTCACCGGAACAGGGGCCCAGCGGTGGCGTCATCTGGGCGGCCTCTCCGGCCACGACCAGTGTGAGCAGCGGAGTGGCGGCGAGCGCCGTCACCACGGCGAAGCGGAGCAGCGGGTTCTTGCCGCGGACACCGTGTCGCACGGGCACCCCTCTCGTTGACGGTGGGTCAGCAGACAGCGGACACCGGTCAGCAAAGAGGAAGCGGCGGATCGCCTTCGGACGGGGCGACCCGGACGCGCCGGACAATCATTCGAACGGACTACTTTGATATTCCGCCAGCGAAGGTGCCAGCCCGGAAAGGGAGAACCGTGCCGAACCCGCCGTTCGCCATGCTCGCCACCACTGCCGGGGTGCTCGCCCGGCCGGACGCCGACGAGCGGCTGCTCACCGCGTTCGAGCGTGAGCGCCTGGAGCGGTTCCGGCGCCCCGCGGACCGGGACGACTACCTGGCCGCGCACCTGCTGGTCCGGTACTGCGCGGCCGCGCACCTCGGCGTCGAGCCCGCCGAGGTGGCCTTCGGCCAGCGGTGCCCCGGCTGCGGCAGCACCGCCCACGGCCGCCCGTACCTCACCGACCGGCCCGGGACGCACCTGAGCCTCTCGCACACCAACGGCGTCATCGCCGCCGCGGCGGGCCCCGTCCCGGTCGGCGTCGACGTCGAGCACCTCGACGCCCGCACCACCGACCCGGCCACCCTCCGGCACGTCCTGACCCCGGCCGAGAGCGCCCTGGTCCGGCGGCACCCCGATCCCACCCGGGCGTTCCTGCGCCTGTGGGTGCGCAAGGAGGCCCTGATCAAGCTCGGCCGGACCACCCTGGACGCGCTGGGCGCCCTCGACCTGTCGCACCTGCCCCTCGACCCGCCCGTCCAGCACCGCGACGGGGACCTGCACTACCTCGAACTCACCACCCCCGGGGCGGTCTTCACCGCCGCCGCGACGCTGCCGGTCCGGCTGCTGGAGCAGTAGGCCCCCGGGGGCTGCTCAGCGGTAGGCGGCCGTGTCGGGGGCGGTCGGGGCCTGTTCGGCGGCGGTGAGGTAGACCCAGCAGTCCGGGCGGCTGCCGTCGAGGTCGGTGAAGCCGTAGGTGCGGGCGAGTTCGGCGCTGGAGGTGGAGCGGCCGTTCCAGCGGGCCCGGTCGGGGTCGGCAGCGAGGTGCGCCACCGCGCGGCCGACGTACGCGGTGGACTCGGAGATCCCGAACTGCGGCTCCCGGGCGAGCGCCTCGCGCCACGTCCGCTCGGTGACGCCGAAGTGCTCCAGCATGATCTCCGAGCGCATCCAGCCGGGGGTGAGCGCGACCGCGGTCGCGCCGCGCGGGCCGAGCTCGTGGCCGAGCGCGAAGGCCATCCGCAGCACGGACGCCTTGGCGAGGTCGTAGAAGAAGGACACCCGGTAGCGCGTCGCGTTGTACTCGGCGGTGCCGTCGGTCATCTCCACCACCAGCCCGCCGGGCCGGCGCAGCAGCAGCGGGACCAGGTGGTGGCTGGTGATGGCGTGGGTGTCGACGGCGCGGCGCAGCAGGGCCAGGCCGCGGTCGAGGTCGTCCTCCCAGAGCGGGGCGTCCCAGGCGAAGTTGCCCTCGCCGCCCCAGATGTCGTTGACCAGGACGTCGAGGCGGCCCTGCTCGCGCTCCAGGCGGGCGGCGAGCGCGGCGACCTGCGCCGGGTCGCTGTGGTCGGCCCGGACGGCGACGCCGTGGCCGCCGGCCGCGGTGACCAGCTCGGCGGTCTCCTCCAGCGTCTCGGGCCGGTCGTACTCGGAGCGCTGGCCCTGCGCGGAGCGGCCGGTGACGTACACGGTGGCTCCGGCGGCGCCGAGCTGGACGGCGATGCCGCGGCCGGCGCCCCGGGTGCCGCCGGCGACCAGGGCGACCTTTCCGTCGAGCGGGCGGGTCGGTGTCGTCATGGGCGGGCCTCCTGGAGTCGCGGGGCGGTCGCCCCCATCCTGGCCGCTGCCACTGACAGCGCCCGTCACACCGCGCGCAGCACGTCCAGGAGTTCGGCGTGCACGCCGGGCGCGGCGGCGACGAAGGACGGGGCGGCGGGCGTCCACGGGGCGCCCTGGGCGTCGCTGACCGCGGCGCCGGCCTCGGCGGCGAGCAGCGCGCCGGGCAGCAGGTTGGCCGGGTCGGCGCCGTACTGCCAGAACAGGGTGAGGTGGCCGGAGCCGACCTGGGCGGTCTGCAGGGCGGTCGGGCCGAGGTTGCGGACGGCCGGGACGTGCGGCAGCACGGCGCTCAGCGAGGCCCCGGCGGCGCGCAGGGCCGCCGGGTCGCGGGCGACCAGCGGGGGCTGGGAGGTGGCGGCGACGGCGGTGGCCAGGGTGCGCGGGCGGGGCGCGCAGCGGCGGCCGTTCAGCCGGGTGCCGCCGCCGGCCGTCGCGGTGTAGGTGGCGGCTGTGCGCGGCGCGTGCACCACCGCGAGGACGGGGGCGCCGTCGCGCAGCAGGGTCGCGGTGACCGCCCAGTGCGGCAGCGCGCCCAGGTACTGGACGGCGCCGTCGGTGGCGTCGGCCAGCCACCACTCGCCGGTTCCGGGCACCTCGCGGGCCCACTCGTCGTCCAGCCAGCCGGCCTGCGGGCGCAGTGCGGTGAGCCGCTCGCGCAGCAGCCGGGCGGCGGGCCGGTCGACGGCGTCGAACGCGGCGCGGGCCTCGGCGGGGGTGGCGGCGGCGACGGGTTCGGCGGGCTGCCGGGCGGCGAGCAGGTCGCCGACCTCGCGCAGGGCCTGCTCGGTGGCGTCCAGGAGGTGCTGCACGGTGGTTCTCCTTCGTCGCGGTGGGCCTCCAGGAGTACCGTCGGGGTGGCTCATCGGGACGTCAGCGGTACGGGAACGGCGGGGATCGGACAGCATGGACACGGGTGCGGCGGATCCCGCCGCGGTGCTGGACGCGCTGGACCGGCGGCTGGTGCACGCGCTGCAGGTGGACGGGCGGGCCGAGCCGGGGCGGATCGCCGAGGTGCTGGGGGTGTCGGCGCGGACGGTGACCCGGCGGCTGGGTCGGCTGCTGGGGACGGGCGCGGTCCGGGTGGTGCGGATGCCGGACGCCCGGGAGGCCGCGCTCGGCGCGCTGCTGCTGCGGGTGCGGGTGCTGCGCGGGCGGGTGGAGGCGATCGCGCTGGCGCTGGCCGCCCAGGACGGGGTGCCGTTCGTCGACGTGATGCTCGGCGGGCAGGAGGTGTCGGCGGTGGTGCTGGCCGAGGCGTCCGCCCGGGACCGGCTGCTGCACGGGCGGCTGCCGGCCACCGACGCGGTGCTGGAGTCCACCGCGCACGCCGTGCTGCACCTGTTCGCGGACGCCTCCGCCTGGCGCTGCGGGGCGCTGACGGCCGATCAGGAGGCCGCGCTGGCCCCGCCGCCCGCCCCGGCCGGACCGCCGCCCGCGCTGGACGCGCTGGACCACCGGCTGCTGGACGCGCTGGGCGTCGACGCCCGCCGCTCGCACGCGGCGCTGGCCGCCGCGCTGCAGGTGCCGGAGTCCACCGTCCGGCGCCGCCTGCACCGGCTCGGCGCGGGCGGGCTGCTGCGCACCCACGTCAGCGTGGACCCGCGGCTGGTGGGCGCCGCGGTGGACGCCAACCTGTGGCTGGACGTCGAGCCCGGGCGGCTGGCGGCGACCGGGGAGGCGCTGGCCCGGCACCCGCAGGTGCACGGCGTGCTGGCCACCAGCGGGCCGAGCAACCTGATGGCCGCCGTGTTCTGCCCCGACCACGCGGCGCTGTACCGGTTCCAGACCGGGGTGCTGGGGCCGCTCGGGGTGCGGCGGGTGGAGACCGCGATCGTGGCCCGGGCCGTCAAGCGGGCCGGGGTCCGGCTGCGGCAACTGCCCTGAACCGTCGGCGGGGTGTCGGTGCGGCTGCGGCAACTGCCCCGAACCGTCGGCGGGGTGTCGGAGTGGCTGCGGCAACTGCCCCGAACCGTCGGCGGGGTGTCGGAGCGGCGCGGCAGACTGGAGGCATGTGCCGAAGCATCAAGACGCTCCGCCCGCCGATGACGCCCGACGCCACCCCCGAGGACGTGCACGCGGCGGCGCTCCAGTACGTCCGGAAGATCTCCGGGTTCCGGGCGCCCGCCGCGCACAACCGGGAGGCGTTCGACGCGGCGGTGGCCGCCGTCGCGGCGGCCACCGCCCAGTTGCTCGCCTCGATCGAGGTCCGCGGGGTCACGCCCCGTTCGACGACCCCGGCCGGATGACCATCAGCACCAGGACGACCGCCCACAGCAGGTTGAACACGCCCGCCGTCATCGGCAGCAGCTTCAACTTGCCTGCGGCGCGGGCCGTTTCGGCGTCCTTGTCCTCGGTCGCGTCCAGCGCGTCCACGGTCGCCTGCTGACCGGGCAGCACGAACAGCAGCAGCACGCCCGCGGCGATCGCGGTCAGCACGATCGAGGTCACCAGCCAGGCGTTGCCCAGCACGTGCATCACCTGCGCGGTGCCGATGCCCAGGACCGGCACCGCGAGGCCGATCAGCGCGTACACGTTGCTGATCCGGTGCAGCAGCCGCACCGAGGTCTGCGCCCCCGCCTGCTCCGGGCCCCCGGCCAGCGCGGCCTTCGCCTTGCGCGGGAACATGCTCACCGCGACCGCCACCGGACCGATGCACAGCGCCACGGCCAGCAGGTGCAGACTCAGCAGGAACTTGGCCATCGCGGGCGCAACCCTTCACCACAACACGGGGACAGAACTGCGGCCACGCTAGCAGCGCTTATCCGGGCGCCCGCCGCCGGAAAGCCCGCACTCCGGCGGGCCTCGACCCGGCCGCCCCCTCCGCCCCGACGGCGGACCGTTACAGAGCCGGGCAGCGGACCGTTACAGAGCCGGGCGGTGGCCGTTACGGAGCCGGCGGCCGGCCGAGGGGCGGGGTTCCTAGCGTGAGCGGCGTCGATCCGCGGCCGACCCGGCCGCGGGGGACGCCCAAGGGGAGGTTCCCGATGTCACGCACCACGTCCGTCCGCCGCGCGCTGCGGCTCGCCCTGGTCCCGGCCGTCGCCGCCGGGGTGCTCGCCCTGCCGGGCGCCGTCGCGTTCGCCGACTCCGGCAGCCCGGCCCCCGTCCCCACCCCCACCGTCGCCCCCGCTGCCTCGGCCACCCCCGCCCCGGCGCCCGCCACCGCCACGCCCACGCCCGCGGTCAGCCCCGCCCCGGCCGGGGCGCCCGGGGTCCGCTGGGGCGGGACGGGCGGCGGGAGCGCCGCCCTGCCCAAGGGCGGGGCGCAGACCGGCGAAGGGGCGGTCGACGGCGGTTCGGCGACCGGGCTCGTGCTCGGGGCCGGGCTGGCCGCGGCCGGTGCGGCGGGGATCGGCCTGCTCGTCGTCCGACGCCGTGCCGCCGCCCGCGGCTAGGCCCGGTCCGGTCGATCTTGTCGGATCAGCGCGCGGCGTCGGGCGCCCGGCTGGGAGTGCCGGCCCGACGCCCTCGTACTGGATGTACTTGGGGGTTGGGCCGGTGCTTCCAGGCGGGATGATCCGGCGTCGCGCGCCCGGCAAGATCGGCCGGACCGGGCCTGATGCGCACCGCCGGGTCCGGCGCCGCTGGTGGGCGCCGGCCCTGGCGGTCGGGCTGCTGCTGGCCGGCGGGGTGACGGTGGCGGCCTCCCGCGGCTCCGCGCCCGCGCCGGTGCGGATCGCCGTGAGCGGCCCGGCCCGGCCGGTCGCCGCGGCGGCGCCGGTCACCACCCCCGGTCCCGTCCCCGATGCGGTCGCCCCGGCGCCGTCCTCGCCGCCGGTGCGCCTGCTGGTGCCCCGGATCGGGGTGGACGCGCCGGTGCAGGGGGTCGGCCTCAACCCGGACGGCACCGTGGAGGTGCCGCCGCTCGACCGGCCCGGGCAGGTCGGCTGGTACCGCAACGGGCCGGTGCCCGGCGGGGACGGGCCGACCGTCCTGCTCGGGCACTACGACACCCGCAAGGGCCCGGCGGTGTTCCACGGCCTGCCGGGGCTGCGCCCGGGCGACCGGGTCGACGTCCGGCGGCAGGACGGCAGCACGTTCTCCTACCGGGTGCGCGAGCTGCACCAGTACGCCAAGGACGCGTTCCCCACCGAGCTGGTGTACGGCGCCACCGCGGGCCCGCAGCTGCGGCTGGTCACCTGCGGCGGCACCCTCGGCGGCAACGGCCACTACTCCGACAACATCGTGGTCTTCGCCGACCCGCTGCCGGCCGGGTCCTGACCCGCCGTCGGCCGCCCGCCGCCCGCCGTCCCACCGGGGCGGCGGGCGGCCGTTCCCGGTGGTGCAGACTGGCTGCGCCCCCGCCCGCCGACCGAAAGGCGCCCCGCGACGTGAGGACCCGGCCCCTCCGCACCGCCCTGCTCAGGTGCGTCCTGCTCGGCCTGCCGGTGCTCCTCGCCGCCACCGGCTGCCGGTCGCCCGGCGCCCTGGAGGACGCCGGGGCGGCCCGGCCGGTCCGCTCGCACCCGAGCCCGCAGCCGCTGTGGTCGTCCCTCCCGTCCCCCGTGCCGATCGTCCAGCCCGGGCAGCGGGACGGACGGGAGGCGCCCGTGCCGCTGCCCGGGCTGACGGCCGACACCCTGGCCGGGACCGACGCCCGGACGGTGCTCGCCGCCGACCCGGCCCTCGGCCCGGAGGAGCGGGCCGCCCTGGAGCACGGGTGCACCGGCTGCGAGGTCCGCCCCGCCCAGTACCGCGACCTCGACGGGGACGGCAGCCCCGAACTGCTGACCGCCGTGCTGTTCGACGCGGCCCCCGGCGCGCCGCGGGCCGTGCTGCACGTCTACGCCCTGCGCGAGCGCCGGGTGCTGCCGGTGCTGGCCGTGGCGGTGCTGCCGAGCTTCGGCGCCGAGACCGTCGGCACCGACCTGATCGTCCGCGAGCCCACCGCCCCGTCCGTCGAGAGCAGCCTCACCTACCGCTGGAGCGAGGACCGGCTGGTCCTGGTCGACCAGCGGGTCAAGGTGCTCGGCCCGGGCGTGGACGTCTCCGGCTGCCCGCCGGTCGAGACCTGCGGGTCGGTGGTGCTGATCGCGCCGACGCCCGTCCCCAGCGCCACCCCGACCGCTCCCCCGGCCGCCGGGCCGACCGTCGCCCCGGCCCCGGCCGCCCCGGGCGGCGCCGCCGTCCGGCCCGTTCCGACGAGGACCCGATGACCACTCCCGTGCCCGGCGCCCCGCGCATCCTGCTGGTCGAGGACGACGAGGTGATCCGCGAGACCACCCAGCTCGCCCTGGAACGCTACGGCTTCCCCGTGGACACCGCGGGCGACGGCCTGGAGGGCCTGGAGCGCTTCCGCGCCGCCCCGCCGGACCTGCTGCTGCTCGACGTGATGCTGCCGCTGCTGGACGGGGTCGGGCTGTGCCGGCGGATCCGCGAGGAGAGCCGGCTGCCGATCCTGATGATGTCGGCCCGCACCGAGCCGATCGACGTGATCTCCGGCCTGGAGGCGGGCGCCGACGACTACGTGGTCAAGCCGTTCGAGACCGCGGTGCTGGTGGCCCGGATCCGCAGCGTGCTGCGGCGCACCTCCTTCGAGCCGGACCAGCTCTCCCCCGCCGCCGCCCCGGGCCCGGCGCACCCGGTGCGGGTGATCGACGACCTGGAGGTGGACACCGGCGCGATGGAGGTCAAGGTGGCCGGGCGCCCGGTGCCGCTCACCCCGACCGAGCTGCGGCTGCTGCTGGAGTTCACCGCCGCGCCGGGCGTGGTGATGGAGCGCCAGACCCTGCTGGAGCGGGTCTGGGACTACTCCTGGGGCGCCGACAGCCGGGTGGTCGACGTGCACGTCCAGCGGCTGCGGGCGAAGATCGGCGCCGCCCGGATCGAGACCGTCCGGGGCTTCGGCTACAAGCTGCGGCGGACGCCGTGACGCTCCGGCGGCAGATCGCCGCCGTGATCGCGCTGGTCTCCTGCCTGGTCGCGCTCGCGGTGGGCGTCCTGGTCCACCAGGCGTCGGTGCGCCAGCACACCGACCAGGCCCGCAAGTCCGCGACGGCCGCCCTGGACTCGGTGCTCACCGGCTACGACGCCACCGGCGACCTGGTCGCGGGCTGGCACGCCGCCGCCGACGACCCGGCGCTGCCCGCCGACCTGCGCCGGCTCGCCGAGCGCGGCCGGCAGGGCTCGGTGCTCGCCCCCGGCCCGAACGGCCCCGCGATGTGGGCCGCCGCGGGCGCCGACGGGCGGGTGCTGTCGGTGCGGATGGACTACGCCGAGGACGCCCGGGCGATCGCCGACCTGGACCGCGCCGTGGCGGTCGGCGCCGCGCTGTCCGTCCTGGTCACCGTGCTGGCCGGGGTGCTGGCCGCCGACCGGATCAGCAGCCGGCTGCGCACCGCCGCCCGCACCGCCCGCACCATCGCCCGGGGCGACCCGGACGCCCGGATCGGGCCGCTGGGCCGGCCCCGCGACGAGGTGGCCGAGCTGGCCGCCGCGGTCGACTCGATGTCCGCGGCGCTGCGCAGCCGGCTGGCGGGCGAGCAGCGCTTCACCGCCGACGTGGCGCACGAGCTGCGCACCCCGCTGACCGGTCTGCTGACCGCGTCCGAGCTGCTGCCGCCGGGACGGCCGACCGAGCTGGTCCGCAACCGGGTGCGCGCGCTGCGCGACCTGACCGAGGACCTGCTGGAGGTCTCCCGGCTGGACTCCGGGGCCGACCCGCCGGAGCCGGCCGACCTGCCGCTGGGGCCGCTGCTGTCCCGGGCGGTGGCCGCCGCCGGCACCGGGGCCGAGCTGCGGATCGCCACCGACGCGGTGGTCAGCACCGACCCGCGCCGCTTCGAGCGGGTGCTGGCCAACCTGCTCGCCAACGCCCACCGGCACGGCCGCCCGCCGGTCCTGGTCAGCGCCGAGGGCACCGCCGTCACCGTCCGCGACCACGGCCCCGGCTACCCGGAGGAGGTGCTCCGCGAGGGCCCCCGCCGCTTCCGCACCGGGGCCCGCGAGCGCGGCGGCGGCCACGGCCTGGGCCTGACCATCGCCCAGGGTCACGCCGAGGCGGTCGGCGCCCGGCTGGAGCTGGCCAACCACCCGGACGGGGGCGCCTCGGCCCGCCTGGTGCTGCCCGGACCGAAGCACTGACGCTGCGTCATGATCCTCGCGGGTCAGGGCAGTTCGGGGATCCGGCCGAGGATCGCGGCGGTGTCCAGGCCGGTGGGCAGGGTGCCGTAGGCGAGGCCGGAGCGGCCGCCGAGGCGGGTGGCGGTGAAGGCTTCGGCGACGGCGGGGTGGCCGTGGCGCAGCAGGAGGGACGCCTGGAGGGTGAGGGCGAGCCGCTCGACCAGGTGGCGGGTGCGGTACTCGAGGTGCTCGGGGTCGGCGAGGTCCTTGCGGAGGTCGGCGAGGGCGGTGTCGTAGTGGGCGTCGAGGCCGCTCGCGGTGTCGAGTTCGGCGAACAGGGCGGCCACGCTCTCCGGTTGGCGGGCCATCGCCCGCAGCGCGTCGAGCGCGGCGACGTTGCCGGAGCCCTCCCAGATGGAGACCAGCGGGGCCTCCCGGTAGAGCCGGGGCATGCCGGACTCCTCGACGTAGCCGTTGCCGCCGAGGCACTCGAGCGCTTCGGCGGCGTGGCCGGGGCCGCGCTTGCAGACCCAGTACTTGGCGACGGCCAGGCCCAGCCGGCGCAGCCGGGCCTCCTGCGCGTCCCCGGCCAGGGCCCGGTCGGTGGCCTCGGCCAGCCGCATGGCGACGGCGGTGGCGGCCTCGGACTCGACGACCAGGTCGGCGAGGACGTTGCGCATCAGCGGCTGGTCGACCAGGTCCTTGCCGAAGGCCCGCCGGTGGCTCGCGTGGTGCAGGGCGCGCAGCGCGCCGTGGCGCATCGCGGAGGCGGCGCCGGTGGTGCAGTCGAGCCGGGTCATGTTGACCATCTCGATGATGGTCCGCACGCCGCGGCCCTCCTCGCCGACCAGCCAGCCCGTCGCGTCCTCGTACTCGAGTTCCGCGGAGGCGTTGGACTTGTTGCCGAGCTTGTCCTTGAGGCGTTGCAGGCGCAGCGCGTTGCGGGTGCCGTCGGGCAGGACGCGGGGCAGCAGGAAGCAGGAGAGTCCGCCGGGGGCCTGGGCGAGGGTGAGGAAGACGTCCGACATGGGGGCGGAGGTGAACCACTTGTGGCCGGTGAGGCGGTAGGTGCCGTCGGCGGTGGGGACGGCGCGGGTGGTGTTGGCGCGGACGTCGGAGCCGCCCTGCTTCTCGGTCATCGACATGCCGGCGATCAGTCCGCGCTTGCCGTGCGGTTCGCGCAGGCCGAAGTCGTACTCCCGGGCGGCGAGCAGCGGTTCGTAGGCGGCGGCGAGGTCGGGGGTGGTGCGCAGGGCGGGGACGGCGGCGTAGGTCATCGAGACCGGGCAGGTGTGGCCGGCCTCGACCTGGCCCCAGACGTAGAACTTGGCGGCCCGGGCGGTGTGCGCGCCGGGGCGGTCGTCGCGCCAGGGGGCGGCGTGCAGGCCGTGCTCGACGGCGGTGCGCATCAGTTCGTGCCAGTACGGGTGGAACTCGACCTCGTCGATGCGGTGGCCGTAGCGGTCGTGGGTGCGCAGGACGGGCGGGTGGTCGTTGGCGAGCCGGGCCCAGTCGGCGGCCTGTTCGGTGCCGGCCAGCCGGCCGAGGGCGTGCAGTTCGTCGGCGGCCCAGTCGGCGCCGGCCCGGTGCAGGGCGGCCAGCAGGGTGGGGTCGGCGGCGACGTCGTGGCCGTAGGGGTCGGGCACCTGGTTGGTGACCTCGTGGGTGGTTGCCATCAGTGGCCTCCGAGGGCGCGCAGGGTGAAGGTGACGAGGTCGGGCAGGACGGTCTCGGGCGGGCGGCCGTCGGTGAGCGGTCCGACCAGGGCCTCGCCGATCGCGCCGACGATCGCGGCGGCGGTCAGTTCGGCGTTCTGGGCGGGGAGTTGGCCGAGGGCGGCGGCCCGGTCGATCCGGCCGGCGATCAGGTCGCGGAAGGCGCGGCGGAAGACCAGGCGTTCGGCTTCGACGTCCTGGTCGGCGGGTTCGGCGAGCAGCGCGTAGGCGAGCCGGGGGGACTGCAGGGCGCGGGCGGCGAAGGTGGCGACCAGGGCGGCGATGCCGTCGAGCGGGTCGGCGGCGCGTTCGGCGGCCTCGGTGACGGCGGTGATCTCGCGTCCGCAGACGGTGCGGAACAGGGTGACGGCGAGGTCGGTCTTGCCGGTGAAGTGCTGGTAGACGCTGCCGGTGGCGATGCCGGCGCGCTCGGCGACGGCGGACACCGAGCAGCCGGCGTAGCCGCGTTCGGCGAGCAGGGCGGTGGCGGCCCGCAGGACGGTCTCGCGGCGGTCGTCCAGCCGGGCCTGGACGGCGGGGGTGCGTCGGTAGGCCATACCAAGGATTGAAGCACTGATTCACTGCTTCAGGAAGGGCCCGTCCAGGGAGGGCTGCCCAGGGAGGGCCCGTTCAGGGAGGACCCGTCCAGGGAGGACCCGGACGCACGTGCAGCCGTCCGCGGAGGGGGTGCGCGGACGGCTGCACGGTGGTGGCGGAGGTGCGGTCAGGGGCGGGGCAGCACGCAGCCGGCCCGGGTCAGGTCGAGCACGTTGCCCGGGGCGAAGCAGTTGGGGATGGTGTACGTCTCCTGGGCGTAGCCGATGCCCTGGTGGACCGTCACGGTGCCGTTCTGGTCGACCTCGCAGGGGTTGTCGAGGGTGCAGCTCTCGCCGCTCTCGTTGATCGTGTTGTTCACGGCGACGACCTGGCCGCTGTTCACGTCGACCACCGGGGAGCCGGAGGTGCCGCCGATGATGTCGCAGCCGGAGGTGTAGCGGACCGAGTCCTTGAAGGTCCAGCTGCTCTCCTTGAGCCGGTAGGCGAAGCCGTCGACGTTGCAGGAGTAGGTCTTCTTCCAGTAGCCGGAGACCACCTTGATCGCGCTGCCGGCCACCGGGTGGGTGGTGGACATGGTCAGCGGGGATATCCCGTAGCGGCTCTTGATGGTGGCGTAGCTGGTGCTCAGCCGGTAGAGGGTGACGTCGGTGTCGGTCATCGTCGAGTACAGGACCCGGTTGGCGCGCACCGTGCCGAGGCTGCCGCCGGTGGAGCTGAGCAGGGTGAAGCTGCGGGTGGACGACTGGTTGGTGATCACCTGCCCGGCGGCGGGCATGCCGGTCTCCAGGCAGTGGCCGTTGGTGAGGATCAGCCCGGGGTCGGTGTCGACCGAGGTGGGCATCCGCACCAGGGAGCCGGAGCAGTTGCTGAGCGCGACGGTGCCGGCGAAGGTCACGGTGGCGGCGGACGCGGGGGCTGCGGTCGCCAGGGCGGTGGCCCCGGCGAGGGTCAGCGCGCAGAGCGCACCGGTGAGCGGCTTCTTCATGGGGGTGCCTCTCGAGGGTGTGGGGGTACCACTGGGGTTCCCCCAAATTGGCGCGCCCATGACACCATGTCAAGAGTGCGGCCGCCCCTGACGCCCCGTCAATCGGCCGTCCAGTGGCGGCTACCCAGGTTGATCAGCCGCAACTGGGTCCGCACCGTCCGGGCGATCGCCGCCCGCTCCGCCGCGTCCGCCTCGACCAGCGTCAGCGCGGTGGACACCATCCGGTCCACGTACAGCTCGGCCAGCATCCGCCGGTCCCGCGCCGACCAGTCGGCGGTGTCCGGCTGGACGGCCAGCAGGGCCGCCAACTCCTCGGCGAAGCGGGCCAGTTCGGCCGCCACGGCGTCCCGGACCGGCTTCACCCCGCCGTGCCGCTCGCGGGCCAGGAAGCGGATGTACGCGGGGTGTTCGGCCACGTGCGCGGCGATCACCTCGACCGAGCGGTCGATCAACTGCTCGGCCTCGCCGCTGCCCGCGAACACCGCCCGGATCATCCCGTGCAGGTTGGCCAGCGACTCCTCCACCAGCACCACGCCGAGCTCCGCGAGGTCCGCGAAGTGCCGGTAGAACCCGGCCGGCGAGAGGCCTGCGGCCCGGGTCACCTCGCGCACCCCCAGGCCGCTCAGGTTCTGCTCGGCCAGCAGGGCGAGGGCGGCGTCCAGCAGGGCGCGGCGGCTGGCCTGCTTCTGCGCCTGCCGGGCGCCGGGGGCGGAGGCAGGAGCGGGGGTGGAGCCGGGGGCGGGGGGCGTCGTCACGGCGTTCAGTAAACAGTCGTTTGCCGAATTTGGCCAGCCTCGCTAGAGTACTGACCGACACTCAGCGAACACTCGTTCACCGAAACCGGAAGGTGTCGCCATGCTGCTCGTCGCCCTGATCGCCCTCGCCCTGACCGCCTGGGCCATCACCCACCTCGCCGCCCCGACCCTGCTGGTGAGCGTCCTCGTGCTCGCGCTCTGGCTCACCGGCAGGGCCCTGCACCCGCGTTCTAGGCGTTGAGGGCGCGGATCGCGGTCGGGGCGTCGCCCGGACCGGTGGCCAGCTCCTCCCACTCCATCACCTTGTCGATGTCCGCGGCGGCCATCGAGATGTTGGTGACCCGCTCCAGGATCGCCTCGACCACCACCGGGACGCGGAACTCCGCCGCCAGCTTCTTCGCCTCCTCGAACGCGGGCAGCAGCTCCTCGGGCCGGGTGACCCGGATCGCCTTGCAGCCCAGGCCCTCGACCACCCGGACGTGGTCCACGCCGTAGACGCCCAGCTCGGGGGCGTTGATGTTCTCGAACTCCAGCTTGACCTGGAAGTCGATGTCGAAGTTGCGCTGCGCCTGCCGGATCAGCCCCAGGTAGGCGTTGTTGACCAGCACGTGCACGTACGGGATGCGGTGCTGGGCGCCGACCGCCAGCTCCTCGATCATGAACTGGAAGTCGTAGTCGCCGGAGAGCGCGACCACCTGCCCCTCCGGGTCGGCGGCGGCGACGCCGAGCGCGGCCGGGATGGTCCAGCCGAGCGGGCCGGCCTGGCCGCAGTTGATCCAGTGCCGCGGCTTGTAGACGTGCAGCAGCTGCGCGCCGGCGATCTGCGAGAGGCCGATGGTGGTGACGTACCGGGTCTCCGGGCCGAAGGCGCGGTTCATCTCCTCGTAGACCCGCTGCGGCTTGAGCGGCACGTCGTCGAAGTGGGTCTTGCGCTGCAGTTCGGCCCGGCGCGCCTGGGTACCGGCGGCCCACTCCCGGCGGTCCTTCAGCCGCCCGGCGGCGGCCAGTTCGCGGGCCACCTCGATCAGCAGCACCAGCGCGGCCTTCGCGTCCGAGGCGATGCCCAGGTCCGGGGCGAAGATCTTGCCGATCTGGGTGGGCTCGACGTCGATGTGGACGAACTTCCGGCCCGCGGTGTAGACGTCCAGGCCGCCGGTGTGGCGGTTGGCCCAGCGGTTGCCGATGCCGAGCACGAAGTCGGAGGCGAGGAAGTTCTCGTTGCCGTAGCGGTGCGAGGTCTGCAGGCCGACCATGCCCGCGTTCAGCTCGTGGTCGTCCGGGACGATGCCCCAGCCCATCAGCGTCGGGACGACCGGGACGCCGGTCAACTCGGCGAACTCCAGCAGCAGTTCGGCGGCGTCGGCGTTGATGACGCCGCCGCCGGCCACGATCAGCGGCCGCTCGGACTCCTGGAGCAGGGCGATCGCCTTCTCGACCTGGATCCGGTTGGCGGCCGGCTTGTGCACCGGGAGCGGCTGGTACGCCTCGGGGTCGAACTCGATCTCGGTCAGCTGGACGTCGATCGGCAGGTCGATCAGCACCGGGCCGGGCCGGCCGGAGCGCATCAGGTGGAACGCCTGCTGGAACACGCCGGGGACCTGCGCGGCCTCCAGCACGGTGGTGGCGGCCTTGGTGACCGGCTTGGCGATCGAGGCGATGTCGACGGCCTGGAAGTCCTCCTTGTGCAGCCGGGCGACCGGGGCCTGGCCGGTGATGCACAGGATCGGGATCGAGTCGGCGGTGGCCGAGTACAGGCCGGTGATCATGTCGGTGCCGGCCGGGCCCGACGTCCCGATGCAGACACCGATGTTGCCCACCTTCGCCCGGGTGTAGCCCTCGGCCATGTGGGAGGCGCCCTCGACGTGCCGGGCCAGGGTGTGCCGGATGCCTCCGGAGGCCTTGAGCGCGGCGTAGAAGGGGTTGATCGCGGCGCCGGGCACGCCGAACGCCACCTCGACGCCTTCGAGCTTGAGGATCTCCACGGCCGCGCGGGCGGCTGTCATGCGGGGCATCGGCTACTCCTGCCGTCGACGCTTCTTCCGCGATACGGAAGAATAGTTTTGGAATGCGAAAGCAAGCTAAGACGGCCGCGCCGGGGCCGTCAAGGTAGGTTTCAACAAAACGTTGCAGAGCCGCCCGCCCGCCCCGCTCCCCCGCGCCCGACGGCTGTCCGTTTTTCACCAGCCCCTGTCGGCCCGGCACCTCGCCCACCTGCCCGGCCCGCCCGTACGGTCGTGGTGTCGACGGAAAACGCCAATCGGCGGACCCACCAGAGGAGACCCACACGATGAGCACCATCACCCTGTACGGCGCCACCGGCACCATCGGCTCCCGCGTGCTGGACGAGGCGCTGCGCCGCGGCCACACCGTGACCGCCGTGGTCCGCGACCCCGCCAAGCTGACGACCGTCCACCCCGCGCTGACCGTCGCGGTCGGCGACGTGCTGGACCCGGCCTCGGTGGCCGAGCACGCCAAGGGCGCCGACGTGGTGGTCAGCGCGGTCGGCGGCGGCGACGGGCCGGGCCACCAGGCGCTGATCAAGCCGTCCTTCGAGTCGCTGGTGACGGGGCTGCGCACGCTCGGCACCGACGCGCCGCGGCTGGTCACGGTGGGCGGCGCGGGCTCGCTGCGCACCCCCGACGGCAAGCAGGTCTGGGACACCCCCGGCCTGCCGGAGTTCCTGCTGCAGATCATGCACGCGCACGGCGACGCGCTGGACTTCCTGCGCACCGTCAGCGACCTGCGCTGGACCAACCTCTCCCCGGCCGGCACCATCGCCCCCGGCGAGCGCACCGACGCCTACCGCACGGGCCTGGAGGACCTGCTGATCGGCGCGGACGGCGAGAGCCGGATCTCCACCGAGGACTACGCGGTGGCGCTGCTGGACGAGGTCGAGGACCCCGCGCACCTCGGCGAGCGCTTCACCGTCGCGTACTGACCCGCCCCGCGACGCCGAAGGGCCCCGAACCACCGGGTGGTTCGGGGCCCTCGGCGCTCCCCGGCTCAGTCGGGGACGACCAGGGCGGGGGTGTCCCGGGTGAGCACCTCGCCGCGGAAGAACGCCGGGCTGCGGCGCGTCATCACGGCCATCACCAGCAGGCCCAGCGCCAGCAGCCCGGCCCCGACCACGAAGACCGAGCCGACGCCGAACACCGAACTGCCGCTGCCGTAGGCGGGGTCGGCCATGTCGACCAGTGACTTGGCGAAGATCGCGGCCAGGGTGAGCCCGCCGATCAGCGGGAAGACGCACTTGAGCAGCGCGTCGCGGACCGAGTTGCGCAGGTCGCGGCGGAAGTACCAGGCGCAGGCGAACGCGGTCAGCGAGTAGTAGAAGCAGATCATCAGCGTCAGCGCGGCGATGGTGTCGGCCAGCACGTGCGAACTGACCAGGGTCATCACGGTGTAGAACGCGCCGGTGCCGACGCCCGCGGTGACGATCGCCCGGCCCGGGGTCCGGTAGCGCTCGTTGACGGTGGTGAAGGAGGCGGGCAGCGCCTCGTACACGCTCATCGCCAGCACGGTGCGGCTGACCGGGATGAAGGTGGTCTGCAGGCTCGCGGAGGCGGAGGCCAGCACCGCGACGAACAGCAGCACGCCCAGGCCGGTGCCCATCACCGGGCCGGCCAGCACGGCCAGCACGTTGGAGGAGGTCTCCGGGTTGCCCAGGCCGGTGCCGGTGGTGCCGATGCCCGCGTACATCTGCACCGCGACGGCGGTGAACAGGTAGGAGCCGACCAGCACCGCCATCGCCAGCATCGCGGCCCGGCCGGGGGTCTTCTCGCTGCCGCCGGTCTCCTCGTTGGCGCTCAGGCAGGCGTCCCAGCCCCAGTACATGAACAGCGAGAGCGACAGGCCCGCCACGAACGAGCTGAACGAACTGGCCCGGAACGGGTCGAGCCAGCTCCAGGAGAAGTGCAGCGAACCGGCCGCGCCGTGGCCGGCGGCCTTGGCGATCGCCATCACGCCGAACAGCCCGAGGACCGCCAACTGCAGCCCGACCAGGGCGTACTGGACGCCCTTGGTGGCGGTCATGCCGCGGTAGCTGATCATGGTGGCCACCGCGATCAGCGCCAGGCAGGTGGCCACGTGGACCAGCTTGTTGCCGTTCAGCGCGGCGACCGAGTCGCTGCGGGTGATCTCGCCGAGCAGCAGGTACAGGTACTCGGTGGCGACGCCCGCCAGGTTGGACAGCACGATGATGGTGGCGATCACCAGGCCCCAGCCGCACATCCAGCCGACCTTGGGGCCGAACGCCTTGACCGTCCAGGTGAACGAGGTGCCGCTGTCCGGGATCGCCTTGTTCAGCTCCCGGTAGGCGAAGGCCACCAGCATCATCGGCAGGAAGCCGGCCAGGAACAGGGCCGGCATCTGCAGGCCGACGGCGGCCACCGTGGTGCCCAGGGTGGTGGTCAGGCAGTACACCGGGGCGACGGTGGACACGCCGATCACCGCGTTGCCGAGCAGGCCCACCGAGTCGCTGTCGAGGCCCTTGGAGCGGACGCCGCCCGGGGCTTGGGCACCGGGGGCTTCGTCGACGCCCGGGCGGTTGTGGAGCTGAACCATGCCGGAACCGTAACCCCCACTGTTTCCGCAGCAGGCCGAGGCAGAAGCCGGTCGATCACCTTCGCTTCACTCGAATGGTAGGGTGATCTTCCGTTGATTTCATGGTCTTTTGGCGTCAACAGCCTTTGTTTCCTCCTTCCGGGCCGCCGCTCGACCGGGGACGAAAACCGCACCACACCCCGTTTCCGCCTTTTCGGGCATGAGTATGAGAAACACCACATACCGGTCCGGACCGGAACCGTTCGTTCGGACACCTCTGGTGTCCCCGCCCGCGGGCCCCTATCGTTCCCCCGTCATTTCAGGGATCAGGGGAGGGAACCGGGATGACCGGCACGCTGACGTCCGACACCGAGGTCCGCACCGTCCGGGCCGGCCGCCCCGGCCCCGGGCCGGTCCGGTGCTCCGTCGGCGACCTGCTGCTCGCCGACCTGCCGGTCTCGGTCGTCCTCTTCCACGACCGCCCGCTCGACCCCGACGTCCTCGCCGACGGCCTCGCCCGCGCCCTCGGCCACCTGCCCGAGTTCGCCGGCCGCCTGCGCACCGGCGCCGACGGCGGCCTCTGGATCGACACCGACGACTCCGGCGTCCCCTTCACCGTCGCCGACGCCCCCCACACCCTCACCGAGGCGCTCGACCGGATGGCGCTGCCCGCCGGCGGCCTGGTCGACCACGTCCGCGCCACCGAGGCCCGCCGGGAACCGCTGCCGCTGCTCACCGTCCGGCTCAACCGGCTCACCGACGGCACCTGCGCGCTCGGCGTCTCCTGGCACCACGCCGTCGGCGACATGCAGACCTTCGCCCTGCTGCTGCGCACCTGGTCCGCCTGCACCGAGGGCACCGCCCTCCCCGAGGCCCACCGCGCCCCCGACCGCGACCTCCAGCTCGACGCCCACCTGCCCGCCGAGGACTGCGGCACCCCCGGCCTGCGGCTGCCCGACGCCGCCGAGGCCGCCGAACTGCGCCGGGCCGTCGCCGGGGCCGCCCTCGCCAACCGCACCGTCCAGATCTGGTTCTCCCCCGCCGAGACCGAGCGGCTGCGCGCCGCCCACAGCGCCGAGGCCGGCCGCCGCCTGTCCGCCAACGACGCGCTCTGCGCCCACCTGCTGCACGTGCTGCGCGAGGTGGACGGCGCGGGCGACGAGGAGCAGACCCTCACCGTGCCGGTCAACCTCCGCCGCGTCCTCGGCCTGCCCGACGGCACCCTCGGCAACCTGCTCGGCGAGATCCGGCTGCCCTACCGCCCCGGCACCGCCCCCGCCCGGTACGCCGCCGAACTGCGCACCGCCGTCGAGGAGTTCACCGACAAGCACCTCGGCGTCCGGAGCAACCTGCGCTTCCTCGAAGAGATCGGCCGCGACCGCGTCGCCGACTGCGTCCCGGCCGGGTTCGACCCCGCCCGCCGCACCCTCACCGTCTCCAGCTGGTGCCGCCTCGGCCTCCAGGACCTCCCGCTGGCCGGCCACCGCCCGGTCGCCTTCAGCCCCGCCGCCACCCTCCAACTCCCCTGGACCTCCTGGCTGGTCGAGGGCCCCCGCGGCGAGGGCCACCTCTGCACCCTGGTCCTGCCCGCCCGCGCCGCCGCCAGGCTCCGCACCGCGGCCGCCCTGCTCCACCCCCACCGCCGCCCCGGCGACCCCGCCCCGGCCGTCGCCCCGCGCAAGCTGCTCTGACGCGGCGTCGACTCCGGCCGGGGCCGCGCCGGTTCACTCGTAGCGGAGCACCTGCGCGATGGTCAGCCGGGCCGCGGACCGCGCCGGGACGTACGCGCCGAGCACCGCGATCAGCAGGCCCGAGAAGGGCAGCAGGACGAGCAGCGGCGCGTGCCAGACGTGCAGCATCGACGCCGGGAAGTCGATCCGCGCCGCGCGCCCGGCCGCCGGCACCACCAGGCGGTGGGCGAGGATCCCGAGCGGGAGGCCGATCGCGCCGCCGACCGCCCCCAGCGCCGCCATCGAGGTCACCGTCATCACCGTGACCTGCCGGGGCGTCATCCCGATCGACTTGAGCATGCCCAGGCTGCGGCGGCGTTCGAGGGTGGTGAGGACCACCGTGTTGAAGACCCCGAGCGCGGCGACCACGGCCAGCATCGCGGTGAAGAGCGACGCGAAGCCGACGACCGTCAAGGTCCCCTGGTTCAGCTCGTCCGGGTGCTCCTGGGCCCGGAACCCGGGCCCGGCCGCCGTCCGGAAGGCCGCCGCGAAGGCGCCGGCGTCGGCCCCCGGGGCGAGCTGCACCAGGTAGTCCCCGGCCCGCTGCTCCGGGGCGAGCCGCTGCAAGGTCTCCCAGTTGGACAGCACCCCGTCGGGGTCGTAGGACATCAGCTGCCCGACGATCGTCACCGTGGTCCGCCGCTCCCCCAGGTCCAGGTGCACCGGGTCGCCGACCGCCAGGCCGCGCTGGCGCAGGAAGCCCCCCGAGACCACGACCTGCCCCGGGCCGTCCAGCCAGTGCCCCTTGACCACCGCGTAGTGCAGGCTCGCGGAGTCCCCGCGGAGGAACTGGCCGCTGAGGCTCTGCGCGGAGCCGGCGAGCTTGACGTTCTGCCACCCGACGGCGGTGACCTGCACCGCGCCCAGCGAGCGCAGCAGCGATTCCGCGGCGCCGTCGCCCAGCGCCGGGACGGCCCCGCCCGGCCGGTCGGGCCGGTCGACGGAGACCTCGACCTGGTAGGTGCCGTTGTGCTCCTCCGCGTCCGAGTAGGCGGTCATGGTGCCGGTCAGACCGCTCGCCAGGGTCACCGCGGTGACGCCGAGGACGATCGCCGCCGTGGTCAGCGCGGTACGGGCCGGACGGGCGAAGGGCTGGCCCAGCCCCAGGCTGACCGCGCGCGGCAGCCGCAGCGACCCGAGCCGGCGTTGGACGCCCAGCGCCCGCCCGGCCCGCGGGGCGCTGCCCGCGCTGATCGCCTCGGCCGCCGAGAGCCGGTGCGCCCGCAGCGCCGGGCCCAGCGCGGCGAGCGCCACCACCAGCGGCATGCCCAGCAGCGCCACGGCGTCCACCCGGTGGTCGACGCCGGTACCGCGGATCCCGAGCCCCTGGAACGCCCCGGCCAGCAGCGGCCCGGCCAGCAGGTCGCCGAGGAGGGTGCCCAGCAGGCAGCCCAGCACCGCGGGCACCGAGACCATCAGCACGTAGACCGCGGCCACCTGGTTCGGGGTGAACCCCACCGCCTTCAGGACCCCGATGTGCCGGAACCCGGAGACCACCGCGCCGCCGACCACGTTGACCACGATCAGGACCGCCACCACCAGCCCGAGGACGCCGAAGGTCATCAGGAACGGGACGTAGGCGCCGGTCCGGGTGGCGACGCTGCGGCGCAGGTCCAGGTAGGACTGCGAGCCGGTCAGCGCGCCCGCGGGCAGGTCGGCGGTGACCGCGGCGAGCCCGGCCCGGACCTCGGCGTCCGTCCCGGCGGCGGTGAAGCGGTAGAGCATCTGGACGGCCGTCGGGTGCAGGGCCGCGGCCTGCTCCGGGGTCACCCACCCGCCGGCCGACTGGCTCACGCTGGAGGCGAAGCCGACCACCCTGAGCACCGACCCGTCGGGCAGCGGCACCGTGCGGTCCGGGGCGAACGAGGCGCCGTTGGCGGGGCCGCTGTTCAGGACGATCTCGCCCGGCCCCGCGGGCCAGCGGCCGGCCCACAGGTCCACCCGGTCCACCCGGCCGTCCGGCGCGGGCCGGCCCACCACCGTCAGCGGGCCGGCCACGAAGCCCCGCACCCCCTCGGGGACGTTGACGACCGCCTCGGCGAACGGGCCGGCCGCGGCCTGCACGCCCGGGCTCCCCGCCGTCCGCGCCAACTGCCCGTCCGTCACCCCGGAACCGTCGAAGACCGCCACCACGTGCGCGCCGCTCTGCCGGGCGAACGCGTCGTCGAAGGGGGCGGCGGCCGCCGCCATCAGCGCCAGCGCGATGGTGATCGTCGCGGTGGAGAGCAGGACGACGACGCCGATGATCGTCGTCTGCAGCCGCCGGCGCTTCACCGCGGCCCGCGAGGCCGACCAGACCGCGCTCATGCCGACCGCTCCAGGGTGCTCTCGCGGGCCACCCTGCCGTCGGCGAACTCGATCAGCCGGCTGGCGCAGCGGGTGGCCAGGCGCGGGTCGTGGGTGACCATCAGCAGCGTCTGGCCGATCTGGTTGAGGTCGATCAGCAGGTCCATCACCTGCTCGCCGGAGCGGCTGTCCAGCGCGCCGGTCGGCTCGTCGGCCAGCAGCACCGCCGGACGGTTCATCAGGGCACGCGCCACGGCGACCCGTTGCCGCTCGCCGCCGCTGAGCACCGCCGGGTAGGCGTTGCGCCGGTCGGCGATCCCCAGCTCGTCGAGGAGTTCGAGCGCCCGCAGGCGCGCCGCCCGGGCCGACGTCCCGGTCAGCTGGGCCGCCAGCGCGACGTTGTCCAGCGCCGACAGGTCGTCGATCAGGTGGAAGAACTGGAAGACCATGCCGATCCGCCGGCGCCGGTACAGCGCCAGACCGGTCTCGTCCAGCTCCCCGAGGTCCTCCCCGTGCACCACGACCGACCCCGCGGTCGGCCGGTCCAGGCCCGCCACCATGCTGAGCAGCGTCGACTTCCCGCAGCCCGACGGTCCCATCACCGCCACCGCCTCCCCCGCCCTGATTTCCAGCGAGACGCCGTCGAGCGCGACCGCGTCCCCGTACTCCTTGCGCACGCCGTCGAGGCGTAAGACCACCTTGCCGGTGCCGTCGTCCGTGTCCATGGCAGGAAAGCTACGGGCGGCCGCACCCGCCGGTCGTCGGCCTGCGGATGTAACCGCCGGCCCGGGTCATCCCGGAGATGTACGGGCTGCTCCCGGCGGATGATGCGGAGCCCGGCGCGGCCTGCCAAGGTGGGTCCCCGTGTGGGGATCCGAGACGGAACGACTGCTCGCCGCGCTGGCGGCGACCGGCGCGGCGGCGGGGTGGCTCGCCGCGGCACTGGCCCGGGAGCGGCGGCGCCACCGCAAGGCGCTCGACGACCGCGGCTGGCTGCTCGAACGCGAGCGGGAGAGCGCCGCCGAGGCCGCCATCGACGCCGAACGGGCGAGGATCGCACGGGAGTTGCACGACATCGTCAGCCACAACGTGAGCCTGATGGTGGTGCAGACCACCGCCGCCCGCGAGGTGCTGGCCACCATGCCGGAACAGGCCGCGACGGCCATGGCGGCCGTCGAACGCGCCGGGCGGGACGCCATGACCGAACTGCGCCACCTGCTCGGCCTGCTGGCCCCCTCCCAGGACGGCGAGGAGGACGGTGCGGAGGCCCGGCTCTCCCCGCAGCCCGGCCTGAACCGGCTCGGCGCCCTGGTCGACCGCTTCTCCTTCGCCGGACTGCCGGTCGAGGTGCGGATCTCCGGCGAGCCGCGACCGCTGCCGGCCGGGATCGACACCACCGCCTACCGGATCGTGCAGGAGGCCCTGACCAACGCCCTCAAGTACGGCGACGGCCGCCCCGTCGAGGTCACCGTCCGCTACGCCGAGCACGCCCTGCGGGTCGAGGTGCTGAACAGCGGACCCAGCGTCCTCTCCGGCGACCGGCCCGGCGACCGGCCGGGCGTCCGCTCCGGCGGTCAGCCGGCCGGGCGTCCGCCGGGCGCCGGCAAGCCGCAGGACGGGGCCGGGCGGCAGGACGGTGCCGGGCACGGGCTGCTGGGGCTGCGGGAGCGGGTCGCGGTCTACGGCGGCGAGCTGGACGCCCGCCGGCGCCTCGGCGGCGGCTACCGGGTCCGCGCCCGCCTCCCCTGGAGCGGCCGTGACCGCCGACGCCGCGGCACCCGGCCCGGCCGCGCCCTCGCCTTCGTCCGCGCCCTCGCCCCGGGTGCTGATCGCCGACGACCAGGAGCTGATCCGCACCGGCTTCCGGATGATCCTGACCGCGCGCGGCATCGACGTGGTCGGCGAGGCCGCCGACGGCGTGGAGGCGGTGACGGCCGCCCGCGAACTGCGGCCCGACGTCGTCCTGATGGACATCCGGATGCCGAACCTCGACGGCCTGGAGGCGGCCCGCCGCATCCTGGCGCAGGACCCGCACTGCCGGGTGCTCATGCTGACCACCTTCGACCTCGACCGCTACGTCTACGCCGCGCTCTCCCTCGGCGCCAGCGGCTTCCTGCTGAAGGACGTCACCGCCGCCCACCTGGCCGCCGCCGTCCGGCTGGTCGACACCGGGGACGCCCTGCTCGCGCCCTCGATCACCCGGCGACTGGTCGAACGCTTCGCCACCGCAACCTCCACCTCCACCTCCACCTCCACCGGCGACCCGGACCCGGCCCGTCCCCCCGGCACCCCGGCCGCCCCCCGCCGCCTGCACGCGCTCACCCCGCGCGAACTGGAGGTGCTGGCCCTGCTCGGACGCGGCCTGTCCAACACCGAACTGGCCGGCGCACTGACCCTCAGCGAGGCCACGGTGAAGACCCACGTGGCCCGGATCTTCGCCAAGCTCGGCCTGCGGGACCGCGCCCAGGCCGTCGTCGTGGCCTACGAGACCGGACTCGTCACCCCGGGCAGCCGCCCCGGCTAGGCCCCGCCCGCAGCACCGTTCCCCCGGGCGGCCCGCTCCGCCAGCGCCCGGGCCACCGCGTCCAGGGCCGCGTCCCACGGGTACGGGGCGGCCGCGCCGGGCTCGTTCGGGACGAAGCCGCCCTCGCCCAGCAGCACCTGCACACCCGCCTCGCGCAGCGCCGCCACGCTGCGCGGGAACTGCGGGTGGGCGGCCAGCGCGGTGTTGACGCAGGGCATCAGCAGCACCGGGACGCCCTTGCCCGCCGCCTCCGCCGCGTAGCCGACCACCCAGGAGGAGGTCAGGCCCAGCGCCAGGCTGTTGACCGAGTGGAAGGTGGCCGGCGCGAACAGCACCGCGTCGGCGGGCGGCAGCACGTCCGGCTGCCCCGGCCTGCGGTACGCGGACTTCACCGGGTGCCCGGTCAGCCCCTCCAGCTCCGGCACCCGCCCCGCCAGCCACTCCCGCGCCGTCGGGGTCAACCCGAGCGCCACGTCCCACCCCCGCTCCAGGCCCGCCCGCACCGCCCCCTCGATCCCGGTCACCACCCCCGCCGCCGACCCGAACAGGTACACCACCGGCCGCCCGGCCCCCGCGTCCTCTGCCATCCCGCCATGCAACCGGCTCGGCACCCGCCCCCGCAACGCCCCGGGCGACCCCGCCCGGAAAAAGCGAACGGCCCGGGTCGGATTCCTGCTCCGACCTGGGCCTTTGGCTGTCCTACTGCTGTGCGAGGTGGGCGCAGACGGTTTCGAACCGCCGACATCCGCCTTGCAAGTTCGACCGGGCCACCTCCCGACGAGTACGGATGCACTCCGGGGGCGGGGTGCTGTGGCATTCACGTACTCGTTGGACTGCTGCCGTCTGTTGCTGTTGATGTCGGGCTCTGATGTCAGACGGTCGGCTTCCTGTGGTCTCAGTCGCGTGGAACGGTCGAGGGCCCGGACTGCGTGCAGCAGTGCAGGCCCTCGGGCTGTCACAACAGGTGGCCTCTTCGTCCCGAAGCAACCTGGTTATCGGCCTGTCCTGGGACTACATCATCGCTGACCTGCGCACACAGTCCCCGAACGTCCGTGCTTGTCTGCCGAAGTGTGAGCCTGTTGTAGCGCAGTTAGACACTCAACACCACGTCGTCGCTCCCAACCCGCAGGCCCAGGCAGTGGCAGTTGGTCCGTCACTGCTCCTGATCATGGCGTGGGGCGGTAGTCCAACGGATCCGGCCCCTCGGACATATCCAAGCCTGGCCACTGTCACGGCCCAGCACTAGTGTTCGATCCATGGCGGAAAACAGAGAACACATGTACCGGTCGCCCCCGGTAACCTACGCTTCCTGTTGGGAGGTGTGCCTATGGTGGCGGCGAGCGAGGCAAGTGACACGAGCAGGCCACGCCAAAGCCACATTCAGGCTGTAGACCCCAAAACGGTCACGGACATGATGGAGCTGCTGCAGCTCGGGTATGTGACCAGCGTGGCTGCTACCGCCGGGTGCACAGTCGAGCGTGTCGACACCGATCTCTGGGGCATGGATGTGACCTTTATTAGGCCGCCAGCCACTCCTCTTGAAGAGGAGGTGATGCTCCTTGCCCAGCTCAAGTGCACTACTCAGATCAACCCGGATCCGGCGAAGGATACGTTCAGCTACCAGTTCACGAAGCGCCAGTACTTCGACCATCTAGCCAAGCCTCGCCGTAACTTCAAGTCGGTGCTGATCGTTATGACCACACCGCCTATTCAGGCCGACTGGACGGAGGTCACGCACGGTGGCCTACTGACTAGGCGCGCCTGCTACTGGAAACACTTGGAAGGCATGCACGCCGACGCAAGCATCCAGAAGCCCAGCGTCAAAATTTCAACCAGTGATGTATTTGACGCACAAACCCTGATTAAGCTTATGGATCGAGTGGATAGGGGTGATTCGCTTCATGGCTGAGCCGTCCGCATCCGCTTTGGCGGATCGAGTCAACCCAGAAAAACTCGCCGTCCTGCTGGAGGAATCAGGGTGGAAGCTCGCCGGCGGGCGCAGGGGGGTTTATCTACGACTGGCACCTCCTGGGGAGAATTCTCTCCCGTCTCGTTCCGCCGGCCTCCTTCTCCCGCTGGATCAGGAAGATCCTGACTATCGAGAGATAATGGAGGTGGCACTAAATCAGATTGCACAGAATCATGACTTCTGGATTCGCACAATCTTTCCCAGGCTTGCTATAAACAGCTCTGATGAATTCCGTTTTTGCCGTGAAAGTGCCGCCCCCAGCGGGCTCATCGACTGGCGAAGTGGTGAACGTTTGATCGAGTCGGCACGTCGAGCCATGATTGCGGGCGCTAAGTACTACATGGGGCCGGAGAGGCACTTTGTCAATCGGCACGGCCGATTTGCAAGCCGGTATCTTGATCAAGTTTTGATGGGGCAGACGGCTCCCGGTAGCTACATCGTCACGGCTTTCGTTTCGCCTGCAGGATACGTTCCCTTGAAGTCCGAACCCGAGCCAGCTCTAGAAGGCTTTGGTGCGGTTTCATCCCGCGCCGTAAGTGAGGCCGTCGTCAAGGCCGTCGAGGCAACGCTTGAAGCTGTCGATCATTTCAAGAGTACGGGTACTCTGTCCGGGTTCCTTGAGGGCGTCCAGAACGGCGTCTCTTACGAGATGACGAACGCCCTCCTAGGGATGGCTTCTATGTCGGACGGTGCGGACATCACTGTTGACTGGGATTCAGCCGTTCCATTTGATGGATCCGCTTCGATTAGGTATGAACTGCAGGGATCTGACGCTGAGGTGCTAACCAAGGCCGCGCAGCAACTTGCAGAGGATGATGGCCCAGAATATGTGACTGTCATTGGCCGGGTGCATCTACTGGCCAAGAAGCAAGCGGGGAGCCCAGGGGTTTTTGGAGTAGAGTCCATCGGCTCTGGGGCTCCCCGAAAGGTGCGCGTTCGGCTGGCCGACGAAGAGGATTACCACGCTGCTATCCGTGCCCACGAGGAGGATCTTGGGATCCAGGTCAGCGGCACCCTAGAGAAGGAGGGCAATCTTAGCTGGCTCTACAATGCAACCGTTCTCAGGATTATTGGCCCCATCGAAGAATTGGATCCTAAGAAGCGCCCCAAGCGGACTCGTACGCAAAATGATGAGCCAAGATTGTTTGACCTTCCGGAGTAGTGATTTCGGCCATCCGGATATCTTGCGGGCGGTGGAGCGGTTTTGGCCGATGTCCTGTCTGGTCTGGGTCCGAGCATGATCGGTGGGCCGTAAGCTGACCCGCGAGTCGGGCAGGATCCTCGCTTGCCCGCAATCTGGCCGAATCGAACGAGTCGCCTCAGAGCATCCCGCGGCCCGAAAGACCTGGGTCGACGGCGGCTACCGCCAGCACCTCGTCGAACACGCCGCCACCCTGGGCATCGACATGCACATCGTCCGCCGCGCCCCCGCCACCAGGGGCTTCGCTGTCCTGCCGCGGCGGTGGACCGTCAAGAGAACGCTCGGCCAGCTCATGAACCTCCGCCCCCCGGCCCGCGACTACGAAGCACACGCGCACCGCTCCGAAGCCATGATCTACGTCGCGATGATCAACCTCATGACCCGCAGACTCACCGACGAGAGCACCCCGACATGGCGCGGCACATGAACCACCATCAGCTCGACAATCCGGGACTAAACAACAGGACGCAACGCCCTCTGAGAGCCAGAAGCCCGCGTAGACGACCAGGTCGAAGTGCCGGGTGGCGCCCGAGTAGAGCGAGGTCCGCAACTCCTTGGGCACTACGGCGCGGTGTGGGTAGAGCCGAGTCAACTCGGCGCGGCCGGCCTCGGCCGTCTGGCTGGTGGTCTGCTTGTCCGACTGGAGGTCCCGACAGTCACATTGCAGCAGGTTGGCCAGGACGTACTGGAAGCATCAGTACAGCCGGCGCTGCTCCTTGGCCTCGCCCCACCGCTCGACCGTGCGTACGCTGACTCCCAGCCGTTCTACGATCTGCTCGGCCGCCAGGCCCCTTGCCAGGATCGCTCCTCGATGCCGCTCCCCCGGAGCGCCCTCATGGCCCTGTGGCAGCACCGGCTCCGAGAGGCCGAGGCCAGCCAGGCGGGCAACGACGGTTGGACGGAGACCAGGCGCATCTTCACCACCGGGACCGGTCGGACAGTGGAACCTACGCACGTCTACCGGTCGTTCCACCGGATCGCGGCGGAGGCAAAAGTGCGGCCATCCAGATGCACGCCGCACTCCACGGCACGGACCCCTGCCGGTGGTCTGCAGAGACTCACCCCGTGTGGTGATGGAGATCCTCGGCCACAGCCAGGTGAATGTCGGTTTCTGATGTCAAAAGCCCCGGGCCGAGGTCGGTCCGGGGCTCTGCTCCAGCTCACACACTGTGGGCGCAGACGGTTTCGAACCGCCGACATCCGCCTTGTAAGGGCGGCGCTCTACCGCTGAGCTATGCGCCCTCGCCGAAGTGCACCGGCGCGGCCGGTCACACGACGAGTGGACAGACTACCTGGTCCCGGGAGTGGTTCGCCGCACCCCTTCGGAAGGGGGCGGGGACGGGGGGTGCCGGGCGGGGCGGGTGATCGGCAAGAATGGCGGGGAAGCGGCGGGACGGATACGGAGCAGGGAGCACGTGGTGAGGGTGGCCGGCGGCGGTGGCGGGGGTCGGGGCGGCTGGTGGGGCGGCGGCCGTCGGGACGGCGTGCGCGCGGACGCCAGGGCGGCCCGGGAGGCCGCCCAGGAGTCGTTCTACGAGCTGGACTCGGCCCAGCGGGACGCGCTGCTCGCGGTGGAGACCGTGAAGTCGGCGGGCGAGCCCGCCACCGCCCGCCGGGTGGAGCAGGAGTTCGCCGACCTGACCGCCCGGATCGACCAGGTCACCGTCGCCTACCTGGGCGCGCTGGACGCCGTCGACCTGGAGTCCGCGGAGGCCGACCCGGGCGCGGTCGCCCGGGCCAAGCAGCAGCTCGAACAGGCCAAGCGCGAGCTGGACGCCAAGCGCACCGAGCTGGGCACCTTCCTCAGCCGCCTGCAGCCGATCGTCGACCACGCCGAGGCCCAGCTGATCCGGGTCACGCCCGCGGTCGAACGGGCCAAGCAGGCGCTGCTCGCCGCGACCACCGCCCTGGAGCAGGTCCGCGGCGCGGGCCTGCGCGCGGACGACCTGGCGACCCGGCTGGCCGAGCTCGCGCCCGAGCTGACCAGGCTCAACCAGGGCGTCTCCCAGCACGGCGTCCCGGCCACCCTGCAGCGGGCCGAGGACGTCGCCCGGCGGGCCGAGGCCGTCCGCACCGAGGCGGCGCAACTCCCGGAGCGGGCCGCCGAGATCGACCGCCGGGTGGCCTCGCTGCGCACCCGCATCGACGCCCTGGAGAACCGGGCCCACACCGTCGACCCGGCGCTCAGCGAGCTGCGCCGCCGGTTCTCGACGGCCTGCTGGCAGGACCTCCAGCAGGTGCCCGCGCAGACCGCCGACGCCGTCCGCACCGCCCGCACCAGGCTGGCCGAGGCCGGCCGGGCCCGCGACGAGCAGCGCTGGGCGGAGGCGACGGCCGCGATCGGCACCGTGCGCGCGCTGCTCGACACCGCCGGGGGCTCGGTCGACGCGGTCAACGACCGGCTGCAGCAGCTGAACGAGGTCCAGCACGACCCGCAGCGCGAGATCGAGCGCACCCGGTTCGCCCTGCGCGACGCCCAGCGCCTCGCCATGGCCGGCCGGCAGGCTCCCGATCCGCGGCACGCCGGGCCGCTGGACGCCGCGGTGGGCCGCCTCGACCGGGCCGTCGCCGCCCTGGAGGAGGCCGGCCGGCACCCGGACTACTGGCGTTTCCTGACCGAGCTGGCCGCCGTCCGGGAGACCGCGGCCGAAGTGGTCTCGATGATCCGCGGCCACTGAACCGTTCCCGCGCCACCCCCTGGGTACCCTGCTCGGTATGCCTCGCTACGACTTCCGCTGCCGCTCCTGCGGCGCCACCTTCGAGCTCAACCGCCCGATGGCCCGGGCCAACGACCCGGCCACCTGCCCCGACGGCCACCCCGACACCGTCAAGCTGCTCTCCACCGTCGCCGTCACCGGCGCGGCCGCCTCGGCCCCGGCGCCCAGCGGTGGCGGTGGCGGCGGTTGCTGCGGTGGCGGCTGCTGCGGTTAGTCGCAGCACCGGGAGCGGGGAGCGGGGAGCGGTCCGCTCCCGCCCTCCCCTCCCCTCAGCCGAGGTGCTTGAGCATCTGGCGGAGGATCTCCTCCCCCGCGCCCACCCCGGTCTCGGTGAGGGCGGTGACGTCCGGCGCCGTCCAGCCGGTCTCGGCGAGTTCGCCGTGCCCGGGCCGCCAGGCCAGGTCCGCGGCGAGGAGGAGTTCGGCGTCCAGCAGCGAGTCGCCGGCGGCCAGGACGGTCCGGGCGCCGGCGCGCCGGCGCACCTCCTCCAGGGCGGCGCTCTTGGAGAGCGGGGCGGGGACGGCGTAGACCTTGCGGCCCTGGAGGGAGACCGTCCAGCCGCGCTCGGCGCACCAGGCGGTGAGGTTCTCGATCCAGCCGGGCGGGAGTTCGGCCCGTTCGACGACCAGGTAGGCGAACAGCTCGTCGGCGACCCGCCGCTTGTGGGTCCACTCCGGGTCGGCGGCCAGGGCGAGGTGTTCGACGACCTCGGGCAGCGGGGCGCTGCGCTCGTCGAGGCGGGTGCGGATCTCGCGCTGCCAGTCCTGGTCGGGGACGCCGTCGACGAGGAGGTGGCCGCCGTTGGCGCAGACCGCGTACGGGGGGATCCAGTCGGCGGTGGGGCCGGGGAGGTGGATCCGCTCGTACTGGGCGCGGGTGCGGGTGGTGACGGGGACGACCGGGGCGAGGGCCGCGATCTCGGCGAGCAGGGCGGCGGCCTGTTCGGTCATGAAGGAGAGCGCCTTGCCGTCGTGCACCTCCACCGCGAGCAGCCGTGGGGCGAGCCGGTCGGGCACGTCCAGGGCGAGGGCGCGGTTGGAGTAGACGAGGGTGCGGTCGAGGTCGCTGGCGACCAGGAACTGCGGCACGGGCGGGGTCTCCTTCGTTCGGGGGCAGGGTCAGGTGTGGACGGCGGTGCCGTCCGCGCCGGTGGCGCCACGGGTGTAGCGCGGGTGGATCAGGCCGACGCAGGTGTAGGGCAGGTCGTCGGTCTCCTCGACCGGGACGCCGCGCTGGTCGGCGAGCAGCCGGACGTGGTCGAGGTCGGCCCCGGCGCCGCGGCGGGCCAGGATCCGCCAGGGGACGCGGCGCAGCAGGACCCGGGTGGTCTCGCCGACGCCGGGCTTGACCAGGTTGACGCTGTCGATGCCGTACTCGGCGCTGATCCGTTCGACGGCGGCCCAGCCCTCCCAGGTGGGGGTGCGGTCGGTGGTGGCGAGCCGGGCGGTCTCGGCGGCGACGGCGTCGGCGACGGCCGGGAAGGCGGCGGCGACGGTGTCGACGAACTGGCGGGAGACGTCGGCCCCGGCCAGCTCGCGGTAGAACTTGGCGCCGTGGAACTCGTCCGGGCCGGTCAGGTCGGCGCGCAGCACGGTGCGGGAGACCAGGCCGGAGACGGTGGAGTTGAGGCAGGCGGAGGGGATCAGGAAGTCGTCGCGGGTGCCGTAGGTGCGCACGCAGCCGCCGGGGTCGGCGAGGACGGCGAGTTCGGGGTCGAAGCCGGTGCCGGCCAGGGCCTGTTCGAGCTCGCGGGTGATGGCGCCCTTGCCCGTCCAGCCGTCGACGAAGACCACGTCGGCGGGGCGGTGGTGGGCGGCGAGGTGGCGCAGGGCGACCCGGTCGATGCCGCGGCCGCGGACGATGGAGACGGTGTAGTGCGGCACGTCGAGGCCGTGGGCGTGGGCGAGCCAGCGGCGGATCAGGACGCCGACGGGGGTGCCGGCCCGGGCCAGCGAGGC
Organism: Kitasatospora sp. YST-16; assembly: GCF_026802215.1. Classification (NCBI taxonomy): domain Bacteria; kingdom Bacillati; phylum Actinomycetota; class Actinomycetes; order Kitasatosporales; family Streptomycetaceae; genus Kitasatospora; species Kitasatospora sp. YST-16. Next base: position 2,023,063 of record NZ_CP113837.1, read on the forward strand.
GAGCACCAGGTGCGGGCCGCGTTCGCGCAGCAGCGTCTCGGCGACGGTGCCGACGGCGGTGGCCAGCCGGGTCGCGGAGGCCTCCAGCGCGGTGTGGAAGAGCTGCTGGTAGGCGGCGCTGGGCTGGTACTCGACGGGCAGCGACTCGGCGTAGTGGGCGCCGCCGGACTGCACGGCCTCCTCGCGCTCCTCGGTGGGCGCTTCGAGGTGGACGCCGGAGAGGTCCTTGAGCAGCCAGGTGACGTCGGAGGCCGGGTAGCTGGAGAAGGCCGGCCCGTGCAGCGGGCGGGTGGTGGGCGGGGCGGTGTGTGCGGTCATGCGGGGTGCCTTCGACGGGTACGGGGTCATGCTCGGGCAGCGGGGCGTCGGGCGGGTGGCGCGGGGCGGTACGACGGGAGAACGGCGAGCAGCACCCGGTCAGTGGCGGTGCGCAGGGCGGGCAGCAGGGCGGCGGGGCCGTGGTGCAGGGCGGGGGTGTCGGCGGGGTCGTCGACGACCAGGACGACGGTGTCGAATCGGCGGGCGGGGTCGGTGCCGGGGGCGACGTTGTAGGCGTAGCGCTCGGTGGAGCGGTCGGCGGGGTCGTCGTGGGCGGCGAAGGCGAGGCGGGTGCGGATGGCGTAGCCGGGGTCGTCGAGGGCGAAGACCGGGGAGCGGGTGGTGGTGGAGAAGCGCACCTCGGCGTCGGGGAGGGCGTGCTGGAGGGCTTCGGCGAGCCGGAGCGGGGCGTACATCAGCTCTTCGCAGCCGAGCACCAGCACCCGGCCGGGGCGGGGGCCGACGGCGGTGGCGAGGGCGGTGCCGAGGGCGGGCAGGGCGGCGTCGAGGCGGCGGCGGTGGGCGGGGGTGAAGCCGTGCCGGCCGCCGTCGGGCAGGTCGGCGGGCCAGGGCAGGTCGAGCCGGGCGAGGGTGCCGGGCGGGCCGGCGGGGGGCTGCGGGGCGGGGGCGGCCGCGATCAGTTCGCGGGCCCGGTCCAGCACGCCGTCGGGCAGGTCGACGCCGCCGGCGGCGGTGGCGACCAGGTCGAGGCGGGCGCCGAGTTCGGCGGCGGCGGCGCGCAGCCGTTCGCGGTCGGCGGGGGTGCGCAGGTCGACCAGGGCGACGGCAACGTAGTGCGCGCGCGGGTGGGCGGCGTGCAGGGAGCGGATGGTGTTGAGGACGGTGGTGCCGGTGGAGAACTCGTCGTCGACCAGCACCAGCGGGCCGTCCCCGGCCAGCAGCAGCGGGTCCTCGGGGAGCAGCAGGTGGCTGGTGGCGTGCGAGTGCTCCTCCTCGAAGCCGCCGAGCGGGGCGACGCCGGGGACGGGGCGGCGGGTGGAGTGCAGGTAGGGGGCGTCGAGGCCGTCGGCGACGCTGTGGCCGAGGGCGGTGGCGGTCTCGGCGTAGCCGAGCACGACGGCGCGCGCGGCGTCCTCGGGGCCGAGCAGTTCGGCGACCCGGCGGCCGAGCGCGAGCCCGGCGCCGTGCACCTCCGCGGGCCGCTGCGGGACGTGCTTGCCCAGCACCCGGGAGACCAGCAGGTGGGCGCGCTTGGGGTTGACCCGCAGGGCGAGGCCGATCAGGTCGGTCAGTTCTGGCCCGCCGGTGAGGCGCAGGCCGAGCCGGTCGGTGACCCACTGGCCGGTCCAGGGTTCGGCCCCGACGGGCCCGGGGGCGGCGGTGCCGGCGGTGTCGGCAGTCATCGGGGCTCCTCTCGACGAGCAAGGCGGTGCTGGCAGTGCTGATGGTGCTGGCGCTGGTACGGCTGGTACTGATGCTGCTGGTACTGATGCTGCTGGTGGTGCCAGTGGGACGGACGCGGGCACGCGCCCGCACGGTTCGCTGTTCGTCATCGAGCGTACGGGCCCCGCCGGGACCCGTGGATCGGCCGACCGGCCAGGGTCGCGGCGCCGTCCGGCCGACCCTCCCATCAGCCGATCGGTTGACCCGGCGTCAGGAACCGTCCGTACGAAGGCCGTTCAGCCGATGCAGGCCGACAGCAGCTCGGCGAAGGTGACCTCGGCCCGGGCCACGCCGAACACCTCGGCCCGCAGCAGCACCCGCTCCGCCCAGGCCCGGTGCGGCTTGGCCTCGTTCATCTTGTTGGTGTACGCGGAGCGGCTGACCCCGCCGCCGCCGCGGTGCTGCTGCAGGATGTCCCGGGCGTCGCACAGCTCCTCGTGGGTGACCACGGACAGCGCGTGCACGGCGGCGACGTGGCTGGGGTGGATGCAGGTCTTGCCGAGCAGGCCGTTGGCCCGGTCGAGTTCGATCTCCCGGATCAGCCCGTCCAGGTCGTGCTCGATCAGCCGCTGCCGGACCCCGTCGGCGGGCGGGGTGACCTCGGCGAACGGGGTGCGGCGCAGCTGCGGCTTGAACATCCGCTCGTGCAGCGGGAAGTACTCCCAGACCGGCCCGGTGACGGTGTGCCCGGTGCCGTCGGCCCGGCCGAGGACGTTGACCACGTCGCCGATCACGCCGGCCACCAGGGCCACGTCGTAGGCGGTCAGGTCGGGCGAGCGGCGCAGCCCGTACGCGGAGCACAGGTCAGTGACGCCGAGCCGGACGGCGAGGACCCGGTCGCGGTGCTTGTCGAGCAGCCGGGCGATGCCGTGCAGCTGTTCGCGGCGGCTCTCCAGGTGGGCGAGTTCGGGCGATTCGAGCACCGGCATGACGAACAGCCGCTGCCCGGTGCGCTCCTCGGCGGCGGTGAGCGCCTCCAGGAAGGGCAGGCCGCTGTCCTCGGTGAACTTGGGCACCACGAAGCCGCTGAGCAGGCGCAGCGCGGGGCCGAGGCGCTCGGTCAGGTCGGTGATCTGCTCGGCGGCCCGGACCCGGACGAACAGCAGCGGCAGTTCGGCGTCGGCGTCCTGCGCGGCGAGTTCGGTGAGCTGGGCGACCAGGTTCTGCTCGGCGCCGTCGACCTCGTGGTCGGCGATCGCGTCCTCCAGGCAGAGCACCATCGAGACCACGCCGCGGGCGGCCTGCTTGCGGACGTCGCGGGCCAGGGTGGGCCGGGTGGCGGGGCTGTAGAGCGTGGCGCCGAGCGCGGTGGCGAGGACGGACGCCCCGCTGTCGCGGTCGAAGGCGGCGGGCTGCTCGTGAAAGAGCCGGGTGCGGACGTCGTCCGCGAGATGCCCGAAGTGGCGCAAGGTGCTCTCCCGCTGTGGTCTGGTGGGCCCCGCCGGTGGCGGGAACGGCTGACGCCCCTCCCTCCTTGGGACGGTCGGCGCGGCCGGAAAGTTCGCCGGAGCGCCGGTGCCGTCGCGGGGGTGCGGAGCGATCCGGGCCGTTGGCCGTTCATCGTACGGCCGGACGACCTCGGCGAAAGAGTTCGAAACATCGAATTCTCGCAAGATTGTCGGCCCCGTCATCGACCTCGCCACCGGCCCCGCCGCGGACCGCACCACCGGCCTCACCACCGGCCTCACCACCGGCCTCCTCGCCGGCCCCGCCGAGAGGTCCCGCCGGGAGGCCCGCCGAGGGTTCCCGCCGGTGGGGCGCGCCGATGCCGCGCCCCGCGTTGTCCCGGGCCCCCGGCAGGCGGCAGGATGGTGCGCTATGACGCACGTGATGGCGAAGGGCGCCAACATCCCTCTGACGGCCGGCGCCGTCCGTGCCGTCCTGCGGTGGACGGACACCCCGGGCATTCCGGACGTGGACGCCTCGGCGCTGCTGCTGACCGGCCACGGCAAGGTCCGCGACGACGCCGACTTCGTGTTCTACAACCAGCCGCGGCACCCCTCGGGCCTGGTCCGGCACCTGCCGAAGCAGGCCGCGGGCGGGACGGTGCGGGACGCGCTGGAGATCGACCTGGCGCAACTGCCGCCCGAGGTCGACCGGGTGGTGCTGGCCGGCTCGGCGGAGGGCGGCGCCTTCCCCGCGGTGCCCGACCTGCGGGTGCTGCTGTTCGACGCGGCCGCGCCCGAAGCCGCGCCCGCGCTGGCCGAGTTCGCCATCGACGAGGACGAGCAGGTCACCGCGCTGGTCGCCGCCGAGCTGTACCGCCGCGACGGCGGCTGGAAGTTCCGCGCGGTCGGCCAGGGCTACGTGGACGGACTGGTCGCGCTGGCCACCGACTTCGGTATCGCCGTCGAGGACGGGAACACCGGCCCGAACGACTCCGCGGTCGACCTGACCGACCGCAGCGGGGACGTCCGCCTCCCCGGCCCGGCCGCTGAGCCGTCGCCCGCCGAGCCGTCGCCCGCCGGACCCCCGGCCGCGCCGCTGCCGGTCGACGAGGACGACTGGACGATCGCCCCGGCCACCCCGCTGCCGACGCCCGCCGCCGAGCAGCCCGCCGCCGACCCCCGGCCGGTCCGGGCCCCGGCCGCGCCGGTCGCCCCGCCGCCCCCGCCCGCGCTGCCGCCGACCGTCCACCACGCCCAGCAGCCCGCACCGCAGCCCGGCGGCTACGGCTACCCGCCGCAACAGCCCCAGCAGCCGCCGCAACCCGCCCCGCAGCCCGGCGGTTACGGCTACCCCCAGCAGCAGCCGGGCTACGGCTACCCGCCGCCCCCGCAGCAGCCCCAGCCCCAGCCCCAGCAGCCGCAACCCGGTGGCTACGGCTACCCCCAGCCGGCCGCCGCCCAGGGGTACGGTTACCCGCCGCAACAGCCCCAGCCCTACGGCTACCCCCCGCAGCCCCAGCCCCAGCCCCAGCAGCCGCAACCCCCGCAGCAGCACCAGCAGTCCGGCGCCCCGTTCGCCCTGCCGCCGCAGGGCCCGCAGTTCCAGCCCCGCTGACCGCCCGCGCCCCGCGGCCGCACCACCCCGCGGCCGCGGCCACGACCGCAGCCACAGCCTGACGAACCGTCAACTACCGGACCCCGACGGGGTCTTGTACCCGCGCTCCCACTGCATGCCGAACCCGTACAGCCGGTCCAGGTCGGACTGGAACCCGTGCACGTACCGCACCTCGCGGCGGATCGTCAGCTTGCCCTCGCCGTCGTTCTCGATCAGCACCACCGCGCACGAACGGGCGGCCGGGGCGCGCTCGTCGAGCTTGATCTCGATCCGCGGGCCGCTCTGCGGGACGATGGTGAGCACCGCGTGGGTGCGGTCGAAGGCCGGGGTGTCGTCGTAGATGTAGACGAAGATCAGCAGCCGCTTGAACTGGTCCTTCTTCTCCAGGTTGATGTGCATGGTCTCGCCGGAGGGCGCGCCGGACACGTCGTCGCCGGAGAGCTTGATGTAGGGCGGCTTGTTGAGGTCGCCGAACAGCCGGCCGAGCGGCTGCACCACGCCCCGGGTGCCGTCGGCGAGTTCGTACATGCAGGCCAGGTCGAGGTCGACGCCGACCGGCGCGGACCCGGTGTCGGCCGTCGCCAGCGGGCGCAGGATCCGCGGGTCGAAGAAGCGGCGCAGCGCGCCGCCCACGGTGGGGCGGTCGGCGGTGCGGGTCGACCAGTGCAGGTTGATGTACAGGTAGCCGGTGGTGGCCGCGGAGCCGGTGATGGCGTGCTGCGGCTGGGACTTGGTGAGTGTGACCTTGAACTGCCCTCCGGTGTCGAAGCTGTCGCTGCGGTCCCCCTTCAGGAACTCCCACACCGAAACCATCGTGTCCTCCCCCAGCACTGATACCGTCCTCGACCTCTCCATACCCACCCGGAGGGCGCTGAGTCAACGTCAACCCCTCGGCGCGCCCCGCTGGCAGAGGGTTCGTCACTCCCGTACGATGCCTGCCCCTCGGACGCGATATCGTCTCTCCGCACAGGTGTACCGTGCGTCACCTCTCTTCCCCCTGCCCTGCGGAAAGCCGAGGCCCTCCCCGCAATGAACCTCTCCTCCATACAGCTGGTCTGGGCCGTGGTAGGCGGTGCAGCCCTGCTGTTCACCGCCATCCTGGTGGCCTTCCTGCGCTTCAAGAACAACAAGCCCGCCGAGTCGGCGTCCGGCGACTCCTGGGAGCGCAGCGAGGAGCGCAGGCGCCGCAAGGAGGCCGTCTACGGCGGCGCCTCGTACGTGCTGCTGTTCTGCTGTGCCGGTGTGGCCGCGGCGCTGTCGTTCCACGGCCTGGTCGGTTTCGGCCAGCAGAACCTGAACCTGTCCGGCGGCTGGGAGTACCTCGTCCCGTTCGGCCTGGACGGTGCGGCGATGTTCTGCTCGGTGCTCGCCGTCCGCGAGGCCAGCCACGGTGACGCGGCGCTCGGTTCCCGGATGCTGGTGTGGCTGTTCGCCGTCGCCTCGGCCTGGTTCAACTGGGTGCACGCCCCGCGCGGCGGTGCCCACGACGGTGCCCCGCAGTTCTTCGCCGGCATGTCGATCTCGGCGGCCGTGCTGTTCGACCGCGCGCTGAAGCAGACCCGCCGGGCCGCGCTGCGCGAGCAGGGCCTGGTGCCCCGCCCGCTGCCGCAGATCCGGGTGGTGCGCTGGCTGCGCGCCCCGCGCGAGACGTACGCGGCCTGGTCGCTGATGCTGCTGGAGAACGTCCGCAGCCTGGACGAGGCGGTCGAGGAGGTCCGCGAGGAGCGGCAGGCCAAGATGGACGCCAAGCTGCGCGCCCGCAGCGCCGACCGCCGCGAGCGGGCCGAGCTGAAGGCGATCGCCCGCCAGGGCGGCGTGCTGGGCCGGGCCCGGCACGCCCGCGAGGTGCCCGCGCTGGCCGCGGCCGGCAGCGACGGCCCGTCCGCAGCGGAGCCTGCCCTAGCCCCCGAGGAAACCACCCTCGACCGGGTGAGCGCCTCCGCCCTGGAGCCCGCCGCCCTGAACGCCGGCCGCCGCCCCCGCGCCGCCGTCGAGTCGACCGGCAGCAGCACGTCGGGCAGCTCCTCCTCGTCGTCCTACGCGTCGAGCGGCTCCTCCTCGTACGGCTCCTCGTACTCCTCCTCCATCGACCTGACGATGGACGAGGACACCCTGTCGATGCCGAAGCTGGACTCGCTGGAGCGCAAGCTCCGGGCGATCGAGCAGCAGCTCGGCTGAGCCGCGCCGCAGCACCGAAAAGCCGCGCCCGCCGGGAACTCCCCCGGTGGGCGCGGCTTTTCGGTGCTGCGGCGGACGGGCGCTAGCCCTCCGCCCCGACTTCTTCGGGTTCCGCTCCGCTGCCCTCCAGCCCCTGGTGGCGCTTGTTGCGGATCATCGAGGAGGCCAGCGCCGCGCCGATGAAGGCGACGCCGATCAGGCCGGTGACGATCTCCGGGACGTGGTACTTGATCGAGGCGAGCAGGATCAGCGCCAGCGCGCCGATCGCGTAGTGCGCGCCGTGCTCCAGGTACACGTAGTCGTCCAGGGTGCCCTTGCGGACCAGGAAGACGGTCAGCGACCGGATGTACATGGCGCCGATGCCCAGGCCCAGGGTGATCTGGAAGATGTCCTGGGAGATGGCGAACGCGCCGACCACGCCGTCGAAGGAGAACGACGCGTCGAGGACCTCCAGGTAGATGAAGAGGAAGAACGCGGCCTTGCCGCCGACCTGGACGATCGACTTGCCGGTCCGCTCGGCCTCCTCCTCGGCCTCCTCCTGTGCCTCCAGCCCGGACTCGAACACCCCGGACAGGCCGTTGACGGCCAGGTAGGTGGCGAGGCCGCAGACGCCGGCCAGCAGCACCGTCTCGGCGCGGTCACCGGCGAAGAGCCGGGAGGACACCGCGAGCACGACCAGCGCGACGACCGAGGAGAGCGCGTCCAGCTTGCCGATCTTCTCCAGCGGCTTCTCAAGCCAGCGCAGCCAGTTGAAGTCCTTCTCCTCGAAGACGAAGTCGAGGAAGATCATCAGCAGGAAGATGCCGCCGAAGGCCGCGATGGCCGGGTTGGCCATGTCCAGGTACTCGGCGTAGGTGTGGCCGTCGTGGGTCTTGGACGAGTCGAGCGCCAGCTCGATGACGGTGCCCGGGCTGAGCTGCGCGGTGAGGCCGACGACCAGCAGCGGGAAGACCAGCCGCATGCCGAAGACCGCGATCAGCACGCCGACGGTCAGAAAGATCTTCTGCCAGAAGGCGTTCATCCGCTTGAGGACGGTGGCGTTGACGACGGCGTTGTCGAAGGACAGGGAGATCTCGAGGATCGAGAGGATCAGGACGACGCCGAATCCTTCGGCCCCCCAGATCAGGCCGGCGGCGATCAGGCCGGCGATCGTGATGGCGAAGGACCATCCGAACGTACGGAGGAACACGGGGTCAGTTACCTTTCTGGCTGCCGGAATCGACCCATTCCGGACGTGACTGCTGTTCTGTTACTGGACGTTGACGCCGAAGTCGAGCGCGATGCCGCGCAGGCCGGAGGCGTAGCCCTGGCCGACGGCCCGGAACTTCCACTCGCCCTGGTAGCGGTACAGCTCGCCGAAGATCATCGCGGTCTCGTTGGACGCGTCTTCGGAGAGGTCGTAGCGGGCGATCTCGGCGCCGTCCGTCAGGTTGACCACCCGGATGTAGGCGTTGGAGACCTGGCCGAAGCTCTGCAGCCGGGCGTCGGCGTCGTAGATGGAGACGGCGAAGACGACCTTGTCGATCTGGGTGGGCACCAGGTCGAGGTGCACCTGCACCACCTCGTCGTCCCCGTCGCCGTCGCCGGTGAGGTTGTCGCCCTGGTGCTCGACCGAGCCCTCGGGGCTGCGCAGGTTGTTGTAGAACACGAAGTACTCGTCGCCGAGGACCCGGCCGCCGGAGCACAGCAGCGCGCTGGCGTCCAGGTCGAAGGGCGCGCCGGTGGTGGACCGGGCGTCCCAGCCCAGGCCGATCTGGACCTGCGTCAGGTTCGGCGCGGCCTTGGTCAGCGAGACGTTCCCGCCCTTGGCGAGGGTGACGGTCATCGGACTTCCTCCCAGCTCCCCGTCTCGGGGGCTCCCGGGGTGTGCATCGTTGGACTGCCGCCGACCCGCCCGGGAGGGCCGGATCCGGCGGGGCGCGCCCGGCGGACGCACCCCAAGAGATCTACGCCCCCCGGTGGCCGCGCAGTGCTGCACACCCGACTGAACTTGCTGAACTCCGCCGCGCGACCGACCCGGCCGCCCCCGCCGGGCGGCCTCGGACCGCCCGCGCACGCACCCGGTCGGTGTGCGGATCGCCGCCGAATCTATCAAGCGCCCCCGCCCCGCCCGGCGGCCTCGCACCCGCGGCGGGGAGCGCCGGAACCCGGCCGCGGCCCGGCCGGTACGCTGCCGGGACCGCCGGGCGAAGCATCGAGCGGCCCGACGCACGGACGAACAGAGGGAGCACCGGAGCGATGCCGTTCGAACCGCTCGACCGCACCGACCCCGAGTCGGTCGGCCCCTACCTGCTGCTGGCCAGACTCGGCGTCGGCGGCATGGGCCGGGTGTACCTGGCCCGTTCCGCCGGCGGCCGCACCGTCGCGGTCAAGGTGGTCCGCGCCGACCTCGCCGGGGACGCCGACTTCCGCGAGCGGTTCCGCCGCGAGGTGTCCGCCGCGCAGTCCGTGGGCGGCACCTTCACCGCCCCGGTGGTGGACGCCGACCGGGACGGGCCGACGCCCTGGCTGGCCACCGCGTACGTGCTCGGCCCGGCGCTGGACGACGCGGTGCGCGGCCACGGGCCGCTGCCGGTGGAGGCGGTGCGCACCCTGGGCGTGGGCCTGGGCCAGGCGCTGGCGGCGATCCACGCCGCCGGGCTGGTGCACCGCGACCTCAAGCCGTCCAACGTGCTGCTGGCCGCCGACGGGCCGCGGGTGATCGACTTCGGGATCGCCCGGGCGCTGGACGGCGACCGGATGACGTCCACCGGCGTGGTGGTCGGCTCGCCCGGGTTCATGAGCCCCGAGCAGGCCGCCGGGCGCCGGCTGGGCCCGGCCGGCGACGTGTTCTCGCTCGGCTCGGTGCTGGTCTTCGCCGCCACCGGCCACGGCCCGTTCGACCACGCCGAGGACGGCGGGGCGCCGTCCGCGGCCTCCCTGCTGTACCGGGTGGTGCACGACGAGCCCGACCTGTCGGGGGTGCCCGGGCCGCTGCTCCCGGCGGTCACCGCCTGCCTGGCCAAGGACCCGGCGGACCGTCCCTCCCCCGCCGGGCTCGGCGCGCTGCTGGGCGAGCCGGTGGCCCCGGCCCGCTCCGGCTGGCTGCCGGCCGCGCTGGCCTCGGACATCGCCACCCGCGCCGCCGAGGTGATGGACCTGGAGGCCCCGGTCCGCCCCGGCGACCCGCGCTCGGGCCCCGCCGCCGCACCGGCCGTCCGCACCCCCACCGAGGTCTCCGACCCGGGCACCGTCCGCCTGCGCGCCCCCGGCGCCCCGGCCCCGGACGCCGGGCAGGCCGGGCACCCCACCGAGCCGATCGGGTCCGCCCCGCCCGCCGGGCGCCCCGGCCCGTCCCGCCGGGCGCTGCTGCTGGGCGGCGGCGCGGCGGTGCTGGCCGGCGCGGGCGGCCTGACCGCCTGGGCGCTGAGCGGCGGCTCGAAGCCCGCCCCCGGCCCGGACCCGGCCCCGCCGACCGGCAGCGCCTCCCCCGCCGCCGCGTCCAGCGCGGCCCCGTCCCGCGCCCCGGGCATGCCGCCGGCCCCGCTGTGGACGTACCGGACCGCCGAGAGCAACGTCGGCAGCCTCGGCATGGCCTTCTCCCCCGGCCTGCTGCACCTGGGCAGCTCCGACCTGGTCGCGGTGAACCTGGCGGACGGCAAGGAGAAGTGGATCACCAAGGACGCGATGGCCTACGACCTGGCCTGCGCGGGCGGCACCATCAGCTACGGCACGGTCGCCGACCTGATCACGGTGGACGCCGCCACCGGCACCGTGCTGTGGAAGTACCGGTCCGAGCGCGGGAAGCCGAACGGCACCCAGATCGCCTCGGACATGGTGCTGAACGCCGACGACCGCGCCGTGTACGCGATGTGCTCGTACCTGCAGCTGGACGACAAGGGCGTGCCCGACATGGGCGCCAAGACCGGCAAGGGCATCATGGCGCTGTCCCGCAAGGACGGCTCGATGCTGTGGAACCAGCACCGCCAGCAGACCGCCGACTACACGGTCAGCTCCGACCTGACCGCGGACGCCCTGCTGTACACCGACAGCAAGGAGAACCTGGTCGCCCGCTCGCTGGCCGACGGCTCCCAGACCTGGTTCGCCACCACCAACTCGCGCTCGACCTACCAGCCGGTGCTCCAGGACGGCCTGGTGTTCTGCTCGGTCGACCCGAACGGCCTCCAGGCGGTGCGGGTCTCCGACGGCAAGCAGGTCTGGGCGAAGACCTCGGACCGCTCGACCCACATGTGGTACTCGCCGCCCGCGGCGGGCAAGCACGTCGTGTACTCGGTGCTCGGCGGCATGACCCTGACCTACCAGGGCACCACCTTCACCCCGACCGCCCCGACCCGGGTGGTGGCGTTCAACGCGGCCGACGGCACCGAGCTGTGGCACCTGGAGCTGCCCGTCGAGGTGTCGATGGACACCAACCCGGTGCTGGTCGGGGACACCCTGTTCGTGCCCAGCCCCGAGCACGGCATCTACGCGGTCGACGTGGTGGGCCACAAGGTCCGCTGGGTGTTCCAGACCAACGCGGGCGCCGAGCTGCCCTGGCACCTGGCGGGCGGCGAGGACCTGCTGATCGCCGTCCAGGGCAACCAGGTGATGGCCCTGCCGCCGGTGTAGGGACGCGACGGGCCGGGGCCGCGAACGGCCCCGGCCCGCAAGGGCGTTGACGTCCGGTCAGACGTTGACGCCGAAGTCCTGGGCGATGCCGCGCAGGCCGGAGGCGTAGCCCTGGCCGATGGCGCGGAACTTCCACTCGGCGCCGTTGCGGTAGAGCTCGCCGAAGACCATCGCGGTCTCGGTCGAGGCGTCCTCGGAGAGGTCGTAGCGGGCGATCTCGGCGCCGCCGGCCTGGTTGACCACCCGGATGTAGGCGTTGCGGACCTGGCCGAAGCTCTGCTGCCGGTTCTCCGCGTCGTAGATCGACACCGGGAAGACGATCTTGGCGACGTCGGCCGGGACGCCGGCCAGGTTCACCTTGATCTGCTCGTCGTCGCCCTCGCCCTCGCCGGTGAGGTTGTCGCCGGTGTGCTCGACCGAGCCGTCGGCGCTCTTGAGGTTGTTGAAGAAGATGAAGTCGGCGTCCGAGCGGACCTTGCCCTGCTCGGTGCAGAGCAGCCCGCTGGCGTCCAGGTCGAAGTCGGCGCCGGTGGTGCTGCGCGCGTCCCACCCGAGGCCGACGACCACGGCGGTCAGGCCGGGCGCCTCCTTGGTCAGCGAGACATTGCCGCCCTTGCTCAGGCTGACACCCACGTGGTCCTCCAAGAAGTCGGGTTCCCGATCCGTCAACGGCCCGATCGTAGTGCCGGGTTCCCGGGCCGCGCCGGAGACCCGGCCCGGCGCCCGGCGGAAGTTCCACCGGACCGGGCCGAGCGGGCCGTGCGCGGGAGCGTCAGAGCGCGCCGAGGGCGGCCAGGTACTCCTGGGTGTCCCGGGCGTCCGGCAGGCCGTTGACGATGCTCCAGCGGACCGCGCCCTCCTTGTCGATGACGAAGGTGCCGCGCACCGCGCAGCCCTTCTCCTCGTTGAAGACGCCGTAGGCCCGGGAGACCTCGCCGTGCGGCCAGAAGTCCGACAGCAGCGGGTACTCCAGGCCCTGCTGGTCGCCGAACACCCGCAGCGAGAACGGCGAGTCGTTGGAGACCGCGAGCACCTGCACCTCGTCGTTCTGCAGGCGCGGCAGCTCCTTCTGGATCTCGCAGACCTCGCCGGTGCAGACGCCGGTGAAGGCGAACGGGTAGAAGACCAGGACGACGTTCTTCTCGCCGCGGAAGTCGGACAGCTTCACCGACTCGCCGTGCTGGTTCTTCAGCTCGAAGTCCGGGGCCTGGGCGCCGATCTCGATGGTCATGGGAGGGCCTTCCTGCCTGAACGGTGGTGCGGGCAGGACGATCCTCCCACCCGCCGGGCCCGGTTCGGCCGTCCGGGTGAGCCGGGCGGGCCGTCCGGGCGAGGCGTTCGCTCCTGGTGAACAGGCCCGGGCGGGGCGCCCGGCGGCCGGACGCCGACGGGCCCCGCCGACCGGGTGGTCGGCGGGGCCCGTCGCGGGTCGCGGTCCGAAGTCAGCGCTTGCCGGTCTTCGAGGCCTTCGGGGTGGCCAGGCGGGTGCCCGCCCAGTCCTTGGCGATCGCCACCGAGCTGGTCTGCGAGAGGCCGGCGGTCTTCGCGGCGTCGGCGATCTCGTGCGCCTCGACGTGGCCGTCGCGGCCGGTCTTCGGGGTGAGCAGCCAGATCAGGCCGCCCTCCGCCAGGTACTCCAGGGCGTCGACCAGGGCGTCGGTGAGATCCCCGTCCTCGTCGCGGTGCCACAGCAGGACGCCGTCGGCGACGTCGTCGTAGTCCTCGTCGACGAGTTCGGAGCCAGTGATCTCCTCGATGCCCTCGCGGAGGTCCTGGTCACTGTCTTCGTCGTACCCGAGCTCCTGGATGATCTGGCCCTGTTCGAAGCCGAGACGGAGAGCCGGGTTGGACTTGTCCGCGGGGTCCGCGGTCGCGCTCACGGGAATAACCTCCAGTATTCGGCCCGGCGTCCATGCCGGGGCTGTGGCCGTAGTCCACACGGGAGCGGCGGTTCGCGCAAGTACCCGACCCCCGATCCCACCCAAAGGTTGACGTGTCGCCGGGCGACACGCCGCCCACTGTGGTGGTGAACACACCCGTATGTCCCCGTCCGTACCGACAAGGATGCTTCGTCTCGTACCCGTCCGCAGCCCGTTCACCCCCCGCACGCGTGCCCGAGATGCGAACGGCATTCGGGTCGGAGCAGGGTGCGGGCGTAAAGTCTCCTGTTGGCCCTCATCCCGACCGGCCGCCATCGTCCGGCCGGGGTCCCAGGTCGGACCACCTCCTGACCGTACCGCCCGACGGGCGGAACGGTTACCGATCGGTAGAGATGACGGATCTCCGAACGCGGTAGCACGATGGAGGCGGCGCGACAACTCAGCTTCGACCGACAGTGAAGGAACAGCGTGGCTTCCGGATCCGATCGCAACCCGATCATCATTGGCGGCCTCCCGAGCCAGGTCCCGGACTTCGATCCCGAGGAGACCGCGGAGTGGCTGGAGTCCCTTGACGCCGCCATCGACGAGCGCGGGCGCGAGCGCGCCCGCTACCTCATGCTGCGGCTGATCGAGCGCGCCCGTGAAAAGCGTGTCGCCGTGCCCGAGATGCGCAGCACGGACTACGTCAACACCATCGCCACCAAGGACGAGCCGTTCTTCCCCGGCAACGAGGAGATCGAGCGCAAGATCCTGAACGCGACGCGCTGGAACGCGGCCGTCATGGTCTCCCGCGCCCAGCGTCCCGGCATCGGCGTCGGCGGCCACATCGCCACCTTCGCCTCCTCCGCGTCCCTGTACGACGTGGGCTTCAACTACTTCTTCCGCGGCAAGGACGCCGACGGCGAGTCCGGCGACCAGGTCTTCTTCCAGGGCCACGCCTCGCCGGGCATCTACGCCCGCGCCTTCCTGCTGGACCGGCTGACCGAGCAGCAGCTCGACGCCTTCCGGCAGGAGAAGTCCAAGGCGCCGTACGGCCTCTCCAGCTACCCGCACCCGCGGCTGATGCCGGACTTCTGGGAGTTCCCGACCGTCTCGATGGGCCTCGGCCCGCTCGGCGCGATCTACCAGGCCCGGATGAACCGCTACCTGGAGCACCGCGGCATCAAGGACACCTCCGACTCGCAGGTGTACGCCTTCCTCGGGGACGGCGAGATGGACGAGCCGGAATCGCTCGGCCAGCTCTCGCTCGCCGCTCGAGAGGGACTGGACAACCTGACCTTCGTGGTCAACTGCAACCTGCAGCGCCTGGACGGCCCGGTCCGCGGCAACGGCAAGATCATCCAGGAGCTGGAGTCGCAGTTCCGCGGCGCCGGCTGGAACGTCATCAAGCTGGTCTGGGACCGCTCCTGGGACCCGCTGCTGGCCCAGGACCGCGACGGCGTCCTGGTCAACAAGCTGAACACCACCCCGGACGGCCAGTTCCAGACCTACGCCACCGAGACCGGCTCGTACATCCGCGAGCACTTCTTCGGCGGCGACCTGCGCCTGCGCGCCATGGTCGAGAACATGACCGACCACCAGATCCAGCACCTGGGCCGCGGCGGCCACGACCACCGCAAGGTCTACGCCGCGTTCAAGGCCGCCCGCGAGCACAAGGGCCAGCCGACCGTCATCCTGGCGCAGACCGTCAAGGGCTGGACGCTGGGCCCCAACTTCGAGGGCCGCAACGCCACCCACCAGATGAAGAAGCTGACGGTCGAGGACCTGAAGCGCTTCCGCGACCGGCTGCACCTGCCGATCACCGACAAGCAGCTGGACGAGGGCTACCCGCCCTACTACCACCCGGGTCGCAACTCGGAGGAGATCCAGTACATGCACGACCGCCGGCAGGAGCTCGGCGGCTACGTGCCCACCCGCAAGGTGCGCCCGCGCAAGCTCGAACTGCCGGGCGACGACGCGTACAAGGCGGTCAAGAAGGGCTCCGGCAACCAGACCATCGCCACCACCATGGCGTTCGTCCGGGTGCTCAAGGACCTGATGCGCGACAAGGGCATCGGCAACCGCTTCGTGCCGATCGCGCCCGACGAGTACCGCACCTTCGGCATGGACTCGCTGTTCCCGTCCGCCAAGATCTACAACCCGCTCGGCCAGACCTACGAGTCGGTCGACCGCGAGCTGCTGCTGGCGTACAAGGAGTCCCCGGCCGGCCAGATGCTGCACGACGGCATCTCCGAGGCCGGCTGCACCGCCTCGCTGATCGCGGCCGGCTCCTCGTACGCGACGCACGGCGAGCCGCTGATCCCGGTGTACGTCTTCTACTCGATGTTCGGGTTCCAGCGCACCGGCGACCAGTTCTGGCAGATGGCCGACCAGCTGGCCCGCGGCTTCGTCATCGGCGCCACCGCCGGCCGCACCACCCTGACCGGCGAGGGCCTGCAGCACGCCGACGGCCACTCGCACCTGCTGGCCTCCACCAACCCCGGCGTGGTCGCCTACGACCCGGCCTACGGGTACGAGATCGCCCACATCGTCCAGGACGGCCTGCGCCGCATGTACGGCTCCTCCGCCGAGCACCCGCACGGCGAGGACGTCTTCTACTACATGACGGTCTACAACGAGCCGATCAAGATGCCGGCCGAGCCGGAGGGCGTGGACGTCGAGGGCATCCTCAAGGGCCTCTACCGGCTCAAGGCGGGCGAGGCCGGCCAGATCCCCGCGCAGGTCCTCGCCTCCGGCGTGGCCGTGCCGTGGGCCCTGGAGGCCCAGCGCATCCTCGCCGAGGACTGGAACGTCAAGGCGGACGTCTGGTCGGCGACCTCCTGGAACGAGCTGCGCCGCGACGCCGTCGAGGCCGAGGAGTTCAACCTGCTGCACCCCGAGGAGCCGCAGCGCGTCCCGTACGTGACCACCAAGCTCTCCGGGGCCGAGGGTCCGTTCGTGGCCGTCTCCGACTGGATGCGCGCCGTCCCGGACCAGATCGCCCGCTGGGTCCCCGGCCAGTACCAGTCCCTGGGCGCCGACGGCTTCGGCTTCGCCGACACCCGCGGCGCGGCCCGGCGCTTCTTCCACATCGACGCGCAGTCGATCGTCCTCGGCACGCTCACCGAGCTGGCCAAGCAGGGCAAGATCGACCGCTCGCTGCTGAAGGCGGCCATCGACCGCTACCAGCTGCTCGACGTGGCCGCGGCCGACCCGGGCGCCGCGGGCGGCGACGCCTAAGCGCTAGCCGCTGGCCGAAAGGTCCGCCCGAGGAGGGAGTTCCCCTCCTCGGGCGGACCTTTCCGTTGCTGCCCGCTTGCTCGCGCAGTTCCCCGCGCCCCTAGTGTCCTGAGTCCTTGATCCGTCGGATGTATCCGGCGAGGGACTCGAGGATCTGGTCGGCGGTCTTGGTCCAGATGTAGGGGCGGGGGTTGTCGTTCCAGTCGGCGACCCAGGCGCGGATGTCGCGTTCGAGGGCCTGGACGGAGCGGTGGACGCCGCGGCGGAGCTTCTTGTTCGTCAGCTCGGCGAACCACCGCTCGACCAGGTTGAGCCAGGAGGATCCGGTCGGCGTGAAGTGCAGCTGGAAACGGGGATGGGCCAGCAGCCACTTCTTGATCGTCTCGGTCTTGTGGGTGGCGTAGTTGTCCAGGATCAGGTGTACTTCCAGGCCGGCCGGGATCTCCCGGTCGAGTTTGGCGAGGAACCTCTTGAACTCGGCGGTGCGGTGGCGCCGGTGCAGGGAGCCGATGACCTTCCCGGTGACCGCGTCGAGGGCCGCGAACAATGTCGTGGTGCCTGCTCGGACGTAGTCGTGGCTGGCCCGTTCCGGGACGCCGGGCATCATCGGCAGCACCGGCTGGGAGCGGTCCAGAGCCTGGATCTGGGACTTCTCGTCGACGCAGAGCACCAGGGCGCGTTCGGGTGGATCGAGGTAGAGGCCGACCACGTCGTGGACCTTGTCGACGAAGAACGGGTCGGTGGACAGCTTGAACGACTCGGCGCGGTGCGGCTGCAGACCGAACGCCCGCCACACGCGTGAGACCGTGGACTGAGACAGGCCCACCCGTCCGGCCATCGAGCGGGTGGACCAGTGCGTGGCGTTCTTCGGTTTCGTCTCCAGCGTGAGCCGGACCAACTCGGCGACCTGCTCGTCGGTGACCGTCCGCTCGCGACCCGGGCGTGGTGCGTCGCCCAGGCCGTCCAGGCGGTCCCGCAGGAATCGCCCACGCCACTTGGAGACCGTCTCCGTGGTCACTCCGGTGGCAGCGGCCACAGATCTGGCCGATCGGGGCAGCCCGTCCGTCTCCGTCTCGCCGCAGGCCAGCACGATCCGCGCTCTCAATGCCAGCGCCTGCGGGGCTGATTGGCTCCGCACCCACGCACCGAGCACCTGCCGCTCGTGATCCGACAACACCAGTTCGGCCAGCTTCGGCCCAGGACGTCCCACGTGCTGAAAAACGACGGATCAAGGACTCAGGACACTAGCGGGGCGCAGGAGATCAGCCCCGCTAGGGGCGCGGGGAACTGCGCGCGGCGGAAGGCACTCGACGCAAAGATCCGCCCGGAGGAGGGAACTCCCCTCCCCGGGCGGATCCGTGGGCGGTGCGCGTCAGATGTGAACCGCGGGCCCCGCCTCGTTGGCGCCGCGCTTGGTGAGCAGCCCCAGGCCCGCCGCCGCCAGGGCGACGACCGCGGCGACCACGAAGGCCACGCCCATGCCGCTGACGAAGGAGGAGTGCACCGCGTCGGCGATCCCCTGGGAGACCTGCTCCGGGGTGCCGGGCTGGGCCGGCGGGGCGATGCCGAGCTGGGCGGCCTGCTTGAGCTGCTCGCCCTGCTCCCCGGTCGGGAACGGGACGCCGGTGGCGGCCCACTTGCCGGGCAGCGCGCCGGTGACCTTGGAGGCCATCACCGCGCCGAGGACGGCGGTGCCGAGGCTGCCGCCGACCTGCATCGCGGCCTGCTGGAGGCCGCCGGCCACGCCGGACAGCTCCATCGGGGCGTTGCCGACGATGACCTCGGTGGCACCGACCATGACCGGGCTGAGGCCGAGGCCCATCAGCAGGAACCAGAGCGACATGACGCCGGTGCCGGAGTCGACGTCCAGGGTGGACATGCCGAGCATCGCGGCGGTGGTGAGCACCATGCCGCCGACGATCGGGACCCGCGGCCCGATCTTGCCGATCAGGAAGCCGGCCACCGGCGCGCCGACGATCATCATGCCGGTCATCGGGAGCAGGTGGACGCCGGCGTCGACCGGGGCCATCCCGTGCACGTTCTGCAGGTAGAAGGTGACGAAGAAGATGCCGCCGAAGAAGGCGAAGGCCATCAGCACCATCAGCAGGGTGCCGGCCGAGAGCGGCACCGAGCGGAACAGCGAGAGCGGGATCAGCGGTTCCTTGGCGTACTTCTGCCAGATCGCGAAGACCACCAGGGCGAGCACCGCGCCGCCGAGGAAGAGCAGGGTGGCCGGGTCGGCCCAGCCCCAGGACGGGGCCTTGATGATGCCCCAGACCAGCATGAACATCGCGCCGGAGAGCAGCACGATGCCGGGGACGTCGAAGGACTTGGCGGCGTTCTCGGACCGGACGTCCTTGAGGATCAGCAGGCCCAGGACCAGGGCGACGATGCCGACCGGGATGTTGATGTAGAACACCGACTCCCAGTTGACGTGCTCGACGAGCAGGCCGCCGACGATCGGGCCGGCCGCGGTGGAGGCGCCGATGACGCCGCCCCAGATGCCGATCGCCATGTTGAGCTTGTCGGCGGGGAAGGCCCCGCGCAGCAGGCCGAGCGCGGCGGGCTGGAGCAGCGCGCCGAACAGGCCCTGCAGCACCCGGTAGAAGATCACCTGCTGGATCGAGCCGGCGAAGCCGATCGCGGCGGAGGTGGCGGCGAAGCCGACCGCGCCGACCAGGAAGGTGGTCTTGTGGCCGAACCGGTCACCGATCTTGCCGGCGGTGATCAGGAAGACCGCGAGGGCCAGCAGGTAGCCGGAGGTGACCCACTGGATGTCGGAGGGGCTGGCGTTCAGGTCCTTGGCGATCGCCGGGTTGGCGATGGCGACGACGGTGCCGTCCAGGGCGACCATCATGACGCCGACGGCGACGGTGAGCAGCGTCAGCCAGGGGTGCCCCCGCAGCCGGCCGCCGGCGGACGGAGCCGCTTCCTTGTCGAGTACTACGGACTGGCTCATGGTTCGGGGCTTCCCCGTTCGTGTGGTGTGCAGGAACCGCGCTGGGCACAGGAAGGGCGGTGTCCGGCCCTCGCCCTCCCCCAGCCCCTAGGGGGGCTGGGAGGTGCCCCCTTCACGAGCTCCAAGACGGACGGACACCGCCGTCGGGAACATTATGTCAGCCGCTGACATTCGACAAACGGTGACTCCTGTCACTTGATGCCAGTTCTCCACCGCGGCGCTATCGTTGGGACCATGTCCACGCCCACCACCGCCGCCGACCCGCAGCCCGTCGGCCTGCGCGAACGCAAGAAGCGGCGCACCCGGGACGCCCTGGTCGACGCCGCCCACCGGCTCTTCCTCTGCCACGGCTACGGGCGCACCACGGTGGACGAGATCGCCTCCGAGGTGGAGGTCTCCCAGCGCACCTTCTTCCGGTACTTCGCCAACAAGGAGGAGGTCGCGCTCGCCGTCCTGGCCGAGGCCGAGCAGGCGTTCCTGGCGTTCCTGCGGGCCCGCCCGGCCCGGGAGAACCCGCTGGAGGCGATGCGCGGCGCGGTCCGCGAGGTCTGGCAGGCCGTCGACCGGGGGCAGGAGAGCGGGCCGGCCGCGCTGGAGCTGTTCGAACTGATCGAGTCCACCCCGACGCTGCTCGCCGCCCACCTGCGGCACGCCATCCAGCAGGAGGTCGAGGTGGCCCGGATCCTCGCCGAGCGCGAGGGCCTCGACCCGGCCGCCGACCTGCGCCCCCGCCTGCTGGCCGCCGTGTTCGGCACCGTGGTGCGGATCTCGCACCTCTCCTACGCCGCCGCCCCGGACGCCGCCGACCACTCGATGGACGGCATGCTGGAGCTGATCGAGCGTCACTTCGACCAGCTGGGGCCCGCCCTGGCGGGCTCCTGGCGCTGACGGGGGAGGCCCCCGTACCGGGGTAGCACCCCGGACCCGCTACCGGGGTATGAGGACAGCGGCCGGACCCCGCTCTACCCTCGGCCCGGTGACCCTCTGGAAAGACTTCCTCCGCGCCCTCACCGAGCCCCTCGGCGACCACCGCCCCCCGCTGTCGACGGCCCGCCGGCCGTGGGTCCGGGCGCTCCCGTACGCGCTGGTGCTGCTCATGGTCGGCTCGCTGCTGCCCACCGGCATCGTGACGCTGATCCAGTTCTACGGGGTGGACCCCTCGCTGGCCACCGCGCTCGCCGTGGTGCAGGCCGGGGCGCTGCCGCTGGCGCTGACCCGGCCGCTGTTGGCCTGGCAGCTGGCGGCGCCCTCGGTGCTGGTCGGCGCGGTGGCCACCCACGGCGCGGCCGCCGACCAGCCCTGGCCGTGGCCGACCACCACGCTGCTCGGCTACCTGTTCCTGATGGTCCTGCTGGCCGTCCGGGAGCGCGGGCGGACCCTGCTCGCGGTCTGGGTGGTCACCTTCCTCGGCTGCAGCCTGAGCTGGACGGTCTTCAACGAGGACTTCGACGGCTCCTCGGTGCTGGCCGCCGCGCTGTCCGGCGTGGTGCTGCTGCTCGGCTGGAGCCTGCGCGGGCGCGGCGAGGCCAAGCGGCTGCTCGCCGCGCAGGAGCAGATCTCCGAGACCGAGCGGGCCCGGCGCACCCTGCTGGAGGAACGCGCCCGGATCGCCCGGGAGTTGCACGACGTGGTGGCCCACCACATGTCGGTGATCACCGTCCAGGCCGACAGCGCCCCGTACCGGCTGGAGGGCCTGCCCCCGGCCGCGGTCGAGGAGTTCGGGCAGATCGCGGCCGCCGCGCGCGGCTCGCTCGCCGAGATGCGCCGCCTGCTGGGGGTGCTGCGGGCCGCCGAGAGCGCCGCCGACAAGGCCCCGCAGCCGGGCCTGGACGACCTGCCGAAGCTGCTGGCCACCGTCGGCCAGGCCGGGGTGCGGGCCGAACTGGCCGTCGGGGACGGCGTGTCCGCGCTCGGCCCGGTGCCCGAGGCGGTCGGCCTGTCCGCGTACCGGATCGTCCAGGAGGCGCTGGCCAACGTCGTCCGGCACGCCCCCGGCGCCACCGCCGAGGTCGGGATCACCGCCGCGGACGGCGCGCTCGCCCTGACCGTCCGCAACGACCCGCCGCCCGGCCGGGCCCGCGCCGTGGAGACCTCCGGCGGCACCGGCCAGGGACTGGTCGGAATGCGCGAGCGCGTCCGGCTGCTGGCTGGCACCCTGGACACCGGCCCGACCGCCGACGGAGGCTACCGGGTGACCGCCGTCCTGCCGTTGGACGGCACCGGCCCCGGGGAGAAGACCGCATGACCATCCGCGTCCTCATCGTCGACGACCAGGCGATGGTCCGCGCCGGGTTCGCCGCCCTGCTCAACGCGCAGAGCGACATCGACGTGGTCGGCGACGCGCCCGACGGCCGGCAGGCGATCGAGGTCAGCGGCCGCACCCACCCCGACGTGGTGCTGATGGACGTCCGGATGCCCGAGATGGACGGCCTGGAGGCCGCCCGCCGACTGCTCGACCCGCCGCCCGGCGTGGTGCACCGCCCGCGGGTCCTGATGCTCACCACCTTCGACGTCGACGACTACGTGTACGAGGCGCTGCGGGCCGGCGCCAGCGGCTTCCTGCTCAAGGACGCCCCGCCCGCCGACCTGATCGCCGCCGTCCGGGTCGTCGCGGCCGGCGACGCGCTGCTCGCGCCCTCCGTCACCCGCCGGCTGATCGCCGACTTCGCCAGGAACCGCCCCGCCCCGCGCCGCGACCCGCGGCTGCGGCTGAACGGGCTCACCCCGCGCGAGACCGAGGTCCTCGAACTGATCGCCCGCGGCCTCTCCAACCAGGAGATCGCCGCCCACCTCGTGCTCGCCGAACAGACCGTCAAGACCCACATCGGCCGGATCCTCGCCAAGCTCGACCTCCGCGACCGCGCCCAGGCCGTGGTGCTCGCCTACGAGAGCGGCCTGGTCCAGCCCGGCGCGCAGTGACCCTCCCTACCGCCCGGGTATGACCCGCCGGTTGGCTCCGCGGGGTGACGCCCGCTCAGCCGCCCCGTCCCTACCTTCCTCCTCGTTGCCGAACAGGAGGAGGAGCGGATGCTGTCGCGTCTGCGTCGGGGGACGGCCGTGGCCGGGTTGGTGCTCGCGGCGGTGCTGGGAGTGGGGTCGTGGGCGTCGGCCGACGCGCAGACCCCGTTGACGGGGCCGCCGCCGGGCGCGGCGGCCTGGGCGGCGGACACCTCGCTGGGGGTGCGGCTGCCCGATCCGGTGGCCTCCTCGCCGGCCGAGGTCGCCGCGTTCTTCGCCGGCCTGCCGCCGGAGCGGCGCGAGGCCCTCGCGGTGCGCCACCCGCGGCTGGTCGGGAACCTGGACGGCGCGCCGGTCGCGCTGCGGCTGCGGGCCAACGCGCTGGCCGTCGAGGCGGAGCGCGCCCGCCAGCGGGCCCGGGCCGGGGACGCCGCGCTGCCCCGCGCCGAGCGCGCGGCGGCCGCCGCGCGGGCCGACCACTACGCCGAGCTGGCCGGGCACCGGCTGCTCGCCTTCGACCCGCGCGGCCGGGGCCAGGTCGCCGAGGTGTTCGGGGACGTGGAGCACGACGAGCGGACGGCCGTCCTGGTGCCGGGCTCGGACGTCGACCTGTCCGACTACGACCGGGAGGCCGCCACCGGCCACCGGTCGCTCGCCGGGATGGCCCGGGCGCTGCGCGCCGCGAGCGGCGACCGGGTCGCGGTGGTGGCCTGGGTGGGCTACACCACGCCGGTCGGCCTCGGGCTGGACGCGGCCCGGGAGGAGCTGGCCCGGGCCGGCGCCGCCCGGCTGGACCGGCTGGTGGCGGGGCTGGCGCCGGTGACCGGGCCGGTGGAGCTGTTCTGCCACTCGTACGGGTCGGTGGTGTGCGGGCGGTCCGCGCCGGACCCGGCCCGGGTGGCCGGGCTGGTGGCGGTGGCCTCGCCGGGGATGGGGCTGGAGCGCGCGGACGAGCTGCGGGTGCCGGTGTGGGCGGTGCGCCGCAACGCCGAGGACTGGATCGGCGACGTGCCGAACGTCTCGCTGCTCGGCTTCGGCCACGGCGCCGACCCGACCTCGGGCGGCTTCGGCGCCCGGGTGCTGCCGTCCACCGGCTCGCACGGGCACAGCGACTACTTCGCGCCCGGCTCGGCCTCCCTCGCGGCCTTCGCCGCCCTCGCCCTCACCGCCACCACCACCGCCGCCTGACGTGACGCCGCCCGTCGGCCGTTCGAGGAGACTCCCGATGCCGCCCGTGACCACCCTGCGCCGCTCCGCCGTGCGGACCGCCGCGAAGATCGACGCGAAGACCCCCGCCACCCGTGACCGTGCCCTGGACGGGCTGCGCGCGCTGGCCCTGCTGTCCGTCCCGCTCGGGCACTGGATGCTCGGCGGGTTCGACTCCCCCGACGGGGTGCTGCACAACGCCAGCCCGCTGGGCGCGCTGCCCTCGATGGCGCCGCTGAGCTGGGTGCTGCAACTGCTGGGCGTGTTCTTCCTGGTGGGCGGCCGCGCCTCGGCCCTGTCGCTGCGCCGGGCGGCCGGCCGCGGGGTGCGCACCGGGGCGTGGCTGCGCGGCCGGGTGCTGCGGCTGGCGCGCCCGGTGCTGGGGGTGGCGGCGGTGTGGGCGGCGCTGATCCCGGTGCTGCGCGCGCTGGGCGTGCCGGCCGGGACGGTGCGGACCGGGGCGGTGCTGATGGTGCAGCCGCTCTGGTACATCGCCGTGTACCTGGTGCTGACGGCGCTGACCCCGCTGTGCGTCCGGTTCGGCGCCCGTTTCCGGGGCTGGGGCGCGGCGGTGCTGATGGCGGCGGTCGCGCTGGTGGACCTGCTGCGGTACGGGCCGTGGGGCGCCGCGGTGCCGGGCTGGCTGGGCCTGCTGAACCTGCTGCCGGGCTGGCTGTTCGCCTACCAGCTGGGCGTGGACTGGGCGCACGGGCGGCTGACCCGGGCCGGGGCGAGGCTGCTGGCGGTCGGCGGGGCGGTGCTGTTCGCGGTGCTGCTGGTGGTGTTCCACTACCCGGCGAGCATGGTGGGCGTGCCGGGCGCGGCCCGCACCAACTCGCACCCGCCGTCCCTGCTGGTGCTGGCGCTGGCCTCGGTGCAGGGCGGTGCGGCGGTGCTGCTGAAGGACCGGCTGGGCCGGGCGCTGCGCCGGCCGCTGCTGTGGCTGCCGGTGGTGGTGGTCAACCTGGGCGCGATGACGATCTTCTGCTGGCACCAGACCGCGATGTTCCTGACCGCGCTGGCGGGCTCCCGGCTGGGCGCGCTGCCCGGCCTGACCACCGCCCCGGACTCGGCGGCCTGGGCGCTGGCCCGGCTGGCCTGGCTGCCGGTGTTCGGCGCGGTGCTGGCGCTGATCGGCCGTTGGGCCCGGCGCTTCGACGCCCCGTGGCCGTCCCGGGCCTGGCGGGCGGTGGCGGGCGCGGGCGCGGCGCTGTTCGCGGTGTACGCGCTGGGCGCGGTCTGACATCGCGTCAACTGTCGGTGCCGGGACGTACCCTGCGGCCATGGCGACCTTCGACGAACTGACCGCGCTGGCCCTGGCGCTGCCGCAGACCCACCAGGAGGAGACCTGGGAGCAGGTGACGCTGCGGGTCGGGCGGAAGATCTTCGCCATGGGCCGCCCCGGGTCGGGGGAGGTCTCGGTGAAGGCCGCCCCGGCGGAGCAGGCCGAACTGATCGCCGCCGCACCCAGGGTGTACTCGGTGGCCCCGTACACCGGCCGGTTCGGCTGGGTGCGGGTGCGGCTGGCCGGGGTCGACCCGGAGGAGCTGCGCGAACTGCTCACCGACGCCTGGCGATCGGTCGCACCGAAACGGGTGGTGAAGGAGTACGAGGGGTAGCGTACGGGCGAATGTGACGGGGAACACTGTTTGCTCCCTGCCTCCAGCGTCGGTCGACCTCTACTCTGGCTGACTAGTAGTCGGAAGTCACTGCACCGTCGGGCCCGTCCCGCCGCGAGGTACGGCCCGAGGGAGTGGACGCCATGCAGCGCAGGCGGGTGAAGCGGATCCTGATCGGCGTGTTCGCCGGCTGCGCGGCCCTGGTGGACGCCGGAGCCGCCGCCGCGCAGGCCGCCGCCTCCAACGAGCAGCTGGCCATCACCACCCCGCCCGCGGGCAGCTCCGCCTGGGTCGCCGACCGCTCCTTCGGCCACGACCTGCCGGACCCGGCCACCGCCACCCCGGCCGCCGTCGCCGCGTTCTTCGCCGGCCTCGAACCCGCCGAACTGGACCGGCTGGTCGCCGAGTACCCGCTGGTGGTCGGCAACCTGGACGGGGCCCCGCCCGAGGTCCGCTACCGCGCCAACCGGGTGGCGCTCACCGCCGAACGGGACCGGGCCCGGCAGCGCGCCGCGGACACCACCCTGGACGCCACCACCCGCGCGCTGTCCCTCTCCCGCGCCAACGACTCGGAGCGGCTGCTCGGCGAGGGCCGGCAGATCCTCGCCTTCGACCCGCGCGGCCGCGGCCTGGTCACCGAGGTCTGGGGCGACCTGGCCACCGCCCAGCGGATCGCCGTCCTGGTGCCCGGCTCGGACGCCGACCTCGGCCACTTCGACCAGAGCGGCGACCCGCTGCGCTCCCCCGCCGGCATGGCCCGCGCGCTGTACGCCGAGGAGCACGCCCAGTCGCCCGACACCCGCACCGCGGTGGTCGCCTGGACCGGCTACGTCACCCCGCAGGGCCTCGGCCCGGACGCGGTCACCTCCCGGCTGGCGGACGCCGCCGCGCCCCGGCTGCACCGGCTGCTCGGCGGCCTCGAACAGACCGCCCACCCCGAGGCGCCGCCCGCCCTGCTGTGCCACTCGTACGGCTCGGTGGTGTGCGGCACCACCGCGCCGACGCTGCACGCCGCCCAGCCCACCGACGTGGTGGCGTTCGGCAGCCCCGGGATGGGCGTCGACTCGGCGGCCGAGCTGGGCACCGGCGTCCAGGTCTGGGCGGCCCGCAACCCCGGCGACTGGATCGGGAACGTCCCCTACCTGGAGGTCGGCGGCCTGGGCCACGGCGCCGACCCGACCACCCACGCCTTCGGCGCGGTGTCGATCTCCTCGCTGGGCGCCAACGGCCACACCGGCTACCTGGCCGAGGGCACCGAGAGCCGGCACAACTTCGCCGCCATCGCGCTCGGCCACTACGGGGACGTCACCGGCCCGTCCGAGACCCAGGGCTGACGGACCGGCAGCCGACGCCCCGTCAGACCTCGCGGGCGTCCGCGGTGGAGCTCATGTCGGCGTAGCGCCGGCCGGCCACCCGCCCGGCGATCGGCTCCAGCTCGGCCAGCTCCTCCGCGGTCAGCACCAGCCTGGTCCCGCCCAGGTTCTCCTCCAGCCGGCTGCGCTTGCGGGTGCCGGGGATCGGCACCACCGCGGTCAGGCCGTGCACCTCGGCGCGCTGCTGCAGCCAGGCCAGCGCGACCTGGGCGGCCGTCGCCCCGCGCCGCTCGGCGATCCGCCGGATCGGGGCGACCAGTTCGGCGTTCCCGGCCGCGTTGTCGCCGGTGAACTGCGGCAGGTGGCGCCGGAAGTCGCCGTCGGCCAGCTGTCCGGCGTCGGCGAACGCCCCGGTCAGGAAGCCCCGGCCGAGCGGCGAGTACGGCACCAGCGCCACGCCCAGCTCGGCCGCGGCCGGCACCGCGCTGCGCTCCACGCCCCGGGCGAAGATCGACCACTCGGACTGCAGCGCCGCGATCGGGTGCACCGCGTGCGCCTCGCGCAGCTCCGGCCCGGTCACCTCGGACAGCCCCAGGTACCGGACCTTGCCGGCCGCGACCAGCTCGCCCATCGCGCCCACCGACTCGGCCAGCGGCACCTGCGGGTCGCGGCGGTGCATGTAGTAGAGGTCGATCACGTCCAGGCCGAGGCGGCGCAGCGAGGCGTCCACCGCCGTGCGGATGTACGCCGGGTCGTTGTTGACGCCCCGGTAGTGCTGGTCGTCGGCGCGCCGCTCGATGGCGAACTTGGTGGCCAGCACCACCCGGTCCCGGTGCGCCCGGACGAACGGGCCGACCAGCTCCTCGTTGGCGCCCAGGCCGTAGACGTCCGCGGTGTCGAACAGCGTCACGCCCAGCTCCAGCGCCCGCTCCAGGGTGGCCAGCGCCTCGTCCGTGTCGGTCGGGCCGTAGAACTCGCTCATGCCCATGCAGCCCAGCCCCTGCACACCCACGATCGGGCCGTCGGTGCCGAGGCGGGTGGTCTCGATGCTGCTCATGCGCTCTTCCTGTCCTGTCCACAGTGGTTCGGTGTTTCCTCGTCGCCGCCGACCGGGAGCCCGGATGCGCCGTAGTGGTCGATCTTCATGTCGATCACGGCGAGCGTGGCCCGCAGGTCGGCCATCCGCCGGCGCACCTCCGCGCGGTGCGCCACCAGCAGCTCCCGGCGCTCGTCCCGGGTGCCGTCCCCGGCCCGGACCAGCTCGACGTACCGCACCATGTCGGCCACCGGCATGCCGGTCAGCCGCAGCTTGGTCAGGAACGCCAGCCGGGCCAGGTCCGCGTCGGTGTACCGGCGCTGCCCGGCGTGCGAGCGGTCCACCGGCTCCAGCAGGCCGATCCGCTCGTACCAGCGCAGCGTGTGCGCGGTCAGCCCGCTGATCGCGGACACCTCGCTGATCCCGTGCCGCGGCGTCAGGTCCGGTGCGGAGCTCGGCTGCCGGAACGCCTCCTCGCACCCCGTCGACCCCACTGCCCGCTGCTCGGACCCTGCCATGTTCTCGACCCCCGTCTTCGGCGACGACAACGACGCTACTGAGTTGGAGCGCACTCCAAGCAAGCCTGACACACGTCCGCCCGGCACCGGGTGCCGTCGTTTAGAGTTCCGCCCATGCAGAGCTTGCGGATGATCGAGGACTGGCCGGTACCCCACGCCGCGGCGGCAGTGGTCCGCGGGAGCGACGGCGCGCTGCTCGGCGCGCACGGCCCGCAGGAACAGCTGTTCCCGCTCGCCTCGGTGACCAAGCTGCTCAGCGCGTACGCCGCCCTGGTCGCCGTCGAGGAGGGCGTCTTCGAACTCGACGACCCCGCCGGCCCCGACGGCTCCACCGTCCGCCACCTGCTCGCGCACACCTCCGGTCTGGCCTTCGACGAGCACCGGGTGATGGCCGAGCCCGGCAACCGGCGGCTCTACTCCAACGCCGGGTTCGACGTGCTGGCGGCCGCCCTGGAGAGCGCCTCCGGCATCCCGTTCGCCCAGTACGCGGCCGAGGCCGTCTTCCAGCCGCTCGGCATGCACGCCACCCTGATCAACACCGCCCACCGCGCCCCCGCCGGCGCCGGCGGCCTGTCCACCGCCGCCGACCTCGCCCGCTTCGCCGCCGAACTGCAGTCCCCCGAGCTCCTCGACCCGGCCACCGTGCACGCGGCCACCCGCGAGGTCGCCTTCCCCGGCACCAGCGGCGTCCTGCCCGGCTTCGGCCACCGCCGCCCCAACGACTGGGGCCTCGGCTTCGAGATCCGCGACCACAAGACCCCGCACTGGACCGGCACCGCCAACTCCCCCGCCACCTTCGGCCACTTCGGCCAGTCCGGCACCTTCCTCTGGGTCGACCCCACCGCCGACCTCGCCTGCCTCGCCCTCACCGACCGCGACTTCGGCCCCTGGGCCGCCGAGGTCTGGCCCCGGCTCAGCGACGCGGTCCTCGCCGAAACGGCATAGCGCGAAGCCAGGAGCGCGAAGCCAGGAACGCGAAGCGCGAAACCAGGGGCGCGGGGAACTGCGCGACCGGCCGGGCACCCACCGCAAGGTCGCGAAGCGGCATCAACTCACCGCCCGCTCCACGACCTTGCCGACGTGCTCCTCCGCTGCGCGCAGTTCCCCGCGCCCCTGCGTGCGCACCATCCCGCTCGCGCAGCAGCTCTCAGCCGAACTGCACAGGCGTGCGCATCTCCCAGAGCAGCAGTTCGACGCCGTCCTCCCCCGCCGTCGGGTCGGCGAACGCGTCGCCGGTGATGCGGACGGAGTCGCCGGGCCCGGCCGAGCGGCCGCCGCCCTGCGGGCCGGGGACGGTGCGGTAGCCGACCGAGCCGGCCACCACGTGGACGTAGCGGTAGGGGGCGGCGGGGAGTTCGGGCAGCGGCATCCAGGCCGGGGTCCGGACCAGCCAGAGCGCGGCGTCGCCGCGGCGCAGTCGCAGGGCCCGGTCCGCGTCGGCGTCCCGTCCGGAGGCGAGCAGGGTGAGGCCGTCGCCGTCGGGGACGGGGGCGAGTCCGAAGCCGGGGGCGGCGCCGTACTGATCGGGCTGGAGCCACATCTGGACGAAGGTGACCGGTTCGGTGGCGCCGCCGGGGTTGCGTTCGGTGTGGCTGATGCCCGTCCCGGTGGACTGCACCTGGACGGTGCCGCGCCGGACCACGCTGGCGTGGCCGGCGTCGTCGCGGTGGGCGAGGGCGCCCGACACCACCCAGGTGACGATCTCGGTGTCGCTGTGCCGGTGCGCCTCGTACCCGGCGCCGGGGGCGAGCGTCTCCTCGTTGCAGGCGAGCAGCGCGCCGAAGGAGGTGTTCTTCGGGTCGTAGTGGCCGGCGAAGGAGAAGGCGTGCCGGGTGGTGATGCCTTCGGCGGGTTCCGACAGGTAGCGCTCGGCGGCGCGCCGCAGGTCGGCCCGGCCGCGTTCTTTCCGGGCGGGTCCGGACGCCGGTTCGAGGGGTTCGAATGCCTGCCCGTCCTGGGGCGAAGAATCCACGCTCACGGGCACCACGGTAGCCGGTGTGACGGGTGCCACCGGACGACATCGGGCCCGGCGTGCACGAGCACCCGCCGGGGTGAGGCAGGCTAGTGCCGTGCCATCCGCTTCAGCGAAACCCGACAAGCCCGCCGACCGGTCCTCCGGTGAGCGCTCCTCCCCGGAGCGGTCCGCCGAGAAGGCCCCGGAGAAGAAGCCGGCCCGGCGCTCCGCCGCGTCCGCGCGCCCGGCCGGGGTGCCGGGGCGGGGGCGGATGACGGCCGAGGAGCGCCGACTGGCCGCCGAGCGGGCGGAGTTGCGGGCGGCCACGCTGAAGCGGCTGGAGAAGTCGGCGGGGAAGCTGGCGTCCGCGGCGATCGCCCGGATGGACGACCAGTTGGCGTGGTACCGCCGGATGCCGCCGGAGCATCGCTCGTGGATCGGTCTGGTGGCGCAGGCGGGCATCGCGGCGTTCACCGAGTGGTACCGGCACCCGGAGGCGCCGCAGGCGATCTCCACGGACGTGTTCGGCACCGCGCCGCGGGAGTTGACCCGGGCGATCACGCTGCGGCAGACCGTGGAGCTGATCCGCACCACCATCGAGGTGATGGAGGAGGCCATCGGGGAGGTGGCCGCGCCCGGCGACGAGGCGGGGATGCGCGAATCGGTGCTGGTCTACGCCCGGGAGATCGCCTTCGCCACCGCCCAGGTGTACGCGCAGGCCGCCGAGGCGCGCGGTGCGTGGGACGCCCGGCTGGAGGCGCTGGTGGTGAACTCGCTGCTGTCCGGGGACGCCGACGAGGGCGTGCTGTCCCGGGCGGCGGCGCTGGGCTGGGGGCAGCCGAGCCAGGTGCGGGTGGTGATGGGCAGCGCCCCGGACGGGGACAGCGAGCTGGTGGTGGAGGCGATCCGGCGGGCCGCCCGGTACGCGAAACTGCACGTCCTGACGGGTGTGTTGGGCCGCCGCCTGGTGGTGGTGGTCGGCGGTGACAAGGAGCCGGTGCACGCGGCCCGGGCGCTGATCGGTCAGTTCGCGCCGGGCCCGGTGGTGGTCGGTCCGACGGTCGGCGACCTGCTGTCGGCGACCCGCTCGGCGCACGCCGCCGCGCAGGGCCTGAAGGCGTGCGCGGCCTGGCCGGACGCGCCCCGCCCGGTGCTGGCGGACGACCTGCTGCCGGAACGGGCGCTGGCCGGCGACGAGGTGGCGCGCCGTCAGCTGGTGGAGGAGATCTACACACCCCTGGAGGAGGCCGGCTCGGCACTCCTGGAGACGCTGAGTGTCTATCTGGAGCAGGCGTCCTCCCTGGAGGGCGCGGCCCGGATGCTCTTCGTCCACCCGAACACCGTGCGCTACCGGCTGCGTCGTGTGACAGATGTCACCGGCTATGCTCCATCAGACGTACGTTCGGCATTCACCCTGCGCATCGCCCTTGCTCTGGGGCGTCTCGGTTCCGGGTCCGACCAGGGCTGAGCGAACTGTAGGGAATCCACAAGCTGACGTGCTTTTCTTCGTCATCGTCGCCTACCCGCCCCCGGGCGTCCGGCGAGAGAGGGTTGAACCGTGCTTGTTATCGTCGCCCCTGGACAGGGTGCCCAGACTCCCGGCTTCCTCAACCCCTGGCTCGAACTGGACGGCGCCGCCGACCGGCTCCGCCAGTGGTCGGCGACGGCCGGCCTCGACCTGGTGCACGCCGGTACCGAGGCCTCCGAGGAGGAGATCAAGGACACTGCCGTCGCCCAGCCGCTGCTGGTGGCGGCCGGCCTGGTGACCGCCGCGGCGCTGTTCCCGCAGGGCTTCGCCGGGCAGGTCGGCGCGGTCGCCGGCCACAGCGTCGGCGAGATCACCGCCGCGGCGCTGGCCGGAGTGCTGTCCGAGCAGGACGCGCTGGGCTTCGTCCGCGAGCGCAGCCTGGGCATGGCGCAGGCCGCGGCGCAGACCGCGACCGGCATGACCGCGGTGCTCGGCGGCGACCCGGAGGCGGTCGCCGCGAAGCTCGCCGAACACGGCGTGACCCCGGCGAACAACAACGGCGGCGGCCAGATCGTCGCGGCCGGCACGCTGGAGCAGCTGGCCGCGCTGAAGGCGGACCCGCCGGCCGGCGCGCGGCTGATCCCGCTGAAGGTCGCGGGCGCGTTCCACACCGCGCACATGGCCCCGGGCGTGGAGCGGCTGGAGAAGCTGGCCCCGACCCTGACCACCGCGGACCCGGCCGTCGCGTACCTGTCGAACAAGGACGGCGAGGTGGTCGGCTCCGGCGCCGAGGTGCTCGCCCGCCTGGTCTCGCAGGTCTCCAACCCGGTCCGCTGGGACCTGTGCATGGAGACCCTGCAGCAGCTCGGCGCGACCGCCGTGATCGAGCTGTCCCCCGCCGGAACCCTCACCAACCTGGTCAAGCGCAACGTCAAGGGTGTCGCCACGCTGGCCCTGAAGACCCCCGCCGATCTCGACAAGGCCCGCGAACTCGTGGCCGAGCACGGCAACCAGGAGAAGAGCGCATGAGCGCAACCATCAGGCCGGCCACCGGCGCCCAGTACTCCCGCATCCACGGCGTGGGCGGCTACCGGCCGACCCGGGTGATCCCCAACTCCGAGGTGCTGAACTGGATCGACTCCTCGGACGAGTGGATCCGCACCCGGTCCGGGATCGCCGAGCGCCGCTGGGCCGGGCCGGAGGAGAGCGTCGCCGAGATGTCGGTGCAGGCCGCCGGCAAGGCCGTGGCGATGGCCGGCATCCGCCCGGAGCAGATCGGCGGCGTGATCGTCGCCACCGTCTCGCACCTGAAGCAGACCCCGGCGATCGCCACCGAGATCGCCCAGCGGCTCGGCTGCGGCACCGCCCCGGCGTTCGACATCTCGGCCGCCTGCGCGGGCTTCGGCTACGGCCTGAGCCTGGCCGACGGCATGGTGCGCGGCGGCAGCGCCGAGTACGTGCTGGTGATCGGCGTGGAGCGGCTGTCCGACCTGACCGACGTCACCGACCGGTCGACCGCGTTCATCTTCGGCGACGGCGCGGGCGCCGCGATCGTCGGGCCCTCCGACACCCCCGGCATCGGCCGGGTGATCTGGGGCTCGGACGGCTCGCAGGCCGACGTGATCTCGCAGACCCAGGCCTGGGACACCGCGTTCGCCAAGCCGGACGCCGTCAACGGCGCGGGCGAGGAGATCAAGTGGCCGGCCCTGCGGATGGAGGGCCAGACGGTCTTCCGCTGGGCGGTGTACGACATGGCGAAGGTCGCCGAGCAGGCCCTGGAGGCCGCCGGGATCACCGCCGACCAGCTGGGCGCGTTCATCCCGCACCAGGCCAACATGCGGATCATCGACGCGATGGTCAAGAAGCTGGACCTGCCCCCCAACGTCCCGGTGGCCCGCGACATCGCGGAGACCGGCAACACCTCCGCCGCCTCCATTCCGCTCGCCATGGAGCGGATGCTGGAGCGCGGCGAGGCCAAGAGCGGCGACCTGGCGCTGATCATCGGCTTCGGTGCCGGTCTGGTCTACGCGGCCGCGGTCGTTACGCTCCCCTAGGCGTTCTTCCCCGCCCCACCCCTGGAAACCCGCGTCGGTCCGCCGGACCGCACGCTGTCAACACCGAGAAGGAGCAGCCGATATGGCTACCCGCGAAGAGGTTCTCGAAGGTCTCGCCGAGATCGTGAACGAGATCGCCGGCATCCCCACCGAGGACGTCGCGCTCGACAAGTCCTTCACCGATGACCTGGACGTCGACTCGCTGTCCATGGTCGAGGTCGTCGTCGCCGCCGAGGAGCGCTTCGGCGCGAAGATCCCGGACGACGAGGTCAAGAACCTCAAGACCGTCGGCGACGCGGTGGACTTCATCGTCGCCAACGTCTGACCTGCCGTCAGGCTCCCGGTCGGGGCGCGCGGGTCGCGCCCCGACCGGCCCCCTTTCCCGCCGGTCCCCCGGTCCTCCCCGCAGATGTGAGAGAAGAAGAAACCAGTGACTGCTGAAAACCGCACCGTGGTCGTCACGGGTATCGGCGCCTTCACGCCGCTGGGCGGCGACGCCGCCACTTTCTGGGAGGGCCTGCTGTCCGGCAAGTCCGGCGTGCGTGCCCTCACCGAGGAGTGGGCGGCCGACCTGCCGGTCCGGATCGCCGCCCGGGTGGCCGTCGAGCCCGGCGAGATCCTGCCCCGCCCGCTGGCCCGCAAGCTGGACCGCTCGGCCCAGTTCGCGCTGATCGCCGCCCGCGAGGCCTGGAAGGACGCCGGCTACCAGGCGCCCGCCACCGACGACTCCAACGAGCTGGCCCCCGAGCGCCTGGGCGCGGTCATCGCCTCCGGCATCGGCGGCGTCACCACCCTGCTCGACCAGTACGACGTGCTCAAGGAGCAGGGCGTCCGCAAGGTCTCCCCGCACACCGTCCCGATGCTGATGCCCAACTCCCCGGCGGCCAACGTCGGCCTGGAGGTCGGCGCCCGCGCGGGCGTGCACACCCCCGTCTCCGCCTGCGCCTCCGGCGCCGAGGCGATCGGCTACGCGATCGAGATGATCCGCACCGGCCGCGCCGACGTGGTCGTGGCCGGCGGCACCGAGGCCGCGGTCCACCCGCTGCCGATCGTCGCCTTCTCCAACATGATGGCGATGTCCAAGAACAACGAGGACCCGCAGCACGCCTCCCGCCCGTACGACAAGGCCCGCGACGGCTTCGTGCTCGGCGAGGGCGCGGGCGTGATCGTGCTGGAGTCCGCCGAGCACGCGGCCGCCCGCGGCGCCCGGGTCTACTGCGAGGCCATCGGCCAGGGCCTGTCCTCGGACGCCCACCACATCGCCCAGCCCGAGCCGACCGGTGCCGGCGTGGCCCGCGCCATCGACGACCTGTTCGCCCGCAACGAGCTGGACAAGTCGGAGGTCGTGCACGTCAACGCGCACGCCACCTCGACCCCGCAGGGCGACACCGCCGAGATCAAGGCGCTGCGCCGCACCCTGGGCGAGCACCTCGACCACGTGGCGATCTCCGCCACCAAGTCGATGACCGGCCACCTGCTGGGCGGCGCCGGCGGCATCGAGACCGTCGCCACCGTGCTGGCCCTGTACAACCGGATCGCCCCGCCCACGGTCAACGTGGTCGACCTGGACGACGACATCGACGCCGACATCGTCCGCGACGAGGCCCGCAAGCTGCCGGTCGAGGGCCGGATCGCCGCCCTCAACAACTCCTTCGGCTTCGGCGGCCACAACGTGGTGCTGGCCTTCCGCACCGTCTGACGCGAGCGCCCGTGAGGGGGGTGCGGGGCCGGGCCCCGCACCCCCTCACGCGTTCACACCACCTGGTGCAGCCAGCGCACCGGCGCGCCCTCGCCCGCGTACCGGAACGGCTCCAGCTCGTCGTCCCAGGGCTTGCCGAGCAGCTTGGCGATCTCCGACTCCAGGTCGCCGCCCTCGTTGCGGGCCCGCAGCAGCACGGCGCGCAGCCGGTCCTCGGGGATCAGGATGTCGCCGTGGACGCCGGTGACGGCGTGGAAGATGCCGAGCGCGGGCGTGGAGGAGTACCGCTCGCCCTCCGCCGTGGCGCAGGGCTCGCTGGTCACCTCGTACCGCAGCAGCTGCCAGCCGCGCAGCGCGGAGGCGAGCTTGGAGGCGGCGCCGGGCTCCCCCTGCCAGGAGAGTTCGGACCGCCAGTGCCCGGGTGCGGCGGGCTGCCTGATCCAGTCGAGGTTGATCCGTACCCCGAGCACTCCCGCGACCGCCCACTCGACGTGCGGGCACAGCGCGCGGGGCGCGGAGTGGATGTAGAGCACACCACGTGTCGTCACCGGGACCTCCTGGCTGTGGACGAGGGTCGCCTTCCCCAGCTGCCTCGCTCCGTCGCCGGTGGGTCCTGATCAGTGGCTACCCCGGGGAGCTCAACTTATTCGACATTAGGTCATCAAATCGAGCAAAACGGACAAGCTTTCACCCCATGCTAGTCGGTTCGCCCGAGAGGTCTACCCTCACGGCCCCCACCTCCCCCGAACGGCCGCACGCGTGCGCCCCCGCCGCGGATCGCGCTCCGGCGGGGGCGTGCTGACGGTCCGACAGGCGACGCGGCGTCAGACCGCGACCACCATCTTCCCGGTGTTGGCGCCGCGCAGCATGCCGACGAAGGCGTCGACGGCGTTCTCCACGCCCTCGACCACGGTCTCGTCGGAGCGCAGCTCGCCGCTGCGCAGCCAGCCGCCGACCTCGGCGGCGAACTGCCCGCGCAGCGCGGCGTGGTCGCCGACGATCATGCCCTGCAGGCGCAGCCGCTTGCCGATGGCGAGCGCCAGGTTGCGCGGCCCGGCCGGGGCGGAGGTGTCGTTGTACTGGGCGATGGCGCCGCACAGGGTGACCCGGCCGTGCACGTTGAGCGCGCCGATCGCGGCCTCCAGGTGCTCGCCGCCGACGTTGTCGAAGTACACGTCGATGCCCTCGGGGGCGGCCGCGGCGAGCTGCTCGGCGACCGGGCCGGCCTTGTAGTCGAACGCGGCGTCGAAGCCGTACTCCTCGACCAGGGTGGCGACCTTCTCGGCGGAGCCGGCCGAGCCGATGACCCGCTTCGCGCCCTTGAGCCGGGCGATCTGCCCGACCAGCGAGCCGACCGCGCCGGCCGCGCCGGAGACGAAGACGGTGTCGCCCTCCTCGAACGAGGCGACCTCCAGCAGCCCGGCGTACGCGGTCAGCCCGGGCATCCCCAGCACGCCCAGGTAGGCGGAGAGCGGGGCGAGCTCCGGGTCGACCTTGACGGCGTGCGCGGCGTCCAGCGTCGCGTACTCGCGCCAGCCCAGCCCGTGCAGCACGGCGTCGCCGACCGCGAAGCCCTCCGCCGCGGAGGCCACCACGTACCCGACCGCCCCGCCGTCCATCGGCGCGTCCAGCGCGTACGGCGGGACGTAGGACTTCACGTCGTTCATCCGGCCGCGCATGTCGGCCCCTTGACAACCGATTTCGTCGAGTCGAACACGGTCCGCCATGTCCTGTGGTCAGCGCCTGTCTGCGGTTGCCGGTCGGTTTTACTCGACCTAGCGTGATTGGATGTCCAAGATCACATTTGGCATCGGCCTCGGCGCACTCTCCCTCACTCTCCTGACGTCCTGCGTGTCGACTGGCACCACGACCGCGCCCGCCTCGTCGCCCGCAGCGACAGGTGTGAGCAGCCCGACGGACACGCCCGGAACATCAGCCCCGGGCGGAGTACCGACCTACACCATGGGCCAGTCCGTCCAGGTCAAAAACGAGGACGGGGCGTACACCGAAACGGTCAGCCAAGCTCACTACACCACCAAGCCGGGGGACCAGTTCAGTACGCCCCAACATGGCGGCTGGCTGGTGGCGACCGTGGACATCGCCGTGACGTCCGGACACATGTCCTTCAATCCGTTGTACTTCACGCTTGTCGGCCCGGACGGTTCCCGCTGGGACGTGGACCTCGCTGCAGCCGGGTACAAGCCAGACCTTTCCTCGGGGGACCTGAACGCAGGCGAGAAGACCCACGGCTACATCGCGTTCGACGCACCGAGTAGCGCCACAGGTCCGGAAGCCAAGATCGCCGCGACGGACGTTCTCCTCTCCACCGTCGCGTACTGGTCCCTGTAACCTTTCGGACACAGCCGCTGGCGGTCGTCCGCCAGGAGCAGCAGGGCTGACTCGTTCTTCGTCATTGCAGTCATAGTTGCTCCCACGTGACGCCAGAGGTTGGCCCTCGAGGACGTTCCACAGGCCCGCCCGCACCCCGAGCGGAGTCGGGCAGGCCCGGTCCGACTACTCCGGAAGCTTGATCAGCATCTTGCCGACGTTCTGACCTTCGAGCATGCCGAGGAAGGCGTCCAGCGCACTGTCGATGCCCTGGGTCACCGTCTCTCGGTACTTCAGCTCACCCGAGCGGACCCACGCCGAGACCTCCTCGACGAACTTCGGCTGGAGGTCGTAGTGGTCGCCGACCAGCAGCCCCTCCATGCGGAAGCGCTTGGCGATGATCTGCGCCAGGTTGCGCGGGGCCGGGGTCGGCTCAGTCGCGTTGTACTGCGAGATCATGCCGCAGACCACGATCCGGCCGTGCAGGTTCATCGCCGCGATGGCCGCTTCGAGGTGCTCGCCGCCGACGTTGTCGAAGTACACGTCGATGCCGTCGGGCGCGGCCTTCGCGAGCTGCTCGGCGACCGGACCGTTCTTGTAGTTGAACGCTGCGTCGAAGCCGTACTCCTTCACCAGGAGCTCGACCTTGTCGTCCGAGCCGGCGGAGCCGATCACCCTAGCCGCACCCTTGAGCTTGGCGATCTGGCCGACGATGCCGCCTACCGCGCCAGCCGCGCCGGACACAAACACCACGTCGCCCGGCTTGACCTCCGCGATGCGGGTGAGCCCGGCGTAAGCGGTCAGGCCTGGCATGCCCAGCACACCGAGGTAGGTGGAGAGCGGTGCCGCGTCCGGGGAGACCTTGACGGCCGTCCGGGCATCGAAGGTTGCGTACTCCCGCCAGCCGAAGAAGTGGAGAACGTAGTCGCCTTCGGCGAAACCCTCGGCCTGCGAAGCGACGACCCGACCGACCGCGCCACCCTGCATGGGCTCGTCCAGCTCATACGGTGCTGCGTACGACTTACTGGACGCCATGCGCCCGCGCATGTAGGGGTCGACCGAGAGGTAGGCGTTGCGCACCGTGATCTCGCCGGGGCCGGGCTGCCGGACCGGCGCCTCGACCAGGGCGAAGTCCGCGGGGACGGGCCAGCCCTGCGGGCGCGCGGCCAGGTGCCACTCGCGGCCGGTGGCGGGGAGGGCGTGCTGCTCTGCCATCACATACTCCTCAGAGTGAAATATTCATCGACTAAAGCAATCGTGAGGATGAAAGGTTCACGTTGTCAAATGTTCAGCTAGACTCGAACGCATGGAACAGCGGGAGGAGCAGGCCATGACGGAGGAGCGGGTACCGACCGCCGACCCGATCACGCTGGAGGTCGTCGACCTGATGGCGCGCCTGGTCGGCCTCTTCCACCGCGAGTACGAGGAGGCCGCGGCCGCCCGCTCGCTCACCGGCGCCCAGGCCAAGGTGCTGGCCCTGCTCCGGCGCGGGCCGATGCCGATGCGGCACATCGCCCAGACCCTCTCCTGCGAGCCGTCCAACATCACCGGCATCGTCGACCGGCTGGAGGGGCGCGGCTTCGTCACCCGGGAGTCCGACCCGCAGGACCGCCGGGTCAAGCTGGTGGTCGCCACCGACTCCGGCCGCTCCGCCTCCGCCGAACTGCGCGAGTCGCTGAACTTCGCCCGCGAACCGCTGGCCGCCCTCGAAAGCGACGAACGCGCCCAACTGCGCGACCTGCTGCGGCGGATGCTCGACTCCACCGGCACTCCCCCGGCCCCCGAACAGGGCCGCTGACCTGCCCGGTTCCACCGGCTCGAAAAAACTCTCGAAAAAGATGGTTCGCGTGTAACCATTCCGCCCGCCGAACCGTCCAAGTAGTGACGAGTGCCGATCCGCAGTGCGGCGGATCAGCCGAGTGCCTGCCCTCGGGCACCAGTTGCCGCTGCGCGCAGAGAGACCGCCGACCGATGACCGACGCCAAGCAGAAGGCCGCCCCGAACCGCTCCCGCGGCCGCCGAATAGCCCGGGGCCTGGGAGCCACCGCCGCCGCACTCGTCGTCGCCGCAGCCGGCACCGGAGCCTGGTACTACCAGCGGCTCGACCACAACATCACGACCTTCGCGCCCGAGGGCATCGCCTCCAGCCGCCCCCCGGTCGCCACTCCCGCGCCCACCGGCGGACGCCCCGTCAACGTCCTGCTGCTCGGCTCCGACACCCGCGACGACGGCAACAGCTCGCTGGGCGGCGGCGACGAGGGCGTGGGCCACTCCGACACCGCGATCCTGCTGCACGTCTACGCCGATCACAAGCACGCCGTCGGTGTGTCGATACCCCGCGACACCCTGGTCACCATCCCGCCCTGCCTGCTGCCCAGCGGCAAGTGGAGCCAGAGCCGGACCAACCAGATGTTCAACTCCGCCTTCACCATCGGCGAGTTCAAGGCCGGCAACCCGGCCTGCACGCAGAACACCGTCGAGGCGCTGACCGGCCTGCGGGTCGACCACACCCTGGTGGTCGACTTCAAGGGCTTCGCCGCCATCACCAGCGCCGTCGGCGGCGTCGACGTCTGCGTCCCCAACGACGTGGACTCGTACGGGATCCACCTCACCAAGGGCCGGCAGACCGTCTCCGGGCAGCAGGCCGTGGACTACGTCCGGGCGCGGCACGGCCTCGGCGACAGCTCCGACATCGGCCGGATGCTCCGCCAACAGGCCTTCATGTCCTCGCTGATCAAGAAGGTGCAGGGCAGGGGCTTCGACCTGACCACCCTGCTGCCGCTGGCCGACGCCGCCACCAGGTCGCTCACCGTCGACCCCGAACTCGGCTCCCCCTACAAGCTCGCCGAGTTCGCCCAGTCCCTCCAGGACATCCAGCTCTCCGACATCCAGTTCGTCACCCTCCCCTGGCGCTTCCAGGGCGCCCGGGTCGCCGTGGTCGAACCCGACGCGAGCATCCTGTGGAACCTGCTGCGCCAGGACCGCACCCTCGACGGCCACCCCACCGGCAACGCGAGCGCGAGCGCGAACCCGGCGGCGAGTGCGAGTGCGAGCCAGGGGGCGGGCGCGAGCCCGGGCCTCGAACCGGGCCCCGGCGCCTCGCCCTCCGCGACGGCCACCGCCACCGCCACCGCAACCGCAACGGCGAGTGCGACGGCCGATCCGGGCGGCGCGGCGACGCTGGACGTGCCCGTCACCGTGCACAACGCCGCCAAGACGGCCGGGCTGGCCGGCCGCACCGCGCTCGCGCTGCGCGGCAACGGCTACACCGACATCACCATCGGCGCCAACACCCCGGCCCGCCGCACCACCCTGATCGAGTACGCCCCCTCCCAGCGCGCCGCCGCCGAACACCTCGCCCAGCTCTACCCCGGCGCCGAACTCCGCAGCACCGCCACCGACAGCATCGTGCTCACCCTCGGCCAGGACCGCGCCGACACCCCCGGCCTGCCCGACGGCACCGCCCAGGACGACACCGCGGGCCTCGGCAGCGCCTCCCCCGGCGCCCTGCCGTCCGCCATCCCGTCCGGCATCACCGGCAACACCCGCCCCGCCGACGCCGACCTCTGCAGCGACCTCAACTTCGGCTGACCACCCGCCCCCGGTCCACGACCGGGGGTCTCAGCCCACCGGGTCGGGCAGCCCCGTCACCACCACCGTCACCCGGAGCCCCCGCAACTCGCCCGCCCGCAGCAGGCCGTACACCGCCCACAGCGCCTTCGCCACGTACCGGCGCTCCACCGGCACTCCGTACGCCGTCCCGAACCACGAGGCGAATCGTTCCAGCTCCGGTGGCACCCGGCCGTAGCCGCCGCCGTGCCAGCCGTGCACCAGCTGCCAGTTGGGGAACTCCCGACCGTAGCCGGCCCGGTGCAGGGCCGTCACCTCGGCCTCCAGGTAGCCCTCGCCGCGGAGGACCGCCACGCCGAGCGCTCGCGGGCCGGCCGGCAGGCCCGCCGCGATCCCGGCCAGGGTGCCGCCGGTGCCGACCGGGCAGCACACCACGTCCCGGGGGCCGAAGTTCGGGAGGGCGTCGGCGAGTTCCGCCGCGGTCACCGCGGCGCCGCGCACCGCCAGGCCGTTGGAGCCGCCCTCCGGCAGCACGTAGTACCCGGCCCGTCGCTCCTGCCCGCCGCCCGCCAGCGCCCGGTAGGCGGAGCGCTCGACGAACTCCAGCACCATTCCGTCCCGTTCGGCCCGGGCCAGCGACCAGTTGCGCGGCTGCCCGGCGAGCTCCGCCCCGCGGATCACGCCGGTGCTGGCCAGCCCGAGCCCCCGGGCGGCGGCCGCCACCGCCCGCACGTGCGTGGAGTACGCCCCGCCGTAGGTGAGCAGCCCCCGGGCGCCGTCCGCCACCGCCCGCTCCAGGTTCGGCGCGAGCTTGCGCCACTTGTTGCCGGGCACGCTCGGGTGCGCCAGGTCGTCCCGCTTCAGCCACAGCTCCGCACCCGCAGCGGCGAACTCCGGGTCGTCGACCGGCGTCAACGGCGTGGGCAGCGCGGCGGCAGGAAGCATCCGCCCACCCTAGGGCCTGCCCGCCGCCCGCCCCGCCGGGCCCGGCCCGGGCTCGCCCGGCCTGGCCCGGCCCGGGCTGGCCTGGTCGTCAGAGCACCGCCACCCCCAGTGGTCGGTGGCCGGCCTCCAGGCGGTGGGTGGTGCCGGTGTCGAGGTCGACCAGGGTGATGCCGTCCCAGTAGCCGTCCCGGGTGAAGCCGCCGGTGACGTAGGCCGTCCGCCCGTCCGCGGAGAGGGCCACGTTCTCGTGCGGGATGCCGAGCGGGTAGACCCGTTCGGTGCCGTCGGGGTTGCGGACCGTCAGGCTGGGGCCCCGGTCGTCGCCGGTGATCGGGCCGGAGCCGACCACCAGCAGCCGTCCGTCCGGGGCGACGGTGGCGCCGTGCTGGTGGGTGTCGGCGGTCATCGGTTCGATCTCCACCCGGCCGGTGGCCGGGTCGACCACGGCGAGGCGCTCGCCCTCGAAGGGCAGCAGCAGCTTGCCGTCGCTCGGCCGGACCGCCGTGTAGTGCGGCTTCAGCCAGGAGCCGAGGCCGCCCTCCGTGCCGTAGGGGGCGACCTGGATCCGCCGGGTGGCCAGGCCGTCCGCCGCGACCACCGTCACGTCGAAGGAGTCGTGGCCGGTCGCGTAGACCTCCCGTCCGTCCCGCGAGACGTCGACGTCGAAGGGCCGCCGGCCGACCGGGGCCACCCCGGTGACCTCGCCCTTCGCGGTGTCGACGACCTCCAGCACGCCGTTGCCCTCCGGTACGTTCACGCCGACGTACAGCCGGGTGCCGTCGGGCGACAGGGCCAGGCCCATGCCGCCGCCCCGGTACTCGCCGGTGCCCGCCGGCCCGGTCCGCGTCCGGTACGGGATGCTCCGGACCAGGGTGCGGGCCCGGGTGTCGATCTCGGCGACGCCCTCCGCGGTGCTCACCCAGGCGTGCCCGTCCGGCCCGACCGCCACCGCGTACGGCGCCGTGCCGACCCGCACCGAGCCGATCGCGCCGCGCGCCGGGTCGACGAACGTCGCGGTGTCGGCCCCGAAGTCGGCCACCAGCAGCGTCCCGGCCGGGGTGGGTTCCGCGGCGGCTTCCGGGGCCGGCGCGGCCGGGGCCGCCGGGGCGGCTGCCGTCGGACGGGGTGCGGCCGGGGCTCCGGCCGCACCATCGCCGTCCGGGTCGGCGCAGCCGGCCAGCAGCACGGCCAGCACCGGTGCGGCCACCAGCAGCAGCGGGCCGGTGCGCCTGCGGCGGGCGGTCACCGGGGGCCCCCGCCCTCGTGTCCGGTCCGGGCCTCGGCTTCGCGGAGCAGGGCGGCGAGGGCTTCGAAGCCGCGCCGTTCGGCGTGCTGCAGCGGGGTCACGCCCTCGGCGTCGGCCAGCCGCGGGGAGGCGCCCGCGGCGAGCAGCA
The DNA here is from genome assembly GCF_026802215.1 of Kitasatospora sp. YST-16. Lineage (NCBI taxonomy): Bacteria > Bacillati > Actinomycetota > Actinomycetes > Kitasatosporales > Streptomycetaceae > Kitasatospora > Kitasatospora sp. YST-16. The sequence continues at coordinate 2,066,694 of NZ_CP113837.1, forward strand.
GCCGGACGACCTCGGCGTGCGCGCGGCCGCCGTCGCCGAGGATCACGGCCTCCAGCAGGGCCGTCCAGCCCAGCCGGTTGACGTGGTCGACGTCGATGTCGGTCTCCGCGAGCACGGCCCGCACGTAGCCGACGTGGCCGCGTTCGGCGGCGGGGATCAGGCTCACTCCGCCGAACCGGTTGGTCAGTCCGAAGTCCGGCCCGGCGGGGAGCAGGGCGCGCATCATCGGCACGCTGCCGGTGACGCCGGTGACCAGCCAGGGGCTGTCCTCCCGCGCGTCCTGCGCGTCCGGGTCCGCCCCGGCGGCGACCAGGAGTTCGGCGACGGGCACCCGGTCGGCGAGCGCGGCCAGCAGCAGCGCCGTCCGCCCGTCCGGATCGCGGGCCTCCACGTTGGCGCCCTCCGCCAGGGCGGCCCGGGCGGCGTCGAGGTCGCCGGTGTGCGCGGCGGTGAGCAGGCGTCGGTCGTTGGCGGTCATCACGGTCCTCCTCCTGAGGGACGGCAGGTACAGCACGGAATGCCTCAACAGTTGCGGGGCGACGGGCGGGGGCGGCGGTGCAGCGGTGCGACGGTGCGGCGGGCAAGTTCGGTGTCCTGCCTCCATGGTGGCCCCGCCCCCGGCCGTGCTTCGTCGGCGAACCGGCCAGTCCTGGCGAGCGTTCCGGTGGACCCCGGCATCATCCGATCGGTCGATGCGCGACCGCCCGCCGGGTGTTCGCGCCCGGAGAGCCCGGCAGCCCCCGCGCCGTCCGCGAGCGGGGCCCGCGGCCGCGTACCCGGCGCCGGGTGCCTTCACCGGCGGGGTCGGGAACCGCCCCGTGCGCCCGCCCTCGTCGCCAGCGGTGGCGGCACGGCTCCGGCGCGGTGCGGACGTGCGGGACGGTCGGCCGGTCGGCTCGTGAACTCCGCCGCCCGCGCATGTCCACTGGCGGGTGAATCCCGGCCCGGACGCGGGCCGAACGGCGTCGCGGTGCTCTACAGTTTGCGTGGCGTGCCCGGCGTCTTCCCTGATCAGGGGGCGCGGTCGGCTGACTCTCCGTCAGCGGCCGAGGTAGGGCGGGTGGGACTCGAACCCACGACCAAGGGATTATGAGTCCCCTGCTCTAACCGGCTGAGCTACCGCCCCCCGACTCGACCCGCCGGGGCCGACGAAGCGGTCCTGGCAGCAGCAGACGGCCCCTCAGGGCCGCCCTCGGCAGCATAGCCGGTCGATCACCCGTGCTGCGCGCCGGGGGCGCATCCGGGTAGGCCCGGCCTCGCCGCCCGTCCGCACCGCGCGTCGGCCCGGTCCCGGGCGGTCGCGGCCCCGGTCGGCCGGGCCTCCGCGGGTGGTGGCGGCGCGTCAGTGGCGGGCCCTCCACGGGCGGGTGACGCTTGGTCGTCGGGTTGGCGCGAGCGGGAGCGGGTGGCCGGGATGAAGCGGTCCGCGGGTGCGGCGGCGTGGGCGGCGGTCCTGGTCGCGGCGGTGGCCGGGTGCGGTTCCGCCGGCCGCCCGGCGGACGGCCCCTCGCCGTCGGCCCCGGCCACGCTCTCCTCCGGTGCCCCGGCCGCGCACGGCTGGAGCCGGCAGCGGCTGCGCGGGGCGGTCGACAAGCGCCGCGGGACGACCCGCACCGCCGCGCCGACGCCGTTGAACAGCCGGGTCGGCGCGGTGTTCGCGCACGGCCCGGACGGCGACCACTTCTGCACCGCCAGCGTGGTGGACAGCCCCGGCCGGAACCTGGTCCTGACCGCCGCGCACTGTCTGGTCGAACCGCGCACCGGCCGGACCCGCACCGACCTGGTGTTCGTCCCCGGCTACCGGGACGGCGACACCCCGTCCGGCGTCTGGCCGGTCGACGCGGTGACCGTCGACCCGTCCTGGCGCAGCAGCGGCAACCAGGACCTGGACGTGGCCTTCGCCACCGTGCAGCCGCAGAACGGGCAGCAGGTGCAGGAGGTGCTGGGCGCCAACCGGCTCGGCACCGACCCGGGCTACGCCCTGACCGTGAAGGTCACCGGGTACCCGAGCAGCGCCGACCAGCCGATCACCTGCAGCAACACCACCACCGAGCAGAGCCCCACCCAGCTGCGGATCGACTGCCCCGGCTACACCGGCGGCACCAGCGGCAGCCCCTGGGTCACCCGGCTCGACCCGACGACCCGCACCGGCACCGTGATCGGCGTGATCGGCGGCTACCAGGAGGGCGGCGACACCGCCGACACCTCCTACAGCAGCTACTTCGGCAGCCAGGTGCGGGCGCTCTACCAGCAGGCGTCCGGCAGCTCGTGACACCGCGTCGGTCCCCGCGCCGGGCGGCGGCCCCGGACTCCGGGGGCGGCCGCCGGCCGCCGGTTGCCCGGCCCGCGAGAGCCCTGGTAGACCTTGCTGCGACCGCCGCCCGGCACCCCGGGCAAACCGCCGAGCAGAAGCGAGCGACGGTGCCCCGCACCTCCCCCCGATCCGGCCCCTCCCGGCCGCCGCCGGCGCGCTGGCCCTGCTGCTGGCCGCGACCGGCTGCGGCACCGCCGCCCGGGCCGGCTCCGGACCGCTGCCGTCCGCCCGCCCCGCCACCGCCGGCCCGACCGCCGACCGGATCGGCGCACTGTTCGTCGACGGCCCCGAAGGCGCCCGCGACTGCACCGCCGGCGTGGTGCACAGCCCCGGCCGGAACCTGATCGTGACGGCCGCGCACTGCGCGGCCCCCGGCGGCGTCCCGGTGGACGGCCTGGTGTTCGTCCCCGGCTACCGGGACGGCCGGGCCCCGCACGGGACGTGGCCGGTCACCAGGACGACCCTCGACCCCGAGTGGCAGAACGAACAGGACGAGGACCACGACGTCGCCTTCCTCACCGTCGCCCCCGTCGACGGCCGGCAGCTCGAGGACGCGGTGGGCGCCGACACGCTCGGCACCGGCCTCGGCTCCGGGCTGGACGTCACCGTCACCGGCTACCCCAACGAGCAGGACGCCCCGATCACCTGCCGGGCCCGCACCTCCTCGTACAGCGCCACCCAGCAGCGCTTCGACTGCGGCGGGTTCACCAACGGCACCAGCGGCAGTCCGTGGATCACCGACGCGGGCCGGCTGGTCGGGGTGATAGGGGGCCACCAGGAGGGCGGCCTCAGCCCGGACACCTCGTACAGCGTGGCCTTCGACGCGCACGTCGCCGACCTGTACCGGCGGGCCTCCGGCTGAGCGGGGTCCGGCCGGTCGAGCCGGGTCCGACCGGGAAAACACGAGGGCCCCTCGGTCTCGCCGAAGGGCCCTCGCTCTGTACCGATCACCGCGACTTCCGGTGAAGCTCCCCCAATTGGACTCGAACCAATAACCTGCCGATTAACAGTCGGCTGCTCTGCCAATTGAGCTATGGGGGACCGTGCTCCTCCAATTGGACTCGAACCAATAACCTGCCGATTAACAGTCGGCTGCTCTGCCAATTGAGCTATGGAGGATCGTGCTTCCGCCTCGCCCACCCCGGTCTCCGGATCGCTCCGGGGCCCACGGTGCTCGCTGCGGGACATACATTAGCGCACTCAGGGGGGTGTTCCGCCAATCGCTTTGCCCGGCCCGCTCCCCCACCCCGGGCCCGCCCCCACGGCGGGCCGGACCGGCGTGCCCCGCGCGCGCCCCGCGGTGCGGACGGGGATGCTGGTGCACGGCGGCTCCGGCTGGCCCGGACCCGCCACCGGCAGGGCGGTTCACGGCCCGGCCGGACGGGTAGACGCGGCACACAATCGCGCGGCGACGAAGGGTGGAACCCAGGCATGTGGAAGGTGTCGTTGATCGTGGGCCTCGGGATCGGGTACGTCCTCGGTACCCGGGCCGGGCGCGAACGCTACGAGCAGCTGGCCGGCGCGGCCCGGCAGGTGCGGGACAACCCCCGGGTGCAGGACGCGGCCGGGAAGGCCAAGCAACAGGCGGGCGCGGTGGCCGGGAAGGCCGCCGGGGCGGTCGCCGACAAGGTCGGCGAGAAGCTCCCGAACGCGCTGACCGACCGCGTCCCGTACTTCGCCAAGCAGCACGGCGGGGACGACGACTGGGGCACCGTCCGCCCCTGAGCCGGCGGACGCGGTCGGGCGGGGGCGGGCGGTCGCCGGACGGGGTGGTTCCGGTACCGACTGGGCAACACTTGCGGCAGTCGGGCCCGCCCCGGGCGCCGACTGCGGCATGATCTCGGCATGGCCATCGTCGCGGGCATCGACAGCTCCACCACTCGCACCCGGATCGTCGCGTGCGACGCCGACACCGGCGCCGTCCTCCGGAAGGGGCGGGCCCCACACCCGCTGCCCGAGGGCGAGGACGCCCGGAGCACCGAGGTCGACCCGCAGAGCTGGCTGCACTCGCTGGGCGACGCCGCCGCCGGGGGCCTGCTGGAGGGCGTCCGGGCGATCGGGGTCTCCGGCCAGCAGCACGGCCTGATCGGGCTGGACGCCGGAGGCGTGCTGGTGCGGCCCGCCCTGCTGTGGAACGACCCCCGCTCGGCGGGCGCGGCGGCCGCCCTGCTGGACGCGCTGGGCGGCCCGCAGCCCTGGGTGGAGGCGATCGGCGCGGTGCCGGGCCCCACGTACACCATCGCCAAGCTGCGCTGGCTGGCCGAGTTCGAGCCGGTGTCGGCGCAGCGGATCGCCGAGGTGCTGCTGCCGCACGACTGGCTGGTCTCCCAGCTGCTGGGCGGCCCGAAGCGGCGCACCACGGACCGCGGCGACGCCTCCGGCACCGGCTACTGGTCGCCGGTCACCGGCGAGTACCGGCAGGACCTGATCAAGCTGGCGCTCGGCCACGAGCTGGCCGTCCCGGACGTGCTCGGCCCGGCCGAGCCCGCCGGGCACACCCCCGAGGGGCTGCTGATCTCGGCCGGCACCGGGGAGAACATGGCCGCCTCGCTCGGCCTCGGCCTGGGGCTCGGCGACGCGGTGGTCTCGCTGGGCGGCAACGGCACGATCTTCGCGGTGCACGACCGGGCGGTGGTCGACCCGTCCGGCCTGGTCTCCTCGTTCGCGGACGCCACCGGCCGGCACCTGCCGATGGTGGCCACCCTGAACGCCGCGCAGGTGCTGCGCTCCACCGCCGCGATGCTCGGCACCGACCTGGAGGGCCTGTCCGAGCTGGCCCTGCAGTCCTCGCCCGGCGCGTACGGGATGGTCTTCCTGCCGTACCTGGACGGCGAGCGGACCCCGAAGCTGCCGCACGCGGCGGGCACCCTGACCGGGCTGCGGGCCGAGTCGATGGCGCCGCAGCACGTGGCGCGGGCCGCCGTCGAGGGCATGCTGTGCAACCTGGCCGAGGCGCTGGACGTGCTGCGCGGGCACGGGGTGGCGGTGAACCGGGTGTTCCTGCTGGGAACGGCCGGACGGCTGCCCGCCGTGCAGCAGATCGCGCCGCAGCTGTTCGGGCTGCCCGTGGTGGTGCCCCCGCCGGGCGGCGACCACGCGGCGCGCGGCGCGGCCCGGCAGGCCGCCTGGGCGCTCGCCGGGACGCCCGAGCCCCCGCACTGGGAGCTGCCCGACCTGACCGTGCTCGCCCCCGACCAGGAGCACGACCTGGCGGTCGGCGGCGCGGTGCGCCAGCAGTTCGCGTCCCTCCGCGAGCAGCACCACCCGGAGACCGCCGCGTCCTGACCGCCGCCGCCCGGCCCCGTCCGACCCCGGTCCGGCCCCGGCTGCCGCGGGTGCGGGGGCGGTGGGCCGGTGCCACCGTGGAGGTTCCACGAGTGGAGGGACGGTTCGCCATGGCGTTGCACAAGGGACAGGGCGAGGAGGAGCGCAGGCTGCCGTTCAGCCCGCTGCACGTGCTGACCGATCCGCTGGGCGCGATGCAGCTCGCCCCGGCGCTGCACCGGCTGCCCCAGGTGCCGGTCCCGCCGGACGTCGCCTACCAGCTGATCCACGACGAGCTGATGCTGGACGGCAACGCCAGGCTCAACCTGGCGACCTTCGTCACCACCCAGATGGACGAGCACGCGGACCGGCTGATGTCCGAGTGCCGCGACAAGAACATGATCGACAAGGACGAGTACCCGCAGACCGCCGAACTGGAGCGGCGCTGCGTGGCGATCCTCGCCGACCTGTGGCACGCGCCCGACCCGGCGGCCGCGGTGGGCTGCTCGACCACCGGCTCCAGCGAGGCGTGCATGCTCGCCGGGATGGCGCTCAAGCGCCGCTGGACGGCCCGCAACGCCGACCGGTACGCCGCCGGGGCCCGGCCGAACCTGGTGATGGGCGTCAACGTGCAGGTCTGCTGGGAGAAGTTCTGCAACTTCTGGGAGGTCGAGGCACGGCTGGTCCCGATGGAGGGCGAGCGCTTCCACCTGAGCGCCGAGGAGGCGGTGGCGCACTGCGACGAGAACACCATCGGCGTGGTCGGCATCCTCGGCTCCACCTTCGACGGCTCGTACGAGCCGATCGCCGAGATCTGCGCCGCCCTGGACGCCTTCCAGGAGCGCACCGGGCTGGACGTGCCGGTGCACGTGGACGGGGCGTCCGGCGGCATGGTCGCGCCGTTCCTGGACCCGGAGCTGGTGTGGGACTTCCGGCTGCCCCGGGTGGCCTCGATCAACTGTTCCGGCCACAAGTACGGACTGGTCTACCCCGGGGTCGGCTGGGCGCTGTGGCGGGACGGGGCGGCGCTGCCCGAGGAGCTGGTGTTCAAGGTCAACTACCTGGGCGGCGAGATGCCGACCTTCGCGCTGAACTTCTCCCGGCCGGGGGCGGAGGTGGTCGCCCAGTACTACTCCTTCCTGCGGCTCGGGTTCACCGGGTACCGCGCGGTCCAGCAGGCCTGCCGGGACGTCGCCGGGTACCTGGTCAAGGAGATCGCCGGGCTCGGGCCGTTCCGGATGATCACCAAGGGCGACCAGCTGCCGGTGTTCGCGTTCACCACCACCGACGGCTGCCCGTTCGACGTGTTCGACGTCTCGCGGCGGCTGCGCGAGCGCGGATGGCAGGTGCCCGCGTACACCTTCCCGGAGGGGCGGACCGACCTGGCGGTGCTGCGGGTGGTCTGCCGCAACGGGTTCACCCGGGACCTGGCGGACCTGCTGCTGGCCGACCTGCGGCGGCTGCTGCCCGAGCTGGAGCGCCAGCCCGCGCCGCTCGGCGAGCTGGGGATGCCCCGGCGCAGCGGCTTCCACCACTGAGCCGCTGCGGCTGCTGACGGGCGGGTCGGGCGGGGTTGGTCGGGCCGGGTTCGTCGGGGCGGGGTGGGCCGGGCTGTGGCGGGCGGGGCGCGGCGGGTCAGTCGAGGTAGCCGCGGAGCTGGTCGGCGAAGGCGTGGTCGCGGAGCTTGCCGAGCGTCTTCGCCTCGATCTGGCGGATCCGCTCCCTGGTCACGCCGAACAGGTGGCCGATCTCCTCCAGGGTGCGGGGCCGCCCGTCGTCGAGGCCGTAGCGGAGCTGGACCACCTGGCGCTCGCGCTCGCCGAGGGTGGCCAGCACCGCCTCCAGGTGCTCGCGCAGCAGCAGGAAGGCGGCGCTCTCCGCCGGGGAGGCGGCGTCGGCGTCCTCGATCAGGTCGCCGAGGGCGACGTCGTCCTCCTCGCCGACCGGGGTGTGCAGGGAGACCGGCTCCTGGGCCAGCTTGAGGACCTCCCGGACCCGCTCCGGTGAGAGCTGCAGCGCCTCGCCGACCTCGGCGGCGGTCGGCTCGACGCCGCGCTCCTGCAGCAGCGAGCGCTGCACCCGCAGCACCCGGTTGATCAGCTCCACCACGTGCACCGGCACCCGGATGGTGCGGGCCTGGTCGGCGAGGGCGCGGCTCATCGCCTGGCGTATCCACCAGGTGGCGTAGGTGGAGAACTTGTAGCCGCGCGCGTAGTCGAACTTCTCCACCGCCCGGATCAGGCCCAGGTTGCCCTCCTGCACCAGGTCGAGCAGGGTCAGGCCGCGGCCGACGTAGCGCTTGGCGACCGAGACCACCAGGCGCAGGTTGGCCTCGATCAGGCGGCGCTTGGCGATCCGGCCCAGCACGACCAGCCGGTCCAGGTCGCCGAGCAGGCGCTCGTCGGCGCCCGGGACGCGGTCCAGCGCCTCCTCCGCGAACAGGCCGGCCTCTATCGCACGGGCCAGCTCCACCTCCTCGACGGCGGTGAGCAGCCGGATCCGGCCGATCTCGCGCAGGTACTGGCGCAGCAGGTCGGCGGCCGGGCCGGTGCCCTCGTCCAGGGCGGGTTCCGGCGGCTCGTCGGCGAGCTCCTCGGCAGTGGGCTCTTCGGCGATGGGTTCTTCGGGAGCGGGGTCTGGCGCGGTGGGTTCTGCTGCGACGGGGCCCTGGGGGGTGGGGCCGGTGGTGTGCTCGGGGTCGGGCGGGCCGGGCTGGGGCGGGATGGCGGTGTCCCGGGCGGGGCCGGTCCGGGGCTGGCGGGCAACGGAAAGCTCCACGGGCATCCCTCCAGGGGCCGCGCGCGGCCTGGGGGTTGCCGCGCCACACCCGAGGGGATACCCAGCGCGGCGGGCCCGGGCACCTGCGAGCGGCGGTGAGGTGGCCGGTTGGCACTCGACAGGTGGGTGGGTGCCGGGAGTTGACGCCGGGTCAGAGCGCGGCGGCGCCGCGGGAGCGGAGCTGCTGGCCGTACTGCTGCAGGGCCCACAGCTCGCTCTGCACCGGGTGCTGCTGCTCGGCGGTGGCCCGGTCGCCGAGCCGGCGCAGGTGGGCGCGGACCTCGTCGATCCGGCGGTCCACGGCCTGCAGCCGGAGCTTGACCAGGAACTCCCCCGCGTACAGCTGGTCGGCCTTGCGGCGGGAGCGGATCGGCTCGACGGTCAGTTCGGTGACCAGGCCGCGCACCTGGTCGTCCGGGCTGGCCTCGCGGACGGCGGCGGTGAAGTCGGGCAGGCCCGCGCCGTACGCGGTGCCGCCGACCTGGCCGATGGCGCGGCGGACGGCCCGGTAGGGCGGGGTGGGGAACTCGTCCTCGCCGTACTGGTCGAAGGCCGGGCTGACCAGTTCGGGGTGCTGGAGGGCGAGTTTGAGCAGCTCGCGCTCGACGAACTGGGCCGGGTCGCGCGGGTTGAGCCGGAACACCGGCCGCTCGGGGCGGGCGGGCGGCTGGGCGGTGTCGGGGCGACGCAGGGTGCGCTGCTGGCCGTTCTGCTGGTTCTCGCGCTGCCAGCGGGCCAGTTGGGCAATCCGGTTGACCACGAAGCGCTCGTCCAGGATGCCGACCATGCCCGCCAGTTGGACCGCGTACTCGTGCTGGATCGAGCGGTCCTTGATCTTGACGATGATCCCGGCGGCCTCTTCGAGGGCGGCGGCGCGGCCCTCCGCGGTGTCCACCCGGTGCCGGGCGACGGCCGAGCGGAGCGCGAACTCGAACAGCGGGACGGGGTTGTCCACCAGGGCGCGGACCGCCTCGTCGCCCTGGGCCAGGCGCAGTTCGCACGGGTCCATGCCGCCCGGGGTGATGGCGATGGAAGTGCGGGCGGCGAACTTCTGGTCGTCCTCGAAGGCGCGCAGGGCGGCCTTCTGGCCCGCGGCGTCGCCGTCGAAGGTGAAGACCGTCTCGCCGCGGTAGGTGGAGGTGTCCATCAGCAGCCGACGGATGATCTTGATGTGGTCCTCGCCGAAGGCGGTGCCGCAGGTGGCGACCGCCGTGGTGACGCCCGCCAGGTGGCAGGCCATCACGTCGGTGTAGCCCTCGACCACCACCGCCCGGCCGGACTTGGCGATCTCCTTGCGGGCGAGGTCGATGCCGTAGAGGACGTTCGACTTCTTGTAGAGCGGCGTCTCGGGGGTGTTCAGGTACTTCGGGCCGTTGTCGTCCTCGCGCAGGCGGCGGGCGCCGAAGCCCACCACGTCGCCCGAGCTGTCCCGGATCGGCCAGACCAGGCGGCCCCGGAAGCGGTCGATCAGGCCGCCGCGCTGGCCCTGCGAGGCCAGGCCGCCGACCGAGATCTCCTTGTCCGTGAAGCCGCGGCCGCGCAGGAAGCGGACCAGGTGCTCCCAGCCGACCGGGGCGTAGCCCACCCCGAAGTGTTTGGCGGCGGCCTCGTCGAAGCCCCGCTCGGCCAGGAAGCGGCGGCCGATCTCCGCCTCCGGCGTGGCCAGTTGCTCCTGGAACCAGGCGGCCGCCACCTTGTGCGCCTCGACCAGCCTGGTCCGCTCGCCCTGCTGGTGGCGCGGACTGTAGCCGCCCTCCTCGTAGCGCAGGGTGATGCCCGCCTGGGCGGCCATCCGCTCGACCGCCTCCGCGAACGAGCAGTGCTCGATCTTCATCAGGAAGGTGATCGTGTCGCCGGACTCGCCGCAGCCGAAGCAGTGGAAGACGCCCTTGCCCGGGTGCACGTAGAAGGACGCCGACTTCTCGTCGTGGAACGGGCAGACGCCCTTCAGCTGCGCGCCGCCGCCGGCCGCCAGCTGCACGTAGTCGCCGACCACGGCGTCGATCGGCAGGGCGGCACGCACCGCCTGCACATCCTCGTCCCTGATCCGACCGGCCACCGGGAAAGTCTACGGGAGCGGGTGTGACAGTCCGGGCCCGCCGGTTCGGGGGCGGCCGGTGCGGGCCCGCCGGATCGGACGCTAGCCGACCAGCTTCGCGTGCAGGGCGAGGGCGGAGGCGTCGGTGAGGGTGGCGATCTGGTCGATCACGGTGCGCAGCGCGGCCCGGTCGTCCTCGGCCTCCGCGTACTGGGCGGCGAACACCGGGTCCAGCTGGTGCGGGGCGTCGGTCATCAGGGCGTCGGCCAGCTCGGCAATCACCACCCGCTGGCGGGAGCGGAGTTGGGCCTGCTCGTCGCGCTGCATCACGTACCGGACGGCGACCGCCTTGAGCACCGCGCACTCCAGCCGGACGCTGCGCGGAACGACCAGCTCGGCCGCGTACCGGGTGAGCGGGCCGGGGCCGTAGCGGGCCCGGGTGGCCTGCTCGGCGGCCAGGCAGAAGCGGCCGATCAGCTGGCTGGTGAGGTCCTTCAGGCCGGCCCGGGCGCGGGCGGTGCCGTCGTAGCCGGCCGGCCACCAGTCCTGGGCCTGCAGGCGGTCGAGGGCCTCGCCGAACTCCTCCGGCCCGGCCCCGGGGACGAACCGCTCGGCGGCCCGGAACAGCTCGGCGCGCTCCTGCGGGGAGCGCAGCGCGGCCGGGTCGACGTGGCCGGCCTGCAGGCCGTCCTCCACGTCGTGGGTGGAGTAGGCGACGTCGTCGGACCAGTCCATCACGGTGGCCTCGAAGCACTTGCGGCCGTCGGGCGCGCCGGTGCGCAGCCAGCGGAACACCGGCAGGTCGTCCCCGTACACGCCGTACTTGGTGGAGCCGGGGTCGGCGGGGTGCTGCCCGCGCGGCCACGGGTACTTGGTCGCGGCGTCCAGCGCGGCGCGGGTCAGGTTCAGGCCGACGCTGCGGCCGGGCCACGGGGCGAGCCGGACCTCGGGCTCGTCCAGCGGGGCGAAGCGCTTGGGCTCCAGCCTGGTCAGGATGCGCAGCGACTGCGCGTTGCCCTCGAAGCCGCCGCACGCCCGGGCCGCCTGGTCGAGCGCCTCCTCGCCGGTGTGGCCGAACGGCGGGTGGCCGATGTCGTGGGCCAGGCAGGCGGTCTCCACAAGGTCCGGGTCGCAGCCGAGCGCCGCGCCCAGCTCGCGGCCGACCTGCGCGCACTCCAGCGAGTGCGTCAGCCGGGTGCGCGGGAAGTCGCTGCGCATCGGGGCGACCACCTGGGTCGTCCCGGCCAGCCGGCGCAGCGCGGCGGAGTGCAGCACCCGGGCGCGGTCGCGCTGGAAGGCGGTGCGGCCGGGCCGCTTGTCGGGCTCGGGCACCCAGCGCGCCTCGGACTGCGGATCGTACGGAGCGGTCGGAGCGGTGTTCTTCATATGCCAGTCACCGTACGCCGGATGACGGACATTCGGTCCTGCGCCGCGCGAACGGGAGCGCGAACGGGAAGTGGCGGGTGGGCGGCGGTGGCGCGGGTGGGCGGCGGTGGCGCGGGTGGGCGGCGGTGGCGCAGGTGGGCGGTGGTGGCGCAGGTGGGCGGTGGTGGCGCGGGTGGTGGGAGCGGCCGTTCGAAGATTGCAGAGGATTCTCTGCAAAGAGGTCTATGCAGAGAGTTCTCTGCAACCTACGCTGGACCCATGAACGAGCACCGCCCCGAAGACCCGTCCACCGGCGCACCCGTCCCCGCCGGGGCGCCGCGCCGCAAGCTCGACGCGGGTTCGCTGCGCGGGCTCGCCCACCCGCTGCGGATGCGGCTGCTGGACGAGCTGCGGCTGAACGGGCCCGCCACCTCCGCCCGGCTGTCCGAGCGCACCGGCGAGTCCACCGGCACCATCAGCTGGCACCTGCGGCACCTCGCCGAGCACGGCTTCATCGAGGAGGAGCCCGGCCGCGGCACCAAGCGGGAGCGCTGGTGGCGCGCCGTGCCGGGCGCCATCGTGCTGGCCGCCACCGACTTCGACCAGGACCCGGCCTCGCGGGCCGCGCTCTCGGTCTACCAGGCCGAGAACCTGCGCCGGCAGTTCCAGCGGGTCGCCGACTCGATGGCCGCCGAGTGGGAGGGCGAGTGGCGGGGCACCGGCAGCGTCTCCGACTGGAGCAACCTCCGCCTGACGCCCGCCCAACTCCAGGCCCTCATCGACGACCTGGCCGCCGTGGTCGCCCGCCACACCCCCGATCCGGACGCCGCCCCCGACCCGGCGGCGCGACCGATGATCGTCCAGATCCAGGCGCTGCCCCGAAAGGAATCCGACCGGCCATGACCGCACCCGCCTCCGCCGACCGCCCTGACGACCGCCCCGCTGGTGGACCCGCCGGTGGGCCCGCCGACCGCTCCGTGACCGACGCCGGTGCCGCGCCCACCGGGCTGCTGCGGCGGCACCGCGACTTCCGGATGCTGTGGGTCGGCGAGACCGCCAACAAGTACGGCTCCGCGGTCACCGGGCTGGCCCTGCCGCTGATCGCGGTCAGCACCCTGCACGCGAGCACCCTCCAGGTCGCCCTGCTCGGCGCCGCCGGCTGGCTGCCCTGGCTGCTGATCGGCCTGCCCGCCGGGGTGTGGGTGGACCGGCTGCGCTGCCGCCCGATCATGCTGGTCTCGACCGCCGCCTCGCTGCTGCTGTACGCCACCGTCCCGCTGGCCGCGCTCGCCGGGGCGCTGACGCTCTGGCACCTGCTGGCCGTCGCGCTGCTCGCCGGGGCCGCCGGAGTGTTCTTCCAGACCGCGTACACCGCGTACCTGCCGCAACTGCTCGACCCCGCCGACCAGTCCGAGGGCAACGCCAAGCTGCACGGCAGCGCCTCGGCCGCGGGCATCGCCGGGCTGGGCAGCGGCGGCCTGATCGCCCAGCTGGCCGGACCGGTCAACGGGCTGCTGGCCAACACCGCGACGTTCCTGCTCTCGCTCTGGTGCACCGTCCGGATCGGCCACCGCGAGCCCGTCCGGAGCGAGCGGCCCCGCCGGGCGCTGCGACAGGAGATCGGCGAGGGCCTGCGCCTGCTGGCCTCCGACGTCTGGTTCCGCACCTTCGCGCTGTTCGGCGCCGCCTCCAACCTGGTCCTGACGGGCTACCAGTCGCTGCTGGTGGTCTTCCTGATCCGCGAGGTCGGCGTGAGCGAGGGCACCGTCGGCCTGCTGGTCGCGGCGGCCTCCACCGGCGGCATCGTCGGCGCGGCCGTCGCCCGCCGGATCGCCGCCCGGCTCGGCACCTCGCGGGCCATGCTGGTGCTGGAGCTCGCCCTGCCCGCACTGACCGTCCTGATCCCGCTGACCGGCCGCGGCGCCGGGCTGGCCTGGTACCTGGTCGGCGGGTTCGGCGCCTCCTGCGGGGTGGTCGCCGGGAACGTCATCAAGGCGACCTTCCAGCAGCGCTACTGCCCGCCGGAACTGCTCGGCCGGCTCTCCGCCAGCAGCGCGGTGCTCAACTTCGGTTCCATCCCGCTCGGCGCGCTGCTGGCCGGCGCCCTCGGCACCCAACTCGGGGTGCGGCCCGCGATGTGGCTGATGACCGTCGGCGTGCCGCTGGCGGCGCTGATCCTCTGGTGCTCGCCGATGCGCCACGTCCGCGACCTGCCCACCGAGCGCCGGGCACCGGTCGGCGGCAGCGCGGCACTGCCGCCGGTGGCGATGCGGGCCGCGACGGGCGGGACGGTCGGGAAGGGCGGAGCGCCCGGGAAGGACGGGGCAGCAGCCGACAAGGGCGGGGCAGTCGGCAAGGGCCGGGTTGCCGGGAAGGGCCGGGTTGCCGAGAAGGGCGCTGCGGCCGGTGGCGGGGTGTGCGCGCTCGACGCGGGCTGAGGGGCGGAACGGGCCGGAGGCGGCCCGGTGGTGGCCGGTCGGTGGTGCCCGGTGAGGGTGTGGCGGTGGGGGTCAGCCGGCCAGCCGGGCGGGGCGGCTGACGCAGGACTGGTAGCGCTCCAGGACCAGCCGGGCCAGGGCGGGGTGGTCGCCGAGCGGGGCGGAGGTCAGGGCTCCGCCGGCTGCGGCGGCCAGGCGGGCGAAGTCCCCCGGTGCGGTGAAGTAGGAGGCGACGGCGACCCGCGGGTGGCCCTCGGCGGTGAGTTCGGCGACCCGGGCGGCCACGCTGGGGCCGCCCGCCGCCACGTATCCCGGCCGGACGGTGACGCCCAGGCGGGCCGCGAGCAGTTCGGCCTGCGTACCGGTGTCCCGGGCGGCGTCCTGGTCGCGGGAGCCGGAGGCGGCCAGGACCACGGGCTCCCCCCGCCAGCCGGCCGCTTCGAGACGGTCGGCCAGGGCCTCGGTGAGCAACGGGTCCGGTCCGAGCGGCGGGGCGCACTCCCCCGCCAGGTGCGGTGCGGCGGACAGCGTCCGGGGGATGTCCGTCTTGCTGTGGTAGCCGCGGCTGAGCAGCAGCGGCACCAGGACCACCCGGCCGCTCAGCTCGTCCAGCACCTCGGGCAGCAGCGGGTCGTTCAGGCCGAGGTGTCCGAGCCGGATGTCCAGCTCCGGACGGGCCCGCCGCAGCCGGGCGTGCAGCCGGCCGAGTTCGGCGGACGCGGCCGGGTCGTGCGAACCGTGCGCCACCAGCACCAGGGCCGGGCGGCGGGCCGCGTGCAGCACCCGCAGCGGGGCGAGACGGCCGGGAAGCTGTGTGGTGGTCATACCGCCACCTTGCCGGACCCCTGTTTCGGCCCGGTTGCCCGCCGGTCACGGTCGGTTTCCCCGCCCTCATCCGGAAGGCCCGCGGGGGTGAGCGCGGCCCGCCACCCGGCCTCGGTGCCGGTGGTACGCCCGTACGGCCCACGGCCTGCGGGGCGCGATCCGCGACTCACGGCCGGTGGTTCACGGCCGGTGGTTCACGGGCAGCGTTCTGCTCGGGCCGGTGCTTCTGGCGTCCTGGCCGCTCCGGGCTGCCGGGGGACGCGCACGGGGAGCGGCGGTGCGGTGCCGGGTCGGCCGTCCCCGGTGGGCGCGGTGGACGTGGCGGGGAGGGGGAGGGCCGTGGGGACGGCGGCCGACCACGGTGCGGCGGGGACTGCGTCCGGTTCCCAGCCGTTGCCGCGCAGCGTGGCCGCCGTGGTGGGCGTGTCCGTCCCGGTGGCGGAGCGGGTCGGCTGCTCCCCCT
The DNA here is from genome assembly GCF_026802215.1 of Kitasatospora sp. YST-16. Taxonomy (NCBI): domain Bacteria; kingdom Bacillati; phylum Actinomycetota; class Actinomycetes; order Kitasatosporales; family Streptomycetaceae; genus Kitasatospora; species Kitasatospora sp. YST-16. The sequence continues at coordinate 2,082,179 of NZ_CP113837.1, forward strand.
GCTCGTCGAGCAGCATCAGCGCCTCCCGGTGGGCCAGCGGGTCACCCGCCTCGGCGGCCCGGCGGTACCACTCCACGGCGTGCTGCGGCCGGCGGCGCTCGGCGAGCATCCGGGCCGCCGCGAGCAGGGCGTCGCGGTCGCCCTCGTCCGCCGCCCTCCCGTACCAGGTGAGCGCGTCGTCGATCCGGCCCCGGCTCTCCAGCATCTCGGCGGCCTCCCGGACGGCCGGTCGGTCGCCGCTGTCTGCGAACCGCTGCACCCAGGCGACGGCCCGGTCGTCGCAGGTCGCGCCGGACAGCATCCGGGACGCCTCGCGCAGCCGCTCCGGCTCCGGGCGGTCGGTGGAGCGCAGCAGCAGGGTCGCCTCGAAGAACCGGCCGGCCTCCTTGAGCAGTTCCACCGCCTCGTCCAGCCGCACCGGCCCGGGCCGGTCGGCGGCGGGGGCGGGCACCGGTGCGCCCGGGCCGGCGCCGGGTCGGCCGGGGTCGGCCTGACCGCGGGGGCCGGTACCAGGTGCGGCGCCGGGTCGGCGGGAGCGGGCGGCTGCGGTGCGAACCGGCCGAGGCCCGGGGCGAGCGGAGCGGTGGCGGCCGGGGCGGGCACGGCGGGACGGCCGCCGGCCGCGAGGGCGCGCCGGTACCAGCCGGCGGACTCCCGGGCGCGGCCCAGTTCGCCGAGCAGGCGGCCGAGTTCGCGCATCGCGTAGACGTCGCCGCGGGCGGCGGCGCGTTCGTACCAGCGGACGGCGCGGGTGCGGTCGCCGTGCCGCTCCAGCAGGTCGGCGGCCTGGAAGAGGGCGGCCTCGCAGCCGGCTTCGGCCGCCTTCCGGTACCACTCCAGCGCGCCGTCCGGGTCGCCGTCCCGCTCGCACTGCTCGGCGCGTTCGCGCAGGGCCTGCGGGTCGCCGATGTGCGCGTACCAGGGCAGGTTGCCGTACTGGCCGTGCCGGGCGAGCAGGGCCGCGGCCTCGTGCCAGGCGCTCTCGTCGCCGGACCCCGCCGCGCGCTCGTACCAGGCGGCGGCCTCGTCTATCCGGCCGGCGGCCTCCAGCGTCCGGGCCGCCTCGTGCACGCCGGCCGCCGTTCCCATCGCCCAGGCCCGCTCCCACCAGGCGACCGCCCGGTCGATCCGGCCGGCCGCGGCGCAGAGCCGGGCGCAGTCGGCGGCGGCCTCGGGGTGCCCGTCGGCGGCGGCCCGTTCGAACCACTCCAACGCCTGGTCGGGGCGGCCGAGTTCGACGAGCAGGCGGCCGGCCCGGTGGCGGGCGGTGGGGTGGCCGGACCGGGCGGCCTCCTCGAACCGGTGCAGCGCCGGTGCGATCTCGCCGTGCCGGCCGAGCAGTTCGGCGCCGCGGCAGTGGGCGTCGGCGTCCCCGTGCTGGGCGGCCCGGTCGTACCAGTCGACGGCCTGGGCGAACCGGCCGTCCCGTTCCAGCAGTTCCGCCGCCCGGACGGCCGCCTCCGGCACGCCCCGGTCGGCTGCCGCGCCGTACCAGTCGGCGGCCTCGGCGGTGCGGCCCGCTTCGGCGAGCAGGTCGGCGCCGGCCGACAGCGCGGTGGGGTCGCCCGCTTCGGCGGCCGAGGCGCAGAGGCCGACCGCGATCCGGGTGAGCCCCCTGGTGGCCGCCGACCGCGCGAGGGCGGACCGGTCGGCGGGGTGGGCGTACCGGGCCAGGCACTCCCACAGCCCGGCCGGGACGGTACGTCCCTCCCGCTCCGGCCGCAGTTGCCGCACCAGGGCTTCGGCGATCCGCACCTCGGGCCCGCCCGCCGTCGCGGCCCGGGCCGTCTCCGCCCCGCGGGTCGCCGCGACGCCGTACGGTGCCCGGTCGGCGGCGGGCCGGCCGTCGGCGGTCCGGTTGCCGGTGGTGTCGCCGGCCGTCAGGAGCGCGCCCGTTCCGGGGACCGCCTTGCGCAGGTAGGCCAGCCCGTCGGCCACCCAGCCGGGGCGGAGGGCGTTGCGCTCGCGGGACGTCAGGTAGTGCGGGGCGGACGCGGCCAGCAGCGCCGCCGGCAGGACCGGGCGGTGGCCGAGGCGGACCGCGTCCAGCGCCGCGTCGACGACGGCGCGGGCGGCAGGTGGCGCCGAGCGGTAGCGGTTCACCAGCCGTGTCCCGGCCGGGCCCGGGCCGCCTGCGGTGCCTGCGGTGCCTGCGCCCGCGCTCCGGCGGACGCCGCCGCCGGTGCCGACGGCCGCCGTCGACCGGACCCGGTGGCCCGCACCGTCGACGCCCCGGACGGTCACCGAGCGCCGTACGGACTGGCAGGGCGTGCCGCCGGTCGGCTCGTGCGACGGGCGGTCGGTCTGCGGCTGGGTGAGCTGGGCCCGGAGGCGGTCGGCCTCCAGCAGGGCGGCCCAGTAGCGGGCGGGCCGCACCGGTCGGCCCGCGGCGCGGGCCAACTCCCCGGCGACCAGGGCGAGTCGGTCCGCCTCGCGGGGCACCGAGCGTCCGGACAGCCAGCCGTGCAGGGTGGACGGGCCGATGCCGCCGATCCGGGCCAACCGTTTCTGGGTGATCGTCCGGCCGCCGGCCCGGCGGGCCTCGTCCCAGAGCAGCAGGAGTTCGCGCAGCACCGCGGAGCGGGCCGCCCGGCCCCTCATCTGCACGTCTGTTGTCATGCCAGCTCCCGGCCGGACTCGGACCGGATCTTCGAATCCGCTCCCCTGCGTGCAGGGTACGCACTCCCGTACCCCCTCGTACCGAGTTCTCCGCGAATCGCGTCCCGGATCGGCGGTCCCGCCCCGCGCGGGGCCGGCACCTGCTAGGGGGGCCCGGCCGGGGAGGCCCGGGCCGGGCGGGGGAGCGGCCGCTCTCACAGCCGGTGCCCGGTGTCGCTGAGGCCGAAGTTCCGGCGGTGAAACAGCGCGGCACCGGTCGGGAAACACCCCCCGCGCATGCTCGGTGCCACGACAGCGACCGGGTCGCGGGCCATCGGAGGCCCGCCCGGTCGGGCCTCCGGCGGGACCGGAGGTGCGCCGCACCGCGGGCCGACCGCGGCTCGCCGGCGCCAGGTCGGCCCGCCAGCTCCGACTGCCACCGTCCGGAGCGCGATCTCGGAGGGACTTCCCGATGACCACCACCAAGCCCACACTGCTCCTGGTCGGCTACGGCATGGTCGGCCACCGCTTCCTGGAAGCCCTGGCCGACACCGGGGCGGCCGCCCGCTACCGGGTCGTCGTCCTCGCCGAGGAGCCCCGGCCCGCCTACGACCGGGTCGGCCTGACCTCCTACTTCTCCGGCCGGAGCGCGGACGACCTGCTGCTCGCCGAGGAGGGATTCACCGATCGGCACGGGTTCGAGGTGCACCTCTCCTCCCCCGCCGTCTCGCTCGACCCGGCGGCCCGGACCGTCACCACGGCCGCCGGGCGCACCCTCTCCTACGACACCCTGGTGCTGGCCACCGGCTCCTACCCCTTCGTTCCCCCGGTGGACGGCCGGGACGCCGAGGGGTGCTTCGTCTACCGCACCATCGAGGACCTGCAGGCGATCGAGTCCTACGCGGCCGGGGCCCGGGTCGGTGCGGTGGTCGGCGGCGGGCTGCTCGGGCTGGAGGCCGCGGGTGCGCTGAAGGGCCTCGGCCTGGAGACCCACGTGGTGGAGTTCGCGCCGCGCCTGATGCCCGTCCAGGTCGACGACGCGGGCGGCACCGCACTGCGGCGGACCATCGAGTCGATGGGCGTGGTCGTGCACACCGGCATCGGCACCAAGGCGATCACCGTCGCCGAGGGGCGCGCGGTCGGCATGTCCTTCACCGACGACTCCGAGCTGGCGACCGACCTGGTGGTGTTCTCCGCCGGGGTCCGCCCCCGCGACCAGCTGGCCCGCGAGGCCGGTCTGACGGTCGGTGAGCGCGGCGGCATCGCGGTCGACGAGCACTGCCGGACCTCCGACCCGCACGTCTTCGCCATCGGCGAGTGCGCCCTCGCGGTGGACGGCCGGGTGTACGGCCTGGTCGCCCCCGGCTACGAGATGGCCGTCTCGGTGGCGCGGCAGCTCGCCGAGCAGGCCGCGCAGCCGTTCACCGGCGCGGACCTCTCCACCAAGCTCAAGCTGCTCGGCGTCGACGTGGCCAGCTTCGGCGACGCCTTCGGGCGGACGCCCGGCTCGCTCGACGTGGTCTACTCCGACTCCCGTTCCGGCGTCTACAAGAAGCTGGTGGTGACCGGTGAGGGGGCGCTGCTCGGTGGCATCCTGGTCGGCGACGCCTCGGCCTACGCCACGCTCCGCCCGCTGGCGGGCACCGGGCGGCCGCTGCCCGTCCCCGCCGAGTCGCTGGTGCTGCCGGCCGGCGCGGACACCGCCGTCTCGCTCGGCAGTTCCGCGCTGCCCGACGACGCGGTGATCTGCAGCTGCAACAACGTCACCAAGGGTGCGATCCGGGCGGCGGTCACCGATCACGAGTGCACCACCGTCCCCGAGGTGAAGAAATGCACCCGGGCGGGCACCAACTGCGGCTCCTGCGTGAAGCTGCTCGGCACGATCGTCACGGACGAGCTGGAGGCCGGCGGCGTCGAGGTCGACCGCGGTCTGTGCCCGTGCTTCGCCCACACCCGCGCCGAGCTCTACGAGATCGTCCGGGTCAAACGGGTCGCCACCCACCGCCAGCTGCTCGCCGAGCACGGCCGGGTGCCGGAGGGCGCCGAGGGCTGCGAGGTCTGCAAGCCGACGGTCGCCTCGATCATCGCCTCGCTGGCGCCCGAGCTGGAGGCCTCCGGGCACATCCTGGACGGCGAGCAGAGCAGCCTCCAGGACACCAACGACCACTTCCTGGCGAACCTGCAGAAGAACGGCTCCTACTCGGTGGTGCCGCGCATCCCCGGCGGCGAGATCACCCCCGACAAGCTGATCGTGATCGGCGAGGTGGCCCGGGAGTTCGGCCTCTACACCAAGATCACGGGCGGTCAGCGGATCGACCTGTTCGGCGCCAGCGTGGACCAGCTGCCGATGATCTGGAGCCGGCTGGTCGCGGCCGGCTTCGAGTCCGGCCACGCGTACGGGAAGTCCCTGCGCACCGTGAAGTCCTGCGTCGGCTCCACCTGGTGCCGCTACGGCGTGCAGGACTCGGTCGCCATGGCGATCCAGCTGGAGCTGCGCTACCGGGGTCTGCGCTCGCCGCACAAGCTCAAGTCGGCGGTCTCCGGCTGCGCCCGCGAGTGCGCCGAGGCCCGCGGCAAGGACTTCGGCGTCATCGCCACCTCCAACGGCTGGAACCTGTACGTCGGCGGCAACGGCGGTGCCACGCCCCGGCACGCCGACCTGCTCGCCCAGGACCTGGACGACGAGCAGCTGGTCCGCCTGATCGACCGGTTCCTGATGTTCTACATCCGCACCGCCGACCGGCTGGAGCGCACCTCCGCCTGGCTGGAGCGGATCGAGGGCGGTCTGGCGCACGTCCGCGAGGTGGTGGTCGAGGACTCGCTGGGCATCGCCGACGAGCTGGAGTCGCTGATGGCCCGCCACATCGGCGACTACCAGGACGAGTGGGCGGCGACCCTGGCCGACCCCGACCGGATGCGCCGGTTCGTCTCCTTCGTCAACGCCCCCGGAGTGCCCGACCCGAGCATCCGGTTCGTCCCCGAGCGCGACCAGGTCAAGCCCGACCTGGTGCTGCTGGCCAGCGCGGAGCAGTTGCTCGCCGCCCTCGACTCCGACCGTTCCCCGTTCCCGGCCGCCCGCATCCTGGAGGAAGCCCGATGACCGCCACCGCCTCTGCCACCCGGATCGAACTCCTCTCCGCCTCCGGCTGGTCCCCGGTCTGCGACTGGGACCTGCTGGTGCCCGGCCGCGGCATCGCCGTCCTGCTGCCGGACGGCCGCCAGGTGGCCGTGTTCCGCGACGGCAACGACCGCCTCTACGCCGCCGACAACCGCGACCCGTTCACCGGCGCGTACGTCCTCTCCCGGGGCCTGCTGGGCTCCACCGCGGACGGCCGGATCTACGTGGCCTCGCCGCTGCTCAAGCAGCGCTTCGACCTGGTGACCGGGGAGTGCCTGGACGACGAGGACGTCCGGATCGCCGTCCACACGGTCCGCGCCGCCTGATCCGGCGGACTGCCCGGTCCGGCGTGCTGCCCGACTGACCCCGTCCCAGGTCTCGTCCCTGACCTCGTCCCCGTCGTCCCGCCGACGGGGACGAGGTCAGTGCTGCTGTCCGAGCGCGGCCAGGACGGCGGCGGCCATGCCCTGCTGCCCCTGGGCGTTCGGGTGGATCGGGGCCAGCCCCTGCCCGGCGGCGAGGGGCTCTATCCAGCGGGTGCCGGCGGCCTCGCACATGTCGTGCCCGGTGGACGGGGCGTAGGTGTCGACGAAGGCCACCCCGGCGGCCTCGGCCCGCTGCCGGAGCATGCCGTTCAGCTGCCGCTCCTGTTCGACGACGAAGCCGATGTCGGCGCCCGAGATCCCGTCGCCCAGGGTCTCGGCGCAGAGGGCCGGGTCCTGCGGCAGCAGGGCCGGGTACCCGACGAGCAGCACCCGGGCCTGCGGGGCCCGCCGTCTGACCTCGTCGAGGGCCGCGGTGAGCCGCTCGCCGGTGTCCGCCATCCGCCGCTGGACCTCGCCCTGCCCGGCGCCCGTCGTGTAGTACGCCCGGCAGGGCGCGGCGTCGCCGTGGCCGGTCAGGCTGTGCCGGACGTTCTCGACCGCGCAGCGGCCCAGGACGTCGAGGAAGCCGGCGTCGTTGCCGCCGATCCCGAGCGTCACCAGCCGGGTGGCCGCGCCGAGCGCGGCCAGCTGCGGCGGGTTGGTGCCGTCGTCGGTGCGCTGGGCGGCCGTCAGGTCTCCGGTGCGCGCGCCGCTGCAGCTGACGTCGGTGAAGTCCTTGAGGTCGAGCTGCCGGGCCACCAGGGACGGGTAGTTGGCGCCCGAGCGGCCGCAGCCCTGCGGGGCTCCGCCCTGGGGCGGGATCCGCAGGCCGGCGGTGTAGGAGTCGCCCAGTGCGACGTACGGGCCGGTGACCGGGGTGGCGGAGGGCGTCGGCGAGGCCCGGTCGGGCTGCGGGGCCGGGGATGCCTTCCCCGCGCCGCACCCGGCGGTGCCGATCAGAGCGGCGCCGATCAGGACCGCCGCCGCGGCCCTCCTCCGGTGGCGCACCTACTCGGCGCCGCGCTCGTGCTCGGCCAGGAACTCCTCGAACCTCCGGCCGAGTTCGTCGGCCGAGGGGAGGTCGCTGGACTCGGCGAGCAGGCTTTCCCGGTCGACGGCGCCGGAGACCGCGTCGTACTGGCCCTCCATGCCCTGGATCGCCGAGCGCAACTCGCCGTCGCCCTGGGAGAGCTGGTCCTCGATCTCGGCGTAGACCTCGTTGACCCGGGCGCGCAGTTCGCTGCCGGGCAGGACCAGGCCGGTCGCGGACTGGACGGCCTCCAGGATCGTCACCGCGGCGGCCGGGTAGGTCGAGCGGGCGATGTAGTGCGGCACGTGGGCGGCGAAGCCCAGCACGTCCTGCCCGGCCTCGGTGAGCCGGTACTCGACCAGGGCCTGGGCGCTGCCGGGCACCTGGGCCTGGTCGAACCACTTGGGGTGGCCGGCCGCCAGGTCGACCCGGTTGCCGTGCGGGGTGAGGCCGACCGGGCGGGTGTGCGGGACGCCCATCGGGATGCCGTGGAAGGAGAGCGCGAGCCGGACCTCGAACCGCTCCACCAGGTCGCCGACGGCGGCCGCGAACAGCTCCCACTCCGTGTCCGGCTCGGGGCCGGAGAGCACCAGGAAAGGCGCCCCCACCGAGTCGCGCACCAGCTGGAGCAGGATCTCCGGCGGGTCGTAGTCCGTCCAGCTCTCACGGTCGAAGGTCATCGCGGGGCGGCGGGCCCGGTAGTCGACCAGCCGGTCGTGGTCGAACCTGGCCACCACCTGCGGGGACCCCTGCTCGAGCAGGTGTGCCACGACCTGGCCGCCCGCCTCGCCGGCGTCCATGAAGCCCTCGAGGTGGTACAGCAGCACCAGGCCGGTACCGGCCTCGGCGGCGGCCCGCGCCGCCGCCAGGGCGGTCACGCCCTGGGGCTCCAGCTCGTACAGCTCCTTGGGATCACGCACGGCGCACCCATCCCCGTTCCGTCTCGTCGTCTCGGAATGCTTTCGGATCTGATCTGTCCAGCGTGCGGGGGCCCGTCGACATTCCCGCCCCCGCACGAGTCTTCACGCCGTCTCTGGAATCCTCTCACCTCCCGGCAAAGCCCCTGGTCGCGGGCGTGGCGCCCGGCTCGGCCGGCCGGCCGGCGGAGCGCCCCGGCGTGCCGGGGGGAGCCGTACGCCCCCGCTGGCGCGCCGCGAAGTGACGCACCGCCTCCGGGCGGGTATCGTCCTCTCGCTGCCTCGCATCGTCGCGTCGTCGCGCCACGCCGTCTGTCACGTCGTGGGCCACGCCCCGGTCCGTTGCGATGCCAGCCATCCAACGCGCACCTTGCCTTCACCTGGCCGCCTGCTTCGCTTCGTGATCTCGTTTCTCTCTCGGCCATCTCGCGGACGCACACTGTCCCGTCGCTCATCCCGCCGGATCGGTCCGTCGACCCGTGTCCGTACCGGCACCGCGCTGCCCGCCTCCGGGCTGCCGTCCCGCCGCACGCCCGAGCCTCTGGCGTAGCGCCCCCGGGCGGCCGTTCCCCCGGGGCCGGGGCGATACGACCACTGCCCGTTCACCGCGAACCCGGTGCGCGGGCCCCGACGACCGCCGAAGGACCGAAGGATCCGTGCCCGTACCCGTCACCCTCTACGGCCGCACCGTGCGGCTGGAGCCCCTCGCCGAGCACCACGCCGCGGCCCTGGCCGTGGCCGGCTCCGAGGACCGTACGACCTACGCCTTCACCCCCGTTCCGCACGGCCTGGAAGCCGCCCGGGAGTACATCGCGCGTGCCCTCGCCGATCGGGCGGCGGGCCGGTCGATGCCGTTCGCCACGGTGAGCACCGCCGACAACCGGGTGGTGGGCTCGACCCGGTTCCTGGAACTCGACTACTGGCAGGGCCCGCTGGTCTGGCCGCCCGCGCCGGGCGTCCCGCACGGCGACCCGCTGGAGGCGGTGCCGGACGCCGCGGAGATCGGGAACACCTGGCTGTCCCCGCGGGCGCAGGGCACCGGCATCAACACGGAGGCGAAGCTGCTGATGCTGCGGCACGCCTTCGAGGTGTGGCAGGTGCAGCGGATCTCGCTGCGGGCCGACGCCCGCAACACCCGCTCCCGGGTCGCCATCGAGCGGCTGGGCGCCACCTCCGAGGGCGTCCGCCGGGCGCACTCGCGCGGTCTGGACGGGGTGGTCCGGTCCACCGCGTTCTACTCGATCCTGGACGAGGAGTGGCCCGCCGTCCGGGACATCATCGAGCTGCGGATCGCCGCCGCGACCTCGCCCAGCGCGCCGGACCCGGCGCCGCTCAACCAGGAGTGCCTTAGACACGGCAGCCCCCTGGTCGCCGATCCGATGACCGGTGACTCCCTGATGCCGGCCGCCTGAGCCGGCCGACCGGTCCGTTCCGGTCTTGCTCGTCCCGGCCCGGGGCGGGTACGCGACGTCGGCGATGTCGTGTGCCCGCCCCGGCCGGTTCTCCTCCGGGGTTTCTCGGCACTCTGTCGAGTTGTCAAGGAGCGCGGACAGCACGGGGGTTCGGCCACCTCCGCTCCTGGGTGTGATCCTGCTGACACTGCGTCGGCCCGCTCCACCCTCCGCCCCGGCTCAGCCTCCGGCCTCGGCCCCGTCCGTGCTCCCGTCCGGTGCGGACGCGGAGCCGGCCGCCTCCGCGGCGGCGGCCATCTGCTGGAGCGCCCCGAGGTGCGCGGCCAGCACGGCACGGCCCTGCGCCGTCGCGGAGAGCCAGGTACGGGGCCGCTTGCCGACGTAACCCTTGCGGGCCCGCAGGTAGCCGGCCGTCTCCAGGCCCGCCGCGGTCTTGCTGAGCACCGAGTCCGAGACCTGGCAGTAGTCGCGGACGACGGAGAACTCGGCCTCCTGGCATCCGCTGAGGAAGGCCAGGACGGTGAGCCTGGTGGGCTGGTGGAGTATCGGGTCGAGCCCGTTCACCGCTCGCTGCTCATGCTCTGCTCCTTGACCTCTCGATTGGCCATCGTGATGACGCCCCAGACGGCCAGGCCCGCGACCACGCCGGCAGCGGCCATGGCCCACCCCTGGTCGTCGGTGGCCAGCCGGGTGACGAGCCAGGCCAGCACCGCGGCCAGGATCGTCAGGCCGAGCGCCCGCAGGACGTTCGGCGGGACCTTGACCTTCTCCAGCCGCGCGGCGACGCCGCTGGAACGCATGGCCACCCGCACTATCGCCGCCAGCACCGCCATCAGGCCGGCCGCGCACAGCGGTATCAGCCACTGCGCCTGCCGCTGGAAGCTCTGCCCGATCGCCGCGCAGTAGACCGCGAGGGCCGCGCCCACCCCGGGGCCGTACCACCAGGGCATCGGCGCCGGGCGGCGGGCGGCGGCCTGCGCGCGCTCGGCGAGCGCCAGTGCCTCCGCGGGCGTGAGCCCCTCGGACTGCTCGTGCGCGTGCTGCTTGTCGTCAACCATCGGATCCCCCGAGCGGACATGCCGTCGGATCCGGCCCGCTGCCGGATCAAGTGCTACCACTCTGGCACATACTTTCCAGGTGGGAAAGTAATTTTCCGACGGACCGTCAGCGGGGTGCTCAGCAGCGCGGATCGATCTCCTGGAAGGTCGCGTAGTGGTCGGCCGTCCAGTACTGCTCGCCGACGCCGCCGGTGACGATCCGCCTGGTCCCGCGGTCGTCCGACCCCGGCGTGACCACGGTGAACTCGTGGTAGTAGCCGCTGCCCTGACGGGGCAGCCGACTCTCCCGGTTCTCGAAGACGATGCCATCGGAGCGGTACGGGTAGGGGCCGCCGTGGGCAATCAGGCCGAGCGTGTCGAGGGCCTGCGCGGGCAGCTTGCTGCGGCAGACGTCGGCCAGCGCCGAGCTGGTGGGCACCCAGCTGCCCTGGGCCGAGGGCGACTTGGCCGGGGCCGAGGGCTTGGGCGCGCTCGCGGCGCCGCGGCCGGTGGTGGCGGACGCGCCGGACGGGGACGGCGCGCTGCTCGCGCCGCCCGGGTGGTTCCCGCCGTTCAGCAGGACGGCGACGCCGGCGGCGATACCGAGGAGGACCACGGCGACAAGGCTGATCAGGCGGTTTCGGCTGTTCATGCCCTCAGAAAGTGTGGGGTAATTGGCTGGCTACTGATCGTTGAGGTCGTCGGCAAGGCGGCGGGCTGCTTCGGTCTCGATGGGACCGCGTGGTTCGATCTCCTCGCCGGCGAGGCGGGCGGCCATGAGGCGGATCATGGCGACCTTGATCATCGCTTCGGCGTGCGCGGTCTTGCGCTCGTAGTCCCTTGCCAACCGTCTGCACCGTCCCAGCCAGGCAAATGTCCGCTCCACCACCCACCTGCGGGGCAGCACCCGGAAGCCTTTCACATCCGCGTTGCGCGGCACCGCCACGATCTCCAGGCCCTCGTGCGCCGTGGCCCAGCCGACCAGGCCGGCGTCGACGACATTGACGTAGCCGCCGTCGACCCAGACCAGCCCGACCTGCGGGAACAGTTCCCGGATGCCGGTGAGGACCAGCTTCGCGCCCGCCCGGTCCTGGACGGAGGCCGAGTGCACCACCGCCCGCAGGACGAGGCCGCAGGTGTCCACCAGCAGGTGCCGCTTGCGGCCGCGCACCCGCTTGCCGGCGTCGTAGCCGATCGCCTGTCCGCCTTGGTGGCTGCGGGCCGACTGCGAGTCGAGCACCGCCGCCGAGGGCTGCGGGTCGCGTCCGTCGGCGGCGCGTACCTTCTCGCGCAGTGCGTCGTGGACCCGGTCCCAGGTCCCGTCCGCACTCCAGGCGCGAAACCACCGGTAGGCCGCGTCCCACGGGGCGAGGTCGTGCGGGACCAGCCTCCACGCGCAGCCACTGACCAGCACGTACAGCACGGTGTCCACGACCAGCCGACGCGAAAACTTCAACGGCCGGCCCGTCCTGCGCGGATCGCGTCGCGGCAGCAGCGGCTCGATCACAGCCCACTGAGCATCCGTCAGAGACGACTCGTAGGACGGCTTGCACGCACAGACACACATAGCGGCGATCATCGTGGACACCTCGACCGAGACGACCACCGCCAGTGATCACGCCACGCAGTTGATCAATTACCCGACACTTTCTCAGCCTGCCGCACCGGCTCACCCGGACGGCGGTACGGCGCGCACCCGGCGGGCGGACGGTGGCGAGCGAGGGACGGCCAGCGATCGGCGTCGGCGGTCGGCGGTCGTGCCGGGAAACGCCGCCGGGGCGGGGACGGACGCCGTTGTCCGTTCCCGCCCCGGCTGCTCCGTACGGCGGCTCTCCTGCGCCGAGCTCCGCCGTACGCCCCTCCCCTTCGGAGGGGTGCGGTCAGTGAACCGCGCTGCTTCGTGTCAGCGCGAGTCGCTTCCCGCCGTCTCGATGGCGGCGCGGCCTGCCTCCAGGCGCGCCACCGGAATCCGGAAGGGAGAGCAGGATACGTAGTCCAGCCCCACCTCGTGGAAGAAGTGCACCGACTCCGGGTCGCCGCCGTGCTCGCCGCAGACGCCGAGCTTGAGGTCGGGGCGGGTGACCCGGCCGGCCTGGGCGGCGTTCTTGACCAGGGCGCCGACGCCGTCGCGGTCGATGGTCTCGAACGGGCTGACCCCGAAGATGCCCTTCTCCAGGTAGGAGGTGAAGAAGGACGCCTCGACGTCGTCGCGGGAGAAGCCCCACACGGTCTGGGTCAGGTCGTTGGTGCCGAAGGAGAAGAAGTCGGCGGCCTCGGCGATCTGACCGGCCGTCACGGCGGCGCGCGGCAGCTCGATCATGGTGCCGAGCTTGATGTCCAGGCTGACGCCGGTGGAGGCGGCGACCTCGGCGAGCACCCGCTCGCACTCGTCGCGGACCAGCTCCAGCTCCTGCACGGTGCCGACCAACGGGATCATCACCTCGGGGCGCGGGTCTCCGCCGGCCAGCTTGCGCTCGGCCGCGGCCTCGGCGATCGCCCGGACCTGCATGCCGAACAGGCCGGGGATGACCAGGCCGAGGCGCACGCCGCGCAGGCCGAGCATCGGGTTGGCCTCGTGCAGCCGGTGGACGGCCTGGAGCAGCCGCAGGTCGTTCTCGTTCGGGTCCTTGCGGGCCTCGGCGAGGGCGACGCGCACCGACAGTTCGGTGATGTCGGGCAGGAACTCGTGCAGCGGCGGGTCGAGCAGCCGGACCGTCACCGGGAGCCCGTCCATCGACTGGAACAGCTCCAGGAAGTCGCCCTTCTGCAGCGGCAGCAGGCTGGAGAGCGCGGCCTCGCGGTCCTTGTCGTTGTCCGCCAGGATCAGGTGCTCGACCTCCTTGCGGCGCTCCTCGCCGAGGAACATGTGCTCGGTGCGGCACAGGCCGATGCCCTGGGCGCCGTACCGGCGGGCGCGGTTCGCGTCCTCGGCGTTGTCGGCGTTGGCGCGCACCGCGAGGCGGCGGCGGCCGTCGGCGTGCGCCATCAGCCGGTGCACGGCCTGGACCAGCCCGCCCTGGACGTCGGCGCCGGCGTGGATGGTGCCCTCGAAGTACTCGACCACCGGGGACGGCAGCACCGGGACCTCGCCCAGGTACACCTTGCCGTTGGCGCCGTCGATGGAGACCACGTCGCCCTCGTGGACGACCTGGCCGTCGGCGGTGGTGAACTTCCGGTTCTTGGTGTCGACCTCCAGCTCCTCCGCGCCGCAGACGCAGGTCTTGCCCATGCCGCGGGCCACCACGGCCGCGTGCGAGGTCTTGCCGCCGCGCGAGGTGAGGATGCCCTCGGCGGCGATCATGCCTTCGAGGTCGTCCGGGTTGGTCTCGCGGCGGACCAGGATGACCTGCTCGCCGGAGCGCGACCACTTCACCGCGGTGTACGAGTCGAAGACCACCTTGCCGACCGCCGCGCCGGGCGAGGCCGCGATGCCGTACGCGACCGGCTTGGTCTCGGAAGTGGGTGCGAAGCGCGGGAACATCAGCTGGGCGAGCTGGCCGCCGGTGACCCGGTGCAGCGCCTCGTCCAGGTCGATCAGGCCCTGGTCGACCAGCTGGACGGCGATCCGGAACGCGGCGGCGGCGGTGCGCTTGCCGACCCGGGTCTGCAGCATCCAGAGCTTGCCGCGCTCGATGGTGAACTCGATGTCGCACAGGTCCCGGTAGTGGTTCTCCAGGGTCTGCATGATGGACATCAGCTCGTCGTACGACTTCTTGTCGAGCTGTTCCAGGTCGGCCAGCTGGAGGGTGTTGCGGATGCCCGCCACCACGTCCTCGCCCTGGGCGTTCTGCAGGTAGTCGCCGTAGACGCCCTGGGTGCCGGTGGAGGGGTCGCGGGTGAAGGCGACACCGGTGCCCGAGTCCTCGCCGAGGTTGCCGAACACCATGGTGCAGACGTTGACCGCGGTGCCCAGGTCGTTCGGGATGCGCTCCTGCCGGCGGTACAGGCGGGCCCGGTCGCCGTTCCAGGAGTGGAAGACCGCGTGGATCGCCAGGTCCAGCTGCTCGCGCGGGTCCTGCGGGAACTCCCGGCCGGTCTCCCGCAGCACGATCGCCTTGAAGGTGGCGACCAGCGTCCGCAGGTCCTCGGCGGTGAGGTCGAGGTCGTTGGCGGTGCCCTTGGCGTGCTTGGCCTCGTCCAGCGCCTCCTCGAAGAGCTCGCCGTCGACGCCCAGCACGGTCTTGCCGAACATCTGCACCAGGCGGCGGTACGAGTCCCAGGCGAAGCGCTCGTTGCCGGACTGGGCGGCGAGCCCGGTCACCGAGGCGTCGGAGAGGCCGATGTTCAGGACGGTGTCCATCATTCCGGGCATCGAGAACTTGGCGCCGGAACGCACCGAGACCAGCAAGGGGTTGTCGGCCTGGCCGAGCTGCTTGCCCATCTGCTGTTCGAGGGCGGCCAGGTGGCCGGTGATCTCCTCGTTCAGCGAGCCCGGTTCGGCGCCGGTCTCCAGGAAGACCTTGCAGGCGTCGGTGGTGATGGTGAACCCCGGAGGGACGGGGAGACCCAGGTTGGTCATCTCGGCGAGGTTCGCACCCTTTCCGCCGAGAAGATCCTTGAGGTCCTTGTTTCCTTCGGTGAAGGAGTAAACAAACTTCTGCTGCGCCGTCACGGGTCGCTCTCCTCGCACACGGTTGCCCTGACGCCGGAGAACATACCCATTTCGAAGGCCGTCTAGGGGCGTGAAGAGCCCGTACGAGCCGCGGAGCGGGCGATTGGCCAGCAGATCTAATGCCCGGGCGGGCGTTTGCCTGCGTTGCTGAAATCGTCCGGATGACGCTAGCCATTGTTCAAGAATTGAACACAAGGCCACGTCCAGCTCACACGAGCCGGACACACGGTGACGGCATTCGGTCCGCCACGTTTCCCCGGCTTGATTTCCTGCAGCCAGCGGCGGCGATCCACCGGAGGGCCCGTTCGGGAAGCGATCCGGACTTGTACACCTTGGCGAAGTCGACTGACTGACTGTCACTCGCCACGATATGTGGCCAGCATCACGAGCGCATCTCAGCTGACGGGCCGAGGAAACCTACGCCGAGCGTCGCTTTCCGTTGACGCTTCGGTCACTCCATGTTGCTAGATTTCGCCTTCAAGGAGCCCTGTTGTCCAGCTTGGACAATCGAGCTGGGACGCCCCGGCCAGGCTCGAACCGGGACCGACCCCACCAGTTGGTACAGATCATCCGCCAGAGGTGTCCGATTCGGCGTCTTCGCTCAGCCGGGCGCACTCGTACGGATCGTCCAACCAGCCTTCGGGCAGGACCACCCGGTTGTTGCCGCTGGTCCGGCCGCGCGGACCGTCGGCGCCGATCGGCCAGCTCTGCTCCTGGTCGACCAGGGCGAGCGTCTCGGTCAGCTCGGCCAGCGAGCTGGAACCGGCGAGCTTCACCCGCAGCTCGGAGCCGACCGAGAAGCCCTTGGTGTACCAGGCGACGTGCTTGCGGAAGTCGATGACGCCGCGGGTCTCGTCACCGAGCCACTCCCCCAGCAGCTGGGCGTGCCGCACCATCGCGCGGGCCACGTACCCGAAGGTGGGGCGGGCGTAGTCGACGTCGCCCTCGAAGATCGACACCAGGTCCTTGAACAGCCAGGGCCGGCCCAGGCAGCCGCGGCCGACGACCACGCCGTCGCACCCGGTCTCGCGCATCATCCGCACCGCGTCGTCCGCGGACCAGATGTCTCCGTTGCCGAGCACCGGGACGTCGGCCGGGACGGACTCGCGGAGCCGGGCGATGGCCGACCAGTCCGCCGTACCGCCGTAGTGCTGGGCCGCGGTGCGGCCGTGCAGGGCGATCGCGGAGACGCCCTCCTCCGCCCCGATCCGTCCGGCGTCCAGGTAGGTCAGGTGGCCGTCGTCGATGCCCTTGCGCATCTTCATGGTGACGGGCAGGCCGCCCGCGCTGGAGACCGCCTGGCGCAGGATGTCGCGCAGCAGGTTGCGCTTGTACGGCAGCGCGGAGCCGCCGCCCTTGCGGGTCACCTTGGGGACGGGGCAGCCGAAGTTGAGGTCGATGTGGTCGGCGAGGCCCTCCGCGGAGATCATCCGGGCCGCCTTGCCGACGGTCTCCGGGTCCACCCCGTACAGCTGGATCGAGCGCGGCTTCTCGCTCGGGTCGAACCTGATCAGCTGCATGGTCTTGGCGTTGCGCTCGACCAGGGCACGGGTGGTGATCATCTCGGAGACGTACAGGCCGCGGCCGCCGCTCTGCTCCCGGCACAGGGTGCGGAAGGGGGCGTTGGTGATGCCGGCCATCGGCGCCAGCACCACCGGGGGCCAGACCTGCATCGGCCCGATGTTCAACGGGGCGAACTCCGGGGTGCCGGGTGCTGCCGGGGTGGCCTGGGCGGTGTCGGGCGTGGTGGTCATGCGCGGCAGATCCTCATACGGGTAGGGCCCCAACGGCGGGCTTCCGGACTCTCCATTCTCTCCCACCCGCGGAACCCGCCGGGCCGGGGCGGTCGGGCAGCGGGTGCCACGGCTGTGACGGCCGCCGGGCAGGGGCGGCCGGGGCGGCCAGGACCGCGGCGGCCCGGCCCGGGGTGGCCAGGAGCGGGGTGGCCCGGCCCGGGGTGGCTCGGCCCGGGGTGGCTCGGCCCGGGGTGGCTCGGCCCGGGGTGGCTCGGCCCGGGGTGGTCAGGGCTTTCCGGCCCGGTTGATGGTGACGGTGCCGGAGGCGGAGACGACGTCGAGCAGCCGTGGTGAGTCGAGGTCCTGGAGGGACCGGTCGATCGTCTGACTGCCGCCGTCGCTGCTGAGGTCGATCCGGTACCGGCTGCGGTCGTCCGGCAGTTGCAGGAGCAGGTTTCCCGAGGCGAGGCGGGTGGCGACCAAGTCCGGTGGGCGGTCGTACTGCAGGGTGACCTGTCCGGAGGCGGCGGACAGCTGGGCCTCGGGCGCGCTCAGCCCCGTACCGATGATCTGCCCGGATCCGCTCTTCGCCCAGATCGGCCCGCTGATCCTGGTCAGCTGGACCTGGCCGCTGCCGGTCTCCGCCGAGACGCTGCCCGCCACGTCTTCGATCTCCGTCTGCCCGGAGCCGTTGCGGGCGTGGACCATGGTCGACGGCGGGACCTGGACGGCCAGGGAGACCGGGCAGCCGCCCGTGAACCGGGCCTCCGGGCAGTCGACGGAGATCGACATCCGGCCCGCGGCGATCCGTACGTTGACCGTGGGTCTGCGCAGGGCCCAGCCGAGCTGTTCGACCAGCACCACCCGATCGGTGCCGCCGGCCCGGACGGTGACGTGGGCCGGGCCGGAGTCGATGTCGAGCTGGCCGATCGCCTCGAAGTACGTCCGCTCCCGGGCGGTGTCCCGCTGGATGAGGGCCGCCCCCGTGACGGCGACGCCCGCCAGGACGACGCAGGCCAGGGCGAGCACGCCAATGAGCCGCCAAGCCCGGCGCTCGCCGGGGCTCGGTTCGGCGGGCGGGCCCGGCGGCCCCGGAACCGGCAGCCGACGGGCGAGTCGGCCCGGCGCGGGAACCGTCGGCGGCTCCGGCGGGGCGGGTCGCGTCATTGGCTGACCTCCAGGAAGCGCAGCACCGCGAGCACCCGCCGGTGGGTGTCCTCGGCGGGCGGCAGGTCGAGCTTGGTGAGGATGGAGTTGATGTGCTTGGAGACGGCGCTGTCGCTGACCACCAGGGATTCGGCGATCGCGGTGTTCGAGCGGCCCTCGGCCATCAGCGCCAGCACGTCCCGCTCGCGGGGCGTCAGCCGGTGCAGCGGATCGCGGTCGCGGCGCAGCAGCAGTTGGGCGACCACCTCGGGGTCGAGGGCGGTGCCGCCCCCGGCCACCCGCTGCAGTGCCTCCACGAACTCGTCCACGTTCGCCACCCGCTGTTTGAGCAGGTAGCCGACGCCGCTGGTGTTCTTGGCCAGCAAGTCCGCCGCGTAGCGCTCCTCGACGAACTGGGAGAGCAGGACGACGGCGGTGTCGGGCCACTGCTGGCGGATCATCAGCGCGGCCCGGACGCCCTCGTCCGTGAAACCCGGGGGCATCCGGACGTCCGCGACGACGATCTGCGGGCGGTGCTCCTCGACGGCGGCGAGCAGCGTCTCGGCGTCCCCCACCGCGGCGGCGACCTCGTAGCCCTCGCTCTCCAGCACCTTGACGATGCCGATCCTCAGGAGGACCGAGTCCTCGGCGATCACAGCTCGCATGGCAGCTCCATGGTGATGGTGGTCGGGCCCCCGCGGGGGCTGGTGATGGCGAACGATCCGTCGACCGAGGCGGCGCGTTTGCGCAGGCCGGCGAGGCCGCTGCCGCGGCCGGCGTCCGCCCCGCCGATGCCGTCGTCGGTGATGGTGATGCGCAGCCGGTCGGCCACCCGGCGCAGGGCGAGGTCGACCCGGGAGGCCCGGGAGTGCTTGGCGGCGTTGGCCAGCGCCTCGGAGACCGTGAAGTAGGCGACCGCCTCCACGGTGGGCGCTATGCGGCCCGGCAGGTCGACCGTGAGGTGCACGGGGACGGGGCTGCGGGCGGCGATACCGGAGAGCGCCGCGTCGAGCCCGCGGTCCTCCAGCACCGCCGGGTGCAGGCCGCGGACCAGGTCGTGCAGTTCCTTGATGGCGGCCTGGGCCTCCTCGTGCGCGGCGACGATCACCTCCATGGCCTCGGGCGGGAGGTGCTTGAGGGTGCGCCGGGCCAGGCCCAGGTTCATCGCCAGCGAGACCAGGCGCTGCTGGGCGCCGTCGTGCAAGTCCCGTTCGATGCGGCGCCGTTCGGCGTCGGCCGCGTCCACCACGTCGACCCGGCTCCGGGCCAAGTGCTCGACGCGGCGCTCCAGCACCTCCGCCCGGTTGGGGCCGAGCAGGACCCGGACCGCCCACAGGTCGACAGCGGCGAGCAGGGCGACCAGCCAGGGCGTGGCGACGAGCAGGAACAGGCCTCCGATGGTCGCGGCGGTGCCCGTGACGGCCCAGCCCGGCCCGGCCTGCAGCGGGTTGTCGGGCGGCAGCAGCCACACCCAGCCGAAGAATCCCAGCAGCACGGCCGACGTTCCCCAGAGGCCGAGCACCAGGGCGGCGCACATGGTCTGCAACGGGGCCACCAGCAGGTGGTGGGTGGCCTGGCGCCACGTCAGCCCCGCGAGGAGCCGGACCAGCCACGGCGCGCCCGGCGGGACCCGGCCCGGGATCTCCAGCCCGCGCAGGGCACGGACCCGGCTGCGCTGGGCGACCGTCAGCAGGTCGAAGAGGACCACGAGCAGCGCCAGCCCCGGCAGCAGGGCACCGCCCGGGAGGTTGAGGACGATCATGCAGGGCAGGCCGAACGGAAGGCCGGCAGCCAGGAAGAGCGAATCCCGCCGCGTGCCCGCGGACCACGGCGTGCGCGCGGCCACGGCGGCACGAACCGCGGTGGCCCGGGCCGTGGTGGCTCCGGCCGCCCGGCGCGGGGGCGTGTCGATCTTCGACTGGAACATGCGGATCAGCGTAGAGGCCGTCCGATCTCGGCTTCCATGGTGTGGGCCTCCGTCTTTGGGGTGTAGCTGGCTACACCCCAAAGACGGAACCGCGCGCTACCGACAAGATCCTTCCGCCGAAGGATTCTTGACGGCATGACGAATACGAACCTGATGCGTTGTGTCCGTGGCCCGCTCGCTCCCGCCCGGGCGGCGGTCTCCCGGTTCTCCGATGTCGATCACGAACTGCCCTGCACGGAAGACGAGTTGGGGAAGGTCGCCGAGGTCGGCCCGTGGTCGGTGTGGCTGCGGGCGGGCCGCCGACCGGCCATGGAGGTCTACGAGCACGGCGAGCTGCTCGATGTCGTGGTCGAGTCCTCGCTCGGCGGCGCCGGATTGCGCGGGGCCCGGCTCGGCCGGGCCGGAGCCCCGGGGGAAGGACCGGTCGTGTGCGCCTGGGGCCGGCTGCCACCCTGTGGGGCTCCCCCACCAGTGCGTTTCCTCACCGGCGGGCTGCGGCGGCGGGCCATCGATGCCGCGACCGTACGGGTGGTGGGCCGGTTCTGGTTCGCCTCCGCCACCGGGGGGTTCCGCTGGGCGCAGTTGTCGGCGGCGTGCTGCGGCGTGGAGCACCAGGAGTCGGGGAGGGTCGCATGAGCGCGTTCGCTCCCGGGCTCTCCCGGGCCGGCGGTGGCATCGTCGTCGCGGGGCGGTCCGCCCGTGCGGTCCGACGGGCCGGGTGGCTGCGGGCGGAGGTGCTGTTCCTGGGCTGCGGGCTGGTCCTGCTGCCCTGGTCGGCGCTGCTGGCCGTACTGCCCGGCGGCCGCCCGTGGGCGGTGCTCGACCTGGTCGAGTCGGTGGCTCTGTCGGCTGCCGCCGCGTGCCTGCGGCAGGGCCGGAGCCCGTTCTGGCCGGCCGGGTTGGCGGGCGCCCTGCTGGTCACCGACGCCGGGTGCGACCTGGCGACGGCTGCCGACGGCTCCGAATTGCTGGTCGCCCTGCTGATGGCGGGGTGCGCGGAGCTACCGCTGGCCGCCGCGTGCTGGTCGGCGGCGGCCCGACCGGGGGCTGTTTGCGCGGGGTCCGTCAGCGACGGGCCAGTCGGCGTGGGCGGCGGCCCGGTGCCGGTGACCGGGCGGTGGCGCAGGTTCCAGGTGTTCCGGATGCTCGGGGCCTTCCGGCCGTGTGCCGTGGCCCCGGTACCGGTGGGCGGCCCGCCCACCGGGTTCCTCAGGAAAGGAGTGTCAGTGCAGACCATCCAGCTGACGGCGCGATCCACGGGGATCGTTTGCGCGTCTCCGGCGGACCGGATGTACACCGGGATGTCGAGCCGGTTGCGGGTCACCGCGACCGGAAGCGGGTCGGGCGGTGGCCCGACCGCCACGGCGACAGGGCGTTCCATCAGTACGCTCCCGGCCGCGACGGCCGCCGGGATCCGCCGCCCTGACCACCCGGCGCGGTCGAACGACCGGGTACCGAACGCCGGATCCCGGCCCCGGGCCTGCCCCGGCCGGGCGCGCCGGGCAGCATCCGCCGCCCCGAGAGCGGCGGCCGCCTCCTCACGGCGCAATCCCGGGCTGCGGCAGCCCGCCACAGCGCGCCCGACCTGCTTCCGGGAGTTGCGCTCCCGGAAGCTCCGCCAGAACGCGGCCGGCTCGACCCGCCGCTCCACGCCGGGAGTTTGAGCGCCGTACTGGCACACCCCCGCAGCAGGACGTCCCGGCACCAGGAGGATCCGGCAGCCCTCCGGGCCCCGGGTACGCCTGGACGACGACCCGGTCTCGGGTTGAAAGGAGCCGGCCCGCCCTGTCGATGACCTCGCAGCCCGAGCTGCCGTCGGTGTGAACACGCCCTTCCCACCCGCATCTTCCGTTCCTTGACATCTCCACAGTGCGATTCGCTCTGCCGCCCATCGACCGCGCTCCGACTATCGGCCCCCGACCCGGGTGCCGCGCTGGCCGCCGGTGCGGGTGTGGTCGGCAGGCACTCCACCCCATGTCTGGGAACGCAGGCACAGCATGGGGCGGGCGAAGGCGGGCCGGAGCGGCGGCTGCGTTTTCGGTGGCGGGCGGGTATCGCAGCAGGTGGCCGCAGGAAAAATGGCAGGTCCGGCGGGCTGGGCCGGTGCGAGGATGAGGGCATGACGACGAACCCGACCAGCTCTCCGAGCGAGGTGCGCACCCTCGAGCAGTTGACGGCCGCGGTCGCGTCCGGGGCGCGTCCGAAGTACCTGCACTTCTGGGGCCACCAGCCGCAGCGGGACGGGCAGATCGGGTCCGGCGCGCTCAGCCAGTGGTGGCCCTCCCCGTTCACCGTCGACGGGGTCCAGTACCGCACCGCCGAACACTGGATGATGGCCGGGAAGGCCCGGCTGTTCGAAGACGAGGAGGTCGTCCCGAAGATCCTCCGGGCACGGACACCCGCGGAGGCGAAGAATTTGGGACGCATGGTCAAGGGGTTCGACGAGGACCGGTGGGTGGCGCACCGTTTCGAACTGGTGGTGACTGGCAGCACCGCGAAGTTCGAACAGGACGAACAGCTCCGCACGTACCTGCTCCGCACCGGCGGTCGTGTCCTGGTGGAGGCCAGCCCGCTCGACCGGATCTGGGGCATCGGGCTCGCAGCGGACGACGAACGTGCCGGGTCCCCCGACCGGTGGCGGGGGTTGAACCTGCTCGGTTTCGCGCTGATGGAGGCGCGGGCACGCCTGGCGAGCTGACGATCCATCAACTATGGAGGTTAGTGAGGGAGTTGCGCATTCTCCCGGCAAGTTGGTTGATTCGAACCGAAGTTGGCCGAAATTCACGAGTTGCACCGGCCTCCCGCGCCACACCGGCCACTCGCATCTCCAGCCCGAAAAGGTTAAGACTTGCTCCCGTAACGTGGCCGCCGTATGGCAGCGCCAGGATGGCCACCAGTCGTTGTGTTCGGAGGCCAGTCGGGTGGCCTCCATGGAGAGGTCGGGCGGGGCGCGATGACCGTACGCAATTCGGGGCCGGATTCGGTCGATGTCCAGATGCTCAGAGCAGAGCTGGACGAACTCCTGAGAGCGCGGCAGTTCGCCGCGCAGCGCGAGCGCAGACTCGCCGAGGCCGTCCGGGCCGGCCATGAACCCGATCACGCGCCCGCGTACGGCCGACCGCCCCAGCAGCCCGATCCCGAACTGGTGCGACAGCTCGCCCAGGCACAGACCCTCCGCGAAGGACTCGGCGCCCGCTGCCTCGAACTGAGCGACCGCCTCCTGGCAGCCGAGGACCGACAGTTGGCCGGACGACTGGCCGGCCGCTCCGCCCCCTCCCCCGCACCGGGCCGCAGCCCGGAAACCTCCGCCCAGGACTTCTGGGCACCGGGCCCTGCCGGACCAGCCTCTCCCCTGGTGCCTCCGCAGCGCTCGTTCCCGACCGGGGCCCGCTTCGGCGGAGGCTCCGGGTCGGGCCCCGCCCATGAACCGACCGACCCGACCGGCACCACCGCTCCGCCCACCGTTCCGGCCACCGACACCCCGCCGCTGCGCGGCGCCCGCTTCCGGGTCGGTCGTCCTCTCCGCGCGGCCCGGAGGAGCGAGGAGCACACCAACGCCGCCCAGCACCGCCCTGGCGCCGGCGAACATAACACCGCCACCCGCAATGGCGGGCCTAGCGTCCGAGCGGAAGAACCCACCGGCACCTCATGGGCCAGAGCAAGCGCGCCGGGCAAGGGACTTGACGATGCCCCGGCCGACAGCGCAGTCCGCCCGCGCGCAGGGCGCAACACGACCGGGAACAGCGGAGCGGGCACCGCACCCGGCAGCAACAGCACCGCGGTCCAGGGCTCAGAGACCGGCCCAACGGCGACCGCACCAGAGAACGGGCCGCGCGCCCGGACGGGCGCCGAGCTGGTTGCCCTCGCCCAACGGATCACCGACCTGCACCGGCAGGGAGCAGTGCACGAGTCCGCCGCCATCGTGGCGCAGGTGGCACTGATGATCACGCCGTCCGACCTGGCCGGGCTGGCCACGCTGCTGCGAACCCAAGGACCGGCCGGTTCCTCCACCTACCTGGCCCGGTCGGTGGCCTCCGGCTCCCCGGAACACGCAGCGGCCGCCCTGGCGGAACTGCGCCAGGAAGGGCTGGTGGACGAGGCCGCAGACCTGTTCCACACCCTGTGGTCGGTGAGCGCCCAGGCCCTTCCGGCGCTGCTCGCGGCCCTGGAGCAGTCGGGGCAGTCGGCCGACGGGCAGACCCTGCTATGGGAGCGGGCCTCCGCCCCCGCCGGTGAACTCGCCGAACTGACCGGGCACTTGCGGGCATCCGGGCGCTCCGACGACGCCCGCCACCTCCTGCGCCAGGCGGCGGGACGACCGCTCAAGGAGGTCGCGGCGATCGCCACCACGCTGGACGAGGAGTCGGCGACCGCGCTGATCGGCGAGTTGGTGCGACTGCGTTCGGCGAGTGACGTCGGACAGTTCGCGGCCGCGATCCAGGGCTCGGCGGAGCTGTACGACGCGCTGCTGTTCGCCGCCGACGACCTGGAGGAGAGCCGGGCCCGCAGCGCGTTCGCCGCCCTGCGCACCGCGGGTCTGCCGACCGAGCCGGCGCCCCGGTCACGGTCGAAGGCCCGCCAGCGCCGCTGAGCGGGCCTTCGCAAAACCCTGCGATTCCACCCCAGCCCACGAACAGGCGTGCCTCGCAAGGTAGTTGTCCGTACAGGCACAGAACGCCGAACGGCCGGCGGGACGCCCCCCGGAAAGGGGCGGCCCACCGGCCGGACGAAGAACTGCGTTCCTGCTTGCGGTGCTCGGTGTCAGCAGCCGATCAGGCGGGCGCCCAGGTAGGACTTCACCTGGTCGAGCGACACGCGCTCCTGCGCCATGGTGTCACGCTCGCGGACGGTCACCGCGTTGTCCTCGAGGGTGTCGAAGTCGACGGTGACGCAGAACGGGGTACCGATCTCGTCCTGGCGGCGGTAGCGCTTGCCGATCGCCCCGGCGTCGTCGAACTCGACGTTCCAGGCGGAGCGCAGGTCGGCGGCGAGGCCGCGGGCCTTCGGCGAGAGATCGGCGTTGCGGGACAGCGGGAGCACCGCGACCTTGACCGGGGCCAGCCGCGGGTCGAGCCGCATGCCGACGCGCTTCTCCATGACGCCCTTGGCGTTCGGCGCCTCGTCCTCGAAGTAGGCGTCGAGCAGGAAGGCCAGCATGGCGCGGTTGAGGCCGGCCGCGGGCTCGATGACGTACGGGAAGTACCGCTCGTTCGCGTCCTGGTCGAAGTACTTGAGGTCCTGGCCGGAGTGCTCGCTGTGCACCGTCAGGTCGTAGTCGGTGCGGTTGGCCACGCCCTCCAGCTCGGAGAACTCGCTGCCGCCGAAGTTGAAGCGGTACTCGATGTCCACCGTGCGCTTGGCGTAGTGGGACAGCTTCTCCTTGGGGTGCTCGAAGAAGCGCATGTTCTCGGTCCGCAGGCCGAGGTCGACGTACCAGTTCCAGCGCTGCTCGAGCCAGTACTCGTGCCAGGTCTCGTCCTCACCCGGCTTGACGAAGAACTCCATCTCCATCTGCTCGAACTCGCGGGTGCGGAAGATGAAGTTGCCGGGGGTGATCTCGTTGCGGAAGCTCTTGCCGACCTGGGCGATGCCGAACGGCGGCTTCTTGCGCGCGGTGGTCTGGACGGCGCGGAAGTTGGTGAAGATGCCCTGCGCGGTCTCCGGGCGGAGGTAGGCCAGGCCGGCCGCGTCCTCGGTGACGCCGAGGTGCGTCTTCAGCATGCCCGAGAACTCCTTGGGCTCCGTGAAGGCGCCCTTGTTGCCGCAGTTCGGGCAGTTGAGGTCGGCCAGGCCGTTGGCCGGGAGCTTGCCGTGCTTGGCCTCGTAGGCCTCTTCCAGGTGGTCGGCGCGGAAGCGCTTGTGACAGGAGAGGCACTCGGTCAGCGGGTCGTTGAAGGTCGCAACGTGGCCGGAGGCCTCCCAGACCTCGCGGGCGAGGATCACCGAGGAGTCGATACCGACGACGTCCTCCCGAGCGGTGACCATCGCGCGCCACCACTGGCGCTTGATGTTCTCCTTGAGCTCGACTCCCAGCGGACCGTAGTCCCAGGCGGCACGCGTACCGCCGTAGATCTCGCTGCAGGGGTAGACGAAGCCACGGCGCTTGCTCAGGCTGACGATCGTGTCGATCTTGTCGGCGGCCACAGTGCTCTCTTCAGTACGACGGCACGGTCAGGGCGCGGCTGGTTGCGCGCGCCCGAATAACTCAGGGTACCGGGGATGCGGGGGCGGGGTTCAACTCGATAGTGGCACGGACGGGCCGCCGGGTGGCTGTACCGGGAGTGAACAGCCGTGCGTTCTCCGGCGTGTTGGAGGTCGCACGGTGAAGGCGCGGCGCCCGGTCAACACAAAAGGCGACGAGGGCGCCCGCGGTACGCGGTACGGGACGGGTCCACCCAATGCAAGTTGACAATCATTTCCAGATAAGATGAGAATGGTTGTCATGAAGATTCGTCGCCCGTCCCCTTCGATAGCCCTCGCCGCCACCGCCCTCGCCGGATCACTGCTGCTCTCCGGCTGCGGCGGTGTCAGCAGCGCGGCGGGCAAGGGCGGTGGAAAGCTGGACGTGGTGGCCTCCTTCTACCCGATGGAGTTCCTGGCCCGGCAGATAGGCGGGGAGCACGTCAAGATCACCGACCTGACGGCCCCGGGCGTGGAGCCGCACGACCTGGAACTGACGGCCAAGCAGGTCGCGGCCGTCCAGCGGGCCGACGCGGTGGTGTACCTGAAGGGCCTGCAGCCGACCGTGGACAAGGCCGTCGCGCAGTCCCACCTCAAGCACGTGGTGGACGCGACCGCCGCCTCCCCCCTGGTGGACCACCACCTCGACGAGGGCGGGGAGGGCGAAATCGAGACGCCCGGCGGCGAGAGCGGGCACGAGCACAGCGGCGTGACCGGCGACCCGCACATCTGGCTGGACCCGGCCCGGTACGCGGCGGTGGCCCGCAGTGTGGGCGCCGAGTTCGCGGAGATCGACCCCGCCAACGCCGACGACTACCGGCGCAACACCGACGACCTGGTGACCCGGCTGAACTCCCTGGACCAGGAGTTCAAGGACGGCCTGGCGAACACCACCACCCACACCTTCGTCACCAGCCACGCCGCCTTCGGCTACCTCGCCGACCACTACGGGCTGGAGCAGGTCGCCATCAACGGGGTCGACCCGGAGGCCGAGCCCACCCCGTCCCGGATGGCCGCGATCCAGCGCGCCGCCAAGGACAACGGCGCGACCACCGTCTTCTTCGAAGCCCTGGTCAGCCCCAAGCTGGCCGAGACCGTGGCCGCCGACCTGGGCCTCAAGACCGCCGTGCTCGACCCCCTGGAGGGGATCAAGGAGCCGGACCGCAACGACTACTTCTCCGTCATGCGGCAGAACCTGACCAACCTGCGGGCCGCGCTCGGCGCCAGCTGAGCGGACCTGGGCGAGCGGCGAGAGCAGAGCGAGGAACCACCATGAGCGCTGTCATTCCCACGACAGACTCCGACCGGCCGCACCCGGCCGCCGCCGGGGGCGCCGACCGGAACACCGGCCGGGACACCGACGAGAACACCGACCAGAGCACCGGCGAACACACCGACGAGAAGACCCGCGGGACCTCCGGCGGACGCACCGGGAGCGGCACTGGGGCGGCGGTCGTCGGGCTGCGGGGAGCGGTCGCCAGCGTCGGGGGGCGGCCGGTGCTGCGCGGCGTCGACCTCACCGTCCGGCCGGGCGAGGTGGTCGCCCTGCTGGGCGCCAACGGGTCCGGCAAGTCCACCACCGTGAAGAGCGTGATCGGTTCGGTGCCACTGGACGGGGGCAGCCTGGAGCTGTTCGGCCGGCCGTACCGCAAGTTCCGCGACTGGCACCGGATCGGGTACGTGCCGCAGCGCACCACCGCGGCGGGCGGGGTGCCCGCCACGGTCCGCGAGGTGGTCTCCACCGGGCGGCTGCCGCAGCACGGGCTGCTGCCGTTCCGCCGCAAGGACCGGGCCGCGGTGGACCGGGCGCTGACCGCCGTCGGCATGCTGGACCGGGCCGGTGACGGGGTGGCCCACCTGTCCGGCGGCCAGCACCAGCGGGTGCTGATCGCCCGCGCCCTGGTCGGCGTGCCCGACCTGCTGATCATGGACGAGCCGATGGCCGGCGTCGACGTCGACAGCCAGCAGGTGCTCGCCGACATCCTCCGCAACGAGGTGGAGCGCGGCTGCGCGGTACTGCTGGTGCTGCACGAACTCGGGCCGCTGGAGCCGCTGATCGACCGCGCCGTGGTGCTCCGCGACGGCTGCGTGGCGCACGACGGACCGCCGCCCCGGAGCGTCGGCCAGCACGCGCTGCCCGGCCACGACCACGTCCACCCGCACGCCGACGACCACCACCGCACCACCCAGGGGCTACTGGCATGATCGAGATGTTCCAACCCGACTTCATGCAGCGGGCGTTCCTCGCCGCCGTGCTGGTCGGCGTCACCGCGCCCTCGATCGGCATCTACCTGGTGCAGCGCCGACAGGCGCTGATGGGCGACGGCATCGGGCACGTCGCGTTGACCGGCGTCGGCCTGGGCTTCCTGTTCCAGGCCAACCCGATGTGGACGGCGGTGCTGGTCTGCGTGCTCGGCGCCGTCGTGATGGAGCTGGTCCGGGCCCGCGGCAACCAGCGCGGCGACATCGCCCTGGCGATGCTCTTCTACGGCGGCATGGCCGGCGGCAAACTGCTGGTCTCGATGAGCAGCCAGTCCGGCGCGGGCAGCCTGGAGAGCTACCTGTGGGGCTCCATCCTGTTCGTCTCCCCCGGTGACCTGGTGGTGATCGGCCTGCTCGCGGCCGTGGTCATCGCGGTCACCGTGGGCCTGCGCCGCCAGCTGTTCGCGGTGTGCCAGGACGAGGAGTTCGCCCGGGTGACGGGCCTGCCGGTCCGGGTGCTGAACCTGCTGCTCGCGGTGATGGCCGCGGTCACCGTGACCGTCGCCATGCGGGTGGTCGGCCTGCTGCTGGTGAGCGCGCTGATGGTGGTCCCGGTGGCGGCCGCCCAGCAGCTGACCCGTTCCTTCGCGGCCACCCAGGCCACCGCGATCGGCGTCGGCGTGGTGACGGCGCTGCTCGGTGTCGGCACCTCCTACCAGGTCGACCTGCCGTCCGGCCCGACCATCGTGTTCCTGGCCATCCTCACCTTCGCGCTGTTCAGCGCGATCGCCGCACCACTGGCCCGGCGACGGCACCGGGCCTCCACCGAGCACGGCCCGGCAGTCTGCGACGTGGTCCTGCCCGGCCCCGCCCATGCCAGCACCGCCACCGCCACCGCCACCGCTGAGGATTCCTCCGGCGGCCCGGGAACCGCGGGAGGCCCGGCCGCAGTCCTGGAGGGGACGGAGCCGGTCCGGGCACCGGCAGGGGCGACGATCGATGCACCGCTGTCGGGGGAGTCGCTGTCAAGTCGGGGGCTGGCACAATGATGTGCGAAACCACCCGATCAGCAGGAGGACCCACGGTGACCACCGCAGGCCCGTCGCCGCGCGCGCGATCGACTCGGCAGCGCACCGCCGTCTCGGCGGTCCTGGACGAGATTGAGGATTTCCGCAGCGCGCAGGAACTGCACGACATGCTCAAGCACCGGGGCGACTCGGTGGGTCTGACCACCGTCTACCGCACGCTGCAGTCCCTCGCCGAGGCCGGCGAGGTGGACGTGCTGCGCACCGCCGAGGGCGAGGCGGTCTACCGGCGGTGCAGCAGCGGGCACCACCACCACCTGGTGTGCCGGCACTGCGGGGCGACCGTCGAGGTCGAGGGCCCGGCGGTGGAACGCTGGGCCAACGCGGTCGCCGCCGAACACGGGTTCAGCGACATCGCGCACACCCTGGAGATCTTCGGCACCTGCGGAGAGTGCGCCGCCAAGCAGCAGCAGGAGTAGGCACCGCCCCGGCCGGGCGGCGAGCACCGCCACCCGGCCCGGACGGCAGCGAGGGCCCGGATCGGAGCAGTCCGATCCGGGCCCTCGCCCGTACTCTCCGCAGCCAAGCCAGCCCGCGCGCCCGGCCTGCGCGCCCGGCCCGTCCGCGCGCCCACCCGCACACGCACCCGCGCCCGACCGGCACCGCCAACCCGCCCGGCCGGTCAGCGCTGCGGCGGGACCTCGGCGCCGACCTCGGCGCCGACCTCGTTGGGGAGCGCACCGCCGAAGCGGCGGTCGCGGCGGGCGTACTGCTCGCAGGCGCGCCACAGGTCGCGGCGGTCGAAGTCCGGCCAGAGCACGTCCTGGAAGACGAGTTCGGCGTAGGCGGACTGCCAGGCGAGGAAGTTGGAGGTGCGCTGCTCGCCGCTGGGGCGCAGGAACAGGTCGACGTCCGGCATGTCGGGGTAGTACAGGTACTTGGCGAACAGCTTCTCGTTGACCTTCTCCGGGTTGAGCTTCCCGGCGGCGACGTCGCGGGCGATGGCCAGCGCGGCGTCGGCGATCTCGGCCCGGCCGCCGTAGTTGACGCAGAAGTACAGCGTCATGGCGTCGTTGTCCTTGGTCTGCTCCTGGGCGACCTGGAGCTCCTGGACCACGCTCTTCCACATCCGCGGCATCCGGCCGACCCAGCGGATCCGGATGCCCAGGGCGTCCATCTCGTCGCGGCGGCGGCGGATCACGTCCCGGTTGAAGTTCATCAGGAACTTCACCTCTTCCGGGGAGCGCTTCCAGTTCTCGGTGGAGAACGCGTACAGCGAGAGGTTCTTGACGCCGATCTCCAGGCAGCCGCGCAGCACGTCGAGGACGACGGCCTCGCCGACCTTGTGGCCCTCGGTGCGGGGCAGGCCGCGCTCCTTGGCCCAGCGGCCGTTGCCGTCCATGACGCAGGCGACGTGGTTGGGGACCAGTTCGGACGGGATCTTCGGCGGCTTGGCACCGCTCGGGTGCGGGGCCGGGGACTCGTACGTCCGCTTGCTACCGAACAGCCGTCGCGCGACCATGCTCACTTCTCCACGTATCTCATCGAGCGGATACCCCGCTCCAGGTGCCACTGCAGGTAGGCGGCCACCAGCCCGCTGCCCTCGCGCCAGTACCGCGGCTCGCAGCCGTCGGCGGTCTGCCAGTCTCCGGAGAGCAGCGCGCCGAGCAGTACCAGTGTCTCAGGGGAGGGTACGGCACTTCCCGGCACCCGGCAGTCGCCGCACAGCACGCCGCCGGCCTGGAGCGAGAAGAACCGGTTGGGACCGGGCAGTCCGCAGCGGGCGCAGTCGGTGAAGCTCGCGCCGTAGCCGTTGACGGCGAGCGAACGCAGCAGGAAGGCGTCCAGCACCAGGTGCGCCTGGTGGGTGCCGGCGGCCAGCGTGCGCAGGGCGCCGACCAGCAGCAGGTACTGCTGGACGGCGGGCTGGCCCTCGTTCTCGGCGAAGCGCTCGGCGGTCTCCAGCATCGCGGTGCCGGCGGTGTAGCGGGTGTAGTCGTCGACGATCCGGGCGCCGTAGGGGGCGATCGTCTCCACCTGGGTGCACAGCGGCAGGGTGCGGCCGACCAGTTCGCTGCCGCGGCTGAAGAACTGGATGTCGACGTGCGAGAACGGTTCGAGGCGGGCGCCGAACTTCGACTTGGTCCGGCGCACCCCCCGGGCCACCGCCCGGACCTGGCCGTGCTGGCGGGTGAGGAAGGTGATGATCCGGTCGGCCTCGCCGAGCTTCTGGGTGCGCAGCACGATGCCGTCGTCGCGGAAGAGACTCATGGTGGAACCCATTGTCCCGCACCCCGCCGACAGCCCGGCCGGCCGAGGGCCCCGGCAGTGCGGCGCGCAGCCGTGAACCCGCACCGGGGTTGTGGGGCTTTCACCCGTGCGGTGCGGGACACGGCGGGCCCGGGAGGGGGGAGTTCGGGCCCGGCTCGTGGGTGGTGCGGAGGACGAGTCGTGGGTGGTGCGGAGGACGAACGGTCAGTGCGGGCGGTCAGCGCCGGGCGGTCAGTGCGGGGCGCGGGTGGCCGCTTCCAGCAGCCGGTCCACCTGCGGGGCGGTGAGGCGCAGGCAGCGGCCGATCACGGCGAGCGCGGCCCGCTCCTGCGGGAGGTAGCGGCCGTCGGCGAGGGCGACCATGGCGCCGAGGGTGAGCAGGCGTTCGCGGCCCTGGACGGCGAGGTGCGGGGCGAGCGGTTCGAGCGCGGCGTGCAGTTCGACGGTGAGTCCGCCGCCCTCGACGTCCACGTCGAGCGGTTCGCCGCCGCCGTGTCCGGAGAGCGCGGCCAGCGCGGCCAGCACCTGGGCCTCGCCGCAGTCGTCGAACCCGGCCTCCTTGATCACCGCGCAGGCGGCCTCCCGCCCGCCGCGCCCGGTGGTGCCGCCGGCGGCGA
This sequence comes from Kitasatospora sp. YST-16, assembly GCF_026802215.1. Lineage (NCBI taxonomy): Bacteria > Bacillati > Actinomycetota > Actinomycetes > Kitasatosporales > Streptomycetaceae > Kitasatospora > Kitasatospora sp. YST-16. The sequence continues at coordinate 2,114,372 of NZ_CP113837.1, forward strand.
GCGCGGCCAGGGCGATGGTGTACTGGGCGTCGCGGAGCATCCCGCCGAGCCGGACCGAGGTCAACTGGTCCAGGGCGTCGGTCCCGTAGCGGCCGCGGCAGGAGGTGCACTGGACGCTGCGGGCCACGCCGCCGAGCGGCAGCACCGGCGTCCCGAGCAACCGCAGCCACCGCCGGCCGTGCTGCCGGCGGTAGTTGCGGTCTCCACCACAGCCCGGGCAGAAGAATTCACCGAGGACATCCGTCCGCCACCGAGGGCGAACACCCCACAACCCTGTCACGGCGCCACTCCCCAGACATGGCAGGCGGCCTGCACATCAATGGGCAGGTCACGCGACCGGACGCCGGAGTCGTCCCACCGACCCCGGTTCCGGTTCGTCGATGTTGCCACGGTTACCGGCTCGTGTCAGCACCCTGAACGGGTGCCGAGGGGAAAATTTGTGACCGGGGCCACACGTGATCGACGACGCCGCCCGGATGTTCGCCCGCCGGGCCGCACCCTTCCTGACGCTCCGTCAATTCGCGCCGGTGGGAAGGGAGATCCGTCGGAAAGCCGCGGAGGGGACCCGCCGGTGGCGGGTCCCCTCGGAGCGGTGCGGGTGCCGGGGCGGGGTCAGTCCCGCTGGGCCGACCGGTTGACGGCGCTGACCAGGGCCTTCAGCGAGGCCAGCACGGTGTTGGAGTCGATGCCGACGCCCCACAGCACCTTGTCTCCGACGGCGCACTCGACGTACGCGGCGGCCTGCGCGTCGCCGCCCTCGCTCAGCGCGTGCTCGGCGTAGTCCAGCACACGGACGTCCACGCCGATCGAGGCCAGCGCGTTGACGAACGCGGAGACCGGGCCGTTGCCGGTGCCGGTCAGGGTGACGGGGGTGCCGTCGACGACCGCCTCGGTGCTCAGCGCGTCGCGGCCGTCCTCGGTGGTCAGGCTGCGGGAGCCGCTCAGCGAGATCCGGCCCCACGGGTTGGCCGGGGTCGGCAGGTACTCGTCCTGGAAGACCGCCCAGATGTCGGCGGGGGTGACCTCGCCGCCCTCGGCGTCGGTCTTGGCCTGGATGATCCGGGAGAACTCGATCTGCATCCGGCGCGGCAGGTCCAGCTTGTGGTCGTTCTTCAGCACGTAGGCGATGCCGCCCTTGCCGGACTGAGAGTTGACCCGGATGACCGCCTCGTAGCTGCGGCCGACGTCCTTCGGGTCGATCGGCAGGTAGGGCACGCCCCAGGTGTACTCGGAGACCGGGACGCCGGCGGCGGCCGCGTCGGCCTCCAGGGCGTCGAAGCCCTTCTTGATCGCGTCCTGGTGCGAGCCGGAGAAGGAGGTGAAGACCAGGTCGCCCGCGTAGGGGTGGCGCTCGGCGACCGGCATCTGGTTGCAGTACTCGGCGGTGCGGCGGATCTCGTCGATGTCGGAGAAGTCGATCATCGGGTCGACGCCCTGCGAGAACAGGTTCATCCCGACGTTGACCAGGTCCAGGTTGCCGGTGCGCTCGCCCTGCCCGAACAGGCAGCCCTCGACCCGGTCGGCGCCGGCCATCACGGCCAGTTCGGCCGAGGCCACGCCGGTGCCGCGGTCGTTGTGCGGGTGGGTGGACAGGCAGACGAACTCGCGGCGCGACAGGTTCCGCGACATCCACTCGATCTTGTCGGCGTAGACGTTCGGGGTGGAGCGCTCGACGGTGGTCGGCAGGTTCAGAATGATCTCGCGGCCCTCGCCCGGCTGCCAGACGTCCATCACCGCCTCGCAGACCTCCAGCGCGTAGTCCAGCTCGGTGTCGATGAAGATCTCCGGCGAGTACTCGTAGCCGAAGACCGTCCCGTCGCCCAGGATCTTCTCGGCGTACTCCATCACCAGCCGGGTGCCGTCCACCGCGATGGCCTTGATCTCCTCCTTGCTCGCCCGGAACACCACCCGGCGGAACAGCGGCGAAGTCGCGTTGTACAGGTGCACGGTGGCCCGCGGCGCGCCCTTCAGCGACTCCACGGTGCGCTCGATCAGGTCCTCGCGGGCCTGGGTCAGCACCGAGATGGTGACGTCCTCCGGGATCGCGCCCTCGTCGATCAGCGAGCGGACGAAGTTGAAGTCGGTGGCACCGGAGGAGGGGAAGCCGACCTCGATCTCCTTGTAGCCCATCCCCACCAGCAGGTCGAACATCTTGCGCTTGCGGGCCGGCGACATCGGGTCGATCAGCGCCTGGTTGCCGTCCCGCAGGTCGGTGGACAGCCAGCGGGGGGCCTGCGTGATGACCTTGCTCGGCCAGGTGCGGTCCGGCAGGTCGACGGTGCCGAAGGGTACGTACCGCTGGAACGGCATCCCCGAGGGCTTCTGCTGCACGGTGGCGGCGGTGATCGGGGTCGGACGGTCGACGAACGCGCGGGCGACGGAGGACTGTTCGGTCATGGGTGAGGCTCTCGGCTTCCCTTGTCGAAGGCGGTCTGCGGTCGGGGGTGAGGACACCCGACTGGGCCGACTGAATGCGCCGCGAGAGATCACGCTGGGCGCAACACGACTCCCCGCGGCGAGGGGGCCGGCCTTGACTGGACTACAGGCCCTCGCCGCGGCAGCTAAGAAGAAGCAGCCGGATACGCATGATGTCGCCACTGTAACAAGACCGGACGGGCCGGCGCAGTGAGCCGGGCCACGATCCCACCCAGTGAGACGGCCCGGGCCCGCCCCGCGGAGCCGCCGAAAGCCAGGGAGCGCTGCGAGGAGTTGGTGAAAAGCCTCGGCAAACCCCTTCGTTGCGTAGCACACTGACAACCATGCGTATCCAGGTCACCCGCACCGGCGGGTTCGCCGGCCTGCTCCGGTATGCCGAGATGGACACCACGGAGCGGCCGGACGCCCCGCACGTGCACGCCCTGGCCCGGGAGGCGGTGGCCGGCGGGCTGCGCGCACCCGCGTACGGCGTGCCCGACGGCTTCCACTACGAGATCACCGTCGACGGCCGCACCGTGCACTGCGCCGACCCGAAGCTCACCGACTCCCAGCGCGAGCTGGTGAGCCTGGTCCTGCGCGAAGGAGCCTGACCCCCGCGCGTGGGGGTCGCTCAGATCCACCCGTCCAGCGAGGCCAGGAAGCCCACCGGGTCGTCGCGGTGGATGCTGTGCCCGGCGCCCGGCACGGTGCGCACCTCGAAGCCGCGGCGGCGCAGCTCGGCGGCGTCCCCGTCCGGCACCAGGCCGCTGGGGTCGGCGAGTTGGACCAGCGAGGGGACGACCGGGACGCCCGGCAGGACGGACAGCTCGGGGTGCGCCCACAGGCCGAGCGCGGTGTCGGTGTCCCAGAGCGCGAGCGCGGCGAGTTCGGCGTCGACGTCCTCGGCCGGCCAGTTCGGGTGCATGCTGGTGATGAACTGCCTGGTCCCGAAGCGCTTGAAGCCGATGAACGGCTCCGGCCCGAGCCCGGGGCGGTCGTACACGAAGGCGGGGTCGCTGTAGACCACCCGGGCGGGCTTCAGCTGCTCGACGGCCCTCCAGAGCGCCGGCGCGCCCATCGAGTGGCCGATCGCCAGGTCGGCCCCGGCGGGCAGGGTGTCGACCAGGTCCTCGGCGAACTGCTCGGGCCCGTACCGTTCGCGGGGCGTCGCGCCGGTGCCGCGCGGGGAGGCGCCGTGGCCGCGCAGGTCGACGGCGATCACCCGGTAGCCGCGGGCGGCGAGTGCGGGGCCGATCAGCCGCCAGGTCCGGTGGTCGGCCTGGATGCCGTGGACCAGCAGGGCGGTGCGCTCTCCCCCGCCCCACTCGTGGGTGTGCAGTTCCATCCCGGCCGGCCCCTCCCCGCTCGACGCCCCGTCAGAAGCCGAGCTTACGCAGCTGCTTGGGGTCGCGCTGCCAGTCCTTGGCCACCTTGACGTGCAGGTCCAGGTAGACCGGGGTGCCCAGGAGCGCCTCGATCTGCTTGCGGGCGGTGGTGCCGACGTGCTTCAGCCGGGAGCCCTTGGCGCCGATCACGATGGCCTTCTGGCTCTGCCGCTCGATGTACACGTTGGCGTGGATGTCCAGCAGCGGGCGGTCGGCGGGGCGGCCCTCGCGCGGGATCATCTCCTCGACCACCACGGCCAGCGAGTGCGGCAGTTCGTCGCGCACGCCCTCCAGCGCCGCCTCCCGGATCAGCTCGGCGACCATGGTCTGCTCGGGCTCGTCGGTGAGGTCGCCGTCCGGGTACAGCGGCACGCCCTCGGGCATCAGCTTGGCCAGCAGCTCGCCCACCAGCTCGACCTGCTGGTCGCCGACGGCGGAGACCGGGATGATCTCGGCCCACTCGATGCCGAGCTCGGCGCCCAGCTGGTGGACGGCGATCAGCTGCTCGGCGAGCCGCTTGGAGTCGACCAGGTCGGTCTTGGTGACGATCGCCACCTTGGGCGTCTTGCGGATCTCGGCGAGCTCCTTGGCGATGAACTTGTCGCCGGGGCCGAGCTTCTGGTCGGCGGGCACGCAGAAACCGATCACGTCGACCTCCGCCCAGGTGGTGCGGACCAGGTCGTTGAGCCGCTCACCGAGCAGGGTGCGGGGCTTGTGCAGCCCGGGGGTGTCCACCAGCACGAGCTGCGAGTCGGGCCGGTGCACGATGCCGCGCACGGTGTGCCGGGTGGTCTGCGGGCGGTCGGAGGTGATCGCAACCTTCGTCCCGACCAGGGCGTTGGTCAGGGTCGACTTGCCCGCGTTGGGGCGGCCGACGAAGCACGCGAATCCGGAGCGGTACGGGGAGGAAGGGGCATTCATGGCACCCATTGTCCCCGATCCCCGGGGGCGTCCCGGTCAACGGGCGCGGGACGGCGTCAGCCGGTCTTCTTCCCGCCCCCGGTGATCGCGCCGACCAGGACGAGCGCCAGCAGGGTCAGGGTTCCGGCCAGCCACCACGGGGAGCCGGTCTCGTGCCAGCGTCCGAAGCCCATGACGCAGAGCAGCAGTCCGCAGAAGAACGCCGCGACGCCCATGTCCCCTCCCCGGGCTCCCGGGCTTCCCCGCTCCCCCACCGGGACCGGACCCTCGCCGGTGCGATTATCCCACCCGCAGGGTCCGCCACAAGGCCGGCCGGGGCTCGCTCTCGCCCCGCTCCGGCCCGCTCCCGCCCCGCTCCGGCCCCCTCCCCGCCGCCGGGCTCACTCCGCCGCCGCGGCCACCTTCAGCACCCCGTCCGGGCCGGCCAGCAGCACCGGCGTGCCGCCCCGCCCAGGTCCCGCACCGCGGCCAGGTCGGCCGCCGCCGGCGCGTCCGCCCCGGACACCACCGCGGCCGCCTCCAGGCCCTTCGCCCCGCTGGCCACCGCCATCGCCACCGCGGTCCGCAGCGCGCTCAGCTCCAGCGACGGCAGCGCCACCGTCCCGGCCACGTACGTCCGCCCGGTCTCGTCCCGGACCGCCGCCCCCTCGGCCACGCCGTTGCGGGCGCGGGCCGAGCGGGCCAGCGTGATGATCTTCTTGTCCTCGGGGTCCAGCTCGGAAATCTCGGTCATGGGCCTGAGCATAGGCCGTACCGGATCCGCCGACCGGAGCCGCTCAGTCCTTGGGCCGGACCCCTGAACTCAGCCCTTGGGCCGGACCCCTGAGCCCTGCCCTCGGACTCAGCCCTTGAGCAGCGCCCCCTCGCCCGCCGGCGCGAACGCGGCGAGCGCCGCGTCGATCCGGCCCAGCACCGCCGCGTCCAGCGCCAGTTCCGCGGCGGCCTGGTTCTCCGCGATGTGCGCCGGGGTCCGGCTGCCGGGGATCGGCACCACGTGCTCGTCCCGGTGCAGCAGCCAGGCCAGCGCCAGTTGGCCGGGGGTGACGCCGAGTTCCGCGGCGATCTCCCGCAGCGGGGCGTACCGGTCGTTGTTGGCGGCCAGGTTCTCGGCCGAGAACCTGGCCTGGTGCTGCCGGAAGTCGCCCTCGGCGACCTGCTGCACGGTGCCGGTCAGGAAGCCGCCGCCGAGCGGGCTCCAGGCCACCACGCCGACGCCCAGTTCGCGGGCGGCGGCCAGCAGTTCCGGGTCGATCGGCTGCCACATCGACCACTGGGTCTGCACCGCCGCCACCGGGTGCACCGCGTGCGCGGCGCGCAGCTGCGCGGCCGTCACGTTGGAGACGCCCAGGTGCCGCACCAGCCCGTCGGCGACCAGTTCGGCGACCGCGCCGACGGTGTCCTCGAACGGCACCTGCGGGTCCGGGAAGTGCGGGTAGTACAGGTCGATCACGTCGGTGCCGAGGTTGCGCAGCGACTGCTCCGCGTAGCCCCGCACGTGCTTCGGCTCGCAGTTGACCGCGAGCTCGCCGAACGCGAAGTTCACCGGGAAACGGTGCGCCTCGGCGCCGTCCGGCACCCGGAAACCAAACTTGGTGGCGAGCACCACCTCGTCCCGGCGCCCCGCGACGGCCCGGCCGACCAACTGTTCGTTGTGCCCGTCCGCGCCGTAGCCGTCGGCGGTGTCGATCAGCCGGGCCCCGGCGTCGATCGCGGCCCGCAGCGCGTCCTGTCCGCGCCGTTCGTCGATCTCGCCGTACATGCCGGGCGAGAGCACCATCGCCCCGAACCCGATCGGCGAGCTGGCCAGCGCTCCGAGCGTGCGCTCCGTCATCGTCGTTCCCCCTCCAAGCGGACTGCGGCCCAACGGATCTGATGATCCGTCGGGCCTGGTGGTCCCACTCTACGGCGAAGCGATCAGTGCCTTCCGAGTCAGCGCCTTTCGGGTCAGTACTCCCCGCTCAGTGTCCGGTCGGGTTGGGCGGGCCGGGGCGGAGCACCTTCACCAGGGCGGGCGGGCCGTCCGGTCGGGCGGTGTCGCCGGGGTGGCGCCGCTTCCAGTAGGGGTTGTCCTGCGGCAGGTGTCCGCTGACCCGGCCGTACATGCCGAAGGTCAGGATCACGAAGCCGAACACGAAGCTGAAGATGACGTTGGAGATGTGGAAGGCGAGCCGGTTGGCGCTGGAGTCCAGCACCATCAGGCCGACGAAGCCGGCCAGCACGAACAGCACGCCCATCACCATGTTGATGTTGGAGGCGGTGTTGCCGCCGATCACCGCGCCCAGGATCAGGATCCCGCCGGCCACCAGCGACAGCACGCTCAGCGCCCCGTTGCTGGACAGGCCGATCACCTCCTTGCCCGAGGTGTCCAGGAAGCCCGGGCTGGCGCCGGTCAGCCCGAGGATGCCGAACACCACCAGGAACAGGCCGCCGAGGCCCGCGCCGTAGCGGTAGACGGTGCCGAGCCGGTGGTCGACCGGGAGTTCGTCGTGCAGTCTCATCAGGTCCTCCCCGCGTGGTCGGACCGGAGGAACGGCACCTCGTGGAGGTACAGCGACCCGCACTGCTGGCAGCAGTGCAGCCCGGTGCCCCAGGCCTCCTCCGGCCTGCTCTCGGCGTCCGAGGCGAGCTCGGCGCCGCACATGCCGTGCGAAGGGTCGGTGTCACGGACCACGTGCCACCTGGCCACCCCGCCGGCCGGCCCGCTCGGGCCGTACTCCGCGCGCAGTAGATGTGCCATGTCTTCCACGGTGCGCACGCCCCGGGCGGCAAGGCAAACGGGCCCCGGGACGCACCGTCCCAACCGGCACCGCCGATCAGGACGGCCCGTCCAAGGGCCCGTATGGGGACGGCCCGTCCAAGGGCCCGTGGAAGCGCCGCAGGGCGCTGCACAAAAGCGGAGGGGCTAGGAGGCCGCCTGCTCGGCCTGCTCCTCGTCCGCCTCGGCGGCGATCCGCACCGGGGTGGCCACCACGGTGCCGATCCGGTTGCGCCGGCCCGCCGAGCTCTCGGCGGTCAGGCCGATCGCGGCCAGCCCGTTGCCCTCCGGCACCGGCACCTCGCACGAGGAGCCCGGGATCGGCACCCGGCCCAGGCACTTGGCCAGCAGCCCGCCGACGGTCTCCACGTCCTCGTCGTCCAGTTCGATCCCGAACAGCTCGCCGAGGTCCTCCACGGTGAGCCGGGCGGTGATCCGGTAGGAGCCGTCGCCGAGGTCCTCGACCGGGGCGATCTCCCGGTCGTACTCGTCGGTGATCTCGCCGACGATCTCCTCCAGGATGTCCTCGATGGTGACCAGTCCGGCGGTGCCGCCGTACTCGTCGATCACGATGGCGACGTGCGAGCGCATCTGCTGCATCTCGCGCAGCAGGTCGGCGGCGGGCTTGGAGTCGGGGACGAACACCGCGGGGCGCATCACCGAGTCGACCTGCTCGGACTCGGCGTCCCGGTTGATGTGGGTGCGGCGCACCAGGTCCTTGAGGTAGACGATGCCGACCACGTCGTCCTCGTTGTCGCCGACCACCGGGATCCGCGAGAAGCCGGAGCGCAGCGCCAGGGTCAGCGCCTGCCGGACGGTCTTGTGCCGCTCGATCATCACCAGGTCGGTGCGCGGCACCATCACCTCGCGCACGATGGTGTCGCCGAGCTCGAAGACCGAGTGCACCATCCGGCGCTCCTCGTCCTCGATCAGGTCGTCCTTCTCGGCGAGGTCGACCAGGGCCCGCAGTTCGGCCTCGGAGGCGAACGGGCCCTCCCGATAGCCCTTGCCGGGCGTCAGCGCGTTGCCCAGCAGGATCAGCAGCCGCGGGATCGGTCCGAGGATCCGGGCCAGCGGCAGCAGCACCCAGGACGCCGCGGTGACGGTGCTCAGCGGGTGCTGGCGGCCGATCGTGCGCGGGGAGACCCCGACCGCCACGAAGGACACCAGCACCATCACGCCGAACGCCACCAGCACGGCCTGCCAGGTCTGCTGGAAGCCGCGCACGCACACCACGGTGACCAGCACCGCGGCGGCCATCTCGCAGGCGACCCGGATCAGCGTCGCCAGGTTCAGGTACCGGATGCTGTCCGAGGCCAGGGTCAGCAGCCGGTCGGAGCCGCGCCGCCCGGAGCGGACCGCCTCCTCGGCGCGGAACCGGGAGATCCGGGAGATCCCCGCCTCGGCGCACGCGGCCAGCCAGCCGAGCACCACCAGCAGCAGGGCCCCGATCAGGAAGCTCGTACTCTCACCACTCACAGGAGGCCGGCCCTCAGTGGACGGTCGGCGCGGGCGACAGGCCGGACAGGCCGCGGCCCGCCCGCCAGTCGTCCAGGATCCGCTTCTGCAGCGCGAACATCTCGCGCTCCTCGTCGGGTTCCTCGTGGTCGTAGCCGAGCACGTGCAGCACCCCGTGGACGGTGAGCAGCTGCAGCTCCTCGTCCATCGAGTGCTTGGTGGGGGCGGCGAGGCCCTGCTCCTTCGCCACCTCGGGGCAGAGCACGATGTCGCCGAGCAGGCCCTCGGGCAGGTCCTCGCCCTCCTTGCCCGGACGCAGCTCGTCCATCGGGAAGGACATCACGTCGGTCGGACCGGGCAGGTCCATCCACTGGACGTGCAGCTCCGCCATCGACTCGCTGTCGTAGAGGATCACGGAGAGCTCGGACTGCGGATGGATCCGCATCTTGTCGAGGGCGTAGCGGGCGACGTCGAGGATGGACTCCTCGTCGACGTCCCACCCGGACTCGTTGGCGATGTCGATCGACATGGAGGGCTCAGTACTCAGCTTTCGGTGCGATGGGACTGCCGGGGCGCCCGGGCGCCCCGCCGTTGGACGGGTTTGCGGTCGCCGGACTCCTCGGCCTCCTGCCGGGCGTCCCAGCGTTCGTACGCATCCACGATGCGGCCGACCAGCTTGTGCCGCACCACGTCGGTGCTGGTCAGCACCGAGAAGTGGATGTCGGGCACGTCGGCGAGGATCTCCTGGACCACCTTGAGGCCGGAGCGGGTGCCGCCCGGCAGGTCGATCTGGCTGGTGTCGCCGGTCACGACCACCCGGGAGTTGAAGCCCAGGCGGGTCAGGAACATCTTCATCTGCTCGGGCGAGGTGTTCTGCGCCTCGTCGAGGATGATGAAGGCGTCGTTCAGGGTGCGGCCGCGCATGTACGCGAGCGGGGCCACCTCGATCGTCCCGGCCGCCATCAGCCGGGGGATCGAGTCGGGGTCCATCATGTCGTGCAGCGCGTCGTAGAGCGGGCGCAGGTACGGGTCGATCTTCTCGTAGAGGGTGCCGGGCAGGAAGCCCAGCCGCTCCCCCGCCTCGACGGCCGGCCGGGTCAGGATGATCCGGTTGACCTCCTTGGCCTGCAGGGCCTGCACGGCCTTGGCCATCGCCAGGTAGGTCTTGCCGGTGCCGGCCGGGCCGAGGCCGAAGACGATGGTGTGCTTGTCGATCGCCTCGACGTAGCGCTGCTGGTTGAGCGTCTTGGGGCGGATGGTGCGGCCCCGGTTGGACAGGATGTTCGCCGTGAACACCTCGGACGGGGCCGGGTGGGCCGGGTCCTCGGCGGCGCTCCTGAGCATGCTGATGGAGCGCTCCACGGCGTCCTCCGTCAGGGGTTGGCCGGTGCGCAGCACCAGCATCATCTCGGTGAAGAGCTGCTTGACGAGCGCGACCTCGGCGGGCGAGCCGGTGGCCGTCACCTCGTTTCCGCGGACGTGGATGTCGGCGCCCGGGAAGCCGTCCTCGATCACTCGCAGGAGCGAGTCGGCCGCACCCAGCAGGGTGACCATCGGGTGCTTCTCCGGAATGACGATCCGGGTGCTGGTGGACGCCCCGTCGGGGCGTGCCTGTCCGTCGGTTCGGGTCTGCGGTGTGTCAGTCATGGGTCGGCGCTGCGGCCTGCCTCATCCCAATCCGTCGTGTCGTGTGGCTCGGGCTCTCCGGGTCACCAGGGTACGCCGCGCAGGTGTTCGCCGGAGCGGCGCGGCGGCTTCGATGGTGGGGGCTGGCGGCCCGATGCGCGAGCGGTTTTCCCGCACGTCGGGGCCGGGCGGCGGCCGGTCGCGGTCCGGCGGCGGTCAACGGCGCGGCGGGACGGGGATCCGCGCCAGGTCCTCGGCGACCACGATCTCGCCGTCGAAGTGCCGTGCGGCCTCCGCGAGGTGGCCGGAGAGGTCCGGGTAGCGCTGCGAGAAGTGGGTCAGCACCAGGCGCCGCACCCCGGCCGCCGCGGCCACCCGGGCGGCCTGGGCGGCGGTCAGGTGCCCGTGCTCCTCGGCGAGCGCGGCGTCCTGGTCGAGGAAGGTCGATTCGATCACCAACAGGTCGGCGCCCTCGGCGAGTTCGCCGACGCCGTCGCAGAGCCGGGTGTCCATCACGAAGGCGAACCGCTGCCCGGGCCGGACCTCCCCGACCTGTTCGGCGGTCACCGTCCGCCCGTCCACCTCGACCCGGCCCTCGCGCTGCAGCACGCCCACCGCGGGGCCCCGCAGGCCGAGTTCGCGCAGCTTCTCGGGCCGCAGCCGGAAGCCGTCGGGCTCGGTCAGCCGGTAGCCGAACGACTCCACCGGGTGCGAGAGCCGCACCGCCTCCAGCGCGAACGGCGCGCCGGGGGCCGGGAGCGGGCCGGTGGCCTCGACGGGGTGCTCGCGGATCTCGGCCGTCGGGTGGTAGGCGCTGGCGTGCCGCAGCCGTTCGAAGAACACCTGCCCGGACGCCGGGTAGTAGGCGTCCACCGGGTGCGGGACCTTGTCCAGGTTGATCCGCTGCACCACGCCGGGCAGCCCGAGGCAGTGGTCGCCGTGGAAGTGCGAGACCGCGATCCGGGTGATCCCGGTGGCGCTCACCCCGGCGAACAGCATCTGCCGCTGGGTGCCCTCCCCGGGGTCGAACAGCAGCCCCTCGCCGTCCCAGCGCAGCAGGTACCCGTTGTGGTTGCGGTGCCGGGTCGGCACCTGGCTGGCGGTGCCCAGGACGACGAGTTCACGCTGCGACAACGGTCAGACCAGTCCCTCGGTGAGCGGCTTGCCGCCCAGCACGTGCACGTGCGCGTGGAAGACCGTCTGTCCGGCCCCCGCACCGGTGTTGAAGATCAGCCGGTAGGACTCCAGGCCCTCGCCCGCCGCGGCCCCGCCCGCCTCGGTGAGCAGTTCGGCCGCGATCTGCGGCTCGGCGGCGGCCAGTTCGGCCGCGTTGGGGTAGTGCACCCGCGGGATCACCAGCAGGTGGGTGGGCGCCTGCGGGTTGATGTCACGGAACGTCAGCGTCCGCTCGGTCTTGCGCACCACGGTCGCCGGGATGTCCCCCGACACGATCTTGCAGAACAGACAGTCCGCCTGCGGCTCGCCGGCCATCTCCCGCGTCCCTTCCTGGGTTTCCGTCACTGGTGCCACGACCTTACCGCCGTCAGCGCACCACGATCCGGTAGGTCCGGCGTTCGCGGAAGCCGTCGGCGGATCCGCCGCAGGGCTCCCGGCAGTTGTCGACCGTCAGCTCGGTGGTGCCGCGGCCCTCCGCCCGGAACACCAGGTACAGCTCCCCGCCGTCGCCCAGCCGGTCGGGGTCGCCGGGGACCTCGTCGACCCCGGTGAGGACGGCGACCCCCGGGTCGGGCCGGGGGGCCACCGGCCGGTGGTACCGCCCCGGGTCCACGGCCAGTTCCCAGTGCAGCGAGAACACCTGGCCGCGCCGGACCGCGACCTCCCGGGCGTCCGAGGCGAACACCTCCCCGTGGTTGACCTGCCACCGCGGCCCCCAGACCGGCAGCACCAGCACCACCAGCACCGACGCCCGGACGGCCCGGGCCCCCGTCACCCTCCACGTCCTCACGCGCGGCGGCTCACGCGGCGCAGTTCGAGCAGCGCGGCGACCGCGGCGAGCCAGTCGGCCACCAGCGCCCCGGCGGCCACGCCGTCCGGGTCCAGCACCGTGCCGGCCGCGTGCAGCCAGTCGTCGGCGAGGTCGGCCGCGCCGGGGCCGACCAGCGGCTCCGGCAGTTCGGCGGCGGCCCGGAGCCCGGCGGCCCGGACCAGCTCGGCCAGGTAGGCGACGGCGTGCGGGGGCACCTCGCACCGCTCGGCGGCGAGCGCGGCGGCCACCGCGCCGTCGGCGAACAGCGCCCGCCGGTGCGGGCCGTCCTGGGCCAGGCCGAAGCGCAGCAGCGCGGGCACGTCCAGGGCGGCGAGCTCGGCGTCGGTCCGGCCGGGCGGGGGGCTGGTCATGGGTGCTCTCTGTTCACTACGGGACGTTCACTTCGGGGGGTTCAACGTCGGGAGGTTCACTACGGGACGTTCACTTCGGGGGTCACTTCGGGAGGCGGACGCTGGTCGCGGTGTCCATCCGGGGCGGCTGGTCGAGCGCGTGGTCCATGTGGTTGTTGACGAAGTCGTCCTCCGTGATCCAGGTGGTGTAGCCCCACGGGTTGTAGACCTGGAGCTTGTCGCCGTCGTGCCCGATGATCATCAGCTGGTGGCCCTGGTCGCCGCCGCGGATGCTCACCGGGACGGGCTTGCCCTCGTCCACGGCCTTCTCCACGTCGACCAGCACGTCCCGCCGCCCGTCCGGGCCGTCGAGCGGGACGTTGCGGTAGTCGGTGCCGGTGCGGGTGCCGAGCTCCCGGTTCGCCACGTCCCGGGACTGGTCGTCGCTCAGCCCCTCCTGCCCGATCAGCGGCAGGTCCTGGTACCACTCCCGGCTGCCGTCGTAGACCCGGTGCTGCTCGGCCCGCAGCCGCGCGGTGAAGGCCGCCGCGCTCTCGGACCCCGGGTCGCCGGGGCGGCCGCCGGTGGTGAGCTGGAACGCGTACACCGGGTCGACCACGGCCCGCGCCGTCACGGTGGACGCGGCCACGCAGGTGCTGCCGTCCTGCACCCAGGCGGCGCCCAGGAAGCCCGGCACCTCCAGGTGGTCGATGCCGGTGCGGGGCTGCGGGTCGTGCCGGGTCGGGCTGAGCCGGGCGTCCAGCCAGGCCCGGTTGCCGCCGTGCTCGTGGATCTGCGCGTCGAACGCGGCGACCTCGTCCACGCTGTGGCCGGCGGCGAGCGCCTTCAGCAGGTAGGCGCGCTCCTCGGCGGACTTGGCGCCGGCCAGCAGGGCGTTCAGCCGCTGCCGGTCCGCGGGGGCGAGCCGGTCCAGGAACTGTCCGGCCCGGGTGGCGTCGGTGGCGCTGAGGATGCGGTTCAGGTCGGCGAAGCCCCCGGCGCCGGCCAGCACCAGGCGGTCGGTGGCGCTCAGCCCGCCGCCCGTCAGCCGGGCCGCCCCGGTCTGCGCGGCGAGCCGGTTGAGCTCGGCCGCGGCGCGGTGGCCGGCCTCCTCGGCGCGCACGGCGGCGTCCAGCATCAGGCCGATCGCGTAGCCGGCCTCCGCCTTGGCCTCGTGCATCTTGTCGTCGTCCCAGTGCACCGGGTCGGGCAGGCCGCCCACGGTGGTGATGTCGGCCAGCAGGACGGTGGCCCGGGCCAGCGAGCCGGCCGACCGGGCATGGGTGGCCTGGGCCTGCGCCAGGGCGTCGCAGAGTTCGACCAGGACCCGGCCGGCCCGGGTGAAGTCCTCGGTCATCCGGTCCAGGTCCTGGGCGGCGGCGGTGACGGCCTCGGCGGCCTTCTCGCCGACCTGCCCGGTCCAGACGTCCGGGAGCCTGCTCCGGGCGACGTCGGCGACCTCGGCCCGGACGCTGTCGACCTGCCCGGACATCGCGGCGAAGTCCCGGCCGAGCCGGTCGATCGCCCCGGGCACGCCCGCGGGCCCCGGCAGCCGGACGGCGTCGTGGACGGCGTCCCGGAGGTCCCCGGCGCCCCACATCCCGTGGGCGCTCCCGATGGTGCGGCTGAGCTCCTGGATCTGCTCGCGTTGCGTCGGCATCCCGTGCTGGCTCCCCTTCGGCCGTGCCGGACGGTCCGTCCCCTTCCCCCGCGCTCCCCGTGCCCCTCAGCCGTGCGGCCGGCCGGCCGCCCCGGCCACCTCGGCGTCGGTGCTGCGGTAGTTCTCCGCGCTCTGCCGCACCTTCTCGGCGAGTTCGCGCAGCGCCCGGACGTCCAGCCGCCACTCGTCCTGCCAGGAGGTGAAGAAGTTGCCGGCCGCCTCGGGGACGCCGTAGTCGCCGAAGTGGTCCCGGTCGAAGTCCGGCGGGCCGCGGAACCGGCCGCCGGCCGCCTCCAGGTCGTCGCCCGCCCGGTCCAGCTTCCGGCCGCACTCGCCCAGCGCCTCGTGGTCCACGCTGAAATCCGGTGTCCCCAACGCTCCCCCTCGGCCGTCACTGCGTGCACCCTAGCGATAACAGGGCGGCGCCGGAAGGACGCGTCGGGAACCGGCCGCCCGCCGGGCGGCCGGTCGTTCGCTCACAGACGAATGGTCAGTCCAGGCCGGGCGAGGTCCGGGCGGGGGTGCGGTCCAGCGCTTCCAGGGCGAGCCGGACGGCGGTCTCCAGCTGGGGGTCGCGGCCGACCGCCCAGTCGTGCGGGGCGATCGGCACCTCGACGTCGGGGGTGACGCCGCGGTTCTCCAGCTGCCAGCCGTAGCCCTCCATCCAGAACGCGTACTTGGGCTGGGTGACCAGCGTCCCGTCGACCAGCGCGTACCGGCTGTCGATGCCGATCACGCCGCCCCAGGTGCGGGTGCCGACCACCGGGCCGATGCCGAGCGCCTGGATCGCCGCGTTGACGATGTCGCCGTCCGAGCCGGAGAACTCGTTGGCCAGCGCCACCACCGGGCCGCGCGGGGCGTCGCCGGGGTACGGGTCGGGGCGGGCCAGGTCGCGGCCGTGGTTCCAGCCGACGATCCGGCGGGCCAGCTTCTCCACGATCAGCTGGGAGGTGTGGCCGCCGCGGTTCTCCCGCAGGTCCAGCACCAGGCCGTCCAGCGACATCTCGAACCGCAGGTCGCGGTGGAGCTGCGCCCAGCCGGCGCTCTGCATGTCGGGGACGTGCAGGTAGCCGAGCCGACCGCCGGACAGTTCGCGGACGGCGGCCCGCCGGCCGGCCACCCAGTCGTGGTAGCGCAGCGCCTCCTCGTCGTCGGTCGGCACCACCACGGGGTGCCGCTCGCCGTCCGGGCCGCTGACGGTGAGTTCGACCGGCTGGTCGGCGGTGCCGGCCAGCAGCGGGGCCGGGCCGGTCACCGGGTCGACCGGGCGGCCGTTGACGGCCAGCACCGCGTCGCCGGGGCGGATCGCCGCGCCGGGCGCGGCCAGCGGGGAGCGGGCCCGCGGGTCGGAGGACTCGCCGGGCAGCACCCGGGCGACCCGCCACACCTCGCCGTCGCGCACCAGGTCCGCGCCGAGCAGGCCCTGCAGCCGGGCCGCCTCGGTGCCGCGGCCGGGCGGCAGCACGTAGGCGTGCGAGGTGCCGAGCTCGCCGACCGTCTCCCAGAGCAGGTCGACCAGGTCGGCGTGGCTGCCGATCCGCTCGACCAGCGGCCGGTACCGCGCCAGCACGCCCGTCCAGTCGACGCCGTTCAGGTCGGCGCGCCAGAAGTTGTCGCGCATCAGGCGGCCGTTCTCGTCGAACATCTGCCGCCACTCGGCGGCCGGGTCGACGGTGACCCGGACCCGGTCGAGGTCGACGTCCACCTCCTCGTCCTCGCCGGCCTTCTGGTCGGCGGGCACGATCCGCAGCGTGCCGCCGTCCAGCACGGCCAGCCGGGCGCCGTCGCCGCTGACCGCGAACGCGTCGACGCCGCTGAGCAGTTCCTCCGCCCGGCGCTTCTTCAGGTCGAACCGCTCCAGCGCGGTGCGGGCCGGCTCCTCGTCCAACGAGGCGGCGCTGTCGCCGAGTTCGCCGCTGAACGGGTACCTGGTCCACAGCACCCCGTCCTTCGCCGCCCGCAGCACACCGAACCGGCCGGCCTCCACCGGGAACGGCACGATCCGGTCGGCCAGGCCCTCCAGGTCGACCCGGGTGCCGGGCACCGCGTCCTTCTCGCCCTCCTTGGCCTCCTCCTCCTCGCCGCCCACCGGCCGCCCGCCGCGCTGCGGGCCGAACGGCGACGGGGTGTCGGCGGCCAGCGTCAGCAGGTACGGGCGGGTGCCGCCGGGGAAGGACAGGTCGAACGCGTGCTGGTCGTACACCGGGTCGAAGGTGCGCACCGACAGGAACGCCAGGTGCCTGCCGTCCGCGGTGAAGGCCGGCGAGTAGTCGTGGAAGCGCTGCGGGGTCGCCTCGCTGACGGTGCGCGAGGTCAGGTCGGCGAGCATGATCTGGCGCAGCGACCACGGGCCCAGCACCGGCTGCGACCAGGCCAGCCACGCCGAGTCCGGGCTGAACACCAGCCCGGCGACCTCGCCGTCGCCGCTGCGCGCCAGCTCGTTGACCGCGCCGTCGCTGAGCGCCACCAGCAGCACCCGGCCGTCGTGCGAGGCCACCGCGAGCTGCTTGCCGTCCGGCGAGACCGCCAGGCCGCGCACCCGGCCGAGCCGCCCGGCCGCCAGCCGCCGCCGCTCCGCGCCCAGCACCGCCGGGGCGTACTCCAGCGCGTCGTCGCCCTCCGCGTCGGTGACCCACACCGCGCCCTGCGCACCGTCCTCGCCCGGGACGACCCGGGCCAGCCTGCCCCGCACCCCGGGCGTCTCGTCCAGCACCCGGGCCGGGCCCTCCCGGTGGGTGACCCAGTGCACGGTGCCGCGCACCACCACGGCCGCGGCCCGGCCGGTGCGGTCCGGGGCGGCGGTCTCCACCTGCCCGGCGGCGGGCGTCGGGTGCGGCTGCCGCCGGGTGCGCGGCCCGGCCGGACGGACGTCCAGGCGGCGTGCCTCGGCACCGTCCAGGTCGTCCAGCAGCCACAGCTCGCCGGCGCTCTGCCAGATCACCCGGGCGCCGTCGGTGGACGCCTGCCGGGCGTAGAAGCCGTGCCCGGCCGGGCCGTGCGCGCGCAGGTCGGAACCGTCCGGGAGGCTGGAGTACAGCCGCCCGACGCCCTCGTGGTCGGACAGGAACGCGACCCGGTCACCGACCCACATCGGGCACTCCAACTGCCCGTCCAGGTCGGCGTGCAGGCGCTCGAACCCGCCGCCGCCGATCCACAGCTTCCCGGCCCGGCCGCCCCGGTAGCGCTTCCAGTGCGCGGCCTCCCGGTTGTGCGTCCCGAGCAGCACCCGCCCCCCGCCGGCCCCCGCCGGCACCGGCTCGAACGCCAGCGCTCCGATCGGCCCGTACGGCAGCCGCTCCGGCTCCCCGCCGTCCAGCGGCAACGCGAACGCCCAGGTCCGCCGGATGGTCTCCTGCCCCGCGGCGGTGATGGCGATCGGCCGCCCGTCCGCGGTCCACCCCACCAGCGCGGTGAACGGATTCCCCCAGTACGTCAACCGCCTGGCCGGACCGCCCTCCACCGGCCCGACGTGCACCTCCGGCGCCCCGTCCCGGGCCGACGTCCAAGCCAGCGACCCCCCGTCCGGCGAGAACCGCACCGCCCCCGAAGGCGCCTGATCCGCCGTCACCCGCCAGGCCCGCCCGCCGTCCACGGGCGCCAGCCAGACGTCGTCCTCAGCCACGAAAGCCACGGCGTCACCGTGCAAGTGGGGGTGGCGCAAATACCCGCGCGTCGATTCCGTCATCCTGCCACCCTAGGCGGCGAACCTCACGGAACGTCAGAGAACTGCTGCGTCGGCCCTTGCCGAAGCAGACGCGAAACCAGGGGCGCGGGAAGAACTGCCGCGCCAGGCCCTGCACAAGCAGGGGCGCGGGGAACTGCGCGGCCAACCGAGCACCCGCAGCCAGATCGCCTCGCAGGACAGTGTGTTGCACTATCCCGCGACCGCACCGACGTGCGACTCCCGCTGCGCGCAGTTCCCCGCGCCCCTGGTTGTGCAACCCCAGCCCGCGCAGCAGGTCTCCCCGCGCCCCCGGCTTCGCACCATCCCGCCCGCGCAGCGGTCCCGCCCCGCTACCCCCAGCGCCCCGTGCGGCCCAGCAGCAGCGCGCCGGCCGCGACGCCCGCCGTGGAGGTGCGCAGGACGGACGGGCCGAGCCGGTACGGCGCGGCGCCGGCCTCCGCGAAGGCGGCGATCTCGTCCGGGGAGACGCCCCCCTCGGGTCCGACCACCAGGACGATCTCGCCGTCGGCCGGAAGCGCGGCGGCGGCGAGCGGCAGCGAGCCCTCCTCGTGCAGGACGGCCGCGAAGCTCGCGGCCGCGAGCAGCGGCAGCAGCTGCCGGGTGGTCACCGCGTCCCGGACCTCCGGGAAGCGCAGTCGCCGCGACTGCTTGCCGGCCTCGCGCGCGGTGGCCCGCCACTTGGCGAGCGCCTTGGCGCCGCGTTCGCCCTTCCACTGGGTGATGCAGCGGGCGGCGGCCCAGGGCACGATCGCGTCGATGCCGGCTTCGGTCATGGTCTCGACGGCGAGTTCGCCGCGGTCGCCCTTGGGCAGGGCCTGGACGACGGTGATCCGGGGCGCGGGGGCGGGTTCCTCGCGGACGGCGGTGACCAGCACGTCGAGGGCGTCCTTGCCGTGCAGCGCGGCGACGGTGCCGTCCGCGCCGCGGCCGCGGCCGTCGGCGAGGGTGAGCGCCTCGCCGGGCTCCAGGCGCTTGACGGCGACGGCGTGCCGGCCTTCGGGGCCGTCGAGGCGGACGGTGGCGCCGGGGGCGGTCCCGGTCAGGTCGTCGACGACGAACACGGGTGCGGTCATCGGTGCAGCGGTCCTCTCAGCAGGAGCCCGGCCGGAACCGGAGCCGTCAAAAAAGCCGGCCGGGAACGGCGGGGGCGCGCAGCCCCTGCACCGTTCCCGGCCCGGGTCGTTCGGGTCTCACCGGCCGTTGAAGGCGTCCTTCAGCCGGGAGAACAGGCCCTGCTGGCCGGGCGCGAACTGCCCGGAGGGACGCTCCTCGCCGCGCAGCATGGCGAGCCGGCGCAGCAGCTCCTCCTGCTCCGGGTCGAGCTTGGTGGGCGTCTGCACCTCGACGTGCACTATCAGGTCGCCCCGGCCGCCGCCGCGCAGGTGGGTGATGCCGCGGCCGTGCAGCGGGATCGACTGGCCGGACTGGGTGCCGGGCCGGATGTCGACCTCCTCCAGGCCGTCGAGGGTCTGCAGCGGCACCTGGGTGCCGAGCGAGGCGGCGGTCATCGGGATGGTGACGGTGCAGTGCAGGTCGTCGCCGCGCCGCTGGAAGGTCGGGTGGCTGGTCTCGGCGATCTCCACGTACAGGTCGCCGGCGGGGCCGCCGCCGGGGCCGACCTCGCCCTCGCCGGCCAGCTGGATCCGGGTGCCGTTGTCGACGCCGGCCGGGATCTTGACGGTGAGGGTGCGGCGGGCGCGGACCCGGCCGTCGCCGGCGCACTCCGGGCACGGGGTGGGGACGACGGTGCCGAAGCCCTGGCACTGCGGGCAGGGGCGGGAGGTCATGACCTGGCCCAGGAAGGACCGGGTGACCTGGGAGACCTCGCCCTTGCCGCGGCACATGTCGCAGGTCTGCGCGGAGGTGCCGGGCGCGGCGCCCTCGCCGTTGCAGGTGGTGCAGGTGACGGCGGTGTCGACCTGGAGTTCCTTGGTGGTGCCGAACGCGGCCTCCTCCAGGGTGATCTCCAGCCGGATCATGGCGTCCTGGCCGCGGCGGGTGCGCGAGCGCGGGCCGCGCTGGCCGGTCGCGGCGCCGAAGAAGGCGTCCATGATGTCGGAGAAGCCGAACCCGGCCGCGCCAGCGCCGAAGCCGCCCGCGCCGCCGCCGTTGGGCGACAGCGGGTCGCCGCCGAGGTCGTAGACCTGCCGCTTCTGCGGGTCGGAGAGGACCTCGTAGGCGGCGTTGATCTCCTTGAACCGCTCCTGCGTCTTCGGGTCCGGGTTCACGTCCGGGTGCAGTTCACGGGCGAGGCGCCGGAACGCCTTCTTGATCTCGTCCTGCCCCGCGTCGCGTCGGACGCCGAGTACCGCGTAGTAGTCCGTGGCCACCAAATGCTCCGGTTTGTTCCGCCTCTAGAAGTGCCTGCGACAGCACGCTGCTTGTTGCGCCGTTCCGCTGCGGCCGCCCCGCTACGACTCCGCCAGGATCTGGCCGACGTACCGTGCCACCGCGCGCACCGCCCCCATTGTGCCCGGGTAATCCATCCGGGTCGGACCGATCACTCCCAGCTTTGCCACGCTCTGGTCGCCCGAACCGTAACCGACCGAGACCACCGACGTGGAATTGAGCCCCTCGTAGGCGATCTCGTGGCCGATCCGGACCGTCATCGCCGAGTCCGCCGTCTCACCCAGCAGGCGCAACAGCACCACCTGCTCCTCCAGGGCCTCCAGGACCGGCCGGATGGTGAGCGGGAAATCATGGCCGAAACGCGTCAGGTTGGCGGTGCCCGCCAGCATGATCCGTTCCTCGTTCTGTTCGGCCAGCGCCTCGAACAGGACCGCCAGCACGGTGCTGACCGCGGGCCGGTCGGCGGGCTCGAAGCCGGCCGGCAGGTCCTCCAGGACGGTCGGCACCTCGGGCAGCCGGCAGCCGCCCGCCATCCCGTTGAGCTTGGCCCGCAGCTCCCCGAGCAGCGCCTCGCCGACCGGGGCCGGGCAGTCGACCATTCGCTGCTCGACCCGGCCGGTGTTGGTGATCAGCACCAGCATCAGCTTGGTCGGGGTGAGCGACACCAGTTCGATGTGCCGCACCGTGGAGCGGGTCAGCGACGGGTACTGGACCACCGCGACCTGCCGGGTCAGCTGGGCGAGCAGCCGCACCGTCCGGGCCACCACGTCGTCCAGGTCGACGGCGCCCTCCAGGAAGTGCCGGATCGCCCGGCGCTCGGGGGCGGTCATCGGCTTGACCTCGGCGAGCCGGTCGACGAACAGCCGGTAGCCCTTGTCGGTGGGGATCCGGCCCGCACTGGTGTGCGGCTGGTGGATGTACCCCTCCTCCTCCAGCGCGGACATGTCGTTGCGGACCGTGGCCGGGGAGACGCCGAGGTTGTGCCGCTCCACCAGGGCCTTGGAACCGACCGGCTCCTCGGTGCCCACGTAGTCCTGGACGATCGCCCGGAGCACCGCGAGGCGCCGCTCGTCGAGCGGCCGGACCGGCGGGCGCGTGTCGATCAGTCGGCCGTCGGGCTTGCCGTCCTCTGGCATGGGGCACGCACCTCCGTCGTCGTCCGTTGACCCGGTGTCTGACCCGGCCTGGCACTCAACTGGGCAGAGTGCCAGAACCGTACGTGCCAGTGTACGGCCCGGGCCTGACGGCAGGAACGGTCCACCCACGTGATCCTCGACCGAAGCGCCCGCGGCCCGCCCCGCGCGTGTCGCTTTCCCACCGAATTCCCATCGTTTCGGATGGTGCCCGCGGGGCCGCCCGGTGGCAGCATCGAAGGCGAGCGGGACGGACGGCCGCGGCGGCGCGGTCCGGACCGCGCGACGCACGAGGAGGAGCAGCGATGTCGGCGCCACAGCACTCCCGGTTCACCCCCGACCGCGGCCTGACCGGCCGGATGGTCACCACCATGTTCCTGATCGGGCTGGTCTACGTCGGCTTCACCGGCCTGCTGATCGTGCTGCTGCGCGGCGCCTGGCCGCTGGTGGTGCTGATCTCCGGCGGCCTGTTCGTCGCCCAGTTCTGGTTCTCCGACAAGATCACCGAGCGGGCGATGGGCGCCCACCAAGTCACCCCCGAGCAGTACCCGCAGCTGCACGGCGCGGTCGACCGGCTCTGCGCGCTGGCCGACATGCCCAAACCCCGGGTCGCGGTCGCCGACAACGACATGCCCAACGCCTTCGCCACCGGCCGCAACCCGCAGAACGCGGTGGTCTGCGTGACCACCGGCCTGCTGCGCCGGCTCGAACCGGAGGAACTGGAGGGCGTGCTGGCCCACGAGCTGTCGCACGTCGCGCACCGGGACGTCGCGGTGATGACGGTGGCCGGGTTCCTCGGCGTGCTGGCCGGCGCGATGACCAGGATCGCCTTCTACAGCGGGATGATGGGCGGCGGCAACCGCAACAGCAACGACCAGAACGCGGCGATCGCCATGGTGCTGATCCCGCTGGCCTCGATGGTGGTGTACGCGATCAGCTTCCTGCTGACCAGGCTGCTCTCCCGCTACCGCGAACTGGCCGCCGACCGCGCCGCCGCCCAGCTGACCGGCCGGCCCGCCGCGCTGGCCTCGGCCCTGACCAAGGTGACCGGGCAGATCGGCGCCATCCCCACCAAGGACCTGCGGCAGGCCCAGCCGTACAACGCCTTCTACTTCGCCCCGGCGCTGAGCGCCAAGGAGACCGCCTCCCGGCTGCTGTCCACCCACCCGTCGCTGGAGCAGCGGCTGGCCCAGCTGCGGAAGGTCTCCGACGAGCTCGGGCACTGAGCCCGCCACCACCGACCACCAGTGAGGAGCCTTCCGCGTGGGATTCCTGGACGCCCTGTTCGGCCGGACCAAGCCCGTGAAGCCCGACCTCGACCAGCTGTTCGGCATCCCGTCGGCGGCGCTCACCCTGCAGGCCGCCAAGGGGTTCACCCCGACCGGCCTCGGCTCGGTGTGCTTCGCCGCGGTCGAGGGCGCCGCCTTCACCGAGGTCCAGCAGCAGGTGAAGGCGCTGCTGGACGCGGACACCGGGCACGGCGGCGTCCCCGTCGAGGCCTCCCGGGACGCCTACGGGTACTCCTGGCTGCTGGCCCGGCACACCCCGGACGAACTGCCCGACCTGGTCAACGACCTGCACGCGGTCAACAGCGAGCTGGAGGCCAACGGCTTCGGCCCGCAGCTGCTCTGCTCGCTGGTCGCCTTCCGGGACGCCGAGGGCCGCTCGCTGGCCCTGGTGTACCTGTACAAGCGCGGCACCTTCTACCCGATGTGCAAGGTCGCCGGGCAGGAGAAGCGGGACAACCCGCTGGAGATCGAGGTCTCCAACCTGCTCCGCAACGACCTGCGGGTCGAGTCGGACCTGTCCCGCTGGTTCCCGGTCTGGGGCGCCCCGGGCATCGAGGACTGAGCGCCCGGCCTCATTCCCCGGCCGCGTCCCGGTAGGCGGCGACCGCCGCCCCGAGCACCACCGGCAGCTCCGCCGACTCCCGCTCGCCGCCGCTCTCCTGCACCACCAGCAGCACGTCGCCGCTGCGCACCACCGCCGTCCGGTCGATCCAGGTCGGGCCGCCGCCGCCGGTCGCCCGCCGGGTGACCCGCAGCAGCAGCCCGTCCCCCAGCGGTTCGACGGCCACCGTCCGCTCGCTCCCGCTCCCGGCGACCACCGCGGTACCGGCCGCGGCGCACCGCAGCGCCGCGGCCCGGAGGTCGGCCAGCACCCGGCCGGCCCGCCCCGGCGGGTAGCGCTCCAGCGACTCCCGGCCCGACCAGCCCCGGTCCCGGCCGCCCGCCGGGACGCGCTCCAGCCCCACCGCGACGTCCTCCAGCGGCGGGGCGTGCCGGGTCAGGAAGGACCCGGTGTCGAACTCCCCGCAGTCCACCGCCACCAGCGGCCCCGGACTCGCCCCGCCCCCCGCTGCCCCGGTCGTGGCCAGGCCCGCCGCCCCCGCCCGCAGCACGTACCCCGGCGGCAGCCGCTCCGCACTCAGCAGCAGGTCCCGCAACCGCCCCGGCCGCTGCTCCCCGCCCCGCCCCGCACACCCACCCCCACCCAGCACCACCCCGACGGCCACCACCCCCGCCACCCACCCCCGCCCACGCACCGATCCCCCGTTCGCCGTCCCCACCCCGCAATATCCCACGCACCGACCGGGCGGGGCACCTAGGGTGATCGACCGTGATCGACTGGACCGCCCTCGCCGACCGCGACCCCACCGACGCCGAACTGTCCGCCGTCAGCGCGGCGCTGCGCTCGCCCGACCCGGCGGAGCGCGACGGGCGCGCCTACCCCCGGCTGGTCGGCTGGGTGCCCGGGCTGCCGGAGGAGCGCCGGCTCGCGCTCGGCGACGCGATGGCGGCCCGCTTCGAGGACACCGAGGTCCAGGCGCGGACGTTCGCCCCGCTGGTGCTGGCCGCCGTCGTGCGCACCGGCACCCTGCGGCCCGCGTGGCCGGCCGCCTTCGCCCGCTGGTACCCGGCCGAGACCGACCTGCGCGGCCACCACCCCGAGCTGGGCTGGCTGCACGCCGTCGCGCACGGCGCGGACCTGCTCGCCGCGTTCGGGCAGCACCCGGAGGTCGACCCCGAGCCGCTGACCGCGCTCGGCGCGGCCCGGCTGCTCGCCCCGACCGGCCACGTCTTCGACGCGATGGAGGACGACCGCCTCGGCCACGCGCTCGCGCTGACCCTGACCCGGCCGGAGCTGACGGAGCGCCAGGCGGTCGGCTGGCTGGACGCGGTGGCCGAGGTGTTCGCCACCGGGGAGCCCGGGCCGGTGCCCGCCGAGGTCTCCAACACCCTGCGCACCCTGCGGGTGGTGCACCTGCTGGCGGTGCGCGGCGTGCGCCCGCGCTGGGGCGCGCCGCAGGTGCGGGCGCTGCCGCACGGCGCGGCGGTCGGCGGGCGGATCGCCGAGGTGCTAGCGGTGGCGGCGCCGTACGCGGGTTGACGGGCTGTCGGCTTCCGTAGACTGCCGCCCATGCGGAGCAGGGAGTACGGGCCGGATCTGACCCCGCCGTGGAAGCGGCAGCAGGCGGCGCCGGAGGTGGCGGCGGAGCGGGACCTGGTGGTGGAGGAGGCGGCGACCGGGTTCTGCGGGGCGGTGGTGCGCTGCGAGCGGACCGCGGAGGGGTTCACCGTCACGTTGGAGGACCGGTTCGGCAAGCACCGGGTGTTCCCGCTGGTGCCGCGCGGGTTCCTGCTGGAGGGGCGGGTGGTGACGCTGGTGCGGCCCGTCGCCGCGGCTCCGGCGCCGCCGCGCGGGCCGGGGCGCACCGCGTCGGGGTCGGTCGCGGTGCCGGGGGCCCGGGCCCGGGTGGCGCGGGAGTCGCGGATCTACGTCGAGGGCCGGCACGACGCCGAGCTGGTCGAGCGGGTCTGGGGCGACGACCTGCGGGTCGAGGGCGTGGTGGTGGAGTACCTGGAGGGCGTGGACGACCTGCCCGCCATCGTCGACTCCTTCGCCCCCGGCCCCGGCCGCCGACTGGGCGTGCTGGTCGACCACCTGCTGCCCGGCACCAAGGAGCACCGGATCGCCGAGCGGGTGACCGGCGACCACGTGCTGGTCGTCGGCCACCCGTACGTGGACGTCTGGCAGGCCGTCAAGCCGTCCGCCCTGGGCATCCCCGCCTGGCCCGCGGTGCCGCGCGGCGAGGTCTGGAAGGAGGGGGTGTGCCGCCGGCTGGGCTGGCCGGTGGACACCCCCGCGGCCTGGCGGCGGATCCTCGCCGCGGTCGACGGCTGGAAGGACCTGGAGCCGGAACTGCTCGGCCGGGTCGAGGAGTTGATCGACTTCGTCACGCTGCCCGGCGCGGACGGGTCCTGAGCCGCCGGGCCGGACCTAGCCCAGGATCCGGCCGCCCGGGCTGCCGGACGGGGTCGGGATCCCGGTGCCGGAGGGGACGGGCGCGGTCGGGACCGGGGTCGCCCCACCGGAGGGGACGCCCGACGGGGGTGCGTCGGACGGGACCGGGACGGGACTCTGCCGGCTCACCTCCGTGCCCCGCAGCGCGGGCAGGCAGGCGGGCACCGTGTCGACCACCGTGGCGTTGAAGACCCACGCCCCGGGCGAGTCGGCGTCGTAGGACCAGAACCGCAGCAGCACCGTCGCACCGGCCGGGATCCGGCTGGGGTCGATCCGCTCCGCGGCGTGGTCGCCCGGTTCGCTCCGGACCGCGGCCGGGGCCCGCGACGGCTGGTCGGGGGCGTCCGGGCAGTGGTCGTCGGCGGTGCCCTGCACGTGCTTGAGCCCGGCCGCCTTGACGCCGTGCCCCCGTAGCTCGGCGACCATGTCGGACAGCCCGGTCGGGTCGCGCAGTTCGAGCAGGAAGGTGCCGTCGGACTCCTCGGTGACCGCGTAGGCCGCGTTGCCGCCCTGCCCACCGCCGAGCACGGCGGGCAGCACCACGGCGGTGGCGACGGCCGCCGCGCCGACCGCGAGGGCGGCCGGCAGCGGGCGGCGCAGCAGCGCGCGGCGCGGGGCGGGGACGGTGGCGGCGCTCCCCACGGTGCTCCCCGCGGTGCTCCCGGCGGCGCGCTCGGTCGTGCGCTCAGCGGTGCGCTCGGCGGCCATGGCGATCAGTTCCTCACCGAGCCTGCGCTCGAAGGCGGCGGTGGACGGGGTGCGGTCGGTGCTGGTCACGAGGTCACCTCGAGCATCGGTTCGGTCTTGGCGGCCCGGCGGAGCGGCGGCTCCGGGGCCGGGCGGGCGGCCTCGGGCCCGGCGCCCAGCCGGCGGCGGGCGCGGTGCATCCGCACCCGGACGGTGGCCTGGGAGATGCCGAGGGCCTGGGCGGCCTCGGCGGTGCTCAGGCCGTCCATGACGACCAGGTCGAGCACCTCGCGCAGCGGGGCGCTGAGCCCGGCGTGCCGCTGCGCGAGGTCGCGGACGGCGCGCTCGGCGTCGATCCGCTCCTCCAGGGCGAGGATGTCCTCCTCGGCGAGCAGCCGGCGGCCCTGGAGGCGGCCGAGCGCGCGGCGTTCGCGGTCGTCGCCCCGGCGGTGTCCGGCGATGGTGTGGCGGGCGATGCCGTACAGCCAGCCGATCGCGCTGCCGCGCTCGGGGCGGTAGCCGTCGGCGGCCTCCAGGGCGGCGACGAAGATGTCGGCGGTCAGGTCGGCGGCCAGGTGCGGGTCGCTGACCCGGCGGGTGACGAAGCCGAGCACCGCGTCGACGTGCTGGTGGTAGAACGCGCCGAAGCCGTCCGGTGCGGTCAGTTCCGGCGGGCGGTCCTCGGGACTCGCGGCGCGGCGCTGCCGCTGGGGTGTGCGCATGCGTCCCTCCTCGGTCGGGGAACCCCGTGCGGTTCCTCCACCGAGTACTTGGCCGCAGCGCGCCGGACCGTTTCACCCCGTCCCGGCACCGCCCGGCCCGCCCCCGTGCCCGGCCCCCGTACCTTGCCCGCCGCCGCCGTCAGTCGACCAGGTCGCGGACCACCCCGTCCGCCAGCAGCCGCCCGCGCAGGGTCAGCGCGGCCCGGCCGGCCGCGTACGGTCCGGGTTCCAGCAGGCCGTCGGCGAGGGCCCGGTCGGCGGCGGCGCGGCCGGCGGCGGTGAGCAGGTCGAGCGGGCAGCCCTCGGCGAGGCGCAGTTCGAGCAGGATGCGTTCGACCCGGCGGTCCTCGTCGGCGAGCACTTCGCGGCCGAGCGCGGGGGTGCGGCCCTCGGCGAGGGCCTGGGCGTACGCGGCCGGGTGCTTGGCGTTCCACCAGCGGACGCCGCCGACGTGGCTGTGCGCGCCGGGGCCGGCGCCCCACCAGTCGGCGCCGGTCCAGTACAGCTCGTTGTGGCGGCAGCGACCCTCGGGGGTGGTGGCCCAGTTGGAGACCTCGTACCAGTGGTAGCCGGCGGCGGCGAGCGCCTGATCGGCCATCAGGTAGCGGTCGGCGTGCACGTCGTCGTCGATCATCGGCAGTTCGCCGCGCTTGACCCGGGCGGCCAGCCGGGTGCCGTCCTCGACGATCAGCGAGTAGGCGGAGACGTGGTCCGGTCCGGCGCCGATGGCGGCGTCCAGCGAGGCCTGCCAGTCCTGGTCGGACTCGCCGGGGGTGCCGTAGATCAGGTCGAGGTTGACGTGCTCGAAGCCGGCCGCGCGGGCCTCGGCGACGCAGGCCTCGGGGCGGCCGGGGGTGTGGTGGCGGTCGAGCAGGGCGAGCACGTGCGGGCGGGCGCTCTGCATGCCGAAGGAGATCCGGTTGTAGCCGCCCTCGCGCAGTTCGGCCAGGTACGCCGGGTCGACGGACTCGGGGTTGGCCTCGGTGGTGACCTCGGCGCCGGGGGCGAGCCCGAACTCCTCGCGCAGCGCGGCCAGCATCCGCACCAGGTCGCGGGCGGGCAGCAGGGTGGGGGTGCCGCCGCCGAGGAAGACCGTCCCGACCGGCAGCTCGGTGTCGCCGAGGACGCGGCGGGCCAGCCGGATCTCGGCGATCACGTTGTCCGCGTAGGTCTCCTGCGAGGCGACCGCGCCGGAGGAGCGCAGCTCGGTGGCGGTGTAGGTGTTGAAGTCGCAGTAGCCGCAGCGGCTGGCGCAGTACGGCACGTGCAGGTAGAAGCCGAACGGCCGCGCGCCGAGTCCGTGCAGGGCGGGGGCGGGCAGCGAGCCGTCGGACGGCACGGGTTCGCCGTCGGGGAGTGCGGAGGGCATGCGCCCATTGTCCGGTAGCGGCCGGCGAAACCCGAAAGGGGTCCGACGGCCGCACCGGACGGGCCGGGCGGCGGAGGCCGCTCAGGCCTCGTTGGCGCCCGCGTACATCGCGCTGACCTCGTCGGCGTACGTCCGCTCGACCACCGGGCGCTTGATCTTCAGGCTCGGGGTGAGTTCGCCGTGCTCGATGTCCAGGTCGCGCGGGAGCAGCGCGAACTTCTTGATCGTCTGCCAGCGCTGCAGCTCGCCGTTGAGGCGCTCGACGAAGCCGTCGATCAGTTCGACGGTGGCCGGGTCGGCGACCACCTCGGCGTACGGCTTGCCGGCCAGGCCGTGCTCGGCGGCCCACGGCATGATCACCGCCTCGTCCAGGCCGATCAGCGCGGTGCAGTAGTTGCGGCCGTTGCCGATCACCAGGATGTTGCTGACGAACGGGCAGATCGCCTTGAACTTGCCCTCGACCTCGCTGGGCGCGACGTACTTGCCGCCGGAGGTCTTGAACATGTCCTTCTTGCGGTCGGTGATCCGCAGGTAGCCGCCCTCGCCGAGCTCGCCGATGTCGCCGGTGTGGAACCAGCCGTCCGGCTCCAGCACCTCGGCGGTCTGCTCGGGCATCTCGTGGTAGCCGCGCATGACGCCCGGGCCGCGCAGCAGGATCTCGCCGTCCTCGGCGATCCGCACCTCGGTACCGGGCAGCGGCAGGCCGACGGTGCCGACCCGGAAGTCCTCGGCCCGGTTGACGGTGGAGCCGGCCGAGGTCTCGGTCAGGCCGTAGCCCTCCAGCACCGGGACGCCCGCGCCCTTGAAGAAGTAGCCGATCTCCGGCGCCAGGGCCGCGCTGCCGGAGACCGCGCCGCGCAGCCGGCCGCCGAACGCCGCCCGGATCTTGGTGTACACCAGCTTGTCGGCCAGCGAGTGCTGCAGCCGCAGGCCCAGCGGGGCGCTCTCCCGCCCGGTGGCGACCTTGCTGGCCTGGACGGTCTGCGCGTACTGGCGGGCCACCCCGGCCGCCCACAGGAAGATCTTGTACTTGGCGCCGCCCTCGGCCCGGGCCTTGCCCGCGATGCCGTTGTAGACCTTCTCGAAGATCCGCGGCGCGGAGGCCATCAGGGTCGGGCGGATCACCGGCAGGTTGTGGATGATCCGGTCCACCCGGCCGTCCACCGCCATCACGTGGCCGGTGGCGATCTGGCCGGAGATCAGCGTCTTGCCGAACACGTGCGACAGCGGCAGCCACATGAACTGCACGTCGTCCGCGCGCAGCAGCCCGCTCTCCTCCTGCGCCACGCCCTCGTACGCCCAGCAGTCGTGCACCAGGCGCACGCCCTTGGGGCGGCCGGTGGTGCCGGAGGTGTAGATCAGGGTGGCGAGCTGCTCCTTGTCGAGCGAGTCGACGGCCTTCTGCACCGCGTCGGGGTGCTCGGCCAGGTGCGCGGCGCCGCGCTCCTCCAGCTCGGCCAGGGTGAGCACGGTCAGGCCGTCGGCCTGCGGGGCGCCGCCGGCCGGGGCGTCGAACAGGACCACCCACTCCAGCTCGGGCAGCGCGGCCTTCTGCTCGGCGGCCTTGCGCAGCTGGCCCTCGTTCTCGGCGAACAGCGCGCGGCTGCCGGAGTTGGCCAGGATGAACGCGGTCTCGTCGGCGTTGGTGCTCGGGTAGACGGTGGTGGTGGCGGCGCCGGCGCACATGTTGCCGAGGTCGGCGAGGATCCACTCGATCCGGGTGGCGGAGGCGATCGCCACCCGGTCCTCGGCCCGGATGCCCAGCGCCATCAGGCCGGCCGCCACCGCGGTGATCCGCCGGTGGGCCTGCGCCCAGGTCAGCGAGCGCCACTGCTCGGCGCCGGGGGTGCTGTCCGCGGCCTGCTCGTCCACCGGAACCGGGTACCGGTAGGCCTCACCGTTCGGGGTGGCCTTTACCCTGCTGAGCAAAAGGTGCGCCACGGAGGGCGGACGCCGCTCGATCATGGACTGCGCGGAACTCAACGAGGACCTCCGGGGGCGGGTGGACCGAGAGTGGGCGGACACCGGCCGTGGGGGCGGCCGGCCACCGACTTAACCGGTGAGTAACAAGAGGGCACCAGCAGCCTAGGGGGTGGAAAGCCGATCCGTAAGGGGGTGGCGCGGGCTGGCACGCTCCCCGGTCGGCAGTGCAGGACCCGTCCGGACGTGAAGCTTTCCCACAGGTACCCGAAATCGGGATGCGCTCATCCCCTTCGCAGACGAGAGTGTCACGGTGCTTTTCAGACTCCTACGTGCCCATCTGGGCCCCTATTCCAGGGACATCACCCTGCTGGTGCTGCTCCAACTGGTGTCCACCATCGGCATGCTCTACCTGCCGACGCTGAACGCGGACATCATCGACAGCGGCGTGCTCAAGGGCGACACCGGCTACATCCTCCGGGTCGGCGCGGTCATGGTCGGCGTGTCGCTGGCCCAGGCCGCCTGTTCGATCGGCGCGGTCTACTACGGCGCGCGCACCGCCATGTCCATCGGCCGGGACATCCGCTCCGCGGTGTTCTCCCGGGTGCAGGACTTCTCCGCCCGCGAGCTCAACCAGTTCGGCGCGCCCTCGCTGATCACCCGCACCACCAACGACGTCCAGCAGGTCCAGATGCTGGCCCTGATGACCTTCACCCTGATGGTCGCCGCGCCGATCATGTGCGTCGGCGGCGTGGTCATGGCGCTGAACCAGGACGTGCCGCTGTCCGGCCTGCTGCTCGCCGTGGTCCCCGCGCTGGGCCTGGTGGTCACCGTGCTGGTCTCCAGGATGCGCCCGCAGTTCCGCGGCATGCAGACCCGGATCGACGCGGTCAACCGGATCATGCGCGAGCAGATCACCGGCATCCGGGTCATCCGGGCCTTCGTCAAGGACG
This sequence comes from Kitasatospora sp. YST-16, assembly GCF_026802215.1. Lineage (NCBI taxonomy): Bacteria > Bacillati > Actinomycetota > Actinomycetes > Kitasatosporales > Streptomycetaceae > Kitasatospora > Kitasatospora sp. YST-16. The sequence goes on from NZ_CP113837.1 coordinate 2,146,052, forward strand.
ACCACGAGAAGCAGCGCTTCACCGGCGCCAACGGCGAGCTCGCCGACTACTCGCTGCGGGTCGGTCGGCTGATGTCGCTGATGTTCCCGATCGTGATGGGCGTCGTGAACGTCTCCAGCGTCGCGGTCTTCTGGTTCGGCGCGCACCGCATCAACAGCGGCGGGATGCAGATCGGCGCGCTCACCGCGTTCCTCACCTACCTGATGCAGATCCTGATGAGCGTCATGATGGCCACCTTCATGTTCATGATGGTGCCGCGCGCCGAGGTCTGCGCCGAACGCATCCAGGAGGTGCTGGACACCGAGTCCAGCGTCGTGCCGCCGCTGCACCCGGTCACCGAGCTGCGCGCCCGCGGCACCCTGGAGCTGCGCGGCGTCGACTTCCGCTACCCCGGCGCCGAGGCGCCCGTGCTGCGCGGCGTCGACCTGACCGCCCGGCCCGGCGAGACCACCGCCGTCATCGGCTCCACCGGCTCCGGCAAGACCACCCTGCTCGGGCTGGTCCCCCGGCTGTTCGACGCCACCGGCGGCGAGGTCCTGATCGACGGCGTGGACGTCCGCGAGCTCGACCCGCGGAAGCTGTCCGAGATCATCGGGCTGGTCCCGCAGAAGCCGTACCTGTTCTCCGGCACCGTCGCCTCCAACCTGCGCTACGGCAAGCCCGAGGCCACCGACGAGGAGCTCTGGCAGGCGCTGGAGACCGCCCAGGCCAAGGACTTCGTGCAGAAGTTCCCCGAGGGCCTGGACGCCCCGATCGCCCAGGGCGGCACCAACGTCTCCGGCGGCCAGCGCCAGCGCCTGGCGATCGCCCGCGCGCTGGTCCGCCGGCCCGAGATCTACCTGTTCGACGACTCCTTCTCTGCCCTCGACTACGCCACCGACGCCCGGCTGCGCGCCGCGCTCTCCCGGGAGACCGGGGACGCCACCGTGGTGATCGTCGCCCAGCGGGTCTCCACCATCCGCGACGCCGACCGCATCATCGTCCTCGACGAGGGCGCCGTCGTCGGCACCGGCACCCACCAGGAGCTGATGGCCGGCAATCCGACGTACCGGGAGATCGTGCTCTCCCAGCTCACCGAGCAGGAGGCGGCGTGACCACCCCCGACAAGCCCGACCTGTCCAAGTCCGCGGCCGCGGCCTCGGCCGACGGGGCCGCCGAGGCGCCCGAGGCGCCCGAGCCGTCCGGTTCGCAGGAGGCGGCGGCCCGGCGCGGCGGCGGCGGTCCGGGCCGGTTCATGGGCGCGCAGGGCACCGAGAAGTCCAAGGACTTCGGCGGCTCCGCCAAGCGCCTGCTCGGCCTGCTCGGCCCCGAGCGCAAGCTGCTGCTCACCGTGCTCGGCCTGGGCGCGCTCTCCGTCGGCTGCGCGGTGGCCGGCCCCCGGGTGCTCGGCAAGGCCACCGACCTGATCGTCGCCGGGGCCACCGGTCCGCGCTTCGCGGGCGCCCCCAGCAAGCAGGCCGTCCTGGACGGGCTGCGCGCCAAGGGCGAGGGCAACATCGCCGACCTGCTCTCCTCGATCGACTTCACGCCCGGCCGGGGCATGGACTTCGGCGCCATCGGCGGCATCCTGCTCTGGGTGCTGGGCATCTACCTGGTGGCCGTCCTGTTCGGCATCCTCCAGGGCCGGCTGGCCGCGCTGGCGATCAACCGGACGGTGTTCCGGCTGCGCGAGGAGGTCGAGGCGAAGCTGTCCCGGCTGCCGCTCAGCTACTTCGACCGCCAGCCGCGCGGCGAGGTGCTCAGCCGGGTCACCAACGACATCGACAACATCAACCAGTCCATGCAGCAGACCATGGGCCAGGTGGTGAACTCGCTGCTCACCATCGTCGGCGTGCTGGCGATGATGTTCTGGATCTCGCCGCTGCTGGCGGTGATCGCGCTGATCTCGGTGCCGGTCTCGGTGGTGGTCGCCACCAAGGTCGGCAAGCGCGCCCAGCCGCAGTTCATCAAGCAGTGGGGCTCCACCGGCAAGCTCAACGCGCACATCGAGGAGATGTTCACCGGGCACAGCCTGGTGAAGGTCTTCGGCCGCCAGCAGGAGGCCGCGGAGCTCTTCGACAAGGAGAACCAGGCGCTCTACGAGGCGTCCTTCCGGGCGCAGTTCATCTCGGGCATCATCCAGCCCGCGATGATGCTGGTCGGCAACATCAACTACGTGCTGGTCGCGGTGGTCGGCGGCCTGCGGGTGGCCTCCGGCGCGCTGTCCATCGGCGACGTGCAGGCGTTCATCCAGTACTCCCGGCAGTTCAGCCAGCCGCTCAGCCAGGTCGCCTCGATGGCCAACCTGGTGCAGTCCGGCGTCGCCTCCGCCGAGCGGGTCTTCGAACTGCTGGACGCCGAGGAGCAGTCCCCCGAGCCGCAGCACCCCGAGCACCCCGCCGAGGTCCGCGGCCGGGTCGCGTTCGAGGACGTCTCCTTCCGCTACGACCCCGACAAGCCGCTCATCGACGGGCTGTCCCTGAAGGTCGAGCCCGGCCACACGGTGGCCATCGTCGGCCCGACCGGCGCCGGCAAGACCACCATGGTCAACCTGCTGATGCGGTTCTACGAGGTCAGCGGCGGCCGGATCACCCTGGACGGGGTGGACATCGCCGCGATGTCCCGCGAGGAACTGCGCTCCGGCATCGGCATGGTGCTCCAGGACACCTGGCTGTTCGGCGGCACCATCGCCGAGAACATCGCCTACGGCGCGGAGAGCGCCACCCGCGAACAGGTGGTCGCGGCCGCGAGGGCCGCCCACGTCGACCGCTTCGTGCGGACCCTGCCCGAGGGCTACGACACCGTCCTGGACGACGAGGGCACCGGCGTCAGCGCGGGCGAGAAGCAGCTGATCACCATCGCCCGGGCCTTCCTCGCCCAGCCCTCGATCCTGGTCCTCGACGAGGCCACCAGCTCCGTCGACACCCGCACCGAGGTCCTGATCCAGCGCGCCATGGCCGAACTGCGCACCGGCCGCACCAGTTTCGTGATCGCCCACCGCCTCTCCACCATCCGGGACGCCGACGTGATCCTGGTGATGGAGAACGGCTCGATCGTCGAACAGGGCACCCACGACGAGCTGATCGCCGCGGACGGCGCCTACGCGCGCCTCTACCAGGCCCAGTTCGCCCAGGCGGTGGCCGAGGTCGACTGACCCCGCACCGCCCGCCGCGCCGGGGGAGGTCCGCCACGGGGCGGGCCTCCCCCGGCGTTTCCCGTCCGCTGACGCCGGGTCACGCACCGGACGCGGCGGCCCCCGTACGGCGCGCTACCGTGGGCGGGTGGCCGATCCGACTCCCGCCCTCACCCGCCGTCCCGGCCCCGGACCCGCCGGGCCGGTGGACGCCTTCCAGACCGAGCGCCGCTACCTGGGCGCGGTGGCCTACCGGCTGCTGGGCTCGGTCACGGACGCCGAGGACGTGCTCCAGGACGCCTGGCTGCGCTGGCAGTCCGCCGACCGCTCGACGGTCTCCGACCCGCGCGCGTACCTGACCACGGTGGTCACCCGGCTCTGCTACGACCAGCTGGGCTCGGCCCGGGCCCGCCGGGAGGCGTACGTCGGCGAGTGGCTGCCGGAACCGGTGCTCACCGCCGCGGACTCCCCCGCCGAACAGGCCGAGCTGGGCGAGGCGGTGTCGGTGGCGATGCTGGCGGTGATGGAGCAGCTGACCCCGGCCGAGCGGGCGGCGTTCGTGCTGCACGACGTGTTCGCGGTCGGCTTCGACGAGATCGCCCCGGCCCTGGACCGCTCCCCCGAGGCCGCCCGCAAGCTCGCCTCCCGGGCCCGCCGCCGGGTCCGCGACGGCGGTCGGCACGGGCCGGTCGACCCGGCCGAGCACCACCGGGTGGTGACGGCGTTCATCGCCGCGGCCACCGGCGGCGACCTGGCCGCGCTGATGGAGCTGCTCGACCCCGAGGTGGCCTGGCACGCCGACGGCGGCGGCATCGTCAACGCGGTGCGCCGCCCGGTGTTCGGCGCGCTCCGGGTGGCCCGGCTGCTGCGCAAGCTCACCACCCGCGTGGTCGACCCGGAGCACCCGCTGCTGCCGGCCACGGTCAACGGCGAGACCGGCGCGCTCTGGTACGCGGCGCCCGGCACGGTCGGCTGCGTGATGGCGTTCACCGTCGCGAACGGCCGGATCACCGCCGCGTACGTGATGGTCAACCCGGAGAAGCTGGGGCACCTCGCGGCGGAGTGACCCGGCCGGCTGCGGTGTGACCCGGCTCACGGTCACACCCGTCCGGGCTGCCCCGTCCCCCTTCCAGAACCGCCACCGGCGGGGTCACGGAGGAGGACGAGATGACCGGCAAGCACATCGTGGTGATCGGCGCGGGCTACGCGGGGCTGTCCGCCGCCGCCGGGATCGGCCGCGGGCCGGACCGGGTCACCCTGGTCGCCCCCGAGCAGCGCTTCGCCCACCGCGTCCGGCAGCACGAGATCGCCGCGGGCCGGACGGTGGCCCGCCCCGAGATCGCCCGCGTGCTGCGCGGCCGCCGGGTCGCCCACCGGGCCACCCGGGCCGTCGGGATCGACCTGGACGCCCGCGAGGTGCGCACCGAGGACGGCGGGCGGCTGGCCTACGACACCCTGGTGTACGCGCTCGGCAGCCGCACCGCCTGGGGCGGCGTCCCGGGGGCCGCCGAGCACGCGTACTCGGCGGAGCGCGCCGAGGAACTGCGCCGCCGCCTCGCCGGGGCCCCCGCGCCCGGCACCGTCGCGGTGGTCGGCGGCGGCCCGACCGGCATCGAACTGGCCACCGAACTGGCCGAGGCGTACCCGGCCTGGCAGGTCCGGCTGGTCGCCGCCGGCCGGGTCGGCGGCTGGCTGTCGGCACGCGGCCGGGCGCACGTCCTGGCGGTGCTCGGCCGCCTCGGGGTGCGGGTCGACGAGGAGCACCGGGTCACCGCCGTCACCGCGGACGGGCTGACCTGCCCGGACGGGGACGTCCCGGCGCAGGTGGTGGTGTGGGCCGCCTCGCTGGAGCCGCACCCGCTGGCCGCCGAGTCCGGCCTGGCCGTCAACGCCCGCGGCCGCGCCCTGGTGGACGACCACCTGCGCTCGCTCTCGCACCCCGACGTGTACGTGATCGGCGACGCCGCCGCCGTCGACCTGCCCGGCACCGGCGAACTCCGGATGGCCTGCGCCACCGCCATGCCGCAGGGCCGCTACCTGGCGAAGCTGCTCACCGGCCGCACCGGCAAGCCGTTCTCGTTCCGCTACGTCACCCAGTGCCTGAGCCTGGGGCGCGGCGAGGCGCTGGTGCAGCTGATCCACGGCGACGACTCGATGCGGCCCCGGGTGCTGACCGGCCCGGCCGGCCGGCTGGTCAAGGCCGGCATCGTCAAGGGCCTGCCGCTGTCGCTGCGCTGACCGCCGGCGGCGGGCCGAGTGCCGTCACTGCGCCGGGTCCGTCGCTGCGCCGAGTCCGTCGCTGTCGGACGGCGGCGGGCCGGACGGCGGCGGGCCGGCACCCCTCGTCAGGGGTGCCGGCCCGCCGGCGTGGACCGCTCCAGAGCTACTTCTTCTCCTTCGGGGCCTCCGCGTCCGTCGACAGCGCGGCGATGAAGGCCTCCTGCGGGACCTCCACCCGGCCGACCATCTTCATCCGCTTCTTGCCTTCCTTCTGCTTCTCCAACAGCTTGCGCTTGCGCGAGATGTCACCGCCGTAGCACTTGGCGAGGACGTCCTTGCGGATCGCCCGGACCGTCTCGCGGGCGATCACCCGGGAGCCGATCGCGGCCTGGATCGGCACCTCGAACTGCTGGCGCGGGATCAGCTTCTGCAGCTTGCCGGCCATCATCACGCCGTAGTTGTAGGCCTTGTCCTTGTGCACGATCGCGGAGAACGCGTCCACCGCGTCGCCGTGCAGCAGGATGTCGACCTTGACCAGGTTGGCGGACTGCTCGCCGATGGGCTCGTAGTCGAGCGAGGCGTAGCCGCGGGTCTTGGACTTCAGCTGGTCGAAGAAGTCGAAGACGATCTCGGCCAGCGGGAGGGTGTAGCGCAGCTCCACCCGGTCCTCGGAGAGGTAGTCCATGCCCTGCAGGGTGCCGCGGCGGGACTGGCAGAGCTCCATGATCGCGCCGACGAACTCGTTCGGGGCGAGGATGGTGCCGCGCACCACCGGCTCGTACACCTCGGCGATCTTGCCGGTGGGGAACTCGCTCGGGTTGGTGACGGTGTGCTCGGTGCCGTCCTCCATGATCACCCGGTAGATCACGTTCGGGGCGGTGGAGATCAGGTCGAGGTTGAACTCGCGCTCCAGGCGCTCCCGGATGATCTCCAGGTGCAGCAGGCCGAGGAAGCCGCAGCGGTAGCCGAAGCCGAGCGCAACCGAGGTCTCCGGCTCGTAGACCAGCGCCGCGTCGTTCAGCCGCAGCTTGTCCAGGGCGTCGCGGAGCAGCGGGTAGTCCGAGCCGTCCAGCGGGTAGAGGCCGGAGAACACCATCGGGCGCGGGTCCTTGTAGCCGCCGAGGGCCTCGGTGGCGCCCTTGTTCTGCGAGGTGATGGTGTCGCCGACCTTGGACTGCCGGACGTCCTTCACACCGGTGATGATGTAGCCCACCTCGCCGACGCCGAGGCCGTCGGCGACCTTCGGCTCCGGCGAGATGACGCCGATCTCCAGCAGCTCGTGGGTCGCGCCGGTGGACATCATGGCGATCCGCTCGCGCTTGGTGAGCTGGCCGTCCACCACTCGCACGTAGGTGACCACGCCGCGGTAGGCGTCGTACACCGAGTCGAAGATCATCGCGCGGGCCGGGGCGTCCTTGCGCCCGACCGGAGCCGGGATCTTCTCGACCACGTGGTCGAGCAGGTCCTCGACGCCGAGGCCGGTCTTGGCGGAGACCTTCAGCACGTCGTTCGGGTCGCAGCCGATGATGTGCGCGATCTCGGCGGCGTACTTCTCCGGCTGGGCGGCCGGCAGGTCGATCTTGTTGAGCACCGGGATGATCGTGAGGTCGTTCTCCAGCGCCAGGTACAGGTTGGCGAGGGTCTGCGCCTCGATGCCCTGGGCGGCGTCGACGACCAGGATGGTTCCCTCGCAGGCCGCGAGGGAGCGGGACACCTCGTACGTGAAGTCCACGTGGCCGGGGGTGTCGATCATGTTGAGGATGTGCGTCGTGCCCGCGTGCTCACCGGACCGCGGCGCCCACGGGAGGCGGACGGCCTGGGACTTGATGGTGATGCCGCGCTCGCGCTCGATGTCCATCCGGTCGAGGTACTGGGCGCGCATCTGCCGGGGGTCCACCACGCCGGTGATCTGCAGCATCCGGTCGGCGAGCGTCGACTTGCCGTGGTCGATGTGGGCGATGATGCAGAAGTTGCGAATCACCGCCGGGTCAGTACGGCTGGGCTCTGGCACGTTGCTGGGGGTCGCGGGCACCTTGGTCCGATTTCTGATCCGATCAATAATGGTTCCGTCCATCCTCCCATGCCGAACGACCCTCGGGCCTTCCCGCCCGAGCGGGTGTGCGGGACGATCGCCGCATGATCTTGGAAAGCGCCCTGCTCGACGTCCGCCCCGGCCAGGAGCAGGACTTCCTCGCCGCCTTCGCCGAGGCCCGCCCGCTGATCGCCGCCCAGCACGGCTTCCGCTCCCTCGAACTGCGCCGCTGCCTGGACGGGGGGCGCACCTCGCGCTTCCTGCTCCAGGTCGGCTGGGACACCCTGGAGGACCACACCGAGGGCTTCCGCCGCTCCCCCGAGTACGCGCGCTGGCGCGAACTGCTGCACCGCTTCTACGACCCGTTCCCGGCCGTCGAGCACTACGGCGAGCCGCTGCTCACCGCCTGACGGCCCGTCGGCCGCCGGGCCGGCGACCGGGCCCGCCCCCAGGCCCGCGACAGGGCCTGCGGCAGGGACCGGCGGTCCGGTTTGGGCGGGCCGGGACGCCCCTGGTAGCGTGGGCCGCTGCACTCCGCCCTCGGCATGCCCTCTCAGCTGCCCGAGCGGCAACCGGGGTGCGACCCGTCGTAGCAACGATTCACACAGACTGAGGCTCTTTCGTGGCGAACATCAAGTCCCAGATCAAGCGCAACAAGACCAACGAGAAGGCGCGCCTGCGCAACAAGGCCGTCAAGTCCTCGCTGAAGACCGCCCTGCGCAAGGCCCGCGAGGCCGCTGCCGCCGGTGAGTCCGAGAAGGCCACCGAGCTGGCCCGCGCCGCCTCCAAGGCCCTCGACAAGGCCGTGAGCAAGGGCGTCATCCACAAGAACCAGGCCGCCAACAAGAAGTCCGCGATCACCAAGCGCGTCAACGCCGCTGCCTGATCCGGCTTCCCCGGTACGGCCCGCCGTACCCCGGTGCCACCCGGCACCACCCGGTCGACACGGACCCGCGGCCCTCTACCCGCCCCGCCGACCACCCGCTCCCGGCAATCCGGCCCTCTACCCGGATCCCGACGAGCCGCACGACCCGTACCGCACGCGGCCTGCGTTCGCCACGCGGGTGCGGTACACCAGCTTCACAGTGCGAGCGCCCGTCCACGGGCCCGCACCCTCCACTGCCCGCCCGGGCCTCCCGGGCGGGCAGTCGGCGTTCCAGCCCCCCTCCTCCGCCTCCCGCTCCGGAGCCGGGGGAACGGGCAACGGGCGTCAGCCCGGTACAGGCGCGGAACCGGCCCGCCCGACGCACGAGGGGACCGCCCGCTCCCTCCCGAAACGGGACCCCTTCCGGAACCGGGGGACTGCCCGCCTCCACCTCCGCCTCCGCCAAGATCCAGCGGCAGAGCCCCCGCGTGAAGCCTTGCTGCTCACCCTGGCGCTAATTGCTAATTGCTAGGTGCTAGTAGGAGCGGGACCCGGCCCGGGAGGCCCGGGCGACCGCGACGACGGCGCGTTCCAGCGCGTACGCGGGGTCGTCGGACCCGCCCTTCACCGCGGCGTCGGCCTGGGCGACGGCGGTCAGCGCGGCGGCCACGCCGTCGCCCGTCCAGCCGCGCATCTGCTGGCGCACCCGGTCGACCTTCCACGGCGGCATGCCCAGTTCGCGCGCCAGGTCGCCGGGCCGCAGGTTGCGGCCCGCGGAGGCGAGCCGGCCGATGCTGCGGACGCCGGAGGCGAGGGCGTAGGTGATGCCGGTCGGCGGCTGACCGACCGCTAGGGCCCAGCGCAGCCGCTCCAGGGCTTCGGCGGCCCGGCCGGTCACCGCGAGGTCGGCCACCTCGAAGCCGGTCGCCTCGGCGCGGCCGCTGTAGTACTTGGCGACCGCCGTCTCGTCGATCGGGCCCTCGACGTCGGCGGTCAACTGGCTGCACGCGGCCGACAGTTCCCGCAGGTCGCTGCCCAGAGAGTCCAGCAGCGCCTGGCAGGCCTCGGGGCTGGCCGCCCGCCCCAGGGTGCGGAACTCGTTGCGGATGAAGGCCAGTTTCTCGTTCGCCTTGGTGAGCTTCGCACAGGCGACCTCCCGGGCGCCCGTCTTCTTCGCCGCGTCCAGCAGGCCCTTGCCCTTGGCGCCGCCCGCGTGCACCAGCACCATGATCACTTCTTCGGCGGGCGACTCCAGGTAGGCCTTGACCTCCTTGACCGAGTCGGCCGAGAGGTCCTGCGCGGCCCTGACCACGATGACCTTCCGCTCCGCGAAGAGCGAGGGCGTGGTGAGCTCCGCCAACTGCCCCGGCTGCAAGCCGCCCGGCGCGAGGTCCCGGACGTCCGTCTCCGGGTCCGCCGCCCGTGCCGCCGCCACCACCTCGGCCACCGCGCGGTCCAGCAGCAGCTCTTCCTGGCCGACCGCAACGGTCAGCGGGGCGAGCAGGTCGTCGGGTGCACTCTTCCTGGCCATCGCCTACCAGGATCGCATGCCGCGCCGACAGCCCCTCACTCCACATCCCCGTCCCGCACCTCACCGGACACCTCTCTTCCTTACCTCCCCGCACCCTTTCCCTCAGCCCTTCGCGCACCGCCCACCGAGGAAGCGGGGGCGGTGCCGGGCGGGCTGCGGGGCCGAGGACAATGACGACGTGATCGAGAACAATGACCGTCAGTTGCTCGTCCTCCCCGACCGCGATGCGGCGGAGGAGGTCGCTGAGGAGTTGAGCGCGCGCTGGCCCGAACTGGGCGACGTCGAGGTGGTCCGGGACTCCCTCGCCGGGGAGGACGACGCCGAGGACGCCCAGTGGCTGGTGGTGGTCGAGGCCCCCGAGGAGGACGGCTGGACCCCCCAACTGCTGACCGCACTCGACCAGCTCGTCGCCGAGCAGGACGGGTGGCGGGAGCAGGGCTGACACTCCTCCGCCCCGCCCACCGAGCCCTTCCCTCCTCACTCCTGGCCCCGCCCGAACGAGGTTCCGCACCCGATCGGGCGGGCGTTTGCGTTCCGGACCGCTTTCCGGCTGCGCACCGGTCAACCCCGGCCCTGGTGCAGGTGGGTCGCCACGGCCAGGGACTGCGCGTCGCCCAGCACCGCGATGTCCCCGGAACGGTCGGTCCTGACCACCGTCGCACCGAGCGCCTTCAGCCCCGCCACGGTCTGGGGCGCCGGATGCCCGTACGAGTTGCCGGCGCCGCAGGAGATCAGAGCCAGCCGCGGACGGAGCGCGGCCATCAGCGACCAGTCCTGGTTGGCCGATCCGTGGTGCGCCACCTTGAGGACGTCCACCCTCCCCACCCCCGGCGGCCCGGGTCCGCTCCGCACCACACCCCGATCGGCACCCCCGCCCACCCTCGCAGAGCCCACACCCCCACCGCCCTTTCCATCCATGGAAGTTGACATCTCATCTCCGGATCCACGAACCGCCGCCGAGGACGAGGACGGTAGCCCGAGTGCCAGCACGGCGGCCTGGGCCGGGGGTTCCAGGTCTCCGAGCAGGGCGACGCGCAACGGGGCTGCTGGCGGGCCGAGTTCGGCGAGGACCGCGATGCTGGAGTTGTTCGGCCCCTCGGCCTCGGCGGGCAGGGGCGAAGTGGGCCACAGGACCTCCCAGGTGAGTTCGGCTCCGGCAGTGCGGCGTTCGCCCCGCTGCGCGTGCACCACCGGAATGCCGGCGGCGGCCGCCCAGCGGAGCACCCGGGGACGTTCGCCGTTCGACTCCTCCGAGGTGGTCACCTCGATCGCCCCGACCGACCGGCCGCGCAGCACGCCGGGGATGCCTTCCGCGTGGTCGGCGTGGAAGTGGGTGAGCAGCAGCAGCGGGACTCTGGTGACGCCGAGCCCCCGCAGGCAGGCGTCGGCCGTCTTGGGATCGGGCCCGGCGTCCACCACCACGGCGCTGCCCGGCCCGACGGGCAGAACCGTCATGTCGCCCTGCCCGATGTCGCACATCGCCAACCGCCAGCCCGAGGCGGGCCATCCGGTTGCCAGCCGGACGACGGAGGGCGGGCGCAGCAGCACCACTGGCAGCAGCAGCGCGACCGCGAGCGCCACCAGTACCCTCGTCCGCCGGTGCCGGAACCGGCGGCCGGCCAGCAGCGGCGGCACCGCCCAGGCCAGCGAGACGATGACCACGATCAGCAGGATCGCGCCGAACGAACCTGCGGGCCAGGCAAGTTCGGCTCCCGGAAGTTCCGCTCCGCGCCGTGCGACCGCGGCCAGCCATCCGACTGGCAGCGCTGCGAGGTCCGCCAGGAACTCTGCGGCGCCCTTCGAGAGGGGCGCGACCACGAGGGCCCCGAACCCGAGCAGGGTGGCCGGGGCGACCGCGATCTCGGCCAGCAGGTTGCACGGCACCCCGACCAGGCTGATCCGGGGCGCGAGCAGCACGGTGACCGGCGAACAGAACGCCTGCGCTGCGGCGGTGGCGCCGACCGCCGACGCCAGGTGGTGCGGCCAGCGACGCGCCCGAAGTGCCGCCGTCCATCTCGGGCCGAGCACCAGTAGCCCGGCGGTGGCCAACGTGGAGAGCAGGAAACCGTACGAGCGGGCCAGGTACGGGTCGAGCAGGATCAGGATCAGTACCGCTCCGGCCAGTGCGGGGACGCCTCTTCGCGGTCGGCCGGTGGCGAGTGCCAGCAGGCCGATCAGCCCGGTGGCTGCGGCTCTGAGCACGCTCGGGTCGGGCCGGCAGACGGTGACGAACGCCAGCGTCAGCACGGTCCCCAGCAGCGCCGTGGTGCGGAACGAGAGGCCCAGCAGTCCGGCCAGACCGCCGCGGCCGGGGGCGTCGGGTTCGCTGGAGGTACCGCCGACCAGGACGGCCAGGACGATCGCCAGGTTGGCGCCGCTCACCGCGACCAGGTGGCCGAGGTCGGTGGCCCGGAACGCGTCCGACAGGTCTTCGGGCAGCCGGGACACGTCGCCCACCACCAGCCCGGGGAACAGCCCTCGGGTGTCCGGCGGCAAGTGGTCGCAGGCGTCCCGGAGCCCTTTGCGGAGGCGGGCCGCGAGCCGCTGCGGAAGGTTCGGCGGGGTGACGACGCGCGGCTGCCCCTGCGGGGCGAGCAGCGCCGCGCTGTCGATCCGGGACCGCCCTCCCGACGCACCGGCCACCGGTGGCCGCTCCGACAGCACTTCTGCTTGTAGTTCCAACTCGGTGGAGGGGATCAACTGCCGCCATGGATAGTCCTCCTGGGAGCGGATCAGCAGGGTGACGGGCGTACGGGTGGCGACGGGCGTCGGCGGGGAGCCGTTGCCGGGGTGAGGGGAAGTACGGACTCGGGTGACGAGGGCGGGGACGGTGAGGGTCGGTCTGGACAGGGAACTGCCCTGGGTGTGCGAGCCGTGCTGTTTCGGGTCGCCCGTGACGGTCAGCTCGACGGTGATCTCAGGGTTGGCAGGCTTCTCCTCCTTCGGTTGCACCGGCCCGATCCGTCCGTCGCCATCGGCCCGTTGTCCGGCCGCGACGGGCAGCGCGGCCGGGTGGGCCAGTGCGGGCAACGGACCACGGTGCAGGTCCGCGGTGTGCAGGACGGTGGTGGTGGCTGCCGTGGCGGCGGTCAGCAGGACTGCGGCGGTCAGGCGGTGGATCGAACGGCGGGGTCCTTTCGTGGCGAGCAGGGCGAGGGAGGCGACTGCGGCTGCCAGAGCGGCCATGAGCAGCGAGGGGTGTCGCCCCGGGTCCAGAACGAGAACGGCGGAGGTCACTGCCCATGCGGTGCAGGCCGGGAGGAGCAGTCGGTAGTCGGTGCGCTGGTGGGCGGCGGCAGGTGCGGCCGGCATCGAAGCTCCTCCCCTCGGCACGGCGGTAGTCGGCAACGGTTGGCGGGATGGTTCGCAAGGTGATGGCGACGCTTCTCCTGGTGCGATCTCCTTCACAAGAGCGGTGGTTGACGCCCGTCGGCGGACGGAGGCGGTGTTGTCGGCCGCTGGGCGGCGAAGTGGTGTGCGGCGGCCTCGCCCGCAGGGGGCGGGGCCCGGACAGAGCGCGGGCGGGACGGGACGGGCCGCCCCGCACGCAGGGGAGCAGAAGGCTGGCGTTGCCTGGCGAGTTGAGAGCGGGAGCAGACCGGGCAGGGGCGGCGGATCCGGTTCTCACTCCTCGGCCGGGAGGCGGTGGGTTCCCCGGCCTGGCGGGCGGTTCGGTGCGGTGACGCGGCAGGTGCGCTGGAGCCTCCTTCGCGTTCTCGGGACGGTGGCCTGGGCTTGGCGGAAGCAGTTGGTCAGAGGGTCAGGAGCGGTTTGAGGTCTTCGTACTTCCGCGGGCCGATGCCGGGAACGTGGCGGAGCTGGTCGAGGGATTGGAAGGGGCCGTGGGCGAGGCGGTACTGGAGGATGCGCTGGGCCAGCGCGGGGCCCACGCCGGGGAGTGAGTCGAGCTGGTCCGCGTTGGCCCGGTTGAGGCTCACGGGGCCTGCGGGGCCGGCTGTCGCCGCAACGCCGGGAGGGGGGTCGGTCCCGACGAGGATCTGTTCCCCGTCGGTCAGTGGCCGGGCGAGGTTGAGGAAGCTGGTGTCGGTGTCGGGGAGCGGCCCGCCGGCGGCGGCCAGGGCATCGGCGACCCTCGAACCCGCGGGGAGGGTTCGTAGGCCGGGATGCTGGACTTTCCCGCCGATGTCGATGACCAGGGACGGTCCGGTCGGTTGAAGTGCTGGGGCTCCCTCCGTGGTTCGGTCGGAAACGGATTCGGCAATGGCGATGGCCGGGACGGCAACGGGGTGCGGTCGGCCGAGCCAGAAGTGCTGGACGGCGTAGCCGGTGGCGAGAACTAGCAGCACGGTCAGACCGAGCACGGCCCGGCGGTCCAGGGCGAACGCGCCAGGGAGGCGGAACCGCAAGGGCAGTTTCGGCGGGGCGGGGTGAGACACGGTGGCGGAGTTCGGGGTCGGCGGGGGTTCGGATGGCGAAGGGTCCAGGCCCGGTCGTGGGCCGGGTCTGCTGTCGCCGGGGAGGTCGGGCACGGCCGGCTGCTCCGGCGAGGCGGCATCGTCCGGGGCAGCGTCGTTCGAGGTCGGCATGCCGCCGGGCGGATCTCGTTCCGGCGGGGAACCAGGTCGACTGCGCCTCCTGGCTGGTGCGGTGTCGACGGCAAGGCCGAGGTCCACGGGTTCATGGGTGACGGCTGGTGCCGTACGCCCGGGGTGCGCGGGCGCGCCGTATATCTCGAGGAGTCGCGGGGCCGACAGGGCCGGCGACGGGTCGGTGTTCGACGGCACTGGTGCGTTCGCCCGTGCTGCGCCGGGTGGTTCGACAGCCCAGTCGGCGCCGTCCTCGTGCTCCGGCAGCTCTGCCGGAACGGTCTCCAGATCGTGCGCCGGTTCCGGCAGCCCGCCGTCCGCGCCGTCTGAAGGGATGTCGAGTGCGAGGAGGCCGGGATCGGTGGACAGGTCTGCCGGGAGGATCCGGTCGAGGCGGGCTCGGGCGGTTGCGGTGGTCAGGCGACGACGGGCTTGGGGTGTGGTGATGGTCCTCATGGCGAGGACAGTAGAACGGTGCTGACGACCCGTCGGAGAATTCGCCCGCCCCTGTGGATAACTCCGGCCTGTGGATAACTCTTGTCACTCGAACGAGTGATTCAGGCCGGATTCAGTGCGGCGACACGATGACCGGGGACACCACGACGGCCAGCAGGCCGGGGCCGACGTGCGCGCCGATGACAGCACCGACCTCGCTGACGTAGAGCTCCCTCAGCCCGGGCACCCGCTCCCGCAGCCGTTCTGCCAGTGGCTCGGCCCGATGTGCGGCGGCCAGGTGGTGAACGGTGATGTCCACCGGCTGTTGCGCCGCCCGCTCGACAGCGATCTCCTCCAGCCGGGCGATCGCCCGGGAGGCTGTACGGACCTTCTCCAACGGCTCGATCCGCCCGCCGGAGAGGTGCAGCAGCGGTTTGACCGCCAGCGCGGAGCCGACCAACGCCTGGGCAGTGCCGATCCGGCCCCCGCGCCGCAGGTGCTCCAAGGTGTCGACGTAGAAGAAACCGGCGGTACCGGCAGCCCGGGCCTCGGCGGAGGCGACCACCAGGTCGAGGTCCGCCGCAGCAGCATCGGCATCCGCAGCCACAGCCCCATCGCGACCGCCGCCGTCCCCGTCCCCGGACACCGAACCTGCGCGGGCCGCTTCCAGGGCCGCGACCGACTCGGCAGCGGCCAGCACGCAGCCGCCCAGGGCCATCCCGACGAGCCGGCTGTCGACCACCCGGACCGGGATCGGTGCTGCGGCAGCCGCCAGCTGGGCGGCCTCCACCGTGCCGGAGAGTTCGGCCGACAAGTGGATCGAGACGACGCCGTGCGCACCGGCCTCGGCGGCCGCCCGGTAGGCGGCCGCGAAGGTCTCGGGGCTGGGGCGGGACGTCGTCACCCGCTGCTTGGAGCGCAGGGCTTCGGCAACGTCCTTCGGGGAGATCTCGACGCCTTCGGCGAAGACCTCGTCACCCACCGCGACGCTGAGCGGTACCACCTGGATTCGGTACCGGTCCACCGCCTGCTGGGGCAGATATGCGGTGGAATCCGTGACAAGTGCGAGGTGGCCGGGCATGTGCCGGAGGTTACCCGCCGCAAGGCCGTGAGGACAGCACTCGATATTCGGTGGTTTTCCCCCGGAGGCGGAGGGTAACTTCTCCGAGCACGGACAGCGACCGACTCGTGACGCGGGGTCAGGGGCGGTTGGGTCCTGCCGGGTTCGGCTTGCGGAGGCGGTCGGCGAGGCGGGAGAGCGGCTCGGCGGCCAGTCCGAGCAGTTCCTCGGCGCTGGTCGGGCGGCCGGTGCCCAGTCCCTTGCGGCGGTCGGCGGGCTCCTCCGCAGAAGCGGAGGCCGTGCCAGGGGAGCCCGTTGCGTGGGCGGCGGCCGAAGCGGATTCGGGGCCGTCGGCAGCGCTGGGGTCGGCAGGGGTCCAGTGGCGGAGGGCGCCGGCCTCGTCCTGGCACTCCTTGCCGAGGCGGGCGAGTTCGTCGTCGGCGAAGCGGCGCATCCGGTCCTGGGCGGCCCAACGCAGGGAGTCCGCGGAGTGGGTGATCCGTTCGGTGCGCTCACGCAGTTCGGGGAGTTTGGCGGTGACCCGGCTGCTCATCGGCTCCCGCTCCAGCATGCGGAGTTCGGCGTCGAGCTCCGCGGCGTGCGAGTCGAGGCGGGCGAGGAGCTGGAGCGCGTCGCCGAGCTGACCGTCCTGCGGGAGGCCGGATTCCAGAACCTGACGGGTGGAGTCCAGCCCGGTGCGCAGGGACAGCCGGAGCGCGGCGATCCGACCCTGCTCGCCCGGCCTGGTGAGGCTCTTCGCCTTCAGGGCCGCGTTCTCCACCGCCCGCTGGGCGTTGGTGCTGTGCCGGTCGACCTTGGCCGCCACCGCCTTCGCCGCCTTCACCGTTCCGACCACGGCCATCACCAGCAGCGTCACCCCGAACAGCGCGACCAGCGCCACCACCACACCGAGCGCTTCCATCGGGAGCCCACCTTCCGCCCGTGACCGACCCTGGACCGCCCGGTGCGGTCCGCTTGTCCGCCGGACTTCCACCGTAGCCCGGAGCGGCGTCCGGCAGCAGGCCGTGGACGCTTCTCCGGCCCGAGATCAGGGACAGCTCAGGGATGTCCCCCAAGCGATCTCCCTGACTCCCCGGACGGTGCGCGCCCGTCGGTCCACGGTCCGCGCCCGCCCACCGTGCCCACCCACGAAGAACGGAGCCGCCTTGTTCGCATTCCTCCGACTGCCCGCCCGCCCGTACGCACGGACGGCGACGGGCCGGCCACCCCGTCACAGGGGCGACCGGCCCGGACCGGCTGACAGCACGTCAGCCCGGTTCCCGTCAGGCAGTGACGATGTTCACCAGCTTCGGCGCGCGGGCGATGACCTTGCGCACCTCCGCACCGCCGACGGCCGCGACCACGGCCGGGTCGGCCAGGGCCAGCGCCTCCAGCTCGGCGTCCGAGATCGACGGCGGGACCTCCAGGCGGGCCTTGACCTTGCCCTTGATCTGCACGACGCAGGTCACCGTCTCGTCGACCACGTACGCCGGGTCCGCGACCGGGTAGTCCGCGAAGGCCAGCGACTCCTCGTGGCCCAGGCGGCGCCACAGCTCCTCGGCGATGTGCGGCGCCAGCGGGGCGACCAGCAGGACGATCTGCTCGGCCACCGAACGCGGCGTGGAGCCGCGCTTCACCAGGAAGTTGTTCAGCTCGATGGCCTTGGCCACCGCGGTGTTGAACCGCATGCCGGCCATGTCGCCGCGGATGCCGTCGATCGCCTTGTGCAGCGCGCGCAGCGTCGCCTCGTCCGGCTCGTCCTCGGTGACCACCAGCTCGCCGGTGACCTCCGAGACGACGTTGCGCCACAGCCGCTGCAGGAAGCGGTAGGAGCCGACCACGGCGCGGGTGTCCCAGGGGCGGGAGACGTCCAGCGGGCCCATCGCCATCTCGTACAGGCGCAGCGTGTCCGCGCCGTACTCGTCGGCGATCTCGTCGGGGGCGACCGCGTTCTTCAGCGACTTGCCCATCTTGCCCGCCTCGCGGCGGACCGGCTCGCCGTCCCAGTAGTACTGGCCGTCGCGCTCCTCGACCTCCGCCGCGGGCACCGGGAAGCCCCGGTCGTCGCGGTAGACGTCGGCGGTGATCATGCCCTGGTTGAACAGCTTGTGGAACGGCTCGACCGAGGAGACGTAGCCCAGGTCGTGCAGCACCTTGTGCCAGAAGCGGGCGTACAGCAGGTGCAGCACGGCGTGCTCGGCACCGCCGACGTACAGGTCGACGCCGCCGGCCGGCTTCTCGGCGGTCGGGCCCATCCAGTAGGACTCGTTGGCCGGGTCGACCACCGCGGAGGAGTTGACCGGGTCGACGTAGCGCAGCTCGTACCAGCACGAACCCGCCCAGTTGGGCATGGTGTTGGTCTCGCGGCGGTAGGTCTTGACGCCGTCGCCCAGGTCCAGCTCGACGTTGACCCAGTCCTCGTTGCGGGACAGCGGGGTCTTCGGCGAGGAGGCGGCGTCGTCGGGGTCGTAGGTGTGCGGCGAGTAGTCGTCCACCTCGGGGACCTCGACCGGCAGCATCGACTCGGGCAGCGCGTGCATCGCGCCGCTCTCGTCGTAGACGATCGGGAAGGGTTCGCCCCAGTACCGCTGGCGGCTGAACAGCCAGTCGCGCAGGCGGTAGTTGACGGTGCCTTCGCCGATGCCCCGCTCGCTCAGCCAGGCGGTGACGCGGGCCTTGGCGTCGATCACGGACAGGCCGTTCAGCGACAGGCCGTCGCGCTCGGAGTTGACCAGCACCGAGTCGTAGGTGTCGAAGGCGTCGTCCCAGGTGTGCGGGTCCTCGCCGCGCCCATCGGTCGGCTGCACCACGCAGCGCATCGGCAGGTTGAACGCCTGCGCGAAGGCGAAGTCGCGGCTGTCGTGCGCCGGGACGGCCATGATCGCGCCGGTGCCGTAGCCCATCAGCACGTAGTCGGCGATGAACACCGGGATCTGCTCGCCGCTGACCGGGTTGACCGCGAAGGCGCCGGTGAACACGCCGGTCTTGACCTTGGCGTCGGCCTGGCGCTCCACGTCGGACTTGGCGGCGGCCGCGGCCCGGTAGGCGGCGACGGCGGAGGCCGGGTCGGCGGCGCCGCCGGTCCACTCGTCGCGGGTGCCGGCCGGCCACTCGGCGGGGACGATCGTGTCGACCAGGGCGTGCTCGGGGGCCAGCACCATGTAGGTGGCGCCGAACAGGGTGTCGGGGCGGGTGGTGAAGACGGTGACGGTGTCGCCGCCGACCGGGAAGTCCACCCGGGCGCCCTCGGAGCGGCCGATCCAGTTGCGCTGCTGCAGCTTGATCGCCTCGGGCCAGTCCAGCAGGTCCAGGTCACCGATCAGGCGGTCCGCGTAGGCGGTGATCCGCATCATCCACTGGCGCAGGTTCGACTTGAACACCGGGAAGTTGCCGCGCTCGGAGCGGCCGTCCGCGGTGACCTCCTCGTTGGCCAGCACGGTGCCCAGGCCGGGGCACCAGTTGACCGGCACCTCCTTGGAGTAGGCCAGCCGGTACTCGCCCAGCACCTCGTCGCGCTCGATGCCGGACAGCCCGGCCCAGTCGCGACCGCCCGGCACCTCGCGCGCGCCGGACTCGAACTCGGCGATCAGCTCGGCGATCGGACGGGCCTTGCCGGCGGCCTCGTCGTACCAGGAGTTGAAGATCTGCAGGAAGATCCACTGGGTCCAGCGGTAGTACTCGGGGTCGATCGTGGAGATCGAGCGGCGCGGGTCGTGGCCCAGGCCCAGCCGGCGCAGCTGGCGGCGCATGTTGGCGATGTTGTCCTCGGTGGACACCCGCGGATGCACGCCGTGCTGCACCGCGTACTGCTCGGCGGGCAGGCCGAAGGCGTCGTAGCCCAGGGTGTGCAGGACGTTGTGCCCGTTCATCCGCTGGAAGCGGGCGTACACGTCGGTGGCGATGTACCCCAGCGGGTGGCCGACGTGCAGGCCCGAACCCGACGGGTAGGGGAACATGTCCATGATGAAGCTGTGGGGCTTCGTGGCGACGGGCGAGCCGTCGGCCAGCGGGCCGGTCGGGTTGGGGGCGTTGAACGTCCCCTCCTTCTCCCACAGGTCCTGCCAGCGGGACTCGATCTCGGCGGCCAGCGCGGCGCCGTAGCGGAAAGGCTCGGTGGCGGCTTCGGCCGCGCCGGAAGCGGGGGTCGTCTCGCTCATGGTCCTTCAGGCTCCATCGTCATCAGTCAGCGAACAGGCCGTAGAAAGCAGAAAACCCCTCCGCAGGAGGGGACGCCACGCCGACTCCGGCCTTCAAGCCGGTCCTGGTCAGCGCGGCCGGCTAAGAAGCAGGCGCACGGTTCGCATGGGCTCAGGGTACCGCACCCCCTCAACCCCCTTTCGCCCCGCTGCGTCAATCCCCCGCCCGCGTCCGGCCTGCCGGGCGGCCCTCGTGGGCCCCGCTCCCCTCAGCCACGGCCCGGTGCCCCGCGCGGCCTGCCGCTACGCCTCCGCGCGCATCGCGGTGTCGAAGTCCCGCAGGGCCCGGGCCACCCGCGCCGACTGCATGCCCGCCGCGAGCAGCCGGGCCCGGTCGGCGGTCTGCTCCGCCTCCGCACGCTCGCCGGTGCGGCGGTAGGAGTCGGCGAGGCGCACCATCAGCAGCGCCTTGACCCGGGCCCGTTCCATCGAGAGCGAGTCGATCGCGGCCAGCAGCAGGCTGCGCGCCTGCTCGTGCTCGCCGAGCAGCAGGTACCCCTCGCCGATCATCCCCTCCAGGTCGGCCCGTTCCTGGGCGTGCTCCGGCACGTCCTCCAGCACCCGGAACGCCCGCTCGGCGACCGCCTCCGCACTGATCTGCTCCCCCTTGCGGCCGTGCGCCCGGGCGATCCGCCCCAGCTGCAGGGCCCGCTCGCACGGGGTCAGCACCTCGTCGGCGGCCCGCAGCGCGGTGGAGAGCATCGCCACCGGGTCCAGCCCCCGCCCCCCGGAGTTGTACGTCGCCTGGACGGCGAGGCAGCCGACCACGCCGACGCCGAGCCGCGGGTCGCCGGAGACGTGCGCGGCCCGCAGCGCGGCGACGAAGGCCCGCTGCGCGGCGGCGTCGTTGCCCATGTCGTAGTTGGCCCAGCCCACCAGCCGGGCCAGCCGGCTGGCCGCCCCGTACAGCTCGCGGCCGAGCGGCTCGTCGTAGCTGCCGAGCTCCAACAGCTTTCCCACCATGGCGAGTTCGGCCTTGGCGAGGTCGAGGATCAGGCCGCCGCCGTAGGTCCGCTCCAGCCTCTGCTTGGATTCGTAGGACAGCTGCAGGTCGGCCAGTTGCTCCGGGGCGATCCGCAGCGCGCCCTCCCCGCCGGTGACCTGCGGCGGCGGGGAGGCCCAGTGCCGGGCCGCCTGCTCCAGTTCGTCGCCGCGGAACAGGTCGGTCAGGCGGACCGGGGCGCCGTCGGCGCCCGCCTCGCGGAGCGCGGTCTGCGCGGTGTCGGCCGTCCACGGGTCGGTCAGCAGCCGGGGAGAGAGCATCTTGGCGCCCCGGTGGGAGCCCATCTGCCCCCAGAGCTGCTCGTAGGTGACCGCGATGCCGACGCTGCGGCCCAGCACCTCGCAGACGGTCTGGTCGTGCGGCGAGCGCGGCACCATGCCCCGGTCCCGCCACTTGTACGGGGCGGTGGAGCTGATCGCCATGCCGGCCGGGAGCACCGCGTTCACCTCGCGGGCCAGCCGCTCCGGGCTCCAACCGAGCTGGTGGAGTATCCGGGCGAGCTCGTCGTTCCGTTTTCGCACCAGGTCGGCCATGGCACGACCGTAGCGGCCCCGCGCTCCGCCCGGCAGGGAAGTCCCGTGAACGGCCGAAGGCCGCCCCTCGCGGGACGGCCTTCGAACTACTGTGGAGCTAAGGAGAATCGAACTCCTGACCTATTGCATGCCATGCAATCGCTCTACCAACTGAGCTATAGCCCCATGCTCTTGCTGCTGTCACCTGCGGTTTCCCTCGGCGACATCGCCAACTGTACACGGTCGGCGCCCCCGGCCCTAATCCGTTCCGACGGCCCCACGGCGGCCCCGACCTGCCCCACACCCGGCGCCCACCTGGACCCCGGCACACCCGCGGACCCCGGACCGACGCCCGTCCTTGACCACCACTTCCACACCCGCCCCGGAAACACCGAAGGCCGCCACCCTGATCGGGCAGCGGCCTCGCGGAACTGCTGTGGAGCTAAGGAGAATCGAACTCCTGACCTATTGCATGCCATGCAATCGCTCTACCAACTGAGCTATAGCCCCGCGACACTGACGACCACTCACGGACCACCGGTGCGGAGTGGAGCTAAGGAGAATCGAACTCCTGACCTATTGCATGCCATGCAATCGCTCTACCAACTGAGCTATAGCCCCGCAGTTCCGCGACTCCCGCCCCCGGTTTCCCGTCTGCGTTCCTCGCTGCGAACGAGGAAGACTCTAGCCGGTCGGAGCCGGAACTGTGAAATCCGAGCCGGTCGGGCCTCAGGTCTCGTCGCCGATGACCGGCTGCGGCAGCGTGCCGGCGTTGTGTTCCAGCAGCCGCCAGCCGCGCGAGTCCTCGCCGAGCACCGACCAGCAGCAGTTGGAGAGGCCGCCGAAGCGCTCCCACATCTGCGGCTCCAGGCCCAGCATCCGGCCGATCATGGTGCGGATGGTGCCGCCGTGGCTGACCACCACCAGGGTGCCGCCCTCCGGCAGTTTGCCCACCGCGTCCAGCACCACCGGGACGGCCCGGTCGGCCACCTCGGTGGCCAGCTCGCCGCCGCCGCGGCGCACCTGCTCGCCGTTCGCCCACGCCTCGTACTGCTCCGGGTACCGGGCCCGGATCTCCGCGTTGGTGAGCCCCTGCCACTCCCCCGCGTAGGTCTCCCGCAGGCCCTCGTGGTGGTGCACCTCGAGGCCGGTGAGGTCGGCGAGCTCGGCGGCGGTGCGCCGGGCCCGCTGCAGGTCGGAGGAGATCAGCAGGTCGGGCCGGAGCCCGGCGAGCAGCCGGGCCGCCCGCTGGGCCTGGAAGATCCCCTGGTCGGTGAGCTCGATGTCCGTACTGCCCTGGAACCTCGATTCGAGGTTCCAGGAGGTCTGACCGTGCCGCCAGAAGACGATGCGCGGCCAGGCCCCGGACCGGCTCAGAGGTCGCCCCCGGAGACGGCGTTGCCCGCGGCGTCGGTGACGGCGTTCTCCGGCCGGTTGCGGGTGGCCAGCGCGTCCTCGGGGAGCGGCAGCTCGGGGCAGTCCTTCCACAGGCGGTCGAGCGAGTAGAAGGAGCGCTCCTCGGAGTGCTGGACGTGCACCACGATGTCCAGGTAGTCGAGCAGGATCCAGCGGCCTTCGCGCTCGCCCTCGCGGCGCACCGGCTTGACGTCGAGCTTCTCGCGCAGCTGGTCCTCGATCTCCTCGGCAATCGCCCGCACCTGGCGGTCGTTGGCGGCGGAGGCGATCAGGAAGGCGTCGGTGATCGACAGCACCTCGCTGACGTCGAAGGCGATGATGTCGTGCGCCAGTTTGTCGGCCGCCGCCTGCGCGGCGACGGTGATCAGTTCCTGGCTTCGGTCGGTGACGGTCACGATGCTCTTCCGGATCGGCTGTGGGGATACCCTCCCAGGATCTCACGAACGCGACGGAGCCCCCGAGCGTTTTCCGCCCGGGGGCTCCGACCGCGCCTCAGCGGCGCCTTCTCGGCGCCTCTCCGACCGAGCCGCCCCACCGCCGAACGGGGGCCGACCGGCCGCCACGCAGGCCCGACCGCGGGCCCGACCGCCGGCCCGGCCCGGCCGGTCAGCCATGGGGCCGACCGGCCACCGCCGGTTACTGCGTCTTCTGCGCCGGCGGCTGGTAGTCCTTGCCGATCACCAGCACCAGGTCCGCGTTCTGCGCCTCGGTGACCTTCTTCACCGCGCTGTCCGGCAGGCCCATGCTGGTGGCCAGGGTGAGGGCCGCGGGCTGCTTGGCATCGTCGGTGTAGCGGATCTCGGAACTCGCCTGGTCCGGCGCCTTGGCGCTGGAGGGCAGCGGGTCCATGCCCGAGTTGATCACCGCGACCTGCGCGGCGGCGGCCGAGGTCCCGTTGCCGGAGGCGTTCACGATGGTGACCCGGGTGGAGCCGCCGGTGCCCTTGGCGCTGCCGATGGTGCCGCCGAGGATCTCCTTGACCTGCTTGCCCGCCGTGGTGTCGTCCAGGGTGCCGTCGGCCTTGGTGGTGAGCACCGAGGTCGACAGGTGTCCGGCCTTCGCCTGCTTGGCCAGGTTGACCAGCACGCCGGCCAGCGCGTTCTCGGGGAGCGACGGGTCGGCGACCATGTTCATCCGGCGCACGTCGTCGGTGGCCTCCGGCATGGTGGTCGGCATGGTGCTGATCACCGCGGCCATCACCTGCCCGAACCGGGCGAGTTGGGCGTCCGGCTTCTCTCCGGGGGCCTGCAGGGTCGCGTAGGCGACGGCGGCGTGCCCGTTCAGCAGGACGCCCTTGCCCGCCGGGGCGAGCACCTTGCCGTCCGCCTTGTTGTCCTCGCGCACCTCGGCGTTGGTGTCCACCCTGACGCCGCCGAGCTGGGAGACCAGCAGCAGCAGGTAGGGGGTGTCCAGCCGCCAGGTGCCGGCCACCTTGGCACCGAGCACCGAGGAGAGGCCGTCGCGGGTCGCGGAGGCGCCGAGCTCGGACGGGGCCTTGCCGATCGTCGTGGTGGCGGAGTCGCCGTTGCTGGGCAGCTGCAGGGTGTCCGGCAGCAGCAGCACGGTCGCCTTCCGGCCGCCCTCGTCGTCCACCAGCAGCGCGGTGGTGACCTTGCCCTGCGGATCGTGCAGGTGCACCACGTTGACGTACCGGCCGCCGACCGCCGTGGCCGCGTCGTCACCGCCGCCGAGCTTCCCGGTCCACCACAGGTAGCCCACGCCGCCGGACGCCAGCACCGCCACCACCACCAGCAGCGAGACCAGCCGGTTGCGCAGCCGCCGCCGGCGCTCGGCCCGCACCTCGCTGCGCGACTCGGCGAACTTCAGCCAGTCGATCGCGTCCTCGGACTCCTCCGTCTGCTCGTCGACGAAGCTGAACTCGCCCGTGGTGTACGAGTCCCCGTTCTTGCCCTTCGCCCGGGCCGCCGCCGCTGCCGCAGCCCGCCCGCCGACCAGCTCGGACGGCTCCGCTCCCGGCGCGTCCGCCCCGCCCGCACCGCTCGCCCCACCCGGCGCGGACGCCGGAGCCCCCGGACGCGCCCGCGGCGGCACCACCCCGGCCGCGGCCGACGCCGCCCCCGGGCTCGCCGGCGGCACCGACCGCCCGACGGTCTGCCCCAGCCCGGCCGCCGCCCCGGCCCCCTGCCCTGTTCCCTGCCCGGGCACCTGGCCGAGCATCTGCCCCGGAGCCTGCGTCCGGGTCGCGGCCGACTGCGGGTGGAGCCCCTGCACGGGCTGCTGCTGCTCGTAGTAGGGGTCGTAGGGCTGCTGCCCGTACGCGTCCCCGCCCGGCTGCCCGCCGCCCTGCGACCGGCCGCCGAACTGCCCTTCGTAGCCGCGCTGTTCGAACCCCTGCGACTCGTACCCGGGCTGCTCGTAACCCTGCCCCGGATCGTAGGCCGGTCCCTGCTCGTAGCCCTGCCCCTGCTGGTACCCGGACTGCTCGTACCCGCCCCGCCCGTACCCGGAGGACTCGCGCCCGGAGGGCTGGTAGCCGGACGCCTCGTAGCCGGAGGAGTCGTACCCGCCCTGCCCGTAGCCCTGCGCCGGGTACCCGGGCGCGGCGGCCTGCTGCCCGCCACCGCCGTAAGGATCCTGCGGGTACCCCCCGGGCTGCTGGTACTGGGCGCCGTACTGGTCGTGTTGGTCGTACTGCCCGCCCTGCCCGTACGCCGACTGCGGCGATGACGACGACGGCGGCTGCTGCCCGTACCCCTCGTAGCCCTGCTGCTCGTACCCCTCGTACCCCTCGTACCCCTCGTACCCCTGCTGCGCGTAGTACCCGGGCTGCGGCGGGGCGGTCGGCTGCGACTGCGGCTGCTGGGGGTGGGGCTGCCGGGGCTGGGACTGGGGCTGTTGGCCGAACCAGTTCTGGTCGTCGGGCGTTCCGGTCACGTCGTCCCTCCCGGGGGCATCAAGGCCGGGCCGACGCGTACAGCGCCCGCTTGTGGATGTATCGGACCACGCCGTCCGGCACCAGGTACCAGATGGGTTCGCCCTTGGCGACGCGCATCCGGCAGTCGGTGGAGGAGATGGCGAGGGCGGGCACCTCGACCAGCGAGACGCCGCCGACCGGCAGGCCGGTGTCGGAGAGAGTATGGCCCGGCCGGGTGCAGCCGATGAAGTGCGCGAGGTCGAAGAGTTCCTCGGAGGAGCGCCAGGAGATGATCTGGGCGAGGGCGTCGGCGCCGGTGATGAAGAAGAGTTCGGCGTCGGGGTGCAGGTCGCGCAGCTCGCGCAGGGTGTCAACGGTGTAGGTGGGGCCGTTGCGGTCGATGTCGATCCGGCTGACCGAGAACTGGGGGTTCTCGGCGGTGGCGATCACCGTCATCAGGTAGCGGTCCTCGGCCGGCGAGACCTGCCGGTCGGACTTCTGCCAGGGCTGCCCGGTGGGGACGAAGATCACCTCGTCCAGCTGGAAGGCGCTCGCCACCTCGCTCGCGGCGACCAGGTGCCCGTGGTGGATGGGGTCGAAGGTGCCACCCATCACACCCAGCCGTCGCCTGCGCGGACCACCGCTCGGTGCCGGGGTGCCCGGCGCGGAGGTGCCCGGCGCCACGTTCGTCCCGGAGGTCTCGACCTGCTCTCTCATGGCGCCACACCTTACGCGACCCGGATGTCCCGGGGGTTCCGCCCGTGGACGGACCCCGGGCGCACCGGGCTCCGCCACCCCGGGGGCCGCGGACGCGCGGCGGGCGGGGCGGCGGCGCGGCCGGTCAGCGGTCGCGGTTGAAGCGCGTGGTGATGAAGAGCAGGAGCAGCAGGATGAACAGCGCCGCGCCGCCCGTCAGCAGGGGGTTGAGGCTGTCGTGGTTACCGCCCTCCTCGGCGAGGTGGACGATGGCGGGCAGGGCAGCAGGGCTCATGATCGGCGGGACCTTCTCGGCTCGGTGTGAGGACCAGGCGGTCACGGACCGTACGGCCCGCGCGCTCATCGTACGGGGGCCTGACACGCAACCGCGCGGCGGCCCACCGCGTCTGACCACCCGTGAACCGCCGCCCGGCCGGAGGCACGTCCACCGCGCCGGGAACCCGCACCCGGGAGCCCCACCGACCGGGACCCGACCGGCCGGCTGACAGTCCGTCAGCAACCCGGACCGGACCCAGCAGCCGGACCCGACACCGCCAGCCCGGCGAGCCGGAACGGAGACCGGGCCCGTCAGCCCAGGTCGTCGGCCGGGCGCCCGGCCGCCGCGCCGGTCCGCTCGGCCTCGCGGGCGGCCTCGCGCGCCGCGTCGCGCTTCGCGCCGTCGCGGCTGGCCCGGGCCAGCGCCCACACCATCAGGCCGACTCCGACGAAGGAGGCGATCAGGATGAACCGCAGGAACAGACCGGGGCCGTTCTCGGTGGAGATCGGTCCGGCGAGCTGGACCAGGTCGGCAGGGGACATCACGGGCTCCTTGTTCGGTACGGCAGAGCCAGGGTAGTCCCGTTTACCGCCGCCCCGGCCCGGCCCCCCCGGAGTGTCCGCGGGCCCGCCGGAAGGGGCGTCCCCGCTCTCCCCGGCCGCGGGCGGACGGCGTAGCGTGACCGCGGGGACGAGTACGGACACACCGACGTTGAAGTGGAAAGCAGCGGGGGCCGGCCACAGGTGCCGGTGCCGGCGTCGATCCAGGAGAGGTACTCAATGACCGACATGACCAAGGGTTCTGCGCCGAGCCGTCGCCGCCAGCGCTTCCCGGAGATCTCCACCCGGGCCTGGGAGCACCCGGCGGACCGCTCCGGACTGGTGGCGCTGCGCAAGCTCACGGGTTTCGACGACGTCCTGAAGAAGCTGGCCGGCCTGGTGTCGGAGCGCAGCGTGCGCCTGATGTTCCTGGCCACCGCGGTGAAGGCGTCGGAGCGTCAGTTCCCCGAGCTGTACGACATGGTGCGGGACGCCGCGTACATCCTGGACCTGGAGAAGGTCCCGGACCTGTACGTCTCCCAGGACCCGAAGGTCAACGCGTACTGCATCGGCATGGAGACGCCGGTGATCGTGGTCACCACCGGCCTGGTCGAGCTGATGGACGAGGAGGAGCTGCGGGCGGTGATCGGCCACGAGGTCGGTCACGCGATGTCCGGGCACGCCGTCTACCGGACGATGCTGCTGATCCTCACCAACCTGGCGGCCCGGATCGCCTGGATACCGCTGGGCAACCTGGCGGTCATGGCGATGATCACCGCGCTCAAGGAGTGGTTCCGCAAGGCGGAGCTGTCCAGCGACCGGGCCGGCCTGCTGGCCGGGCAGGACCTGCAGGCGTCGATGCGCTCGCTGATGAAGCTGGCCGGCGGCGCGTCCCTGGCCGAGATGAACGTGGACGCGTTCCTGGAGCAGGCCGAGGAGTACGACAAGGCGGGCGACCTGCGCGACAGCGTGCTGAAGCTGCTCCAGGTGCTGCCGCAGTCGCACCCGTTCGCGGTGGTGCGGGTGGCCAAGCTGAAGAAGTGGGCGGAGAGCGAGGAGTACCGCTCGATCATGGCCGGGGCGTACCCGCGCCGCGGCGACGACCCGGAGGCCACGGTCAGCTCGCAGTGGAAGGCCGCCGCCGAGTCGTACTCGCAGTCGGTGAAGGACAGCAAGGACCCGCTGATGGGCCTGCTGCGCGACCTGGGCAACGGCGTCGGCACGGTCGGCGGCAAGCTCCGCGACACCTTCACGGGCGCCGGCCGCGGCAACGGCAACGGCGCTTCCAAGGACGGCGGCTCCCAGGACTGACCCCCTGAGGGCCCCCTGAGCGACCCGCCCAAACACCCCGCCGGGCCACGACCGGCCACGCCCCGGCCGTGAACCCGGCCGCCCCACTCCGCCCCGCCCCGGTCCCGCGGGCTCAGCCGGTGATCGGCCCGAGCACCCCGCAGGACTGCCAGGCCGGCCGGTCGTGGTCGGCCGGGTTCACGGCGGGCGGGGTGCTCGGGCGGACGCCCGCCGTGGTGGCCAGCATCGGCTGCAGGTAGTCGCTCTGCCCGGCCGAGCAGGAGCTGGGTCCGGCCTGCACGGCGGTGTCGACCACCCGCAGCCGGCCGGCGTCCAGGTCGGCCCGGTCGATGTCGAGGCGCACCGCCCGGCGCACCGCGTAGAGGGTGACCGCCGGATCGCTGGTGGTGCCGGCCGGCCGCAGCGCGTACACCAGGGTGTGGTCGGTGGTGACCTCCAGGGTGTTGCCGTCGAGCTCGCCGATGTGGACGCTGCCGGTGACCTTGACGGTGTCGGTGGCCAGCGCGATCTGCCCGGGGTCGAAGCGGACCATCCAACCGGTGGCGTCGTGGTGCTGGTCGTCCCGGGGCGAGTTGGTGCTGTCGTCGTACTGGACGAGTTCGCCGGCCGTGATCAGGGCGCGGACCTGCGCGGTGCCGTTGGCGGTCAGGGTGCTCGGGGTCAGCGCGGAGGCCACCAGGTACTGCTGGGCGGTGTCCAGGGCCCGCTGCACCTGGGAGCCGGTGAAGTGGGCGGTGGCGGTGGCGGCGGGCAGCCCGAGTCCGGCCGAGCCGTCGGCGTACCCGGCGGGCAGCCCGGCGAACGGGTTGGTGCGGTCGGCGGCCGCGGTGACCGTCCCGGCCGGGGCGAGCGGGGTGAGGCTGACGGTCAGCTGGGTGCCGCTGGGCGGGGCGACCGACCCGCGCGGGGAGCTGATCCCGAAGTAGACGGCGGCGGCGAACGCCAGCGCGACCACCAGCAGCAGGACGACGGCCTGCCGGGGCAGCGAGAGCCAGCCGCGGGTCCGGGTGGCCCGGCCGAAGGCGCCCGACAGCCGCTCCTGCGCGGAGAGTTCCTGGATCCGGGCAGCCCGGACGAACGATTCGTCGAAGACGACGGACCGGAACTCGTCATCGTTGGAACCACCCTCGGGCGTGCCCCCAGGAGGCTCGCGCGGGTCACCCATACCACCAGGGTAGACTCGCGGGCCGCCCGCGACGAGGGTGCGCGGGTAACGAGCGTGCCACGGTGCGTCACACCCGCCCGCAGCCCCGGCACCCGGCCGCGCCGCCACCGGAGACGGGCCCCAGAGACGCGCCCCCGGAGACGAACCGCCGGAGCCGCCAGAGCCGCCGGAACCGCCGGGCCTCAGCCCACCGGAACGGCGGCCACCGCGGACGGCGGGCCGGGCACCGCGGACGCGGCGCCCCCGGCGGGGGCCCCGCTCCCCTGGCTCCCGCCGCCGTCGCTCCGGCTGCTGTTGCCGCTGCTCGGCCGGGCCGGCGACTCCTGCGCGGCCCCGCCGACGCCCCGGTACACCGCGGCGACCGACAGCGCGACCAGGCCGACGCCCATCACCAGGGCCAGCACCCAGGCCACCGGCCGGTGCCAGCGCTGCTGGGCGACCGCCCCGCCGCGCAGCGGGTCGAAGGCGCGGACCCGGGGGCGGCGGGTGCGCCGTTCCTGCCGGTCGCAGCCGGACCACGGGTCGGGGTAGAAGCGGTCCTCGTCGAGTCCGCCGGGCAGCGGGCGCAGCTCCAGCGGCAGCACCTCGTTCCCGCCGGTGAACTCGGTGGACTCGGTGAACTCGTGACTCCGGGCCGCCCCGGCCTGTTCCGGTTCGAGCCGGGCCTCGGCGGCGGCGAGTTGCCGCTCCAGGGCGCTCGGCTCGTGCACGGCGGCGGAGCGGACGAAGTTCTCGTCGAAGACCACGGTGGCGAACTCGTCGTTCGCATCACCGTGGTCGGCGCCGTCGGAGTACGGCGAGCCCCCCACATCCTCAGCCACGGATTCAATGTATTACCGGCCGGGGCGTTTGTCTGTGGGTCTCGCCGATCGGGTCCGGACGGGCTACCGCATTCGGCCGCGCGAGCCGGGGCGCACGCGATCGGAGCGCACGCGATCAGAGCGTACGCGATCAGAGCGCACGCGATCGGAGCGCGCTCCTCCAGAACCCGCGCGACCGGGGCGCACGCGGCCGCGGCCCGCGCGCCCCGGGCAGGGGGACGGCCGGGTCAGCCGCCGACGGTCTGCCGGGCCTCGCCGCGCACGTGCCCGTCGCCGGTGACGATGTACTTGGTGCTGGTCAGCTCCGGCAGGCCCATCGGGCCGCGGGCGTGCAGCTTCTGGGTGGAGATGCCGATCTCCGCGCCGAAGCCGAACTCGGCGCCGTCGGTGAACCGGGTGGAGGCGTTGACCGCCACCGTGGTGGAGTCGACGAGCTGGGTGAAGCGGCGGGCGGCGGGCTGCGAGCCGGTGACGATCGCCTCGGTGTGGCCCGAGGAGTAGCGGCGGATGTGCTCCACCGCGGCCTCCAGCGAGGGCACCACGGCGGCCGCCAGGTCGAGCGAGAGGTACTCGGTCTCCCAGTCCTCCTCGGTCGCCGGGACGGCCGTGACCCCGGTGCCCTCGGCGGCCTTGAGCACCGCCTCGTCGCCGTGCACGGTGACGCCGGCCTCGGCCAGCGCGGCCAGCGCGAGCGGCAGGAAGGCGTCCGCGACGTCCTGGTGGACCAGCAGCGTCTCGGCGGAGTTGCAGACGCTGACCCGCTGGGCCTTGGAGTTCAGCAGCACGCCGACGGCCATCGCCAGGTCGGCCTGCGCGTCCACGTACACGTGGCAGTTGCCGGTGCCGGTCTCGATCACCGGGACGGTCGAGCCCTCGACCACGGTGCGGATCAGCGAGGCGCCGCCGCGCGGGATCAGCACGTCGACCAGGCCGCGGGCGCGCATCAGTTCCTGCACCGACTCGCGGCTCTCGCCCGGCACCAGCTGGATCACGTCGGCCGGCAGGCCCGCGCCGACCACCGCCGCGCGCAGCACCTCGACCAGCGCGGTGTTGGAGCGGTACGCGGAGCCGGAACCGCGCAGCAGCACCGCGTTGCCGGACTTCAGGCAGAGCGCGGCGGCGTCCACCGTGACGTTCGGCCGGGCCTCGTAGATGATGCCGACCACGCCCAGCGGGACGCGGACCTGGCGCACGTCCAGGCCGTTGGGCAGGGTGTAGCCGCGCACCACCTCGCCCACCGGGTCGGGCAGGCCGACCACGCTGCGGACGTCGGCGGCGATCGCGGCGATCCGCTCCGCGTCCAGCGTCAGCCGGTCGATCACCGACTCGGCGGTGCCGGCCGCGCGGGCCCGCTCGACGTCCTGCGCGTTGGCGGCGGTGATCTCGGCGGTCCGCTCGACCAGCGCGTCCGCGATCGCCAGCAGCGCGGCGTCCTTCACCGAACGCGGCACTGGCGCCAGGGCGGCGGCCGCCTCCCGGGCACGGCGCGCGGCGGCGAGGACGGGGCTGTCGGCGGTGGCGGTGAGATCGCTCATGCCGCCAAGCCTAGCGAGCCGACACCGCCGCCCCGCCGCGCATTTCGCCCGCTGAGACGTCCCCGCCGATGCACTCACGGAACCGGCGCGCCCGCGGAACCGGCGCACTCGCAGAACCGGCGCGCCCGCGGAACCGGCGGGCGCCCCTCAGTACGGGTGCACCCCGCCGAGCTGCGGCGGCGGATCGCCGAAGCCCTCGGCGACCCGCTTGTGGTACGTCGGGCGGTCCACCACCTCCAGGCCGACGATCTCCCAGGCCGGGAGCTTCGCGCTGGCCTTGTGCTCGCCCCACAGCCGCAGCGCGATCGCCGCCGCGTCGTGCAGGTCCCGCGCCTCCTCCCAGTAGCGGACCTCGGCGTGGTCCGCGGCGTAACGGGCCGTCAGGAAGAACGAGTGGTCGTGCGCCAGTTTCTCCAGTGCCGTCCGCAGCTCCGGCAGCGGTGTCGCCGCCCCGGCCACGCTCAGCACCACGTGCCACATCCGGGCCTGCTCGCGCGGGGCACCCTGTCCCGGGTCCTCCTGCGCGGCCTCCTGCCCGACGCCCCGGCCGCCCTCGATGCTGGTGAGCCGCCGCTCGGGCCTCTGTCCCGGCAGCGCTTCCTCCCGCCTGCGAACCACCGGCGGCCTCCTGTTCAGCGTGTCGCGCGGGCCCCCCGGCCCGCTGCTCCCACCCCCCGTACCGGCCCCGCCGCTCGCGCTCAGCCGCGCAGCACGACCAGGTCGTCGCGGTGGACGACCTCGCGTTCGTACGCGGCGCCGAGCTCCTGGGCCAGCTCTCGGGTGGACCGGCCGAGCAGACGGGGCAACTCCCTCGCATCAAAGTTGACCAGTCCGCGGGCGACGATGTGACCGTTTTCGCCAAGAAGGTCGACCGGATCGCCCGCGGCGAACTCGCCCTCCACCCGGGTCACCCCGGCCGGCAGCAGCGACTTCCCGCCGTGCACGACGGCCGCCACCGCCCCGTCGTCCAGGGTCAGCGAGCCGCGCGGCGAGGAGGCGTGCTCCAGCCAGAGCAGCCGGTCGGCGGAGCGGCTGCCGGTGCGCCGGAACAGCGTGCCGGTGGGCCGGCCGGCCAGCGCGTCGGCGGCCTGGCTGGCCGCGGTCAGCACCACCGGGATGCCCGCGCCGGTGGCGATCCGGGCCGCCTCGACCTTGGTGACCATGCCGCCGGTGCCGACGCCCGCCTTGCCGGCGCTGCCGATCTCGACGCCCGCCAGGTCCTCCGGGCCGTTCACCACGGCGATCCGGCTGGTGCCGGGCTTGGCCGGGTCGCCGTCGTACAGGCCGTCCACGTCGGAGAGCAGCACCAGCAGGTCGGCCCGCACCAGGTGGGCGACCAGCGCGGCCAGCCGGTCGTTGTCGCCGAACTTGATCTCGGCGGTGGCCACCGTGTCGTTCTCGTTGACGACCGGCATCGCACCCATCGTCAGCAGCTGCTCCAGCGTCCGGTACGCGTTGCGGTAGTGCGCCCGGCGGCTGGCGTCCTCGGCGGTCAGCAGCACCTGGCCGACCCGCACCCCGTAGCGGGCGAACGAGGCGGTGTACCGGGCCACCAGCAGCCCCTGGCCGACGCTGGCCGCGGCCTGCTGCCGGGCCAGGTCCTTGGGGCGCTTCTCCAGCCCGAGCGGGGCCAGTCCGGCCGCGATCGCACCGGAGGAGACCAGCACCACCTCGGGCGCGTCCGACCGCCGGCGCAGCTTGGCCAGCGCGTCCACCAGGGCGTCCACCCGGTCCGCGTCCAGCCCGCCGGCAGCGGTGGTCAGCGAGGAGGAGCCGACCTTCACCACGACCCGCCGCGCCGAAACGACCTCCTCGCGGAGCAACTGATCCACCATCAGTCCGACCTTTCCGACGCAGCCTGTGTACGTCCGCAATCTAGCGAGCGGAATTGCAGGCACGAAATCCGAGCTGGACACTCGCGCCCGCGCAAGCGGGACCCGGTGAGCGGGGGACCACAGCAAGATCCGCCCGAGGCGGGGTCTCCCCACCTCGGGCGGATCGCCCGGCACTTCCGCAATCGCCCGCGCCCCGGTACGCGCCGGTCACCGTCCCACCGGAGCCGCAGCCGGAACCGGACCTACTGGTCGAGCTCCTCGCGGCCGGAGGAGAGCGCCTCGAAGTCCAGGTACTCCTGCTCCGCCGCGTCCCGGCCGCGCTGCCGCTCGCGGCGGCGGTCGACGGCGGGGCGCTGGGTCTCCATCCGGTGGTCCTCGCCGCGCCGGCCGAGCATCTCGGCGCCGGCCGCCATGGTGGGCTCCCAGTCGAAGACGACCGCGTTCTCGTCGGGGCCGATGATGACGGTGTCGCCCTCCTTGGCGCCGATCTTCCACAGCTCCTGCTCGACGCCGAGCCGGGCCAGCCGGTCGGCGAGGTAGCCGACCGCCTCGTCGTTGGCGAAGTCGGTCTGCCGGACCCAGCGTTCGGGCTTGCCGCCGCGGATCCGGTAGGCGCCGTCCTCCTCCTCGATGGTGAAGCCGACGTCGTCGACGGCGGTGGGCCGCAGGACGATCCGGGTGTTCTCCTGGACGGGCTTGGCGGCGCGCGCGGTGGCGACGATCTCGGCCAGCGCGTAGGAGAGTTCGCGCAGGCCCTTGTGGGCGAGCGCGGAGACCTCGAAGACCCGGTAGCCGCGCTCCTCCAGCGAGGCGCGGGTCAGGTCGGCGATGTCCTGGCCGTCCGGGACGTCGATCTTGTTGAGCGCGACCAGTCGCGGCCGGTCCTCCAGGCCGCCGTACTGGGCGAGTTCGTCCTCGATGGTCTCCAGGTCGGTGAGCGGGTCGCGGCCCGGCTCCAGGGTGGCGCAGTCCAGCACGTGCACCAGTACCTCGCAGCGCTCGACGTGCCGCAGGAACTCCAGGCCGAGGCCGCGGCCCTGGCTGGCGCCGGGGATCAGGCCGGGCACGTCGGCGATCGTGTAGACGGTCTCGCCGGCGGTGACCACGCCGAGGTTGGGGACGAGGGTGGTGAACGGGTAGTCGGCGATCTTCGGCTTCGCGGCGGAGAGCACCGAGATCAGCGAGGACTTGCCGGCGCTCGGGTAGCCGACCAGCGCGACGTCGGCGACGGACTTCAGCTCCATCACGATGTCGCGGGCCTCGCCGGGCTCGCCGAGCAGCGCGAAGCCGGGGGCCTTGCGGCGGGCGGAGGCCAGCGCCGCGTTGCCCAGTCCGCCGCGGCCGCCCTGGGCGGCGACGAAGCTGGTGCCGTGACCGACCAGGTCGGCCAGCACGTTGCCCTGGCGGTCGAGCACCACGGTGCCGTCCGGGACGGGCAGCACGATGTCCGGGCCGAGCGCGCCGGTGCGGTGGCCGCCGGCGCCGGGCTTGCCGTTGGTGGCCTTGCGCTTGGGCGAGTGGTGGTACTCGAGCAGGGTGGTGACCTGCGAGTCGACGACCAGGATCACCGAGCCGCCCTCGCCGCCGTTGCCCCCGTCGGGGCCTCCCAGCGGCTTGAACTTCTCCCGGTGCACGGAGGCGCAGCCGTGGCCTCCGTTACCCGCGGCGACGTGCAGTTCGACGCGGTCCACGAAGGTGGTCATGAGGGGTGCCTCCAGTGCGAAGAAACGAGGTTGTCCTGCGGTAAAGCGGAAGGGTGGGCCCGGATCATCCCGGCCCACCCTTCACAGCGAGTCTGTACGGACTCAGGCCTCGACGGCCACGATGTTGACGACCTTGCGGCCGCGACGGTTGCCGAACTGCACGGCACCGGCGGTCAGCGCGAACAGGGTGTCGTCGCCGCCACGGCCGACGTTCGCACCCGGGTGGAAGTGGGTGCCGCGCTGGCGGACGATGATCTCGCCGGCGGAGACGACCTGACCGCCGAAGCGCTTCACGCCGAGGCGCTGGGCGTTCGAGTCACGACCGTTGCGAGTGGAACTCGCACCCTTCTTGTGTGCCATCTGGCTATCCCCTTTCTAGGAAAGACCGCAGGAAGTGGTTACTTGCTGACCGAGTCGATGCTGGTGATGCGCACCGCGGTGTGCTTCTGGCGGTGGCCCTGACGACGGCGGTAGCCGGTCTTGTTCTTGTAGCGCAGGATGACGATCTTGTCGCCCTTGGTCTGGTCGACAACCTCGGCGTGGGCCTTCACGCCGCCGAGCACCCACGGGTCGGAGGTGATGGACTCACCGTCGACGACGAGGATGGTCGAGAGCTCCACCGAGTCACCCGGCTTGGCGTCGATACGGTCGATCTCCAGCACGTCGCCGACGGCGACCTTGTGCTGGCGGCCGCCGGCGCGAACGATCGCGTACATGCGGTACCTGCTTTCCTAACTCGGTCGGAACTCCGGATGCCAGCCGCCTGGGTATGGACACAAGCGGGCCTCCCCCGGAGAGCGCCGGAAGCGGCGTCCACCCGGGAGGTGAGGTGCTCTGGAGCGTGGCGTCAACACGCCGATGGTCAAGAATACGGACCAGTCCATCCGAAGACAAACCGGGACGTGCGAGGGGGCCGGGAGCGCCGCCGAAGCGGTGCTCCCGGCCCCCTCGGGCTCACTCCGCGGCGCCGTCGCCCTCGGCGGCCGCGGCCTTCTTGGCCGCCGCGCCGGTCCGCTTGGTGGCGGTCTTCTTCGTCGCGGTCTTCTTGGCGGCCGCGGCGGTGGTGGTCTTCTTCGCCGCGGTCTTCTTGGCCGCCGTGGTCTTCTTGGCGGCGGTCTTGGTCGCGGTCTTCCGGGCGGCCCGCTTCTTCGGCGCAGCCTCCTCGGCCGGGGCCTCGGCGGCCTGCTCGGTGTCGACCTCGACGGCGACCTCGGCCCCGGGCTCCACCGCGGCGACGGCCTCGGCCGCCACCTCCGCGGCGGTCCCGGCGACCTCGACGGCCGACTGCTGCTCGGCGGCCGACTTCTCGGCGGCGCTCAGCGCGGCCTCCATCGCGGCCTCGGCGCGGGCCTGCAGCACCACGATCTCGGCCTCGCCGGACGCCCCGGCCGGGGCGGTGGCCTTGCGCACCGCGCGGCGCCGGGTGCGGCCACCGGCCGCGGGGGCGGCCGGCGGGATCTCCACCAGGCTGGGCTTCTCCTCGGCGACCGGCGCGGCGGCCGGCTCGACGACGGCCTCGGCCTCGGCGGCCTCCACCGGGGCGACCTCCTCGACGACCTCGACGTCGGCGAGCTCCTCGATCGGCTCCAGCTCGTCCACCACGTCGAGGACGGCCTCGGCGGCGGCCTCGACGGCCTCGGTGCCGCTCTCGACCGCGTCCGCCTCGGCGTTCCCGGCCCCGCCGCGGCCCCGGCGGCGGCGCTTGCCGCCGCCCTCGCCCGCGGCGGCCGCGGGCGCGGTGTGCGAGCCGTGGTTGTGACCGGGCTGGTCCATGTGGACGATCACGCCGCGGCCGTTGCAGTGCACGCAGGGCTCGGAGAAGGACTCCAGCAGGCCCTGGCCGACCCGCTTGCGGGTCATCTGGACCAGGCCGAGCGAGGTGACCTCGGCCACCTGGTGCTTGGTCCGGTCACGGCCCAGGCACTCCAGCAGGCGGCGCAGCACCAGGTCCCGGTTGGACTCCAGCACCATGTCGATGAAGTCGATCACGATGATGCCGCCGAGGTCGCGCAGCCGCAGCTGGCGGACGATCTCCTCGGCCGCCTCGATGTTGTTGCGGGTGACGGTCTCTTCCAGGTTGCCGCCCTGGCCGACGAACTTGCCGGTGTTGACGTCGACGACGACCATCGCCTCGGTCCGGTCGATCACCAGCGAGCCGCCGGAGGGCAGCCAGACCTTGCGGTCCAGCGCCTTCATCAGCTGCTCGTCGATCCGGTAGGTGGCGAACACGTCGACGTCCGAGGTCCACTTCTGCAGGCGCTCGGTGAGGTCGGGGGCGACGTTGGAGACGTAGTCGTGGATCGTGCTCCAGGCGTCGGCACCGCTGACGATGACCTTGGTGAAGTCCTCGTTGAAGATGTCGCGGACCACCCGGACCGTCATGTCGGGCTCGCCGTAGAGCAGCGCCGGGGCGTTGCCGGTGGCGGCCTTCTTCTGGATCTCCTCCCACTGCTGCTGGAGGCGCTGGACGTCGCGGGTGAGCTCCTCCTCGGAGGCGCCCTCGGCGGCGGTGCGGACGATCACGCCCGCGTCGTCCGGGACGATCTTCTTGAGGATCTGCTTGAGGCGGGCCCGCTCGTTCTCCGGCAGCTTGCGGGAGATGCCGGTCATCGAGCCCTCGGGCACGTACACCAGGTAGCGGCCGGGCAGCGAGATCTGGCTGGTCAGCCGGGCGCCCTTGTGGCCGATCGGGTCCTTGGAGACCTGCACCAGCACGGACTGGCCGGACTTCAGCACCGACTCGATCCGGCGCGAGCCGCCGTGGCCGCCGAGCGCGCCGAAGTTGACCTCGCCCGCGTACAGCACCGCGTTGCGGCCCTTGCCGATGTCGACGAACGCGGCCTCCATCGACGGCAGCACGTTCTGCACCTTGCCCAGGTACACGTTGCCGACGTACGAGGTGGCCTGCTCCTTGTTGACGTAGTGCTCGACCAGCACGCCGTCCTCGAGCACGCCGATCTGGGTGCGGGCGCCGTTCTGACGGACCACCATGACCCGCTCGACGGACTCGCGGCGGGCCAGGAACTCGGCCTCGGTGATGATCGGGACGCGGCGGCGGCCCAGCTCGCGGCCCTCGCGGCGGCGCTGCTTCTTGGCCTCCAGACGGGTGGAGCCCTTGATCGACTGCACCTCGTCCGGGTCGAACGCGGGCTCGGCCGAGCGGCGGCGCGGCTCGCGCACCTTCACCACGGTGCGCACGCCGTCCTCGGTGGTCTCGGCCTGGTCGGCACCGCCCTCGCCGCTGCGACGGCGGCGGCGACGGCGGCGGCGCGAGGAGGACAGGCCGGCGGCCAGGTCGTCGTCCTGGTCGTCCTCGGCCTCGTCGTGCTCGTCGGCCTCCTCGTGGGAGGCGTCCTCGGTCTCGGCGGTCTCGGCCTCGACCGTCTCGGGCGCGTCCTCGGCCTCACCGCGGCGGCGGCGACGGCCACCGCGACGGCGGCGGCGGGACGGGCGGTCGTCCTCCCACTCGGCGTCCTGCTCGGGGCCGGCGGCGGGCGCCTCGACCTCGGCGGGGGCCTCGACGGCGGGCGCGGCCGGGGCGGCGGCCTTCGCGGGCTGCGGGGCGGCCTTCGCGGGCTTGGCCGGCTGCTGGACGCGCACCGCGGTGCGGACCCGGCGGCGGCGGCCGACGCCGCTGTACTCGAACTCGTCCTCGCCGGCGGCCGGCTGCTCGGGCTCGGCCGCGGCGGCCGGGGCCGGCTCGGCGGCCTTGGCGGCGGCCTGCGCGGGGGCGGCGGGCGCGGTGTAGGGCGCGGGCTCCTGGAAGACCGGCGCCTGGAAGATCGCGGTGGACGGGCGGACCGCCCGGCGGCGGGCCCGCGGCGGCTCGGCCTCGACGACCGGCTCGGGCTCGGCGACGGCCTCGACCGGGGCCTCGGCCTCCGGCTCCTCCTCGACGGCCTCGGCGACCGGCTCGGGCTCGGGCTCGGCGGCGGGCTCCTCGGCCGCCACCGGCGACTGCACCGGCGCGGAGGCGCGCTTGCGGGTGCGGCGGGCCCGGGCGGGCTTCTCCTCAGCGGCCGGCTCGGCGGCAGCGGGGGCCTCGGCGGCGGGCGCGGGCGCGGGCTCGGCGACGGCCTCGGCCGGGGCCTCGACGGCCTCCGGCGCACCGGCGGGCGCCTCGACCCGCTTGCGGGTGCGGCGGGCCCGGACGGGCTTCTCCGCGACCGGCTCGGCGGCCGGCTCCACCACCGGCTCGGCGGCGGGCGCCTCGGGCGCGGCCTCGGCCGCAGCGGCCTCCGGCGCACCGGCCGGGGCCTCGACCCGCTTGCGGGTGCGCCGGGCCCGGACGGGCTTCTCCGCGACCGGCTCGGCGGCCGACTCCACCACCGGCTCGGCGGCCGGGGCGGCGGTCTCGGCCGCGACCACGGTCTCGGCGCCCTCGCTCGCGGCCCCCTGCGGGGAGCCCGCCGGGCGGGAGACCGCCCGGCGGCGGCGCCGCGGCGGGGCCGCGGAGGCGCCGTCGGCGCCGTTGTTGTCGTTGTGGTCGGCCGCAGCGGGCTGCGGTTCGGTGTTTTCGAGCATGCGGGTGTGTCTCCCGTCAGGCCCCCGGGCTCCGCATCCGGGCACGACGCTCCACCGCAATTCACCAGCCGGACGCCGCTTCGGGCGGTCCGGCTCCCACGGTGCCGTCGTGCGGACGCGAGGCCGCACAGGGGCTCGTAGTCTCGCTCGACCTCCCGCGGGGCGCGGGGGGTCGAAAAGTCTTCTGGTCTGACCAGTCTTCTCAGTTTTCAAGGGCCGGGCCGAGGGGGTGGCCGGGCCTGCGCGCGACGACGCTCGCTCCCCTGGGGAGCCGCGGGGGCCGGGGAGCCGCAGGCCCGGAGTTCTCTCCGTGCCTGCGCTCCCGCCCACTCGGCGGACGGCGGTTGCGCGCGGCGGGGCGGCCTACCGGCCGACCTCGGCCGCGGCGCGGTCGAGCGCCAGCGGGTCGGTCACCGTGCCGGTCTGCTCGTCGAGCGGCCCCTGCGCCAGCCTGGTCACCTCTGCGGGGACCGGCGGCGCGAGGTCGGCCGTCGAACGGAGACCGGACAATACGTCGTCGGGTCGTACGGCGGGTGTGGCGTGTCGTACTACCAGGCGCAGTATCGCACAGGGAGCACCCGGACGAACATCGTCCGCACCGTCCGTGGCCGTGTTGTCACCGATCCCGACCAGGGCGGAGCCCTCGGGGACGATTTCCATCGCGGCGACGGCGGAGCGCGCGTCGAAGGTGCGCAGGCCGTTCTTGGTCATCCGCTGGACCTCGACCGCCTCGGCGGCCAGGAATGCGGCGGCGGCCTTGCCGGCCTCGGCGGGCTCCACGCCGGGCAGGCGCAGCAGCCACTCGGAGGCTTCCAGCCGCTCCACGAAGTTGCTCGTGGTGACCTCGACGGCGTCGGTGACGTCCAGGCCGGGCGGCAGCGACGCGTCCAGCTGGCGGCGCAGCGCCTCGGGGTCGCGGTGCTCGGCGAGGCCGATCTCCAGGTACTCGGCCTCGCTGGCGGTGCCGGTCGGGGCGGCGTTCGCGTAGGAGACCTTGGGGTGCGGGGTGAAGCCCGCGGAGTAGGCCATCGGGACGGCCGAGCGGCGGAGCGCGCGCTCGAACGCCCGCTGGAAGTCCCGGTGGCTGGTGAAGCGCAGACGGCCGCGCTTGGTGTAGCGGAGACGGATGCGCTGCACCGTCGGCGCGGGCGGCGGACCGTCGGGCGTGCGGCGTGCCAGGGGGCTCAGTCCTTCGTCAGTTGTCCCCGTCCGGCCTCGCACCGCGTGCGGCTCCGGCCGGACCTTGTCCTCACCTAGGGTACGCGGTGCGTCAGCCCAGCAGTGTCCGCCGTACCTCCCGGGCCACCCGGCGGATCTCCGCCTTGACGGGCCACCAGACGTCGCGGCGCACCCAGCGGCACGGGGCGACCACGGTGAAGCGCCAGATCCGGCCGCCGAGCCGCCAGGCCCAGAGGAACGCCAGCCCGAGCGCGCGCAGCACCGGGAAGAGCACCGGCCGCCACAGCCCGTGGTAGAACGCCTTGCCGAGCGGCACCAGCACCCACCGCCAGCAGGCCCGGAGCGGCACCGCGACCAGGTAGTACGCCAGCCGGGCGACCACCTTGCCGAACCCGACCGCGAGGTACGCCGCGCCGCGGCCGATCGGGGCCAGCACGTAGCGCCACAGCGCCTCCAGCGA
Source organism: Kitasatospora sp. YST-16 (assembly GCF_026802215.1). Classification (NCBI taxonomy): domain Bacteria; kingdom Bacillati; phylum Actinomycetota; class Actinomycetes; order Kitasatosporales; family Streptomycetaceae; genus Kitasatospora; species Kitasatospora sp. YST-16. Next base: position 2,187,901 of record NZ_CP113837.1, read on the forward strand.
GGGCAGCAGCACCCACTCCCACAGCCAGGTCAGCGGCACCACCACCAGCCAGTGCCACAGCCAGCCGACCGGGACGACCACCAGCGGCCGCAGCACCCACCGCCAGAGCATCCGCAGCGGCCACAGCAGCACCTTGTCGACCAGCCAGCCGATCCCGCGGGCGATCAGCACCACGAGTTCCCACAGCAGCCGCAGCGGCACCACGACCGCCACCACCACCGGCCGCACCACCGCGACCAGACATCCCCCGCCCTGTTGCGGCTGTCCCTGCTGCTGAGCCATCGTCACTCCCCGTAAACCGATCAGCCGATGGTAATACCCGAGCAAAGAGCCCCCACCACGGGGTCGTGGCGGGGGCCCGGGGGTGAGGGTGCGTCAGCTGTTGACGACCGTCAAGGGGAGCAGCTTCTTGCCGGTCGGACCGACCTGGATGTGGGTGTCCATCTGCGGACAGACACCGCAGTCGAAGCACGGGGTCCAGCGGCAGTCCTCGACCTCGACCTCCTCCAGGGCGTCCTGCCAGTCCTCCCAGAGCCAGTCCTTGTCGAGGCCGCTGTCCAGGTGGTCCCAGGGCAGCACCTCCTCGTAGGAGCGCTCGCGGGTGGTGTACCAGTCGACGTCGACGCCGGTGCCGGACAGGCCCTTCTCGGCGGAGGCGATCCAGCGGTCGTAGGAGAAGTGCTCGCGCCAGCCGTCGAAGCGGCCGCCGTCCTCGTAGACGGCCCGGATGACGGCGCCGATCCGGCGGTCGCCGCGGGAGAGCAGGCCCTCGATGATGCCGGGCTTGCCGTCGTGGTAGCGGAAGCCGATGTTCTTGCCGAACTTGCGGTCGCCGCGGATCGAGTCGCGCAGCTTGGTCAGGCGCGCGTCGGTGTCCTCGGCGGACAGCTGCGGGGCCCACTGGAAGGGGGTGTGCGGCTTGGGCACGAAGCCGCCGATCGAGACCGTGCAGCGGATGTCGTTGGTGCCGGTGACCTCGCGGCCCTTGGCGATGACGTTCTTCGCCATCTCGCCGATCTGGAGGACGTCCTCGTCGGTCTCGGTGGGCAGGCCGCACATGAAGTACAGCTTCACCTGGCGCCAGCCGTTGCCGTACGCGGTGGCCACCGTGTTGATGAGGTCCTCCTCGGACACCATCTTGTTGATGACCTTGCGGATCCGCTCGGAGCCGCCCTCGGGGGCGAAGGTGAGGCCGGAGCGGCGGCCGTTGCGGGAGAGCTCGTTGGCCAGGTCGATGTTGAAGGCGTCGACCCGGGTGGAGGGCAGCGAGAGGCCGACCTTGTCCTCGGCGTAGCGGTCGGCCAGGCCCTTGGTGATGTCGGCGATCTCGGAGTGGTCGGCGGAGGAGAGCGAGAGCAGGCCGACCTCCTCGAAGCCGGTGGCCTTCAGGCCCTTCTCCACCATCTCGCCGATGCCGGTGATGCTTCGCTCCCGCACGGGGCGCGTGATCATGCCGGCCTGGCAGAAGCGGCAGCCGCGGGTGCAGCCGCGGAAGATCTCCACCGACATCCGCTCGTGCACGGTCTCGGCGAGCGGGACGAGCGGCTGCTTGGGGTAGGGCCACTCGTCGAGGTCCATCACGGTGTGCTTGGAGACCCGCCACGGCACGCCGGGCCGGTTCGGGACCACGCGCGCGATCCGGCCGTCGGCCAGGTACTCGACGTCGTAGAACCGCGGGATGTACACCCCGCCGGTCTTCGCCAGGCGCAGCAGCAGTTCGTCGCGGCCGCCGGGGCGGCCCTCGGCCTTCCAGGCCCGGACGATGTCGGTGATGTCGAGCACGGCCTGCTCGCCGTCGCCGATCACGGCGGCGTCGATGAAGTCGGCGATCGGCTCGGGGTTGAACGCGGCGTGGCCGCCCGCGAGGACGACCGGGTCGTCCATGGTGCGGTCGGCGGCGTTCAGCGGGATGCCGGCCAGGTCGAGCGCGGTCAGCATGTTGGTGTAGCCGAGCTCGGTGGAGAACGACAGGCCGAACACGTCGAACGCCTTGATCGGGCGGTGCGCGTCGACCGTGAACTGCGGGACGCCGTGCTCGCGCATCAGCGCTTCCAGGTCCGGCCAGACGCTGTAGCTGCGCTCGGCGAGGACGCCCTCGCGCTCGTTCAGCACCTCGTAGAGGATCATGGTGCCCTGGTTGGGCAGCCCGACCTCGTAGGCGTCGGGGTACATCAGCGCCCAGCGGACGTCGCAGGCGTCCCAGTCCTTGACGGTCGAGTTGAGCTCGCCACCGACGTACTGGATCGGCTTCTGGACGTGCGGGAGGAGGGCCTCCAGGCGTGGGAAGACCGATTCGACAGTCATGTGCGAGGACCTTTACGGCAGAAAAAGCAGTGACCCTTCAGGGTAGCCGAGCCCCGAGGGTCACTGTTTCCACGCCTGCGGTCGGCGCTAGATCCCTATCGGCCGCTGCGAGCGCACCGACTGCAGCAGGCCCACCGCGATCCAGACCGCGAACATCGAGGAGCCGCCGTAGGAGACGAACGGCAGCGGGATGCCCGCGACCGGCATGATGCCGAGGTTCATGCCGATGTTCTCGAACGCCTGGAAGGCGAACCAGGTGACCGCGCCGGCCGCCAGGATCGTCCCGTACAGGTCGCTGGCCTGGCGCGCTATCCGGCAGGCGCGCCACAGGATGACGCCGAGCAGGCCGATCATCACCAGGCCGCCGACGAAACCGAGTTCCTCGCCGGCCACGCTGAACACGAAGTCGGTCTGCTGCTCGGGGACGAACTGGCCGGTGGTCTGGGTGCCGTGGAACAGGCCCATGCCGGTCAGGCCGCCGGAGCCGATCGCGATCCGGGCCTGCGCGGTGTTGTAGCCGACGCCGGACGGGTCGAGCGCCGGGTTGGCGAAGGCCGCGAAGCGGTCGATCTGGTACTGGCTGAGGATGCCGAGCTTCCAGACCGCCAGCGCCCCGGCGGTGCCGCCGGCCAGCAGGCCGATCACCCAGCGGTTGGCGGCGCCGGAGGCCAGCAGCACGCCGAGCATGGTGACCACCATGACCATCACCGAGCCGAGGTCCGGCATCAGCAGGACCACGGCCATCGGGAAGCCCGCCACCGCGAGCGCCTGCAGCACGCTGCGGGTGGGCGGGTTCTCCCGCTCACCGGTGTCCACCCGGGAGGACAGCACCACGGCCATCCCGAGCACGATCGCCAGCTTGGCGAACTCGGCGGGCTGGATGGAGAAGCCGCCGCCGAACTGGATCCAGGAGTGCGCGCCGTTGATGGTCGAGCCGAGCGGGCTGAGCACCGCGAACAGCATCAGGATCACGGCGAGGTAGATGAACGGCACCGCGGTGCGCAGCCGGCGGGTGCCGAGCACGATCACCGCCGCGCACAGGCCGATGCCGATCAGCAGGTTGGTCAGGTGCCGGTACAGGAAGTACTGCGGGTCGCCGTGGGTCAGCGAGTCCCGGCCGCGGGTGGCGGACCAGACCAGCAGCGAGCCGATCAGGGAGAGCGCCAGCGCCGCCAGGATCATGATCCAGTCGAGCCGCCGCAGCGGGGAGTCCTTGGCCAGTGCCCGGGCCAGCGAGGACTTCCGGGGTCCGAAGCGGAAGGAGCCGTAGGAGTCGTACGGGGTCATGCCCGGCCCCTTCCGTACCCGCCGCCGCGGGTGGGTTCGACGGCGGCCAGCAGCACGCCGGCGGGCTGGACGGCCCGGGTCGGCGGGGCCGGGTCCAGGAAGGTCGCGCCCGGCTCGTAGCTGAAGGCGGTGGGGACGATCGCGGTGCCGTCCGGGTTGAACTTGGGCAGTTCGGCCTGCGGCTTGGGCAGCAGGGCCTTGGAGTTGTCGATGTTGCCCTTGTCGTCGACGCCGTACAGCGCCTGGTAGATCCGGCGCACCGAGTCGCCGGAGCCGCCGGAGCCGGTGCCGCCCTGACTGATCGTCATGACCACCGCGTAGTCGCCGCTGTAGGTGGTCAGCCAGGAGGTGGTCTGCTTGCCGGCGACCTCGGCGGTGCCGGTCTTGGCGTGCAGCTCGATCTTGCCCTGCGGCCAGCCGGAGCCGGTGAACTTCCAGGCCGCGGTGCCGGAGGTGATGACGCCGGCGGTGGCCTGGTCGATGTACTGCAGGAGCTTGCCCTGGGCCGGGATCTTGCCGTCCTCGTGCGGGGCGATGTCGCGCACCAGGCTGCCGTCGGGGCTGACCACGGCCTTGCCGATGGTGGGCCGGTACAGCGTGCCACCGTTGGCCAGCGCCGAGTAGATCCGGGCCATCTGCAGCGGGGTGACCAGGGTGTCGCCCTGGCCGATGGCGAAGTTGACCATGTCACCGGCGCGCATCTGGTTGCCGTCGGCGCAGTTCTCGCGGGCGATCTCGTCGGCGTACTCGTGGCCGCCCTTGGCCGCCTGGTCGCACCAGGAGGTCTTCATCGCGTCGTAGTACGACTGCTTCCACTGCCGGTCGGGGACGCGCCCGGCCACCTCGCCGGGCAGGTCGATGCCGGTCTTGGCGCCGAGGCCGAACTCGTGGGCGGTCTTGAAGAACCAGTCCTGGGCGTCCTTCTTGGGCTTGAGGCCGCCGTCCTTCATCCACTGGTCGTAGGCCAGGCCGTAGAACACGGTGTCGCAGGAGACCTCGAGCGCCTTCTCCAGCGAGATGTCGCCGAAGCTCTCGGACTCGAAGTTCTTGAACTCGCGGCCGCCGATGGTCAGCGACTTCGGGCACGGGTAGTGCCCGTTGAGGTCGTAGCCGGCCTGCACGGCGGCCGTGGTGGAGATCACCTTGAAGGTCGAGCCGGGGGCGGACTGACCCTGTATGGCCCGGTTGATCAGCGGGTAGTTGGAGTCCTTGCTGTTCAGCGCCTCGTAGTCCTTGGCGGAGATGCCGCCGACCCACAGGTTGGGGTCGTAGGTGGGGGCGCTGGCCATCGCCACGATCCGGCCGGTGTGCACGTCCATCACGACGGCCGCGCCGGAGTCGGCGATGTAGTTCCGGCTGGTCTCCTTGTCGTACTGGGTGCGGGCCTCGACCATGGCCTGGTTCAGCTGGTCCTCGACCACCTTCTGCACCCGGGCGTCGATCGAGGTGACCAGGTTGTTGCCGGACTGCGCGGGGGTGGTGCCGGCGCTGCCGATCACCCGGCCGAGGTTGTCGACCTCCAGCCGGTCGACGCCGGTGGTGCCGCGCAGGTCGTCGTCGTACACCGACTCCAGGCCGGCCCGGCCGATCTGGTCGGAGGGCAGCCGGCGCTCCCGGCCGGTCTTGTCGGCGCTCTTGGTGACCTCGTCGTCGGTGACCGGCGAGAGGTAGCCGAGGATCTGGGCGGCGCTGGCGCCCTCCGCGTTGGTGTAGCGGCGCAGTGCGGTGGGCTGGGCGGTGACGCCGGGGAAGTCCTCGCGGCGCTCCATTATCTGCATCGCCTGCTGGGTGGTGGCCTGCTGGGTGACCGGGATCGGCTGGTACGGGGAGCCGTTCCAGCACGGCTGCGGCGTCTTGGCGTCGCACAGCCGGACCTTGTTCTTCACGTCGTCGGCCGGGACGCCCAGCACGTCGGCGAGCCGGGTCAGCACCGCCTTGCCGTGGTCCTTCTGCTGGAGCAGCGCGGTGCGGGAGACCGACACCACCAGCTTGGTCTCGTTGCCGGCCAGGATCCGGCCGGAGGCGTCCAGGATCTCGCCGCGGACGGCGGGCTCCACCACCTCGCGGATGTGGTTGCCCTGGGCCTTCTCGGTGAACTCCTTGCCGTTGCGGATCTGCAGGTACCACAGCCGCCCGCCGAGGGTGGCCAGCAGCGACAGGACCAGCACCTGCAGGACGACCAGCCGGATCGTCACCCGGCGGGTCCGTCCGGTCTCGGGGATGTTGCTCACGTGCGCGGACTCCGTCCCGGCTCAGGGGCGCTTGGCGAGGCCGAGCGCGCGCTTCTTCTTGTAGGGGGTGGCGGAGGGCTCGCGGGTGGTCCGGTAGCGGGCCAGCGCGCCGAGGCCGGAGCCGCCGTCCGCGCCGCGCTCGGTCTCGTTGACCACCCGGTCGCCGTCGAAGCGGCGGGCCAGCAGCATCACCAGCGGCACCGTGAACGGGGCCAGCAGCACGTCGTACAGCAGGGCGCTGAACACCAGGCCGGTCAGGCCGACGTGCCGGGCCGCGGTGTCGCCGACCAGCGCGCCCACCGTCGCGTACAGCAGGGTGGAGAGCACCGCGGCGACCGCCACCACGCCCAGCGCGGACAGCGCCGAGCGCTGCCGGCCGCCCTCCGGCCTGAGCAGTCCGGCGCCGTAGCCGACCAGGCAGAGCACCAGCGCGTACCGGCCGACCGCGTGGTCGGACGGCGGGGCGAGGTCGGCCAGCAGGCCGGCGCAGAAGCCGACCAGGCAGCCGCCCGTCGGGCCGTAGACCAGGGCCAGGCCGACCACCACCAGCATCAGCAGGTCCGGGGTGGCGCCGGGCAGTTGGAGCCGGCCGAGGATGCTGACCTGGATCACCAGGGCCAGCACCAGCAGCACGGCGGACAGCAGGATCCGGTTGACGCGCGGCATCAGTTCCCCCCGGTGGTCGGCGGTACGGCGGCGATCGGCGCCTGCGGGTTGCCCGCGGCGCCGGCGGACGCGGCGGGCACCGGCGGCAGCACCGCGTCCCGCGGGTCGGTGCGCGGCGGGACGACCACCACGCCGACCAGGTCGAGCCGGGTGAACTGCACGTACGGCTCGACCAGGATGGTCTTGGTGAGCTGCCCGGGGGTGGCCTGCACCTCCTTGACGGTGCCGACCGGCACGCCGGGCACGAACGGGCGGCCGCTCTGCGAGCCGAAGGTGACCAGCCGGTCGCCGGCCTTCACCTGGGCCCGGCCGTTGAGCAGTTCGATCCGCATCGGCGAGGCGCCCTGCCCGGCCGCGAAGCCGATCTCGCCGCTGCCCTCCAGCCGGACGCCGGCGGTGAAGCCGGGGTCGGAGGCGAGCAGCACGGTGGCGGTGGTCGGGGCGACGGTGGTGATCCGGCCGACCAGGCCCTGGCCGTCGATGACGGTCATGTCGCGGGTCAGGCCGTCGTCGCTGCCGGCGTCGATGGTGATCGTCCAGGAGAAGCCCTGGGCCGCGCCGATCGCGATGACCTGGGCGGCCTTGACGGTGTAGCCGCCGGAGCCGGCCGTGCGCAGCATGTCGTCGAGCTGCTTGGTGCGGCCCGCCGCGGCGTCCGAGGAGGCCAGCTTCTGGCGCAGCTCGGTGTTCTCCCTGGTGATCTGGTCGAGCCGCTGCTGGTGGGTGCCGGCGTCGCGGATCGCCCGGATGTAGCCGGCGACCGGGTCGACCGCGCCGGCCGCGGCGTTCTCCACCGGGCCGAGCGCGGAGGCCGCGGCCCGGCGGGCGCCGCCGAGCGGTGAGTCCTGGCCGCCCTTGATGTCCACGGTGATCAGGGCGAAGGCCACCACCACCAGTAGGACCAGCAGTAGTCGACTCTCTCGGGTGTCCCTCACGGTGCCGCCGCCGCCCCTTCGTGCTGCCTGCCCATCGGCTCGGCTCGTTGTGTAGTTCGAATGGCCTTGCTCAACGACGCGGCTGGGCGTCCAGGACCTGCTGCAGCGCCTCGAACTCCTCGACGCACTTGCCCGCCCCCAGCGCCACCGAGTCCAGCGGGTTCTCCGCGATGTGCACCGGCATGCCGGTCTCCCGGCGCAGCCGCTCGTCCAGGCCGCGCAGCAGGGCGCCGCCGCCGGTGAGCACGATGCCGCGGTCCATCACGTCGCCCGCGAGCTCCGGCGGGCACTGGTCCAGCGTGGTCTTCACCGAGTCGATGATCGAGTTCACCGGCTCGTCGATGGCCTCGCGGACCTCGGCGGCCGAGATCACCACCGTCTTCGGCAGGCCGGAGACCAGGTCGCGGCCGCGGATCTCGGCGTGCTCGTCCTTCTCGCCCTCCAGGCCGAACGCGGAGCCGATCGACATCTTGATCTGCTCGGCGGAGCGCTCGCCCAGCAGCAGGCTGTACTCCTTCTTGATGTGCTGGACGATCGCGCTGTCCAGCTCGTCGCCCGCGACCCGCAGCGACTGCGCGGTGACGATCCCGCCGAGCGAGATCACCGCGACCTCGGTGGTGCCGCCGCCGATGTCGACCACCATGTTGCCGGTGGGCTCGTGCACGGGCAGGCCCGAGCCGATCGCCGCCGCCATCGGCTCCTCGATGATGTGCACCTGGCGGGCGCCGGCCTGCATGCTGGCCTCGACCACGGCGCGGCGCTCGACGCCGGTGATGCCGGAGGGGACGCAGACCACGACCCGCGGGCGGACCAGGTAGCGGCGGCGGTGGATCTTCATGATGAAGTACCGCAGCATCCGCTCGGTGATCTCGAAGTCGGCGATCACGCCGTCCTTGAGCGGACGGATGGCGACGATGTTGCCAGGGGTCCGGCCGATCATCTTCTTCGCCTCGGCGCCGACCGCCAGGATCCCGCCGGTGTTGGTGTTCACCGCCACCACCGAGGGCTCGTTCAGCACGATGCCCTTGCCCCGGACGTACACCAGCGTGTTCGCGGTGCCTAGGTCGATCGCCAGGTCCCGGCCGAGAAACGACAGGTTGTTCGCCATGGGATGTCGAGTGCCTTCCCGAGTTCGGATCAAGGGCGGGGAGCGGACCGACCGCGTGGGCCCGCGAGCGGGCTGACGTCGGCTGAGCAGCCGTTCCGTGCCCGTGAGTTGGGTCCATCGTAGTCACGCCGGTCAGCGCGGACGGCGGGTACGGCGTGCCGCCCATTCTCCGGGGGCGAATCGGCTTCTCCTGGCATTGGGACGCCGTGTCGGAGGGTAGGGTTCCGTGATTTGAGGATTAACGCTCGGAGGGAGCAACCCGGGCCGCCGTCCGGCCCCTGAACTGCGACTTCCCCCGAAACGGCGCCCCATGCCCGGTGCGGGCACGGGACACCGGATCGCTACCGGATCCTCACGCGTGCGCGGGGAAGAAGATCTTGATCTCGCGCTCGGCCGACTCCGCGGAGTCCGAGGCGTGGATCAGGTTCTCCCGGGTGATGGTCGCGTAGTCGCCGCGGATGGTGCCCGCGCCGGCCGCCAGCGGGTCGGTCGCGCCGGCCAGCGCGCGGATGCCGGCGATGACGTTCTCGCCCTCGACGACCAGCGCGATCGACGGGCCGGAGGTCATGAAGCCCAGCAGCGGCTCGTAGAAGTCGCGGCCGACGTGCTCGGCGTAGTGCTGCTCCAGGGTCGCGCGGTCGAAGGTGCGCAGTTCCATCGCAGCGAACCGCCAGCCGGCCTTGCGCTCGATCCGGCTGATGATCTCGCCGGCCAGGCCGCGCTGCACGGCGTCGGGCTTGAGCAGGACGAGAGTGCGCTGGGACACGGTACGGCTCCTGAGGTGTTCGGTCGTGCCTGACTGTGCCCCCGACACTACCCCGGCCGTGGGGGCGCCCCGACGCCCAGTCCCACGTCAGGCCGGTCGGGCCGCGGCGGGCGCCGCTCCGGCGGCCGCCTCGGCGGCCGGCTCGGCGGCGGCCCGCTGGGCCTTGAGCACGTCGATCTTGCGTCCGTAGTGCACCGAGCACCACCACAGGCCGCCGAAGACCACGCCGAAGGCGTACATGGTCGGCAGCACCAGTCCGCCGGCCAGCACGGCCAGTTGCAGCGCCCAGCCGACGTACACCGCGCCGGGGCGGGTGATCACGCCGCAGAGCAGCACGCACAGCGCGATCGCCACCGCGCTGACCGCCCAGATGGTGCCGGTGCCGACGTCGGTGAGCTTCATCGCGACCAGGCCGGCGAACATGATCAGCAGGGCCTCGCCGATCAGGGTGGAGGAGCACAGGGTGCGCATCGGCGGTTACTTCCTTCCGAACAGCAGGCGCGCCTCGCCCACCGTGATGACGGAGCCGGTGACCAGGACGCCGGCGCCGCCGAGGTCCTCCTCCTCGGCCAGGGTGACGGCGGCGTCGATCGCGTCGTCCAGCCGCGGCTCGACCTGCACCCGGTCCTCGCCGAAGACCTCGACGGCGATCGCGGCCAGCCGGTCGACCGGCATCGCGCGGTGGGTGGAGTTCTGGGTGATCACGACCTCGGCGAGGATCGGCTCGAAGACCTCCAGCAGGCCGGTGACGTCCTTGTCGCCGCTGGTGGCGATCACGCCGACCAGCTTGGTGAAGCCGAACGCCTCGCCGATCGCGGCGGCGGCAGCCTGCGCGCCGTGCGGGTTGTGCGCGGCGTCCAGGATGACGGTGGGGCTGCGCCGGACCACCTCCAGCCGGCCCGGGGAGGAGACGCCGAACAGCGCCTGCCGGACCTTCTCCTCGTCCAGGTGCTCGGCGCCGCCCTGGCCGATGCCGAAGAACGCCTCGACGGCGGCCAGCGCCAGCGCGGCGTTCTGCGCCTGGTGGTCGCCGTGCAGCGGGAGGAACAGGTCCTGGTACTCGTGGCCGCCGAGGCCGCGCAGGGTGACCAGCTGGCCGCCGACCGCGACCTCGCGGCGCAGCACGCCGAACTCCATGCCCTCGCGGGCCACCGTGGCGTCCACCTCGACGGCGCGGCGCAGGATCGTCTCGGCCGCGTCCAGCTGCTGCTGGGCGACCACGGCGAGCGCGCCGGGCTTGACGATGCCGGACTTCTCGACCGCGATCTCGCCGGTGGTCTCCCCCAGCTTGTCGGTGTGGTCCAGGCCGATCGGGGTGATCACGGCGACCTGGGCGTCGATCACGTTGGTGGCGTCCCAGGAGCCGCCCATGCCGACCTCGACCACCGCGACGTCCACCGGGGCGTCGGCGAAGGCGGCGTACGCCATGCCGGTGAGCACCTCGAAGAAGGACATCGCCACCGGCTGGGCGGCGTCGACCATCCGCACGTAGGGCTCGATGTCCCGGTAGGTCTCGACGAACTTCTCGGGGGTGATCGGCGCGCCGTCCAGGCTGATCCGCTCGGTGACGGACTCCACGTGCGGGGAGGTGTAGCGGCCGGTGCGCAGTTCGAAGGCGCCCAGCAGCTGCTCGACCATCCGGGCGGTGGAGGTCTTGCCGTTGGTGCCGGTGATGTGGATCGAGGGGTAGGAGCGCTGCGGCTGGCCGAGGATGTCCATCAGCGCCTCGATCCGGTCGAGCGAGGGCTCCAGCTTGTTCTCCGGCCAGCGGGTGGCCAGTTCGGCCTCGACGGCGCGCAGTTCGGAGTCGGTGCCGCCGGCGTCGGCGGGACGGACGGTGTAGGGGTTGGGCTCGGCCTTGTCGCTCACCGGGCCAGTCTAAGGACTCCGCACGCCGGGGCCGGACGGCCGCCCCGGACCGCAGGCCCTCTTGACACCGGAATTGGTCTACTCCACCGTGTGAGTCGCTCCCACGCTCCACGCTCGAAGCTCCCCGCACCGCAACCCCATCGACACTCCCCCACATGGAGATGGCATGCGTGCACCACAGCCCCAACCACAGCCGGGCCGACGCACCGGACGGGCCCTGCTCGCCGGACTGGTCGCGGCCTCCACCGGCCTGGCCGGCCTGCTGATGGCCGGTTCCGGCACGGCCACCGCCGGCGTCGCGCCCAACGTGGACGTGATCGCCAACGGCGACTTCTCGGCCGGCAACCACATCAGCCCGTGGACCTGCGGCCCGACCGTCACCGCGGTGAACAACGCCGCCACCGGCTGGGACCTGCAGGGCGCCCCGGCCGGCACCGACTACGCCAACTGCAGTCAGACCGTCACCGTGCTGCCGAACTCGACGTACACCCTGAGCGCCGTGGTGCAGGGCGGCTACGTGTTCGCGGGCGTCACCGGCACCGGCGGCACCGACCCGTCCACCTGGAGCTCCAACTCCGGCTGGAACACCCTGACCTCGACCTTCACCACCGGCGCGGCCACCACCTCGGTGTCGGTCTGGTTCCACGGCTGGTACGGGCAGGCGCCGTTCACCGTGGACAAGGTCTCGCTGGTCGGCCCGGGCACCGGCGCCAGCCCGTCGCCGTCCGCCACCAGCCCGTCGCCGACGGTCTCGGAGTCCAGCAGCCCGCCGGCCTCGCCGTCCCCGTCGCCGAGCACCTCCACCAGCACGCCTCCGCCGCCGCCGCGCAAGCACCTGCTGACCGGCTACTGGCAGGACTTCTACAACGGCGCGACGCCGCAGCGGATCAGTGACGTCCCGGCCGCGTACGACATCATCGCGGTGGCCTTCGCGGACGCCACCAGCACCCAGGGCGGGATCAGCTTCACCCTGGACCCGACCCTGTCGTCCAAGCTGAACGGCTACACCGACGCCCAGTTCAAGGCCGACATCGCGGCCAAGCGGGCGGCCGGCAAGAAGGTGATCATCTCGGTCGGCGGGCAGAACGGCACCGTCTCGGTGGCCAACTCCACCGCGGCGGCCAACTTCGCCGACTCGGCGTACAGCCTGATCCAGCAGTACGGTTTCGACGGAATCGACATCGACCTGGAGAACGGCGTCAACTCCACCTACATGGCGCAGGCGCTGCACACCCTGGCCGCCAAGGTCGGGTCCGGGTTCGTGCTGACCATGGCGCCGGAGACCATCGGCATGCAGTCCACCGGCGGCGAGTACTTCAAGCTGGCGCTGGCCACCAAGGACATCCTGACCATCGTCAACATGCAGTACTACAACAGCGGGGCGATGCTCGGCTGCGACGGCGGCGTGTACTCGCAGGGCACCGAGAACTTCCTCACCGGCCTGGCCTGCATCCAGCTCCAGGGCGGCCTGCGGCCCGACCAGGTCGGCCTGGGCGTGCCGGCCTCCACCAGCGCGGCGGGCGGCGGCTTCACCAGCCCGTCGGTGGTCAACGCGGCGCTGGACTGCCTGGCCTCCGGCACCAACTGCGGCAGCTTCGTCCCGCCGGCCAAGTGGCCGACCATCGGCGGCGCGATGACCTGGTCCACCAACTGGGACGCCACCGCGGGCAACCAGATCGCCAACACGGTCGGCGCGCACCTGCACGCGATGCCGTGACCTGACCCGCCGGGCGCGGCCCGGGGCGGCGACCCGCCGTCCCGGGCCGCGCAGTGACGATCCGTCAGTACGTCGCGCGGGGCAGCGGCAGCCGCCCCGCGTGCCGGCGGCGCAGTTCGGCGGCGATCTCCTCGGCCTCGCCCTCCGGCAGCAGCGGCAGCATCATCGCCACCGCCTGCACCAGGCCGCCGAGCAGGTACGTGGTGTCGGGCGTGCCGGCCACCAGGGTGCGCACCTGGGCGACGTCGCCCGCGGCGACCGCCTCCAGCAGCAGGGCGGCGCCGGCCGCCTCCTCGTCCACCGGCACCTGCGCGGTCTCGTGCGGGGCGCGCCGGGCCAGGCCGCGCAGCACCCGGTCGGCGACCTCGGGGGCGTACGCCTTGCGGACCGCCTCGGCGGCGATCCACACCAGCAGGGTGGCCACCTCGCGCTCGACGTGCTCGGCCAGCAGCCGGTCCAGCTCGGTGTCGAAGGCGATCTGGTTTCCGTGCCGGAATGCCAGCAGCAGCGTCGCCGCCCGGGCCTTTGCCGCCTCCACCTCTTCCGCCGGAAGTTCGTCCGGAAGTTCGTCGGCCAACTCCCCGGTCGCCATCATGTGCGTGCCCTCCGTTCGTGCCCCGCCCGAATGGGAACTTCCGCCCACCGTACACATCCGGTGTGCAAAGGTCGCTGAACGCGCGGGGGTGGGCAACGCAATGCATTCCAAATGGCGCGGGCCGCCAATTGCCGCGTAATGACGCCGAATAGGGGGTGCGTCATCAGTACCGCGACGCGCGGGCAAGGGAATTGACAGACCGCCGGGAACAACTCGGGAAAAGGCGGAGGGCCGCCGCCCCCGGGGGGAGCGACGGCCCTTCCTGACGTGCGGTCAGCCCTGCGGCAGCGCCGCGAGCTGGGCGGTGATCCGCTCGATGTCGGCCTCGGCGGCCGCCAGCCGGGTGCGGATCTTGGCGACCACCTCGTCCGGCGCCTTGGCCAGGAAGGCCTCGTTGCCGAGCTTGCCGTTGGCCTGCGCCTTCTCCTTCTCGGCCGCCGCCAAGTCCTTCTGCAGGCGCTTGCGTTCGGCCGGGACGTCGATGGTGCCGGACAGGTCGAGCTCGACCGTCGTACCGGCCACCGGGAGCGCGGCGGTGGCGTGGAAGCCCTCCTCCGGCTGCGTCAGGCGCAGCAGCGAGCGGATCGCGGCCTCGTGCGCCTCCAGCCGGTGGCCGGCCAACTCCAGCCGGGCCGGGACCTTCTGGGTGTCGCGCAGGTTCTGGTCGTTGCGGAAGCGGCGGATCTCGGTGACCACCTGCTGCAGCTGGGTGATCTCCGACTCGGCGTCGGCGTCCCGGTAGCCGGAGTCCTTCGGCCACTCGGCGACGACCACCGACTCGGCGCCGGTCAGCGCCGTCCACAGCGCGTCGGTGACGAACGGGACGATCGGGTGCAGCAGGCGCAGCGTCACGTCCAGCACCTCGCCGAGGACCCGGCGGGCGCGGTCGGCCTGCTCGCCGCCCTTGTTCAGCGTGGTCTTGGAGAGCTCGACGTACCAGTCGAAGACCTCGTCCCAGGCGAAGTGGAACAGCGCGTCGGAGACCTTGGCGAACTCGAAGTCCTCGTACAGCGCGTCGACTTCGGCGACCGTGGCGTTCAGCCGGGACAGGATCCAGCGGTCCGCGGCGGTGAGCTCCTCCGGCGCGGGCAGCGGGCCCTGGACGGTGGCGCCGTTCATCAGGGCGAAGCGGGTGGCGTTCCAGATCTTGTTGCAGAAGTTCCGCGCGCCCTTGACCCAGTCCTCGCCGATCGGCACGTCGGCGCCGGGGTTGGCGCCGCGGGCCAGGGTGAAGCGGACGGCGTCGGCGCCGTAGGCGTCCATCCAGTCCAGCGGGTCGACGGCGGTGCCGGAGGACTTCGACATCTTCTTGCCGAACTGGTCGCGGACCAGGCCGGTCAGCGCGATGGTCTTGAACGGGATCTCGCCGTCCATCGCGTACAGGCCGAACATCATCATCCGGGCGACCCAGAAGAAGATGATGTCGTGGCCGGTCAGCAGCACGTCGGTCGGGTAGAACTTCTCCAGGTCCGGGGTCTTCTCCGGCCAGCCGAGGGTGGAGAACGGCCACAGGCCGGAGGAGAACCAGGTGTCCAGGACGTCCGGGTCCTGGGTCCAGCCCTCGCCGGTGGGGGGCTGCTCGTCCGGGCCGACGCAGACGACCTCGCCGTCCGGGCCGTACCAGACCGGGATCCGGTGGCCCCACCAGAGCTGGCGCGAGATGCACCAGTCGTACATGTTGTCGACCCAGTCGAAGTAGCGGCGCTCCAGCTCCTTCGGGTGGATCTCGACCCGGCCGTCGCGGACCGCGTCGCCCGCGGCCTGCGCCAGCGGGGCGACCTTGACCCACCACTGCAGCGACAGCCGCGGCTCGACCACGGTGTGGCAGCGCGAGCAGTGGCCGACCGCGTGGTCGTAGGGGCGCTTCTCGGCGACGATCCGCCCCTGCTCGCGCAGCGCGCCGACCACGGCGGCGCGGGCGTCGTGCCGGTCCAGGCCGAGGAACGGGCCGTGCACCGTGATGGTGCCGCGCTCGTCCATCACCGTCAGGTTCGGCAGGTCGTGGCGCTGGCCGATCGCGAAGTCGTTCGGGTCGTGCGCCGGGGTCACCTTGACGGCGCCGGTGCCGAACTCCGGGTCGACGTGCTCGTCGGCGACGACCGGGATCTCACGGTCCGTCAGCGGCAGCTTGACCGTCCGGCCGACCAGGTGCGCGTAGCGCTCGTCGGACGGGTGGACGGCGATCGCGGTGTCGCCCAGCAGGGTCTCGGCCCGGGTGGTGGCGACCACGATCGAGTCCTCGCCGTCGCCGTAGCGGATCGAGACCAGCTCGCCCGGGACGTCCTCGTGGTTGACCTCGATGTCGGAGAGCGCGGTCAGGCAGCGCGGGCACCAGTTGATGATGCGCTCGGCGCGGTAGATCAGGCCGTCGTCGAAGAGCTTCTTGAAGATGGTCTGGACGGCCTGGGAGAGGCCCTCGTCCATGGTGAAGCGCTCGCGGGACCAGTCGACGCCGTCGCCGAGGCGGCGCATCTGGCCGAGGATCCGGCCGCCGTAGTTCTCCTTCCACTCCCAGACCTTGTCGACGAAGGCCTCCCGGCCCAGGTCGTGCCGGGACAGGCCGGCCTCGGCGAGCTGCTGCTCCACCTTGTTCTGGGTGGCGATGCCCGCGTGGTCCATGCCCGGGAGCCAGAGCGCCTCGAAGCCGAGCATCCGCTTGCGGCGGGTCAGCGCGTCCATCAGCGTGTGCTGGAAGGCGTGGCCCAGGTGCAGCGCGCCGGTGACGTTCGGGGGCGGGATGACGATGGTGTACGCCGGCTTCTCGCTCTTCGCGTCGGCCGTGAAGTAACCGCGCTCCACCCAGCGCTCGTACAGCTCGCCCTCTACCTCGGCCGGGGCGTAGGTCGTCGGGAGGGTGGCTGCGTCGTCCCCGGCGTGGGAGTTCACGGGGCGCTGGTTCGTCGTGTCGGTCACGACGAACAGTTTACGGAAGGCGGGACCGCGGTTACGAACCGATTGTGTCCGGACCACTCGGGCGCGGTGGGGGGGCCGTACGATAGCGTGCCGCATACTCGACCACTCAACCGACCACAGGGCCGCGCAACTCGTAAGCGGCGGGGGAGACGACGACGATGTACGGCCAGGGGCAGGGACCGCAGCAGTATCCGCAGGGGCAGCCGCAACAGCCTTACGGCGCTCCCCCGCCGCAGCCCGGCTACGGCCAGCCGCCGGCCTACGGCGCCCCCCAGCCGCCCGCGTACGGTGCCCCGCAGCAGCAGCCCCCCGGCTACGGCTACCCGCAGCAGCAGCCCCCGGCCCCGCAGCCCGGCTACGGCCAGCCGCCGCAGGCCCCCCAGCAGTGGGGCGCGCCCCAGCAGCCCGGCTACGGCGGCTACCCGCCGCCGCCCGCGCCGTCCAAGGGGAAGGGCGGCATCATCGCGCTGGTGGTCGTGCTGGGCGTGGTCGCGGTCGGCGGCGGTCTGTGGTGGGGGCTGAAGGGCGGCAGCGGCGGCGGTTCGGACACCGCCGGCAAGTACAAGCTCGCGGTGCAGGACAGCGTGGCCGGCTACACCAAGAAGTCGTCCAACGAGAAGGGCGAGCTGAAGGGCCTGGAGGCCATCGGCACCTTCGAGGGCTCGCTGAGCGTCACCTACCAGAAGAACACCACCGACCTGGCCAGCTTCGGCGGCAGTTGGGGCACCGTGAAGGACCCCGGCAAGGCGATGGACGCCCTGGTCGCCAAGATGAACGACGCGATGAACAGCTCGGACGAGTCCGGCGGCTCCGGCAGCGGCGGCAAGGCGGTCTGGAAGCAGAAGCTGACCGACGTCGACGCCAACGACCCCAAGGACTCCGGCAGCCAGCTGCGCTGCGGCTCCCTCGGCGCCGAGGGCGGCAGTTCCTCCGCCGCCGCGCAGAGCGTGCCGGTGTGCGTGTTCGCCACGCACTCCACCATCGGCACCGTGACGACCAGCAGCCTCGACCCCAAGGGCAAGCAGCTCTCCGTCGACCAGGTGGCCGCGCTGGCCCGCCAGCTCCGGGACGCCTCCACCGTCGCCAAGTAGGACCCCCCACCAGCACCACCTTCACGTGTGAACGGAGCACCAGCCGTGTCCGACAACCAGTTCGGCCCGCCGCAGCCCGGTTTCGGGCCGCCGCAGACCCCCGGCGCCCCGATACCCCCGCAGGGCGCGCCCGCCCCGCAGGCCGGATACGGCTACCCCGGCCCGCAGCAGCAGCCGCCGCAGCAGTCCTGGGGCGGCGCCGCGCTGCCGCAGCAGGGCTACCCGGCCGGTGCGCCCGGCGGCTTCCCGCCCGGGTACCCGGCTCCGCAGAAGAAGTCCCGCAAGGGCCTGTGGATCACGCTGTCCGTGGTCTCCGCGGTGATCCTGGCCGGCGCCGGCGTGGTCGGCTACTTCGCCTACGACACCGTCTCGAAGACCGGCAAGTACAAGGTCGTCATGCCCCCGACCTTCCAGGGCATGAGCAGCGAGGCCGGCGCGGACACCGCGCAGCAGATGGCCGAGCAGATGAAGCAGGACACCGCCGCCGACCCGGACTCGCTCCAGCCGGAGCAGACCGTCGCCGCGCTCTACGCCACGGAGGACGGCAGCCGGGTGGTGATCGCGGCCGGCGCCTACGGCAAGGTCTCCCGGCCGTCCGCCCAGGTCGACCAGCAGTTCAAGGACATGGAGAAGGAGGGTGACACCGTCACCCAGAAGAAGTCGGTGGACGCCGGTCCGCTCGGCGGCTCGATGTCCTGCGCCATGGTCAAGAGCAGCGACACCCCGGACCTCGCGGTCTGCGTCTGGGCCGACTACTCCTCCGTGGTGCTGGTGATGGAGAAGTCCGACAGCGTCGACCTCGACAAGGCCGCCGCCGACACCCGCGAGCTGCGCCAGGCCGCCGAGGTGCTCAAGTAGCCTTCGCCGCAAGGCGGTTGGGCGGCCCGGAGGCCGCACGCGGAAGGGGCCCCGCACCGGTCGACCGGTGCGGGGCCCCTTTCCGTTCGGGCCGGGCGGCGCCTCAGGCGCTCTTCTCCCGGCGCTCGCGCTTGATCATGTCGCGCGGGACCAGGGTCGGGATGGCGTGCTTGGAGACGACGTCCCCGGTGACCACCACGCGGGCGACGTCCTGCCGGGACGGCACCTCGTACATCACGGACATCAGCACCTCCTCCATGATGGCCCGCAGACCGCGCGCGCCGGTGCCGCGCAGGATCGCCTGGTCGGCGATCGCCTCCAGCGCGTCCCGGGTGAACTCCAGCTCCACGCCGTCGAGTTCGAACAGCTTGCGGTACTGCTTCACCAGCGCGTTCTTCGGCTCGGTGAGGATCTGCAGCAGCGCCTCGCGGTCCAGGTTGTGCACGCTGGTGATGACGGGGAGGCGGCCGATGAACTCCGGGATCATCCCGAACTTCACCAGGTCCTCCGGCATCACCTGGCGGAAGTGGTCCGCCGAGTCCACCTCGCGCTTGGAGCGGATGGTCGCGCCGAAGCCGATGCCCTTGGCGCCGGCCCGGCCCTCGATGATCCGCTCCAGGCCCGCGAACGCACCGCCCACGATGAACAGCACGTTGGTGGTGTCGATCTGGATGAACTCCTGGTGCGGGTGCTTGCGGCCGCCCTGCGGCGGCACCGAGGCGGTGGTGCCCTCCAGGATCTTCAGCAGCGCCTGCTGCACGCCCTCGCCGGAGACGTCCCGGGTGATCGACGGGTTCTCGCTCTTGCGGGCGACCTTGTCGATCTCGTCGATGTAGATGATCCCGGTCTCGGCCTTCTTGACGTCGTAGTCGGCCGCCTGGATCAGCTTCAGCAGGATGTTCTCGACGTCCTCGCCGACGTAGCCGGCCTCGGTCAGCGCGGTGGCGTCCGCGATGGCGAACGGCACGTTCAGCATCCGGGCCAGGGTCTGCGCGAGCAGCGTCTTGCCGGAGCCGGTCGGGCCCAGCAGCAGGATGTTGGACTTGGCCAGCTCGATCGCGTCGTCCCGGCCGCTGCCGGAACGGCCGGCCTCGCCGGCCTGGACGCGCTTGTAGTGGTTGTAGACCGCGACCGACAGCGCCTTCTTGGCGAGGTCCTGGCCGACCACGTACTGGTCCAGGAACTCGTAGATCTCGCGGGGCTTCGGGAGTTCCTCGAAGCGCACCTCGGAGCTCTCGGCGAGCTCCTCCTCGATGATCTCGTTGCACAGGTCGATGCACTCGTCGCAGATGTACACGCCTGGCCCGGCGATCAGCTTCTTCACCTGCTTCTGCGACTTGCCGCAGAACGAGCACTTGAGCAGGTCGCCACCGTCTCCGATGCGTGCCACGAGGTGCTTCCCCTTCGCCAGGGGCCCCGCGGGGGTCGGGGCCTGGTGCTGTGAGACCGGCTTCGCCGTCGGCGGTCGGTCTGGTATCCGACGGTACTCTGCCGAGCCGCTGTTTCCGCCGACTTCGACCGCTCTGCCCTACGCCCTGGGCGAATTGATACCGAACAGATGCCGTCGCGGGCGCATGGACCCGACTGCCCATTGTGCGGGACGCAAGCCCGGACCGGAACGCCCCGGGGCGGGGCGTACGTCACGTACGCACCGCCCCGGGGCGGGGGTTCAGTCGGTGTAGGAGTTCTTCCGGGTCGAGACGATCTGGTCGATCAGCCCGTACTCCAGCGACTCCTCGGCGGTGAGGATCTTGTCGCGCTCGATGTCCTCGCGGACCTGGTCGACCGACTTGGTCGAGTGCTTGGCCAGCATGGTCTCCAGCTGCTCGCGCATCCGGAAGATCTCCTTGGCCTGGATCTCCAGGTCCGACACCTGGCCGCGGCCGGTCTCGGTGTACGGCTGGTGGATCAGCACCCGGGCGTTCGGCAGCGCGAGGCGCTTGCCGGGGGTGCCCGCGGCCAGGATCACCGCGGCGGCCGAGGCGGCCTGGCCCATGCAGACCGTCTGGATGTCCGGCTTCACGAACTGCATGGTGTCGTAGATCGCGGTCAGCGCGGTGAACGAGCCGCCGGGCGAGTTGATGTAGAGCGAGATGTCCCGGTCCGGGTCCATCGACTCCAGGCAGATCAGCTGCGCCATGATGTCGTTCGCCGAGACGTCGTCCACCTGCGAGCCGAGGAAGATGATGCGCTCCTCGAACAGCTTGGCGTACGGGTCGTACTCGCGGATGCCCTGCGAGGTGCGCTCGACGAAGCGCGGGACGATGTAGCGGCCCTCGGCGCGCATGTCCTCCAGGCGGGCCTGGGCACCGGACAGGCTGGGGATGTTCATGGTTTCTGGTCCTCCGAAGCGTGCGGTCAGGGTTGCGATGCCGGTCAGCCGGCCAGGCCCGCGCCGGTGCCGCCGCCACCGGGGACGTCCGCGGCGCTGTGCATGATCTCGTCGATCAGGCCGTACGCCTTGGCCTCCTCCGGGGTGAACCAGCGGTCGCGGTCGGAGTCCGCGGTGATCTGCTCGAAGGACTGGCCGCTGTGGTGCGCGATGAGCTCGGACATCCGCTTCTTGGTGCGCAGCAGCTGCTCGGCCTGGATCCGGATGTCGGTGGCGGAGCCGCCGAGGCCCGCGGAGGGCTGGTGCATCAGGATGTTGGCGTTCGGCAGCGAGAAGCGCTTGCCCTTGGCGCCCGCGGTCAACAGGAACTGGCCCATCGACGCCGCCATGCCCATCGCGATGGTGACCACGTCGTTCTTGATGTACTGCATGGTGTCGTAGATCGCCATGCCGGCCGAGATGGATCCACCCGGGGAGTTGATGTAGAGGTAGATGTCCTTCTCGGGGTCCGCCGCGAGCAGCAGCAGCTGGGCGGTGATCTTGTTGGCGATGTCGTCGTCGACCTGCTGGCCGAGGAAGATGATGCGCTCGTTGAGCAGCCGGTTGTAGACCTGGTCGCCCAG
The DNA here is from genome assembly GCF_026802215.1 of Kitasatospora sp. YST-16. NCBI lineage: Bacteria > Bacillati > Actinomycetota > Actinomycetes > Kitasatosporales > Streptomycetaceae > Kitasatospora > Kitasatospora sp. YST-16. The sequence goes on from NZ_CP113837.1 coordinate 2,209,196, forward strand.
GCCGCCACCCACGTCGCCGCCGGCGGCGTGCGGTGCCATCGGGCCAGGCATCTGCATCTGCGGGAACGTCACTTAGCCACCTGCTCAGTCGATCTGCGTGTGTGTCGCTGTCCACCGACCCTAACGCGCAGGCCCCGCCGCTGAATCCCCCACGCAGAACTGTTCGCTGTGAGCGCAGGGTGAGCGGGCCGGGGCCGTCCGGAGCGCGCGAACGGGCCCGGACACCGTGCGGTGTCCGGGCCCGTTCCCGGTCAGACGTCCCGTCGGTGGCCGACGGTCACGAGGCTCAGGCCTCGGCGGACTTCTCGGTGGTCTCCTCCGCGGCGGCCTCGGTGGCCTCGGCAGCCTCGGTGGTCTCCTCCTCGTCGTCCTCGAAGGAGACGGTCTCGCCGTTGGTGTCGGTCACCTTGGCGGCCTCGACCACCAGGGCCAGCGCCTTGCCGCGGGCGACCTCGCCGACCAGCAGCTGCACCTGGCCGCCCTGGACGACCTGCTGGGCGAACTGGTCCGGGGTCAGGCCGGAGCCGGCGGCGCGGCGGATGAGGTGCTCGGTGAGCTCCTCCTGGTTGACGCCCAGCTCCTCGTTCTTGACGATCTGGTCCAGCACGAACTGGGTCTTGATGCCCTTCTTCGCCTGCTCCTCGGTCTCCTTCTCGTAGTCCTCGCGGGACTTGTCCTGGGAGGCGAGGTAGGTGTCGAGGGTCAGGCCCATCGGCTCCAGCTGGTGGTGCTCCAGGTTGTGCTTGCGGGTGCCGATCTCGTCCGCGAGCAGCTTCTCCGGGTACTCCATCTCGACCCGCGCGAGCAGCTCGTCGAGGACCTTCTCCTGGGCCTGGGTGGCCTGGTCGAACTCCTTCATGCGCTCCAGGCGCTTGACGGAGTCGGCACGGAGCTCCTCCAGGGTGTCGAACTCGCTCGCCAGCTGCGCGAACTCGTCGTCCAGCTCCGGGAGTTCCTTCTCCTGGACGGTGGTCACGGTGACGGTGACCTCGGAGTCCTTGCCGACCTGGGTGCCGCCCTTGAGGGTGGTGGTGAAGGTCTTGGACTCGCCGGCGGACAGGCCGACCACGGCCTCGTCGATGCCGTCCAGCAGGCGGCCGGAGCCGATCTCGTAGCTCACGCCGGTGGCGGTGCCGTCCTCCGGCACCTCGCCGTCGACCTTGGCCTCCAGGTCGACCACCACGATGTCGTTCTCGGTGGCGGCGCGCTCGACGTCCTTGACGGAGGCGAAGCGCTCGCGCAGCTGCTCGAGGGACTTCTCGACGTCCTCGTCGCCGACCACGACCGGGTCGACGACGACCTCGATCTCGGCGAACTCGGGGAGGGTGACCTCGGGGCGCACGTCGACCTCGGCGGTGAACTTGAGGTCCCCGCCGTCGGCCAGGTTCTCGACACCCTCGATGTCGGTGATGTCGGGCTGGCCCAGCACGTCGATCTGGCCCTCGTCGACGGCCTGCGTGTAGAAGCGCGGAAGCGCGTCGTTGACGGCCTCCTCCAGCACCGCGCCACGACCGAAGCGCTGGTCGATCACCTTGTTCGGGATCTTGCCCTTGCGGAAGCCCGGAACGGTGACCTGCTGGTTGATCTTCTTGTACGCCGCGTCGAGGCTGGGCTTGAGCTCCTCGAAGGGCACCTCGACGGTGAGTCGAACCCGAGTGGGGTTCAGAGTCTCGACGGCGCTCTTCACGGTTGGGTCTCCTAGGGGGCTTGCGGTCAGGGCGATAGGCGGTTGGGGCTGCAATGCTGTCCGTACTACCGCCAGCGGTCCATCCTACCGGTACCACGAAAGCGACTGTGCCCGGCACCTGGGTGCGGACGGGAGCGGGGACGGCGGCGCCGGGCCGCAACGACAACAGGGCCCCGCCGCCGACGAGACCCTGCCGCACACGGTCGGGGTGACCGGATTCGAACCGACGGCCTTCCGCTCCCAAAGCGGACGCGCTACCAAACTGCGCCACACCCCGTGGTGCCGAGCAGAAGAGTACACGTCGACCCGCCCCCGACCGGGGCGATATCGGCGAGCCGACAACGGGGAAGGAGTGTGCAATCCACCGACCCGACCAGGTACGCTGGGGCCGTCCTCACCACCGCTGCGGTGGCGGGGCGCTTCCCTGCGGGTGTAGCTCAATGGTAGAGCCCCAGTCTTCCAAACTGGTCACGCGAGTTCGATTCTCGTCACCCGCTCCACGACAAGGCCCCGACCGCGACGCGGTCGGGGCCTTCGCCGTTCCCCGCCCGCGGGCGGCCCCTCCCCTCCGTCCCGGCCCCGGATCCCCTCCGTCCCGGCCCCCGGACGGCCCGAAGGCCCCGCGCAGCCGAGCGCGGGGCCTTCGGGGGTGTGGTGCCGGGGGTCAGACGTTGACGCCGTGGGCGGCCAGGTAGGCGACCGGGTCGATGTCGGAGCCGTAGTCCGGGGTGGTGCGGATCTCGAAGTGCAGGTGCGGGCCGGTGACGTTGCCGGTGGCGCCGGACAGGCCGATCTGCTGTCCCGCCGTCACGGACTGGCCGGCCGAGACGGAGATCGAGGAGAGGTGCGCGTACTGGGCGTACTTGCCGTCGGCGAGCTTGATGACGACCTGGTTGCCGTAGGCGCCGCCGTTGCCGGCCGAGACCACGGTGCCGTTGGCGACGGCCTTGAGGCTGGTGCCGGTGGAGACCGGGAAGTCGATGCCGGTGTGGTAGCCGCTGGACCAGTTGGAGCCCGCCACCTTGTAACCGGTGGTGACGCTGCCCGGCGCGGGGGCGACGTAGCCGGAGGAGGAGCTCGCGGCGGAGCTGCCGGAGGTGGTGGCGGTCGACGACTTCGCGGCGGACGAGGAGGAGGACGAGGACGCCGACTTCTGGGTCGGGGCCTGGGTCTGCGTCTGGGTCTGCGCCTTGGCCTTCGCGGTGCCGGTGCTGCTCGACTTGGTCGAGGTCTTCGGGGCGGCGGCGGGGGCCGCGGCGTCCGAGGAGGAGGCGGCCGGGGCGGACGAAGTCGCCGCGGCGGCCTGGCCGTTGACGGTCAGCTGCTGGCCCGGGTAGATCAGGTTCGGGTTGCCGCCGATGACCGAGCGGTTGTCCTGGTAGAGCTTCTCCCAGCCGCCGTCCACGTTCTTCGCGGCGGCAATCTTGGAGAGGGTGTCGCCGGAGGCGACCTTGTAGGTCTCGGCGGCCTGCTGGGCGGCGGAGCCGGTGGTGTCGGCGACGGGAGTGGCGTCGACCGAGACGTTGGCCCACTGGCGGCCGCCGTCGTGCTGGTCGGCGGTGTGCGCGGAGGCGGCGGTGACCGGGAGGCCGACCGCGGCGCCGGCGACGCCGGCGGCGATGGCGATGCGGACGACGGTGGCCAGGCGCGGCTTGCGGTGCTTGCCCTGAGCGGACATGAAGCTGTTCCTCTCCGACGCCTGCGAGGTGAGCTGTCGGGTTCGGGCGAGAGTTGCCCGGCCGCGGTCTCCGCGGCTTCACCCCGAGCCGTCCCCGTGCGTTCCGGGTCCGGCGTACTACCTGTGGTTCCCCCGCTCCTGCCGTGGCGTGGTCTCTGGTCGGCACCGGGCGGCGGCAGGACTAGGCGTTCCGCTCGGCGGCCAGCCCGGCCGATGTCCGGGCTGCGGAGGAAGCAAAACCCACGGTTCGCGGAGCTGGCAAGCGCCGGTAGGCCCCGGTCCCGGGATCGGGAGGGGGCTGACGGTCCGCCAGGTCACGCTCCGCCGACGGCGGGCTGCGGTGCGCGTACGGGATCATGACGATGCGCCCACGAACCACATACGGTGGGCGACTTCGGCCACCGTATGCGCCCGGGCGCTGACCTGGCGTGACGGATCGGGTGACCCTGGTCACCCGCGGGCAGGACTTTGGTCCGGAACGGGGGTGCCCCCGCCCGCCGGAACGCGCTCCCCCCGGTGCCGGCGGGGCGTCAGCCCGCGATGCCGGCGATGGCCTTGGAGACCGAGTTGAGGAACTGCTGGATCGGACCGGCCATGGTCGACTGGCTGAGCATGAAGCCGAACAGCGCGGCGACGATGGCGTGCCCGCCCTTCATCTGCTTGTTGCGGATGAAGATGGCGACGATGACGCCGAACAGGACAAGGGCGGAGACGGAGAAGGCCACCGGGACTCACTTCCTCGATTCGTGGCGGGGATTCAGGTCGGAACCGCCGACGGCTCCAGGCGGAAACCGGCCCCTGCCCCCCGTGTCCCCACCACTCCATCCGGACTCAGTGTGGTCGCTCGTGCGGACTGCGTAAAGGACTTGCCCCGTCGCCGGGGGCTCCAACCCGGGTGGTGGGACTGATTTCCGCCGACCGTGACGATAGCGGACGGGTTCTGACGGAGCGTCGGCGGGAGGCGGTCCGCGGCGGCCCGGGCGGCAAACCGGCAGGCAGGCCGGTCGGCGGCCCACCGGCCGGGCCGGGCACCGGAATTGGCCGAAGATCAACGCCCGGGTTTGACACTCCGTGGGCACTCCGTGCACACCGCTCCCCCGCACCCGGCAGCGCCTCCGGGCCACCGCCCCGCCGCCGCCCCGCCACCGCACCGGCGCCGCTCGACCGCGCCCCCGGCGGGGCTCAGCGGCGCCAGACCAGCAGCACCGCCCGGTCGTCGTTGACGTGCTTGGCCACGCTGTCGATCAGCCGGACCGCGGCCCCGGGGCGGCCGGCCGCCGGGATGGTGGCGACCAGCCGGTCGGCCTCGCCCATCAGCCGGTCCATGCCCTCGCCCAGGTCCCGGCCGGGGACCTCCACCATGCCGTCGGTGCACAGCATCAGCACGTCGCCGGGTCCCAAAGTACCGCGCACGCCCTCGAACTTGGCGCCGTCGTAGACGCCGAGCAGCGGGCCCTCGGCCTCCTTGACCTCCCAGTGGCCCGCTCCGGCCAGGCGGTGCATGCCGGGCAGGTGGCCGGCCGAGAGGAGTTCGTACTCGCCGGTGTCCAGGTCGACCACCAGGTGGACGGCGGTGGCGAAGCCCTCGGCCCAGTCCTGGCGCAGCAGGTAGCCGTTGGCGGCGGGCAGGAAGTCGTGGGCGGGCAGCGAGCCGAGCAGGCCGCCGAAGGCGCCGGAGAGCAGCAGGGCGCGGCTGCCGGCGTCCATGCCCTTGCCGGAGACGTCGGCGAGCACCACTTCGAGCACCGGGCCGGTGCGGGCGGCGACCATGAAGTCGCCGGAGAAGGACTGGCCGCCGGCCGGGCGGAGCGCGGTGTCGGTGTGCCAGCCGTCGGGCAGGTGCGGGACGCGGCCCTGCACCCGGATCCGTTCGCGCAGGTCGAAGAGCATGGTGGAGCCGCCGCGCCAGGGCACGCCGATCCGGCGGCGGAACTGGGCGACCAGCAGTCCGGCGACGCCGACCGCGCCGACCACCAGGGCGGCGCCGGGGGTGACGCCGTGGGTGTACGCCTCGGGGCGTTCGCTGGCCACCTGTTCGCCGGTGTGCACCAGCGACTCGGTGATCAGCCCGGCGGCGGCGACGGCGTACAGCAGCACCAGGGTGCCGGGGCGCAGCAGCAGCGCGCCGGCCAGCACCGGCAGCACCAGGGCGGTGGGCGGGGCCCAGTCCGGGACGAGGATGTTGAGCAGCACCAGCAGCGGGACGAGCAGGGCGAGCGCGGCGAACGCCCACCAGTCGGCGCCGTCGCCGCGGAAGTAGTCGACCCCGGTGCGGCGCAGCCTGCGCCGGGCCCGATACAGCGCCGCGCGCAGCCGGGCCGTCACGGGTTCGCGGGACGGTCCGCCGTCCCGGCCCGTCGCACTGGGACGCGCGCTGCCGACCATGGGGACCGACCTTATCCACCGCGGGTGCCCGCGTCGACGGGGCGGGTGGCACCGGGTGCAGCGGACGGTGCCGGGCCCGGCGGGTTTCGGCCGCCGGGGACACGTCGGCGGCGGGGCGGTTATTCGCTCGCCGGGGGTGGGGGGCGGTGATAGGGAGGGCGGCATGACGATTCGACACCCCGACTTGACCGTACGTCCGTTGCGCGCCGAGGAGTGGGAGAGCTGGTACCGGACGATCGACGTGGCCTTCGGCGGTGTCGAGGAGGCGCCGGAGGCCCGGGCGCTGTGGCGGGAGTTGACCGAGGTGGAGCGCTCGCTGGCGGTCTGCGAGGGCGGGCGGACGGTGGGCGGGGCGGGGGCGTTCAGCTTCCGGCTGGCGGTGCCGGGCGGGGCGGTGGTGCCGGCCGCGGGGGTGACGATGGTGGGCGTGCTGCCGACCCACCGGCGGCGCGGCGCGCTGACCGCGCTGATGCGCCGGCAGTTGGACGACGTGCGGGCGGCCGGGGAGCCGGTGGCGGTGCTGACGGCGTCCGAGCCGGTGATCTACGGCCGGTTCGGGTACGGGCCGGGCAGCCGGAAGACGGTGGTGTCGGCGCTGCGCGGCAAGGTCCGGGTGCACACCCCGGAGCGGCGCGGCGGCCTGGTGCTGCGGCTGGCCGACCCGGTGGCGGAGCTGGCGCGCTGCGAGGAGCTGTACGACCGGCTGGCCACCGGGCGGCCGGGCACCCTGGTGCGGCGGCCGGGCTGGGAGAAGCTGCCGGTGCTGGACCCGCCGGCCGACCGGAACGGCTACTCGCCGCTGCAGTGCGTGCTGGCCGAGGACCCGGACGGCGGCGAACTGCTGGGCTACGCCCGGTACGCGGTGAAGCCGGAGTGGAACGAGCGCGGCGCGGCCGGGGTGGTGCGGGTGCGGGCGGTGCAGGCGGAGCAGCCCTGGGTGTACGCCCGGCTGTGGGAGTTCCTGCTGGACCTGGACCTGACCGAGCGGGTGGAGGCGTACAACCTGCCGGTGGACGACGCGCTGCTGCACCTGGTGTCGGACGTCCGGCACCTGGCGCCGCGGATCGTGGACGGCCTGTTCGTGCGGCTGGTGGACCTGCCGGCGGCGCTGGAGGCGCGGGGGTACCCGGCGGCGGTGGACGTGGTGCTGGAGGTGACCGACGCGTTCTGCCCGTGGAACGCGGGGCGGTGGCGGCTGACGGCCGCGCCGGGCGGTCCGGTCACCTGCGTGCGGACCGACGCGGCGGCCGAACTGGAGCTGGACGTCCGCGAGTTGGGCTCGGTGTACCTGGGCGGCGGTTCGCTGGCGGCGCTGGCCGCGGCGGGCCTGGTGCGGGAGCTGCGGCCGGGGGCGCTGGAGCCGGCCGCGGCGGCGTTCCGCTCGGGCCTGGAGCCCTGGCTGCCGCACGGGTTCTGACGGCGCCTCGGGCGGGGGGACGCGCGGGCGTCCCCCCGTCCGCTCAGCCCTGCGGGTGGTGCGCCGGGATCGGCGGGAGCTCGCCGGTGGTCTCGTACTCGGACAGCATCTCGATCCGGCGGGTGTGCCGCGGCTCGCCGCTGTACGGGGTGTTGAGGAAGATCTCGACGAACTTGGTGGCCTCGTCGACGGTGTGCATCCGGCCGCCGACCGAGATCACGTTGGCGTTGTTGTGCTCGCGGCCGAGGGCGGCGGTCTGCTCGCTCCAGGCGAGGGCGGCCCGGACGCCCTTGACCTTGTTGGCGGCGATCGCCTCGCCGTTGCCGGAGCCACCGATCACCACGCCCAGCGCCTCGGGGTCGGCGGCGGTGCGCTCGGCCGCCCGGAGGCAGAACGGCGGGTAGTCGTCCTCGGCGTCGTAGATGTGCGGGCCGCAGTCGACCGGCTCGTGCCCGGCCCCCTTCAGCCACTCGACGAGGTGGTTCTTCAGTTCGTATCCGGCGTGGTCGGAGCCCAGGTAGACGCGCATGCCCACGAGTGTGACATGCCGCCGGGCCCGCTCCCCGACAGGGGCGCGGACCCGGCGGTGGTGACGGTGCGTCAGCGGCGGCCGAGCAGCTTCCAGGTGAGCGGCAGGGCGCCCATGGCGAGCACCAGCTTGAGCGCGTCGCCGACCAGGTAGGGGTACAGGCCGAGGTGGGCGGCCTTCGCCAGCGGGACGTCCAGGGCGAAGGCCAGGTAGGGCACGCCGACGGCGTAGATGGTCAGGCTGCCGAGCGCCATCGCGCCGGCGGTGGCCAGCGGGCTGCGGTCGGCGCCGCGGCGGGCCAGCGCGCCGGTCAGCGCGGCGGCCAGCACGAAGCCGATCACGTAGCCGAAGGTGGCCAGGCCGGCGCCCGAGGTGCCCTCGGCGAACCAGGGCAGGCCGGCCGCGCCGGCCGCCAGGTAGAGGCCGAGCGCGGCGGCGCCGCGGCGGGCGCCGAGCGCGGTGCCGACCAGCAGGGCGGCGAAGGTCTGGCCGGTCACCGGCACCGGGGAGCCGGGGACGGGCACCGACAGCTGCGCGGCCAGGCCGGTCAGCGCGGCGCCGCCGGCCACCAGGGCCAGGTCGCGGGTGCGCGCACCGAGCCGGGTGGACGCCTGCGGCAGCAGGTCGGCGAGGACGGCGGTGGAGGGTGTCGGCGCGGCGATGGCCATGGCTGCTCCCGGGGGTCCGATGCGGGTGATCACCTGTGAACCTACGCGGGGTCAGGTGCTTCCCGCCGCGTCGGCCGTGACAAAAGCCGACCGTCCCGGCTTGTCGGGTCCGGCCTGTGACCGAGCCCTCACCAGCACCGCGGGTGTCCGTCCCGTCGCGCTGCGTGTCCCGGCCGTCCGGATGGCGGTACCGCCCTGGGAGGCCCCGGACAGATGCCGAATAGTGGACAGATCCCCGCGAAAGCGCCCGGTAGTCGAACAGTCTGGATCCTTCCGCATGACCCGCACCCCCACTCCCGAGACGGCGGCCGCCCCGCGGCCGGGCACCGAGGACGCGGGCCTGGCCCACGGGCTGAAGCAGCGCCACCTGTCGATGATCGCGCTCGGCGGGGTGATCGGCGCCGGGCTGTTCGTCGGCTCCGGCGCCGGGATCGCCGCCGCCGGGCCGGCCGTGGTGCTGGCCTTCGCCGCCTCCGGGCTGCTGGTGATGCTGGTGATGCGGATGCTCGGCGAGATGTCCGCGGCCCGCCCGGCCTCCGGTTCCTTCTCGGTGCACGCGGACCGGGAGATCGGGCCGTGGGCCGGGTTCACCGTGGGCTGGCTGTTCTGGGTGCTGCTGTGCGTGGGCGTCGCGGTGGAGGCGATCGGCGCGGCCGGGATCGTCTCCGGCTGGCTGCCCGGCGTGCCGTCCTGGGCCTGGGTGGCGGTCTTCATGGCGTTCTTCTGCCTGACCAACCTGGCGGCCGTGCGCAACTTCGGCGAGTTCGAGTTCTGGTTCGCCGCGGTCAAGGTGCTGGCCATCACCGCCTTCCTGGTGATCGGCGTGCTGGCGGTCTGCGGCCTGCTGCCCGGCACCCCCGCGCCCGGGCTGTCCAACCTGACCGGCCACGGCGGTTTCCTGCCGGGCGGCGCGAGCGGCCTGATCACCGGCCTGCTCGCCTCGGTCTTCGCGTACGGCGGGCTGGAGACCGTCACCATCGCCGCCGCCGAGTCCGAGGACCCGCGGCGCAGCGTGGCGATCGCGGTGCGCACGGCGATGTGGCGGATCGCGCTGTTCTACGTCGGTTCGATGGCGGTGATCGTCACGCTGGTGCCGTGGGACGACCCGGCGGTGGTGAAGCCGGGACCGTACGTCGCGGTGCTGGACGCGCTGGGCATCCCCGGGGCGGCGCAGCTGATGAACGTGGTGGTGCTGATCGCGCTGCTGTCCGCGATGAACGCCAACATCTACGGCTCCTCCCGGATGGCGCACTCGCTGATCGCCCGCGGCCACGGGCCGCGCCCGCTGGCCCGGCTCTCCGGCGGGGTGCCGCGCCGGGCGGTGCTGGCCTCGTGCGGGTTCGGCTTCCTCGCGGTGCTGCTCTCCTACTGGTGGCCGGAGACGGTCTTCTCCTGGCTGCTCAACATGGTGGGCGCGGCGGTGCTGGTGGTCTGGGCGTTCATCTGCGTGGCCCAGCTGCGGATGCGCCGCCGCTCCCCGGCGGCCGAACTGCCCGTCCGGATGTGGGCGTTCCCGTACCTGACGTACCTGGCGCTGGCCGCGATCCTGGCGGTGCTGGTGCTGATGACGCTGGACTCCGCCAACCGCGTGCAGCTGTACTTCACGGCCGGGCTGACGCTGGTGCTGGCCGTGGCGGGCGCGCTGCGGAGCAGGGGGGCCGGGACGGCGGGAACCCCGCGTCCCTGACGGGGCGCGGGGTTCCCTCCCCCTTCCGCGGGGGTGCTGCTCGGGGTGCTACTCGAAGGACGGGCCCGCGGTGCGGGTGCGCTTGATCTCGTAGAAGCCGGGGGTGGAGGCGACCAGGATGGTGCCGTCCCAGAGCCGGGCGGCGGCCTCGCCGCGCGGGGTGGGGGTGACGACCGGGCCGAAGAAGGCGACCCGGTCGCCCTCCGGGCCGTCGACGGCGATCACCGGGGTGCCGACGTCCTCGCCGACCAGGCCGATGCCCTCGGCGTGCGAGGCGCGCAGCGCGTCGTCGTACGCGTCGGTGTCGGCGGCGTCGGCGAGCTCCTCCGGGAGGTTGGCGGCGCGCAGCGCGGCGACGATGGTCTCCCGGTTGTTGGGCAGGCCCTGGTTGTGGAAGCGGGTGCCGAGCTCGGTGTAGAGCGGGCCGAGCACCTTGTCGCCGTGCGCCTGGGCGGCGGCGATCAGCACCCGGACCGGGCCCCAGCCGGCGGCCAGCATCTCCCGGTAGAAGTCGGACAGGTCGTCCCGGCCCTCGTTGAGGACGGACAGGCTCATCACGTGCCAGCGGGTGTCCACCGGGCGGAGCTTCTCGACCTCGAGCATCCAGCGGGAGGTCATCCAGGCCCAGGGGCAGATCGGGTCGAACCAGAAGTCGGCGATCTTGCGGGAGTCTGCGGTCGTCACTGACGGCGTCCTTCGGGTCGGCGGGCGGAGGCGTTCGGGAGTCCCCCGGGGGTCCAACCGCAAGGTGCCCGCGATGATTCCGCCTCCAGTGCAATGGCACAGCTCGGGGGGCGTGAAAGGATGCCCACGACGGAGTGCCATGAGCGCTCCGAAACCGTGTGTTCCGTACAGAGGAGTGCCGACGTGCCGGGCAAGAACCTGAGCCGTGAGGAGGCCCGCGACCGGGCCGCGATCATCCGGGTGGAGAGCTACCGCGTCCACCTGGACGTCAGTGCGGCGGCCGACCCCGGCCGGCCCACCTTCCGTTCCACCACCCGGATCTCGTTCGACTGCGCGGAGCCGGGCGCCACCAGTTTCGCCGACCTGCTGGCCCCCGAGGTGGTCTCGGTCGAGCTGAACGGCCTCGCGCTGGACCCGGCGGAGGTGTTCGACGGCGCCCGGGTGACGCTGCCGGTGCTGGCCGCGCACAACGAGCTGACCGTGGTCGCCGAGTGCGCGTACAGCCGCACCGGCGAGGGCCTGCACCGCTTCGTCGACCCGGCGGACGGCGAGACCTACCTCTACACCCACTACGAGCCGGCCGACGCCCGCCGGGTCTTCGCGAACTTCGAACAGCCGGACCTGAAGGCCCCGTTCACCTTCACCGTGACCGCCCCGGCGGCCTGGGACGTGTACGCCAACGCGGTGCACGAGCGGATCACCGACGAGGGCGCCGCCCGCACCTGGGAGTTCGCGCCGACCCGGCCGATCTCCACCTACCTGACCGCCGTGGTGGCCGGCCCGTACCACGTGGTGCGCGACCACTACACCCGCGAACTCCCGGACGGCACCCGGCTGGAGATCCCGCTGGCCGCCACCTGCCGGCGCTCGCTGGCCCCGCACTTCGACGCCGACGAGATCCTCACCGTCACCAAGCAGGGCCTGGACTTCTTCCACCAGGAGTTCGACTACCCGTACCCGTTCGGCAAGTACGACCAGTGCTTCGTCCCCGAGTACAACATCGGCGCGATGGAGAACCCCGGCTGCGTGACCTTCCGCGAGGAGTTCGTCTTCCGCTCGAAGGTCACCGAGGCCGCGTACGAGTCCCGGGCCAACGTGATCCTGCACGAGATGGCCCACATGTGGTTCGGCGACCTGGTCACCATGAAGTGGTGGGACGACCTGTGGCTGAAGGAGTCGTTCGCCGACTTCATGGGCTCCTACGCGCAGATCGGCGCCGGCACCCGGTACCGCTCCGCCTGGATCACCTTCGCCAACCGCCGCAAGGCGTGGGCCTACCGGCAGGACCAGTTCCCCACCACCCACCCGATCACCGCGGACATCCGCGACCTCGAGGACGCCAAGCTCAACTTCGACGGCATCACCTACGCCAAGGGCGCCTCCGTCCTCAAGCAGCTGGTCGCCTACGTCGGCCGGGACGCCTTCTTCGAGGGCGCCCGCGCCTACTTCAGGAAGCACGCCTTCGGCAACACCGTCCTGACCGACCTGCTGGACGCCCTGGAGGAGACCAGCGGCCGCGACCTGCGCGCCTGGTCCGCCGCCTGGCTGCAGACCTCCGGCGTCAACACCCTGACCCCCGAGCTGGTGCACGACGCCGAGGGCCGGATCACCGAGCTGGCGGTCCGCCAGGACGGCACGCCGCTGCGCCCGCACCGGATCGCGGTCGGCCTGTACGACCTGGACGCGGACGGCGCGCTGCTGCGCACCGACCGCTACGAGCTGGACGTGGCCGGGGAGCGCACCGTGGTCGCCGCGGCGGCCGGGCGCCCGGTGCCCGCGCTGGTGCTGGTCAACGACGACGACCTGACGTACTGCAAGGTCCGGTTCGACGAGCGCTCGCTGGAGACCCTGCGCACCGGCCTCGGCGGCCTCGGCGGCCTCGGCGGCCTCGCCGACGAGGCCGGGCCCGACGCGCCCGGCCTGGCCCGGGCGCTGGCCTGGTCCGCGGTGTGGAACCTGACCCGGGACGGCCTGATGCCCACCCGGGACTACCTCGACCTGGTGCTGCGCTTCGCCGGCCGGGAGTCCGACGTCGGCGTGCTGCAGTCGCTGCACCAGCAGGCCGGCGACGCGCTGGCGGTGTACGCCGACCCGGCCAGGCGCGCCGAGTACGGCACCGCGCTGGCCGAGTGCGCGCTGCGCGAGCTGTCGCAGGCCACCCCCGGCAGCGACCACCAGCTGGCCTGGGCCCGCTTCCTGGCCGACACCGCCGAGCGGGCCGACCACCTGCAGCTGCTGCGCGGCCTGCTGGACGGCACCGGCCGGATCGACGGCCTGACGGTCGACCAGGAGCTGCGCTGGAGCTTCTGGCTGGCGCTCGCCTCGCACGGGCGGGCCTCCGCCGAGGAGCTGGCCGCCGAGCTGGAGCGCGACAACACCGCCGGCGGCCGCCGGCAGCGGACCCAGTGCCTGGCCGCGCTGCCCACCCCGGAGGCCAAGGCCGCCGCCTGGGCCGCGGTGGTCGACTCCGACGAGCTGCCCAACGCCCTGGTCGAGGCCGAGATCGCGGGCTTCAACCGGCCCGGGCAGCGGGAGCTGACCGCGCCGTACGCCGCGCCGTACTTCGAGGCACTGGAGACGGTCTGGGCGGAGCGCTCGATCGAGATCGCCATGCGGATCGTCGGCGGCTTCTTCCCGCGCTACCAGACCACCCCGGAGACCCTGGCGGCCACCGACGCCTGGCTGTCCACCCGCCCGGACGCCGCCCCGGCGCTGCGCCGGCTGGTGCTGGAGTGCCGGGACGACCTGGCCCGCGCGCTGCGCGCCCAGGAGTGCGACGCCCAGTGACGCAGAGTGGGGCGACTCCCTTCTCTGGAAAGGGAGTTGCCCCACGTGCGAGGGTACTGCGGCTACTTCAGGGTGGCCGAGGTCAGGCCCGCCTGGACCTGGCGCTGGAAGGACAGGTACACCACCAGCACCGGCAGCATGGCGATCGTCATGCCGGCGAACAGGCCGGGGAAGTCGCTGGCGTAGCCGGACTGCTGGGCCAGGTTCATCAGGCCCTGGGCCAGCATCGAGCGGTCCGGGTCACCGCTGCTCTGCTGCTGCATCAGGGTCAGCGGCAGCAGGTACTGGTTCCACTGGCCGAGCACGTTGAAGATGAACACGCTGATCAGGCCGGACTTCGCCATCGGCACCATGACCTGGAAGAACGCCCGGGTGTGCGAGCAGCCGTCGATCATCGCGGCCTCGTGGACGGCGCTGGGCAGCGACCGGAAGAACGAGTGCAGGAAGAACACGGTGAACGGCAGCGAGTAGGCCGTGTAGACCAGGATCAGGCCGGCGTACTGGTTCAGGCCGAGCCACGGGATGACGGTGCCGAGGTTCTTCATCATGAAGAACAGCGGGACGAGCGCCAGGTAGACCGGGAACATCGCGCCGGCCACGAAGAAGTAGTAGATGACCCGGTTGCCGCGGAACTCGTAGCGGGCCAGCACGTAGGCGGCCATCGAACCGAGCAGCATGGTCAGCGTGAGCGAGCCCGCCAGCACGATCACGGTGCTGACGAAGAAGTCGCCGATGCCCTTGTCCCAGGCGCGGGTGAAGGCGTCGAAGCCCCAGTGCGAGGGCCAGCTCCAGGCGCTGTTGCCGATCTCGGTGTTGTTCTTGAACGAGCCGAGGACGATCCAGATCAGCGGGACGATGATCAGCACGGCCCACAGGGCCAGGAAGCCGTGCGAGAAGACGTTGAGGACTCCCCCGCCGTCGGCGAAGCGCTGGTTCTTGCCGGGCTTGCGCGGCTTGTCGTTCCCTCCGCTGCGCTGGGCCGGGACTCCGGTGGTCGCGTCGGTGTTGGTGCTCATGCCGGGAACCTCAGAACTCGATCTTCTCGCGCCGGGTGACCCGGAGCGAGACGACGGACAGGACCAGGGTGATGAAGAAGATCACCACACCCATGGCGCAGGCGTAGCCGGCCTTGCCGTAGGTGATGAAGTTGCGCATCAGCAAGGTCGCCATGATCTCGCTGTGGTGGTCCGGGCCACCGCCGTAGTACGCGCCGGGGGTCATGGTGGAGACCAGGGCGAAGGCGTCCATCGCGGCGATCGCCAGGTAGACCCAGGCGGTCTGGATGCTCTCCCAGAGCAGCGGCAGCGTGATCTTGAAGAAGGTGGTGCCGCGCTTGGCGCCGTCCAGCAGGGCGGCCTCGTAGATGTCCTTCGGGATGCTCTGCATGGCGGCCGAGAACAGCACCAGGTAGAAGCCGACGCCGGACCAGATGATCACGCCCATGACGCACCACAGGCCGAAGGTCGGATTGGACGCGAAGTCCCAGGGGTGGTTCTCGTCGACGATGCCGAGCGCGATCAGGACGCCGTTGAGCAGGCCGCCCTTGTCGGTCCGGTACACGCCCTGGAACAGCACCGACAGGATGGCGACCGACAGCACCTGCGGGAAGAAGAAGACGACCTTGTAGAAGGCCGAGCCGCGCACGCCCTGCACGCCGCCGGTGCCGCTCTTGCCGCCCACGTTGAGCATGAAGGCGAAGAACAGCGCCAGCAGGATGGTGGCCAGCGGCAGCACGATCAGCAGCAGCAGGTTGTGCTGCAGCGCGTCGAGGAAGGCGCTGTCCTGGAAGAGCTTGGTGTAGTTGTCCAGCCCGATGAAGTTCATGTCGGGCGAGGCGCCGGACCAGTCGGTCAGCGAGTAGCCGAAGGTCTGCAGGTAGGGCCAGATGACCAGGGCGATGTACAGCACGACGGGAACCACGAGGAACCCGAAGATGAAGGGTGTTTTACGGTGTCGCATGGGAGCTGCTCCTGTCCGCCGACAGCCTGTGGTCAGACAGGCCTGGAACTGCGGTATCGCGTGGAACGGCCGGGGCCCGCGTGCGGGCCCCGGCCTTGCGGTGTCAAGCCGTCGGCCTGCTGGGGGGTCAGACCTTCTTGGAGGTGGCGGCCTTGCCGCGGGAGACCCACTCCGCCGGGGAGATGCGCTTGTTGACCAGCTCGTTGGTGGCGTTCTCGACCTCGGCGTCGAACGCGGTCTGCAGGTCCTGGAAGCTGAAGTTGAAGGTGACGTCGCCGGCCGCCTTGACCGCCGCGGCCGAGGACTTGGTGCCCGGCTTGAGCGGGACGTCCGCGTTGACGCCGTCCTTCAGGACGGTGAGCGAGTTCGCGGTGGCCACGAACTTCGAGGAACCGTCCTTGGTCAGCATCATGCGCAGGAACTCGAGGCCGCCGGCCTTGTTCTTGGCCTTGCTGGGGACCATGAACGGCTCGCCGGCGCCGGCCCAGAGGGCGGTGGCGGGCAGCTTGTCGTTCGGCAGCGACGGGATGGGCAGGAAGGCCATGTCGAAGTCGGCCGGGGTGGAGGCCAGCATCTCGTTCTCCAGCCAGGAGCCGGACGGGATGAAGGCGGCCTTGCCCTGGCACCAGGCGGTCTGCGACTCGGTGTGGGTCATGCCGTTGGTGCCGGGGAGGAGGAAGTCGCCCTCCATGATCTTGTTGAACGCGGTGACGCCGGCCAGCACCGCCGGGTCGTCCCAGGCCGTCGCGTCGCAGGCGTTGATCTTCTTGACCAGGTCCAGGCCGCCCTGCTTGGCGATCAGGCTGAAGATGACGTAGTTCGCGTAGTAGGGGTACTTGCCCTGGTGCGCGAACGGGGCGATGCCCGCGGCCTTGATGGTGCCGCAGAGGGTGATGAACTCGTCCCAGGTCTTCGGCGGGGTCCAGCCCTTCTCCTTGAAGAGCTTGGCGGAGTACCACAGGCCGAACACGGTGTAGACGTAGTTCAGCGAGTACATCTTGCCGTTGATGGTGCCCTGCTCGACGGTGCCGGGCAGCAGCACGTCGCGGATCTTCTTGGACGGGTCGTCCAGGTACGGGGCGTCCAGCAGGACCGTCAGGTCGGTCAGCTGGTCGGCGCTGACCAGGACGTCCGCCTTCATGGCCTGGGCGCCGGAGTTGTCGAAGACGTCCGGCGGGCTGCCGGCGTTGAAGCGCGGCTGCAGCTTGCCGCTGATCTCCTGGGTGCCCAGGTGGGAGACGTTCGCACCGGCGTACGCCTTCTTGTAGGCGTCCTCGAAGACCTTGGCGTAGTCGTCGCCGTAGCCGCCCTTGAAGATCACGACGTCCAGCGCGTCGCTGGCCTTGACCCCGAACGGGTTCTTGCTGTCGCTGCCGAGCGACGGCGCGGCGCTCGACTTGCTGTCACCGCTGCCGGAACCGCCGGCACAGGCCGCGAGCAGCGAGGTGCCGCCGGCCGCGAGGACGGTGATCGCAGCCGCGCGCTTGAACAGGTCGCGGCGGTTGTACTCGGTTGCAGAGCCCATGCGTGCCCTAACCCCTCAGTTCCAGAAGAAGTGGACCGGAGCTGACGTATCGTCAACTCCCGTAGCCCGAAAGGTGCCCAGCGGCGAAGGTGCCGGTCAGAGGCGGTGTGATGATGCTGCAAAGGTATAGTCCACTGTTCACTCAGCGGCAATAGTCAGCGGGTCTGATAACAAACCTGACAGTCGAACCGTTGTCCGCGATGCAGCATGTGCAATGTGCAGGGACCCTGCAGATTACGTGTTCGCGCCAGGCATGCACCGGAATCTAGCGCGTTGATGCTCGCAAGAACATAGAAATGCGCAGCTTCGCGCAACACGGCGATCGAACCGTGATGTGCGAAGCTGCGCACGGAACCGCCCGACGGCGGTCAGTCCTCCCGGAGGCCCTTGTCCAGGGCGGCGACCAGGGTGCCCCGGGCGTCGTCGTTGTCCAGCGACCAGGCCATCACGCCGCCCAGGTCGTTCTGCTCGACGTAACGGGCCTTGCGGGTCAGCAGGTCCGGGGTGTCGTACGTCCAGAACTCGGTGCCGTCGTACTTCCAGGTCGCGCCGTGCGCGCGGTCGGTGAAGACCGTGCCCGGCAGGTCCTTGATCTGGTTGTACGGCAGGTTTCCGCCCCGGGACAACCCGGTGGCGGACTGGTACAGGCCGTCGCCCTTCGGGCCGGCTGGCACGCCCGTCCAACCGTAGCCGTAGAACGGGACGCCCACCACGGCCTTCTTCGCGGGCAGGCCGCGGTCCAGGTAGGTCCGCACCACCCGGTCGACGCTGAGCTGCTGCCCGGAGGCGTCGGCCCGGTCCGCGTACAGGTTGGCGTCGTGGTTGGTCGGCCCCTGCGCCTCCCACGGGCCGTGCAGGTCGTAGGTCATCAGGTTCAGCCAGTCCACCGACTTGGCGACCTTCTTGACCTCGATCTGGTCGATCTTCGACTCACCGGCCGGGACCGCCGCGGTGAGCAGGTAGTGCGGGCCCTTCTTGCCGGACAGCGCGTCCAGCTGGCGGCGGAACTCCTGCATCAGCAGGGTGTAGTTCCTGCCGTCCTCGGGCCGCACCACGTTGCCGCCGTCACCGCCGCCGCCCGGGTACTCCCAGTCGATGTCGATGCCGTCGAACACCCCGGCGCCCGCGCCCGCGCCGCCCTCGGCGGAGCCCAGCTGCGGCAGGTTCCCCCTGAGGTACAGGTCGATGCAGGAGGAGACGAACTTCTTCCGCGAGGCGTCGGTGAGCGCCGCGTCCGAGAAGTACTTGGACCAGCTCCAGCCGCCCAGCGAGACCACCGCGCGCAGCTGCGGGTTCTCCGCCTTGAGCTTGCGGAGCTGGTTGAAGTTGCCCTTGAGCGGCTGGTCGGCGGTGTCGGCCACGCCGTCCACCGACTCCTCGGCACCCACCGGGCGCTGGTAGTCGGCCCAGGCGTCGCCCGCCCCGGCCCCGTTGGCCTCGAAGCAGGTGCCGTCGGCGGAGACGTTGCCGAAGGCGTAGTTGATCACGGTCAGCTTGCCGGCCTGGCCGCTGTCCTGGACCTTCTTGGCGGTGGAGCCGCTGTAGATGCCCCACTGGGTGAAGTAGCCGACCCGCTGGCCCTCCAGCCGGTGGTTCTTCTCGTGGGCCTGCGCCGGGGCGGCCGCGAAGGCCGAGGCGGAGGCGAGCAGGACGGCGGCGAGGACCGCGGATGTGCGTCTGGTCATTCCGTGAATCTCTCCGATTCAGCGTCAATTGGTATGGACCATGTGCTGAGGGAGAGGTTTAGTCCATTGGCCGGAAACGCACAAGGGGCCGGACCGCACGATGCGGTCCGGCCCCTCGCGGCCTACTGGCGCCGTCAGCCGATCAGGCTGCGCAGCACGTACTGCAGGATGCCGCCGTTGCGGTAGTAGTCCGCCTCACCGGGGGTGTCGATGCGCACCACCGCGTCGAACTCGGTGCTCGTGCCCGCCGGGCCGACCGCCTTGACCTTGACGGTCTTCGGGGTGCGGCCCTCGTTCAGCTCGGTGACACCGGTGAACTCGAAGGTCTCCTCGCCGGTCAGGCCCAGCGAGTCGGCGTTCTCGCCGGCCGGGAACTGCAGCGGCAGGACGCCCATGCCGATCAGGTTGGAGCGGTGGATGCGCTCGTAGGACTCGGCGATGACGGCCTTGACGCCGAGCAACGCGGTGCCCTTGGCCGCCCAGTCGCGGGACGAGCCGGAGCCGTACTCCTTGCCCGCCAGGACCACCAGCGGGGTGCCCGCGGCCTGGTAGTTCTGCGAGGCGTCGTAGATGAACGACACCGGCGCGTCGGCCTGGGTGAAGTCGCGGGTGTAGCCGCCCTCGGTGCCCGGCGCGATCTGGTTGCGCAGGCGGATGTTGGCGAAGGTGCCGCGGATCATCACCTCGTGGTTGCCGCGGCGCGAGCCGTACGAGTTGAAGTCGCGCTTCTCCACGCCGTTGGCGGTCAGGTACTGCGCCGCCGGGGTGCCGGGCTTGATGTTGCCGGCCGGGGAGATGTGGTCGGTGGTGACCGAGTCGCCCAGCTTGGCCAGCACGCGGGCGCCGGAGATGTCGCTCACCGGGCTCGGGGTCTTGGCCATGCCCTCGAAGTACGGGGGCTTGCGGACGTAGGTGGACTCGGCGTCCCACTCGAAGGTGTTGCCGGTCGGGATGGGCAGCGACTGCCAGCGGTGGTCACCGGCGAAGACGTCCGCGTAGTCCTTGGCGAACATGTCCTGGTCGATGGAGTTGGCGACCGTGTCGGCCACCTCCTGCTCCGACGGCCAGATGTCGGCGAGGAAGACGTCGTTGCCGTCGGCGTCCTGGCCCAGGGCGTCCTTGGTGATGTCGACGTTCATGTTGCCGGCCAGGGCGTAGGCGACCACCAGCGGCGGGGAGGCCAGGTAGTTCATCTTGACGTCCGGGTTGATCCGGCCCTCGAAGTTGCGGTTGCCGGAGAGCACCGAGACCACCGCGAGGTCCGACTCGTTCACCGCGGCGGAGACCTCCTCGGGCAGCGGGCCCGAGTTGCCGATGCAGGTGACGCAGCCGTAGCCGACCAGGTTGAAGCCCAGCTTCTCCATGTACGGGAGCAGGCCGGCCTTCTCGTAGTAGTCCATGACGACCTTGGAGCCGGGCGCCAGGGTGGTCTTGACCCAGGGCTTGACGTGCAGGCCCTTCTCCACGGCCTTCTTCGCCAGCAGGGCGGCGCCCAGCATGACGGAGGGGTTGGAGGTGTTGGTGCAGGAGGTGATCGAGGCGATCACGACCGCGCCGTTGTCGATCTCGTAGGTCGAGCCGTCGGGGGAGGTGACGGTGGTCGGCTTCGAGGCCTCGGCCGAGTAGGTCGGCAGCGCCTCGGCGAACTTGGTGGCGGCCTCGGCCAGGACCACCCGGTCCTGCGGGCGCTTCGGGCCGGAGATCGACGGGACGACGGTGGAGACGTCCAGCTCCAGGTACTCGGAGTAGACCGGCTCGACCGACGGGTCGTGCCAGAGGCCCTGCTCCTTGGCGTACGCCTCGACCAGGGCGAGCTGCTGCTCGTCGCGGCCGGTGAGCTTCAGGTAGTTGATGGTCTCGGCGTCGATCGGGAAGATCGCACAGGTCGAGCCGAACTCCGGCGACATGTTGCCGATGGTGGCGCGGTTCGCCAGCGGGATCGAGGTGACGCCCTCGCCGTAGAACTCGACGAACTTGCCGACCACACCGTGCTTGCGCAGCATCTCGGTGATGGTGAGCACCAGGTCGGTGGCGGTGGTGCCGGCCGGGAGCTGGCCGTTCAGCTTGAAGCCGACCACGCGCGGGATCAGCATCGAGACCGGCTGGCCGAGCATCGCGGCCTCGGCCTCGATGCCGCCGACGCCCCAGCCCAGCACGCCCAGGCCGTTGACCATGGTGGTGTGCGAGTCGGTGCCGACGCAGGTGTCGGGGTACGCCTGGCCGTTGCGCACCATGACGGTGCGGGCCAGGTGCTCGATGTTGACCTGGTGGACGATGCCGGTGCCGGGCGGGACGACCTTGAACTCGTCGAACGCGGTCTGGCCCCAGCGCAGGAACTGGTAGCGCTCCTTGTTGCGGCCGTACTCGATCTCGACGTTCTGGACGAAGGCGTCCGGGGTGCCGAACTTGTCGGCGATGACGGAGTGGTCGATGACCAGCTCGGCCGGCGCCAGCGGGTTGATCTTGGACGGGTCGCCGCCCAGCTCCTTCACGGCCTCGCGCATGGTGGCCAGGTCGACCACGCAGGGCACGCCGGTGAAGTCCTGCATGATCACGCGCGCCGGGGTGAACTGGATCTCCTCGGACGGCTCGGCCGTCGGGTCCCAGCCGCCCAGGGCGCGGATGTGGTCGGCGGTGATGTTGGCGCCGTCCTCGGTGCGGAGCAGGTTCTCCAGCAGGACCTTGAGGCTGTACGGCAGCCGCTCGGCACCCTCGACGGCGGAGAGCTTGAAGATCTCGTACGACTCGTCGCCCACCTGCAGCGAGCTGCGGGCGTCGAAGCTGTTCGCGGACACGACTGACTCCTTCTTGGTCCACCCGGTGATAAGGTAAGCCTTAGCTAACCTGCCTGCTGTCGCTTACCGGGCCGATGATGGAGGTCCGCACCTCTGGACCCCTCGGCAAGTATCTTGACGTCAAGATAAATCGTAACGCGGAATGTATCTCGATGTCGAGATAAACCATAGTGCATGGGCTCCGCCCACACTCCACCGGCTCGCCCCACCACCGCGCTGCCGTGCTTCCCACCAGGGTGCACCTCCCGACCCCCCGAGCACGACCGGGGCGTAACGCAACCGGCCGCCCCGCGCGTCTGTCTTCTGAGTACGGGGACGGCGACAGGGGTGCGCGGGTGGTGGTGGGACGACGCAGGGCCGCCGAGGAGCGGCGCGAGTTCGAGGAGTTCGCGCACACCCGGGGCGCCGCGCTGTTCCGCACCGCGCTGCTGCTGTGCGGCGACTGGCACCTCGCCGAGGACCTCACCCAGACCGCCCTCGCCCGGATCTACGCCTCCTGGCACCGGGTCAAGCACGCCGAGAGCCCCGCCGCGTACGCCCGCACCGTGCTGGTCCGCTGCTACCTCTCGCACCGGCGGCTGCGCCGCAGCGCCGAACTCCCCGTGCTCCACAGCGTCCCCGAGCAGGCCGCCCCCGACCACGACCCCGCGCTGCGGGTCGCCCTGCTCGCCGCGCTCGCCGAACTGCCGCCCAAGGACCGGGCGGTGCTGGTGCTGCGCTACTGGGAGGACCGGAGCGTCGACGAGACCGCCGCCGAACTCCAGCTCTCCCCCGGCACCGTCCGGGTCCGCGCCCTGCGCGCCCTGACCAGGCTGCGCCGCCAGCTCGCCCCGCACCTGGACAGCCTGGTGCCGTGACCGCACTGACCGCCGCACCGGCCGTATTGACCGCATTGACCTCCGCACCGACCGCACCGACCGTCAGAGAGCGAGAAACCTCCCGATGCCCGAGCAGGAGCTGAGCGACGTCTTCGTGCGGGCGGTCGGTGGCAGCGCGCCCGACCTCGGCCTGCTGGTCGCCGGGGCCACCGCCGAGGGGCGGGCCATCCGGGTGCGGCGGCGGCTCGCGCTGGCCGGGGCGGTCGCCGTGGTCGCCGCGCTCGCGGTGGGCGGCGGGCTGCTGCTGCGCCCCGGCGCGGGCCCCGGGCCGTCCGCGGTGGCGGCCGCCCGGCCCGGATCCGGATCCGGACTCGGGCCCGGATCCGGTGGGCCGTCCGCCGTCCCCGCGCCCTCGGTCACCAAGGCCAGGCCCGTGGTGCTCGACCGGCTGCTGGTGTTCGTCCCGGACCTGGTCCTCGACAGCTGGAGCGAGGAGGGCTCGACCGCCGACGGCACGCGGACCGACACCGTCCGGGCCCGGTTCCGCACCGCCTCCGGCGCGGACGCCGGGACGGTCGAGGTGCGCGTGCAGCAGCCCGGCGGGACGCCGCGGGGCGCCGGCGAGAGCTACGACTGCCGCGACCACCGGGACACCGAGGAGTGCGCCCCGGTCACCGGCAAGGACACCAACGGCGTGCTGCTCGCACTCTCCGACCAGCAGCACCGGACCACTTACCGGGCGGACCTGCTCGACCACCACGGCGTCCGGACCGTCCTGACCGCCACCGGCCCGGAGGGCGGCGACCCGCCGTTGGACCGCAACCGGCTCGCCAAGGTCGCCGCCGGACTGGACGCGCTGCCTAGCACCGAGGAGGAGCAGGCCCGGGAGTCCGCCCGGCAGCGGGCCCTGACGGCCGACACGAGCCCGCCCGCCACCACCGGCCCCTCCGCCTTCCCGTCCGCCGCCCCTTCCGCCACCCGGCCGCCGAACGCGGCGGATGGCGGGGCGGGCGGCTCGGCGGGCCCGGTCGGCGGCGGATGAGCACCCCGGTGGCGGGGCGGCCGGGGCGAACGGACTAGCGTGAGCCGAATGATCGTGGTGGACGCTTCCGCAGTGGTGCTGTCGCTCGCCGACCGGGGCCCCCGGGGCGACGCCGCCCGGGCCGCGCTGGCCGCCGACCCCGAGTGGGTGGCGCCCGAGCACGTGGTGATCGAGGTGATGCAGTCGCTGCGCGGGCTGTACCTCGCCAAGGAACTGACGGCCGAAGAGGTCACCGCCCTGACCCGCCGACTGCCCGGACTCGCCATCCGCAAGGTGGAGGTCGCCCCGCTGCTCGGCCGGATCTGGGAGCTCAAGGACAACCTGACCCCGGACGACGCCGCCTACGTCGCGGTCGCCGAGCACCACCACGCCCCGCTGATCACCGCCGACCTGCGCCTGATGCGCGCCAGCGGCCCGCGCTGCGAGATCCGCGGCATCACGGCGACGGGCTGACTGCCCGATGGCCGACCGGGCGGCGGGACGGCCTGGGTCGGGACGGAATGGGACCGGACGAGTCGGGACCGGACGGGCCGGCTGGCCGTAGCGGTGCTGTTCGAGTGCCGGTTCCCGTACGGGTGACTGCGGGTGGCGGTGCGGCACGGCGGCGTGCGCGGCGGGGCGGGGGCGGCCACCGTGTCGGGTGTTGTTCTCCCTGACGGCCCGTCGGAAGGTCCGCGATGCCCCTGTCCTCCGCTGCCGGTGCGCTGCTGGTGCCGCTCGCCCTGCTGCCGATCGCTCCGCCCGCCGCCCAGGGCCCGGCCGGTGCTCCCGGACCGGCCGGTGCCTCCGGGGCCGCCGGCGCTCCCGGGACCGACCGGGTGGTGGACACCCGGTTCGACCGGGCGGACGGCTTCGTCCCGGCCCGGGCGATCACCCACGCGCCCGACCTGGTGCCGTACGGCTCGCAGGTGCGGGTCACGGTCGGCCGCGCGGCCGGGCACACCTCCGTCACGCTGGAACTCGCCGGGGTGGCCGGTGCGCACGAGTTCCCCGCGCACGTGCACACCGGGCGCTGCGGCTCCGACCCGGCGTCCTCCGGGCCGCACTACCAGCAGGTGGCCGGGTCGGACGCCGCCGACAACGAGGTGCGGATGACCGTGCGCACCGCCCCGGACGGGTCCGGCACCGCCTCGGCGGCCGTCCCGTGGGAGTTCCGGCCCGACGAGGCGCACTCGCTGGTGCTGCACGCGGGCACGCCCGCCGGTCCGCACGCCGCGGCCGACCGGGCGGCCTGCGTGGACGTCGACTTCTGAGGCCCTCAGGACCCGAGACCCCTCAGGACCCGAGGGTCGCCACCATCACGGCCTTGATGGTGTGCAGCCGGTTCTCGGCCTGGTCGAAGACCACCGAGTGCGCCGACTCGAACAGCTCGTCGGTGCACTCCAGTTCCGACATGCCGGTGAGCTCGTGCATCTGCCGGCCGACCTCGGTGCCGAGGTCGTGGAACGCGGGCAGGCAGTGCAGGAACTTGACCGCCGGGTTCCCGGTGGCGCGCACCGTGTCCATCGAGACCTGGTAGGGCTTCAGCAGCGCGATCCGCTCGGCCCAGACCTCCTTGGGCTCGCCCATCGACACCCAGACGTCGGTGTAGAGGAAGTCCGCCCCCGCGACGCCGGCCGCCACGTCCTCGGTGAGGGTGATCCGGGCACCGCTGGCCCCGGCCAGCGACTCGGCCGCCTTGCGGACCTCCTCGGCGGGCCAGAGCGAGGCGGGCGCGACGATCCGGATGTCCATGCCCAGCAGCGCGCCGGTGACCAGGATCGAGTTGCCCATGTTGAAGCGGGCGTCGCCGAGGTAGACCAGGGTGGTCTCGTTCAGCGGCTTGCCGGAGTGCTCCTGGATGGTGAGCACGTCGGCCAGCATCTGGGTCGGGTGCCACTCGTCGGTCAGGCCGTTCCAGACCGGGACGCCCGCGTGCGCGGCCAGCTCCTCGACGATCTCCTGCCCGTCGCCGCGGTACTCGATGCCGTCGAACATCCGGCCCAGCACCCGCGCGGTGTCCTTGATCGACTCCTTGTGCCCCATCTGCGACCCGGCCGGGTCCAGGTAGGTGGTGGACGCGCCCTGGTCGTGGGCGGCCACCTCGAAGGCGCAGCGGGTGCGGGTGGAGGTCTTGGCGAAGATCAGCGCGATGTTCTTGCCGCGCAGCCGGGGCTGCTCGGTGCCCGCGTACTTGGCGGCCTTCAGCTGGGCCGCCAGGTCGACCAGGTGGCGGAACTCCTGGGGAGTGAAGTCGAGCTCCTTGAGGAAGTGCCTGTTCCGGAGGTTGAACGCCATACCGGTCTCCTGGGTCGATCAACGGACTGAGACGGGAAGTGTATACGAGGATTCGAATATTCATGCAACACTGTGATGGCCGACGCGTTGCCGGGGCCCGGACGGCCCGCTCCAGGCCGTCCGGGCCCCCGAGCCCTCCGGGCCCCGGGGTTTGCCCGGGGCCCGGGTCGCTGCGGGGTCAGAGCCGGGGGTCGACCGGTTCTGACTCCAGGGCCAGCACCGCGAACACCGCCTCGTGCACCCGCCACAGCGGCTCGCCGGCCGCCAGCCGGTCCAGCGACTCCAGGCCGAGCGCGTGCTCGCGCAGGGCGAGCGAGCGCTTGTGGCCGAGCGAGCGCTGGCGCAGCCGGTCCAGGTGCCGGGTGTAGTCCGGGCCGTAGATGATCCGCAGGTACTCGCGGCCGCGGACCTTCAGCCCGGGCTGGACCAGCCGCCCGGAGCCGTCCCGGTGCAGCGGGTCGACCGGCTTGACCACCACGCCCTCGCCGCCGGCCCCGGTCAGCTCCTCCCACCAGGCGACGGCGGCGGCGACCGAGGACTCGTCCCCGGTGTCGACCAGCAGCCGCCCGGTGCGGTGCAGCACCGGCTCCACGGCCGCCCGGTCGGCGGCCAGCCGGTCGGCCTCCACCAGCCGGTCGATCAGGGCGAGGTGCTCGGTGTGCGGGCGCAGCGCCAGGTTGGCGCCCTCGGCGGCGAGCAGCTGGAACGGGGCCAGCCGGATGCCTTCGAGGCCCTCGGTCGGCCAGCAGTAGCGCCGGTACGCCTCGGTGAAGGACCGGGCGTCCTCGGCCCGCTCCTGCTGGCGGACCGTCAGCTCCGCCACGTCCATCCCGCGGTCGGCGGCCCGGGCGAGGGCGTCGAGCGCGGTGGGCAGGGCGGCCCCGGCGGCCGCGCCGACGGCGGCGTACTGGCGGCGCAGCAGTTCGACCGCCTTGAGCGACCAGGGCAGCAGCTCGGCGTCCAGCAGCAGCCAGCCGGTGTCGAGTTCGTCGAACAGGCCGGCGTCCTCGGCGGCGGCCCGCAGCCGGTCGAGGATCGCCCCGGTGAGCTGCTGGTCGTTGAGGAAGGCGCGGCCGGTCCTGGTCCAGATCGCGCCGGGGCCGGGCAGGCCGAAGCGCTTCTCCAGGGCGGCCCCGTCCCGGGCGACCAGGACGACGGCCCGCGAGCCCATGTGCTTCTCCTCGCAGACCACCTGCTGCACCCCGTCGTGCCGGTAGGCGAAGAACGCCTCCTCGGGGTGCTCCAGCAAGCCCTCGCGCCGGGAGGTCGGCGAGGGGGCCATGGTGGGCGGCAGGTAGGCGAGCAGCCTCGGGTCGAGCGCGAAGCGGCTCATCACCTCCAGTGCGGCGGCGGCGTTCTCCTCCCGGACGGCGACGTTGCCGAACCGGGCGGTCTCCACCACCCGGCGGCCGGCCACGTCGGCCAGGTCGAGCGGACGGCCCTCGCGGCCGCCGGGCGCGTCGGTGTGCATCGGGCGGACCGGCTCGTACCACTCCTGCTCGGCCGGGACGGCGACGATCTCCCGCTCCGGGTAGCGCAGCGCGGTCAGGCTGCCGCCGAACACGCAGCCGGTGTCCAGGCAGATGGTGTTGTTGAGGAAGCTCGCCACCGGCACCGGGGTGTGGCCGTAGACCACCAGGGCGCGGCCGCGGTACTCCTCGGCCCACGGGTAGCGCACCGGCAGGCCGTACTCGTCGGTCTCGCCGGTGGTGTCGCCGTACAGCGCGTGCGAGCGGACCCGGCCGGAGGCCCGGCCGTGGTACTTCTCCGGCAGGCCGGCGTGGCAGACCACCAGCGCGCCGCCGTCCAGCAGGTAGTGGCTGACCAGGCCGCGCATGAACTCCCGCACCCGGGCCCGGAACTCGTCGCTCTCGGCGGACAGCTGGTCGATCGACTCCTGCAGGCCGTGCGAGACGGTGACCTTGCGGCCGCCCATCCAGCGGCCGAGCTTGTTCTCGTGGTTGCCGGGGACGCAGAGGGCGTGGCCGGCCTCGACCATGCCCATCACCAGGCGCAGCACGCCCGGGGTGTCCGGGCCGCGGTCGACCAGGTCGCCGACGAAGACCGCGGTGCGGCCCTCGGGGTGCGCGGCGTCCACGGCGCGGCCCTGCTCGTCGCGGGTGATCCGGTAGCCGAGCCGGCCGAGCAGGGTCTCCAGCTCGGAGCGGCAGCCGTGGATGTCGCCGACGACGTCGAACGGGCCGGTCAGGTGCCGCAGGTCGTTGTACCGCTTCTCCGGGACGATCTCGGCGCGCTCGACCTCCTCGACGCCGCGCAGCACGTGCACCTTGCGGAAGCCCTCGCGCTCCAGCCCGCGCAGCGAGCGGCGCAGCTCGCGCTGGTGACGGGGGATCACGTGCGCCGGCAGCTGCCGGTCCGGCCTGGCCCGGTTGCGCTCGGCGCACACCTCGGCCGGGACGTCCAGCACGATGGCGATCGGCAGCACGTCGTGCTCCCGGGCGATGGCGAGCAGCTGGCGGCGGCTCTCCTGCTGGACGTTGGTGGCGTCGACCACGGTGAGCCGGCCCGCCGCGAGCCGCTTGCCGACGATGTAGTGCAGCACGTCGAAGGCGTCGGCGGAGGCGGACTGGTCGTTCTCGTCGTCGGCGACCAGCCCCCGGCAGGAGTCGGAGGAGACCACCTCGGTGGGCTTGAAGTGCCTGCGGGCGAAGCTGGACTTGCCGGAGCCGGTGCTGCCGATCAGCACCACCAGCGAGACATCGGTGACGGGCAGTCGGCGGCCGGCCCGGGCAGGGGTCGGCTCCGGGGTTTCGGTGGTCATCGGTGGGCGCTCCCTTCCGGGGCGTGGTCGTGCGACGGGGTGCCGGTGACAGCGGGTCCAGCGGCGTCGGGTTCGGCGGTGGCGGGTTCAGTGGTGGCGACGGGTTCAGTGGTGGCGGGTTCGGCGAGGCGGAAGTGCGCGAGCTGGGTGGGTGCGCCGACCTCGGGGTCGACCGGACCGACCGGCTCCAGTTCGACGGTGTAGCCGTAGTCGGCCGCGACCTGCTCCGTCCAGGCCGCGAACTCGGCGCGGCTCCACTCGAAGCGGTGGTCGTCGTGCCGCTTGTGCCCGGCGGGCAGGGTCTCCCAGCGGACGTTGTACTCAGCGTTCGGAGTGGTGACCACGACCGCACCGGGCCGGGCCACGCCGAACACGGCGTACTCCAGCGCGGGCAGCCGGGGCAGGTCGAGGTGCTCGATGACCTCGCACAGCACCGCCGCGTCGTAGCCCTTCAGCCGGGCGTCGGTGTACGTCAGCGCACCCTGGACCAGCTTCACCCGGCGGGCCTGACGCTCCGGCAGCCGGTCCAGCCGCAGCCGGCGGGCGGCGATCGTCAGCGCGAGGGAGGACACGTCCACCCCGAGCACCTCGGTCACCCGCGGTTCCTTGAGCAGCGCGCCCACCAACTCGCCCTGCCCGCAGCCCAGGTCGAGCACCCGGGCCGCGCCGGTGCGGGCCAGCGCCGCCAGGATCGCCGTCCGCCGCTGCGCGGCGAGCGACTCCCCGCGCTCCCGGCCGTCCTCCGCAGCACCGGCGGTCTCCGCCACCGCCGTGATCGGTCCGGTCGGTCCGGTGACGTTCACCTCCTCAGCGGTAGCCGTGACAGTCGTGACAGTCGTGACATCTGCGATGTCTGCGGTCTCCGGAGCGTCCGGGACGTCCGGGACGGCGTTATCGATCTCCTCGGCCTCGCGGTCGTCGGCCTCGGCCAGCCGGGCCAGCGCCAGGCGCTCGGTGGCGAGCCTGGTCAGCGACCAGCGGCGGGAGAGGTAGCGGCGGATGATCAGGGCCCGTTCGGGGTGGTCGGCGAGCCAGCCCTGGCCGGCCGCGAGCAGCTTGTCGACCTCGTCGGGGGCGACCCAGTAGTGCTTGGACCCGTCGAGGACCGGCAGCAGCACGTAGAGGTGCTGCAGCGCGTCGGCGAGCCGCAGGGTGCCGGTCAGTTCGAGCCGCACGTACCGGGAGTCGCCCCACTCGGGGAAGGACTCGTCCAGCGGGACGGGCCGCGCGTCGACCTGCCAGCCCAGCGGGGCGAACAGCCGCTCCACCAGCCCGGGGCCGTCGCCGCCGGCCACCGGGACGGCGGGCAGCGCGATCCGCAGCGGCAGCGCCCGGCCGGGCAGTTCGGGCCGGTGCGCGCACTCGCCCTTCATCGCGGACCGGTAGACCGTGCGCAGCGCCACCGCGAGCAGCGAGGAGGCGGCGTACGGGCGGTCGTTGACGTACTGGGCGAGCGCGAGGTCGGGCGAGCCGGACCGGCCCTTGCCGCGGCCTTGGCGGAGCAGCGCGGTGGGGTCGATTTCCAGCAGCAGCGCGGCGGTGCACGCCTGCTCCCCGGCCTCGGGGTAGAAGACGTGTGCCGTGCCGTGCGCGGTGGCGAACCGCTGCACCTTGTCGGGGTGCTTGTGCAGCAGGAAGCCCAGGTCGGAGGCGGGGTTCTCGGCGGTGCCGGTGGTGGAGATCGATACGAACACCCGGCCGAGTATGGCCCGCCGGCCTGTTCGGGGGCACCAGGTTTTGTCCGTCCGGTGAGCGTGTTGGTCAGCCCTCGGCCCGATTGGTTACGGTGCGGGATGTGACTGCTGAAACCTCCACCCCCGCAAGCGGCGCGGTGGCCGCCGGCCTGGCGACCATCGCGGCCGACGGCACCGTCCTCGACACCTGGTTCCCCGCGCCCGAGCTGGCCGCCGCTCCCGGCCCGTCCGGCACCGTCCGGCTGAGCGCCGAGGAGGCCGAGCTGGCGCTCGGCCCGGGCGCCGCCGAGGCGCTCCGCACCGACGCCCGGCGCGGCGTCGAGGTGGTGGCGGTGCGCACCGTGATCTCCTCGCTGGACGAGAAGCCGTTGGACGCGCACGACGTCTACCTGCGGCTGCACCTGCTCTCCTCCCGTCTGGTGAAGCCGCACGGCCAGAGCCTGGACGGCATCTTCGGCCTGCTGGCGAACGTCGCCTGGACGTCGATCGGCCCGACCCCGGTCGCCAACGTGGAGCGGGCCCGGCTGGCGGTGCGCGCCGAGGGCGGGCAGCTGGCCCTGTACGGCATCGACAAGTTCCCCCGGATGACCGACTACGTGGCGCCGGCCGGCGTCCGGATCGCCCACGCCGACCGGGTGCGCCTGGGCGCGCACCTGGCCGAGGGCACCACGGTGATGCACGAGGGCTTCGTCAACTTCAACGCGGGCACCCTGGGCACCTCGATGGTCGAGGGCCGGATCAGCGCGGGCGTGGTGGTCGGCGACCACAGCGACGTCGGCGGCGGCTCCTCGATCATGGGCACCCTCTCCGGCGGCGGCAAGCAGGTCGTCTCGGTGGGCGAGCGCTGCCTGCTGGGCGCCAATGCGGGCATCGGCATCTCGCTCGGCAACGACTGCGTGGTCGAGGCCGGCCTGTACGTCACCGCCGGCACCCGGGTCACCACGCCGGACGGCTCGGTGGCCAAGGCCGTGGAGCTGTCCGGCCAGGACAACCTGCTGTTCCGCCGCAACTCGCAGTCGGGCGCGGTCGAGGTGATCGCCCGCTCCGGTTCGTGGGGCGGTCTGAACGCGGATCTGCACTCGCACAACTGACCTCCTGTCAGGCGGTGTTCGTCCGTCGGCCGGGCTCCTGCTCCCCAGCAGCCCGGCCGACGGCGGGCCCGACGGCCCCGACGGCCGGGCCTCGCTCGTGCCCGGCGCCGTAGCCCAGCGGGGGCGGGCCCCGCAAACTCGGCTCACTCCTGCGGCTGACCAGGACCGCCGGTTGGACCTCAACGGGTGGTCCGGGGTGACCGCGCGCGGCGGGGGCTCGTTGGACCGGCGGCGCCGACCCCCGGCGCTTCACACCGCACCACCGAGCTGAAGGGGCCCCCTCATGTCCGAGCCCTGGACCGAGCCGCCCACTGCGGACACCGCCGACGGCGACGCGCCCGCCACCCCGAAGTCGCTGTTGGAGCAGATGCAGGAACTGCTCGCCTCGATCAACACCGACCTGGCCGGACTCGACTCCGACCTGCGCTCCGCCGCCGCCACCCGCGGCGAGCAGGACACCCCGGCGGACGGTTCGCCCCGCACCTGAGCGCCGCACGCCGCCGGGACCGGCGGGCCCAGCGGGACCACGAGCCTCGGCTCCTCCCGCCGGGCCGCACCCGGCGCCCCCGCGCCGAACAGGTCCTCCCCGCCTTCCTCCCGTTCCTCCCTCTCCGCCCGCTCTCCCGGTCCGTCGTCCGGGGCCCGCGCACCCGCTGGACCCCGCTGCTCGCGCAGGAGTTCGGCCACCAGGTCGCGGCACTCGGAGCCGGCGTCCAGCCCGTCGATGCAGCTCCAGTACAGGCTCTCGGTCTCGGCCCCGCAGGCGAGCACCACCAGGCTCTCGTTCATCTGCTCCAGCAGCAGGGCGAGTTCGGTCAGCACCGGCTCCAGTTCGCCGAGCGCGCTGAACCGCTCGACCAGCGTCGGCCCGGACCACTCCGGGTACACCCCGACCGGGCCGCCGGGCAGGTCGTCCAGGCCCGGTTCGGGTGGCTGCCGCAGGCAGCTCGCGGTGTGCGCGCCGGCCTCGCAGAGCAACTGCCCGAGGGTGGCGAAGGACTCCCCGTCGTGGTCGGCGATCCGGGCTCCCACCGCTTCGGTGAGCAGCCCGGACTGCCAGGCCTCGTGCAGGATGTCGCCGGTCGTCCGGGCCTCGGTCAGGGCGTGCCGGACGGTCTTGATCAGCCGCAGCGCCTCCATGGTGCGCTCCCCTCGTCCACCGCCGCCGTCCTTCGGCGGTCGGTCACGGGGATCAGCGTGCCGCCGCCCGCGCGCTGCTCCCAGCGGGTTCGGCGCACCTGTGGACAACCCGGCCCTGTGGACAACCCGGGTCCCCCGCACGAGGGAATTCCGGCTGATTTCCCGGCACTTCGGGAACCCTCCCTAGGGCACCGGGAACCTGCTCTCGTTGCGCTCGATCTTCTCCGCCAGCGCCCGCAGCGGGTCCACCTCCAGCACGGTGCACAGCTGGAACAGGTAGGCCAGCACGTCGGCCACCTCGTCGCGGACCCGGTGCGCCGCCCGTTCGTCCGACATCACGTCGGCGGCCTGTTCGGGCGTCAACCACTGGAAGATCTCCAGCAGTTCGCCGGCCTCGACGGTCAGCGCCGAGGCCAGGTTCTTCGGGGTGTGGTACTGCTGCCAGTCGCGGGCGGCCGCGAACTCGGCCAGCCGCCGCTGCAGCCCGGAGACCGTCAACTCCGCCGCCGGCGCCGTCCGCTCAGACCCCGGCGCCACAACGGACGGCACCGCCGCCCCGGGCTCCGCGTCCGGCACCGTCCGCTCTTCTTCGTCGCTCATTCCCCCAGGTCTACCACCGCGTCCTCGCCGCGCGCCGCGCCCTGCACCGGCACCCGGGCGGCGGGCTCGGTGCGGCGCAGCAGGCTGTGGCCGGTGGCCGGATCGCGTCGGCACTCGACCAGTTCGACGCCGTCCAGGCCGAGGGCCGCACCGGGTTCCTGGAGGGTGGCCAGCAGCCGGATGTCGCCCTTGCCGGTGACCTCGCGGGCCAGCCGGAGCAGGGCGGCGGCCTGTTCGGCGGCCAGGCCAGCTCCGACGTCCTCGGCGAGCAGCACCAACTGGCGGTGAGCGTCCGGTACTTCGATGGCGGGGTCGACGTCCAGCACGGCCGCGCCGGTGAGCAGGACGGCGGCGAAGGCGAGCAGCCGCAGCATGCCGTCGGAGGCCTGGTCGGCGCCGGTGCGGCCGAGCACGCCCTCGTCGAAGACGGCGATCAGCCGCTGCCGTTCGGCCTCGCCGCGGCGGGCGACGCCGAGGCCGAGCAGCGGGTGCGGGGCGGCGGCCTGGACGGCGCGCAGCAGGCGGGCCCAGCGGCGCGGGCACTCGTGCTCCAGCCGGTGGAGCACCGCGGAGATGTTGCCCGCGGTGCCGCGCAGCCGGGCCTGCGGCTCGGGCCGGCCCCAGCCGCGCATCGCGGCCGGCACGGGGTGCAGCGCGAACATCTCGCGCAGTGCGGTGAGCACCTGCTCGGCGGCGGCCAGCACCTTGCGCTCGCCCTTGGAGGATCCGGCGACCCGCAGCGGGAGTTGGGCGGTGATCAGGCTGCCGCTGGGCAGCGGGGCCCGGATGTCGCCCTGCCGGGAGTCGTTGTGCCAGGTGACGTTGACCCGGCCACGGGCGAGGTCCTGTTCGCCGGTCTCCATCAGGGTCCGGCCGTCCAGGGTGAGCAGTTCGCGGGCGATCCGGACGCGTTCGTCGGTGCGCACCACCACTTCGAGCCGGATCGTTCCGACGCAGGAGCGCACGGTGCAGCCCAGGATGATCGCGTTGCGCCCGTGCGGCACGCAGCCGATCAGCCCGCCGCGCACGGGGGCGGCGAGCGGGCCGCGCGGGCCGCCGACGCCGTCCAGCGAGGGCCTGATCTCCTCCCCGAGGGCCAGCCGGGAGAGCACGCTCAACGCGTCCAGCGCGTTGGACTTGCCCGCCCCGGACGGCCCGTGCACCACCGTCAGCGGCGCCATCGGCAGCACGGCCCGCCGGTAGGATTTGAAGGAGGTCAGCCGCAACTCCTCGATGATGGGGCGCTTCACCTCCGGCGCGGACGCGGTCGCGGGCGCCGTCACCGGTACGGACGCCGTCACCGGTACGGGCGCCACCGTCGGAACGGACGGCTGCCGCGCCTCGCGGGGGGCGGCAGGCAGGGGCGGGGCCAAGGGAGCTTCGCTGGTCACCCGGAGCACTCTAGGTGTGCCCTGAGGTGCAGAAACGTCCCTCCTGACGCCCTTTCACCCCTTCGAGTCCCAACCGTCCCCGGCGCCGCCCGGCCCCGTCACTCGTACGCGGTGACCAGCACCGAACCGGTGACCTCCACCGGTTCGGGCAGCGCCGCCAGCGCGGCGGCCAGCGCGGCCGGTTCGGTGTGCCAGGCGCTCGGGCCCATGCCGACCACGGCGGCGGCGTCCGCCCGCGACAGCCGCAGCGCGAACTCCACCTCGGTGCGCTCCACCGGCGCGAACCAGGGGCCGAGCTTCTCGCCGATCCGCCGCTCCTTGTCCTCGTCCACCGACAGCAGGCCCAGCGCGCCCACCAGTTCCCGCAGGTGGCGGGAGGTGGGGGCGGCCACCAGCAGTCGGCCGCCGGGGCGCAGCACCCGCCGCATCTCGGGGCCGTTGCGCGGCGCGAACACGTTCAGCAGCACGTCGGCGGCGCCGTCCCGCAGCGGCAGCGGCCGCCAGGCGTCGCAGACCACCGCGCCGATCCGCGGGTGCGCCTTCGCGGCGCGCCGCAGCGCGTACTTGGACAGGTCGAGCGCCGCGCCCGCCGCGTCCGGCCGGGCTTCCAGCACCCGGGCCAGGTAGTGGCCGGTGCCCGCGCCGAGGTCCGCGACCAGTCCGCTCTCCGCCGCGACCCCGGCGGCGGCCGCGGCCAGCGCCCGTTCCAGCGGGGCGTAGTGGCCGGCCGCCAGGAAGTCGTCGCGGGCCGCGACCATCTCGGCGGTGTCGGCGGTGCCCTGCTTGGCGTCCCCCGCCAGCAGGCTCACGTAGCCCTGCCGGGCCTGGTCGAAGCTGTGGCCGTCGGCGCAGCGCAGGGTGCGGCCGTCCAGTGCCAGCGGGCGGGCGCAGTGCGGGCAGACCAGGTAGGGCTCGATGTCCTGCAGCAACTCGCTCGCATCCTCGGCGCAGATCGTTCGGTGCCCGGGAACCGTCAGGGGCCGGGGGAACGTCGAGGGTATCCCGCCCGCGGGCGCCTCGTCGCTCTCCCGGCCCCTGACGCGTCGGGGCCGCCCGGTGGGGCTCCTCACTCCTCGCCGTCGTCGCCGACCTCTTCCTCCTCCGACTCGTCGACCACCCACATCGCCAGCCGCTCCGCCACGCCGGTGATGCCGAGCTTGCCCTCCCGGATCGCCCGGGCCAGGCTGCGCACCTCCCGCGCGGTGGTCGCCACCCGGCAGCCGCTGGCCACCAGGTACGCGTAGGCCACGGCGGTGGCGAACAGCTCGTTGTTGCGCTCCAGCGCGGGGACCCGGATCAGCTGGTGCATCAGCGCCGCCGCCCGGTCCTGCGGCTCGGGGTAGACCGCGATGTCGAAGACCTCGGCCTGGTGCCTGGTGATCGCGGCGAGCAGCGATCCGTAGTCGGTGACCTGCGGGTCACCGGGCGTGTACTGCTCGGCGGTCATGAGCAGCCACGAGAGGTCGACCTCCA
The DNA here is from genome assembly GCF_026802215.1 of Kitasatospora sp. YST-16. NCBI lineage: Bacteria > Bacillati > Actinomycetota > Actinomycetes > Kitasatosporales > Streptomycetaceae > Kitasatospora > Kitasatospora sp. YST-16. Next base: position 2,244,990 of record NZ_CP113837.1, read on the forward strand.
GCTTCAACGGCGCACGTCCTGGAGTTCGCCGGGCGACCCGAACTCGGCGAGGAACACCGCCTCGTGCTCCTTCATGAACTGCGCCGCGGCGTCCACGAAGTTGCGCCCGGCCTCGCCCATATCCTGCTGCACCAGCCGTTCGATGTACTGGTTCATGCTGATCCCCTGCTGCTCCGCCCGCTCGCGGGCCATCTCGGCGGTGGTCGCGTCCACCCTGACGTTCAGCTGCTTCTTGGCCATCCTTCAACGCTAGCGCCGAGGTGCTAGCACAACAAGGGCGCAAACCGGCCGCTCCCCCGCTCCCCCACCATGTCCGCCCACGCCCCCGCGAAAACCGGCCAACCGTCTCGATCCGCCAACTCCCTTGCCCGGCAAGCGGACCACCACCGTCGACCGGCCCGGCCGCCCGCTACTCGGCGGGCTTCAGCACCCGGACGACCTCGTTCAGGAAGCGGTCGACGACGGTGTCCACGCTGCGGATGAACCCGGTCTCCTCCGTACCCCGCCGGGTGCCCATGCCGGCCGGGAGGGTCAGCCGGAACGCCCGGATCTCCGCGCCGTCGGCGGGCACCAGCAGGCCGGGCTCGACCCGCAGCGCCCGCAGCAGCTCGCACGGGCCGGGGCCGCCGTCCGCGGTCAGCGCCTCGATCCGCAGCTCGGCGGGGGCGTCCGCGAGCTGCCGCAGCAGCCACTGGACCCGGGTGAGCGCCCGGGAGCGCTCGGCGGCCGCGACCTCGACGGTGGTCTCGATCCGGCCGGTGCGCAGGTCCGCCTCCAGCACGATCGGCCCGGGCAGGCCGGGCACCGCCAGCTCGGAGCGCATCCGGCCGCCGGCCGCCAGCTCGTCCACGGCCTGGGCCCGGCGGACGGCCGGTTCGGTGCGCCGCTTGCCGCGCAGCACCGGGGAGACCGGGACGCCGAGTTCGCCGCCGAGGCGCAGGCACAGCTGCCGGGTGAGCCGCTCCCAGTTCTCGACCACCCGCAGCGCGTTGCGGTCCCCGGCCCGCAGGGTGCCCTCGGAGATCGCGTTGCGGACCGTCACCCAGGCCGGGCCCATGTTCTGGAAGCCGTGGCAGCCGGAGTTCTCGTGCCGCAGGTAGTGCAGGAACTCGCTCAGCAGCCAGGCGTGCGCGGGGTTGACCACGCCGTCGTGGTGGCACAGCAGGTGCGCCTCGTGCGCGACCTCGGCCCAGGACAGGTGCCGCAGCGCGACCTTGCGGGCCCGGCGCCGGTCGACCGTCACCGGGGGCTCGCCGTCCAGCGCGAGGTCGTTGGAGAGCGTGATGACCGTCTCGTAGCCGTGCCGCTGGGCGACGTCGAGGTACGCCTGCACCTGCTCCGACTTGAGCGGGCTGCCGCCGGTCTTGGTCTCCACCAGGGCGGTCCAGATCTTCCCGGCCCGGCTGACCCGGATCGTGCCGTCGGGCCGGACGGTGCCGTCGCCGTGCTTGAAGCTGGTCTCGGTGAAGGTTTGGACGGTGCCCGCCGGGGCGTTGAACATCGCGGTGATCCGGCGCCCGAACTCCGGTACCTCGGCCATCACCGCCAGCAGGGTGGCGGTGGCCCGGTTCTCCCGGTCCAGTTCGTTCTTCAGCCCGGCCACCGAGAACAGCCGGGCCTGCTTCCAGGACGGGTGGTCGGCCAGGTCGGCCTTCGCGGCCTTCGGCAGGGTGACCCGCTTCTTGGCGGTGCGCACCGCGCGCTTCGGCGCGGCCGGCGGCTCGGCGGCCGGTGCGACGGCTTCCGGTGCGACGGCTTCCGGTGCGATGGCGGCCGGGTCGGCGGCCGAGTCGGTTCCGGCGGCGGGTGCGCCCGGCTCGGCGGCCCGCTCGGCCTGCGCCGCCTCCTCCTCCTGGTCGACGTCGATGCCGAAGTCCCCGGCGAGGCCGCCGAGTCCGGACCGGTAGCCCTGGCCGACCGCGCGGAACTTCCACGCCCCGCCGCGCCGGTAGACCTCGCCGAAGACGAACGCGGTCTCCTCCCCGGCGTCGGGGATGTCGAAGGCCACCAGGGTGTCCCCGCCGCCGTCCAGCACGGCCAGCCGGAGTTCGGCGAGCTCCCCGAAGGTGGCACCGGCGTAGCGGCTGGCCGCCAGGACCACCTGGTGCACCTCGGCGGGCAGCGCCGCGAGGTCGACCAGGATCCGGTCCTGGGTGCCGCTTCCGGTCGGCACCTTGCCCAGGAGTTGCACCGAACCGTCGGACGTGGCCGGGCAGTTGTAGAAGAGGAAGTCCGTGTCCCCGCGCACCTTGCCGTCCGCGCCCAGCAGCAGCACCGACACGTCGGCGTCGCCCGCCCCGGTCGGATCGGTCCAGCTCAGGGCGACCGTCACCGGCCCCGGCTCGTTCCCCTCGGCGAACAGCTCCGCATTGGCGCCCTTGGTCAACTGGTGCACGGCTTCCCCTCCTGAGCACGGCGAACGACGTGTGCGCAGCGTCACCATGCCCACACGTTCCGAGGATGCTACTCCTGCCGGATCTTCACGCCATCCCCTTGAACGGAGCCGTCCCCGGAAACGCCGCACGGGCGCGGGAAGGGCTCCCGCGCCCGTGTGGAGTGCCCGTGCGCCGTTACCGGACCGGCTCCAGGATGGCGACGCACTCGAAGTGCTGGGTCATCGGGAACAGGTCGAAGGCCCGCAGCGAGACCGGGCGGTAGCCGCCCTCGCGGAAGAAGGCGAGGTCGCGGGCGAGGGCGGCCGGGTCGCAGGCGACGTAGGCGATCCGGCGGGCGGACAGGGAGCTGAGGTGGGCGACGGTGTCGCGGCCGGCGCCGGCCCGCGGCGGGTCGAGGACGATCAGGTCGGTGGAGGTGATGCCGGTGCGGGGCAGCAGGGTCTCGACCTTGTCGCACTCGATCCGGACGTGCTCCAGCGCGGCCAGGTTGTGCCGGGCGTCGGCGACCGCCTGCTTGCCGGACTCGATGCCGAGCACCGCGCCCTCCTCGCCGACCCGCTCGGCGAGCGCGCCCGCGAACAGGCCGACGCCGCAGTACAGGTCGAGCGCGCTCTCGCCCCACTGCGGGTCGAGCCCGGCGAGGACGGCGTCGACCAGGGTGTCGGGGGCCTCGGGGTGGACCTGCCAGAAGCCGCCCTCGGAGACCCGCCAGGTGCGGTCGGCGGCGCGCTCGCGGACGAAGGTGCGGCCGTGGACGCGGTGGAACAGGTCCTGCTCGTCGATCCGGGCGATGGACGTCTCGCGGTCCAGCTCGACCAGCGGCAGCTGCTCGCCGGGCCGCGGCCGCAGGATCACCTGCCGGTCGGAGGAGCCGGCCGCGGCGATCGCCTCGACGGCGGCCACCCCGGTCCAGTCGCGGGACTCGATGCCGAGCTCGCTGACGCCGGGCGCGGCGATCAGGCAGCGGTCGATCGGCTGGACGTCGTGCGAGCGGTGCTTGCGCAGCCCGATCACGCCCTCCTCGTCCACCGCGTACTGCACCCGGGTGCGCCAGGCCGGGACCTCGCCCGCGGGGAGCTTGCCGCCGACCGGCTCGACCGAGCCGTCCCAGCGGGCCTCCTCGGGGGTGAGGCCGGCCAGCTTGGCGAGCTGCTCGGTGAGGACGGCGGCCTTGAGCTTGCGCTGCCCGCCGGGGGTGACGTGCTGCCAGTCGCAGCCGCCGCACTTGCCGGGGCCGGAGAACGGGCAGGGCGCCTCGATCCGGTCCTTGGAGGCCTCCAGCACCTCCACCGCGTCGGCCCGCAGGAAGCGCGAGGTGGTGGTGCCCTCGGTGACCTGCGCGACGACCCGCTCGCCGGGCAGCGCGTGCCGGACGAACAGCACCCGGCCCTCGTGCCGGGCCACGCAGTGCCCGCCGTGCGCGACCGGCCCGACCTCGACCTCGTAGCGCTCGCCGACCAGCGGGTCCCCGGAGGGCTGCCGCAGCACCGGCTGCGCGGGCCGCAGCGCCTTCGGCGGGCGCACCGCCCCGGGCTTGCGCCCCTGCCGGGCCGGCTTCTTCCCGCCCGCACCCCCGGCAGCGCCCTGCGCCTGCTTCGCCGCCTTCGCCGCCTTCTCGGTCTTCTCGGTCTTCGGCGCGGCCTTCCCGGCCTTCCCGGTCTTCGCCGCCTTCTCGGTCTTCGGGGCAGCCTGCTCGGCCTTCGCGGGGCGCTGCTCGGCGGGCACGGGCGGCAGGCTGCGGGCGGTGTTGCCCTCCCGGTCGGTGGCCTCCGGCCGGGAGGGCCGGCTGCTCCAGCGCGGGTGCGCGACCTGCCCCGGCTTGGCGCCGGACGTGCGGCCGGGGCGGCCCTGGCGACCGGAGGAGCGGGGCGGGTTGTTGCGGGTCACGGGGGTCGCTTCCTTACGGGAGACAGCGGGAGGACGAGCGGGGTGGAGCGGGCGGAGCGGGTGGAGCGCGCCGTGCGGCAAACACGGCGGCCCGCGGCGGACCGGGAAGGATCCGCCACGGGCCCATTGAAGGCCATGCGGGGGTCGGACGGGCCGCGCGAGCCTCAGTCGCGCGGCGCGGTGTCCGTCCCGCCCCGGCCCTCGTCGGCCGGACCGGCCGAACCGGCCGGACTCGCCGAACCGGCCGGCGCCGGCCGCCGCCGCGGCTCGCCGCGGCGCACCGCGCCGGGCGCGGACCACGCCTTGGGCGGCTTGCGCCGCTCCGAGGACTCCAACTGCCAGGGTACGGAGGTCACCATCACGCCGGGCTTGAACAGCAGCCGCCCCTTGAGCCGCAGCGCGCTCTGGTTGTGCAGCAGGTGCTCGTACCAGTGACCGACCACGTACTCGGGGATGTAGACCGCGACGACGTCGCGCGGGCTGGAGCGGCGCAGGTTCTTGACGTACTCCAGCACCGGCCCGGTGACCTCGCGGTACGGGGAGTCCAGGACCTTCAGCGGCACGTCGAGGCCGCGCTCGTCCCAGTCCTGCCGCAGCGCCGCGGTGTCCTCGGGGTCGACGTTGACGGTGACGGCCTCCAGGGTCTGGGCCCGGGCGAGGCGGGCGTACGCGAGGGCGCGCAGCGCGGGCTTGTGGATCTTGGAGACCAGCACGATGGCGTGCACCCGGGTCGGCGGGGCGGCGTCGTCGGGCTCCTCGGCGGCCTTGAGCTCGGCGTTGACCCGGTCGTAGTGGCGGCGGATCGCCTTCATCATGACGAACAGCACGACCATCAGGGCGATGGCGATCCAGGCGTGGCCGATCTTGGTGGCGAGCACCACGATCAGCACGGCCATGGTCATCACCAGGCCGAAGGTGTTGATCGCCCGGCTGCGCTGCATGTGGGCGCGCTTCTTCGGGTCGGTCTCGGTCTTCAGCAGCCTCGTCCAGTGCCGGATCATGCCGGACTGGCTCATGTTGAACGCCACGAAGACGCCGACGATGTACAGCTGGATCAGCCGGTTCGGGTCGGCGCCGAACGCCACGATGAACAGGATCGCCGCGCCGGCCAGCAGCACGATGCCGTTGGAGAAGGCGAGCCGGTCGCCGCGGGTGTGCAGCTGCCGGGGCAGGTAGCGGTCCTGGGCGAGGATCGAGCCGAGCACCGGGAAGCCGTTGAAGGCGGTGTTGGCGGCCAGCACCAGGATCAGGCCGGTGGTGGCGGCGACGAAGTAGAAGCCGGGCGTGAAGTTGGAGAACACCGCTTCGGAGATCTGCGCCAGCACGGTCTTCTGGTGGTAGTCCGCGGGCGCGCCGATCAGCTGCTCGGCCGGGTTCTCGGCCATCTGCGTGCCGGTCAGGTGGGCCAGGTAGATGATGCCCATGAACATCGTCACGGCGATGGAGGCCATCATCAGCAGCGTGGTCGCCGCGTTCTTGCTCTTCGGCTTGCGGAACGCCGGGACGCCGTTGGAGATCGCCTCCACACCGGTCAGCGCGGCGCAGCCCGAGGAGAACGCCTTCAGCAGCAGGAACACCAGCGCGAACCCGGCCAGCGAGCTGTTCCCGGGCGTCGCCGCCAGGTGGTACGAGGAGCTCTCCGCGGGCAGCGCGGCCCCGAACCCGAAGTGCCTGATCAGGCCGTACACCACCATGCCCATGACGCCGACCATGAACGCGTACGTCGGGACGGCGAACGCCGAGCCGGACTCGCGCACGCCGCGCAGGTTCATCCCCATCAGCAGGATGACCAGGAACACCGACAGCGCCATCTCGTGCCCGCGCAGCGCGGGCACCGCCGAGACCACGTTGGCCACGCCGGAGGTGGTCGACACCGCCACGGTGAGGATGTAGTCGACCATCAGCGCGCTCGCCACCACCAGGCCGGAGTTCGGCCCGTGGTTGACGGTGGCGACCTCGTAGTCGCCGCCGCCGCTCGGGTAGGCGTGCACGTTCTGCCGGTAGGAGGCGACCACCGCGAGCATCACGATGGCGACCACGACGCCGATCTGCCACGAGAAGTGGATGGCCGAGGCGCCGGCCAGCGACAGCGTCAGCAGGATCTCCTCGGGCGCGTACGCGACGGAGGAGAGCGCGTCCGAGGCGAACACCGGCAGCGCGATCCGCTTGGGGAGGAGCGTCTCCCCCAGCTTGTCGCTGCGCAGCGCACGCCCGATCAGGATGCGTTTCGGTAGGTCAGCAGGCATAGGCACAACAAGGGATCGTAAGGGCTCCGGGTGGCACCGGATGCCTCGCGGGGCCACCTTGCTCGCGACTGTGTTCGGCGGACCGGCTAGCGTGTCGGCAGAAGGGTTTGCGGGCAACACCGAGTTGCCCCCTCGCGTCGGATCACAGGCGCGGCCGACAAGTGGCCCCCGAAATCGGGTGCACGGAAGGACGATGAGCGGTGTTTACGCAGGTCATGACCCCAATGGATCGGGTGAGGTAGGCGCGTGCACATCGTCATCATGGGCTGCGGACGCGTGGGCTCCGCCCTGGCCAGAACGCTCGAGAAACAAGGCCACTCGGTCGCGGTCATCGACCAGGACCCGACCGCTTTCCGACGGCTCGGCGCGGGCTTCAACGGCCGCCGGGTCACCGGCGTCGGCTTCGACCAGGACACCCTGAAGGAAGCCGGCATCGAGGAGGCGGGCGCCTTCGCCGCCGTCTCCAGCGGTGACAACTCGAACATCATCGCGGCCCGGGTGGCCCGGGAGAACTTCGGCGTCGAGCACGTCGCGGCCCGCATCTACGACCCGCGCCGCGCCGAGGTCTACCAGCGGCTGGGCATCCCGACCGTGGCCACCGTCCGCTGGACCGCCGACCAGATGCTGCGCCGGCTGCTGCCCAGCGGCGCCGAGCCGGTCTGGCAGGACCCGTCGGGCTCGGTCCAGCTCGCCGAGGTCGCCTTCACCCCCGCCTGGGTCGGCCACCGGCTCTCCGAGCTGGAGGAGGCCGCCGGCGTCCGGGTGGCGTTCGTCACCCGGGTCGGCGAGGGTGTGCTGCCCACCCCGCAGATGGTGGTGCAGGAGGGCGACCTGGTGCACGTGATGCTGCGCCGCAACGAACTGACCGCGGTCGAGGCGGCGTTCGCCAAGGGCCCCGAGGAGGCTGGTCACTGATGCGCGTCGCCATTGCCGGAGCCGGAGCCGTCGGCCGTTCGATCGCCGGGGAGCTGCTGGAGAACGGCCACGAGGTCCTGCTGATCGACAAGAACCCGAACTCCATCTCGGTGGAGCGGGTCCCGCTCGCCGAGTGGCTGCTCGCCGACGCCTGCGAGATCACCTCGCTGGACGAGGCCGCGCTGCAGCGCTGCCACGTGGTGATCGCCGCCACCGGCGACGACAAGGTCAACCTGGTGGTGTCGCTGCTCGCCAAGACCGAGTACGGCGTGCCGCGGGTGGTCGCCCGGGTGAACAACCCGAAGAACGAGTGGCTGTACAACGAGTCCTGGGGCGTGGACGTCGCGGTCTCCACCCCGCGCCTGATGTCGGCGCTGGTCGAGGAGGCGGTGAGCGTCGGCGACCTGGTCCGCCTGATGCGCTTCTCGCAGGGCAACGCCAACCTGGTCGAGCTGACCCTGGCCGCGGACACCGCCCTGGTCGGCACCCGGGTCGGCGACGTCGCCTGGCCGGTGGACACCGCGCTGGTGACCATCATCCGCGAGGGCCGGGTGCTGGTCCCCGGCGGCAGCGACACCCTGGAGGCCGGGGACGAGCTGCTGTTCGTCGCCGCCCAGGAGCGCGAGGAGGAGCTGGAGACGCTGCTGGCCGGCTGATCCCGCCCCGCTCCACGACGGAGGGCCCCGCGCGGTGCGCGGGGCCCTCCGGTCACTCCTGCGGCTCCGTCACTTCCGCGGCTCCGCCTCGTCCTCGTCCAGCTCCGCCTTGATCGGCGGCGGCGCGGTCAGCAGGATCCGCCAGGTCACGTACATCGCCAGCAGCAGCGGCGGGATGCCGAGCGCGACCTTCAGCCAGCCCAGCAGGTTGATGTTGTGGGTGAAGTACAGCGGGAACAGGATCACCGGCTTCAGGCCCATGATCAGCACCCAGGCCCAGGTCGCCCTGGTGTAGGCGGCCAGCCGGCCGGGGTTCTGCTTGCGCCAGGTGAACATCTCGCCGGTGATCGGGCCGAGCATCAGGCCGATCATCGGCCAGCGCACCAGGGCGGAGACCGCCAGCGCCAGGCAGTAGCCGACGTTCCACAGCAGGCCCGGCAGGTAGAAGTCCTCGGCCTTGCCGGTCTTCATCGAGATCCAGGCGCCGATCGCCACGCCGAACACGCCGGAGAAGGCGTGCTGGATGGTCTCCCGGCGGGCCAGCCGGAGCACCACGAACACCGCGCACAGCGCCAGCGCCGACCAGGCGGCCACCGGCACCTTGTGGGTGATGTTGAACGCGACGATGTACACCAGGCCGGGCAGCGTCATGTCGATCATGCCGCGGACGCCGCCGAAGGCCTTGAGCACCGTCTCGGCCGCCTCCTTCGAGGCGTCCCGCTCCGGCTCGGCCGCGGGCTGCTCGTACACCCCGGACCGCTCGTCGTCCTGCGGGCCGTTCGGACCGTGTGCGGTCACCCTGATCGCCTCGTTGCTCACGCGGACTCGCTCCCGTGTCCCACCGGACGCAGCTCGTAGCGGGGATTGAAGAGCACGCGGCGCCCGCGTGCGTGGCTGATCCGGCCGCTGGCGATGAGGCGGCGGCCCGGCTCTATGCCCACGATCGAGCGCCGGCCCAGCCACACCACGTCCAGCGCCTCGGTGCCGTCGAACAGCTCGGCCTCCAGCGCGGGCACCCCCGCGCGCGGGCGGAGCGTGACGGTGCGCAGGGTGCCGGCGACGGTGACGATCTCGCGGTCGCCGCAGGCGGCGATCGGGGTGCAGCCCGCCTCCGCGGTGTCCTGCCGCAGCTCCTCGGCCTCCAGCTCCTCGGAGGAGGAGGTCAACCGGCTCAGCATGCGGCGGAAACGGCCCTGCGGCTGGTCGCCGGTGTTGTCACCACTCATGCCGGAAGGGTACCGGTTCGCCGGTGCCGGGCGGCAGGGCCGCGGGTGGGCCCGATCACCCGTCCGCCGGTGCTCCGTCACGGCTCGAAGCGGTAGCCCATGCCCGGTTCGGTGATGAAGTGCCGGGGGTGCGAGGGGTCCGCCTCCAGCTTGCGGCGCAGCTGCGCCAGGTAGACCCGCAGGTAGTTGGTCTCCTTGCGGTAGGCGGGCCCCCACACCTCCTGGAGCAGCTGGGTCTGGCTGACCAGCCGCCCGGAGTTGCGCACCAGCACCTCCAGCAGGTGCCACTCGGTGGGGGTGAGCCGGACGTCCGCGCCCTGGCGGTTGACCTTCTTCGCGGCCAGGTCGACGGTGAAGCCCTCGGTGGTGATCACCGACTCGCCCTCGGCGGTGACCGGTTCGGCCCGGCGGACGGCGGCCCGCATCCGGGCCAGCAGCTCGTCCATCCCGAACGGCTTGGTGACGTAGTCGTCGGCGCCGGCGTCCAGCGCCTCGACCTTCTCGTCGGAGGCGTGCCGGGCGGACAGCACGATGATCGGCACCCTGGTCCAGCCGCGCAGGCCGCGGATCACCTCGACGCCGTCCATGTCGGGCAGGCCCAGGTCGAGGACCACCACGTCGGGGTGCCGGGCGGCGGCCAGTTCCAGGGCGCTCGCGCCGTCGTGCGCGGAGTCCACCTCGTACTTGCGGGCCTTGAGGTTGATCACCAGGGCGCGGACGATCTGCGGTTCGTCGTCCACCACGAGGACCCGGGTCATGCGGGACCGGCCTTTCGCTTGTCGGGGAGTGCCAGCTCGACGGCGGGGAGCGAGACCACCATGGTCAGCCCGCCGCCGGGGGTGTCCTCGGCGGTGACGGTGCCGCCCATCGCCTCGGCGAAGCCGCGCGCCACTGCCAGGCCGAGGCCCACGCCGGCGCCGCGCGGGGCGTCGCCGAGGCGCTGGAACGGGGCGAAGATCCGCTCCCGGGCCTCCTCGGGGACGCCCGGTCCGCGGTCGACCACCCGCAGTTCGACCCGGCCGTCCCGCTCCAGCAGATCCGCCTTCACCAGGACGGGTGAGTTCGGCGGCCCGTACTTGACGGCGTTCTCCACCAGGTTGGCCAGCACCCGCTCCAGCAGCCCCGCGTCGGCCCGCACCATCGGCAGCGACTCCGCCACGTCGAGGCGCACGCTGCCCGGCGGCACGCCGCCCAGCGCGAACGGCACCACCTCGTCCAGGTCGGTGGGCTGCAGCAGCGGGGTGACGGTGCCGGTCTGCAGGCGGCTCATGTCCAGCAGGTTGTTGATCAGGTGGTCGAGCCGGTCCGCGCCGGACTCGATCCCGGCCAGCAGCTCGGCCTCGTCCTCCGGGTCCCACTCGACGTCCTCGGCGCGCAGCGAGGAGACCGCCGCCTTGATCCCGGCCAGCGGGGTGCGCAGGTCGTGCGAGACGGCGGCCAGCAGCGCGGTGCGGATCCGGTTGCCCTCCGCCTCCCGGCGGGCCGCGGCCGCCTCCCCGGCCAGCCGGCGGCGCTCCAGCAGGACGGCCGCCTGGTTGGCGAACGCGCCGAGCATCCGCCGGTCCTCGGCGGGCAGCACCCGGCCGCGCAGCACCAGCGCGAGCCGCTCGCCGACCGGGACGTCCACGTCGGCCTGCTCGGGCCCGGCCGGCGGGCGCGGGCCCACCGCGGCGGCGGCCTGCCACGGCCCGTGCGGCTCGGCCCGCTCCAGCAGCGCCACCGCCTCCTGCTGGAAAGTCTCCCGGACCTGCTCCAGCAGCGCCGTCAGCACCCCCTCGCCGGTGGGCGCGCCGCGCAGCACCGTGCCGGCCAGCGCGGACAGCGTCTGCGCCTCGGCCTGGGCCCGGGCCGCGACGTGGCTGCGCCGGGCCGCCAGGTCGACCACGGTGGCGACCGCGATGCCGACCGCGGCGAAGATCGCCACCGCGACGATGTTCTCCGGCTGGGCGATGGTGAAGGTGTGGATGGGGGGCGTGAAGTAGTAGTTGAGCGCCGAGGAGGACACCAGCGCGGAGGCGATCGCCGGGAACAGCCCGCCCACCAGCGCCGCGCACACCGTCAGCGACAGGAACAGCAGCATGTCGGTGGAGAGCCCCGGACCGTGCAGCTGCGTGAGCGCCAGCGCCAGCAGCGGCGGCCCGACCACCCCGATCGCCCAGCCCGCGACCGTCCTGGTCCGGCCCAGGTCGGTGACCTTGCGGATCGGGATCCGGCCCCGCCCGCGCGCCGCGTGCTCGTGGTTGACCATGTGGACGTCGATGTCGCCGGAGTCCCTGGTCACCGTGTAGCCGACGCCCGGCCCGTACACGTACTGCCAGACCCTGCGGCGGCTGGTGCCGATCACGATCTGGGTGGCGTTGACGCCGCGGGCGAAGTCCAGCAGCCCGGCCGCCGGGTCGTCGCCGAGCACCGAGTGGAAGCTGCCGCCCAGGCTCTCCACCAGCGCCCGCTGCTCGATCAGCGCCTGCGGGGAGGAGCCGGTCAGCCCGTCGGAGCGCGAGATGTGCACCGCCAGCAGCTCGCCCGCGCTGTGGCGGGCCGCGATCCGGGCCGCCCGGCGCACCAGCGTGGCGCCCTCCGGGCCGCCGGTCAGACCGACCACGATCCGCTCCCGGGCCTGCCAGGTGCCCTGGATGCCCTGCTCGGCCCGGTAGCGCTGCAGGTACTCGTCGACCCGGTCGGCCGTCCACAGCAGCGCCAACTCGCGCAGCGCCGTCAGGTTGCCGGGCCGGAAGTAGTGCGCGAGCGCCGCGTCCACCTTGTCCGGCGCGTACACGTTGCCGTGCGCGAGGCGGCGGCGCAGCGCCTGCGGGGACATGTCGACCAGCTCGATCTGGTCCGCCCGGCGCACCACCTCGTCCGGGACGGTCTCCCGCTGCCGGACCCCGGTGATGCCCTCGACCACGTCCCCCAGCGACTCCAGGTGCTGGACGTTGACGGTGGAGACCACGTCGATGCCGGCCGCCAGCAGCTCCTCGACGTCCTGCCAGCGCTTGGCGTGGCGCGAGCCCGGGACGTTGGTGTGGGCGAGCTCGTCGACCAGCGCGACCGCCGGGTCGCGGGCCAGCACCGCGTCCAGGTCCAGCTCGGTGAACTCGGCGCCCCGGTGGGTGACCGTCCGGCGCGGGACGGTCTCCAGGCCCTCCAGCAACTCGGCGGTGCGGACCCGGCCGTGGGTCTCCACGAAGCCGACGACCACGTCCGCGCCGCGTTCGAGCCGCCGGTGCGCCTCGGACAGCATGGCGTGGGTCTTGCCGACGCCGGGGGCCGCCCCGAGGTAGATCCGCAGCCTGCCGCGGGCCGTGTGCACCATGCGTCAGAGACTACGGCCACCAATCGCAATATCCGCTGATCAGACGGGCCGGGGCCGAGAATTGTCAACTTCTTGACGCCCACCGCCGCCGATTGGGCCAGAATTCCGGGGAATCGAACAATTCGAGGGAGAACCACCCATGCGCGGACTCGTACTCGGCGGCGGCGGACTCGCCGGCATCTCCTGGGAGACCGGCCTGCTGCACGGCCTCGCCGAAACCGGACTCGACCTCCCCGGCACCGCCGACCACGTCCTCGGCACCTCCGCCGGCGCCACCGTCGCCGGCCAACTCGCCTCCGGCCTCCCGCTCGCCGAGCTCTACCGCCGACAGACCGACCCGACCGCCCAGAACCACGAGATCGTCCCGCCCGCCGAGGCCGTCGCCGCCCTCTTCGAAACCTTCCACGGCCTGCTCACCGAGATCACCGACCCCGACGAACTGCGCCGCCGCGTCGGCGCGTTCGCCCTCGCCGCCGACACCGTCCCGGCCGCCGACCGGCTCGCCGTCATCGCCGGCCGCCTCCCCGGCCACGACTGGCCCGCCTGGCCGCTCACCCTCACCGCCGTCGACGCCGACACCGGCCGGCCCCGCACCTTCGACCGGCACAGCGGCGTCCCCCTGGTCGACGCCGTCGCCGCCAGCTGCGCCGTCCCCGGCATCTGGCCCACCGTCGAGATCGACGGCCACCGCTACATGGACGGCGGCATCCGCAGCTCCAACAACGCCGACCTGATGACCGGCCAGCCCGTCGTCCTGGTCCTCGCCCCGATGGCCGACCCGTTCCTCGCCCCCGAACTGGCCCTGCTCGAAGCCGCCGGACAGTACGTCCTCGCCGTCACCCCCGACGAGGACTCCCTCGCCGCCGCCGGCCCCAACCCGCTCGACACCACCGTCCGCACCCCCTCCGCCGAAGCCGGCCGGGCCCAGGGCCACCGGATCGCCGACCAGGTCCGCGAACTCTGGACGCCCTGACGCCCGTTCGGGACGGGGACGGCCCACTGCACGGCGGCCGCCCCGCCCCTTCCGGTTTTCGGTCTCCGGTCTCCGGTCTCCGGTCTCCGGTCTCCGGTCTACGACTCGACGATCCTGCCGTCCCGCAGCTCCAGCACCCGGTCCGCCAGCTCCATCAACTGCGGGTCGTGCGTCGCCACCAGCGCCGTCACCCCCTCGCTGCGCACCACCGCGCGCAGCAACTGCATGATCGCCAACCCGGTGTCCGAGTCCAGCTGACCGGTCGGCTCGTCCGCGATCAGCAGCGCCGGCTCGTTCGCCAACGCCCGCGCCACCGCCACCCGCTGCTGCTGACCGCCCGACATCTCGGTCGGCCGCTGCTCCGCGTGCTCCGCCAGCCCCACCATCGCCAGCAGCGTCCGGACCCGCTCCTCGCGCTCCTTCACCGCCACCTTGCGCAGCCGCATCGGCACCCCGACGTTCTCCGCCGCCGTCAGCACCGAGATCAGGCCGAACGACTGGAACACGAAACCGATCCGGTCCCGCCGCAGCTCCAACCGGCCAGCCTCGTCCAGCCCCGCCAGGTCCGTCCCGGCGATGCTGATCTTCCCCGCGGACGGCGTGTCCAGCCCGCCCACCAGGTTCAGCAGCGTCGTCTTGCCCGAACCCGACCGGCCACGCAGCGCCGTCAACTCCCCGGCCTTCGCCGTGAACGACACCCCGCGCACCGCGTGCACCGCCCGGTCGCCCTCCCCGAACGTCCGGTGCACGTCCTCCACGACCACCATCGCCCCGCTGCTCACCCGCGCACCTCTTCCTCGGCCGGCCACACCCCGATGTGGTCCTCTTCCAACGCCAACCGCACCCGACGGCTGAGCTGCAACGCCTCCGTGAAGTCCGACGGCAACTGCAGCCGGCCCACCCGGTCCAGCACCGCGTACTCCACCCCCGGCTCGCCCCGCTCGGGACGCAGCACCTCCGTCGAGGTCCGCCCGTTGCGGATCCGCACGGTCCGGCGCACTTCCTGCGCCACCATAAGGTCATGGGTGACGATCAGCACCGTCACCCCCAACTCCTCGTTCACCGAACGCAGCGCCGCGAAGATCTCCTCGCTGGTCGCACTGTCCAGCTCGCCCGTCGGCTCGTCCGCCAGCAGCAGTGCCGGGGAGTTCGCGTTCCCCACCGCGATCGCCACCCGCTGCTGCTCACCGCCCGACAACTCGGCCGGCCGCCGACCCGCCAGGTGCCCGATCCCGAGCAGCTCCAACAACTCCCCCGCCAACCGCCGCCGGTCCCGCCGCGGCACGCCCGCGTACCCCATCGGCAGCATCACGTTCTCCGCCGCCGTCAGGTACGGCAGCAGGTTGCGCGCCGTCTGCTGCCACACGAAGCCGACCTTCCGGCGCCGGAAGTCCAGCCGCTCGCGCTTGCCCATCGCCAACAGGTCGTGCCCCGCCACCCGGGCGCTGCCCGCCGTCGGCACGTCCAACCCCGCGAGGATCCCCAGCAGCGTCGACTTCCCCGAACCCGAGGCCCCGACCACCGCGATCAACTCGCCGTCCGCCACCACCAGGTCCAGCCCCTGCAGGGCCTGCACCTCCACCCCCTCGGAACGGTGGATGCGCACCAGGTTCTCGCACACCACCATGCCCTCCTCGGGCGGCGGCCCCTCCGCGGCCGCCCTCCTGCGCAGCTCCGCAAGATCCGGCACCGCCTCCACGGCCTCGACCCCCACGCCCACCCCCTCCGACCGGAGCCCGACGGCTCACCACGGCCTCGTCCCACCAGGTCCTGCCATGTCCTGTCAGGTCCTGTCAGGAGGACACCGGGCCGGACGGTGGGGGCAGTCCCCTGTTCTGCCCCCACCGTCCGGCCCCGCGCTTCCCCCCTCGACCGACGCCCACACAGCGACGGTCCCAACACTCCAACGCCGCCCGAAGCAGGCGGGTTGCACGGGATTCCGAACTTTTTTCGAAAGCCCCCCGTGCGTGCTGCCTTCCTGCTCCTTGCCGTTGCCCTCGTCCTGGTGCTGGTGCTTGTGCTTGTGTCCTGGTCCTCAGCCGACCGGCACGATCGACTGCTCCGGCGCCCCCAGCGCCAGGAACTCCGCCGCCGAAGCCCGGAACGGGCCCGACGCCCCCGCCTCCGGCGCCACCCCGCGCCCGCCCCGGTGCACCACCAGCACCGCCACCTTCGACCCGCGGAGGTGCACCGCGACCTCCTCCGCCGCCACCGAGGGCTGCCGCATCCCCAGCGCCACCACCCCGACCGCCCGACCCTCCACCGTCCAACCCGCACCGGAGTCCACGCACGCCCCGCCCCCCAGCAGCCGGGCCCGCGCGATCTCCGCGTCCGCCACCGTCCCGAAGCTCAGCACGTACTGACGCGCCGTCGCCCCGCCCGTCCCACCGTCCGCGTACGTCTCCCCCCACACCCGCTCCGCCCCCACCGACGTCACCAGCCACGGCAGGCACTCCTCCGCGAACAGCGAACCCGGGCCCGCGGACGGCGACACCGAAGCCTGTGCTGAATCCTGTGCCGACGCCGTCCCGGAGGGCGTGGCCGTGGCCGTGCCGGTAGCGGTGCCGGTGGCGGAGGACGTGGGGCCGGCGCTCGCCGACGGGCTCGCCGGCGACGCCACCACCGCCCACGGGCCGTACCCGCCCAGCACCCGCGGCAGCCGTGCCACCCCCAACGCCAGCGCCCGCACCTCCGGCTCCGCCGACTCCAGCGGCAGCACCTCCCAGGCCGGAACCGCGGTCGACCGCATGCCCGTACCCGCCGTCGACGTCGGAACCGGAGCCGGCGTCAGGGTCGGCGGGAGCGAAGGGAGTTGCGGCAGCGCCAACGTCACCGACTCCCCCGGCCGCGGCAACGCCGACTGCTGCACCGGCACCCCCGCCACCCCGTGCTCGCCCCCCACCGGCACCACCGACACCGTCGTCCACAGCGCCGCGACACCCAGCACCCCCGCCCCGGCCACCGCACCCGCCCGACGCCGACGCCTGCGCCGCGACCCGCGCCGCACCACCTCCGCGCTCTCCGGCGCCGGCACCCGCAGCACCACCTCACGCCGCAGCCCGTCGAACATCGCCTCCAACCGGGCAGCCCCGATCGCCGGACGGTCCTCCGCCTCGTCCACCTCCGGTAGCTCAGACCTAGACATGCGACCCGCAGTCCTCCGCCACCCGCACCTGCTCCCCCGTCAACACCAGCGCCACCGGCCCCCCTTCACCGCTGTCGTCCCCCGCCGTCCGCTGCCCCGCCCCGTCCCGCCCCTCACCCGCGGCAGCCGCCCGAACCGGCCGCAGCGGCGCGCCCACCGACTCCTCGACGACCACCGCCGGCTCTTCCCCCAACAACACCGCCAACGCCTGCCGCCCCCGGTGCAATCGCGCTTTCACCGTCCCCACCGGCACTCCCTCGTCCGCAGCGATCTCCGCCACCGAACGACCCCCCATGTGGTGCCACACCAACGCCGACCGCTGCGCCTCCGGCAACCGCCGCAACGCCTCCACCAACGCCACCGTCTCCGGCCCCGGCCCCGGAACCGGCGACTGCCCGTCCCCGTGCCGGATCCAGCTCTGCAACGCCGTCCGGGCCCGCCGCCACCTGCTGATCGCGATCCGCTGCCCCGTCAACCGCACCCACGCCACCGGATTCTCGTGCGACACCAGCCGCCCCCAGTGGTTCCAGGCCCGCACGAACGCCTCCTGGGCAGCGTCCTGCGCCTCACCCAGATCCCCCGTCAGCGCGTACAGATGCGCCACCAGTTGCCCGTACGCCGCCTCGTAGAACGCCCGAAAGTCGTCTTCGCCCCGACCGGCTCTACCACCGGCCCCCTCGCCCTGCTGCACGACCATGACGCCACAGTGTGCCGTGCACCGCCCCACCCGGCAATACTCCCGGCCCGGCCCGGAAATGCAGAAAGGGCCCCAGCCTGACGGCTGGAGCCCTTTCTTGAATGATTGTTCGGCGGCGTCCTACTCTCCCACAGGGTCCCCCCTGCAGTACCATCGGCGCTGTGAGGCTTAGCTTCCGGGTTCGGAATGTAACCGGGCGTTTCCCTCACGCTATGACCACCGAAACACGATGAAACCGTGCACCGCCCGGCCGGGTCTCCCCGGCGGGGGGTCGTTGTTTCAGAACAACACAGTGGACGCGAGCAACTGAGGACAAGCCCTCGGCCTATTAGTACCGGTCAACTCCACCCCTCACAGGGCTTCCATATCCGGCCTATCAACCCAGTCGTCTACTGGGAGCCTTACCCTCTCAAAGGAGGTGGGAGTGCTCATCTCGAAGCAGGCTTCCCGCTTAGATGCTTTCAGCGGTTATCCCTCCCGAACGTAGCCAACCAGCCATGCCCTTGGCAGGACAACTGGCACACCAGAGGTTCGTCCGTCCCGGTCCTCTCGTACTAGGGACAGCCCTTCTCAACACTCCTACGCGCACAGCGGATAGGGACCGAACTGTCTCACGACGTTCTAAACCCAGCTCGCGTACCGCTTTAATGGGCGAACAGCCCAACCCTTGGGACCTACTCCAGCCCCAGGATGCGACGAGCCGACATCGAGGTGCCAAACCATCCCGTCGATATGGACTCTTGGGGAAGATCAGCCTGTTATCCCCGGGGTACCTTTTATCCGTTGAGCGACGGCGCTTCCACAAGCCACCGCCGGATCACTAGTCCCTACTTTCGTACCTGCTCGACCCGTCAGTCTCACAGTCAAGCTCCCTTGTGCACTTACACTCAACACCTGATTGCCAACCAGGCTGAGGGAACCTTTGGGCGCCTCCGTTACCCTTTAGGAGGCAACCGCCCCAGTTAAACTACCCACCAGACACTGTCCCTGATCCGGATCACGGACCCAGGTTAGACATCCAGCACGACCAGAGTGGTATTTCAACGACGACTCCACGACAACTGGCGTTGCCGCTTCACAGTCTCCCACCTATCCTACACAAGCCGAACCGAACACCAATATCAAGCTATAGTAAAGGTCCCGGGGTCTTTCCGTCCTGCTGCGCGAAACGAGCATCTTTACTCGTAATGCAATTTCACCGGGCCTGTGGTTGAGACAGTCGAGAAGTCGTTACGCCATTCGTGCAGGTCGGAACTTACCCGACAAGGAATTTCGCTACCTTAGGATGGTTATAGTTACCACCGCCGTTTACTGGCGCTTAAGTTCTCAGCTTCGCCCGACCGAAATCGGACTAACCGGTCCCCTTAACGTTCCAGCACCGGGCAGGCGTCAGTCCGTATACATCGCCTTACGGCTTCGCACGGACCTGTGTTTTTAGTAAACAGTCGCTTCTCGCTGGTCTCTGCGGCCACCACCAGCTCAGGGAGCAAGTCCCGTCACCAGCAATGGCCCCCCTTCTCCCGAAGTTACGGGGGCATTTTGCCGAGTTCCTTAACCACAGTTCACCCGAACGCCTCGGTATTCTCTACCTGACCACCTGAGTCGGTTTGGGGTACGGGCCGCCATGAAACTCGCTAGAGGCTTTTCTCGACAGCATAGGATCATCCACTTCACCACAATCGGCTCGGCATCAGGTCTCAGACTTCGTGTTGCGCGGATTTGCCTACGCAACGTCCTACACCCTTACCCCGGGACTACCACCGCCCGGGCTGGACTACCTTCCTGCGTCACCCCATCGCTCACCTACTACCCCGTTGGGTCACCGGCTCCACCACGTCCCATTGTCCGAAGACTCCGGGCGGCTTCACGGGCTTAGCATCAAGAGGTTCGACGTTGGCGCTTCAAAGCGGGTACGGGAATATCAACCCGTTGTCCATCGACTACGCCTGTCGGCCTCGCCTTAGGTCCCGACTTACCCTGGGCAGATCAGCTTGACCCAGGAACCCTTGGTCAATCGGCGCAAGAGTTTCCCACTCTTGTATCGCTACTCATGCCTGCATTCTCACTCGTGAACCGTCCACAACTCGATTCCTCGGCTGCTTCACCCGGCACACGACGCTCCCCTACCCATCACAGCAGGCGTTGGCCCTATTGCTGCAATGACACGACTTCGGTGGTGTGCTTGAGCCCCGCTACATTGTCGGCGCGGAATCACTTGACCAGTGAGCTATTACGCACTCTTTCAAGGGTGGCTGCTTCTAAGCCAACCTCCTGGTTGTCTCTGCGACTCCACATCCTTTCCCACTTAGCACACGCTTAGGGACCTTAGTCGGTGTTCTGGGCTGTTTCCCTCTCGACCATGGAGCTTATCCCCCACAGTCTCACTGCCGCGCTCTCACTTACCGGCATTCGGAGTTTGGCTAAGGTCAGTAACCCGGTAAGGCCCATCGCCTATCCAGTGCTCTACCTCCGGCAAGAAACACGCGACGCTGCACCTAAATGCATTTCGGGGAGAACCAGCTATCACGGAGTTTGATTGGCCTTTCACCCCTAACCACAGGTCATCCCCCAGGTTTTCAACCCTGGTGGGTTCGGTCCTCCACACGGTCTTACCCGCGCTTCAACCTGCCCATGGCTAGATCACTCCGCTTCGGGTCTTGGGCATGCAACTCTGGACGCCCTATTCGGACTCGCTTTCGCTACGGCTACCCCACACGGGTTAACCTCGCTACACACCGCAAACTCGCAGGCTCATTCTTCAAAAGGCACGCAGTCACAGCCCGAAGGCTGCCCCCACGGCTTGTAGGCACACGGTTTCAGGTACTATTTCACTCCGCTCCCGCGGTACTTTTCACCATTCCCTCACGGTACTATCCGCTATCGGTCACCAGGGAATATTTAGGCTTAGCGGGTGGTCCCGCCAGATTCACACGGGATTTCTCGGGCCCCGTGCTACTTGGGAAATGAGCAAGCAAGCCGCTGATGTTTCGTCTACGGGGGTCTTACCCTCTACGCCGGACCTTTCGCATGTCCTTCGACTACACCAACGGTTTCTGACTCGCCGACCGGCCGGCAGACCGATCAAGCCCACTCCCACAACCCCGTCGCGGCAACCCCTGCCGGGTCTCACACCACAACGGTTTGGCCTCATCCGGTTTCGCTCGCCACTACTCCCGGAATCACGGTTGTTTTCTCTTCCTGCGGGTACTGAGATGTTTCACTTCCCCGCGTTCCCTCCACATACCCTATGTGTTCAGGTATGGGTGACAGCCCATGACGACTGCCGGGTTTCCCCATTCGGACACCCCCGGATCAAAGCTCGGTTGACAGCTCCCCGGGGCCTATCGCGGCCTCCCACGTCCTTCATCGGTTCCTGGTGCCAAGGCATCCACCGTGCGCCCTTAAAAACTTGGCCACAGATGCTCGCGTCCACTGTGCAGTTCTCAAACAACGACCAGACACCCAAACCCGACACCCCACAACAGGGCGCCCGGCATGAGGCCGGCATCCATGAGGCAACTCCCGTTCCCTCAGGACCCAACAACGTGCCCGACCCGGTCCCTTGCAAGCAGTCGCGTTCCACACCCCGAAGGGCAGTACTGGCGGCTTGCGCCGAACCGTGCCGAATAGTCAACGTTCCACCCATGAGCTAGCACTCCGGGACGTTCGCCCGAAGCTGCCGTGTGCTCCTTAGAAAGGAGGTGATCCAGCCGCACCTTCCGGTACGGCTACCTTGTTACGACTTCGTCCCAATCGCTGGTCCCACCTTCGACGGCTCCTCCCCTGACGGGTTAGGCCACCGGCTTCGGGTGTTACCGACTTTCGTGACGTGACGGGCGGTGTGTACAAGGCCCGGGAACGTATTCACCGCAGCATGCTGATCTGCGATTACTAGCAACTCCAACTTCATGGGGTCGAGTTGCAGACCCCAATCCGAACTGAGACCGGCTTTTTGGGATTCGCTCCGCCTCGCGGCATCGCAGCCCTTTGTACCGGCCATTGTAGCACGTGTGCAGCCCAAGACATAAGGGGCATGATGATTTGACGTCGTCCCCACCTTCCTCCGAGTTGACCCCGGCAGTCTCCTGTGAGTCCCCGACATTACTCGCTGGCAACACAGAACAAGGGTTGCGCTCGTTGCGGGACTTAACCCAACATCTCACGACACGAGCTGACGACAACCATGCACCACCTGTACACCGACCACAAGGGGCGCCCATCTCTGGACGTTTCCGGTGTATGTCAAGCCTTGGTAAGGTTCTTCGCGTTGCGTCGAATTAAGCCACATGCTCCGCTGCTTGTGCGGGCCCCCGTCAATTCCTTTGAGTTTTAGCCTTGCGGCCGTACTCCCCAGGCGGGGAACTTAATGCGTTAGCTGCGGCACCGACGACGTGGAATGTCGCCAACACCTAGTTCCCAACGTTTACGGCGTGGACTACCAGGGTATCTAATCCTGTTCGCTCCCCACGCTTTCGCTCCTCAGCGTCAGTAATGGCCCAGAGATCCGCCTTCGCCACCGGTGTTCCTCCTGATATCTGCGCATTTCACCGCTACACCAGGAATTCCGATCTCCCCTACCACACTCCAGCCTGCCCGTATCGAATGCAGACCCGGGGTTGAGCCCCGGGCTTTCACATCCGACGCGACAGGCCGCCTACGAGCTCTTTACGCCCAATAATTCCGGACAACGCTCGCACCCTACGTATTACCGCGGCTGCTGGCACGTAGTTAGCCGGTGCTTCTTCTGCAGGTACCGTCACTTGCGCTTCTTCCCTGCTGAAAGAGGTTTACAACCCGAAGGCCGTCATCCCTCACGCGGCGTCGCTGCATCAGGCTTTCGCCCATTGTGCAATATTCCCCACTGCTGCCTCCCGTAGGAGTCTGGGCCGTGTCTCAGTCCCAGTGTGGCCGGTCGCCCTCTCAGGCCGGCTACCCGTCGTCGCCTTGGTGGGCCGTTACCCCACCAACAAGCTGATAGGCCGCGGGATCATCCTGAACCGCCGGAGCTTTCCACCGACCCCCATGCGGGAGACGGTCGTATCCGGTATTAGACCTCGTTTCCAAGGCTTGTCCCAGAGTTCAGGGCAGATTCCCCACGTGTTACTCACCCGTTCGCCACTGATCCACCCCGAAGGGCTTCACCGTTCGACTTGCATGTGTTAAGCACGCCGCCAGCGTTCGTCCTGAGCCAGGATCAAACTCTCCGTGAATGTCTTCACAGGGAGCGGCACAGCAACCACCGGAATAAGGCGGCCCCGCGCACTGCGTCCTCGCTAGTGTTTTACTTCAAAAGGAATCTCCAACCCCGACAAGACGTCGAGGCCGGGGATGTCAACATATCTGGCGTTGACTTTTGGCACGCTGTTGAGTTCTCAAGGAACGGACACTTCCTTCGGACCGCATTCCTGCGGACCCTCCGGGCGCTTCGTTCTTTCGTGTTTCCAGCTTATCAGATCCGAGCTTGTGCTCTTTCCCGACTCGCTTTCGTCTTCTGCGGCTTGACGCCCCGTCCGACGTTTCAAACTCTAGCCGATCCCCGCTCCTGAAAGCGAATCGGCCGCAATCTCCGAAAAAGCGCACGCCGAAAATACGAACGGGGACGCGAAAGACACGCGACCCGTCACGGATCATCGAACTGGTTTCTCAAGGGATTGGCCGCCCCGGGACCGTCCACACAGATGCGTGTCCGGTGCTCCCTGCCGAGCGACTAGTGAACACTACGCCGATTGGCGGGCAGGTGCAAACTCGCTCGGGTGGACCACCCAGTCGCAGGCCGCCCGGGTGGTCGCCACGTAGGCGGCGTTGGGGCGGTCGTTGCTGTCGATGCGCCGGCGGGCGGTCGTCGGGTCCTGGCCGCCGGTGGTGTGGCGGGCGAGCAGGCGGGTGTCGCGGGTGGTCTCGTCCGCGTCGACGTACCAGAGTTCGCGCAGCAGGGCGCGGGCGTCCGTCCAGGGGGTGGTGGGGGCGGCGAGGTAGTTGCCCTCGGTGATGACGAGACGGGTGTGGGGGCGGATGAGGTGGCGGGCGGCGACGGGTTCGTCGAGGGTGCGGTCGAAGTCGGGGGCGTAGACGGCGTGGAAGCGGTCGGTGGCGACACGTCGGAGGAGGGCGAGGTAGCCGTGGGCGTCGAAGGTCTCGGGGGCGCCCTTGCGGGGGCGCAGGTCGAGGCGGTCGAGCTGGGCGTTGGAGAGGTGGAAGCCGTCGAGGGGGAGGTAGGCGGCGGTGTCGGGGCCCTCGTGGCGGTTGATCTCGTCGATCAGGAGGTGCGCGAGGGTGGACTTTCCGGCGGCGGGCGGTCCGGTCAGGCCGAGGATTGTCCGGCCGGTGCCGCTGCCGGGGCCGCGGAGCAGGCCGAGGGCCCGGGCCACTGCCTGCTCCGCGGTGGCGGGCTGCTCGGTGGCGGGGGCGGTGCTGGGGGTGCCTTCGACGTGCATGGATCGCACCCTACGCGCCAGTAGGGGCGCTGAGAACGGGTGCGTCGAGGGTGAGGGTGCCGGCGTCGGCGTCGAGGGTGGCGGGGACGCCGAGCGGGACGGTGATCGAGGACGGGCAGTGGCCGAAGCCGAGCTCCCACAGGACGGGGATGCCGAGGTCGCCGAAGTGGTCGAGCATCACGGCGCGGACGCCGTCGAGCGGGCCGCAGCCGTCCCAGGAGCCGAGGACCACGCCGGCCAGTCCGTCGAGGGCGCCGCTGCGGCGGAGCTGGGTGAGGATCCGGTCGAGTTGGTAGGGCTGCTCGTTGATGTCCTCCAGGATGAGCAGGCCGCCGGCGAAGGACGGGCGGGCGCCGGGGGTGCCGCGGTCGGCGGCGAGCAGGGAGGCGCAGCCGCCCATCAGGACGCCGTGGGCCCGTCCGGGGACGAGGGGGGTGGCGTCGGGGCCGGTGAGGACGGTGGTGGTGGCGGGTTCGAAGAGGGTGCGGCGCAGGTGTTCGGCGGTGGCGGGGTCGGTGCTGAAGACGGTGGTGCCGGGCATCGGGCCGTAGAGGGTGGGGGCGCCGAGCCGCTGGGCGACGGCTTCGTGCAGGACGGTGATGTCGCTGAAGCCGACCAGGGGCTTCGGCAGCACGGCCCGCATCGCGTCCCAGTCGAGGAGGTCGACCATCCGGTGCGCGCCGAAGCCGCCGCGGACGCAGAGGACGGCGGCGATGTCGGGGTCGAGCCAGGCGGACTGCAGGTCGGCGGCGCGGTGGGCGTCGACTCCGGCCAGGTGCGGCAGGGTGGGGTGGGTGTCGCGGAGGTGCGGGAGGACCACCGGGTCCAGGCCCCAGGAGCGGACGATGTCGATGCCGAGGTCGAGTCGGGCGGGGTCGATCGCGCCGCTGGGGGCGGCGAGGGCGACCCGGTCGCCGGGGCGGAGCGGGCGCAGGGACATCCGGTACTCCTTCGGGGAGCGCGAACGGGGGCGGGTGAGGGCGAACGGAAACGGGCGGGGACGGACGGCGGTGGGCTCGGCGGAGCGGCCGGCCGTTGTTCCGCCCGCTGACGGTATCCCCCGTCCGGGAACGGCCCATCCCGGTGCTGCCGCTGTCGCCCCGTCAGACTGCCGACGGCCCCGGAGACCGGGTACCGGGGCGTCGGCAGCCTGGGGCGCGGTGGGTCGGGGGTCAGAAGGTGCCCATGGCGGTGCGCACTTCGGCGAGGGTGCGGTCGGCGATGGCGTTGGCGCGGGCGTTTCCGGCGTGCAGGACTTCGCGCAGGACGGTGCGGTCGGCGGCGAGTTCGGCGCGGCGGGCCCGCAGCGGGCGGAAGTACTCGTTGACCGCTTCGGTGGTGGTGCGCTTGAGCAGGGCGGCGCCACCGTTGCCGATCTCCTCGGCGACGGCATGCGGGTCGCGGTCCTGGCAGAGGGCGGTGAGCAGCAGGAGGTTGGAGACGCCGGGGCGGTTCTCGGGGTCGTAGGTGATGTGGCGGTCTGGGTCGGTGACGGCGCCGCGGAGTAGCCGGGCGGTCTCGTCCTCGTCGGCGCCGAGCGCGATGGCGTTGCCGCGGCTCTTGCTCATCTTGCCGGCGTCGGTGCCGAGGAGCAGGGGTGCGCGGGAGAGCAGGGCCTGCGGTTCGGGGAACAGCGGGGCGTAGCGGTCGTTGAAGCGGCGGGCGACGGTGCGGGTGACTTCGAGGTGCGGCAGTTGGTCCTGGCCGACCGGGACGAGGTCGGCCTTGCAGAACAGGATGTCGGCGGCCTGGTGGACGGGGTAGGTGAACATCAGCCCGCTGACGGCGGCCTGCCGGGAGTGGGTGATCTCGTCCTTGACGGTGGGGTTGCGGGAGAGTTCGGCGACGCTGACCAGGCTGAGGAAGGGCAGCATCAGCTGGTTGAGCGCAGGGACGGCGCTGTGGGTGAAGATCGTCGCGCGCTCCGGGTCGACGCCGGCGGCCAGGTAGTCGAGCACCAGGTTCTCCGCGTGTTCGGAGAGGCGGTCGGCGCGGTCCCGGTCGGTGATCACCTGGTAGTCGGGGATCACGATCATCAACTCGAGCCCTCGTGACTGGAGTTCGACCCGGTTCCGGAGCGTCCCGAAGTAGTGGCCGAGGTGCAGCGGCCCGGTGGGCCGGTCGCCGGTCAGGATCCGGTGGTGTCCTGCGGCGGTGGCTGCGACCAGCGGGTTCGCGGTGTCGGGGGCGGAGGTGGTGGTGGTGGTCATGGCGGGTGGGCTCCTCGGTTGCGGCTGGTGGCCGCCCGCCGGGGTGGGCCCTGGTCCGTCCGAGGTGCTCGCGCCGGGGCCGCCCTTGCGGACGGCCCTGGAGTCATGCGTGGGGGACGGCCGTCCTAGGACGGCCACCAGCGCAGGCATGACGTGAGAGACATGCCTCCCACCATAGCCCGGCGCTTCGGGCCCGCAACGGGTTTGGCCCTGCGGACGGGAACCATCGGGTGTGCACGTACGTCCCTTGGCCCGACGCGCGCCGGTGGTGCAGGATCGGGCGAGCTCAGAATCCGGAGGGGCCCAGCCATGACCTCGCGCGAACAGAACGCGTCGGACCGGCCGCACGCTGACGCCGACCGCCTTGCGGTGCAGGCGGGTTCGGCGGGCCGCGGCGCCGGGTACGACTGGGTGCCACCCGGGCCGGCGACGCCGGGCGGACCGGTGACGGACGGACCGGTGACGGACGGCGAGGGCCCGGACACGGGGGCGCAGGCGCGAGCGAGTACGGGCGCGGGTGTGAGCTCGGGTGTGGTGGCCCCCGGGGTGGTCGAGTGGTCGCCGGGGGCCTGGGGCGTCGGCGGCCCGGCGGGGCCGGCGCGTCCGCAGCGGCGGCCCGCGCCTTCGCGGCGGTTGAGTCAGGTGCGGGCGGTGCCGGCGGCGCCGGACGGGTTCCGCGTGGCAGCGGCGGAGGCTGCGGCCGGGGCTGGGGCCGGTGGTGTGCCGGTGGATCTGGTCGGGGTGCCGATGGGGGTGCTGATCGGTGGGTCGCCCGGGTCGGGCGAGAGCAGTGGCCAGGGCGGGCGGGCTCCGGACCGCCGGGTGTCGGCGGAGTTGCTGCGGTTCGGTTCCGGCACCTGCCAGGTGGTACTGCCGGAGTGGCGGCCGGCCATCGCGGTGTCGGTTCCCACCGAGCAGTTGCAGCGTTCGACCGGGCTGGGCCCGGAGGAGCTCCGTTCGGCGCGGCTGTCGGTGGTGATCAACCCGGAGGCGGTGCACGACCGGGAGCTCGGGCTGCGCGATTGGCAGGCCGAGATACCGGCGGCTCGCGGGCGCCGGAGGGGTCGGCGCCAGCTCCGCTGAACCGGTCCGCGCACGTCGCGCGGTCGTTCGACGGTTGCGTGCTCGTCAGTTTCCCTTTCTGCGGTCGGGGTTGGGGACGTGGCCGAGGTGGACGGGTTCGATCGGGTCGGGTGCCGCGGCCCGGATGGCGGTGAGCAGGCCGGACAGGTTCGGCGGCCAGAGCGGGTCGGCGTCCGGCGCGGCGAGTTCGGCCGGTGTCCACCAGTGCCAGCCGAGGATGCCGTCGACCCGGTGGACCGCCGCCACGTCTCCCGGCTCACGCCGCGGGCCGTGGGTCAGGAAGATGTGCTCGTGCTGGCGGACCGGGGTGCCGTGCCAGGTGAAGTCGTGCTCCCAGGTGCAGACGAGTGCGCCGGGCCGGAGGTCGGTCCAGCCGGTCTCCTCGTGCAGTTCCCGGAGGGCCCCCTCGACCGGGGTCTCCCCCGGCTCCAGGCCGCCGCCCGGGGCGTTCCAGTGCACCCCGACTTCGGAGTTGTCCGACCGGAACAGGAACACCTCGCCCTCCGGTGAGAGCACCACCGTCCGCGCCGCTTGCCGGGGGAGCCGCTCACCCGTGCGTCTCCGACGTGCTGTGATCCATCCCATGCGGTCACCCTGACAGAGGCCGGAACGGGGTGTCGATCGGGTTTTCGGGCTGATCTCCGGGCGAGGCCAAGGGATTTCCGGCCCCTCCACCGATCGGTGGACCTAATCTGAGCCGCATGGTCGAACCCGCCGTCATCCTTCCGTCCGACCCGCTCCTCCCCCGCCGGGTGGACCCGCACTTCGCCTGGGAGGCCCAGGCCGTCCGGGCGGTGGGCGGCGGCCACGTCCTGCTCGACCACGACGCGCTGCTCGCCGGGGACGTCGGGGCAGCCGTCCGCCGCGTTCCGGCCGGTCCG
Source organism: Kitasatospora sp. YST-16 (assembly GCF_026802215.1). Taxonomy (NCBI): domain Bacteria; kingdom Bacillati; phylum Actinomycetota; class Actinomycetes; order Kitasatosporales; family Streptomycetaceae; genus Kitasatospora; species Kitasatospora sp. YST-16. Next base: position 2,273,052 of record NZ_CP113837.1, read on the forward strand.
GGACCGCTGTGGTACCGGGGCTGGATGGTCCCGACCGCCCGGTACGCCGAACTCGCCGCGGCCCTGGCCGCCCTCGGCCGCCCGCTGCTGACCGGACCGGCCGCCTACGCGACCGCCCATGAACTGCCCGGCTGGTACCGGACGTTCGAACCGCTGACGCCCGCCAGCAGCTGGCTGCCCGGCACCGGCTGGGACCGGCGCGCGCTGGCCGAGGCCGCCGCGGCCCTGGGCGGGCGGGGGCCCGCGGTGGTCAAGGACTACGTGAAGTCCCGCAAGCACGAGTGGGCCGAGGCCTGTTACGTGCCGGAGCTGGCCGACCTCGACGCGCTGGAGCGCGTGGCGACGCGCTTCGCGGAGCTGCAGGGCGAGTTCCTGGCGGGCGGGCTGGTGGTGCGCCGCTTCGAGCGGTTCGTGCGGGCCGCGGACGGGCGGGCGGAGGAGGCCCGGGTCTGGTGGCTGGACGGCGAGCCGGTGCTGGTCGGGCCGCACCCCGACAGCCCCGCGCACCGGATCGAACCCGACCTGTCCGCCGTCCGCCCGCTGGTCCGCCGGCTGGGCTGCCGGTTCGTCACCACCGACCTGGCCCTCCGCGCCGGGGCCGGACCGGCGGACGCCGGGGAGCCGACGACCGGGGCCGACCGGTGGCGGGTGGTGGAGGTCGGGGACGGTCAGGTCAGCGAACTGCCGTCCGGGGTGGACCTGGAGGCGCTGTTCCGGGCGCTGCTGAAGGCGTAGCCGGAGCGGGCGGTGCGGCTGCGGTCCAGGTGCCCGTCCGGGTGGGCGGTCGGCACCGGCCGGCGCTGCTCCGGGATCCGGACGACGGGGCGGGCGGCGGTGGGGCGCACGTCAGTGGGGTGCGCCTGGGCGGGGTGGACGACGGTTCGGCGGACGGCGGGACCGGCCCCGGCGAGGCGGCCCACCAGGGTGGGCAGCAGGTGGGCGGGCAGTTGGCCGGCCGCGTAGAGGGCGACCGTGGGCGGCGCGAACGCGCGTGGGCGCATGGGCGTGGCCTCCCGACCGGGTGACGGGGTGGTGCTCCCGTCCCCTCGATCGGTCGCCCGTTCTGTGTACCAGGCGTGCCGCCGGCGGTGGTGGCCGGTGGCCCTCCCACTCCCACCTCCCCGTATCTGCCGTTCCGCGCCCGCCGGTTCACGGGGGCGGGCGCGGGAGCCGTCGGCCGCGACGGCTCAGCGGATCGACGAATCGACGGCTCAGCCGAGGGCGGGTGTCGGGTGGCCCTCCGCGATGAAGGCGCTCCACAGCTTGGCGTAGGCGCCGTCGCGGTCGAGCAGTTCGGTGTGGGTGCCGTCCTCGACTATTCGGCCGTGGTCGAGGACGACGACCCGGTCGGCGCGTTCGGCGGTGGTGAGCCGGTGGGCGATGACCAGGGTGGTGCGTCCGCCGCTGAGCCGGTCGGCGGCGTGGTTGACGGCGGCTTCGGTGGCGAGGTCGAGTGCGGCGGTGGCCTCGTCGAGGAGCAGGATGTCGGGGTCGACCAGTTCGGCGCGGGCGAGGGCGATGAGCTGGCGCTGGCCCGCGGAGAGGTTGCGGCCCCGGGGGGCGACCTGGTGGCGGTAGCCGCCGGTCAGCCGGGTGATCATGTCGTGGGCGCCGACCGCCTTGGCTGCCGCTTCGACCTCGGCGTCGCTCGCCTCGGGGCGGCCGTAGGCGATGGCGTCGCGGACCGTCCCGGCGAAGAGGTAGGCCTCCTGCGGGACGACGCCGAGCCGGTGCCGGTACCCGTCCAGGTCGTAGCCGGTGAGGTCGGTGCCGTCCACCCGGAGGGTGCCGCCGGTGGCGTCGTAGAACCGGGCGACCAGTTTGACCAGGGTGGACTTGCCCGCGCCGGTCTCGCCGACCAGGGCGACGGTCTGGCCGGGCGGGATGTGCAGGTCGATGCCGGAGAGCACCTCGGGGTTGCCCTCGCCGCCGCCGTTGTAGGCGAAGCTGACGTTCCGGAAGTCGATCTCGCCGCGCAGCGGGCCGACCGGGACGGGGTGTTCGGCCTGGGGGGTGCTGGTGGGGGTGCGCATCAGGTCGCGGATCCGGCCGAGGCCGACGGCGGCCTGCTGGTAGCCGTCGAAGATCTGCGAGAGCTGGTTGACGGGTGCGAAGAACAGGTCGATGTAGAGCAGGTAGGCGACCAGGGCGCCGATGGTGAGGGTGCCGTCGTCGACCCGGGAGGCTCCGGCGATCAGCACCAGGGCGGAGGCGACGCTGGAGAGGAACTGCACGAACGGGAAGTACAGCGAGATGTAGAGCTGGGCCCTGGCCCGGGCGTGGCGGTAGGCGAGGCCCCGCTCGACGAACCGCTCGGTGTTGGTGTCCTGTCGGCGGAAGGCCTGCACGATCCGCATGCCGGCGACGTTCTCCTGCAGGTCCGCGTTGACGGTGCTGATCAGGTCCCGGGAGACCTGGTACTGCTGGGCGGACTTCTTGCGGAACACCAGCGTGGCGATGACCAGCGGCGGGAGCACTGCGAAGACCACCAGAGCGAGGCCGGGGTCGATCACGATCAGGGCGGCGAAGATGCCGAAGAAGGTGAAGACGCTGACCACCGCGGTGACCACGCCGGTCTGCAGGAAGGAGGAGATGGAGTCGACGTCGGTGGTCATCCGCGTCATGATCCGGCCGGTCAGTTCCCGCTCGTAGTAGTCGAGGCCGAGCCGGTTGAGGTGCGCGAAGATCTTCAGCCGCAGTGTGTAGAGGACGCGTTCGCCGGTGCGGCCGGAGACCTGGCTCTCGGTGGCCTGCACCAGCCAGTCGAGCAGGACCACGACGAGGGCCAGCAGGGAGGCGACCGCGACGCCGCCGATCGCGGCCTTGCTGACGCCGTCGTCGATGCCGTGCCGGATCAGGACGGGCAGGGTGAGCCCGGCGGCGGTGTCCAGCGCGACCAGGAGCAGGGCGAGCAGCAGGGGGCGGCGGAAGGGGGCGAGCAGCCGGGCCAGGCCGAACCCGGGGTCGGCGGCCTCGGCCTGTTCGACCGGGATGTCGGGGGTGTCCGTCGCGGGGGCCAGGGCGGCGACCTTGGCGAGCAGTTCGGCGTCCGCGCCGGGCTTCTCGGCGGCCGGTGCGGCGGTCTCGGCCGCGGTGGCCGGTGCCGTGGTCTCCGCTTCGGCCGCCGGGGCGGGGGCGGCCAGCGCCTCCGGGTCGGTGATCAGCGACCGGTAGCGCGGACATCGGGCGGTGAGCTCCTCGTGCGTGCCGAGGTCGATCAGCCGGCCCGCGTCCAGGACGGCGATCCGGTCGGCGAGCTGGAGGGTGGAGCGGCGGTGGGCGATCAGCAGGGTGGTGCGGCCGGCCATCACGCTGTGCAGCGCGTCGTGGATCTCCGCCTCGATCTGCGGGTCGACCGCGGAGGTGGCGTCGTCGAGCAGCAGGATGCGCGGGTCGGTGAGGACGGCCCGGGCGAGCGCGATGCGCTGGCGCTGGCCGCCGGAGAGGGTGAGGCCCTGTTCGCCGACCTTGGTGTCGTAGCCCTCGGGGAGCTCCCGGATGAAGCCGTCGGCCTGGGCGATCCGGGCGGCGGCCTCGATCTGCTCTTCGGTGGCGTCGGGGTGCCCGTAGGCGATGTTCGTCCGGACGCTCTCGGAGAACAGGAAGCTCTCCTCGGGGACGATGCCGATGGCGGCGCGCACCGAGTCGAGGGTGGCCTCGCGGACGTCCTGCCCGAACAGCCGGACCGTGCCGGAGGTGGGGTCGTAGAAGCGGGGCACCAGCTGGGCGACGGTGGACTTGCCGGAGCCGGACGCGCCGACCAGGGCCAGCGTCTCCCCCTGGGCGAGCCGCAGGCTGAGGCCCTCCAGCACCGGGACGCCGTCGGGGACGCTGCCCGGCTCGGGGTGCTCCTCGGCGCGGTAGTGGAAGTCGACCCGGTCGAGCTCCAGCGCGGGGGTGCCGGACGGGGCTGCGGCCGGGTCGAGCGGGCGGGCGTCGGGGGCGTCGGAGACCAGCGGGCGCTGGTCGATCAACTGCAGGACGCGCTCCACTCCGGCGCGGGCCTGCTGGCCGACGGTGATCACCATGGCGAGCATCCGCACCGGGCCGGTCATCTGCGCCAGGTAGGTGGAGAAGGCGACGAAGGTGCCGAGCGTGACGTCTCCCCGGACGGCCAGCCAGCCGCCGACGGCGAGCACCGCGACCTGCCCGAGCGCGGGGACGGCCTGCATGGCCGGGGTGTAGCGGGCGTTCAGCTTGATCGACCGCAGCCGGGCCGCGAACAGCTCGCGCGAGGCGCGCTCCAGCTTGCCGCGCTCCTGGGCCTCCTGGCCGAAGCCCTTGACCACCCGGACGCCGCCGATCGCGGCGTCCACCACGCCCGCGACCTCGGCGGCCTGCTGCTGGGCGGCCCAGGTGGCGGGGAACAGGCGCTTGCGGCTGAGGGTGGCCAGCCACCACAGGGCCGGGCCCATCACCAGGGCGATCAGGGTGAGCGGCAGGGACAGCCAGAGCATGACCACCAGCGACATGCCGAACATCAGGGCGTAGCCCGTCATCATCGGCAGCATCGACAGCAGGCCGTTGACCAGTTGCAGGTCGGAGGTGGCCCGGCCGACCACCTGTCCGGTGTCCAGCCGGTCCTGCCGGTGGCCGTCGAGCCTGGTCAGCGAGCGGAACAGGTCGGCCCGCATGTCGTGCTGGACGTCCAGCGCGAGCTGGCCGCCGTAGTAGCGCCGGATCTGGGTGCAGAGGAACACCACCGCTGCCGCGACCAGCAGCAGCACCGCCCACGGGGTGAGCGGACGGCTGTGCGTGGTGATCACGTCATCGATGATCAGCTTGGTGATGAGCGGGACGATCGCGGTGACCGCCATGCCCACCAGCGACGCTCCGAAGGAGAGCAGCAGGTTGCGACGGTAGCGCCAGCAGTAGCCACCGAGTCGGCGGAGCCAACTTCGCTCTGGGAAACCATGAGTCTCGGGCATATTTAGTGATGCTAACCATTCGGCCGGTTGAGCGTCCATCGGATTCGAGGGGCGCATGGGAAGCTGAACGACCTCGGGTCGAGCTTCCTTCCCGTCTACAGGTTGCCCGTGCTGCGCGGTGGTGCGCCTCGGGCGATCGGCTAGACCTGGATCAGCCGATCGTCCTAGGCGGAGGGTGTAGCCAGCCTCACCCCGGCCGCCCGCGAGGGGTCGGCACCCGCTCGCGGGGCGGCGTCGTCCGGCCCGTGGGTCAGGCGCCCGGCCCGGCCTGACCGACCTCTGCGGCGGCCGCCGCGAACGCCCCCTGGGCGAGCGCGCGCAGCAGGGCCGCCATGCTGTCGCGGGCCAGCCCGGAGCGCTCGGGGCCGGAGTCGGCCTGGGCCCCCTGCGCGTTCTGGGCCGGCTGCGGCGCGGCGCTGTGCGGGGTGGAGTTGAGCAGGCCGAAGACCGCGTGCACGGCGGCGCGGGCGACCGGCTCCGCCTCCGGCGCGGCCAGCGGCGGGAACGCCTCGCGCACCACCGTGACCCAGAGCTCGACGTAGCCGCGCTGGAGCCGGCGGACCCGGCGGCGGTCGTCCTCCTTGAGGTGGAGCAGCTCGCGGTCGTGGAGGGTGATCAGGTCCCGGTCGTCCAGGGCGAAGTCGATGTGCCCGTCGATCAGGGAGTCCAGCGCGGCGCGCGGCCCGGCGGCCTCGCCCTCGCGGCGGCGGCCCTCGTCGAGCAGGCGCTCGCTGATGCCGACCAGGAGGTCGGCGAGCATCGCGTCCTTGCCCGCGAAGTGCCGGTACAGGCCGGGGCCGCTGATACCGACCGCCTTGCCGATCTCGTCGACGCCGACCCCGAGGAAGCCGCGCGCGGCGAACAGCCTGGCTGCCTCTTTCCGGATCTGGTCACGGCGTGGGAGCGCGGGGGCGGTGGAGCGGTTGGGCATGCTGCCCATCGTAGACAGTCGGGTTATCGATGGTTAACCTGGCCGCAGAGTTAACGCTCATTAACACGGGCTGGCCGGCTCGCCCTTCGGCCTGCCCCGATCCGAATCCGAGGGCAAGGGAGCTCTTGGGATGGTCCTCTCTTCGGCACAGACCCCTCCGCGGTCCTCCGCCCCTTCGCGGAGCACCGCGCCGGTCGTCCCGCCGTTCAGCGCCGCCGACGCCCCGGCCCCCCGGCTGGAGGGCGCGGTCGACCCGTCCTCCCCGGCCGGGCTGGCCAACGCGCAGGCCCACCGCCAACTGGTCGCCGAACTGCGCGGCAAGCTCGCCGCGGCGGCGCTCGGCGGCGGCGAGAAGGCGCGCGCCAAGCACACCGCCCGCGGCAAACTGCTGCCCCGGGAGCGGGTGGACACCCTGCTCGACCCCGGCTCGCCGTTCCTGGAGCTGGCGCCGCTCGCCGCCGACGGGCTGTACGGCGGAGCCGCCCCGGCGGCCGGGGTGATCGCCGGAATCGGCCGGGTCGCCGGACGCGAGGTCCTGGTGGTGGCGAACGACGCCACGGTCAAGGGCGGCACCTACTACCCGATGACGGTGAAGAAGCACCTGCGCGCGCAGGAGGTGGCCCTGGAGAACCGGCTGCCCTGCGTCTACCTGGTGGACTCCGGCGGGGCGTTCCTGCCGATGCAGGACGAGGTGTTCCCCGACCGCGACCACTTCGGGCGGATCTTCTACAACCAGGCGCGCCTGTCCGCCGCCGGGATCCCGCAGATCGCGGCGGTGCTGGGCTCCTGCACCGCGGGCGGCGCGTACGTCCCGGCGATGAGCGACGAGGCCGTGATCGTCCGCAACCAGGGCACCATCTTCCTGGGCGGACCGCCGCTGGTGAAGGCCGCCACCGGCGAGGTGGTGACCGCCGAGGAACTCGGCGGCGGCGACCTCCACTCCCGCACCTCGGGCGTGACCGACCACCTGGCGGAGGACGACGCGCACGCGCTCGCCATCGTCCGCACCATCGTGGCCGGGCTGGGCCCGCGCGCCGCCAAGCCGTGGCCGCTCGCCCCGGTCGAGCCGCCCGCGGTCGACCCGGCCGGGTTGTACGGCGTGGTGCCGGTCGACCCGCGCACCCCCTACGACGTGCGCGAGGTGATCGCCCGGCTGGTGGACGGCAGCCGGTTCGCCGAGTTCAAGGCCGAGTACGGCACCACCCTGGTGACCGGGTTCGCCCGGATCCACGGCCACCCGGTCGGCATCGTCGCCAACAACGGCGTCCTGTTCGCCGAGTCCGCGCTCAAGGGCGCGCACTTCATCGAGCTGTGCGACCAGCGCGGCATCCCCCTCCTCTTCCTGCAGAACATCACCGGTTTCATGGTGGGCCGCCAGTACGAGGCCGGCGGCATCGCCAAGCACGGCGCCAAGATGGTCACCGCGGTGGCCTGCACCCGGGTGCCCAAGCTGACGGTGGTGATCGGCGGCTCGTACGGGGCGGGCAACTACTCGATGTGCGGCCGGGCCTACTCGCCCCGGTTCCTGTGGATGTGGCCGAACGCGAAGATCTCCGTGATGGGCGGCGAGCAGGCGGCGTCGGTGCTGGCCACCGTCCGCCGCGACCAGTTGGAGGCCCGCGGCGAGCACTGGTCCGCCGAGGACGAGGACGAGTTCAAGCGCCCCGTCCGCGAGCAGTACGAGCAGCAGGGCAACGCGTACTACGCCACCGCCCGGCTGTGGGACGACGGTGTGATCGACCCGCTGCAGACCCGGACCGCGCTCGGCCTGGCGCTCACCGCCTGCGCCAACGCCCCGCTCGCCGAACCGCGCCCGTTCGGGGTCTTCCGGATGTGACGCCCCGCCGGACCGGCGCGACCGCCGGATCACCACTCATGACGCATCGTCAACCCGCTCACCGTTCCCTTCGTGACGGAGGAACACCTCTCATGTTCGACACCGTGCTCGTCGCCAACCGCGGCGAGATCGCGCTGCGGGTGATCCGCACCCTCCGGCGGCTGGGCGTGCGGTCGGTCGCCGTGCACAGCGACGCGGACGCCGACGCCCCGCACGTCCGGGCCGCCGACCTCGCGGTCCGGCTCGGGCCCGCCGACCGCAGCGACAGCTCGGCCGCCGAGACGTACCTGCGCGCCGACCTGATCCTGGACGCCGCCCGCCGGACCGGCGCGCAGGCCGTCCACCCCGGCTACGGGTTCCTCGCCGAGAACTCCGCGTTCGCCGAGGCCTGCACGCAGGCCGGGCTGGTCTTCATCGGTCCGCCGCCGGCCGCGGTGGAACTGATGGGCGACAAGATCAACGCCAAGGAAGCCGTCCGGGCCGCCGGGGTGCCCGTCGTCCCCGGCAGCGAGGACGGCTCGCCCAGCGACGAGCAGCTGATCGAGGCGGCGACCCGGATCGGCTACCCGGTGCTGCTCAAGCCCTCGGCCGGCGGCGGCGGCAAGGGCATGCGGCTGGTCCGCGACCCGGCCGAGCTGCCCGCCGAGCTCGCCGCGGCCCGCCGGGTGGCCCGCACCGCGTTCGGCGACGACACCCTGCTGCTGGAGCGCTGGGTCGACCAGCCCCGGCACATCGAGGTGCAGGTCCTGGCCGACACCCACGGCCGGACCGTCCACCTCGGCGAGCGCGAGTGCAGTCTGCAGCGCCGCCATCAGAAGCTCATCGAAGAGGCCCCTTCCGTCCTGTTGAACCCGAGCACCCGCGCCGCGATGGGCGCGGCCGCGGTGCGCGCCGCCGAAGCCTGCGGCTACACCGGCGCCGGCACGGTCGAGTTCATCGTCCCCGGCGGCGATCCCGCGGGACCGGACACGGACGACGTCCTCGACTTCTTCTTCATGGAGATGAACACCCGCCTCCAGGTGGAACACCCCGTCACCGAACTCGCCGTCGCCGTGGCCGGGCCCGACGGCCCGCAACGGCTCGACCTGGTCGAGTGGCAGCTGCGCGTCGCCGCGGGCGAGGCGCTGCCGTTCGCTCAGCCGGACGTCTCCTTCCTGGGCCACGCGATCGAGGCCCGGATCTGCGCCGAGGACCCGGAACGGGACTTCCTGCCCACCGGCGGCGAGGTACTGCTGCTGGACGAGCCCTCCGGAGAGGGCGTCCGGGTGGACTCCGGAATCGCACCCGGCGACCGGGTCGGCAGCCTGTACGACCCGATGCTCGCCAAGGTGATCGCGTACGGGCCCGACCGCCCGACCGCGATCCGTCGGCTGCGGGCCGCACTCGCCGAGACCCGCATCCTGGGCGTCACCACCAACACCGGCTACCTGCGCCGGCTGCTGGCGCAGCCCGAGGTGACGGCAGGGCGGCTCGACACCGGCCTGGTGGAACGCAGCGCGCAGCAGGACGCCTCCCTGCTGAGCTCCCCGTACACCCGTCCCGGGTCGGTCGACCTGCTCCACTTCGCCGCCGCACTGCTGCGGCAGCTCGAACTCGGCCGCGCCGACGCCTCCGACGGCTGGACCGACCCCTTCTCCCTCCCTTCGGGCTGGCGGCTCGGTGGCGAGGCCGCGTGGACCACGCACCGGCTCCGGCTTCCCGGCCGCGAACCGGTCACCGTGAGCTGCCGAATGACTACCAGTGGTGAAATCGAGAGCGCCATCGGTTTTTCCGCGGCGGCCTCCCCCGACTGGGAGGTGCGGCTGGACGGCGGGCCCGTCCGGCGGGCCCGCGCGACCCTCGACGGAGACCTGCTGCGCCTTGCGGTTGACGGGCTGCAGGCCACTTTCACGGTCGCTTCGGAGCGCACCGCGGACGGCGTCGTCCACTGGCTCGGCATCGACGGGGACGCCTGGCCCGTTCACCCGTTCGATGCAATCGCCGAGCGCGCCGCGGCCGGCACCGCCCACCACGGCACCCTCACCGCGCCGATGCCCGGCACCGTCACCGTGGTCAAGGTCGAGCCCGGCGAGCAGGTCCGCCGGGGCCAGGCGCTGCTGGTGCTGGAGGCCATGAAGATGGAGCACGTCATCTCCGCGCCGCACGACGGCACCGTCGACGACCTCCGGGTGGCCGCCGGCGCGACCGTCGCCATGGACGCGCCCCTGGTGACCGTCACGGCCGCCGAGGACCCGTCCGTCCCCGCCGAGCCCCTCCCGGAGGCGGTCCGATGAACGCCACCCCGCCCGAACCGACCACGGCCCGCGCGACGACAGGAGCGGCCGGGACGGCCGAACCGACCGTGCTGGAACTCGGCCTGCCGCAGCCGGTGCGCGACCCCGGGCTGCCCGAGCGGGTCCGGATCCACGAGGTCGGCGCGCGCGACGGGCTGCAGAACGAGTCCGCCCTCGTGCCCGTCGAGGTGAAGGCCGAGTTCATCGCCCGGCTGGCCGCCGCCGGGCTGCGCACCGTCGAGGCCACCAGCTTCGTCCACCCCAAGTGGGTGCCGCAGTTGGCGGACGCCGAGGAGCTGATGCCCCGGCTGGCCGACCTGCCCGCGCGCCACCCGGGCCTACGGCTACCCGTGCTGGTGCCCAACGAGCGCGGGCTGGACCGGGCGCTGGCGCACCACGCCGGCGAGGTCGCGGTGTTCGCCAGCGCCACCGAGACCTTCGCCAGGCGCAACCTCAACCGCTCGGCGGACGAGGCGATGGCGATGTTCCGCCCGGTGGTCGAGCGCGCCACGGGGGCCGGGATCCCGGTGCGCGGCTACCTGTCGATGTGCTTCGGCGACCCCTGGGAGGGCCCCGTCCCGGTCGACCAGGTGGTCCGCCACGGCCTGGCGCTGCTGGAGATGGGTTGCGCCGAGCTGAGCCTCGGCGACACCATCGGCGTCGCCACCCCCGGCCACGTCAACGCACTGATCGACGCGTTCACCCGTTCCGGCGTGCCGGTCGGACAGTTGGCCGTGCACTTCCACGACACCTACGGGCAGGCGCTCGCCAACACCCTGGCGGCGCTGCGCTCCGGCGTGACCGTGGTGGACGCGTCGGCCGGCGGCCTCGGCGGCTGCCCGTACGCCAAGAGCGCGACCGGCAACCTGGCCACCGAGGACCTCGTCTGGATGCTGCACGGTCTGGGCATCGAGACCGGCGTGGACCTCGCGGCACTCGCCGCGACCAGCGGCTGGATGGCCCGTCACCTCGGTCGCCCCAGCCCGTCGAGGACCGTCCGCGCCCTGCTCGGGCCGACGACCTGATCCCCGACACCCTCCGAACTCCCCACCTCCACCAGGCCCACCAGGCCGCGATCCCGGGAGGATCAGCCGTGCTCGACCACCGCCTGAGCAGTGAGTACGAGGAACTCCGCAGCACCGTCGCGGAGTTCGCCAACGATGTGATCGCGCCGAAGATCGGCGAATACTACGAGCAGAATGAATTCCCGTACGAAATCATCCGGGAAATGGGGCGGATGGGCCTGTTCGGGCTGCCCTTCCCGGAGGAGTACGGCGGCATGGGCGGCGACTACTTCGCGCTCTGCCTGGTCCTGGAGGAGCTGGCCCGGGTCGACTCCTCGGTGGCGATCACCCTGGAGGCGGCGGTCTCGCTCGGCGCGATGCCGATCCACCTCTTCGGCACCGAGGAGCAGAAGCGCGAGTGGCTGCCGAAGCTGACCTCCGGCGAGGTGCTCGGCGCCTTCGGCCTGACCGAGCCCGAGGGCGGCACGGACGCCGGGGCGACCCGGACCACGGCGCGCTACGACGAGGCCACCGACGAGTGGGTGATCAACGGCAGCAAGTGCTTCATCACCAACTCCGGCACCGACATCACCGGCCTGGTCACCGTCACCGCACTGACCGAACCGATCACACATTCGAGTGACGGATCGTCAAATCACTCGCCCACCAGGGAAATCTCCTCCATCATCGTTCCCACTGGGACTCCCGGGTTCCAGGTGTCGAAGAAGTATTCGAAGGTCGGGTGGAACGCCTCCGACACCCGCGAACTGTCCTTCACCGAATGTCGAGTACCCGCGGCCAACCTGCTGGGACGCCGAGGCCGCGGCTACGCCCAGTTCCTGCGCATCCTCGACGAGGGCCGGATCGCCATCGCGGCCCTGGCCACCGGCCTGGCCCAGGGGTGCGTGGACCAGTCCCTCTCGTACGCCGGCACCCGTCGCGCCTTCGGCCGGGCGATCGGCGCCAACCAGGTCATCCAGTTCAAGCTCGCCGACATGGAGACGCGCGCGCACATCTCCCGCCTGGCCTGGCGGGACGCCGCCTCCCGGCTGCTGCACTCCGAGCCCTTCAAGAAGGAGGCAGCCATTGCCAAGCTGTACGCGTCCGAAGCCGCGGTCGACAACGCCCGCGAGGCGACCCAGATCCACGGCGGCTACGGCTTCATGAACGAGTACCCGGTCGCCCGCATGTGGCGCGACTGCAAGATCCTGGAGATCGGCGAAGGCACTTCGGAGGTCCAGCGGATGCTCATCGCACGTGAACTCGGCATGACGTCCTGAACCACACCAGTCAGGGCAGGAACGGGGGCAGGGCCGACACCCCGGCGTCGTTGTCGATCTGATCGTAGCGCTCCAACGCCAGTTGGAACGCCGTCGGTTGGATCCGCACCGCGCCGGAGAACGGCCCGCTCATCACCGCCACCATGCTCACCCCGAACGCCACGGAGGCGCCCACGAAGCACATCAGCACCAGGTTCCGCGGGTTGGAGGTCAGCCCGATCACCGAGGGGGTCGCCAGGACGAACACCGCCCCCACCAGCAGGCCGCCGATCGCCAGGACGGGCACCGACGCACGGAGATCACCCAGCCGCGCGTTCCGCTTGGCGTTGACCTCGGACAGGCTCCGCAGCACGTCGGTCCGAGCACTCGCCTCGACCTGGCTGTGCACCGCGGCCCGGTCGACCGCGGCCCGCACCTGGTCGACCGCCCGCCAGGCGGCCTGACTTCCGGTGTCGTGCTGCATGGCGGCCCACTCGTCGTCGATCACCACCCTGGTGTAGGACCGCAGCCTGTCCCGCACCACGGGCCGATCGGCGTCGGGCAGACCGCCGGCGGTCCAGTACGCCTCCGTGAGGGCCCGCGACTCCTCGTAGGTGTGCTGGCGCGCCGAGTTCAGCTGCTGCCAGGTGCCGGCGATGCTGAACCCCAGGAAGAGCGCGAAGAAGCCGAGGATCGCCGCCCCGGCGAAAGACATCGCCTGCGGTGTCGTCGCCCCTTCCCGCGCCCGCTTGGTCCGCCCCAGCAGCAGGCCGATCACCAGCGCCAGCACCGCACCCGACACGGCGGCGACGGCAACGGTCAGCATCTCGGCCCGGCCGCGCTCGTGGCCACGCCCTGACTGCCGCCTGCGTTCATGTCCGTGCCTGTGGCTGTGCCCGGCTTCGCGGTTCCGTTCGCCGTCATCACCACCGTCCCCGCCGTCCCCGGGTCCGTACGGTGAACGCCGCTGCCAGGACGCACAGCACCGGGAGGACGATCGCCAGCAGCAGCATCATCACCTCGGTTCCGTCCCAGGTGTCGTCCTCCTGCCCCGGGGGCCAGTCCTCCTGCGCGAACTGGCTCTCCGCCTGCCCGCCCGCGGTCCGGCCCACGGCGGGCGCCGACTGCGGCTGGCCCGCGGTGGCACCGGACTCCTGATCGGTCGGCCGGCTCGGGCCGGATGCAACGGCGGCTGTGACGGCTGCGGCTGTGGCGGTCTGGTTGCCCGTCGTGTTCGTTGTCGCCGGGTTTCCGGAGAGGGGGTTTGCCGTGCCGGACGATCCCGGTGCGGCGAAGGGCGAGGCGGGCCTGGCGAAGGCGGTTCCGCCCGGCAGCAGGGCCGGGGCCTGCCCGGGGAGGAACGGCGCGAGCAGCTGCCCCGCCAGGGCCTGGGCTCCCGCCGCGGGTTGCGCCTGCGCCGCGGCGGCGGGCTGCTGTCCGACCGTGGCAGCCGCCGGACGGGTGCCGGGCGGGACGGAGACCGGGAACAGCCCCGGTGGGACGGCGTCGCCCGAGAGGCTCGGGGGTGTGCCCGAGCCTGTGGCGCCGCCGGTCCCTGTCGTGCCCGGCCCCGAGTTCGTCCCCGGGCCGGTTGCAGAGCCGGAGCCGGAGCCGGGCGCGATGCCGGTGCCGGTGCCAGGTCCGCTACTGGCGCCAGGGCCGGCACCGGGACCGGGACCGGTGGCCGGGCCGGCCGGTTCCGGGGTGGGCTGGGTCGGTCGTAGGCCGTCGTAGGCGCCGTCCGCCTCGGCGGAGACCTGGCGGGGTGCTTGGCGGGTGCCGTCCGGGCCGACGGTCGCGTCGTCCGCCAGGCCGTCGGCCCGGGCCCTGCCGGTCTGGCGTCCCGGGCGGGCGGTGCCGGTCGCGCGGCAGTCGACGGCCTGTCCGGGGGCGAGGGTTCGCCCGCCGTCGGAGCCCGCGCAGTCCACCGTGCCCAGGCCGGGCAGCCCTTCGGTGATCGAGGCTGCGGTGATCGGGACATCGCCGAACGCCTCCAGGCGGTACTGGAGTTCGATGGTTCCGCCGACGTCGGTCACCAGGCCGGGCGCGGCTCCGGGCAGCGCCCGGGTCGATGCACCGGGCCGGGGCGCCGCGGCCCCGGTAGCTGCCCCGGTGACAGGCCCGGCCGCGGGTTCGGAGATGCCGGGCGGAGGCGTCCGGGGTACGGAGCGGTGGGACAGGCCCGTGCCCGAGGGGGTGCCCACCCGGGTGAGGCGGAGGCCCGCGGTGATGCCCAGGTATCCGGTGGGCGCGTCGGCGTGCGCCTGCGGCAGGTGGTCGGGGGCGTCCGCGACCGCCGCGACCTGGGCGGCCTGCGGGCCAGCCGCGGCAGTGAAGGTGGCGGTGCAGTCGAGGGCACCGCCGGGCGGGATGCTCCGGTCGGCCCCGCAGGCGAGTCGTCCGCCGGGGAGCTGAGGGTCGCTCAGCAGCACGCCGCCGAGCGGGTACTCGGCGTGGTTGCTCAGGTGGTAGGTGCGGGTGGCGGGCTCCCCGGCCCGGAGCCGCACGCCGGGGTCGGTGCTGGCGTTGGTGCTGACGCTCAGCCTCAGCTCGTCGTGCACCTCGCCGCCGCGGGTGGTGCCCGGTTCCGACGTCCAGGTGCCGAGGAGGGCGGGAGCCAGCAGCGCGATCCCGAGCACGGCAGGCACGGGGCGGCGGAGTGCGGCTGCGGGGGCCCGCCGTCCGGCGGTCAGTACGTCGATATGACGATTGGTCACTTCGGCATGATCGATCAGGGAATCGGCCGGTCACCGGCGCGGCGCACCGGGGCAGCCGGGAACGACTCGATCGGCCGATACCGCCGGGCTGCCCTCCGGTCGCCCCCAGGTGCCCCTCTAAGCCGTCCCCGGGCACTGCCGGGAGCCAGCAGGAACCGCCGGGAGCTGCCGGGAACGGCCCCGCCCGGCGCGGCGGCGTGCCACCAGCAGACCGGCAGCGGGCGCGGGCGGGAACGGGATCCAGAGCGGCCGACCGGGCCTACCCGCGCCCGGTACGACGCGACACGGCACGACAGGGTGTGAACCGGCCTCGGCAGGGCGGGCGGGCAGGCAGGCAGGCAGGCAGGAGGTAGGCAAGCAAGCAGACAGGCGGGCCGGTCAGGGGATGACGATCACCGGGCGGTTGGCGCGGCGGGCGAGTCGGCCGGAGACCGAGCCGAAGATCTTGCCGAGCAGGCCGTGGGTGCTGCCGACCACGATGGCGTCCGCGGCGTACTCGCGGCCGACCTCCTCGATCTCGTGGCAGATGTCCCCGCCGCGTTCGACCAGGATCCAGGGGACGCCGGAGAGGAAGTCGGCGCAGGCGAGTTCGAGGCCGAGGATCTCGGTGCGCTGGTCCGGGAGGTCCACGAAGACGGGCGGTTCGCAGCCGGCCCAGACGGTGGTGGGGAGCCGGTTGGCGACGTGGACGATCACCAGGCCGCAGCGGGAGCGGCGGGCCATGCCGACGGCGTAGGCCAGGGCGCGCTCGCTGGAGAGCGAGCCGTCGAAGCCGACCACCACGCCGTGCTGGAACTGCGGGTCGCAGGCGCGCGAGCCGTGTTCCTGGAGTTGCGGTTCGCCCTCGCCGTCGCGGCGGCCCACGGTGGGACGGGATCGGTCGGTCATCGCGTCCTCCGCAGTACCGGGTCGAGGTCCGACGACGGCGTTCGCCGCCGCTCCGGGGCGGTCGCTCCCGGAGGTGTCACGTCGTTCAGGGGTGCCGGGCGCCGACCCGCCGGAACCGGAACCGGGGCCGGGGTCGGCAGGCCGGGCGTCCGGGGGGCGTGGGTGATCGGCGGGCGGCGGGGCGCCCGGGTCCTCGACAGCGGACCTGCTGTCGGGCGGGCTGCCGTGGGCAGAAGCGGAAGGCTCTTCACCGGCCATGGCTCAAAACTCTTCAACTGGAACGGACCTACGCAGGGGGAGGCGACGGCGGACCGCCCGGTCCCGGTGGCAGGAACGGCAGCGGTGGCGATGCGTCCGCGAACGACTACCACCGTTGGCGACCTGTGCCTTTCAGAGTACGGCTCGGAACGGGCCCCGCCCAGTGACGGCGCCCTCGTGCGGTCAGGTTCCCGCGTGTGGGGGAAAGACGCACTCCGTCGTGCGCCCCCTCGCGGCGGGTTCCCAGGAGCTTGACCGACGACACGCGATGTGCGCAACAGTGCGCCGACACAACGTGACCCGACTGTCATCGCCCCTGTCCGTGTGCGGTGCACGGCAGTTGTCGTCTCGATCGCGCCCGGCTCCCGCCCGGTTCGTACCCGGCCGGTGCCCGGCCGGCATCCGGATCCCGCCCGACTCCCGCCCGGTTCGCACCGTACGGCACGGCGGCGGTGCCGGTCCGGCGATCCGGTGAGCGGGGGCAGGGGTTCCGCGTCGCGGTCGGGGCCTTTTGGGATCATGGTCCGGGTTGGGTGCGTAGCGGCCGGATTCGGCCAATTCGCGGAATTTCCCTCCACCTTTGGCAATTGCCACGTGCATACGTGGCGGCCGCTGGCAGCATGCTCGGCATGCCGCTGCTCCTGCTCGACCTCGACAACACCCTGCTGCCCAGGGACGCCGCGTTCCGGGCCTGGGCAGGGGACTTCCTCACTGAGAACGGTCTGCCCGCCGGGGACCTCGACTGGCTGGTCATGCTCGACGGCAGCGGCTACGTACCGCGCAGCACGGTACTGGGTGCGGCGAGGCGTCGCTACGGCATCGACCGGTCGGTGGAGTCGATGCTCGCGCACTACCGGGACGGCATCAACTCGCACATCCAGTGCCCGGATTCGCACGTCGCGGCGCTCCGGGAGGCCCGCGAGGCGGGCTGGACGCTGGGGATCGTCAGCAACGGCGGGACGCTGCCCCAGTTGGAGAAGATCCGGCTGACCGGGCTCGCCCCCCTGGTGGACGGCTGGGTCATCTCGGAGGAGGCCCACTGCCTGAAGCCGGACCCGTTGATCTTCGAGATCGCGGCGCGGCGGTGCGACTTCCGGCCGGCCGGGGACTGGAAGGCGCAGACCTGGATGGTCGGCGACTACGGCCCGGCCGACATCGCGGGGGCGGCCGCGACGGGGCTGCGCAGCGCGTGGCTGCACCACGGCCGGCCGTGGGCGGAACGGGCCTACCGGCCGACGGTCAGCGCGCCGAGCCTGCCGGAGGCGGTGCGGGTGATCCTCGCTGCGGGCGAACACCCGTCCGCCGGACGGGGATTCGCCGCGGCTGCGGCCGGCCGCCCGCAGCGGTCGCGCGGCCAACTCGCCATCCCCGCCTCCCGACTGGCTCCGCCGCCCGTCAAGGCCGCCAAGGCCGTTCAGGCAGCTCAGGCCCCCCAGTCCGCCCAGACGACCCAGTCGGCTCCGGCCACCAAGGCTGCTGGCGCGTCGCTCGCCCAGCAGGTCCCGCTGGCGAAGGCCCGGCCGCTCGCTCCGATCGAGCCCACCCAGGCCCGCTGGGGCGACGCCGCGGCAGCCACGGGCTGACCCCTGCCGCCCGATCGCCCTGCCGTGGCCCCGGAGTTCCGCCGCCGAGACGGCCGTCACCGCCCCGCACGAGGGGCACTCGAAGCAGCCACCCGCCAAGTGGGAAACAGGAGTTGACGCTACGTCATTCGACTGAGTTCGCGCCGCGCGGCAACCCCGGACCGCTCCCCCGCCGTCTCCGTACCGGGTCCGGTCGAGTGGTGTCGGCGACCGGCACCCGGCGGCGGGGGCCGGGGCGGGTGGGTGCCCCGCGAGGAGGGGTCGAATTCAGACGAATGTGCGGCGGTGGGGCCGTCGGGGCGGGGCGTCCGGGGCGGGGGTGGAGCGGTGCGGCGGCCGGGGTGGGTGGGGGCGGTGGTACTGGTGGGTCAGAACCGGAACAGCGGGGCCGAAGTGACTGAGCGTGAGGTGGGAGGCGTTCAGGAGTGGCCGGTTCAGGTCGGGCCGGGGGGCTGACGGGGCGCGGGGATCATGGCTCAGGTGTGCGCTGTGGCGCGTGGGAGGCGGTTTCACGCCCCCGATTCGAACCGTGCGTTTTCGGCCAACTTGCGCCGCTCCCCTGCCGTTCGGGCAAATCCGCAGCACACAGCGGGCGGTGGGTGCACCGCCGGCGGGTGAATCACCGGCAGGTCGTGCGACAACCGGCCACGGTTGTCCGCGCCCCCTTCACAGCGGGGTCGACGGGTGCCACGCTTCGTGATCGAATGCTTCACGCCAAATTGCCATGTCGACATAGCGTCGGATGGTGAACTTGTCACAACGGCAACGGTCCACCAAGTAGATTCGATCTTGGCTCGCAGAGCGGCAGCCGAGACCACCACACCACCGAGGGGGCTGGAGCGCCTTGAGCAGGGTGAGCAGGAGCGACGCGGGTCCTGATAACGGTCGCCAGCCGTCGTCCTATCCCGGTGGTGCGGCGAGACTCGGCAAGTTCGGTGGCGCGTCGGCCGGTTCGCCGGTCGGTGGGCCGGGCGGCCAGCTCCAGGGTGCTCCGGGAGCGATGACGCCGGGTCAGCACTCCGCGGTTCCGTCCCTCTCGGCAGCGTCCTCCGCGCACGGCGCCGCGGGCGCGGGCGCGGGCACCAGCGCGGGCACGGGTACGGGTGCGGGTACGGCGACGGACGTGCTCGCGGCCGGTCCCGGTGCGCTCTCCTCCTCGCGCAAGCTGGCCGGTCGGCGGCGGCGCGAGACGGTCGCGGTGCTGCTGTTCAGCGGGGCGCCGATCTTCGAGAGCTCGATCCCGCTGTCGGTGTTCGGCGTGGACCGGCAGGACGCCGGCGTCCCCCGCTACCGGCTGCTGGTGTGCGCCGGCGAGGAGGGCCCGCTGACCACCACCGGCGGGCTGACGCTGACCGCCCCGTACGGGCTGGAGGCGCTGTCCCGGGCGGGCACCATCGTGGTGCCGGCCTGGCGGTCGATCTCGCAGCCGCCGCCGGTCGAGGCGATCGCCGCGCTGCGCAAGGCCCACCACGAGGGGGCCCGGATCATCGGCCTGTGCACCGGCGCCTTCGTGCTGGCCGCCGCCGGGCTGCTGGACGGGCGTCCGGCCACCACCCACTGGATGTACGCGCCGACGCTGGCGAAGCGCTACCCGCGGGTCCACGTCGACCCGCGCGAACTGTTCGTCGACGACGGCGACGTGCTCACCTCCGCGGGCACCGCGGCCGGCATCGACCTGTGCCTGCACGTGGTGCGCAGCGACCACGGCGCCGAGGCCGCCAACGCGCTGGCCCGCCGGCTGGTGGTGCCGAACCGCCGCGGCGGCGGAGGTCAGGCCCAGTACATCGACCAGTCTTTACCGGAGGAGATCGGCAACGACCCGCTGGCCGAGGTGGTCACCTGGGCGTTGGAGAACCTCAACCAGCAGTTCGACGTCGAGGTGCTGGCGGCCCGCGCCTACATGTCGCGGCGCACCTTCGACCGCCGGTTCCGGACCCTGACCGGCAGCGCACCGCTGCAGTGGCTGATCACCCAGCGGGTGCTGCAGGCGCAGCGGCTGCTGGAGACCTCGGACCTGTCGGTGGACGACGTCGCCCGGCGCTGCGGCTTCCGCTCGCCGGTGGCGCTGCGCGGGCACTTCCGGCGGCAGCTCGGGGTCTCCCCCGCCGCGTACCGGACCACCTTCCGGGCCCGCCGGCCGTCCGCCGGCGGGCCGGTGGCGGCGCAGGCGCCGGGCGGTGCCCCGGCCGAGCGCGGCGCGGACCGGGCCGGGCACGTCCCGGCGTCCCACGGGCCCGCCGCGCACGGCCCGGTGACGCCCGGTCAGCAGGTCCCGGGCGGGGCCGGTCCGGTCGGCGGGGTGCCGGTCGGGGCGGGCGGGGGTGCGGCGGGGCGGCAACGTCCGCGTCCGCTGGTGCCGCCGCAGGCCGGTCCGCCGCCGAGCGCCTTCGGCGGGCGGGTGCCGGAGCGTCCGGGCGACCCCCGGTACGCGGGCCGCGCCACCGGCCCGGCCGCGTACGGCGGTCAGCCCGGCCAGCCGGGCCAGTCCGGGCACGGCGGGCAGTCCGGGCACGGCGGGCACAGCGGCCAGGGCGGGCAGTCCGGCGGCAGCGGGCAGCCGGGGGCCCTGCAGGGGCCGCCGCCCGCGCACGCGCACGCGCAGCCCTCGCCCGGGCAGCCGGTGCGGCCGAGCGCGGCGTACCCGGGCGGGCGCGGGTCGGGGCCGGCGGAGCGTCCGGACCGTCCGATGGAGCACGCCATCGCGGAGGACCCGGTCGGCGAGCAGCCGAGCGCCCGGGGCCGGCAGGTGGCGCACCGTCCGGAGGTCGAGCCGGAGCGCGGGGCGCGCGGCACGGCGGACTTCGGTCCGGACGGGGCGCGTGCGGTGTCGGGGGCGCGTGATCGCGCCGTAGGGTGAAGGCGTGAATGACCGTCTGGTATGGATCGACTGTGAGATGACCGGCCTCGACCTCGATCGGGACGCCCTGATCGAGGTCGCCGCCCTGGTGACCGACTCCGAGCTGAACGTGCTCGGCGAAGGCGTGGATGTGATCATCCGACCGCCCGCCGAGGCGCTGGAGACCATGCCCGAGGTGGTGCGGCAGATGCACACCTCCTCGGGCCTGCTCGACGAGCTCGCGGACGGCCTGACCATGGCCGAGGCGCAGGAGCGGGTGCTGGCGTACGTCCGCGAGCACGTGCCGGAGGCTGGCAGGACGCCGCTGTGCGGGAACTCGGTGGCCACCGACCGCGGCTTCCTGTCCCGGGACATGCCGGAGCTGGAGGGGCACCTGCACTACCGGATCGTGGACGTCTCCTCGATCAAGGAGCTGGCCCGCCGCTGGTACCCGCGGGCCTACTACAACAGCCCGCAGAAGGGCGGCAGCCACCGCGCGCTGGCCGACATCCGCGAGTCGATCGCCGAACTGCGCTACTACCGCGAGGCGGTGTTCGTCCCGCAGCCGGGCCCGGACACCGACACCGCGCGGGAGATCGCCGCCCGGCACCAGTTGCCCACCGGCTGACCAGGGATCCGGCCCGGGCGGTCACGGAAACCCTGGCGCGAGCACCCCTCCGCATCCTGTAGAGTTCTTCCTGTCGGAGCGGGAACGCGGAAGCGGGAAAGCACCTGACAGATGGTGGGTGTAGCTCAGTTGGTAGAGCACCTGGTTGTGGTCCAGGTGGCCGCGGGTTCGAGTCCCGTCACTCACCCCAGTAAGCGAAGGCCCCGGTCGAGAAATCGACCGGGGCCTTCGTCGTTCTCCGGACCGGAGCGCCGGACGCGCCGGATATACCAGACATACCGGACGCGCCGAGCACCGGACGCACCGCGGCGGCGAGTTGGGGCCCGCGCGGGCGGGTCAGCGACACAGCGGCGGCGCGGCGGCCGCGGGACGTGAACGGCGGGGCATGGACGACCAAGCTACCCGCTAGTAACATCGCGGCATGACCACTACTGCGATCGGCGAGCTGCTCACGTCCACCGTCCCGATGGTGAAGACCCTGCAGCTGGAGTACCTGGAGACCACCCCGGAGCGGGCCGTGCTGCGGCTGCCCGACCTGCCGGAGTACCGCAACCACGTGGGCGGCCCGCACGCGGGGGCGATGTTCACGCTGGCCGAGTCCGCCAGCGGGGCGATCGTGCTGGCGGCGTTCGGCGACCAGTTGGGCCGCGCGGTGCCGCTGCCGACGGTCGGCGAGATCTCGTTCAAGAAGCTCGCCCGCGGCGTGGTGACCGCCACCGCGACGCTCGGCCGGCCGGTGGCCGAGGTGATCGCCGAGCTGGACGAGGGCAAGCGCCCCGAGTTCCCGATCACGGTGGAGATCACCCGCGAGGACGGCGCCGTCACCGGCGTGCTGGAGATCGTCTGGACGCTGCGCCCCAACTCCTGAGCCCCCGGCGGCCGTCCGGGCCGGGCCGACCGCACGCCGGCCCCGGCCCCGGACGGCCCGCACGCGAACGCACGGACACCCGCCGCACCGCACGCACCCCGGCGCCCGGCCCGGCCCCTCGGCAGCAAGCCGCGAGCGGCGGCCGCCCTCGTCAGGCGGAGTCGCGGACGATCAGCTCGGTCGCCAGCACCACCTGCCGCCGGGCCCGGCCGCGTTCGTGGATCTCGTCGAGCAGCAGCCGGGCCATGGTGCGGCCCATCTCCTCGATCGGCTGGCGGACGCTGGTCATCGGCGGGTCGGTGTGCCGGGCCACGATCGAGTCGTCGAAGCCGATCACCGCGACGTCGTCGGGGATCCGGCGCCCGGCCGCCCGGAGCACCTGCATGGCGCCGGCCGCCATCACGTCGGAGGCGCAGAAGACGCCGTCCAACTCGGGCCTGCGGGCGAGGAGTTCGCGCATGGCGACCCGGCCGCCCTCCTCGGTGAAGTCGGCCAGGCCGACGAGTTCCTCGTCGTAGGCGTGACCGGCCTCCTCCAGGGCCCGGCGGTAGCCGCCGAGGCGGGCCTGGGCGACCTCCATGTCGAGCGGGCCGGTGAGGGTGGCCACCTGGGTGCAGCCGCGCCGGAGCAGGTGGCGCACGGCCATCCGGGCGCCGCCGGCGTTGTCGGCGTGGACGTAGCTGAGCGGTTCGAGGTCGCTGCGCCGGCCGGCCAGCACGGAGGGGATCTCCAGGCTCTCCAGCAGTCCGGGCAGCGGGTCGTCGCGGTGCACCGAGACGACCAGGACGCCGTCGACGCGCTGGGCGGTCAGGTAGGCCGAGAGCCGGTCGCGCTCGCGCTGGTTGCGGACCAGGATCAGCAGCAGCTGCATGTCGGTCTCGGCGAGTTCGGCCGAGACGCCGCTGATGATGTCGGAGAAGTACGGCTCGGAGAACAGCCTGGTCTCGGCCTCGGGGACGACCAGCGCGATCGAGTCGGTGCGCGAGGTGACCAGGGTGCGGGCGGCCCGGTTGGGGACGTAGCCGAGTTCGGCGATGGCGTTCTGGACGGCTTCGCGGGCCTTGGCGCTGACCCGCGGGGAGCCGTTGATCACCCGGGAGACGGTGCCGCGGCCGACGCCTGCCAGCGCGGCCACCTCCTCCAGGGTGGGGCGCGCGGTGGCTCTGCCGCCGGCGCCCGGATGGAGCGCGTCGGGGCGCTGTGCGGTCGGGCTCATCGCTACACCTCTCGGTCTCTGGGACGGATGGGACGGATCCGCCGGGACCCGCCCCGGGTCCGTGCGGACTGTTCATTGTGGCCGGTCCTGCCGCGTTTCCGACCATCCGGGGCGGCCCGGAGCGGTCCGGGACCGGCCCGGGGGCAGCACGAGGGCGTCAACGGCGGTGGTAACGAAGGCGGAAACGCTCCGGCAACGTTTATGTCACCACGTCTTGACACTCACCCCCGCGACACAGCAACCTTCCGGCATGCCCAGCTGTGGGAGCGCTCCCACACTGTAGCCAAGATTCAGCGCACCAAGAACACCCACGAAGCTCTCGTTCCAAGCCCGGCACCACCCATGGAAGACCACCGGCAGGCCCCGGAAGACGACCGGACCGACGCCGGACCGACCCGGATCAACCACCCGGACAAAGGAGTTCGCCCCCATGCGCACCACCTCCCGCCCCCGCAGAGCCGCTGTCGCCGCCGTCGCGGTCCTCGCCGCCTCCACCCTGCTGCTCACGGCCTGCTCCTCGAGCTCCGACAAGGGCGGCTCCGACGACGCCAACGCGAAGATCACCCTGAACGTCGGCGACTTCGGCACCTTCGGCTACGTGGAGGCCGGCCTGTACGACGAGTACATGGCCGCGCACCCGAACATCACCATCAAGTACCAGACCACCCAGGACGGCCAGAAGTACTGGGACGCGCTGACCACCCACCTGGGCTCGGGCAGCGGCCTGGCCGACATCCAGGCGGTCGAGGTCGGCTACATCGCGCAGGCCACCAACACCCTGGGCGACAAGTTCGTGGACCTCGGCAAGGCCGACGGCGTCAACGCCGCCAACTGGCTGCCCTGGAAGTCGAAGCAGGCCACCACCCCGTCCGGCTCGCTGATCGGCCTGGGCACCGACATCGGCCCGATGGCGGTCTGCTACCGCACCGACCTGTTCCAGCAGGCCGGCCTGCCGACCGACCGCGAAGAGGTCGGCAAGCTGTGGGCGGGCGACTGGTCGAAGTTCGTCGAGACCGGCAAGAAGTACCAGCAGAACGCCCCGGCCGGCACCTTCTTCACCGACTCGGCCTCCGGCCTGTTCAACGCCGTGCTGTCGGCCCAGCCGGAGCAGTACTCGGACGCCTCCGGCAAGCTCGTCTACAAGACCAGCGCCGGTGTGAAGACCGCCTGGGACCTCGCGGTCTCCGCCTCGCAGGCGAAGATCAGCGCCGGCCTGCGCCAGTTCCAGGACCCGTGGAACGCGGCCGTCGCCAACGCCAAGTTCGCCGCGGTGGTCTGCCCGTCCTGGATGACCTCCTCGCTGAGCAAGTACGGCGGCGAGGCCGGCAAGGGCAAGTGGGACGTCGCGGCCGCGCCGGTCGCCTCCAACTGGGGCGGCGCCTTCCTGACCGTCCCGAAGGCCGGCAAGCACATCAAGGAGGCCACGGCGCTCGCCGCCTGGCTGACCGCGCCGGAGCAGCAGGCCAAGGTCTTCACCAAGGTCGGCAACCTGCCCTCCACCGTGGGCGGCCTGCAGCAGCCCGCCGTCCAGAGCGCCAAGCTGGAGTACTTCAACAACGCCCCGACCGGTCAGATCTTCGCCGCGTCCGCCACCTCGATCAAGCCGGTCCCGATCGGCGAGCAGGACGGCAACGTCAAGACGATCATCACCGACAACGGCATCCTCGACATCGAGGAGCACGGCACCGACCCGGCCAAGGCCTGGGACAACGTGACCAAGCTGGTCGACGACAAGACCGGCCACTGATCCGGGCCGGCCTCGCGCCGGTAACCGGTCCCAACTGCCCGGCCGGGTCCGCCCACCCGGCCGGGCGCCGTTCCGCCGCCCCTCGCCACCTCCGGGAAGGAAACCCCAAGTGGCCACCCACGTCCGCGCCGAGGCCCCGCCCGCCGCGCGCTCCTCCTGGCGCTCCCGCCTGTACCGGTTCGACCTGAAGGCCTCCCCGTACGCCTTCATCGCGCCGTTCTTCCTCTGCTTCGCCGCCTTCGGCCTCTTCCCGCTGATCTGGACGGGCTGGCTGTCGCTGCACTACGTCGACCTGCTCAAGCCGGACGTGATGGAGTGGCGGGGCTTCGGCAACTACACCCGCCTGTGGTCCAACGACCAGTTCTGGACGGCGCTGCGCAACACCTTCACCATCGGGGTGATCTCGACCGTCCCGCAGTTGCTGATGGCGCTCGGGCTGGCCCACCTGCTCAACTACCGGATGCGGGCCCGGGGCTTCCTCCGGGTGGCGATCCTCGCCCCGTACGCCACCTCGATCGCCGCGGCGACCCTGGTGTTCGTCCAGCTGTTCAACCCGGACTACGGCTTCATCAACTGGATGCTGGACCTGGTCGGCCTGCACCCCAACTGGTACTCCGACACCTGGCCCTCGCAGATCGCCATCGCCACCATCGTGACCTGGCGCTGGACCGGCTACAACGCGCTGATCTACCTGGCCGCGATGCAGGCGGTGCCGAAGGACCTGTACGAGGCGGCCAGCCTGGACGGGGCCAACCGCTGGCAGCAGTTCACCCGGATCACCATCCCGTCGATCCGCCCGACCATCATGTTCACCATCATCGTCTCCACCATCGGCGCCACCCAGCTGTTCGGCGAGCCGATGCTGTTCGGAGGCGGTGTCGGCGTGTCCGGCGGCTCCGCGCACCAGTTCCAGACGCTCAGCCTCTACATGTACGAACTGGGCTGGCCGTCGCGCCAGTTGGGCCGCGCCTCGGCGGTGGCCTGGACGATGCTGCTGATCCTGCTGCTGATCGGCCTGGTGCAGTTCCTGATCACCCGTTACCGCAAGCGCCACGAGCTGGGAGGCTGACATGGCCGCCACCCTGTCCACCCCCTCCCCCCGCGAGGCGAAGAGCGCCGACCCGGCCCGCCCGCGCGGCCTGTTCCGGCGCAAGGCGGGCGACCACGACAAGGCCGGCCCGGTCACCTACGTGCTGCTCGGGATCGCCGCGCTGGTCTCGCTGTTCCCGCTGTACTGGACCTTCGTCGCGGCCTCCAACACCGGTGAGCGGGTGGCCCTGTCGCCGCCGCCGATGATTCCCGGCGGCGAGCTGTGGAACAACATCTCCACCGCCTGGGACCAGGCCGACATGGGCCTCGCGCTGCTGAACTCCACCATCGTGGCGGGCTGCGTGTCGCTGTCCACGGTGCTGTTCTCCACGCTGGCCGGCTTCGCCTTCGCCAAGCTGCGCTTCCGCGGCCGCAACGCGCTGCTGACCCTGGTGGTCGCCACCATGACCATCCCGCCGCAGCTGAGCGTCATCCCGCTGTACCGGATCGTCACCAAGCTGGAGTGGAGCGGTCACCTGCAGTCGGTGATCCTGCCCTCGCTGGTGGCCGCGTTCGGCGTGTTCTTCATGCGCCAGTTCCTGTCCGAGGCGCTGCCGTTCGAGCTGGTCGAGGCGGCCCGGGTGGACGGCGCGAACAGCCTGCGGATCATCTGGCACGTGGTGTTCCCGATCGCCCGGCCCGCCATGGCGGTGCTCGGCATGCTGGTGTTCGTGCAGTCCTGGAACGACTTCTTCTGGCCGTTCGTGGCGCTCAACGCGCAGAACCCCACCGTCCAGGTCGCGCTCTCCGGCCTCGGCGGCGGCTCCGGCCACGACATCAACCAGGCCGTGATCATGACCGGTGCGCTCGTCGGCACCCTGCCGCTGCTGCTGATCTTCGCCGTTCTGGGGAAGCACATTGTCGGCGGGATCACGTCCGGCGCCGTCAAGAGCTGACCCTCTGGAAGACCCCGGCACACCCGCCCTGTCCACTCCTCAGCCATGGGAGCGCTCCCGTATGACCATGACCGATCCGACCACAGCCGCCCACTCCTCCGTGGCGGTGCCCCGGGTGGCCTTCCCGCCCGGCTTCTCCTGGGGCGCGGCCACCGCCGCCTACCAGATCGAGGGCGCCGCCGCCGAGGACGGGCGCACCCCGTCCATCTGGGACGCCTTCGCCAAGACCCCCGGCAAGGTGCTGAACGGCGACACCGGCGACGTCGCGGTGGACCACTACCACCGCTTCCGCGAGGACGTCCGCCTGATGGCCGACCTCGGCCTCACCTCGTACCGCTTCTCGCTGTCCTGGCCGCGGATCCAGCCCACCGGCCGCGGCCCGGCCGTCGAGCGCGGCCTCGACTTCTACCGCGCCCTGGTCGACACCTTGCTCGAACACGGCATCTCCCCCGTCGCCACCCTCTACCACTGGGACCTCCCGCAGGACCTGGAGGAGGCCGGCGGCTGGCCGATCCGGGAGACCGCCTACCGCTTCGCCGAGTACGCGGCCCTCGCGGCCGGCGCGCTCGGCGACCGCGTGCCGGTCTGGACCACCCTCAACGAGCCCTGGTGCAGCGCCTTCCTCGGCTACGGCTCCGGCGTGCACGCCCCCGGCCGCACCAACCCGGCCGACGCGCTCAAGGCCGCCCACCACCTCAACCTCGGCCACGGCCTGGCCGTCGGCGCGCTGCGCGAGGTGCTGCCCGCCTCGGCGAAGATCGCCGTCTCGCTCAACCTGCACCTGGTCCGCCCGCTCACCGACACCCCCGAGGACCGCGAGGCGGCCCGCCGGATCGAGGCGGTCGGCAACCGGGTCTGGACCGGCCCGATGTTCAAGGGCGGCTACGACGAGGACCTCAAGGCCGACACCGCCCACCTCGTCGACTGGGACGAGCTGGTGCGCCCCGGCGACGAGGCGGAGATCGGCCGTCCGATCGACCTGCTCGGCCTCAACTACTACAACCCGACCGTCGTCTCGGCGCCGCGCGACAACGCCGAGACGGCCGAGGCGGCCCGCAACGACGGCCACGGCGACAGCGAGTTCAGCTGCTGGCCCGGCTCCGAGGACGTGGTCTTCCACCTCGCCAACGACGACGTCACCGCTATGGGCTGGCCGATCGACGCCTCCGGCCTGGTCGACTCGCTGGTCGGCATGCACCGCGACTTCGGCCTGCCGCTGCTGGTCACCGAGAACGGCGCCGCCTTCGAGGACGTAGTCGGCCCCGACGGCGAGGTCGACGACCCCGAGCGGGTCCGCTACGTCGAACTGCACCTGCAGGCCGTGGCCGACGCGATCGCCGCGGGGGCGGACGTGCGGGGCTACTACCTCTGGTCGCTGCTGGACAACTTCGAGTGGGCGTACGGCTACAGCAAGCGCTTCGGCATCGTCCACGTCGACTACGACACCCAGCAGCGCACCCCCAAGACCAGCGCCCGCTGGTACGCGGAGGTGATCCGGCGCGGGGGGCTCGCCTGAACTCCCGCACCCCCGCACAGTGTGACGGAGTGTGAGCGACGGGCGTGACCGCGGGGAGTCCCGCTCGTTCTCCCCTGGTGTGCGAACCAACTACGCGAAGCGACCGCGACGTTCGGACACCCCCCGCCTCCGATGGGGGCGACCCCGGGCACTGGCGGCGGGCGGCATGCTCGCCGCCCAGGTGCTCGGCCTCGGCCTCGGAGCGGCGGACGCCCGCGCCGCCGACACCGGCCACCCCCCGCACCACCCCGGCCGCGCCCTCGGCACCGTCGTCCGCCCCGGCTCCGGCGACGGCGACCTGCTCGACGGCGCGGCCGACGCGCTCGACCCGGCCGACCCCGTCGGTTCGGCCGGCTCCGCCGGTTCCGCCGTCACCGGCAGCCGGCCGGTCGAGGACCTCGGCAGCCTCCTCGACCACCACCTCGGCACCGGCGAACTCCCGCTGCCCGGCCACCACGCCGACCGCCCCGACGCCTTCTCGCTCGCCAACGGCCTGCTCTCCGCCGTCCCCCCGCAGCCCCGCGCCGAGGACGCCGCCCGCGCCTCCCGCTCCGGCCCCGCCGCCGGCCGCGAACCCGACGAGAACCCCGTCCCCGCCGTCCCGGCCCAGCGCACCCCCGCCGACCGCGGCCCGGTCGCCTCCCCGCACCCGCCGCGGCCCCGGCCGCCGCAGCGACCGCCACCACCGGCCGCACCCCGGCCCCCCGCCCCGCCCCGGCCCCCGGCGCCCCCTCCCCCGCCACCCCCGACCGCCTCGCCCTCACCGCCGCCCCCACCCGCCCCGCCGGCGAGAGCGCCGTCGCCGTCCTCCTCCCCATCGCCGCCGGCCTGCTGCTCACCGCCGCCGCCATGTACAAGCACCGCGGCCTCCCGGGCGGCGGCCACTGACCTGTTCCTCCGAGCAACCGGTATCGCCGACCGACGCCTGTGGAGACAATGGAGGCATCCCGTTCCACGGCGTCGAAGGAAGGTAGGAAGGATCATGAGTGTCGCTGTTTCCGATCACCTCGGACCGTGGACGGTCGACGACGTCCTGGCGCTGCCCGAGGACTCCCGCCATCGCATCGAACTGGTCGGGGGGGCCCTGCTGATGAGCCCCAACCCCGGAGTACCGCACCAGCGGATCAGTTCGCGGCTGTGGGCGCTGCTCGACGCCGCGGTTGTCGCCGCCGACGCCCCGTTCGAGGTGCTGGAGGCCGTCAACGTGCTGGTGCCGGACGGCCTGCTGATCCCCGACCTGGTGATCGCCGACGCCGCCGCGACCGCCGGGGCCGGGTCCACCCTGCACGCCGACGACGTCGTGGTCGCCATCGAGATCGCCTCGCCGTCCACCAAGGTCATCGACCGCCGCACCAAGCCCGGCCTGTACGCCGCCGCCGGCATCCCGCACTACTGGCGCCTGGACCTCGACCCGGCGCCGCGCCTGCACCTCGGCCGCCTGGCCCCCGACGGCAGTGGCTACCTCGACCGCACCGTCCAGCCCGGTGAGTCCACCGCCCTCACCGAACCGTTCCCGTTCGACCTCGATCCGGCCGCGCTGCGGCGCTGACCCCGACAGCCGCCGGGAACGTCAACCGAAGGTCTTCGGCGGCGGGGCCGGGGACGGGACGGCGGTGGTGTCGGTGGTCGCGGGGGTGCCGGCGGTGAAGTCGGTGAGGTCGCGGCCGTGCAGGAGGCGGGCCTGGGCGGGGTCGGTGGCGAGGCGGCGGGTGAGGTCGGTGAGCGGGAGGGGGGTGTGCGCGGCGAGCAGGACGAGGTTGCCGAAGCGTTTGCCGCGCAGGACGGCGGGGTCGGCGATCAGGCAGAGCTCGGGGAAGACGGCGGCCAGGGTGGCGGTCTGGGCGCGGGCGAAGGCGAGCGGGCCGCCGTCGGTGATGTTGGCGGCGTAGTGGCCGCCGGCCGCGAGGGCGCGGGCGGCGTGCCGGGCGAACTCGACGGTGGCGCAGTGCGCGGGGACCCGGGCGCCGGCGAAGACGTCGGCGACGACCAGGTCGGTGGAGTCGTCGGGGGTGCGTTCGAGGACGGCGCGGGCATCGCCGCCGCGGACCTTGAGCTGCCAGCTCCGGTCGAGCGGCAGTTCGGTGCGGACGAGTTCGGTGAGCGCGGTGTCGATCTCGGCGACCTGCTGGCGGGAGCGGGGCCGGGTGGCGGCCGTGTAGCGGGCCAGGGTGAGGGCGCCGCCGCCGAGGTGCAGGGCGGTGAGGGGCTGCCGGGCGGGGGCGGCGAGGTCGATCAGGTGGCCGATCCGGCGCTGGTAGGCGAAGCCGAGGTGGGTGGGGTCGGCGAGGTCGACCAGGGACTGCGGTGCGCCGTCGAGGAGCAGTTCCCAGGCGTGCGGCCGGTCGCGGTCGGGGCGGAGCTCGGCGGTGCCGGAGGCGACGGCGGCGGTGAGCGGGCCCTGGCTGTGCGTGCGGCCGGGGGCGGCGGGGGTGGTGCGTGGACGGCCCATGGCCCCATTATCCGATGATCTCCCCGGAGCCCTCGCCCCCGACGGACCCCGACGGCCCCCGACGCCCCTCGCCGCCCGCAGCCCGCAGCCCGCAGCCCCTGGACGCCCCGCCCGCCACCGGCGGCCCTCAGCGTCCCGAGACCATCCCCATGACCCGCTCGACCAGCGCGATCACCCCGGGCCCGACCGCCCCCGCCGTCTCGGCGACCCGCCGGGCGGTCTCCAGCGCCCGCCCCAGTCGGGCGCCGCGCTGGGCCTCGGTCTCCTGCGGCGCGGCTGCCGGGTCGAGTTCGAGGAGCGTCTGGTCCAGCCGCTGGGCCTGGTCCGCCGGGAGGTGTCCGCGCAGGCCGGCCAGGGCGGCCCGGAGCTGGGCGAGTTGCTGGGAGATCTGCTCCGGAGTGGGCGGGAGGGCGCTCCCGCCGAAGCTGATCGACCCGATGTTGCCGGTGCCGCTCACGTTGGTGACGTTGCCCAGGTAGAAGTTCTGCTCGCCGCTCACCCGCTGATCCTTCCGATGTTTCCGGTGCCGTGGACGTTGACGGTGTCGCCGAAGTAGTAGTGGGCCGGGTTGACCGCCAGGGTGTCGACGTGCAGGAGCAGGCCGGCCTCGGGGCGGTCGATGGCGGCGGCGAGGTACCGGGTGATGGCCCGGCGGCCCGCCTCGTCGGGGGCGGTGATCAGGGCGACCGAGGAGCCGTTGGTCTCGACGGCGACCACGTGCCGGGCCTTCTGCAGGACGACCCTGAGCAGGTCGACCACGTAGAAGACCAGCAGGACGACGCCGACGGTCACCACGAACTGGGAGAACGAGGTCCGGTTCTGGTCGCGTTCGTCGCTGTAGGAGGAGGACGCGCTGATGGACATCAGCCCGACCGAGAGCACGACGACCAGTACGGCCAGGGTGCCGGCGAACCGGCGGCCGAACCGGCCGAACGCCTCGGCGCTCCGGGGGTAGAGGACCACCTGGTAGACCCGGGCGATGTTGCGCAGCGGGTAGGCGGCCCCGGCGATCCACAGGGTCCGCCCGTCGATCCTGACTTCGACCTGCCCGGGCCGGAAGGCGGGCCGCGGTGGCACCGCCGGCCCCGGGGGTCCCGGTGGGCCCTGGGGTCCTGGTGGACCCGGAACGGAGACGTGCTCGGACACCTGTCGTCCCCCCAACTCCCGTGTGGTGCCGACTATATGACCGCACCAGGGGCGGGCACAGGCGTTCGACGGGAAACGTCCGGCCACGGAGCGGTCCGCACGCCCGGCGGCCGCGACGGTGGGTGACGGGAGCTGCCCGCTGCGGGGTCGGACGTTCCGCCCGCTGAGACGACGGTTGCATGCCAACTCACGCGTCAGGCAAGTTCTCTGATGAGCCGTCAGACATCGCCCGGACGCGCTCAGAGCGGGCCCAGGCCGCCCGCGGTGAGGGTGGTGGCGGCTTCGCAGAGGGCGGAGCGCAGCACCCAGGCGTCGGTGGGGCGCGGGTACGGCTGGGAGCCGGAGGGCGGGATGATCCAGCGCGGGTCGGTGGGCGGGAGCAGGTCAGCCCCGGGGGTGCAGGCGGAGCCGGTGAGGTGCCAGCGCAGGGCGGTGCCGGCCGGGACCAGGAAGGCGATGGCGGTGCCGGCGGCGGTCTGCTGGACGGCGCCGCAGGCGCGCCGCAGGCGGAGGATGTCGACCGCCTCCAGGCCGTGCCGGACCTGGACGGTGACGGTGTCGTACTGGACGACGCGGGCGGCCGAGCTGACGGGCGGCGGCGTGGCGGGGACGGCCTGCCGTCGGTACTGGGGAACTCCGGTGGCCATGGGGGACCTCCTGTCGCCTCGGGTCGCGCGGAAACCGGATGGTGCTCCGTCACCCGGTCGTGCGACGGGAGGCCGGTCCGGGAGGGGGCCCGTACCGCCGGTGTCCATGTATCAGGACAACGCGGGACCCGGCGTCCAGGCCACGGCCTCCGATACAGCAAGCCATGGCATTTCATGGCACAACGCGGCAACTGCGTCCGGATTGTCCGTAATTGACCCACCCGCTCCCGGCAACCCGCCGTGTTCGCACGGTGACTGCCGGTACTGTCGTGCCGACGCGGCGGCCCTCCCCCCAGGGGTCGGCGCGACCACCCCGGCACGACCTCGGAGTGCAGCATGGCAGCCACGCGAACCGGCGGGCCCCGTCCGGCGCCCGTCCCCAACCAGGCGATGCGCGAGCTGCGCGGCGCCCTCTCGCCGGGGGAGTTCGCCACCCTGGTCCGCCGGGCCGCCCGGGAGATCGGCGAGCACGTGTCCTGCGACGCGCGCTACGTCGGACGGGTCGAGTCCGGCGAGATCCGCTGCCCCAACTACGCGTACGAGCGGGTGTTCCGGCACCTGTGGCCGGAGAAGTCACTGGCGGAGCTCGGGTTCGCACCGCGCTCGGCGGCCCGCCGCCGGGCGCCGGCCGCCGAACCGCCCGTCCCGGCGCACCCGCCGGACGCCCCGCTCCGGTCTGACGAGGAGAACGACGACGTGCTTCGCCGTACGTTCCTGAACGGCGGTCCCACCGCCCTGGCGGCCGTGCTCGGCCTGGACCAGGCCCCGCCCGCCGCCGCCCCGCTGCCCGCGGCCCCGCCCCGGCCGGAGCGCCGCCGGGTCGGCGCGGCCGAGGTGCAGGGCGTGGAGCAGGCGGTCCGCGACATCCGGCTGCTGGACGACGCGCACGGCGCGGACGCCCTGTTCGAGCTGGCCGGGCAGTCGCTGCGCAGCGCCTACGTGCTGCTCAACGACGGCGAGTACAACGCCGCGACCGAGCGCCGACTGCAGTGCGGGGCGGGCGAACTCGCCATCTCGGTGGGCTGGTTGGCACACGACTCGAACCGGCTGACGGACGCCAGGTCGTTCTACTCGGAGGCGCTGGCCACCGCCCGGATGGCCCGCGACCCGCACCTGGAGGCGCACGTGTTCAGCAACAGCGCCTTCCTGGCCCGGGACGCCGGCCGCCCCCGCGAGGCGCTGCGGGCCGCCCAGGCCGGGCAGGCCGCGGCGGACGGGCTGGGCTCGGACCGGCTGCTGTCGCTGCTGGTGCTGCGCGAGGCGGGCGGCTGGGCGCTGCTCGGCGACCGGTCGGCCTGCGAGCGGGCGCTGGCCCGGGCGTACGAGCTGTTCGACCGGGGCGAG
This sequence comes from Kitasatospora sp. YST-16, assembly GCF_026802215.1. Classification (NCBI taxonomy): domain Bacteria; kingdom Bacillati; phylum Actinomycetota; class Actinomycetes; order Kitasatosporales; family Streptomycetaceae; genus Kitasatospora; species Kitasatospora sp. YST-16. Next base: position 2,307,112 of record NZ_CP113837.1, read on the forward strand.
CGGCCGGACGACCCGGAGTGGATGTCGTTCTACGGCGAGGCGGAGCTGGCCGGGCAGGAGGCGCAGTGCTGGTCGGCGCTCGGCGAGTGGGACCGGGCCACCGCCCGGGCCGAGCGGGCGGTGGGGCTGCAGGAGCCGCACTTCGTCCGCAACCGGGTGCTGTACACCGCCGAGTTGGCGCACGACCGGCTGGGCCGGGGCGACCTGGCGGGCGCGGCCGAGCACGGTTCGGCGGCGGTGGCGCTGCTCGGCCAGGTCCGCTCGGCGCGGATCCGCGGCATGCTGGCGCACACCGCGGACCGGCTGCGCCCGCACGCCGCCGTGCCGGAGGTCCGGGACTTCCTGGACGGCTACGACGCGGCGGCGGCCTGAGCCTCCGTCGGCTGACCGCCCGTCCCCCGACCTCCCGCCGACCGGCCTCCCGTCGGCTGTCGGGTCGTCAGTGCCCGAGCCGCTCCAGGTGGCTGTGGTCGTTCCAGATCTCGATCGCGGGCAGCCCGTACTCCCAGGAGAGCACGCAGAGCGCGGCGGTGCCGAGCTTGAGGCGCTGGGCGTACTCGGGGGGCAGGCCGAGCCAGCGGGCGGTGAGGATCCGCAGCAGGTGGCCGTGGGCGAACAGGACGACGTCGCGGTCCGCGCAGTGCATGGTGGTGGTGTCGGGGTCGGGGGTGCCGTGCTCCTCGTTGAGTTCGGCGAGGAAGGCGTCGACCCGGTCGGACACCTGGGCCAGCGTCTCGCCGCCGGGCACGCCGTCGCGCCAGATCAGCCAGCCGGGCTGGTCGGTCTCCCGGATGTCGGTGCCGGTGCGGCCCTCGTACTGCCCGTAGTCCCACTCGAGGAGTTCGGGGCGGTCGGTGGCGCGGTCGCCGAAGCCGGCCAGTTCGGCGGTCTCCCGGGCCCGGGAGAGCGGGCTGGTGTACACGGTCGCCCCGGGCAGGCCGTTCCAGGGGGCGCGGGCCAGGCGCTCGCCGAGGGCGCGGGCCATCTGCCGGCCCTCGTCGGTGAGCGGGACGTCGGTGCGGCCGGTGTGCCGGCCGGTGGCCGACCAGGAGGTCTCGCCGTGGCGGACCAGCACGATGCGGGCGGGCATGCGGTGTACCTCGTTCGATGGGGGCGGTTCACTGGCCCCGGCGTCGGGGCCAACGTCCCATGATCCCGCACCGGCACCCCGCGGTCCCGCACCGGGTGCGCCGGCGTCCCGCGGCGACGTCCCACGCCGGCATCCCGCGGCAACCTGCCCGGTGCGCCCGGTGCGCCCGGTTCGAGTGCCGGGCTCCGCTTTGTCGGCTCAGGATGCGAGACTGGGCCGCACCATGAACGTCTCGCACCTGGGGCAGGCTTCCCCGCCGCTGCGGCGGCTCTCCGAGTTGCGCGGCCCGGCGCCGCAGCGCAGCCTCGACGCCCGTGCCCTCGCCGCGCTCGCCGCCAATCCGGGTTGCCGCCGCCGCGCCCTGCTGGACGCCGCGGGCGTCGACAAGACCGCGCTAGCCCAGCAGTTGGGCCGTCCGGCGCCGTTCGGCCAGTCGCCGTTCGCGATCCGCCGCGGCCTGCAGTTCGAGTCCCGCCTGAAGCGGGACGGCTACGCGGTGCTGCTGGAGCCGCTGCGCCGCCGGCTGGGCGTCCCGGCGGACGAGGTGTCCTCGCTCGCCGTACCGGACTTGCTGCCCTCGGCGGCCCCGGCGGTCCGCGCGGAGCGGACGCTGGCGGTGCTCGCCGAGGCGGCGGCCGATCCGGTGGCCTGGACGCTGCTGGACCACCCGATGCTGCGGCTGGACGTGGCGGGCAGCCCGGCCTACCTGGAGCCGGACGCGCTGGTGGTGCACGCCGGCCGGTGCACCGTGGTGGAGATCAAGTCCTTTCCGGTGCTGGACGGTTCGGCCGATCCGGCGAACGTCGGGGCGGCCGCCCGGCAGGCCGCGGTGTACGTGCTGGCGCTGCAGGAGGCGGCGGCCCGACTGGCCGGCCGGCCGCTGTCCGCGGATCCGTACGCGGCCCAGGAGCTGCCCGGCGCACCGGAGTTGACGGTGCTGCTGGTCTGCCCGAAGGACTTCTCCTCCCAGCCGGTCGCCGTCCCGGTCGACGTGCGGCGCGAACTGGCGGTCACCCGGCGGCAGTTGTCCCGGATGACGCGGATCGACCAGCTGCTCGCGGCGCTGCCCGACGGGGTGACGTTCGACCTCGCCCGGGACGAGACCGGCACTCCGACCCGGCCGGCCGGGGAGCTGGCCGAAGCGGTCGCCGCGGTGCCCGCCGCGTACGCCCCGGACTGCATCTCGGCCTGCGAGCTGGGCTTCCACTGCCGTTCGCAGGCGCGCTGCGCGGGCGACGTGGAGCAGTTGGGCCGCGGGGTGCGCGGCGAGCTGGGGTCGCTGCGCACCGTCGAGGAGGCGCTGGCGGCGGCGGAGTCGGGCGGAGCGGCGGGCCTGGAGCCGGAGCTGGCGGGCGAGTTGGGCCTGGACGAGGCGTCCGAGCGGCTGGCGTACGCGGCCCGGCTGCGGGCCGAGGCGCTGGCGGTCGGGGGCGTGCGGTGAGCCTGCTATCCACGCTGGCCCGGTTGGAGGCGGTGCGGGCGCAGCGGGCTCAGCCGGTGGCGACGGTGCGGCACCGGCACCTGTCGGAGCGTCCGATGGTGCTGGTGCCGTTGGCGGCCGCGGGCGAGTCGGGGGCGCCGCTGGCGGTGCTACTGGGCACCGACCGGGAGGCGCCCCGGCTGCACTTCGTGCCGCAGCCGCTGAACCGCACCCAGCGTTCGGAGTTCCTGGCGGCGACGGCCCGGGACGTGGTGCCGTACCTGGAGTCGTTCGGGGACGAGGTGGAGCTGCTGGAGGGCTCCGAGAAGGATCCGGTGAGCGGGGAGAAGGTGCCGGTGGTGCGGGAGCTGTGCGCGGACGCGCCGCAGCTGATCGTGCCGAACGCGGGGGGCGTGGCGCACCTGGCGCTGCTGGGCCGTTCGACCAGGTTCCGCCGCACGGCGGAGGACCCGGAGCCGGGCGAGTACCCGGCGCCGACCGAAGTCCCGTTGCTGGGGCGCTGGTTGACGCACCTGACGGACCGTGCGCAGGTGCCGGGTTCCTCGTTGCTGCTGTCGATGACCGGTCTGCTGGCCCGGCACTGGGCGACGGGGCAGAGCCACCTGGAGGACCAGCACCTGGCAGCCCGGCTGGCCTGGCACCGGTCGCCGGCCGGGTTCGAGCCGGCCGGTACGGGCGCGTCGGCGGCGGAGTGGGTGGAGTCGGCGCGGGACGGCGGGGGCCTGCTGCTGCACCCGCCGGCCGGTCCGGCCACCGATCCGAAGTTCGACGAGCGGGTGCTGGCCCCGGCGATCCTGCGGCACGACGCCGCGGTGGCGGTGCGCGAGCGGGCCGAGGCGGCCCGGGACGGCGTGGAGGTCCGCCGGGCGGCGGGCCTGGTCGAGCAGGCGCACGCCGAGCTGGCCCGGCTGCTGCTCGCGGTGGCGCTGCCGACCTGGCGCGACGTCTGGCACGGCGTGGACCTGCTGCGGGAGCTGCCCGCGGCCGGGCACCTGGCGGACCGCTGGGAGGGCGACCGGTGGTCGTTCACCATGCACCGGGACCGGGTGGCGGCGGGCGAGCCGCCGCAGCCGCGGCTGGACGACGCGGTGACGGCGGCCCGGAAGCTGGCCCAGCGGGAGCGGGAGCAGGCGAAGCTGGAGATCCAGGAGGCGTTGGACGACCCGCTGGCGATGGCGGAGCGCCGGCTGTCCGGCGAGGCGTTCGCCGGCGAGGTGGTGGACGTGGTCCCGGAGTGGTCCGCGGGCCGTTCGCCCAAGCCGCGCCCGCTGCTGGTGGTGCGCACCGAGGACCGTCCGCACGCCGATCCGGGCCGGGAGGTGTACCGGGCGCACGCGGAGCCGGCCCAGCGGGCCGAGATCGTCTCGTCCGGGCCGGGCGAGGTGGTGGTGCGGCTGCTGTCCGGCATGGGGCGGCGCAAGGACCCGGAGCCGGGCAGCGTCCCGGAGCCGGGGGCGGCCGTGGTGTTCACCCTGTTCGAGCTGGCGCCCCGGCAGTCCGCCCCGCTGCCGGACCCGGCGGACACGCCGTGGACGCACGGCGGCCCTCCGGTGGCCGTCGAGGATGCACCGGCCGGTGCGGACGAGTGGGAATGATCAGCGAATGAACCTTTCCGGAGATCCGGTGGCGGACCGTCAGGACGGCTCCCCTGCCGGCGAGTTGGCCCCGGGCGAGGCCGCCGACCGGGCCGTCGCGGGGATCCTCGACGCGGTGGTGCGCCCGGCGCCGGGCGCACCGCGCGGGGTGGTGGTCGACTCCCCGCCGGGTGCGGGCAAGTCGACGCTGGTGGTGCGGGCGGCCCGCGAACTGGTCGGCGCGGGCGAGCGGCTGATGATCGTGGCCCAGACCAACAGCCAGGTCGACGACCTGGTCGACCGGTTGGCGTCGAAGGCCCCGGAGATCGGCATCGGCCGGCTGCACGCGAGCGACTCCAGGCCCGCGCCGGAGGCCCTGCGGCACCCCAACGTCACGGCGAAGGACAAGGTCGCCGACCTGCTGGAGCAGGACGTGGTGATCTCCACCGCGGCGAAGTGGCAGTGGGTGAAGGCCGAGCAGCCCTGGCGGCAGGCGATCGTCGACGAGGCGTACCAGATGCGTTCGGACGCGCTGCTGGCGGTGGCCCGGCTGTTCGAGCGGGCGCTGTTCGTCGGCGACCCGGGCCAGCTGGACCCGTTCACCGTGGTGGGCACCGACCAGTGGGCGGGCCTGTCCTACGACCCGTCCTCCTCGGCGGTGGTGACGCTGCTCGCGCACAACCCGGCGATCCGCCCGCACCGCCTGCCGGTGTCCTGGCGGCTGCCCGCGTCGGCGGCGCCGCTGGTCTCGGCCGCGTTCTACCCGTACACCCCGTTCCGGTCCGGCACCGGCCCGGACGACCGGACGCTGGTGCCGGGTGTGCGCGGCGACGGTTCGGCGGTGGACGCGGCGATCGACGAGGCGGCGGCCGGCGGCTGGGCGCTGCTGGAGCTGCCCGCCCGGCACACCGTCCGCACCGACGCGCAGGCGGTGGCCGCGGTCGCGGCCACCGTGCGCCGGCTGCTGGAGCGCGGGCTGACCGCCCGCTCCGAGCAGGGGCCGCCCTGCTCGGAGCGGGCCGGGTCGCGGTCGGCACCGCGCACCGGGACCAGGCCGCCGCGGTGCGCGCCGAGCTGGCCCGGCTGGGCGTGCCGGTCGACCCGGCGGCGGGCGAGGCCGTCACGGTGGACACCGCGAACCGGTTGCAGGGCCGCGAGTACGACGTCACGGTCGTGCTGCACCCGCTCTCCGGCCGCCCCGACGCGACCGCCTTCCACCTGGAGACCGGCCGGCTGTGCGTGCTGGCCTCCCGGCACCGGCACGCCTGCATCGTGGTGGCCCGCGCGGGCATCCCCGAGCTGCTCGACAACCATCCGGCCACCGAGCCGGTCCAGCTCGGCGTGGCCGTCAAGTTCCCCGACGGCTGGGAGGCCAACCACGCGGTGCTGGCCCACCTCTCGGAACACCGCGTCCGGTTGTGAGCAGACGGGGGAGTGAAACCAGGGGCTCGGGGAACGGCGAGTCCGTGCTGCTGGTGGTCGGAGCCCATCGGAGGTTCGTGCTGCTGCGTGCAGTGACAAGAACCGGAAGCCGATGCGCGCTCCGGCAGTGAACCTCTCGCAGACCCGGGCTCGCCGTTCCCCGAGCCCCTGGCGGCGCTCTCCCTTCGCCCGCCCGAAGCCGGAGGCGTGCGGCGCGGGCCTCGCGCCCCCGGCGGGGAATAGCGCTCGTGGGCGCACCGTTCCGGTTCTGGCGGTCCGCGCGCGACAATGGACGGCGGCCGTCTTTCCCCTGTCACCCCCGGAGGTGCTCCGTCATGCCCGACTCGCATCCGCAGGCGTCCGACCAGGGCGGTTCGCCGACTCCGGCGGTCGTTCCGTCGGTGCCGGGCCCGGCCCGGCGGATCCGGCCGGTTGAGTTGATCTTCGAGCCGGCGGGGGCGGAGCCGGAGCCGGAGCGGTTCTTCGACCTGGAGTCGATCGACGACCCGTCCGAACTGCTGTCGCGTTCCACCGAGTTGGCCCTGGCGTTCCGGGCCGCGGCGGAGCGGGCGACGGACTTCCAGGCGCTGGCCGCCGCCCAGCTCGCGGATCCGCGCCGGTTCGACGCGCTCTCCGCGGAGCAGATCGCCGAGCGGGCGGACTGGACGCCTGACTACGCGCGGAAGATGGTCGAGTACGGCCGCTCGCTGCAGCGCCGCGGCCCCGAGGAGTAGGCCCGAGCGGGCTCGGGCGAGCCCCGGAGCGGCCCCGCCAGGCCACTGGCATATGCGGCGGGCGATGGTACGCCCCCTCCCCCGCCGCTGTCCGGCGAACGCCGTTTTCGGCGCGCCCCGCCGGGCCGCCGGTCCACCCTTTCCGGGTGGACATCTGGACCTATCAATCCGTGGAGTACGTCAGCGTCGCCGGGGAGGCGTGGCTCGCCTCCGCCAGCGAGTACCCGAGCAGCATGCGCGCGCTGTGGGAGGCCCGCCCGTGGGCGCCCGCGGTCCTCCCGTGCGGCCGGGTCTTCGACGTGATCAGCCTGCCGGCGGTGTTCGGCCGCCGGGTGCTGGACGAGCTGTGGACCTCGGGCCCGGGCTGCGGCCCGGTGGCGACCTACCGGGGCCGGACGCTGCTGTTCGTGCAGCCGGGGACGGCGGCCCGGCTGCGGACGCTGCTGGCCTGGGAGGAGTGGGCCCGGGACGTGCCGCCGCTGCTGTGCCACGGCCCGGGGGACGCGGTCACGGTGCCGCCGGTGCAGCGGGCGGTCGACCAGCCGGAGTCCTCGTCCAGCCGGTGGGTCGTCGCGCCGGACACCACCGAGCCGTGGCTGCCGGGGGCGTCGGTGGTGCTGTGGGCGTGCGTCCGGGCGGCCCGCGGCCGCACCCGGGAGGCGGGCGACCCGGTGCCGAACGCGCGCTGAACGGGGGGTGCCGCTCCGGTGGGAATGGATTTGGGCCCGGGCGCCGGGCGCTGCTAGAGTCTTCCACGTCAGCAGGCGCCGCTAGCTCAGTTGGTTAGAGCAGCTGACTCTTAATCAGCGGGTCCGGGGTTCGAGTCCCTGGCGGCGCACAGACAGCGAAAGGCCCCCCTTCACCGGGGGGCCTTTCGCGTTGCGCCGTCCGGGCCGCGCTCCCCGGGACGGTGTGTAAAGGGCTGCTAATGTCCGGGTCATGGCGTCCGACGATCTTCACTCCGACTGGGCCGCCTGGCTCGACGCGGAGCTCGCCGAGGCCGAGGCGGCCGCCCTGCGCGGGCACCGGCAGGAGCGGCGCAGGCGGCGCCTGTGCCGCGCGCTGGCCTGGACGGGCGCGGTGACGCTGGCGGCCGGCCTGGGCTTCGGCCTGGTGTACACGGCCCAGCACGGCCCGCCCCCGCGCCCGGCGGTCTCCGCCTCCCCCACCCCGGCCGGTTAGCCGGCCCGGGTCCTCGGCCGGTCAGCCGCTCGGGGCCTCCAGCAGCACGACCACCAGCCGGCGCGGCCCGTGCACGCCCTTGACCCGGATCATCTCGATGTCGGCGGTGGCGGACGGCCCGCTGACGAAGGTGAGCGGCCGGGCCGGGTCGAGGACGGCGAGCGCGCCGGACAGCGCGGAGTGCACCTGCTCGGCCCGCACCACGCACACGTGCAGGTCGGGCAGCAGAGTGGCGGCGCGGCGCCCCTGGGCGGGTCCGCCGTCGAGGACCAGGGTGCCGGAGTCGGCGACGGCGGCCGCACAGCCCGTCAGGACGGCGTCGGTGGCGTCGAGTTCGGCCGTGCCGAGCGGCGGCCGGTCGGCGCGCACCTCGCCGTCCCAGTCGGCGGTCCAGTCGGCAGGCAGTCCGTCCGGGACGACCAGGCTGCGGGCGCCCTCGTCGTGCAGGGCCCGGGCGACGGCGGGGCCGGGGTCGGTGGCGCGCAGCACCCGGGCGCCGTACTCGGCCAGCCGTTCGGCGAACAGTGCGAGCGTGCCGGGCCGGTCGTCCGGGTCGGTGCCGGGGGCGTGCCGCAGGTAGTGGCGGGGCGGTTCGGGGGCGGGCGGGACGGCGGCGGCGCGGATCCGGCGGAGGATCTCCTCGCGGGCGGCGGCGGTCATGCGCGTTCTCCTTCGTTCCGCTTCCACCAGGTGCGGAAGGACTCCCCGGGGACGTCGGGCAGGGCCCGGTTGTCGGTCCAGCCCGGGACGGGGGTGCGCGCGGGCAGCAGCGGTCCGAGCAGCCCGGCGCCCTTCACGGCGGCCTTCCACAGCAGCGGGCGCTGCATCGCGGCGCCGACGGTGTTCAGCGCGGCCCGCTCGACCGGGTGCTTGCCGCCGTCGGCGACCTGGGCGCGCAGGTCGAGCAGCACGTCGGTGAACCGGATCCGGACCGGGCAGACCTCGTTGCAGGCGCCGCACAGCGTGGAGGCGTACGGGAGCGAGGCGGTCTGCGGGTCGTCGAGGCCGCGCAGCAGCGGGTTGAGGATCGCGCCGATCGGCCCGGGGTAGACCGAACCGTAGGCGTGGCCGCCGGTGCGCTCGTAGACGGGGCAGGTGTTCATGCAGGCGCCGCAGCGGATGCAGCGCAGGGCCTGCCGGCCGACCGGGTCGGCGAGGGCGCGGGTGCGACCGTTGTCGACCAGGACGAGGTGGAAGTCGCGCGGGCCGTCGCCGTCGACCGTGCCGGTCCAGGTGCTGGTGTAGGGGGCCATCCGCTCCCCGGTGGCGTTGCGGGCCAGCAGTTGCAGGAAGACTTCGAGGTCCTGCCAGGTGGGGACGGTCTTCTCGATGCCGACGACGGAGATCAGGGTGTCGGCGAGGGTGAGGCACATCCGGCCGTTGCCCTCGGACTCGACGACGACCAGGGTGCCGGTCTCGGCGACCACGAAGTTGGCGCCGGAGACGGCGACCTTGGCGCCGAGGAACTTCTCCCGCAGGTGCAGCCGGGCGGCTTCGGCGAGTTCGGCGGGGTCGTCGGTGAGCCCTTCGGGGGCGGGGCGGCCGTGCCGGCCCATCTCGCGGGCGAAGATGTCGCGGATCTCGCTGCGGTTGCGGTGCAGGGCGGGGACGACCACGTGCGAGGGCAGGTCGTCGCCGAGCTGGACGATGGTGGCGGCGAGGTCGGTCTCGCGGGCGTTGATCCCGGCGGCTTCGAGGGCGGCGTCGAGGCCGATCTCCTCGGTGAGCATCGACTTGACCTTGACGATCTCGCGTTCGCCGGTGGCCCTGACCAGGTCGGTGACGATCCGGTTGGCCTCGGCGGCGTCCCGGGCCCAGTGGACGGTGCCGCCGGCCGCGGTGACCTTCTCCTCGACCTGCAGCAGGTAGCCCTCCAGGCCGGCCAGCACCCGGTCCTTGATCGCGGCGGCGCTGTCGCGCAGCTGCTCCCAGTCGGGGCGTTCGGCGGCCAGCACGGCCCGCTTGCCGCGGATGGTGTGGGTGGCGCGGCGGACGTTCTCGCGCAGCTGCCGGTTGCCGACCTCGCGGGCGGCGGCCTCGGGGAACGCGGGCCAGCCCAGGAAGGACCTGCTCATCGGGCGGCCTCCACCACGGGGAGGCCGGGCAGCGGCCCGTCCTGGGCGGTGCGGGCCAGGATCTCCACCAGGTGCAGGGTGCGCACCGGGTGGCCGTCCTTCGTCAGCCGGCCGCCGATGTTCATCAGGCAGGAGTTGTCGACGGCGGCCAGCACGGACGCGCCGGTCTCCAGGACGTGCCGGGCCTTGTCGCCGTTCATGGCGCCGGAGACGGCCGGGTTCTTGACCGAGAAGGTGCCGCCGAAGCCGCAGCACTCCTCGGCGGCGGGCAGCTCGACGTAGTCGATCCCGCCGACGGCGCGCAGCAGCCGGTGCGGCCGGTCGCCGAGCCGGGTGGCGCGCAGGCTGTGGCAGGTCGGGTGGTAGGTGACCCGGTGCGGGAAGTGCGCGCCGACGTCCTCGACGCCCAGCCGGTCGGTCAGGTACTCGGTCAACTCGAAGGTGCGGGGCGCGAGTTCGGCAACTGCCCGGGCCAGTCCGGGGTCGCCGACGGCGGCCTGCGGGTAGGCCTCGGCGGGCATGCCGGCGCAGGAGGCGGAGGGGACGACGATCTCCTCGTAGCCGCCGAAGGTGTCGACGAAGTGCCGGGCGAGCCTGGCGGTCTCCCTGCGGTAGCCGGTGTTGAAGTGCATCTGGCCGCAGCAGCTCTGGCCGGGCGGGAAGTCGACCTCGACGCCGAGGCGGCGCAGCAGGGTGACGGCGGCGCGGCCGGTGCCGGGGAAGAGGGTGTCGTTCAGGCAGGTCACGAACAGGGCGGTGCGGGAGCGCGGGGTGTCCGGGGGCATGCCCGCATCATAGATGCAAGCTTAGATGCAAGCCAGGACCCGTGACAGAATGACGGCGTGAGCGACGCTTCCCTCCCCACCGCCGACCGGGCCTACCGGCACGTCCGCACCCGCCTGCTGGACGGCAGTTGGCCCGGCGGCACGCTGCTCTCCGAGGGCGTCGTCGCCACCGAGCTGGGCCTGTCCCGCACGCCCGTCCGGGAGGCGTTCCTGCGCCTGCAGTCGGAGGGCTTCCTGCACCTGTACCCCAAGCGCGGCGCCCAGGTCGTCCCGATCGCCCCGGGCGAGGCCCGCGACGTGCTGGCCGCCCGGGTCCTGTTCGAGCACGCCGCCGTCGACACCCTGGCCGCCCGCGGCCCGGCCGCGCTGACGGCCGCCGCCGCGGACCTGCTGGCCGCCTGCGAACACCGCGACCCGCACCCCGTCGAGGCCGGCCGGCACTTCCACCTCACCCTGCTGCGGGCGGCCGGCAACCCCGTCCTGACCTCGCTCTACCAGACCCTCTGGGACCGCCAGATACGCGTCTCGGCCGCCGCCACCGCGACCGCCGACCACGCCGAGCGGGACCACGCCGAACACCTGGCGCTGGCCCGCGCCCTCGCCGTCCCCGACCCGGCCCGCGCCCGCGAACTGGTCACCGCGCACGCCGACTCCCTGCTGGCGCGGATGACGTGAGAACAGGGGCTCGGGGAACGGCGAGCCCGAGTCTGCTGACGGTGCACTGCCGTTGCGCGCATCGGCTTCCGGTTCCGTTCACTGCACGCAGCAGCACGAACCTCCGATGGGCTCCGACCGTCAGCAGCACGGACTCGCCGTTCCCCGAGCCCCTGAACGCGGGCCCGCCGTTCTCACCGAGCCCCTAGAAAATCACCGGCCGCGCAGCTCCCGGTAGCGGCCCACCAGGTTGGCGGTGGAGGCGTCCAGCGCCCCGGCGCCCTCGCCGGTGAGCAGCACCGGCTCGACCTTCTTGGCCAGCACCTTGCCGAGCTCGACGCCCCACTGGTCGAAGGAGTCGATGTTCCAGACCGCGCCCTGGACGAACACCTTGTGCTCGTAGAGCGCGATCAGCTGGCCCAGCACGTGCGGGGTCAGCTCGTCGGCCAGGATGGTCGTGGTGGGGTGGTTGCCGCGGAAGGTCTTGTGCGGGACGAGCTCGGCGGGCACGCCCTCGGCCGCGACCTCCTCGGCGGTCTTGCCGAAGGCCAGCGCCTGGGTCTGGGCGAAGAAGTTGGCCATCAGCAGGTCGTGCTGGGCGACCAGGCCGGGCTGCAGGTCGGCGACCGGCTTCGCGAAGCCGAGGAAGTCGGCGGGGATGGTCTTGGTGCCCTGGTGCAGCAGCTGGTAGTACGCGTGCTGCCCGTTGGTGCCGGGGGTGCCCCAGACCACCGGGCCGGTCTGCCAGTCGACGGGGTTGCCCTGGCGGTCGACGGACTTGCCGTTGGACTCCATGTCGAGCTGCTGCAGGTACGCGGTGAACTTCGACAGGTAGTGCGAGTACGGGAGCACGGCGTGCGCCTGGGCGTCGAAGAACGCGCCGTACCAGACGCCGAGCAGGCCGAGCAGCAGCGGCACGTTCTGCTCGGCGGGGGCGGTGCGGAAGTGCTCGTCGACCAGGTGGAAGCCGGCCAGCATCTCCTGGAACCGCTCGGCGCCGATGGCGATCATCAGCGAGAGGCCGATCGCCGAGTCGTAGGAGTAGCGGCCGCCCACCCAGTCCCAGAACTCGAACATGTTGGCGGTGTCGATGCCGAAGTCGGCGACGCCCTGCGCGTTGGTGGACAGCGCCACGAAGTGCTTGGCGACGGCCTCCTCGCCGGCGCCGAGCTGCTCCAGCAGCCAACTGCGGGCGGCGACCGCGTTGGTGATGGTCTCGATGGTGGTGAAGGTCTTGGAGGCGACGATGAACAGCGTCTCGGCGGCGTCCAGGTCGCGGACGGCCTCGTGCAGGTCGGCGCCGTCCACGTTGGAGACGAAACGGACCGTCAGGTCGCGGTCGGTGTAGGAGCGCAGCACCTCGTAGGCCATCGCGGGGCCGAGGTCGGAGCCGCCGATGCCGATGTTGACGACGTTGCGGATCCGCCGGCCGGTGTGGCCGGTCCAGGCGCCGGAGCGCACCCGTCCGGAGAAGTCGGCCATCTTGTCGAGGACGGCGTGCACGGCGGGCACCACGTTCTCGCCGTCGACCTCGATCACGGCGCCGCGCGGGGCGCGCAGCGCGGTGTGCAGGACGGCGCGGTCCTCGGTGGTGTTGATCTTCTCGCCGCGGAACATCGCGTCGCGCAGCTCGGCGACGCCGGTCGCGGCGGCGAGTTCGCGCAGCAGGTCGAGGGTGCGGTCGGTGACCAGGTGCTTCGAGTAGTCGACGAAGAGGTCGCCGACCTGAAGGGTGTAGCGCGTGCCGCGGTCGGGGTCGGCGGCGAACAGCTCGCGCAGGTGCTGGTCGCCCAGTTCCGCCCGGTGCTTCCCCAGCGCGGCCCACTGCGGGGTGCGGTCCAACGGGGTCCGGCCGTTGGCAGGGGTGTCCGACATCGGTTGCTCCTAGCGTCGTACGGGTTGCGTCTACCGGCTGGTTCCGGCGGGAGGGTCGCGCTGGTCCGGGCGGGTACGCGTGCGTGTGCCGGCTCCGTCGACGGCCTTGCCCGCCCCCAACCCTATGCCCTGCGGGCGCGCCCGCAGAGACGCACCGCGAGAGGTCGACGGGACGTCACTTCCGGGCCGACTGGAGGTCGAGCGCGCGCAGCACGCGGTCCGCCACCTCGGGGTCGGCGCCGGCCTCGCCGCGGGCCACCAGCACCTCCCGGCGGGAGGCGGCGATCATCTCCTGCTCGACGGCGAAGGCCTGCCGCCACTGCTTGCCGCGGCGCTTGGCCTCCAGCGCCTCCTCCTCCTCGTACTTCTCCGGGCAGAGCCGGGCGAGGCGGTCGTGCTGGCGCTCGCGCAGCCGCTCGGTGATCTCCGGCGGGAGCTGGTCCTCCTCCTCCAGTTCGGCGAGCCGGTGCAGCCCGGCCTTGGCGGCGCGCCACCACAGCTCCCGGACGGCCCGCTCGTGCTCGTCGTGGGCGTCGTCCAGGCCGAGCAGCTTGACCACGTAGGGCAGCGTCAGGCCCTGGACCACCAGGGTGAACAGCACCACGCTGAACGCGATGAAGACGATCTCGCTGCGGGCCGGGAACGCCAGCCCGTCGTGCAGCGCGAGCGGGATGCCGAGCGCCAGCGCGACGGTGGCCACCCCGCGCATGCCGGACCACCACAGCACGACGGTCTCCCGCCAGCTGATCGGGGTGTCCTCCTCGCCGTGGGTGACCCGCCGGGAGATCCAGGCGGCGGGCAGCAGCCACAGCAGGCGCAGCAGCACGACCACGCCGATCACGATCGCGGTGTCGCCGATCATGGTGTGCCAGGTGTCCTTGACGTCCTGCAGGACGGTGGACAGCTCCAGGCCGATCAGGCCGAACGCGACGCCGGTGATCAGGGTCTCGACGATCTCCCAGAACGCGTTGCCGACCAGCCGGTAGGAGACCTCGTCGGCGTCGGAGGCCCGGTCGGCGAGGTAGAGCGCGCAGACCACCACGGCCAGCACGCCGGAGCCGTGCGCCTCCTCGGCCAGCGTGTAGGCGGCGAACGGGACGAGCAGGTTGAGCGCGACCTGCTGGGTCGGGTCGTCCAGGAACCCGGCGATCTTCGCGTTCAGCCAGCCGAGCCCGATGCCGACGGCGACCGCGACGACGGCGGAGAGCAGGAAGCGCTCGACCGCCCGGCCCACCGACAGGTCGCCGTCGACCACGGCCTCGACGGCCAGCGAGTAGATGACGATCGCGGTGACGTCGTTGAACAGGCCCTCGCTCTCCAGCACCGCGGTCAGCCGGCGCGGCAGCCCGACCTCGCCGGCCACCGCGACGGCGGCGACCGGGTCCGGCGGGGAGACCAGCGCGCCCAGCGCGACCGCGGCGGCCAGCGGCGCGGCGGGCACCAGCCAGCTGAACACCCCGGCCACCGCGGTGGTGGTGACCACCACCAGGGCGACGGCCAGCAGCAGGATCGAGCGGATGTTGGCCTTGAAGTACCGCACCGAGGAGCGCCGGGCCACCGCGAAGATCAGCGGCGGCAGCACCAACGGCAGGATGAACTCCGGATTGACCTGCACGTTGGGGATCTGCGGGACGACCGCGAAGACCAGGCCCACCATGGTCATCAGCACCGGCTGCGGGATCCTGCTCCGGCGGGCCAGCGGCATCGTGACCACCGAGGCGAGCAGCACCAGGAAGAGCAGGGTCAGCTGGCCCACGGTGGTTCCTCTCGGCAGGTGCGGGGTGCGCCGGCTTCAGCATACGTCCGGGTCCGGGCCGGGCCGATTGTGTGTTTCAGGCGCTGACCAGGTAATGTTCTCTCCGTCAGCAGGCGCCGCTAGCTCAGTTGGTTAGAGCAGCTGACTCTTAATCAGCGGGTCCGGGGTTCGAGTCCCTGGCGGCGCACCGACAGCACGAAGGCCTCCCTCCGGGGAGGCCTTCTGCGTTCGCCGGTCCGCTGTTCGCCGGCCCGCTCACGCCTGGTGCAGTTCGTTGACGCACAGCACGTTGCCGTCGGGGTCCTTGAACCAGGCGGCCCGCATGCCGTCGGCCTCGGCGACCCCGTCGAGGGTCTTCAGCCCGGGCTGGTCGTACTCCTCGAACACCACGCCGCGGCCGCGCAGTTCGGCCATCTCGGTGTCCAGGTCGGCGACCTTCCAGCTGGCCAGGGTGTGGCCGGCCTGCCCGCCGTACGGGGTCTCGTACATCCCGAACTCGGTGCTGCCGCAACGGAAGACCACCTCTTCGGCGCCTTCCCGGGCGAGCGTGAGCCCGAGCGTGTCGTGGTAGTAGCGCTTGGCCCGTTCGAGGTCGGTCACGGGGATCACCGCGAACAGGGGCGCGTCTGCCAGCATCGCCATCACCTCCTTCCTCCCCAGGCTAGGCGCGCCCTCCGCCCCGGTCGACCAGCGGCGGTCCGGCCGGAGGACGGCCGGAGCCGGCCGCCCCTCGGAGGGCGGCCGGCTCCGTCAGTGCCGTGCCGGGTCTCAGCCGAAGTAGCTGTGGAAGTTCTTCGAGAACTCGTTGCCGTTGTAGCTGTCCCAGTTGATCGACCAGGTCATCAGGCCGCGCAGGTTCGGCTGCTTGCCGGCCCGCGGGGTGTAGGAGCCGCAGCTGGTGCCCTTGGTGAGGCAGTCCAGCGCCTGGTTGACCACGGCCGGGGCGACGTAGCCGTTGCCGGCGTAGGTGTTGGCGGGCATGCCGATGGCGACCTGCGAGGGCTTGAGCGCCGGGAACACGTTGTTGGTGTTGCCGGCCACCGGGAAGCCGCTGAGCAGCATGTCGGTCATGGCGATGTGGAAGTCCGCGCCGCCCATGTTGTGGTACTGGTTGTCGAGGCCCATGATCGAGCCCGAGTTGTAGTCCTGGACGTGCAGCAGCGTCAGGTCGTCGCGCAGGGCGTAGATGACCGGCAGGAAGGCGCCGGCCCGCGGGTCCTGGCCGCCCCAGGGGCCCGAACCGTAGTACTGGTAGCCGAGCTGGACGAAGAAGGTCTCCGGCGCCATGGTGAGCTGGAACTTCGCGCCGTACTTGGCCTTGAGGGTCTTGACCGCGGAGATCAGGTTGGTGATCACCGGGGTGGTGGGGTTCTTGAAGTCGTTGTCGCCGGTGTTGAGCGACAGCGAGTGGCCCTCGAAGTCGATGTCGAGGCCGTCCAGGCCCCACTTGTCGATGATCGCGGAGACCGAGTTGACGAAGTTGTCGCGGGCGGCGGTGGTGGTGAGCTGCACCTCGCCGTTCTGGCCGCCGATCGACAGCAGGACCTTCTTGCCCTTGGCCTGCTTGGCGGCGATGGCCGCCTTGAAGTCGGCGTCGGACTCGACGCCGGGGCACTCGGTGACCGGGCAGCGGTTGAAGTGGATGGTGCCGCCGGTGATGGAGTCCGGCTCGCCGAAGGCCAGGTCGATGATGTCCCAGCTGTCGGGGACGTCGGACATCTTCATGTACCCGGCGCCGTTGGCGAAGCTGGCGTGCAGGTAGCCGACCAGGGCGTGGCCGCCCGCGGGCGGCGGGCTGGTGGGCGGCACCGAGGTGGACGGGCTGCTCGACGGGCTGGCCGAGGTCGACGGCGAGGCGCTGGTCGACGGGCTGCTGCTGGCCGAGGCCGAGGCGGACGGGCTGGGGCTGGCCGGCGTGGAGGGGCTCGCGCTGGCGGAGGGCGAGGCGGGCGCGCCGGGGCCGTCCAGCGAGACGTCGTCCGCGTAGTAGGTGCCCTGCCCGTACCAGCCGTGGGTGAACACGGTGGCGGAGGTCTGGGTCGCGGAGGTGGTGAAGCTGACCGAGAGCTTCTGGTAGCCGCCGCCGGTGCTCGGCGTCCAGGTCGAGGCGCCGCCGTCCACGCCGAGGTAGACGTAGGCGCCGTTGACGTACGCGCTGAGCGTGTACGTGGTGCTGGGGGCGACCGCGACGGTCTGGGCGCACTGCGCGGTGTCGGACGCGGAGGCCGCGCCCGCGAGCGCGTAGGTGCCGCCGTGGGCGTGGCCGGTGACCACCGAGCCGGTCGAGCCGCTACAGGTCCAGGGGCTCAGTGCATTGGTCTCGAAACCGCCGTTGACCAGGAATTCTCCGGCCGAGGCCGACCCGGCCAGGCCGAAGCTGAGCGCGACGGCGCCGGTGGCCGCCACCGCCCAGGCCGTTCCGGCGGCGAGCAGCCGCTTCCTGCGGGGAGTGTGCATGTGGGGATGCTCCTGCCTCTGTGTGGGGGACGCCCTCCTCCGTCCGCCGGGCTGTGGGGTTCCCGACCGGGGCGTGCCGCCGCACCGGCACCCACCCAGGGAGTTGGACTAGACCACTGAAGCGGCTGCGGCCGTCCCCTGTCAATGGACCGGCGGACCCGGTTCACTGACCCCGCGTCAGCCGCCCCGGCGGCCCTCCGGCGGCCCGCCCGGACCGACCGCGTTTGCGGGCCCCGGCCGCCGATCGAACCATGGAGGGGTGTCCGGATACCTGCGGTACCCCCATGTGCGCGGTGGGCTGCTCGCCTTCACCGCGGAGGACGACGTCTGGGTCGCGCCGCTGGCGGCGGACGGGACGGTGGGCCGGGCCTGGCGGGTGAGCGCGGACCGGACCAGGGTCAGCCACCCCCGGCTGTCGCCGGACGGCGCGGTGCTGGCCTGGACGAGCTGGTCGGCGCTGGTGCCGGAGGTGTTCACCGCGCCGGTGGACGGCGGGGCGGCGGTGCGGCTGACGTACTGGGGCAGCCAGGACACCCGGGTGCGCGGCTGGCTGCCGAACGGCGAGGTGCTGGCGGTGACCTCGTACCACGAGCCGTTCGCGCACTACGCCTGGGCGTGGGAGCTGTCGCCGGACGGCGCGCCGGGGCGGCGGATGCCGTGGGGGCCGGTCGCGGACGCCCAGGTCGGCGAGGGGCACACGGTGCTGCTGACCGACGCGGCGCCGCACGAGCCCGCGTTCTGGAAGCGCTACCGGGGCGGCGCGACCGGCCGGCTCTGGGTCGACCACGACCTGCTGCTGCCCGGCCTGCCCGGGCACCTGGCCTCGCCGATGCCGGTGGCCGCCGCCGACGGCACCCGGATCGCGTTCCTCTCCGACCACGAGGGCGTCGGCAACCTGTACTCGGTCCGCCCGGACGGCACCGGCCTGCGCCGGCACACCGACCACGCCTCGTACTACGCCCGGGAGGCCGCCACCGACGGCGTCCGGGTGGTCTACCAGCACGCCGGGGACGTCTGGCTGCTGGACTCGCTGGACGCCCCCGCCCCGCGCCGGCTGGAGGTGCCGCTGGGCGGGGCGCGGGCCGGGCGGCGGCCGTACCAGGTCAGCGCCGCCAACAACGTCAAGGACCTGGCCTGCGACGCCACCGGCCGGGCCGGGGTGATCAACGTCCGCGGCTCGCTGTACTGGCTGACCCACCGCGACGGCCCGGCCCGGGTGCTGGCCGACACCCCGGGCGTGCGCTGCCGGCTGCCGCTGGTGCTCGGCTACGGCAACCAGGCGGCCTGGGTGACCGACGCGGACGGCGAGGACGCGATCGAGCTGGCGGCGCTGCCGGGCAAGGACGCCGCCGACGAGCACCCCCCGCACCGGCGGATCGCCGGCGGCCGGATCGGCCGGGTCCAGGAGCTGGCCGCCGCCCCCGACGGCGGGCGCCTCGCGGTGGCCTGCTCGGACGGGCGGCTGCTGCTGGTGGACACCGCGGACGGCGCGGTCGCCGAGGTCGCCGCGTCCCGGTTCGGGCCGGTCTCCAGCCCGTCGTTCTCCCCCGACTCGCAGTGGCTGGCCTGGTCGGAGCCGGTCGCGGGCCGCTCGCTGCGGGCGATCCGGCTGGCCCGCACCGACCGGCCCGAGCACAAGGTCGCCGTCACCGGCGGCCGGTTCGAGGACGAGCACCCGGTGTTCACCCGGGACGGCCGCTTCCTGGTGTTCCTGTCCTGGCGCGGCTTCGACCCGGTGCACGACGTGCACACCGGCGACCTGTCCTTCCCGCTCGGCTGCCGCCCCTACCTGGTCCCGCTGGCCGCCGGCACCCCGTCCCCGTTCGCCTCGCCCGCCGAGGGCCGCCCGCCGGTCGGCCTCGACCCGGAGGAGGCCACCGGCGACGGCACCGTGCGGGTCGACGAGGAGGGGCTGGGCAAGCGGCTCGTCCCGTTCCCGGTGATCGCCTCCAAGTACTCGGCGACGGCGGCGGTCCGCGGCGGCGTGGTGTGGCTGCGCTGGCCGATCTCCGGCGCGCTCGGCCAGACCTTCGCCAACCCCGAGGACACCTCCGGCCGCCCCGCCCTGGAGCACTTCGACCTGGCCCGGGGCCGCCGCACCACCCTGGTCGAGCAGTTGGACGGCTTCGCGGTCTCCGCGGACGGCTCGGCCGTCTCGGTGTTCTCGGCCGGCGCGCTCAAGCTGTACCCGCTGGCCGCGCCCACCGCCCCCGTCCCGGTCGACCTGCGCCGGATCACCCACACCGTGCACCCGGCCGCCGAGTGGCGGCAGTCCTACGCCGAGGCGGCCCGGATCGTCGCCGACCAGTTCTGGGACGCCGGGATGTGCGGCCTCGACTGGCCCGCGCTCACCGACCAGTACGCCCCGCTGCTGGAACGGATCGCCTCCCCCGACGACTTCGCCGACCTGCTGCGCGAACTCCTCGGCGAACTGGGCACCTCGCACGCCTACGTCACCCCGTCCCGGCGCGGCGAGGGCCCGGCCATCGCCCAGCAGCCGCTCGGCCTGCTCGGCGCCAACGCGCACCGCGACGTCGACGGCCGCTGGCTGGTCGACCGGATCCTGCCCGGCGAGTCCTCCGACCCCAAGGCCCGCGCCCCGCTGGCCGGTTACGGCCTGCACGACGGCGACGAACTGCTCGCGGTGGACGGCCGTCCGCCCGACCCGGTGCGCGGCCCGACCCCGCTGCTGGCCGGGACGGGCGGCAGCACCGTCGAACTGACCGTCCGCCACGACGGGCGGACCCGGCGGATCGCGGTCACCCCGCTCACCGACGAGCGGCCGATCCGCTACCAGGACTGGGTGGCCAGGCGGCGGCACCTGGTCCGGGAGTTCAGCGACGGCCTGTGCGGCTACCTGCACATCCCGGACCTCGGCGGCTCCGGCTGGGCCCAGTTCAACCGCGACCTGCGCTCCGAACTCGCCCGCCCCGCCCTGGTCCTGGACGTCCGCGGCAACGCCGGCGGCAACGTCTCCGAACTCGTCCTGGAGAAGCTCCACCGCCGGGTCCTGGCCTGGGACTTCACCCGCGGCCGGCAGCCCGTCCGCTGGCCCCGGGACGCCCCGCGCGGCCCGGTCGTCGCCCTCGCCGACCACGCCACCAGCTCCGACGGCGACGTCATCATCACCGCCATCAAGGCACTCGCCCTCGGCCCGGTGGTCGGCACCCGCACCTGGGGCGGCGTGGTCGGCATGACCGGGCGGCACGCGCTCGGCGACGGCACCCAGATCTCCGTGCCGAAGAACGCCAGCTGGTTCACCGGCGGCATCGGCTTCTCGGTCGAGAACCGGGGCGTCGACCCCGACATCGAGGTCGTCCGCACCCCCCACGACTGGGCCCGCGGCGAGCACACCGACCTCGCCGCCGCCGTCGACCTCGCCCTCACCCTGCTCAGCGCGACGCCCGCCGCCGCGCCCCCGCCCGCCGACACCCCCGCCCCGACCTGCGCCGCCCTCCGCTGCCGCCGCGGCCCTGAACGCCGTACGGCCGGCCCCTCGGAAGGGGCCGGCCGTACGGAGGGTGGCGGAAGGTCAGCGGGTGCGGCGGCGCAGGGTGTAGAGGACGGCGCCGCCCGCGGCGATCAGCAGGGCCGCGGCGGCGGCCAGCAGGCCGGTGTTGCTGCCGCCGCCGGTGGAGGCGAGTTCGGCGGAGGCGGCCGCGGGGGCCGGGGTGGCGGCGGTCGCGGTCGGGGTCGCCGAGGCGGCGGGCGCCTTCGTCGGGGTCGCGGTCGGCGTCGGAGTGGCCGGCTTGGTCGGGGTCGCGGTCGGCTCGGTGGGCTTCTTGGTGGGCATCGCGGTGGGCTCGGAGGCCGGGGCGACGCCGGGCAGCGTGATCAGGTTGCTCTCCAGGGAGCGGTCGCCGTCCGCCGCGCCGCGCGCCGACACCGAGAGCTCCTTGACCTTGCGCGCCACCTCGGTGGAGGTGGTGACCTTCAGCTCGACGGTGGCCGTCTGCCCGTCCGCCAGCGCCAGGTCCAGCGCACCCGAGGCGCCCCAGATCGACGGGTCGCAGCCCATCCGGGTGGGCAGTTCGGTCTCGGTGCCGCCGTGCACCCAGGTGACCTTGGTGTTGCCGGTGTTCATCACGCCGAGCTGGGTGAACAGCACCGGCACCACCGTCACGTGCCGGTAGCCGGCGCCGGTCCGGTTGCTCTCGGTGATCCGCAGCCGGTAGGTGGCCACGTCCCCCGCGACGGTCGGCGCGGCGTCGCCGCCGACCTGGAGCGACACCGTCCCGGTGTGCGCGGGCGCGCCCTCGACGGCGTTCTCGCCCGGCAGCTTGACCGCCCCGTCGGCGCACGGGACGACCGGTCGGTCGGTCGCCCACGCGGTGCCGCCGGCCACGGCGGTGGCGGCGAGGACCAGCGCCGCGGCGGCGGCGACCTTCGTCGCAGCGGCGGCGGACGACACGGACCGGCGGGTGTTCATGGGTTTCCCCCCAAGGGATACGGGTGCTGCGACTGGTGTGGGTTGCGCGCTCCGCGGGCCGGTTTCCCTCTCGGCCCGCTCCCCCGCGCAGAAGGAATACTTCCAGCCCGACATCCGTGTGACGTATGCCTACCGTCACCGCCGTGTCACAGCGCGCGGAGCGCCGGCGCCCGGTGACGGGGCCGGCGCTCCGGGGGTGTCGCGCGGGTCAGCTCCAGGGGTCGCCCTCGGCGGTCATGTTCTCGGCGGCCTCGCGGTCCTCGCGCTCCTGCCGGATCCGGCGTTCGGCGTCGTCGCGGGCCCGTTCGACCCGGTCCCCGAAGGCGTCGGCGGCCTCGTCGTGGGCGAGGGCGGCCCGTTCGGGCGAGTCGGCGGGGGGCTGGGCCGCCGCCTTGTGGCGGAACCTGTCGAAGATGCCCATGTCTCCTCCTCGGGTGGGCGGTCCCCCCTTGCCACGGTACGCCGGTGGGACGGACCCGGTCGGGCCCGTCCCACGCGGTCGGCAGGTCAGGAGGACTCGCCCTCCTGCTGCTGCTGGTCGTCCGCGGACTCCTGGCCGCCGGGCATCATGCCCTCGGCCTGCTCGCGGGCCTTCTGCTCGGTCTCCTCGGCCTTGGAACCGTGGTCGCCGAGCGCCGACTTGGCCTGGTCGGCGAGGTCCTTCGCCTTGTCCTTGAACTGGTCGCTCAGGCCCATGTCTCCTCCTCGGGGTTTCGCGGACATCGGGCTCCGTCCACCCTCGCACCGGCCCCGGGAGGCCGCACCCGGACCGGGGCGTCCGGGTGCGGCGGCCCCGCCCCGGGCGTCAGCCGGAGATCGAGGGGGCGCCGGTCTCCAGGTGGCCGGTGAAGCGCTGCGACCAGCCGGCGTCGCCGCTGACCGTCACGGTGAAGTCGTACCAGCCGTTGGTGTAGGCGACGGCGTTGAAGTAGTCGCGGGTGCTCGCCCCGGCCGCGACCTGGTACGTCCACGGGCCGTCGGAGCGGTAGGCGTTGGAGGTGACGGTGAAGGTCACCGCCGTGCTGCCGGTGTTGGCGAGTTCGAACCAGAGGGCGAGCTTGCCGGTGTCCGGGGCGGGGGCGTACGTGGCGGTGGCGGCGGCGTTCTTGCCGGCGGCGGTGGCGTCGCCGGTGAAGCGGCGCAGGAAGCGGTTGGGGCCGACCACCGTCAGGTCGTACTTGCCCGCGCCGTAGCCGGTGCCGCAGTTGAAGAAGTCGCTGGTCGAGCCGGCCGGGTCGACGGTGTACGGCCACGGGCCGCCGGAGCGGTAGGCGTTGGCGTACGCGGCGAAGTGGCTGCTCGCGCTGCCCTGGTTGGACATCGCGATCCAGACCTTGATCACGCCGCCGGAGCCGAACTCCAGGCGGTCCAGGTTGGCCACCGGCTGGTAGGGCAGCGCGCGGGCCGGGCGGGTGCCCGGCTCCTGCACCGGCAGCTGGTTGTTCACCGGGGCCGGGTTGGGCAGCGGGCCGCAGGCGGCCAGGCCGATGGTCTGCGAGGTGTCCGGCAGCGCGGGCATCCCGTACACCGGGTGGGCGAAGTCGAACATGCCGGTCAGGTCGCCGGTGACCTTCCGCCGCCAGGCCGAGATGTTCGGGCAGGTCGCGGGCTTGCCGAGGGCGGCGGTCCACTTCTCCAGGAAGCGCAGCACCGAGGTGTGGTCGGAGGTCTCCGAGGAGACCCAGCCGCCGCGGCTCCACGGCGAGACGGCGATCATCGGGACGCGGAAGCCGAGGCCGATGTTGGTGCCGTTGTAGAACTCGCCCGCCGTACCGGACGGGGCGACCGGCGGCGGGACGTGGTCGAAGAAGCCGTCGTTCTCGTCGTAGTTGAGGAACAGGATCGTGGAGTCGAACACGGCCGGGTCGGCGTTCAGCGCGTCCAGCACGTTGTGCACGAAGTGCGCGCCGTCGGCCGGGGTGGCGTACGGGTGCTCCGAGGACGCCTGGTCCGGCACGATCCAGGACACCTGGGGCAGCGTCCCGGCCAGCACGTCCGCCCTGATCGCGGCGACGATGTCGTCCGGGGTCTTCCCGGTCGCCTTCGGGACCGAGCCCATGCCCTTGGCGGCGAGCGCGCTGCCGGCGGGGGCGGAGGAGAAGGCGGTGAAGTAGGCGAGCGCGTTGTCGCCGTAGTTGTCGGCGGCGTTCTGGTAGACCTTCCAGCTGACGCCGGCCGCCTCCAGGGCCTCCGCGTACGTCTGCCACTTCAGGCCCGACTCGTCGCCGCCGTCGTACGCGGGGCCGCCGGCCGTGCCGGCCGGGTCGATCTGGCCGGACCAGTGGTAGGTGCGGTTGGGGCCGGTCGCGGAGAGCACCGAGCAGTGGTAGGCGTCGTTGACCGTCCAGTTGTCGGCCAGCGCGTAGTGGAACGGGATGTCGGCCCGGGTCAGGTAGCCGAGGGTGCGCACGTTGCCCTTGGCGGACACCCAGGAGTCCAACTTCCCGCCGTTCCACGCCTTGTGCTGGTCGCTCCAGCCGTGCGCGAGGTCCCCGTTGCACTGGGCCAGGCGCTCCGGGTCCGCGCCGCCCGCCGGCTTGGTCGCGGAGAACTGCCACGGGTACTGGCGGCCGAGCAGGTTCGGCTGGTTGAAGACGCCGTAGCCGCCGGACAGTTGGATCGTCGCCCGGTCGGCGAAGCCGCGCACGCCCTTCAGCATGCCGAAGTAGTGGTCGAAACTGCGGTTCTCCTGCATCAGGACCACGATGTGCCGGGCGTCCGCGAGGGTGCCGGTGGCCCCCGCCGCGGCCGCCGCCGCGGGTGCCGCCCCGGCTCCCGCCGCGGTGCCGGCGACCGCCGCCCCGGCCGCCGCACTCGCCGACAACGCGATGAACTTCCTACGACTCAGCTCTGCCACTTCGACCCGCCCGTCCCCTCGGCTGCTGGTGTTGTCCAGACACCTTCGTGTCGAACGCCGAGCATCCTCACGCAGGACGGGCCCTCGGGTCACCGGCCGGGACGAAGGTTTGGCGGACTGTTCACCGACGGCCGCAACGGCGGACAGGAGGTGAACAGCCGGGGGAAATCCTCGACGGACGGCTCGCGGCGGCCGGGTTCAGTCCTGCACCGCGATGCCCAGGGCGTGGGCGAACTGCGGCGCGAGGTCGAGCAGTTGGGTGGTCGAGATGACGGCGCCGCGCAGGCCGAGGTGGCCGTCGGGCAGGCCGAGGCGGGCGGCGGTGCGCAGGTCGGTGTTCTTCAGGCTCGCGCCGCGCAGGCGGACCTCGTCCAGGGTGCTGCCGGGGAAGGAGACGTCGGTCAGCTTGGCCTCGGCGAGGTCGATGTCCCGCAGCAGGCAGTCCTCGAAGACCACGTCGCGCAGCACCGCGCCGCGCAGGTTGACCGCCTCCAGCTTGCACTGGCGGAACACCGTGCGGCGGACGGCCGAGCCGTACCCGGAGATGCCCGCCAGCACGGTGGAGTCGACCTCGGCGTCCTGCCACTCGCTCTCCGCCAGGTCGACCCCGACCAGCCGGCCGCCCTGCACCCACACCTCGTTGAACCCGGCCCGGCGCAGCTTCGCCTCCTCGATCCGCACCCCGGTGAACGCGCACTCCAGGAAGTGCGCGCCGCCGAACTGCCCGGTCAGCGCGAGGCCGTCGAAGTGCACCGTGTCGTACCGGGCGTCGGGGCGCAGCGGCCCGGTGTGGCGCTGCAGCAGGTGGGCGTAGGGGAGGTCTTCGAGGCGCACGGTCAGCTCCGTTTCGCGGACAGGATCAGGCCGGTGGCGACGGCCAGCGCCACCAGGAGCCCGGCGATCAGCACCGCGGACTCCCCCGCCAGCGTCGCAGCCAGCACCGACAGCGCGGCCAGCGGCAGGATCGCCTGGGCGGCGCCGCGCTTGTGGTGGCGGGAGTGCAGGGCCCAGACGGTGACCAGGAACAGCGCGGTGGGGACGGTCACGGCGGCGCTCGCGGCCCGGGCCGAGAGGTGCGCGGTGCCCACCGCGTGCCCGGCGGCGACCTCCAGGCCGGCGCCGACCGCGGCGGCCGAGGCGAAGACCAGGTAGTGGCCGTAGCCCCAGGGCAGCGCCTGCCGGTTGTCGCGCAGGTGGTCGTGGCTGTCGTCGGCGAAGTAGATCCACCAGGCGCCGAAGCAGATCAGCAGGCCGCCGGCCGCGATCGGCAGCAGTTCGGCGACCGCCCGGTGCTCGTCCAGCGCGGCCTGGACCGCGACGGTGGCGGCGGCGACCGTCTCGCCCAGCACGATGATGGTGAACAGGCCGTAGCGCTCCACGATGTGGTGCCGGTGCCAGGGCGTCTGGTTGTCCTTCTCGGCCCAGACCGGGACGGCGAGTTCGACCAGCACGCCGAGCGGGAACAGCGGGCCCTGGGTGCCGTGCGGGAGGAACAGCAGCACCACCCAGAACACCTGGACGACCGAGATCCCCACCGCGTAGCGCAGCGCGCAGGTGCGGGCCGGGCCGCTCTCGCCGCGGGCCGCGCGCAGCCACTGGGTGACCATGGCCAGGCGCATCAGCACGTAGCCGGCCACGCCGAGCACCAGGTCCTGGTCCTCGAAGATCCGCGGGACGCCCGCCGCGAGCACCAGCACGCCGGTGATCTGCACCAGGGTGGTGAGCCGGTAGGGCACGTCGTCGACGTCGTACGCGGAGGCGAACCAGGTGAAGTTCATCCAGGCCCACCACACCGCGAAGAAGGCCATCGCGTAGCCGGTGAGGGCGGCGGCGTAGTGGCCCTCGGCCAGGGCGTGGGCGAGTTCCCGGCCGGCCTGGGCGATGGCGACCACGAAGCACAGGTCGAAGAACAGCTCGAGCGGGGTGGAGACCCGGTGCGACTCGCGCCGGTCGCGGGCCCGCATCCGGCGGACCGGCCGGTAGGGGTCGGGGGCGGTGCTCATGGTTCTGCCTTCGCAGCGGGCCGCGCGGGCAGGGGGCGGGCGCGGCAGGGGAGTTGGACACCGGAGATCCTGGCAGCCCGGCGTGCGCGGCGCACGCACCGGGCGCGGCACGCCGGTTGACCGATTTCCACCCGATCTGACTACTCGTCACCCGGAGTTGACGCCGCAGTGCGCGATCCGAGTGACAGCGCGGTCCATTTCGGCGCGTGTTGCGTTGATTGTCCCGTCTGTCCGAATTCGACCGATAGATTCCTCTGCGGATGGACGGCCGACGAGGGCGCTTCGCGGGCAACGCGGAAGGTCAAGGACGAGGGTGGAGCACGGGGCCGGCCCCCGCGCTCCGCAGGACCCGAACTCCTCGTGATCACCGCGCTGCCCGACAGCGCCGCCCGCCGTCCGGCAGGGGTGCGTCCGGCGGCCGGTCGGGCTAGTTCGGGTCGCTGGGGGGCGAGGGCGGGCGGTGTGATGGCCGTATGCGCACAATCGGGCACCGAGGGGATGTGGGGGCGGCGTGAACTGGGTCGATGTGATGATCATGGTGGGCACGCTGACGGGGACCGCGGCGGGGATGCTGCTGGTGCAGAAGTACGCGTCGGTGCCGGCGCGGGAGAACTGCAACGACGTGGCGGGGTTCATCTTCGCGGCGGTCGGGGCGTTCTACGCGGTGCTGGTGGCGTTCGTGGTGATCGTGGTGTGGGAGAACTCGTCGACGGCGAAGGCGACCACCTTCGACGAGGCGGACGAGCTGGCGGGGGTGTACTGGATGTCCCGGCAGATGCCGCTGCCCGCGGGGGCCGAGCTGGAGGGGCTGACGCTCAGCTACGCGCACGCGGTGGTGGACACCGAGTGGCGGCGGATGAACGACCACCACAGCGACCCGGCGGCGACGGCGCTGATGTACCGGATCCGGGAGTCCGCGCTCTCCTTCGACCCGCAGGGGGACCAGCAGTCGGCGATCTACCAGAACGTGATCCAGCACGTGGACGGGCTGGCCAGCAAGCGCCGGGCCCGGCTGAACCTGATCGCGGACTGCGTGCCGCCGCTGCTGTGGGCGGCGCTGATCGCCGGCGCGGTGGTCACCATCGCCTTCACCTTCCTGTTCGGCCTCTCCAACACCTGGGCGCACCTGGCGATGGTGCTCAGCCTGGCCGGGCTGATCGCGCTGTCGCTGATCGCCATCAAGGAGATGAACTACCCGTTCGACGGGGCGAACGCGGTGAAGCCGACCGCGTTCGAGGTGTTCCTGAGCCGGCTGCCGCCACCGCGCTGAGCACGCTAGGTGAGCGGGGTGTCACGATTTCGGCGGGCGGCCCGGGGCGTGTAGTGTTCTCCGGGTCAGCAGGCGCCGCTAGCTCAGTTGGTTAGAGCAGCTGACTCTTAATCAGCGGGTCCGGGGTTCGAGTCCCTGGCGGCGCACCGACAGCACGAGAGCCTCCCTCCGGGGAGGCTCTCGGCGCTTCCGGGCCGCTCGGCGTTTCCGGGCCCGGTCCGGCTCGCCCGGGAACCGGGTTTCACCGCAGGTCGGGGAGCGTGTAGTGTTCTCCACGTCAGCACGCGCCGCTAGCTCAGTTGGTTAGAGCAGCTGACTCTTAATCAGCGGGTCCGGGGTTCGAGTCCCTGGCGGCGCACCGACAGCACGAAGGCCCCTCGCTCTCAGCGAGGGGCCTTCGGCGTTTTCCGGCCGTTCCCGCCATGTCCCTTGCGCGGCGCGCTCGTTGAGAAGGGGGAGGATGTGAAGCTAAGGGGGATTTAAAGATCGTCTTAGGAGAAATGGGACATAGGTCCCTAACATCTGACAAGTCGATCAGTCAGGCTGGCGAGGTTCACGCCGTCGCCCGAGCGAGCAGCCCGTCCGGGGCCTGCGGGAAGGTCTCCGTTGCCTCGAAAGCCTCGTGAGCGCAAGAAGCGGACCGGCTGGCGCCGGCTGATACCCACCTGGCGGATCACCCTGCTGGGCCTGGCGGCGTCGGTGCTGCTGGGGGTCGGACTGTTCGCCCTGGGCATCGCCCTGGTGAAGGTGCCGGACGCGCACGCGGCCGCCACCGCCCAGTCCAACACCTGGCTGTACGCGGACGGCTCGGTGCTGGCCCGCACCGGCCAGACCAACCGGCAGAACGTCTCGCTGGACAAGGTCTCCCCCGAGGCGCAGCACGCCGCGCTGGCCGCCGAGGACCGCAACTTCTACTCGGAGGGCGCGGTCAACCTCAAGGGCATGGCCCGGGCCGCGTTCAACACCGCGTCCGGCGGCTCCACCCAGGGCGGCTCGACGATCACCCAGCAGTACGTGAAGAACGCGTACCTGAACCAGAAGCAGACCGTCAGCCGCAAGGTGAAGGAGGTGTTCATCGCCATCAAGGTGGACGCCACCCAGAGCAAGGACGAGATCCTCTCCTCCTACCTGAACACCTCGTACTACGGGCGCGGCGCGTACGGCATCCAGGCCGCCGCGCAGGCGTACTTCGGGGTGGACGCGAGCCGGCTGACCGCCGCCCAGGGCGCCTACCTGGCGACGCTGCTGAACGCGCCGAGCGCCTTCGACGTCTCCTCGGCCAGCGAGGCCGGCAAGCAGAAGGCGACGGCGCGCTGGAACTACGTGCTGGACGGCATGGTGGCGAAGAAGTGGCTGGGCGCCGAGGAGCGGCAGCACACCGCGTTCCCGGAGGTGCTGGCCCCGAAGTCGGCGCCGGGCCTGTCCGGGCAGGCGGGCTACCTGGTGGCCGCGGCCACCTCGTACCTGACCGACCACGGCATCGTCTCGGACGCCCAGCTCGCCCAGGGCGGGTACACCATCACGCTGACCGTCGACCCGAAGAAGCAGCAGCAGCTGCAGGACGCGGTGCAGACCCAGCTGACCGACAACCTCAAGCCGGACAGCCGGAAGGTCGACGCGGCGGCCCAGGCCGGCGCGGTCTCGGTGGACCCGAAGAGCGGGCAGGTGCTGGCGCTGTACGGCGGCGCGGACGCCACCAAGCACTGGATCGACAACGCCACCCGCACCGACTACCAGGCGGGCTCCACCTTCAAGGCGATCGCGCTGGCGGCCGCCCTGGACTCCGGGGCGCGCACCCAGTCCGGCGAGCGGATCACCGCCGACACCGTGTACGACGGCACCAACCGGCGGCCGGTGCGCGGCGCGAAGGGCACCCCGTACGCGCCGCCGAACGAGGGCGAGCACTCGTACGGGCAGATCTCGCTGCAGCAGGCCACCGACTGGTCGGTGAACTCGGTGTTCGCGCAGCTCGCGCAGGACACCGGGCTGGAGAGGGTCCGCGCCACCGCGGTGGCGCTCGGCCTGCCCGCCGACACGCCGGGCCTCAGTGCCGTCCCGTCGATCCCGCTGGGCGCGGCCACCCCGAGCGCGCTGGAGCTGGCGGGGGTGTACGCCACCCTGGACAACGACGGGCAGCAGATCACCCCGTGGCTGGTGAAGGGCCTGGAGGCGGGCGGCGAGCAGGTCGTGCTGCCCGAGCACAAGACCGCCCAGGCGATCTCCAAGGACGCGGCCCGGGCCACCACCTCGATCCTGCAGGGCGTCGTCGACGACCAGGGCGGCACCGGCTACCGGGCCGCCGCGCTGAACCGCCCGGTGGCGGGCAAGACCGGCACCACCGATGACTCCAGGTCGGTCTGGTTCGCCGGGTACACCCCCGAACTGGTGACCGTGGTCGGCCTGTTCGGGCAGGAGCCGGGCACCGGCAAGCAGGTCAGCCTGGACGGCGTGGGCGGCACCGGCAGCGCGGCGGGCGGCAAGTACCCGGCGCAGATCTGGACGGCGTACATGAAGTCCGCGCTGGCCGGGCAGCCGGTCACCGACTTCGCCGGGCCGACCCGGGCCCCGGCCGCGAGCGCGCCCTCCGGCACGCCGAGCGGCTCCGCCTCGCCGAGCCAGAGCCCGTCCGCGGCGGACAGCGCGAGCAGCACGCCCTCGCCGTCCGCGGGTGACGACCGGCCCTCGGCCTCGCCGTCGGCCCGTCCCAGCGGCGGCAGCGGGGCGAGC
The DNA here is from genome assembly GCF_026802215.1 of Kitasatospora sp. YST-16. Taxonomy (NCBI): domain Bacteria; kingdom Bacillati; phylum Actinomycetota; class Actinomycetes; order Kitasatosporales; family Streptomycetaceae; genus Kitasatospora; species Kitasatospora sp. YST-16. The sequence goes on from NZ_CP113837.1 coordinate 2,337,443, forward strand.
CCGGACGGCGGCGAGAACGGCCTCCGGCCGACCCGTTCGCCCTCGGCCCGGCCGAGCGGCGGGGCCGGTCGCAGCCCGTCCGCCAGCACCGCGCCGGGGCTGGGCGGGGCCGGCGGGCTGCTCGGCGATCAGTACCAACCGGCGGGGTAACACCTTACGGCGGAGGGGTCCGGGCTGGCAGAATGCGGCGATGCACAGCAGCTCGGACCCCTCCGCCGTTCCCGTCGACGCCCCTCCCCCGCCCGTCCCGGCCACGGCTGCGGCCGCGGCCCCGCGTCCGGGTCCGGGTCCGGGTCCGACCCGGCGGGCGGCCCGGCGGGCGGCTCCGCTGGGGCTGGGGCTGGCGCTGGTGTCGGCGGTCGCGTTCGGCGGGTCGGGGACGGCGGCCAAGCCGCTGATCGAGGCCGGGCTGTCCTCCGCGCACACCGTGTGGCTGCGGGTGACCGGGGCGGCGCTGGTGCTGCTGCCGGTGGCGTGGCGGCACCGGGACGCGGTGCTGCGGCGGCCCGGGGTGCTGCTCGGCTTCGGCCTGCTGGCCGTCGCGGGCGTGCAGGCCTGCTACTTCGCGGCGATCTCGCGGATCCCGGTGGGCGTCGCGCTGCTGATCGAGTACCTGGGACCGCCGCTGCTGATCGCCTACGTCCGGCTGGTGCAGCGGCGGCCGGTCTCCCGGCGGGCGACGGCCGGGGCAGGCGTCGCGGTGGCGGGGCTGGCCTGCGTGGTCGAGGTGTGGAACGGGCTGTCCTTCGACGCGCTGGGCGTGCTGTTCGCGCTCGGCGCGGCCTGCTGCCAGGTCGGCTACTTCGTGCTCGCCGACGCCGGCCGGCAGGGCGAGCGCCCGGTCGACCCGCTGGCGGTCTCCGCGTACGGCCTGCTGATCGGCGCCGTGCTGCTGACCGCGTTCACCCTGCCCTGGGACGCCGACTGGTCGCTGCTGGGGCGCTCGGTGGCGATGAACGGCCACCAGGTGCCCGCGCTCCTGCCGGCGCTGTGGATGGTGCTGGTGGCCACCGTGCTGGCCTACCTGACCGGGGTGGCCTCGGTGCAGCACCTCTCCCCGCCGGTCGCGGGCGTGGTCGCCAACCTGGAGGCGGTGGTGGCCACCGTGCTCGCCTGGATCCTGCTCGGCGAGCACCTCGGCACCCCGCAACTGGCGGGCGGCGCACTCGTCCTGGCAGGCGCGTTCGCCGCCCAGTCGGCGGCCCGGAGCTGAGGCGCCCTCAGACCGGCAGGGTCTCGCGGTGGGCGGCGAGGGCGGGGGCGGTGGTGGTGGCGACGAACTCGGTGATCCGGTAGGCGGCGATCCCGGCCGGGACGAACGGGTCGGTGGCGGCGAGGGCCTCGACGGCGGGGCGGTCGGGGGCGACGGCCAGGATGATGCCGCCGTCGCGCGGGACCTTGCGGCCGGAGGCCAGGAAGGTCCCGTTCGCGTAGTGCTGCTCCAGCCAGGAGAGGTGGGCGGGCAGCAGGGCGTCGACGCGCTCCAGCGGGGCGGTGTAGGTCAGCTCGAGGATGAACACCCGGTCATCGTACGCCGGGCCGGACCAGGCCCGACTCGTAGGCCGCGATGACCAGTTGGGCCCGGTCGCGGGCGGCGAGCTTCTGCAGCAGCCGGCCGATGTGGGTCTTCGCGGTGGACAGGCTGACGTGCAGCTCGGCGGCGATCTCCTCGTTGGAGAAGCCCAGCCCGACCAGTGCCAGCACCTCCCGCTCCCGCTCGGTCGCCCCCGCCAGGGCCGCCGGGGCGGGCAGCGCGGACGGCTCCGGGCGGCGGGTGTACTCCTCGATCAGCCGGCGGGTCACCCGGGGCGCGAGCAGCGCCTCCCCCGCGGCCACCACCCGGACCGCGTCCAGCAGTTCGGCCGGGCGGGTGTCCTTGAGCAGGAACCCGGCGGCGCCCGCGCGCAGCGCCGCGAAGGCGTAGTCGTCCAGGTCGAAGGTGGTCAGCACCAGCACCCGGACGCCCGCCAGGGCCGGGTCGGCGGTGAGCTGCCGGGTGGCCTCGATGCCGTCCAGCCGGGGCATCCGGATGTCCATCAGCACCACGTCCGGCCGCTCCCGGCGGGCGAGTTCGAGGGCCTCGGCGCCGTCCGCGGCCTCGCCGACCGCGGCCAGGTCGGGCGCGGAGTCCACCAGCAGCCGGAAGCTGCCGCGCACCAGCGCCTGGTCGTCCGCCACCAGCACCCGGATCATCCGGCCACCACCAGCGGGAACACCGCAGACACCTCGAAGCCCCGCCCGGCGGGCCCCCGCCCGGCCCGGAACCGGCCGCCGTGCACGGCGACCCGCTCGCGCATCCCGGCCAGGCCGTGCCCGCTGCCGCCTGCGTGCGGCGGCCCGCCGCGGCCCTCGTCGGTGACGGTCAGTTCCAGCGCCTCCGGCCGGTAGTCGAGCCGGACCCGGCAGCGGTCGGTGGCGGCGTGGCGGACCACGTTGGTGACCGCCTCCTGCACCACCCGGTAGCCGGCCAGCTCCAGCCCCGGCGGCAACTCGGCCTGCTCGCCGACCAGTTGGACCTCCACCCGGACGCCCGCGGCGGCCGCCCGGCGCACCACCCCGTCCAGGTCGGACAGCCGCGGCGCGGGCAGCCGCTCCCCGTCCCCGCCGGTGCGCAGCACGCCCAGCAGGGCCCGCATCTCGTTCAGCGCGGTGCGGCTGGTCTCCTCGATCGAGGCCAGGGCCAGCCGGGCCTGCTCGGGCTGCTCGGCCGCGACGTGGTTGGCGACGCCCGCCTGCACGGCGATCACTCCGAGGCTGTGCGCGACCACGTCGTGCAGTTCGCGGGCGATCAGCAGCCGCTCCTCGCGCTCCCGGGACGCGGCGTGCTCGATCCGGCGGCGGCGGCGCTCGTCCACCGCCCAGCCCGCCGTCCAGCCGGTGGCCAGGAACAGGCAGGCCGTCAGGACCGCGCCCGGGCCGCCGAAGCCGGGGTGCGGCCAGAACCAGCCCAGCATCCCGGACAGGCACAGCGCCGCCACCAGCAGGGCCAGCGCCAGCAGCTGCCCGGCCCGGCGGCGCGGCACCGCCCCCGGCAGCCGGTACAGCACCACCGCGACCGCCACCCACGGCGCGGGCGAGGACGCCACGCCGACGCTCAGCGCCGCCGGGCCCAGCACCGCGAGCAGCACCCCGGCGGGCCGGAGCCGGGCGAGCGGCGCGGCCAGCGCGGCCAGCGCCACCATCGCCAGGTCCGCCGGGCGCGGGCCCGGGAGCACCGCCGCGAGGGCGACCCGCTGCGGGTGCCCGGACGTCGCGTTCCAGACCGGGAGCAGGGGCAGTGAGGTCAGGACGGCGGCGGCGGCCGCGTCCACGGCGGCCCGCGACCGTGGGCCGAGCGGCCGGTGCAAGTCCATGCCCGCCACGCTAGCGGCCGGGCGGGGGCGGGCGGATCGGACCTGGGGACGACGGCGGACGTCGTACCTGGGAGCGACCACCGGGGGCTCGGGGGACGGCGGGGCCGGGTCCGCCGGTGGTTCGCTGCCGGTGCGGGCATCGGCTTCCGGTTCCGGCAAGGGCCCGCGGCAGCCCCGGCGTTCGAGGGGCTCCGGCCGCCGGCGGCACGGACCCGCCGTTCCCCGGGCGCCCTCCTGCTGGAGTACCGCTCCGGGCGTGGTCCCAGGTCCGACGCGGTGCGGCGGGGCCCGGGGCCAGGGTGGTGGGTGTTCGCAGGACGTGACGGAGGAGGGGTCGTGATCGAGGCTCGGGGTGTGGGGCGGCGCTACCGGAGGCGGTGGGCACTGCGGGAGTGCACGTTGGAGGTGCCGGCGGGGCGAACGGTGGGGCTGGTGGGGCCGAACGGGGCCGGGAAGAGCACGCTGCTGCACCTGGTGACGGGGCTGCTGCCGCCGAGCGCGGGCGAGTTGCGGGTGTGGGGCGCCCGGCCGGGGTCCGGGCCGCAGTGGCCGGCCCGGGTGGGGTTCGTGGGGCAGGACGCGCCGGTGCACCGGGGGTTGACGGTGGCGGAGCACCTGGTGTTCGGCCGCCGGGCCAACCGCCGGTGGGACGACGGCTGGGCGCGGCGGCGGGTGGCGGAGCTGGGACTGGACCCGGGGCAGCGGGCGGACCGGCTGTCGGGGGGCCAGCGGGCGCAGCTCGCGCTGACCCTGGCGCTGGCGAAGCGGCCGGACCTGCTGGTGCTGGACGAGCCGGTGGCGGCGCTGGACCCGCTGGCCCGGCGGGAGTTCCTGGACCGGCTGGCGGAGGCCCGGGCCGAGCACGGCCCGAGCGTGCTGCTGTCCTCGCACCTGATCGGCGACCTGGCCCGGGACTGCGACCACCTGATCGTGCTGGGCCGGGGCCGGGTCCGGTCGGCGGGCCCGCTGGCGGAGCTGCTGGCCGGCCCGGACGGGCGGGTGCGGGACTTGGAGGAGGTGGTCCTGGAGCAGTTGCAGCAGGACCGCGACGAGCGGGCGGAGGAGCTGTCGTGAGCTGGCTGACCTGGCGTCAGTACCGGGCGCAGGCGTGGTGCGCGCTGGCCGCGCTGGCGGTCGTCGCGGCCCTGTACGGCGCGACCGGGCCCCGGTTGGCGGGCCTGTACGACTCCAGCGGCCTGCCGGGGTGCGCCCGGACGGGGGCGGGCTGCGAGCGGGCGCAGTCGGCGTTCGCGGCGGCGGTGGACGGGGACGGGCTGCTCACCGGCCTGTTCTGGCTGGGGCTGGTGCTGCTGCTGGTGCTGCCCGCGGGGGCGGGGATGTTCGCGGGGGTGCCGCTGGTGGCGCGCGACCTGGAGTCGGGGGCGTTCCGGCTGTCGTGGACGCAGGGGGTGTCCCGGACGCGCTGGCTGCTGGTGCGGCTGGCGCTGGTGGGCGCGGCGGTGGCGGGACTGGCGGGGCTGCTGTCGTGGGCGGTGTCCTGGTGGGCGGCGCCGCTGGACCGGGCGCAGGCGCTGCCGGGGGCGGGGGACGGCGCGCTGCCGGGCCGGTTCGGGCCGCTGGTGTTCGCGGCGCACGGGATCGTCCCGGTGGGGTGGGCGCTGTTCGGGTTCGCGGCGGGGGTGGCGGCGGGGTTGCTGCTGCGCCGTCAGGTCGCGGCGATGGCGGTGGTGCTGGGGGTGCTGGTGGCCGTCCAGGTGCTGGTGCCGCTGCTGGTGCGCCCGCACCTGGCGGCGCCGGCCCGGGTGGAGGGGGCGTTGGTGCTGGAGCCGGAGCGGGGGACGATCCGGATCACGGGGGACGAGCTGTACGCGTCGGTGCCGGTGTCGCTGCCGGGGGCGTGGGTGCTGTCGGTGCGCGCGGTGGATCCGGCGGGGCGGACGTTCACCGGGCCGGTGCCCGCGGCGTGCCACCAGGACCTGGACTCGGTCGCGGCGTGCCGGGGGGCGATCAACGCGATGGGGCTGGTGCAGCGCGTCGAGTACCAGCCGGCCCGCCGCTACTGGCCGTTCCAGTGGGCGGAGGCGGGGGTGCTGGTGCTGCTGTCGGGTGCGGTGGCGGCGGGCTGCGCGGTGCGGCTGCGGCGCGGCGTCACCGGCGGCTGATCCGGCGGGGGCCGGTCAGTGGCCGGTCCAGCCGAACCAGGTGAAGTGGTTGAGCGGCCAGACGACGGCGGTGGTGGGGCCGACCAGGTCGGCGACGGGGACCGCGCCGCCGTCCGGGCCGTCGCGGTGGTAGCGGGAGTCGGCGGAGTCGCTGCGGTGGTCGCCCTCGACCCAGACGTGGCCGGCCGGGACGGTGAGCGGGCCGAAGTCGATGCCGGAGCAGGAGTCGTCGCCGGGGTGCAGGTAGGGCTCGGCGACGGGCTGCCCGTCGACGGTGAGGGTGGTGCCGTGGCAGGCGACGCTCTGGCCGCCGGTGGCGATGACCCGCTTGACCAGGTAGTCGTCGCCGGGCGGGAGCAGGCCGACGGCGCTGAGGCCGGAGTGCACGGTGCGGGTGAAGGCGTTGCCGCTCTGCGGGGCGGGCGGCAGCCAGCCGCCGGGGTCCTTGAACACCACGGGTTCGCCGGGCTCCGGTTTCCAGCCGGTGAGGGTGGCGAACTTGTTGACCGCGACCCGGTCGCCGACCTGGAGGGTGTTCTCCATCGAGCCGGACGGGATGGAGAACATCTGGAACAGGCAGGTCTTGATCAGCACGGCGACGACCAGGCCGATCACGATCATCACGGGCAGTTCCACGTACCAGGGCCGCCGCTTGCGCGGACGCCGTTCCTGGGTGGGCCCCTCGGTCACCGCCACCGACACCGACACCGCCTCCTTGGCAAGGACTGCACGCTAACCCGTGCCCGGGGCAGGGCGAAATCCGGCCCTTACCCGGAGCAGACAACCGCCGTGCGGGCGGCTCAGGCCTCGTTGGCGATGGCCTCGTGGTGGCGGATCACCTCGGCGATGATGAAGTTGAGGAACTTCTCGGCGAACACCGGGTCGAGGTTGGCGCTGAGGGCGAGTTCGCGCAGGCGCTTGATCTGGCGGCGCTCGCGGGCCGGGTCGGCGGGGGGCAGCTGGTGCTCGGCCTTGAGCCGGCCGACCTGCTGGGTGGCCTTGAAGCGCTCGGCGAGCATGTGGACGACGGCGGCGTCGATGTTGTCGATGGACTCGCGCAGGCGGGTCAGCTCGGCCCGCACGGCGTCGTCGATCCCCGCCGGGGAGGGAGTGGGCTGGTCCGTCATGTGGGGTGGCTCCGATGCGGGATTTCGGGTGGGCGCTCGGGCGCGGCGGACGGCCAATCTAACAGGGCGGGCCGGGCCCGTCCGCCCTGATCACCCGCCCGTTCCGGCATGTGGGACGGCGTTCGGGACGGCCGGCCGCTCCGCGCGGCGTTCGGCCTCCGGAGCGCGGTGCGGGCCGTAGGCTGGGCGGGCCTCGGCCGGAAGTCCGGCCGCGGGCACAGCAGTTCGACAGCTGTCCGCTTCTCATGGGAGGTACCTGATCGTGGCGACGACCCGCACCGCGCACACCGAGTGGGAGGGCAACCTGCTCGACGGCAAGGGCCTGGTGACCCTCGACTCCTCCGGCGTCGGCGAGTTCCCGGTGTCCTGGCCGTCCCGGGCCGAGGCGGCGAACGGCAAGACCAGCCCGGAGGAGCTGATCGCGGCCGCCCACTCGTCCTGCTTCTCGATGGCGCTCTCGCACGGCCTGACCGGCGCCGGCACCCCGCCCACCAAGCTGGAGACCAAGGCGGACGTGACCTTCCAGCCGGGCACCGGCATCACCGGCATCCACCTGACCGTGGTCGGCACCGTCCCGGGCCTGGACGAGGCGGGCTTCGTGAAGGCCGCCGAGGACGCGAAGGCCAACTGCCCGGTGAGCCAGGCGCTGTCCGGCACCACCATCACGCTCTCCGCCGCCCTGGCCTGACCGTCCGGCACCCCCGCGCCCGCCCGCCCGCGCCGTCACGGTCCGTGCGCGCGGGCGCACTCCCCGGCCCCCGCCCGCGCGGCGGCGGCCGGCCCGCCGGCGCGCTCCGGCGGCGATCCGCGCGCCTCGCACAGAATGTAACGGGCAGCTCGGGACAAGCCTCGCCAATCACCCTGGCGGCGGTCGCGGACAGTTACACCGGCGGCCTATGATCGGCGGGCGTGGCCCGAGGCCGCCGACCGCTCCCCGCCCACCGGGCCGGGGCCGCGGGCGGGCGCGGGCCGCCTGGCCGGTCGCCGTCCGCGAGGAGCGTCCGGCGCGACCAGTGGCAGCAGCGGACGGGAGCGTGCCGTGCCGGGCCGGAACGTCGGGGCCGACGCACACCATCGGGGTGGGCGGCCCGAAGCGCCGCGCCCGGGTACCGGAGCCGGGGCGTGCACCGCCTGCGGGGCCCCGCCGGACACCGAGGCCGAGCGGCTGGCCGCCGCCCTGCGGGCCAGCGAGTCGCGGTTCCGGGCCGCGTTCTCGGACGCCGGGATCGGCATGGCGCTGATCGACTCCGACGACCTGCTGATCGAGGGCAACCCGGTGTTCGCGGCGATGCTGGGCCGCGAGGTGGCCGAGCTCCCCGGCATGCACATCCACCAGGTCATCGAGCCGGAGGAGCCCTCCCGCAGCCGCTACCGCGAGCTGGTGCGCGGCGAGCGCGACCGGATGCGCGCCGAGAAGCGGCTCAAGCACCGCGGCGGGCGGGAGGTCTGGGGCCGGGTCACCGTCTCGCTGATCCGCGACGGCGCGGGCGACCCGTACTACACGATGGTGATGGTCGAGGACGTCACCGAGCGCCGCCAGCTCGGCGACCGGCTCGCCTACCAGGCGCTGCACGACCCGCTGACCAGGCTGCCGAACCGGACGCTGTTCTACGAGCGGCTGGAGGCCGCGTTCAAGCCGGACGGCCGGGGCGGGCCGGGCGCGGACGGCGAGCGGCGGATCGGGCTGTGCTACGTCGACCTGGACGGCTTCGCCGCCATCAACGAGACCCTCGGCCACCACATCGGCGACCAGCTGCTGGTGGCGGTCGCCGCCCGGCTGGAGCACGGGTTCGCCCGGGACGGGCGGCAGTTGGTGGCCCGGCTGGGCGGCGACGAGTTCGCCGTGCTGGTCACCGGCAGCGCCGGCCACCAGCAGCTGACCCGGCTGGCCGCCGACCTGATGGAGGCCCTGGAGCGGCCCTTCGAGGTGGCCGGGCACCGGCTGACCGTCACCGCCTCGATCGGCGTGGTGGAGCGCCCCGTGCACGGCTCCACGCCCACCGACCTGGTCCGGGACGCCGACTCCACGCTGTACTGGTCGAAGTCCGACGGCCGCGCCCGCTGGACGCTGTACGACCGCGACCGGGGCGCCGACCAGCTCGCCCGGCACCTGCTGGCGACCGAGCTGCGCCCGGCCGTGGAGCGCGGCGAGTTCACCGTCGAGTACCAGCCGCTGGTGGGCCTGGCCGACGGCGCGGTGCGCGGCGCGGAGGCGCTGGTGCGCTGGAACCACCCCCGGTACGGGCTGCTGCCGCCGGACCGGTTCATCCCGCTCGCCGAGGAGTCCGGGGCGATCGTGGCGCTGGGCAAGTGGGTGCTGGAGGAGTCCTGCCGGCAGGCCCGGCAGTGGCTGGACGGGTTCCCCGGGCAGCCGGTGCTGGTCAGCGTCAACCTGGCGCCCCGCCAGATCTGGGACTCCGACGTGGTCGCGGACGTCGCCGAGGTGCTGGAGCGCACCGGGCTGCCCGCCGCGCTGCTCCAGCTGGAGATCACCGAGAGCGCGCTGCTCGGCCCCGGCGGCCGCCCGCTGCAGTCCCTGCAGGCGCTGGCCGACATGGGCGTGCGGATCGCCATCGACGACTTCGGCACCGGCTACTCCAACCTCGCCTACCTGTCCCGGCTGCCGGTGCACGCGCTCAAGCTGGACGCCACCTTCATCGAGGCGTTCCGCGAGTCCGCGCCCGGCGCCGACGGCCGGCGGCGGGCCGCCGACGAGCAGATCGTCGGCGCCATGGTGCAGCTCGCGCACGCCCTGGGCCTGACCGTCACCGCCGAGGGCATCGAGCACGCCGCCCAGGCCGAGCGGCTGCGCCAGACCGGCTGCGACACCGCGCAGGGCTGGTACTACGCCCGCCCTGGCGGTCCCGAGGCGATCGCGGCGATACTCCGTGACCGGTCGCGGTGACGGCCGCGGTCTTCCGGTGCGGAGGGGAGCAGGACGATGGGACGCGTGGACGCGGTGCTGGGCGGGGTGGCGGTGGTCGCCGAGACCCCGCTGACGGGCGGGCTGTACAACGCCGCCCGGCTGCTCGAACTGGCCGACGGGCGGCGGCTGGTGCTCAAGTGCGCCCCGCCGCCCGGCACCCCGGGGCTGGCGCACGAGCGCGGCCTGCTGGGCACCGAGCGGCTGTTCCACGCGCTGGCCGCGGACGCCGGGCTGACCGTCCCGCAGGTGCTGCACCACGACCCGGACGGGGACGCCGACAGCCGCGAGTGGCTGCTGCTCGGCTACGTCGAGGGCCGCACCTGGGACAGCCTGCGCGAGCAGCTCTCCGCCGCCGACCGGGCCGGGCTGCGCCGCACCCTGGGCGCCTGGGCCGCCGGGGTGGCCCGGGCCACCGGGGAGCGCTACGGCTACCCGCAGCCCGAGGCCGGGCTGTCGGCCGGTGACTGGCCGGCCGCGTTCGCCGCGATGCTCGGCGCGCTGCTCGCCGACGCCGACCGCTACGGCGTCGAACTGCCCGCCCCGGCCGAGGAGTTGCGCGCCCTGCCGGAGCGGTTCGGGGCCGCGCTGGCCGAGGTCCGCCGCCCCGCCCTGGTGCACTTCGACGCCTGGGAGGGGAACCTGCTGCTCACCCCCGGCCCGGACGGCGGCTGGGAGCTGACCGGCGTGATCGACGGCGAGCGGGCCTTCTTCGGCGACCCGCTCGCCGAACTGGTCGGCCTCGACCCGCTCGGGGCCGCCGAGCGGGACGAGGACTTCGTGGCCGGCTACCGCTCGGTCGACCCGGCCTTCGCGGTGGACGACGCGGGGCGGGCCCGGCTCGCGCTGTACCGGATCTACCTGGCGCTGGTCATGCGGACCGAGGCCGCGCCCCGGGCGTACACCGGCGACTTCGCCGACTGGGTGCGGACCTGGTCCGCCGAGCGGGTCGCCGAGCAGCTGGCCGTGCTCGACGCGATCAGCCGGTGAGGCCGTACGCCTCGGCGATCAGGCCGTAGGACTCCAGCCGGTTCCGGTGCCCGTGGATGTGCGAGGTGACCATCAGCTCGTCCGCCCCGGTGCGCCGCCGCAGTGCCTCCAGGCCCTCGGCGACCTCGGCCGGGGTGCCGAGCACCACGTTCGCCAGCCAGGAGTCGAGGAAGTCCTCCTCGGCGAGGGTGTAGGGGTGCGCGGCGGCCTCCTCCGGCGTCGGGATCGGACCCGGCCGGCCCTGGCGCAGCCGCAGCATGCCCAGCCCGGCCGAGCGGGCCAGCCACAGCGCCCGCTCCCGGCTCTCCGCGGCCACCGCGCTGACCCCGATCAGCGCGTACGGCTTCTCCAGCACCTCGGACGGGGTGAAGCCGTCCCGGTAGAGGTCGAGCGCCGGGACGGTGTTGGCGGCGCTGAAGTGGTGCGCGAACGCGAACGGGTACCCGAGCCGGGCGGCCAGCTGGGCGCTGAAGCCGGACGAGCCGAGCAGCCACACCGGCGGGCGGGAGGCCGAGCGCGGCACCGCCTCCAGCCGGGCGTACGGGTGGCCGGGCGGGAAGTCGCCGTCCAGGAAGTGGGTGAGCTCGGCGAGCTGGCGCGGGAAGTCGTCGGCGCCGTCGGCCAGGCCGCGGCGCAGGGCCCGGGCGGTGGCCTGGTCGGTGCCGGGGGCGCGGCCCAGGCCGAGGTCGATCCGGCCCGGGTGCAGGGCCTCCAGCAGGCCGAACTGCTCGGCGATCGCCAGCGGGGCGTGGTTGGGCAGCATCACGCCGCCGGAGCCCAGGCGCAGCGTCGTGGTGCGGGCGCCGAGGTGGGCGAGCAGCACGGCGGGCACCGAGGAGGCGACGCCGGGCATGCCGTGGTGCTCGGCCACCCAGAACCGGTGGTAGCCCCAGCCCTCGGCGGCCCGGGCCAGTTCGGTGGTGGCGGCGAGCGCCTCGCCCGCGGTGTGGCCGGAGCCGACGGTGGCGAGGTCCAGGATGGAGAGCGGGGCGGGGGCGCGGCCGGCGGTCCGGCCGCGGACCGGGTCCACGGCGGCAGCGGGCTCGGGTGCGGTCTCGGGGGCGGTCGGCTCCGGTGCGGTGCTCATGCGGTGCGTCCTCCTGGTGCCCCGGCCGGGTGCCCGGGCGTTCGTCGGAGCACAACCCGTCCGGTGGCCGGGCTGTTCCCGCCCCGGCGGGGCCGCCGGGGCGCGACGGCTGACGGTCCGCCAGCAGGCCACGCTGCGTGGCGACTTCACGCCACAGCGAGAAGTCGCCAGGTCCGGCGGCCCGTTCGGGGGTGCGGATGGGGCAGTCTGGAGACCGGCGCGGAACACGTACCGGTTCCGCGCGCCAGCGACAGATCGGCGGGCTCGACCAGCGTCGTTCGATCCCATGAGCCCCCGGAGCGGCACCCCGCCCGGGGGCTCTCGCCGTGCCCGGGGCCGTGTGCGGTATGCCACACGGGGGTGCTTCATGCCATGAAATTTGCCCGCGCTAGCGTTGATCCCCGTTGCAGCTGCTCCCCCCGGGCGTGCTGGAGGGAGAGACACCGTGGATCTGGATGCCGTCATCGGCCCCGCCTGGTACTGCGCGCTGGCACTGGCGGCCGTCCTCGGCGACGCCTTCCTGCCGTTCCTGCCCAGCGGGACGCTGGTGATCCTCGCCGTGCTGAAGACCGCGCACGTGGACGGCTCGCCGCTGCTGCTGGGCGCGGGCGTGGCGGTCGCCTCCTTCCTGGGCGACCTGCTGCTGCTCCAGCTGGCCCGGCGCGGCGCGCCCGCGGTGCACCGCCGGCTGGCCCGGCGGCCGCGGCTGGCGGCGAGCGTCGAGCGGGTGCAGCGGGCGCTGACCGGGCGCACCACCAGCCGGGCGGCGGCGGCCATCGTGATCATCGCGCGCTTCGTGCCGGCCGGGCGGACCGTCCTGGACCTGGCGGTCGGGCACTCCGCGTACCGGCCCTGGACGTTCCTGCGCTGGTCGGCGGTGGCCGCCGTGGTGTGGGCGGCGTACATCGTCAGCCTCGGCTGGTTGAACCTGCACTGGTTCGACACCGCCTGGCTGAGCTTCGTGATCTCCTGCGCGGCGGCCACCGCGATCAGCTCGGTGGTGGTGCAACTCGTCCGGCGGCGGCGCCGGTTGGCGGCCCTGGTGGAGGGCGAGTAGCGGCCTCGACCTCGGGGTTGTCTGTCTCAGGACGGCAACAAGGCGGGTCGGCCGGGAGCCGGGCGGGCCCGGCCGGCGTGATGACCGGGTGAGGGTGGGCGGCGTTGGACCGGCCACCCCGGACATGCCATCCTTGGGTGGCGATACCGTCAAATTGTCCGATTTTGCCAGAAGTTGACCTCCGGAGCCGCGTGTCGGCGTCCGGACCTTCTTTTGGCCGGGCCCACCGTGGCAGGGGAGACCATGAGCAGCATCTCGCGCAGGACAGTGCTGACCGCCACAGCGGCCACGGCGGCCCTCGGCGCCGTCGCGGCCTGTTCCAGCGGGGGCGGCGCGGCGAACCACCCCGGCTCCGACGCGAAGACCGGGGGCGCCACCGGCGCCGGCAGCGGCAGCCCGTCCGCCGTCAAGGGCACCCCGATCGGCGACGGCTCCACCGCCGACACCGGCACCCAGCCCCACCAGCCCGCCCCCGAGAAGCTCAAGCCGGGCGAGACCCCGCCGCAGTTCGTGGTCTTCTCCTGGGACGGCGCCGGCGCCACCGACGACGGGCAGTTCACCCGCTTCCTCAAGCTCGCCGAGGAGCACAAGGCGACGATGACCTTCTTCCTCTCCGGCATCTACACGCTGCCGAAGGAGAAGTCCTCGCTCTACCACCCGCCGCAGCACCCGGTCGGCGCCTCGGACATCCCGTTCCTGTCCGACAACGCCGTCCGCAACACCATCAAGCTGATCAGCCAGGCGTGGCTGGCCGGCCACGAGATCGGCACCCACTTCAACGGGCACTTCTGCTCCACCCGCTCGGACCACAACGGCGTCAACAAGTGGACGCCGGAGGACTGGGAGAGCGAGATCCAGCAGGCCGTCTCCTTCGTCACCAACTGGAGGACCAACACCGGCTTCACCGACGTCGACCCGCTGCCCTTCGACTACAAGAAGGAGCTGATCGGCGGCCGCACCCCCTGCCTGGAGGGCCAGAAGGCGCTGCTGCCGACCGCCGCCAAGCTGGGCTGGAAGTACGACGCCAGCTCCCCCGGCGGCCTGCAGATCTGGCCGCAGAAGGTCCAGGACGGCAAGATCTGGGACTTCCCGCTGCAGGGCATCCCGTTCCCCGGCCACAGCTTCCAGGTGCTGTCCATGGACTACAACATCCTGGCCAACCAGTCCGGCGGCTCCACCAAGGGCGACCCGTCGAAGTACGGGCAGTGGCGCGACCAGGCCCGCGACTCCTACCTGGCGGGCTTCAACCGGGCCTACACCACCAACCGCGCCCCGCTGTTCGTCGGCAACCACTTCGAGCAGTGGAACGGCGGCATCTACATGGACGCCGTCGAGGAGACCCTCAAGCAGATCGCCGACAAGCCCGACGTCCGGCTGGTCTCGTTCCGGCAGCTGGTCGACTGGCTGGAGGTCCAGGACCAGTCCACCCTCCGCAAGCTGCGCACCCTCAACGTCGGCCAGGCCCCGGCCGGCGGCTGGCAGGCCTTCCTGGGCGGGTAGCGCGCCCGCACGGCACGGGGCCCGGGAAGCGTGCTGCTTCCCGGGCCCCGGCGCCGTCGGTGCGGCCGGTCAGGGCGCGAGCAGCAGTTCCACCAGCCGGTCGGACCAGATGATCGAGTAGTGGTTGGTGTCCGCGACCGGCTCGGTCGGCACGGTGACCTCCGCGGCCGCCAGCCGGGCCGGGTCGTAGAGGCCCTGGGGCTCGTCCAGCAGGCCGCGCTCGGCGTAGAGCAGCCGGGTCGGGACGCGCTGGCGGTGGACCGCGCCGGCCGCCTCCTCGTCGAGCAGGACCTGGGTGCCGTCGGTGGTGACCGCCTCGTGCACGCAGGAGGAGACCAGTTCGGGGGCCTCGCCGACCAGGTCGCGCTGGGTGTAGGCGTCGAGCTCGTCGGTCCAGGGGGTGAAGGCGGGGTGGGCCTGCCAGAACTCGCGGTACGCCGCGCGGCTGGCGAAGGTCATCGAGAGCCGGGTCAGCGCGGGGCCGAGGACCGCCGCGAGGGCGTCCTGCTCGCGGACGCCGGGCGGCAGCGGGAAGGTCACCGCGCCGTCCACCAGGGTGAGTTCGGCGACCAGGTGGGGGTGCCGGGCGGCGGCCAGCGAGCAGACCCAGGCGCCCATCGAGTGGCCGACCAGCCGGACCGGGCCCGCGTCCAGCGCGGTGACCAGCGCGGCGACGTCCTCGGCGTGCCGGGCCAGGCCCCACGGGCCGGGCAGGTCGCGGCTGGCGGCGCGCCCGCGCAGGTCGGGGGCGTACAGCGCGACCCGGCCGTCGAGCAGCCGGGCCAGCGCGCCCCAGGCCAGCGCGTTGGCGGTGATGCCGTGGACGGCGACCACCACGGGCGCGCCGGGCACGGTCGCGGGCCAGTGCAGGACGGCGAGTTCGCCGCCGTCGACGGGGACGGTGAGCGGCTGGGGGGCGGTCATGCGGCGCCTTCCGGTACGGCGGTGACGGGGACGGCGGTCTTGGCGGCGCGGCCGCCGCGCAGCCGGGCGGGGAGCTTGGCGAGGCCGCCGGGCAGCAGGTAGACCACGGCGACGAAGAGCGTACCGAGCAGGAACAGCGGCTGGGAGAGCGGAACCCGCAGCACCGGGGGCAGGTGGGCGATCGAGTCGGAGTTGGCGAGGTCGCCGAGCCGGTGCGCGGCCCAGGTGTACAGGACGCCGCCGAGCAGCGGGCCCCAGCGGGTGCCGGAGCCGCCGAGCACCACCATCACCAGCAGCGCCAGCGTCGCGTCCGAGCCGGCCGCCTGCGGGGTGGCGCCGCCGGTGAGCAGCAGGTAGACCACGCCGCCCGCGCCGGCCAGCGCGCCGGAGACGGTGAACGCGACCAGCTTGAAGCCGTACGGGCGCAGGCCCAGCACCTCGACGCGGCGCTCGTTCTCCCGGATGCCGGCCCAGATCCGGCCGGTGGGCGAGGAGACCGTCCAGTGCACCACGGCGAGGGTGACGACCAGGTAGGCCAGCGCGATCCAGTACAGGTTGGCGGTGTTCTGGATGCCGATCAGCGCGTCGGGCAGGTGCTCGGCGGGGGCGGAGCGGCCCTCCTCGCCGCCGGTCAGGCCGCCGGGGTTGCGCTGCACCAGGATCGAGCCGGCCTGGGCGAAGGCCAGCGTGACCATCGAGAAGCCGATGCCGGTGACCCGCAGCGACACCGAGCCGAGCAGCAGGGCCAGCGCGACGGTGCAGGCGATGCCGAACAGCGCGGCGGGCACGAAGCCGAGGCCGAACTCGAGCATCGCCAGGTCGGTGGCGTACAGGCCGGTGGCGAAGTACAGCGCGTGCCCGAAGGAGAGCAGCCCGGTGCGTCCCAGCAGCAGGTCGTAGCCGGTGGCGAGGCCGCCGTACAGCAGGCACAGCGCGATCAACTGCAGGCTGCCGGGGCTGCCGAGCGGGCCGTCCAGCAGGCCGGGCACCGGCAGGGCGCTGTAGGGCGCGGCGAACAGGACGAGCAGCAGGGCCAGCGGCCACCAGCGCTTGAGGTGGGCGGTCATGCGAGTCTCCCGGTGAGTCCGCGCGGCTTGACGAGCAGCAGGACGGCGAGCAGCACGACCACCGAGAGGTCGCCGAGTCCGGCCGCTGTGTAGTAGTTGGCGAACTGCTGGACCAGGCCGACGCCGACCGAGGCGACGGCGGCGCCGGTGACCGAGCCCATGCCGCCCATCACCACGACGACGAAGGCGAAGATCAGCAGTCCGGTGCCCTGCGAGGGGTTGACCGAGCCGAAGTAGAGGCCGGCCAGCGCCCCGCCGAGCGAGGCGGCGGCGCCGCCGATGGCGAAGACCAGGGTGAACGCCTTGCGGACGTCGATGCCCAGCGCGGTGACCATGGCCCGGTCCTCGACGCCGGCCCGGACGATCAGGCCGTAGCGGGTCCTGGCCAGGAACAGCCGCAGCAGGACCAGCACGACCAGGGCGGCGGCCATCAGCACGAAGCGGTTGACCGGGACGGTGGCGCCGAGCAGGTCGACGGTGCCGGCCAGTGCGGCGGGCTGCGGGAAGGGGCGGGCGTCGGAGCCCCAGATGCCCATCAGCAGGGCGGGCAGGGCGAGGCCGACGCCGACGGTGGCCAGGATCTGGTCCCGGGGGCGGGCGTACAGCGGGCGGATCAGGGCGAGTTCGAGCAGCACCGAGGCGGCGGTGCCGACCAGGGTGCCGAACGGGACGGCCAGCCAGAAGCCCATGCCGCCGTCGGTGGCGGCCCACCAGGCGGCGTAGGCGCCGATCGAGAGCAGCGCGCCGTGGGCGAAGTTGAGCACGTCCATCAGGCCGAAGATCAGCGAGAGGCCGGAGGCGACCAGGAAGTACAGCGCGCCGAGCCCGAGGCCGGTGCAGGCGAGCAGGACGACGGTGTTCATCGGGGCGTCCTCCCGTGGGTGTCGGGTCGGTGGCTGCCGACGCCGAGCAGGCGGCGGGCGGCGTCCTCGTCGGCGAGCAGGGCGCGGGCGTCGCCCTGGTGGGCGGTGCGGCCGTCGGCGAGGACGGCGCAGTGGCCGGCCACCCGGCGGACCAGGGCGAGGTTCTGCTCGACCAGCAGGACGGGGACGGTCTCGGCGGCCCGGGCGAGCACGTCGGCGACCTCGGTGACGATCTTCGGGGCGAGGCCCTTGGTGGGTTCGTCGGCGATGATCAGCCGGTTGCCGTTGAGTAGGGTGCGGGCGATGGCGACCATCTGCTGCTGCCCGCCGGAGAGGGTCCCGGCGGGCTGCTTGTGGCGCTGCTTCAGCTCGGGGAACAGCTCGTGGACCAGGTCGTAGGCGGGGTCGCCGTCGCGTTCGGCCAGCCGCAGGTTCTCCGCGACGCTCAGGCCCGCGAAGACGCCGCGGTCCTCGGGGGCGTAGCCGATGCCGCGGCGCACCACCAGGTGGGTGGGCAGGGCGGTGATGTCCGCGCCGTCGAAGGTGACCGCCCCGGTGCGCGGGACGAGTCCCATGACGGCCTTGACGGTGGTGGTCTTGCCGGCGCCGTTGCGGCCGAGCAGGGCGGTGACGCCGGTGGCGGCGACGTCCAGGTCGACGCCGTGCAGGATGTGCAGGCCGTCGATGACGACCCGCAACTCCCGTACCCGGAGCAGGGGTTCGGTCACAGCGCCTCCCCGAGGTAGGCCCCCTGGACGGTGGCGTCGGCCATCACGGCGTCGGGGGTGTCGAGTGCGAGCAGGGTGCCGTGGTGCATCACGGCGAGCCGGTCGGCCAGGCCGAGCAGCACGTCCATGTGGTGCTCGACCATCAGCACGGTGCGGCCCTGCTCCTGGTGGACGGAGCGGATCAGTTCGACCAGCGCGGGCACCTCCTCGGCGCTGACGCCGGCCATCGGCTCGTCCAGCAGGATCAGCCGGGGCTCGCCGACCAGCAGCACGGCGAGCTCCAGCTTCCGCTTGCCGCCGTGCGAGAGGGACCCGGCGAGGTGGTCGGCGCGGTCGGCGAGGCCGGTGCGCTCCAGGGTCTGCTCGACCTGCTGCCGGTAGTGCCCGGACCGGCGCCAGATCCGGTAGGAGGCGGCGGGTCCGGCGGCGGCCTGGGCGGCGAGCCGGACGTGCTCGGCGACGGTCAGGCCGGGCCAGAGCGAGGAGGTCTGGAAGGTCCGGCCCAGGCCCCGCCGGGCCCGGGCGGGCACCGGCAGGGCGGTGATGTCGGCGCCGTCCAGGTGGAGGGTGCCGCGGGTGGCGGGGTAGATGCCGGAGACCAGGTTGAACAGGGAGGTCTTGCCCGCCCCGTTCGGGCCGATGAAGGCGACGAACTCGCCCTCGGCGACGTCCAGGCTGACGTCCTGCACGATCGGGACGCCGCGCACGGACCAGCCGAGGCCGTCCAGCCGCAGGACCGGGGCGGGGGTGCTCATCCGGCTCAGCCCGCCGTCTTGGCGACCGGCGGGGCGACCTGGTCGGCGGGCAGGGTCCTGACCGCGGTGGGCATGGCGCCGGCGCCGGAGCCGGTCAGCTTGACCTGGAACATCGGCTGGAGCAGCGCGTGGTCCTCGGCCCGGACGGTGAACTTCCCCTTGACGCCGTCGAAGCTCCAGCCCTCCAGGGCCTTCACCAGGGCGTCGGTGTCCGCGTCGGAGCCCTGGTTGGCCTCCAGCGCGTGCACCACCATCTGGGCGGCGGTGAAGCCGTCGGGGGTGAACAGGTCGGGCTTGGAGCCGGCCTTGGCGACCGCGTCGGTCATCGCCTTCTCGGCCTCGGTGCCGGCGGCGCCGCCGAAGTAGTGGTTCAGGAAGTCGATCTTCTCGGCGGCCGGGCCGAACAGCGGGTAGGAGGCGGCCACGTCGAGGCCGGTGACCACCTTGGTCGCGGAGAACACGTCCTGCTGGTTGAGCGAGGTCCACAGCGCGGACGCGGTGTCGCCGGCCCAGGCGACGTACAGCAGGTCGGGTTTGGCGTCCTTGGCCTGGGTGGCGAACGGCGTCAGGTCGGTGGCGGACGGCGGGGCCAGCACGGCGTCCACGGTGGCGCCCTCGCCGCCCAGCACGTCCTTGACGGCGGCCACGTTGGCCTGGCCGAAGGCGTTGTCCTGGGCGAGCACGGTGACCTTCTTGCCCTTGGCGTCGCCGATGAACGAGGCCGCCGCCCTGGTGTCCTGGTAGGACTGGCGGCCGGAGCGGAAGGTGTACTTGTTCAGGCCGGTGACCTTGTCGGCGGCGGCCGGGCCGGAGATGAACAGCACCTTGTTCTGCGCGGCGATCGGGCCGACCTGCAGCGCCACGCCGGACGCGGTGGAGCCCGCCAGGATCTTGTAGTTCTTGCCGATCAGGTCCTTGGCCGCGGAGACCGCCTTCGCCGGGTCGCCCGCGTCGTCCTGCTCGGCAACCTCCACCGGGTGTCCGTCCACCGCGCCGGTGCCCTTGGTGGCGTACGCCAGGCCCGCCTTGAATCCCTCCAGGTACTGCTTGCCGTAGGCGGCCAGCGGGCCGGTCTTCGAGTACACCAGGCCGACCTTGACCGGGCTCTTGTCGCCCCCACCGCTCCCGGCCCCGGTCGAGGTGCCCGCGGTGCCGGCCTTCGCGCAGCCCGCGGCGAGCAGCACGCAGGCGGCCAGCGCGGCGAACTTCCGGACGGGGCGTCTGCGGGTGGCGTCCGTGAGTGGCATGGTGGGGGGCTCCTGACGTGCCGGTGCTGGTGGGATGCCGGAACCGTAGGGGTGCGTCCCCCCGGACGACATGTGACGAGCCCACACATCGGCCGCCCGCACTGCGTGGCCCGCCGCCATGTCGCGGCGGCCGGCGGCCGGGAGTGTGCGGGGCTCACATGGTGCGCGTGCGCGCCATGGCGCCGTCCGCCATGGAAAGCCCCGGGGCCTGCGGGGAGGGTGGTGCGCCAGTCAGCCCCTCCCCCTGGTTAAGGCGGCCCCCTTGGACAAGGTCCTGGACTCCCCGGCCCGCGCGGTCGGGGACATTCCCGACGGCGCACTGCTCGCGGTCGGCGGCTTCGGCCTGTGCGGCATCCCGTCCACCCTGATCGGCGCCCTGGTCGACGCCGGCACCACCGGCCTGCGGGTGGTCTCCAACAACTGCGGGGTCGACGACTGGGGCCTGGGCCTGCTGCTGCGGGCCGGGCGGATCGCCCGGATGACCTCCAGCTACGTCGGCGAGAACAAGGAGTTCGCCCGGCAGTACCTGAGCGGCGAACTCGAGGTCGAACTCACCCCGCAGGGCACCCTGGCCGAGCGGCTGCGGGCCGGCGGCGCCGGCATCCCGGCCTTCTACACCCCCGCCGGGGCCGGGACCCAGGTCGAGGAGGGCGGCCTGCCCTGGCGCTACGCCCCCGGCGGCGGCGCGGTCGCGGTGGCCTCCCCGCCCAAGGAGGTCCGGGAGTTCGGCGGCCGCCGCCA
Source organism: Kitasatospora sp. YST-16 (assembly GCF_026802215.1). NCBI lineage: Bacteria > Bacillati > Actinomycetota > Actinomycetes > Kitasatosporales > Streptomycetaceae > Kitasatospora > Kitasatospora sp. YST-16. The sequence goes on from NZ_CP113837.1 coordinate 2,357,928, forward strand.
CCTGCTGGAGGAGGCGATCCGCGCCGACTTCGCGCTGGTGCGCGCCGAGGTCGCCGACCGGCACGGCAACTGCGTCTTCCACGCCGCCGCCCGCAACTTCAACCCGCTGTGCGCCACCGCCGGCCGGATCACGGTGGTCGAGGCCGACCGGATCGTCGAAGCGGGCGAGATCCCGCCGGACGCCGTCCACCTGCCCGGCGTCTACGTCGACCGGATCGTCGCCGCCGACCCGGCCGACCGCCGGATCGAACGGCGCACCGTCAGCAGCCCCGCCGCCCCGGAGGAGTCCCGATGACCGCCGCCCTCGACCCCCGCGACGCGCTCGCCGCCCGGGCCGCGCTCGACCCCGGGCCGCGCTCGCCGCCCGGGCCGCCCGCGAACTGCGCGACGGCCAGTACGTCAACCTCGGCATCGGCCTGCCCACCCTGATCCCCGGCCACCTGCCGCCCGGCGTGCACGTCGTCCTGCACTCCGAGAACGGCATCCTCGGCACCGGCCCCTACCCGGCGGACGCCGACGTCCACCCCGACCTGATCAACGCCGGCAAGGAGACCGTCACCGTCAACCCCGGTGCGGCGTACTTCGATTCGGCGTTCTCCTTCGGCATGGTGCGCTCCGGGCGGATCGACGTCTCGGTGCTCGGCGCGATGCAGGTCTCCGCGGGCGGCGACCTCGCCAACTGGATGATCCCCGGCCGGATGGTCAAGGGCATGGGCGGCGCGATGGACCTGGTCCACGGCGCCCGCCGGCTGATCGTGGTGATGGAGCACACCGCGAAGGACGGCAGCCCGAAGATCGTCGACGAGCTGAGCCTGCCCGCCACCGGCCGCGCCGTCGTCCACCGCGTCGTCACCGACCTCGCCACCCTCGACGTCACCCCCGAGGGCCTGCGCCTGGTTTCCCTCGCGGACGGCGTCACCCTGGCGCAGCTGCGGGCGGCGACCGAGCCGCCGGTGCTGGCCTGAGCACGCGCCGGAGGGGGCCCGCCGTTCCCGGCGGGCCCCCTCCGTCCTGCGGTCAGCCCTTGATGTTCGGGATCTGCCAGTCGATCGGCTTCTGGCCGAAGCCCTCCAGGGCCTCGTTGATCTGCGAGAACGGCTTGCTGCCGAGGAACAGCTTCGCGGACAGCGGCGACGGGTGCGCGCCCTGGACCACCACGTGGCGCTCGGTGTCGATCAGCGGGAGCTTCTTCTTCGCGTAGCCGCCCCAGAGCACGAACACGCAGGGCTCCTCGCGGGCGCTGACCGCCTTGATCACCGCGTCGGTGAACTTCTCCCAGCCCTTGTTCTTGTGCGAGTTGGCCTCGTGCGCCCGCACCGTGAGCACCGCGTTGAGCAGCAGCACGCCCTGCTCGGCCCACGGCATCAGGTACCCGTTGTCCGGCACGGTCAGGCCGAGGTCGGTGCCGAGCTCCTTGTAGATGTTGCGCAGCGACGGCGGGGTCCTGACGCCGGGCAGCACCGAGAAGCTCATGCCGTGCGCCTGGCCGTTGTCGTGGTACGGGTCCTGGCCGAGGATCAGCACCTTGACGTCCTGGTAGGGCACCGCCTCCAGCGCCGCGAACTCCTGCCCGGCCGGCGGGAACACCTCGTGCTCGGCGCGCTCGGCGGCCAGGAACTCCGCCAGCTGCGCGAAGTAGGGCTTGCCGGTCTCCTCGGCGAGCACTCCCCGCCAGGACTCGGGCAGCTCCGGCACGCCGCCCGCGGACGTCTCGGCCAGCTCCGTCACGTTGTACCTCCCACCGGCCGCGCCGCACGGCGGCCGCTCTTGACTCGTGCGTTCCGCGGGCCCGTCCCGGACCCACCGCGGTGAACGCTACACAGTCGCGCCGACAGCCCGCGCCGCCCGCCGCAACTCCCCCGCACCGCAAGCCCCTTGGCGTACGACCGAGACGCCCGCCCGCCCGGCTCCGGCCGCCGCCGCCCCGTTCCGGACGCCCGCGCGAGGCCCCTCCCGGAGTGTCCGCGCGGAGCGCTATCTTTGCCGTGGCGACCCGTGCCCCGCCGTGGGAACGGGACGGGGACGGGGACGGGCCCGGGGAGCGGGGCCCGGCAGTGGAAGCAGTGACGGGCGCGGCCAGCCGTGCCACGGGGGAAGGAAAACCGCGATGAACGAACCCTCCAACGACAGCGGTGCGTCCGGCGCCGCGGTGGGCGGCGCCATCGGCGCGGTGGTCGGCGGCGTGGCGGCGGCCGCGGTGGTCGCCCAGACCCAGGCCCTGATCGGCCAGGTCGGCGCCGCCGCGGTCAAGGTCGAGGTGGAGAACCTGCAGACCTTCAAGAAGCGGGTCGACGACCTGCTCAGCACGCTGGACAGCTCGGCCGCGGGCCAGGGCACGATCTCCCGGCAGCAGCTGACGCCCGGCCAGCTCGGCCAGGACTTCGGCCAGGCCGGCGACCTGATGAGCGCCTACACCACGGTGCACGCCAACCTGGACCAGCTCTCCAAGACGCTGTCCATGCAGATCGAGGCGATGAGCGCCAGCATCGACATGGCGGCCCGGGGCTACCAGAACGCGGACGCCGAACAACAGGAGCAGTTCCATTCGCTCCTGCGCAGGGCAGGTGCCCAGGCCCAGCTCCCGCCGGCCGGCAGTTCGCAGTACGGGCAGCAGCCCGGCTACCCGGCCGCGGCACCCGGCAGCAACGTCCAGCAGGGCTCGTACTGACCGCCCGGTCCGACCACAGCACAGGGGGAGAGAACCGATGGAACTCGAAGAGTCGAGACTGGTCCGGATCCAGCCGGGCGAGATTGGCCGCGCCAGCCACGAACAGCTGGTCGCCATGATCGAGAACGCCAACCCGTTCGCGGTGTCCGGCGTCGGACAGCAACTGGTCGACGCTGCCCAGCAGTTGGACCAGATCAGCGAGGAGCTGCACACCCACATCAGCAGCCTCGACTGGGAGGGCCAGGCCGCTGACAGCTTCAAGAACTGGGGCACCCAGGTCTCCCGCTCCACCATGGACCTGGCCACCTACTCGCGGACCGCCGGCACCCACATGACCTCGGCCGGCGACACCCTCAGCACCGTCAAGTACGGCCTGCCCCCGGTGCCGTACGACGACATGGAGACCGTCCGCCGCTACGAGGCGCAGGACAACACGGCCGCGACCATCGGCGGCGCCATCATCGGCGGGGTGGTCATGCCGGGCATCGGCGCCGCCGCGGGCGGCTACCTCGGCGGCAAGGTGGCCGGGATGCTCGACCCGAACTGGGTCACCGAGGAGCAGGCCCGCGCCGCGTCCGACCGGGTCTTCCAGGCGCACCAGGAGGCCATCACGCAGATGGAGCGCCTCAGCCAGTCGTACGAGTACGCGAGCACCCAGCTCAACTCGGCCGCGGTGCCGACCTTCCCGGCCCCGCCGGGAGGAGCCGTCGACCTCGACAACCTGCAGGAAGTCCCGATCGGTGGCGGCAACGGCCGCGGTGGCGGTGGCGGCAGCACCACGCCGCCCCAGCCGCCGACCTGGACGCCGCCCGGGGGCGGCGGAGGCGGCACGACCACACCTCCTCCGACGGTGGTACCGCCCCCGCCGAGCCCGCCGCACCTGATCCGGCACCCCGGCCCGGTGCCGACCCCGTACCCCTACCCGACCCCGACCCCGCCGCCCCCGGTCACGCCGCCGGGCGGCCCCACCCCGGTGATCCCGGACCCGCCGCCGCTGAAGATCGACCACGTGGCGCCGACCCCGACGGTCCCCGGCCCGGGCGGCCTCCCACCCACGGGCGGCGGTGGCGGCGGCCTGATCGGTGGCGGCGGCGGTGGCGGCCTGGGCGGCGGCGGTCTCGGTGGGGGCGGGGGCGGCGGTGGTTACACCGGCGGCCTGGTCCCGGGCCTGGGCGGCGGCGGTGCGCTCGGCGGGAGCGGCGCAGGCGGCGGCCGGGCCACCGGCGGCGGCACGGCCGGGACGACCGGCGCGGGTGCCCGGACCGGCACCGGCACCGGCGCCTCGTCGGGCGCCGCGGGCGCGGCCGGCCAGACCGGCCGGGCGGGCGCCTCGGGCGCGGGCGGCATGGGCGGCATGCACGGCGGTGGCGGCGCGGGCGGTGCCCGCGGCGGGGCCGGCGGTTCGCGCGGCAGCGGGTTGGTGAACCGCGCGGGCGGCACCGTCGGCGCGAACCGCGCCCCGGGCGGGCGCGGCGAGTTCACCCCGGGCGGGACCGGCCTGCGCGGCCGGGCCGAGCGGGGCGCGGACGGCCGGGCCGGCGGCTCCTTCGGCGGCGGGCACGGCGGCGGCAGCGCCAACCGCAAGGGCAAGGCCCAGGGCAACCGTCCGGACTACCTGACCGAGGACGAGAACACCTGGACGTCCGGGATGGGCCCGGTCAATCCGAACGTGATCGAGTAGTGACCGGTTCGACGGCCCGGTCGCGGGGGCTGCGGCTCCCGCGGCCGGGCCGAACTGTGCGCCGGGGCCGCCCCGGTGGACGTGGCGAAGGACGAGGGAGCGTGTGATGCGGGGAACGGGCAGGGCAGGGCGGGGGCGACGGTTCGCCGCCGCGGCGGCGGTCGGCGCCGTCCTGTGGGGGTGGACGGCCGGACCCGCGTCGGCCGCGGACTCGATCCGCGCGCAGGAGTGGCACCTGGACGCGATGCACGCCGACGAGATGTGGCAGATCAGCACCGGCAAGGGCATCACGGTCGCGGTGGTCGACAGCGGTTTCCAGGACGGCACCCCCGACCTGGCCGGCCAGTTGCTGACCGGCACCGACCTCAGCGGACTGCCCGGCGGCGTGCTCTCCGACCCGATCGGCCACGGAACGCACATGGCCAGCGACATCGCCGGCACCGGGAAAAACCTGAACGGCCAGGGCGCCTACGGTCTGGCGCCCGGAGTCAAGATCCTCCCCATCAAGATCAGAACCGTCAACGACGGCAGTTACGAGACCCAGAACCAGATTCTGAACCAGTTGGCCCAGGGCATCACCTACGCGGCCGATCAGGGTGCCAAGGTCATCAACGTCTCCCAGGGCAGCCCCCTGCGCGAAGCTGCCGACCGCGCCAAGCTCCAGGCAGCCGTCGACCACGCCCGTTCCCGGGGCTCTCTGGTGATCGCCGCGGCCGGCAACAGCGGCGACACGGGTAACGAGGTCGACTACCCGGGCGGCCTGCCCGGTGTCGTCACCGTGGCCGGCACCGACCGGGACGCGAAGGCCTGGTCGAAGTCGCAGCACGGCCCGCAGGTGGTGCTGGCCGCCCCGGCGGTGGAGATCTACGGCGCCTGCACCAGCGGGTCCGGCTACTGCAAGGGCGACGGCACCTCCGACTCCACCGCCCTGACCTCGGCCGCCGCCGCGCTGATCTGGTCGGTGCACCCGGACTGGACGGCCAACCAGGTGCTGCGGGTGCTGATCAACACCGCGAGCAACCCGAAGGAGCGCAGCGACTACCTGGGCTACGGCGTCATCCGGCCCCGGATCGCCCTGACCAGCCCGGGCGACCCGGGCCCGGCGGACGTCAGCCCGCTGCCCGGCACCGGTGCCGGGGCCTCGGCCTCGCCCGGGGCCGGGAAGTCGGGCGCGGCGGACCAGCCGGGCGGGGCGGCGAGCGACGCCGCGAGTGCCGCGCCGGAGGGGTCCGCGCCCGCGAAGTCCTCGGCGCCCGAGGCGACCGGGCAGCAGTCCTCCGGTTCGGGCAGCCTCCCGCTGGTCGTCGGCGGCGCGGTGGCGGGCGTCCTGGTGCTGGTGCTCGTGGTGGTGCTGGTCGTCCGGCGCAACCGCTCCACCGGCCCGGGCCCGGTGCCGCCGGGCGCCCCGTACGGCGTGCCGCCGCAGCAGCAGCCGTACGCCCCGCAGCCGCCCGCGCCGCAGCCCTACGGCCAGCAGCCCGCCGCGCCACCGGCCGCCCCGCCCGGGTACGGCCAGCAGCCGCCCTACGGCCGGCCCGCCGCACCGCCCGCCGCGCCCCCGGGTACGGCCAGCAGCCGCCGTACGGGCAGCAGCCGCCGCCCTCGGGCGGGAACCCGTACGCGAACTGACGCCGCAGCGGCCCGGACGGCGGGCGGCCCGGAGTGCCCGGGCCGCCCGCCGTCGGCGTTCGCCGGCCTCCCGCCCCCGTCCCGGGTCCCGCGGGCCCTGGTCCGCACGGGTGCCCACGCGGGTGGCCGCGGGCGCGGACGCCCCTGTGTCCGGCCGGTCGGGACGACTAGGCTGATCGGCGTTGGGGCAGCCTGTGGCGCCCGGCCGGCCAGTGGTGTCCGGTCGGAGCGATCACGAAGATCGTTCGACCTGTGCAAGACCAAGGAGACACCCACGTGGCAGACCGCAAGCCCATCGAGACCTGGCTGACCGACATGGACGGAGTCCTCATCCACGAGGGCGTGCCGATCCCCGGGGCCGATGCCTTCATCAAGCGGCTGCGTGAGTCCGGGAAGCCCTTCCTGGTGCTCACCAACAATTCGATCTACACCCAGCGCGACCTGCACGCCCGCCTGTCCCGGATGGGCCTGGACGTGCCCGCCGAGCACATCTGGACCTCCGCCCTGGCCACCGCGAAGTTCCTGGAGGACCAGCGCCCGGGCGGCACCGCGTACGTGATCGGCGAGGCCGGCCTGACCACCGCGCTGCACGACGTCGGCTACGTGCTGACCGACACCGCCCCGGACTTCGTGGTGCTGGGCGAGACCCGGACGTACTCCTTCGAGGCGATGACCAAGGCCGTCCGCCTGATCAACGACGGTGCCCGGTTCATCGCGACCAACCCGGACGAGACCGGCCCGTCCGCCGAGGGCGCGCTGCCCGCGACCGGTGCGGTGGCCGCGCTGATCACCAAGGCGACCGGCGTGGAGCCGTACTTCGTGGGCAAGCCGAACCCGCTGATGATGCGGGCCGGCCTGAACGCGATCGGCGCGCACTCCGAGCACAGCGCGATGATCGGCGACCGGATGGACACCGACATCGTCTCCGGCATGGAGGCCGGCATGTCGACCTTCCTGGTGCTGACCGGCCTGACCCAGGCCGCCGACGTCGACCGCTTCCCGTACCGGCCGACCCAGGTGGTCAACTCGATCGCCGACCTGGTCGAACTGGTCTGACCCCGCCCCGGAGGGCCCCGGCGAACGCCTCGCCGGGGCCCTCCGCCGTGCCGCCGCCGTGCTGCCGCCGCGCCGGGGCCCTCCGTCATGCCAGGTCGCGGGCGTCGGCGCCGGGCAGCCAGTCGCGGTCGGGGCGGTACTCCAGCCAGCGGCGTTCGCGGCCGCGTTCGGCGAAGGCGCGCAGCAGGGTGGGGACGGCGGGGTGCGGGCGTTCGCGGTGCCAGACCAGGGACCAGGCGTACAGCGGGACGGGGTCCACCAGCGGGCGGACGGTCAGGCCGGGCGGGACGGCGAGCGGGAGTTCGGCGGGCAGCAGGGTGCAGCCGTCGGGGACGGCGCGGACCCGGTCGAGCAGGTGGGCGAGGCCGAGGTTGGCCTCGCCGGGCAGCAGCGGGACGCCGAAGTGCGCGCCGAACCGGGCCAGGAAGTCCAGCCGGGCCGGGTCGGCGGGCAGCACCAGCCGCAGCGCGGCCAGGTCGGCGGGGCGCAGCCGGTCGGCGCGGGCCAGCGGGTGGTCGGCGGGCAGCACCGCGTCGACGGGTTCCAGCCGGACCAGCCGGTGCGCCAACTCCCCTCCGGCGCCCGGCTGGTGGCGTCCGAACCCGGCGGCGCTCTCGCCCCGGACCAGGGCGGCGGCGACCGCGTCGAGGTCCCGGGCGGGGCCGACCTCGACGGTCAGTCCGGGGGCGGCGGCGAGCGCGTCGCGCACGGTGCGCAGCGGCTCGAACAGGTGGCCCCAGACGTCCAGCCGGGCGGGTGCGGCCCGCTGCCGGACGGCGGCGAGAGCGGCCTGCCCGGCGGCCAGCGCGGCCCGCGCGGGGTCGAGCAACCGCCGTCCGGCGTCGGTGAGTTGCACGGCGGCGGGGCCGCGGTCGAGCAGCTGGACGCCCAACTCCCGTTCCAGGGCGGCGATCCGCTTGGAGGCGGCCTGCTGGGTGATCGCCAACTGCTCGGCGGCGCGCCCGAAGTGGCGCTGCTCGGCGACTGCGACGAAGGCCCGCAGCTGCCGGAGGTCGGGGTCGTCCATCGGGCCATCATCGCCGACAACCGGCGGTTGTCGTAGGGCCGTTCTGGTTGTTGGACCCTCCCGGGGCCCGGGCCGTTGACTGGGTCCAGCACCGAGCGAGTCGGTCCCCACGAGAGGAAGTCCCCTGATGAAGGCCCTGGTTCCGGCGCACGGCACGGTCGAGTTCGCCGAGGTCCCGCAGCCCGAGCCGCACCCCGGCGAGGTGCTGGTGAAGGTCGACGCGTTCTCGGTGAACCGCGGCGAGACCTTCCTGCTGGAGGATCCCCCGCCGCACTGGCGGCCCGGCAAGGACGTCGCCGGGCTGGTCGTGCAGGCCGCCGCGGACGGCACCGGCCCGGCGGTCGGGCAGCGGGTGGTGGCGCACCCGCCGGGCGCGGGCTGGGCGGAGTACGCGGCGGTGCGCACGGACGCGCTGGCGGTGCTGCCCGAGCGGCTGGCCGCCCCGACCGCCGCCGCGCTGCCGCTGGCCGGCCTGACCGCACTGCGGCTGCTGCGCGCGGCGGGCCCGGTGACCGGGCGGCGGCTGCTGCTGACCGGCGCGTCCGGCGGCGTCGGCCACTACGTCACCGAGCTGGCGGCGGCCGCCGGGGCGCAGCTGACGGTCGTCACCGCGAATGCCGAACGCGGCGCCCGGCTACGGGAGTTGGGCGCGGCCGAGGTGGTGCACGAGGTGGCCGGGGCGCACGGCCCGTACGACCTGGTGCTGGAGTCGACCGGCGGCACGGAGCTGCCCCGGGCGCTGGCGCTGCTCGCCCCGCGCGGCCGGCTGCTGTGGTTCGGGCAGGCGTCCCGCGAGCCGGTCCGGCTGGACTTCTTCGCCCTGCTGAACGGCCCGGTCTCGGCCACCGTCCGGCACTTCAGCTACGCGGACGTCGACCACCCGGACGGGGACGACCTGCGCACCCTGGTCCGGCTGACCGAGCAGGGCCGGCTGCACCCCGAACTCGGCCTGGTCGACGACTGGCAGCACACCGCGGAGGCGATCGCCGCCCTGCGCGGCCGGCGCGTGCGCGGCAACACCGTCCTCACCCTCAACTGACCTTCCACCCGAGGAGATCCGCCATGAACACCGATCCCCGCACCGTCGTCACCGACTACGTGGCCGCGGTGGCCCGCGGCGACGCGGACGCCATCCGGGACGCCTTCACCGAGGACGTGGTCTGGAGCTACCCGGGCGACCTGCCGCTGAGCGGCGAGTGGTGCGGCCGGACGGCCGTCGTCGAGGACTTCCTCGGCTCGGTCGGCGGCGTCTTCGAGCCCGGCACCGCCGTCGAGGTCGCCCTGGTCGGCACGCCGATCGCCGAGGGCGACCGGGTGGTCGCCGAGTGGACCTCGCGCGGCACCACCGTGCACGGCCGCCGTTACGACAACCACTGCCTGGGCGTCTTCACCGTCCGGGACGGCCGGATCGCCGCCGTCCGCGAGTACACCGACACCCGGCACGTCGCCGAGACCCTGTTCCCGAACGGCGGGTGACCGCCCCGCTCCCGAACGGCGGGTGACCGCCCGGCCCCGGACCGTCGCACCCGGTCCGGGGCACCTCAACGCCGCCTTAAGCCGCCCGTAACTACCCTGACGTACCGTCAATTCCCGTACCAGGACTGGCTAGCGTCCCGGACACGCCCTCTCCGCACGACGCAAGGGAGCCCTCGATGGCCTCCGTCCGCCGCACCGCCTCCCCCGCCCGTCCCCGCGCCGTCCGCGCCGTCCGCGCCGCCGCCGCGCGCGCCGCCGTCCTGCTGCTGGCCGTGGCCGCGCTGTCGGCCGGCCCGGCCGCCCGGCCCGCCGTCGCCGCCGCTCCCGGCGCCGTCCCGGCCGCCGTCCCCGCCGCTGCCGCGGCCGCTGCCGCCGCCGTCCCCGTCACCGCGCCGCTGGCCCGGTCCGGCGACGGTGGCGGCAGCGGGGACGGCGGGGACGCGGTCCGCAACGGCATGCTGCTGTCGCTGGGCTCGGTGCTGCTGCTGACCGGCGCGGCGTGCGCCGTGCTGTACCGGCGCCGTCCGCCCTCCGACCGCTGAGCACGCCGCCGGAGCCGGGGCCCGGGCCTGCGCCGACCGGGTCCGGCGAACCGGTCGGCCTCCGCCGTTCGGCGGGGCCGGGGTGGTTGAGTTGAGGGCATGAGCACGCCCTCCGCCCCGTTCCGCGTCGGCCTGATCGGCTACGGCCTGGCCGGTTCCGCCTTCCACGCCCCGCTGATCGCCACCACGCCCGGACTGCAGCTGGACGCGGTGGTCACCGCCAACCCCGACCGCCGGGCCCAGTTGCACCGCGACCACCCGGGCGCCCGCGCCCTCGACACCCCCGAGCAGCTGTTCGAGGACGCCGACCGGTTCGACCTGGTGGTGATCGCCTCCCCCAACCGCACCCACGTCCCGCTCGCCCGCACCGCCCTGCTGGCCGGCCTGGCCACCGTGGTCGACAAGCCGCTGGCCGCGACCAGCGCCGAGGCCCGCGACCTGTGCGAGTTCGCCGAGAAGTCCGGCCTGCTGCTGTCGGTGTTCCAGAACCGCCGCTGGGACGGCGACTTCCTGACCGCCCGCCGCCTGGTCGAGGAGGGCCGGCTCGGCCGGGTGCACCGCTTCGAGTCCCGGTTCGAGCGCTTCCGCCCCAAGCCCAAGCCGGGCTGGCGCGAGCTCGCCGACCCGGCCGAGGTCGGCGGCACCCTGTACGACCTGGGCAGCCACCTGGTCGACCAGGCACTGACCCTGTTCGGGCCGGTCGAGACGGTGTACGCGGAGATCGACGTGCGCCGCGACGGCGCGGTGGTCGACGACGACGCCTTCCTCGCCCTGACCCACATCGGCGGCGTCCGCTCCCAGCTGTGGACCAGCGCGCTGGCCCCGCTCGCCGGGCCCCGGCTGCGCGTCCTCGGCGACAGCGCCGGGTACGTCAAGTTCGGCATGGACCCGCAGGAGGCCGCCCTGCGGGCCGGCCGCCGCCCCGGCGGGCCGGCGGACCGCTGGGGCGACGACGACCCGGCCGCGTACGGCCTGCTCGGCAGCGACGGCGACGCCGAACCGGTCACCACCGACCCGGGCGACTACCCGGCGTACTACGCGGGCATCGCCGCCTCGCTCGCCGACCGCACCCCACCGCCGGTCGACCCGCGCGACGCGGTCGCCACCCTCGCCGTCCTGGAGGCCGCCCGCGCCTCCGCCGCGACCGCCTCGGTGGTCCGGCTGCCCTGAACCCCGGACGGACCGAGCCCTCGCGTCGACGGCGGGGCGAAACCAGGGACCCGGAACCCGGAGCCGGGAACTCCGGAACCCGGAACCCGGAGCCGGGAACTCCGGTGCCCGCCCCGCCGTTGACCGCTCCGGAACTGCGCCGCCCGGCCCGGCCGTTGACGCAGCGTCCGCACTCGACCCGTCCGGCGGCACCCCGCCCGGACGGTTCCCGCCCCGGCCCGAGGAGGTTGCGCACCGTGCTCGTCACCCCGCTCCTGCTCGTCCTGTTCCGGGTCCTCACCGGTGACCTGCTCACCGGCCCGGGTGCGCTGACCACGGCCGCGCTGCTGCTGCTCGCCGTCGCCGTCACCGCCACCCTCACCACCACCCGCCTCCCCGGCGCCCGCACCCCGGCGGCCGTGCACGCGGCGGCGCTGCGCCGCCGCGCCTACCGCACCGCCTACCTGCCGCCGCGCGACCCGGACGCCGCGGGCCGCGCCCGCCCCCGAGCCCCGGGACACCGGCCCGCGGCCGCCTGAGGGGCCCGTTCCTCCCTGCAGTCCCCGAACTCCCGCTCCCCCCGCCGGGGCCGAGGGCCCACCGCTCTCGCGCACCCCGCCCGGGGCGCGGGGAACCGCACGGGGAACCGCGCGGGCAACCACACGCACACGCACCGCCCGGCTCCCGCCGCGCCCGCCACGCCAGCCCGCGCGCGGCGCCGCCGGGTCGGCCCTGCGTCCCCTCCTCGCGTCCGCCCTCCGAGCACCGTCGTCACGACCCGCCGACTCCCGGAGAGCCCGACCATGTCCGTCCTGAGCGTCCTCGACCCCGCCGTCCACCTCGCCCACGCCGCCGTCGCGGCCCTCGCCGCCGTCGTCCCCACCGCGGCCGCGATCGTCCTGTTCACCCTGGCCGTCCGGGCCGCCCTGCACCCGCTGGCCCGGTCGGCGGCCCGGGCCGAGCGGGTCCGCGCCCGGCTCGCGCCGAAGGTCGCGCGGCTGCGCGAGCGGCACGCCCGAAACCCCGAGCGGCTGAACCGCGAACTGCTCGCCCTGCACCGCGCCGAGGGCACCGGCCCGTTCGCGGGGCTGCTCCCGGTGCTGCTGCAGGCCCCGTTCTTCTCGGTGATGTACCGCCTGTTCACCACCGCCCCGGGCCACCTGCTCGACGCGACCCTCGCGGGCGTCCCGCTGGCCGTCCATCCCGCGGCGGCCCACACGCCGGCGCAGTTCGCGGTGTTCGCCGTCCTGGAGGCGGCCCTGCTGGCCCTGGCCTGGGCCGGCGTCCGCCGCGCGAAGCACGCCCCCGCCCCCGCCGGCCCGGTCCGCTGGCTGGCCTTCGGCACCCCGCTGTTCGCCCTGCTGCTGCCGCTCGCGGGCCAGCTCTACCTGCTGACCAGCACGGCCTGGACGACGGCCGAACGGTGGTACCTGCACCGCCCGGCCGCCGGCCCCGCCACCGGTCAGGCGGTGGGCCACCCCGCCAGGTAGGCGTCGATCTCGCCGGCCAGCCGGCGCTTGCCCGCCTCGTCGAGGAAGGACGCCTCGACGGCGTTGCGGGCGAGCGCCGCGACCCCGGCCTCGTCCAGGCCGAGCAGTTTCGCGGCGACCGCGTACTCGGTGTTCAGGTCGGTGCCGAACATCGGCGGGTCGTCGCTGTTGATGGTGACCAGCAGCCCGGCGTCGACCATCTGCCGGACGGGGTGGTCCTCGATCCGTTCGACCACCCGGGTCGCCAGGTTGGAGGTCGGGCAGACCTCCAGCGGGATCCGGTGCTCGCCCAGGTGGTCGACCAGGGCCGGGTCCTTGACCGACTGGGTGCCGTGGCCGATCCGCTCGGCGCCGAGCACCCGGATCGCGTCCCAGACCGTCTCGGGGCCGGTCGACTCGCCCGCGTGCGGCACGCTGTGCAGGCCGGCCGCCCGGGCCCGGTCGAAGTACGGCTTGAACTGCGGGCGCGGCACGCCGATCTCGGGCCCGCCGAGCCCGAACGAGACCAGCCCCTCGGGGGCCAGGTCGAGGGCGAGGCGGGCGGTCTCCTCGGCGGAGGCCAGCCCGGCCTCGCCGGGGATGTCGAAGCACCAGCGCAGCACGATGCCGAGGTCCTTCTCGGCGGACAGCCGGGCGTCCTCGATCGCCTCCATGAAGGCGACGTCGGGGATGCCGCGGCTGACCGACGAGTAGGGGGTGACGGTCAGTTCGGCGTAGCGGATGTTCTGCCGGGCCATGTCCTGGGCGACGCCGTAGGTCAGCGCCCGGACGTCCTCGGCGTCCCGGATCAGGTCGACGACGCTCAGGTACACCTCGATGAAGTGCGCGAAGTCGGTGAAGGTGAAGTACTCGGCGAGCGCCTGCGGGTCCGCCGGCACCTTGCTGCGCCCGGCGTGCCGGGCCGCGAGTTCGGCCACCACCCGCGGCGAGGCCGAGCCCACGTGGTGCACGTGCAGCTCCGCCTTCGGCATTCCGGCGATGAACGCCTCGATCCCCTGGACACCCTCGGCCACGGCACGCTCCCGTCTGCTCTCACCCGGATCCGGACCGCCCGGACGCGGGTCGCCCGGGCCCGGACCACCCGGACCCGAACGGACCTCGCATGCTAACCCGCGGCGGCCCGCCGGCCGGTCACCACTTGGCGGCCAGCTTGGCGATCGCGGCGCGCGCGTCGTCCTTGCTGGTGGCGGCGTTGAAGTTCGGGTCGACGTCCAGGAACACCTTGACCACGACGGTGCCCTTGCGGGCCGCGATGAGGACGAAGTCCCGCGGGTCGGTCCGGCCGCCGTCGGTGGTGGGGTAGGTGGCCTTGCCCTCGTCGAGGTACACCTCGTCGGCGCCGGGCACCGCGGGCGCCTTGCCCGCGTGGACGCCGGTGTACTTGTCGTCGTCCTCGGTGTAGTTCGGGCAGCGCTGGGTGTTCTGCCGGAAGGCCTGGACCTCCTGGCGCGCGTCGGCGACCGTGGCGAACTGGTCGGCCTCGGTGCTGGCGAAGGTGGTGTCGCTCTCGTGGTCCTGCTTGACGAAGCGCAGCACGGTGGCGGTCAGCCCCTTGACCGCGGTGCCGTCCGGCACGTTGGCGCAGGACTTGTCCATCACGTAGTTGTCCGTGCTGGTGCTGTCGTCGCCGTCGGCCGCGTAGGTCTCCCACTCGGCGGCGGTCAGCGCGAGCTTGCCCATCTTCGCCTGCGCCGCCTTGTCGGTGCCCGTCGCGGTGCCGCCGCTCGGCTTGGTGCTGGGCTTGCCGCCGTTGGCGGGCTCCTTGGCCTTGCCCTTGCCGGTCGGGCTGGCGCTCGCGGCCGGCGAGCCGGCCGCCGTGGACGGGGCCGCGCCGGCGTCCGTCAGGTCGTCGTTGCAGGCCGTCAGCACCAGTCCGGCGGCCGCCAGTGCCGCGACCCGCAGCCCGAGCTTTCGTGCACGTACCGTCATGTCCGTCAACTCCCCCGTGGAGAACAGGCGTCCGACCCCCCTGGCCGCGCCGATCGGTCGCTCACCCTACCCAAGGGTCCGGACGCCCACCGACCGGTCGGTGGGGGCCGGCCCGACGGTCCGTCAGCCGCCCAGCGCGGTGCTGACGGTGTGGATCAGCAGGCCGGCCAGCGCGCCGACCACGGTGCCGTTGATCCGGATGAACTGCAGGTCACGGCCCACGTTGGCCTCGATCTTGCGGGAGGCGTCGGCGGCGTCCCAGCCGGCCACGGTGTCGGAGATCAGCGAGGTGATCTCCTCCCGGTAGGTGGAGACCACGTACTCGGCGGCGTCCAGCAGCCAACCGTCAGTTTTTGCCTGAAGTTTGCCGTCGGTGGCGAGCCGTCGGCCGAGGCTCCGCAGCCCGTCGGTGAGGCGGCGGCGCAGTTCGCTGTCCTCGTCCTCGGCGGCGTTCAGCACCAGGGTGCGGACGGCCGACCAGGAGGAGGCGATCAGGTCCTGCACCTCGGGACGGGCCAGCAGTTCGGACTTGGCGCGCTCGACCCGGTCGATGGTCGCGGGGTCGTGCTGGAGCTCCTGCGCGAAGTCGGCGAGGAAGTTGTCGAGGGCGCCGCGCGCGGGGTGCACCGGGTCGTCGCGGACGTCGCCGACGAAGCGCAGCAGTTCCTTGTAGACCCGTTCGCCGACCTGCTGGTCGAGGAACTTGGGCGTCCAGCCGGGGGTCTTGGCGGTGACCCGGGCGACCACCTCGCCGTGGTGCTCGACCAGCCAGTCGTGGGCCCGCACCGCGACCAGGTCGACCACGCCCTTGTGCCCGCCGTCCGCGACGATCTTCCCGAGCAACCGGCCGGCGGGTTCGGCGACCGAGGTGGCGGCGGCCCGCCGGGTGACCGCCTCGGCGACCACGGCCTGCACGTCGTCGTCGCGGAGCACCGCGAGCAGGCCGCGCAGCGCGGCGGCGGCCTCCCGGGTGACGCGTTCGGCGCTGCCGGGCGCGGACAGCCACTCGCCGAGCCGCCGGGCCACGCCGATCCGGCCGAGCCGGGCCCGGACCACCGGCGCGGACAGGAAGTTGTCGCCGACGAAGTCGCCGAGCGAGCGCCCGAAGGCGTCCTTCTTGGTCGGGATGATCGCGGTGTGCGGGATCGGCAGGCCGAACGGGCGGCGGAACAGCGCGGTGACGGCGAACCAGTCGGCGAGCGCGCCGACCATGCCGGCCTCGGCGGCGGCGGCCACGTACCCGGCCCAGGCGCCCGCCCCGGCCGCCTTGGCCCAGGTGGCGAGGGCGAAGACCAGGGTGGCCAGGCCGAGCAGGCCGGTGGCGATGGTCTTCATCCGTCGGACACCGCGCCGTTTCTCCTCGTCGGCGGCGGTGAAGCTGACTCCGGGGGCAGTCTGGTCCGCGCTCACCCCGCCAGCCTGGCACACCGGCCCGGCGAAACGGCCCCCGCCCCGCGAATCCGCCCGGCCCGGGCGCCGGGGCCCGGGCCGGGAACGCTCAGCCGCCCCCGCCGAGCACGATCCGCCGCACGCCCTCCCAGCGGGCGGGGTCGGTGACCCGGCGGCCGTCGAGCAGCACCCGCACGCCCGGGAAGTCGACCGCGCCGAGGTCCCGGTACTCGGGGTGGTCGGCCTGGACGACCAGCGCGGTGGCGGGTTTGCCCTGGTCGGGCGGCAGGCCGAGGGCGGCCAGCTCCTCCGGGAGGTACAGCGGGTCGCTGACGCCGACCTCGGCCCCGGCCGCCCGCAGCGCCTCGACCAGCGGGAACACCCCGGAGTACGCGGTCTCCTTGACCCCGCCCCGGTAGGACGCGCCGAGCACCGTCACCGCGACGCCCGCCAGCGGGCCGAGCGCGCCCTCCAGCAGCCCGACCGCGTACGCCGGGACCTGTTCGTTGGCCTCGCGGGCGGCCCGCACCACGGTGGCGCCGGGGTCGTTCCACAGGTACAGCCGCGGGTAGACCGGGATGCAGTGGCCGCCGACCGCGATGCCGGGCCGGTGCAGGTGGCTGTAGGGCTGGGAGTTGCAGGCGTCGACGATCTCGGCGAGGTCGACGCCGACCCGGTCCGCGTACCGGGCGAACTGGTTGACCAGCGCGATGTTGACGTCCCGGTAGGTGGTCTCGGCGAGCTTGGCGAACTCGGCGGCCTCCGCCGTGGACAGCGCCCACACGCCGTTGCCGCGCGGCAGGTCGGGGCGCGGGTCGAAGTCGAGCACCGCCCGGTAGAAGTCGACGCCGCGCCGGGTGGACTCCTCGTCGATGCCGCCGACCAGTTTCGGGTAGCGCCGCAGGTCGGCGAAGACCCGTCCGGTGCGCACCCGTTCGGGGCTGAACACCAGCGCGAAGTCCCGCCCGGCGGCCAGTTGGGAGCCGGCCTCCAGCCGCCGGGCGAAGCGGCCGCGGACGGTGCCGACCGGCAGCGTGGTCTCGTAGCTGACCAGGGTGCCGGGGCGCAGCCCGGCGGCGACGGCGTCGGTGGCGGCGTCCAGCAGGGAGAAGTCGGGGCTGCCGTCGGGGCCGGTGACCAGCGGGACGACGATCACCACGGCGTCGGCCCCGGCGGTGGCGGCGGCGGTGTCGGTGGTGGCGCGCAGCCGGCCGGCCGCGACGGCCTCGGCGAGCCGCTCGTCGAGGTGGGCCTCGCGCGGGAAGGGCGGCCGGCCGGCGTTGACGGCGGTGACCACCTCGGGGGCGATGTCGGCGCCGGTCACCAGGTGGCCCTTGCCGGCGTACTGGACGGCCAGCGGCAGGCCGATCTTGCCGAGGCCGACGACGCAGACGTCCCGGGCGGGTGCGGCGCTCATCGGGCGGCTCCGCGCAGCGCGGCGGCCAGGCCGTGCCGCCGGGTGCGGCGCAGCAGGCGTTTGGCGGCCCACCGGGCGCGGCGCAGCGGGGCGGGGACGAGGCGGCGCCAGCCGGCCGGTCCGGGGGCGCGGCCGAGTTCGAACAGGGCGTCGGGCAGGCCGAGGTGCCGGTCGCGGAAGACCGGGTAGCCGGCGTAGAGCCGGGAGCCGCGGCGGACGGCGGGGGCCTCGCCGTGGTCCCGCTCCCAGGTGATCAGGTCGCACAGGGCGAGCAGTTCGCCGCGCCGGGCGAGGGCGAGGCGCAGCCGGGCGGGGACGGGCAGGGTGCGGAACACGGCGGGCGAGCAGTGCCGTTCGGTGAACCGGCCGATCTCCTGGACGATCCGGCGCTGCATGGCGGGCGGTTCGGCGAGGAACGGGGCCTGCAGCAGCTGCGGGACGTCCCAGCTGAAGTAGCGGGCCCGGACGGCGTCCCGGGCGGGGCCGGGCAGGGTGGAGCGGTCGAGCACCTCGTGGGCGGCGGTGAAGCCGCGCAGCCGGTCCAGCGGCCCGGCCCGGTGGGTGACGTTGGAGCGGTCCTGGCGGAGCACCAGGTGGTAGTAGTCGTAGTCGGCGAGGACGGAGACCTTGCGGGCGTGCAGCAGCGCGCCGAGGGTGAAGGGCTGGTCGGAGTGGATGACCAGGTCCTCGCGGCGGCGCAGGCCGTGGCTGGTGACCAGGTCGCGGCGGAACAGCTTGGTGTCGCCGAGGGCCCAGGCGAGCGCGGAGTCGGTGAAGCCGACCTGTTCGGCGGTGCGGTCGAAGATGCCCTGCGGGACGACCCGGCCGTGCTCGCCGACCTGCTTGGGGATCAGCACGTCGGACTGCCAGCGGTCGGCGGCGGCGACCATCCGCTCCAGCGCCTCGGGGCCGAGCCAGTCGTCGGAGCCGAGGTAGAGCAGGTAGCGGCCGCGGGCGAGGTCGGTGCCGCGGTTGGTGGGGCTGGCGGGGCCGCCGGAGGCGGGCTGCCGGGCGGTGCGGAACAGCCCCGGGTGGGCGGCCGCGTAGCGGGCGAGTTCCTCGCTGCTGCCGTCGCTGGAGCCGTCGTCGACGGCGACGACTTCCATCCGCTGCCGCTCGATGCTCTGGCCCACCAGCGAGTCGAGGCAGGCGGTCAAGTAGGGCATGGTGTCGTGGACGGCGATCACCACGCTGACGTCCGGTCCTTGCTCGGTCACGCGGTGTCAACTCCCGTACCGGCCGTCTGGTCACCTTCCTCACCCGAACGAGTGAGGGAGGGTCAGTGCGCCGGTGCGGGGGCGCTCCCGGCGTAGATCCGGGCGATCACGTCCTCGATGGCGGGTTCCCGCACCGACAGGTCGACCAGCGGGTAGCGCTCGGCGACGGCGGCGACCACGGGGGCGGCGCTCTGCCGGGCGGGGAAGGCCAGCCACTGCCGCGGGCCCTCGGTGCGCACCACCCGGACGCCGGGCAGCTCGATCGGCGGGTGCGCCTCGGCGAGGTCGACCACCAGGGTGCGTTCGCTGCCGCCGATCTCGTGCAGCCGCTCCAGCGGGCCGTCCAGGACGAGCCGGCCGTGGTCGATCACCATCACCCGGTCGCACAGCTGCTCGATGTCGGTGAGGTCGTGGGTGGTGAGCAGCACGGTGGTGCGCCGTTCCCGGTTGGTCTCGCGCAGGAACGCCCGGACCTTGGCCTTGCTGACCACGTCGAGCCCGATGGTGGGTTCGTCGAGGTAGAGCACGCCGGGGTCGTGCAGCAGGGCGGCGGCGAGGTCGCCGCGCATCCGCTGGCCGAGCGAGAGCTGCCGGACGGGGGTGTCCAGCAGGTCGCCGAGGTCGAGGAGTTCGACGCACCGGTCGAGGTTGGCCCGGTACGCCGCGGCGGGGATCCGGTAGATCCGGCGGGCCAGTTCGTAGCTGTCGCGCAGCGGCAGGTCCCACCACAGGGTGGTGCGCTGGCCGAACACCACGCCGATCCGGCGGGCGAGTTCGGCCCGGCGGGCGGCCGGGTCGACGCCGGCCACCCGCAGCCGGCCGCCGCTGGGCACCAGGATGCCGGTGAGCATCTTGACGGTGGTGGACTTCCCGGCGCCGTTGGGCCCGATGTAGCCGACGCACTCGCCCTCCTCGACGGCGAAGGTCAGCCCGTCGACGGCCCGCACCTCGCGCCTGGTCCGCCGCCAGCGCCCGTCCCGGACCCGGACGGTGAAGCTCCGCCGGACGTCCTCGACCTCGATCATCGCCATGCTGGTCCTTCCGTCAGCTTCCGGTGGAGCGGTAGGCGCGCAGCCCGGTCCGCCAGGCCAGTCCGGCCGCCAGCAGGCAGAGCGCGGCAGCCAGCGGCGAGGCGAACCGGAACGCGGCGGGCAGCCCGAGCGGGTCGGGCCGGCCGAGGACGTGCAGCGCGGGCAGCCAGTTGACGAAGGCCAGCGGCACGCCGAACACGGTGCCCGCGACGAGCTCCCGGGCGAAGACGGTGGGCGGGTACTGGAGCAGGGTGGCGCCGCCGTAGGTGACCGAGTTCTGCAGTTCGGCGGCCTCGCCCCACCAGAACTGCACGCAGGAGCAGCCGATGAACAGCGCGCAGAAGATCAGCGTGCCGCACAGCAGCAGCACGGGCACCATCAGCACCCGGTCCCAGGTCCAGTGCACGTCCAGCGCGGTGAGCGACCAGCCGAGCACCGCGAGGGCCTGCAGCAGCCGGCCCAGGCGGCGCAGCGAGAAGCGCTCGGCGGCGAGTTGGGCCAGTGCGGGGGCGGGCCGGATCAGCATGGTGTCCAGGCTTCCGGAGCGGACCCGCTCGCCGAGTCCGCCGACCGATCCGACCAGGACGTTGGCCGCGCCGAGGGCCGCCGAGGAGGTGCCGTACAGGAAGCCGGTCTCGGCCAGCGTCCACCCGGCCAGTTGCCGGGTGTGGGCGAACATCAGCAGCAGCACCGCGAAGTCCAGGAAGGTGACCAGGGTGTTGGCGGCCAGGCTGAGCGCGAACGAGGCCCGGTAGGCCATGGTGGAGCGGATCCACATCCCGGCGATCAGCCACCACGAGCGCACCGCCCAGCCCGCCCGGGCCGCCGGGCCGTCCGGTTCAGCCACCCTGCACCACCACCCGGCGCACGGCGAGCGCCTGCCCGGCCCGGCCGAGGGCCAGCAGGGCGGCGGCCCAGCCGAGTTGGAACCCGTACAGGGCGAGCAGGCCGGTGCCGGTGCGTCGGCGCAGCAGCACGTCGGCGGGCAGTTGCACCATCGCCGAGAACGGCAGCGCCCGGGCCAGTTCGCCGAGCAGGCCGGGGAAGAGCGCGAGCGGCAGCAGCATGCCGGAGAAGAACATCGACACCACGGTCATCACGGCCCGCACCCCTTCGGACTCGTGCAGCCAGAAGCCGGTCAGCGAGGCCAGGAAGCGCAGCCCGAAGCTGACCACCACGGCCAGCGCCACCGCGAGCAGGAACTCGGCCCACACCAGCGGGCTGCCGGGCAGCGCCAGGTCGAACAGCGCCGCGCCGACCAGGACCGGCAGCGCGCCCCGGGTGACCAGTTGGAACGCGGCCCGCCCCAGGTCGGTGGCCAGCCACCAGCCCTGGAAGTCGACCGGCCGGTACAGGTCGACCGCGATGTCCCCGCTGCGGAAGCGCGCCTGCAGGTCGTCCTGGAAGCCGCCGCCCCACACCGCGACGGTGGCCAGCAGCGCCTGGCTGATCCAGGTGTACGTCACCGCCTGGGCGGCGTCGTACCCGCCCAGGCCGGGCCGGGCCCGCCACAGCGCGAGCATGGTGGACGCCAGGATGACGCCGAAGACGCTGTTGGTGACCGTCCCGGCGACGGTGGCCGCCCGGTACGTCGAGTACCGCCGGAACGCGCCGCGGGCCACCGACAGGTAGACGCCGCCCACCACCGTGTCCCCCCGTCGACAGGGCTCCGCACCGGAGCGACCCATCAGGCTAGGCCCGCCGCCCCGCGCCCCGCACCCCTATTTCCGGCTGACCTGCCGCCGGGGCCGCGCCGCTAGAGGTACAGCCCGGTCGAGCCCTCCAGGTCGCCGAACCGCCCGGCCGCGACCGCGTGCAGGTCGCGTTCGCGCAGCAGCACGTAGGTGGCGCCGCGCACCTCGACCTCCAGCTTGTCCTCCGGGTCGTACAGCACCCGGTCCCCGGGTTCGACGGACCGGACGCTCTGGCCGACGGCCACCGCCTCGGCCCACGCACAGCGCCGGGACAGCTCGGCGGTGGCCGGGATCAGGATGCCGCCGGTGGAGCGGCGCTCGCCCTCGCCGGTCTCGGTCCGCACCAGCACCCGGTCGTGCAGCATCCGGATCGGCAGCTTCTCCCCGAGCCGGTCGTGCCGCCCGTGCGGGGCATCCTCACCGGGCGCGGCCGTGTTCTGGGTGTCGTTCTCACTCACGCCCCGACCGTACCGGACCGCGGAAACGGCGGGGCCCCGGGCACCTGCCCGGGGCCCCGCCGCGACGTGCGGTCAGCCCTTGCGCCGCCGCCGCACCGAGGCGATCAGCAGCACCACGCCGACGCCGACCAGCGCGGCCGGCACCACTCGCTCGGTCCGCAGCCGCCCGTCCTCGTCAACGAACTTCGACTTGGCCTGCTCGAGGGCCCCGCTCGCGGCGACGTACGCCTGCCCGGCCTTCTGCTCGACCGAAGCGCGGACCTTGGCCTTGGCCTGGGCGGCGACGGTGGCCGGGTGGACGCGCATGGCGAGCTCGTCGAGGGTCACGGCGAGCCGGTCCCTGGTCCCGGCGATGTCCGCCTCGATCTGGGCCGTCGTACGCGGTGCCGACGTGTCCTTGCCGCTCGCTGCCACTGGGGCCACCCCATCTCTGTTACCGCTAGGTACTTCTTCTCCACCGACAGTCTGTCAGCTCGCTGCCGCGCACGCGCAGCGCCACCCACCAACGGGAGTAGGTTGGCGGGCAGTACCGACCCCGTCCAGCTCCAGAGGAGATCCAAGCACCGTGAGCGAGCGCCTGCAGGCGGGCGACACCGCCCCCGCCTTCACCCTGCCCGACGCCGACGGCGAGGAGGTGTCGCTGGCCGACCACCTGGGCCGCAAGGTGATCGTCTACTTCTACCCGAAGGCACTCACCCCGGGCTGCACCAAGCAGGCCTGCGACTTCACCGACAACCTGGAGGTGTTCGCGGGCGCCGGCTACGACGTGATCGGCATCTCGCCGGACGCGCCGGAGCGGCTCGGCAAGTTCCGCGAGACCGAGCAGCTGAAGGTGACCCTGCTCTCCGACCCGGAGCACCGGGTGCTGGAGGCGTACGGCGCCTACGGCGAGAAGGTGAACTACGGCCGCACCTACCAGGGCGTGATCCGCTCGACGGTCGTGGTCGACGAGCAGGGCAAGGTGGAGCGGGCGCTGTACAACGTCCGGGCCACCGGCCACGTCGCCAAGCTGCTGAAGGACCTGAAGGTCGGCGACTAGCCGGCGCGCGAACGCGGGCAGCGGTGGCGGCCGACCCCCCGACCGGGTCGACCGCCACCGCCGTTCATGGGCTCGGGATCAGGCTCAGCAGGCCCCGAGGTCCGTCCAGACGCCCCAGGCGCCGCTCAGCGAGGGGTCCTCGCCCGCGGTCCACCACTTGTTCTGGTAGTAGTGGCCCTTCCACGACACCTTGGTGACGGTGGCGTAGGTGGTGCCCGCGCTCCAGCTCGGCGCGCCCGAGCAGGTCCCGGCGGTGACCGACGCGGAGGCGCTGGCCGACGGCGAGGCGGACTGCGAGGCGGAGGCCGACGGGGACGCCGACTGCGAGGCGGAGGCGCTGGCCGAGGCCGACGGCGACGCGGACTGCGAGGCCGAGGCGGAGGCGCTGGCCGACGCGGACGGCGAGGCGGTGCCCGCGGTGGCGCCGCGGGTGAAGTCGCCGTTGATGCCGTACAGCGTGCCGCCGACGTTCACGGTCCAGTTGGACGGGGTGGAGACCGGCAGGTAGTAGACGAAGGCGACGTCCACCGAGGCGCCGGGCGCCAGGGTCTGCCAGGTCGGCAGCTTCAGCGAGACCCGGTTGTAGGTGCCCTTGAGGCCGCCGACGTTGCTGCCGGTGTGGTCGGCCCGGATCACCTTGGAGCCGAAGCCGGACTGGTCGGCGGCGTTGCTGGGCGCGGAGACCGAGTAGTCGAACTGGAACTCGGTGCCGCCCGGCAGGGTGGTGGTCGAGTTGTTGACGATGTGGATCTTCGGGTTGATCGGGTAGTTGTTGTCGCCCAGCGCGAAGTCGGTGAAGGACACGTCGATCGGCAGGGTCTGCTGCGGCAGCGCGATGGTCGAGCGGGTCGCGCCGTACGCCGAGGCCGACTTGAACTTGTCGTACAGCAGCGAGGTCATGGTGTTGCCCTGGACGTACTCGCCCTTGCCGCCGTTGGCGGTGGCGTCCCACTTGTAGTCGCCGGCCAGTTCCCAGATCATCGCGCCGCCGACGCCCTGGTTGACCAGGTAGTCGGCCTTGGCCGCGATCGACTGGTCGTCCTCGGTGGAGAGGAAGACCTTCTTGTCGGCGTTCCACAGCCACGGCGCGACCAGGGTCGAGTCGTAGTTGCGGGTGTAGGTGCCCTTGAGCGCGGTGTCGCTCACGCCGTACTTGGACAGGTAGTCCGGCAGGACGCCCGCTTCCAGGTTCTTGGCGTGCCACATCGGGTTGGAGCCGGCGGGCGACTCCTTGCCGTTGGTGTCCAGGTCGTGCCAGAGGTTGTCGATGCCGACGGCGCCGTCACCACAGGTGGTCAGGCCGGAGCCGGCCGGGCAGTTGGTGGTGGAGGCGGTGCCCCACAGGCCGTTGGTGCCGCCCTGCACGTTCTGGAAGCCGCGGGTGTAGTACGGCACGCCGAGGTTGATCCGGCCGGCCGGCATCGCGCCGCGGAAGTAGTGCACGGCCCAGTCGCCGTTCAGGTAGCCGATGCCGCCGTACTGCGAGGTGCCGTACACGTTGGCGGCGGCCAGCTCGGCGTCCTTGCCGTCGTCGAACAGCGCCGCGTTCGGGCCGACGTACTTGTTCCAGGCGCCGTGCAGGTCGTACGACATGATGTTGACGTAGTCCAGGTACTGGGTGACCTGGAAGGTCTCCATGCCGCGCAGCAGGTAGCCCGAGGACGGGGCGGCGACCGACAGCAGGTAGTACTTGCCGTCGGCGGCGGAGGCCCGGTCGAGCTTCTCCCGCATGGTCTTCATCAGCGCGGCGTAGCCCTTCATCAGGGAGGCGCGCTTGGCGTTGGAGATGGTGTAGTCGAGCGGGTTGCCCGCGTCCTTCATCGAGGTCGGGTACTCGTAGTCGAGGTCGACGCCGTTGAAGCCGTACTTCTTGATGAAGGTGACGGCCGAGTCCGCGAAGGTGTTGATGCCGGCCTGGTTGACCGACCCGTCCGCGTTGACGGTCATCGAGTAGAAGCCGCCCGAGTTGACCCGGCTGCCCGAGTCGTCGAAGTAGCCGCCGGTCTCGGCCCAACCGCCCACCGAGACCATGGTCTTGACGTTCGGGTACTGCTTCTTGAACTTGCTGAGCAGGTTGAAGTGGCCCTTGTACGAGTACGCCGGGTCCATCTCCGCGCCCGCCACGCCCGGGAAGGTCATCCCGGTCGAGGCGTTGTTCGGGCCGTCCGCGCCGACCGACAGCGTGTTGTCGGAAGCCACGTGCGCGAACGCGTAGTTGAGGTGGGTGACCTTGTCCCAGGGGATGTTGTTCACCAGGTAGGCGGGCGTGCCGTCCTTGCCGGTGCGCCAGCTGGTGAAGTAGCCGATGACGCGGCGCTGGTGGTCGGCGCCCATCTGCTCGCGGCCGCTGGTGTCGTAGACGTTGCAGTAGGGGACGTCGACGCCGGGCGTGGTGTACATGCCGTCGGGGCGGCACGCCTGGTTGTCGACGGCGGCCGCGGACGGAGCCACGCCGAGCGTGCTCATCAGCAGGCCCGCCAGACCCGCGGCCGCGGTGGCGGCGAACGCCACCTTGCGGCCCTTGAGGTGGCGGCCGGCAGCGGTGGGACGCTGCTCCGCCCTGTTTCGGATCAACACTCGGTCCTCCTGGAGAGAGTGTCGTGCGCACGGCCGTGGGAAGCCGGGCACATGTGGGGGAAGTTCCGCCGAACTTAAAAGGTCTGGACCATCCACGTCAACAGGTCTGTACCAACTTGCTGAAGAGGGCCGAACCGTCCGCACTCGGACGATCCGGCCCTCCCTAGGGGAAGTTGACGCTACTTCATGCTTCCGGTCATCGCGTTGACGAGGGTTCCGGACGGGTCGTCCGCCTCCAGCGAGTAGGCGAAGATGCCGCCGAGGCCCTTGGAGGTGGCGTACGAGCCGCGCGCCGCGATCGCCTGCGGGGTGTCACCGGTCCACAGGCTGGTGCCGTCGTAGATCCACGAGCTCTGCGTGGTCGGGTCCCAGTGCACCGAGGAACCGGTGGTCTTGCCGGCCGCCACCAGCTCCTTCCAGAACGCCACGCCGGCGGTCTGGCTGGTGCCCTGCGCCGCCGCCGGGCCGGTCGCGCTCTGGTACAGGCCGTAGTTCGAGCCGGCCGGCACCCCGGTCCACCCGCGCATGTAGAACGGCACGCCCAGCACCAGCTTCTTCGCCGGGAAGCCGCCCTTGATCCCGTACGCCGGGGCGCCGTTCAGGTAGGCGTTGACCGCGTTGTCCACGGTGTACTTCTGGGTGCCCGGGGCGACGACGTTGCTCGGGTCGTTCGGGCTGTCGTACAGCGGGTCCTGCAGGTTGGTCGGGCCGGTCGCGTCCCAGGCGCCGTGCATGTCGTAGGACATCACGTTGCCGTAGTCCAGGTACTTGCCGATCTGGTCGGTCTGCAGCAGCGCGATCTTGTCCTGGCCGGACGGCAGGGCTGCGGTGAGCAGGTACTTCTTGCCGACGGTCTGCCCGTACGCGTCCAGCTGGTTGCGGAACTCGGCCAGCAGTGCGGTGTAGTTGGCGGTGTCGGCGGCCGCGTAGTGGTTGCCGGTGTGGCCGCCCGCGGAGGCCGGGTACTCCCAGTCGATGTCGATGCCGTCGAAGATGCCCATCGCCGCGGCGGCGCCGCCGGTCGCGTCGCCCTGGATCGAGGGCAGGTTGCCCTTGATGAACATGTCGATGCAGGAGGAGACCAGCTTCTTGCGCGAGGCGTCGGTGGCCGCCGCGTCCGAGAAGTACTTGGAGTACGTCCAGCCGCCCAGCGACATGGTGATCTTCAGGTTCGGGTACTTCGCCTTGAGCTCGCGCAGCTGGTTGAAGTTGCCCTTCAGCGGCTGGGTCCAGGCGTCGGTGGTGCCGTCCACCGCGATGTCCGCGGTGTAGCCCTTCTGGTAGTCCGCGAACGCGTCGCCCGCGCCGTCGCCGGCGTTCGGGTTGTTGTCGTTGGTGTCCGCAGCCTTGATCGTCTCGAAGCAGCTCAGCGTCGACGGGTCGATGTTGGCGAACGCGTAGGTCATCGTGTTCAGCCCGCCCGCCGCGCCGGTCGCGGCCATCGTCGACGGGTAGTACTTGTTCCCGTAGATGCCCCACTGCGCGAAGTACGCCGACTTCAGCGCGCCGGTCGGGGCCGCCCCGGTGGTCACGGTCACCGGCGCGGTGAACCCGCTGCTGTGCCCGTCCTTGTCGTAGCCCTGCACGGTGAAGGAGTACGCGGTGTTCGGCAGCAGCGAGGAGATGGTCACCGTGGTGCCCATCGAGGTCGCGGTCTGGGTCGTGGTCCCGCCGGTGAAGATCCGGTAGACCGCGCTGTTGCCGTTCTGCGCGTTGTCGGTCGAGGCGTTCCACTTCAGCGTCACCGCGGTGCCCGCCACGCTCGCGCTCAGCCCGGTCGGCGTGGTCACCACCCCGTCCCCGCCCGGCGTCCCGGTCTGCGAGGCACTGGCCGACGGCGAGGCGCTCTGCGAGGGCGAGGCGGAGGCCGAGGCGGAGGCGGAGGCGGACGAGGACGGGCTCGCCGAAGCGCTCGCACTGGCGCTGGCACTGGCACTGGCGCTCGGGCTCGAACTCCCGCTCGCCGACGGGCTGCTGGAGCCCGACCCGCCGGGGCCGGTGAGGACCAGGTCGTCCGCGTAGTAGGTGCCCTGGCCGTACCAGCCGTGGGTGTAGACCGTCACCGAGGTGGTCGAGGCGCCGGTGGTGAAGGTGGTGCTGCGGTTGGCCCAGTCGGCGCTGGAACCCCAGGAGTTGGTGTCGGTGGTGCCCGTCCCGGTGACGCCCAGGTAGGTGTAGTTGCCCTTCAGCCAGCCGCTCAGGCTGTACGTGGTGTTCGGGCTGACCGCGACGGTCTGCGAGCACTGGGCGCTGTCCGAGGCGGAGGCCGCCGCCTGCAGCGCCTTGGTGCCGGAGTGCGGGGCGGTGGAGGTGATCGAGCCGAGGCCGGCCGAGCAGTTCCAGCCGGTCAGCGTGCCGCTCTCGAAGTCGCCGTTGGCCAGCAGGTTGACGGTGGCGGCCGAGGAGGCGCCGCCCATCGCGGTGACCAGTCCGGCGGCGCCGGCCACCAGTGCGGTCGCGGTCGCCAGCGCGGTGCCGGCCTTCAGCGGACGCCGCCCGGTGCGGGCGGCGGAGCGCGCGGCTGTGGCGCGTTCGGGCATGGGTCGCTCCAATGCTCGCGCCCGGCAGGGGGACCGGACGCCGTGGGGGAGGAAGACGTGCCTGGGCCCGGTCGTTGCGCACCGCCCGGGGCCCGGTTTTCCGCGGATCGGCGCGAACGTACGTGGTCTGGACCACAAGGGTCAATAGGTCTGTACCAATTTTTGAACAAGTGGGAACACCCCGAACCGCCGTCGGAAAGGGTGGTGCACGCCCCCGCAACGGGCCAGTAGCATGGCGGACGTCACGTATCGGCGGTCTTGGCGGAATTGGCAGACGCCCGGGTTTTAGGTGCCCGTGAGAGAGATCTCGTGAGGGTTCGAGTCCCTCAGGCCGCACCGGCGCATCCACGCGCGAACGAGGCCCGCCCCGGTTCCCCCGGGACGGGCCTCTCCGCGTGTTTCGTCGCCTAGGCCCTGTCCGGCCGATCTTGCCGGGCGCCCGACGCCGGATCTCCCCCGGCCCCAAGGGGGGCCGGGAGGTGCCCCCTTCGCCTGGAAGCACCGGCCCAACACCCAAGTACATCCAGTACGAGGGCGTCGGGCCGGCACTCCCAGCCGGGCGCCAAGGGGGTACCTCCCAGCCCCCCTCGGGGCTGGGGGAGCCGCGCGCTGATCCGACAAGATCGACCGGACAGGGCCTAGCCCAGCAGTTCGGCGACCACCGGCGCCAGCGAGCGGAACGCCTGCCCGCGGTGGCTGATCGCGTTCTTCTCCTCGGCGCTCAGCTCGGCGCAGGTCCGGCTCTCGCCGAGCGGCTGCAGGATCGGGTCGTAGCCGAAGCCGCCCGTCCCGGCCGGCTCGGTGCGCAGGGTGCCGTGCAGCCGGCCCTCGACCACCCGCTCGGTGCCGTCCGGCAGCGCGAGCGCGGCGGCGCAGGCGAACGAGGCGGCCCGGTGCTCCGCGGCGATGTCGCCGAGCTGGGCCAGCAGCAGGTCCAGGTTGGCCCTGTCGTCGCCGTGCCGCCCGGCCCACCGCGCGGAGAAGATCCCGGGCGCCCCGCCCAGCACGTCCACGCACAGCCCCGAGTCGTCGGCCACCGCCGGCAGCCCGGTCGCCTGCGCCAGCGCGTGCGCCTTGAGCAGCGCGTTCTCGGCGAAGGTCACCCCGGTCTCCGGCACGTCCGGCACCTCGGGGAAGGCGTCCGCCCCGACCAGCTCGACCTCCAGTCCGGCCGCGCCGAGGATGTCGCGCAGCTCGGCGACCTTGTGCTGGTTGCGGGTGGCGAGAACGAGTCGCTTGGTCATGCCCCCAGCCTAGTGAACCGGCCCGGTCAGCCGGTGCACACCTTGCTGACCCGGCCCGCCGCGTCGCCGAGCGGCCCGAGGTCGGGCACCTGGTTGCTGTCGACGGCCTGCTGCGCCTTGTCGATCTGGGTCTGCAGGTCGCCGATCGCCTTGCCGAGGTCGGCGTCGCTGGAGTTGCGCCCGATCTTGTCCATGTCGCCCTTGAGCTTCTGCAGCGCCTTCCCGGCGGCGACCGGGTCCTGCTCGGCGCTGTCGTACGCGGAGCCGAGCTGGGCCACGTCCGAGGTGATCTGCACCGCGGTGTTGGCGCAGCTGACCGCCTTCTCCGCGGCGGAGCAGCTGACCGCGCTCAACGGGAGGACCAGCGCCAGCGCGGCGACGGCGAAGGCGGTGGTGCGGTTGATGGTCAGCGACTGCTGCATCGGCGAGTCCTCCAGGAGGGTGTGCGGGCTCACCCCGAACGTTAAGGCCGGGCCCGCGTGCCTGTACAGCACTCCGGGGCCCGCCCACCCTTCCTGACGACGGTTCAGCCGGTCGCGGTTCCTACAGCTCCAGGGCCTTGCGCTGGATCTCGTCCAGTTCGGCGCAGCCCAGGCTGCCGAGGTCGAGCAGCTGGTCGAGCAGCCCGCGGTCGAACGGGGCGCCCTCGGCGGTGCCCTGGACCTCGACGAAGCGGCCGTCGGAGGTGCAGACGACGTTCATGTCGGTCTCGGCCCGGACGTCCTCCTCGTACTGGAGGTCGAGCATCGGGACGCCGTCGATGATGCCGACGCTGACCGCGCTGACGCCGCCGGTGATCGGCTGGCCCTTGGCCCGCAGCAGCTTCTTCCCGCGCGCCCAGGAGACCGCGTCGACCAGGGCGACGTACGCGCCGGTGATCGCGGCGGTGCGGGTGCCGCCGTCGGCCTGCAGGACGTCGCAGTCGAGCACGATGGTGTTCTCGGCGAGCGCCCGGTGGTCGACCACGGCGCGCAGCGAGCGGCCGATCAGCCGGCTGATCTCGTGGGTGCGGCCGCCGATCTTGCCGCGGACGGACTCGCGGTCGCCGCGGGTGTTGGTGGCCCGGGGCAGCATGGCGTACTCGGCGGTGACCCAGCCCTCGCCGCTGCCCTTGCGCCAGCGCGGGACGCCCTCGGTGACGCTGGCGGTGCACAGCACCTTGGTGTCGCCGTAGGAGACCAGGACGGAGCCTTCGGCGTGCTTGCTCCAGTTCCGTTCGATGGTGACGGGGCGGAGCTGGTCGGGGGTGCGGCCGTCGATGCGAGACATGGGCACGAGCGTATCGGGTCGCGGGCGGGGCCCCGGCGGGGGCGCACGCGCGACGGCCCGCCGGCCGGTGGTCTCCGGCGGGCGGGCCGTCGCGGGTGGAGCGGGCCTGCGGGGAGGCTCAGCTCACATCATGTCCTCGATCTCGGCGGCGATCGGGTCGGCGTCGGTGCCGATGACGACCTGGATGGCCGTGCCCATCTTCACCACACCGTGGGCGCCGGCCGCCTTGAGCGCCGCCTCGTCGACCTTGGAGGCGTCGTGGACCTCGGTGCGCAGCCGGGTGATGCAGCCCTCGACCTCGTCGATGTTCTCGATTCCGCCGAGACCGGCGACGATCTTCTCAGCCTTGCTGGCCATGGTCTTTCTCCCTCTGTCTCGGCGCTTCGGCGGTCGGTCGCCGGGTGCCGTACTGCGTGTGCGGTGGTGCCGGCCGGAGGTGACCCGGGATCAGTTTGCCGCGCCTTCCGACGGCGCAACCAGCATCACCCGATTCCGGACGGTATGCCACGTTAGTCCACTTTCGGGCTACCTCAGCGCGCGGCCGCCTCCGGGCCCGCCGGAGGATGGCGATCATCGGGCTCTCGAACCCGCGGACCGCCACTGCCCCGAAAGTGGTCTACACCAATTCTAGGTGCACTCGGGACAACGCAGGACGGTCCGCCGGTGTTCCTGGCCCCGCGCACGGATGGATCCCCAGAGGGGAACGGGAACGGCAGCGGAGGGCCGACGATGAGTTCAACAGGCGCCACGGCGAACCAGTCCACCTGGTGGCACACCTTCTACGGCGGCCTGCAGAAGATGGGCCGCAGCCTCCAGCTGCCGGTCGCCGTCCTGCCCGCCGCCGGCATCCTGAACCGTCTCGGCCAGCCGGACATCTTCGGCAAGGACGGCCTCGGCTGGGACAACGTGGCCACCGCCATCGGCGCGGCCGGCGGCGCCCTGCTCAACTCCGCACTGGGCCTGCCGCTGCTGTTCTGCATCGGCGTCGCCATCGGCATGGCCAAGAAGGCCGACGGCTCGACCGCGCTCGCCGCGGTGGCCGGCTTCCTGGTCTACTACGCCGTCCTGCAGGCGTTCCCCGAGGACTGCCCGGCCCCCACCGTGCTCAAGGGCAACCAGTGCATCGACTTCGCCGGCGGCAAGGCGGCGAGCACCGTCTACCAGAACCCCGGCGTGCTGGGCGGCATCCTGATGGGCCTGTTCTCGGCCTGGCTCTGGGTGCGCTACCACCGGGTCAGGCTGGTCGACTGGCTGGGCTTCTTCAACGGCCGCCGCCTGGTCCCGATGATCACCGCCCTGGTCGGCCTGCTGTTCGGCTCGCTGATGGCCTGGGTCTGGAAGCCGATCGGCACCGGCATGAACGACTTCTCCCAGTGGCTGGCCGACCTGGGGGCCGGCGGCTCCGGCATCTTCGGCGTCGCCAACCGCGCCCTGCTGCTGATCGGCATGCACCAGCTGCTGAACACCTTCCTCTGGTTCCAGTTCGGCTCCTTCACCAAGCCGGACGGCATGGTCGTCAACGGCGACATCAACCGCTTCCTGGCGGGCGACCCGACGGCGGGCCAGTTCACCTCCGGCTTCTTCCCGATCATGATGTTCGCGCTGCCCGCCGCGGCGATGGCCATCGCGGCCTCCGCCAAGCCGCACCGGCGCAAGGAGATCTACGGCCTGATGACCTCGGTCGCGCTGACCTCGTTCGTCACCGGCGTCACCGAACCCATCGAGTACTCCTTCGCCTACGTGGCCCCGCTGCTGTACGCCGTCCACGCCCTGCTCACCGGCGCCTCGATGGCGATCACCTGGGGGTTCGGCGTCCACGACGGATTCAGCTTCTCCGCGGGCCTGCTCGACTACGTCATCAACTGGAGCCTGGCCACCAAGCCGTGGCTGATCATCCCGATCGGCCTGTGCTTCGCGGTGGTCTACTACTTCCTCTTCAGGTTCATCATCACCAAGTTCAACCTGAAGACGCCCGGCCGCGAGGACGACGACGAGGTCGAGGACGTGACCAAGGCCTGACCCCGGGTCAGCGCCGCGCGCGCCCCCGGACGGGAGGTGGACTCCCGTCCGGGGGCGCCGTGCTGCCCGGCGGCGATCCGGCAAGGTTTCGATTCAGCGGCGCTTGTCCCCGGCGAACCTTAAGAGGGTTCCGGTCCCTGTTCGGCGCGTGCTAGAAAGCTGAACGAGACCTTAAGTGGTCTAGACCAGGATCGCGCTGCCGTGAGGACCACCGCTATGAGTACGACCGCGCAGAACCCCCGGCCCGCGGCGGCCTCCGGCGGCCGGGAGCTGCGCTCCCGGGTCTTCGCGGCGCTCCAGAAGATCGGCCGCAGCCTGCAGCTGCCGATCGCCGTCCTGCCCGCCGCCGGCATCCTGCTGCGGCTCGGCCGGGAGGACGTCTTCGGCGACCAGGGCCTGGGCTGGACCAGGGTCGCCAAGGTCTTCTCCGCCTCCGGCCACGCCGTCTTCGACTGGATGCCGCTGCTGTTCTGCGTGGGCATCGCCATCGGCTACGCCAAGAAGTCCGACGGCTCCACCGCGCTCGCCGCCCTGGTCGGCTTCCTGACGTACCACCAGGTGCTCACCGCCTTCCCCAAGACCGACTACCAGGTGCTGCCCGGCCGGGACGTCGAGGCCACCTACCAGGACCCGGGCGTGCTCGGCGGCGTGGTGGTCGGGCTGCTCTCCGCGGTCCTCTGGCAGCGGCTGCACCGCACCCGGCTGGTCGACTGGCTGGGCTTCTTCAACGGGCGCCGGCTGGTCCCGATCGTGATGGCCTTCGTCGGCACCGCGCTCGGCGTCTTCTTCGGCCTGTGCTGGGGCCCGATCGGCCAGGTCGTCGACCACTTCAGCACCTGGGCGATCAGCCTCGGCGCGCTCGGCTCGGGCGTCTTCGGCCTGATCAACCGGGCCCTGCTGCCGTTCGGCCTGCACCAGTTCGCCAACACCTTCTTCTGGCAGCAGGCCGGCTCCTACCCCGTCGGCACCCAGGAGTTCCACGGCGACCAGACCCGCTTCTTCCAGCACGACCCCACCGCCGGCCAGTTCATGTCCGGCTTCTTCCCGATCATGATGTTCGGCCTGCCCGCGGCCGCCCTCGCCATCGCCCACTGCGCCCGCCCCGAACGCCGCCGGGCCGTGCTCGGCCTGATGTTCTCGCTCGCCCTGACCTCCTTCGCCACCGGCATCACCGAGCCGATCGAGTTCTCCTTCCTGTTCGTCGCCCCCGTCCTGTACGTCCTGCACGCCGTGCTCACCGGCCTGTCCATGGCCGTCACCTGGGCGCTGGGCGTGCACCACGGCTTCACCTTCTCCGCGGGCGCCATCGACTACGTGCTGAACTGGAACCTGGCCGCGAAACCCTGGCTGGTCGTCCCGATCGGGCTGTGCTTCGCGGCGGTCTACTACACGGTCTTCCGGTTCGTCATCCTGCGCTTCGACCTCAAGACGCCGGGCCGCGAGGACGACGACGGCTTCGAGGACGGGTAGCCCCTCAGATCCACCCCAGCCGGGCCGCGTGCACGCCCGCCTGGAAGCGCGACTGCGCGCCCAGCGCCGTCGTCAGGTCGGCGACCAGGCGGCGCACCGTGCGGTCGGAGACCTCCAGCTTGCGGCCGATCGCCTGGTCGGTGAGGCCGGCCGCGAGCAGCCGCAGCACCTCGCGGTGGCGGTCGTCGGGGGTGGTGCGGCCGAGCAGCTCCGGCGGGATCCAGCTGGCCGCCCAGAAGTGCTCGAACAGCTCGCGGACCACGCCGACCACCGCCGGGTCCCGGACCACCACCGCCGCGCTGCCCGGCGGCTCCCCCGGCGCGGGCAGCACGGCCAGGTGCGCGTCGACCACGATCAGCCACAGCGGCAGGGTGTGCGCGACCCGGATCAGCGCGCCCGCCCCGGTCAGCGCCTGGACGTGGGCCAGCACCGCGCCCTGGTGCAGCGCGGCGGCCGGGTAGATGGTGCGCAGGGTGACCCGGTGGGCCAGCGCGATCCGCTCGCGGGCCAGCTTCTCGGCCAGGCCGCTCTCGGACTGGTCCTGGCCCGGCCGCAGCGACAGCGCCTCGGTGCGGGCGGCCCGGGCGGCGTCCTCCAGCAGCGCGGCCACCCGGTCGGCGCCGCGGACCAGTTCGTGGGCGGTGCCGCCGCTCTGCAGCGGCAGGTAGCGGGTGTGCAGGTGCTCGACCCGCTCGCGGGTGCGGCGGGCCTCGCCGAGCAGCGCGGTGAAGCGGCGGTCGGAGTCGGCGAGCAGCTGGCGCACCGCGGTGTCGATCGAGACGGCCGCCACCCCGCTGGTGGTCGCCGACGTCCGCTGGAGCAGCCCGAGGCCGCGCAGCTCGCCCAGCGCCCGCTCGAACTCCCGTTCCTCGCAGCCGAGTTCGTCACGCAGGGAGTCCAGCGGCAGGCCGGGGTCGGCGAGCAGGCGGGCGTACAGGGCGGTGCTGGTCTCCACCCTCCGGGAGCCTAGGCCCGCGGCCGGGGAGCGGAGCGCGGTTTTCAGCATGCGAGACGCCCGGCGTCCGAGGCGGGGGACGGCGTCCGGCATCCGGGACGGGGGATCCGGTGGCGGCCATGGCCTGATCCGGCGCGGCCGGGGGCCTTCGCCGGGCGGGCCCGGGTCCCCAGGATGGCGGCATGGCGATTCCCGAGTCTTCCGTGATCTGGTTCGACGGCGCGCTGGTGCCCTGGCAGGAGGCCCGCGTCCACGTCCTCACCCACGCCCTGCACTACGGCACCGGGGTGCTGGAGGGCACCCGGGTGTTCGAGACGGCCGACGGGCCCGCGGTGTTCCGGCTGGACGAGCACCTGGCCCGGCTGGAGCGCAGCGCCCGCATGCTGCGCATCGAACTCCCCTACAACCGGCAGGAGTTGGCCGATGCGACGGTGGCGCTGGTGGCGGCCAACGGTCACCGCTCCTGCTACCTGCGGCACCTGGCCTTCCTGGGCTACGGCTCGATGGGGCTGGACATGCGCAACTCCCCCACCAGCGTCTCGATCGCCTCCTGGGAGTGGCCGGCCTACCTGGCGGCGGGGCGCGGGCTGCGGCTGATGACCAGCAGTTGGCGGCGCACCGACCCCAACACCGTCCCCCCGGCGGCGAAGGCCACCGGCCCCTACCTGAACTCGGCGCTGGCCCGGCGGGAGGCCACCGACGCGGGCTTCGACGAGGCCCTGCTGCTGGCCCCGGACGGCACGGTCAGCGAGTGCAGCTCGGAGAACGTGTTCGCGGTCCGCGACGGCGTGCTGCGCACCACCCCGGCCAGCGCCGGCGCCCTGGAGGGCATCACCCAGGACACCCTGCTGACCCTGGCCCGGGACCTGGGCGCCGAGGTCCGGATCGAGCCCCTGCTGCGCTCCGACCTGTACGCGGCCGACGAGGTCTTCCTGTCCGGCACGGCCGCCGGCGTCGTCCCGGTCGCCTCCCTGGACAACCGTGAACTGCCTTCAGCAGAAGGTGAGTTGACCAAGCGCCTGGCCGAGGCGTACCGGGCCGCGGTGAGCGGCGCCGACCCCCGCCACCGGCACTGGCTGACGCCGGTTCACAGCTCGTAGACGGCTCCGGCGCGGGCGAGTTCGACCGGGCCGGGGAAGGCGGCGGCGGCGTCGCGGCGGTTGCGTTCGGCGTCGGTCCACGGGGGGATGTGGGTGAGCACCAGGCGGGCGGCGCCGGCTTCGGCGGCGTGCTCGCCGGCCTGGGTGCCGTTGAGGTGGATGGAGTCGAAGGTCTCCTTGCCGTCCGTGTAGGCCGCCTCGCACAGGAACAGGTCGGTGCCGCGGGCGAGTTCGACCAGGTCGGGGCAGACGCCGGTGTCGCCGGAGTAGACCAGGCTGCGGCCGCCGGCTTCGATCCGGAAGCCGTACGCCTCGCAGTCCAGGTGGTTGACCCGGGCGGCGGTGACGGTGAACGGGCCGAGTTCCAGGCGGGCGCCGTCGGTGAGGTCGCGGAAGTCGAAGACCTCGGTCATGCCGGGCTTCTCCGGCATGTCGTAGGCGCGGGCGAGCCGTTCGGCGGTGCCGGCCGGGCCGTGCACGGGCAGCGGGTCGGGGCAGCCCTCGACCCGGTAGTTGCGGGCCACCCAGTAGGCGCACAGGTCGACGCAGTGGTCGGCGTGCAGGTGGCTGAGCAGCACGGCGTCCACCTCGTACAGATCGGCGTACTTCTGCAGCGCGCCGAGCGCGCCGTTGCCGAGGTCGACGACGAGGCGGTAGCCGTCGTGCTCCACCAGGTAGCTGGAGCACGGGGAGTCCACGGACGGGAAGCTCCCCGAGCACCCCACCACGGTCAGTTTCATGCCGAGCCCTTCCCGCCCCGTCGGGCCATCGTCCGCGGCCGTCCGCGCCGCCGGTGGGGCGGGGCGGGGTTCTTCGTCTCCGTCGGTGCTTTGACTGTCGAGAGTAAGGGCCGGGCGGCACTTTGCCCCCTCTCCCGTGCCGGGCTGTGGGCGGAATCACCAGGACGGGGAAGGGCGGGGAAGGGGCGCCGTCAACGGCGTCCGGGGCGGGCCAGCGCCCAGTCGCGGATGGTCTCCGGGTACCAGCGGGGGTGACCCGCGGCGTCCAGGTGGTCGGGGTCGGGCAGCAGTCCGTGCCGCTTGTAGTTGCGCACGGTCTCGGCCCGCACGTTGATGTGCCGGGCGATCTCGACGTAGGACCAGAGCTCTCGGCCGGGCATCGCGCCCACCTCCGGGATGACGGCGTACCAGTGGTGCGCCGCCAGCCTGGCGCGGCCCGGTCCGGGGGGCGGGGCGCGACCGGCGCGGTGACCGTTCCGTGACGAAGCGGTCACCCGGGACGGACAAATGCCGCGATGTCACAGCGGATCGATGATCGGACAAGCGGACGGCGCGGCCCCCGGGTCGGGGTGCCGCGCCGTGGTCCGGCCGCCCGGGGCCGTCAGGCCCAGAGCTGGCCCTGCAGTGCCTCGACCGCCGCCTCGGTGGTCTCGGCGGTGTAGATGCCGGTGGACAGGTACTTCCAGCCGCCGTCGGCGACCACGAACACCACGTCCGCCCGCTCGCCGGCCTTGGCGGCCTTGCGGGCCACGCCGATCGCGGCGTGCGCGACCGCGCCGGTGGAGACGCCCGCGAAGATGCCCTCCTGCTGGAGCAGTTCGCGGGTGCGGGTGACGGCGTCGGCCGAGCCGACCGAGAAGCGGGTGGTGAGCACCTCGGCGTCGTACAGCTCGGGGACGAAGCCCTCGTCCAGGTTGCGCAGGCCGTAGACCAGGTCGTCGTAGCGCGGCTCGGCGGCGACGATCTGCACGCCCGGGACCTTCTCGCGCAGGTAGCGGCCGATGCCCATCAGGGTGCCGGTGGTGCCCAGGCCCGCCACGAAGTGGGTGATCGTGGGCAGGTCGGCGAGGATCTCCGGGCCGGTGGTGGCGTAGTGCGCGCCGGCGTTGTCCGGGTTGCCGTACTGGTAGAGCATCACCCAGTCGGGGTGCTCGGCGGCGATCTCCTTGGCGATCCGCACCGCGGTGTTGGAGCCGCCGGCGGCGGGCGAGGGGATGATCTCCGCGCCCCACATCCGGAGCAGCTCGCGGCGCTCCTCGCTGGTGTTCTCCGGCATCACGCAGACCATCCGGTAGCCCTTGAGCTTGGCCGCCATGGCGAGCGAGATGCCGGTGTTGCCGCTGGTGGGCTCCAGGACGGTGCAGCCGGGGGTGAGCCGGCCCTCCGCCTCGGCGCGCTCGATCATGCGCAGCGCCGGGCGGTCCTTGATCGAGCCGGTCGGGTTGCGGTCCTCGAGCTTGGCCCAGAGCGTGACCCGGCCGTCCTCGTTCCCGGGGATCCCGGCCGAGAGCCTCGGCAACCGCACCAGGGGCGTGTTGCCGATGGCCTCGATCGGGCTGTCGTAGCGCATTACTTCATACCGCCGGCCACGGCCGGGAGGATGGTGACGCTGTCGCCGTCGGAGAGGGCGGTGGAGATGCCGTCCAGGAAGCGGACGTCCTCGTCGTTCAGGTAGACGTTGACGAAGCGGCGCAGCTCGCCGCCGTCCAGCAGCCGGGCGGCGATGCCGGGGTGCCGGGAGTCGAGGTCGGTGAAGAGCTCCCCGAGGTCGGCGCCGTTGCCGTCGACGGCCTTGGCGCCGTCGGTGTAGGTACGGAGGATGGTCGGGATGCGGACCTCGATGGCCATGGCTGCGCTCCTGTGGAGTGAGTTCGGGTTGCCGGGCCGGGCGGGGCGCGGCAGGGGGAAGGGCCCCGGGGCGCGGGGCGGGTGCTGTCTGGGGCTTGCCGGTCGGTGCCGCCGGTCAGCGCGCGGCGGTGCCGGGACAGATCGCGCTGGCGAGCCGGCACAGGTCGACGTGCAGGCGCGCCACGAGGCGGGTGCCTGGGGCCTGATTGCTCACATCGACGGAACGCATGGGCTCATCGTATAGATTCCCGCCCCCGCTTTGACATGCTTGTCTCGGCATCCGGTCGGGAGTGTTCCGGGGAATGAGAAAACGGGCCGTTCCGCCGCGTGGAGGTGCGGCGGGACGGCCCGTCCCCGGGCGGGCGTCGCTCAGCCCTGGTGGGCCTCGACCACCTCGACGTCTTCCTCCGTGATCACGCCGTCCACGATGCGGAACGAGCGGAACTGGTAGGGGTCCTGCTCGCCGGTGCCCTCGGCGGTGGAGACCAGCACGTAGTGGGCGAACGGCTCGGAGGCGTAGCTCACGTCGGTGCGGGAGGGGTACGCCTCGGTGGCGGTGTGCGAGTGGTAGATCACCACCGGCTCCTCGTCGAGGTCGTCCATCTCGCGGTAGAGCTTGAGCAGGTCGCCGGAGTCGAACTCGTAGAAGGTGGGCGAGCGGGCCGCGTTGAGCATCGGGATGAACCGCTCGGGGCGTCCGGTGCCGGCCGGTCCGGCGATCACGCCGCACGCCTCGTCCGGGTGGTCGGCGCGGGCGTGGGCGACGATCCGGTCGCGCAGTTCTCGGGTGATGGTCAGCATGCGGCCAGGATAGCGAGGCGTCAGTTGCCGTCCCCCGCGTGGAGGTGGGCGTCCGGGTCGGCGTGCACGGCGGCCGGGTCGCGGCGGCGCAGCACCGCGTAGCCGACGGCCAGGCACAGCGCCCAGCCGGGGAAGACGTACAGCGAGATCCGGGCGTCGGGGTCGACCGCGATCAGGACGGCGACCAGCAGCAGGAAGGCCAGCGAGAGCCAGCGGCTCCAGTTGCCGCCGGGGGCGCGGAAGGTCGGGGCGGGCAGCCGGCCGGCCTTCCAGGCGGCGCGGTAGCGGATCTGGCTGGCCAGGATGACGCCCCAGGTCCACAGGCCGCAGACGGTGGCGACCGAGGTGATGTACTGGAAGGCCCGTTCCGGGACGCAGTAG
The DNA here is from genome assembly GCF_026802215.1 of Kitasatospora sp. YST-16. Classification (NCBI taxonomy): domain Bacteria; kingdom Bacillati; phylum Actinomycetota; class Actinomycetes; order Kitasatosporales; family Streptomycetaceae; genus Kitasatospora; species Kitasatospora sp. YST-16. Next base: position 2,397,764 of record NZ_CP113837.1, read on the forward strand.
TTGAGCACCACGCCGGCGCCCATCAGCAGGCAGGAGACGGTGATCGCGGCGGCGGGGGTGCGGCGGGCGTTGAGCCGGGTGAGCCGCCCGGGGGCCTGCCGGCGCAGGGCCAGGTCGCGCAGCATCCGGCCGGTGGAGTACATCCCGGAGTTGCAGGAGGAGAGCGCGGCGGTGAGCACCACGAAGTTGATGATGCCGGCCGCCGCCGGGATGCCGATCTTGCCGAACGCGGCGACGAACGGGCTGACGCCGGGCTGGAACTCGGTCCACGGCACCAGCGACAGGATGATCACCAGCGCGCCGATGTAGAACAGCGCGATCCGCAGCGGCAGGGTGTTGATGGCCCGCGGCAGGGTCTTCTCCGGGTTCTCGCTCTCGCCCGCGGTGACGCCGACCAACTCCACGCCCAGGTAGGCGAACATGACGATCTGCAGGGTCATCACGGTGGCGCCGACGCCCTTGGGGAAGAAGCCGCCGTCCTGCCACAGGTGGGTGATCGAGGCGGTGTCGCCGGCGTCCGAGAAGCCGAGGGTGAGCACGCCGATGCCGATCAGGATCATCCCGAGGATGGCGGTGACCTTGACCATCGAGAACCAGAACTCGATCTCGCCGAACAGCTTCACCGAGATCAGGTTGGCGGCGTACAGCACCAGCAGGAAGGCCAGCGCGGTGGTCCACTGCGGGATGCCGGGCGCCCAGAAGCGGACGTAGACGGCGGCGGCGGTGGTCTCGGCCATGCCGGTGACCACCCAGAACAGCCAGTACGTCCAGCCGGTGACGAAGCCCGCGAACGGGCCGAGGAACTCCCGGGCGTACTCGGCGAAGCTGCCGGACACCGGGCGGTAGGTGAGCAGTTCGCCGAGCGCCCGCATGATCACGAAGATCACCACGCCGGCCACCGCGTAGCTCAGCAGCAGGCTGGGCCCGGCCTTGGAGATGGCGGTGCCGGCGCCGAGGAACAGGCCGGTGCCGATCGCGCCGCCGATGGCGATCATCTGGATCTGCCGGCTGCCCAGGCCCCGCTGGTAGCCCTCCTCGTCGGGGACGGCCCCGGCCGCCTCGTCCGCCGTCTGCTGCGTCATCCGCCCGCCTCGCCTCCCGGTCCGCGCCGACCGGCCGGCCGACGGGCCCCGTCTTCCCGGGGAGGCAGCAGTGAACCATGCGAAAGCCCCGGAACGGCTCACATCTGAGCGTTACCTGAGCAATCGGACAATATGAGCGAAACGGAGGCGCCGAAGCGGGGGCGGCGCGGCGGGAGCGACGGCGCCGGAGCGGCACCGGCACGGCGGTGCCGGAGCGGGGCGCCGGGGGCGGCGGTCAGCCCGCCATCGCCTCCAGCAGGCTCTCCTGCATCGCGCCCAGCCACAGGTAGGCGATCACCAGCGGCTTGCGCGGGTCGGAGTCGGGCAGCCGGTACAGGCCCTCGTCGTCCTCCTCGGCGACCTCCAGCCGGGTGCCCAGGGTCAGCCGCAGGTCGTTCAGCGCGCCCAGCCAGTGCGGGAACTCGCCCGCCTCGACCTCGATCACCCCGCCCGCGCCGCCCAGCCCGTCCAGCGCCCGGACCACCGCCAGCGCGTCGTCCCGCTTGCGGGCCCGCAGGTCCAGCTCGGTGTAGCGGCGGAACTCGGCGGCCATCTCGTCCGTCCGCGGGTCCTCGGGGGCGTCCGGGCCGCCGTACGCGTCGGGGAACAGCCGCAGCAGCGCCGGGTCCTCGGGGGCCTCGGTGGGGCCCTCCGCGAACAGCGCGGCCAGCGGGTCGTCGCTGCCGCCGCCGGGCGGCGGCCCGATCAGCTCCAGCATCTGGACTTCCAGCGAGCGCAGGATGGAGGCCTCGAACTCGTCCAGCGCGATCGCCGCGCCACCGCCGTCCGCACTCTCGAACAAACCGGCCATGTGTGTGGAATCAGTCCCTCGTGGATGGTGGGTGACGGTCCGTCAGTCGTGCTGCAGGGTGGCCCACAGGCCGTAGCCGTGCATCGCCTGCACGTCGCGCTCCATCTCCTCGCGGGTGCCGCTGGAGACCACCGCCCGCCCCTTGTGGTGCACGTCCATCATGAGCTGGTGCGCCTTGTCCTTCGGGTAGCCGAAGTAGCTCTGGAAGACGTACTGGACGTAGCTCATCAGGTTGACCGGGTCGTTGTGGACGATGGTCACCCACGGCGTGTCCGGCTCCGTGACCGGAACCCCCTCCACCTCCGGGCGCTCGATCTCCACCGGCGCGACACTCACAGTCCGTCTCTCCTCGTCGACCTCGGATTCCCCCCGACCCATGCTTCCATCCGAGGGACCCAGGAGCGAATCAGGGTGGTCCGACACGGCCGGACCCGGTCCGACACGGTCCGCGGAGAGAAATCGTCACTTTGACGCTAAGTGGTAGTAGCATCATCCCCATGGACGCCATCACCGCGCACCGCAGCTCCGCGCTGCTCACCGACCGCTACGAGCTGACCATGCTGCAGGCCGCGCTGCGCAGCGGGGCCGCCCACCGCCGCTCGGTCTTCGAGGTGTTCACCCGCCGCCTGCCCGACGGCCGCCGCTACGGCGTGCTGGCCGGCACCGGCCGGGTGCTGGACGCCATCGAGGACTTCCGCTTCACCGCCCCGCAACTCGACTGGCTGGCCGACCAGCGGGTGGTGGACGAGGAGACCCTGCGCTTCCTCGCCGACTACCGCTTCACCGGCAGCGTGCACGGCTACCCCGAGGGCGAGGCGTACTTCCCCGGCTCGCCGCTGCTGACCGTCGAGGGCAGCTTCGCCGAGGCGGTGATCCTGGAGACGGTGATCCTGTCGATCCTCAACCACGACTCGGCGATCGCCGCCGCCGCCTCCCGGATGACCGCCGCCGCGGGCGACCGCCCGGTGATCGAGATGGGCGCCCGGCGGGCCCACGAGCAGTCCGCGGTGGCCGCCGCCCGGGCCGCCTACCTGGCCGGTTTCGCCGCCACCTCCGACCTGGAGGCCGGCTTCACCTACGGCATCCCGACCACCGGCACCGCCGCGCACGCCTTCACCCTGCTGCACGACAGCGAGAAGGACGCCTTCACCGCGCAGATCGACTCGATGGGCCGCGACACCACCCTGCTGGTGGACACCTACGACCTCGGCGAGGCGGTCCGCACCGCCGTCGAGGTGGCGGGCCCGCAGCTGGGCGCCGTCCGGATCGACTCCGGCGACCTGACCCTGCTCGCCCACCGGGTGCGCCGCCAGCTCGACGAGCTCGGCGCCACCGAAACCAAGATCATCGTCACCTCGGACCTGGACGAGTACGCGATCGCCGCGCTCGCCGCCGCCCCGGTCGACGGCTACGGCGTCGGCACCAGCCTGGTCACCGGCAGCGGCCACCCGACCTGCGCGATGGTCTACAAGCTGGTCGCCCGCGAGTCGGCGCCCGGCGGCGAGCTGGTCGCGGTCGCCAAGCGCTCGGCCGGCGGCAAGACCAGCGTCGGCGGCCGCAAGTGGGCCGCCCGGCGCCCCGACCGGGACGGCGTCGCCGAGGCCGAGGTGGTCGGCACCGGCCCCGTCCCGGCCGAGCTGGAGCCGCACCTGCTGCACGTCCCGCTGATCACCGACGGCGAGGTGGTCGGCCGCGAGCCGCTGGACGCCGCCCGGGACCGCCACCGCCGGGCCCGCGCCGCGCTGCCGCTGTCGGCCACCCAGCTCTCCCGCGGCGAGCCGGTCATCACCACCGAGCGGCTGTCCGGCTGAGCCCGCGGCAGCCGGGGCGACCGGGGCCGGGCGGCCCGGACGGGGCCGAGCAGGGCCTGATGTGGAACCGAGAGGCCCGGACGGGGCCGGGCCCGGCCCGGCTTTGCCCGCCCTTGCCCTTCCGCACTTTCGCGGCCGCCCCGCACTGCCTAGAGTGCCAACCGCTGTACCGTCCGGGCCCCGCCCGGACCACCCCGACACCGCCGCGGCCGAGACCCCCGGGCTTTGGACCGCACCCCCACCCGAACGAGAGAAGCCAGCCATGCACCGGGCCCTGATCGTCGTCGACGTGCAGAACGACTTCTGCGAGGGCGGCAGCCTGCCCGTCGCCGGCGGGGCCGAGGTCGCGGCCGCGATCACCGACCTGATCGCCGAGTCCGCCCCCGGCTACGCCCACATCGTCGCCACCCGCGACCACCACATCGACCCCGGCCCGCACTTCGCCGCCGAGCCCGACTACGTCCGCTCCTGGCCCGCGCACTGCGTGGCCGGCACCGAGGGCGTGGGCTTCCACCCCAACTTCGCCCCCTCGGTGACCTCCGGCGCGGTCGAGGCGGTCTTCTCCAAGGGTGCGCACGCCGCCGCGTACAGCGGCTTCGAGGGCTTCGACGAGCACGGCGGCACCCTCACCGACTGGCTGAACGAACGCGGCGTCACCGACGTCGACGTGGTCGGCATCGCCACCGACCACTGCGTCCGCGCCACCGCCCTGGACGCCGCCCGCGAGGGCTTCGCCACCCGCGTCCTGCTCGACCTGACGGCCGGCGTCGCCCCCGCCACCACCGCCGAGGCGCTGGACGAACTGCGCTCCGCGGGCGTCGAGTTGACCGGCACCCCGGTCGTCCGCAGCTGACGCGGCGTCAACTCCCGGCGCCTCAGCGCCCGGTGACCACCAGCTCCACCACGTTCTCGCCGCCGATCCCGTACGCCTCGGCCAACTCGCCGCCGACCGCGTCCCGTTCGGCGGCGAGCCGGGCGGAGCCGATGTACACCACCCGCACGCCCAGGTACTCCATCCGGTGCTGGCCGCCGCGCACCCAGGCCGCCTCGCCCTCGCTGACGCAGCGCAGCTCGGAGTCCACCTCCACCGCCACGGCCGCCTCCGGCCAGTACAGGTCCGGCACCGCGATGTAGGTGCCGCCGCGCATCCGCAGCTCCGGCCCGGGCAGCGGGACGGGCAGGCCCCGCTCCGCCGCCAGGGCCGTCAGCTCGGCGAACGCGGCCTCCCGGCGCGCCGCCAGCAGCTCGTCCACCGCCGCCCGCACCCGGGGCACCGCAAGCAGCCGCGCCTCGGCCAGCTCGGCCAGCAGCTCCGCCGCCGGGCAGCCGCCCTCGCGCTCCAGCGCCTCGCGCAGCAGCGCCCGCAGCAGCCCCGGGCCGACCCGGCCGGACTCGAACGCGCCCTGCTCGGCCCACTCGCTGATCGCGTCCGCCACCGCCCGGGCCACCGGGGCGACCGCCAGCCCGTGCACCGAGCGGGCCTCCAGCACCCGCCCGGTGCGCCGGATCCGCACCTGCCCGGCGTCCCGCAGCCGGCGCTGCCTGGGCACCAGCACCTCCACCCCGCGCACCGCAGGCAGCCGCGGCACCGACACGAACCCGTACAGCGCGAGCGCCGCCGCGCCGGTGATCACCGCACCCTCGCGGGCCCCGTCCCCGGCCGGCCCGTTCTGCGCCGCGTACAGCAGCGCGGCCCACATCCGCTGCTCGGGCGTCGGCGCGCCGTCCTGCAGCAGGTAGACCCGCGGCAGCAGCCGCTGCCAGGGGCCGCCGCTGCGGCAGTGCTCGCTCACCATCCGGGCCGGGACGCCGCGGGCGCGGAGCTGACTGGCCGTCACCACGTTCTGCTGGCGCCGGGCGAGTTCTTCGAGGGACACGGGCTGCTGCGGAATCCGGTAGCTCATGCCGTCCACGTTCCCCCTCGCCTCCGACACCCGGCGTCCGACCTGACGACCTGTTACGCAACCGTCGTCAAACCGGGACTGCTCCGCACTAAAGTCCGCATACCCTCACCCATTCGGCGTATCGGATGTTCACTCCGTTGCCGTAATAGATCGGACTTGTTTTCTACTATCCGATTTTCATCGGATCGACACAGCATTGCGATCCGACCGAGTCCGCGCCGCCGACCTGCGAAACCTGACCGGAAGTGATCGAGCCCACACCCAACGTCACGCCCGCTGGCGTCGGCGGCCGTCACGAATTGCCTACCATCGGGCACATGCCCCGCGACGAGTCATCAGCCCAGCGCGCCGCCCGACTACGCCTCGGCCGCCTGCCCGGCTACGTCCGCCAGCCGGATCCCGCCAGACGCGGCGGGGAGGACGGACGGACGTACAAGAAGGGCTGGGAAGTCCGTTTCACCGCGCGCAGCGAAGAAGAGATAACCGAGATCCGCGAGCTGGTCACCGCCGCCGGATTCGCCCCCGCCCGGCCCTTCTTCAAGGGCCACCAGCTCATCCAGCCGGTCTACGGCATCGCCGCGGTGCAGGCCTACCTGGCTGCCCGGGAGAGCGTCGAGGCCGCCGAGACCACGGCCCGGACCGACCCCCGGACCGACCCCCGCACCGCCGGCATCCCCGAGCAGACCCGCCGCGAACCCGACAGCGTGGCCGCCGCGGCGCGCGCCGCCGAGAGCGCGGCCGCCGAGGCCGCCGCCGGTGCCGCCGCCCGGGCCGCGGCACGCGCCGACGAGGCCGCGGTGCGTGCCGACGAGGCCGCCGGACGCCCGGACGGGACCGCGGCGCGGTCCGGCGCCGAAGCCGCCGCCCGGACCGCCGGGGGCGCGGGCGCCACCGTCCGGTTCGACGGGAACACCGCCGCCCGGTCGGCACGCGAGAACTGAGGACCGGGCCGGACCCGCCCAGCGCGAAGGTCCGGCCCGGGAGCGCGAAGGCCGTGAAGGGCTCCGGCCGGGCCCGCGAAACCCCTGACGCCCCCGGGGTCGCCGAGGCCCGCCAAAGGGCCCACCTGCCCCGCTGGCGGGCTTCCTGACGGTACGTCAGCTCCTCCGCCCGACGCCGGGGCGTGGCACGACCGCGATCGGACGGCGATCCGGCTGCCGCCTCGGGTGCGATTCGGGCGCGACCCGACCCGACCGGGCCGGGGTCGGACCTGAGCCGAGCACGGACCGAGCCGGGGCCGAACCGGAGCCGAACCGGGTCCGAGCCTGGGCCGAACCGGGTCCGAGCCTGGGCCGAACCGGGGCCGGGCCTGGACCTGGCCGCCTCCGCCGGAACACGGCCGGTACGGGGCGCGCGATCGTGGAGCGCGCTCCGACGGACGGTGAGAGTTTCGGGTTCCCGGGGGCGCCGCCGGGCGGGTGGCGGCGGTCGCGGGGCCGGTGGCCGGGGCGGTCCGGCCGGAACGGCGTGTGATGGTGGTCATGCCCGCGGCCCGGGATTCGCCCGTGAAGGTGAGGCCAGGCGCCGATTTCGCGTTCACCCGCAGGGCCTACAGCGGCGCACCAACTCCCTTGCGGCTGCCGCCGACACACCGCCTCCGACCAGCGAAGATGCTCTCGGGGCCGCACCGGGCGGGCGGCATTTACTGACGCGCCGTCACACAACGACCCGAATCGGGCCCACCCCCGGGCATCTCAGCAGACTTGTCACCCACAGCACCCGCCCGAGGGCCTAGAGTGAGCGCTGACGCTCCCCGTCCGGACCCAGATCGAGAGGCAGCTGATGTGACTGACCGTCATGTCCCGGCCGCAGACTCGGCATCCGCTGATCGATCCGCCGAACTTCCGTACGTGTCAGTCGAGTTCGCCGCCTTCTGCGAACTGCACGAACCGCGCTACCGGAGCTACGCCCGGGTCTGGTTCCAGGAGCCCGGCGCCGCCCACCGGGTGGTCCGGCTCGCCCTGCACGCGATCGCCGCGGTCTGGCCCACCGTCCTGGAGAGCCCCAATCCGGCCGCCGAGGCCTGGCAGATCCTCCGCGACACCGTCACCGAGCAGCACAACGGCACGGCCGGGGCCGCCGGGACCAGCGGGCTGCGCCCCGACATCGAGGGCGACGAGGACCTGGCGATCCTGCACTACGTGGTCGGCCTGGCCACGCCCGAGATCGCGGACGTGATGGGCGGCGACACCGCCAGCATCACCAGCCAGCTCCGCCAGACCCACCGGCGGCGCACCACCGACTGGTGAGCCCACCGGTCCCCCGCCCCCACCCGCGCACCCACCCGCCCCCACCCGCACCTCCGTCAGCGCCTCCACCAGGGCGCACAGAGCCGCTTGCACGCCCCCTCGTTGCCTCGTCCGCCCGTGGCGTACCTCCGCACTCGGGGCGTACCCGCCCGGGACGGTCGTACCCGGAGCACCGGTGATCGACATCACGCCGAGGCGCCCTACCCGCGCGGACGGAGGCGGCGAAGGATGGGGCCGTCCGATCATGGACTGCCCGTGGACCACCCCTGGACCGCCCATGGGCCGCTCATGGGCCGTGACCTGCGGCGCGAGCCGACCCGCCCCACCGGACCGAGACGGAGCCCCCGGATGTCCTTCGACCACGCCGTGGCCATGTTCCACCACCAGGCGTACGCCTGCGCCGAGTTGGGCTCCCCGCTGTCCGCCGCCCTGCTGCGCCGGGCCGCCGGGGACCTGGCCGCCGGCGGTCCGTGCGCGGCGGCGATCGCCGGGCACGAGGACGCCCCCGGCCCGACCGCCGTCGCCCTGCGACTGCTCGGCGCCGTCCACGCCCTGGTGCTGTCCGGCCGGGCCCCGGACCTCGCCGCGCACTACCCCGACGCGGGCGGCCGCTTCGACCCCGCCGACCCGGACGCCCCCTGGCCGGCCTTCCGCGCCGCCGTCGCCGCCCACCTGCCGTTCGTCCGCGAGTGGCTCACCCGCCCGCCGCAGACCAACGAGGTCGGCCGCGCCAACCTGCTGCTCACCGGCCTCGCCTGGGCCCAGCGCCAGCTCGCCTCCCCCGCCGGCCCCGCCGTGCCCCCGCTGCCGGTACGGCTGTACGAGCTCGGCTCCAGCGCGGGCCTCAACCTCCTTGCCGAGCAGTTCCGTTGCGCCTCCGAGGGCTTCTCGTACGGCCCGCCGGACTCCCCCGTCGTCCTCGCCGACGCCTGGCGCGGCGAGCCGCCCGCCTGGCTGCGCGACGCCCCGCTCCAGCGGGTGACGGACCGGCGCGGCTGCGACCCGACCCCGATCGACCCGCGCTCCGCCGACGGCGCGCTGGCCCTGCGCGCCTACCTGTGGGCGGACCAACTCCCGCGCTCCCAGCGGCTGAACGGCGCCCTCGCCCTCGCCGCCCGGACGCCCGCCCCGGTCGAGGCGGTCGGTGCGGCCGCGTTCCTGCGCGGCGTCGAGACCGCGCCGGGCACGCTGACCGTGGTCTGGCACTCGGTCATGCGCCAGTACGTCCCCGCCGATGAATGGCGTTCCGCAGCAGGCGAGTTGGACCGGCTCGCCGCCGCCTCGACCCCGTCCGCGCCGTTCCTCCACCTCGCCTTCGAACCCCGCCGGGTCGGCGACGGACACCGCTTCCTGCTCACCGCCCGCCTCGCCACCGGCCCCACCAGCACACTCGCCGAAGCCCTCCCGCACGGCCTGCCCGCCTGGACGCTGACGCCGGGCGACCCCGCCCTCCACCAGTCGAACTGATCTCCCGTCAACTCCCCTGCCGCTCACCGGTGACGTCGTACCGGTGGTGCACCACGTCGTGGACGGTGTAGCGGGAGAGGGACTCCACCGTGAACCGGGCACCGTCACCGCGCTGCCCGGCCCGCTGCCGACCGCCGGCCGGCACCGCCGCCTGGACGCCCGCCAGCCGCTCGGCCGCCAGCGCGATCTCACCGGCCACCACGGCCGGGTCCTGCTCCCGGTAGCGCTCCTCGACGGCGGTGGCGTCCTGGTCCCAGTCGGCGAACACCGGCCCGTCCTCGGCCAGCATCAGCCGCAGCCGCCCCTCGATCGTCCGGAACACGTCCCGGACGTGGCAGGCGTACTCCAACGGCGCCCACACCCCGGGAGCCGGACGCTCGCGCAGCCCCTCCACGCCGCCGGCGCCGCCGCCGTCCAGCAGCGCCGTCCAGAACTCCGCGTTGGCCCGGACCAGGCCCGGCACCGCGTCGAAGAGCAGCGCGGAGGTGTCCAACCCGCAGTCGGCGCAGGGGCGTTCGAGGACCCAGGTCCAGTCCTTGGTGTCAGGAGTGATCATGCCCCCAGGATCGTCGCCCCGACCGCCACCCGGCCAGCAGCGGAAATGCCACCCACCCGCGAGATCCCGCCAACTCCCCCGCCCCGCTCAGCCCTCCAGCACCACGGCCAACCGCTCGGCGAGCTCGTTCATCCGCTCCACCGACACCGCCCGCTCTCCCGCCTTCAGCAACCCGAACACCCGCGGCCCGAGCCACTCCACCGGAAAGTCCTCCCCACGCGGCACCACGTGGAAGTGCACGTGCGCGAACCCCTCCGCCTCCCCGAACTGCGCCACGTACGCCTTCCGGCACCCCGTCACCACCTCCAGCGCCCGCGCCAACCTGACCTGCCACACCCCCAGCGACGCCGCCTCCGCCCCGCTCAACTCCGCCATCGACTCCAGGTGCCGCCGGGGCAGCAGCACCAGCCACCCCGGCAACGCACAACCCACCGCATGCACCACCCGCCAGTGCTCGTCCACCGCGATCCGCTCGTACCGCGGCAACCGCTCGAACTCGCCCTCCCGGGCACACGCGTAACACTCCACCCCATCACCCATACGACCGACCCTACCGACCCCCCTGCCCCACCACGTTCACCTCACACACCGCCGACGTCGGCACCAACCCCGGCACCACCCCCTCCAACACCCGCGCACACACCGCCCGCTCCTCCTCCCCCACAGCCCCCGCCACCCCCGCCGAAACCCCCGCCATCACCACGACCAACCCCGCCACCGCACACACCCACCGCACCACAGCAACCACCTCCGAACATCCGACGACACATTCCCCCTCTCCTACCCGCCCCACCCCCACCCCCGCGAACACCTTCCCCCATCCGTAGGCGTGTCTCCCCGCAGCGCCCCCTCCGTGGGGAGAGCACCCCCGTCACCTCCAGGACGAGTTACCCTCACCCGCCTGGTACTGCTGCGGGTACCCCTGCGGCTGTTGTCCCTGCCCGTACCCGTGCCCGGTCGGCTGCTGCTGCTGCTGGTAGCCGTATCCGTACCCGGAGCCGCCCGGCCCGGCAGGACCGCCGGGGCCGTTGCCGTTGTCGCCGTTCCTGGAACGCCGGACGAGCACGACCACCACCACGATCACGACCAGGACGAGTACGCCGCCCCCGACCGCGAGCAGCATCCCCGTGCTGCTCTTCCCGCCCTCCGCGTCACCGCTCGCCAGCGGGGCGGCCGAACCACCCCCGGCACCGGCCGACGGCGACTTCGAAACCGGAGCGGACGGCGCGGACGAGCCACCACCCTTGCCACCGCTGTAGTCCGGCTCCGCCCGATCGGTCAGCGGATTCTCCTTCGGCCCGTTGTCCACCGCCGGGTTCGCGGCCAGCGCACCGGACGGGGACGCAATGCCGTAGCCGTACTTCTCGTTCGGGAACGGGCCCTGGCCCTCGGGCTTGAAGGCGCTCTTGGTGATCCGGTTGATGACCTGGCCCGCCGACAGGCCCGGGTACTTCGACCGCACGAGCGCCGCGACCCCCGACACGATGGCCGCGGCCTCGGAAGTACCGGAAGCCGTCCCGTACCCGTGCTTGAGGTCGGCCCGGTGGATGCCGTCGGCCGGAGCCGCCAAGGTCACCTGCGGGCCCGTGGTCGACTTGGGCCACATGCTCCCGTCCTGAGCGACGCCAGACACCACCACCACGCCCGGGAACCCCGCGGGGTAGTCGATCGGCAAGCCGGCGTGGTTCCCGGAGGCCGACACGAGGACGACGTCCTTGTAGATGGCGTAGTTGATCGCGTCCCGGTACCCGGGGTCCCTCGGACTCCCGCCGTAGAACGACATGTTGATGACCTTGGCGCCGTGATCGACCGCAAAGCGGATCGCCTCGCCGAAGTCCACGTTGTCGACCGTGCCCAGTTTTTCATTGAAGTCGAACTTCACCGGCAGGATCTTCGCCTTGGGTGCGATCCCCATCACGCCGGCGTTGTTTCCGTGCCCGTGCGCGGCAATACCGGAGGCCATCGCCGTACCGTGGCCCTCGGTGTCGATCCGCCCGTCCCCACCGGCACCAGTGAGATCGAGACCAGGGAGCACCTGCCCGGCCAAGTCCGGATGGCTCGCGTCGACGCCGCTGTCGATGACCGCGACGATCACCCCGTCGCCCTGGCTGACCGGCCAGACGTCCTTGGCCAGACCGTACTTGTTCAGCACCCACTGCTTCTGCCGCTCCTGGTCCGCCGCCGCCGGACCGGCGCTCGCACCCCACAGCAAGGCCCCCGCAGCGAACGCGGCCAGGCCGCGCACGAATCGGCTGGTCGTCAAACCAATCCCCCCATTGGACAGCCACCCGAGGATCATCGATCCCGCCGGGCGGCCAGACAGTATTCTGGTTTTCATTGACCGAAAAATTCCACTACGCCAGGCACGCGACCCCGCGAAGAAAGAACTCCCCTGGCACGGCAGGGAATCGAGACAGTCGAACCGCTCTCTCGGACAATCCCGGGCACCCCCACATCGATCGTCCGGAATCGTCCCCGAACAGCAGCAGACCCCCCACAGCCCGGCCAGGGCATTACACCGACTGACCGACCGCGAGAGGTCTGCTACCTACCGGTCAAGCACCGACCGACTCAACTCTGGTACGGATTCCCCCCGGCCGGCGGCTGCTGCGGCGGGTACCCCGGCACCTGCTGCCCCTGCTGGTACCCGTACCCGGCCGACTGCTGCTGCGGCGCCTGCTGCTGGTACCCGTACCCGGGACCACCCGGCCCGCCGGGCGCCCCTGGACCACCGGGGCCCCCAGGACCGCCGGGGCCACCGCCGTTGTTGCCGTTCTTGGAACGCCGGACGAGCACGACGATCACCACGATCACGATCAGCGCGAGCACACCGCCACCGACCGCGATCAGCATCCCCGTGTTGCTCTTCTTGCTGTCCGCGTCACCGCTCGCCTGCGGAGCGGTCGAGTTCCCGGCACCGGCCGACGGCGCCTTGGAAGAGTTGGACGCCCCCGAGGACGGAGCGCTCGTATCACCGTAGTTCGGCTCCGCCCGCTTGAGCAGCGGGTTCTCCTTCGGCCCGTTGTCCACCGTCGGGTTCGCGGCCAACGCCCCTGCCGGAGACACGATGCCGTAGCCGTACTTGTCGTTCGGGAAGGAGCCCTGGCCCTTCTGCTGAACGGCGCTCTTGATCATCCGGTTGATGACCTGGCCCGCGGACAGGTCCGGGTACTTCGACCGCACGAGCGCGGCAACTGCTGAGACGAAAGCCGTTGCGTCGGAAGTGCCGTCGCCCGAGGAATACCCTTGTTTGATATCCGCGTGCATGATGTGTTCAGCGGGAGCAGCCAAGGTCACCTGTGGTCCCGTCGTGGACTTCGCCCACGGATCGCCCTGCTCAGTTACTCCCGAGACTGCCACCACCCCCGGCGCAGCCGCCGGGTAGGAGACTGGAATGCCCGGCGTGTTTCCGGAGCCGCCGACAAGCACAACATCCTTCTGGACCGCATACTCGATTGCCGAGCGGAGTTCCGGTTCGATGCCAGCCCCGGCAAAGGACATGTTGATCACTTTGGCGCCGTGGTCTACTGCGTAACGAACGCCCTTGGCGATATCTGCGTCGTTACTGCCACCATCGACCTGTGTCTTTTCCCGCGGAGAGAACCTGATCGGAAGGATCTTCGCCTTTGGGGCGAGTCCCATGATGCCCGCGTTGTCCCCGTGGCCACGCCCGGCAATAACGCTGGCCATGGCCGTTCCGTGGCCGTCAGTGTCAGTCCTGCCGTCCGCACTACCACCAGTAACATCAAAACCCGCAAGGATCTGGCCAGCTAGGTCGGGATGGTTCGCGTCTACACCCGAATCAACGACCGCCACGATCACCCCCTCGCCCTGGCTGATCGGCCAAACCCGAGTGTCGGCCCCGTAGTTCTTCAGGGCCCACTGCTGCTCACGGATCTGGTCCGCCGCCGCAGGTCCGACGCTCACGCCCCACAGCAGGGCTCCCGCAGCGAGCGCGGCCAGACCGCGCACGGATCGGCTGGTCGTCAAGCCTCGTCACCCCTCGTTGAGCGGCCGCCCCGCAGACCCTCGAGTCTGCAGGGCGGCCAGGTAATGTCCGACTGTTCTACTGACCGAACGTCATTCCACCACGTTCGGGTTCGCGTTCCCGCCGGAGGCCCAGGTCTCCTCGTCCTCCACCAGGTAGTCCGGTCGGTCCGAGGTGCCCTTCTTGGCGCGCTTGCTCGACTGGCCGTGGCCAGCCATGCCCGCGCCGTTGCCGGCCGCGCCGCCCTGGCCCCGGCCACCCGCGTGACCGGCCTCGGCGGCTCCGGCTACCTGGCCGGGGCGGCTGCGGCCGATGCCCGACCCGCCCTCGGAGAAGGCCCGTCCGCCGGTGCTGCCGTGCGCAGCCTCGCCGACCATGCCACCGGCCCGGCCCGCCAGGCCACCACCGGCCCGGCCGCGGAGGCCACCACCGGCACCGCCCTCACCGGCACCGCCGCCGAGGCCGCCACCGCCCAGGCCACCGGCCCGGCCACCGGTCCCGCTGCCCGCACCGGCGCCCGCGGCACCACCCGTACCGGCGCCACCACCGTTCAGGCCGTTGGAGCCGAACGTCCCGGACTTCGAAACGCTGTTGCCGCTGAACCCGGCGCGGGCACCGATGCCGGTACCGCCCGCCAAGGTCCCGCCACCGCCGCCGACCAGCCCGGTGCTGGTGCCGCCACCGCCGAACCCGCCGCTGCCACCGCCGGACGGACCCTGCAGACCGCCGGACCCACCGGGGCCGCCGATCGTCGAGGTGCCGCCACCGCGGATGCCGCCGGTGCCGCCCTGGATGCCGTCGATCCCCGTGCCGGGGCCCTTCGGCTGCGGCAGCGGGTTGGCCGTTCCGCCGGAGATGCCCGCGTCCGTCGGACGGATCACCGCGGCCTTGACCTTCGGCGCCTGCGGCGCCCGGGTGGTCGAGGTGCTCTTGAGCGAGGTCTGCGACCCGGAGGAACCGCTCACCCCTCCAGCACCCTGGACGAGACCGGTGCTGATGCCCGCGATCGCTGCAGCAAGACCTGCGGCGCCCCCGTTGTCCGGCGGCGTCACTTCCTGCTTGTCATCGACCAAGTTCCTCGCCGGAGGCTGTAGACGGCTGGCGGTGGCGCTGTACTTGGCCGCCAGCACCTGCATCACACCGACCGCCTCCTGCTTGCGCGTGTCGGCGATGCCCTGCTGAGTGTCCGCATCGCTGATGCCGACCGATTCCTTGGCGGCGTCACTGATTCCGTCGCCGACCTTGTCCCAGAACCCCGGCTCCTCCGGCATGTCGCTCTTGGCCTGGTCGATCGCCGCGGACATCAACTGCAGCGCAGTGGCCGTGTGGTCCGCGTGAGCGGCCAGAGCGTTGACGCTGTCGGCGAGTGAGGTCATGTGCGTGTGGAAGGCGTCGCTGGTGCTGCCCTGCCAGGTGCTGGTGGCGTCGCCGGTGGCGGTGGTCAACGCACTCTGGATCTGCGTCAGGGTCTGGTGCGCTCGACGCCAGGGATCTGCCGCGGCCATGACCGAACCTGAGTCCATCGAGTGGACCATGGAAATCAGCTCGGCATGGCTGTGGGTGGAGAAGTCGGTGACCACGCCACCACTCTGGTCGGCCATCCTCATCGTGCAGCACCTCGCCCCATGTCTGCGCCTGCTTCCCTGCTCTTCCGCGCCGTCACCATTGCGGCCTCGTCGTGGTCGTCGGCTGGCTCGTCGTGGTCGTGGTCGTCGGCGTGGACGCGGCCTTCTGTCGTGCGTCCAGTTCCGACTGGCTCCAGGTCGTGGCCCAGCCGTCCTGCGACAGCGTCATGCGCGTGCGGGTGTCCTGCTCGTGCTCCTCGTAGTTCGCAGCAGTGTGGTCCGCGTTCTGCTGCGCCGCATCGATGGCGTCCTGGATGCTGTTGAGAAGCGCGCTCAGCTCAGTGCGCATGACGTTGTACTGCTGGTACAGCTCCTGCGCTTCGGGAAAACTCCCGAATGCCGCCGAGCTGACCCCACTCGGGCCATAGACCGCCGAAGTGCTGGCACCGCTCTCGTACTCGCTCAGCAAGCCACGCACCTGGGCCGCGAACGCCCGCAGGTTGTCGACCTCGACCTGGAAGCCGTTGCCGCTCGTGCTCATGTGTCTCGTACCTCCCCCGTACCTGCTGCCCCGCGCGACTGCTGCTCGACCGCCTGGGGCCTGAAAGAAAGTTGGCTCCAACCTCTATGTCTAACACATGGAACGGGCCGTCAACACGCCCCCTGGTGGGTGCGGGTGGGATCAGGTGGCGGCGAGGGCCCGGCGGCAGAGGGAGTCGGCTCGGCGGGTGGTTTCGGGGAGGCGGTAGGAGGGGGTGAGGGCGAGGGTGACGGCGGTGGCTTCGTCGAGGCCGATGCGGTGGCCGACGGAGAGGAAGACGGGCTTGACGCCCTGGCGGGTGCGCAGGGCGCGGCCGACGGTTTCGGGGCCGTCGCGGAGGGGGGACCAGTCGCCGCGGCGGTCGCCGGGGGGCTGGTGGGTGAAGGTGAAGGGGTTCTTGGCGATGCCGAGGGTGGGGAGGCCGGTGTGGACGCCGAGGTGGCTGGCGAGGCCGAGGCGGCGGGGGTGGGCCAGGCCGTAGCCGTCGCAGACGACGAGGTCGGGGGTGCGGGTGAGGCGGGCGAGGGCGTCGAGGACAGCGGGGAGTTCGCGGAAGGCGAGCAGGCCGGGGACGTAGGGGAAGGCGACCCGGCCGACGGCGGTGGACTGTTCGACGACGTCGAGGGTGGCGTAGTCGAGGAGGACGGCCGCGGCGGCGACCACGTCGCGCTCGTCGTCGTAGGCGACGTCCACGCCGGCGATCAACGTGCTGGGGCGGCGCGGGGGTTCGGGGCCTTCGGGGACGACCAGGGGGCGCAGGCGTTCCTGTTCGGCGCGGGCGGCCTCGGCGGTGGTGGGCCAGTCGGCGGGGACGGTCATGGCGGCTCCCGGGGTCGGAGACGGGTGCGGGGGCGTGCGGCGGACGGCTCCGGGCGCGCTCGGCCGCCCTCCCCACGCTGTTCGGCGGCGGCGCTGCGCGGTACGCGTGCTCGGCGTTCCGCCGTACGGCACGTTATCGGGCGGGCCCGGACCGCAGTTCGGCCAGTGCAGCAGCCGCGGTGACCGCAGTGACCGCAGTGGCCGCGGTGACCGCGGCAGCCGGGGTTCCGTCAACGCGGTGGTCGCGGTTCCACCGATGCGGCGAGCGCGGAGGACGTGGTCGCGCGCTGCCGGGGTGTGAGTCCGTGCGCCCCCTGTGCCCCGGAGTAGGTCAACTCCCAGCGGTTAGGCTGTACTTACCGATGTTGTTCCGCCGTGCCTGTCGAGCCGGGTCCCCCGCCCGCCGCTCCCCCGCTGTTCCCCGTCGCTCTCCCCGCTCCGCGCGAAGGGTCGTCCGTCATGCCGCGCCCCGCCGTTCCGTCCCGTGCCGTCACCGCGTCCCGGGCTGCCCGGCTCGTGTCCGGGAGTCGTTTCAGTGCCGTGCAGTTGGGTGTCGGCACGCTGATCGCGGTGGTCGCCGCGGTGGCGCTGCTGGCCGTGTCCGGGGAGACGGGGGTGTGGCGGATCGCGGTGCTGGTCGGCTTCGCCGTCGCGCTCGGAACGCTGTCGGCCGTCCTGCTGTCCCCCGCCACCACCCGTCGCGCGCCGCAGTCCTTCGCGCCCCGGGCCGCGGCGCCCGGCACCGACCAGCCCGAGCCTGCGGCCACCGCCGCCCGGCAGCCGGCGTACGCGCACCAGTCGCGCTAACGCAGCATCCGGGGGGAGCTCAAGGGGAGCCCGAAGCGGACCCGAGGGGAGCCCGGAGCGCGAACGCGAAGACTCCCGGGCCGGCGGCAGGTGAACGGCTGCCGCAGGCCCGGGGCCCAAAAGGGAACGACCGGCCGAACGACCGGCCGAACGACCGGCAGGACGTCCGGTCAGGCGGTCGAGACCACCACGGTCTTGGCCGCCTTGTCGTGGATGCACTGGCGGTAGGGCTTGTCGAAGACGCCGAACAGCCCGTCGACGGCCCACCAGAGGCCGCCGCAGCAGATCAGTGCGGGGACGATGAAGGTCGCGGCGCGGCTCCAGGCGGCAGCGGCGGTGGGGGCGGTACCGTCGGCGAGCATGGCGACCCGGATCTTCATCAGCTTCTTGCCGAGGGTCTGGCCGTCCCGGCTGAGCATCAGGCCCTCGTAGACCAGGTACAGCGCGCAGCTGAACCAGAAGGAGCCGATCCAGCCACTCTGCTTGTTGAAGTGCAGGAACGGGAGCAGCACCACCACGGCGATCACCTGCACCATGAGGTAGTCGACCAGCCGGGCGAGGATCCGCGCGCCCCAGCCGCCGAGCGCGGGCATCCCGGGGACGGGGCCGGGCCCTGGGCTGCCGTAGGGCGAACCGTACGGGTCACCGGGGCCGCTGGGACCGCCTGGACCGCCGGGCGGGGGTCCGTACCCGGGGGACGGGCCGTAGCCGGGCGGCTGGTTGCTGTCGTGGGGGGAGCCCGAGCCGGCCGGCGCGCCGTACTGGCCGCCGTAGCCGGGCGGGGTGTCGTACGGGCTGCCCGAGGGCGGGGACTGCTTGTCGAAGGAAGGCCGTCCGCCCTCCTCCGGCTCGGTTCCGGAGGGGTCGCTGGTGCTCATGGCACGAGTAGACCATCGCAAATACTACGATGTTGGGATATTTGCGCCGTTTCTGCCCGTTTAAGTTCGTTCCACCGCCTTCCGCACACCGGCCGACCG
Source organism: Kitasatospora sp. YST-16 (assembly GCF_026802215.1). Classification (NCBI taxonomy): domain Bacteria; kingdom Bacillati; phylum Actinomycetota; class Actinomycetes; order Kitasatosporales; family Streptomycetaceae; genus Kitasatospora; species Kitasatospora sp. YST-16. The sequence goes on from NZ_CP113837.1 coordinate 2,416,341, forward strand.
GGCCCGACCGGACGACGGGCCGTGCAGCGGCGGACGGTTGACGGTGCCTCAGCCGCGCTCCACCCGCACCACCCGGGTCCGCGCCGCCCGGTCGTGCCAGCCGCGCCGGGCGGTCCGGTCCAGCAGCGCGACGGCCGGGCCGAGCAAGACGGCGGTGCCCAGGCCGCGCAGCAGCCAGCGCACCAGTGAGCGGCCGAACCCCGGCGTACCGGTCCCGCCCGCGGGGACCACCCGGACCCGGGCCAGCCGCTTGCCGAAGGTCTGACCGGTCCGGGCGATCGGCAGCACCTGGTACAGCAGCCCGAACACCAGCAGCACGCCGAGCAGCACGCCCACCCGGCCCAGCACCGTCCCGTCCAGCAGCCACACCTGGTGCTGACGGCCCGTCATGCTCGCGGCCTGCGCCGCCTGGTCGATCTTCTCCTGGACGTGCGCCCGCACCGTCCCGACCATCGGCACCGCGACGGCCGCACCGACCACCGCCGTCACCACCCCGTCCACCAGCCACCCGAACGCCCGCGCCCCGACCCCCGCGGGCACGGCCGCCGGGGCCGCCGGACGCCGCTTCCCGGCCCCGTCGGCCGCAGCGGGACGGCGGGCCGCCGCACCGGTACGGGCCTCCGTCTCCCGGGCCTCGGCGGCCCGACGCGGCGGACGGACCCGCTCGCTGGTGACGTGCGCCGTCCGCGGCTCCCGCCCCGGCCGCTGGGCCTCAGCGCTCGAAGCCGGGGCCGGGCTCGGAGCCGCCACCAACGCAGCCGCAGGCTCGGGCGCACCTACAGATTCGGGCTCGGGCTCGGGCTCCGGCTCGACGCCCCAGGAGACCCAGCGCGGGGCCCCACCGGTCTCCATCAGCCCGCGCTGCGCCTGCGGATCGGCCCGCCAGCCCGAGGCCGGGTCGGCGGACGTCGGCTCCGCCGGCTGCGGCACCGGTTCGACCAGCGCGCCGGGCGCAGCGGACAGCCTCACCGAACCGCCACCGCCGGCCCCGTGCCAGGGCGTGCCGCCGAGCGGCTGCGCGTCCCGCGGCGCGGGCACGGGCTCGGGCTCCGGCTCGGGCTCCGACAAGAGCTCCTCCACCACGGGCGCGGCCTCGGTCAGCTCCAACGGCCGGACGACCGCCTCCACCTCACGAACCTCCGGCCCCCGCCGCGGCGCGACCACGGCCCCGGTCCCGGCCCCGCTCCCACTCCCGCCGATGTGCAGCGCGGCGGCAGTGGCCCAGGACTCGGCCGCGACCGGCCGCAACCCGTTCCCGGCGACCGCCCACGGCCCGGCCTCGACGGGGCGCAGCGGCTCCATCTCACTGCGGGGACGAATCTCCAACTCCCCCGGACCGTCGAACCCGGCCCCGACCCCGCCCCCGGCCCCAGCCCCAGCCCCGGGACCAGCACCGTTCCCGCCCCCGCCCTCGTCCCCGTCCGGCCCGGCGGCCGTCTCCGGGTGGGCCGACATGGTGAAGAGCGCCTGGGCAGCAGTCTCGTCGAGGTAGATCGGACCGGTCTCGACCAGCGGCGCGGCGGGGGCGGCGGGAGCGGCGGGGACCAGGCCGGGCGGGAGGCTGTAGGGCGGCGCGGTGAGGTAGCGGGCGACGAAGCGCGGCGGGTGGAGGGCCTCGCCGGGGGCGGGGGCGGGGCGGCTGGTGCCGGGGACCCAGGCGTGGCCGGCCCAGTAGCGGAGGAAGCCGGGCACCGAGGGGTCGGGGTAGTAGCCGGGCGCTCCGGCGTCCCCGGCCAGGGTGGCGCCGAGAATCGAGCCTGCGGTGGAGGGCCGGTCCGTCATTGCGTCTTCCTTCGTACCGGCACCGCGGCGTGTGGGTGTGCGGACGTGGGTGGGGGAGCCGCGGGCGGAGAGTCGCCGGGCAGTCACAAAGGGTAGTACCTCGGGCGGCCTCGTCCCCCGGGTTCACCGGAACTCGTGAAACGAACGGGGACACGTGGTACTGCGGTTACCCCCTGGGGTGGAGGGGGCGGCTCCGGGACGGTGACGGGCGGTGGCCGGCACGGCCCCGGGTTCCGGGTTCCGGTGTTCCCGTCCGGAACAACCGGGGCGGGGCGGAAAAGGTTCTGCCGGAAAAAAGTTCCGCGGAAAGTCCCGGAACCCGTGTAAGAGTCCGCGGCCGCCCCGCTCTCGGCTGGTGCGGGGCCGAACGGCGGCCCCGCGTGGCGGAGAGGTGAGGACGATGGCCGGACAGTCGACCGGAGTGGTGGAGCAGGAGCTGGAGCTGAACCTGGTGCTGTCGCCGGAGCGCAGCGTCCCGGTGGCGGCGCGGCTGTCGTACGGGAGCCACGATCCGTTCGCGGTGTACGTGACCTTCCACCTGGACAGCGGAACGCCGGTGACCTGGGTGTTCGCCCGGGAGCTGCTGGTGGAGGGGACGTTCCGGCCGTGCGGCCAGGGCGACGTGCGGATCTGGCCGACCCGGTCGGGACGGCGCAGCGTGCTGTGCATGGCGCTGAGCTCGCCGGCGGGCGACGCGCTGCTGGAGGCGCCGCTGCCGACGGTGGCGGCCTGGCTGGAGCGGGCGCACCGGCTGGTGCCGCCGGGGGCGGAACTGGAGGCGATGGACCTGGACGGTTCGCTGGCGGAGCTGCTGGCGTGAGGGGGCGCGCGGCACGGCCCCGGGCGCGGGTGACGGCGTGCGCACAGCCACCGGCCCACCCGCACCCGACGCCCGCGCACCCGCGCCCTGCGCCCACTCTGGACGCGGCCCCGACCCGGCCGCCCGGCCGCCCGCCGGAACGCCCACCCTCGGGACGCCCGGGACGGACGGCGGCACCGAACAGGACGGCAGCACCGACTCGAACAGCGGCACAGACCCGAGCAGCAGCACAGATCCGAGCAGCGGCACGGGGACGGAACAGCACGGCGGGCCCGGCGAACGGCCGCCCCGGGGTTCAGCGGGCCGCGGGGGCCTTCTGGGCGCCGGGGCTGCCGAGCCCGTCCACGCCGCTGCGCGGGGCGGGGACGCGCACCAGCGGGGCGCCGGCCGCACGCCGCCGGGAGCGGACCCGGAGGGCGGCGACGGCGAGGAAGCACAGCCCCATCAGCGGGTAGACGCTCGCCGGGAACTGCTTGAGCACCGACAGGTGCAGGTCCAGGTCGCCCTTGTGCGGGACGATCCACATGGCGAAGGACAGGAAGCCGAGCAGCGTCAGACCGAAGACGAGCCGCCAGCGCAGGCGCCGGACGGCGGCGGGGCGGGAGCGTTCGTGCGCGGCCTCGGCGGCGAGCAGGACGAGGACGGGGACGCACCACACCCAGTGGTGGGTCCAGCTGATCGGGGAGACCAGCACCGCGGTGATCAGCGCGGTGCACACGCTCCAGGCGTCGGCGCGCGGCGACCAGCGGGCGCTGCGGTGCGCCCAGACGGCGATGCCGAGTCCGGCGGCGGCGACCAGGACGCCGAGCAGGGTGGCGGCGGCGCCGGGTGTTTCGAGGTGTACCTGCCGGGCGACCAGGCCGCGCAGCGACTGGTTGTCGACGATGACGGTCTTGCCGACCCGGCTGGAGTCGAACATGTACTTCGTCCAGAAGCCCCAGGTGGCGTCGGGGAGCACCAGCGCGCCGATCAGGAAGGTGCCGACGAAGGTGGCGCCGGCCACGAACGCGGCCCGGACCCGGCCGGTGACCAGCAGGTAGACGGCGAACAGGCCGGGGGTGAGCTTGATCCCGGCGGCGATGCCGATGGCGACGCCCTTGCTGCGGGCGGAGTCGGGGCGGGTGAGGTCCCAGAGGATCAGGCAGGCCAGCGCGAGGTTGATCTGGCCGTAGCGCAGGGTGGTGAAGACCGGTTCCAGCCAGACGCCCAGTCCGGTGACCAGCAGGACGCCGACCGGCCGCAGGTCGCGGCGCGGCCAGCCGACCAGTTTGAAGGACAGGTGGGCGAGGGTGGCCAGCAGCAGCAGGTTCCCGGCGGTGACGGCGAGGCGCAGGAACGGGACGCCGAACCAGGTGGTCGGCACGAACAGCATCGCGGCGAACGGCGGGTAGGTGGCGGGCAGGTTCCACTCGGTGACCCGCAGCGCGTACAGGTCGTGGCCGTCGGCGACGGCGGCGCCCTCGGCCCGGTAGACGATCATGTCGACCATCGAGGTGCCGACGAAGTGCCGGACCGTCGCGTAGGCGAGCAGCGAGACCAGGGCGACCGCGGCGGCCAGCCGCAGCGGGCGCCGGGGGGCGGCGCGCAGGGCCGCGGTGATGGCGGTGAGCTGTCGGCCGGGGGCGGTCAGGACGCGCTGCCAGGCCGGGACGGGCGGCCGGTCGGGGCTGCCTGGGGGCGTGCCGCGTTCCGTGTGCACCGTGCTCACTGTCTTGCTCCGTCCGCCGTCGACCTGCGCTGGCCAGCAGCCGACACTACCCGAACGGTCGGCCGCCGCCACTGGTCGCGGTCACTCCGGGCTCCCCTCCCGGGGCCGTCGGACGGACAGACGACCGGACGGCCGGGCCCGGCCCGCCGGTCGGCCGCTGTTCGAATTCCGACCGGGCCGCCGACCGGCCCCGCCCGCGTCGCCGACCCCTCGGCAGAACGTTCGGCACACCGTTCGACGGACCGCTCGATCGAACGGCCGCCGGAGCGCCCCACGGACGGGTCGCCGCCGCCGGGCCGCACCGGTTCCGGGCCGCGCACCCCCGTGGTGGGCCCGCCCGTCCGGGCCGGGGCCGCATGAGACAGCGTTGGCCGACGCTTAGGACGCATTTAAGGGAGGGGATCGACACCGAGCTGCCGCCCCCGCGGTAACAGCTCCTGTGTCGGCATCGTGGCCCCCGGCGTCCGGTCCTCAGTCCTTGCGGATCAGCCGGCCGGTCCGGCGGCGCTGCTGCCTGGGCAGTTCGACCTCGGTGCGGGTGTTGAGCCGCACCGCGATCTCGGCGCCGCCGAGGACGGCGGAGCGGCCGAGGACGACGTCGCCGCCGGTGCCCTCGGCGAGTTTGCGGACGATGTCCAGGCCGAGGCCGGTGGAGCCCTCGCCGCCGTGTCCGGCGCCGCGGCGGATGGCCGCGTCCGGGTCGGTGAAGCCGGGGCCGCCGTCGCCGACCAGGACGGTGACGGCGTCCTCGGCGGCGACCACGTCGACGGCGAAGGGGGTGCCGACGGCGGTGTGCCGGAAGACGTTGCCGAGCAGCGCGTCGACGGCGGCGGCCAGGTCGCCGCGCTGCACCAGGACGGGGGCCGGCTCCTCGTCGCCGGCCAGCTGCCAGGGGCGGCCCTCGTCCTCGGCGAGCGCGGACCAGAACCCGACCCGGTCCCGGACCACCTCGACGGCGTCGCAGCCGAGGGCGACCGGCGGGGCGTCCACCGGGTGGCGGCGGGCGGAGCGGATGATCTGGTCGACCTCGCGCTCGAGCTGGGAGACGGCGTGCCGGGTGGCGTCGGCGGCGTCGCCCTCGCCGAGGGCGGCGGCGTTGAGCCGGAGCACGGTGAGCGGGGTGCGCAGCCGGTGCGACAGGTCGGCGGCGAGTTCCCGTTCGGCGGCCAGCAGGTGGACCACCCGGTCGGCCATCGCGTTGAACGCGTAGGCGGCCTCGCGGAGTTCTTCGGGCGCGCCGGCCGCTTCGCGCCCCTCCACCGGGACCCGCACGGTGAGGTTGCCGGAGCCGAGCGAGCGGGCCGCGGTGGCCAGGCGGCGGGCGGAGCGGATGATCCGGGTGCCCATCCGGTCGGCGACCGCGACGGAGACCGCGACCAGGGCGAGCGCGACGCCGGAGAGCACCAGCCAGGCGGTGCCGACGCCGCGCGAGAGGTCCGCGTCGGGGACGAACACCTCGACCATGGCGACCCGGCCGTTGTCGACGGCGACGGGCTGCAGCAGCGCGTAGCCGCCCTCGACCCGGACGGTGCCGGCCCGGACGGTGCGGGTCCAGCCCTGGCTGTCGGTGCTGGGCAGCTGGTCGTTGTCGGTGCGGGCGCTGCCGACCGTGGCGCCGCCGGGCAGGTGGACGGCGAGCCGGTCGCGGGCGCCGGAGTCGGTGGAGGCCATCGCCTTGGCGATGGCCTCCTGGTCGGTGGTGATGGCCAGCGCCGGGCCGAGGGCGGCGGCCTGCCGTTCGGCGGCGGTGAACGCCCGGTCGCGGGCGGTCTGTTGGACCATCAGGCCGAGCGGGATGAGGAAGGCGAGCGCGACCATGACGGTGCCGGCGATGGCGGCCTTGACCATCGCCCAGCGCAGCGAGCGGAGGATGCGTTTCACGTCGCGCCCCCGACCGGTCCGCCGGGGGCCTCCAGCCGGACGCCGACGCCGCGCACGGTGTGCAGGTAGCGCGGGCTGGAGGCGGTCTCGCCGAGCTTGCGGCGCAGCCAGGACAGGTGGACGTCGATGGTCTGGTCGCCGCCGTAGGTCTGCCGCCACACCTCGGCCAGGATCTCCTTGCGCGGGACGACCACGCCGGGCCGGGCGGCGAGGAAGGCCAGCAGGTCGAACTCGCGGCGGGTCAGGTCGAGCCGCTGCCCGTCGAGCAGGGCCTCGCGCCGCTGCGGGTCGATGGCCAGGCCGCCGACCCGCAGGATCTGGGGTGCCATCAGGGCGCCGCCGCCCAGTCTGCGCAGGACGGCGGCCATCCGGGCCGTGAGGTGCTCCCCGGAGAAAGGTTTCACCAGGTAGTCGTCGGCGCCGTCGTTCAGCAGCCGGACGATCTCCGCCTCGTCGTCCCGCGCGGTGGAGATGATCACCGGGACGTTGGTCAGGCCGCGGATCATCTTGAGCGCCTCGCTGCCGTCCAGGTCGGGCAGGCCCAGATCGAGGACCACCAGGTCGCAGCCGACCTGGGCGACTTCGCGCAGGGCCTCCAGCGCGGTGCCGACGGAGCGCACGGCGTGGCCGGTGTCGGCCAGATGGCGGATCAGGGCGGAACGCACAAAGGGGTCGTCCTCGACCACAAGCACTGTTGCCATGGGGCTGCACGGTACGGCATGGCGGCGCACTGGTCTGTACCTCGGGTGGCTCCGGGACGGCCCGGCCCGGGCGGGGCCTTGAGCTTCCCTGAAGCTCACCGCCCTTTTTCCACAAGGTTTCTGTGGAATGCCCGGCCCACTGACCTGGCCGTGACCTTCGTACGGCAGGATGGCCCGCGATGCGGAGCGGACTGGTTCAACTGGGCGCCTGGACGGCGGCCACCGGAGCAGCGGTGGCGTTGTCCTGGCTCGGCGTGCACGCGGTGCTCGTCGACACGGTGTTCGAGCAACCGGTGGCGGTTCAACTGCCTTCGGTGGCCTCCTCGAAGCCGGGGGGACCGGCCGGGCCGACCCCGTCGGGGCCGCCCCCGAGCAGCGCGCCGCCGTCCGCGGCGGCCCCGAGCCCGAGCCCGGACCCGGACCCGTCGGCGGGCGCCACCACCCCGGCGGCCGCGGGGTCGAGCGCCCCGGCCCGGCCGAGCGCGACGGCCCGCAGGAGCAGCAGCCCGCCCAGCACCCTGCACAGCTACCCGATGCTGGGCGGCCGGGTGGCGCTCGACGTGCGGGCCACCGAGGCCCGGCTGGTCTCGGCGGTGCCGGAGGCGGGCTGGTCGATGCAGGTCTGGCACGGCGACCAGTGGCTTCAGGTCAACTTCTCCAAGGACGACCGGGTCTCCACCCTCATGGTGTCCTGGAACGGCACCGCCCCCAACGTGCAGACCTTCGTGGTGGGCAACTGACCGGCGCCCCGGGCCCGTCGGACGCCTGGAGCCGGGGGCGAACGGGCCCCGCGGCCGCACCGCGGGTGCCCCGGCGGACGCCTCGGAGGACGCCCCGGGCTGGGCGGATGCCCCGGGCCCGCGGACGTCCCGGGCTGACGCGCGGGCCGGGGCGGCCGCACAATGTCGGTCGATGCCCGACCGCTCGCACCACCCCTGGAGCCGCCCCGTGCCCCCGCAGCCCGACGCCATCGACGCGCTGGACGGAAAGCTGATCCGGCTGCTCGCCGAGGAGCCGCGGATCGGCGTGCTGGAGTGCTCGCGCCGCCTGCAGGTGGCCCGCGGCACGGTGCAGGCCCGGCTGGACCGGCTGCAGGCGCGCGGGGTGATCGGCGGCTTCGGCCCGCAGGTGGACCCGGCGGCGCTCGGCTACCCGGTGACGGCGTTCGCCACCCTGGAGATCTCGCAGGGGCAGGGCGCGGACGTCCGGGCGCACCTGGCGGCGGTGCCGGAGGTGCTGGAACTGCACACCATCACCGGCCACGGGGACATGCTGGTGCGGATCGTGGCCCGTTCGAACGCGGACCTGCAGCGGGTGATCGACCGGGTGGTCGGGTTCGACGGAATCGTCCGGGCGTCCACCGCGATCGCGCTGGAGAACCCGGTGCCGTTCCGGGTCCTGCCGCTGGTGGAGCAGGCCGCCGGGGGCGGCTGCTGACCGGGCCGCCGCCGGTCCGCCGGGCGCGCCTCCCGGATTCGGCCGATTTTTGGCATATGCCTCTGCCCGTGCACGCAAAGATCGCAGCCATGAGCATACGTACCGCACCCGCCGCGTACCCGCCGGCTGCCCCGACGTCAGCACCGCGCCCGCACCGGCCCGTCGGGGACCGGGGGGCGCGGCGATGAGCCGGCTCACCGAGGCGCCGACCCTGATCGCCTCCGCGCAGCGCGCCCTGCGGCTGCTGGAGGCCGCCGCCCGGCACCCGTCGGGCGCCACCGCCAAGCAGCTCGCCCGGGACACCGGGCTGGCCCTGGGCACCACCTACCACCTGCTGCGCACCCTGGTGCACGACCGCTACCTGGAGCGGCGCGAGGGCCGGTACCGGACCGGCCCCGCGGTGTCCGGGCTGACCGGCCGGAACGGGCCCGAGGGCCCGGCGCCCGGCCCGTCCCGGCCGGGCGGGCTGGACGGGCTGCTCGGCCGGATCGCCCACCAGCTGTCCGCGGCCGTCCACTTCGCCCGCTACAAGGACGGCGAGGTGGACCTGGTCGCCGCGGCCCCCGCCCCCGGCGCCCCCACCGCCGACCCGCGGCGCTTCCGGTCCGGGGCGCACGCCCACGCGGCCGGGAAGACCCTGCTGGCCCTGATGTCCGCCGAGGAGCGGCGCTCCCACCTGGCCCGCTACCCGATGGTGCCGTTCACCCCGTACACCCTGCGCGAGCCCGCCCACCTGCCGCTGCTGCCCCGGCACGGACCGCAGCGGGCCGCGCCGATCACCCAGTACCGGGAGTACGCGCTGGACACCGCCGGGGCGGCGGTGCCGCTCGTGCTGGGCGGCGACCTGGCCGCGGTCTCGGTGGCGCTGCCGATGGCCCAGGCGCACCGCTTACCGGAGATCGCCGCCCTGCTCCGGGCCCGGGTCGGCGACGACCTGGTGGCCGCCGCGTTCGGCCGGTAGCGCCGGGAGTGCCGTACGAGGGGGACGGGCGCACGGGGGCGCCCCGCCCGGCCCCGTCACCGGCTCCGATCCGCCCGCCCGCTCGCCCGCCGGGGCCTTCCGCCGCCGGTGACGGGACGTCAGCAGTGCGGGACGGCGCCGCCGCTGTTCAGCGCATCGAGCGCGGCGATCGAGTCGGAGAGGGTGTCCACCGGCACCAGTTGCAGGCCGTCGGGGGTGTTGACCTTGCCCTGGGCGCACTCGCTGCGCGGCAGCAGGAACACCGTGGCCCCGGCCGCGCGCGCCGCCTGGGTCTTGAGCGGGATGCCGCCGACCTGGCCGACCCGCCCGTCCGCGTCGACCGTGCCGGTGCCGGCCACGTTCCGCCCGCCGGTCAGGTCGCCGCCCCGGCCGTTCCCGGCGATCTTGTCGACGATGCCCAGCGCCAGCATCTGGCCGCCGCTCGGGCCGCCGATCCGGCCCAGGTCGATCTCGACCTTGACCTGCTCCGGCGACAGGTGCAGGTAGTTCAGCGCGGCCAGGGTGGCGCTGTCCTGGGACTGCGTCATCTGCTGCTGGGTGGCCTCGTCGGCCTTGCCGCTGTCGCTCTCCGGGTAGACCTCCTCGGTGGGCACCACCGCCCGCTTCGGGTCGGCCCAGGCCGCCAGCGAGTCCCACAGGGTGTTGCGCTGCCCCGGGTTGGTGGCCTCGACGGTGACCACCCGCAGCTGGCCGGTGGTCTCGCGCTGCGGCGTCCCGCTGACCCGGATCACCGGGTTGCTCCCGTTGTACGCGCCCAGGGTGTCGGCGGTGTCGCCGGGCGACTCCAGGGTGAAGGGCAGCGGCACGAACGCGGCCACCGCGAACAGCGCGAGCACCGGCAGCGCGCACAGCGCGAGCGCGCGGGTGCGCGGGGCGGTCAGGGCCGGGGGCAGGTTCTGGGAAGGCACACCCCGCATCCAAACACACCGCGCGGCCCGGCACGGACGGCCGCGCGGATCGGCCGGGGGCCCCGGGGCGTCCCGGGGTCGGCGGGTTCAGCGCAGCGCGTCGGCGACCTCGGTGGCGGCCTCGACCACCCGCGGGCCGACCCGCTCGGGCACCAGGCCGTTGAGCATCACCACGCCGACGCTGCCCTCGATGCCGCTGAGGCCGATCAGCGCGGCGGCCGCGCCGCTGGCCCCGGACTGCTCCTCGGCCCGGGTGATCACGCAGCCCTGCTCGGGGCGGCGCTGGCCGGGGAAGCTGCGGGCCTCCAGGATGGCCCGGCCGGCCGCGCTCTCGGAGAGCGGGTGGCGCAGGCCGGTGCGGTAGGCGACGTGGAAGTCCGTCCAGGTCGGTTCGACCACGGCGACGGCGAGCGCCTCGTTGCCGTCGACCAGGGTGAGGTGGGCGGTGGCGCCCAGGTCCTCGGCGAGCGAGCGCAGCGCGGGCAGCGCGGCCTCGCGCAGCAGCGGGTGGACCCGGTGGGCGAGCCGGAGCACCCCGAGGCCGACCCGGGCGCGGCCGCCGATGTCCCGGCGGACCAGGCCGTGCTGTTCCAGGGTGGCGAGCAGGCGGTAGACCACCGTGCGGTTGACGGCCAGCCGGGCGGCCAGCTCGGTCACCGTCAGCCCGCGTTCGGAGTCGGCCAGCAGTTTCAGCACCCGGACACCTCTGTCCAGGGTCTGGGAAGTCTCAGCAGTCACGAGGCGCCAGGTCCTTTCCGCGGCAAGTCCGACCCTACGACAGAACTGCCGTGAGCCGCACCGGAATTGGTCGCGCGCAGGAAGGGTGTCCGGCGCGGGAGTCCGGCCTCGGCGACGTCGACGGGACGCGGGGCTCCGCGGTACCCGTCCGGGCTGATGGGTGGGTCCCGGACGATTGTGGGGAGACGCTAATGAACGGGGCCGCCCGGTGGAAGTGGTTGTCCAAAATTCGGGCAGCATCGATGGAAAGTCGTGATGAAAAATCGGATAAGGCACTCATAACTCGCGCCGCAAGCACTCAAGCGTCCGATATCAGTGCGCCGCCGGGTCGGCGGGTCCGGCGGCCGGGCGGCTCAGAACAGGTTGCGGCCGACCGTCCAGAGCACCGCGCCGACGAGCAGCGCGGCCACGGCGCGCGGGCCCATCCGCAGCCGCCAGTGCCGCCCGGCCAGCCCGTGCCGCAGCCGCACCGCGAACCAGGCGGCGACGAACGGCAGGGCCAGCAGCAGCGCGGCGTTGTCGTGCCAGGCGGCGGCGAGGTCGCCGTGCAGGAGGTCGTACGCCATCCGGGTGCCGCCGCAACCAGGGCACTGCAGGCCGGTCAGGCGGCGCCACGGGCAGAACGGCAGCACCTGGCCCGACCGGTGCGGGTCGCGCGAGTAGAGGTACGCCGCGCCGGCCAGGCCCGCGGCGAGCAGGCCGAGCGGGCCGGCCGCGGGGTGGCGCAGCAGGACCGGGGAGCGGCGCGGGCCGGTGGACGGCCGACGGCCGGCGCCCCCGTCGCGGTCGTCCGCGGGACGGGGTGCCGGCCGGCCGGTTCGGTGGGCACGTCAGGGGCGCAGCAGGCGGCCCTGCGCGTCGGTGCGGGTGTCGCTGACCAGGAAGATGATGCCGTCGATCAGCGCCCAGAGGCCGAAGCCGCCGCAGGTGAGCAGCTGGGCGACGCCCATGCCGACGTGGCCGGTGTAGAAGCGGCCGATGCCGAGGCCGCCGAGGAAGATCTGCAGCAGGCCGGCGACGAGCTTCGACTTGTCGGACAGCTCGGGGTTCTGGGCGGGGTACGCCACGGGGTGCTCCTCAGGGGTTGCGGGCCGGCAGGCCGCGTGGACGGCGGCGCCGACAGGTGTGACCGCATGCCGAGGCGTCCCCATGTGTGGTGTCCCCCCAGCACCGGCACGCCGCAGATTAGCGGATCATGCGATCACATGTCTCCACATTCCCTTTGCCAAGTGTTGAAGGTGTGGAGCCGACGACCCGTCAGCCCTGGGTGGCCCACTCCCGGATCCGGCCGATCCGCGCCTTCAACTGGTTGGCGGTGGCCTGCGCGGTGAGCGGCCCGCCGCACTGCCGGCGCAGCTCGTTGTGGATGGTGCCGTGCGGCTGCTCGGTGCGGTGGTGCCAGGCGGCGACCAGCGCGTTCAGCTCCTTGCGCAGCTCGCGCAGCTCCTGGTGGGTCACCACCGGGCGTTCGTCGGCCGGGAGTTCGAGCAGGTCGGCCTCCTCGGCGGGCTTGGCCTTGGAGCGCTGGATCTGCCGGTGCTGACGTTTCTGCAGCAGCATCTGCACCTGGTCGGGTTCGAGCAGGCCCGGGATGCCGAGGTAGTCCTCCTCCTCCTCGCTGCCGGGGTGCGCCTGCATGCCGAACTCCATGGCGTTGTACAGCACCCGGTCGAAGACCGCGTCGCTGCCCAGCGCCTCGTAGGAGAACTCCTCGGTGCCGGTGTCCGCCCCGTCGTTGGCCTTCTCGGCCTCGGCGAGCAGCCGGTCCTCCTCGTCGAACAGGCCCTCGCCCTCCTTCTTGGGCCGGTCCAGGACGTGGTCGCGCTGCAGCTCCATCTCGTTGGCGAAGCCGAGCAGCATCGGGATGGTCGGCAGGAACACCGAGGCGGTCTCGCCGCGCTTGCGGGCGCGCACGAAGCGGCCGACGGCCTGGGCGAAGAACAGCGGCGTGGAGATCGAGGTGGCGTACACGCCGACGCACAGCCGGGGCACGTCGACGCCCTCGGACACCATCCGGACCGCCACCATCCAGCGCGAGGTGCCCTCGGCGTAGTCGGAGATCCGCTGGGAGGCCTCGGCCTCGTCGGAGAGCACCAGCGCGACCTTCTCGCCGGTGATCTCGCGCAGCAGCTTGGCGTACGCGCGGGCCACCGTCTGGTCGGTGGCGATCACCAGGCCGCCCGCGTCCGGGATGCCCTTGCGGACCTCGGTCAGCCGCCGGTCGGCGGCCTGCAGCACCGCCGGGATCCACTCGCCCTGCGGGGCGAGCGCGGTGCGCCAGGCCTGGGCGATCAGGTCCTTGGTCATCGGCTCGCCGAGCCGGGCCTCCAGCTCGTCGCCGGCCTTGGTGCGCCAGCGCATGTTGCCGGAGTAGCTGAGGAAGATCACCGGGCGGACCACGTGGTCGGCCAGCGCGTGCCCGTAGCCGTAGGTGTAGTCGGCGATCGACTTGCGGATGCCGTCGCTGCCCGCCTCGTACTGGACGAACGGGATCGGGTTGGTGTCGGAGCGGAACGGGGTGCCGGTGAGGGCGAGCCGGCGGGTGGCCGGCTCGAACGCCTCGAAGCAGGCCTCGCCCCAGGACTTGGAGTCGCCGGCGTGGTGGATCTCGTCCATGATCACCAGCGTCTTGCGGGCCTCGGTCCGGTTGCGGTGCAGCATCGGGTTGACCCCGACGCCCGCGTACGTGATCACGATGCCCTGGTAGTCCTTGGACAGCGGGCCCGAGGAGTACGCCGGGTCGAGCCGGATCCCTATCCGGGCGGCGGCCTCGGCCCACTGCTTCTTCAGGTGCTCGGTGGGCGCGACCACGGTGACCTGCTGCACCAGGTGGTTGTGCAGCAGGTAGGACGCCAGGGTCAGGGCGAAGGTGGTCTTGCCGGCGCCCGGGGTGGCGACTGCCAGGAAGTCCCGGGGCTGCTTCTCGATGTACTGGTCCAGCGCCCCCTGCTGCCAGGCCCGCAGGCTGGCCGCGGTGCCCCAGGGGGCGCGGCCCGGGAAGGCCGGGGAGAGGTGCGCGGCGGCGGAGGTGCCACTCGGGCGGGGGTGGGTGCTGTCGGCGTGCGAGAACAGCGGGGCCATCGAGGAGGAGGCGGCGGTAGTCACGGTCTCCGAACAGGGTCGTCGCAGGTCAGGGCCCATGTACGGCCCTTCTCCCGCGGGCGGCGGGCGGTCGTGGAACCTGCCCAGCCTAGCCCCTCCCGAAGCCCGGTCGGCCGCCGCGGCACGCCCCTGTGGCGTGCGTCCCACTGCGGCCGGGCGCTCGTCACCGGACCTGCACACGGCCCGGCCGGGCGTCCGGGGCGGCCGCCTCCGGCACCGGCCGCGGGTGCGCCCGGCCGCCGGGGGAACCGGCCGCCGCGGACCCGCCGGGCGGCGGCGCCGCGCTCCGGCCGCGCCGTCGCGGCCCGCCTACCCGCGGGCCTCCGCGGCCCCCTCGTGCCCTTCGCCGGTGCCCGGCCGGGCCGCCGCCGGGTGCGCGCCGGCCGGCAGCGGCCGGCGCGGCGTCCAACCGGAGACCGCGCGGTCGGAGGTGTCGCGCAGCGCGGTCCGGGCGGCGGACCGGTCGTCCTCCCGGCCGGCGACCCGGGGGCGCACCTCGCAGCCCGCCGCGGCCTCGATCCGCCGCTCCGGGCCGTCGAACGGGGACAGCAGCAGCGCGGCCAGCAGCGCCGCCGCCCCGGCCAGCCGGAGGTTGACCCGGCGCAGCAGCACGAGGCGGCCCCGGCAGTCGGCGCAGTCCGCCAAGTGCCGCCGGACCCGCCGCCCGGCCCGGCCGCGGGCCTGCCCGGCGAGCGCCGCCCAGTGCGCGGCGCAGCCGGGGTCGCGCGGGGCACCGGGATAGGCCCGCAGGTAGGCCAGCCGCAGCCCCTCCCGGGCCCGGTGCAGCAGGACGGCGGCGGCGCCGCGGCCCATCCCGAGCCGGTCGCCGACCTCGCCGGGCGGCAGTCCCTCGACCTCGGAGAGCCACAGCGCCCGGGCCCAGCGCGCGGGCAGTTGGGCGAGCAGGCCGCGCATCCGGTCGGTCTCGGCCACCCGGGGCGCCGGGTCGGCGGCCTCCCCGCCGACCCGCTCGGGCAGCGTCCCGGCGGCCCGTTCGCGCACCGGCGCGGCCGCCAGGTGCCGGACGGTGGCGGCCAGGTAGGCCCGCGGGTCCTCGATCCGGTGCCCGGCGGCGAGCCGCCGCCACACCCGCAGGTGTGCCTCGGCCACCAGGTCCTCGGCCCGCCAGGGGTCGCCGCCGGTCAGGCCGCGGGCGTATCGCAGCAGGCCGGGGTGGTGGCGCCGGTACAGCTCGGTGTACGCGGCGAGCGGGGCCCGCCCGGCCGTCGGCACTCGTTCCTCGATGGTCACGGCCCTCCCCCGGGGTCGCCGGACGGGCGGTCCACGGCGGCCCGGGCGGCTCCCGCGATCCTGCCCGGCGGGCCCGCCGCTGCCCATGGGGGGCGCGGACCGGCGGCCCGGAATACCCGGGTTGGTCCACCCGGGTGTGACGCAGATCACTGAAGGAGGGGCCGGAACCGGTGTAATCCCTTCCGCCCTTCCCGACTCTTCCTCACCGGGGAGCGACACCGGTCGCACCCGTACCAGCACGCACCTTCGGGAGGAACCGCCGTGTCCGCAGCGCCCGCGCCGGTCGAGCACACCACGCACGCCCGGCTGATCGTCAGCACCCACCGCTCCGCGCTGCTGCGGGTGACCCTGCACTACCGGGCCGACGACCCACTGGCGGTCCGGATGGTCTTCCCCGCCGAGTACGCCCTGGAGCCCGACCCGCTGGACGACCCGGCCGACCCGTACGGCGACCAGTACGGCGACCCGGCCGACCCGTACGCCGACCTGCCCGCCGAGCCGTCCCCCGGGCCGGCCGACGGGGTCGAGTGGGTGTTCGCCCGCCAGCTGCTGGCCGCCGGGCTGGACCTGCCCAGCGGCGAGGGCGACGTCCACGTCCGCCCCGCGCTCGGCACCCGCACCGTGGTCGAGCTGCGCTCCCCCGAGGGCGTCGCGCTGCTCCAGTTCGACCGGGCCGACCTGCGCCGCTTCCTGTGGCACAGCTACCTGGCGGTGCCCGAGGGCCGGGAGCTGAGCCACCTGGACTGCGACCGGGCGCTCGCCGAGCTGCTGGCCTGACCGGCCGCCGTCCTGGCGGCGCGCCCTCACGCACCGTCAGGACGGCGGCCGCTCGGGCCCGACGGCTCCCGGCCGCGCGACTCCCCCGCCCGCTCCCGGCCGCTCAGGCCCGCTGGGTGCGGACCAGGTGGGCGTAGACCACCACGTTCCCGTCGTAGCCGCCCTCCCGGGTGAAGCCGCCGCCGCAGGTGATCAGCCGCAGCTGGGCGTCGGGGGTGGCCGCGTACACCTTGCGGTCGGGGAACCCGCTCTTCGGGTAGACCTCGACCCCGTCGACCTGGAACCAGGCGGCCGCCCCGTCCGCCCGGGCGACCTCCAGCTGGTCGCCCTTGCGCAGCGAGCCCAGCCGGTAGAACACCGCCGGGCCGTGCGCGTTGTCGACGTGCCCGGCCAGTACCGCCGCCCCGCTGGAGCCGGGCGCGGCGCCGTCCCGGTACCAGCCGGCCAGGTTGCGGTCCTCCTCCGGCGGCGGCTGCAGCCGGCCCTCGCCGTCCAGGGCGAGCCGGGCCACCGGCGCGTCCACCCCGAGCACCGGGATCCGCACCCGCACCGGCGGCGAGGGCGGCAGCGCGGGGACGGCCGGGCCGACCGGGGTGCCGTCGTACGCCTGCGCGGCGGCCGGCGCCGGCGGCAGGGTGCCGGTCAGGCCGCCGTTCAGCAGCCAGGCGCCCGCGACGACGGCTCCTGCGGCCGCCACCGCCCCGGTCCACGTCCGCTCGCCCACCGCACGCCCTCCGTCCTCCGCCGACTCCGGCCCGCCCAGTTCACCCGGGTGCCGGGGCCCGGGCACCCGGTGGGTTCTGTCCGGGTGACGCGCCGTCAGCGCGGCGGCGGCCGCGCCGCAGCCGGGGCCTGGTCAGGAAGCCCTCGGCCAGCGCGGTGGCCAGGCCGATCGCGGGCAGCTCGGAGGGCTTCTCGTACAGCACGTAGCGCGGCTCCCAGACCGGCCGGTAGCGGGCGTTCGCCCGGTACAGCGACTCCAGCTGCCACCAGCGGGACAGGAACCGCAGCACCCCGCGCCACAGCCGCAGCACCGGGCCCGCGCCCAGCCGCGGCTCGAACGCCTCGCGGAACATGGCGAAGTTCAGCGACACCCGGGCCGTCCCGAACTCCCCGGCGCGGAGCAGCAGTTCGGCGACGGTGTACTCGACCAGGCCGTTGTCGGACTCCCGGTCGCGGCGCATCAGGTCGAGCGAGAGGCCGTCCGCGCCCCAGGGGACGAAGGAGAGCAGCGCGGCCGTCCGCCCGGCCCCGTCGCGGCACTCGGCGAGCAGGCAGTCGCCGTCCGCGGGGTCGCCGAGCCGGCCCAGCGCCATCGAGAAGCCGCGTTCGGTGCGGCCGTGCCGCCAGGCGTCGGCGAGCCGGACCAGGTCGGCGAACTCCACGGCGGGGACGTCCCGGTGGCGGCGGACCACCACCGTGTACCCGGCCCGGGCCAGCCGGCGGCAGGTCTGCCGCAGGCCGCGCATCTCCCGGCCCTCCAGGGTGAAGCCGGCCGCGGCGACCACCGCCTCGTCGCCCAGGTGCAGGGCGCGCAGCCCGGCGGTCCGGACGTAGACGGTGCCGCCGCGCTCGCCGGCGCCGGTGACGGCGGGGATCCAGGCGTGCGCGCGGGCCCGGCGCAGCCACTCCTCGATCGCCTGCGGCCAGGCCTCCGGGTCGCCGACCGGGTCGCCGGAGGCCAGCGCCACCCCGTTGACCACCCGGTAGGCGACGGCGGCCTTGCCGCTGGGCGAGAAGCACACCGACTTGTCGCGGCGCAGCGCGAAGTAGCCGAGCGAGTCGCGTCCGCCGTGCCGCTCCAGCAGGGCGCGCAGCGCCCGTTCGTCCTCGGGGCCCTGTCCCTCGGCGCCGTGCGCGGAGCGCAGCAGGATCCGCAGGGTGAGCAGCAGCAGGGCGGTGGCCAGCAGGTTGAGGCCGAGGTCGACCCAGCCCGGCACGTCCACGTCGGTGACCCGGAGCACGCCGGAGACGGTGACCAGCCGCAGCACCGCGTACCGGGCGGCCTCGCCCCAGCCGGGCACCCCGTCGGTGTGCGCGAGCCGGACGGCGACGGCGCCCAGGCCGGTCAGCAGCGCGCCGCCGAGCAGCAGCACGGCGGCGGCCAGCGGCAGGTTGCCCCGCCCGCCGCGGACCCGGAACACCGGGCGGGCGGCCAGCAGGGCCAGCAGCAGCGCCAGGGTGAGGGCGGCGGAGACCCAGTTGAACGGGTGGGCGCGGTACTCGGGGAAGGCCAGCGCCAGGGCGTAGACGGCGGCGTGCACGGCGGTGACGGCCAGCGCGGCGATCCAGGCGGCCCGCTTGCGGCGGCGCAGCATCACCGCGAGCAGCCCGGTCAGCAGCGCGGTGGTGAAGCCGGAGGTGACCAGCACGGGGGTGAAGTACTCGCCCCGGTCGGCCCGTTCGACCTGGGCCCGGAACGGGGCGACCAGCGCGCCAAGCAGGTTCAGCAAGGTAGCGATCCGCAGGTACCAGCGGGCCGCCGCGGCGCAGCGCAGCCGCCAGCGCGCGGGCGGCCGCCCGGGCACCGGCTCGGCGGGCACCGAATCAACGGGCACCGGATCGACGGGCGCGGGCTCCGGCGCCGCGGCTTCCGGCGGGGCCTCCGGGTCGGCGTCGGGGGTGCCGGCCACCAGGTCGTACGCGGCGGTCTTGACGGCGACCAGGCGGCGGTGGATCCGGTCCTCGCGGCGCTCGGCGCGGGCCAGCCGGCGGGGGCGGGAGCGGTAGCGCCAGCGGGCCCACGGGCTGGCGGGGCGGGCGAGGCGGACGGCGCCGACCAGGGCCAGCGGCCAGAGCATGATGCCCAGCAGCCCGGTCCAGGTCTTGCCCTTGAGCAGGCTGACCACGACCAGCGCCAGCAGCACGGCCGCCCCGGCCAGGGTCGGCCCGTCGGGGTGCCGGGCGAAGCCGCCGAGCGGGAGTTCGCCGACCAGCAGCAGCCCGATCGCCGCGGCGGCCAGCATCACGGCGTCCACCGAGGTGCGGCCCTGGGTGGACCAGTAGACGTCCTTGAGGTGCAGCACCAGCGCGAACTCGTCCAGCACCAGGCCCGCGCCGACGCCGAACCCGAAGCCGAGCAGGTTCCACCAGTCGCCGCCGTCGCCGCGCACCGCGAACGCGGCGACCCCGCAGACCAGCAGCAGGGTCTGGCCGAACACCACGTGGTGGATGTGCAGCCCGCCCGGGGCCACGTTGCCCGGCCACCAGCGGACCCGGGCCCGGATCATCCGGGTGCTGAGCCGGATGAACAGGAACGACAGCACCAGGCCGAGCAGCAGCAGGAACAGCGGCTCCCGTCCGGTGTCGACGATCCGGTCGCGGTAGGCGTCGATCAGCGGCTGCCACATCGGCGGGTGCGACCTCCGTGTCTGCGGGTGCGTCGGGCGGCGGGGTGCGCCGGCGGGTGCATCGGGCGGGCTGGGTGCGTCGGACGGTACGGGCGGGCCGGGCCGTGCGCCGGTCGCCCTGACGTCCAGTCAACTCCCCGGCCCCGCCGCCGCCCCGGCCCGGTGCGCCGAACAGGTGAGCGTCCCGGCGTGGCGTCCCCCGGTCATCCGTACCGGGGGCGTGCTTACCGGCGCGGCGCCCGGACGCGTGCCATGCTGAGGCCGACTCCCCCGGACGACGCATCTCTCCATTTCATCTGATGGACCGTTCATCCGGCCGGTGACTTCCCCTGACTCCCTGGTGAACGGATGTGAGACATGGACGCCCTCTCCCGCAGGACGCTGCTGGCCGCCGGTGCGGCGACCGCCGCCACCCTGGCCGCCGGCTGCGCCAGCACCTCCGGGAGCGGGGGCTCCGCCCCGCCCGCGCAGGCCGACGGCCTCGCCGCGAACGGCAGCCCCAGCGCCGTCCCCAAGCCCCCCGCCACCCTGATCGGCGACGGCTCCACCTCCGACACCGGCCCGCAGCCCCACCAGCCGCAGGCCGTCCCGCTGGAGGCCGGCCAGCGGCCCCCGCAGTTCGTGGTCTTCTCCTGGGACGGCGCCGGCGAGCTCGACAACCAGCTGTTCAGCCGGTTCCGGAAGCTCGCCAAGGAACACGACGCCACCATGACCTTCTTCCTCAGCGGCATCTACACCCTGCCCGAGTCGAAGAAGACCCTGTACCACCCCCCGCAGCACTCGATCGGCGCCTCCGACATCGGCTACCTCAGCGACCAGCACATCCGCGCCACCATCGAGCAGGTCAGCGCCGCCTGGCTGGACGGCCACGAGATCGGCACCCACTTCAACGGCCACTTCTGCGGCGCCAACGGCGGCGGCAAGTGGTCCCCCGAGGACTGGGACAGCGAGATCCAGCAGGCCATGGACTTCGTCATGAACTGGCGCACCAACACCGGCAACACCGAGCTCCCCGCGCTGCCCTTCGACTACCGCAAGGAGCTGATCGGCGGCCGCACCCCCTGTCTGGAGGGCCAGCGCGGCCTGCTCCCCACCGCCGTCAAGCGCGGCTGGAAGTACGACAGCTCGGGCCCCGGCGGCCTGCAGATGTGGCCGCAGAAGTTCGCCGGCGGCGCGCTGTGGGACATGCCGCTGCAGTCCATCCCGTTCCCCGGGCACACCTTCCAGGTGCTCTCGATGGACTACAACATCATGTACAACCAGTCCGGCGACAACACCAAGGGCGACCCCGGCAAGCAGGCGTTCTGGCAGACCCAGGCCCGCGACTCGTACCTGGCCGGCTTCGACCGCGCCTACAACGGCAACCGGGCGCCGTTCATCATCGGCAACCACTTCGAGCAGTGGAACGGCGGCATCTACATGAACGCCGTCGAGGAGACCCTCAAGCAGATCGCCGACAAGCCCGAGGTCCGGATGGTCTCCTTCCGGCAGCTCGTCGAATGGCTGGAGGCCCAGGACCCGGCGGTGCTCAAGAAGCTCCAGGCCCTCCCCCCGGGCCAGGCCCCGAAGGAGGGCTGGAACGCCTACCTCGGCGGGTCCGGCACCCCGGCCAAGGGCGCGGCCTCCCCGTCCGTCCCGGCGGTGGCGGGCGGCAAGTAGCCCCCGGCCCCACCCCCGGCCCTCGGCTCCACCCCGGCCCCCGGCTCCACCCCGGCCCCCGGCTCCGGCCGGGCCGCGCTCCCCGCCCGGGCGCGGCCCGGCCGGAGCCGTCCGTCAGGCCGCGGCCTTCGCCGTCGCCCGCCCCGACAGGACCGCGCCGACCAGCGCGACCGCCGGCATGGTCAGGAACACCGCGGCGAACGCCCCCGCCGGCAGCGCCCCGCCGTCCGCCGCCGCGCCCACCGCGCCGCCGCCCAGGGCCGCGAACAGGACGCCCGCCAGGCCGGTCAGCAGGACGTTGCCCAGCGCGTCGCTGAGCTGCAGGGCCGCCGAGTTGCCGCCGGTCTCCTCCGGCTCGGACAGCTTCATCATCAGCACGCTGATGCTGGCGATCGCCAGGCCCATCCCGGCGCCGCCGACCGCCCAGAACACCGCCGTCACCCACACCGGCACCGCCGGGAACAGCACCAGCGCCGCCCCGCCGACCGCCACCGCCGTCGCCACGAAACCGGCCCGGATCAGCGCCGCCCGGTGCCGGTCCGCACCCGGCCGCCCCTGCAGCCAGGACCCGAACGCCCAGGACAGCCCGCCCGGCGCCAGCGTCAGGCCCGCCATCGTTACCGACAGCCCGCGCTGGGTCTGCATCATCAGCGGGATGAACAGCTCCGACGCGAAGAACGCGCCCGCCGCGACCCCGCGCAGCAGCATCACCGTCGGCAGCCCGCGCGCCGCCCGCAGCGTGCCGCGCGGCAGCAGCCGCAGCACCGCCGGGCCCATCAGCACGAGCCCGGCCACGGCCGGCAGCGGCGCCCAGGCGTCCAGCCGCTGGCCCGCGTACTGCAGCAGCGCCGCACCGACCGCGACCATCGCCGCGTCCCGGGTGCGCCGCCAGTCGTACCGGCCCGCCCGCACCGGCGGCTGGGACCGCTCCGAGCGGCGCAGCGCCGGCCCCATCACCGCGAGCGGCAGCAGCACCAGCACCGGTACCGCGAGGAACACCCAGCGCCAGCCGAGGTGCTGGGTGACCGCGCCGGAGATCACCGGGCCGAGGATCGAGGGCAGCACCCAGGCCGCCGAGAACGCCGCGAACACCGACGGCCGCAGCCGCTCCGGGAACGCCCGGCCGACCACCACGTACAGCGCGACGATCACCAGCCCGCCGCCCAGGCCCTGGACCGCCCGGCCCGCGACGAACATCCACATGTTCACCGCCGTGCCGGCCGTCACCAGCCCGGCGGCGAACACCGCGATGCCGCTGAACAGCGGGGCGACCGGGCCGCGGCGGTCGCACCACTGCCCGGAGACCACCATCGCCAGCAGGGTGGTGGTGAAGTACCCGGAGAACGCGAAGGCGTACAGGCCGATGCCGTCGAGCTGCTGGGCGGCCGTCGGCATCGCGGTGTTCACCGCCGTCGCCTCGAAGGCCAGCAGCAGCACCACCGACACGATACCGAGGGTCAGCGCCCGCCAGGGGCCGCTGAGCACTCCGCCGGTGCCGTCGTCGCCGGGGAGGAGGGGATGCGGGGGCGCTGCCGTTTCGGCCTGGGAGGTGCTGGTCACCTCGACATGGTAAGTGCCGTTGCGGCAGTTTGATCCTGACCTGCGGTCGGAACCGGACTCCGCCCCGCGGCCTAGGACCTCCCCCGCCGCACCGGGGCGGGCATCGCCGCAGGCAGTACGGGCATCGGCGCAGGCAGTGCGGGCAGTACAGGTGATGGAGGCATCAGTGCAGCGCCTTGAGTCCGACCACCCCGGACAGGATCAGCACCAGGCAGGTGATCCGGGCCGCGCTCACCGCGTCCCCCATCGCCACCATCCCGTACACCGCGGTGCCCACCGCGCCGATGCCGACCCACACCGCGTACCCCGTCCCCAGCGGGATCGACCGCATCGCGTACGCCAGCCCGCCCATCGACAGCGCCAGCGCGACCGCGAACACGACGCTCGGCACCAGCCGCGAGAACCCCTTGGACGCCTCCAGTGCCACCGCCCACACGGTCTCCAGCACTCCGGCCACGATCAGAACCACCCAAGCCATGACGACGGACTCCTCCGCAGTAGTCGAACCACCTACCGCGCCGTCTTGTCGTGCCGGGTACGACGCACCTCGTCCGGGACGCGCCGCGAACGGCCGCCTCACCACCGAAGGTAGCACAGCGGCGAAACACGGAATTCATGAAAGGACATTGACTCCGCCCCGCCGCCGCCCGCTATAGTGAATTCACCGGACCGCAGGAAGCATCCGGTGCAGCCCCACACAGTCCGGCACGGTCCGGCACACGACAGGAGAAGGCGATGAACAGGAAGACGGCGGCCCTCGCAGCGCCCCGCACCTGTGCCTCCTGTCCCGGCTGCGCCCGCTCCTGTCGCCGCGGCCACCGCTGCCGCTGTTGCGCCTGATCCGCAACTCCCCTGTGCCGAAGGCGTCCTGACGTCTGCGCGGGCCCGATCGCGCCGTTCGCGGCACCGTTCCAGCACCGTTCGCACCACCCCCCATGACCATGTGCCCGAGTGGCTGAGGGAACCGCCTGCAAAGCGGTTTACACGGGTTCGATTCCCGTCATGGTCTCCATTCCACCCCGGCGGAATTCACCGGGCGCCCGCCATTCTCGGCCGGTCGCCCGGTGAATTCCGCCGCCATTTCCATTTCCCCTTTTCGATTTTCGCTTCCCCGGTTCCCGCCCCGCCGTCCGGAAACTCCCGGGCGGCGCCGGCCGTTGTCCCGGGCATGGCCTCCAGCGACGGCACCGTGCCGCGGATCGAACCCTGCGGCAAACGCATCCGCACCTACCTCGGCGGGCTGGCGGTGGCCGACACCACCCGCGCCCTGCTGGTCTGGGAACGCCCCCGCCACCCCGTCCACTACTTCCCGACCGCCGACGTCCGCACCGACCTGCTCACCCCCACCGACCGGGTCTCCAGCCGCCCCCTGCTCGGCACCGCCCGGGTCTTCGACCTCACCGCGAACGGCCGCACCGCCGAGCACGCCGTCCGCCAGTACCCCGACGCCCCCGCCGGGGCGCTCCGCGACCACCTGCGCTTCGACTGGGCGGCGATGGACGCCTGGTACGAGGAGGACGAGCAGGTCTTCACCCACGCCCGCTCCCCGTACACTCGGATCGACATCCTGGCCTCCTCCCGCACCGTCCGGGTCGAACTCGACGGCACCCTGCTGGCGCTCTCCCGCTCCCCGCGCCTGCTCTTCGAGACCGGCCTGCCCGTCCGCTGCTACCTCGCCCCCACCGACCTGGTCCTCCCGCTCTTCGAACCGGGCACCCGCACCACCCACTGCCCCTACAAGGGCGCCGCCGACCACCTCTCCGTCCGCCTCGGCGACACCCTCCACCCGAACATCGCCTGGACGTACCCCACCCCGTTCGCCGAGTCCCAGAAGATCGCCGGCCTGGTCGCCTTCTACGACGACCGGGTCACCCTCCACCTCGACTGACCACCCCGCGCGCACAACGGCGGCGGGCGCCGGCAACGGTCCCCAGGACCACCGCCGACGCCCGCCGCATCCCCGTTCGACTACTCGATGACGCCGGGGTTGGCCTCGCCACCGCGCCAGGTGTCCTCGTCCTCGACCAGGTAGTCGGGACGGTGCCCCTGGTTCTTCTTCTTGCTGCCGCCGCTGCCCGAGCCGCCGTGCATCCCGGCCGCGCCCGCCTGCCCGGCACGCCCCTTCCCGATGCCCGAACCGCCCTCGGTGAACGCCCGTCCACCGGCACCGCCGGCCTTCGCACCACCGACCGTGCCACCGGCCTTGCGCACCAGGCCGCTGCCGCCCTTGCCACCGGCAGCACCACCCCGCGCACCACCGGCGCCACCGCCGTGCATGCCGCCCATCCCGCCGGCTCCCGCAGCCCCGCGGGCACCACCGGCACCCGAGCCACCGGCCCCCGCAGCACCGGCACCGGCACCGGCACCACGGCCGGCACCTCCGGCACCCGAGCCACCGGACACCCGGCTGCCACCGGCCCCGCCGGCACCCGACAGCCCACCGCCGCCGGACACCCGGCCACCACCGCCGAGACCACCGCCACCGGGCAGGTAACCGCCACCGCCGACACCCGGCACGTAACCACCGCCACCGGACCCGCCGACACCACCGCCACCACCACTCGGCAGCGTCCCCACCCCACCGGGCAGCCCACCACCGGACCCCGGCGGCGTCCCCACCACAGGCGGCGGGTCAACCCCCAGGATCCCGGTCGAAGGCGGCAGCGGCGTAGGCGTGAACGTCGGCGGAGTGAACGGCGGCAACGTACCCCCAGGAGGCAACGTCCCCCCCGGCGGAACCACCGGCTGCACCGGATGCACCGGCTGCGTCGGATGCGGCACCCCGGGCAGCCCCGTCGTCGGAGGCTGCTGCGGCTCCTGCGGCGGCACCCCGCTCGGGTACTTCGGGTTGGGCAGGCTCGGCGGGGTGTGGCCGGGCGGCAGAACCGTGGTGGGCGGGTCCGGCGGGAACTTCTGCCCGGGCTCCGAGATGCTGGGCTGACCGGCGTCCATGTACGCCGCAGCCTGGGTGTACTGCGGGCCCAGGTGCTCCATCACACCGATCGCGTACTGGTGCGCGACCTCGGTGGCGGACAGGTCGTGCGCGTTCTTGTTGACCGCGTCGATCCGGTTCATGCCCGACGCGAGGTCACGCTTGAACCCCTCGTCCGAACTGGCGAAGCCGTCGCTCAAGGTCTTGCCGACCCGGTCCATGAAGCTAGGGACCTTGATCTGCGACATGGTCGACTTGGTCTGCTCGAGCGCGGTCGCCGCGTAGTTCATCGCCACGGACGTGTTCTGCGCGTGCGCGGCGGTGCTGACCATGCCCTGCTGGATCTGCCCGCCCTTGGTGGCGAAGCCCTGCGAGGCCGCGCCGGTCCAGTTCGCGGTGGCGTGCTCGATCGCCGCCTGCAGGTCCGCGGCGGCCTGCGTCAGCTCCTCGTGGACGTTCTGCCAGTGCTGACCGACTTCCTTGATCCGCCCGGGATTCGAGCCGGACACCATGTTCTTGAGCGGGATCAGGGCGTAGCTGTCGAACTGCGTCCTCTCGGCCATCTCTGACTCACCCCGCCTGAATCTGGTTCATGGTTGTCTGACCGTCGTCCTCACGACCCACGTAGCGGTCGTGGACGATCTGGGTCTTGTCGCCGTACTCGTTGATGAGCGCGTCGATGGACGAGATCGTCTGGGTCAGGAACGCCTGCATGTTCCCGTGCGCGCTGTACAGTGCCCGGGCCTCGACGAAGTCACCGCCGAAGGCATCCTGGGTGATGTCGGTCTTGTACTTGGTGTTGGTCCCGCAGGTGCTGATGTTCTGCTGGAGGGCCCGCAGTCGTTTGACGACTGCCTCCAGCTCTGCAGGGTTGACGCTGTATCCGTCGGACACGAGGCCCTCTCCCCCTGGAGTGTCGAAACTTCCCCGTGGTAGCACTCTGACTGACGGGTTGTCTCAGTCAGAGCGTTCGATCGTATCGCGTTTGGACGGCGCGCTAACACACCGTCAACGCGATTGGTTCCCGTCCTGGTACGGGTTGTTATAAGGCGGCTGCTGCGGCGGGTAGCCGTACGGCGGCGGGGGCTGCTGCCCGGGCTGGCCGTACTGCTGCTGTGCCGGGCCCCACCCTGGCGGGGTCCCGTACTGAGCAGGAGCGCCGACCTGGGCCTGGAACCCCTGCGAACGGTTCCGCTTCCGGCTGCTTGCCACGGCAATCGCAACGACCACGATGAGCAGCACGACCAGAGCACCACAGATGCCCAGGATCAGAGGCAACGACGACGACCCCGACGAAGACTGCTGAATACCCGTCACAGCACCGGGAGAATCAAGTCCGCCCGTACTCGCGTCACCGTTGCCCGCGCCTGTCGATGCCTGGGAGCCGGCGGACGGAGCAGCGGCACCGGCAGCGAGCGGCCCCTGTGCGGATCCGGCGGGAACGTCCTTGGTGAGCGCCGCGTACGGCTGGACGATTCCGTATCCGTAATGGGCATCCGGCAGTTGGGCGGCACCGGCAGGAGCTGCAGCCGTCTTCACCAGACGGTTGGCCACCTGCCCCGGTGTGAGGTCCGGGTACTTGGCGAACACCAGGGCCGCAGCAGCGGAAACGTAGGCGGTCGAGTCCGAAGTGCCGTCGGCCTTGCAGTACTGGCCCTGGCAGGAACCGAGCCCCTCCACACCGGCCATCACCATGTCGGCGCCCGGTGCCGTCAGCATGACCTCCGGGCCGTAGTTCGACTTCGCCCAGACCTTCTGGCTCTTGTCCACGGCACCGACCGCCAGCACCCCGGGAATGTTCGCCGGGGTGCGGACCGGGCCGGCGTCGTTTCCGGAGCCGGCCACGATCAGCACCTTGTGCTGGAGCGCGTAGGACACCGCATCGGCGAAGCCGTCCTCCACCCCTCGGGGCGTGACCTGAGAGATGTTGATGACCTTGGCACCGTGGTCGACCGCCCACTTGATGCCCTGCGGCATGGCATCGCTGGTCGTCGTCGTCGTTCCCCGGTAGATCGGCAGGATCTTGGCTCCGGGCGCAAGGCCGAGTATGCCCTCACCATTGCCGTGCCCGTGCCCGGCGATCAGGCTCGCCATGCCCGTCCCGTGCTCCTCGGTCGGCTTGGCGTCCCACCCATGACCACTCGGGTCGTATCCCGGCAGCACGGACCCCGCCAAGTCGGGATGGTTCGCATCGACCCCGGAGTCGATCACCGCGACGATCACACCATCGCCTTTGCTGACCGACCACACCTTGTCCAGGTTGAAGTACGAGTTGGCCCACTGCGCATCCCGCACCTGGTCCGCCGACGCCATCGGGGCGGCGCTGAACAGCAACGCTCCCGTCAGTGTCGTCGCGCCGAGCACGCGCATGGCTTTGGTCAGCGTCATCAGTACCCCGTCAGTCGATTGACAGCCCGTTCGTTCTCGCAGCGCCCCCGGAACGCAGGACGGTCCGATCCTATCGTCCGTCGCTCGCCCGGACAGGGGCCTCCCACGACAGGTCTGTCACGTTTCACCACCACCTGGCTACTGCCAGCCGCCGCCCTGGTAAGGCCCTTGATAGGGCGCCTGCTGCTGCGGATACCCGGCGGGGGCGGTGTAGGGCGGCCGGCCGGCGCCCGGTTGATGTTGACAGGGCAGCGGTTCGACTCGCCTGAGCTTCCGGTTGCTCGCCACTGCCGCCGCCATGATTACCGCGATCAGGAGTGCCACCGCGCCGCCACCGAAGCCTGCGATCAGTTGTAGGGGTTCTGCTGCGGAGGGTACTGCGGCGGAGCAGCCTGGTTCCCGTACGGCTGTGGAGGCATTGGTTGTCCCTGACCGCTGTACTGCTGGGGAGCCGGAGGCCATCGAGGAGCAGCACCGTACGGCGGGTGGCCAGGCGGTGGCACCGAGGCGGCACGACGACGACTCGCTGCCACGACGATCACGATGACGACCACCAGTACGACGGCCCCGCCAACGACCGCGACCAGAGCTCCGGTTCCCACGCCGGAGCTCGCAGAGCTCCCGCCGGACACCGAGTGAAGAGGCGGCAGGGTGCCGGCCGGACTTGCCCCTGCGCCGCCCGCAGCCGCGGAAGAAGTCGACGAGGGTTCCGAAGTCGCTCCGAAGGCACCACCGAGCGGGCCCTGTGGCGGACCTGCGGGAATGTCCTTGGTTAGGGCTTCGTACAACGCCAAGATCCCGTACCCGTAACGCGAGTCAGGCACCTTCGCACCCTGCAGCGAAGCAGGCACCTGCACCGTCTTGACCAACCGGCTGGCCACCTGACCAGCCGTCAGTTCAGGGTACTTCGCACGGAGAAGGGCCGCCGCACCGGAGACGTACGCGGTCGCTTCGGACGTGCCGTCACCAATGCAGTACTTTCCGCCCGCACAGGCGATGACGATGTCCACACCGGGGGCTGCGATCTTCACCTCGGGGCCGGAATTCGCCCGAGGCCAGATCGCACCGGACTTGTCGACGGCGCTCACAGCGAGCACCCCGGGCTCATTGCCGGGGCTGTCCACGGTCTTGAGGGATTCGTTGCCCGCCGCCCCCACGATGAGCACGTCGTTCTTTGCCGCATAGGCGACCGCCTCTGTCAGAGCAGAGCGCGAACCTGCTTTCGCGTCACTCCCCAGGGAAAGGTTGATGACCTTGGCGCCATGGTCGACCGCCCACTTGATGTCTTCGGGAAGAGCGCTGGTCCCGTCCGCTTTCCCCTTGTAGATGGGGAGGATCTTCGCGCTCGGCGCAAGGCCGACCACGCCGTCTCCGCTTCCGTGGCCGTGCGCCGCGATGATTCCCGCGATCGAGGTGCCGTGATCATCCGTGGGATTCGTGTTGAGGCCTTGACCACCCGGGTCGTAGCCGGGCAGCACCGAACCCGCGAGGTCCGGGTGCGAGGCGTCAACGCCCGAGTCGATCACCGCGACAATCACGCCGTCGCCCTTGCTGACCGCCCACACCTTGTCCAGGTTGAAGTACGAGTTCACCCACTGCCCGTCCCGAACCTGGTCCGCCGACGCCACCGGCGCCCCCGAGAACAGCATGCCCGCTGTCAAAGCGGTCGTACCGAGCGCACCTGTCAGTCTGGCCAGCCTCATCAAACACCCGTCAGTAGACAGCCCGTTCGTTCTCGCAGCGCCCCCGGAACACAGGACGGTCCGATCGTATCGTCCGCCACCCGCCCTGGCACTGGCCTCCCGTGGCAGGGCCACTACATTTCCTCGGCTACCGACCGCCGCCCTGGTAAGGCCCCTGATAGGGCGCCTGCTGCTGCGGATACCCCGGTGGCGGCCCGTACGGTTGCTGCGCGTACTGCTGCGGCGGCGCGGGCGGCCAGCCCGGCGGGGCGGTGTGGGGCGGCGGGACGGGGCCCGGTTGGTAGGGCAGCGGTTGGGCCCGCCTGCGCTTCCGGCTGCTCGCCACTGCCGCCACGACGATCACCACGATCAGGAGCGCCACCGCGCCGCCGCCGATGCCCGCGATCAGCGGCAACGACAGGCCGGACGACGGCTGTTGGATGCCCTGTACAGCCGGATCGGAGCGATGCCCGTCCGGGCCTTGGCCAGTGCTGTCCGTGGCTGCGGTGTCGGCGGAGGCTGCTAGTGGTCCTTGGGCGGGGCCGGGCGGGATGTCCTTGGTCAGGGCTTCGTAGGGATGGATGGTGCCGTACCCGTAGCGGGCGTCGGGTAGTTGGGAGACACCGGCGGGGACCGTGGCAGTCTTCACCAGGCGATTGGCCACCTGCCCTGGCGTGAGATCCGGATATTTGGCGAACACCAGGGCCGCCGCGGCAGAGACATAAGCGGTGGCAACCGAAGTCCCGTCGCCGATGCAGTACGGGTTCCGGCAGGAGCCGACCGTCTCGGGGGCGGCCGTCACAATGCCGACACCGGGTGCCGTCAGCATGAGCTCGGGACCGTAGTTCGACTTCCCCCAGATCTTCTGGTTCTTGTCCACGGCACCGACCGCCAACACACCTGGAGTGTTCGCCGGGGTGCGGACCGCGCCGGCGTTGTTACCGGAACCGGCCACGACCAGCACCTTGTGCTGGAGGGCGTAGGACACCGCCTCGACGAAGTCTTCCGGCCCACTCGTGGTCGTGACCTGGGAGATGTTGATGACCTTGGCACCGTGGTCGACTGCCCACTCGATGCCCTGCGGCATCGTGTTGCCTTCCCCCCGGTAGACCGGCAGGATCTTGGCACCGGGCGCGAGGCCGACCACGCCCTCGCCGTTGCCGTGCCCGTGACCGGCGATCAGACTCGCCATGCCCGTCCCGTGCTCGCTGGTCGGCTTGATCTCCCGGCCCTGGCCCCCCGGGTCATAGCCCGGCAGTAACGACCCGGTCAGATCCGGGTGACTGGCCTTGACCCCGGTGTCGATCACCGCGACGGTCACCCCGTCGCCCTTGCTGACCGACCACACCTTGTCCAGCCCGAAGTACGAGTTCGCCCACTGCCCGTCCCGCACCTGGTCCGCCGACGCCGCCGGCGCGGTCGGCAGGGTGCCGAGCAGGATGCCTGCGGTCAGGGCGGCCGTGCCCAGTGTTCGCGTGATTCGGCTGTGCGTCATGCGTGTCCCCACCCCCCGGTCGGTGTCCCGGCCCGGGTTGTGGGGGCTGGGACGGGGGGATCGTATCGTTCACGCACTGCTGGTGGGGAAAGGGCTGGTGGGGGTGGGTCGGGGGCTGTGCTATGAATGGCGCGTCGTTCGTCCAGGGGGGTCTCTTGACGCATCCGCCGCAGTCCGGTGGGCCGGTGCCGGGGCAGCAGTCGTTTCCGGGGCAGTCGGGGCCGGTGTACCCGCCGCCGCCGTACCAGCAGTACCAGGATCAGCAGTACCGGCCGCCGTACCCCTACCCGTACCCGTACCCGCCGCAGCCGCCGCGGCGGGGTGCGCGGGTGCTGGCGTGGCTGGGGATCGGGGTGGTGCTGCTGGTGGTGGCGGCCGCGGTGGGTGGGACGGCGTACCTGCAGGTGCACCGGAAGCGGCCGACGACGCCCGCGTACGTGGTGGAGCAGGAGAACTGGCGCAAGGTCGCGGACGGGTTGACGCGGGCGCTGGCGGCGAAGGACGAGGAGGCGTTCGTCCGGCCGTTCGCGGCGGGGGCGGTGAAGGACCGGCAGCGGCTGGTGTTCCGGAACCTGCTCAAGGTGCCGTGGGAGACGGCGCGTTGGGAGGTGTCCACGTCGCCGTTGAACGGGCAGTTGCGGGTGGACTTCGTGCACCAGGTGAAGGACGTGGACAACCTGCCGATCGCCGAGGAGTACGGGTGGCAGGTGCTGCCGGTGGGGTCGGGCACGGAGGTGATAACCGGGGTCGGGGCGGTGAAGGACCACCAGGGCAAGAGCCTGGACACGGGGTACTACCCGGCGCCGTGGGACGTGTACGACGACCTGTCGGTGCGGGTGCGCGACCACCTGGTGGCGATGGCGGACAAGGGCCAGGAGGGCGAACTGGACCGGGACGTGGACGTGCTGGCCCGGGCCGCGGGCGACGACCTGTCGGCCTGGCGGCAGTTCGCGCCGGCGCCGGCCGGCGAACGGCGGGGCGCGCAGGGGTTCTTCGTGGTGCTGGAGAAGAACCGGGAGGTCTACAACAAGCTGTACCAGGGCGACGGGAAGCAGGACGACAGCCTGGAGGCCGGCGTCAACATGCCGGTGGTGGCGGCCGACGCGCCGGGCCGCAACGGTGCGGACGGGATGACGGTCGGCAGCAGCCGGATCGTGATGGACACCACCGACAGCCGGTTCACCGGCTCGCACTGGCAGGAGGGCGTGACGGACATCGGCCGGCACGAGATGGCGCACGCGATCGTCGCCACGCTGCTGTCGGAGCGTCCGACGGCCGCCGGCAAGGGGCAGCCGCACGACTGGGTGGCGGAGGGTTTCGCCGAGTTCATGGCGCTGCGCGGCAAGGACTCGCTGGCCCGCGAGGAGTTGGCCGACGACCTGCGCGAGGTGGAGTTCGACGGCCGGCTGCCGGGCGAGGAGGGCGAGTTCTACGCGGACACCGCCGAGGCCCGGTCCGCGAACTACGCGCTGAGCGGCGACGCGGTGCGGTACCTGGCGGCGACGTACGGGGAGGCCAAGGTGTTCGCCTTCGTCGCCGCGCACTACGCCAAGCCGAGCGGGTACGCGGAGGAGCTGGCCGCGGCGACCGGCCAGAGCGGCGACGCGTTCCAGACGGCCTGGGCGGAGCACGTCCGCGCCGCGACGTCGGCGACCAAGAGCAAGAGCAAAACCAAGACCGACCAGAAGCGCTGAAGCCCCGCCCGAACGGGCGGGGCCACCGGACCGATCAGGCCCGCGCCAGGCCCGTCGTCGGACCGAGCAGCCCCCAGCAGCCCCGTCAGGCCGGCACCGTGGCGTCCTCCGGCAGGATCGGCAGCCGTCCGACCGGCAGCCCGGTCGCGGCGCGGACCGCGGCGGCGACCGCGGCGGGCGCGACCACGGCGGGCACCGCGCTGACGGCCTTGGCGCCGAACGGGGCGACCACGTCGCGCTCCTCCAGCAGGGCGGCGATCCGGACGTCGGGGGTGTCGAGCGCGGTGGGGAGCCGGTAGCCGGTGAGCGAGGCGTTGACGGGGACGCCGCCCTCGGTGCGCAGGTTCTCCAGCAGGGCGAGTCCGACGCCCTGGGCGACGGCGCCCTCGATCCGGTCCTCGATCTGCCGGGGATTGAGGGCCCGGCCGACCTCCTGGGCGACGGTGACGTCGACGACCCGGACGGCGCCGAGTTCGATGTCGACGTCCACGACGGCGCGCATCGCGCAGAACGCGATGGAGACGAAGGCGTCGCCCTGCCCGGTCTCGGGGTCGAGCGGCTCGGTGGGGTGCGGCCGGCACTGGGCGGTGGCCCAGAGCTCGCGGCCCTCCAGGGCCTCGCTGACCGGCATGCCGAGCACGCCGTCATACGAGGTGATCTTCCCGTCGGTGATGGTGAGCAGTTCGACGGACATGCCGAAGTCGGCGGCGATCGGCTGCAGCATCTGGTGGCGGACCATCAGCGCGGCCCGCTCGACGGCGCCGCCGGAGACCCAGGTGTGCCGGCTGCGGGCGGCGGGCCCGGCCGCGGACTGGTCGGAGTCGACGGGCGCGATGTACACCTCGCTGACGCCGAGCACGGACTGGACGATCTGCCGGGCCAGGGTGGCGAAGCCCTGGCCGGAGTCGACGGCCGCGCAGATCACGGTGGCGTGGTCGCCGGAGACCCGGACGGTCGCGGTGGCGACCTCGTCCTCGCCCTCGGCGCCGAGCATGTGCACCATGCCCACCGCGTAGCCGATGCCGCGCCGCACCGCGGCGGGGTCGCCCGCGCCGCCGGGGCCGCCGGGCAGCAGCCAGTCGGCCTCCGGGTCGTCGAGCGGGAGGGCGGGCAGCGGGGAGGCGTCGAGCGCGTCGAGCAGGGCCTCGACGGGGGCGGGGCAGGTGACGGCCTGTCCGGTGGGCAGCGGGTCGCCGGTGGTCATGGCGTTGCGGCGGCGGATCTCCACCGGGTCGAC
Organism: Kitasatospora sp. YST-16; assembly: GCF_026802215.1. Classification (NCBI taxonomy): domain Bacteria; kingdom Bacillati; phylum Actinomycetota; class Actinomycetes; order Kitasatosporales; family Streptomycetaceae; genus Kitasatospora; species Kitasatospora sp. YST-16. The sequence goes on from NZ_CP113837.1 coordinate 2,450,425, forward strand.
GCCGAGCTGCCGGGCGAGCTGGTCGAGCTGCGACTCGTAGGCGAAGCAGGTCTGCAGGGCGCCCTCGCCGCGCATCCGGCCGGCCGGCGGGTTGTTGGTGCGCACCGCCCAGGCGTCGACGAAGACGTTGGGGCAGGTGTAGGGGCCGACCGAGAAGGCGACGGCGGCGGCCAGCGCCTCGGCGGAGACGTCGGCGTAGGCGCCGCCGTCGAGCAGGATCTGCGCCTCGACCTTGACCAGCCGGCCCTCGGCGTCGGCGTGGTGGCGGTAGCGCAGCAGGGCGGGGTGCCGGGTGTTGTGGGCCTGGAAGGACTCGGCGCGGGTGAGGGCCATCTTGACCGGCCGTCCGGTGCGCAGCGCGAGCAGCGCGAGGGTGACCTGGAAGGAGAGGTCCTCGCGGTCGCCGGTGGCGCCGGGGACGCCGGTGACGACCAGGCGGACCCGGTCGGGGTCGAGGCCGAGGCGGGCGGCGGTGCGGTCGCGGTCGCCGTGCGGGTCGGTGGAGGACAGGTGCAGTTCGACGCCGCCGTCGGGGCGGGGCACGGCGAGGCCGGCCTCGGCGCCGATCGGGGCCGGGTCCTGCCGGCCGACCTGGTAGAGGCCCTCGACGACGATCTCGCCGACCGCGTCGGGGTCGCCGGTGCGCAGCGGCAGGTGCCGGAACAGGTTGCCGTCGGGGTGCAGCGGGGCGGCGTGGAAGGCGGCCTCGGGGTCGGTGACGGGTTCCAGCACCTCGTACTCGACCAGGATCGCGGCGGCGGCCAGCCGGGCGGTGTCGGGGTGGTCGGCGGCGACGGCGGCGACGGCCTCGCCGTGGTGGCGCACGACGCCGGCGGCGAGCACGGGGCGGTCGGCGGCGAGCGGTCCGTCGGGGGCGCCGTCCGGGGTGCCGTCCGGTCCGCCGGGGAGGTCGGCGGCGGTGACCACGGCGTGCACGCCGGGGACGGCGAGCGCGGGGGCGGTGTCGACCGAAACGATCCGGGCGTGCGGGTGCGGGGAGCGCAGCACGGCGCCCCAGAGCAGCCCCTCGGCCCACAGGTCGGCGGCGTAGGGGTAGATGCCGAGGGCCTTGGGGAGGGCGTCGGTGCGCAGCGGGGAGGTGCCGAGGCCGGTGGTGCCGGTCTCGTGGTCCGCGGGGGCGGCCGCCGGGAGCTCGGTGGCGGAGGTCATGCGTTCTCGTCCTCGGGGAGGCGGATGCCGTGGGCGGGGGTGGCGTCGTGGCCGGGGTACGGGGTGCCGTAGCCGTCGGTGCCGTAGCCGTCGGTGGCGTAGACGGTGCCGTCGTAGGGGCCCGCGTCGTGGTACGTGGTGGTGCCGAACGGGTCGGTGCCGCCCGCGGCGAAGGCATCGCCCGCGGCGAAGGCATCGGGAGCGGGGAAGCCGCCGGGGGCCGCGTAGGCGTCGGGGGCCGCGTAGGCGTCGGGGGCCGCGTAGGCGTCGGGGGCCGCGTAGGCGTCGGTGCCGGTCCAGGAGCCCGGGACGGCGGTGCCGTGCGGCGGGGTGGGCGGGTAGGCGTAGCCGCCGGCCCGCAGGGTGTCGTCGTCCTGCGCGACGGGGGGCTGCGGCGGGGCCGGCTGGTCGGCCTCGTGCCAGATCTCGGAGTCGGCGTACAGCGGGAGTTCGCCGCCCGGGTCGGGGTGCGGCGGTTCGGCGGCGGCCGGGGGGGCGTGCTCGGCGGCCGGGCCTGCGGCGGCGGCCTGTTCGGCGGCTTCGAGCTCGGCTTCCAGGGCGGCTTCGCGGGCGTCGGCGACGGCCTGGACGGCGGCGAGCGCGCCGCGGTAGCCGGTGCAGCGGCACAGGTTGCCGCAGAGCGCCTGGCGGGCCTCGACCTCGCCGGGGCGGTGGTTGCGCTGCAGCAGGTCGTGGACGGCCATGGCGAGGCCGGGGGTGCAGTAGCCGCACTGGACGGCGCCGGAGTCGGCGAGCGCCTGCTGGACGTCGCTGGCGCCGCCCGCGCCGGACAGGCCCTCGACGGTGTTGATCTCGCTGTCCGCGGCGAGCGCGGCGGGCACCAGGCAGCCGTTGACCAGCTGGCCGTCGACCTGGATCGAGCAGGCCCCGCACTCGCCCTGTTCGCAGCCGTCCTTGGCGCCGGCCAGGCCGAGCCGCTCGCGCAGCACGTACAGCAGGCTCTCGCCGATCCAGGCGTCGGTGACGGGCCGTTCGACGCCGTTGACGCGCAGCGCGTACGAGGCGGTGGGGCGCACGTCGCCGGTGAGCGCCCCGGGGTGGTTCAGCAGTTCGTCCGTCACTTGAGCGCCCTTCCCAGTGCCCGGCGGGCCAGCACCGCCACGGTACGCCGCAGGCGGGTCGCTGCCGAGCCCGCCCCCTCTCCGTGCGGCCCGCCCTCGGGGACGCACGCTCCGGCCACGTACTCGCCGAACGCGGCGAGCGCGGCGGGGTCGATCAGGACCGCGCCCTCGGCGCCGCGGGCGTCCCAGTCGATGCAGCCGGCCACCCAGCTCTCGGCCTCCAGCGGCCGCAGCGGGACGGGGGCGACGGCGCCGACGGCGCAGCGCACGCCGCGCCGGGCGGGGTCGAGGACCAGGGCGACGGAGGCGGCGGCGCGGGCCGGGCCGCTGCGGCCGGTGGACTTGAGGAACACCTGGGGGGCGTGCAGCAGCGGGACCCGCACCCAGGTGAGCAGTTCGCCGGGGCGCAGCGGGTCGAGTCCGGTGAGCAGGTGGCTGATCGGCACGTCGCGGACGCTGCCGGCCCGGGCGAGGGTGGCGGTGGCTTCGAGGGCGGCGAGCACCGGGAGGGTGTCGCCGGCCGGGTCGCCGGTGGCGACGTTGCCGCCGAGGGTGCCGACGTTGCGCACCTGCGGGGGTCCGGCGGTGCGGGCGGCGTCGGCGAGGGCGGGGATGAGGGCGGCGAAGTCGGGGCGGTCCATCCGGGCGTGGGTGAGTCCGGCGCCGAGGACGGCGGTGCCGCCATCCTCGTAGCGCCAGCCGCGCAGTTCGGTGATCCGGCCGAGTCCGATCAGGGCGGCGGGCCGCAGCCGCCCGGCGTTGACGGCCTCCATCAGGTCGGTGGCGCCCGCCACCGGCACCGCCCCGGGGGTCGCGGCCAGCGCTTCGACCGCCTCGTCCACCGAGGCCGGCAACATGATCGTCCGGTTCACCAGGTTCCCACCGTGCTCCATTTGCAGTGCGGACTGCCGCCCGTAGGGTACGGGCGATCGGTGCGGGTTGGGCAACTCTGGCACACAAAGACCGCTGATCATTTCCCGGGTGGCGGACAGGTCCGAACAACTCGGGACAACTCCGGACGCGGCCGCGATCAGGTCGTGTCCCGGGTGATCGGTTGTTCACCTGGTCATGACGACCGGGCCTCGCCCGGAGTTCCCTCCTCCTGACTCTCCGTCACCGGGCCCGCGGGCTCACGGGGCGGTGTTCTCGCCGGACGGTCCGGGCTTCCCGGCCAGCGGGCGGCCGACGATGCCGGGCTTGCGCTGCCAGGGGCGCGGGCCCTCGGGGCGGCGGTACTCGATGCCGAGCGCGTCCAGCCGCGGGTAGTGGCCGGCCATCCGGCGCTCGAAGCCCGCCCAGTCGCGCGCGGCCGGGTCGCGCGGCAGGTCGGACCAGGCGACCTCGGCGAACGCGGCCAGCCGCGGGAACGCCTTGTAGTCGACGTCCCGGCCGGTGTCCATGAACTCGGTCCAGATGTTCGCCTGGGTCCCGATGACGTGCGCGGCGGCGTCCCCGTCGAGCTGCGGCGGGACGGGCTCGAAGCGGTAGACGTCCTCCAGCGTGCGCACCCAGCCGACCGGGACCGGCTCGTCCTCGCCGTCGGCCTGCCGGTGGTCGAGGTACACGTGCTGCTCGGGGCACATCACCACGTCGTGCCCGGCGTTCGCGGCGGCGATCCCGCCGTCGTAACCGCGCCACGAGGAGACGGCCGCGCCGGGGGCCAGCCCGCCCTCCAGGATCTCGTCCCAGCCGATCAGCCGGCGGCCGCGCTCGGCCAGCCAGCGGTCGAAGTGCCGGATGATGTGGCTCTGCAGCTCGAACTCGTCCTCGAGGCCGAGTTCGGCGATCCGGGCCTGTGCGGCCGGGGACCGCTTCCACTGGTCCTTGGGGCACTCGTCCCCGCCGAGGTGCACGAAGGTGGAGGGGAAGATCTCCAGCACCTCCTCCAGCACGTGCTCGTAGAACCGCAGGGTGGCCTCGGAGGGGTTCAGGATGTTCTCGCTGACGCCCCAGTCGGTCCAGGTGCCGAGCGCGGCGGTGTCGACCACGTCGGTGTTGCCGAGCTCGGGGTACGCGGCGACGGCGGCCTGGTTGTGGCCGGGCAGGTCGACCTCGGGGACGACGGTGATGTGCCGGGCGGCCGCGTACGCGACGATCTCGCGCAGGTCGTCCTGGGTGTAGTAGCCGCCGTGCGGCTGGTCGTCGTGCCGCTTGCCGGCCCGGTAGCCGACCATCGAGCGCTCGCGCCAGCCGCCGACCTCGGTGAGCTTCGGGTAGCGCTTGACCTCGATCCGCCAGCCCTGGTCGTCGGTCAGGTGGAAGTGCAGGACGTTGAGCTTGTGCGCGGCGAGCTGGTCGATGAAGCGCAGCACGCCGGCCTTGGGCATGAAGTGCCGGGAGACGTCCAGCATGGCGCCGCGCCAGCCGAACCGGGGCGCGTCGCGGACCTCCACCGCGGGCACCGTCCAGCTCGCGCCGGGCAGCGGAGCGCTGCGGTACGCGGCGGGGCCGAGCAGCTGGCGCAGGGTCTGCGCGGCGTGCGCCAGGCCCGCGGCGCTGCCGCCGGTGAGCCGGACGGCGTCGGCCGCAGCGCTCAGCCGGTACTCCTCGGCGCCGAGTTCCGGGTCGAGCGCCAGCACCAGGTCGCCGTCCTGCCCGGCGGCGGCCGGGTCCAGGTCGAAGCCGGTGGCGGCGGACAGCTCGGCGCGCAGCCGGCGGGCGGCGGCTCCGGTGCCCGGGGCGGCGGCGATCCGGGAGCCGGCGTGCAGGACGAAGGGCGGGGCGTCGGTGCGGGCCTGGACGTGCGACGGGGCAGGGATGAGGTCCATGGGCCTCATCCTGCCCCGGACCACCCCGATTGGCATAGACCAGTCGGGAGGTATCTGCGCAGGTCGTCCGCGGTCAGTCCTTCTTGTCGTCCCCGCCGGGGTTGTTCAGCCCGTCGAAGATCTCCTTGCACATCGGACAGACCGGGTACTTCTTCGGGTCGCGCCCGGGCACCCAGACCTTGCCGCACAGCGCCACCACGGGGGACCCGGAGAGCGCGCTCTCCATGATCTTGTCCTTCTGGACGTAGTGGGCGAAGCGCTCGTGGTCGCCGTCCCCGTGCGAAGTCTGCGGGACGGGCTCGACCAGGGTGCCGGTGCCGAGACCGCGCTCGGGCTCAAGAGTGCTCATGGGTGCCAAGTCTATGGGGGCCGCCCGGAACCGGGCCACCACGTGCGCGGGCTCCGGGCTCAGTTCAGCAGCGGGTCGTCGGGGTAGGTGGCGAGCATCGCCAGCGGCCCGCGCTGGCGGCGCAGCACCTCCCGCCAGAGCCGGTCCGGCTCGGCGCAGGAGACGTCGCCCGCCTCGCAGTCGACCGGGTGCCAGGCGCCCTCGGCGATCTCCTCCTCCAGTTGCCCGGGCGACCAGCCCGAGTAGCCGGCGAACACCCGCATCCCGCCGAGCACCCCGGCCAGCACCTCGGGCGGCGCCTCCAGGTCGACCAGGCCGATCGCGCCGTGCACCCGGCGCCAGCCGAGCGGGTCGGCGCCGTGCTGCTCCTCGCCGGGGACGACGGCCACCGCCAGCGCGGAGTCCAGGGCCACCGGGCCGCCCTGGAAGAGCACCGCCGGGTCGCCCGCCAGCGGCGCCCAGCCGTCCAGCACGGCGGCCACGTCCACCGGGGTGGGCCGGTTGAGCACCACCCCGAGCGCCCCCTGGGCGTCGTGGTCGAGCAGCAGGACCACCGACCTGGCGAAGTTCGGGTCGGTCAGCACGGGCGTCGCCACGAGCAGTCGCCCGGTGAGCGAGGGGGCCGCTTCCATGTCTGACATCATGCCCCCGACCGGCCGTCCCCGGACACCCGGCGACCCGCTCCGCGGGGCCGCCGGACCGGCCCTCGACGGGCCACCCGTCCGGCCCAGTGGCGGTGCCGTGGAGTCCCCCCTACAGCATGATCACCATTAGGGCACACCGGAACCAATCGCCCACCCCCTACCATCTAGTGGTGGTGAAGGGCCCTTCCCCCAACTCCGCAGCCGAAAACCTCCTGCGCACCCGGATTGCGAGAACGATGACCGACGACGTCCTGCTGGTCCACGGCGGAAACCCGCTCGAAGGCGAGATCCAGATCCGCGGCGCCAAGAACCTGGTCCCCAAGGCCATGGTCGCCGCGCTGCTCGGCCAGGGCCCCAGCAGACTGCGCAACGTCCCGGACATCCGGGACGTCAAGGTCGTCCGCGGCCTGCTGCAGCTGCACGGGGTCACCGTCCGCACCGGCGACGAGGACGGCGAGCTGATCCTCGACCCGTCGCACGTGGAGTCCGCCAACGTCGCGGACATCGACGCGCACGCCGGCTCCTCGCGGATCCCGATCCTGTTCTGCGGTCCGCTGCTGCACCGGCTCGGGCACGCGTTCATCCCGGGCCTCGGCGGCTGCGACATCGGCGGCCGGCCGGTCGACTTCCACTTCGAGGTGCTGCGCCAGTTCGGCGCGACCATCGAGAAGCACCCGCAGGGCACCTACCTGGTGGCCGCCCAGCGACTGCGCGGCACCAAGATCGAGCTGCCCTACCCGTCGGTCGGCGCGACCGAGCAGGTACTGCTGACCGCGGTGCTCGCCGAGGGCGTCACCGAGCTGCGCAACGCCGCGATCGAGCCGGAGATCGTCGACCTGATCTGCGTGCTGCAGAAGATGGGCGCGATCATCTCGCTGGGCACCGACCGCACCATCCTGGTGACCGGTGTGGACGAGCTGGACGGCTACACCCACCGGGCGCTGCCGGACCGCCTGGAGGCGGCCTCCTGGGCGTGCGCGGCGCTGGCCACCAAGGGCGACATCTACGTCCGGGGCGCCGAGCAGATCCCGATGATGACCTTCCTGAACACCTTCCGGAAGGTCGGCGGCGCCTACGAGATCGACGACGCGGGCATCCGGTTCTGGCACCCGGGCGGCGAGCTCAAGGCGATCGCCCTGGAGACCGACGTGCACCCGGGCTTCCAGACCGACTGGCAGCAGCCGCTGGTGGTGGCGCTGACCCAGGCCACCGGCCTGTCGATCGTGCACGAGACGGTGTACGAGTCGCGGCTGGGCTTCACCGGGGCGCTGAACCAGATGGGCGCGCACATCCAGCTGTACAGCGAGTGCCTGGGCGGCACCCCGTGCCGGTTCGGGGCGCGCAACTTCAAGCACTCCGCGGTGGTCTCCGGCCCGTCCAAGCTGATGGGCGGCGAGCTGGTCATCCCCGACCTGCGCGGCGGCTTCTCGTACCTGATCGCGGCGCTGGCCGCCGAGGGCACCTCCACGGTGCACGGCATCGACCTGATCAACCGCGGCTACGAGAACTTCATGGACAAGCTGCGCGACCTGGGCGCGCACATCGAGCTGCCCTCGGGCTCCGAGGTGTCCGAGGTCCTGCTGACCGCCTGAGCGCGGCGCGCGGGAAAGCCGGTGGCCCGGACCCCCGAGGGGTCCGGGCCACCGGTGCGTTCAGCTGCGGGGGGTCACTTGCCCTTCGCGGCTTCCTTCAGCTTCGAGCCGGCGCTCACCTTGACGCTGTAGCCCTCGGCGATCTGGATCGGCTCGCCGGTCTGCGGGTTGCGGGCGGTGCGGGCGGCGCGCAGGGTGCGCTCGAAGGTCAGGAAACCGGGGATGGTGACCTTCTCGTCGCCCTTGGCGACGACCTCGCCGGTGATCTCGGCGAAGGCGGCCAGCACGGCGTCGGCGTCCTTGCGGGTCACCTCGGCGCGCTCGGCCAGCGCGGCCACCAGCTCACTGCGGTTCATGTGTACTCCTGTGGTCTGTTGCTCTGCCGTGCACGGAGGCATGGCCGGTCCGCGCGACGGTGTTCGTTCAGGCGAGGGGTGGTCAGGGGCCGGGCTCGCACCGCGAAGCGCCGCAAACTGCCCGCCTGGGTACGAATCCTGCCCCGACCGGCACTGAGAAAGCCAATCGGGAACCGGCGTGGTTGACCCGAACAGCGCCCACCCGACGGAGGTGTGACGCTCCGTCGGCTCCGGCACGGCCGGAACGGGCGGCGGCCGGGACGACACGCCGTGGCGCAACTGGGGACGTACCGTACTTGTCGGACACGCCTCCCCGTCGCAGGGCTACCGTACGCCCTGGCACCGACAAGCCCAAACACGCCCCTTGCCCTTGTGTCGCAAGGGCTCGGGCGCCCCCGCCGGACGCGGGGACGCCGGACGGGGCGGAGCTCAGAGCTGAACGGCCGGGAAAGCACCGGTGTCGAGCGTCCCGACGATGCCCGGGGTGGGGGTCTCGGGGGCCGGCTCGGCGTCGCCGCGGGCGGCCACCGCGGCGTCCCGGACGGCGGCCGCGACGGTCTTGGCCACGCCCGGGTGGAAGACGCTGGGGATGATGTAGTTCGGGTTCAGCTCGTCGTCGGTGACGGTGGTGGCCAGCGCCCGGGCGGCGGCCAGCATCATCTCGGTGTCCACGCTGGCGCTCTGCGCGTCCAGCAGGCCGCGGAAGACGCCCGGGAAGACCAGCACGTTGTTGATCTGGTTGGGGAAGTCGCTGCGGCCGGTGGCGACCACCGCGGCGGTCTGCCGGGCCACCGCCGGGTCGACCTCCGGGTCGGGGTTGGCCAGCGCGAAGACGATCGCGTCCTTGGCCATGGTGGCCAGGTCGTCGCCGTCCAGCACGTTCGGGGCGGAGACGCCGATGAACACGTCGGCGTCGGCCACCGCCTCCTTGAGGGTGCCGGTGCGGCCGGAGCGGTTGGTGTTCTCGGCGATCCAGCGCAGGCTGTCGTTCAGGTCCTCGCGGCCCTGGTGGACCACGCCGCGGACGTCCGCCACGGTGGCGTGCGCGACGCCCGCGGCCATCAGCAGCTTGAGGATCGCGGTGCCCGCGGCGCCGGCGCCGCTCATCACGACCCGGATCTCGCCGATCTCCTTGCCGACCACCTTGAGCGCGTTGGTCAGCGCGGCCAGCACCACGATCGCGGTGCCGTGCTGGTCGTCGTGGAAGACCGGGATGTCCAGCGCCTCGCGCAGCCGGGCCTCGATCTCGAAGCAGCGCGGCGCCGAGATGTCCTCCAGGTTGATGCCCGCGAAGCCCGGCGCGATGGCCTTGACGATCGCCACGATCTCGTCGGCGTCCTGGGTGTCCAGGCACAGCGGCCAGGCGTCGATGCCCGCGAACCGCTTGAACAGCGCCGCCTTGCCCTCCATCACCGGCAGCGCGGCCTTCGGGCCGATGTTGCCCAGGCCCAGCACCGCGGAGCCGTCGGTGACCACCGCGACGCTGTTGCGCTTGATGGTCAGCCGGCGGGCGTCCTCCGGGTTCTCGGCGATCGCCATGCAGACCCGGGCCACGCCGGGGGTGTAGATCATGCTCAGGTCGTCGCGGTTGCGGATCGGCAGCTTCGAGGACATCTCGATCTTGCCGCCGAGGTGCATCAGGAAGGTGCGGTCGGAGACCTTGCCGATGCTCACGCCGTCGATGGTGCGGAGCTTCTCGACGATCTCCTGGCCGTGCGCCACCGAGGACGCCGCCACGGTGACGTCGATGCGCAGCGCCTCCAGGCCGGAGGCCGTGACGTCGAGACCGGTGACCGAACCGCCGGAGGACTCCACCGCGGTGGTGATCGAGCTCACCGCGTTGCCGGTGGCCGGGACCTCCAACCGGACCGTGATCGAGTTCGAGACACTGGGCACCGTCGCCATCGACGTCCTTCTTCCTGAATCAACAAACTGTTGAAGTTCCATGCCGCTCGGCATGCTAGACCTCGATGGTCGCACCGACCAAGGGCTTGCCAGAAATAACGTGCATTGAGTGTGCGGACCCCACAAAGCGCCCGGTCCGGAGCAGCACCTCCTTGCCCGTCGGCGCGGATGCGTTACATTGGAACGGCACCGGCTCGATCCAAGCCCCCGGGCCCAACCTTCGTCCCTTCGAGGGACCACTTGCCGCGAGGCGAGCATGGCGGGTCGGTGTTCAACGTGGCGAAGGCCCCCCACCTCCGGGTGGGGGGCCTTCGTGCTGCTCCGGCTACTTCAGCAGCGCCGGGACGCCCGCGGCGTCCGGCAGGTCGTCCGGGCCGGAGAGCACCGTCAGCCGCTGGGTGGCCCGGGTCAGCGCCACGTACAGCACCCGCAGGCCCGCCTCCGACTCGCCCGCGATGCCGGTCGGGTCGGCCACCACGGTGGCGTCGTACTCCAGGCCCTTGGCCTCCAGGCTGCCCAGCGCCACCACCCGCTCGCCCAGGCCCTCGGTCCAGGTGGCCGCCTCGGCCCGGCGGTCCATCGGGACCACCACCGCCACCGTGCCGTCCACCTCGCCCAGCAGCCGCTCCAGCTCGGCCCGGGCCGCCGCGCCGAACGCCGCCGCGTCCGGCTCGCGGACCGCCGCGAACCGCGGGTGCGCGCCGGTGGCCCGCACCGCGCTCGGCGACGGGGTGCCCGGGGCGGCCAGCTCCAGCACCTTCGCCGCCACCTCGGCGATCTCCGCCGGGTTGCGGTAGTTCACGGTCAGCGTGTGCCGGCGGCGCGGCTTGCCCGCCAGCACCTCGTCCATCGCCGCCTGCGCCTCCTGCGGGAACGGCCAGGAGGACTGCGCCGGGTCGCCGACGATCGTCCAGGTCGCCATCCGGGAGCGGCGGCCGATCATCCGCCACTGCATCGGCGTGAGGTCCTGCGCCTCGTCGACGATCACGTGCGCGTACTCGCGCCGCTCCTCCGGAACGCGCTCGCGCTCGCGCTGGCGGTACATCCGCTCGCCGTACGTGGTGACCTCGTCCAGGCCGGTCAGCATGTCGACCGCGTCCACCTCGCGCACCTTCGGGCGGGCCGGCTCGCCGAGCAGCACCTGCAGCTCGTCGACCAGCGCCACGTCGTGCGCGGACAGGTCGCCCGCGCCGCGCTCGTCCAGGTGCCGCCAGGACGCGGCGAGCAGCCGGGACTCCTCCGGGGTGACCGCGCGGCGGGCGATCCGGTTGGTGTGCCGGTGCTGCTTGAGGGTGGCCAGCACCCGGCGCGGGGTGACGGCGGGCCACCAGGCGTCCAGGAAGGCCAGGAACGGGGCCTCGTCGGACACGTACTCGTCGAAGGACTCGCGCTCCTCCTGGCGCTGCTCGCGCTCCGCGTGGCTGGTGGGCTTCGGCAGGTCGCGGACCGCCTCCGACCAGAGTGCGTCCAGCAGCAGGCGGCGGGCCCGCGGGCGCAGCAGGTTCAGCGGCGTGCCGCCGCCGCCCACCACGTTGCCGCGCACCGCCTTCAGCCGGCCCGCGTCCAGCCGCAGTGCCCGGCCGCGGGCGAACACCTTCAGCTCGGTCGGCGCGCCCAGCTCCAGGGCCGCCCGCGCCGCCCGGCGCAGCAGCTGCACCATCCGCGCCGAGCCCTTGATCCGGGACACCTCGGGGCTGTCGTAGCGGGACGCCTCGATCCCGTCCACCAGGCTGCCGACCGCGCGGATCGCCACCTGGCCCTCCTCGCCCAGCGAGGGCAGCACGCCCTCGGTGTACGAGACCAGCAGCGCGGTCGGGCTGACCACCAGGATGCCGCCCGCGTACCGGCGGCGGTCCTGGTAGAGCAGGAACGCGGCCCGGTGCAGCGCCACCGCGGTCTTGCCGGTGCCGGGGCCGCCGGTGACCAGGGTGGCGCCCGCGGCGGCGGCCCGGATCACCTCGTCCTGCTCCTTCTGGATGGAGGAGACGATGTCGCGCATCGAGTGGCCGCGGGCCCGGCCCAGCGTCGCCATCAGCGCGCCGTCGCCGACCACCGCCAGCTCCTCGCCGTCCAGGGTCGGCGCCAGGTCGGGGCGGAGCAGGTCGTCCTCGACGCCGATCACCTTCCGGCCCTTCGACCGGATCACCCGGCGCCGGATCACCCGGCCCGGCTCCAGCGGCGTCGCCCGGTAGAACGGCGCGGCGGCCGGGGCCCGCCAGTCGATCACCAGCGGGCCGAACTCGGCGTCCAGCACGCCCAGCCGGCCGATGTGCAGGCTCTCGGCGACGGCCGGGTCGGCCGGGTCCAGCGGAGTCTGGGACGGGATCCCGTGCTCCTCCGGCGCGTCGGCCTGCTGGAGGTCGATCCGGCCGAACAGGAAGTCCTCGAACTCGTTGTTCAACCGCTGCAGGTGGGCACCGGCCCGGTACACCTGGGCGTCCCGCTCGGCGAGCGCGCCGGGGGTGCCGACCTGCACCCGTTTGGCGGCGTCCTCCAGGATGTACTCCGCCTCGGCCAGCTTCTCCTCCAACCGCCGGTAGACGGTGTCGAGATGCCGTTGCTCCCCCGCGATCTCGCGGTCGCGGACGGTGTCGGATCGGTGCTCGGCGGAGCCGTGCGCGCCCAAGGAGCCCCCCAAAGGTGCGGAGAAAAAGGCGGACGGAAGATCTTACAGGGAACCGGCCTCCTCTCCGGTAGACGGGGCCCCGCCGAACGCCCGGACCCCCGCCCGGCGGCCCCGCCCGGCGGCCCCGCCCGGTGGCTCCGCTCAGTGGTCGAGCGAGAGCCGGTAACCGCGCTTGACCACGGTGGTGATCAGGCCGGGGGCGCCGAGCGACTGGCGCAGCCGGGCCATCGCGGACTCCACGGCGTGCTCGTCGTCGCCGCTGCCGGGCAGCGCGCGGAGCAGGTCGGCGCGCGGGACGACCCAGCCGGGGCGGTGGGCCAGGGTGCGCAGCAGGGCCATGCCGGCCGGCGGGACGGGGCGCAGCAGGCCGTCGACCAGGGCGGCCCGGCCGCGCAGTTCCAGGGTGTGGCCGGCCACCGGGAGCGGACGGGAGCGGGCCGGGAGGGCGGCGGTGAGGGTCTGGACCATCGCGCCCAGCCGCATCCGCTCGGGCCAGACGGTGGGGACGTCCAGCGCGTCCAGGGGCGCGGCGGTGACCGGGCCGACGCAGACCGCCAGGACGTCGCGGCGCAGGGCGTGCAGCAGCTCCTCGGTGCGGCCGCGCTCGGCGGCCCGCTCCAGCAGGCTGATCGCGGCGGGCGCGGAGGTGAAGGTGACGGCGTCGACCGCGCCGGTGCAGGCCGCGTCGAGGAGGCGGTCGAGCGGGCCGGGGTCGGCGGGCGGCAGCCAGCGGTAGACCGGCACCTCGACCACGTCGGCGCCGGCGGCGCGCAGCGACTCGACGAAGCCGGGCAGCGGGGCGCCGTGCAGCTGGACGGCGATCCGGCGGCCGTCGACGCCCTGGTCGAGCAGGTGGGAGAGGACCTCGGCGGAGGACTCGGTGGCGGCGGAGAAGGACTCGCGCAGCCCGGCGGCGCGGATCGCGCCCTTGGCCTTGGGACCGCGGGCCAGCACGGCGGCCCGGCCGAGGGCGGCGCGCAGGTCGTCGCCGAGGTCCCAGCCGTCGGCGGCCTCCAGCCAGCCGCGGAAGCCGATGCCGGTGGTGGCGACGGCCAGGTCGGGCGGGTCGGCGATCAGGGCGCGGGTGGCGGTGTGGAGCTCGCCGTCGTCGGCGAGCGGGACGATCCGCAGGGCGGGGGCGCGCAGCACGTCCGCGCCGCGGCGCTGCAGCAGGGCGGCGAGTTCGTCGGCGCGGCGGGCGGCGGTGATGCCGACGGTCCAGCCGGCCAGCGGGCCGGCCTCGGCGGGCCCGGCGGCCGCGGCCGGCTCGGCGACGGTGGTCGCGGCATCGGTGGGCGCGGCGGCTTCGGTGGGCTCGGCATCGGTGGGCGCCGGTTCGGCCGGCTGGCATCGGGTCGGGTCGGCCATGCGGTGTGGTCCTTAGCTGCGCGGCCCGGAGTGTCCTGGCGGGGGACGGGGCGGCGGTCGGGTGGGTGATCAATCGTGTCCGGTCGCGGTGTCACCCCCGGGTCGCCCCGATTACCGGCGTGTTTCGCGGCAGGTCGGGGCGGTCCGGGGGCTTCCGAGGGGGTGCTTGCGGGGTTCTTGCGGGATGCTTCCGGGGTGCTTCCGGGGTGCTTCCGGGAGTGTGACGCCCGGTCAGACCCGGGTGAGGGCGGGGGTTTCGGTGGCGGCCCCGGCGGCGGGGCGGCGCAGGTAGACCGCCCAGGTGAGGGCGGAGCAGACGGCGTAGGCGGCGAGGAAGGAGACGAAGGCGGGGGTGCCGGACTTGGCGATCAGGAAGGACTCCCGGAAGGCGAGGTTGATGAAGAGCCCGCCGAGGGCGCCGACCGCGCCGATCACGCCGATCGCGGCGCCGGACATCCGGCGCGACCAGGCGGCGGCCTCCTCGGCGGCGGCCCCGGCGGCGATCCGGTCCTGGGCCTTGGCGTCGAAGATGCCGGGGATCATCTTGTAGGTGGAGCCGTTGCCGAGCCCGGCGAGCACGAACAGGGCGACGAAGCCGGTGAGGAAGACCGGCAGCGAGCGGATCGACGAGGCGTAGGTGACCGCGCTCGCGGCGGCGGCCATCGCGGCGAAGTTCCACAGCGTGATCCGGGCGCCGCCGTACCGGTCGGCGAGCTTGCCGCCGAGCGGGCGGATCACCGAGCCCAGCAGCGGGCCGAGGAAGGTGAGTTGGGCGGCCTGCAGCGGGGTGCGGCCGAACTGGTTCTGCAGCACCAGGCCGAAGGCGAAGGAGAAGCCGATGAAGGAGCCGAAGGTGCCGATGTACAGCACCGACATCAGCCAGGTGTGCTTCTCCTTGACGACGGCGGCCAGCGCGCCGGTGTCGGAGCGCATCGGGGCGAGGTTGTCCATGAACAGGGCGGCGCACAGCGCGGCGACCACGATCAGCGGCAGGTAGACGCCGAGCACCAGCCGCGGGTGGCCGGCTCCGGCCCAGGCGATCACGCCGAGCGAGACCAGCTGGATCACCGGCACCCCGATGTTGCCGCCGCCGGCGTTCAGGCCGAGCGCCCAGCCCTTGTGCCGGGCCGGGTAGAAGGCGTTGATGTTGGTCATCGAGGAGGCGAAGTTGCCGCCGCCGAACCCGGTGAGCGCCGCGACCAGCATGAAGGTGGTGTACGAGGTGCCGGGGTGCATCACGTACCAGGCGGCCAGGGCGGGCAGGAGCAGCAGCAGCGCGGAGACCACCGTCCAGTTCCGGCCGCCGAACCGGGCGACCGCCACGGTGTAGGGGATCCGGACGAAGGCGCCGACCAGGGTGGGCATCGCCACCAGGAAGAACTTGCCGGCCGGGTCGATGCCGTACTCCTTGCCCATGAAGAGCACCATCACCGACCACAGGCTCCAGATCGAGAAGCCGATGTGTTCGGAGAGCACCGAGAAGGCGAGGTTGCGGCGGGCGGTGCGGCGGCCGGTGGCCGCCCAGAACGCGGTGTCCTCCGGGTCCCACTGCTGGATCCAGCGGCCGCCCGTCCTGCCGCGCGTGGTGGTGCCGTCCATGGGGCTGCTCCTTCGCGTTCCGTTGTCCTTGGGCATGACGCTAGGAACCCACGATTTCGGACTCGTTGTGCGGTGTGAAGGGCGCGGTACCGTCCGCTCACCCGGCCCGGAGGCGGCGTGTGAGGGCCCGGAACGCACGAGAGCCGCCCTCCGGTGAACGGGGGGCGGCTCTGCGGTGCACATGGGGTGGTGGAGATGCCGGGAATCGAACCCGGGTCCAGTGAAGTGGATTCAGGACTTCTCCGAGCGCAGTCCGCTGTGAGTTTCTCGGCCCTGGCGGTCACGCGGACAAGCCGCCAACAGGCCCAGTCACTGTTTGGTTTCCCCGCCACCCCCGCGACCGGGGTGGAAGGTTGAGTTCCCTAGATTATGCCAGGATCCGGGTCGGGAACGCCCCGGGCTGACACCCATTCACTTTCGCAGATCAGGCTGCGAGAGCGAACTGCTGGGAATCGCGCTTAGAGTTGGCGATTATTTTTTTGCGACAGATGGTTAACGAGATCATTGCCGCGTTCCTCGGCTCGCTTCTCCTGTTTCGACTGTCACTGTCGAAACCGATCATCCCCATGTTTTTTTGAGAAACAGCTCCGGCGGGCGGGGCCCTCCGGGTGGTGCGCTGCCATAGTACTCAACCGGCGCGTCAAGGGTCCAGCGCATTGATGCCCGGGGCCGCCCGAGGTCAGTTCGCGCCGGGCAGGCCGGTCCGCTGGGCCAGCCAGGGCAGCGCCAGCTTGAAACCGGCGGTGCCGAACTGCCAGTCGTGCTTGCCGAGGTGGACCTCGACCTTGGTGTCCAGCCCGGCCGCCCGGGCGGCCCGGTCCAGGGCCTGGGCGTTCTCCAGGTGCTTGCCGCCCTCCTCGCCGCCGACCAGGAAGTAGCCGCTGGAACCCCGGTAGGCGTCCTTCTTGGCCCGGCCGAGGACGGTCAGCGGGTCGTGCGCGTCCCAGGCGGCGGCGTTCCCGCCGTACAGGTCGTTGATGGTGGCCTGCTTGCTGCCGAGGTTGGGGCCGAGGTCGCCGGAGATGCCGACGAAGTGGCCGAACACGTCGGGGTGCACCACGGCTAGGTCCACCGCGCAGGTGCCGCCCATCGACCAGCCGACCACGGCCCAGGAGCGCGGGTCGGTGGCGGTGCCGAAGGTCTTGGCGACGTACGGCGGGATGTCCTTGACCAGGTGGTCCTCGGCGTTGCCGTGCTTGCCGTTGACGCACTCGGTGTCGGTCTTGAAGTCCCCGGTGGCGTCCGCCATCACCAGGATCGGGGCGTAGCCGTTGTGCGCGGCGGCGTACGCGTCGGCGCTCCCGGCCGCCCCACCGGCCCGGATCCAGTTGTCGGGCGCGGCGAACTGGCCGCCGATCATCTCCACCACCGGCAGCTTGGGCCGGACCTTGCTGCGGAACCAGGCCGGCGGCAGGTAGACCAGTTCGCGGCGGTGCTTGAAGCCGCTCGGCTCGGCGGGGATGTCCACCACGACCACCCGGCCCTCGGTGGCCCGGCCGACGGTGGACAGCGCCTCCTCCAGGGTCATCTGCTGCGGCACCGGGGCGTTCGTCAGGTCGCCGAACGCCGCGTCCACGTTCGGGTAGTAGCCGGTGGAGATGTTGATCGAGTTGGCGGCGCAGAGCAGGGACATCCCGACCGCCACCGGGACGGCGGTCAGGTTCCACCAGCGGACCCGCCGGACGCCGGCCGCCAGGCCGCCCAGGCCCAGCAGGGCGCAGCACACCCAGAGCCACAGGCCGGGCGGCAGCGGGTCCTGGATGCCGCCGAACGCCAGCACCAGCAGCGCGGCCAGCCCGGTGCCGACGGCCGCCCCGCCGACCACCCAGGGCAGCCGGTGGCGGACCCAGAACGGGCTGACTCTGAACAGCGCCGCCACGACCGCCACCACGGCCAGTATTCGGAAGGTCCACGGCAGCCAGCCACTCAACAGCGAGATGTCCACCCGGAGATGATACGGAGGCGTCCCATCACACCGGTTGGCCGGGCCCCGTCAGACGCTTGACAGGGGATCAGCCCTGGCCGGAGCGCCGGCGGGCGGCGGCCACCGCGCGGTCGGACTCGCGGCGGTCCTGGCGCTCGCGCAGGGTCTGCCGCTTGTCGTACAGCTTCTTGCCGACGGCGAGGGCGAGTTCGAGCTTGGCGCGGCCGTCCTTGAAGTAGAGCGACAGCGGGACCAGCGTGTGGCCGCTCTCCTTCGCCTTGGACTCGATCTTGCGGATCTCCATCTTGTGCAGCAGCAGCTTGCGCTTGCGCCGCGCCGAGTGGTTGGTCCAGGTGCCCTGGGCGTACTCGGGGATGAAGACGTTGTCGATCCAGGCCTCGCCGCCCTGGACGTACGCGTAGCCGTCGACCAGGTTGGCCCGGCCCTCGCGCAGCGACTTGACCTCGGTACCGGTGAGCACCATGCCGCACTCGTAGGTGTCGAGAATGGTGTACTCGTGCCGCGCCTTCTTGTTCTGCGCGACCAGCTTCTTGCCCGTTTCCTTTGCCATAGCCCGGTCATTCTCGCACTTCGGCGGCGGGCGCGGCAGCCCCTTTACGGCGCGGCGGGCCCGGCGGCCCCGGCGGCGGGCGCAGCGGGGGCGGCGGGGGTGCCGGTGGCGCCGGGGGCGGAGCCGCTCAGCCCGTCCAGCACCTTGAGGGCGAGCGCCTGAGGGTCCTCGCCGGCGGCCGGCACGTCGGGCTGGACGCCGGTGCCGTCCGGGGAGCGGCCGGCCGGGGTCTGGTAGCGGCCGACGGTGAGTTCCAGCACCGAGCCGTCGGCGAGCCGGCTGGGCTGCTGGACGGTGCCCTTGCCGAAGGTGCGGCTGCCCACCAGGACGGCCCGGCTGCGGTCCTGGAGCGCGCCGGCCAGCAGTTCGGCGGCGCTCATGGTGCCGCCGTCGACCAGCACCACCAGCGGGACGGCGGTGTCGCCGCCGGGGGCGGCGGTCAGTTCGCGGTGCTCGCCGTGCACCTGGTAGCTGGCCACCGGGCCGCCGTCGAGGAACACCGAGGCGGTGTCGACGGCCTCCCCGACCAGCCCGCCGGAGTTGCCGCGCAGGTCGAGCACCACGCCCCGGGAGCCGGCCTCGGCGGCCCGCACCTGCTCGGCGACGCCCTCGGTGAAGGCGTGCACGGCGATCCGGGCCACGCCGGGCGCCGGGTGCTCCACCTCGACCTCGCGGGTGGAGAGTTCGGCCCGGGTGAGGGTGAGTTCGCGCACCGGCCCGGCCCCGTCCCGGACGTCCACGGCGACCGTGCTGCCGGCCGGTCCGCCGCGCAGCCGGGAGACCAGTTCGGTGACCGGCAGTTGCTCGGCGGGCGCCCCGTCGACGGTGACCAGCCGCTGGCCGGGCTCGATGCCGGCCCGGGCGGCGGGCGAGCCGGGCACCACCTCGGCGACCAGGGTGGGCCCGCCGGCCTCCCGGTCCACGTTCAGCCCGACGCCCGCGTACCGGCCGCCGGTGAGGTCCGCGTACTGCTGCGGGCTCAGGTAGGCCGCCCAGCGGTCGCCGCTGTCGCCGACCAACTGCCGGGCCTGCTGCGGGGTGAGGTCGGCCCCGGCGAGGTCGGCGTGCGGCGGGCCCTCGGACGACGAAGGGGCCCGGGAGGAGCCGTCCGGCTCTCCCCAGGCCCCCGAGGCGGCTCCGGCGAACAGCACCGCGCCGAACACCAGGCCGAGCGTCATCCCCTGGCGTACCCGCTGCGGTGTCGGCATGCCCGCGAGTCTAGTGCCGCGGCGGGCCCGCCGGCCGGTGGCGCCGACGGTCCGTCAGACCTTCAGGTACTTGCGCAGGGTGAAGAACGCGGCCACGCCGGCCATCGCCATGCCGACCACGACCAGCAGCGGGATCACCGCCAGCACCGAGGACAGGCCGATGAAGTGGATGAACGCCACCTTCTTGGCCAGCCAGCCCTGGACGAAGAAGTGCCCGCCCAGCAGCAGCGCCGAGGCCAGCGCCGAGCCGAGCAGCGCGGCGAACGCGGCCTCCGCGATGAACGGCATCTGCACGTAGAAGTTGGAGGCGCCGACCAGCCGCATGATGCCGGTCTCGCGGCGGCGGCTGAACGCGGACACCCGGACGGTGTTGACGATCAGCAGCAGGGCGACGAACAGCATCAGCACCATGATCACGAACGCGGCGGTCTGCAGGCCGCGCAGCAGACCGAACAGGTTCTCCAGGATCTTCCGCTGGTCCTCGACCGACTTCACGCCGGGCTTGCCGGCGAAGGCGCTCTGCACCACGTCGAACCGGGTCGGGTCGTTCAGCTTGACCCGCCAGGACTGCGGCATCGCGTCCGGGCCGACCGCCGCCAGCAGCGGGTTGTCCGGGTTGCTCTCCTGGAAGTGCTTGAACGCCTCCTGCGAGTTCTCGAAGGTGTAGTTCTGCACCAGCGGCATCTTCGCCAGGCCGTCCTTGACCGCCTGGATCTGGTCGTCGGTCGCCTCGCCCGACGCGCACTGCGGCGAGTTGTGGTCCGCCTTCGTGCAGAAGTAGATGCTGACCTCGACCTTGTCGTACCAGTAGTCCTTCATGGAGTTGACCTGGTCGCGGACCAGCAGCGAGGCACCGGCGAGGGCGAGCGACAGCGCGACACTGACCACGACGGCGATGGTCATGGTCAGGTTGCGGCGGAGACCGACGCCGATCTCCGACAGAACGAACTGGGCGCGCATGCTTCTCTCTTCTAGCTCTGGTAGCCGTAGACGCCGCGGGCCTGGTCGCGGACCAGCAGGCCCTTGTCGAGCTCGATGACGCGCTTGCGCATCTGGTCGACGATGGCCTGGTCGTGGGTCGCCATCAGCACGGTGGTGCCGGTCCGGTTGATGCGGTCGAGCAGCTTCATGATGCCGACCGAGTTCTGCGGGTCGAGGTTGCCGGTGGGCTCGTCGGCGATCAGCAGCATCGGCCGGTTCACGAACGCGCGGGCGATCGCCACGCGCTGCTGCTCACCGCCCGACAGCTCGCCGGGCATCCGGTCCTCCTTGCCGCCGAGGCCGACCAGGTCGAGCACCTCGGGCACCACCTTGTTGATGGCGCTCTTCGGCTTGCCGATGACCTCCAGGGCGAACGCCACGTTCTGCCCGACGGTCTTGTTCGGCAGCAGGCGGAAGTCCTGGAAGACGGTGCCCAGTTGGCGCCGCATGTGCGGCACCTTCCAGTTCGAGAGCTTGCCCAGGTCCTTGCCGAGCACGTGCACGTCGCCGGTGGAGGGGCGCTCCTCGCGCAGGCACAGGCGCAGGAACGTCGACTTGCCCGAACCGGACGAACCGACCAGGAAGACGAACTCGCCCTTCTCGATCTCCAGCGAGACGTTGTCCAGGGCCGGACGGTTCTGCTTGGGATAGGTCTTGGAGACGTTGTCGAATCTGATCACGGCTGCATCACGGGGGCCATCCTAGGTGGATCGGAGCCAGTGACCTTACGCGATGCCCAACTGCACCCGCAGTCGCCGGACGCCTACTGACCGTGGTTTCGTCAGGTGTTGTTCGGGTTCGCCCCGGAAATTGCGAGCTACGTCACAGATCGATAACCCTTCTCCTCCGGGAGCCGAGGGGTGGGGAACCTGGCAGAGTGGTAAGCAGTCGGAACCGAATCCGCCTCCGGCACGTTGGCTATGCAGCAAGGAGGAGATCGCATGACCTGCGACCAACTGGTGTGCGCCAACTGCAACGGCCGCGTGAGCGACGGCCGCTGCCCGGTGTGCCGCGCCAACAGGGCCCGGCTCCAGCAGGAGCAGCACGGGCCGTTCGCCGCGCTCAACCCCGCGGTGCTGCTCGGCCTGCTGTTCGCCGCGGTGCTCGTGCTCGCCCTGCTGCTGCGCTGACCACGAACCACGAACCACGGGAAGGGCCCCTCCGCCACGGCGGAGGGGCCCTTCCCGTTCTTGCCTTGCCGCTCTTTAACCGCGCGTTCAGTTCTCGCGCTGCTTGCGCCAGCGGATGCCCGCCTCGATGAAGCCGTCGATGTCGCCGTCGAGCACCGCCTGCGGGTTGCCGACCTCGTGCTCGGTGCGCAGGTCCTTGACCATCTGGTACGGGTGCAGGACGTAGGAGCGCATCTGGTTGCCCCAGGACGAGCCGCCGTCCTTGAGCGCGTCCATCGCGGCGCGCTCCTCCTGGCGGCGGCGCTCCAGCAGCTTGGCCTGGAGGACGTTCATCGCCGAGGCCTTGTTCTGGATCTGGGAGCGCTCGTTCTGGCAGGAGACCACGATGCCGGTGGGCAGGTGGGTGATCCGGACCGCGGAGTCGGTGGTGTTGACGCCCTGGCCGCCGGGGCCGGAGGCGCGGTAGACGTCGATCCGCAGGTCGCCCTCGTCGATGTCGACGTGGTCGGAGGTCTCGACGACCGGGAGCACCTCGACGCCGGCGAAGGAGGTCTGCCGGCGGCCCTGGTTGTCGAACGGGGAGATCCGCACCAGGCGGTGGGTGCCCTGCTCGACCGAGAGGGTGCCGTAGGAGTACGGCGCCTTGACGGTGAAGGTCGCGGACTTGATGCCGGCCTCTTCGGCGTACGAGGTGTCGTAGACCTCGGTCGGGTAGCCGTGCCGCTCGGCCCAGCGCAGGTACATGCGCATCAGCTGCTCGGCGAAGTCGGCGGCGTCGACGCCGCCCGCCTCGGCGCGGATGTTGACCAGGGCCTCGCGGGCGTCGTACTCGCCGGAGAGCAGGGTGCGCACCTCCAGCTCCTCGACGGCCTTCTGCACGGCGACCAGCTCGGTCTCGGCCTCGGCGCGGGTGTCCGCGTCGTCCTCGGCCTCGGCCAGTTCGAACAGGACGCCCAGGTCCTCGACCCGGCCGCGCAGGGTCTCGACCTTGCGCAGCTCGCCCTGGAGGAAGGAGAGCCGGCTGGTGACCTTCTGCGCGTTCGCGAGGTCGTCCCACAGGTTGGGGGCGGCTGCCTCCTCCTCCAGGGTCGCGATGTCGGCCCGGATCTTGTCCAGGTCGAGGACGGCCTCGATCGACGCCATGGTCGAATCGAGGTTCTTGAGCTCTTCGGAAGGATCGACGGCTGCCACGCCTCAAGGGTAATGGTTCGGCGGGGGGGCTCGGCTACAACCGGGGGTACCAGCCGGTGTGCACCGCCGCGGAGGCGCCCGCGGGGGGCTCGGCGGCGAACGCCGTCCACGCGGCGGCGGCGCCCGCGAGCAGCAGGACCACGGCGATCAGCACGGCCAGGGTGCGGCGGCGGCGGATCATCTGGGCCCGGGTGCGGCGGTGCGGGCCGGCCGCGGGGCGGTCGCGCTGGGCCCGGGACTCCTCGGCGTAGGAGGCCAGCTCCTGGGCGGAGGGGCGGCGCAGGCTGGTGTGGGTGTCCCGGGTGGAGTCGGGCTGCGGGCCGGGCACCAGCGGGACGGCGGGGCCGCGGCGGCGGCGGTGGGTGCCGCTGCCGGCGAAGGCGTCGCTCTCGGCGTAGACCGCCTCGCCGGGGGTGGGGACCTCCTCGACGGCGGCGCGCTGCTCGGGGACGGCGAGCGGGCCGACGCCGGCCAGTTCGGGCAGCAGGGCGCGCAGCCGGGCGGCCAGCTCGGCGGCGCGCAGCCGGGAGGCGGGGGCCTTGGCCAGGCACTCGGAGATGATCCGCCACAGGCCGTCCGGCATGCCCTCGACCGGGGGGACGTTCTCGGTGACGTGCCGGCGCAGCACCGCGCCGGTGTGGCCGCCGCCGAACGGGGTGGTGCCGGTGAGCAGTTCGTACAGCACGGTGGCGGTGGCGTAGATGTCGACGGCGGCGCGCGGCTCCAGGCCCTCGATGATCTCGGGGGCGAGGTAGTCGGGGGTTCCGATGATCCGGGTGGCCCGGGTGCGGCGGGGGGCGTCGACCAGGCGGGCGATGCCGAAGTCGGTGAGCTTGGCGCGCGGGGCGCCGCCGGGGCCGGGCGGGGCGGCGAGGTCGAGCAGGACGTTCTCCGGCTTGACGTCGCGGTGCACGATGCCGGCGGCGTGCGCGGCGGCCAGGCCGTCGGCGACGTCGGCGATCACCGAGGCGGCGACCAGCGGGCTGAGCACGCCGTCGCGCTCCAGCCGGGTGCGCAGGTCGCTGCCCTGGACCAGGTCCATCACCAGGGCGAGGTCGCTGCCGTCGACCACCATGTCGTGGACGCCGACCACGTGCGGGTGGTCGAGGCCGGTGAGGGCGGCGCGCTCCTGGACGAAGCGGCCGACCAGCACCTGGTCGGCCGCGAGGTCCTCGCGCAGCAGCTTCACCGCGACCGGGCCGTCGGGGCCCTCGCCGAGCCACACGGAGCCGGCCGAGCCGCGGCCGATCACCTGGTGGACGGTGTACCGGCTGCCGATCTTGCGTGCCAATGCTGCTCCGTGGGCTCGTGTAGGTCGGTGCTCGACGAACAACCTACGCGCCCGCGGGGCCTCCGGGGGCCGCGGAGGGCCCCCGGGGAGGTACCGATCCGGTGGAATTTCGCGAGATTGTCGACAAAGCGTCAATTCCACTGTCAGGTATGGCTGGTGACCCAGTTCCGGGCCGAGTCGTACCAGCCGACCACGTTGTCCCAGTAGTGCGGCAGCGGCGTGAAGTTCCACAGCGCCAGGCAGCCGACCGCCAGCACCACCAGCACCAGCAGGCAGCCCTTCAGGCAGCCCAGGCCGGGGATCCGCATCCGGTTGGGGCTGCGCCGGCGCGGCTCGCGCTCGCGCTCCCGCTCGCGGGGCGGCTCCGGCTCCGGGCGGCGCTGCGGGGCGGCGGCTCGGCCCGGCGCTGCGGGGCGCCGTAGTTCGGCGGCGCCTCGTAGCCCGGCTGCCCGCCGTAGCCGGCCGGCTGCTGGTGCTGCTGCGCCTGGTACGGCGGCGGGGCGACCGGCGGACGGCCGCCCCGGCCCTGCTGCGGGTGGCCGCCCTGCTGCGGCTGCTGGGGCTGGTACGGGCCCTGCTGCGGGGCGTAGCGGCCGTCCTGCGCGGGCCGCTGGTAGGGCGGCGGGGCGACCGGCGGGCGGCCGCCGGGGCCCGGCTGCGGGTAGCCGCCGCCCTGCTGCGGGTGCTGGCCGGCCTGGTACGGGCGCGGGGCGACCTGCGGCTCGCCGGGGCCGTCCGGCTCGAAGTAGCCGATCCGGGTCTGCGCGTTGCGGTCCCGGGCGGCGCGCAGCTGGGTCTGCCAGGGGTGCGGGCCCTCCGGCTGGGCGGGGGCCTGCTCGGGGGCGGGCGGCACCGCGGGCATCACCCGGGTGCGCTCCGCGGGCGGGGCGGCGGGCGGCTGCGGGGCGATCGGCTGGGTGCGGTCCTCGGTGCCGGGCGCCGGCGGCTGGTGCGCCATGACCTGGGTGGCGGCGGCCGGGTCGTAGCCGACGCCGGCCAGGGTGGCGTCGTGCGCGCCGGCCGGGGCGGCCGGCGCCGGGGCGGGCACCAGCAGGTCGCCGACGGCCAGCGCGGCGTCCACCGCGGCCGGGGAGGAGTGCACCCCGACGCCGGCCGCGACCACCCGCAGCGCCTCGGCCAGCGAGACGGCGGTGGGGCGCTGGGCCGGGTCCTTGCGCAGGCAGCGCTCGACCACCGTCCACAGCGGCTCGGGCATGGTGCGGGGGCGCTGCGGCTCCTGCGCGAGGTGGGCCTGCAGGACCGCCAGCGGGTTGTCGCCCTGGAACGGCGGGCGGCCGGTGACCAGTTCGTACAGCATGATGCCGGCGCCGTAGACGTCCACCGCGGCGGTCTGCGGGCGGCCGTCGGCGGACTCGGGGGCGACGTAGACGGGGGTGCCGACGAACTCGTGGGTGCGGGTGATGCCCGGGGAGTCGGCGAGCCGGGCGATGCCGAAGTCGGTGAGCATCGGGTGCATCCGCTCGCCGCCGTCCACCGCGAGGGTGGCCAGCAGCACGTTGGCGGGCTTGAGGTCCCGGTGCACGACGCCGTCGGCGTGGCTGGCGGCCAGCGCGTCGGCGATCTGGGCCATCAGCAGGGCGCCGGCGATCGGCGACAGCGGGCCGGACTCGCGCAGGTAGCGGTACAGGTCGGGGCCGTCGACCAGGTCCATCACCAGGGCGAGCAGCTCGCCCTCGACCACCAGGTCGCGGGTGCGGACGATGTTGGGGTGGGTCAGCCGGAGCAGGACGGAGCGCTCGCGCAGGAAGCGCATCACCACGTCCGGGTCGGCGGCGAGCTCCTCGCGCAGCACCTTCACCGCGACCGCCTGGCCGGGCAGCAGGCCCGGCACGGCGGCGTCCTCGCGCACCCGGCCGCGCCAGACCGTGCCGGTCGCTCCGCGTCCGAGGCTCTCCTCGAGCAAGTACTTGCTGCCGACAGGCCGCACCTGTGCACTCCGTTCGGTCACCCGGCGCCCGCTGCCGGGGCCGCGTTCCGGCACTCCCCCGTTCCCGTGAACGGCGCCGGGGCCTGGGGAGTCCGCCCGGGCGGGCGGGCTCCCGTATTTCGGCAACTCTAACGGTGCCCGAGCGGGTTTCCGAGGCGTTGCCCGGCCGGGCCGCGCGCTGTCGGCCGGGCGGGCGTCCGGGGCTCCTTGACCTGACTCCCCGTCGGATTCACCATGGCGATGATCGCAAGATCGTCAAATCCGGTACCGTGCGCGGACTGTCCGTCCCGAGTGGCAGGATGGCACGCACCACACGTGTGCAGAAGGGACCCCGGGCGAGATGCAGATCCGGCTCACCGTCCTTCGACCGCGCAGCGGCCCGGCCGCCCCCGGCAGCACGGGCAGCGCCGGCAGCGCCGCCGACGTGCTGGTCACCGCGCCGGACGGCACCGCGCTCGGCGCCGTCGCCACCGCGCTGGCCGGAGCGGTCGGCGTCCGCGGCCCCCGCTCCGCCACCCACGTCCACCTCTACGACGGGGAACGGCGGTTGGACGAGCAGACCCCGCTCGGCCACCCCCCGCTGGTGGACGGCGCGGTGCTCTCCCTCGGCGAGCCCGACCCGGACGCCGAGGGCGCCGACGAGCGCCCCGCCGCCGAGCTCCGGGTGGTCGGCGGCCCCGACGCCGGCGGCGTCCACCGCCTGCACGGCGAGCGGATCCGGATCGGCCGCTCCGCCGAGGCCGACGTCCCGCTCGACGACCCCGACGTCTCCCGCCTGCACCTCGCCCTGCACCTGGCCGCCGACGGCCGCGCCACCGTCCAGGACCTCGGCTCCACCAACGGCACCCGGCTCGACGAGCAGTGGCTGCGCGAGGAGTCCGCCGACGTCGCCCCCGGCGCCCTGCTGCGGATCGGCGAGTCCACCCTCCAGCTCGCCCGCACCACGGACACCCCGGCCCGGCCCACCGTCCCCGACGGCGAGGGCCGGCTCCGGCTCGCCCCGCGCACCGGCGCCCGCACCGCCCCCGGCCGCCCACCGCTGCCGCCCGGCCCGCCCGAGCCCGAGCAGGCCCCCGCCACCGGGCGCGGCGGCCGCTGGCTGCGCCGCGGCAAGGCCGAGGCGCCCGCCCCCGACGGCGGCCGCCAGCACGACGCCGCCCGGCTGCGGCAGGCCGCCAACCAGCGCGAGCGCTGGCCCGACCCGGCCGCCCTGCTGCTCACCGCGCTCGGCACCGGCCCCCGGCTGTGGGAGCGCGGCCCCGACCACCCCGACGCGCTCACCCTCCGGCTCGGCACCGCCGACCTGCCCGCCGCCCCGGCGCCGCCCCCGGCGCCCTGCTGCCCGCCGTCCCCGTCACCGTCGACCTGCAGACCGCCGGCAGCCTCGGCCTGGCCGGCCCGCGCCACCGCCTCACCGGCCTGGCCCGCGCCGCCCTCGCCCAGCTCGCCGCCCTGCACCCGCCCAGCGGCCTCGCCCTGGTCGTCGTCGCCGCCGGGCAGCCCGCCGAGGACTGGGCCTGGGCCCAGTGGCTCCCGCACCTGCGCCCCGCCCACGGCCAGGCCTGCCGGCTGCTCTACGGCCTCGGCCCCGAGCAGGCCGAGGCCCGGCTCACCGAGCTCGCCGCCGCCACCCCCGGCCCGCCCGCCACCGTCGTCCTGGTCGACGGCGACCCCGGCACCGAGGCCGGCCGGCACGCCCTCGCCCTGCTGCTGCGCCAGGGCCCCGCGGCCGGCGTCTTCGCGCTCTGCCTGGCCGCGGCGCCCGAGGAACTCCCCACCGGCCTGGGCGCCGTGGGCACCGTCACCGGCGAGGTCTCCACCCGCCTCACCCTCGACCGCCCGGCCAACGGCACCCGCGAGCGCCTCACCGACGTCGCCCTCGACGCGGTCTCCCCCGCCTGGGCCGAACGGCTCGCCCGCACCCTCGCCCCGCTCACCGAGGCCGACACCGGCGCCTCCCCGCGCGGCCCGCTGCCCGAGGCGCTGCGCCTGCTCGACCTGCTGCGCTCCGAGTCGCTCTCCCCCGCCCGGCTCGCCGAGAGCTGGCAGGCCCTGCCCGCCGGGGCCGGCGGCGCCACCGCCCTGCTCGGCACCGCCCGCGGCGCCGGCGGCGAGGAGAACTGCGCCGTCGACCTCGCCGAGGACGGCGACCACCTGCTGATCGGCGGCGGCCCCGGCTCCGGCAAGTCCGAACTGCTGCGCAGCCTCGCCGCCTCGCTCGCCGTCTCCGAACGGCCCGACCGGCTCGCCCTGCTGACGGTCGACGGCGACCGCGCCGAGGACGGCGGCCTGGCCGGCTGCACCGACCTCCCGCACGTCACCGGCCACGTCAACGCCGCCGAGGACCCGCGCGGCGCGCTGCTCGCCGCCGAGCGCCTCACCGACGAACTCGCCCACCGCGAAGCCCTGTTCGACGGCCTCACGTTCACCGACTGGCACACCCGGCGGGCCCTCGCCAAGACCCCCGCCCTGGTCGGCGGCCCCGCCGCCGACCCCGCCCCGCAGGTCCGGGTGGTCGAGCCGCGCCGCTCCCCCGACGCGCCCCCGCCCCCGCCGCCGACGCCGCGCCGCCCCGGCTGGTCGTCCTGGTCGACGACTACGACGCGCTGCTCGGCCCCGCCTCCCCGGCGGCCGCCCGCTGGCCCGCGCGCTGGCCGCCGTCGCGGTGCACGGCGCCCGGCTCGGCGTGCACGTGGTCGCCACGACCGGCTCGCCCGAGAGCACCGCCGGCACCGAGCTCGACGAGTGCGCGCAGCTGCGGATCGCCCTGCGCACCGAGCAGCCCGGCGACTCCGACCTGCTGGTCCACCTCCCGGACGCCGCCGCGCTCCCCGGCACCACCCCCGGCCGCGGCTACCTGCGCCGCCCGGACGGCGCGGTCACCGCCTTCCAGGGCGCCCGGGTCAGCGGCCGCATCCCCCGCACCGCGACGCTGCGCCCCACCGTCGTCGCCCAGCGCCTGGAGGACCACGGCGCCGCGCCCTCCCCCCGTCCGGTCCGCGAGCTCGGCAACGGCCCCACCGACCTGGCGCTGCTCGCCTCCGCGCTGCGGCGGGCCACCGAGAACTGAGCCTCAGCCGGCCGGGTGCGGCAGGTAGCGGGGCTCGGGGTGCGGCCAGGTGAAGTCCAGGAAGAGCGGGTAGTCCCGGCGCTCCAGGCAGCGCAGCAGGAACGCGTCGAAGCTGCCGCGGGTCGCGTACCACTGGCCGGTGTCGCTGAACACCGCGATCGGCCAGCGGTCCGGGTCGGGGCCCTGGGCGAGGAAGAACCAGGCGCCGCCGAGGGGGGCGCCCCCGGCCGGAGGCTGGGGGACGGTCGGAGCCCCAGCCGATCAGGCCGCCGGGTTCGGGGTGGTACGGGAACGGGTCGAAGTCCGGGTTGCGCTCCTGGCCCTGCCGCCACCCGTACCAGGTGCCCCACAGGGCGCGGGCCTCCGCCGCGGTGCCGTCCACCGGCCCGAAGACGGTCAGGAAGCCGTCCAGCACGCCCGGCCCCCGGCGGTCCACGAACGCCTTGTACGCGCCCGGCAGCGGCACCCCGAGCAGCGCCTCGGCGGCGTCCCAGCTCGCCGGCGCCCCCGGCCGTCCGGGCTCCCCCAGCAACTCGTCCAAGCGTTCCGTCACGCCCTCATCATCCCCGCCGGGCCGGACGGCCCGCACCGCCCCCGGCCCCGTTCAGCCCGCGGCGTCCGGGAGTTGGGGCGGGCAGGAGCCGCCGGGGGCGGTGAGGAGCTCGAAGTGCCACATCTCGTTGGCGTAGACCTGGCAGAGGCCGTAGCGGGTGCCGTGCCGGCCCAGCCAGTCGGCGGCGTCGGTGGGGCCGACGTCGACGGCGCGGCCGGAGACGTGGGTGGACTTCTCCGGGGTGTTGACGTAGCGGCGGGCCAGGTCGAGGGAGCCGTAGCGGCCGACCGCCCGGTCGAGCAGGCGCTGCTGGTACGAGGGGCTGCGCCGGCCGGAGGTCAGCCGGAGCTCGACGCCCTGCGCGCGGGCGTCGGCCGCCGCGGCCCGGACGGCGGCGAGCAGCGCCGGGTCGAGGCCGCGGACCGCGGGGACGTCCGCGTCGACGGCGACCGAGCCGCCGGCCGGGATCCCGTCCTCCGCGCCGTCCCCGCCGCCGGGGACCAGGCTGTACGCGGCCACCGCGCCGAGCAGCGCCACCGCGCCCAGTCCGGTGATCGTGGTCCGTGCGCTCTTCTTCATCTCCGCCTCCCGGCCGTCCGTGTCTGGGTCCCGGGCCCATTGCAGGTCGGCGGGTGTTGCGCGGGCGTCTGCGCCGGGGCATACGTTTTCGACATGCCCGGCGGTGTCCAATGGCCGGGGGCGTCGAGGAACGGGAGCGGTGCGTGCGGGTGCTGGTGGTGGAGGACGAGGAGTACCTCGCCGAGGCCGTGCAGGCGGGGCTGCGGCTGGCCGCGATCGCCTGCGACGTGGCGGGCGACGGCGAGTCGGCGTGGGAGCGGCTGGCGGTGCACCGGTACGACGTGGTGGTGCTGGACCGGGACCTGCCGGACGTCCCGGGCGACGAGGTGTGCCGGCGGATCGTCGCGGCCGGGCTGGGCTGCCGGGTGCTGATGCTGACCGCGGCGGCCCGGCTGGACCAGAAGGTGGCCGGGTTCGAACTGGGCGCCGACGACTACCTGACCAAGCCGTTCGACCTGGCGGAGCTGGTGGTGCGGCTGCGCTCGCTGGCCCGCCGCCCGGCCCAGGGCGCGCCGCCGGTGCTGGAGCGCGCGGGCCTGCGGCTGGACCCGTTCCGCCGCGAGGTGTACCGGGACGGCCGCTACGTGGCGCTGCCGCGCAAGCAGTTCGCGGTGCTGGAGGTGCTGATGGCCGCCGGCGGCGGCGTGGTGAGCGCCGAGGACCTGCTGGAACGCGCCTGGGACGAGCACGCCGACCCGTTCACCAACGCCGTCCGGATCACCATCTCGGGCCTGCGCAAGCGGCTCGGCGAGCCGTGGGTGATCCACACCGTGCCGGGCGTCGGCTACCGGCTGGACGTGCGGTGACCCGGCCCCGGCGGCTGACCGCCCGGATGCGGCTGACCCTCAGCTACACGCTGTTCACCGTGACCACCGGCGTGCTCTGCCTCGCCGTGGTGTACGTGGGCATGAAGTACGTGCCCAACTACCCGCTGATGCCCGCCAATCCGCGCGACCGGGCGGACGCGCCGTCCCGGCAGGAGATCCTGGAGTCGCTGCTGGCCGCGTCCGGGTACGCGCTGGCGCTGCTGACGGCGGTCGGGATGGCGGGCGGCTGGCTGGTGGCGGGGCGGGTGCTGCGGCCGCTGCAGGAGGTGACGGCGGCGGCCCGGCGGGCGTCCGGCGGCGACCTGGGGCACCGGATCGCGCTGGCCGGGCCGCGCGACGAGTTCACCGAACTCGCCGACGCGTTCGACGAGATGCTGGCCCGGCTGGAGCGCTCCTTCGACGCCCAGCAGCGGTTCGCCGCGAACGCCTCGCACGAGCTGCGCACCCCGCTGGCGATCAACCGGACGATGCTGCAGGTCGCCGCGGCCGACCCGGCGCACCAGGACTGGCCGAAGCTGGTGGCCCGGCTGCAGGACACCAACCAGCGCGGCATCGAGGTCACCGAGGCGCTCCTGCAACTGGCCGAACTCTCGCACCGGGAACCGGAGTCGGCGCCGCTGGAGCTGTCGGCGGCGGTCCGCGAGGCGCTGGCCGCGACGGCCGCGGAGGCCGCGGCGCTGGGCGTCGCGGTGGACGCCGCCCTGGACCCCGCGCCGACCACCGGGAACGCGGTGCTGCTCCGGCAGGCGGCCGTCAACCTGCTGCAGAACGCGCTGCGGCACAACCTGCCCGCCGGCGGCCGGGCCGAGGTCCGCACCGGCCCGGACGAGCGGCGGCCGGGGTGGGTGCGGCTGGCGGTGCGCAACTCCGGCCCGGAGCTGGACGGGGCGCTGGTCGACACCCTGACCGAGCCGTTCCTGCGCGGCCGGGGCCGGACCGCGCAGCGCGACCCGGCGCGGCGCGGCCACGGGCTGGGGCTGGCGATCGTGGCGGCGGTGGTCCGGGCGCACGGCGGGGAGCTGCGGCTGGCCGGCCTGCCGGAGGGCGGCCTGGAGGCGGTGCTGGCCCTGCCGGGCCGGGACTAGGCCCGGCCCGGCCCGGCCGCAAACGGCCGGGGGCCGGGAGCGACGCGTGTCGCTCCCGGCCCCCGGCCTCGGACCTCCCCCGGCTCAGCGGCCGTTGCGCAGCAGGGTGCGGATCACCCGCATCGCGACGGAGAGGCTGGAGAGTTCGTAGTTGTCCGAACCCCTTATGTCGTCGAGGGTGGTGCGGGCCCGGCTGAGCAGGGTGCCGTTGAGGGCGGCCCAGGCGGTGTAGCGCTCCTCGGGGCTGGAGCCGGCGGGCCCGGCGGCGAGCACGTCCGCGGTGAGGGCGGAGTGCGCGGCGAACAGGTCCTCGCGGATCGCGGCGCGGGCCATCGAGGACCAGCGGTCGGTGCGCGGCAGGTCGATGACCCGGTCGAGCAGGTGGCTGATCTGGAGCCGGTCGCCGAGGTCGTAGTACAGCTCGGCGACCTCCATCACCTCGGTGTCCGAGCGGTCCGCGACGCCGACGATGTCGAGGGTCGGGAACGCGGAGGACAGGCCGGCGATCCGGGTGGCCAGTTCGTCGGGGACGCCGGCCGCGGACAGCTCCTGGTGGACGGACTCGAACCAGGCCAGGTCCTCGCCGGTGAGCGGCTTGGGCAGCGCGTCCCAGACCTGGTTGACCCGGTCGTGGAAGAACGCGATGGTGTCCGCGATGTCCAGCGGCTGGCGGTTGTTGAGCATCCACCGGGTGGCGCGCTCGACCAGGCGGCGGGAGTGCAGCCGCATCTTGGTCTGGACCCGGGCGGCGACCTGGTTGTCGAGGCGCTCGACCTGGTCCCAGATCTGCTCCAGGCCGAAGACCGCGCGGGCCGCGGCGTGGGTGCGGGCGATCTCCTCCATGGTCGCGCCGGTCTCCTCGCGGAGCCGGAACGCGAAGGTGCAGCCGCCGCGGTTGATCGTGTCGTTGACGATCAGGGTGGTGATGATCTCGCGGCGCAGCGGGTGGTGGTCGATCTGCTCGGCGAACCGGGCCCGCAGCGCGCTGGGGAAGTACGCGTGCAGCACGTCCCGGAAGTACGGGTCGTCGGGCAGGTCGGTGGCGAGCAGCTCGTCGGCGAGGGTGATCTTGGTGTAGGCGAGCAGCACCGACAGCTCGGGCTGGGAGAGGCCGCGGCCGGCCTGCTGGCGGTCGCGGATCTGCTTCTCGGTGGGCAGGTACTCCAGGGCCCGGTCGAGCTGTCCGTTGGACTCCAGCCGGTTGATCATGCGGGAGTGCACGTTGACCATGCTGGCGGCCTGGGCGACGGCGTTGGCGAGCACGACGTTCTGCGCGTAGTTGTTGCGCAGCACGAGGTGGCCGACCTCGTCGGTCATCTCGGCGAGCAGGGCGTTGCGCTGCTTGACCGTCATGTCGCCGTCGGCGACCACCTGGTTGAGCAGGATCTTGATGTTCACCTCGTGGTCGGAGGTGTCGACGCCGGCCGAGTTGTCGATGGCGTCGGTGTCGATCCAGCCGCCGCTGCCCTGCGGGCCGCCGGTGGAGGCGAACTCGATCCGGCCGAGCTGGGTGCAGCCGAGGTTGCCGCCCTCGCCGATCACCCGGGCCCGGACGTCGCCGCCGTTGACCCGGATCGCGTCGTTGGCCTTGTCGCCGACCTCGGCGTTGGTCTCGGCGGACGCCTTGACGTAGGTGCCGATGCCGCCGTTCCAGAACAGGTCGACGGGGGCCTGCAGGATGGCCTTCATCAGCTCGGCGGGGGTGAGCTTGGCGGCGTCGATGCCGAGCCGCTCGCGGACCTGCGCGGAGAGCTGGATGGCCTTGGCGGAGCGCGGGTAGACGCCGCCGCCGGCCGAGATCAGCGACTTGTCGTAGTCGTCCCAGGAGCTGCGCGGCAGGTCGAACAGCCGGCGGCGCTCGGCGTAGGAGGCCGCGGCGTCCGGGTTCGGGTCGAGGAAGATGTGCCGGTGGTCGAACGCGGCGACCAGCCGGATGTGCTCGGAGAGCAGCATGCCGTTGCCGAACACGTCGCCGGACATGTCGCCGATGCCGATGACGGTGAAGTCCTCGGACTGGGTGTCGACGCCGAGTTCGCGGAAGTTGCGCTTGACGGACTCCCAGGCGCCGCGGGCGGTGATGCCCATGCCCTTGTGGTCGTAGCCCGCCGAGCCGCCGGAGGCGAACGCGTCGCCGAGCCAGAAGCCGTACTGCTCGGCGACGCCGTTGGCGATGTCGGAGAAGGTCGCGGTGCCCTTGTCGGCGGCGACCACCAGGTAGGTGTCGTCCTCGTCGTGGCGCACCACGTCCACCGGGTGGACGACCTCGCCCGCGACCAGGTTGTCGGTGATGTCGAGCAGCGCGGAGATGAAGGTCTTGTACGAGGCGATGCCCTCGGCGAGCCAGGCGTCCCGGTCGATCGACGGGTCGGGCAGCTGCTTGGCGACGAAGCCGCCCTTGGCGCCGACCGGCACGATCACGGTGTTCTTGACCATCTGGGCCTTGACCAGGCCGAGGATCTCGGTGCGGAAGTCCTCGCGCCGGTCGGACCAGCGCAGGCCGCCGCGGGCGACCTTGCCGAAGCGCAGGTGGACGCCCTCGACGCTGGGCGAGTACACCCAGATCTCGAAGGCGGGGCGCGGCGCGGGCAGGTCGGGGATGGCCTTGGGGTCGAACTTCATCGACACGTACGAGTGCCAGCGGCCCTCGCCGTCGTGCTGGAAGAAGTTGGTCCGCAGGGTGGCCTTGATCAGGTGCAGGAAGGAGCGCAGGATGCGGTCCTCGTCCAGCGAGACGACCTCGTCGAGGGCGCCGGTGAGCTCCTCGAGGATGCCCTCGGTGAGTTCGCCGCTGCCGGACTGGTGGCTGGGCGAGAGCCGGGCCTCGAACAGGTTGACCAGCAGCCGGGTGGTGTGGGTGTTGTTGCGGAGCGCGTCCTCCATGTAGTCCTGGGAGAACGTGGAGCCGGCCTGCCGCAGGTACTTGGCGTAGGCGCGCAGCACCACGGCCTGGCGCCAGGTCAGCTTGGCGGTGAGGACGAGCTCGTTGAAGCCGTCGTTCTCGGCCTCGCCGCGCCAGGTGGCGGCGAAGGTGTCCTGGAAGCGCTCGCGGTCCTCCTCGGTGAGGTCGGTGCCCTCGCGGAGCCGGAGGCCGAAGTCGACCACCCAGGCGGTGGTGCCGTCGGTGCGGCGCAGCGCGTACGGGTGCTCGTCGAGGACCTCGACGCCCAGGCGCTGCAGGACGGGCAGCACCTCGGTGAGCGAGATCGGGCCGCCGACCCGGTAGATCTTGAAGCGGCGCTCGTCGTCGCCGGCGCCGACCGGCTGGTACAGGTTGAGCCGGAAGTCGCCCTCGCCGGTGAGGGATTCGATCTGCTTGAGGTCGGCGACGGCGGTGCGCGGCGGGAAGTCGGCGCGGTAGCCGTCGGGGAAGGCGTTGGCGTACTTGTGGGACAGCTCGGCGGCCCGCTCCTCGCCGAACTCGGTGCCCAGCTGGTCGTTGAAGCCGTCCATCCAGAACCGGGCGGCCTCGGCGAGCCGGTTCTCGATCCGCTCGATGTCGGCGTCGGACAGCTGCGGCAGCTCGGTGCCGGGGGCGACCCGGATCACGAAGTGCAGGCGGGTGAGCACCGACTCGGTGGCGTACACCGTGTAGTCGATGGCGTCGCCGTTCAGCTCGGTCTTGAGGATGTCGGTGAGGGCGAGCCGGATCCGGGTGGTGTAGCGGTCGCGCGGCAGGTAGACGTACGCCGAGTAGTAGCGGCCGTACTCGTCCTGGCGCAGGAACAGCCGCAGCCGGCGGCGCTCCTGGAGGTACAGCACGCTGGTGGCGATCGACTGGAGCTCGGCGGCGGCGGTCTGGAACATCTCGTCGCGCGGGAAGGTCTCCATGATCTGGAGCAGGTCGCGCCCGTCGTGGCTGTCGCCGGAGAAGCCGGCCCCGGTCATCACCTCCTGGACCTTGCGGCGCACCACCGGGATCCGGGTGACGGACTCGGTGTACGCGGCGGAGGAGAACAGGCCGAGGAAGCGGCGCTCGCCGACCGGCTCGCCGGCGGCGTTGAACTTCTTCACGCCGACGTAGTCGAGGTAGGCGGTGCGGTGCACGGTGGCGCGGCTGTTGGCCTTGGTGAGGACCAGCAGCTTCTTCTCGTGCGCCTTGGCGCGGACGGGGGCGGAGAGCCGGCCGAACGCCTCGGAGACCGGGTGGTGGTCGGTGTCGTGGCTGAGCGGGTCGGCGCGCAGCACGCCGAGGCCGGTGCCGGCCACCGCCTTGAGCACCTCCTCGCCCTCGTGCTCGACCAGGTCGTACTCGCGGTAGCCGAGGAAGGTGAAGTGGTCGTCGGCGAGCCAGCGCATCAGCTCCCAGGCCTCGCCGACCTCCTGCTCGGGCAGGTGCGCGGGGGGCTCCTCGGCGAGCTCGTCGGCCAGTCGGAGCGCGGAGTCGCGCATCTTCGACCAGTCCTCGACCACCTCGCGGACGTCGCCCAGCACCCGGCGCAGGCCCGCTTCGAGGGTGCGCAGGTCGTCGCGGTCGGTCTCGCGGTCGATCTCGATGTGCATCCAGGACTCGACCACCGCGTCCTCGGGCCACTCGGTGCCGGCGGCCTGGGCGCGGTTGCACGCGTCGGTGTCGAGGATCTCCAGCAGCTTGCCGGTGATGTCGCGGCGCACGGCGAGCTGCGGGTGGACGACCAGGTGGATGGCGCGGTCCAGGCGGGTCAGCTCGTTGGTGACCGAGTCGACCAGGAACGGCATGTCGTCGGTGACCACCTCGACCACGGTGTGGCCGCAGGACCAGCCGTTCTCCTCGACGGTCGGGGTGTGCACCCGGACCTCGGCGGTGCCCTGCGGGCGCTTCAGGCCCAGCCGGTAGTGGGAGGCCGCGGCCCCGTACACGTCCACCGGGTCCCGGTTGATGACGTCCTCGGGGGCGGTGTGGAGGTAGTAGTGGTGCAGGTAAGCGGCCAGAGCACCGTTGCTCAGGCCCTCCCCCGGCGCCGCTCCCCCCACCTGGCTGTTCTCAGCGGCTGCTGCTGCTTTCCTGAGCAGGTCGGCCTTGGCTGCGTCCAGCTTGGTCTGCATGGCTGTTTGGCTCCTGTCGCGCGCCGTTGCGTGACTCGGTGATGACTGTGGGTGCACCGCCGGGCCCCGTCGGCAATCCTCCCGTACGCGAGGGGTGAAAAGCGCTCAAGGCACGCATGAGTCGCGTTCCGCCCGGGTACGACAGCACGTTTGGCCTGCCTGACCGATAACCGGCGACGTCGTCAGCCTAGCCTGACGAAACGAAGGTGTCAGGGGACACGGAGGAGCAATCCCGCAGGAAGATCGAGCCTTCCTGGACACCTTGTCCAATGCCCCTCACCTGGGCCGTCCGTCATTCGGGTGACCACTCCATGTGCGGGTGGACGTAGTCGGTCGGCGGAGTGAACGTCTCCCGGATCGAGCGGGCGGACGTCCAGCGCGCCGGGTCCGGGGCCGCCGCGCCGCCGCCGGACGGCTCCCCGTTGACCCGCAGGTCGCCCGCGGCGAAGCGCAGCCGCTCCACCGCCCGGGCCAGCGCCGGCCGCTCCCGCACGAACACCGCGCCGGCCGGACGGGCGTCCGGGGCGTCGGCGGCGACCAGCTCCAGCGCCTCCTCCCAGCGGTCGTCCTCGTACACCCGCACCGCGAGCAGCGGCCCCGCGCACCCGCCGTACCGGTCGGTGCCGCCGAGCAGCACGGTGGGCCGGACGAACCAGCCGATCGCGCCGTCGTACTGGCCGCCCGCCAGCAGTTGCACCGCCGGGTCGGCCTCGGCCCGCCCGATCGCGTCGACCGCGGCGGTGAACGCCCGCTCGTCGATCAGCGCGCCCATGAAGTTGCTCAGGTCGGTGACGTCGCCGACGGGCAGCTCGTCCACCTCGCCCAGCAGGTCGTCCCGGATCCGCCGCCACAGGCCGCGCGGCAGGTACGCCCGCGACAGCGCCGAACGCCCCTGGCCCTGGTACCCGAAGGCGCCGCGGACCAGCGCGGTGCGCACCGCCGCCGGCTCCGCCGACGGGTGGGCGAGCAGGAAGTCCCCGCCGCCGCCGGTCGCGCCGGCCAGCCGCGGGTGGCCGCGGTAGCGGGCGACGTTCGCCCCGACCTCCCGCCACAGCCGCCGGAACGCCGCGGCCGAGCCGGCGAAGTGCAGCCCGGCCAGCGCCGGGTCGCGCAGCGCCACCTCGGCGACCGCCTGCCCGTCCCCGGTGACCAGGTTGACCACCCCCGGCGGCAGCCCCGCCTCCTCCAGCAGCAGCATCGTCAGGTGCGCGGCCAGGGTCTGGGCGGGCGCGGGCTTCCACACCACGGTGTTGCCCAGCAGCGCGGGCCCGGTCGGCAGGCTCCCGGCGTCCGCCGTGGAGTCGGACGGGGTGATCGCGCAGACGAAGCCCTCCAGCGGGCGGTGGTCGGCCCGGTTCCACCCGCCCGGCCCCGAGGACGGCTGCTCGGCCAGCAGCAGCCGGGCCGCGTGCACGTCGCCGCGCCAGCGGTCGGCCAGCGCGCACGCCGCGTCAATCTCCGCCGGCCGCACCGTCTTCGACTGCCCCAGCATGGTCGCGGCCACCAGGGTCTCCCGCCACGGCCCGGCCAGCAGGTCCGCGGCCCGCAGGAACACCGCCGCCCGGTCGTCGAACGCGAGCCGCCGCCACTGCTCGCCCGCCGCCAGCGCCGCGTCCACCGCGGCCCGCACGTCGGCGGCCGTCGCACTGCCCAGCACGCCGAGCCTCGCCGCGTGGTGGTGCGGCTGCACCAGCTCGGTGCGCTCGCCGCCGCCGAGCCGGCGCTCCCCGCCGATCACCATCGGCAGCGAGGTGTGCCGCCCGGCCAGCTCGTCCAGTCTCCGCTCCAGCCGGGCCCGTTCGGCGCTGCCCGGCGCGTACGCGCGGGGCGGCTCGGCGACGGGCGGGGGGACGTTGGTGACCGCGTCGATCGGCATGGTGCTGGGGTGCTCCCTAGGGTGGTTCCCGCGTGCTGTGCTCCTCCCACCCTGGCCGCGCCCGCGCCCACCGCCCCGGCGTGACACGCCTGTCCGGCGGGTTCCCCCGCGTTCCCCGGCGGATTCCTCCGCATTCCCCGCCGCTACCCGGCGAGCTCCCGCGCCGCCGCGACGGCCTCCGCCAGCGAGTCCACCACCGGCACGCCGAGGTGCGCCAGCTTCTCCCGGGTGTGCGAACCCCCGGTGTACAGCACCGACTTGATGCCCGCCGCGAGCGCCGCCTCGGCGTCGTCCGCAGCGTCCCCGATCAGCACCGTCCGCCCCCGGTCGATCGCCCCGCCCAACGCGTCCAGGTGCACGGCCAGCTCCCCGGCCTTGCGCCCGCCGGCCGCCCCGCGCCGCCCGTCCACCCGCAGGAAGTGCCTGGTCAGGCCGAACGCGTCCACCGCCGGCACCAGCTTCTCGTGCTCGTACATCGACAGCACCGACTGGCTCCCGCCACCCGCCGCCCACCCCGCCAGCAGTCCTTCGGCTCCCGGCGTCAGCCCGCAACTCGGGAACAGCTCCGTGTACTTGACGTGGAACGCGTCGTCCAGCGCCAGCCACTCCTGCGCACTCGGCGCCCGCCCCATCAACCGCTCGTAGAACCGCGGGATCGGGATCTCGTACTGCGCCCGGTACTCCTCCAGCGTCATCGGCGCGATCCCCACCGTCTCGAACGCCGCGTTGCTGGCCGCCACCACGGCCGCCATGTCCGACAGCAGGGTGCCGTTCCAGTCCCAGACTATGTGTGTGCGCACCCGCCAAGCGTACGCGCCGGGCCGGGCGCGGCGGCCCGGCCCGGCGCGCGGGCCCCGGGGGGTGGGTCAGTTGAACTGGTCCGGGTCCGGGCCGGTGCGCAAGTCCCGGTCGGTGGCGGCGATGGCGGTCATGTCGTCCTCGGTGAGCGCGAAGTCGAAGACGTCCAGGTTCTGCCGGATCCGGGCCGGGGTGACCGACTTGGGGATCACCAGGTTGCCGAGCTGCAGGTGCCAGCGCAGCACCACCTGGGCGGGGGACTTGCCGGTGCGCGCGGCGATCGCGGTGATCGCCGGGTCGTCCAGCACGGCGCCCTGGGCGAGCGGGCTCCAGGCCTCGGTGGCGATGCCGTGCGCGGCGTGGAAGGCCCGCAGCTCGGCCTGCTGGAGGCCGGGGTGCAGCTCGACCTGGTTGACGGCGGGGACGAGTCCGCCGGCCTCGATCAGCCGGGTCAGGTGCGCGGGCTGGAAGTTGGAGACGCCGGCCGCGCGGATCCGGCCCTCGGCGGCGAGCTCCTCGATGGCCTTCCAGGACTCGGCGTACAGGTCCCGGGCCGGGGTGGGCCAGTGGATCAGGTACAGGTCGACGTACTCCAGGCCGAGCTTGTCGAGGCTGGCGTCGAAGGCCCGCAGGGTGGCGTCGTGGCCCTGGTCGGCGTTCCACAGCTTGGTGGTGACGAACAGCTCCTCGCGCGGCAGCCCGGACGCGGCCAGCGCCTTGCCGACGCCGCGCTCGTTGCCGTAGATCGCGGCGGTGTCGATGCTGCGGTACCCGGCCTCCAGCGCGGCGGCGACGGCCGCGGTGGTCTCCTCGTCGGGGACCTGGAAGACGCCGAAGCCGAGCTGGGGCATCTCGATGCCGTTGTTGAGGGTGACGGTGGGGACGGTGGTGCTCATGTTCCTTCTCCAGGAGGGGAGTTCGAGGGTGTTCAGTGGTTGAGGACGGGGACCCGGACGGCCGCGGGGGCGGCCTTCGCCCGGCGTTCCAGCCCGGCCGAGACCAGGGCCAGCACCAGCGCGGAGCCGGCCAGCAGCGCGCCCACCCAGTTCGGGGCGGTGTAGCCGAGCCCGGCGGTGATCACCGCGCCGCCGAGCCAGGCCGCCAGCGCGTTGCCCAGGTTGAATGCTCCGATGTTGACGGCCGAGGCCAGCGTCGGCGCGCCGTGCGCCTGATCCAGCACCCGCTTCTGCAGCGGCGGCACGGTGGCGAAGCCGAGCGCCCCGATCAGCAGCAGGGTGACGGCGGCGGTGGCCTCGTTGTGCGCGGTGACGGTGAACAGCGCGAGCACCGCGGTCAGGCCGCCCAGGGTGGTGAACAGCATCGGCATCAGCCGGCGGTCGGCGAACCGCCCGCCCAGCAGGTTGCCCAGGAACATGCCGACCCCGAGCAGCACCAGCAGCCAGGTGACCGAGCCCTCGGAGAACCCGGCGACCTCGGTCATCATCGGCTTGATGTAGGTGAT
Source organism: Kitasatospora sp. YST-16 (assembly GCF_026802215.1). Classification (NCBI taxonomy): domain Bacteria; kingdom Bacillati; phylum Actinomycetota; class Actinomycetes; order Kitasatosporales; family Streptomycetaceae; genus Kitasatospora; species Kitasatospora sp. YST-16. The sequence continues at coordinate 2,491,400 of NZ_CP113837.1, forward strand.
CGCGGCGAACACCCCGCCGAAGCCGAGCACCGTCATGCCCATCGCCAGCACGACCTGCGCGTTCTTGAACGCGGCCAGCTCCCGCCGCAGGTGCGCCCCCGCTGGCCGGGGCAGCTCCGGCACCAGCCTGGCGATGCCCAGCAGCCCGACCACGCCGAGCGCGGCGACGGCGGCGAAGGTGGTCCGCCAGCCGATCTGCTGGCCGACGAAGGTGCCCAGCGGCACGCCGACGATGTTGGCGACGGTCAGCCCGGTGAACATGGTGGCGATCGCCCCGGCCTTCTTCTCCGGTGCGACCAGCTCGGCGGCGACCACCGACCCGATGCCGAAGAACGCGCCGTGCGCGAGCGAGGCGACGATCCGCCCGGCCAGCATCACCCCGAACCCGGGCGCCAGCGCGGACAGCAGGTTGCCGGCGGTGAACAGCACCATCAGCAGCATCAGCATCCGCTTGCGGCTGATCCGGGTGCCGAGCACGGTCATCAGCGGGGCCCCGACCACCACGCCGACCGCGTAACCGGTGACCAGCAGGCCGGCGGTCGGGATGCTCACCCCGAAGTCGGACGCGACCTCGGGCAGCAGGCCCATGATCACGAACTCGGTGGTGCCGATTCCGAACGCCCCGATGGCCAGGGCGAGAAGCGCGAGGGGCATGACGCGGACCTCCATACGATTGCCGGTGCGCCTTACGTGCTTCGACAATAATTGCAGACACACATACTTGCAAACGCAACGACATCGCCCGAGGAACGACTCCACGGCTCCGCCCCCGCCCACCGGGCCACCGGCCACCGGCCACGGCCCGGACTCCGCCCCGAGAACGCCGCAGACCCCGCCCCGGCCGGGTGGCCGTGACGGGGTCTGCGGGAAAGCCGCGGGGCGGGGTCAGCCGATCAGGCCGGGGATCTCCTGGATGGCGAACCAGAGCAGCTCGTGGTCCTCCGCGCCGTCCACGGTGAACTGCGCGTCCTGGTCGCCACCGTCCGCGGCGGCGATCGCCCCGACCGCCGCCGCCACGTCGGCGAGGACGTCCGGATCGGCGTCGTCGGCGTGCACCGCGGCGGCCTTGGCCAGCCGGATCGGGCCGCCCAGCACGACCCGGCCGAGCGAGGCCTGGTCCTGGTACTCGTCGCCGGGGAACGGCGTCACCGCCGAGTCGGCGACCTCGACGGCGAGGACCACCCGGCGGCGCGGGGCGTCCGGGTCGGCGGCCAGCAGGCGGACCGAGGAGAGCGCGGCCCGGTTGAGCGCCGCGTACTCGAGTTCCTCCAGGTCGTCGCTGACGTACCACTCGCGCAGCGCGGGCGTCACCGCGTAGGCGACGCTCTGCTCCAGGACGCCCCCGGGGTGCGCCACCGCCAGGTCGCTCAACGTGGTGGGCACGTACACGCGCATCGGTGGCACCTCTCTCGGACACTGCGGACGGGTCAAGAATACGCAGCCCGCCGGGCCGCCCGCGACGGCCCTCCGCCGCCCGCTCCCTGCGCCGATCAGGTCACCGCCGACGTCCCCCTACGGACCGTTCCGGCACCCGAGCCGCCGTCAACTCCCTGCTCCGGCACCGGCCGCACCGCCCTTGCGAACACCGGGCCGCCACCCGTACGGGTGGATTTCCGGCGGCTTCCGCGGGGCCGGAAAAGCCCTTGGAGCGCTCTTTGCCGACCCGATACCAAAGGCCCCGCAGCACCCCGACACTTCCCCACCGAGAGGGCCACGATGACCGAGCAGCTCACCCGGACGCCCGGCCCGCGGATCCGTCCGCTGGTCCGCCCCGTACCGGCCCCCCGCCGCCCGGTCCGCCACCCGCACCCGGAACCGCACCCGCAGCCCCAGCACCCCCAGCACCCCCAGCACCCCGCCGGGACCGGCCCGCGCCCGGCCCGCAGCCCGCGCGCGGCGTGCGACGGCCCCCGCCCGCCGTACCGGGCCCGGACGGCCGCGCCGAGCAGCACCGGCCACGCCGAGCTCGCCGGGCGGTTCGCGCACCGGCTGGTGGAGGTGCTGTCCGGGGCCCGCCCGGTGCACCAGTTGCAGCGGCACACCACGCTGCCGGGCTTCCACCAGCTCGCGGCGCTGGTGCGGACCGGCCCGCTGCGCCCGCGCGGCCGGGCCCAGCGCCCCCGGCTGGGCCGGGTGCACGACTGCGCGCCGGGCCCGGGCGCGGTGGAGGCGTGCGTGCGGGTGGAGTTCGGGCCCCGGCACCACGTGCTGGCCTTCCGGCTGGAGCAGCACACCCGCACCGGCCAGTGGCAGTGCGCCGCCGTGGAGACCAGATGACGACCGCCCGGGAACACCGCGGACACCGCCGTGGAGACCGAACGACAACCGCCCGGGAACACCGCGGGCACCGCCGTGCGACCCGGGCGACGACCGCCCCGGGAACGCGGCGGGGCGCCGCCTCCCGCAGGAGGCGGCGCCCCGTCGGACAGCCGGCCGGTCAGGCCTTGCGGCGCCGGCCGCCCTTCGCCGCCTTGGCGGCCTTGCGGCGCTCGGCGCGGGTCAGGCCGTCGCCCTCGTCGACCGCACCGTCCTCCTCGAAGTCGCCCTCGATCACGCCGCCGCCGATCTCGTCGGACGGGGCGGTGTAGTGCAGCCGCTTGCGCTCGGGGGCCTCCAGGCCCTTGGCCCGGATCTCCGGGCGGGCGGCCGGGACGGCGTCCTTCTCCAGCTTGTCGAGCAGCACCTGCTCGTCCTCCGGCAGCGGGACCTCCTCGACCTGCTGCTCGACCTGGACCTCCAGGTTGAACAGGTAGCCGACGGACTCCTCCTTGATGCCCTCCATCATCGCGGAGAACAGGTCGAAGCCCTCGCGCTGGTACTCGACCAGCGGGTCGCGCTGGGCGTAGGCGCGCAGCGCGATGCCCTCCTGCAGGTAGTCCATCTCGTAGAGGTGCTCGCGCCAGCGGCGGTCCAGCACCGAGAGGACGACCCGGCGCTCGAGCTCGCGCATGATCTGGTCGCCGAGCTGGTCCTCGCGGCGGCCGTAGGCGGCCGCGATGTCCTCCTGGATGGCCTTGGTGAGGAGCTCGGGGGTCAGGCCGCCGCTGTCCGCGGCCTCCTCCTCCAGCTCGTCCAGGTCGAGCGAGACCGGGTAGAGCTGCTTGAGCGCCGTCCACAGCTTGTCGAGGTCCCAGTCGTCCTCGAAGCCCTCGCCGGTGGCGGCGTTGACGTACGCGGCGACGGTGTCGTCCATGAAGTGGCCGACCTGCTCCTGCAGGTCCTCGCCCTCCAGGACGCGGCGGCGCTCGCCGTAGATGACCTCGCGCTGGCGGTTGAGGACCTCGTCGTACTTGAGGACGTTCTTGCGGATCTCGAAGTTCTGCTGCTCGACCTGGGTCTGCGCGGAGGCGATGGCGCGGGTGACCATCTTCGACTCGATCGGCACGTCCTCGGGGACGTTCGCCATCGACAGCACGCGCTCGACCATGCCGGCCTTGAACAGGCGCATCAGGTCGTCGCCCAGCGACAGGTAGAACCGGGACTCGCCCGGGTCGCCCTGGCGGCCGGAGCGGCCGCGCAGCTGGTTGTCGATCCGGCGGGACTCGTGCCGCTCGGTGCCCAGGACGTACAGGCCGCCGATCTCCTGCACCTCCTCCTGCTCCGACTTGACCGCGGCCTTGGCCTTCTCCATCGCGGCCGGGAGCGCGCCCTCGTACTCCTCCGGGGTCTCCTCCGGGGTGATGCCGCGCTGGGCCAGCTCGGCGGCGGCCAGGTGCTCGGGGTTGCCGCCGAGCATGATGTCGGTGCCGCGGCCGGCCATGTTGGTGGCGACGGTGACGGCGCCCTTGCGGCCGGCCTGCGCGACGATCTGCGCCTCGCGCTCGTGGTGCTTGGCGTTCAGCACCTCGTGCGGGATGCCGCGCTTGCGCAGCTCCTGCGACAGGTACTCGGACTTCTCGACCGAGACGGTGCCGACCAGCACCGGCTGGCCCTTCTCGTGCCGCTCGGCGATGTCCTCGACCACGGCGGCGAACTTGGCCGGCTCGGACTTGTAGATCAGGTCCGGCTGGTCGATCCGCCTCGGGGTCTTGTTGGTCGGGATCGGGACGACGCCGAGCTTGTAGATCTGGTGGAACTCGGCCGCCTCGGTGGTGCCGGTACCGGTCATGCCGGACAGCTTGTCGTAGAGGCGGAAGAAGTTCTGCAGGGTGATGGTGGCCAGCGTCTGGTTCTCGTTCTGGACCTCGACGCCTTCCTTGGCCTCGATCGCCTGGTGCATGCCCTCGTTGTAGCGGCGGCCGGCCAGGATGCGGCCGGTGTGCTCGTCGACGATCATGACCTCGCCGTTGATGACGACGTAGTCCTTGTCCGCCTTGTAGAGCTCCTTGGCCTTGATGGCGTTGTTCAGGAAGCCGACCAGCGGGGTGTTCACCGACTCGTAGAGGTTGTCGATGCCCAGGTAGTCCTCGACCCGGCCGACGCCCTCCTCCAGGATGCCGACGGTGCGCTTCTTCTCGTCGACCTCGTAGTCGCGGTCGATCTTGAGGCGCTGCACCAGCTTGGCGAAGTCGTTGTACCACTTGGTGGCCTGGTCGGCCGGGCCCGAGATGATCAGCGGGGTGCGGGCCTCGTCGATCAGGATCGAGTCGACCTCGTCGACGATGGCGAAGTTGTGGCCGCGCTGCACCAGTTCGTCCTGCGACCACGCCATGTTGTCGCGCAGGTAGTCGAAGCCGAACTCGTTGTTGGTGCCGTACGTGATGTCCATCCCGTACTGGCGCTTGCGCTCGGCCGGCGACATGTTCGCCAGGATCACGCCGACCTCCAGGCCCAGGAAGCGGTGCACCCGGCCCATCCACTCCGAGTCGCGCTCGGCGAGGTAGTCGTTGACGGTGATCAGGTGCACGCCCTTGCCGGTCAGCGCGTTCAGGTACGCGGGCAGGGTGCCGACCAGGGTCTTGCCCTCGCCGGTGCGCATCTCCGCGACGTGCCCGTAGTGCAGGGCGGCGCCGCCCATCAGCTGGACGTCGTAGTGGCGCTGGCCCAGGACGCGCTTGGCGGCCTCGCGGACGGTCGCGAACGCCTCGGGGAGGATGTCGTCGAGGCTCTCGCCGTCGGCGAGGCGGGCCTTGTACTCGTCGGTCAGCGCGCGCAGCTCTTCGTCGGTGAGGTTGACGAAGTCCTCTTCGATCGAGTTGACCTGGGCGGCAATCCGCTGCAGCTTGCGGAGGATCTTGCCCTCGCCTGCGCGCAGGATCTTGTCGAAGACGGACACGTGAGCGGGCTCCTTGCCTCATTCGGCTCTGGATGACTGCCGGTGGGGAGTCCACCCCACCGTACGGGCCATCGTATGCGAGGAGCCCGAGCGGCCGGGAGGTCCGTCAGCACGGTATTCCTGTGTCACCCCTGGGAGCACATCGTGCGATGCCGGGTGCAAACGGTCAAAGCGGTTCGCCGTCGGCCGGTTGTCAGTGCCCGCGCCTAGCCTCGCCCCATGGCCGAGACCCTTGCCGCGACGCCCCCGCCCACTGTCCGGATCCCCGCCGACCACGCCCGCCGGCTCGCACTGCGCGCCCAGGGCCTGCTCGGCTCCCCCGACCGCCGCTCCGGCGCGCAGGGCGTGCTGCGGCAGCTCGGCGCCGTCCAGTTGGACACCATCTCGGTGCTGGCCCGCTCGCACGAGCTGGTGCCGTACGCCCGGCTCGGCGCGGTCGGCCGCCGCCCGGTGGAGCAGGCGTACTGGGGTGCCGGCACCGCCTTCGAGTACTGGTCGCACGCGGCCTGCGTGCTGCCGATCGAGGAGTGGCCGCTGTTCGCGTTCCGCCGCCGCGCCTACCGGAGCAAGGGCCGGGTCTGGGGCCACCCGGTCTCCCCCGAGGCGTACGCCGCGGTGATCGACAAGCTGCGCGCCGAGGGCCCGTTGACCTCCACCGCGCTCGGCGGCGCCAAGAAGACGTCCGAGTGGTGGGACTGGTCGGACACCAAGATCGCCGTGGAGCGGGCGCTGGCCTTCGGGGACGTGGTGGTCACCGAGCGCCGCGGCTGGAAGCGGGTCTACGACCTGGCCGAACGGGCGGTCCCCGGCGAGCTGTTCGGGCAGGACCCGACCGACGCCGCGTGCCTGGCCCGGCTGGTGGCCCGGGCCGGGGCCGCGCTCGGCGTGGCCACCCGGGCCGACCTGATGGACTACCACCGCCTCAAGGGCGCCCAACTGGACGCCGCGCTCCCGGAGTCGGGCCTGGTCCCGGTCGAGGTGGAGGGCTGGGGCGCGCCCGCCTGGGCCGACCCGGCGGCGCTGGCCGCCGAGCCGCGCGGGCGCCACCGCACCACCCTGCTCTCCCCGTTCGACTCGCTGGTCTGGGACCGCCCGCGCACCGAGCGGATCTTCGGCATGAGCCACCGCCTGGAGGCGTACACCCCCAAGCACAAGCGGGTGCACGGCTACTTCGCCATGCCGCTGCTGACCGCCGGCCGGCTGGTCGGCCGGGTCGACCCGGCCCGCGAGGGCAGCACCCTGGTGGCCCGTCAAATCTCGTTGGACGCACCGAAGTTCGTCCCCGCGCTGGCCGAGGCGCTGCGCGAGGCGGCCTACTGGGTGGGCTGCTCGGACGTCCGGGTGGAGCGGCTGGCGGACGAGTCGCTGCGGCCGGAGCTGGAGAAGCTGCTGGGCTGAAACACCGGAGCGGCCGCCGGGCCCGGGCGGGTCCGGCGGCCGCTCCCGGCGCGCGCTCAGCCTATTTCGAGGATCTTCTCACGCATCGCGTACACCACCGCCTCCATCCTGGAGTGCAGTTGGAGCTTCTCCAGGATGTTGCGCACGTGGTTCTTGACGGTGTTCTCGCTGATGAACAGCTCCTTGGCGATCTCCCGGTTGTTCATCCCGGTGGCCACCAGCTTGAGCACCTCCAGCTCCCGGTCGGTCAGCCGGGGCGCGGGCAGCAGCTCCCGGTCGTCCGAGCGGCGCTGGATCATCGACTTGAACTCGGTCAGCAGCTTGGCCGCCATCGACGGGCTGATCTGCGACTGCCCGTCGGCCACCGCGCGGATCGCGGTGGCCACCTCGTCGGTGGAGATCTCCTTCAGCAGGTAGCCGGTGGCGCCCGCCTTGATCGCCTCGTAGAGGTCGGCCTCCTCGTCGCTGATCGTCAGCATGATGATCTTGGCGCTGGGCACCACGTCCTTGATCGCGGTGCACGCCTCGATGCCGCTGCGCCGGGGCATCCGGACGTCCATCAGGATGATGTCCGGCAGCAGGTCGGCGGCCTTCAGCACGGCCTCCGCGCCGTCCCCGGCCTCGCCGATCACCCGGATGTCCGGCTCCTCGGCCAGCACGATCTCCAGGCCGCGGCGGAACAGCGCGTGGTCGTCCACCACCAGCACCCGGATCGGCTCCGCGCGACGCGGCGGAAAGCCGGCGTCCTCCGGCCCCAGTCCCTCGCGCGAAAGCTCCCCCATCCGCCCCTCCCCCGCCTCCGGCCACGTTCGACGCGCCCCATCATTCCACGGCCCCGGCCCGCTCCGGTCACCCTGCGCCGCCGGACCGCCCGGCTGGGTGACCCCGGCGCCGCCGCACGCGCCGGTGACCCCGGCGGCCGGTGCGGCCGCCGGGGTCACCGTGGTGCTCCGGCTGCGGGCGGGGCCCGCCGTCAGTCCTGCCTACTCCTCGTCCGGCCCGTTGATCGCGCCGCCCGCCCCCGCGGCGTCCACCGCGGCGGCCAGGTCCTCCTTGAGGTGGATCACGCCGTAGTGGTAGCCGTGCCGACGGTAGACCACGCTCGGCAGGCCGCTGTCCTTCTCCTGGAACAGGTAGAAGTCGTGGCCCACCAGCTCCATCGCGTACAGCGCCTGGTCCAGCGACATCGGCGCCGCGGCGTGGGTCTTCTCGCGGACCACCAGCGGCCCGTCGCCCTCCACCTCCAGGTTGCCCGCCACGGTCTTGCGGGCCGTGCCGTTGACGCTCGGGGCGGCCTCGGCGGCGGGCAGGTCGGCCAGCGCGGCGGTCGCCGCGGCGACGCTGACCGGGGCGCGCCCGTTGGTGCCGCCCTTGTGCACCCGGCGGCGGTCGGCGGACTTGCGCAGCTGCGCCTCCAACTTGGCGGAGGCCAGGTCCAGCGCCGCCCACGGGTCGCTGGCGGACGCCTCGGCCCGGATCACCGGGCCACGGCTGCGGAGGGTGATCTCCACCCGGTCGGCGCGGTCCGCCTGGCGCGGGTTGGGCTCCTTGGACACCTCGACATCCAGGCTGATCGCCTTGGTGTCGAACTTCTGGACCTTCTCCAGCTTCTCGGCCACGTGCTCGCGGAACCTCTTGGGCACCTCGGTCTTGCGGCCCTTGACGACGATGTCCACGCAGAACTCCGATCCCTCGTGCTGACCGGCCCGGAGTGCGTCCCGAACCGGCGTGAGACCCAGCCGGACCAGTCGGTCACCGCCCGCCCCCGGACACCGCCCGGGGAACCCGCGAGGACCACCGGCCCTTACCTCACTTCCTCCCCACCAGGAGCGTTCGAAACCCCTGGAAACCTCATGCAACACCTGACTCGGGGATCTCGCCTCCCCAGTCGAACGAACGTACCGACGTCCGGTCGGCGGTCCGGCTGTTCTCCCCTGTTTACCCACCTACGGGTGAAACAACGGTGAACGGCTGGACAACACGCCCGGCACCGCCCACCGTATGGCTGATGTCGCCGCCCGGCGAGCGTTCCGGAGGGGTTCCGTGACGAGCCGCAGCACCGCCCACCAGCCCGGATCCGGCCCCGCCCCGGTCCTCGCCGCCCTGCTCGACCTGCTGCTCCCCGCCCGCTGCGCCGGCTGCGGAAGCGGCCTCACCGGCCTCTGCCCGCCCTGCCGCGCGCTGCTCGACGGCGCCGCCGCCGGACCGGCCGGGCCGCACCGCCCGCCGCCCGGGCTGCCGCCGGTGCACGCCGCCGCCCCCTACGCCGGGCCGGTGCGCCAACTGCTGCTCGCCCACAAGGAGCGCGGCGCGCTCCGGCTGGCCGCCCCGCTGGGCGGCGCGCTGGCCGCCGCGGTGCGCTCCGCGACCGGCGCGGGCGCCGCCCCGCTGCTGCTGGTGCCGGTCCCCTCGGCCCGCGCCGCCACCCGGGCCCGCGGCCACGACCCGACGCTGCGGCTGGCCCGGGCCGCCGCCCGCGAGCTGCGCCGCGGCGGCGTCGCCACCCTGGTCGCGCCGGTGCTGCGGCACAGCCGCCCGGTCGCCGACCAGGCGGGCCTGGGCGCCGCCGAGCGCCGCCGCAACCTGGACGGGGCGCTGGCCGTGCCGGCCCGGCTGGCCCGGCGGCTGGCCGGGCACCGGCTGGTGCTGGTGGACGACCTGGTGACCACCGGGGCGAGCCTGGCCGAGGCGGCCCGGGCGCTGCGCGCGGCGGGCTGCCCGCCGCGGGCGGCGGCCACCGTCGCGGCGGCCGCCCGGCGCGGGCCGGGGGCGGTGCGGCGCGGGGCGCTGCTCGGGGAGGCCGGGGAGGCGGCGGGCGGGGCCGGGCTCAGCCCGGGTAGATGAACGCGTCGGCCTTCGACTTGGTGGGCACCTCGTGCCACTGGTTGTCCTTCAGCAGGGACAGGCCCCGCTCGGAGGAGGCCAGCACGGCCGGGCCGGACGGGCCGGTCGGTCCGGCCGGCAGCCGGGCCTCGGTCGCGGACAGCGCCGTCATCGACTCGCCGCCCTGCAGCGGGGAGTCGGTGGACTGCGAGCCGTCGGTGCCCAGGAAGTGCAGCTGCTGGAGCCGGTCGGTCTCCTTGCCGAGCACCACCAGCTGGTCGGTGTCGCCCCAGGAGACGGCGGCGACCTCGGTCAGCTGCGGGGCGATGTCGCGCAGCCCGGTGATCCGGGCGGTCGGCTGCTTCGCGGTGCCGCCGTGCTCGACCAGGCCGAGCAGCAGCGTGGTCGGGCCGCTGCCGCGGCTGACCAGCAGGGCGATCCGGGTGCCGTCGGAGGAGATCCGCAGCGACTGCACGGTCTGCCCGCCCAGCCCGTCGACCTGCACCTGGGCGACGGTGCGGTCGCGCACCATCAGCACCTTGGGCGCGGCCGGGTCGCGGTCGACCAGCCACAGGTCCTGCCGCCCGTCCCAGCTGGGCGAGGCCAGGCTGCCGGGGCTGCGCACGACCGGCTCGCCGTACTTGCCGCCGTCGGCCAGTTCGGCCTCGACCAGCTCGTGGCCGTCGGCGCTGACCGCGGCCGCGACGTTGCCGTCCCGGCGGACCGCGACGGCGCCCGGGCCGGGGCGGAACTGGCCGGCCTGCGGGACCTGCCCGAGCACTCCGGGGACCGGCATCGGGTCCAGGCCGCCGTCCTGGTAGCGGGTGAGCCGGCCGTCGTTGAGCTGGATGTAGGCGGCCACGCCGTTGTCGGTGCCGGCCAGCACGCCGGGGGCGACCAGGGCGGCCTCGCCGCTGCTGAGCGAGCAGCTGCCGCCGGTCAGCGTCAGGTCGAGCCGGTCCAGCTTGCTCTGCTGGTCGGCCAGGGTCTGGAAGAGCTGCTGGGCCATCTGCTTGCAGGCGGCCGGGTCGCCGCCCTCCAGCTTGACGGTGGCCACCCGGCTGTCGCCGATGCTGGCGCTCTGCACCCGGACGCCGTCCAGCTTGGAGGTCACCACCGGACCGAGCCAGCGGGAGGGCCCGTCGGCGGTGGCCTGGGCGGCCTCGGTCAGCGGGTCTATTCGGCGGCGCAGGTAGATCGGGTCGGGCACCAGTGCCGGGGCGGCCTGCGGGTGGGCGGCCGAGCTGTCGTTCTGCGCGAAGAAGTAGCGGTGGACCGGCTTGTAGGTGTTCTTGAAGTTGGTCTGGTCGACGATCAGGCCGTCGGGCAGGTCGCTGATCCGCCACTCGCCCTTGTCCGGGCCGTCGGACTCCTTCACGAAGGTGAAGGTCCGCTGGTAGGCGTCGCCGGAGTGGGCCTGGTAGCTGTGCTGCGCGTCGAGCCCGGCGACCTGCTTGCCCGTGACGGTCAGCTGGACGGTGGTGGCGACGTCCGCGATGAGCGGGTTGTCCGGGCTCGGGGCGCCGGCCAGCACCACCACGCCCGCGTCGGGCTTCCAGCTCTGGGCCGCGGCGACGGTCAGGTACTGCTTGGCGGTGTCGTAGTTGGCCTGGTCGGCGTTGGAGGAGTCGAGGAAGCCGGCCAGCAGGTCCCGGGGGCTCTCGCCCTTGTGCGGGGCGACGGGGTAGACGTGCACCTGGAGGCCGTCGGCGGCGTTCTGCGACACCTCCAGGCGCTGCGGGGCGCCGCCGGAGGGCATCGAGACGCAGCCGGTGGCGGCGGTCGCCAGCAGCACCGCCCAGCCCACCGCGAGGGCCCGCCGGTCAGCCGTCCTGTCGGTCCTGCGCACCGGCGGTCCCCTCCTGGTCGGTGTCGGCGCCGTCCGGTGCGGGCGGGGCCGGCTGGGTCGGTCGGCCGCGGTCGACCACGATCTGCGCGCCGGTGGCGCCGTAGCCGGTGACGTCCGACGGGTCGGAGACCGGGGCGGCGGCGGGCCGGCCGAGGCCGGGGCCGATGCTGAGCACGCCGCCGAGGCCGGAGCCGAAGGCGTGCCGCTCGGTGTCCGGGGTCTCCGGGACGGCCGTGGACTCGCCGCCGGGCAGCGCGGCCGTGCCGCGTGCGGTGCGGCGGTAGGGGGCGCCGGCCGAGGACATGCCGCGGTTGTAGCGGGAGTCCTCCGGCTCCAGCCGGAACGGGGCCCGGGCGATCTCGCCGCCGCGGGTGCGCGGCAGGGTCAGCCGGAAGTGCGAGCCGCCGCCGGGCTCGCCCCAGGCCTGCAGCCAGCCGCCGTGCAGGTGGGCGTCCTCGACCGCGATGGACAGGCCGAGGCCGGTGCCGCCGGTGGTCCGCACCCGGGACGGGTCGGCCCGCCAGAAGCGGTGGAACACCCGGGAGGCCTCGCCGGGCTTGAGGCCGATGCCGTAGTCGCGCACGCCGACGGCGACCGCGCCCTCGGCCGAGCCGAGCCGGATCACCACGTCCCGGCCCTCGCCGTGCTCCAGCGCGTTGACCACCAGGTTGCGCAGGATCCGCTCGATCCGGCGCCCGTCGACCTCGGCCAGCACCGGGTTCTCGGCGCCGCGGATCAGCACCGCGCTGCCCTTGGCCCGGGCCAGCGGGTCGGCGGCCTCGACCACCCTGGTCACGATGTCGCGCAGGTCGACCGGCTCGGCGTCCAGGATCGCCGCGCCCGCGTCGAACCGGCTGATCTCCAGCAGGTCGGCGAGCAGCGACTCGAAGCGGTCCAGCTGGTCCTGGAGCAGCTCGGCGGAGCGGGCCGCCATCGGGTCCAGGTCCTCGCGGCTGTCGTAGATCAGGTCGGCGGCCATCCGGACGGTGGTCAGCGGGGTGCGCAGCTCGTGCGAGACGTCCGAGACGAACCGGCGCTGCACCCGGGAGAGCTCCTCCAGCTTGCGGATCTGCGCCTGCAGGCCGTTGGCCATCCGGTTGAACGATTCGCCGAGGCGGGCGATGTCGTCGGTGCCGGTGACCTTCATCCGCTCGTCGAAGTGCCCGGCGGCGAGCCGCTCGGAGATCCCGGCGGCCATCCGCACCGGCGTGACGACCTGGCGGACCACCACCCAGGCGATGCAGCCGAGCAGGATCACCAGGAACAGCCCGGCGGTGGCCAGGGTGCCGATCACCAGGTTGAGGGTGGAGGTCTCCTGATAGAAGGAGAAGACGTAGTACAGCTGGTACGGCTTGCCGTCCGGGCCGGTGAACTGCTTGCCGATCGCCAGGCCCTTGTCGTCGCCGGGCGGGGTCTGGCTGTTCGGGGCGCGGTGCAGCTTGACCGGCTGCTCCTGCGGGTTGGTCGGGTCGGCGGCGACCGAGCGGCGCAGGTCGGAGGTGATCGAGTCGGGCAGGATCGTGCCGGAGTAGCGGGCGCCGCGCAGGCCGGCGCTGGAGGCGCTGGCCTCCTGGTCGCCGGGGGCGAGCGCGATCACCGAGTAGACGCCGGAGCCGCCGGAGGCCAGGTCGGAGACCTGCTTGGTCAGCCAGGAGTTGATCTGGTCGCGGGTCGGGTCGGCGGTCGGTCCGGCCTTGGCCTGGAGGTTGATCGCCTCGTTGATCTTGTCCTGCTCGATCTGGAAGCCGCCCAGGGCCTGCCCGTGCGCGGACTTCTGCTTGGCCTCCAGCAGGCCGGTGCGCACCTGGGCGACCACCACCACGCCGAGCACCAGCACCACCACGAAGGACAGCAGCAGGGTCATGGCGACCACCCGCAGCTGGATCGAGCGGCGGTACAGCGCCAGCAGCCGGCCCACCGGGTACCGCAACGGGCGGACCACCGGCGCGAGCAGCGCCGCCCACCACCGCCGCCGGCGCGGCCGGCCGGTCGTGGTGGAACTCAGCACGTCGCCGCGCACAGCGTTCTCCCCGCCGGAGCGGTCGTCCGGCGGGGAGTCCTCGGGCCTTGCCTCGCTCATCCTCAGCTGGGTCCGGCCTTGTACCCGACGCCGCGCACGGTGACCACGATCTCCGGGCGCTCCGGGTCCTTCTCGATCTTGGAGCGCAGGCGCTGCACGTGCACGTTGACCAGGCGGGTGTCGGCCGCGTGCCGGTAGCCCCAGACCTGCTCCAGCAGCACCTCGCGGGTGAACACCTGCCAGGGCTTGCGGGCCAGTGCGACCAGCAGGTCGAACTCCAGCGGGGTCAGCGGGATGCCGCGCCCCTCGCGCTTGACCGAGTGCCCGGCGACGTCGATCACCAGGTCCCCGATGGTCAGCTGCTCCGGCGTGGGCTCCTCGGCCCGGCGCAGCCGGGCCCGCACCCGGGCGACCAGTTCCTTGGGCTTGAACGGCTTGGTCACGTAGTCGTCGGCGCCGGACTCCAGGCCGACCACGATGTCGACCGTGTCGGTCTTCGCGGTCAGCATGACGATCGGAATGCCCGACTCGGCCCGGATCTGCCGGCACACGTCGATGCCGTCCCGTCCGGGCAGCATCAGGTCGAGCAGTACGAGGTCCGGCTTGGTCTCCCGGAAGGCGGCCAGCGCCTTGTCCCCGTCAGCGACGAAAAACGGCTCAAAACCTTCACCACGCAGCACAATGCCGAGCATCTCGGCCAGTGCGGTGTCGTCATCGACGACGAGGACACGTCCCTTCATGTCTCCATCTTCTCATCACCCGAATGTGACCTGCGCCGCACGGCCGTTCCGCCCGCGCCCCCGGCCGCCCGCCGAACCAGTCATACCATCGCAAAGGTCATGGTCCGGAGCCCTTGTCCGGACCGTTGTGGATCAGCAACGGGATACCCCTGGGGCACGCGTGCGCACCATGGCACGATAAACACCCCGAAGCATCCGAGCCAGGGTGCCCCGACGAGGAGCGTCGATGACCGAGACCCCGGGCTGGACCTCACCCGGTTCTCCTGAACCACCGCCCGGCACCGCCGAAACCGGCCACTCGACGCCCGCAGCACCCCTCCCCGGCACCCCCGCCGGCGCCCTCCCGCCGCTCCCCGGCACCCCGCTGATCCCGCTGCGGCCGCTCGGCTTCGGCGAACTGATGGACGGCGCGTTCGCCCTGGTCCGCCGCAACTGGCGGGCCGCGTTCGGGTTCGGCCTCGGCCTCGGCGCGCTCGTCGAACTCGCCCAGGCCGGCGTCGACTGGTGGATCCACCTCAACGGCACCGACGCCGAGGCGCTGTTCTCCTCCTTCTACACCCGCCCGGTCGCCGCCCTGCTCAGCATCCTCGCCGCCGGCCTGCTCGCCCCCGTCGTCGGCAACGCCCTGACCGGCCGGGACACCCCGCTCCGGGAGGCCTGGGCCCTGGTCCGGCCCCGGTTCGGCCCGCTGCTCGGCCTCTACCTGCTGGTCGTGCTGATCCTGCTCGCCGCCCTCGCCGCCCCCGCCGCCCTGCCCGTCCTGCTCTCCGCCGCCACCGGCGGCGCCGGCTGGCTCGCCCTGCTGCTGCTCGCCCCGCTGCCCGCGCTCTGGCTGTCGGTGCGGCTGCTGCTCGCCCTGCCCGCGCTGATGCTCGAGAAGCAGACCGTCGGCGCCGCCCTCAAGCGCTCCTGGCGGCTGGCCCGCGGCGCCTGGTGGCGGATCTTCGCCCTGCTGCTGGTCTTCTCGATCGCCCTGTACTTCCTCACCGAGGTGCTGCTCGTCCCCGGCCGGCTCGTCTCCGACCTGGTCGTCGGCCTCTCCGGCGGCCTCGGCAGCGACGACACCGACGCCGCCGTCGGCATCGCCATCACCGCGATCGGCGGCACCCTCGCCCACACCGTGACCGTCCCGCTGGCCGGCGCCCTGTACGCCCTGGTCTACACCGACCGGCGGTTCCGCCGCGAGGCGCTCGACCTGGAACTCACCGCCGCTGCCGCCGACCGCCCCGGCCCGGCCCGGCCCGCCGCGGCCGTCCCCTCGGGGGTCTGACCAGATGGGAACCCGGGGGACGGTGGCGCTGCTCGCGGACGGCGCCCCGGTCGACGTACCGCGCGACGCCGCCCGCGACGCCGCGCACGAGGAACTCCGCAAAGCCGTCTACCACCAGCACGAACCCGGCATCGTCGAACGCGTCATGGACTGGATCGGCCGCCAGATCGGCCGCGCCTTCGACGGCGTCGCCACACCGCTCGGCGGCGGCGGCAACGCCGCGCTCGTCGTGCTGCTGGTCGTCCTGCTCGCCCTGGCCGGCCTCGCCTGGTGGCGCTACGGCGCACCCCGCCGCGCCGCCCGCTCCGACGGCAGCCTGTTCGCCGGCGCCGAAGGACCGCGCAGCGCCGCCCGGCACCGCGCCGACGCCGCCGCGCACGCCGCCGCCGGCGCCTGGGCGGACGCCGTCCGCGACCAGATGCGCGCCCTGGTCCGCGGCCTGGAGGAACGCACCGTGCTCTCCCCCCGCCCCGGCCGCACCGCCGACGAGGCCGCCGCCGAAGCCGGCCGCGCCCTGCCCCGGCACGCCGCCGAACTCGCCTCCGCGGCAAGGCTGTTCGACGACATCGCGTTCGGCGAGCGCCCCGCCGACGAAGCCGCCTACCGGCTGCTCGCCGACCTCGACCACGCCCTCGGACGCACCCGCCCCACGCCCGTCCCGGCCGGCGGAGGACCCGCATGACCACCACCGCCCCACCGCCCGCCACCGCCGCACCCGAGGCCCCCGCGGCCCCCGCCGCGCCACCCGCACCCCGCGCCCCCCTGCGCGTCCTGTGGCGGCGCTCCCGCTGGTGGCTGCTGGCCGCCCTGGTGCTGGTCCTGGTCGGCGCCCTGGTCGCCGGCATCCCCGGAAACTCCAGCTACGACCCGCTCGACCCCCGCTCCGGTGACCCCCGCGGCACCCGCGCCGTCGACCAGCTGCTCCGGCAGCACGGCATCGACTCCCGCACCGCCACCAGCGCCGCCGAACTCGCCACCGCCCTGCGCGCCGACGACACCACCGTCGTCCTCACCCGCCCCGCCGAACTCGCCTACCACGACCTGGCGAGCCTCGCCGCGCTCACCCCCGGCCACCGCAGCCGCCTCGTCCTGGTCGCCCCCGACCAGCCGGTCCTGAACGCCTTCGCCCCCGGCATCGAGGGCACCTCCGCCGACACCGGCACCTCCACCGCCCTCCCCCCGTCCTGCCCGCTGCCCGAAGCCTCCCGGGCCGGGGCCGCCACCCTCGGCGGCCAGGGCTACGAAGGCCGCCCCGGCGACACCGGCTGCTACCCGAAGGCCGACCACGACACCCTGGTCAGCCGCACCCGCGGCGACCAGCAGGTGGTCGTCCTCGGCACCGGCGCCCCGCTCACCAACGAGGCCCTCGACCACGAGGGCAACGCCGCCCTCTCCCTCGGCCTGCTCGGCGCCCGCCCGCACCTGGTCTGGCAGATCCTCGCCCCGACCGCCTACACCGCCGCCGACGACGAACCCAGGACGCTCGGCGACTTCATCCCGGACGGCTGGTACTGGGCCACCTTCCAGCTCGCCCTGGCCGGCCTGCTCGCCGCCGCCTGGCGCGCCCGCCGCCTCGGCCCGGTGCTCACCGAACAACTGCCCGCCGTGGTCCGCGCCTCCGAGACCACCGAGGGCCGCGCCCGGCTCTACCACCGCGCGAACGCCCGCGGCCACGCCGCCGAGACCCTGCGCCGCGCCACCCGCCGTCGGGCCGCCGCCGCCCTCGGCCTCCCGCACACCACCGGGGACCCGGACCCGGCCGCCCTCACCGAGGCCGCCGCCGCCCGGCTCGGACGCCCCGCCGCCGACCTCCAGCACCTGCTGTACGGCCCGGCCCCCACCGACGACGCCGCACTGCTGCGGCTCGCCGACGACCTCGAAGACATGGAATGGCAGGTACGACAGCCGTGACCGACCAGCTGCTCAAGACCGTCCCGGCCCAGTCCGGCGACGCCCGCGCCGCCCTCACCGGCCTGCGCGAGGAGATCGCCAAGGCCGTGGTCGGCCAGGACGCCGCCGTCACCGGCATCGTCGTGGCCCTGCTCTGCGGCGGCCACGTCCTGCTGGAGGGCGTCCCCGGCGTCGCCAAGACCCTCCTGGTGCGCACCCTGGCCACCGCCCTCGACGTGGAGACCAAGCGCATCCAGTTCACCCCCGACCTGATGCCCGGCGACGTCACCGGCTCGCTGGTCTACGACACCCGCACCGCCGAGTTCTCCTTCCAGCCCGGCCCGGTCTTCACCAACCTGCTGCTCGCCGACGAGATCAACCGCACCCCGCCCAAGACCCAGGCGTCCCTGCTGGAGGCCATGGAGGAGCGCCAGGTCACCGTCGACGGCGAACCCCGCAAGCTCCCCGAGCCGTTCCTGGTCGCCGCCACCCAGAACCCGGTCGAGTACGAGGGCACCTACCCGCTGCCCGAGGCCCAGCTCGACCGCTTCCTGATGAAGCTGATCCTCCCGCTGCCCACCCGCGACCAGGAGTTCCAGGTCCTGTCCCGGCACGCCAACGGCTTCGACCCGCGCGACCTCGCCTCGGCCGGCGTCCGCCCGGTCGCGGGCGCCGCGCACCTGGCCGCCGCCCGCGCCCAGATCGCCAAACTGACCGTCTCCCCCGAGGTCCTCGCCTACATCGTCGACCTGGTCCGGGCCACCCGGCAGTCCCCCTCGCTCGCCATGGGCGTCTCCCCCCGCGGGGCCACCGCCCTGCTCAACACCTCCCGCGCCTGGGCCTGGCTGGCCGGCCGCGACTACGTCACCCCCGACGACGTCAAGGCACTCGCCCTGCCCACCCTGCGCCACCGCGTCCAGCTCCGCGCCGAGGCCGAGATGGAGGGCACCACCGCGGACAGCGTCATCCAGGCCGTCCTCGCCCAGACGCCCGCCCCCCGGTAGCCCGCCCGGGCCGGGGCCCCGCGCCCCGGCCCACCGCCGCCCCCACCCCCAGAAAGCGAGCCCAGCCACCCCATGGCCCTGACCGGCCGAACGGCCCTCATCGCCGCCCTCGGCGCCCTCCTGGTCGGTCTGCTCCTCCCCTCCTGGACGGGCATCGGCGTGGTCATGCTGCCCCTGCTCGCCGCCGTCACCGCCGACCTGCTGCTCGCCGCCCCGGTCCGCCGCCTGGCCCTGGAACGCTCCGGCGACCCCACCGTCCGCCTCGGCGAGGCCACCACCGTCGACCTGCTCGTCGCCAACCCCTCCGGCCGCCCGCTGCGCGCCCGGATCCGCGACGCCTGGTACCCCTCCGCCTGGGCCCCCGGCACCGCCACCACCGCCTCCCGGCACACCGTCACCGTCCCGGCCGGCGAACGCCGCCGCCTCACCACCCCGCTCGCCCCCACCCGGCGCGGCGACCACCACGCCGGCAAGGTCACCGTCCGCTCGCTCGGCCCGCTCGGCCTGGCCGGCCGCCAGGCCACCCTCGACGCCCCCTGCCGGATCCGCGCCCTGCCCGCCTTCACCAGCCGCAAGCACCTCCCCTCCCGCCTCGCCCGCCTGCGCGAACTCGACGGCCGCACCTCCGTCCTGACCCGCGGCCAGGGCACCGAGTTCGACTCCCTGCGCGAGTACCTCCCCGGCGACGACGTCCGCTCCATCGACTGGCGCGCCAGCGCCCGCCGCAGCACCGTCGCCGTCCGCACCTGGCGCCCCGAACGCGACCGCCACGTCCTGATCGTCCTCGACACCGGCCGCACCTCCGCCGGCCGCGTCGGCGACGCCCCCCGCCTGGACGCCGCCCTCGACGCCGCCCTGCTGCTCACCGCTCTCGCCACCAAGGCCGGCGACCGCGTCGACCTGCTCGCCCACGACCGCCACCGCCGCGCCGCCGTCGCCGGCCGCTCCCCCGCCGAGGTGCTCCCCGCCTTCACCGACGCGATGTCCCTGCTCGAACCCGCCCTGATCGAGACCGACCTGCGCGCCCTCACCTCCACCGCCCTCCGGATGGCCCCGCACCGCTCCCTGATCGTCCTGCTCACCGGCCTCGACGCCCACCAGATCCAGGAGAGCCTGCTCCCCCAACTCCCGCTCCTCACCAAGCGCCACGAGGTGGTCCTCGCCTCCGTCGCCGACCCCCGCCTGGACGAACTCGTGCACGCCCCCCGCACCACCGTCCGCGACGTCTACGGCGCCGCCGCCGCCGAACAGACCCGCGCCGACCGCCGCCGCACCGCCGACCTCCTCACCCGCCGCGGCATCACCGTCCTGGACGCCCCGCCCGAGTCCATCGCCCCCGCCCTCGCCGACGCCTACCTCGCCCTCAAGGCCGCCGGCCGCCTCTGACCCACCCTCATCTCCCGTTCCCCGTAACCGCGTTGCCCACTCCGGCCGCGGTTGCTTGGATACCCGGATGCTGTATCAAGAAGAGCTGATCACCCGTGTCCGCGCGGCCTGCGAAGCCGACCCGGGCCTGGACGCCGCCCTGATGTACGGCTCCTTCGCCGCCGGCGAGGCCGACGCCCACAGCGACATCGAGTTCTGGCTGTTCTTCACCCCCGAGCGCCGCACCGAGATCGACCCGACCGCCTGGTGCAGTGCCATCGCCCCCACCAGCTACGTCCTGCTCAACGAGTTCGGCTCCCACGTCGCCTTCTTCCCCGGCCTGGTCCGCGGCGAGTTCCACTTCACCACCGCCGACGAGATCCCCACCGTCGCCACCTGGCCGGCCCGCGGCGCCACCACCGACCGGATGCTGCTGGTCGACCGCAACGGCGCCCTGGCCCCCGTCCTGGACTCCCTCCCGCTGCGCTACGTCCCCGACCTCGACAACCCCGGCATCATCGCCGAGTACTGCGACCCGCTCGCCAACTGGCTGGTCCTCACCCACCACCTGACCGCCCGCGGCGAACACCTCCGCGCCTGGGACGCCCTAGGCCACGCCCACCGCCACCTCCTCTGGATGGCCCGCCTGGCCGAGAACTCCACCACCCACTGGCTCACCCCCTCCCGCGCCGCCGAACGCGAACTCTCCCCCACCACCACCGCAGAACTCCGCACCGCCACCGCCCCCGCCACCCCCCAAGCCCTGACCACCGCCCTACGCGCCGCCACCGTCCTAGGCGAACGCCTGTGGACCACCATCGCCGCCCACCACGGCCAGCACCCTCCGACCGCCCTGTTCGCCGAACTCAAGGCCGCATTGGACAGCACCGGCAGCTGAACGCGAAAAAGCCCCCTGACTTCCCGTCAGGGGGCTTTCCCACAATGATTGTTCGGCGGCGTCCTACTCTCCCACAGGGTCCCCCCTGCAGTACCATCGGCGCTGTGAGGCTTAGCTTCCGGGTTCGGAATGTAACCGGGCGTTTCCCTCACGCTATGACCACCGAAACACGATGAAACTGTGTACCGCCCGCGTGTGCGGGGGTCGTTGTTTCAGAACAACACAGTGGACGCGAGCAACTGAGGACAAGCCCTCGGCCTATTAGTACCGGTCAACTCCACCCCTCACAGGGCTTCCATATCCGGCCTAT
Organism: Kitasatospora sp. YST-16; assembly: GCF_026802215.1. Classification (NCBI taxonomy): domain Bacteria; kingdom Bacillati; phylum Actinomycetota; class Actinomycetes; order Kitasatosporales; family Streptomycetaceae; genus Kitasatospora; species Kitasatospora sp. YST-16. Next base: position 2,512,182 of record NZ_CP113837.1, read on the forward strand.
CAACCCAGTCGTCTACTGGGAGCCTTACCCTCTCAAAGGAGGTGGGAGTGCTCATCTCGAAGCAGGCTTCCCGCTTAGATGCTTTCAGCGGTTATCCCTCCCGAACGTAGCCAACCAGCCATGCCCTTGGCAGGACAACTGGCACACCAGAGGTTCGTCCGTCCCGGTCCTCTCGTACTAGGGACAGCCCTTCTCAACACTCCTACGCGCACAGCGGATAGGGACCGAACTGTCTCACGACGTTCTAAACCCAGCTCGCGTACCGCTTTAATGGGCGAACAGCCCAACCCTTGGGACCTACTCCAGCCCCAGGATGCGACGAGCCGACATCGAGGTGCCAAACCATCCCGTCGATATGGACTCTTGGGGAAGATCAGCCTGTTATCCCCGGGGTACCTTTTATCCGTTGAGCGACGGCGCTTCCACAAGCCACCGCCGGATCACTAGTCCCTACTTTCGTACCTGCTCGACCCGTCAGTCTCACAGTCAAGCTCCCTTGTGCACTTACACTCAACACCTGATTGCCAACCAGGCTGAGGGAACCTTTGGGCGCCTCCGTTACCCTTTAGGAGGCAACCGCCCCAGTTAAACTACCCACCAGACACTGTCCCTGATCCGGATCACGGACCCAGGTTAGACATCCAGCACGACCAGAGTGGTATTTCAACGACGACTCCACGACAACTGGCGTTGCCGCTTCACAGTCTCCCACCTATCCTACACAAGCCGAACCGAACACCAATATCAAGCTATAGTAAAGGTCCCGGGGTCTTTCCGTCCTGCTGCGCGAAACGAGCATCTTTACTCGTAATGCAATTTCACCGGGCCTGTGGTTGAGACAGTCGAGAAGTCGTTACGCCATTCGTGCAGGTCGGAACTTACCCGACAAGGAATTTCGCTACCTTAGGATGGTTATAGTTACCACCGCCGTTTACTGGCGCTTAAGTTCTCAGCTTCGCCCGACCGAAATCGGACTAACCGGTCCCCTTAACGTTCCAGCACCGGGCAGGCGTCAGTCCGTATACATCGCCTTACGGCTTCGCACGGACCTGTGTTTTTAGTAAACAGTCGCTTCTCGCTGGTCTCTGCGGCCACCACCAGCTCAGGGAGCAAGTCCCGTCACCAGCAATGGCCCCCCTTCTCCCGAAGTTACGGGGGCATTTTGCCGAGTTCCTTAACCACAGTTCACCCGAACGCCTCGGTATTCTCTACCTGACCACCTGAGTCGGTTTGGGGTACGGGCCGCCATGAAACTCGCTAGAGGCTTTTCTCGACAGCATAGGATCATCCACTTCACCACAATCGGCTCGGCATCAGGTCTCAGACTTCGTGTTGCGCGGATTTGCCTACGCAACGTCCTACACCCTTACCCCGGGACTACCACCGCCCGGGCTGGACTACCTTCCTGCGTCACCCCATCGCTCACCTACTACCCCGTTGGGTCACCGGCTCCACCACGTCCCATTGTCCGAAGACTCCGGGCGGCTTCACGGGCTTAGCATCAAGAGGTTCGACGTTGGCGCTTCAAAGCGGGTACGGGAATATCAACCCGTTGTCCATCGACTACGCCTGTCGGCCTCGCCTTAGGTCCCGACTTACCCTGGGCAGATCAGCTTGACCCAGGAACCCTTGGTCAATCGGCGCAAGAGTTTCCCACTCTTGTATCGCTACTCATGCCTGCATTCTCACTCGTGAACCGTCCACAACTCGATTCCTCGGCTGCTTCACCCGGCACACGACGCTCCCCTACCCATCACAGCAGGCGTTGGCCCTATATGCTGCAATGACACGACTTCGGTGGTGTGCTTGAGCCCCGCTACATTGTCGGCGCGGAATCACTTGACCAGTGAGCTATTACGCACTCTTTCAAGGGTGGCTGCTTCTAAGCCAACCTCCTGGTTGTCTCTGCGACTCCACATCCTTTCCCACTTAGCACACGCTTAGGGACCTTAGTCGGTGTTCTGGGCTGTTTCCCTCTCGACCATGGAGCTTATCCCCCACAGTCTCACTGCCGCGCTCTCACTTACCGGCATTCGGAGTTTGGCTAAGGTCAGTAACCCGGTAAGGCCCATCGCCTATCCAGTGCTCTACCTCCGGCAAGAAACACGCGACGCTGCACCTAAATGCATTTCGGGGAGAACCAGCTATCACGGAGTTTGATTGGCCTTTCACCCCTAACCACAGGTCATCCCCCAGGTTTTCAACCCTGGTGGGTTCGGTCCTCCACACGGTCTTACCCGCGCTTCAACCTGCCCATGGCTAGATCACTCCGCTTCGGGTCTTGGGCATGCAACTCGAACGCCCTATTCGGACTCGCTTTCGCTACGGCTACCCCACACGGGTTAACCTCGCTACACACCGCAAACTCGCAGGCTCATTCTTCAAAAGGCACGCAGTCACAGCCCGAAGGCTGCCCCCACGGCTTGTAGGCACACGGTTTCAGGTACTATTTCACTCCGCTCCCGCGGTACTTTTCACCATTCCCTCACGGTACTATCCGCTATCGGTCACCAGGGAATATTTAGGCTTAGCGGGTGGTCCCGCCAGATTCACACGGGATTTCTCGGGCCCCGTGCTACTTGGGAGAAGCTCAAGCGAGCCGTACAGATTTCGTCTACGGGGGTCTTACCCTCTACGCCGGACCTTTCGCATGTCCTTCGACTACCCATACGGTTTCTGACTCGCCCAGCCGCCGGCAGACGACTGAAGAACCTTCCCACAACCCCGTCGTGGCAACCCCTGCCGGGTCTCACACCACAACGGTTTGGCCTCATCCGGTTTCGCTCGCCACTACTCCCGGAATCACGGTTGTTTTCTCTTCCTGCGGGTACTGAGATGTTTCACTTCCCCGCGTTCCCTCCACACTGCCTATGTGTTCAGCAGCGGGTGACAGCCCATGACGACTGCCGGGTTTCCCCATTCGGACACCCCCGGATCAAAGCTCGGTTGACAGCTCCCCGGGGCCTATCGCGGCCTCCCACGTCCTTCATCGGTTCCTGGTGCCAAGGCATCCACCGTGCGCCCTTAAAAACTTGGCCACAGATGCTCGCGTCCACTGTGCAGTTCTCAAACAACGACCAGACACCCAAACCCGACACCCCACAACAGGGCGCCCGGCATGAGGCCGGCATCCATGAGGCAACTCCCGTTCCCTCAGGACCCAACAACGTGCCCGACCCGGTCCCTTGCAAGCAGTCGCGTTCCACGCCCCCGAAGAAGGCAGTACTGGCGGCTTGCGCCGAACCGTGCCGAATAGTCAACGTTCCACCCATGAGCAACCGTGCGAGACATGCGCTCGCATTCGGCTATGTGCTCCTTAGAAAGGAGGTGATCCAGCCGCACCTTCCGGTACGGCTACCTTGTTACGACTTCGTCCCAATCGCTGGTCCCACCTTCGACGGCTCCTCCCCTTGCGGGTTAGGCCACCGGCTTCGGGTGTTACCGACTTTCGTGACGTGACGGGCGGTGTGTACAAGGCCCGGGAACGTATTCACCGCAGCATGCTGATCTGCGATTACTAGCAACTCCAACTTCATGGGGTCGAGTTGCAGACCCCAATCCGAACTGAGACCGGCTTTTTGGGATTCGCTCCGCCTCGCGGCATCGCAGCCCTTTGTACCGGCCATTGTAGCACGTGTGCAGCCCAAGACATAAGGGGCATGATGATTTGACGTCGTCCCCACCTTCCTCCGAGTTGACCCCGGCAGTCTCCTGTGAGTCCCCGACATTACTCGCTGGCAACACAGAACAAGGGTTGCGCTCGTTGCGGGACTTAACCCAACATCTCACGACACGAGCTGACGACAACCATGCACCACCTGTACACCGACCACAAGGGGCGCCCATCTCTGGACGTTTCCGGTGTATGTCAAGCCTTGGTAAGGTTCTTCGCGTTGCGTCGAATTAAGCCACATGCTCCGCTGCTTGTGCGGGCCCCCGTCAATTCCTTTGAGTTTTAGCCTTGCGGCCGTACTCCCCAGGCGGGGAACTTAATGCGTTAGCTGCGGCACCGACGACGTGGAATGTCGCCAACACCTAGTTCCCAACGTTTACGGCGTGGACTACCAGGGTATCTAATCCTGTTCGCTCCCCACGCTTTCGCTCCTCAGCGTCAGTAATGGCCCAGAGATCCGCCTTCGCCACCGGTGTTCCTCCTGATATCTGCGCATTTCACCGCTACACCAGGAATTCCGATCTCCCCTACCACACTCCAGCCTGCCCGTATCGAATGCAGACCCGGGGTTGAGCCCCGGGCTTTCACATCCGACGCGACAGGCCGCCTACGAGCTCTTTACGCCCAATAATTCCGGACAACGCTCGCACCCTACGTATTACCGCGGCTGCTGGCACGTAGTTAGCCGGTGCTTCTTCTGCAGGTACCGTCACTTGCGCTTCTTCCCTGCTGAAAGAGGTTTACAACCCGAAGGCCGTCATCCCTCACGCGGCGTCGCTGCATCAGGCTTTCGCCCATTGTGCAATATTCCCCACTGCTGCCTCCCGTAGGAGTCTGGGCCGTGTCTCAGTCCCAGTGTGGCCGGTCGCCCTCTCAGGCCGGCTACCCGTCGTCGCCTTGGTGGGCCGTTACCCCACCAACAAGCTGATAGGCCGCGGGATCATCCTGAACCGCCGGAGCTTTCCACCGCAGAACATGCATCCTGCGGTCGTATCCGGTATTAGACCTCGTTTCCAAGGCTTGTCCCAGAGTTCAGGGCAGATTCCCCACGTGTTACTCACCCGTTCGCCACTGATCCACCCCGAAGGGCTTCACCGTTCGACTTGCATGTGTTAAGCACGCCGCCAGCGTTCGTCCTGAGCCAGGATCAAACTCTCCGTGAATGTCTCCACGGGGAGCGGCACGGCAACCACCGGAATAAGGCGGCCCCGCGCACTGCGTCCTCGCTAGTGTTTACTTCAAAAGGAATCTCCAACCCCGACAAACGTCGAGGCCGGGGATGTCAACATATCTGGCGTTGACTTTTGGCACGCTGTTGAGTTCTCAAGGAACGGACACTTCCTTCGGACCGCATTCCTGCGGACCCTCCGGGCGCTTCGTTCTTTCGTGTTTCCAGCTTACCAGAGGTTTTTCGCTCTGATTTCCATTCCCGCTGGAGTGGGAATTCCTTCGACTTCGCTGCAGACCTTATCAAAAGCTCTGCACTGCTCTGCTTCGGGGTTTTGCCGGAACCGGGCCAGCATCCTCTCGGACGCGATGCCTCGCTTCGGCGGTGTCGTAGACACTACGCTCGGGCGGACTGTATGTCCAGTCGCTCCCAACCGTTCAAACCTACTAGCCCATAGGAGCCACGTCAATGGTCCCGCCGGGTTGATCATCAGGCTACCAGGTTTGGCGGGCCGTCCATGACCACGCCACGCCGCAGCAAGCGGCGCGTCACCGGAAGCGGCAAGGGCCACGAGGGCCGCCAGTGCCCCAGCGAGGCCCGGAGCCCGGAGCCCGGAGCGCGGTGCGGGCGGTCAGCCGACCATCGGCTGGTGCTCGGTGCGGTCGGCGGCTTCGACGTCGCCGGTTTCGCCGGCGGTGGCGGCGTGCTTGCCGAGGACCAGGGCGTAGAGGAGGAAGAGGGCTTCGACGGTGAGGCCGATGCCGATGCGGAGCCAGCTGGGGAGGGCGGAGCCGGTGATGAAGCCCTCGATGAAGCCGGTGACCATCAGGACGGCGGTGAGGCCGATGACGGAGCCGATGACCGCGCGGCCCTCTTCGGCGAGGGCGACGGTGCGGGTGCGGGGGCCGGGGTCGACGACGGTCCAGCCGAGGCGGAGGCTGAGGCCGCCGGCGACGAAGATCGCGGTGATTTCGAGCAGGCCGTGCGGGATGAGCAGGCCGAGGAAGAGCTGGAGGTGGTCGGCCGAGGCCATGATGCCGATGCCGCTGCCCAGGTTGAGGACGTTGACCAGCAGGATGTACAGGACCGGGACGCCGAGCAGGACGGCCGAGATCAGGCACTGGGCGGCGACCCAGGCGTTGTTGGTCCACACCTGGGCGGCGAAGTTCGCCGAGGGGTGTTCGGTGTAGTAGGCCTCGAACTCGCCGCCGGGCTTGGTGAGTTGCTCGTACTGCTCGGGTGAGAGCAGGGACTTGATCATCTCGGGGTGGGTGCCCGTCCACCAGGCGACGACGGCGCTGAGGAGGAAGGAGACCGCGCCGACGGTGAGCCACCAGCGGCGGGTGCGGTAGAGGATCGCGGGGAAGCCGGCGGTGAAGTAGTGGGCGGCGTCGCGCCAGGAGGAGGCGCGGGCGCCGGCGACGGCGTTGCGGCCGCGGACGACCAGGGTGGTGAGCCGGCCCTCGACGCCGGGGTGCGGGGCAGCTGCCTGGACCTGGGCGAGGTGGCTGGTGGCGCGCTGGTAGAGGGCGATCAGCTCGTCGGACTCCTCGCCGGTGAGCCGTCGGCGGCTGCTGAGGACCTCCAGCCGGTGCCACTCGGCCTGGTGGGCGGCGACGAAGACGTCCAGGTCCATGGCGGCTCTCTCCGGGGGCGCGGTGGGGCGGGCCGCGGGCACTGGTCGGTGTGCGGCCGGGCTGGTTGCGGGGCTTAGCTTGCCAGAGCGGGCGGGCGGTGTGCCGGGGGACGCCGGAAGCGTCGGACCGGGGTTACCCGCGGGGGGTGCCCGGCCTTATGTTTGCCGCTGTTGGTCGAGGGGTCGGACCGGGCGACGTGGGGTCGCCGGCGGGCCGCGGAGCGGAGCGGGTGGGTGGCGTGAGCGAGCTGGTGACCGGCGAGGCGGTCGTCCTGGGGTTGCGGACGGCGCAGCTGCCGTCGCGGGCGCTGGCCCGGCTGCTGGACTGGGTGGTGTACGTGATGGCGTACTTCATCCTGAGCGTGGGGCTGATGCTGGGGCTCTCCGACCTGGAGATGGCCGCCGCGATGGCGTTCGAGATCTCGGTGTTCGTGTTCTGCACGGTGCTGCTGCCGGTGCTGGTCGAGACGCTGTCGCACGGGCGGTCGCTGGGGAAGGTCGCGCTGGGGCTGCGGGTGGTGCGGATGGACGGCGGTCCGATCCGGTTCCGGCACGCGCTGGTGCGGGGGCTGGTCGGGGTGATCGACTTCGGGCTGTTCGCGCTGCCCGCGGTGCTGTCCGCGCTGATATCGGTGAAGGGGCGCCGGCTCGGCGACATCTTCGGCGGGACGATGGTGGTCCGGGAGCGGCTGCCGCAGAGCGCCCGGGACCAGGGGTCGGTGCCGCCGGTGCCGCCGCAGGTGATGCACGCGCTGGGCGCGGACCTGGTGGCGCTGGACCTGTCCGCGGTGCCGGACGGGCTGTGGCTGTCGTCGCGCCAGGTGCTGAGCCGGATGCACGAGTTGGACCAGCCGGTGGCGGCGGGGCTGGGCGACCGGCTGGCCGCGGACCTGGCGCAGCGGACGGGGTGGCCGGTGCCGGCGGGGCTGCCGTCGCTGGTGTACCTGGGGGCGGTGTCGATGGAGCGGCAGCGCCGGGAGTGGGAGCGGGCGTCGGCCGCGGCGATGGCGGCCTACGCGGCGCAGACCGGGTACGGGGTGCCGGCGGGGTACGGCGGCGGGGTGCCGTTCCAGCAGGCCCCGGTGCCGATGCCGATGCCGATACCGCCGCAGGCGCCGGGCCCGGAGCCGGCGCAGCCGGTGCGGCAGCTCGGGTACCCGCAGGCTCCGGCGCAGCCGGTGGCGTTCGAGAAGCCCGCGGCACCGATGGCGCCGGCCGGGTCGCCCGTCCTGCCGCCGCCCGTGCCGCCGATGTCCGCGCCGGCGCCGGTCGAGTCCGGTTCGGCGGGCGGGTTCGCGCCGCCGGCCTGAGCGGTTCGGCGGGCCGGAGGAACGGGGCTCGGGGTTCAGCGGCGCGGGTTGGGCGGGGAGTCGAGTTCTTCGAGTTCGATGCCGGGGGCGCCGAGCAGGACGTCCCCGGTGAGGTGGAGGTCGCGGACCTCGCCGGTGTCGAGGTCGGTGACCCGGTAGTGCTCGACCGGGAGCGGGCCGCTGTCGGTGGGGTGGTCCTGGACGGAGTGGAGCTGCCAGCCCTGGTCGAGGGTGCGGGGGGCGAGGGCGTCGCCGGTGAAGGAGACCAGGCGGATCCGGGCACTGGCGCCGGGGTCGAGGGCGAGCAGCCGGGCGGTGGCGACCAGGAAGGCCGGGGAGTCGCCGGTGAAGGCGTGCGCCCGGTCCTCCCCCTCGGTGGCTTCCCCGGTTCCCGCAGCATCGGCGCGGACCCAGTGGACGCCTTCGAGCGCGCCGCCGCGGACCTGCCAGCCGCCGGAGCGGAGTTCGAGCCGGATCGGGCGGTGGCGGGCGTCCAGGGTGAGGTCGGTGGTGCCCTGGACGGTGCCGTCGGGGCGGTAGCGCTTGGCGACGTAGCGCCAGCCGGCGGGGCCGGGGGCGCACTGGAAGCGCTCCTCGCCGAGCGGGGTTCCGTCGTGCGGGTCGTGGAGGGAGTAGCGGCCGTTCGGCATGGGGGGAAGCCTACGTAACCGGTGGTGCAACCTTCTCGGGGGCCGGTCGCATCAGGGGGTCGGCGGCGCGACCCGTGCCGCCGGTGACGGAGAGGGAGGGCGCCGGGATGGCGGAGCCGACGCGGGACGAGGAGTTCACCGCGTTCGTGGCGTCCAGGGCGGTCTGGTTGCGGAAGGTCGCGTACCTGCTGTGCGCGGACTGGCACCGGGCGGACGACCTGGTGCAGGAGAGCATCACCAAGCTGTACACCCACTGGGGCCGGGCGAGCCGGGCGGAGAACCGGGACGGCTACGCGCGGACGGTGCTGGTGAACACCTTCCTGGCCGAGCAGCGCACCGCGTGGTGGCGGCGGACCAGGCCCGCGGCGCGGACGCCGGAGGGGGCGGCGGCCGCGGGGCCGGACCTGGCGGTGTCGCTGGACCTGCGGGAGGCGTTGGCGGCGCTGCCGCCGCGGCAGCGGGCGACGCTGGTGCTGCGCTACTACTGCGATCTGTCGGTCGAGCAGACCGCGGCCGAGCTGGGGTGTTCCAGCGGCAACGTGAAGAGCCAGAGTTCGCGGGCGCTGGAGGCGCTGCGGCGTTCGCCGGCGCTGCGTCCGGCGGGGAGGTCAGGGGCATGAGCGGGAAAGGCGAGGAGCTGTCCGTGCGGATGGCGCGGTACGTGGCGGTGGAGGAGGAGGCGGCGCCGCCCTCGCGGGTGGATCCGGCGCTGGCGGTGCTGCGGGGCCGGGCGGTGCTGCGCCGGCGGCGGTGGACGGTGGTCGCGGCGGCCGCGGCGGTGGTGCTGTCGGCGGGGTCGTTCGCCGTGCTGGGCCCGGGGGGCGGGGCGGATCCGGCGGGGATCCGGGTCTCCCGGCAGAGCGCGTCGCCGTCCGGGGGGATTTCGGCGCCGCCGGCGACGAGGCGGACGGTGCTGACCGCGCCGGCCCGGTTCGGCTGGCTGCCGGATTCGGTGACGGCGGTGGAGTACCGCTCGGGGGCGGGCGGTTCGGACGTGGTCGCCGAGGTGGGCGCGGCGGGGAGCGCCAAGTGGGGCCAGTTCGTGCTGACGGCGTTCCCGGAGGGGGTGACGCCGGACGTGGACCCGCTGATCGGCACGGGGGACGGGCTGCGGATCGCGGCGCCGCCGGTGAACGGGCAGGAGGCGTACTGGGTGTCGTCGAGCGATCCGGCGTTCGCGGCGAGGACGGACCTGCTGCGCTTCCGCGGCGCGGACGGGATCTGGTACCAGCTGGACAGTTCGGGCCTGGCGGAGGAGGACCGGCAGTCGGTGCCGCTGCGGATCGCGGCGGGGGTGACGGTGGGCCGGTACACGCCGGCGATGCCGCTCGCGCTGTCCTCGCTGCCGGCCGACACCGTGGTCACCCGGGCGTCGCTGCGCCGGGCGGTGAACGGGCAGGACCTGTGGCGGGCCGAGGTGGGCTTCCAGCAGAACGGTTCGCACGACGTCACGGTGTCGGCGGAGCCGGGCGGGGGGAACGCGTACGTCCCGCCGAACTCGCAGTCCACCGGCGCGCCGGGGCTGGAGGGGGGAACGGTGCCGCTGCCGGATCCGGCGGCGTGCGCGTCCGGCGGCGGGGTGCGCCGGTGCGTGCGGGAGGTGCAGCCGGGGTCGGACGCGGACGCCTCGCTGGCGGTCTGGCTGGACCGGGTGGTGTCGCGCGGCACGGACGACTCCGGCTGGTCGGTCGACGTGCTGCCGTAGCGGTCCCGGACGCGCCGGTGCCCCGGTGCTCCCCGCGCGGGGGGCACCGGGGCACCGGGCTGTGCTCAGTAGCGGCTCAGTAGCGGTACTGCTCGGCCTTGTACGGGCCCTCGACCGGGACGCCGATGTAGTCGGCCTGCTCCTGGGTGAGGGTGGTGAGCTTGACGCCCAGCGCGTCCAGGTGGAGGCGGGCGACCTTCTCGTCCAGGTGCTTGGGGAGGACGTACACGCCGACCGGGTACTGCTCGGTCTTGGTGAACAGCTCGATCTGCGCGATGGTCTGGTTCGCGAAGGAGTTGGACATCACGAACGAGGGGTGGCCGGTCGCGTTGCCGAGGTTGAGCAGGCGGCCCTCGGAGAGCACGATGATGGTCTTGCCGTCGGCCTTGCGCCACTCGTGGACCTGCGGCTTGACCTCGGTCCGGACCACGCCGGGGAGCTTGGCGAGGCCGGCCATGTCGATCTCGTTGTCGAAGTGGCCGATGTTGCCGACGATGGCCTGGTGCTTCATCCGCTCCATGTGGGAGGCCAGGATGATGTCCTTGTTGCCGGTGGTGGTGACGAAGATGTCGGCGATCCCCACCACGTCCTCGAGGGTGGTGACCTGGTAGCCGTCCATGGCGGCCTGCAGGGCGCAGATCGGGTCGATCTCGGTGATGATGACCCGGGCGCCCTGGCCGCGGAGCGACTCGGCGCAGCCCTTGCCGACGTCGCCGTAGCCGCAGACGACGGCGACCTTGCCGCCGATCAGGACGTCGGTGGCGCGGTTGATGCCGTCGATCAGGGAGTGGCGGCAGCCGTACTTGTTGTCGAACTTCGACTTGGTGACGGCGTCGTTGACGTTGATGGCCGGGAACAGCAGCTTGCCGTCGCGGTGCATCTCGTACAGGCGGTGGACGCCGGTGGTGGTCTCCTCGGTGACGCCCTTGATGGTGGCGGCGACCTCGGTCCACTTCTGCGGGGTCTCGACCAGGGTGCGGTTGAGGAGCTCCAGGATGATCCGGAACTCGTCGTTGTCCGCGGTGTCGGGGGACGGCGCGGCGCCGGCCTTCTCGAACTCGACGCCCTTGTGGATCAGCAGGGTGGCGTCACCGCCGTCGTCCAGGATCATGTTGGGGGTCTGGCCGTCGGGCCAGGTGAGCGCCTGCTCGGTGCACCACCAGTACTCCTCCAGGGTCTCGCCCTTCCAGGCGAAGACCGGGACGCCCTGCGGGTCCTCGGGGGTGCCCTCGGGGCCGACCGCGATGGCGGCGGCGGCGTGGTCCTGGGTGGAGAAGATGTTGCAGGAGCACCAGCGGACCTCGGCGCCCAGGGCGGTGAGGGTCTCGATCAGGACGGCGGTCTGCACGGTCATGTGCAGCGAGCCGGTGATCCGGGCGCCCGCGAGCGGCTGGCTGGCGGCGTACTCGGCGCGGATCGACATCAGGCCGGGCATCTCGTGCTCGGCGAGCTGGATCTCCTTGCGGCCGAACGGGGCCAGGGAGAGGTCGGCGACCTTGAAGTCGCCGGTGGGCTGGTTCGACATTCGAACTCCTCGCGGGATGGGCCTGGTTACGGGTGTGCTGAGCGGCAGAGGGCGCGGTGGGCGGCCCTCTGCTGCGGCACAATCCGTCGGAGGACCTCTCTCCCTCGACCGGAGCCGGGCTCCGATCGACCGCCATCAGCAGCGACGTTTGGCACTGCCGACGAATCTACACCGAACGGGCGCGGCTCAGTGGGCGTTCGGGCCCGGTCCGCCGGGAGTGGCGTCGGCGTCGGGGCCCGCCAGGGCCTTCTCCTCGGAGTAGATGTCGGGCTCCAGGTAGATCGCGCGGGCGATCGGCACGGCCTTGCGGACCCGGACCTCGGCGTGGTCGATCGCCTCGGCGATCACCGCGGCGCTGTCCTCGGCGTTGACGCCGATCTTGGCGGCGACCAGCAGTTCCTCGGGGCCGACGTGCAGGGTGCGCATGTGGATCACCGAGGTGACGGTGTCGTGGTCGACCAGCGCGGCCCGGATCTTCGCCACCACGTCGGCGTCGGCGGACTCGCCGATCAGCAGCGACTTGGTCTCCAGCGCCAGCACCAGCGCGATGACCACCAGCAGCACGCCGATGCACAGGGTGCCGATGCCGTCCCAGACCGCGTCGCCGGTGGCGGCGCTCAGGCCGACGCCGAGCAGCGCCAGCACCAGGCCGACCAGCGCGCCGGAGTCCTCCAGCAGCACCACCGGCAGCTCGGGGGCCTTGGCCCGGCGGATGTACGCGGACCAGCCGTGCTGGCCCTTGTCCTTCGACGCCTCCTTGTAGGCGGTGAGGAAGGAGTAGCCCTCCAGCAGGATGGCGAAGACCAGCACGCCGACCGGCCAGTACCAGTTCTCCAGCTCGTGCGGGTGGGCGATCTTCTCGTAGCCCTCGTAGATGGCGAACATGCCGCCGATGCTGAACAGCACGATGGAGACCAGGAACCCGTACACGTACCGCTCGCGGCCGTAGCCGAACGGGTGCTCCTCGGTGGCGGCGCGCTTCGAGCGCTTGCCGCCGACCAGCAGCAGCACCTGGTTGCCGGAGTCGGCGATCGAGTGCACGCCCTCGGCGAGCATCGAGGACGACCCCGAGAACGCGAACGCCACGAACTTGCTGACCGCGATCCCCAGGTTCGCGGACAGTGCCGCGACCAGTGCCTTGGTGCCGCCTTCGGTACTCAACCCCGTGTCCCTCCGCGTGGGCCCGGGCTTTGCCGGGCCTTGGTTGACGAAGGGACGATACCGTGTCAGCCCCGGGTGGCCAGGCCCAGGTACACGGCGGCGAAGTCGGTCAGGCCGATCAGCTCGGCCAGTGCCTGCACCGGGTCCTCCAGGCTGGAGGCGTGCTCGGTGATCCGCACCTCGTGGGCGGCGGCCAGTCGGCGGGCCCGGGCCACCGGCCAGCCGGGCTGCTCGAGTTCGGCCACGCCCGGGGTGTGGCGGAGCATCAGGACCTGGAGCTGGAGCGGCACCGGCTCGTCGACCCGGTCGCGGAAGAAGTCGTCGGGGTCGGTCCCGCCACCGAGCCGGCCGGCGAACATGCCTCGGTGCGCGGTCAGCGCCTGCGGGAGGCGGGCGGCCAGCGCGGGCAGGCCGCCCGGTCGGCCAGCGCGGCGGCGAACCGCTCCCCGCGGCGGCGGCCGGGGCGCCCTCGGACCACAGCAGCGGGACGGTCTCGGCGAGCCGGGCAGCCAGCGTCTTCGCCGGGTTGTCGTACGACTGGGCGTCGGGGCGGCAGCGCACCGCGACCTCGTCGAGGCGGTCGGCTGCGGCCTCCAGCGCGCCGGGGGCGAGCTGGGCGGCGCCGACCCGGTCGGCCAGGGTGAGCAGCGGGGCCAGGAAGGCCCAGAGCGCGGCCGGGTCCTCGGCCGGGAGGTCGGGTTCGGCGTCGGAGCCCTCCGGCTCCAGCGTGCTCGGTTCGAACGGCAGCGGCAGGGCGCGCACCTGGAGCGCCGCCTCGAACAGTTCGGAGCCCTCGGGGGCGATCACCGCGATCGCGCAGCCGCGGGTGTACGCCTGCTCGGCCAGGTTGATCAGGCCGCCCTCGCGGCCGTTCTCGCTGGCCACCACGATCAGGTCCAACGACCCGGCCCAGCCGGGCAGTTGCCACGTCCCACCGTCGGTGAAGGCGAACCCGCCGGGGCGGGCGTCGGACGGCGGCAGCGGCCAGACCTGGCAGCTGGGCACGGCCAGTGCGGCCAGCGTGCCGGCCGCGGTCAGCGCGGCGCCGTGGCCGGCCACCAACACCGCGCGCGGCCGCCCGTCCGGGTTCAGCGCGTTGACGCCGGCCGCGTCGGCCCGGCGCAGGGCGATCCGGATCCGGGCGCCCGCTCCGGCCAGGGCCAGCAGTTCGCGCCGGCGGTCGGCGCGCTGCACGGCGGCCCGGTCGTCCAGCAGGGAGTCGTCGAACATGGCGGCTGGCCTCCAGCGACTGGCGGGGCAGGGGTCAGGACGGGCGGCGGGCCTCGTCCACCAGCAGGACCGGGATGCCGTCGCGCACCGGGTAGACCAGGCCGCAGCCCTCGCCGGTGCAGCGCAGCTCGTGCACCTCGCCCTCGGTCTCCTCGTCGAGCGGGGAGCGGCACTCCGGGCAGACCAGGATCTCCAGCAGGAAGGACGGCAGGCTCATGGCGGTCGGACTCCGGGGCTCGGGAAGACGGCGGTACGGGAAGCCGGTGACACAGCAGTACCCCGGCCGGTGGCAACCCTACCGGCCGGGGCACGCGAAAAGTCAGCGGCGGGCTGACTCCGGGGCGGTCAGCCGCGGACGATCGCCAGCACGCCGTCGCGCAGCTCGGCCATCTTCGCCGGGTCCTTGGCCTCGGTGTTCAGGCGCAGCAGCGGCTCGGTGTTGGAGGCGCGCAGGTTGAACCACCAGTCCGGGCCGGCCACGGTGAGGCCGTCGAGCTCGTCGGTGGTGACGCCCTCCAGGCCGGCGTAGGCGGCGCGGACCTTCTCGGTGGCGGCGGCCTGGTCGGCGACGGTGGAGTTGATCTCGCCGGAGGCGGCGTACCGCTCGTACTTCGCGGTCAGCGCGGACAGCGGGCCGTCCTGCCCGCCGAGCGCGGCCAGCACGTGCAGCGCGGCCAGCATGCCGGTGTCAGCGCGCCAGAAGTCTCGGAAGTAGTAGTGCGCGGAGTGCTCGCCGCCGAAGACCGCGTCGGTGTTCGCCATCTCCTGCTTGATGAAGGAGTGGCCGACCCGGGTGCGGACCGGGACGCCGCCGAGGTCGCGGACCACCTCGGGCACCGTCCAGGAGGTGATCAGGTTGTGGATGATCGTCGGGTTGGCCTCGCCGGCGGCCTGGGCGCGGGCGATCTCGCGCTCGGCGACCAGGGCGGTGATCGCGGACGGGGAGACCGGGTCGCCGTTCTCGTCGATGACGAAGCAGCGGTCGGCGTCGCCGTCGAAGGCCAGGCCGAGGTCGGCGCCGACCTCGCGGACCTTGGCCTGCAGGTCGACCAGGTTGGCCGGGTCCAGCGGGTTGGCCTCGTGGTTGGGGAAGGTGCCGTCCAGCTCGAAGTACATCGGGACGACGTCCAGCGGCAGGCCGTCGAAGACGGTGGGGACGGTGTGGCCGCCCATGCCGTTGCCCGCGTCCACCGCGACCTTGAGCGGGCGGATCGCGGTCAGGTCGACCAGCTTACGCAGGTGGTCGGCGTAGCCGCCCAGGGTCTCCTTGGCGGAGAGGGTGCCCACGGCGGCGGGCGCGGCGGCCGGGACGTGCACCTTGCCGTCGGTCTCGGCGGCAAGCCAGGACTCGACCAGCTCGCGGATCTCCGACAGCCCGGTGTCCTGGCCGACCGGGGCGGCGCCCGCGCGGCACAGCTTGATGCCGTTGTACTGGGCCGGGTTGTGCGAGGCGGTGAACATCGCGCCGGGCAGGTCCAGGCTGCCGCTGGCGTAGTACAGCTGGTCGGTGGAGCACAGCCCGATCTCCACCACGTCGGCGCCGCGGGAGGCCGCGCCCTCGGCGAAGGCGCGGGACAGCGACGGCGAGGAGGGGCGCATGTCGTGGCCGACGACCACCGCGCTGCCGCCGACCACCTCGACGAAGGCCGCACCGAAGGCGTACGCCAGCGACTCGTCCCACTGGTCCGGCACGACGCCCCGGACGTCGTACGCCTTCACAAGCTGCTTGAGGTCCCGCACCAGAATGCTCCCGTGTGTGTGCTGCGACGTGCCGCGGAGGGACGGCGGAGGCCGGTCCGGACCGCAGAGGGGCAGCGTACCGGGCGCCGGTGGCCGCTCGGCGGTGCCCTCGCTCAGCTCTCCGGGGAGCGCAGCACCCGCAGGTGGCCGCGGCGGCCGGACTCGCCCTCCGGGGGCGGGCCCTGACGCGGCGTGCGCTCCTGCGGGCGGGCCGCCTCGCGCACCGCGTTGGCCAGCGCCTCCAGGTCGTCGCTGCTGCGCCGCAGCGGGCCGGTGTCGCCGGCCAGCCGGACCACGTCCCAGCCGCGCGGGGCGGTCAGGCGCTCGGCATGCTCGGCGCACAGGTCGTAGCAGTGCGGTTCCGCGTAGGTCGCCAGCGGGCCGAGCACCGCGGTGGAGTCCGCGTAGACGTACGTCAGCGTCGCCACGGCCGGGCGGCCGCACGCAGTGCGCGAACAACGACGTACAGAGCTCACGAGGGTGGACGGTACCGCAAGTCGGACCGGCCCGCGAAGACCCGCCCCCGGCTCGCGTGTCAGCTCGCCGTTACGCGCCGTGCTGGAGTGGTCCACTTCCGGGCATCCAGGGACTACGCTCGACACTGCTATGGACAGCTCGACACCCCCGTCCCCGCCCGGTTCCGGCCGCCGCAAGCACCGCGACCGGCACGGCCGCGGCATGCGCGGGCCGCTGGCCCCGCCGCAGGTGCCCATCTCGCTGACCCGCTCCGAGCTCTTCGACGACTACGTCCGGGAGTCCATGGAGCGCCTGGTGCGGCGCTGGCCCCAGCTGGAGGACGTGGAGTTCGCCGTCCTGGAGGTCCCGCTGCCGGCCAAGGGCGAGCCCGAGCCGGACGCCGTCCCGCTCGGCCGGGTGGTCGGCGGCGCGCCGGGGCGGCGCAGCCGGATCCTGGTCTACCGGCGGCCGGTGGAGATCCGCGCCAAGTCCAAGGAGGACCGGGCGGCGCTGGTGCACGAGATCCTGATCGAGCAGGTCGCCGAGCTGCTGGGGCTGTCGCCGGACGCGATCGACCCCCGGTACGGCGAGGAGTAGCGCCGCGTCCGGGGGTCGTACCGGGGGTCGGTTCAGCGGCCGGTGAGGACCACGCCGGGGTCGCCGACGACGTGCGGGACCTCGACGGTGGCGTGGTCGTCGCGGAACTGCTGGGTGGTGAAGGTGGGGACGTCCTTGGTGACGGCGCTGAGCTGGCGGGTGGCCAGCACGGGGCCGCCGCTGACGGTCCGGAGGGTGAGCGCGTAGGGGCCGTTGGCGTCGGCGGGGTCGATCCCGTCGACGGTGACGGTGGTGCCGGCCGGGACGTCGACGTCCTTGCTCGCGGGGGTGCCGCCGGCGGCGCCGGCCGAGCTGCTGACCTTGACCTTGGCGTCGCTGTCGACGGCGGTGAGGATCAGCTTGGTCTGGCCGGCCCGGTTGTCGGCGACGGAGGCGCGGGCGCCGATCGGGTTGCCGCCGGCCAGCCAGGCGGACTCGGTCTTGCCCTTGTTCTCCCGGTCGACCCGCAGGCCGGCCACGATCGGGGTGGGGTGGCCCTCGCTGGAGGGGGTGAGCCGGATCGCGCTCGCGCCCTCCCGGGTCTGCTCGGTGAACTGGAAGTCGAGGGCGGCGGTCATGCCCGCCTTGACGTGCACGGTCTCGTGGCCCGCGGGTGTGAACCAGCCGTTCTTGCCGGAGAGTTGGACCTTGAGGTCGGCGTCGTCGGCGGAGTCGGTGGCGACCACCAGGTGGGCGGTGGTGACGTCTTCGGGGATGCCTGGGATGACCACGGAGGGGCTGGGGTCGGCGGAGGGCTCCAGCCAGTCGGTGCCCTTGCCGGTGTCGACGGCGTGCACGCCCGCGCCGATCCGGCCGCTGCGGGTGACCACGTGCAGGGCGAGGTTGTCGACCGGGCCCTTGGTGAGGCTGCTGAGGCTCATCGTCTCGTACTTGCCGGGGGCGATGGCGATGCCGGTGGCGAGCTCGTTGTCGATCTGGCCCTTGTCGCCGTACATCCGCAGGTCGACGACGGCGGGCAGGCTGTCGGCGTTGACCAGGGTGACGTAGTCGACCCGGTTGGCGGCGGTGCTCGCGCCGGAGAACCAGAAGCTGGTGCCGGAGGGGATGCAGTCGGCGCCGGACAGGCTGGGGCCGCTCTGCTCGGAGGTGGTGACCTGGGTGGCGGTGAAGCCGGGGGCCAGGTTGCCGGTGGCGACCGCGAAGCTGCCGGGGGCGGTGTCGGTGTTGGCGGCGGGGCCGGTGACCGGGACGCCGGGCTTGGCCAGCGAGATCCGGGCGTCCACCACGGGAACGGCGGCGGCGCCCGGGCTGCCGGAGGGCTGCCCGGCCGGGGCCGGGGCCGGGCCGGACGGGGCGGCCGGGGCCCCGGCGGCGGCGGGCTGCGCGGGGTTCTGCGCGGCGATCACGTTGTCGGGGGTGGTGTCGGCGAGCAGGCCGGTGCCGGTGCTGCCGGTGCCGCCCTCGGGGCTGAACAGGGTGAGGGAGGTGGAGCCGGTGACGCCCTGCATCGGCGGCGGGCAGACCAGCGCGGAGCGCTCGACCTGCGCGGTGGTGCGCCGGCCGGCGGCCGCGGCGGGGCGGCCGGGGCGCGCAGCTCGGCGATGCCGAACACCAGGCCGAGCACGGCCACGCCGGCCAGCAGGGACTGGCCGGTGCGGCTGCCGCCGGCCACGGCGCTCAGGCCGGGGGCCTTGAGCTTGGGCGCCTTCAGGGTGGGCTTCTTCATCGCGGGTCAGCTCCCCGTCCCGGGCTGCTGCGGGTGGCCGCCGCCGTAGGGGTCGTTGGGGTCGTAGTAGGTGGTGGGCTGCTGCTGTTCGGGCAGCCAGGTCTGCTGCTGCCCGTCCTGCTGCGGGTAGCCGGCGGCGTACGGGTCGGTCCAGCCCTGGGCGGGCGGGGTGTCGTAGCCGTAGGCCGGCTGCTGGCCGTACGGGTCGTAGCCGTCGCCCTGCGGGGGCGCGCCGACCGGCTGCTGCTGGGTGTAGTCGTAGCCGTAGCCGTCGGACTGGTAGCCCTGCTGCTGGTACGGGTCGGCCTGGTACGGGTCCGCCTGGTAGGGGTCGGCCTGGTACGGGTCGGCGAACGGCTCGGGGTCGGGCCGGTAGGGCTCCGGGTCGGGCTCGGCGGTCTGCTGGGCGGGGACGCCGGGGGCGTAGACGCCGGGTTCGGCCTGCGGGTCCTCGCCCTCGCCGCGTTCGGCCATCCGGCGGGCCCGGCGGCTGCCGGGGGCGGGCGCCTGGGCCTGGGCCTGGGCGGCCAGCGCCTGGGCGGCGACGACGTCCTCGGGGATGTCGTCGTCGTTGGTGTTGCGGCGTCCGGGCAGGGCCAGGACCAGCACGACCGCGCCGAGCGCGAGCCGACCCCAGGACCAGGCGGTGTGGGCGACGCTGCCGGCGCGGGTGACGTCGAGCCGGCCGCCCTCGGCGGGCAGGGTGAAGCCCTGGGCCCAGCCGTCGACGGTGACGGGCGTCAGGGCCTTGCCGTTCAGGGTGGCCTGCCAGTCGCCGTCGGCCTGTTCGGCGAGCCGCAGCTGGCGGCCGGCCGGGCCGGCCGGGACGGTGGTCCAGATGTCGTGCCGGCCGGCCGGGACGACCAGCGGGACGGTGCCGGGGCTGGTGATCTGCGCCCGGGTGCCGGGGACGCTGGTGATCTGCCACAGGCCGGTGCCGTTGTCGAGGCTGAGCCGGACGATGCCGGGCGTGGTGTCCAGGACGTCGCGGACCTTGGCGATCACCGGGTCCTTCACCTCGACGTAGCTGATGCCGTACCCGGCCAGGGTGCGGGCCAGGTCGCCGCCGGAGCCGGCCAGCAGCTTGGCGGTGAGCGGGGAGAGCTGCCCGTCGTCGGCGGCGTCCACGGTGCCCTCGGCCTGGCCGGTGGTCAGGCCGGCGCCGCGCACCAGCGCGTACCGGACGGCGGCGCCGTCGGCGTCGCCGGTGACCACCAGGGTGCGGGAGCGGTCGGTGGTGTTGCCGGACTCCGCGATGAACGCCGGGACCTGCGCGTCGGTGCCGCGCCGCAGCGGGCCGTCGGCGCCGGTGAGGGCCCACCAGACGGCGGTGCCGACCGGGGCGAGCACGGCGGCGGCCAGCACCAGCGCGGCGACCGGCTGGCGCCAGCCGAAGGCGATGCCGGAGACCCGGGTGTTGGCGCCGTCGGCGCCGATCGCGGCGGCGGCCAGCAGCGCGACGCCGGCCAGCAGGGTGGCGGGGCCGGCCCAGGCGGCGGTCTCGGGGCCGCCGGAGGCGGGGGTGACGGCGGTGCCGGCCACCGCGACCGAGAACAGCAGCCCGGCGGCGGCGGCGCCCCAGGCGGCCAGCACGGCGCGGCGGCGGTCGGCGCGCAGCAGCGCGGCGAGGGCGGCCAGCACCACGCCGGCGGAGAGCCAGACGGGGGGCGTGCCGGCGCCGCCGGGGTTGACCAGGACCAGGCCGAGCGGGTCGGCGGCCGGGCCGTTGAAGCCGGGGACGCCGGCCTCCAGCAGCAGCCGGGAGGGGTTCGTGAGCACCTGGAGCGACCAGGGGGCGAGCACCAGGACCGGCACGCCGAGGATCACCAGGACGCGCAGGCCGAGCAGCCGCACCGCCTGGACGCCGGAGCCGAACGCGCCGCCGCGGAGCACCGCGTGGGCCAGCGCGGCCAGGCAGAGCGGGACGGCGATGGCCCAGGTGAGCGGGACGAAGGCGGTGCAGACGGTGAGCATCAGCACCGTCATCCAGGCGGACCGCCAGCCGGGGCGGGCGCCCTTGGCGGCGGTCTCCTTGCGGATGCCGAGGCCGGCGGTGATCGCGGCGGCGCGGGCCAGCGGGGGCAGCAGCACGGCGAGCACGGCGGTGCCGATCCGGCCCTGGGCGAGCGCGCCGGTGGCGGCGGGCAGCAGCGCGTAGGTGGCGCTGGCCCAGGCGCGGACGGCCTTGGAGGCGATCAGCGGGCGGGAGACCAGGTAGGCGCTGACCGCGGCGAGCGGGACGGAGAGCACCACGAGCAGGGTGAGCGCGAGGTCGGCGTGGTCGAACAGCGCCCAGGAGAGGATCGACAGCACCGCGAGGTAGGGCGGGGCGGTGGCGGTGGAGCCGGTGCCGACGGCGTGCCAGGGCGCGGCGTACGCGTCCCACAGGCCGGCCGCGCCGTCCGCGGCGGGCAGCAGGGCGCCGCCCTGGAGGTAGCCGGAGCCGATCAGGTTGCGGCAGGCGGCGAGCGCGAACAGCAGCAGGGCGGCGAACAGCACCGGGGCCGGGCGCCGCACCAACTTCTTGAGCAGGGCGAACTGTTCGACCACCAGGTCGTCGGCGTCCTCGTCGCCGGGGCCGGACTCGACCGAGCCGTGCCGGCCGCCGGTGTCGTCGGTGCCGCCGATGCCGAGCGAGGAGACGACGTTCTCGACGGCCAGCCGGACGGTGGCGCCGGGGGCGGGGAACAGCGTGCGGTCGTCCAGCGAGTCGACCGAGCGGGTCTTGCGGCGGCGGGCCCGGGAGGCCATCAGCCGGGGCAGGCGCAGCAGTTCGTGGCCGAGGCCGGCGATCTCGTCGTAGGCCTGCCGGGGGTCCTTGCCGACCAGGTTGACCAGCACCCGGAGCAGGGTGCCGACGACCAGCCGGAGCAGGGTGTACGGGAAGAGCAGGCCCTTGGAGTTGGCGAGCAGGGTGTAGACGGCGCCTGCCTTGTCGACCCGGTGCGGGTGGGCGGGGGCGCAGTCGATGCTGCGGCGTTCGCGGCTGGCGGCCTCGGCGTGCCGGAGGACCGCGTCGGGGGCGACCACGACCCGGTGGCCGGCCGCGTTGACCCGCCAGCAGAAGTCGGTGTCGTCGCGCATCAGCGGCAACGCCTTGTCGAAGCCGCCGAGTTCCTCGAACACGTCGCGGCGCACCAGCATGCCGGCGGTGGAGACGGCGAGCACCGGGCGGACCTGGTCGTGCTGGCCCTGGTCCTGCTCGCGGCGGTCGAGGCCGGTCCAGCGGCGGCCGGAGCGGGCGATGGTGACGCCGACTTCGAGCAGTTGCCTGCGGTCGTACCAGGAGCGGAGCTTGGGGCCGACCACGGCGGCGGTCGGGGTGGAGTCGGCGACCTGGAGCAGCCGGCGCAGGGCGTCGGTCTGCGGTTCGCAGTCGTCGTGCAGCAGCCAGAGCCATTCGACCGGCTGGGTCTCGCGCGGTCCGCCGCGGCCGAAGTCGTCCTCGCCGCCGAGCGGGTCGCCGAAGTCGTCCCAGCCGCCGGTGACCGGGTCGTAGCCGGACGGGTCGAGGCTGTAGGAGAGGTCCTCGGGGCGCAGCGGGGGGCTGTTGAAGACGGCCTCGCCGACGGCGCGGCCGAAGC
Organism: Kitasatospora sp. YST-16; assembly: GCF_026802215.1. Taxonomy (NCBI): domain Bacteria; kingdom Bacillati; phylum Actinomycetota; class Actinomycetes; order Kitasatosporales; family Streptomycetaceae; genus Kitasatospora; species Kitasatospora sp. YST-16. The sequence goes on from NZ_CP113837.1 coordinate 2,534,304, forward strand.
CGACCCGGCGGCCGAGGACCTGCGGGCCGCTGTCGGGGAGCCAGTCGCCGAGGGTGTCGGCGAGCAGTTGGGGCGAGTTGTCGGTGGAGCCGGTGTCCACCGCGAGGATCCGCTGGACCTGGCGGTCCTGGCCGAGCAGTCCGGCGAGCGCCTGCGGCAGCCAGCGGGCGCCGTCGTGCGAGACGATCACGGCGGTGACCAAGTGGCGCGGGTAGGCGGGCGGCCTGGCAGCGGAGAAGCCGCTCTGGTGGCTGTAGACAGTCATCGGGTGCGCGGACCACCGGTTCGGGTTTGACGGCAGATGACGCACCACACTAACGGCTCCGGGTGGCGCGATCGTCCCCGGCGGGTGTGAAAAGACGGTGCAGCGGGTAACGGGTCCGGCGGCGCGAGCGCGGCCGCGGCAGCACCCGGCGCGGCGGCCGGCGGCCGCGGCAGCACCCGGCGCGGCGGCCCGCGGCGGTGGCGGCCCGGGAACGCGAAAACGCCCCACCGGTGCGATGGGGCGCCGCTACTGGTCCTGGTGCGGACGGGGGTTCAGACCGCGCTCTTCTTGAGCCGGCGGCGTTCGCGCTCGGACAGGCCGCCCCAGATGCCGAACCGCTCGTCGTTGGCGAGGGCGTACTCCAGGCACTCGGCCCGGACCTCGCACGCCAGGCAGACCTTCTTGGCCTCCCGGGTGGAGCCGCCCTTCTCGGGGAAGAAGGACTCCGGGTCGGTCTGGGCGCACAACGCGCGCTCCTGCCAGCCGAGTTCCTCTTCGTCTTCCTCGATGCCCTCACCGATCAACAGCTCAAAGAGCTCGCTCATACTGGCGCGCCTCCTCTGCCCCTCTTGGCGTCCCCGTGGTGTTGCCGTTGCCGGTGCGGCGGAACGACACGAGAGAAATTACAGTTGCGTCACTCTGGCCCAGTCAAGCCGAGCTCTGGTATTGGGCCGAGGATTCACTCCCCGGAACCAAGCCACTACGAATAGTGTACATATCCGGACAACCCGGACATCGCGCCTGGTTCCTGACCAGCCATCAGGCCCCACTGCCGCTCCCGACCGGGGCGGTCCGGGGCGATCTCAGGGCGTCCCTTCCCGGGGTTTTTCACTTCGAAACCTTAATGGGCGCTTATCACCCCATCCGGTGGTTCAGAGCCGATGTGACCCGAATGTCCGTCGGACCGCCTTGACACTGGAGGGTCGGTTGCGGTCTGCTTGCCCGCATGTCAGAGTTCCCGGCCACCTCCGCCGACCGGCGCCGCCAGGCGCTCCTCGGCGCTGCCGTGAACTCCTCGTGTTGTCGCCGCTGTCTCCGCTGTATCTAGGCGCCCGCGTCCCACCGCGCGCCGCCCCGGAACAGAGGCCGACCGCGCGACAGTCCCCCCTGAACGTCCTCGCGGCCCCGGCTGATCCACACCCGCAGCCGAACCCGAGGACGTCACCGTGCGAATGCCCCGCCCCCGCAAGCGCAACCGCGACCGCAAGCGCCTGCCCGCCCCCGCCGCGCCCCGCTGGACCGACGGCCTGAGCGACCTGTCCATCGCGGGCGACCCGCTGGCCTTCCCGCACCTGGCCCGCACCGACCTGCCCGCGCACCCCACCACGCTCGGCGGCTACGCCCGGCTGGTCCGGGAGATCGCCGCCGACCGGGCCCGCTGGGAGCCGCTGGTCCGCTACGACGCGCTGACCCGCTGGTACGCCCGGCTGGAGACCGGCCCCGGCTACGAGGTGTGGCTGCTGAGCTGGCTGCCCGGCCAGTCCAGCGGCTTCCACGACCACGGCCGCTCCTCCGGCGTGATGACCGTCGTCCGGGGCGAACTCTCCGAGCGCTCGTTGACGGCCGGCGGCGAGGGCTCGCGCGCCCTGGCCGCCGGCGGGCTGCGGGTGTTCTCCCCGGGATACCTGCACGAGATGGTCAACGCCTCGCTGGAGCCCGCGGTTTCCGTCCACCTCTACACGCCCGGCCTGGTCGAGATGAACCAGTACCCGGCCGCCGCCACGGCCCCGGAGCGTCACCGGGTGCACTGACGCGCTGGCAGGATGAAGCCATGCGAATCACTGCGTTGGCGGGCGGGATCGGCGGGGCCAGGTTCCTGCGCGGACTGCGGGCGGCCCTCACCCCCGAGGACCGGATCACCGTGATCGGGAACACCGGGGACGACATCCACCTCCACGGCCTGAAGGTCTGTCCCGACCTGGACACCGTGATGTACACCCTCGGCGGCGGCATCCACGAGGAGCAGGGCTGGGGCCGGGCCGGCGAGACCTGGTCGATCAAGGAGGAGCTGAAGGCCTACGGCGTCGGGCCCGAGTGGTTCGGGCTCGGCGACCGGGACTTCGCCACCCACATCGTCCGCACCCGGATGCTCGCCGCCGGGTACCCGCTGTCCGCCGTCACCGAGGCGCTGTGCGACCGCTGGCAGCCCGGCGTGCGGCTGCTGCCGATGAGCGACGACCGGGTCGAGACGCACGTCCGGATCACCGACGCGGACGGGCCGCGGGTGGTGCACTTCCAGGAGTACTGGGTGCGGCTGCACGCCGCCGTCGAGGCCGAGGCGATCGTCGCGGTCGGCGCCGAGGACGCGAAGCCCGCGCCCGGCGTGCTGGAGGCGATCGCCGAGGCCGACCTGGTCCTGCTGCCGCCGTCCAACCCGGTGGTCTCGATCGGCACCATCCTGGCCGTGCCCGGCATCCGGGAGGCGGTCGCCGCCGCGAGCGCCCCGGTGGTCGGCCTCTCCCCCATCGTCGGCGGCGCCCCCGTGCGCGGCATGGCCGACAAGGTGCTGGCCGCCGTCGGCGTGGAGACCACCGCGGCGGCCGTCGCCCGGCACTACGGCGCGCGCCGCGACGGCGGGCTGCTGGACGGCTGGCTGGTGGACACCGCCGACGCCGCCGCGGTCGACGAGGTGGCCACCGCCGGGATCGCCTGCCGGGCCGTCCCGCTGCTGATGAGCTCCGTCGAGGCCACCGCCGAGATGGCGCGCGCCGCGCTGGCGCTGGCCGCGGAGGTCGCCGCGTGAGCGGGAGCGCGGGGCTGCACGTCCTGCCGGTGCGCGGGCTGCCGGAGGTCGCGGCCGGCGACGACCTCGCCGAACTGATCGCCAAGGCGGGCGACTTCGCGGACGGCGACGTCGTGGTGGTCACCTCCAAGGTGGTCTCCAAGGCCGAGGGGCGGCTGGTGCGCGCCGACGACCGGGAGGCCGCGATCGACGCCGAGACCGTCCGGGTGGTGGCCCGCCGCGGCCGGTCCCGGATCGTCGAGAACCGCAACGGCCTGGTGATGGCCGCGGCCGGCGTCGACGCCTCCAACACCCCGCCCGGGACGATCCTGCTGCTGCCGGTCGACCCCGACGCCTCGGCCCGGCAACTGCGCTCCCGGCTGCAGGAGTTGACCGGGCGTCGGCTGGCCGTGCTGATCACCGACACCTTCGGCCGGCCCTGGCGCAGCGGGCTCACCGACGTCGCCATCGGCGCCGCCGGACTGCCCGTGCTGGAGGACCACCGCGGCCGGGTCGACAGCCACGGCAACGAGCTGCGGCTCACCGTCACCGCCACCGCCGACGAACTCGCCGCCGCCGCCGACCTGGTCAAGGGCAAGGCCACCGGCACCCCGGTGGCGGTCGTCCGCGGCCTGGCCGGGCTGGTCACCGAGGAGGACGGGGAGGGCGCGCGCCGGCTCGTCCGCTCCGCCGGGCAGGACATGTTCCGCCTCGGCACCTCGGAGGCCGTCCGCGAGGCGGTCACCCTGCGGCGCACGGTGCGCGCCTTCACCGACGAGCCGGTCGACGGCGGCGCGGTGCGGCGGGCCGTGGCCGCCGCGGTCACCGCGCCCGCCCCGCACCACACCACGCCCTGGCGGTTCGTCCTGCTGGAGACCGCGCAGGCCCGCACCGCGCTGCTGGACGCCATGCTCGGCGCCTGGCAGCGGGACCTGCGGGAGCTCGACGGCTGGAGCGAGGAGCGGATCGCCCGGCGCACCGCCCGCGGCGAAGTGCTGCGCGGCGCACCGTACTTGATCGTCCCGTGCCTGGTGATGGACGGCTCCCACGACTACCCCGACGGGCGGCGGGCCGCGGCCGAGCGGGAGATGTTCGTGGTGGCGGTCGGAGCCGCCGTGCAGAACCTGCTGGTCACCCTGGCCGGCGAGGGCTACGGCTCGGCGTGGGTGTCGTCGACGATGTTCTGCCGCGACACCGTCCGGGAGGCGCTCGGGCTTCCGGCGGGGTGGGACCCGATGGGGGCGGTCGCGGTGGGGCGGGCGGCGGAGGAGCCGCGGGAGCGTCAGGAGCGGTCGGCGGAGGCGTTCTTGACGGTGCGGTGAGATCGGGGCGCTGCCGGTGAAAGGCCCTCAGCAGCACGGGCCTTCCGACGGGCTCCGACCGGCAGCGGCATCGACCCGCCGTTCCCCGGGCCCCTTGATCGCTACCGTCCGCGGTGGTCGTTGGGGGTGAGGCGGGGGCCGTACTTCGGGGGGCGGGCTCCGGTGAGGGGGAGCAGGCGGCAGAGGCGGTGGCGGTGCGGGCGGTAGGGCTCCAGGAGGGCGAGCATCTGGGCGTCGTCGCTGCGGGGCCGGCCGGCCAGGGCCCAGCCGACGGTGTTGGGGAGGTGGAAGTCGCCGACGGAGACCGCGTCGGCGTCGCCGTTGCTGCGCTGCAGGGTCTCGGCGGCGGTCCACGGGCCGACGCCGGGGACGGCGGTGAGGCGGGCGAAGGCCTCCGCGGGGGGCATCGCCGCGGCCTGTTCGAGGCGGGAGGCGAGGCGGACGGCGCGCAGCACGGTCGCGGAGCGCTTGGGGTCGACGCCGGCCCGGTGCCAGGCCCAGCTGGGGACGAGGGTCCAGTCGCGGGCGGAGGGGGCGGTCCGCATGCCGAGGTCGGCGGCGGGGCCGGGGGCCGGGGTGCCGTGGTCGTGCAGCAGGGTGCGCCAGGCGCGGTAGGCCTCCATGGTGGTGACCTTCTGCTCCAGGATCGCCGGGACGAGGGACTCCATCACCAGGCCGGTGCGGGTCAACCGGAGCCCGGGGCAGGAGCGTTGGGCCTCGCGCAGCGGTCCGGGCGGGAGCGCGAGCCCGGCCGGGTCGTCCTCGGCGCCGAGCAGCGCGGGGAGCCGTTCGAGCAGCCAGCCGCCGCCGGGCCCCCAGCCGGTGGCGTCGATCTCGCCGGTGCGCTGGAGGATGCGCAGGGTGCCGGGGCCGTCCGGGGTGCGGGAGGTGCGCCAGACCGCGCCGTCGGGGGTGCGGCGGAAGGCCGGGTCGCCGCTGCCGCGCTGGAGCGGGAAGAGGGTGCGGCCGAGGTCGAGGGGGTAGCCGGGCCGCCACTGCCGGGTCTGGGCGGGCATCGGTACGTCCTCGGGGTTCGGGGCGGGGGCCGCGGGGGCCGGGTGCGGGCAGGGGCGAGCGTAACGCGACGCGGCCCTCCGACGGGCCGGGCACCCTCCCGTCCGGCGGGGGGCAGGACGTAGGCTGGGGTGCACCATGACTGCGCCTTTCGCTGCCGACGCCCGTACCCCCGCCGAGCTGCTGCAGGCCTTCCTGCGCCCGGGGTCCGCTGCCGACCCGTCCCGCCCGTTGGTGACCTTCTACGACGACTCGACCGGGGAACGGGTGGAGTTGTCGGCGAAGACGTTCGACAACTGGGTGGCCAAGACGGCCAACCTGCTGCAGGACGAGTTGAACGCCTCGCCGGACGACCGGGCGGCGCTGCTGCTGCCGGCCCACTGGCAGAGCGCCGTGTGGCTGCTGGCCTGCTGGTCGGTGGGCGTGGTGGCGGTGCCGCAGGGCGAGCCGAAGGACACCGAGCTGGTGGTCTCCGGACCGGACGGGCTGGCGGCCGCGCAGGAGTGCCCGGGCGAGCGGGTGGCGCTGGCGCTGCGCCCGCTGGGCGGCCGGTTCCCGCAGCGGCCGGACGGGTTCCTGGACTACGCGGCGGAGGTGCCCGGGCAGGGCGACCGGTTCGCCCCGTACTCGCCGGTGGACCCGCAGGCGGTGGCGCTGGAGACGGTGGTGGACGGGCTGCCGCTGAAGCTGACCGGCGAGCAGGCCGTGGCGCTGGCCCGGGAGGGCGCCGCCCGGCTGGGCCTGGACAGCGGGAGCCGCGTTCTCTCGACGCTGTCCTTCGACGACTGGACGGGCCTGGAGGCGGGCCTGCTGGCGCCGCTGGCGGCGGGCGCGTCGGTCGTCCTGTGCCGCAACTCCGGGCAGTTGACGGAGGATCAGTGGCAGAGCCGGATCGACTCCGAACGGGTGACTCTGCGTCTCGGGTGACGGGCCCGGCCCGCCGGGGCGGGTAGTCCTGGGGCGATGGCAGTGGAGTGCGGCGACGGCGCGCTCCCGTCCGGCGGAACCGGCCGGACGGGGCGCGCCGCCGCCGTTTTCCGCCGTTTCGTCGGGTGACGGGTATCACATCGCGGACGGTTTCGCGGTCAGGCTCGTCTAGGGTGTCCGGGATGAACAGCGGACACCGGAACCGGGGCGACTCGGCGGACTCGACCACGCCGGGCGTCGACCCCGCCGACCAGTGGGTGCTCGATCCGGAGACCGGCGAGTTCCGGCTCGACCTGGACGCGGGCCGTCCCGCTCCGGCCGCTCCCGCCGCGCGTTCCCGCAGTGCCGCGCCGCGCCCGCAGGGCGCCCGGCGGACTCCGGCGGCGGACTCCGCAGCGGCGGCGGGCAACGGCGGTCGACGGGGCCGGGGCGCGACGGCGGTGCCCGGCGGACGGGCTGCGCGGCGCAAGGGCCGCTCCTCGCGCGGGCGGCGGGTGCTGAAGTGGACCGCGGGTTCGCTGGGCCTGGTGCTGGTCGCGGGCTGCGGCGGCGCGTACTACGTCTACCAGCACTTCAACAACAACATCTCCTCGGTGAAGGTCGAGGTCGGCGAGGAGTCGGAGCGCCCGCAGGCGACCGACGCGCTGAACATCCTGGTGATCGGCACCGACAGCCGGGTCGGCCTCGGCCGCGAGTACGGCGACGAGGGCTCGGCCGGGCACGCGGACACCACGCTGCTGTTCCACATCTCCAAGGACCGCTCCAACGCGACGGTGCTGTCCATCCCGCGCGACCTGATGGTGCCCGTCCCGGACTGCAAGGCCGGCGACAAGAACATCCCCGGCGAGGCCCGGGCGATGTTCAACACCAGCCTGGGCCAGGACGGCCGCGACCCCGGCTGCACCTGGAAGACCGTCGAGAAGCTGACCGGCGTCCGGATCAACCACTTCATGATGGTCAACTTCGAAGCGGTGAAGACCCTTTCGACCGCCGTGGGCGGTGTCGAGGTGTGCGCCTCGACCGACATCAACGACCCGTACTCGCACCTGAAGATGACCGCGGGCCGGCACGTGGTGCAGGGCGAGGAGGCGCTGGCCTTCGTCCGCACCCGGCACGCGGTGGGCCTCGGCGGCGACCTGACCCGGATCCCGCTGCAGCAGCAGTTCATCTCCTCGATGATCCGCAAGATGAAGAGCAGCGACACCCTGACCAACCCCGGCAAGCTGTGGGACCTGGCCGACGCCGCCACCAAGGCGCTGACCGTCGACGACGGGATCGGCAGCGTCAACAAGCTGAAGGACCTGGCGCTCGACATCTCCCGGATCGACACCAAGAACATCACCTTCACCACGGTGCCGGTGATCGACGACCCGGTGGACAACAACCGGCTGGCCCTCAAGCCGAACGACGCCCAGCAGCTGTTCGCCATGATCGCCGCGGACCGCTCGCTGACCGACGTCCCGCAGCAGGAGACCGCCCCGGCCGCGCCCTCCGCTCCGGCCTCCTCCGCGCCCGCCGCGCCCCAGGTCGACGCGGCCGGCGTCAAGGTCACCGTCCGCAACGGCAGCGGCGCCTCCGGCCAGGCCGGCAAGGCCGCCACCGCCCTCCAGGGCAAGGGCTTCGCGCTGGCCGTCGCGGGCAACAACGCGGACGCGGCGGCGACCAGCGCGGTCACCTACCCGGCCGGGCACGAGGACGAGGCGCAGGCCGTCGCCGCGGCCCTCGGCCTGCCCGCGACGGCGGTGCAGCCCGGCAGCCGGCTCGGCGCGAAGGACGGCGTGGTCGTCGTGCTCGGCAAGGACTTCACCGGGGCGGGCGGCGGCGCGGCGACGGCGCCGCCGACCGAGGCGCCCAAGGACATCCAGCGGGTGCAGGCCGACGACACCAACGTCTGTGCGGCGAAGGCGAAGTAGCGGCTCGGGGCCCGGCTCTCAGGCGTCCAGGACCAGCGTCTCCGGGGCCGTCTCGGTGTAGGTCTCGCCGGTGCGCGGGCAGCGCCAGCGGCCGGGGGCGGTGGGGGTGAGCGGCTCGCCGGCCCGGCCGACCCACTTGATCCGGCGGGCCGGGACGCCCGCCACCAACGCGTGGTCGGGGACGTCCCGGTGGACCACGGCGCCGGCCGCGATCAGCGCCCAGCGGCCCACGGTGACGCCGGCCACCAGGACCGCCCGGCCGCCGACGGAGCAGCCCTCGCGCAGCGTGACGCCGCGGGCCTGCCAGTCCTCGCCGCGCTTGAGCCGGCCGTCGGGGTCGACCGAGCGCGGGTAGAGGTCGTTGGTGAGGACGGCGGCGGGGCCGACGAAGACGCCGTCCTCCAGCACCGCCGGCTCGTACACCAGGGCGTGGTTCTGCAGTTTGACGCGGTCGCCGAGCTTCACGCCGGGGCCGACGTACGCGCCGCGGCCGATGATGCACTCGGCGCCGATCTCGGCGTCCTCGCGGACCTGGGCGAGGTGCCAGACGGTGCTGCCGGGGCCGATGGTGGCGCGCGGGTCGACGTCGGCGGTGGCCTCGATCCGGGGGGCGCTGCTCGTCATGGCGCGAGCCTAGTGCGGGGGGACGGCCCCCGTCCGGGGTTCCGGGGACCGTCCTCGACGCCCCGTCAGGGGGCGGGGGTGGGCTTCGGGTCGATCGGGGCGGGCGCGGTGGAGGCGATCACCGTGCGGGCCAGCCGGCGCGGGGAGGTGAGGAAGCCGAAGCCCCAGCTCATGTGCATGGTGCCGAGGGCCAGCGGGAGCAGCAGGTGCTGCTTGGACGACAGTCCGGTGCTGCGCAGGCTGCCGAGGACGATCGCCGCGGCGTAGCCGGCCGGCAGGACCAGGAACGCCGGGTGCAGCGCGGCGCCGAGCACCAGGCCGGCCAGCACGGCGAGCAGGGCGATCGGCGGGGCCAGGTAGCGCAGGTTGACCGAGCCGCGGTGGTAGCGGGTGACCACCCGGCGCCAACGGCCGTAGTCCTTGTACTGCTTGGCCAGCGCGCGCACGCTCGGCCGCGGCCGGTAGGTGACCTGGAGCTGCGGGGTGAACCAGACCAGGCCGCCGGCCTGGCGGATGCGGTAGTTGAGCTCCCAGTCCTGGGCCCGGACGAACTCCTCGTTGTAGCCGCCCTGCTGCTCCAGCACCTCGCGGCGGAACACCCCGAGGTAGACCGTCTCGGCGGGGCCGGCCAGGCCGCCGGTGTGGAAGGCCGCGTTGCCGACGCCGATCTTCGAGGTCATCGCGGCGGCGACGGCGTGCTCCCAGTCGGTCTCGCCCTCGGCGTGCATGATGCCGCCGACGTTGGCGGCGTCCATCTCGTCGAGCAGGCGGACGGCGGTGGCGATGTAACCGGGCGTCAGCAGTCCGTGGCCGTCGACCCGGACCACCACGGGGTGGCGGCTGGCCCGGATCGCCGCGTTCAGGCCGGCCGGGGTGCGGCCGGTCGGATTGGGGACGGTGCGCACCCGCGGGTCCTCGGCGGCGAGTTCGGCGGCGATCGCGTCGGTCCGGTCCGCGGACGGGCCCAGGGCGATCACCACCTCCAGCTCACCGGCGTACTCCTGCTCCAGGATGCGGCGGACGGCGGTGCGCAGGTGACGTTCCTCGTTGAGCACCGGCATGATCACGGAGACCGCCGGCAGCTCCTCAGCAGCCTTGGTGTTCATCGTGCCCGAGCGTACCGGCGCCGGACCGCGCTTGTCAGACGGGGTCCTCCCCCGTCCGGCGCGCCGTCCGGGCGGGTCGGGCCGGCCCGCCTAGCATGCGGAAGATGCCCCACCAGCGCCCGCCCGCCCGCCTGTCCGCACCGGCCCGGAGGCGGCGGCCCGGCCGCCGGAGGTGGGGGCGCTGGGCGGCGGGCACGCTCTCCTTCGCGGTGCTGGCCACCTCGTGCGGCGGGTGGGCGGTGCTGAACGGCGTCGGCGCCTCGCTCGACCGGGTGGACGCGATCGGCGGCGGCCCCGACCGGCCGGCCGACGACGGGGCGTCGACCTTCCTGGTGGTGGGCACCGACGAGCGCGCGGGCATCCCGGAGTCCACCCTCAAGGACGTGCTGCACGCGGGCGGCGAGTCCTGCCACTGCACCGACACCATGATGGTCGTGCAGCTGTCCGCGGACCGCGGCCGGGCCACCGTGGTCTCCGTCCCGCGCGACTCCTACGTGGACATCCCCGCGCACCAGGACCCCGCCACCGGGCGGCAGGTGGCCGCCGCCAAGGGCAAGATCAACGCGGCGTACGGGATGGGCGGGGCGCCGCTGGCGGTGCGCACCGTGGAGCAGAACACCGGGCTGCGGATCGACCACTACGTCGAGGTGAACTTCCTCGCCTTCGTCTCCACCGTGGACGCGCTGGGCGGCGTCGAGGTGTGCACGCCCAAGCCGCTCAAGGACGACTACTCGGGCCTGGACCTGCCGGCCGGCACCACCCGGCTGGACGGGGCGGGGGCGCTGCGCTACGTCCGGGCCCGGCACGTGGACGGCTCCTCGGACCTGGGGCGGATGCACCGGCAGCAGAAGTTCCTGGCCCAGCTGCTGCGCCGGGCCGCCTCCGGCGGGACCCTGCTCGACCCGGCGAAGCTCACCGGGGTGCTGGACACCGTGCTGCGCTCGGTGAAGGTCGACAAGGGGCTGGGCAACGCCGAACTGCTGGACTTCGCGGGCCGGTTGAAGGACCTGTCGGCCTCGGACGCGGACTTCGCCACGGTGCCGCTGTCCGAGGTGGACCACCAGGTGCCGGGCTGGGGCTCCACCGTGCTGTGGGACGAGAAGGGCGCGGCGGCGCTGTTCGAGGCGGTCCGGGCCGGGCGGCCGCTCACCGGGGCCGCGGCCGCCGCGCCGTCCGCCGCCGCTGCCGCTGCCGCCGGGCCGAGCGCCTCGCCCGTTGCCGGAACGATTCCTCCGGCGCAGGTCCGGGTGCAGGTGCTCAACGGGGCGGGCGTCCAGGGGCTGGGCTTCCGGGTCGACGCCGAGCTGCGCAAGGCGGGCTTCGCCACCACCGGCACGCCGTCCAACGCCCCGTCCAACGCCCTGGGCGACGGGTCGGCCGCCACCCGGACGGTGATCCGCTACGACCCGCGCTGGGACGAGTCGGTGAAGACCCTGGCCGCCGCGCTGCCCGACGCCGAGCTCGATCCGGTGCCGGGCCTGGGCCCGACCTTCCAGGTGGTCGCGGGCAGCGAGTACCGGGCCCCGGCGGACCCGGCGGCGTCCTCGGCTGTGTCCTCGGCGGCATCCTCGGCGGCTCCGGCCGCCCGGGCCGCGGCGCCCGAGAAGGCCGGCCCGGCGGCGTCGCCGACGGCGGTGGCCGGTGCGGAGAGCGGCAGCGAGATCGGCTGCCCGTCCTGACCCCGGGGACGCGGCTGGCCCCGGGAACGCGGCGGGGCCGGAAGCGTCGGAACGCTTCCGGCCCACCGGGCCCGCCGGGCCCGCCGTCGGGGCGGGGTCAGTCGGAGGCGATGGCGGCCAGCACGTTCATCCGGGCGGCCCGGAAGGCCGGGACGAGGGCGGCGATCAGGCCGATGAGCACGGAGCCGGCCAGGACCACGGCCACGGTGCCGGTCGGGATCGTCAGGGCGGTCAGGCCCTGGTCGGCCAGCACGGACCGGGCGGTGACGCCCCAGGAGAGGCCGAGCGCGGTGCCGAGGACGGCGCCGAACAGGGCGATGACCACCGATTCGAGCCGGACCACCCGGCGCAGCTGGCGGCGGGAGAGGCCGATGGCGCGCAGCAGGCCGATCTCCCGGGTCCGCTCGATCACCGACAGGGCCAGGGTGTTGACCACGCCGAGGACGGCGACCACGATCGTCAGGCCGAGCAGGCCGTAGACCATGTAGAGCAGCTGGTCGACCTGGGACTTGATCATCTCCTTGTAGCCGGCCTGGTCCTTGACCGTCAGCTGCGGGTAGCCCTCCAGGGACTTCTGCAGGGCGGCGAGCACCTCGGCCTTGTCGGCGCCGGCCGAGGCGCCGGCGAACACCGCGGAGTCCGCGGGCAGTTCGCCGCCGAGCGCGGCGGAGACGGTGGGGATGCCGGTGAAGAAGTTGCCGTCGAAGAGCTGGTTGCCGGTCTTCAGGACGGCGGCGACCTTGAGGGTCTGGGTGCGGCCCTTGTCGTAGCCGACGGCGATCGGGTCGCCGACCTTCAGGTGGTGCGCGTCGGCGAACTTCTGGTCGACCGAGAGGCCGCCGGGTTCGGCGAAGACGCCCTCGGCGGTGCCGGCGGCGAGCGGCAGCCGGAAGTCCCGGGTGAAGCTCGGGTCGGCGGCGACCAGTTCGGTCTCGGTGCGGGTGCCGTCGGGGGTGGTGAGGTCCGCCGGGACGGACTTCTGCCGGGTGACGTGGTCGATGCCCGCGGTGTGCCCGACCGCGTCGGCCATGGCCGGGGTGAGGCCGGTGCGGCCGCCGGCCACGATGTAGTCGGCGCCGACGGACTTGTCGATCTGGGCGGTGGCCGAGGTGACCATGGAGGAGGTGACCACGGAGGCGCCGATCACCACGGCCAGGCCGATCATCAGGGCGGCGGCGGTGGAGCCGGTGCGCCGCGGGTTGCGCATCACGTTCCGCTGGGCGAGGCGGCCGGCCGGGCCGAACAGGGCGGGCAGCGCGCCGCCGAGCAGCCGGAGCAGGCCGGAGACCAGCAGCGGGCCGAGCACCACGGCGCCGACCAGGGTGGCGAGCACGCCGAGGCCGATCAGCATCCCGCCGGTGGAGCCGGTGGAGGTGCCGGCCAGCACCAGGGCGGCGGCGCCGAGCACCGTGACCAGGGCGCCGACTGCGACCCGGATCCGGTTGGCCCGGGGCTCGGGCGGGGCCGCGTGGTCGAGCAGCGCGGCCATCGGGGTGATCCGGGAGGCCCGGCGGGCCGGCACGAACGCCGCGAACAGCGTCACCAGCACGCCGACCGCGTACGACACGGCGGGCACCGTCCAGGTGACGTCCAGCGAGGTGGCGTCCAGGTTCATCCCGGCGGCCTTCATCAGCTGGATCAGGCCGAGCGCCAGGCCGAGGCCGGCGCCGATGCCGAGGGTGGAGCCGAGCACGCCGAGGATCAGGCCCTCGGTCAGCACCGAGCGGTTGACCTGGGAGCGGCTGCCGCCGATGGCGCGCAGCAGGCCGATCTCCCGGGTCCGCTGGGTGACCAGCATGGAGAAGGTGTTGACGATCAGGAAGCCGCCGACGCCAGCCGCCAGGACGGCGAAGCCGAGCATCGCGTACTTCATGAAGTCGAGGAAGGAGCCGACGTCGTCGGCGTTCTCCTGCTGCTGCTCGGCGGCGGTCTTGGCCTGGAAGCCGCTGCCGAGGTCGGCCAGCGCGGCGGCCTTCAGCTGCTCGTCGCTGCGGCTGCCGTCGCCGAACACCTCGACCGAGGTGTACGCCTCGGTGCCGAGCAGCACCTGCTGGGCGGTGGGGGTGTCCAGGAAGGCGAGGGCGGCGCCGGGGTTGGTGGTGCGGAAGGTGGCGATGCCGGAGATGGTGAAGTCGTGGTCGCCGCTGTCGGTGATGACCCGCAGCCGGGCGCCCAGGCCGAGGCCGGACTTCTTGGCGGTGTCGGCGTCCAGCACGATCTGGTCGGCGCCCTGCGGGACGTGGCCGGAGGTGACGTCGACCGAGTTGCGCGGGGTGTCCGTCCAGTTGCCGGTCAGGGTGGGGGCGCCGGTGGTCGGGCCGACCAGCTTGTTGGTGGCCGGGTCGACCAGGACGGCGGTGGAGACCATGACCTGGCCGAGGGCGGCCTTGACGCCGGGCTCGGCGGCGAGCTTCGCCGGGGTGCCGGCCGGGATGGTGGGGATCGCGGCGGGGCCGCCGCGCCGGGCCATCTCGTCCTCGGCCTTGGCGACCGAGAGGTCGGAGGCGGTGGCCGCGAACAGCTTGTCGAAGGTGCTGGTGGCGGTGTTGTAGAAGACCAGGGTGCCGGCCACGAAGGCGACCGAGAGCACCACGGCGAGCAGGGAGAGCACCAGGCGCCACTTGTGGGCGAAGAAGCTCCGCAGCGAGGTCTTGAGCAGCATGTCTTCCGGCCCCGTCTCAGCTGGTGCGCTTGCCGTCGAAACGGCGCATGCGGGTCAGGACGGTGTCGGCCGTGGGGTTGTGCATCTCGTCGACGATCCGGCCGTCGGCGAGGAACAGCACCCGGTCCGCGTGGCCGGCGGCCACCGGGTCGTGCGTCACCATCACGATGGTCTGGCCGAGTTCGTCGACCGAGCGGCGCAGGAAGCCGAGCACCTCGGCGCCGGAGCGGGAGTCGAGGTTGCCGGTGGGCTCGTCGCCGAAGATGATCTCGGGGCGGGCGGCCAGCGCGCGGGCCACCGCGACGCGCTGCTGCTGGCCGCCGGAGAGCTGGCCGGGGCGGTGCTTGAGCCGGCCGGACAGGCCGACGGTGTCGATCACCTGCTCCAGCCAGGCGCGGTCGGGCTTGCGGCCCGCGATGTCCATCGGCAGCGTGATGTTCTCCACCGCGTTCAGCGTGGAGAGCAGGTTGAACGCCTGGAAGATGAAGCCGATCTTGTCCCGGCGGAGCCGGGTCAACTGCTTGTCCTTCAGGCCGGTGATCTCGGTGTCGCCGATCCAGATCCGGCCCTGGGAGACGGCGTCCAGCCCGGCCAGGCAGTGCATCAGCGTGGACTTGCCGGACCCGGAGGGGCCCATGATGGCGGTGAAGCGTCCGCGCTCGATGTCCACGTCGACCGCGTCGAGCGCCGTCACCCGGGTCTCCCCCGCGCCGTACGCCTTGGTGACCTGCCGGGCCTGGGCGGCGGCGGTGCCGCGCTCCGGCAGGTGTGAGAGGTGAGCGGCGTTCGCTGCCGTGGTCACTGAATGCTCCTCGCTGTGGGTCCACCCGTTGGCCCCCAGCCTTCCGGGCACCGCACCGGTCGCGGAATCCAGCAGGCATCCGTCTTCGGGGTGGGGCCAGCACCACCTTCGTGGTGGGGCTGGGGGGGATGGCTCCACGGTAGGAGCGGCGGTCGGGGCCGGTCGTCCTCCACCGGGCTGAGCCCCGTCCCGGGAATGCGTCCGGGGCCCGGGCCCTCTCCCCTAGGGGTTGCCGCGGCGCGGTCTGAGGGTCCGGGCCCCGGTCGGAGCCCTCTGGTTGACGAACGGTCAGCCGGTGGTGGCGAGTTCCGCGCGGGGCGCGAGTGCGGCGGAGAAGGCGTCCACCACCGGGGTGAGCAGAACCTCGGTCTCGCGCTCCAACTCGGTGGCGCCGTCCTCGCGCACCCCGACGTGCCGGTCCAGCACGAACCAGCCCTGGGTGACGTGCCCGGCGCCCATCGCGTTGAGCACCGGCCGCAGCGCGTAGTCCACCGCCAGCACGTGCGCGGTGGAGCCGCCGGTGGCCAGCGGCAGCACCGTCTTGCCGCGCAGCGCGTACTGCGGCAGCAGGTCGAGCAGGGCCTTCAGCAGGCCCGAGTAGGCGGCCTTGTAGACCGGGGTGCCGATCACCACGCCGTCGGCCTGCTCGAACAGCTCGACGGCCCGGGCTATCGCCGGGTCCGAGGTGTCCGCGGCGAGCAGGGCGGCGGCGGGCAGCGCGCGGGCGTCCAGCGGGTGCACCAGGTGGCCGTCGGCGGCGAGCCGGCGGTCGACGTGGCGCAGCAGCCGGGTGGTGCGGGAGGTCGCGGACGGGGAGCCGGAGACGGACAGGATCACGGCCATGGAGTCACCTCGGGGCGTACGGCCGCGGGCAGGGCGCGGCCGGGGAAGGGAGGAGGAAGAGGGGAGGCGAGGGCGCGGGTCGCCTGGGGTGAGTGCGCGCGGCGGGCATCGTCAGCCGCGACACAGCGAACAGGACACCCGGCCGTGGTCGACGTGCCGCCGACGGGTGAGGACCTGAAGCTGCTCCATGCCGTCATGCAAACACGCCCGGTTTCGGCGGGTCAAGGCCGTGCCCGCCTGGTGAACACTCCCCGGAACCGTCCGCGCCCTGCATCAAAACGGCCACAACGGGGCCCGCGGCGCCCCCGCGATCACTGCGCGGCGCCCGGTTCGGGCATCCTTCCCCCATGAACACGTGGCAGGAGCGCCCGGGGGGCGGCGCATACGGGCAGGGCGACGCGGCGCGGGGCCAGGGCGGACCGGCGGCCGAGCCGCCGCTGCCGCCGGAGCTGAATCCGCGCGGCACGGGCGTCCCGCTCTCCCGCCCCGCCCAGCAGGACCGGCCGACCACGGGCCGCCCGCCCGGCCCGGGCCAGCACCCCGGCGGGCAGCCCCCGTACGGCGGCGGCGGGCAGCCCCCGTACGGCGGCAGCGGCAGCGGCGGGCAGCCCCCGTACGGTCGGCAGCCCCACGGCCAGCAGCCGTCCGAGCCGCAGCGGCCCGGTGGGGCGGCCCCGGGGCCGGGCCGGGGGCCCGGCCGCGCCGCTCGCGCAAGAAGATCGTCGGCTACTCGGTGCTCGGCCTGGTGCTGGCCCTGCTGGTCACCATGGTCGGCACCTACTTCTGGGCGGACGGCAAGCTGCACCACGAGAACGTGCTGGCCGACTACCCGGGCCGCCCGGCCGCGGGCAAGGGCACCAACTGGCTGATCGTCGGCTCGGACAGCCGGGCCGGCCTGACCGACGCCGACGAGCAGAACCTGCACACCGGTTCCGCCGAGGGCAAGCGCAGCGACTCGATGATGATCCTGCACATCGGCGACAACGGGAACACCCTGATGTCGATCCCGCGCGACTCCTGGGTGCAGATCCCGGCGCACCAGGACACCTCCGGCAGCGGCAAGACCATCCCCGCCGCCACCCACAAGATCAACGCGGCCTTCGCGGCGGGCGGCGGCCGGCTGCTGGTGCAGACCGTCGAGACCAACATGGACCTGCGGATCGACCACTACGCCGAGATCGGCTTCGCCGGCTTCGTCGGCCTGGTGGACGCCGTCGGCGGCGTCGAGATGACCATCGACCAGCCGGTCAAGGACAAGGACTCCGGCCTCGACCTGCAGGCCGGCACCCAGACCCTGAACGGCAAGCAGGCGCTGGCCTTCGTCCGGCAGCGCCACCAGATGGCCGACCAGGACCTCGGCCGGATGCGCAACCAGCAGAAGTTCCTCGGCGCGCTGGCCAAGCAGGCCGCCTCGCCGACCACCCTGCTCAACCCGTTCACCTTCTACCCGCTGGTCTCGGCCGGCCTGGACACCGTGATCGTCGACGACGACGCCGGGCTGACCGACCTGGGCTCGATGTTCCTCGCCATGAAGGGCGTCACCGGCGGCGACGGCAAGACCATCACCGTCCCGATCGGGAACCCGGACTACCACACGCCCACCGGCGAGTCCGCGGTCAAGTGGGACCCGGCGAAGTCCAAGGCGGTCTTCGACGCGATGAAGAACGACACCGCCGTCCCCGACGTGAAGTGACCGCCCGCTGAGGGGGGTGCGCCCCGCGGCGGCGTTCGGAATTCGTACGGCGAATCCGAACTGCCGCCGCGGGGCGCGTCGTTGACGGCGGGTCGGGGGGCCGGACAGGAGAATGTCCGCCATGTCGCTGGTGACCGCCCTCATCTACCGCCGCCGCAGCCGGCCGTTCGGCCGCCTGGTCCAGGAGGCCCTGGCCCTCTACGGGATGGAGGTGCCGGCCGCCGCCGAGATCGGCCCCGGCCTGGTGGTGTTCCACCGCGGCTTCGGCACCGTCCTGCACCCGTACACCACGCTGGGCGCGAACGTCACGCTGTACAACGGCGTCACCATCGGCCGGGCCGACCCGTGGGTCCCGCAGGAGCTGTCCGCGATGCGGCGGGTGGTGCTGGAGGACGGCGTGGTGGTCTGCGCGGGCGCGAAGATCGTCTGCAAGAGCGGCACCCTGACCGTCGGCGCCGACACCGTGGTCGGCGCCAACGCCGTCCTCACCCGCTCCACCGGGCCCGGCGAGATCTGGGCCGGCGCCCCGGCCCGGAAGGTCGGGGAGCGCCGGCGGGTGAGCGAGCAGGGACGCGAACCGGTCGGCGGGTGAGCGGGCCGGGGCGCGAACCGACCGCCCGTCAGGGCAGGTTGCGGGCCATGACGATGCGCTGGACCTGGTTGGTGCCCTCGTAGATCTGGGTGATCTTCGCGTCCCGCATCATCCGCTCCACCGGATAGTCCCGCGTGTACCCGTACCCGCCCAGCAACTGCACCGCGTCCACCGTGATCTCCATCGCCACGTCCGAGGCGAAGCACTTCGCCGCCGCCCCGAAGAACGTCAGATCACCGTCCGTACGCTGCGACTTCGCCGCCGCCGCATACGTCAACTGCCGGGCGGCCTCCAACTTCATCGCCATGTCCGCCAGCATGAACTGCACACCCTGGAAGTCCGCGATCGCCTTCCCGAACTGCCGGCGCTCCTTCACGTACCCCTTCGCGTAGTCCAGCGCGCCCTGCGCGATACCCAGCGCCTGCGCCGCGATGGTGACCCGGGTGTGGTCCAGCGTGCGCATCGCCGTGGCGAAACCGGTGCCCTCCGCCCCGATCATCCGCTCCGCCGGGATCCGCACGTTGTCGAAGTACACCTCCCGCGTCGGCGAACCCTTGATCCCCAACTTCTTCTCCGGCGCACCGAAGGAGACCCCCGCATCCCCCTTCTCCACCACGAACGCCGAGATCCCCTTCGAACGCTTCTCCGGATCCGTCACCGCCATCACCGTGTAGTACTCCGAGACACCCGCGTTGGTGATCCACCGCTTCACCCCGTTGAGGACCCAGAAGTCCCCGTCGCGCACCGCCCGCGTCCGCATCCCCGCCGCGTCCGAACCCGCCTCCGGCTCCGAGAGGCAGTACGAGAACATCCCCTCCCCCCGCGCCAGCGCCCCCAGGTACTTCGCCTTCAACTCCTCCGACCCCGCCAACTGCACCGGCAGCGACCCCAGCTTGTTCACCGCCGGGATCAACGACGACGACGCACACACCCGCGCCACCTCCTCGATCACCAGCACCGTCGCCAACGCGTCCGCCCCCGCACCACCGAACTCCTCCGGCACGTGCACCGCATGCAGATCCGCCGCCCGCAACGCGTCCAACGCCTCCTGCGGGAAACGCCCCTCCTCGTCCACCGCCGCCGCGAACGGAGCGATCTTCGCCTCCGCCAGCGAACGCACCGACTCCCGGAGCATCTCGTGCTCCTCGCCGAGCCGGTAGAGGTCGAAGTCCGCCCCGGAGTTGCCCGCCATGTTGCTCGCCCCTCACGTTAATTACCGTTAAGTAGTGGACATCCTAGGGTCGGGGGCGCCCCGGCGGCAGGTGACCGGGGCAACAGGGCGGGCCCGGGTTCAGCTGACGTCCCGGCCGAGGATGTCGGCGCTGGTGCGGTGCTCGGCGAGGTAGTCGTCCATCCGGTCGGTGCGCATGGCGGTCCACAGCACGCTCGCGGCGCCGTCGTCCATCAGCACCACCGCCTGGCCGTCGACGGTGTCGAAGCCGCCGAAGGGGGCGTTCATGAAGTGCACGCCGTCGGGGCGGATGTCGCGCAGGCTCCAGGCCAGGTCGTAGAGGTCGGTGTTGCTGAGCCGGTCGTCGACGCTGGCGACGTCGCCGATGGTGCCGAGCAGGCCGGTGAGCTTGGACGGGCTGGCGAGGGTGCCGGAGCTCATGGTCCTGAGCATCAGGGCGCGCAGGAAGTTCTGCTGGCGCTTGGTGCGGTCGAGGTCGCCGCCCGGCAGGCCGTGCCGCTCGCGGACGTAGAGCAGCGCCTCGGCGCCGTCCATGTGGTGGGTGCCGGCCAGCCACTCGCGGGCGTCGCCCTTGGCCTCGATGGTGCGCGGGATGGTGATGTCCACGCCGCCGACCGCGTCGGTGAGGGCCCGGAAGCCGTTCCAGTCGATCACCGCGAGGTGGTCGATCCTGATCCCGGTGAGGTCCTGGACGGTTCGGACGGTCAGCGCGGGGCCGCCCCAGGAGTAGGCGGCGTTGATCTTCGCTTGACCGTGGCCCGGAACCGGCACCCAGGTGTCGCGCGGGATGGAGACCAGCGCGACCGACTTCCGGTCGGCCGAGATGTGCATCAGCATCATGGTGTCGCTGCGCTGGGCGCCCGCCTGCCAGGCCGGGGCCTTGGCGTCCCTGCCGGTGGTCGGCTCGTCGGAACGGGCGTCCAGGCCGACCAGCAGGAAGGTCTGGCCGCTGTGCGGGACGGCCGACGGCTGCTCGGAGGCCGGCAGCGTCGGGAAGGCGTCCGGGATCCGCCGCACCGAGGAGGCGTAGTGGTCGGCCGCCCAGAGCAGCCCGCCGAACGCCCCGCCCGCCAGCACCAGCAGCACGGCCAGCGTCCACGCCAGCAGCCGCCGGCCCCGGCGCCGGCGCGGGGCGGGTTCCGGCGCGTCCCCGTCGGGGTCGGCGGGATCGGGTTCGTCGTCCTCGTCGCGGTCGAAGATGCTCAGCGGGCCGGGGTCCTCGTCCGGTTCGTCGTGCCGCCCCTTGGAAGTCATGGCGGCATTGTGAACCTTCCGTACAGGTCTTCGAACGAAAACCGTGAAACCGGCTCATCCCCGGCACTCGGCGGGGCGGCTACCATCAATGGCTGCGGCCGTCGCTCACTCCCGGTACGGCCCGGATCGAAAGGGAACGCGCGTGGCTCCCCGCATCACGGTGATCGGCACCGGCTACCTGGGCGCGACGCATGCCGCGTGCATGGCGGAGCTCGGGTTCGAGGTCCTCGGTCTCGACATCGACCGGGACCGGCTGACCGCGCTGGCCGCCGGCCGGGTGCCGATGTACGAACCCGGACTGTCGGAGCTGCTCCTCAAGCACGTGGCGGGCCACGAGGGGTCCAGCGGGCGGCTGCGCTTCACCGACTCCTGGGAGGAGGTCGCGGCCTTCGGCGACGTCCACTTCATCTGCGTCAACACCCCGCAGCGCAAGGGCGAGTTCGCGGCCGACATGAGCTACGTGGACTCCGCGCTGGACTCGCTGGCCCCGCTGCTGGAGCGGCCCGCCCTGGTCGTCGGCAAGTCGACGGTGCCGGTGGGCTCGGCGAACCGGCTGGCCGCCCGGCTGGCCGAGCTGGCCCCGGTCGGGGCGCAGGCCGAACTGGCCTGGAACCCGGAGTTCCTGCGCGAGGGCTTCGCCGTCGGCGACACCCTGCACCCGGACCGGCTGGTGGTCGGCGTGCGCAGCGAGCACGCCGAGCAGGTGCTGCGCGAGGTGTACGCGGGGCCGATCGCGGACGGCGTGCCGTTCGTGGTGACCGACTTCCCGACCGCCGAGCTGGTCAAGGCCGCCGCCAACTCCTTCCTGGCCACCAAGATCTCCTTCATCAACGCGATGGCCGAGGTCTGCGAGAGCGCCGGCGCCGACGTGGTGCAGCTGTCCAAGGCGCTGTCGTACGACGCCCGGATCGGCGGCAAGTTCCTGAACGCGGGCCTGGGCTTCGGCGGCGGCTGCCTGCCCAAGGACATCCGGGCGTTCATGGCCCGGGCCGGCGAGCTGGGCGCGGACCAGGCGCTGACCTTCCTGCGCGAGGTCGACTCGATCAACATGCGGCGCCGCTCCCGGATGGTGGAGCTGGCCCGCGAGCAGTGCGGCGGCAGCTTCCTGGGCCGCCGGGTCGCGGTGCTGGGCGCGGCCTTCAAGCCGAACTCGGACGACATCCGGGACTCGCCCGCGCTGAACGTGGCCGGGCAGATCCAGCTGCAGGGCGCCCAGGTCACCGTCTACGACCCGAAGGCGATGGACAACGCCCGCAAGATGTTCCCCGGCCTGTCCTACGCCGCCTCCCCGCTGGACGCCGCCGAGGGCGCCCACGTGGTGCTGCACCTGACGGAGTGGCAGGAGTTCCGCGAGCTCGACCCGGCCGAGGTCGGCGCGGTGGTCGCCGAGCGCCACCTCGTGGACGGCCGCAACGTGCTGAACGGCGACGCCTGGCGGGCCGCCGGCTGGACCTACCGCGCGATGGGCCGCCCCTCCGCGGAGTGACCCGCCCCGCGCACGCGCGACGGCCGGGCCCGGAATGACCGGGCCCGGCCGTCCGTTCTCCCCGGCATGAGCCACACAGACGACGCCACCGTCCGGAAGGTCCTCACCTCCTCCGGCGACACCTGGGCCGTGGTCGGCCTGTCGAACAACACCGCGCGCGCCGCGTACGGCGTGGCCCGGGTGCTGCAGCGGGCCGGGAAGCGGATCGTGCCGGTGCACCCGAAGGCCGAAACGGTGCTCGGCGAGCCGGGCTACGCCTCGCTCGCCGAGATCCCGTTCCCGGTCGACGTGGTGGACGTGTTCGTCAACTCCGAGCTGGCCGGGCCGGTCGCCGACCAGGCGGTGGCGGTGGGTGCGAAGGCGGTCTGGTTCCAGCTCGGGGTCATCGACGAGGCGGCCTGCGCGCGCACCCGCGCGGCCGGCCTCGACATGGTGATGGACCGCTGCCCGGCGATCGAACTGCCGCTGCTGTAGCGGCGGCCCGGCGCTCCGGCCGTCGGCCGGTGGCCCGGCCCCGCCGGTCAGCCGCCGGTCGGCGCGCCGATCGGGAAGGCGATGTCGCAGACCTCGTCGGCCGGCCCGGCGGTCGCCCAGTCCGCGAAGTAGACCTCCCGGCCGGCGCCGGTGCGCGGGGTGCCGGCCCGTTCCATCCACGCGCAGACGGCGTCGTACGCGCTGAGGATCTGCGGGTACTCCACCTGCGCCTTGGTGACCGTGGTGTACGCCTCCCGGTGCGCGGGCTCGGTGCGGTGCGCGGCGGTCAGGCCCGCGGCGCGGGCCGGGTCGACCGGGACGCAGACCTCCACCGGGCCGTCGGCGTCCTCGTTGACGTCCCCGTGGTAGACCACGAACGGGGCGGCCGCCACCCCGCCGTGGGCCTCGGCCACCGCCGCCAGCCGCGCGGTGGCCTCCGGGATGAAGCGGTCCAGCTCCTCCGGCCTGGCCCGGCGCTGTTCGGTGAGCACCAACTGCTCGGGCACGTCGCGCTGTTCGATCCGGTACATCTCGTCGATCCCTTCGAGTCCGCTGAGTTGGACGCGGAGGTGGTCGGCCAGCGTCCGCTGCGAGGCGGTCCGCCGTTCGACGGCGGCCCAGTACGCGGCGACCCGCTCGGCCGCCGCGGGGCCCGGCAGGGCGAGCACCTCGGCGACCGTGGCCAGCGGCATGTCCAGGCCGCGCAGCCGGACGATCAGCCGCGCGGTGGCCAGCCGCTCCGGCCGGTAGTACCGGTAGCCGCTGTCCGGGTCGATCCGGTCCGGCGGCAGCAGTCCCTGCCGGTCGTACAGCCGCAGCGCCTTCGGCGACAGCAGGCCGCGGCGGGCGAACTCACCGGTGGTGAGCAGCCGTTCCTCCTCCGCACCGGCAACGCTGCCCCCTGCCCCAGGGGCGAGGTCAAGGCGGTGGTTCACGCGCCGTCCAGCCGGGCCAGGGTGGCGATCGAGGGGCGGCGCTCGGCCCGCAGCCGGGTGGCGACCGTCTCGGCGCCGCGCAGCGCCCGCACCGCGTTGTGCCAGGTCAGCTTGGCCAGGTCGGCCTCGGACCAGCCGCGGCGCAGCAGTTCGGCGACCAGCACCGGGTAGCCGGCGACGTCCTCCAGGCCGGCCGGGGTGAACGCGGTGCCGTCGTAGTCGCCGCCGAGGCCGATGTGGTCGACGCCGGCCACCTCGCGCAGGTGGTCGAGGTGGTCGGCGACGGTGGCGGCGGTGGCGACCGGGCGGGGGTGCTCGGCCTCGTAGGCGCGCTGCACGGCCATCGCCTCGGGGGTGGTCTCCAGCGGGTGCAGGCCCTTGGCCCGCATGTTGGCGTCGGCGGCGAGCGTCCACTCGATGGCGGCGGGCAGCACGAACTTGGGCACGAAGGTGGCCATCACCACGCCGCCGTTGGCGGGCAGCCCCGCCAGCACGTCGTCGGGGACGTTGCGCGGGTGGTCGCAGACGGCGCGGGCCGAGGAGTGCGAGAAGACCACCGGGGCCTCGGAGACCCGCAGCGCGTCGCGCATGGTGTCGGCGGAGACGTGCGAGAGGTCGACCAGCATGCCGAGCCGGTTCATCTCCCGCACCACCTCCTCGCCGAACGCGGTCAGCCCGCCGTGCACGGGCTCGTCGGTGGCGGAGTCCGCCCACGGCACGTTGGAGTTGTGGGTGAGCGTCAGGTAGCGCACGCCCAGCTCGTACAGCGCCCGCAGGGTGGCCAGCGAGGAGTTGATGGAGTGTCCGCCCTCGGCGCCCATCAGCGAGGCGATCCGGCCCTCGGCGCGGGCGGCCTCCACCTCGTCGGCGGTCAGCGCGAGCCGCAGGTGGTCGGGGTGGCGGGCGGCCATCGCCCGGACGAAGTCGATCTGTTCGAGCGTCGCGCTGACCGCGTCGTCCCCCGCCAGTTCGGCCGGCACGTACACCGACCAGAACTGCGCACCGACCCCGCCCGCCCGCAGGCGGCCGAGGTCGGTGTGCAGCCGGTGGCTCTGGTCCGCCGTCAGGTCCACGGCGTCGAGGTCGTACCCGGCCTGGGCGCGCATCGCCCAGGGCAGGTCGTTGTGGCCGTCCACCACCGGCGTGGTGCGCAGGACGGCCCGGGCGCGGTCGAGCAGTTCGGGGGTCATCCCCCCGTTCTACTACTTGCCGAAGCCGAAGGAGTCGTTCCCCGCGACCTTGGCGCGCAGCTTGCGGCCCTTCTCGGTGGCCTGGCTGTTCAGCTCGGCCTGGAACTCGACCATCTTCTCGGCGAGTTCGGCGTCGAACGCGGCCAGCATCCGCACCGCGAGCAGCCCGGCGTTGCGCGCGCCCGCGACCGACACGGTGGCCACCGGCACCCCGGCGGGCATCTGGACGATCGACAGCAGGCTGTCCATGCCGTCCAGGTAGCGCAGCGGCACCGGCACCCCGATCACCGGCAGCGGCGTCACCGACGCCAGCATCCCCGGCAGGTGCGCGGCCCCGCCGGCCCCGGCGATGATCGCCTTCAGCCCGCGCCCGTGCGCCCGCTCGCCGTACGCCACCATCTCGCGCGGCATCCGGTGCGCGGAGACCACGTCGACCTCGTACGGGATCTCGAACTCGTCGAGCGCCTGCGCGGCGGCCTCCATCACGGGCCAGTCGGAGTCGGAGCCCATCACGATGCCGACAAGGGGGGGCTGCGTCATAGGGAGAGTCCTCTCATAGGTACCCCGGGGTTTGGGCCGGGGCGGGCGGGCCGGGCTGTCGTCAGGACGTTCCGGCATCACAGCAGGTGATCGACTGACGTGCTGTCAGTGACGGGTCCTAGCGTGGGTGTCGTGGCGACCACTCACGTGAAGCGGGCTTTCAGGTACCGCTGTTACCCGACGGATGCGCAGGCGGCCGAGCTGTCGCGCACGTTCGGGTGCGTGCGGCTGGTCTACAACCTGGCCCTGGCCGCGCGCGTGGAGGCCTGGGCGGAACGCGGGGAGCGGGTGGGGTACGGGGCGACGTCGGCGCTGCTGACGGGGTGGAAGCGGACGGCGGAGCTGGCGTTCCTGTCCGAGGTGTCGTGCGTGCCGTTGCAGCAGGCGCTGCGGCACCTGCAGGCGGCGTTCGTGAACTTCTTCGCGGGGCGGGCGGGGCATCCGCGGTTCAAGTCGAAGAAGCGCTCGCGGGCCGGCGCCGAGTACACGCGTTCGGCGTTCCGCTACCGCGACGGGCGGTTGGTGCTGGCGAAGATGGCCGAACCGTTGGATATCCGCTGGTCGCGGCCGCTGCCCGAGGGCGTCTCGCCGTCCACGGTGACGGTCTCGCGGGATGCGGCGGGGCGCTGGTTTGTGTCGCTGCTGTGCGAGGACCCGAATGTGCGGCCGTTGCCCGTGCTGGACACCGCCGTGGGCGTTGATCTGGGCATCGCGCACCTGGCGGTGCTCTCCACCGGGGAGAAGGTCCCCAATCCCCGGCACGAGCGCCGTGACCGTACCCGCCTGGCCCGGGCGCAGCGCGAGCTGGCCCGCAAGGCCCCGGGCAGCAGCAACCGGGAGAAGGCCCGCCGCAAGGTGGCCCGCATCCACGCCCGGATCGCCGACCGGCGCCGGGACTTCCTGCACCAGCTGAGCACTCGGCTCGTCCGTGAGAACCAAGCGGTCGTGGTCGAGGACCTGCCGGTGCGCGGGATGCTCAGGAACCGTCGGCTCGCCCGTGCGGTGGCTGATGCGGGTTGGGCCGAACTCCGGAGCATGCTGGCGTACAAGTGCGCCTGGTACGGCCGGGAGCTGGTCGTCGTCGACCGGTGGTTCCCCAGCTCCAAGCTGTGCGGTGTGTGCGGCACCGTCCGCGACCACCTGCCGCTGCACGTCCGCACGTGGGAGTGCGCCTGCGGCGCCGTCCACGACCGGGACGTCAATGCGGCGCGCAACATCCTGGCCGCCGGACTGGCGGTTGCAGCCTGTGGAGACGGCGTAGGACCTCAACGGAGCACTCCGGGCGGGCAGTCGTCGGTGAAGCAGGAAGTCGTCCCGACCGCCGCGCTCGTGCGCGGCGGCCCGGCCGCGAGGCCGAGGGGACTTCCAGGTCAATCGGTGATCGTTCCTCGCAGGTAGGCGGCCGCGTGGCGGGCGCGCTCGCGGACGTCTTCGAGGTCGTCCCCGAAGACGTTGACGTGGCCGACCTTGCGGCCGGGCTTCACGTCCTTTCCGTACATGTGGATCTTGAGGCCGGGGTCGCGGGCCATGCAGTGCAGGAAGGCGCGGTACATGTCGGGGTAGTCGCCGCCGAGGACGTTGACCATGACGGTCCACTTGGCGCGGGGGTGGGGGTCGCCGAGGGGGAGGTCGAGGACGGCGCGCAGGTGGTTCTCGAACTGGGAGGTGACGGCGCCGTCCTGGGTCCAGTGGCCGGAGTTGTGCGGGCGCATGGCGAGCTCGTTGACCAGGATGCGGCCGTCGCGGGTCTGGAAGAGCTCGACGGCGAGGTGGCCGGTGATGTCGAGCTCGCCGGCGATCCGCAGGGCGAGCTGCTGGGCCTCGTCGGAGAGGGCGGGGTCGAGGCCGGGCGCGGGGGCGGTGACCTCGGCGCAGATGCCGTTCTCCTGGACGGACTCGACGACCGGGTAGGCGACGGCCTGGCCGCTGGGCGAGCGGACCACGTTGGCGGCGAGTTCGCGCAGGAAGTCGACCTTCTCCTCGGCCAGGACGGGGACGCCGGCCAGGAAGGGGGCGGCGGCCTCGTTCTCGTCCTCGACGACCCAGACGCCCTTGCCGTCGTAGCCGCCGCGGACGGTCTTCAGCACGACGGGGTACCCCTCGCCCTCGGCGGCGAAGGCGGTGACGTCGGCCGGGTCGGCGACCAGCCGGTGCCGGGGGCAGGGGACGCCGATGGAGTCGAGCTTGGCCCGCATGACGCCCTTGTCCTGGGCGTTGACCAGCGCGTTTGGCCCGGGGCGGACGGCGATGCCCTCGGCCTGGAGGGTGCGCAGGTGCTCGGTGGGCACGTGCTCGTGGTCGAAGGTGATCACGTCGCAGTCGGCGGCGAAGGCCCGCAGCGTGTCGAGGTCGCGGTAGTCGCCGAGCACGGTGGTGCCGACCACCTGCGCGGCCGACTCCTGGGGGGTGTCGGCGAGGAGTTTGAAGCGGATGCCCAGCGGGATGCCCGCCTGGTGCATCATGCGGGCGAGCTGCCCGCCGCCGATGACTCCGACCACTGGAAAGTTCGCATTGCCCGCTACAGTCACGCGCTCCAGGATATCCGGGCCGGTGGGAGGGCTCGGCACCGGCGGGCGCGACGCCCGTTCCGGCGTGCGGCGGGGCTTCTCGCACCGGGGCGGGGGTGAGGCCGCGGGGATTGCGGGTAGCCTGGTGGGCCGGATCGTAGAACACCACTTATCCGATCATGTGAAGCAGACGGAGACAGCCCGGATGACGACCAGCACCGAGACGCGTCCCTCCCTGACCCAGCGGATGCGCGGGCTGTCCGCCGAGGCGATCGGCTTCGCCGTGATCGGTGCCAGCGGCGTGGTGGTCAACTTCGGCCTGTTCTGGATCCTCACCAACGGCGTCGGCCTGGCCTCGCTGCGCTCCAACATCGCCGCGACGCTGGTGGCCATCGCCACCAACTACCTGGGCTACCGGTACTGGCTGTACCGGGACCGCGACGCCGCCTCCCGCAAGCGGGAGATCACCCTCTTCCTGCTGTTCAGCGGCATCGGCATGCTGATCGAGACCGGCACCCTGGGCTTCACCCAGTACGTCCTGGGCCTGGACACCCCGTTCGAGAAGATGGGCGGCAAGGTGCTGGGCCTGGTGGTGGCCACCGTGTTCCGCTTCGTCTCCTACCGCACCTGGGTGTTCAAGGCGATGCCGGAGCTGGAGGAGCCCGCCGTGGTGCAGGAGGCGGAGCTGCTGCTGGCCGCCGGGCCGAGCCGCACCCTGGCGAACTGAGGCACCCCACCGCGAACTCCCCCGCGGGGCAGGCTCATTCGCCCCCGTGCGCGAGGAACAGCGCGAACACCGGCGGCCGCAGCGACAGCAGTTCGAGGCGGCCGCCGTCGGCTTCGGCCAGGTCGCGGGCGACGGCCAGTCCGATGCCGGTGGAGTTGCGGCCGCTGACCGCCCGTTCGAAGACCCGGTTGCCGAGTTCGCGGGGGACGCCCGCGCCCTCGTCCTGGACCTCGGCGACCACCGAGCTGCCGGAGCGGCGCACCCGCAGCGTGATGGTGCCGGCGCCGTGCATCAGCGAGTTCTCGATCAGGGTGGCGAGCACCTGGGAGACGGTGCCGGGGGTGCCGATCACCCGGGCGTCGCGCAGGCCCTCGATGGCCAGCCGGCGGCCGCTGTCGCGCAGGGTCGGGGCCCACTCCTCGACCTGCTGCTTGACCACCTCGTCGAGCCCGAAGGTCACCGCGGTGGGGCTGCCCGGGTCGCGCTGGTTGGTGAGCAGCCGCTGCACCACGTCGGTGAGCCGCTCGACCTGCTGGAGGCCGATCGCGGCCTCCTCGCGGACGGTGCCGGGGTCCTCGGCGAGCGCGGTGATCTCCTCCAGCCGCATGGAGAGCGCGGTGAGCGGGGTGCGCAGCTGGTGCGAGGCGTCGGCGGCGAGCCGGCGTTCGGCGGTGAGCATCCGGGCGATCCGTTCGGCGCTGGTGTCCAGCACCTCGGCGATCCGGTCGAGTTCGGGCACGCCGTAGCGGCGGCCCTGCGGGCGGGGGTCGCCGGAGCCGAGGCGCTCGGCGGTCTCGGCGAGGTCGGTGAGCGGCCGGGCGAGGCGCTTGGCCTGCCAGACGGCGAGCGCCACGGCGGCCTGGACGGCGAGCAGCGCGACCACGCCGAGCAGCAGCAGCATGTTGCCGATCTCGTGGTCGAGCGCGGTGCGGGACTGCGCGACGGTGACGGTCTCCCCGCTGGCGCCGGGCTCGGTGGCGGACAGCGCGTCGCCCCGGACCGGCTGGCCGAGGGCGATCTGCGGCTGCCCGGGGATGTCCACGGTGACGTAGTACTCGTCGGTGACGACGGCGGCGAACTTCTCGCCGCTGACCGGCTCGCCCGCGGCGAGCCGGCTCTCGACCAGGCCGAGCACCCGGACCGCCACCGCGTCCACCCGGTCGTTGGCGGCGTTGACGATCGACTGCTTCTCGATCAGGGCCAGCGGCACGCAGAACACCGTGACCACCACCAGGACGACGCCCAGCAGCGAGTTGATCATCCTGCGCTTCACGCCTGGCGGCCCTTCGGTTCGGTTCGGGCCGCCGCGGTCGGGTCCGCCGCGGGTCCTCCGGTCGGTTCTCCTCGAACTCCGGCCGGTCCTTCTCGGACTCCGGTCAGTTCTTCTCGGGCTCCGGTCAGTTCTTCTCGAAGCGGAAGCCCACGCCGCGCACGGTGGCGATGTAGCGCGGGTTCGCGGCGTCGTCGCCGAGCTTCTTGCGCAGCCAGGAGATGTGCATGTCCAGGGTCTTGGTGGAGGTCCACCAGGTGGTGTCCCAGACCTGGCGCATGATCTCCTCGCGGGTGACGACCCGTCCGGCGTCCCGCACCAGGACCCGCAGCAGCTCGAACTCCTTGGCGGAGAGGGTGAGTTCCTCCTCGCCGAGCCAGGCGCGGTGCGACTCGATGTCGATCTTGACGCCGTGCGCGCCGGTGGTCAGCTGGTCCACGTTGCCGCGGCGGAGCAGGGCCCGGACCCGGGCGAGCAGTTCGGCCAGCCGGAACGGCTTGGTGACGTAGTCGTCGGCGCCGGCGTCCAGGCCGACCACGGTGTCCACCTCGTCGGCGCGGGCGGTGAGCACCAGGACGGGGAAGCTCTTGCCGTCGGCGCGCAGCCGCCGGCACACCTCCAAGCCGTCCATCTCGGGGAGCCCGAGGTCGAGCACGATCAGGTCGACGTCCTCGCTGAGGCCGGCGCCCAGGGCGGCCGGTCCGTCCTCGCGGACGAGCACCTCGTAGCCCTCGCGGCGCAGGGCGCGGGCCAGCGGTTCGGAGATTGCCGGGTCGTCCTCGGCCAGCAGCACACAGGTCATAGGGGCGATGGTAGACCGCGCGGCGGCCGCTGATCAGAGGGTCTCGGGCAGTCCCGGCGCGCCCGGGCCGGGCGCTGTGAACACCGTCACAGCCGGTGATCATCTGCGATCGGCAGGCCCCTGCGGCAGCAACTGTACTTTCACGGACATTCTTCGCAGCACCCTTGGCATCGCAGGCAATCTTCCGGCCACGGCATCAAAATGCACGGCGCACGGCCGCCAGACTTTACCTTCTGCATACCATTCACTCTCCGCAGTCGGTCGAATCCGCGACTTAGAGTGGTGGGGAACCCGAGAAAACAGGCAAGGAATCAGCATGGCTTCGACCACCCTGGAGTCCGAGGTACGGCCCTCCCCCACCCCCGGACGGACCTTCCTCGGCCACCCCCGCGGCCTGGCCACCCTCTTCATGACCGAGACCTGGGAGCGCTTCAGCTTCTACGGCATGCGGGCCCTGCTGGTGGTCTACATGACCACCGAGGCGGCCAAGGGCGGCCTGGAGGTCCCGGCGGCCACCGCCGCCGCCGTGTACTCGGTCTACAACGCCATGGTCTACCTGCTCGCGCTGCCCGGCGGCTGGATCGCCGACCGGCTGCTCGGCGCCCGGCGCACCGTCGCCCTCGGCGGGTTGATCATCATGGTCGGGCACTTCATGCTCGCCGTCCCCAGCAAGGGGTTCTTCTTCGCCGGCCTGGTCCCGATCGCGATCGGTTCCGGCCTGCTGAAGGCCAACATCTCCACGATGGTCGGCCAGCTCTACGACAAGGACGACGACTCGCGCCGCGACGGCGGCTTCACCATCTTCTACATGGGCATCAACCTCGGCGCCTTCCTCGCGCCGCTGGTGATCGGCACCGTCGGCCAGCAGGTCGACTGGCACCTGGGCTTCGCGCTGGCGGGTGTCGGCATGGCGCTGGGCCTGGTCCAGTACCTGCTGGGCAGCCGCCACCTCAGCCCGGCCTCGAACGTCGTCGCCGCGCCGATGAGCCGGGACGAGCGCCGCGCGGTGCTGCGCAAGGCCGGGATCTGGCTGGCCGCCGCCGCCGTGTTCTACGGCGTGGTGGCCGGCACCGGGCACTTCACCGTCTCCTGGGCGATCTGGCCGCTGTCGCTGGCCGGCATCGCGATCCCCGTGCTGGTGTTCGCCCGGATCCGCCGCGACCGCGACCTGACCGGCGCGGAGCGCTCCCGGATGGGCGGCTACCTGTGGTTCTTCGCGGCCGCCGCGGTGTTCTGGATGATCTACGACCAGTCCGGGTCCACCCTGAGCGTGTTCGCCGAGCGGAACACCGCCGGGAGCCTGTTCGGCTTCTCCTTCCCCTCCAGCTGGTTCCAGTCGCTGAACCCGCTGTACATCATGGCGCTGGCCCCGGTCTTCGCCTGGCTGTGGAACGCCGCCGCCCGGCGCGGCCGCAACCCCTCCACCACCGCGAAGTTCGCCTTCGGCCTGCTGATGATCGGCGCGTCCTTCCTGGTGATGATGCTCGCCATGGCGGCGGCCTCGGGCGGCGTCAAGGTCTCGCCGCTCTGGCTGGCCGTGGTGTACCTGATCCAGACCACCGGCGAGCTGACCCTCTCCCCGGTCGGCCTGTCCGTCACCACCAAGCTGGCGCCCGCCAAGTACGCCAGCCAGATGATGGGCGTCTGGTTCCTGGCCGTCACCGCGGGCGACTGCGTGGCCGCCCTGGCCCAGCTGCTGCTCGGCGACGACGTGGTCGGCTCGACCTGGTACTTCGCCGTCCAGGGCGTGCTGGCGGTGGCCGCGGGCGTCGGCCTGTTCGCCGCCCGCGGCCGGGTCGGGAAGCTGATGGGCGACGTCCGCTGACCGGGCGTCACACCTTGCGGACGCCGCCCTGCCACACGGCGGCGGTCAGCGGGACGCCCGGGCGGTAGGCCAGGTGGACGTGCGAGGGCGCGTCCAGCAGGTGCAGGTCCGCCCGGGCGCCGGGGGCGATCCGGCCCACGTCGGTGCGGCGCAGCGCGAGCGCGCCGCCCGCGGTGGCGGCGTGCACCGCCTCGTCGGGGGTCAGGCCCATCTCGCGGACGGCGACGGCCACGCAGAACGGCATCGAGCTGGTGAAGCTGGAGCCCGGGTTGCAGTCGGTGGACAGCGCGAGGGCGGCGCCCGCGTCCAGCAGCCGGCGGCCGTCCGGGTAGGGCGCCCGGGTGGAGAACTCGGCGCCCGGCAGCAGGGTGGCCACCGTCTCGCCGCCGGCCAGCGCGGCGACGTCCGCGTCGGTCAGGTGGGTGCAGTGGTCGGCGGACGCGGCGCCCAGCTCCACCGCGAGCTGCACGCCGGGGCCGTGGCCGAGCTGGTTGGCGTGCACCCGGGGCAGCAGGCCCGCGGCCTTCCCGGCGGTCAGCACCGCCCGCGCCTGGTCGCCGTCGAAGGCGCCGCGCTCGCAGAACACGTCCACCCAGCGGGCGTACGGGGCGCAGGCCGCCAGCATCTCGCCCGTCACCAGCTCGACGTACCCGGCCGGGTCGTCCGCGTACTCGGGCGCCACCACGTGCGCCCCCAGGTAGGTGGTCTCGGCGGTGTGCCCGGCGGCGATCCGCAGGGCCCGGGCCTCGTCCTCGGTGCTCAGCCCGTAGCCGGACTTCACCTCGACGGTGGTGGTGCCCTGGTGCAGCATCTCGGCCAGGTAGCGGGTCAGGTTGGCGTTCAGCTCGGCGTCCGGGGCGGCCCTGGTGGCGGCGACGGTGGTGCGGATGCCGCCCGCGCTGTACGCCCGCCCCGACATCCGGGCGTTGAACTCGGCGGTCCGGTCGCCCGCGAACAGCAGGTGCGAGTGGCTGTCCACGAAGCCGGGCAGCAGGGCCCGGCCGCCCGCGTCGGCGTGTTCGTCGGCGGCGGGCGCGGCCGCGGCCGGGCCCACCCAGGCGATCCGCTCGCCGTCCACCACCACGGCGGCGTCGGCGAGCAGCCCGAGCGGGCCCTCGCCCAGGGCCGGGTCGTTGGTAACGAGCGAACCGATGTTGCTGATGAGCAGGCTCATGAACGCGCTGGTCCTTCACGGGAGTCGGGCGCCCCGGCGGGGGCGGTCGGACGGGGGGCGGGCCGTTGCCGCGGGGCGTCGTTACCGCAGGGCGCCGATGGCCGCGGCGAGCGCCCGCCCGGTCTCCGGGACGAGCCGGTGCACGCCGTCCCGGACGACGTGCCGCCCGCCGACCACCAGGTGGCGGACGTCGGCCGCGCCCGCCGCGAAGACCGCGGTCTCGGCGCCGAGCACGGGCGGCGCCCCGGCCGTGCGGACGGTGTCGAGGGCGAGGACGCAGAAGTCGGCGAGCGCGCCGGCCTCCAGGCGGCCGGCCTCGGGCCAGCCGAGCGAGGCGTGGCCGTCGGCGGTGCCGGCCTTCAGCAGGGCGTTCGCGGTCCAGTGGCCGCGGGTGCGGGTGCGCAGGCGCTCGTCGAGTTCGAGGGCGCGGGCCTCCTCGAACGGGTCGATCACGGCGTGGCTGTCGGAGCCGAGCGTGACCGGGCAGCCGGCCGAGGCGAGCCGCCGGGCCGGGCCGATGCCGTCGGCGAGGTCCCGTTCGGTGGTGGGGCACATGCAGATGGTGGTGCCGGTCTCGGCGAGCAGCCGGACGTCCTCGTCGGTGAGGTGGGTGGCGTGCACGGCGGAGGTGCGCGGGCCGAGCACGCCGTGGTCGGCGAGCAGCCGGGTCGGGGTGACGCCGTGCGCGGCGAGGCAGGCGTCGTTCTCGGCGGTCTGCTCGGAGAGGTGGACGTGCAGCGGGGCGCCGCGGGTGGCGGCCCACTGCGCGACGGTGTCCAACTGCCCGGCGGGGACGGCCCGGACGCTGTGCACGGCGGCGCCGATCCGGGCGTGCTCGGCGCCGGCCAGGGCGGAGGCCCGTTCGGCCCAGGCGTCGGCGTCCCCGTCGGAGAACCGGAGTTGGGGCCCGGTGGGTCCGGCGCCGAACCCGGACGACAGGTAGCAGGTGTCGAGCAGGGTGATCCGGATGCCGGCCCGGGCGGCGGCCTCGACCAGGGCCGCGCCCATCGCGTTGGGGTCGGCGTAGCGGGCGCCGCCGGGCGCGTGGTGCAGGTAGTGGAACTCGCCGACGGCGGTGATCCCGGCGAGCGCCATCTCGGCGTAGACGGCGGTGGCGAGCGCCAGGTAGCGGTCGGGGTCGAGCGCGGCGGCGGCCTTGTACATGGTGTCGCGCCAGGTCCAGAAGGTGCCCGAGCCGACCTGCACGGTGGAGCGCAGCGCCCGGTGGAAGGCGTGCGAGTGCGCGTTGGCCTGGCCGGGCAGGGCGAGCCCGGCCAGCCGGACCGCCCCGGCGGGGCAGGGCCCGCTGTCGGGGACGACCCCGGTGATCCGGCCGTCCGGGCCGGCGGTGATCAGCACCTCGGGCCGGACGGCCGGGCCGCCCCGGTGCGGCAGCCAGGCGTGTTCGGCCCAGTACGTCACGACGGCCGGCATGCGAGGTCCTCCAGTACGTCGGCCAGGGCGGTGACGCCGGCGTGGCAGTCGGCCCGTTCGGCGTGTTCGGCCGGGGAGTGCGAGACCCCGCTGGGGTTGCGCACGAACAGCATGGCGGTCGGGACGGCGGCGGCCAGGATCCCGGCGTCGTGTCCCGCGCCGGTGGGCAGCACGGGGGCGCCGAGCAGGGCGGCGAGGCGGTCGCGCAGCGGGCCGTCGAAGTCGACCACGGGGGTGTACGACTCGCGGGTGAGCTCGACCCGGACGCCGTCGCGCCCGCCCCGCTCGACCGCCGACTGCTCGATGCCCTCGACCAGTTGGTGCAGGGTCTGCTCGTCGGGGGCGCGCGAGTCCAGCCAGCCGCGGACCAGCGAGGCGATCGCGTTGGTGCCGTTGGGTTCGACGGCGACCTTGCCGAAGGTGGCGAGCGCCCCGGCCAGCCGGGCCTTCTTGCGGGCGGCGAGCACCGTGGTGGCGTAGGTGAGCATCGGGTCGCGGCGGTCGGCGAGCAGGGTGGTGCCGGCGTGGTTGGCCTCGCCGTGGAAGTCGAACCGCCACCGCCCGTGCGGCCAGATCGCGCCGGCCACGCCGACCGGCTGCCGCTCGGTGAGGTACCGGCCCTGTTCGACGTGGAGTTCGACGAACGCGCCGATCCGGCCGAGCCGTTCGGGGTCGGCGCCGATCAGCGCCGGGTCGTGCCCGGCCTTCTCCATGGCGTCGGGCAGCCGGACGCCGTCGGCGTCGCGCAGCGCGTACGCGGCGTCCCGGTCGAGCGCGCCGGTGGCCAGCCGGGAGCCGACGCAGGCGACGCCGAACCGGGCGCCCTCCTCGTCGGCGAAGTTGACGACCGCCAGCGGGCGGGTGAACCCGGCCCCGCGGGCGCGCAGTTCGTCGAGGGCGGCGAAGGCGGAGACGACCCCGAGCGGCCCGTCGTAGGCGCCACCGTCGGGGACGGAGTCCAGGTGCGAGCCGGTGACCACGGCGTTCCCGGCGGCCGGGTCCCCGTGCCAGGCCCACTGGTTGCCGTTGCGGTCGATCTCGTACGCCAGGCCCCGGGACCGGGCCTGCTGCTCGAACCAGGCCCGGCCCTCGGCGTCGGCGGAGTTCCAGGCGTGCCGCCGGTAGCCGCCGGTGGCGGCGGAGCGGCCCACGGGGAGCAGCTCCGCCCACATCGCGTCGAAGCTCACAGCTCCGCCATCGGGCTGCGCTCGTTCATGGGGATGTGAACGCCCCGCTCCGCAGCGACCTCGTCCGCCCGGTCGTAGCCGGCGTCGACGTGCCGGATGACGCCCATGCCGGGGTCGTTGGTGAGGACCCGGCGGATCTTCTCGCCGGCCAGCGCGGTGCCGTCGGCGACGGTGACCTGCCCGGCGTGGATCGAGCGGCCGATGCCGACGCCGCCGCCGTGGTGGATGGAGACCCAGGAGGCGCCGGAGGCGACGTTGACCATGGCGTTGAGCAGCGGCCAGTCGGCGATCGCGTCGGAGCCGTCGAGCATCGCCTCGGTCTCCCGGTAGGGGGAGGCGACCGAGCCGCAGTCCAGGTGGTCGCGGCCGATCACGATCGGCGCGGACAGCTCGCCGGAGGCCACCATGTCGTTGAACCGCTCGCCGGCCTTGTCGCGCTCGCCGTAGCCGAGCCAGCAGATCCGCGCGGGCAGGCCCTGGAAGTGCACCTTCTCCTGGGCCATGGTGATCCAGCGGTGCAGCGACTCGTTCTCCGGGAACAGGTCGAGGACGGCCTTGTCGGTCTTGTGGATGTCCTTCGGGTCGCCGGAGAGCGCGGCCCAGCGGAACGGGCCCTTGCCCTCGCAGAACAGCGGCCGGATGTACGCGGGGACGAACCCGGGGAAGGCGAACGCCCGGTCGTACCCGGCGAGTTGGGCCTCGCCGCGGATCGAGTTGCCGTAGTCGAAGACCTCCGCGCCGCGGTCCTGGAAGCCGACCATCGCCTCCACGTGCCGGGCCATCGACTCGCGGGCCCGGGTGGTGAACTCGGCGGGCTTGTCGGCCGCGTAGGCCGCCATGTCCTCGAAGGCGACGCCGGTGGGCAGGTAGGCGAGCGGGTCGTGGGCGCTCGTCTGGTCGGTGACGATGTCGATCGGGGCGTCCGTGGCGAGCAGCTGCGGCAGCAGGTCGGCGGCGTTGCCGAGCAGGCCGATGGAGAGCGGCTGCCGCTTGTCGCGGGCCTCGACGGCCAGCTGCAGGGCGTGGTCGAGGTTGCGGGCCTCGACGTCGAGGTAGCGGTGCTCGATCCGGCGGGCGATCCGGGACGGGTCGCAGTCGATGCAGATCGCCACGCCGCCGTTCATGGTGACGGCCAGCGGCTGGGCGCCGCCCATGCCGCCGAGGCCGGCGGTGAGGGTGATCGTGCCCTCCAGCGTGCCGCCGAACTTCTTGTTCGCCACGGCGGCGAAGGTCTCGTAGGTGCCCTGCAGGATGCCCTGGGTGCCGATGTAGATCCAGGATCCGGCGGTCATCTGGCCGTACATGGTGAGGCCGAGCGACTCCAGGCGGCGGAACTCCTCCCAGTTCGCCCAGTCGCCGACCAGGTTGGAGTTGGCGATCAGCACCCGCGGCGCCCACTCGTGGGTCCGCATCACGCCGACCGGGCGGCCGGACTGGACCAGCATGGTCTCGTCCTGCTTGAGGCCCTGCAGGGTCCGCACCATCGCGTCGAAGGAGCGCCAGTCCCGGGCGGCCTTGCCGGTGCCGCCGTAGACCACCAGCTTGGAGGGGTGCTCGGCGACCTCCGGGTCCAGGTTGTTCATCAGCATCCGCAGGGCGGCCTCCTGCTGCCAGCCCTGCGTGCTCAGCCCGGTGCCCCGGGCCGCGCGGACCTCGCGCGGGCCGCTCGTCTGCTCTGCCATGGGCCAGC
This sequence comes from Kitasatospora sp. YST-16, assembly GCF_026802215.1. Taxonomy (NCBI): domain Bacteria; kingdom Bacillati; phylum Actinomycetota; class Actinomycetes; order Kitasatosporales; family Streptomycetaceae; genus Kitasatospora; species Kitasatospora sp. YST-16. Next base: position 2,572,155 of record NZ_CP113837.1, read on the forward strand.
CTCTCTGCCGGATGGATTCCATTCACGATCAACGAGGCTGAATATATCCAAACAGCAGCGGCCCGGCCAGAGTCCCGCGCCCGCGGATCAGTCCGGCCCCTTCCCCGCGGCCCCCTCCTCCCCCGGCTCGCCGCGCAGCGCGGCCAGCCGCCGCCGGTACTCCTCGACCTCGATCTCGCCCCGGGCCAGCCGTTCGCCCAGCAGCCGCTCCGCCTCGGCGTGCCGGGCCGGCGGCGGGGCGCTCCCCCACCGGGGCGCCGGGACGCCGGTCGTCCGGTGCTGCCCGGCCACCCGCCACAGCACGGCCAGCAGGACCACCAGCAGCAGCCCGAACAGCAGGAACGCGATCCCGGGCCACACCCACGGCATTCCGCCGCGGGGCCCGTGGTGCCAGTACCTCATCGCCCTCACCCGCCACCGCACCCGTCCGGTGCGCCACCTCCAGTCTGCTCCCGTCCGCGCCGCCGCGGGCGGTGGCTCAGGCCGCCTCGTCGCCGTCCCAGTCGATGCCGATCTCGGCCAGCCAGCGGCGGTCGGCCGCGTCGGGCTCGGGGGTCGGCTGGCCGGGGCGGGCCGGGGGGCGCGGGATGTGCTGGACCGGGCCGACGCCGTAGCGGGCGGCGGCGGCCTCGGAGGCCGGGTCGCCGGGCTCCAGGACGCCGATGTGCACGGCCTCCTCGTCGCCCGGGTCGAGGACGATCAGTTCGGGGTCGGGCAGGCGGCGCAGCGCGATGCGGCGGCCGCAGAGCGGGCAGGACCATTCGTCGGCCCCGGAACCGAGCCGGCCGGTGAGTCTCATCTGGTGGATCGGCGGTGGCATTGGACTTCCCCCGTCCAAGCTGTCTTCTCCCTACCGAGAGGCATGCCCGCTCACCGCCCGTCGCCAACCCGGTGGAAAGGTGTCATTCGGCGAACAACGGGTGTCAGTCCAGGAAGAGTTGACGGGCCGTCGCGGACTGCTCGATCGCCTCCAGCCGGGCTTCGGCGTCCGGCAGTTCGTCGCACATGGTCTGCAGCAGGACCCGGCCGAGCATCATCGGCGCGCACGCGGTGTCGAAGACCAGGCCGGTGCCGACGGCGGCGGGCAGCAGGACGTCGGAGAGCTTGGCGACGGGGGCGAACGCCGAGTCGGCGACGGTGAGCACCGTCAGCCCGCACTCCCGGGCCACCGCGAGGGCGTCCATCAGCTCGCGCGGGTAGCGCGGCAGCGCGAAGCAGAGCAGCGCGGTGGCCCCGGCGGCGGCGACCTGCTCCAGCCGGTCGGCGAGCATCGAGCCGCCCTCGTCGAGCAGCCGGATGTCGGGGTGCACCTTGCCCGCGAAGTACGCGAAGCCGCGGGCCTGCGCGGAGGCGGCCCGCAGGCCGAGCACGGGCAGCGGGCGGGAGGCGGCCAGGATCCGGGCGGCCCGGACGATCGGGGCCGGGTCGGCGAGCAGTTCGGCGAGGTGGCGCAGGTGCTCGATCTCGGCCAGCACGGCCTGCTGGTGCTCGTTGCGCACCACGTCGTGGTGGCTCTCGGGGGTGCCCGGCTCGCCGACGCCGAGCTCGCGCAGCTGCTTGCGCAGCGCCGGGTAGCCGTCGTAGCCGAGCGCGACCGCGAACCTGGTCACCGAGGGCTGGCTGACCCCGGCCAGTTCGGCGACCTCCACGCTGGACAGGAACGGCGCCTCGGCGGCGTGCCGGACCAGCGAGTGGGCGATCCGCCGCTGGGTGGGCGTGAGGCGGTGGCCCTCGAAGAGGTGGAGCAGCCGGGCGGAGGGCCCGGTGGCGGTGCCGGTCTCGTCCAGGGCGGTCATGTGCGCTACCTCCACGCTCGGTTGGGCGGTCGCCGGTGGCTTCGACGGTGGGACGACTGTGGCGCAGTCCCGCCAGGTGGGCAATCCCGTATCGCCTGGCGGGACGGGCGGCTCCGGAGCGCGAGCCGGCGGGTGCGCCGCCCGCCCACCGCCCGGCCCGCCCGTTTCGCGGCCGGTCAGGCCAGCGGTCCGGTGACCTGCTCGACCGCCTCCAGCAGCGCGCCGGAGGCGACCAGGTCGGCGGCGGCCTCCAGGTCCGGGGAGAGGAAACGGTCCCGGCCCGGTCCGCCGACGCCGGCCGCGCGGGCGGCGGCGACCGCGGCGGCGGTCGCCGGGGCGAGCGCGCCCGGCTGCTCGGCGGCCTGCTCCCGGATCTCCAACGCCCGTGCGGAGGCGACGAGTTCCACCGCGAGCACCCGCCCGAGGTTGGCCACCGCCTGGCGCAGCTTGCGGGCCGCGGACCAGCCCATCGAGACGTGGTCCTCCTGCATCGCCGAGGACGGGATGGAGTCGACCGAGGCGGGCACCGCGAGCCGCTTGTTCTCGCTGACCAGCGCGGCCTGGGTGTACTGGGCGATCATCAGGCCGGAGTCGACGCCCGGGTCGTCGGCCAGGAAGGCGGGCAGGCCGTGCGAGCGGGCCTTGTCCAGCAGCCGGTCGGTGCGCCGCTCGGAGATCGAGGCCAGGTCGGCGGCGGCGATCGCCAGGAAGTCCAGCACGTAGCCGACCGGCGCGCCGTGGAAGTTGCCGTTCGACTCGACCCGGCCGTCGGGCAGCACCACCGGGTTGTCCACCGAGGCGGCCAGTTCCCGTTCGGCGACCAGCGCGGCGTGCGCCAGGGTGTCCCGGCCGGCGCCGGCGACCTGCGGGGCGCAGCGGATCGAGTACGCGTCCTGGACCCGCGGCGCGTCGTCCTGGTGGTGGCCGGTCAGGCCGGAGCCGCGCAGCACGGCCAGCATGTTGGCGGCGGCGGCGGCCTGCCCGGGGTGCGGGCGGATCGGGGCGTGCAGTTCGGGGGCGAGCACCTTGTCGGTGCCGAGCAGCGCCTCCAGGCTCATCGCGGCGGTGACGTCGGCGGTGGTGTAGAGCCGGCGCAGGTCGGCGAGCGCCATCACCAGCATGCCGAGCATGCCGTCGGTGCCGTTGATGAGGGCCAGGCCCTCCTTCTCCAGCAGTTCGACGGGGGCGATCCCGGCGGCGGCGAGCAGTTCGGCGGCGGGCTTCTCCACCCCGTCCGGGCCGAACGCGGTGCCCTCGCCCATCAGCACCAGCGCGCAGTGCGAGAGCGGGGCGAGGTCGCCGGAGCAGCCCAGCGAGCCGAACTCGCGCACCGCGGGGGTGATCCGGGCGTTCAGCAGGGCGGCCATCGTCTCGGCGACCAGCGGGCGCACGCCGGTGCGGCCGGAGGCCAGGGTCTTCATCCGCAGGAACACCAGCGCCCGGACCACCTCGGTCTCCACCACCGGCCCCATGCCCGCGGCGTGCGAGCGCACCAGCGAGCGCTGCAGCTGGGCCCGCAGTTCGGGGCTGATGTGCCGCACCGCGAGCGCCCCGAAGCCGGTCGACACGCCGTACACCGGCCGCGGCTCGGCGGCCAGCGCGTCGATCCGGGCCCGCGCGGCGGCCATCTCGGCGAGCGCGTCCGGCCCGATCTCCACCCGGGCCCCGCCGCGGGCGACGGCGAGGACGTCCTCGGCGCTGACGTCGGCCTTGCCGACCCGGACGACCACACTGTGCATATCCATATGCACAATCTCATCAGGTGAATGGTGATGTGACAAGCAGCGTCGCGCACCCCGTCCGGCCAGCCGCCGGTGGTTGACTGGCCCGCGGAGGTGCGAGACGCATGGCGCGGGCAACGGAACGGCGACGGGTGGTACGGCTGCGCGGCGGGGAACGGGGGGCGCGGCCCGACAGCCTGGCCGCCGAGGAGCCGCTGGAGATCCGGATCGGCGGCGAGGCGCTGACCGTCACCATGCGCACCCCCGGCCACGACTTCGACCTGGTCGCCGGGTTCCTGGTCGGCGAGGGCCTGGTCGGCGCCACCGAGGAGCTGGCCGCGCTGCGCTACTGCGCCGGGACGGACGCCGGGGGCGCCAACACCTACAACGTGGTCGACGCCACCGTCCGCGGCGCCCGCCCGGCCCTATCGGCCCACCGCAACCTGCTGACCACCAGCGCCTGCGGCCTGTGCGGCCGGGACACCGTGGACGCCGTCCGGACCCGCTCGCGCTGGGACGTCTCCACCGACCCGCTGAGCGTCCCCGCCGAGACCCTCTACCTGCTCCCCGAGCGGCTGCGCGCCGCCCAGCGCACCTTCGACAGCACCGGCGGCCTGCACGCCGCGGGCCTGTTCACCGCGGACGGGACGCTGCTGTGCGCGCGCGAGGACGTCGGCCGGCACAACGCGGTGGACAAGGTGGTCGGCTGGGCGCTGCGCGAGGGCCGGCTCCCGCTGGCCGGCCACCTGCTGCTGGTCTCCGGCCGGGCCTCCTTCGAGCTGACCCAGAAGGCCGCGCTGGCCGGCCTGCCGCTGCTGGCCGCGGTCTCCGCCCCGTCCTCGCTGGCCGCCGACCTGGCCGAGGAGCTGGGCCTGACCCTGGTCGGCTTCCTGCGCGAGGACACCGCGAACGTCTACACCCGCCCCGACCGGATCGGCTAGGCCCCAGGCCCAGGCCCAGGCCCCGGACCCCGGGCCCCGAACCCGGGCCCCGGCCGCCCGTTCAGACCAGCGCGGCGACCAGCAGGGCGAACGCGGCGACCAGGACGGCGACCCGGGCGTAGTGGTAGCGGTCCCAGCGGTCGCTCTGCTCGCGCCAGTCGGCGGGCCGGTTCTCCGGGGTCCAGTGCTTGCTCCGGTTGTTGATCGGGACGAGCAGCAGCACCGACATCAGCACGCTGGCCACCAGCAGCCCGGCGGCGGTGACCACCAGCGGGGTGCCGGGGTGGTGCCAGCGGGCGGCGGCCCAGGCCGCGGCGAGGCCGAGCGAGCCGAAGTACCAGAACGGCATCAGGGCGCCGAGCATCCGGCCGCCGTGGGCACGGCCGAGCTGGTAGCTGTCCTCGGGCAGCGCGCCGAGGATCCGGTTGACCACGAAGGCGACGGCGAGCTCCACCCCCACCATCAGGCCGACGGCGACGACGGTGACGACCTCGAGCGCGTTGATCATGGCATTCCCTCCCGGACTGCGACCTAGCGGCGCTAGGTGATGGTGCAACGCTAGCGCTACTGCCGCTCTCTTGTCTAGCGATGCTAGGATCGACTCATGTCGGTACAGGAACGCAAGGAACGCGAACGGGCCGGGCGCGAACGCCTCATCGTGGCCACCGCCCGCGAACTCGCCGAGCAGCAGGGCTGGGACGCCGTCACCACCCGCCGGCTCGCCGAGCGCATCGAGTACAGCCAGCCCGTCCTCTACAGCCACTTCCGCGGCAAGCGCGAGATCATCGGCGCGGTCGCCCTGGAGGGCGCCGCCGAACTGGCCGCGGCGGTGCGGGCCGCCACCGCCGCGGCGGACGGCCCGCGGGCCCGGGTCGCCGCACTGGCCCGCGCCTACCTGGACTTCGCCGAACGGCACCCGGCGGTCTACGACGCGATCTTCCAGCTGGACGGCGGCCTCCCCTACGCCCAGGAGGACACCCCCGCCCCGCTCAAGGACGCCTTCGCCGCCCTGCTGGAACCCCTCGCCGAGGTCACCGGCGAGGGCGTCCACCCGGGGCTGTTCACCGAGACCTTCTGGGCCGCCCTGCACGGCCTGGCCACCCTGACCCGGACCGGGCGGCTGCCGCGCGAGTTCACCGAGCAGCGGGTGGAGCTGCTGGTGGACCGGCTGGCCGTCGTCCCCGCGGGCGCCTGAGCCGCGGCTACGCGGGCGGCGGCGAGCAGGGCCCGGCGAGCGCGACCGCGACCAGGGCGCGCAGGGCCGGGGCGGTCTGGGTGAACGGCAGCGTGGACTCGTCCGCGAAGAGTTCGAGCAGCCAGCCGCCGGCCGGGTTGGTGCCGCCCGCGGCGGCCATCGCCCGGTAGCCGGAGACCACCATGACCGCCTCCTCGGCGGCGTCGTTGCCGGGGGCCCCGGCCCGGAGGGTGAAGGAGCCGCCGGTGACGGCCCGCGAGGTGAGCGGGTAGTGGCGCAGGTCGAAGACCGCGTCGGGGGCCTCGATCTGGGCCCGCTGGGTCTGGGCCCGGGCGGAGGCCGGACCGCCGGTCATCCGGTAGACCGCGTGCCGGGCGGTGCGCATCAGCGGGGAGCCGGGCGGCACGTAGGAGATCCACCAGCCGACGGCGTTCAGCAGCCGGGAGGCGGCCTCGGCGACCAGGGCGAGCCGTCCGAGGGTGTCGGCGGGGTGGGTCGGGCCGGCCTGGTCGAGGGCGCCGAGGACGGCGGCGAGCAGCTGCCCGGGGTCGGCGCTGTGCGCGGCGCCGCGGAAGCGCCGCCGGTCGCCGCCCGGCCGCCCGCCGGGGGCCCGGCGCTGCTGCGGGTCGGCGGCGTCGGCGAGCTGCACCGTCGGGTCGGGGGCGTAGGCGGGGCCGTGGCTGCGGCCGGCCACCACGGGGTGCGCGGCCCGGCCGGCCTTGGCCCGGTACTGGGCGGCGTCGGCGAGCCGGAACAGCCGGTCGGGGGTGGTGACCGGGCCGATCGAGTCGCCGGTGGAGGCGATGCCGCAGGCGACGCCCTCGCCGTCGGTCAACTCCAGGGCGCGGACGCAGAGTTCCTCGGCGACGGCGACCACCTCGTCGGCCGACTGGCCCTCCGCGAGCAGGCAGAACTCATCGCCGCCGAGCCGGGCGGCCAGGCTGCCGGGGAGCTTGGCGGCGGACAGCGAGAGCTGGTGGGCGAAGCGTTCGAGCAGCCGGTCGCCCATCTCGTGGCCGAGCTGGTCGTTGACCCGCTTGAGTCCGTTGACGTCGCAGACCACCAGCGAGACCACCGCGCCGTCCCGGGTGTGGGCCTTGAGCGCCTCGTCGAGCCGGGCGTCGACGGCCCGGCGGTTGGCCAGGCCGGTGAGCGCGTCGGTGAAGGCGAGGCGGCGCAGGTCGGCGACCCGCTCGGTCTGGGCCAGGCCGGCCGAGACCTGGGCGGCCAGCAGGGTGGCGTACTCGGCGTCGGCGCCGGTGAAGACCGGCATGCCGATGCCGCGGGCCAGGTAGAGCTCGCCCCAGGCCTGGCCGTGCAGGACGATCGGCGCGACCAGGCAGCAGCCGCGGCCGCGCCGGCGCAGCCCGGCGGCCCGCTGGCGGCAGAACGCGCCGGAGCCGGGGTGGTCGTGGCCGGTGTGCGGGCCGCTGTCCTCGGCGGTCTGGACCCAGGCGCGGGGCAGCCGGCCGGTGGTCCAGTGCTCCTCCAGGTAGGTGACGATCTCCGGGAAGTCGGCCACCGGGTACGACTCATCCTCGGGCAACTCCTGTTCGCCGGGCGAGAGTTCGCCGTGGTTGACGAGCACCCGCAGCCGCCCGGACTCGCGGTCCCAGACCGAGACGGCGGCCATCGTGGCGCCGAGCGCGGAGACGGCCCGGGCGGCGGCGGCCCGGACCGCCTCCAGCGGGGTCAGCGCGCCCGCCATGTCCTGGGCGAGTTCCACCACGGCCTGCAGCCGCAGGTCGGGCGCCGCCGCCTCGAACGAGGCCCGCTCGTCCATGGTCGCCTCACTCACCGCTACTCACCGTCAGCCGCCCTCCTGCCCACGTGACCCTTTCACCCAGCCTAGGTCGGTTCAGGAGGGTTTTGGCCAAAGCAGGCGCCGGACACACACGCCCCACCGGGACATCCGGCACACGCGTCCGACCTACGGCCATCCGCATCGAAGGTTTCTTCGACCACGGCGGACCCATTCGAGACCTGTCGCACCGAGGGGTGGCGGCGCCACTCCTGACGAAGTACCTACTGGTGCACCCCCACCGGCACGCCGTAGGGTTCCCTTACTGCCAATAGCGCAAATCACTTGTTCACAAGCCCCGTTCGAGGGCTCCGGAGGTCGCCATGCTCTTGGGCTTCAGGATCGCCAACCACCGCTCGATCAAGGCTGAGCAGGATTTCGACCTGCGCCCCGTCTACCGGAAGAACGAGACCTCCATCCGGGTCGCGGCCGTCTACGGACCGAACGCCTCGGGAAAATCGAACATTCTCAACGGCCTCCGGTTCATGCACGACGCCGTCACGGAGCAGAGCGCCGAATGGCGCGGCACGGAAGGCGTCCCCCAGCAGCCTTTCATGCTCGATGCCGAATCACCCGAAAGTCCGTCCTCGTACGCCGTCGACCTGGTGGCCGGGGGGATCAAGTACTCCTACGGGTTCAGCATCGACAGGATGCGCGTCACCGAGGAGTGGCTGTACTCGTACCCCTCGGGCAGGAAGCAGCTGCTGTTCGAGCGGACCGGCGCGAAGTTCAAGTTCGGGCGCGCCTTCGGATCACCCCGCGTCCGGCTCCTGGATGAACTGACACCTGACAACGGGCTCTTCCTCTCCTATGCCGCCCGGGCGAAGATCGAAGAGCCGCGCACCGTTTTCGACTGGTTCCACCGGTCTCTCTGGTTCGCCTCGGACGAGCGCGCGAACATCTCGCAGATGCGCCACCGCACCATGGAAATGCTGGCGGCTCCGGAGACGTCCGAACGGATTCGCAGGCTGATCAGGGCTGCGGACTTCGGCATCCTCGGCGTCGAACGCGAAACTCCGGCCATCTCGATCGAGCGGGTGGACAGCAAGGATCTGGACGGTGACGCGGCGCGCCTGACCCTTGAGCCCGGAGGCGCGGTGAAAGTACTCCACTCCGGCGAGAGGGTCCCTCCCGATCTGCTCCTTCAGATCCACAATCTCCAGAGCCTCAATAAATCGGTGCTCTTCGAACACTCCGGGGTCCGGAACGCGAAATTCCCCCTCGAACAGGAGTCCCGTGGCACGAGGGCGTGGTTCGAAGCCGCCGGCTACCTGATCGGGGCACTCGAGAACGGGTGGACCCTGGTCGTCGACGAGCTCGACACCAGCCTCCATCCGGTGCTGCTGGCCCACATGGTGAAGCTGTTCCAGGACCCTGACGCGAACCCCCGGGGGGCCCAATTGGTTTTCACCACCCATGACACGTCGCTGCTCGGTCGGCACGGTGGCGATGAACTGCTCCGGCGGGACGAGATCTGGTTCATGGAGAAGAACGGGAACGGCGAGTCCGCGCTCTTCCCCCTGACCGATTTCAAACCCCGCGACGGCTTGAACTGGGAACGTCGCTACCTGGGTGGCGCGGTTGGGGCAATCCCCTACGTCACGTCGTCCGGCATGATCGATGCAGTTGCCCGCGGTGAGGGCGATTCCTGATGTCCGGCATCCGTCGCACCACTTCGGGCCGCAGACGGCCGACCGGCTCCCGCCGATTGCAGGACCGCATCCTTGTGATCTGTGGCGCGCAAGAGACCGAGAAGCAGTATTTCGAATCCCTGCGGGACGAGAGGAAGAACTCCAACGTCGTCGTGAAAATCGCCGTAGAGGTCGGCAGTCCGCTCGATGTCGTACGGTCCGCGATCAAGCGGCGCGAGCAGTCCCAGGACGACTTCGAAGAGTGCTGGGCCGTCATCGACAAGGACGAATTCGACCTCGGTCCGGCGATGAAGCTCGCCCGGAAGCACGGAATCAGGATCGCTCTTTCGGTCCCGTGCTTCGAGTACTGGCTTCTTCTGCACTTCACCGCGTGCAACGCGGAGGTCCCCGACTACCGGGGCCTCGCCCGACTACTGAAGAAGCACCTTCCGAAGTACGACAAGAGCCGTCTGGAGTTCAAGCATTACCGGGACGGGGTGGAGTCCGCGGTCGACCGGGCGGCGAAACGCTGGGAAAGCTGCTGCGGAGAACACCTCAACCCCTCCACCACGGTTCACGAGATCGTCCGGAAGATGATCTGACCCCGCCCCGCCGCCGGCAGGTCAGTCGCCGGTGGGCACCCGGGTGAGCAGCCAGGGCTCGACCAGGCCGAGGCCGCGGACCGGGCGGCGCCACATCGGCTGGAGGTGGAAGCGGTGGCCGGGGGCGGGGGCGCTCTCGGGGAGGGTCGCGGTGCCGTGCTGGTCGAGCGCGGCGGCGAGTTCGCCGTCGACCAGGACGGCGTCCTTGGGGGCGATCGAGGTCAGCCGGGAGGCCAGGTTGACGGTGGTGCCGAAGACGTCGCCCATCCGGGAGGTGACGGTGCCGAAGGCCATGCCGACCCGCAGGGCGGGCATGTTGTCCTCCTTGGCGAGCGTCTCGACCAGGGAGAGGGCGATCTCGGCGACGGTGGCCGGGTCCTCGGAGACGAACAGGATCTCGTCGCCGAGGGTCTTGACCACCCGGCCGCCCTGGCCGGCGATCAGGTCGGAGCAGGTGTTCTCGAAGCCCTCGACGAGTTCGCCGAGTTCCTCCTCCTCCAGCCGGCGGGAGAGCCGGGTGAAGCCGACCAGGTCGGCGAAGGCGACGGCGAGCCGCCCGGAGGTGACCTCGTGGTCCTCGGCGGCGGCGACCACCCGGCCGGTGACGGCGGCCAGCTGGCGGCGCCAGACGTACACCAGGAACTGCTCCAGCTCGGGGAGCAGCAGTTCGACCAGCGGGTAGGCGACGTCGGAGCGGGTCATGCCGGGTTCGACGGGCTGGGTGAGGTTGTCGAGGAAGGTGTCCATCTGCCAGCCGGCCAGCCGGGCGGTGGTCTGGCCGGTGGAGCGGGCGACCTGGATCGCCATCGGCTCGCTGAGCAGCCCGGACTCGATCAGGCCGGCCAGCCGGCGCAGCGCGATCACGTCGTTGTCGGTGAGGGCGCGGGACTGGCCGATGTCGGGGAAGCCCATGGCGCGCCAGAACCGGGTGGCGAGGTCCATCGGGACTTCGGCGGCGCGCGCGGCCTGGTACGGGGTGTACTTGCGCGGCGCGTCGAGGATCAGCCGCTCCAGGTCGGTGGCGACGGTGGCCCCGTCGTCCGTCGCGCCGTTGCCGGAGCCCTCCGTGGCGCCGCCGTTGTCTGTCACCGGTCCGTCCCCGTGCGGCCTGCCGCACTTGTGTCTTGCCGTCTTCGAGGTGCGGGCACGCGACCACCGCGGGGGTAGTGGCGAGCCTCACACCGCTGCCAGGTGGAATGTTCGCACGGAATCGCGTAATCCGGGGCATCCGCCCGGCAGCCGGTCGGCCGGTCCCGCTGGGTGAGACCGGCGCGGCCGCCGCGGGGTCAGTCCTGCGGGCGGACGTGCACCACGTCCCCGGCGGCGACGGGGTGCCGGGCGCCGTCGGGGGTGCGCACCACCAGGCGGCCGTCGCCGTCCACCGCGACGGCCTCGCCGAGCAGTTCGCGCTCCCCGGGGAGCTGGACCCGCACCGGGCGGTTCAGCGTGGTGCAGCGGGCGGTGTAGGCGGGCAGCAGGCCGCTGGCGTGCGGGTCGCCGGCCGCGGCGGTCCACTCGCCGTACAGTTCGGCGAACTCGCGCAGCACGGCGCGCAGCAGGGTCGAGCGGTCGGTGGTCGCGGCGCCGGCCAGGGAGAGCGAGGTCGCGGTGGGGACGGGCAGTTCGTCGGCGCGCAGTGAGACGTTCAGGCCGAGGCCGGCCACCACGGCGCCGCCGGACAGTTCGGTGAGGATGCCGCCGAGCTTGCGCTCCTGCCCGTCGACGACGGCCTGCAGGTCGTTGGGCCACTTCAGGCCGGTGCGCACCTCGGCGATCCGGTCGAGGGCGGCGGAGACGGCGGTGCCGATCAGGATCGGCAGCCAGCCGTAGCGCTCCATCGGCACGCCCTGCGGGCGCAGCAGCACCGACAGGAACAGCCCGGAGCGCGGCGGGGCGTTCCAGCGGCGGTCGAGGCGGCCGCGACCGGCGTTCTGCGACTCGGCGACCAGCACCGCGCCCTCGGGCGCGCCGTCCTTGGCCCGGGCGGCGAGGTCGGCGTTGGTGGAGCCGGTCTCGGTCACCACATCGAGTGAGGTCCACAGGGCCCCGGGGCGCAGCAGGTCGAGCCGCAGGGCCCGTTCGTCCAGCGGGGGGCGCTCCAGGTCGGTCCACGGGGAGGGGCCGTCGTGGCCGAAGCCGCGCAGGCCGGAGCGGCGGGGACGGGGGCTGTCGGGAGTGGTCACCGGGCCAGCCTAGGCCGCCGCACGGACGCCGCACGCCGCATCATCGTCCCGCAGAACGGGCAGTGGGACGATGTGGCGATGGCCATAACCACGCGCGCGTCGGCGCTGGTTACGCTACTCAACGGTAGACCGCAGCGCCGCCCTGCCCGCACCCCTCACGCGCCGGGCCGGCGGCCGAGGACGCAGGGAGAGCCACCGGAATGACCCAGGCACCGCAGAACCCGCACACCACCGCCGGGAAGCTCGCCGACCTGCGCCGGCGGATCGACGAGGCGGTGCACTCCGGCTCGGCCGCGGCGGTCGAGAAGCAGCACGCCAAGGGCAAGCTGACGGCCCGTGAGCGGATCCTCGAACTGCTCGACGAGGACTCCTTCGTGGAGTTCGACGAGTTCGCCCGGCACCGCTCCACCAACTTCGGCCAGGAGAAGAACCGCCCGTACGGCGACGGCGTGGTCACCGGCTACGGCACCGTGGACGGCCGCCAGGTCGCGGTGTTCGCCCAGGACTTCACGGTGTTCGGCGGCTCGCTCGGCGAGGTGTTCGGCGAGAAGATCGTCAAGGTGATGGACTTCGCGCTGAAGACCGGCTGCCCGATGATCGGCATCAACGACTCCGGCGGCGCCCGGATCCAGGAGGGCGTGGTCTCGCTCGGCCTGTACGGCGAGATCTTCCGCCGCAACGTGCACGCCTCCGGGGTGATCCCGCAGATCTCGCTGATCATGGGCCCGTGCGCGGGCGGCGCGGTCTACTCCCCCGCCGTCACCGACTTCGTGGTGATGGCCGACAAGACCTCGCACATGTTCATCACCGGCCCCGACGTGATCAGGACCGTCACCGGCGAGACCGTGGACATGGAGGAGCTGGGCGGCGCCCGCACCCACAACACCAAGTCCGGCAACGCGCACTACCTGGCCGCCGACGAGAAGGAGGCGATCGAGTACGTCAAGAGCCTGCTCTCGTACCTGCCCTCCAACAACCTCTCCGACCCGCCGGCCTACCCCGAGCAGGCGGACCTGTCGATCACCGACGAGGACCTCGAACTCGACGCCATCGTCCCGGACTCGGCGAACCAGCCGTACGACATCCGCCGGGTGATCGAGCACGTGCTGGACGACGGCGACTTCCTGGAGGTCCAGCCGCTGTACGCGGGCAACATCGTGGTCGGCTTCGGCCGGGTCGAGGGCCACCCGGTGGGCGTGGTCGGCAACCAGCCGATGGACCTGGCCGGCTGCCTGGACATCGCGGCCAGCGAGAAGGCCGCCCGCTTCGTGCGCACCTGCGACGCGTTCAACATCCCGGTGCTGACCTTCGTCGACGTGCCCGGCTTCCTGCCCGGCACCGGCCAGGAGTGGGACGGCATCATCCGGCGCGGCGCCAAGCTGATCTTCGCCTACGCGGAGGCCACCGTGCCGCTGATCACCGTCATCACCCGCAAGGCGTTCGGCGGCGCGTACGACGTGATGGGCTCCAAGCACCTGGGCGCCGACCTCAACCTGGCCTGGCCGACCGCCCAGATCGCCGTGATGGGCGCCCAGGGCGCGGTCAACATCCTGCACCGCCGGGAGATCGCCGCCGCCGAGGCCGAGGGCGTCGGCGAGGAGCGCCGCGCCGAACTGCTCGCCTCGTACGAGGACACCCTGCTCAACCCGTACCTGGCCGCCGAGCGCGGCTACGTGGACGCGGTGATCGCGCCCAGCGAGACCAGGCGGCACATCGTCCGCGGGCTGCGGGCGCTGCGCGGCAAGCGGGAGGCGCTGCCGCCGAAGAAGCACGGCAACATCCCGCTCTGACCCCTGAAGGGAGCTCCGCACCATGACGCCCATCCACGTGCTGCACGGGCAGCCGACCCCCGAGGAGCTGGCCACCGTCCTGGCGGTGGTCCAATCCCGGGCCGCCACGCGGGCCGCCGCCCCCGCGCGCGGCCCGGCCACCGCCTGGACCACCCGCACCCACCGCCCGCTGCCCGCCCCGGGCCCGCACGCCTGGCGCACCAGCCTCTGGCCGCGCTGACCCGGCGCCCCGGCGCGGCGGAGTGAGTACGGATACTCAGGCGCCGCGCCGGAAGGCCGTTGCAGGGTGGGGGTGTGCTCTGGTCAGACCCCCGCGACGAGCCGTCGCAAGAGGCTCGTGAAGTGCAGCTGAGGCTGCGGCGGACGGGGCTGGTGCTCGCACTGCTGGCCCTGGCGGGGGCGGCCCTGGTGCTGCTCTAGGCCCTAGGCTGGGGGCATGACCGCTCGTCGCCCGCTGGTTCTCGCGTCCGCTTCCCCCGCCCGTCTGGGCCTGCTGCGGCAGGCCGGCCTGGAGCCGCTGGTGCGGGTGAGCGGGGTGGACGAGGACGCGCTGAGTGCTCCGACGCCCGGCGAGCTGGCGCTGGTGCTGGCGGTGGCGAAGGCGGAGAAGGTGGCCGGGGAGCTGGCCGCGGAGCCGGGCGAGCCGCCGCTGGTGGTCGGGTGCGACTCGGTGCTGGAGCTGGACGGCGTCGCGCTGGGCAAGCCGGCCGACGCCGCGGAGGCGCTGGAGCGCTGGCGCTCGATGCGCGGCCGGGCGGGCGTGCTGCGCACCGGCCACTGCGTGATCGACACCGCGACCGGGCGGCGGGCCGCCGCGACCGCCTCGACCACCGTCCGGTTCGGGACGCCGGACGACGCCGAGGTCGCCGCGTACGTCGCCTCCGGCGAACCGCTGCACGTGGCCGGGGCGTTCACCCTGGACGGCCGTTCGGCACCGTTCGTGGAGGGGATCGACGGCGACCCCGGCAACGTGATCGGCCTGTCGCTGCCGCTGCTGCGCCGCCTGCTCGCCGAGCTGGACGTGCGCATCACCGACCTGTGGGCCTGAGGGCCCGTCAGCCCGTCGCGGGGGCGTGCTTGGCCAGGTAGCCGAGCACGTCGGGCAGCGCGCCGTCCCGGAGCAGCGGGGCGCCGTGGTTGCCGCCGGGGTAGACCTTGAGCTGCTTGTCCTCGGCGACGGAGGCGTCGTACAGGGCCTTGGCGTTGGCGGCGAACGGGGAGTCGAGCTGTTCGGCGGCGAAGTAGGTCGGGGTCTTCACCACGGTGACCGCCAGGGCGGCGTTGAACAGCGGGTACGACTCGGGCGAGCTGAGCGAGACCACGGCCCTGACCGGCAGCGGGTTGTCGAGCTTGGCGGCGACCAGTGAGGCGGCGGCGCCCTTGGAGGCGCCGACCAGGGCGACCGCGCCGACGCCCTTGCCCTGGTAGTAGCGTTCGGCGGCCTTGATGCCCTCGGTGACGTCGCCGGAGCAGGTGAAGGCGAGCACCGCGTAGCCGGCCTTGGTGAACCGGTCGAGGACGGGCGCCCATTCGCAGAGCGAGCCGTCGGCCTGGTGCGAGAAGACCACGCCGACCTTGGCGTGTCCGGCGTCGGAGTCCCGGTAGTAGGCGTCCAGGTGGTTCCCGGCGGCGGTGCCGCCGTCGAGGGTGAAGGAGCCCTTGGCGGCCTGCTCCTGGGTGACGCAGCCGTAGGTGTCGGCGCTGGGCGCCGGGTCGGCCTTCGCGCCTCCGCCGCCGGAGCAGGCGGTGAGCAGCAGGGCGGTCGCGGCCAGCGCGACGGGCAGTGCGGAACGCTTCACGTTTTCCCCCGTGAATCGTGCGGACGGTGCGTAGTGGCTGTGACGGTAGGGAGCGGCCCGACCGGGGGTCAATGGTCTGAACCATTCCGTTATGGCCGGCCCGGAACCGGATCACCCCGCTCCGGTTTCCCGGTTGCGGAATCGGACAGAACCGGGCCCGCACATCTGTTGCAGAGTTCCACCCCCTCTCCAGCCGGGCGCCGTTAGGCTGACGCAGCCGGACCGGAAAGGGGCGACGAGGAGCCGAAGATGACCGATGGAGTGCTCAACGTCGTTCTGGGACTGGTCGCTTCGGCGATCAGCGCCGGGCTGGGCTGGCTGGCCCAGTCGCTGCGCCGTCGGCGCCGGCTGGAACGGGAGCGGGCGTTCTTCGGGCTGCCGGCCGGCGGCGAGGCGCTGCTGGTGGTCAACCGCCAGGCGTCGGCCACGGACGCCAAGAGCGTGGCCCGCGACGACGTGTACGCGCTGATGGAGCTGTCCGCGCTGGTGCGCGAGTGCGGCGCGCGGGCGACGCTGACCGGGCACGACGAGGTCCGGCAGGGGCTGGGCGACAAGACCGAGTTCTGCGTGGGCGGCCCGGTCGGCAACCGGCGGACGGCGGCCCACCTGGAGTCCTGGCTGCCGGGGGTGGCGTTCGTCGACCCGCCCGCGGAGGCCGGGCACCCGGTGCACACCCTGCTGGTCGGCACCCGGGAGTTCCGGTTCCTGACCTCCCGGGAGGAGCCCGGCCAGCGGGCCCACGTGCTGCTGGCCCGGGTGCACCTGCGCGAGGGCAGCCGGCCGGTGTTCCTGATCGCCGGGCAGACCGCGGTCTCCAACCACGCGGCCGCCCGCTACCTGGTCGCCCACCACCGGGAGCTGGCCCGCAAGCACGGCCGGGACGGCGCGTTCGCGGTGGTGCTCCGGGTGGTGAACGCCCGCGCGTACGGGCCGGACGTGGTCGAGTTCGAGGCCGACGTGACGGACGCGGCGGTCAGCCGTCCGGAACCGGCGGCGGTCTGAACCGACCCCGGTGTGGCGAAGGCCACCCCACCCCCGACCGGCGCTCCAGCGCTCCGGTGCACGATCGCCCAGGGCCCACTGCCTGCGACGCGCCGCCAACGGCCGCCACTGGCACGGGAGTACGGCAACCGAGCGTGTGAGCACGCTCACCACCAGGGACTACTCGCCGGTAGCGCCCTCCAATCCATAGACTCGACGAGGTTCGAGAAGGGAGCCACAGTGCGCAAGGTGCTCATCGCCAACCGCGGAGAAATCGCCGTCCGCGTCGCCCGGGCCTGCCGGGACGCGGGTATCGCCAGCGTCGCCGTGTACGCGGAGCCTGACCGGGACGCGCTGCACGTGCGGGCCGCCGACGAGGCGTACGCGCTGGGCGGCGACACCCCCGCCACCAGCTACCTGGACATCGCCAAGGTGCTCAAGGCCGCCGCCGACTCGGGAGCGGACGCGGTCCACCCCGGCTACGGTTTCCTCTCCGAGAACGCCGAGTTCGCGCAGGCCGTGCTCGACGCCGGCCTGACCTGGATCGGCCCGCCGCCGCAGGCCATCCGCGACCTGGGCGACAAGGTCACCGCCCGGCACGTCGCCCAGCGCGCCGGCGCCCCGCTGGTGGCCGGCACCGCCGACCCGGTCTCCGGCGCCGACGAGGTCGTCGCGTTCGCCGCCGAGCACGGCCTGCCGGTCGCCATCAAGGCGGCGTTCGGCGGCGGCGGCCGCGGCCTGAAGGTCGCCCGCACGCTGGAGGAGATCCCCGAGCTGTACGAGTCGGCGGTCCGCGAGGCGGTCGCCGCGTTCGGCCGCGGCGAGTGCTTCGTCGAGCAGTACCTCGACAAGCCGCGGCACGTGGAGACCCAGTGCCTGGCCGACCAGCACGGCAACGTGGTGGTCGTCTCCACCCGCGACTGCTCGCTGCAGCGCCGGCACCAGAAGCTGGTCGAGGAGGCGCCCGCGCCGTTCCTGACCGACGAGCAGAACGCCGAGCTGTACCGGGCGTCCAAGGCGATCCTGCGCGAGGCGGGCTACGTCGGCGCCGGCACCTGCGAGTTCCTGGTCTCCCAGGACGGCCTGATCTCCTTCCTGGAGGTCAACACCCGCCTGCAGGTCGAGCACCCGGTCTCCGAGGAGGTCGCCGGCCTCGACCTGGTCCGCGAGATGTTCCGGATCGCGGACGGCGAGGAGCTCGGCTACGACGACCCCGAGATCCGCGGCCACTCCTTCGAGTTCCGGATCAACGGCGAGGACCCGGGCCGCAACTTCCTGCCCGCGCCCGGCACCGTCACGCTGTTCGCCCCGCCGTCCGGCCCGGGCGTCCGGCTGGACGCCGGCGTGGAGTCCGGCTCGGTGATCGGCCCGGCCTGGGACTCCCTGCTGGCCAAGCTGATCGTCACCGGCGCCGACCGCAAGCAGGCCCTGCAGCGCGCCAAGCGCGCCCTGGAGGAGTTCAAGGTCGAGGGCATGGCCACCGCCATCCCGTTCCACCAGGCCGTGGTCACCGACCCCGCGTTCGCCCCCGAACTGACCGGCTCCGCCGAGCCGTTCACGGTCTACACCCGGTGGATCGAGACCGAGTTCGAGAACACCATCCCGGCGTTCACCGGCGCGGGCGGCGACGGCGAGGAGCCCGAGGGCCGCGAGACCGTGGTGGTCGAGGTCGGCGGCAAGCGGATCGAGGTCTCGCTGCCGTCCTCCCTCGGCGTCGCCTCGGCCCCGGCGGCCGCCGCGGGCTCGGCGAAGGCCAAGCGCCGGGTGGGCGCGAAGAAGGCCGCCTCGGCGGTCTCCGGCGACACCCTGGCCTCGCCGATGCAGGGCACCATCGTGAAGGTCGCCGTCGAGGAGGGCCAGGTGGTCGCCGAGGGCGAGCTGATCGTGGTCCTGGAGGCGATGAAGATGGAGCAGCCGCTGAACGCCCACAAGGCGGGCACCGTGGTCGGCCTCAAGGCCGAGGTCGGCGCCTCCGTCTCCAGCGGCGCCGCGCTCTGCGAGATCAAGGACGTCTGAGGGTAGGACGCGCACGCCCCGGAAGGGCGGCGGGAGTCTCCGGACCCCGCCGCCCTTCGGCCTACCCGGCCGCGCCGACCGGATCGGCCGCGCCCGCCGCGCCCAGCACCAACTCCTCGACGCCGCACAGGAACCCGGCCATCTGCGCCCGGTCCAGCAGCGCGCCGTCCGCCACCATCCGCAGCTCGACCGCGCCGGGCACCGCGACCACGTCCACCGCGACCGACACCCCGGGGCGGGCCGGGAACTCGTCCGGGAAGCTCAGCTCCCGCTCCCCCGCGCCGCCCGGCCCCGGCGCGTCGGCCATCAGCGCGGCCAGCGGGTCCCGGGTGTCGTTCCAGACCACCGAGTGGTCGGCCGGTTCGACGCCCGCGGCCCGCAGCCCGGCCAGTTCGGCGTCCAGCCGCGGCTTGTCGTAGCCGGCGTGCCGGTAGGCGGTGAGCGCCGGGCCGTGGGCGCGGCGGACGGTCTCGGCGAAGTCGTCGGCGAGCTCCGGGAGGTGGAACAGGCCCTCCTGGGCGAGCGTGGTGACGGCCTCCGCGGACCGCTCGGTGAACCGGTTGCCGACCACCACCTGGCAGAGGAACTCGCGCTGCCCGCCGAGCCGGCCCAGTGCGGTGGCGGCGGCGGCCAGCAGCACCGTGGCGTCGCCGGTGCGCAGCCGGGCGGCGGCCGCCGGGAGGGCGTCGGCCAGCGCCGGAGAGCGCAGCACCGCGTACGGGAAGGTCCGCGCCGGGTCGGGCGCGGCGGCCGGGCGGGGCAGCAGGGCCCGCGGGCCGGCGGCCAGCTTCTCCCGCCAGTGCCGGCGGGCGGCGGCGTCCCGGCGGCGGCCGCGCGGGCCGGCCTGCTCGGCGGCCTCGTCCAGCGGCTGGGCGAACTCCCGTTCGGCGCGCAGGTCCCGGGCGCTGCGCCCGGCGGCCAGCAGCATCAGGTCGCGGACGGCGCGGCGCATCCCCCAGCCGTCGGCGGCGGTGTGCGAGAGCACCAGGACGGTCTGCCGGACCAGGCCGTCGACCAGCACCAGGCCGAGCCGCACCGGCCACTCGCGGGCCGGGTCGAAGGGCTCCCGGGCGTACCGGTCGAGCAGTTCGGCGGCCGCGGCGGCGGCCCGCTCGGGGGTGTCCCGGTGCAGCAGCGCCACCGGGAGGGTGCCGTCGGCGTCGACCAGCTGGTGCAGTGCGCCGTCCTGCTCGACCAGCCGGGTGCGCAGCGCGTCGTGCAGGTGGAGCAGTTCGGTGCAGGCGCGGAGCACGGTGCCGGGCTCCGCGCCGGGGTCGACGGGGGCGGCCAGCCGCAGGTTGTAGCGGGGCGACTCGGCGCCGAGCCGGACCAGGGCGGTGTGGATGGCGCGCTGGCCCCAGGTCGCGGGGCCGCGGCCGCCGCGGGCCCGACGCACCGTCAATTCGGTTGTGCGGTCGAGTGTTTCGCTCGCTGCGTCCATGGGGGCAGACGCTACAAGCGGCTCGGCCGGGGCGGCCAGGGGTCGGCCGCGGGCGGGCCGGAACCGGTCAGTGCGGCGCCGCCGGGCGGGTCGGCCGCCCGCGCGGTCAGCGGATCCGTTCGGCGAGCCGGGCGGCGGGCGGCAGGGCGCCGTGCGGGGCGGGGCGGCGCTGGCCGGGCAGCGGGGCGCCGGGGGCCAGGCCGGGCTGCGGCGGGCCGGGGCGGCGGGCGGCCTGCTGGTGGGCGGCGCTCTCGGTGGCCAGGCCGAGCGAGGCCACCGAGACCTGCACCCCGCAGTCGGCGAGGGCGTGCTGCTCGCGGGAGGTGAGGTCCTCCAGCAGGGTGCGCTCGTCGGTGACCAGCCGGGTGATCGCCTCGGTGGCGACGGTCTGGAACATGCTGTCGGCGCCGAGCTTGGTGTGGTCGGCCAGCACGATCACCTCGTTGGCGGCCTGCACCAGGGCCCGGTCGACCGAGGCGGAGAGCATGTTGGCGGTGGACAGGCCGCGTTCGGCGGTCAGTCCGCTGCCGGAGATGAACGCCTTGGTGACCCGCAGCCCGGCCAGCGACTGCTCGGCGCCGCTGCCCACCAGGGCGTAGTTGGAGCCGCGCAGGGTGCCGCCGGTCATCACCACCTCGACCCGGTTGGCGTGCGCCAGCGCCTGGGCGACCAGCAGCGAGTTGGTGACCACGGTCAGCCCGGGCACCCGGGCCAGCCGGCGGGCCAGCTCCTGGGTGGTCGTCCCGGCGCCGACCACGATGGCGTCACCCTCCTCGACCAGGTCCGCGGCGAGGTCGGCGATGGCGCTCTTCTCGGCGGTGGCGAGGTGGGTCTTCTGCGGGTAGCCCGGATCACGGCTGAACCCGCCGGGCAGCACCGCGCCGCCGTGGCGGCGGTCGAGCAGCCCTTCGGACTCCAGCGCCCGGACGTCCCGGCGGACGGTGACTTCGGAGGTCTGGACGACGCGGGCCAGCTCACGGAGCGACACGGCTCCGTTGGCGCGCACCATCTCGAGGATCAACTGGCGACGTTCTGCTGCAAACACAGGACCGACGGTAACCCGAGTGACCGTCTGCTTTCAGGCGTTTGCACCTGGTAACGGGATTTGCTCACCTCGGGACGGCGCACGACCGTACAATGCGCGCTCCACCGGGCGGGTGAGCCGGGCAGCGCGCGCCCGGCTCGTTCCCGTACGTCCCGCGCGCCCCGGGGGTCCGAGGCCCGCGCGCCCCGCTAGGAGCCCGCGCCCTCGCGCTTGCGGATGTGCAGCTGGCGGGCCGCCTCGGCGGTCGAGCCGGACAGCGACGGGTACACCGTGAAGGCGCTGGCGACCTGCTCCACCGTCAGGTTGTTGTCGACGGCCAGCGAGATGGAGTGGATCAGCTCGGAGGCGCGCGGGGCGACCACCACGCCGCCGACCACGATGCCGGTGCCGGGGCGGGCGAACAGCTTCACGAAGCCGTCCCGGATGCCCTGCATCTTGGCCCGCGGGTTGCCGCGCAGCGGGAGCTTGACCTCGACGGCGTCCATCTTCCCGCAGGACACGTCGGCGTGGGTGTAGCCGACGGTGGCGATCTCCGGGTCGGTGAACACGTTGGACGCCACGGTCTTCAGGTTCAGCGGCTGCACCGCGTCGCCGAGCGCGTGGTACATGGCGATCCGGCCCTGCATGGCGGCCACCGAGGCCAGCATGAAGACGCCGGTGCAGTCGCCGGCCGCGTACACGCCGGGGGCGGAGGTGCGGGAGACCCGGTCCACCTTGATCTGGCCCCAGTCGTTGACCGCGACGCCGGCCTCCTCCAGGCCCAGCTCCTCGGTGTTGGGGAGCGAGCCGACCGCCATCAGGCAGTGCGTGCCGGTGATCACCTTGCCGTCGGCCAGCGTCACCTCGACCCGGTCGCCGACGCGCTTGGCGCTCTCGGCCCGGGAGCGGCTCATCACGTTCA
Source organism: Kitasatospora sp. YST-16 (assembly GCF_026802215.1). Classification (NCBI taxonomy): domain Bacteria; kingdom Bacillati; phylum Actinomycetota; class Actinomycetes; order Kitasatosporales; family Streptomycetaceae; genus Kitasatospora; species Kitasatospora sp. YST-16. The sequence goes on from NZ_CP113837.1 coordinate 2,593,998, forward strand.
TGCCGCGGCGGCGGAACACGTCCTCCAGCACCTCGGCGGCGTCCGGGTCCTCGCCCGGGAGCACCCGGTCGCGCGAGGAGACCAGCGTGACGTTCGAGCCGAGCGCCTGGTAGGCCCCGGCGAACTCGGCGCCGGTGACGCCGGAGCCGACCACGATCAGCTCGCGCGGCAGCTCCTCCAGGTCGTACACCTGCGTCCAGGCCAGGATCCGCTCGCCGTCCGGCTGCGCGTCGGGCAGCTGGCGCGGGCGGACGCCGGTGGCGATCAGCACCGCGTCGGCGCGCACCGACTCGACGGCGCCGTCGGCGAGTTCGACCAGCACCTCGCGGGAGCCGTCGATCGCCTGGCCGCCGGTGCCGAGCCGGCCGCGGCCGCGCAGCACGGTGACCCCGGCCCGGGTGACGGCCTGGGTGATGTCGTGGGACTGGGCGATCGCCAGGCGCTTCACGCGCCGGTTGACCTTGCCGAGGTCGACGCCGACCACCCGGGCCGGGTCGGCCGGGTCCGGCGTGCCGTCCGCGACCAGGATGCCCAGCTCCTCGTAGGAGCTGTCGAAGCTGGTCATCACCTCGGCGGTGGCGATCAGCGTCTTGGACGGCACGCAGTCCGTCAGCACCGCCGATCCGCCCAGACCGTCGCGGTCGACGACGGTCACCTCCGCGCCGAGCTGGGCGGCCACGAGGGCCGCCTCGTATCCGCCTGGTCCGCCACCGATGATCACGATCCGAGTCACGTGCCCCATTGTCCCGCATGCCGGAACGGATTCCACGCCGGGGGCGTTGTTGTTGCCCGCCCGGCTAGCCGGTCTGCTGGATCGAGGCCGACACCAGCACCCCGCCGGACACCGTGTAGGTGCCCTCGTAGGTCTTCGTGCTGCCGTCGGTCTGGACCGCGTAGATCACCGCCCGCACCTGGTTCGAGCCGAAGGTGCTGGTGGTGCCCAGGTAGATGCTGGCGGTGGTGGCGTAGCCCTTCACCCAGCCGTTGTAGTCGCTGCCGCCGATGTTCTTGCCGCCGAGCGCCCAGGCCGCCGCGTAGTCGTGGTTGCTGATGTCCTCGTAGTACTGCTGCACCACGGCGATCGCGCTGGTGAGCGTCGGGTTGCCGCCGCCCTTCGCGGTGGTGACCGTGACGGTCGGGTTCGGCGTCGCGGTGACCGTCTGCGGCGTGACGGTGACCGTCGGGGTCGGCGTCGGCGTGACGGTGACGGTCGGGGTCGGCGTCGGGGTGACGGTGACGGTCGGGGTGGGCGCCGCGGTGACGGTCACCGGGCCCGGCGGGCTGGCACCCGCGCCGCCGCCCGAGCCGCCGCTGGAACCGCAGCCGACCGCGGCCGCGAGCAGCACCGCCGCCACGGCCGGTGCACCCGCCACTACCGGTAGTTGTCGCATCAGGACGCTCCCGTCCGGCGCGCACCCCGCCCCCGACCCGGCGGGTCCGCCCGCGGGATGAGACCTCCCTCCACCGTAGGCCCGCCCCGGACGCGCAGCCCGGCGGACCGCCCCGCTCCCGTAGGCTGGCGCCATGTCGCTCTACGCCGCCTACGCCACCAACCTCGACGCCCGGCAGATGTCCCGGCGCGCCCCGCACTCCCCGCTGCGCGGCACCGGCTGGCTGCCCGGCTGGCGGCTGACCTTCGGCGGCGAACAGCTCGGCTGGGAGGGCTCGCTGGCCACCGTGGTGGAGGACGAGAAGGAGCAGGTCTTCGTCTCGCTCTACGACGTGGCCCCGATGGACGAGGACGGCCTGGACCGCTGGGAGGGCGTGCAGCTCGGCATCTACCGCAAGGTGAAGCTGCGCGCGCAGACCCTGGACGGCGAGGTCGCGGTCTGGACGTACGTGCTCAACGACTACGAGGGCGGGCTGCCCGCCGCCCGCTACCTCGGCCTGATCGCGGACGCGGCGGAGAGCGCCGGCGCCCCCGACGACTACGTGCTGGACCTGCGCCGCCGGCCCTGCTGAGCCCGCGCCGCCGGCCCTGCCCTTGCCCTGCCGGGCCCGTGCACCGGTCCGGCCGGGCCTGTGCCTTCCGCCCAGCCGGGTGCTCCGGCGGGGGAGGAATGCTGTCGTTCCACGCAATCCGGGTAACGATCCGGCATGGCCTGGGCGTGCTGTCTACGCGCGTAGGCAGATTTGACCTATCCTCGACCGTGTGAACGCATCTCCTCAGACGGTCGTCTCCGCCGACCCCTACGCCGCCGCCCGGGCCGCTGCCGACCGGCTGCGCGAACTCACCGGCGCCGAGCGCCACGACGTCGCCCTGGTGATGGGCTCCGGCTGGGTGCCGGCCGCCGACGCCCTGGGCGAGACGCTGGCCGAGTTCCCGGTCACCGACCTGCCCGGCTTCCCCGCCCCCGCGGTGGCCGGCCACGCCGGCACCATCCGCTCGGTGCGGATCCCCGGCGGCGGCGAGCGCCGGGCCCTGGTCTTCCTCGGCCGCAACCACTACTACGAGGGCCACGGCGTGGCCACCGTGGTGCACGGCGTGCGCACCGCCGCCGCGGCCGGCTGCCGCACCGTGGTGCTCACCAACGGCTGCGGCGGCCTGCGCGAGGGCTGGGTCCCCGGCCAGCCCGTGCTGATCAGCGACCACATCAACCTGACCGCGGACTCCCCGATCGTCGGCGCCAACTTCGTCGACCTCACCGACCTGTACTCCAAGCGCCTGCGCACCCTGTGCCGCGAGGTCGACCCGTCCCTCGACGAGGCCGTCTACGTGCAGTTCCGCGGCCCGCACTACGAGACCCCGGCCGAGGTCAACATGGCCCGGGTGATCGGCGGCGAACTCGTCGGCATGTCCACCACCCTGGAGGCCATCGCCGCCCGCGAGGCCGGCGCCGAGGTGCTCGGCATCTCGCTGGTCACCAACCTGGCCGCCGGCATCACCGGCGAGCCCCTCAACCACGCCGAGGTCCTGGAGGCCGGCAAGGCCTCCGCCAAGCGGATGGGCGCCCTGCTGGCGAAGGTCCTGGAACGGATCTGACACCCCGGCAGGAGCCGGACTCCCGCCCCGCGCCGCCCGCCTGACGGAGAATCGGGCGATGTGGCGAGCAACAGCACGGGGCAACGGGACGGGAGCCGGACCGCCACGCCGGGGCCGGAGCCGGAGCCGAAGTCGGAGTCGGAGCAACGGCGGCCGGGCGAGCGGGCCGGAGCACGCGGGACCGCGAAACCGGTTCCGCACACCGGTCCGGGCCGTCGGACGCGGCGCGGGACCGGGGCCGGAGGGCCGGACCCGAGGCATCCGGGCCAGGCTTCGGGACCGCGAAGCCGGTCCCGGGCCGCCGGAGCCGGGCCGGGGCAACGGCGACCGGGCCTGCGGCACTGCGGCCGAGTCGCCGGGCGCCCCGGGGTCGCGAGGCCGGTCCGCGGCGCCGCAGCCGGGCCGTCCGCCGAACCCGGCGGGCCCTCCTCCGGCGGGCGTCGGGACCCGGTCCGGCCCGCACCGCACCGCACCGCACGCGCCCGTCCCCGCTCCCGTCCCCACCCTCCACACCTCTCTTCCTCTTCCTCGTCCTCACACCTTTCGTCCTCTCGTCCTCCACACACAGGGAGCGGGCCGCATGCCGAAGGCACCCACCACCGACCTCCTCGACCGGGCCCGCGCCTGGCTGGCCGAGGACCCCGACCCGCAGACCCGCGCCGAGCTGACCGCGCTGCTGGCCGCCGCCGAGGGGCCGGAGGCCGAGGCCGAGGAGCGGATCGCCTGGTCCCGGCTGGCCGAGCGCTTCGCCGGGCGGCTGCAGTTCGGCACCGCCGGGCTGCGCAGCGAGCTGGGGGCCGGGCCGATGCGGATGAACCGCGCCGTGGTGATCCGGGCCGCCGCCGGCCTGGCCGCGTACGTGCGGAAGAACCCGGCGCTCGGCGACCTGGTGGTGATCGGCTACGACGCCCGCCACAAGTCGTACGACTTCGCCCTCGACACCGCCGCCGTGGTGGTGGGCGCCGGGCTGCGCGCCGCACTGCTGCCCCGCGCGCTGCCCACGCCCGTGCTGGCGTACGCGATCCGGCACCTGGGCGCGGCGGCCGGCGTGGTGGTCACCGCCAGCCACAACCCGCCGCAGGACAACGGCTACAAGGTGTACCTGGGCGACGGTTCGCAGATCGTGCCGCCCGCGGACGCCGACATCGCCGCCGAGATCGACGCGCTGGGCGCGCTGGCCGACGTCCCGCGCGCCGAGTCCGGCTGGGAGGTGCTGGGCGACGACGTCCTCGCCGCCTACCTGGCCCGCGCCGCCGCCGTCCTCGACCCGGCCGGCCCGCGCGACCTGGCCACCGTCTACACCCCGCTGCACGGCGTCGGCCGCGACGTGCTGCTGGCCGCGTTCGCCGCGGCCGGGTTCCCGGCGCCGACCGTGGTCGCCGAACAGGCCGAGCCCGACCCGGACTTCCCCACCGTCGCGTTCCCCAATCCGGAGGAGCCCGGCGCGATGGACCTCGCCTTCGCCGCCGCCCGCGAAGCCCGCCCCGACCTGGTCATCGCCAACGACCCGGACGCCGACCGCTGCGCCGTCGCCGTCCCCGACCCCGCCGCCGACGGCGGCTGGCGGATGCTCCGCGGCGACGAGGTCGGCGCCCTGCTCGGCGCGGCCCTGGCCGCCAAGACCTCCGACGGCGTCTTCGCCACCACCATCGTCTCCTCCACCCTGCTCGGCAGGATCGCCGCCGCGGCCGGCCTGGGCTACGCCGAGACGCTCACCGGCTTCAAGTGGATCTCCCGCACCGAGGACATCCGCTACGGCTACGAGGAGGCCCTCGGCTACTGCGTCGACCCGGACGGCGTCCGCGACAAGGACGGCATCACCGCCGCCCTCCAGATCGCCGAACTCGCCGCCGGCCTCAAGCGCGACGGCCGCACCCTCACCGACCTCCTGGACGACCTGGCCCTCGCCCACGGCCTGCACGCCACCGACCAGCTCTCGGTCCGGGTCGACGACCTCTCCGTCATCTCCGACGCGATGGCAGCCCTCCGCGACAAGCCCCCGGTCGAACTCGCCGGCCTCACCGTCACCCGCGCCGACGACCTGACCGCCGGCACCCCGGAGCTCCCCCCGACCGACGGCCTCCGGTACTTCCTCACCGGCCCGGCCGTCAGCTCCGCCCGCGTCGTCGTCCGCCCCTCCGGCACCGAGCCCAAGCTCAAGTGCTACCTGGAGGCCGTCCTCCCGGTCGCCTCCCGCGCCGACCTGCCCGCCGTCCGCTCCACCGCCCAGGACCTGCTGGACGCCCTCAAGCAGAACTTCGCCACGGCGGCGGGCCTGGCCTGAATCACTTCCATGCACCCCGGGTGACGCGATAAATATATCCCCCTCAGGTAAAATTCACCCCCTCGCACCAAATGGCACTACATGGAAAATTTGCCAAAATCCAATCGGTGGTTGGACATAAAATTGTTGGCCGATGCGGCAATGAAACCCTCCACATCGGCCAACAAAGGAATCCATCTGACTATTTAACCCCACATCGCGACAGGGATGAGGTGCTGGAAATTGCGAGCCTCAATCGCTAGCTCTCGATCTTCACAACTGAGCACCTAACCCCAACCTCCTCCAGGGCTCCGGAGATAAACTCAGCCTCGATGAAAGTTCGCTCGACGCCTCGACCTGAAAGCTCCTTAAGGAGACTTACCGACTCGCCTATAGAGAGCCCGGACAGGCGGCGGATGGTCTTTAGGGCGAGAGGTTTATCCGCTACGGACGTCACGCTCATGCGAACCATCCCCCATTTGGCGATGATGGCTTCTCGAACAAGGTTTGGAGCGGCACCGACCCCACCATCATCACTGATAAGACCACAGGCTTCACATTCCCACTCCGAGTTCCACCTGAGCTCTCCCCTATTTACAGACTGGCTGTGCCAGCCAGTCACTTCAGACGCGCAATTGGTGCACTTCAAATAAAAATTAGCACCTTGCTCACTCACTCCAGCCCCTCATCTTCATATACCTATCGACAACTTCATAGAAGCGGTCAGAAGTTCCAGAACCATCCCTAGGATGATGCCCAGTCATACCCCGAGCATACCATCTATGATGCAACTCCTCGTGAACAATAGTGTTCCTCAAATCATTTCTACTGGAGAATCTTTTCCTTCCGATCTGCGTCCCCACCCCCTTCTTTGCCATGCCCGTATTAACGGTCGGGCTATACTTGGGAATATGAGTTAGCTTTAGATCCTTGAAGTCTTCGGATATCACAACCTCAAGCGCCTTTGATCGCGACCTGGAAGACTTCCCAGTGGCACTCTCAATTGCAGAGTCTTCCGCCCATGAATTACCCTTACTGCCACCTGCATATTCAACTTCCCCTTCGGGGGATTCTGCCTTTTTTGGTGCATCTGCCTTGGCGGCCTGAGCCTCGGAATCGGCAATTTCCTTTTCGGCTTTTCGGGCAGAAGAGAGGACTTCTTCAGCTTCCTTCGCCACACGTTCCGCGCTGCGGATGGCGTCGTAGGCCTTCTCGCCCTCGCGCCACAGCTTGAACGCCTTGATGCCGACCTTGACGGCCTTGAAGACCTTGCTCCAGGGAACGAAGTTCAGGGCGGTGTTGATGCAGCCCATCACGTCGCCCTTGGTGAAGCAGTCGCGGGCGTCGTTGAAGCCGATCAGGTCGCCGACCACGTCGACGATCTTCTTGACCAGTTCCTCGCGGGCCTGCTTCGCCTTGGCAAGCGCCGCATCGGCGGCCTGCTTCTGGCGCACGGCCTCGTTGGAGGCGTTCTTCGCTTCCTTGGAGGCGGGACTGGTGCTGGTGGAGCTGTTTCCGCTGCTGCCGCTGCCCTGGTCGAGCCCGGTCTTCCCGGCCGCGAAGGCGTCCCAGCCGGCGGCCGACATGCAGCGGCCGGTGTCGTCGGGGATGCAGGTGCCGGACGGGTCGGCGTGGTCGACGGGGTTGTTGTTGGCGTAGGCGTAGCCGTTCCACGACTGCGGGTCCGAGCCGTTGAAGACCGGGTCGACGGACAGGAAGCGTCCGGTGGCCGGGTCGTACTGGCGGGCGCCGAGGTTGGTGAATCCGGTGCCTTCGATGGTGCCGCCGACGAAGCCCTTGTCGCCGGCCCAGACGCCGTTGCCGGGCTGGGTGCCGCGGGCGTTGCCGAAGGGGTCGGTGGGGCGCCGGGTGACGCCCAGGTTGGCGGCGTCCAGCTGGACGCCGGCGGTGCCGTGCGGGTCGGACGCCTGGTAGTAGAGCGCCGTGGCGCCGGCGTCGTCGGCGGTGCGGGTGATGGTCAGGCCGCCGGGCGCGCCGTAGTAGCGGGTGGCGGTGGTCTTGCCGGTGACGGTGTCGAGGGTGAGCTCGTCCGTGCCCAGGTTGATGGTGGTCTTGCTGCCCACGCGCCGGATCAGCTGGCTGCCGTCCGCGTTGTAGACGTAGCTGGTGTCGTTGGCGGGTGCCGCCGTGTCATGGACCTTGGCGAGCTTGCCCTGGTTGTTCCAGGTCAGCGTCTTGGTGCCGCTGGTGCTGGTGAGGGACGTGGTGTTGCCGGTGGCGTCGTAGGTCGACGTGGTGACCTTGCTGGTGCCGTTCGAGCTGGTCTTGGAGGTGAGCAGCGCGTGCGGTCCGCCGGTGCCGCCGCCCGTGGCCGGGTCGGTGGTGGCGGTGTTCGGGCCGGCGGCGAAGGTCTGGTCGGTCTGCTTGTCGTTGACGACCGCGCCGGTGGTGTCGTGCTGGACCAGCTTGGTGCGGTTGCCGGTCAGGTCGTAGGAGTAGGACTGCCAGTACGGGGCCGGGCCGCCGATCCGGGCGGACGCGGTGGCCGCCGTCGGCTCGGTGGCGTTGGTGCAGCCGCCGATGCCCTGCACCGAGGGCGCGGGGGCGGTGGTGGTGGTGCCCTTGTCGGTCCAGGCCGCGGAGAGCCGGCCGAGGTAGTCGTAGGTGAAGCACTGCAGGTCGGTGGCAGTGCCGTCCCGGACGGTCTTCGCCGAGGTCATCGAACCCACCTTGTTGTAGGTGTAGTTCGTGAAGTCGACGTGGGTGGTGGCCGCGGTCTGCTTGTCCAGGGTGGACTGTACGACGTTGCCGGTGCCCGGGTCGTACTGCTGGGTGGAGACGACCTGCTTGCCGGACGCGCCCACCGTGGTGCGGGTGGGACGGCCGAACGCGTCGTACTGCATGTCCTGGACGTAGTAGTCCAGGCCGCTGGAGGTCTGGAAGTTGCCGTCGACGTCGTAGGAGTTGCCGACGGTCTCTTCCGCCAGACCGCCGACCGCGGGCAGCGTGGTGCTCCTGGCCAGCCCGAGGACCAACGAGTAGCTGTTCGACCAGGTGTAGGTCTTGGCCAGCTTCTCTTCCTTGGTGACCGACGGGATCGTCACGGACGTCCCGGTCGGCCGGTAGCCGATGTCGTAGCCGCTGACCGTGTTGACGTAGGCGACCCTGCCGGTGCCGTTGGGGGCGTCGGCGTAGGTGGTCGTGCTGGTGGGCTTGCCCAGGGCCAGGGAGTCGTAGGTGGTCTCCGCGAGCTTCTTGCTCGCGTCGGTGGTGCTGGTCCCGTCGTACGAGGCGACCGGACGGCCCAGCAGGTCGTACGTGGTGCTGGTCGACTTGCCGCGCGCGTCGGTGGTGGTGACGGGGTGTCCGGCCTTGTCGTAGGCCGTGGTCGACGTGCCGGTGTCCGGGTCGGTCGAGCTAGTCTGCTGGCCGAGCAGGTCGTAGCTGTAGGTCCACCGGTGCGCCGGGGTGCTGCTGTCCTGGACCCAGGTCGGCTTGCCCGCGACGTCGTACCCGTACGTGGTCGTGTCGTACGCCCCGGTCGGGGTGCCGGCCTTGTACTGCCGGACCTCGACGGCCGCGCCGGTGGCGTCGGTGATCGTCGTGGTCGCGTAACCGCCGGGCGGCGGGGTCGCGTCGGTGCGCTCGGCGCCCGGGTAGGAGGCCGTGCTGCGCCACTGCTCCTGGCCGTAGGAGATGAACTTGCTGGCGGTGATGCGGCCGAGGCCGTCGTACTCGTTCCAGGTCTGGGTCGGGACCTGCGAGTCCTGCGGCAGGAAGACGGTGGCGACCGGGCCGGAGTCGGCGTTGTAGTAGGACGGGGTGGACTTGACCTGCCAGCCGTGCGAGTCGTAGAACGCCTCGGAGATCAGGCGGCCGACCTGGCCCTGCACCGGTATCGACTGGGACTGCCGGACGCGGCCGAGGCCGTCGTAGATCTGCAGGCTCTTGGCGTAGGTGCGGTCCTCGCGGATGCTCTCGCTGGTGACGACCGACGGGGACGCCGAGCCGTTCAGCGCGTAGGTGAACTTCCGGTTGGGCGCGGTCTTCCGGGCGTCCGTGCTGGACGGGTCGCGGCCGGGCAGCCAGACCGCGGTGAGGCGGCCGAGGGCGTCGTAGGTCTCCAGCGTGGTGCGGCCGTTCTCGTCGGTCGCCTTGGTGGGCAGGCCGCGAGCGGGGTCGACGACGGTGGTGGACTTCCAGCCGAGCGGGTTGGTGACGTCCACCTGGGACGGCAGTTCACCGGTGGCGGGGGTGTACGCCGTGGTGGTGGTCGCGCCGTTGGGGTGGGCGGTGTCGGTGCGGTTGGGATCGGTGGTGGCGGTCTGGCGGCCGTAGGCGTCGTACTGCGCCTTGGCCGTCACCCGGTAGTTGGGGGTGTTGTTGGCCCCGTACGACTCCAGGACGCGGGTCTCGGTCTGGTCGGCATTGTCGCCGATGGTGCCGAGGGCCTGGCCGTCGTAGACGGTCAGCGCGTCGGAGATGGTGTTGATCTGGTTGGGCGTCTGGTCGCAGCCGCCGGCCAGGGTGAGGATGCGGGAGGGCATCTCTACCAGGGCGGGGTTGCTGCCGGAGGCGTACGTCACCGAGGTGCACTGGCGCTGCGGGTAGCCGCTGAGCGTGGTGTCGCCGAGGACGTCCGTGGTCAGGACGCGTCCGGCGTGGTCCTCGTCGTAGGTGGCCTTGCGCTCGGTGGTGCGCCACTTGCCGTCGGAGAGCAGCGAGCGGTTCTTGACGCTGGCGGTGTTGACGTACCGGGCGGTCACCTTGGGCAGGGTGCCGGGCTGGGTGTGGGTCGCGGTGATCTTGGAAAGCCACGGGGTGGTGAGCTCGCCGCCGACGACCTTGGCGCCCGCCGCGTCCGACTCGTAGTTCTGGGTCTCCCGGACGAATCCGGCCAGTTCCTCCACGTCGGTGATCGACTCGCCCCAGCTGTCGGTGACCTGTCCGCCCATGCCGCGCAGGTAGGTGCTGACCGACTTGGTGCGGGGGCCGTCCGAGCCGGAGCCCGTCGTGGTGGTGACGGTCTGGTAGCCGCGGAAGTTGTCGTAGGTGCGGGTGTCGTCGTCCGCGAACTCGGAGTCGTTGCGGTGCCAGGCCGCGCCGCCGCCGTAGGAGTACTGGGTCTCCTTGGCCACGGTGGAGCTGGTGACCAGCGAGGACTCGACGATCGAGGAGACCAGGTACTTGTGGAACCAGTCGTCGATCGGCTTGGTGCCGGCCTGCGAGCCCGGGGGGACCCACTTCACCGGCATGCACGCCATGGTGTTCGCGGCCTCGGAGGCCGGCATGGTGTTGTTGGTGCGGGAGCACTCGGTGGGCTTGTAGTTGACGGTGATCCTGCCACCGGTCTCGGTGGTGATCTCCTTCATCCGGGGGCGGTTGAACTGCGAGACCGCCGGGACGAGGCCGTCGACCCGGTTGGCCATCTGCGCGGCCGTGAAGGACACGGCGGGCAGCGTGGTGTCGGCCTGGCCGTTCTTGCCGGTGCGCTGGATCGAGCTCAGCCACAGGGTGGGCGCGTTGCCGTCACCGGGGTCGGAGAAGACCTGGTTGAGCGCCCAGGAGTCCACCACGCGGGCGGCGCCGCCGACGTACACGGTGGTCTGGATCTTGGTCAGCCGCTTGGAGGTCCAGAACGACGGGCCGTAGTTGGTGCAGGTGCCGGACGAGGTGCAGGCCTGGTCGAGCGGGGTGTCCGGCCAGGAGGACTGGTTGGCCACCACGCGCTGGGCGGCGGTGCAGGTGATCGAGCCGGAGGCGAAGCAGCGCTCCGCCGTGGTGAAGTCGATCTTCGAGGCGGGGTTGCCGGCGCCCTTGGAGGCGATCTGATCGGACAGCCGCAGGCCGTACTGGATCGAGGTGACGTCGGAGTACCGGTCGTACGCGGTGCGGGTGCCGGTGCCGTTGTTCTGGCCGCCGCCGCGGGCGTAGTAGTTGGACTCCTTGGCGTACTGGTACTTGATCAGGTTGCCGTGCAGGTCGACGATGTAGTCGAGGTTCCACTGCCAGCCCATCTGGCACCAGGAGGCCAGACCGGTCGAGGAGTTGTAGCAGGGGTCGCCGGCGTGCGGGTGGTAGACCGGCACGGTGTTGACCGAGTTGCTGGCCGCGTCCGTGCCGTCACCGCCGGGCAGGTGGTTGGCGCCGAAGTAGTACTGGGTGCCGTCGGTGGTGGTGACCTTGAAGCCCTCGCCGTTCCAGGCACCGTTGTTGAGGCCGGTCAGCGGGGTGATCAGGGTGCCGTCGTCGCCCTGCAGGCGCAGCACGCCGGTGGTGTCGTCCTTGACCACGACGCCGGAGTGGCCGGCCAGGTTGAGCTGGAGCGACTGCCCGGCCCAGCACTCGTCGCCCGACATGTCGATGCCGGCCTTGGCGCAGGGCTTGTAGGAGCGGGAGATCGATCCGGCCGAGTAGTCCCAGCCGTCACCGACCCAGCCCGACTGCGAGTTGGTGGCCGCGGTGCGGCCGTCCACCGACGAGGAGTCGTAGCCCAGCACCACGCTGGGGGCGGACCCGCCGACCGCGGTCGGCATGTCGAAGGTGTACGAGTAGGTGAAGTTACCGACGTTGGAGCCCGCGCTCCAGGCAGCGGACGGGGCGATCGGCGTCGCCGCGAAGGAGCCCGAGGAGCCGGACGAGGTGGCCTGCGCGGCCAGCACCATCGCACCCGAGGACGCGGTGGCGGTCTGTTGGACGAATCCGGCCTGCACGACGGTGCCGGTCGAGCCGCTGTCGAGCGCCGCACGGGTGGCGATGCCCGCGGCGGGTGCCTCGGGCAGTTGCACGTCGGCGGTCAGCAGACCGGAGACCGGGTCGACGGTGGACGGCACCGGGGTGCTGGTGCGGCACTCGGCGGCGTTCGGCGTGGTGAGCGCGCACTCGGGCAGCAGCACCAGTCGGGCCCGGTCGGACCACATCGCGTTGCCGGTCAGCGCCTTGACGTCCAGGGCGACCTGGAACTTGTGGCCGCCCTTGGCCGCGCCGCCGGCCCCTTCGAGCCGGACCACCGGGCCGGTCGAGCCGGCCGCCTTGGCCTTGCCCTCCTCCAGCAGGTCGACCTTGACCGAGGGCGTGCCGTCGGCCTTGTCCTTGGCGGTGCCCAGGTCGGTCAGGAACACCGGCAGGTCGCCGGCCTTGACCTTGGCCTTGCCGCCGGCCGCCGGGGCGGCCCCGCCGCCCAGCCGGCGCGCCGCTTCCTGCTCCGCCGACACGTCGGTGACCTGGACGGTCGCGGTGCCGGCCTTCGCCGCGGTCGCGGCGGACTGCTTCCACTGCCGCGGGACGCCGCCGGTGGCGGTGGTCCCGGTGGCGCCGTCGGAGCGTCCGGCCACCGAGTCCGCCTCTTGCAGCGGCGTGGTGGGCGGTACCCAGACCTTCGGCGGTTTCTCGGCGAACGCCGGTGGCGCGCCGAGCAGTGACCCGGTCACGGCCATGAGCGTCAGCAACCCCAGCGCCCTGGACCGGCCTCTCAGCCGGTGGCGCGGGGTGCGTTCACGCTGTGCCCCCATATGAATCTCCCCAGATGATGTGGGACCACGCACAAAAGACGCCCCGTCAGGAAACAGGACGCCACAGGAACATGCGCGATGGTCGACTCTGAAACTAGAGATTCACGGACCGTCAACACCAGCCCTCAACAGGCAACTTGACCATTCCGTTATAGAAATGACCAATCGGACGGGAACTTTTCCGGAGCACCCCGGAAAGCCTTTCGAAAGGTGCGCCTGAAACCGCCTCGGCGGAATTCCGTCGGAGAATTCCGTGCGGATTTCCGGGGCGGTGGGCCCGGCCGGGGGCGCTGGTGGCGCCCCCGGCCGGCCTGGTCCGGCGGGTCGGTCAGGCGGCCGCCCCCGTGCCCCAGCGCTGCGGGTAGGTCTGGTTGCAGTCCCAGATCTGCAGCTGCGTCCCGTTGGCGAGGTTGCCGTTCGGGATGTCCAGGCAGCGGCCGGACATCGGGTTGTAGAGCGAACCGTCTGCTCGGTAGAGCCACTGCTGGGCGGGGTTGCCGTCGCAGGTCCACAGCTGGATCTTGGTGCCGTTGCCGGTGGCGGCACCGGTCACGTCGACGCAGCGGCTGAGCACCTTGATGGTGCCGTTCGGCTGCACGGTGGCCTGCTGGGCGGCGCTGGGGTTGCAGTCCCAGATCTGGATCGCGGTGCCGTTGGCGTCCACACTGCCGTTGGCGTTCAGGCACTTGTTGGCGCCGACCCCGGTCGGCAGGTTGGCCATGATCCGGCTGGTGGTGCTGCTCGGGTCGGTCGGGACGTCGTACACCTCGACGTCGCTGACGCTGCCGTTGAACGCGGAGGCGAACGCGCCCGCGTCCTGGTAGCTGCCGATCACCAGTGGCGCGCTGTAGCCGAACTTGCCGGCGTGGTAAGCGCTGCCGGCGAGCACGCCGTTGACGTACAGCGACATGCCACCGGTGGTGGCGTTGTAGCTGGCGGTCAGGCGGTCCCAGCGGTCCGCCTTGTAGGCGGCGGCACTGGTGCTGGCCTCCGAGGTCTGGTGGTAGTTCCAGCCGGAGTTGTCACTGGTCGCCATGCCGAAGTGCCAGGTGCCGTCCTTGTCGGGCCAGAGGATGAACCCGCTGGAGACGGAGCCCGTGGTGGACAGGACCGGACCGCCCACGGCGGCGGGCTTGGCCCAGACGCTGACGGTGAAGGACTTCGTGGTGTCGATCTTGATCCGGTCGGTCTGGCCCGTCCCGTAGGCGATCTTCGAGTTGGCGCCGGTGGTTCCGTCGAAGCGCGCGACGGTGGTGCTCCTGCCGTTCACCGTGTCGGTCGGGAAGGTGACCGCGCTGCCGACCGTCATCGGCTTCCTGCCGTAGACGTCGGTGACGACGGAGCCGCCGGGGTTGGAGAGCTTGATCCGGTCGACCGTGCGACGGCTGTCGCCCTGGTCGTACGGGGTGCCGGCGAAGCCGGTCACCGCGGTGGAGCCGGCGGTGGCGGTGCCGGGCCACACCTTGAGGCGGTTGGCGGTGTCGAGCGCCCAGAGGTCGGGCAGGCCGTCCTTGGTGGCGTCGCCGCTGGAGCCGAGCTGCGGGTAGGCGGCGACGGTGAACTTCTGGGTGCCGAGCGTCCGGGCCTTGCTGGTCGGGTCGACCAGGTTGCCGAAGTCCAGGCGGCCGTTGGCGTCGAGCTTGATGTCGTAGGCCCGGACGGTGCCGTCGGTCCTGTCCCGGGTCCACAGGGTGGGCTGGGCGGTGCCGGAGGCGTTGCCGGGGTCGATCAGCTCGTAGTTGTCCCATTTGGCGTCCGAGACCTTGACCACCGGTGCCGCCACGTCGTTGGTGGAGAGGGTGCGGTAGAGCCAGAGGTTGCCGTTCTCCACGGTGAGCAGGGCGGTCTGGTCCTGGGGGATCTTCGTTTCGTTGGCACTGGCGGGGGCGCTGGTGCGGCCGAGCGCGACCACCTGGGTCAGCTTGCTCCAGTCGTAGGTCCAGCCGGTGGGTTCCGTCTCGGAGACGGTGCCGTTCGCGCCGACGAACTTGGGGTAGTCCGGCTTGGCGAGGAGCACCGGCGCCTTGAAGGTGCCGTCCCCGTTGTTCTGGTACAGGTACAGGTTGCTCGCGAGCGAGGTGCCGCCGGAGACCGCGTTGGTCCACGCGATGGTGTCGTCCACCGGGGTGGGCGACTGGCGCAGGGCGCCGAGGTGGGTGGTGCGGACGGTCAGGTTGGCGGCCGGGTTGCTCTTCCAGGAGGTGCCGCCGGGGGCGAGGCCGACCGGGGCGCCCTGGATGGCGGTCATGTCGCTGTCCAGGCCGACCACCCGCAGGTTGCCGAGGTCGTCCGGGAGCAGGACGTCGCCGCGGCCGTCGCCGTCGAGGTCACCGGGAGCGCCGGCGGCGGTGCTGGCGTCCCAGGGGGCGTAGAAGGTGTACGGCATCGGCTGGCTGTAGTTGCCCGCCACGTCCATGGCCTGCACGTACAGGGTGTTGGTGCCCCAACGGGGCGGCTTGAAGGCGATGGTGCCGGTGATCCGGGTGGGGTCGTTGGGGTCGACGCTCTTCACCACGCCGTCCTTGTTGGGCGTGCCCGTGGCGTTGCAGGACCAGCCGGTGACCGCGGTCGGGTCGGTGCTCCAGCGGATACAGGCCGGGCCCGAGGCGTTCAGGCCGGCCCCGGGGGCCGGGTCCTGGGCGCTGAGGACGAAGGTGCCGCTCTCGCCGGCCTTCTTCTTCGGGGCGGCACCGATGGTGCCGCTGGCCGGGAAGTCGTCGGAGCTGATGCTCACCTGCGGCGGGGTCTTGTCCACGCGGAAGTAGCACCAGGGAGTGTTGCCCGAGGTCAGCTGGGTGTCGGTGACGTTCGCCGTCCAGCCGTACTGGTGACCGTCCGTCAGGCGGTCGACCGGGACTGTGGCGTCGCCGTAGCTACCGGCTCCGCTGCTGCTGGGCGTGGCGCGCCACCCGCTGTTGTTGTCGTCCCAGATGTTGAAGTTGACCGTGGTGCCGGCGCCGATCGGCGACCAGGCGCTGGCGTTCAGGTAGATGTACTGGTTGGCGCCGACCCAGCCGGGCTTGTACCAGGCGTCGCCGCCGGGGGTCTGGCAGTCGTTGACCTGCGTCCCCATGGTGGGGTCGTTGGTGTAGCCGGGCGTCGGGGTGGTGCGGGGCCACCAGATGGTGGGCGTGATGTCGTAGTACGTGGTGATGTGCGCGTTGGAGCCCAGGTGGTGGCGCAGCAGCTTGTCGGTCTCGTTCTCGGCCGAGATGCCGATCGTCCAGTTCGGGGTCTTGTCGTTGACGATCTTCTGCATCCACCAGGTGACGTCCCAGCTGATGGTGCCGGTGCCGGTGCCGGTGACGTCGGCGTTGGCGGCCCAGGTGCAGCCGGTCATCTTGCCGTTGGTGCCGCAGGGCTGGTTGTTCCAGGTGGTGGTGCCCTGGAAGGCCGGAGCGCTGTAGACGTTCAGCGTCGACTTGGTGCCCGGGGACGAGGCGTCGACCACGTTGGTGGACAGGGTGGCCCGGGTGACGGTCGCGGCGCCGTGGCCGCCGCCCTCGAACAGGCCGTCGGGGCTGGGGATCTGGTAGTACGCGCGGTAGCGGCCGTAGCCGCTGCAGTCCGAGTAGCCGCAGTAGCCGACGCCCAGCGCGCTGAGCGTGTTGACGTTGGCGGTGTCGGGGTGGTTCTCCTGGACCTGCGCGTTGACCGTGGCGCCCTTGTCGACGCTGGTCTCGGGGTCGAGGTACCAGGGGCCGGTCCCCCGGCCGAAGGTGGCCGGGTCCGGAGTGAGCACCAACTCGGTGTCGCGGGCGGCGATCCCGATGGCGGAGACCGCGGCGCCGGAGCCGGGCCGCTCGGCGGTCGAGGTCCCGGCCGCGGCCTCCACCTCGGTGGAGGCGGGCGCGGCGAACAGCGACTTGGCCTGGACACCGGCCGACTTCAGCAGCGGAGCCGGGGCGGGAGCGGCGGTGGAGTCCCACTGGAACGGGGTCGGCGCGTGGAAGCGCACCTTGCCCGCGGCGTCCTTGAACGAGACGTTGCCCGCGGCGTCCGCACCGACCTTCAGGCCGCTGGTGCTCAGCGGGAAGCGCAGGCTCTTCAGCCGCGGGTCGGCGGCGGCCTGCGTGGTCCGGACCACGATCACGTCCCGCCAGCCGCCGTCCGGACGGGCCGTCACCTGGAGGTCCACGTCGGGCAGCACGGAGGCGTAGGTGGCGGTCGCCCCGTCCAAGGTGGGCTTCGGCAGCGGGAACGGCGCGGTGATCGACATCGAGGTGCCGTCGGCGGCGGTGATCTTCGCCAGCGGGCCGCTGCCGCCGCCGGAGAGCACCAGGTCCGTGCCGGTCAGTGCCGGGGTGACGGTGCCGTCCGGGTTGCCGTGCAGGGTCGCGTCGAGGTCCTGCCAGGTGCCGTTGCGCTTGGTGCGGACGTCCTGGGCGTTGGCCTCCGAGTACAGCGTCCGCCCGTCGGTGTCGGCGAAGACCTCGGTGGTCTCGTTCGTCATCGCGTCGATCCGAACCGGCTTGCCGGTCTCCTCGGCCCGCTGGAGGGCCGAGCGGATCGCCCCGGCCTGCTCGCTCTCGGCCTGCGGCTGCGCGCCGTCCGCGCCCGCGGTGGACACCGGCCCGGGCGTCGGGTCGACGGCCCAGGCGGCCGGGGAGGAGATCGCGGTGAGCACGAGCGCCGTGGCCGCGGCCACCGTCGCGCGGCCGAGCACGCCCCTCCGGTCGGGCCGGGCGCACCATCGACGGTGTCTCGGTGAGGTCGTATCGGACATGGCGCGCGCGGTCTCCCTCCGAACTGCCTGCCCCCGATGAGCAGGCATTCGAACGGGAACAATGCAGCCTCCGTGAAGAACGGGTCAAGCCCGGGCAGCAAGATGCCCAATATTGCCCTGAATATTCATCAATGAATCACCAAGAGCCGCCCGGTCAATCGACTTCCACCGAGCAAAGTACCGCTCCTACCTGCAGTGATGATGAATTCGTTGGCAGACAAAGGGTGTTCGGGAAATCGACCTGCCCGGAGAGAATGAGACATGCCGTCAGGTCCTGACGCAGCATCAAGCACGGCCCATTGCAACGGTTTTAACATTCCTGAGTGAGCATCAGAAGGCGGTCGACACCGATGCGTCGACCACCGGACATGTCACACTTCGCCCCACTCACTACCCGTTCGCGTACGCGGCGGTCACGACGGCCAGCAGGCCCGGGAAGCGCTGCTCCAGGTCGGCGGCGCGCAGGGTGGTCAGGCGGCGGTTGGCCTCCTCGCGGTGGCGGATCAGGCCGGCCTCGCGCAGGACCTTGAAGTGGTGGCTGAGGGTGGAGGGCGCGACGCCCACCGGGAAGGTGCCGCAGGCGCGTTCGGGCTCCCGGCCGAGGGTCAGCACGATGGTCATCCGGGTCGGGTCGGAGAGCGCGTGCAGCACGTCCAGCAGGTCGATGTCGGCGGTGTCGGGGTAGTGGGGCGCCTCGCGGCGGCGGCTGGCTCGGGGCACGGGGGCACCTCTCCCTGCGATGTTCGACAGATCTCGAAATGGCGTGGTACTAATTTCGACGTTCGTAGAACATCGTAACTGCGACCGATCCGGACCGATCCAGGGGGACCACCATGCGCGCACTCGTCATGACCGAAGCCGGCGGCGCCGAGCACAGCCACGTCCTCGACCTCGAACCGCCGCGGCCCGGCCCCGGCCAGGTCGCCGTCGAGGTCGCCTACGCCGGGCTCAACTTCGTCGACGTGATGGCCCGCCGCGGCGACGGCGGCTACACCGCCGACTGGCCGCACCACCCCGGCAAGGAGGTCGCCGGCACCGTCCTGGCCCTCGGCGAGGGCGTCACCCACCTCGCCGTCGGCACCCGGGTGGTCGCCGCCACCCGCGGCGGCGGTCTCGCCGAGGTCGCGGTCGCCGACGCGGAGCTGACCGTCCCGGTCCCGGACGGCGTCCCGCTGGAGGTCGCCGCCACCACGCCGCTCGGCCTGGCCACCGCGCTGCTGCTGCTCACCGACGCCGGGCGGTTCGCCCCCGGCGAGAGCGTGCTGGTCCACTCGGCGAGCGGCGGGATCGGCACCGCCGTCGCCCGCCTGCTGCCCCACCTCGGCGGCGGCCGCCTGCTCGGCACCGTCGGCCGTCCGGAGAAGGCCGGGGCCGCCCGCCGCCACGGCTACCACGCCGTGCACGCCCGGGGCGGCGACGACCTGGCCGCCGAGCTGCGCGCGGCCAACGGCGGCCGCGGCGTCGACCTGGTCCTCGACCCGCTGGGCACCACCGCGCTCGACCTCGACCTCGACCTGCTCGCCCCGGGCGGCCGGATCGTCCTGTTCGGCAACGCGAGCGGGGCCGAACCCGCGCCGCTGCCGCCGCTCCCCCGCCTGCTGGGGGCCAACGCCACCCTCACCGGCTTCAGCCACAACGGGCTGCTCACCCACGCCCCCGCGAAGGTGGCCGGCGCCGTCCGCCGCACCCTCGACCTGCTGGCGACCGGCTCGCTGGACACCCCGCTGACGGTGCTGCCCGGCCTGGCCGCCGTCCCCGCCGCGCACGACCTGCTGGCCGCCGGGCGGGCCGAGGGCAAGTACGTCGTCGCGCTGGACCGCTGAGCGGTCCGGCCCGGTCGACCCGGCCGGTCAGGTCGCCGCGATCACCGAGACCAGCGCGACCAGGCCCGCCAGGGTCGGGGCGATGATCCACCAGCACCAGGTGGCCTGCAGCTCACCGGCCGCGGCGGGCTTGTGGGCGTTGCGCTCGGCCTGCTCCTGGAGGGCGGTGACCACGGCGTCGGACCAGGCCCGGGTCGGGTCGAGCTGGTCCGGGCGGGGGGTCTTGCGGGCAGGCCGGGCCGGGAGGTTCGGGTCGCCCTCGGCCGCGGCCCGGGTGGCCCGGCGGGTGGCCTTCTTGCGCTGGCGGATCGAGACCGGGATCGCCCAGACCTGGAACTTGCGGCCGTCCGCGAAGAGCTCGACCGAGTACCCCGCCTTGAGCTGCTCGACCTTCCCCCAGGGCGCGACGATCGTGCGCAGCGGGTTGCGGACGACCAGCCGCCGGTCGTTGGCGCGCACCACGGGCCGCAGGGTGTAGGCGATCACCGGGAAGGCGAAGACGGGTGCGGCGGCGAGGGCGACCCACGGGGTGGCTCCGGTGCCGGACACGACGGCGTCGATGATCAGCCAGGCGGCGACGGCGAGCATCATGGCGCCCGCGATGACGCTGGGGACGGAGCGGTAGACGCGGTCGGCGTACACGGGCTCCTCGGCGGCGGAACCCTGGTGGGGTGTCCGGTCGGATTCGGTCATGCCGTCGATTCTGCCCCAGGCCCGCGGCCGTCCCCAATGGCGACCCGGGCACGGGACGGTCACGAATGACCGTCCCGCGGGCCGCCCGGTCAGGCGGTGCGGCGGCGCAGCGTGGCGGCGCCGAGGGCGAGCGCGAGCAGGGCGCTCCCGGCCACCACGGCGAGGTCGGCCAGGACCCGGCCGCCCACCCCGCCCTGCGCGGTGGTCCGGCCCATCGCGTCGACGGCGTACGAGAGCGGCAGGACGTCGGAGACCCAGCGCAGCACGGGGGCCATCTCGGCGCGGGGCACGAACAGCCCGCAGAGCAGCAGTTGGGGCAGCAGGACGGCGGGCAGGAACTGGACGGCCTGGAACTCGGTGGCGGCGAACGCCGAGACCAGCAGGCCCAGCGCCATCCCGAGCAGCCCGTCGGCGACCGCGACGGCGAACAGCATCCAGGTCGGCCCGGCCACGTCGAGGCCGAGCACGCCGATGGTCAGGGCGGAGGCGAGGGCGGCCTGGACCAGGGCGACGGCGCCGAAGGCGAGCGCGTAGCCGAGCAGCAGGTCGGGCTTGCCGAGCGGCATGGTGAGCAGGCGTTCCAGGGTGCCGCCGGTGCGTTCGCGGAGCATGGCGACCGAGGTGACCAGGAACATCACCAGCAGCGGGAAGACGCCGAGCAGTTCGGGGCCGAGCCGGTCGAAGGTGCGGGGCTGCCCGTCGTACACGTACTTGAGCAGGACGAGCAGCAGGCAGGGCACCAGCAGCAGCATCGCCACGGTGCGCGGGTCGTGCCGCAGTTGGGCCAGCACCCGGCGGGCGGTGGCGAGGGTGCGGCGGGTCGCGGCGTTCACCGGTGGGCCTCCTGTCCGGTCCGCACGAGGGTGAGGAAGGCGCTCTCGACGTCGGCCGCGCCGGTGGCGGCGAGCAGCGCGGCGGGGGTGTCGTGGGCGAGCAGGCGGCCCTCGCGCATCAGCAGCAGCCGGTCGCAGCGGGTGGCCTCGTCCATCACGTGGCTGGAGACCAGCAGGGTGGCGCCGTCGGCGGCGAGCTGCCGGAACAGTTCCCAGAGCTCCTTCCGCAGCACCGGGTCGAGGCCGACGGTGGGTTCGTCCAGGACCAGCAGTTCGGGGTGTCCGAGCAGGGCGGCGGCGAGCGAGACCCGGGCCCGCTGGCCGCCGGAGAGCCGGGCGACGGGGGTGCGGCGGTGGGCGTCCAGCCCGACCTGGCCGATCGCCCGGGCGGCGGCGCCGGGCGGGGCGCCGAGGACGGCGGCGAAGTAGTCGAGGTTCTCGCCGACGGTGAGGTCCCCGTAGACCGAGGGGGCCTGGGTGACGTACCCGACCCGGTCGCGCAGCGCGGCGTCCCCGGCGGGCCGGCCGAGCACGGTGACGCTCCCGGCGGCGGTCCGCTGCACGCCGACGACGCAGCGCAGCAGCGTGGTCTTGCCGCAACCGCTGGGGCCCAGCAGGCCGGTGACGCTGCCCCGGCCGACCTCCAGGTCCAGGCCGGGCAGCACGGTGGCCGGGCCCCGGCGGACGACCAGTCCGGCGATCCGGATCGCGGGGCCGTCGGCCGGCCCCGCCGAAGAATTCATCATGTGATGAGTTTCTCGCCGCGCCCCGGCCGCGTCAAGCGCCCGCACACCGGCTCCCCGCGGGCTCCTCCGCCCGCGCCCCGGCCCGTCCCCGCCGCCCGCTCCCCCGGTCCGCCCGCCCCGCTTGACAGCCCCCGGATAACCGGTCCGGCCGGGACCGGCCGGTTCGGTACGATTGGCGGCGGCCGGGCGGCTGCCCTGACGGCCCCGCACCGGTCCTCTGACACCCACCCGCGGGCGCGTCGGCGCGCCCGCCGGAGAACAGGGAGCATCCAAGAGATGACTCGGCAGTTGATCACCAGCGCGCTTCCCTACATCAACGGGATCAAGCACCTGGGCAACATGGTCGGGTCGATGCTCCCGGCGGACGTCTACTCCCGGTACCTGCGCCAGCGCGGCCACGAGGTGCTGTACATCTGCGCCACCGACGAGCACGGCACCCCCGCCGAGCTGGCCGCCCAGGAGGCCGGGCTGCCGGTGGCCGAGTTCTGCGCCCGGGCGCACGAGCAGCAGAAGGCGATCTACGACGGCTTCCAGCTGTCCTTCGACTACTTCGGCCGCTCCTCCTCCCCGCAGAACCGGGAGATCACCCAGGAGATCGCCCGCGAGCTGCAGGCCAACGGCTTCATCGAGGAGCGGGCGATCCGCCAGGTCTACTCGATCGCGGACGGCCGCTTCCTGCCGGACCGCTACATCGTCGGCACCTGCCCGCACTGCGGCTACGACAAGGCCCGCGGCGACCAGTGCGAGAACTGCACCCGGGTCCTCGACCCGACCGACCTGCTGGAGCCGCGCTCGGCGATCAGCGGCAGCTCGGAGCTGGAGGTCCGCGAGACCAAGCACCTGTTCCTGCTCCAGTCGAAGCTGACCGACGAGGTCGAGTCCTGGATCGCCGCCAACGGCGACAACTGGCCCGTACTGGCCTCCTCGATCGCCCGCAAGTGGCTCACCGAGGGCCTGCAGGACCGCGCGATCACCCGCGACCTGGAGTGGGGCGTCCCCGTCCCGGCCGACACCTGGCCCGAACTGGCCGCCGAGGGCAAGGTGTTCTACGTCTGGTTCGACGCCCCGATCGAGTACATCGGCGCCACCAAGGAGTGGGCGGACGCCACCGGCGGCGACTGGCGCTCCTGGTGGTACGAGGCGGACGACACCGTCCGGTACACCGAGTTCATGGCCAAGGACAACGTCCCGTTCCACACCGTGATGTTCCCGGCCACCATCCTCGGCTCGCGCAAGCCGTGGAAGAAGGTCGACTACGTCAAGGCGTTCAACTGGCTGACGTACTACGGCGGGAAGTTCTCCACCAGCCAGAAGCTCGGCATCTTCACCGACGTCGCGCTGGAGCTGCTGCCGGCCGACTACTGGCGCTACTACCTGATGGCGAACGCCCCGGAGTCCGACGACTCCAGCTTCACCTGGGACCTGTTCGCGGCGACCGTCAACAAGGACCTCGCCGACACCCTGGGCAACTTCGTCAACCGGGTGCTCTCCTTCAGCCGCAAGCGCTTCGGCGACGAGGTCCCGGCCGGCGCGGCGAACGGCGAGGCGGAGCTCGCCCTCGGCACCCAGATCGCCGAGCTGCTCGCCGAGTACGAGGCCCAGCTCGACGCGCTGAACTTCCGCAAGGCCGCCCAGGCGCTGCGCGCGCTGTGGTCCGCGGGCAACGCGTACCTGGACGTCACCGCGCCGTGGACGCAGATCAAGACCGACCCGGAGGCGGCCGCGCGCACCCTGCGCACCGCGATCAACCTGATCCACCTCTACTCGGTGGTCTCCGAGCCGTTCATCCCGGCCGCGGCCAAGGCGATCCGGGAGTCCTTCGCGCTGGACGGCGACACCCGCACCTGGGTGTCGGCCGACGAGGCCCGGGAGCTGTCCCTCGTCCCGGCCGGCACCGGCTTCACC
The DNA here is from genome assembly GCF_026802215.1 of Kitasatospora sp. YST-16. NCBI lineage: Bacteria > Bacillati > Actinomycetota > Actinomycetes > Kitasatosporales > Streptomycetaceae > Kitasatospora > Kitasatospora sp. YST-16. Next base: position 2,617,442 of record NZ_CP113837.1, read on the forward strand.
GTCCCGCCGGTGCTGTTCGCCAAGATCACCGACGAGGACCTGGCCGCCTGGACCGAGCGCTTCGGCGGCGGCGCCTGACGTCCCCTCAGCCCGTCAGGTACCCCTGGACGGTGCGGCCCAGCAGGGGGGCCAGCACCTCCGGGGGTGCCGAGGCGAGCGGCTCGACGGCGATCACGTAGCGGGCCACCGCCAGGCCGACGACCTGCGACATCACCAGTTCGACCCGCAGTTCCGGGTCCGGCAGGTCGAGCAGGCCGGCCACCCGGGCGACCAGTTCGGTCACCATGAAGTCGCGCATCAGCGCCGCGACCTCCTCGCTGGCGGCGGCCGTCCGCACCAGCGCCAGCAGCCGCTCGCGCACCGGCGGCTGCTCCCACAGCCCCAGCACGAAGCCCGCGACCCGCTCGCCGACCGTTGCCGGGTCGCCCGCGAACACGCTCTCCACCACCGTGCGCGGGTCGAGCGGGAACTCCAGCGCCGCCATGAACAGCCGGTCCTTGCTGCCGAAGTAGTGGTGCAGCAGCGCCGCGTCCACCCCCGCGGCCCGGGCGATCGCCCGCATGCTGGCCTTCTGGTAGCCGCGCGCCGCGAACTCCGTCCGGGCCGCCGCCAGCACCGCCCCCCGGGTGTCCCCGCCCCCGGGCCGCCGCCCCCGCGCCTTCGTACCGCCGCTCATCCCGCCATTGTCCCCGTCCCGGGGCCGGGCGCTCTCCGCTCCGGCGGGTGGGCACATTTCGGTCAGGACTCGAAACCGCCCCGCCCTACCGGCTTCCTACGCGCGTAGATATGCTGCTCTGGTGACTATGTCCACTCTTGCAGCCAACGCCCCCGGCGCCGCGGGCGGCGGTCTCGCGGACGTCGCGGCGTCCGAGGCCACCTTGCGCCGTTTCCTGCACGGCCTGCCCGGGGTCGATCAGGTCGGTCTGGAGTCGCGGGCGGCCACCCTCGGCACGCGGTCGATCAAGACCACCGCCAAGGCCTTCGCCATCGACCTCGCCATCTCGATGATCGACCTGACCACGCTGGAGGGCGCGGACACGGTCGGCAAGGTCCGCTCGCTGTGCGCGAAGGGCCTCAGCCCCGACCCGTCGGACCGCTCCACCCCGCGGGTCGCGGCGATCTGCGTGTACCCGGACATGGTGGCGACCGCGAAGGAGGCGCTGCGCGGCAGCGCCGTCCAGGTCGCCTCGGTGGCCACCGCGTTCCCCTCCGGCCGGGCCGGCCTGCCGGTCAAGCTGGCCGACACCGCGGAGGCGGTCGCCGCCGGGGCAGACGAGATCGACATGGTGATCGACCGGGGCGCGTTCCTCTCCGGCCGCTACCTGGAGGTGTTCGAGACGATCCGGGCCGTCAAGGCGGCCTGCGAGCGCCCCGACGGCACCTCGGCCCACCTCAAGGTGATCTTCGAGACCGGCGAGCTGCAGACGTACGACAACGTCCGCCGGGCGTCCTGGCTGGCGATGATCGCCGGCGCGGACTTCATCAAGACCTCCACCGGCAAGGTCGCCGTGAACGCGACCCCGCCGGTGACGCTGCTGATGCTGGAGGCGGTGCGCGACTTCCGCGCGGCGACCGGCGTGCAGATCGGCGTGAAGCCGGCCGGCGGCATCCGCACCACCAAGGACGCGATGAAGTACCTGGTGATGGTGAACGAGACCCTGGGCGACGACTGGCTGAGCCCGCACTGGTTCCGGTTCGGCGCCTCCAGCCTGCTGAACGACCTGCTGATGCAGCGCCAGAAGCTGAGCACCGGCCGGTACTCCGGTCCCGACTACGTGACGGTGGACTGAGGACGATGGCGAAGACCAAGAAGACCGAGACCCCGGCCGGGGACGCGCAGCGGCCCGCCCGCACGGGGAGCCTGTTCGCGTACGCCCCGGCCCCCGAGTCCCCCGCCGCCGCGGGCGAGATCGCCACGAGCTACGGCCACTTCATCGGCGGCGAGTTCGTCGACTCCTCCGGCTCGGAGGCGCTGAAGACCGTCAACCCGGCCACCGAGCAGGTGCTCGCCGAGTTCGCCCAGGGCACCGGGGAGGACGTGGACCGCGCGGTCGCGGCCGCCCGCAAGGCGTTCGCCGACTGGTCGGCGCTGCCGGGCAGCGAGCGCGCCAAGTACCTGTTCCGGATCGCCCGGATCATCCAGGAGCGCTCGCGCGAGCTGGCCGTCCTGGAGTCGATCGACAACGGCAAGCCGATCCGGGAGACCCGCGACGTCGACCTGCCGCTGGTCGCCGCGCACTTCTTCTACTACGCGGGCTGGGCCGACAAGCTCGACTACGCGGGCTGGGGCCCGAACCCGCGCCCGCTGGGCGTGGCCGCGCAGGTCATCCCGTGGAACTTCCCGCTGCTGATGCTGGCCTGGAAGGTCGCCCCGGCGCTGGCCACCGGCAACACGGTGGTCCTGAAGCCCGCCGAGACGACGCCGCTGACGGCTCTGCGCTTCGCCGAGATCTGCCGCCAGGCGGGCCTGCCGAAGGGCGTGGTGAACATCGTCACCGGCGACGGCCGCACCGGCGCCGCGCTGACCGCGCACCCGGACGTGAACAAGGTCGCCTTCACCGGCTCCACCCCGGTGGGCCGGGCCATCGCCAAGCAGCTGGCGGGCACCCGCAAGAAGCTGAGCCTGGAGCTCGGCGGCAAGGCCGCCAACATCGTCTTCGACGACGCGCCGCTGGACCAGGCGGTCGAGGGCATCGTCAACGGCATCTTCTTCAACCAGGGCCACGTGTGCTGCGCGGGCAGCCGCCTGCTGGTGCAGGAGTCGGTGCAGGACGAGCTGCTGGACGCGCTCAAGCGCCGGATGGGCGCCCTGCGGGTCGGCGACCCGCTGGACAAGAACACCGACATCGGCGCGATCAACTCGGCCGAGCAGCTGGCCCGGATCACCGAGCTGGCCGCGGCGGGCGAGCAGGAGGGCGCCGAGCGCTGGGCCCCGGAGTGCGAACTCCCGGGCGCGGGCTACTGGTTCCGTCCGACCCTGTTCACCGGCGTCTCGCAGGCGCACCGGATCGCCCGCGAGGAGATCTTCGGCCCGGTGCTGTCCGTGCTGACCTTCCGCACCCCCGCCGAGGCGGTGGAGAAGGCCAACAACACCCCGTACGGCCTGTCCGCGGGCATCTGGACGGAGAAGGGCTCGCGCATCCTGTGGATGGCGAACCGGCTCCGGGCGGGCGTGGTGTGGGCGAACACCTTCAACAAGTTCGACCCGACCTCGCCGTTCGGCGGGTACAAGGAGTCCGGTTACGGCCGCGAGGGCGGTCGCCACGGCCTGGAGGCGTACCTCGATGTCTGAGACCACCGTCCGACTGGACGTCTTCAAGACCTACAAGCTGTACGTCGGCGGGAAGTTCCCGCGCTCGGAGAGCGGGCGGGTGTACGAGGTGACCGACAGCAAGGACCAGTGGCTGGCGAACGCCCCGCTGGGCACCCGCAAGGACGCCCGGGACGCCGTGCTGGCGGCCCGCGCCGCGGTGAAGGGCTGGTCGGGCACCACCGCGTACAACCGCGGCCAGGTGCTGTACCGGGTCGCCGAGATGCTGCAGGGCCGCCGGGAGCAGTTCGCGGCCGAGGTGGCCGCGGCCGAGGGCGTGGGCGCGAAGAAGGCGGCGGCGCTGGTGGACGCGGCGATCGACCGCTGGGTCTGGTACGCGGGCTGGACCGACAAGGTCGCGCAGGTCGCGGGCGGCGCCAACCCGGTGGCGGGGCCGTTCTTCAACCTGTCCACCCCGGAGCCGACCGGCGTGGTCGGCGTCCTGGCGCCGCGGGCCGGCACCGGCTTCTCGCTGCTGGGCCTGGTGTCGGTGATCGCCCCGGCGATCGCCACCGGCAACACCGTCGTGGTCGCGGCGGCCGAGCAGGCCCCGCTGCCCGCGCTGTCGCTGGGCGAGGTGCTGGCCACCTCGGACGTGCCGGGCGGCGTGGTCAACCTGCTCTCCGGCCGCACCGCCGACCTCGCCCCGACGCTGGCCTCGCACCAGGACGTCAACGCGCTCGACCTGGCCGGGGCGATCGACCCGGACGGGCCCGGCGCGGCGGCGGCGCTGGAGGCGTCGGCGGCGGATACATTGAAGCGAGTGGTCCGGCCGGCCGCCGACCCGTCCGCCGAGGACTGGACGGCCGCTCCCGGCACCGGGCGGCTCCTCTCCTTCCTGGAGACCAAGACGGTCTGGCACCCGATGGGCATCTAGCCCACCCGCCCGACCCCGCAGACCGGCCGTCCTCAGTGCCCTACCCCCCCCGGGGCCCGGGCGGCCGTGACGGGCCCGCACTTCTCCCCCCCTGGTGCGGGCCCGTCCCCATGCCCGCGCACCCGCCCCGTTCGCAGGAGGGGCCGACCGGCGGGTTCCGAGCTGCCCCTGTGATGCCTCAGACTGGTTTCCCGTGAGTGACACCCCGCTGAACCGCCGCCCGATATCCCGCGTCATCCTGCTGTCGGGCCCCTCGGGGTCGGGGAAGTCCTCGCTGGCCGAGCGCAGCGGCCTCCCGGTGCTGCAGCTGGACGACTTCTACAAGGACGGCGACGACCCGTCCCTGCCGCAACTGCCCGACGACGGCGGGACGGACTGGGACTCCCCGCTCTCCTGGCACGCGGAACAGGCACTGGCCGCGATCCGGACCCTGGCCTTCGAGGGCCGGGCCGAGGTCCCGGTGTACTCGATCCCGGACAACGGCCGGGCCGGCAGCCACCTGCTGGAGCTGGACGGCGCGGCCGGCTTCGTCGCCGAGGGCATCTTCGCCGCCGAACTGGTCCGCCGCTGCGCCGCCGAGGGCCTGCTCGGCGACGCCCTGTGCCTGCGCAACAAGCCCTCCACGACCGCCTGGCGGCGCTTCCGGCGGGACGTCCGGGAGGGCCGCAAGTCGGTCCCCTACCTGGTCCGCCGGGGCCTGCGCCTGATGCGGGCCGAACGCGGCATCGTGGCCCGGCAGGTCGAACTGGGCTCCTACGCCTGCTCCGGCGTGGAGGCGGGCCGCCGGATCGCCGCGGTGGCCCGGCAGCTGCCCGCCGAACTGGTCTGAGGGGGCGCGGGGCGGTGGACGGACGCTGGTTGGTGGCGGGGCTGGGCAATCCGACCCGCCGGTACGCGGGAACGCGGCACAACGCGGGCTTCCTGGTGGCCGACCGGCTGGCCGAGCGGCACGGCGCCCGCTGGCGGGGCCTGACCACCCGCACCGCCTCGTTCGAGCTGGACGGCCGCACCGTGCTGCTGGCCGAACCGCAGTGGTCGATCAACCTGTCGGGGCGCCCGGTGGCCGCTCTGCTGCGCCGGCACGGCGTCCCGCTGGAGCGGCTGCTGGTGGTGCAGGACGACCTGGACTTCCCGTTCGGCGCGGCCCGGTTGAAGCGCGGCGGCGGCCCGGGCGGGCACAACGGCGCCCGCTCGGTGCACGCGGCGCTGGGCACCGCGGACTACGCCCGGCTGCGGGTGGGCGTGGGGCGCCCGGCGAAGGGCGTGAAGGTGAGCGACTTCGTGGTGGAGCGCTTCTCGGACGAGGAGCGGGAGCGGATGCCGGAGCTGCTGGAGCGCTGCGCGGACGCCGTGGAGGCGTTCGTGCTGCGCGGCCTGAACCGCGCCCAGGACGTGCTGCACACCGCCGGCGCGCACTGAACCGGCGCACGGCGAACGGGCGGGGCCCCGGTGCCGTTTCCCCCGCACCGGGGCCCCGCCCGTTCCGTTCGGGTGCGGGACCTTCCCCCCGCGGCCGTCTCCCCCGAGCCGTCCGCCGTGTCCCGCGCCCTTCCCCCCACTGCCCGTCCCCCGACGGGAGTCCCGGTGTCGTCAGGCGACCAGCTCGCCGAAGGCGTGCACGGTGTCGCCGGAGCGGTTGAGCTGCTCGTCCTCGCGCATCCGGCGCAGCGCGCGCCAGATGGAGCTCTTCACGGTGCCGACGCTGATGCCGAGGATGTCGGCGATCTCCGGGTCGGTGCGGCCCTCGTAGTAGCGCAGCACGAGCATGGTGCGCTGGTTCTCGGGCAGCTTGGCGAGCGCCTGCCAGAGCACGGCGCGCAGTTCGGTGCCGCCCATCGCGTCGGTGTCGCCGGCGTGCTCGGGGAGTTCCTCGGTCGGGTACTCGTTGACCTTGCGGCGGCGCCAGGCGGAGATGTGCAGGTTGGTCATGGTGCGGCGGAGGTACCCGCCGACGGCGGCCTTGTCGGTGATCCGGCCCCAGGCGCGGTAGGTGGAGAAGAGGGCGCTCTGCAGCAGGTCCTCGGCCTCGTAGCGGTCGCCGGTGAGGTGGTAGGCGGTGGCGTACAGGGAGGCGCGGCGCTCGCGCACGTACGCGGTGAACTCGGCGATGTCGCGCGCCTCGTCCGTCGCGGCGGCCGGGTGCTCCCCCTGCGCGCCTCCCTGTTCGGCCTGCTCGCCCCGGAAGGTCTGCGGTGCGACCCGCAGCGTCCGGCCCGCGGCCAGGTTCCCCAACCGGCCGTGGGTGGTGTCCCCGCTCCTGGTCCCCACGACCGGGCGGCGGGTCCCGGCGTTGTGCGCGCACCCCCGTACGAGCACGTTGCCGGCGTTCTCCTCCTCGTGCCGCGTCCGGTTGGTGCCGAGGACGGCGGAACGCGGCCCGGCGTTTCGGGTCGTCAGCGTTGCGGTCATCGGGCACCCCCATGGTCGGTACGAGCGGTTCTGCGCCGCTGCGGTTCCGGGCGGTGGCCCGGCTCCGTTCTGCGGCGACGAGGAAAATCCTGCCGTCCGCGCGTCATGGCGGTGTCCGTCGACTGTCACAGGGCTGTCACAAGGAGGGGCGGTCCGTGACGGTCCCGGGCTCCTCGGATGCGGACGCCGGAGCGGGGCGGTCCGGTTCCCGGTGCGCCGGGAGTCACCCGGGTGGGTGCTTCCGGTGGCCGGGTGGGACACAATGACCCCCGTGTCTTTCCTGCTTCTGATCGAGGACGACGACGCCATTCGCACCGGCCTCGAGCTCGCCCTCACCCGCCAGGGTCACCGGGTGGCCGCCGCCGCGTCCGGCGAGGACGGTCTGCGCCTGTTCAAGGAGCAGCGCCCGGACCTGATCGTGCTGGACGTGATGCTGCCCGGCATCGACGGCTTCGAGGTCTGCCGGCGGATCCGGCGCACCGACCAACTGCCGATCATCCTGCTGACCGCCCGCTCCGACGACATCGACGTGGTGGTCGGCCTGGAGTCCGGCGCCGACGACTACGTGGTCAAGCCGGTCCAGCCGCGCGTGCTGGACGCCCGGATCCGGGCGGTGCTGCGCCGCGGCGAGCGGGAGAGCTCGGACTCGGCGGCGTACGGCGGCCTGGTGATCGACCGTTCGGCGATGACCGTCACCAAGGACGGCCAGGACCTCCAGCTGACCCCGACCGAGCTGCGGCTGCTGCTGGAGCTGAGCCGCCGCCCCGGGCAGGCGCTCTCCCGCCAGCAGCTGCTGCGGCTGGTGTGGGAGCACGACTACCTGGGCGACTCCCGGCTGGTGGACGCCTGCGTGCAGCGGCTGCGGGCGAAGGTCGAGGACGTGCCGTCCGCGCCGACGCTGATCCGCACCGTCCGCGGGGTCGGCTACCGTCTCGACCCGCCCGCGTGACCCTTCTCCCCCTCCGACTGGTGAGCCTTTTTTGACCGACCATCAGACCGCGCCGCGCCGCGCCCGTTCGGCGTCCTGGCGGCGGCTCAGTTCACTGCGGGTCCGGCTGATAGCGGTGTTCGCCGCGGTCGCGCTGGTCACCGCCGTCTCCGCGTCCGGCATCGCCTACTGGCTGAACCGCGACGCGGTGCTCAAGCGTGCCCAGGACACCGCGCTGAACGACTTCCGGGGTTCGCTGACCCGCAACGTCTCGCTGCTGCCGCTGCACCCGACCTGCCAGGACCTGCGGATGCTGGCCGTCCAGGTGGCCAGTTCCGGGCTGGCGTACGACGTGGTGGTGGTCGACGACTCGGTGCCGGGCTGCACGGCGTCCTCCGACCCGATCGGCTTCTCGCTGCGGCAGGTGCCGGCCGCGCTGGTCACCGCGGTGAACAAGCCGCGCGAGACCGGCCCCGGCAACCCGTACGAGTACCACCTGTACTGGCAGCGGGTGAACCTGGCCGGGCCGTACGTGGTCGGCGGGACGAAGGTGGTGCCGGGCGGGCCGACCGCCTACATGTTCAAGTCGCTGCAGAACGAGCGGGCCGACCTGAACACCCTGGGCGTCTCGCTGGCGATCGCCACCCTGCTGGCGCTGGTCGGCTCGGCGCTGCTCGCCCAGGCCGCCTCGGCGACCGTGCTGCGGCCGGTGCGCCGGCTCGGGGACGCCGCCCGGCGGCTCGGCGAGGGCGAGCTGGACACCCGGCTCGACGTCGAGGGCAACGACGAACTCGCCGAGCTGGCAAGGACGTTCAACCGCACCGCGGAGTCGCTCTCGGAGCAGGTCGCGGAGCTGAGCGCGCGCGAGGCGCAGTCCCGCCGGTTCGTCGCCGACATGTCGCACGAGCTGCGCACCCCGCTGACCGCGATGACCGCCGTCACCGACATCCTGGAGGACGAGGCCGACGCCCTCGACCCGATGATCGAGCCGGCCGTGCGGATCGTGGTCTCCGAGACCCGCCGGCTGTCCGGCCTGGTGGAGAACCTGATGGAGGTGACCCGGTTCGACGCGGGCACCGCCAAGCTGGTCGCCGACGAGGTCGACATGGCCGACCTGATCATGTCCTGCATCGACGGCCGGGCCTGGTACGACGCGGTCGAACTGGACGCCCCGCGCGGCATCCTGGCCGTGGTCGACCCGCGCCGCCTGGACGTGGTGTTCGCCAACCTGATCGGCAACGCGCTCAAGCACGGCGGCTCCCCGGTGAAGGTGAGGGTCCGCCAGGACGACGAGGCGCACACCGTCGTCGTCTCGGTCTCCGACGGCGGCCCCGGCATCCCGGAGGACGTGCTGCCGCACGTCTTCGACCGCTTCTACAAGGCCGACAAGGGCCGGGCCCGCTCGGAGGGCAGCGGCCTGGGCCTGTCCATCGCCGAGGCCAACGCCCGGATCCACGGCGGCGACATCACCGCCGCCAACAACCCGGACGGCGTCGGCGCGGTCTTCACCCTCACCCTGCCGCTCACCCAGCCGCCCGCCCCCGGGCCGGAGGACCGCCGATGACCCCCCGTCCCCGTCACCGTCCCCGTCCCGCCCGCCGGGCCCACCGGTCCCGCGCGCTGGCCCTGCTGGCCGGCGGCCTGCTCGCCCCCGCGCTGCTGGCCGGCTGCGGCATCCGCCCCACCGAGGTGCCGGTGGACGCCGGCGCCCCGGCCAGCCGCACCGCCTGCCCGGGCGAGGTGCTGGTCCCGATGGCGCCGGAGAGCGCCTCCCCGTCCGCCGTCCCCGCGCCCGGCCCCTCCCCGGCGGCCGGCCGGACCCCGGCCCCGGCGCCGCCGGCCACCCCCAGCAGTGCGTTCGTCGCCCCGTCCGCCAGCACCTGCCCCTGAGCCGGGGGCGACGGGGGTGCGGAAGACCACAGGACCCGGCGGGGCCGCCGGACGGCCGCGGGGAACCGGGCCGGACGGAACCTGCGTCCCCCGCAGTGTGCACACCACCGCACCCCGCGACCCCGCGACCGCCGACCACCGCCCGACCCGCCGACCGACGGCCGGGCGGGCCGGTGCCGGAGCGGCGGCGCCGTACCGGTCGCGGACGGCGGCCCGGCTGCTGCTCGGCCTGCACCTGCTGCTGCTCGGCTGGCTGAGCCTGCGGCCCGTCCCGGTCGCCTGGACCAGCCCGCCCAACCTCAGCCCGTTCTCCTCGGTCCACCAGGCGCTGTCCCTCGGCCCGGCCGCCGCCGTCCGCCAACTCGGCTCCGGCATGCTGCCGTTGGCCCCGATCGGGGTGCTGCTGCCGCTCGCCGTGGGCTCCCCCCGCCGCTCCTGGCTGCTGTCCTTCCTGCGCACCACCGGCGCGGCCGCACTGCTCGGCACCGCCCTGGAGATCCTGGAGGGCTGGGCCCCCGGCCACGTCCTGGACGTGGACGACGTCCTGCTCGGCATCGCGGGCGCGGCCCTGGCCCACCTGCTGCTGATGCCCCCGCTGCGCGCCCTGGACCGCCGCCGCTCCACCGCCGGCTGGATCGAGGCCGCCGAGACCGCCGAGACCGCAGGGGTGGCCGAAGCCGCCGAGGGCACCCCGGCACCGGCCGCCGGCCGCACCGAGGACCGGAACCGGACGCTCCCCCGCCCGGCCCTGCAGGTGCTCGGCCCCCCGGCCGCGCCGCGGGGCTGAGCACCGGACGGATCAGCCCGCGGCCTTCTTCAGACTGTCCACGTCGACGACCTGGTCGGCCGCCGGGGCGGTCGCCGGCACCGGCTTGTCGAAGTCGCTGAACCGCATGCTGCCGCTCTCGCCGCCGTCGACCGAGAGCAGGTAGGCCTCGCCCTGGTCGGCGATGGCGACCTCCATCTGCTTGCCGCTCTCCTCGCCCCCCACGGTGAGGACGACCGCGTCGACCCCGCCGACCTTCTTGGTGCTGTTCTTGGTCCCGCTGTTGTCCGGCGTGCCGTCCTCGTTCAGGCCGGCCTTCTTCATCAGGCCCAGCGGCATGTCGCAGAACTGGTCGAAGCGGCCGGCCATGGTGGCGGACTTCGTGGAGGTCAGCCACTTGCCGGAGATCAGGTTGGCGACCGAGGTGTTGGCGCCCGGGACGACCACCTTGATGAACTCGGCGTCCGGCTTGAGCCACACCTTCCCGCCGATGCGCAGGATCTCCGCCTTGCCCTTGCCCTTGATGCCGATGGTGCCGGCGCAGTTGCCGGTGGAGTCGGCGGCGACGTCACCGCTGATGTCGCCCTCCGCCTCCTGCACCTGGAAGGCGGCCTTGACGCTCTTGAGCTTCCCGTTGGCGGCCCGCATCTTCGTCATGATCTGCTCGACCGACAGCCCCTCCAGGCCACCGCCCGCCGCGGGCTTCGAGGCGGCGGCACCGGCGGAGCCGGAGGCGGCGGGCGCGGAGTCGCCCTTCTTGGTCGCGTCGGGACCACAGGCCGTCAGGCCGGTGACACCGAGGACGGAGAGCACGGTGACGGCCAGCAGCCGGTTCGCACGCATCAGAGTCTGTTCCCGTTTCCTATGACGATCGGATGCGCGAGTCTTCCAGCGACCGGAAACGGCCCTTGCCTTACCTCCCACTTATTTACTACCCCATTACCTTCGATGGCCCGCCGCACAAACTCAGGGTGTCCCCGGAGCCGACCCCGAGTCCGGCGTCCTCCCGCCCGGGGACCGCACCAGGGTCCGGATCGGCTTCGCGGCTGACGTGAAAGGCCAGGTCACGGCGGCAGGATGGAGTCATCGCCCGGTCGGACGGACCGCACCGGGCCCACCCCCACGGAGGAGAAGATGAGCACCCTCGCCCGCCCCCGCCACCGTCGCGTCATCGCCGGCGTCTGCGCCGGGATCGCCCAGCGCTTCGGGCTGGACCCGTGGACGGTCCGGATCATCTTCCTGGTGTCCTGCCTGCTGCCCGGCCCGCAGTTCCTGGTCTACCTGGCGCTGTGGCTGCTGCTCCCCCAGGAGCCGTGACCCGGCCCGCGCCGCCCGGCCCGCGCCGCCCGGGCCCGCCGCCCGGGCCCGCCGTCGAGCCCGGCGCTCCGGCACGCACGACAGGGGCCGTTCCCCCAGCGGGAACGGCCCCTGTCGTGCGTGCGCGTCCGGTGCGTCAGCCGCCCAGGCCCGGCAGGCTGGGCAGACCCGGGGCGCCGCCGCTGGTCGGGGAGAGGCTGCTCAGGGTGCCGACCACGCCGCCGACCGGGGTCTTGGCCAGGCCCTGGCCGCCGGGGACGGAGTCCAGGCCGCCGACCCGGTTGGCCGCCGCGGCGGGCGCGGACGGCGCCGGGGCGCCCTGCATCTGGTCGGCGCCGCCCGGGCCGGTCTGCTCGGCGACCGGCGGGGCCTGCTCGACGGCGGGGGCGTGGGCCGGGCGCCGGCGGCCGGGTTGAGGGTGCCGGTGACCGTGCCGAGCTGGTCGCCGCCGGGGAGCTTGCTCACCGCGCCGGTGGCCGCACCGGTCACGCCGGGGTTGGTGAGCGCGCCGGTCGGCAGTCCGAGGCCGCCGGGGGCGGCCGGCGCGGCGGCGGCGGAGCCCGCGGCGACGGCGGCGAAGGCGACGCCGAGCGCGGCGGTGCCGGCGGCCTTGAGAGTGGCCTGCTTCATGTGTGCGTCCTCAGTCCTGGTCGGGCCGGTGCACCGGCGGACGCCCGGAGTCGGGGACGTCGCCGTCACACCGAGTCAGCAGTGACCGGCCCACCGTAGTGAGAAGTCCCCGCGCCCTCCAAAGCCCGACCACTCCGGAGAGTGATAAGTCCGACCATCTCCCTGGACGTCCGGGAGGCCCTCCCTGCTCAGCCCCGCGGGCCGAACAGCCACTCCGCCTTCAGCTCGGCGTACCCGGGCTTGATCACGTCGCTGATCATCGCCAGCCGTTCGTCGAACGGCAGGAACGCCGACTTCATCGCGTTGACGGTGAACCACTCCAGGTCCGCCAGGGTGTACCCGAACGCCTCCACCAGGTGCGCGAACTCGCGGCTCATCGAGGTGCCGCTCATCAGCCGGTTGTCGGTGTTGACGGTGACCCGGAACTTCAGCCGGGCCAGCAGCCCGAGCGGGTGCTCGGCGTACGAGGAGGCCGCGCCGGTCTGCAGGTTCGAGGTCGGGCACATCTCCAGCGGGATCCGCTTGTCCCGGACGTACGCGGCCAGCCGGCCCAGCTCGACCCGGCCGTCCGCACCGACCGTGATGTCGTCCACGATCCGCACCCCGTGGCCGAGCCGGTCCGCGCCGCAGCACTGCAGCGCCTCCCAGATCGACGGCAGGCCGAACGCCTCGCCCGCGTGGATGGTGAAGTGGTTGTTCTCGCCCTTGAGGTAGTCGAACGCCGCCTGGTGCCGGGTCGGCGGGTGGCCCGCCTCGGCGCCCGCGATGTCGAACCCGACCACGCCGCGGTCCCGGTGCCGGTTGGCCAGCTCGGCGATCTCCTGCGAGCGGGCGGCGTGCCGCATCGCGGTCAGCAGCGTGCCGACCCGGATCCGGTGCCCGCGCGCCCGGGCGTTGGCCTCGCCCAGCCGGAAGCCCTCGTTGACGGCCTCCACCACCTCGTCCAGGCTCAGCCCGCCCTCCAGGTGCTGCTCCGGCGCGTACCGCACCTCGGCGTACACCACCCCGTCGGCGGCCAGGTCCTCCGCGCAGTCCGCCGCGACCCGCACCAGCGCGGCCCGGGTCTGCATCACCGCGCAGGTGTGCGCGAAGGTCTCCAGGTACCGCTCCAGCGACCCGGAGTCGGCCGCCTCCCGGAACCACTCCCCGAGCTCCTTCGGGTCCGTGGTCGGCAGCCCCCGGTAGCCGCAGTCGGCGGCCAGTTCGACGATCGTCTCCGGCCGCAGCCCGCCGTCCAGGTGGTCGTGCAGCAGCACCTTCGGCGCCCGGACGATCTGCTCGGGGGTGGGAACGCGCGGGGCCGTGGTGCCCGCGATTGCACTGATCTGCTTCTCCATTGCCGGAGCATAGCCCCTACGCGCGTAGATTGCCTATCGCCACGCCACCCGCCCGAACCGGAACCCGTCCGCCCACCCCCGCGGAGGAGCCTCTCAGTCGTGCGCCAGGATGCTCCCCCGGCGCGAGAGCACGAAGTCGCGGAAGGCCGCCGCCGGCGGCGTGAGCGGGCGGTTCGCGTGCCAGGCGAGGCCGATGGCGCGGCGGGTACGGGGGGCGGTGACCTCCAGTTCGACGACGCCGGGGCGGGGGACCAGCGCGGGCGGGAGCAGCGCGACGCCGAGGCCGGCCGCGACCAGGCCGCGCAGGGTCTCGACCTCCTCGCCCTCGAAGGCGATCCGCGGGGTGAACCCGGCCTCCGCGCAGAAGCCCTCCATGATGTGGCGCAGCCCGTACCCCTCCTCGACCGTCACCCAGCTCTCCCGCGCGACCTCGGCGAGCCGGATCCGGCGGCGGGCCGCGAGGCGGTGGTCGGCGGGGACGGTGAGGAAGAGCCGCTGCTCGTCCAGCGGCCGGGCGGTCAGGCCGGGTTCGTCCGGGAGCGGGGAGACCAGGCACAGGTCGAGCTCCCCGGCCCGCAGGCGCTCCAGCATCGCGGCCACGTAGTCCTGGACCAGTTGGAAGCGCACCCGCGGGTGCCCGGCCCGGAAGCCTCGCAGCAGGGCGGGGACGGCGTCCGTGCCCATGGTGTGCAGGAAGCCGAAGGCGACCCGCCCGGCCGCCGGGTCGGCCTCCGCCCGGGCCGCCTCGACACCGCGCTCGACCTCGGCGAGGGCCCGCTCGACGGCGTCCAGCAGGATCCGGCCGGAGCGGGTGAGCCGGACGGTGCGGCCCTGCCGGGCGAGCAGGCCGACGCCCAGGTCGGCCTCCAGCCGGGCGATGGCGCGCGACAGGGTGGGCTGCGGCCTGCCGAGCAGCTGGGCGGCCTGGGTGACGTGCTCCAGCCGGGCGACCGCCGCGAACTCCGCCAACTGCGGTGCGAGCAGGGTCACATCGGCGTCCGGGCCGAGTTCGGCGAGGCGGGCGGGCCCGGAGCTGCTCTCATGCGTCATGGCATCAATGCTCCCCCATTCATGCATTGGACGCATCAAGCGGCCCGGGCCTAGCGTCGGCACCATGCAGCCCGCCAGTACCGAGGCGTCCGCGCCCGCCCCCACCAGCACCCCCGCCGACCTGCGCCTGCGCCCCGGCAGCCGGGACTTCCGCCGCGCCAACCTCGCCCTGTTCGCGGCGGGAGTGGCCACCTTCGTCCTGCTGTACTCGACCCAGGGCCTGCTGCCGGTCCTCTCCGCCGACCTCGGCCTGACACCCGGTCAGGCCAGCTGGACGGCCTCCGCCTCCACCCTCGGACTCGCCCTCGCCCTGCTCCCGGCCAGCGCCCTGTCCGACCGCTACGGGCGCACCGCCGTGATGACGGCCTCCACCCTGGCCGCCGCGCTGCTCGCCTTGGCCCTGCCGTTCGCCCCGGACCTCACCACCCTGGTGGTGCTGCGCGCGGTGCAGGGCGCGGCCCTGGCCGGCCTGCCCGCCACCGCGATGGCCTACCTCGCCGAAGAGGTGCACCCGTCGGCGCTGGCCTCCGCGATGGGGCTGTACGTGGCGGGCAACTCGATCGGCGGGATGGGCGGCCGGCTGGTCTCCGGCTGGGCCGCGGCCGCCTGGGGCTGGCGCTGGGGGCTGGCGGTCTCGGCCGCCCTGGCGCTGCTCGCCGCGCTCGCCTTCCGCGCCCTGGTCCCGCGCGCCCGGCACTTCCGCCGCGTCCCCGTCGACGCCCGGGCCCTGGCCGCCACCGTCACCGCGCACCTGCGCAACCCGCTGCTGCTGCGGCTGTACGCGCTGGGCATGCTCTTCATGGCCGTCTTCGGCGCGGTCTACAACACGGTCGGCTACCGGCTGACCGCCGCCCCCTTCCACCTCCCGGAGTCGGTGGCCGCCTCGATCTTCGTGGTCTACCTGGTCGGCACCGCGTCCTCCGCCTCCGCGGGCCGGCTGACCGCCCGCTGCGGCCGCCGCGGCACCCTCTACCTGGCGATCGGCACCACCACCGCCGGCCTGCTGCTCTCCCTCGCCGGCTCCCTGCTCTGCGCGGTCCTCGGCCTGGTCCTGATCACCGCCGGCTTCTTCGCCGGCCACGCCACCGCCTCCTCCGCCGTCGGCCGCACCGCCACCACCGGCCGCGCCCAGGCCTCCGCCCTCTACCTGATCGCCTACTACCTGGGCAACAGCCTCGGCGGCACCCTCGGCGCCGACGCCTACCACTCCACCGGCTGGTCCGGCACCGCCACCGTCGCCCTCACCGCCATGGCCTGCGCGGCCGGCGTCACCCTCTACGCCACCCACCGCGCCCATGCCACCCGCCGCGCGGGGGCCGCTACCGTGCGGGCATGACCGACGAATACCGAGCACTGCGGGCACTGGCCGACCTGGTGCCCGCGGTGCCGGACCTGCGGGCTCCGGAGATCGCCGAGGGCACGGTTCACCTCGCGCTCCTGCCGGGCCCCAGGCACGGCGCCGCCGTCGAGCTGGTCCGGCGTCAACTGGCCGCCCAGCTGGCGGCCCCCGGACGGGTGGTCCCGGCCGCGCCCCTGGAAGCCCCGTCCCTGGGCCTCCTGCGCCGTCCCGACCTCGCGGTCCTCCCGGCCCCGGTCGCCCGCCCGCTCCTGGTCGTGGAGGTCGTCGCCCCGCACTTCCTGGAGTTCGACCACCGGACCAGGGCCCGTGACTACGCCGCCATGGGCATCCCGACCTACCTGCTCGTCGACCCCCGCACGGGCACCGGCATCGTGCACGACGAACCGAACTACACCTGCCGCACCGACTTCGCCTTCGGCGACGTGATCACCGTCGGCCCCTGGACCCTCGACACCGGCGTCCTGCGCACCTACTCCGGCTGAGCGGTGCGCGGGACGCCGGCACCCGGCTAGCCGATCCGGTCCAGCACGATCGGCGCCGGGGTGAACGCCGTGCCGGTGGGGGCGACGGTGACGGCGCCCTCCAGGGACTCCAGGGCGTAGGGGAAGCGCTCGGGGGTGTCGGTGTGCAGGGTGAGCAGGGGCTGGCCGGCGGTCACCGGGTCGCCCGGCTTGGCGTGGAGTTCGACGCCGGCGCCGGCCTGGACCGGGTCCTCCTTGCGGGCGCGGCCGGCGCCGAGGCGCCAGGCGGCGACGCCGACGGCGTAGGCGTCGAGGGCGGTGAGGACGCCGGTGGCGGGGGCGGGGACGACGTGGGTCTCGCGGGCGACCGGGAGGGGGGCGTCGGGGTCGCCGCCCTGGGCGGTGATCATGCGGCGCCAGTGGTCCATGGCGGTGCCGTCGCGCAGGGCGTCGGCCGGGTCCTTGCCGTGGACGCCCGCGGCGGCGAGCATCTCGCGGGCCAGGGCGAGGGTGAGTTCGACGACGTCGGCGGGGCCGCCGCCGGCCAGCACCTCGACCGACTCGCGGACTTCGAGCGCGTTGCCGGCGGTGAGCCCGAGCGGGGTGGACATGTCGGTGAGCAGGGCAACCGTGGCGACCCCGGCGGAGCGGCCCAACTCGACCATGGTGCGGGCGAGTTCGCGGGCGTCGTCGAGGTTCTTCATGAAGGCGCCGGAGCCGACCTTGACGTCCAGGACGAGGGCGCCGGTGCCTTCGGCGATCTTCTTGGACATGATCGAGGAGGCGATCAGCGGGATGGCCTCGACGGTGCCGGTGACGTCGCGCAGGGCGTAGAGCTTCTTGTCGGCGGGGGCGAGCCCGTCGCCGGCGGCGCAGATGACGGCGCCGCAGCCGCGCAGCACGTCGAGCATCTCCTCGTTGGAGAGCAGGGCGCGCCAGCCGGGGACGGACTCCAGCTTGTCGAGGGTGCCGCCGGTGTGGCCGAGGCCGCGGCCGGAGAGCTGCGGGACGGCGGCGCCGCAGGCGGCGACCAGCGGGGCGAGCGGGAGGGTGATCTTGTCGCCGACGCCGCCGGTGGAGTGCTTGTCGGCGGTGGGGACGCCGAGCGAGGAGAAGTCCATCCGCTCGCCGGAGCGGATCATCGCGTCGGTCCAGCGGCTGATCTCCCGGGCCGTCATGCCGTTCAGCAGGATGGCCATGGCCAGGGCGGACATCTGCTCGTCGGCGACCTCGCCGCGGGTGTAGGCGTCGATGACCCAGTCGATCTGGGGGTCGGTCAGTTCGCCCCGGTCGCGCTTGGCCCGGATGACGGAGATGGCGTCCATACACGTGCTCCAGAAGAGGTGGCCGTAAGAGGTGAAATGCGTAGAGTGCCGCGGGATGTCCCCCGCGACACTCTACGCGCGTAACCAGGCAAACAGCTACAACTTGTCCGGCCCGAACGCGTCCGGCAGCACCTCGCTCATCGGCCGCACCCCGGAGGGCAGTTCGACCAGCAGGTCGGGCCCGCCGTGCTCGTACAGCAGCTGCCGGCAGCGCCCGCACGGCATCAGCAGCTCGCCGCCGCCGTCCACGCAGGTGAAGGCGACCAGCCGGCCGCCGCCGGAGGCGTGCAGCGCGGAGACCAGCCCGCACTCGGCGCACAGGCCGAGGCCGTACGAGGCGTTCTCCACGTTGCAGCCGACCACCGTGCGGCCGTCCTCGACCAGGGCCGCGGCCCCGACCGGGTACTTGCTGTAGGGCGCGTACGCGTGCCGCATCGCGGCCCGGGCGGCCTCCCGCAGCGCCTCCCAGTCGACGTCCCCGACCTCGACGGCCGCCGTCACTTGGCCTGCCCCTTGCGGTAGACCTGGCCGTCGGCCTTGGGCATCCGCAGCCGCTGCGAGGCCAGCGCGAGCACCACCAGGGTGATGACGTACGGGGTGGCGACGATCAGCGGGCGCTGCACCTGGTCGGTGCAGGCGTACCAGGTGGCGGTGCCGCCCGCGACGACCAGGCTGATCACGCCGGCGGTGAGCTTGCGGCGGTAGAACTGCCAGAGCGCGAGCAGCGCCATCGCGATGGCGACCACCAGCAGCAGCACGTGCACCGAGTCGGCGTCGCGCAGCTGGAGGCTGTCGGTGAAGCCGAACAGGCCCGCGCCGGCGGCCAGGCCGCCCGGCATCCAGTTGCCGAAGATCATCGCGGCCAGGCCGATGAAGCCGCGGCCCTGGGTCTGGCCGTCCCGGTAGAAGTGCGCGGCGACCAGCGACAGGTAGGCGCCGCCGAGGCCCGCGAAGGCGCCGGAGGCGACCACCGCGAGGTACTTGTACTTGTAGACGTTGACGCCCAGCGACTCGGCAGCGGTCGGGTTCTCGCCGCAGGAGCGCAGCCGCAGGCCGAACACCGTGCGCCAGAGCAGGAAGTAGCTGGCGACCAGCAGCGCGGCGGCGATCAGGGTGACCACCGACAGGTCGGTGACCAGGCCGCGGACGATGCCCGCCACGTCGGAGACCAGGAACCAGTGGTGCTGCTCGATGCCGTCCAGCCAGCTGGAGAGGCCGGGGAAGGTGAAGGTGGGCAGCGCGTCGGCGGGCGGCGACTGGTTGGCGCCGGCGCCGTCGGCCACGTAGTCCTTGTAGTAGATCCGGTTGACGTAGGCGCAGATGCCGGGGATCAGCAGGTTGATGCCGACGCCGGAGACGATGTGGTCGACGCCGAAGGTGACGGTGACCAGCGCGTGCAGCAGGCCGCCGAGCGCGCCGCCCGCCATGCCGGCCAGCAGGCCGACCCACGGGTTGACCAGGAAGCCGCCCCAGGCGCCGCAGAAGGTGCCGGCCACCATCATGCCTTCGAGGCCGATGTTGACCACGCCCGCGCGCTCCGCCCAGAGGCCGCCGAGGCCGGCCATGGCGATCGGGACGGCGGAGGCCAGCGCGGCGGTGATCTGGCCGGAGGAGGTCAGGCCGTGGTTGCCGGTGGCGGCGCCGACGGCGGCGAACAGCACCAGGGCGAGCGCGATCAGCAGCAGCACCACCGGCCAGGTGAGCTTGGCCCGCTTCGCGGGGGCGGCCGGCGTCTTGGGCTTGTCGGCGACTGCGGTGCTCATGCCGCGACCTCCTTCTGGGCGGCCGCGGCAGCCTGCGCGGCGAGCTCGGCGCCGACCTTCTGCTGCTGGCGCTTGAGGCCGTAGCGGCGCACCAGTTCGTAGGCCACGACGACGCAGATGACGATGGTGCCCTGGATCACCGGGATGATCTCGGCCGGGTAGTCGCCCCGGGTGGGCAGCTGGGCGCCGGAGGCGTCCAGGAAGGCGAACAGCAGCGCCGAGAACGCGATGCCGATCGGGGTGTTGCGGCCGAGCAGCGCCACCGAGATGCCGATGAAGCCGAGGCCGCTCTGCACGTTCTGCCCGAAGTACGGGGTGTTCTGCATGAGTTCGGGCAGGCCGACCAGGCCGGCCAGCGCGCCGGAGACCACGATCGAGGTGATCACCATGCGCTTGACGTTGACGCCGGAGGCGCCCGCGGCGCTCTCCGAGCGGCCGGTGGCGCGCAGGTCGAAGCCGAACCGGGTGCGGTTCAGGGTGAAGTGGAAGACCACGCCGACCAGCACCGCGATCACCAGGAAGCCCCACAGGGTGCCGCCCTGGGTCTCGAACGAGAAGAACCGGCTGGACTCGGAGATCTTGCCGGTCTGGATCGAGTTGGTGGTCCCGCTGGTCTTCGGCGCGAGCACGCCCGGCACCAGCAGCACGCCGATCAGCGCGACGGCGATGGCGTTCAGCATGATGGTCGAGATGACCTCGCTGACACCCCGGTAGACCTTCAGCAGGCCGGCGATCGACGCCCACAGGCCGCCGACGCACATGGCGACCACCAGCAGCAGCGGGATCTGCACGAAGGCCGGCAGGTCGATCTGGCTGCCCACGTACGCGGCGAACAGCATGGCCAGCTTGTACTGGCCCTCGATGCCGATGTTGAACAGGTTCATCCGGAACCCGAACGCGGCGGCGGCCGCGGCCAGGTAGTACACGATGGCCTTGTTCAGGGTGGCGACCTGGCCGTCGGACGCGGTGCCGTAGTTCCACATGATGGAGAACGCGTCGAACGGGTCGCGGCCGGAGACCGCCAGCAGGGTGCCGGCGATGATCAGCGACAGCAGCACGGCCAGCACGGGGGCGGCCAGCGCGAGGCCGATCCGCTCCAGGTCGACGCGCTCGCGCAGCGACCGCTTGGCCGCGGGTGCGGCCGGGGGGTTGGG
The DNA here is from genome assembly GCF_026802215.1 of Kitasatospora sp. YST-16. Taxonomy (NCBI): domain Bacteria; kingdom Bacillati; phylum Actinomycetota; class Actinomycetes; order Kitasatosporales; family Streptomycetaceae; genus Kitasatospora; species Kitasatospora sp. YST-16. Next base: position 2,638,019 of record NZ_CP113837.1, read on the forward strand.
ACTGGTCATGTGGTTACTCCCCCGCCTGCTCGTCGTCGGCGGTGTCGGTGGGCGGGGTCGCCTCGGCGGCGGCCTCGGTGGCCTCGGCCGCGAGGGCCTGCGCCTCGGCGACGGCCTCCGGGTCGGACTCGATGTGGCCGGTGGCGGCGCCGGTCATCGCGCTGCCCAGGTCCTCGGCGGTGACGGTGGCCGGGTCGGCGTCGGCGACCAGGCGGCCGCGGTAGATCACCCGGATGGTGTCGGACAGGCCGATCAGCTCGTCCAGGTCGGCGGAGATCAGCAGCACCGCGAGGCCGTCGCGCTGGGCGGAGCGGATCTGCTCCCAGATCTGGGCCTGCGCGCCGACGTCCACGCCGCGGGTGGGGTGGGCGGCGATCAGCAGCTTCGGGGAGTGGCTCATCTCCCGGCCGATGATCAGCTTCTGCTGGTTGCCGCCGGACAGCGAGGCCGCGGTGACCTCGATGCCGGGGGTGCGGACGTCGTACTCCTCGACGATCCGCTGGGTGTCGGCGCGGGCGCCGACCAGGTCGAGCAGCACGCCCTTGGAGTTGGGCCGCTCGGTGACGTGGCCGAGGATCCGGTTCTCCCACAGCGGGGCTTCCAGCAGCAGGCCGTGCCGGTGCCGGTCCTCGGGGATGTAGCCGATGCCGGCCTCGCGGCGGGCCCGGGTCAGGGTGCGGGTCAGGTCGGCGCCGTCCAGCACGACGGTGCCGGCGTCCAGCGGCAGCATGCCCATGATGGCCTCGACCAGTTCGGCCTGGCCGTTGCCCTCGACGCCGGCGATGCCGAGGATCTCGCCCTTGCGGATCCGCAGCGAGACGTCGTCCAGGACGACCCGCTCGACGCCCTCGGCGTCCGGCTTGGCGATCCGCAGGCCCTCGACCCGGAGCATCTCGGTGTCGGTGACGGTGGACTCGCGGCTCTCCGGGGAGGGCAGTTCGGCGCCGACCATCAGCTCGGCGAGCTGACGGGCGGTCACCTCGCGCGGGTCGGCGTCGCCGACGGTGGTGCCGCGGCGGATCACGCTGATCGCGTCGGCCACCGAGAGCACCTCGTGCAGCTTGTGCGAGATGAAGATGACGGTGACGCCCTCGGCCTTGAGCTCGCGCAGGTTGTCGAACAGCGCGTCGACCTCCTGCGGGACGAGGACCGCGGTCGGCTCGTCCAGGATCAGGATCCGGGCGCCGCGGTAGAGCACCTTGAGGATCTCGACGCGCTGCCGGTCGGCCACGCCCAGGTCCTCGACCAGCGCGTCCGGCTTGACGCCCAGGCCGTACTGGTCGGAGAGCTCGCGGATCCGGGCCTTGGCCCTGGCGCCGATGCCGTGCAGGCTCTCGCCGCCCAGGACGATGTTCTCCCAGACGGTGAAGTTGTCGGCCAGCATGAAGTGCTGGTGGACCATCCCGATGCCGCGCGCGATGGCGTCCGCCGGGGTGGAGAACTCCACCCGCTCGCCGTCGATGGCGATGGTGCCCTCGTCCGGCTTCTGCATCCCGTAGAGGATCTTCATCAGGGTGGACTTGCCCGCGCCGTTCTCGCCCATCAGCGCGTGGACGGTGCCCCGCTGCACGGTGATGTCGATGTCGTGGTTGGCCACCACGCCGGGGAAGCGCTTGGTGATGCCGCGCAGTTCGACGGCAGGTGTCGCCGTCCCCGCGCGGGGGGTGCCGTCCGTCGGGACGGAGTCGGAGGGGGTGATGGCGATCTCCTGCTGGTCGTCGGGCGCTTCGTCGCGCTGAGGGCTCAGGGGGAAACCCGGGAGGAGCCGCGCCGCGGGGCCGGGGCGTGGTGCGGCGGTGGGGACGGAACCGGCAGGGGCCCGGGCGGGCGCGCCTGGGCGCATCCGTCCGGGCCCCTGCCGTGCGATCCGGTGGGCCCGCCGGTCCGCCGCCGGGTGGGGGCGGGGTGCGGCGGGGCCGCTGCCGTCCTTACGGGGCGGTCGGGACCGTGGTCTGGCCGCTGGTGATCTGCTGGGTGGCGGCGTCGAGCTTCGCCTTGAGGTCGTCGATGTAGCCGCCGGTGACGGCCAGCGAGACGCCGCCCTCCTTGAGGTCGAAGTTCTTCACGCCGGTCAGCACGTTGCCGTCCTTGGCCGACTTGATGTAGGTGAACACCGCGGTGTCCACGTTCTTGACCATCGAGGTGAGGATGTGGGTCTTGTACTTCTCCAGGGCCGGCTGCTTGGCCTGGTCGGAGTCGACGCCGATGGCCCACTTGTCGTTCTTCTCGCCGGCGGCGGTGGAGACGGCCTCGATCGCGCCGGTGCCGGAGGAGCCGGCCGCCGAGTAGATGACGTCGGCGCCCTTGTCGAGCTGGCCCTGGGCGGCCTGCTTGCCCTTGCCCGGGTCGGCGAAGCCGGAGGTGTCCGGCGGGGTGCTCAGGTAGGTGACCTCGATGGTGATGCCGGAGTTCACCGACTTGGCGCCCGCGGTGTAGCCGGCCTCGAACTTCTTGATCAGCTCGGACTGCACGCCGCCGATGAAGCCGATGTGGTTGGTCTTCGACTTGCTGGCCGCGGCCACGCCGGCCAGGTAGGAGCCCTGCTCCTCGGAGAAGGTCAGCGAGGTGACGTTCTTCGGCTGGTCGGCCGCCGCGGAGTCGATGATGGCGAAGTTGACGTTCGGGTTCTCCGCCGCGACCTTGTCCACCGCGTCCTGGTAGGCGAAGCCGACCGCGATGATCGGGTTGAAGCCGCTGGTCACCAGGGACTTGAGCCGCTGCTCGCGGTCGCTCTCGGACTCGCCGGACTTGGCCTCGGCCTCGTTCACGGTGGCGCCCAGCTCGTTCTTGGCCTTGTCCAGGCCGCGCGCGGCGGAGTCGTTGAAGGACTGGTCGCCGCGGCCGCCGATGTCGTAGGCCATGCCGACCTTGAAACCGGAGGCCCCGGCACCGGCCGAGGACTTGTCGTCGGTGCTCTTTGCGCCGCAGGCGGCGAGCGAGGCGATGCCCAGGGAACCCGAGAGCACGACCGCGGCGAGCTTGAGTGAACGGCGCAAGGGAGTTTCTCCTTCTCACACACCCGGTTGGCGTGGTCGAGCGCCACCGTAACGCGCGTAGAACACGGTTGTGTTACGGCCTGCGGAGGCATCCGGGTTGTTATCAAAATGTGGTCGTACGCCCAGGCAAATCCGGACATAGCCGCACACACGGTCAACCCGATGTTCATTACCGGCTGGTACCGGGCCACCACGGTACGCCCCGCCACCGATCCCCGAGAAGGTGCCGCGCCGAACCCTCCGGCGCGGCACCCCCGGGGCCGCTCAGCTCAGGCCGACCCAGAACACCTGCACCGTGGCGTTGCGGTTCTGCGCGGGGTCGAAGGTGGCCGGCAGCGCGGTGGCGCTGCCGTTCAGGTTCGCGACCCGGTAGGTGGCCGGGGTGAGCCCGGCGTTCAGGAACGCGCCCGGGTCGGGGAAGGACGAGCCGCGGGCGAAGGACGGCGGGGTGGTCCCGTTGGCCAGCAGCGCCACCCAGTGGAAGCCGGGCCCCAGGGTGACCGGCCCGGACAGCGGCATCCGGCACAGCTTGTTCGCCGCGCCCGCCCAGGCCGTGGACTGCTCGCCCGAGGTGCGGGCCAGCAGCTTGCCGGTCCGGTCGTACACGCCGACGAGGTTGCCCGTGCCGAACCCGGAGCCGGACCCGGTCAGCAGCACCGAGACCGCCGAGACGGTGACCGGCTGGTGCGTCTCCACCCGTACCAGGTAGACGTTGCCCGAGGTCAGCTGGGCGCCCTGGCCGGTGGCGGCGGCCGGGTCGAAGGACCAGGTGCCGTAGCCCGAGTCGGCGGGCTGCGGGGCGTTGCCGACCGGGGTGAGCACCGGTGACGGGATGTCGTAGGACACCGCCGTCCTGGTGGACCGGTTGTGCATGGTGGTGCCGGTGTCCAGCACCGCGCCGCCGTCGTCGCGCACGCTGGCCACCGTGCCGGTCAGCACGCAGCCGGTGAGCAGCACCCGCAGCGCGTGGTCGGCGTACACCGCGTAGTCGGGGGAGAGCAGGCCGCCGGACCCGTCGTCGTCGGAGACGTGCGTGGCGCAGCCGGTCAGCGCGACCGGGAGGGCGGCGGCGCCGCCGGCCGGGGCGGTGACCCGGAAGCCCGCGTAGCCGCCCGGGTTGACGTTGTCGTTGCGGCCGTCGCGGCTGGCCTGGCAGCCGGTCAGGGTGATGACGTGCGGCGCGGGGGCGTGGGCGGGGTCGTTCTGGGCGCTCTCGATCAGCCAGCCGTTGCGGTGGTTGCGGTCGGTCTGGCACTCGGTGAAGCCGACCGTCCCGCACTTGCCGGTCAGGTGGAAGCCGTTGCCGTCGTTCCAGGTGGCCCGGACGCCGGTGAAGCCGGTGGCGCCGATGCCGCCGAAGTACCAGCCGTCGCCGGTGTTGTTGGCACCCGCCTCGCAGGAGTCGAACATCGAGTCGGCGAAGGCGAAGGGCGCCGTTCCCGTGGTGTTGTCCGAGCGCCAGCCGCCGAGGCTGTTGGAGGCCAGGTTCAGGTGCGAGACCTCCCAGCCGCCGGGGAACTCACCGTCCTTGCTGTCGGTGTAGACGCCGTAGCCGCGGAAGTTGAAGATGCCGAGGTTCTGCAGCCGGACGGCCTTGATCCCGCCCCTCGCGGCCAGGCCGTCGACGTTGCCGCCGCTGTTGTTCGGGGTGCGGCCGGAGGCCAGCGTCAGGTCGCGCAGGCGGGCGCCGTTGCCCTCCAGCCGGATCAGCTCGGTGCCGGTGAAGTCGCCCCACATCGGCTTGATGGACACCGGCGGGATCGGGCGGTTGTCGGTCTTCGGCAGGTAGTCGAACCAGCGGCTGCCGAGCGTGCCCGCCAGCGTGATGTGGCCGGGCACCACCACCGTCGTCCTCACCACGTACTGCCCGGCCGGGAAGTACACCACCCCGCCGGGCGGGCAGGCCGCGATGGCCGCGCTGATGGCCGGCCCGTAGTCGCCGTTGACGACCAGGTCGCCGTACGCCATGACGCTGATCCAGTCGACGACCGGCGCGGTCGGATCGACGGCGTGCGCGGCCGGTGCGGCGGCCAGGCCGGCGGCGGCGGTGGCTCCGGCGGCGAACAGGAGCTTGCGGCGGGTGCTGTGCATGGTGCGGGTCCTCCCCTGGGTGATCACTGCGCGGATGATTCGATCACGCAGCGGCCGCCCCGGGGAAGGGCCCCCCGGTTTCGTCCCGGGTCAGATCCGGGCGTGCTCCAGCGCCAGCGCGGCGAACAGTTCGACGCCGATGCCGATCGCCCGCTCGTCCGCGTCGAAGTCGCCCTGGTGGAGGTCGCGCGGGCCCTTCTCGTCCGGGCCGCGCACCCCGAGCCGGGCCAGCGCGCCGGGGGCGTGCTCCAGGTACCAGGAGAAGTCCTCGCCGCCCAGGCTCTGCTCGGTGGGCTCGACCACCGGGCCGCTGCCGTCGGCGAACCGGGCGTTCATCGCGGTCTCCAACTGGTCGATCGACGCGGCCTCGTTGACCACCGGCGGGACGCCCCGGTGGTAGTCCAGCGTCCACTTGGCGCGGTGCGTCTCGGCCAGGTGCGCGACCAGTTCCTCCAGCACCTCCGGCGCCTCCCGCCAGCCGGCCAGCTCCAGGCAGCGGACGGTGCCCTCCAGTTCGGCGTGCTGCGGGATCACGTTCGGCGCGGAGCCGGACGCGATCCGCCCCCACACCAGCGAGACGCCCCAGCGCGGGTCCATCCGGCGGGAGAGCCCGGCGGGCAGTTCGGCGGCCAGCTTGGCCACCGCGGTGACCAGGTCGGTGGTCAGGTGCGGGCGGGCGGTGTGCCCGCCCGGGCCGTCCAGCGCGATCCGCACCTTGTCGCAGGCCGAGGTGATCGCCCCGGTCTTCAGCCCGATCCGGCCGACCGGCACCTTGGGGTCGCAGTGCACGGCGAAGATCCGCCCCACCCCCTCCATCCCGCCGGCCGCGACGACGTCCAGCGCGCCGCCGGGCATCATCTCCTCGGCGGGCTGGAAGATCAGCCGCACCGGGCGGGCCAGCTCCCCGGCGGCCAGCGCCTCGGCCAGCACCAGGCCGGTGCCGAGCACCACCGCGGTGTGCACGTCGTGGCCGCAGGCGTGCGCCCGGCCGGGGAGCGTGGAGCGGTACGGCACGTCCTGCTTGGCGTCGTCGATCGGCAGCGCGTCGATGTCCGCGCGGAACGCCAGCAGCGGGGTGCCCGGCGCGGTGCCCGGCGGGACGAGGTCCACCAGCAGCCCGGTGCCGCCCGGCAGCACCCGCGGCTCCAGCCCGGCGGCGACCAGCCGCTCGCGCAGCAGCCGGGTGGTGCGGAACTCCTGGCGGCCGAGCTCGGGGTGCCGGTGGAGGTCACGGCGCAGCTCGATCAACTCGTCCCGGTACGACGCCACCCGGGCGCGCAGGTCGGCGGGCGGGCGGGCGGCGGTGACGGTGGCGGCGGCTGCCGGCTGGGGATCGTTCACCTTGACAAGAGTAGGCCGACGGTGGGGTTTTGGCCCGGGTTCCGGAGAACTGATCACCGGATGGGTGCATAGCGGCCGCTGGGGTGGGTAGGACACTTCGTTTCGCCGCCCTTCGTTCCGACCCCCCTGCCCCTGTGCAACGACCCGCACCGGCGATCGGACACGGCGGCTGCTCCGTGCGGGCCCCGGAGCGCCCCGGTCAAACGTTTCCCCCCGATCGAGTCATGCGGGGGTAAAGCTTTCGGACCTGCTCTTGAGTGGCGTACATCAGTCCGAATAGACAGCTTCCGCACAGTCAACTCCGGTGCCGCGGTGGGGGGTCTTCCGCTCGCGGCGCACCTCGTCACGCCCTCACGAGGGGCAGCTGACGATCCATCGAACGAGAAGGGGGGACCGACGTGCCCATCGCGCGCAACAAGCTCGCCAAGAGCATCGCGCCGGCCACCGTCGCCGCCGCACTCATCCTCGCCACCCTCGGCGCGGTCGCTCCGGCCTCCGCCGCCACCCCGGCCGGCGACGGCGCCCAGGCGCTGCCCGGCACCCACCCCGAGTGGGCCACCCCGCAGGCCGACGCCGGCGCCGCCGACGCGGCCGCCCCGGCCACCGCGCGGATCTACCTGGCCGGCCGCGACGCCAGCGGCCTGGCCGCGCTCGCCAAGGCCGTCTCCGACCCGAACTCGGGCTCCTACGGCCAGTACCTGACCTCGGACCAGGTCCAGGCGAAGTTCGGCGCCGGCCCGGAGCAGGTCAAGGCCGTCACCGACTGGGTGACCGGCGCGGGCCTGACGGTCTCCGCCAGCACCAACCACTACGTGCAGGTGGCCGGCTCCACCGCCGCGATGGCCAAGGCCTTCGGCACCGGCTTCCACAACTACCGCACCGCGGACGGCACCCACCGCGCGCCCACCACCGACGCCAAGGTCCCCGCCGCGGTGGCCGGCTCGGTGCTGGCCGTCTCCGGCCTGGCCGACGCGATCCACAAGAACAGCTCGACCGCCACCTCGGTGCGCGAGGCCGAGCAGCGCGCGAACGCCGCCTCCCGGCTCGCCGCCCCGGACAAGAAGGCCCCGGCCACCCTGCCGGACGTGCCGACCTGCTCCGAGGACGGCTACGGCTCCAAGACCGCCAAGGGCGCCCCGGTCGGCTACGAGAAGAACGAGCCCTTCGCCCCCTGCTCGTACGTCCCCTCCCAGCTGCGCAAGGCCTACGGCGTCACCGACGCCAAGGTCTCCGGCAAGGGCGCCCGGGTGGCGATCATCGACGCCTACGGCCTGTCCACCATGGAGCAGGACGCCAACCACTACTCCTCGCTGCACGGCGACCAGCCGTTCAAGCCGGGCCAGTACACCGAGTACGTCACCCCGGACAAGTGGACCCACCAGGACGAGTGCGGCGGCCCGGCCGGCTGGGCCGGCGAGGAGGCGCTCGACGTCGAGATGGTCCACGGCCTCGCGCCCGACGCGCAGGTCGTCTACGTCGGCGGCAACTCCTGCTACGACGAGGACCTGTACGACGCGATGGCCAAGGTCGTCGACGGGCACCTGGCCGACATCGTCTCCAACTCCTGGGGCGAGATCATGCACGGCACCGGGGGCGACATCGACCCGGCCGTGGTCGCCGCCGACAACCAGATCTTCCAGCTCGGCGCGGTGACCGGCATCGGCTTCACCTTCTCCTCCGGCGACTGCGGCGACAGCTCCCCGGGCGCGGCCGCCACCGGCGCCAACTGCCAGAAGGACACCAACCAGGCGCAGGCCGACTGGCCGTCCGCCTCGCCGTGGGTCACCTCGGTCGGCGGCACCGCCCTCCAACTGGACGACAAGGCCGGCAAGTACGGCGCCGAGGTCTCGATGGGCGACCTGCGCTCGGTGCTCTCCGCCGACCAGAAGTCCTGGAGCCCGTTCCCCGGCACCTTCTACTTCGGCGGTGGCGGCGGCGTCTCCAAGGACTTCGCCCAGCCGTGGTACCAGCAGGGCGTCGTCCCCGACCGGATCTCCAAGACCGCGGCCGACGGCACCAAGTCCGCCACCCCGCTGCGCGCCACCCCCGACATCGCCATGAGCGGTGACCTGGTCGCCGCCACCCTGGTCGGCTTCACCGACGGCGGCACCTACAGCGAGGGCGGCTACGGCGGCACCTCGGTCTCCGCCCCGGAGACCGCCGCGATGTTCGCCAACGCCATCCAGTCCCGCGGCGGCCGCGCCCTCGGCTTCGCCAACCCGGCCCTCTACGACCGGGCCGGCAGCAAGGCCTTCCACGACGTGAACGACGACGCCGTCCACACCAAGCGCGGCAACGTGGTCGACCTCGGCGTGGTGAACAACACCCTCCGGGTCCGCCTCTACAAGATCGGCGCCGACTTCGGCCTCTCGGCCGACCGCGGTTACGACACCGCCACCGGCCTGGGCTCCCCGGGCAAGGACTTCTTCAAGTCCTTCGCCATCAAGAAGTAGCCCGCAGCGCACGACGGAGGGGCCTGCCGGGGGATTCCCCGGCAGGCCCCTCTCGCCGTCCCCCGGCTCCGACTCCGTCCCCGCGCCCCGTCAGGGGCGCGGGGAACTGCGCGAAGCGGAAGGCGCACGCCGGCAAGGTCGCGGCACCGGCGGCGAGTCGCACCGCCGGAGCGCCGCCGCCCTCGCGTCGCGGCCTCAGAACCGGTCGACCGGCACGTACGTCCCCCACACGCCGCGCAGCGCGTCGCAGACCTCGCCGACCGTGGCCCGGGCCGCCAGGGCCTCCTTCATCGGGTAGAGCACGTTGTCGGTGCCCTCCGCGGCCTTGCGCAGCTGCGACAGCGCCCGGTCGACCGCCGAGGTGTCCCGGTCGGCCCGCAGCCGGGCCAGCCGCTCGGCCTGCTGGGCCTCGATCGCCGGGTCGACCCGCAGCGGCTCGTAGGGCTCCTCCTCGGCGAGCTGGAAGCGGTTGACGCCGACCACGGTCCGCTCGCCGGAGTCCTGCTCCTGCTGGATGCGGTACGCGGTGCGCTCGATCTCGCCCTTCTGGTAGCCCTGTTCGATGGCGGCGACGGCGCCGCCCATGTCCTCGACCTTGGCCATCAGTTCCAGCGCGGCGGCCTCCAGCTCGTCCGTCATCGCCTCGACCACGTAGGAGCCGGCGAACGGGTCGACGGTGGCGGTGACGTCGGTCTCGAAGGCGAGCACCTGCTGGGTGCGCAGCGCGAGCCGGGCGGACTTCTCGGTCGGCAGGGCGATCGCCTCGTCGAAGGAATTGGTGTGCAGCGACTGGGTGCCGCCCAGCACCGCGGCGAGCGCCTGGACCGAGACCCGGACCAGGTTGACCTCGGGCTGCTGGGCGGTGAGCTGGACGCCCGCGGTCTGGGTGTGGAAGCGGAGCATCTGCGACTTGGGGTTCTTCGCGCCGAACTCCTCCTTCATGACGCGGGCCCAGATCCGGCGCGCGGCACGGAACTTGGCGACCTCCTCCAGCAGCGTGGTGCGGGAGACGAAGAAGAAGGAGAGCCGGGGCGCGAAGTCGTCGACGTCCATCCCGGCGGCGACCGCGGTGCGGACGTACTCGATGCCGTTGGCGAGGGTGAAGGCGATCTCCTGCGCGGGGTTCGCCCCGGCCTCGGCCATGTGGTAGCCGGAGATGGAGATGGTGTTCCACTTGGGGATCTCGGCCCGGCAGTACTGGAACACGTCGGCGATCAGCCGCAGGCTGGGCTTGGGCGGGAAGATGTACGTGCCGCGGGCGATGTACTCCTTGAGCACGTCGTTCTGGATGGTGCCGGTGAGCTTGTTCGACGGCACGCCCTGGGCCTCGCCGACCAGCTGGTAGAGCAGCAGCAGCAGCGAGCCGGGCGCGTTGATGGTCATCGAGGTGGAGACCTCGCCGAGCGGGATGCCGCCGAAGAGCACGTTCATGTCCTCGACGCTGTCGATCGCCACGCCGACCTTGCCGACCTCGCCGTGCGAGATCGCGGCGTCCGAGTCGTAGCCCATCTGGGTCGGCAGGTCGAAGGCCACCGACAGGCCCATGGTGCCGTTGGCGATGAGCTGCTTGTAGCGGGCGTTGGACTCGGCGGCGGTGCCGAAGCCGGCGTACTGGCGCATCGTCCACGGCTTGCCGGTGTACATGGTCGGGTACACGCCGCGGGTGAACGGGTACCGGCCGGGCGCGCCGAGCCGGCTCGCGGCGTCGAAGCCGTCCAGGGTGTCGGGGCCGTACACCGGCTCGATCGGCAGGCCCGACTCGGTGCGGCGGGGCTCGGCTGCCATGGGTGTCCTCCGCGGGAAAGGTGTGAGGGTTAGCGCCGATTAACGGGTCGGCTGGATACGCAATGTAGCCGTGCCCCGTCGGGAGCAGACAGATGCCACGGCTGGGACCTTGCTCACAACATCCGCGACCCGCTCCTTGGGATGATCGGTCCACCGACCGGACACACGAGGAGTGCACGAACATGACCGAGCAGAAGGTGGCCGTGGTCACCGGCGCCAGCAGCGGCATCGGGGCGGCCACCGCCCGCCGCCTGGCCGCGGACGGCTTCGAGGTGGTGCTGACCGCCCGCCGCACCGAGCGGATCGAGGCGCTGGCGAAGGAGATCGGCGGCCGCCCCTACACCCTGGACGTCACCGACCGAGCCGCGGTGGACGCGTTCGCCGCCGAGGTGGGCCGGGTCGACGTGCTGGTGAACAACGCGGGCGGCGCGCTCGGCGCGGAGAGCGTCGAGAGCGGCGACCCGGCGGACTGGCGCACCATGTACGAGGTCAACGTGATCGGCGTGCTGCACCTGACCCAGGCGCTGCTGCCCGCGCTGCGCGCCACCGGCGAGGGCACCGTGCTGATCATGTCCTCGACCGCGGCGCTGGCCGCGTACGAGGGCGGCGGCGGGTACGTGGCGGCCAAGCACGCCGTCCACTCGATGGCCCAGACCCTGCGCCTCGAACTCGTGGCCGAGCCGGTCCGGGTGATCGAGATCGCGCCCGGCATGGTGAAGTCGGAGGGCTTCGCGCTGACCCGCTTCCGCGGCGACCGGGAGAAGGCGGACGCGGTCTACGCGGGCGTCGCCGAGCCGCTCACCTCGGAGGACGTCGCCGACACCGTCTCCTGGGCGGTCACCCGGCCCGCCCACGTGAACATCGACCTGCTGGTGGTCCGGCCCCGCGCCCAGGCCGCCAACCACAAGGTGCACCGGGCCAGTTGATCCGTTCCGCGTGAACGGAAAGGGCGGCGGGTCACAACTTGATAGCTCGATCGGGTGAAATCGGCCCGCCGCCTCCCCAACTGATGAGCCCTCAACTACCGTGGAGGCGCTGCCCCGCCGAGCTGTACCGGCCCCGCGCGGCGGCACCGCCGCACCCGCCTTCCCCGGCCCACCCCCCGTCTCTGCAGCATTCCGCCTTCCTGCCCTCACGAGGAGGATCCGCTGGCCAGCGACATCCCGCCGCAGCGTCTCGACGTGCGGTCGGCACCGTCCCTGCTGGGGCTTCACCGGTTCAACGAAGCCGACTCCGGTGCGGTGGAGGAGGCGCTGCTCGCCTGTTGCGGCAGCCACCGCTGGGCCCTCCGCCTCACCGCCCACCGCCCCTATCCCGACATAGAGTCCCTGCTCGCCGCGGCCAGCGAGGCCAGCTACGACCTGCGCCCCGCGGACCTCGCGGAGGCCCTCGCCGACGAGAGCTGGATGCCCCAGCCGCTGCTCGGCATGCGCGCGCCCGGCAGCCAGGCCGCGCACACCGCGCTGCGCGCCGCCCACGCCGCGTACGAGGCCCGGTTCGGGTACGTCTTCGTGGTCTGCCTGGACGGCGTCGACCCCGAGGAGATGCTGGACGCCGTCCTCACCTCGCTCCGCACCCGGCTCGCCAACGACCCCGACGAGGAACGCCTGGTCTCCGCCGAGGAGTTGCGCCGCATCGCGCTCAGCCGCCTGGAACACCTGGTCGCGGTCAAGAGCTGACGGACCCCCCGGCCGGGGCCCCTTCCCGGGGCCCCGGCCGCATCCCGTTCCGGCCGAACTTGGCCAGCTGCGCCGCCACCACGCCCCGGTCCGGCTCCGGCGCCGGGTGCCCCGTCGCGTCGAGGGTGGTGAAGACCGCCAGCAGGTCCCCGGTCCGGGTGACCAGGGCGCGCTGGACGATGGTGGTGCCGCCGGTTTCATTCGTGAGGGTGAAGGCGGTCGCGGCGTCGGCTCCTCCGGGGGTGGGCGTGTCGAGGCGGGTGAGCAGGTGCCGGCCGGCGGTGGAGGTGAACGCCCGGCAGCGGTCGAGGACCCGGTCGAGCCCGGAGTGCACGGCGGCGGCCCGGCCGGGCCGGAAGGCCAGCACCGCGGTGTAGAGCGAGGCGGGGGTGTCGCCGGCCCGGGCGATGTCGAGGTCGGTCTCGGCCAGCGGGCCGGCCGCGCCCTTGGACGGGGTGAGGGCGTCCAGGACGGGCTGGCAGGCCGGGGCGTCGGCGGTCTGCGGGGGGCTGGAGATGTCGCTCCGGCCGGGCTGCATCAGGGTGACGTGCCAGCCGGGGGCGAGGTCGGCGTCGGTGACGGCCAGCGCGCGCACCGCGGCGGCGTCGTACTCGGGCCCGGCGGAACTCCCGGCGGAGGCCGCCGCGGTGGCCACCACGGCGTCGGCGGAGGGCGGGCGCGGCGCGCCGGTGCAGCCGGCCGCGGCGAGCGCGAGCGCGAGGGCGGTGGGGGCGGCGAGGGCGGGCAGGGGTCGCACGGCGGGCCTCTCGGCTGGGCAGCGGGGGGAGCGGGAGGCGTACCGTAGCGCAGTCGAACCGTGACGCAGCGTCACAGTTCCCGTTCCGATTAGGCCGTGCGTGCCTGATTGATCACACCAGGGGCCCCCGACGGCGGTTGCCGACGGCGCGTCGATAGGATGCTCGCGGCCGGTGGACCGTATCCGGCCGGGCTGACCGACACCGAAGCCGGCCGAGCCCCCGAACCGCTTCCGGAGGGTTTTCCGTGCCGGCTGGAACGCTGTACCGCGGCCGGGAAGGCATGTGGAGCTGGGTGGCTCACCGAGTCACCGGCGTCCTGATCTTCTTCTTCCTGTTCGCACATGTCCTGGACACCGCCCTGGTGCGGGTGTCGCCCGAGGCGTACGACTCGGTGATCGCCACGTACAAGTTCTGGCTGGTGAACCTGATGGAGTACGGCCTGGTGGCCGCCATCCTGTTCCACGCCCTGAACGGTCTGCGGGTCGTGGCGGTGGACTTCTGGGCCAAGGGCCCGAAGTACCAGAAGCAGATGCTGTGGACCGTCGTGGGCGTCTGGGTCGTCCTGATGGCCGGCGCCTTCTACCCCGTCCTCGAGCACACCCTTCGCACCTGGTTCGGGGGCTGATCCTGATGTCGACTGACACCAACGACCTGGTGGTCCCCTCCCTCCAGGCCCACACCGCCAAGGGACTGGGCACCGGCAACCCGGCCGACGCCTTCGTGGTGGAGCCCGCCCGGACCCGCACGAAGAAGACCCCGCGCCGCACCCGCACCAACTTCGAGATGCTCGCCTGGCTGTTCATGCGCCTGTCGGGTGTCGTCCTGGTGGTGCTGGTCCTCGGCCACCTGCTGATCAACCTGATGCTGGACGGCGGTGTCTCCCGGGTCAGCTTCGCCTTCGTGGCGGGCCGCTGGGCGTCCCCGTTCTGGCAGGTCTGGGACCTGCTGATGCTGTGGCTGGCGATGCTGCACGGCTCCAACGGCATGCGCACCGTCATCAACGACTACGCGGAGAAGGACGCCACTCGTCTGTGGCTCAAGGGTCTCCTCGGTGTCGCGACCGTCTTCACGGTCGTCCTCGGCACCCTGGTGATCTTCACCTTCGACCCGAACATCTAGACGAGCCACCAGAGGCGACTGACCCCCATGCAGATTCACCAGTACGACACCGTCATCGTCGGCGCCGGCGGCGCCGGCATGCGCGCGGCCATCGAGTCGACGCAGCGCAGCCGCACCGCGGTGCTGACCAAGCTCTACCCGACCCGGTCCCACACCGGCGCGGCGCAGGGCGGCATGTGTGCCGCGCTCGCCAACGTCGAGGAGGACAACTGGGAGTGGCACACCTTCGACACGGTCAAGGGCGGTGACTACCTGGTCGACCAGGACGCCGCCGAGATCATGTGCAAGGAGGCCATCGACGCGGTCCTCGACCTGGAGAAGATGGGTCTCCCCTTCTCCCGCACCGACCAGGGCCGGATCGACCAGCGCCGCTTCGGCGGCCACTCCCGCAACCACGGCGAGGCCCCGGTCCGCCGGTCCTGCTACGCCGCGGACCGCACCGGCCACATGATCCTGCAGACGCTGTTCCAGAACTGCGTCAAGCACGGCGTCGAGTTCTTCAACGAGTTCTACGTCCTCGACCTGCTGATCAACGAGGGCCGCACCGCCGGCGTGGTGGCCTACGAGCTCGCCACCGGCGAGATCCACGTCTTCCAGGCCAAGGCCGTGGTGTTCGCCTCCGGCGGCACCGGCAAGATGTTCAAGGTCACCTCGAACGCGCACACCCTGACCGGCGACGGCCAGGCCGTGGCGCTGCGCCGGGGCCTGCCGCTGGAGGACATGGAGTTCTTCCAGTTCCACCCGACGGGCATCTGGCGGATGGGCATCCTGCTCACCGAGGGCGCCCGCGGCGAGGGCGGCATCCTGCGCAACAAGGACGGCGAGCGCTTCATGGAGCGCTACGCCCCCGTCATGAAGGACCTCGCGTCCCGTGACGTGTGCTCCCGCGCGATCTACTCGGAGATCCGGGCCGGCCGCGGCTGCGGCCCCGACGGCGACCACGTCTACCTGGACCTGACCCACCTGCCGCCGGAGCAGCTGGACGCCAAGCTGCCGGACATCACCGAGTTCGCGCGCACCTACCTCGGCATCGAGCCCTACACGGACCCGATCCCGATCCAGCCCACCGCGCACTACGCGATGGGCGGCATCCCGACCAACGTCGAGGGCGAGGTCCTGCGCAACAACACCGACATCGTCCCGGGCCTGTACGCCGCGGGCGAGGTCGCGTGCGTGTCGGTGCACGGCGCCAACCGCCTGGGCACCAACTCGCTGCTGGACATCAACGTGTTCGGCCGCCGGGCGGGCATCGCGGCCGCCGAGTACTCCGACAAGCACGACTTCGTGCCGCTGCCGGAGAACCCGGGCGCGCTGGTCGAGGCGCTGGTGGAGGGCCTGCGGGAGTCCACCGGCACCGAGTCGGTCGCCAAGATCCGCCAGGAGCTGCAGGAGTCGATGGACACCAACGTGTCCGTCTACCGCACCGGCAAGACCCTGCAGCAGGCCGTCGAGGACGTCGCGGCGCTCAAGGAGCGCTTCAAGAACGTCTCGATCGCGGACAAGGGCTCGCGCTACAACACCGACCTGCTGGAGGCCGTCGAGCTGGGCAACCTGCTCGACCTGGCCGAGGTCCTGGTCGTCTCCGCGCTGGCCCGCGAGGAGTCCCGCGGCGGTCACTACCGCGAGGACTTCCCGACCCGCGACGACGTGAAGTTCATGCAGCACACCATGGCGTACCGCGAGGTGGCCGAGGACGGTTCCACCTCGATCCGCCTCGACTACAAGCCGGTCGTGCAGACCCGCTACCAGCCGATGGAGCGTAAGTACTGATGTCCACTCCGACCGTCGAGACGCACTCGGCCGCGCTGGACGCGGTCGAGGCGGGCAGCACCCAGCTGATCAGCGTCACCTTCCGGATCCGCCGGTTCAACCCGGAGGAGCACCCGGACCCGGTGTGGGTGGACTACCAGCTGGAGATGGACCCGAAGGAGCGCGTCCTGGACGCGCTCAACAAGATCAAGTGGGAGCAGGACGGCACGCTCACGTACCGCCGCTCCTGCGCGCACGGCATCTGCGGTTCGGACGCCATGCGGATCAACGGGCGCAACCGGCTGGCGTGCAAGACCCTGATCAAGGACGTCAACCCGGAGAAGCCGATCACGATCGAGGCCATCAAGGGCCTCGCGGTCCTCAAGGACCTGATCGTGGACATGGACCCGTTCTTCCAGGCGTACAAGGACGTCATGCCGTTCCTGATCACCAACGGGAACGAGCCGACCCGCGAGCGGCTGCAGTCGCAGGCCGACCGCGAGCGCTTCGACGACACCACCAAGTGCATCCTGTGCGCCGCGTGCACCTCCTCGTGCCCGGTGTTCTGGAACGACGGCCAGTACTTCGGCCCGGCGGCGATCGTCAACGCGCACCGCTTCATCTTCGACTCGCGCGACGAGGGCGGCGAGCAGCGCCTGGAGATCCTCAACGACCGTGAGGGCGTGTGGCGTTGCCGCACCACCTTCAACTGCTCGGAGGCCTGCCCGCGCGGCATCGAGGTCACCAAGGCGATCCAGGAGGTGAAGCGCGCGCTCGTCACGCGTCGCTTCTAGTCCGACCCGCTCGAAGGGCCCGTCCGGAGTTCGCTCCGGGCGGGCCCTTCGGCGTCCGGTCCGCGCGGCGTCCGGGCGGGGCGGCGTTCAGGCGGGGCGGCGGGTGCGGACGGTGGCGAGGGTGAGCAGCAGCGGGCCGAGGAACAGGGCGGCGCCCATCGTCCGGTAGTCCTGGTCGGCGGCGGAGGCGGTGAGTGCCAGCTGGGCGCCGAGGACGGCCGCGCCGGCCACCGGGACCAGGGCCCGGATCCGGTGCCGCCAGGCGTGCAGCACGGCGGCGGCCAGGCCCAGGTAGGCCCACAGGGCGCCGCGCCACAGCAGCCAGTCGAGTTGCGGGGCGCGCAGCAGGGTATGGCTCCAGCTCGCGGCGGCGTGCAGCGGGTGCCACAGGCCGTGCGAGCCGGCCGCCGGGCCGGGCACCGCGGTGGCGGCGTGCGGGCCGCCGTCGGCCGCCCACACGGCCCAGGCGATCCGGCCCCGGCAGAGCCGGGCGTCCAGTACCCGGTCGGGGTGGTCGCGGAGCAACTGCCGCCAGGCGTCGGCGAGTTCGGTTCCGGCACGGCGGGCCGCGGCCGGGTTCCAGCGGTCGGTGAGGGCGGCGGTGGCGGAGCAGTCGGCGCCCGCCGCGGCCCAGTCGGCGGGCGGGGCGGCCGCCGTCAGCGCCGGGTCCAACGGGGCGGCGGCCCGGTACTGGGCCCGGGCCAGGTCGGCGGCCCGCAGCGGGTGCAGGTCGCCGCCGCGGGCGGCGGGGTGGCCGAGCAGTCCGAGCGCGATCGGCACCGCCAGCGCGAGCACGGTCAGCAGCGCGAGGCGCACCCGGGCCCCGGGCAGGAACAGCAGCAGCACCGCGACGGCGACCAGGGCCGTTCCGGCGCCCCGGGTGCCGGTCAGGGCGAGGGCGCAGACGGCCGCGGTCAGCGCGGCCAGATCCAGCCGCTGGGCCGGGCCGCCCTGCGCGAGGGTGCCCTGGGCCCGCCGGGCGAGCAGCCGCAGCCCCGCCCCGGTGAGCAGCAGCGCGGCGACGGTGGCGACCGCCTCGGGGGTGGCCGAGACCACCAGGCTCGCGGTCGGCGGCAGCCCGGCCAGCGCCAGCGCGACCGGCCCGCTGTAGCGCCCGCGCACCCCGAAGTGGGCCAGCGCGGCCACCAGGTAGCCGAGGGCGAAGGCCGCCGCCGCGGTCTGCACCAGCACCGCAGGGCCGGTGTGCAGGGCCCGCACCGCGGCCGCGTACAGCGGCGCGCCCGGCTCGGGGGCGTCCCCGGTGAACGCCGGGTAGACCGCCGCCCACCACAGCAGCAGCACCGCCCAGCAGGCCGCGGCCACCGCGGACGGCAGCCGCAGCCGGGACTTCGCCCGCCGGTGCCGCCGCTCCCGTTCCTGCCGCCGCGCCCACTCCGGGCGGGTCTCACCGAGGGTGGTACTGGTACTCACGCCGAAGCCCTCCCAGCAGTTCGTGCCGGGCAGGCTAGCAGCGGGATTCGGCCACTTGAAGGGGGCCCGCACCGGGAAGCTCCGGCGCGGGCCCCCGGGGCCCCGAGGGGGCGGCGTCAGGCCAGGGCACCCCGGTCGGTGGGCGCGGTGGTGCCGCGGTAGGTGAGCAGGTGGCGGTCGGCGGTGACGGCGTACAGGTCGGGGCGGCCGTCGCCGTCGAGGTCGCCGGAGCTGCCCAGGGTCGGGTAGTCGGCGGCCGGGAAGGTGCCGAGGACGGTGCCGGTGGCGGGGTCGGCGAGGCCGGAGAAGTCGTAGCCGCCGCCGGCGAGCTTGGGCACCGGGTGGGCGCGCAGGGTGCCGGTGGCCTGTTCGCGGGACCACAGGGCGAGGTTGCCGTCGGCGTCGGGGCCGGGGGCGATCAGGTCGTAGCCGTTCCAGGCGCCGCTGGTGGTCAGGCGGGTGGCGTCGCCGAACCAGGAGGGGTCGTTCTGGAGCCAGAGGTCTCCGTGCTCGACGTCCAGCAGGGTGATGCCCTCGGGCTGGAGCGGGTCGGTGGGCCCGAAGGCGACCAGTTGCTGGACGTCGGAGTAGTCGTGCAGCATGTCGGCCGGGCAGGCGACCTGGTTGAACGCGGTGTCGACGCAGCTGGTGGCGTGCCCGGACAGCGACGGGGAGCGCACGCCCAGCGGCAGGGAGCCCTGGTTGACGTACTGGTAGAGGTAGCTGCCGCCCGGGTCGTGGGCGTAGACCGTGTCGGCGGGCGCGCCGCCGCCGCTCCAGCCCTTGTGGAGCACCTGCAGGCCCGTCCAGCTCCCGCCGATGGGGGACCAGACGGCCGGGACGACGGTGCTCGGGGCGGTGGTGGCGGAGTCTCCGCTGATGACCAGCAGGTTGCCCCGGGAGTCGGGCAGCAGGATGTCGGGGACGCCGTCGTTGTCGACGTCGCCGAGGGCCTTGGGCGGGTTGGGGTTCCACGGCGCGTAGAAGGAGTAGCGGGCGCCCCGGCCGATCCGTCCGGCGTGGTCGACGGCCCGGACCTGGAGGTCGTTGCTGCCCCAGTCGCCGGGCTTGATGGTGAGCGTGGCGGTGCCGTCGGGGCCCGCCGGGACGGTGCCCGGGCCCGGTGCGCACAGGTCGGTGCCCGCGCCGGGCACGCCGAACATGCCGTTGAGCACGTACTGGAAGCAGGCCGTGCCGGAGCCGCTGTCGGTGGCGGAGAAGGTGAAGACGCCCGGCTGGCCCGCGTACTTGCCGCCGCCCTGCTCGGGGAAGTCGGCGGAGTGCACGGTGGGGACGGCGGGGTCTGCGGTGTCGACGCCGAAGCGGCAGGTGGCGGTGGGCTGTCCGGAGCCGGGGCGGTACTGCGGCCAGACCTGCCAGGTGTAGCCGGCGCCCTCGGCCAGGCCGGTGGCGGGGGCCCGGACGGTGCCGTCGGCGGCGGTGTCCGCGGTGGTGTCGAGGAGCTTCGTGCCGTGCGCGTCCCACAGCTTGAAGCGGGCGGCGGGCGCGGTGGTGTGCGCGCTGAGGACCGGGTCCGCGGTGGTGGTCCAGCCGGGCGTGCCGGTGGCGGCGCAGCCGTCGGCGGCGGCGCTGTCGAGGACGGGGCCGGGCAGGACGGCCGGTCCGGTGACGGCGGGGCCGGTGTCGGCCTGCGCGGCGGGTGCGGCGAACAGGCCGGCGGCGAGGACGGCCGTCGCGCAGGCGGCGAGCAGGCGCGGGGACACGGCTCGGGTCAAGGTTCCCCCCAGGGAGACGTCGGACGGGCGGGTCGGGCCCGCCCGGCCGGGCATCTTTCTCCTCGGCCCCGGTGCTGCGCAAGCGAATTGACCACGCCTCGGACGGGCCTTTTCGCGGGGGGATTATTCGGCGGCGGTGCCCTCGGCGGCGGCCGCGCCGCGCAGGGCGCGCAGGCCGCGGACGCCGATCCAGCCGATGGCGAGGCCGAGCAGCAGGGAGGTGATGGTGAGCAGCAGGTGGACCCAGAAGAACGCGGTGGGCTGGGAGTGGTCGCCGTTGACGAAGGCCTGGCCGCCGGAGTCCTTCCACAGGTTCTTGGCGAAGGTCGTCCAGACGAAGAGCGACCAGACGCCGAAGGCGGTGAGGAACCAGGAGACCGGGCGGCTGAGCTTCATGGCGGGGTCCTTCGCGGCAGACGGGGTGCCCGTCCAGTATGCGGGGCCCGCCGATCGGAGCAGCGGGCGGTACTCGTTCGTGGCGCGGGGCGGCGGCGTCGCCGGGGGCCGGGCGGGGTGCGGGTTATTTTCCCGGAATGCTGATAATCCGCCGGATTCTCCACGGTTCGTCCGCTGCCGCCCTGCTGCTGGTGCCCGTCCTGCCGGCGGGCGCCGCCGTGCCCGGGGACGCCCCGCCGCCCGGCGTGGTGGGCGGGGAGCGGCTGGGCGCGGCGGGGGCGCAGGTGGCGCCGGGGCCGGGGGCGCCGCCGCTGCCGAAGGACCTGACCGGGCAGTCCTGGGTGGTCGCGGACGCGGGCAGCGGGCAGGTGCTGGCGGCGTTCAACGCGCACGCCCAGCTGCCGCCCGCGTCGACGCTGAAGATGCTGTTCGCGGACACCGTGCTGCCGCGCTTCCCGGCCTCCCAGGTGCACCGGGTGACGTGGACGGAGCTGCAGGGGATGGGCGCGGGCAGCAGCCTGGTGGGCATCAAGGAGGACCTGGACTACAAGGTCGAGGACCTGTGGCGCGGGGTGTTCCTGTCCTCCGGCAACGACGCGGTGCACGTGCTGGCGAACATGAACGGCGGCGTGGCGAAGACGGTGGCCGACATGCAGGCCCGGGCCGAGCAGTTGCAGGCCCGGGACACCCACGTGGTCAGCCCGGACGGCTACGACATGGACGGGCAGGTCACCTCGGCGTACGACCTGACCCTGTTCGCCCGGGCGGGCCTGCGCAATCCGGAGTTCCGCGGTTACTGCGCGACCCGCTGGGCGCAGTTCCCGGGCGCGGTGGACAAGAAGACCGGGCAGCGCGGGAGCTTCGGCATCGCCAACACCGACCGGCTGCTGGGCAAGTACCCGGGCCTGATCGGGGTGAAGAACGGCTACACCACCAACGCGGGCGCCACCTACACCGGCGCGGCCGAGCGCGACGGGCGGACCCTGCTGGTGACGGTGATGCACCCGGCGAACGGCACGAAGGTGTACGACGAGGCGGCGGCGCTGCTGGACTGGGGCTTCGCCGCGGCCGGCAAGGTCACCCCGGTGGGGGTGCTGGCCGAGGACGGGGCCCCGGAGCAGCAGGCCCCGGCGGCCGCCGCGCAGCCGGTGGCGGACGCCCCGGCGCCCTCGGGCACCCCGGCCGGGTCGGCTCCGCCGGCCGCGCCGGCCGGTCCGGCGAGCGGGCTGGCGGCGCACGCCGCGGCGGGCGGCCCGGGGCCGCCACCTGGTCGGCGGTGGGGCTGTGCGCGGCGGTCGCGGTGGCGGGGCTGCTGCGGCTGCGGGCGCTGCGCCGCCGGGCCGCCCGGTCGGGGGCTGGCCGGCCGGGGGCTGACCGGACGCCGGACGGGCACGCGCCCGTCCGGCGCGTCCCGGCGCGTCCCGGGGCGTCAGGCGGCCCGGCGGGCGGCGCGCAGGGCCCGGCGCACCGAGCGGGTGGCGAACGGCGGCAGCACGTCGAGGGCGACCCGGCGGGGCAGCGAGCGGCGGGCCGGGGCGGGCGTCCGGGACGGCCCGGACCGGGGCTCGTCCCAGGCGAGGCGGTGGCAGAGCTGCCCGGCGAGGTGCTCCTCGTCGAGCCGGAAGCCCTCGCCGCGCCAGTCCCGGGCCAGCAGGTCGGCGCGGACGGCGTCGGGGTCGCCCCAGGTGCCGTAGAACTTCTCGGGGGTGAGCAGGACCGGGCGCAGGTCGAGGGTGAAGACCGCCTCCCAGACGGCGGCGGCCACGCCGGGGGTGTGCGGGGCCCGGTAGTCGTCGAGGGCGACGACGCCGTTCTTGGCCAGGGCGTCCCGGGCGACCAGGATGTCGCCGGCCACGTGCTCGTACAGGTGGGAGGCGTCGACGTGGACGAAGCGGCAGCTGCCGGCCGGGATCCGGCCGTCGGCGAGCACCGAGGTGGGGGCCTGGACGATCACCGGCAGGGCGGGGTGGAAGGCCCGGTAGTTGGTCTCGAAGGCGCGCCGGGTCAGGGTCTGCCGGTAGGACATGTCCATCTCGGCGGAGTTCTCGTCGTCCGGCGCGTCGAGGTCGAACAGGTCGCAGACGGTGAGGGTCTCGCCGTCGCGCAGGTGGCTGCCGAGCAGGATCGCCGAACGGCCGAGGTAGGCACCCAGCTCCAGCAGGTCGCCGGTGGTGCCGGCGGCGCTCTGCCGGTCGAGCAGGTGCGCGAAGACCTCCTGGTCGGCCCGGAAGAACCAGCCCGGGACGTCGTCGGGGGTGGCCGGCACGGGCAGCCCGGTGGGGGCGGGCGGCACGGCGGCGGTGTCGGGTGCGGACACACGGTCTCCTGGGGAGCTGGCCGGCGACCGGGTAGGGCGCGGCGGCGGCGTGCGGTCGGCGGAAGCCGGTCGGCTGTGACCGGGATCATAGTCACTCGTCCGGATGGCGGACAGCAGGAGGAGCGGGTGTTTTCGCGGCGGCCTCCAGCGCGGCCCCGGCCTGCCGCAGGGCGCGCTGCCGGGCCTCCTCCGGGTCGGCGAGCGCGGTCCAGGCCGCGCAGTACATCAGCAGCCGGGAGACGAAGTCGATCCACAGCAGCAGCGCCACCGGCACGCCGAACGCCCCGTACAGGCTGCGGCCGGCCACCGAGCCCAGGTAGGAGGAGAGCAGCAGTTTCAGCAGTTCGAAGCCGACCGCGCCGATCAGCGCGCCCTCCAGCAGGGCCCGGCGGTGCTGGCCGGTGATCCGCGGGAACGGGCCGAGCAGGTAGGCGAACAGCAGCAGGTCGGCGCAGACCGCGATCAGGAAGCCGAGTCCGGACAGCAGCCAGCGGGCGGCGGTGCCGTGCAGGTCCAGGCCGTCGGCGAGCCGGTGGGCCAGGGTGGTGGCGAGCGCGGAGGCGGCCAGCGAGGCCAGGCAGACCAGGCCGAGGCCGAGCAGCACCACGCAGTCGCGGGCCTTCACCAGGACGGGGTTGCCGCCGTCGTCCGGCAGCCGCCATATGGCCCGCACCGCGCCGCGCATGGTGTCCACCCAGCCGAGGCCGGAGACCACCAGCAGCAGGCCGGAGACCAGGCCGACGGTGCCGGCGTTGGCGACCATGGCGTTCAGGTCGAGCGAGTCGGCGAGGCCGGGCAGCTGCTCGGTGATCTTGTCCTGGAGCTGGTGCACCCGGGAGTCGGAGAGGGTGGCCAGGGCGATCGCCAGGGCCACCGTGAGCAGCGGGAACAGGGCCAGGAAGCCGAAGAAGGTGACCGCCCCGGCCAGCCGGTTGCCCTGTACGTCGTCGAAGAGCAGGTACACCCGGTAGGGGCGGCTGCGCAGCAGGCGGGCGGCCGCCGGGCCGATCACGGGCAGCTTGGTGAGGAAGTCCACGCCTGGCTGTATACCGCCGTCCGGGCCACCGGGGCGGGAACGACGCGGGAACGGGGCGCACCGTGACGCACCGTCAGCGTCCGCTCACCGGGCGGCGGTTCGGCCGCGGACGGCGCGGCGGCTCAGCGGCGGTCCGGCGGCGGCTCAGCGCCGGCTCAGCGGCGGACGGCGCGGCGGGCCCGGGCGAGCACCCGCAGTCCCTGGAAGCCCAGGTAGTTGCCGCGGCCGAGCAGTTCGCCGCGCAGGCCCTCCCGGCCGGGGGCCGGCCGGTAGCCGGCCGGGCGGTGCCGGGCGCAGTGCTCGGCGGCCCGGCGGAAGAACTCGCGGCGGTCGCCGGCCGGGACCCGGCCGGGCTTGGAGACCACGGTGGCGAGGTGGCCGAGCATCATCCGGTAGATGACGGGGCGCCAGCGGTCCAGGTCGGGGCGGGTGTCGAGGAAGGCGAACACCCGGTCGTACTGGGCGAAGACGTCGAAGTGCTTGCGGGAGGCGGTGGCGAGGATGTTGCCGCCCTCGCGGCGCTGGCGGTAGTGGACGCCGACGGCGTCGAGCAGGGTGATCCGCTCGGCGGCGAGCAGCGCCGGGTAGGTGAACGGGGTGTCCTCGTAGTAGCCGGGCGGGAAGTCCAGGCCGTGCCGGAGCAGGAACTCGCGGCGGTACGCCTTGTTCCAGGCGACCTGCAGCAGGTCGAGCAGGTCGCGGCGCTCGTCGAGGGTGAACACCTCGGCGCCGGGCCGGGCGAAGACCGGGGCTGAGGCGGAGCGGGTGACCCGGCCGTCCCAGTAGCTGCGGGCGTAGTCGAACACCAGCAGGTCGGGGTCGCCGGTGGCGCGCAGCCGGGCGTCGGTGTCGGCGAGCAGGCCGGGGGTGAGGGTGTCGTCGCTGTCCAGGAAGACCAGGTAGTCGCCGGTGGCGAGTTCGGCGCCGGCGTTCCGGGCCGGGCCGAGGCCGACGTTCTCCGGCAGGTGCCGGACGGTGACCCGGCTGTCGCGGGCGGCCGCGGCGTCCAGGATCGCGCCGCAGCCGTCCGGCGAGCGGTCGTCGACCGCGATCAGTTCGAAGTCCGTGAAGGACTGGGTCAGGACCGACTCCAGGCACTCCGGGAGGTACTCCTCGACGGCGTGCACCGGCACCACAACGCTGAACCGCGGCATCTCTTCACTCTCCCGACCTGGCCTGGCCTGGCGCAGACTAGCAAGCCCGGAGAGGTAGGATCGCGGCCGGTGCCGGTCCGCTTTAGCACGTTTCTCGGGCCCGCCGGTCGCACTCCCTGAGGAAAGGCTCTGCGCTACCGATGGCCCCCCGTCTGTCCGTCGTCGTCCCGATCTACAACGTCGAGCGCTACCTCGAGGAGTGCCTGGACTCCATCGCCGCCCAGACCTTCGCCGACTTCGAGTGCGTCATGGTCGACGACGGCTCCAAGGACTCCAGTGCCGCCATCGCCGAGGCGTACGCCGCGAAGGACTCCCGGTTCCGGCTGGTGCGGCAGGTCAACAAGGGCCTGGGAGCGGCGCGCAACACCGGCTACCGGCACGTCTCCCCGGACAGCGAGTTCCTCGCCTTCGTCGACAGCGACGACACCATGCCGCCGTCCGCGTACGAGCTGATGATCGGCACCCTGGACGAGACCGGTTCGGACTTCTGCACCGGCAACGTGCAGCGCTTCCGCGCGGTCGGCCACTACCAGTCCGGCGGCCACCGCAAGCCGTTCGCGGCGACCCGGCTGCGCACCCACATCACCGAGATCCCGGCGCTGATCACCGACCGCACCGCCTGGAACAAGGTCTACCGGCGCTCGTTCTTCGACGAGGCGGGCGTGCTGTACCCCGAGGGCATCCTGTACGAGGACGCCCCGGTCAGCGTGCCGCACCACTTCATGGCCCGCCGGGTCGACGTGCTCGCCGAGCCGATCTACCACTGGCGCGAGCGGGAGGTCGGCGAGATGTCGATCACCCAGATGAAGACCAACCCGCGGGGCGTCATCGACCGGGTCAAGTCGATGGAGCTGGTCCGGGACTGGCTCTCCGCGCAGGGCGACCCGAAGTACCGCAAGTACCTGCGCACCTACGACGAGAACAACCTCGTCGAGGAGATCCCGATGTTCTTCGGCTCGGTGCTGGAGAACGACCCGGAGTACAACGCGGCCTACCTGGAGTCGGTCGGCCGGCTGCTGCGCGCGATCGGCCCCGAGCAGGTCCGCAAGCTGCGCGCCCCGCTGCGGCTCAAGTACCACCTGACCCTGCAGGGCCGGCTGGAGGAGCTGATCGAGCAGCTCCGCTTCGAGCAGGACAGCAACGGCGCGGCCCCGGCCCGCGGCCTGCTGCGCCCGTACGCCGACTACCCGTTCCTGCGCGGCGGCCGCAAGAGCGTGCCCGCGGACGTGCTGCGGCTGAAGAACGCCCTGGTGATGCGCTCGCGGCTGTACGAGGCCCGCTGGGAGGGCGGGAAGCTCCAGCTGACCGGCCACGCCTTCCCCGAGCACCTGGGCGCCGAGCACAAGCACGACATGGTCAAGGCGCTGATCCTGCGCGAGGCCAAGGGCCGCGGCGTGGTGGCCGTGCAGACGAAGGCGCAGTACTCCCCGGAGGCCACCTCCAGCTCCCCGCACGACCTGTACAGCTGCGACTGGGCGGGCTTCGCCGCGTCCATCGACCCGCAGCGGCTGAAGTCCCGCGGCGCCTGGAAGGAGGGCTCCTGGCGGGTCCTGGTGGCCGGGGCCGGCAAGGGCGGCGTGTACAAGGGCCGGGTGTCGGTCGGCTGGCACGACCGCAACGAGTACCCGCCGGTGCACTGGGTCGAGGACGACGTCCGGATCGTGCCGTGGTCCCGGGACGGCCACCTGCTGCTGCGGGTGGAGCGGGTGCGCGCCCGGGCGGTGGCGGCCGCCGCAGCGGACGGCGCGGTCGAACTGCGCGGCCTGGTCCGCTCCGGCCCGGACCTGGCCGGCGCCGAACTGCGGCTCACCCACGTCGAGTCGGACCGCGAGCTGTTCGCCGAACTGGAGCTGGGCACCCCGGCCGGCCGCGACCTGCCGTTCACCGCGCGGTTCCGGACCGCCGACCTGACCGCCGTCCGGGAGGCCTGGGACGCCCTCGACCCGACCGCCGAGGAGCGCACCCGGGACCGCTGGGACCTCGAACTCAAGCTGGCCGACGGCAGCACGCTGCCGCTGGTGCTGGACGACCGCACCGCGCCGGTGGAGCTGCACCTGCCGCTGCCGGGCGGGCGCTCGCTGTACGCCAAGCCCTCCCCGTCCGGCTACCTGCAGCTGTGCGACCAGGTGCTGCAGCCGGTGATCGAGGAGGTGGCCCGGGCCGCCGACGGCGAGGGCTTCGTGCTCAGCGGCTCGTTCCCGCTGCCCGGCGCGCACCGCTACGAGCTGGTGATCCGGCACCACAAGCGCCAGGAGGAGCACGCCTACCCGGTGGAGATCGCCGACGGCCGGTTCCGGGCCGCGCTGCCCGCCGTGCCGACCGCGTCCTTCGCCGGCCGGGTGCCGCTGCACAAGGGCACCTGGACGGTGCTGTTCCGCCCGGTCGGCGCGCCGGTCGACAGCCCGTGGCCGGCGGCCGCGCTGGCCGCGGGGACCTTCGACGCGCTGCCGCTGGAGGTCGAGGCCCGCGGCAAGCGGATCGCCCTGGAGCGCCGCGGCTTCGACACCCTCTCGCTGGAGTCGCACGACCCGCTGGGGCCGGACGAGCGCAGCGGCTACCGGCAGCGCGCCCTGCGCCACGCCTACACCGAGCAGCAGGCCGGCCCACTGACCGACACGGTGCTGTACCACACCGTCCGGGAGGACTGGTGGGCCGCGGACGGCGGCGTCTACAGCGACTCGCCGCGGGCGGTGCACGAGGAGCTGGTCCGCCGCGGCCTGCCGCTGCGCCACCTGTGGACCTCGGTGGACCTGCAGGCCGAGCTGCCGCAGACCGCCGAGGCGGTCCGGCACCGCTCCCCCGAGTGGTTCCGGGCGCTGTCCACCGCGAAGTACATCGTCACCTCCACCCACCTGCCCACGTACTTCCGCCGCCGCCCCGGCCAGGTCGTCCTGCAGACCTGGCAGGGCGTGCCGCTGAAGCGGATCGGCACCGACTTCGAGAAGGTCTGGTTCACCGACTCCGGGTACCTGGAGCACCTCAAGGAGGAGGTGCCGCAGTGGAGCCTGCTGACCGCGGGCAACCGCTGGTCGGTGCCGGTGCTGCGGCGCGCCTTCGGGTACGGGGGGAAGGTGCTGGAGAGCGGCTCGCCGCGCAACGACCTGCTGTTCGCCGCAGACCGGGAGAAGACCGCCGAGCGGGTGCGCGAGCAGCTCGGCCTGCCCGAGGGCAAGAAGGTGGTGCTGTACGCGCCGACCTTCCGGGAGGACCGCCGGCTGCCGGACGGCGGCTACCAGCTGAACCTGCAGCTCGACCTGGACGCGGCCCGGGCCGCGCTGGGCGACGACCAGGTGCTGCTGGTGCGCGGCCACGAGGTGGTGCGCGGGCAGATCGCCGAGGCCGGCAACGGCTACGTGTGGGACGTCAGCACCTACCCGGACACGGCGGAGCTGCTGCTGGTCGCCGACGTGCTGGTGACCGACTACTCCGCCTCGGTGTTCGATTTCATGAACACCGGCCGCCCGGTGCTGTTCTTCACCTACGACCTCGAGCACTACCGCGACAACCTGCGCGGTTTCAGCTTCGACTTCGAGGCCCAGGCGCCCGGCCCGCTGCTGCGGACCTCCGCCGAGGTGGTCGCGGCGCTCGGCGACCTGCCGGGGACGGCCGCCCGGTACGCCGAGAAGTACGCGGCGTTCCGCGAGGCGTACGGGGACCTGGACGACGGCCAGGCCGCGGCGCGGGTGGTGGACGCGCTGCTGACCGAGGGCGAGTAGCCGGGGGCGCCGACCGGCGGCGGCCGCGTCGCCGCCGGTCAATGGACTGCCAATTCCCTGCATATTTCAGGAAAAGCTGAGAACTTTCCCAGAAAGCAGGGAATTGACTTTCCCCATTCACCTGGCTGTCATGGGCGAGTGTCTCGCATCTCCCTTTTCGCCGGCCGCCAGGACCGCCTCCGCACCGCACCGGCCGCTTCCGCCCGGGTCGGGCTGCGCCAGGCCGTCTGGGACGGCGACGTCCTGTCGCTGTCCGGCGACGGGCGGCTGGAGGGCCATCCCGGCGACCGCCCGGGCGAGACCGCGGTCACCCTCGAACTGACCCCGCCCACCGAGCAGCGGCCGCTGGTCCTGCCGACCCACCCCCGCTACCTGCCCGAGGCCACCGACGACAGCGGCCAGCAGGCGCACGGCCTCGACTGGACCGGCTTCACCGCGCTGCTCGACCCCCGGTCGCTGGGCCCGGGCGGCCGGTGGCGGCCCGGCACCTGGCGGGTCGACGCGCTGGTGGCCGCCGGCCAGGTCCGGGCCCGCGCCCCGCTGGCCGCGCACTGGTGCGGCAGCGCCGAGTACCCGCCCGCCCGCTGGGTCGACGAGGGCGTGCTGCTGGTCCCCCGGTTCGGCGGCGGCACCCTGCAGCTGACCGTGCTCACCGGCCTGGGCGCCGTCACCGGCCTGGAGCGCACCCCCGACGGCTTCCGGCTCTCCGGCCGGGCCCCCGCCGCGGCCGCCGGCGGGCGGCTGATACTGCGTCACCGGGAGACCGACACCGCCGTCGGCTGCGCCACCGACTGGGACGGCGCCGCGTTCACCGCCCGGATCGCCGCCGGGCAGTGCTCGCTCACCGGGCACTGGGAGCCGGCCCTGCTCGGCCCCGGCGGCGCCACCGTCGACCTGCGCGCCGACTGCCCGCCGGCCGGCCGCCGCCAACTCCCGCTGCCGGACCGGCAGGTGCTGTACGCCAAGCAGCTCTCCGACCTGCACCTGCAGTTCTGCGTCCAGGACCCGGAGCCGCTGGTCGACACCCTCACCGCCGTCCCGGAGGGCTACCGGGTGGCCGGCGAGCTGCCGCACCACGACGGCGCCGCGCTCGAACTGGTGCTGCGCCACAGCGGCGACGGCCGGGAGCGCCGGCGCCCCGTCACCACCGGCCCGGACGGCCGGTTCGGCACCGTCCTGCCGCTGGAGCCGCCGGCCTCCGACGGCCGCCCCCGCCCGCTCGCCAAGGGCGTCTGGGAGCTGTCGCTGCGCCGGGCGGGCGCCCCCGAGCACGAGGAGCTGTCGCTGCGCCTGCACCCCGGCGTCCTGGAGGCGCTGCCGCTGCGCGCCGCGCGCGGCCCCAAGACCTTCGTGCTGGAGCGCCGCTGGCACGACACCCTGATCCTGGACAGCACCCCGGTGCTCACCGCCGCCGAGCGCAGTGCCCGCCGCCAGCTGCGGCTGCGCACCGTGGCCTACCCGGAGGCCCGCCGCCGCCCGCTGCGCGACGCCGTGCTGTACGACGTCTTCGGCGGCCGCAGCTACTCCTGCAACCCGCGCGCCGTGCACGAGGAACTGGCCGCCCGCGGCCTGCCGCTGGAGCACCTGTGGGTGGTCGAGGACGGCCAGGAGCAGCCCCCGCCGGGCACCACCGCGCTGCGGATGTGGAGCCCCGAGTGGTACGAGGCGCTGGCCACCAGCCGCTACCTGGTCGGCAACACGCACTTCCCGGAGTTCCTGGAGCGCCGCGAGGGCCAGGTCGTCGCCCAGCTGTGGCACGGCACCCCGCTCAAGCGGATAGCGCGCCAGGTGCGGGCCGCGTGGATGACCGAGGACGGCTACCTGGACCGGCTGGAGCACGAGGTCCGGCAGTGGAACCTGCTGCTCTCCCCCAGCCCGTTCGCCACCCCGGTGCTGGCCGACTCCTTCGACTACCGCGGCGAACTGCTGGAGGCCGGCTACCCGCGCAACGACCGGCTGGTGCGCGCCGACCCGGCCGAGCGGGCCGCGGTCCGGGCCCGGCTCGGCGTCCCCGAGGGGCGCACCGCGGTGC
This sequence comes from Kitasatospora sp. YST-16, assembly GCF_026802215.1. Classification (NCBI taxonomy): domain Bacteria; kingdom Bacillati; phylum Actinomycetota; class Actinomycetes; order Kitasatosporales; family Streptomycetaceae; genus Kitasatospora; species Kitasatospora sp. YST-16. The sequence continues at coordinate 2,668,602 of NZ_CP113837.1, forward strand.
TGTACGCCCCGACCTGGCGCGACGACCAGCGCGAGGGCGACCGCTACCGGCTCGACCTGCAGCTGGACCTCGGGGCGGCCCGGGCAGCCCTCGGCGGGGACCACGTGCTGCTGCTGCGCCCGCACGTGCACGTCGGCGGGCGGATGCCGGACGACGACTTCGTCCGGGACGTCTCGGACCACCCGGACGTCGCCGACCTGATGCTGGCCGCCGACGTGCTGGTCACCGACTACTCGTCGCTGATGTTCGACTTCGCGGTGACCGGTCGGCCGATGCTGTTCTTCACCTACGACCTGGAGCACTACCGCAACCGGCTGCGCGGCTTCACCTTCGACTTCGAGTCGAGCGCCCCGGGCCCGCTGCTGGCGGACTCGGCCGCCGTGGTGGCCGCCCTGCGCGACCTCGACCCGGAGCCGTACCGGGAGCGCTACCGGGCGTTCCGGGAGCGGTTCTGCCCGCTCGACGACGGCCGGGCCGCGGCCCGGGTGGTGGACCGGATGCTCGAACTCGCCGGACGGCTCCCGGCGGACTCCCAGTGAACCCGCCGGGAACTCCCAGCCCGGACGCCCCGGACGGCCGGGGTGTCCGGGCCGCTCAGGCCGGCCCGAACGCGTAGCTCCGCCAGGGGCGCCACACCGAGTCGGCGCCGAACCGGGAGAGCACGAACTCGGCGACCTCGAAGACCGCCCGGAACCCCCGGGCGTCCTCGTACGCGCGGTCCAGGACGGGCTCGGGCAGGCCGTGCGCGACGGTGACGTGCGGGTGGTAGGGGAAGGCCAGCTCGCGGGCCAGCGGGCCGGAGCGGACCTCGGCCTCCAGCACCCGGCACTCCTGGGCGCCCTCCTCGACCCGGACGAACACCACCGGGGAGACCGGCCGGAAGGTGCCGCTGCCCTGCAGCAGCATCCGGAACGGCCGCTGCGCGGCGGCCACCGCCCGCAGGTGGCGTTCGATCGCGGGCAGGAAGCCGGTGCGGGTCTCGGTCGGCGGCAGCAGGGTGACGTGGGTCGGTATCGACCTGGCCTGCGGGTCGCCGTGCCCGGCCCGGGCGTCCTGCACCAGGCTGCCGTACGGCTCCGGGACGTGTATGGACACGCCGATGGTGACGGCCTCGTCGAGGCCGTCCCCCTCGGTGGCGGCAGCCGTCGGCATCAGCGCTTGGGCGCCAGGAAACCGACCCGGTCGTAGACCTCGGCGAGCGTCTCGGACGCCACCGCGCGGGCCTTCTCGGCGCCCAGCGCGAGGACCCGGTCCAGCTCGGCCGGGTCGTCCAGGTACTGCTGGGTGCGGGCCTGGAACGGGGTGACCCACTCGGTGAACAGGTCGGCCAGCTCGGTCTTCAGGGCGCCGTACATCTTGCCCTCGAAGTGCGCGACCAGCTCGTCGATCGACCGGCCGCTGAGCGCGGAGTGGATCCGCAGCAGGTTGGAGACGCCGGGCTTGTTCGCCTCGTCGTAGGTCACCACGGTGTCGGTGTCGGTGACCGCGCTCTTGAACTTCTTGGCGCTGGTCTTCGCCGGGTCGAGCAGGTTGACCAGGCCCTTGTCGGTGGCCGCGGACTTGCTCATCTTCGCGGCCGGGTCCTGGAGGTCCTGGATCTTGGCGGTGGCCTTGAGGATGTACGGCTCGGGGACGGTGAAGGTCTTGCCGTAGCGGGTGTTGAAGCGGTCCGCGAGGTCGCGGGTGAGCTCCAGGTGCTGGCGCTGGTCCTCGCCGACCGGCACCGCGTCGGCCTGGTAGAGCAGCACGTCGGCGACCATCAGCACCGGGTAGGTGAACAGGCCGACCGTGGTGCGGTCGCTGCCCTGCTTGGCCGACTTGTCCTTGAACTGGGTCATCCGGGACGCCTCGCCGAAGCCGGTGAGGCAGTTCATCACCCAGGCCAGCTGCGCGTGCTCGGGCACCTGGGACTGCACGAACAGGGTGCAGCGCTCCGGGTCCAGGCCGGCGCCGAGCAGCTGGGCGGCGGAGATCCGGGTGTTCTGCCGCAGCACCGCCGGGTCCTGCTCGACGGTGATCGCGTGCAGGTCGACCACCATGTAGAAGGCGTCGTTGGCCTCCTGCAGGTCGACCCACTGGCGCACCGCGCCGAGGTAGTTGCCCAGGTGGAAGGAGCCCGAGGTGGGCTGGATGCCGGAGAGCACCCGGGGACGGTCCTTCACGGGACCGGTGACCGCTGCGTTGACCATGGGGCCATTGTTCCAGCTTCCCCGGCCGGTCAGGAAACCTCCGGGGCGAGCGGACCGGCCGGTGTGACGGTGCTCACCCGCAGCCGTTCGATCCGCCGCCCGTCGAGGCGGGCCACGGTCAGCCGGGCCCCGGTCTCGGTGACCACCTGGTCGCCCTTGCGGGGCAGCCGGCCCAGCTCGCGCACCACGAACCCGGCGACCGTCTCGTACGGGCCCTCGGGCAGGGCCAGGCCGGTCTCCTGGGTGAAGTCGGCGAGGTTGAGCAGGCCGTCGATCTCCATGCCGCCGCCGGCCAGCCGGCGGGTCGCGGTGGTGTCCTGGGCGTCGTACTCGTCGCGGATCTCGCCGACCACCTCCTCGACCAGGTCCTCCAGGGTGACGATGCCCGCGGTGCCGCCGTACTCGTCGACCACGATCGCCAGGTGGTGGCCCTCCCGGCGCATCTCGCTCATCGCCTCCAGCACCCGCTTGGTGGCGGGCAGCAGCTTCACCGGGCGGGCCAGCTCGCGCACCCGGACGGCCTGCTCGCCGCGCGCCCCGTACAGGTCGCGGACGTGCACGAAGCCGGTCACCGCGTCGTACGAGCCGTCGACCACCGGGTAGCGGGAGTGCGGGGCGGAGTCGGTCTCGTGGCGGACCTCGGCGACCGGGCGGTCGCCGTCCAGGAAGGTCACCTCGGTGCGCGGGACCATCACCTCGCGCAGCTGGCGCTCCCCGGCCGCGAACACCTCGTTGATCAACTCGCGTTCGTCCGAGCCGAGTTCGGTGTTGGCGGCGACCAGGCCGCGCAGTTCCTCGGGGCTCATCACGCCGCGCCCGGCGCTCGGGTCGCCGCCCAGCAGCCGGACCATCAGGTTGGTGGAGTGGCCCAGCAGCCAGATCGCCGGCCGCAGCACCACCGACATCACGTCCACCACCGGCGCGGCCAGCAGCGCGATCGACTCGGCCCGCTGCAGGCCGATCCGCTTGGGCGTCAACTCGCCCAGCACCAGCGAGGCGTAGGAGATCACCAGGGTCAGGCCGACCAGCGCGACCGCGTCCGCGACGCCCTCGGACAGGCCCGCCCGGACGAACACCGGCGCCAGCTTGCCCGCCAGGGTGTCGGCGCCGAACGCCGCCGACAGGAAGCCCATGCAGGTCACCCCGACCTGCACCGCCGCCAGGAACCGGTTCGGGTCCGCCGCCAGGTGCGCGGCCCGCGCGGCCCGCCGCGTCCCCACCGCCTCCAGGGCCCGGATCTGGCCCTCGCGCAGCGAGATCAGCGCGATCTCGGCGACGTTGAACAGGCCGCCCAGCATGATGAACACCAGGACGAGCGCCGCGTCCTGCAGGGTTTCGCTCACGGGCCGAGTGTAGGGCCGCCGCCCGCACGGGAACGGCCGGGCGCCCCGTGGGCACCCGGCCGTTCGACCACTGCGGGGAGGGGCTCAGATGAGGCCGAGCTCCTGCACCGCGTCGCGCTCCTCGGCGAGCTCGGCGACCGAGGCGTCGATCCGCTTGCGGTCGAACTCGGAGAGGTCCAGGCCCTGGACGATCTCGAACTTGCCGTCCTTGGTGGTGACCGGGAAGGAGGAGATCAGGCCGGCCGGCACGCCGTACGAGCCGTCGGAGACGATGCCCATCGAGGTCCAGTCGCCCTCGGGGGTGCCGTTGACCCAGGTGTGCACGTGGTCGATGGCGGCGTTCGCGGCCGAGGCGGCCGAGGAGGCGCCGCGGACCTCGATGATCTCGGCGCCGCGCTTGGCGACCTTCGGGATGAAGAACTTCTCGACCCACTCCTGGTCGGCGCCGACGGCGTCGAAGGCGGCCTTGCCGGAGATCTCGGCGTGGAACAGGTCCGGGTACTGGGTGGCGGAGTGGTTGCCCCAGATGGTGACCTTCTTGACGTCCTCGACGGTGACGCCGGCCTTCTTGGCGAGCTGGGCGACGGCCCGGTTGTGGTCCAGGCGGGTCATCGCGGTGAAGCGCTCGGCCGGCACGTCCGGGGCGTTGCGCTGGGCGATCAGGGCGTTGGTGTTGGCCGGGTTGCCGACCACCAGGACCTTGATGTCGTCCGCGGCGTTGTCGTTGATGGCCTTGCCCTGCGGGCCGAAGATGCCGCCGTTGGCGGAGAGCAGGTCGCCGCGCTCCATGCCCGCGGTGCGCGGACGGGCGCCGACCAGCAGGGCGACGTTGGCGCCGTCGAAGGCGGTGTTCGCCTGGTCGGTGACGGTGATGTCGCGCAGCAGCGGGAACGCGCAGTCGTCCAGCTCCATGGCGACGCCCTCGCCCGCCTTCAGGCCCTGCGGGATCTCCAGGAGGCGCAGGTTCACCGGGACGTCGGCACCCAGCAGGTGGCCCGAGGCGATGCGGAAGAGCAGCGCGTAGCCGATCTGGCCGGCGGCTCCGGTGACGGTGACGTTGACGGGGGTGCGAGTCATTTCAGCCTTCTCCTGCGATCGCCAGGTGCCCCAGGCACACCGGCGCGCTGGAGCCGAGGATGATCTCTCGATATCGAGAGACCTGGGCAAGGCTATCGCAAGGCCGAAGAGCGCGAAGCCAGGGGCGCGGGGAACCGCGTGCGGTTCCCCGCGCCCCGGCTCCGCTCACCGCATCGGGTGCCCGATCAGCCGTCCGATGTTCTCCAGCACCGGCACCCGCAGCCACGGGTCGGGCTGGGCGACCAGGGTGAGCAGCAGGATCGCGCCGCCGAGCAGGAACATCAGGGTGACGTCGGTGAACCGGCTGCGGACGGCGAGCAGCCCGACGTCGGGCAGGCCGAGCCGGAGCAGGCCGCCGAGCAGCATCGCCGCGCCGACGGTGAGCAGGCCGGGCCGGAAGTGGCCGCTCCAGGTGGTGAGCAGGCCGGCCGCGGCCACGGCGAGCACCAGGGTGATCGGCCACTGGCGCAGCGGGAGGGTGTGGCGACGGCCGAGGGCGGCCGCGGAGCCCTCCGGGGGCAGGGTGCCCAGGGTGGTGACGGGGGGACGGCGGCGGCCTCGCCGCGGGACGCCGGGCACCGGTGTCAGACGCCGGCGCGGCGCTCGGCCGCCTCGACGATGTTGTTGAGGAGCATGGCGCGGGTCATCGGACCGACGCCGCCGGGGTTGGGGGAGATCCAGCCGGCCACCTCGGCGGCGCCGGGGTGCACGTCGCCGACGATCTTGCCCTCGCTGCGGGAGACGCCGACGTCGAGGATGGCCGCGCCGGGCTTGACGTCCTCGGGCTTGACCAGGTGCGGGACGCCCGCGGCGGCGACGATGATGTCGGCCTTGCGCAGGTGCGCGGCGAGGTCGCGGGTGCCGGTGTGGCAGAGCGTCACGGTGGCGTTCTCGCTGCGGCGGGTGAGCAGCAGGCCGATGGAGCGGCCGACGGTGATGCCGCGGCCGACCACGACGACCTCGGCGCCGTCGAGGGCGACGCCGTGGCGGCGGAGCAGTTCGACGATGCCGAGCGGGGTGCAGGGCAGCGGGCCGTCGATGCCGAGGACGAGGCGGCCGAGCGAGGTCGGGTGGAGGCCGTCGGCGTCCTTGTCGGGGTCCATGAGTTCGAGCACGCGGTTCTGGTCCAGGCCCTTGGGGAGCGGGAGTTGGACGATGTAGCCGGTGCAGGACGGGTCGGCGTTGAGCTCGCGGACGACGTTCTCGACGTCCTCCTGGGTGGCGGTGGCGGGCAGTTCGCGCTGGATGGAGGCGATGCCGATCTCCGCGCAGTCCCGGTGCTTGCCGTTGACGTACCACCGGCTGCCCGGGTCGTCGCCGACCAGGACGGTGCCGAGGCCGGGGACGATGCCCCGTTCCTTGAGGGCCGCCACGCGGACGGCGAGTTCGGACTTGATCGCGGCCGCGGTGGCCTTGCCATCGAGAATCTGGGCAGTCATGGGCCCATTCTCCCGGATCCGGGGCGGGGGGCGTGCCGCCGTACCGCCCGTCGGACCGGCGCGGCGCGGTGGCCACCGAGCGTCCCCGGGGCGGACACGGAGCGTGCCGGCCCGTTGCGGTTGTGCCACGGTCCGGTGCGGGTTGCGGCTGGCGGCTGGACAGCGCGGCGTGGTACGGACGACGATGGCTTGGCAATCCCTGCCGCACCGGGTCTGGTGACGGGCCGTCCGCCGGCGGGGGACGAGATGTTCGGGGGAAGAACGACAGTGAGCGAACCGTACCTGCCGGGGCCGTCGGTCGTCCGCGGCGCGGCTGCCGCCCTGCCCGTTCGCGCCCCCCTGCGGCCGTGACCGCCCCCGGGGCCCCGGCCCCGGTCCGCGCCGTCCCGCTCCCGGCCGCGCCCCGGTGGTCGGCGGGCACCGTGCCGGGTGCGGCGCTGCGGGTGCTGCTGCGGGGGCGGTGGTCGCCGGGGCGGCGGTCGCGGTGGCGGCGGCGCACGACGCGCACGACCCGGGGGTGCTGTGCCCGCTGCGGCTGCTGACCGGGGTGCCGTGCCCGCTGTGCGGCAGCACCACGGTGTTCATCGAGGCGGGGCACGGGCGTTGGGGCGCGGCGCTGCTGGCGAACCCGGTGACGGCGCTGGCCGCCGTGCTGCTGGTGGGCTGGCCGCTCGGCCCGGGCCGCCGGTGGCGGGAGCTGTCGTACGCGGGCCGCAACCTGTTGCTGGCCGCCGCCCTGTTGCCGGCCTGGGCCTGGGAGTTGGCCCGGCTCGGCCCGTTCCGGTTCTGAACGGGCGGTCGGTCGATGGCTGTTGCCCTGTGTCCTGTCCGGATGGTCCGCTACTCTGCCCCGCGGTCGGCGTCTCTGCCCGCCCGTCCCCAGGTTTTTCCGTCCACACCCCTTCCTGCCCGGAGGCACCGATGAGTTACCCGCCCGACCCGAACAACCCGTACGGCCAGCAGCCCCCGCAGCCCGGCTACGGCTACCCGCAGCAGCAGCCCCCGCAGCAGCCCGGCTACGGCTACCCGCAGCAGCAGCAGCAGCAGCAGCCGTACGGCTACGCGCAGCAGGTCCCGCCGCAGCCCGGCTACGGCTACCCGCAGCCGGCCGGCACGATCCAGGCCAACAACGGCTACATCAACATCGCGCACCTGGGCACCGTGCAGGTCGCCACCATGGGCCAGCGCTTCCTGGCGCGGCTGCTGGACGGCCTGGTGACCGGCGTGGTCATCGGCATCGCCATGGCGGCGGGCATGGCCGGCGCGGTCGGCCTGGCGAACAAGGCCAACGAGTGCGACTACACCAGCTCCGACTACAACACCTGCGTGTCGAACGCGAGCACCAGCGCGGTGGCCGCGTTCTTCACCATGTTCGCGGTGATCGCGGTGTTCAGCCTGCTCTACGAGTGGCTGCTGATCAGCCTGGCGGGCGCGACCGTCGGCAAGATGGCGCTGGGCCTGCGCGTGGTCCGCGAGAACAACGGCCAGCACCCGGGCCTGGGCGCCGGATTCGTCCGCTACATCATCCCGTGGGTGGGCTACCTGGTCTGCGGCATCGGCATGATCCTGGTCTGGGTGTCGCCGTTCTTCGACAACTCGGGCAAGCTGCAGGGCTGGCACGACCGGGCCGCCGGCACCCTGGTGGTCAAGAAGTAACCCGCCCCCGCGCAGCCCGAGGGCCCCGTACTCCGCGGAGTACGGGGCCCTCGGGCGTTCCCGGCGCCGGATCGGGCGCGCCGGGTCAGTGGAAGAAGTGCCGGGTGCCGGTGAGGTACATGGTGACGCCGGCCTTCTCGGCGGCGGCGACGACCTCTTCGTCGCGGATCGAACCGCCGGGCTGCACCACGGCCTTGACGCCCGCGGCGAGCAGGATCTCCAGGCCGTCGGCGAACGGGAAGAACGCGTCCGAGGCGGCGTAGGCGCCGGTGGCGCGCTCGCCGGCCCGCTCGACGGCGAGCTTGCAGGAGTCGACCCGGTTGACCTGGCCCATGCCGACGCCGACCGAGGCGCCGTCCTTGGCGAGCAGGATGGCGTTGGACTTGACGGCCCGGCAGGCCCGCCAGGCGAAGGACAGCTCGGCGAGCTCGTCGGCGGACAGCGCCGCGCCGGTGGCCAGCGTCCAGGTGGCCGGGTCGTCGCCGGCCGCGTCGACCCGGTCGACCTGCTGGAGCAGCAGGCCGCCGGAGATCCGGCGGGATTCGAGCTTGTCGGCGGGGGCCTCGGGGGCGCGCAGCACCCGCAGGTTCTTCTTCTTGGCCAGCACCTCCAGGGCGCCGTCCTCGTAGCCGGGGGCGACGACGACCTCGGTGAAGATCGGGGCGATCTGCTCGGCCAGCTCGACGCTCACCGGGCGGTTGACGGCGATCACGCCGCCGTACGCGGAGACCGGGTCGCAGGCGTGGGCCTTGCGGTGCGCCTCGGCGACGTCCGCGCCGGTGCCGATGCCGCACGGGTTGGCGTGCTTGATGATGGCGACGGCCGGGCCCGCGTGGTCGTAGGCGGCGCGGCGGGCCGCGTCGGTGTCCACGTAGTTGTTGTAGGACATCTCCTTGCCCTGCAGCTGCTCGGCGCCCGCCAGGCCGCCGGTGCCGTCGGTGTACAGGGCGGCCTGCTGGTGCGGGTTCTCGCCGTAGCGCAGGACGTTGCCGAGCTCCCAGGTGTCGCCGAGGAAGGTCGGGAACGCGGCCTCGGACTCGGTGTAGCCCGACTCCTCGAACCAGCTCGCCACCGCGACGTCGTACGCGGCGGTGTGCGCGAACGCGGCGGCCGCCAGGCGCTTGCGGGTCAGCAGGTCGAAGCCGCCGCCCCGCACGGCGGTCAGCACGTCCGCGTAGCAGGCCGGGTCGACCACGACGGCCACCGAGGGGTGGTTCTTCGCGGCGGCGCGGACCATGGACGGGCCGCCGATGTCGATCTGCTCGACGCACTCGTCGGGGGTGGCGCCGGAGGCGACGGTGGCGGTGAACGGGTACAGGTTCACCACGACCAGGTCGAACGGCTCGACGCCCAGCTCGGCGAGCTGCGCGCGGTGCGACTCCAGGCGCAGGTCGGCCAGCACGCCGGCGTGCACGCGCGGGTGCAGGGTCTTGACCCGGCCGTCCAGGCACTCGGGGAAGCCGGTCAGCTCGGAGACCTCGGTGACCGGGACGCCCGCGGCGGCGATCTTCCCGGCGGTGGAGCCGGTGGAGACGATGGCGACCCCGGCGGCGTGCAGCCCCTGGGCCAGCTCCTCCAGCCCGGTCTTGTCGTAGACGCTGATCAGCGCGCGCCGGATGGGGCGCACGTTCTCGGAGACGGGCTTGCTGGCGGAGGAAGCGGCGCTCATGCCGGAATCCATACCTTTCGGTCTTCGATGCGGTGTCCTTCGCGGGCCAGCCGGCCCACGACCTCGACGAGCAGCTTGCGCTCGACAGTCTTGATGCGCTCGTGCAGCGCCTCGCCGCCGTCGGCGTGGTCGGCGTCCTCGACCTCCACCACGCCCTGGGCGATGATCGGCCCGGTGTCCACCCCGGCGTCCACCAGGTGCACGGTGCAGCCGGTGACCTTCACCCCGTACGCCAGCGCGTCGGGGACGCCGTGCGCCCCCGGGAAGGCGGGCAGCAGCGCGGGGTGGGTGTTGACGGTGCGCCCGGCGAAGGCGGCGACGAACGCGGGGCCGAGGATCTTCATGAACCCGGCGGTGACCACCAGGTCCGGTGCGTACGAGGTGATGTCGGCGGTCAGCGCGGCGTCCCAGGCGGCCCGGTCGGCGTGGTCCTTGATCCGCTGGACGAAGACCGGGATGCCGGCCTTCTCCGCCCGCTCGATGCCCGCGATGCCGTCGCGGTCGGCGCCCACCGCGACGATCTCCGCCCCGTAGGCGGGGTCGGCGGCGGCGTCGATCAGCGCCTGGAGGTTGGTGCCGGAGCCGGAGACCAGCACCACCAGCCGGGCCGGTCCGGGGGTACGGGGCGGGAACACTTGGGCGTCAGCGGCAGCCACGGGCGCGATTCTCCGTACGTCGGGTTGTCGCCCGCTGGTACGTCCACCGTCGGTGGGGCCACTACGGGCGGCGGCAGGTCGGGAGCGACGGCGGCGGGTCGCCGGGCGGCCGCGGCGCTGCGGTGGCCCGAGGAACCTTGGGAAGCTGCCGACCGTCACCACGATAACGGCTGGTGGGAGGCCACCCGTAACCGGACGGCCACGCTACGCGCGTAGTTGAGACGGGGATCTCCCACCCGGCACGGCACCGACCCGGCAGGGTGCCGCACGGCCGGGAACCGGCTGGGGGATCATTGACCGACCGTCCACTCCCCCACCCCCGGACGGCCACCCGACGAGACAGGAACGGGACACCATGAGCAGCGGCGAGGACAGCGGCGAGCGCAACCCCTTCGCGCCCCCTCCGCCCGGCGCGCCCGACCAGCCCTGGCGTCCCCGCACCCCGCGGCCGCCCGCCTCCGGCCCACGACCGGACGGCTCCCCCGACGAGGACCGGCCCCAGCCGCCGCCGTGGGGCCACCGCCCCGACCAGGACCCCCAGCAGCCCGCCCCGCCCAAGCCCGACGACCCGGCGCAGCGCACCGCCCGCAACGCCCTGCTGTCGGGCTTCGCCGCGCTGCTCACCGTGCTCTTCGGCCTCTACTGGCTGGCCTTCCCGCTGTCCCTGCTCGCCGTCTGGTACGCCGTCGCCGTCCTGCGCACCCCCGCCGAACCCGTCAGCGACCCGTTCGCCCCGCGCCCCGTCCGCCCCCAGGTCCCGGCCGCGCTCGGCGCCCTGCTGACCGGCGGCCTCGCCCTGGTGGTCTCGCTGAGCGTCTTCACCATCCAGTTCGCCTACCACGACTACCTGGACTGCCGGACCGCCTCGGTCACCCAGGAAGCCGCCCGCAGCTGCTCCCAGGAGTACGAGGTCCCGACCTGGCTGAGCAACCTGGCCGAAGTCTCCACCGACCAGTAGTCCCGTCCCGGCCCCGGAAACACCAGCAGCCCCCGGCGGACCGCCGGGGACTGCTGCCGTTCGCCGTCCGACCGGATCAGACCGCGCCCGCGAAGGCGCTCCACGCGGCAACCGGCAGGGTCAGGTACGAGCCGTCCGGGTCCTTGCTGTCACGGACCAGCACCACGCCGTGGGACTCCGCGTAGGCGGTGCTGACCTCGACGCACGCGCCGCCGCCCCCCGAGTAACTGGACTTGAACCAACCGGCCTTGGCCTGGTCGACAGAGAGCATGTTGCACAGATCCTTCCGAGCCTTGCTGATCAGCGCGAGGGAGTCAGCCGGGGAAAGTGCTTCGATCTGCAGGCGATGATACTCGTCCACCCATCCCGCCACGGTTTCGCTTTCGTGTTCGACATAACCCCGTTGGTGCGTCTCGGTATAGCCGACCGAGGCACCGTCAGCCAGTGTCAGCAGAATGGTCATATGCATGAAAGGGCGTCTCGCCCCGCTGGTGAACGGCATGACCTGGAGGACCACATTGGGGAGGGCCGACAGCTCTGCCAGCCAAGCGAGTTGCCGCGCCGTCACTCCGGGCGAACCGACCACCGTGCGGATACAGCTCTCGTCGAGCACCAGGTGCAACTCAGGCGGGTCCGGCAGGTGCAGCGGGGCCTGCCGGCCGAGCAGCACGCCGATCCGCTCTTCGGCCTGCTCGGGCGTCACCGACCCCCGCTCCACATAACCGGATTCCAGCGCTCGCGCGAACTCCTCGGTCTGCGCAATACCGGGCGTAATTCCGACTTCCCACACCCGAATGCGGCGGGCTACCGCCTCAAGGCCGACGTACTCCGGAAAACCTCCGCGGAACGCGGTGTGGCCCAGCATCCACCACGCGCCCTCCAGGGCCCCCGCCGCGCCCAGCGCCCGGTCCAGGGCCCGGATGAATTCAACAGGTGGGCGTCGTCGCCCGTTCTCGATCAGGGACACGTACGCCGCCGTGTAGCCCGCCAGCCGGCCCAGCTCGCCCTGGGTGAGGCCCTCGCGTCGCCGCCGTTCACGGATCTGCCAGCCGAAGGCCGCCAGCGGGGATGACGAGGGGTCAAGTTCGTTGATGCGCACGGACGTTCCCTCTTTTCAACGTGCCGAGATGTTGAATGGAAACCGCTTCCGATCGTAGTCGCCGGTGCCGATGCTGGTGACACATCGCCGAAGGATCGGAGCAGAGAGTGAGCGGTGGGGACGAGCCCCCGGCGGCCGAGGCGTACCGGCCTTCCGCCGTGGGCGAGTTGGTGCTCGACCGGAAGTCCGGGGAGGTCGTCCGGTACATGGGCGAGTGGTGCGGGCTGATGTGGGTGCGGCCGGTCGGCGGCGGGACGGAGGTGCCCGTCCACCGGGACGGTCTCGGTCCCGTCCCGGACGCCCGCGGCGGCACCGGATGACGTCGTCCGGTTCACCCGATCGAGGAGAGGAAGGAGAAGCGTTGTCAGCACAGACCGACCCGCCGACGGGGGACGCCGGCGAGCGGGCCCGCTGGATCGGCGGCGCGCTGCACCGGCTGACCGGGCGTCAGCCGCTGGTCGAGGGCACCGGTGACGGGGGGTTCCGGATCACCGCCCGGGTGGTGGAGCACCCGGACTCAGCCGTGGCGGCGGCGGTGCTCCGGGTGCTCGGCGCGGGCGACCGGTTCGGGCACGGCAGGAACGAGCGGTGGGAGCACCTGTGGGCCGAGATCGACCCGCGGCGGCCGGAAGGGGGAGCGCGATGATGCACCCGGTGGAGTACTACCCGCACGGCCTTCCCGGGCTGGACTGGCACGCGGTCAGCGACGACCTGGACGGGCTGGTGCTGGCGGCTTCCCGCCACGGGGTGGCCATCGCCCGGGCCACCGATCCGCGGAAGGTGCTGGTCGTGGACCCCGACGAGTGGGCCGATCTGCGCCACGCCATCAAGCGGGGCGACTGCGACCACCTGCTCGGGGACCGCCTGCTGTGCGCCGACCCCACGCCGCGCCCCGACCCGCGCCCGGTGCCGTGCCACGGCCCGTGCCCGGGCGTGGGCGCGGGCGCGACCGCCGCGCCGTCCTACGACTGCCCGGAGTCCGACTCCGGGGTGACGAAGCCCGACTCGTAGGCGGCGATCACGGCCTGAGTGCGGTCCCGGGCGCCGAGTTTGCCGAGCAGGCTGCTGACGTGCGTCTTGACGGTCTGCACGCCCAGGTGCAGCCGGTCGCCGATCTCGGCGTTGGACAGGCCGCGGGCCATCAGCCGCAGCACCTCGCCCTCGCGGGCGGTCAGTCCGGCCCGGGCCACCGCGCCGCCGTCCGCCGGGTCCCGGCCGGCCCGGGCGGCGGCCAGCCGGCGGATCGAGGCCGGGAACAGCAGTGATTCGCCCGCGGCGACCAGGCGCACCGCCTGCACCACCTCGGCCGGGCGGGAGCGCTTGAGCAGGAAGCCGTCGGCGCCCGCGCGCAGCGCCTCGTACACGTAGTCGTCGGCCTCGAAGGTGGTGACCACCAGGATCTTCGGCGGGCGGTCGGGGCCGCGCAGGATCGCCCGGGTCGCGGCGAGGCCGTCCAGGCCGGGCATCCGCACGTCCATCAGCACCACGTCGGGGCGCAGCGTGCGGACCAGGCCGAGCGCCTCGGCGCCGTCGGCGGCCTCGCCGACCACGTCGAGGTCGGGCTGGGCGTCCAGGACGGCGCGCAGGCCGAACCGGATCAACTCCTCGTCGTCGACCAGCAGCACCTTGATCACCGTCACCGGCCCAACCGTAGCGGCAGCCGCACCCGCAGCAGCCAGGCCGTCCCGTCCGCGGCCGCCTCGTCGGGGCCGGCCTCGCAGTCGCCGCCGAGCAGCACCGCCCGCTCCCGCACCCCGCGCAGGCCCTTGCCGCCGCCGCGGTGCGAACTGCCCTTCACCGCAAGGCCGTTGCGGCAGGACAGCTCCAGCACCCCGCCGCTGACGGCGCCGCGGACCCGGATCGGTGCGCCCGGGGCGTGCCGCAGCGCGTTGGTGACGCCCTCCTGGACGATCCGGTACGCCTCCCGGGACAGCACGCCGGGCAACTCGGCGGCCCGGACGTCGAGTTGGGCGTCGACGGGGCTGCCGGCCGACCGGGCGGCGGTGAACAGTTCGCCGACCCGGTCCAGGCCGGGACGCTCGGCGGCGGTCGCGTCCGGGCTCTCGCGCAGCAGCACCAGCATCCGTTCCAGGTCGTCCAGGGCCCGCCGCCCGGTGGTCTCGATCGCCTCCAACGCCCGTTCCCGGAACGCCGGATCGGCCACTTCGCGGGCCGCGCCCGCCTGCACCACCGTCACCGTCAGGGCGTGCCCGATCGAGTCGTGCAGTTCCCGGGCCAGCCGGTTGCGTTCCAGCAGCCGCTCCGCTCGGGCCTCGGCGGCCGCCAGCCGCTCCGCCCCCGACGGCCCCAAAAGACTTACCGCGAGCGCGAGTTGGAGCTTCCCGGCGAGCACCGTCAGCCAGAGCAGGCCGGGGACGGCCGGCAGCGCCAGCAGCGGCGCGTGCACCACCGCCCGGACCGCCGCCACCGTCACCGCCCCGACCGCCACGCCCAGCCCGACCCGGGCCACCAGCCAGCACGCCGTCCGCCCCCGGTCCGCCCAGCCCGCCGACGGCGCGACCCCGATCTCCTCCTCCCGCGCGGGCCCCAGCAGCAGCCGCGCCTGCACCCCCTCCCCGCGCCGCATCCCCGGCACCAGCGCCGCCAGGCACAGCAGCGGCACGTCCAGCACCACCCCCCACAGCACCGCGCGCCCCGTCGACACCCCCTCCGTCCCCGGGTACACCAGCAGCACCACCCCGGCGAACACCGTGCCGATCATCAGGTGCAGCCAGCGGGTGTACGTCACGGGACGCAGCAACGGAGCGAACAGGGCGGCCATCCGGCCATCCTGCCGCACCCTCCTGTCCGCCCGGCTCCCTCCCGGGAGGGAGGCGGGCCACTCGCGGGCGGGATCCGGCGGGCCCGGTCCGGGCGGTTGACTCGAACCAGCAGCCGGACGAAGGGAGTTGCCGTGATCGAGATCCGCGACCTGACCAAGGAGTACGACGGGCGGCGGGTGGTCGACGGCCTGGCGTTCCGGGTCGAACCGGGGCGGGTGACCGGCTTCCTGGGGCCGAACGGGGCGGGGAAGTCGACGACGCTGCGGATGGTGCTGGGCCTGGACCGGCCGACGTCCGGGGCGGCGCTGGTGGACGGGCGGCCGTACGCCGCGCTGGAGCGGCCGCTGGACCGGGTCGGCGCGCTGCTGGACGCGCAGGCGGTGCACCCGGGCCGGACCGCCGCCGGGCAGTTGCGCTGGATCGCCGCCTCGCACGCGCTGCCGGCCCGCCGGGTCCGGGAGGTGCTGGCGCTGGTCGGCCTGGCCGAGGTCGCCGACCGCCGGATCCGGACCTTCTCACTCGGCATGCGCCAGCGCCTGGGCGTGGCGGCGGCGCTGCTCGGCGACCCGGCCGCGCTGCTGCTGGACGAGCCGGTGAACGGCCTGGACGCGGAGGGCATCCGGTGGATCCGGGGCCTGCTGCGCCGGCTCGCGGGCGAGGGCCGGGCGGTGCTGGTCTCCTCGCACCTGATGGCGGAGATGGCGGTGACCGCCGACCACCTGGTGGTGATCGGCCGGGGCCGCCTGCTCGCCGACACCTCCACCGCCGACTTCCTCGCCGTGCACGGCCGCCGCCGGGTCCGGGTCCGCGCCGTGGACCCGGCCGCGCTGGCCGCGCTGCTGTCCGCCGCCCACCCGGACGCGGTGCCGAGCGGCGACGGCGCCTTCGACGTCCCGGACGCCGACCCGGGCCGGCTGGGCGCGCTGGCCGCCGAACACCGGGTCGCTCTGGTCGAACTCTCCGTCACCCACGACTCCCTGGAGGAGGCCTTCATGCGGATGACCGCGGACGCCGTCGAGTACCGGGCGGTGGCGGCATGAGCGCCCGCACCCGCCCGCTGCGCGCCGAGTGGGCGAAGTTCGCCACCCTGCGCCCGCTGTGGGCGGCCCCGCTGCTCGCGGTCGCCCTCAGCGCCGGGATCACCACGGCCGTCCAGGTCGCGTACGGGCACTCGGACGACTCGCTGCGGGACGACCCGATGGAGGGCCTGTTCTACGGGCTGAACTTCGGCCAGGTCGCGGTCGCCTGCCTGGGCGTCCTGCTGATCGGCCAGGAGTACGCCTCCGGGACGCTGGCCACCTCGCTCGCCGCCGTCCCGGACCGGCTCCGGTTCTACCGCGCCAAGCTCCTGCTCGGCGCGGGCCTGGGCCTGGCCGTCGGCCTGGCCACCGTCGGCGCCCAACTGGCCGCCACCATCGGCACGGTGGGCCTGGACCCGACCGCCCCCGGCACCACCCGGGCACTGGCCGCGGGAGTCATCTACCACCCGCTGCTGCTCGTCCTGTGCCTGGCGCTCACCACCGCGCTGCGCAACCAGACCGCGGCACTCGGCCTGCTCCCGCCCGCCGTCTTCCTCGGCACCACCGTCCTGGCCGGCATCCCGGGCATCCGGGAAGCCGCCCAGTTCCTCCCGGACCGGGCCGGCCAGTACGCCCTGCGCCTCGACGACACCCCGGGCATCCACTACGGCCACACCACCGGCCTGCTCCTGATGGCCGCCTGGACGGCGGCGGCAGTCCTCGCCGGCCTGCGCACCCTGCGCCGCAAGGACGCGTGAGCAGCACCGAGCGCCGCCTTCGACGCGCCGCCTTCGACCAGCCACGCACGCACAGCAAGATCGCGAGGTGGCAGCAAGCCGGTGTCGCCGTCGCGGTCTCGCCGGCGCTCCCCTGCCGCTGCGCGCAGTTCCCCGCGCCCCTGCCTGTGCCCTCCCGCCCCCGCCTACGCGGCGAGGCGGCACACCAGCCGGTACGCCCCGACCCGGGCCCGGATCACCGGGCCCGCGCCGTCGCCGTGGCGGCCGAGCCACCAGCGGTGCAGCAGTGCCCCTGGGAGCGCCACGGCGAGCAGCCAGGCGCTCTGGGCGAGGGCGAACTGCCAGGGCACCGGGCCGAGTTCGGACATCCGGCCGGGGCCGAGCGCACCGCCCGCGGCGTACCCGGCGAGCAGGCCGGGCCCGATGGCGGCGAGGGCGGTGGCGGCGGCGACGGCGGCGGTCTGGGCCGGGGTCCAGCGGGTGGCGGCGCGGCCGAGCAGCAGCGCGGTGGCGGTCGCGGCGGCGAGCGGGGCGGCGCAGGCGAGCAGGTGCCAGTCGGGGCCGCGGTCGGCGGGCAGCAGGGTGAGCAGCGGGAAGTCGGGGCCGGGGCCGAGCCGGGTGCCGAGCGGTCCGGCGTGGCCGCCGGTGCCGACCGCGAAGCCCACCCCGAGGGCGTAACTCGCCGCCCAGAGCAGCCCGTTGGGCACCAGTAGCAAGCAGGCCAGCAGCAGTCCGAGCCAGTCGGCCGCCCCGCCGCCGAGCCGCTGCGCGTCCTGTCCGGCGGAGCCGAGCAGCACGGCGACGGCGAACACCGCCCCGCCGCCGGCCGTCAGCGCGAGCAGCCAGCCGGCCAGGGCCCGTCCGACGGCGGCCCCGGCGCCGTCCGGCCAGTACGCGGGCGGCAGCGGCAGCCGGGGCAGGGCCCAGGGGCGGCCGAGGCCGGACCACAGGCCGTGGCCGAGTCCGGCGGCGGCGAGCAGGGCGACGGCGGCGAGGTCGGCGACCGCCCGGGAGTGCAGCAGGGCCCGCGGGTCGGCGCACTGGGCGACGGCGAGGGCCGCGACCAGCAGGTACCCGGCGTACACGGTGAGCGGGGAGCGCCAGCGGACCCATCCGCGCCCCCGGGCGCGCCGGGCCTGGCGGTGTCCGGCCCGGGAGAGCAGCACGGCGGTGACGGCGGTGAGCAGCAGCGGGGCGACGGTCAGCGGGGCGTCCTGCGGGCCGCGGGCCAGGGGGGCGCCGTGGCCGAGCAGCCAGAGCCCGAAGACCGCCCGGGCGGCGTCCTGCGCCGTGTCGTCGCCGTACGGGGCCAGCACCCACAGGCCGAACACCGGGGCGGCGACCACGGACAGGGTGAGCAGCGCGGTGCGGACGCCGGTGAGCAGGTCGGTGAGGGTGGAGCGGCTGTCCAAGTCGCTCGGCAGGCCCAGGATCGGACGGCCCATCAGCTGCGTCATGGCCCTCATGCTGCCAAGGCCACCCGTTGAGGGGTGTCAACGGGCGAACCTTCGCCGTGTCCCGGATTATCAGTACATGTGCCTTTTTCCGGCACGTACCTGCCCCGGACGCCACGGAGGAGACCGGTGACCTCGCCCTCGACCGCCGAGCCCGAGCCGACCACCGGAACCTCGCCCAGGGCCCGCGAGGACGCCGAACTCCTGCTCCGCCGCCTCGCCCCGCACGAGGCCCAGGCCCTGGCCCGGCTGGCCGCCGGCGACGACCTGCGCGCGACGGCCCGGCACCTGGGCGTCGCCCCCAGCACCGCCCGCAACCACCTCAACCGGGCGATCCGCAAACTCGGCGTCCGCGACCGCGAGGAGGCCCTCGCGCTGCTCGCCACCCTCGCCCCGGAAGCACCCCAGGCACCCCAACCCCCCGCGCCTGACGCGCCTGACGCACCTGACGCACCGTCATCCGATTCCGCCGCCGCCGAGTTCGTCGGCCCCCGCGCCCGGACGCGCCCGCCGACGCACCCGCCGCCGGGCCCGCGGCCGAGCCCGCCCCCGCCACCTTCGACGAGTTCGCCGCCCGGGTGCACACCCGCCTGGTCCAGCAGACCTTCCTGCTGACCGGCCACCGCCACCGCGCCGTGCACTGCGTGCACCTGGCGCTGGGCGCGGCCGCCCGCCGGTGGGCGGAGGTGGCGGCGGACCCCGACCCGGAGGGGCGGGTGCGCGGGGCGGCGTTCGACCTGGCGCTGTCGCCCTGGCACCGGGGCGGCCCGCGGCGGGCGCACCTGCTGCGGTGGCCGCGGCGCCGGATCGCGGTCGGCGCGGCGGGCGCGCCCGAACCGCCCGAGCCGCCGCAGAAGCTGACCCGTCGTGACCGGGCGCTGGTGAAGGCCCTGCTGCGGCTGTCGCGGCCGCGGCGGCGGGCGCTGGTGCTGCACGACACGCTGGGCCTGCCGGTGGAGCGGGTCGCGGTGGAGGTGGAGTCGAGCACGGCGGCCGCCGCGGGCCGGGTGCGGGCGGCCCGGGCCGCGCTGGCCCGGGAGGTGCCGGCGCTGGTCGGCGCGGACCCGGAGGAGCCGGGGTTCGCGGATCGGCTGGCGGAGCTGCTGCACCGGGCGGCGGTGCACGGCTGCCCGGGCCCGCGGCTGCCGTCCACGGCGCGGCTGGTGGCGGACAGCCGGCTGCACACCGGCCTGGTGACGGGCGCGGCGGCGGCGCTGACGGCCGTGGTGGGCGGGGCGATCGCGGCCACCCTGCTGGGGGTGGGCCCGTCCGGGCCGGCCCGGCCGGAGCCGGTGCGGCAGACGGCCTGCACCTCGGCCGGTTCGGGCAGCGCCGGCCCGGCGGCCCCGGGCGGCGCGCCGGGGCTGCGGACGCCGTGGTGCGGGCCGACGCCCGGGGTCCCGGTCCGGGTGGCCGGCGGCCCGGTCGGCCCGCTGCCGCCGCCGCTGGCCCCGGCCGCCGCCGCGGACCTGCCGGGCCCGGACGCGCTGCCGCCCGGCCTGTTCGCGGCCCGCCGCC
Organism: Kitasatospora sp. YST-16; assembly: GCF_026802215.1. Lineage (NCBI taxonomy): Bacteria > Bacillati > Actinomycetota > Actinomycetes > Kitasatosporales > Streptomycetaceae > Kitasatospora > Kitasatospora sp. YST-16. The sequence goes on from NZ_CP113837.1 coordinate 2,688,199, forward strand.
CGCTGTTCGCCCCGCCCCCGCCGGAGCGCCGCCCGCTCCCGCCCCCGCTGGCGGGCCCGTGCGGCCCGGTCGAGCACTGCGCCCCGCCGCGCACGCCCTGACCGGGGTCGGCCGGACCCGGCCGGACCCGGGAACGCCGGAGGCGCCGCCCACCGTCACGAACGGTGCGCGGCGCCTCCGCCGTACTGCTACCTGCTACCTGCTACCTGCTACCTGCTACTGCTTACTTCGCGGCGGCGATCAGCTCGCGGGCCAGGCGGGCGGTCTCGGACGGCGTCTTGCCGACCTTGACGCCGGCGGCCTCGAGGGCCTCCTTCTTCGCCTGGGCGGTGCCGGAGGAGCCGGAGACGATGGCGCCGGCGTGGCCCATGGTCTTGCCCTCGGGCGCGGTGAAGCCCGCGACGTAGCCGACGACCGGCTTGGTGACGTGCTCGGCGATGTAGGCCGCGGCCCGCTCCTCGGCGTCGCCGCCGATCTCGCCGATCATGACGATGAGCTCGGTCTCCGGGTCCTCCTGGAACGCCTTGAGGGCGTCGATGTGGGTGGTGCCGATGACGGGGTCGCCACCGATGCCCACCGCGGAGGAGAAGCCGAGGTCACGGAGCTCGTACATGAGCTGGTAGGTCAGGGTGCCGGACTTCGACACCAGACCGATCTTGCCCGAGCCGGTGATGTTGGCGGGGATGATGCCCGCGTTGGACTGTCCGGGGCTGATCAGGCCGGGGCAGTTCGGGCCGATGATGCGGGTCTTGTTGCCCTTGGCGCCGGCGTGGGCCCAGAACGCGGCGGTGTCGTGCACCGGCACGCCCTCGGTGATGACCACGGCGAGGCCGATCTCGGCGTCGATGGCCTCGATCACGGCGGACTTGGTGAACGCCGGCGGCACGAAGATGACGGTGACGTCGGCACCGGTCTTCTCGATCGCCTCGACCACGGTGCCGAACACGGGCACCTCGGTGCCGTCCACGTCCACGGTGGTGCCGGCCTTGCGCGGGTTCACGCCGCCGACGATCTGGGTGCCGGAGGCGAGCATGCGGCGCGTGTGCTTCATGCCCTCGGAGCCGGTCATGCCCTGGACGATGACCTTGCTGTCCTTGGTAAGGAAGATAGCCATGGTGTTGAAGTCCCCTTCCTTACTTGTTGGCCAGCTCGGCGGCGCGGTCAGCGGCGCCGTCCATGGTGTCCACCTGCTCGACCAGCGGGTGGTTGGCGTCGGTCAGGATCTGGCGACCGAGCTCCGCGTTGTTGCCGTCCAGGCGGACGACCAGCGGCTTGGTGACGGCCTCGCCCTTGCTCTCCAGGAGCGCGAGGGCCTGCACGATGCCGTTGGCGACCGCGTCACAGGCGGTGATGCCGCCGAAGACGTTGACGAAGACCGACTTGACGTCGGTGTCGCCCAGGATGATCTCCAGGCCGTTCGCCATCACCTCGGCGGACGCGCCGCCGCCGATGTCGAGGAAGTTGGCCGGCTTCACGCCGCCGTGGTTCTCACCGGCGTACGCGACGACGTCCAGGGTGCTCATGACGAGGCCCGCGCCGTTGCCGATGATGCCGACCTGGCCGTCGAGCTTGACGTAGTTCAGGCCCTTGGCCTTCGCCGCCGCCTCCAGCGGGTTGGCGGCGGCCTTGTCCTCGAGGGCCTCGTGCTCGGGCTGGCGGAACTCGGCGTTCTCGTCCAGGGAGACCTTGCCGTCGAGGGCGATGATCTTGCCGTCGCCGGACTTGATCAGCGGGTTGACCTCGACCAGGAGGGCGTCCTCCTTGACGAAGACGACCCAGAGCTTCTGCAGGACGTCGGCGACCTGGTCGGCGATCTCGGCCGGGAACTTCGCGGCGGCGACGATCTCGGCGGCCTTCTCCGGAGTCACGCCCTCGTTCGCGTCGACCGGGATCTTGGCCAGCGCGTCCGGGTTCTCCTCGGCCACGACCTCGATCTCCACGCCGCCCTCGACGCTGGCCATCGCCAGGAAGGTGCGGTTGGTGCGGTCGAGCAGGAAGGAGACGTAGTACTCCTCCTTGATGTCCGCGGTCTGGGCCAGCATCACCTTGTGGACGGTGTGGCCCTTGATGTCCATGCCGAGGATCGCCTCGGCCTTGGCCACGGCGTCCTGCGGGTCGGACGCGAGCTTCACGCCACCGGCCTTGCCTCGGCCACCCACCTTCACCTGAGCCTTGACGACGGCTCGGCCGCCGAAGCGCTCCGCGATGGCGGCAGCGTCTGCGGCGGTCTCGATGACATCGCCGTCAAGCACGGGTACGCCGTGCTTGGCGAAGAGGTCCCTCGCCTGGTACTCGAACAGGTCCACGTGTTTGTCCTTGTTCGTGGTCGCGGAATGTGTCTCTACGAGCGTGCCACGGCAGGATCTTCGCTGCGGGTCGTCGACACTGAGCGGGTACGCAGATGTACGGCCTTGCGGCCCACGCAGTTGCCGGGCGCATCGTCAATCAACACGCGCGTCACGTCCGCATGGCAGGTTATCCCCGGACGACCGGCGTGTTTCGCCCGGGGCCGGGTCCGCCTTGGTGAGAACCGTCACAACCGCCCCGGTCCGGGCCCCTCACCAGCGGGGGCGCGCAGCGGTGAGGCCCACCACCGCTTCACCCGGACGAGTGGGCGCCGCGCCCCTTGACCGGCCCCAGACCATTCCGCTCACCCCCGGTCGGGCACCGGCAGCGGACGCTTCTCGATCGCCGCCGCCATGATCTCCGGGAACGCGTCCGGCGTGCAGGCGAACGCCGGGGCGCCCAGCTCCGCCAGCGCCTGCGCGTGCGCGTGGTCGTACGCCGGGGCGCCCTCGTCGGACAGCGCCAGCAGCGCGATGAACTGCACCCCCGCGGCCTTCATCGCCGCGACCCGCTTCAGCATCTCGTCGCGGATCCCGCCCTCGTACAGGTCGCTGATCAGCACCACGATCGTCTCGGACGGGCGGCTGATCTTCGACTGGCAGTACGCCAGCGCCCGGTTGATGTCGGTGCCGCCGCCCAGCTGGGTGGCGAACAGCACGTCCACCGGGTCGCTCAGCTGCTCGGTCAGGTCGACCACCGAGGTGTCGAACACCACCAGCCGGGTGTCCAGGCTCGGCATCGACGCCAGCACCGCGCCGAACACCGCCGAGTGCACCACCGACGGCGCCATCGACCCGGACTGGTCGATGCACAGGATGACGTCCTTCTTCACCGCCCGCTGCGCCCGCGCGTAGCCGACCAGCCGCTCCGGGACGACCGTGCGGTACTCGGGCAGGTACGTCGACAGGTTGGCCCGGATGGTGCGGTCCCAGTCGATGTCCCGGTGCCGGGGCCGGTTCACCCGGGCGCTGCGGTCCAACGCCCCGCCGACCGTCGAACGGGTCTTGTCGGCGAGCCGGCGCTCCAGCTCCGCCACCACCTTGCCGACCACCATCCGGGCCGTCTCCCGAGTGGTCTCCGGCAGCGCGTGCTTCAGCGACAGCAGCGTCCCCACCAGGTGCACGTCCGGCTCGACGGCGGCCAGCATCTCCGGCTCCAGCAGCAGCCGGTCCAGGCCGAGGCGGGAGATCGCGTCCTGCTGCATCAGCCGCACCACGCTGGTCGGGAAGTACTCCCGGATGTCCCCCAGCCAGCGCGCCACCTTCGGCGCCGACCCCCCGAGCCCCGCTGACCGCTTCCCGTCCTCCCGGTACAGCGCCCCCAGCGCCCCGTCCATCGCCGCGTCCCGCCCGGTCAGCCGCACCCCCGTGCCGTCCCCGTCGCTGCCCAGCACCAGCCGCCAGCGCCGCATCCGCTCGTCGTCCTGACGGACAGTCATTCGAATCACTCCTTAACTCCCGCGCCCCGAGGGGCGCGGGGAACTGCGCGAAGCGGAAGGGGAAAGGGAGGGGAGAGGTCAGGCCGTGGCCCGGCGGTCCGTCTGGCGCGGGATGCGCGGCTGCGGGACGTGCACGCCCAGCAGGAGGGCCAGCACCTCCGTGGTCGCGTCGGCGCGCTCCTCGTCGAGCGGGGCGCTCGGGGCGGAGCCCCCCGCGGGAGCCGTGAGCGGGCCGGCCGCGACCCGGGAGCCGATGGTGTGGCGGACGCCCGTCTCCAGCGAGGAGAAGGTCCGGCGCAGCACCGGCAGCAGGTCGGTGAAGGCGTCGGCCGGCACCCCGCACAGCCAGGCGTCGAGCAGGCCGAGCAGCGTCGGGTCGTGCAGCAGCAGCGCGCCGCCGCCGGAGACGAAGCCCTCGACCCAGCCGCCCGCGTCGGCCGGTTCGGAGGCGGTGGAGAGCACCAGGCCGAGCCGCCGCCCGGCCTCCTCCGCGTCGAGCCGCCCGTCGTCCAGCAGCAGCCGCACGGCGCGGCCGCGCAGCAGGCCGGGGACGCCGGTCGCGGGGCCGCCGTGCGGTTCGCGGGCGGCGAGGGCGGCCAGCGCGCCGGCCCAGCGTTCGGCGGTGTCGCCGCCGAGCAGGGCGATCGCCTGGTGGACGGCGTCGAGTTCGGTGCGGCGGGCGGCCGCGCCGTCCGCGTCGAGGCCGGTGCAGGCTGCGGGCAGGGCGAGGCTGAGGCGTTCGGCGAGGCCGTGCGCGACGGCGGTGAGCGCGCTGGTGTCGGTGGCCCGGACGTCGCCGTAGCGCAGGGTGCGGACCAGGGCGGGGAGCGCGGCGGCCAGGTGCCCGGCATCGGTGTCGAGCGCGGCGCGGTCGGCGAGGGCCCGCATCACCTCGGGCAGCGCGTCGGGCAGGTCGGCCAGCAGGCACTGCTCGGCGAGCGCGGTCAGGGCGGTGAGTTCGGCGTTCGCGGCGTCGGCGACGGCCTTGCCGGTGGCGGCGGAGCGCACGGTGGTGCCCCACTGGCCGGCCTCGACCAGCCGGACCGAGAACTCCGGCTCCCAGCACAGCTGCCAGGTCTCCCGGAAGGTGCCGGTGGAGTTGACGCCGTCCCGGGACGGGCGGCCCCAGTGCAGGCCGAGCAGCCGCAGCCGGTGCAGCAGCCGGGAGCGTTCGCCGTCGAGGTCCTTGCGCAGGTCGAGGACGAGGTCCCGGGGTTCGGCCTCGGGCTTGAGCCGCAGGGTGCGCTGCAGGCGGGTGAGGTCGCGCTGGAGCGGGACGGCGGGCACCGAGTCGGGGACCTCGCCGAGCGCGTCGCCGACCACCAGGCGCCGGTGCACCAGGGCGAGCGCGACGTCCGAGCCGTCGCACATCACGGCGCGCACCGCGTCCAGGGTCTCGGTGAGGCCGGGCAGCGGGCGGCCGCGCACCGCGGCGAGGGTGTCGGCGAGCCGGACCGCCTCGATGACGTGCGCGGAGGAGACCGGGTGGTCCTCGGCGCGGAGCAGTTCGGCGACCTTGGTCATCCAGCGGGCGACCGGCTGCTCGGGGGAGGTGAACAGGTGGTGGTACCAGCCGGGCGAGTCGATGCCCGCGCCGTAGCCGGTGTGCTGGGACAGCCGGCGGTGCGTCCACGGCACCCAGGTCAGTTCGACCTTGAGCTTCTTGGGCAGCTCGGCGAGCAGGGCCCGGTCGTGCGCGACGGTGGGCGTCGCGGCGAGCGCCGGGACGTGCCAGGCGCCGCAGACCACGGCGATCCGCCGGTGCCCGGCCCGGCGGGCGGCCCGGACCTGCTGGCGCATGGCGGCCTCACGGACCAGGTCGCGCCGCTCGGCGGGGTGGTGCTCGCGCAGCGCGGCCATCGCCTCGGCGAGGGCGGCGAACGGGGCCAGGGGGTCGCCGTCGGGGGTGCGGTGCTCGACCGCGTCCTCCCACCAGGACTCCGGGTCGGGGTGGCCGGCGGCGGCGGCGAGTTCGGCGATCGGGTCGACGGGCGCGGGCCCGGAAGTGCCCCCCGGCACTCCCGACCCCTCCCCTTCTTCTGACGCGCCGTCGCCGCCGGAGGTGTCGCCCTCCCCGGTAACGGTTGGGTCGCCTTCGCCGGGCGCGGCCCCGCCCTGTGCGTCCTCACCGTGTGCGTCCTCGGCGCCGCGCGGGCCGAGCGCGAGGCTCTGCGCGGCGGGCAGGTCGATGAACCGGACGGGCACGCCGGCGTCCAGCGCGTGCCGCAGCGCCACCCACTCGGGCGAGAACTCGGCGAACGGCCAGAACGCGGCCCGCGCCGGGTCGTCGGCGACGTGGGCGAGCAGCGCGACCGGCGGCACCATCTCCTTCTCGGCGGCGGCCGCGACCAGCCCGTCGGCCTCCGGCGGGCCCTCGATCAGCACCGCGTCGGGCTGCAGAGCGGCCAGCGCGGCGGCCACCGCGCGGGCCGAGCCGGGGCCGTGGTGGCGCACCCCGAGCAGCGTCACCTCCGCGCCCGCCGCCCTGGCGCCCGCCGTCTCCGCGCCCGCCGTCTCCGCGCCCGCCGCCTTGGCGCTCATGGCCTCGGCACTCACGCGGAAACCTCCCGGGCGGCCCGGTAGAAGTCCTTCCAGCCGTCGCGGTCGCGGACCACGCCCTCCACGTACTCGCGCCACACCTGGCGGTCGGCGACCGGGTCGCGGACCACCGCGCCGACGATGCCGTCCGCGACGTCGCCCGCGCGCAGCACGCCGTCGCCGAAGTGCGCGGCCAGCGCGAGGCCGTTGGTGACCACCGAGATCGCCTCGGCGGTGGAGAGCGTGCCGCTGGGGGTCTTCACCTTCGTCCGGCCGTCGGCCGTCAGTCCGGCCCGCAGCTCGCGGAAGACCGTCACCACCCGGCGGATCTCCTCGGCGCCGCCCGGCAGTTCGGGCAGGTCGAGCGAGCGGCCGAGCTGGCCGACCCGGCGGGTGACGATCTCCACCTCCTCCTCCAGGGTGCCGGGCAGCGGCAGCACCACGGTGTTGAAGCGGCGGCGCAGCGCGGAGGACAGCTCGTTGACGCCGCGGTCGCGGTCGTTGGCGGTGGCGATCACGTTGAAGCCGCGCACCGCCTGCACCTCGGAGCCCAGCTCCGGGACGGGGAGGGTCTTCTCGGACAGGATGGTGATCAGGCTGTCCTGCACGTCCGCCGGGATGCGGGTGAGCTCCTCGACCCGGGCGATCTGCCCGTGCCGCATGGCGCGCATCAGCGGGGAGGGCACCAGCGCGTCCTCGCTGGGGCCGTGGGCCAGCAGCTGGGCGTAGTTCCAGCCGTAGCGGACGGCCTCCTCGGGGGTGCTGGCGGTGCCCTGGACCAGCAGCGTCGAATCGCCGGAGATCGCCGCGGCGAGGTGCTCGGAGACCCAGGTCTTGGCGGTGCCGGGCACGCCGAGCAGCAGCAGCGCCCGGTCGGTGGCCAGCGTGGTCACGGCGACCTCGATCACCCGGCGCGGCCCGATGTACTTCGGCGTGATCACCGTGCCGTCGGCGAGCTCGCCGCCCAGCAGGTAGGTGGCGACCGCCCACGGTGAGAGCCGCCAGCGCTCCGGCCTGGTCCGGTCGTCGTGCCGGGCGAGGGCGGCCAGCTCCTCGGCGAACGCGTCCTCGGCGTGCTGCCGCAGGACCTCGCTGGTCGTCTCGGTGGTCATCGACTGCTCCGATCTCACGGGGATCTCACGGGTCATCAGAACGGTGCGCGCAGCGGGCGCGAGAAGGACGGGCGGCACGGGCGCTGACCTGGGCGGGAGAACTCCCGTTCGCCCCGTGCGAGTTCCACTCTGCCCCCCGCCACTGACAACCGGAGCCGCGGCCGCCGGTCCGCCGGTCCGCCAACTTCCTTGCCCCCCGCGGCGGACGGGCCATATCGTCCGATGGACTGATTAGCGCTCGGGGGGTGCGTGTCATGGGAGTGGTCCTGCCCGACGAGGTCGCCTGGGTCCTCGACCTCATCGGCGTCAACTGGCCGAACGTGGACGAGGACGAGTTCCGCGAGATCGCCGACAGCATGCGGGCGTTCGCCGAGGAGGTCGACGAGGGGCGCACCGACACCATCGCCGCCGTCGCCCGCCTGGTCTCGGAGAACGTCGGCCCGGCCAGCGACGCCTTCAACAACCACTGGACCTCGGTGGCGGGCAAGCACCTGGAGGGCCTCGGCGAGGCCGGCCGGCTGCTCGCCACCGCACTGGACGGCGCCGCCCTGGTGATCACCGGCGCCAAGATCGCCGCGGTCGCCCAACTCGTCGCCCTGGCCGTCGAGGTGATCGCCGCCCAGGCCGCCGCGCCGTTCACCTTCGGCCTCTCCGAGGCCGGGGCGCTGGGCGCCACCCAGGCGACCCGGCTGATCGTCCGCCGCCTGCTCAAGGAGGCCGAGCAGCAGATCGTCCAGCAGCTGCTCTCGGTCGTCGAGGAGCCCGTCCTCAACGCGCTGTCCAACATGGCCGGCGACCTGGTGCTGCAACTCGGCGAGAACGCCCTCGGCATGAAGCAGGGCGTCGACTGGGGCTCCGTCGGCCGCTCCGGCCTGGACGGGGCGAAGCAGTCGCAGCTCGGCTCCGCGGTGACCGGCGGGGAGGCCCGGCAGTGAGCGAGATCCGCCACAACTACGGCGAGACCGACCGAATGGCCCGCCGCCTGATGCAGCACGCCGAACGCCTGCACGGCGCGGCCGGCCCGCACAGCGGCAACGCCCACAAACGGCTGCTCAAGCACCACGGCCAGGACCCGCTGGCCTCGGCGGTGGCCAACGGCTCCACCAAGATCCTGGACGTCATCCGCAAGGCCGAGAGCCAACTGCAGGAACACCTGCAGAACATGGCCAAGGGTCTGCAGCAGACCTCCAAGAACCACGAGCAGAACGACAAGAACCTGGAGGACGCCCTCAAGAAGATCCTCCGGCTGGACTCGAAGGCCGACGGCGTCCGCAAGGCCCAGGGCCCGGAGCACCACGGGCCCAAGCCCGGACTGGAGCCGCACACCATCACGCTCGAGTGGAAGCACGGCATGCCGCGGCTGGAGTTCATGCAGAAGGCCATGGCCCTGCAGCGGCTCGGCAAGCAGGGCAAGCTCTTCAACGCGCCGAAGGTGGCGCGCGAGAAGGAGCTGACCACCGAGTACAAGAACGCCCTGATCCAGATCCTGCACAACGAGCACAAGGGTTCGCCGAACTACGACAAGATCATGGAGCGGGTCCACGCGATGGAGGCGGACCACATCAACGAGCTCCAACTCGGCGGCCAGGACTCGTGGAAGAATCTCCGGATGCTGCACAAGTGGACCAACTGGGACATCGGCTCACAGCAGATCAACCGGAGCCTGGAGGACCACAAGGTGCCGGTCGGGACCCCGATCAAGATCAAGGTGAAGTGGAAGTGGTGGTAGCGGTGCCGAGCGGCGAGACCATGGAACTGCTCATCCCGGAGCTGATCCGCGCCCGGCAGGCCGACCCCGACCTGCCGGCGGTCCGGATCCGCCCGGGCGCACCGGCCGGCTCGCTGCCCGACGGGCTCCCGGCCGACCTGCGGCGGCTACTGTCGCTGAGCAACGGGATCCACCTCGGGGTGCGGGCGACCGTCCTCCCCGCCGAGGAACTCCCGTTCTACGAGTACGCCGAGACGCTCGCCCGGGCCGCCGGGATCCCGAACGTCGAGGACTACCTGATGATCGGCACGGTCAACGAGGCCCCGCTGCTGCTCGACACCACCGACGGCAGCGTCTGGGCGGCCCGCGCCGGCAGCGGCCTCTGGTACCAGGGCTGCACCCTGGTCCGGCTCGCCGACGGCCTCGACGCGTTCGTCTCCGACTGGGCCGCCGGACCGCGCTTCCCGGAGCTGGTCGAGAGCGACGACCCGGACGACCTCGCCCGGGACGACTGGTGGCGCCTGCTGCAGGCCGCCGGCCGCGTCCCCGCCTGACGGCGACCGGCCCACCGCACCGTGACGACACTGGAGACCTGACGTGGCCACATACGCCGAACTCGCCGAGCTGTTCAGCCCCGACGGCATCGTCCGGATGCCCCTGGAGGAGGCCCTCGCCAACGGCATCCCGGAGGAGGACGCCCGCCTGCTCGCGGAGGTCGGCGTGCCGGTCTTCGTCGACGTGCTGTTCACGGCCAAGGTGAAGGGCGACCCGCTCGCGTACACCCTGGTGCCGATCAGCGCCGGGGACGACGGCGTCACCGTGCTGGCCCTCGGCGGCCCCACCGACGCCGACCTGATGCGCTACTGCCTGGACCTCGACAACGGGTACGTGATCCTGCTCGGCCTCGGCGAGGAGCCCACCGCCGAGATCGTGAACCGGGACCTGGCCTCCTTCGTCGAGTTCCTCTACCGGTACGCGCTGCGCCTCAAGCACGTCGCCGGGGTGTCCGACCGGCAGGCGGACGAGTACACCGCCAAGCTCCGCGAGTACCTCGCCGCCCGCGACCCGTACGCCTTCGCCGCCCCGGACAGCTGGTGGAACATGGTGTTCGGCGCCCTCACCGACTAGGACGCCCGCCAGGGCCCCGCCAGCGCCCTGAGGGGTTGTCAGTGGGTCCCCCTATCGTCGGTGCCATGGAGGAACGCTGGAGCACCGAACACGTCCTTTCGCTGGCGCCCGACCCGGCTTCCCTGAAGGCCGCGGGCAAGCTCTCCGGGCCCGCCCCGTGGTCGGCCACCGGCACCGGCGGCGGCGCGCTGTGGGGCCTGTGCAAGGGCAGCGGCAGCACGCCCTACCGGACGGCGGTGGAGCTCGGGACGCCCGCGTACAAGTGCAGTTGCCCGAGCCGGAAGTTCCCGTGCAAGCACGCCCTCGGGCTGCTCCTGCTGTGGGCCGCCGGGCCCGGGGCGGTCGCCGACGGGGCCACCCCGCCGGACTGGGTGCAGGAGTGGCTGGACGGCCGCGGCCGGGCCGCCGCCGACAAGGCCGCCAAGCAGCAGGCCAGGGCCGCCGACGCGGACCCGGAGGCCGCCCGCAAGCGGGCCGGGAAGCGCTCCGCCCGGGTCGCCGGCGGAGCCCGCGAGCTGCGGCTGCGGCTCGTCGACGGCGTCCGCCGCGGCCTGGCCGACCCGCAGCCGGCCGGCGCCTGGGAGGAGGTCGCCGCCCGGATGGTCGACGCCCAGGCCCCCGGCCTGGCCTCCCGGGTCCGGGCGCTGGCCGGGGCCCCGCAGGACGAACTGCTGGAGGAGTACGCGATGCTGCACCTGCTGGCCGGCGCCTACGGCCGGATCGACACCCTGCCCCAGGCCCTCGCGGCGACCGTCCGCACCCGGGTCGGCTTCACCACCGACACCGCCGAGCTGCTCGCCGGCCCGACCGTCCGGGACCGCTGGCACGTCCTGGGCAGCCGGGACACCGCCGACGACCGGCTGACCACCCGCCGGGTCTGGCTGCGCGGCGCGAAGACCGGACGGCAGGCCCTACTGCTCGCCTTCGGCCGCCCCGGCCAGGCCCCGGACCTCGCCCTGCCCACCGGCCGCCTGCTGGAGGCCGACCTGGCCTACCACCCCGGCGCCCGCCCGCTGCGCGCCGTCCTCGGCACCCGCTACGGCAGCCCCGAGCCCGCCCCGGCCGCCGCGCCGGCCGGCCTGTCGCCCGCCGCGGCGCTCGCCGAGTACGGCGCCGCCGTCGCCGAGGACCCGTGGCTGGACAGCTGGCCGGCCGTGCTGGCCGACGTGGTGCCGGTCCGCACCCCGGACGGCTGGCAGCTCACCGACGGCACCCACACCCTGCCGGTGCGCCGCGGCGCCCTGCCCGAGCCCGCCCTGTGGCGGCTCGCCGCGGTCTCCGCCGGCCACCCCGTCACCCTGTTCGGCGAGTGCGGCCACCACGGCTTCGCCCCGGTCACCGCCTGGGACGCCGACCACCGGCCGGTCGCCCTCGGCTGACCGCCGCCGCCCGAACCCACCTCGCCCCAACCCGACACGCACGCAACCCCGCTGACGAACCGTCGGCCGCCGGGTCAGCCCGGCACGCCCTGATGCGCCGTCACCCACGCTCCCCGCACCGCAAGCCCACCCCCCGACGGAACGGGACGCTCCCCGGCGCCCCCTGACGCACCGCCACCGTCGACCGGAGGAAACCATGACCCGCACCCGGCAGCACACCGCCGTCCGACGCATCACCCTGCACCACGCCGCCCGCCGCGCCGCCCTGGCCAGCGGCTGGGGCCGCCGCCACCGCACCATCACCCACCGGCCGAACGGAGTCCGGGCATGACCGCCTCCCCCCTCACCGGCACCGGCCCCACCGGCCCCACCGGCTCCGACGACTGGGCCGACCTGCAGGGCGCCGCCCTGCTCGGCACCGACCGCCGCCCGCTGCCCGAGGCCCGCACCCCGCTGTCCGCCGCCGTCGACCGGGCCGACCCGGCCGGCGCGCTGCTCGACCTGGCCGCCGTCGCCGCCGTCCGCCGCCGGGCCGGCGCGCTGCCCGCGCCCGCCGTCGACACCCCCGAGCCCGCCCCGGCCGACCCCCGGCCCGCGCTGCCCGAGGCCGCCGCCCGCCGACTGGCCGTCCTGCTCGGCACCCGCAGCGGCCACGGCACCACCGCCAACCTCTCCGAACTCCTCCCGCAGTGGCTGACCGCCGCCCGCACCCGCGGCTACCGGCTGCCGCCCGCCCTCGTCCCGGCCCTGCTGGACACCGGCCGGGCCCGCTCCGAACTCCGCTCCGACGCCGTCACCCTGGCCGGCCCGCTCGGCCGCTGGCTGGCCCCGCACAATCCCGACTGGAAGTACGTCACCCGCACCGCCGGCGACCAGGACGCCCTCGACCAGCCCGGTGAACTCCTCTGGCAGGAAGGGCTGTTCGCGGAACGCGTCACCCACCTCACCCGGCTGCGCCGCACCGACCCGGCCGCCGGACTGGCCCTGCTCGCCTCCACCTGGAGCACCGAGCGGGCCGAGGACCGGGTGCTCTTCCTGGACGCCCTCCAGGACGGGCTCTCCGCCGCCGACGAGGAGTTCCTGGAGGCCGCGCTCTCCGACCGCTCCAAGAACGTCCGGGCCACCGCCGCGGAACTGCTCTCCACCCTGCCCGGCTCCGCCCTGGCCGCCCGGATGGCCGCCCGCGCCCGGAGCGCCGTCCGGCCCGACGGCGACCGGCTGCACATCACCCCGCCCGCCGCCTGCGACGCCGCCATGCAGCGCGACGGCATACCCGTGAAGTCCCCCACCGGGCGCGGCGAGCGCGCCTGGTGGTTCGGCGAGGTCGTCGCCGGGGCGCCGCTCGCCGGCTGGACGGCCGACACCGGCCGCACCCCCGAGCAGCTGCTCGCCCTGCCCACCACCGACTCGCCCGACGGCGGCGGCGCCGAGTGGGCCGAGGACCTGCGCGAGGCCTGGGCCCGGGCCGCCGTCCGGCAGCAGGACGCCGCCTGGGCCCGCGCCCTGCTCGGCACCCCGCCCCGCCCCGGCCGCGACACCCGCGCGCCGGGCGCCCCCGCCAAGCTGCTCGCCGTCCTGCCGCCCGCCGAACGTGCCGCCTGGACGGCCGCGTTCGTCCAGACCCACGGCCTCGGCGACGCCTTCCAACTCCTCGGCGCCTGCGCCACCCCGTGGACGCCCCCGCTCTCCACCGCCGTCGTCGCCGCCCTCAAGCGCGCCGCCGAACTCGGCTCCTACCCCTGGAGCCACAGCGGCGTCCTCGGCATGACCGAACGCGCCCTCGCCCCCGAGACCGCCCCCGCCGTGGAGGCCCTCGCCGCCGACACCTCCCCCGACACCGCCTGGTCCGACACCTTCACCCGCCTCGCCGGCACCCTCCGCTTCCGCCAGGCGATGCTCGCCGAACTCGACTAGGCCCGAACGCGACCAGACCCGGACGCGGCAGGGGCCGGGAGCGGTGTTTCCGCTCCCGGCCCCTGCCGTGCTGCCCGTCCGGTCCGCTACGCGGAGCGCAGGTTGGACTCGACCCAGCTGACCACGTCCTGGGTGGAGGTGCCCGGGGTGAAGATGTCGGCGACGCCGAGGGCCTTCAGCTCGGTGATGTCGGCGTCCGGGATGATCCCGCCGCAGAAGACCTTGATGTCGGCGGCGTCGCGCTCCTTGAGCAGCTCGATCACCTTGGCGCAGAGGGTCATGTGCGCGCCGGAGAGGATGGACAGGCCGATGCCGTCGGCGTCCTCCTGGATCGCCGTGTCGACGATCTGCTCGGGGGTCTGGTGGAGGCCGGTGTAGATGACCTCCATGCCGGCGTCGCGCAGGGCGCGCGCGATGACCTTGGCTCCCCGGTCGTGCCCGTCGAGTCCGGGCTTGGCGACCACGACTCGGATCGGCCCCGACACCACCATGACTGCCTCCTGGACCACGTTGTCCACCACCCGGCCGCTCTCGGCCGCGGGCTCGGTGTTAACCACTTTTAACAGATCTGAGGGGAGGGTAGCGGCCCGGCGGGGCCGCCGTCCTTCCCCACCTGCCGAGAGGAGGGCAAAATCACAGCGTGCGGGGCCGCCCGGCCCGTCAGAGCTTCTCGACGGGGGCGTAGCGCAGCAGCAGTTCCTTGCGCCCGGCGGAGCCGAAGTCGACCGTGGCGCGGGCCTTGTCGCCGACGCCCTGGGTGGCGACGACGGTGCCGAGGCCGAAGCTGTCGTGGCTGACCCGGTCGCCGACGGCGAGCGCGACGACCTCCCGGTCGGTGACCGTCCGGGCGGACCTGCCCCAGCCGGCCTTCGGCGAGGCGGCCGCCGAGGAGCCGGAGCCCCGCGAGGAGCCCGAGCCGGACGAGCCCGAGGACGAGTAGCCGCGCGAGACCGGCACCGCGGCGGCGCCGGTGCGCTTCCACTCGATCAGCTTCTCCGGGATCTCCTCCAGGAAGCGCGAGGCCGGGTTGTAGGAGGGCTGGCCCCAGGCGCTGCGCAGCACCGAGCGGGTCAGGTAGAGCCGCTGCCGGGCCCGGGTGAGGCCGACGTAGGCGAGGCGGCGCTCCTCCTCCAGTTCCTTGGCCTGGTTGAGGGCCCGCATGTGCGGGAAGATCCCGTCCTCCATGCCGGTGAGGAAGACGACGGGGAACTCCAGGCCCTTGGCGGTGTGCAGGGTCATCATCGTGATGACCCCGGCCCCGTCCTCGTCGTCCGGGCTTCCTTCTGATGTCCCGGACTGCTTCGCATCCGGGATCTGGTCCGAGTCGGCGACCAGGGCGACCCGCTCCAGGAAGTCGGCGAGCGAGCCGACCGGCGGGCCCTCGTCGCCCTCGGGGCGCTCCCCCGGGTCCTTCTCGTACTCGAGGGCGACCGAGGCGAGCTCCTGGAGGTTCTCCACCCGGGTCTCGTCCTGCGGGTCGGTGGAGGACTGCAGTTCGGCGAGGTAGCCGGTCTCCTCCAGGACGGCCTCCAGCACGGCGGCCGGTCCGGCGCCGGACTCGACGACCTGGCGCAGCCCGGCCAGCAGTTCGTTGAACTTCTTGACGGCGTTGGCGGAGCGCGCGGCCATCCCGTACGCCTCGTCGACCCGGCGCAGCGCGGCGGCGAAGGAGATCCGCTCGCGGGAGGCGAGGGCGTCGATCATCGCCTCGGCGCGCTCGCCGATGCCGCGCTTGGGGACGTTGAGGATGCGGCGCAGCGGGACGGTGTCCTCGGGGTTGGAGAGCACCCGTAGGTAGGCCAGGACGTCCTTGACCTCCTTGCGCTCGTAGAAGCGCACGCCGCCGACGACCTTGTAGGGCAGGCCGACCCGGATGAACACCTCTTCGAAGACCCGGGACTGGGCGTTGGTGCGGTAGAAGATCGCCACGTCGCCGGGGCGGGCGTGGCCGGCGTCGGTGAGCCGGTCGATCTCCTCGGCGATGAACTGGGCCTCGCCGTGCTCGTCGTCGGCGACGTAGCCGACGACCTGCTCGCCCTGGTCGCCGGCCGTCCACAGGTTCTTCTTGCGGCGGTTGGTGTTGCGTTCGATGACCGAGTTGGCGGCGGTGAGGATGGTCTGGGTGGAGCGGTAGTTCTGCTCCAGCAGGATCGTCGTCGCGTTCGGGTAGTCCTCCTCGAACTGGAGGATGTTGCGGATGGTCGCGCCGCGGAAGGCGTAGATCGACTGGTCGGCGTCGCCGACCACGCACAGCTCGGCAGGCGGGATCTGCGCGAGCTGCGCGTCGGCGGGGTTCACGTAGTCGCCGTCGGCCGTCATCCGGGGCGCCTGCCCCGCGGAGCCGCCGGAGAGCTCGCGCACCAGCGTGTACTGGGCGTGGTTGGTGTCCTGGTACTCGTCGACCAGGATGTGCCGGAACCGGCGCCGGTAGTGCTCGGCGACGTCGGGGAACGCCTGCAGCAGGTTGACGGTGGTCATGATGATGTCGTCGAAGTCGAGGGCGTTGGCCTCGCGCAGCCGCCGCTGGTAGAGGAAGTACGCCTCGGCGAGCTTCTTCTCCATCGGGTTGGCGGCCTGGTCGGCGTACGTCTCCTCGTCGATCAGCTCGTTCTTGAGGTTGCTGACCTTGGCGGTGAAGGACTTCGGCGGGAACTGCTTGGGGTCGAGGTCGAGGTCCCGGCAGACCAGGGACATCAGGCGCTGCGAGTCCGCCGAGTCGTAGATCGAGAAGCTGGAGTTCATGCCCAGCTGCTTGGCCTCGCGGCGCAGGATCCGCACGCACGCGCTGTGGAAGGTGGAGACCCACATCGCCTTGGCGCGCGGGCCGACCAGCGCCTCGACGCGCTCGCGCATCTCGCCGGCGGCCTTGTTGGTGAAGGTGATCGCCAGGATCTCGCCGGGCTGCACGCCGCGGGCGGCCAGCAGGTGGGCGATCCGGTGGGTGAGCACCCGGGTCTTGCCGGAGCCGGCGCCGGCCACGATCAGCAGCGGCGACCCGGCGTGCAGCACGGCCTCGCGCTGCGGGTCGTTCATGCCCTCCAGCAGCTGCGCCGGGTCGACCACGGTGCGGGCCGCGCCGTTGCGGTGCCAGGCGTCGCGCTCGGCCTCGGCGGCGTGGTCGGTGGCGAACAGCCCGTCGGGGATGTCCTCCCCGTACGGCTCGTCGTAGGGGCCGGCGTCGTACGGCTCGTAGGGCGGTTCGTCGGCGGGCGGTGCCTCCTCCTCCGACCACTGCGGCAGCGGCGCCTGCGGCGCTGCGGGGCGGGGGCTCGACCCGACGGCGGGACGCTCGAAGCCGGGGAGCGGGAGGTCATCGAAGAGGCTACTCATGGCCCTTCGAGTCTATGACCCGCCGCCGACATCCCAGGCCGCTTCCCCGAACGGGGCCGCGGGGACCGCGGGTTCCGGCGGCCCGGCGCCGCGGGCGCGGGTCACGGGGCGTCGGGGTAGACCAGGACGACGTGGCCGCCGTACGCCGCGGAGAGCAGCGCGGCCGCGCCGAGCAGCACCGCGGGCACCGCCCGGCCGCGGGTGCGGGCCAGGGCGGTGGCGAGCGGGAGCAGCAGTCCGAAGGCGGGCAGCAGGAAGCGCGCCCGGGAGGTGAAGTAGGCGGCGTCGCCGAGCGCCAGGGCCAGCATCGCGGCGCTGTACAGCAGCAGCACCGGCGGCTGGCGGCGCAGCGCCGAGAGCGCCAGCAGCAGCACGGCGGCCAGCAGGGTGCCGGCGGCGACCACGTCGGCCAGCCAGACCGGTTCGGCGGCGGTCAGCAGGCGGCGGAAGGCGAGCAGGGTGGAGCGGCCGAGGTCGAACCGGCTCTGCCAGGCGTCCTGGACCCGGAAGTAGCCGTCCCAGCGGCCCTTGCGCCACCCCACCCAGGCGACGAAGCCCGCGCAGCCCAGCGGCGCCAGCAGCGCCCCGGCCAGGGCGCGCGGGTCGCGGCGGCCGGCCGCGCCCGGGCCCGGACGCGCCCACTCCAGCAGCGCGGCGACGGCGACCGCCAGGGCGAGCGCGGCCCCGGTCGGGCGGGTCAGCCCGGCGGCGGCGCAGAGCAGCCCGGCGGCCACCCAGCGGCGCCGGAGCGCCGCGTGCACGGCCCAGGCGGCGAAGGCGGTGAACAGCGGCTCCGAGTAGGCGGCGCTCTCCACCACCGCGTACGGCAGGACGCCCCACAGCACGGCGGCGCACACCCCGGCCCGGTCGCCGTACAGCCGGGCGGCGACCGCGAAGATCCCCCCGGCGGCGGCCAGCGACGCCGCCCAGGCCACCGCGAGCGCCGCCGCGCCGACCGGGAGCAGCAGCGCGGCGGCCCGGACCAGGAGCGGGTACCCGGGGAAGAACGCGTACGCCTCGTACGGGCCGTACGGGCCGGGCACCGGCGGGGTGCCCGCGTAGCCGTGCAGGGCGATCTGCCGGTACCAGTGGGCGTCCCACATGCCGTCGAGCCGGTGCGCGGCGCCGACCGGGCCGGCCCAGCCGGCCAGCAGCAGGACTCCGGCGGCCCGGACCGCGAGGTAGCCGAGCAGGGCGGCCCGGACGGCGGGGCGGGGGTAGCGGGGGCGCCGGCGGGCGGCGGGTGCGCGGCCCGGCGCGTCGGCGTCCCCGGTCAGGACCCGGGGCACGGCCCGCCCCGTCCGGCGGGCGCCGGCCGGGCGCGGTCGCGGGGGTGGCTGGCACGGCGCCCACGCTATGCAGCGGGGTGCGGCGGCCCGCGCAGGCTCGCCGGGCGCGGGAGCGGGCGCGGGCGGCCCGGCGGGCAGGTGGCCCGGGTCAGCGTTCCATCAGGGTGACCAGGACGTTGTGCCGGTGGGTGACGGTGCTCTTCGGGAAGGCCTTGCGCAGTGCCGCGGCCTGCGCGGGGTCGAAGCCCTCGAACGGGTCGTCGTGGACGACCGGGGCCCGGCCCGGGGCGGTGTCCTCGTCCGGCAGGACGGTGACCACCCAGACCCGCTGGACGCCGTCCAGGCAGGCCGCCGGGTCGGCGCACAACTGCGGGTAGAGCTCGCCGAGTTCGACCGCGCTGCGTTCGACGAAGACGTCGTCGAGCCGGACCCGTTCGGGCAGGTAGAGGTCGAGCGCGGTGGGGACGGCGGTGAAGATCGCGTTCCCGTAGCGCTGCGGCGCGACGCCGTCGCCGGGCCGGTAGCCGTCGGCGATCACCTTCGCCGCGGCCGCGCCGTCCCACGTGGTGTGCGCGTAGCGCTGGCGCACCACCCGCTGGTCGTGCGCGCCGAGCACCAGGACGGCGGCCAGGCCGATCGCGGTGAGCGCGCGGGGGCGCAGCGCGGCGAGGCCGGCCCCGGCCAGCACGGCCCAGGCGGGCAGCGTGAAGAGCAGGTAGCGGTCGAGGAAGTAGGAGGTGTGCCCCTGCGAGGCGGCCCACAGCAGCGGGATCGGCAGCACGGCGACCAGGCCGGCCTCCACCGCCGGGCGGCGCCCGTGCGGCCAGGCCAGCGGCAGCGCCGCGCAGGCGAGCACCAGCAGGCCGACCCAGGCCGAGCCGTACAGGTTGGGCCACATCCGGGCGACGGCCGGGACGGTGGGCTTGGCCAGCCAGCTGAGCTGCCGGCCGACCTGGTCCTGGCCGAGCGCGATCAGCGGGAGCAGCGGCAGCACCGCGCCGAGGACGGCGAGCGGGTGGCCGACCAGCACGCCGCGCGCGCGGCCGGTCCACCACCGCCCGGCCGCGACCAGGGCGTGCGGGACGATCAGGACCAGCGCGACGACGTGGAACAGTCCGGCGCCGGCCAGCGCGAGCGCGTACAGCACCCAGCGTCCGGCGGTGGGCCGTTCCAGGGCGCGCAGCAGCAGGAAGGTCGCGGCGGCGGCGAAGAGCACCACGAAGGCGTAGCCGCGGACTTCCTGCCCGTACCGGGACACCGACGGGGTCAACGCGAACAGCAGGCCCGCGACCAGGCCGGCGGTGGGCGTGAAGAGCTTGCGGCCGGTCAGCGTGACGAAGGCGGCGGCCCCGGCCATGGCCAGCGCGGAGGGGATCCGGAGCGCGAGGACGGAGTGCCCGAACGCCTCGGTCCAGAAGTGGATCAGCAGGTAGTAGGCGCCGATCACGGCGTCCAGGTTCCCCAGCAGGTGGAAGATCTCGGCCGGGGAGCGGTTCGCCGCGTTCCAGGTGGCGAGTTCGTCGTCCCACGGCAGTGGTCCGCCCGCCCCGTACAGGCAGACCGCGAGGGTCAGCGCGGTGGGCCAGAGCCACAGCAGGCGGCCGGCCCGGGCCAGCAGGGCCTGCCCGGCGCGCCGTCGGGGTCCGGTCGGGGTCGGGTCGGTGTCCGGGCCGCGGGCGGGACCGCGGGCCGCTCCGACGCTCATGCGGCGGGGCCGTCGCGGTGTCCGGCCGCGGGGGCCGGCACGGCGGCGGGACGGGAGGGTCGTCGCACCCGGGGGCGACGGGGGCGGGAAGTCGGCACGGCCCTATCCAAACACACCGTCACCTGCCGCCCGTCCGCTGCCCCGCCGCTCCGTCGGCGGGCCGGAGGGAAGGGGCGGGGGCAGCGGTGGGCCGGGGTGTCAGACCAGGCGGCGGGCGGTGGCCCAGCGGGTCAGTTCGTGCCGGTTGGAGAGCTGGAGCTTGCGCAGCACCGCGGAGACGTGGCTCTCCACGGTCTTCACCGAGATGAACAGCTGCTTGGCGATCTCCTTGTAGGCGTAGCCGCGGGCGATCAGCCGCAGCACCTCGCGCTCGCGCTGGGTGAGCCGGTCGAGGTCCTCGTCGACCGGCGGGGTGTCGGTGGCGGCGAACGCGTCGAGCACGAAGCCGGCCAGCCGGGGCGAGAACACCGCGTCGCCGTCGGAGATCCGGAAGATCGCGTTGACCAGGTCGGTGCCGGTGATGGTCTTGGTGACGTAGCCGCGGGCGCCGCCGCGGATCACGCCGATCACGTCCTCGGCGGCGTCCGAGACGGACAGCGCGAGGAAGCGCACCCCCTCGACGCCGGCCGAGCGGCGCAGCACCTCGACGCCGCCGCCGCCGGGCAGGTGCACGTCGAGCAGCACCACGTCGGGCCGGGTCTCGGCGACCACCCGGACCGCGGACTCGACGTCGTCGGCCTCGCCGACCACGTCGATGCCGGTCTCGTCGGTGCGCCCGATCTCGGCCCGCACGCCGGTGCGGAACATCCGGTGGTCGTCCACCAGCACCACCCGGGCCCGCCTGCCGGGTGCCTCCGCTGACGCTGCGTCAGTCATCTGCCGCCCTCTCCATCTCCAGCTCGACCTCGGTCCCGCCGTCCGGCGCGGGCCGCACCCGCGCGGTGCCCCCGTTGCGCCGCATCCGGCCGATGATCGATTCGCGTACGCCCATGCGGTCCTCGGGGAGGTCGTCGGGGTCGAAGCCGGGGCCGTGGTCGCGGACGAACACCGACACCGTCCTCCCCTCCACCTCCGCGTAGACCTGGACCGGTCCACCGCCACCGTACTTGGCGGCGTTCACCATGGCTTCCCTGGCCGCCTGCATCTGCGAGGCGATCTTCTCGTCCATCGGGCAGTCGCCGACGCAGACCAGCTCCAGGTGGACGCCGTGCCGGTCCTCGACCTCGGCAACGATCTCGCGCAGGTGCTCGGCCAGGGTGTCGGGGGCGGCCTCGGCGGCGGCCTCCGGGCGGTACAGCCACAGGCGCAGTTCGCGCTCCTGGGCGCGGGCCAGGCGCAGCACCTCCTTGGGGTCCTCGGCCCGGCGCTGGATCAGGGTGAGGGTGTGCAGCACCGAGTCGTGCACGTGCGCGGCGATCTCGGCCCGCTCCTGGGCCCGGATCCGGGCGGTGCGCTCGGCGCCGAGGTCCTGCCACATCCGCAGCATGGACGGCCCGCCGAGCACCAGCACGCCCGCCACCACGGCCAGCGAGGACTCCACGACCAGCGCGACCGGGGAGTCCACGCCCTGGGTGACGAAGTAGCCGATGATGCCGGCCACCACCAGCAGCGCCCCGGCCAGCACCCGCAGGTAGGCGCCGCGGCGGCTGCCCGGCGTCGGGCCGAACCAGCTCTGCCAGCGCGAGTCGTCGGCCTGCCGCCACACCAGGGCGACGCCGATGCCGACCGCGAGCAGCGGCCACACGTACGGCTTGGCGGTCTGGATGCCGAGCGCGGACAGCAGCGCCATCACGCCGATCACCAGGGCGACCAGCGCGAACAGCTGGCCCATGCTGCCGCCCCGGCCGGTCCGGGCGCCCGCCGGGGCCGGACCGTCGCCGGCCGCGGCGGGGGCGTCCTGCTCGCCGTGGAAGGTGCGCTCCAGCAGGTCGCGCAGCCACCCGAAGCGGCCGGGGTCGGCGGCCGGGCGGCGGGCGGGGGCGGCGCCGGGGGCGGCCTGGTTGATGCCCAGCGGCACCACCACCCAGAACGCGGCGTACAGCAGGGCGCCGATGCCCTCGGAGAAGAACAGCACGATGAACGCCAGCCGCACCCAGGTGACGGGCACGCCGAGGTGGGTGGCCAGGCCCTGGCAGACGCCGCCGAGGATCCGGCCGTGCGGGCTGCGGTACAGCCGCCGGTAGGGCGTCCCGCCGTCCGGCGGGTCGGTCGGGACGGGCTCGGTGTTTCTGGTCTCGGGTACGGCCACGGCACCGATGGTGGCAGGTGCCGGTGCGGCGGCGCATCAGGGTCCGGCCCCTAGTCCGCCCTCAGGGACAGTTCAGGGTCGCTCCCGGGCCCCGGACGGTTGGGCGGGGCCCGGCGGCCCGGAAGGATGGAGGCATGACGGACGACCAGATCCCGGAGGACCCGCCGGCCGCCCCCGAAGCGGGCCGCCCGGCGCTCACCCGCTCCTCCCGGCACCGGGTGGTGGCGGGCGTGTGCGGCGGCCTCGGCCGCTACCTGGACATCGACCCGGTGGTGTTCCGGGTGGTGATCGCGGTGCTCGGCCTGACCGGCGGACTCGGGCTGTTCCTGTACGGGCTGGCCTGGCTGGTGGTGCCGCGGGAGGCCGCGGACGGCGAGGGCGGCAGCACCGAGCTGCAGCGGGTGCTGACCGGCCGGGTCGACGGCCAGTCGGTGGGCGCGGTGCTGGTGACGGTGATCGGCACCGGGGTGTTCTTCTCCTCGATGGGCGACGGCGGCCAGCTGTTCCCGCTGCTGCTGCTCGCCGCGCTGGTGTTCCTGGCGCTGCGCTACGACCCGGAGCGGCGGCGCCGCTTCGACGGCGAGAACCCGGCCGCGCCGGCCCCCGGGGCCGCCCCGCGCGACCGGCTGGAGGACTCCGGCCCGTTCGCCGACTGGAAGACCTGGAGCGAGTCGGTCGGCCGGGACCTGCGGGTCGAGTGGCGGGCCCGCAGCGCGGAGCTGCACGAGCGGATCCGGGCCCGGCACGCGGAGGCCGGCACGGCCCGCTCCGAGGAGTACGGCGACACCCCGCCGGTCGGCCCGTCCGGCTACCTGTGGGACCCGCGGCACCCGGAGCGCGACCCGTACGGCGGCGGCGCCACGCCGCCGCCGGGGCGCCCGCCCGGCCGTGGTGGCAGCGCACCGACCTGCCGGAGGGCGACCCGCTGCGCAAGGAGCCGCGCGAGGAGACCTACCAGGACCGGATGGAACGCCGGATGACGGACTTCCGGGAGCGGGCCGACCGGCGCCACGAGGCCCAGCGGCAGGCCATGGAACGGCACCGGGAGAGCATGGCCCGGCACCGCGAGTGGAAGGCCCGGCGCAAGGCCGAGCGCGGCCGCTCGGTGCTGGGGGCGTCGGCGGTACTGGTCTCGCTCGGCGCGTCCTGGGCGGTGGGGGCGGCCGGGCACGGCGAGCACCGCTGGTCGACGGTGCTGGCGGTGGCGCTGCTGCCGCTGGGCCTGGCCATGGCGATCAGCTCCCGCTGGGGGCGGACCCGCGGGCTGACCCTGCTGGCGCTGCTGCTGACGGCGGGCCTGGTGCTGGCGGCCGGCACCTCGGCGACGGTCGCCGACTCCACCGGCGACCGCACCTGGACGGCCGCCCAGGACGACCTGCGCTCGCGGTACACGCTGGGCCTGGGCGACGCCCGCCTGGACCTGTCGGCGCTGGACCCGCACGGCGGCACCCTCGCCACCGAGCTGCGGGTCGGCGCGGGCAGCGCCCGGGTGACGGTGCCCGCCGGGGTGGAGCTGCGGCTGAAGCTGCGCGACGGCGCGGGCGGCGTCGACCTGCCGGACGGGCAGCGCTTCGACGGGCCGTTCACCGACGAGGACGTGGTGATCGAGGTCCCGGACGGCCAGCCGTCCAAGGGAGTACTGGAACTGACGGTGACGGTGGGCGCCGGCGACATCGAGGTGGTGCGGTGATGAGGAAGCATCGGTTCGACCTGTACGCGCTGGTCGCGGGCGGGCTGTTCACCGCCCTGGCGGTGCTGTACCTGGTGGCCTCGCTGAACGACCGGGAGGTGAACAGCCGCTTCGTGCTGCCGCTGGCGTGCATCGTGCTCGGCGCGGGCGGCCTGGCCGGCGCCCTGGTGGCGGCCTCCCGCCGCGGCCGGG
Source organism: Kitasatospora sp. YST-16 (assembly GCF_026802215.1). NCBI lineage: Bacteria > Bacillati > Actinomycetota > Actinomycetes > Kitasatosporales > Streptomycetaceae > Kitasatospora > Kitasatospora sp. YST-16. The sequence goes on from NZ_CP113837.1 coordinate 2,712,216, forward strand.
GCGGGGCCCGCGACGACGACCACAGCCTGGACTGAGCGGGGCTCAGGCCTGCTGCGGGCCGAGCTCCAGCCGGTCGCCGCTCTTGGTGACGGCGTACTTGGGCAGCGGCTTCACGGCCGGGCCGGTGATGACCGCGCCGGTGGCGGCGTCGAAGGTGGAGCCGTGGCAGGGGCAGTACAGCTTGCCGTCCTTGGGCGGGTTGACCGCGCAGCCGGAGTGGGTGCAGACCGAGGACAGCCCGGCGTACTGCCCGGCGGCGGGCTGGACGATGTAGACGGCGTCGCCGCTGGCCGGATCCTTGACGGTGGCGGAGCCGCCGACCGGGACCTGCGCGGCCGGCACCGCGGGCCCGGGCTGCGGAACGGGGCTGGTGGCGCCGGCGCCGCCCGCGGTCCCGGCCGCGACGGGGGTCCCGTCCCGGCCGAAGCTCGCGGTGAGCGAGCCGGAGAGCAGCCCGGCGCCACCGAGCGCGACGGCCGCGATGCCGCCGTCCAGCAGGGCGCGGCGGCGCACCGCGTCCTCGGCGAGGCCGCGGGCCCGGTCGCGGGCGGCCCGGGCGGCGAGGTAGCCGTCGACCGACAGGTAGGGGGTCCCGGCCAGCAGCAGCGGCGTCCAGGCCAGCAGGTAGGCCAGGTCGTTGCCGAGGTAGTACGGGGTGGTGTGGAAGCTGACGGTCAGCCAGAGGGTGGCGGACAGCAGTGCGCCGCCGAGCGCGGCGACCCGGCCCCACAGGCCGAACAGGGTGCCGAGGCCGACGGCGAGTTCGCCGAAGGCGATCAGCAGGCCGAAGAAGGTCGGCGCGTGCAGCGCGGGGCCCAGCGCCCAGCCGATCGGGCTGCTGTCCTGGGCGGCCACGGTCTGGGAGTGGAAGGAGGCGGCGTCGCCGGCGCCGGCCAGGTAGTGCGCGTCGGAGAGCTTGTCGAAGGCGGCGTAGACGAAGGTCGCCCCCAGGAACAGCCGCAGCGGCAGCAGCGCGTAGCGCGCGCCCAGGGCCTTCCACTCGGTGGTCCTGGTGCCCGCCGTGCCGCCGGTGCCGGTCGCCATCGTTGCCGCCCTCTCGCTCGCCGCTCGCCGCCCGCCGTCCGCCGGCGGGGTCGGGTCCGATTGTGCCCGGTGCCCTTCCCACATGGCCGCGCCGCCACTCCCCTGGCGCGGGAAGCGGCGGCGCGGTCACACGGTTGCCGGTGGGATCACTCCCACTCGATGGTGCCCGGCGGCTTGGAGGTGACGTCCAGGACGACCCGGTTCACGTCCTTGACCTCGTTGGTGATCCGGGTGGAGATCTTCGCCAGCACCTCGTAGGGCAGGCGCGACCAGTCCGCGGTCATGGCGTCCTCGGAGGAGACCGGGCGCAGCACGATCGGGTGGCCGTAGGTGCGGCCGTCGCCCTGGACGCCGACCGAGCGGACGTCGGCCAGCAGCACCACGGGGCACTGCCAGATCTCGGCGTCCAGGCCGGCCAGGGTCAGTTCCTCGCGGGCGATGGCGTCGGCCTCGCGGAGCAGGTCGAGGCGCTCCTTGGTGACCTCGCCGACGATCCGGATGCCGAGGCCGGGGCCGGGGAACGGCTGGCGCTGGACGATCTCGGCAGGCAGGCCGAGCTCCTGGCCGACCATCCGGACCTCGTCCTTGAACAGCTTGCGCAGCGGCTCGACGAGCTGGAACTCGAGGTCCTCGGGGAGGCCGCCGACGTTGTGGTGGGACTTGATGTTGGCGGTGCCGGTGCCGCCGCCGGACTCCACCACGTCCGGGTACAGGGTGCCCTGGACCAGGAACTCCACGGCGGGGCCCTCGTCGGCGACGATCTCGGCCTGGGCCTGCTCGAAGACCCGGATGAACTCGCGGCCGATGATCTTGCGCTTCTGCTCGGGGTCGGAGACGCCCTTCAGCGCGGTCAGGAAGCGCTCCTCGGCGTCGACCACGACCAGCTTGACGCCGGTGGCCGCGACGAAGTCCTTCTCGACCTGCTCGGTCTCGCCCTTGCGCATCAGGCCGTGGTCGACGTACACGCAGGTCAGCCGGTCGCCGATGGCGCGGGCCACCAGCGCGGCGGCGACCGCGGAGTCCACGCCGCCGGACAGGCCGCAGACGGCGCGCTTGTCGCCGACCTGCTCGCGGATCAGCGCGACCTGCTCCTCGACCACGTTGGTCGTGGTCCAGTTCGGGGCGATGCCGGCGCCGCGGTACAGGAAGTGCTCCAGCACCTGCTGGCCGTGCTCGGAGTGCATCACCTCGGGGTGGTACTGCACGCCGTACAGCTTGAGGTCGTCGTTCTCGAAGGCGGCGACCGGCACCACGTCGGTGGAGGCGGTGACGGTGAAGCCCTCGGGCGCGGCCGAGCAGGCGTCGCCGTGCGACATCCACACCGACTGCCGGTCCGGGGTGCCCTCGAACAGGGTGGAGCCGGAGCGGGTGACGGTCAGCGCGGTGCGGCCGTACTCGCGGGCGCCGCTGTTGTCGACGGTGCCGCCGAGGGTCTTGGCCATCAGCTGGAAGCCGTAGCACATGCCGAAGACCGGGACGCCGGCCTCGAAGAGCGCGCGGTCGAGCTGCGGGGCGCCTTCCTCGTACACCGACGACGGACCGCCGGAGAGGATGATCGCCTTCGGGTTCTTGGCGAGCATCTCGGCGACCGGCATGGAGCTCGGCACGATCTCGCTGTAGACCCGCGCCTCACGCACCCGACGGGCGATGAGCTGGGCGTACTGGGCACCGAAGTCGACGACCAGGACGGTGTCGTTCTCGGGTGCGGACTGGGCGGGTGTATCAGCGGACACAGACGGCCTTCCGGCGGCGGTACAAGGGGGTGTCGCCCCCGAGTCTACCGGGACGCTTTCACCCGACTGCCCGCACCGCCGCCCGTGACCGGCCGGGCAGGCGAATCGTTGCACCGGGAGACCGCACGAGACGCCGGCACCCTCCAGGTGCGGGCCGCACCGGGCGGCGGAACCACGCGTGGATCATTTCCGGTCCACCGGGTGCGCGTGGCGGGCACGGGCCCGCCGTGGGACCGCGCCCCGGTGCCGCGGTCGGGTCAGCAGGGGACAGCGACCCCGTCCGCGACCGGGCGGACCCGGGGTGTGGCGGCCGGTACCGGTGCCGGCCGCCACACCTCAGTCAGCCGCCCGCTCCGGCGTACGCCCCGGTACGCCCCGCAAGCCGTTATCACGGACGGTGACCGCCTCCTGGCGGTCCGGTCCGGCGCTCCCCCGCGCCGTGTCCTGTTCCGTCCACCCCTTCTTTTACGCCGAATCGGTTGCACGGCAAGGCCCTCGTCCACGACGATGCTGGGAGGCGGGGGCTCACCGTACACCCCCGGCCGCGATGAGGCCGTCGACCCGCACGGCCCCCTTTCACGCTCCGTGAGGCCCGGACGGCCCCGGCGCGTGCCATGACCATCCTTCCCGGACGGCGCTCCTCCCCCGGCGCCGTCTCCCAGCACCGGCGCGGCCCTGACGCCGAGTGCTGCGACAAAGGGCCCCGTTCCCCCGCGGGGCCCTTTGCCCTGTCCGGGGCCCGCGGGCTCAGCCGGCGTCCGGGCGCCGGTACGCGGCGTGCGGGTCGCCGCCCGCATCGGCCGCGACGGCGGCGGTCGGCGGCAGGTCGGCCACCGGCTCGACCGACCCGTGCGCGAGGGTGTCGGCCACGGTCTGCCCGGGCAGCGGCGGCACGACGGGCATCGGCGGGACGGACGGCGCGGGCGGGACGGCGGGAGCGGCCGGGGCGGCCGGCGGTACGGGGTGCCGCGCACGGCGTCCAGCACGGCGGGCACCACCAGCGCGCCGAGCAGCGCCCAGAGCGCGCAGGCGACCAGCACCGACGGCAGCGACCAGCCGAGCGCGTCCCGGTCCCGCAGCGAGAACCCGCCGACCCCGGCGGCGCTGCTCCGGCTCTGGGCGGCCCAGATCGAGGTGCCGAGCAGCAGGGCGGCGGTGAGCACCGCGTACAGGCCCGCGAGCACGGCCCGGTCGCGCCGGCCCAGCCGGCCCCGGTGCGCGGACCAGCCGAGCGCCAGCGCGGCGGCCAGCGGCAGCAGCACCGCGCACCACCAGCCGCTGCCGTGGCCGTCCAGGTCGAACAGCGACATCGACCGGTGGCCGAGCCCGAAGGCCCCGGCGGACAGCAGGGTCGCGCCGCTGCCGACGCCGTGGAGCAGCAGGCCGTTGTTGGTGACCAGGCCCAGTGAGCCGCTGTCCGGGAAGACCGTGTCGGAGGAGAGCTGCACCACCAGCGCGACGGCGGTGAGCAGCACCAGCAGGCCGCCGACCACCCGGGAGGCGTGCTGCCAGGCGAGCAGCAGGCTGCCCAGCCACCCGCGCCGGGCGGCCTCGGCTCGCAGCGCGGGCGCGCCGTCCACGGCCAGCACCACGACGGCCGCGGCCAGGCCCGCGGACAGCGCCAGCGGCAGCAGCGCGGGGCCGAGCTCGACCTTCAGCTCGGCGCTCTTCGCGCCGGTGTCCGCGTCGTGGCCGGCCAGCAGGCCCAGCAGCAGCGCGAGGGCGGCGGACAGCGCGCCGGTGCGCAGCGCCTGGAGGCCGGCGGCGGCCACGGTCGGCTCGGCGGCGGCGCTCCGGCGGCGGGCCCGGGCGGTGAGGTGCTGGCCGCCCCAGAGCGCCAGCAGCCAGCCCAGCGCGACCACGTACATGATCAGGTGGCTGTCGCTGGAGATGGTGTCCGCCCTGGTGCCGGGCGCGCTCATCACCATGCGCAGGGGGGTGCCGAAGGCGGTGAGGACCAGGGCCAGCCAGGTCTGGAAGCCCTCGGCCGACCAGGCGGTGGCGAAGATCTCCGAGCCGGCGCGGCCGTCGTCGCTGCCCGCGCCGATCACGGCGGCCAGCACCAGCAGTCCGGTCGGTGCGATCAGCACCCGGCCCGCGGTCAGCCAGCCGCGGGAGGGGACGGGCAGTTCCCGGGGGTGGTGCACCCGGCCGGCGCCCCACGGGGAGGGGCCGGCCGCGGCGGTGCCGGTGTCCTCGACGACGTCGCCGATGGCGGGCGCGGCGACCGGCCTCCCGCAGTTGGCGCAGGTCACCGCCGGGTCGGGCGAGGCCGCTCCGCAGGACTGGCAGATGGGCATGGTGGTCCCCCCGGGATGGTCCGTGTTCCGAGGGCCCGTTTATCCCACCGCGGCCGAAGGGCTGTCAATCTTCTTCCGGGGCCCGCCGGGGCACCGCCGGGACGGGCAGCAGCGGCAGCCGCAGCGCGCCGAACGCCCCTGCGGGGACGGCGGGTTGGCGCGGTGCGACGGGCGGCACGGGGCGGTAGGCGGTGCCCGGTTCGGGGCGCGGGTCGGCCTCGCCGCGGTTGGGCCACATCGACATGGCGCGCTCGGCCTGCGCGGTGATGGTCAGCGAGGGGTTGACGCCCAGGTTGGCGGAGACCGCGGAGCCGTCGACCACGCTGATCCCGGGGTGCCCGTACAGCCGGTGGTAGGGGTCGACGACACCGGTCTCGGCGCTGTCGCCGATCGGGCAGCCGCCGAGGAAGTGCGCGGTCAGCGGGATGTCGAAGATCTCGCCCGCGGTGGAGCCGGGGAAGCCGTTGATGGAGGCGGCCAGCGCCCGGGCGCCCTCCTCGGCGGCCGGGATCCAGCTGGGGTTGGGCGCGCCGTGGCCCTGCCGGGAGGTGAGCTTCCCGTTCTTCAGCGAGACGGTCAGCGAGTTGTCCAGGGACTGCATGACCAGGCCGATGATGGTCTTCTCCGACCAGCGGTGCTGGTTCATCGACTGGACGAAGGTCCACGGGTGCCGGGCGGCGGTGCCCAGGTAGCGCAGCCAGCGCGGGCCGCGCCCGGCGCCGGACACCTGCTGGATGGAGAGCGCGCCCATCGCGTTGGAGCCCCGCCCGTAGCGGACCGGCTCGATGTGGGTGTTGGCGTCGGGGTGCACCGAGGAGGTGATGGCCACCCCGCGGGTGAAGTCGGGGCGCTCCCCGTAGCGCCGGGTGGAGGTCTGCGCGCCCACCAGGGCTTCGGAGTTGGTGCGGGTGAGGTGGCCGAGCCGGGCGGAGATCCGGGGCAGCAGCCCGCCCTCGCGCATCCGGTGCAGCAGGCTCTGGGTGCCGTAGGTGCCGGCCGCGACCACGACCCGCTCGGCGGTGATCGTGCGCGCCCCGGCCTTCTGCGCCCGCCGGGTGCGGGCGTCGGTGGGCAGCACGTCGACGGCGTAGCCCTCGCCGTGCGGGCGCAGCCGCTTGACGGTGGTCATCGGCAGGATCTCGGCGCCGGCCCGTTCGGCCAGGTACAGGTAGTTCTCGGTGAGGGTGTTCTTGGCGCCGTGCCGGCAGCCGGTCATGCACTCGCCGCACTCGGTGCACGCCTTGCGGCGGGGCCCGGCGCCGCCGAAGTACGGGTCGTCGACCTCGCCGCCGGGGGCGGCCTTGGCCTCGCCGGTGCCGTCCTGCCCGTCGCCGAAGAACACCCCGACGGGCGCCAGGTGGAAGGTGTCGCCGCAGCCCATCGCCTCGGCGGCGGCCTTCAGGTGCACGTCGGAGGGGGTCATGGTCGGGTTGAGCCGGACGCCGAGCATCCGCTGCGCCTGGTCGTAGAACGGCGCGAGCTCGGCCTGCCAGTCGGTGATGTGCCGCCACTGCCGGTCCTCGAAGAACGCCTTCGGCGGCACGTACAGGGTGTTGGCGTAGTTCAGCGAGCCGCCGCCGACGCCCGCCCCGGCCAGGATCAGCACGTTGCGCAGCAGGTGGATGCGCTGGATGCCGTAGCGGCCGAGGGCGGGTGCCCACAGGTAGTCGCGCAGGTTCCAGGAGGTGCTGGGCAGCTCCTCGCGGCGGAACCTGCGCCCGGCCTCCAGGACGGCGACCCGGTAGCCCTTCTCGGTCAGCCGCAGGGCCGCGACCGACCCTCCGAAGCCCGAACCGACCACCACGACGTCGTAGTCGTACGACACTGCTGCCCCTCCTCCGGTGCTACTTCAGTCGGAACGCCTTCATGGCCTTCAGGCCGGTGGTGAAGAACTCGGCGAACTTCCGGTCGTCCATGCCCATCGACGGGCCGATCGGCAGCAGCCGCTGCACCGCGACGGTCTGCGCCTCGGTGTAGCGCAGGATGCCCTCGGCGCCGTGCCGCCGGCCGAGCCCGGAGTCGCCCATGCCGCCCATCGGGGAGGCCACCGAGCCGTAGGCGGCGGCGTACGCCTCGTTGACGTTGACGGTGCCGGTGCGCAGCCGGGCGGCGACCTTGCGGCCGCGGCGGGTGTCCCTGGTCCAGACGCTGGAGTTCAGGCCGTACGGGGTGGCGTTGGCGGCGGTGACGGCCTCGTCCTCGGTGTCGAAGCGGTAGACCGAGACGACCGGGCCGAAGGTCTCCTCGGCGCAGACCGCCATCTCGGGGGTGACGCCGTCGAGGATGGTGGGCTCGTAGAACAGCGGGCCCAGGTCGGGCCGGGCCTGCCCGCCGGCCAGCACCTTCGCGCCGGCCTTGACGGCCTCCTCGACGTGCCGGGTGACGGTCTCCAGCTGGCGGTGGGAGACCAGCGAGCCCATGTCGGCGCCGTAGGCGAGGCCGCCGCCCAGGCGCAGCGCGGCGGTCTTCTCGGCGAACTTGGCCAGGAAGGCGTCGGCGACCGAGCGGTGCACGAAGAGCCGTTCGATGGAGATGCAGAGCTGGCCGGCCGAGGAGAAGCAGGCCCGGACGGCGCCGGCCGCGGCCCGGTCCAGGTCGGCGTCGGCGAGCACCAGCATGGCGTTCTTGCCGCCGAGTTCGAGCGAGGCGCCGACCAGGCGCTCGGCGGCCCGGCGGGCGACGTCGCGGCCGGTGCGGGTGGAGCCGGTGAAGGCGACGTAGTCGGCGCGCTCGACGACCTGCGGGCCGACCACGGGGCCGTCGCCGAGCACGATCTGCCACACCTGCGGGGGCAGTCCGGCCTCGACGAACAGCTCGCGGGCCCACAGCGCGGTCAGCGCGGTCTGGGTGTCCGGCTTGTTGACCACCGCGTTGCCCGCGACGAGCGCGGGCAGCGCGTCGCCGACGGACAGTTCCAGCGGGTAGTTCCACGGCGAGATCTGGCCGACCACGCCCTTGGGGCGGCGGGCCTCCACGGCGCTGGTCAGGCCGGGCACGGCGCCGCCGCGGCGGCGGTCCTTCAGGTAGGAGTGCGCGGTGCGGCCGTAGTGCCGGGCGGCCGAGGCGACCGCCATGACCTCCTCGAAGGCGTGCAGCCGGGCCTTGCCGGTCTCCGCCTGGATGAGGTCCAGCACCTCGTCCTGCCGCCGCAGCAGCAGGTCGTGGAAGCGCAGCAGGACGCCCGCCCGGTGCCGCACCGACAGTGCGGCCCAGGCGGGTTGGGCCCGCCGCGCCCGGTCGAACGCCTGCTCGACGTCCGCCTCCGAGGAGACCGGCAGCGCGGCCAGCGCCTCGCCGGTCAGCGGCGCGAGCGTCTCGGCGCGCTGACCGCCGGTCGCGGTCACGCCCTCGGCCAGCCGCGCCACCAGCGCGGCCGGCACCGCCGAGGCGACGTCGCGCGCCGCCCCCTTCGCCGCGGGGTTGCGCCGGCCCTGGATCGTGCTCTCCGTCATGCGGGCAGCCTAGGCCCTGGAACCCGACTTGTGTACCCGCCGGTAACACCAAAAGGCGGCGGGTCGGATTCCGGTCGGACGGCGGGCGGGTCCGGTCAGATGGTGGGCGTGAAGTTGTTCAGGACGGTGGTGAACTGCCGCAGGCTGTCGCGCCAGTCCTTCTCCGGCCCGGACACGTACACCATGAACGCCGTCCCGTCGGCGCGCCGGAACTCGACCTCCTTGGCGTGGCGGCGGGCGTCCTTGGCGCCGAAGCTGAACTCCCACACCGCCGCCTCCTGCCCCTTGATCTTGGCGGTGTCGAGGCTGGTGCGCTGGTAGTCGGTGAGGCTCTTGCTGAGCGAGCCCTCCATCTGCAGGAAGTGGTCCTCGGGCGCGAGCGGCTGGCCGACCATCACCGCGAACAGCAGGAAGTGCTCCTGCTTGTCGGGCGTGTAGTAGATCTGCCCGCCGTCCTTCTCGGTGCGCACCCAGGTGCCGTTGGTGGGCAGCAGGAAGCGGAACCCGGCCGGGTCGTCCTTCCAGGTGTACCCGGCGGGCGCGGGCGCGCCGCTGGGCAGCGGGCTGTCGCTGGGCAGCGGGTTGTCCCCGGTGGGGAGCGGGGCGGGCGGGGTCGGTTCGGGCGCGACCACCGGCGTCCCGCGGTGCTGGTGCAGGTAGTACGCGACGCCGCCGCCCGCCCCGGCCAGCAGCAGCGCGCCGACCAGCGTCCACAGCACCGCCCGGCCGCGCCGGCGCCGGGGCGCCGGAACGGGAGCGGCGGCGGGAGCGGGCGCGGGCGCGGGCGCGGCCGGCTGCACCGGGGTGCGGACCGGCTCGGTGACCGGCTCGGCCACCGCGGCGGCGGCCGCCGCGGCGGCAGCGGCCTCGGCCTCGGCCGCCTCCGTGGTCCGGTCGACCACCGGGACGACCTGGGTGGGCAGCCGCGGCTCCCCGGCCTGCTCGGGGACCCGGATGCTGACGGTGTGCCCGTCGGCGACCTCGCGCAGCATCCGGCCGGCCTCGTCGGCGCCGGGCCGCTCGGCCGGGTCCTTGGCCATCAGCGCGGCCAGCACCGGTCCGAGCCCGGCGGCCCGGCGCGGTTCGGGCAGCGGCTCGTCCACCACCGCGGTGAGCGTGCTGAGCGGGTTGTCGCGGCGGAACGGCGACTCGCCCTCGACCGCGTGGTACAGCGTCGCGCCGAGCGCCCACAGGTCGGAGGCCGGTCCGGGCCGCTGGCCCTGGGCCCGCTCCGGGGCCAGGTAGTCGGGCGAGCCGACCAGGTCGCCGGGGCGGGTGATGTCCATCGCGCCCTCGAACTTGGCGATGCCGAAGTCGAGCAGCACGGCCCGCCCGGTGCCGTGCTCCAGCAGCACGTTGGCGGGCTTGACGTCGCGGTGCAGCACCCCCAGCTGGTGACCGCGGTGCAGGGCGGCGAGCACCTGGAGGCCGACGCCGGCGGCCTCCCGGGGCGTCAGGGTGCCGTCCTGGTTGATCACGTCGGACAGCGCGCGGCCGTCCACCAGCTCCATCACGATCCACGGCCGGCCGTCCTGCTCCAGCACGTCGTGGATGGTGATCACGCCCGGGTGCTTGATCCGGGCCGCGGCCCGGGCCTCGCGCTTCATCCGGGTCTGGAGCATCTCCAGGTCCTCCTCCGAGAGGTGGCTGACCGTCAGCTCCTTGACGGCCACCTCCCGGTCCAGCATCTCGTCCCTGGCACGCCAGACGGTCCCCATCCCGCCGCGTCCCAGACGCTCGCCGAGCGCGTAACGCCCGGCCAGCAGACGGCCTGTCGACTGGTCCTGTGCGCCCATGACCGTCCCCCCCTTCATTCCCCCACCGCCGGTCGGACGGGGTCCTGGCAGACCGTGTGCCTGCTCGCACCGACGGTTCAGGAGGCAAGCCTAGGCTGCCCGGCGCCCGCCGGGAATCGCGCCCCGGCCTCCGCATCGCACGGTGACCGGGCGCTCTCAGCCCGCGACCGCGACGATCACCCCGATCGCCGCGCACAGCAGCACCAGCACGCCCGCCAGCACCAGCGGCCCGAGCAGTTTCGGCGGCACCCGCGGCGGGCGGGCCGGGCCCTGACGGTCCGTCGGCCGGGCCGGGCGGCGGCCGCCGCGCGGCCGCGGCACCAGCGGACCGGCCTCCGGGCGGGGCACCGGCAGCAGCGGCCCGGGCGGGCCGTCCAGGCCCGGTTCGGGCGCGAACGCCAGCAGGTCGCGCAGTTCCCGCTGCACGGCGGCCGCGTCGGGCCGGGCCGCGGCGTCCGGCCGCAGCAGCCGCTCGACCAGCGGCCGCAGCGGGCCGCAGCCGTCCGCGGGGTGGTGCTGCCCGTCCCGGACGGCCGCCAGCAGCGCCGGCAGGTCGTGCTCCGGGTAGGGGCCGTGGCCGGTCAGCAGGCGGTACAGCAGCACGCCCAGCGCCCAGGTGTCGGCGGGGGCGCCCGCGTCGATCGCCCAGCGCTCGGCGAGCGGTCCGAGCATCAGCGCCCGGGTCTCGTACACCCGGCGCGGCACCTCGCCGCCGAGCGCCGCGCACAGCTCCTCCTCGGCGGCGCCCAGCAGCAGCCCGCCGAGCATCGCCGCGCCGTCCTCGCAGACCAGCACCGTGCGCAGGGTCAGGTTCCCGTGCGTCAGACCGGCCTCGTGCACCGCCCGCAGGGCGCCCGCCAGGTCCGCGCCGATCTCCGCCACCCGGTACGGCGAGACGGGGCCGTTGCCGGCCAGCCGCTCCAGCGGCACCCCGCTCACCGCCTCCTCGGCGACCCACAGCACCTCGTCCTCCGGGCCCGCCGCGAGCCCGCGCAGCAGCCGCGGGTGCGCGGCGGCGGCCGCCGCGACCTGCGCGACCCGGGCGGTCAGCCGCGGCCCGTACGACGGCGCGGGCGCCCCCACCGGGTGCCCGGGCACCAGCAGTTCGGGCAGTTCCAGCCCGAACAGCCGCACCCGCGCCCCGCTCTGGACGTCCACCGCGGGAAGGCCGACCTCCCCCTCCGAACGGTCCGTCACCCGGTACCGCCCGGCCACCACTTGACCCGGCTCCGCTCGCATGCCTGTTCCTCACGCCGTCGTCCCGCCAGCGTACGGCCCCCGGCCGCCGCGACCTACGGCGCGGGCTGGAAGCTCTCGAAGGCGATCCGGCGGGCCAGCGAGCCGTCCGGGGCCGACCAGACCTCCTCGGGCATGGTCCAGTAGATCGCGTACCCGTACTTGCCGTTGCCGGTGACGAAGCCGCGGTTGAGCGAGTGCAGCAGGGTGCCGGTCTTGCCGGTGTAGGTCCACTCCCAGTCGGCGGCGTTGGCCCAGTCCCGGTAGGAGACGGCCTCCACCCGGACCTTGCGGTAGTTGGTCATCCTGGCGTTGCGGTCGGACTCCTGCCAGTCCTTCAGGGCGCTCGCCCCGGCCGGGGACTGCCAGTCGACGACCAGCCGCAGCCCGCGGCCCTCGAAGCGCCGGCTGGTGGCGCGGTAGTCCGGCCCCTGGTCGGACATCCAGTCGGGCAGCGCGATGCTGAACCCGGACTTGTCCTTGTACACCGCGTACCCGGCCGGGAGCTGCCCGGGCGACAGCACCGGCGACGGGTCCGCGGCGGCCGGCGCCGAGGGCGAGCCGTCGGCCGACGGACTCGCGGACGCCTCCGCCGAGGGCGGGCCGGCCGGCGCGGACGCCGCGGCCGCCGGGGACGCCTGGTCCGCGGCGGCCGCGCCGCCGCCGTGGCCGCGGGGCCAGAACACCACCAGCGCCGCGATCAGCGCGAGCGCCGCGACCGCCGCCGCCCCGGCCAGCAGCGCCCGCCGCCGCGAGCCGAACGGCCCGCCCGCAGGCGGCACTTCGGCCTTCCGCGCAGGCCCGGCGGCCGGCCCGGCGGCCGGTTCCGCGATCGGCGCCGCGGCCGGTTCCGGCCCGGGCTCCGGCGGCTTCGGGACGGCCACCGTCTCGGCCTCCGGCAGCGGCTTGCCGGCCGCGATCAGTTCGAGCAGCGGCCGGGCGGCGTCGGCGTCCATCCGCTTCGCCGGGTCCTTCTCCAGCAGGCCCTCGATGACGCCGCGCAGCGGCCCGGCGTTGCGCGGCTCCGGCAGCGGCTCGGTCATCACCGCGGTGAGGGTGGCCAGCGCGTCGCCCCGGTCGTACGGCGGGACGCCCTCGACCATCGCGTACAGCGTGCCGCCCAGCGACCACAGGTCGGAGGGCGGTCCGGGCAGCTTGCCGCGGGCCCGCTCGGGGGCGATGTAGGAGGGCGCGCCGACCAGCATGCCGGTGGAGGTGATGGAGGTGTCGCCCTCGACGCTGGCGATGCCGAAGTCGGTGAGCACGGTCCGCCCGTCCTCGCCGATCAGCACGTTGGACGGCTTGACGTCGCGGTGCAGGATGCCCTGGCGGTGCGCGGCGCCGAGCACCCCGAGCAGGTCGAGCGCGATCCTCGCGGCCCGTTCGGGGGCGAGCGGGCCGTCCTCGGCGACCACGTCGGCCAGCGAGCGGCCGGCCACCAGCTCCATCACGATCCACGGCCGGTCGTCCTCCTCGACCACGTCGAAGACGGTGACGGCCGCGGTGTGCCGGATCCGGGCGGTGGCCTTGGCCTCGCGCAGGGTGCGGACCACCAGCCGGTGCTTCTCGATCTCGTCGACGGTGCCGGTCATCCGCAGTTCCTTGACCGCGACGATCCGGCCCAGCATCTCGTCCTCGGCCCGCCAGACGGTGCCCATGCCGCCGCGCCCGAGCACCTCGCCGAGCCGGTAGCGGTCCGCCAGCAGTCGGCCGGTCGGTTCCTGCGGCTGCGTCATCGGTGCGCTCTCCCCATGGTGTTGCGGCCCTCGGCGGGCACCCCGGCCGTGACCTGACGGCATGTCGGACCGCCGGGGGCGGCGGTCGCACGCCGGAGCCCCCATCATCCCCTGTCCCGCCCCGGCCCGGCCACCCGCCCCCGGTCCGACCGGCCGGTGACCTCCGGGTGTCTCCCCGGCGTACGGACGCCGCAGGGCCCCCGCCGGTTGCGGCGGGGGCCCTGCGGCCTGCTGACGGGTGCTCAGCGAGGCGTCACCGGCCGGGGTTGACCGTGACCTCGACCCGCTGGAACTCCTTGAGCTCGGTGTAGCCGGTGGTGGCCATCGCCCGGCGCAGCGCGCCGAACAGGTTCATCGTGCCGTCGGGGGTGTGCGACGGGCCGGCCAGGATCTGCTCGGTGGTGCCGACGGTGCCCAGGTGCACCCGCTTGCCGCGCGGCAGCTCCTCGTGGACGGCCTCCATGCCCCAGTGGTAGCCCCGGCCGGGCGCGTCGGTGGCGCGGGCCAGCGCGGCGCCGATCATCACCGCGTCCGCGCCGCAGGCGACGGCCTTCGGGATGTCGCCGCTGTAGCCGACGCCGCCGTCCGCGATCACGTGCACGTACCGGCCGCCGGACTCGTCCATGTAGTCGCGGCGGGCGGCCGCGACGTCCGCGACGGCGGTGGCCATCGGGACCTGGATGCCCAGCACGTTGCGGGTGGTGTGCGCGGCGCCGCCGCCGAAGCCCACCAGCACGCCGGCCGCGCCGGTGCGCATCAGGTGCAGCGCGGCGGTGTAGGTGGCGCAGCCGCCGACGATCACCGGCACGTCCAGCTCGTAGATGAACTGCTTGAGGTTCAGCGGCTCGGCCGCGCCCGACACGTGCTCGGCCGACACCGTGGTGCCGCGGATCACGAACACGTCGACGCCCGCGTCCACCACGGCCTTGGAGAACTCGGCGGTGCGCTGCGGCGAGAGCGCGGCGGCGGTCACGACGCCGGAGTCACGGACCTCCTTGATCCGCTCCTTGATCAGCTCGGCCTTGATCGGCTCCGCGTACACCTCCTGCAGGCGCCGGGTCGCCGCCGCCTCGTCGGTGATCGCGGCGATCTCCTCCAGCAGCGGGCGCGGGTCCTCGTACCGCGTCCACAGCCCCTCCAGGTTCAGCACGCCCAGGCCGCCCAGCTGCCCGATCGCGATGGCCTGCTGCGGCGACACCACGCTGTCCATCGGCGCCGCCAGGAACGGCAGTTCGAACCGGTAGGCGTCGATCTGCCAGGCGATCGAGACCTCCTTCGGGTCACGCGTACGGCGGCTGGGGACGACGGCGATGTCGTCGAAGGAGTACGCCCGGCGGCCGCGCTTGCCTCGCCCGATCTCGATCTCAGTCACTTCGAGCCCTTCTGCTGCTTTCCATCTCCCGACCGGGTCCCCCCGGCCACGCCCCCAAGTATCCCGTACTCGCCCCCACCTGCCCCGCCAGGGGCGCGCCCGGCCCCGGACAGCACGGGACCGCCCGGCCGCGGTCCTCCGCGGCCGGGCGGTCCCGGTGGCTCAGCGCGCGTTGTAGTTCGGCGCCTCGACCGTCATCTGGATGTCGTGCGGGTGGCTCTCCTTGAGGCCCGCCGAGGTGATCCGGACGAACCGCCCCTTGGTCTGCATCTCCTCGATGCTGGCCGCGCCCACGTACCCCATGGTCTGCCGCAGGCCGCCGACCAGCTGGAACAGCACCGCGGACAGCGGGCCGCGGTAGGGCACCTGGCCCTCGATGCCCTCGGCGATCAGCTTCTCGTCCGAGGAGACCTCGGCCTGGAAGTAGCGGTCCTTGGAGAAGGACTTCGCCTGCCCGCGGGTCTGCATCGCGCCCAGCGAGCCCATGCCGCGGTACGACTTGAACTGCTTGCCGTTGATGAAGAGCAGCTCGCCGGGCGACTCCTCGCAGCCGGCCAGCAGCGAGCCGAGCATCACGGTGTCGGCGCCGGCGCACAGCGCCTTGCCGATGTCGCCGGAGTACTGCAGGCCGCCGTCGCCGATGATCGGGACGCCCGCGTCCTGGCAGGCCTGGGCGGCCTCGTAGATCGCGGTGACCTGCGGGACGCCGACGCCGGCGACGACGCGGGTGGTGCAGATCGAGCCGGGGCCGACACCGACCTTCACGCCGTCCACGCCGGCGTCGAGCAGCGCCTGGGCGCCGTCCCGGGTGGCGACGTTGCCGCCGACGACGTCCACCGGCACGGCGGACTTGATCTTGGAGATCCAGGACAGCGCGTTGTGCGAGTGCCCGTGCGAGGTGTCGACGACCAGGAAGTCCACGCCCGCGCCGACCAGCGCCTGGGCGCGGTCGAAGGCCTCGGCGGAGGCGCCGACGGCGGCACCCACCAGCAGCCGGCCCTCGGCGTCCTTGGCGGCGTTCGGGTACTTCTCGGCCTTGACGAAGTCCTTGACGGTGATCAGGCCCTTGATCCGGCCCTCGTCGTCGACCAGCGGCAGCTTCTCGATCTTGTGGCGGCGCAGCAGCGCGACCGCGTCCTCGCCGGAGATGCCGACCTTGCCGGTGATCAGCGGCATCGGCGTCATGATGTCGCCGACCTTGCGACTGCGGTCGGTCTCGAAGGCCATGTCGCGGTTGGTGACGATGCCCAGCAGCTTGCCCTCGGCCGTGGCCACCGGCACGCCGGAGATCCGGAACCGGGCGCACAGCGCGTCGGCCTCGGCCAGCGTGGCCTCCGGGCCGACCGTGATCGGGTCGGTGACCATGCCGGACTCGGAGCGCTTCACCAGGTCGACCTGGTTGACCTGGTCCTCGATCGACAGGTTCCGGTGCAGGACGCCGACGCCGCCCTGGCGGGCCATCGCGATCGCCATCCGGGACTCGGTGACCTTGTCCATCGCGGCCGACAGCAGCGGGATGTTGACCCGCACGTTCCGGGAGATCCGCGAGGAGGTGTCGACCTGGTTGGGCAGCACCTCGGAGGCCCCGGGCAGCAGCAGGACGTCGTCGTACGTGAGTCCGAGCATGGCGAACTTCTCGGGTACGCCGGCGGCGTTGTAAGACATGGGGAACCTTCCGTGGCGGGCCGTCGTTCTGCGCACGGGCGCCCGGCTGTCATCGGCCGCCAAGGCGCCCGATGCTCTGGAGGAACCTCCAACGGAACCCCGCGCGCACCGGAGAAACTTTGGCGACCCGACCAGGCGCCGATACCCCATGGTACTGGTGA
The DNA here is from genome assembly GCF_026802215.1 of Kitasatospora sp. YST-16. Lineage (NCBI taxonomy): Bacteria > Bacillati > Actinomycetota > Actinomycetes > Kitasatosporales > Streptomycetaceae > Kitasatospora > Kitasatospora sp. YST-16. The sequence continues at coordinate 2,728,711 of NZ_CP113837.1, forward strand.
CCCGGGGTAGGTCGTCGCGCCCTCTTGACAACACCCGACGGCCCGCGCTTCTTCCGCGGGCCGGGCACCCGGGGCCGGGTCAGCCGCTCTCCTCCGCCAGCGCCCGCAGCCGGGACAGCGCCCGGTGCTGGGCGACCCGCACCGCGCCCGGGGACATCCCGAGCACCTCGCCGGTCTCCTCCGCCGACAGCCCGTCCGCCACCCGCAGCAGCACCAGCTCGCGCTGCCGGGCCGGCAGGTAGGACAGCAGCTCCTTGATCCACTCGGCGTCGCTGGACAGCAGCGCCCGCTCCTCCGGGCCGAGCGAGTCGTCCGGGGTCTCCGGCAGGTCGTCCGGCGGGATCACGGTCGAACCGGGCCCGCGCATCGCGGCCCGCTGCAGGTCGGCGATCTTGTGCGCGGCGATCCCGTACACGAAGGCCTCGAACGGGCGCCCGGTGTCCCGGTAGCGGGGCAGCGCGCAGAGCACCGCGACGCACACCTCCTGGGCCACGTCGTCCACGTGGTGCCGGGCCCCGCCGGGCAGCCGCACCAGCCGGCCGCGGCAGTACCGCAGCGCGAGCGGGAGCACGTAGCCGAGCAGCGCCTCGATCGCCGGGCCGTCCCCGCGGACCGCCGCCGCGACCAGTTCGGCCACCTCGGGCGACGTCCCCGCACCGAGGACGGGCGGGCGGACCGCCGCCCCCGACGGACCGTCGGATCCGGTCACCGGACCGCCCGGTGCCGACGACGGATCGGCAGCCGCACCCTCGGGGGCGGGCTGCACCGGGTCGGGCCCGGCGGCCTCCTCGTCGTCACGCATCGGTCCATGGTGCCTGGTCGGGCCGGAAAACGCGGCACCGCGTCCGGACTTGTGCATCGGAACGTTATCCGTCGCCGCGTGCACCGTGCCGCCTCCCCTGCCTGTCCGCTGGTCCCCGAGGTGCTCCACTACTCCATGGTGCAGCCTCGGGACCACAACGTCACACGTCCGAGCGAGCGCAGTTCGCGCGCCCGCTCAGCGGACCAGGCCCCAACGGAAGCCCAGCGCCACCGCGTGCGCGCGGTCCGAGGCGCCCAACTTCTTGAACAGCCGCCTGGCGTGCGTCTTCACGGTGTCCTCGGACAGGAACAGCTCGCGGCCGATCTCGGCGTTGGAGCGGCCGTGGCTCATCCCCTCCAGCACCTGGATCTCACGGGCCGTCAGGGTCGGTGCGGCGCCCATGTCCGGGCTGCGCAGCCGGCGCGGGGCGAGCCGCCAGGTCGGGTCGGCCAGCGCCTGGGTGACGGTGGCCCGCAGCTCGGCGCGCGAGGCGTCCTTGTGCAGGTAGCCGCGGGCCCCGGCGGCGACCGCGAGGGCCACCCCGTCCAGGTCCTCGGCGACGGTGAGCATGATGATCCGGGCGCCCGGGTCGGCCGACAGCAGCCGGCGGACCGTCTCCACCCCGCCGAGGCCGGGCATCCGGACGTCCATCAGAACGAGATCGGAACGGTCGGCCACCCAGCGGCGGAGGACCTCCTCACCGTTCGTCGCAGTGGTCACCCGGTCCACGCCGGGCACGGTCGCCACCGCACGGCGAAGCGCCTCCCGGGCGAGCGGGGAATCGTCGCAGACGAGTACGGATGTCATGACCGTCGTCCTCCGCAGCTGATCCGCGTCACGTTGAGCCTCCTGGCTGGTACGAACCTCTCCGACACGGCCCCGGACGGACCCGTCCCGATCGCCTCGCTGCGCGACCGTTCCCTGTCCTGCGCCCGCTGACCGCCTCCGTACATCCAACGACCGTCACTCGAATGAGTTACGGCCTCACGTCCATATCCACCACTGTACGTGGCCGACCCATCACAGAAGAGCCACCTCGCGGTGCACACGCCGCACTTTTGTGCAGCTCGCGCGCGGTGCCCGCGCCGCGCACGCCCTCCGCGGAGGGCCCGCGCCCGATCGGGCACCCGATCGGTGCAGCAATCGGGTTCAAACCTCTTGCCCCGTTTGTCCGTTTTTATAGCTTCTGTCAGGTCATTGACTGATTCGTCGGACTGTGGGTGACTTGTCCGTGTAGTTGGCGTAAGTCATATTTCCAGGTGTCCGTACCGGCCCCGTGCAGCCTCGCCGCAGCAGTCGCAGCCGAGCCGCCAGGTCCCGAGCCATGAAGGGAATGAGCCATGGCAGATTTCTCCCGCCTCCCCGGCCCCAACGCAGACCTCTGGGACTGGCAGCTCTCCGCCGCCTGCCGCGGCGTCGACAGCTCGCTGTTCTTCCACCCCGAGGGCGAGCGCGGCGCGGCCCGGACCTCCCGCGAGACGAGCGCCAAAGAGGTCTGCATGCGCTGCCCGGTCCGCACCCAGTGCGCGGCCCACGCCCTGGCCGTCCGCGAGCCCTACGGGGTCTGGGGCGGCATGACCGAGGACGAACGCGAGGAGCTGCTCGGCCGCTCCCGCAACCGCCTGGCCGAAGTCCCGCTGGCGATGCCGCAGACCATCCGCCGCTGAACCCCCGCCCCGCCGCGGCCGTCCCCGCCGCAGCGGCCCGCACCACGCGGACGCGTCGCCCGCCCGTCCCCGGCCGGCGCCGCGCTCAGCGGGCGGCGGCCGACGCCGCGAGCTGGTCCAGCATCAGCGCCACCGCCGGAACCTCCGCCAGGTCCGGCAGGGTCAGCGCCACCACCTCGCGCCGGGCCGGCTCGCCCGACGCCACCCGCACCGGCACCGCCGCCACCCCGGGGTGCCGCACCGACTCCAGCGCCAGCCCCGGCAGCACCGCCACCCCCAGGCCCGCGCCGACCAGGCCCACCACCGCCGGGTAGTCGTCGGTGGCGAACTCGATCGCCGGCGCGAAGCCCGCGTCCGTGCACAGCTCCACCAGGTGCCCCCGGCACTGCGGACAGCCCGCGATCCACTGCTCCCCCGCCAGCTCCGCCAGGTCCACCGGGTCGCCCTCGCCCCGGCCCGCCAGCGGGTGCCCGGCCGGCACCAGGCCCACCAGCGGATCGTCCAGCAGCGGGCGCACCACCAGTTCCGTCCAGTCGTTCGCGGCCGCCGTCGCCGCCGCCTCCAGCGCCGCCTCGGCCCGCGCCTCGCGCAGCGTCGCGTGCGGGGACGGCAGGCTCAGCCCGCCCTGCGAGTCCGGGTAGCGGAACGCCAGCGCGACCTCGCACTCGCCGCCCCGCAGCATCGCCAGCGCCTGGGTCGGCTCCGCCTCCACCAGCGAGACCCGCACCCCCGGGTGCGCCGCCCGCACCTGCGCCACCGACCGCGGCACCAGCGTCGAACTCGCCGTCGGGAACGAGACCAGCCGCACCCGCCCGGCCCGCAGCCCGGCGATCGCCGCGACCTCCTCCTCGGCCGCCGACAGCCCCGCGAGGATCCCGTCCGCGTGCCGCAGCAGCACCCGCCCGGCCTCGCTCAACTGCATCTCCCGCCCCGACCGCACCACCAGCGGGGTGTCCACCGCCTTCTCCAGCGCCTTCATCTGCTGGCTCACCGCGGGCTGCGTGCACCCCAGTTCGCGCGCCGCGGCGGAGAACGACCCGGTCCGGGCGACGGCGTGCAGGACGCGGAGGTGGCGGGCTTCGATCACGCCGTCAACTGTAAGGGGAGCCGGAAAACACCAGGGCCCGAGAGACTGCGAAAGCGGGGGCGCGGGGAACTGCGCGCCCGGCACCGCCCGCGGCCGACGACGTGCCTCCGGGGCCCTGCTCCACGCGAAGGGGCGCGAGGCCCCGGCGGCCCGAGCCCGGCACCACGGGGGTGCCCGGCCGGTCGCGCAGTTCCTCGCGCCCCTTCAGTGCCTGGCGGCTAGCCGTTTCAGTGGCTGTGGCCGTGGCCGCCGTGCGAGTGGCCGTGGCCCGCGGCCTCCTCCTCTTCCTTCTTCTCCACCACGAGGGTCTCGGTGGTGAGCAGCAGGGAGGCGATGGAGGCGGCGTTCTCCAGGGCGGAGCGGGTGACCTTGACCGGGTCGATGACGCCGGCCTTGACCAGGTCGCCGTACTCGCCGGTGGCGGCGTTGTAGCCCTGGCCGGCCTCCAGCTCGGCGACCTTGGAGGTGATGACGTAGCCCTCCAGGCCGGCGTTCTGGGCGATCCAGCGCAGCGGCTCGGCGAGCGCCTTGCGGACGACGGCGACACCGGTGGCCTCGTCGCCGGACAGGCCGAGGCCGTCCGCCAGGACCTTCGCGGCGTGGACGAGCGAGGCGCCGCCGCCGGCGACGATGCCCTCCTCGACCGCGGCGCGGGTCGCCGAGATGGCGTCCTCCAGGCGGTGCTTGCGCTCCTTGAGCTCGACCTCGGTGGCCGCGCCGACCTTGATCACGCAGACGCCGCCGGCCAGCTTGGCGAGGCGCTCCTGGAGCTTCTCGCGGTCCCAGTCGGAGTCGGTGTTGGCGATCTCGGCCTTGATCTGGGCGACCCGGCCCGCGACCTCGGCGGAGTCGCCGGCGCCGTCGACCACGATGGTCTCGTCCTTGGTGACGGTGATCCGGCGGGCGGTGCCGAGCACGTCCAGGCCGACCTGGTCGAGCTTGAGGCCGACCTCCTCGGAGACGACCTGGCCGCCGGTGAGGGTGGCGATGTCGCCGAGGATCGCCTTGCGGCGGTCGCCGAAGCCGGGGGCCTTGACCGCGACCGCGTTGAAGGTGCCGCGGATCTTGTTGACCACCAGGGTGGAGAGGGCCTCGCCGTCGACGTCCTCGGCGATGATCAGCAGCGGGCGGGAGCCGCCGGCCTGCAGGACCTTCTCCAGCAGCGGCAGGAGCTCCTGGATGGAGGAGATCTTGCCCTGGTTGATCAGGACGTACGGGTCCTCCAGGACGGCTTCCTGGCGCTCCGCGTCGGTGACGAAGTACGGCGACAGGTAGCCCTTGTCGAACTGCATGCCCTCGGTGAACTCGAGCTCGACGCCGAAGGTGTTGGACTCCTCGACGGTGATCACACCGTCCTTGCCGACCTTGTCGATCGCCTCGGCGATCAGCTCGCCGACCTGGGCGTCCTGGGCGGAGAGGGAGGCGACGGCGGCGATGTCGTCCTTGCCCTCGATCTCGCGGGCCACCGAGAGCAGGTGCTCGGAGACGGCGGCGACGGCCTTGTCGATGCCCTTCTTCAGGGCGGCCGGGCCGGCGCCGGCGGCGACGTTGCGCAGGCCCTCGTTGACCAGGGCCTGGGCCAGCACGGTGGCGGTGGTGGTGCCGTCGCCCGCGACGTCGTTGGTCTTGGTGGCGACCTCCTTGACCAGCTGCGCGCCGAGGTTCTCGTACGGGTCGTCGAGCTCGACCTCGCGGGCGATGGTCACACCGTCGTTGGTGATGGTGGGGGCGCCGAACTTCTTGTCGATGACGACGTTGCGGCCCTTGGGGCCGATGGTCACCTTGACGGTGTCGGCCAGCTTGTTGACACCGCGCTCCAGCGAGCGGCGGGCGTCCTCGTCGAACTGCAGGGTCTTCGCCATGGTCCCGTTTCCTCAGGGGTAGGTCTGCGTACGTGGAGCAACAACCGCGCCCCGGGCCCCTGTCGGTGCGACACGGATCCGGGGCGGGCTGGGACGTCTTACTGCGCGGACGTCTTACTTCTCGATGATCGCGAGGACGTCGCGGGCCGAGAGGACGAGGTACTCCTCGCCCTGGTACTTCACCTCGGTGCCGCCGTACTTCGAGTACAGGACGATGTCACCGACGGCGACGTCGAGCGGCAGACGCTGGCCGTCCTCGAAGCGGCCCGGGCCGACGGCCAGGACGACGCCCTCCTGGGGCTTCTCCTTGGCGGTGTCCGGGATCACCAGGCCGGAGGCGGTGGTGGTCTCGGCGTCGAGCGGCTGGACCACGATGCGGTCCTCGAGCGGCTTGATGGCAACCTTGCTGCTGGTGGTCACGTCCGAGCTCCCCTTCGGAGATTACGGGGTTGTCTAACAGGTAGGTGGCGACTTCTGCGCGCCCGCCGTCGCGGGGGTCGGACACGCTTCATCGCGTTAGCACTCTCCCTGGGGGGAGTGCCAGGAACGACCTTAGGACGCCGTTAGCACTCAGTCAACCAGAGTGCCAACGACGTCGTGTCGGATTCTCGCCCGCCACCCGCCGCACGCCCCCCGGGAACGGGTACCCGCGCCGGACGGAGCTGAGCCCGGGTACTCAGGTGGTGCACCAACGGCCCGGCCAGGATGGGCACATGACGACGATTCGACGCCCCGCCGGCCGGGACGCGCTGCACGCGACGTGGCTGCTGGCGCTGGAGGTGCTGGCGCTGACCCAGCTCCCCCAGCTGCTGACCATGCTGAGGTTCAGCTACGCGTACGTGGCCGATCCGTCGGTCTTCGGCCTGCCGGGGCAGCTGGTCGGGGGCTTCCTGCTGGTGGGCGGCCTGGGCCTGCTGGGCGCCGTACCGGTGCTGCTGGCGACCGGTGTGCTGGTGTCGCGCCGCCTGGGCCTGCGGCTCGCACCGGCGGCGCTGCTGGCGGGGCTGCCGCTGGGGGTCCTGCGGGCCTTCTCGCCGCTGGCGCCGCGCTGAGCACGGGCCCGCGCGGGTTGAGTAGCGGCACTCAGGCGGTGCGCCGATCCCCTTGCCACGCTGGGCGCATGACGACGATTCGACCGTCCGTGCGGCGGGACGCGTTCCACGCGGTGTGGCTGCTGGCCCTGGTGGTGCCGCTGCTGATGGCGGTCCCGTACCTGTTCGTGGTGGGCGTGTTCGGCCTGGCCGTGATGTCCGAGCCGGACGGGACCGGCGACGGGGCGGGCTCGGCGGTGGCGGTGTGCGGGCTGCTCCTGCTGCTGGCGGTGGCCGTGCCGGTGCTGGCGACGGCGCTGACCGCCCGGCGGGGGTACCGGATCGCGCCGCTCTCGCTGTGGACGGCGGGCCCGGTGCTGGCGGTGGCGCTGTCCTCGGTGGTCGGGCTCTGAGCACCGGCGCCGGGCGGGGACAATGGCCCGGTGGAGATCGAGTCGTTCCGGGCGCTGCTGACCGAGCAGGGGCAGGCGCTGCTGGCCGAGTTGCGGGGGTTCACGGCGGCCGGGGAGCTGGCGCTGGCGACCAGGCTGCGGCGGGAGTACCCGGCGGAGCTGGTGCGGGCGGCGTTCGAGCAGGCCCGGCTGCGGCAGCGGGCGGAGGCGAAGTTCGGGGCGGACGCCGCTTCGATGTACTTCACCCAGCACGGGGTGGAGCAGGCCACCCGGCGGTCGGTCGCCGAGTGGCGGGCGGGCCGGTTCGCGGCGCTGGGGGTGAAGCGGCTGGCCGACCTGTGCTGCGGGATCGGCGGGGACGCCGTCGCGCTGGCCCGGGCCGGGATCGCGGTGCTGGCGGTCGACCGGGACGGGCTGACCTGCGAGGTGGCCCGGGCGAACGCGGCGGCGCTGGGCGTGGCCGACCTGGTGGAGGTCCGGCAGGCGGACGTCGCGGAGGTCGACACGGCGGGCTTCGACGCGGTGTTCACCGACCCGGCGCGGCGCACCTCGCGCGGCCGGGTGTTCGACCCCGAGGCGTACTCGCCGCCGCTGTCCTGGGCGGTGGAGGCGGCCCGCGGCGCCCCGTTCGGCGCGCTGAAGGTGGCGCCGGGCATCCCGCACGAGCTGGTGCCGGAGGGCGCCGAGGCGGAGTGGGTCTCGGACCGGGGCGAGGTGAAGGAGGCGGTGCTGTGGTTCGGCACGGACGCCGCCGAGCCGTACCGGGCGACGCTGCTGCCGGGCCCGCACTCGCTGTCCGGCGGCGCGCTGCCGGCCCCGCCGGTGGGCCCGGTGGGGCGCTACCTGTACGAGCCGGACGGGGCGGTGATCCGGGGCCGGATGGTGGCGGAGGTGGTGGCGGCGGTGGGCGGGCGGCTGATCGACCCGATGATCGCCTACGTCACCTCGGACGAGCTGCGGCCGACCCCGTACGCGCAGGCGTACGAGCTGACCGACGTGCTGCCGTTCCAGGTGAAGCGGTTGAAGGCGCTGGTGAAGGAGCGCCGGATCGGCACCCTGGTGGTCAAGAAGCGCGGGGCGTCGGTCGTCCCGGAGGAGTTGCGGCGGCAGGTGAAGCCGGCCGGGCCGAACGCGGTGACGGTGATCGTGGCCCGCACCGCGGCCGGCCCGGTGATGATGCTGGGTCAGCCGGTCGGCTTGGCGATGTAGTCGTCGAGGCGGGCGACCGCGAAGCCCTGTTCCTGGATCCGGGAGAGCAGTTCGCCGAACATCTGGGTCATGGTCTCGCCCTTGAGCTCGGACGGGCCGCGGAAGTGGGCGAGGATGATGTCGCCGTTCTTCAGCTTCTTGTCGGCGGCCTGGTACTGCATGTCGTGGATCTGCATCGACTCCCGCCACAGCACGACGGCGCGCGGCCCGCACTCCTGGACGGCGGTGTTCAGGGTCGGGGTGTTGGCGCCGTCGCCGTAGGGCGGGCGGAACAGGTACGGGGCGGTGCCGTACTGCTCGGTGAGGGCCGCCTGGTCGTCGCAGACCTGCGACTTCTGCTGGGCGGCGGTGAGCTTGCTCATCACCGGGTGGCTGACGGTGTGGTTCTGGATGCTGTTGCCGAGCGCCTGCAGCGGCTTGAAGTAGCCGTAGTCGCCCTTCACGATGTCCTTGGTCAGGAACATCGTGATCGGGACCTTGAGTTCGGTGAGCATCTCGACGAACTTCGGGTCCTTCTCGGCCCCGTCGTCGATGGTGATGAACACGACCTTGTCGGAGGTCGGGACTTCGCTGAACACCGGCACCTGGCCGGACTTGGTCAGCTTGATCGGGCGGTCGGCGGGCGGCGCGGGCGCCTTGGGCATCGGCTTGAGGCCCCACTTGGCCCAGGCGGCCTCGGGCACCGCGTCCTGGGCCGGGGAGGCGGACCCGCCGGCGGACGGCGAGCCGGCCGCGGAGGACGCCGCGGCGGGCTTGGCCGGGGCGGCGGACGACCCGGCCGGGGCCGGGTCGCTCCCGCAGCCGCTCGCCGCCAGCAGCACGGCCAGCGCGCCCGCCCCGTACCCGATCCGCTCCCGCATGCCCACCGGTGCCCCCGTCGCCTCTGCTGCTTCTACACGCGTGTCGATGTTCAGGACGCAGGGTACCGGTTCGGCGGTTGCCTACCCGGCATCCGTGCGGGTGAAGGTCCAGCGGTGCACCGGGCGGGCCAGCAGCCCGGCGGGCGGCTCGGGCACCGGCTGCGGCTCGCCCGTCCACAGCGCGATCAGCAGCACCCGCTCGCCCGGCGCGGTGAACAGCTCGACCCGCTCCAGGCCGGCCGCGCCGCGCACCGCGGGCAGCGCGGACTCCCGGGCCCAGGCGTGCAGTTCGGCGCCCCGGCCGTCCGCCGCCCGGGCCTCCCACATGGCCGCCAGGGTCACTTCAGGGCCTCGTGCGCGTGCGCGTGGAAGCTGCCGTGCTCGCCCGGGACGTGGGTCTCGGTGACCGGCAGCGAGGAGTCCGCCGACAGGTCGAAGGAGGACGGGGTGCGGTTCCGCCAGACCATCTCGGCGCCGAGCGCGGCCACCATCGCGCCGTTGTCGGTGCACAGGCCGGGCCGCGGCACCCGCAGCACGATGCCCGCCTTGTCGCAGCGCTGTTGGGCCATCTCGCGCAGCCGCGAGTTGGCGGCCACGCCGCCGCCGATCATCAGGTGGTCGACGTCGTTGTCCTTGCAGGCCCGGACGGCCTTGCGGGTCAGCACGTCGGTGACCGCCTCCTGGAAGGACGCGGCGACGTCCGCCACCGGCACCGGCTCGCCGGCCCGCCGCCTGGCCTCCACCCAGCGCGCCACGGCGGTCTTCAGGCCGGAGAACGAGAAGTCGTACGCCGGGTCCCCGGCGTTGTTCAGCCCGCGCGGGAAGGCGATCGCCTTCCCGTCGCCCTCCTTGGCCATCCGGTCCACCACCGGCCCGCCCGGGAAGCCCAGCCCGAGCACCCGCGCCACCTTGTCGAACGCCTCGCCCGCCGCGTCGTCGATGGTCGCGCCCAGCGGCCGCACGTCGGCGGTGATGTCGCCGCTGAGCAGCAGCGAGGAGTGCCCGCCGGAGACCAGCAGCGCCATCGTCGGCTCGGGCAGCCGGCCGTGCTCCAGCTGGTCCACGCAGATGTGCGAGGCCAGGTGGTTGACGCCGTACAGCGGCTTGTCCAGCGCCCACGCGTACGCCTTGGCGGCGCTGACGCCGACCAGCAGCGCGCCCGCCAGGCCGGGGCCCGCGGTGACGGCGATGCCGTCCAGGTCGCTCGCCTTCACCCCGGCGGTGTCCAGCGCCCGGCGGATGGTCGGGACCATCGCCTCCAGGTGCGCCCGGCTGGCGATCTCCGGGACGACGCCGCCGTAGCGGGCGTGGTCGTTGACGCTGGAGGCGACCGCGTCGGCCAGCAGGGTGGTGCCGCGGACGATGCCGACGCCGGTCTCGTCGCAGGAGGTCTCGATGCCGAGGACGAGGGGTTCGTCAGCCATTGTGATGATCCTTCAGATCGCTTGCGTCGCTTGCCAGGTGGTCCAGACGCATCACCAGTGCGTCCACGTTGGCGGGCTGGTAGTAGCCCCGCCGGATCCCGACCGGCTCGAACCCGAACCGCTCGTACAACCGCTGCGCCCGGAGGTTGTCCACCCGCACCTCCAGCAGCAGCTCGGCGCAGCCGCGCCGGACCGACTCCCCGACCAGTTCGGTCAGCAGCAGCGTCCCGAGCCCCGCCCCCTGCCGGTCGGCGTCCACCGCGATGGTCTGCACGTCGCTGTCCGGCCCGACCGCCATCAGCCCGGCGTACCCGACGACCGCCCCGCCCCGGTCGACGGCCACCACGTAGTGCCGGCTCCCGCCGGGGAACGCCTCCGCCAGCTCCGACCAGTACATGCCCCGCGACCACGCGTCCTCGGGGAACAGCCGGTGCTCCAGCACCATGACGGCCTCGATGTCCCACCACCGCATGGGCCGCAGCGCGTACTCAGCCACGCCGGCCGCCCGCCCGTCCGGGAGCGCCGGTCACGCCGGAAGCACCGCCTTGTAGCCCGCCGGGACCTGCGCGTCCGGCCGCCGCAGGTACAGCGGCGCGTTCGGCAGCAGCTCCCGGCCGGCGGCCAGCTCGCGGACCGCGAAGTCGGCCAGCGCGCCCGCCGAGACGTGCTCGGGGCCGCTCGCCGCGGGCAGTCCGTACAGCAGGGCGCCGGCGCCGACCGTCCGCTCGCCGGGGTCGGTCTCGGCCGGGCGGTCCACCGCGGGGCCGCCGGTCCGGGTGCCGTCCGCGGCGTAGGAGGCCCAGTAGACCTCCTTGCGCCGGGCGTCGGTGGCCACCGTGAACGCCCCCGTCAGGCCCTCGGTGCGGGCCTGGTGGGCGATCGCGTCGAGGGTGCAGACGCCGTGCACGGGCAGGCCGAGCGCGTCGCCGAGGGCGGCGGCGGTGACCAGGCCGACCCGCAGGCCGGTGTACGGGCCGGGGCCGACGCCGACCGCGAGGCCGGTCAGGTCGCGCTTGTCCGCTCCGGCGGCGCGCAGCACGGCCGCGATGGTGGGCAGCAGCAGTTCGCCGTGCCGGCGGGCGTCGACCTCGTAGGACTCGGCGAGCACCCGCTCTCCGTCGTGGACGGCGGCGGTGACGGCGGGGGTGGCGGTGTCGAAGGCGAGGAGGAGCACGGGTCCAAGGTTAGAGGGTCCGGCGCGGGGCCCGTGCGACCCGGTCCGGCCGGAACACACGACCGACAGGAGGCCGGAACGGCGGACCGCACCTGGCACGATGGGCTTCGCTGAGGTCGATACGGTGCGGCGCGGAGCGTTGAGGAGCTGACGTGGCGAAGCTGGGTCCTGGTGCGGTGGTCGGCGGGCTGACCCTGGGCGCCCTGGCGGTGATCGGGCTGCTGGCCTTCCAGGCGAACGGCGCGGCCTCGCGCGCGGTCGCGGCGGTGCCGTCCGCGTCGAGCGCGGCCCCGTCGGCCTCCGCCCCGGAGAGCGCCCGGCCGAGCGTGCCGCCGCTGCCCGCCGAGTCCGGCACCGGCCTGCGGGTGGTGTACGCGCTGCAGGAGCACCAGGTGTGGCTGGTCGACCCGAAGAAGCCGAACCCGGTGGTGGCCGCGTTCAAGGTGGTGCCGGGCAACACCCTGCCGGCCGCGGGCACCTACACCGTCACCAGCCGGACCGCGGCGGGCACCGGCACGGACGGGCGGCAGATCGAGCACGTGGTGCGGTTCGCCCAGCAGTCCGGCACGGTGTTCGGGTTCAGCGCCCTGGTGGACGAGAAGGCGCCGGCCCCGGCGCTGGACCCGAAGACGAAGACCGGCGGCATCCGGGCGTCCCGGGCGGACGGCCAGGCGCTGTGGGACTTCGCGCCGAACGGCACCCGGGTGGTGGTGATCGCCTGACCCGGGCCTTTCGCCCCGGAGACGGCACCGCGCTCAGGCCGCCTTGCGCTCCGGCGGGGTGGAGACGGCCTCGGCGGCCCGGCCGGCCGCCAGCAGGGCGCGCATCGGCACCGGTGCGGCGGCGGCCCGCTCCGGCTCGGCGGCCGGCCGGGCCGCGGGACGGTCCTCGGTGGTCCTGGGGGGTGTGCTCGCCATCGGGCGCCTCCCTAGTTAGGCATACCTAACCTGCTGGCGCCATCCCATCACGGCCCCGCCGTGCGCCGCAACCGTTTCCCGACACGCTGTCGGAAACCCGGGTCAGTTCTCACTCAAACCGGTGAGGTCCGCGGCGTCCCAGCGCCCGCCCAGCCCGGTGACGGTGACCCGCCGCCCGTCCGACTCGCCCAGCTCGTCCGCCGTCTCGCCGCCCAGGGTGCGCTCGATCCGGATCTCCAGCCGGTTCTCGGACAACTCCTCGACCTTGCCCTCGCCCCACTCCACGACGACCACCGACTCGGGCAGCGACACGTCCAGGTCGAGGTCCTCCATCTCGTCCAGGCCGCCGGCCAGCCGGTACGCGTCGACGTGCACCAGCGCGGGGCCGCCGGTCAGCGAGGGGTGCACCCGGGCGATCACGAAGGTCGGCGAGGTGACCGCGCCGCGCACCCCCAGGCCCTCGCCCAGGCCGCGGGTCAGCGTGGTCTTGCCGGCGCCCAGCTCCCCCGAGAGCAGCACCAGGTCGCCGGGGCGCAGCAGGGCGGCCAGGCGCCGGCCGAGGCCGGTCATCCGCTCCGCGGTGTCGACGGTCAGAGTGGTCTGCGAGCCCATGGCGTCCTTCTTCGTTCGTTGCGGCCACCCCTAAGGTGCCACACCGGACGGAGCGTTCCGCTCAGTCCTCGGGCTGCTCGGCCGCCAACTCCCGCACCGCGTCCGGCAGCGGGCCGGTCCCGGCCCGGTCGGCGGCGCGCTCCAGCAGCGCGGCGAGCTCCCGGTCGACGGTGCCGGGGCGTTCCAGCATCACCAGGTGCCCGGCGTCCGGCACCAGCACCAGCCGGGCGCCGGGCAGCGCGGCGGCGATCGCCTCGGAGTACTCGGGCGGGGTGAGCAGGTCCTTGGTGCCGGCCAGGACGAGGACCGGCAGGCCGTCCATGGCGGCCAGCGCGGCCCGCTTGTCGTGCGCGGAGAAGGTCGGGTAGAACTCGGCGACCACGTCGATCGGGGTGGCGTCCAGCAGTTGCTCGGCGAACCGGGCCACCGCCGGGTCGACGTCCTTGCTGCCGAACGAGAACCGCCGGTAGAACACCGCGGCCAGGTCGGCGCCCCAGCGCCGGGTGGCCTCGACCAGTTCGACCTGGCGGCCCAGCAGCCGTATCACCCCGGGCACGACCCGCTTGACCACCTTGGCGCCGACCGCGGGCAGGCCCAGCGGCACCGCGTCCCAGTCGCCCGCCAGGGTGCCGATCAGCGCGACGCCGGCCACCCGGCCGCCGGGGCCGAACAGTTCGGGGCGCCGGTCGGCCAGCGCCATCACGGTCATGCCGCCCATCGAGTGCCCGACCAGCACGATCGGCCCCTCGGGGACGACCGCGTCCAGCACCGCCTCCAGGTCCGCGCCGAGCTGGTCGATCGAGGCGGGCTCGCCGCCCGCGTACGAGCGGGAGCGCTCGGAGCGGCCGTGGCTGCGCTGGTCCCAGAACACGGTGCGCAGCGCGCCGCGCAGCGCGGCCCGCTGGAAGTGCCAGCCGTCCTGGTTGAGGCAGTAGCCGTGGCAGAACACGACGGTCGGCCCGCCGGCCGCCGGGGCCTCGTCGACCTCGACGTACAGGCCGGTGCCGTCGGCGGCGGGCACCGTGGTGGCGGTGCCGCGCAGCGAGCCGAAGGCGGCGGCCGCGTCGAGCTCCTCGCGGGCCCGCTTGCGCATCGCCCGGCCGACCGTCAGCCGCTCTATCGCCACCCCGGCCGCGGCGCCGGCCGCCAGCACGCCCAGCGAGATGCCGATCAGCCCGGCCCTGGACACCCCGCCGGTGGACTCCTCAGCCATCGGTCACCCCCGCAGTCCGCCGACGTAGCGTCGGGGGACCCGGCCCCCGATCCGGGTGATGATCTCGTACGCGATGGTGCCGCAGGCCCGCGCCCAGTCCTCGGCGGTGGGCTCGCCCCGCTCGCCGGAGCCGAACAGCAGCACCTCGTCGCCGGTCTCCGGGGTGTCCCCGCCGAGGTCGACGACGAACTGGTCCATCGCCACCCGGCCCGCCACCCGGTACCAGGTCGAGCCGATCTGCACCGGCCCGGTGTTGCTGGCGTGCCGCGGCACGCCGTCCGCGTAGCCGAGCGGGACCAGGCCGAGCGTGGTCGGGCCGGCCGTCGTGTAGTGGTGCCCGTACGAGATGCCGTGGCCGCCGGGCGCCCGCTTGACCAGTGCCAGCCGGGCCGCCAGCGACATCACCGGGCGCAGCCCGAAGTCGGCCGGGGAGCCGACGTCGGGGACGGGCGACAGGCCGTACATGGCCAGGCCGGGCCGGACCAGGTCGTAGTGCGACTGCGGCAGCAGCAGCGTCGCCGGGGAGTTCGCCAGGTGCCGCACCTCGGGGTCGACGCCGGCCCGCTCGGCGAACGCCAGGGCCTGCGCGAACGAGTCCAACTGGGCCTGGATCGAGGGGTGTCCGGGCTCGTCGGCGGCCGCGAAGTGCGACCAGACGCCGACCACCCGCAGCAGGCCGTCGGCCTGCGCCTTGACGGCGTTCTCCACCAGGTCGGGCCAGTCGTGCGGCTGGCAGCCGTTGCGGCCCAGGCCGGTGTCGGCCTTCAGGTGCACCCGGGCCGGGATGCCGGTCTCCCGGACGGCGGCCAGCAGTTCGTCCAGCGCCCACTGCCCGCTGACCGAGACGTCCACCGACTCGCGCAGCGCCCGCGCCCACGGCCCGCCCGGCGTCCACAGCCAGCACAGGATCCGGGCCTGCTCCGGGCCGATGCCCGCGGCCCGCAGGGCGAGCGCCTCCTGCGGCGTGGCCGTCCCGAGCCAGCCCGCGCCCGCCGCGACCGCCTCCCGGGCGCACCGCAGCGCGCCGTGGCCGTAGGCGTCCGCCTTGACCACCGCCATCAGCTCGGGCCCGTTGGTGCGCGCGCGCAGCGCGGCCAGGTTGTCGCGCAGCGCGGCCAGGTCGATGGTCGCCTCGGCCCGCGCGCCCTGGGTCAGTGCGGGCGTCCCGGTGGTGTTCGCAGTCGTCATCGCGTATCAGTCTCCCAGACAGCGGCCACTCCCCCCAGCAGGGGCACGGCCCGCCGGGGCGCGTCACCCGCCCGCCCCGGCCCGTCGGCCGTCCCGGGTGCTTCCACGCGGTGGCCCGCGTTCCGGTTCCGGCGGCGGCCCTCAGCCGGTGAGCGAGCCCCAGGCGTGGTGCAGGGCCGCGGCGAGGTCGAGGGCGGTGATCGGGGCGCCGGGGCCCGCGGCGTGGCGCCCGGCCAGGCCGTGCAGGTAGGCGGCGGCGGAGGCGGCGTCCAGCGGGGCGAGTCCGGTGGCGAGCAGCGAGCCGGCCAGGCCGGAGAGGACGTCGCCGCTGCCGGCGGTGCCGAGCCAGCCGGTGCCGGTGGAGTTGACCCGGGCCCGGCCGTCCGGGTCGGCGACGACCGTGGTGGAGCCCTTGAGCAGCACGGTCGCGCCGTAGCGGGCGGCGAGCAGCCGGGCCGCCCACAGCCGCCGCGCGGCGACCGCCCCGGCGTCGGCGTCCTCGCCGACGCCCGCGAGCAGCCGGGCGGCCTCCCCGGCGTGCGGGGTGAGCAGGACGGGCGCGTCGCGGCCGGCCAGCGCGGCCGGGCCGAGGCGGGCGAGTTCGGTGAGCGCGTCGGCGTCGGCCAGGACGGGCGCGCCGGTGTCGAGCGCCTCGCGCAGGGTGCGTTCGGCGTCCTCGCCGCCGCCCGGGCCGACCACCCACGCCTGGACGCGTCCGGCCCGGGCCGGGCCGTCCTCGGTGACCAGCGTCTCGGGGTGCCGGCGGACCACCTCGGCGGCCGCGTGCCCGGTGTAGCGCACCGCCCCGGCCCCGCCGTGCAGCGCCCCGGCGACGGCCAGCACGGCCGCGCCGGGGTAGCGGGCGGACCCGGCGGCGACGCCGACCACCCCGCGCCGGTACTTGTCGCTCTCCGCGCCGGGGACGGGCAGCAGCGCGGCCGCGTCGGCGTGCTGGAGGGCCCGGACGGGGGCGGGCGGCAGGTCGAGGCCGAGGTCGACCAGGTGGACGACGCCCGCGTACTGCGCGCCGGGGTCGATCAGCAGGCCGGGCTTGTGGGTGCCGAAGCAGACCGTGACGTCGGCGCGCAGCGCGGGCCCGGCGACCTCGCCGGTGTCGGGGTCCACCCCGGAGGGGACGTCCACGGCGACCAGGCGGCCGCGGCGCGCCATGGCGGCGAACGGGGCGGCGGCGGGGCGCAGCGGGCCGCGGCCGCCGATCCCGACGATGCCGTCCAGCACCAGGTCGGCCCGGCCGAAGGCGTCCGGGTCCGTAGTGGTCCGGCCGCCCGCGGCGAGCAGCGCGGCCAGCCCTTCGGCGTGCGCCTTCGCCGGGTCGAGCAGCAGCGCCTCGGCGCGGGCCCCGCGCCGGGCCAGCCGGGCGGCGGCGAACAGGGCGTCTCCCCCGTTGTCGCCGGACCCGGCCAGCACCAGCACCCGGCTCCCGTACACCCGCGGCAGCAGCCCCGCGCAGACGGCGGCCAGCCCGGCGGCGGCCCGCTGCATCAGCGCCCCCTCCGGCAGCCGGGCCATCAGCGCGGCCTCGGCGGCCCGGACCTGCTCGACGGTGTGGGCGTGGCGCATGCGGGTTCTCCATTCTCGACGAGAGGCGGAATCTGGGGCTCACGAGAGCGCGTGTTCAGGGGCTCGGGGAACGGCGAGCCCGAGTCTGCCGGCGGTGCACTGCCGTTGCGCGCGTCTGCTTCCGGTTCTGTTGCCACCCGCAGCAGCACGGGCACTCCGATGGGCTCCGACCGCCGGCAGCATCGACCCGCCGTTTCCACCGGAGCCCCCTGACTACCCTTCCGCGATGACGACGGCCGAGGCGACGCCCGCGTCGTGGCTGAGCGAGACGTGCCAGGAGGTGACGCCGAGCGCGGCGGCGCGGGCCTCGACGGTGCCGGTGATGTGCAGCAGGGGGCGGCCGGAGTCCTCGACCCGGACTTCGGCGTCCTCCCAGCGCAGGCCGGGCGGGGCGCCGAGGGCCTTGGCGACGGCCTCCTTGGCGGCGAACCGGGCGGCCAGCGAGGCGGTGCCGCGGCGCAGGCCGGAGGGGAGGGTGAGTTCGGCGGGGGTGAAGAGGCGTTCGGCGAGCCCGGGGGTGCGTTCCAGGGACTCCCCGAACCGTCCGATGTCCGCCACGTCGATGCCGACCCCGATGATCACGTCCCGCTCCTTCGTCCCTGCCTGGAGGTGGACGTCCACCTCCAGGCAGGGACGATACGCGGCTACTCGACCGTGACGGACTTGGCCAGGTTGCGCGGCTGGTCGACCTCGTGGCCCTTGGCGGTGGCCAGCTCGCAGGCGAAGACCTGGAGCGGGACGGTGGAGACCAGGGGCTGGAGCAGGGTCGGGGTGACCGGGATGCGGATCAGGTGGTCGGCGTAGGGGACGACGGCCTCGTCGCCCTCCTCGGCGATCACGATGGTGCGGGCGCCGCGGGCCCGGATCTCCTGGATGTTGGAGACGATCTTGTCGTGCAGGATCGAGCGGCCGCGCGGCGAGGGCACCACGACGACGACCGGCAGGCCCTCCTCGATCAGGGCGATCGGGCCGTGCTTGAGCTCGCCGGCGGCGAAGCCCTCGGCGTGCATGTAGGCGAGCTCCTTGAGCTTGAGCGCGCCTTCGAGGGCCACGGGGTAGCCGACGTGCCGGCCGAGGAAGAGCACCGAGCGGGCGTCGGCCAGCGAGCGGGCGAGGGCGCGGACCGGCTCCATGGTGCCGAGGACCTGCTCGACCTGCCGGGGGGCGTCGCCGAGTTCGCGGATCACGGAGGAGATCTCGTCGCCCCACTTGGTGCCGCGGACCTGGCCGAGGTAGAGGGCGACCAGGTAGCAGGCGACCAGCTGGGTGAGGAACGCCTTGGTGGAGGCGACCGCGACCTCGGGGCCGGCGTGGGTGTAGAGGACGGCGTCGGACTCGCGCGGGATGGTCGAGCCGTTGGTGTTGCAGATCGCCAGCACCTTGGCGCCCTGCTCGCGGGCGTGCCGCAGCGCCATCAGGGTGTCCATGGTCTCGCCGGACTGCGAGATGGCGATCACCAGGGTGCGGTCGTCCATGATCGGGTCGCGGTAGCGGAACTCGCTGGCGACCTCGACCTCGCAGGGGACGCGGGTCCAGTGCTCGATCGCGTACTTGGCGATCATGCCGGCGTGGAACGCGGTGCCGCAGGCGACGATCACCACCTTGTCGACCTCGCGCAGCACCTGGTCGGGGATGCGCAGCTCGTCGAGGGTGAGCCGGCCGTCGGTGCCGATCCGGCCGAGGAGGGTGTCGGCGACGGCCTTCGGCTGCTCGGCGATCTCCTTGAGCATGAAGTAGTCGTAGCCGCCCTTCTCGGCGGCCGAGGCGTCCCAGTCGACGTGGTACTCGCGGACCTCGGCGGGGGTGCCGTCGAAGTTGGTCACCGTGACGCCCTCGGGGCGCAGTTCGACGACCTGGTCCTGGCCGAGCTCGATGGCCTCGCGGGTGTGCGCGATGAACGCGGCGACGTCCGAGGCGAGGAAGTTCTCGCCGTCGCCGACGCCCACCACCAGCGGCGAGTTGCGGCGGGCGCCGACCACCGTGCCGGGGGCGTCGGCGTGCACCGCGACGAGGGTGAAGGCGCCGTCGAGCTGGCGGCAGACGGCGCGCATGGCCTCGGCCAGGTCGCCGTCGTAGGCCTCGGCGAGCAGGTGGGCGACGACCTCGGTGTCGGTCTCGGAGCGGAGGGTGTGGCCCCGGTCGGTGAGGTCGGCGCGCAGCCGCGCGAAGTTCTCGATGATGCCGTTGTGGACGACCGCGACCTTGCGGTGGTCGTCGAGGTGGGGGTGGGCGTTGGCGTCGGTGGGGCCGCCGTGGGTGGCCCACCGGGTGTGTCCGATGCCCGTGGTGCCGGCCGGGAGAGGGGTTTCGGCCAGCGACTTCTCGAGGTTGACGAGCTTTCCGGCCCGTTTGTCGGTGGACAGGAGCCACTGCCCGTCGGCTCCTGCGGTCTGCACCGCGACGCCGGCCGAGTCGTAGCCCCGGTACTCCAGCCTCCGCAGACCTGCGATCACTACGTCGAGGGCCGCCTGAGGCCCGGTATATCCAACAATTCCGCACATGTGCGCCAGCATAAGTGCGCTTGTTCGGGCCCCGGGGGGTCGGGTGACCACACCGGGTGACCGACACCACAACACCCGTCGCCCCGGAGACGGCCCACAATGGACACCGTGCTGACCGAACTCTGTACGAAGGGTGCGCCGTCCGCGCCCACTCCCTCCCCGTACGTGGATCTGGACCGCGCCGAGTGGAGTGCGCTGCGCGAGCGCACCCCGCTGCCGCTGACCGCCGAGGAGGTCGAGCGCCTGCGCGGGCTCGGCACCGCGATGGACCTCGACGAGGTCCGCGACGTCTACCTCCCGCTGTCCCGGCTGCTGAACCTGTACATCCACGCCACGCACGAACTGCGCGGCGCGGTGGGCACGTTCCTGGACACCCCGGACACCGAGCGGGTGCGCACCCCGTTCATCATCGGCGTGGCCGGCTCGGTCGCGGTCGGCAAGTCCACCACCGCCCGGCTGCTGCAGGCGCTGCTGGCCCGCTGGCCCGAGCACCCCCGGGTCGAGCTGGTGACCACCGACGGCTTCCTGCTGCCCAACGCGGAGCTGCGCCGGCGCGGCCTGATGGCCCGCAAGGGCTTCCCCGAGTCGTACGACCGGCGGGCGCTGATGCGCTTCGTCGCGGACGTGAAGGCCGGCAAGGAGCGGGTGACCGCGCCGGTGTACTCGCACCTGGTGTACGACATCGTCCCGGACGAGCAACTGGTGGTGGAGCGCCCGGACATCCTGATCGTCGAGGGCCTGAACGTGCTGCAGCCGGCCCTGCCCGGCACCGACGGGCGGACCAGGATGGCGGTCGCCGACTACTTCGACTTCTCGATCTACGTCGACGCCCGCACCGACGACATCGAGGCCTGGTACCTGGACCGGTTCCGCAAGCTGCGGCAGACCGCGTTCCAGGACCCGAACTCCTACTTCCGGCGGTTCACCGAGGTGCCGGAGGAGGAGGCGATGGACTACGGCCGACAGGTCTGGCGGACCATCAACAAGCCGAACCTGCTGGAGAACGTGCTGCCCACCCGCGGCCGGGCCACCCTGGTGCTGCAGAAGGGGCAGGACCACAAGGTCCGCCGGGCGCTGCTGCGCAAGCTCTGAGCGGCACCGGGGCGGCCCGCCTCAGGACGGGGGCTTCCCCGTCACGGGCCAGGTGCGCAGTTTCAGCGTGGCCAGGCCGTCCGCGAACGCCTCGCGGGCGGCCGGGTCGGCGGCGAACCGGTAGTCGTAGCGGCCGCCCTGCTCGACGCTGTGCTCGAACCAGACGAAGCCCGGCACCTTCGGGTGGTCGGCGATCCACTGGAACAGGTCGGTGATCCAGCCGGGCTTGCCCGGGTCGGGCATCGCGCCGGTCTCCGAGACGAACACCGGCTTGTCGGCGATCTCCCGCAGCCGGATGTAGGTCGGGTCGAGGACTTCGGAGGCCGTGCTCTCGCCGAAGCCGTAGCCGTCCATCCCCAGCCAGTCGACGTACGCGTCGCCCGGGTAGAGACTCTGCAGGTCCGCGGAGGTGCCGCGCAGCACGTTCGGGCTCCACAGCCAGATGACGTTGTCCGCGTGCTCCTGGGCGAAGATGTCGTGCACGTGCCGCCAGGCCGCCGCGTAGTCGCCCGGCCGGTTGCCGTTCGCCTTCGCCGCCCACGGGTACCAGTCGCCGTTCATCTCGTGCGCGAACCGCAGCACCACCGGCCACTGCTGGTCGCGCACTCCCCGGGCGAAGCGGGTGATGTAGGCGTCGAACTCGCCGGAGGCGATCCGGCGGGTCGAGTACCACGGCTGGTCGGCCTCGTACGGGGCGTCCCCGGGCTCCCAGGTGAGCATCGGCACCGCGCCCTGCCGGTAGATCTCCCGCACCGTCGCCGGGTCGAACTCCTTGCGCCAGTCCAGGAAGTACTGCAGCATCGTCGGCCGCTTGCCGGCCGCCGCCGCGACCGCGTCGGTCTCGGACGCCAACGGCGTCTGGTAGGTGCTCACCCCGAAGTACACCCCGGCGGAACGGAGCAGCTCGTCCTTGGTGGGCCGGGTGGGGGACGGCGGCGGGGCGGTGGCCGTCGGGGACGGGGACTGGTCCGCGTCCTCGCCGAACATCGCACCGGCCGGGCCGGTGCCGTCGGACTGCGCCGAGCACGACACCCCGGCGGCGAGCAGCACCAGCGCTGCCGCACCGCGGCACCACGATCGGCGGTTCATCCGTTCCGTCCCCCTCGTTCGACTGTCAGGCCCCCTTGGCCAGCAACTGGTCGAAGTAGCCGTCGAGTTCCTTGCCGGAGCTCTGGGCCACCGGGTCCTGGTCGCCCGCGCCGCCGCTGATCGGGCCCGCGATGGTGAACACCAGGTAGCGGCCCTCGACCCGGCCGGTCGACGCGCAGGCCACGTTGCGGCAGAACTCGGTGACGTTGTCCTTGCCGAACAGCGGCTGGATCTGCCCCTTCAAGCCGTTGCCCGCCTTGGCCGCGTCGGCCTCGCTCTTGAAGGTCGCGACGCCCACCGTCACCGCCGTGTTGCCGGTGTAGTAGGTGCCGCGCATCAGCTGGTCGCAGTTCGCGTTGCTGAGGACGTCGCCGAGGCCGTTGCCGGTTGCCTTCCAGCACGGGGTGTCGGTGACGGTGGTCTTGCGGACGTAGTTGTGCCCGCCGATGTTGAGCGACTGGTCGGCGAAGAGCGCGTCGATGGTGATCGCCGGCGGCAGGGTCTTGCCCGGCGACGAACTGGCCGAGGGCTTGGCGGAACCGGAGGCCGACGGCTTGGCGGAACCGGAGGCCGGGGCGGAGGGGGTGGCCGAGCCCGAGGCGATCGGGTCCGGCTGGTCGCTGCCCTGGCTCAGCAGCGCGATGGCGACCCCGCCCGCGGCGAGCACCGCCACGCCGATGCCGATGCTCAGGGTGACCATCAGCCGCTTGCGGCGCGCCTGCGCCTCGCGCTCGTCGGCGAGTTGCTGCCAGTCCGGCCCGGACGGCTGCTGCAGCGGAGGCGGCCCCGGGTAGGAGTACTGTGGCTGCTGCCACTGCTGGGGCTGGGGCTGCTGCGGGAACGGCGGCGGGCCCTGGACCGGCGGGCCCTGCATCGGCGGGCCCTGGACCGGCGGCTGTCCGGGCACCGGCTGAGCGCCGTTGTAAGGCTGCTGCGGCTGGCCGCCAGGAGTGTTCGGACTCTGCGGTACACCCATCCCATCGCTCATGTGCGTGAATGCTAGGGCATGTGCGCCCATTCGGTGATGCCGCCTCCATAGCAAACCGAAATGTCCGCTTTCCGCCCCGTCGGCGCCTCGCACCGTAATGCAAACGTCACTACCCGGCCCCGGCCCGGCGAACGCCGTCGGCTAAGCTCTAGCGGCCGCCGGTTCACGCCGATCTCCGCGCAGGCAGGCTGAAATCGAGTCCGAAGCACGGCCACGGGGGCCCTCTTGTCCAGCAGTACCGAATCGACGCGCCGCAGCCGGCGCCGCGCAGCCGTCCCCGCCCAGCGCCGCCGCAGGGACCCGGTCGCACCGCAGCTCGGACTGCTGCCGCAACCGCCGGACGACAGCGAGAAGTTCTCGTACGCCAAGCGCCACCTGTGGGTGCTGACGCTCAGCTCGCTGATCAGCTTCGGCTGCCTGGCCGCCAGTCAGGCCACCCTGCTCGCGAACACGCCCTGGCTGTGGATCTACTCGCCGTTCCTGCTGTTCACCGTGGTCTACTACCTGATCTCGCTGCGGGTCACCGGCCTCAACGGCGATTTCGACCTCAAGGGCCACCGGCAGCTGGTGCGTTCCTGGCGCCCCCAGGAGTACCCCGCGGTCGACGTCTTCCTCCCGGTGTGCGGCGAGCCGATCGAGATCCTGCACAACACCTGGACGCACGTCCGGGAGATGGCCGACCACTACCCCGGCCTGTGCATGCCCTACGTCCTCGACGACTCGGCCAGCCCCGAACTCGAAGCGATGGCCGCCGACTTCGGCTTCCGCTACGGCACCCGCCCGAACCGCGGCTGGTACAAGAAGGCGGGCAACCTGCACTTCGGGTTCGGCAACTCCGACGGCGAGTACATCCTCATCCTGGACGCCGACTTCACCCCGCGCGCCGACCTGCTGAACGAACTCCTCCCGCACCTGGAGGCCGACCCGAAGCTCGGCATCGTGCAGTCCCCGCAGTACTTCCGGGTCCTGGACTCGCAGAGCTGGGTCGAGCGCGGCGCCGGCGCCGTGCAGGAGCTGTTCTACCGTTCCGTGCAGGTCTCCCGGCAGGCCAGGGACGGCGCGATCTGCGTCGGCAGCTGCGCCGTCTACCGGCGGTCCGCGCTGGAGGAGAACGGCGGCACCACCCTGATCGAACACTCCGAGGACGTGCACACCGGCTTCGACCTGCGCCGCCTCGGCTGGGGACTGCGCTACGTGCCGCTGGCACTGGCCACCGGGGTCTGCCCGGACACCGCCGGCGCCTTCTACAACCAGCAGTACCGCTGGTGCTCCGGCTCGATGAGCCTGCTCGGCAGCCGCAAGTTCTGGGACACCAAGCTCCGCTGGGGCAGCCGGCTGTGCTACATGTCCGGGTTCTTCTACTACATCCACACCGCGATCTTCATCTTCCTGTCGCCGGTGATCCCGCTCGTCCTGCTGATCTGGCACCCGGAGATGTTCCTGGTCGAGCGGCTCTGGCTGGTGCTGCCGAGCCTGGTGTACACCACGGTGATCTTCCCGCTCTGGCACCGCGTCCCGTACCGCCTGGAAGCCTGGTCCTGCCGGATGATGTACGGCTGGGCGCACTTCTTCGCGATCTGGGACATCCTGCGCCGCAAGCGGATGGCCTGGCAGCCGACCGGCTCCAGCACCGCCAAGAAGAACCGGACCCGCCGGCTGTGGACCGGGCTGTGGGTCTGGGGCGGCGGCACCGCGCTCGCCTGGGTCGGCATCGCCGTCTGGCGCATCCTGACCGGGTACCCGCCGGACTACGCCCTGGTGCTCGCCTCCGGGCTGTTCTACGCCCTGGTGGTCGGCCGCACCCTCCTCCAGCCCCGAAGCGAGAAGGCCGCGTGAACCCGACCCGTCGAGCCAGGACCACCGCCTGCCTGCTGCTGGCCGGTGTGCTCATGCTGCTGCCGGGCTGCGACCGGCCCGGACCGTCGAACGGCGGTGACGCCTTCGGTTCCGGCGACACCCAGGTGGCCTCCGCCGCCCCCAGCAGCCAGGCCCCGGTCGACCTGACGCCGCTGCTGCAGCCCGCGAAGAAGTACATCGGTGTCGCGCTGGACGGCGCGCCGGCCTCCATGGAACCGGTGCAGAAGTACGCCGAGATGGTCGGCAAGCAGCCCAACGTCATCGAGAACTACGCCGGTTGGGGCGACCAGTTCGACTCCACCGGCGTCCGGCTGACCTGGCAGAACGGCGCCCTGCCGTACATCGCCTGGGAACCGCACAAGACCCCGCTGGCCGACATCGGCAAGGGCGACTCGGACGCGTACATCAAGGCGTTCGCCACCGCGGTGCAGAAGACCAACGTGCCGGTGGCGATCAGCTTCGCCCATGAGATGAACGGCCACTGGTACGACTGGGGCACCAAGACGAACAGCCCCGAGGACTTCGTCGCCGCGTGGCACCGGATCCACGACATCTTCCAGGACCGCGGCGCGTCCAACGTCATCTGGGTGTGGAGCCCGAACATCGTCAACCCGGTGCAGCAGGTCGCCCTCCAGCCGTACTACCCGGGCGACGGCTACGTCGACTGGATCGGCATGGTCGGCTACTGGACCGAGTGCTGCGACAAGGACTTCGAGCAGGTCTACGGCCCGACCATGAACCAGGTCCGCAAGTTCAGCGGCAAACCGTTCATCATCAGCGAGACCGCCGCCGAACCCGGCAGGAAGGCGTCCTCGTTCGTCGACCAGTTGTTCGCCGGCGTCGAGGCGCACCCCGACGTCCTCGGCTTCGTCTGGTTCAACATCAGCAAGCGCGCCGACTGGCGGCTCGAGAAGACGCCCAGTTCGCTGAAGGCGTTCAAGGAGCACGCCGCCGACCCGCAGTACGGCTTCGATCCGAGAAAACCCTGATGACGCAGCAGCGCGACGACACGTACTCCTCCGAGTTCCCGGCCCGGGAGGACCGCTACCACGCGGAACGGAACTTCGGCTGGTTCACCGCCGAACCCGAGGTCCCGGAGCAGCCGGCGGCACCCGCCGAACCCGGGTACACCCTCCCCGAGGTCCCCGAGGTCGGCTGGGACCCGCTGCCGAGCAGCCGCCGCACCTGGATCAGCCGCCTGGTGCTGCTGGGCATCCTGGTCGCCCAGGCGCTGCTGACGCTCCGGCTCGGCAACAGCGCCTTCGAGGACGAGGCCCTGTACCTGTACGCCGGCCACCTCCAGCTGCACCACCTGAACGGCGGCGCCCCGCTGCCGGACTCCTTCGCCGCGTACTTCTCCGGATCGCCGCTGCTGTACCCGCCGCTGGCCGCCGCGGCCGACGCCTACTTCGGCCTGGCCGGCGCCCGCGCCCTGTCGCTGGCGTTCATGCTGGGCGCCACCGCGCTGCTGTACATGATGACCCGCCGGCTGTTCAACGAGCGGGTCGCGCTGGTCGCGGCGGGCTGCTTCGCGGTCACCCAGTCCACCCTCTTCATGGGCGCACTGGCCACCTACGACGCGATGGCGCTGTTCCTGATCGCGCTCGCCGCCTGGCTGGCGGTGCGCACCGCCCGGCGCGGCTGGTGGCTGAGCACCCTGACCCTCCCGCCGGTCCTGCTGCTGGCCGTCGCGGTCAAGTACGCCTCGCTGATGTACGCCCCGGTGGTCGTCGCGCTGGCCTGCCTGGCCGCCGTCCCGTACCACGCGTGGCGGTCGCTGCTGCGGCTGTTCCTGATCCCCGCCGTCGCGGTCGGCGGCGCGTACGCGGCGCTGCGCCTCACCGGCTCCGACATCCTCGCGGGCCTGCAGTCCACCACCACCGGCCGCGCCACCGGCCACGGCGTCCGGACGGAGATGCTCCGCGACTGCGTCGAGTGGGGCGGCCTGCTGTTCGCCCTCGCGCTGCTGGGCACCGTCCTGTACGCCCGCAAGGGCCGGATGAACGAGGCCCCCACCCTGCAGGCCGTCCGGGTGCCACGGCGGCTGTGGCGGGTCCTGATGGGCCTGCTGCTGACCGGCACCGCACTGCTCGCCCCGGCCTACCAGATCTGGATCCACGAGAGCGTCTCGCTGCACAAGCACATCGGCTACGGCCTGCTCTTCGCCGCGCCGATGGCCGCCCTCGGCATCACCCGCGTGGTCGGCTCGCACTTCCGCCACCCGCAGCTCGGCATCCTCGCCTGGGTCACCATGCTGGTGCTCGGCATGGTGCAGTCCACCAGCCTGTACCACGCCTGGCCGAACTCGGACCAGCTGATCTCCACCCTGAACCGGCAACTGGTGCCCGACGGCCACTACCTGGTCGAGGCGAACTCGGTGCCGCGCTACTACCTGCGCAAGCAGGTCGGCTTCGGCCAGTGGACGTCCACGTACACGATCACCTACCAGAACAAGGACAAGAAGCTGCTCACCGGCGAGGCGGGCTTCCAGGCCGCCCTCACCGACAGCTACTTCGACGTCGTGGTGTTCGACCGGACGGTCACCGGGGCCCTGGACGACAAGCTCACCAAGCAGCTGCGCACCGAGGGCAAGTACCGGCTGCTGGTCAGCATCCCCTACCGCAACAGCTACGGCAACGGCTTCTACCAGGTGTGGATCCCCGTGAAGAAGAACGCCGCCCCGCAGCAGTAGGCGCCTGCCGCGGGGCCCCGGCGGGCCCCGCGGCCCGTCACCCCAGGTGCAGCCGGACCGCGTCCGCGAGCCGCTGGCAGACGTCCTGCGCCTGCTCCTCGCCGACCGCCTCGACCATGACCCGGACCAGCGGTTCCGTGCCGGACTTGCGCAGCAGGACCCGGCCGGTGCTGCCCAGTTCGGCCTCCGCCTCGGCGACCGCGGCCTGGAGCTCGACGCAGGACTCGACCCGGTTCTTGTCCACGCCCTTGACGTTGATCAGCACCTGCGGGAGCCGGGTCATGACCGAGGCAAGATCGGCCAGCGGCTGCTTGGTGGCGGCCAGCCGGGCGCCCAGCATCAGGCCGGTCAGGGTGCCGTCACCGGTGGTGGCGTGGTCGAGCAGGATGACGTGCCCGGACTGCTCGCCGCCGAGCGCGTAGCCGTGCTGCTTCATCTCCTCCAGCACGTACCGGTCGCCGACCGCGGTCTGCACCAGCTCGACGCCCTCGCGCTCCATCGCCAGCTTGAAGCCCAGGTTGGACATCACGGTGGCGACCGCGGTGTTGCCGCGCAGCGTGCCGGCCTCCTTCATGGCGACCGCGAGGACGGCGATGATCTGGTCGCCGTCGACCTCGTTGCCGTCCGCGTCGGCGGCCAGGCAGCGGTCGGCGTCGCCGTCCAGGGCGATGCCCAGGTCGGCCCGGTGCTCCTTCATCGCGGCGCGCAGCTTGTCCAGGTGGGTGGAGCCGACGCCGTCGTTGATGTTCAGGCCGGTCGGCTCGGTGCCCAGGGTGTGCACCACCTCGGCGCCGGCCCGGGCGAACGCCTCGGGGGCGACCCGGGCGGCCGCGCCGTGCGCGCCGTCGATGACGACCCGGACCCCGTCGAGCCGGTTCGGCAGCACCGCGACCAGGTGCGCCACGTACCGGTCGAAGCCCTCGTTGTACTGGCGGACCCGGCCGACCGCGCCGCCGGTCGGGCGGGTCCAGGTCTCGTCGCCGACGCCGTAGCGGCGGTAGTGCGCCTCGATCGCGTCCTCGATCGCGTCGTCCAGCTTGTGGCCGCCGCGGGCGAGGAACTTGATGCCGTTGTCCGGCATCGCGTTGTGGCTGGCGGAGAGCATCACGCCGAAGTCCGCGCCGAGCGCGCCGGTCAGGTAGGCCACCGCGGGGGTGGGCAGCACGCCGACCCGCAGCACGTCGACGCCGGCGCTGGCCAGGCCGGCGATCACGGCGGCCTCCAGGAACTCTCCGGACGCCCGCGGGTCCCGGCCGACCACGGCCACCGGCCGGTGGCCCTCGAACGCGTTGGCGTCGCCGAGCACGTGCGCGGCGGCCACCGACAGGCCCAGTGCCAGCTCCGCGGTCAGGCCCTCGTTGGCCACACCGCGCACCCCGTCCGTACCGAAGAGTCGTGTCATGTTCGCGTTCGTCCGTTCTGTCGCGCCTGTACCGGGCTCGGGTGGTGCCGCCCCCGCGGACTCCGCACCGGCCCGGGAGGCACAACGCCCCGGAGCACTGGAGTGCTCCGGGGCGAGGATCGCATGAAGGGTGCGATTAGCGCTTGCTGTACTGCGGCGCCTTGCGGGCCTTCTTGAGACCGGCCTTCTTGCGCTCGACGGCGCGCGAGTCACGGGTCAGGAAGCCGGCCTTCTTGAGCGCGGCGCGGTTGTTGTCCACGTCCGCCTCGTTCAGGGCGCGGGCCACGCCGAGGCGCAGCGCGTAGGCCTGACCGGACACGCCGCCACCCGCGATGCGGGCGATGACGTCGTAGCGGCCGTCCAGCTCCAGGAGCTTGAAGGGCTCGTTCACGGTCTGCTGGTGCACCTTGTTGGGGAAGTAGTTCTCCAGGGTGCGACCGTTGATCTTCCACTGGCCGGTGCCGGGGACGATGCGCACGCGGGCGATCGCCTCCTTGCGGCGGCCGAGGCCGGCGCCGGGGACGGCCTCGCCGAAGCGGCCGGCCAGCGACTCGGTGGTGTACTCGGTCTCGGTGGTGTACTCGTCGACGTTCTCGTCGTCGAAGTCGACCTCGAGGGTGCTCTCGATGGCAGTCTCGGCCACGGTGTTCCTCAGCTCTTCTACGTCAGTTGGGGTGTGTGGTGGCCGGAATTACTGCGCGACCTGGGTGATCTCGAACGGCACCGGCTGCTGCGCAGCGTGCGGGTGCTGGTCGCCCGAGTAGACCTTCAGCTTCGAGAGCATCTGACGGCCCAGGCTGTTCTTCGGAACCATGCCCTTGATGGCCTTCTCGACGGCCTTCTCCGGGTTGTTCGCGAGCAGGTCGTCGTAGCGGACCGAGCGGAGACCGCCCGGGAAGCCGCTGTGGCGGTAGGCCAGCTTCTGGGTCTTCTTGTTGCCCGAGAGGTGCACCTTGTCGGCGTTGATGATGATGACGAAGTCACCAGTGTCAACGTGCGGCGCGTAGATCGCCTTGTGCTTGCCCCGCAGGAGGTTGGCGGCCTGGGAGGCCAGGCGGCCGAGCACGACGTCGGTCGCGTCGATGACGTGCCACTGACGCTGGACGTCGCCGGGCTTGGGGCTGTACGTACGCACGGTCGTAGCCTTCGCTTTTCAGTGAGTGGGTCCTGACAGGAGCACCAAGGCCCGGGGCCTCCAGCCGATCCGCCCGGACGCAATTCGGGCAGCCGCTGGAGTTCGGCCTGTCGTCTCCGGCGTACCGACCTCTCACGTGAGATAGAGCGAGCCAATACGCACAACAGCGGCCAACCTTACCGGGCCGGTGGGGTGGAATCCAAACCGGCCCGGCGGGACGGGCTCCGGTTCAGCGGTCCCGGACGACCCGGGTCTCGTCCCAGACCGGCTCCGGGGCCTCGTAGACCCGGCCGTCCGAGCCGAACACCAGGAAGCGGTCGAAGCTGCGGGCGAACCAGCGGTCGTGGGTGACGCACAGCACGGTGCCGTCGAACGCCTCCAGGCCCTGCTGCAGCGCCTCGGCGCTCTCCAGGTCCAGGTTGTCGGTCGGCTCGTCGAGCAGCAGCGCGGTCGAGCCGGACAGCTCCAGCTTGAGGATCATCAGCCGGGCCTGCTGGCCGCCGGAGAGCGACTCGAACTTCTGCTCCTCCTGCCGGTCCAGCTCGTAGCGGCGCAGCGCGGACATCGCCGCGCCGCGGGAGAGCGCGTGCTCCTCCTCGACGATCGAGCGCACCGTGCGGCCGAGCAGTTCGGGGTGGGCGTGGGTCTGCCGGAAGTGCCCCGGCACGACCCGGGCGCCGAGCTTCCACTCGCCGCCGTGCTTCACCGTGTCGTCGCCGGCCAGCAGCCGCAGGAAGTGCGACTTGCCGGAGCCGTTGGAGCCCAGCACCGCGACCCGCTCGCCGTAGAAGACCTCCAGGTCGAAGGGCTTCATCAGACCGGACAGCTCCAGGCCCTGCATGGTGAAGGCCCGCACGCCGGTGCGGCCGCCCTTGAGCCGCATGGTGATCGACTGCTCGCGCGGCGGCGCCTCGGGCGGGCCGGCGTCCTCGAACTTCTTCAGCCTGGTCTGCGCGGCGGCGTACCGGGAGGCCATCTCGTGGCTGACCGCGGCGGCCTGACGGAGCGTCAGCACCAGCTTCTTCAGCTTGGCGTGCTCCTCGTCCCAGCGGCGGCGCAGTTCCTCGAAGCGCTCGAAGCGGGCCTTGCGGGCCTCGTGGAAGGTGTCGAAGCCGCCGCCGTGCACCCAGACGCTGGAGCCGGTCGCGCCGGACTCCACCGCGATGATCTTCTCGGCGGTGCGGGAGAGCAGCTCGCGGTCGTGCGAGATGTACAGCACGGTCTTGTTGGTGGCCCTGATGGCCTCCTCCAGCCAGCGCTTGCCCGGCACGTCCAGGTAGTTGTCCGGCTCGTCGAGCAGCAGCACCTCGTCCGGGCCGCGCAGCAGCGCCTCCAGCACCAGCCGCTTCTGCTCGCCGCCGGAGAGGGTGTTCAGGCCGCGCCACTGGGCCCGCTCGAACGGCATGCCGAGCGCGGCCGTCGTGCAGACGTCCCAGTCGGCCTCGTACTCGTAGCCGCCGGCGTCCGACCAGTCGGAGAGCGCCTGGGCGTAGGCCATCTGCGACTTCTCGTCGTCCTGGGCGATCATCGCCAGCTCCGCGGCGTCCACCGCGCGGGCCGCGTCGGCGATCCGCTTCGGGGCGACGGAGACCAGCAGGTCGCGCACCGAGGCGTCGGCGGGCAGCGCGCCCGGGGCGTCCTCGGTGCTCTCCCGGCCGGTGGTGCCGACGAACTGCCGCATCACGCCCAGCCCGCCGGTGACCGTCACCGAGCCGCCGTGCGGCTGGGTGTCCCCCGCGATCATGCGCAGCAGCGTGGTCTTGCCCGCGCCGTTGGCGCCGACCAGCGCGACGGCCGCGCCCTCGCCGACCCGGAAGGACGCGTCGTCGAACAGCACCCGCCCGTCCGGCAGGTAGTACTCAAGGTGCGAAATCTCGACGTGTCCCATGCCTTCGGATTGTGCCAAGGCGCGCGCCGCCGACCAAACCCTTTACCTGCCGGGAGCACCCGCGGGGACCGGCTCCCCCAGCGTCCGCAGCCGCCGCGAGATCCGGTTGCGCTCGGCGAGCAGGTCGTCGGCCGGGTAGCCGACCTCCTCCAGCGTCAGCCCGTGCGGCCGGATCACGTTGACCGCCGAGTTGCGCACCCCGCCCGCCAGCACCTCCCCCGGGAACTCCACCGGCCGGTGCCCGTCGCCGACCAGCAGCATCGCCCCGACCAGCGCGCGCACCATGTTGTGGCAGAACGCGTCCGCCCGCACGGTGGCCACCGCCAGCGAGCCCTCCTGGGCCGCGTACGGGTCGATCGGCACCCGGTCCCAGTGCAGTTCCAGCAGGGTGCGGATGGTGGTGGCGCCCTCGCGCTTCTTGCAGTACGCGGCGAAGTCGTGCTCGCCGACCAGCAGCGCCGCCGCCTCGTTCATCTTCGCCAGGTCGAGCGGCCGGTCGTGCCACAGCACGTGCCCGCGCAGCAGCGGGTCGACCCCGCCGGGGTGGTCGGCCACCCGGTACGCGTAGCGCCGCCAGACCGCCGCGAACCGGGCGTCGAAGCCGTGGGGCGCCTCGGAGACCCGGTACACCCGGACGTCGGCGGGCAGCCGCCCGGCCAGCCGGCGCAGCAGCTTCTGCCCGTGCTGGGCCCACAGCGCGTCCGGCAGGTCGACGTGCGCGACCTGGCCGCGGGCGTGCACCCCGGCGTCGGTGCGGCCGGCCACGGTCAGCGGGAAGTTCTCCTCGCTGCGCAGCACGATCCGCAGCGCGTCCTCCAACTCGCCCTGCACGGTGCGCCGTTCGCGCTGCCGGGCCCAGCCGGAGAACTCCGCGCCGTGGTAGGCGAGGTCCAGCCGGATCCGGGTGTGCCCGTCCGCCGGGCCGTCCTTCACCGGCGGCAGCTCCGCGCAGTCGTTCACCACTCCAACTCCCCTGTCTCACTGCTGGGATGCGAACGGGCCCGCTCCCCCGACGAGCGGGAGGGCGGGCCCGGACGAAGACTACGCGGAGGCTCAGGCCTCGGTGGTCTCGGCGGCCTCGTCGGCCTTCGCCTCGGCGGCCTGGTCGGCCTCCTTGACGGCGCGCTTGGCGGCGGCCTCGGCCTCGGCGACGGTCGCCTTGGTGGCGATCTCGCCCTCGACCAGCTCGATCACGGCCATCGGGGCGTTGTCGCCGCGACGGCTGCCGATCTTGGTGATGCGGGTGTAGCCGCCGGGGCGGTTCTCGAACCGCGGGGCGATCTCGGTGAAGAGGGTGTGCAGCACCGACACGTCGGTGATGGTCTTGCGCACCAGGCGACGGTTGTGGATGTCGCCCTTCTTCGCCTTGGTGATCAGCTTCTCCGCCAGCGGGCGCAGGCGACGGGCCTTGGCCTCGGTGGTGGTGATGCGGCCGTACTGGAACAGCTCGCGGGCCAGGCCGGCCAGCAGGAGCGGCTCGTGGGACGGGCCGCCGCCGAGACGGGCACCCTTGGTGGGACGGGGCATGGTTACTCCTCGTATCTCCGACTACGGCCGTACCAGGTACCGCAGCGGGCGTGCGGACACTGTGCCCGCACGACTTCTCATGGCCCCGGGGGCGATCCACTGGGAACCGCCCCCGGCGTCAAGACTTCAGGGAACTCAGTACTGCTCGGTCTCCGCGTAGCCCTGGTCGTCCAGGTCGTCGGCGCCGAAGGCGTCGGCGGCGGCGGTCGGGTCGAACCCGGGCGGGCTGTCCTTGAGGGCCAGGCCCATGCCGGCCAGCTTCGCCTTGACCTCGTCGATCGACTTCGCACCGAAGTTGCGGATGTCGAGCAGGTCGGCCTCCGAGCGGGCGACGAGCTCACCCACGGTGTGGATGCCCTCGCGCTTGAGGCAGTTGTAGGAGCGGACGGTGAGTTCCAGCTCCTCGATCGGCAGCGCCAGGTCCGCGGCCAGGGCGGCGTCCGTCGGGGACGGGCCCATGTCGATGCCCTCGGCGTCGACGTTCAGCTCGCGGGCCAGGCCGAACAGCTCGACCAGGGTCTTGCCGGCCGACGCCATCGCGTCGCGCGGACGCATGGCCGGCTTGGTCTCGACGTCGACGATCAGCTTGTCGAAGTCGGTGCGCTGCTCGACACGGGTCGCCTCGACCTTGTAGGTGACCTTGAGCACCGGGCTGTAGATGGAGTCGACCGGGATGCGGCCGATCTCCTGGCCCGAGGCCTTGTTCTGCACGGCGGAGACGTAGCCGCGACCGCGCTCGACGGTCAGCTCCATCTCCAGCTTGCCCTTGCCGTTCAGCGTGGCGAGGACCAGCTCGGGGTTGTGCACCTCGACACCGGCCGGGGGCGCGATGTCGGCGGCGGTGACCACACCCGGGCCCTGCTTGCGCAGGTACATCACGACCGGCTCGTCGTGCTCCGAGGAGACGACCAGCTGCTTGATGTTCAGGATGAGGTCGGTGACGTCCTCCTTGACGCCCGGCACGGTGGTGAACTCGTGCAGGACGCCGTCGATCCGGATGCTGGTGACGGCGGCACCCGGGATCGAGGAGAGGAGCGTGCGGCGGAGCGAGTTGCCGAGGGTGTAGCCGAAGCCCGGCTCCAGCGGCTCGATCACGAACCGCGAGCGGAACTCGTCGACGACCTCTTCGGTCAGCGAAGGACGCTGAGCGATCAGCATGTTCTGGATCCTCCAGTTGTCTTCGGCACCCACTATTTGATGCCGATAGAACTCAAGCGTACGGGGTCCCGTCGAGAACGGGACCCCGTACCAGGTTTGAAACACCGGACGCCTGGTGACCCCAGGCGTCGCGTCAGACGCGGCGGCGCTTCGGCGGACGGCAGCCGTTGTGCGGGGTGGGGGTGACGTCCTGGATCGAGCCGACCTCCAGGCCGGTGGCCTGGAGCGAGCGGATCGCGGTCTCACGGCCGGAGCCCGGACCCTTGACGAAGACGTCGACCTTGCGCATGCCGTGCTCCTGCGCGCGACGGGCAGCGGCCTCGGCGGCCATCTGCGCGGCGAACGGGGTGGACTTGCGCGAGCCCTTGAAGCCGACGTGGCCGGCAGAGGCCCAGGAGATCACGTTGCCCGAGGGGTCGGTGATCGAAACGATGGTGTTGTTGAACGTGCTCTTGATGTGGGCGTGCCCGTGAGCGACGTTCTTCTTCTCCTTGCGGCGGATCTTCTTCGCGCCGGCAGCCTGACGACCCTTGGGGGGCATAAGTCTGTTCTCCTACTGAGGTGGTCGGTCCGCTGACCCGCGGGCCGGAGGGATGTCCGGTGACGGGACGGACTACTTCTTGCCCGGCTTCTTCTTGCCGGCGATCGCGCGACGCGGGCCCTTGCGGGTACGCGCGTTGGTGTGGGTGCGCTGGCCGCGGACGGGCAGACCGCGACGGTGGCGCAGGCCCTCGTAGCAGCCGATCTCGACCTTGCGGCGGATGTCGGCGGCGACCTGGCGGCGGAGGTCACCCTCGACCTCGAAGTTCGCGTCCACGAACTTCTGCAGCTTGACGAGGTCGTCCTCGCTGATGTCGCGCACGCGGATGTCACCGCTCACGCCGGTCTCGGCGAGGGCCAGCTGGGCGCGGGTCTTGCCGATGCCGTAGACGTAGGTGAGGGCGATCTCGATCCGCTTCTCGCGGGGGAGATCAACGCCGGAAAGGCGTGCCATTCAAGGCTCCTGTGGTTCTTCTCAGAGGTCTGACGTGCCGCCTACTCGCTGTCTCTCGACAGGGAGCCCCGGCCTCTGACCGGGGGTGGCAGTCCGTCCGGGACGGACGGATCGGGCGGCCCGCTTATGACGTTGGTGCGCGTCGCGCGAAGGTCCTACGAGAAATGCTGGGGGGTGGATCAGCCCTGGCGCTGCTTGTGGCGCAGGTTGTCGCAGATCACCATGACCCGGCCGTGGCGGCGGATCACCTTGCACTTGTCGCAGATCTTCTTGACGCTCGGCTTGACCTTCATGATTCAGGTTCTCCGGGGTCTAGATCTGGCGGTTGTTACTTGTAGCGGTAGACGATCCGGCCGCGGGTCAGGTCGTAGGGGCTGAGCTCCACCACGACCCGGTCATCCGGGAGGATGCGGATGTAGTGCATGCGCATCTTGCCGCTGATGTGCGCGAGGACCTTGTGACCGTTCTGCAGCTCGACCTTGAACATCGCGTTCGGAAGAGACTCGATCACGGTGCCCTCGATCTCAATGGCGCCTTGCTTCTTAGCCATGAACTGCGAGATCCACCCTTCGGGTCCGGCTACCGTATGCGGAACGCTCGTGCGAACCAGGCTTCACCTCTGCCACGGGGGATTCCCCTGGGCTGAGGGCGTGCGGGAACACGCTACGAGAGAGCCGACGCACCATCGTAAACCAAGCACCGCACCGGAGCGAAATCAGCTCGGCGCGGTGCCGGGGCTCAGTACTTCGCGGCGACCTGCACCGGGACGACCGGCTGCACCACGGCGGTGCAGGCCGAGCAGCGGCGGGCGGCCTCGGGGATCTCGGTCAGGCACTCGGGGCAGGGGCGCTTGGGCACCGAGGGCTTCTTCGGCAGGTACCGGGCGGTGGCCTTGGACACCGGCAGCACCACGCAGAAGTACAGCACCGCGGCGGTCAGCACGAACGCGATCAGCACGTTCAGGAACTGGCCGTACGGGAAGTGCACGCCGGCCACCGAGAAGGTGTAGGCGCTGAAGTCGCCGGCCGCGCCGACCACCACGCCGACCACCGGGGTGAGGAAGGCGGTGACGAAACCGGTCACCACGCCGGTGAACGCGGCACCGATGACCACACCGACGGCCATGTCGATGACGTTGCCGCGCATCATGAAGTCGCGGAAGCCCTTGAGCACTGTCTCTCCCCTGGGGTTGCTGCGGGTGTCAGCTGATGAAAATAGGACAAGGGGCCCGGAGGTCCAAACCCCCGGGCCCGATCCGCCCGCAGTGAGAGAAGTCCCTCAGATCATCCGGTTCAGCCCAGCGGGTCCGGCGCCGCGGTGACGCCCAGCTTGGCCAGCTCGGCCCGGCCCCCGTCGAAGGCGGTCAGCACCAGCGGGCCCTGCTCGGTGACGGCCACCGAGTGCTCCCAGTGCGAGGCCCAGGTGCCGTCGGTGGTGACGACCGTCCAGTCGTCCTCCAGCACCGCGGTGTGCGGGGTGCCGAGCGAGACCATCGGCTCGATCGCCAGCACGGTGCCCGGGACCAGCTTCATGCCCTTGCCGCGGCCGGCCACGTAGTTCAGCACGTGCGGCTCCATGTGCATCGCGGTGCCGATGCCGTGGCCGCCGTAGCCCTCGGTGATGCCCCACTTGCCCTTCGGCGGCAGCGGCTGGCGGCGGACGAAGCCCTCGATCGCCCGGGAGACGTCGACCAGCCGGTTGCCCTTCTTCATCTGGGCGATGCCGGCCCACATCGAGCCCTCGGTGACCTTCGACAGCATCACGTTCTCGGCGGCGGTCTCGCCGACCGCGACGGTGATCGCCGCGTCGCCGTGCCAGCCGTCCAGGATCGCGCCGCAGTCGATCGAGATCAGGTCGCCGGCCTTCAGCACCCGCTCGCCGGGGATGCCGTGCACGACCTCCTCGTTCACCGAGGCGCAGATCACCCCCGGGAACCACAGACCGCCGTGGTCGGCGCGGAAGTTGGAGGTGGCGCCGTGCTTGGCGATGACCGCGTCGGCGATGTCGTTCAGCTCGCCGGTGGTCACCCCCGGGGCGACCGCCTCGCGGGCGGCCTTCAGCGCCTCGGCGACGACCAGCCCGGCCGCCCGCATCTTGGCGATCTGCTCGGGGGTCTTGATCTCCACCATCTGGTCAACGCCTTCCACGTTCTGATTTCGGACTGCCCTCCACCGTACGACGCACGAGACGGCCGGGGCGCCCGCTTCGGGGCGACCCGGCCGTCTCACGACGCGTCGTGGCGTCAGGCGTTCTTGTTCTGCTCCAGGGCGGCGACCGCGCGCTCGGTCACCTCGTCCACCTTGCCGAGGGCGGAGATGGTGACCAGCAGGCCCTGCGCCTGGTAGTAGCCGATGATCGGCTCGGTCTTGGAGTGGTACTCCTCCAGGCGGACCCGGACGGCCTCCTCGGTGTCGTCCGAGCGCTGGTACAGCTCGCCGCCGCACTCGTCGCAGACGCCCTCGACCTTCGGCGGGTTGTACACCACGTGGAACACGTGGGCGCCGTCGTTGCGGCACAGCCGGCGACCGGCGATCCGCTTGACGACCTCGTCCTCGGGGACCTCAAGGTCCAGCACGCCGTCCAGCGCGATCCCGTTCTCGGCCAGGATGGCGTCCAGCGCCTCCGCCTGGCCCAGGTTGCGCGGGAAGCCGTCCAGCAGGAAGCCGCCTGCGGCGTCCGGCTGGAGCATGCGGTCCTTGGCCATCCCGATGGTGACCTCGTCGGGCACCAGGCGCCCGGCGTCCATGTAGGACTTCGCCTCGACACCCAGCGGGGTGCCCTGGCTGATGTTGGCACGGAACAGGTCACCGGTGGAGATGTGGGGAATGGACAGGGTCTTGGCCAGAACGTGCGCCTGAGTACCCTTCCCGGCCCCGGGGGGTCCGACGAGGACGATTCGCATCAGCGGAGGAACCCTTCGTAATTGCGCTGCTGGAGTTGGCTCTCGATCTGCTTCACAGTTTCGAGTCCGACGCCGACGACGATGAGCACGGAGGTGCCGCCGAACGGGAAGTTGGTCTGCTGTCCGAAGGCGACCAGGGCGACCATCGGGATCAACGCGATGAGGCCCAGGTAGAGGGAACCCGGCCACGTGATGCGGGTGAGCACGTAGTTCAGGTACTCGGCCGTCGGCCGGCCGGCCCGGATGCCCGGGATGAAGCCACCATACTTCTTCATGTTGTCGGCAACTTCTTCGGGGTTGAAGGAGATGGCGACGTAGAAGAAGGCGAAGAAGACGATCAGCACGAAGTAGGTCGCCATGTAGACCGGGTGGTCGCCCTTGACGAAGTGGTTCCGGATCCAGATCGCCCAGCTCGCCTGCGAGTTGGTCAGCTGCACCACCAGCGCCGGGATGTACAGCAGCGAGGAGGCGAAGATGACCGGGATGACGCCGGCCTGGTTGACCTTCAGCGGGATGTAGGTCGAGGTGCCGCCGAAGGACCGGCGGCCCACCATCCGCTTCGCGTACTGCACCGGGATCCGGCGCTGGGCCTGCTCGACGAAGATGACCAGGCAGACCACGATGATGCCGACCGCGATGACCGAGGCGAACTCGCCCCAGCCGTCCAGCAGCTTGCCGGACTCCTTGATCGCCCACATCGAGCCGGGGAAGCCCGCCGCGATCGAGGTGAAGATCAGGATCGACATGCCGTTGCCGATGCCGCGGTCGGTGATCAGCTCACCCAGCCACATGATGACGGTGGTGCCGGCGGTCATGATGATGACCATGGTGGCGATCCGGAAGATCGACTGGTTCGGCACGATGTTGCCGCCCTCGGGGCAGCCCGAGAACAGCGCACCGCTGGACGCGGTCGCCAGGATGCCGGTGCCCTGCAGCACCGCGAGGGCGATGGTCAGGTAGCGGGTGTACTGGGTGATCTTCGCGGTGCCGGCCTGCCCCTCCTTCTTCAGGGCCTCCAGCCGCGGGATGACCACGGTGAGCAGCTGCAGGATGATGCTGGCCGTGATGTACGGCATGATGCCGAGCGCGAAGATGGTCAGCTGCAGCAGCGCGTTGCCGCTGAACAGGTTGACCAGCCCGAACAGGCCTTCCTTCTGCCCGTTGACGCACGCGTGGACGGCCTGGAAGTTGATTCCGGGCATGGGGACGTGGGCGCCCAGCCGGAACAGCACCATGATGCCCAGCGTGAACAGCAGCTTCTTGCGCAGGTCGGGCGTCTGGAACGCCCGCGCGAACGCACTGAGCACGGTGCCTCCTGCGCCTCCCGCGCGTCGTCGGCGGAAGGGTCGGTCCTGATGTGGGGAAAGGGAACTTCACGGACTCTAACAGTGCCCGGGGGCCGGAAAGAAGCGCGTGCGGCCGCTCCCCCACTCATGGGGTACGGCTTGCCCGGGTTTGACACACAAATAGAGCGTGTGCAAGGGGTGCCAACGGCACCGGGCCCCGGCCCCCCTTTCACAAGAGGGGCTCGGGGCCCGGTGTCTGTCCGTGCGTCAGATCGACCGCGTCAGAGCAGTTCGGTGACCGAACCGCCGGCCGCGGTGATCTTCTCGGCGGCGGAGCCGGAGACGGCGTCGACCGTCACCTGCAGCGCCACCGCGATGTCGCCCTGGCCGAGGACCTTGACGAGCTCGTTCTTGCGAACGGCGCCCTTCGCGATCAGGTCGGCCACGGTGACCTCGCCACCGTTCGGGTAGAGCTCGGCCAGGCGGTCCAGGTTCACGACCTGGAACTGCTTGTGGGCCGGGTTCTTGAAGCCCTTCAGCTTCGGCAGGCGCATGTGGAGGGGCATCTGGCCACCCTCGAAGCGCTGCGGAACCTGGTAGCGGGCCTTGGTGCCCTTGGTACCACGACCTGCAGTCTTGCCCTTGGAGCCCTCACCGCGACCAACACGGATCTTGTCCTTCTTGGCACCCGGGGCGGGCTTCAGGTTGTGGAGCTTGATCGGCGAGTCCGACATGATCAGTCCACCTCCTCGACCGTGACGAGGTGGCGAACGGTGTGGACCATGCCGCGGATCTCCGGGCGGTCCTCCTTCACCACGGTGTCGTTCAGCCGCTTCAGGCCGAGCGAACGGAGGGTGTCACGGTGGTTCTGCTTGCTACCGATGTACGACTTGGTCTGGGTGACCTTCAGGCGAGCCATCAGGCGCTCACCCCAGCCGCACGGGCCCGGAGCAGCGCGGCCGGGGCCACGTCCTCCAGGGGCAGGCCACGACGGGCGGCGATCTCCTCGGGGCGCACGAGGCCCTTCAGAGCGGCCACGGTGGCGTGCACGATGTTGATCGCGTTGTCCGAGCCGAGCGACTTCGACAGGATGTCGTGAACGCCGGCGCACTCCAGGACGGCACGCACCGGGCCACCGGCGATGACACCGGTACCGGGGGACGCCGGCTTCAGCAGCACGACGCCGGCGGCCTTCTCGCCCTGGATCGGGTGCGGGATGGTGCCCTGGATACGGGGGACCTTGAAGAAGTTCTTCTTGGCCTCCTCAACGCCCTTGGCGATGGCGGCCGGAACCTCCTTCGCCTTGCCGTAACCGACACCCACGGTGCCGTCACCGTCGCCCACCACGACCAGCGCGGTGAAGCTGAAACGACGACCACCCTTGACAACCTTGGCGACACGGTTGATCGCGACGACGCGCTCGACGTAAGCGGTCTTCTCGGCGACCGGGGCGCCGCCCCGCTCGTCCCGCTTACGGTCGCGCCGCTCGCCACCGGTGCCGCCGCCGGCGCCGCTACCGCGGCGCTGGGGTCCAGCCATTGGAATTACCTCTCTCGTTTACGTCCGCCGACAGAGTCGACGAGCGGCTTAGAAGTCGAGCCCGGACTCGCGGGCCGCGTCCGCCAGGGCGGCGATGCGGCCGGCGTACCGGTTGCCCGCGCGGTCGAAGACGACCGACTCGACGCCGGCGGCCTTGGCGCGCTCGGCGACCAGGCTTCCGACCTTCTTGGCCAGCTCGGTCTTGTCGCCCTCGGTGCCCTTGATGGACACGTCGAGGGTGGACGCCGACGCCAGGGTGTGACCCTTGGCGTCGTCGATGACCTGGGCGACCATGTGGCGGTTCGAACGCGTCACGACGAGGCGCGGACGCACCTCGGTGCCGACGACGCGCTTGCGAACGCGAATGGCGCGGCGCTTGCGGGCGGCGTTCTTGTAGGCGTTGCCCTTGCCGATCTTGACAGAGACGCTCATCGCTTACTTACCACTCTTTCCGACCTTGCGGCGGATGACCTCGCCCGCGTACTTGACGCCCTTGGCCTTGTACGGGTCGGGCTTGCGCAGCTTGCGGATCTTGGCGGCGATCTCGCCGACCTTCTGCTTGTCGGTGCCGTCCACGTGGAACTTGGTGGGCGTCTCGACGACGAAGGTGATCCCCTCCGGCGCGGTGACCAGGATCGGGTGGCTGTAGCCCAGCGCGAACTCCATGTCGGAGCCCTTCGCCGTGACTCGGTAGCCGACGCCGCTGATCTCCAGCGACTTGCGGTAGCCCGCGGTCACGCCGGTGATCATGTTCGCCACCAGCGTGCGCGACAGGCCGTGCAGGGCCTTCGACTGACGCTCGTCGTTCGGGCGGGTGACGACCAGAGTGCCGTCCTCGCCCTTGCCGATCTCGATCGGCGCGGCGACGACGTGGGTGAGGGTGCCCTTGGGGCCCTTCACCGAGACCGTCTGGCCGTCGATGGTGACGTCCACACCAGCGGGAACCTGGATGGGCAGCCGTCCAATGCGCGACATTGCTGTACCTCCGTTTCCCGAATTACCAGACGTAGGCGAGAACTTCTCCGCCTACGCCCTTCTTGGCGGCCTGCTTGTCGGTCAGGAGGCCGGAGGACGTGGAGATGATCGCCACGCCCAGGCCGCCGAGCACCTTCGGCAGGTTGGTGGACTTTGCGTACACACGCAGACCCGGCTTGCTGATGCGCTTGATGCCGGCGATGGAACGCTCGCGGTTGGGGCCGAACTTGAGCTCGATGGTCAGCTTCTTGCCGACCTCGCCCTCGACGGGCTCCTCAACCTTGTAGGAGGAGATGTACCCCTCCTGCTGCAGGATCTCGGCGACGTGCGCCTTGATCTTGCTGGCCGGCATCGCCACGGAGTCGTGGTACGCCGAGTTCGCGTTACGCAGACGCGTGAGCATGTCTGCGATGGGGTCGGTCATGGTCATGGTGGCCTCAGGCCTCTCCCGCCGTGGTTTCTCCGCGCCAGGTCCCCCTCCGCGCACTCGGTGGAGTGCGAAAGGGGCACAAGCGCAGGGGACCTGCGACGTAGTAAGACTGGGTGTCGCGAGCCCTCTCAGGAAGGCCGCGGGTCGCCCGGAGGGGACGCCGCAGCAGGGGCCCGACCCCAACACCTTACGGGATCCCTCGCGGGAACCCAAAAGCGTCGAGGTCGGGCACACTGCTCGCTGATGTCAGAACTTCCGGTAAGGACTTACCAGGAGCTCTTGGTCACGCCCGGCAGCTCGCCGCGGTGCGCCATCTCACGGAGGCACACACGGCACAGGCCGAACTTGCGGTACACCGAGTGCGGACGGCCGCAGCGCTGGCACCGGGTGTACGCCCGGACGCCGAACTTCGGCTTGCGCTCGGACTTAGCGATCAGGGCCTTCTTCGCCATGGCTCACGCCTCCTTGAACGGGAAGCCCAGAGCGCGCAGCAGCGCCCGGCCCTCATCGTCGGTCTGAGCGGTGGTCACGACGGTGATGTCCATACCGCGCTGACGGTCGACCTTGTCCTGGTCGATCTCGTGGAACATGACCTGCTCGGTCAGACCGAAGGTGTAGTTGCCACGGCCGTCGAACTGCTTGGGCGAGAGGCCGCGGAAGTCACGGATACGCGGCAGCGCCAGCGACACCAGACGGTCCACGAACTCCCACATGCGGTCACCACGGAGGGTGACGTGGGCACCGATCGGCTGGCCCTCGCGCAGCTTGAACTGCGCGATGGACTTGCGGGCCTTGGTGACGGCCGGCTTCTGACCGGTGATCGCGGTCAGGTCCTTGATGGCACCCTCGATCAGCTTGCTGTCACGGGCGGCCTCACCGACACCCATGTTGACCACGACCTTGACCAGGCCGGGGATCAGCATGACGTTCTCGTACGAGAACTGCTCGTGCAGCTGACCCTTGACCTCGGAGAGGTACTTCTCCTTGAGGCGGGGGGTCACCTTCTCAACAGTCGTCTCAGACATCAGATGTCCTCACCGGTCCGCTTGGCAACGCGGATCTTGTTGCCCTGGTCGTCAAAGCGGTAGCCGACGCGGGTGACGACCTTCTTGCCGTCCTTCTCCACGACCAGCTGGACGTTGGAGACGTGCACCGGGGCCTCGACGGTCACGATGCCACCCTGCGTGCCGGGGCCCGGCTTGGTGTGCTTCTTGACCCGGTTGACACCCTCGACCAGGACCTTGTTGTCAGCGGGGATGGCCTGGATGACCTTGCCCTGCTTGCCCTTGTCCTTGCCGGTGATGACCTGGACCAGGTCACCCTTCTTGATCTTCATGCTGTTCGCCATGGGTTAGAGCACCTCCGGCGCCAGCGAGATGATCTTCATGAACTTCTTGTCGCGCAGCTCGCGGCCCACCGGGCCGAAGATGCGGGTACCGCGGGGGTCGCCATCGGTGTTCTTGAGAACCACGGCGGCGTTCTCGTCGAAGCGGATGTACGAACCGTCCGGACGGCGGCGCTCCTTGACGGTGCGAACGACGACGCACTTGACGACGTCGCCCTTCTTCACCGAACCGCCGGGGATCGCGTCCTTGACGGTGGCGACGATGACGTCCCCGATACCGGCGTAGCGGCGACCGGAGCCACCGAGAACGCGGATGCAGAGAATCTCCTTGGCACCCGTGTTGTCGGCGACGCGCAGTCGCGACTCCTGCTGGATCACAGCTTTCTCCTGATCGTCAACAAGTGTTGACGGGCCGGCCGCTGCTCACACCCGCGCCCCTGGGGCCCGGTGCACATACGGCCGTACCGCGAACAACCTTGTTACTTGGCCTTCTCGAGGATCTCGACGACGCGCCAGCGCTTCGTCGCGGACAGCGGCCGGGTCTCCATCAGGAGGACACGGTCGCCGACACCGCACGCGTTCTGCTCGTCGTGCGCCTTCAGC
Source organism: Kitasatospora sp. YST-16 (assembly GCF_026802215.1). NCBI lineage: Bacteria > Bacillati > Actinomycetota > Actinomycetes > Kitasatosporales > Streptomycetaceae > Kitasatospora > Kitasatospora sp. YST-16. Next base: position 2,773,154 of record NZ_CP113837.1, read on the forward strand.
TTGTTGGTACGGCGGATGACCTTGCCGTACAGCGCGTGCTTGACGCGGTCCTCGACGGCGACGACGACGGTCTTGTCCATCTTGTCGCTGACGACGAGACCCTCACGGGTCTTGCGGAAACCGCGCGTCTCGTTGGTGTTCTCAGTCATCAGGCGTTCTCCACCGTCTCGATGCCCAGCTCGCGCTCGCGCATCAGGGTGTAGATCCGCGCGATGTCCTTACGGACCAGCCGGAGCCGTCCGTGGTTGTCGAGCTGCCCGGTCGCCGCCTGGAAGCGGAGGTTGAACAGCTCCTCCTTGGCCTCGCGGAGCTTGGCAACGAGGGCCTCGTTGTCCAGTTCCCGAAGCTCAGCAGCCTTGGTAGCGGCCGACATCAGCTCTCACCGTCCTCGCGCCGAACGATCCGGCACTTCATCGGAAGCTTGTGCGCGGCACGCGTGAGCGCCTCGCGGGCAATCTTCTCGTTCGGGTACGACAGTTCGAACATGACCCGACCCGGGTGCACGTTCGCGATCCACCACTCCGGCGAACCCTTACCGGAACCCATGCGGGTCTCGGCCGGCTTCTTGGTGAGCGGGCGGTCCGGGTAGATGTTGATCCAGACCTTGCCGCCACGACGGATGTGACGGGTGATCGCGATACGAGCGGACTCGATCTGACGGTTCGTCACGTAGGCCGGGGTCACGGCCTGGATGCCGAACTGGCCGAACGCCAGCTCGGTGCCACCCTTGGCAGCGCCGCGGCGCTTCGGGTGGTGCTGCTTGCGGTGCTTGACCCGACGGGGGATCAGCATTGCGGTCAGGCCTCCGTTCCGGTGTTCTCGGCAGCCGGAGCCTCGACCGCGGCCTGGGCCGCGGGGGCCTCGGCAGCAGCGGCGGGACGACGGCCGCGGCCGCCGCGCTCGCCACCACGGCCACCGCGCTCGCCACCGCGGGCGGGACGACCGCCCTCGGGACGGGCCGGGCGGTTGCCGGAGCGGGCGGCGGCGTTCTCAGCGCGGACCTCGGCGATGTTCTTGACGTCGCCCTTGTAGATCCAGACCTTCACGCCGATGCGGCCGAAGGTGGTCTTGGCCTCGAAGAAGCCGTAGTCGACGTTCGCGCGCAGGGTGTGCAGCGGCACACGGCCCTCGCGGTAGAACTCCGAACGGCTCATCTCGGCGCCGCCGAGACGACCGGAGCACTGGACCTTGATGCCCTTGGCGCCGGCCTTCATGGTCGACTGCATGCTCTTGCGCATGGCGCGACGGAAGGAGACGCGGGAGGACAGCTGCTCCGCGACGCCCTGGGCCACGAGCTGGGCGTCCATCTCGGGGTTGCGGACCTCGAGGATGTTCAGCTGGACCTGCTTGCCGGTCAGCTTCTCCAGCTTGCCGCGGATCTTGTCGGCCTCCGTGCCACGGCGGCCGATCACGATGCCCGGACGAGCGGTGTGGATGTCCACGCGGACGCGGTCACGGGTGCGCTCGATCTCCACCTTCGAGATGCCGGCGCGCTCCATGCCCTGCGTCATGAGACGCCGGATGGCGACGTCTTCCTTGACGTAGTCCTTGTACAGCTTGTCGGCGTACCAACGGGACTTGAAGTCCGTGCTGATGCCGAGGCGGAACCCGTGCGGGTTAACCTTCTGGCCCATTACCGGGTCCCTTCCTTGCTGCTGACGACCACGGTGATGTGGCTGGTCCGCTTGCGGATCCGGTAGGCACGGCCCTGGGCGCGCGGACGGAACCGCTTCAGGGTCGGACCCTCGTCAACGTACGCCTCGGAGATGTAGAGGTCGTCCACGTTGGAGTGGTTGTAGTTGTGCGCGGCGTTGGCGATGGCGCTGTTGAGCACCTTGCCGACCGGCACGGTGGCGGCCTGCGGAGCGAAACGCAGGACCGCCTGGGCCTCCGTGGCCTGCAGGCCACGGATGAGGTCCACCACGCGGCGGGCCTTCATGGGCGTGACGCGGATGTACCGCGCCTGGGCCCTGGCTTCCATGGTTGTCCCCTTAATGGAGTAAGTCACTTTGTCGTTCTGGCGCTACAGCTCGCGGAAGCGATTAGCGACGCTTCGACTTGCGGTCTTCCTTCACGTGCCCCTTGAAGGTGCGCGTGGGAGCGAACTCGCCGAGCTTGTGGCCGACCATCGACTCGGTGACGAACACCGGGACGTGCTTGCGGCCATCGTGAACCGCGATCGTGTGGCCCAGCATGGCCGGGGAGATCACGGAACGACGGGACCAGGTCTTGATGACGTTCTGCGTGCCCGCCTCGTTCTGCACGTCCACCTTCTTCTGAAGGTGGTCGTCGATGAAGGGGCCCTTCTTGAGACTGCGCGGCATCTGACCTGCTCCTAGCGCTTCTTGTTGGTCTTGCGGCGGCGCACGATGAGGGAGTCCGACGCCTTGTTCGGGCGACGGGTGCGGCCCTCGGGCTTGCCCCACGGCGAGACCGGGTGGCGACCACCGGAGGTCTTACCCTCACCACCACCGTGCGGGTGGTCGATCGGGTTCATGGCCACACCACGCACGGTCGGGCGGACGCCCTTCCAGCGCATACGGCCGGCCTTGCCCCAGTTGATGTTCGACTGCTCGGCGTTGCCGACCTCGCCGACGGTCGCGCGGCAGCGCGCGTCCACCAGGCGGATCTCACCGGAGGGCATGCGCAGGTGCGCCATGCGGCCCTCACGGGCGAGCAGCTGAATGCCGGAACCCGCGGAACGGGCCAGCTTGGCGCCACCGCCGGGACGGAGCTCCACCGCGTGGATGGTGGTACCGACCGGGATGTTGCGCAGCGGCAGGTTGTTGCCCGGCTTGATGTCGGCGCCAGCGCCGTTCTCGATCCGGTCACCCTGCGCGACGCCGCGGGGGGCGATGATGTAGCGCTTCTCGCCGTCCGCGTAGTGCAGGAGCGCGATGCGCGCGGTGCGGTTCGGGTCGTACTCGATGTGAGCGACCTTGGCCGGCACGCCGTCCTTGTCGTGACGACGGAAGTCGATCAGACGGTAGGCGCGCTTGTGACCGCCACCCTGGTGGCGAGCGGTGACACGACCGGCGTTGTTACGGCCGCCCTTGCTGTGCAGCGGGCGAACCAGCGACTTCTCCGGCGTGGACCGCGTGATTTCGACGAAGTCGGCCACGCTGGAGCCGCGACGGCCCGGCGTAGTCGGCTTGTACTTGCGGATACCCATTTCTGTCCTCGTCCTTTACGACGATCGCAGTCCCTGACCCGAGGGTCAGGCGACCGGACCACCGAAGATGTCGATGCGGTTGCCCTCGGCCAGCGTCACGATCGCGCGCTTGGTGTCCTTGCGCTTGCCGAAACCGGTGCGGGAGCGCTTGCGCTTGCCCTGGCGGTTCAGCGTGTTCACGGCCTCGACCTTGACCGAGAAGACCGACTCGACGGCCTGCTTGATCTGGGTCTTGTTGGCACCGGGAGCCACGACGAACGTGTACTTGTTCTCGTCGAGGAGCGAGTAGCTCTTCTCCGAGATGACCGGCTTGATCAGGACGTCACGGGGGTCCGTGAACGTCTTGGAGGTGATCTCGCTCATCAGGCGGCAGTCCCTTCGAGCTCGCCCTCAGCAGCAACGGCCTTGGCGGACGCGGCCGGACCGGCCACGAAACGCTCGAAGGCGGCCTGGGTGAAGACCACATCGTCGGAGACGAGCACGTCGTAGGTGTTCAGCTGGCCGGCGTCCAGGATGTGCACGTTCGGCAGGTTGCGAGCGGACAGGATGCCCAGCTCGTCCTCGCGCTCGACCACCAGGAGGAGGTTCTTGCGCTCGGAGATCTTGCCGAACAGGACCTTGGCGGCCTTGGTCGACGGAGCCTCGGTCGCGGTCACGCCGGTGACGACGTGGATGCGCTCGTGACGAGCCCGGTCGGTGAGCGCGCTGCGCAGGGCGGCGGCGATCATCTTCTTCGGGGTGCGCTGCGAGTAGTCGCGCGGCACGGGACCGTGCACGACGCCACCACCGGCGAACTGCGGGGCGCGGGTCGAGCCCTGGCGGGCGCGGCCGGTGCCCTTCTGGCGGTACGGCTTCTTGCCGCCACCGCGGACCTCGCCACGACGCTTGACCTTGTGGGTGCCCTGGCGAGCCGCGGCGAGCTGCGCCACGACGACCTGGTGCATCAGCGGGACGCTGACCTTGGCGTCGAAGATCTCGGCGGGCAGCTCCAGGCTGCCGGCCTTGTCGCCGGCCGGCGACAGGATGTCAATGGTGCTCATATCCTTCACAGCCCCTTCGCCGCGGTGCGGACGAGGACGAGGCCGCCGTTCGGACCCGGGATCGCGCCCTTGATGAGCAGCAGACCCTTCTCCGCGTCGACCGCGTGCACGGTCAGGTTCTGGGTGGTCACGCGCTCGTGGCCCATCCGACCCGCCATGCGCATGCCCTTGAACACACGACCCGGGGTGGCGCAGCCACCGATGGAGCCGGGCGAACGGTGCTTGCGCTGGGTGCCGTGACCGGCGCCGAGGCCCTTGAAGTTGTGACGCTTCATGACACCGGCGAAGCCCTTGCCCTTGGAGGTGCCGGTCACGTCGACCTTGACACCCGCCTCGAACAGCTCGGCGGTGATCTCCTGGCCCAGGGTGTACTCGGACGCGTCCGCGGTACGGAGCTCGACCAGGTGGCGGCGGGGGGTGACACCGGCCTTGGCGAAGTGGCCCTGGAGGGGCTTGTTCACCTTGCGGGGGTCGATCTCGCCGAAGCCGATCTGGACGGCGTCGTAGCCGGCCGGGCTGTCGGCGGTGTGGACCTGGGTCACGACATTCGGCCCGGCCTTGACGACGGTCACCGGGACGACCCGGTTGTTCTCGTCCCAGACCTGGGTCATGCCGAGCTTCTCGCCCAGGATGCCCTTAATCTGCTTAGCCATCTTCGGTGCGCCTCTCAGAGCTTGATCTCGATGTCGACGCCCGCCGGCAGGTCGAGACGCATCAGCGAGTCAACCGTCTTCGGCGTGGGGTCGAGGATGTCGATCAGACGCTTGTGAGTGCGCATCTCGAAGTGCTCGCGCGAGTCCTTGTACTTGTGCGGCGAGCGGATGACGCAGTAAACGTTCTTCTCAGTGGGCAGCGGCACCGGGCCCGCGACCTGCGCACCAGTCCGGATCACCGTCTCGACGATCTTCTTCGCCGAGGAGTCGATGACCTCGTGGTCGTAGGCCTTGAGCCGGATGCGGATCTTCTGTCCCGCCATGGCTACTTCGTAGTCCTTTGTGTCGTACGTCGCTGCACGACTCCCCCTCCGACCCCCGCGCTCGGGCGTGTCGCCCTCGCGCTTGCAAAAAACCGGCGAAACATCTCGTCGGTTTCGAACTTCTGGGAGTTGGGGTGAGCCGGGCCGGTACCCCGCACACGCTTCCCGGAAGATTCCCGTACTTTCGCCCCGCAGCTGCCGCGGTGTCGCTTACACACCACTGCACCCACACACAGCACGTGGGCACATGAACGGCCATTCACGGGAACGACGAGTACATGGGACTCGCTTCCGGTCCTCCCGGCGGGAGGCGCGCAGCATCGGTACTCAACCGAGCAACCCGGACATCCTGCCACAGGAGGAGCGCGATACGCCAATCGGCCCCCCGGACGCGCGAGCGTCCGGGGGGCCGACCGGTGGAGCGGCGGTCCTCAGCCCTTGCGCCAGAGCACGTAGCCCTTGTCCTGGTGCGCCACCGCCACGTGCCAGTCGGCGGGGTGGTTCGGCCAGCTCTGATCGGCGGGCTTGGCCGTGTCCCACAGACAGACCACCACCGCGGTCGCCTCAGCCGGGACCTGGTCCTTGCCCGAGAGCACGTCGCGCGTCATGACCTTGCCGTCCAGCACGGTGAACGCCAGGGTCATCTGGGTCTCCCAGCGGAAACCCGAGTCCATCACCAGCTTCTCCCCCGGCTTGATCCCGGCCTGCTTGAGGAACCCGGTCGCGTCGCCGTACCGGGACCGGGTGTTCGGCTTGACCACGTTCTCGGTGATGCTGTAGGTGGCCCACCCTCCGAAGGCCAGCAACAGCACGCCGACCGCCCCGCTCGCCAGCACAGCCCGGCGGCCGGTGCGGGCCGGCACCCGGATCAGCAGCACGACGGCCAGCACCAGCAGGGCGACCACGGTGGTCCGCCAGGCGTGGAAGGACCACCAGCTGCCGCCGGTGAGGGTGGACAGGAAGGTCACGTCCGGCAGGCCCCACAGGATGAAGTAGGACTTCTTCCAGACGCCGCCCGCCAGGTGCAGCAGCAGCAGGGTCTGCGCCCCGACCAGCACCACCGTCACGCCGCCCAGCAGGGCCAGCCGCTTCCACGGCAGGCGGAGGATCAGCACCAGGCCGACCAGGAAGAACACCGGGACCAGCAGCGAGAGGTAGCGGGCGTAGACGATGGTGTCGATCCGGCCGTCCTCCGGCAGGGCTGCCGCCGCCGCCAGCGCCACGCCGCACATCAGCGAGACCATCAGGAAGGCGCAGACCCGGTTCGCCTTCGACTGGCCCCGGGTGAACACCACCACGACGCAGGCCAGCGCGACCATCGCGCCGATGCCCCAGGTGGAGGTGGCGAAGTACCAGAGGTGCCCGACCGTGCGCATCACCGTGCGGTCCAGCAGTTCGCTGTTCTCCAGGTTCTCCACCAGGACGTTGCCGACCTGGCTGGGGTGCGCGTTGGCGATGTGCGACACCAGCCACTGCGTCATGACCTGCTTGGCGAAGAACAGCGCCACGATCGCGCCCAGCCCGGTCGCGGTGGCGATCCGCGGGGCCCAACCGAACACCAGCACCACCAGCAGCACCAGGCCGGTGAGCACGACCACCACGCTGCCGCGGTCGTGCACCAGCATCATGTAGCCCGCGGCGCCGCCGGTCAGCAGGCCGAACAGGACCCGGCGCCGCCGGGTCCCGTCGGAGAGCAGTCCGTGCATGCCGATCAGCCAGGCCAGCACCAGCGCCGGCAGCGGGGTGTCGGCCATCGCGTACTGCGCGTAGAACACCGCCGGCGGCAGCAGCGCCGCGGCGAAGGCGAACAGGTACGACAGGCCACGCGGTACCTGCAGTCGACGCGCCGCCCAGTAGCCGAGCGGCAGCACCAGGGCGCTGATCAGGGCGTTTGTCACCATGATCAGGTGGTACGCCTGCACCGGACCGTCCGCCAGCCGCATCGCGGGCGCGAGCAGCAGTGGATAGCCGCCCGGGATGACCTCGTTGCCGGGGATCTCGGTGGTCGGCAGTCCGGCCAGCACCCGGGCGATCACCAGGTACATCGGCTCGTCCGGGAGGACCACCGGGAAGTTCTGACCGCGGTCGAGCCACAGCCGGAAGAACACCTGGGCCAGGTAACCGGTGACCAACGACACGGGAAGCACCCAACGGGCGCCCCAGCGTCCTGTCGGGCGCTCCCCGGCGCCGGTCTCGACGTCGTGTTCGGAGCCGAGGGAGGAGCCCGGCTCGGGTGTGACCTCAGTCATCGCCGTCCCACTCTCAGTTCTGGCCGACGAGTCGGTTCCGTGACTTCCGTGAACCACGTCCCGGGGCCAGGGCCTTGAGGTGCTTGGGCATCCGGCGGATCATCGCCAGCAGCAGGACCAGGCCGGCCCGGCCCAGGTAGACGGTGGCCTTGATCGGCGAGGCACTGGGGGTGCCGGTGGTCCGCTCGCGCATGGCGACCGGCACCTGGCGCACGACGAAGCCGCAGCGGGCGGCGCCGACCATGCTCTCGATGGTGTCGCCGAGGTACTCCACCGGGTACCACTGCGCGAAGAACTCGATCAGCTGCTTGTTCGAGGCGCGGAAGCCGGAGGTGGTGTCGGTCAGCTTGGTGCGGGTGATCCGGGAGAGCACCACGGACAGCAGGCTCATCGCCCACTTGCGGGGGCCGCGCACCGTGTAGTCGCCCTGGCCGGCGAAGCGGGCGCCGATCACCAGGTCGGCCTCCTTGAGCTTCTCCAGCATCACCGGGACGTACGCCGGGTCGTGCTGGCCGTCGGAGTCGACCTGGATGGCGACGTCGTAGCCGTGCAGGAAGGCGTACCGGTAGCCCAGCCGCATCGCGCCGCCGACGCCGAGGTTGTACGGGAGTTGGGCGACCGGGGAGCCGAACTCCGCGGCGACCGCGGAGGTGCGGTCGGTGGAGCCGTCGTCGACCACCAGGGTGTCCACGCCCGGGAGGGTCGTGCGGATCTCCTTGAGGACACCGGGGAGGCCGTCCTGCTCGTTCCAGGCGGGCAGGATGATGAGGACGCGCTTGCCGTCGATCATGAGTACACCTCGGTGTCGTCGGCGGTCTCCGCCTTGTTCTGCTTGCTGACCGGGTACCCGTGGTGCTCGACCAGGTGGGAGCGCAGCAGCGCGACCTCCTCGGCAAGGCTGCGGGTCTCGGCCTCCAGGCGGCTGGCCTCCCAGCTCAGGTGCAGGCAGACCAGCAGGACCAGGACGAAGCCCGCGAAGAGCACCAGGCTGACGCCGGACGCGATGCCGAGGTGGCCCGCGGTGGAGTCCAGCAGGTCGGGGAAGAAGCCGAGCGGGGCCACCGCGATGCCGATGGCCAGCCAGATCACCGCGTACTTCTCCCGCAGCTGCTGACGCCGCAGCAGCTCGAGGATGTACAGCAGCACCAGTACACCGGTGATGGAGGTGATGATCGTTAGTCGCACGACAAGATTCGCCTTTCAGCGGCGGTGGGCGCGGCGGTCGCAGCACGTTCTCCGTCGTGCCGTGCGAAACGTCCGACGCCTACCGCGCATAACGGTCCGAGGTACCGGGTACGGCCGGTGCGGGGTGCCGTTCGTCGGCCGCCCGGTCGGCTGCTGGGCGCCGGCCGTGGGACAGCGAACGAACCAGCGACCACAGCATGCCAGCAGCGCTGATCGCGGCACCAGCCAGGTAGCCGAATTCTGCCCGCGGCGCGACCTGCCCGGGCAACAGCGTCACGGCCGCCAGGACAATGGTGCCCGCCAGCCAGGAGAACAGCTGCTGCCGGTGCCGGCCGACGGAGAGCAGGGCCTGGCCGAACACCGTGGCCAGCATGAAGAACAGCGTGCCCAGGACCAGCCAGAGGAAGTCCGCGCGGTCCAGCACCGGGGCCGCGTTGAAGGCCAACCGGATCAGGTCGGGCCCGAGCAGGACGGTCGGGAGGCCGGCCAGCGCGCACATCGCGGCCACGATCCCCCCCGTCCGGGTGAGGGTGCGCCGGAACTCCGCGTGGTCGCCCACCGCGGCCGCGCCGGAGAGCGCGGAGACCAGCGAGGCCTGGATCGCGGCGTAGGCGAACAGCGGAACCCGGGCCAGCACCACGGCGTTCAGCAGGGCGGAGACCAGGTCGTTGTCGTGCGGTGCGAGCAGCTTCACGCTGACCACCGCGGCGTTGACCATCAGCTGGGACAGCAGGGTCGAGCCGGTCAGCATGCCGACCCCGCGGACCACCGCGGGCCAGCTCGGCGCCGGGCCGCCGCGGCGGTCGGCCAGCACGCCGCGCAGGCCGATCACCGAGGCGGCCAGCGGCGCGGCCACCAGGATCAGGCTGAAGGCGACCGCCGAGTGCAGGCCGACCAGCGGGAGCAGCGCGGCCAGCAGGATCCGCAGGCCGCCGTCGACGGCGAGCTGCCGACCGTAGGGCTTGAACCGGCCGAGGCCGGCCAGGACGCCGCGGACCACCGAGCTGACGGCCAGTCCGACCATCGCGCCGGCCAGGCCGACCACCAGTCCGAGGTCGCCGGAGAACAGCGCGTCGGCGATCGGCCGGGCGGCGGCGGCGATCACCGCGAGCACCAGGGCCAGCACGGCCCCGGTGAACACCAGGACCCGGCGGGCGGCGGCCAGCGGCCCCTGGCCGACCGCGTCGCGGGTGGAGACCAGCCGGTTGAGCTCCAGCTCGACCGGGGTGAACAGCCCGTAGCCGACGGACATAACCACGGTCCACAGCACCGAGATCCCCGCCACCTGGCTCTTGTCCAGGCTGTAGCCGGCCAGGGCCAGGTAGATGTACGAGGACGCGCCGAGGACGACGGTGCCCCCGGCGACCAGCCGGACGCCGGGGGGCAGCGCGCCGAGCAGCTTGCCGATCGGGTTGCTCACGGGAACGGTTCCCTCTCCGCGGCTCAGCCCTGGAGACCGGTGCGGGCCTTGAGCGGCTCCCACCAGTCGCGGTTGTCGCGGTACCAGGCGAGGGTGGCGGCCAGGCCGTCCTCGAAGCGGACCTGCGGGGCGTAGCCCAGCTCCTCGCTGATCTTGCTGATGTCCAGCGAGTAGCGCAGGTCGTGGCCCTTGCGGTCGGCGACCCGCTCGACCCGGTCCCAGTCGGCGCCGGCCGCTTCCAGCAGCAGGCCGGTGAGCTCCTTGTTGGTCAGCTCGGTGCCGCCGCCGATGTTGTAGACCTCGCCGGCCCGGCCCTTGTTCATGGCCAGTTCGATGCCGCGGCAGTGGTCGGAGACGTGCAGCCAGTCGCGGATGTTGCCGCCGTCGCCGTACAGCGGGACCTTCCGGCCGTCCAGCAGGTTGGTGGTGAACAGCGGGATGACCTTCTCCGGGAACTGGTAGTGCCCGTAGTTGTTGGAGCAGCGGGTGACCACCACGTCCATGCCGTGGGTGCGGTGGTAGGCCAGCGCCAGCAGGTCGGAGGCGGCTTTGGAGGCCGAGTACGGGGAGTTCGGGACCAGCGGCCAGGTCTCGGTCCAGGAGCCCTCGGAGATCGAGCCGTACACCTCGTCGGTGGAGACGTGCACGAAGCGGCCGACGCCGTGCTTGCGGGCGGCGTCCAGCAGGACCTGGGTGCCCAGCACGTTGGTGGTGACGAACGGGCCGGCGCCCTCGATGGAGCGGTCGACGTGCGACTCGGCGGCGAAGTGCACCACCACGTCGTGGCCGGCCATCGCGGCGTCGACGGCCTCCGGGTCGCAGATATCGGCCTTCACGAAGGCGTAGCCCGCGTGGCCCGCGACCGGGGCGAGGTTGGCCTCGACGCCCGAGTAGGTGAGCTTGTCGAGGACGGTGATCTGGGCGGCCGGATCCGCGCCGAGGAGCTGGCGGACGAACTCCGAACCGATGAAGCCGGCTCCGCCGGTCACGAGGATGCGCATAGTGGCGGCAGTCTACCCGCCGGGCCCCGGGCCCCCGCCCTCGGTCTCCCCCGCCCCCGCCGGGCCCCGTAAGCTGCCCGCATGCGTGGAATCCTCCTGGCAGGCGGCACCGGCTCGCGGCTCTGGCCGCTGACCCGGGCCGTCTCGAAGCAGCTGCTGCCGGTCTTCGACAAGCCCATGATCTACTACCCGCTCTCCACCCTGGTGATGGCGGGCATCCGCGAGGTCCTGATCATCACCACCCCGCAGGACCGGGACCAGTTCGAGCGGCTGCTCGGCGACGGCTCGCAGTTCGGCCTGCGGCTGGAGTACGCGGTGCAGGAGAAGCCCGAGGGCATCGCCCAGGCCTTCGTGCTGGGCGCGGACTTCATCGGCGACGAGTCGGTGGCGCTGATCCTCGGGGACAACATCTTCCACGGCTCCGGGCTGGGCACCCGGCTCGCCCAGCACACCTCGCCCGAGGGCGGCCGGGTCTTCGCCTACCCGGTGGCCGACCCGACCGCGTACGGCGTGGTGGAGTTCGCCGAGGACGGGCGGGTGCTGTCCATCGAGGAGAAGCCGGCGAAGCCGAAGTCCCGCTACGCGGTGCCCGGCCTGTACTTCTACGACAACCAGGTGGTCGGGATAGCGGCGGAGCTGGAGCCCAGCGCCCGCGGCGAGCTGGAGATCACCTCGGTCAACGAGGAGTACCTGCGGCGCGGCCAGCTCCACGTCACCACGCTGGACCGGGGCACCGCCTGGCTGGACACCGGCACCTTCGTGTCGATGGTGCAGGCCTCCGAGTTCGTCCGGGTCATCGAGGAGCGCCAGGGCTTCAAGATCGGCTGCCTGGAGGAGACCGCCTGGCGGGCCGGACTGATCGACGACGCGCAGCTGCGCGCCCTGGCCGAACCGCTCACCAAGAGCGGGTACGGCGAGTACCTGCTGGCCCTGCTGGACGAGGAGAACCCCCGGTGAAGTTCCGCGAGCTGTCGATCCCCGGCGCCTTCGAGGTCACCCCGCAGCAGTTCGGCGACCCGCGCGGCCTGTTCATGGAGTGGTACCGCTTCGACAAGCTGTCCGAGGTGGTCGGGCACCCGCTGCGCCTCGCCCAGGGCAACCTGTCGGTCTCCGCGAAGGGCGTGGTGCGCGGTGTGCACTTCGCCGACGTACCGCCCGGCCAGGCCAAGTACGTCAGCTGCGTGCGCGGCGCGGTGCTGGACGTGGTCGTCGACCTGCGGGTCGGCTCCCCCGCGTTCGGGAAGTGGGAGTTCGTCCGGCTCGACGACGCCGACCGCCGCTCGGTGTACATCCCCGAGGGCCTGGGCCACGGCTTCTGCGCGCTGACCGACGACGCGACGCTGTCATACGTCTGCTCGGAGACCTACAACCCGACCGGCGAGCACGGCGTGCACCCGCTCGACCCGGAGCTCGGCATCGAGTGGCCGGTGGAGGACCCGCAGCTGTCCGCGAAGGACGCCGAGGCGCCCACGCTGGCCGAGGCGCTCGCCTCCGGCCTGCTGCCCGAGTACGACAAGTGCCAGGAGTTCTACCGGAGTCTGCGGCAGGACTGAGCCGTCCCGGAGCCGCCCGCGCGCCCCGCCGCCGACCCGTTCGGCCACGGGGCGCGCACGTATGATGGGCCCGCCGCCGGGCCCCCGGGCCCTCCCACCCACCTCAGCGGATGTGCCCCGACATGACCACGCTCGATGTGCTGCTCCCCTACTACGGCAATGTCGCCCTGATGCAGGAGGCGGTACGGAGCGTCCTGGCCCAGACCGACCGGGACTGGCGCCTGACCGTCGTCGACGACGGCAAGGAGCCGGGCGTCCCGGAGTGGTTCGAGCAGCTCGGCGACCCGCGGGTGCGGTACTTCCGCAACGAGCAGAACCTCGGCGTGACCGGCAACTACCGCAAGTGCCTGGGGCTGGCCGAGCACGAGTACCTGGTGTTCATGGGCACCGACGACGTGATGCTGCCGAACTACGTCGCCAACGTCCGGACCTCGATCGAGGCCTTCCCCGGCGTGGCGATGATCCAGCCCGGCGTCGAGGTGATCGACGGCGACGGCAAGCCCGCCAGCTCGCTGGCCGACGAGGCCAAGCGGCGGCTGTACGCGCCCCGGCGCACCGGCCGGTACACGATGGGCGGCGAGGAGCTGGCGGTCAGCCTGCTGAAGGGCAACTGGCTGTACTTCCCGTCGATCTGCTGGCGCACCGACGCGGTCAAGGGCACCGGCTTCCGGGACAACCTGGAGATCATCCAGGACCTGGCGCTGGTGATCGACCTGCTGCAGGCCGGCGAGGAGATGGCCATCGACGACGTGCGCAGCTTCCAGTACCGCCGGCACCTGTCGGTCTCCGCCACCTCGGCGTTCTCCGGGCACCGCTTCGCCGAGGCGCACCGCTACTTCCTGGACGCCGCCGACCGGCTGGACGCGCAGGGCTGGCACCGCGCCGCGAAGGCGTCCCGGCTGCACATCTCGGCCCGCATCCACGCGCTGACCCTGGTGCCCGGGGCACTCAGGGCCAAGCAGTGGAAGGGCGCGAAGTCGCTGCTGAAGAACGCCGCGGCCGGCTCCGGCCGCGGCCGCTGAAGTCCCCCGTCCCCTAGGAGAGTTGCGCGCCATGTCCGTTCCCCCCTCCGCTCCCGCCCGGGTGGCCGTCCTCGGCGGCACCGGGTTCATCGGCCGGGTGCTGTGCGCCCGGCTGGCCGAGCGCGGCCACCAGGTGCTCACCCTGGCCCGGACGGTGCCCGCCGACCCGCCGGCCGGACGCTTCGCCTCCGTGGACCTGTCCGCCACCGCCCCCGCCGAGCTGGCCGCGCTGCTGGACCGGGAGGGCGTCGACGCCGTGGTCAACGCGGCCGGCGGCATGTGGGGCCTGACCGACGAGCAGATGCACGAGGCCAACGTGGTGCTGGTCGACCGACTGGTCGAGGCGGTCGCCGCGATGGCCCGCCCGGCCCGGCTGGTGCACCTGGGCACCGTGCACGAGTACGGCATGGCCCCGATCGGCACCAGCCGGCGCGAGGACGACGCGCCGGCGCCGGTGATGGAGTACGGCAAGCTGAAGCTGGCCGCCACCGAGACGATCACCCGGGCGGTCGCGGACGGCCGGATCGACGCCGTGACGCTGCGGCTGGGCAACGTGGTCGGCGCCGGCCAGCCCGGGCACAGCCTGCTCGGCGTGATGGCCGCGAAGCTGGACGAGGCCCGGCTGGCCGGGCGCACCGCGCAGCTGTCGCTGCAGCCGCTGACCGCGCAGCGCGACTTCGTCGACCTGGCCGACACCGTGGACGCGGTGCTGGCCGCGATCGGCACGCGCACCACCGTCCCGGTGATCAACGTCGGCACCGGCCGGGCCACCGCCGCCCGGGTCCTGGTGGAGCTGCTGATCGAGGCCAGCGGGGTGCCCACCGAGATCACCGAGGTGCCCGCCCCCGACGGCACCGGCCCGGAGACGGAGTGGCAGCAGATGGACGTCTCGCTGGCCCGCGAGCAGCTCGGCTGGGCTCCCACCCGGACCCTGGCCGACGGCGTCGCCGACCTGTGGCGGGCCCGCACCGCTCCGCCGGTCGGCTGACACCGGGCTGCGGAGAGCCGGAGGGGCCGGAGCACCGAAGCGCTCCGGCCCCTCCGGCTCTCCGTTACTGCGCCTTGACCACCAGGGTGACGGTCATGTCGGCGAGCCGGTGGACCTCTGCCACCCGGTACGCGCCGGTGATGGCGTCCACCTGCGCCTGCGGGATGGTCGGGAACGGATTGGACTGGTCCACTCCGAGCGTGACGACCCACAGCCGCGGCTCCGGGCCGAGGCACTTGGCCGGCTCCGGGCAGGACACCGACCAGATGTCGTTCCGCGCGACGGCGCTCTGCTGGACGAAGACGTCCCGCATCTTCATCGAGCGCGGCAGCTCGTAGCCGACGCCGTAGTTCACCGACCGCCAGTCCAGCGGGTCGTGCAGGTAGACCACGCCGTCGCCGGGCCGGTAGCCCTTCTCCAGCACCGCGGCCGCGCCGCGGAAGTCGACCGTGTGGGTCGACAGCCCGTACGGCGGGAGGGCCGGGTAGGTGAACCAGTCGTGCGACCCGACCGTCCGCATGAACCGCTGGTCGGGCAGGGCGAGCAGTGCGATCACCGCCAGCACCAGGGCGCCGAGCGCCCTGGGCCGCAGTGCCGCGATCCCCGCGCCCGCCAGGACCACGAAGGGCGCCACGGTGAACAGGACGTACCGGGCCAGCCAGTACGAGGACTGGCCCTCCATCGAGAAGACCCACACCGCGAACAACGGCAGCAGGCCGAGCAGGGCGAACTCCAGCGCGGGCAGCCTGCCGCCGCGCCAGGCCAGCGGCAGCGCCGCGCACGCCAGGACGGCGACGCTCACCGCCGTCCCGGCGAACAGGCCCGGCCACATGGCCGGCAGGTCGTGCAGGGTCGGCTTCTGCAGCCAGCCGATCTGGCGCCCGGCCTGGGCCTGTCCCAGCCGGACGACCGGCAGCGTGCACAGGACGCCGACCAGGACGGCCGGGGCGAAGCCGAGCAGCAGGCGGAGGCTCCGCCGGCCAGCGCACCGCAGCAGCACCACCGCAGCGTGCCCGCTGAGGAAGGTCAGCGAGACCACGTGCAGCACCCCGGCACCGGCCACGAACGGCACGTAGGCCAGCCAGCACCAGACCGTCGGCCGTTCCAGGGCCCGCAGCAGGGCCCAGGTGGCCCCGGCGACGCAGAACATCACCAACGCGTACGAGCGGACGTCGTGGGCGTACCGGGTGACCGACGGGACGAGGCAGAACAGCAGGCCGGAGGCGAGCGCCGCCGCGTTGCCGAACCGGAGCCGGGCGGAGAGCGCGACGAAGGCCGTCGCGCCGGTCATCGCCAGGATGCCGGGGCCGCGCAGGCTGTACAGCGAGTCGCCGAACAGTTCGGTCCAGACGTGCAGCAGCAGGTAGTAGGCGGCGTGCACGCCGTCCACGTTCTGCACCGTGTCGATGATCCGGCCCATCGAGCGGGTGGACATCTCCCAGCTGATCAGCTCGTCCTGCCCCATCTCCGGCCTGCCCGCCCGGAAGGTGGTGATCAGCAGGGCCGCCAGGGTGGGCCACACCCAGATGTGCCGGACCGCCCACCGGTAGGCGGCCGGGGAGCGCATGCCGGTGCCGCCCGCCGCCTCGGACGCCGCCGGAGCTCTCCGATGGACGGCGGCGTCAGGGGTCTCCGCTTCGGAGCGTGGCATCAAGGTCTTCCTGTCGGGCTGGGAGTCCAGTGGTGGAGGAGCGCCTGCGGTCCGTTCCGGGCGCGGGTACCGGGGATCAGCTCCCGGTCTTCGCCGGGTTCTCGTCGGAGAGCCGGCGGAGCGTCTTCATCGAGCTGTCCAGGTGCTTCTTCAGCACCCCGGACACCGGGCGCTCGACCAGGCGGTGGATCAGCCAGGCGGCAGCCAGCATCGAGACGAGCGCGACGCCCAGTGCGGCGCGGACGCCGAGGCCGTTCGACAGGCTGAGGTGGATGACCGTCCAGCCGACTTCCTGGTGGATCAGGTAGAGCGGGTAGGTCAGCGCGCCCGCCACCGTCAGCCACTTCCAGTTCGCCCAGTTGAACATGCCCAGGGCGGCGGCCAGGACCGCGGCGAAGGCCAGCGTCATGCCGAGCGCGATCGCGTTCCAGGAGAGGTGGTAGCCGAGGACGTTCTCGTACACCGCCTTGATCGAGACGATCTGGGAGAGCGCCAGCAGCCAGCAGAAGCCGACGATGCCCCAGAGCAGAAGGTTCTGGCCGTACCGGTACATCAGGAACATGGCGATGCCGGCGATGAAGAAGGGCGCCTGGTCGGGCATCGCCAGGGTGGTCAGCAGCGGGATCTGGGCGGGCACGGACAACGCGCCGGCCACCGCCCAGATGCCGCAGAAGGCGATCACCCGACGGTAGGTCAGGCCCATCGCCACGACCACGGCGAAGAGCAGGTAGAAGCGCATCTCGGCCCAGAGCGTCCAGTACACGCCGTCGACGTGCCGGACGCCGAAGGGTTCCTGAAGCATGGTCAGGTTGATCAGGATGCGCTTGAGGTCCAGCCCCTCGGCAGCCCCCAGCCGGGCGTACCCGGTGAGGCCCAGCACCACCGCGCTGGTCAGCGCGATGCCCGCCCAGTAGGCGGGGTAGAGCCGGACCACCCGGGAGACGAAGAAGTCGCCCGGCCGCTTGCCCCAGCAGCTCATGCAGATGACGAAGCCGCTGATGACGAAGAACAGTTCGACGCCGAGCCAACCGTAGGAGGCCAGGTGGTTCACCGTCGGGATGACCTGCCGCGGGGTCTTCCCCTGCCACACGTTGCCGATGCCGACGTACGCCGTCCAGTGGAAGGACAGCACGCTCAGGGCGGCGACGAGGCGCATCCCGTCGAGCGCGTAGAGCCGGGGACGGCGGACCCGTCCGTCGGCGGCCGCCCCGGCCCGGTCCGGGTTCCGGGCGCCGTGCGGGGAGGGCGATGGCTGCGTGAGAGCGGGAGCGTCAGTCATGCGGGAGAGCTTTCACGAGGCGGGCCTCACGCCCGGAATGATCCTCGCGGGGGGCGCAAGGACGGAGGGCGGTCAGTCTATCCGGCACCCCCGGGGCTGTTCGAAGGCAGGGATGCCGAAAAGGGGCCCCCGACACCTCGCGGTGTCGGGGGCCCCTTCGCTGCCTGTGGTACGGGCAGGCCCTAGATCGGCAATTACTTGACGATCTTGGTGACCTGGCCGGCGCCGACGGTGCGGCCACCCTCACGGATGGCGAACTTCAGGCCCTCCTCCATGGCGACGGGCTGGATCAGCGCGACGGTCATGGCGGTGTTGTCGCCCGGCATGACCATCTCGGTGCCCTCGGGGAGGGTCACGACGCCGGTCACGTCCGTGGTGCGGAAGTAGAACTGCGGGCGGTAGTTGTTGAAGAAGGGGGTGTGACGGCCACCCTCGTCCTTCGACAGGATGTAGGCCTGGGCCTCGAAGTCGGTGTGCGGGGTGACCGAACCCGGCTTGATGATGACCTGGCCGCGCTCGACGTCCTCGCGCTTGATGCCGCGGAGCAGCAGACCGACGTTCTCACCGGCCTGGCCCTCGTCGAGCAGCTTGCGGAACATCTCGATACCGGTGACCGTGGTGGTGGTCTTGGTGGTCTTGATGCCGATGATGTCGACGGTCTCGTTGACCTTGAGGATGCCGCGCTCGATGCGGCCGGTGACGACGGTGCCACGACCGGTGATCGTGAAGACGTCCTCGATCGGCATCAGGAACGGCTGGTCGGTGAGGCGGGCCGGGGTCGGGATGGCCTCGTCGACGGCGTGCATGAGGCCGAGGAGCTTCTCGCCCCACTCCTTGTCGCCCTCGAGCGCCTTCAGCGCCGAGACGCGGACGACCGGCAGGTCGTCGCCCGGGAACTCGTACTCGGAGAGGAGCTCGCGGACCTCGAGCTCGACGAGCTCCAGGATCTCCTCGTCGTCCACCATGTCGGCCTTGTTCAGGGCGACGACGATGTAGGGGACGCCGACCTGGCGGGCCAGGAGGACGTGCTCCTTGGTCTGCGGCATCGGGCCGTCGGTGGCGGCGACGACGAGGATCGCACCGTCCATCTGGGCCGCACCGGTGATCATGTTCTTGATGTAGTCCGCGTGACCCGGGCAGTCGACGTGGGCGTAGTGACGCGCCTCGGTCTGGTACTCGACGTGCGCGATGGAGATGGTGATACCGCGCTGACGCTCCTCCGGCGCCTTGTCGATCTGGTCGAACGGCGTGAAGGGGTTGATGTCCGGGTACGCGTCGTGCAGCACCTTGGTGATGGCCGCGGTCAGCGTGGTCTTACCGTGGTCGATGTGACCGATGGTGCCGATGTTGACGTGGGGCTTCGTCCGCTCGAACTTCGCCTTCGCCACTGCAGTCCTCCTGAGGACAGTTCTGTACGCCGTACGACGTCAGTTGGTCTGGATCGGGTTTTTGGTAACGGGGCGCTGGTGTCGCGCCCCGTAGCCGTCCCGCGGGTGGGGGGTGCCGGAGGGCTCCCGGGCGGAACCCGGACGGGCAAACGTCCGGGTGCCCTCCTTCTAGCCTAAAGGGTCTGATTCATCCCGATTACCGGGACGTCACTCGCCCTTGGCCTTGGCGATGATGTCGTCCGCCACGTTCCGCGGAACCTCGGCGTACGAGTCGAACTGCATCGAGTAGCTTGCGCGACCAGAGGTCTTGCTGCGCAGGTCACCGACGTAGCCGAACATCTCGGAGAGCGGCACCAGCGCCTTGACGACGCGGGCACCGTGACGCTCCTCCATGGCCCGGATCTGGCCACGGCGGGAGTTGATGTCGCCGATCACGTCGCCCATGTAGTCCTCGGGGGTGGTGACCTCGACAGCCATCATCGGCTCCAGCAGAGCCGGCGACGCCTTCTTGGCACCTTCCTTGAACGCCATGGAACCGGCGATCTTGAACGCCAGCTCGGACGAGTCGACGTCGTGCGACGCACCGTCGAGCAGGCTGACGCGGACGCCCTGGAGCGGGTAGCCGGCGAGCACGCCGAACTCCATGGCCTCCTGGCAACCGGCGTCGACCGAGGGGATGTACTCCTTCGGAACGCGGCCACCGGTGACCTTGTTCACGAACTCGTAGCCCTCGCCGGACTCCAGCGGCTCGATCGCGATCTGGATCTTCGCGAACTGGCCGGAACCACCGGTCTGCTTCTTGTGCGTGTAGTCGATGCGCTCGACGGCCTTGCGGATCGTCTCGCGGTACGCGACCTGCGGCTTGCCGACGTTGGCCTCGACCTTGAACTCGCGGCGCATGCGGTCGACCAGCACCTCGAGGTGCAGCTCGCCCATGCCCGCGATGATCGTCTGGCCGGTCTCCTCGTCGGTGTTGACCTGGAAGGACGGGTCCTCCTCGGCCAGGCGCTGGATGGCGACACCCAGCTTCTCCTGGTCGCCCTTGGACTTGGGCTCGATCGCGACGCGGATGACCGGGGCCGGGAAGTCCATGGACTCCAGGATGACCGGGTTCTTCTCGTCGGACAGCGTCTCACCGGTGGTGGTCTGCTTGAGGCCCATCACGGCGATGATGTCGCCGGCGCCCACCGAGTCGATCTCCTCACGCTTGTTCGCGTGCATGCGGTAGATCTTGCCGATGCGCTCCTTCTTGCCCTTGACGGAGTTCAGCACCGAGGTGCCGGACTCCAGGCGGCCGGAGTACACGCGGACGAAGGTGAGCTTGCCCAGGTGCGGGTCCGACATGATCTTGAACGCGAGCGCGGCGAGCGGCTCGTCGTCCGAGGCCTGGCGGACGATCTTCTCTTCCGGGTTGTTCGGCTTGGTGCCCTCGATGCCCTCGATGTCGAGCGGCGACGGCAGGTACTTCACCACCGCGTCGAGCAGGGGCTGGACGCCCTTGTTCTTGAACGCGGAACCACAGAAGATCGGCGTGAAGGACGAGTCGAGCGTGCCCTTGCGGATCGCCGCGACCAGCACGTCCTCGGGGATGTCCTCGCCCTCGAGGGCGAGCTCCATCACCTCGTCGCTGACGTTGGAGACGGTGTCGATCAGGGCCTCGCGGTACTCCGCGGCCTGCTCGGCGAGGTCGGCCGGGATGTCGACGGTGTCGTACATCTCGCCCTTGGGCGCGTCGGCCGAGTAGACCAGCGCCTTCATCTTCACCAGGTCGACGACGCCGGTGAAGTCACCCTCGGCGCCGATCGGCAGCTGCATGACCAGCGGGGTGGCGCCGAGGCGGTCCACGATGGTCTGCACGCAGAAGAAGAAGTTGGCGCCCGTGCGGTCCAGCTTGTTGATGAAGCAGATGCGCGGGACGCCGTAGCGGTCAGCCTGCCGCCACACGGTCTCGGACTGGGGCTCGACACCGGCGACGCCGTCGAACACCGTCACGCCACCGTCGAGGACGCGCAGCGAGCGCTCCACCTCGACGGTGAAGTCGACGTGGCCCGGGGTGTCGATGATGTTGATGGTGTTGTCGACACCGTCGAGGGTCCAGTGGCAGGTCGTCGCGGCCGACGTGATGGTGATGCCGCGCTCCTGCTCCTGCTCCATCCAGTCCATCGTGGCAGCGCCGTCGTGGACCTCACCGATCTTGTACGAGACACCGGTGTAGAACAGGATCCGCTCGGTGGTGGTGGTCTTGCCCGCGTCGATGTGCGCCATGATCCCGATGTTGCGGACCTTGGCGAGGTCAAGGGAGGTTGCAGCCATGGTGGCTCGTTCTCTCTCTGTCTAGTGACGGGGTTCGGACTACCAGCGGTAGTGCGCGAAGGCCTTGTTGGACTCGGCCATCTTGTGGGTGTCCTCGCGACGCTTCACGGAAGCGCCCAGGCCGTTGCTGGCGTCGAGGATCTCGTTGAGCAGACGCTCGGTCATGGTCTTCTCGCGACGGGCGCGGGAGTAGCCGACCAGCCAGCGCAGCGCCAGGGTGTTGGCGCGGCCCGGACGGACCTCGACCGGCACCTGGTAGGTGGCGCCACCGACGCGGCGGGACTTGACCTCGAGGGTCGGCTTGACGTTCTCCAGGGCGCGCTTGAGCGCGACCACCGGGTCGGCGCCGGTCTTCTCGCGGACGCCCTCGAGGGCGCCGTAGACGATCCGCTCGGCGGTGGAGCGCTTGCCGTGCAGCAGGATCTTGTTGACCAGCGAGGTCACCAGGGGGGAGCCGTAGACCGGGTCGATGATGACCGGGCGCTTCGGGGCGGGGCCCTTACGAGGCATTCTTACTTCTCCTTCTTGGCGCCGTAGCGGCTGCGGGCCTGCTTGCGGTTCTTGACACCCTGGGTGTCGAGCGAACCGCGGATGATCTTGTAGCGGACACCAGGAAGGTCCTTCACACGGCCACCGCGGACCAGCACGATGGAGTGCTCCTGCAGGTTGTGGCCCTCGCCCGGAATGTAAGCGGTGACCTC
The DNA here is from genome assembly GCF_026802215.1 of Kitasatospora sp. YST-16. Classification (NCBI taxonomy): domain Bacteria; kingdom Bacillati; phylum Actinomycetota; class Actinomycetes; order Kitasatosporales; family Streptomycetaceae; genus Kitasatospora; species Kitasatospora sp. YST-16. The sequence goes on from NZ_CP113837.1 coordinate 2,795,092, forward strand.
GATCCCGCTGGTGAGGCGCACACGGGCGACCTTGCGGAGAGCCGAGTTCGGCTTCTTCGGGGTGGTCGTGTACACACGCGTGCAGACGCCGCGGCGCTGGGGCGAACCCTTCAGTGCGGGCGTCTTGTTCTTCTCGACCTTGTCCTGCCGGCCCTTTCGGACCAGCTGCTGGATCGTAGGCACCGTTTCTCCGTTTTCTGTGTGCCAAGGCTTGGTGGAACTAACCTGCGGTATGGCCCGCACCCTCCGACCCACGCGGTCGGGTGTGTTGGCCTTCTTCGGGGGAAGAATCGCGGAATCCCATGAGCTGCGCTGCGGCTACGGCACACACCGAGCGGGTGGAGTCTCCGCTGCGGCGGCCGATCTGCTGGCACGCACAAGGACCCGGGCACACCCCAGGCACAAGGTCAGAGCGTACCTAGCGCACAGGCGGCGGTCAAAACAAATGGAGTGCGCCCGGGTGGGCGGTGCGGTTCAACGCGCCGTCACGATCAGAACGGCGAGCAGCATGGCCGCCACCGAGAGCCAGCCCAGGATCAGGCCCAGCACCGCCAGGCCGTCCCCGTCCTCCTTGGTGGTGCGCAGCTGGGCGCGGGCCATGTGTCCGGTGACCACGGCGGAAGTGCCGGCGAGGCCGAGGGCGATGAGGCCGGGCACCCCGGAGATGATGGAGATGAAGCCGGAGACCGGCATCGTCAGGCAGCCGAGCGTCGCGGAGGCCACCGCCAGGCCGTTGTTGCGGGCGGGCGGCGGCGGCAGGAAGGCCGGCATGAACGTCGGCGGCACCACCGGGACGGGCGCGCCGAACGGCTGCACCATCGGCCCGGACGGCAGGTCGGCCACCAGCGCGGCCAACTGCCCGTAGGTGGCGGCCTGGTGGGTCGCGGACATCCGGTGCTCGTACTCGGCCGCGGTCAGCCGGCCCTCGGCGAAGGCGGCCTTCAGCACGTCGATGGTGCGCTCGCGGTCGGAGTTGGCGGCCCGCATCGCGGACTGCGGCGTCGGCGCCGGCTGCCAGGGCTGCTGCCCGTACGGCGCCGGCGGTCCCCATTGTCCTGCCACCGCGGCCTCCTCCCGTTCCCCCTGCTGCGTGTGCGCTCCCAGGATGCAGGACGAACGGAGGGGCCGGGTAGTTGCCGGTCCCGGCGGGGGAAGGGGTGGCGTACCGCCGAACGGGGGATGTCCGGGTAAAGGAATGATCATAGGGTCACGTCAGGCACACCCTCGGCCACCGCTCCCCCGTGCAGGAACCCGTCGGAAGAATCCGTCCGGACCGCCGTCGACAAGGAGACCACCCGCCATGGAGGCGACCACTCCGCCGCCCGCCGTCTCGATCCGCGACCTGTGGAAGCGCTTCGGTGCGCAGACCGCCGTCGCCGGGCTCAGCCTCGACCTGCCCGCCGGGTCGTTCATCGGCCTGGTCGGCCCGAACGGGGCCGGCAAGACCACCACGCTGTCGATGGCCACCGGACTGCTGCGGCCCGACCGGGGGACGGTGCTGGTGCACGGCGCGGACGTCTGGCAGGACCCGGTCGCGGTGAAGGCGCGGATCGGCATCCTGCCCGAGGGGCTGCGGATGTTCGAGCGGCTCAGCGGACGCGAACTGCTGCGCTTCAACGGCCGGTTGCGCGGCCTGGACGGCGCGGAGACCGACCGGCGGGCCGAGGAGCTGCTGGCGGTGCTCGACCTGACCGGCGCCGCCGACAAGCTGGTCGCCGACTACTCCACCGGCATGCGCAAGAAGATCGGCCTGGCCGCCGCGCTGCTGCACAACCCGGACGTGCTGTTCCTGGACGAGCCGTTCGAGGGCGTCGACCCGGTCTCCGCGCAGACCATCCGCGGCGTGCTGACCCGGTACGCGGCCTCCGGGTCGACGGTGGTGTTCTCCAGCCACGTGATGGAGCTGGTCGAGTCGCTGTGCGACTGGGTCGCCGTGGTGAACGCCGGGCAGGTGGTCGCCGCCGGGCCCATCGACCGGGTGCGCGGCGGGACTTCGCTGCACCAGGCGTTCCTCGGGCTGGTCGGCGTCCGCGCGGACGACGGGCAGGCGCTCGGCTGGCTGGGCGGGGGCCACCGTTGACCACCGCCGACGCCCCCGCCTCCTCCACCTCCTCCACCGCCTCCGTCACCGCCGACGACCGGGCGGTCGTCCGCACCCTCGTCGCCCTGAAGCTCCGGCTGCTGCGCAACGGGCTGCGGCGCAGCCCCGGGCTGGCCGCCGGGTACCTGATCGGGCTGCTGATCGGGCTGCTGTTCGGCCTGTCCGCGGCCTTCGGGCTGGCCGTGCTGCACGGCCGGACGGGGGCGGCGGACGCGGCCGCGGTGCTGGTCGCCGGGCTGACCGGGTGCTGGGCGGCGATGCCGCTGTTCTTCTTCTCCAGCGACGAGAGCGCCGACCCGACCCGGCTGACCATGCTGCCGCTGCGGCCCGCCGTGCTGCTGCGCGGCACCCTGCTGGGCGGGCTGGTCGGGCCGGGGCCGCTGATCAACCTGCTGCTGCTGACCGGCGCCGCGGTCGCCGCCGGGCGGGGCGCGGCCTCGGCGGCGGTGGCGGTGCTCGCGGTGCCGCTGACCCTGCTGGTGCTGGTCGCGCTGATCCGGGCGATCGGGGCGGCCAACGCCCGGATGCTGTCCAGCCGGCGCGGCAAGGACTTCGCCGTCTTCGGCGGCCTGCTGTTCGCGGTGCTGGCGCAGGGCGGCAACCTCGCCCTGCAGAGCTCGCTGAACGGCTCCGGCCGGGGCGTCGACCTGTCGGTGCTGCACCCGTACGCCTCGGTGGTGCGGTGGCTGCCGCCGGTCGCGGCGATCGACGCGGTGCGCTCGGCCGGGGAGGGCGCGTACGCCGTCGCGGCCGGGCAGCTGCTGCTGACCGCGGCCCTGCTGGCGGTGCTGCTGCGCTGGTGGCTGCGCAGCCTGCGGGAGCTGATGGTGAGCGGCGACTCCTCGACGCTGCTGGAGAGTTCGCCCGCCGCGGCGGCCCGGGCGGCGGGCCTGTGGCGGCTGCTGCCCGCGGGCCGGGTCGGCACCGTCGCCCAGCGGCAGCTGCGGTACGCCTGGCGGGAGCCGCGGGCGAAGGCCGCGGTGTTCACCGGCATCGGGATGACCGCGGTGTTCGCGGCGCTGTCGGTGGTGCAGGGCTGGAGCTCGGTGTACGTGATCGCCATCGGCGGCCTGATGCTCGGCCTGCAGTCCGGCAACCTGTTCGGCATGGACGGCTCCGGGTTCTGGATGATCGCGGCCACCCTGTCCACCCGGCGGGACGCCCGGGACGAACTGCGCGGCCGGGCCTTGGCCGTGGCGGCGTACGGCGTGCCGGTCCTGGTGCTGTTCGGCCCGCCGGTGGCCGCCCTCACCGGCGACTGGACCGGTCTGGCCCCCGCCCTCGGGCTGTCCCTGGCCGTGCTGGGCACCGCGATCGGCCTGGGCTGCCTGCTCAGCGTGCACGCGCCGTACGCGCTGCCCGCCGACGGCAACCCGATGCGCAACGCGGCGCCCGGGCAGAACGGCGCGGTGATGCTCAACGCGTTCGGCTCGATGATCGGCGTGGCGCTGCTCTGCCTGCCCTTCGGAGCCCTGCTCGGCTTCCTGCTGCTCGGCCACCACCCCGCCTGGCCGGTGCTGCCGGTCGGCGCGCTGTACGGGGCGGGCGCGGCCCTGCTGGGCATCCGGCTGGCCTCGGGACGGCTGCTGGCGCGGGCGCCGGAGATCCTCGCCAAGGTCGTCGAGCGGTGACCGGCGGGACCGGCGGCGCGGGCTGAGGGCCGGACGGGCGGGCGGGCCCGCTCCGGCATCATGGAGGGCGTCCCCTCCCCCGGGGTCCCCCGTCCCCCGCAGGAAGCAGGAACCGCCGTGGCCAGCACCGATCAGCCCGTGGACGAGCTGGTGGCGGAGGCGGTGGCCCGGGTGGCGGGTGCGCAGCCCGGGGGTCTGGAGTACGTGGTGGACGGGGCGGCGTCGCTGCTGGCGGCCTCCGCGGACCGGTGGCCGGGGGTGAGCCGGGCGCTGCTGGGAGCGGCCGAGCGGGCGGTGGGCCGCTGCTGGGCGGCCGGCTGGCAGCCCGCCGACCTGGTGCGGGTGGCCCGGCGGGAGCTGGGCCCGGTGCAGGTCGCGCTGGCGGTGGACCTGATCGCGGCGGAGGGCCGGCGGCACCCGGTGGCGGCGCTGGACCGGCGCTGGCAGGAGCAGCTGCGGGAGTTGGACGCCCGGCCGTGGTGGCCGTCGGACGAGGCGTTCCTGCCGGAGTTCGCGGCCCGGCACCGGCTGGACCGGTTCGCGCTGGCCACGGCGGCGCTGGAGCTGCTGCGGGCCTGGGCGCTGCTGCCGCCGGTCCAGCCGGTGGGCCCGGTGCCCGGGCGGTCCGCGCCGCGGGCGAGCGAGCCCCGGTCGGGCGAGCCGCGGATGCTGGGCCGGATCCGGGCGCTGCTGGCGAAGGCCGAGTCGACCGGGTTCCCGGACGAGGCGGAGGCGCTGACCGCGAAGGCGCAGGAGCTGATGGCCCGGCACTCGATCGACGAGGCGCTGCTGGCGGCGGGCGGCGGCCGGTCGGCGGACGGCCCGGCGGCGGTGCGGATCGGCGTGGACAACCCGTACGAGGGCCCGAAGACGATGCTGCTGGACGCGGTGGCGGCGGCGAACCGGTGCCGGGTGGTGTGGGCGAAGGAGTTCGGGTTCTGCACGGTGGTCGGCTTCGACGCCGACCTGGACGCGGTGGAGCTGCTGTACACCTCGCTGCTGGTGCAGGCCACGGCGGCGATGCACCGGGCGGGCAGCCGCAAGCACAAGGACGGCGCGGCCCGCACCAAGGCGTTCCGGCAGTCCTTCCTGGTGGCGTACGCGGCGCGGATCCGGGAGCGGCTGGCCGAGGCCACCGAGCGGGCCACCGAGGAGGCCGTGGCGGGCCGCCCGGACGGTGCCGGGAGCGGCGCCGGGGACGGTGCCGGGCCGGACGGCGGGCCGCTGCCGGCCGTCCCGGCCGGGGGCCTGCTGCCGGTACTGGCGGCCCGGGCGGAGGCCGTCGACGACGCGGTGGGCAAGATGTTCCCCAAACTGGTGTCGCAGCGCGTGCGGGTGAGCGACGGCGAGGGCTGGGTCGAGGGCCGGGCCGCCGCCGACCGCGCCTCCCTGCACCGCGGCTCGGGGCGCATCGAGCGCTGACCGGCCGGCGGCACCCGACCGAGGGGGAAAGAGCGATGGACTTCACGGACCGGGTACGGGGCGCGCTGCTCGGCGGCGCGCTGGGCGACGCGCTGGGCTGGCCGATCGAGTTCCAGCGGCTGGACCAGATCCGGGCCCGGTTCGGGCCGGACGGCCTGACCGACCTGGCGGACGCCGGGCTCGGCGGGCAGGTCACCGACGACACCCAGATGACCCTGTTCACCGCGGAGGGCCTGCTGCGCGGCGGCCGCCCGGAGGACCTGCACGCCGCGTACCGGCGCTGGTTCCTCACCCAGCGGCTGCCCGAGCCGGGGCCGAACCCGGACGGCTGGCTGGCCGCCCAGGACTTCCTGTACGCCTCCCGGGCCCCCGGCAACGCCTGCACCACCGGGGTGGCCACCGGCTACCGGCCCGCCGCCCCGTTCGGCCAGGACGGGCCGGTCAACCCCGGTTCCAAGGGCTGCGGGACGGTGATGCGCTCGGCCCCGTTCGGCCTGTTCGGGCTGGGCCCGCAGGAGGCGTTCCGGCAGGCCGCGGTGGCCGCCCAGCTCACCCACGGCCACCCCACCGGCTACCTCGCGGCGGGCGCGTTCGCCGCCCTGGTCGCCCGGGTCGCCGCCGGGGAGCCGCTGCGCGCGGCGATCGACGCGGTCCTGGCCCAGGTCGACGCGCAGTACCTGGGGCAGGAGACCGGCGACGCGCTGCGCCGGGCCGTCCGGATCGCCGACGAGGGCCCCGGCAGCGCGGAGGGCGTGGAGCGGGTCGGCCTCGGCTGGATCGCCGAGGAGTGCCTGGCCGTCGCCGTGTACGCGGCCCTGGCCGCCCCGGACGCCCGCACCGCCCTGGTGCTCTCCGTCAACCACTCCGGCGACAGCGACTCCACCGGCGCGGTCTGCGGCAACCTGGTCGGCGCCCTGCACGGCCTGTCCGGCCTGCCGGCCGACTGGTGCGCCCTGGTGGAGGGCCGCGACGTCGTCCTGCAGGTGGCCGACGACCTGGTCACCGCGGCCACCCACGGCGACCGGACGGCCCTGGCCGCGCGCTACCCGCAGGCGGCCGTCGCCGCGGCGGCCCCCGCCCCCGCGGCTCCCCGGCCGCCGTTGTCCTCCCGGCCGACCCGTCCGGGCGGACGCGGTTCCGGCAGCGCGACACCGGCCTCTGACGGGCCGTCCGTCCGGCGGTTCGGTCCCAGGTCCGGCGGTTCGGTCCCAGGTCCGGCGGTTCAGTCCCAGGTCCGGCGGTTCAGTCCCAGTGGGCGCCGAAGGACAGCAGGTCCTCGCGGTACTCGATCCGGTCGGTCCAGTCGGCCGGCCAGGCGTCCGCGCCGCGGTGGGCGCCGGCGAAGGCTCCGGCCAGGCAGGCCAGCGAGTCGGAGTCGCCGGAGGAGACGGCGGCGCGGCGGACGGCGGCGACCGGGTCGTCGGGGAACAGCAGGAAGCAGAGCAGCGCACTGGCGAAGGCCTCCTCGGCGACCCAGCCCGCGCCGGTGCGCTCGCACGGGTCGGCCTCGGGGTCGGCGGCGGCCAGTGCGGCGTCGAGCCGGTCGAGGGCGAGCAGGCACTCGTCCCAGCCGCGGGCGATGAACTCCTCCGGGGAGCCGAAGTGGTCCCGGGCGGAGAGGTCGCCGAGCCAGAACCCGTCGTAGCGGGTGCGCTGTTCGCGGGCGTGGGCGCGCAGCCGGGCGGGGAGTTCGGCGGGGTCGGCGCCTTGGGCGAGCCGGCGGACGGTGAAGGCGGTGAGTTCGCTGGCGGCCAGCGCGGTGGGGTGGCCGTGGGTGAGGCCGGACTGCAGCTGGGACGCGCCGGAGACCTGACGGTCCGTCAGCTCCCGGACCAGGCCGAGCGGGGCGACCCGCATGTTCGCGCCGCAGCCCTTGGAGCCGAGGTCACTGGCGGCCTGCCAGGGGCCGCCGGTGGAGAGCCGGGAGCAGGAGCGCAGGCAGGTCATGCCGGGGGCGCGGTCGTTGTCCGGGGAGCGCCACCAGTCCACGAACTCCGCGCGCAGCGGGAGTTCGAGGCGCTCGGGGGTGAGCGGGCCCTCGGCGAGGGCCGCGCGCAGGGCGCGGGCGAGGGCCAGGGTCATCTGGGTGTCGTCGGTGACCTGGGCCTTCTTCGGGAGCGGGAGCCGCCGCCAGTCGGGGCTGAGCAGCCCGATCTCGTCGAGGGTGAGGAACTCGGTGCGCTTGCCCAGCGCGTCGCCGATCGCCAGTCCCAGCATCGCGCCCGTCGCCCGTCGCATCGCGTGTTCCCCCTCAGGTCTCGACCAGCAGCTGCTCCAGTCCGCGGATCACGTAGCCGGGGCGCCAGTCGGGTTCGCGTTGCAGCGTCAGCCCGGGGGCCTTGCGGAGCAGTGCGCCGTAGGACTCGGTGAGTTCCATTCTGGCGAGCGGGGCGCCGAGGCAGAAGTGGATTCCGGCGCCGAAGGTGAGGTGCGGGTTGTCGGTGCGGCCGAGGTCGAGCCGCTCGGGGTCGGTGAAGCGGTCGGGGTCGTGGTTGGCGGAGCCGAACAGCAGGGCGACCTCGGCGCCGCGCGGGATGCGGGTGCCGGCCACCTCGATGTCGTCCAGCACCCAGCGTTCGAACATCTGCAGCGGGGTGTCGTACCGCATGAGTTCCTCGACGGCGGTGGGCAGCAGTTCGTCCACGGCGCCGCGCAGCCGGGCGAGTTCGCCGGGGTTGCGGAACAGGGCGAGCCAGCCGTTGCCGGTGGTGTTGACGGTGGCCTCGTGGCCGGCGTTGAGCAGCAGGACGCAGGTGGAGACCGTCTCCTGCTCGCTGAGCACCTGCCCGTCCTCGGCGGCCAGGGCCAGCGCGCTGATCAGGTCGGGGCCCGGGTCGGCGCGTCGGCGGCGGATCAACTCCCGCAGGTAGGCCGAGAATTCGAGGCTGGCGGTGACGGCGCGGTGGGCGGTCTGCTCGCTCGGGTGGAGTTCGAACATGCCGGTGATGTCGGCGGACCAGGGGCGCAGCAGGTGCCGGTCGGACTCCGGGACGCCCAGCATCTCGGCGATCACCGCGACCGGCAGCGGTTCGGCGACCTCGGCGATCAGGTCGCCGCCGCCGTCGGCGAGCAGGCCGTCGACGAGTTCGCCGGCCAGCCGCCGGACGGTGGGGCGCAGCGACTCGACCATCCGCGGGGTGAACGCCTTGGCGACCAGGCGGCGGATCCGGGTGTGGTCGGGGCCCTCCAGGTCGAGCAGGCCGTGGTCGTTGAGGGTGTGGAACGGCTCGTGCGCGGGGTCCGGCGCGGGCTGCCCGAACTCCTCGTGGGTGAACCGGTGGGTGTAGGTGCGGCCGAGCCGCCGGTCCCGCAGCAGCGCGTTGACGTCGGCATACTGGGAGACCAGCCACTGGCCGGTCGGCGCGTAGTGGTGGACGGGCGCCTGCTCGCGCAGCGCGGCGTACGCCGGGTAGGGGCGGGCCACGAACGCGGCCGACCACGGGTCGAAGGCGTCGATCGACATGGGGGTCCTCCCTGCTCGTCGGGCCGCCATGCTACGTCTCCGCCCCACCGCGCCCGCGGCTCACACCTCGGACAGGTCGCCGTCCACCAGCCGGGCCACCAGCTCGGGCAGCGCCTGCGAGATCGGCACCTGGATCACCTCGTGCGCGGCCCAGTCCCACGGCGTGGGCTCGCCGTTGACCACGATCAGCCGCGCGTCGTGCTCCAGCGCGATCCTCGGCAGCAGCGCCGCCGGGTGCACCTGCAGCGAGCTGCCGACCGCCAGGAACACCTGGCAGTTCCTGGCGATCGCGTCCGCCTGCTGCAGCACCCGCTCGTCCAGTGCCTCGCCGAACATCACGGTGCGCGGCCGCAGCACCCCGCCGCACTGCTCGCACGCCGGGTCGTCCTCGCCCGCGGCGACCCGTTCCAGCGCCGCCGCCATCGGGCCGGTCACCCGGCAGCGCACGCACTGCACCTCGGTGGCCGTCCCGTGCAGCTCGACCACCTTGCGGGCCGGGAGCCCGGCCGCCTGGTGCAGCCCGTCCACGTTCTGCGTCAGCACCCGCACCGGGACGCCGGCCCGTTCCAGGTCCACCAGCGCCCGGTGCCCGGCGTTCGGCTCGGCGCCGATCGCGCCCGCGTCCCGCCGCATCAGCCAGGACCGGCGCCGCACCTCGCCGCTCGCCAGGTACGGGCCGATCGTCACCAGGTCCTGCGCGCCCGGGTCCCGCTGCCAGAGCCCCTGCGGGCCCCGGTAGTCGGGGATCCCCGAGTCCGTGGAGATGCCCGCACCCGTCAACACCGCCACCAGCGGCCGCTTCCCAGTCATTCCCCGGACGGTACGGCCCGCAGCCCGCCGCGGCCACCGGTTATCACCGGCACGGACGGTGAGGCGCCGTCAGTCCTCGATGAACCGCACCACGGCCCGTTCGGTCCCGTCCCGTCCGATCTGGTAGCTGAGGTGCTCGCCCACCTCGCACCACAGCAGCGCCCTTCCGAGATCCGAGTTCGGTGAGATCCGCTGCGCCTCCGTGCTCGGCGCCGTCGAGATCGTGTACAGGACGGTCTCCGGGTCGCCCTCGTGCTCGACCCCGATCAGGCAGCCCGGCACCACCACTCCCACACCCGTCAACCGCTGGTCCGGCGTCACCTGGTCCAGGTATGTCCGCAGGAATGCCCGGCGTTCCTCGTCCCGCTGACGCGCCTCGTCCTGGGCCGCCCGCCGGGCTGCGAGCGCAGCACCGTCGACTGCCGGGCCCAGCTCGGCCGGTGAGGCGATCCGGTCCTCCAGAAAGGTCAGCTCGCGCTGCGCCCGGCGGTAGGAGTTCACCGACACCACCGTCACGGGGAAGACCGGGCGTTCCGACCGGCCCGGGACGTCGGCCGCCGGCACGGCGGGAGTGGGTGCGGGAGCCGCGGACGGGTCGGGCTCGAGGACGTGGAGCTCGTCGGCGCCGCCGGTGCTCTCGGTGGCCTCGCCGTCAGCTGCGTCCTCGAATCCGCCGGGTGAGATGCCGAGGCGGTCCAGTTCGGCCCACAACGGTTCCAGGGCACGTTCTGGATCGAGGAAGAACCGGCTGCCCCTGATCCGCACGAACGTCCAGCCGACGCGCTCGAGTTCGCGCTGCCGGGCCGCGTCGGCGTCGGCGTTCTCCTCGTTGTGGAAGGCGTCACCGTCGCACTCCACGGCGAGTCGCCGGGTGCCACCCTCCACCACCAGGTCGATCCGGTATCGGCCGGCGGGGTACTGCGGCCGGACCTGGTAGCCACGGCCGCGCAGCGCCAGGTAGACCCGCTGTTCGAAGAGGCTGTCGAAGTCCTCGTGCCGGACGTCAGGTCGGACGTCCTCGGGTCCGGGGCCCCTGCGCTCGTCAGCGGGGCGCAGGCAGTACTCCAGGTACTTGCGGCGCAGGTCGTTTGGGCCGAGGTCGGTGGCGGTCACGCTGTGGAACACCCAGACCTGGTCACGGGCCCGGGACGCGGCCACGTTGAGCCGCTGCTGCATGGCCTCGCTGGCGAACGGCCCGGGGCGGCGCGGCCCGTCATCGCCGGCCAGGCTGATCACCAGGCTGATGAAGACGATGTCGCGCTCGTCGCCCTGGAAGTCCTCGGCGTCGCCGATCCGGATCTTGCGCTGCTGGCGGACGTCGACCGGCAGCCGCTCGCTCAGCAGGTCTTCGATGAGCTGCTTCTGCCCGCTGCCGAGCATGGTGATCACGCCCATGGTGCGGCCCTGGTAGGCCGGGTCGGTGCAGCACCGGACCACCTGGTCGACCAGTTGCTCGGCCTCGGCCCGGTTGTACTGGCGCTGGCCGGTGCCGTCGACGTAGGCGCTGGGGACGTACGTGGTGCGGATCGGAGGCAGGCGGTCCGCACCGAACTGGCGCAGCGGCTGGAGCCTGCCGTGGTAGGAGAGCTCGTTGGAGAAGCCGATGATCTCCGGCATGCACCGGAAGTGTTCCTGGAGCATCAGGCGGCCCCGGCCACCGGCCAGACCGGTGGCGATGTCGAAGAAGCTCGCCATCGGACTGAACAGGTTGCGCCGGGATGCGGGGAGCGCCTCCAGCAGCCGGTTCTGCAGTTGGAAGCGCTGGTCCTGGTCGAGGCCGACGTTGGCGGGGCTGACCTGCTTGTCGTCACCGACCACGATGATCTTCTTGCCCAGCCAGGCCAGCAGTAGCGCCTCCGGGCCTGACTGGCTGGCCTCGTCGATGATGACCACGTCGAAACGGCCGGCCCGGTCCATCGGAACGGTCGCGGTGACCTGGTAGAGCGGCATGATCCAGGCGGGGACGGCGCCCTGGCACTCCTTCAGGCTCTCCATCGCCTGCACCCGGTAGCGGTGGGCGTGCTTGCCGGTGCCCTTCCCGAAACGGCTGACACTCTGCTGGTACGAGGCCAGGGCCACCGCCTCCCCGTCGGTCAGCCGTTCCAGGCAGCCGAACCAGGAGCGGTCGGCCGCGAGCTTTTCCAGCGCGATCCGGATGTCGCCATCCGCCTCGGCCAGCAGTTTGCGCTGCTTCTCCTCAGCCGCCGGATCGGTCAGTTCGCGCATCCGCTCGGACCAGGCCGACCAGGCCCAGGCCCGTTCGAACGCCCGGATCCGGTCCGTCCAGCGGTCGGCACCTGGGTCCTCCCCCAACTGCTGGGCCAGCTCCGGCAGGACGGCGGCGACCGGTTGCCGTGCGGCCTCGTAGCGGGCTTTGAGCTCCAGTGCGGTCCGCAGACCGGCCAGCGCATCGGAGTGCTCCCGGTACGCTTCGGCGGCGGATTCGCGCACCGCGCGCAGCAGCAGCCGGACCGGAGCAGCGGCGGTGTCGGCACGGTCGGCCCAGGCCACCAGGGCCTGCTCGGTGGCGGCCAGCCGGGCCTTCGGCGCCTCGGCCCCGCGCAGGGCCTCCCGGGCGGTGAGCAGCGCGCCGAGCGCCCGGCACTCCTCGTCCAGGTGCCAGGGCCGGACAGTCAGTTCCGGCACCGGGGCGAGGGCGTCGAGCAGCCCGGTGCGGGCCGCGACCAGAACCATCAGCCCGTCGAGGACGGCGGCGGCGGACTCCAGTCGGGCCAGCCTTCGGGTGAGCGCCTGCCAGGGGGCGGTGGCGTCCTCCCACTCCTGCTCGACGTCCTGCAGGTGCCGTTCCAGTTCGACCCGGGCGAGCACCTTGGTGGCGGCTTCCACGTTGTCGACGGCGAGCCCGTCGACCCGCACGGTCTCGGGGAAGTCCCCGACCGCCTTACGCAACTTCGGTTTGAGGCCGAGCGGGCCGCGCAGTTTCTCGCCCGCTGCCAGCCCGTCGCGCAGGGTGGTGGCCAACCGCAGCGCGGTGGCGACGTCGTGGGCCTCCAGTCCGTCCACCCGGCAGCCGTTCAGGGCAGCGGCCCGTTCCTTCGCCTGCTGCAGCGATTCCACCGTGGTCCGGTGCCGGCTGCGCAACTGCCACTGATCGCCGCCGAGCGCTTCGGCCCGCAGCGGTTCGGCCCACCCGGGAAGGGTCGCGGTAGCGGTTCGGGCGGCGGAGTACGTCTCGAGGGCGGCGGAGACCCGCTGCTGGGCGTCCGGCGCGAGTCGGGCGACGGGGCCGTCGAGGCGGTCCGTGAGGTCGTTGTGCCGTAGTGCCGCCAGCCCCTGCTCCGCTTTCTGCACCGCCCGCAGGTCCTGCTCGAAGGCGGCTGCCCCGAGGATCTCGCCCTCGGCGGGGAGCTCCGCCACCTCGTCGACCGCGACCCGGTGCTGCGGGGTGTAAGCCGCCGATGCCTCCCGCAGCGCTCGGACCTGGTCGGAGGTGACGCCCGGGCTGGCGGTCGGTACGGGTCCGAGCCACCCGAGTACGGGCTCCTCCGCGGCGAGCCGGTGGGCGATCTCCTGCAGGGTGCCCTGGTAGTCGCCGATCTCGACGGGGTGCTGGTACGTCTCCTGCTCGCGTATCGCCCGCAGTTCGGTCAGGGCCAGGGCCTGGGCTGTCCGGGCGCCTCGGAGCCGCTGTTCCAGGTTGTCGATCCGGCGCTGGTAGGCGCGGCGCTCGTAGCTTCCCTGGCGCTCCAGGATCGCCTGGATCGACCCTCGCAGTTCCTGCTGGGCGGCGAGTCCGTCGTCGGTGCGGCTGACACAGAGTTCACGGATGCTGGCAGGAAGCTTGTCCTTGAGGACCTTCAGCGCCCGAGCGGTGTGGCTGGTGATCAGCACGCGCTGCCCCTGCGCCAGCAGGTCGGTGACCAGGTTGGCGATGGTGTGGGTCTTGCCCGTCCCGGGCGGCCCCTGGACAACCACCAGTCGGCCGGCCCGCAGCCGTTCGGCGATGGTGCGCTGCTCCTCGTTGGACGGCAGCGCGAAGTACGTCTCCACCGGTCCGTCGGGGGTGGTGGAGGTGTGCTGCGGGTCCTGTCCGTTCCCGTCCTCGGTGTGTCCGGCGATGAACCGCAACAGATCGGTGGGCCCGGCCCCCTGCTCGATCGCCCGGGCGATGCCCTGCAGCGCGTCGATGTTGGTGCGGCGGCTGCGCTCCCGGAGCACCAGCGCGGGAGCGAAGCTGACCCGCGGTTCGACCGCCGACGAGGACCGGTGCTGAGCCTCCTGCCGCAGGTAGCGGCCGTTCTGATGGGCGGCTATCGCCCAGGCTTCGAGGGCCTGGTGGACGTATTCGATGTCGTTCTGCTCGGTGACGGCCCCCGCGTCCTCCAGGCTGCGGCGGATCACCTCCCGGGTGTCGCTGCGGACCTTCTGGTTCGCGTCGAGCATGCCCTCCTCGAGCACCAGACCCGGTGACTCGGGATCGGGGGTGAGCACCAGCCGCCCGGTGTGGACATCAAGGTCGAGGACGGCCCGACCGGTCAGCAGGTGGCGCCGGATCGGCTCCTCGCCCGCCGACCAGGTCAAGTAACCGAAGCAGAGCACCAGCTCGTAGCTCTCACCGAGCGCACTGGCATCCTCGTGGATCCGGTACAGGCTCTCGTACAACCGGCCGATCGGCCTGGTCGCACGCCGCCACTCCGCCCACTCGGCCCACAGTCCCGCCCAGACCTGGTACTCGGCCTCCACTTCGACACGGCGCGGAAAGCTCTCCAGCGCCACTGTCGTGACGACCCGCGTCTCCCCGTCGTCCGGACCGGTCTCCGTTCCGGGTAGCTCGGTTTCCGCCCGGAGCGCGGGCGGCCGTTCCCGATCGCAGTCCGCCGCCTCAGTGGCGTCCAGCCAGTCGGCGAGCAGGCCACCCGGTGCCGGCGCCTCACGGTGGGGAGGACGCTCCACTGCCAGCCAGCACGGCTCGTCGCCCGACAGCGGTGCGGCCAGGAAGCACTGCAACTCCGGTGTGCCGTAAGGCATGTCGGACAGCCACAGAACGTGCCGCGCCTGCTCCAGCGAGCGCACCGGTTTGACCCGACTCTCACCTGCCTCGGCGAGGTACCGGAAGATCTGACGCACCCTCAAGGCGTCGTCCGGTCCAGGAGCACTGCTTGCGACGGTGGACAACATGCCTCACTCGGGAGTCGACGGAGCGGGTTACCCCGAGCCTAGTGCCGCTCCCGCGTGCCCGTGGGCGGGCTTGGAGACAATGTGATGACGAAGTGTGCGTTCACTTCCCGGACGGTACGGCCCGCAGCCCGCCGCGGCCACCGGTTATCACCGGCCGGAACGCCAGCAGGTACAGCACCGCGCCGAGCGCCAACAGGTCCAGGGACGCCCCCATCGCCAGGGTGCCCAGCAGCACCAGCGCCGGGCTCCACCACGGGACGGTCCGGTGCAGCGCCAGCCGCACCAGCAGCGCGAGCAGGCCGACGTAGAGCAGCATCGGCACCACCGAGTACACCAGCGGCATCACCCCGGGCACCGACTGCACCCGGTCGAACAGCTCCGAGCGGGCCGCCCGGTCGGCCGAGACGGCGTTGGCGTACAGGTCGATGCCGGCCTGGGCGAGCCCCGCCGCGACCCCGGCGCAGCCGAGGCCGAGCCAGGTCCGGCCCCACGCCCCGGTGCGGCCGCCGAGCCGCCACAGTTCCACCAGCCCCGCTCCCAGCAGAGCCAGTCCGGCGAACAGCGCCAGGTGCCCCACCGTCCAGCCGACGCCCACTCCGCGCGAGCCCGGCAGCAGCCGCACCAGCCCGTACACCGCCAGCAGTCCCGTCGCCCAGCCCAGTGCCCGTCGTCCCGCCGCCATCGTCCCAACCGCCTTGTGAGAGTGCCTTCTTCCCGACACCTCAACCCTCCTCCGCCGGGCCGCGCGGCGCCTCCCCCGCGCCGGTGAGAGTGCCCGCTCCCTCCTGCGGAGGAGCCCCTCGGGGCCTTCTCGGGGCCCGCCCGGAGCCCGGCCGGGGCGCCCCTGCTACCCCTAGGGGCCCGGGGAGTGCGGGCGGCCTACTCCCCCGCCGTAACCGCCCCCGCCTCGTACGCGAAGACCACCGCGTGCACCCGGTCGCGGAGGCCGAGTTTCTGCAGCAGGTTGCTGACGTGCGTCTTGACGGTGTGTTCGCTGACCACCAGTTCGGCGGCGATCTCGGCGTTGGACATGCCCCGGGCGACCAGCCGCAGGGTCTCCAACTCCCGTGCGGTGAGCGACTCCAGGAGCCGGCCGAGGATCCGCGGGACGACCGGCGCGGCGCCGGCCTTGCGGGCGGTGACCTCGCCGATGACGCGGCGGGTGACGGACGGGGCGAGCAGGGCCTCGCCGGAGTCGACGACCCGGACGGCGTGGACCAGGTCGTCGCGGCGGACGTCCTTGAGCAGGAAACCGCTGGCCCCGGCGTGCAGCGCGTCGAAGACGTAGTCGTCGACGTCGAAGGTGGTGAGCATGATGACCTTGCAGGCGGGGTGTTCGGCGCAGACCCGGCGGGCGGCCTCGATGCCGTCCATGACGGGCATCCGGACGTCGAGCAGCAGCACGTCGGGGGCGTGGGCGCGGACGGCCTCGACGGCCTGCTGCCCGTCGCCGGCCTCGGCCACGACCTCGATGTCGGGCTGGGCGTCGAGGATCATGCCGAAGCCGGCCCGGACCAGTTCCTGGTCGTCGGCGATCACTACACGAATGGTCAACTCGCTTGCCTTCCTGGGGAGTTGTTCAGGCGTTGAGCGGCAGCACGGCGGCCACCAGGTAGCCGGGTCCGTCGGTCCGGGGCCCGGTCTCGGCGCTGCCGCCGCAGGCCGCCGCGCGCTCCCGGATGGAGAGCAGGCCGCGCCCGCCGGAGCGCCCGTCGATCCCGGCCCCGTTCCCGGCCGCGCCCGCCGCCCCCACCCCGGCCCCGGCCCCGTCGTCGGCGACCTCGACCGCGAGCCGGTCCCCGTCCCGGACCGCGACCCGGACGCTGACGTGCCGGGCCCCGGCGTGCTTGACCACGTTGGTGAGGGCCTCCTGGACGATCCGGAAGGCCGCCGCCTGCACCTCGGCCGGCCCGGCCTCCTCGATCTCGGCGTCGACCGCCACCCCGGAGTCGCGGACCCGCTGCAGCACGCCCGCGAGTTCCGCCAGCCGGGGCTGCGGGGCGAGCGCGGGGGCCGCGCCCTCCTCCTTCAACACGCCCAGCACCCGCCGGAGTTGCACCATCGCGTCGCGCCCGGAGTCGGCGATCGCGTCGAACGCGCGGATCGCCCGGTCGGGGTCGCCGCGCACCACCAGCGGCCCGGCCTCGGCCTGGATCACCATCAGGGAGACCGCGTGGGCGAGGATGTCGTGCATCTCGCGGGCGATCCGGGCGCGCTCCTCGGCGACGGCCCGGGCGGCGTCGCTGGCGGCCCGCAGCCCGGCCTGCCGGGCCCGTTCGGCCTCGACGCCGGCCAGCCGGCGCAGTTCCCGCACCAGCGAGCCGATGGCGAAGCTGCCCACCGACACCACCAGGCTGAACAGCATGCCGCCGAAGGACCGGGTGCCGACCACGTTGCCGGCCACCACGAAGGCCAGCAGCACGGCGCGCTGCCAGTCCCGGCCGCGGTCGGCGACGGTGTAGATGGCGACCGCGGTGGCGACCTGGATCTGCGGCATGGCGAAGTGCGCGGTCACCGACAGCACCGCGGTGGGGACGGCGGTGACCACCATCACCGCCCACGGCGCCCGCTGCCGCCACCACAGCGGCAGCGACCCGGCCAGCGCCAACGCGTAGGCCCACCACTGGCGTTCGTCGTCGTGCTGGTCGGCGTACACCCCCCAGAGCGAGACGCCGACGGCGAGCGCGACCAGCGGCCCGTTCACCGCCCACGGCCGGGCCCGCCCCCGGGCCAGCAGGCCCTCCGTCCACTTCCCCATGCCGCGCATCCTCTCGCACCGTCGGCCGGCCGCCGCAGGGCCCTCCCGCACCCGCGAGGGGCGCCCTCCGGCTCGCCGCGCATCGCCTGCACGGTCACCGCGGCCCTCCCGCACCCGCGAGGGGGCGCCCCCGACCGGGAGCGCCCCCTGCGCGAACCGCCCGGGACGTCACAGCAGCCGCTTGATCTCCCCGCGGGCCCGGTAGAACCCGCCGGACTCGGACCGGCGCACCTCGGCGACCAGGTACCGCGCCCCGGCGACCCGGACGTCCTTCGGGAACTGCACCCGCAGCGCCGCGTCGTAGCCGGGCGTGACCACCCGGACCCGCAGCCGCCCGCCCTCGGCCACGCACTCCACCTCGATGCCCCCGGCGCCCGTCCCGGCGGCCACCGCACCGGCGCTGACGGTCTCCAGCTCGGCGCCGGCCGCGACCCGTTCGACGCCCGCGCCGCTCACCTCGGCGGTGGCCGGCAGGGTGCCCTGCTCGGCGGCCCGCACGGCGCCCTGGGAGGCGTCCAGGCAGGCCAGCGAGCCGTCGGTGGTGACCAGGTACAGCCGCCCGTCGCGGTACTGCATGCTGTACGCGGAGCCGCAGCCGGTGCCGAGCTTCCACAGCCGGGTGCCGTCGGCGGCGAAGCAGTAGACGGACGAGTGGTTGTCGCCCGCGAACACGAACTCCCCGTCGGGGGAGGCCGCGCAGGAGAACACCGCGGCGTCGCACTTGTACGCGGCGGCCTCCGAGCCGTCGGCCTTGCGCAGCCGGTGCACCCAGCCCTGCGAGGTGCCCGCGAACACCTCGTCCTTCTCCTGCCAGCCGAACAGCACCTGGCCCTTGGTGCGGGTGTGCCAGAGCTGGTCGCCGCCGCGCTTGGCGTACCGGGCGACGCCCGCCGACCAGCCGTGGTAGACCGAGTCGGCGTCGCAGCGCACCATCCAGCCGGACGAGCCCTGGGCGCTGCGCCGCCACTGGAACTCGTCCTCGTGGTCGACGGTGGTCAGCCCGCCGCGCTCGTCGGCGACGCCGAGCACGCCGTCGTGGATGTCCAGCCAGTAGATGTCCACGTCCTGGGCGATCTCGTACGCCACCCGCGGCACCTTCCCGCCGAGGTCGTACACCTTGCCGTCGTCGCAGCCCGCGTAGATCCACCAGTCGTCGGCGACGATGCACTTGACGCCGTCGGGCAGCCCGAACCGGCCGGTGACCTGCCCGTCGGTGGTCAGCGTGTAGACGTCGCCCTTCTCGTTGCCGACCCAGGCGTGCTCCTCGCCGACGTACACGCCGAAGGCGGGCGAGCCGGAGCGGAAGCGCCACAGCAGCGGCGCCTGGTGGGCGGTGGAGCGGCTGGAGGTGATCTGCCGGCGGGTCACGGACCGGCGCTGGCGCACGCCCCGGACGGCCGGGGCGTAGCCCTTGCGGACCTTCTCGCCGATCTTCTTCGCGGCCTGCGCGGCGGCCTTCTCGGCGCTCGCGCACACCGTGGTCTTGGTGGTGCCGCTCTCACCGATCCGGCCGTAGCGGATGGTCAACTCGGCTTCCTTGACCGTGACTTCGTAGAACTTGTGGGCGCTCCCCTCGTCCTCGGAGAGTTCCAGGTAGGTCACCTGCGGGTCCGCGGAAACGGTGGCAGCCATGGCCGACGCCCCTTTCGGGCACAGAGTTCGGGGGAGCCGGCGGGGCCCTCGCCACCTGCCGACACCGCCCAATCTACGGCCCGGCACCGACAGTTGGCGATCAGCCGGTGCTGACCTTCACGCCGCCGGTGTTCGCCCGGGCGACCAGCGCGTGCGCGGCCCCGGCCTGCGAGGGCACGCTCACGTCGGTGCCGCCCGTCGAGGCGTGCGCGTCCACCGCGTACGCCTCCCCCGCGGGCACGGTCAGCTGCACCCCGCCGGTCTCGGTGCGCAGTTCGGCCCGGGTCGGCGCCGCGGCGAACCGCGCCGTCACCCCGCCGGTCTCGGCCTCCAGCGTGACGTTGGCGGCGCGCAGCCCGCTGGCCTCCACCCCGCCGGTGACGGTCCGCGCGGTGATGTCGCCCGCCATCCCGTGCAGCGAGATGCCGCCGGTGGTCTCCTTCAGCCGCAGCACCGTCCCGGCCGGCACCCGCACCTGGTAGCCGATCCCGCACTGCGAGCAGGAGTACGCCAGCTTCAGCACCCCGTCGGCGAGCACGTGGGTGGCCTGCGGCTCCCGGTCCCGCCAGGTGCGCTTCTCCACCACCTGCACCGGCCCGTCCCCGGCCCGCACCTCGATCCCGCCGACCTGCCCGTCCACCTCCAACTCGGTGACCTGGCCGGGCACTTCGTAGGACACCGTCTTCTTCTGGTCGTCCCACGGCCCGCACCCGACCGCCCCGACCGCCAGCAGCGCCACGACCGCCGCCGCCCCCATGATCCGCTTCACCGCGGCCTCCTCTCGACACCCACCAGTCTCCCGGCCGGCCCCCGCCGCCGCCTCCCTCCAGGGAGTGGTTCCCCCGCCTCCGTCCCCAGGGGGATCCCCTAGTGGGAACGCCGCAGGGCGGCCACCCCGAGTGGGGTGACCGCCCTGCGGTACAGCCGTGCCGGATCAGCCGATCGCTCAGCCGGTGTACGGGCCGTAGTCGTAGTCGTCCAGCGGGACGGCCTGACCGGAGCCCGCGCCGAACGGCGACAGGTCGTAGTCGTCGTAGCCGACGGCCGAGTACATCGCGGCCTTGGCCTCCTCGGTCGGCTCGACCCGGATGTTGCGGTAGCGGGGCAGACCCGTACCGGCCGGGATGAGCTTGCCGAGGATGACGTTCTCCTTGAGGCCCAGCAGCGGGTCCGACTTGGCGTGGATCGCCGCGTCGGTGAGCACCCGGGTCGTCTCCTGGAAGGAGGCGGCCGACAGCCAGGACTCGGTGGCCAGCGAGGCCTTGGTGATACCCATCAGCTGCGGACGGCCGGAGGCGGGGTGGCCGCCCTCGGAGACCACGCGACGGTTCTCCTGCTCGAAGCGGCCGCGCTCGACGAGCTCGCCCGGGAGCAGCTCGGCGTCGCCCGACTCGATGATCGTCACGCGGCGGAGCATCTGCCGGATGATGATCTCGATGTGCTTGTCGTGGATCGACACGCCCTGCGAGTTGTAGACCTTCTGGACCTCGGCCACCAGGTGGATCTGGACGGCACGCTGGCCCATGATGCGCAGCACGTCGTGCGGGTTGGTCGCACCGACGGTCAGCTTCTGGCCGACCTCGACCGCCTCGCCCTCGCTGACCAGCAGCTTGACGCGCTTGGAGACCGGGTAGGCGATCTCGTCGCTGCCGTCGTCGGGGGTGACGACGACCTTGCGGGTCTTCTCGGTGTCCTCGATGCGGACCCGGCCCTGGGCCTCCGAGATCGGGGCGACACCCTTGGGGGTGCGGGCCTCGAAGAGCTCGACGACACGGGGCAGACCCTGGGTGATGTCGTCACCGGCCACACCACCGGTGTGGAAGGTGCGCATGGTCAGCTGGGTGCCGGGCTCACCGATGGACTGGGCGGCGATGATGCCGACCGCCTCACCGATGTCGACCAGCTTGCCGGTGGCCAGCGAGCGGCCGTAGCAGAAGGCACAGGTGCCGACCGCGGACTCGCAGGTCAGGATCGAGCGGACCTTGACCTCGCTCACGCCGTGCCGGATCAGCTCGTCCATCAGGACGTCGCCGAGGTCGGTGTTGGCGGTGGCGATCAGCTTGCCGTCGACGGTGATGTCCTCGGCGAGCATGCGGGCGTAGACGCTGGTCTCGACGTCGTCGGCCTTGCGCAGCACGCCGTCCGCGCCGACCGAGCCGATCGACAGCTTGAGGCCGCGCTCGGTGCCGCAGTCCTCCTCGCGGATGATCACGTCCTGCGAGACGTCCACCAGACGACGGGTCAGGTAACCCGAGTCGGCGGTGCGCAGCGCGGTGTCGGCCAGACCCTTGCGGGCACCGTGGGTGGAGATGAAGTACTCCAGCACGGACAGGCCCTCACGGAACGAGGCCTTGATGGGACGCGCGATGGTCTCGTTCTTCGCGTTCGACACCAGACCGCGCATACCGGCGATCTGACGCATCTGCATCATGTTTCCGCGGGCGCCCGAGTCGACCATCATGAAGATGGGGTTCGTCTTCGGGAAGTTCGCGGCCATCGCGTCGGCGACCTCGTTGGTCGCGCGGGTCCAGATGCCGATCAGCTCGGACTTGCGCTCGTTGTCGGTGATCAGACCGCGCTCGTACTGGCGCTGGACCTTCTCCGCCTGCGCCTCGTAGCCCTCCAGGATGGCGGGCTTGGTCGGCGGGACGATGACGTCCGAGATCGAGACGGTGACACCGGAACGGGTCGACCAGTGGAAGCCGGCCGCCTTCAGGTTGTCGAGCGCCGCAGCGACGACGACCTTCGGGTAGCGCTCGGCGAGGTCGTTGACGATCGCCGAGAGCTGCTTCTTGCCGATCTCGTAGTCGACGAACGGGTAGTCCTCGGGCAGCAGCTCGTTGAAGAGCGCCCGGCCCAGCGTGGTGGTGATCCGGAACGGCTCACCCTCGTGCCAGGTCGGCTGCCCGTCCTCGTCCACCGGCGGGGTCCAGCCGCGGGGCGGGACGGTGCCGGCGGCCATCCGCAGGTCGATGGTGGCCTGGACGTCCAGCTCGCGGGCGTCGAAGGCCATGATCGCCTCGGCGGTCGAGGAGAAGGAACGGCCCTTGCCCTTGACCTCCTCGCGGTCCGAGGTGAGGAAGAACAGGCCCAGCACCATGTCCTGGGTCGGCATGGTGACGGGGCGGCCGTCGGCCGGCTTCAGGATGTTGTTCGAGGACAGCATCAGGATGCGGGCCTCGGCCTGCGCCTCCGCGGACAGCGGCAGGTGCACGGCCATCTGGTCGCCGTCGAAGTCCGCGTTGAACGCGGTGCAGACGAGCGGGTGGATCTGGATGGCCTTGCCCTCGACCAGCTGCGGCTCGAAGGCCTGGATGCCGAGGCGGTGCAGGGTGGGCGCACGGTTCAGCAGCACCGGGTGCTCGGCGATGACCTCTTCGAGGACGTCCCACACCACGGGGCGGGCGCGCTCGACCATGCGCTTGGCCGACTTGATGTTCTGCGCGTGGTTCAGGTCGACCAGGCGCTTCATCACGAACGGCTTGAAGAGCTCCAGCGCCATGGCCTTGGGCAGGCCGCACTGGTGCAGCTTGAGCTGCGGGCCGACGACGATGACCGAACGGGCCGAGTAGTCGACGCGCTTGCCGAGCAGGTTCTGGCGGAAACGACCCTGCTTGCCCTTGAGCATGTCGGACAGCGACTTCAGCGGACGGTTGCCGGGGCCCGTGACCGGGCGGCCGCGGCGGCCGTTGTCGAAGAGCGCGTCGACGGCCTCCTGGAGCATGCGCTTCTCGTTGTTCACGATGATCTCGGGCGCGCCGAGGTCGAGAAGCCGCTTCAGGCGGTTGTTGCGGTTGATGACGCGGCGGTACAGGTCGTTCAGGTCGGAGGTGGCGAAGCGGCCACCGTCGAGCTGGACCATCGGGCGCAGGTCCGGCGGGATCACCGGGACGCAGTCGAGCACCATGCCCTTGGGCTTGTTGCTGGTCTGCAGGAAGGCGGAGACGACCTTGAGGCGCTTGAGCGCGCGGGTCTTCTTCTGGCCCTTGCCGGTGCGGATGATCTCGCGGAGGCGCTCGGCCTCCTCGCCCAGGTCGAAGGACTCCAGGCGGTCCTTGAGGGCCGCGGCGCCCATCGAGCCGGAGAAGTAGGTGCCGAAGCGGTCGCGCAGCTCGCGGTAGAGCAGCTCGTCGCCCTCCAGGTCCTGGACCTTGAGGTTCTTGAACCGGGTCCAGACCTCGTCGAGGCGGTCGATCTCGCGCTGCGTGCGGTCGCGCAGCTGCTTCATCTCGCGCTCGGCGCCCTCGCGCACCTTGCGGCGCACGTCGGCCTTGGCGCCCTCGGCCTCCAGCTCGGCCAGGTCGGACTCGGCCTTCTTGGCCCGGGCCTCCAGGTCGGCGTCGCGCCGGTTCTCGATCTGCTGGCGCTCGACCGAGACGTGCGCCTCCAGGGACGGCAGGTCGCGCTGGCGGCGCTCGTCGTCGACCCAGGTGATCATGTAGGCGGCGAAGTAGATGACCTTCTCGAGGTCCTTCGGCGCCAGGTCCAGCAGGTAGCCCAGGCGCGACGGGACGCCCTTGAAGTACCAGATGTGGGTGACCGGGGCGGCCAGCTCGATGTGGCCCATCCGCTCGCGGCGCACCTTGGCGCGGGTCACCTCGACGCCGCAGCGCTCACAGATGATGCCCTTGAAGCGGACGCGCTTGTACTTGCCGCAGTAGCACTCCCAGTCCCGGGTGGGACCGAAGATCTTCTCGCAGAAGAGGCCGTCCTTTTCCGGCTTCAGCGTGCGGTAGTTGATGGTCTCCGGCTTCTTCACCTCGCCGTGCGACCACTGGCGGATGTCGTCGGCGGTGGCCAGTCCGATGCGGAGCTCGTCGAAGAAGTTGACGTCAAGCACTGGTCGTCAAGCCCTCTTTCGTGATTCGAGAGTCTGTCTGTTGGTCTGAGGGGGGCCTGGGGGCGGGCCGGCCGTTCGGGAACGGCCGGCCCGGCCTCCGTCAGACCTCTTCGACGCTGCTCGGCTCGCGCCGGGACAGGTCAATGCCGAGCTCCTCGGCGGCGCGGAACACGTCCTCGTCGCTGTCGCGCATCTCGATGGACTGGCCGTCCGAGGACAGCACCTCCACGTTGAGGCAGAGCGACTGCATTTCCTTGATGAGGACCTTGAAGGACTCGGGAATGCCGGGCTCGGGAATGTTCTCGCCCTTGACGATGGCCTCGTAGACCTTCACGCGGCCCAGGACGTCGTCGGACTTGATGGTGAGCAGCTCCTGCAGCGCGTAAGCGGCGCCGTACGCCTCAAGGGCCCACACCTCCATCTCACCGAAGCGCTGACCACCGAACTGCGCCTTACCACCGAGCGGCTGCTGGGTGATCATCGAGTACGGGCCGGTCGAACGGGCGTGCAGCTTGTCGTCGACCAGGTGGTGCAGCTTGAGGATGTACATGTAGCCGACCGAGACCGGCATCGGGAACGGCTCGCCGGAGCGGCCGTCGAACAGCCGGGCCTTGCCGGTGGAGTTCACCAGGCGCTCACCGTCGCGGGTGAGGGTGGTGTTGTCCAGCAGGCCGGTGATCTCGTCCTCGCGGGCGCCGTCGAAGACCGGGGTGGCGAGGTTGGTGCCGCCCTGGACCGTGTCGGCGCCGATCGCCTGGAGCCGCTTGGCCCACTCGTCGGCGAGGCCGGAGACGTCCCAGCCCTGCATGGCGAGCCAGCCGAGGTGGATCTCCAGGACCTGTCCCGGGTTCATTCGGGACGGGACGCCCAGCGGGTTCAGGATGATGTCGACCGGGGTGCCGTCCTCCAGGAACGGCATGTCCTCGACCGGCAGGATCTTGGAGATGACGCCCTTGTTGCCGTGGCGGCCGGCCAGCTTGTCACCGTTGGTGATCTTGCGCTTCTGGGCGACGTAGACGCGGACCAGCTGGTTCACGCCCGGGGGAAGCTCGTCCCCCTCCTCGCGGTCGAAGACGCGGACGCCGATGACCTTGCCGGACTCGCCGTGCGGCACCTTCAGCGAGGTGTCGCGGACCTCGCGGGCCTTCTCGCCGAAGATCGCGCGGAGCAGGCGCTCCTCCGGGGTCAGCTCGGTCTCGCCCTTCGGGGTGACCTTGCCGACCAGGATGTCGCCGGTGACGACGTCGGCGCCGATCCGGATGATGCCGCGCTCGTCGAGGTCGGCGAGGACCTCCTCGGAGACGTTCGGGATGTCCCGGGTGATCTCCTCGGGGCCCAGCTTGGTGTCACGGGCGTCGACCTCGTGCTCCTCGATGTGGATCGAGGAGAGGACGTCGTCCTGGACGAGGCGCTGCGACAGGATGATCGCGTCCTCGTAGTTGTGGCCCTCCCACGACATGAACGCCACGAGGAGGTTCTTGCCGAGGGCCATCTCGCCCTCGTCGGTGCACGGGCCGTCGGCCAGCACCTGGTTGACCTCGACCCGCTGGCCCTCGTCCACGAGCACCTTCTGGTTGAAGGCGGTGCCCTGGTTGGAGCGGGTGAACTTGGCGGCCCGGTAGGTGTTGTACGTGCCGTCGTCGTTGGCGACGGTGACGTAGTCGGCCGAGACCTCCTGCACCACGCCGGCCTTGTCGGCGGTGATCACGTCCGCGGCGTCGACGGCGCAGCGGTACTCCATGCCGGTGCCGACCAGCGGCGCCTCGCTGCGCAGCAGCGGGACGGCCTGGCGCATCATGTTCGAGCCCATCAGCGCGCGGTTGGCGTCGTCGTGCTCGAGGAAGGGGATCATGGCGGTCGCGACCGACACCATCTGGCGCGGCGAGACGTCCATGTAGTCGATCTCGGTGCCGGGGATGTAGTCGATCTCGCCGCCGCGGCGGCGGACCAGGACGCGCGGCTCGGCGAAGGTCAGCTCCGCGGTGAGCGGGGCGTTGGCCTGCGCGATGACGTACCGGTCCTCCTCGTCCGCGGTCAGGTAGTCGACGGCCTCGGTGACGACACCGTCGACGACCTTGCGGTACGGGGTCTCGATGAAGCCGAACGCGTTGACCCGGCCGTACGAGGCGAGCGAGCCGATCAGACCGATGTTCGGGCCTTCGGGGGTCTCGATCGGACACATGCGGCCGTAGTGCGAGGGGTGCACGTCGCGGACCTCGAAGCCGGCCCGCTCGCGGGACAGACCACCGGGGCCGAGCGCGGACAGACGGCGCTTGTGGGTCAGGCCCGACAGCGGGTTCGTCTGGTCCATGAACTGCGACAGCTGGCTGGTGCCGAAGAACTCCTTGATGGAGGCGACGACCGGCCGGATGTTGATCAGGGTCTGCGGCGTGATCGCCTCGACGTCCTGGGTGGTCATCCGCTCGCGGACCACGCGCTCCATGCGGGCGAGGCCGGTGCGGACCTGGTTCTGGATCAGCTCGCCGACGTTGCGCAGGCGGCGGTTGCCGAAGTGGTCGATGTCGTCGACCTCGATGACGATGTCGCGGCTCGTGTCGTCGCGCCACTCGGTCTCGCCGGCGTGCAGCTTCACCAGGTACTTGATCGTCCCGATGATGTCCGGCTCGGTGAGCACGCCGGAGTCGAGCGACTCGGCGTTGCCCAGCTTCCGGTTCACCTTGTAGCGGCCGACCTTGGCGAGGTCGTAGCGCTTCGGGTTGAAGTACAGGTTCTCCAGCAGCGTCTGCGCGGCCTCGCGGGTCGGCGGCTCGCCCGGGCGCAGCTTGCGGTAGATGTCGAGCAGCGCGTCGTCCTGGCCCTGGGTGTGGTCCTTCTCCAGGGTGGCGCGCATCGACTCGTACTCGCCGAACTCCTCCAGGATCATCTCGGTGGTCCAACCGAGGGCCTTGAGCAGCACGGTGACCGACTGCTTGCGCTTGCGGTCGATGCGGACACCGACCATGTCGCGCTTGTCGATCTCCATCTCCAGCCAGGCACCGCGGGAGGGGATGATCTTGGCGGAGAAGATGTCCTTGTCGGAGACCTTGTCCAGGGTGGAGTCGAAGTAGACGCCGGGGGAACGCACCAGCTGGGACACGACGACACGCTCGGTGCCGTTGATGATGAACGTGCCCTTGTTGGTCATGAGCGGGAAGTCGCCCATGAACACGGTCTGGGACTTGATCTCACCGGTCTCGTTGTTGGTGAACTCCGCGGTGACGAAGAGCGGGGCCGCGAAGGTGAAGTCGCGGTCCTTGCACTCGTCGATGGAGTTCTTCGGCGGCTCGAAACGGTGGTCCCGGAAGGTCAGGGACATCGACCCGCTGAAGTCCTCGATCGGGGAGATCTCCTCGAAGATCTCCTCCAGACCGGACTTGGTGGGGACGTCCTGACCGCTCTCCAGGGCAGCCTCGACCCGGGACTTCCAGGCCGCGTTGCCGAGCAGCCAGTCGAAGCTCTCGGTCTGCAGGGCGAGGAGGTTGGGGACCTCGAGGGGCTCCTTGATCTTCGCGAACGAGACGCGGAGCGGGGCGGTGGATGCGGAATTGTTCGAGGCGTTGCGCGGCGCGGCCAAGAGGGGGGTCCTTCCGAGGGCTCGGAGCTCACTACGCGCATACCGGCCGGGCCTTGGCCGAGGCGGAAAACCCCAGGTCAGGACAGGGACCACTCCGGGCGACGAGTCACGGAGCAGCTAACAGGCAGCGCAAAGGGACAGTGTAGCCAAAGGCGACACTGCTAGCAAGCCCTGATTCGGAGACCGAATCGGACGCTCCTCCCGTACAACCGACAACCCGGGCAGTGATCCCTCACCGGCCGGGCCGTCGCACCCACTTCTGCGTCACCGGGAACCTTCCCAGTGCCGCCGCCGAATATGCATCGGAGACGGTTCCGCTTGGGCACGCGCCTTGAGAATCGCGCGCCGCGTGCTGTTCGTCAAGGCCCGCACCAGGGTGTGGACCTCGTACTGCCCATCGTCCGGACCGCCCGGCGCGTTACACGCTGCCCGTGCCCGGGGGCCGACGACAGCGATCACCCTACTCCCGGCCGCCGACAGGAGCCGAGTCCGGCGTGGGCCATCGGGAGCAACCCGGGCGCCCCGGCCCGGAACGCGAGCAGGCCGGGCCGGCCACCCCGAAGGGTGGCCGGCCCGGCCGGAAGAGCACCTCTCAGAGAGAGGAACGAGTCACTTGACGGTGACCTTGGCGCCGGCGCCCTCGAGCTGGGCCTTCGCCTTCTCGGCGACGTCCTTGGCGACCTTCTCCAGAACCTTCGCACCGGCGGTGTCGACGAGGTCCTTGGCCTCCTTCAGGCCGAGGGAGGTGAGGGCGCGCACCTCCTTGATGACCTGGATCTTCTTGTCGCCGGCACCGTCGAGGATGACGTCGAACTCGTCCTGCTCCTCGACGGCCTCGGCGACGGCGCCCGGGCCGGCAACGCCGGCAACGGCGACCGGGGCGGCGGCGGTGACGTCGAACTTGTCCTCGAAGGCCTTGACGAACTCGGAGAGCTCGATCAGGGTCATGCCCTCGAACTGCTCGAGCAGGTCCTCGGTGCTGAGCTTCGCCATGATTGGCGTCCTTCCACTAAATCGGCAGGTGCCGGATGTACGGGTTGGCGGGCGTGCTTACGGGCCCGCTGGGACGGGAGTGGTTACTCCGCGTCCTCGGCGGGAGCCGGAGTACCGGCACCGCCCTGCTCGACCTTCTCGCGCAGCGCCTCAACGGTGCGCACGAGCTTGGACGGGAGCGCCTGGAAGACGGCGGCAGCCTGGGAGGGCTTGGCCTTCAGGGCGCCCGCCAGCTTGGCGAGCAGCACCTCGCGGGACTCGAGGTCCGCGAGCTTCTTGATCTCATCGGCGGACAGCGCCTTACCGTCAAGGACACCGCCCTTGATGATGAGAGCAGGGTTCTCCTTGGCGAAGTCACGCAGAGCCTTCGCCGACTCCACCGGGTCACCGGTGACGAAGGCGACAGCCGTCGGACCGGCGAACAGGTCGTCCAGCTCGGAGATCCCGGCCTCGTTGGCCGCGATCTTGGTCAGCGTGTTCTTCACCACGGCGTAATCGGCGTTGCCGCCGAGCGAGCGACGAAGCGTCTTCAGCTGCTTCACCGTGAGACCGCGGTACTCGGTCAGAACGGCGGCGCTGGAGGCACGGAACTTGTCCGTGATCTCGGCGACGTCGGCAGCCTTGTCGGGCCTGGCCATAGGCTTACGCCTCCTTCCGTGATGTCGAAGTCGGGCCGACCTTCGAGAAGTCGACCATCCAACGCCGCGGACCCCAGGAAGCGAAGAAGCCCCGGCGCGCAGGCGCACGGGGCTTGCAATGACCTCGACGGACCGTGAACGGCCCGGAGATCTTCACTCTGCTCCACAACCTGCGCGGGCGATCCGCAACGGGTGCGGACCCTTCGGTACCGTCCGCCCTCGCGGGGAACGGCGACAACCAGCGGTCTTTGGCTCGGCCAGCGTAACGGGACGAAACGGGTTTGGCCAAATCGGCTTCCGGAAACGGGTTTGGCCTACGGGAGCGGCGGCGGGCTGGCGCCGGCGCCGGGCGCGGTGTCGGCCTCCGCGGGGGCCTGCACCGAGATCGCGGAACTGCCGAACCCGGTGTAGTCGACGGTGTCCACCTCGGCGGCGGCCCGGCGCAGCCGGACCAGCTGGTCGCGGTCGTCGAGCCAGAGGTCGAGCACCACGTCGCCGGGGCCGAGCGCGGCCTCCAGCGCCTGCCGCCGGCCCTGGTCGAGCTGGTTCTGCGCGGCGACGTACCGGGCGGCGCTCACCGTGACCCGGTAGTGCTCGACGGTGGTGTCGAGCAGCTTCTCCTCGCCGATCAGCCGCGGCTCGTCCGCGGCCGCCGCGGCGGCGACCGCGACCACCGGGCTGAGCCGGTCGATCAGGCCGCCGTACGGGATCCGGCCGTCGGAGAACTTCTGCCAGTGCGGGCCGCCGAGCCGGGCCGCGGTCCCCGGGTCGCCGCCCAGGTAGGCGGAGGTGTCCAGCACCACCAGGGTCCGGCCCACCCCCTCGGCCTGGTACTTCAGCACCGTCTTGGGCGCCCAGAACAGCGCGCCCTTGGCGTCCTCGCCGGCGAGCACCGCCGTGTACTCGGCGCGCCGGGCGTCGTGCAGCACCAGCTGCGCGGAGAGCAGCACCCCGTGCGGGGAGCGGTCGGTCGGGCTGGCCTCCCCGGTGGACGGGGTCGGGCTGGACGGGGAGGCGGGGTCGGCGGCGGTGCCCGAGCCGGTGCAGGCGGTGGCCGTGCCGACCAGCAGGACGGCCGCCAGCAGGGCCGCGGCCCAACGCGCCGGTGCCGCCATCGGTCCCTCCTCCTGCCGTTCCCCGCCGTCCGGTCCCTCCCACGATGCCATGCGGTCCGCCCGCGTCCCGGAGCCGCCCCCGGGACACGGGCCGGCCCGGCCTACTGCTGCATCAGGTCGGTGAGGGAGAAGACCTCGGAGGCGGCCGGGGCCGGGGTGGCCTTGACGCTGCCCAGGTCGCCGTAGGTGACCACGCCGGGGGTGCTGCCGCTGTCGGCCGTCAGGCTGGCGCTGGACTGCTGGACCAGCTCGCCCTTGCCGTTGACCCACAGGTCGACGGTGGAGCTGGAGCCCTTCTTCTTGAGCTCGGCCAGCACCTGGGCCTTGGTCGACGCGTCGAGCTGCATCTTGGCGACCAGCTCGTCCACCTTGATGTCGCTGCGGTAGTGGGTGGCGCTCTGGCCGGCCACCGTCTCGGTGCCGACCAGGGTGGCGTTCTGGGAGGCGGCGACCAGCTGCACCGACGGGTTCATCAGCTGCATCATCGAGGCGAAGGCGCCGGCCTCGTTGCCCACCGCGCCCGAGGAGTCCTTGGCGCTGAGCGACATCCACTTCTTGCCCTTGGCCACGGCGGCCATCTCGGGGGTGGCCCCGATGTACATCTGGTCGCCGGCGAACAGGACGTCGACCTGCTTGCCCTCCTGCGTGGTGTGCATGAGGAAGGAGGACGGGGACTTCCAGACGTAGTCGGCGGTGCCGTCGCTGCCGCCGCCCTTGACGGTCAGCTTGGCGCTGCCGGCCTTGTCCATGACCGCGGCCGCGGCGAGCAGGGCCTCCTTGGGGGCGAGCTTCGAGCCGCCCTTGCCCGCGCCGTCGGCCGCCGGGGCGGAAGCGGCCTGCGAGCTGCCGGAGCCCCCCGTCGAACCGGTCGAGCCGGAGCTGCTGCAGGCGGTCAAGGCGCCGAGGGCCAGACAGGCCACGGCAACGGTACGCAGTGCGCGCACGGAGGTCCCCCTCTAATCGGATTCTCATCCTGATGACGACCCTGGACTCTACCGAACCGCTCCGCCGCCCGCGCAAACCGTTTCCGAACGCCACCGGGCCCGCACCCCCGAAGGGGTGCGGGCCCGGTGAAGCGTTGACCGCGTGGGGAACTGACTCGGGGTCAGACCGCCGCCGGGTCCTCCTCGACGAGGAGGTTGCGGGTGCGGTTCGGGTCCACCTGGATGCCGGGGCCGATCGTGGTGGAGAAGGCGATCTTCTTGATGTAGCGGCCCTTGGCGGCGGACGGCTTGGCCCGGAGGACCTCGTCCAGCGCGGCGGCGTAGTTCTCGACCAGCTGCTCGTCGGAGAACGAGGTCTTGCCGATGATCAGGTGCAGGTTCGAGTGCTTGTCGACGCGGAACTCGATCTTGCCGCCCTTGATGTCGTTGACGGCCTTGGCGACGTCCGGGGTCACGGTGCCGGTCTTCGGGTTCGGCATCAGGCCACGGGGACCGAGCACGCGGCCCAGGCGGCCGACCTTGCCCATGAGGTCCGGGGTGGCGACGACGGCGTCGAAGTCCAGACGACCCTTGGCGACCTCGTCGATCAGCTCGTCGGAGCCGACGATGTCGGCGCCCGCGGCACGCGCGGCCTCGGCACGCTCACCGTTCGCGAAGACCAGGACCCGAGCGGTCTTACCGGTGCCGTGCGGGAGGATGACGGTGCTGCGGACCATCTGGTCGGCCTTGCGCGGGTCGACGCCCAGACGCATGGCGACCTCGACGGTGCCGTCGAACTTGGTGGTGGAGGTCGCCTTGGCGAGGCGGACGGCCTCGAGCGGGGCGTAGATCCGGGCGCGGTCGACCTGGGCGTCCGCGGCCTTGAGGGCCTTGCTGCGCTTCACTGCTGCTCCTGGTGATTAATGGAGTTCGTGGTAGTCGCGGGCCGCGCTGGGCCCTACCACGGGGGACGTACGGGCTGGTCAGCCCTCGACGGTGATGCCCATCGACCGGGCGGTGCCGGCGATGATCTTCTCCGCCGCGTCCAGGTCGTTGGCGTTCAGGTCGGGCATCTTGGTGGTGGCGATCTCGCGCACCTGGGCCGAGGTCAGCTTGGCGACCTTGGTCTTGTGCGGC
Organism: Kitasatospora sp. YST-16; assembly: GCF_026802215.1. Classification (NCBI taxonomy): domain Bacteria; kingdom Bacillati; phylum Actinomycetota; class Actinomycetes; order Kitasatosporales; family Streptomycetaceae; genus Kitasatospora; species Kitasatospora sp. YST-16. The sequence goes on from NZ_CP113837.1 coordinate 2,827,268, forward strand.
TCCTTGGAGCCCTTGTCGATGCCCGCGGCCTTCAGGATGAGGCGCGCAGCCGGCGGGGTCTTCGTGACGAAGGTGAAGGAACGGTCGTCGTAGACCGTGATCTCCACCGGCACGATCATGCCGCGCTGCGACTCGGTGGCCGCGTTGTACGCCTTGCAGAACTCCATGATGTTGACGCCGTGCTGGCCGAGCGCGGGGCCGACCGGCGGCGCCGGGTTGGCCGCACCGGCGTTGATCTGGAGCTTGATAAGCCCCGTGACCTTCTTCTTCTTGGGAGGCATTTCTCTCCGGGTCCTTCCGAGAGGTGAGTGCTGATGCGCCCGGCCCCGGGGCGAAACCCGGCTGCCAAGGCACACATCGGACCAGGCTAACCGCTGAGGCGGCGCTGGACCAAAACGGTTCCGGGGCGGGGGCCTTCGCCCCCGCCCCGGAACCGGAGTACGTGGATCAGTTCTTCTGGATCTGGTCGAAGGAGAGCTCGACCGGGGTCTCCCGGCCGAAGATCTCCACCAGGCCCTTGACCTTCTTCGAGTCGGGGTTGATCTCGTTGATGGTCGCCTGCAGGGTGGCGAACGGACCGTCGGTGACGGTGACCGAGTCGCCGACCTCGAAGTCCAGCACCTGCACCTCGACCGGGCGCACCGGCGAGGCCTTGCCGGCCTCCTTGGCGGCGGCGCGCTCCACGTCGGGGGCGAGCATCTTGACGACCTCGTCCAGGGTCAGCGGGTACGGGTCGTAGGCGTTGCCGACGAAGCCGGTGACACCGGGGGTGTTGCGCACGACGCCCCAGGACTCCGGGGTGAGGTCCATCCGGACCAGCACGTAGCCGGGGAGCTTGTTCTGCCGGATGGTCTTGCGGTCGCCGTTCTTGATCTGGACGACCTCCTCCTGCGGAACCTGGGACTCGAAGATGTAGTCCTCGACGTTCAGCGAGACGGAGCGCTGCTCCAGGTTCTGCTTCACCCGGTTCTCGTAGCCGGCGTAGGTGTGGATGACGTACCACTCGCCGGGGGCGCGGCGCAGCTGCTCGCGGAACTCGGCGACCGGGTCGCTCTCGACCTCCTCGGCGGCCTCGGCCTCTTCCTCGACCTCGGCGGTCTCGACGTCGGCGGCCTCGGCCTCGTCCACCTCGTGCACGGCGGCGGTCTCGGCGGGCTCCCCCGCCTCCAGCTCGTCGGCGGCCTCGACCTCGTCCTCCTCGGCGTCCGCCTCGTCCACGATTTCCTCAGCGGTCTCGACGTCGGCGGTCTCGACGTCGGCAGCCTCGGCCGCGTCCAGCTCGGCGGCGACATCCGCCTCGCGGACGGTCTCGTCGGCGTCGTACAGGGGGGACTCAGACACGGTCGCTGCTTCTTTCCTGGTTGTGGAACGGATACCTCAACAGTACCGACTCAACGGTAGTCGCCCGCTGTCCTTCGCGCCGACAGCTCGACCCGGGCCGAAGGATTCGGCCCGGGTCGGGGTGAGGTATGCGGTGCGGGACCTGCGGGGTCCCGGCGGTTTTCTGCCGGATCGGACGTCAGCCGAAGATCCAGAAGGCACCCTTGGCGAAGACCCAGTCGAGGCCGGCGACCAGCAGCATCATCACGATCACGAAGGTCACCACGACGGTGGTGTACTGGATCAGCTGGCTGCGGGTGGGCCAGACCACCTTGCGGAGCTCGGCGATGATCTGGCGGTAGAAGATCGCGGTCCGGGCGAACAGGCCCTTCTTCGCCCGCTTGCCGGACTTCTTCCCCTCGCCACCGGACGCCTTGTTGGCCCGCCGGCGCTCGCGCCGGGAGAGCTTGCCGTCCTCGGCGGTCGCACCGTCCGCGGCGCCTTCGGTCCCCTCGGGGTTGCCGCTCTCAGGCGTTGCGGTGGAGCCCGTGGTCTCCGTCACTCGTCCTCACCTGAATCCGGTCCTGCGGAGGCCCGTGCCTGGTGCACGGGCTGTCCGGCGAAAGCTGTGCTGGGTGGGGCCCTCTCCGCATCAAGCCCGCTCGCTCTGCGGAGCGAACGGGCTTGGCACAGATCGAGCAGCAGGGCACGAGGGACTCGAACCCCCAACCGCCGGTTTTGGAGACCGGTGCTCTACCAATTGAGCTAGTGCCCTACGGAACCTCGCGGTTCCGGTGCGGCCCCCAACCTACCGCATCCGACCGGCCGTGTGGTGTACCCGGCCGAAGGATCCGCACTTCGGGAGCCATCGAGCAGTGAGTGTACGGGTTCTTCGCCGATTGGTCGAACCTCATTCACCGAGATCCACATTCGCCGACTTTCGACGCCGTCCGCCCGAGATCCTCCGGCTTCGATCGGCTTCCGCCCGAGATCGTCCGGGTCCGCGGGACGGTCGCTGGAACACCCCTGTACTCCTGCTGAAACCGCGATGCCCGCCGCCCGTGGGGTCTGGGAGCATTCAGGCATGAGCGCACCCACCCCCGAGAACCTGTCCCCCGCGAACCGCCGGGTCTCCGCCCGGGTCGGCGCCATCGCCGAGTCCGCGACCCTCGCCGTCGACGCCAAGGCCAAGGCCCTCAAGGCCGCCGGGCGTCCGGTGATCGGCTTCGGCGCCGGCGAGCCCGACTTCCCGACCCCCGGCTACGTCGTGGACGCCGCCGTCGCCGCCTGCCAGGACCCGGCGAACCACCGCTACACCCCGGCCGCCGGCCTGCCGGAGCTGAAGGCCGCGATCGCCGCCAAGACGCTGCGCGACTCCGGCTACCAGGTGGACGCCTCGCAGGTGCTGGTGACCAACGGCGGCAAGCAGGCGATCTACAACGCCTTCGCCGCGATCCTCGACCCGGGCGACGAGGTGATCATCCCGGCGCCGTACTGGACCACCTACCCGGAGGCCGTGAAGCTGGCCGGCGGCACCCCCGTCGAGGTGCTCTCCGACGAGACCACCGGCTACAAGGTCTCGGTGGCGCAGCTGGAGGCCGCCCGCACCGCCAGCACCAAGGTGGTGCTGTTCGTCTCGCCGTCCAACCCGACCGGCGCCGTGTACACCGAGGCCGAGGCCGAGGCGATCGGCCGCTGGGCGCTGGAGCACGGCCTGTGGGTGCTCACCGACGAGATCTACGAGCACCTGGTGTACGGCGACGCGACCTTCACCTCGCTGCCGGCCCTGCTGCCCGAGCTGGCCGACAAGTGCATCGTGGTCAACGGCGTGGCCAAGACCTACGCCATGACCGGCTGGCGGGTGGGCTGGCTGATCGGCCCCAAGGACGTCGTGAGCGCGGCCGCCAACCTGCAGTCGCACGCCACCTCGAACGTCTCCAACGTGGCGCAGCGCGCGGCGCTGGCCGCGGTGGCCGGCGACCTGTCCGCGGTGGACGAGATGAAGACCGCGTTCGACCGCCGCCGCCGCACCATCGTGGCGATGCTGAACGAGATCGAGGGCGTGCTCTGCCCCGAGCCGGAGGGCGCGTTCTACGCCTACCCGTCGGTGAAGGGCCTGCTGGGCAAGGAGATCCGCGGCAAGCGCCCGCAGACCTCGGCCGAGCTGGCCGCGCTGATCCTGGACGAGGCCGAGGTCGCGGTCGTCCCCGGCGAGGCCTTCGGCACCCCCGGCTACCTGCGGCTGTCCTACGCGCTGGGCGACGCCGACCTGGTCGAGGGCGTCAGCCGGATGCAGAAGCTGCTGTCCGAGGCCCGCGACTGACGGTCCGTCACGGCCGCCCCCCCGCACCTCACCCCTTCGGGCGATGTGCGGGGGGCGGTTCCTGTTCCGGGGGGTTTTGCGGCAGGATCGGTGAATGGATCGCCTGCGTGATGTCCGGAGCCTGCCGAAGGCCCATCTGCACCTGCACTTCACCGGTTCGATGCGCCCCGCGACGCTGCTCGAACTCGCCGACAAGCACGGCATCCGGCTGCCCGAGGCGCTCAGCTCCGAGCACCCGCCCAAGCTCCGGGCCACCGACGAGCGCGGCTGGTTCCGCTTCCAGCGGCTCTACGACACCGCCCGCTCCTGCCTGCGCGACGAGTCCGACATCCGCCGGCTGGTCCTGGAGACCGCCGAGGACGAGCGCGCCGACGGCTCCCGCTGGCTGGAGATCCAGGTCGACCCGACCTCGTACGCACCGCTGCTCGGCGGCCTGACCCCGACCCTGGAACTGGTCCTGGACGCCGTCCGGGAGGCGTCCGAGGCGACCGGCGTCGGGATCCGGGTGCTGGTCGCGGCGAACCGGATGAAGTCCCCGATGGACGCCCGGACGCTGGCCCGGCTCGCCGTCCGGTACGCCGACCAGGGCGTGATCGGCTTCGGCCTGTCCAACGACGAGCGCCGCGGCCTGGCCCGGGACTTCGACCGGGCCTTCGCCATCGCCCGCAACGGCGGGCTGATCGCGGCCCCGCACGGCGGCGAGCTGGCCGGGCCGGAGTCGGTCCGGGACTGCCTGGACGACCTGGGCGCCGCCCGGATCGGCCACGGCGTGCGCGCCGCCGAGGACCCGCGGCTGCTCCAGCGCCTCGCCGACCGGCAGGTCACCTGCGAGGTCTGCCCGGCCTCCAACGTCGCCCTCGGCGTCTACGACAGCCCCGAGCAGGTGCCGCTGCGCGCGCTCTTCGAGGCCGGCGTCCCGCTCGCCCTGGGCGCCGACGACCCGCTGCTGTTCGGCTCCCGGCTGGCCGACCAGTACGCCCTGGCCCGCGAGTCGCACGCCTTCACCGACGCCGAGCTGGCCGAGCTCGCCCGCCAGTCGATCCGCTCCTCGCGGGCCCCCGAGCACGTGGTGAAGGAACTGCTCGGCGAGGTCGACGCCTGGCTGGTGGAGGAACCGGTCTAGTGCCGACGGCGACGTCGCCGGGTGAGGGCGCCGGTCGCCGCGGCGAGCAGCCCGCCCGCCGCCAGGGCGCCGACCGCGACCAGGGCCACCCCGACCACGAACAGCCCGTCGCCCTCCCCGGACCAGTCCGCCCAGGCGGCGCCCGTCAGGCCCGCCGTGCTGCCCGCGACCGCGGCGCGCGCCCGGCCCCGGTGCGCCGACCAGCACACCGCCGCGCCGACCGTCAGCACCAGGCCGAGCACCTGCCACCCCTCGTACGGACCGGACACCGTGCCGTCCGGGGCGACGTCCCGCTCCCCGTCCCACCCCAGCCAGGCGGCCCAGGCCAGGACGGCGGTCAGCAGGGGCAGCAGCAGGGGTGCGCGGTCCGCGGTCGTCGCTCTCACCGGCCGAGCGTCCCGCACCCGGGGCGCGGCCCGACAGCGCGCGGGTACTCAGCCGCCGGCTGAGTACCGGCCGCACCGCCCCCGGGGCCTCAGAGGCTGACGCCCACCATCACCGGCTCGTTGACCAGTTCCACCCCGAACGCCGCCCGGACGCCGTCGCGGACCTCGCGGGCCAGGGCGAGCAGGTCCTCGGTGGTCGCCGAGCCGCGGTTGGTCAGGGCGAGGGTGTGCTTGGTGGAGAGCGTCGCCGGGCCGCTGCCGTGGCCCTTGCGGAAGCCCGCGTTGTCGATCAGCCAGGCCGCGGAGGTCTTGGTGAGCCCCTCCCCCGCCGGGTAGGCCGGCGCCCGCAGGTCGCCCAACCGGGCGGTGAACGCGGCGAACTGGGCGTCCGTCAGGACCGGGTTGGTGAAGAACGAGCCGGCCGACCAGGTGTCGTGGTCGGCGGCGTCCAGCACCATGCCCTTGCCCGCGCGCAACCGCAGCACCTCGGCGTGCGCGTCGCCGAGCTTGACCCGCTGCTCCGGCTCGACGCCCATCGCCCGGGCCACCTCGGCGTACTTCACCGGCGAGGACAGGCCGCCCTCGTCCGCGAGCCGGAACCGCACCCGCAGCACCACGTACCGGTCCGGGTCGGCCTTGAAGCGGCTGTGCCGGTAGGAGAAGGCGCAGTCGGCGTTGGCCAGGGTGACGCTCTCGCCGAGCAGGCGGTCGTACGCGACCACCTCGGTGATGCTCTCGGCGACCTCCTGCCCGTACGCCCCGACGTTCTGCACCGGGGTGGCGCCCGCCGAGCCGGGGATGCCGGCCAGGAACTCGAGGCCGGCCAGTCCGGCGGCGACGGTGCGGGCCACCGCGTCCGACCAGACCTCGCCGGCCGCCAGTTCCAGCAGCGTCCCGTCCAGGGCGAAGCCCTCGGTGGCGATCCGCAGCACCGTGCCGGGGAAGCCGGCGTCCCCGATCACCAGGTTCGACCCGCCGCCGAGCACCAGCAGCGGTTCCCCGGCCGCGTCGGCGGCCCGCACCGCGGCCACCACCTCGGCGTCCGTCCCGGCGGTCACCAGCCGGCGGGCGGGGCCGCCCAGGCGCAGCGTCGTCAACGGGGCCAGCGGCGCATCCATCTGCTCGATCACCGCCCCAGCGTAAGCGAGATCCGGCCCGCCCCCGGCCACCGGGCCGGTGCGCGGGGCCGGATCGCACGGGCCCCGGAGCGGGCACTACCCGGCTTCGGCGAGCCGGCGGCGGGCCTCGGTCCAGCCGGGTTCGGCCGCGCTCTGTGCCTCCCAACTGGCGAACGCGGAGCGGGCCATCACGGGGCGGAGCGCGGTCATCGCCTGCCGGTGCGGCCCGGAGCGGACGAACGCGGCGAGCGCCTCCTCGTCGCTCCAGCTGGAGAGCACCCAGAAGGTGCGGCGCAGCGGTGCGGCGCGCAGGGTGACGCCGAGCGCGCCGGGGGCGCGGCGGGCCCGGTCGCGGACCTTCAGCGACTGCCGCAGGAAGCCGGGGACGTGGCGCAGTCCGCGGACCTGGAGTTCGGCGGCCATCACCACGGGCCGGGCCGGTGGCCGCTGCGCGGCGGGCCCCGGGGTCCAGGGGAGTGTCATGGCGAGCACGGTCGGTTCCTCCTCGTGCGGTGGCGGGTGCCGGGCCGGTCAGGACCGGCCGGCCAGGACGGGTTCGGGGTCGGCTCCGGCGGCGGTCCGCATGCCGTGCCGCCGGGGGACGAGCGCGGCGGCGACCGCGCCGGCCCCGATCGCGGCGGCGCCGACCAGCAGCGCGGCGGTGAGCCCGTCGGTGAAGGCCGCGGTGCTGCCGTAGCCGCCGCGGGCGGAGAACACGGCGGAGAGCACGGCCACTCCGAGCGCGCCGCCGACCTCGCGCATCGCGTTGTTCGCGCCGGAGGCGATGCCCTGTTCGGCGGGGCGGACGCTGGCCATCACCAGGTTGGCGGTGGGGGCGAAGTAGAGGGACATGCCGATGCCGCAGACCATCAGGACCGGGACCTGCTGCCCGTACCCGGCGGAGTGCTGGGCGAGCAGGGCGATCCCGAGCAGGCCGAGGGCCTGCAGGACCAGTCCGGTGACCACGATGGGGCGGCCGCCGATCCGGTCGGTGAGCAGCCCGGCGACCGGGGCGACCAGCAGCGGCATGGCCGTCCAGGGGAGCATCCGGACGCCGGCCTGCTCGGAGCTGTAGCCGTTGACGCCCTGGAAGTACTGGCTGATCAGGAAGATCGAGCCGAACATGCCCAGGTACATCAGCAGGCTGGCGGCGTTGACGGCGCTGAACGCCCGGCTGCGGAACAGCCGCATCGGGAGCATCGGCCGCTGCGCCCCGCGGATCTCGTACCCGACGAAGGCGGCCAGCAGCAGGGCGCCGCCGGTCAGCGAGCCGAGCACCAGCGGGTCGGTCCAGCCGTCGGGGTTGCCGCGGACCAGGCCGAGGACGAGGCCGAACAGTCCGGCGCTGACCAGTGCGGTGCCGGGGAGGTCGAGGCGGGGGTGCTCGCCGCGGCTCTCGCCGAGCACGGCGCGGGACAGCGGCAGCAGCACCAGGCCGACCGGGACGTTCACCCAGAAGATCCACTGCCAGGAGAAGTGCTCGGTGAGGCTGCCGCCGATCAGCGGGCCGGTGGCGACGGCCAGCCCGGCGACGCCGGACCAGATGCCGAAGGCCATGCCGCGCCGGGCGGCGGGGACCGCGACGGTGAGCAGGGTGAGGGTGAGCGGCACCATCACCGCCGCGCCGGCGCCCTGGACGGCGCGGGCGGCGATCAGCGTCCCCATGTCGGGGGCGAGCGCGGCGGAGGCCGAGCCGAGGGTGAAGACGGCGAGTCCGGCGACGAACATCCGGCGGCGGCCGAAGCGGTCGCCGAGGGCCGCGCCGAACATCAGCAGGACGGCGAAGGTCAGGGTGTACGCGCTGACCGTCCACTCCAGGTCGGCGAGCGCCCCGCCGAGGTCGGTGCGGATCGCGGGGAGCGCGGTGGTGACCACCAGGTTGTCGAGTCCGGCCATGAAGCTGGCGACGCTGACGACCACCAGGGTCCAGACGGCTTGCCTGTTCATCTTCTCTTTCCCCCAAAGGTTGTGATTGATCAATAACTTTCACGGGCCGAAAAAAGGGCGCGCCGCCGTCCCCGGCGGAGCGCCTCAGCCTTCCCCGGCCTCCTGCGCGCGGGGCCCCTCGAGCCCGGACCAGATCCGGTGGCCCGCCGGGTACCCGAGCGCCACCAGGGTGTTGATCAGCATGCCGTGCGCCATGAACCCGGTCGCCGCCTCCTGGTCGCCGCCGATCCGCTCCCGGACCCGCTCGAACAGCCGCATCCAGCCCTCCCGGGCCGCCTCCCCGATGCCGTGCTCGCCGGCCGACTCCGCCGCGAACACCGAGACGTAGATCTGCATCTGCATCATGACCTGCTCGCGGTCCGCGATCAGGTCCAGGTACGCGGCGCCCATCGCCTCGCACGCCGCCTCCCCGGTCAGGCCCTCCGACGCCCGGTCGAAGACCCGCCAGGTCTCCTCGATGCAGTGCTCGGCGGCCGCCTCGAAGATCGCCTGCTTGTTGGGGAAGAGCCGGAACAGGTACGGCTGCGAGACGCCCACCCGGCGGGCGATCGCCTCGGTGGACGTCCCCCGGTACCCGCCCCGGGCGAACTCCACCATGGCCGCCCGGACGACGCTCTCGCGCCGCTCCTCGGCGGACATCCGCATGCTGTTCCTGGCCATGCCCCCCAGGTTAGTGATTGGCCAATAACTTTGGCAAGCGGACCGGTGGGGCGCGTTCCGGGGGCCGGGCCCCCGGAAACCGCACCCCGCGGGCGCTCAGCCCAGCCGGACGACCGCCCGGGCCATCCCGAGCACCTTCTGCCCGCCGCTGGTCGCCACCAGGTCGACCCGGACCCGGTTGTCCTCCAGCAGCGCGGCGACCTTCCCGGTCACCTCGACGGTGGCGCCGACGCCGTCGTTGGGGACGACCACCGGCTTGGTGAAGCGGACGCCGTACTCGACCACCGCGCCCGGGTCGCCGACCCAGTCGGTGACCACCCGGGCGGCCTCGGCCATGGTGAACATGCCGTGCGCGATCACGTCCGGGAGGCCGACCTCCAGGGCGAACTTCTCGTTCCAGTGGATCGGGTTGAAGTCCCCGGAGGCACCGGCGTACTGCACCAGCGTCGCCCGGGTGACCGGGAACGACTGCGCCGGCAGCTCGGTGCCGACCTGGACCTCGTCAAAGCGGACCGTCACGGTCACTCCTCCCCGGCTTCGGCGGCGCGCGCCACCAGCGTCATGATCGACGTCACCACGTGCTCGCCGCCGGCGTCGTCGACCTCGCCGCGGACGGTCAGCACGTCGTTGCCCGCCAGCGACTTGATCGCGTCGATGCTGATGGTGACCGAGAGCCGGTCACCGGCCCGCACCGGGCGGGCGTAGACGAACTTCTGGTCGCCGTGCACCACCCGGCTGTAGTCCAGCCCGAGTTCGGGGTCGTTCACGACCTGCGCCGCGGCCCGGAAACTCAGCATGAAGGGGAAGGTCGGCGGAGCGATGACGTCCGGGTGCCCGAACGCCTTGGCGGCCTCGGTGTCGGTGTACGCCGGGTTCGCGTCACCGATCGCCGCGGCGAACTCGCGGATCTTCTCCCGGCCCACCTCGTACGGTTCGGTGGGCGGGTAGGTCCGCCCGATGAACGAGGGGTCGAGCGGCATGGGGGCAACTCCTCTGGTCGTGCGTCCGGCCCGGCGTCCGGCCCGTCATGCAGAAATGACTCCAGGCCGCTCCCCGTGGTGGGGTGCGGCCTGGAGTCGAGGCAAAGTCAGCGGGTTTCGCGGTGCGCCGTGTGAGAGTTGCAACGCGGGCAGTGCTTCTTCATCTCAAGACGGTCCGGGTCGTTACGCCGGTTCTTCTTGGTGATGTAGTTCCGCTCCTTGCACTCCACGCAGGCCAGCGTGATCTTCGGGCGGACATCGGTGGCAGCCACGGGAGTGCCTTCCTTGGACAACGAATAAGAACACAGACAAGAGTAGCCGATCGGGAGTGATCCCCCGATCGACTACGCGGGGTAGCGGTGACCGGACTTGAACCGGTGACACAGCGATTATGAGCCGCTTGCTCTACCAACTGAGCTACACCGCTTTGATGATCGGAACCCCGCCGAGGCGAGGAACTCTTCACCAGAGCCCCCATGCGGAATCGAACCGCAGACCTTCTCCTTACCATGGAGACGCTCTACCGACTGAGCTATAGGGGCGAACGAGGAAGAGATTACACGGTTCCGGGCCAGAGGTGAAATCCGTATCCGCGCCGGATCTCCGCAGGTCGGCGGGCCCGTACTGACGGGCCGTCACCCGACACCCGTTCGACCCCCGCCGCAACCCGGGCCCGCCCGACACGTCCCGACACGTCCTGGCGGCCCGCATCCACCGGTCCCCGCCGAGCGCGGCCTAGGCTCGACCGTCAGTGATCCCCCGCGCGGCCGCCCACGGCCGCACGGGCGCGCCGCCGGCCGGCCCGCCCGCACCGGGCCCCGGAGCCGCCGGGCGGTCAACGGGACTGGAGGAGCGGGCCGATGAGCGAACCCACCGAGGGCGCCCAGCCACCGCCCGCCAACCCGCTCGGGCACGGGCCGGTGCTGCTGCTCACCGGCGCCCGACTGCTGGACGGCCGGGTGGTGGACGTCCGGATCAGCGGGGACCGGATCCAGGCCGTCGGCACCGTCGGCAGCCTCGGGCCGCTGCCCGCCCTGCCCGGGCAGCCCACCGTCACCACCGGCGCCCGGATCGACCTCTCCGGCTACCTGCTGCTGCCCGCCCCCGCCGAACCGCACGGGCACCACGACAGCGCGTTCGCCGCCGCCCTGCCCGAACCCGCCCCGGACGGCCCGGCCGAACTGGTCCGCCGGGCCACCGAGTCCGCGCTCACCTCGCTCGGCTACGGGGCCACCGCCCAGCGCACCCACGTCCGGATCGGCGACGCGCACGGGCTGCGCCGGCTGGAGGCCGTCCTCACCGCCCGCCAGGCGCTGCGCGGGCTGGCCGAACTGCAGGCGGTGGCGATGCCCCGGCTGCTCACCGGCCGCGCCGGGGCCGACGGCCGGGCCCTGCTGCGGGACGCCCTCAAACTCGGCGCGGACGCGGCGGGCGGCTGCCCCGACCTCGACCCGGACCCGGTCGGCTACGCGCAGGCCGTCCTGGACGCCGCGGCCGAGGCGGACTGCCCGGTCGACCTGCACACCAACGCCGCCGACCAGGCCCAACTCGCCCGACTGGTCGCCGCGCTGGCCCCGCACCGGCCCCGGGTCACGCTCGGCCCGTGCAGCGCGCTGCCGCCCGGCGGCGCGGGCGTGCTGGCCGGCGCCGGCATCCGGGTCGCCTGCCTGCCGCAGAACGGCGGCTGCACCGGCCTCGAAGGCCCCCCGATCGGCCTGCGCCCGTCCCTGGTACGGGAGTTCGCCCGCGCCCGGGTCGCCCTCACGGCCGGCGCCGGAGCCCTCCGCGACCCCTCCAACCCGGTCGGCCGGGCCGACCCGCTGGACGCCGCCCGCCTGCTCGCCGCGAGCGGCGCCCTCTCCCCCGAAGCCGCCTACGACGCCGTCTCCGCCCAGGCCCGCACCACCCTCGGCCTGCCCCCCGTCCGGGTCGACGCCGGCTTCCCCGCCGAACTCCTCGCCGTCCGCGGCGACACCCTGGACGGCGCCCTCTCCGGCGGCCAGTCCCGCCTGGTCGTCCACTGCGGCCGCATCGTCTCCCGCACCAGCGCCGTCCGCGAATTCGCCGACACCGTCACCCTGGCCCTCCCCCGCCAGAACCACCCGGGCTGAGCCGCCCGGCCCGCGGCAACGAAAGAAGCCCCTGAGCTGCGTTTCCGCAGCCCAGGGGCTTCTTCACTATCCGGTGGCTGGTGCAGGGTTCGAACCTGCGTAGCTTGCGCGACAGATTTACAGTCTGCTGATCGCTCTCAACCCTGGCCTACTCTGCCCAGCACCGAAGCCCCGAGCGTCGCTAGGGGGGAGCAGTCCGGTCCGCATACGGTCCGGATCAAGATCGCCCTCCCGCGCGATTGGCGGCACCGCCTACCAACTCGGCCTGGCCAACAGTGGGTTCGATCTTGGGGCGTCAGGCTGTGGCAGACCCGACCCGAACCTCCACCAGTCGCGCGCTTGCCGTGGCATGATCCACCCATGCCAGCCCAGGATGACGTTCGTGAACGCCACATGGCAGCACTGTTCAACCTTACGGTGCTGCCCGATCGAAAGCGGGGAGATGTCGACGCTCATCTCCATCTCCCCGATGGCAGTGTGCTCGACTTTGAGCTGAAGTCGACCACAACGGGGAAATCTATCTCCACCGTCCGAGATTTCGGCCCAAGGCATGTTGAAAAATGGCGGAACATGCATTGGCTTTTCGGAATCTTCGATGATCACTCAGTGAACATGATCCGCTGCCACTATGCGTCGCCCGCACATATGCAACAGTGGGTTGACGCCCAGGTGGATTATGCCCAGCCGGATATAATTCTAGGCAAGTACGCCCCCCTGGGCGTAACTATGGAATCTGTCCACGAGCTCTTCGGGGATCGGGAATTTTACACCCGCAAAGAAGCCGAGTCCGTGATGAAGCGGAACTGGTCGGTCTCACAGTACGCCGCCGCGTCCGACCATCCCGATGGATACTCTGGCACCGCAATGCTCGAGATCATGCGCGCGCGCTGCGAGTACGTCATGTCGCGAGGTGCCACTAGAAATAACCCTCACATCGAGGCATGGCGTATCCGTCAGTTCCCGGAAATCTCCGCGGAGCACGCACAGACGCTCCGAAGCCTCACTCGCCAGTTTCTTCAGACAGCGGCGGATACAGAGCAGGCAACGGCGTAGGCCAGTGGCGGCGGAACCGCATTTCCGATCTGCCCTAGAGCCATATACGTGGCTCCCACAAAGGGCCAGTCCTGAGGGAATCCCTGGATAAGAGCAACATCGGGGATGGACAAGCGGAAATGGCCGTTCTTTGCCACGAACGAGCGCGCTGCCTCCCTAGAGGCAGCGACTCCGTTCGGCCAAATCTCCAACGTCTCGAATCTCTTCTGGGCTGCAACGCTGTTCAGGATCGAGGTCGTGTGCCGAGGGCCAGTCAGTCCACTTCGGATAGTCGGCGACAAGTCATCGACACCAATATCCGGCAATCCGAGCGCTTCTCGAAGGCCCATGCACCGTTGGATATCACTGTCGAGCGGAGCTTCACCCCAGAAGTGACTAGGCGAGGGTGCGTTCCAGCGCTTCAAGGATCGCTTGTTGCGGAATCCAACAAAGAACACCCGGCGACGGACCTGTGGGACGCCGAAATCGCTAGCTTGAAGAATCACACGACTAATATGGTACCCAGGAGAAAGCGGCGCAATAATCCGCTCCTTCACATACTCGGAAAACTTGACTCCGGCAAGCGCTGGGACGTTCTCCCCGACGAATGCGACTGGGTTGATCTCCTTGACGGCTCGAACAAATTCTGGCCACATATCGCGTTCGTCGAGATGGCCACGCTGTCGACCCGCGTTGGAAAATGGCTGACAAGGCGGCCCTCCATGGAGGATATCGACCTTCCCTCGCCATTGCTTGAAATTTGCCCTCCGAACATCCCCATCGGCGCCACCATGAACTTCCCAGTCCGGCCTTGCCTTCTGGAGCGTCGCCGCGGCATCTTCCATGATTTCGTAGGATGCCATGTGCTCAAAACCTGCACGCTCAAACCCAAGATCAAGGCCTCCGCCACCACTGAAGAGTGAGAGCGATCGAAGCCCTGAGGCGGGCCTTTGCGGCATCAGACTGAACGGGTCGAGACGAGGGAAATTGATCTCATGAAGTGGCTCTGGCCCCTCGCCGGCAAGGGCTGACTGGCGGGCACGCCGGGACTCCTGCGACATCCTACGGAACCGCTCACGCTCGGTTGCTGTCAGCTCGCGAGGCTGGTGAAACGGCGATGTCGACGGGATCAAGCTGGGCACGACGGTGTCGTCTGCAGTGACGTCGTCGAGGGTCTCTGCAAACAGACCTGCCTGCCGACCGGTGTTCTTGGGCATGCCGTGAAGCTTACGAGACTGAGGGTGGTGCTGTCAGCTGGGTGAGGTGATGCCAGGTGCGCGCCGCGTGACGGGCGCGGCACTCTCGGGGGCAACCGGGCACGTCACGAGGGCGGTGGAGCGGTTTTGGCCGGTGTCCTGCCTGGTCTGGGTCCGAGCATGATCGGGGGGCCGTAAGCTGTTGCGACTCGGTCAGGGCTCTTTGGGCCTGACCGCAATTTGGCCGAGTGGCCCCCCGGTCTTGCTCGGTGCGGGGCCCGGTCCTGGCAGGTGGGTAAAACCGTGGAGCCGCCCGCCCCAGCCACGACGGCGCGTTGGGCCGCAACCACCTACGACCGTCTGTCCGCCGTGCGCGGCCGGCCGCCGCCTCGCCCGGGCGAAGACAAGGGCGGGGGCGAGCGGATGGGCCGCGCCCCGGGCGCGAAGCGCCCTTGAACCCGTAGAGAAGAGTTTTACGCACTCCCTCCACCACCCCCTGATCACTTCCCTTGCCCCCTGTTGACCTGGCCCGACCGTCCGTATGCTCGGCTGGTTCGGCTGACGTCGCGTCACATCGGGGGATCATGGATACGGTTACACAGCTCGTCACAATCGCGGCTGTGCTGCTGGGTGGGCTGAGCACCTACGCGACGAATCAGCTCGTGGAGCGCAGCAAGCGCCGGGACTCGCTCCGGGTCCGCTGGGACGAGAAGAAGCTCGACGCCTACGTCGAGTACGTGGGCAGCGTCCGGTCCTGCATCTACGCCTCTGTCCTGGCCTACGAGGTCACGCACTCGATCCGCGACATGCCGAGGACGGAGCACGAGCTGCTGATGGACCTCACCGAGGCCGAGGGCCGGCGCGCGCTCGCCTTCGAGCGGCTGATGATGCTGGCCGGGGACCGGGTGATCGAGTCGGCTCACGCCGTGAACGCAGCCGCGCTGGCGATCGACTGGCGGGCCCGCCGGCTGGTGGACGGGCCCCTTGAGGAGTGGAGGGCCCTCCATACGGAGATCTTCCGGGCGATCAACGTCTTCCACGAAGTCGCCCGCGCCGACCTCGGAGTGTCCGGCGGGTTCGTCGGCGACCAGCACACCGCCCGCGGCCTCATCCTCCCTGAGCAGAGGGAGAGTTCGGCCGAGCAGTAGCCAGTCGGAAGACAGCGAACGGCCCCGGCGGCAAGGTCTCCCTCGCTACCGGGGCCGTACTGGTCAACGGACAGGCATCAGGCGCCGTCGAACCGCCATGCGTTCAGGGCGGACAGGGCTTCGGCCCGCGCCTCGATCACCGCCATCCGGGACTCCCACTCGGTCTCCAGCACGTGCGCGGCCTGGCTGGTGCTCTGCCCCGGCCACTTCCGGTAGAGCAGCCCGGTGTCGGCGACGAACCACCCGCGGCTGACGGCGTCCAGCGCCATCAGCAGCCCGGTGTCCTCGGAAGCGGGGAGCGCCATCCAACCGCCCAGCGCCAGCACCAGATCGCGCCGGGCGCACAGCGTGGCCGGATGAACCTGGGCCCGGTAGTTGTGGGCCTTCCAGTGCTGGAGTACTTCGCCGCGCTCGATCGGGCCTTCGGGCGGGTCCTGGTCGAAGCCGACCGTGCGGCCGTCCGGCAGGAGATCGAGCACCCGGGAGGTCGTCCACGCCACGTCCGGCCGGCTGGTGAGCACCGCAAGGTCTCGGGCCAGGGCTCCGGGGGTCAGCATGTCGTCCGCGTCCAGCACCTTGACGAACTCGCCCGTCGCACGGGCCAGGCTGATCGTGCGGGCCATGCCGGCGCGGCCGTGGCGCCCCTGGCCGAAACTGATGCGCGGGTCGTCCGGGACGTGCGGCGCTACCTCGTCGGTCTCGCCGTCCTCCTGGATCACCCACTGCCAGTCCCACCCGACGGGCAGGTCCTGTTCCAACAGCGACTTGTAGGCGTCGGCCAGGAACTTCGCCGCCGGGCCGTGCACTGCCGTGATGACGCTGACGGTGTTGGCCATGCTCACCACCTCTCCAGCTTGGTCGTGTAGACCATCTCGGTGCGGTCGCCGGGCAGGGTCACGTCGGAGACCTCCACCACGCGGTCCGTGGTGTCGTACGAAGTCTTCCGGAGCAGGACCACCGCGACACCGACCGGTAGGCCGAGTTCTTCGGCTTCCTCGGGCGTCGGGGGCCGGGCTCGGAAGGTCTCCACGATGCGGTCGAGTTCGATCCCGAGCGTGTGGAGCTGGTTCTGCGTCCCGCCGGGCCACGGTTCGCAGTCTTCGCGCAGCAGGTCCGGGTTCGCCGAGACCAGGTCGAGCGGGAGGTAGGAGCGAACGAGGTTGAAGGGGTGCCGTTCCTGGCTGTACCTCGTCCGGTACTCGCGCCTGAGCAGGTCGGTTCCCTCCGGAACGCCGAACTCTGCGGCCAAGTCCGCCGTCGCCGGCACCGTGTCGTACTTCGCCTGGAAGGCCAGGTCGTCCACCGTCAGGCCGGTGTCGTGCTCGGTCGCGCCGGTGCTCTTGCGGACGCCCTCCGGCTGGCGGGCCCGGTCCTTCTCCCACTGGTGCCGCTCGTTGCTCCGGGTGACCTTCTTCGGCTGCCGGCGGACGAACGTCCCGCGACCGTGCTGCTTCTCGACCAGCCCCTCGGCCTGGAGCACTCCCACGCCCTGGCGGACCGTCGGCACGCTCACGTCGTAGTGCTTCGCGAGCTGCGATTCGGCCGGCAGCTTCTCGCCGGGGGCCAGCTCGCCGCTGGCGATCTGCTGCCGCAGATCGGTGGAAATCCGCTCGTACTGGTTGGCCATGGGGCCGTCACCGTCCTGTCGTGGTCTCCCGAACATCTTAAGTCCTCAAGAGGAGTTGACGACTAGCTGATGCGCCGTCATAGTTCATATCAACTCCTCATGAGGACTTAAGGACTTGAGGAGCTGATGACCTTCGGCCCTTCCGTGGGGCCGATCGGTGCCCGGGGACGTATGCCCCGGCTCAGCGAAGGAGTACCGAAGATGCGTCTCATCCCCGTGGACACGACCGGCGCGCTGGTGATGGTCGCCCAGGAGCCGCGGCCGAAGCTCAAGGACCGGCGGACCGGCGAGATGGCGATGGACACCGAGACGGGCGCCCCGCTGATGACGCTCGACGTCACCTTCGTCGCCAACGGCCAGGCCGAGATCCTGTCGCTGACCGTGCCGCAGCCCGGCCTCCCGGAGGGTCTGGTTCCTGGGACGCTGGTGGCGCTCACCAAGCTTATCGCCCGCCCCTGGGAGAACGAGTTCAACGGCCAGAAGCGCACGGGCATCGCCTTCCGCGCCGAGGCCGTCACCGCCACGATGTCCGCGCTCGTCGGCGCGAAGGGCTGATGACCGGTGTCTGCGCTGACCGCCGCTCTCCTTGAACTCGGCATCCCGGCCGCCGCCGGCACCGGGGCCGCGCTCTACGCGAAGGTGAAGCACCCGCGCGCGTACTGGTCCACGGTCGGCCTTCCGCTGACCATCGCCCGGATCCACCGCGACTACGACGCCGTGATGGAGTCCTGCGGGCTGACGGTCGAGCCCTCGTTCTGGCGTGCCATGGCCGCGCAGGCGACCAACCGGGAGAGCAAGCCCGCCGTTCCGAAGATCAAGGGCGTCCGGGGCTCGGCCACCGGCCTGCGCATCCGTCTCCGGCTCGCCCGTGGCCAGGAGACCGAGGACGTGGCCAACGCCGCCCAGCGGCTCCGGCACGCCTGGGGCGTTCACGCGGTGTACGTCTCCGAGGTCAAGCCGGGGATCGTGGATCTGCGGATCGTCGGCTACGACGTGCTCCGGGAAGTCCGGATGCCGCGCCGGACCGGCATCAAGGGTGACAGCCTGCTGCGCGTCCCGGTCGCCCAGCGTTCGGACGGTACGGCGCACGTCCGGGACTTCCGGGAGGTCGCGCACGGGTTGAACCTCGGTGCGAGCCAGTCCGGAAAGTCCATGCTGACCCGGAACCTGATCCACGGCTTGGCCGCTCAGCCGGTCGCCCTGGTCGGCATCGACTGCAAGGGCGGTATCGAACAGCGGCCCTTCGCCCCCCGCCTCTCCGCGCTGGCCACCAGCCAGGAGGAAGCTCTCGGCCTGCTGCTGGCACTGCTGATCGAGATGGACGACCGGTACGACCTGATCCGGGCCTACCAAGGCATGCCCGGCTCGGTGCCGGCGGAGGAGATGACCGCCGACGTCTGGGGCCTGCCGGAGAAGGTTCGCCCGGTGCCGATCGTGGTGTTGGTGGACGAGATCGCCGAGCTGTTCCTCGTGGCGTCGAAGGCCGACGAACCGCGCCGGAACCAGATCGTCACCGCGCTGATCCGGCTCGCCCAACTCGCCCGTGCCGCAGGCATCTTCCTGGAGATCAACGGCCAGCGCTTCGGCTCCGACCTGGGCAAGGGCGCGACCATGCTGCGCTCCCAGCTCACCGGCCGCACCGTCCACCGCGTCAACGACGTGGAGACCGCGCGCATGGGCCTCGGGGACATCTCCGAAGCGGCCATGGTCGCGGCCACCCGGATCAGCCCGACCATGCCCGGCATGGCCGTCGCCGGTGACACCTCCGGCCGGTGGTACGAGATCCGCACCCCGTACCGCTCGCTCGGCGAAGTCGCCGACCGCTGCACCAAGTTCGCGCACCTGACGCCCGACCTGTACCGCCTGGCGGCGTTCCGCCCGCAGGACACGGCGGCTTTCGGAAGCTCGGCTGACGTCCCGCCGATGCCGTCCGCCCCGCCGCTCTACGCCTCGGCTCCGATCGCCGAGTAGCACCCCACGCAAGTACGGCCGGCGTGTCCGCATCGCGCCAAGTCCCTACCCGCGCCATGCCCGAATGGAGCTGAACTCCCATGGCCCGTAAGCCCTCCATCGCCGAGATCGGGGCCTTCCTCGCCCGCGTCCGTGCCGGCGGTGACACCGGCCCGCTACTGGCCGAGAAGGCCGATCTGCTGGAGCGGATCGCCGCGAACAACCCGAACGACCGCGAGGCCGCCGAGGTGGCCCGGGACGCCCGCCGCGCCGCCGACCGGTCCAGCCGAAACCGGTAGTGCTGTGACCGCCGCATCCGCGCCCCGTGAGTGCTCCGCCTGCGAAGGCACCGGGCAGATCAGCGTCGCGGTCCACATCGGCCGGGGGAACCGCCGGCGTCAGGTCGCCGACCAGGAAGCCACCTGCCTGGACTGCCTCGGCGCCGGCACCACCTCGGACGAACCCGCCGCACAGTCGAACGGGAGGTGACCCGATGCGCCGCCTGCCCAAGCTGGACGCCGTACTGCTCCAGGCCGCGATCGCCGCCGCGCTGTCCTTCGCCCACCTGCACGACCTGGCCGAAGCCGCCGGACAGACCGGCTGGAAGGCGTGGGCCTACCCGGTCTCGGTGGACCTGCTGCTGGTCGCCGCCTGGCGTCGGCTCCGCTCCCGGGCCTCCGTCCGGCTCGCCTGGGTCTGGTTCGTGATCGCCCTCGCCGCCTCGCTCGGGGCCAACATCGGCACCGCCGGGCTGCTGGACCTCGGCCACACCCCGACCTGGCTGCGCATCATCGTCGCCGGTTGGCCCGCCGCCGCATTCCTCGGCGGAACCCTGCTGGTCCACTCCGCGGCTCACACCCCGGTCAGCGAGCCTGCGGAGTTCGAGGCCGAGGAAGACCTCCCTCCGATGTACGTCGTGGAGCCGGAACCCCAGCCCGAGCCCGAACCGGCCGCCATCGAGGAACCCGAACCGGTGCCCGCGTTGGCAGCCCCGCCCACGCCTTCGGCCCCGCCGCCCGCTTCGCCGGTCAGCGCCCCGGCTCCGGCCACGGCCACGCCCGTCCCGCCGTTCCTGCTCGACCACGCCCGCAAGCTCGCCGACGACCACCGCGCCCGGACCGGCAGCCCGATCGACGCCAGCACCCTGCGCGCCCGACTCGGCATCGCGGACCCCCTCGCCTCGGCGCTCGCCGCCGAACTGACCTGAGAGAAGCCAGAGATGACGCTCACGCTCCCGTTCGTCGCCGTCCTCGCCGTGGTCGGCTGGCTGGTCATCCGGCACACGCGCCTCCGCTGGTGGGCCGTCACCGCGCTGCTGCTGCTCGGCTTCTACCTCGCCAGCACCCCGGCCGCGCCGCTGATCGACGACACCACCCGCTCCGGCGTCGAGGTCGTCAACCGCACCGGCAGCAAGTGAGGGCCGGACGATGACGCCCACGCTGCTGCTGCCGGACTCGCTGTCGCTCACCCCCGAAGGCTCGGCCCTGGTCGCGGAGATCGAGGCGTACCTGGCCACGCTGCCCGTCCAGGCCCGCACCGTCGCGCCGTTGATCTGCACCTACGGCAGCATGGTTCAGCGGTGGAACGCGGGCTTCCCGCTGCCTCGGCTGTCCGTGCTGGACCGGCTCGCGCACCGCCCCGCCCGGCCGGTCGTCGTCAGCGTCGCGGACCACCTGCGGCTGACCTCCCGTTACCTCGCCGAATTCGGTTGGATCCAGGGCCAGTTGTGGGACGCGGCCGGCCGCGTCTGCCTCCTCGGCGCCCAGGCCGCCGTCCTGCTCAACGGCTACGGCACGCCGTACACGGTCAGCCGGGCCCGCAACCAGGTGATGGAGGTCCTGCACGCCACCGGACGGCCCGTCGCCTCCCCGGACGCCTTCAACGACGCCTCCGGCACCCGCCAGGCCGACGTGCACCACCTGCTCGACCGGGCCTCCGCCCGCGCGCTCTCCCTCGGCATCTGACCGGTCCCCGGGACGGCAGCAAGCCGCCAAGCATCCCGCCGCCCCGGAGACCTCGACCCGCTCCGGAAGGACCGCCATGGAACTCGCCCCGCTCCTCGCCGCCAGCGTCCCCCTGCTCGGCTGGACCACCCACAGCACCGTTCTCTCCCGCCGCCTGGCCACCGCCCGCCGCGACCCGCTCACCGGGCTCCTGACCCGCGACGGCTTCACCACCCGGGCCGAACGCCTCATCCGCCGGCACCCCGAGCGCACCACCGTCCTGCTGATCGACCTGGACGATTTCAAGGCCGTCAACGACACCCACGGCCACGCCGCCGGAGACACCGT
This sequence comes from Kitasatospora sp. YST-16, assembly GCF_026802215.1. Classification (NCBI taxonomy): domain Bacteria; kingdom Bacillati; phylum Actinomycetota; class Actinomycetes; order Kitasatosporales; family Streptomycetaceae; genus Kitasatospora; species Kitasatospora sp. YST-16. Next base: position 2,848,480 of record NZ_CP113837.1, read on the forward strand.
TCTGACCGCCACCGCCCGCCGCCTGGCCACCTGGTGCGGCACCGACGGCATCGCCGCCCGCCTCGGCGGAGACGAGTTCGCCGCCGTCGTCCTGGACGCCGAACACCGCGTCCCCGACCTCCGCGACCAGCTCCACCACCCGGTCCCGTACGGCACCGAGCTGCTGAGCGTGAGCGCGTCCGTCGGCACCTCGCACCCGGCCACCCTGCTGCTCACCGAAGCGCTGTCGGCGGCCGACCGCCAGATGTACGCCGCCAAGCCCGGCGCCCGCACCGCGCGCCGCCGCTGAAAACGAACCGGTCCCCGGCACGGCAGCAAGCCGCCAAGCATCCCGCCACGCCGGGGACCTCAACCCTCCCCGAACCGAAGCCCGCGAAGGAGACCACCATCATGCCCCAGCACACCCGCCCCGCACGCCTGATCTGCCACAACTGCGACGGCTTCGGCCGCGCCATCACCACCGGCCACCGCCACGACGGCACCCGCACCACCACCCCGGTCAACTGCCCCACCTGCCACGGCCGGGGCACCGTCGCCCGCGCCTTCCTGCCGGCGCTCTGACATGCCGCTCTTCGACTGGCGCGACTCCCGCCACTGGGACAACAAGCCCGCCCCCTGCGGCGTCTGCACCCAGCCCACCAACCTCCGCTCCGACCGCGGCAAGCCCGTCCACAAGGTCTGCGCCGAGCAGTGGACCGAGCAGCACGCCAAGCCCGCACCCGACCAGTCCTGACCCACCCGGCCCCGGGACCGTGACCGCACCGGCCCCGGGGCCCTCGCAGGAGGTGACCCCCGTGCTCCACCCACTCCCCGCCCGCCCCGCCAACGGACTGCGTGTCCTCGACCTGTGCTGCTGCGCCGGTGGCGCCGCCGTCGGCTACCACTCGGCCGGCTTCGACGTCGTCGGTGTCGACATCGACCCGCAGCCCAACTACCCGTTCGAATTCGTCCGCGCCGACGCCGTCGAGTACGCCGCCGCCAACGCCCACCGATTCGACCTCGTCCACGCCTCCCCGCCCTGCCAGACCCACTCCACCCTCACCAAGGGCACCAACAAGGGCCGCACCTACCCCGACCTCGTCGCCCCACTGCGCGACACCCTCACCGCCGCCGGCATCCCGTTCGTCCTGGAGAACGTCCAGGGCTCCCCGCTCCGCCGTGACCTCACCCTGTGCGGCGAGATGTTCGGTCTCGGCGTCATCCGGCACCGCTACTTCGAACTCCACGGCTTCACCGTCGCCGCCCCCGCCCACCTGCCCCACCGCGGCCGCGTCGCCGGCATGCGCCACGGCAAGTGGTACGACGGCCCCTACTTCGCCGTCTACGGAGAAGGCGGAGGCAAGGGCACCGTCCCCCAGTGGCAGAACGCCATGGGCATCCACTGGACCACCGTTCGCCGAGAGATCGCCGAAGCCATCCCGCCCGCCTACACCGCCCACATCGCCCACGGCTTCCTCAACACCCTCACCGAGGCCGCCGCATGAGCGCACTCAAGGCACCTCCCATTGCCGACCTCTCCGCGCTGGCGTCGCTGGGCACCATGCCCGCGTTGGTCCGACAGCTCTCCGGGCTCGCCGGGTGCACCTCGCCGATCCGGCTCGCCGGCTGGCGAACCGAGGTCAACGGAGGGACCGGGGAGGTGCTGCACCATCTGGACTCCTCTCGCCTGCCCGCTGGCCACCTGCTGGTGCGCTGCGGCAACCGGCGGATCACCCGCTGCGCCCCGTGCGCCGAGACGTACCGGCGGGATACCTACCACCTGATCACCGCCGGGCTGGTCGGTGGCAAGGGCATCCCGGAGACCGTCGCCGCGCACCCCCGGGTGTTCGCCACCTTCACCGCCCCGTCGTTCGGCCCGGTGCATAACCGGCCTGCCTCCGGCCGTTGCAGGTGCGGCGCCGTACACGCCTCTGACGATGCCCTGCTCGGCTCGCCGCTCGCTCCCGAGACGTACGACTACGAAGCCGCCGTGCTGTGGAACGCCCACGCCGGCAAGCTCTGGGCCCGCTTCTCGATCTACCTCCGCCGGGAGGTCGCCAAGCGCGCCGGCCTGTCGCAGCGCGAGTTCCGTGAGCACGCCCGGGTCTCCTTCGGGAAGGTCGCCGAGTACCAGAAGCGCGGGGCGATCCACTTCCACGCGGTGATCCGCCTCGACGGCCCGGAAGGTGGCCACGAGCCCCCGCCGGTGTGGGCCTCGGCCGAACTGCTCACCGACGCGATCCGGGCCGCCGCCGCCCGCACCGAGATCCCGGGCCCGCTCGTCAACGGCCGTGCTCACCGGTTCGTCTGGGGCCGCCAACTCGATGTCCGCACCATCCGCAGTGCGGACTTCACCGGCCCGGTCCCGATCACGGAACGGGCGGTCGCGGCCTACATCGCCAAGTACGCCACCAAGGGCGCGGAGACCGCCACGGGCGCGCTCGACCGGCCCCTCCGGCTGCTCGCCGAAATCGCCAACCTGGAGATCCCCGAGCACGCCCGCCGACTGATCCGCACCTGCTGGACGCTCGGCGCCCGCCCCGAGCTGGAAGACCTCCGCCTCCGCGCCTGGGCCCACATGCTCGGCTTCCGGGGCCACTTCTCCACCAAGACCCGGAAGTACTCGACCACCCTCGGAGCACTCCGAGCAACCCGCGCCGCCTGGCGCCGCGCACAGACCCTCCAGCAGCTCCACGGCCCCAGTGCCCCGACTGATGAGGAGAGCACCCTCGTGCTCGCGCACTGGGCCTTCGCCGGCCGGGGCCTCAGCCGCGGCGAGTCCTGGTTGGCCGCTGCCGTCCAACCCGCACCCGGATCGGAAGGAGAACCGACCCACCATGGCTAGGCAGCAGAGGTTGACCCTCAGCGAGGTACTGGACGAGATCGGCCTCTCCCGCGCCGCGTTCTACCGGATGCGCGCCCGGGGCAAGGCACCGAAGTGCGCCAAGCTGCCGAACGGCCAGATCCGCATCACCCGCGAAGCCCTGGACGACTGGTGGGCCGAGCAGGAAGGGCGCGCGGCCTGATGGCGACTTCCTACAAGGTCCAGTTCTGGGAGCACCGCCACCGCCCGGACCGCAAGAAGCCCTACATGGTGCGCTGGACCGTGGCCGGCCGGGAGTTCTCGGAGTCCTTCCTCACCAAGACGCAGGCCGACGGCCGCAAGGCGGAGCTGATCACTGCCGCCCGTGCCGGGGAGCCGTTCAACGTGGATCGCGGGCTGCCACTCTCCGAGCTGCGCAAGGAGAAGCAGATCACGTGGTACCAGCTCGGCCGGAACTACGTGGAGAAGCGCTGGACCGGTGCGCCCGCCAAGACCCGGACGACGTGGGCCGATGCGCTGGCGACCGTCACGTTCGAGCTGGTGAAGTCCAAGGCCGGGATGCCGGACAAGCGGTTCGTCCGTCGGGCGCTCTACAGCTGGGCCTTCAACGTCAACCAGTGGTCCGAGGAACCGCCCGCAGAGGTGGAGCGCGCCCTCGCCTGGGTGGCGAAGAACTCCCTCCCGGTGTCCGCCTTCGAGGAGCCCAAGACGGTCCGCCGCCTTCTCGACGCCTTGGCCGTGAAGCTCGACGGCAAGCCGGCAGCACCCACCGTCCGCCTTCGGAAGCGGCGGATCCTGAACCACATCTTCGGCTACGCGGTGGAGGAGGGCCTGCTCGTCGCCAACCCTCTGCCGCTGGTGCAGTGGCAGCCGCCAGAGGTCGAAGAGGCCGTGGATCCGGGCGTCGTAGTGAACCCGGAGCAGGCGGCATCGCTCCTGGAGGCGGTCGGCCGGCAGGGACGGCGCGGGGCTCACCTGGTGGGTTTCTTCGCCTGCATCTACTACGCCTGGATGCGCCCGGCCGAGGTGGTGAACCTCAAGATCCAGCGATGCCAGCTCCCTGCGGAGGGTTGGGGGAAACTCGTTCTGGACGAGACCCGGCCCCGGGTCGGATCCTCCTGGACGGACGACGGCGAACCGCACGACAAACGCGGGCTGAAGCACCGAGCAGCCAAAGCGACCAGGCCCGTGCCGATACCGCCGGAGCTGGTGGCGATCCTCCGGACGCACATCGAAACGTACGGCACTGCCGCCGACGGCCGGCTGTTCCGGACCTCCCGTGGCGGCATGGTCCAGGAGAGCGGCTACGGGGTGGTGTGGAAGCGCGCCAGGGCGGAGGTGCTCTCCCCCGCCGACTGCGAGACGCCGCTCGGCAAGCGGCCTTATGACCTTCGTCACGCCGGGGTCTCGCTCGCGCTGAACTCCGGTGTAGACCCCACCGAGGTCGCCCGGCGCGCGGGCCACAGCGTGGTGGTGCTCCTGCGGGTGTACGCGAAGTGCTTGCACGGCACCGAGGACTACTCGAACGCGCTCATCTCGCAGGGGCTCGCCCGGCGGTCCAGCGCACTCCCCCGGCCGGCCGGGCCTCCGGATCCTGGTCCGTGACTGGTCCGTACGCGCTGGTCAGCAGTGAGACCAGGTGTGTGCAAGTGAGACAAAGGCCGTAAAACGGCAGCCGCACGAGAGCCACATGTCCAACTTACACACGTAGGCCCTGACCAGCATTTCTGCTGACCAGGGCCTACGTGGCTATCCGGTGGCTGGTGCAGGGTTCGAACCTGCGTAGCTTGCGCGACAGATTTACAGTCTGCTCCCTTTGGCCGCTCGGGCAACCAGCCAGGGATGGTGTCTCACGGGGTGGTGCCCCGTTCGACGTCGTAAACGATACCTGATGTTGGGGGGTGGTCTGCCACTCGGTTACGTCACGTCGTGATCAAGGTCGGCGCGCGGCTGTTGCGGGCGGGGGCGCGGGGTGCTGGATAGGCTGGGGCGTCGCCCGCCGGTGGCGGGCGGCGCGACCGTGCAGCCTGTAGTGCAAGGAGACCAACACCCATGGCCGACTCCAGTTTCGACATCGTCTCGAAGGTCGAGTGGCAGGAGGTCGACAACGCGATCAACCAGACCTCCCGCGAGATCGCCACCCGCTTCGACTTCAAGAACGTGGGCGCCGAGATCAAGCGGTCCGGCGAGAAGATCGAGATGAAGGCCAACGGCGAGGAGCGGGTCCGGGCGATCCTGGACGTGCTGCAGACCAAGTTCGTGAAGCGCGGGCTGTCGCTGAAGGCGCTGGACGCGGCGGAGCCGCAGCTGTCCGGCAAGGAGTACAAGATCTTCGCCGACATCAAGGAAGGCATCACCACCGAGGATGCCAAGAAGGTCGCGAAGATCATCCGCGACGAGGGCCCGAAGGGCGTCAAGGCGCAGGTCCAGGGCGACGAGCTGCGGGTCAGCTCGAAGTCGCGCGACGACCTGCAGGCCGTGCAGACGCTGCTCAAGGGCAAGGACCTGGACTTCGCCGTCCAGTTCGTCAACTACCGCTGAGCAGCGGCACGAACCGCCCCGGGAGGGCGCACCGGCGACGGTGCGCCCTCCCGGCGTTTCAGCGGGGGCCGGGGGCCAGGGAGCGCCGGGCGGGGTGGTCGGGAGGGCGCCGAGCAGGCCGGCGGTGTCGGGGGCGGCGGCCGGGTCAGTCCTCGGTCGGCCGGCGGCGGTACGCGTCGAGGGCGGTGGCGACGGCCGGGGCGGCGGGGCCGGTGGCGCCGAGGGCGTGCAGGACGCGGTCGAGCGGGGTGCCGTCGGCGGGGGTGAGCGGGCCGAGGGTGATCCGGCCGTCGTACCAGAGCGCGGTGCGGCGTCCGCCGGGGTGGCCCTCGTCGGTCTCGGCGTAGGCGATCGGGGCGGCCTTGGACCAGCCGGCGATCCGCAGGGCGAATCCGGAGGGGAACCGCTTGAAGCCGAAGTCCGGGGTGTTGGAGGGGTGTTGGAGCGCGTCGTGGAGTTCGTCGGTCATCGGCACCAGTGCGAGACCGTGCGGCAGGGGCGCGGGACGGGCGAGCGGGACTTCGGCCGCCACCACCGCGATCAGTTCCGACGCGGCGATCAACGCGTTCAGTTCGTATGACACCGCCCCATTCTCCGTCAGAGAAGTCATCAGGTCAGGAAAACAATCGAACTGACTATCCATCCGATATGCCGGACATCGACCGCACCCGTTCCGACCTGCCGGAACACCCTTCCGGGAAGGCGGTTCCGAAAACTGTTCGCAGGCGCTCGACGGCGTGCGCGCGCCCGCCGGTACAGCGCCGGTACGGCGCCGGTACGGCAGAGTGGGCGGGGTGACCCGTACTCCGCCGCAACAGCGCCCGGCCGCCGGTGCCAGGCCCACGCCCGAACAGCTCGCCGCCGCCCAGGACAGCACCATCGAGGACGTGGCCGCGCCCGGCCTGCGGGTGCTGTTCTGCGGGATCAATCCGGGCCTGTGGTCGGGCGCCACCGGGCAGCACTTCGCCCGGCCGGGCAACCGGTTCTGGCCCGCCCTGCACCGCTCCGGCTTCACGCCCCGGCAGCTGCGGCCGGACGAGCAGCGGGAGCTGCTCGGGTTCGGGCTCGGGATCACCAACGTGGTGGCCCGGACCACCGCGAAGGCGTCCGAGCTGACCGCCGAGGAGTACCGGGAGGGCGGTCTGGCGCTGGAGGCCCGGGTGCGGCGGCTGCGGCCGCGCACGCTGGCGGTGCTCGGGATCGGGGCGTACCGGGTGGCGTTCGGCCGGCCGCGGGCGGCGGTCGGGCCGCAGCCGGAGCCGATCGGCGGCACCGAGGTCTGGCTGCTGCCGAACCCGAGCGGCCTGAACGCGCACTACACGCTGGACGGGCTCGCGGCCGAGTTCCGGACCCTGCGCGAGCACCTGGAGCGGTCGGCGGAGTAGCGCCGCGGCCGTTACCGGCACGGGAAGGGTCGGCCCCGTCAGTCCGCCAGGAGCCGGGCCTCGAACCGGGCCCGCTCGCGCACCACGTACGCGGCGTCGGCGAGGTACTGCAGGTGGTGCCCGTCGGCCAGGTGCGAGGCGAACGCGGCGCTGCCGGCGGCGGCTTCGGCCCGCATGTGGGCGACCAGGGCGTGCAGTTGGGCCTCGATCGCGTCCACCAGGCCCGCCCGGTCGGCCCGGCCGAGCCCGTACGCGTCGCAGAACTCCCGTACCCGGGCGGCCTGTTCGTCGGGGGTGCCGAAGCCGTCGGCGTTGCCGGGCGCGGTGGTGGGCGCCCAGCGGTAGACGGCGTGGGCGACGTCCCAGATCCGGGGGCCGGGGTGGGCGGTGTCGAAGTCGATGACGCCGACCACCCGTTCGCCGTCCAGCACGCAGTTGTGCGGGGCGTAGTCGCCGTGGCAGATCACCTCGACGGGCTCCCGGGCGGGCAGCATCCAGCCCTCGGCCGTGCAGCCCGCCGTGGCGTCGTGGTACCGGCGCAGCAGCCGGGCGGCGTCGAGCAGCGCGGTGCGGGAGGCGGAGGCCGGGGTGGCCGGGTAGTTCGGGACGTCGCCGGGCAGGAAGTCCAGGACCTCCCGCCCGTCCTCGGCCAGGCCGTGGAACCGCGGGGCGGCCGTGAACCCGGCCGCCCGCAGGTGCGCCAGCAGTCGGTGCACGGCCGGCGACCACGGCCCGGTCGGCCGCAGCACCCGGTCGCCGCGCCGCTCCACCTGGTTGACCCCGCCGGCCATGAGCTCGCCGTCCGCCACCTGACACCCCTTCGACGACCTGCCGCGACCGGACGGTTCTACCCCGGGCGCCGCCGGGGCGCGAACGGTTTTCCGGTCGGCGGGCGCCGGGGCGCCGGTCGTCAGCGGGTGCCGAAGCCCCGGTCGGTGGAGACCACGTCGCGGCCGAGCGGGGTGAGCGAGATCGGGACCATCTTGAGGTTGGCCCAGCCGAACGGGATCCCGATGATCGACAGGAACAGCGGGATGCTGGTGACGATGTGCCCGAGGGCCAGCCACCAGCCGGCCAGCACCAGCCAGATCACGTTGCCCACGCAGGAGGGCGCGCCCGCGTCGTCCCGGACCACGGTGGTGCGCCCGAACGGCCAGAGCATGAAGCCCGCCAGGCGGAAGGCCGCGACGCCGAACGGGATCGTGACGATCAGCAGGAAGCAGACGATCCCGGCGACCGCGTAGCCGATCGCCATCCACAGGCCGCAGAACAGCAGCCAGATCACGTTGAGCAGGAAGTTGACCAGCTTCATGCCTCCAGGCTCGCACACCGGGGCCGGGACGGGCAGTCGGCGGCGCGGCTCCGTGGCGGCGGCGTGGCGGGCCGGGAGCTGGCGCCCTGTCACCTCCGGCCTGCGAAGAACGCCCTCTCTCGGCCGGTTCTCCGCCGCCTGAGTGGAATCCGCTGCTGGGAACCGGCCCTCGGCCCGGTGCGGCAAGGGTCATTCGGATGCCCCCCGACGCAAAGAACAGGTCATGGGTGTGGATATTGTTCGCCTCGCCTCTGGCGCGGCTGCCGGTCCGATCCGCCCGCTCCAGCGAGTCGGGTTCGTGGATTTCCTTGCGATATGAGGGGTTTGGCCGTATGCCCAGACGTTCCATCAGCCGTCGTGTCGGTCTGACCGCCGCGATCGTCGGTTCCGCCGCGCTCGTCGGCGTGAACCTCCCCGCGGCGGCCGCCGCGACCTTCTCCAATGCCACGCTCCACGTCGACGGTGAGGCCGGGCTGTGCACCGACACCGGTCCCGGCGCCGGGATGGGCAGCACGACGACGCCGTTCTGCACCATCCAGGCCGCCGTGGACTACGCCCAGCCCGGGGACACGGTGCTGGTGGAAGCAGCGGTGTACAACGAGCAGGTCACCCCGCACCGCTCCGGGACGCCCGAGCACCCGATCACGGTCAAGAGCAGTCGGACCGGCCTGCTCGGCGGCGCCTACGTGGGGGTGCCGGCCTCGGCCGAGAAGCCGTACGCGTTCGTGCTGTCCGGAGTGCACGACATCGTCATCAGCGACCTCAGCGTGTCCAGGACCCGGAAGGAGGCGGTGCTGGTCGAGAACTCGGACCGGATCACCGTCGCCCGGACCACCATCTCCGGGGCCGGCGCCCCCGGCCCGACCGTGCCGACGGCCGAGCCCGGCATCCGGGTGACGGGCACCAGCGCCGGTACCGTGATCGACCGCAGCGTGATCGGCCGCAACAGCGGTGCGAGCGTGGCCGTCGAAGCAGGGGCCACCGGCACCGTGATCACCAACAGCTCCTTCATCAACAACAGGACCGGCGGAGTGACCGCCACCGACGCGCCGGGCACCGTCGTCGCGGGCAACACCCTCGCGGGCAACTGCGGCAACGGCCTGGTGCTGGACGGTGCCTCGTCCGGCTCGGTCGTGAAGAACAACGTGATCGCGCTGAACACCAGCGGCTCCACCTGCACGACTCCGGAGGTGGACCTCAGCGTCTCCGCCGGGTCGACGGCCGGCACGACGGTGGACTACAACATCGTCTACGCGAAGGCCGGCGGCACCGGCTACTCGTGGGCCGGCACCCCGTACACCTCGCAGGGGTCCTTCGCCGCAGCCAGCGGGCAGGGCGCCCACGACATCTACGCCGACCCGAAGTTCGGGGCGAACAACGGCGCCTTCAACCTGCAGCTGATCCCCCAGCCGGGGTCCCCCGCGATCGACTCCGGCGACGCCTCCGCCCCGGGTGCCGACGGGCCGGACATCCTCGGCCGCGCCCGGGTCGATGACCCCGCGACGCCGAACACCGGCACCGGTTCCGGCATCCTCGACCGCGGCGCGTTCGAGCTCAACGACCCGCTGTCGGCCTACCTGGCCGTGACCTACCACCGGGACACCTCCCACCCCCAGCAGTTCCTGCTCGAGTCGAGCATCGACTCGTCCTGGTCCCAGGACGAGCTGACCGCCTCGCTCGACTTCGGTGACGGTTCGCCGGTCCAGACGTTCCAGGGCTCCCCCGCCCGGAGCTTCTCCGTCCTGCACGACTACCCGCGCGCCGGCACTTTCACCGCGACGCTGACCGTGACGAGCGCCGGCGGAGTCGTGAAGACGACCACCGCGCGGGTGGACGTGCCCGAGGTCCCGGCGATACAGACCGGCCTGCCCGCCGAGATCTTCACCGACCAGGGCCTGATCGACCTCGGCCTCCGCATCGACCTGTCCGTCAGCCCCTGGCCGGTGACCAAGGTGGCCGTCGACTGGGGCGACGGCCGCACCGAGGTGCAGGACCTCACCACCCAGAACTACGTGGGCCCGCGGCACCCCTACTCGGCCCGCGGCGACTACCAGGTGAAGGTGACCCTGACGGACGACCACGGCCGCGTGGGAACCAGCAGGCTGACCGCCCGGGTCTCCACCAACCGGCCGAACGACGTCCCGGTGTCCGGCCGCTGGAAGGCCGGCCCGGTCTCGATCGGCGTGTTCAACAGCGGTGCCTGGGAACTGCGTTCGGCCATCTCGCCCAACGCGGCGACGGTGAACAGGTTCGGCTTCGGCCAGAGCGGCGACAAGCCCGCGGTCGGCGACTGGGACGGCCTCGGTTACGACCAGATCGGCATCTACCGCAACGGGCTGTTCGCCCTCCAGCACGCCAACGGAACCGTCACCACGGTCGGCTTCGGCGAAGCCGGTGACGTCCCCGTCCCGGGCTACTGGGACGGCAACAAGCACGCCCAGCTCGCTATCTACCGCCCCAGCAGCCACCTCTTCGCGGTCCGCCACGACGACGGCAGCGTCAGCGCCGTCTCCTTCGGCGACCCGAACGACTTCCCGATCGTCGGCGACTGGGACGGCACCGGCCATACCCAGATGGGCATCTACCGCCCCTCCACGAAGGACTTCGCGCTGCGCCACGACAACGGCACGGTCACCGCGACGACCTTCGGCACCTACGGCAACTCCCCGGTGGTCGGCGACTGGTACAACGTCGGCCGCGCCGGTTTCGGCGTCCTCACCGGCACCGGCCGCTTCTCCCTCAACGGTTCCTACGCCAAGAAGCCCGACCTGCTGACCGACCTGTACTGATCCCGTCCCGCACCGGTGCCGTACCGGACACCGGTGGCCGGGCCGGATCACGCCACTTCGCCCCGTCGAACGGATCGACGGGGCGAAGCGGTGCGGAGCGACCGGCGGAACGGACCCGGCCCGGCCGTCGTTGCGCCGGACGGGTGTCAGGCGAGCAGCTTGTCCTTGGCCCGCTGGTACTCCTCCTCGCTCAGCGCGCCGCTGTTCCTGAGCTCGGACAGCTTCGCCAGGTCCTCCACGTGGCCGCCGCCCGCGGGGGCCGGGCCGCCCCCCGTGCCGGCCGCCTTGCGGACGTACTCCTGGAAGGCGGCGTCGGCCTGCTGGGCCTGGGCGACGTCCCGTTCGTGCATGGACCCGCCGCGGACGATCAGGTAGACCAGCACGCCCAGGAAGGGCAGCAGGATCACCAGGATCGTCCAGCCGGCCTTGGCGCCGCCGCCCATGTCGTGGCTGCGGAAGATGTCGGTGATGATCTTGAAGAGCAGGAAGAACCAGAGGATCCAGAGGAACAGCTCCAGCATCGTCCAGAAGATGTTGAGCAGCGGATAGTTGTCCATGACGCTCCGATCCCGCGTGCAGTCGGACGGCACGTCCCCGCGCCCGGGACGGCACAGGGACGAAACGATTCGTACCATCACGAAACGGGCACCGCACTCCGGGCGGCGCGGGCGTCGGCGCGGGCGTCGGTGCGGGCGTCGGTGCGGGCGTCAGTGCGGGTCGTTCTGCAGCCGGTCGAACTCGGCGATCTCCGGGTGGTGGAGGTCGAAGGCCGGGGACTCGGAGCGGATCCGCGGCAGGGTGGTGAAGTTGTGCCGCGGCGGCGGGCAGGAGGTGGCCCACTCCAGCGAGCGGCCGTAGCCCCACGGGTCGTCCTCGGCCACCCTGGGCGCGTACTTGGCGGTCCGCCAGACGTTGTAGAGGAACGGCAGGGTGGACAGGCCGAGCAGGAAGGACCCGATGCTGGAGACGGTGTTCAGCGTGGTGAAGCCGTCGCTCGCCAGGTAGTCGGCGTACCGGCGCGGCATGCCCTCGGCGCCCAGCCAGTGCTGGACCAGGAAGGTGGTGTGGAAGCCGATGAACAGCGTCCAGAAGTGGATCTTCCCGAGCCGCTCGTCCAGCATCCGCCCGGTCATCTTCGGCCACCAGAAGTAGAAGCCGGCGAACATGGCGAAGACCACCGTCCCGAACACCACGTAGTGGAAGTGCGCGACGACGAAGTACGAGTCCGAGACGTGGAAGTCGATCGGCGGCGAGGCGAGCAGGACGCCCGTCAGACCCCCGAACAGGAAGGTCACCAGGAAGCCGACCGACCAGAGCATCGGGGTCTCGAAGGAGAGCGAGCCGCGCCACATGGTGCCGACCCAGTTGAAGAACTTCACGCCCGTCGGCACCGCGATCAGGAAGGTCATGAAGGAGAAGAACGGCAGCAGGACCTGCCCCGTGACGAACATGTGGTGCGCCCAGACGGTGACCGACAGGCCCGCGATGGCGATGGTGGCGCCGATCAGACCGGTGTAGCCGAACACCGGCTTGCGGGAGAACACCGGGAAGATCTCGGTCACGATGCCGAAGAACGGCAGCGCGATGATGTACACCTCGGGGTGGCCGAAGAACCAGAACAGGTGCTGCCACAGGATCGGGCCGCCGTTGGCCGGGTCGAAGACGTGCGCGCCGAACTTGCGGTCCGCCTCCAGGCAGAGCAGCGCCCCGGCCAGCACCGGGAAGGCCATCAGCACCAGGATCGAGGTCAGCACCACGTTCCAGACGAAGATCGGCATCCGGAACAGCGTCATGCCGGGCGCCCGCAGGCAGACCACGGTGGTGATGAAGTTGACCGAGCCGAGGATCGTGCCGAAGCCGGAGAAGGCCAGGCCCATGATCCACATGTCGGCGCCGACGCCCGGCGAGTGCACCGCGCTGTTCAGCGGCGCGTAGGCGAACCAGCCGAAGTCGGCCGCGCCGTTCGGGGTCAGGAAGCCGCCGACCGCGATCAGCGAGCCGAACAGGTACATCCAGTACGCGAAGGCGTTCAGCCGGGGGAAGGCCACGTCCGGGGCGCCGATCTGGAGCGGCATGAACCAGTTGGTGAAGCCCGCGAACAGCGGGGTGGCGAACATCAGCAGCATGATCGTGCCGTGCATGGTGAACGCCTGGTTGAACTGCTCGTTCGACAGGATCTGCGTCCCCGGCCGGGCCAGCTCGGCCCGCATCACCAGCGCCAGCACCCCGCCGAACAGGAAGAAGGCGAACGAGGTGACCAGGTAGAGGGTGCCGATCTGCTTGTGGTCGGTGGTGGTCAGCCACGTCACCAGCGCCCGGCCGCGGCGCGGGCGGGAGGCCCGGCCGAAGCGGCGGCGCGGGAGCGGCTGCGGGACCGGCGGGCCGGTCGGGCCGCCCAGTTCGGCATCGCTCGGCAGCATCGTCACCGCACCGCACCTCCGGCCTCGGACTGGTCAGTGCGTTCAGCCCTACCAGCGGGGCGGGAGCGGGCGGCGGACGCTCGCCGCAGGCTCGCCCGAAGGGGTCAGCGCCCGGCCATCCGCTCCAGCCGGGCGATCCGCTCGCGCATCGGCGGGTGGGTGGAGAACAGCTTCGCGCCGCGCTCGCCGGGCCGGAACGGGTTGGCGATCATCATGTGGCTGGCGGTCTGCAGCTGCGGCTCGGGCGGCAGCGGGAGGCGCTGGGTGCCGGCGTCCAGCTTGCGCAGGGCACTGGCCAGGGCGAGCGGGTCGCCGGTGATCCGGGCGCCGTCGGCGTCCGCCTGGTACTCGCGGGAGCGGCTGACGGCCAGCTGGATCAGGCCCGCGGCGATCGGCCCCAGGATCATGATCGCCAGCATGCCGACCAGGCCCGGGCCGTCGTCGTCGTCCGAGCGGCCGACCGGGATCAGCCAGGCGAAGTTGACCAGGAACATCACCACCGAGGCGAGCGCCCCGGCCACCGAGGAGATCAGGATGTCCCGGTTGTAGACGTGGCTCAGCTCGTGGCCCAGGACGCCGCGCAGCTCGCGCTCGTCCAGCAGTTGCAGGATGCCGTCGGTGCAGCAGACCGCCGCGTTGCGCGGGTTGCGGCCGGTGGCGAAGGCGTTCGGCGCGGGGGTGGGCGAGATGTACAGCCGGGGCATCGGCTGGCGGGCCGAGGTGGAGAGCTCGCGGACGATCCGGTACAGCTGCGGGGCCTCGATCTCGCTGACCGGGCGGGCCCGCATCGCGCGCAGCGCCAGCTTGTCGCTGTTCCAGTACGCGTAGGCGTTGGTGCCGACCGCGACCAGCAGGGCCACCAGCAGGCCGGTGCGGCCGAAGAAGCCGCCGATCACCAGGATCAGTGCGGACAGACCGCCCAGCAGGACGGCCGTCCGCAATCCGTTGTGGTGGCTGTGCACTGCGGGCCCTCCTGTGGTGCCGGTGGAAGCCGTGGAGCCGCTTCCCTCTGCCGGGATCAACGCGCCGAACTGGCCGGTTCGTTCCCCTCGGCATTCGACCACAGGTCAGAACAGGCTGCCCGACACCACCTGGAGCACCAGCTGGGGAGCCACCGAGAGCACCACCGCGCCGCAGGCCGCCAGGCCCAGGGCGGCGGTCAGGGAGGCCGGGACGCGGCGCGGGCCGGCCGCCTCCGGGGCGGGCGCGGACCCGGACGCGGGCTCGGACCCGGACCCGGGCTCGGTCTCGGCGGGCGCGAACAGCAGGGCGGTCCACTTCAGGTAGTAGGCGAGCGCGACCACCACGTTCACCGCCATCACCACGGCCAGCCAGCCCAGGCCCGCGTCGACCGCCGCGCGGAACACCACGACCTTGCCGAACAGGCCGACCACGCCCGGCGGCAGGCCGGCCAGGCAGAGCAGGAAGAACGCCAGCGCGAACGCCGCCCACCGGTTGCGCCCGGCCAGGCCGCGGAAGCCGTCCAGCCGGCCGGAGCCGCCGACCAGCGCGACCGCGCCGAACGCGCCGAGGTTCACCAGGCCGTAGATCAGCGCGTACGCCACGGTCGCGCCCAGCGGCTCGGCCGAGCCCGCGTACCCGGCGGCGGCCAGCGGCACCAGCAGGTAGCCGGCCTGGCCGACCGAGGACCAGGCCAGCAGCCGGACCGCCCCGTGCGGGGTGTCGGTGCGCTGGCGCAGCGCGGCCGCGTTGCCGACCGTCATGGTGAGCGCGGCGAGGACCGCCAGCACCAGGCCCCAGGTGTGGCCGTACGGGCGGAAGGCGACGGTGGTGACCAGCGCGAGGCCGGACAGGCCGGCCGCCTTGCCGACCACCGAGAGGTAGCCGGCCACCGGGAGCGGCGCGCCGACGTAGGTGTCGGGGACCCAGAAGTGGAACGGGACGGCGGCGGTCTTGAACGCGAAGCCGACCAGGGTGAGCACCGCGCCCGCCTCGGCGAGCGGCTTCAGCTGGGCCGGGGCGTGGGCCAGTCCGTCGGCGATGCCCTGGAGCTGGATCGTTCCGGCGGCGGCGTAGACGAAGCTGACGCCGAGCAGCATCACGGCGGTCGCGGTGACCGAGGAGAGGAAGAACTTGAGCGCGCTCTCCGCGCCCCGGCCGTCCCGGCGCAGCGCGACCAGGGCGAACGCGGGCAGGGTGGCGACCTCCAGGGCGATCACCAGGGTGGCGAGGTCGCGGGCGGCGGGCAGCAGGGCGGCGCCGCAGGCGGAGGAGAGCAGCAGGAACCAGTACTCGCCGCCGGGGAGCTTCTCGTCCTCGACGGTGTGCAGCGAGAGCAGCACGGTCAGCAGCGCGCCGCCCAGCGCCAGCAGTTGGAAGGCGAGCGCGAAGTGGTCGGCGGTGTAGGAGCAGCCGCCGCTCTTGAAGCAGAAGGTGGAGCGGGTGTCGCCGACCGCCAGCGGGATCAGCGTGGCCAGCGCGGCCAGCAGGCCGGCCGCGCTCAGCAGGCCCAGCAGGCGCTTGCGGGCCGGCGGCAGGAACAGGTCGGTGACCAGCACGGCGAGGGCGGCGAGCGCGGCGATCAGCGGCGGGGCGACGGCCACCCAGTCGACGGACTGGATCAGGCCGCCCGGGTCGGCGACGGCGAGCGGCGTCAGCGGAGTCATGAGGGGCTGCCCCAGGTCGTGAGCGGTGGCCATCAGCCGCCTCCGAGGAGGTGCTTGACGGCCGGGTCGGAGAGGCCGAGGAGCAGGGCCGGCCACAGGCCCGCGAGCAGGGTGAGCGCGGCGAGCGGCGTCCAGCTGGCGGCCTCGTAGCCCTTGAGGTCGGGCAGGTCGGCGACCGGGGCGGGCTGCTCCGGGTCGCCCATGCAGACCCGCTTGACCACGACCAGCAGGTAGCCGGCGGTCAGCAGGGTTCCGAGGCCGGCCAGCACCATGTAGGTGACGAACGCGGGCCGGGAGAGCCCGGCGGCCGGGTCGAACGCGCCGTACATGGCGAGCAGTTCGCCCCAGAACCCGGCCAGGCCCGGCAGGCCGAGGCTGGCCACGGCGGCGAACGCGAGCAGGGCGCCGATCCGCGGGGCGCGGCCGTACAGGGCGGCGCCGGTGGCCCCGGCGAGGGTGTCGAGGTCGGCGGTGCCGTAGCGGTCCTTGACGGCGCCGACCACGAAGAACAGCAGGCCGGTGATCAGGCCGTGCGCGATGTTGGCGAACAGCGCGCCGTTCAGGCCGGTCGGGGTGAGCGAGGCGATGCCGAGCAGCACGAAGCCCATGTGGCCGACCGAGGAGTACGCGATCAGCCGCTTCAGGTCGCCCTTCGCGCCCGGCCGGGCCAGGGCCAGGCAGGCGAGCGAGCCGTAGACGATGCCGACGGCGGCGAACGCGCCCAGGTAGGGGGCGAAGGTCGCGGTGCCGTCGGGGACGACCGGCAGCAGGACCCGGACCAGGCCGTAGGTGCCCATCTTGAGCATCACGCCGGCCAGCAGCACCGAGCCCGCAGTGGGGGCGGCGGTGTGCGCGTCGGGCAGCCAGGAGTGCAGCGGCCAGGCCGGGGCCTTCACGGCGAGGCCGACCAGGATCGCCAGCGCGGCGATCAGCTGGGTGGTGTGGGACAGGCCGCTGCCGTGGGCGGCGGCGAGCTTCACCATGTCGAAGGTGCCGGCGTTGACGCCGATCAGCAGGAAGCCGAGCAGCATCACGGCGGAGCCGAGCAGGGTGTACAGGATGAACCGGTTGGCGGCCGCGACCTTCCGCCCGCTGCCCCAGCGCGCGATCAGGAAGTACATCGGGATCAGCACGATCTCGAAGGCCAGGAAGAACAGCACCAGGTCGAGCACCGCGAAGGTGGCCAGCATGCCGGTCTCCAGCAGGAGCAGCAGGCCGGTGAAGGCCCGGCCGCCGGGGCCCGCGGGGAGCTTCTTCACCGAGTACAGCGCGCACAGGAAGGTGAGCAGCGCGGTGAGCACCAGCAGCGGCAGCGAGATGCCGTCGGTGCCCAGGTGCAGGCGGACGTCCAGGGCGGGGATCCAGGACACGTCGGTGACGGCCTGCATCCGGCCCGGGTCGCCGTGGTCGAAGCCCGCGGCGAGGGCGACCGCCAGCAGCAGGGTGCCGCCGGTGACGGTGGTGCCGAGGCGCAGCGCCTGCTTGTCGCCGATCGGGGCGAGCGTCAGGGCGGCGCCGAGCAGCGGCAGGGCCAGGAGGGCGATGAGGACCGCGTTCATCGGGGGCTCCAAGGTCGTGCCGGGACGGGGAGGTGAGGACGGGTCATGAGCCGACCGCCACCAGGACGGCGAGCAGCACGGCCCCGGCCAGCAGCGCGTTCAGGTAGCCCTGGGCGTTGCCGGTCTGGGCGAAGCGGACGGCGCGGCCGAGCCAGCCGGGGGCGGCGCCCGCCCCGCGCACGTACGTCTCCACCACGGCGCGGTCCAGGAAGCGGACCAGCCGGGCGGCGGCCCGGGTGGGCCGGACGAACAGCGCGCTGTACAGGCGGTCGACGCCGAAGCCGTGCTGGGCGGGCCCGTACAGCGGGCCGAGCAGCAGGCGGCCGGGGTCGGCGGCGGCCGGGGCGGCGGGGGCGGTGAGCGTCTCGGCGGCGGGCGGGCCAGCCTGCGGGGGCACCCGGGCGGGCTGGACGGCGGCCCGGGCGTTGACGGTGCGCCAGGCCGCCCAGCCGATCAGCAGGCCGGCCAGCGCGGTGCCGGTGCCGAGCACCATGGTCTCGGAGCCGGGGCGCAGCGGTTCGCCGTCGAGCAGTGCGGGCAGCCAGTCGGAGCGCAGCCCGAGCAGGCCGAAGCCCATGGTGGGCACGGCCAGCACCCACAGCGGCCAGCGCATCGCGGCGGGTTCGGCGTGCGCCGGGTCGGCCTCGTCGATCTCCGGGGAGTACGGGGCGCCGGCGGGGGCGGCCACCGGTGTCACCGGCTTGGCGTGGAAGGCGACCAGCCAGAGCCGGGCGGCGTAGGCGGCGGTGAGCAGCGCGGTGAGCAGTCCGGCGACCAGCACCGTCCAGCCCGCGGCGGCGGGGACGGCCGAGGCGGGGCCGAGGCGGCCGGTGAGGGCCTCGCCGTGGGCGGCGTGCTCGGCGGCGGTGAGCACCGACTCCTTGGAGAAGAAGCCGGCGAACGGCGGCAGGCCGACCAGGGCGACCAGGGCGATGCCCATCGTCCAGTAGGCGTCGGGGACGCGGTGGCGCAGGCCGTCGATCCGGGACATGGCGCTGATCGAGTTGGTGTGCGCGGCGTGGATGACCACGCCGGCGGTGAGGAACAGCAGGGCCTTGAACGCGCCGTGGCCGACCAGGTGGAACACCGCGGCCTGCCGGTCGCCGGAGGCCAGCGCCCCGGCCATGTAGCCGAGTTGGCCGACCGTGGAGTAGGCGAGGACGCGCTTGAGGTCGTCCTG
Source organism: Kitasatospora sp. YST-16 (assembly GCF_026802215.1). Taxonomy (NCBI): domain Bacteria; kingdom Bacillati; phylum Actinomycetota; class Actinomycetes; order Kitasatosporales; family Streptomycetaceae; genus Kitasatospora; species Kitasatospora sp. YST-16. The sequence goes on from NZ_CP113837.1 coordinate 2,867,096, forward strand.
GGCGAGCGCGCACAGCGCGGAGCCGACCATGGTGACGGCGGCCATCACGGCCAGCACCAGCAGCGCGGCGGAGGACAGCAGGAAGACCGGCAGCAGCCGGGCGACCAGGTAGATGCCGGCGGCGACCATGGTGGCGGCGTGGATCAGCGCGGAGACCGGCGTGGGGCCGGCCATCGCGTCCGGCAGCCAGGTGTGCAGCGGGAACTGGGCGCTCTTGCCCGCGACGCCCGCGAGCAGCAGCAGCGCGATCAGGGTCGGGTGGTCGAGGCCGCCGCCGGTGGCGGTGCGCAGCACCTCGGTGATCCGGAAGGTCCCGGCGTCGGCGCCGAGCAGGAACAGGCCGAACAGGAACGGGACGTCGCCGAGCTTGGTGACCAGGAACGCCTTGAGCGAGGCGCTGCGGGCGTCGGCGGTCTCCCAGTGGTGGCCGATCAGGAAGTACGAGCAGATGCCCATCACCTCCCAGCCGACCAGCAGCACGATCAGGTCGCCGGAGTAGACGACCAGGAACATCGCGGCGGTGAACAGCGAGACCAGGGCCGCGTACGAGGGGTAGCGCGGGTCGTCCTTGAGGTACGCGGTCGAGTAGACCTGCACGCAGGTGGCGACCAGGCCGACCAGCACCGAGATCAGCGAGGAGAAGCCGTCCAGGTGCAGGGCCAGCGAGATCTCGGGGCCGCCGGTGGGGGCGAGCCGGGTGGCGGCGTCCAGGGTGGCGCCGGTGCCCAGTTGCAGGGCGGTGACCAGGGCGAGCACGGCGGAGACCGCGACCGGCAGCACCGCCAGCGGGCGGGCCAGGCCGGGGTGGCGGCGGCCGGTGGCGAGGCCGGCGGCGGCGCCGAGCGCGGGCAGCACGGGGACGAGGATCGGCAGCGCGAGGTTCATCGGGCGAGCTCCTCGGGGTCCGCCTCGTGGCGGTCGCCGAGCGCGGTGACCTCGTCGACGGCGGCGGTGCGGCGGGTGCGGTAGACCAGCAGCACGATGGCCAGGCCGAGGCCGATCTCGGCGGCGGCGATGGTGATGGTGAACAGGGTGAGCGCCTGGCCGGCGTGCAGGGTGTCGCGCAGCCAGACGTCGAAGGCGACCAGGTTGAGGTTGACGGCGTTGAGCATCAGCTCGACCGACATCAGCACCAGGACGACGTTGCGCCGGGCGAGCACGCCGTACACGCCGACGCTGAACAGCAGCACGGCGAGGACGGCGGGGTAGGCGAGGTGCACGTCAGCGCTCCTTCGGCTTCGTCGGGGCGGCGGCGGACGGCTTCCCGGCCCGCAGCCTGCCCGCCCGCGGCTTGGCGCGGCCGCCCTCGGTGCGGGACAGCACGATCGCGCCGACCAGGGCCGCCAGCAGCAGCACCGAGAGCGCCTCGAACGGCAGCACCCAGTGCGAGAACAGGTACTCGCCGGTCAGCCGGGTGGTGCCGGCCGCGCCGGACAGGTCGATCCAGGACGAGCGGAACGCGTCGACCACCAGGGTGACCAGGGTCGCGGCGGAGGCGGCGCCGACCGCGAGGGCGGCCGGGCGGTTGCCGGAGTCGGCGTCCGGGGAGCGGCCGATCGGGGCGCGGGTCAGCATCAGGCCGAACAGCACCAGCACGATCACCGAGCCCAGGTACACCAGCACCTGCACCCAGGCCACGAACTCGGCCGTCAGCAGCAGGAACTCGACCGCCAGCCCGCCCAGCGCGACCACCAGCCAGAGCGCGGCGTGCACCAGTTGGCGGGTGGTCACCGAGACCACGGCGGCGCCGAGCACGAGCACACCGACCAGCAGGAAGACGATCTCCTGCCCGGTCGGCGAGAGGTACGAGCGCGCGGCGGGCTCCAGCGAGCCCGCCGCGGCCAGCAGGGTGCTCAACTCTCCCCACCCTCCTCGGCGGCAGCGGCGGCAGCGGCTTCGGCAGCAGCGGCGGCGGCCAGCTTGTCGGCGGCCTTGCGGGCCATGGCGATCTCCTTGGGCTCCTCCGCCGCGGCGTCGTGCGCGGGCGGCGGCGGGACGGTCCACATCCACTCGCGCAGCCGCTCGCGCTCGTGGGTGAGCTCGCGGATGTCGGTCTCCGCGTACTCGAACTCCGGGGACCAGAACAGCGCGTCGAACGGGCACACCTCGACGCAGATCCCGCAGTACATGCAGAGCGAGAAGTCGATGGCGAAGCGGTCCAGCACGTTGCGGGTGCGGGCGCGGGCGTTCGGGTCGGCGGCGGGCAGCGTCTCCTTGTGGGAGTCGATGTAGATGCACCAGTCCGGGCACTCGCGGGCGCACAGCATGCAGACCGTGCAGTTCTCCTCGAGCAGCGCGATCACGCCGCGCGAGCGCGGCGGCAGGTCGGGCTGCACGTCCGGGTACTGCGCGGTGACGGTCCTGCGCATCATCGTGCGCAGGGTGACGGCCAGGCCCTTGGCCAGGCCGGAGCCGGGAATTCCCATTAGGAGATCGCCACCTTGATGATGCCGGTCAGGGCGAGCTGGGCCAGCGCCAGCGGGATCAGCACCGTCCACGCGAAGCGCATCAGCTGGTCCTCGCGCAGGCGCGGGTAGGTGACGCGCAGCCAGAGCACCACGAAGGCCAGCGCGAAGGTCTTCGCCAGCGTCCACAGCCAGCCGAGCTGATCGGAGAACGGGCCGTGCCAGCCGCCCAGGAACAGCACCGAGGTCAGCGCGCAGAGCACCACGATGCCCGCGTACTCGGCGAGCAGGAACAGTGCGAAGCGCAGGCCGGTGTACTCGGTGTACGCGCCGAAGATGATCTCCGAGTCGGCCACCGGCATGTCGAACGGCGGGCGCTGCAACTCGGCCAGGCCGGCCGTGAAGAACACGAACGCGCCGATCGCCTGCCACGGCACCCACCACCAGTGGTAGGCGTCCACGATGCCGGGCAGCGAGACGGTCCCCGCCGCCATCGCCACCGAGGCGGCGGCCAGCAGCATCGGCAGCTCGTACGACATCAGCTGCGCGGCCGTGCGCAGCGCGCCCAGCAGCGAGAACTTGTTGGCCGACGCCCAGCCCGCCATCAGCGAGCCCAGCACGCCGACGCCCATCACGGCCAGCACGAAGAAGATGCCCGCGTCGACCACCTGGCCGACCATCCCGCCGGGCCCGACCGGGATCACCAGCAGCACCAGCAGGTACGGCAGCAGCGCGACGGCCGGGGCCAGTTGGAAGACCTTCCGGTCCGCCCCGGACGGGACGACGTTCTCCTTCTGGACGAACTTCACGCCGTCGGCGACCAGTTGCGCCCAGCCGTGGAAGCCGCCCGCGTACATCGGGCCGAGCCGGCCCTGCATGTGCGCCATCACCTTGTGCTCGGCCTGGCCGACCACCAGCGGCAGCACCAGGAACGCCACCAGCGTGCCGACGCAGCGCAGCAGCGTGTCGAGGAGGTTCACGCGCTGTCTCCGTCCTGCTTCTCGGTCTGCTGTTCGGGCTGCTGGGGTTGGTCCGACTGATCCGGCTGTTCCGGTTGTTCCGGTTGCTCGTCGTGGGCCGGGACGGGCGCGTGCCACGGGGCGTCGGACGACTGGGTGCGGGCGGTGCGGCGCGGCGCCTCGGGCTGCTCGGCCGGTTCGGCGGCCTGGCTGACCGAGCCCTCGCCGACGCTGCGGGTGCGGCGCGGCCGGTCCGCGCGCACCGGCGGGGCGTCGGCGGCGGCCTGGCTCGCGGAGCCGGCCTCCGTGCTGCGGGTGCGGCGCGGGCGGTCGGCGCCCGCGGCGGCGGCCCGGGCCCCGCGGGCGGGGCGTTCGGCGACCGGCGGCAGGGTGCCCTTGAGCGGGCCCCACTCGTTCGGGTCGGGGACGCCGGCGGGCTGCATCTTGCGCCGGGCCGGGCCGCCGTGGTCGGCGGACTCGCCGGGCTCCTTGGCGCCGGGCCAGTCCTTGGCGACCCGGGCGGCCAGCACGAAGTCCTTGCGCAGCGGGTGGCCCTCGAAGCCGTCCGGCAGCAGCAGGGTGACGGGGTGCGGGTGGCCGGTGAACCCGATGCCGAACATCTCCAGGGTCTCCCGCTCGTGCCAGGCGGCACCGGCGTACACCCCGACGGCGGTGGGCAGTTCGGCCCTCTCGCGCGGCACCCGGGTGCGCAGCAGCAGCCGGCGCACGCCGCCGGGCCCGCCGACGGCGGCCAGGTGCGCGCAGACGGCGAAGCCCCGGTCGAGGTCGTCGACGGCGCTCAGCCAGTCCAGGAAGGCCAGGCCGAGGACGTCGCGGGCGGCGGTGAGCGCCTCGATCCAGTGCTCGGCGGGCACGTCGACGGTCAGCAGGTCGTACGCCTCGGTGGCGCTCGCCCACGGGCCGACGGACGCGGCGGTCCGCTCGGCGGGGGTGGGCTCGGCGGCGGGCACCGGCTCGGCGGGCGTCTCGGGGACCTCGGGGGTCTCCGGGGTGTCGGTCACTGCTGCCCCTCCCCCGGCGCGGTGCCCGGCGCGGTCCGCAGCGGGCGGCCCAGCGCGGCGGCGGGCGCGGCGTAGCGCTGCGGGACGTCCTCGGCAGCGATCTTCTCCTGCAGCTTGAGGATGCCCTGGAGCAGCGCCTCGGGCCGCGGCGGGCAGCCGGGCACGTAGACGTCGACCGGGATGATCTGGTCGACGCCCTTGGTGACGGAGTACGAGTCCCAGTACGGGCCGCCGGAGTTGGCGCAGGCGCCGAAGGAGATGACGTACTTCGGTTCGGGCATCTGCTCGTACAGGCGCTTGACGGCTGGGGCCATCTTGTCGGTGACGGTGCCCGAGACGATCATCAGGTCGGCCTGCCGGGGGCCGGGCGCGAACGGGATGACACCCATCCGGATGAAGTCGTGCTTGGCCATCGACGCGGCGATGAACTCGATCGCGCAGCAGGCCAGTCCGAAGTTGAAGCACCAGAGGCTGTAGCGGCGGCCCCAGTTGAGCACCACCTTGACCGGGTCCGGGGCGAGCCGGGCCAGCGGGCCGAGGCGGCGCTGCTCGACGGCGGCGCCGGGGCGGGCCGGGTCGGGGATGCCGAGCGGGACGGGGCCGGAGCCGGGCGTCCCGTGCGAGTGCGTCACGTCCATTCCAGAACGCCCTTCTTCCAGGCGTAGAGCAGTCCGACCGCGAGGAAGCCGATGAAGACGAACATCTCCACCAGCGTGACCGCCCCGAAGCCGGCGGCGGAGAACACCGTGGCCCACGGGAACAGGTAGATCGCGTCGACCGCGAAGATCACGTACAGGAAGGCGTAGACGTAGTACCGGATCTGCGTGTGCGCCCAGCCCTCGCCGACCGGGTCCACCCCGCACTCGTAGGCGAGCAGCTTCTCGGGGGTGTCGACCACCGGTCGCATCAGGCGGTTCGCGGTGAAGGCCACCGCGACGAAGAGGACGCCGATGACCGCCAGCAGACCGATCGCCGCGTAGGCGTCGAAGTAGCCGCTGCCGGCGGCGGGGTCGGCAGCGAGCGGCTGCCACTCCATGGGTCACGCCCTTCTTCTTTGCCCGTCCATAACCATCGCTATCGCGGGAGTCTATGTGCACCGCTCGTTTACTCCGCCACCCGCCCGTTCTGCAAGACGGACGGTGGACGTCCGCTGGACGCCGGCGGAATTCCGCTTGCGGACGGTCCGGGCCCGGGCTGCAGGACGGAGGGTGGGGATAACCCCCGGAAGAAGACGGTGTGCAGCACCATGGCGGGGGGAGGTCGCCGGCCGGGATGCTGGTGATCGACGAAGCACCGGCGAGAGCACCAGGAAAGGGCGCCGACCATGGAGGACGAGGCGAAGCGCCCGTCGTTGTACGGGGCACCGCTGTGGCGGGAGGTGCGCAACGCGCTGCTGAACCTGCCGATCGGAGTGGCCGGGTTCGCCGTGACGGCGGTGCTGCTGACGGCCGGGCTGGGCCTGGCGGTGACGGTGATCGGGCTGCCGCTGCTGGCCTTCGGGCTGGGCTGCTGCCGCCAGTTCGGCCGGCTGGCCCGGGCCCGGGCGCGGGCCGACCTGGGCAGCACCGTCCCCGAGCCGGAGCCGCTGCGCCCGTCCCGGGCCGGGGTGGCCGGCCGGGTGATGGCCGCCCTGGGGGACGGGCTGAGCTGGCGCTCCGCGCTGTACTGCGTGGTGCTGCTGATCTGGGGCATCCTCGGCTTCGTGCTGACGCTGCTGCTGCTGGTGGTCGGCTGGCCGGTGCTGCCGTGGGCGATGCGGATGCTGAGCGGCGTCTCCCGGTGGCTGGTGGAGGTGCTGCTGGCGCCGGGCGCGCTGGCCGAGCGGGTCCGCGAGCTGGAGGACGACCGGGGCGTGGTGGTCGACACCGCCGCGGCCGACCTGCGCCGGATCGAACGGGACCTGCACGACGGCGCGCAGGCCCGGCTGGTGGCGCTGGCGATGGACCTGGGCCTGGCGAAGGAGAAGCTGACGGAGGATCCGGCGGCGGCCCAGCAGATGGTCGACGCGGCGCACGGCGAGGTCAAGCTGGCCCTGCAGGAGCTGCGCGACCTGGCCCGCGGCATCCACCCCGCGGTGCTCACCGACCGCGGGCTGGACGCGGCGCTCTCCTCGGTCGCGGCCCGCTGCACGCTGCCCGGCGGCGTCCGGGTGCACGTCGAGCTGGGCGGCGAGCGGCCGGACTCCGCGGTCGAGGGCATCGCCTACTTCACCGTCAGCGAGCTGCTGACGAACGCCTCCAAGCACTCCGGCGCCCGCACCGCCTCGGTGGACGTCTGGCGCCAGGAGGACCGGCTGATGCTGACGGTGCGGGACGACGGCCGGGGCGGGGCCCGGGTGCACCCGGGCGGCGGGCTGGCCGGCCTGGCCGAGCGGGCCGAGTCGGTGGACGGCGTGTTCGTGGTGGACAGCCCGGCCGAGGGGCCGACCTCGGTGACGGTCGAGCTGCCCTGGCGCACCCGGGCCGGCCACAAGGGCTGAGCCCCCGCGGATGCGGACGTGGACGGGCCCGGAGTGCCGCCTCCCTTGCGCGGTACGGCACTCCGGGCCCGGGCCTGTCGGGCGCTACAGCGTCCCGAGGGTGACCTCCGCGGTCTTGGGCTGCCCGTCCCGCAGGTAGCCGACGGTGACCTTGTCACCGGGGCTCAGCGAGGCCAGCGCGCTGGTCAGCGCCGAGGGGCTGGTGATCGTGGTGTCGTTGACCTTGTTGATCACGTCGCCCGCTTGCAGCCCGGCCGAGGCGGCCGGCCCGCCGCCGACCACCGAGACCACGGCCGCGCCGGCCGGCTGGAAGTTGGTGTCGAAGTACGGGCGGACGGTCACCCCGAGCCCGGCCCGGCCGGAGTTGGTGACCTTGCCGTCCTTGATCAGCTGGTTGGCGATGCTGGTCACGGTGGCCGCGGGGATGGCGAAGCCGATGCCGGGCGCGGCCGAGCCGTTCAGCTCGGGGTCGACGGCGGTCAGCGTGTTGATCCCGACCACCTGGCTGGAGAGGTTGACCAGCGCTCCGCCGCTGTTGCCGGGGTTGATCGCGGCCGAGGTCTGCACCATGTTGCCGATGGTGGCGCCGGGCGAGTCGGTGGTCTTCGGTTCGCTGACGGTCCGCCCGACCGCCGAGACGATGCCCTGGGTGACGCTGCTGGACAGGCCGAGCGGGCTGCCCATCGCCAGCGTGATCTGCCCGACCGCGACCTTGGCGCTGTCCGCGAAGGCGGCGGGCTTGAGGCCGCTGGGCGGGCTGCCCAGCTTGATCACCGCGAGGTCGGAGTCCGGGTAGCTGCCGACCAGCGTGGCGTCCAGCGGCTTGGTGCTGTTGGCCAGCGTCACGGTGAAGGTGGTGGCGGTGCCGACCACGTGCGCGTTGGTGACGATGTCGCCCTTGTCGTCGAAGACGATCCCGGAGCCGAGGCTGTCCCCCGCGGTGATCTGCACCACCGAGGGCAGCACCTGGGAGATCACGTGCTGGTAGTCCTGCTCCAGCTGGTTGCTGCTGGACGGGGCGGGCGCGGACGAGGAGCTGCTGGCCGCCGCGGTGGAGCTGGTCCCGGAGCCGGAGCTGGAGCAGCCGGTGGCCAGCAGCGCCGCCGCGGCGAGCACCGCCGCGGGCCCGAGCCACAGCTTGGGCCCGGTGGGCCGGGGGCCCGCCGGGATCGGGCGGGTCGGTTCCTTCTTCGGGCGCACCACGGCCACCTCCGGTCGCAGGACAGAACTTTGTCACTGTTTCACCGAAATGTCCGAATGTCCGTGCGGACACACCACAACACCGGGAAAAGGCCGCGTCTAGGATCGGGCCATGACCTGGTTGATCACCGGCGGTGCCGGTTACATCGGTGGACACGTCGTCAAGGAACTGACCGGTGCGGGCGAGCCGGTGGTCGTCCTGGACGACCTGAGCAGCGGTTCGGCCGACCGCCTGCCCGCCGGGGTCCCGCTGGTGGAGGGCTCCACCCTGGACCGGCCGCTGCTGGACAAGGTGATCGCCGAGCACGGGGTGACCGGCATCCTGCACATCGCCGCCAAGAAGCAGGTCGGCGAGTCGGTCGACGAGCCGCTGCGCTACTACCGGGAGAACGTCGAGGGCCTGCGCCTGGTCCTGGAGGCCGCGGTGGCCGGCGGCGTGCGCCGGATCCTGCTCTCCTCCTCCGCCGCCGTCTACGGCATGCCGGACGTCGACCTGGTCACCGAGTCCACCCCGTGCGCGCCGATCAACCCGTACGGCGAGACCAAGCTGGTCGGCGAGTGGCTGCTGAACGCCTGCGCCACCGCCTACGGGACGTCCACGGTGGCGCTGCGCTACTTCAACGTGGCGGGCGCGGCCACCCCGGAGCTGTCCGACGAGGGCGTCACCAACCTGGTCCCGATGGTGTTCGAGCGGCTGGCGGCCGGGCAGCCGCCGCGGGTCTTCGGCGCCGACTACCCGACCCCGGACGGCACCTGCGTCCGCGACTTCATCCACGTCTCGGACATCGCCTCCGCCCACCTGGCGGCGGTCCGCCGGCTGAACGCGGCCGGGCCGGACGAGCGGGTCAACCTGACCCTGAACATCGGCCGCGGCGAGGGCGTCTCGGTGCAGGAGATGCTCACCGTGATCGGCGAGGTCACCGGCCTCGACACCACCCCCGAGATCACCCCGCGCCGCCCCGGCGACCCGGCCCGGGTGGTGGCCGCCGCCGACCTGATCCGGCAGGAGCTCGGCTGGAGCGCCCGGTACGACGTGCGCGAGACGGTCGCCTCGGCCTGGGCCGGCTGGCAGCACCGCCACCCGTAGCGCCCGCCCGCGCGGCGGCCCCGGACCTCACCGCGAGGTCCGGGGCCGTACCGTTTCGCCGCGGCTACTGCGGGACGGCGGTGCCGTAGAAGGAGTCCAGCGCGTACACGCAGCGGTCCTTGGAGCCGACGAACACCCGGCCGCCGACCGCCACCGGGGAGCCGGTCAGCTCGCCCTTGGTGCCCAGCTCCCAGCGCAGCCGGCCGGTGGCCAGCTCCAGGGTGTGCAGCGAGTGGTCGCGGCTGCCCAGGTGCACCAGGCCCTCGGCGACCGCCGGGGAGCCGACCAGGTCGCCCCGGGTGGTGTAGCGCCAGCGCTCCCGGCCGCCGGCCGCCTCGAACGCGAACAGGGTGTCGCCGGAGCCCAGCAGCACCGCCCCGTCGGCGACCACGGCCGGCTCGGCGCCCTGCCGGGAGGCGGTGGCGGCCCGCCACAGGCCGTGCCCGGTGGCGGCGTCCAGCGCGTACAGGGTGCCGAGGTAGTCGGCGACGTACACCGCGCGGCCGTCCACCGCGGGCGGGGTGAACAGCACCACCGGCGCGTCGAACCGCCAGCGCTCGGCGCCGGTGGCCGCGTCCAGCGCGTGCACCCGCTGACCGGACGTCACGTACAGCACCCCGCCGCGCTCGACCGGGCGGGAGGGCACCTCGCCGCCCAGCGGCACCGCCCAGCGCACCCCGCCGCCGAGCGGGTCCACGCAGTGCAGCCGGCCGCCGCCCTGGTAGTAGGCGGAGCCGGCGATCAGCGCCGGGCCGGACTGCGGGTTCTCGTACTCCTGCTGGGCGTCGTCGGCCCGCCACAGCTCGGCGCCGGTGGCCGCCGCGCGCAGCTGCACGCCGCCGCCGCGCACCCCGCAGCACAGCACGCCGTCGGCGGCGTCCAGCGAGTACACCCAGCCGTCCAGCGAATGCCGCCAGCGCTCGGTGCCGTCGGCGGCGTCCACCGTGTACAGGTGCGGGCCGTCGGCGGCGTGCACCCGGCCGGCGTCGACGGCCAGCGCCCAGGCCACGTCGCGGGTCTTCCAGCGGCGCTCGCCGGAGCCGATGTCCAGCGCGTGCACCTCGAAGCTGGAGGCGAACAGCGTGCCGTCGGCGACCACCGGGGTGCCCCACACGTCGTTCGACATCCGGAACCGCCAGGGCCGCCAGCGGGTGGCGGGCTGCGGCGGGGCGGCGGACGGGGCGGAGCTGCGGCGCACCCAGTCGGTGCCGGCCGGGGCGGCCGAGGGGGCGGCCGGTTCGGCCCGCGGCCCGGGCCCTATCGGCACGTGCGCGCCGGCCAGCCGGATCTCGCCGTCGCCGCCCGGGGCGCCGGGCACCGGCCGCCGGTGCGGGCGCACCCGCTCGGTGACCACCTCGGCCTCGGAGACCGGCCCGGCCGACCCGACCGGCCCGAGCGCCCCGATCGGCGCCGGGGACGGGGACAGGGCCGGGGACTGCGGGACGGGCGGCGGCGAGAGCGGCGGCCCGACCGGCTGGGCCGGCAGCAGCACCGGCGGCTGCGGCCGGGCCGGCGGCTGGCTGACGGGCCGTCTGCTGCTGCGCTTGGCCTCGATCAGGTCGAGCGCGGCGGGCGGCAGCCAGTCGCCGGCCTCGCCGGAGGCGTCCTCCCGGGAGAACAGGTGCGGGGCCAGCTCGGCCTGGATCTGGGCGGGCGTCGGCCGGTGCTCGGGCGTGGGCCGCATGCAGGCCCGGACCAGGTCGACCAGTTCGACCGGCAGCCCGGACAGGTCGGGCTGGTCGCGCAGCAGCTGGAACACCGTCTCGACCGGGTTGGAGCCGCGGTAGGGCGGGTGCCCGGTGGCGCAGAACACCACCAGCGAGCCGAGCGAGAACACGTCGCTGGCGCCGGTGACGCTACGGCTGTCCCGGGCCTGCTCGGGCGACATGTAGGCGGGGGTGCCGACCGCGACGTTGGTCATGGTGAGCCGGGTGCTGGAGACCCCGGCGGCGATGCCGAAGTCGATCACCCGCGGCCCGTCCTCGACCACCAGCACGTTGGACGGCTTGAGGTCCCGGTGCACCAGGCCCGCGGCGTGGATGGACTGCAGCGCCTCGGCGATGCCCGCGGTCAGCCAGCGCACCGCGTCGGCGGGCAGCGGCCCGCAGTCGGTGACCAGGTCCTCCAGCGAGGGCGCGGGCACGTACGCGGTGGCCAGCCACGGGACGGCCGCGTCGGCGTCGGCGTCCACCACGGCGGCGGTGTAGAAGCCGCCGACCGTCTTGGCCGCGGCGATCTCCCGCGCGAAGCGGACCCGGAACAGGTTGTCCTCGGCCAGCTCGCTGCGGACGGTCTTGATGGCCACCCGGCGCCCCGAGGCCGACCGGGCCAGGTACACCAGGCCCATGCCGCCCGCGCCGAGCCGGGCCAGCACTTCGAAGGGCCCGATCCGCCTCGGATCGTGCGCCGTCAGCTGGTCCACTCCGCAGCCACCTCCCCTTCCGCCAACGCCCCCCGGCGGTGGCGCCCCCCGATTCTCCAATGCCCGCCGCCCGGGAGCCAATCTCCCCCGCCCGTGACACGCCCCCCGGTACCGGAGCCGCCCGCTCCGGCTCCGCCCCCGGCACCCTCCGACCCCTCCGCAGCTGACTTGTCGTCACGCTGTGGGGTCATCAGCACACGGGGGGGCAACAACTCAAGCAGAAATGGCACTGTTTCCCCCCTCACCCGGACTAATAGTCGCACTACCGATTAGCGCCAAGATCTCGCCGCTGTAAGCTGACGGCATGACAGGACAAGTTCGCACCGTCGACGGTCGCGTCGCCGGGCGGCGCGGACAGGAGACGCGGCAGAAGCTGCTCGACTGCCTCCGCGAGATGCTCAGCACGTCGCCGTACCGGGACGTCAAGGTCATCGACGTCGCCCGTATGGCGGGAACCTCCCCCGCGACCTTCTACCAGTACTTCCCGGATGTCGAGGGCGCAGTCCTTGAGATCGCCGAGGAAATGGCCGAGGACAGCGGCGGGCTCAAAGAGCTCGTCGATGGAAAGTCCTGGGCGGGAAAGACCGGCTTCACCACTTCCGAAGAACTGGTGGACGGATTCCTCGCCTTCTGGCGCAAGAATGACGCCATTCTCCGAGTGGTCACACTCGGTGCCGCCGAAGGGGACAAGCGGTTCTTCAAGATCCGCATGAAGGTCCTCAACTCGGTGGCGGCCCCGCTCACCGAAGCGGTGCGCAACAACCAGGGCAAGACCGACAAGACGGTCGAACCGTCGGCGGTCGCCGGCGCCCTGGTGTCGTTGCTGGCCGCGGCGGCCGAGCACGGCAAGGCGTTCACCTCGTGGGGCGTGAAGGTCAAGGACCTCAAGCCCAACCTGGCGCTCCAGGTCTACCTGGGAGTCACCGGAAAGAAGCCGCCGAAGTAAAACCGGCCCGAATTGGCGCTCGGCCCCGGTTCCTGTCCGGGTGTGTCGGATGCGGCCGTGCCTCGGGGGAGGTTCGCCGACGTACCGCGGAGCGCCGTCCTACAACGGACGAAGGGGCGGCCGGGAGAGATTCCTCTCCCGGCCGCCCCTTCGTGCTGCCGGGGCGCCGCTCAGGGGCAGCGCACGACCTGGCCGGCGTAGGCCAGGCCGCCGCCGAAGCCGAAGAGCAGCACCGGGTCGCCGCTGTGCAGCTCGCCGCGCTCGACCAGCTTGGAGAGCGCGAGCGGGATGGAGGCGGCGGAGGTGTTGCCGGAGTCGACCACGTCGCGGGCGACGACCGCGTCCTCGGCCAGGCCGAGCTTGCCGGCGATCGCGTCGATGATCCGCAGGTTGGCCTGGTGGGCGACGAAGCCGCGCAGCTCGGACGGGTCGATGCCGGCCTTCTCGCACGCCCTGCGGGCCAGCGGGGCGACCTGGGTGGTGGCCCAGCGGAAGACGGTCTGGCCCTGCTGGCTGATGACCGGCTTCCAGTCGCCGCCGATCACCACCGCGTCGCCCTTCTCCGGCTCGGAGCCCCAGACCACCGGGCCGACGCCGGCCCGCTCGTCCGGCACCGCCTCCAGCACGGCCGCGCCGGCGCCGTCGCCGAAGATCACGCAGGTGGTGCGGTCGGTCCAGTCCAGGATGTCGGACATCCGCTCCACGCCGATCACCAGCGCCCGGGTGGCGGCGCCGGCCCGGATCGCGTGGTCGGCGGTGGCCAGCGCGTAGGAGAAGCCCGAGCAGGCGGTGTTCAGCTCGTACGCGGCGGGGGTGGGGATGCCGAGGCGGGCGGCGACGGCGGCGGCGGTGTTGGGGCTGCGCTCGACGGCGGTGCAGGTGGCGACGGCGACCAGGTCGACCTGGTCGGCCGTCACCCCCGCGTTGGCCAGCGCCTTCTCGGCGGCGCCCACCGCGAGGTCGACCAGGGTCTCCTCCTCCGCGATGTGCCGGGTGCGGATGCCGACCCGGGAGCGGATCCACTCGTCGTCGGTGTCGACCATCGCCGAGAGGTCGTCGTTGGTCAGGACCTTCGGCGGCTGGTGGTGGCCCAGCGCCACGATGCGGGAGGCGGTCATACAGCCACTCAACCGGGTTACCGGCGAGTCGGGCGGTGACGCCCTGACACAGGATCGAGTGTCGGAAGCTGTAGGGCCTTCACAACCGGAACGCGGTCAGGTGGCCAGCGACTGGGCGTCGCCCATCATGATCATCGGGTGCAGCGCCGGGTCCAGGGTCTTGATCAGCTCGACCATGTGGTCCTCGGTCAGCGAGACGCAGCCGTGGGTGGGGCCGCCGTGGTCGAGGTGCAGCCAGATGCCGCCGCCCTTGGCCGCGCCCTCCGGGTAGGTGGTGTCGAGCGGGGACTTGCCCTCGGCCCGGTTGTAGTTGATCGCCACCACGTAGTCGAAGGAGCCGGCCAGCGGTTCGTTGTTGAAGCCGCGTCCGGACATCACGAAGTTCTTGTTGTGGTCGTACGGCAGCTTGGAGCCGGGGTCGGCCTCGCGGCCGCCGGCGTCGGTGAGCGAGAACAGGCCGATCGGGCTGCGCAGGTCGCCGGAGCGGTGGTCGGCGGTCCAGCCCTTGTAGGCGTTGTGGGCGGGCCAGGCCTGGCCGGCCTGCCAGCTGCCGTCGTCGCCGCGGGTCCAGAGCGTGACGGTGTTGTCCGAGGAGTCCTTGCCCTGGCCGCTGGCGACCAGCAGCTGGCGGGTGTCGGCGGGGACCTTGGCCATCCAGCCGGCGCCGATGCCCGGGATGGTGGTGATCCGGTCCCGGTCGGAGCGGTCCGCGGCGGGGGCCTCGGTGTGCTGGCCGGCGTCGGCGGCCTGCATCGGGACGACCTCGGGCTCGCGGTCGGGGGCGGCGCTGGCGGTCTGGCCCTGGAAGCTGCGGCCGGGGCCGACGGTGAACCAGCCGGCCGCGAGGGCCAGCAGGGTCGCGGTGCCGACGGTGAGCTTGCGGGCGCGGCGCGGCGGCTTGGGCTTGCGGCGGCTGCGACGGGTGGCGGCTCGGCCCTGGGGCTGCTCGGCCTCGCTCCGGTCGGTCGGCGCGGCGGCCGGACGGCGGTGCGAGGCGGTGCGATGGGAACCGGACATGCGAACGATCCTCCCAGACCGCGGGGACGGGGTGGAACCCGGGCCGTGTGATGAGCCTGTGAGCATACGCGCCCGGGAAACGTTTCTTCGCGCTCCCGACCGCCCCGGTAGTGCGTCTTCGTCCCCCGCGCCCCCGGGGAACGCCGCGCGCCCGGTGGCCGGAAACCGGTCACCGGGCGCGGGCCGCGCGTGGCGGGGAGTCAGAGGCGCATCGCCTGCGGGGTCTCCCGGCGCAGCAGGTCCGGGCCGTCGTACTCGCGGATGATCTCGTAGCGGGTGTTGCGCTCGACCGGGCGGAAGCCGGCGTCCCGGATCAGCTGGAGCAGGTCGTCGCGGCCCAGCTTGTTGGGGGTGCCGAAGTTGTCCGCGTCGTGGGTGATCTTGTACTCGACCACCGAGCCGTCCATGTCGTCCGCGCCGTGGCTGAGCGCCAGTTGGGCGGTGGTGACGCCGTGCATCACCCAGAAGACCTTGACGTGCGGGACGTTGTCGAACAGCAGGCGGGACACCGCGAAGGTCTTCAGCGCCTCGGCGCCGGTGGCCATCTCGGTGCGCTCCATCAGGCGGTTGCGGACCTTGCCGTCCTTGGAGTCGTGGAAGTCGTGCTGGTAGCGCAGCGGGATGAAGACCTGGAAGCCGCCGGTCTCGTCCTGCAGTTCGCGCAGCCGCAGCACGTGGTCGACCCGGTGGCGGGGCTCCTCGATGTGGCCGTAGAGCATGGTGGCCGGGGTCTTGAGGCCCTTCTCGTGCGCCAGGCGGTGGATCCTCGACCAGTCCTCCCAGTGGGTCTCGTGGTCGACGATGTGCTGGCGGACCTCCCAGTCGAAGATCTCCGCGCCGCCGCCGGTCAGCGACTCCAGGCCGGCCTCGATCAGCTCGTCCAGGATCTCGCTCGCGCTCAGGCCGCTGATCCGCTCGAACCAGTGGATCTCGGTGGCGGTGAACGCCTTCAGCGAGACGTTCGGCAGCGCGGCCTTCAACTCCTTGAGGGAGCGCGGGTAGTAGCGCCACGGCAGGGTCGGGTGCAGGCCGTTGACGATGTGCAGCTCGGTCAGCGACTCCGACTCCATCGCCTTGGCGAGCCGGACGGCCTCCTCGATCCGCATCGTGTACGCGTCCTTCTCGCCCGGCTTGCGCTGGAACGAGCAGTACGCGCAGGAGGCGCTGCAGACGTTGGTCATGTTCAGGTGGCGGTTGACGTTGAAGTGGACGACGTCGCCGTTCTTCCGCGTCCGCACGTGGTGCGCCAGCCCGCCCAGCCAGGCCAGGTCGTCGCTCGCGTAGAGCGCGATCCCGTCCTCGCGGGTCAGCCGCTCACCGGCGTAGACCTTCGCCTCCAGCTCGCGCTTGAGCCCTGCGTCCATGCGGTGCTCCGCCTCCTCGGGACTTCGATTCGTTGCCGGACCCGAGACTACGCCTACGCAGCGAGCAGTTCGGCCAGCAGGGCGGGGTCGAGGTTGCCGCCGCTGACGACCGCCGCGAACACCCGTCCGCCCAGCTCGTCGGCGTGGTGGAAGTAGGCGGCCGGGGCGACCGCGCCGGAGGGTTCGGCGACCAGGCGGCCGCGGCGGGCCAGCCGGGCGACGGTGGCGCGGATCTCGTCCTCGGTGACGGTGACGATGTCGTCCACGTAGGCGGTGATGTGCTCGAACGGGAGGACGCCCACCGACGGGGTGCGCAGGCCGTCGGCGATGGTGCGGTAGGTGTCGGCGACCGGCCAGGCGGTGCGGACGCCCTCGCGCAGGCTCTGCTGCGCGTCCGCCGCCAGCTCCGGCTCCACGCCGACGACCCGGACGCCCGGGCAGGCCAGCTTGAGCGCGGCGGCCGTCCCGGAGATCAGCCCGCCGCCGGAGACCGGCACCAGCACGGTGTCCAGCTCGTCCGGGGCGTCCTCGGCGATCTCCAGGCCGACCGTGCCCTGGCCCGCCACGATGTACGGGTCGTCGTACGGCGGCACCCAGACGTAGCCGTGCGCGGCGGCCAGCTCGGCCGGGACGGTGTCGCGCTGCTCGGCCGGGACGATCACCACCTCGGCGCCGAACGAGCGGGTGTTCTCGATCTTCACGGCGGGCGAGGTGTCGGGCATCACGATCACCGCCTTGATGCCGAGCCGCTGCGCCGCGTACGCCACCGCCTGGGCGTGGTTGCCGCTGGACTGGGCGACCACTCCCCTGGCCCGCTCCTCGTCGGTGAGCGCGGCCAGCCGGTTCGTCGCCCCGCGGATCTTGAACGCCCCGGTCGGCTGGAGGCTCTCCGGCTTCAGCCAGAGCCGCCGCCCGCCGTCCTCGGCCCACGGGCAGGGCAGCAGCGGGGTGCGCACCGCCGTGCCGGCGATCCGGCGTTGGGCGGCGCGCAGGTCTTCCAGGTCGACCAGGGTCATGGCGGGGCTTCCTCCGGGCTGGGGCTTATTCGGCGAGGTGCAGCGGGAGTTCGCTGACCCGGTTCTCCCACTTGGTGGAGAGCACCACCGTGGTGCGGGTGCGGGCCACCCCCTTGGTGCCGGACAGCCGCTTGACCACCGACTCCAGACCCTCCACGTCCGGCACCCGGACCTTCAGCATGTAGGAGTCGTCGCCCGCGATGAACCAGCAGTCCTCCACCTCCGGGAGGTCCTTCAGCCGGTGCGAGACGTCGTCGTGGTCGGCCGCGTCGGTGAGCTGGAGGCCGATCAGGGCCGTCACGCCGTAGCCGAGCGTCGCCGGGTTGACCGTCGCCCGGTAGCCGGTGATCACGCCCGCCTGCTCCAGCCGGTTGATCCGGTCCGTCACGCTCGGCCCGGACAGGCCCACCAGGCGGCCCAGCTCGGCGTACGAGGCGCGGCCGTTCTCCCGGAGTGCCTGGATGAGCTGTCTGTCCACAGAGTCCATTGCCTGCCGCGTCCTTCCGAACCTCACCAGAACCACAGATCATTATCCGGAATCCAAGGCGCTGCGCGCCGATCAACCCGGGTATCCCAGAGAACATACTCTCCCGTAACGTGCCCGCTCACTCGCCCCGGCGCGGCCCGGTTTCTCCGTCCCGCGAAGGGGTGCTCGCGGCCTCGCCGAGGGTGCCCGACCAGCGGCGGTACAGCGCGTGCGGGACGGCGACGGCGTCCAGCACCCGGCCGGCCACGAAGTCCACCAGTTCGCGGGCGGTCGAGCCGCCCGCGTAGAAGCCCGGGGACGCCGGGAGGACCACCGCGCCCTGCTCGTCGAGCGCCACCAGGTGGCGCAGCGTGGTGCCGGTCAGCGGGGTCTCGCGCAGGCACAGGACCAGCGGGCGGCGCTCCTTGAGGGTGACCGAGGCGGTGCGCTGGAGCAGGTCCTTGGACAGGCCCAGCGCGATGCCGGCCGCGGCGCCGGTGGTCGCCGGGACGACCAGCATGCCCTTCGCCGGGTACGAGCCGGAGGACGGGCCCGCGGCGAAGTCCCCGGCGGGCCAGTGGCGGACGTCGTGCAGGTCCGCCTCCGGGGTGTCCAGCCAGGCGGCGAGGTCGGTGCGCCAGTGCGCGTCGCGGAAGGAGATGCCGGTCTCGTCCAGGATGGTCAGGCGTGCCGCCCGGCTGACGATCAGGTCGACGGGCTCGCCGGCGGCCAGCAGCGCGCGGATCACCGCGGCGGCGTAGGGGGTGCCGCTGGCGCCGGAGACGCCGACGATCCAGGGCTTGCGGGTGGGGCTCATGGGTCCATTGTCGGGGCTCGGCCGAGGCTACCTGAGGTTGCCGGAGGTGGAAGGGCGGGCAGGGCGAGGACGGACAGGGACGGTTGGTTGGGGTGCTGTTTTTACAGGCCCCCAGCCGCACGGGCTTTTCGGTGGGCTCCGACCGGCAGCAGCATCGACCCGCCGTTCCCCGGGCCCCTGAAGGGGCCCTCTGTCGGGGCTCTCTATCGGGGCTCTCTGTCGGGCCCCCGGCGGGGCCACAATGGGGGTATGGCAGCGGAGTTGGTGGATCTGACGCATCCGGTGGTGTCCGGGATGCCGGTGTATCCGGGGGATCCGGGGGTCGAGTTGCGGGCGGCGTTGACGGTGGAGGGGGAGGGGGTGAACGTGCTGGCGGTGCACCTGGGGTCGCAGACGGGGACGCACGTGGATGCGCCGTACCACCTGGACGTGCGGTGGCCGACCCTGGACGGGCTGCCGTTGGAGCTGTTCACCGGGCCCGCGGTGGTGGTGGACCTGCGGAGCCTGCCGGCCCGGGGGGTGGTGACGGCGGAGCACCTGGCGCCGGCGCTGGCGGTCTCGGGGCCGGGGACGGTGCTGCTGCTGGCGACGGGGTGGCCGCGGTACTGGGGGACGGACCGGTACTTCGCGCACCCGTACCTGGCGCCGGAGGCGGCGGAGGCCGTGGTGGCGGCGGGGGTGCGGACGGTGGGGATCGACGCGCTGTCGGTGGACCCGACGCCGGATCCGGGGCCGTCGGATCCGAAAGTGGCCAGTCTGCTGGCCGAGTTGGCGGACGAGCACGACCCGGAGCCGGAGCAGGCGACGCTGGCGGCGCACCGGGTGCTGCTGGGGCCGGAGGGCGGCGGGGTGATCGCGGAGAACCTGACCGACCTGTCGGCGCTGCTGGAGGCGCAGGCGGCGGGGCGGCCGGTGGAGGTGTCGCTGTTCCCGTTGCGGTTGACGGCGGCGGACGGGGCGCCGGTGCGGGCGGTGGCGCGGATCGGGTGAGCGGCGGGGGTGGCGGGGGCGGCCAACGGAGCGCCCGCTTCCGGGACTTGGTCTAGACCATCCCGGAGCGCCCCGCTAGGCTCCCGCCATGCCTGAGATCGTCGGTGTGGTCGAGCGCTTGTGGCGCTATCCCGTGAAGTCCGCGGGCGGCGAGCTGCTCGACTCCGTCGAGGTGGAGGGGCGCGGTCTGGTCGGCGACCGGCTGTACGCGGTGCGCGACGGCGCCGGGAAGCTCGGGTCGGGGAAGAGCACCCGGCGGTTCCGGCGGATGGACGGGCTGCTGCGGCTCAGCGCCCGGCTGGGACCGCGGATCGACGTCCCGGAGCTGTTCGACCCGCTGGGGATGCCGGTGCCGGACCCGGACCCCTTCCTGCGCGCCTACCTGGAGCAGGAGGACGTGGCGCTGGCCCGCGAGGACGCGGTGTCGCACTTCGACGAGCTACCGGTGAGCGTGCTGACCACCGCCACCCTGGACTGGGTCGCGCAGGCGGTGCCGTCGGCGGTGGTCGACGAGCGCCGGTTCCGGCCGAACGTGCTGCTGCGGACCCCGCCGGGGACGCCGCCGTTCGGCGAGGACGGGTGGTTCGGCCGGGAGGGCCGGGTGAAGGGCGGGGTGCGGCTGGCGTTCGTCCGGGCCAGCGTGCGGTGCGCGATGGTCGGGGCGGCGCAGCCGGGGCTGCCGCACGCGCCGGAGATCCTGAAGGCCGTCGCGCACGAGCGGGACGGCGAGCTGGGCGCGCTGGCGACGGTGGCGCGGCCGGGGCTGCTGCGGGTCGGGGACGTGCTCTCGCTGGCCTGACGCCCGTCGACCCGCAGCGGTCGGCCCGGTCAGCCGGCCCGGTCAGTCGGCCAGGTCAGCCGGCCCGGCGCGGGACCAGGCAGAACGGGTGGCCGGCCGGGTCGGTGAGGACCGTCCAGCGCTCGTGCCGGGCCTTGACCTCGGCGCCGAGGGCGACCGCCCCGCGCTCGGCCTCGGCGAGGTCGGCGACGTCGATGTCGAGGTGGAGCTGCTGGGGGTGGGCCGGGTCGGGCCAGATCGGCTGGCGGTAGTCCTCGACCCGCTGGAAGCCGAGCACCCGGCCGTCGGGCAGGTGGACGGTGGACCAGGCCTCGTCGAGCGACCAGCGCGGGTCGGGCCGGTCCGCTTCGCCGCCGAGCAGGGCGGCGTAGAACTGGGCCAGGCCCGCCGGGTAGTGGCAGTCCAGCACCACGCACTGCAGTGTGCCGATCATCGTGCTCCCCGTTCCGTTCGCGGTGACCCCCCGTCCTCCAGCATGGCGCATCGGCGCGGCGGGTGGCGGTTCGTCCGGCGGAAACGGTGTTCTCGCAGGTGGGAGCCGGTTCCGACGGGGCGTCAGGTGGCGTAATGGTGCGGCAACGAAAACCGGGGCGCCGCGGCCCTAGGGTTGCCGCCGACAGCGCAGCCGAGGGCCGGAGCAGACCCGATGACCAGCGAGAACACCGTTCGCAGCCAGAACAGTGGCGCGGCCAGGCGACCGCGGGCCGACCGGGCCCGGCAGGTCGCGGACGTGCTGCGGCAGCAGGTGCTGAGCGAGGCGTTCGGGGCCGGTCCGCTGCCGCACGAGGACGTGCTGGCGCAGGAGTTCGGGGCGTCCCGGAACACCGTGCGGCAGGCGCTGGACCTGCTGCGCGGGGAGGGCCTGGTGCGCCGGGTGCCCGGGTCGGGGACGCTGGTGGCGGCGGAGAAGGTGCCGCACGGGCTGAACCGGCTGGAGGGCCTGGCCGAGACCCTGCACGAGCACGGCGAGGTGGTGAACGAGGTCCGCTCGTTCGGGCCGGTCCGGGCGCCGGGGGCGGTGGCCCGCCGGTTCGGGCTGCCGGACGGCGCGGACGTGGTGTACGTGGAGCGGCTGCGCCGGTTGAACGGGCTGCCGCTGTCGCTGGACCTGACCTACCTGGCGCCGGACATCGGCGCGCTGCTGGAGCCGGCCGACCTCGCGCACCGGGACGTGTTCCGGCTGATCGAGGAGGCCGCCGGGCAGCCGCTGGGCGCCGCCGACATCACCCTGGAGGCCGTCAACGCCGACGCGCACTCCGCCGCGGTGCTCGAAGTCCCGCGCGGGTCCGCCCTGTTGATGCTGGAGCGGCTCAGCACGCTGGCCGACGGACGGCCGGTGGACCTGGAGTACGTGCGCTTCCGCGGCGACCGGCTGGCCATGCGCGGCCGGCTGCTCCGCGACCTCGCCTGACCCCGCGAAACCCGAACTGACCTTCCTCACCTTGGAGTTGGACCGATGGCGCTCGCCGAGCACCGCACCGACGTGCCCGTGACCATCGACGCCTCGCTGTGCATCGCCGGCTGCACCCTGTGCGTCGACATGTGCCCGCTGGACTCGCTGGCGATCGACGACCAGAGCGGCACCGCGTACATGCACGTGGACGAGTGCTGGTACTGCGGCCCGTGCGCCGCCCGCTGCCCCACCGGGGCGGTCACCGTCAACATGCCCTACCTGATTCGCTGAGGATGCGTCACATGTCTGGTGCAGTAAGGAAGTTGGGCGTGCTGGCGGCGGCCGGGGCGCTGGTCGCGGGGGCCGCCGGGTGCTCCTCCGGGGGCGACTCAAAAACGGTCGAGGTGGTGGTCGGCTACCAGTCGAAGACCATCAACACCGTCACCGCCGGGACGCTGCTGCGGGCCCGCGGCTACTTCGAGCAGCAGCTCGCCGAACTGGGGAAGCAGGACGGCCGGCACTACAAGGTGGTCTGGCAGGACTACGACGCGGGCGCGCCGATCACCGCGCAGATGCTCGCCGACAAGATCGACATCGGTTCGATGGGCGACTACCCGCTGCTGATCAACGGCTCCCGGGCCCAGGCGGCCGGCGGGCCCGGCACCCGGCTGGTCTCGGTGACCGGCTACAACCTGCTCGGCGCGCTCAACTCCGTCGTGGTGCCGAAGGACTCGCCCGCGCACACGCTGGCCGACCTGAAGGGCAAGAAGGTCTCCAGCTCGGTCGGCTCGGCCTCCGACGGCACCCTGGTGCAGGCCCTCGCCAAGGCCGGGGTCGCCGAGTCCGACATCCAGAAGCAGAACCAGCAGCCCGCCGTCGGCGCCTCCGCGCTGAAGGCGCACGGCGTGGACGCGCTGGCCCAGTTCGTGGCCTGGCCGGCCGCCGTGGTGTTCGCCGGGGACGGGCGGCTGCTGTACGACGGCGCGGCGCTCGGCCGGCCCACCCTGCACGGCGTGGTGGTGCGGCAGAAGTTCGGCACCGCGCACGCCGACGTGGTCCGGGCCTTCCTGCGCGCCCAGGACGCCGCCACCCGCGACCTCAACCAGCACCCGCTGGCCGCCGCGCAGAGCGTCGCCGAGGCCACCGGCCTGCCGCCCGAGGTGGTGTACCTCTACAACGGCCCGAACGGCATCGCCACCTTCGCCACCGCGCTCGACCCGCGGCTGCTGGCCGCGCTGCGCACCGACGTGCCGTTCCTGGCCTCGGTCGGCGTCCTCAAGGCGCTCGACCTGGACCGGTTCACCGACCCGTCCTACCTGAAGGACTCCGGCGTCACCGACGGCGAGCCCGCCCGGATCACCGGCACCGACCCGGTCTGCGGCAAGCCCGTCACCGACCCGGCGCTGGCCGGCGAGCTCTGGTACCAGGGCGAGCAGGCCACCCGGCCGGCCGCCGACCCGACCTGCCTGCTCAAGGCCGTGAAGGCGGGCGCGGCTTCGGGCGGGAAGCTGCGGGCCGCGTACGTGCCCGACGCCGCCACCGGCACCCGCTGGTTCGCCGACCAGGACTGGTGGGTGCGCGACGGCGACGCGTTCAAGCCCTTCACCACCGAGGACGGCGCGAAGACCTACCTGGCCGCCCACCCGACCGCGACCGGGCTGACCTACCAGCAAGCGCTGGACGCCTCGTGACCGCGCGGCGCAGGCTGCTGCGGGCGGCGGCGCTGCTCGGCTTCCTCGGGCTGTGGCAGCTGCTCACCGCGCTGAAGGTGGTGGCCTGGGTGCGCTTCGACCACCTGCCGACGGTGCTGCAGGTCGCCGACGCGCTGCGGGTGCAGCTCGGCACCGCCGTGTACTGGCAGGACCTGGCCGAGAGCCTGCGGCGGATCTGCACCGGCTTCGCGCTGGCCGCCGTGCTCGGCGTCACCGCCGGGGTGCTGACCGCCCGCTCGCGCACCGCCGCCGACCTGCTCGGCCCGGTGCTGGAGCTGATCCGGCCGATCCCGGCGATCGCGCTCGTCCCGGTGGCGATCATGCTGTTCCCGGAGAACGAGCAGGGCATCGTGTTCATCACCTGCGCCGCCTCGTTCTTCCCGGTCACGGTGGCCACCCGGCACGCGGTGCGGGCGGTGCCGCCGCGCTGGGAGGAGGCGGTGCGCACGATGGGCGGCGGGACGGGGCGGGTGCTGTTCGGCGTGGTGCTGCCGGGCGCGCTGCCCGGGGTGGTCGGCGGGCTGTCGGTCGGCCTGGGCGTCTCGTGGATCTGCGTGATCTCCGCCGAGATGGTCTCCGGCCAGTACGGCGTCGGCTACCGGACCTGGTCCGCGTACACCGTGCTGGACTACCCGGGGGTGTTCGTCGGGATGGCCACCATCGGGCTGCTCGGCTGGGCCACCTCCGGCGCGGTCGAGCTGCTCGGGCGGCGGCTGACCCGCTGGCTGCCCGCCGCCGTCCCGGCGGGGGTGGCGGCATGAGCCTGCGACTGACCGCGCGCGGCCTGAGCGTCGGCCACCCGGGTCAACCGGTGCTGCACGGCGTCGAGTTGGACGTCGCGCCGGGCGAGGTGCTGACCGTGCTCGGGCCGTCCGGCTGCGGCAAGTCCACCCTGCTGCGGGCGCTGGCCGGGCTGCTGCGGCCGACCGGCGGCGAACTGCTGGCCGACGGGCGGCCGTTGGCCGGGCCCGGCGCGGACCGGGCGCTGGTCTTCCAGGAGGACGGGCTGCTGCCCTGGCGCACCGTCCGCCGCAACCTCGAACTCCCGCTCGCCATCGCCGGGTTGAAGCGCGCCGAGCGGCGCGCCCCGGTCGCCGACTGGCTGGGCCGGGTCGGCCTGGACGGCCACGGCGAGCGGCTGCCACGGGAGTTGTCCGGCGGGCAGCGCCAACGCGTCCAGCTGGCCCGGGCGTTGGTCGGCGCGCCGAAGGCCGTGCTGATGGACGAGCCGTTCGGCGCGCTCGACCCGCAGACCCGCGCCGCGATGCAGCAACTGCTGCTCGCCGTCTGGGAGAAGGAGCGCTGCACGGTCGTCTTCGTCACCCACGACGTGGACGAGGCGCTGCTGCTCGGCGACCGGGTCGCCGTGCTGTCCGGCGGCACCCTGGCCGCCCTGCACGAGGTGCCCGCGCCGCGCGACCCGGCGGCCGACCGGAGCGCGCTGCGGGCGCTGCTCCTCACCCAGTACGCCTGAACCCCGTACACCTGAACACACTTGAGAGGCACGGCAGATGCGCACACCCGAGATCAGCGAGGCGCGCCGGTTGGAGTGCGACGTCCTGGTGATCGGCGGCGGCACCGCCGGGTCGATGGCCGCGATCGCCGCCGCCGAGGCCGGCGCCCGCGTCCTGCTGCTGGAGAAGGCGCACGTGCGCCACTCCGGGGCGCTCGCCATGGGCATGGACGGCGTCAACAACGCGATCGTCCCCGGCCGGGCCGATCCGGACGCGTACGTCGCCGAGATCACCCGCGCCAACGACGGCATCGTCAACCAGGCCACCGTCCGGCAGACCGCCCGGCGCGGCTTCGCCATGGTGCAGCGGCTGGAGCGCTACGGCGTGAAGTTCGAGAAGGACGAGCACGGCGAGTACGCGGTGCGGCAGGTGCACCGCTCCGGGTCGTACGTGCTGCCGATGCCCGAGGGCAAGGACGTCAAGAAGGTGTTGTACCGCGTCCTGCGCGAGCGCCGGATGCGCGAGAAGGTCACCATCGAGAACCGGGTGATGCCGGTGCGGGTGCTCACCTCCGGGGGCCGGGCGGTCGGCGCGGCCGGGTTCGACACCCGCAGCGGCGAGTTCGTGCTGGTCTCGGCCGGGGCGGTGGTGCTGGCCACCGGGCCGTGCGGGCGGCTCGGGCTGCCCGCCAGCGGCTACCTGTACGGCACCTACGAGAACCCGACCAACGCGGGCGACGGCTACGCGATGGCGTACCACGCGGGCGCGGAGCTGTCCGGCATCGAGTGCTACCAGGTCAACCCGCTGATCAAGGACTACAACGGCCCGGCCTGCGCGTACGTCGCCAACCCGTTCGGCGGCTACCAGGTGAACCGGCACGGCGAGCGGTTCGTCGACTCCGACTACTGGTCCGGGCAGATGATGGCCGAGTTCGCGGTCGAACTCGCCTCCGACCGGGGCCCGGTGTACCTGCGGACCACCCACCTGCCGGAGGAGACCGTGCAGGCGCTGGAGTCCATCCTGCACACCACCGAGCGCCCCAGCCGGGGCACCTTCCACGCCGGGCGCGGCCACGACTACCGCACCCACGACGTCGAGATGCACATCTCCGAGATCGGCCTGTGCGGCGGCCACAGCGCCAGCGGCGTCTGGGTCGACGAGAACGCCGCGACCACCGTGCCCGGGCTGTACGCGGCCGGGGACCTGGCCTGCGTGCCGCACAACTACATGATCGGGGCGTTCGTCTTCGGCGAACTGGCGGGCACCCACGCGGCCGGCCAACTGCCCGCCGTGCGGCCGGAGTTGCCTCAGGACCAGGTCGCCGACGCGCACCGGCTGGTCTACCGGGCGCTGGAGCACCCCGACGGGCCGCCGCAGCAGCAGGTCGAGTACAAGCTGCGGCGCTTCGTCAACGACTACATCGCCCCGCCGAAGACCGGAGCCCGGCTCTCCGTCGCGCTCGACCACTTCGAGCGGATGCGCGGCGAGGTCGCCTCGATCGGCGCCCGCACCCCGCACGAGCTGATGCGGGCGGTCGAGGTCGACTTCATCCGGGACTGCGCCGAGATGGCGGCGCGCGCCTCGCTGGCCCGCGACGAGTCCCGCTGGGGCCTCTACCACCAGCGCCTCGACCGGCCCGAGCGGGACGACACCGGCTGGTTCCGGCACCTCAACCTGCGCAAGCGGGCCGGGGACGGCGCGATGGAGTTCCTGACCCGGCCGGTCGCGCCCTACCTCGTGCCGGTCGACGGGCTGGAGCCGCCCGGCGGGGAGGTCGAACTGCTCGGCACCGTCGAGGCGATGGTGGTCGGCCGCACCGGGGTGAGCGCGGTCGCGGCGGGCGGGACGGGGGCCACCGGCGCCTCGAAGCCGCAGGGGCGCGTCCTGGAGGTGCTGCGGGCCGAGGGCGCCGCGGTCGTCGACTACCTGACCGACCCCGACCCGGACGTCCGGCTGGCCGCCGTCGCCGCGCTCACCGAGCACACCCCGGACGGCACCGGCCGCGCGCTGGTCGCCGCGCTCGGCGACC
The DNA here is from genome assembly GCF_026802215.1 of Kitasatospora sp. YST-16. Taxonomy (NCBI): domain Bacteria; kingdom Bacillati; phylum Actinomycetota; class Actinomycetes; order Kitasatosporales; family Streptomycetaceae; genus Kitasatospora; species Kitasatospora sp. YST-16. The sequence continues at coordinate 2,893,791 of NZ_CP113837.1, forward strand.
CGGACGGGCGGGTCCGCGGCGCGGCCGTCGCGGGCCTGCGGGAGCTGGTGGAGGTCCTCGACCCCGCGCTGGGGACCGCGCTGGCCGCCGCGGCCGGATCCGCCGACCCGGTGGTGCGGGCGGGCGTCCAGGAACTCGCCCGAGTCCTGCGCGGCGGATCGGTGGAGCTGTTCGCGGCCGGACTGCGCGACGCCGAGACGGCGGTGCGGCTGCAGGCCGTCCGGGGGCTGGTCTCGCTGGACGCGGCGGACGCGCTGGCCGCCGGGGCGACGGACCCCGCCCGGGAGGTCCGGGTCGCCGTCGGCGAGGGGCTGGGCGTGATCGGCGACCCCGCCTCGGCGGCAGTGCTGGTGGTACTGGCCGAGGACCCCGACCCGCTGGTGCGGGCCGGCGCCTTCACCGGTGCGGCGGGCCTGGGCGGGGCGCTGGCGGAACTGGCACAGCGCCCGGACCCGGCCTGGCAGGTCCGCAAGGCTGCGGCGGGCGTGCTGGGCGCGGCCGGACGCTGGGAGGCGCTGACGGTGCTGGCGACGGACGGGAACGGAGACGTCCGCAAGGCCGCCGTCCGGGCGATGGCCGCGGGCGCCGCGGAGGCGGACGTCGCCGCGGCGCTGCGGGAACGGCTGACGGACGGCGACGCGGACGTCCGGGCGTACGCGCGGCTGGCGTTGGAGGGGGCGTAGGGACGCGCATTCAGGGGCTCGGGGAACGGCGAGTCGATGCTGCTGGCGGTCGGAGCCCATCGGAGGTCCGTGCTGCTGCGTGTAGTGACAGAACCGGAAGCCGATGCGCGCAACGGCAGTGCACCGCCAGCAGACTCGGGCTCGCCGTTCCCCGAGCCCCTGATTTCGCATCCCGCCGTTCTAGAAGCCGAGGTCGCCGCCGGAGGCGTAGCGGGTGGGGACGTCCGGGAGGGTGCGGCGGAGGAGCGGGGCCAGGGTTTCCGGGGTGGGCGGGGTGGGGCCGAGGCCGATGGCGAGGGTGGGGCCGGGGAGGGGGTGGGGCCAGGCGTGGTGGGTGGGGGCGAGGGGGTCGAGGGCGGTGAGGAGGGTGCGCAGGCGGCCGCGGGTGGCGCCGAGGCGGTCGGGGGCGGGGGTGAGCAGCAGCCAGGCGGCGTGGCGGCGGTGCAGCGGGGGCGGGGCGAGGAGTTCGGGGTGGTCGGGGCCGAGTTCCCAGGCGCGGTAGAGCTCTTCGGTGAGCAGGTCGCGGGTGCCGGGGCCGACCTGGGTGGTGCAGCTGCGGACGGGGGCGGTGGGGGTGAGGACGGTGACGGGGTCGGGCTGCGGGGTGGTGGGGCCGCCGTGCAGGGTGACGGGGTGGCGCCAGTCGTGTGCGGCCCAGGTCTCGGTGAAGTGGTGGAACAGTTCGGCCGGGTCCTCGGTGCCGGCCTCGGTGACGGTCCGGGCGGCGAGCACCGTCCAGGCGAGGGAGGGGAGTTGGCCGAAGGGCGCGGAGACCAGGCCGCGGGCGGAGGCCCAGCTCTTGACCCGGCGGGTGAGGGCGGCGAAGGCGGCGTGGCGGGGGCCGACGGCGGCCAGGACGGCGTCGGCGTCGGTGACGGCGCTGTACGCGATCGCGGAGTCCTCGGCGGGGGCGAGCACCAGGTCGACGGCGAGGTCGGCGACGTCCAGCCGCAGGCCGGGGACGCGGGCGCCGTGGACTTCCCGGATGTTCCGGGCCTCGGGCAGCGCCTCGGCCAGCTTCCCTGCCAGCAGCGCGGGTCGGACGGCGCCGGGCAGGACGGTGACCAGGTCGAGGTCGGCGCCGTCGAGGTGGCAGCCCATCCGGCGGGAGCCGGCCAGGTGGGTCTCGCCGGGCAGCGCGGCGGCGATCCGGTCGGTCAACTCGCCGATGTCCAAGGCAGGTTCGGTACGGGCGACCGGGGCGGCCGGCTCGGGCAGCTCGCGGATCTCGCCGGTGCCGAGCGCAATGGTCGCGCGCGGCAGCATCGGCCTGTCGCCGCGCCGGGAGAGCACGACGAGTTCGCCGACCGTGGCGGTGCTGGTGCCGAGGGCGGCCTCGGCGTCGGCGGCGTCGTGCGGTTCGTAGGCCAGGCCGACGGTGAGGTGCGGGTGGTAGCCCTCGCCGTGGGTGGTGGAGCGGGGGAAGCGGCGGGCCAGGGCGTGCCGGAGGGCGGCCCAGGGCGCGGCGGCGCCGACGGCGGGGTCGAGCCAGAGCGTGGCGGTGAGCCGGTGGGTGAAGGTGTGGACGCCGGACAGGGTGGTGCGGAACGGGGCGGTTTCGGCGGCGGCTTCGGCCAGCAGCGGGAGGGCCCGGTCGAAGTGGTGCTCGGCGACGAAGCCGTGGAGCAGGTTGACGTGCGGCGGCCAGCGGTCGTACTGCGGGTCGGTGCGGGACCGCAACTCCTGGATGGCGGGCCGGAGTTCGGCGGGCGGGAGCCAGGCGACGGCGGTCCGGACGGTCGGCGGGGCGTCGAGCGCCTCGACGCCGGGGGTGTCGGTGAGGCCGACGACGGCGGCGAGGCCGTAGTGGTCGGAGGGGTGCAGGCCGGTGGGGTCGGGGCGGTCGCCGAGCAGGTGGGCGGTGGCGGTGCGGGCCCGGCCGGGGCGGAGCAGGATCCGGTCGAGGCGGCCGGCCCGGCCGGTGCGGGAGCCGACGGCGGCGAGCGGGTTGGCGGTCGGGTCGAAGGTGGGGGTGCGGTCCTCGGGGCCGTACTGCTCGGTCCAGGCGTCGCGCAGGCCGAGTGCGGTGCACGGCTCCCAGCCGCTGTCGTTGAAGTCGCCGAGGACCAGGAGTTCGCCGTCTACGGCCGCGAACCCCTGGGCCAGTTCGGCGAGTTCGGCGGTGCGGCGGGCCGGTCCGTCGGCCGAGTGGTCGCTGCTGAGGTGGACGGCGGCGACGGTGAGCGGTCCGGCGGCGGTGGGCACGGTGATCGCGGTGACGGCCTTGTGCGGTCCCAGTGCGTGCCGGCCGGCCTCCAGGACGGGCAGCCGGGAGAGCAGCAGCAGCCCGTGGCCGTCGATCTCGCGGCCGAACGGGTCGGCGCCTAGGGTGTACTGCCCGCGCACCCAGTCCTGGTTCAACAGGAGCTTGACCAGGGCGGGTTCGACCTCCTGGAGGGCGATCAGGTCGGCGTCGGCGGCTTCGAGTTCGGCGAGCAGCAGCGGGCGGCGGCGGACGGTGTGGATCCGGTCGGCGTCGTAGCGGTCCCACAGGGTGTTCCAGGTGACGACCTTCAACTCTCCTGCGGGTAGAGCCGGTTCGGCCTCGGCGGGCCGCCAGCCGCGGTCGGGGTGCCAGGCGTGCGGGGTGCTCGGGGTGAAGAACGGCGCGGGCAGGCCGCGCGGGCGCCGGCGCCGTCCGGCGGTGGTGGTGTCGAGCAGGTCGGTGCCGCGCTCGCGGTCCCAGACCACCTGCCCGTCGGCCTCGACCTGCCGGACCCGGTGCCAGGGCACGTCCCCGGCGGCGGTGAAGGTCTCCAGCGGGACGCGTTTGATCCGGTCGTCGCGCTGCCGGACGCCGAGCGTGAACCGGGCCGGGTCGAACCGGTCGTCCCAGCGGATGCGTTGGCAGACCTGCTCGATCGGACGCATCAGTCCTCCTCGTCCAGGGATCCCGCGCCGTCCGCCACGGTGCCGTCGGCGTCGAGGTAGCGGGTGCGGTGGGCCTGCCCGGGGTAGGGCGGGCTCCAGCGGTGCAGTTGGGCGGTGAGCACCTCGGCGGGGACGGGGTGCGGGCGGACGGCGTTGCGGCGGAGCAGTTCGGCCTCGTCGACGACGGTGACCACCTGGGTGAGCAGCGCGCCGCGGCGTTCGGCGACGGCGTGCACGTGGGCGCGCTGGTGGCGGTTGAGCGAGGTGGCGTCCCAGACCGCGGTGCCGCCGTCGGCGAGGGCGGCCTCCAGCGCGGTGAGACCCTCTCGCAGGAGTTCGGGGTTGTCACGCTGTTCGGTGCGGGAGCCGCGGGCGGCCCGCAGATCGTCCAGCGAGATCCGGGTGCCGGGCAGGGTCGCCGCGTGGGTGGACTTGCCGCTGCCGGAGGGGCCGCACAGGTGGGTCAGCCGGGGGAAGCGGCCGTCCCGCCAGGTCCAGGTGGCGGCGACGGCCTCCTCGACGGTGGAGATCCGGCCGAGTCCGTACGCCTCGCGGGCGTGCGCCCAGCACCGGTCCCGGACGTCCGAGTCGAGGCCGGTCAGGGCCTCGCGCAGGCCGGTGCGCAGCCAGCCGAGCGGGTCGGGGCCGAGCAGCCCGGCGTCCTCGGCGTGCAGGGCGGACCAGGCGACCTCCTGCTCGGCGGCGGGCAGCGCGGCGGCGGCGACGGCGTGCAGCACGCCGAGGTCGGCGGCGGCGGTGAGGGCGGTGAGTCCGGCCCGGCGGTGTTCGTCGGGGAAAGGCTGCCCGAGTCGCGGGTGGAGGCCGACCAGGTCGGCGACCCGGCGGGCCTGCCGGAGGCCGAGCGGCCCGGCCAGCCGGGGCATCAGCTCGGCGCGGCGGGCGGTGCGCAGCCCGTGCGCGAGCACGCCGGCGAGCCGGGCGTCGCCGGTGCGGCCGAGCGCGTCCAACCGGGCGGTGACGTCGTCGAGTTCGGGGTGCAGCGGGAGGCCGAGCGCGGCGCCGAGTCCGGCGGCGTCCGGTTCGCCGCCCGAACGGACGTGCCAGAGCGCGGAGTTCGGCCCGAGGCCGTTCTCCACCACGGCGGCGTGCATCCAGTGCGTGTCGGTCCGGACGTGGTGCGGCCGGACCCACTTGGCGACCCGCCGTCCGAACTCGGCTCGGTCGAACCCGGCGACGGTGCGGACGACGTAGCCCTCCTGGCGCTCGGGGTCGAGCTTGAGCGCGCGGATCGCCCGCTCCTCGTACCGGCCGCGCCACAGCACCCGGGGCGCCGGGACGCCGAGGCGGCGCAGGAAGCGGACGGTGGCGTCCCAGTCGAGGCAGCGGTCCTCGGCCGTCCAGACTGAGAAGCCGTAGAACCAGCTGTCCAGGTCGGTGTAGGCCAGCGAGTGCCGGGCGAACAGGTTCTCGCCGCAGATCCGCCAGCCCGCCGGGACGCCCGCGCCGATCCGCCCCTGGAGGCCCTTCACCCAGGCCCGGGACGGGTGGTGCCCGGAGTCCAGCGAGCGGGCGTGCAGCCCGTCCGCGTACAGCGTGGTGTTCTCGCCGTCGAGCTTCTCGGTGACGACCACCTCGGCGCCGGCCAGGCCGGAGAGGTCGCCGCTGCGGAGGTCGTCGGCCGCCGCCCCCGGCGACCACGGGAGGTGCGGGGTCCGCGGGTAGGGGACGCGCATGCCCGCCACCCTAGGGACGGGCGGCGGGCACGGGCCAGCGGATTAGCGCGGCCGTCAGACCGTCAGGCCGCGGGCGATCAGGTCGATCAGCGCGAAGGCGAACAGCGAGATGCCCACGAACCCGTTGGTGGAGAAGAACGCCCGGTTCAGCCGGGACAGGTCGTTCGGCTTGACGATGGTGTGCTCGTAGACGAACGCGCCCGCCACCACGGCGAGCCCGCACCAGAAGAACGCGCCCGCGTCGGTCAGCACCGCGTACCAGGCCAGCAGCGCGGTGGTGATCGCGTGGCAGACCCGGGCGCCGGTGATAGCGGCCGGGACGCCGAAGCGGGCGGGCACCGAGCGGACACCCATGCCGCGGTCGGCGGCGACGTCCTGGCAGGCGTAGATCAGGTCGAAGCCGCCGATCCAGATGCCGACCGCGAGGCCGAGCACCACCGCGTCCCAGGACCAGGTGCCGGTGACGGCCAGCCAGGCGCCGATCGGGCCCATCGCCTGGGCGAGCCCCAGGATGGCCTGCGGGAAGTCGGTGAACCGCTTGCCGTAGGGGTAGACCACCATCGGGACGACGGCGACCGGGGCCAGCAGCAGGCAGAGGGTGTTGAGCAGCGCGGCCGAGCCGAGGAAGACCACCAGGGCGATCGCCGAGCCGACGTACGCGGTGCGCACCGAGACGGCGCCGGTGACGAGTTCGCGGCCGGCGGTGCGCGGGTTCCGGGCGTCGATCTCGCGGTCGATGATCCGGTTGGCGGCCATGGCGAAGGTCCGCAGGCCGACCATGCAGACGGTGACCAGCAGCAGTTCGCGCCAGTGCACGGACTTGTCGGCGAGGAACATCGCGGTGAGCGCGGCGGTGTAGGCGAAGGGCAGCGCGAACACCGAGTGCTCGATGGCGACCAGGCGCAGGAAGGCCCGGGTCCGGCTCGGCGGGGCCTCGAACGCGTCGGCGGTGGTCACAGCCCGTACTCCTTCCAGCGGCGGGTGACCCGGGCGGCGGTCTCCGGGTCGGAGGCGACCATCTCGGGCCAGCCGCCGTCGCGGGTGTAGCCCTCCTCGGGGAGCTTGCGGGTGGCGTCGATGCCCGCCTTGCCGCCCCAGAACTGCTGGTAGGAGGCGTGGTCGAGGTGGTCGACCGGGCCCTCGACGACCGAGAGGTCCCGGCTGTAGTCGACGTTGCCCAGGGCCCGCCAGGCGACCTCCTGGTAGTCGTGCACGTCGCAGTCGGCGTCCACCACGACGATCAGCTTGGTGAGCGACATCATGTGGGCGCCCCAGATGGCGTGCATGACCTTCTGGGCGTGCTTGGGGTACTTCTTGTCGATCGAGACGATCACGCAGTTGTGGAAGCCGCCGGCCTCGGGCAGGTCGTAGTCGACGATGTCCGGGATGATCACCTTGAGCAGCGGCAGGAAGAAGCGCTCGGTGAACTTGCCGAGCGGCCCGTCCTCGGTCGGCGGGCGGCCGACCACGATGGACTGCAGGATCGGGCGGCGGCGCATCGTGACGCAGTCGATGGTCAGCGCCGGGAACGGCTCCTGCGGGGTGTAGAAGCCGGTGTGGTCGCCGAACGGGCCCTCGGGCAGCAGTTCGCCGGGCTCCAGCCAGCCCTCCAGCACCACCTCGGCGTCCGCCGGGACCTGCAGCGGGACGGTCTTGCAGTCGACCATCCGGACCCGCTCCCCCGCGACGAAGCCCGCGAACAGGTACTCGTCGATGTCGCCGGGCAGCGGCGCGGTGGCGGCGTAGGTGACGGCGGGCGGGCAGCCGAAGGCGATCGCCACCGGCAGCTTCTCGCCGCGCTTGGCGGCCACCGCGGCGTGGTTGCGGCTGTCCTTGTGGATCTGCCAGTGCATGCCGATGGTGCGCCTGTCGTGCCGCTGCAGCCGGTACAGGCCGAGGTTGCGGACGCCGGAGTCCGGGTCCTTGGTGTGGGTGAGGCCGAGGTTGAAGAAGGAGCCGCCGTCCAGCGGCCAGGTGAACAGCGCGGGCAGCTGCTCCAGGTCGACGTCCTCGCCGGTGAGCACCACCTCGTGGACGGGCGCGTCGCCGGACTTCACGTTCCGCGGCGGGACGTGCGCCATCGTGGCGAGCTTGCCGAACGCCTCCCGGAACCCGGTGAAGCCCTGCGGCAGTTCGGGCTTGAGCAGGCCGCCGATCTTCTCGGCGATGTCGTCGGGCGACTTCAGGCCGAGCGCCTTGGACAGCCGCCGCTCGGTGCCGAAGACGTTCATGGCCAGCGGCATCGCCGAGCCCTTGACGTTCTCGAAGAGCAGCGCGGGGCCCTTGGCCTTCTGCACCCGGTCGACGATCTCGCCGACCTCCAGGTGGGGGTCGACCTCGACCTTGATCCGTTTGAGGTCGCCTTCCCGCTCCAGTGCCCGGAGGAAGGAACGGAGATCGTCGTATGCCATACCTGTCAGTATCCGATACGGGCTACCCTGAGCCCGCCAAGGGTCCTGTCCGAACCTGCTCCGGAGTTCTGCGCTGTGCTGAGAGTCGTGCCCGTGGTCGCGCTGCTGGCCCTGTGGGTGTGGGCGTTCATCGACTGCCTGACCACCCCCGAGGACGAGGTCCGCCACCTGCCGAAGGTGGTGTGGGTGATCATCGTGCTGTTCTTCCCGCTGGTCGGCTCGATCGCCTGGCTGGTGGCCGGGCGCGACCGCACCGGGGCCCGCCGCCGGCAGGTGGCCTGGCCGTCCGGTCCGACCGCCGGGTACCCGGAGTACGAGCGCCCGCGGCGGCCGCTCGCGCCGGACGACGACCCGGAGTTCCTGGCCTCGCTGAAGCGCGGCAACGAGCGGCACGAGGACATGCTCAAGCAGTGGGAGGCGGACCTGCGCCGCCGCGAGGAGGAGCTGCGCCGGGGCGGGGACCGCCCCGAGGAGGGCGACCGCCCCAAGGGCTGATCCCGCCTTTTGGCGCATCCCTACCATCCGGACCTGCTCCGGAGCCCGAGCACCCGGCCGCCGGCCGCCGTGCGCCCCCGTCGGCGCGCGGCGGACCGGCGGCCTCCTTGCTGCCCCGATCTTGCCGCTGACCTGCCAATTCGACCCTCCGGCCGCCCCCGGCCCGACCCCGGCCCGACCACCCGTCCGGACCGACCCGGCAGGAGGCCCGTGCGCCCCCTTCTGTCGAGGCTGTACAGCGATCGGGTCCCGACCTTGTACGGATTCGACGCCGAAAGGCGGGTGCACTGACTCGTACTGTCGTAACAGAAGAGGTGTTCGCTGACCCACGCGAGCTTGGAGTGGTTCGAAATGACGGTCCTGCACGATGCGCCGGTCGGCGGCGAGGCTCCGGCCGACGCCCGTAGTCGGGTCGCCGAACTGCACGAGCTGCGCGAGCAGGTCCGCCGCGGCCCCAGCGAGAAGGCCACCGAGGCCCAGCACGCGAAGGGCAAGCTGACCGCCCGGGAGCGGATCGAGCTGCTGCTGGACGAGGGCTCGTTCCACGAGGTGGAGCCGCTGCGCCGGCACCGCGCGCAGGGCTTCGGCCTGGAGGCGAAGAAGCCGCACACCGACGGCGTGGTCGTCGGCTGGGGCACCGTCCACGGCCGCACCGTCTTCACCTACGCGCACGACTTCCGGATCTTCGGCGGCGCGCTGGGCGAGGCCCACGCGCAGAAGATCCACAAGATCATGGACATGGCCATCGCGGCCGGCGCGCCGCTGGTCTCGCTGAACGACGGCGCCGGCGCCCGGATCCAGGAGGGCGTCACCGCGCTGGCCGGCTACGGCGGCATCTTCCAGCGCAACACCCGGGCCTCCGGCGTGATCCCGCAGATCTCGGTGATGCTCGGCCCGTGCGCGGGCGGCGCGGCCTACAGCCCGGCGCTCACCGACTTCGTGTTCATGGTCCGCGAGACCTCGCAGATGTTCATCACCGGCCCGGACGTCGTGCAGGCCGTCACCGGCGAGAAGATCACCCAGAACGGCCTCGGCGGCGCCGACGTGCACTCCTCGGTGTCGGGCGTGTCGCACTTCGTCTACGACGACGAGCAGTCCTGCATCGAAGAGGTCCGCTACCTGCTCTCGCTGCTGCCGCAGAACAACCGCGAGATGCCGCCGTCCGTCCCCAACGACGACCCGGTCGAGCGCCGCAACGACTCGCTGCTGGACCTCGTCCCGGCCGACGGCAACCGCCCCTACGACATGCGCAAGGTGATCGAGGAGATCGTCGACCACGGCGAGTACCTCGAGGTGCACGAGCGCTGGGCCACCAACGTGATCTGCGCGCTGGCCCGGATCGACGGCCACGTGGTGGGCCTGATCGCCAACCAGCCGCAGTCGCTGGCCGGCGTGCTGGACATCAACGCCAGCGAGAAGTCCGCCCGCTTCGTGCAGATGTGCGACGCGTTCAACATCCCGCTGGTCACCATGCTCGACGTGCCCGGCTTCCTGCCCGGCGTCGACCAGGAGCACGACGGCATCATCCGGCACGGCGCCAAGCTGCTGTACGCGTACTGCAACGCCACCGTGCCGCGGATCCAGCTGATCCTGCGCAAGGCGTACGGCGGCGCGTACATCGTGATGGACTCCCGCTCGATCGGCGCGGACCTGTCGTTCGCCTGGCCGACCAACGAGATCGCCGTGATGGGCGCCGAGGGCGCCGCCAACGTGATCTTCCGCCGCGACATCAACGACGCGGAGGACCCCGAGGCGATGCGCGCGCAGAAGATCAAGGAATACAAGAGCGAGCTGATGCACCCGTACTACGCGGCCGAGCGCGGCCTCGTGGACGACGTCATCGACCCCGCCGAGACCCGCGAGGTGCTGGCCGCCTCGCTCGCCATGCTCCGCACCAAGCACGCCGACCTGCCCAGCCGGAAGCACGGCAACCCGCCGATGTAACCGGCGGTCGAACGCGCCGAAACCTTTCAGACTCAAGCTTGGGGGAGAACAGGAACCATGAGCGAACCTCTCGTCCGCATCGTCCGCGGCTCGCTGAACGCCGAGGAACTGGCCGCGCTGACCGCGGTCCTCGCCGCCCGGGCCGCGGTGGCCGCCGCCACCGCCGCCGCCCCGGCCGTCGAGCCGATCGCCACCTGGTCGCGGATCGAGCGCCGCCCGGCCTACTTCTCCCCGTCGGCTGGCAGCAGGCGGCGTAACGGACGACGAGGGCCCGGGGCCCGGCGGGACGCACCCGCCGGGCCCCGGGCCCTCGTCGTCGCTCAGGCGGCCGCCAGCGCCGCCGGACGGCCGGCGTGCATGGTGGTGAGGTTGGCGGCCAGCCGCTGCGGGTCCTGGGCCAGCCAGAGCCGGACGGCGGCCCCCAGCATGATGCAGGAGGAGCCGAGCCGGACGCCCGTGGAGTGGGCGATCCGCGCGGCGGCGATGGTGAGCAGGTCGGCCAGCTCGGTGGGGAGCCAGACGGTGAGCGCGCAGGGCGCCGGCGTGGTGATGGCGGCGAGCAGCCGGTAGGCGTCCGCCGCGCAGTGGAGTGTGGGCAGGACGTCCAGCAGCCCGTCGGCGACGACCTCGGACACGTCGCTGTGATGGCCCTGGGCGAGCCGTCGCAGCAGCGTGCGTTCCGCTGCGGTGATTCGGACGGTCATGATGACCTCGTCGCACTCCATGGTGCGGCCCTCCTCGCGGCTTTGTGGTGCGTGGGTGTGGGGTGGTGGAGGGGCGTCAGATGCCGGCGTAGGAGTGCTTGCCGGTGACGAAGATGTTGACGCCGTAGAAGTTGAACAGCCAGCAGGCGAAGGCGAGCAGGGCCAGGTAGGCGGCCTTGCGGCCGCGCCAGCCGGCGGTGGCCCGGGCGTGCAGGTAGGCGGCGTAGGCGACCCAGGTGATGAAGGACCAGGTCTCCTTCGGGTCCCACTCCCAGTACTTGCCCCAGGCGGCCTCGGCCCAGATCGCGCCCGCGATGATGGTGAACGTCCAGAGCGGGAAGACGATCGCGTTGATCCGGTAGGAGAGCTTGTCCAGGGTGCCGGAGGCGGGCAGGCGCTCCATCAGGTTGGCGGCGCGGACGGTGAGGCCGGCCGCGACCCGGTGCTCGTAGCGGTCCTTGAGCAGGTAGGCGCCGGTGGCGACGAACGCCGCGAAGAAGGCGCCGCCGCAGATGGTGGCGGTCGAGACGTGGATGCCCAGCCAGTAGGAGTGCAGGGCGGGGACGAGCTGCTCGGAGTCGGTGTAGAGCACCGAGACGGCCACGCCCAGGATGAGCAGCGCGACCACCGTGACCGGCAGGCCGAGCCAGCGGACGTTCTTCTTGGTGGCGAGCAGGATGACGTACGCGGCGACCATCATCAGGGCGAAGGCGCACGAGAACTCGTACATGTTGCCCCACGGCCAGCGCATCACCGACAGGCCGCGGGTGACCACGCTGGCGGCGTGCAGCAGCAGGCCGAGGACGGTCAGCGAGACCGCCATCCGGCCGACCAGGTCGGCCTTCTCGCTGGTGCCGGCCGGGCCGGCGCCGTCGGCCGGGCCCTCGTCGCCGCGGCCGCTGGTGACCGTGGTGGCGCCGGCGTCGGCCAGCGCGGTGCGGGTGAGGGTGGTGGTGCCGCCGCCCTGGGCGGCGACGGTGACGGTGACCTTGCGGACGCCCCTGGCCGCGGCCGCGGAGTCGGCGACCGACTCGGCCAGGGTGCTCTGCTGCGCGGAGCGGACGGCGACGCCGCCCTTGGCGCCGAACGTCCACTCGAAGATCTGGGCGAACATGGCCAGGGTGTAGACCGTCATCGCCGAGTAGATGAGGTAGTTGGAGAAGTTGGCCAACTGGGTGTCGACCTGCGCGAGCAGCACCGTCTACTCCTTGGTTTCCGGGGCGGTGGGAACGGCAGCGGCCGGGGAGTCGGCTGCGGCGGGTGCGTCGTCTTCGGGGCTCTCGGAACCTGGCGGCTCCTCGGTGGCCGGGGGCTCCTCGGTGGCCGGGGGCTCCTCCGCGGCTGGGGCGTCGTCCTGCAGGTCGACGGCGATCTCGGCGAGTTCCTCGGCGGTGCGGGCGGACTCGCTGCGGCCCAGGCCGGCGATCTCGACCAGGGTGCGGCCGTCGGCCCCGGCGGTGGCCCGGACCCAGATCCGGCGGCGCTGGACGAACAGCGAGCCGATCAGGCCGAGGATCGCGGCGACCGCGCCGAGCAGCGCGACCGCGTTGCCGGGGCGGTGCGAGACGGTGAAGTTGGCCCACTGCTGGTAGCCGTCGAAGGTCAGGGTGCCGTAGCCGTCGGGCAGTTCCCAGCCCTCGCCGACCTTGAGGATCGCGGTGGCGGGCGCGTCGTTGACCTTGAGCTGGGTCATCGCCTTGTCGTCGAGCTCGTACACGTTCTGCGGCAGGCCGCTGTCGGTGCGCAGGTCGCCGGCGTAGACGTTGAGCACCAGGCGGGGGTCGGCGGCGGCCGGGAAGACCGAGATCGGGCCGGTGCCGGTGAAGTCGGCCGCCGCGGTGGGCAGGAAGAAGCCCTTGAAGGCGAGCTGGGTCTTGTTGCCCTGGGCGTCGGTGCCGTAGTCGTTGACCTTGATCACGCCGGGCGAGGTGACGTTGCTGTCCCGGGGCAGGAACGGCGTCGGGCCGCGGTAGACGACCTCGTTCTTCGCGTTGCGGACGGTGACCACCGGGGCGAAGCCGTGCGCGGTCAGGAAGACCTTGGAACCGCCCACCTCCAGCGGGTGGTTGACCTCGATCCGGGCGTTCTTCTGCTTGCCGGAGTCGGCGCCGTCCCAGTAGCGGACGTTGGCGACGAACTCCTTGGCGGTGCCGGCCGCCGGGCCCTGGGTCTGGTACTCGGCGGTGAAGCCGTCCAGCTTGAAGCCGAAGGCGTCCAGGTCGTCGACGCCGTAGAACGCCGAGCCGGTGAAGTCGTCGAGCTGGGTGGTGGTGTTGGAGTAGCCCTGGCCCTCCAGCACGATCTTGGTGCCGGAGCCGCTGAACAGGCTGGCCCAGGCGAAGCCGGCCAGCAGGGCGAACAGCGCGAAGTGGAACAGCAGGTTGCCGACCTCGCGCAGGTAGCCCTTCTCGGCGGCCACCGAGCCGGAGCCGGCCGCGGCCCGGAAGCCGCGCTTCTTCAGCAGCCGGTGCGCGGCCGCGTTGACCGCCTCCGGGGCGGCCCCGGTGTGCCAGGCCGCGTAGACCGGCATCCGGGTCAGGTTGCGCGGGGCGGCCGGCGGCTGCGCGCGCAGCACGCCGACGAACTGCCAGGTGCGGGGCAGGATGCAGCCGGCCAGCGAGACGAACAGCAGGATGTAGATCGCGGAGAACCACACCGAGCTGTACACGTCGAAGAGTTGGAGCTTCTCGAAGAGCGGCGCCACGCCCTTGTGGGCGTTCTTCCACTCCGCGACCTTGAACGCGTTGGTGTTCTGCGGCACCAGCGAGCCGGGGATGGCCGCCAGCGAGAGCAGGAACAGCAGCAGCAGGGCGACCCGCATCGAGGTCAGCTGGCGCCAGAACCAGCGCAGCCAGCCGAGCACGCCCATGCCGGCCGGCACCGAGTCGTTCTCCTCCGGCGCGCTGCTGAGCCGCTCGGCGTCCGGCTCCGCGGCGTCGGCCGGCTTGGGGCTGGTCTTGGTGTCGCTCACGGTCAGATTCCGATCGAGAAGTTCTGGGCGAGGTACTGGAGCTGGTTGACCAGCGCGTCCCACACCCCCGTCACCAGGGCCAGGCCGACCGCGACGAGCATGCCGCCGCCGATCCGCATCACCCACTGGTAGTGCTGCTTGACCCAGCCGAAGGCGCCCAGCGCCTTGCGGAACGCCAGGGCGGCCAGGACGAACGGTACGCCGAGGCCGAGGCAGTACACCGTCATCAGCAGTGCGCCGCGCCCCGCGTCGGCCTCGTTGGTGGAGAGCGTGTTGATCGCCGCCATGGTCGGGCCGAGGCAGGGGGTCCAGCCGACGCCGAAGACCAGGCCGAGCAGCGGGGCGCCGTACACGCCGACCGCAGGGCGGCGGTGGGTGCGCAGTTCGCGCGTCGAGAAGCCGGGCAGCAGGCCCATGAAGGCCAGGCCCATCAGCACCGTGACGACGCCCATGACCACCGAGACGATCCGCTTGTGGTCCGCCAGGGACTTCCCGACGTAGCCGAACAGCGCGCCCTCGGAGATGAAGACGGCCGCGAACCCGGCCACGAACAGGGCCGAGCCGAGCAGCATCCGGCCGCGCCGGGTGCCCCTGGCGTCGGAGAGGTCGGCGGCGGAGAAGCCGGTGACGTAGCTGAGGTAGCCGGGCACCAGCGGCAGCACGCACGGCGAGAAGAACGAGACCAGCCCGGCGGCCAGCGCGATCGGCAGGGCGAGCACCAGCGCGCCGCTGCCGACCGTCTCGTTGTACCCGACGTCCGCCGCTGCCAGCAGGGCGCTCACTTCGACTCCGCCAGCACCGGGTCGACCATCTTCTGCAGGTCCTCGGCGGACATCGCGCGCATGGCGCGGGCGGCCAGCCTGCCGTCCTTGTCGATCACGATGGTGGTCGGGATGGACTGCGGGTTGAGGCTGCCCTTGGGGAACTTGAGGATCTCGGCGCCGTCCGGGTCGTAGATGCTCGGGTAGGTGACCCCGAAGTTCTTCTCGAAGGCGACGGCGTTGGCGGGGTCGGTGTCCCGGGTGTTGATGCCGAGGAACTGGACCTGGTCGCCGTACTTCTGGCTGGTCTCCTGCAGGCCCTTGGCCTCGGCCCGGCAGGGGCTGCACCAGGAGCCCCAGATGTTGAGGACGACCACCTTGCCGCGGTAGTCGGAGAGCTTGAGGGCCCCGCCGCCGTCCAGCGAGGTGCCGGTGATCTCGGGGGCGGCGACCCGCTTGGCGGGGGCGGCGGTGGCGACGCCGCCCTTGCCGGTGACGAAGCCGACTCCGCCGCTGCTGCTGCCGGAGCTGGAGCACCCGGCCAGGGCCAGGGCGGAGGCCGCGCCGAGGGCGGCGGTGAGTCGGATGCGGCTGGACGTCCGTGACATGTGAAAAGTTTCGCATGGCTCTTCGGCCCGTTTTAGGGGGGTCCGGCGTTGTCGACCCGACCCCCCGTGACCTGCGGCTTCTCCGCTTATGATCGTCTTAATTCGGGCATTTCTCCGCCCGCCGGGCTTACCTCGGCGGGCCCGGTGCGGGCTACGCCCCGAAGCTCTTGCCGACCGGCTTGTCGCCCTTCTTGCCCTTGCCCACCAGGTGCGCCGGCAGCAGGTCCCGGGCCGGCTCGCGGTAGCCGATCGAGACGATCCGGTCGCCCTCGTAGGTGAAGCTGGTCAGCGAGGCCAGCGAGCACTGCCGGCGGCGCGGGTCGTGCCAGAGCCGGCGGCGCTCCGCGAACGAGCGCAGGATCCAGATCGGCAGCTGGTGGCTGACGCACACCGCCTCGTGCCCGCGCGCGGCGTCCCGGGCCGCCGCGATGGCGCCCATCATCCGCACCACCTGGTCGATGTACGGCTCGCCCCAGGACGGCTTGAACGGGTTGGTCAGGTACTTCCAGTACCCGGGGTTGCGCAGCGAGCCGTCGCCGACGCCGAAGGTCTTGCCCTCGAAGACGTTCTCCGCCTCGATCAGCCGCGGGTCGGCCGCCACCTGCAGGCCGTGCGCCTTGGCGATCGGCTCGGCGGTCTCCTGCGCCCGCTCCAGCGGCGAGGCCACCACGTACGTGATGTCCCGGTCCTTGAGGTGCTCGCCGACCCGCTCGGCCATCTGCCGGCCCAGGTCGGAGAGGTGGTAGCCGGGCAGGCGGCCGTACAGCACGCCCTCCGGGTTGTGCACCTCGCCGTGCCGCATCACGTGGACGACGGTGATGTCCTTGCCGGTCCCGCTGCTGTTCTCGCCGCTGCTCTCGCTGCGGTCGTCGCGGGTGTTCTCGCTGGTGTTCTCGGTCACTTGGCGGTCTCCTCGGTGGCCTCGGCGGCGGCGCGGGCGGCGGCGGGCAGGGCGGCGGCGATCCGCTCGATCGCGCGCTCGTCGTGCGCGGCCGAGACGAACCAGGACTCGAAGGCGGACGGCGGCAGGTAGACGCCCTGGCTCAGCATCGAGTGGAAGAAGGAGTTGAAGCGGAACGCCTGCTGGGTGCGCGCCTCGTCGTAGTTGGTGACCTGCTGCTCGGTGAAGAAGACCGAGAACATGTTGCCCGCGGTCTGCAGCCGGTGCGCCACGCCCTCCTTGGCGAGCGCCGCAGTGACCAGGCCGGAGACCTCGGCGGCGACCCGGTCGACCGTCGCGTACACCTCGTCGGTGCACAGCCGCAGCTGGGCCAGGCCGGCCGCGGTGGCGACCGGGTTCCCGGAGAGGGTGCCGGCCTGGTAGACCGGGCCGGCCGGGGCGAGGTGGGCCATCACGTCGGCGCGGCCGCCGAACGCGGCGGCGGGGAAGCCGCCGCCCATCACCTTGCCGAAGGTCAGCAGGTCCGGCGCCCAGCCCTCGTGGGCGGCCTCCAGCCCGTACCAGCCGGCCCTGGAGACCCGGAAGCCGGTCATCACCTCGTCCGAGACGAACAGCGCGCCGTCGGCCCGGCAGAGTTCGGCCAGGCCGCGGTTGAAGCCGGGCAGCGGCGGGACGACGCCCATGTTGCCGGGCGAGGCCTCGGTGATCACGCAGGCGATCTGGCCGGGGTTGGCGGCGAACGCGGCGCGCACCGCGTCCAGGTCGTTGTACGGCAGCACGATGGTGTCGCCGGCCTGGGCGCCGGTCACGCCGGGGGTGTCGGGCAGGCCGAAGGTGGCGACGCCGGAGCCCGCGGCGGCCAGCAGGGCGTCCACGTGGCCGTGGTAGCAGCCGGCGAACTTGACCACCTTGGCGCGGCCGGTGAAGCCGCGGGCCAGCCGGATCGCGGACATGGTCGCTTCGGTTCCGCTGGAGACCAGCCGGACCTGCTCGACCGGGGCGATCCGGGCGGTGATCTCCTCGGCCAGCTCCACCTCGCCCTGCCCGGGCGTCCCGAACGAGGTGCCCCGGGCCACCGCCCGCTGCACCGCCCCGATCACCTCCGGGTGGGCGTGGCCGAGCAGCATCGGGCCCCAGGAGCAGACCAGGTCCACGTACTCGCGGCCGTCCGCGTCGGTCAGGTACGGGCCGGTGCCGGACACCATGAAGCGGGGCGTGCCGCCGACCGCGCGGAAGGCCCGCACCGGCGAGTTGACGCCGCCGGGGGTGACGGCCAGGGCGCGGTCGAACAGCGACTGGGACTGGGGGGCTTCGTACGGGTAGCTCATCTGCTCGCTCATCCGTTGGGTGCTGGGAGTGGCCGGGAACCGCTCTTACCCGCACATGGTCTCAAATCGTGTCCTGGCGTTCTGCATGTCGGGCCCGATCATCTGGAACGATGATCCGTGTGCTGCTCCCCTCACGGGCTGTGCCGAAGGTAAGGTCGAGTGACGCGCGCTCGTGTAGCACGCCGACAGGCGGGTAAGGGGCATGTTCGGAGGGACACCGAGCGTGCGAGGGTCTGTCGATTCCGGCGAGTTCCGTTGAGGATGGTCCGAGTGTCCGAGAGGCAGGACGGTTTCGACGAGGCGGCGGGGCGCAGCCGCAGCCCCGGAGAGACCGGCGGGGGTACGGGTACGGGCAGGGGAAGGAGGGGCGAGGGCAGAGTGGGGGTCACCTACAAGTACTTCGGCGCTCCGGACCGCGCCACCGCCGCCAGGGTTCCCACCGCCCTCGGCCCCGGCGGGCTCGGGCTCGACGCCGGCGAACTCGGCGCCCTCGGCCGGCTCGGCGACCTGATGGAGACCAGCGGCTCCGCCGGCGGCCACCTCTCCACCAAGATCAAGCCGGAGACCATGAGCGCGATGGTCCTCACCGGCATCCAGGGCGTCCCGCTGCACCACGTCCCGCCGCTCGAACTGGTCGTCCTGCACCCGGACTACGCGGTCGTCCAGCTCCCGCACACCGTGGTCGAGCCGCTCCGCAAGGCCGACGAGACCGAGCTCGGCGCTGCCGCCTTCATCTGGTCCACCGTCCCCGACCGCCGCGGCCCGCGGGACGCCTTCGTCATCTACCAGATGCTGCACGAGTGGCAGGACTTCGCCAACCGCCTGCACGAGGCCGGCCACCAGCTGTACTGCCTGGTCTGGCCCTGAGGCTCCGGCGGTTCAGGGCACCAGGCGGTAGCCGACGCCGCGCACCGTCTCGATGACGCAGCGGGCCCGGGCGGCCGCCAGTTTGCGGCGCAGCGCGGCCACGTACACCTCGACGATGTTGAGGTCGCCGCGGAAGGCGGTGTCCCAGACCGCGTCGAGGATCTCGGTCTTCGGGACGGCCTGGTCCGGCCGCCGGGCCAGGCACTCCAGGACGCCGAACTCCTTGGCGGTCAGCCGCAGTCCGGCCCCGCCGACGGTGCAGCGCCGGGCCGCCGGATCCACCGCCAGGTCGCCGACCGCCAGCACCGCGGCCCGGCCGGCCGCGCCGCGGCGGACCAGGGCGCGCAGCCGGGCGGTCAGCACCACGTAGGAGAAGGGCTTGCGGAGGAAGTCGTCCGCCCCGCAGTCCAGTGCCTCGGCCTCGTCGTACTCGCCGCTCTTCGCGGTGAGGATCAGCACCGGCACCGGGTTCTCGGCCTGCCGCAGGGCCCGGCAGACCCGGTAGCCGTTCAGCCCGGGGAGCATCAGGTCGAGCACCACGGCCGCGTACGGCACCGCCGTCGCCTGCGCCAGGCCGCTCACGCCGTCGCCGGCCACGTCCACGGCGTAGCCGTCGGCACGCAGGCCGTCGGCGAGCGACTCCGCCAGCCGCGCCTCGTCCTCGACCAGTAGGAGTCGCATGCGGCCAGCCTAGACAAGGGCCCGGCGGGGCGGGGCGGGGCTGAAAGGATCTTCAGCTTCGTTCAGAAGTCCCTCAGCGCGGTCTTCCTACGGTCGCGCCCATGCTGTTCCGACGGTGGTTCCAAGTCCTGCTCCCGGTGGCCCTGTTCGGCGCGTACGGGACGGTGGCGGTGGTGCGCCAGCAGCGGATGGAGACCTCCGGGTTCGATCTGGGCATCTTCGAGCAGGGCGTGCGCGGCTACGCCGGGCTCGGCGCGCCGGTCGCCACCCTCAAGGGCACCGGGCTGAACCTGCTCGGCGACTACTTCAGCCCGGTGCTCGCCGTCCTCGCGCCGCTCTACCGGCTGTTCCCGGACGCCCGGACGCTGCTGCTCGCCCAGGCGGCGCTGCTGGCGCTGTCCGCGCTGCCGGTGGCCCGGCTGGCCGTGGACCGGCTCGGCCCGGTGCGCGGGGCGGCTGTCGGCTGCGGGTACGGGCTCTCCTGGGGGCTGTGGTCGGCGGTGGGGTTCGACTTCCACGAGGTGGCGTTCGCCGTCCCGCTGACCGCCTTCGCGGTCGAGGCGCTGGCCCGCGGGCGGTGGCGCGCCGCGGTGGGGTGGGCGCTGCCGCTGCTGCTGGTCAAGGAGGACCAGGGCCTGGTGGTGGCGGCGGTCGGCGTCTACGTGTTCGCCCGCGGTCGGCGGCGGCTGGGCGCGGCGACCGTCCTCGCGGCGGTGGGCGCGACCGTGCTGGCGGTGGGCGTGGTCATCCCCGCGTACAACCCGGGCGGCCTGTACACCTATGCGGCGGGCGGGAGTTGGCGGGGCGGCAATCCGCTGGTCCAGCTGCTGCTGCCGGTCGGGAAGTGGCGGACGGTGCTGGTGCTGCTGCTGCCGACCGGGTTCCTGGCGCTGCGCTCGCCGCTGGTCCTGCTCGCCGTGCCCCCGCTGGCGGCCCGCTTCTGGTCGGACAATCCGGCCTACTGGGGCACCGGCCAGCACTACAACGCCGTCCTGATGCCGGTCCTGTTCCTGGCGCTGGCCGACGGGCTGGGCCGACTGCTGCGCCCGGAGCGCCGGTTGACGGCCCGTCCGCTGCCGGGGCGGGCGGCCGCGCTGCTGCCGGGACGGGCGGCCGCGCTGGTGCCGGTGCTGGTGCCGGTGGTGGCGGTGCTGCTGTTTCCGGCCACCCTGGTCGGCTCCGCTCCCCCGCGACTGGCGGACGCCCGGGCCGTGCTGGCCACCGTCCCGGACGGCGCCCGGGTCGCCGCCGCGAACCGGCTGGCGCCCCAGCTGACCGGGCGCTGCACCGTCTCGCTCTTCCCCTACCTCACCCGCCCCGGCCGGGACGCGCCGTGGGGCCGCCCGACCGCGGAGTGGGTGGCCGTGCTGGACCGGCCGGGCGACTTCCCGCTCCCCGAGGCCGAGATGCTCCGGGCCCGCGCCGAACTGCCGGGCGCGGGCTACCGCGAGGTGGCCGCCGGGGGCGGGGTCACGGTGTACCGGTGGTCGTCCGACTGACCCGGGTCCGACGGGTCGAGGGGCAGCCGGACGACCAGTTCCGCGCCCGCGCCCGCGGACGGCTCGACCGCCTCGGCCGAGCCGCCCAGGCCCTCGACGATGCCCCGGACCAGCGACAGCCCCAGGCCCGCGCCGCCGTCCGTCCTGGACCTGGCCTCGTCCAGCCGGACGAACCGCTCGAAGACCCGCTCCCGGTCGGCGGCCGGGATGCCGGGCCCGTCGTCGGCGACCGTCAGCTCCGCCCGGCCGTCGACCGTGCGGAGCGACACGGTGATCGCGTCGGCGGCGTGCCGGACGGCGTTGTCCAGCAGGTTGCCGACCACCCGGCCGAGCAGCGGCTCGGTGCCGGGGACGGTGGCGGGTTCGAGCGGGCCGGTCCGGATCCGCCGCTCGCCGCCGAAGGCCCGTTCGGCGAGCTGCTCCTCGACCAGGTCGTGCCACTCGACGGTGGCCGGCCCGGCGGGCTGCTCCTCGCTGCGGTGGAGCAGCAGCAGGTCCTCGGTGAGCCGGTGCAGCCGGGTGGTGTCGGTGTGGGCGCGCTCCGCGACCGCCCGCCAGTCGGCCCGGTCGGGGTGGGCCAGCGCCACTTCCAGGGTGCTGAGCAGCACCGCGACCGGGGTGCGCAGTTCGTGGGCGGCGTCGGCGACCAGGCGGCGCTGCTCGTCCAGCGCGTGCTCCAGCCGGTCCAGGGTGAGGTTGGTGGTCACCGCCAGCGCGGCGATCTCGTCCCGGGCCGCCGGTACCGGCACCCGCTGGTGGAAGGCGCCCGCCCCGATCCGGGCCATCCGGCCGCGGATCGCCTCCACCGGCCGCAGCGCCAGCCCGGTGACCGCCCAGGCCACCAGCGCCACGAACAGCGACCCGCCCGGCACCACGTACCAGCCCAGGATGTGGCGGACCCTGGCCCGGGCGGCCTTCGCCTCGATCGGGTTGACCATGACGTAGGTGGTGACCCACTGGCTGGTCAGGTCGGTCCGGCCGGTGAGCGCGTTCAGGTCCTGGCCGCTGTTCGGCTCGGTGCGGCGCAGGAAGGTGACGGTGCGGTCGGTGGGGTTGGGGCCGACAGGCGTGCTGATGTTGTAGCCGACGCCGTCGGGCAGGTGGATCCGCACCAGGTCGGCGTAGCCGTACTCGCGGGTGGTCAGCGGCGGGAGGTACTTGAACTTCCCCGGGTCGATCCGGTCGTGGACGGCCCAGCTGCCGTCCTCCAGCACGAGGGCGTACGCCGATGCTGGTACCCGCCCTCGGTCAGTCGGCCGAGCCAGTCGTTCCAGGGCGGGGCGCCGGGGTGCTGCGGTTCGGCGGGGCGGTCCTCCCGGGGCCTGATCGCATCGTCCAGCAGGGTGGCCTCGCGCAACGCCTTCGCCTCCGCGTTCGGCATCCACTGCTGGTAGGCCGCGTCGCCGGCCCAGACGGTGGCCAGCGACAGGGCGAGCACCGACGCCGCCGCCGCACCGAGCGCGGCCCGCACCCGCACCGACATCCTCCCCCGCAAGCGCATCGCGTCAGGATAGGCGACCGTCCGGCGGCGGTCAGCCGTGGGCCGCGGCCTGCAGGAAGGGCAGGAAGGCGGTGACGGCCGGGGCCGGGTGGTGGCCGCGGCGGGTGGCGGCGTGGACGTGGCGGACGGGGGTGTCGTCCGGGTGCAGCGGGACGAAGGCGAGGTCGGGGCGGCCCGCGCGGGCGGCCAGGGCGGGGATCAGCGTGATGCCCAGTCCGGCGGCGGCCAGGCCGAGTTTGGCCGTCCAGCCGGCCACCTCGTAGGCGATCCGGGGCTGGAAGCCGCTGCGGACGCAGGCCGCCAGCAGGGTGGCCTCGGGGCGGCGGCTGGCGGCGATCCAGGGTTCGTCGGCGAGTTCGGCCAGCCGCAGGCGGCGGCGCCGGGCCAGCCGGTGGGTGCGCGGGAGGGCCACCAGCACCGGGTCGTCGGCCAGCCGGTGCAGGTCGAACCGCTCGGTGTCGTACCGGTGTTCGGGGTACGCGGTGACCACGGCGAGGTCGATCGAGCCGTCCGCGAGCAGGTCGAGCAGGTCGCCGGAGAGCCCCTCGGTGAGGGTCGGGGCGACCGCCGGGTGCGCGGCCCGGAAGGCGGCCAGCGCGGCCGGGACGAGGGCGGCGTTGGCGCTGTCGAAGGCGCCCAGCCGGAGCCGGCCGGCGGTGAGGCCGGTGAGCGCGGCGAGGTCGCGGCGGGTGCCGTCGAGCCGGTCCAGCAGGGCTTCGGCGTGCGGCAGCAGCGTCCGCCCGTATTCGGTGAGCCGGACGCCGCGGGGCAGCCGGTCGAACAGCACCACGCCCAACTCGCCCTCCAGGGTGGCGATCTGGCGCGACACCGCGGACTGCGTCCAGCCCAGCTGCTCGCCCGCGGCGGTGAACGAGCCGAGCCGGGCGGCGGTGCCGAAGACCTCCAGCCAAGCCATGTCCATCTCGCATGGCTACCATGCCGGACATTCGTTTGTCGCCTCCCGGTGCCGCACCTAGCGTGGTCGGCATGGAGATCACGGAGCGGGTGGCAGTGCTGGGGCTGGGCCGGATGGGGCTGCCGCTGGCCCGCCGACTGGACGGCGCGGCAAGGGAGTTGACGGTCTGGAACCGGACCCCGGGCCGGGCGGAGGGCCTGACCGCGGCGGCCTCCCCCGAGGAGGCGGTGCGCGGCGCGGGCGTGGTGGTGACGATGCTCGCCGACCCGGCGGCGGTCGCCGCGGTCGCGGACCGGTTCCGCCCCGCGCTGGCCCCCGGCACGCTGTGGATCGACATGTCCTCGATCGGCCCGGCCGCCGTCGCCGAGCAGCGCGGGCGACTCCCGGACGGCGTCGACCTGGTGGACGCCCCGGTGCTCGGCAGCGTCGACGCGGCGGCGGCCGGCTCGCTGGTCGTCTACGCGGGCGGCGAGGAGCCCGCGCTGGACCGGGCGCAGCCCCTGCTGGAGCGCTTCGGCCGGGTGGTCCGCTGCGGCGGCCCCGGCGCGGGCGCGGCCCTCAAGCTCGTCGTGATGGGCGCCGTCGTCAGCTCCGTGACCGTGGTCGGCGAGGCCCTGGCCGTCGCCGAACGCCTCGGCGTCCCCGCCGCTCAGGCCCGCCGCGCGCTGGCCGCGGGCCCGCTGGCGGGTGTGATGGCCCGGGTCGACAGCACCGACGCGGACTTCCCGATCCGCCTCGCCGCGAAGGACCTCGCCCTCGCCGGGGGCGGCCCCGTCTTCGCCGCCGCCCTCGCCGCCCTGCTCGCCGACCCGGCCCGCGCCGAACTCGACCTCGCGGCGGCCGCGGGATGAGTCGGACGAAGGGGGACGAACCGAGGGACTGGGGGCCGGCGGCGCACCTCCTCGCGCATCAATTCTCCCACGCCGCAAGGGCATTGGGCGAGCCGGAAACTCGCGGCTAGGCTCGCCCGGCACCGACCGTCCTTCCGAGGGGGAACCTGCCGATGACCACGCCCGCCACCAGGCCGCCGCTGCCGTTCGACTTCATGCGGCCCGTCCCGTCCTTCACGCTGCTCAGCGCCGACGTCGCCGACGGCGGCCGGCTCGGTCCGGAGCAGGCGTACGGGGGCGGGAACCGTTCGCCGCAGCTCAGCTGGTCCGGCTTCCCGCCGGAGACGAAGAGCTTCGCGGTGACCTGCTTCGACCCGGACGCGCCGACCGGCTGCGGCTGGTGGCACTGGCAGCTGACCGATCTCCCGGCCGGCACCACCGAGCTGCCCGCCGGGGCGGGCGGCGGCGACTTCCCCGGCCTGCCCGCCGGGGCCGTGCACGGCCGCAACGACTACGGCAGCAACGACTTCGGCGGCGCCGCCCCGCCGCCCGGCCACGGCCCGCACCGCTACGTGTTCGCCGTGCACGCCCTGCCGGTGGAGTCCCTCGGGCTGTCCGCGGACACCCCGGCGGCCGTGGTCAGCGGCACCCTCGGCTTCCTGGCCCTGGCCCGGGCCGTCCTGGTCGCCGAGTACGAGGCCCCGGCCGACCAGGACTGACCTCCCGCCGGGCGGTGGTCAGGGGGTGACCACCGGGAAGGACGGATCGGGTTCGTCCAGGGCGGCGAACAGCCGGTCCAGCACGGTGGCGTCGCCGTCCAGGTCGAGGTCGTCGGCGCCCTTCCCGGCCAGCAGGGCGAACAGCTGCGGCTTGGTGAGGGTGACGGTGAGGTCGGCCGGGCCGCCGTCGCCGGCGGCCTCGTGGTGCACCAGGACGCCGTTGTGCAGGGTGACCCGGTGGACGGTGCCGAGGTCGGTGAACTTCCAGACGCTGCTGAGCCGTTCGTCCCAGGCCCGGGGCCCGTTGACCCGGATCGCCAGCGAGTCGAAGACCTGGTCGACGGAGAGCGCCCCGGCCATGCTGCCGGCCGAGATCGGGGTGGGCCGGACGCCGTGCCGCAGCTCGTGGGCGCCGACCAGGTAGCAGTTGCGCCAGGTGGCGTTCTCGGCGCCGTAGCCGAGCCGCTCGAAGACCTCCGCCAGCTGCTCCTTGGCGTCGGCGCGGTCGGGGGCGGCGAAGACCGCGTGCTTGAGCAGCTGGGCGGCGAACCGCAGGTCGCCCGCGTCGGCGTACTCGCGGGCCTTGGCCAGGGTGGCGTCCAGGCCGCCGAGGCAGTCGACGTAGCGGGTGGCGGTCGCGGTCGGCGGGTGCTCCCAGAGCGAGGCGGGGTGGCCGTCGTACCAGCCCATGTAGCGCTGGTAGACGGCCTTCACGTTGTGGCTGACCGAGCCGTAGTAGCCGCGGGCGTGCCAGGCGGCGGCCAGCGCGGGCGGGAGTTCGAGCTGTTCGGCGATCTCCGGGCCGGTCAGGCCCTGGTTGAGCAGGCGCAGGGTCTGGTCGTGCAGGTAGCCGTACAGGTCGCGCTGCTCGGACAGGAAGCGGGTGAGCCGCTCGGTGCCCCAGGTCGGCCAGTGGTGCGAGGCGAGGACCACGTCGGAGTCGGCGGCGAACAGCTCGATCGCCTCGGTGAGGTAGTGCGACCAGATCCGGGCGTCCCGGACGACCGCGCCGCGCAGGGTCAGGATGTTGTGCAGGTTGTGGGTGGCGTTCTCGGCCATGCACAGGGCGCGGCGCTCGGGCAGGTGGAAGTTGAGCTCGGACGGCGCCTCGGTGCCGGGCGTCAGCTGGAACCGGAACAGCACGCCGTCGAGGCGCTCCTCCTGGCCGGTGCGGGTGACCTCCAGGGTCGCCGGGATCAGCGAGGCGGTGCCCTCCGAGGCGGCGAAGCCCAGGCCCATGCCGACCTTGCCGGTCGGTCCGGCGGGCAGCGCCATGCCCGAGTAGTAGCCGCCGCGCCGGAGCATCGCGGTGCCCGCGTAGACGTTCTCGGCGACCGAGTGCTCCATGAACCCGGCCGGGGCGACGATCGGGACGTCCGCGTCCGGCCCGACCACGCCGAACACGCCGCCGAAGTGGTCGATGTGCGAGTGGGTGAACAGGACGGCGGTGACCGGGCGTTCGCCGCGGTGCGCCCGGTACAGCGCCAGGCCGGCCGCCGCGGTCTCGGCGGACACCAGCGGGTCGACCACCACCACGCCGCGCTCGCCCTCGATCAGCGTCATGTTCGACAGGTCGAAGCCGCGGATCTGGTAGACGCCCTCGGTGACTTCGAACAGCCCGGCGCGGGCGGTCAGCTGGGACTGCCGCCAGAGGCTGGGGTGGACGGTGTCGGGGCGCTCCCCGGCCAGGAAGTCGGTGGCCCGGAAGTCCCAGGCCGTCCGGCCGTCCGGGCCCGCGACGGTGTCGGTGGCGGGGCCGGCGACCAGGCCGCGGTCGGCGTCCTCGAAGTCGGTGCGGTCGGAGTAGTCCAACTGGTCGTGGTGGGTCACCTCGGCGCCTCCCGGTTCGCGGGGCCGCACCGCGCCGCTCGCGGGCAGACCCCGCTCCCACCCTCCGCCGCCGCGCCCCGGCCCGCCCCGGGCTGCTGCGCCGAACCGGTGAGCGGGGACCGCCCGGACACCGGTGCCGCGGACGCCGCGGACGACGCCGGCTCAGGGCTCGGGGCTCAGGCGTCGAAGTCGTACTCGAGGATGTACGAGGCCGAGTCGAGGACCATCTCGTTGACCTCCACCGCCTGCCCGTCCTCGGCGAACGCCACCCGGTGGACCAGGAAGACCGGGGTGCCGGGGGCCAGCGCCAGCCGCTCCGCCTCGTCCCCGGCGGGCATCCGGGAGCGGATCTGCTCCTGGAAGTGCACCGGCTTGTGGCCCAGTTCGGCGAGCCGGGCGTAGGTGCCGCCGGGGCCGGTGTCCGGGTCGGTGATCCGGCTGCCCGCGACCAGCACGGCGGGCAGGTAGGAGTCGGAGATCAGCACCGGCTTGCCGTCCAGCACGAAGCGGCGGCTGCGCACGCAGGCCGGCTCGCCGCCCTTGAGGCCCAGCACGGCGGCGATCTGCTCGGGCGCCTCCCGCTCGGTGACGCTCAGCTGGTCCACCGTCAGCTCGCGGGACGCTATGTCGGCCGACCAGACCGAGGCGCCGCCGCCCCAGGTGCGGCCGGACAGCCGCTGGATGCCGCGCCGCCTTATCGGCCGGAACTCCCGCACGAACACGCCGACGCCGCGGCGGGCCTCCGCTATCCCCTCGCCCTGGAGCACGCCGAGCGCCTGCCGGGCCGTCATCCTGGCCACGCCGTACGTCGCCATCAGGTCGTTCTCGCCGGGGAGCCGGTCGCCGGGGCGGTAGCGGCCGGCGTCGATCTCGCGCTTGAGGTCGTCGGCGATCCGCTGGTACTTGGGCTGCGTGACGCGTGGGTGACTGGTCATGGCGGCGGACTTCCTTCCCCTCTTCTCTAGACATCCTACGCAGGGGCGGTCCCTGACGCATTGACATCTCTAGAGATTTCAGCTTGTCTAGAGATGTTGGGATCTGACATACCCTCATATCGGCTGCCGAGTCTCCGCCCATCGGGCGAAACCGCGTGAGGAGCCCGCCATGTCCGTCCACCGTCGATGGTTCTCACTGCCCCGCGAGCCCGCCACCGTCGCCGCCGGACGCCGCCGGGTCCGCGACCTCCTCACCGCCTGGAACACCCCGCTCGACGAGGACACCCGCTTCACCCTCGACCTCGTCACCTCCGAACTCCTCGGCAACGCCGTCCGCCACGCCACCGGGGACGCCGTCACCGTCGGCGTGCACGCCGACCCGCTGCACCACCGCGCCGTCATCGAGGTCTACGACTCCTCCCCCGCCGTCCCCGTCCCCGGCACCCCGGACGGCGACGCGGAGTCCGGCCGCGGCCTGCTGCTGATCGCCGAACTCGCCCTCGCCCACGGCGTGGTGCGCAAGGGCGGCGGCAAGTGGGTCTGGGCCGAGATCGCCCTCCCGGGCGCAGCCGCCCGCAGCACCGGCGACACCGCCGGCGGCGCCCCGCAGCAGGCCCCGCCCGGCAAGGTCGCGCCCTGGGCGATGACCTGCCCGTGAGGACGGCCCGCCGGTGGAGGGGTGTCAGGCCGTCAGCGCGCGGTGCAGCTCCGCCGTCCCGCGGCCCAGCGACCGCGCGGCCAGCCAGGCCGCCGCGCCCGCGCCGTTCCCGGCGGTGCGCAGCGGGGCGTCCGGCCAGCGGGCGGCGAGCCCGGTGCGGAGGCGGGCGGCGAGCGGGGTCCCGGCGGTGAGCAGGCCGCCGGCCAGCACCACCGGGAGGGCGGAGCCGGGCGGGCGGAGCAGGGCGAGGGTGTCGAGCAGGTGGTCGGCGGCCCGGTCGACCAGGGCGAGCGCCGCCGGATCACCGGCCCCGGCCCGGTCGAGGACGACCGGGGCGAGCCGGGCCAGCCGGGTCGGGGCCTGGGCGTGGACGGCGGCGATCAGCGCCGAGCGCGGGTCGTCGCCCGGTCCGTCCGGGCCGGTCAGCTCCGCGGTGACCGCCAGGTCCAGGCCGGTGGGCGGCTCGTCCCGGTCGATGGTGGCGAGGGCCCCGGCGACGGCCTCCCGGCCGAGCCAGACGCCCGAGCCGCGGTCGCCCAGCAGCCAGCCGTGCCCGTCGGCGGTGCGGTGCACCCGGTGGTCGCGGACCTCGGCGGCCATCCCGCCCGTCCCGCTGAGCACCACGTGCCCGTCAGGCGCGGCGGTGCCCGCGGCGTGCGCCAGCAGGACGTCGCTCACCAGCACCGGGTGCGCGCCCAGCCCGAGGCCGTCCCAGACCGGCCCGAACTCCGGCCGCGCGACCAGCCCGCCCGCGAGCCCCAGCACCCCGGCCGCCACCCGCGCCGGGTCCAGCCCGGCCAGCGCGGCCCGCACGGTATCCCCGATCTCCCTGGCCGCGGCCGCCGCCCCGTGCGCGACGGGGTTGCCCCCGTCCCCGCGTGCCCGCCCGACCACCCGCCCGTCCAACTCGGCGACCAGCACCCGCGTACTGGTCCCCCCGACGTCCAACCCCAGCACCAACCGCCCACCGGCCACCGCGCACCTCCGGCCCCATGCTCCCACCCGCGAAGGGACCCGTCAGGGGCCCGGGGAACGGCGGGGCCGTGGCTGCGAGAGGTTCACTGCCGTTGCGCGCATCGGCTTCGGGTTCTGTTGAAGACACGCAGCAGCACGGACCTTCGATGGGCTCCGGCCACCAGCAGCATCGACCCGCCGTTCCCCGGGCCCCTACGGGGCCTCGCAGCGACTGGGCCCGGAGCGAGGGGCAGGAGCGGGTGCTGGGGGTGGTGATCCGGCGCGAGGGGTTCGACGCCGCGCTGGAGGCGGCGGTGCTGAGCTCGTACGAGCGGGGGGTGCACGCCTCGAAGGCCGCCTGGCAGCGGGAGTTGCGGCGCAGCGAGGCCCGGGTGCAGTGGGATCCGGAGCGGGACCTGGACCTGCGGCCGCTGGGGCACCGTTCGCTGCAGCTGGGGCTGGGCGGCACGCTGGTGGAGCGCTACGCCGGGGAGTGGCTGGTGCGGATCGAGGACCTGACGCCGCTGGCCCGCGCGCTGCACGCGACGCGGGACTTGGCGCTGCTGCCGCCGGAGCGGCCGTACCCGGTGCCTTCGGGTGCGGCCGCCCGGCTGGGGGTGTCCTGACGGGTCGTCAGCCGTGCAGGTAGACGATGCCGAGCTTGGTGAGCTGCCAGTGCTGGGCGGCGGAGCCGTTGTCGGCGGCGAGCTGGACCAGGCGGTTGCCCTGGGCGTCGGTCTGGGTGGTGGCGGTGGCGAGCTTGGTCGGGTCCTGGGAGTCGGCGAGCTTGTAGGTGCCGTCGCCGACGGGCTGCAGCAGCCAGTGCTGGTTGCCGCCGCCGGTGCAGCGCCACTGCTGGATCTTGGTGCCGGGGGCGGTGGCGGCGCCGGCCGCGTCGAGGCACATGTCGCGGTTGCCGCTGAAGTCGAGCTCGTAGGAGCCGCCGGCCTTGGCCTCGAAGACGAAGGACTGGTTCAGCCCGCCGGTGGGCGCGTAGGTGATGGCGGTGCGGCCGTTGGTGGAGTCGCCGTAGCTGCCGCCGCCGGCCAGGTCGAGGACCTTGCCGTCGGACTGGTTGGCGAGCTGGTACCAGGCACCGTCCTCGGGGGCGTCGGGGAACGGCTTGCCGGGGGTGAGCGGGGTGATCGAGGTGCCGTCCTGCTGGTTGAGCGAGCAGAACGCCTGGCCGAGCGCGGCCTGCTGGTAGAACTGCCGCAGGCAGGCGGCCTCGGCGGCGTACCCGGCGACCCGCAGGTGGTACGACTGGCGGACGTTGTTCATGCACAGGCCCGGGATGGAGATCGGGCTGTCGCAGCCGTTGCGGGTCTTCTCGGAGAGGTCGATCACGTCGCCGTTGGTGTACTCGTACGGCGAGCTGGTCCACTCGGCGCAGACCTCGTGGCCGAAGGCGACCCGGCGCTGGTCGAGGTAGCGGACGCCGGGGACGCCGGAGGCGGCTTCGCGCAGGGCGTCGCTGAGGGTGGGGACGACCCAGTTGTGGCCCCAGGCGAGGTCCTCGGGGAAGGCGGGGCAGCCGTCGGCGACCTTGCCGGCGTAGTCGTTGCGCCGGATGTCGGGGGTGATCGGGTTGAAGTACGACTGGTAGACCAGCTGGTAGGAGTCGTCCGAGTAGCCGGCCTTCCGCATGGTGTTGCGGATGTTGGTGAGCGCGGCGGTCACCTTGGGCTTGACCCCGGCGGCCCGGCGGGTGATCTCGGCGCTGCCGATGGTGTCCCGGCAGCCCTGGGACTGCGGGACCGGGAAGTACTGGGCGAGGCAGGACATCATGATGCCGGCGAACTCGAAGTCGTCGTTCGCGCCGATCGTGACGACCACCATCTTGACGTCGTACTTGCCCGCGGTGGCGGCGAGTTGGACGTCCTGCTTGGGTTCGCCGAAGTCGCCGCTGCCGGGGCCGGTGATCTTCGCCAGTTCGGGGTCGCTGACCAGGTCGCCGGTCTGGGCGCCGGAGCAGGCCAGGTCGATCGGGGTGACGCCGGGCAGCTGGGTCACGAAGATCTCGGACCGGGTGGAGCGGTGGCAGTAGTTGGTGGGGGTGTCGGTGCCGGGGACGTAGTCGTCGTTGGTGTCGGTGCCGGCGCCTTCGCCGGATATCGCGCTGTCGCCGAGCGCGACGATCGCGGCGGGCTTGCCCGGGCTGCCGGAGGCGGCTCGGGCGTCGGCCGCGCCGAGGCCGGTGCCGAGGCCGAGGGCGGCGAGCAGGGCGGCGGTGGCGAGCAGCGCGGGCGGGCGGCGGCGGGCCGCTCGGCCGAGGAGTGACCTGGACACTCATGACTCCTTGCGAGGGTGGGGGATCGCCCGGCGGCTGCCGGGCGGCGCGGAGCACGGGTGCCGGGCCGGGGGCCCGGCGAACATGAGGCAGGCTCACATGCTAGGTACTGACAGGTAACACAACAAGACTCGCGGCAGCATGACGGTCCGTCAGCGCCCCAGCCAGGAAAAGCGGAGCCGCGGCCCGGAGGAACGGAGCCGCGGCCCGGGAAAACGCACAAGCCGCCGTCCGCACCCCGCCAGGAGGGTGCGGACGACGGCTCGGCCGACTGGTGGCCGTGCGTCAGCCGACGTTGGCGCAGGAGTTGCCGAACGCCGGGTTCAGGGCGCCGATCACGTCGATCGAGTTGCCGCACAGGTTGACCGGGATGTGCACCGGAACCTGGATCTCGTTGCCGGAGGCGACACCGGGGGAACCGGCGGCGACACCCTCGGCGCCGCTGCTCGCCATGGCGGAGCCCGCACCGGCGGCGACGATGCCCACGACAGCGGCGCCGACGGCGGCGGCCTTCTTGATGCTCATTGAGTCTCCTCGATAAATCAGATCTTCCAATTGCCGCGCCGGGGGCTGCCGGAAGGAAGCACACGGGACGTGCACCAGGCCAACGAAACCGCTCCGGCACAGTTGCGGACGCCCCCGAACAATCACCCACTCGGCCTAATCCGCGCATTCGGGTGACGCCCGGGGGAGTTCGCGGAATCCGCCCGTTTCCCCGGCCGCATCGGCTCGTTCTTCCTCACGAACACCGCTCCACAGGCAGCCCCCGGGCCGCCCTGGACGCGCCGCCAAGCGACCGCCCCCAGCCGTGAGTGGGCAGCCGCCGGCGCACCCCGACGCGGCACGCGTCGCCCGAGCCATGGGCGACACGAGGCAGTTGGGCCGCGTGAGTGACATTCACGGCGCATCCGGAAAACCGCGGGCGATGATGCGATCGCCCGGCACCCGACCATCCATCAGTCGGGCAGAACGTGAGGAAGAGAGCTATGCGCAACTTCAAGAAGGCCGCGGTCCTGTCCGTCGCCGCCGCCGGTCTGGTCCTCGGCTCGGCCGGCCTGGCCAACGCCTCCTCCGGCGCCGAGGGCGTCGCCGCCGGCTCCCCCGGCGTGCTCTCCGGCAACCTGGTCCAGGTCCCGGTGCACGTCCCGGTCAACGTCTGCGGCAACACCGTCAACGTGATCGGCCTGCTGAACCCGGCGTTCGGCAACTCCTGCGCCAACGTCGGCTGAACTGCCTGACGCAGCGCCCGCGCCGCACCGCACCCCCGGGTGCGGTGCGGCGCACCAACTCCCTGTGTGATCTAGGAGATCAACCCCCATGCAGAACGTGAAGAAGGCCGCCGTCCTGTCGGCCGCCGCGGCCGGCCTGGTCCTCGGCTCGGCCGGTCTGGCCAACGCCTCCGCCGGCGCCGAGGGCGTCGCCGCCAACTCCCCCGGCGTGCTCTCGGGCAACGCGGTGCAGGTCCCGGTGCACGTCCCGGTGAACGTCTGCGGCAACTCGATCAACGTCATCGGCCTGCTGAACCCGGCGTTCGGCAACACCTGCGCCAACGTGGACGTGCCGGCCGAGCACCACGAGCACCACGAGCCGCCGGTCGGCGACGACTGCTGAACGGCCCCGGCTGATCGGTAACCCCGTGCAGACTGCCCCTCGGCCCCGCGGCCGGGGGGCCGCGCGCGTTCCCCCTGGAGCACCGCTCCACTCACCCCGAAGGATTGGCCGATGACCCGGAAGACCACCGGCGCCGTGGCCGCGCTCGGCGCCGCCGTGCTGCTCGGCGGCGTCACCGCCCAGGCCGCGCACGCCGAGACCGAGACGCTCGGCGGGCTGCCCGTGCCCACCACCCACCTGCAGAACACCGACCCCCAGCAGGCCGTCGGCAGCACCACCGGCGCGCTCGGCTACGCCGTCGCCCCGGTGAAGGACCTGCGGCTCGACCCGTGGGCCGGCTCCGGTGCGGACGTGCTGAACAACGGCGTCGCGGTCGTCCCCGACAACGGCGTCGCCCCGGTCGGCACCGCCCCGCTCACCGCGCCGCTGTCCGGCGGCGGCGGCGCGAAGGACCTCCCGCTGGCCGGCCCGCTGCTCGGCGTGCTGCCGGGCTGAGCGCGGACGCGGAGCGGCCCGGGCTCCCCGCGAGGGGCCCGGGCCGCTCCGCCGTGTCCGACCGGCCGTCAGAACTGCGTCCGGTCCAGCCCGCTGGCGAGGATGCCCACCGGGTCGGCCTGGTTCATCATCTCGCCGGTGGCGGCGGTGGTGGTGGCGGCCAGGTTCCGCACCGAGTCGGTGACCGAGATCCGGTCCTGCTGGCCGCCGAGCGAGGCGCTCGCGCCCGGGACGGCCTGCACCGGCGCGGTCACCAGGTGCGGGTCGACCTTGTCCAGGGTCAGTGCGGCGTCGGTGAGTTGACCGCCCTGCCCCTCCACGAAGGAGACCGGCTGGCCCAGGCCGACCGCCGGGCCGCCCAGGTTGAGCGGGGCGGCCGGGGCGTCCAGGCCGAGGGTGCCGAGCTCGGCGCCGCGGTCGACCTCGGGCAGCGGGAGCACCGCGCCCAGCGACGGGCCGGCCTTGCCGCCGTTGAGCGCGGGCAGCACGTGGTCCGGGATCGGCCGGGTCGGGCTCTGGTCGGTCCCGGTGGGCGGCATCAGCGGCGAGGTCGGGATCCCGCCGTGCACCTCGCCGCCGTCCGGCAGCAGCGGGAGCGGGGCGGTGGCCGCGCTGAGCGGGATGCTGAACGGCACCTCCTGGGTGGCCAGGCCGTTCTCGATCGCGGCCACCTCGGCCGGGGTCTTCGGAGCGGCCTGGGCCGCGCCCTGCGCCGCCACCACGCCGGCGCCGACCGCCAGCAGCAGGGCGCCGGTCGCCCGCTTGGAGAGCTTCATGCTGTTCGCCGTTCGTTCGGGGAGTTCGGGAAATGGGTTCGAGTGCCTGGTGGGCACCCTGGCGAACGAGCCAGCTCCCTCGCGGATAGCGGGAGTTAACCGGAACGGCTGAATAATCCGATCTCCGCACCGACGAAAATCCGACCGGCGCGCGGGTAAACCGGTGACCGATGACGAATTTCCTCCGGACCCCGTAACTTTCCGTGCCGCCATTCTTTGATCCCGACGACGACGGGGCAGCACCCCTCGAACAGCATTTCAGAGAGGCATCTCCACCATGCTCAAGAAGACTTTCGCTACCGTCGGCCTGGCCGCCGCCGCGCTCGCCGCGGTGTCCACCCCCGCCGTCGCCATCGGCAACGCGGACGGTTCGGCCGGCTCGATCCAGGGCAACGGCGGCACCAACGCCACCGGCACCTGGGGCAACAACAGCCCGAACTTCCACTTCGCCGACAACCCGAACATCTGCCTCCCGGAGATCCACAACATCGGCGTCGGCGTGCTCGGCGTGGCTGTCCCGGTCGAGGTGGACGCGCTCAACAACCAGCCCAAGCAGACCTGCGTGGTCGGCCAGGGCACCCTCGGCAGCGGTGACGGCGGCGTCTCCCACCTGGTCGGCTGACCCACCGCCACTGCCCCCCGGCGCGGAGCCCCACGCTCCGCGCAGCACGACCCGCCCGGTCCGCTCCCCCGGCCCGGCGGTCAGGACCGGGCGCGAGCCACGCGTCGGTCCGCTGCTCCACTCCATCAGATCCGAAAAGGAAAACCCAATGATCAAGAAGGCTCTCGCCGCCGCCGGCATCGCCGCCGCCGGTCTCGCCTCGATCGCCTCCCCGGCGATGGCCATCGGCGACGCGGACGGCGCCGCCACCTCGGTTCAGGGCAACGGCGGCACCAACGCCACCGGCACCTCGGGCAACCACAGCCCGAACTTCCACACCCTGGACAACCCGAACCTCTGCCTCCCCGAGGTCCACAACATCGCCGTCGCCGTCATCGGTGTCGCGGTGCCGGTCGAGGCCGGTGTCCTCAACAACCAGCCGTCGCAGACCTGCGTCGTCGGCCAGAACACCGTGGGCAGCGGCGACGGTGGCGTCAGCCACCTGATCGGCTGACCTTCCGGTCGCAACCGACCGCCGGGTCCGGGGGAGCGATCCCGCGGGCCCGGCGGTTCCATGTCTCCGGCCGCTCCCGGAAACCCGTTCGTCTGCGGCGCGATCGGGTGATCGGAGCACCGGTGGGCGCGTGCAGCGCCGATCCAGCCGCACCGCTGTGTTCCCGTAGAACCACCCTGACGCAGAGAGGAACCCCCATGAAGAGCAAGCTGGGCAAGGTCGTCGTCACCTCCGTCGCCGCCCTCGCACTGGCCGGCATCGCCGCCCCCGCCTACGCGCACGTCGCCGTCGGCGGCGGCCAGGAGGGTGTCGCCACCGCCGACGAGCCCTTCGTCGCCGGCCACTGGGCGGGCTTCGCCGAGACCTCCCACATCTTCACCGCGGGCGGCGGCTACGGCTGGGCCACCGACACCGCCGTCGGCGGCGGCGAGGGCGGCATCGTCGACATCGGCTGACCCGACGTCAACACCCCGGGGCGCGACGGCCGTTCACGGCCGCCGCGCCCTTCGTCGTGCCCGCGCCGATTTTCCGTTATGCCAATTGACACCAGGGAAAAGCTGACCTACCGTCGACGCCCGTGGAGGAGAAACGCGGCCGCGGCAGGCCCAGGAAGGACCCGGAGAAGCTGGCCCGCTGGGTGCCGCCGGAGGGCTGGTCCCGGCTGGTGGCCTGGGTGTCGCCGGAGGAGAAGAAGGCGCTGAAGCGGGTCGCCGTGGAGGCGGAGGTGTCGGTCGCGGACCTGGTCCGCGCGCTGGCCGCGGGCCTGGCCGCGGGGACGGTCACGCCCGAGGAGCTCGTCGGTCAGGTACGGAGGGGGATGGCGACCATGGAGAAGATCCCGACGCTGTTCGAGCGGGACGCCGGTTTCCGGGTGGTGGACCGCCCGCGCGCCGAGTGCGCCTGGGTGTTCGCCGGGGAGGGCACGGCGACCGAGAAGCTGGACGGCACGAACGTCCGACTGACCGTCCGCTCGGGGCAGTTGGTGCGGGTGGAGAAGCGCCGCAACCCGAGCGCCGCGCAGAAGAAGCTGGGCATCGTCGACGGCTGGTACGTCGACACCGCGGAGGACGCCGCCGAGGACAGGTGGATCCTGGCCGCCGCCCGCGGCACCGAGGTGGCCGGCTGGCCGGACGGGGAGCACCCGTGCGAGGCGCTGGGACCGCGGATCCAGGGCAACCCGCTGGGGCTGGACGCCCACCTGTGCCTGCCGTTCGACCGCGAGGCGCCGGTGTACGAGGAGGTCCCGCGCAGCTACCGGGGCCTGCGGGAGCACCTGGCGGAGCTGGAGAGCCGGTTCGCGCCGGGCGCGCTCGCCGAGGGCATCGTCTTCCACCACCCGGACGGTCGGCGCGCCAAGATCAAGCGGAAGGACTTCCCGAAGTCCGCCTGATCCCGGCGCACCTGACGCACCTGACGAATCTGACGCCCCGTCAGCCCAGCAGGCCCGCGGCCTCGACCGCCCAGTAGGTGAGGATCTGCTCGGCGCCGGCCCGGCGGATCGAGGTGAGGGTCTCCATGATCGTCCGCTCGCGGTCGATCCAGCCGTTGGCCGCGGCGGCCTCGACCATCGCGTACTCGCCGGAGACCTGGTACGCGGAGACCGGCACCGGGGAGGCGTCGGCGACCTGGCGCAGGATGTCCAGGTAGGCCATCGCGGGCTTGACCATCACCAGGTCGGCGCCCTCGGCGAGGTCCTGCTCCAGTTCGCGCAGCGCCTCGCGGGCGTTGGCCGGGTCCTGCTGGTAGGTCTTGCGGTCGCCCTTGAGCGAGGAGCCGACGGCCTCCCGGAACGGGCCGAAGAACGCCGAGGCGTACTTGGCGGTGTAGGCGAGGATGCCGGTGTCCCGGTGCCCGGCCGCGTCCAGCGCCTTGCGGACCGCCGCGACCTGGCCGTCCATCATCCCGGACGGGCCGACCAGGTGGACGCCCGCGTCGGCCTGGACGACGGCCATCTCGGCGTAGCGCTCCAGGGTGGCGTCGTTGTCGACCGAGCCGTCCTCGGCGAGCACCCCGCAGTGGCCGTGGTCGGTGTACTCGTCCAGGCACAGGTCGGACATCACCACCAGCTGGTCGCCGACCTCGGAGACCACGTCGCGGATGGCGAGCTGCAGGATGCCCTCGGGGTTGGTGCCCTCGGAGCCGACCGCGTCCTGCACCTCGGGGACGCCGAACAGCATGATGCCGCCGACCCCGGCCTCGGCGGCCTCGACGGCGGCCCGGCGCAGGGTGTCCCGGGTGTGCTGGACCACGCCCGGCATCGAGGTGATCGGCCTCGGCTCGGTGATCCCCTCGCGGACGAACGCGGGCAGGACCAGCTCGGCCGGGTGCAGCCGGGTCTCGGCGACCAGGCGGCGCATCGCCGGGGTGGAGCGCAGCCGGCGCGGGCGGACGGACGGGAATTCGGCGGACACTTCGAAGGCTCCCTGGGTCGCGGAGAATGCGTCGGGGGGAGGCCCGAGGGCCTCCCCCGACCGAGGGTCAGCGCGCCTTGCGGCGCGAGCCGGGGCGGCGTTCGCTCGGCCGGTAGACCGGCTCGCCCGCCGCGGTGGCGGCGTCCCGGCGGGTGGCCCCGAAGTCGGCCAGCGCCTGGGCGAGCGCGGACGCGGACGGGGCCGGGGCCATCACGTCGACCCGCAGGCCGTGCTCCTCCGCCGTCTTGGCGGTGGCCGGGCCGATGCAGGCGATGACGGTCACGTTGTGCGGCTTGCCGGCGATGCCGACCAGGTTCCGGACGGTCGAGGACGAGGTGAACAGCACCGCGTCGAAGCCGCCGCCCTTGATCGCCTCGCGGGTCTCGGCCGGCGGCGGCGAGGCGCGCACCGTGCGGTACGCGGTCACGTCGTCGACCTCCCAGCCGAGTTCGACCAGGCCGGCCACCAGGGTCTCGGTGGCGATGTCGGCGCGCGGCAGCAGCACCCGGTCGATCGGGTCGAACACCGGGTCGTACGGCGGCCAGTCCTCCAGCAGGCCCGCGGCGGACTGCTCGCCGGAGGGCACCAGGTCGGGCTTGACGCCGAAGTCGACCAGCGCCTGCGCGGTGGTCTCGCCGACCGCGGCGACCTTGATCCCGGCGAACGCCCGGGCGTCCAGGCCGTACTCCTCGAACTTCTCCCGGACGGCCTTGACGGCGTTGACCGAGGTGAAGGCGATCCACTCGTAGCGTCCGGTGACCAGGCCCTTGATGGCCCGCTCCATCTGCTGCGGGGTGCGCGGCGGCTCGACCGCGATGGTCGGCACCTCCTGCGGCACCGCGCCGTACGAGCGCAGCTGGTCGGACAGGCCGTGGGCCTGTTCCTTGGTGCGCGGCACGAGGACGTTCCAGCCGAACAGCGGCTTGGTCTCGAACCACGAGTGCGAGGCCCGGTGGGCGACCTGCTCGCCCACCACGGCTATCACCGAGGTCGCCGGGTCCACCGGGGCGGAGACCGGCGAGGGCAGCACCCGGGCGGCCTTCAGGTCGGCGGCGATGGCGGCCAGCGTGGAGGTGAAGGTGCGCTGCCGGGTGGTGGTGCCCGACAGCGTCGCGGAGAGCGCCGCGTCGGGCTTGCGGCCGTGCGCCACCAGGGAGTTGGCGGTCGCGGGCAGCTGGCCCAGGGTGGTGCGGACCACCAGGGTGGTCTCCGGCGCGCCCAGGTCGACGACCTGGCCGGCCAGCAGCGCCTCGGCGTCCACGAAGCGGACGTCGGCGCCCTGGCCGCCGCGCAGCGGCACGCCCGCGTAGGCGGGCACGCCCACCGACTGGGCGACGCCCGGGACGACCTCGAACGGCACGCCGGCCTGGGCGCAGCGCAGCATCTCCTGGGCGGCGCAGCCGTCCAGGCCGGGGTCGCCGTCGACGGTGCGGACCAGGTGGCGGCCGGCCTTGACCGCGTCGGCGGCCAGGTCGGCGAGCTCCTTGCCGGCGTCGGCCGGGTCGAGGACCTGGACGCCGGTCGGACAGTGCGTGCGGACCGCGGCGGCGGTCAGCGGGTCGGCGATCAGTACGTCGGCGGTGCCGAGCACGTCGACGGCGCGCAGGGTGAGCAGTCCGGGGTCGCCGGGGCCGGCGCCGAGGAAGGTGCAGCGCCCTGCGGGCGGGTGGAATCCGGCGGCGGTCATCGGGCGCGCTCCCCCATCAGGTTGGCCGCTCCGGTGTCGAGCAGCCGGGTGGCCAGGGCGCGGCCCAGGGCCGCGGCCTGCTCCTCGGCGGTCTCGTCGGGGACGAGCGGGCCGTTGGCGGACATCTTGAGCAGTTCGGCGCCGTCGGTGGTGCCGACCACGCCGTCCAGGCGCAGTTCGGTGCCGGTCCAGGCGGCCAGGGCGGCGACCGGGGCGGAGCAGCCCGCCTCCAGGGTGGCCAGCAGGGCGCGTTCGGCGACCACGGCGGCCCGGGTGGGGCGGTGGTCGAGCCGGGCCAGTACGGCGGCCAGGGTCGGGTCGACGCACTCGACGGCGAGCGCGCCCTGCCCGGGGGCGGGGAGCATCAGCGCGGGGTCGAGGTGCTCGGTGATCTCCGCGGAGCGGCCGAGCCGGTTGAGTCCGGCGGTGGCCAGCACCACGGCGTCCAGCTCGCCGGAGCGGACGTAGTTGATCCGGGTGTCGACGTTGCCGCGGATCGGCACGGTCTCCAGGTCGGCGCCGCGGGCCCGGGCCCAGGCGTTGAGCTGGGCCATCCGGCGCGGGGAGCCGGTGCCGACCCGGACGGTGCGGCCGGAGCTCTTGCCGACCAGTCCGGCCAGGTCCAGGCCGTCGCGGGCGACCAGCGCGTCCCGGACGTCCTCGCGCTCGGGGACGGCGGCCAGCAGCAGCCCGGTGGGGGCGGCGGTGGGCAGGTCCTTGAGCGAGTGGACGGCCAGGTCGATCCGGCCCTCCAGCAGGGCGTCGCGCAGGGCGGAGACGAACACCCCGGTGCCGCCGATCTGGGCCAGCGACTCGCGGGAGACGTCCCCGTAGGTGGTGATCTCGACCAGCTCCACCCGGCGGCCGGTGATCTCGGCCACCTCCTCCGCGACCATGCCCGACTGGGCCATGGCGAGGGCGCTGCGGCGGGTGCCGAGGCGCAGCGGCGTCACTGTCTCTTGACCATTCATGAGGTGATCGTCCTGGTCGTGCTGGGGGGCTGACGGGGTGTTCATCTGGTGGCTCCGGCGGGCGGGGCGGTGGCTCCGGCGGGCGGGGCGACGGCGGCCTGGGCGGCGGGGATGCCGCCCGGCGGGATCGAGGATCCCGCCTGGGCGCCGATCGG
This sequence comes from Kitasatospora sp. YST-16, assembly GCF_026802215.1. NCBI lineage: Bacteria > Bacillati > Actinomycetota > Actinomycetes > Kitasatosporales > Streptomycetaceae > Kitasatospora > Kitasatospora sp. YST-16. The sequence continues at coordinate 2,934,063 of NZ_CP113837.1, forward strand.
GGTGCCGGAGACAGCGTGCACTGCCGCGGGGTCCAAGTCGAACAGTTCGCGCAGGGCTTCCGCGTAGGAGGCTCCGCCGGGTTCGGCGGCGAGCTGCTTGACCTTGACGGTCGGGGCGTGCAGCAGTTTGTCGACCACCCGGCGCACGGTCTGCGAGATCTCCGCGCTGGAGCGCTCGTCGAGGTCCGGCAGCCGCGAGGTGAGGCGGGCGAGTTCGCTGCGGACCACCTCGGAGGCCATGGCGCGCAGGGCGACCACGGTCGGGGCGATCCGGGCGGCGCGCTGGGCCTGCCCGAAGGCGGTGACCTCGTCCGCGACGATGGTGGAGACGGCGTCCACGTCGCCGGCGCCGGGGGTGGCGGCGTGCGCGTGCGAGAGGCTCTCCAGGTCGACCAGCAGCGCGCCGTCGAGGGCGTGCACGGCGTGGTCGACGTCCCGGGGCATGGCCAGGTCGAGGAAGGCGAGGGGTTGTTCGGCGGTGCGGAGGGCGAGCGCGGCGGCGACCTCGGGGGCGTCGATCACGGTGCCGGCCGCGCCGGTGCAGGAGATCACCAGGTCGACGTCGGCGAGCGCCTGCGGGACCTTGGCGAAGTCCAGGGTGCGGGCGGCGCCGCCGAGGATCTCCACCAGCCGCTCGGCGCGGGCCGGGGTGCGGTTGGCGATCAGCAGGTCGGTGACGCCGGAGCGGACCAGGGTGGCGGCGGCCAGCGAGCTCATCGAGCCCGCGCCGACCACCAGGGCGCGCTTGCCGACGATCGGGCCGGCCCCGGCGGCGACCTGCTCCAGGCCGAAGGTGACCAGCGACTGGCCGGCCTTGTCGATGCCGGTCTCGCTGTGGGCGCGCTTGCCGACCCGCAGGGCCTGCTGGAACAGCTCGTTCAGGCCGCGGCCCGCGGTGTGCTCCTCCTGGGCCTTGGCCAGCGCGTCGCGCAGCTGGCCGAGGATCTGGCCCTCGCCGACCACCATGGAGTCCAGGCCGCAGGCCACCGAGAACAGGTGGTGGACGGCGCGGTCCTCGTAGTGCACGTACAGGTGGGGGGTGAGCTCGTCCAGGTCGACGCCGCTGTGCCCGGCGAGCAGCTGGGACAGCTCGGCGACGCCCGCGTGGAACTTGTCCACGTCGGCGTACAGCTCGATCCGGTTGCAGGTGTTGACCAGCGCGGCCTCGGCGACGGTCGCCGACGCGGCCGCCTCGTGCAGCACCCGGGCCGGGCTGTCGCCGGTGAGCGCGGCGCGCTCCAGCACGCCGACCGGCGCGGTCCGGTGGCTCAGACCGACTACCAGAAGACTCATGCCCCCACCTCGTCGTGACGGATGTTGGTGCTCACGCCGGCATCACCGCGGACAGGTCGTCGTCCGGGCCCGCCTTGGCGGCGGGCGCGGTCTTCGCCTGCTCGGCCTTGCCGCCACCGGCAGCTCGACGCAGTTTGGCAGCGGCGGCCCGAACCGGGCCGGGGGCGCGGTCGAGCACCGAGTCGCCCGCGGACGGTTCGTCGCCGGCCTTGCGCTGCTCGTGGAAGGCGAGGATCTGCAGCTCTATCGACAGGTCGACCTTGCGCACGTCCACCCCGTCCGGCACGGTCAGCACGGTCGGGGCGAAGTTCAGGATGCTGGTCACGCCGGCCTCCACCAGCCGGTCGCAGACCTGCTGGGCGGCACCGGGCGGGGTGGTGATCACGCCGATGGAGACGTGCTGGGTGGCGACGATCTCCTCCAGCTCGTCCATGTGCCGCACGGGCAGGCCCGCGGCGGTGCTGCCGACCACGTTCGGGTCGGCGTCCAGCAGCGCGGCTACCCGGAAGCCCCGGGAGGCGAAACCGCCGTAGTTGGCGAGGGCGTGGCCGAGGTTGCCGATGCCGACGATGACGACCGGCCAGTCCTGGGTGAGGCCCAGCTCGCGGGAGATCTGGTAGACGAGGTACTCCACGTCGTACCCGACGCCGCGGGTGCCGTAGGAGCCGAGGTAGGAGAAGTCCTTGCGGAGCTTCGCGGAGTTCACCCCGGCGGCGGCGGCCAGCTCCTCGGAGGAGACGGTCGGGACCGAGCGCTCGGAGAGCGCGGTCAGCGCCCGCAGGTAGAGCGGGAGGCGGGCCACGGTCGCCTCGGGGATGCCCCGCGCACGCGAGGACCTGCGCGCGGCGCCCGGGTCGGGCGTCTGCGAACTGCTGGGTGAGGGTCGGCCGATTGCCACGTTGCTCCTGTGGGTGAAGCTGGGCTTGGACCGCCAGGCTATGCGTTTGTGAACGTGTGCACAAAGATGGTGTCCGATTTGTCCCCGAACAGTGACACGCATCACTCGTAACCCGCCGAACCGATCAGCGCCCGCGGGCCCTCCACCCCCGCCGGCCACGGCCCCAGCGGTGCCACCCGGCGCAGCAGCGGGGCCTCCCCGCGCGGGCCGGCCGAGCGGGCCGGGCCCAGCCGCGGCCACGGCACCACCGGTGCGGCGGGCGGCGCGGGCAGCCGGACGTCCGGGCAGCCGGTCCGGCGGCAGTGCCGCAGCAGCTCCACCGTCGCCTGCGCGTCGCCGAGCGCGGTGTGCGCCGGGAACCAGCCCAGCCCGGCCGCCTCCACGCACGCGGACAGCCCGAAGCCGCCGGCCTCCGGCAGCATCCGGCGGGCGATCCGCATCGTGCACAGCAGCGGCACCGGCGGCAGCGCCACCCCGATCCGGGCGAACTCGCGCTCCAGGAACGCCCGGTCGCACGTCACGTGGTGGCCGACCAGCACCCGGCCGGCCAGCAGCTCCAGCAGCCGGGGCGCGATCTGCCGGAACCGCGGCGCGCCCTCGACGTCGTCCTGGGCTATGCCGTGCACGTGCGTCGGCCCGACCGGCCCGGCCGGGTCCACCAGCGTGGTGAACTCCCGCTCGGTGCGCAGCCCGGCGTCCAGCTGCACCACGGCCACCTCGACCACCCGGTGGCGCCAGGGGCTACGACCGGTGGCCTCGACGTCGACGACGGCGTAGCCGTTCATCGCGCCCTCCTCTTGCACGGCCCCCGGCGGACACGGAAACCGTTCGATCGTAAGCCGAGGAGTGAAGGAACTCCTAGGCCGATCTTCATCGAACGTTCACGAAGCACGGGTACCCGGCGGGGGCCGGGGGCCGGGCTAGGCGCCGAGCGCCTTGCGCAGCCGGGCCTCGTCGACCCGCCAGAAGTCGTGCTGGCGGCCGTCGACCAGGGTGACCGGGATCTGCTCGGCGTACTGCTCGTAGAGGGCCGGGTCCTGGAGGATGTCCTTCTCCTCGAAGGCGGCGCCCAGGTCGCCGGTGACCTTGAGGATCACCGCGCGGGCGTCCTCGCAGAGGTGGCAGCCGGGCTTGCCGATCAGGGTGACGGTGGTCTCGGCGGGGTTCTTCTTCGCGCGTCGCAGCAGGCTCACCGGTTCATTGTGCCGCCGCCCGTTCACTGCGGCGGCACTCCGCGGACACGGGGTCGGTCGGCCGCGCTGACTATGCTCGTCGCATGGCCGCGCTACGAAGGCTCACCCAGTCAAGGCGTTCCACCGGCGACCGGACCGCCCTGGCGGCCGAGGCCGCGGCCGACGCCGCCGAGGCCCAGCTCGCGCCGCAGCCGCCGAAGGCGCCCGCGGGCGACCACACGCCGGAGCCCGGGGACGTCCGGGCGGCCGCGTTCTTCGACTGCGACAACACCATCCTGCGCGGGGCGGCGATCTTCTACCTCGGGGTCGGGCTGTACCGGCGGCGCTTCTTCTCCCGCCGCGACCTGGCCCGGTTCGCCTGGCAGCAGGCGGCGTTCCGGCTGCACGGCGCGGAGAACCCGGAGCACATCGCCGACGCCCGGGACAGCGCGCTCGGGCTGGTGGCCGGCAAGCGCACCGCGGACCTGGAGCGGATCTGCGAGGAGATCTTCGAGCCGGTGCTGGCCGAGAAGGTCTGGCCGGGCACCCGGGCGCTGGTGCAGATGCACCTGGACGCCGGGCAGCGGGTGTGGCTGGTGACCGCCGCGCCGCAGGAGGTGGCCCGGCTGATCGCCCGCCGGCTGGGCATGACCGGCGCGCTCGGCACCGTCGCCGAGACCCGGGACGGCGAGTACACCGGCCGGCTGGTCGGCGGGATGCTGCACGGCCCGGCCAAGGCGGCCGCGGTGCAGGAGCTGGCCCGCCGCGAGCAGTTGGACCTGGCGCGCTGCGCGGCGTTCAGCGACTCCGCCAACGACATCCCGATGCTGAGCCTGGTCGGCCACCCGTACGTGATCAACCCGGACGGGGCGCTGCGCCGGCACGCGCGGGCGATGGGCTGGCGGGTGCGGGACTTCCGGACCGGGCGGAAGGCGGCCCGGATCGGACTCCCGGCGGCGGCCGGGCTGGGCGTGCTGGCGGGGGCGGCCGCGGCGGCGGTCGCGGTGCACCGCCGGCAGCGGGCCTGATCCGGCGTCAACCCGGTGGTCGCGACACGCCCCTGCGCGGGTGGTCGTGCAGGTCGGAGCGGTGCGGGGGCGCCCGGGGGCGGGCAGTGGTTCGGGAGCGTCCGGCCCTGACCGGAACTGATCGTTCGGCAGTCGGCCAAAGTCGTGGGTTGGGGCGGCGGATAGCGGGGAAACCCGGCCTGCGCACCGGTGTTCGGTCACCTGCTGTGCACAAATGGTCACATTGAGCCGGATGGATGGCGCCAACTCCGGTCACCGGTAGGTGAATATGCGCAAGAAGTGGACCTCAACCGACCACTTCGACCACGCGGTGTAGCTGTCATTGCACAAAGCGTTATTCTCTCCTGGATGCACCCCACCCGAACGTCCCCGTGACGGGTGGCCAGTGCGGCGTGCTCTCCGCACAGGCGGAGGTGATCCGTCCACAGTTCTGCCTCTGGGAGTCCCGTGTACCCACCCGTCCGGAACGACGCGCCAGCCACCTCCCGCCCGTCGACCGCCACTCTGCGCCGCGGTGTGCGCCTGGAACGGCTGTGGGCCGCGATCCGCGAGTTCGAACTGGTCGTGCCGCAGCCCGCGGTGGCCGGCCCCGCGTTCGCCGCGCCCGCCCCGGCCGCGTTCGCCGCACCGCTGCTGCGCTCGACCACGACCGGCTCCGCCGCCTCCGGCAGCGCCCCCGCCGCGGGCCCGCGCGGCCGCACCGTGCCCGCCCCCGGCACCCGCGGCCGCTCCCGCAGCGCGCCCGCCGGGCCCGGCTACGACACCGAGCACAACCCGGTGGTGGAGCTGGTCGAACGGGCCCAGAACGGCGAGAGCGAGGCCTTCGGGCGGCTCTACGACCACTACGCCGACACCGTGTACCGGTACATCTACTACCGGGTCGGCAGCCGGGCCACCGCCGAGGACCTGACCAGCGAGACCTTCCTGCGCGCGCTGCGCCGGATCGGCACCTTCACCTGGCAGGGCCGGGACTTCGGCGCCTGGCTGGTCACCATCGCCCGCAACCTGGTGGCCGACCACTTCAAGTCCAGCCGGTTCCGGCTGGAGGTCACCACCGGCGAGATGCTCGACTCCAACGAGTGCGAGCGCAGCCCCGAGGAGTCGGTGCTGGAGTCGCTCTCCAACGCCGCCCTGCTGGACGCGGTGCGCCGGCTCAACCCGCAGCAGCAGGAGTGCGTCACGCTGCGCTTCCTGCAGGGCCTGTCGGTCGCCGAGACGGCCCGGATCATGGGCAAGAACGAGGGCGCCATCAAGACGCTGCAGTACCGGGCGGTGCGCACGCTGGCCCGCCTGCTGCCGCCGGACGCCCGGTGATCCGCGGCCCGTGGACGTGACAGCCCACAGACCGGCCCGGCCCCGGCCCGCGCCCGCGCCCGACGGACCGTCAACCCGCCCAGGCCGCAGGCACGTCCGGGTGACGGAGTGGTCATCTGCTCTGCTTAATACGCCAGGGGGGTCGTGCGTAACCGACTCCCGACACCGCTCGTTGGCCAGCGTGCAATCCGCCACCGGGCTCTCAGTCAAGTGGGAACTCGAGCTGTCACCCGATGGTGTGGTTTCGGCCTGTCGGGACAACCAACCGGCGGGCCACGGTGTCGAAAACGACGAAGGGAGGTGTGGCCCGTGACGGCAAACGTGCTGGAGCACCGGCGGGCGAAGTCCTTCGCCGAGGCGCTGGAGGCCCACCAGAGTGACCAGCGGAGCAGCGGCTCGCACCGGGCCGGCTCCGCCGCCATGACCGAGCTCCTCGCCATGGCCGACGCGCTCGGTGCGGTGCCCGCCCCCGAGCTCGCCGCCGAGACGCGGACGGTCCAACGAGCCCGGCTGATGGCCGCGTTCGAGCAGGAGTGGGCCGGTGGCGCCCCCACCGCGGTCCTCCCCGCCCAGCGCGCCCCGCGCACCCGCCGCACCCGCTGGGGCCGCCGCCTGGCCATCGGCGGCCTGGTCGCCGGCGTCGCCGTCGGCGGGTTCGCCGGAGCCGCCGCCGCCTCCACCAACGCCCTCCCGGGCGACGCCCTGTACGGCATGAAGCGCGGCCTCGAAGGGCTGCGCCTCGACTGGGCCGACAGCGACACCGAGCGCGGCGCCCTGCTGCTCCAGCAGGCGTCCACCCGGCTCGACGAGGCGCAGTCGCTGCTCGGCCGCTCCGACAGCCCGACCTCGCTCAGCCCCACCACGGTCGACCAGGTCCGCCGCGCGCTCGACGACATGCACGCCGAGGCGATCCGCGGCCGCGACCTGCTCCGCGCCGTCTACCGCACCAACGGCTCGCTCACCCCGATGCGCCAGCTCGCCGGCTTCGCCGGGGAGGACCAGCGCTGGTCGGCCCTGCAGTCCAAGCTGCCGTCCGGGCTGAGCGCCCAGGCCGGCAAGGTCGACCAGCTCTTCGACGACATAAGCGAGGACGTCGCGCCGCTCCGGCTGGAGCAGGTCCCCGGCCAGGGCGGCAGCGGCGGCAGCGGGAGCACCGCGGGCGGCGGCGCGAGCGGCGGCAGCAGTGCGGGCACCGGCACGGAGCAGCAGCCGCTGCTGCCCGGCACCGGGGCGTCCGGCGGCGCGAGCGGCGGCCGGGCCCCGGCGGCCGGGCCGTCGGTCCGGGTCAGCCCGGCGCCCGGTGCGGGCACCGCGGGCGGTCTCGGCGACCTGCTGGGCGGCCTGACCGGCACCGGCGCCTCGCCCGCCGCGAGCGGCTCCCCGGCCGCGTCCGCCGCCCCCACCCCGGCCCCCTCGGGCTCCCCGAGCGCCCCCGCCGGGGGCGCGGTCCCGGGCATCACCATCCCGCCGCTGGTCCCGGGCCTGCTCCCGGGCCTGACGCTCAACTAGCGAAGCGCGAGCACCGGCAGGGGCGCGGGGAACCGCGCCCCTGCTTTCGCAGGCGGCCCCGCCTAGCCGAAGACCGAACGCCGTTGCACCAGCAGCTTGTACAGCGTGTGCTGGATGGTCTCCCGGACCTGGTCGGTGAGGTTGAAGACCAGCATCGGGTCCTCGGCCGCGTCCTTCGGGTAGCTGTCGGTGGGGATCGGCTCGCCGAACTGGATGGTCCACTTGGTGGGGAGCGGGATCGCGCCGAGCGGGCCGAGCCAGGGGAAGGTGGGCGTGATCGGGACGTAGGGCAGGCCGAGCAGCCGGGCCAGGGTCTTGAAGTTGCCGATCATCGGGTAGGTCTCCTCGGCGCCGACGATCGAGCAGGGCACGATCGGCACGCCGGCCCGCAGCGCGGAGGCGACGAAGCCGCCGCGGCCGAAGCGCTGGAGCTTGTAGCGGTCGGCGAAGGGCTTGCCGATGCCCTTGAAGCCCTCGGGCCAGACGCCGACCACCTCGCCGCGTTCCAGCAGGGTCTGGGCGTCCTCGTTGCAGGCCAGGGTGTGTCCGGCCTTGCGGGCCAGCTCGTTGACCACGGGCAGGACGAAGACCAGGTCGGCGGCGAGCATCCGCAGGTGCCGGTCGGCGTGGTCGTGGACGGCGACCTGGGTCATCAGGGCGTCCAGCGGGATGGTGCCGGAGTGGTTGGCGACGATCAGCACGCCGCCCTCGGCCGGGATGTGCTCGGTGCCGCGGACCTCGATCCGGAAGTACTTCTCGGCGAGCGGCCGGAGCAGGGCGAGGAAGACCTCCTCGGTGAGCTCCCGGTCGAAGCCGAAGTCGTCGACCTCGTAGTCGCCGGTGAGCCGGCGGCGCAGGAAGCCGAGGCCGTGGGCGGCGCGTTCCTCCCAGCCCTTGCCGAACACCCGGGTGGCGGTGGCGCCGAGCTGTCCGGCGAGGGCGGTGCCGACGCCGTCGGCGATCCGGTCGGCGAGGCCGGGGCGCGGTTCGGGGCCGTTCCAGCTGGGGGCGGACTCGATCGGGATGACCTTGGCCGCCGGGTCGGCGGACTCCCGGGCGGCTGTCATCGCGGCCTCAACTCCTGGGTGTCGGTGGGGTGGTGGGGGTCGCCGAGCAGTCCGGCCAGCCGGTCGGTGACGGCGGTGAGCCGCTCGGGCGGCAGCGGGCCGGGCGAGCTGTGCGCGACGAAGTCGGCGAAGGTCTCCGGGGTGGTCCAGCGCGGTGCCCAGCCGTACCGGTCGCGCAGCTGGGCGGTGTCCACCACCCGTCCGTGGGTGAGCAGTTGGAGCTGTTCCTGGGAGAACGCCCGGTCCGCGGGGGCGGCCAGCTGCCGGGCCAGCTGGGCGACCAGGCCGAGCGCGGGCCGCAGCAGCGGGACGGTGGGGCGGCCGAGCCGGCGGGCGCACTGGGAGAGCAGCAGGACGCCGTCCCCGGCGACGTTGTAGGTGCCGGTGGGGGCGCCGAGGGCGGCCAGTCGCAGCGCCTCCAGGGCGTCGTCCTCGTGGACGAACTGCAGCCGCGGGTCGTGGCCGAACGCGGTGGGCAGCACCGGGAGGCGGAAGTAGGCGGCGAGCGGGGTGTCGCCGTCCGGGCCGAGGATGTTGGCGAAGCGCAGCACGGTGACCGCGACGTCGGGGCGGCGGCGGGCGAAGCCGCGGACGTAGCCCTCGACCTCGGCAGCGTCCCGGGCGAAGCCGCCGGGGGGCAGTGCCTTGGGCTGCATCCGCTCGCCGAACACGGCCGGGTCGCGGGGCGCGGAGCCGTACACCGCGGTGGTGGACTTGACCACCAGCCGGCCCAGCCCGGGCGCCTGCTGGCAGGCGCCGAGCAGCTGCATGGTGCCGATGACGTTGCTCTCCTTCACCGCGGCCCGGCCGCCGTGGCCGAGCGCGGTGACGTTGAGGTGCACGACGGTGTCGACCTCGTGCTCGGCGATCACCCGGGCGATCGCGGGGCGCCGCGGGTCGACCTGGGCGTAGCGGACGCCGGGCGGCAGTGCGGCCGGCGGCGGGGCGGCGTCCACCCCGACCACCCGGTCCACGTCGGGCCGTTCGGCGATCCGCTCGGCGAAGCGCGCGCCGAGCGGGCGCGCCACGCCGGTGACGAGCACGACCTTGCCCACGATGCCCCGACCTCCCTGGATGCCCGCCCTGGCCTGCACCGTACCGCGCGGAGGTTCCGGAGGCTCAAACGCCACTGCCCGCCCCGGGGATTTCTCCCTGGGGCGGGCAGCGGCACACCGTCGGCGCCAGTTCTACCTGCGTAGCTGAACGCGTGTGCGGGGGGATCATCCCCGCGAGAGCGAGGATGGCGCCGAACGGTGTTACTTCTTGTTGCGACGCTGGACGCGAGTCCGCTTCAGAAGCTTGCGGTGCTTCTTCTTGGCCATACGCTTGCGACGCTTCTTGATGACAGAGCCCACGGAATTTCCTCGCTCACTCGGACCCGCGCCCGTGAGAGACGGGAGTCCATACGACTGACGGAGGGCCTAGCCTACCGTCCACGTCGCGTTTGCCGTAATCGGTGCCCCGTCGGGGCCCCGGCCTACGCGCTTTCCAGGCGCACGTAGGACTCCTGGAGGTACTCGTGCACCTTCTGCTCGGGCACCCGGAAGGAGCGTCCGACCCGGATGGCCGGAAGCTCGCCGCTGTGCACGAGGCGGTAGACCGTCATCTTCGACACCCGCATCACCGAGGCGACCTCGGCCACGGTCAGGAAGACGACATCCTGCAGGGGACGTTCGCCGGAACTCATGACCCATCACCCGACCCTTACCCGTGTGCAAGGCACCGGCTTCCCCTCCGGTGACTCCACCGGCACACGTGTATCCCCAGAGTAGTTATGGGTGGTACGGGTGGGAAGAGGGGGGCCCTCACCTGTTGTACGGTGCGAGATCCGCCCGTTGCAGTACGTAGTCGCTCAGCGGAACGTAGCAGCTCGGCGCGGAGCCGTCCTCCAGCGGGACGACCACCTCCACCAGGCCGTCCGCCTCGGCGGCGAACGGGGCGACGTCGTTGCAGTCCGCGATGCCGCCGGCCGGGATGCCCAGGCGGCCCGCGCCGCAGAGCCAGCCGTGGTCGCCCAGCACCAGGTCGGGCGGGCGGTGCCCGGCGTCGGCGAGGGCGGTCAGGGCGAGCCGGACCGGCAGCGGGGAGTGGGTGTGGGCGAGGTCGCCGGGGCCGGGGCGGCCGGGCCCGTCCGGGCCGTCCAGGGCTCGCATCACCAGGACGCCGTCCAGCACGTCGAGGTAGCGGGGGCGCTCGCCCTCCGGGGTGGGCTCGCGGAAGCGCACGCCCCGCGCGGGGGTGTGCACGGTGCAGCCGGCCGCTTCGAGCGCCTCGGCCAGCGCGCGGTGGAAGCCCGCCAGCTTGGTGGGGTGGCCGGTGCCCGCCAGCACGCTGCCGCGCCGCTCGGCGGTGCGGCGCAGCAGGAGGGCGAGGCGGTCCAGGGCGTCCAGGGTGCGGTCGGGGTCGATCGAGTCGGGGCCCTCGGTGTAGCCGGGGTCCGGGTGCACGCCGACGCGTTCGGCCATCAGCCGCAGCACCGCGTCCGGGTCGCGGCGGGGCTCCGGCTCCAGCCCCATCAGGGCCTTGGGGTCGCCCTGGGCGAACAGCCGGTAGTGGCGCAGGTTGTTCTGCCGGGGCGTGGGGACCTCGGGGCCGGCCAGCCGGTGCTTGACCAGGTAGGCGCGCAGCTCCGCGCGGGCGGTCACGGGATCAGTCCGTGCTGCGGCAGGACGGCCCGGCGGGTCGCCAGGACGGCCTGGTCGAGGCGGTCGGCGGGGTCGTAGCCGCCGTCCTGGAAGTCCGCCCAGTGCGGGGTGGCGCCGTCGGTCATCCGCAGCGGGGCGGGGTGGCGGGTCAGCCGGTACACCTCGGCGCGCCACTCCTCGGGGGTCTCGGTGGCCGGGTCGACGGGGTGGCCGGCCGCGGTGGCCACCAGGTGGGTCCAGGTCCGGGGCACCACGTCGACCACCGCGTACCCGCCGCCGCCGGTGGCGATCCAGCGGCCGCCGGCGTGCTCGTGGGCGAGGCGGTGGACGGCCTCGGCGATGATCCGCTGGGCGTCGACGGTGACGGCGAGGTGGGCCAGCGGGTCCTCGACGTGGGTGTCGGCGCCGTGCTGACTGACGATCACCTGCGGTCGGAACGCGGCCAGCAGCTCCGGCACCAGGGCGTGGAAGGCGCGCAGCCACCCGGCGTCGCCCGTCCCGGCGGGCAGCGCCAGGTTGGCGGCGCTGCCCGCGGCGTCCGGGCCGCCGGTCTCGGTGGCCCAACCCGTCTGCGGGAACAGCGTGCTGGGGCTCTCGTGCAGCGAGACGGTCAGCACCCGCGGGTCGTTCCAGAACGCCTGCTGCACGCCGTCGCCGTGGTGGACGTCCACGTCCACGTACGCGACCCGCTCGGCGCCGAGTTCGAGCAGCCGGGCGATCGCCAGCGCCGGGTCGTTGTAGATGCAGAACCCGGACGCCTGCCCGGGCATCGCGTGGTGCAGGCCGCCCGCGAAGTTCACCGCGTGCGGGGTCTCCCCGCGCCACACCGCCTCGGCCGCCGCCACCGACTGCCCGGCGATCAGCGCGGAGGCCGTGTGCAGCCCCGGGAACGCCCAGTTGTCGTCCGTCCCCAGTCCGTGCGCCGCGTCGACCGCGGACGGGTCGGCCGCGGCCCGCTTCACCGCCGCCACGTACTCGGCGGTGTGCACCAGCCGCAGCGTGGAGTCTCCGGCGGGCGGGGCCGAGCGCACCGTCACCGACGGCTGCCGGGTCAGTCCGAGCGACTCGACCAGCCGCATCGTCAGCGCGAGCCGGGTCGGGTCCATCGGGTGCCCGGGCCCGAAGTCGTATCCGGTCTCGGCCTCGTCCCAGAACAGGTGCAGTCCGCAGGTGGTGTCCGCCATGACCCACACCGTATCGGGGCCGGCCCCGGCTCCCGGTCCGCCCCGGTTCCGACTCGGCTTCCGGAACGACCGGTTGACGACTTTCCGGCATCCGGTTCTCCCGCACTCTCCGAGGCAAGGAAACCAAGCAGAGAAACCCCCTCCCGCCCCTCCGGCCCGAACCTCCCGTGGTTCCCCGCGCGCGAACCGGAACGCCGTCGCCGGCTGCGCCGAAGCCGCCCGCGCCCGCCCGAGTCCCGCTCCCCGGAGGGGCGGTCGCGGTCAGGCCGGGGCGGGGCCGTTCGCGGCGGGGCGGGTGAACTCGTCCAGCACGGCGTCGAGCAGGCGGGGGAAGCGGGCGTCGAGTTCGTCCCGGCGCAGGGTCACCAGCCGGGTCTTCCCGCTGATCCGGGTGGAGGTGACGCCCGCCTCGCGCAGGATCCGCCAGTGGTTGGACAGCGTGGAGCGCGGGACCGTCAACCCCTCGGGGCTGCAGGTGGTTTCGCCGTCGGCCGCCAGGCGCCGCAGCAGCTCCAGGCGCACGGGGTCGCCGAGGGCGTGCAGCACGGTCGCCAGGTCGAGGTCTTCGGGCTGGGGCTGGGGCAGTGCGCGCATCCGCTTCCTCCTCCTCGGGGTCCGCGTCTAGTATGACGATCGATTCAACAGTTCGGGAAAGTCGAATTGATCTCGGAGGGGCGACCGTGAAGGTACTGACCACACTGGCCCGGCTGTACGTGGACGACCTCGACCGCGCGCTGCCCGCCCTGCGGGACCTGACCGGCCAGGAGGTCAGGCAGCGCTTCCCCTACCGGGGCGTGGAGGTGGCCGGCATCGGCGGCTTCCTGCTCGTCGCGGGCACCGACGAGGCCCTCGCCCCGTTCCGGGACGTCCAGGGCACCGTGCTCGTCGACGACCTGGACGGGCTGCAGGCGCTCCTGGACGCCCGCGGCGGGGAGATCCTGTCGGGCCCGAACCGGGTGCCGACCGGCCGCAACGCCGTCGTGCGGCACCCCGGCGGCGTCGTCCTCGAGTACGTCGAGCACAGCGCCTAGGCCGGGGCCTTCGCCAGGTCGGGCCGGTCGTCGGCCGGGGCCGGGAGGAAGTGCCGGGCGAGCGGGAGGACGGCGAGGACGAGGAGCATGGGGGCGCAGAAGGCCCAGCGGTAGTCGGAGAGTTCGGCGAGGGAGCCGACGAGGGGGGAGCCGATCAGGAAGCCGACGTAGTTGAAGAGGTTGAGGCGGGCGACGGCGGCGTCGCTGGCGTGCGGGAAGAGGCGGCCGCCGGCGGCGAAGACCTGCGGGATGATCGCGCAGATGCCGAAGCCGAGGACGGTGAAGCCGAGGATTCCGGTCCAGGTGCCGGGGGCGAGGACGGCGATCAGGAAGCCCGCGCCGGCCACCGCGGTGCCGGTGCGGACGACGGGCAGGACGGTGAAGCGCTGGACGGCGCGGTCGCCGACGGCGCGGCCGAGCAGCATGGCGACCATGTAGCCGAGGTAGGAGAACTTGGCGAGGTCGGCGGGGCTGTGCAGGCCGTCGGTGAGGTACTTGACGCTGTAGTTGGAGACGGAGGCGTCGGCGATGTAGGCGAAGGCCATCACGGCGCAGAGCGGGAGCAGCGGCTTCCAGGGGATGCGGCGGGCGGCGAGTTCGGCGGCCTCCCGGACGGCGTCGCCGAGTTCGGCGGGGCCGGCGAAGTGGCGGCCGACGAGCAGGGCGGCGGGGACCAGGACGGTCGCGGCGCCGCCGAACAGCAGGGGCAGGCCGGTGTCCCGGTGCGCGGCGAGGGCCGCGAGCGCGGCGCCGAGGATGCCGCCGAGGCTGAACGCGGCGTGGAAGCCGATCATGATGCTGCGGCCGTAGCGGTGCTGGAGGCCGACGCCGAGCATGTTCATGGAGGCGTCGAGGGCGCCGACCAGGAGGCCGAACAGGCCGAGGGCGATGGCGAGTTGCCACAGTTGCGAGCCGAGGCCGGTGAGGGCGAGGGTGAGGCAGAGGGCGGGCTGGACGACCCGCAGGACGCCGCGGGCGGTGGTGCGCTTGACCAGGGTCTCGGAGGCGATCGAGCCGACGCCGGCCAGGACCGGGACGGCGGCGAGGAAGACCGGCAGCAGTCCGTCGCTGAGGCCGTAACGTTTCTGCAGGTCGGTGATGCAGGTGACCAGCAGGGCGAAGGTGGTGCCCTGCAGGAAGAACGAGACGGCCAGCGCGGCCCGGGCCTGCCGGAGCCGCGGGGTGGGTTCGGTCGGCGCCGCGACCTGCATGGGAACCTCGCTCACCACCGACGCTACCGGCCGGTACGCAACTGTTGGGCAGAGCGTAGGCGGTCGGCGGCGCCGGCGGGAGGGGTGCGACGGGATCAGTTCGGCAGCAGCCGGACCGCCTCATCCAGCGCGGTGAGCAGCCCGGTGGCCCCGGCCGAGGTGAGCTTGGCCGGGTCGGTGAGCGCGGCGTACCCGTACACGTCCATGCCGGCGGCGCGGGCGGCCAGCACGCCGTTGCGGCTGTCCTCCAGGACCAGGCAGCGGGCCGGGTCGGCGCCCATGGTGCGGGCGGCGTGCAGGAACAGGTCGGGGGCGGGCTTGCCGACGCCGACGTCCTGGGCGGAGAACAGCAGTTCGTCGGTGAAGTACCCGGACAGGCCGGTGAGGCGGTGCGCGGTGCGGATCCAGGAGTGGTGGGCGGAGGAGGCCACGCAGTAGCGGACGCCGTGCTCCTGGAGGTGGGTGAGCAGCTTCTCCGCCCCGGCCACCGGCCGCAGCTCGCGCTCGAAGGCGGCGAACACCCGCTCGTGGAACAGGTCGTCGAAGCCCGCCGGGAGCACCGCCCCGTACCGTTCGGCGACCACGTCGTGCACGGTGTGCGCGGCGGTGCCCATGAAGTCGCGGTAGGAGTCCTCGATCGTGGTGGGGAAGCCGAGTTCGGTCAGGTACTCGGCGAGCACCCGGTTGGAGATCGGCTCGCTGTCCACCAGCACGCCGTCGTTGTCCAGGATCAGCAGGTCGTAGCCCGTGTCGTCGCTCACGGGGCCCGAGCCTACTTGCCGCCGCCGGCCAGCTCCCGGGAGCGGTCCCGGGCGGCCTCCAGGGCGCCGAGCAGGGCGGCCCGGACGCCGTGGTTCTCCAGTTCGCGGATGGCGGCGATGGTGGTGCCGGCCGGGGAGGTGACGGCCTCGCGGAGCTTGACCGGGTGCTCGCCGGAGTCGCGGAGCATCACCGAGGCGCCGATCGCGGACTGCACGATCAGCTCGTGCGCGACCTGCCGGGGCAGGCCGAGCAGGATGCCCGCGTCGATCATCGCCTCGACCAGGAAGTAGAAGTAGGCGGGCCCGGAGCCGGAGAGCGCGGTGGCGGCGTCCTGCTGGTTCTCCGGGACGCGCAGCGCCTTGCCGACCGAGCGGAAGATCGCCTCGGTGCGGGCCAGGTGGGCCTCGGTGGCGTGCGAGCCGCCGGAGATGACGCTCATGCCCTCGTCGACCAGGACGGGGGTGTTGGGCATCACGCGGACCACGGGGGTGCCGGGGGCGAGGCGCTCCTCGAACCAGGCGGTGGGGATGCCCGCGGCGGCCGAGACGACCAGCTTGTCGGCGGCCACGTGCTCGGCCAGTTCGTCCAGCAGGGCGCCCATGTCCTGCGGCTTGACCGCGAGGATGAGGGTGTCGGCGAGCTTGGCGGCCTCGGCGTTGGTGACGGTGGTGACGCCGTAGCGGTCGGCGAGTTCGGTGGCGCGCTCGGGGCGGCGGGCGGTGACCAGCACGTCGGCGGGTGCGGTGCCGGCCCGGAGCAGTCCGGAGAGCAGGGCCTCGCCGATCTTGCCCGTCCCGAGGAAGGCGATCTTCTGCCCGGCGGTGGTGCGGTCGCTCATGGGACTCTCCGTGCGCTGCGGTTCCGGTTCCTGCCCGCCATCTTGCCCCGGGAGCGGCCCGCCCCGGCGCAGGTGTCCACCCTGCGGGCGGCCGGGCGGGCCGGGCCGGGCGGGCCGCTCCCGTAGGGGGAATCTCAGGGGCCCGGGCTCTGGATTCCGGCGCGGACCGGGGGCACCGTGGAGGCATGGGACACGGAGAGTTGTCAGGACGTGAGAACCGCCAGGTCGCCGTCGCCGCCGCGACGCTCGGACCGTGGCGGACGGCTGCGGCGGTGGGCACGGTGGTCGGCGGGGCCGCGCTCGCGGTGGACGTGGTCACCCTGCACTGGTCACTGGGCATCCTGTCCGGGCCGGTGAGCCTGGGGTTGTTCTTCTTCTTCCTGGTCGGCACGGTCGGCGGGCGGCTGCGCGGCGGCGGTGACCGGCGGCTGCGCCGCTGGGCGGACGAGCACCCGTGGCAATCGGCGCTGCCGGCCTCCGGGGCGCTGCTGGTGCTGAACACCCTGGCGCTGTGGCTGCTGGGCGACCACGGCCTGTTCGGGGCGCTGTTCACCTCGCTGCTGCCGGCCGGCGCCCTGCTGGCGGTGGCGGGCGTGGTCGGCGCGGTGAAGGCGGCCCGCAAACGCTGACGCTCCGTCAGGATCCGCCGCTGCCGGGCCGATCGAACACCCCGGCGGGCGGCGGATCGGGCACCCCCGGTGTCAGGCGTGCCGGGGGTGGTCGGCATACTTCCGGCCGTGCCGACGATAGACGAGCCGAGGCCGGACGAAGGCCCCGGCAGACCCGACGACCCCTTCGATGGATTGGTGCTGGACGAGGAGTTCGTCCGGTCCGCGACGAACAAGGAGGCGTCCGGGCGGGCCCGGATGCTGGCCGAGCGGTGGAAGAAGGACCCGCCGCCGGAGAACGGGCCGTGGCGCCCGACGACGGAGGTCCGCCCCGTCACGGAGATCCGCCGCTCCCGGTGGCGCCGCCGGGCCCGCCCGGTGGCGCGCTACCCGCGGGCGCGGTGGCGGCCGGGCCTGGGCAGCGCGCTGGTGCTGCTGCTGGTGCCGGTGCTGGTGCTGATCGGGCTGGCGTCCCTCGGGGACGGCTCGACGCTCCCGCCGAAGTCCTCCGCGCTGCCCACCGTGGGTGCGGAGACCGCCCCGCCGAGCAGTGCGGCGCCCAGCGTGGACCCGGACGTGCCGACCCCGGAGCGCCCGTGGGCGGGTTCGCCCGCCGAGGCGTGGCCGAACGGCGTGGACGGCATCGGGATGCCCGACAGCACGCCCGCGACGGGCGTGTTCAGCGCGAAGCAGGTGGCCGCGAACGTGGAGGCGGTGAAGGCGTACCTGGTCGCCGGCAACCTCGACCCGCAGGTGCTGTCCGGCGGGAGCGTCCAGCCCGTCCTGGACCTGATGGACGGGCCGGACGCCGAGGACCTGGCCGCGGCGCTGGAACACCCGAGCGCCGAGCACGACCCGACGACCTGGGTGAGCCGGTTCGACCCGGCCCGGGCGGTGCCGGTCACCGACCAGGTGAAGGTGCAGGGCCGGATCAGCTTCGAGGACGACGGCGCGCAGGGCATGCTGGTGCACACCGACGTGACCTACGTGTACGCGCTGCGCCCCGGCCCGGATGCCGGGAAGGCCACCCCGGGCACCGGTGGCACCGCGCTGCCGGCCTCCTGGGCCCAGGTGGACCGCAGCCGGGTGGTGGACCGGGAGATCGTCCGCCGGGTGCAGGACTTCCGGTTCTACGACCCGAAGCACTACAAGGTGACGCCCGGGAAGCCGAGGCTGGGCAAGGGCAGCAGCGACTTCGGCAACAACCGGTGCGACGCCTACTCCGGCTACCTGGAGCCCGAGTTCGAGTTCATGCGGGCGGCCGCGACCGGCCCGGCGCCGAGCGGCCCGGCCACCGACCCGTACGACCGGACCAAGCCGCTGCAGGACAGCGGGGAGTGCGGCACGCTGACCCGCAGCTGACGGGCGCTCAGGGGCGCCGCCGGGCCGCCTTGCGGGCCTCGCGCTCGGCGCGGGCGGCCCGGCGGCGGTGCCAGGTGGCGTTCTCCTGGTCGTAGGCGGCGCGCTGGAGGCCCTCGCCGGGGGCCTCGACCAGGCTGCGGGCGAAGTAGACGGCCAGGGCGCCGGCGAAGCCGATCAGCCAGACTCCGGCCAGGGACTTCTCCTCGGCCATCCAGCCGGTCAGCGAGTCCTTGCCCTCGGTGAGGATCTTCCAGTTCCGCAGGCCGGCCAGGGCCGAGCAGACGCCGATGGCGAGCATCAGCAGCAGCGAGAGCGGGGCGGCCTCGGAGAGCCGGACGCCGGAGACGCCCAGCCGCAGCGCGAGCGCCCCGGCGGCGGTGGCCGCGAGGGCGCCGAGCGAGACCGCGGCGCGGCGCAGCCAGTAGCCGGTGCCGCGGTGGACCCAGGTGGTGCCGAAGTAGCGGATCGGCCGGGGGGCGGGTGCCCCGTCCGCGGTGCTGGTCGGTCCCGCCGTGCTCGTCGTCGTCACGGTCCGATTATCACCACGAGCGGGGGCCCGCCCCGGGAGCAACGCGCTCCGGAGCGGGCCCCGGGCCCGGGCGGGGTCAGCCGAGCTTGGAGACGTCCCGGACGGCGCCCTTGTCGGCGGAGGTGGCCATCGCCGCGTACGCCTTGAGCGCGGCCGAGACGTGCCGCTCGCGGGTCTTCGGGCGGTAGCCGCCCTCGGACTCCAGCTTGAGCCGGCGCTCGTGCAGTTCCTCGAAGGAGACGTCGAGGTTGATGGTGCGGGCCGGGATGTCGATGGTGATCGAGTCGCCGTCCTCGACCAGCGCGATGGCGCCGCCGGAGGCCGCCTCCGGGGAGATGTGGCCGATCGAGAGGCCGGAGGTGCCGCCGGAGAACCGGCCGTCGGTGATCAGCGCGCAGGCCTTGCCCAGGCCGCGGCCCTTGAGGAAGGAGGTCGGGTAGAGCATCTCCTGCATGCCGGGGCCGCCCTTGGGGCCCTCGTAGCGGATGACCACCACGTCGCCCTCGGTGATCTCCTTGCGGAGGATCTTGTCGACCGCCTCGTCCTGGGACTCGCAGACCACGGCCTTGCCCTGGAAGCGCCAGATCGACTCGTCCACGCCGGCGGTCTTCACCACGCAGCCGTCCTCGGCGATGTTGCCGTAGAGCACGGCGAGGCCGCCCTCGACCGAGTAGGCGTGCTCGACGCTGCGGATGCAGCCCCCGGCGGCGTCGGTGTCCAGGGTGTCCCAGCGCTCGGACTGGCTGAACGCCTCGGCGGAGCGGACGCAGCCGGGGGCCGCGTACCAGAGGTCGACGGCCTCGGCGGAGGCCGAACCGCCGCGGACGTCCCAGGTCTTCATCCACTCGGCGAGCGAGTCGGAGTGCACGGTGTGCACGTCCTCGTGCAGCAGGCCGCCGCGGTACAGCTCGCCGAGGATGGCGGGGATGCCGCCGGCCCGGTGCACGTCCTCCATGTAGTACGAGCCGTTCGGGGCGACCTTGGACAGGCAGGGCACCTTGCGGGAGATGCTGTCGATCACCCGCATGTCGAAGTCGACCTCGGCCTCCTGGGCGGCGGCCAGCAGGTGCAGGATCGTGTTGGTGGAGCCGCCCATCGCGATGTCCAGCGCCATCGCGTTCTCGAACGCGGCGCGGGTGGCGATGTTGCGCGGCAGCACCGACTCGTCGTCACCGCCGTAGTAGCGGTTGGTGATCTCGACGACGGTGCGGCCGGCCTGCTCGTACAGGGCGCGGCGGCCGGTGTGGGTGGCCAGCAGCGAGCCGTTGCCGGGCAGCGAGAGGCCGATCGCCTCGGTCAGGCAGTTCATCGAGTTGGCGGTGAACATGCCGGAACAGGAGCCGCAGGTCGGGCAGGCGTTCTCCTCGATGATCGAGATGTCCGCGTCGGAGACGTTCTCGTTCACCGCCTGGGAGATCGCGTCGACCAGGTCGAGCTTGCGGACGGTGCCGTCGACCAGGGTGGCCTTGCCGGCCTCCATCGGGCCGCCGGAGACGAAGACCGTCGGGATGTTGAGGCGCAGCGCGGCCATCAGCATGCCGGGGGTGATCTTGTCGCAGTTGGAGATGCAGATCAGCGCGTCGGCGCAGTGCGCGTTGACCATGTACTCGACCGAGTCGGCGATCAGGTCGCGCGAGGGCAGCGAGTACAGCATGCCGTCGTGGCCCATGGCGATGCCGTCGTCGACCGCGATGGTGTTGAACTCGCGCGGGATGCCGCCCGCCTGCTTGATCGCCTCGGAGACGATCCGGCCGACCGGCTGCAGGTGGGTGTGGCCCGGGACGAACTCGGTGAAGGAGTTGGCGACCGCGATGATCGGCTTGCCGAAGTCCTCGCGGGCTACGCCCGCGGCGCGCAGAAGGGCGCGCGCGCCCGCCATGTTGCGACCCTGGGTGACCGTGTTGGACCTCAGCTGGGGCATCGTTGCCGCTCCTTCAGGAGACTCTCGGGGGCTGTCGAGCCTACGCCCGCACCGGCCGCTCCCGGACCCGGTGTCCGCGATGCGGTCAGTGCGGGCGCGCCGTCGGACGCCCCGGCCGGGCCGGACCACGGCTCCGGACCACGGCTCCGGACCACGGCTCCGGACCACGGCTCGGGACTACGGCTTGGGCAGCACGTACACGTCCAGCAGGTAGGGCTCGGTGACCTCGCCGTCCGGGAAGTCGGCGAGCAGCGCCGCCCGTTCCGCGGCCAGGACCGGGGCCCGCTGCTCCGGTTCCAGCACCGCGAAGTACGAGCGGGAGGTGAGGTCGTCGATCACCTGGTCCACCGGGAGGCGCCGCTCCCAGCGCAGCCGCGCGGAGCGCACCTCCAGGCCCGAGGCCGTCAACTTCTCGGGCCTGGCGTTCATCCCTCCGTTGTGGTGGTACGTGTCCGGCAGGGCCGCCGTCAGCCGCTCCTGCTGGGCGGCCAGCCAGGGCACCTCGTAGTCCTTGACGTTCCACCACACCGCCAGCGCCCCGCCCGGGCGCAGCACCCGCACCGCCTCCGGGACCGAGCGCTCCGGCTCGGTCCAGTGGAACGCCTGGGCGTACGTCACCAGGTCCACCGAGGCGTCGTGGAACGGGAGTTCGTCGCCCACGGCCTTCACCACCGGGATCTGCGGGCTGACCTCGCGCAGCACCGCGGCCATCCCGGGGCTGGGCTCGACCGCGACCACCCGGGCGCCGCGCCCGGCCAGCAGCCGGGTGGCGATGCCGGTGCCCGCGCCGACGTCCAGCACGTCGGCGCCGGCCAGCGGGCGGCCGGCCAGCCGCTCCAGCTCGTCGAACAGCTCGTCCGGGTAGGACGGCCGGGCGGCCTGGTACTGCGCGGCCACCGGGCCGAAGGAGTTGGCGTGCGCCTTGGCGTCGTACACGAGTGGGTTCCCCTGTTCGGTCACGGTGTTCTCCTCAGGCCCAGCTGCGCGAGCAGAGCACCAGGTGGTAGCCGTCCGGGTCGCGCACGGTGACGCCGTGCTCGTCCCAGTACGGGTTGTGCGCGGCGACCCGGGTGCCGCCGGCCTCGACCAGCCGCTGCACCAGCGCCTCGTCCACCGGGCCGCCGAGGTAGAGCACGAACAGGTCGTCGGCGGTCGGGGTGGGCTCCAGCGGGCGCTCCGGGTCGAGCGTCAGCTCGAAGTGCCAGCCGCCGCCCGGGAAGCCGACCATCACCAGGTCGTGCTCGCCGGGCACCCGCTCGGTGGTGCGCCACAGCACCGACAGGCCCAGGCCCTCGGTCCAGAAGCGTTCGGCGGCGGCCAGGTCCCGGGAGGGGCGGGCGTGCCGGACGTGGGTGGCGGGGCCGATCACGCGAGTTCCGCCTGCCACACCGGGCTGTCCACGTAGTGGTTGTCGTAGCGCTCCGCCGAGGCGCGGATCTCCGCCGGGTCGGCCTCGCCGCGCGTCACCCGGCCCAGCAGGCGCAGGTAGTCGAAGCGGCCCAGGCCCGGAGTGAAGGTGAACAGCACGTCCGCGGTGCGGCCCTCGGCGGCGGCGAAGGCGTGCGGGGTGCGCGGCGGCACGGCCAGGAAGTCGCCCTGCTCCAGCAGCACCACCCGGTCGTCGACCAGCACCCGCAGGGCGCCGTCCAGCACGAAGAACAGTTCGGTGGCGCGGGTGTGGAAGTGCGCGGGGGCGCCGACCGCGCCCTCGGCGAAGCTGGAGCGGTAGGTGGTGTGCTCGGCGTTCTCGCCCAGCAGCGCGATCACGCTGCTCGGGTCCGCGCAGGTCTCGGCCTCGTGGGCGCGCACCGGTTCGACCGGGGTTCCGTTGATCATGTGGCCGACCCTAGGCCGAACTCCCCCGCCGCGCACACGCTTTGTGAACAGAGGGCCCGTCAGCTCCCGGGCCGCGCGGTGGCCAGGTGCAGCCGGGTGAAGGCCAGCGCCTCGGCCAGGTCGGCCTCCCGCTCGGCGGGGCCGCCGGACTTGCGGGTGTTGACCTCCAGCACCACGTGCCCGTCGAAGCCGGTGCGGGCCAGCCGCTCCAGCAGTTCCGCGCACGGCTGCTTGCCGCGCCCCGGGATCAGGTGCTCGTCCTTGCCCGAGCCCGAGCCGTCCGCCAGGTGCACGTGCGCCAGCCGGTCGCCCATCCGGTCGACCAGTCCGAGCGCGTCGGTGCGGGAGGTCGCCGCGTGCGACAGGTCGACGGTGAAGTGCCGGTACGCCTCGTCCGTGACGTCCCAGCCCGGCGCGTACGCCAGCACCTCGCGGTCCCGGTAGCGCCACGGGTACATGTTCTCCACCGCGAACCGGACGTCGGTCTCCCCGGCCATCCGGTCCACCCCGGTCACGAAGTCCCGCGCGTACTGCCGCTGCCAGCGGAACGGCGGGTGCACCACCACGGTGTCCGCGCCGAGCCGCTCGGCCGCCCGCCGGGCCCGCACCAGCTTGGTCCACGGGTCGGTGGTCCACACCCGCTGGGTGATCAGCAGGCAGGGCGCGTGCACCGCCAGGATCGGCACCGCGTACCGGTCGGAGAGCCGGCGCAGCGCCTCCAC
Organism: Kitasatospora sp. YST-16; assembly: GCF_026802215.1. Lineage (NCBI taxonomy): Bacteria > Bacillati > Actinomycetota > Actinomycetes > Kitasatosporales > Streptomycetaceae > Kitasatospora > Kitasatospora sp. YST-16. The sequence goes on from NZ_CP113837.1 coordinate 2,956,993, forward strand.
GTCCTGGCTCACCGGGTCGTTCCAGACCATCACCTCGACGCCGTCGTACCCCAGCCGGGCGGCCAGCTCGAACGCCGTTTCGGTGGTCGACGGGTACACCGACGCGGTCGACAGCGCGACCTTGGTGTCCGGCACGTGCAGCGCCGGGTGCGGCGGCAGCACCAGCCGGTCCGTGGTGCGCAGCAGCGGCGCCCGCTCCAGCTTGCGCCGCGCCGCCCGGGCGGCCCGGGCCGCCTTCGACGGCAGAGGGCCGCGCCCCGTCCTCCGCCCGCCCGCTGAATCCGCCACGTCCACCAGGTTAAACGCACCGTCCGGTCAGGCCTCGATCGCCACCCGGCCCTCGTGCCCGTCCATCGCGTCCAGCCGCCGCAGGATGATGCCCTCGCGCAGCGCCCACGGGCAGATGTCCAGCGCCTCCAGGCCGAACAGGTCCATCGCGGCGTCCGCGACCAGTGCCCCGGCCAGCAGTTGGCGGGCCCGGCCGAACGAGACGCCGGGGATCCGGGCGCGCTCGGCGGGCGTCATCGCGGCGAGCCGGGGCAGCCACGCGGAGAGGCCGGAGCGGGTGAGCCGGCGCGGGACGCGCACGCCCGCGCCCTCGGGGGCGGCGCCGGTCATCCGGGCCAGCTGCTTGAAGGTCTTGGAGGTGGCCACCGAGTGGTCCGGCGCCCCGAGCCGGGCGAAGTCGCCGACCGCGCCGGCGATCTCGGCCCGGATGTGCCGCCGCAGTTCGCGCAGGTCGCCCGGGTCGGCGATCTCGCCGGGCAGCCGGGAGGTGAGCCGGCCGGCGCCGAGCGGCAGCGAGGTGGCGACGTCGGGCTGCTCGTCGAGGCCGCAGGCGATCTCCAGCGAGCCGCCGCCGATGTCCAGGTTGAGCAGCCGGCCCGAGGACCAGCCGAACCAGCGGCGGACGGCCAGGAAGGTCAGCCGGGCCTCGTCCTGCCCGGACAGCACGGTGAGCGCGACGCCGGTCTCCTCCTCGACCCGGCGCAGCACCTCCTCGCCGTTGCTGGCCTCGCGGACCGCGGAGGTGGCGAACGGCAGCAGGTCCACGACGCCCTTGTCCTCGGCGACCCGGAGCGAGGAGGCGACCATCGAGACCAGCCGCTCGATCCCGGCCCCGCTGATCGCCCCGTCGTCCTCCAGCAGCTCGGCGAGGCGCAGTTCGGCCTTGTGGGAGTAGGCGGGCAGCGGGGCCGCGCCGGGGTGGGCGTCCACCACGAGGAAGTGGACGGTGTTGGAGCCTACGTCGAGCACACCGAGTCGCATGACCGTCCAACCTAGCCCACCCCGGTGACCACCGGGGATGCGGACGGGGTCAGAGCATCCCGTCCCAGAGCTGCTCGACGATCACGGCCCACCAGTTCTCCGGGCCGCGCAGCGCGGTGCGGTCCAGCGCGGCCAGCGCCCACTGGAACTCGGCGACCGCCGGGCCGGCCTGCTCGGGCGGCAGGTCGCGCAGCCGGGGGCGGCGTTCGGCGAGCAGCGCCAGGCAGCGGAGGAAGGCGGTCAGGTCGGCGTTGCAGTAGCGGGCCTCGCAGGTGTCCGGGTCGACCGCCCGGACCCGGCCCTGCGCGGTGTCGACGGTGAGCAGCGCCCAGCCGTCGGTGCCGATCAGGCGCTGGCCGAGCAGCGCGGCCCGGGCGGCGGCGGTGGCCCGGCGGCCCCGGCCGAACGCGGCCAGGTGCTCGGTGAGGTCGGGCAGCGGCGGGGCGGCCTGCTCGGCGATGCCGTCGGCCTCCGGCAGGTACAGGGTGAAGAAGCCGGGGGCCTCGCGCGGCAGGCCGGTGCGGCACAGCGGGCGGCCGACGGCCTCGGGCAGGTCGGCGGCGAGCACTTCGGCCTGCTCGAAGCGGCGCACCCCGTCCTCGCCGAACAGCGCGGCCAGCCGCTTGCCGAGGCCGGTCTCGTCCTCGGGCTGGGCGGGCGGCACCGCGGGCGGGAACGGCACCCGGTTGTAGGCGCTGCGGGAGCGGGCCGCCAGGGCCCGCACGGCGGCCGCCCGGTGGTCGTGGCGCGGCCCGTACGGCTGCTCGAACTCCAGCCGCACGCCAGGGAGTTGCTCGGCGACGGCCTGCTCGGAGTAGCTGCCGGGGAGCATCGACAGCCGCAGGTCGGTGCGGAGCGCGACCAGCCTCTCGGCCGGGACGCCCTGCGCGGCGAGCTGCTGCCGGGCGCGCAGCGCGGGGTGCGGGTGGCCGTGCGCGGAGCGGACGGTCAGCGACTGCGGCCGGTCCTTGTCGTCCAGGTAGCTCAGGGTGGCCCGGGTGCCCGGGCCGGTGACCGGCGGCAGCGCCGGGTTGTGGCTGCCCGCGCCGAGCCGGTCGCGGTGCAGCTGCTCCACCACCGGCACCGGGACGGACGGGTAGACCACGAGTTCGCCGGTGACCCGGTCGACCACGGCGCAGGCCGCGCCGATCTCCTCGGGGGCCCGGCGGGCGCCGGTCAGCGGGTCGGTGAGGACCGGCGCGGGCTCGGGCCAGAGCACCCAGCCGAGGTCGAACTCGTGGCACCTGACAGGCCGCGCCCCCTCCTGCGGGAGGTCGCCGTTGACCCAGCGGTGGGCGGTGGCGAGGGCCTGCTCGCGGGTGATCATCGGCTGGTGCTCCCGGTGGTGGTGCGGTGGATGGTGAGCCGGGAGCGCGGCGGCGCGGGCCGGTCGGCGGGGGTGGCCTCCTCGGCGGCCCCGTCCGTTCCGGCCTCCGGTCCGGCCGCGCCGACCAGGGCGGGCTCCCGCTCGGGGGCGTGCTCCGGGACGGCGACGGTGGCGGGCAGCGGCGCGGTCAGGTCGATCGGCCGGTCGGCGGCGTCCACCGCGATCGCCCACAGGCCGTGGTCGGCCGGGTAGAGCGGGGTGGGCGCGGCGTAGCCGGTCTGGTGGTCCAGGTAGCTGAGCACGCCCTTGTGGTTGACGGCGTTCCAGGTGTGCGAGCGGCCGAACGCGTCGACGGTGAGCAGCACCGCGCGGGTGCCGGTGCCGTGGGCGAGCAGGGCCTGGCCGAGCTTGCCGTGGGCGTCGGTGCCGTCGCCGAGGTCCAGGAAGCGGGTGCCGAGCTCCAGTTCGGCGCGGTCGCGGCCGCCGCGCTCGCCGGCCGGGCCGTCGGGCAGCCGGGGCGCGGCGCAGGTCGGGACGCCGCCGAGGGTGTCCACGGCGGACAGCGACACGTCCACGCAGTTGTTGGCGCGGCCGCTCTCGGCGGGGCCGCCGCCGTTGAGCACCTCGATCCACTCGCCGACCATCGGGTCCGGCGCGGGCACCGGGGTGCGGCGCACCGCCTCGGCCTGGTGCGCCGGGTCGACCGGGCCCAGCCCGCCGGGCAGGCCGTAGGGGCGGCTGTCGGCCAGGGTCCGCTCGCGCTCGCCGGCCGGCAGCGGGCCCGCGACGCCGGAGCGCCGCCCGCCCGCGATCACCAGCCAGGCCGCGGACGCCTGCCCGGGGTGCACCGGCAGGCCCTGGTCGTCCTGGCCCGCCTGGCGCCGGACGTCCGGCAGCGGCTCGTAGCCGCGCGCCGGGGTGCCCGGCGCGTGCTGGCCGATCCCGCCGCCGCCCGCGGGCGGCACCGGGACGCCCGCCACCGGCCGGCCGCCGACCGGGGTCTGGCCGACCCCGATCACCGCGGCCGAACCGCCGGACGCACCGGCCGTGCCGGGGGTGCCGACCACGCCGACCGCCCCGGGGGCGCCGACCGCACCGGCCGCGCCGCCCACCGGGCCCGCCACCGCGCCGGGCGCACCGGGAGCCCCCGGGGCGCCGGGCACCGCCGCCGCGCCGCCGGGAGCGGCGCCGACCGGCCCGCCCACCGGGCCCGCCCCGGCCACCGGGGCGCCCGGCACCGGCGTGCCCGCCGGGATGCCGCCGCCGACCGGGGCGGACCCGCCGCCGCCGACCGGGCCGAGCTGGAACGAGGAGCCGCCCGAGGAGCCCGAGCCGCCGAAGGACGAGCCGGGGTCCGCGGCGTGGTGACCGCCGCCGCCCCCGTACGAGCCGCCGCCGGTCGACCAGATGTCGCCGCCGACCACCGGCGGGGCGCTCGGCGCGGGCGGCGCCAGCACCGAGTCGACGTGCACCGACAGCGGCCCGCGGTCCGGCGCACTGTGGCCGCCGCCCCCGCCGCCGCCGTAGGAGCCGCCACCGTCGTAGGAGCCGCCGCCGTCGTACGAACCGCCGCCGCCCCCGTACGAGCCGCCGCCGGACGGGCCGTTGTACGCGGGCGCCGAGGAGCCGCCGTAGGAGACGCCGCCGTGCGAGCCGCCGCCCTGGTAGCCGCCGCCGCGGTGCCCGCCGGTGTCGGACTGGCCGTACTGCGGGCGGTCGCCCAGCGCGCTCTGGGTCACCCCGGACACCGTGTCGGTGACGCCGGTGACGCCGTCGGTGACGCTGCCGGTCAGGTCGGTGAGCAGGCCGCCGGGGCCCTGGGCGCCGTGGCCGCTGCCCATCCCGTTGCCGTTGCCGTTCGGGCCGCCGTGGCCGTGGCCGTGCTGCGGGCCGTCCTGGAACGGGCCGCCGTTCTGCTGCTGGCCGTCCAGCACGGTGACCGGCTTGCCGTCGGCGCCGAGCAGTTCCTGCGGGCGGCCGTCCGCGCCGAACTGGACCACCTGCCCGCCCGGGCCGGTGGCCCGGCCCGAGGCGTCCACGGTGACCGGCCGGCCGTCCTGGCCCGCCAGCAGGTGGCCCTTCTGGTCGGCGACCAGGCCGGAGACCTGGGTGCCGTCGGCCGCCATCATCACCGGGTGGCCGTCGTCGCCGAGTTCGGGCTTGCCGTTGAGGCCGAGCGCCAGCGTGATGCCGGTGCCGAGGATCGCGCCGCCCAGGCCGACCAGCAGCGGCTTGCCGTTCGAGCCGAGCAGCGGCTTGCCGTCCTCGCCCATCGCCACGCCGCTGACCGGGGTGCCGTCGGGGCCGACCAACTGCTGCTTGCCGTCCGGGCCCTGGGTGACGGTCAGGCCGTCGACGCCCTTGACCCGCTGCCCGTCCTCGCCGACCAGCACCGGGTTGCCGTGCCGGTCGGTGCGGATCGTGCCGTCGGCCTTGACGTCCGCGTGCAGGCCGGCGACCGAGGCCACCTCCACCGAGCGGGCCACGCCGGCCTTCGCCAGCGCCCCGGTGACCTGCCCCGAGCGGGCCGCCATCGAGGACTCGCGCTGCTCGCCGTGCAGGCCCCGCCCGTCGGCCTGGGCGATCCGCTCCAGCGCGACCAGCGGCGGCTCCTTTGCCAGCGACTTGGCGGCCTCGCCCATGTCCCGGCCGAGCTGGTCCAGCAGCTGGCCGATCTTCACCTTGGCGTGCTCGACCGCGGCCAGTTCCTCGGCCTCGGCGGCGACCTCCTTCACCGCGCCGACCACCGCGCCGACCGCGCCGGTGACCAGCCCGCCCAGTCCGGTGGCGGCCTCCTTGCCGGCCTGCGCGATGTCCGCCTTGGCCTTGGCCTCGGCCGCGTCCGCCGCCCGGATCTTCTCGGTCAGCTCGGTCAGCACCGCGATGATGTCGGCCTTGGCCTGGTCGGCCGCCCCGGCCGCCTTGTCCAGGGCCGCGGCCACCAGCGCGGCCGCCGCGGCGGCGTCGTCCAGCTGGCCGCGCCCGCCGCCGCTGAACTGCCGCCAGTGGTCGGCGAACGCCTCCACCGCGGGGCCCTTGTTCTCGCCCGCCACCCGCTGCGCGGAGGCCGCGCCGCGGGCCACCAGGGCGTCCGCCTCCGACCCGAACTCGCGCCACAGGCCCGCCGCCCGGCGCAGCCCGTCCTCGTCCGCCTGCGGCCACGCGTGGCCGGTCCGCGCCAGCGCGGGGGCGAGTTCCTCCGGCAGGTTCCTGGACACGTGCTCCCCCTTCGGGTGGTACGGCTCGGCGCGCGCAGCGGCCCGCCAGGTGGTCTGACTCCGGTTCAGGCCCGACCGGTTGCGGTCGGGTGGTTCAGCGAGGGCGCGTTGAAGTCCGCGCTGATGTCCTGGTCGGTGCGCTCGCTGCGGTCCGCCATCGTGTGCAGCCCCTGACCGATCCGGCCCAGCCGCTCCGACAGCCCCTGCAACCCGGCCAGCACGCCCTCCCGGGCCTCGCCGTACGCCGTACCGAACGGCTGTCCCGGCTGGTCCGAGCCCCACGGCGCGCCCAGCGCCGCCAACCCGCTCTCCAACTGCTTCGCCGCACTACCGAACTCGTCCGAGATCTTCTCGAACTCCCGTCCCTCGCCGTGGAGTTCCCACGACCGGATGACGACCTCGTCGCCCATCTGCACTCCCCCGTGCAAGGGCGCTCGTGCGCCCGACCTACCGGCTGGGCCATCCTAGGACCACTCCCCGGCCCCCGCCGACCGGCCGACGGCGCTTTTCACAGGCGTTTCACCTTCGCACCCGCCCGAACCGGGACGAACCTCCCCGAGTCGGACGAACCACCGGCAAAGCCGCGCCGCCGCACCCCGGACCGGCCCGTCCAGGCCCTACCCTTACCGGGTGGCACCAGCTGACAGCACCAAGCGCAAGAAGACCGAGAAGCCCGGCAAGGCCGCCAAGGCCAAGGGCCCCGTCGTCGACCTGGCGATGCCCACCGTCCGCGAAGTCGCCCTCGACTTCCCGCGCGCCTGGGTCGAGTTCACCGACCCCGCCGACGAGGACCAGGTGTTCCGCTGCGACCTCACCTGGCTCACCTCCCGCTGGGGCTGCATCTTCGGCAAGGGCTGCCACGGCATCCAGCCCGGCCGCGGCGCCTCCGACGGCTGCTGCACCCTCGGCGCCCACTACTCCGACGAGGACGACGAGCAGCGCGTCGCCGGGCACGCCGCCCGGCTCACCCCCGACATCTGGGAGCACCACGCCGAGGGCACCGACGCCAGGGGCCGGATCCGCCGCGACGGCGGCATCACCATGTTCGACGAGGACGGCGACCGCCAGACCCGCCGGGTGAACGGCGCCTGCCTGTTCCTCAACAGCCCCGGCTTCCCCGGCGGAGCCGGCTGCGCCCTGCACGTCCTCGCCCTGCGCGAGGGCCTGGAGCCGCTGGAGACCAAGCCCGACGTCTGCTGGCAGCTCCCGGTCCGCCGCACCTACGACTGGATCGACCGCCCCGACGACACCCGCTACCTCCAGGTCTCCATCGGCGAGTACGACCGCCGCGGCTGGGGCCCCGGCGGCCACGACCTGCACTGGTGGTGCACCGGCTCCCCCGAGGCGCACAACGCCCCCGACCCGGTCTACGTCTCCTACCGCCCCGAACTCACCGAACTCATGGGCCCCGCCGCGTACGACCAGCTGGTCGCCCTCTGCAAGGCCCACGACACCCGCCTCGCCCCGCACCCGGCGGACAACGCCTAGCAGGGGCCGGTCACTTGTCGATGTCGCCGACCACGAAGAACATCGACCCCAGGATCGCCACCATGTCCGCGACCAGCGTCCCCGGCAGCAGTTCGGTCAGGGCCTGGATGTTGTTGAAGGACGCCGAGCGCAGCTTGAGCCGCCACGGCGTCTTCTCGCCGCGCGAGACCAGGTAGTACCCGTTCAGCCCGAGCGGGTTCTCGGTCCAGGCGTACGTCTCGCCCTCGGGGGCCTTGAGCACCTTGGGCAGCCGCAGGTTGACCGGCCCGGCGGGCAGTTCCGCCAGCCGGTCCAGGCAGGCGTCGGCGAGGTCGAGCGCGTTGGCGGTCTGCTCCAGCAGGCACTCGAACCGGGCCAGGCAGTCGCCCTCCTCCCGGACGGCGACCTTCAGCACGTCCCGCAGCTCCCCGTACGCGAGGTAGGGCTCGTCGCGGCGCAGGTCGAAGTCGACGCCGCTGGCCCTGGCGATCGGCCCGCTGACGCCGTACGCGTGCACGTGCTCGCGGGAGAGCACGCCGACGCCCGCGGTGCGGCCGCGGAAGATCTCGTTGCCGAGGACGAGGTCCTCGAAGACCGGCAGCTGGCCGCGGACCACGCCGACCGCGCGGCGGACCCGGCCGAGCCAGCCGGCCGGCAGGTCCTCCTTGAGGCCGCCGACCCGGTTGAACATGTAGTGCATCCGGCCGCCGGAGGCCTCCTCCAGCACGTGCTGGAGCTCCTCGCGACCGTTGAAGGAGTGGAAGATCGGCGTGATGCCGCCCAGTTCCAGCGGGTAGGAGCCGAGGAACATCAGGTGGTTGAGGACCCGGTTGAGCTCGGCCAGCAGGGTGCGCAGCCACACCGCCCGCTCGGGCACCTCCATGCCGAGCATCCGCTCGACGGCCAGCACCACGCCCAGCTCGTTGGCGAACGCGGACAGCCAGTCGTGCCGGTTGGCCAGCATGATGATCTGCCGGTAGTCGCGGGCCTCGAAGAGCTTCTCCGCGCCGCGGTGCATGTAGCCGATCACCGGCTCGGCACTGGTGATCCGCTCGCCGTCGAGCACCAGCTTCAGACGGAGCACGCCGTGCGTGGACGGGTGCTGGGGGCCGATGTTGAGCACCATGTCGGTGCTGCCGCCGTCGCCGGGGAGCGTCTGCGCGCCCGGGCCGATGCCGACCGTGGTCTCCGTCATGGCCGTCGCCTCCTTCTACGAGGGGAGAGTCTGCCATCCCGGCAGGCCCGCGAGGTCGTCCGGTACCGGCATGCGGACGGCCTGGACCAGCCAGTGGAACGCCCCCAGCCCGCCCGGGTCGGTCAGCTCGGCCGCTTCCCCGGCGCCGGACAGCGCCCGCAGGTACGCCGCCGGGTCGCTGCTCGCCAGCGCCAGCGGCGGCCGGGCGCCGCTGACGCCGAGCGCGCGCAGCGCCTCGCGCTGGGTGGTGAGCAGCGCCGGGTGCCCGGGCACGGCGGCCGCGTCGAGCGCGACGTGCGCGGTCAGGTCGCACGAGCCGTCCGGGACGGGCGGGCACTCGCGGCCGTCCCGGAACCCGGTCAGGGTGCCGAACGGCGGCCGGGCGGCCCGCAGGTGCGCGTAGTCGGCGGCCACCGCGAGGCCCTGCTCCAGGGCGCCGACCGCCCCGGCCCAGGCGGCGTCCCGCGGCCCGCCCAACTCGACCCGCTCCCCGTCCGGCCACCAGCGCCCGGCCCAGGCGGCGTCCGCCTCCGCCAGCGGCCCGCCGGCCCGCTCCGTCCCGTCCGGCGCGACCTCCAGGTACCGCAGCCGCCCGTCCGGGCCGGGCTCGGCGACGTCCAGCGGGACGTTGTCCAGCCACTCGTTGGCGAACAGCAGGCCCCGGACGCCGGCCGGCGGCTCGGCCCGCCAGTCGACGTCCGCGGGCAGTCCGGCCGGGCGGTCGGCCAGCTCGACGGCCCGGAAGTCCACCCGTCCGCGCAGCCCGGCGGGCGGCTGCGCCCGCACCGCCAGGGTGAGTTCGCCCCGCCCGGCGCCCACGTCGACGAAGGCCAGCCGCTCCGGCCGGCCGAGCGCCGCGTCGACCCCCGCCAGCAGGCGGGCGACCGCGGCGGCGAACCGCGCGGAGGCGTGCACGGAGGTGCGGAAGTGCCCGGCGGGGCCCTCCGGCCTGCGGTAGAAGCCGCCGTCGGGCCGGTACAGGGCGTGTTCGATCGCGGGCCGCCACCGCTTCCATGTCATAGCGGGCGACGTTACCGGCCCGGCCCCGCCTCCACCCTGGGGAGTAGCCCCGGATCGACCTCGCGGCGGAGCAGAACGCCCTCCCGGACTCCCTACGCTGGAACCGTGCATCGACTCAACGCCTGGCTCCGCCGACATCCCATGGTCGTCGACTCGGCCTGGGCGCTGCTGGTGCTGATGCTCGGCGTGCTCGCCGCGGCCGAGTCGACCGGCCTGCCGGACGCCCCGATGCCGTCCTGGAAGCACTACACCGGCATCGCGGTCGCCTGCCTGCTGCCCGCCCTGATGGTGGTGCGCCGCCGCTGGCCGGACGCCACCACGGCGGCCGCCGTGGCGATCGGCCTCGGCCAGGTCGCGCTCCGCGTCGACCCCGGCGCCTCCAGCATCGCCTTCCTGGTCTTCGGCTACACCGGCGCCGCGTTCGGCCGCGCCTGGACGTCCCGGCTGGCGCTGGCCGCGAGCCTGGCGGCCGGCCCGCTGACGCTGTGGCGGCTGACGCCCGCCGAGCAGCGCGGGGACGGCTACAAGGCGGTGTTCCTGGCCGTCCTGATGACCACCCCGTTCGTGCTCTGCTGGGCCTGGGGCCGGCTCACCCGGGTCCGCCGCGCCTACCTGGTCGAGCTGGAGGACCGGGCCGCCCGGCTGGAGCGCGAGCGCGACGCCCAGGCCCAGGTCGCGGTCGCCGCCGAGCGCGCCCGGATCGCCCGCGAACTGCACGACGTGGTCGCGCACAACGTCTCGGTGATGATCGTCCAGGCCGACGGCGCCGCCTACGTGCTGGACTCCTCCCCGCAGCAGGCCAAGGAGGCGCTGGGCACCATCGCCTCCACCGGCCGCCAGGCGCTCGCCGAGATGCGCCGCCTGCTCGGCGTGCTGCGCACCGCCGACACGGCCGGCGAGTACGTGCCGCAGCCCGGCGTCGAGGAGCTCCCCGAGCTGCTGGAGCAGGTCCGCACGGCCGGCCTGCCGGTCGAGTTCACCGCCACCGGCGAGGTCCGCGAACTGCCCCGCGGCCTCGAACTGACGGTCTACCGGATCGTCCAGGAGGCCCTCACCAACGTCCGCAAGCACGGCGGCCCGAACGCCCGGGCCAAGGTCGCCGTCGACTTCCGCGACGGCGACCTGGAGGTCCTGGTCGAGGACGACGGCCGCGGCTCCACCAGCGAACAGCTCGCCGGCGGCACCGACGGCCTCGGCCACGGCCTGATCGGCATGCGCGAGCGCGTCGGTATGGTCAGCGGCAGCCTGGACGTCGGGCCCCGGCCCGGCGGCGGTTTCCGGATCCGGGCCGTCCTGCCCCTCAAAGCATCCAAATGAATGGAGACCGACCGATGCCGATCCGCGTGATGCTGGTCGACGACCAGGAACTGCTGCGCACCGGCTTCCGGATGGTCCTGCAGTCGCAGGGCGACATCGAGATCGCCGCCGAGGCGGGCGACGGCCAGCAGGCCCTCGACGTGCTGCGCACCGCCGAGGTCGACGTGATCCTGATGGACGTCCGGATGCCCCGCCTCGACGGCGTCCAGGCCACCCGCCGGATCTGCCTCGACGACCACGGCGCCCCGGTCGAGCACGCCCCCCGGGTCCTCATCCTCACCACCTTCGACCTGGACGAGTACGCCTTCGCCGCGCTCAAGGCCGGCGCCTCCGGCTTCCTGCTCAAGGACGTCCCGCCGGTCGAACTGGTCGCCGCGATCCGCTCCGTGCACGGCGGCGACGCGGTGGTCGCCCCCACCACCACCCGCCGCATGATCGACCGCTTCGCCGAGGTCCTCCCCACCCCCGCCAGCACCCCCGGCTCCCCCGTCCTCGGCCCCCTCACCGACCGCGAGCGCGAGGTCTTCCTGCTCGTCGCCCAGGGCCTGTCCAACGGCGAGATCGCCGCCCGCCTGGTCCTCTCCGAAGCCACCGTCAAGACCCACGTCGGCCGCATCCTCGCCAAACTCGGCCTCCGCGACCGCGTCCAGGCCGTCGTCCTCGCCTACGAGAACGGCCTCGTCCGCGCCGGCGAGACCCCCTGACGGGGGCGGCGCTCCCCGGCTCCCGCACCCCGCCCGCCCACCCGTGCACCTCTCGCCCAGGTGCACCCGCGCCCGCCGCACCGGGCCTCCGAACCGAGCCCGCCCTCGGCGTCCGCACGGGCCGGAAACCCCCGTACCATTGACCGGTACGTCTGGTACCCCTAGAGGACTGGAACGGAAGAGTGCTGCCCGACTTCGGAGACCCCTCCGACCCCGGTAACCGCCCCGCCCGGCTCGCCGTCGGCGTCGTCGGCGCCGGCCGCGTCGGCCCCGCCCTGGGAGCCGCCCTGCAGCTCGCGGGCCACCGCGTCGTCGCCGCGTCCGGCGTCTCCACCGCGTCCCGCCGCCGCGCCGAGGCCCTGCTGCCGGGGGTGCGCCTGGTGACGCCCCCGCAGGTGATGGCGGCGGCGGACCTGGTGCTGCTGACCGTCCCGGACGACGCCCTGCCCGACCTGGTGCAGGGCCTGGCCTCGACCGGCGCCGTCCGCCCCGGCCAGCTGCTCGTGCACACCTCGGGCGCGCACGGCGTGGCCGTCCTGGAGCCGGCCACCCGCGTCGGCGCGCTGCCGCTGGCGCTGCACCCGGCGATGACCTTCACCGGCACCTCCGTGGACGTGGCCCGGCTGGCCGGCTGCCCGTTCGGGGTGACGGCCCCGGAGGAGCTCCGCCCGGTCGCCGAGGCGCTGGTGGTGGAGATGGGCGGCGAGCCGGCCTGGATCCCCGAGGAGGTCCGGCCGCTCTACCACACGGCCCTCGCGCACGGCGCGAACCACCTGGTCACCCTGGTCGCGCAGGCGATGGAGCTGCTCCGCACGGCGGGCGTCGCCGAGCCCGGCCAGCTGCTCGGCCCGCTGCTGGGCGCGGCCCTGGACAACGCGCTGCGCTCCGGCGACCTGGCGCTGACCGGCCCGGTGGCCCGCGGTGACGTCGGGACGGTGCGCACGCACCTGGGCCGACTCGCTACGGTGACCCCGGACATCGGCCAGGCGTACCGGGCGATGGCGCGGGCCACCGCCCAGCGCGCGGTGGCCAACGGCACGTTGAAGCCGGAGCCGGCGGCGGCGCTGCTGGACGTACTGAACGAGGAGAAGCACTGATGGCACGCGACAGGCGCCCGGCGAAGGCCCCGAAGGCGGCGAAGGTCCGCAAGGCGGTGCTGACCCGCACCGTGGACGAGTTCGAGGCCGCGTTCTGGCCGGACGAGCAGCCGGTGGACAACGCCGTGGTGATGACCATGGGCGCGCTGCACGCGGGCCACGCGGCGCTGGTGCGCGAGGCCCGCCGCCGGGTCGGCAAGGACGGCCGGGTCGCGGTGACGGTCTTCGTGAACCCGCTGCAGTTCGGCGCCGGCGAGGACCTGGACCGCTACCCGCGCACCCTGGACGAGGACGTCGCGCTGGCCGAGGAGATGGGCGCGGACGTGGTGTTCGCCCCGACCGTCGAGGAGATGTACCCGAACGGCGAGCCGCTGGTGCGGCTCTCCGCGGGCCCGATGGGCGAGGGCTTCGAGGGCGCCTCCCGGCCGGGCCACTTCGACGGGATGCTGACCGTGGTCGCCAAGCTGCTGCACATCACCGACCCGGACTTCGCGGTGTTCGGCGAGAAGGACGCCCAGCAGCTGGCGATCGTCCGCCGGATGGTCGCCGACCTGGACTTCGACGTGGAGGTCGTCGGCGTCCCGACCGTCCGCGAGGAGGACGGCCTGGCGCTGTCCTCCCGCAACCGCTTCCTCTCCGGGGCCGAGCGCGTCCAGGCGCTCGCCCTCTCCCGCGCCCTGTTCGCCGGCCGGGACGCCGGCGCGCAGGGCCCGAAGGCCGTCCGCGAGGCGGCCGCCGCCGTGCTCGAGGGCGCGGACGGCGTCTCCCCCGACTACCTGGCCCTGGTCGACCCGCTGTCCTTCACCGAGGCGCCGGACGACTTCCAGGGCGAGGCGGTGCTCGCCGTCGCGGCCCGGGTCGGCTCGACCCGGCTGATCGACAACGTGAGCGTCATCGTCCGCTAACCCGGACACCCGGGGCGGTCGGACCTCCCTAAGGCCCGCCCGCCCCTCCCATCCCGGTACCAGCACCCTCAGGCATGCACTCACAGGAGGCGTGACCCATGCTCCGCACCATGCTCAAGTCCAAGATCCACCGTGCCACCGTCACCCAGGCCGACCTGCACTACGTCGGGTCGGTCACGGTCGACGAGGACCTGCTCGACGCCGCGGACCTGCTCCCCGGAGAGCTGGTCCACATCGTCGACATCAACAACGGAGCCCGGCTGGAGACCTACACCATCGCCGGCCCGCGCGGCTCGGGCGTCATAGGCATCAACGGCGCCGCCGCCCGCCTGGTCCACCCCGGCGACCTGGTGATCCTGATCGCCTACGGGCAGATGGACACCGCCGAGGCCAAGTCCTACCTCCCGAAGGTGGTCTTCGTCGACGGGCACAACCGGATCACCGGCCTCGGCGGCGACCCCGCGGACGCCCCCGAGGGCAGCGGACTGCTGCGTGGCGACGCCGCGTACGGTGGTCCGAACGGCGCGGCCGACGCCGCCGCGCGCTGAAGGAGCAGCTGAACCCATGTCGCACCGCCTGACCGCCCCCGCCCCCGGCTGGACCACGAGCACCGACGTGGTCGTGATCGGCTCCGGCGTGGCCGGGCTCACCGTCGCGCTCAACGCCCGCAAGGCCGGCCTGCGGGCCATGGTGGTCACCAAGGCGGTGCTGGACGAGGGCTCCACCCGCTGGGCCCAGGGCGGCATCGCCGCCGCCCTGGGCGAGGGCGACACCCCCGAGCAGCACCTGCAGGACACCCTGGTCGCCGGCGCCGGCCTGTGCGACGAGGAGGCGGTGCGCGCCCTGGTCACCGAGGGCCCGGACGCGGTGCGCCGGCTCATCGAGACCGGCGCCGAGTTCGACCTCGACGCGGACGGCGAGATCGTGCTGACCCGCGAGGGCGGCCACCACCGCCGCCGGATCGCGCACGCCGGCGGCGACGCCACCGGCGCCGAGATCGAGCGCGCCCTGGTCGCCGCCGTCGAGGCCGACCCGGGCCTCGAACTGATCGAGCACGCCCTGGTCCTGGACCTGCTCACCGACGCCGACGGCCACGCCTCCGGCGTCACCCTGCACGTGATGGGCGAGGGCCAGCGCGACGGCGTCGGCGCGATCCTGGCCCGCGCCGTGGTGCTGGCCACCGGCGGCATGGGCCAGATCTTCTCGGCCACCACCAACCCGGCGGTCTCCACCGGCGACGGCATCGCGCTCGCCCTGCGGGCCGGCGCCGAGGTCACCGACCTGGAGTTCGTCCAGTTCCACCCGACCGTGCTGTTCCTCGGCCCGGACGCGCAGGGCCAGCAGCCGCTGGTCTCCGAGGCGGTCCGCGGCGAGGGCGCCCACCTGGTCGACGCCGACGGCGTCCGCTTCATGGTCGGCCAGCACGAACTGGCCGAGCTCGCCCCGCGCGACATCGTCGCCAAGGCGATCATCCGCCGGATGCACGCCCAGGGGACCCGGCACATGTACCTGGACGGGCGGCACTTCGGCGCCGAGATGTGGGAGCACCGCTTCCCCACCATCCTGGCCGCCTGCCGGGCGCACGGCATCGACCCGGTCACCGAGCCGATCCCGGTCTCCCCCGCCGCCCACCACGCCTCCGGCGGCGTCCGCACCGACCTGCACGGCCGTACCACCGTCCCGGGCCTGTACGCCTGCGGCGAGGTGGCCTGCACCGGCGTGCACGGCGCCAACCGGCTGGCCTCCAACTCGCTGCTGGAGGGCCTGGTCTTCGCCGAGCGGATCGCCGCCGACCTGGCCGCGCTGAACGCCGCCGGCAAGCTCCCGGCCCGCACCGTCACCACCGACGCGGCGCACGCCGCGACCCCGGTGCCGCTGCTGCCCGACACGGCCCGCGGCGGGATCCAGCACCTGATGACGTCCGGCGCGGGCGTGATCCGCTCCGCGGACTCGCTGGCCGCCACCGCCAAGGGCCTGGCGGCCCTGGCCGACCCGGACCACCCCGCCGACCCCTCCGTGGAGACCTGGGAGGCCACCAACCTCCACCAGGTCGCCACCGCCCTCACCACCGCCGCCGCCCTCCGCCAGGAGACCCGCGGCTGCCACTGGCGCGAGGACTTCCCCGACCGCGACGACGTCCACTGGCACCGCCACGTCGTCCACCCCCTCGCCGACTGACGCCCTCCCGTCCCGCCGAAACCTGGAGCCCCGCCACCATGTCCCACTCCGAACTCCCCCTCCTGTCCACCGAGTCCGGCGGCTGCGGCGACGGCTGCGCGTGCGGCGAGGGCGAGGAGTACGAGACCGGGCTCGACCCGGCGCTCGCCGCGCTGCTGGAGGACGCCGGGCTGGACCCGGTCGAGGTGGAGGACGTGGCGATGATGGCCCTGTCCGAGGACCTGGCCGGCGGCGAGGACGTCACCTCGGTGGCGACCGTCCCGGCCGAGGCCGTCGCCACCGCGGACTTCACCGCCCGGCAGGCCGGCGTGGTGGCCGGCCTGCGGGTCGCGGAGGCCGTCGTCTCGCTGGTCTGCGAGGAGGAGTTCGAGGTCGAGCGACACGTCGAGGACGGCGAACTCGTCGCCCCCGGCCAGGTGCTGCTCTCGGTGCGCAGCCGCACCCGGGACCTGCTCACCGCCGAGCGCTCGGCGCTGAACCTGCTCTGCCACCTGTCCGGCATCGCCACCGCCACCCGGGCCTGGGCGGACGCCCTGGAGGGCACCGGCGCGGTGGTCCGCGACACCCGCAAGACCACGCCGGGCCTGCGCGCGCTGGAGAAGTTCGCGGTGCGGGCCGGCGGCGGCGCCAACCACCGGATGGCGCTGTCCGACGCGGCGCTGGTGAAGGACAACCACGTGGTCGCCGCGGGCGGCGTCGCCGAGGCGTTCACCGCCGTCCGGGAGGCGTTCCCGGAGCTGCCGATCGAGGTCGAGATCGACACGGTCGAGCAGATCGAGCCCGTCCTGGCGGCCGGCGCGGACCTGATCCTGCTGGACAACTTCTCCACCGAGCAGCTGCGCGAGGCGGTCGCCCTGGTCGCGGGCCGGGCGAAGCTGGAGGCTTCCGGCGGCCTGACCCTGGCCACCGCGCGCGAGGTCGCCGAGACTGGTGTCGACTACCTGGCCGTCGGCGCCCTGACGCACTCCGCGCCGATCCTCGACATCGGCCTGGACCTCCGCAGCTCCTGACCCTTCGAAGCAGAAAGCGCCCCATGCTCCTCACCATCGACGTCGGCAACACCCAGACCACGCTCGGCCTGTTCGACGGCGAGGAGATCGTCGAGCACTGGCGGATCTCCACCGACCCGCGCCGCACCGCGGACGAACTCGCGGTCCTGCTCCAGGGGTTGATGGGCGCCCACCCGATCGTCTCGGCGGACGACCGGGTGGCCGGCCTGGCGATCTGCTCCTCCGTCCCGGCGGTCCTGCACGAGCTGCGCGAGGTGACCCGCCGCTACTACGGGGACGTCCCGGCGGTGATCGTCGAGCCGGGCGTGAAGACCGGCGTGCACGTGCTGATGGACAACCCGAAGGAGGTCGGCGCGGACCGGATCGTCAACGCGCTGGCCGCCAACCACCTGTACGGCGGCCCGTGCATCGTGGTCGACTTCGGCACCGCGACGACCTTCGACGCGATCAACGCGCGCGGCGACTACGTGGGCGGCGCGATCGCCCCGGGCATCGAGATCTCGGTGGACGCCCTGGGCGGCCGCACCGCGATGCTCCGCAAGATCGAGCTGGCCCGCCCGCGCAACGTGATCGGCAAGAACACCGTCGAGGGCATGCAGTCGGGCATCCTGTACGGCTTCGCCGGGCAGGTGGACGGCCTGGTCAACCGGATGGCCAAGGAGCTCGCCAAGGACCCGAACGACGTCCAGGTGATCGCCACCGGCGGCCTGGCCCCGCTGGTCCTCGGCGAGGCCGACTCGATCGACGTGCACGAGCCCTGGCTGACCCTGATCGGCCTGCGCCTGATCTTCGAGCGCAACCGCCCGGCCACCGCGGCCTGACGCCCCGCCGGCCCTGCCCGCCCCGGGCCCCGGACCCCGCCGCGAGGTCCGGGGCCCGCCGCGATCCCGGGCCCGCCCCGGATGCACCATCTCATAGGCCAATCGGGACAAACACGTCATCAATCGCCATAAGTCGGACGTACGACACGTACTGTCGACCCATGCCAACGCCACACGGATCGCGCGGCGGCATGGCCTTCAGCGCCGATGAAGTCCGGGTGCTGCGCCGTGTCCTCGCCCAAGCCCTCTACCCGGCCGCGCCCGACCGGCTCCCGGTGCCCACCGCGACCGGCGAGCTGTGGGCCGAGGACGTCCAGGACGCGCTCCGGCTGACCGAGTCCATCGACGAGGCGGTCCAGGAGGGCGGGCGGCTGCGCGCCTTCATGCTCACCGACCTGGCCCGCTACCGCGCCGCCCTGCCGGGCAGCGCCGCGGGCTACCTGGACCGCCTGGAGGAGGCCGTCACCGACGGCTACCTGCCCACCGCCGAGGACCTCTCGGCGCTGCGCTCGCTCTCCCGCCAGCCCTGCGGCCCGCCCGAGCAGGCCCGCCGCTCCCGGCTCGCCGGGCGCTGCCACGCGCTCGCCGAGGCCGAGGTCCGCGAGCGGCTCTCCCTGGGCTCCGGGCAGCGGCACCTCGCGGCGGTGCCGAGCCCGGCGTCCGAACCCCAGCCCGCCACCCCCGTTGGAGGACGGTTCCCGATGAGCGACCAGCAGCAGCCCCCGCACCCGGCCGACCGGCCCCGCCCGCGCCGGATGCCCACCCCCGCCGAACTGTTCGGCCGCCGCACCCGCACCACCCCGCACCAGGACCCCCCGGCCGACGAGGACCACCCGGAACTCGCCACCGGCACCGACGGCTGACACCCCGCCAGGACACCGAAGCCCCCTCCCCGGAGGGGGCTTTTCCGTGCCCCCGGGAGATGTGTCGACAATGTGAGGCTTTCGCGGAGAATCCTTCGGTAAAGATCTGGCAAAACCTTCGGACAATAGGTCGACCACATCCCGAACTGTCCGATTTATCAGCCCGCCCGACGTCACCCCACCCCCCTATGGTCTGGCTCGATCGCATTCGAAAGATCGAAGGGTCAACGTGGGGAATTCGCGTGTCCCGCGCGTGGCGGCCACCGGCGTTCCGCCGGCCGCCGACCTCCTGACGCACACCGGCGGGCCCCGACCGGAGGCCACCGACGGGCCGGTGCCGACCGGACGCCGCCGCCGCAAGGCCGGGGCGCACCGCTGAGGCACCCGCACACCTCCGGCGTCCCCGCCCACCCGGCCGGGCCGACAGGGGCGCCGCCCACCTCACCAGTACCGAGGAAGCCCATGCAGCACCCCCGTTCCCGGACGCTCGCCGCGTCCGCCGCACTCACCGTCCTCGCGCTCGGCGCCTTCGCCGTCCCGGCCCAGGCCGCCGAGCAGATCACCCTGGACGCCGTCCCCGCGATCTCGCTGCCCACCGACCAGGCCGACGGCACGACGCTGTTCATCGACGCCCGCGGCACCGCCACCACCGAGGGCGACCTGGTCGTCACCTACGACACGACCGGCCTGGCCGGCATCGCGTCGCTCACCCCCGAGAGCGGCACCAGCCACGACTGCACCACCGCCGGGCAGCTCGTCACCTGCACCTACCGGCACTACTCCGTACCCGGCCACCCCGAGTTCGGCATGCAGTTCCAGCCGCGGCTGACCGCGCTCAAGGGCGCCCCGGCGAACACCGCCGGGCACCTGAAGGTCTCCCAGTCCTGGAAGGGCGCCGCGCCGCAGAGCATCGACGTCGCGGTCTACGCCGGCGGCCCCAGGCTGGCGTTCGCCAAGGACTTCGACAGCTCCCCGCGGCCCGCCGGCAAGCCCGGCACGGTCCTCAAGCAGTCCCTGGAGATCACCAACAAGGGCCCGTTGGAGAGCGGCCGGCTGGTGGTGGCGGCCGAGCTCTCGCCCGGCCTGACCTTCGAGAAGAAGTTCGCCAACTGCTCGTACGGCACCTCCCGCAACACCGACCCCCGGTACAGCGCGGGCAGCGCCGCCATCTGCACCATCAACACCTCGGTGCGGCCGGGCCAGCAGGTCACCGTCAACCCGCTGGAGTTCAAGGTCGGAGCCGACGCGCTCTACCCGGACATCCAGTTCTACGCCGTGCCCGAGACCGACACCCTGGTCTACCTGAACCGGGGCTTCACCTTCACCCCGGCCTCCGGCACCGGTGAGCGGCTGACCGTCCAGGGCGTGCCGGAGACCGACGGCACCAAGCCCGGCCCGCCGAACCTGCCCGGCGGCGAGAACGACGGACGCGACAGCGTGATCGTCCAGTACCGGGTCGACAGCACCGCGGACTTCGCCGTGCTCGGCACCTGGACCCCGTCCGACGGCGGCCGGAAGGGCGTTCTGAGGACCGGCGTGCACAACAACGGCCCGGCCTCGGTCGCCTACGCGCGCAGCGGCAACGCGGTCGCCGCCGAGCTGGTGACGCTGCCCGCCGGGGTCACCGTCGACGGGCAGCTGCCGGACGGCTGCTTCGTCCGCGAGGAGCTCCCGAACGTGGTGACCTGCCACACCACGGCGTACGTCGGCAACGGCAC
This sequence comes from Kitasatospora sp. YST-16, assembly GCF_026802215.1. Taxonomy (NCBI): domain Bacteria; kingdom Bacillati; phylum Actinomycetota; class Actinomycetes; order Kitasatosporales; family Streptomycetaceae; genus Kitasatospora; species Kitasatospora sp. YST-16. Next base: position 2,977,102 of record NZ_CP113837.1, read on the forward strand.
CGAGCAGACCTTCGACCTGCCGCTCGCGGTCGCCGACCCGACCTCCGCCCCGAAGGTCCTCCTCGGCATCACCCCCGAGGACGGCGGCTACAACAACCGCGTCGAGCCGCTGGCGTTCGACAGCGAGAACGCCAACAACACCGCCGTGGTGGCCCTCGGCACCACCGGCTCCACCGCCGCGCCGACCACCAAGCCCGGCGGCGGCACCGGCTCCACCGGCTCCACCACCGGCGGCGGCTCGACCACCGGCGGGAACGGCGGCTCCACCGCCTCCGCCTCCGCCACCGCCACGTCGAGCGCCACGGCCACCGGCTCGACCGGCTCGACCGGCTCGACCGCCGGCGGCAACCTGGCCTCCACCGGCGGCGGCCAGGGCACCGGCACCATGCTCGGCCTGGGCATCGGCGCCGTGGTGCTCGGCGGCGGCGTGCTCGTCGCCGCCCGCCGCCGCAAGGCCGGCGCGCGCGGCTGAACCGCCGCCGGGGCACCGGTCCGCCGCTCCGGCGGGCCGGTGCCCCGGCGCGTCCAGGGCCTCCGGCGCGCGCCGCCCGATATCCCGTGGCGGAGCGGCCCGTGAGCCTGGCTACCCTGGTGGGGTGAGCGATCAGAGCACTCTCCCCGCGACCGACGACCTTCCCGAGCAGATGCGCGTCCGGCGCGAGAAGCTGGACCGGCTCCGGGCGGCCGGCATCGACCCGTACCCGGTCGGTTTCCCCCGCACCTCCACCATCGCCGACCTGCGCGCCAAGCACCCCGACCTGGCCCCGGACACCGCCACCGGCGAGCGGGTCGGCATCACCGGCCGGGTGGTCCTGGCCCGCACCGGCGGCAAGCTCTGCTTCGCCACCCTGCGCGACGGCTCCGGCGACCTCCAGGTGATGCTGTCCCTGGACAAGCTCGGCGCCGAGCGGCTGGCCGCCTGGAAGGGCGACATCGACCTCGGCGACCAGGTCGGCGTCGAGGGCGAGGTGATCACCTCCAAGCGCGGCGAGCTCAGCGTGATGGTCGACCGCTGGGAGCTGACCGCCAAGTGCCTGCGCCCGCTGCCGGACAAGCACAAGGGCCTGAGCGACCCGGAGGCCCGGGTCCGCCAGCGCTACGTCGACCTGATCGTGAACCCCGAGGCGCGCGAGATGCTGCAGCTGCGCACCAAGGTGATCCGCTCGATCCGCCGCACCTACGAGGACCGCGGCTACCTCGAGGTCGAGACCCCGATGCTGCAGCCGATCCACGGCGGCGCCAACGCCCGCCCGTTCGTGACGCACATCAACGCGTACGACATCGACCTGTACCTGCGCATCGCCACCGAGCTGTACCTCAAGCGCCTGGTGGTCGGCGGCGCCGAGAAGGTCTTCGAGATCAACCGGAACTTCCGCAACGAGGGCGCGGACGCCACCCACAACCCGGAGTTCACCGCCCTGGAGTCGTACGAGGCGTACGGCGACTACGACACCCAGGCCGAGCTGATCCGGGCGATCGTCGTCAACGCCGCCCGGGACGCGCTGGGCACCACCGTGGTCAGGGGCGTCGGCCCGGACGGCACCGAGCACGAGATCGACCTGGCCGAGCCCTGGCAGGAGGTCTCGGTCTACCCGGGCATCTCCGCGCACCTGGGCACCGAGGTCACCCCCGCCACCTCCGTGGAGGAGCTGCGGAAGCTGGCCGTGGAGCACGACCTGGACCAGTACCTGGACCCGAACTGGGACCACGGCCAGATCGTCCTGGAGCTGATCGAGCGCCTGCTGGAGCACCACGCGATCAAGCCGACCTTCATCAGGGACTACCCGACCTCGGTCTCCCCGCTGACCCGGCAGCACCGCTCGATCGAGGGCGTCGCCGAGAAGTGGGACCTGGTGATCTTCGGCACCGAGCTGGGCACCGCCTACTCGGAGCTGATCGACCCGGTCGAGCAGCGCGCCCGGCTCACCGCGCAGTCCCTGCTGGCGGCCGGCGGCGACGTCGAGGCGATGCAGGTGGACGAGGACTTCCTGCGCGCCCTGGAGTACGCGATGCCGCCCACCGGCGGCCTCGGCCTGGGCGTGGACCGCCTGATCATGCTGCTCACCGGCAAGAACATCCGCGAGACGGTGCTCTTCCCGCTGGTGAAGCCCGAGAAGGCGGAGCGGGCCGAGAAGGCCGCGAAGAGCGAGAAGGCCGCCGACGCGGCCGAGTCCGACACCACCGAGGAGTGACCGTGGAGTACGTCAGCGCGATCGTCCCGCCGCTGGTCATGGCGGTCGGTTTCGCCTTCCTGGTGCGGGCCATCATCCGCAGCCAGGGCGGCGCCCAGAAGTCGAAGGAGGACGCCGTGGCCGAGGCCATGGCGGCGCGTTCCTCCGCCGAATAGCGGTATCCGCGGCGGCGCGGCGTTCCCCCCTCCGGGGAACGGCGCGCCGCCGCGTTTGCCGTTTGCCGCCTTTTGTCCGCATCGGTCCTATCCTTGGCGGCACTATGGTGCGGCAACTCGGAGAACTCGAGAACGACATCATGACCCGGGTGTGGCAGTGGAACCGCCCGGTCACGGTTCGGGAGGTTCTGCAGGATCTGCGGGCGGAACGCGAAATCGCGTACACCACCGTGATGACGGTGCTCGACAAGCTCTACCGAAAGGGCTGGGTGCGCCGGGAGCGCGCGGGGCGCGCATACCGATATGAGCCGGTCTCCTCGCGCGAGGCGTACACCGCCGCGCTGATGAACGACGCCTGGGCGACGAGCGACAATCCGGCGGCCGCCCTGGTGCACTTCTTCGGGATGATGTCGCCGGAACAGCGCGAGTGGTTGCGCGACGCGCTGCGGGTGGCGGGCGTCGATACCGAGGAGACCGGGCCCCCCGCGGCACGATAACGTTCCCCGCCATGGAGGTCACCATCCGCCGTGCGCGGACCACCGACGTGCGCGCCATCCGTCGGCTCATCGACGCGTACTCCCGCGACGGCATTCTGCTCGACAAGCCCACCGTCACCCTGTTCGAATCCGTCCAGGAGTTCTGGGTCGCCGAACGCGACCAGGACGGCGGGGTGGTGGCCTGCGGCGCGCTCCACGTGATGTGGGAGGACCTCGCCGAGGTCCGCACCCTCGCGGTGGACCCGGTCTGCAAGGGCCTCGGTATCGGGCACCGGCTGCTGGACAAGCTGCTGGAGACCGCGCGCTGGCTCGGCGTCCGTCGGATTTTCTGCCTGACGTTCGAGGTTCCGTTCTTCTCGAAACACGGGTTCGTCGAGATCGGCGAAAACGACGATCGTACGGCAGACCCGGCGGCCGTGGCCACAGAAGTCTATGAAGAACTCCTGCGCTCGTACGACGAAGGCGTCGCCGAGTTCCTCGACCTGGAGCGGGTGAAGCCGAACACGCTGGGCAACTCGCGCATGCTGCTGCACCTCTGAGTGATGCCCCGCGGCGCGACCGGCGACACAGGGGTTTGTGTTTTCCGGGAAAAGACGCTTTCCTTTCTCTAGGCAATGGACCGTTATCGCGGAAAGGGAAGCCCGTGGCACAGAGGGTTCAGGTCATTCTGGAAGACGATCTCGACGGCGGATCCGCGGACGAGACGGTGACGTTCGCCCTGGACGGTGTGGCCTACGAGATCGACCTGAAGAGCGACAACGCGGAGAAGCTCCGCGTCCTGCTCGCCCCGTACGTCGAGAAGGGCCGCAAGCAGAGCGGCCGGCTCACCGCCCCGCGTCGCGGCGGCAGCGGCCGGAGCGCCGGGCGGTCCGCGGCGGCCGGGCAGGCCGACACCGCCAAGATCCGCACATGGGCGAAGGAGAACGGCCTCGCGGTCAACGACCGCGGCCGCGTCCCGAGCAACGTGCGCGAGGCGTACGAGAAGGCCAACGCGTCCTGACGCACGGGCCCCGGCGGGGCCCTCAGCGGGCGGGCGGCAGGCCCAGCCGCTCCCGCGCGCAGGCGTCCGCCAGGGCGTCCAGCAGGCGGAGCAGGTCGGGCGAGCGCAGGTCCAGGGCGGGGCGCGGCGCCCCGGCCCGCAGCCAGTCGGCGGTCCGCGGCTCGGGCACCCGGGGTCGCCCGGGTGCGCCGCGCGGGCCTCGATCGGCAGCCGCAGCTCCGGGCCCCAGCCGAGCCAGCGGAGCAGGTCGGGCACCGGCTCGGCGGCCCCGGGGGCGAGCAGGAAGACGGCCCGGTCGGCCTGCCGCAGCACCGGCCCGGTGGCGCGGCCCAGCCGCTCCAGGCGGCCCAGCGCGGCCCGCGCGGGCCCCAGCGGCGCCAGCACCCGGTCCGAGCCGCGCCAACCGGCGGCCGCACGGGGTGCGGCGGGGGCGGCGGGCAGCGGACGGGTCACGACCTGTGCAACGCTGGAGGGGCCGGGCGGTCACGCGACCGCCACCGGGACGGCGGTACGCCCCCCGCGGCCGACCTGATGGTCCGTCACCTCCGGAGCCGGGTCGGCCGACTTCTCGCCAGGCGAACACGCACCCCGCGGAAACCGCGCGAAACCCGCCGGATTACCGGGTATGAATGCTGGTGGACGGGGTCGCAGGAGCCCGGCCGCAGCACGCCGCGGGGCCGGTGAACCGGTTCCACCGAACCGTGTTCGCCGTTGGCGTAGCGGGATCCGGTGCATCGGGCCCGCCGCTGGGAACACCGTCTCCCAGCATCAGGTTGGGAAAGGTGTCGGCTGGTCGCGCAGCATGTTGCTCCCGCTCCGTGGGAGTTCCGTAGCCGCGCTGCTGAGCGGGACTAGCATGCGGAAGGACAGGGCGGGGACGGCCCCCGAACTGACCGACCGCTCTGAGGAGCGATTAACGATGTTCGAGAGGTTCACCGACCGCGCGCGGCGGGTTGTCGTCCTGGCACAGGAAGAAGCCCGGATGCTCAACCACAACTACATCGGCACCGAGCACATCCTCCTGGGCCTGATCCACGAGGGCGAGGGTGTCGCCGCAAAGGCGCTGGAGAGCCTCGGCATCTCGCTCGAGGCGGTCCGCCAGCAGGTGGAGGAGATCATCGGCCAGGGCCAGCAGGCCCCGTCCGGCCACATCCCCTTCACCCCCCGGGCGAAGAAGGTCCTGGAGCTGTCGCTCCGCGAGGCCCTCCAGCTCGGCCACAACTACATCGGCACCGAGCACATCCTGCTCGGCCTGATCCGCGAGGGCGAGGGCGTCGCCGCCCAGGTCCTGGTGAAGCTCGGCGCCGACCTGAACCGGGTGCGCCAGCAGGTGATCCAGCTGCTGTCGGGCTACCAGGCCGGCAGCGGCAAGGAGTCGGCCACGGCCGGCGGCCCGGCCGAGGGCACCCCGTCCACCTCCCTGGTGCTCGACCAGTTCGGCCGCAACCTGACGCAGGCCGCCCGCGAGGCCAAGCTCGACCCGGTGATCGGGCGCGAGAAGGAGATCGAGCGGGTCATGCAGGTGCTGTCCCGCCGCACCAAGAACAACCCGGTGCTGATCGGCGAGCCCGGCGTCGGCAAGACCGCCGTGGTCGAGGGCCTGGCCCAGGCGATCGTCAAGGGCGAGGTCCCGGAGACGCTGAAGGACAAGCAGCTCTACACGCTGGACCTCGGCGCCCTGGTGGCCGGTTCGCGCTACCGCGGTGACTTCGAGGAGCGCCTGAAGAAGGTGCTCAAGGAGATCCGCACCCGCGGCGACATCATCCTGTTCATCGACGAGCTGCACACCCTGGTCGGCGCGGGCGCCGCCGAGGGCGCGATCGACGCCGCCTCCATCCTGAAGCCGATGCTGGCCCGCGGTGAGCTGCAGACCATCGGCGCCACCACGCTGGACGAGTACCGCAAGCACCTGGAGAAGGACGCCGCGCTGGAGCGCCGCTTCCAGCCGATCCAGGTCGCCGAGCCCTCGCTCCCGCACACCATCGAGATCCTCAAGGGCCTGCGCGACCGGTACGAGGCGCACCACCGCGTCTCGATCACCGACGCCGCCCTGGTCGCCGCCGCCACCCTGGCCGACCGGTACATCTCGGACCGCTTCCTGCCGGACAAGGCGATCGACCTGATCGACGAGGCCGGTTCCCGGATGCGCATCCGCCGGATGACCGCGCCGCCGGACCTGCGCGAGTTCGACGAGAAGATCGCCGAGGTCCGCCGGGAGAAGGAGTCCGCGATCGACGCGCAGGACTTCGAGAAGGCCGCGTCGCTGCGCGACAACGAGAAGCAGCTGCTCCAGGCGAAGGCCAAGCGGGAGAAGGAGTGGAAGGCCGGCGACATGGACGTCGTGGCCGAGGTGGACGAGGAGCTCATCGCCGAGGTCCTGGCCACCGCCACCGGCATCCCGGTCTTCAAGCTGACCGAGGAGGAGTCCTCGCGCCTGCTGCGCATGGAGGACGAGCTGCACAAGCGGGTCATCGGCCAGGAGGACGCCATCAAGGCGCTCTCCCAGGCGATCCGCCGCACCCGTGCCGGCCTGAAGGACCCGAAGCGCCCCGGCGGTTCGTTCATCTTCGCCGGCCCGTCCGGTGTCGGTAAGACCGAGCTGTCCAAGACCCTGGCGGAGTTCCTGTTCGGGGACGAGGACGCGCTGATCGCGCTCGACATGTCCGAGTTCTCCGAGAAGCACACCGTCTCGCGGCTGTTCGGCTCCCCGCCCGGGTACGTGGGCTACGAGGAGGGCGGCCAGCTCACCGAGAAGGTGCGCCGCAAGCCGTTCTCGGTCGTCCTCTTCGACGAGGTCGAGAAGGCCCACCCGGACATCTTCAACTCGCTGCTGCAGATCCTGGAAGACGGTCGCCTGACCGACTCCCAGGGCCGGGTCGTGGACTTCAAGAACACGGTCATCATCATGACCACCAACCTCGGCACCCGGGACATCTCCAAGGGCTTCAACCTGGGCTTCGCGGCCACGGGTGACGTCCAGGCCGGCTACGAGCGGATGAAGGCGAAGGTCGGCGAGGAGCTCAAGCAGCACTTCCGCCCCGAGTTCCTCAACCGCGTCGACGACATCGTGGTCTTCCACCAGCTGTCCGAGGCGAACATCATCGAGATCGTCGACCTGATGATCGCCCGGGTCGACCAGCGGATGAAGGACCGGGACATGGGCATCGAGCTCAGCCCGGAGGCCAAGAGCCTGCTGGCCAAGCGCGGCTACGACCCGATCCTGGGCGCGCGTCCGCTGCGCCGCACGATCCAGCGGGAGATCGAGGACCACCTGTCCGAGAAGATCCTGTTCGGTGAGCTGCGGTCCGGCCACATCGTGGTCGTCGGCGTGGAGGGCGAGGGCAAGGAAGCCAAGTTCACCTTCCGCGGCGAGGAGAAGTCCCCGGTGGCGGACACTCCGGCGGCGGTCTCGGCGGCCGGCCCGGATCTGACGAAGTAATAGCACCGCAAAGCACTCGGCAAGCCTCCGCCCCCGACCTGTCCAGGTCGGGGGCGGAGGCTTTTCGGTGCGCCGCTTTTCAGTTGAAAAACTGTTTAGGTTTCCGTGTGCTGTGAATACGGGCCCGGCGGGCCGCCGAACGGGTGGACCGCGGCACGGTGCGGGCACGATCGGCCCTTGGCGGCCCGGCCCCGCAGGTAGGTTGACGGTCCGTCAGGCGAACCGGGTTGCGGGAGCATAGCGGCGTGGCCATGGCCCGGTCAAGGTCTTTCTTTTTTACCGGACCTTGGGTCAAATGTCGTCCACCTGTCTTGCATTGGTTCACCGGTCAGGCCATCAGCCCCACCGGTAAGGGGAGGACGTCACCACGTTGAAAATAACCAAGAGGGCTGTCGCGGCTTCCGCCGCCGTCGCGGTGACCGCCGCGCTCGGCGCCGGAATGCTCCCGGGGACGGCCACCGCCGCCCCGGCGGCCACGACGATCACTGACCCGGCCGACGCCGTCCAGAACGACAGCGTTCCGCGCGAGCTGCAGAGCCCGCTGGCGGACAAGCAGCAGGCCGAGCAGACCGCTGCGGTGGAGCAACTGGTCAACGGGACCGCGAAGGTCGAGCAGCACGGCAACGGCTCCTCGATCAAGCTGGGCCGCGACAAGTACGTCGAGCTGTCCCGCGAGCGCACCGACAAGATCTTCACGATCCTCGTCGACTTCGGCGACCAGGTGGACACCACCACCAAGACCGCCGACGGCAAGGTCAAGTACGGCGGCACCCCCGGCCCGGCGCACAACCAGATCGCCGCCCCGGACCGCAAGAACGACAACTCGACGGCCTGGCAGGCGGACTACAACCAGGCGCACTACCAGGACATCTACTTCGCGAAGGACAAGCCTTCGCTGAAGACGTACTACGAGCGCCAGTCCTCCGGCCGGTACTCGGTCGACGGCCTGGTCACCGACTGGGTGCGGGTGCCGTGGAACGAGGCCCGCTACGGCTCGGACTACTGCGGCCAGCACGTCTGCGCCAACGCGCAGGACCTGATCCGCGACGGCATCGACGCCTGGGTCGCCGACCAGAAGGCCAAGGGCCGCACCGACGCCCAGATCAAGGCCGACCTGGCGCAGTACGACCAGTGGGACCGTTACGACTACAACGGCAACGGCAACTTCAACGAGCCGGACGGCTACCTGGACCACTTCCAGATCGTCCACGCCGGTGAGGACCAGTCGGCCGGCGGCGGCGTGCAGGGCACGGACGCGCTGTGGGCGCACCGCTCGTACGCGTACGCCAACCAGGCCGGCAAGACCGGCCCGGACAACAACAAGCTCGGCGGCACCCAGATCGGCGCCACCGGCCTGTGGGTCGGCGACTACACCATGCAGCCGGAGAACGGCGGCCTGGGCGTGTTCGCCCACGAGTACGGCCACGACCTGGGCCTGCCGGACCTGTACGACACCACCGGCCAGGGCATCGACAACTCGGTCGGCTTCTGGTCGCTGATGTCCTCCGGCTCCTGGCTGGGCGAGGGCAAGAACGAGATCGGCGACATGCCGAACGACCTCGACGTCTGGTCGAAGCTCAAGCTGGGCTGGCTGAACTACGACACCGCCAAGGCGGGCCAGACCTCGCTGTCGCTGCTCGGCCCGGTCGAGTACAACACCAAGCGCAAGCAGGGCCTGGTCGTCAACCTGCCGCCGAAGACCGTCACCACCGAGATCAACACCCCGTTCGAGGGTGGCAACGAGTGGTGGAGCGGCAGCGCCGACAACCTGAACGTCACGCTGACCCGCACCGTGGACCTGACCGGCAAGACCTCGGCCAAGCTGACCGCGAAGGCCTGGATCGACCTGGAGCAGGACTACGACTTCGCGTACGCCGAGGTCTCCACCGACGGCGGCAAGAACTGGTCCTCGCTGGCCGGCACCCTGAACGGCGCCGCCATCGCGGACAACGCCCTCACCGGCAGCACCAACGGCTGGGCCGACCTGGCCTTCCCGCTGGACGCCTACGCCGGCAAGTCGGTGCAGGTCCGCTTCCACAACACCACCGACCCGGGCGTCCACAACAAGGGCATCGCCCTGGACAACATCTCGGTGACCGCGGACGGCGCGGCCCTGTTCACCGACGGCGCCGAGAACGGCGACAACGGCTGGACCGCGGCAGGCTTCTCCCGGATCTCCGGCAAGTTCTCCAAGGACTACGACCAGCACTACCTGGTCGAGAACCGCCAGTACGTCTCGTTCGACACCACGCTGAAGACCGGCCCGTACAACTTCGGTTCGGCCGCCCGTCCGGACTGGGTGGAGCACTACGCCAACCAGAACGGCATCCTGATCTGGCTGTGGGACTCCTCGCAGTCCGACAACAACGTGTTCAACCACCCGGGCCAGGGCCTGATCCTGCCGGTCGACGCCCACCCGGCGCCGCTGAAGTGGAACGACGGCACGCTGATGCGTCCGCGCTTCCAGTCCTACGACGCGACCTTCGGCTCCGACCGCACCGACGGCCTGCAGCTGCACAAGGCCGACGCGCTCACCAAGATCCCGAGCTCGCGCGGCGTCACGGTCTTCAACGACCACACCACCAAGTACTGGTTCCCGGAGAACCAGTACAGCAGCGTCCAGGTCCCGGACACCGGCACCCAGATCGAGGTGCTGTGGCAGTCCCACAATGACCTGGAAGCCATGATCAAGGTGAAGCCCGTCAAGAAGTGACACCTGGTCGGTAGCACAGCGAGGGCCCCGGCGGTTTCCGAACCGCCGGGGCCCTCCCGCGTGCCCGGCCGGTCAGAGCAGGGCGAGGAAGTCCTGCAGCGCCGCGGTGACCTCCTTGGCGCTCCACCCGGCGGCGTCGGCGGCCACCGTCACCTCGGTCATCGACAGGCCGGGCTGCGGGCCCGGCTCGCGCCAGCCGCCGAACAGCGCGACGCCCTGCTCCTCGGCCTGCCGCAGGCCGGCCTCGTCGAGGAGCTCGGCGGGGTGCGGCAGCCAGAACTGGAACTGGTGGGTGTGCGGCGGCGCGGGGTGCACCCGGGCGCCCGGGGCCTCGGCGAGCGCGGCGGCGACCACCTTGGCGTGCGCCACGTACCCGGGCAGCCGGGGCAGCTCGCGCTCCAGCCCGGCCAGCGCGGAGAGCACCGCCGGCCACTGCTGCCAGAGGCTGCCGCCGTAGCGGTGCCGCCAGACCTTGAGCCGGCGGACGAACTCCTCCTCGCCGGCCACCAGGGCGCCGCTGTGGCCGCCGAGCGACTTGTAGCAGGAGACGTACACCGAGCCGGCCCGGGCGCAGACCTCCGGCAGGGTGCGGCCCAGGTGCGGGGCGGACTCCCAGAGCCGGGCGCCGTCCAGGTGGACCGGGCGGCCCTGCCGTTCGGCCAGCTCGTACAGCGCCTCCAGCTCGGCCCAGTCGGGCAGCAGGAAGCCGGCGTCGCGCAGCGGCAGCTCCAGCATCAGCACGTCGTACGGCTCGTCCAGGTCGGCCAGTTCGGCGGCGGTGGGGAGCCGGGGCGCGCCGGTGAGCGGGACGCTGCGCAGCCCGGACAGCACCTGGTGGGCGCGGCGCTCGTGGCGTTCGGGGTGGGCGAGCGGGTGCATGCCGACCACCGGGCCGTGGGTGTCGGCCCAGGTCTTCAGGGCGGCCTGCTGGGCCATCGTCCCGGTGGGGAAGTAGGCGGCGTCGGGCTTGCCGAGCAGCTCGGCGGTGCGGCGCTCCAGGGTGCGGACGATGCCGTTGCCGTACATGTCGACCGGCTCGTCCGGGGTGAGCGGGCCGTCGGCCAGGCCGGCCAGGTCGGCGAGCGCTTCGCGGACGGTCTGCGGGCGGCCGCCGGAGAGCAGCCGGCCGGCCTGGCGGCGGGCCCGGAAGCGGCGGTCCTGAACAGGGGTGTCGTTCATCAGCTGATCATCTCCGACGGGGATTCCCCGGCCGGGTGGCGGGGGCGGGTGGATCGGATGGTGCAGCTGGTTCGAAGCGCTGTTCTACCCGGGGCGGTTCGGGCCCAAACCGGGCGGTTCCCGGTGGCGCTGCTCACAGCACATTTCCGACATACGACCCGGGATAGGAGGTTTGGGGCGCGAAAAGCCGTTCGGGCCGACGCCTCGCGGGGGTATTCCGGCCGCCTTCCGCACTACCGGCCGTCGTAGGTCACACGCTTGGGCCTTCGCATCCGGGTCGTTTACACCGGAGTCGTTCCACCAGTTCGGCGAGCCGCACCGGCTCGGCCCCGCGCTGGCCCCGTCCCGTGAGGTACCGACCCCGATGCGTTCCCTCCCCGCCACCGGCCGCCGGCTTCTCCAGGCGATCAGCACCAAGCACGTCCGCTCGGTGCTCTCCTCCGCCCCGCTCACCACGGCCCGGCTGGCCCCCGCCAAGGCGCTCGCCTCCGGCGCCGCCGTGGTCGCCGCCGGCGCGCTGCTGATCCCCACCGGGCAGGCCGTCGCGCAGGGCGCGCACCCGGCCGACCAGGCCGCCACCGGTGCCGCCACCGTGCGGGCGCAGGACTTCCGGCTGCCCGTCCAGGCCGCGCCGCAGAGCGAGCAGGCCATGGCGGCCAAGGCCGCGGTCGTCGCCTCGCTGGACGGCGGCGCCGGAACGGACGCCCAGGCCCGGCCGCAGGACGAGCAGGCCTCCCGCAGCGAGCAGCGCACCGAGCTGCAGGCCGCCGGGCAGGGCGCCGAGCAGGAGCAGGCAGCCGCCGCCGCCCAGCAGCAGGCCGCCAACCAGGCCGCCGCGGACCAGGCCGCCGCCGAGCAGGCCGCGCAGGCCGCCGCCCAGCAGCAGGCGGCCGAGCAGCAGGCCGCCGCCGAGAAGGCGGCCGCCGACCAGGCCGCCGCGGAGCAGGCCGCCGCCGCGCAGGCCGCTGCCGCCGCCAAGCCGGCCTGGTCCTCCCCGCGCCGGGCGCGGCGATCAGCAACCCGTACCACAAGACCAACGCGGCGTACGCGGCCGGCTACCACACCGGCACCGACTTCGCGGTCTCGGTCGGCACCCCGGTGCTGGCCGTCGGCGACGCCACCGTGGTGTCGGCCGGCTACGCGGGCGCCTACGGCAACCAGATCGTGCTGAAGCTCTCCGACGGCCGCTTCGCCCAGTACGCGCACCTGTCGCAGCTGGGCGTGAAGGCCGGGCAGCACGTGGGCGCGGGCGACCAGGTCGGCAAGTCCGGGAACACCGGCAACTCGCACGGCCCGCACCTGCACTTCGAGATCCGCACCGCCAACCAGTACGCGAAGGTGATCGACCCGGTCGCCTACCTGAAGCAGCACGGCGCGACCAACTTCTGATCCGCCGCCCGCCGCTCCCCCGTACCGCCGCTCAGCCCCGAGCCGTCCGCGCCTACCGCGCGGGCGGCTCGATGCGTGCCGCGACCTCCAGGGCGACCTCCAGGGCCGCCTCCATCGCCTCCTCCACCGAGGGGGCGGGCCGGTCGGGCTCGCACAGGTCCGCCTTGAGCAGGAACATCGCCGAGTGCATGGAGGTCAGCGCGACGGTGGCGCGCAGCTTGTCGCGGAAGGTCGGCTCCGGGCCGTGCAGCAGGTTGATCATCCGGATCATCCGGTCCTTGAACGCCAGCCCGGCCGCGGACTCCCGCAGCGCGGGCTGGTTCTCGTGGAAGAACCGCAGCAGCGGGGCCCGCTCGCCCATCCCGGCCGCGAAGCGGCGCAGCAGCTCGTCGCGCAGCTGGGGCGACCAGGGCTTGCCCTCGCCGTAGGCGATGGCGTCGTCGAGCGGGGCGGCCATCTTCTCCACGATGCCGCGGACGATGTCGTCCTTGGTCTTGAAGTGGTAGTAGAGGGCGGCCTTGGTGACCCCCAGGCGGTCGGCGATCTCCCGCAGCGAGGTCTTCTCGTAGCCGTGCTCGGCGAACAACTCCAGGGCCACGTCGATGATCCGCGCTCTGGTGTCGCTGCGGGGGCTCTGGGTGGTGGTCATCGCTGGCGGCCTGCCTCGTGAAGCGGGTGCGGGACCGGCGTCAAGGTCCCGTTCGGTTGGCATTCTCCCTGCCCAGAGGGGCTGCTCCGAAACTGGCTTGACGACCGGCTAGGGAACAACCTACCGTGCCGGACGGCGATTAACTAGCCGGTCGTCAAGTAAGTACCGCCGCGGTACCCCGCGGCACCTGTGCCCCGGGAGAGACGCACCATGACAACCCAGCAGTCCGAGGCGGTTCCGGGGGAGCCGCCCGTCGAACTCGGGAAGCCCGACGAGTTCGAGCAGCGCCCGCACCGCGAGATCCGCCTGGTGATGGTCGGCCTGGTCATCACCATGCTGCTCGCCATGCTGGACAACCTGATCGTCGGCACCGCGATGCCCACCATCGTCGGCGAGCTGCACGGCGCCGAGCACATGTCCTGGGTGGTGACGTCCTACACCCTGGCCACCGCCGCCTCCACCCCGATCTGGGGCAAGGTCGGCGACCTGTACGGCCGCAAGGGCTCGTTCATGGTCTCGATCGTGATCTTCCTGCTCGGCTCGGCGCTGTCCGGCCTGTCGCAGAGCATGACCCAGCTGATCGCCTTCCGCGCCGTCCAGGGCCTCGGCGCCGGCGGCCTGATGGTCGGCGTGATGTCGATCATGGGCGCGCTGGTGCTGCCCCGCGACCGCGGCAAGTACCAGGGCATGTTCGCCGCCGTGATGGCGCTGGCCACCGTCGGCGGCCCGCTGATCGGCGGCTTCATCACCGACCACCTGAACTGGCGCTGGACGTTCTACGTCAACCTGCCGCTGGGCGCGATCGCGCTGGTCTTCATCCTCGTGGTGCTGAAGCTGCCCAAGATCCGCTCCAACGCGAAGATCGACTACTTCGGCGCGGTCCTGCTCACCGTCGGCATCGTCTCGGCCGTGCTGGTCACCACCTGGGGCGGCCACGAGTACGCCTGGGGCTCGAAGCAGATCCTCGGCCTGGGCGCGCTCGGCCTGGCCTCGCTGATCGGCTTCTGCTACGTCGAGCAGCGGGTCGCCGAGCCGATCATCCCGCTCAAGCTGTTCCGCAACCGGAACTTCACCATGGTCTCGATCATCGGCTTCATCGTCGGTTTCGCGATGTTCGGCGCGGTGACCTTCCTGCCCACCTACCAGCAGATCGTCCAGGGCGCCTCGGCGACCAACTCCGGCCTGCTGCTGATGCCGATGATGTTCGGCATGCTGGTGGTCTCGCTGGTGGTCGGCCAGGCCATCACCAAGACCGGCAAGTACCGGATCTTCCCGATCATCGGCACCACCGTGATGGCCGGCGGCTCGCTGCTGCTGTCCACCCTCGCCGTGGACACCAAGAGCTTCACCTCCTCCTGCTACATGGTGGTGCTCGGCGCCGGCATGGGCTTCCTGATGCAGGTCACCATGCTGGTCGCGCAGAACAGCGTGGAGATGAAGGACATGGGCGTCGCCTCGTCCTCCGCCACCCTGTTCCGCACCATCGGCGGCTCCTTCGGCGTGGCGCTGTTCGGCACCCTGTACGTCAACCGCCTCAACGACACCCTGAAGGCCGCCGGGATGCCGGCCGGCGGCGAGTCCACCGGCTCGATGAGCCCGGAGACGCTGAAGAGCATGCCGCCCGAGGCGGTCTCGGTGCTCCAGCACGGCATCGCCAACGGCATGCACACCGTCTTCCTGTGGGGCACCGTGATCAGCGTGGTCGCCATCGCCGCCTCGCTGTTCATCCGCGAGGTCAAGCTCCGCGGTGGCGCGGACGCCGCCGAGGCCAAGGCCGAGGCCGCCCTGGAGGGCGCGCTCTGAGGCCCGCCGCGGCCTGAGGAACGCCGAACGGCCCGGGACCGCGTGGTCCCGGGCCGTTCGCGCGCTCCGCGCGGGGTCACTGCGGCAGGCGGTAGGTGCCCGGCCCGACCGGCTCGACCAGCCCGTCGGCGACCAGCCCGTCCAGCGCCCGGGCGCGCTGCACCGCGTCCGGCCACACCACGTCCAACTGCCCCTGGGCGACCGTCCCGCGGGCGTCCCGCAGCACCGCCAGCAGCTTGCCGCGCACCTGCCGGTCGGTGCCCTCGTACGTCTGCCCGCGGCGGGCCGGGCCCTGGTGCGGGGGCGGCCGGCCCGCTGCCAGGCGCAGTCCGCCCGCAGCGGGCAGGTGCCGCACTCCGGGCCGCGCGCGGTGCACACCAGGGCGCCCAGCTCCATCACCGCGACCGCCCAGGTCGCGGCCCGCTCGTCGGTCGCGGGCAGCAGCTCGACGGCGGTGCGGCGCTCGGCGGCCGTGGTGGCGTTCGCCGGGTACTCGACGCCGGTCACCGCCCGGGCGAACACCCGGCGCACGTTGGTGTCCAGCACCGCGTGCCGCTGCCGGAACGCGAACGAGGCGACCGCCGCCGCCGTGTACTCCCCCACCCCGGGCAGGGCCAGCAGCGCCGCGTGGTCCTCCGGCACCGCGCCGCCGTGCCGCTCGGTGATGGCGACGGCCGCGCCGTGCAGCCGCAGCGCGCGGCGCGGGTAGCCGAGCCGACCCCACATCCGCACCGCCTCGCCGGGCGCGTCGGCGGCCAGCGCGGCGGGCGTGGGCCAGCGCTCCAGCCAGGCCGCGTAGGCGGGCAGCACCCGCTTGACGGGCGTCTGCTGGAGCATGAACTCGCTGACCATCACGGCCCACGGCGAGGCGTCCGGGGTGCGCCAGGGCAGGTCGCGGGCGTGGGTCTCGTACCAGCCGATGACGGTCGAGTGCAGCGCCTGGACGGCGCCCGGGGAGAGAGTCGAAGCTGTGGCAACCATGGTTTTTCGATCCTGCCACGACCGGTGCCGCAGGCTTAAAGCCCCAGGTCGTCGAGCTCCTTCAGCAGGTCCGCGCGCGGGCTGGCCGGGCCGGCCGCGATCTGGCCGGACTTCTTCCCGGGCTTGCGGCCGGACCCGCCGCCCGGGCCGGGCAGCGACAGGGGGTCGCCCCCCTCGGACAGCGCGGCCGCCGGCTTCGGGCTGCGGTCCCGGAAGATCCACGCCCCCAGCAGACCGCCGACCAGGCCGCCGATGTGGGCCAGCCAGGACACCCCGGGGGTGCCCGGGACGGCCGTGCTCAGCAGGTAGGCGAAGGAGGCGCCCATCACCAGGCCGATCAGCGAGTCGATGAGGTTGCGGTCGAACAGGCCGCGCAGCACCACGTAGCCGAAGTAGCCGAAGACCACGCCGCTCGCGCCGACGGTCACCGTGTCGCCCGACTGGAACAGCCACACCGCCATCCCGCTGGTCACCACCAGCAGCACCGTCAGCCCGAGGAACTTGCGCACCCCGCGGTACGCGGCGAGGAACCCGAAGACGAACAGCGGGCCCGAATTGCCTTCCAGGTGCTGCCAGTTCAGGTGCAGGAAGGGGGCGGTCAGCAGGTACCCGAGGGTGTCCGCGTCGTGCGGGCGGATGCCGTGCATCACGGCCATCCGCCCGTCCAGCAGCCAGTTGACCAGCTGCGTCGCCCACACCAGGCAGAGGAACCCGAACATGACGAAGAACGCCTTGCGCGCCTCGGCGATCATCTGCGCCGGGTCGAGGGGCGTACCGGTGGGGGCGGGGGCGTGCGGGGAGGCCATGAGGGCGACTATAGGGCGACGCGCCGACGTGTCGAGTCCCTCTTCCGGACCAAATGGCGGATGATGTGAAAGAAGTGGTCCCGGTGCGGTGTTGATGCGTCAACAGGTGCACACGGTCTCGTAGAGTTTGCGCGTGCCCTCTCTGCGCCAGCCCGTCGGACCACTGCCCGCCTCGATCTACTGGCGGCGCCGTGTCGTGGTCCTCGCCGCCCTCGCCGTCGTCCTGCTCCTGGTCGGCTGGCTGGCGTTCGGCGGCAGTGGCGGCGACCAGCAGAAGAAGGCCTCCCAGGGCAGCCCGCTGCCCGCCCCCGCCCAGTCCATCACCCCCGGCGCCTCCCCGACCGGCCCCGCCATCACCACCCGCCCCGGCGGCACCGGCGGCGGCACCGGCGGGACGGGTTCCGGCGCGGGCGGCGAGATCAGCGTCACCGGCGGCAACAGCACCTCCGGCGGCGGCAGTTCCTCCGGCGGGACGGGCGGCACCGGCGGGACGGGCTCCGGCACCGGCGGCACCCCCCGGGCCGGCGGCGGGGCCTCGCCCGCCGTCAACACCACCGAGGTGATGGCCCTGCCGGTCTGCACCACCGCGCAGCTCACCCTCGAACTCGCCTCGGCGCAGAACTCGTACGCGGCGAAGGACAAGCCGAAGCTGGCGCTGACCGTCCGCAACTCCTCCGGCGCGGGCTGCCGGATCAACCTCTCCCACGAGTACTCGTTCCTGACCGTGACCTCCAGCGCCAACGAGCGGATCTGGTCCTCCGCCGACTGCGTCACCGAACGCGTCGACGCCTGGGCCCAGATCGCCGGCAACAGCGGCGTCACCGAGACCTTCACCTGGGACCGCACCCGCTCCAAGCCGCAGTGCGCCACCCCCGACCCGACGCCCGCCCAGCCCGGCAACTACCTCGTCCAGGCCGACCTGACCGGCCCGGCCGGCGGCCCGCTCTCGGCCCGCGCCTCGATCCGCCTGGAGAGCTGAGAAGAGCCCCGCCAGGGGCTCGGCAAGAACGGCGGGACGCGAAACCAGGGGCTCGGGGAACGGCGAGCCCGGGTCTGCTGGACGTTCACTGCCGGAGCGCGCATCGGCTTCCGGTTCTGTCACTACACGCAGCAGCACGAACCTCCGATGGGCTCCGACCGTCAGCAGCACGGACCCGCCGTTCCCCGGGCCCCTGAAGGGGCTCTCATGCCGTCCAGCTGGTGCCGCGCAGGCTGCGCCCGAGGGTGAGCGGCAGCAGCGCGGCGGCCAGGGCCGCGGCGAGCAGGACCAGGACGGTGGCCGCGGGGAGGCGGTCGAGCAGGAGGCCCGCGGTCATGGTGCCGAGCGGCAGGCCGGCCATCAGCAGGGTCATCGTCCCGGCCATCGCGCGGCCGCGCACCTCCTCGGGGACGCGCTGGAAGACCAGCACGTCGAGCATCACGCGCAGGGCCGGCACGCCGAGCGAGGTGAGCGCGAGGGCCGCGAACACCACCACCGGGCCGGCCGCCACCGCGGGGACGGCGAAGGCGGCCGCGCCGCTCCAGGCGACGGCCAGCAGCAGGGCGCCGGGGCTGAGCAGCCGGTGCAGCCGGGAGACCAGCAGGGCGCCGAGCAGGCCGCCGACGGCCTCGCCGGTGAGGGCCAGGCCGATGCCCGCCTGGGAGGTGCCGTGGTCGCGCAGCAGCACCATGACGGCCAGCAGCATCGCCGAGCCGGTGAGGTTGAGCGCGGCGGCGACCAGCACGGTGCCGCGCAGCACCCGGTGGGCGGACAGGTAGCGCAGCCCGGCGAACGCGGCGCCCTTCTCCCGCCCGCCCTCCTCCCGCCCGTCCGTCGGCGCCTGCGTGCCCGGGCGGGAGTCGAACCGGACGGTGACGCTCGCGCCGAGGGCGAGGCCGGAGGTGAGGACGGTGGTCAGGAAGGGCACGGCGGTGCCGAGGCCGAGCAGGAACCCGGCCAGCGGCGGACCGGCCAACGCGGCGCCGTTGACCCGGAGTTCGTCCTGCGAGAGGGCCTGGCGGAGCTGCTCGGGCGGGACGACGGCGCGCAGCGCGAGCATCCGGGAGGGGCCGCCGTAGGCCATGGTCGCGCCGATGACGGCGGCGGCGAGCAGCGCGTGCGGGACGGTCAGCCGGTCGGCGGCGAGGGCGAGCGCGACGCTGAGCGCGGTGAGCAGCCGGGCGGTGTCGGCGAGGATCAGGATCCGGCGCCGGTCGTGCCGGTCGGCGACCGCGCCGCCGTGCAGGCCGAACAGCACGGAGGCGCCGAACTGGACGGCGCCGAACGCCCCGGCGACCGTAGGCGAGCCGGTCATGGCGAGCAGCAGCAGCGGGTAGGCGGTGTCGGCGACGCAGGTGCCGAGCATCGCGGCCGCGGAGCCGGCCCAGAGGGTCTGGAAGCGGCGGTTGCGGCGCAGCGGCACCGCGGTGGATCCCGGTTCGAGTGTCGCGGTCATCTCCCGTACTCCGTTCATGTTCCCGCCCATGTTCATGATTTAGAGACCATTCACGTACACGTGAATGGTTGCACGGCCGAGAACGATTGCACAAGCGTTGACGCCATGGCTGAATGTGAACGTGGTGGATCGGATGAAGGAGCGCGAGGTCACGGACGTCGCGACGCTGAAGGCCCTGGCGGACCCGTTGCGGCTGGCCGTCCTCGGGGTGCTGATGAAGCGCGACCCGGAGCCGGTGTCGGTGAAGGAGGTCGCCGCCGAGCTCGACGAGGCGCCGACCAAGCTGTACCGGCACGTCAAGCAGCTGGAGCAGACCGGGCTGGTGTACGTGGCGGAGACCCGGCTGGTCTCCGGGATCGTGGAGAGCCGCTACCGCTCGGCGCAGCACTCACTGCGGCTGTCGCCGCAGGTGTTCGCCGAGGGCGGCGAGCAGCCGGCCGTGCTGGAGGCGGTGCTGGCCGCGATGGACCTGGTGCGCTCCGACTTCCAGCGGTACTTCCTGGCCGGGCGGGTCGACATGTCCCCGGAGAAGCGGGCCGGCAAGTTCGCGCACGCCACCTTCCGGCTCAGCCCGCAGCAGCTGCGGCGGCTGCGCGAGCGGATCGACGAGGCGCTGGACGAGGTGTTCGCGGAGGGCGACTACACCGGCCCGGACGCCGTCGACGCGACGCTGTTCTCGCTGCTCTACACGGTGGACCCGCCGAAGGCGGAGCAGGACTAGACGTACCGCTCCAGGATGGAGGACTCGGCGAGCCGGGACAGCCCCTCGCGCACCGAGCGGGCCCGGGTCTCGCCGACGCCCTCCACGGTCTGCAGGTCGTCGATGGACGCGGCGAGCAGCTTCTGCAGGCCGCCGAAGTGGTCGACCAGGCGCTCGATGACGGTGTTCGGCAGCCGCGGCACCTTGGCCAGCAGCCGGTAGCCGCGCGGGGAGACCGCGGAGTCCAGCGACTCGGGGGTGCCGGTGTAGCCGAGCGCCTTGGCGACGGTCTGCAGGTCCAGCAGCTCGGCGTGGGTGAGCGCCTCCAGGTCGGCGAGCACCTCGGTGACCGTGCGGCCCTTCTTGGCGGCGCGGTCCGGGAAGTAGTCGCGCACCACGAGTTCGCGCTCCGGCTCGACGCCGGCGATCAGCTCGTCCAGTTGCAGCGACAGCAGCCGGCCGTCGGTGCCCAGCTCCAGCACGTACCCGGCGATCTCGCCGGCGATCAGCCGGACCATCTCCAGGCGCTGCACCACCGCCGAGACGTCCCGGACGGTGACCAGGTCCTCGATCTCCAGCGCGGACAGCGTGCCCGCCACCTCGTCCAGGCGGAGCTTGTAGCGCTCCAGGGTGGCCAGCGCCTGGTTGGCCCGGGACAGCACGGTGGTGGAGTCCTCCAGCACCCGCCGCGCGCCGTTGACGTAGATGGCGATCAGCCGCATCGAGTGCGAGACCGCGACCACCGGGTAGCCGGTCTGCCGGTTGACCCGCTCCGCGGTGCGATGGCGGGTGCCGGTCTCGTCGGTGGGGATGTTCGCGTCCGGCATCAGGTGGACGCCCGCGCGCAGGATCTTGGCGTGGTCCTTGTCGAGGATCACCGCGCCGTCCAGCTTGCACAGCTCGCGCAGCCGGGTGGCGGTGAACTCGACGTCCAGCACGAAACCGCCGGTGCACAGGGCGTCCACGCTCTTGTCGAAGCCGAGGACGATCAGGCCGCCGGTGTTGGCCCGGAGCACCCGCTCCAGGCCGTCCCGCAGCGCCGTGCCCGGCGCGATCGCACTGAGGGAGGCCCGCAGCAGGGCCTCCTCGCGGGAGGACTTGTCCGCCCGGTCGATGGCTGCCACGTGACTCCTTGGGCCGACCCGGACCGTGTGCCGCGGCGGCCGACGGTCTGTCTGTTGTTGCTGCGAATGATGCCGATGAGCAGGTGAAGTCTAACTGCGTACGGCCGCGGCGGGGCGTGGGTCAGCCCAGTTCGTCCGAGTCGACCGGCTCCCAGCCCGCCATCAGCTCCTCCGGGTGGGCCGCGACGGGGGCCTGGGCGCGGGCCCGGGCGAGCGCCTGGGCGCCCTGCTGGGCGGGCGTCACGGCCTCCTGACGGGGCTTCGAGCGGGGGCGGCGGCCCGGGATCGCCCGCAGCGCCTCGCCGATGTCGGAGACCTCCACCACCTGCATGCCGCGCGGGACCTTGCCCGGGTCCGGCGGGACCAGGGCGTGCGTGAAGCCGAGCCGGTGCGCCTCGGCGAGCCGGCGCTGCACGCCCGTCACCCGCCGCACCTCGCCCGCCAGACCGACCTCGCCGATCGCCACCAGGTTGCTGGGCAGCGGCGTGTCGGTCGAGGAGGAGGCCACCGCCAGGGCGATCGCCAGGTCCGCCGAGGGCTCGGTGAGCTTCACGCCGCCGACCGTGGCGGTGTAGATGTCCTGCTTGCCGAGCTTCACGCCGCCGTGCCGCTCGACCACCGCCAGGATCATGGCGATCCGCGGCGACTCCAGGCCCGAGGTGGTGCGCCGCGGCGAGGGGATCTGCGAGTCCACCATCAGCGCCTGCACCTCGGCCACCAGCGGGCGCTTGCCCTCCAGCGTCACCGTCAGGCAGGTGCCCGGGACGGGCTTGTCGCGGCGGGTCAGGAACAGGCCGGACGGGTCGGCCAGGCCGACGATGCCCTCGTCGTGCAGCTCGAAGCAGCCGACCTCGTCGGTCGCCCCGTAGCGGTTCTTGACGCCGCGGATCAGCCGCAGCCGGGCGTGCCGGTCGCCCTCGAAGGAGAGCACCACGTCCACCAGGTGCTCCAGCAGGCGGGGGCCGGCGATCTGGCCGTCCTTGGTGACGTGGCCGACCAGCAGGGTGGCCATGCCGCGCTCCTTGGACGCCCGGATCAGCGCGCCCGCCACCTCGCGGACCTGCGCCGGGCCGCCGGGGGCGCCGTCCAGCTCGGCGGAGGCGATGGTCTGCACCGAGTCGAGGATCAGCAGCGAGGGGTTGACCGCGTCGATGTGGCCGAGCACCGCGCCCAGGTCCTGCTCGGCGGCCAGGTAGAGGTGGTCGGAGAGCGCGTTGATCCGGTCCGCGCGCAGCCGGACCTGGCCGGCCGACTCCTCGCCGGTGACGTACAGCGTGCGGTGCCGGTCGCTGGCGGCCTTCGCCGCCACGTCCAGCAGCAGCGTCGACTTGCCGACGCCGGGCTCGCCCGCCAGCAGCACCACGGCGCCCGGCACCAGGCCGCCGCCGAGCACCCGGTCCAGCTCCGGGACACCGGTGGAGCGGGCGGTGGCGACCTGCCCGTCCACCTGCCCGATCGGCTTGGCGGGCGCAGAGACCGGCCCGGCCGCCGTCGTCCGGATCGGCACCGCGCCGTACTCCTCCACCGTGCCCCAGGCGTTGCACTCGGAGCAGCGCCCGACCCACTTCAGCAGTTGGGCGCCGCACTCGGTGCAGCGGTACGAGGGGCGCGGCTTCGCGGTGGTCTTGGTACGGGCAGCCATGCGGGCCACGGTAGCGCCTGGCACCGACACCGCCCGGACGTCACCCGGACGGCGTCAACCAAACGAACAAGGAATCGGTCCTGTTACCCGAAAGAAGGACAAACGGCCGAAACCCCCCGGGCGGCGGGTTTCGGCTGCCTACCGTCGAACCGTGACCACCGGCCAGCCCCACCCCGTCGACCCGTCCCCGGCCCTGCGGGCCTACGGCGCGTGCGTCGACGGGCTGTTCACCTACTGCCTGTCCGTGCTCTGCGAGCACGAAGCCGCCGGCGCGGCCGTCCTGGAGGTCCGCGACCTGGCCCGGCGCCACGGCGGCCGGATCGACGACCCGGCGCTGCTGCGCGCCTGGCTGTACGCGCTGGCCCGGCACCGCTGCCTGGCCCGGCTCGACGGGACCGCCGACGAGGGCGGCCCCGTCCCGAGCGGGCCGCCCGGGCGCGAGCGGCGCCGCGAACTCGCCTCGCTGGCCTGGCCGGAGGCGGCCGGCACCGACCCGGAGCAGCGCGAGGCGCTGGAGCTGGCGGTGCGGCACCGGCTGGACGGCGCCGAGGTCGCGGCGGTGCTCGGCCTGAGCCCCGAGGCCGCGGCGGCGCTGCTGGACGCGGCGGGCGCCGAGGTCGGCCGGACCAGGACGGCGCTGCTGGTGCTCGGCGTCGGCTCCTGCCCGGAGCTGGCCCAGCTCGGCGGCGTCGGCGCGGAGTCCTGGCGGGGCTGGGTGCTCGGCCCGGCGCTGCGCCGGGAGCTGGTGACGCACCTGGTGGAGTGCCCGACCTGCCGGGGCACCGCCGAGCGGGTCGCCGGGCAGCTCGGGCACGGCCTGGCCGGACTGCCGGGGCTGCCGCTGCTGGCCGCGCCCGGCCCGCTGCGCCCGGCGTCCGCGCCGGTCGGCGGGACGGCCTTCCTGGCCGGTGCGGCGGCGGGCCGGCGGGCCGCGCAGGGCCCGGCGGAGCCCCGGTTCGACCAGCGCGGCTTCCCCCGGCACCGGATGCCCTCGGCGGCACGCGGCGCGGCGGTGCGCCAGCGGGTGGTCACCACGGGCGTGCTGGCGGCGGTGCTGGCCGCGCCGGTGGTGGCGCTGTGGAGCGCGCACCGGGACGGCGGGGAGGACCGCACCGCGGTGTCCTCGGTCCGGGTGGACCCCGCCGGGCCCGGGCACCGGGTGCCGGTGCCGGAGCCCACCGCGATCGCGGCGGCGCTGCCGCCGACCGCCTCGGTCGGGTCGCTGGAGCTGGCGGGCGCGATTGCCGCAGAAACGTCCCTGCCGGTGGTGCAGGGTCCGGCGGTCGCGGTGCCCTCGCCCGGGGCCGCCCCGCTCTCCAGCCCCGCGCTGACCGCCGAACCCTCCCCGCCGCCGTCCGCCACCGCCGCCCGGCTGGCCGTGGAGGCCGGCGAGTACGGCAACCGCACGGTGCTGACCCTGACCAACTCCGGTGACGGCCCGCTGTCCTGGCACGCCGTGCTGGACGTGGACTGGCTGCGGCTGAGCCGGGACGCCGGCACCCTGGCCCCCGGCCAGCGGATCACCGTGACCGTCACGGTCGACGAGTCGCGCGCCCCGCAGTCCCGCTGGACGGCGCACCTGGCACTGCCGCCCTCCACCGCCGTGGTCACCCTGGAGGGCGGCACCGACCACCGCGGCCTGCCCACCCCCGGCGGCCCGTCGCCGTCCGCGAGCCCCTCCGGCGGCCCCGGCTCCCCGGGCCCGGCCGACCCGTCCGGCTCGCCGAGCCCGTCGAGCCCCGCCCCGTCGGCCTCCGCGTCCGCCTCGCCGTCCTCCCCGGCCTCCCCGTCGCCCTCCGCCCCGGCGTCCCCCTCGCCGTCCGCGCCCCCGTCCTCCACCGGCCCGTCGGCGTCCCCGTCGTCGTCGCCGTCCGGGTCCGGGTCCGCCGCGCCGTCCGGGTCGCCCTCGCCCTGACGGGGCGTCAGTCCGCCGCGGTGCGCCGGCCCGTCAGCCAGCGCTCACCGCGGGCCACCGCCTCCTCCAGTGCGGCGTCCAGGACGGGGTCGGCGGGAACGACTCCGTCCGGGCCGAGCGCCCCGGCCAGCCCGGTGTGTCCGGCGAGCCGGACGAAGGAGGGCTGCGCCCCGGCGACGATCAGCCGTCCGCCGCGGGCGCCCAGCTCGTCCTGCTTGCGCCGCAGCAGCTTGACCATGCTGGACGAGGGCACGTCGGGGACGGTGCGCACCACCAGCACCAGCACGGCGGGCCCGTCGGGGGCGCGGGGCCAGTCGGCGTCGATCAGCGGGAGTTCGGCGAACAGGCTGACCCCGCTGTAGGCGAGCACGGTGGCCCGGCCGGCGGGCAGCTCGGCCGGGACGCCGGCGAGTTCCCAGCGCCCGTCCGGGGTGCGGTCGAGCGCGGCGAGCTTCGCCTGCCGGGACGCCTGCACGCAGTAGAGCAGCAGCGAGAGCACCGCGCCGAGGATGATCGCCTGCTGCAGCGGCAGCTGGGTGGTGCCCAGGAAGGTGACCGCCATCGCGGCGGCGGACAGCTTCGAGGTGCGCAGCACCAGCCCGATGTCGGGGACCTTGCCGACGATCAGCTCGCCGCCGACCACGATGATCAGCCCGCCGATCACCGGCATCGGGATGTGCTCGGCCAGCGGGGCCAGCGCCAGCACGATCAGCGCCAGCCAGACGCCGGAGAACACGCCCGCCCAGCGGGTGCGGGCCCCGGCGGAGACCGCGACGCCGGTGCGCGAGAGCGAGCCGCCGACCGGCAGCGACTGGAACAGCGCGCCGACGGCGTTGGCCAGGCCCTGCGCGGTGAAGTCGCCGTTGACGCCGGGCTTCGAGCCGTCCGGGTTGGGCACCGAGGGGCTGATCCCGGCGGCCTGGGCGAGCGCCACCAGGGCGATCGACAGCGCCCCGCCGAGCAGGTGCCCGGTCGCCGACCAGTCGGGGGCGGTGAAGTGCGGCAGCGCGGCGGGGACGTCGGCGATGGAGCCGACCAGTTCGACGTCGGTGCCGAGCACCGCCACGCCCGCGCTGACCAGTACCATCGCCACCAGCAGCGCCACCGTCCGCAGCCGCTTCACCGCGTGCGCCAGCGCCCACACCGCGACGGTGGCCGCCGCCGTCAGGGTCGCGGCGAGCTCCCAGGAGCCGGGGTGCGCCAGCCAGTCGCCGAGCTGCACCAGCTTGTTGTGGCCCTGCGGCTGGTAGCCGGTGGCGTCCTTGAGGACGCCGACCACGATCTGCAGCGCGATGCCGGTGGAGAAGCCGACCATCACCGCGTTGGAGACGAAGCTGAGCACCACGCCCAGCCGCAGCACGCCCATCAGCAGCATCACCGCGCCGGACAGCACGCCGAGCACCGCCACGTTCCCGGCGTCCTTCGGGTCGAGCCCGGCGTCGGCCAGCACGCTCTGCGAGGTCAGCGCGATGGCGCTGGTCAGCGTGGTGACCATCAGCACGGTGCGGGCGGCCAGCGAGCCGACGATCGCCGGGACGACGCCGGAGAACAGGCCCGCGACCGGGTTGAACCCGGCGATCGACGCGTACGCCATGCCCTCCGGGATCGAGAACAGGCCGGTGACCAGGCCGGAGGTGACGTCACTCGGCTTCGGCCGTCCCGGCGAACGCAGCGATCGCGGTGACGGACGGCGCATCAGGTCAGGCCCGCCACGGCGTCACCGATGTACTTGGTGCCCAGGACCAGCAGCAGCACCAGCATGATCGCCGAGTTGTGCGCGGACATCCACGCCTTCCAGCCGCCCAGCACCTCGGTCGCCCGCGTCCCGCCGAGCAGGTAGACGCCCAGCGGCAGCAGCGTGCACAGCGAGCCGATCAGCACCAGCAGCGCCCCGGCCACCGCCTTGCCGCCGCCGCTCGCGCCGCTGGTGGCGATGGAGACCGCGCCGCCGACCGCCAGCACCAGGTTCTTCGGGTTGGCGGCGGCCAGCACCGCCGCCAGGCCCGCCGACTTCGCCGGGGTGAACCGGTCGACGGCCCGCATCCAGCCCGGCGGTTCGGCGACCTTCCCCGCCCGGGGCCGGCCCTGCCACTGCTTGGCCGCCAGCAGCAGGAACAGCACGCCCAGCCCGAGCTTCACCCAGTACGACCAGTCGGGCGTCCCGGCGGCGGTGTCGATGCCCGAACCGGCCAACACCACCACCGTGGTGACCGCGCCGAGCGCCACCACCCAGCCGGCCGTGAACGCGATGCCGTTGGACCGGCCGCGCGGGGTGGCCAGCATCAGGATCACCGCGATCAGCGGCAGTGGGCTGATCGCGATGCCGACCGCCGAGGCCAGCATCTGCCCGATCGCGTCGCCCATCTCCGTCCCCTCCCGGTCAGCGCAGCCGGATCGCGGGCAGCCGGTAGCTGCCGTCGAGCACCGCGTCCTGCGGCTGGTACATCCGCACCATCGGCCGGAAGCCGCCCTCGGGCGCGGGCAGCCAGTTCGCCAACTCGTCGGCGTCGGTGGGGCGTTCGTGCTGGAGGTGGAGGGTCAGCGAGCCGTCCTCGCCGTACACCAGGCCGGGCGTGCGGTCGCCGATCGAGTACCGGTCGATCTCGTTGGGGACCAGCAGGTACTCCGGGGTGCCGTACATCGTCACCGACCAGAACGCGCCCACCGGCGGGGTCTGCTCGAAGCGCAGCGTGTACGCGTGCGCGCCGGTCAGCGGGACGCCGTCCGCGTCGTTGTAGGTGGTGGCGTACGCGGCCTCGTAGGCGTGGTTGCCCCACAGGCCGGCCCGGGCCGCGACCGCGCGGGTCAGGTAGGCGGCGCGGCGGTCGGCGATCTTCCACTGCGGCTCGTCGCGGGTGCCGGGGCCGAGGTGGTCCAGGTTGTAGTCGAACAGGTGCAGGTTGGCGGCCCACTCGCCGGTCGGGTCGCCGGCGCCGACGGTCGCCGCCTCCACCCGCTCCCGGCCCGCCGCCAGGCCCTTGGCGAGCGCCGCCGTCCACTCGGCCGGGCCGTCCAGGTAGGGCGAGCGGCCCCGGTCGAGCAGCCCGATCGGGGCGAAGCGCTGCTGGAAGGCGACGTCGGCGTCGGCGGGCGGGAAGGCCGCCATCCACAGCCGCAGCTGCTCCAGGAACAGCAGCTCCGCCGGGACGTCCGCGGCCGGCTCGGGCGGTCCGGCCGCCGTGCCGCCGTCCTCGAACGGGGTCAGCGTCAGCTGCTGCTGCAGCACCCGGACCCGCGCAAGGTCGTCCGGGCCCGCGCAGTAGTTGCGCACCGCGATCGCCGCCACCGCCGTCGGCGCGGTGATCACCGGCACACCCTCCGGGGCGCTGCCCCGCCAGCCGGGCGGGGCGACCAGCCAGGTCTGCTCGGCGGTGCCGGACGAACGGCGGCCCGCGTAGGCGAAGTTGTTCGTCCAGGCGTCGATGAACTGCAGCACGTCGTAGGCGCCGCCGGTGTCCGGGACGTGCAGCAGCAGCGGGCCGGCCGAGAGGTCCAGCGGGGCCACCGAGTACACGGTGTCGTTGTTCACCGAGACGAAGTGCGAGGCGGGGTCGGCCAGTTCGGTGGCGTGGCCGAAGGTGTTCCAGGCGGTCGGACCGATCGAACTCAGCCCCCGGCGGACGATGGTGTCCACCATGGTCAGGTTGGCCACCAGCGGGGAGCCGTACACGAAGGCCTCGGCGGCCAGCATCTCGGGCGTGGCGTCAGCCATGCGAACGTCCTTGTCTGATCGGTGGGTTCATCGGGGGCCCGGGCGGGCAGCGGCCGGCTGCCGTCCGGCGGCTCGGGCTTCGGGACGCGGGCGCGCCGGGTTCCCCATGACACCCGCCCTCCTCCCCGCCAAAAGGGAACATTCAGACATACCGGTACACGGGGATGGTATGTGCTCCCCCCGCGGTCGGCACTCCGGACATCCGGTGGGCGGCCGACGGGCCGTCAGGCGGGTGCGGCCCCGGGCGGGCCGTCTGCTCCGGGCGAAACGGCTCCGCTCCCGGTGAACGCGGCGCATGGACCGGCCCCGGCTCGGAGAGCCTCGGAGGCATGGACATCCTTCTGCTCGGCGGCTCCAAGTTCCTCGGCCTCGCCTACGCCACCGAGGCCCTCGCCCGCGGCCACCGCGTCACCACCTTCAACCGCGGCCTCAGCCGGGCCGACCCGCCCGGCGTCGAGGCCGTCCACGGCGACCGCGCCGACCCGGACGCGCTGCGGCGGCTGGTCGACGGCCGCCGGTGGGACGCCGTCGTCGACACCTCCGGCCAGCAGCCCCACGACGTCGCCGCCACCGCCCGGCTGCTCGGCGACCGGGCCGGGCACTACGGCTTCGTCTCCTCCGTCCACGCCTTCGCCGACTGGCCCGCCCGTCCCGTCGACGCCGGCTCCGCCACCCTCGACTGCCCCGGCGACCTGCCGCCCGACCAGCCGTTCGCCAACGCGCTCAAGGCCGGCTGCGAACGCGCCCTGCGGGACAACTTCGACGGGCCCGCCGCGATCCTCAACTGCGGCCTGCTGATCGGCCCGCACGAGCCGATCGGCCGGCTCCCCTGGTGGCTCGACCGGATCGCCCGCGGCGGCCGGGTCCTCGCCCCCGGCGCCCCCGACCGCCCGCTCAGCCTGATCGACGCCCGCGACTTCGCCGCGTTCGGCCTCGACCTCGCCGAACGGCGGGCCGAGGGGCGCTACGTCACCACCGCGCCGATCGGCTCCACGACCACCGGCGAGCTCCTCGAAGCCTGCCGCGCCGCGACCGGCTCCGACGCCGAGTTCGTCTGGACCCCGGACGCCGACCTGCTCGCCGCCGAGGTCTCCCCCTGGACCGAACTCCCGCTCTGGGCGCCCGACGCCGAGGGCTGGCACGGCACCTGGCGGGCCGACCCGGCCACCGCCCTCGCGGCCGGCCTGCGCATCCGCCCGCTGCTGGAGACCGTCACCGACACCTGGGCCTGGCTGGAGTCCGGCGGCCGCGCGGAGGTCGCCTACCGGCAGCTCGACACGCCGCTGGGGATCGACCCGGCGAAGGAGCGGAAGATCACCGGATAGGCGAATACAGGGAGCACCCGTCAGGGGCTCGGGGAACGGCGAGGCCCGGTCTGCTGGCGGTTCACTGCCGGAGCGCGCATCTGCTTCTGGTTCTGTTCAAGACACGCAGCAGCCCCGACCTCCGATGGGCTCCGGCCACCAGCAGCACGGACCCGCCGTTCCCCGGGCCCCTGGTGGTGCATGCTCGTCTGCCGACAGTTCCCCGGGCCCCTGGCAGTGCGCTCCCCGGCTCAGTAGGTGCGGCGGGTGACGAGTTCGGCGAGGGCCAGCAGGTCGTCGGCGCGGGACGGGTCGGGGACGGCCGCGGCCAGGTGGGCGATGGCGGCGGCCATCCGGTCGCAGCTCTCGGTCTGCGCCCAGTTGCGGCCGCCGGCCCGGTCGACCGCGTCGGCGGCGGCGGCCAGCTCGGCGGGGCTGAGCGGGCGGCCGGTGGCGTAGAGGGCGGCGAGCTCCGCGCCCGCGGGGGTGCCGGAGGAGAGCGCGTGCACCACGGGGAGGGACTTCTTGCGGGCCGCGAGGTCGGCGCCCACCGGCTTGCCGGTGACCGCCGGGTCGCCCCAGATGCCGATCAGGTCGTCGATCAGCTGGAAGGCCAGGCCGATCTCCCGGCCGAAGGCGTCCATCGCGTCGGCGGCCTCGGCGTCCGCCCCCGCGTACAGCGCGCCGAGCGCGCACGCGCAGCCGAGCAGGGCGCCGGTCTTGCCCTCGGCCATGGTGAGGCACTCGGCGAGCGTGACGTCGGCGCGCTGCTCGAAGGAGCAGTCGGCCTGCTGGCCGGCGCACAGCTCGACCACGCAGTCGGCGAGCCGGCGGACCGAGGCGGCGGCGGCCGGGTGCGGGTCCTCGGCGAGCACCCGCAGGGCCAGGGAGTGCATGGCGTCGCCGGCCAGGATCGCGCCGGTGGTGCCGAACACCCGCCAGGCGGTGGGGCGGTGGCGGCGGGTGTGGTCGCGGTCGAGGACGTCGTCGTGCAGCAGGGTGAAGTTGTGCACCAGCTCGACGGCGGCCGCGGCCCGCACCGCGTCCTGCGGGCGGCCGCCGACGGCGGTGGTCGCGGCCAGCACCAGCGCCGGGCGGATCGCCTTGCCGGCGCCGACCGTGCTGGGGCCGCCGTCGGCCTCCAGCCAGCCCAGGTGGTAGCCGGAGACCAGCCGCATGGAGTCCGGGAGGGTGTCGACGGCGGCGCGCAGCGCGGGGTCGACGACGGTGCGGGCCCGGCCGAGCAGGGCCATCGCCTCGGCGGTGTCGCGGCCGCCCTCGGCGGCGGCGGTGCCGTGCTGTTCGCGTTCGGGCACGGTGATGGCCATGGTGAGTCCTCCCCCTCGGCCGGCCCCGGGCGGCGGGGCGGCAGGAATGCGCGCTGACGGCGCGTCAGGCGGTGGGACGGGCGGGCCCAGGACGGTGGGCCCGCCCGGTGGTCAGTGCTGCCGGTGGTCGACGTTCACGTTCTCCAGGACGCCGATCGCGTCGGGAACGAGGATCGCGGCCGAGTAGTAGGCGCTGACCAGGTAGGAGATGACCGCCTTCTCGTCGATGCCCATGAAGCGGACGTTCAGGCCCGGCTCGACCTGGTCCGGCAGCGCGCCGGGGCGCAGGCCGATCACGCCCTGGTTGTCCTCGCCGACGCGCATCGCCAGGATCGAGGTGGTGCCGTTGACCACCGGGATCTTGTTGCAGGTGAGGATCGGGACGCCGCGCCAGGTCGGCACCGTCCTGCCCTCGAACCGGATCGACTCCGGGTACAGCCCGCGGCTGTTGCACTCCCGGCCGAAGGCGGCGATCGCCTTCGGGTGGGCCAGGTAGAACCTGGTGCTGCGGCGGCGGCAGAGCAGCTCGTCCATGTCGTCCGGGGTGGGCGGGCCGGAGTGGGTCTGGATCCGCTGGCCGTACTCGGCGTTCGCCAGCAGGCCGAACTCCGGGTTGTTGACCAGCTCGTGCTCCTGGCGCTCGCGCAGCGCCTCGACGGTCAGCCGGAGCTGGTGCTCGGTCTGGTCCATCGGCTTGTTGTAGAGGTCGGCGACCCGGCTGTGCACCCGCAGCACCGTCTGGGCGACGCTCAACTCGTACTCGCGCGGCTTGAGTTCGTAGTCGACGAAGGCGGTGGGCAGGTCGAACTCGCCCTCGTGGCCGGCCGACATGCCGATCGCCGCCTCGCCCTTGTGGGTCTGCGGGAGCTGCGAGTCGGCGATGAAGGCGAGGATCTGGTCGCGCAGCGCCTCGGAGCGGTCGGCCAGCTCCTGGAAGGCGGGCCAGGCCAGCACCATCACGGTGCCCGCGGTGGCGGCCTTGACGCTGTAGGGCCAGCGGCGGTCGGCGACGGTGAGCGCCTCGTCGCCGATGTGGTCGCCGTCCGCGAAGGTGCCCAGCACGGTCGGGTCGCCGTACTTGCCGGTGCCGATCTTGTCGACCTTGCCGTGCGCGATCAGGAAGACCTCGTCGATCTCGCCGCCCTGCTCGATCAGCACCTCGCCCGCGGCGAAGTCGCGCTGGACGAAGCGGCCGGCCAGCTCGACGAGCAGCGCGTCGTCCTCGAAGCCGCGCAGCACCGGGACCTCGCGCAGCGTCGGCGGGACGACCGTGACCTCGCGGCCGGTCTGCGCGAAGCCCACCCGGCCGCGGCCGACCGCGTACGACAGCCGCCGGTTGACCCGGTAGGTGCCGCCGGAGACCTCGACCCAGGGCAGCGCGCGGAGCAGCCAGCGGTTGCTGATCTCCTGCATCTGCGGGGCCGACTTGGTGGTCGACGCGAGGTTCTTGGCGGCCGCCACCGAGAGGCTGCTCCGCTGCCCCGTCCGGGAGATTTCGGCGGTGGTTTCGGTCGTCATTTCCGAGGGGCCCCTAGATCGTTTCGGCGGCACGTTGCGGCACCCATGCTGACGCCCGTTCAGGTGAGGCGGCAATCACTCGTGGGGGTGATTCAGGTGCGTGGACGCAATAGTGCGACCAGTGCACTGGATCGATCATCGTTCGATCCCGACGCCCCTCCGGGCACCTCTCCGGACACCCCTCCGAGGGCCTCCGGAGCACCCCCGTAACACCCCCGTTCCAGGCGTCCGCGCTGCTCACCAACCCCGTGTTCGAATCCGCCCGGAACAGCGCTAAGGTGGCCCCCTCACCGCGTGGTGACCGCCGCCACAGAGCAGGCGAACCGGTCGGTGACCTCCCATCGGCACGCCCTTCTCCAGGGAGACCCTCGTGACCGCGCCCGTCCGCGTCTGGCTGAACCGCACCTACGCCGAGAACGTCTTCTTCGTCGACCTGCTGCGGGCCGCGCCGCGCCCGGTGCACGTCCTGGCCACCCACGTCGACCCCGACTCCCCCGTGCTCGCCGCCGCCGACCTGGGCGCCCTGGAACCCGACGGGCTGAGCGCCGAGGGGTACGTGGAGTTCGCGCTGGAGTTCTGCGCCCGGCACGACGTGGACGTGTTCCTGCCGCGGCTGCACCAGCTGGCGATCTCGCTGCGCCGGCGCGACTTCGAGGCCCTGGGCACCGCCCTGGTCTGCCCGCCCGCCGCGGCGATCTCGCTGTTCGCCAGCAAGGCCGACGGCTACCGGGCGCTGGACACGGCCGGGCTGCCCACCCCGCTGTGGCGGCAGGCCGACACCGCCGCCGAACTGCTCGCCGCCGTCGAGGAGATCGAGGCCACCGGGATGACCGCCTGCCTGAAGCCGGCCACCGGCGCGGGCGGCGAGGGCTTCCGCGTCCTGACCCGCGAGCCGTTCAGCCTCCGCCGGCTCGCCGGGTACGTCGACACCCGGGTCCAACTCGACCAGGTGCTGGGCGCGTTGGAGCAGTCCGCGGCCCCCGCCGAACTGCTGGTGATGCCCTACCTGGACGGCCCCGAGGTGTCCGTCGACTGCCTGGCCGAACCGGACGGCCGGGTGCTGGCCGCGGTCGGCCGCACCAAGCGGGGCCGCCGCCGCGGCTTCACCCTCGACCCGGCCTACCTGGAGCCGGCCCGCCGCCTGGTCGAGGAGTTCGGCGTCGGCCACCTGTCGAACGTGCAGTTCCGGCACGAGCGGGGCACCGGCCGCGCGGTGGTCCTCGACATCAACACCCGCCCGTCCGGCGGCCTGCACCAACTCCGGCTGTGCGGGCTCAACCTGCCCGCCGCGGCCCTCGAACTCGCCCTCGGCCACCGGCCCGCGCTCCCGGCCGCGACGGAACTGACGCTCGGCGAGTACACCCTGGTCTCCACCGTCCAGGCGGTGCTGCCCCGGCAGGCGGCGGCGCCCGCGCTGGAGCGGATCGACGAAGGCGCCGCGGCGGGGCTGGTGCCGGTGCCAGTGCCGGTGCCGGTCCCGGTGCGGGCCTAGAGCTCCGGCCCGGACCAGTCCAGGGTCGGCGGGAGCACCCCTTCCAGGGTGAGCAGCCAGCGCTTGGTCTCCACGCCGTGCCAGGCCCCGCCGAAGCCGCCCAGGCCGTCCGCGGCCACCACCCGGTGGCAGGGCACCAGCAGGGGCAGCGGGTTCGCCCCCATCATCTGCCCGACCGTCCGGGCCGGTACCCCCGGCTCGGACGGTTCGGTGAACACCCCGCTGCGGGCGGCGAGTTCGCCGTAGGTGATGGTGCTCCCCCAGCCGACGTCCGCCCACAGGCGGCGCAGCACCGCCAGGTGGGGTCCGGAGGCCAGCCGCCAGTCGATCGGCAGCTCCAACTCCCGCCGCCCACCGGCGAAGTACTCGCCGACCCGGGCCCGCACCAGGTCGGCCTTGCGCGCGTCGGTGCACTCCGGGACCGGCCCGTCGCAGACGTAGCCGGCGGCGGCCACCCCCCGGTCCGTCACCCCGAACCGCATCGGCCCGCTCGGCAGCGGGGTCGGGACGGTCACCCAGGAGAGCTCCATCCCCCCACTGTAGGGGGCGGGCGGGGGCTCGAAGACGGGCCCTAGAGGTGGTCGCGGAGGTAGCCGGCCAGGGTGCGGGACCAGGTGGCGAGGGCGGCCCGGTCGGGGGTGCCGCCCGCGCCGAGGGCGGCGAGCTGTTCGCTGGAGAGGTGCCCGCCGGCGGCGAGCGCGGACAGGCCCGCGAGCACCGACGCCAGGTGTTCGGCGTCGTCGTGGCTGAGCATCACGAGGGTGTCGGTGTGGCCGATGGTCATGGAACCGGGCATCGCGTCCTCCTCGGTCGGTCCTTCCGTCCACCGTACGGCGGCGGGAGCGGTCCTCGCCCGTTCGGTCCACCCCGCTGGCCGGGGGGCGGTCGGGCGCCGGACGGTCGGAGGACGTGTGTCCGCCGTCGGAGACAGGAGCGCAGATGCCGGCAGCACCGGTCGTCGACACGTCCTCGCCGCCCAGCCTGCGCGAGCTGCTCCGCAGCCCCGGGTACGGGCGGCTGCTGCTGGTGTCGGCGCTGGTCGGGGTGCCGGTCTCGCTGGCCGCGTTCGGCTTCGTCGGGCTGGAGCACGAACTGCAGCACTGGGTGTGGGGGTCGCTGCCCGAGGCCCTGGGCTACGGGCAGCCGCCCTGGTGGTGGCCGCTGCCCGCGCTGGCGCTGGCCGGGCTGCTGCTGGCGCCGATCGTGACCCGGATGCCGGGCCGGGGCGGGCACACGCCGGTGCTGGGGCTGGGCGGGCCGCCGACGCTGCCGGTGGAGGTGCCCTCGGTGGTGCTGGCGGCGCTGGCCGTGCTGCCGCTGGGCGCGGTGCTCGGCCCGGAGGCGCCGCTGATGGCGCTGGGCAGCGGGCTGGCGCTGATGACGGTGAGCGCGGCGAAGCGGGCGGCCGGTCCGATGGTCGGGCCGATGCTGGGGGCGGCCGGGTCGACGGCGGCGATCGCCACCATCTTCGGGAGCCCGCTGGTCGCGGCGGTGATGATGATCGAGGCCGCGGGCCTGGGCGGGGCGCAGCTGACCATGCTGCTGCTGCCGTGCCTGCTGGCCTCGGGGGTGGGCGCGCTGGTGTTCACCGGCTTCGGGCACTGGACCGGCCTGTCGATCGGCGCGCTGAGCCTGCCGTCCGTGCCGAAGGCGCAACTGCCGGACGCCGGGGACTTCCTGTGGGGGGTGCCGCTGGCGGTGGTGATCGCGCTGGTGCTGGTCGCGGGGCAGACGCTGGGGCACCGCTTCGCGGCGTTCACCGCGCACCGGACGGCGGCCCGCACCGTGCTGTGCGCGGTGCTGGTGGGCGCGTGCATCGCCGGGTACGCGCTGGTGACGGGGCGCTCGCCCGAGGAGGCCGCGCTGTCGGGGCAGGCCGCGCTGGGGCAGCTGGCGGCGGACCCGCGCGGCTGGTCGGTCGGGGCGCTGCTGGCGCTGGTGCTGTTCAAGGGGCTGGGCTGGGGCGTGGCGCTCGGGTCGCTGCGCGGCGGGCCGATCTTCCCGGCCGTGCTGCTGGGCTCGGCGCTCGGGGTGGCGGCGGGCGGGCTGCCGGGCCTGGGCGTCGAGGCGGGGCTGGCGGTCGGGCTGGCGGCGAGCAGCGCGGCGGTCACCCGGCTGCCGGTGACCAGTACGGTGCTGGCGGCGGCGCTGCTGGGGGACCAGGCGGCGGACTCGATGCCGCTGCTGATCGTCTCGGCGGTGGTGGCGTTCCTGACGGCGACGTTCGTGCACCGGGTGGCGGCGCCGGACCACGCGTCGGACCACGCCTCGGAGTAGCCGTTCGGCGGGTGGGGCCGCCCCGGGTCGGTGGCGGCATCCGGGGGTGCGCGGGTTCCCCCGCCCGCGGCGTCTGCCGCGGGCCGACCGCGCTCCCCGGATCCGCGGCACCGGCGGCGCTCCCCCGGGCGCCGTGCGGTGCGTGCGCCGGGCCCCGGGACGGCGAGCGGCTGCCGTCGGTGCGGGGTTCGGCGGGCGCGGCCGCCGGGTGTCCGGGCGGCCGCGGGTCCGGTCGGCCCCCTGCCGGTCGTGGCGGGGGCCGGGGTGGGTCAGGACCAGGCGATGTCCCGCCGGGGGCGGCGGGCGGTGGCGGTGCGCTGGGTGCGGGGCATGCTCTTCTCCGTGCCGTGGCGTGGGGCCGGAAGCGGTCGGGTTCCGGCGGGCGGTCCTTGGTGCGACAGGACAAGCCTGGATCGAGCCGATAATCGGCCGATAACATCTGTCTAACGTGCACCGACGGGGAGTCGGACGGGGCGCACGCGGACAGGGAGCACCACGGTGCGCTTCGGCTTGCTCGGAACTCTGACGGTCCACGACGGAACGGCCGAGCGCCCGATCCGCGGACCCAAGGCCCGCACCCTGCTCGCCGTCCTGCTGCTGAACGCCGACCGGCCCGTCTCGCTCGACCGCCTGGTCGACGCGCTCTGGGGCGAACACGCCCCCGCCACCGCCGAAGCCTCGCTGCGCAACCTGGTCGCCCGGCTGCGCAAGTCGCTCGCCGACGAGGACGGGACCCGGCTGCGCGCCACCCCCGCCGGCTACCGGCTCGTCGTGGCGGACGAGGAACTCGACACCCGGCGGTTCGAGGCGGCGGTCCGGCGCGCCCACGCCGCGCACGAGGCCGGCGACCTGCCCGCCGTCCTGGCCGAGACCGCCACCGCGCTCGGCCTGTGGCGCGGCGAACCGCTCGCCGACCTGCCGGAGGCGGCCGGGAACGGCGCGGCGTGCGAGCAGTGGCGGGAGAGCCGGCTGCAGGCCCTGGAATGGCGCTTCGACGCCGAACTGCGCCTGGGCCGCCCGCACGCCCTGATCCCCGAACTCACCCGGCTGGTCGGCGAACACCCGCTCCGCGAAGCCTTCCACGCCCAGCTGATCCGGGCCCTCCAGGCGACCGGCGACCGCGCCCGGGCCCTCGCCGTGCACCAGCGCCTGCGCACCGCCCTGGTCGAGGAACTGGGCGTCGAACCCGGACCCGCCGTGCGGGAGGCGCACCGGCGGCTGCTGGCCGAACAGCCGGAGCCGGAACCGGAGTTGCTGTCCGAGCCGGTGCCGGAGTTGCTGTCCGAGCCGGTGCCGGTGTCCGAGCCGGAGCTGGCGTCGGCGTCGGCGTCGGTGGCCGCGGAACGTCCTCGACCCGCCCAACTCCCTTCCCCCGCCGCCCACTTCGTCGGACGGCAGGAGCAGCTGGAGGCACTGCGCCGCGCCCTGCTCGCCGACTCCGACCGGACGGCGGTCGCCGTGGTCAGCGGCATGGCGGGCGTCGGCAAGTCCGCGCTGGCGGTGCGGTGCGCCGACGGGCTGCGGGCCGAGTTCCCCGACGGGCAGCTGTTCCTGAACCTGCGCGGCGCCACCCCCGGCCTGGCCCCGCTCACCGCGCACGCCGCGCTCACCGCCCTGCTGCTCGGCCTCGGCACCGCACCCGGCGCGATCCCCGAGGACGCCGGCGGCGCCGCCGCCCTGTTGCGCACCGCCCTGGCCGGCACCCGCACCCTGCTCGTCCTCGACGACGCCGCCGACCCCGCCCAGGTCCGCCCGCTGCTGCCCGCCACCCCCGGCTGCGCCGTCCTGGTCACCGGCCGCACCCCCATGCACACCCTGGACCACGCTCTGCACCTGCGGCTCGACGCCCTCTCCGAACGCGACAGCATCGCCCTGGTCGAACGCACCGCGGGCCGCTCCACCGCCGACCGGTCCGTGGTCGCCATCGAACAGGCCGACCTGGCCCGCCTGGTCCGGCTCTGCGGCCGGCTGCCGCTCGCCCTGCGGATCGCCGGCGCCCGCCTCGCCGCCCGCCGCACCCTCCCCGTCCGCGGCCTGGTCGGCCGGCTGGAGGAACCCGCCGACCGCCTCGACGAACTCGAACTCGACGACCTGAGCATCCGCCAGTCCCTCGCCCTGACCCACGACTCGCTGCGCGCCTCCACCCGCCGCCCGGACCTGCGCGCCGCCGACGCCCTCGCCGCGATCGGCGCGATCGACCTGCCCGACTACTCCGCCCCGCTGCTCTCCGCCGTCCTGCGGATCACCCCCGCCCAGGCCGGCGCCGCCCTCGACCGCCTCGTCGA
Organism: Kitasatospora sp. YST-16; assembly: GCF_026802215.1. Lineage (NCBI taxonomy): Bacteria > Bacillati > Actinomycetota > Actinomycetes > Kitasatosporales > Streptomycetaceae > Kitasatospora > Kitasatospora sp. YST-16. Next base: position 3,015,637 of record NZ_CP113837.1, read on the forward strand.
GGTCGCCCTCCTCGACGAACCCCGTCCCGACCGGTACGCCCCGCACGACCTGGTCCGCGACTACGCGCGCGAGCTGGTTCCCGACCCCGAGGCCCACATCCGGGCCGCACTGGAGTGGTACTTCTCGCTCGCCTCCCGAACGGCCCATGCCCTCGACCCCGACATCCACCGGAATAGCCAACTGCCCCCGGTGGAAGCCGCCGACCAGTTGGACGAGGACGAGGCGCTGGCCTTGAGCGACGCCGAGTTCGACAACCTGCTGGCCTTGGTCGAGCAGCTCGCCGACACCTCCTGGGCCACCGCCGACGACGTTTCACCGCTGGTCCGCGCGCTGATGCCCTACCTGCGGATCTGCGAACGCACGGAGTCCTTCCGGATGAACGAACTCGTCCACCACCTGGCGCTGCGCGACGGCAACCGCACCGCCCAGGTGTTCGCCCTCAACGGCATGGCCCACGCGCACTACCTCGCCGGCCGCAACCTGCTCGCCCTCGAACTCCTCGACCAGTGCCTCCCACTGGTCGACGGTCCCCAGCGCGGGCGGATGCAGGGCAACCGGGGCATGCTACTGACCAGCCTCGGGCGCACCGAGGAGGCGACTCGCTGCCTAGAGGAGTCCCTGGCCCGGAGCATCCAGGACGAGGACCTCCGCAGCGAGGCCATCGCGCTCAGCGCCCTCGGCAACCTGGTCGAGGCCGAGGACCCGCACCTCGCCCTCGCCCACCACCGGCGCAGTGCCGAGATCGGACAGCGCTGCGACTTCGGCTTCGCGGTCAACACCGGCCTCGCCAACATCGGCTTCGCCCACCTCCGACTGGACGACCCCGCCGAAGCGCTGCGCCACTTCGTCCTGGCCACCGAGACCCACGCGTCCGTCACCGCCCAGGACCCGAACCCCGAAGGATGGCGTGGCCGGGCCGAAGCGCTGCGCCGTCTGGGACGGCTGGAGGAAGCCCTCGCCATCATCCGAGACCTGCTCGCACGGACCGCGTCCCAGCAGAACAACGTCTCCACCGGAATGATCGAGCACACCCACGGCCTGATCCTGCGCGACCTCGGCCGCCCGGCCGAGGCCCGCGCCGTCTGGGAGGCGACGCTGTCCCGGTTCCGCACCGCCGATCACAAGGTGGTCGCCGAACTGCGCGAACTGCTCGCGGCGGGCTGACGGGCGGTCAGCGCAGCCAGGAGCGTTCGGCGGCGCGGGCGCCGGCCTGGAAGCGGCTGCGGGCCTCCAGCAGGTCCATCAGTTCGGAGATCAGGCGGCGGACGGTGCGTTCGGAGACGCCGAGCTTGCGGGCCGCGACCACGTCGGTCTCGCCCTGGTGGAGGATCCGGAGCAGGGCGTAGTGCTGGCCCGACAGGCCGTGCGGGTCGCGGCTCCTGGCGTCGCCGAGCGGGGTGGCGCCGGACCAGACCAGGTCGAACAGGGCGCACATGGCGGCGACCGCGCCGGTGCCGTACAGCACGGTCGCGGTGTCGCTGCGCTCCGGGTCGAGCGGGACCACGGCGGCCTCGCGGTCGACGATGGTCATCCGCATCGGCAGCGAGGGCACGGTACGGACCTGGCCGCCGCGTTCGCCCAGCCAGCGGGCGTAGTCGGTGGTGGGCTGATGGTTGCGCACCGAGTCCAGGAAGATGGTGCGCAGTTCGACGCCGCGGTGCAGCAGTTCCTCGTCGAGCGGGCGGCTGGTGCGGCGGGCGGACTCGCTCTGGCCGCCGCCGGGGATGAAGGCCAGCACCTGGGAGCGGGTGCGGGCGCCGAGTTCGGCCAGCCGGTCGCGGATCGCGTCCACCCCGACCAGGTCCTCGGTGTGGGTGAAGCGGCGGCCGGAGGCCGACTCGGTGCGGATGATCTCGTAGGCGGCCTGGGCCTGTTCGACCTGCTGCCGGTGGGCGAGGAGTTCCGCCTCCCGGTGGGCGAGCAGGGCCTTGAGGCCGAGTTCGGGGATCACCGGGCGCAGGGTGAGCGGGTCGTCCCAGGAGGAGCGGAGCAGGGAGAGCCCGGTGAGTTCCCGGTAGGCGGCGTGGACCTCGTCCGCGGACAGGCCGAGTTCGGCGGACAGGGCGCCCTCGGCGGGTTCGGGGGTGCGCAGCAGGGCCTGGTAGACCAGGCTCGCCGCCTCGCTCAGGCCGAACGCCTGCAGCACGGCCTGCACGTCAGGACGCGTCCGGTGCGCGGCGGACCCGGTCGACATCGCTCACCGTGTTCATCGGAGCCCCCATTGCCCGATAGACGTGACCATTCGCGGTGTAGGTCTAGACCACTGGGGCGGGTGGTGTCAAAGGTTTCGGCGAAGCCGGCGGAGAATCTCCACTCCACGAACCGCTCACTGCACGAGGTAGCGGTCCAGCCGGCCGATCGGGCCCGCCGGCTTCCAGGTCATGTAGGGGATCTCGTCGTTCTGCCGCGCCTCCTCCGGCCGCAGCGGCCGGACCGGGTGGTGCAGGTGCACCATGAAGTCGTCGTAGGCGTACAGCGCGGTCGCCGACTGCAGCCGCAGCACCAGGTCCACGTCCTCGCCGCCCCAGTTCTCGTACCGCTCGTCCATGCCGCCGATCCGGTCGAACACCTCGCGGGTCAGCCAGACGCAGCCGCCCACCGGGCGGCGCATCCAGAAGCCGCGCAGCGCCGCCGGGTCGAGCGCCGGCTCGCCGCCCGGGCCGCGGGTGTGCACCGCCCGGACGCTGGAGCCCTCGTCCAGGTAGAGCATGTCGCGGTAGGGCAGGAACGCCCCCACGCCCGGTTCGCGGAACCGGGCCAGGCTGCGGGCGACGAACCCGCGGTCGGGCAGCAGGTCGGCGTCGAAGACGCAGACCGTCTCGGCCCGCACCGCCGAGTTGGCCACTCCGGCGTTCACCACCCACGCCTTGTTGAAGGCGCCGGGGTGCGGCGCGAACAGGTACTCGTCGGCCAGCGGCGCGATCAGCTCCCGGCGGCGCGGCTCGCGGTCCGCCTCGACCACCGTCACCGTGTACCCGCCCGGCACCTCGTCCTGGTCGCGCAGCGCGGCCAGGCAGGCCAGCAGGTTGCGCAGCCGCTCCCCGCCCCCGCCGCCGTCCCGGAACGGCACCACCAGCTGGGCAGCCGGACCCGGCACGCCCGTCCGCTCCGGCACCGGGGCGGCGGTGGGGACGGGCGGGGCGGCAGGGCGTCCGGGCCGACGGCCGCGCCCAGGTGGTGGCCGATCCGGCCGCGCTGCGTGGTCTGCCAGGCCAGGTCGGTCAGCGGCCGCATCCGCTCCGGGAACTTCTCGATCATCGGGATCAGCGCGGCGACCAGGGCCCGATGGTGCTCGGGCCGCTCCGGCGCGGCCAGCAGCCGCCGGGCGGCCGGGGCGAACGGCGCGGCGTCCTCGTCGCCCGCGAGCCGGGCCAGCCGCTCGGTCAGCGGCTGCGTGCGGTACCAGTGGTACGGGTTGGTGGCCCGCGCGTGCGGGTCCGCGTGGATCACCAGCGAATCCGCGACGAGGCGGGCCGCGGCCGACGGGTCGGTGACGCGTAGCCAGGACATGGTGGTCTCCCAATTCCTCACGGGCGAGGGGTCGGTGAAGGGCGGGTGCCGCCCGGCGGGGGCGGCTCGGCGGGCTCCGGCTCGGCGGGATCCGGCCCGCCGCACGGCGGCGCGTCCGCGGGCAGGGCGCGCAGTTCCTCGGCCGGCCAGTGCTCCACGCCGTGGTTGGAGCGCAGCCTCGCGCCGACGCCGACCGCCCGCCACAGCACGTCGGTCAGCTCGTCGGTCCAGTCGTCCGGCCACTCCGGGGCCGGCACCGGGCCGGCCGCGTCCAGCACGGCCGCGCACAGGCAGGGCCGCAGGACCGGCGCCGCGGTCTCGACCGGGGCCCGGCCCAGCACGGTGCCCAGCGCCAGCCCGTAGCGGACCACCTCGGTGAGCGGCAGCACCCGCTCCCGGGCGCCCGGCGTCGGCCGGTCGGTGACCGCCACGAACGCCGCCGCCGGGGCCGCCACCGGCCAGTTCCGGCCGGCGCGGGCCATGTGCCGGGTCCAGGACGCCTGCCGCCAGGTCGCGGTGCCGGCGTCCCACAGCGAGATCAGGGCCCGGCCGCCGGACAGCCGGGGCAGCACCTCCGGCAGCGGGCTGACCAGGTCGGACACCCCGCCGGACGACCGCCCCGCCGCCCCGGCGCACCGCGCGGCCGAGGGCCGGGGCGGGGCCCCGGGCGCCGCCGGGGACGCGGCCAGGCCGCCGACGTGCAGCAGCAGGTCCAGCCGGTGCCGCCGGGCGAAGGCCGGCAGCAGCCCGTCCGGGGCGGCGCCCGCCGCCAGCGCCCCGGCCGCGAACCCGGCGAACGCGAGCGCCGCCCCGGACGGCAGCAGCACGGCCGCCGGGGACAGGCAGTCCTGCGGCACCGCCGCGGCCCAGCCGCAGCCGCGCAGCGCCGCCAACCGGACCGCCCCCGCGTTCCAACTGCCGCCGCCCGCCGCGGACAGCACCAGGGCGGCCCGGGGACGGCCGGCCACCGCGCGGAGCAGCTCGGCGGTGAACCCGGGCGCCAGCTCGGTACCGGCCCGGACCACCAGGTGGTGGGTCGAACCGGTGCCGGCCGCGGCCCGCCAGGCCCCGACCAGCGCGGCCGCCGGGTCGGCCCGGACCACCGGGACTGGGCCGAACTCGCCCAGTGCAGACGGGACTTCGCCAACGCCCGGGCCGGCCGCCGGGGCCGCCGGGGCCGCCACCGCCACGCTGATGACGATCGTCACGGCGCGCTGCCGACCGGGGCCGGGGCCGCACCGGCTGAGGCCGCACCGGCCGGGACCGCACCGGCCGGGACGGGCGTCGCCAGTTCCCTGCTCCGGGCGGCCAGGACGGCCAGTTGGCGCCCGGTCAGGTCGTCGAACGGCAGGTGCAGGACCAGCCGCTCCAGGCCGTGCCGGACGTACCGCTCCAGCAGCGGGGCGAGCAGCTCGGCGCCGACCTCGACCACCGCGATCCGACCCAGGTCGCGCACCCCGACCGGCAGGTGCCGGTCCGCGGTGCTGACCGCCAGGCTGAGCTGCATGGTGCGGGGCAGCAGGGCGCCGGGGTGGCCCTCGTCCGGGTTCGTGAGCTTCTCCGGGGGCAGGCCCGGCACCATCAGGCCGTCCAGGTACGGGCCGAGCTCGGACAGCACGGCCGGGTCGCCGCTGGCCAGCAGCATCGGCGGGGGCCGGAAGCCCGGGGGCTTCTCGAACCGCACGGTGTCCGGCAGGTCGCGGCCGCCCTGGCGGAGCAGGTCGTCCAGGGTGCGGACGGTCTGCAGCAGGTTCTGCCGCCGGGCCTGCCGGTCCAGGCCGTACAGCGCGTTGACGTTGGTCCGGGAGCCCGCGCCGAGGCCCAGGACCAGCCGGTTGCCGGAGATCTGCTGGAGCATCACCACCGAACGGGCCATGCTCAGCGGGTGCCGGTAGCCGGCGCACAGGATCGCGGTGCCGAACTCCTCGAACGGCAGGCCGGTGCCCATCGCGTGGGCCAGGTCGGCGACCGGGTCGCCGGCCACCGCGCGGTCCACGCCGTCGTTCTCGGTCAGCGTGACGTCCCTGGTCCACACCCCGGTGAAGCCGAGTTCCGCCGCCTCGTACAGGCGGCGCAGGCCGTGCTGCCACGGGTCGTCGTACAGCGGGAGCAGGATGCCGGTCCTCATGCCGTCCACCCCCCGGCGCCGACCGGAACCCGCTCACCCGGAACGCCCTCGCCCGGGACGCCCTCGCCCGGCAGGTCGGGGACCGGCAGATCGGGGACCGGCAGGTCGGGAACCCGCAGATCGGGGACCGGGACGACGGAGACCCGCAGGTCCGGCCCGACCGGTTCGGCCGCCCGGAACTCCCAGCGCAGCGCCCCGCCGATGGTGCAGATGCCGAGGTCGCCGAGCAGCGCGGGCCCGGCGCCGAGCAGTGCCGGGGCCAGGTGGCCCACCGCCTCGTCCACGCAGTCGGCGGCCAGCAGCCGGGCCGCGGTGCGCGGGCCGCCCTCGACCAGCACGGAGCGGATGCCCAGGCCGAGCAGGGCGGAGAGCAGCGCCCGCGGGTCGACCTGCCCGTCGTCCGGCCCGTCGGCCGGCCCGGCCGACGGGTCGTCGGGCGGGCCGATCGGGAGCAGTTCGGCGCCGGGTGGGGCGGCGGCCCGGGCGAACCGTTCCGGGACGGCCAGCAGCGTCCGGGCCGACCCGTCGAACACCCGGGCCGTCGCGGGCAGCCGGGACGGGTCGGCGGCCACCACCACCCGCACCGGGGCGGGGCCGGCCACGCCGTGCCGGACGCCCAGGTGCGGGTCGTCGGTGCGGACCGTGCCCGCGCCGACCAGCACCGCGCCGTGCCGGGCCCGCAACAGGTGGGCGTCGGCGCGGGCCGCGGCGGAGGTGATCCAGCGCGAACTGCCGTCGGCGGCGGCGATCCGGCCGTCCAGGGTGGCCCCGAACTTCCAGGTCACCCAGGGCCGGAGCCGGGTGGCGTTGGTCAGCCAGTACCGGTTCGCCCGGGTCGCCTCGGCGGCCAGCAGCCCGCCCTCGGTGGCGATCCCGGCGGCGGCCAGCACCGCCGCCCCGCCGCCGGCCCGCGGGGTCGGGTCGGCCACCGCGTACACCACCCGGGCCACCCCGGCGGCCCGCAGCGCCTCGGTGCACGGGCCGGTGCGGCCGGTGTGGGCGCACGGTTCGAGGGTCACCACGGCGGTGCCGCCGCGGGCCCGGGTGCCGGCGGCGGCCAGCGCCACCACCTCGGCGTGCGGTTCACCGTCGTGCCGGTGCGACCCCTCGCCGACCACCCGCAGCCGCTCGTCCAGGACGACACAGCCCACCGTGGGGTTCGCGCCGGTCAACCCCAGCCGTTCGGCGGCCAGTTCGACGGCCCGCTGCATCGCCCGCTGCTCGACCTGCTCGCGCGCCGTCCTCCGCTCGACCTGCTCGCGCGCCGTCCTCCGCTCGGCCCGCTCGCGGGCCGACTTCCGCTCGACCTGCCCGTCCTGCCCGGTCTTCCTGTCCTGCCCGGTCTGCCCGGTCTGTTCTGCCTGCCGACCGCGTTCGGCCTGCCGGTCCATCGCTTCCCGCCCGTTCTGCTGATGCACCGCCTACACCCCCGCCGGGGTGCGGAACGCCGTGCCCAGCCGCAGCAGTTCACCGGCGATCAGCTCGCACCGCTCGGCCAGTTCGTCCCCGGGGCCGACCGGTGCGCCGCCGACCGTGCGGAAGTCGTCCGGACAGCCGGCGGTCTGGGTGGGCACCACCCAGGCGCCCATCGCCCTTGCCACCGTGCGCAGTTGGTCGCACACCACGTTGCCGGTGCGCGGCCCGCTGCCGTTCGCGGCGACCGCGACCGGCTTGTCGGCGAACGCGTCGCCGGGCAGCCGGTCCAGCACCGCCTTGAGCAGGGCCGAGTAGCCGCCGTGGTAGACCGGGGAGACCAGGACCACCGCGTCCGCCCGGGCGATCCGATCGAGCAGTCCGACCGGGTCGGCGGCCTCCGGGCCCCCGGCGTGCACCGTCTCGGGCGCCATCCCGGCCGACCCCAGCGCGTCGCCGATCGCCCGGCCGAGCGCCGCCGTGTAGGAGTTCACGCGTTCGCTGCCGATGAATACCAGTGCTCTCATGCCGTCCTCCTGATGTGCCCCGGGCTCATGCCGTCCTCCTGGCCGAATGCGGGTGCGGGTACGGGTTACGGGTGTGTGCGGGCGCGGACGCGGGTCAGCGCGCGAGCCGGCCGGCCGGCTCGCCGAGGGCCAGCGTGTGGCGGGTCACCCGGGCCTTGGTCTCCAGGTAGAAGCGGTTGTCCTCGGTGACGAACACCCCGGTCGGCACCACCGCGACCACCTCGATCCCGTAGCGGGCGAGCTGGGCGGCCTTCTCCGGGTTGTTGGTGAGCAGCCGGATCCGGGTCAGGCCGAGCAGCCGGAGCATCTCGGCGGCGGCACGGTAGTCCCGGGAGTCCGGGGCGAGTTGGAGTTCCTCGTTCGCCGCGTAGGTGTCGTATCCGGCGTCCTGGAGCAGGTAGGCGTCCAGCTTGTTGTACAGGCCGATGCCGCGGCCCTCCTGGCGCAGGTACAGCACGCAGCCGCCGGTGGTGCCGATCCGGCGCACCGCCTCGTGCAGCTGCGGGCCGCAGTCGCAGCGCGCCGAGCCCAGCACGTCGCCGGTCAGGCACTCGGAGTGCAGCCGGACCAGCGGCACCGGGTCCGGGTCCGGGCGGTCCTCGCCCAGGGTGATCGCTATGTGCTCGCCCGGATCGCTCAGGCCGTGGAAGGTGTGCAGCCGGGCGGCGACGGTGTCGCCGTTGTTCAGGTGGATCGGTACGGGCACGGTGGCGCGGATCTTCGCGGACACCGTCTCGGTCGCGGGCATCGTCTCGGCTACGGTCATCGCTCGTCCTCTCTCACGCCGGCTGGCGCCGGACACTTCGGCAGGTCTTCGGTGGAAATTCGGCAGGACTCCGGCGGGGAACCACCGGATCCCGGCGGACCTCGACGGGTATCGACAGGCATCGAGGGGCCGTGGTGGGGCTCGGTACGGGGTGGCCGCGGTCAGCGGCAGACGCCGGCGACGACGTCCCACATCAGGCTGGCCGGGCAGACCACCGACTCCCGCGGCAGCTCGTCGGCCGCCGCCTGCGCGGGGGCCCCGGACAGCAGGACCACCACCGACGCGACAGCGGAGATCCCGGCGATCCAGAGGGGGGTTCCGGTCTTCTTCATGGCATTCTCCAGAGGATTTTTAGCCGTTCAGGAATGGCGGTCGCCTCCCCGCCACGGTCGGGCCTTCGAATTCGCTCGACGACCAACTGTCCCCCGGCCGGAAAGGCTTTCGCCACCGATGCCGCTGGCCGGACCGTGCCTGGCCTGATCCGGACAAGAACCCATCCCGGCCAGGGAGTTGGGCCGGTCGGCGAATTCCCGGATGCCCGAGTTGCCGCATTCCGCACCGGTCCTGCCGGAAGTGCACGGAATCACCGAATAGGCCACCAGGTCCACCGTTTCCGCACGATTCTCCGATCCCCCGACTTTCAACGGAGCGCATTTCCCGCGACCTCCCGGTCTAGGCTGGAGAAATGACCAGCGCACCGGACGGCCGGGCCACCGGACCCGCCGCACCCACCCCGCTCACCCCACCCACCACCCTGCTGCTGCTGCGCCACGGCGAGACCGCACTGACCCCGCACCGCCGGTTCTCCGGCAGCGGCGGCACCGACCCCGAACTCTCCGGCACCGGCCTCGCCCAGGCCGCCCGCGCAGCCGCCTCCGCCCTGCTCGCCGAGGCACCCGTGCACGCCGTCATCAGCTCCCCGCTGCGCCGCTGCCGGCAGACCGCGCAGGCCGCGGCCGAACGGCTCGGGCTGGACGTGGAGATCGAGGACGGCCTGCGGGAGGCCGACTTCGGGCACTGGGAGGGCCTCACCCTGGACGAGATCCGCACCCGCCACCCCGCCGACCTGCGGGCCTGGCAGTCGTCCGCGACGGCGGCGCCCACCGGCGCCACCGAGTCCCTCGCCGAAGTCGCCGCCCGCACCGCCACGGCCCGCGACGCCCTGCTGGCCCGGCACCCGGGCCGCCGCCTCCTCCTGGTCAGCCACGTCACGCCGATCAAGACGCTGATCGCCGGAGCACTGACCGCCCCCGCCGAGGCGACGCACGCCATGCACCTCTCCCCGGCCTCGCTCTCCGTCCTGGTCCACACCGGCCCGCGCGCCACCATGCACCTCTACAACGACACCTCCCACCTGCGCTGAACCCCCTCGCCCAGCAGGACCGTCCGGCCACCGCCCCGGCCCGCCGGCCGGATCAGGCCCGGCCGGGCCCGGCCGGCCCGGAGCGTGGCGGCCCCTCGCGTCACCGGGCGAGAGTGGAAACGATCAGCGAGCCCGCCCCCCCTCCCCGCCGTCCCACGCCCGAGAGGAAGCCACGGCCCCCACATCGTCTTCGCGCCCCAATTGCCCGACGTGACAACGGAGTTCCTCCCCGCACCGGACCGGCCGAACGAACCGGCCACGGTCGCCCCTTCCAGACCGAGGCTCTCCCTCGGCCTGCCCGAACTCGCGGGCCAGGAACGGGTGATGGCCGCCACCGTGCTCGACCCGTTCGACGTCGGGATGTTCGTCCCGCTGTCGTTCCTGTTCTTCGCGCTGACCCCCGACCTGACGGTCGCCCAGGTCGGCCTGAGCACCAGCATCGCCACCGCGCTCTCACTGCCGGCCGCCCCGGCGGCCGGCACCGCCGTCGACCGCTGGGGCCCCGCACCTCGCCGATCGCCAACAACCTGCCCGCCGCGGCCGGTTACCTCTGCTACCTGCTGGTGGCCTCACTGCCCTCACTGATCGGCAGCATGCTGCTGGCGCTCTGCGCCGAACGCCTCCGCCAAGCACCTACCGACAGTTCGCTGAGCCCCTGTCGGGTTCGAACCGACGACCCCCGCTCTACAAGACGAAACCTGATCACGTCGGTACGTGACGCCTGATGCTGCGCGGCGCCGAACCTGCAGGTCGGCGCCATGCATCAAGTTTCGACAGTCCGGCCCCGCCGGCGCTGCCGCTGTGCAGTCCGCTCACGCATGGCTCACGCAACAGGGCCGGTCGGTACGGCATCCACCATGGCCCGACTCATCCCGCATGCCACCGTCAGATGCCCTTGACCACAACACGGTCACCGCAGAGCAGACGCATGTCCTCCTCGTCGGACGTGAAGATCGTGACGTCACCACGCTGACGCAGCGCCACGGCGGCAAGAGCGGCGTCGATGGCGTACTTGTGTCCGTGCAGGCCTGCTGTCTCCAACAGTTCGATCGCTTCTCCGGCGATCTCTCTGGTCACGGGCTCGACTGCGATCCTGGAGAGGGCCCATGCCCACGCAGCCTTCTTGACGCGCCCGTGGTAGGCCTCGATGAGCGTCATCGACGTGGTCATGACCCGGATGCCGGAGCGGTCCGCGTCCTTGAGCCGGGCGCCCATGGCGCGGTGGCCGAGAACGGCTTGAGACAGGCCTTCACTGTCGAGCAGGTAGACGAGCTCGGACATCAACTCGCCTTGCGACGGGGCGCAGTCCGGGCTTTGCGCTCCGCGTGCTGTCGCTGGAGCGCCAGCCGCTCCGCCTCTGCGAGCGCCAACTCCGCGTCGGTCACCTCGCCGTGCTCGCCCTCCCACCAACCGACGAACTCGTGCAGGTTGTCGCGCTCACGCTGGCGCTCTATGGCCTGTGTGACATAACGGCTGAATCCACCAGACCCCACCTCGGCGCGGATCTCCTCCGCCAACTCCTCGGGCAGCGTCACGGTGTACTTCTTCGTTGCCATACCAGACATCATACCGACCGGCGGTCGCACTCGGGGCGCTCACGTAAACGGCCTCGGACCAGGGGTCCGAGGCCGTTGATCAAGCTTCCGGAAAGCCGAAGCCGCAGCTCATCCGAGATGGAAACGAGAGCCCCCTGTCGGGTTCGAACCGACGACCCCCGCTTTACAAGAGCGGTGCTCTGGCCAGCTGAGCTAAGGAGGCGCGGTGGCCGTCCGCGGGATCCACGGCGGCACCAGTGGGCAGTGTACCGGGCGGGGGCTCGGGGATGCGGGGGTTGTGGGGGGTGCGCGGGGGTGGTCGGGGGCAGCCGGGGACGGGGGTGTGACCGGATCGATGCCAACTCGGGGGCGGCAGAGGGCTGACAAAAGGATGAACTGCCAGGTAGCGTCGCGGGGAGTCGCACTCGGCGCCAGTGGTTCAGACCAGTCGGTCGGGCCGGCCGGGGTGGCGGAAGAACATCCACCTTTACTCGGATCGTCCGGCACGTTCCTGCCGGTGAAGGAGCGAAGCACCATGGCTTCTGTGACGTACGACAAGGCCACCCGTGTGTACCCGGGTGCCGACAAGCCCTCCGTCGACCAGCTCGACCTGGAGATCGCGGACGGCGAGTTCCTCGTCCTGGTCGGCCCCTCCGGCTGTGGCAAGTCGACCTCGCTGCGCATGCTGGCCGGCCTGGAGGACGTGAACGAGGGCGCCATCCGCATCGGCGACCGCGACGTGACCCACCTGCCGCCGAAGGACCGGGACATCGCGATGGTGTTCCAGAACTACGCGCTGTACCCGCACATGACCGTCGCCGAGAACATGGGCTTCGCCCTGAAGATCGCCGGCGTGAACAAGGCCGAGATCCGCACCAAGGTCGAAGAGGCCGCCAAGATCCTCGACCTGACCCAGTACCTGGACCGCAAGCCGAAGGCGCTCTCCGGCGGTCAGCGCCAGCGTGTCGCCATGGGCCGCGCGATCGTCCGCCAGCCGCAGGTCTTCCTGATGGACGAGCCGCTGTCGAACCTGGACGCCAAGCTCCGCGTCTCGACCCGTACCCAGATCGCCTCGCTGCAGCGCCGCCTGGGCATCACCACGGTCTACGTCACCCACGACCAGACCGAGGCCATGACCATGGGTGACCGCGTCGCGGTCCTCAAGGACGGCCTGCTGCAGCAGGTCGACGCCCCGCGCGCGATGTACGACCGCCCGGGCAACCTGTTCGTGGCCGGCTTCATCGGCTCCCCGGCGATGAACCTGATCGAGGTTCCGCTGGTCGACGGCGGCGTGAAGTTCGGCGGCTCGATCATCAACATCGCCCGCGAGGACCTGGCCAAGGCCGGCAGCGCGAAGAACGTCGTGGTCGGCATCCGTCCCGAGCACTTCCAGGTCGTCCCGGCCGGCGGCCTCGAGGGCGTCGCGGTCACCGTCAACGTGGTCGAGGAGCTCGGCGCGGACGGCTTCGTGTACGGCACCACCCAGGTGTCCGGCGAGGACAAGGACATCGTGGTCCGCGTGCACAGCCGCGAGATCCCGCAGCGCGGCGAGACCATCCACGTGGTGCCGGTCGGCAACGAGCCGCACGTCTTCACCACCGAGGCCGACGGCGGCGTGCGCCTGAGCCGCTGACGACAGCACCGGAGGGGCGCCGCACCTGACGGCGGCGCCCGTCCAGCCGCTCTTCCACGGAACCCCCTGCCCACGGCGGTCGGCAGGGGGTTCCGGCGTTCCCGCACACACCACCGGAACGCCCCGGAGCCCTTCGAGGGCCTTCCGAGGGCCACCGCGTCAACCCGATGGCGGAACAAAACGGGGCACCCGTCACTCGATGGGGTAACGTGGCGCGCCCGCACCGCCACGCAGCGCTACTCTCCTGTGCGTGAAACAGCTCGTGCGCCGCATCGCCCAGACCGTTGCCCTCACCCTGCCGGTGATCCTGGTGACCACCGGCACGCTCGCCGTGACCCGCGTCCCGTGGGCCCCGCCGACGGGCCTGGACCAGCAGGTGGTGGCGGCCTCCAGCGGTGACGGCACCATCGGCCGCACCGCCACGGCCCCCAACACCCAGGGCATGGCCCCGCAGGACGCCCTCCGGGTGGACCTGATGGAGGAGCTGAAGAACCACAACCCGGGCACCGCGCTCGACCTGCTCGAACGCACCATGCGCGAGAACCCGACGCTGACCCCGTACTGCAGTGCGCTGGCCGGCGACCTCGGCCGCGCCGCGGTGAAGAAGTACCAGGGCGACGTGCAGCGCGCCCGCTCCTTCGCCCGCCCGGTCTGCGACGGCTCGTTCGCCGCCGGCGTGGTCAACTGACCGACCCCGCAACGGAACCGGCCTTGCGCCGGAACCGACCCCGCAACGGAACCGGACCCGCAACGAGGGGCCGCATCAAAACCCGGCTCCGCAGCGTGACACCCCGGCGCGAACGCCGGTCGGCCCGCGGACGCCGGCCGGCCGGGGCGGCGGTCCCGCTATCGTGGCGCGCATGACAGCAGACACCGGCCCCGCCCCGGGTGCCACCGCCCCCGCCGTCACCCAGGCGGTGATCCTGGCCGGCGGGCAGGGCTCCCGGCTGCGGCCGTACACCGACGACCGGCCCAAGCCGCTGGTGGAGATCCCCGGGACCGGGAAGCCGATCATCGGGCACCAGCTGGAGTGGCTGGCCGCCGAGGGCGTCACCGACGTGGTGATCTCCTGCGGCCACCTCGCCGAGGTCCTGCGGGACTGGCTGGAGCAGGCCGACCTGCCGCTGCGCACCCGGACCGTGGTGGAGGACGAACCCCTGGGCCGCGGCGGCGGGTTGCGCTACGCGGCCGCCGCCCTGCCGCGCCCCGCGGAGCCCTGGTACGCCACCAACGGCGACATCTGGACCAGGTTCAGCCTCCGCGAGATGGCCGCCTTCCACCACGAGCGGGCCGCCGTCGCCACCCTCGCCCTGGCCCGCCCGCGGATCCCGTGGGGCGCCGTCGAGACCGACCGGTTCGGCAACGTCCTCGACTTCATCGAGGCCCCGCCGTCCCCGTTCCTGATCAACGCGGGCCTGTACGTCTTCGCGCCCGGCTTCCGCGAGCTGCTCCCCGAGGTCGGCGACCACGAGCGCACCACCTTCCCGCAGTTGGCCCGCGACCGCCGCCTGGCCGGCTACCAGCTCCCGCAGGGCTGCTACTGGCGCGCCATCGACACCGCCAAGGACCTCACCGAGGCCGCCAAGGAACTCGCCACCATCCGCGAGTAGCAGCGCCCGTCGGCGCACAACACACCAGCAGGGCCCCTCCCGGACGGAAGAACCGTCCCGGAGGGGCCCTGTCAGCTGCTGCCGGGCGGGGCCCGGTCTCAGGCGGTGCCCGCCGACCGCTGCGGGCTCATGCCGAGCTCCAGCAGCGGCGGCCCGCTGCCCAGCAGCCCGCCGATCACGCCGTGCGAGGGCTGGGTGCTGCGCGGGGCGCCCGAGGGCGCGCCGCCGGTGCCGGTGCCGCCCGCGGAGCCGCCGTTCCCGGCACCACCGGTGCCGGTGCCGCTGCCCGACCCGGAGGTGCCGGATCCGGCGCCCGCCCGGGGGCTGGACGAGCTGCCGCCCCCCTGGGCGCCGCTGCTCGGCTTGGCCTTGCCGCCGCTGCGGCTGGGCGAGGGGGAGGGCGAGGCCGGAGGCTTGCTCTGGCTCGGGGTGGGGCTGGGCGTCGGGCTGGGCGTCGGGGACGGCGAGGGGCTGTTGCTCGGCCAGACCGGGGAACCGTAGTCCGTGGGGGGCCGGACCGGCGCCGTGCTGCCGCCGGTGCGGACCGCCGCGCCGAGCAGCGAGCCGGACAGCAGGGTGAGGCCGACCACGACGGCGGTGACCACGCCGCGGCGGCGCAGCATCCGCCGGCGGACGGCGCCGGGTTCGGCGGGCCCGTGCCGGCGGAACGCCTCCAGGGCGATCCGGCCGTCCAGCGAGGCGAACGGGGCGCCGGCGATCAGCAGCGGGCTCCAGGCCGCGAGGAAGATCAGGTCGGGGGTGTCGTAGACCGGCACCGCCTTCCAGCTCACGGTGAACAGCAGCGCCGCGGACAGCGCCATCGCGGTGCCGGCCGCGAGCCGCTGCCACAGGCCCAGGATGGACAGCACGCCGACCACGATCTCCAGGAAGGAGACCGCGAGCCCGGCGCCGACCGGGTGGGCCATGGCGAGGTCCAGCAGCGGCTGGGCGACCTTCCACGGGTGCAGCGAGGACAGCCAGCGCATCATCGAGCCGCGCTCGCCGCCGTCGAAGTACACCGGGTCGCACAGCTTGCTGAACCCGGCGTACACCGACAGCGAGCCGAGCAGCACCCGCAGCGGCAGCAGCACCAGGCCGAGGTCGACCCGGCGGCCGGGGTACCAGGCGTGCTTGGAGGCGCCCTCGCCGAGCGACGGCACCTCCGGCAGCTCGCCCTCGGGCTGCCAGCTGCGTCCGGCGCCGATCCGGACCGACTCGTCCAGCAGCTCGGGGACGCCGACCCGCGGGGTCTCGCCGGAACCGCCGGCGGAGCCGCCGGCCGGGCCGCCGTACTGCCGCGGGACGGCCTGCAGCTGCTGGGTGTCGTCCTCCGCGAAGCCCTTGGCGGGGGCGGGCACGGTGGTCAGCCGGACGGCTTCCAGCAGCTGGGTGGCGGCGGTGTCGCCGGGCCCGGTCCGGCCGCTCCAGGCGGTGACCACCCGGGCCTTGCGGCGGGGGGCCGTGCCGGTGACCGAGGCGGCGGTGATCCCGGCCAGCGCGGGCACCGACGAGGCGGGCACCACGATCTGCGGGGTGACGCCGCTGCGCAGGCCGTACGGGTCACCGAAGGCGGCACCGGCCGGGGCGTCGATCATCGGGGCCACCGGGGCGGAGAGCCTGACCCGGAAGCTGGCCTGGGTGCTGCTGAGCCTCGACGGGTCGGACGGAACCCGGACCGTGTTGAGGACCGGACCGTCGTCTATCCCCGAGGGGCGCTGCCCGAGGCGCAGTGGTGTTCTGGTGTCCACACCCCTCTAACCGGGTGACGGGCCCCGAGGACACTCTCCCGGGTGGATTCCGGGAGAGGATTTGAAGTGATCATGAGAAAACCGATCGGGCCCGACCGGACCCGACCGGTTGCCCCACGAAAACGACGGACTGACCGGTCGTCAGTTCCCGCCACCCGCCCGGACGCCGGCGCTTGGCGCGCAGCCGGACGCCAGCCCCCGGCCCCCGGCGCCCAGCCAGGCGTCAGCCCCCGGCGCCCGGCCCGGACGTCAGCGCTTGGCGCGCAGCCGGGCGGCCTCGTACAGCACGATGCCCGCCGCGACACCGGCGTTCAGCGACTCGGTCTGGCCCGGCATCGGGATCCGCACCAGCAGGTCGCAGGTCTCCGAGACCAGCCGGGACAGGCCCTTGCCCTCGGAGCCGGCCACGATCACCACGGGGCCGTTCAGCGCGTCCAGGTCGCCGATCTCGGCCTCGCCGTCGGCGGCCAGGCCGACCACCATCAGGCCGGCCTTCTGGTACGCCTCCAGCGCGCGGGTCAGGTTGGTGGCGCGCGCCACGGGCAGGCGCGCCGCCGCGCCGGAGGAGGTCTTCCAGGCGCCCGCGGTCATGCCGGCCGCCCGGCGCTCCGGGATCACCACGCCGTGCGCGCCGAACGCGGCGGCGGAGCGGACCACGGCGCCCAGGTTGCGCGAGTCGGTGACGCCGTCCAGCGCCATGATCAGCGCGTCCTGCCCGGCGTCGGCGGCGCCGTCCAGCAGGTCCTCGGGGTGCGCGTACTCGTACGGCGGGACCTGCAGCACCAGGCCCTGGTGGTTGAGGCCGCCGGTCATCTGGTCCAGCTGCGGGCGCGGGGCCTCCATCAGCGGGATGCCGCGCTCGTTGGCGGCCTGGAAGGCGTCCCGGACGCGGTCGTCGGTGTCGATGAACTGCTGCACGTACAGCGCGGTGGCGGGGACGCCGCCCTGCAGCGCCTCGACCACCGAGTTGCGGCCCACCACCAGCTCGGCGGCGCCCGCTCCGCCGCGCCCGCTGCGGCTGCCGGCGCCGGCGCGGCGCATGCCCGCGCGGGACTTGGCGTCGCGCTCGCGCTTGAGCGCCGCGTTGGCGGCGCGCTGCTTGGGGTGCCCCTTGCGGGCCTCGCCGGGCGGGGTCGGGCCCTTGCCCTGGAGCGCCTTCCGGCTGTGGCCGCCGGTACCGACACTCGCGCCCTTCTTCGATCCGGCGTTGCGGCGGTTCCTGCGCTGGCTGTTGCCGGCCATGGCTGTACTTCCTGTCTCTGCGTCTGCTTCGTGCGTCGGGGCCGCACCTCTCCAAAGGTACGGCCCCTGCGCGCCCCGGGGGGCTACTGGTGTTACTGGCTGATCGTCCAGCGCGGGCCGGACGGGGTGTCCTCGACGGCCAGCCCGGCGGCGCCGAGCTGGTCGCGGATCGCGTCGGCGGTGCCGAAGTCCTTGCGGGCGCGGGCGGCCTGGCGCTGGTCGAGGACCAGCCGGACCAGGGCGTCGACCACGCCGGTGAGCTCCTCGCTCTGCTCGGCGCCGTCGGCCCACTGCTCGTCCAGCGGGTCGAGGCCGAGCACGCCGAGCATCGCCCGGACCTCGGCGAGGCGGGCCGCGGTCGACTCCTTGTCGTCCGCGCCGAGCGCGCTGTTGCCCTGCCGGACGGCGGTGTGCACCACGGCGAGCGCCTGCGGGACGCCCAGGTCGTCGTCCATCGCCTCGGCGAAGGCGAGCGGCACCTCGGGTGCCGGGTCGACCGGGCCGCAGCGCTCGACGGCGCGCTCGATGAAGCCCTCGATCCGGCCGAAGCCGGTCTCGGCCTCGCGCAGCGACTCCTCGCTGTACTCGATCATCGAGCGGTAGTGCGGGCCGGCCAGGTAGTAGCGCAGCACGATCGGCCGCCAGCGCCGGACCATCTCGGAGACCAGCACCGAGTTGCCGAGCGACTTGGACATCTTCTCGCCGGCCAGCGTCACCCAGGCGTTGTGCACCCAGAAGTTGGCGAACTCGTCGCCGAACGCCTTGGACTGGGCGATCTCGTTCTCGTGGTGCGGGAAGATCAGGTCGATCCCGCCACCGTGGATGTCGAAGGCCCGGCCGAGGTACTTGTGCACCATCGCCGAGCACTCCAGGTGCCAGCCCGGGCGGCCGCGGCCCCAGGGCGTCTCCCAGCTCGGCTCGCCGGGCTTGGCGGCCTTCCACATGGCGAAGTCGCGCGGGTCGCGCTTGCCGGTCTCGCCGTCGCCGGAGGGCTGCCGCAGGTTCTCCAGCTCCTGGTTGGAGAGCGCCAGGTACTCCGGGTAGGTGGTGACCGCGAAGTACACGTTGCCGTCGGCGGCGTACGCGTGGCCGCGCTCGATCAGGCCGCGCATCATCTCGATCATCTCGGGCACGTGGCCGGTGGCGCGCGGCTCGGCGCTCGGCGGCAGGCACCCGAGGGCGGTGTAACCCTCGTTGAAGGCGCGCTCGTTGGCGTACGCGATCTTCCACCACTCGGTGGACTGCTCGCGGCCCTTGGCGATCACCTTGTCGTCGATGTCGGTGACGTTGCGCACGAAGGTGACGTCGTAGCCGCGGTAGCGGAACCACCGCTGCATCACGTCGAAGTTCAGGCCGGACCGGATGTGCCCGATGTGCGGCGGTGCCTGGACCGTGGCACCGCACAGGTAGATCGAGACACAGCCCGGCACCAGCGGGACGAAGTCGCGTACCTGGCGGGTCATGGTGTCGTACAGGCGAAGGCTCACAGCGACCAGGGTAGTGGGCGGCGGGGGGTGCCCCGCCACCTTCCGCCGCTTTGGCGTGCCCGCGTTCAGAGGTTGTTGCCGACCACCTTGCGCGGGGTGAGCCGCACCACCACCCGGACGTCGTCCGGACCGTCGAACCGGTAGTCCTCGCCGCGGTACTTGCGCGACAGCTCGTCGATCAGCTCCGGGCCGCCCTCGGTGGTCATGGTGACCTCGCCGCGGGCCTCGAAGTAGGTGTACGGGTTGTCCGCCGGGTTGACCAGCAGGCTGATCCGCGGGTCCCGCACCAGGTTGAGGTGCTTGCGGCGGCCCTGGACGGTGGAGAACAGGATGTCGTCCCCGTCCCGCTTCACCCAGACGACGGACGACTGCGGGCTGCCGTCGGGCTGCACCGTGGACACCACGGCGTAGCTCTTCGCGTCCAGCAGTTCCTTCACCTTGTCGGCGAGTTCGACGCCCATCTCTCCTCCAGTGACCGGTTCCTGACGTTCCGTCAGGGCCAGGCTAGGCGCCGGGCCGGGCGTAGACCAGCGCCGTGGCGATCGCGGCGAGTCCCTCCGCGCGGCCGGTCAGGCCGAGGCCGTCGGTGGTGGTGCCGGAGACCGAGACCGGGGCGCCGACCGCCGCCGACAGCGCGGCCTGGGCCTCGGCCCGGCGCTTGCCGACCTTCGGGCGGACGCCGATCACCTGGACGGCGACGTTGCCGATCTCGAAGCCGGCCTCCCGGACCAGCCGGGCCGCCTCGGCCAGCAGCGCCACCCCGGCCGCGCCCGCCCACTCGGGGCGGGAGGTGCCGAAGTGCGCGCCCAGGTCGCCGATCCCGGCGGCGGAGAACAGCGCGTCGCAGGCGGCGTGCGCCGCCACGTCGGCGTCCGAGTGCCCGGCCAGGCCGGTCTCGCCGGGCCAGTCGAGGCCGGCCACCCGCAGCGGGCGGCCCTCCTCGAAGGCGTGCACGTCGATGCCGATGCCGGTGCGCGGAACGATCGGGTCAGTAGCCATCGGTGGCCCTCCGGCGGGCGAGCACGGCCTCGGCGAGCACGAGGTCCAGCGGGCGGGTCACCTTGAACGCCTCCTCGTGGCCGGGCACCACGACCACCCGGCCGCCGAAGCGCTCGATCAGCCCGGCGTCGTCGGTCACCTCGGCGCCCTCGGCGAGCGCCTTCCCGTGCGCGGCGACCAGGGCGGGCAGGTCGAAGCCCTGCGGGGTCTGCACGGCGCGCAGGGTGGAGCGGTCGGGCGTGTCCAGCACCGGCTCCGGCCCGGACGGCTGCGGCTCGACCCGCTTGACGGTGTCGGCCAGCGGCACCGCGGGCACCACCGCCTCGGCCCCGGCCCGGACGGCGGCGGCCACCGCGTCCACCACCTCGACCGGCACCAGCGGGCGGGCCGCGTCGTGCACCAGCACCACCCGGGTGCCCGCGGGGACGGCCGCCAGGCCGAGCCGCACCGACTCCTGCCGGCTGGCGCCGCCGGGCACCACCCGGACGTCCTTGCCGTCCAGGCCGTGGCTGTCCAGCAGCGAGACCACCTCGGCCACCCCGTCCGGCGGGGCGCACACCACCACCAGGCCGACCGCCCGGCTGCGGGCCAGCGCCCGGACGGCGTGCACCAGCAGCGGCACGCCGCCGAGTTCGCGCAGCGCCTTGGGGGCGCCGGGGCCGAGTCGCTCGCCGCGCCCGGCGGCCGGTACGACCGCTGCCGCGAGCTGTGCTGAGGCGTTCAGGTTTGGCTCCTCGGTTGTGATGGGTATGGCCCGTGCCGAGCGCGGATGACGCGAGCGGGCAGGCCCCCTTCCTGACTGCACGTTAGTGGAACCGTGCTCGCCGTTCCGCCGTGCCACCCCCCTTCCGGGCATGGCGAAGCGCCCGAGGTGCCTGTTCGGGCACCACCGGGCGCTGCGTCAAACCTGGCTCAACCCCGTTGGCAGGGCTGGGAGATCAGAATTCGACCGGCCTCGCGGCTCGTCGCGGCTCAGGAGGCGAGAACCTCGTCGAGCAGCGTCTCGGCCTTGTCCTCGTTGGTGTTCTCGGCGAGCGCCAGTTCGCTCACCAGGATCTGCCGGGCCTTGGCCAGCATCCGCTTCTCGCCGGCGGACAGGCCGCGCTCGCGCTCGCGGCGCCACAGGTCGCGGACGACCTCTGCGACCTTGATCACATCGCCGGACGCGAGCTTCTCGAGGTTCGCCTTGTACCGGCGAGACCAGTTGGTGGGCTCTTCGGTGTACGGTGCCCGCAGCACCTCGAACACGCGGTCCAGGCCTTCCTGGCCCACCACGTCGCGGACGCCGACGAACTCGGCGTTCTCCGCGGGAACGCGAAGCGTCAGATCTCCCTGCTGCACCTTCAGCACCAGGTAGGTCTTGTCCACACCTTTGATCTGGCGAGTTTCGATGGCCTCGATCAGCGCAGCCCCGTGATGGGGGTAGACCACCGTGTCGCCAACCTTGAACGTCATGTGACAGGACCCCTTCCGTGGCTTTCCAGAATAACACGCTTTTCGGCTGACCCGAAGGGCGTTTTCGCAGGTCAGGGCCGGTCCCAGGGCTTGACAACCACCCCCGTCGCATGCTGCGACCGATGTTCGATCCGGGCTTCCCGCAGGTCGGAGGCGGTCTGACCGCGCGGCGAAACCTCTGGTCACGACCCCGAAACCATGATTGGATCTTGAGTTTTTGCCCCCGACGCGCCGGGCGCCCCGGATCGTGATCGGACCGCGACACGGGGCCACCCCGTGAGAGCCGGATATGTGTGGTCGGTAGTCTGGCCCACGACCACCGACCGTGATCCGTTTTCCGCTGGATCATTCCCCCCATCAAGGAGAAGTCGCCGCCGTGAGCCGGAGCCTTCGACGCGGCGCTGTCGCCGCCATCGTCCTCGCCGCGATCCTCCCGCTGGCCGCCTGCGCCACCGGCAACGACGCGAGCACGCTGCAGATCAAGCCGGACAACGCGGCGACGAGCGTCGGGGACGGCGTCAAGCTCAACAACATCGTCGTGGTCACCGAGGCGGGCAGCGCCGGTGCGTACACCGGCCCGGCGACCGTCACCGTCAACATCGCCAACGCCGGCGCCACGGACGACGTGCTCACCTCGGTCAAGATCGGTGACGCCACCGCCAAGCTGACCGACGAGAACGGCGCCCCCGTCTCCACCGTGGACCTCAAGGTCAACCAGTCGGTGCTGCTCGGCGCCCAGGGCAGCCCGGTCGCCCAGGTCTCCTCCTCGCAGCTGTCGGTCGGCGGCTACGTCAAGACCACCTTCACCTTCGCGAAGGCCGGCGAGGTCTCCGCCCAGGCCAACGTGCAGCCGGCCGTCGGCAGCTACGAGGCCTTCGGCCCGAAGAAGGCCGCCCCGTCCCCCTCGGCCAGTGCGTCCGCCTCCGCCCCGGCGGCCGGTGCCAGCGGCTCGCCGTCGGCCGGTGCCACCGCGAGCGGCAGCGCCTCCGCCCCGGCCAGCCCGTCGGGTTCGGCCTCGGCCCACTGACGCGCCCGCAGCGGAGTCCGCAGCGCAGAAGTCCGTAGCAAGGGGAAGGGCCCCGCCGCGAGGCGGGGCCCTTCCCGTGCTGCGGGGGTGCGGTCTACGGCTCGAACTTGTAGCCCAGGCCGCGGACCGTGACCAGGTAGCGCGGGGCGCCCGGGTCCGGCTCGATCTTCGCCCGCAGGCGCTTGACGTGGACGTCCAGGGTCTTGGTGTCGCCGACGTAGTCCGCGCCCCAGACCCGGTCGATCAGCTGCATCCGGGTCAGCACCCGGCCCGCGTTGCGCAGCAGCATCTCCAGCAGGTCGAACTCCTTGAGCGGCAGGTCGACCTTGGCGCCGTCCACCGTCACCACGTGCCGGTCGACGTCCATCCGGACCGGGCCGGCCTCCAGCGCGCCCGGGGCGGTCGCGCCGTCCGCGCCGCCGTCCTCGCCGCGGCGGCGGAGCACCGCGCGGATCCGGGCCACCAGCTCGCGGGTGGAGTACGGCTTGGTGACGTAGTCGTCGGCTCCTATTTCCAGGCCGACCACCTTGTCGATCTCGCTGTCCTTCGCGGTGACCATGATCACCGGGACGTTGGAGCGGACCCGCAGCTGGCGGCAGACCTCGGTGCCGGGCAGGCCGGGCAGCATCAGGTCGAGCAGGACGAGGTCCGCTCCGTTGCGCTCGAACTGCTCCAGCGCGTCGGGCCCGGTGGCGGCGACCGCCACCTCGAAGCCCTCCTTGCGGAGCATGTACGACAGGGCGTCGCTGAACGACTCCTCGTCCTCGACCACCAGTACACGGGTCACGATCGGGCCTCCGGGGCAGGAAGTGTGGTTGCTGCGTGGTTTTCGGGGTCCTCGACCGGGGCCTGCCCGGCGGGGAGCCGCAGAGTGAAGGTGGAACCCTGGCCCTCGACGCTCCAGACCGACACGGTGCCGCGGTGCGAGGCGGCGACGTGCTTGACGATGGACAGGCCGAGGCCGGTGCCACCGGTGAGGCGGGAGCGGGCGGGGTCCACCCGGTAGAAGCGTTCGAAGATCCGCTCGCGGTCCTTCTCCGAGATGCCGATGCCCTGGTCGGTCACCGAGATCTCGATCAGCTCGCCGTCCGCCTCGCCCAGCGCCGCGGCGCTGGAGATCCGGCGGGTGGCGATGGCGACCCTGGTGCGCGGCGGGCTGTAGTTGACCGCGTTCTCCACCAGGTTGCCGAGTGCGGCGGCCAGCTGGCCGCGGTTGCCGACCAGGTACAGGTCGGTGGTGCCGCCCGCCGCGATGACGATCTGCTTGGCGGCGGCGGTCTGCCGGCAGCGGTCGATCGCCTCGGCGATCAGCTCGTCCACCGCGACCGGCTCCGGGTCGACCTTGAGCTGGTCGTCCTGGACCCGGGACAGGTCGATGATCTCCTGCACCAGGCTGGCCAGCCGGGTCGCCTCCACCTGCATCCGGCCGGCGAAGCGCTGCACCGCCTCCGGGTCGTCGGAGGCGTCCGCGACGGCCTCGGAGAGCAGCGAGAGCGCGCCGACCGGGGTCTTCAGCTCGTGCGAGACGTTCGCCACGAAGTCGCGGCGGATCGCCTCGATCCGGCGGCGCTCGGTGCGGTCCTCGACCAGCACCAGCACCAGCCGGGAGCCCAGCGGGGCGACCCGGACCGAGACCGCCAGCGGCTCGGCGGTGCGGGCCGAGGCGCCGGGGCGGGTCAGCTCCAGCTCGATCTGCCGGATCTCGCCGTCCCGCCGGGTGGAGCGGGCCAGCGACAGCATCGGGTCGACGGCCACCTTGCCGCCGCGGACCAGGCCCATCGCGTAGGCCGCGGAGGAGGCCTTGACCACCTCGTCGCCCTCGCCGAGCACGATCGCGCACGAGCGCAGCACCGAGAGCACGGTGTCCACGCCCGGGGGCAGGGCCGGCTCCTGGTCCGGTTCCGGCGCCGCGCTCCTGTTGGTCCTGCCGGTCCTGCCGCTCCTGCCGCGTGCCTGCTCGCGCTCGCTCCAGCGGAAGGCGATGGAGGCGGTGAGGCCGACGCCGAGCCCGGCTATGGCGCAGGCAGCGGCGGCGGCCACGTTCACGTCCATGCCAGTCAGCGTAAATGGTGCTCGGGCGCACTCCGTAAGGGTGCGATCAAGGCATCGGCCTGACGTTGCCGAGAATTCACCTTCAGGATTCCGCCGATTCACCGCAGAGGCCGTGGGAGGTCGCCCGAACGGCTCAGTCTGGGCCGGGCAAGCCCGTGTGGGCGGTGACGCGGCTACCATTCGCGCCACCAGCAGCGGCCGCCCGCACCCCCGCCCCTCGGGCGGACGGTCCGGGACGTCCGGTCGGCACCGCCACCGACACCGGTACTGGAGGAGAAGAGCGCATGCGCGACGCGTACCACGAGGAACTCGACTCGATCAGCGACAGCCTGGTCGAGATGGCCCGCCTGGTCGGCTCGGCGATGGGCCGGGCCACCACCGCCCTGCTGGACGCGGACCTGGCCCTGGCGGAGAGCGTGATCGCCGCCGACGAGAAGATCAACGACCTGCACCACGACCTGGAGAACCGCGCGATCGACCTGCTGGCCCGCCAGCAGCCGGTCGCCACCGACCTGCGCATCGTGGTCACCTCGCTGCGGATGAGCGCCGACCTGGAGCGCGGCGGCGACCTGGCCCGGCACGTCGCCAAGGTCGCGCGGCTGCGCTACCCGGAGACCGCCGTCCCGAACGACCTGCACCCGATCGTGCTGGAGATGGGGCA
Organism: Kitasatospora sp. YST-16; assembly: GCF_026802215.1. Lineage (NCBI taxonomy): Bacteria > Bacillati > Actinomycetota > Actinomycetes > Kitasatosporales > Streptomycetaceae > Kitasatospora > Kitasatospora sp. YST-16. The sequence continues at coordinate 3,040,794 of NZ_CP113837.1, forward strand.
GCTCGCCCAGCGCCTGGTCGCCAAGGCCGGACTGGTGATCGCCACCAAGGACGTCGACAAGGCGCTGGAGCTGGAGGCCGACGACGACGCCATCGACGCCCTGCACCGCGAGCTGTTCTCGCACCTGCTGGACGACCGCTGGCACCACGGCATCGAGACCGCGGTGGACGTCACCCTGGTCGGCCGCTACTACGAGCGCTTCGCGGACCACGCGGTCTCGGTCGCCAAGCGCGTGGTGTACCTGGTCACCGGCGAGCACGTGGACGACTTCATCGCCACCGCGGAGCCCGCCGAGTAGCCCGCCGCCGCACCCGTCGGGGGGCGCACGGAGGCCGAACCGCCAGCCTCCGCGCGCCCGTTGACGTGCCGTCAACCGCCGGGTTTCACTCGAAGGGACGGGCGGCTGCTTCGGCTCGCCCGGCTCCGCCCGGACGAGGAGGCAGCCCGATGAAGACGACCGGCACCCCGACCACTCCCCCGCCGCACCCGGCCGCCCCGGCCGCGGCGAAGCTGCTGCCGGTGCTGGCCGCCGGCTGCGGCTGCGGTCCCGGCTGCGGCTGCGGCTGCCAGTCCGGCGCGCCCTGCCAGTGCGGCGGCGCGACCGGCGGCTGCTGCGGCGGCCACTGAGCCCGGCACGGCGGACGGCCGGGCACCCCTCCCGCGGGGGTGCCCGGCCGTCCTGCCCTGCACTGCCCTGCCTTGTCCGTCCGGACGTCAGGAGAAGTTGACGTCCATGCACTGGTAGAAGGCGTTGCCGGTGTCCGCGATGTCCCAGACCGCCAGGATCACCTGGTGGCCGGTCAGCCCGGAGGGCAGCGTCGCGGTGTGGCTGAGCGTGGCCGGGGGCTGCTTGCCGCCCATCGGGACGGTCAGGAACGGGGTCAGGTTCAGGTTCGACCTGGTGATCTTGGTGGTGGCGTCGTAGCCCGGCTTGGTGAGGAAGTACCGGAACGACGTGGTGGCGTGCCGCGCCTCGATGCTCCAGGTCAGCGTGAGCTGCTGCCCGGCGGTCACCTTGGTGGTCGGCCAGGCCCCGCCGCGCGGGTCGTCCAGCGGCGCCCAGCGGGAGTCCGCCCCGGCACACAGCGTGCCGTCGGCGGGCCCGGAGGCCGGGAAGCCCTTGGGGCCCTCGACGCTCTGCGGCTCCCACTGGATCTGCCCGCACTTCTTCACCACACCGGCACCGCACAGCCCCGCCCGGCTGGGCGGCGTGGTGATGTACCCGTGCGAACTGGCCGGGATCGCGGTGGCCAGGACCGCTGCGGCGGCCGCGAAGCCGACCGCGAGGATGTTGCGCTTGCGCATGGTGCTCCTCCGTGGGGGTGGATGGAGTACACGACCGCGGACACGCGAAAGGGGCCGCGTGGGGGGCGACCAAGATTGTCATGCCCGCGCCGACAGTGCTCCCACGCTAGAAGCCACACCTTCCCCCCGTCAATGGTCTGAACCATTCAGGAACCTTAACGAGGCTTTGCCGAAGGTGAGTTGACGTTCCATCGACTCAGTAAGCGGCCGGCGGCCGGCGGCCGGCAACGCCAGGAGGGGAGCGCGGCGGCGGCGCGGGAACGGGACAGCCCCCTGGGCCGGGGCGTCGTTGCGCCGGGCAGGGGGCTGAGAGGGGGTGAGGGCGGGAAGGGGTGTGTTACTTCTTGCCCTGGTTCTTCACGGCCTCGATGGCGGCCGCGGCAGCCTCCGGGTCGAGGTAGCGGCCACCGGGGGTGACCGGCTTGAAGTCGGCGTCGAGCTCGTAGACGAGCGGGATGCCGGTGGGGATGTTGAGGCCGGCGATGGCCTCGTCGGAGATGCCGTCGAGGTGCTTGACCAGGGCGCGCAGGCTGTTGCCGTGGGCGGTGACCAGGACGGTGTTGCCCGCCGCGAGGTCCGGCACGATGGCGTCGTACCAGTAGGGGAGCATCCGGTCGACGACGTCCTTGAGGCACTCGGTGTTCGGGCGCAGCTCGGACGGGATCTCGGCGTAGCGGGCGTCGCCGGCCTGGGAGTACTCGGCGTCGTCGGCGAGGGCCGGCGGCGGGGTGTCGTAGGAGCGGCGCCAGAGCTGGAACTGCTCCTCGCCGAACTCGGCCAGGGTCTGGGCCTTGTCCTTGCCCTGCAGGGCGCCGTAGTGGCGCTCGTTCAGGCGCCAGCTGCGGCGGACCGGGATCCAGTGGCGGTCGGCCTTGTCGAGGGCGATCTGCGAGGTGCGGATGGCGCGGCGCAGCAGCGAGGTGTGCAGCACGTCCGGCAGCAGGCCCTCGGCGAGCAGGAGTTCGCCGCCGCGGGCGGCCTCCTTCTCGCCCTTCTCGTTGAGGTCGACGTCGACCCAACCGGTGAACAGGTTCTTCTGGTTCCACTGGCTCTCGCCGTGGCGGAGCAGGATCAAGCGATAGGTCGTGTCAGCCATGGGGCCAAGCCTAGTCGAGGGCCAAATCCGATCGCTTGGCCGTCCATTCCGGAGGTAATGTTCGCGCATCCTCTTCGGTTCTTACCGATCCTGTCGTTCCACCCTGCCCTCCGGCGGCCGCCCCACCCTGCCCGCGGCCGTCCGGGGCCGTACCGCCCGGGAGCCGCACCATGCCCCTCGCCGCCCGTCTGGCCGCCGAAGCACGCAGAGCGGGCGGCGGGCTCCCGCGCCAGTTCTGGTGGCTGTGGACGTCCACCCTGGTGAACCGCCTCGGCGGCTTCGTGGTCACCTTCCTGGCGATGTACCTCACCCACGAGCGCGGCTACTCGGCGGCGTACGCGGGCCTGGTGGCCTCGCTGTTCGGGCTCGGCTCGGCGGTGGCCTCGATCGGCGCGGGCGTGCTGACCGACCGGCTTGGGCGCCGTCCGACGCTGCTGGCCGCGCAGCTGGCGACGGCGCTGTTCACCGCGGTGCTCGGGTTCACCGACGGCCCGGTGGCGATCGCCGCGGTGGCCTTCCTGGTCGGCCTGGCGAGCAACGCGTCCCGCCCCGCGGTGAGCGCGATGATCGCCGACCTGGTGCCCGCCGCGGACCGGGTCCGGGCGTACGCGCTGAACTACTGGGCGATCAACATCGGCTTCGGCGCCTCCGCCGCGGTGGCCGGACTGATCGCCGTGCACGGCTACCTGACGCTGTTCCTGCTGGACGCGGTGACCACCCTGCTGTGCGCGGTGGTGGTGTTCGTGAAGGTCCCGGAGACCCACCCCGAGCCGAAGGCCGCCCCGGCCGCGGACGCGCCCCGGGTCGGACTGGGCACGGTGTTCCGGGACGGCCCGTTCATGGCCGTGGTCGCGGTGAACCTGCTGCTGGCCCTGGTCGTCCAGCAGGGCTCCACCACGCTGCCGGTCGACATGGGCCGGCACGGCCTCTCGGCCGCCCAGTTCGGCCTGGTGATCAGCCTGAACGGGGTGCTCATCGTGCTGCTCCAACTCCCGCTCACCCGGCTGATGGAGGGCCGCGACCGGACCGCCCTGCTGGTCGCGGGCGCGCTGCTGACCGGCTGGGGCTTCGGCCTGACCGCGCTGGCCGGCTCGTCCGCCGCGCTGTACGCGCTGACGGTGGCGATCTGGACGGTCGGCGAGATCGTCACCGCGCCCACCATGATGGCGCTGGTCGCCGAACACTCCCCCGCCCGGGCCCGCGGCCGCTACCAGGGCGTCTACTCGCTCTCCTGGTCACTGGCCTCGTTCGCCGGCCCGCTGGGCGGCGGCCTGCTGCTCCAGTACGCGGGCAGCTGGGCCCTGTGGGGCGGCTGCGCGGCCGCCGGCACCCTGGCCGCCGCCGCCTTCGTCCTCCTCGGCCGCCACCGCCCCGAACCCCCGACGGCCGACGAACCGGCCCTCCCGACCCCGGTCGAGACGGCGGCCTGACGCCCCCGACCACCCGGAACACCCGCTGAACAAACGGATTGCACAGAGGCCCCCTCCCGCGCGGGAGGGGGCCTCGTTCGGCATTGGGTGAGGCGGGGTCAGATCTCGCCGAACTCGCCGGCCACGGCGGCGGTCACGAAGGCCGCCCAGGCGGCCGGGGCGAACTCCAGGTGCGGGCCGTACGGGTCCTTGGAGTCCCGGACATGGCCGTAGTTGGCGTCATCCACCTCGACGCACGAACCGCCGCTGCCGCCGGAGTAGCTGCTCTTCCGCCACTGTCGCGGCGAGACGGAGTCGGTAGGAGTGGCATGCATCTTCGTGTTCCTCCGCAGTCCTCGGCGATACGGGTGATGTGCGGTCAGATCTCGCCGAACTCGCCGGCCACGGCGGCGTTCACGAAGGCCGCCCAGGCGGCCGGGGCGAACTCCAGGTGCGGGCCGTACGGGTCCTTGGAGTCCCGGACGTGGCCGAAGTTGGCGTCGTCCACCTCGACGCACGAACCGCCTTCGCCTGTGGAGTAGCTGCTCTTCCGCCACTGCCGCGGCGAGACGGACTCATTGGGAGTGACTCGCATCCTCGTGTTCCTCCACAGCCTTCATGATCCGGACCAGGGATTCCTCCTGCGACAACGCAGCAGCCCGCACGAAATCGTAGGCCAGGCGGCATTTTTCGACCAAGGCGGTTTCGTCGACCAGGTGGCCGACGTTGACGCTCTCCATGTACGCCAGGGGCGGCGCGTCGTCGAAGGCCATCAGGCTGATCATGCCCCCGAGCAACGCATGCGCCCCTGCGTCGAACTCCACGACCTGGACGATGACCTGCCTCTGGGCGATCAACTCGGCGATGTACCGGAGCTGCTCGGCCATGATTTTCCTACTGCCGACCACCCGCCTGAGTACCGCCTCGTCGAGAACCACCCAGAACAAGAGCCTTGTTGGGGCGACGATCAGGGCCTGCCGCTCCAGCCGACCCATGAGGTGCTCCTCCAGCTTCTCCTCGCCGAGCAGCGGGTTGGCAGCCAGGATCGTCGCCTTCGCGTACGCCTGGGTCTGAAGCAACCCCGGCACCACGAGGGGCGCGTACTCCAGGATCGTCCTCGCCTGGAGCTCGTGTTCCGCCGCTTCCACGAAGTAATCGGCGAACTGCCGCCTCCGGGTGGCCCGGACCAGCGAGTGCAACCGTTCGAGGTGGCCGTCCCCCTCAAGTGCCGCGTCCAGTTGGCGTGACAGATCTTCCTGCGGACGCCGGGTGGCCTTCTCCAGCTGGCTGACGTACGTCCCCGAGATGAAGACCAGGTCGGCCAGCTCCTGTTGGGAGAGCCCGGCCTTCTCCCGCAACCGCCGCAGCTCGGCTCCGTAGAACGCGGCCGGGGACCGCGTCGGGTCGAGTGGCGAAGGGCTGACCATGGCTCACCTCTACGCAGATCGCTTGTCAGTATGTCTCCGCTTCCCAGGCTAGTGCCGGTCCGCAACCCTTGGGGCACAGAACGTGACAATTGCGAGTGAGGGAACGGGTGGTGGCCGCGATGGGGAACTCCCTGCTGGACCGGATGGAGAGGCAGGACCGGGCTTTCGCGCGCAAGGTGTGCGACGGCCTCCGGGAGGCCCTGGGCTCGGCCGGGGTCAGGCTGCCCTCGCTGGGGGTGGAGCGGACGGCCACCGGCGCGCACCTGGTGCAGTTGGGCGGGGTCGCTCCGGAGGTGGCGGGCGAGTTGGCGACCCTGGTGTGGGCGGGCGCGCCCTACGTACGGGCCGTGCGGGGCGGGGAGTTCGCCGAGGCCGGTCCGGTGTCCTGGTCTCCGGGGCGGGGCGAGTTGCTGGTCGACACGGCGACCGGGCGGCTCGGCGAGTTCTCCGGGCTGGACGGGCGGGGCGCCCTGGTGCTGGTGCCGGCGGACGGGGGCTCGCCCTGGTCCGCCGGTCGGGGCGCGGTGCGTCCGCCCACTCGCGCGGACCTGGGCGCCGCCTCGTGAACGACGCGTTACGGCAACGGACTTGGGAGATCGCCGAGCAGCTCTCCCGGGCCGGCGGCGGCGGGGAGGCCCGGCTGACCACCATCGCCGACGGCTTCCGGATCGAACTCTCCATCATCCGGCCCGACGGACCCGACGACCCCCCGGCCGTCCTGGCCGCACTCGCCCTCGGCGACCGCTGGGGCCACAGCTACTCCCCCGCCTTCCGCAACAACGGCGTCGCCCGCGAGATCGTCTGGAGCGAAGTCCACCACCCCGCACCGCCCCACGGCTGACGGTGCATCAGCCGGCCGTGCCGCCCGCCTCGCTCTGCCGCAGCCGGACCCAGGAGTCGTGGTCGTCCTCCAGGATCGCCTGGTACTCGTCGATCAGCGGGGTCAGCCGGGCCGCCTCCGGCACCGCGTCGCCGTACTCGGCCTTCAGCAGGCCGAGGCGGCGGCGCAGCGAGTTCAGCCGGTGCACGGTGTCGGCGCGCTGGATCCACAGCGTGCGGTACCCGAAGAACGCCGCCCAGGCGGCCAGCACCGTGACCAGCGCGCCGGCCACCAGCGCGAGGTCGGCCAGTCGGCTGGCCGCGGGTTCGCCGACCTTCAGGCCGAGCAGCACGGTGACCAGCGCGGACAGGCTGACGGTGGCCAGTTGCAGGGTGAGCGCCCGCCGCCGGTCCCAGTCGCGGCGGCGTCGGCGTTCCTTCAGCTCCGCCGCGAGTTCGGTCTCCAGCCAGGCCAACTTCCGTTGTGCGGCGGCGGATTCGGCGGTTCCGGCGAATTCGGTGTCCATGGTTTCCTCCCCGGCCGGGAGGATACCGGGCTCAGGCTCCGGCGGGAGGGGTCCCGTCCGCTGCGGGAGGGGTCCCGTCCGCCGCGGGGGCGGCCGCGCTCGCCAGGTGCGCGAACGCCGCGAGGTTGCGGGTGGACTCGCCGCGTTTGGTCCGCCACTCCCACTCGCGCCGGATCGCGGTGGCGAAGCCGAGCTCCAGCAGGGTGTTGAACGGCTCGTCGGCGTTCTCCAGCACGCTGCCCAGCAGCCGGTCCACCGCGTCCGGGGTCACCGCCTCCAGCGGGAGCCGGCCGGCCAGGTAGACGTCGCCGAGCCGGTCGACCGCGTACGCGACCCCGAACATCCTCGTGTTGCGCTCCAGCAGCCACCGATGGAATTCCGCGTGGTTCTCGTCCGGCCGCCGGATCACGAAGGCGTTCACCGACAGCGTGTGGTCGCCGACCCGCAGCGCGCAGGCCGTCGAGAGCTTTCGCGTGCCGGGCAGCGCGGCGACCACGGTGTACGGGTCGGTGGCGGCCGGCTCCCAGGGCACCCCGGCCTGGTCGAGCGCGGCGCGCAGGAGGGTGAGTGCGTCGTCCTTGGCTGCCATGGGCCCCACGCTAGCGGCCCGGCGGCACGGACCGGGTGTCTGCCCGGTCACGCCCCGCCGGGGACCGGCGGGGAACCGGCGGGGCTCAGGCCCGGACGGCCGCCATGGCTCCCGTGTAGACCTCGGCGGTGGCGGCGGCCGCGGTGAGCCAGCCGAAGGCGGCGGCGTGCCGGGCGGCGGCGGCGCCGCGGGCGGGGGTGAGGGCGGGGTCGGTGACGTAGGGGTGCAGGGCGCGGGCCCAGGCGTCGGGGTCGTGGCCGGGGACGAGGGTGCCGGTGCGGCCGTCCCGGACGGCGACCGGGAGGCCGCCGACGGCGGCGGCGACCACGGGGGTGCCGCAGGCCTGGGCCTCCAGGGCGACCAGGCCGAAGGACTCGCTGTGCGAGGGCATCACCAGGGCGGTGGCGGCGCGGTACCAGTCGGCGAGGCGGTGCTGGTCGACCGGCGGGTGGAAGCGGACCACGTCGCCGATGCCGAGCTGGGCGGCGAGCTTGTGCAGGCTCTCGGGGCGGGCCAGGCCGGTGCCGGAGGGGCCGCCGACCACCGGGACGACCAGGCGCTCGCGCAGGCCGGGGTGGCGGTCGAGCAGCCGGGCGACGGCCTTGAGCAGGACGTCGGGCGCCTTGAGCGGCTGTATTCGGCCGGCGAAGAGCAGCACCGCCGCGTCCTGCGGCAGGCCGAGCCGGTCCCGGGCGGCGGCCCGGGAGGCGGGGCCGTCGGGGCGGAAGACGTCGAGGTTGACGCCGGGGTGGACGACGGCGAGCTGGTCGGGGCGGGCCGCGTAGTGGTGGGCCAGCTCGGCGGCCTCCTCCGCGGTGTTGGCGATCAGCCGGTCGGCGGCGCCGACCACCTGGGTCTCGCCGATCACCCGGGCCGCGGGCTCCGGGGTGTCGCCCTCGGCGAGGGCCGCGTTCTTGACCTTGGCCATGGTGTGCATGGTGTGCACCAGCGGGACGCCCCAGCGCTCGGCGGCCAGCCAGCCGACCTGGCCGGACAGCCAGTAGTGCGAGTGCACCAGGTCGTAGTAGCCGGGGCGGTGCCCGGCCTCGGTGCGCAGCACGCCGTGCGTGAAGGCGCACAGCTGGGCCGGCAGGTCCTCCTTGAACAGGCCCTCGTACGGCCCGGCGGTGACGTGCCGGACCAGGACGCCGGGGGCGAGCTCGACGGTGGGGGCGTCGTCCGAGCTGACGGCGCGGGTGAAGACCTCGACCTCGATGTCCAGCTCGGCGAGGCGCTTGGCCAGCTCCACGATGTACACGTTCATGCCGCCGGCGTCCCCCGTGCCGGGCTGGTGCAGCGGCGAGGTGTGGACGCTCAGCATGGCGATCCGGCGCGGCCGGCGGGCCCGGGCCTGGGCGGCGGACACGGGGGCGGCGGGCGCGGGCGGCGCGGCTCCCGGCGGGGCGTGCGGACGAGGTGCTGGGTCACCTGCGGGAGCCTCCCTGTGCGCCGGCCGTCTGGTCTGCTCTGCTCGTGCCACCGCCCGCGGCCGGCGGCAGCGGGCGGATGGACGTCAGCCAGGGCAACGGGGCAGCGCGTCGTCGTATTCCCGCCAGCGGATCCGGGTGCCGTCGGTGCCGGGACGGCTGCGTACGCTTGGTGACCATGGCCGCAAGCGACACCCCGTCGTCCCGGGGCCGGTCGAGCCGGCCGGTGGGGACGATCACCCGGGGCACCACGAACACCAACCGGCTGCGGCGGATGGACCGGTGGATCGCGTACGCCGCGGGCCGGGCGCTGCGGGCGCCGGCGGCCCCGCCGGTGGCGGTGGACCTGGGGTACGGCGCGGCGCCGTGGACGGCGGTGGAGCTGGCGGCGCGGCTGCGGGCGGTGCGGGCGGACGTCCGGGTGGTGGGGATCGAGATCGACCCGGCCCGGGTCGCCGCGGCGCTGCCGATGGCCGAGCCGCCGCTGCTGGAGTTCCGCCGGGGCGGCTTCGAGGTGCCGCTGGACGGCGGGGCGCGGGCCCAGCTGATCCGGGCGGCGAACGTGCTGCGGCAGTACGACGAGGACCAGGTCGCCGAGGTGTGGGCCCGGTTGTGCGGGCGGCTGGCGCCGGACGGGCTGCTGGTGGAGGGCACCTGCGACGAGGTGGGCCGGCGGCACGTCTGGGTGGCGCTCGGCCCGGAGGGGCCGCGCACGGTGACCTTCGCGGCCCGGCTGGCCGACCTGGAGCGGCCGTCCGACCTGGCGGAGCGGCTGCCGAAGGCGCTGATCCACCACAACGTGCCGGGGCGCCCGGTGCATTCCTTCCTGCGCGACTTCGACCGGGCCTGGGCGGCGGCCGCCCCGCTGGGGGCGTTCGGGGCCCGGCAGCGCTGGGCGGCGGCCTGCGCGGCGCTGGCGGCGGACTGGCCGCTGCGGGACGCGCCGGCCCGGCGGCGGCAGGGCGAGCTGACGGTGGACTGGGCCGCGCTGGCGCCGCGCTGAAGCACCGCACCGGCCGGCCCCGCCAACGCTTCGAGACCGACGCTTCGAGCGTTCGTTCGACGACTCACTCGAACGAGTTATCGATTTCCTCTGGCGTGTTGACGCCCCGTCACGCCACCATGGGACCGTCCGAACGGCCGCTCCCGCAGCCCTCCGGCAGCCGTCAGTCCGCCTGCTCCCCCAGCTCCCGCCGGGCGCGTTCGAACGACGTGTACGCCTCGGCGCCGAACAGCACGAACCGCACCTCGTCCAGGTCGGGGGCCTCCTCGACCACGGCGGTCAGGGCGATCCGAGCGGCATCGTCCAGCGGCCAGCCGTAGATCCCGGCCGAGACGGCCGGGAAGGCCACCGTCCGGGCCCCCAGCCCGACCGCGACCCGAAGGGACTCCCGATAGCACGAGGCCAGCAGCTCCGAGCGCTGCCGGTAGTCCTCCGCCCGGTACACCGGGCCGACGGTGTGCACCACCCAGCGGGCCGGCAGCCGCCCCGCCGTGGTCGCCACGGCCCGGCCGGTCGGCAGCCCCTTCCCGTAGTGCGAGGCGCGCAGCGCCCGGCACTCGGCGAGGATCTCCGGCCCGCCCCGGCGGTGGATCGCCCCGTCCACCCCGCCGCCGCCCAGCAGTGAGCCGTTGGCGGCGTTCACCACCGCGTCCACCTGCTGTTCCGTGATGTCACCCTGCACCAGCGTGATCTGTGTCACCGCCACGCCCCTCTTCTCGATTCCGTTCCGGCACCGGCGGAAACCCGGGAAAACCCTAGGCAAAGCCGCCACCACACGCGTGGCAATAACCACATCGGCGCCGCCCAGTCGAAGAAATCCTCGGAGATCACGTTATGGTCGCGGGAAGCCCCCCGATGCCCGGTGCCACCCGGGCACTGCGGACGGACACCAGCCGTTGGTCTGTCGGGGAAAGGAAGGACCGACCGATGCCCGTGACGGGAGACGGGCGGGCACCCGACGCGACCAGCAGCGCCGGAACCGCCGAACGCAGCCGCGGCCGCCACGCCCACAGCGCCCAGCGCCCCGGCCAGAACGGCCAGCTCGCCGGGCCGAACGGCCAGGCCGCCGGCCGCACGGTCGGCCCCGCGCCGATACCGCATCCGCGCAGCACCCCGGCCGCCCCCGAACCGGCCCGGCCCGCCGCCGACTTCCGGGTGCTGGTGGTCGAGGCCGACGGGCCCGAGCACACCCTGTTCGACTCGCTCGCCGCCGAGTTGGGCGGGCACGCCGAACTGCACCGGGTGAACGGCATCCGGGAGGCCCTCGCCGCCCTGCCGCCGCTGCCCGGCAGCGGCCGCCGCGGGCAGCGCGGCACCGACTTCCAGTGCGTCCTGCTCGACCTCGGCGAGCCCTCCGCCGACCCCGCCGCCGAGGGCGGGCCCACCGACGGCGGGCCCGACGGGCTGGACGGGCTGCGGGAGTTGCTGCTGCGCGCCCCGCGCACCGCCGTGGTGGTGCTCACCGACGCCGCCGGGGCCGAGCTCGGCGCCGCCGCGGTCGCCGCCGGCGCCCAGGACTTCCTGCTCCGGCAGGACACCGGCGGCCCGCTGCTGGCCCGCGCCCTGCACTACGCGGTGGAGCGCAAGCGCGCCGACGAGTCGCAGCGCCGCCTGGTCGAGGCCGAGATCCGCGGCCAGGAGAACGCCCGGCTCCAGCGCCACCTGCTGCCCACCCCGCTGCTGGACGGCGCCGGCCTGGCCTTCACCCGCCGCTACCGCCCCGGCCGCCGCCGCGCCCTGCTCGGCGGCGACTTCTACGACGCCGTCCGCACCAAGGACGGCCGGGTGCACGTGGTGATCGGCGACGTCTGCGGCCACGGCCCCGACGAGGCCGCGCTCGGCGTCGCGCTGCGGATAGCGTGGCGGACGCTGGTGTTCGCCGGACTGACCGGCCAGCACCTGCTCACCACCCTCCAGCACGTGCTGGAGCACGAGCGCCGCAGCGACGAGATCTTCGCCACCCTGTGCATGGTCGTGCTGGACGCCCCGACCGCGGACGGCGGCCCCGAGTCCGCCGAGCTGTACCTGGCCGGGCACCCCGCGCCGCTGCTGCTCGGCCCGGACGGCCCGCCGGTGCTGCTCCCGCTCGACCAGGCCGGCCCGGCGCTCGGCCTGCTGCCCTGCGACGCGACGCACTCGGTCTGGCCCGCCCTGCGGGTCGAACTCTCCCCCGGCTGGCGGCTGCTGATGTACACCGACGGCCTGATCGAGGGCAAGGTCGGCGCGGGCTCGCCGCGGCTGGGCCAGGAGGGCCTGATCGAACTGGTCGCCGACCACCAGGCCGCCGGGCTGACCCGCGGCCGGCTGGTCGACTCGGCGATCGCCGAGGTCGAGGAGCTGAACGGCGGCGCGCTCACCGACGACGTCGCGGTGCTGCTGCTGGAGCGCAACCCGGTGCCGGTGATCATGGGCTGAGCGGCCCGGGGACGGTTCCGGAGGCGGTTCCGGGGACGGTTCCGGAGGCGGTTCCGGGACGACGGAGGGCGGCCCCCGCGCGGGGGCCGCCCTCTTCCGTTCGCTGCGCGCCGCCGGTGATCCGGCGCGGCGTCACCAGGGGCCGTACGGGCCCTGGTTGCTCCGCCCGCCGCCGCGGCCGTCGGTGAGCAGCTTGATCGCGGGGCGGACGTCCACCACGTAGACGATCGCGGCGACCAGGCCCGCCAGCGTCAGCAGGCCGGTGATCGGGTTGGCGCCGAACAGCAGGTCCCAGACCAGGGCGACGCTCAGCAGGATCACCCAGAAGCCCTTGGTCTTCTTGTCGGCCGCCCGGTACGCGTCCTCCCGGCGGAACACCGCGTCGGCGAGCGCGAACACCTTGAAGCAGATGATCGCCGTGGCGACCCACCACAACGGGTTCAGGAGGTTGACGTACAGGATCTGCACCGCGGGCTCCTCACTCTTTCTTCCATCCTGGCACGGCCACCGCACCGGTCAACGGCCCTCGGCGGCGCGGCGTTCCCCGCCGCGCCCCGCTCACTCCTGCTCGGCGGCGGCCTTCCGGGCCCGGGGGGCCTTCTTGGCGGACGGCTTCGGGGCGGTGGGCTCCTCGTCCACCACGACCTCGGCGACCACGACCTCCTCGACCACCACGTCCGCCTCCGCGGCCGGCTCCGGCTGGGCGTCCTTCGGGGTGTTGGCGGCGTCGACCACGGTGCGGCCGCGGACGGCCAGCTCGTCGTAGACCTCCTTGGCCTTCACCGCGAACTCCAGCGCCCGGCCGACCTGCTGCATGGCGAACTCCTGCGCCTTGGCCTGGAGTTCCTTCACGTCGGTGGGCAGCGCGCTGACCGCCTCGGTGACCTTCGCCTGCGCGTCGGCCAGCGCGGCGCCCGCGTCCTGCAGGGCGGCGGCGGCCCTCTCCTGGGTGCCCTTGCGGTCGGCGGCGAGCGCCTCGATCTGGGCGGGCACCTCGCGGAGCTTCTCGTAGGCGAGGTCGCCGGCGCCGGCCAGCGCGTACAGCGGGGTCGGGTCGGTGAGGGTTTTCTTGAGCTCGTCGCTGATCGGCATGTCGGTCCTCCCGGTCGGGTGCCGCCGCGCGGTCGGGCGCGGGGCGTCGGTCACGCAGGTCTGGTCGTTCGGTACTGGCTCACGCGGGGTCCGGCGGACGGGCGGCCTGGTTCTCCTTCAGGAACGCCTCGTACACCGACAGCAGGGCCTGCTTCTGCCGCTCGTTGATCAGCGGATCGGCCAGGATCGCGGCCCGCAGCCCCGGCCCGTCCGGCTCCGCCGCGTCCCGCTCCTCCAGGATCCCGGCCTGCACGTACAGCGTCTCCGCCGAGATCCGCAGCGCCTTGGCGATCTGCTGGAGGATCTCCGCGCTGGGCTTGCGCAGCCCGCGCTCGATCTGGCTCAGGTACGGATTGGACACCCCGGCGACCTCGGCCAGCTGCCGCAGCGAGTACTGCGCGCTCCGCCGCTGCTCCCGGATGTACTCGCCGAGCGAGCCCACGTTCAGTGACGCCATACGGGCAGTGTGCACCGAGCTGCTTGCAATTGCAAGCAGCCTGCTAGCACCTGCGAACGCGTCGCTCAGTACGGGTCGGGCGTGCCGGCGGCGGTCAGGTGCGGGCCGAAGGCGAGGCGGTCGGGGGCGGACTCGGGGACGGCGGCGTGCCGGAAGGCGTCCAGGGTGAAGGCGAGCGCGACGGGGTGCTCGAAGCCCTGGGAACGGAGCGTCCAGGGGGCGTCCGGGTCGTTGGCGGAGGGCTGGGCGAAGCCGAGGCGGGCGTAGGCGGGGTGGCTGTACTCGACCGGGGTGGAGGGCAGCCGGTAGAGGACGAGGGCGAGCCGGGCCGGGAGGGCCCGGACGGTGGGGCGGGCCCGGGGGCCGACCAGGCGGAACTCCTCCGGGACGGTGACGTAGCCGGTGACGGCCTCGGCGAAGTCCGGGCCGCCGCGCCGGAACCAGTCGGTGACCAGCGCTTCGAAGGCGGCGTTCCGGTCGGCGCGGCGGCGGACCGCCCCCGCCGCCAGGATCCGCGGGCCCGCCCCGGCCAGGGCGGTGGTGACGGCGCGCAGCGGGGCGTCGGCGGCCGAACCGGCGTACCGGACCCGCCGGGCCGCGATCATGGCGGTCCGGAGCACCCACCCCGCGTCGGCGGGCCCGCCGGCGGAGCGAAATATCGGCAGGGTCCACTGCCGGACGCCGTGGCGTTCGCGCCGCTCCGGGTGCGCGGCGGCGAACCGGCGGCCGGTCGGCGAGTCCTCCCAGTGGTCGTCGTCGAGGTTCAGCTGGACGGAGCGGCAGCGCAGCACCCCGGCCGCGCCCAGCCGGAGCACCACCCCGTCGGGGCCGGCCTCCAGGGACAGGCCGGTGGTGTCCCGGTCGCCGTCGAAGCGCAGGTCCTCCGGGTCCTCGAAGAGGACGGTGAGCCGGGCGGCGCGCGGGCCGCCGCCGGCGTACCGGCGCGGCAGCTCGAACTCGCACCAGCCGTCCAGCCGGTCGGCGCCGCGCCGCTCGACCAACAGCCCCCGGAACCCGGCGGCCGGCAGGTCGTACTCGGCGGCCAGGCCCTCCGTCAACTCGTCTTCGGTGCCGTCGAGTTCGGCGGTCATGCAGCCGCGGTAGACCCGGTGCCACTGCCCCGGGGCGGTGGGCTCGGGGGCGGGCCGGGGCAGGAGGCGCTCGACCGGGACGCCCGCGGCGGCGGTCCGCTCGACCATCCAGGCCCGCCGGGCGGGGCTGAAGTCGGCCATCCAGCGCAGCGCCCAGCGGGCCTGGAGCGCACGGGTCCAGCGGAAGCGGGCGGCGGCGGCCGCGAAGAGGGCCGCGGTGTTGTTGTCCCACACGTCGGTGAGCCGGTAGATCTCCTCGCGGTCGAACTCCCGCGCGTCGGCCGAGACTTCGGCGATCCGCTCGATCGAGTGGTCGAGCAGCGCGGCGTAGGCGAGCAGGGTGCGCGGGTGCCGGGAGCGGAAGGGCATGGCGGTGATTGTGCCCGGCGGCGCGGGCGGTTGCCATACGGAGAAGTAGGGTGAGTGCGGCGAACTTCCGCCGCCGGAAAGGGACTTCACCGGCAGAAGCGGTCACACCGGGCGGGAGCGGGAAGGCGGGGCGGGATGGCGGAGCGGCGGATCGGCGCGGTGCTGTGCGACCTGGACGGGGTGCTGCGGATCTGGGCGGACCTGGCGGACGTCGACCGGGCGCACGGCCTCGCGCCCGGCACGGTCGCCGCAGCGGCGTTCCGGCCGGAGCGGCTGCTGCCCGCCGTGACCGGTCAGGTCGGGGACGGGGAGCGGCGGGCTCTGGGCCCTCTCTTTCGGGTCTTGCCGGGCGCGCGACGCCGGATCATCCCGCCTGGAAGCACCGGCCCAACACCCAAGTACATCCAGTACGAGGGCGTCGGGCCGGCACTCCCAGCCGGGCGCCCGACGCCGCGCGCTGATCCGACAAGACCCGAAAGAGAGGGCCCTGGTCGCCGAGGACCTGGCGGCGCGGTGCGGGTCGGCCGAGGTGGCGCGGGCGGCGGTCGCGGACTGGGGGCGGCAGCCGTTCCGGGTGGACGCGCGGGTGCGGGCCCTGCTCGCGGCGGCGCGCCGGAGCGCCGCGGTGGTGCTGGTCTCCAACGGCACCACCGCGCTGGAGGCCGACCTGGCCGCGCTCGGGCTCGACGCCGCCTTCGACGCGGTGGTCAACTCCGCCCGGGTGGGCGCCGCCAAGCCCGATCCGCGGATCTTCCTGGCCGCCGCCGAGCGGGCCGGCGTCCCGCCCCGGGACTGCCTGTTCGTGGACGACACCGCGGGCCACGTCGCGGCCGCGACGGCGCTCGGCATGCAGGGCCACCACCACCGCGATGCGCCGGGGCTGAGCGCCGTGCTCGGCGGCCACGGCCTGCTCTGACCACTGCGTGAAACCGCCTGCCGGGCCCGGCCGGGGCGTGCCACCATCCGGGCCATGACGATCTTCCACGGGTACGACGGAACGGCCCTCCACTACGAGCAACTCGGCGACGGGGCGCCGCTGGTGGCGATCCCCGGCGGCCCCGGCATGGACGCCCGCTACCTCGGCACCCTCGGCGGCCTGGACGCCCGGCGGCGGCTGGTGCGGCTCGACCCGCGGGGCTGCGGCCGCTCGGCGGTGCCGGCCGACCGGGCGAGCTGCGCGTTCGGCGCCCAGGCCGCGGACGTGGAGGCTCTCCGGGAGCACCTCGGCGCGGAGCGCATCGACCTGCTCGGCCACTCCGCGGGCGCCCTCACCGCGCAGCGCTACGCCGCCGAATTCCCTCACCGCGTACGCTCGTTGGTGCTGGTCACCCCGGTCGGCCGGGCCGCCCGGGAGCCCGACCCGGCGGAGATCGCCGCGCTTCGGGCCGCCCGCGCGGCGGAGCCCTGGTACCCGGACGCGGCCGCGGCGGACGCCCTGCTGGCCGCCGGTGCGGGCGACCCGGCGGCGCTGGTGCGGCGGATCACGCCGTTCTTCTGGGGCAGTTGGAACGGGACGGCCCGCGCCGAGGCGTTCGACCCGGCGCCGGTACCGGCCGCGCCCTGGATGCGGGAGGCGTTCTACGCGGGCGCGGACCCGGGCGCGGCGCGGCCGGTGGCGGCGCCGGTGCTGGTGGTGGCGGGCGCCCGGGACGGGATGATCGGCACCGCCCCGGCCCGCCTGGTCGCCGCCCTCCACCCGGACGCCCGGCTCGCCGTCCTGCCGGACGTGGGGCACCGGCCCTGGGTGGAGGACCCGGCCGGGTTCGCCGCCCTGGTGGGCGGCTTCCTCGACGGCGGCCACCCCTAAGCGTTCTAGGCGTTCTCGGTGAGGTGCCGGTAGAGCGGGCCGAGCAGGTCCGCCAGGTCGGCGGGGAGGGCGGGGTCGGGCGGGGCGGGGGGCGTGTCCCGGAGGGTGAACTCGCCCTGCCAGAAGGTGTCCAGGCACTGGTCGAGGGGGTGGTCCATGGCGGTCAGACCTCGGTGGCTTCGGCGGAGAGGGTGAGCAGTTCGCGGAGCTGTTCGGTGCGGAGCTCGGTCAGCCAGTGCTCGCCGGAGCCGACCACCGCATCGGCCAACTCCCGTTTGCTGTCGATGAGTTCGGCGATGCGTTCTTCGACGGTGCCGGTGCACACCAGCTTGCGGACCTGGACGGCGCGGCGCTGCCCGATCCGGTGGGCGCGGTCGGTGGCCTGGTCCTCGGTGGCGGGGTTCCACCAGCGGTCGAGGTGGACGACCTGGTTGGCGGCGGTGAGGTTGAGCCCGGTGCCACCGGCCTTCAGGGAGAGCAGGAACACCCGCGGCCCGTCCGGGGACTGGAAGCGGTCGACGAGTTCCTGGCGGCGCGGCGCGGCGAGCCCGCCGTGCAGGTAGAGGACGGGTTCGCCGAGGCGGCGGCGCAGGTGGGGCTGGAGCAGGGCGCCGAACTCCGCGTACTGGGTGAAGACCAGGACCCGGTCGCCCTCGGCCAGCGCCTCCCGGAGCAGCTCGACGAGCCGTTCGACCTTGCCCGAGCGGCCACCCAACGGCGAGTTGTCGTGCAGGAGTTGGGCGGGGTGGTTGCAGACCTGCTTGAGCCGGCCGAGGGCGGCCAGCACCGCGCCCTTGCGTTCGACGCCGCGGATGCCGCCGAGCCGGTCGAGCAGGTCGGCGACGACGGCCTGGTAGAGGCCGGCCTGCTCGGGGGTGAGGGTGCAGCGGACGGTGAACTCCTGCTTGGCGGGGAGCTGCCGGCCGATCTCGGGGTCGTCCTTGCGGCGGCGGAGCAGGAACGGCGCGGTGAGCCGCTGGAGCCGCGCGGCGGCCTCCCGGTTGCCGGCCTGCTCGATCGGGACGGCGTAGTGCTCGCGGAAGGACTCGGGGGTGCCGAACAGGCCGGGGTTGGTGAAGTCGAGGACGGTGTGGAGTTCGGCGAGGCGGTTCTCGACGGGGGTGCCGGTGAGCGCGATCCGCGGGCCGGAGCGCAGCGCGCGCAGGGCGCGGGACTGGCGGGCGGCGCGGTTCTTGACGTGCTGGGCCTCGTCGGCGACGACCCGGCGCCAGGACACGGCGCGCAGCGCGGCGGCATCGCGCTGCAGGACGCCGTAGCTGGTGACCACCAGGTCGGCGGCCGGGTCGGGGAGGGTGCGGCCGGGGCCGTGGTGGAGCTGGACGCGCAGCCGGGGGGCGAACCGGGCGGCTTCGCGCTGCCAGTTGCCGACCAGCGAGGTCGGGCAGACCAGCAGGACGGGGCCGCGGGCGCCGCGGGCGTGTTCGAGGGCGAGCAGGGCGAGGGTCTGGACGGTCTTGCCGAGGCCCATGTCGTCGGCGAGGACGGCGCCGAGGCCGAGCCGGCCGAGCGCGTCCAGCCAGGCCAGCCCGCGTTCCTGGTACGGGCGGAGGGTGCCGGTGAAGCCGGGCGGGGCCGGGGTGCGGTGCGCGCCGGGGAGGCGGCCGAGGCGGCCGGCCAGCAGGTCGCCGAGCGGGCCGTCGGCGTGCACGGCGGTGACCGGGAGGCCGTCGACGACGGCGCCGTCGTCGGCGGCGAGGCGGAGCAGGGCGGCGGCGTCGAGCCGGGGGTCGTCGCGGCGGGCGGCGAGGAAGCGCAGGGCGGCGGCGAGCTGGGCGGCGTCCACCTCGATCCACTGGCCGCGGAACCGGACCAGGCCCGCCTGGGCGGCCGCGAGTTCGTCCAACTCCTGCTGGGTGAGCGGCTGTTGTCCGACGGCGAGCTGCCAGCGGAAGTCCAGCAGGGCGTCCCGGTCGGCCTGGGCGGCGCGCCGGACGGAGCCGGGGACGGGGGCGGCGTGCGCGGTGGCGGCCAGGCCGAGGCGGGGGCGGCGGTGCCACCAGGCGGGCAGCAGGACGCCGTGCCCGGCGGCGGCGAGCGCCGGGGCGGTGTCCCGCAGGAAGGCGAGCGCGCCGGCCCGGTCGAGGTCGAGGCCGGTGGGGCGGGTGCGGTGCAGGGCGGCCCGCAGTTCGGGGAACAGCCTTGCGGCGCGGTCGAGTTCGGCCAGGTACGCCTCGGCGGGGTCGTCGACCGCCCGGGCCAGCGCGGCCGCGCCGGGCCCGGCGGACCAGAGTTCGGCGGCGGGCAGCAGCAGCGAGGGCCGGTCGACCGGGCCGAGCAGCACGTCCAGGCGCCAGGTCTCGGCCACGACGGTGGCGTCCGGGTCGTCGGCGGCGGTGCCGAGCGGTTCGGCGAGCCGGAAGGCCAGCCGGAGGCTGCCGTCGGGGCCGGTGCCGGCCGCGGCGGCGGCGAGCCGGGCGACCTGCTCCGGTGCGGGCGGGGCGGGCAGCCGGCCGTCGGGGCCGCGCAGCGCGGCGACCCAGTCGGGCCCGCCCGGGGCGGCCGGCGCGTCGGGCCCGAGGGCGACCCGGGTCTCGTGGTCGGTGAGCGCCTCCAGCACGGTGCCGAACAGGGCGCCGCCGGTGGGCTCGTGGCCGTCCTCGGCGCGGGCGGCGGGCGGGCAGCCGGCCGCCAGCGCGCGGGCCTCCCGGCGGCTGGCCGGATCGTGCGCGGGCCGCCAGCGGGCCGCCCACCCGCCGGGCTCGGCGACCAGCGCGGGCAGCACCCGGCCCCGCCCGGCCAGCCGCCAGGCCAGGTCGTGCACGCCCGTCAGCCAGCGCAGCGACGCCCCGTACGCGAGCTCCGCCGTCCGGCCGTCGGGCAGTTCGACGGTGCTGCCGGGCCAGTACGGGTCGAACAGCTCGCCGAGCAGCTGGGCGGCCTCGGGCCGGTCGAACAGCAGCGCCGGGATCCGCCACGGCCGCAGTTCCAGGCCCTTGGCGGTGGAGCCCACCGGGAGGTCGGGCGAGGGCGTCGGCCGCGAGCCGAGCGTCGGCAGCCGCAGCGTCAGCCAGCGTTCGTCCCCGCGCTCCGCCAGCCAGGCCGGGCCCGGGCCGACCGCCGCGAGCAGCCCCGCCACCTCGCCCGCCGCGCAGGCGAACGGGTGCCGCACCCCCTCCACCGCCCGCCCGCGGAACGCCCCGGCGTCCTCCGCCCACACCCCGAGCCGCCCGTCGGCCCGCCACTGGGCGTGCAGGACGTACATCGGGGCCTCCGGAGCATCGGGCGCGGACCCTCCAGGGTAGGCCGCCCCACCGACAGCCCCTGCGGGCCGCTTCCGGTTTCCGCCCGGGCCCGGAGCAGCACGGACTCACCGGTGGGCTCCGGCCCCCAGCAGCATCGACCCGCCGTTCCCCGGGCCCCTGGTTTCGTCGCCCTTCGTCCTTCAGCTGAAGTGGAACACCGGCCCGCGCGGGGTGAACGGCAGCGTCGCGCCGCGCGGGACGAGGTAGGCGTGTTCGCGGCGGGGGACGCGGAGGGTGTCGCAGTCGGTGTCGGTGATGATCAGCAGGGGAGCGGTGGCGGGGAAGTCGGGGGCGCGGGCGAGCAGGTCGACGCCGGGTTGCAGGACGGTGCCGCCGCGGCCGCGGACCCGGACCCGGCCGGCGAGTTCGGCGACCGGCAGGTAGCCCGCGTCGTGCGGGGCGGCGTCGCAGTAGACGACCCGGGCGGCGGGGACGTCGCGGGCGGCGGCGTAGGAGGCGATCGCGCCGAGCGCCTTGCCGAGCAGGGTGCGGTCCATCGAGGCGGAGGTGTCGAGCAGCACGCCGAAGGTGCAGCGCGGGGTCTCCTGGTACGGGTGGTGGCGTCCGGCGCGCGGGATGTCGGGGCTGGCGGACTGCCGCCGGGAGGGGCGGGCGTAGGAGCGGAGCGGCTCCGGGCGGGGGACGAACTCGTCGAACCAGCGGGCGAGTTGCGCGTCCCAGCGGAGCGGCGGCTGGGAGAGCGCGCGGATCTCGTCGACCAGTCCGGCGGGCAGCCGGCCGCGGTCGCGGGTGTGCAGGTCGAAGCCCTGTTGCAGGCCGCGCCGGTAGAAGTCGTCGAGGTCGACGTAGCCGCGGCCGCCGCGGGGCAGCGGTTCGCCGAGGATGTCGCCGAGGCCCTTGCCGCGCAGGGTGGCGAGGCGGCGCAGGCGGCGCTGGTCGCGGGCGATCCGGTCGTAGACCTCTTCGGCGGACAGGCCCTTCAGGGCGGGGTCGTGCAGCAGTCCTTCGGGCATCTCGCCGACGTCCATCTCCAGCAGCCAGCCGTTGACGACGTAGTCGGCGGCGACGTTGAACAGGTACGGGTCGCGGCCGCCGGCCCGGTCGCCGTGGCGGAGGGCGGCGTGCAGCATCTCGTGGGCGAGGATGAAGCGCCACTCCTCGTCGGTGTGGTGGCGCAGCGGGTTGAGGTAGATCTCGCCGGCCTCGGCGTTGACGGCGGCGACGGTGATGCCGTGGGCGCGGGCGAGTTCGGCGTCGGCGACCAGGGTGAGGCCGGCGGCGAGGCCGCCGAGCAGCGGGTAGTGGGCGACGAACCAGCCGAGGGCGCGTTCCCAGGGGCGCTGCGGGAGGCGGGCGCCGTCGCAGGTCTCGCGGCGGCCGCCGGCCACGTCCATGGCGGCGGAGACGGTGCGGGTGAGGGCGTGGGCGAAGGCGAGGGTCCGGTCCTCCGGGTCCTGGTGGGCGGTCCAGGTTTCGAGGTGCTGGTCGGGGCGGTCGCCGCCGGTGCCGCAGGCCCGGTACTCGGCGGGGACGCCGTCGCGGCGCCAGCGGGCGGCGAGTTCCTCCTCGTCGCCGCCGGGCCAGTGCGGAGGCAGGTCGTCGGGGGCGCGGCCGATCGGGAAGGTGGCGAGGAAGCGGTTGACGACGGCGCAGCGGGCGGCGAGGTCGGCGGCGTCGGGCTGGGCGCGGGGGCCGCGGGCGGCGGGGAGGTGGCCGAAGCCGAGGTGGAGCAGGGCGTGGGCGAGGGCCCAGGCCCACTCCTCGGGTTCGGCGCGGCGGGTCCGGTGGTGGTGCAGGACGCCGTGCGAGTCGGCGACGACCCAGCCGGTGGCGGGGTGCAGCGGGCAGCGGTCCGCGTCCTGGCGGCACAGTGCGGCGGGGACGGCGGCGAGCGCGGGGTTGTGGTGGACCTTGGCCAGTCCGGCGGTGAACGCGGCCCTGACCGGGTCGGTCTGCTCGGGCTTGGCGGCGGGGCGGTGGCCGCTCACCGGCGGGCCTCGACCAGGCGGGGCAGGTCGCGGGCGGCTTCGATCAGGAACCAGGACGGCAGCACGGGGTTGCCGTCGGGGCCGTCGGCGATCACGGTCTGGGCGACCTCGACGGAGATCTCGGCGAGCTGCACCAGCAGCGACTTGGAGCGGTAGGCGTGCTGGCGGACGGTCGGCGAGGCGTGTTCCTTGCGGGCGGGCAGTTCCTTGGCCAGGCGGCCGCGGAAGGAGTCGGCGAGGTAGTAGAGCAGGTCGCGGTCCTCGACCCGGCGCGGCCAGGAGGCGTCGCCCTTCAGGATCGCGTCCAGCCCGTACGCGTTGCGGACGATCTTGGCGTAGCCGCAGAAGGCGACGGCGTGGGCGGGGGTGAGCAGGCCGTGGGCGAGCACCTTGAGGGTGTCCTCGTCGAGGCCGGGGCCGAAGGAGTGCAGCGCGTCGGAGAGCATGTGCCAGGCGCGCGGGGTGGAGAACGGCTCCTCGGTCTTGGGCGGGGCGGACCACAGGTGGTCGGGCCGGTCGGTGAGGTGGTCGGTGATCCACGGGTGGATGCCGTGCCCGGCGGCCCAGCCGAGCCAGTCGTCGGGGCTGGCCCGCAGGTGGACGTGGACCAGGCGGTTGAGCAGCGCGGACGGCATCGGTCGGGCGAGCGCGCCGTCGGTGGCCCGGTTGCCGGCGCCGATCACGATCGAGCCGGGCGGCAGTTCGTAGTTCCCGATCCGGCGGTCCAGGATCAGCGAGTAGAAGGCCTTCTGGACGTCGGGGGTGGCGGCGTTCAGCTCGTCCAGGAACAGGCAGTACGGCTGGTCGCGGGCGATCGTCTCGGGCGGGCAGAACCGGGAGCGGCCCTCGGGGGTGATCTGCGGGACGCCGATCAGGTCCTCGGGGGCGAGCTGGGTGCCGAGCAGCGAGACGCACTCCAGGCCGATCGACTCGGCGAACCGGTTGACCAGCGAGGACTTGCCGATCCCGGGGGCGCCCCAGAGGAACACCGGCCGCACGGTGGCGAGGCCGAGCAGCAGCTCGGGGACCTGGGACGGCGACACGGTGACGGCAGACTGCACAGCTCTCCCAAGGAGGGTGGGGTTCGGGGGGGGTTCCGGCGGCCAGTGTGGACGGCCGGGCGGGCGGGCGCACCCGGTTTTCCGCGGCGCGGCGCGGGCGGGCGCTCCTTGTCCACAGGCTGGGGACAACGCTGTGCGCGGCGGTCTCCCGGTCGAATTTCGGACAACTTTCAACTTCATGGTTGAAAGTTGAACCAGATCGGCGTACGGTGAACCACGTGAACAAGTTGAAGCCTCAACGAATGGCTTCGACCCCCGTCCCGAGGAGAGAAGTCATGGGCATCTTCAACCGCAGCAAGAACACCGCCGCCACCACCGCCCCGGCCGCCACCACTGTCCAGGGCCCGGACCTGGCCCACCTGACCGGCGACTACACCATCGACGCCGCGCACTCCAAGATCGGCTTCGCGGTCCGGCACGCGATGGTCACCAACGTCCGCGGCGAGTTCGCCGAGTACGAGGGCAAGCTGCACCTGGACGGCTCCAACCCGGCCGCCTCCACCGCCGAGCTGGTCATCAAGGTCGCCTCGATCAGCACCGGCCAGGCCCAGCGCGACGAGCACCTGCGCACCGGCGACTTCTTCGACGCCGCCGCGCACCCGGAGATCACCTTCAAGTCGACCACCGCCGAGCAGGTCGACGGCGACACCTACCGCCTGCACGGCGACCTGACCATCAAGGGCACCACCCGCCCGGTCGTCCTCGACCTCGAGTTCACCGGCTCGGCCACCGACGTGTACGGCGCCAACCGGGTCGGCTTCGAGGGCGGCACCAGCGTCGACCGCACCTCCTGGGGCCTGACCTACAACGCCGCGCTGGAGACCGGCGGCGTGCTGATCGGCGAGAAGGTCAAGCTGACCCTGGACATCTCCGCCGTGCGAGCCTCCTGAACCCGCCTGTCCCGGCCGCCGCGCGGCCTCCCCGGTACCGCCCCCGCCGTCCCCCTCGGCGGGGGCGCCGCCGTTCCCGGGCCCTCAAGCAGGCAGCAGCGCCGCCGTTCCCGGGCCCTCGACCGGACAAGCCTGCAGCAGCGCGCCCGACCTGTAGCAGCGCACCCGACCTGCAGCGGCGCGCCCGGCCTACAGCAGCGCCGCGTCCTCGGCCGGCAGCCAGCTGTCCGGCGGGCGGCTCAACCAGCCCTCGGCGGAGGCCAGTTCGGCCGCGCAGGCGCGCAGCGCGGCCAGCCCCGGGTGGCGCCCGCCCGGCCGGTGCACCAGGCCGACCAGGCTGAGCGGCACCGGGTCGACCAGCGGCCGGACCACCGCGCCCGGCGAGTCCTGCGCCCCGGCGCTGGTCAGCACCGGGTCGCCGTGCCGGGCCAGGTAGCGGGCGAACTCGGCGGTCCCGACCGGCGGGGTGCGTCCGGGCGCGGCCGTCAGACCGTGCGCCGCGAGCAGCCGCAGGCCGAGGTCGGTCCACTCGGCGGTGGCGGGCTGCCCGGCGAACACGTCCACCGGGTGCCCGGCGAGCGCGGCCAGCGGGACGGCGGGCAGCGCGGCCAGCGGGTGCCCGGACGGCAGGAAGACCGCCATCGGCTCCAGCCGGACCGGCAGGTGCGCCAGCCGGGCCCGGTCGGCGGCGGGCAGTCCGGCGTACCGGCCGAACGAGGCGTCCAGCCGGTGGGCCGCCAACTCCCGTGCGGCGGCGGCGAGTCCGCCGCAGTAGCGGGCCAGCAGCTCGGCCTCCGGGCAACGCCGGCGGGCCGCGGTGAGCACCCGTTCGGCGGCGTGGTCCGGCCCCCAGTCCTGGCTGTTGAGGTCGACCAGCAGCGCCCGGGTGTCGCCCAGCGCGGCGATCTCGGCCTGCAGTTCCAGCAGGTGGCGGGCCTTGGGCAGCAGGGCCGCGCCCGCCTCGGTCAACTCGACGCTGCGGGTGGAGCGGTGCAGCAGCACGCAGCCCAACTCCCGTTCCAGCGCCTGCACGTCGCGACTGACGGCCTGCTGGGCCAGGTGCAGCCGCTCGGCGGCGCGGCCGAAGTGCAGGGTCTCGGCGACGGCGGCGAAGCTGCGCAGCAGGCGGGGGTGGAGGTCTCGGGACACGCCTGGAAGATTAACAACAGGATCCGGTGAATCCGGCGGAACGGGTGTTGGACGCCCCCGCTCCCCCGCCCCGAGGCTGGAGGCTCCCCACCTCACCCTGGAGCCCCTCCTTGTCGCTGCCGCTCGCCCGCTACCGCCCGGTGTTCGCCGCCCCCGGCACCCTGACCTTCACGCTGTCCGGGCTGCTCGGCCGGCTCGCCCTGGCGATGAACGGCGTCTGCGTCGTGGTGCTGGTCGCCGACCGGCGCGGCTCCTACGCGCTGGCCGGGTCGGTCTCCGCGGTCGGCGTGCTGGCGGGCGCGGCGCTGCTGCCGCTGCTGGGACGGCTGGTCGACCGGCTCGGCCAGGCCCGGGTCGCGGTGCCCTCGGTGCTGGCCACCGCGCTGCCGACGGCGGGGCTGCTGCTGTGCGTGCGCTCCGGCGCGCCCGCCTGGACGCTCTTCCTGTGCTGGGCGCTCTCCGGCAGCAGCCCCGACCTGGGCGGCATGGCCCGGGCCCGCTGGGCGCACCTGCACCGCGCCGACCCGGCCGTGCTGCACCGGGCCAACGCGCTGGAGCAGTCGCTGGACGAGCTGTGCTTCATGGCCGGACCGGTGCTCGGCATGGCCCTGTGCACCGCCGTCGCCCCCGAGGCCGGGCTGCTCGCCGCCCGGGTGCTGGGCACCGTCGGCACCCTGCTGTTCGCCGCCCAGCGCGCCACCGAACCACCACCGGCCATTCGAACCCCCGCTGCTACCCGGGGGTTGTTCCGGACGCCGGGCCTGCCGCCGCTGCTCGCGGTGTTCCTGTCCGCCGGGGTGCTGTTCGGCGCGATGGAGGTCACCACGCTCGCCTACACCGACGCGCTCGGCCGGCAGTCGGCGGGCGGCGGCCTGCTGGCCCTGGTGGCGGCCGGGTCCTGCGTGTCGGGGCTGGTGTTCGGCGCGGTCCGGCCGCGCCGCCCGGCGGCGCTCCGGCTGGCGCTGGGCACCGGCGCGATGACCGCCCTGATGCTGCTGCCGCTGGCGGCGGGCCTGTCCGGGGCGGGCGTGCCGCTGCTGGGCGCGGCCCTGCTGGCGGCCGGGTCGGGCACCGCGCCGACCATGGTCAGCGGCATGACGCTGGCCCAACGCCTGCTGCCCGCCCACCGGTTGACCGAGGGGATGGCGCTGGCGGTCTCCGCGATCCTGGTCGGCATCTCCACCGGCGCGACCCTCGGCGGCGCGCTCGCCCAGCACACCGCCCCCGGCACCGGCTACCTGCTGCCCGTCTGCGCCGCCGCCCTCGCCCTGGGCCTCGCCGCCCGGCTGGCCGCCCGCCGACCGGACAACTCCTGCTCACTCCAAGCAGCCTGACGGCCCGTCAGCGCCAGCCGTACCGGTACTCGGGCAGCCGCGACCCGTCCGGGAAGTGCGCGGTGCCGCGGCCGAGGCGGCGGGCGCCGTGCCGCTCGTAGAACGCCACCGCCCGCCGGTTCGCGGCCAGCACGTCCAGCCGGACGGGTGCCTGCGGGAAGCGGTCCAGCGCGGCGCGCAGCAGGAGGGTGCCGATCCCGCCGCCGGCCCGGTCGGGGCGGACGTGCAGCTGCTCCAGCCGCACCGCGCCGCCGTCCGGCACCAGGTACGCGAAGCCGACGGCGGCGCCGTCCGGGTCCTCGGCGAGCAGCAGGACGGGGGTGTCGGCGGGCGTCCCGTAGTCGGCGTCCAGCCGCAGCGTCCAGAGCAGTTCCTGCTCGGCGGCGTCGGCGTCCAGCAGTTCCGCCGGCAGCAGGGCGGCGTACGCGCTGCGGCGGCCGGCGGTGTACAGCCCGGCGACGGCGGCGGCGTCCGCGGCGCCGCCCTCGCGCAGGGCGGCCGGGGGCGGGGTGGGGTCGGGCATGCGGCCAGCCTCGCACACCCGCCGCCGGACCTTTTCCGGCCCGGGGGTTGAGCGTGTCCGAACCGATGCCCTAGAGTCGTCCACGGCGTTTTGAACACGTTCGAAACGCTGGCTCCCGGCCGCCGGCAGGGAGCCGTCCGACCGGCCTCCGGCACCGGACGGGCCGGCGACCCGCCTGCACGACCGACCCGGTGCCGGGGGGCACCGGGCGCGTCGCCCCCCGTTTCCGATTCGCCCTCCCGGTCCGGAGTTGTCCCGGTCCGGGCTAGGCTCGGGCCGTAGGAGACCACGACGAAACCGGATCGGGCGGGGCGAGGTGGCAGGAAACGGCCAGCAGGGGAGTCATCGGCGCCCGGTAGGGTCCGGTGGCGTGGAGAACGCGAGCGACAAGGACGAGCAGGCGACCGGCCTGCCCGCGTCCGGCGAGCTGGCGGGCGGCCGGGCCCAGCCGAAGACCGACAAGAGCGAGGCCACCCGCGCGCTGATCCTGGAGACCGCGATGCGGCTGTTCCGGGAACGCGGCTACGAGAAGACCACCATGCGCGCGATCGCCACCGAGGCCGGCGTCTCGGTCGGCAGCGCGTACTACTACTTCTCGGCCAAGGAGTTCCTGATCCAGGGCTTCTACGACCGGATGACCTACGAGCACGCCGCCGACGCCCGGATCCGGATGGCCGGCACCCGCGACTTCGCCGAACGCCTGCAGATCGCCATCGAGTCCTGGATCGACACCGCCGCCCCGTACCACGAGTTCTCGGCCCAGTTCTTCCGCACCGCCGCCGACCCGACCAGCTCGCTCAGCCCCTTCTCCAACGAGTCCCACCCGGCCCGGGCCACCGCCGTCGAACTCTTCCGCGACGTGCTCCAGGGCTCCGAACTCGCCCCCAAGCTCGACGCCGAACTCGTCGAGCTGCTGCCCGACGTGCTCTGGCTGCACCTGATGGTCGTCGTCCTCTACTGGGTCTTCGACCGCACCCCCGACACCGAGCGCACCCGCGAGTTCGTCCGCCGCTCCACCCCCCTGGTCGGCCGCCTCATCAACCTCTCCCGCTACCGGGTCTTCCGCCCCCTGGTCCGCGACGCCAAGGGCCTGATCCAGGACTTCGTGCTCCCCAGCATCGGCAAGAGCATCGTCAGGTAACCCCCTCACGCCCCGCCCTCCCCCGCTCCCCCGGCGTGCGCGGCCCACAGCGGCATGACGCGCGGGACGGCGTTCGGCCGGTCGACCGGGCAGGCGGCGGGACGCGCGACCGGGCGGGGGACGGGGCGCGGGGCCCGGCGGACGGCGAGCCGGACGGCGGGGCCGTGGAAGACCGGGAACCTCGGCATGATCGTCCGGTGCAGCGTGCGGACGGACATCGGCCGCCGGTACCGGGAGCACAGCGGCAGCGTGTTCGGACCCCGCAGCACCGGAACCGGAACCGGAGGAGCTTGAGCCGACGCCGGACCGGGCGCCGGTGCTGATGCCGGGGCCGAGGCTGGTGCCGGGGCCGACGGAGTGCGGACGCCGGCCCGGTGGCGGCCGGTCGAGGCGCGGTCGGAGCCGGCGAAGAGCAGCCGGGCGAGGACCAGGACGACGAGAAGCGCGGGAACGGCGACAGCGGCGCCCGCCCAGCCGGTAAAATGGAACATGTCGAAGCTTTCAGACGGACTTCGGCCTCGCCCCGGGGATGTGATGGCGTCCGCCGGGGCATTTCGCTGGCCCGAACATCCCGAACGCTAGGCAGCGCCAAGGAAACTGTCGATCCGTCAGATTCGAACATTCGCGTCCGCACTGCACGCGCGTTCACCCCTGCGGGACTCCCCGACCGCCCCCGTTCCCCCAGCTCACCTCCCATTCGCCAGAGTTGCGCCCGCGCCGCGCCAATTCCACGCCACCGCAAGCACGTTCGACACCGCTACGAGTGAATTCCGATGTTCTGCAATTGACGTTCCGCCAGGACGGCGGGCAGCGGAACCCGGTCAGAAGCCGTCCGGGTTCCACGGGGCGCGGGCGGTGCGCAGCAGGGTGTCGGCGCGGACGGCCGCGCCCGGGGTGTGCTCGGTGAGCAGGGCGGCGTCGGCCAAGCCGGCCGCGCTGCCGCCGCCGAGGTACAGGCTGCCGAGCCGGGAGACGTCGAGCGCGAGGTCGGCCGGGTCGTCGGTGCGGGTGATCCGGCCGGTGCCGTCGGCGGCGGCCTCCAGCGCCCAGCGCCCGGCCGTCCAGCCCTCGCGGTCGATGACGTCCAGCACCAGGCGGCCGGGGGCCTCGTAGCGGCGGGCGGCGAACGCGGCGGGCAGGTCGAGCAGCCGCAGCCAGGTGAAGTCGGCGCTCTCCTCGTGCGGCTTGGCGCCGCGCGGGTCGTCGAGCAGCAGCGGCAGCACGTGGCCGGGGCCGAGGTGCGGGGCGACCACGTGGCGCACCCAGTCGACGGAGAACAGGAACGCCCAGAGCGCGTTGGCGGTCTCCCGGTCCAGCGCGATGAAGTCCCGGACGGTCAGCGGGCAGTCGGGGTAGGCGCCGTCCCACTTGTCGTCGACGGTGTAGTTGGCCATGCCGGTGAGGGTGCCGTCGGCGGTGCGGTGGAAGACGTTGAAGCCCTGCTTCCAGTCGAAGCCGGGCAGGTCGACCTCGCCGGCCCGCAGCCGCCACCAGGCGTCCGGGCGGCCGATCGCGCCGGGCTGGGTGGGGCGCCAGCGCTCGTGCAGGTCGGGGCCGAGCTTGCCGAACTCCTCCAGCGTGGCGAAGTCGATCCGGTGGCCCTCGTGCACGGGCAGCCCGGCCCGGACGCCGCCGGAGCGCCGCACGTCGACCCGCCAGCCCGCCAGCGGGACGGCCGAGCCGAAGCCGAACCGGCCGTAGATGTTGTGCTCGGCGGCGATCAGGATGGCGGCGGCCGAGCCGCGCTCGCGGGCGGCGGCCAGGTCGCGCCGCATCATGCCGCTGAGCAGGCCGCGCCGGCGGTGGGTGGAGTTCACCGTGACGCCGGTGATCGCGTCGACCGGCAGCCGCTCCCCGCCGGGCACCGTCAGCCCGGTGTCGAAGCTGCGGAAGGTCGCCACGCAGCGCGGCCGGTCGGCGCCCGGGAAGTCGTGGTCGAACGCGCCCAGCATCCGCCCCGGTTCGAACAGCAGCTGGCGCCACTCGACCGCCGGGGAGACGTGCGGACGCATGAACCCGAGCGCCAGCGCCCGGTCCCAGTCGGCCAGTTCCTCGTGGGTGATCGGCCGGATCTCGATGCCCCGGTCGGGGCCCTGCTGTGCGTCGTTGCCCATCGAGCCACGGTACGACGCCCTTCCCGGCACGGCACCCGGTTTTCCGCCCGGCCCGGAACCCCTGCCGCGGGCGCCGGGAGCGGACGTCGGGGGCAAGCGCCAGGAGCGGGCGCCAGGGGCGGA
This sequence comes from Kitasatospora sp. YST-16, assembly GCF_026802215.1. Classification (NCBI taxonomy): domain Bacteria; kingdom Bacillati; phylum Actinomycetota; class Actinomycetes; order Kitasatosporales; family Streptomycetaceae; genus Kitasatospora; species Kitasatospora sp. YST-16. The sequence goes on from NZ_CP113837.1 coordinate 3,071,174, forward strand.
CGTCAGGGGCGGGCGTAGAAGTCCGGGCGGCCCATGATCCAGAGGCTGGCCTGCTTGATCGCGGCGCCGGGGCGGGGGGCCTCGATCATCTGGTCGTCGCCGAGGTAGATGGCGACGTGGTAGATGTCCGCGGCGCGGCCGGTCTTGGTCCAGAACACCAGGTCCCCGGGCCGGAGTTGGGCGTAGCCGACCGGGGTGGACTCGGCGTACTGGTCGGCGGCGAAGTGGGTGAGCTGCTTGCCGCCGCGCCGCCAGGCCATCATGGTCAGGCCGGAGCAGTCGTAGCCCTGCGGGCCCTCGCCGCCCCAGATGTAGGGCAGGCCGACGACGGAGCGGGCGAAGGCGAGGGCGGCCTCGGAGCCGCCCGCCGACCAGGCGGCGCCCTCCCGCTGCGGGGCGGCGTGGTGCCGGGCGGCCTGGGCGGCGGCGGCCGCTTCGGCCTCGGCCTGGGCCCGGCGGGCGGCCTCCTCGGCCGCGCGGGCGGCGAGCGCGTCGAGGGCTTCCTGGCGCTGCCGTTCGAGTTCGACGGTGGTGTTGCGGGCGGTGGCGAGTTCGGCGAGCAGGGCCTCCCGGCGGCGGCCGATCTCGGCGACCCGGTTCTGCTGGTCGGCGACCCGCTGCTGGGCCTGCTCCTTGGCGGTGCGGACGGTCCCGGCGGCGGTGCGGGCGGCGCCCTCGGCGGTGCGGGCCTCCTCGGCGGCCCGGGCGGCGGCCTTCGCGGTGCCGGTGGCGTCGTCGAGGATCTGCCGGGTCTGGGCGCCCGCGGTGCCGACGGCAGCGGCCTGGCCGGTCAGCGAGGCCGGGCCGCGCGCGCCCAACAGGGCGTTGACGGCCGAGAGTTGGGGCGAGGCACCCTGGCGGTAGATCTCGGCGACCAGCCCGGCAGCCCGGTCGGCGGCCTCGGCGTGGGCGGCCTCGGCGGCGGTGGAGCGCTCGGCGGCGGCCCGGGACGCCTCCTGGGCCCGGCCGAGCCGGACGAGCGCGCCGTTGTACGCCTCGACGGCCTGCTCGGCGGCCTGCCCGGCCTTGTCGAGCTCGTCCCGGGCGGCGGCCAGCCGGGCCTCGACGGCGGTGGCGTCGGCGGCCTTGGCGTCGGCCTCGGCCCGGGCCCGGGCGACGTCGTCCGCGCTGGGGAAGCCGGGCTCCGGTTCGTCGGCGGGCAGCACGGCGGGCGCGGCGAACGCGGCGAGCGCGGCAGGCGCGGCCTGCGGCAGGCCCTCCGGCCCGGCTGCCGGAGCAGCGGCGGGCGCGGCGGGCGCGTTCGCGGCGGGCAGCAGGGCGAGCAGGGCGGCACCGGCGAGCAGGAGGGCGGGGAGGAACCTGCGCGGCATGACGGGATCCCCTCTCGGCGGGTGGCGACGGGGTTCTGACGATCAGCCAGATATCCCATGACGTGACAATCCGGTCACGCACCGCAAGATTCTCAGACCCGACGGTGGCTCGGCGCCATCGCCATACGGCTGCGCGAGTGAGATGTCCGATTGTGTGAACGGGCATCCGCACCGCCCGAGGAGGGACGTCCACGAACCCTACCGGTTCGCCGACGCACCACCCCGATTTTCAACGCCCCTTCAACACCCCTCCCCCACACCCCCTGCGCCGCCCCGCCCGGTCAGCGCACCCGCCCCGAGGGCCGCCCCGACGGCCGCCCCGGCCCGGTCGCGGTGGTCCGCGCCCGCCCGGCCCGGACGGTGCGCCGCCGGCGCTGGGCCCGGGCCCGCCGGGCCGGGTCGCCGCCGGCCGCCTCCGCGCCGTCCGCCCGGCCCCCGGCGCCCGGACCGCCCGGGCCGCCGACCCGCCCGCCGCGGCCGGGCCGGTACCGGTGCGCGAGCGCCTTGGCGGCCATCCGCTCGGCCACCGCGTGCGCCTTCGGGTGCCCGGCCGGGACCTTGTCGGGCGCCCCGGCGATCAGGTCGAACAGCCAGGTCCGGGCCCGGTCCGTCCGCGCGTGCAGCCGCCGTTCGCGCCGGGCCGCCCGGGCCATCCGGCGGGGGCGCCCGGCGTACCGCCAGCGTGCCCAGGGGCTGGCGGGGCGGGCCAGCCGGATCGCGCCGATCCAGGACAGGCCGGGCACCATGATGCCGAGCAGGCCCGTCCAGACCTTGCCCTTGAGCAGCGCGACCAGGCAGACCAGCGCGTTGACCCCGATCACCGCGACCAGCCCCCAGCGGGTGTCCTGGCCGGGGACGACGCCGAGCGGCACGTAGCCGGTGAGCAGCAGCGCGGTGAGCAGGATGCCGAGGATCACCGCGTCCACCGACTTGCGGCCCTGTTCGCTCCAGTACACGTCGTCCAGGTGCAGGATCAGGGCGAACTCGTCCAGCACCAGCCCGCAGCCGATGCCGAAGGAGAGGCCGAACCAGTCGGTCCAGGGGTGGCCGCCGTCGGTGGCGAAGGTGCCGATGCCGCCGAGCAGCAGGAAGCCCAGGCCGAACACCATGTGGTGGATGTGCAGCCCGCCGGGGGTGATGTTGCCGGGCCACCAGCGGACCTGGGCGCGGATCATCCGGGTGCTGAACCGGATGAACGCGAACGAGGTGATGAACCCGACCAGCAGCAGGAACAGCGGCTGCTTGTGGGCGTCCACGATGTGGTGGCGGTAACCGTCCAGCAGTGCACTGATCATCGGGTGGTGCCTCTATCCGACAGGGGGCTCGCTAGAAGCCACGGGTGCGCTTCGCCGCCCGGCGCGGGATCAGCGCGTGCGGGGTGTCCCGGTCGCTGGCGCCGGGGTTCTTCAGGAACAGCCGGGCCACCTCGCCGCCGAGGTTGACGCCGATGGCCAGCGCCAGCGCCAGCGCGACCGCCCGGGAGGCGGAGACCAGCCCGGACCCGGCGTGGCCCTGGGCGAACGCCAGCATGCCGAGGTACAGCGCCGAACCGGGCATCAGCGGCCCGATCGCGGCGGTCACGTACGGCAGCGCGGAGGCCGCCCGGTAGCGGGCCAGCAGCTGCCCGAACAGGCCGACCAGGCCGGCCGCCAGGCCGGTGGCGACGATCGCCGAGACGCCCGCGTTGTGGGTGAGCACGCCGTACGTGGACCAGCCGACGGCGGCGTTCAGCACCACCATCGGCAGCGAGCGCCGGTCGGTCTGCAGCAGCATGGCGAAGGCCAGCGCCAGCACCATCGCGGCGACCAGCTGGACCGGCGGGCTGGCGATGCCGCCCAGGCTCTCGTCGGGTTTCAGCCGGGCGTTGTAGTTGACGCCGACGTACAGCACCAGCATCACGCCGATGACGATGCCCGCGATCAGGTACATCACCTCCAGCAGCCGGGCCGCCGCGGTGATGTAGAAGCCGGTCAGGCCGTCCTGGACGGCGGCGACCATGGCCCGGCCGGGCAGCAGCGCGAACAGCCCACCGGTGATCACCACCGAGCCGCGCAGGTGCAGTTCGTTGAAGGACAGCAGGATGCCGCAGAGCGCGGCCGGCATCGCCGCGATCACGAACTGGTAGAACTCGGGCAGTCCGCGGCGGGCGATCGCCGAGGCCAGCCGGTCGCCGACCACGGCGGTGGTGAACGCGGAGACGAACACCAGCCAGGCCGTCGAGTCGACCTTCCCGCCGACCAGGAAGGACGCCGCCCCGGCCAGCAGCCCGGTGGCCACCGACATCAGCCACGCCGGGTACGGGTGCCGGTTGCGCCGGATCTCGGCGAGGCGCCGGTACGCGTCGTTGACGGTGACCTGCTCGGCGGTGATGTCGGCGACCAGCTCGTACACGGCGGCCAGCCGGGTGTAGTCGGAGGTGCGGCGGCGCACCACCCGGTCCGCGGTGACCGGCGGGTCGATCAGCGAGGGCTGGTGGGAGATCGAGATCAGCGTGAAGGTGACCTGCGGTTCGCAGTGGTCGAGCCGGTACGCGTGGGCGATGCCGAGCATCGCGGCCTCCACGTCCTCGGCGGCCTCGCCGCTGGCCAGCAGCAGCTCGCCGATCCGCAGCGACAGGTCGAGCACCCGCGGCACGTTGCGCTGGGCCTGCGCCCCGGCGGCGGGGTGCAGTTCGCGGGCGGTGCGCTCGAACGCCGGGCGCTCGGCCATCGGCGTCCGCAGCAGGGTGCGCATCCGGTCCGGCCAGGGGGCCTCGCCGGGGGCGCCCTTGTGCAGCTCGGCCAGGTCGATGCCGTGCGCCGGGGTGTAGCCGGCCGCGTTCCACTCCTCGGGCGTCAGGGTGTCCTGGAACAGCGGGCTGCGCCGGGCCCGGACGGCCTCCGCGGCCTCCGGCACCGGCTGGTGCCCGAGCAGGCCCTCGGTCTGCACCGGCTCCGGCGCGTGCGGCACGCTGACGGTCCGTTCGATCGGCGGCGCGTCCGGCCCGAGCAGCCCCTCGGTGGGCGGCGCTCCCGGCGCCGGCACGCCCTCCGGCTCGCTATCGGACACGGCACTTCCTCCACCACCCCGGCCGCCCGCCCGGTCGGGGCCGCCTCCTGGCCTCCACCTTGCCCGATCGGTGGCGGCGGTGCGAACAACCCGTGGCGTGGTCCCCGCCACCACCCCGGCCGGTCCGCCCGGCGCCGGGCGGACATGCCCGCGCCCGCTCCGGAATGAAGGCCCGCGAACCGGACACAATGACCGGTTATGAGCGAGCAGCGGACGACGGACGGCGCCCCCGGGGACAGCGGCGGCGAGAGCGTCACCACAGTGGTCGTCGCGGGCCTGTGCAACCTCGGCATCGCCCTGGCCAAGGCCGTGGCGGGCGCGCTCAGCGGCTCCAGCGCGATGCTCTCCGAGGCGGCGCACTCCTTCGCCGACACCGTCACCGAGGTGCTGCTGTTCCTCTCGCTCAAGCGCAGCGCCCGCCCCGCCGACGACAAGCACCCGCTCGGCTACGGCCGCGAACGCTACCTGTGGGCGCTGCTGGCCTCCTTCGCCACCTTCGTCGGCGGCGCGGTCTTCTCCGTCCACGACGGCATCCACACCCTGCGGTACGGCGAGGAGCTGGGCAGCCCGGCCCTGTCCTACCTGATCCTCGCCGTCGCCTTCGCCCTGGAGTCCGTCTCGCTCTCCCGGACGGTGCGTCAACTGCGCGGCGAGACCCGCCGGCTGCGCGTCGGCGGCTACCGCTACCTGCGGCACACCTCCGACACCGCGGTGAAGGCCGTCTTCCTGGAGGACGCCGCCGCCCTGGTCGGCCTGCTGCTGGCCTTCGGCGGCCTGCTCGGCGCCGAGCTCACCGGCGACGCGCTCTGGGACGGCCTGGCCTCGGTCCTGATCGGCGCCCTGCTCGCCTGGGTGGCCTACGTGCTGGCCCGCGACAACGCCTCGCTGCTGATCGGCCGCCCGCTGCCCGAGCGGTACGAGCGCGCGATCGCCGAGACGCTGACCGCCCAGCCGCAGGTCGTCCGGGTCCTGGACCTGGTCACCAGCGTGCACGGCCCCGACGACGTCCTGGTGGCCGCCAAGGTCGACTTCGCCGACCTGGCCACCGCCGCCGACATCGAGGCCGCCTGCGACCGGGCCGACCGCGCCGTCCGCCGGGCCGTCCCCGCCGTCACCCGGGTCTACCTCGACCCCACCCCGCCCCGGCCCTGACCCGGGCGGGCCGGGGCCGGGGCGGCCGGGTTCAGAGGTCGTAGTCGTCGACGATCCTGCGGTGGCGGGCGGTGTCGGCGCCCGCCGCCTCGGCGAGGGCGGGCCAGGCCAGCGGGTGGGCGAGGTGGGCGGTGAGTTCGGTGAGCAGGGCGTCGGCCCGGGCGGCGGTGCTGGTGGGCGGGACGCCGATGGCGGCGTAGATGCCGGGCAGGCCGTCCTCGTCGCCGCCCGGGTCGGTGATCCGGTACTGGTCGCCGCTGTAGACCCAGACGGCGTGCCCGGCGGCCCGGAGGGCGTCGCGCAGGGCGTACCAGTCGTCCTCGTCGGGGCGGCCGCCGTCGATCCAGTAGGTGGTGTAGCCGGCCGGGTCGAGCAGGGTGAGCAGTTCGAAGACCGGCCGCCACTCCCCGTCCTCCGCCGAGCCGGGCTCCGGGCGGTCGTTGAGGACCGCCGGGGAGAACACCACGATGTCGCCGTGGTTGAGGTCGAGGTCCTCGCCGAGCACCGGCAGCACCCGGGCGGTGGCCGGGCCGGTGCGCAGCGCGGGCAGGTCGGTGGTGGTGCCGTTGGCGCGCGGGACGCGCAGCTCGATCAGCTGCCACTCCTCCTCGACGGGGCCGCTGTCGGTGTCGAACTCGATGCCGATCCGGGCCCCGGCGGCGCGGACGGCCGCCCAGTCGCGGTTGGCGGTGGCGGCGGTGACCAGGTGCCACAGGTCGGGTTCCTGGACGGTGCGGTGCGCGTCGTCCGGGCCGGCCTCGGCCGGGTCGAGGGCGTGCGCGAGCAGGTCCTCGTAGAGCCGCTGGGCCTCGGCGTGCTCGCCGCGCCGGGTGGCGGCGGCCGCGGCCAGCCTGCGGGTGTTGAGCGCCTCGGGCGAGTGGGCGAGGACGGCGGCGCACTGCTCGCCGACCTCCTCCCAGCGGCCCTGGGCGGCGGCCCAGCGGGCCCGCAGCCAGTGCGCGTCGGACGGCTCCCCGGCGGCGGTCAGCCGGGTGGCCAGCCGGTCGACGCCCTCGCCGTCCTCGGCGTCGATCAGCAACTGGCCGAGCATGCCGGTGAGGTACGCATGGCCGGGGTCCAACTCCAGCTGTGCCCAGGCGAGTTCGGCGACGGCCCGGGTGTGGCCGAGCGAGCCGAGGGCGCCGGCCAGGTTGACCACCAGGACGGTGTCGGGGCGCTCGCCGAGGGCCAGGGCGGCGGCCAGCAGGTCGGCGCCGGTCTCCGGGTCGGGGCGGTGCTCGGCCAGCCACTGAGCCAACTCCTCGACCGGGACCGGGAGTTCGGGCCGTGGCAGGGCTTCGGCGGCGGCCCGCAGGGCGGCCACCTGCTCGGCGACGCCGTCGGTGCGGCGGAGCTGTCCGAGTTTGCGCCCGCCGGTGCGGGCCAGGGTGAGGGCGACCTCGCGGGCCCCGCGGGCGAGGGCCAGCCGGCCGGCCCGCAGCACCAGGTCGAGGCACGGGCGGTGCGAGCCCGCGGTGTCCAGCTCGCCGGCCCAGGAGGCGAGCCGGGCGCCGAGCGCGGCGTCGTTGTCGAACTCCCCGGCGGCGGCCAGCAGTTCGACGGCGGCGGACCAGCGGTGCCGGATGTCGGGGTAGCGGTCGGCCTCCTCGGCGTCCGGCAGCTGCTCCAGCGCGGGGCCGGTGCGGCCGAGCGCGGCGAACTGCAGGGCCCGGCCGACCGCGAGCTTGCGCCGGTCGTCGTCGTCCGGCCGGTTCCCGGCGGCGACGTAGGCGCGCTCGGCGGTGTCGTAGACGTCCAGCGCGTCCTGGTGGCGGCCGAGCCGGTGCAGCGCGGAGGCCCGGCTGTGCGCGAAGGAGAGCGAGACCCGCTCGCCGGCCGCGGCGATCCGGGTCTCGGCCCGGTCGAGGTGGGTGAGCGCGTCGGCGGGGCGGCCGTCGTCCTCCAGGGTGTCGGCGTACTCGCGGGAGAGGCAGTCGAAGCAGGCCCGGGCCGGTTCGACCCGCTGCAGCGCCTCCTCCAGCACGGCGAGCCGCTCGGGGACGTAGCCGGGGCCGTCGATGTTGGCGTGGCAGATGGTGAAGTCCTGGACGGCGCACACCGACTGGGGGCAGGCGGCGGTCTCCTCGCGGTGAGCGAACTCCAGCAGCGACACCGCCTCGGCCATCGCGGCCTCGCCCTGGTGGCGCTTGTTCAGCAGGTTCTGCAGCCGCCAGTGCCGCAGGAACACCTCCACCCAGGGCAGTTCGAGCGCCCGGGCGGAGGCCAGCGCCTCCGGGAACATCGCGTCCAGCTGCTCGTTGCGGCCGTCCACGGCGTGTCCGGCGATCTCGGCGAGCGCGTCGGCCAGCCGGTGCTGCCCGGACTCGGCGAGCTGCCGGTGGGTGTCGTGCACCCAGGACCAGATGTCGGTGGTCATCGTTCCTCGTCCCCCTGCGGAAGGTCTGCGGTTCCTCCGGCGATGGTGTCGGGCACCGCCGACAGCCCGTCGGCCGGCACCGCGGCGGTGAGCGCGGCCACCGCGGTGGAGATCCCGGCCAGCGCGGCCCCCAGGTCGCCGCCCGCGGAGCCGGCGGCCGCCGCCATGATGACCTTCAGCGAGCGCAGCAGCGCCGCGGCGGTGGCCGCCCCGGTGTGCCCGTCCCGGTACGCGGCCAGCAGGTCGCGGACGGCGGGCGAGGCCAGGTTGAGGTACAGCCGGGCCTTGACCGCGCCGTCGGTGCGCGCGGTGAACGCCCGGGCCAACTGCAGGGCGGCGGACGGGATCCGGGCGTCCGCCCGGTCGTCCTCGATCCGGGCCTTCAGCTCGGCCTCGCGGTCCGGCACCAGCACCAGCGGCAGCCCGGGCGGGTCGAACCGGGCGGGCACCAGCTGCTCGCCGTCCTCGGTGAGCGCGGCGGCCAGCCAGGCCTGCTGCTCGGCGGGCAGCGGCAGGTCGGGGGCCCGGAACAGCTCCTTGTTGCCGCTCTCGCTGCCGAGTTCGACGATCCGGCAGTCCCGCAGTCGGGCGTAGCGGCGCAGGAACGGCAGCACCGCGTACCGGTCGCCGCGGGCGATCGGCACCTGCATCGCCCGGTACAGCATCTCCTCGAAGCCGCCGCCGCTGCCCAGCGCCACGTGCACCGCGCCGGAGCCCGCGGCGCGCAGCGCGCCGGCGGTCAGCTCGCCCTGCGAGGTGGGGACGGGGACGTCGTCGGCGAGCAGGGTGAACAGCCGGTCGTCGCAGAGCGCGGCGCCGAGCAGGTCCTGTCCGTGCCGGGCCAGGATCCGCCGCCAGGCCGCGGGGTGCAGCCGGGCGGTCTCGTACAGGCCGTCCACGATGGCGTCGGCGAGCGCCTGCTGGAGGGCCCGGTAGTGCTCGTCGCGCTGGAGGTCCTCGCGGCTGGCGGTGGGGGTGAGCCGGGTCGACTCGACCACGCCGCCGATGAAGCCGGCCCAGCTGGGCAGCAGGTCGCGGGCGTCGTCGGCGAGCAGCATGCCGCGCAGGTAGACCGCCAGGTCCCGGTTGTCGCTGGACCCGTACGTCCCGCCGTCCTGCACCCAGAGCAGGCCGACCGCGTCGGTGCGGTCCTCGACGGGCGTCACCGGGAAGGCGGTCAGCGGTTCGAAGCTGCGGGCGAACGCGGTGGCGAACCGCATCCGGTGCAGGTGCGGCGAGCCGGGCACGTCCTGCCGCCAGGGCACCACCACGCCGTTGACCGGCTCCTCGTCGTCGCCGACGTGGACCGGGATCGGCAGCAGCACGCAGTACCGGGCCAGCACCTCGCGCAGCGCCTGCTCGTCGGCGAGGTGCGCGTGCTCGGCCTTCAGCCGCAGCCGCACCACCGTCCCCGGCCCGGGCCGCGCCGGGGCCGGCTCGACGCTGTACTGCTCGCCGCCCCGGCTGCGGTAGGTGTGCGCGGCCGACGGTTCGCGGTGCGAGGCGGTGGTGACGGTGACCTCCTCGGCCACCGAGAACGCCGAGAGGAAGCCCAGCCCGAAGGCGCCGATCAGGTCCTGACTGCCGGTCAGTTCGCGCAGCATCCGGGTGTAGCCGGTGCCGACGGTCGCCAGGTACGCGTGGATCTCCGGCTCGGTCAGCCCGGCCCCGTTGTCCTCGATCGCCACCGTCCGCGCCGCGGCGTCCCCGCGGACCCGGATCAGCGGGCGGTAGGCGCCCTCCGGGTCCTCCAGCTTCCGCCGGGTGTGCGAGTCGTGGGCGTTCTGCACCAGTTCGCGCAGCGCCACCAGCGGGGTGGAGTACAGGTGGGTGGCGAGCACGCCGACCAGGCCGCCGAGATCGACCTCGGTGGTGCGGAGATTCGCCGAGTTCTCGGACGCGGGGAATTCGGCGCCGCTTCCGCCGGCACCGGAAGCGGGGGGAGGACCATCAGACATAAGGCCCCAGTGTGCCAGTACGACAATCGGGCGACCACTGTTTTCGGATTTCCGGTTTCTGTCGATCCTCGGTCAACCACCCGTTGACGTGCGGGGATCTCCGCCCGGCCGCGCCGAACGGTGAAATCCCTTGTCAGCAAGGCGTTCTGTCGACCCGCGCCGGTCACTGCCGGTTCCGAGGCTATTCCATAAGAGTGACACCTTCGAGCGAACCCGCGTGCCCGCACTGGAACCCGAACGGCCCAGTGGGCAATCCTGGTGACGCGACGTCAGGAACCGGCGCGAACGGGGCGGCCACCCCGCAGCGCCACATTCGCACCAGTTAGCAGGGAGACCACCGTGTCCCGTATTCGCGCAGTCGCCGTCGTCACCGCCCTCGGGGCCTTCCTCCTCGCGGGCGCCGGCACCGCCGCCGCCGACAACGGCGCCGGCGCCGACCACTCCTCCAACAGCAGCGTGGTCAGCAACATCGGCTCCGGCAACATCGTCGGCTCCGTCCACGGCAACGCCAACGCGACCCAGCAGACCGCCACCGGCTCCGGCGCGAGCAACCAGAACAACACCCTCGGCGTCACCGACAACGCCGGCGGCGTCGGCGCCCTCCAGTCCAACGCGAACCTGGCGCACACCGTCTACTACCCGTTCGTCCTGTACTAGGCCCCACCGACGGGGCCCCACGCGGCTGCGGGGGACGGTGCGGCACCACCCGCGCCGCACCGTCCCCCGCACCAGGTCACGGCGGGTCGCGGCAGCCATGGACACCGGAAGCTACCGGCGATTAACTTGTCTGCGCCACCAGCCGTCGCCGAAGGGAGCGCACCGTGCGCCGCAGCGTGTACAACGAGGACCACGAGGCGTTCCGGGAGACCATCCGGGACTTCATCGCCAACGAGGTCGTGCCCGCCTACGAGAGCTGGGAGGAGGCCGGCCACCCGCCGCGCGACTTCTACCGCAAGCTCGGCGAGCTCGGCGTCTACGGCATCGAGGTCCCGGAGGAGTACGGCGGCGCGGGCGAGACCGGCTTCAAGTACCAGGCGGTGATCTACGAGGAGACCGCCCGCGCGGGCGTGACCTTCGGCTCCTCGGGCGTGCACACCGGCCTGGTGCTGCCGTACCTGATGGAGTACGCCACCGAGGAGCAGAAGCGGCGCTGGCTGCCGGGCTTCGTCTCCGGCGACATCATGACCGCGATCGCCATGACCGAGCCGGGCGCGGGCTCCGACCTGGCGGGCATCGCCACCACGGCGAAGCTCTCCGCGGACGGCACCCACTACGTCCTCAACGGCGCGAAGACCTTCATCACCGGCGGCGTGCTGGCCGACCTGGTGCTGGTGGTCTGCCGCACCGCCCCGTACGACCCGGCGGACCGCCGGGCCGGGCTGTCCATCCTGTGCGTGGACACGAAGTCCGAGGGCTACGCGGTCGGCCGCAAGCTGCAGAAGATCGGCCTGCGCACCTCGGACACCGCCGAGCTGTCCTTCTCCGACGTCAAGGTCCCGGTGGAGAACCTGCTCGGCGAGGAGGGGAAGGCGTTCTCCTACCTGACCCACAACCTGGTGCAGGAGCGCCTGGCGATCGCCGTCGGCGCGTACGCCTCGGCGGCCGCGGCGGTGCGGTTCGCGGTGCAGTACGTCAAGGAGCGCAAGGTGTTCGGCAAGGCCGTCGCCGAGTTCCAGAACACCAAGTTCTCGCTGGCCGACTGCCAGGCCCAGGTGCTCGCCCAGCAGGCGATGGTCGACCAGGCGCTGGAGCTCTACCAGCACGGCGAGCTGACGGTGGCGGACGCCGCCGCGGCCAAGCTGTTCTGCACCGAGTCGACCTCCGAGGTGATCGACAAGTGCCTGCAGCTGCACGGCGGTTACGGCTACATCCTGGAGTACCCGATCGCCCGCCTCTACACCGACAACCGGGTGTTCCGGATCTACGGCGGCACCAGCGAGGTCATGCGGACGATCATCGCCAAGTCGCTCGGCCTGTGACCGGGCGCTGAGCGCGCGAGCGCCGCGGACACGACGGAGGCGGGCACCCGGCCGGGTGCCCGCCTCCGCTCCGTTCCCACGCCCTTTCCCGGTCAGTTGACGCTGGTGCGCCACGCCTCCAGTCCGGCCGCCGAGGCGGCCCGCGCCTGGTGCAGGGTGCGCTGCGCGAGCTCGGCGGGCTGGGTCTCCAGGGAGCGGACCCAGCCCCGGCCCGCGTTCGCCAGGGCGGTGCAGACCAGCACCGTCCCGGCCAGTCCGACGACGGCGCCGAGCCCGGTGAGGGCCGCGCCGGCGGTGAGCATGCCGCGGTTCACCTGGAAACCGCCGAAGGTGAGTTTCTGATTGGTCGCCATAGGGCCACCATCGGCCCGCTCCCCCGGCACCGCACGCCGAGCGGCCCGCTCCTTAACCCCTGCGCGTGATCCAGCGCGCGACACGCGCGGGCGGCCGCCTAGGGTCGGCCGCGGGGCCCGGTCGGCGGGCCCGGTGGTGCGGGGGGCCCGACGGAGGAGAACGCGATGACCGAGCAGCCGGCCCGGATCGACCTGAACGCCCTGGCCGAGGAGCACGCCGCCAAGGCCGCCGCCAGCCCGCACGGCCGCAGCGCCCACCTGCTGCTGCACGACGGCGTGCTGCGGCAGACCGTGATCGCGCTGCGGGCCGGCGCGGTGCTGGACGAGCACAACGCCCCGGTCGCCGCCAGCCTGCAGGTGCTGCGCGGCCGGGTCGCGCTGACGGTGGCGGGCCGCCGCCAGGAGGCCGGCCCGGGCGAGCTGCACTCCATCCCGCAGGAGCGACACGGCCTGCTCGCCCACACCGACGCGGTGGTGCTGCTCACCGCCGTCACCTCCTAATGTTGTTGTCAAGCAGCTGATGTGACGGGGAGTGCATGCTCGTAGTGCTTCCCGTCACGAATGAGGGCCCAGAGGACGTTGACGCGTCGTCGGGCCAGGGCGAGGACGGCCTGGGTGTGTCGTTTGCCTTCGGCTCGCTTGCGTTCGTAGAAGCGGCGGGACTCCTCGCAGCTGCGGATGCTGATGAGGGCGGAGGTGTAGAAGACGCGCTGCAGGCCTCGGTGATAGCGCCGGGGGCGGTGCAGGTTGCCGCTGATGTTGCCGAAGTCGCGGGGCACCGGGGCGACTCCGGCGAAGCTGGCGAGGCGGTCGGCGCTGCCGTAGCGGCTCATGTCGCCGGCCGTGGCGGCCAGGAACTCGGCGCCCAGCAGCGGGCCGATGCCGGGCATGCCGGCGATCACTTCGGCGAGGTCGTGGTCGCGAAACCGGGCCGCAATGAGCTTGTCGATCTCGGCGATCTGCTCATTGAGGCCCATCACCTCCTTGGCCAGGGTGTGGATCACCTGCGCGGCGATCTTCTCCCCGGGAAGGCTGGTGTGCTGGCGCTCGGCCGCCTCCAGGGCGGCCCGGGCCAGGGTGTCGGCGCCGCGGACCTTGCGGTTGCGCAGCCAGGTCTCCAGCCGGCCGCGGCCGGTCCGGCGCAGGGCGGCCGGGGTCTGGTAGCCGGTCAGCAGGACCAGCGGACCGACATTGCCCAGGTCCAGGACCCGCTCCAACGCCGGGAAGATGCTGGTGAGTTGGCCGCGCAGCCGGTTGATCCTGCGGGTGCGGTCGGCGGTCAGGTCGGAGCGCCGGTCGGTCAGGATCCGCAGTTCGACGGCGTGCTCGTCGTCGGGCCGGATGACGGCCAGGTCCCGGCGCATCCGGGCCTGGTCGGCGATGACGACGGCGTCCTTCGCGTCGGTCTTGCCCATGCCCCGGTAGCCGGCCGAGGCGCGGTTGACGGCCAGGCCGGGTATGTAGACCAGCTGCTGGCCGTGGTTGAGGAGCACGTTGACCAGCAGGGCTGCCATGCCGTCGGCGACATCGACCGCCCAGAGAACGTCCTCGTCCAGCGCCAGCACGTCGGCGAGCAGGTCCAGCAGTTCCGGCTCGTCGTTCAGGACCCGGCGCGAGAGCAGCTTCCTGCCCCCGGTATCCAGGACCACGCAGTGGTGGTGGGTCTTGCCGATGTCCGTGCCCGCCCAGATCTGGGCCACCTGCTCCTCCGGTCGTTCGATGCGCGCTGTTCGTCCGGACGACCTCGCCGGCGTGGTCCTACTCAGCGGTGCACCCGAGGGGCCCGCAGCTCCTAATCAGCGGTCGAGTCGTCGTGAGACGCCGGGCGGCCAGGTGATGGGAGCCATCGCGTGCAACCGCCTGAAAGCCATACCCGGCGCCTCTGGATCTCTGGACCTTACGACGGCCCGTCCAACCCACCAACAACGTAGGACCACCTGACGCCCGGCCGCCCCGCCCCGGTCCCGCCCCGTCAGCCCGCCGCCCCGCCCAGCACGTCGCCGGAGACCAGCGCCAGGCCGCGCAGGTACTCCTCCCCGCTCGGCGCCAGTTCGGGGCCGATCAGCCACTGGGCGGCCTGCCCGAGCAGCAGCGACTGGTAGAAGACGCCCCGGGCCAGCTCCTCCGGGGTGTCCGCCGCCTCCGCCCGGCCCTGGAACAGCGCGGCCAGGCCGAGCCGGCCGTCCTTCTGCGCGGCGGCCAGCCGCTCGGGCAGCCCCGGCAGGTGGTCGAGCTGTCCGAGCAGTTCGAACTGCACCGTCCACAGCCCGCGGTGCTCGGCGAAGCTGTCGCGCACCGCGTTCCAGGCCCGGACGAAGCGCTCCTTCGGGTCGTCGACCTCCGCGGCGGCGGCCAGGGCCGCGCCGATCGACTCACCCCACGCCCCCATCGCGCCGACCAGCGCCTCGACCAGCAGGGCGTCCTTGGAGCCGTAGTGGTAGCCGATGGCGGCCAGGCTGACGCCCGCACCGGTGGCGATGTCCCGGGCGGTGGTGCGCCCGTAGCCCTTCTCTTGCAGGCAGCGGGTGGCACTGGCCAGCAGGTCCTCACGATTTCCCATGCCCCGATGCTAACCGCGTCCAAGACGAATGTCTTGCTCGAACGTCTGGAACGATTGATTTAGACGCTTGTACTAGACAGGCGTGCAAGACATCCGTACAGTCATCGTCATGACCACCGACGACCGCACCACCCACCGCGCCGGCCGCCGCGCCTGGCTGGGACTGGCCCTCCTCCTGCTGCCGACCCTCGTCCTCGCCATGGACATGGGCGTGCTGTTCTTCGCCGTCCCCTTCATCGCCACCGACCTGCACCCCAGCGGCACCCAGCAGCTGTGGATCATGGACATGTACTCGTTCCTGCTGGCCGGGCTGCTGATCCCGATGGGCGCGCTGGGCGACCGGATCGGCCGGCGCAAGCTGCTGATCGGCGGCACCGCCGCCTTCGCGGCCGCCTCGCTGGTCGCCGCCTGGTCCGACGGGGCGGGCCAACTCATCGCCGCCCGGGCCCTGCTGGGCGTCGCGGGGGCGGTCTTCGGGCCCTCCACGCTGGCCCTGATCCGCAACATGTTCCCCGACCCCAAGCAGCGGCAGTCCGCGATCGGCGCCTGGAGCGGCGTGATGATGGCCGGCGCCACCCTCGGGCCGGTGCTCGGCGGCCTGCTGCTCAACCACTTCTGGTGGGGCTCGGCCTTCCTGATCGCCGTCCCCGCGATGCTGCTGGTGACCGTCCTCGCCCCGGTGCTGCTCCCCGAGTACCGCGCCCCGCAGCAGGGCCGCTTCGACCTGCTCGGCGCCGCCCTCTCGATGGCCACCGTGCTGCCGGTCGTCTACGGCATCAAGACCCTCGCGGTGGACGGCTGGAGCCCGCTGCCCGCCCTGGTGCTGCTCGCCGGGCTGGCGGTCGGCGGCGCCCTGGTGGTCCGGCTGCGGACGGCCGCGAACCCGCTGATCGACGTCACCCTGTTCCGGATCCGCACCTACACCGGCGCGATCACCGTCAACACCATCGCCATGTTCGCCATGATGGGCTTCACCCTCTTCACCTCCCAGTACCTGCAGCTGGTCAAGGGCTACAGCCCGCTGTCCGCCTCGCTCTGGGCCCTGCTGCCCAGCGTCGGCGTCGGCGCGGCCGTCGGCGGGTTCGGGGCGCTGGCCGGCAAGGTGCGGCCGGCCGTCCTGCTGGTCGCCGGGTTCCTGGCCAGTGCCGCCGGGTTCGTCGCGATGGCCCTGGTGGACCCCGGCTCCTCGCTCGCCCTGCCGCTGGTCGCGGCCGGCGTGATCGCGGCCGGCTCGGTCGGCACCGTCAGCATCACCGGCGAGATGGTCCTCTCCGCGGCCCCCGCCGACCGGGCCGGCGCGGCCGGCGCCACCTCCGAGACCGCCCAGGAACTCGGCAGCTCGCTCGGCATCGCCGTGCTCGGCGCGGCCGGCGCCGCGATCTACCGGGCCCGGATGGACGGCGCCGCCCCCGACGCCGCCCGCGACACCCTCGGCGGGGCCGTCACCACCGCCGCCCACCTGCCCGGCGACGCCGCCGACCGGCTGCTGACCACCGCCCGCGACGCCTTCGCCGACGGCATGCACGTCGCCGCGGTGGTCGGCGTCCTGGTGATGCTCGGCGCCGCCCTGGCCGCCCACCTGCTGATGCGCCACCTGCCGGTGCCCGGCGCGGCGGACGCCCCGCAGGAGGAGGCCCTGCCCGCGGCGGCGTGACACCGGGGGCGCGGGGATCCGCGCGAGCGGTCGGGCACGGAACGCGGGACCGCACCGGAACGGCAGGCCACTGCCCCGGTGCGGTCCCGCTGCCGCGCGTGCAGCCCCCGCCGGTGCGGCCTAGGGTCGCCGTATGGCGGCGGAGGACGAGGATCCGGCGGGCCGGGAGGAGCTGGACTACCGGTTCACCCTGGCGAACGAGCGGACGTTCCTGGCCTGGATCAGGACGGCGCTGGCGCTGCTCGCGGGGGCGGTGGGGCTGGACCAGTTGACGCCGGACCTGGCCCCGGTACCGGTGCGGGTGACGCTCTCGGTGGTGCTGGCGGTGGGCGGGGCGGGGCTGGGGGTGGCCGCCTACCACCGCTGGGTGCGGGTGGAGCGGGCGATGCGGGCGGGCGGTCCGCTGCCGGCCACCCGGACCATGCTGGTGCTGACGGTGTGCGTGGCGGTCGCGGCGGCGGTGTTCTCGGTGCTGATCGTCGGCCGGTCCCGGTGACCTCCCCGCGCGATCCGGGCCTGCAGCCGGAGCGGACCCTGCTGGCCTGGAGCCGCACCGCGCTGGTGCTGGCCGCGGACGCGCTGCTGGTCCTGCGCACCGGCTACGTCCGGCGGCTGCCCGGACTGGCCGCGCTGGGCGGGCTGTTGGCGCTGGCCGCGGTCGGGCTGTACGCGCACGGGGTGCGGCGGCGCAGTGCGGTGGAACACGGTCCGCACGCCCCGGCGGGCCGGTGGTGGATGCGCGGGCTGGCCGTCGTGGTGGTGCTGGCCGCGGGCGGGTCGGCCTGGTCGGTGCTGGTGAACGCCGGTGGCTGACTTCCGGGGGCGGTCGCCGGGCCCGCGCCGGGGCCTGCCAGGTGGTACAGACCACATGACTCGGATCACCTGTTTTTCGGCGGCTGTTTGCCGACGGGTGTATACGTTCGCCGACCGGGCCAGGCATACTGGCCGGGTCGGGCCTTCCGTCCGACCCAGACGTCACAGCGAGAACCTCCACGAAAGGACCGGTGGTCAGGGATGTTCCGTAACGGTCTTGAGCCCTGGCACATCATCATCGTTCTGGTGGTGCTGGTCCTGCTGTTCGGCTCGAAGAAGCTGCCCGAGATGGCCCGTGGCCTCGGCAAGTCGATGCGCATCCTGAAGGCCGAGACCAAGGCCCTGCGCGAGGACGACGCCCCCGCGGAGGCGCAGAACGGCACCGCCGCCTCGCAGGCCGAGCAGCCGCGTCCGGCCGTCGAGCCGACCAACGTCACCAAGGCCGCCGAGCCGACGAAGTCGACCACGGCCTGACCCGCGTCGGCCCCCGGCCGACCCCGCTCGCCGTACCGGAGCCCCCGGCCCGTCGCCCCGACGGACCGGGGGCTCCGGCGTGTCGCCGCGCCCGGGTGGCTGGGCGTTTTGTTCTGGTATC
Source organism: Kitasatospora sp. YST-16 (assembly GCF_026802215.1). Taxonomy (NCBI): domain Bacteria; kingdom Bacillati; phylum Actinomycetota; class Actinomycetes; order Kitasatosporales; family Streptomycetaceae; genus Kitasatospora; species Kitasatospora sp. YST-16. The sequence continues at coordinate 3,088,994 of NZ_CP113837.1, forward strand.
TCCTGGTATTCACCTGACGGCGGATCACCTGGAGGCACCGGATGGCGGCGGACCCCTCGGGCGAGCGGGAGCTCGCGGAGCTGCGCGAGCGGATCGCCCTCCTGGAACGGCAGGAGAAGGAGCAGGGACCGCCCCGGCGGGAGCACCACCGGGTGCGGTCCTTCTTCGCGGTGCTGCTGATCGTGCTGGCCGCGGTGCTGACCCCGCTCGGGGTGGTCGCCGCGTGGAGCAAGTCGCAGGTGACCGACACCGACCGGTTCGTCGCCACGATGGCGCCGCTGGCCTCCGACCCCTCGGTGCAGAACGCGCTCACCAACCGGGTGACCACCGCGGTGATGCAGCAGCTGCCGATCACCGACCTGCTGAACGAGGTCGCCCCCGCCGACCGGCCGCTGCTGGACGCCGCGCTGGGCAAGGTCGGCCCGGCGCTGACCAGCGGGCTGACCGGCTTCGTCCACGACCAGGTGCTGCGGTTCGTCCAGTCCGACGCCTTCGCCACGGTCTGGACCGGGGTGCTGCGCAACGCGCACGCCGCGTTCGACAAGGTGCTGACCGGGCAGGGCGGCGGGGCGGTGCAGATCAAGGGCGACACCGTCAGCCTGGACCTGGCGCCGGTGGTCGCGGCGGTCAAGGACCGGCTGGTGGCGAACGGGCTGGGGCTGGCGTCGAAGATCCCGGAGGTGCACACCGACTACACGCTGGTGCAGTCGGACGCGGTGCGGAAGGCGCAGACCGGGCTGCGGCTGCTCGACCTGGCCGGGTTCTGGGTGCCGGTGCTGGCGGTGCTGTGCGCGGTCGGCGGGATCGCGCTGGCGGTGCGCCACCGGCGGGCCGCCGTCGGGGCGGCGCTCGGGATGGCCGCGGGGGCGGTGCTGCTGGGCGTCGGGCTGAGCGTGTTCCGGGCGCTCTACCTGGACAAGCTGCCCGCCGACGTCGACCAGGCCGCCGCGATGGCGGTGTACGACACCCTGGTGCGCTACCTGCGGGCCGGGGTCCGGATGGTGCTGGCGCTGGGCGTGGTGATCGCGCTGGCGGCCTGGCTGACCGGCGGCGGGCGGCGGGCCGGCTGGGTGCGGCACCTGTGGCGCTCGGGGCTGGGCGCGGTCCGGCAGGCCGCCGAGGGCCTGGGGATGCGGCTGGGCCCGGTCGGCCGGTTCGTGCACCGCTGGAAGTCCTGGCTGGGCTGGGGCGCGGTCGCGGTCGCCGCCGTCGTGCTGCTGACCTGGAGCTACCCGACCGGCGCCGTGGTGCTGTGGATGGCGCTGGTGCTGCTGGCCTTCCTGGCCGTGCTGGAGTTCCTGGACGCGCCCGCGCCCGCGGCGGCCGCACCGCCCGCCGACGGCCCCGCCGGGCCGCCCGCCGACGGGAAGGCCGCCCCGGCGTGAGGGAGCTGGCCCGGACGTACCTGGCCCTGCTCGGCGGCCCGGCGCTGCTGCTGACGGCCTACTTCACGGTGCCGCTGGGCTGGTTCGGGCCGCACCACTCGGCGGTCAGCTGGCTGGTGTTCGGCGTGCTGCTGACCGCGCTCGGGGTCGGGGTGCTGCGCGAGGTGCGGCTGCAGGTGCTGGGGCTCTCCCGGCACCCGGTGCCGCGGATCCTGGCCCTGCTGTGCGCCGCGCTGGTGGTGTTCGCCACCGCCTACCTGGGGATGTCCCGGCAGCCCGGCGAGCTGGAGGGGCTGCACACCAAGATCGACGCGCTGTACTTCACGGTGATCACCATGGCGACCGTCGGGTACGGCGACATCCACCCGTCCGGGCAGGCCGCCCGGGTCGTGGTGATGCTCCAACTCCTGTACACCGTGGTGTTCCTGACCACCGGGGTGACCGCGCTGACCCAGCAGGTGAAGACCCGGGCGGTGAAGCGGGCCCGGCACCGGGAGTAGGCCGGCGGTCAGTCGTCCTGCTGGGCGGCCTGGACGTGCACGGCGGTGACCAGGGCGCCGAGCCGGACCTGCCAGCCGGCCAGCAGCGGGGGCGACGCGGCCTTGCGGCGCTGGAGGTCGCGGACCAGCTTCTGGGCGTCCTTGAGGGCGCTCTCGGCGTCCGCCGGCTGCTTGTCGTTGACGGCCTGGGTGGCCTCGTCGAGCAGCCTGGTCAGGTCGTCCTGCTTGTCCCGGTCCTTGCTGAACTCGGCCTGCGCCACGTCGGCCCGCAGTTGGGCGAGCTGGGCGACCACGGCGCCGCCCTTGGGGGTGGCGGAGGGCTTGGGCGAGGCGCTGGGCTTCGCGGAGGCGGAGGCGGACGGGGACGGGCTGGGCGACGGGGACGGCGACGCGCTGGTGGCGGCGGCCGCCGGGGCGGGGGTGTGCCCGGCCCGGGGGCGGAGTCGCCGCCGCCGAGCGAGAACGCGGCGATGCCCGCCACCACGGCGATCACCGCCGCGCCGATGCCCGCGTACACCAGCGGGTTGCGGCCGCGCCGGGGCTCGGGCTCCTCCTCCTCGAAGCGGGACGGGGACAGCAGCGGGGCCTGCACCGGCGGCAGCACCGAGGTGCGGTGCTGCTCGGCCCACGGCTGCGGCGGGGCGGCGGCGGGCGGCGGCGGGGCGGCGGGGTAGGCCGTCGCGGGGACGGGCGGCAGCACCTGGGTGGCCGCGCCGAGCAGTTCGGCGGTCCGGTCGACCGGCCCGGCGGGGACGGCGGCGAGCAGTTCGGCGGCGGCGGACTGCGCGTCGGCGGGCCGCTCGGCCGGGTTCTTGGCCAGCAGCCGCAGGATCGCGGCGTCCAGCGCGGGCGGCACGTCGGGGCGGTGCGCGGAGACCGCGAGCGGGTACTCGGTGACGTGCTTGAAGGTGACCGCGACCGGGGTGTCGGCGGTGAACGGCGGGGCGCCGGTCAGCATCTCGTACAGCACGCAGCCCACCGCGTACAGGTCGGCGCGGCCGTCCACCGGGGCGGCGGTGGCCTGCTCCGGGGAGAGGTAGGCGGCGGTGCCCAGCACCGAGGCGGTCTGGGTGAGCTGCTGGCCGGAGGAGGAGCCGGCCCGGGCGATGCCGAAGTCGACGACCTTCACCCCGCCGTCCTGGGTGATCATGATGTTGCCGGGCTTGATGTCCCGGTGCACCAGGCCCTGGGCGTGCGCGGCGGCCAGGGCGTCCAGCACCGCGGCGGCGGTGCCCACGGCGCGCTCCACCGGCAGGACGCCCTGCTCGGCGATCACCCGGCCCAGCGTCGCGCCGTGCACCAGCTCCATCACCAGGTACGGGGAGCCCTGGTCGACGCCGGAGTCGAAGACCGTGACGATCCGCGGGTGCGCCAGCAGCGCGGCCGACCGGGCCTCGCGGGCGAACCGCTCGGCGAACCGGGGGTCGTCGGCCAGGCCGCCGTTGAGCACCTTGACCGCCACCGGGCGGCCCAGCTGGTGGTCCAGGGCGCGGTAGACCGTGGCCATGCCCCCGACGCCGAGGATCTCGCCGAGCTCGTAGCGCCCGTTCAGCGCGCGTCCGATCATCGGATGCTCCTTCCACCTCGGTCCGGCGACCCGTGAACCATAGCGGGCCCGGCCGAGCAGGGGTTCAGGGGCGCTGGACGAGCAGGACGGCGGCCAGCGCCGCGAGGGCCGCCGTCAGCAGGGTGCGCAGGACGCCCGGCGGGCCGTGCAGGGCGCGGCGGGCGGCGCGCTCGGCGGCCCGTTCGGCGGCGGGCGAGGTGCGGGGGAAGCTCATCGTCGTCAACTCCGGTTCGCCGGGGCCTGGAGCGAGCCGTAGCGCTGCATCCGCTGCCAGCGCAGCCGGTTGCCGGCCAGTGCGGTCCACACCGACTGGATCACCACCAGGTACATCAGCTGACGGTAGACCACCTGCTGGAGCGGCAACGTCCAGAGCGGGCCCAGCCGTTCGCCGTCCAGGCGGAACGCGTAGCAGGCCGACAGCACCTGCAGGACCAGGAAGCCCAGCCAGACCGCGGCGATCCGCACCGGGTCGAGGAAGAGCAGGCCGTAGACCGCGAACACGTCCACCGCCGGGGCCAGCAGCGGCAGCAGCACCTGGAACACCAGCAGGTAGAGCAGGCCCCGGCGGCCCAGCTTGCCGGCCTGGCCGTGCTGGGCGAGCGCCCGACGGTGCTTCCACATCGCCTGCAGGGTGCCGTAGCACCAGCGGTAGCGCTGGCGCCACAGCGCGGAGAGCGAGGCCGGGGCCTCGGTCCAGGCGATCGCCCGCTCCTCGTAGACCACCCGCCAGCCGGCCCGGCACAGCGCCATGGTCAGGTCGGTGTCCTCGGCCAGCGTCTCCTCGGCCACGCCGCCCAGCCGCAGCAGCGCGGAGCGGCGGAAGGCGCCGACCGCGCCGGGGACGGTGGGCATGCACTGGGCGAGGTCGAAGAAGCGGCGGTCCAGGTTGAAGCCGACCACGTACTCGATGTGCTGCCAACGGCCGAGCAGGCCGCCCCGGTTGATCACCTTGGCGTTGCCGGACACCGCGCCGACCCGGCGGTCGGCGAACGGCTGCACCAGCAGCCGGACCGCGTCCGGCTCGAACACGGTGTCGCCGTCGACCATCACCACCAGCTCGCAACTCGCGTGCCGCAGGCCGTTGTTGAGCGCGGCCGGCTTGCCCGCGTTGGCCTGCCGGAGCACCCGGACGCCGGGCAGGCCGAGCGACTCCACCAGGTCGGCGGTGCCGTCGGAGGAGCCGTCGTCCACCACGATCACCTCCACCGGGTGGTCGGAGGCCAGCAGCGAGCGCACCGCCGCCTCGATGCCCGCCCGCTCGTTGTACGCGGGCACGATCACGGTGACCGGCTCGGTGACCGGCGGGCCCCAGCCGCGGCGGCGCAGGCGCCGGTGCCGCCAGGCCGCGACGACCAGGGCCACCGCGCGCAGCACGCTGATCGCCCCGGCCGCCCAGAGCAGCCAGCCGAGCGCCGCCACCGCCCGGTCGCCGCCCGCCAGGGCCAGCAGCAGCGCCCGGCCCTGCCAGTGCTCGGCGCCGCTCGCCGGGTGCGCGGTGTCCGCGATCGACGCCGTCTCGGAGACCGTCCCGACCCGGTAGCCGGCCTGCTTGAGCTTCGGCAGCAGTTCGGCCAGCGCGGCGACGGTCTGCGAGCGGTCGCCGCCCGCGTCGTGCATCAGCACGACCTGGCCGGCCGCCGGGTCCGGCGGGGTGGCGCCGGCCACGATCCGCGCCACGCCCGGGCGCCGCCAGTCCTCGCTGTCCAGGGTGGTCAGCACGGTCAGGTAGCCGGCCTGCCCGGCCTGCCGGACGGCCTGCCAGTCGGCGTCGGTGAGCGCGTCGTTGGTCGAGGAGTACGGGGGGCGCAGCAGCGCGGTGGTGGTGCCGGTGGCGCCGGCCACCGCGAGCTGGGCCTCGCGCAGTTCGAGCGAGCGGCGCCAGGGCGCGGCCTGCCCGAGGTCGGCGTGGGTGAAGGTGTGGATGCCGAGCTGGTGGCCCTCGGCGAGGATCCGGCGGGCGAGTTCGGGGTGGTCGGCGACCTGGGTGCCGACCACGAAGAAGGTGGCGTGCACGCCCTGCTGCTTCAGCACGTCCAGGATCTTCGGCGTCCAGACCGGGTCGGGGCCGTCGTCGAAGGTCAGCGCGACGGTGCCGGGGGCGGGCCGGGCGGTGCGGGGCGTCGCGCCGGACGCGTCGATCACCGGGCCGCCGTGGGCGGCCTCCGGGGGACGGCGCCGGCCGGGCCGGTGGCGCGGGCGGCGCCGTCGGGGGCCGATCCGTACATGTGGCGGGTGTAGCCCTGCAGCAGCAGGGCCGCGGCCAGGGTCACCACCAGGGCGGTCAGCAGCAGCCAGTGCGTGCGGGGTGCGGGCTGGCGCACCACGCCCCGGCGGCCCCGGCGGCCGCGCCGGGCGGGGCCGCCGGGGCGGGGGAGGTCCGGGGAAGGTCATCGGGGCTCGCTAGGGGCTCTTGGTGGGCTTCCGGCTGTTGCTCGGCGCGGTGGTGGGCCGGCCGTGCGAGGCCGTCGGGCCGGGGGTCGGGGCGGCCGTCGGGCCCGGGGCCGGGGCGGTGGCCGTCGCGGTGCTCCGGGCCGCGGAGCTCGCCGCGGCCGGTGCCGCGGGGGCCTGGGCCGGGCGGGTGGCGGCCACCGCGGTCCGGTCCGGTCCGGGCGTGGACCGGCCGTCGGCCACCGGGCCGGTGCTCGCGGACGGTGCGGTGGCGGTCGGGGTGCCGGGGGCCGCCGGGGCGGCCGGGCGGGGCAGGAACGGCGCGCCCAGGGTCGGGCCGCCGAGCGCGCTGCTCGCCACCAGGGCCAGGTAGCCGGCCGCCGGGACGGCCAGCAGCCGTCCGATCCGCCGCGAACGGCGCTGGCGCCGGCCGCTGGCGTCGACGAACACCGGGGCGGCCGGGTCGGCGGGCCGGGCCGCGGTCGGGGTTTCGGTCACCGTGGTTCCTGGGGTCGGGCCGGTTCCGGCACTCCGCCGGTCTGAGCTCCGGACGGACGGTGGACCCGGGGGAGTTCAGCCGTCCGTCCGGAGCGGTTCCCCGACCGGCGGCGGACCCGGGGGAGTCTTCTGCCGGTCGGAGCTGTCCCGGACGGGCGGGGGCCCGGGGGAGCCCCGCGCCCGTCCGGAGTCGGTCCGGGCGGGCGACGGGTACAGGGGCCCGTCGGCCGCCCGGAGGCGGTGGCCGGTCGGACGGGGGCCCGGGGTGCCCACCGTCCGACCGGAGTCGTTCAGTCCTGGTCGCTTCCCCCGTTCGACTGCTTGGACTGCTGGACGTCGCCGTGCCCGGTCCGAACGGGCGACGGCACGGACGGCGACGCCGACTGGCCGGGGCCGGCCGACGGCTTGCCGCGGCCCGTCCCGGCGGACGGCTCGCCGCTCTGCTGGTCGTGGTCGTGCGCGGCGAGCAGGGCGCAGAAGCCGGTCACCTTCTCCGGCGCGCCGGCCGCCTTCAGCAGCTCGGCCAGCTCGGGGACGGCGGCCGCGTCCTTGGGCTTGCCGCCGGCCGCGACCCGCCCGGCGAAGACCTCGCACAGCCGGGTCAGGTCCGGCTGGTCGGCCGGGCCGGTGGCGGGCTGGCCGGACGGCCTGGCCGGGCCGGTGCCGGGGCGGGTGGTGCCCGCCGACGGCTTGCCGGTGCGCCCGTCGCCCGGCGTCCCGGACGCGGTGGCGGGCGCGTCGGTGGTCGGCGCGGGCGCGGCGCTGGTGGCCGCCGGGGCCGGGGCGGGACCGCCCAGTGCCTCCGGCAGCCGGCCGGTGCCGGCCGCGACCGCGACGCCGCCCAGGGCGGTCACGCCCAGCGCGACGGCCACGGCCTTCGCGCTGAGGGCCCGCGCGAGCGCGGTGTCCGCCATCTTTCGTCTCCGGTGCGGTCGGGGGTCCGGCTGGTGACGAGCCTGCCGGAACGCGGCCATGGCCCCCTCTTCGCCGGGCAGCGGGCCGTCGCCGGCCGCCTCGCTCGTCGCAGCGGCGGCGAGCAGGGCGGCGAGCTCCGGCCGTCCTGGCGCGGACTGCTGCCCGGCGGAGGGGTCCTGACCGGCCTCCGGGTCGACCGTGACGCCGCCGAGCAGCTGCTCGGCGGCGGCGCGATCGATCCGGCGGGATCGGTTGGTGCTCATCTCATGTCCTTCAGCGTCGGCACCTGCGCCGGTGTCACACCCTGCGCGGAAATCTTTTTTCCGGCCGTCGCTCCGGCCGCTCCCCCGGCTTTCCGGTGGGGCAGCCCGGCGGCCGCTCCCCCGTTCTGCTCCAGCACCTTGGCCAGCCGCCGCAGGCCCCGGTGGGCGGCCATCCGGACGCTGCCGGAGCGCTTGCCGAGCACCTTCGCGGCGCTCTCCGCGTCCAGTCCGAGCACCACCCGCAGCAGTACCGCCTCGGCCTGGTCGGGCGGCAGCGAGGCGATCAGCGCGAGCGCGTCGGAGGTGGCGACGGTGGCCATCGCCTGGCCCGCGGTGTCCTCGGCGGCGGCCAGTTCGGCCAGGTACTCCACCGGCAGGTCGGCGACCGGGCGGCGGCGCACCCGGCGCAGGTGGTCCATGGCCCGGTTGCGGGCCACCGTCGCGGCCCAGCCGCGGAAGCCGTCCGCGTCGCCGCGGAAGCCCGGCAGGTCGCGGGCGATCTGCAGCCACGCCTCCGAGGCGATGTCCTCGGCGTCCTCGGCCCGGCCGCCGACCAGCACCCGCAGGTAGCGCAGCAGCCCCGGCTGGACGGCCCGGAACAGGATCCGGAACGCCTCCTCGTCGCCCTCCTGGGCGGCGCGGACGGCCGTGGCGAAGGTCGCTTCGGGCGGCGCCGGGTCGGCCCGCCGGGCGGGCGGGCGGTCCGGTGCGTACGGACGGCCGGGCGGCTCCCCGTCGTCCGCCCCGTGGTGTTCAGCTGTGTGCACCCGCCACATCATGCGCCATCCGGGGGACCGCTCCCACTCCCGGTCCCGCTCCCGGTCCCGTGACGGAGCGGTGGCGGAGCCGTGCCCGGCCGGTGAGGGGCCGGTGCGGGCCGACGGCCCGTCAGCCGCGTCCCGGCCCCCGGGACGCAGGGCCCGGAGCGGGCCGACCTTCGTCCCGCCGACTGCTGTCCTTCGCCCGCGGTCCGGCCCCACGCCCCCGCCATACCGTGCAAATACGGGGCAATCCGCCCCGCTTCCACCCGTGGACGAGGAGGCCGGGAGCCGGCATGCGCACCGCCGAGGAGCTGTACACGACGGGGATCCGCGACCACTTCGCGCCCGCGCTGCGCGGGCTCGGCTTCCAGGGCTGGCGGCACTCCTTCTCGCTGCCCGACCGGGACCGCTGGGCGGTGCTCGGCGTGCGCGCGGTGCCCGGCGACGGGCGGGTCCGGTACACCGTCAACCTGTCCGTCACCGACAAGGCCGCCTGGGACCGGCGCAGCATCCGCCCCGACGCCAACTCCCCCACCGGGCTGGAGCGCTGGCACGCGCCGATCGGCGAGCTGCTGCCGGTCGGCGGCGAGGTCTGGTGGGAGGTGGCGCCCGGGCCGCGCTGGCTGATCGCCGTCGAGGACTCGGTGGCCGCCGTCCGCGGCTACGCGCTGCCGGAGCTGCGCCGCCGGCTGGTGGCCGGCGAGCGCGAGCACTACCTCGGCCAGGCCGAGCTGGACGGCGTCAACGGCGCCCTCGCCGCGGCCCGGCTGGCCCGCATCCAGCGGGCCGAACTCGCGGACGGCGTCCTGGAGTTGCACGGCGCGTGGAGCCGGCACGACCCGGCCGCGCACGCCGTCCTGGCGGGCGCCGCCCGCGGCTTCCTGTCCGTCCGGGACGCCCGCTTCCACGCCGTGCGGGTGCTCGACACGCTCGGCCGGACGCTGTGGGAGTTCCGGCCCGACCCCGGCGGGAACCATTCGGAACCGGACTGAGTCCCTGTCAGTGGCGGTGCGGAAGCGCACCGGTGTGACGCACGGGGCGAACCGCGGGGGGCGGACATGACGGGGACGGCGGCGACACCGCACGAGGAACGGCAGCTCGACTGGGACGGCTGCCTGAACGTCCGCGACCTCGGGCTGCTGCCCACCCGCGACGGGCGGCGCACCCGCACCGGCGCGGTGGTCCGCGCCGACAACCTCGACCGGCTCACCGCCGAGGGCCAGAACTCGCTGCTCGCGTACGGCGTGCGCACCGTCGTCGACCTGCGCGACCCGGCCGAGTACCGGCCGCTGCTGCCCGCCCCCGACGGGATCGACCTGGTCCGCGTCCCGCTGGACGCGCTGGCCGGGCCGGACTGGTGGGCCCGGTTCGGCGCCCTGGACGGCACCCCGCTGTCCTTCCGCCCCTACCTCGACCACTGCCGGCAGGCCGTCGCCGACCTGGTCGCCGCCGTCGCCCGGGCCCGCCCCGGCGCCGTCGTGGTGCACTGCGGGGCCGGCCGCGACCGCACCGGCCTGGCCGCCCTCGTCCTGCTCGCCCTCGCCGGGGCCACCCCCGCCGCGATCACCGAGGACTACCTGCTCTCCGCCGCCAACCTGCGGCCGCTGTGGACCATCCTGGACCGCCCCGAGGAGGAGGCCGGCATCGCCCGGGTCCTCGCCGACGCGGGCACCACCCCCGAGCGGGCCCTGCACGACGTGCTCGCCGAGTTCGACGCCGAGCAGTGGCTGCCCGCCGGGGACGTCGCCGCCGTCCGGGCCCGGCTGCTCGGATGACCGCTCGCGGCCCGGGCGGAGCGCGGCTGCCCGGATAACCGCTCGCGGCGCGGGCGGAGCGCGGCCGATACTGCCCGGCATGACGAACTTCGCGCCGTTCGACACCCGCGGCTACCCCACCGTCGACGTCCGCACCGGCTACGCCGGGTGGGTCGACAGCTACGAGGACACCGTCCAGGACGCGATGGACGTCGACGTGCTGGCCCGGCTCGCCGTCCCGCGCTGGGCCGACGCCGCCACCGCCGCCGACCTGGGCTGCGGCACCGGCCGCACCGGCGCCTGGCTGCGCGGGCGCGGCGTCGGCGCGGTGGACGGGGTCGACCTCACCCCGAGATGCTCGCCCGCGCCCGCGGGCGCGGCGCCCACCGCACCCTGGTCGAGGGCGACCTCGCCGCGACCGGCCTGGCCGCCGGCGGCTACGACCTGGCCGCCTGCTCCCTCGTCGACGAGCACCTCGCCGACCTCGGGCCGCTCTACCGCGAGGCCCACCGCCTGGTCCGTCCCGGCGGCCTGTTCGTGCTGGTCGGCCTGCACCCGGCCTTCATCATGGCGGCCGGCATGCCCACCCACTACGACGGCCCCGACGGCCCGGTCGCCATCACCACCCACGTCCACCTGGTCAGCGACCACCTCACGGCCGGCCTCGCGGCGGGCTGGCAGCTCGCCGAGATGCGCGAGGAGGTGGTCGGCGACCAGTGGACGGCCCTCAAGCCCAAGTGGGAGCGCCACCGCGGGCAGCCGGTCTCGGCGGCGTACGTCTGGCGCAGGCCGCAGGAGTAGGGGCGCGCTCTCAGAAGCCGGAGTTCGGCGCCGTCACGATCCGGGTGCGGCCGTCCGCCCGCGCGGCGAGGCCCGCCTCCAGGCGCAGGGCGCGGGCCGGGCCGAGCAGGGCGAGGGCCTCGGGGACGGGGGCCCAGCGGTGGGCGTCGAGCTCGCCGGGCGGGAGGGTGATCGGGGTGTCGGCGGGGAGGACGCCCAGGTCGAAGAGGAAGTGGCAGGCGGGGTGGTCGAGTTCGCCACTGGGGTTGGTCCAGGCGACGGCCAGCAGGTCGCCGGCCTCGCGGCGCAGCCCGGTCTCCTCGTGGAGTTCGCGGGTGGCGCACTGCCGCGGGTTCTCGCCGAGGTCGACGGTGCCGCCGACGAACTGCCAGGCGTCGCGGTAGCCGGCCTTGACGATCAGGACGCGGCCGTCGGGGTCGGTGATCAGGCAGCCCGCGGCGGCGTACACGCGGTGCAGGGAGGCGAGCCACTCCTCGCGGGAGGCGAACTCGGGTGCGTCGGCCATGGCGCTCCTTCGGCGGGGGCGGGTGGTTGCGGCCCCACTCTCCCACCCCCGCCGGGGAGCGGTCTCCCGGCGGGGGTGGGCCTCCGGTCGGGGATCAGTGCGCCGAGTGCCGTTCCGCGCCGCGGTGCCGGTGGCCCGGCAGATCGGTGTGGGTGGCGGGCCCGTCGGCCGGGCCGGCCGCGGCGGGCATCCGGCGGCCGCCGTGGCTGAACACCGCGTCGCCGTAGTGCGGGCCGGTGCGGGTGGCGGGGGCGGTGCCGGGGGGCGGTGGCGGGGAGACGCCCGCCGGGTCCGCGGCCATGCCGCGGTGCGCCAGCACCTCCTGGGTGCCCCGGAGCACGGTCATCCTGTCGGTCGATCGCTTGGTCATCGCCGACCTCCCTTCATCAGACCGATATGCCCGTTATCGACCCGTATACACCGGGACACGTGAACTCCCGTGCCGGAACGGCGGGATCGGTGTCGGAACGGTGTGGGACCATGCCGCGTGGCCACGGTGATACAAGCCGACGAATCCCAGGAGTCCCGCACGACCCCGCCCCCGGCGCGGACCGGGCGCGCGGACCGCGTCCGCCACCCCGCCGCGCTGATCCGGCTGGTCGCCGGGGTCTGCTGGATCCTGCTGGTGCTGCTGCTGGCCGGCTACGCCCGCTCCTCGGTGTTCGGCCTGGACAGCGACGTGGCCCGCGGCGTCGACCTGCTGCCCTGGCCGCCCGCCAAGCTCACCGCCGCGCTGTGCGGCACCGCGCTGCTGACCGTCCCGCTCGGCTTCGCCGTCGACCGGGTGCTGCGCGGCGACGGCCGCCGGGTCGCCGACGCGGTCCTGGCCGCCGTCCTCGCCTACGGCCTCACGCTCGGCCTGGACCTGCTGGCCGGCGACCTCACCACGCTCACCCACCCGCTGCCCGCCGGCCTCGGCCGCACCGACCCGGTGTACGGGCACTTCGCCCCGGTGCTGGCCTTCATGACCGCGCTGGGCACCGCCGGGCGGCGCCGCTGGCGCACCGCGCTGGCCGTCACGCTCACCCTGTCCGGCCTGTCCGGGCTGGTCACCGGGTACGCCACCCCGCTGTCGCTGCTGCTGGCCCTGCTGCTGGGCTGGACCACCGCGCACGCCGCCCGGTACGCCGTCGGCGAGCCGGTCGCCTCGCCCGCCGAGGGCCAGATCGCCACCGCCCTGGCCGGCACCGGCGTCCGCCCCGACGCGGTGCTCACCCTCGGCACCGGCCGCTACCTGGTCACCCAGCACGGCGGCGGCCCCGACCTGGACGTCCACCTGCTCGACCGGTACGCGCAGGCCAGCGGGCTGCTCGGCCACCTGTGGCTGGCCCTGCGGCTGCGCACCGCGCCCCGCCCGCTCGGCCTGCGCCCGCTGCGCGCCGGGCTGGAGCACCAGACCCTGCTCGGCCACGCCGCGTCCGCCGCCGGGGCCCGCACCCGGCTGCCCGTCGCGGTGGTCGAACTCGGCCCGGACGCCGCCCTGGTGGCCTACCGGCGGCTGGACGCCCGCCCGTTCGCCGAGCTCTTCGCCGAGCTCCCCGAACCCCCCGAACCCCCCGGCGAGGGCCTCCCCGACGGCCCCACCGACGGCCCCACCGACGCCGAACTGCGCGACGCCTGGCAGCAGTTGGCGCTGCTCCAGCGCCGCCGGATCGCCCACCGCTCGCTCTCCCCGAACACCGTGCTGCTGGACGCCGAGGGCCGGGTCCACCTGGTCGGGCTGGCCCGCGGCGAGATCGCCGCGAGCGAACTGCTGCTGCGCCTGGACGTCGCCGGGCTGCTCGCCGTCCTCGCCGTGCACGCAGGGCCCGAGCGGGCGGTGCGGGCCGCGATCGAGGTGCTCGGCCCCGGCCCGGTCGGCACCGCGCTGCCGCTGCTGCAGCCGATCGCGCTGGCCCGCGACACCCGGGCCGCGCTGGCCCGGCACCGGAGCCTGGCCGCCGACCTGCGGGCCGAGGTGCAGCGCCGGATGCCGCAGGCCCCCGCCGAACCCGTCCGGCTGGAGCGGCTGCGCCCGCGCGTGCTGCTCACCGTGGTGGCCGGCATCGCGGCCGGGTACGCGCTGCTGCAGTTCCTGTTCAGCCTCGACACCAACCCGGTCAACCTGGTCACCGGGGCCGACCCGCTGTGGCTGGCCGGCGCGGCGTTCTGGGCCGCGGCCAGCTACCCCGTGGCGACCTTCGCGTTCAGCGGCTTCGTCCCCGAGAAGCTGTCGTTCCGCTCCACGCTGGCCGCCCAGACCGCCGGCTCCTTCGTCAAGGTGGCCTCCCCCGGCGGCGTCGGCGGCCTCGCCCTGAACACCCGCTACCTGCAGTGCGCGGGCATCCCCACCGCGCAGGCGATGTCCAGCATCGGCGTCAGCCAGCTGTTCGGCCTGGTGCTGCACATGCTGCAACTCGCCGTGTTCAGCGCCCTGGTCGGCGTGAACAGCGCCGAGTTCGGCTCCGGCTCCTCGCCGCTGCCCAAGGGCTGGGTGCTGGGCCTGGCCGGCGCGGTCGGCGCCGTCGCCGCGGTGTCGGTCGCCGCCGTGCCGCGGCTGCGGCGGCGCGCCCAGACCCTGCTGCGGCCGCTGCGCGCCGAGGTGCTGCCGCGGCTGCTCGACCTGGCCCAGCACCCCGGCAAGCTGGCCGGCGGGGTGGCCGGGCAGCTGATGGTGTCGATGTGCTTCGTGCTGTGCCTGTACTGCTGCACCCGCGCGGTCGGCCAGTACCCGGGCTTCAACGCCGTCGCGGTGGGTTTCCTGGCCGGCAACGCGGCGGGCAACGTGGTGCCCACCCCCGGCGGCGTGGGCGGCGTCGAGGGCCTGATGTCGTTCATGCTGGCGACCACCGGCCACATCGACAACGCGGGCGCGCTGGCCGCCGTCATGCTGTTCCGGATCCTCACCTTCATGCTCCCGGTGCTGCCCGGCTGGGCCGCCTTCGCCTGGCTGCAGCGCCGCCGGGCGATCTGACCCGGCGGGCCGGGAGGCCCGTCCGACTACTCCCGGTGGTCCTCGTCCTCCAGCCCGACCTCCCGGACCTGTTCCACCGCGTCGCCCTCGTCCACCGGCGCCGCGCCCTGCTCGCGCTGCTGCCGCAACACCTCCAGGTCGTCCACCTCCGGCTCGACCGCCGCCCGGTCCTGGTCGGCGGCCTCCAGCACGGTCGGGGACTGCTCGTCCAGCTCGTCCTCGGGGTACTCCGGGTTCTCCGCATTGGCACGCATACCGCCAGTATCCGACCGAACCCCGGCGAAGCCGAAGCTTTCCGGCGGCGGGTCTCCCCATCTCCCCATCTCCCCGGATCCGGGCGGCGGGCCGCGGGCCGCGGGCCGCGCTCAGGACGCGGCGGGGGCCCGGCGGTTGGCGGCGGGGACGACCAGCGGGGTGCCGGTCTCCGGGTCCGGGATGACCCGGCAGGGCAGCCGGAACACCTCCTCGACCAGCTCGGCGGTCACCACCTCGCCGGGCGGACCGGCCGCGACCAGCTTCCCGTCCCGCAGCGCGACCAGGTGGGTGGCGTAGCGGGCGGCCTGGTTGAGGTCGTGCAGGACGGCGACCAGGGTGCGGCCCTGCTCCCGGTGCAGCCGGGCGCACAGGTCGAGGACCTCGACCTGGTGCGCGATGTCCAGGTAGGTGGTGGGCTCGTCGAGCAGCAGCAGCGGGGTCTGCTGGGCCAGCGCCATGGCGATCCAGACCCGCTGGCGCTGCCCGCCGGAGAGCTCGTCCACCGGGCGGTCGGCGAGCCCGGCGACCCCGGTGTCGGCCATCGCCCCGGCCACCACCCGCTCGTCCTCGGTCGACCACTGGCGCAGCACGCCCTGGTGCGGGTAGCGGCCGCGGGAGACCAGCTCGGCAACGGTGATGCCGTCCGGCGCGATCGACGACTGCGGCAGCAGGCCCAGCGTCCGGGCGACCTGCTTGGCGGGCAGCGTGGCGATCGACCGCCCGTCCAGCAGCACCTGCCCGGCGACCGGCTTGAGGGTGCGCGACAGCGCGCGCAGCAGGGTGGACTTGCCGCAGGCGTTCGGGCCGACCACCACGGTGAAGGAGTGGTCGGGGACGTCGACGGTCAGGCCCTCGGCGATGGTGCGCCGGTCGTAGGCGAGGGTCAGGTCGCGGCCGGCCAGGCGCGGCTCGGGCTGGGCCATCGGGGGCTCCGTTCGGGACGGCGGGACGGACGGGGACGGGTGCGCGAACGCACCGGGGCCGTTCACAGGCGGCCGGCCCGGCGCTGGGTGGCCAGCAGCCAGACCAGGTAGCCGCCGCCGAGCACGCCGGTGACCACGCCGACCGGCAGTTGGCGCTCGCCGAACAGGTGCTGCGCGGCGAAGTCGGCGGTGACCAGCAGCGCGGCGCCGGTGCACATGGACGCGGCCAGGTTCGGGCCCGGCGCGCGGGTGATCCGGCGGGCCAGCTGCGGGGCGGTCAGGGCCAGGAAGTTGACCGGCCCGGCGGCCGCCGCGGCCAGCGAGGCGAGCAGCACGGCGGCGCCCAGCAGCGCCACCCGCAGCCGCTCGGGCCGCACGCCCAGCCCGCTCGCCGCGTCGTCGCCCAGCTCCAGGGCGCGCAGCGCGGGGCCGCAGACCAGCAGCACCAGCGGGACGAGCACGGCCAGCGCGAGCGCCAGCGGGCGGGCCTGCTCCCAGCCGCGGCCGTCCAGGCTGCCGGTCAGCCAGAGCACCGCCCGGGCGGCGTCCATCAGTTGGGTGCGGGTCAGCAGGTAGCCGTTGACGCCGGTGAGGATCGCCGCCGTCCCGATGCCGACCAGCACCAGCCGGGCGCCCTGCACCCCGCCGCGCCAGGCCAGTGCGTAGATCAGCCCGCCGGTGGCCAGCCCGCCCGCCACCGCGCCGCCGGCCAGCGCAGCGCTGGAGCCGCCCGCCACCACGACCAGCAGCGCGCCGGTGGCCGCGCCCTGGGTGAACCCGAGGATGTCCGGGCTGCCCAGCGGGTTGCGCACCAGCGTCTGGAACAGCGCCCCCGCGAGCGCCAGGGCCGCGCCGACCAGCAGCGCGGTGGCGACCCTGGGCAGCCGCAACTGGTTGACGACGAAGTCCTCGGCGGCGCTCCCGCCGCCGAACAGCGTGCGCACCACCTCGCCGGGCGCGATCGGGTAATCCCCGCGCCCGAGCGCCAGCACCCCGACCCCCAGCGCCACCAGCACCGCCGCCGCGCAGACCGCCAGCGCCCGCGGCCGGTAGCGCACCGAGAACCGGGCCACCCTCAGAGTCTTCATGCGCGGGCCTTCCCCCGTCGTGCGAAGTACAGGAAGAACGGGCCGCCGAGGACGGCCGTGACGATGCCGACCTGGAGTTCGCCGGGGCGGCCCAGGACGCGGCCCAGGACGTCCGCGCCGAGCAGCAGGACGGGGGCCAGGACGGCGCAGTACGGGAGCAGCCAGCGCAGGTCGGGCCCGGTGAGGGCGCGGACCAGGTGCGGGACCATCAGGCCGACGAAGACGATCGGGCCGCAGGCGGCGGTGGCCGCCCCGCACAGCAGGGTGACGGCGGCGATCGCGGCGGCCCGCACCGCGGCGGGCCTGGCGCCCAGCGCCCGGGCCGCGTCGTCGCCGAGCGCGAGCGCGTTGAGCGGGCGGGCCAGGCCGAGCGCGAGCAGCGCGCCCGCGGCGACGAACGGCAGGATGCCGAGCACGGTGGAGGTCTGCGCACCGGCCAGCGAGCCGACCGTCCAGAACCGCATCCTGTCGAGCGAGGCGGTGTCCAGCAGCATCACGGCGCTGACGTACGAGTAGAGGGTGGCGTTGAGCGCGGCGCCGGCCAGGGCGAGTCGGGCGGGGGTGGCGCCGCGTCCGCCGCCGACGGCGTACACCAGGACGGAGACCAGGGCGGCGCCGGCCAGCGCCCACCAGACGTAGCCGGTGAAGGAGGTGACGCCGAGCAGGGCGGCGGCGGTGGCGACGGCGGCGGAGGCGCCCGCGTTGATGCCGAGCAGGCCGGGGTCGGCGAGCGGGTTGCGGGTGAGCGCCTGCATGACGCCGCCGGCCAGGCCGAGCGCGGTGCCGGCCAGCAGGCCGAGCAGGGTGCGGGGCAGCCGCATCTCGTGGACGACGGTGTAGCCGGGGGCGTCCGGGTCGAGGAGTCCGTGCCAGACCTCGGCGGGGCCGAGCTGCTTGGCGCCGAGGCCGAGGCTGAGCACCAGGACGGCGAGCAGCACGAGCAGCCCGGCGGCCAGGCCGAGCGCGCGGGGCGAGCCGCGGCGGGCGGGGGCGGCGCCGGGTATCGGGAGGGAGCCGGTGGTGCTCAAGGGTGCTCCGGATCGGTCGGGGGACGGGTCGGGGGCCCGGGGGCCCTCCGTACCGCAACTTAGGTTAGGTTAACCTGCGTAATCCCGGCGGCTGCCGCCGGGTACCGCACCCCGGCGCCCCCGTCGGCGTGCGGCTCCCCCCTGCCCCGAAGCGCCCGAACCGAGGTACCGCCATGCCGACTTCCCCCCGCCTGACCCGCCGCGGCCTGCTCGCCGCGGGCGGGGCCACCGCCCTCGGCGCGGTGCTCGCCGCCTGCGGCTCCTCCGGCGGCGAGAAGGCCGCGGGCGACGGCGGTTCGGCCGGCGGCGGCCCGTGGACCTTCACCGACGACCGCCCGCAGACCGTCACCGCGAAGAGCACCCCGTCCCGGGTGGTGGCCTTCACCGGCGCCGCCGCCGCGCTCGCCGACTTCGGCCTGGACAAGCAGCTGGTCGGCGTCTTCGGCGAGACCAAGGGCGCCGACGGCAAGGCCGACCCGCAGGCCGGCAGCCTGGACGTGGACAAGGTCGAGATCATCGGCAACGCCTGGGGCGAGTTCTCGATCGAGAAGTACGCGGCGCTGCGCCCCGAACTGCTGGTGACCCACATGTACGACCCGGGCGCGTACTGGTACGTGCCGGACGAGTCCAAGGACAAGATCCTCCAGCTCGCCCCGCAGGTGCTGGTCTCCACCGGCCGGGTCGCCATCACCCAGCCGATCGAGCACTACGCCAAGCTCGCCGAGTCGCTGGGCGCGGACCTGAAGGCGCAGCAGGTCCTCGACGCCAAGGCCCGGTTCGAGAAGGCGTCCGAGGAGCTGCGGCAGGCCGTCAAGGCGGCCGGCGGCGTCAAGGTGATGGCCTGCTCCGGCAGCGCCGACCTGTTCTACGTCTCCAACCCGAAGATCTCCTGCGACCTGATCTACTTCGCCGAACTGGGTGTGGAGTTCATCCAGCCGGAGAAGACCGACGGCGGCGACTACTACGAGGGCCTGAGCTGGGAGAACGCCGGCAAGTACCCGGCCGACCTGCTGCTGCTCGACCAGCGCTCCACCGCCCTGCAGCCCAAGGACCTGGCCGCCAAGCCCGCCTGGGGCCAACTGCCCGCCGTCAAGGCCGGGCAGATCACCCCGTGGGACGCGGTGCCGCGCTTCTCCTACGCCGGGTTCGCCCCGCTGATCGAGCGGCTGACCGCCGCGATCCAGAAGTCCCGCAAGCTGAGCTGAAGGACCGTCAGATGACTGGACAGGCCCAGGAGTACGACTTCTTCCCCGCGCACGTGGTGCGCACCCGCCGGCTCGGCCCGACCATGCTGCGGGTCACCTTCGGCGGCGGAGCGCTGCGCTCCTTCGCCGGCGGCGGGCGCGACCAGTCCTTCTCGCTCTTCCTGCCGCAGCCCGGCCAGGACGAGCCGGACCTCCCGTACGCGGAGGGCGAGGGCTGGTTCGCCGCCTGGCGGGCGATCCCGGCGGACCGGCGGGCCGTGATGCGCTCGTACACCGTCCGCGCGCAGCGGGCCGAACCGCCGGAGCTGGACGTCGACTTCGCGTTGCACGGCGTCGGAGCGGACGGCCACGCACCTTCCGGCCCAGGCGGCCACCCGCCCGCCGGCGCGCCCGCCGGTCCGCCCGCCGGTCCGGCCGCCGCCTGGGCCGCCGCGGCCCGGCCCGGCGCCCGGGTGGTGCTGCTCGGCCCGGCCGTCGCCGACAACCGCTCGGTGGCCTTCCGGCCGCCCGCGGACACCGGTTTCGTGCTGCTGCTGGCCGACGAGACCGCGCTGCCCGCAGTCGGCGGCATCCTGGACTGGCTGCCGGCCGGCACCCGCGCGCTGGTCTGGATCGAGGTGCCGGACGCCGCCGACATCCAGGACCTGCCCGCCCCCGCGGGCGTCGACCTCACCTGGCTGGTGCGCGCGCCCGGCGCGCCCTCCGGCCTGCTGCCGGCCCTGCGCGCGGCCGAACTGCCCGCCGGCGCCCCGTACGCCTGGATCGCCGGCGAGTCCGGCACCGTCAAGGAGCTGCGCCGCCACCTGGTGCGCGAACGCGGCGTCGACCGGCGGGCGGTGGCCTTCTCCGGCTACTGGCGGCGCGGCGCCTCCGAGGACCGGCTGCGCGAGGAGGCGTACGCCCGGCCGTCCTGACGCCCCTCCCTCCCCTCCTCCTTCCGCAGGCCCGCCCCCTCGCCGGGGCGGGCCTGCGGCGTTCCCGCCACAGCGCTTTAATGCCCTATCAATGCTCTTGCAAGAGAGTTGCAATAAGGTGGCACTCGCAACTGACCCTCCGTCCGACCGAGAAGGGCTGCTCAGCCATGGGTGCCTACACGCTGCCTGACCTCCCGTACGACTACTCCGCCCTCGAGCGCGCGATGTCCGCCGAGATCCTCGAACTGCACCACTCCAAGCACCACCTGGCGTACGTCAACGGCGCCAACTCGACGCTCGACCAGCTCGCCGAGGCCCGCGACAAGGAGCAGTTCGGCTCGCTGGTCGGCCTGCAGAAGACCCTGGCCTTCCACCTCTCCGGCCACGTGCTGCACTCGCTGTTCTGGGAGAACCTCTCCCCCGACGGCGGCGACCGCCCCGAGGGCGCCCTCGCCGACGCCATCACCGAGCACCTCGGCGGCTTCGACGCCTTCAAGCAGCAGCTCACCGCCGCCACCGTCGGCGTCCAGGGCTCCGGCTGGGGCATCCTCTCCTGGGAGCCGCTCGGCAAGCGCCTGATCGTCGAGCAGGTCTACGACCACCACGGCAACGTCGGCCAGGGCACCGTCCCGCTGCTCGCCTTCGACGCCTGGGAGCACGCCTACTACCTGCAGTACCGCAACGTCCGCCCCGACTACGTCACCCGCCTCTGGGACGTCGTCAACTGGCAGGACGTCAGCGCCCGCTACGCCGCCACCCAGGCCTGACCCGCCCCGGCGGGGGCCCCAGCGCCCCCGCCGCCCGGCCGCGCCAACGGCAATGTCCTCCGCCGGTCGCCGTGCAGCCTGCCCACGCCGTAATCTCTCCTCCCAACGGTGACCCGCGGTCCGAACCGCGTGGCGGAGGAAGGACTTCAGGATGGAGTTCGAGGATCGGGTGCCCTTCGCGGCCAGACTGGAATCCGCCGACCGGAAAGCCTTGATGGACCACGGCAACAAGATGGTCTTCCCGGCACGACACGTCCTGCTCCGGGAGCACGAACCCTCGACCCACGTCCTGGTCCTGCTCTCCGGCTGGACCAAGGTCACCTCGGCGTCCGCGAACGGATACGAGGCGCTGCTCGCGCTCCGCGGCCCCGGCGATATCGTGGGTGAGGCAGCCACGCTCAGCGGGCGGGTCCGGGCCGCCACCGTCACCGCGCTGTCCGCCACTGAGGCACTGGCGATAGACTCCGCCGCCTTCGCCGGGCTGCTCGACGCACGGCCCGCCCTGACCCGGCAGCTTCTCGCTCTCACCGCCGACCGGACCCGGGACAGCGACCGGCGCCGGGTCCAGTTCGCGGCGTTGAACGTCCAGGAGCGACTGGCACTGCTCCTGCTCGAACTGCTCCACACCCACGGGCGCAGCACCGACGAGGGGACGCACGTCTTCCCCGGCCTGACCCAGAGCGAACTCGCGGGATCGGTCGGCGCTTCCAGGGAAGCCGTGGCCCGGCTGCTGAAGGGCCTGCGCGAGCGCGGGATCGTCCGCACCGAGCGCCGCGGCATCACCGTCCTGAGGCCGGACGTTCTCCGCAAAATGGCGGGTCGGGCCGACGGCTGACCCCTGTTGCCGGGCACGGCAAGGCTGCTCTGTGTACACGGTCACACACCTGATGTGCTAGCGTCCGTCGCCCCGCACCCCGTTTCCCTGGGATCTTCGCAGTGCTCGAAGGGTCGCACCGGCCCGGCACTCCGACGGAAGGCAGCCATGCCCGAGCCCCTCAACAGGACGATCCTGCTCCTGGACATCGAACGGTTCAGCCGCCGTGACGACGTCGTGCAGGCGGTGCTCCGGCGCGCGCTGCGCGTGGTCGTCGACCAGACCCTGGTGGCGGCCGGCGTCGAACCCAGCCGGCAGTACCGCGAGGACCGCGGCGACGGACTGATCGTGCTGCTCGGCGCGGACGTGCCGAAGACCTCCGTGCTCCGTACCCTGCTCACTCTCACGCCCGAACTGCTCCACGACCACAACCGGTTGGTGTCCACCAGCGCCCAGATGCGGCTGCGGATGGTTCTCACCTCCGGCGAGGTCGCGCACGACCCGCAGGACAACACTGTCGGGGGGCTCGTCGGCCACGATCTCAACCAGGCCTTTCGGCTGCTCGAATCCGACGCGCTCCGCACCGCTCTCGCCGGACGGAGTCCGGACACCTGTGTCCTGGCCGTCGGCGATGCGGTGTACCAAGGCGTCGTACGGCACGGATACCAGGGGATCCGGCCCGACTCCTTCGCCCCGGCCGAAATCCCGGTGAAGGACGGTACGGTGCACGCCTGGCTGCACCTCGGCAGTGCCACCGGCGTCGTGCCCGCCCCGTCCGCCCCGCAACCGGCCCCACAACCCGGCGGCGCGACAGCACCACATGTTCCTCGGCCCCCGGAGCCCACGGCCCCGGAACGCGCCCGCAGCAAGGCTGTGTTCCACTTCCACGGGGCACCCGTGATCCACGGCTCGTTCGTGGCCGGCGACCAGCACGGTGTCAGTGGCGGCCGGGTCTCCGGCGACGTCATCCTCGGCGGACAGCACTCCGGGAACGGCTTCCCCCCCGAACGGGAAGCCGGGGACGAGCCACGATGAGCCACCCCCAGCACACCGAGCGACCTGCGGACCGGGCTGCCGCAGAGCCTGCAGCAGAACCGAACGACCAGCCCGGCCTCGCTACCACCGAGCAGGACGCCGACGAGTCCCCCGATACCGCGCCGGAACACGCTTGGGACTCCCGACGGGATCTGTTACGGCACACTCCCGGCTTCTTCCTCGGCCCGTCCGCCCGGTTTGGCGGCTCCATGGTGGCTGGCGACCAACACGGCGTTAGCGGCGGTCAGGTATTCGGCGACGTCATCCTCGGCGGCAGCAAGATCGAGTACCGCTTCGGGGAGGACTCCGAGGAACGCTCCGGCGAGATCCCGTCCACTGAAGTCGAGGCAATGGCGGCCAGATTCATCCGGCCTGCCTCGGAACCGGCCGACGCAACGGTCGAACCGGAGCAAGACGCCTTCGGGGCGGCACTGCGCCACCTCACCGAACACCGGGTCGTCATCCTCTCCGGCTCCGCCGAAACCGGCCGCCGGACAGCCGCACTGATGCTGCTCCGAGCCGCCGGTACCACCAAGTACCGCGCTCTGGACCCCAGTCTGCCGCCCGGCCGGCTCGCCGGGGAACTCCGGGCCGGCTGGGGCCACGTCCTCCCGGACTACACGGCCGACGCGGAACGCCCGCTGCGCGAGCACCACGTGCGAGCGCTCAGTGAGCGGCTGCACGCCGACGACGGTCACCTGGTCGTCGTGGTCGGACCGCACCCCTCCGTGCACGGCAGCTTCCCGCCCGTACCGTGGCAGCCCCCGGCACCGACGGTCTTCATCCGGGGCCGACTGCTCCGCAAGGAAATCGGCGCCGACGAGATCGAACGGCTACTCGCCCTCGAACCCGTCCGGGCCATGACCGAGCACCCCCGTCCGATGGCCGAACTGGCTTGGTTCTCGGGCCAGCTCGCGGACTTCTCCCAGGGCAGGATCACGCTGGAGCAACTCTCCGCGCTCGGGCACCACGCCGCCGAACAGCAGGTGCGCACCTGGTTCGACGGCGACGAGTGCTCAATCCACGACAAGGCGTTCCTGGTCTCGCTCGCCGCTTTCGACGACGCCCCGTACCCGCTGGCCGCCGAACTCGGCGACGTGCTCTTCACTCTGCTCCAGAAGATCGAGAACCCTCATCATCCCGCCGGCATCCCGGTGTTCGGAACCTCCAGCGCGCGGCGCATCGACCTGGCACGAGCCGACCGCTACCAGGAGCCGGAGGAGACCGAATGGGGGCCAGTGCTTCAAACCAAGATCCAGTTCAGGGACCGGCTCACCGCTCCCGCCCTGCTGCGCGAAGTGTGGAACGGCCATCCCTCCGCCCGCCCGGCCCTGGTCAGCTGGCTCCGCAGCATGGCCCAGGACCCGCGCCCACTGGTCCGTACCCGCGCGGCCTTCGTCTCAGCGGTCCTCGCCCAGACCGATCTGGCCTCCACCATGGCCCTGCTGATCCAGCCCTGGGCCGCGGGTCGGCAGTTCCGTGCCCGGCTTGCGGCCGCCAACGCCCTGGCCCTCACCCAACACCTGGGCACCCCCCACATCTCCCGCATCCTGCACGACTGGTGCACCAGCGAGAACCACCAGCTCCGTCGGACCTCGGTCCGCGGTTACGCGCTGATCGGCGACTCTTTCCCCGAACAGGCGATCGCCGCCCTGATCGAAGCCGTTCATGCGCTCGACCGACGGGGCGGGCCACCTGCCGAACAAGGTGAGGAACTCGACGAAATCGCTCAGTCCGCCGCTGCGGTACTGCTCGCCGTCGGACAGCGTCCTGCCCAGGAGAACGGGCTTCCCGGTGCCACCGCCCTGTGGACGGACCTGGTCCCACTGGCTCGAACCGGCCTGCTTCGCGGCTTCGTTCTACGGACCGTCGTACACGCCTGCGGACCGACGGACAGTTCCCGCGGAACCGGGCGGCCTCTGCTGCTCGACCTCTTCGCCCAGGCGGATCCCGCTCCTGGCACGCCGGGCGCCCTGCTCCGGCAGAGCCTCGCCGCCCTGTGGCGGACCCTGCTCAACGACCCGTCCTACTCCGGCGCCGGACTGAATGTGATGAGGCAGTGGGCCACTGCCACCGCCGCCGATCCCGATGCCGAAGCCGCCTTGGCCGAACTGCTGCAGATGCTGGCCGTCTCCACTGAAGACGTCAAGCGGCTCGACTACCTGCTGGAACACCTGCCCCGGACAACCGGAGCACCGCCGTTCGACGCCGCGCGGCTCCGGTCCGCACTGCTCCGTCCCACACCGCCGCAGTCCGCCTGACCGGCGCCGCACCTCTGCCCAGGAGAGATCGAGATGTACAAGCCGCCGCAGTGGCACCAGAACGCCAACCGGGGCTCCCAACTCGCCGACCCCGTCGTGACGATCCAGGAACTGTCCCGGTTCCGGGCGCTGCGCAACACCCGGATCGACTACGCCCTGGTGTTCACCAACTCCCAGGGCAACCTCGACACCTACTTGCCGCCGCACCGGCCGAGCCGCACCGAACTCGCCACTCGGGGCTGGAGCACCGTCTACGAGGTCGACACCGGCGTGCACGATGCCTCGGCCCTCCTCTCCCTCCCCAGCGACAACGACGCCTTCCTCTTCGACGTCTCGCTGGAGTGCACCTGGCAGGTCACCGCCCCCGCCGCGTTCGTCGCCAGCGGGGAGCGCGACGTTCCCGCGCTGATCCGTCGGATCGTCGACGACACCGTCCGCCCCGTGCTGCGGCAATACCCGATGCTGAGCAGCGCAGCCGCTGAGAAGGCCGCGCAGAGCACCCTGGAGGGCATCGGGCCGTTCGGCGAATCGGCCGGGTTGAGGATCCGGTGCGGAATCCAGATCCGTCAGGACGAGGCGGCCCAGCAGCACGCCAGAGAACTCCGGGAGATCGAGTTCGCACGCATCAAGCTAGCCCCGGAGCACACGCTGCGCATGCAGACCGCCGAACTGGAAGCCGAACGCGCACTCGCCACCAGCCGGCTCCTCCACCGCGTCGAACTGCAGAACCAGGAACTCAGCCACGAACGGCAGTTGGCCCGCGGCCAGCAGGAACTGCAGCTCCAGGAAGTAGAGATCAAAAAGATCGAGTATTACACGTACTGGCTGGAACGCGGCGGTCCGGCCGCCATGGGCTTCCACCTCGCGCGCCACCCCGAGGACGCCCAGCTCGTCATGAACAACCTACGACAGGACCAACTCCAAGCGATGCAGAACCAGTTGCAGGTGGCGTTGCAGGCCCTCGGCGGCGGCCCCGGCGGCCTGGAGGAACACCAACTCGACGAGCCGCGACGCCTCGCCGCCGGTGTGATCAGAGAGGTCCTGAGCGCGAAGCTGGCCCCCGGCAACAGCCACACCGTTCACGAGGTCGCCCCGCTCCCAGGCGGCGCCGACCTGCCCGGCTCGGTACCGCCGCCGCACGCCGCACCTCCGTCCGCAGTCCCGGACCCGCCTGCCGCTCCCCAGGCCGGACCGGGACCCCAGCGGACGGAGCCCTTCGAGGACGCACACTTGTTCGGCTACCGGGTCCCCAACCCGCCGCCGGCCCGATGACTGCCAGCGGAGAAACGGCTGCGGCGACGACCGGGGAGATCGCCGCCGCAGCCACGGGGGAAACGGTCCGGGGAGCCGTCGGTGGGCAATCGCCGGCAACAGGGTTCCACAGCGCTGAACGTCTGCTGGCGGACCTCCGGCAGGAGTCCGCCCGTACCGATGCCAAGGGCTCGGTACTCGTCGGCGCTCAGGGCATGGCAGGCGCAGCCCTGGTCGGTGTCCTCACCTCCCACGACTGGCGGAGCTCCGCCCTCACCCTCAGCGCCCAAGTGCTCTGGTGGACCGGTGCCGCCTGTTTCCTGGCCTCGCTCGGAGCGGTACTCGCAGCGATCGTTCCCCGCTTCCGTTCCCGTGCCTGGCATCCTGGGCAGCCCCTCACACACTTCGCCGACATCCGAGCTGCGGCAGACGCAGGCCCCGGTGTGCTGGAAGAAGCTCTCATCACCTCGGCCCAGGCCCCGCACGTCGCCGTCCTCGCCTCGCTGGTGGACATCAGCAGGATCGTCGCGAGCAAGTACTGGTGGCTCAGAGCCGGGATCGTCCTCTTCGCGGCTGCTCTCGTCCTGCTTCCGGGTTCGCTCATCACCGGCTGACCCGCCCACTCATATCGGCTCCGGTCCGAGGAGACCCTCCGCCATGCCGCACGTCCCCGACCCCATCCTGGATGTCACCCACCACGGCTTGGGCCCCGTCCGCCCCGCAGTGCCTCCGCTTACAGCCAGCGCGCCGATCTACCCGGACGACGCACCCGCCTACCCCGGCGACGAACCCACCTACCCGGACGACGCACCCGCCTACCCCGGCGACGCACCTGCCTACCCCGGCGACGAACCCACCTACCCGAGCAAACCCTCCGTTGCTGTACGGGTCTCGGTGAATCAACCGGTCGAGCCACCGGTGCACCGCTTCGACCCGGCACCCGTGCATCTTGCGGCCTTCCCTGCCCCGCCTCCGCCTTCGGCACTGCCGTCCTTTTCGGAACCGCAGCCGCAGGTTCCACCTGTCGTGCCTTCGCCACCCGCACCGCCGCCGTCCCCTCCGACGTCTCCACCCACGTCGGGGGCCTTCCCTTCCGGGTTTGAGGACCTCCACATCCAGACGGGCCGGACCTACCGGACCGCCCACCAGCGCGGAGCCGACAAGGCTGCGGTGGCGCAGTTGGTGGCCGCCCTGCCGATCGCGCTGATCAGCTTCTTCGTGGTGGTGGTCGCCGGCGTCCTGGTCAACCCGGTACTGGGGGTGGTCGTGCCATTGCTCTGGCTCGGCTCGGGACTGCTCGTCTTCCGACCGTCCGCGGAACGTCTGATCGCCCGTCGGCTGGGCATGCGGCAACCCCAGCCCGGCGAGGAAGAGCGGCTGGCCGTGGTGTGGGACCAGGTCACCCGTCGAGCGGGGGTCGACCCGCAGAAGTACCAGTTGTGGGTACAGGACCGGGCCGAACTGAACTCGACAGCCACGGCGGGCCACATCGTCGGGGTGACTCGACTCGCGCTTGATCGCCTCACGAACGCCCAACTCGCCGGGATCCTCGCACACGAACTGGGCCACCACGTCGGCGGCCACACCTGGGCGGGATTGCTCGCCGACTGGTACACCCTGCCCGGACGTGCGGTCGGACGCGCGGCGTTCCGGATCCTGTCGGGCCTCATCAGGTCCAAGCACCCGCTCGGCGTCGGCTGCGGAGGCTGCCTGATGCTGATGCTCCCATTCACCCTCGTGAACCTGCTTTACGTGCAACGGTTGTGGTGGTTGCTGGTTCCCGCTGCCCTGGCTCCCGTCTTCACCACTCTGCTCAGACGGCGTGCGGAACAGAAGGCCGACGACTACGCCGTCGCCCTGGGGTTCGGTGCCGAACTCGCCGCTGTTGTCCTCCAGGAGCAGCAGCGGCTCCGTGTCGAAGGCCCTCCGTACGCCCATCACCCCTACCCCGGCTGGGCCGGCCCGGGACAACCGGCCGCACCCACCTGGGGTCCCGGCGCCCCGCCCCCTCAGTACATCCCTTCTCCCCCGTACGCACCGCCGCCGTACGGGCCACCGGGTGGACAGCCGACCCCGTACGCATGGGCACCCAGTGTCCCGCCTTCACCGCGCAGGCCCCGAACGCCGCACACCGACCTGGAAGCGCGTCTGCGGCGGCTGTCCCCGTATCTCGGTGAGGAGGCCCCGACCGGGGCAGCCGGTTCCGGAACCCTGGCGTCCCCGCCTCAATAACGTGCCCTAGCGTGGGAGCCATGAACGGGGAACGGGACGACGCGGCACGGGAGTTCGAGAGCCACCGGACGCGGCTGTTCGCGCTGGCCTACCGGATGCTCGGCTCGGCCGCCGAGGCCGAGGACACCGTGCAGGACGCCTACCTGCGCTGGCACGGCGCCGCCCCCGGGCAGGTCGCGGCGCCCGGGCCGTGGCTCAACAAGGTGGTCGCCAACCTCTGCCTGAACCGGCTGACCTCGGCCCGGGCCCGCCGCGAGGAGTACCCGGGCACCTGGCTGCCGGAGCCGGTGGCCACCGGGGCGCTCGGCCCGATGGAGCGGGCCGAGCAGCGCGAGGCCGTCTCCTTCGCCGTGCTCACCATGATGGAACGCCTCTCCCCGCCCGAACGCGCCGCCGTCGTCCTGCGCGACGCCTTCGCCTACAGCCACCGGGAGATCGCCGGCGTCCTGGACTGCACCGAGGCCGCCGCCCGCCAGCTCTACCACCGCGGCCGCAAGCACCTCTCCGACGGCGCCCCGCCGCCCGGCGGCGTCGACGCCGAGCAGAACGCCGCCCTGCTCGGCCGCTTCCTGCGGGCCGCCTCGGACGGCGCCCTCGACCAGCTCGAACAGCTCCTCACCGAGCAGGTCGTGGTCTGGGCGGACGGCGGCGGCAAGGTCCGCGCCGCGCTCCGGCCGGTGCACGGCCGCACCAACACCGCCCGCTTCCTGGCCGGCCTGTTCGAACGGTTCACCACCGGCGTCCGGTTCGAGGTCGCCGAGGCCAACGGCACCCCCGTCCTGCTCGGCTGGGAGGGCGACGCGCTCACCTCGCTCGGCCAGGTCGAGGCCGGCCCCGACGGCGTCACCGCCATCCGGATCCTGCGCAACCCGGACAAACTCGCCCACTACGCGGACCGGCACCGCGCGCTGTCACAGAACGGCTGACCGTCCGGTTCCTTCCGGGGAGAGCACCCGCCACCCCCGCCCGGAAGGAACCGGACCATGACCGACCGCCCCGACCTCCCCCTGCTGGTGACCGGCGCCACCGGCGTCCTCGGCCGCGAGGTGCTGCGGCACGCCCGCGCCACCGGCCGCCCGGTCCGCGCCCTGACCCGGCGCACCGCCCCGCCCGCCGACGCCGACACCCACTGGTGCACCGGCGACCTCACCGCCGGCACCGGGCTCGACCCGGCGTTCACCGGCGCCGACGCGGTGATCCACTGCGCCAGCGACCCGCGGCACCCGAAGAACGACCTGCCCGCCTTCCGCCACCTGCTGGAGGCCGCCCGCCGGGCCGGCGTCCGGCACGTCGTCAACATCTCGATCGTCGGCGTCGACCGGATCCCGCTGGCCTACTACCGGATCAAGCGGCAGGGCGAGGAACTGCTCGCCGCGTCCGGCCTCGGCTGGACCAACCTGCGCGCCACCCAGTTCCCGCAACTGCTGGACGGCATGCTCCGCCCGCTCGGGCGGCTGCCCGTCCTGCCGATGCCCTCCCGCACCCCCGTGCAGCCCGTCGACCCCGCCGAGGTCGCCGCCCGCCTGGTCGCGCTCGCCCTCGGCGACCCGGTCGGCCACGCCCCCGACCTGGCCGGACCCGAGACCCGCCCGGCCACCGACCTCGCCGCCGCCTGGCTCCGCGCCCGCGGCAGCCGCCGCCCCGTCCTGCCCGTCCACCTGCCCGGCCGCGCCGGCCGCCTGCTGCGCGAGGGCGCCCTCACCTCCCCGGCCACGCCGACGGCACCCGCACCTGGGACGACTACCTGGCCGCCCGGCGCTGAACCGGAGGCCCGGGGAGCGGCGGGCCGCCACCCACCGCTCCCCGGGCCCGCCCGCCCCGCTACCGGCTCACCGGAACGCGGGGGCGGCGGCCCGCGCCCAGTCCGCGTAGCTGCGCGCCGGACGCCCGAGCACCCGCTCCACGTCCGGGCTGACCCGCTGCTCCGCGGGCAGCGGCGAACCGAGGATGTCGAGGGTGCCGTCGAGCACCTCCGCGGGCACGAAGCGCGCCAGGTGCGCGCGGGCCTGCTCCCGGGTCAGCTCGACGAACGCGACCTCCGCACCGACCACCTCGCCGAGCACCGCCGCCTGCTGCCGGGGCGTGATCGCCTCGGGGCCGGTCAGCACGTACACCTGCTCCCGGTGCCCGTCCTCCCGCAGCGCGACGGCCGCCACCGCCGCCAGGTCCGCCGGGTCCACCACCGGCAGCGCCACGTCCGCGAACGGGGCGTGCACGGTGCGCTGCCCGCGGACGCCCTCCGCCCAGGCGTACGTGTTGGACGCGAACCCGCCGGCCTGCAGCACGGTGTACGCCAGCCCGCTGTTGCGCAGCGCCGCCTCGAACTCGCGCAGCCGGAAGTGCGAGGCCGCCTCCGGCCGGGTCCCGTTGATCTGCGAGGACAGCATCACCACCCGCTCCACACCCGCCGCCTTCACCTGCTCCAGCAGCTCCGCGGCCGGCGCCCCGGGACCGTTCAGGTCGCCGGCCAGCAGCAGGAACAGCGCGTCCGCCCCCTCCAGCGCGGGCAGCAGGCTCGAGAAGTCGGCCAGGTCCGCGGCCAGGTGCACGACCCCCTCCGGGAAGCCCCCGTCCGGCACCTGGCGGGAGACCGCGGTGACCTGCTCGCCCGCCGCGACGAGCAGCGAGACCAGCGGACGGCCGACGTTCCCGGTGGCTCCAGTAACAACGATCATGATCGAGCTCCTCGGTTCAGCAGGGCCCAAGTCCCTTGTCCTCACGGCCTCTTCGGCCACGTCCACGACGCTAACACCGGGGGGCTAAAGGTCACCTAGAGGAAACCGACCCCCACCCCCGACCCCCTCGACGGCCCCTACAGTGGGCACCCGGACCACGACCGACGAGAGGACCCCCGGTGGCCACCCAGCACCACCCCATGACCCACCTCCCGCCCGGCAGCCCCGCCGCCGCCCAGGCCTGCCCGATCACCCCGGTGCTCGACCTCGTCTTCAGCCGCTGGACCACCCCCATCCTCTGGACCCTCACCCACCTCGGCCGCCAGCGCTTCGTCGAACTGAGCCGCAACCTCGGCACCGTCAGCGCCAAGGTCCTCACCCAGCGCCTCCGCCAACTCGAACGCGACGGCCTGGTCATCCGCACCCACCACGCCGAAGTCCCGCCCCGCGTCGACTACGAGATCAGCGAACTCGGCCGCACCCTCACCCCCCTCTTCGCCGCCCTCACCGACTGGTCCGAACACCACCTCCCCGCCGTCGAACAGGCCCGCACCACCTTCGACACCACCCACCCCTGACCGCCCCGGGAGGATCGACTCCATGCGCCCCGCTCCGTCCTCGCCGTCCGTGGCCAGCCGCATGCGCAAGCAGGCCCGCAAGGACACCGCGCCCGAACTCGCGGTCCGCAGATTGCTCCACCGACGCGGGCTCCGGTACCGGGTCAACTCGCCCGTGCCCGGCATGTCCCGCCGGACGATGGACATCAGCTTCTCGCACGCGAAGGTCGCGGTGTTCATGGACGGCTGTTTCTGGCACGGCTGCCCGGAGCACGCGACCGAGCCGAAGAGCAACGCGGCATGGTGGCGGGCCAAACTCGACCGCAACATGGAGCGTGACGAGGAGACCACGCATCACCTCGTGGCCCAGGGGTGGACCGTGCTGCGGTTCTGGGAGCACGAGACCGTCTCGGAGGTCGCCGAGACGATCATCGAGGCCGTCCGGAAGGATCCGGCCTGAGCACCCGACGTCGTCTGTCGGTGCAGAAGCCTAGGCTTCACGGAGCACGCGGCGCATCGACCGCACCGGTGCAGCGGAGGCCGACGGCAGGGGAGCGATGACCAGATTCACATCACTGGAGCTGTGCGCGGGATCGGGTGCGCAGGCACTCGGGTTGGAACGCGCCGGTTTCGATCCGGTCATGTTGATCGACAACAACGAATTCGCCTGCCGAACGATCCGGCTGAACCGCCCACAATGGGACGTCCGCTGTCGGGACCTGATGAGTTTCGACCCGCTGGACGAGGACGAGCCCGACCTGCGCAAGGTCCTGGACATCGATCTGATCAGCGGAGGAATGCCCCGGATCAAAGCTGCGGCGGCAGTCGCACGCCCTGACAGCGACGACCACGAGCGTTCGCTGCTCAGGGCAGCGATCAGCGTACTGATGGCCGTCCGACCGAAGGCATTGATGCTGGAGAACCTGGAAGGGCTGGTCCAGGACAACAACTACGCGGATGATCGTTCCTGGATCGAGGCCGAGCTGGAGCACCTCGGGTACCGGACCTTTTGGAGGGTACTGGACGCGGCTGACTTCGGTGTGCCGCAACACCGCCGCAGCGGTTTCCTGGTGGCCCTCGCGGAGGGGTACGGGTACGACTTCGTCTGGCCCGAACCACATCCCGGCCCGCCACCGACGGTGGGCCAGGCCCTGGGCGCCTCGATGGGTGCCAACGGATGGCCCGGCGCAGAGCAGTGGGCGGCAGCGGCGGACCGCCCCGGCCCCGCCCTCATCGGCGGCTCGGACAACCGGGGAGGCGGGGACCTCGGGCCGACCGGTAGCAAGAAGGCATGGGCAGCGCTCGGCGTCGAGGGTGCGAGCCTGAGCGACGAAAGTCCTTCGGCCGGATTTCCTGTCGACCACTGGCCTCGGCTGAGCGTGCGGCAGACGGCAATCCTGCAGGCGATTCCGGACGACTGGCGGATCTACGGCCGCAAGACGCGCGCCTACCGCCAGATCGGAAATGCGCTACCCCCACCGGTCGCCGAAGCCGTGGGGCGTTCGATCGTGGCCGCGCTGCGTGGCGGTACCGCGCCGACCGTCGACTGATCCGTTCTTCGGCCCTGCCGGCGCCATCGGTCCGGACAACCCGCGGCGCCGACCGGCGTGGTCCGTCACGGCGCTGTGCTCCAGGGTCCGGCCGTCACCCGTGCGGCGAACCGGCTGGACATGTAGGAGGGCGATGTCCGTCTCTTCGACCCCGAGAAGTTCAAGGACGCCGACGTGCTGGCGGGCGGCGCCGTGCCAGATGTTCACGGTGGCCGGAAGCGGTAGTGGACGAAAGACCCTGGACGCCGGCTGGCCCTTCGAGGTGATCGTCCTCGAGCAGGTTCCTGCGGGCCACCTTGTGGGAAAAGTACGCCGAACTGCTCGACCAGGAAGGCTACCTGGTCGCGGAACCCAAGGTGCTGCGCACCGAGGAGTACGGCGTACCACATACCCACCGTCGAGCGATCTTCATCGCCCGACGTCACGGCTCCGAGGGCGTCCACAGTGACCCGTCACCTGGTCCGGGATGGGGCAGCTGTAGACGTTCCCTCGCGGAAGAGGACTGGACGTGCACAAGCAAGGAAATCTCACGGCAGACCGGGAACGCTGTACCGCCCCGACTCGGCATGCACATCCTGGTCGCTGCCCTGGACATCCCGAAGAGGGGAGCTCGGGTCGGCGATCCGGAAGTACTACGCCTGCTGCCTCTGCCGACCGGTTCGGGCGGGCCTGAACTCCCGCCCGGTCCGAAAACCCCGCGTAAGGTCAGAACAGCCCGGGGACCGTCCTGTCCGGCGTACCGATGAGGGAGACCCGGTCGAGGAAGACGTTGTTCGTCTCGCAACTGGTCTCGGGCAGCAGGACACAGGCGTGACACGCGGCGAGATTGACACCGTCGGCCCCGCTCACCGCCGCCTCGGAGCAGAGAGGGTCGTTGGAGCACCACGAGGCGCGGAGCAGCGCCGACTCCAGTGAGGACGCGAGGCGCTCGGGTTCGCCCTGGGCGACAATGCCACCGAGGCTCCCCGCTGAGTCGCTGGTCGCCGTGAAGATGAGGAATCCGGCCATGCTGTCCCCGATGTAGAGCCGCTCGCGCAGGGCCGCAGCCGGGTAACCGCCATCCAGGCTCCACTCGTTGACGAGCAGGTGCGCGAGGGTGTGCACCGCCAGGTAGCGGGGGGAGATCGGGGACGGCGGGACGGGGCGCTCGGAGTTGGCGTGGCGATTCCGGAGCAGTGTCTCGTGATTGCGCCGAACGCGCTCGGCCCGTTCCACGGATTGGGGGAGCCGTTCCCAGGCGGCGAGGCGTTCCGGGTCGAGGCGGACGAAGACGCCCTCCCCGCTGACTTCGATGGCGGGCAGCCAGTCCGGTTTCCGCAGGGCGAGCGCGGCCCGACGGGGGCTGCTGGCGGTGTCACCGACGGCCGGCTCCTCGACCCGGGTGAAGGAGTGCAGCGCGCGGATCTCCCGAACCCGTTTGATCAGCATGACCTGCTCAATGCCATCCGGTGTCCGGTCGTCGGCGGGCGACTCGCAGACGAAGTCCTGTGTCTCGTCCCGCCCGCCTTCCGGACGCGGACACTGGAGGGTCCGGTACTCCTCCTGGTAGAGGAGGTCACGCGGCGACAGCGTGGTCTGTTCCTCGCCCGGCTGCTCCGACTCCGCCTCGCGCACCCGCAACACGGCGGCGACCGCGTCGTCGACGGTCGGCCCCCGGTCGGTCCGTTCGAACCCCACCATGTCCAGGTAGGTACGGATTTCGGCCTCGGACCGGTCCTGGATGCGGCTCCAGTGGGGGGCGAGGGCCTTGAGCACACCGTCGCTCCACGGAGGGATGGACAGCGCGGAGTGGACAACCGGGTACCACACGGTGGAGGAACCACGCTGGAGGGTTCGCGGCGGCTCACCGCACTGCTGGGCGGGGGCGTCCTTGAGCCAGGGACGGCGTCCGGTGCACCGGATCCCGAGATCGTGCAGCGCCTGGCTCCGGAAGGCGCCCTCCATCGACACCTCCGCGGCACCACAGGTGCAACCGATGATCACCCCACGAAGGGATGCGGTGGAGCCTTCGGCGCGCAGGAGCAGCTTGCCACCGCACGGACCGGTCGAGCCGGACTCCCCCGAACCGTAGGAGGAGGAACGGTGGACCCACTTCCAGTACGGAAAGTCGTCGAGGTGGCCGTTGACGCAGGCCGTCACGAAGCGGGACGGGACGAGATCCCGCTCGCAGGATCCGCAGACCGCCTTGTTCCTCGGCGGATTGAACTTCGAGTAGTACTGCAGCTCACGGCACTCCGGGCAGGAGTACAGCTGTGGGAAGCGGGCGGCCCGCACCCCGTCGCGGGCTTCCGCCGGATCGACGGCGGGCGGCAGCTTGAACTCCTGCGCGCCCGTCACCCTGGTGAGCCGGGGTTCCCAGAGGGTTCGGGTCCGGCTGACGTCCCAGGTGTCGAGCCCGGCGATGACGAAGGACTCGTTGTCGACCGCGATCATGGAGCCGACACCGTAAGTGGTGATGGCCTGGGCCCGACGGATCTCACCGAGTTTGCGCAGGGGGGTGATCGGCGCGCCGGGTCGGACGGTTCCCCGTCGGCGGGGGGGCGGGGTCATCGCTTCTCCAGGAAAAAGGGGGAGGAGGCGTCCACGTCGCGCAGGCTCCACAGTGTGGGCCAGCCCGTGGCCCCCTCCGGAAGGTCGTTGTCGAAGGAGCTGAGGAGAGCTCTCCTGCCGCTCCTGGCGTGGGCCTCGTAGAGCAGGTTCGGGTCTTCGGCAGCAGCGTCCCGCCACCAGTCGACGAACTCGTCGAACGCCGCTCCGGTGGCCTCGTGCTCCCAGGGGGCAACTCTTGCGACCCGTTCCAGCAGGGCATCGCGCACGGTGCCGTCGAGCTCGTCGACGAAGTCCTCGATCCGAGCCGCCGCCGCGTTGTTTCCGGCACCGGGGATCATCAACCGCGCCAGGGCCACGATCACGGCATGCAGACCGCGGTCACGGGCGCGGGCCGAGAAGGGCGTGACGCTGGTGGACTCGACCTCGCGGTAGAGGGCGGAGTGGAAGTGCTGGAAGCTTTCGTAGTGCGAACGGTCCCTGGAGCGGGTCGAGTTGAGCATGACTGCGACCAAGCCCGGGTGACGTCGGCCGACCCGGCTGGTCGCCTGGATGTACTCGGCGGTGGTCTGTGGCTGCCCCATGACCGCCATCAGGCCGAGGCGGTCGATGTCGACACCGACCGAGATCATGTTCGTGGCCAACAGGACGTCGGTGGCCTCGGGGGCCGGGAACCTGCGCTCGATGTCCTTGAGTCGCCTGGGGATGTCGCTCGCGCTGGCGCGGCTGCTCAACTCGGTCACCGCCTCGGGCCGGCGCGGCTTCTCGATGCCGTCCCGGGCTGCGAGTTGCTCCATGCGGTCCTGCACGTCGTCGAGAACCTGGAGTTCGGCGGCCGACAGCAGGCGCAGGCTGTTGAAGTAGCCGACGAGGGTCCAGTAGGCGTCCCTCACCTCGTCGTCAACGTCACCGAGCTGGATCTGGTGCAGCAGGGTGGCGTAGGTACGGATCAGCAGGGTGGACTGACTGGTGCTGGAGGTCAACAGACCGATGTACCGGCGGGTGGCCTTGTCCCCGGGGGCGGCCTCGACCGCGAACCACGAGTCCCGGGAGTCCAGTCCGGCCGGCGGGAACTGGCGGACCTCACGATCGAAGAGGTGCAGCCCCTGCTCGTCGGCGCGCCGGATGGTCGCGGTGGAAGCGATCACCTTGGGTCGGTTCGCCAGGATGTCGACCGCAGTCTCGTAGAGCCCGGTCAGTGTCCCGAGCGGGCCGGAGATGAGGTGCAGCTCGTCCTGGACGATCAGCTCCGGTGGCCTGGTTCCCTCCAGATCCCGGTTGAACAGCGCGGCTGTCCGCTCCCGCCACGGCATGGACGCGAACTTGTCGACGGTGGCGATGATCAGTGTCGGGTGCGCGGCGTAGACGGACTCGTCGACCAGGTGCACGGGCAGTCCGTCCCCCCGGTGGAACGCGCAGTCCGCGTCCGGGCAACGGACGTACATGCGGGCGTACTCCGGTGCGACCTCGTAGTCCGACGCGTCGAGGCGGCTCCCGCACCAGGGACACACCTGGAGCTGTACCGGATTCTCCGTGTCCAACGAGCGGCCACCGGCGCGCAGGGTGGTCAACTTCTCGCCGGCTGTCGCGAGGTCGTTCGGGGTCGCCGACTTCCCCACCCACATGCCGATGGAGATACCCGCCTCCCCCAGCTCGTCCTCGTGGCGGGAACGGGTCAGCTCCATCGCACAGATCAACGCGGTAGCACGCTCGAACTGCTGCAACGTCAGGAGTCGCAGGGTGTACCGCATCAGTACGGTGACGCCACCACCGCGCTCGGGGTCCCTGAGACGACGCAGGAAGGTGGTGAAGGCGATCAGGCCGAGGTACGCCTCGGTCTTGCCGCCACCGGTGGGGAACCAGAGCAGGTCGGCGATCCCACGATCGGGGTGACCGTCCTCGACAATGCCCTGAAGACAGAGCAGCAGGAAGCAGATCTGGAAGGGACGCCAGTACTGCTTGCTCTCGTCCGGTCCGCCGGCGGGCTTTTCGTCCTTGACCCAGGACGTACGGGCACGCTGCTCGGCCATGGCCCGGTTGGCAAGCTGGAACGCCCTCATCACGTGGGGACGGTCGGGATCGGAGAGCAGTGTGACGCCCGTTCTCATCCGGGCGAGTGCCGTCTCGCACGCCTCGATCTGTTCCTGCGCGGCGATTCCGTACTCGGTACCGGCCAGGCTCTCTGCCTCTGCCCTGCGTTCGTCGATCCACTCCCGGTAACCCTCGAGGAGGGCATCGAGCGCCCCGGTCACCGTCCCGGCATCTGCAGTACCGAGGCCGCGCATGGACAGCGCTTCGACCGGGACGTCCTGGTTCGAGTCGGTCAGCAGCACCTCGTGGGTGGGCACGAACTCGGTCCTGACCTCGGCCACGACAGCGGGCCCGGTGTTCCTGGCACCGATCGGCGGGGGCGTCCGGTCCCAGACCGCCGCACAGCCGTGACCGGTCGCGAATCCCGGAGCGTGCCGGTGAAGCAGACGGCTGAGCATCAGCTCCCGGTCGTGGCTGCCGGAAGAGGTGCGGCGCTCGACGAAGGGCGCGACGTCCGGCGCGAGTGCCCGGACCCGGAGAACGGGCTGGTAGTAACAGGCGGCGTCCTTCAGTTCCCGGGGGCCGACCGTACGGGTGTTGATCAGCGTGGCCGTGACGGTCACGGTGCCGTGCTCCCCGCCGGGACGTACCAGAACCCGGAGTTCCAGACCCTCCACGAGGGACTGTCGGACCACTGCCGCAGTCGTCACGTCCACCTCGACGTCGGGCAGGTCGAGCGGGACACGGCGCCAGCGCTCCCGTTGTTCCTCGGTGCTCCGGGCCTCGATACGCGCGGCCGTGACGGGGTTGCCCTCGGCATCCTCGGGGCGGTAGACGGCGGCCGTGGTGTACAACACGATCCGCTCGGACAGCGTCGGGTCCACGACGAAGGTGATCCCCATGGAGGAGGGCCGCCGCACGTTGGCGAGTGAGACCCCACGCTCGACGGCGGCCTCCTCCCCGTCGCCGCCCCGGACGAGCGCGGGGGAGTCGTCCCCGTCCGCCTCGAAACCGTCCCCGTTGTTGCGGACGTCCTCGGACGGCTCCTGAGGGAACAGGACCCCGACCGGGTACATCGTCACCGGCGCGTCGTCCTTGAGGACCTCCTCCTCCCCCCCGACCGGTCCGAGGAGGTCGAGGCGCAGGGCGGCACCGAGCCGGTCGCGCACGTCGTAGTAGTCGTGGATGGAGGAGCTCATGAAGGAAGTCACTCCGTGTTCGGGTCGTCGGTGGGAACGGTCCAGTCGAAGCGGCCGAGGCCGCTGAGGCGGGGGGCCAGCCAGGCTCCCGAGCTACCGAGACCGGCGCGCCCGGTCGCGGTCTCGCTGCCGACGACGGTTTCGACGCAGTCGACACGGAGGCCGGTGATCCGGCCGGGAAGGTTGTAGTCGGTCCATCCGCCACCACGGCTGAGCATGAGGTGCAGGGCCCGCCGGAACGTCTCCGAGACCTCGGCGACGGGACGGCCGTCGTGGAAGATCCCGTACGGCGGCGTCTGGTCCTGGCCCTCGGGCAGACGGTGAAGGAGGGACAGCTCCACCGCGTCGCCGTGACGGACCTCGTGCGCGAGGTACCGCTGCACCTCGGTGGGATCGGCGGTTGCCCCACGCACGCCCGGCGGGTGGGCGTGGCAGACGTCGGAGCCGAGTGCCTCGATGCCGTTGCGGGCCCACGACCGACCACCACCGACGTACCAGCGGTCCAGCCGCTTGTCCTTGCGGAGCAACCAGGTGTTGGGACGGTCGATCCGGTAGAGGTCGTCCCGGGGCCGGGTCATGGCGACGTACAGGAGCCGGGCCTCTGCGGCCGGGTCGTAGTCGATCTTCTTCTTGGCCACGTCCTTCGGGCGT
Source organism: Kitasatospora sp. YST-16 (assembly GCF_026802215.1). Taxonomy (NCBI): domain Bacteria; kingdom Bacillati; phylum Actinomycetota; class Actinomycetes; order Kitasatosporales; family Streptomycetaceae; genus Kitasatospora; species Kitasatospora sp. YST-16. Next base: position 3,128,267 of record NZ_CP113837.1, read on the forward strand.
CTCAACTCCACCGGTTCCACGATCAGGACGCGGTCGAACTCCAGCCCCTTCGCCCGGTGCACCGTCGAGACGACCAGCGATGCCTGCTCGACCGGCACCAGCTCGTCGGGCAGCCGGTTCTCCGCGACCACCTGGCGCAGAGCGGCGAGTTCGACCCGGCCACGCCGACTTCCGGTGGCCCGCCGCACCGCCCGCACGAGCACCACCGGGTCGAGGTCCGGCCGGTGATCGAGGCCCGCGACCAATTCGGTGAAACGCGTCTCGGAGAGGTCGGCCGCGTCGGTGGCGGCGAGCAGACCGGCGATCCAGGAGGGAACGGGACGGTCCCGGACGGAACGCTGCAGCCGGTGGTCCACACCGGCCTCGTACAAGTTCTGACTGATGGAGAGCGCCTGACCGTTGTCACGGCACAGGATCGCGGTCCGTCCGTCGAAGTACCGGAGGGAATCCAGGACGAAGGTGTCGTCCAACGCACCGAAGTGGGGAGCGTCCTCGAGCAGGAGCCGCAGCTCACGGTGGATCTGCTCGGACTCCGTCTCGGCCGATTCCCTCTGGGCGGCCAACCGCTGGAGCCTCGGGCCGTACGGAAGGGCGACCCTGGCCTGCTCGGTACGGGCCCGGAAGTTGTCACCGAGCTGGATCTCGACCAGGTCTCCGGCGAACGAACCGCGAATCCAGTCGAAAAAGTAGTTCGTCTCCTGCGCCCGCAGGTCAACGTCCGAGACCTGGAAGCCGTAGACAGTCTGGGCGGCATCCCCGACCACGGTGAAGCCGCTCTGCGACTGGAAACGGTCGAGCAGTACCTCGACCATCTCCCGCCGCACCCCGACGAGGTCCTGGACCTCGTCGATCAACACGTGCGCGGGGACACCGAACTCGCCTGCCTCGACCGCTCCCCGCTCGACGGCATCGATGGCCACCTCGATGCGCTGGTCGAAGGTGGTCCCCGACCAATCACGGTCCGGGTACGCCCGACGCAGCAGAGCGGCCGCCCAGGAGTCGAAGGTCTGGGCCCTGACCCGGCGGGCGGCATCGGCGTGGTCCTCGATCCGCTCGCGCAGCTCGCGCACCGCGGCCCGGGAAAAACTGAGGACGAGGATCTCGTGCGCCTCCAACTCTTCCCGTTCGACCAACGCCTCCAGGCGGCGGACCAAGGTGTACGTCTTACCGGCCCCGGCACCCGCTGTGACGAGCGTGCGGGCGTCCCACGGCTGGTCGACCACGGCCTGCTGCGCCGGGGTGATCACCGGCTGGGGGTCGCTCACTTGTCCTCGTTCCACAGGTAGTCGAACTTGGTGAAGGCCAGATCACCCTGGTAGTTGACCACGTTGTCGCGCACGTTGAGGATCAGACAGGTCGGCGTGCCGTTGTTCTTCGGTCCGCGCAGCCCGCGACCGATCATCTGCTGGTAGACGTTCGGGCTGTAGGTGGGGCGGGCCACGACGACCGCACGGGTGGCGGGGGCGTCGAAGCCCTGGGCGAGCACCCCGTAGTTGGTGAGCACCTGGATCCGTCCCTTGCGGAAGTCCTCGATGCGCTTGCGGCGCTCGGCCACCGGCGTGGCCGAGTCGATGGACGCGGACCGGATCTGCCGGTCGTTCAGTTTGGCCGCCAGGAACTTGGCGTGCGCCACGGAGGTCGCGAAGACGAGGATCGGCCAGTCCGCGGGCAGGTTCTCGATCTCCTCGATGATGCGCTGGTTCCGGTCCTGGTCCTCGGCGAGCCGCTGCTCGGCACGCTTGGGCAGCACACCGAACTTCTCCGAGCTGGAGACCTCGTCGGAGCTGAGCCGGATCTCGGCCCCGAGGAGTTCCCGGTGCCTGACCCGGGCCAGGACGCCGATGTCCTGCAACTGCCGGATGGCCTCGTTCTGGTCACCGGCGAAGACGTCGAGGTCGAGGCGGCTGCCGAATCGGCGCACCAGTCGGCGGGTCAGGTCCTCGTCGTTGCGGTAGGGGGTGGCCGTCAGTCCGACCAGGTGGCGCCCCGTCATCGGCGGGTTGACGCCGAGGTGCTCGAAGATCTCCCCGTACCGGGGGGAGGTCGCCCGGTGCGCCTCGTCGACGATGACCAGCGCGGCCTCCCGCAGCCAGGTGTAGTCCTCGTCGCCGAGCACGCTCTGCAGCTTGGCGTCGGTGGCGACGACCAGGTGCGGCTCGCCCGTCACCGGCGCGGCCTCGTTCGAGGACCAGAGCCGGCTGATGACCAGCGGCATCTCCGCGCCCACCTTGGACCAGACGAACCGCCAGCTCTGCACGGCCTGTTCGCACAGTTCCTCGCTCTCCGCGATCCACAGCACCGGACCGGGGAGTTCGCCACGGTTGCGGATCCAACGGATCACGGCCTCGGAGGTGACGCGCGTCTTACCGGCACCGGTCGGGATGGACAGCATCCCCCGCTGCGGCACCGGGTTGTCCAGCAACCGCTGGAGCGACTGCGCCAGTTGCTCCTGGTACTCGTGCAGGGCGGGGAACTCGGACGGCCCGTCCACCTGGATGCGCGCCTCCAGCGGTGGCACCCGGGACCCGGCGAACGAGTCGGGGAGACCGAGGTCGGTGACGAACTTCAGTGCCTTGGCGTCGCCCGTGAAACTGCTCGGCGCGTTGCCGGGGAACGCACGGGCCAGGTCCCGGCTGTGGATGCGCAGGATCTCCTCGCCGTGGGAGTTGAAGGCCAGTTCGGCGATCCTCCGGGCGTCCGGCTGCTCGCCGCCGCGCTCGGCGACCTCGCTGTCCAGCAACCCCGGCGGCAGCTCGGTGCGCAACTCCTCCTCGCCGATCAGCAGGGCGATCTTGTCGATGACGCTCTCGGCCTCGGCGATCTGCCGCAGCCGGGCGCGGGTCTCCCGGTCCTGCTCCTGCCGCGTCTGGAGGTCGAGCACGCTCTTGCACCCCTGGCTGCCGAGCTGCCAGCCGAACTCCCGGTCCGCGGCCTCCAGGACCTCGATCGGGGAGAGCGTGTCGAGCACCAGCAGGGTCGATCCGTTGCGGGCCGCGGACAGCGGCTTCAGCTCCACGCCGCGCGGCGTGCGGATCTCCTGCTCCAGTTCGCCGCAGCGCTGGACCTTCCGGGTCTCCACCGACTTGCCGAGGCGCTGGCGCAACGGCGGGAACTCGTCGACGAGCAGCGTCGGTCGGGTCGTCCCGGCCTTGCGGACCTGCTTGCTGATGACGTCCTCGACCTTGAGCATCCCCCACTGCTCGATCATCTGAGCCGCGGTCGCGGCGTCGGCCTTGTCCGCGACCAGGAGCGCGGGAAGCTGCTCCCGGACGAGTTCGGCGAAGTCCGCCGCGGACGTCGCCACGACGATCTCCGCGTCCGGACGCACGTCCCAGGTCCCGCCCACCCGGCAGCGGGTCAGGACGCCTTCCGGGAAGTCCATGCCGACGCGCAGCATCAGGGCGTAGGCGTGGCCGATGAAGGTGTCGTCCTCGCTGACCAGCACGCGGTCCAGCAGGGCGCGCCAGCGATCCGTCGGCACCTCCTCGGGGGTCGCCGGCATCCGCAACTTGCGGGCCTTCGACTCGGAGATGTCGGTGACGACGGGCAGCACCTGCGCGTACGCCTTGAGCTGCGGGCCGACCGCGTCACGCACCCGAGCCAGGCCCAGCGAGGTACGGACGAGGCCGTACCTGTTGAGCATCCAACGCAGCGGGGAGACCACTTCCGCGCGGGTGTTCGAGGAGGTGCCGTAGGCGCGGGTCCAGCTCTCGACGACGCCGACGTCCGGGATGGCGGCGACGAACGCGGCACGCCCCTCCTCGGAGAGACGGGGCAGCAGGTCCAGGGGGCCCGCAGGCGCGGCTCCCTCCAGGACGAGCCGGTTGATGTTGGTCCGCGGGGCCTCCGCGGCGAGCCGGCGCAGGTACCCGTCGTGAACTGCCTGCCGGTACTCCTCGAACCACGCCTGCTGCTTCGGGTCACGGGCGGTAGCGGGCCGGTCGGTCAGGCCCAGGTCACGGAAGATCGCGGCATCCGCACCGTGGAAGTTCGCGTCCACCGCGATCGAGGCGTCCCTGCTGCCGTCCGCCGGCACGACCACCCCGGGCAACAGGCACCCCGCCATTGGTCGGAAGTACCCGTCGACCGTGCGGACGTGGAGCACTGCGCGGGCGTCCGGGTAACGGCTCCGGATCCGATCCACCTGGGCGTTGCCACCCGCGCTGCGCAACAGCACCCAGAACTGGGTCCACAGTTCCGGGGTGTAGTTCTCGAAGCCCTGGTCCAGCACGCCCTGGAAGCGGCCGTGGGCGTCTGCGACACGGATGCCGATGGTGTGCAGGTGGCGTTGCATCTCCATCCGCTCGGAGATGGCCGTGTGCACGTAGACCATGTCGTCGCGGAGCTCGTCGGCGCCCGTGCGGTGGAAGACCTTGCCCACGACCGGGGCCACCATCCCGTGGGCCTCGGTCAGCACGATGCGGGCGCTGCGCGCGGACTCCAGTGTCTCCTTGTCGCCGTTGTGCTCCACCATCGCCGCGAGGATGCGGATCGCGTGGCAGGACGACTCCGCGGTGCCGTCCGCGACCAGTGCCTCCAACCAGGCGCGGACGCTCTCCGGTGACTTCTTGGCGGCCAACAGGATGTGCTCCATCTTGCCGTGGCGCAGCGAGTTCGCGTCGACAGAGGGGTGCACCCAATCGCGCGGGCGCCCGGGGTAATCGGCCCAGATGCGCAACCACTCCGGCTGCAACTTCTCGGGGTGGACGTGCAGTTCGCGCGGCACGCGGAGCACGCCGTCCTGGTCGGGCAGGGACGGCAGCTGTGCGGCCGCCTCCCAGACATGACGGATGAAGTACTCCTCCGCCCAGTTCACCGCTTCCTTGGCACGGCCGGGCAGGAGCGGCAGGCAGGCAGCCGGGTCCTCCTCCCGGGACAGCCGGGGCAGGGAGGTGACCACCAGACGGGCGGCGACCTGGAGCAGCTCGCGGTTGAAGGCACTGCCGTCGAGGAGATTCTGCCTGTCCTCGTTCGTCTTCCACGCCGCATTCAGGTAACCCGTCACGGAGACCGGGTACTTGGTGGGGAAGTAGGCCCAGAACTGGCCCCGCCCCGGAGGGACCGTCAGCAGCCCGTCCTTCTCGACGTACGCCGGAACTGCCCACGACACGTCGATGACGCTGCGGTCGTGCAGCTCACCGGCGCTGCCACGGGCCTCCGCGGTGGGCACGTGGGAAACTGTGAAGACGTTCCACTCGCCCACCGTCTCCTTGATCCCCGTACCGACTTCGCGGATGACCCGCCGCTCGCCCGAGACCTGCACCGACAACTTGCGCCGCTGAATGGGTAGCCGGCGGCGGTCCTCCAGCAACACCTCGCCCACGTGGGAGGAGAAAATCTGGAAGCCGGAGGGGAACGCTTCGGTCTCACGACCGTCACGGTGCTTGAAGCCGCTGATGTCGTGGCCCAGCCGCTCGGCTGCCCCGGGCAGCAGCGGAAGCTTGACCACAGTCGTGGCCCAGCCCAGGAGTTCCCGCAGGACGTCGTCCTTGTCCAGTTCCTCTTCCCGGTCGAGGGGACGGGCCATCCGGAGCACCGGGGTGTCCATGTCGAGGGGCTGCTGGAGCCCGAGAGCCTCGGCGATCCGGTCCGCGGACCAGGCCCGGTCGAAGCCGAAGCACCCGGTGGTGCTGAAGAACTGGGGGGCGTCGGTCACCGACAGGACAGACTTCACGCCGACGCCGAAACGACCGATCTGGCCACCGCGCTTGCGGGACACGCTCATCCGCAGGATCGTGTCCGCCCCCTGCGCGGTGACCGGAGTGCCCTGGTTGGCGCAGTAGAGCGTGTCGTCGGTCAGCACCACGGCCAGACGCCCGCCGGGCTCGTTCGCGATCTCGTCCGCACCGTTCTGCACGAGTTCGAACAGCTGGCGCTCGCCGTAGCCGCCCTGCGTGATCCTCAGCTCGCCGTTGGCGTGCTCCTGCACCAGGCCGGGATCGATGCGGTAGGTGTCCAGGGTCCGGGTCGTCTGTTCCGACACCGCCTCGATCACCGGGCCGCCCGAACCCTGCGACAACGCCTGCGTCTGATCGCTCACGACCCAACTGCTTCCCGCCCGGGAGGGCCCGGGCCAAGTATCAAGATGAAGACCGATGGACAAGAAAGAGCGCTGCACCCGCGGAGAGGCGGAGCACGCCGACCACCCGGCGGCGTCCGCACCGGGCAACGGTGGTGGCCGGCCCTCGGTCCCGGCAGGGTACCGAAGGGCCGGCCACCGACTCGACCTACTTCCTAGTTCTCGAACAGCTCGATGGTGATCCTGGCGACGACCTCACCGGAACGCCGCCGGGAACCGGCCCCACCACCGGAGGGGCGGCGCCCCGGGCCGGTGGCCCCGGCACCGCGCGACGGGGGCCCGGGCCGGTACCGGTACCGACGGACACCGCCACCGGAGCCGACCGTGAGGACGAACGTCACCGCCCCGCCCGTCGACGGGCGCTCACGGGCCGCGCGCCGCCGCCTGTGGGCCGCAACGACCGAGTGCAGATGTGCACTCGTCTCCCCGATCGCCTTGAGGTACTCCGAGCGCAGGTACGGGTCCTCCAGGGAGTGGTACAGCTCGATCCACGGCGGGAGGGCGTCTTCGTTGTCGTTGTCGTCGTCGGGGAAAGAGGTACGGGGCACGGGCGGTCTCCTCTGAAGGCACGGCGAAGTCCGAAAACACTGCACGAGCAGGCACGGAAAAACGAGGGTGAAAAGGTGCAGAATTACAGAGGTGCAAAGGTGCACTGGTTTCAGCAAAATGGGCATTCCGCCCGATGCGCGGACGCCACAGACCGTACAGAGCTATTGCGCAGCCGTTGTACAGCTGCCTCCGACGAACCGCACACAGCTGTACAGTCATCTCGGAACAGAGCTCTCCTGCCAATTCTTGTCGGCGTCCCGGCTCCGGCCTTCGCTTTCACCGAGAACACTTCCATATTCGCCGCCCGAAGTCCAGCAGCATTTCCCGGGGGCCCGCCGCCCGACTTGCCCGACATTGCCCCCTTCCCGAAGGATTTGCACCCGAAGGACGAACCACCTGATCGATCTCATGAATTGTTCGAGCATGCTTGCTGGCGCACTACGAACAGGTCGAGCGACAACCAAATTGTCACTGTTGATGAGCGAAAATAGCACTGCTAGCATGGTTCTGACCAGCAGAAACGTCGCCGACACGCCGGGTCGACGACGGCATCGGCGGAGGGGAACGCCACTGTGATCGACAAGAGCGAAGACTTCGGACCCTGGCTCGGCAGGCAGCTCCGCCGCCGCGAGATGACCCAGGCCGAACTCGCAACCCTGGTCGGTGTCACCCGGGCCGCCGTGTCCGCGTGGATCACCGGCCGGGCCCAGCCCCGCCCGGACACGGTCCGCCAGATCGCCAACGCCTTCGAGACCGACCTGGCCACGGTGTACGAACGCACGAGCGACGCCGTGGCCGCCCGGCCGGTGGGCTGGTACCACCGGCCGGCGCACGCCGACGGCGGCAGGGAGTTCGGCAATGCGGCCGCCTTCGCCTTCGAGACGGACCTCGGCGTCCTCGCCCGCGAGGCGACGCAGAACTCCCTCGACGAGCGGCTCGACCCCGCCCGGCCCGTCCGCGTCCGGTACACCCTGCACGAGCTCACCGGTGAGCACCGCCTCGGCTTCCTGGAGGCCGTGCACTGGAAATCGCTCGAGACCCACTACGCCGCCGCGGCGGCCACCGACCAGAAGGTCGGTCGGGCGTTGGCCGAGGGACTGCGGGAGATGAACGCCTCCGGTTCCCTCCTGCTCCTCCGGATCGACGACTACAACGCCAACGGCCTCACCGGCCCCGAGTACGGGGACGGTCGTTTCGCCGCGGTCGTGCGACGCCAGCTCGACAGCCACAAGGGTGACAACCGCCGTGCCGGCGGCTCCTACGGCCTGGGCAAAGCGACCCTCTGGGCCGCCAGTCGGCTCGGCCTGGTGCTCGTCAACAGCACCCTCTCGGTCCCCCACGAGGGCCGCACGGCACGACGGTTGATCGGCCGCCTGGACCTTCCCTGGCACGAGGTGGGCGGTGAGGCGTTCGCCGGACCGGCCTGGTTCGGAGAACCCGACAGCGACCGCGCCTTCGGGAACGTCTCCCGCTCCTGGTGGGGCACCGAGCAGGAGACGGCGAACCTGTGGCTGGAGCGCGAGGGGGAGGACCCCGGCACCTCCTTCCTGGTGGTCGGCGCCCACGACGCCGCCGTCGACGAGGACGGGTTCCTCGACGCCGTGCACGACAAGCTCTGCGACTCCCTGGCCGAGAACTTCTGGGCCGCGATGACGGGGACGGACACGGTGCCGCCGCTGTTGGAGGCCTCGGTCCGGACGGTGCGCAACGGGCAGAGCACCCGGGAGACCGCCGTCCGTCCCGAACGGAGCAGCCCCGCCCTGGCCCGCGCCCTGCGTGCCTACCTGGACGGGAGGACCGTCCCCGAACTCACCGGCCGGACCGACGTGGTCGAACGCGCCGTCACGCTCACCGTGCCGCCGCTGCGCACCGACCCCAGGGGGACCGAGACCGTTGCCCACGACGCGGTGCTGCTGCTCACCCCGGCCGACGACACCGACCGGACGCACAGCCAGGTCGTGTCCATGCGCGGCAACCGCATGAGGATCACCAGCCGCAGGCCGCGCAACCTGGGCTTCGGCGTCGAGCCGTACCAGGCGGTCCTGCTCGCCGGTTTCGCCACTGCCCGCGACGGCGAGGACGTCGCGCGCGCCGAGGCGTTCCTGCGCGCGTCGGAACCGCCCGAGCACAACCGCTGGGAGTGGACGGAAGAACTGTCCGACACCTACGTACGCGGGGCGAAGCGACGGCTGGACGAGTTCCGGGTGGCCTCCGACGAAGCCGTCCGGTCGATCATCGGTGCGCGGGCCGCCGCGCCCGCCGACGACGCCGGTCCCGCACTGCTGCGGAACCTGCTGAAACTCCCCGCGGCAGGCGGCGGTGGGCGAGCGGGTGCCCGTCGGAGCCGCGGTTACCCCACCGTCGACGACATCGACGGCAGGGTCGACCCCACCGGGGCCTGGTCGTTGCGCGTGCGCATCGCCGTCCCGCAGCAGGACGACCCCCTGCGCCTCTCACCGATCGCGTGCTTCGGTGCCGGTCGGTCGGGCACCGGGAGCCCGGTCCTCTGGGCCGAGCTGAACGCCGAGGAGAACTGCTCCTTCGTCGGGGATGTCCTCGTCGTCGCCCCAGGCGTCCGGACCGCAACGTTCAGCGGGACCACCGACGTCGACAGTCACCCGGTGAACGCCGGTCGTACCAACGTCACCGTGAACCTGCGCAAGGCAGTCGAAGGAGCAGCCCGCCCATGAGCCGGATCATCTATCCCTACGCCGTCATGAGCGGACGGGTCGAGGCCGAGGTCACCCGGGTCCGGGTCGACAGCCGTCCCCTCGACTACGCCAAGATCTCCCCCACCCTGCGGACCGTCGCCCTCGACGACATCAACCGCGGTTCCTGGCAGGAAGCAGCCCTCGACGTCCGGGCCGTCCTGCCGGAGGAGGAGATCGCCTACGGCCCGTGGTCCGAACTCGTCTGCGTCGCCGTGCTCGAGGAACCGGCCACCAACACGAGGACCGTCCAGCGTCTCGGCAAGGACCGCAGCTCCGGTACCTGGCAGGGCACAGTGCGGCTGCAGCGGTCACGGCACCGCTCCCGGGCCACCCTCGGCGTACAGGTCGTGGCGGCGGTCGAAGGGGTCCGCGGGCGCATGATCGGACGGAGCGAGGTCGACTGGGTGATCGACCTCCACGCGGAGATCCCCGTCCGGGACAAGGAGATCAGGATCGTCGAGTCCGACTTCCGGGACGGCCCGCACGCCTGGCTCCGCCCGCTCAAGGACGCGCCCTGGTACGTCGACGCATCCGGTGACGTGCCGACCGTCCATCTGAACCTGGGCGTCGAGGGTCTGGCCGCATTGCTGCGCGGCAGCAGCAGTGCGGAGAAGGCGACGGCCGCCCTGGTCAATGCGCAGATCGTCAGCAACGCGTGGGAAACGATGTTCCACACGGCGGTGAGCGAGGTCGAGTCGGCCGAGGACGGCCTGCCCCGCATGCCCACCGGCTGGCGCGAGTCCGTCCTGGAGGCCATGCTCCCCGACGTCCTTCCCGGCATGTCCCCCACGGACGCGCTCGCCGAGCTGCGGACCCGGCGCGAGGAGGGCTACGGCTGGCCCGAACTGCAGTCCCGAATCCAGTACGCCGCTGCCCTGCGTGCCCAACTGCCCAAGCAGCTCACCACGACCTTGCGTCTCGCTGCCCGCTCGTCCCAGGGAGAGAACCGGTGAAGTTCGAGCACGCCACCGAGGGCCGGATCGCCCTGCTGCCGGTGGGAGTGGCGACCCGTCACCTCGGCCGGGCCGTCCTCTCCGGGGCCGAACCCCCCGCCCAGGTCGCCCTGCTGCGCGCCGCGTCCGTGATCACCGATCCGTCCGCCAGGTGGGACACCGCGCCGATCCGGGAACTGCTGGACCAGGCCATGGCCCGCTTCGGGAGCAACCGCTCCGGCGCCGACGCCTGGCTCGCGCCCCGCCTCCACGCGACGCTGCGACTGACCAGAGGAGAAGCGGCCGACAAGGACCTGTGGGCGTTCCTCGCCCTGGTCGTCGCTCCGGACTACGTCCTGTGGCGGCACCTCCCGGTCCGCGGCGAGAACGCCCCGCGGACCCCCGTCGTCCAGGCGTCGCGGTTCGTGGGGGGCAGTTCCGTCCAGGCGTTCGCCCGGCTCTGGTGGGCCGCCGAGATGTGGCGCGACGGCACCGACTACCGTCCCGTCGAAGCCGCCTGCACCAACCAGGACTTCCTCAACACCGCCCTGCGCCTCGGCATCATGGACCACCGCCCCACCGCGCAGGCCGTACTCCGGGTCGTGCAGAACCTGGCTGCGACCGGGGCGCCCCGCTTGGGCGACCAGCTGAACGCGCTGTGCAAGGCCGTCGGCATCGCCGGCAGCACCCTGATGTACGAGGTCATCGGCCCCGACGAACTACCGGACGACGCAGAACTGCTCGCCTGGATCGACGACGCCGACTCCGCCCCACCCGTCCCGTGGGACCGTCTCCCCGACGGCCCCGACGACGGCGCCGTCCCCACCGTGTCCGTCGACACGCTCACCCGCCTCTTCGAGGACGTCAACGCACACCTGGGCCGCCTCCGCGACCGAGGCAGCCCGTCCACACCCACAGGCGGCTGACGCCCAGGGGCCGGCGACACAAATGACAGAAGGCCCGGCCAGAACATCTGACCGGGCCTTCACTGTCTGAGCCGCCTATGGGATTCGAACCCATGACCTACGCATTACGAGTGCGTTGCTCTGGCCAACTGAGCTAAGGCGGCACCGCTGCCGGTGACCCGGCCCCGCGGGGGCAAGGGTCGCATCGGCAACGCGCGCCAGTCTACACAGTTTCCGGGGGTGATCCGTACGCGGCCGCCGGTGGGCGGGGGTCAGGCGGAGGCGGCGGCGAGCTTGGCGGCGAAGCCGGCGAAGAGGACGGCGACGGTGGAGGTGAGGCCGGCGGAGAGGCGCTTGCGGCGGCGGAAGGCGTTGGCGAGCGTGGTGCCGGTGAAGATCAGCAGGGAGAGGTAGAGGAAGGAGAACGCCTGGAGGATCCCGCCGAGGAGGGCGAAGGAGAGGGCGGGGGTCCGGTAGGAGGGGTCGACGAACTGGGTGAAGAAGGAGAGCAGGAAGAGAATCGCCTTGGGGTTGAACAGGCTGATCATCAGCGCCCGGCGGAACGGCCGCTCGCCGTCCTCGACGACCGCGTCCTCGGCGGGCGCCGCGGCGAGGGCCCGCTCGCGCCACATCTGGCGGGCGGCCCGCAGCATGCCGTAGCCGATCCAGAGCAGGTAGGCGGCGCCGCCGAACCTGACCACCGCGAAGACCGCGGGGTTGGCCCGGAGCAGGGAGGCCGCGCCGAGGGCGGTGAGGCTGATCAGGACGAGGTCGCCGAGGAAGACGCCGCAGGCCGCCCGGTAGCCGGTGCGGATGCCTTTGCGGGCGGCGACGGAGAGCACGTAGAGGGAGTTGGGTCCGGGCAGCAGGACGATGGCCAGGGCGCCGAGGACGTAGGTGGCCAGGTCGTGGACTCCGAGCACTGCAGTCTCCATGGGGGGCGGGCGGAGCGGACGGGGGCGGGAGCGCCGAAGGGGCTGCGCCATGGTAGCCGCCAGCCCCTTCGTACGTGGACACTCCTGACAGAGCCGACCCGGAGCCCCGACCGAACCGGCCAGAAGCCCCCGGCCCGCCCCCGCCCCCGCCTCAGTCCTTGCAGACCTTCCCGTTGGCGGGCGCCTCCCCGCCCAGCAGGTAGCCGTTGATCGCGTCGTCGATGCAGGTGTTCTGCCGCTGGTACGCGGTGTGCCCGTCGCCGTCGTAGGTGAGCAGCCGACCGGCCTCCAACTGCCCGGCCAGCGACTTCGCCCAGGCGTACGGGGTGGCCGGGTCCCGGGTGGTGCCGACGACCACGATCGGGTCGGACCCGGCGGCCCGGACGGTGTGCGGGGCGCCGGTGGCCTTGTCGGGCCAGTAGCCGCAGCCGAGCGCCATCCAGGCCATGTCGCGGCCGAAGTGCGGGGCGGCCTTCTCGAAGGCGGGGAGCGCGGCGGTGACCGCGGCCGGGTCGGCGAACGGGGCGGGCAGGTCGAGGCAGTTGACGGCCATGTTGGCGTACATCAGGTTCTCGTAGCTGCCGTCGCTGCCGCGCCCGTAGTAGCTGTCGGCGAGCTTGAGCAGCGCGCTGCCGTCGCCGGCCAGCGCGGTGGTCAGACCCTCGCGCAGGTAGGGCCAGAGCGATTCGGCGTACATCGCCTCGGCGACGCCGGTGAGCGCCTGGGCCTCGGTCAGCGGGCGGTTCTGCTCGGTCGGCAGCGGGTTGGCGTCGAGCTGCGCGAACAGCGCGTCGAGCTTCTTCCCGGCCTCCTCGGCGCTGCGGCCGACGGGGCAGTCGTCGCGCTTGGCGCAGTCCTCGGCGAACGCCGTCCAGGCGGTCTCGAAGCCGCCGGCCTGGGTGAGGTTGCCGGTGGCGGCGTCCAGCGAGGGGTCCATCGCGCCGTCCAGGACGACCTTGCCGACCTTGCCCGGGAACAGGCCCGCGTACGTCGCGCCCAGGAAGGTGCCGTACGACTTGCCGACGTAGTTGAGCTTCCGGTCGCCGACCAGCCCGCGCAGCACGTCCATGTCGCGGGCCGCCTCCACGGTGGAGACGTGGCCCAGCAGATCGCCCGCCTGGGCCCGGCAGCCGGCCGCGAACTCCTTGTCGGCGGCCACCAGCGCGGCGGTCTCGCCCGGGTCGTCGGGGGTGAGGTCGGTGGCGGTGTACGCGTCCATCCGCGGGCCGGTCAGGCAGGTGATCGGCGCGGACCGGCCGACGCCGCGCGGGTCGAAGCCCACCAGGTCGAAGCTGGAGCGCACGCCCGCGTCGTAGCGCCCGGCGATCCGCTCGGTGTAGTCGATCGCGGAGCCGCCCGGCCCGCCCGGGTTGAGCAGCAGCGAGCCGATCCGGTGCCCGGTGCCGCCGGCCGGCTTGCGGACCGCGGACAGCTGCACGTCGTGCCCGTCGCCGGGGTGCGCGTAGTCCAGCGGCACCTTGAAGGTGGTGCACTCGAACCCGGAGTCGCACGGCTTCCAGCTCAACTGCTGTGCGTAGTACGGGGCCAGGGCCGCCGGCACCTCGACCGGCAGCGGCTCCAACGGGGTCGCCCCGACGGTCGGAGCGCCGGACGCGGGGGCCCCGGACACCACGCCGTCCGTCGAACTGCCCGCGGCGCCGGACGGGGTCGGATGCCCGGAGGTGCAGCCCGCCAGCAGCGACACTGCGGCGGCCAGCACGGCGGCGGCGGCGGCGACGGCCGGCCGGCGGGTCCGGGCGACTCTCATGACGGTGGGTCCTCTCCCCTGGGGAACGGCCCGGCAGCCGGGCCGGCACCGGAGGCCGAGCCTAGCGGGCAGCGCCGCCACCCCCGGCGACTCGCCCCGACCACCACCCCGCCCGGCCGATCATCACACCGCCGATCGCACCACAGCCCCGCACCGAACGGCGCAACCCCCGCACCGGGCACCGCGATCCCCCGCACTCCCCCGCACCGAACGCCCGCTCCGGACGCCCCCACGCCGGACGCCCCACCCCGACCACCCCCACCCCGCCCCCGCCGCCCGCTACTTGGCGAGCTGCTCCGCCAGGTACTGCACCGCGACCCGCACCAGCCGCAGCCGCTCCCGCTCCGGCGTGTAGTCCTGCACCACCTCGGAAGTCCGCACCTCGGCCCGCGACTTGGCGTCCCGCAGTGCCGCCTGCACCGCCCGCCCGGACGCCACCCCGTCGGTGTCCCGCTTCGCCGCGGCCAGCAGCAGCCGCGCCCCCACCGCCCCGGGGGCCTCCGCCGCCGCCCCGGTCAGCGCCTTCGCGTCGTACCGGCCGGAGACCGCCGCGGCGGCCCCGTACAGGTCGGGACGGGCCAGCCCGGCCGCCGCCGCGCAGGGCGCGCCGCCGTCCACGCCGAGCACGCTCCAGCCCGCGGGGCCGGCCGGCAGGGTGCGGAAGGCGGCGCCGACCGCCGAACGCAGCGCCGCGTCGTCGGCGACCGCCTGCGGGGCGGCGGCCACCAGGTCGCAGGGGTGGCCGGTGCCGCCGGGCGCCTCGGGGGCGACCACCACGAACGGCCGGGCCTTGCCCTGCTGGACCGCCGACGCCACCCCGTCGAACACGTCCGGCAGGTCGGCGTCGGCGGTCCGCCCGGGCGTCCCGGAGTGCAGCACGATCACCGGGAACCGGTCCGTCGCGTTCCTCCCGTACTCGGCGGGCAGCCACACCCGCACCGTCCGCACCCGCCCGTCCGGCCCGGGCACCGCCCCCTGCATCAACTCCCCGCCCGCCGCCCGCCCCACCGCCGCGAACGCCACCGGCGAAGGCGAAGGCGAGGGCGACGCCGACGCCGAAACCGGTGCCGCCGAAACCGGCGCCGAGGCCGCCGCCCCGTCCGCACTGCCCGCGGACCGCCCCTCCTCCACCGCCGCCACCGCCTGCCGCACCCCGCCCCGCTCCCCCAGCAGCACCGCCACCCCGAGCGCACTCACGCACATCAGGCACAGCGCCGCCGCCCCCGCCCGCACCAGCGCCGGACGCGCCTCCGCCGCCAGCTCGTACGTCTGCGCGGCCCGCAGGTCCCGCCAGCGCACCATCGCCGAACGGGCCAGCCAACTGCCCGCCACCGCGGCCACCAGCAACAACAGGACGAGGAGCGAACGGGGCATGGGACGCACCACCTCGGGGAAGGACCGGCCGCCGGACGCGAGCGCGTGGTCAGTGCACAGGGTGCAAGACCACGTGCCCCCTGACCCCGGGGCGGTACGGGCGTCTCGACACGTTCACTCGAACGAGCGACGGCCGGACGACACTCCGGACGGGCGCCCCGGAGGCACCCCGGATGGTCCCGGGAACGGCCGCTCAGCCCGCCCGCAGCGCCACCGTCATCGCCTCCACCGCCAGCAGCGGGTCCACGTTCCGGTCCAGCGCGCGGCGGCAGGCCAGCACCGCCTCGATCCGGCGCAGCGTGTTCTCCGCCGCGCCCGCCCCCGCGACCCGCTGCAGGGCCGGCCGCTGGTCCTCGTTCGCCAGCTCGCCGCCCGCGCCGAACTGCAGGGCCAGCACGTCCCGGTAGAAGCCCAGCAGGTCGCCCAGCGCCACGTTCAGCGTCTCGCGGCGGGTCCGGGTGGCCCGGCTCTTCTGCCGCTTCTCCAGCTCCTTCACCGCCCCGGCCATGCCGCGCGGCGCCCGGCTGCCCTCCGCCGCGCCGTACGCGGCCCGCAGGTCCTCGGTCTCCCGGGCGTCCTGGGTCTCGGCCAGCGCCTCGGCGTCCGCCTTCGCGGTGTCCACCAGCCGCTGCGCGGCCGCCAGGCAGCCGCCCAGATCGGCCACCTCCAGCGGGATCCGCAGCACCTCGGCCCGCCGCGAACGGGCCTGCTCGTCCACCGCGAGCCGCCGCGCCCGGTCGATGTCGCCCTGCCCGGCCAGCGCCGCGATCCGGGCCGCCGCCGGCTCCACGCCGTCCCGCCGCACCAGCATGTCGGCGACCGCCTCCGCGGCGGGCGTCCGCAGCACCAGCAGCCGGCAGCGCGAGCGGATCGTCGGCAGGACGTCCTGCACGGACGGCGCACACAGCAGCCACACCGTCCGCGGCGAGGGCTCCTCGACGCCCTTCAGCAGCGCGTTCGCGGCCGCCTCGGTCAGCCGGTGCGCGGCGTCCACCAGGATCACCGACCAGCGGCCGCCGGTCGGGTAGCTCGCGGCCCGCAGCACCAGGTCGCGCATGTCGCCGACGCCGATCGACAGACCGTCCGTCCGCACCTGCTTCACGTCCGCGTGGCTGCCCGACAGCACCGTGTGGCACCCGTCGCAGAACCCGCAGCCCGGCACCCCGCCCAGCTCCAGGTCCGGGCTGGTGCACTGCAGCGCCGCCGCGAACGCCCGCGCTGCCGTCACCTGCCCGGCGCCCGGCGGGCCGGTGAACAGCCAGGCGTGCGTCATCAACGAGGCGTTGCCCGCCGCGGCCCCGCCGCGGCCCGCCAGCACGCTCGCCCGGGCCGCCCGAGCCGCCGCCTGCAGCTGCTCGACCACCCGGTCCTGCCCGACCAGGTCGTCCCACACACTCACGCCGCGCTCCTCCTCGCCGATCCCGCCCCGCCGAGCCTAACCCCGGCCCAGGACACACCCGGCGCAGGCCGCCGACGCCCACCACGGGCAGGACCGTCCCCCGTCCCCCGCCCGCCGCGAGGTCGAACGGCGCCCCGCCCGGACGGCTAGTCCTTGCGGCGCCGCCAGCCGCCCTTCTTGGGCTGCTGCTCCTC
The DNA here is from genome assembly GCF_026802215.1 of Kitasatospora sp. YST-16. NCBI lineage: Bacteria > Bacillati > Actinomycetota > Actinomycetes > Kitasatosporales > Streptomycetaceae > Kitasatospora > Kitasatospora sp. YST-16. The sequence continues at coordinate 3,145,113 of NZ_CP113837.1, forward strand.
CTCCGGCCCGGCCTCGGGCTCCGCCGCCTCCCAGCGCGCCCACTCCTCGCGGGAGCCGAGCAGGCTGTCCGTCAGGCTGGGCAGGTCGTCGAGCGGGGTCTCCTCCGCCCACTCCGGCCGGGGCCGCAGCTCCCGGGTCTGCGCAGAGTCGGGCTCGTCCCGGAACAGCCCCTCGGGCACCCGCCGGGCGGGGTCCGCCACCGGCAGCACCGCCGTCTCCTCGACGTCCCCGACCTTCGGCAGCACCGCGGTCTCGTCCACAGCCGGCTTCCCCGAACCCGAACCAGCGCTGGCGTCCGAGTCCCCCGAACCCGGCTTCCCCGCCCCGGGCTTGGGCAGCTCCCGCGTGCTCTCCGAGTCGGCGTCGACCTTCGGCAGCACCGCCGTCTCGTCCACCTTCGGCAGCACCGCCGTCTCATCCGCAGCCGGGGCCGCAGCCGGGGCCGGAGCCTCCGCCGCCAGCGCCGCGGCCGCCTCCGCCTCGGCGGCCCGCCGCGCGGCCTCCGCCCGCTGCAGCGCCTCCTCGGCGCGCCGCCGCTGCTCCTCCCGCTGCAGCTCGCGCTGCCGGGCGAACTCGGCCCGGGCGGCCTCCTCGGCCGCCGCCTTGCGCGCGGCCTCAGCCGCAGCTTCGGCCCGCGCCGCCTCCTCGGCCCGCCGCACGGCGTCCTCCTCGGCGCGCCGGGCGGCCTCCGCCTCGGCGGCGATCCGGGCGGCTTCGGCAGCCTTGCGGGCGGCCTCGGCCTCGGCCCGGGCGGCTTCCTCGGCGGCGAGCCGGTCCTTCTCGGCCTGCTCGGCGCGCAGCTGCTCCAGCAGTTCGAGGCGCTTGCGCTCGGCTTCCTCGGCGGCCTTGCGGGCGGCCTCGGCCTCGGCGGCGCGCCGGGCGGCTTCCTCGCGGGCCTTGCGCTCCTGCTCCGCCTTGGCGGCCTTCTCCTGGTCGGAGAGCGGCAGTTCGCGGTCGAGCCGGTGCCGGATCGCGGTGGTGACGTTGGCGGCGGGCTGGGTGCCGTCGACGACCAGGTAGCGGGCCGGGTCGGCGGCGGCGAGCGCCAGGAAGCCGGAGCGGACCCGCTGGTGGAACTCGGTGGGCTCGGACTCCAGCCGGTCCAGCGCCTCGGTGAAGCGGTCCCGGGCGGCGGTCGGGTCGACGTCCAGGACGACGGTCAGGTCGGGAACCAGCCCGCCGGTGGCCCAGCGGGAGATCCGGGCGACCTCGGTGGCGGCCAGGTCGCGGCCGGCGCCCTGGTAGGCGATGGAGGAGTCCATGTACCGGTCGGTGAGGACGACCGCGCCGCGCTCCAGCGCCGGGCGGATGACGTTCTCGACGTGCTCGGCCCGGTCGGCGGCGTAGATCAGCGCCTCGGCGCGGTGCGACAGGCCGGTGTTGCCGACGTCCAGGACGAGGGCGCGCAGCCGCTGCCCGATCGGGGAGCCGCCGGGCTCGCGGGTGAGGACGACCTCGTGGCCCTTGGCCCGGATCCACTCGGCCAGCGCCTGCGCCTGGGTGGACTTGCCGGCCCCGTCGCCGCCCTCCAGGGCGATGAAGTAGCCCTTCCCGGCGGCCCGGTGCGGGGCGACCTCGGCCTGTCCGCGGACGGCCTGGGCCAGCTCGCGGCCGAACGGGACGACGCCGCGCTGGTCGTCGGTCTTGAGCAGCACGACGGCGGCCAGCACCAGGGTGAGCAGCCCGGCGGTGGAGACGGCGAGCGCCGCGCCGTCGTGGATGAAGGTGAAGTGGCCGCGGCCGACCTCGCCGAGGGCGACCTGCCCGTACGCGGCGGCCAGCAGCGGCATGCCGATCAGCGCGGCGCCGACCACGGCCCGCAGCACGGCGTACAGGTGCTCGGTGACCTTGCCGAGCCGGATCTCCTCGATCTCCTGGGCGAGCAGCCCGCGCCCGGTGGCGATGACCACGCCGGCGGCCAGTCCGGCCAGCACGGTGAACAGCAGCACCAGGACGAAGTCGAGGACCAGCCCGGCCAGGATCAGCGCCACCCCGGCGGTGACCAGGCCGAGCGCGAGCAGCCGGCGGCGGGACAGGCCGGGCAGGGTGGCCCGGCTGAGCCGGATGCCGACCGCGGGGGCGCCGGCCGCGGCCAGCACCAGCAGGCCGTAGCCGATCGGCCCGGCCAGGTGCTCCCCCGCGGTGAGCAGGCCGAGCGCGGCGACGCCGGCCATCGCGGCGTACGAGGCGGCGATCGAGAAGGTGAAGTACGGGGCGGAGCCGGTGCGGCCCTTCTTCAGGGACGGGCCGAAGGAGGGGCGACGCGGAGCGTCTCCGGCAAGGGTGGTGGTGGGCGACGGGAGGGCATCGGTCGGCGCGCGCAGACCCTGCAGCGGGGAGCGCGGCGCGGCGGTGGCCCCGGCCGGCAGCTCCTGGAGGTACAGCAGCGCGGCGTTGACGGCGAACAGCACGGCGGCACCGAGCGCGGCGACGGCGAGCTGGTGCGCCCGCAGCCACCCCAGGCCGACCGCGGCGAGCACGTTGCTGAGCAGGGTGAGGACGATCAGCCCGCCGGCGGCCAGCGGCAGCGCGGCCCAGCCGGTGCGCAGGTCGAGGGTGCGGACGGCGTCCAGCGCGGCGGCGGACGGCGGTCCGGGCTGTTCGGGGACGGCCAGCAGGCCGGGAACGGCGGCGGCCTTGCCGATCGTCCAGATCCGTTCGGCGGCGCCGGCCAGGAAGGCGGTGCCGAGCAGCAGCCAGATCGCCGAGCCGGGCGTCCAGACGGTCCACCAGGGGGCGAGTCCGATCAGCAGGGCGCGGACCAGGTCGGCGCCGAGCAGGCTCCAGCGCCGGTCGAGCTTGCCGCCGACCAGGGCGTGCACGGGGCCGAGCAGCGCGGCGCCGAACAGGCCGGTGGCCAGCAGCCGGGCCGCGAACACCGCGGCGACGGCGAGCGGGAGCGCCCGGTAGCCGTGCCCGAGCTGGCCGCCGAGGGCGGCGGCCGCCACGGTGAGCGGCACCAGCACCAGGACGGTCAGCCGGTCGGCGGCACCGCCGAGCAGCTGGGTGGTCCACAGTTTCCGGTAGGGCCGCAGCCTCAGCAGCGCACGGGCCCGTTCGCCGGGTGTCCCGGCGGGGGCGACCTCCGGGAGGCCGGGGGCGGCGGTGCGCGCGGTGGGGGGCAGCTCCTCGCTCGTCATACGGTCAGCGTAGCGAGTGCGGGGCCCCGGTCTTAACGGGCCTGCCCGGATTCGAACAGGCCCGTTACGGAGTGTCCGTCAGCTCTCCTCGGAACCGCCGTCGGCGGTACCGGCCTCCTTGGCCGCGGTGGCCCTGGCGGCGGTCTTCTTCACCGTCGCGGCCTTCTTCGCCACCGTCTTCTTCGCGGTGGCCTTCTTCGCCGTGGTGGTCTTCTTGGCGGCGGCCGTCTTGGTGGCCGTGGCCTTCTTCGCCGGGGCCTTCTTGGCCGTCTTCTTCACCGGCCCGCGGGCGCGCTTCTCGGCAAGCAGCTCGAACGCCCGCTCGGGGGTGATGGTCTCGACCTCGTCGTCCTTGCGGAGCGTCGCGTTGGTCTCCCCGTCGGTGACGTACGGGCCGAACCGGCCGTCCTTGACCACCACCGGCTTCTCGCTGACCGGGTCGTTGCCCAGCTCCTTCAGCGGCGGCGCGGCGGCGGCCCGGCCCCGGGCCTTCGGCTGGGCGTAGATCGCCAGCGCCTCGTCCAGGGTGATGGACAGCAGCTGGTCCTCGCTGGTGAGCGAGCGCGAGTCGGTGCCCCGCTTCAGGTACGGGCCGTAGCGGCCGTTCTGCGCGGTGATCTCGTTGCCCTCGGCGTCGGTGCCGACGACGCGCGGCAGCGAGAGCAGCTTGAGCGCGTCCTCCAGCGTGACGGTGTCCAGGTCCATGGACTTGAACAGCGAGGCGGTGCGCGGCTTGACGGCGTTCTTGCCGGTCTTCGGGGTGCCCTCGGGCAGCACCTCGGTGACGTACGGGCCGAACCGGCCGCCCTTGGCGACCAGCGGGTTGCCGCTGACCGGGTCGGTGCCGAGCTCGCGCTCGCCGCTGGGCTTGTTGAACAGCTCCTCGGCGAGTTCGACGGTCAGCTCGTCCGGCGGCATCTCCTCGGGGACGTCGGCCCGCTGGCCGGGCTCGCCCTCGACGGCGGAGGGGCGCTCCACGTACGGGCCGTAGCGGCCGACCCGGAGCACGATGCCGTCGCCGACCGGGAAGGAGCTGATCTCGCGGGCGTCGATCGCGCCGAGGTCGGTGACGAGCTCCTTCAGGCCGCCGAGGTGGTCGCCGTCGCCGTTCCCGGCGTCCGCGGCCCCGCCGACCGCCGCCCCGTTCGACTCGCCCTCGCCGAAGTAGAAGCGCTTGAGCCACGGCACGGACTCGGCCTGGCCGGCCGCGATCCGGTCGAGGTCGTCCTCCATCCTCGCGGTGAAGTCGTAGTCGACCAGCCGGCCGAAGTGCTTCTCCAGCAGGTTGACCACCGCGAAGGACAGGAAGGACGGCACCAGGGCGGTGCCCTTCTTGAACACGTACTTGCGGTTGATGATCGTGTCGATGATCGAGGCGTAGGTGGACGGGCGGCCGATCTCCCGGTCCTCCAGCTCCTTGACCAGCGAGGCCTCGGTGTACCGGGCCGGCGGCTTGGTGGCGTGGCCCTCGGGGGTGAGCTTCTCGGCGGCCAGCGGGTCGCCCTCGGCGACCTGCGGCAGCCGGCGCTCGCGGTCGTCCAGCTCGGCGTTCGGGTCGTCGGCGCCCTCGACGTAGGCCTTCAGGAAGCCGTGGAAGGTGATGATCTTGCCGGAGGCGGAGAACTCGGCGTCCCGCCCGTCCGCGGACCGGCCGCCGACCTTCACGGTGACCGACTGGCCGACCGCGTCCTTCATCTGGGAGGCGACGGTGCGCATCCAGATCAGCTCGTACAGCCGGAAGTCGTCACCGCTCAGCCCGGTCTCGGCGGGCGTCCGGAAGCGGTCCCCGGACGGGCGGATCGCCTCGTGCGCCTCCTGCGCGTTCTTCACCTTGGAGGCGTAGGTGCGCGGCGCGGACGGCAGGTAGTCGGCCCCGTACAGCTGGGTGACCTGCGCGCGGGCCGCGGTGACCGCGGTCTCCGACAGCGTGGTCGAGTCGGTGCGCATGTAGGTGATGAAGCCGTTCTCGTACAGCTTCTGCGCCACCTGCATGGTCCGCTTCGCGCCGAAGCCCAGCTTGCGGCTGGCCTCCTGCTGCAGCGTGGTGGTGCGGAACGGCGCGTACGGGGAGCGGCGGTACGGCTTGGACTCGACGCTGCGGACGCTGAACGCGGTCTGCTGCAGCGCGGCGGCCAGCGCGCGGGCGGCCTGCTCGTCCAGGTGCAGGGTGGTCGCGGCGCTCTTCAGCCGCCCGTCCGGGCCGAAGTCGCGGCCGGTGGCGACCCGCTTGCCGTCGACCGAGACCAGCCGGGCCCCGAAGGACTCCGGGTTGGCCGCGTCGGCGGCCGTGCGGCCGGTGCCGAAGGTGCCGACCAGGTCCCAGTACGAGGCCGAGGTGAAGGCGATCCGCTCGCGCTCGCGCTCGACCACCAGGCGGGTCGCGACGGACTGGACGCGGCCCGCCGAGAGCTTCGGCATGACCTTCTTCCACAGCACGGGGGAGACCTCGTAGCCGTAGAGGCGGTCCAGGATGCGGCGGGTCTCCTGGGCGTCGACCAGGCGCTTGTTCAGGTGGCGCGGGTTGCGCACGGCCTCCTGGATGGCGTCCTTGGTGATCTCGTGGAAGACCATCCGGTGCACCGGCACCTTGGGCTTCAGCACTTCCTGCAGGTGCCACGCGATGGCCTCGCCCTCGCGGTCCTCATCGGTGGCGAGGAAGAGTTCGTCGGACTCCTTCAGCAGCGACTTCAACTTGCTGACCTGGGACTTCTTGTCCGGGTTCACCACGTAGATCGGTGCGAAGTCGTGGTCCACGTCGACGCCGAGGCGGCGCACCTCGCCGGTGTACTCGTCCGGGACCTCGGCGGCCGTGCCGGGCAGGTCGCGGATGTGACCGACACTGGCCTCGACGATGTAGCCGGGCCCGAGGTAGCCCTTGATCGTCTTGGCCTTGGCCGGCGACTCGACGATGACGAGTCGCTTGCCGTGCGCGGTCTCGCTGCTCGGGGACACCTTCGCTCTTCTCTCCCGGTCGTTTACCAAAGCTCCTGGGCGTCACAACGCGACGGCCCCACCAGCGGAGTGTGACCGTACCCCGGCCACTCTTGTCAAACGGACGGAACCCGCTTTTTCACCGGCAAGGCCGACCGACGCCACTCGAACGGTAACCCGATGGCAGGCCCCGGGGCATGTCTTTCCCCGCCAACCACGCCCTCCGCCCCGTCCCGACCGGCCCGTGGACGAACGGCCGGGGCCCGCTCGGGAGCCGCCCGTCCCGCCCGTCACCGGCCGTCCGGAAGAACCCGCTCCGTGACCGCGAGGGGGTGCGGCACCGCCTTGACCGGGGCGTTCGCGGACCGGCCCGGGGGCGTCAGCGCAGCGCCACGGCCAGCAGCGTCAGCCCGCCGGCCAGCGCGGACGTGCCGAGCAGCGCCCAGAACAGGTCGGCCGGCAGCGAGGGCAGTTCCTCGTGGGCGGCCAGCACCACCCGGTCCGGGCGGCGCGGGTCGTAGGCGACCTGGACGGCCGCGCCCGGAGCCAGCCGGACCGGCCGCCGCAGCGGCGTGCTGCCCCGCGGCCGGGCCAGCACCAGGTGGTGCGACTCGTCGTCCGGCACGGAGACCGGGCGCAGTTCGTGAACGGTACCGGACCCGGCACCGGTGTCGGCCCGGCCGCCGGACAGCTCCACCGGGTACGAGAGCAGCGGGCTGCTGTCCATCGCGCCGGCCGCGTCGGGGTCGGCGACCACCTGCGCGGTGGCGGGCACGCCACGCCGGCGCAGGTGGTGGCGAAGACGCAGTTCCACGGCGCACCACAGCAGCAGCGCGCTCCCGAAGACCGTCAGGACCGCCCCGCCCACCAGCGTCGTCGGCGTCTCCACCCCGGTCCTCCCCCGCGCTTCCACAGCCTGTGGACAGCACCATGGCACCCGGTGGACAACCGGCGGCGGACGCCCGGAGTACGCCGGGCCACGCCCGGGGAACGACGAGGTGAACGTCCCCGGGATCCACTCGGCGCACCAGCTCGACGCACGGGCTCAGCGCACCGGCTCGACGCACCGGCTCAGCGCACCGGCTCGACGAACCCCTGCTCGGTGAGCAGCCGCAGCGACTCGGGCACCCGCTCGCGCAGCGCCGCCCGGTCCTCGCCGAGCAGTTGGGCGATCGCGTCGACGATCTCCCCGGCCGCGAGGGTGCCGTCGCAGACGCCGACGAAGCCCGCGCCGACCGTGTCCACCTTGGTGGCCCGCCGCATGCCCCGGTTGTGCCGGAGCACCACGTGCTCCGGGTCCTCCGAGCCCGGGTCGCCGATCTGCTCCTGGACCACCTCGTCGGCGAGCAGGTAGCGGGCGGCCAGCAGCCCGGCGTCGTCGTGGGCGCGCAGGAAGTCCTGCCGGGCGAACCACTCCTCGATGTGCGGGCCGAGCGGCTGCTCGACCGGGTGCGGCCACTCCTCGATCCGCACCACGGGCTCGGCCGCGCCGGAGGCCCGCAGGGTGATCCAGCCGAAGCCGATGCCCTCGACGCCGGCCGCCTCGAAGCCGTCCAGCCACTCCTCGTACCGGGCGGTGTACTCCTCGCCGCGGTGGTCGCCGCCGTCGCGCAGCCACAGCTCGGCGTACTGGGCGACGTCCTGCACCTCGCGCTGCACCACCCAGGCGTCCAGGCCGGTGCCGGCCACCCAGCCGGCCAGCCGGTCGTGCCAGTCCTCGCCCCTGACGTGCTGCCAGTTCGCCAGCAGCTGGCAGTAGCCGCCGGGCGCCAGGTGGGCGGCCGCGCCGCGGACCACGCTGCGGCACAGCTCGTCGCCGGCCATCCCGCCGTCCCGGTAGGTGAACCGGCCGGCCGGGGAGATCACGAACGGCGGGTTGGAGACGATCAGGTCGAAGCGCCGGTCGCCGACCGGCTCGTACAGGCTGCCCTCGGCCGTCTCCACCTGGTCGAAGCCGGAGAGCGCGGCGGTCAGCCGGGTGAAGTGCAGGGCCCGCGGGTTGAGGTCGGTGGCGGTGACCCGCTGGGCGTGCCGGGCCGCGTGCAGGGCCTGCACGCCGGAGCCGGAGCCCAGGTCCAGCACCTCGCGCACCGGCCGGCGCACCGTCAGGTTGGCCAGCGTGGTGGACGCCCCGCCGACCCCGAGCACCAGGTCGCGCCGCTCGACCCCGGCGGCCGTCCGGCCCGAGCCGATCCCGCCCGCGCCGCCGACCGCGCAGCCCAGGTCGGACACCACCCAGGCGTCGGCGCTGGGCAGCCCGGCGACCTCGTCGGCGTACGGCCGCACGTCCACGGTGGCGCGCAGCTCGTCGCCGTCGGCGGTCAGCCAGCCGTCGGCCAGCAGGGCGTCGACCGGCAGGGCGTCGACCGGCAGCGCGGCGGCGGCCGCGGCCCGGGGCACGGCCCGTTGCAGCAGGAACAGCCGCACCAGCGTCTCCAGCGGCGACCCGCCCCGGGTCGCCCGCAGCGCCGGAACGGCCTCGCTGCGGGCCAGCGCCGCGTACGCGGTCGGGCCCAGCAGGTCCAGCAGTCCGTCGGCGGTGAAGGAGGCCTTCAGCAGCGCCTCGCGGAACTCCGCCGACCGGTCGGCGTCAAGTACGGGAAGTACGGGGCTGTTCGTCACCCCGCCATTCTCCCCCGTCCCGCACCCCGGCCGCCCCGCCCGCAGGCACGCGGTGCGGGGCGACGTGGACCGACGGGGCGTCAGCTCTTGGCGGGCGAGGGCGAACCGGAGTCGGTGGCGGCCCCGGACGGGCTGCCGGAGGCGGCCGGGTCGGCGGAGGCGCCGGGGCTCCCGGTGCCGGCTCCGCCCGTCGCGCCCGCCCCGTCGGTCGCACCGGCCGACGGGCTCGCGGAGGCCGCACCCGTTCCGGCGGTGCCGGCCTTGCAGCCGGGCTGCTTCTTCATCGCCTCGCCCAGGCCGCCGCTCTGCAGGGCGGCCAGCGCGGAGGTGGACACCTGGGAGAGCTGCTGCACCTGGTCGCCGACGCTGCGCAGCCCGTCCGCGAACTTGGCCTGATCCGCGCTGGCCAGCCCGTCGAGCTTCTTCTGCGCGTCCAGGTAGCCCTGCGCGACCTGCTTCAGCTCGTTGACGGCGTCCTGCTGGACCTTCGCCCCGTTGTCGATCTTCGGCGCCCCGGCCTTCTGGACCGCGTCGGCCAGCTGCTGGTTGGTGGTGGCGAGCGAGGCGAGGTCGGCCGAGAGCCGCTTCTGCAGGTCGACGGGGGCCTCGCCGTCCTTGACGTTCGCGGTGTCCGCGAGGGCCGTCCTGGACTGCGCGACCGGGTCCTTCGCGGCGTCGCAGACACTCTTCGCCCAGCCGTCGAGTTTCGCCGACGAGTCGTCGGCGGAGCAGCCGACCGCGGCCAGCGCGAACAGCACGCCGAGCACGGGAACGGTCACCAGTCGCTTCTTCACCGGGGCCCTTTCGGTCACTGACGCCCGGCTCCGGGCATCGCCAGCGAACCTACACGCCCGCCCGAACCGCCCCGGCGGGAAGGCCGCGGCCCACGGCATCCGCCCAGCTCAACGCCCCGAGGACGCCTTGTCCGCCCACCACACCTGCCGACCCCCGGCCCTCCGGACACGACGAAGCACCGCCTCGCCCAACCTGCCGAGACGGTGCGACTCACAGCTCTGCTGGGGTACCGGAGCGGCTCGTCCGACCGACCCGGCGCACGTGCCCCGGCCCGACCAGACCCACCCGACCTGACCGGCTTGGTCGGTCCGGCCGGCCAGACCGACCTGCCCGTTGGCCTGCCGGCCTGCCCGTCGGCCCGCCCGGCCTGGCCCGGTCGATCAGACCGAGACGGACACCGGGGAGACCGGCCAGCTCATCCGGATCACGCCGCCGTCGGAGCCATTGCCGACTTCGACGTCCTCGACCAGGCCGGTGATCACCGCGAGGCCGAGCGCGTCCTCGTCCTCCGGGTCCCCGCCCTCGGCGGCACCGGCGGCGTGCGCCGGCCCGGCCTCGTCGGCGACCTCGATGAGGAACCGCTTCTCCTGCTCGGTGAGTGCCACCCGGACCGCGCCGCCCGCGCCGTTGCGCTGGTGCAGCGCCACGGCGCGCGAGCAGGCCTCACCGACGGCGAGGCGCAACTCGTCGAGCACCGACTCGTCCACCCCCGCGCGTCTGGCCACCGCGGCGGCCACCAGCCGGGCGGTGCGCACGTGCTCGGGAAGCGCGCTGAATCGAAGTTCGACGGTTGCCATGTCTCCCCTCCGGGGTTGCTCCCCGCCGCCGGGCACACCGGCCCGCACGGCGGAGGCGGGGACACCGACCACGCCGGCCGGGCAGGACGCTGGGCCCGGCCGACCGGCGGCGGTCGATCGAAGTGATTCGGTTGGAACAGCAGACCGGCGGGAGCCGTCAGTCGGTCGCGGCGACGGCCTCGTCCACCGAGTTGTGGATCGGGAACACCTTGGTCAGACCGGTGATCCGGAAGATCTTCAGGATGCGCTCCTGGTTGCACACCAGGCGCAGCGAACCCTCGTGCGCACGCACCCGCTTCAGGCCACCCACCAGCACGCCGAGGCCGGTGGAGTCGAGGAAGTCGACGCCCTCCATGTCCACGACCAAGTGGTAGTTGCCGTCGTTGACGAGCTCGACAAGCTGCTCGCGCAACTTGGGGGCGGTGTACACATCGATCTCGCCGCCAACCTCGACGACCGTGCGATCGCCGACAGTACGGGTCGACAGGGACAGGTCCACGGAACCTCCAGCACCTTGCCTTGCTATGTCATTGCGATCTTCAGCCCGGCGGCTGCCACCGCAGGGTCGCAGGGCCGGGGCGCGGCGAACCGGCAGGTCGGAGCCTCGGCGTTGCGGCCCTCGGCCGTGCGGCCGTCACGGGCTTCATTCAACCACCTGCGACCATGGCCGCACGATGGTTAACAGCGATTCTCCGTCACGCCGGTGACACACTGGGTCTTCATGCCGCCCCGTCACCACCAGCCCGAGGCCCTGCTCACCGCCCTTTCCACCGAGCGCGGCAGGTCGGAGCGCCTCACCCATACGGAGCACCTGCCCGCCCGCGAGGCCCGGTATGCGCCTTGGCCGGAAGGAATCCGTCAGGAGGTCGTCGCGGCGGCCTCCGGGCTCGGCGTGGTGCTGCCCTGGGCGCACCAGGCGGAGGCGATGGACCTGGCCGCCGCCGGGCGGACCACGGTGATCGCCACCGGCACCGCCTCGGGCAAGTCGCTGGGCTACCTGGCCCCGCTGCTGAGCGACCTGCTGACCGGCACCGAGGCCCGCAACGGGCGGGGCGCGACCGCGCTGTACCTGGCCCCGACCAAGGCGCTGGCCGCCGACCAGCGCCGGCGCGCCGCCGAACTCGTCCCCGACCGCGTCCGGGTCGCGCTGTACGACGGCGACACCCCGCCGCAGGAACGCGAGTGGGTCCGCCAGTACGCGTCCTACGTGCTGACCAATCCCGACATGCTGCACCGCGGCATCCTCCCCGCCCACCCGCGCTGGTCCTCCTTCCTGAAGTCGCTGCGGTACGTGGTGGTCGACGAGTGCCACACCTACCGCGGCGTGTTCGGCTCGCACGTCGCCCAGGTGCTGCGCCGGCTGCGGCGGCTGTGCGCCCGCTACGGCTCCGAGCCGACCTTCCTGCTGGCCTCCGCGACCACCGCCGAACCGGCCGTCACCGCCGAGCGGCTCACCGGCCTGCCCGCCACCGCCGTGACCGAGGACTCCTCGCCGCGCGGCCCGCTGGTGTTCGCGCTCTGGGAGCCGCCGCTGACCGAGAACACCGGTGAGCACGGCGCGCCCGTCCGCCGCAGCGCCACCGCCGAGGCCGGCTACCTGCTCACCGACCTGGTGCACGGCGGCACCCGGACGGTGGCCTTCGTCCGCTCCCGGCGGGCCGCCGAACTGGTCGCGCTGCAGGCCCAGGAGCAGCTCGGCCAGCCGCTCGCCGCCCGGGTCGCCGCCTACCGCGGCGGCTACCTGGCCGAGGAGCGCCGCGCCCTGGAGCGCGACCTGCACACCGGCCGACTGCTCGGCCTCGCCTCCACCTCCGCCCTCGAACTCGGCGTGGACGTCTCCGGCCTGGACGCCGTCCTGCTGGCCGGCTACCCCGGCACCCGGGCCTCGCTGTGGCAGCAGGCCGGGCGGGCGGGCCGGGAGGGCCAGGGCGCGCTGGCGGTGCTGATCGCCCGGGACGACCCGCTGGACACCTACCTGGTCCACCACCCCGAAGCGCTGTTCGCCACCCCGGTGGAGGCCACCGTCCTCGACCCGGACAACCCGCACGTCCTGGCCCCGCACCTGTGCGCCGCCGCGGCCGAACTCCCGCTCACCGACGCCGACCTGGAGCTGTTCGGCCCGTCCACCGCGCCGCTGCTGCCGGTGCTGGAGCGGCGCGGCCTGCTGCGGCGGCGCTCGGACGGCTCCTGGTACTGGACCCGCCGCGAGCGCGCCGCCGACGGCGTCGACCTGCGCGGCAGCGGCGGCAGCCCCGTGCAGATCGTCGAGGCCGACACCGGACGGCTGCTGGGCACGGTGGACGCCGAGGCCGCGCACACCACCGTGCACACCGGGGCCGTCCACCTGCACCAGGGCCGCACCTACCTGGTCCGCGAGTTCGACCTGGAGTCCTCGGTGGCCCTGGTCTCCCCCGCGAACCCGCCGTACACCACCTCCGCCCGGGACGTCACCTCCATCTCGATCCTGTCCACCGACACCATCGAGGAGTGGGGCGAGGCCCGGCTCGGCTACGGCTCGGTGGAGGTCACCAACCAGGTCGTCGGCTACCTGCGCAAGCGGATCTCCACCGGGGAGGTCCTCGGCGAGAGCAAGCTCGACCTGCCGCCCCGCACGCTGCGCACCCGCGCCGTCTGGTGGACCGTCACCGAGGACCAACTCCTGGACGCACTCGTCCCGTTCGACCAGCTCCCCGGCGCGGCCCACGCCGCCGAGCACGCCTCCATCGGTCTCCTCCCGCTGTTCGCCACCTGCGACCGCTGGGACATCGGCGGCGTCTCGGTGCCCCTGCACCCCGACACCGGCCTGCCGACCGTCTTCGTGTACGACGGCCACTCCGGCGGCGCGGGCTTCGCCGAGCGCGGTTTCCGGCGCGCCGTGGAGTGGCTGACCGCCACCCGGGACGCCATCGCCGCCTGCGAGTGCGAGCGCGGCTGCCCGTCGTGCGTGCAGTCCCCGAAGTGCGGCAACGGCAACGAGCCGCTCGACAAGGCTGCCGCGATCCGCCTGCTCACCACCCTGCTGGCCGGCGCCCCGGCCACAGCCGCCGGGGAAGAGCCGACCAGGTCCGGCTGACCGGCCACTGCCGCGCACGCCCGCCACGACGACGGCCTCCGGGCCCGGCTCCGGCCGGGGCGGCTCCCGCCCGCCGTGCCCGCCGGTGAGCGCGACCGCGGCGGTCTCGTCTCCCCAGGCCCAGACCGGACCCGCCCGGGCGCGGGCCCGGGCCGGGGGCAGCGGCACCGGAACACCGTGGATCGGCACCTGGGCGACCACCTCCACCGCGTCCTGGCCCGGGAGCACCCGGCAGGAGACCAGCTCGGCCCGTTCCTGGGCCCTGGTCAGTTCCTCGGCCCGCCCGCAGCCGCCGTCCTCGTCGAGCAGCAGCCGGTCGGCGGCGGCCAAGGCGGCGAGATCGGCCGCCGACTCGGCGCGGTGGCGGGCGGCCACCACCGTGCCCAGCATCAGACAGACCGAGAACACCACCACCCCGAGCGACCCGAGGGCCACCAGCCACACCGTCGCCGAACCGCGGTCGCCCGCCGTTCCCGACGGCACACCGCTCCCCCGCACCCGCACGGCACCACCTCCCTTCCCGACTTCCGGCCGGTCCGCACAACCGTCCGCACGGCCGTCCTCGTGTTCGTTCTCATTCGCCGTCGACCAGCACGTCCTCCCGGGCGCCCACCGCCGTGGCCGTGAGCCGGACCGACAGCAGTGCGGCGAGGCGGCCCGGCCCCGGGCAGGGGGCCTCGACGGTGGCCCGGGCGGTGGTGGCGCCCAGGTCGATGGCGACCTTCGCTCCGCGCGGGGCCGCGGCGGTGGCCTGGGCCAGCGCATCGGCGTCGCCCCGGGCGGCGGCCCGGGCCCCGACCCGGGCCGCGTCCACGCAGCGGATCTGGGCCCCCGCCGCCACCACGCCCCAGGTGAGCATCGCCGCCAGCAGCACCAGGGCGGGCAGCCCGACCGCGGTCTCCGCCGTGACCATCCCGCTGTCCGCCGGTCGCCGGTCAGACCGCATGCAGGGCCCGGTCGAGGATCTCGGACAGCGCCCCGGAGACCGTGCCGCTGGTCACCACCTTGTAGAGCACGGCGGCGAAGGCACAGGCCGCAACGGTGCCGATCGCGTACTCCGCCGTGCTCATCCCGGCGTCCGGCGGCCCGTCCGCCACCTTCCGGTAGCGCCGACGGAGCCAGCCGCCGAACCTGCGGACGGCGAGCAGCACGGTGGTCGGCCGAGCAGCGCCGGTGAACTTCTTCATGGTGAAATCCCTTCTCCAGGAGTGGAATCGGCCCGCTCCTGAGGTCTGAGTGGTTGGACCGGTCGAAGTCGATCGGAAAGGCTTCGCGCCGGTGAACGGTGCTGCTCACAGGCGCTGGGAGAAGGCGGCGGTCAGTCCCGTGACCACCGGCACCACCCCGATCAGCACGAACGCGGGCAGGAAGCAGAGCCCGAGCGGTGCGGTCGCCAGCACGCCCGCCCGCCGGACCCTCGCGTGCGCCGCCCGGGCGGCGGCCGCGCGGTGGGACTGGGCCAGCCCGGCCAGCGCCGCGGCGGCGGGGTGCCGCTGAGGCTGGTGCGGGCCAGACAGCGGGCGAGTGGCGCCAACGGCGGGCATTCGGCGGCCAGTTGCTCCCAGCAGTGTTCCGGGCCGGCGCCGAGGGAGAGCTGGGCAGCGACTGCGGACAGGCGCTCCCGCATCAGCGTCGGCACGCTGTCCGCGACGGCGGCGGCCGCCGCGGCCGGGGAGCCGTTCGACCCGAGGCAGGCCGCCAACAGCTCAGCGGTCAAAGGGAGCTGACGGACCAGCCAGTCCTGCTCCGCCGCCCGCCGCCGCTCGTCCGGCGCCCGCACCCGGGGCAGCAGCCGCCAGGCCGCCCCGCCCGCCAGCACACCGACCGCCGGCCCCGCCCAGCCGCCGACCAGCGCCCAGGCCGACACTCCCAGCAGCACCGCCAGCGGCCGATCGCCCGACAGCCGCCCGAGTCCGCGCCGCCAAGCCGCCGCCGTCCGAGCGCGCCGCCCGCCCCGCACCGCGGAGCCCGCCACCGCCGGAACGCACCGCACGACCCGCCGCCGGACCACCCGCCGCCCCGCCGCCGCCAACGCCTCCCCGGCCAGCCCCGCGCCCACCGTCAGCCCCAACACCGCCAGCACGTCCACCTCGCCTCCTTTGCTCTCCGACACCCGCTGCACCTGCCCGAGTTCTCCCTTCGCCGCCCGGCAGCCCGAGACCGGTGCGCCATCCGCGCCCCTCACCACCGCCCCGCCCGCCCCGACTGATTCGCCGTCAGCGGCCGCAAGGGCGCTGGCCGGAGGTCGCCCCGCCTCCGGGAGATCCCGCAGCCGGTAGCGGCCCGGCGGGGGCGGGACGGGGCGTCCTCGGCGGCGCGGACGATCCGGGCGGTCCAGAGGAGCCCGGCCGTCTCCAGGGCCGCCCCGGCCAGCAGGCCGAGCAGGCCCACGGGCGTGTGCAGCAGGATGCGGACGGGGTGCGCCCCGAGTGCCGCGCCCAGGCCGAGGCCGACGGCGGGCAGGGCCGCGAGCACCGCCATCGTGGTGCGCGGGCCCGCGAGTTCGCCCGCGATCTCCTCGGTGAGGGCCCGTTCGGCCCGCAGCGCGTCCGCGACCTGTTCCAGCCCGGCCGCCAGCCCGCTGCCGCTCTCGGTGCTGACCTGCCAGCAGGCCGCCATGGCCGCCGCGCCCGCCCCGCCCGGCAGTTCGGCCACCAGACGGAGCGCCGCGGGCAGGTCGGCCCCGTAGCGGCCCGCCGCCAGCCGGGCCGCGGGTTCGGCGCCGAGGCGACGGCCCCAGTCGGGGGCGGCCCGGGCGAGGACGGCGTGCATGGCCTGCTCGGGGGTGGCGCCGCTGCGCAGTTCGGCCGCCAGGCCGGCGGACAGGTCGATCACCGCCGTGGCCCGCCGCCGCGCTTCCCGGGCCGTGGCCCGCCCCGCCCGCCAGCGCCGGAGCGGGACCACCCCGCAGGCCGCTGCGGCCACCGGGAGCACCGAGGAGGTGCTGTGCCCGACCGCCGCCCCGAGCGGGAGCAGCAGCAGTTCGGGCACCAGCCAGCGCGGTCCCCGGCGCCGCCACAGCGCCCGGGCCCGACCGAACCGGCCCTGCGGCCCGCCGTCGCCCCGCTGCCCGTGCAGCACCCGCCGTGCCCGGCCGCCGCCGCGTGCACGGCGGCGCACCGCGCCCAGCCAGGCCGCCCCTAGCAACCCACCGGCCGATCCCGCGACCACCCCGAGCAGGGTCGCCGCCCGGGCCGCACCGCCGGGACGGAGCAGCCCTGGCAGGGCCCCGGGAAATCCGGGCTCCCCCATCAGCGCAGCCGACACGGTCGACACGGTCGACATGGCCGCCACGGCCGTCGCCGCCATCACAGCCTCCTGACCGCGGAGCGCAGCAGGCGCCACGCCACCGCCCCGATCACGCACAGCACGAGCACCCAGGCGAACTCCAGCCCGCTCACCGTCATGTCGCCTCCTCCATCGGTTCGGTGGCGGCCGCCACCGGGTCCGTCCCGGCGCCCCCGGCCGTCTCCGGGTGCGGCGGCAGGTCGAGGCCGCGTTCGGCGCACAGCTCCCGCAGCCGGGCCCAGCCGGGGCCGGGGCGGGCCCGGCCGTCGCGGTCGAAGTGGACGGCGGCGACGGTGCCGGTCAGGCCGTCGGACTCGCCGACCAGCAGGTGCAGCCCGGTGACCCGGCGGCGGCCGTCGGCGCGGTCCCGGCCGAGGTGGACGACCGCGTCCAGGCCGGCCCGGAGCTGGCTGTGCAGGGAGTCCCGGTCGAGGCCGGCCAGCGAGCCGAGGGCCTCCAGCCGGGCGGGCACGTCGGCGGCGGTGTTGGCGTGAACAGTGCCGCAGCCGCCTTCGTGGCCGGTGTTCAGGGCCGCCAGCAGGTCGACCACTTCGGCGCCGCGGACCTCGCCGACCACCAGCCGGTCCGGCCGCATCCGCAGCGCCTGCCGGACCAGGTCGCGCAGGGTGAGCTCGCCCAGCGACTCCTGGTTGGGCGGGCGGGACTGCAGCCGGACCACGTGCGGGTGGTCCGGGCGCAGCTCGGCGGAGTCCTCGGCGATCACGAGGCGTTCGTTGCCGGGGACGAGGCCGAGCAGGGCGGCCAGCAGGGTGGTCTTGCCGGTGCCGGTGCCGCCGGAGATCAGCAGCGAGAGCCGGGCCCGCAGGACGGCGGCGAGCAGGTCGACCCCGGACGGGGGCAGGGCCCCGGCGGCGACCAGTTCGGCGAGGGTGAAGGGCTCGCTGCGGCTGGTGCGCAGCGAGATGTGGGTGCAGTCGGCGGCGATCGGTGGGAGGACGGCGTGGAGCCGGGTGCCGTCGGGCAGCCTGGCGTCCACCCAGGGGCGGGCGTCGTCGAGGCGGCGTCCGGCGGCGGTGGCCAGCCGGTGGGCCAGTCGGCGGACGGCGTCGGTGTTCGGGAAGCGCACCTGGGGGGCGCGTTCCAGGCCGCGGCCGCGGTCCACCCAGATCTGGTCGGGGCCGTTGACCAGGACGTCGGTGACGCCGTTCTCGGCCAGCAGCGGGTCGAGCGGGCCGGCGCCGACGATCTCGGCGCGCAGGTTGCGCACCGCGTTCAGCACGTCGGCCCCGCCGAGCGGGGGCCCGGCGGCGCGCAGCGCGGCGGCGACCGACCCGGCGGTGGGCGGGGCGCCCGCCTCGGCGAGCCGGATCCGAACGGCGTCCACCAGTTCGGCGGCCCCGTCCGGGACCGGCCGTGCGGCGGGGGCGGTCGGCGGCCCGTCGTCCGGCGGGGCGGCGGGCGGCTTCCGGTGCACCAGGTAGCGCACCGGCGGGGCCTGCCGCCGGTCGGGGGCGGGCGCACCGTCCCCGACCGGGGGACGTCCTCCGCGGGCCCTGGCGGGGTGCTGGAGAGGCGCCGGGGGCGCGGTACGGCGATCCGGCGGTGGGCGCGGGCGATCGGCCGCCGGACGGCCCGCCGATCGCCCTGGTCCCCGTCCGTGGCCAGGACGTCCGCGGCGCGGTCGTCCGCGGTGCGGAAGTCGGTGGTGTGATCGTCGGCGGTGCGGTGGTCGACGGCGGGCAGGCGGTTGGTCATGGTCGCTCCTCAGGCCGCCACGACGGGCGGCATCGCTTCGGTCAGGAATCGCCCGCAGAAGCGGGCGAGCGGCCCGCGCTCCCGCAGGCCGGGCGGGGTGCCGCGTTCGACGTCCAGGGCGAGGCCGGGCTCGGGGACGAGCTCCCCGGCGAGGCGCAGGCGCAGGCCGCGGGCGACGTCGGCGGCGGTGAGGCCGGACGGGCCGGGGGTGCGGACGACGGCCCGCAGGTCGGTGAGCCGTATCCGGACGGCCGCGGCGACCCGGTCGGCGGCCGTCAGGGCGCGCAGTTCGGCGGGGACCACCAGCAGCCCGGTGTCGGTCTGTTCGAGGGCCTGGGCGGCCGCCGCGTCGAGCTGTCTGGGCAGGTCGAGGACGACCAGTCCGCCGCGTCTGCGGGCGGCCGCCAGGACGCTGTGCATGGCCTCGGCGGGGATGGCTAGGGTGTCGGACCTGTCCCAGGACAGGGCGCTGAGCCGGTGCGGCTCGGGCAGGGCCTTGGCCAGTTCGGCGCCGCTGATCCGGCCGCGGGAGGCCGCCAGGTCGGGCCAGCGCAGCCCGCCGGTCTGTTCGGCGCCGAGCAGCACGTCGAGCCCGCCGCCGAGCGGGTCGCCGTCGATCAGCATGGTGCGGTGCCCGGCCCGGGCGGCGCAGACCGCGAGGGCGCAGGCCAGCGTGGAGGCGCCGGCGCCGCCGCGCCCGCCGAGCACGGCGACGGTGAGCGCGGGTGGTCCGACGCCCTCGGTGGCGTCGGCGATCCGGTCGAGCAGCCAGGACTGCGCGTCCGGCAGGAAGAGCACGTGCTCGGCGCCGAGCCGGACGGCGCGGACCCAGATCTCGCCGTCGTCGAGGTCGAGGCCGAGCAGCAGGACGCCGGGCCGGCGGGCCAGGCCGGCGCACTGGTCGGCGAGGTCGTCGCCGACCAGCACCAGCGGGGCGTCCTCCCACAGCCGGACGGGCGGTGGGGCGCCGCTGAGCAGCCGTGGTTCGGCCCCGGCGGCGGCGCACAGGCGGGCGAGCTGTTCGGCGAGCGCGGCGTCGCCGGTGAGGATCAGCGGCCCGGGCGGGGGCTCGGGCGCGGTGGCGTGCGGGTCGGTGACGGACGCGGACATGGGTGCCTCCCGTGGCGCGGGGTCGGTCTGACGGTGCGTCGGACGCGGGTGGCCCGGTCGGGCTCCGCGGGGGCGGCGCGGACACCACGGTGAAGGACGGCGCGGAATGCGTCAGCCGACTTCCGATTGCCTGTGGATAACCCGCCCCTGTGGATAACCGAGGTCACTCGGACGGGGGCTAAAGCAGTTCGGAATTGACGCATCGGGTATACCGATATGACACTCGGACAACTACGCAGAGTGACAAAAACTTGGGGTGCGAAGAACTCTCGACAGCGACTCCCGAGCCGCTGGAGCACCCCCCGAAACCACCGGCACCACCGCTCCCTGCAGGCTCAACTGCCAAGGGAAATGGGCCCGGACATGCGACGACCCCCGCCGGGGGGAGAGCGGGGGTCGTCTATCCACGGCCCGACTCGGGGGGGAGGAGCCGGACCGGGTTAGCACGGTCGCGCGAACGATCCGTGACTTCCATGGTGTACCCGACCGGCCAGAAACACAAACCCGCACGCCCGCGGGTCCACCGAATGGCCCTCCCTTTTGCCCGCCCCTCTATCCTCGGTTCCCGTGGACACCACCGAGAACGCCGACGAGAACGCCGACTTCGCCGACCGCGGTGCCGATGCCGGGCCCGGCGCGGACAGCGGGGGCGCCGCCGGGGCCGGAACCGCGGCCGGCCACCGGGCGGCCCGGGGCGGCCACGACGCGCCCCGCACCGCCGCCTTCTTCGACCTCGACAAGACGATCATCGCCAAGTCCAGCGCGCTCGCGTTCAGCCGCCCCTTCTACCAGGGCGGCCTGATCAACCGCCGCTCGGTGGTCAAGAGCGCCTACACCCAGTTCATCTTCCTGGTCGGCGGCGCGGACCACGACCAGATGGAGAAGATGCGGGCCTACCTGTCCGCACTCACCCGCGGCTGGAACGTCCAGCAGGTCCGGGAGATCGTCGCGGAGACCCTGCACGGCATGATCGACCCGCTCATCTACGACGAGGCGGCCTCGCTGATCGAGCAGCACCACGCGGCCGGGCGGGACGTGGTGATCGTCAGCAGCTCGGGCTCCGAGGTGGTCGAGCCGATCGGCCAACTGCTGGGCGCGGACCACGTGATCGCCACCCGGCTGCACGTCGAGGACGGGCGCTACACCGGCGAGATCGAGTACTACGCGTACGCCGAGAACAAGGCCGCGGCGATCCGGGAGCTGGCCGAGCGGGAGGGCTACGACCTCGCCAACTGCTACGCGTACAGCGACTCGTCGACCGACCTGCCGATGCTGGAGGCGGTCGGCCACCCGGCCGCGGTGAACCCGGACCGGGCGCTGCGCAAGGAGGCGACCGCCCGCGAGTGGCCGGTGCTGGTGTTCAGCCGGCCGGTCGAACTGACGCGCAGGCTCCCGGAGTTCCACGCGCCGAGCCGTTCGGTGGTGGCCGCGGTGGCGATCGGCGCGGCGGTGCTGACGGCCGGGGTGCTCTGGTACAGCGCGCGGCGGCGGCGCCCGGCGGCGGCCTGAGCTGGGCGGTCCCGGCCGCCGCCGGGTTCGCCAAATCGGACAAACCTCTACGCAAGCCGATAAAGGCGCCGTTTTCGGGTTCCTCTTTCGGCGGATCTGAGGTAGAAATGGGGTACGGCCCGCGAGACCCGGTAAGGACCCCAAGAGGTCGAACCGACAACGCAGTTAAGGCCCCACGGACCGACGTACGGACAATCGGGCACCCACATGCAGCCGACCCGCTGACGGGCCGCCGCACCAGGCGAACGGGCGCAGGACCCCGCCTGATGGGCACAGAAACGGTGCATGCACTGGTAACCCGGTCTCCGTGCCAGCGGCGACGCCCGGAAGTCTCGGGCGTCGCCGCAACTGCGTTCCGGCCCGGGCCGGTTCGGGCCGGTCCAGCCCGTCGGTCCGGACCCCGCCCGGGCCGGTTCGAGCCAGGCCGGTTCGATCCAGCCCGCCGGTCCGGACCCGGGCCGGCCGGTTTCGGACGCCCGGCCCGACGGCCTGCCTCAGACCATGCCGCGCTGCATCGCCTCGCACACCGCGGTGCTCTCCCGCACGCCCAGCCCGAGCCCGGTGGCGCAGTGCACCAGCCAGCGGGACACGCCCTCGGGGGTGCCCTCCAGGTAGCCGAGCAGGGCCCGGCGGTAGGCGGCGGTGCCGAGTTCGGCGAGGCCGACCTCGGCGGGGCAGATCGCCTTCGGGTCGAGGCCCTCGGCGGTCAGCACGATCCGCTGGGCGGCCCGGGCGACCAGGCCGTTGTGGCTGCCGAACGGGCGCAGCGCGAGGAGTTCGCCGTGCACCACGGCGGCGACCACCAGGGCGGGCGCGCCGCCGGTGGGGCGTTCGGCGCGGGCGGTGAGCAGCCCGGCGAGCTGGTCGAGGCGGGCGGCCGCCTCGGCGGGCGGGGGCGGCGGCGGGAGTTCGCCGACCGGTCCGGCCGGGGCCTCGCCCTCGGTGGCGGCGACCTCCTTCGGGAACAGCGGCGCGGCCTCCTCCCCGCCCTGGCGCGGGCGGCCGGCCGCGGGGTCGCCGTCGCCGGCGGCGAGCAGGTGGAGCCGGGCCAGCACCTGGAGCGGGGAAGTGCGCCAGACGCTGAGCAGCTGGCCGGCCTCGGCGGACAGGCGCAGCGCGGCGCCGACCGTGCGGGCCTCGGGATCGGCGCCGAAGTCGGTGCGGCGGCGGACCTCCTCCAGCGGCCAGTCGGCGCCGTCCAGGGCGGCCGAGGCGCGGGCTCCGCGCAGGGCGGATTCGGAGGTCACCTCGCCCGCCCGGCGCCGCATCACGCGGTGCCCGTAGAGGCGGTCGACGTTCTTGCGCACTTCGGCGACGGCCTCGGGGACCCCGGCGAGCTGGGCCAGCGGGGCGAGCGGGTCAGTTCCTGTGGTCACCTACCCGAGAGTAATGAATCCGCGGGGCGGCCGGGAGGCAACCCCCGGGTCACCCTTTCGTGGCAATCCGCTGTTCCCTCATGTGCAGCACCCCAAACCACCGCTAGCATGACCACTAATCGGTGACGATAACGGTTTCCAACAAGCATCGGGGCTGCCAGGGCCCCACGGACACCAGAGCCAGAGAGTCGGAGACGCAGAGATGAAGATCGCCTTCGTCGGCAAGGGCGGCAGCGGCAAGACCACCCTGTCCGCACTGTTCATCCGCCACCTGGCCGCCGTCGGCCGCCCGGTGCTCGCCGTCGACGCCGACATCAACCAACACCTCGGCCCGGCGCTCGGCCTGACGGACGGCCAGGCCGCCGCACTCCCCTCGCTCGGCGCGCACCTGCCGGAGATCAAGGAGTACCTGCGCGGCGGCAACCCGCTGATCCGCTCCGCCGAAGAGATGATCAAGACCACCCCGCCCGGCCCCGGCTCCCGGCTGCTGCGGATCGTCGAGGAGAACCCGGTGTACGCGGCCTGCGCCCGCCCGGTCGCCCTGGACGAGGGCTCGGTCCGGCTGATGGCCACCGGCGCGTTCACCGAGGAGGACCTCGGGGTGGCCTGCTACCACTCCAAGGTCGGCGCGGTGGAACTGCTGCTCAACCATCTGCTGGACGGCCCGGACGAGTACCTGGTCACCGACATGACGGCCGGTTCCGACTCCTTCGCCTCCGGCCTGTTCACCCGCTTCGACCTGACCTTCCTGGTCGCCGAGCCGACCCGCAAGGGCGTCTCGGTGTACCGCCAGTACAAGGAGTACGCCCAGGACTTCGACGTCCACCTGCGGGTGGTCGGCAACAAGGTGCAGAGCCCGGACGACCTGGACTTCCTGCGCCGCGAGGTCGGCGAGGACCTGTACGCCTGCTTCGGGCAGTCCGGCTGGGTGCGCCGGCTGGAGCGCGGGGACGAGCCGCCGCTGCGCGAGCTGGAGCCCGCGAACCGGGAGGTGCTGGCCCGGCTGCGGACCGCCGCCGACGCCGCCCACGGGCTGCGCGACCCGCGCCGGTACAGCGCCCAGGCGGCCCGCTTCCACCTGCGCAACGCGGAGAGTTGGGGCAACGCCAAGGTCGGCACCGACCTGGCCGGCCAGGTCGACCCGGACTACGTGCTGGGTGCCGAGCGGGCCAGCACCGCCGGGGTCTGACCCGGAGCCCGCCCGCCGCCCCCGAGGGGCCGGTCCGCCGTGACGGCGGACCGGCCCCTCGGGCGTTCCCACCAGGAAATTCCCGCCCGGCCGGGTGCCACACGATGTGGTGAACGCCGCTATTTGTACTGGCACTCGAAGCACACGCTGTGCAAAGGTCTCATTACTCTCGGTTTACCAGCTCTTGAACCCCATGCTCGGGCCCGGCCCGCAGCCCTGGTCGTCGCAGGCCGTCGCCGCCGCACGCCCGCCCCGCCACACCCGCTGTGACCCACGACAGCCGATCCGACCCAGGCACACCCGCCGGACCTGACTGCGTTCGTTCCCCCGGAAGAAGACGGGAAGACACCCATGACCCTCGACGTCTCCAGCGCCCCCATCGCCTCCGACACCACCGACCACGCCCCGCCGCCGCCCGGCGGCGCCCCCGGCCGGGTCCGCGCCCTGCTGGCGCACGACCTGCCGGCCTCCCTCGCGGTGTTCCTCATCGCGGTGCCGTTCTCGCTCGGCATCGCGCTCGCCACCGGCGCCCCGCTGACGGCCGGTCTGGTCGCCGCCGCCACGGGCGGGCTGGTGGCCGGCTTCCTCGGCGGCACCCACCTCCAGGTCAGCGGCCCGTCCGCGGCGCTGACCGTGGTCACCGCCGGGGTGATCGCCCAGTACGGCTGGCCGACCGCCTGCCTGGTCACCGTCGCCGCCGGTCTGCTGCAGCTGCTGCTCGGCTCGCTGCGGGTGGCCCGCGCCGCGCTCGCCGTCTCGCCCGCCGTGGTGCACGGCATGCTGGCGGGCGTCGGCGTCACCATCGCCATCGCCCAACTGCACGTCATCCTCGGTGGCACGCCGCACAGTTCGGCCCTGGCCGACCTGCGCTCGCTGCCCGGCGAGCTGGCCGGGCCGCACCCGCCCGCGCTGATGGTCGGCCTGGTCGCGCTCGCCGTCCTGTACGGCTGGCCCCGGCTGGGGCGGCTGCCCGGCAGCGCCGGCCGGGTCGGCGCCCGGCTGGGCCGGCTGCCCGCCGCGCTGGTGGCGGTGGCCGCCGCCACCGCGCTGTCGCTGCTGGCCGAACTGCGGCTGGCCCGGGTCGAGCTGCCGGTCTGGGAGCACCACCGGTTCCTCTCGCTGCCCTCCCCCGCCCTGCTGTCCGACCACTGGGCGGCGCTGCTCGGCCTGGTGCTGACCGTCACCGCGGTGGCCGGCGTGGAGTCGCTGCTGTCCTCCGTCGCGGTCGACCGGATGAC
This sequence comes from Kitasatospora sp. YST-16, assembly GCF_026802215.1. Classification (NCBI taxonomy): domain Bacteria; kingdom Bacillati; phylum Actinomycetota; class Actinomycetes; order Kitasatosporales; family Streptomycetaceae; genus Kitasatospora; species Kitasatospora sp. YST-16. The sequence continues at coordinate 3,169,898 of NZ_CP113837.1, forward strand.
CCGCCGCAGCGGCGACCTGGACCGCGAGCTGCGCGCCCAGGGCGCGTCCAACCTGGTCTCCGGGCTGCTCGGCGGCCTCCCGGTGGCCGGTGGCGCCGTCCGCTCCACCGCCAACGTGCAGGCCGGCGCGGCCACCCGGATGTCCGCGGTGCTGCACGGCTGCTGGGTGCTGGTCGCCGCGCTGGCGCTGACCGCCGGGCTGCGGCGGATCCCGCTGGCCGCACTGGCCGCGCTGGTGCTGGTGGTCGGCGTGCAGATGGTGAGCTTCGCGCACATCCGCCGGGTGCACCGGCACCGCGAGTTCCCGGTGTACCTGGCCACCGTGCTCGGGGTGGTGCTGCTCGGCGTCCCGCTCGGGGTGGTGCTCGGCGGCTCGGTCGCCGTGCTGCTCGCCCTCTACCGGTTGACCCGCGCCCACGTCGACCTGCTGGCCGGGGCGGACGGCTCGTACACCGTCCGCACCCACGGCCCGCTGACGTTCGCCGCCGTCCCCAAGCTGAGCCGGGCGCTGGGGCGGATCCCGGCCGGGGCGCGGGTGACGGTCCACCACGACGGCTCCTTCCTGGACCACGCCGCCTACGAGGCGCTGCACGCCTGGCGCACCGGCCACCAGGGCTCCGGCGGGCAGGTGGCGATGCTGACCGAGCGCCGGCCGGACGACGTGCTGGACCCGGACGGCACCGTCCGCGCGGGCAGTTCCCCCGGCCCGCACCGCTGCCGGGCCTGGACGCCCTGGGTCGGCCACCACTGCATCGAGCAGAACGAGGACGACCCGCACGTCCGCCTGCTCGACGGCGTCCGCGGCTTCCAGCAGCACACCGCCCCGCTGGTCCGCCAGGAGCTCGCCCGCCTCGCCCGGGACGGCCAGACGCCCTCGCAGCTCTTCGTGGCCTGCGCGGACTCCCGGATGGTCACCAGCATGATCACCAGTTCCGGCCCCGGAGACCTCTTCACCGTCCGCAACGTCGGCAACCTGGTCCCCGCCCCGTACGAGCCGGGCGCCGCCGACGACTCGGTGGCCGCCGCCGTCCAGTACGCGGTGGAGGTGCTGGAGGTCGCCTCGATCACGGTCTGCGGGCACTCGGGCTGCGGGGCGATGAAGGCCCTGCTGGACGGCGTCACCGAGGCGACCGGCCCGCCCACCGCGCTGGCCCGCTGGCTGCGCAACGGCCGCAGTTCGCTGGACCGGCTGCGGCGCGCGCCCGCCGGGTTCGAGGGCCGCCCGGCGGCGGACGTGGTGGAGCAGCTGTGCGTCACCAACGTGGTGCAGCAGCTCGACCAGCTGATGGCCAACCCGGCGGTGGAGCGCCGGGTCGCGGACGGTTCGCTGCGGCTGGTCGGGATGTACTTCGACTTCGCCACCGCGCAGGCCTACGTGCTGGACGCCGGGACGGGCCGGTTCGCCCCGGTGCACGCCAGGGTGGAGCCGGAGCCGGAGCAGGACCTGGCCGCGTAGCGCGGGCGGCGCGCGGGGGCGGTCGACCGCCCCCGCGCACCGCCGCGTCACTCCAGCAGCCGGGCCAGGTCGGCGGGGGTCACGTAGCCCGGCCAGCGGTGGTCGGTGAAGAGGTGCACGCCGGCGTCCTGGTAGCACTGGTCGACGAGCTGGGAGCAGATCATGTGGCGGGTGCTGGCGACGAAGCGCCGCAGCGGGGGGCCGGCCGGGAGGTGCAGGCGGGCGGCGGCGAGGGCGAGGTAGTCGGCGAAGCTGTAGGGGGTGCCGAGGTAGGAGCGGGCGGCCGCGGTGACCGCGGCGCGCTGTTCGTCGGTGAGCGGGACGCGGCCGGTGGACCAGCGGGCGGGGACGCCCTCGTAGTCGGAGAGCCGGCCGAGCCGGGCCCCGCCGGGCTGGGCCTCGACCAGCCGGCCGTCGCCGACGTGGACGAAGGCGTGCTCGTAGTCGGCGAACCCGTCGCCGTTGAGGAACTGGCCGATCCGGATCAGCCGGCCGGTGCGGCCGTCCATCCGGACGACCGCGAAGTCGCCGGGGAGGGGTGGGGTTGCGGTCATGGCGGTACCCCCGTCACGGATGCGTACGGTGATGGGATGCGCACCGTCAGTGGAGTACCGGTCACCGGGGGCGTCAAGGTGCTGCGCGGGATTGACCGGCGCGGGGGGCGGGAAGACGTCGTGGGGACCGGCGGAAGCGCCGGGGCGGCGTCCACCTGGGGCGGAGCCCTGAACCGATCAAAGGTCTACACCAATTTCCCGACAGCTCTTGTCAACGGAGCCGTTGGCCTGGTGAGCTGTGCGCTGGGACACACGGGACAATCCCTCCGCACGGGGTTCCCCGGTATTTGAGACTCGATGAGGAGTGCGCGTTGAGCAACGAGAGCCTGGCCAACCTGCTCAAGGAGGAGCGGCGCTTCGCCCCGCCCGCGGAGCTCGCCGCCTCCGCCAACGTCACCGCCGACGCCTACGCGCAGGCCTCCGAGGACCGGCTGGCGTTCTGGGCCGAGCAGGCCCGCCGGCTGAGCTGGGCGGTCGAGCCCACCGAGACCCTGGACTGGTCGAACCCCCCGTTCGCCAAGTGGTTCGCCGACGGCAAGCTGAACGTGGCGTACAACTGCGTGGACCGCCACGTCGAGGCCGGCAACGGCGACCGGGTCGCCATCCACTTCGAGGGCGAGCCCGGCGACAGCCGCGCCATCACCTACGCGCAGCTCAAGGACGAGGTCTCCAAGGCCGCCAACGCCCTGCAGGAGCTCGGCGTGGCCAAGGGCGACCGGGTCGCCGTCTACCTGCCGATGATCCCCGAGGCGGTCGTCGCGATGCTCGCCTGCGCCCGGATCGGCGCGGCGCACTCGGTGGTCTTCGGCGGCTTCTCGGCCGACGCGGTGGCCTCCCGGATCAAGGACGCCGACGCCAAGGTCGTCATCACCGCCGACGGCGGCTACCGCCGCGGCAAGCCGTCCGCGCTCAAGCCCGCCATCGACGAGGCGCTGACCAAGGTCGACGGCGTGCAGAGCGTCCTGGTCGTGCGCCGCACCGGCGAGGAGGTGGCCTGGACCGAGGGCCGCGACGTCTGGTGGCACGAGCTGGTCGACGGCCAGTCCGCCGAGCACACCCCCGAGGCGCACGACGCCGAGCAGCCGCTGTTCATCCTGTACACCTCGGGCACCACCGGGAAGCCCAAGGGCATCCTGCACACCTCGGGCGGCTACCTCACCCAGGCCAGCTTCACCCACAACGCGGTCTTCGACCTCAAGCCGGAGACCGACGTCTACTGGTGCACCGCCGACATCGGCTGGGTCACCGGCCACTCGTACATCGTCTACGGCCCGCTCTCCAACGGCGCCACCCAGGTGATCTACGAGGGCACCCCGGACACCCCGCACCAGGGCCGGATGTTCGAGATCGTGCAGAAGTACGGCGTGACCGTCCTCTACACCGCGCCGACCCTGATCCGCACCTGGATGAAGTGGGGCGACAGCATCCCCGCCCAGTTCGACCTGTCGAGCCTGCGGGTGCTGGGCTCGGTCGGCGAGCCGATCAACCCCGAGGCGTGGGTCTGGTACCGCGAGCACATCGGCGCGGGCAAGACCCCGATCGTCGACACCTGGTGGCAGACCGAGACCGGCGCGATCATGATCAGCCCGCTGCCGGGCGTCACCGAGACCAAGCCCGGCTCCGCCCAGCGCGCCCTGCCCGGCATCGCCGCCACCGTGGTGGACGACGAGGCCCGCGAGGTGCCCGACGGCTCCGGCGGCTACCTGGTGCTGACCGAGCCGTGGCCGTCCATGCTGCGCACCATCTGGGGCGACGACCAGCGCTACGTCGACACCTACTGGTCGCGCTTCGAGGGCCGCTACTTCGCCGGTGACGGCGCCAAGAAGGACGAGGACGGCGACATCTGGCTGCTCGGCCGGGTCGACGACGTGATGCTGGTCTCCGGCCACAACATCTCCACCACCGAGGTCGAGTCGGCGCTGGTCGGCCACCCCGCGGTCGCCGAGTCCGCGGTGGTCGGCGCCACCGACGCCACCACCGGCCAGGCGATCGTGGCCTTCGTGATCCTGCGCGGCACCGCCACCGACAGCGCGGAGCTGATCGCGGAGCTGCGCAACCACGTCGGCAAGACGCTCGGCCCGATCGCCAAGCCGAAGCAGATCAAGGTGGTCTCGGAGCTGCCGAAGACCCGCTCCGGCAAGATCATGCGCCGTCTGCTGCGCGACATCGCCGAGGGCCGCGAGGTGGGCGACACCACCACGCTGGCCGACTCCTCGGTGATGAACCTGATCCAGTCCCAGCTGCCGGCCGCCGGCGCCGAGGACTGATCACCGCAGGCCAGAAGGGACGGGCCCCGATCCGCGTGCTGCGGATCGGGGCCCGTCCCGTGCGGTGCGCGGGTCAGCGGGCCAGCGCCCGCAGCGTGTCGTACGCGGTCTGGGCGAACCGGCGCCGCCCGGTGGCCAGCGGCCCGGCGAGGGCGACCAGGCCGGTCTGCGCGGCCCGGTCGAAGCCGACGAAGGCGGTGCAGCGGCCGGTGGAGCCGTTGTGGAAGACCACCTCGGCCTCCGCGTCCGGGCGGTGGTGCCAGCTCAGGCAGATCCGCAGCCCGGACCCGCGCCGGGCGACCCGGGGGAGGCAGACCTCGCGCAGTGCGGTGCGCAGGCTGGCCGCCGCACCGGTCCGCTCGGGGATCGGCACCGCGTCCACCGCCAGGTGGGCCTGGAGGTAGCGCAGCATGTCGTCGGCGGTGGAGCGCAGGGCCGCCGCGCCGGGCAGGGCCGGGACCTTGAACGAGGGGATCCAGCGGCCGCGCCGGTAGCCGGTGGTCTCGTCCCGGCCGGTGCCGCAGGAGGTGTCGATCAGGCCGAGCGGTTCGCAGACCCGCCCGGTGAGCAGTTCCTGGTAGCGCTGCCCGGCGGCCCGTTCCAGCACCAGGCCGAGCAGCCCGGCGCCGAGGCTGGAGTACCGGACCCGGGTGCCGGGGGTGCCGCGGACCGGGGTGCGCGGCAGCGCGCGCAGCAGGTGGGCGGCGCTGAAGGTGGCGTACGGGCTGGTGAACCAGCGGGGCACCGCGGCGGGGGCGAGGCCGACCGGCAGCCGGGGCAGGCCGGAGGTGTGGGTGGCCAGGTGCAGCAGGGTGATCGGGCGCTCGTGCGGGTAGCCGGGCAGGACCTCGGCGGGCAGGTAGCGGTCGATCGGGTCGTCGTAGGACACCTCGCCGCGGGCGACCATGTCGGCGAGCAGCAGGCCGGTGAAGGTCTTGGTGACCGAGCCGAGCTCGAACCGGGTGTCGGCCCGGACCGGGCGCTCCCCGGCCCGGTCGGCGTAGCCGCGGCAGGCGACGGTGCGCTCGGTGCCGCGGATCACCGCGACGGCGAGGCCGCCCTCGGGGGCGCCGGCGGCGAACAGCGGGCGCAGCAGGTGCTCGAGGTCCGGGTCGCTTAACGGAGGCTGGGCGGTGTCGGCGCCCACGTCTCCTCCCGCTCGGGGACCCACGGCCTGGACCGGTATGGGTTCGGTTTCCTGACTGGGCATCGGTTCCTCCATGACGGAGCGGGCCGCCGGGGTGGCGACCCGCTTCTGCCGCCGACCCTAGGAACCCGGCGGGTCGTCCGCATCCGGCCGAACCCATCCGGGTCAGCGCGCCGGGGCCCGCCCCAGAACCCCCATAAAGTGGGACGAACCGATTGCCCGCTTGTCACGCGCCGTAGGATGTCAAGGAATCATCAAGAACCTGAGGCGCGCCGGGAAGTCTGGTCGGCACTGCACCACCCGTGTGTCCGCATGCCGCCCGCCCCAGGAGGTCCCCGCCGTGGCCAGCCCGTCGTCCGACAACCGCCGTCCCTTCCTCGGCCTGCTGTCGCTGCCCGAGCGCCGCTACCTCACCGACGCGCTGCGCACCGAGACGGTCGGCGGCGTGCTGCTGCTGGTGGCCGCGGCCTGCGCGCTGGTCTGGGCGAACGTCTGGCCGCACGCGTACGAGGCGGTGCTGGAGTACACGGTCGGGCCGAGCGGGCTGCACCTGGACCTGCCGCTGGAGGCGTGGGCGCAGGACGGGCTGCTGACGGTCTTCTTCTTCGTGGCGGGCATCGAGCTGAAGCGCGAGTTCGTGGCCGGGGAGCTGCGCACGCCGAGCGCGGCGCTGCTGCCGGTGGTGGCGGCGGTGTGCGGGGTGCTGCTGCCGGCGGTGCTGTTCACGGCGGTCAACCTGGCCGCGCCGAACGGGCACCCGGCGGGCTGGGCGATCCCGACGGCCACCGACATCGCGTTCGCGCTGGGGGTACTGGCGGTGGTGGGCAGTCACCTGCCGTCCGCGCTGCGGGCGTTCCTGCTGACCCTGGCGGTGGTGGACGACCTGATCGCCATCCTGATCATCGCGGTCTTCTACTCGTCCGGGATCAGGTTCTGGGCGCTGGGGGCGGCACTGGCGGGGCTGGTGCTGTTCTGGTTCCTGCACCGGCGCGGGGTGCGCGGCTGGTGGCTGTTCGTGCCGCTGGCGGTGGTGATCTGGGCGCTGATGCACGAGAGCGGGGTGCACGCGACGGTGGCGGGCGTGGCGATGGGCCTGCTGCTGCGCTGCCACCGCGAGGAGGGCGAGGAGCAGTCCCCCGGCGAGCGGATCGAGCACCTGGTGCGGCCGCTGTCGGCGGGGCTGGCGGTACCGGTGTTCGCGCTGTTCGCGGCGGGCGTGCCGGTGTCGGCCGAGTCGCTGGGGAAGGTGTTCACCGAGGCGGCGCCACTGGGCATCGTGCTGGGCCTGCTGGTCGGCAAGTCGGTGGGCATCTTCGGCGGCACCTGGCTGGCCGCCCGCTACACCCGGGCCACCTTGAACCCGCAGCTGACCTGGTCCGACATGGTGGCGCTGGCCACCGTCGCGGGCATCGGCTTCACCGTGTCGCTGCTGATCAGCGACCTGGCCTTCCCGGACGACGCGGCGCTGGCCGAGCTGTGCAAGGAGGCCGTCCTGGTCGGCTCGCTGACCTGCGCGGTGGTCGGCACCCTGCTGCTGAAGCGGCGCAACCGGCACTACCGGGAGCTGTACGACGAGGAGAACCGGGACGAGGACGGCGACGGCATCCCCGATGTGTACCAACGGCAGGGGTGACACGCCGTCGGGCGGGTACCCGGAGTGGTGCCCGACTCGCCGGTAGGGGCATGATCTGAGCTGACACACCCGCGTGTGACACCCTCTCAGGACGCCTCACCCAGCCCCTCGAACGGAGACCTCCCGATGGCCGCAGGAGCCGCACCCTCGAACGGCCGCACCCCGCACGAGGGCGAGCGGACCGTCGGCGAGCTGTTCGCCGACGCCACCGCCGAGCTGTCCAGCCTGGTGCACGACGAGATCGCGCTGGCCAAGGCCGAGATCAAGGCCGACGTGGTGCGCGGCGGGATCGGCACCGCGGCGGGCGTGGTGGCGGGCGTGGTCGCGCTGGCGTCGATCCCGATGTTCTCCTTCGCCTTCGCCTGGGGCCTGCAGGCGCTGGGCATCACCACCGGCTGGTCGTTCGCCATCGTCGGCGGGGCGTACGTGCTGATCGCGCTGCTGCTGGCGTTCCTGATGGTCCGGTACTTCAAGAAGGTCCGGAAGCCGGAGCGGACCATCGCCGGTGCCCAGGCCACCGCCCAGGTGCTGAAGAACGCCAAGCCCCGGCCGGCCACCAAGGAGGAGATCGACCGGGCGCTGGGCCGGATCCAGTGAGCACCGGCCGGTAACGGTTGCGCGCGGGCGTGAGCGCCGGGCGGGTGCGAGGGGTGCGGATGTGACAGGCTGCGGGTATGTCGTTGGACCAGAAGCCAGTGGATGAGACCGCGCCCGGGCCCGTGCCGCCCCTGCCCGGTGAGCCGTGGAGCGTCCGCTCGGCCGGGCCGTGGACGCACCGGGACCTGGCGGCGAACGGCGCGCGCTTCCACATCGCCGAGCTCGGCGAGGGGCCGCTGGTCCTGCTGGTGCACGGCTGGCCCGAGTACTGGTGGGCGTGGCGGCACCAGCTGACGGCGCTGGCCGAGGCGGGCTTCCGGGCGGTCGCGCTGGACCTGCGCGGGATGGGCGGTTCGGACCGCACCCCGCGCGGCTACGACCCGGGCAACCTGGCGCTGGACGTCACCGGCGTGATCCGCTCGCTGGGCGAGCAGCAGGCGCACCTGGTCGGGCACGCCACCGGCGGCACGCTGGCCTGGGTGGCGGCGGTGATGCGCCCCTCGGTGATCCGCAGCCTGACGGTGGTCTCGGCGGCGCACCCGCGGCACCTGCGCCGGGCGCTGCTGACCGACCGCAAGCAGATCGCCGCGTTCGAGCACGTGCTGGGCTTCCAGCGGCCGTGGATCCCGGAGCGCCGGCTGGTCGCGGACGACGGGGCGCTGGTCGGCGAGTACCTGCGGGCCTGGACCGGGCCGAACCTGCTGTCCGCGGAGGCGGTGGCGGCGTACCGCGCGGCGATCCGGGTGCCGAGCACCGCGCACTGCTCGATCGAGCCGTACCGCTGGCTGATGCGGTCGATGGCGCGGCCGGACGGCATCCAGTTCGCGCGCCGGATGAAGAAGCAGATCACCGCGCCGGTGCTGCACGTGCAGGGCGCCTCCGATCCGGTGCTGCTGTCGCGGACGGCGCTGGGGGCGGGCGAGTACGTGTCCGCGCCGTACCGGTGGCGGCTGCTGCCGGGGGTCGGGCACTTCCCGCACGAGGAGGTTCCGGAGGAGTTCACCGCGGAGCTGATCGAGTGGGTCCGGCGGCACGAGGGGCGTTGAGCGGGGGCGGTCCAACCGGCCGCCGCTCCGGCCCAGTTGGCCGCGTTCATATGACAAACGCATAGGCCAGGAGGAGGGCCCGGCGGCGGTTACTCCGGCCGGGCCGGGGGAATCCCTCCGGTATGACCTGGATGCCCGATCGAGAAGCCCAGCCGCGCCGACGCCGCCGTGGCAGCAGCAGCTCGCAGCAGCACGCGCCGCAGCCGGAGTGGCCCTACGAGCCCGCCGAGCGGACGCCACGCAGCGCGGGGTACCGGCTGGGCATTCCGAAGATCATCGGACGGCGCGCCCGCTGGGTCGGCGCCCGGCTCCGCCGGGAGGGGTGAACCCGCCCGGCAGGTGCGAACGGCCGGGGCCCGGGCGGAGATCCTCCGCCCGGGCCCCGGCCGTTCGTCCGGCGGGCCGGCTCAGCTCAGCACGGTCGGCGAGATCGCGGTCGACCAGAGCAGCAGCCCGAACGTCGCCACCGTCATCACCGGGACCAGGATCTTGGTCTCCATGTCGTTGCCGGTGCGCTTGATCAGCACGATCTCGTAGCGCTCCTTGTGCGGCCACAGCAGCGGGGAGCCCTGCTTGGTCAGGCAGTCGCCGAGCAGGTGCGCCAGGGTGCCCAGGGCCACCGCGTACGGCAGCCAGCCCGGGGCGTTGGGCAGCCAGGTGAGCATGCCGAAGGTGCCGAGCGCGGCCAGGCCGACCACGGTGGCCCAGGACGCCGCGCCGTGGCCCGGCGGGTGCAGGCGCAGCGCCTTGATCGCCATGGCGAGCAGGAAGAACGTCAGGCCGATGGTGAAGTACCGGCCCAGGAAGGTGATCCCGGCCCAGCTGCCGCCGCCCATCAGCGCCACGAACAGCAGCGAGTGGGTGGCGTGCCGGTGGCCGCCGGAGGCCCAGGCGACGAAGCGGCACAGCAGCTTGGAGACCGGGCCGAGGAAGTTGGCGATGGTGCCGTCGTGGTGGTCCAGGTCCGGCAGCAGGGCCGCGCCCGCGCACAGCACGGTGCCCATCAGCACGTCGGCCGGGTGCAGGTGCATGCCCATCAGCGGTGGGACGAACGGCGCGGTGGCCGCGAACAGCAGAGCGCCGCTGACCGCGTGCGAGTGACCCATCATGACGTGTGTCCGACCTCCCGTGGGGCTCCTGTCCATGGCGGCCCGGCTGGGCCGTTCGGGTGAGCTCGGCCGACGCTACCAGGCCCGGCGGACGGACCGTCAGAGTGTGTTCGCCGAGCGGGCGGTCACAGCGCGCAGCCCTCGGTGCTGACCTTCCCGCTCGCGGTGGCACCCTGCGTGACGTCGTCCTTCACCTCGGCGGAGGTCAGCACGTAACCGGTGTCGGAGCTGTCCAGCGACTTGGCGAACACCACCCCGTACACCTGCCCCTCCGGCGTGAGCAGCGGGCCGCCGCTGTTGCCCTGGCGGACCAGCGAGCGCACCGAGTAGACGTCCCGGACGACCTGGCCGCGGTGGTAGATGTCCGGGCCGTTGGCCTGGATCCGGCCGCGGATGCGGGCGGGCTGGACGTTGAACGAGCCGTTCTCGGGGAAGCCCGCGACGATCGCCGAGTCGTTGGAGCGGGCCTCGCCCGCGAAGGACAGCGGCGGGGCGTTCAGCTTCGGGACGTCCAGCACCGCGATGTCGCGCTGCCAGTCGTAGCGGACCACCGTCGCGTCGTAGAGCTGGCCGGCACCGCCGATCTGCACGGTCGGCTCGTCGACGCCGCCCACCACGTGGGCGTTGGTCATCACCCGGTGCGGGGCGAACACGAAGCCGGAGCCCTCCAGGGTCTTGCCGCAGGAGGCGGCGGTGCCCAGCACCTTCACCAGCGAGCCCTTGGCCCGCAGCACGCCCGGGCTGTTGGCCAGCTCCGGGTCGGGCGGCTCCACCTCGGTGATCGGCTCCTGCTCGAACGGGTTGAACACCTGCGGGAAGCCGTTGCGGGCCAGGTCCTGGCTGAGGTCGGAGAACCAGTTCGGGGCGTCGGCGGGCAGCGCGCCCTGCACCGTGCTGAGCACCTTCGAACTGCGGACCTGCTTGGAGACGGTGGGCAGCGAGGTGCCCGCCAGCGCCGAACCGATCAGCCAGGCCACCAGCAGCATCGACAGCACGTTGACCAGCGCGCCGCCGACCGCGTCCAGGGTCTTCACCTTGGCCCGGCCGATCCGGCCGCGCAGCTTCCACCCGAAGTGCGTGGTGACCGCCTGCCCGACCGCGGCCAGCACGATCACCACCACCACGGCCACCACCGAGGCGGTGGTGCCCGGCGAGAGGTGGCGCAGCAGCAGCGGCAGCAACTGGACGGCGACCAGGCCGCCGCCCAGGAAACCCAGCACCGACAGCGCGCCGACCACGAACCCCTGCCGATAGCCGGAGACGGCGAAGCCGAGCGCGGCGGCGATCAACAGCAGATCCAGGACGTTCACCCGAACACCCTCCCATGTCCCGCCGGGCGGGGGACAGCGGTCCCCGGCCGTCGCCCGATCGGATCAGTCCGGCGGGCAGCGCGGCCGGGGCGGTTGGGACGGTCTGACCATCCGACCTTCCGCTCAGCCGACCGGGGAACAGGGAGCCGAACCATGGAACAACCCAGGTGGGACGTACCGGTCGTGGACCGCACCGAGTTCCAGCCCGCCCTGGACATCCCGCCGCCCGGCCCGCAGAACCGGCTCACCGTGCTGCTGCGCCTGCTGCTGCTGGTCCCGCAGTACGTGGTGCTGTGGCTGCTGTCGATCGTCGCCTTCGTGGTCGTGGTGATCGGCTGGTTCGGCGCGCTGTTCGCCGGCCGGCTGCCCCGGTTCGCGGCCGGCTGGCTGAGCGGGTACCTGGCGTACGACACCCGGGTCTACGCCTCCCTGCTGCTCGTCACCGACCGCTACCCGCCGTTCCGGTTCGACGCCGCCGACCACCCCGTCCGGATCGAGCTGCGGGCCGGCGGGCCGCTGAACCGGCTCGCGGTGTTCTTCCGGCTGCTGCTGGCGATCCCCGCCGCGATCGTCCAGGGGCTGCTGCAGACCGGCTGGTGGGCGGTGTCCTTCATCAGCTGGCTGGTGGTGCTGGTGCTCGGGCGGATGCCGCAGGCGCTGTTCGAGGCCACCGCCGCGGTGCTGCGCTACCGGATGCGGTTCCAGGCGTACCTGATGATGCTCACCGCGGCCTACCCCAAGGCCGTGTTCGGCGACCCGGCCGACTCCGAGCCGGTGCGCTCCGCGACCCGGCCGCTGGTGCTGACCGGGGCCGCGAAGGCGCTGCTGGTGATCTACCTGGTGCTCGGGGTGATCGGGTCGGCGGCGAGCTCGGTGACCACCGACTGGGACTCGTACGAGAACGGCGACACCGTGTCGACCATGGCGCCGCTCGGGCGGTGAGCGGTGCGCGGGGTTCAGGAGCCGTGGCGCTGGGCCAGCGTCACGGCCTCCTCGGACAGCTCGACGGTGCGGCGGGTGTCCCAGGGGCGCTCCAGGCCGCTGAAGTGCAGCACCCGGTCGATCACCCCGGCGGTGAAGCCCCACACCAGGCGGCCGGCCACCTGGAACGCGGGACCGGTGAAGCCCGACGGGTGGCGCAGCTTCGCCCGGTTCGCCGGATCGGTCAGCTCGGCCAGCGGCACCCGGAACACCGCGCCGGTCTCCGCCGGGTCGACCACCGCGACCGGCGACTCCTCCCGCCACCAGCCCAGCACCGGCGTCACCACGAACCCGCTGACCGGGATGTACAGGGCCGGCAGCCGGGCGAACAGCTGCACGCCCGCCGCGTCCAGACCGGTCTCCTCGACCGCCTCGCGCAGCGCCGCCGCCAGCGGGCCGCTGCCCGCCGGGTCGCCGTCCTCCGGGTCCAGCGCGCCGCCCGGGAAGGACGGCTGGCCCGCGTGCGAGCGCAGGCTGCGGGCCCGCTCGATCAGCAGCAGGTCCGGCCCCGCCGGGCCCTCGCCGAACAGCATCAGCACCGCCGACGGGCGGCCGCCCTCGGCGGGCGGCAGGAACCGGCTCAGCTGCTCGGGCACCGCCCGCTCGGCGGCCTCCCGCACCGGCAGCAGCCACTGCGGCAGGCCGTCCCGGTGCAGCACCGGCGGGGTCGGGAACGTCGTCACGAAGCCTCCTCCGCGGTCGGCAGGGCCTGCGGATCGGTGTCCGGCAGCGGGTGGCCGGCGGCCAGTTCGGCGCGGGCCGCGGCCTCGCCCGGGAAGTCCGCCGGGGGGCGCAGGCGCTGGCCGGGCTGCCCGGCCAGCTCGTACTTGAGCAGCTTGCGGGCCTGCTCCGGGTCGGTCTCGCCGACCCCGTACGACGGGCAGAGCGGCGCGATCGGGCACGCCCCGCAGGCGGGGCGGCGGGCGTGGCAGACCCGGCGGCCGTGGAACACCACCCGGTGCGAGAGCATCGTCCACTCCGACTTCGGGAAGATCGCCATCACGTCGGCCTCGACCTTCTCCGGGTCCTCCTCGGCCGTCCAGCCGAAGCGGCGGGCCAGCCGTCCGAAGTGGGTGTCGACGGTGATGCCCGCCCCTCCGAACGCGTTCCCGATCACCACGTTGGCGGTCTTGCGGCCCACGCCCGGCAGCGTGACCAGGTCCTCCAGCTTGCGCGGCACCTCGCCGCCGAAACGGTCGCGCAGCGCGATCGACAGGCCGATCAGCGACTTCGCCTTGGCCCGGAAGAAACCCGTCGGCCGGATGATCTGCTCCAGCTCCTCGGGAACCGCCGCCGCGAGGTCCTCCGGCGCCGGGTACTTCGCGAACAGCGCCGGCGTGGTCTGGTTCACCCGCAGGTCGGTGGTCTGCGCCGACAGCACGGTCGCCACCAGCAGCTGGAACGGCCCGTCGAAGTCCAACTCCGGGTGCGCGTACGGGTACAGCTCCGCCAGCTCGCGGTTGATCCGCCGGGCCCGCCGCACCATCCCCAGATGCGTCTCGGGCTTCTTCCGCCCGACCTTCGCCACCTTGCTCTCTGCCATGCACGAAGGCTACGCCGCAGCGGGCGGGCCATGGCCGGGAATCGGCCGGGGCTGCTACTGCGGGGGAATTGGAGGGGGGAGGGAGGGGGGATGGAGGGAAGCGGACGGGGACGGGGACGGCTATGCCGAAGCGGGCGGGCTGTGGCCGGGAATCGGCCGGGGCTGCTACTGAGAGTGGTCGAGGGGAGGGAGGAGGGGACGGGGACGGCCGAAGGCTATGCCGGAGCGGGCGGGCTGTGGCCGGGGTCGGCTCGCTGCAGGGCGGGCAGTGGAGGGAGGGGTGCGGGGGGGGGCGGGCCGCGGTTCCTCTCCGGGGGGAATGCCGGAGCGGCCGGGGTTGGGCCGTGGGCCGGCCGCGGCCGGGGGGCGGGGTCAGGGGGTGCGGGTGCGGAGGGTGAGGAGGGAGGTGAGGGCGCCGAGGAGGGCGAGGAGGGCGGCGCCGAGGAAGGCGGTGGAGAAGCCGTGGGTGAGGGCGGTGGGGTCGGTGAGTCGGCGGGAGCCGTTGGCGGCGGCGACGGCGGTCATGGCGGCCAGGCCGAGGGCGGAGCCGACCTGGTAGGAGGTGTTGACGATGCCGGAGGCGAGGCCGCCCTCGGCGGGGTCGGGGACGGCGAGGGCGGTGCCGAGGGAGGGGATGAAGGCCAGCGACATGCCGATCGCGGCGAGCAGGGAGGCGGGCAGCACGTCGACCGCGAAGCTGCCGTCCGGGCGGGCCAGCGAGAGCCAGTACATGCCGGCCGCGAGGGCGGCGAGGCCGGTGACGATCAGCGGCTTGGGGCCGAAGCGGGCGATCAGCCGGGGCGCCAGGACGATCATCATCAGCATGATCGCGGCGGTCATCGGGAGCAGTGCCGCGCCCGAGGCGAACGCCCCGAGGCCGAGGACCTGCTGCAGGTAGAGGTTGAGGAAGAACCACATCGGGATCCAGGCCGCCGCCATCAGCAGTTGGGCCAGGTTGGCCCCGGCCAGGTTCGGGCTGCGCCAGATGCCGAGCCGCATCAGCGGTTCGCGGCGGCGGGACTGCAGCAGCACGAACGCGGCGATCAGCAGCAGGCCGGCGGCGAGGGCGAGCCAGGTCTGCGCCGAGCCCCAACCCGCTTCCGGAGCGCGGACGACGGCGAGGACGGTGACGGCGAGGCCAGCGGTGACAGTGGCCGCGCCGAGCCAGTCGATCGAACCGCGGCGGGCCGCGGCGGCGGGCATCACGGACGGGGTGGCGGCGAGCACGGCCAGCGCCACCGGGATGTTGATCCAGAACACCCACTCCCAGCTGGCGTACTGGGTGATCAGGCCGCCGAGGAACACGCCCGCGGTGCCGCCGGCCGGGGCGGCCGCCCCGTACAGGGCGAACGCCTTGGGCAGTTCGGCCGGGCGGGGGCCGAAGAGCGTCATCAGCAGGGTGAGCGCCGCCGGGGCGATCAGGGCCGAGCCCGCGCCCTGCACGGCGCGGCCGACCAGTTCGACCCAGGCGGTGCCGGCCAGGCCGGCCAGCAGGGAGCCGGCGGCGAGGACCGTCCAGCCGGCCGCGAAGACGCGCTTGGCGCCGAGCAGGTCGGAGAGCCGTCCGCCGAGCAGCAGCAGGCCGCCGAAGGCGATCACGTAGGCGTTGAACACCCAGGACAGGCCCTCCGGCGAGAAGTCGAGCGCGGAGCGCATCTCGGGCAGGGCCACGCCGATGATCGAGGTGTCCATGATGACCATGAACTGGGCGAGGGCGATCAGGGTGAGCGCCGTCCAACGGCGCGGTGCGGGTGGTGCGCTGGGGTCGGACATGGCTGGGAGCTCCTCTGGGATATACCGGGTGGGGGTATGTGGGGGACGGATGGGTGCGCGGGGCGGGGGGACGGGTGGGGTCAGTGCTGGTGGGGTTCGGGAGCGGCGGTTTCGGCGGTGAGGGTGAAGGCCGCGGTGTGGACGGTGCCCTGGTGCTGGAAGTCCAGGAAGAGGCGGTAGTCGCCCGGGCTCGGGGCGGTCGCGGTGAAGTCGATCTCCGGGCCGGGGGCGGTGGTGCCGTCGCCGGGTTCGCCGTCCGGGTGGACGTGCAGGTAGCCGAGGTCGCCGGCCCGTAGGACCACCAGGTGGCCGTAGGCGGCGAGGTACGGGTCGAGGTCGGTGACCGGGCGGCCGTCCTTGGTCACGGTGAAGGCGAGGCGGCCGGGCCGTCCCGGGGCGAGGTCGCCGGCGAGGGTGAGGGTGTAGCCGTCGACGGTGACGGTGCGGCCGGTCTGCGGGAGGGCGGCCGGGCGGTAGTCGCCGGCGGCGTGCAGGTCGGCGCCGAGGGTGAGCGGGTCGGTCTCGGCGGCCGGGGTGAAGTCGGCGAAGACCCGGTAGTCGCCGGCCGCGGCGATGTTCGCCGGGGCGGCCCAGGTGTCGTCGGCGGCGCGGACCGGGTGCAGGTGCTGGAAGTCCGTCAGGTCGCGGTTGGCGACGATCAGGTGGAGTTCCTTCTCGTGCGCGGGCCGGTAGGCGGTGAGCGGGTGCCCGTCGGGGGCCAGCACCCGGAAGCTCAGTTCGGTCGGCCCCCCGGCCGGGACGACGGTGCGGTCCAGGCTGAGGGTGTAGCCGCGTTCGGCGGCCTGCAGGCCGCCGACCTGGTGGTCGGCGTGGGCGGTGGCGCCCGCGTCGTCGGCCGGGTGGGCGGCGTGCCCGCCGTGGGCGGCGGGGTGCGGCTGGGCGGGAGCGGGGCCGACGGCGTGGCCGACGCCGTACGCGGCGGTGAAGGTGGCGGCGAGGCCGGCGGCGAAGGCGGTGACCTTGAGGGCGGTGTTCATGGCGGGCTCCTGGGTGGTGGTGCGAGAGGGGGTCGGGGTCGCTCCCGGGACTCCGGGGCGTTCCGACGGCAGCGAGTAGATACCCCCCAGGGGTATGTGTCAACCAGGGTCGGGAGGGTGGGCGGGGGTCGCTACGGCCGGACGGGGCGGCGTTTCCGCAGGTCGAGAGGGTGGCGGTGGACCGGACGGGAGGGGCCGAAATTTCCAGGGCGGAGGAGCGGCGGCGGAGGGGTGGGCGGTTTTTCTCGGGCGGACGCTTGCGATGCATACCCCCCAGGGGTATAAATGAGGACATGAAGTCGATACCCCCACTGGGTATCGCGGACCACACCGGAGGCTCCCATGTCCTGCTGCTCCAACGAAGGCACCTGCTCCACCACCGCGACCGCGGCCGCGCCGGCCGCCGTCACCACCGTGTTCACCGTCGCCGGGATGACCTGCGGCCACTGCGAGCAGGCCGTCGGGAAGGCGGTCGGCGCGCTGGAGGGCGTGCAGGCCGTGCGGGTCGACGTCAAGGGCGGGCTGGTGAGCGTCGACTCGGCCGCCGGGTTGGCCGACGAGGCGGTGCGCGCCGCGATCGACGAGGCCGGTTACGAACTGACCGGCCGGGCCTGAGAGACCGACCGCAGGAACCCGGCCACGGCCGGGAGAGACCACGAGGAGCCCTGATGACCACCCAGGCAGCACCCGCCTCCACCGAGGTGGAACTCCGCATCGGCGGCATGACGTGCGCGTCCTGCGCCGCGCGGATCGAGAAGAAGCTCAACCGCATGGACGGCGTCCGGGCCAGCGTCAACTACGCCACCGAGAAGGCCCGGGTGGTCGTCGAGGGGCCCGTGGAGGTCGCCGACCTGATCGCCACCGTCGAGGCCACCGGCTACACCGCCGCGCTGCCGGAGCCCCCGGCGGAGCAGCGGGAGGCGGCCGGAGCGGACGGGCGGGCCGACGAGCTGGCGCCGCTGCGGCAGCGGCTGGTCGCGGCCGTCGCGCTGGCGGTGCCGGTGATCGCCATGGCGATGGTGCCGGCCCTGCAGTTCGACAACTGGCAGTGGCTGTCGCTGACCCTGGCCGCGCCGGTGGTGACGTACGCCGCCTGGCCGTTCCACAAGGCCGCCTGGACCAACGCGAAGCACGGCGCGGCGACCATGGACACCCTGGTCTCGCTGGGCACCGGCGCCGCGTTCCTGTGGTCACTGTGGGCGCTGTTCTTCGGGGACGCGGGCATGCCGGGGATGCGGCACGGCTTCGAATTCACCATCGCCCGTTCGGACGGCTCCTCGAACATCTACCTGGAGGCGGCGGCCGGCGTCACCGCGTTCATCCTGGCCGGACGGTACTTCGAGGCCCGCTCGAAGCGGACCGCGGGCGCCGCGCTGAAGGCGCTGCTGGAACTGGGCGCCAAGGACGTCACCGTACTGCGGGACGGGCGCGAGGTCCGCGTCCCGGTCGGTCAACTCGCGGTCGGGGACCGGTTCGTGGTGCGGCCCGGCGAGAAGGTCGCCACCGACGGCACGGTGGTCGAGGGCAGCTCCGCGGTGGACGCGTCGATGCTGACCGGCGAGTCGGTGCCGGTGGAGGTCGGGCCCGGCGACAGCGTGACCGGCGCGACCGTCAACGCGGGCGGCCGCCTGGTCGTCGAGGCGACCCGGGTCGGCGCGGACACCCAACTGGCCCGGATGGCCAAGCTGGTGGAGGACGCGCAGAACGGCAAGGCCGCCGCGCAGCGCCTGGCCGACCGGATCTCCGGCGTGTTCGTGCCGATCGTGATCACCCTGGCGCTGGCCACCCTGGGCTACTGGCTGGGCACCGGCGAGGGCTGGAGCGCGGCGTTCACTGCAGCCGTCGCGGTGCTGATCATCGCCTGCCCGTGCGCCCTCGGCCTGGCCACCCCCACCGCGCTGCTGGTCGGCACCGGGCGCGGCGCCCAGCTCGGCATCCTGATCAAGGGCCCGGAGGTGCTGGAGAACACCCGCCGGGTCGACACCATCGTGCTCGACAAGACCGGCACCGTGACCACCGGCCGGATGGCGCTGCTGGGCGTGCACACCGCCGAGGGCACCACCGAGGACGAGGCGCTGCGCCTGGCCGGCGCCCTGGAGCACGCCTCCGAGCACCCGATCGCGCAGGCCGTGGCCACCGCCGCGCAGGAGCGGTTCGGCGACCTGGCGGCCGTCGAGGGTTTCGAGAACCTCCCCGGCCTGGGCGTGCAGGGCGTGGTCGACGGGCACGCGGTGGTCGCCGGGCGCGAGGCGCTGCTGGCCGACTGGTCGCAGCACCTGCCGGCCGGGCTGCTCGCGGCGAAGGCCGCGGCCGAGCGGGCCGGGCGGACCGCGATCGCGGTGGGCTGGGACGGGGCGGCCCGGGCCGTGCTGGAGGTCGCCGACGCGGTGAAGCCGACCAGTGCCGAGGCGATCGCCGAACTGCGCGCGCTGGGCCTGCGGCCGGTGCTGCTGACCGGTGACAACCGGCTGGTGGCGGAGTCGGTGGCGGCCGAGGTCGGCATCCCGGCCGAGGACGTGATCGCCGAGGTGCTGCCCGAGGACAAGGTGGCGACCGTCCAGCGGCTGCAGGCCGAGGGCCGGACGGTGGCGATGGTCGGCGACGGCGTCAACGACGCGGCCGCCCTGGCCCAGGCCGACCTGGGGCTGGCGATCGGCACCGGCACCGACGCGGCGATCGAGGCCGCCGACCTGACCCTGGTCCGCGGCGACCTGCGCTCGGCGGCGGATGCGATCCGGCTGTCGCGGCGGACGCTGGCCACCATCAAGGGCAACCTGTTCTGGGCCTTCGCCTACAACGTGGCCGCCCTGCCGCTGGCGGCGAGCGGGCTGCTGAACCCGATGATCGCGGGGGCGGCGATGGCCTTCTCCTCGGTGTTCGTGGTCGGCAACAGCCTGCGGCTGCGGACCTTCAAGGCCCGCTGAGGCCGTCGACGCCGCAGTGGAGTCCGGCCCGGGGCCGGGCTCCACTGCTTTGGGCTCGGGCTTTGGGCCTTGGGCTTGAGGCTTGGGGCTTGGGGCTTGGGCTTTTGGCGCGGCCGGTCGAGCCGGTCAGTTTCCGAGAAGCCGGGAGGGCCGCCCGGTTCCTAGGATCGGTGACGACGGAGAACGGAAACGGGAGGACCGGCCATGGCGGAGAAGCACGAGGGTTTCACGGCGGACGAGCGCGCGGCGATGAAGGAGCGCGCCAAGGAGCTGAAGGCGGAGTCCAAGCGGGCCTCGGCCGCGGCGAAGGCGGCCGAGGCCGAGCAGGACCTGCTGGCGAAGATCGAGGAGATGCCGGAGGAGGACCGGGTGCTCGCCCGGCGCTTCCACGCGATCGTCGCCGAGGTGGCGCCGCAGCTGGCCCCGAAGACCTGGTACGGCATGCCCGCGTACAACAACGCGGACGGCAAGCCGGTGTGCTTCTTCCAGAGCGCGGCCAAGTTCAAGTCCCGGTACGCGATGATCGGTTTCAGCGACAGCGCCAAGCTGGACGACGGCGCGCTGTGGCCGACCTACTTCGCCGTCGCCGAGCTGGGCGACGCGGAGGCGGCCCGGGTCGCCGAGCTGGTGAAGCGCGCGGTGTCCTGACGCCGGGTCAGCGGCTGGGGTGGCGGCCGGGTTTGCGGTCGGGTCGGCATCCGGATCACCGGATCAGTGGTCGGGTCAGCGGTCGGCGAGCAGGCCGTTCAGGGTGCCGTAGTCGAGCGCGCCGCCCAGCGCGCCGTACGTGCCGGTGCCGAGCAGTTCGGTGGCGGCCCGGTGCGCGGCGGTGTACGCGGCCTGGGCGAGTGCGGTGCCCAGGCTGATCCGGCGGACCCCGGCGGCGGCAAGTTCCGCGACGGTCGGGCCGCCCGGGACGGCCATCGCGTTGACCGGCAGCGGGGACGCGGCGGTCAGCTCCTTCAGTGCGGCGAGGTCGAGCAGGCCGGGGACGAACAGCGAGTCGGCCCCGGCCGCCGCGTACGCCTCGGCGCGGCGCAGCACCTCGGCCGGGCGGCCGTCCGCCGGGCCGACCCCGAACAGGTGAACGTCGGTACGGGCGTTGACCAGCAGCCCGGGCAGGCCCGCCTCGGCGGCGGCCGTCCGGGCGGCGCGCAGCCGGGCGGACTGCTCGGCGACGGTGAACAGCGGGCCGCCCGGGGCGGCCGAGTCCTCCAGGTTGACGCCGACCGCGCCCGCCGCGACCACCGCGCGGACGGTCTCGGCCACGTCCTCGGGCGCCGGGCCGTAGCCGCCCTCGACGTCGGCGGTCACCGGGACGTCCACGGCGGCGGCGATCCGGCGCACCGCCTCGGCCATCGTCGCCCGGTCCAGGCCCTGGCCGTCGCCGCGGCCCGCCGACCAGGAGACGCCGCCGCTGGTGGTGGCGATCGCGGCGGCGCCGGCCGCGGCGATCACCGCCGCGCTGCCCGCGTCCCAGGCGTTCGGGAGCAGCAGCGGCGCGTCGGCGGCGGCGAGGGAACGGAGGGTGGCGGCGTGCTCGGCGGAACGGGCGGGGAGGGTGCGGTTCGACATGCGGGGCTCGCTTCCGGTGCGGGGTGGGCACGGTGGTCGGAACCGATCCTGCCCGGCCGGGCGGGGCCGCGCCGACCGATTAAGCTGCGGCCTAATCGACGGCGGCGGATGCGGGGGTGGCGGGGTGCGGACCGGGCTGCCGCTGACGGCGGACGACCTCGCGCTGACCAGGTTCGCGGTCTCGCCGATGTGGGAGGTGGTCGCCGCCTGCCGCGCGCTGGCCGCCGACCCGGTGCCCGTGCCGCACCGCCGCTGGGCCGCGCAGGTCCGGCCCCGGCTGGCCGCCGCCGGGCTGGACCGCGGCTGGCTGGCCGAACTGGTCCCGCCGCACGGGCACCTGCCGGACTTCCTCAACCCCGTCCCGGACCGGCCGGTCACCGATCTGGCCGCCGAGCTGGCCGCGATCCGGGCCACCGGCCCCGCGCTGCTCCGGCACGACCTGGACTGCCTGCACGCCGACCGCGGCAACCGTGACGGTCGTGGCGGCTATGACGGCCGCGACGGTCGTGGCGGTCGTGGCGGCCGGAGCGGACCCCGGCTGCGGGCGCTGGAACGCGAACCCGAGCAGGCGCTGCGGCGGATCACCGCCGAGATCGAGGCGTTCTGGCAGCTCGCCCTCGCCCCGTACTGGTCGCGGATCGGCGCGGTGCTGGAGGCGGACGTCCTGCGGCGCGCCCGGCGGGCCGCCGAACGGGGCAGCGCGGCCGTGCTCGGCGAACTGCACGGGACGGTGCGCTGGGCGGACGGCACCCTGCACCTGTCGGAGCGGCACTGCGCCGTCACCCGGATCCCGACCGGTGCCGGACTGCTGCTGGTGCCCTCGGTGTTCGCCTGGCCCCGGCTGCTGACCCGCACCGTCTCCCCCGACCCGCCGCAGCTCTGCTACCCCGCGCTGGGCGCCGCGACCGTCTGGGAACACCGGCCGGCCCCCCGCGCCGAGGCGCTCGCGCCCGTGCTCGGCCGCACCCGCACCCGGCTGCTGGCCGAACTGGACGTCCCCGCCTCCACCACCGAACTCGCCGCCCGCTGCGGCATCACCGCCCCGGCGGCCTCCCAGCACCTCACCGCGCTGCGCACCGCGGGGCTGGTCTCCTCGCACCGGGCGGGGCGCTTCGTGCTGTACGCCCGGACCGCCGTCGCGGACGGGTGGCTGGCGGCGCTGCCGTAGGGCGCGGTGCCGGTGGACGGCGGGGGGCTCAGCCCGCGTAGGCGCGGAGGGTGCGCAGGGCGGCCAGGGTGACGCCCGGGCGGGCCTCGTGCTCGGTGGCGGCGGACCAGCGGGCCCAGGTGATCGGCCAGCCGCCGTCCGGGAGTTGGGCGGCGGCCAGGTGGTCGAGGCCGCGCTCGGTCTCGGCGTCGGTGAACCAGGACCGGGCCAGGCTGTCCGGGGTGGGCGCGAAGTCGTGCGGGAAGTGGAACTCGCCGGGCGCGTAGCCGGGCGCCAGCCGGACCTGCTCGGGGTGGGCCGGGTCGAGCAGCACCAGCTGCTGCTCGCGCACCAACTCCCCCAGCCGGTCGGCCTGTTGCCCGGCCCAGGCGCGGTCCGGGGCGGCGTCCAGGAAGCCGACGGCGGTGATCACCTCGTACGGGTGGGTCGTCCCGATCGCCTCGATCGCGCGGCGGCAGAACTCCGCCGCGCCGGTCAGCCAGGGGTGCCGCAGTCCGGCCCGGAGCAGCGGGGCGGCGATCTGGCCGGTGGAGAGCAGTTCGGCGGGAGGGTCGTCGGCGATCGGCAGGAAGGGCGGGTGCGGGTAGCGGCGCAGGCTGGGCAGGACGGCCGGGACGCCGCCCTCGTCGGTGGTCAACGTGGCGGCCCAGTCGCAGAGTTCGGTGCCGCGCGGGCCGTTCAGGGCGTCCGCCTCGGCCAGGATCCGGGCGGCTGCGCCGGCTGCCAGCGGCTGGGCGGCGGGCCCGCGGACGTCCGGCTCCAGGCCGTACGCCCAGCCGCCGCCGGGGGCGCGGTAGGCGTCCAGGGCGGCCAGGACGCCCGCCGGGTCGGGGTCTTCGCCGAACAGGTGGGTGAAGCGCCGCTGTTCGAGGACCCGGCCCGCCGTCCACAGGTAGCCGGCCGCCCGGTCGATCGTGCTGTCGTCGATGCGTGCCATGGCCCGAACCGTACGGTCCGGAAAAAACTTTGGCGAGGACCGATGAGTTCCGCCGGGGCGTCGCGTCTCTTCCTGTGACGGCGGCGCGCGGAACACGGAACGCGGCGCGCGGAACACGGAACGCGGCGCGCGGAACACGGACATGGACGGAGCGAGCAGATGAGCGTCAAGGGACCGGCCAGCTACTTCCCCTCGATCGAGCAGAAGTACGGGCGTCCGATCGCCGAGTGGCAGCAGTTGATCACCGATTCGCCGCTGACCAAGCACATGGAGCTGGTGGCCTGGCTGAAGTCCGAGCACGGGCTGGGCCACGGGCACGCCAACGCGCTGGTCGCGCACACCCTGGCCGACGCCGGCAGGTGAGCGGGACGGGGTCGGGCGGGGTCGGGCGCGGCCGGTCGGAAAACCAGAGCAATCAGCACAACCAGAGCAACCAGAGCAACCAGAGCAACCAGAGCAACCAGAGCCATTCAACAGGGAGTTGGCATGACCGAGTACGTGACCTCCGCCGACGGCACCCGGATCGCCCACCAGGTGGCGGGTGACAGCGGTCCGGCCGTGGTGATCGTGGACGGCGCGCTGTGCCACCGCGCGTTCGGGCCGTCGGGCGGTCTCGCGGCCGAACTCGCCGGGGCGCACCGGGTGTTCAGCTACGACCGGCGCGGGCGCGGGGAGAGCGGTGCGGGCGGGCCGTACGCCGTGGAGCGGGAGGTGGAGGACCTGGCGGCGGTCGTCGCGGCGGCGGGCGGCCGGGCGACGCTGCTGGGCCTGTCCTCCGGGGCGGCGCTCGCGCTGCGGGCGGCGGGGGCGGGCATCGGGGTGGAGCGGGTGGTGGCGTACGAGCCGCCGTTCAGCACCTCCGAGGAGCAGCGCGCCCGGTTCGCGGAGTACCGGGCGGGCGTCGAGAAGGACGTCCTGGCGGGCGAGCCGGGCGACGCGGTGGCCCGGTTCATGGTCTTCGTCGGCTCCCCCGAGCCGATGGTCGAGCAGTTGCGGCAGTCGCCGGTGTGGCCGGCCTTCGTGGCGGTGGCGCCGACCCTGGTCAACGACGCGGAGGTGCTGGACGGGGCGGCGGGCGCGCCGGTGCCGACCGCGCTGCTGGCCGGGCTGCCGGTGCCGGTGCTGGTCGCCGACGGCGAGTTCAGCCCCGCGATGCTGCGCGACGCCGCCACCGCGACGGCCGCCGCCGCGGGCGCCGAGTACCGCACCCTGGCGGGGCAGACCCACGAGGTCGCGCCGGAGGTGCTGGGGCCGGTGGTGGCGGAGTTCGTCGCCCGGAGCTGAGGCCGCGCGGAGCCGGAGCTGAGGCTGCGCGGGGCCGGGGCTGTCCGGGCCGGGGGTTACGGGGCTTCGGTCAGGCGGCGGAGCAGGTGGCTGAGGGCGTCCGGGGCGAGGGACGGGGAGCCGTGGGCGGCCGGGGTGAAGAAGGTGCGGTCGACCGCCTCGACGGCCGGGATCGCGGCGCGGGCGAGGGCGGTGCCGCGGGGGGTGATGCGCAGGCGGCGGGCCCGGGTGTCGTCGGGGTCGGTGGTGCGGTCGAGCAGGCCCTTGGCCTCCAGTTTCCGCACCACCTGGGAGGTGGTGCGGACGTCGGTGCCGGCCTGGGCGGAGAGCTCCTGCTGGTTGGGGGTGGCGCCCTGCTCGTTGAGCCACCAGGCGCAGGAGAGCAGCACGAACTGGGGGTGCGTCAGGTCGTACGGGGCGAGGGCGGCGGCGACCTCGCGCTGCCAGCGCAGGGTGGCGTGCCAGAGCCAGAAGCCGGGGCTGTTCGCCGGGCCCTCGACCAGTCCGTCCATCGTCCCGTCCTCCTTCGTGCGTCTCCGGCGTTTCCGGTCGGCCGGACCATCCAACACGGTCGGACGGTCGACCCGGTCGGGCAGTCACCCCGGTCAGGTGGTCAGGCGGTCGGATGGTCAGGCAGTCCGTTCGGCGCGGGCCAGCAGGGCGGCCATCGCGTCCGGGAAGTCCTCGGTGATCATCGGGCCGAGTTCGGGGCCGAGTTGGTCGGCCTCGGGGCCGGTGATCTCCAGGCGGTGGACCACCCGGGTGCCGCCGGCGGGGAGGGCGGTGAGGGTGTGCGAGAAGTCCAGTACGGCGCCGCCGAACTCGGTGCGGTCGGCGTAGGCGCGGTCCGCCTCGATCCGGGTGATGACGGAGACGATCGGCTCCTGCCCGGTCGGGGTCATCGAGACCCGGCCGCCGACCTCGAACGGGCCCTCCAGGGTGACGGCCTCCATCGAGGTGTCCCAGTCGGTCCAGTGGTCGAGGTCGCTGAGCACGGCCCAGACGGCGCTCGGCGCGGCGGCGGTCTCGGCGGTGTACTCGTGCTGCCACATGGCGGTTCCCCCTGCGGTCGGTGTTCCATCCGGTTTCATCTCTGCAGAGATTATCTCCGCAGAGATTATCTCCGCAAGGGAGGGCGCGCCCCGCGTGCGGCGGGCCCGAAAGGCGCTGCAGCGGCTTCCCCGCCCCTGCTACGGTCGGGGCGAATCCACCCGCTGCAACCGCCGTACTCAGAGGAGAACCGACTCCGATGCATGATGCCCGCGTCCTGATCGACCTGGGGGACGAAGCCGTCCGGCTTCTGGCACGTCGTGGCTACCGGCTCGACCTGTCCGCGCTGGAGGCGCTGCAGTCCCGCCGCAACAGCGGCATCCAGGCCGGCGACGAGCTGCGGGCCCGCTCGAAGCAGGTCGCCCAGGAGGTGCAGCGCACCGCGAAGCAGGGCGGGGACGTCACCGAGCTGAAGGAGACCGCCCGCGCGCTCAAGGAGCAGGTGCAGCAGAACGAGGCGGAGCTGGAGCAGGTCCAGCAGGAGCTGACCGACCTACTGCTGACCATCCCCAACCTGCCCGACGACGAGGCCCCCGACGGCTTCTCCGACGAGGACGCCCGCGAGCTGCGCCGGGTCGGCGAGCCCCAGCACTTCGACTTCACGCCCAAGGACCACGTCGACCTCGGCGAGACCATGGGCATCATGGACTTCGGCCGGGCCACCAAGCTGTCGGGCTCGCGCTTCAGCGTGCTGCGCGGCGCCGGTGCCGCCCTGGAGCGGGCGATCGTCGCCCTGCTGCTGGACGTGCACACCCGCCGGCACGGGTACGTCGAGCACGCGGTGCCGTACCTGGTCAACCGGCGCACCATGACCGGCACCGGGCAGCTGCCGAAGTTCGAGGAGGACCTGTTCCGGACCGGCGTCGCGGACCGGGACCTGTTCCTGATCCCGACCGCCGAGGTGCCGCTGACCAACCTGTACGCGGACGAGATCGTCCCGCCCGCCGAACTGCCGCTGGCGCTCACCGCGCACACCCCGTGCTTCCGCTCGGAGGCAGGCTCGTACGGGCGCGACACCCGCGGGCTGATCCGGCTGCACCAGTTCTCGAAGGTCGAGATGGTCCGGATCTGCGCCGCCGAACAGGCCAGGGAGCAGATGCTGCTGATGGTCTCGCACGCCGAGACCTGCCTGCAGGAGCTCGAACTCGCCTACCGCGTCGTCACGTTGGCGGCCGGCGACACCGGCTTCTCGTCGCGCTTGACGTACGACCTGGAGGTGTGGCTGCCCAGCCAGGACACCTACCGGGAGATCTCCTCGGTCTCGGACTTCGGCACCTTCCAGGGCCGCCGGGCCGGCATCCGCACCCGGGACGAGAAGGGCAAGCCGACCCCGGCCGCCACCGTCAACGGCTCGGGCCTGCCGCTGGGCCGGACCATCGCGGCGGTGCTGGAGCAGCACCAGCAGGCCGACGGCTCGGTGCTGCTGCCGAAGGCGCTGCGCCCGTACCTGGGCTTCGCCCGGATCGCGGCCGACGGCACGCCCGTCGAGGAGTAGGAACGCGGGAGGTGGCGGTGACGGTGGCGTACGGCGAACTGCCGTGCGCCACCGGCGTGTTCGGGGCCACCGGCACGGTCGGTTCCACCAGCACGGTCGGGGCCGTGGGCGCGTTCGGCGCCACCGGCGTGTTCGGGGCCGCCAGCGCGTTCGGGGCCGCCACCGCGTTCGGGACCGTCGGCCGCGGGGTCAGTCGCCGGTCGGGATCCGGGCCTCGACCCGCCAGCCGGGGCCGGCCGGGCCGAGCGGGCCGGCCGCCAGTTCGCCGCCGAGCGCGGCGAGCCGGGTGCGCAGCGCGTCGAGGCCGCTGCCGCCGCCCGGGCGGGGGTGCGGGTGGGCGGGTCCGCCGTCGGTGA
The DNA here is from genome assembly GCF_026802215.1 of Kitasatospora sp. YST-16. Taxonomy (NCBI): domain Bacteria; kingdom Bacillati; phylum Actinomycetota; class Actinomycetes; order Kitasatosporales; family Streptomycetaceae; genus Kitasatospora; species Kitasatospora sp. YST-16. Next base: position 3,197,101 of record NZ_CP113837.1, read on the forward strand.
CGGTGGCGGTGAGGCCGCTGCCGGGGGCGTGGGCGAGCGTGACGGTGACCCGGTCCGCGGCGGGGGCGTGGCGGCGGACGTTGGTGAGCGCCTCCAGCACCGCCCGGTAGGCGGCGTCCTCGACGGCGGGCGGCAGGGCGGGCAGTCCGGCCAGGCCGTGCAGGGCGGGCGGGGTCGGGAAGTGGCCGAGCAGCGCCGGGAGTTCGGCCAGGGTGTGGCGGCGGGGCGCGGCGCCGTCGGGGGCCCGCAGGGCGTCCAGGGTGTGGTCCATGGAGGCCAGCGCGCGCTGCCCGGCGGCCTCCAGCCGGGCCAGCAGCCGGGCGTTCTCCGCCTCGTCGTGGCCGCCGAGCCGCGCGGCCTGCACCTCCAGCAGGATGCCGGTCAGCTCGTGGGCGACGTAGTCGTGCAGGTCCCCGGCGACGGCCAGGCGCTGTGCGCGGCGGGCGTCGTCGACCGCGCGGGTCCGCCGCTCGTCCTGCCGGCGCAGGTACAGGCCGGTGCCGACGGCCGCGGCGACCGGCAGGGCGGCGATGAGCAGTCCGGCGACCGAGGCGTCCAGCGGATGCGGCTGCCGGAGCGCGAAGCGCAGCGGCAGGGCCAGCCCGGCCAGCGCGCCGAGCGCCCCGCCCCACCAGGCCCGGCGGCCGGGCAGCCGCCGCACGGCGCGCACCGTGAGCACCAGCAGCAGCGCGTACTCGACCGGCATCCAGAGCAGCGCCGGCCCGTTCTCGCCGACCTGGCCGAGGTCGACGGCCAGCGAGAGCACGGCGGCCCAGCACACCGCCGCCGGGCCGCCCAGCGCGGTGAGGGCGAGCACCGCGGCGGCGGTGAGCGCCGGGAGCCAGACCGGCCACGGGCCGAACGGCGCGGGGACGAGCAGCAGCAGCGCGGCGGCGGCCGTCGCCGCCATCCGGCGGGCACTCACCGCCGCCCAGCGGGCGCTCGCCGCCATCCGGCCGGTGCTCGCCGCCATCCGGCCGGTGCTCGCCGCCGCCCGGCCGGTGCTCACGCCGGGCCGCCCGGCAGGTCGGTGAGGTAGCCGAGCTCGAACGCCCGCATGGCGATGCCGACCCGGTTGCGGACGCCCAACTTGCGCTGGATGTGCGCGACATGGGTCTTGACGGTGCCCGCCGAGATGAACAGCGCGGCCGCGATGTCGGCGTTGGTGCGGCCCTCGGCGACCTCCCGGGCGATCTCCGTCTCGCGCGGGGTCAGCGGCTCCGCCAGCGGGTCCGCGCCGGGGCGGCGCCCGGTGACGTGGCGCAGCAGCCGGACCGTGACGGACGGGCTGATCAGGCTGTCCCCGGCCACCGCGGCGCGCACCGCCTCGATCAGCAGCGCCGGTCCGGAGCGCTTGAGCAGGAAGCCGGACGCGCCGCCGCGCAGCGCCGGGTACACGTACTCGTCCAGGTCGAAGGTGGTCACCACGACCACCCGGACCTGCGGGTCGGCGCCCGGCCCGCACAGCTGCCGGACCACCTCCAGGCCGTCCATCCGGGGCATCCGGACGTCCACCAGGGCGACGTCCGGGCGCAGCGCGCGGGCCGCCTCGACGGTGGCGACCCCGTCGCCGGCCTCGCCGACCACGGTGAGGTCCGGCTGGGTCTCCAGGATGCGCCGCAGCCCCCGCCGCACCATCTCCTGGTCGTCGGCGATCAGCACCCGGATGGTCACCCGGCGGATTCTGCCACAGGGATGCGGCGTGCCGGGCGGGGTAGCTGACAGGGCGTTACGGTCGACGGATGGGAGAGGCGGCGAGGTCGGTGTGGCCGGCGAGGGCGGTGTGGTCGGCGCGGGCGGCGATCGGGTGCGGGCTGGCGGCGGTGCTGCTGCTGGCCGCCGGGGCCGGGCTGCGCGGGGCGCTGGTGGTGGCGGTCGGGGTGGCCGCGCTGGCGCTGATGGCGGTCGGCGGGTGGTGGGCGCTGTCGCGGCGCGGGCCGGTGCGCTGGCTGGGGGTGCTGCTGGCGGTGGCGGCCCCGGTGGGCGCGGTGGTGCTGTACGTGGGCGGCGGGACGTGGCCGTGGGTGCTGGGCGCGGTGGCGCTGTGGGCGGCGGGCCTGTGGCTGGCCCGGGCGGCGCTGCGCGCGGCCGGGCGGTCCCGGGAGATGCCGGAGCGGGAGGTCGATCCGCCGCGCAAGGCCGTCCTGATCATGAATCCGAAGTCCGGCGGCGGGAAGGTGGAGAAGTTCCACCTGGCGGAGCGGGCCCGGGAGTTGGGTGCGGAGGTGGTGCTGCTGGACCCGGACGCGCAGCAGGACGTCACCGAGCTGGCCGAGCGGGCCGTCGCGGACGGCGCCGACCTGCTGGGCGTGGCGGGCGGTGACGGCACCCAGGCGCTGGTGGCGCAGGTCGCGGCCCGGCACGGGCTGCCGTTCCTGGTGGTCTCGGCGGGCACCCGCAACCACTTCGCGCTCGACCTGGGCCTGGACCGCGACGACCCGGCCCGCTGCCTGGACGCGCTTGCCGACGGCGTCGAACTGCGGGTCGACCTCGGCGAGGTCGCGGGCCGGGCCTTCGTCAACAACGTCTCGTTCGGCACCTACGCGGAGGTGGTGCAGAACCCCGAGTACCGGGACGCGAAGGCCGCCACCATCCTGGCCATGCTGCCGGACCTGCTGGTCGGCTACGCGGGCGCGCAGCTCGCCGCGGAGGCCGGCGGGCAGCGGCTGGAGCGCCCGCAGGCCGTCCTGGTCAGCAACAACCCGTACGACGCGGGCGACCTGCTCGACCCGGGGCGGCGTTCGCGGATGGACCGCGGTGCGCTCGGCGTCCTCGGGGTGCGGGTGGACGGCGCGGCGCAGGCCGCCGACCTGGCGCTGCGTGGTACGAGTGCGGAGGCGGTGACGGTCCTGGTCGGCCGCGAGGTGCTGGTCACGGCGGACGTGGCGAGCATCCCGGTCGCGGTGGACGGCGAGGCCCTGGAACTGGACGTGCCGGTGCGCTGCACGATCCGGCCCGGTGCGCTGCGGGTGCGGGTCCCGCGCGACCGGCCGGGCACGGTGGCCCCGGTACCGGCCCTGAAGTGGAGCCGGCTGGCGCACCTGGCGTCGGGCCGGACCGATCCGAACGGCGGTGCGTAGTGCGGGCGTTGACGCGGTGGGTGCTGGCGGGACAGCGCGTGGTGGCGGACTTCTCGGCGGTGGACGAGGCGGTGTACGTCGCGGTGGCGGCGACCCCGACACCGACCCTGGACGAGCGGCTGCGGCAGTTGTCCACGGCCGCGAACAACTCGAAGGTCTCGATCGCGGTGGCCTGCGGGCTGGCCCTGCTGCCGGGGCGGCCGCGCCGGGCCGCGCTGGTGGGCCTCGGGTCGGTGGCGGTGGCCTCGGCGGCGGCGAACCTGCTCGGCAAGACGCTGGCCCGCCGCCCGCGGCCGGACCGGGTCGGCGGGAAGGTCCCCGAGGCCCGGCACGTGCCGATGCCCGAGTCGGCGTCCTTTCCGTCCGGGCACACCGCGTCGGCGTTCGCCTTCGCCACCGGGGTCTCCTCCCAGCTGCCGTGGGCGGCGGCGCCGCTCGGGCTGCTGGCCGCGACGGTCGGCTACTCCCGGGTCCACACCGGCGTCCACTACCCGGGCGACGTCGTCGCGGGCGCGCTGCTGGGCACGGTCGCGGGCAGCGTGGTCGCGGGCCTGGACGCGTGGGTGCCCGGCCCGGGCGCGGGGTGCGACCGGCCCTGACGGCGGGCCCGTCGTCGGCGGGCATGGCGACTCTTCTCGGCTGCACGGCACGGGAGTCGGCCTGGCATACGGTCGGCCGTCCCGGACGGGGGAGCGTCCGGGACGGCCTGCGCAGGGAATTGACGGTCCGTCACTTGAGTTCGGCGACAGCCTGGTTGAGTTCGAGGACGTTGACGCCGGGCTGGCCGAGGAAGCCGAGCGAGCGGCCGTCGGTGTGCTCCTCGACCAGCCGGTCGAGCTGTGCGGCGGGGAGGCCGCGTTCCCGGGCGACGCGGTCGATCTGTTCCTTGGCGTAGGCGACGGAGATGTGCGGGTCGAGGCCGGAGCCGGAGGCGGTCAGCGCGTCCGGCGGGACGGTGGCCGGGTCGACGCCGTCGAAGGCGGCGATCGCGGCCCGGCGCTCCTGCACGGCCTTCAGCAGGTCGGCGCTGTTCGGGCCGAGGTTGGAGGCGCCGGAGGCGGCCGGGTCGTAGCCGCCCGCGGAGGGGCGGGGCTGGAACCACTTCGGGTCGGGCCGGGCCGGTGCGCTCGGGTCGGACTGCGGCAGGTCGAAGCGCTGGCCGAGCAGGCTGGAGCCGACCGGCTTGCCGTCGACCTCGACGATCGAGCCGTTCGCCCTTTGCCGGAAGGCGAGTTGGCTGACTCCGGTGACCAGCAGCGGGTAGGCGATGCCGAGGATCACGGTCATCACCAGCAGCATCCGCAGCGCGGTGAGGTGGGTGCGCAGGAAGGTGGGCATGTCTCGTTCTCCTCTCTTGTCAGTTGAGGCCGGGGACGAACTGGACGACCAGGTCGATCGCCTTGATGCCGACGAACGGCACGATCAGGCCGCCGATCCCGTAGATCCCGATGTTCCGGGACAGCAGCGAACTCGCGTCGGTGGGGCGGTACTTGACGCCGCGCAGGGCGAGCGGGATCAGGCCGACGATGACCAGGGCGTTGAAGACGACCGCCGAGGTGATCGCGGAGGTCGGGCTGTGCAGGCCCATGACGTTGAGGTGCCGCAGGCCCGGGTAGACGCCCGCGAACATCGCCGGGATGATCGCGAAGTACTTGGCGACGTCGTTGGCGATCGAGAAGGTCGTCAACGCGCCCCGGGTGATCAGCAGTTGCTTGCCGATCTCGACGATCTCGATCAGCTTGGTGGGGTTGGAGTCGAGGTCCACCATGTTGCCGGCCTCCTTGGCCGCCATGGTGCCGGTGTTCATCGCCACGCCCACGTCGGCCTGGGCGAGCGCCGGGGCGTCGTTGGTGCCGTCGCCGGTCATGGCGACCAGCTTGCCGCCCTCCTGCTCCTGCTTGATCAGCGCCATCTTGTCCTCGGGCGTGGCCTCGGCGAGGAAGTCGTCGACGCCCGCCTCCTCGGCGATCGCCCGGGCGGTCAGCGGGTTGTCGCCGGTGATCATCACGGTCTTGATGCCCATCCGGCGGAGCTCCTCGAAGCGCTCCCGCATGCCCTCCTTCACCACGTCCTTGAGGTGGATCACACCGAGCACCCGCGGCACGCCGCCGCCCTCGCGCTCGGCCACCACCAGCGGGGTGCCGCCCGCCGCGGAGATCCCGTCGACCAGCGAGGACACGTCCGCGCCGACCGAACCACCGCTGCCCGTCACCCAGTTGGCGACCGACCCGGCCGCGCCCTTGCGGACCTGCCGGCCGTCCAGGTCCACGCCCGACATCCGGGTCTGCGCGGTGAACGGCACCCAGGCGGCGTGCGCCAACTCGCCCTGGGCACGGGCCCGCAGTCCGTACCCGGTCTTGGCGAGGACGACGATCGAACGGCCCTCGGGTGTCTCGTCCGCCAGCGAGGACAGCTGCGCGGCGTCCGCCAGCTCCTCGACCGTGACCCCGGACGCGGGCAGGAACTCGGCGGCCTGCCGGTTGCCGAGCGTGATGGTGCCGGTCTTGTCCAGCAGCAGCGTGTTGACGTCGCCCGCAGCCTCCACCGCCCGGCCCGACATGGCGAGCACGTTGCGCTGCACGAGGCGGTCCATGCCGGCGATGCCGATCGCCGAGAGCAGCGCGCCGATCGTGGTGGGGATCAGCGCCACGATCAGCGCGACCAGCACGATCGTCGGCTGCGGGGCGCCCGCGTAGGCGGCCATCGGCTGCAGCGTCACCACGGCGATCAGGAAGACCACGGTCAGCGAGGCCAGCAGGATGTTCAGCGCGATCTCGTTCGGCGTCTTCTGCCGGGCCGCACCCTCCACCAGGGCGATCATCCGGTCGATGAAGGTCTTGCCCGGCTCGGAGGTGATCTTGACGACGATCCGGTCGGACAGCACCTTGGTGCCGCCGGTCACCGCGCTGCGGTCGCCGCCGGACTCCCGGATCACCGGCGCGGACTCGCCGGTGATCGCCGACTCGTCCACCGACGCGACACCCTCGACCACGTCGCCGTCGCCCGGGATCACCTGCCCGGCCTCGACTACCACGTGGTCGCCCAACCGCAGTGCGGTGCCCGGGACTTCCTCCTCGGCCGGCGAGGCGGGCCAGCCGGTCAGGCGGCGCGCGACCGACTCGGTCCTGGCCCTGCGCAGCGTGTCGGCCTGGGCCTTGCCGCGGCCCTCGGCGACCGCCTCCGCCAGGTTGGCGAAGACCGTGGTCAGCCACAGCCAGAGCGTGATCGCCCAGCCGAACACCGACGGGTGGGCGACCGCGGCGACGGTGGTGACCACCGAGCCGACCTCGACCACGAACATCACCGGGTTCTTCACCATCACCCGGGGGTCGAGCTTGCGCACCGCGTCGGGCAGCGAGGCGAGCAGCAGTTTCGGATCGAGCAGGCCGCCCGCGGCCCGCTGCGGAACTTCAGGGACGGTGGTGGACATCAGTGGAGACCTTCTGCGATCGGCCCGAGGGCCAGGGCCGGGAAGTAGGTGAGGCCGACGACGATCAGCACGACGCCCGACAGCAGGCCGACGAACAGCGGCCGGTGCGTGGGCAGGGTGCCCGCGCTCGCGGGGACCGGCCGCTGCCGGGCGAGCGAACCGGCCAGCGCGAGGACGAACACCATCGGCAGGAACCGGCCGCACACCATCGCCAGGCCCAGCGCCGTGTCGTACCAGGTGGTGTTCACCGTGATGCCCGCGAACGCCGAACCGTTGTTGTTCGCCGCCGAGGTGAACGCGTACAGCACCTCGGAGAAGCCGTGCGCGCCGTCGTTCAGCATCCCGGCCCGCTCGCCGGGCAGCGCGATCGCGGTACCCGCGCCGATCAGCACGATGGCGGGGGTGGTGAGGATGTACAGCGAGGCGAACTTCATCTCCCGCCCGCCGAGCTTCTTGCCCAGGTACTCGGGGGTGCGGCCGACCATCAGGCCCGCCACGAAGACGGCGACGATCGCGAGGATCAGCATCCCGTACAGGCCGGAGCCGGTGCCGCCGGGCGCGATCTCGCCGAGCATCATGTCGAACACCGTCAGCCCGCCGCCCAACGGCGTGAACGAGTCGTGGAAGGAGTTCACCGCACCGGTCGAGGTCAGCGTGGTGGACGCCGCGAACAGCGAGCTGGCCGCGACGCCGAAGCGCTGCTCCTTGCCCTCCATTGCCGCGCCGGCCGCCTGCAGCGCGCTGCCGGAGTGCTGGTGTTCGAAGAAGGTGATCAGCGCCGCCGAGGCCACCCAGAACAGGCCCATCACCGCGACGATCGCGTAGCCCTGGCGGTGGTCGCCGACCATCTTGCCGAAGGTCCGCGGCAGGGCGAAGGCGATCACCAGCAGCAGGAACACCTCCAGCAGGTTGGTGAAACCGGTCGGGTTCTCGAACGGGTGCGCCGAGTTGGCGTTGTAGAAGCCGCCGCCGTTGGTGCCCAGCAGCTTGATGACCTCCTGCGAGGCCACCGGCCCACCCGGGACCGACTGGGTGCCACCGCCGAGGGTGGTCACCTGCTCGAAGCCGTGGAAGTTCTGCACCACGCCACTGGCGACCAGCACGAGGGCGAAGACGATCGAGATCGGCAGCAGCAGCCGCAGCACGATCCGGGTCAGGTCGACCCAGAAGTTTCCGACCCGGTCGGTGCGGTTGCGGGTGAACCCGCGGATCAGCGCCGCCACCACCGCGATGCCGACCGCCGCCGAGACGAAGTTCTGCACCGCCAACCCGGCCATCTGCACCAGGTGCCCCATCGCGGACTCACCGCTGTACGACTGCCAGTTGGTGTTGGTGGTGAACGAGATCGCGGTGTTCCACGCCTGGTGCGCCTCCATCTCCGGCACCCCGAGCGACAGCAACAGGTGGGTCTGCAGCCGGATCAGCCCGTACAGGAACAGCACGGAGAGCGCGGAGAACGCCAGCACCGACCGCAGGTACACCGGCCAGCGCTGGTCGGCGCCCGCGTCGACGCCGACCACCTTGTAGAGACCGCGCTCGGCTCTCAGGTGCTTGGCGGAGGTCAGCAGGTGGGCGATGTAGTCACCCAGTGGGCGGTAGCACAGGGCCAGTGCGCCGACCAGGGCGACGGCCTGCAGCCACCCGGCGAGAGTCGGACCCATGTCAGAACTTCTCCGGGTGGATCAGCGCGAGGACGAGGTACCCGACCAGCGCGGCGGCGACGAGGAGACCGGCTATGTGCGCGGCGCTCACAGCTTCTCCACCCCCCGCGCGATCAGGGCGATGACGGCGAACACGGCGACCGTGACACCGACGTAGAGCAGGTCTGACATGGCATCCACCAAGGTGGCTCGGAACGGAACCGGTGCTTTTCCCGGCACCCCCGAGCCAAGCAGCGGAACCGGCCGTCCCCGCGCTCCCTGACGCCCCCCATACGGCCGCCCGCGCGACCTTGACGCCCCCTTGACGGACCCCCGCCGCAGCCTGCGCGGCGACCTACGCGGCCTGCGCGGCGACCTGCGCGGTTACCGCGCGAAGGGCGCGGCCAGAGCGGTCAGGGCCTCGCCGAGCGGACGGTCCACCCGGACCGCCGCCAGGTCGTCGCCGCGGGTGGTGCCGCGGGTGACGATGGCGACCGGCTTGCCGGCCTTCGCGGCGTGCCGCACGAAGCGCAGGCCGGACAGCACCGCCAGCGAGGACCCGAGCACCAGCAGGGCCCGGCCCTCGTCCACCAGCCGGTAGCAGTGCTCGACCCGCTCCTTGGGGACGCTCTCGCCGAAGAACACCACGTCCGGCTTGAGCACGCCGCCGCAGGAGGCGCACGGCGCGACGGCGAACGAGGCCACCAGGTCGTCCGGCAGCTCGACGTCGCCGTCCGGGTTGATCCGCGAACCGGCGTCCCGGAAGGCCGGGTTGAGGGCGGCGAGGCGCTCGTCCAGCTCGGCGCGGGGGCTGCGGGCGCCGCAGTCCAGGCAGACCACCCGGTCCAGGCCGCCGTGCAGCTCGACCGCGTCGGCGGTGCCCGCGGCCCGGTGCAGGCCGTCCACGTTCTGGGTGATCACCGCCGCCACCCGGCCCGCCTCCCGCAGCCGGGCCACCGCGAGGTGCCCCGCGTTCGGCCGCGCCCCGGCGATCACCGCCCGCCCCGCGTGGCTGCGCGCCCAGTACCGCCGCCGGGCCGGCTCCCCCGCCACGAACTCCTGGTACGTCATCGGCGCCCGGTTCCGGCGGACCCCGTCCGGCCCCCGGTAGTCCGGAATCCCGGACTCGGTCGACAGCCCGGCCCCGCTCAGCACCACCACCCCGCCCCCGGCCAGCAGCCGGGCCACCGCGGGAAGTCCGTCCTCGTGCGCGCTCATGCCGTCCATTGTGGAACGCCCCGCGCGGAACCGGCGGGCCCGGGCAGGAACCCCGGCGGGAACCGGGCGGAAACCCGGCGGCCCAGGCAGTACCCCCACGCACCGCCCAGGCCGCCCCGGGTGCGGCCGTTCCGGCCCCCACAGCCCGAACTTCCGCTGGCTCCTTTGTACTTCGATTCACCACCCGGGCAGAAGACGCGTACTGACCTTTCTTGGGAGCGCTTCCACGAAACCGCCGCACGCCGGACGCCACCCGAGCCCCTCCCGGGCACCGCCCGCGCCCCCTCCCGCCCCGCGACGCCAGGACCGGCCGCGGCCCGGACGATGCCCCCACGCACCGTCCGGGCCGCTCCCGTTCACGGCGGCCGGGCCCCACAACCCCGGCCGCCGCCGCTCACCGCGCCGTCACCCCGTCGTCCGGCCCGCCGCCCGGCCCGTCGCCCGCCACCGGGCCGACACCCCGCCCACCAGGGCGGCGAGCAGGGCCGCGCCCGTGAGCAGCGCGAGGTGCCCGGCCTCGACGGCCGGCCGGGACCAGCCGAGCTCGGCGTGCCGGTGCTCCGCGAAACCGTTGTGGAACAGCCAGACCGCCAGGCCGATCAGCGGCGCCGCCACCGGCCTCGACCACCCGCCGAGGGCCGCGCACCCGGCGGTGAACACCGTCAGTGCGAACCAGCCGGGCCGCAGCTCCCCCAGCAGGCCGAGCCCGGCGGCCAGCCCGGCCCCCGTGAGCAGCGCCAGCACCGCCGACAGGTCGGCCGGCAGCCGCCCCGGCACCGTCGCCGCGCTCATCCCCGCCCACCCGTCCGCCGACCCGAACCGACCAGCCCGCGCAGCTCCGCGTCCACCCCGCGCCCGCTCAACCCGTCCAGCACCAGGGCGAGTTCGGGCCGCGGCACCACCAGCACCGGGCAGCGGGCCGCGCGCACGCAGCGGGTGGGGACGGGGCGGCGCAGGCCGCGGTGCCACCAGGGGCCGGACGGGCCGAGCACCAGCAGGTCGCCGGGCCGGTCCGCGGCGGCGAGCAGGACGGCGGCGGGCTCGCCGCGCACCGTCCGGGCGGTGACGGGCACGCCGGGATCGGCCCCGCCGAACGCCTCCGCCAGCGCCCCGGCCAGCCGCTCCTCGGCGGCGGCCCGGACGGCGGACAGCAGCGGCTGGCAGGGCGAGCGCCGGTACCCGAACTCGCCGCCGGGCGGCTCCCAGGCGTGCAGCACCAGCACCTCCGCGCCGCCACCCGCACCGCCGCCCGCACCGCCGCCCGCCCGCCGGGCCTCGGCGACGGCGCGGTGCAGGGCGGCCAGGCTGCCGAGCGACCCGCTGACTCCGACCACGACGCGCACCGGCTCCGCCATCACGCCCTCCGTCCCCTTCCGAACCGCTCCGGCCCGTCCCGCGATGCGTCCCGGCTCGTGCCGCCGGGTGCGCGGGCCCCGGCCTTCCGGTCGCCGGGGCCCGCGTCCCACCAGCAGACCGGCCCGGACGGGCCCCGGGCCGCGCCTTGACGCCTCCCTGACGCCCACCGCCGGTTTCCCGACGCCGCCTTGACGCCCGGCCGCCCCTGACGGGCGTTCACTGGAGGAGGGGAACGAGGAGGGAACGGGGAGGAGAACGAGGAGGTGGCCGTCATGGCGCGGGAGCCCCTGGTGGTGGTCGGCGTGGACGGTTCGCCGGGCAGTCTGGCCGCGCTGCGGCGGGCGGTGCCGGAGGCGGCGGCCCGGGGCGCGGTGCTGGTGCCGCTGCTGGCCGGGTGCCCGTCCGACGCGGCGGCCCGGCGGCTGCTGGACGCGGCGCTGCGGCACGCGGTCGGGGGCTGGCCGGGCGGGGTGGTGGTCCGCCCGGTGGTGGCGGCCGGACCGGCCGGGCCCGCGCTGGTGGCGGCGGTCGGCGGCCCGGAGGACCTGCTGCTGCTCGGCTCCGACGGCCACCGCCGTCCCGGCCTGCCGCACCTGCGCGGCGCGCGCACCGAGCACCACTGCCGCGCCCACGCCCGCTGCCCGGTGCTGTGCGTCCCCGCCGACCCGCCCGTCCCACACTCGGGCCCGCAGGCCGCGCCGCACACCCCAGCCCGGGCAGCTTGAATCGTCAACTCACTTGCAGTGCAAGCGAGTTGACTGAAACCCCAGAAGCGGTTTGATTGGTTCCGGACAGAGCCTTCAGCACCGCCCCGGGAGCGACACCATGCACGTCACGCTGTTCCGCCAGGTCCGCCCGTTCGGCGGCCCGGTCACCGACCTGGTCGCCGTGGACGGCGTCCTGGCCGCCGAACTCCCGCCGGGCGCGCACCCGTCGTCCGTGCTGGAGGGCGGCGGCCGGATCGCGCTGCCGACGCTGGTGGACGCGCACATCCACCCGGACAAGACCAGCTGGGGCGAGCCCTGGTACAGCCGCCGTCCGGCGCACAGCCTCCCGGAGTACGTGGTCGGCGACGTCGAGCTGTACGAGCACCAGCGGGCCCCGATCGGCGAGCGCGCGCACCGCCTGCTGGCCCACGCGGTGACCCGCGGCACCCGCGCCGTCCGCGCGCACGTGGACGTCGCCCCCGCGTACGGCCTGGCCGGCGCCACCGGCCTGCGCGAGGCCGCCGGGCGGCTGGCCGGGAAGCTGGACGTGCAGTCGGTGGCGTTCCCGCAGCACGGCGTGGTGCGCACCCCGGGCGTGGCGGAGCTGCTGACCGAGGCGGCCCGCGAGCACCTGGTGGACGCGGTCGGCGGCATCGACCCGGCCGGTTTCGACGGCGGCAGCGCGGACGGCCGCGAGCAGTTCGACCTGCTGTTCGGCCTGGCCGAACGGTACGGCGTGCTGCTGGACGTGCACCTGCACGACCGCGGCGCGGCCGGCCTCGGCCCGCTGCGCGAACTCGCCGCCCGGACGGTCGCGGCCGGCCTGCAGGGCCGGGTGACGGCCAGCCACGTGTTCTGCCTGCCCGGGCTGCCCGCCGCCGAACTCGCCCGTACCGCAGACGTGTTGGCGGACGCCGGGATCGCACTGACCACGGTCGCCCCGTCCGCGCACCAGGTGCTGCCGTTCCGCGAGCTGCAGGCCCGCGGCCTGCGGATCGGCCTCGGTTCGGACGGCGTCCGGGACTCCTGGAGCCCGTACGGCAACGCCGACATGCTGCACCGGGCGCACCTGCTCGGCTGGACCACCGACGCCCGCACCGACCAGGAGCTGACCGACTGCCTGGAGCTGGCCGCGCACGGCGGCGCCGAGCTGCTCGGCCTGCCCCGGGCCGACCTGACGCCCGGCTCGCCCGCCGACTTCCTGCTGGTGGACGGCGAGTGCACCCCGCAGGTGGTGGTCGACCTGCCGCCGCGCGAACTGGTGGTGAAGGCCGGCCGGGTGGTCGCCGAGCACGGCTCGCTGGAACCGTGAGTCGGGCGGTTCGGCCGGGGCGGGTGCCCGGTCATCGGTGGAGCCGAGGGGTCAGGGCGCGGGGGATCCTTCCGGGGTACTGCGGATGTGTGCGCGGCGCCCTGAACTGCCTTACCGCAGCGGGCTGTTGAGCCGGTCCAGCACGGTGCGGCCGCGGTGCAGCACCAGCAGCCGCTCGGGGTGCGCGGCGACGGCCTCGGGCACCGAGTGCGCGGCGACGGCCACCAGGTTCGCGGGCCGCCCGACGGCGATCCCGTACTCCTCGACGCCCAGCGCCCGGGCGGCGTGACCGGTGGCGAACTCGGCTGCCAGCACGAGGTCCTGATCGGTCATCAGGTCGCCCTGCAGGCCGATGACGGTGGTCCGCTCCAGCATGTCGCCGGTGCCGTACGGCCACCACGCGTCGCGGATGTTGTCGGAGCCGGCGAACACCAGCACGCCCAGCTCGTGCAGCAGCTTCACCGGCGGCATGGTCCGGGCCGGGCCGTTGGTCATCACGGCCACCCCGGCCGCCGCCAACGCCGAGGCGGTGCGGGTGAGTTCGGGTTCGGCCAGCTGCCCCAGACAGTACGCGTGGCTGACCGCGACCTTCCCGCCCAGGCCCAGCGCCGCGGTCCGCCCGGCGATCGCCCGCAGCTGCGCCGCGCCGGCCTCGCCGCCGTCGTGCAGGTGGATGTCGATGCCCGCGCCGTGCCGTTCGGCGAGGCCGAAGACCACGTCGAGCTGGCCGTCCACGTCGTTGTCGAAGCCGAACGGGTCCAGTCCGCCGATCAGTTGGGCGCCCTCGCGGAGCGCCGCGTCCAGCAGCCCGGCCACCCCGGGCTCGGCCACCACGCCGCTCTGCGGGAAGGCCACCAGCTGCACGTCGATCAGCTCCCGCACCCGTTCGCGCGCCTCCAGCACGGCGTGCAGGTGGTCCAGCCCGGTGTCCGGGTCGACGTCGACGTGCGAGCGGACGAAGCCGGTGCCCAGCGCGGCCATCCGGCGGGCCAGCGCCTCCGCCCGCTCCGCCACCGGGGCCTGCGCGGCGACCTCGCGGCGCAGCGCCCGCTCGGAGGCGATCTGCTCGCGCAGGTCCGCCGTGGCGCGGTGCGGCTGCCAGGGCGCGCCGAGGAAGGTCTTGTCGAGGTGGGCGTGCCCGTCGACCAGCGCGGGCAGCAGCAGCGCCCCGTCCAGTGCGGCCTCGCCCGGGCCCGGTTCGGCCCGTTCGCGCCCGGCCGGGACGGGGGTGAGCGCGGCGATCCGGCCGTCCGCGATCCGCAGGTCGGCCCGGGAGCCGTCCGGGAGGGCGGCGTCCAGCAGCAGGTGCGGGCCTGGCGGCGGGAGGGCGGTCACGGGGGCCTCCTGAGGGGTAGGGGGTGCGGGCGGCCGACGCGGGGGCCGTCCGGTCCGCACCGGCCGGGCGGCCAAGCTATCCGGTATACCGAATACCAAACAAGAGGGCGGTCCGCACCGATCTGGAATGATCTGATCTACTGCCCGCTCCGCCCGCCCGCTTCCGCCTGGAGCCCCCCGATGACCGACACCCTCGGCGACGCCCACCAGTCGCTGGCGGACCTCGTCTACGTCCAGTTGCGCGAACGGATCATCGAGGGCGAGTACCCCGCCGGGCAGCGTCTGGTCGAACGCGAACTCGCCGACGGCATGGGCGTCTCCCGGATCCCGGTCCGCGAGGCCATGCAGCGCCTCGAACGCGAGGGCTTCCTCTCCGTCCAGGCCCGCCGCGGCGCCGTCGTCGCCGACTTCGGCCCCGCCGAGGCCGAGCACTTCTTCGCCGTCCGCGAGTCCCTGGAGGCCCTGGCCGCCAGCCTCGCCGCCCGGCACGCGACCCCCGCCGGCATCCGCGGCCTCGAACGCATCCTGGCCCGCACCCGCAAGGCCGCCGAGGCCGGCCGGCTGCGCGAGACGGTCAGCCTGAACGCCGACTTCCACCGCGAGATCGTCGAGCTCTCCGGCAACCCGCTGCTGCGCGACATGATGGCCCCGCTCGACGGCCGGCTGCGCCGCCTGTTCCGGCTCACCTCCGACGCCGAGACCAGCCTCCCGATGTGCACCGAGCACCAGCAGCTGCTCGACGCCATCAAGGCCCGCGACCCCGAGACCGCCGCCGCCCTCGCCCGCCACCACGTCGCCGGCACCCGCGCCTTCGCCCGGCAGGCCCTCGGCGAGTAGCTCCCCGGTGGCGCGAAACGCCTACCCGAACTGCGCGAATGGCCGCGTAGGCCCCACCCCGGCACACCCCCTCCTCATATGATCGGAGCGACATGCGTCATCCTTGGTGGTGAGTAGCACTGCCCAGACACCAGCAGGAGGAAGCTCGTGGACGACGTTCTGCGGCGCGCCGCGCTGTTCGCGGCACTCGACGACGACCAGGCTGCCGAGCTCCGCGCTTCCATGACCGAGGTGACGCTCGCCCGCGGTGAGTCGCTGTTCCACGAGGGCGACCCGGGCGACCGGCTCTACGTCGTGGTCGAGGGCAAGGTCAAGCTGCACCGGGCCTCCCCCGACGGCCGCGAGAACATGCTCGCCGTGCTCGGCCCCTCCGAGATGATCGGCGAGCTCTCGCTCTTCGACCCGGGCCCGCGCACCGCCACCGCCACCGCCCTCACCGAGGTCAAGCTCCTCGGCCTCGGCCACGGCGACCTGCTGCCGCTGCTGCACGCCCGCCCCGAGGTCTCCATCGCCCTGCTGCGCGCCATCGCCCGCCGCCTGCGCCGCACCAACGACGTGATGTCCGACCTGGTCTTCTCCGACGTGCCCGGCCGCGTCGCCAAGGCCCTGCTCGACCTCTCCCGCCGCTTCGGCGTCCAGTCCGACGAGGGCATCCACGTCGCGCACGACCTCACCCAGGAGGAGCTCGCCCAGCTGGTCGGCGCCTCCCGCGAGACGGTCAACAAGGCCCTCGCCGACTTCGCCGGCCGCGGCTGGCTCAAGCTGGAGGCCCGCGCGGTCGTCCTGCTCGACGTCGAACGCCTCTCCCGCCGCTCGCGCTGAACCCGGCCGCCCGCACCGCGCCCGGCCACCGCGCCCGACCGAACCGCGCCCGACCGCACCGCCAGGTGCCCCCGGGCGCGGTTCCGCGTTCCGGGGCCGCGGGCCGCGGGCCGCGGGCCGCGGGCCGCGGCCGCCTCAGATCAGGCCCCGGTCCTCCAGGTACGTGAGCTGCGCGCGCACCGAGAGCTCCGCCGCGGGCCACAGCGCCGGGTCGACGTCGGCGTACACCCGGGCGACCACCTCGGCGGCCGTCCGGCAGCCGGCCTCGACCGCGGTCTCGACCTGGGCGAGCCGGGCCGCCCGGTGCGCCAGGTAGTAGTCGACGGCGCCCAGCGCGTCCGCGAGGACGGGGCCGTGGCCGGGCAGGACGGTGCGGACGCCGTACTCGGAGGCCATCGTGTGCAGGCGGCGCAGCGAGTCGAGGTAGTCGCCGAGGCGCCCGTCGGGGTGGGCGACCATCGTGGTGCCGCGGCCCAGGACGGTGTCGCCGGTGAGGATCGCGCCGTCCGCGGGCAGGTGGAAGGTCAGCGAGTCGGAGGTGTGCCCGGGGGTGGCGACGACCCGCAGGTCGAGGCCGCCGACGTCGAGGCGCTGCCCGCCGTGCAGGCCCTCCTCGCCGAGCCGCAGCGCCGGGTCGAGGGCGCGGACGGGCGTGCCGGTGAGTTCGGCGAACCGCGCGGCGCCCTCGGCGTGGTCGGCGTGGCCGTGGGTGAGCAGGGTGAGGGCGATCCGCTTGCCCTGCTGCTCGGCGGTGTCGACGATCCGGCGCAGGTGGGTCTCGTCGAGCGGGCCGGGGTCGATGACGGCGGCGAGGTCGGAGCCGGGTTCGGAGAGCAGCCAGGTGTTGGTGCCGTCCAGCGTCATCGGGGACGGGTTGGGGGCCAGCACGCACTGGGCGCGCGGGGTGGCGACCCCGCCGACGGCGTCGGCGGGGTCGCCCGGGAGCAGGCCGCTCACGCGGTGTCCTCGGGGTCGTTCGCGGCGGCCCGCGCCGCGCTCACTCGGAGTCCCGTTCGGCGCGGCTGAGCCGGCGGGCCGGCAGCGGGCGGACCAGGGCCCGGCCGGGCAGGGGGCGGGTGAGCGGGCGGGCGGTCTCCCAGGGCGTCGTTCCGTCGCAGGCGGCGGCGCGGGGGGTGACGGTGCGGGCGGGGGTGGCCGAGGTCCGGCGAGCCACGTCGTTGTGGGTCATCGGAGTCTCCTTCCGAGGTCAGAACGTCAGAGCGTCGGGACGGTGGGTGCGGTTTCCGGCAACGGTACGGTCCGGCACGGGGCCGGGTGATCGTTCCGGGGGAAGGTTCTCACGCCGGGAACACGCCGTCGATAGTCAGCTCGTCATACCCGTCCCAGCGCACCGTCATGCGGTTCCCGACCACCTCGGCGCGCCCCAGCACCCGGTCCACCGTCCGGCCCGCCGCGGCGGCCGGCGCCTCGGCCGCGGTGCGCAGCGGCAGCAGTTCGCGCAGCACGGTGACGGTCGGCGGCAGCATCCCGAACTCGCCCGCCTCGAACCCGGCCACCGCCGCGGCCGGGGTCAGCCAGGCGACCCGGTCGGCCTCCCCGACGGTGTCCGCGGCGGCCTGCCCGGGCGGCAGCGCGGCCACGAAGAACCAGGTGTCGAAGCGGCGCTCCTCGAACTCCGGGGTCACCCAGCGGGCCCAGGGCGCCAGCAGGTCGCTGCGCAGCACCAGCCGGTGCTCGGTCAGGAACTCGGCCAGCGAGAGCTCGTGGCGCTCCAGCGCACCCCGCTCGGCCGCCCAGTCCCGGGGCTCGACCAGCGTCCCCGCGTCCGGTCCGGCCAGCAGCACCCCGGCCTCCTCGAAGGTCTCCCGGACGGCCGCGCACAGCACCGCGCAGGCGGTCTCCCCGTCCACTCCGAGCCGCTCGGCCCACTCCTCGACCGTCGGCCCGGCCCAGGGCGGGCGCACCTCCCGGTCCCGCGGGTCGACCCCGCCGCCCGGGTAGGCGTACATCCCGCCGGCGAAGGCCATCGTGGTGCGCCGGCGCAGCAGGTACGCCTCCGGCCCGGCCGCACCCTCGCGCAGCAGCACCACGGTGGCGGAGGCCCGGGGCGGGGCGGGGACGAGCTCCCCGGCGGCCAGGGCGCGGATTCGGTCGGGCCAGGACGGCGGCATCTCCAGCATGTTCACGGATGTTAACCGCCGTCACCGCGCACGCGAAGGGCCCGCCTCACCGAGGCGTACCGCAGTGCGGCCGCCGGCCCCGTCACCGCGCACGCGAAGGGCCCGCCACCGCGCACGGCGACGGGCCCCGCCCGAACCTCCCGGCCGGTGACCGACCAGCACCGGTCAGCACCGGTCAGCACCGACCGGTTCCGGTCAGTTCCGCTCGGTTCCGGTCAGTCCCGGACCCGGACCATCAGCTCGACCTCGACCGGCGCGTCCAGCGGCAGCACCGCCACGCCGACCGCGCTGCGGGCGTGCACGCCGCGCTCGCCGAAGACCTTGCCCAGCAGTTCGCTGGTGCCGTTGACCACGCCGGGCTGGCCGGTGAAGTCGGGGGCGGAGGCCACGAAGCCGACCACCTTGACGACCTGCTCGACCCGGTCCAGGTCGCCGACCACGGACTTGACCGCGGCCAGCGCGTTCAACGCGCAGACCTGCGCCAGCTCCTTGGCCTCCTCCGCGGTGACCTCGGCGCCGACCTTGCCGGTCAGCTGGAGCTTCCCGGACACCATCGGCAGCTGACCGGAGGTCAGCACGTGCACGCCGTCGCGCACCGCCGGGACGTACGCGGCGACCGGGGCGGCGACCTCGGGCAGCGTCAGCCCGAGCTCGGCGAGCCTCTGCTCGACCTGGCCCATGACTACTCCTTCTCGCGCTTGAGGTACGCGACCAGCTGCTCCGGGTTCGGCCCGGGGACGACCTGGACGAGCTCCCAGCCGTCCTGGCCCCAGGTGTCGAGGATCTGCTTGGTGGCGTGCACGAGCAGCGGCACGGTGACGTATTCCCACTTGGTCATGGGGGTGACTCTAGCCGCCCGGGCCGGTGTGAGGTGGGACACAAAGCGGGCATGATTCGCCGGGGCCACCGGGATGCTCCCGGCATCCGGAGCGCTCGCTGGTTACCCTCGCGGTGAGGGGCGCCGCGGGCCCCCGGACGAGAGCGACGGACGGAGAGCGGGCGTGGCGGGCACCAGCGGTACGGCGGGGCCGACCGAGCAGGCACCGCCGCGCGAGCCGGACTGGGAGGGCGTCCGGCTGCACGTGGTCAGCGGCAAGGGCGGCACCGGCAAGACCACGCTGGCCGCCGCGTTGGCCCTGGCGCTGGCCGCCGACGGGGGCCGCACCCTGCTGATCGAGGTGGAGGGCCGCCAGGGCATCGCCGAGCTGTTCCAGATCGCCGCGTTGCCGTACGAGGAGCGCCGGGTCGCCACCGTGACGCCCGCCCAGCTCGGCCTGCCCGGCCGGGGCCACGGCGAGGTGCACGCGCTGGCCATCGACACCGAGCAGGCGCTGCTGGAGTACCTCGACATGTTCTACAAGCTGGGCCGGGCCGGGAAGGCCCTGCAGAAGGTCGGCTTCGTGGACTTCGCCACCACCGTCGCCCCGGGCGTGCGCGACGTGCTGCTCACCGGCAAGGCCTGCGAGGCGGCCCGCCGCAAGGGCCCGGACGGGCGCCGCCGCTACGACGCGGTGGTGATGGACGCCCCGCCGACCGGCCGGCTGACCCGCTTCCTGAACGTCAACTCCGAGGTCGCGGGCCTGGCCCGGATAGGGCCGATCCACTCCCAGGCGCAGGCGGTGATGCGGGTGCTGCGCTCCCCCGAGACGGCGGTGCACTTCACCACTCTGCTGGAGGAGATGCCGGTGCAGGAGACCGTGGACGGCATCGCCGACCTGCGCGAGTCCGGCCTGCCGGTCGGCGGCGTGCTGGTCAACATGGTGCGCCCGCCGATACTGGACGCGGCGGCGGTGGCGGCGGCCGACGGCGACCACCGCGAGGAGGTCGCGCTGGCCCTCGGCGAGGCCGGCCTGGGCGGGCGCTCGCGCAAGCCGGAGACCGTCCGGGCGCACGTCGAGCCGCTGCTCGACCCGCTGCTCGAACAGGCCAGGGAGCACGCCGAGCGGGTCGAGCTGGAGCGCGCCCAGCGCGCCGACCTCCAGCAACTGCGGCTCCCCACCTACGAGTTGCCGCTGATCGGCGAGGGCATGGACCTGGCCGGGCTGTACCGGCTGGCGGGCGAGCTGAAGCGGCAGGGAGCGGCGTGAGCCCGGGGAACGGCGCGGGCACGGCAGGCGGCGCGCCCGCAGCGGGCGACGCGACGACCGCGACGACGGGGAGCGGCATGACCGGGCTGGACATCGACACCCTGATCGACGACCCGCGGACCAGGATCGTGGTCTGCTGCGGCTCCGGCGGCGTCGGCAAGACCACCACCGCCGCCGCGATCGGCCTGCGCGCCGCCGAGCGCGGCCGCCGCGTCGTGGTGCTGACCATCGACCCGGCCCGCCGGCTGGCCCAGTCGATGGGCCTGAGCGAGCTGGACAACACCCCGCGGGTGGTCGAGGGCACCCGCGGCAAGGGCGAACTCCAGGCCATGATGCTGGACATGAAGCGGACCTTCGACGAGGTCGTGCTGGCCCACGCGGAGCCCGACCGCGCCAAGGCGATCATGGACAACCCGTTCTACCAGTCGCTGTCGGCCGGTTTCGCGGGCACCCAGGAGTACATGGCGATGGAGAAGCTCGGCCAGCTCCGCGCCGAGGACCGCTGGGACCTGATCGTCGTCGACACCCCGCCGTCCCGCTCCGCGCTGGACTTCCTGGACGCCCCGAGCCGCCTCGGGTCCTTCCTGGACGGCCGGGTGATCCGGCTGCTGACCGCCCCCGCCAAGGTCGGCGGCCGGTCCGCGATGAAGTTCCTGAACGTCGGCATGGGGCTGATCAGCGGCACCCTCGGCAAGATCTTCGGCGCCCAACTGCTCACCGACATCCAGACGTTCGTCTCCGCGACGGACTCGATGTTCGGCGGCTTCCGGGAGCGCGCCGACCGCACCTACCAGCTGCTGAAGGCCGAGGGCACCGCGTTCCTGGTGGTCGCCGCCCCGGAGCGGGACGCGCTGCGCGAGGCCGCCTACTTCGTCGACCGGCTGGCCGACGACGACATGCCGCTGGCCGGCCTGGTGCTCAACCGGGTGCACTCCACCGGCGCCCCGCAGCTCACCGCCGAGCGCGCGCTGGCCGCCGCCGAGGCCCTGGAGGAGAACGGCACCCCGCACGCCACCGCGGAGGCCGAGACCCTGGCCGCCGGGCTGCTGCGGCTGCACGCCGAACGGATGCAGATCATGACGAGGGAGCGGCGCACCCGCAACCGCTTCGCCTCGGTCTACCCGGACGTGCCGATCGTCGAGGTGCCCGCCCTCCCCGGCGACGTCCACGACCTGGACGGCCTCCGGTCCATCGGCGACCGGCTCGGCTCCCCCGCCTGACCCGCCGGGCCCGGCGCCCCCGCCTGACCCGGTGGACCCGCGGGAGGGCCGACGGCCCGCCCGACGAAGCTTCCTGACGTCGCGTCAGCCGGCCTGGGCGTAGTCCCGCAGGACCACCCCAGTCGCCAGCGACTCCTCGTACTCGGTGCGCGCGGTCTCCAGCAGCCGGCGCCAGGAGTCCACGGTCGGCCGCCGGCGCAGCAGCGCCCGCCGCTCGCGCTCCGTCATCCCGCCCCAGACGCCGAACTCGACCCGGTTGTCGAGCGCGTCCGCGAGGCACTCGGTGCGCACGGGGCACCCGCTGCACACCGCCTTGGCGCGGTTCTGCGCCGCCCCCTGCACGAACAGTTCATCCGGATCGCTCGTGCGGCACGCCGCCTGCGCGCTCCAGTCGTCCACCCAGCCCATCCCGGCGCCGTCCTCTCCCGATTCGGGGCTCCCCCACGGCGGCAACGGCATATTCACCGTTGCCAGTTGAGGACGTTACGGAAGAACGGCACAGCGCAACAGCCCCTGTGTGCCCAATCTCGAATGACCCGATCGGACTATGGGTGTCCAGTAGCTCACTCGTTGGAGTGATTGCAGGTCGGGGGCCTTGCCGGGGGCGGAAAGGGGCCTTTTCGTCACGGTGCGCGACGGCGGCCCGCTGCACATCCGCCCGGATCGCGGACATAATCCCGCGAATCGGACAAAGCTCATCACTCACAAGAGTGATGACGATGAACAGAGCGAAGCTGTCGCAGTTCTGTGACAAGCGTAGGCGAACACCTGCCCCCTTGTACGGGATTCCGAGACGTAGGGTTCTCCCCATGGCACCTACGCGATCCACCGGCTCCCTCTTGGACAAGGCAGGGCACGGCGTCAAGTTCCTCGGCGGCTCGATCCTGGCCGGCGTCCTGGTCGCCGGCATGGCCCTGCCCGCCGTCGGCGCGTTCGGCCTGACCGCCAAGGACACCGCCGAGTCGTTCGACAACATCCCGGACGACTTCAAGCAGCCCCCGCTCTCCCAGGTGTCGATGATCTACGACGCCAAGGGCGGCCTGATCGCCAAGGTGTACGACCGCGACCGCACCATCCTCACCGCCGAGCAGATGGCCCCGGTGATGCGCCAGGCCCAGGTCGACATCGAGGACGCCCGCTTCTACGAGCACGGCGCCATCGACCTCAAGGGCGTGCTCCGCGCCGTCACCAAGAACGCCGAGTCCGGCACCACCGCGCAGGGCGCCTCCACGCTCACCCAGCAGTACGTGAAGAACGTCTTCGTCGAGCAGGCCGGCGACGACCAGGCCGCCTTCCTGGAGGCCACCAAGAAGAGCCTGGGCCGCAAGATCCAGGAGCTCAAGTACGCGATCAAGCTGGAAGAGGACCTGAGCAAGGACCAGATCCTCACCAACTACCTGAACATCACGTTCTACGGCCACCAGGCGTACGGCGTCGAGGCCGCCGCCAACCGGTACTTCAGCAAGAGCGCCAAGGACCTCACCGTCCCCGAGGCCGCGATGCTGGCCGGCCTGGTGCAGAACCCCACGGCGTACGACCCGATCGCCCACCCGCAGGCCGCGCAGACCCGCCGCAACACGGTGATCAACAAGCTGCTCGAGTACAAGCACATCACCCCCGAGCAGGCCAAGGACGCCCTGGCCGCCCCGCTCGGCATCAAGTACTCCGAGCCGCAGAACGGCTGCATCACCGCGGACAAGGGCATGGGCTTCTTCTGCGACTACGTGCGCCACGTGATCAAGCAGGACCCGGCGTTCGGCGCGACCGCGGCGGACCGTCAGAAGCTGTGGTCCCAGGGCGGGTTGAAGATCAACACGACCATCGACCCGGACAAGCAGAACGCCATGTACAACGCGGTCACCAAGAAGGTCTACGTGACCGACCCGGTGTCCGCCGCCGGCACCATGATCGAGCCCGGCACCGGCAAGATCCTCGCCATGGCCCAGACCCGCCCGTACGGCCTGGACACCTCGAAGAACCAGACCGTGCTGAACCTCAACGTCGGCGCGTCGATGGGCGGCGGCAACGGCTTCTCCCCCGGCTCGACCTTCAAGCCGATCGTGGCCGCGGCCGCCCTGGAGTCCGGCATCCCGATCACCCAGGAGTACCCCTCGCCCTACAGCATGGAGTACCCCAAGATGACCACCTGCGACGGCACCACCCACGACCCGCAGACGCTGACCAACGAGGCCGCCGGCGAGCAGGGTCCCTACAGCCTCCAGGTCGCCATGCAGAAGTCGGTCAACACCTACTTCATCCAGCTCGAGCAGCAGGTCGGCCTCTGCCCGGTGAAGCAGATGACCGACAAGCTCGGCCTCGGCACCCTGGCCAACGGCACCAAGATCCAGCAGGTCGCCTCGATGACCCTGGGCACCCAGGAGGTCAGCCCGCTGCAGATGGCCACCGCCTACGCGGCGTTCGCCGCCCGCGGCCTCTACTGCTCGCCGATCGCCATCAACTCGGTCACCGGCGGCGACGGCAAGGAGATCCACGTCCCGGGCGCCAACTGCAACCAGGCGATGACCCAGACCACCGCGGACGGCATCAACACCCTGCTGCTCGGCGTGACCGAGAAGGGCACCGGCTCCGCCCTCGGCCTCGACGACGGCCGCCAGATCGCCGGCAAGACCGGCACCACCGACAAGCGCTACGCGGCCTGGTTCACCGGCTACACCCCGAACCTGGCCACCTCGGTCTGGCTCGGCGGCGTCGGCGGCAACGTCTCGATGCGCAACGTCCGCATCGGCGGCCACTACTTCGACGCGGTCTACGGCTCCGACGGCCCCGGCCCGATCTGGCAGAAGGCCATGAACGACGCCCTGGACGGCAGCCCGGCGGCCAGCTTCCAGAAGGTCGACATCCCGCAGCCCACCCAGCCCCCGGCCACCCCCAACCCCGGCGACAGCCCCTCCACCCCCTCCGGCGACAACGCCCAGGGCGGCGGCAACGGCTGGCCCACCGGCGGCGGCAACGGAGGTGCCGTCAACGGCGGCTTCACCCTCCCGCCGAACGTCATCGGCGGCAACACCGGCAAGCCCGGCCGCCACTGACCGGCCCAGCACGCGGAACCGCCCGCGAGGAGAACATCTCCCCGCGGGCGGTTCCGCGTTCCGGCCGTTCCTTGCTAGCCCTTGCCGGCCCTGTGTTCGGTCCTCAGCCGGCCAGCGCGGCCTTCACCGCGGCGGCCACCCGGCCGCCGTCCGCCTTCCCCTCCACCTGCGGCCGCACCAGCTTCATCACCGCGCCCATGCCCTGCGGCCCGCTCGCCCCGGACTCCGCCACCGCGGCGGCCACCACCGCGGCCAGCTCCTCGTCCGTCAGCTGCTTCGGCAGGTAGGCGTCCAGCACCTCGCCCTCGGAGCGCTCCCGGGCGGCCTGGTCGGCCCGGCCCGCGCCCTCGAACGCGTCCGCGGCCTCCCGGCGCTTCTTCGCCTCCTTGC
Source organism: Kitasatospora sp. YST-16 (assembly GCF_026802215.1). Lineage (NCBI taxonomy): Bacteria > Bacillati > Actinomycetota > Actinomycetes > Kitasatosporales > Streptomycetaceae > Kitasatospora > Kitasatospora sp. YST-16. The sequence goes on from NZ_CP113837.1 coordinate 3,221,726, forward strand.
CGATCACCTGCAGCACCTCGGCGTCGGACAGCGCCTTCTTCTGCTTGCCCGCCACCTCCGCGCTGGTGACCGCGGACAGCGTCAGCCGGAGGGTGGACGAGCGCAGCTCGTCCCGTGCCTTGATCGCAGCCGTGAGGTCCTCCTGCAGCTGCTCCTTGAGCGTCGTCATGCCGCCGATTCTGGCACCTGCCCCGCCCCGACGCCGCTCCTTTACCGCCCGCCACCCCTCCCCGGCGTCCGCGTCTTCGGCTCCGACGACTACTGCGGCCCCGCCCGCTACCTCAAGACCCTCCGCAGCGGCGCCCGCGGCACCAACAACCCCGACGGCAGCGGCCGCCGCAGCATCACCGGCGCCGAGCGGGCGGGTGAACGGCTCGGCGGCGAAGCGGATCGGGCAACAGCCGCCACCACTCCACCAGCGGCGATCCCGGCTCGCCGATGGGTTCGGCCGGCTCTACTCGCCGACGACTCCGTCGATGCTTTCGCGGAGGAGGTCGAGGTGACCGCAGTGACGCGCGGTCTCCTCGATCATGTGCGCCAGGGCGTACCGCAGCGAGAACGTCATACCGGGCCCGCGAGCGACGTCGTCCAGCACGGCGTCGGCGACCACCTGCCGGGAACGCTTGCATTCCTCGGCGTAGTCCGCCACGATCCGCGCGAGAGTGTCCTCCGGGGTGAGGCGGAAGTTCCCGTGTGGATCCTCCTCGGTCCACGGCCAGGCGAGGTCTTGGTCAGCGAAGTCGATGCTGAACCAGAACCGTTCGGTGCCGGCAAGGTGTTTGACGACACCGGCGGGCGTCAGGGTGGACGGCGGAACGGGCTGAGCAAATGCTTGCTCGTCGCTGAGGCCGGCGACCTTGTTGATGACCGTGGCGCGGAGGAAATCAAGCAGCCCTGTCAGGGTTTCACACTCGGTTCCGGCTTCCGGCGCTCGAATCCGCAGCACGGGCTGAACATCGTTGGACACCGCCGCAGTCTACGAAAACCCCGTCGCTCCGTCCGCACGTCGGCGACAGGAACCCGGCGTCGACCAAGATCGCCTGCCAGCGGACAGTACGGCCAAGGTTCGCCTGCGTGGACAAGCCCGTACGACAGCGCCATGAGTCCGACCGGATCCGACGCTCCCGGTCGATGCCTTCCGAAGCGCGTTCACGTGTCCGAGCGTCGCTCGGCTGTCGTCCTGCCGCCGATCCTGGCACCTGCCCCGCCCCGACGCCGCTCCTTTACCGCCCGCCGCCCCTCCCGCCCCGCCCCTGACGTCCCGTCAGGGCCTCCCGGCCCCGGGTCCCCGTCGGCCCGTTCGACCCGTCTGCGACCATGGACCGATGCGACCGCTGTACTCCGTCCCGCTCGGTGTCGCCGCCACCGGCGCCGCCTGTCTCGTCTACGCCGCCGGGTACGAGGTCCGCTCGTTCCGCCTGCGCCGCGTCGAGGTCCCGATCCTGCCCGCCGGCGCCCGGCCCGTCCGGATCCTCCAGGTCTCGGACATCCACATGGTCAACGGCCAGGCCAAGAAGCAGCGCTGGCTGAAGAGCCTCGCCGGGCTCCGCCCCGACCTGGTCGTCAACACCGGCGACAACCTCTCCGACCCGCTCGCGGTCCCCGCCGTCCTGGACGCCCTCGGACCGCTGATGGACTTCCCCGGCGTCTACGTCTTCGGCTCCAACGACTACTACGGCCCCGCCCGCAAGAGCCCCACCCGCTACCTCAAGGCCCTGCGCAGCGGCGTCCACGGCCTCAACAACCCCGACGGCACCGGCCGCCGCGGCATCAGCGGCGCCGTCCACAACCCCTGGCAGAAACTCCGCGACGGCTTCGACCAGGCCGGCTGGCTCGACCTCAACAACGCCCGCGGCCGTCTCGCCGTCGCCGGCCTCGACATCGAGTTCACCGGCCTCGACGACCCGCACATCCGCCACGACCGCTACGCCGCCGTCGCCGGCGGCCCCTCCTCCGACGCCGACCTCTCCCTCGCCGTCGTCCACGCCCCCTACCTCCGCACCCTCGACGCCTTCACCGCCGACGGCTACCCCCTGATCCTGGCCGGCCACACCCACGGCGGCCAGCTCTGCATCCCCTTCTACGGCGCCCTCGTCACCAACTGCGACCTCGACGCCGACCGCGTCAAGGGCCTCTCCATCCACACCGCCGCCGGCCGCCGCTCCCACCTCCACGTCTCCGCCGGCTGCGGCACCAACCGCTACACCCCTGTCCGCTTCGCCTGCCCCCCCGAAGCCACCCTCCTCACCCTCACCCCCACCCTGCGCTGACCAGCCCCGAAACCGGATTTCGTCTCTGGCCCCACCTCCTGTAGAGTTCTACTCGTTGCGCCGGACACGGAAGGCAACAACGCAAGACCGGGGTATAGCGCAGCTTGGTAGCGCGCTTCGTTCGGGACGAAGAGGCCGTGGGTTCAAATCCCGCTACCCCGACTTCGTAGCAGCAGTCAGGCCCGGCCTCCCTCAGGGAGGCCGGGCCTGACTGGTTCTCACCCCGCTCTCGGAAGGTTCCCGGGAAAAGACCTTGGCTTTGGGCGGCTCCTGGCCATCCCCGGGTCCGCCACCCGGAACAACCGGCCGTCGCAGCAAGCCGATGACCGCCCACTCATGGGGACGACGCCAAGCAGGCACGCCACCTGGTACCGCGCCCATGGCACACGACTTCCGTTGTCCGTGCACCGCGGTACGCTGCATGGTCGCCAACAATCGGCCGTCAGAGGGGGCAACCGAGCTCGCGGGCTCTCGTGCCATCGCCCCGTTACGACAACCAGGAGATCCAAGTGCAGCCCACCAAGATCGTGGACCTGTTCGCCGGCCCCGGTGGGCTCGACGTGGCGGCGGAGAAGCTCGGCATTCCCACAGTGGGTGTCGAATGGGACTCTGCCGCCTGCACCACGCGCCGTGCCGCGGGCCTGGAGACGGTGGAGGGCGACGTCCGCCTGTACGGGCCGGCCGACTTCCCCGAGGCCGATGTGCTGGCCGGAGGGCCCCCGTGCCAAACGTTCACCGTTGCCGGTACGGGGGCCGGTCGCAAGGCGCTCGACGAGGTACTGAACTTCGTCGAACGGATCGTCGCACGCGAGGACCGGGAAGAGATCGAAAAGGATCTCTCCAAGCTCGACGATGAACGGACGGGGCTGGTGCTGCGACCTCTCATGTGGGCGCTCGACGCCATCGACAAGCTCGACCGGCCCTACAAGGCGATCGTCCTCGAGCAGGTCCCTGCTGTCCTGCCGGTGTGGAAGGCGTACAGGAAAGCGCTCCTCGACGAAGGTTACGAAGCAGAGTGCGGCATCCTGCACACCGAAGCGTTCGGTGTGCCGCAGACCCGCCGCCGGGCCGTCCTGATCGCCCGGTACGGGAAGGATCCGGTGAAGCTCCCCACCCCGACCCACCGGGTCTATCGCAAGGGAGTCGCCCGGGACGCGGGCGATACGAGCTTGCTGCCGTGGAGGACGATGGCCGACGCGGTCGGCCGGACGGATGCCTTTGAGGTGATCTCGAACTACGGCACCGGAGGCAACCCGAAGGCCCGTGGACGAAGGGGATCTGGAGAACCGTCCGCCACGGTCACCGGGAAGATCTCCCGCAATCGCGTCGTCGGTCTGGACGGCTCCGAGTTGGAACGCTTCTCCCCCTCCGAGGCCGGACGCCTTCAGACCTTCCCGGCCGACTACCCATGGTCCGGGCGGGACGTCGGCCAGCAGATCGGCAACGCCGTGCCACCCCGGCTCGCCATGCACGTCCTTTCCGCCGCCTTCGGTTGGCCCTCACCGACCGATGCGCTTCTCCAGAAGCTCACTTCATGGGCCTCGCCCTCGGCCCAGCAGCCCGCTCCCGCAGACAGAACAGCAGAGGAGAACCGGCAGCCCTGAACTCGGGCCACAAGAGACCCAGTCGCATGTCGGTACCCCGGGCGATCGACCAGGAACACACGATCTTCGATCACGGAGGGGAAACCATGCCGGCGTCCTTCGCCGTCAACCTGTGCGGCTACCGGAACGGCAAGCCGAACACCAGTGACAAGAGCAGCGCGGCTTCCGTCGAGTTGGGCCAGATCTTCTTCGAGAAGGTCGGGGTACCTGAGGGCCAGGTGAACGACAAGACAGACCACACATGGAGTCATGCCATGGTCGCCGATCTCACAGAAGCCCTGGAACCCACTGCCGCACACCTCGTTGTGAACCGGGAGCAGCCCGCCCACATCTTCGAGCAGTACGCTCACCTCGAAGCCTTTCTCAAGCTGGCCGATGACGAATCGTCACGCATCGACAGCGCCATGAAGACCCTGCAGGACCATCTGACCGATGCTGAGGATGTTGAAAGTGAGACGTCCGGGTTGGTCAAGGCCCTGGTCGATGCCCTCGGAGAATCCAGGGCCCAGCGCCGACCGCTGCTCGACGCCCTGGGCGACGAGTCCCTCCCGAAGCTGGACATATCCGTCCACCGCCCCCTGGATCCGGCGTCGCCGGCCAACGGACTGCACCTCGTCGCCGGCTTCTCACTCAAGTGGTCGCTCAGGACCGACCGACTTCAGGACCCCCGCACCCACGGCGCCAAGATGGCCTCGTTGAGGCGTGGACGCATGCCCCATTTTGCGGCGGTCACGATGGAGCCGCGACCGTATTTCCTGGCTCGGCTGGGGCAGGGCACCGGGGATCTCGACTGCGTCTATCACCTCCACCTCCCGGCACTCACAGCCGCAGTGGACGAGTACTACACCAAGACGAAGAGCCATCTGAAGACCCGCGACACCTTCCGCCGCATGGTGGACCAGCGCCGCCTGCGCGACTACGACGACCTTGTGGCGTACCTCAAGACGCTCTAGATGATTGATGCGAAGGGCTCGCTGGCGCGCATGAGATGAAGCGGGGAAGTCCAAAGGTCGGTTGTGACGCCTGACCTGGACTCCCTCGCGACCGCACTCTACGTGAAGACCGACGACCTGCTGAACAATCGCCGCACCTGGCGCCCTGGCTGCCCGCGGTCGGCCTCGAGCCCCGGCTCACGGACGACGAACTGGTCACCCTCGCGGTGATGCAGGCCCTGCTCGGCTTCACCCCCGAGCGCCGCTGGCTCCGCCACGCCACCGCACACCTACGGCACCTGTTCCCGTACCTGCCCGGGCAGTCCGGCCACAACAGGCGGCTGCGCAAGGCCGCCGACCTCATCGCCCACATCAACCGCCTGCTCGCGACGGACACCTCGCTGTGGAGCGACAGCGTGTGGGTCGTGGACTCCACCCCGGTGGAATGCGGCCGCTCACGCGAGACCGCGAAGCGCTCCGACCTGGCCGGATGGACCGAGTACGGCTACTGCGCCAACCACTCCCGCTACTTCTGGGGCCTTCGCCTGCACCTGGTGTGCACCCTGCACGGCCTGCCCGTCACCTTCGCCCTCACCGGAGCCAAGGCCGACGAACGCCAGACCCTGCTCGGCATGCTCCACGCCGAACCCGGCCTCGTCCACACCCGCCCGGGACAGACCCTCATCGCCGACCGGCACTACTACGGCGCCGCGTTCGAGCACGAACTGGCCGAGTGGGGACTCCACCTGCTGCCGCCGGCCCGCAAGGGCGAGCCCCCCACGGGCCGGATCCGGCCTGTTCAAGCCACTGCGGCAGGTGATCGATTCCGTCAACCAGACCTTCAAGGCCCAACTCGACCTCGAACACCACCAAGGCCGCACCAAGAGCGGCGTGACAGTCCGGGTCCTGCAACGCATCCTCGCCCTGACCAGCGCGATCTGGCACAACGACCACACCGGCCAACCCGTCATGCGCTCCCTGACCGCCTACAACCACCAACCCTTCGCATCAATCATCTAGCCGGCAGACCCACCGCAGCCGACCTCGCGGGCTGCCGTCAGCAAAGTTGACCGTACAAGGCCCAAGTACGTCAGCGCGTGCAGAGCGCCTTCCGGCTCGTCCTGCATACCCATAGAGTCGGGCCATGACCTACGAATCACCACTCTTCCATATCGACGCCGACCAGCCGTTCGAACCGAACCACAGCGAGGATCCCGGACTCGATGCCGTCGAAGGATGGATATTCGATCAGCGGGATCTCGAGAAGCGCTTCGGTCAAGTGTTTCGTAGATCCATAGACGAAGTCCTGGACGGCCAGCGGACCGGCCGGTACGACCTTTACATCAAAACGGGGCAAGGGCGGGTCGAAAGCACGGAGAAAACGTACCTCGGAACAAAGGTGGAGATCGTCACCCGGGCCGAATTCGATCTCGGCTACGGGAGTCCCATGGACTACGTCATCTCCGGACAGCACGTCGACGCCAAGTTCACCATGGGTACCACATGGATGATCCCGAAGGAGGCAATGAGCCACATCTGCCTCCTGATGCGCGCCGACGACAAGGCCAGCGCATTCCAAGTCGGCCTGCTCCGCATAACTCCCGAAGTCCTGACCACGAGTACGAACGGCGATCAGAAGTGGAGCGTTTCGGCGTTCGGTAAATCAAAAATTCGTTGGATCATCCAGAACGGGGAGCTCCCGAAGAATCTCCTCCTCAGCTTGAAAAAAGAATCCCCCGGGACTGTCGATGCGATCTTCCGCGCCTCGAAGGACTATCACGGCTCAGGGAACGGTGGCCAGTTGCGGGTGAACGAACTCTTCCGCCGTGTCCGCGGACGCCTGGTCGATCGCACCACCGTGGTCACCGTGGCCACACAGCAAGACAGCCCCAAGCGGGTCCGCGATGCGCGGACCCACCTCAAACCCGATGGCATCATCGTGCTCGGCCACACGAAGCCCTCTCCTCAGATTGCAGACCAATTGGGCCTGCCCAGGCCGGACAAAGGCTTCTGGGTATCGGCAAAGCTGACGGTGCTCGACGACCACAGCCCGCGTCGATCGGCCGTCATCGGCGGGACCCGGTACGGGATATGGGAACCGGGCGATCCGCCGTGCGAGGCGCCGCGCATCAATCAGGAAACAGAGGAATAAACACCGGAGAGCAGGAACATCCCGGAGGCGGCACCGCCTCCGAGGTCTCGTAGATCGACCACGACGGTCCACCCGTCATGGGATGGCCGCATTCGATGCGAAAGAACGGCTACGGAAGCTTCTGGATGTCGCCTGCACAGCCGTTCGTCCGAGCGGCTACGACTCCGGCGCGTGTCCGAAGACGTCGTCCATCACCGTGGCCCCGGTCTGGATCATCCGGTGGAGGCACGAGGCAGCGTCGCCGGGCCGGCCCGGACAGCCCGCGGGAGCCGACACCGCCAGGCCGACAGGAGAGGCGGGGTACTCAACGGGTCGTACAGTCGTGCCGGGATCACGGGCGGAGCAGTCTGTTCGTCGGAGGGGACGCTGTGGGAAATTCGCTGGGTGTGGGAGAAGTACTGAGGTACACCGCCTCGAAGGACGCAACACCGGCCACCATCGACGGGTTCGCCAACTTCTACTTCGTCACGGACAGCCCCGGCCGGAAGCGGGCCTTGCTCGAAGCAGGGATAAACGCGATGGCCAAGGTCGGAGCGGGCGATGATGTGCGGCGGCCGGCGGTGATGATTCGGTCCAGCCCATGGAAGGCCGGATCGGAACAGACACCGTGGCACGACGTGTTCGACCTGGACAACGGCCATGTGCGCTACTTCGGCGATCACAAGGCCGAGACGACGAAACCGCTCGGAAGCACCACGGGAAACGCAGCCCTGCTGGAGGCGTTCGACAGGCACCAGGCACCAACGGTCGCGGGCCGAGCAGCCGCGGCCCCATTGCTGTTGTTCCGCTCCGTGTCGCGGAACGGCAGGGTCAAAGGGCACGTCGAGTCCTGCGGCGTCGGTCTGATCGAGCGTGCGGAACGGGTGGTCCAATGGACGGGACAGGCCGCCGCGACCTTCACAAACTACGTCTTCGACCTCGCAGTGATAGACCTCTCCGCCGAGGCCGACAAGTTGGACTGGGACTGGATCTCGGCCCGTCGCGATCCTGGATACTCCGATGACGATGCACTCGACCTGGCTCCGGCAACGTGGCGGGAGTGGGTCGAGCACGGACACTCAGCACTGCCACGGGTACGCCGGCGCGTGGCCCGTAGCCGGGTGGTCAAGGTGAAGGACCAACGACCGGCCGAGAACAGCCCTCTGGAGAGAGAACTCCTTGAGGTCTACAAACGGTTCGATGGAGACAAGCACGCGTTCGAAGCTCTGGCTTCCGCGATTGCCGCACGAGTGCTGCGCGCTTCCGGACACAACTACATCGAAGAGTGGCTCACCCGACGGTCGGGCGATGGCGGTGCCGACTTTGTGGGCCGACTGGATCTGGGAAGCGGGCTGGCCGGCACCAAGCTGGTGGTCCTCGGGCAGGCCAAGTGCATCAAGCCGGACAGTCTGGTGTCGGCCGAGCAGATCGCCCGGGTAGTTGCTCGACTTCGCCGCGGCTGGATCGGGGTGTACGTCACCACCGGCGCATACTCGGAGGCCGCACAGCTGGAGATGGTCGAGGACCAGTACCCGATCGTCCTCATCAACGGACAGGATCTCGTGAAGGAACTCCGTGAGATCGCCCGGGAAGACCACGGAGGCGACCTGCTGGCCTGCGTCGATCACCTTTTGAACAATCGGACGATAGAGGTTCTCAACCGCCGCCCGGAAGAGACACTGCTCAACTGACTGGCCGTGACCGAATTTCTGACTTCCCTGTGACGGAGCCGTATCTCGGTGAACGTCCACAGACATTCAGTGACCGTATACGGAGGTCAGCAGCAATCTGATCCAAACCAGGTGGGCATCTGAACCGTCTCGAGACGAAGAGGCCGTGGGTTCAAATCCCGCTACCCCGACTTCTTAACACCAGCCAGGTATGTTTTCCCGGGACGCTGGTGCCATGCGTGTTGGATTCTTGAACGGGTGAGGGCCTCTGGTTTCGGTGTGGATTGCGACATCTCCACCAGGCCCGGAGGCCTTCATGCCCCACCGTAATGCCCCGCTGACCGAGACCGGGCGGCTTCGGCTCGCCCGCTGTGTCGTGGACGACAGCTGGCCGGTGCACCGTGCCGCGGAACGCTTCCAGGTCAGCCACACCACCGCCGCCCGCTACCACCCACCGCGTCCTGCGACGACACAGCCAGCCACCCCGGCCGCCCTGGACCTGGCCACAGGAGAACCCGTACGCCGTTACGAACGCGCCCGCCCCGGCGAACTCGTCCACATCGACGTCAAAAAACTCGGCCGTATCCCCGACGGAGGCGGCCACAGAGTCCTCGGCCAGGCCGCCGGCAGCCCGAGGCGGCGTCGAATACGCCTACCTCCACACCGTGCTCGACGACCACACACGTCTGACCCACACCGAGGACCTGCACGACAAGACCGCCCCGACCTGCGCCGGCTTCCTGCGACGGGCCACCGCCTGGTTCGCCGCCCGCGGGATCACCGTCGAACGGATCCTGACCGACAACGCCTGGGCCTACACCAAGAACACCTGGTGCCAGACCTGCCACGACCTGGGCATCAGCCCACGCCACACCCGCCCCTGGCGGCAAGGTCGAACGCTTCCACCGCACCCTGCTCGACGAATGGGCCTACGCCAAGCCCTACCGCACCGAACAGGAACGCCGAGACGCCCACCCCTCCCGGCTCCACACCTACAATCACCACCGCGGACACACCGCACTCGCAGGCCAACCACCCGCCGGCCGCGTCCCCAACCTCACAGGACAGAACACCTAGTAGGGCTTGGCCAGGTGTACGCGCTGGTGGCGTGTCCTGGCGGGGTTTTGCGCGTTGATGGTGTGTGACACCTGGGGACTTGGATCAGGTCCGGGAGGATCTGGTGGCGTTCACGGCGGAGATGTTCGAGGCTTTCACACGCACCGATCAGCACCGCTGGGGGCAGGCGTATGTGCGCGGGCTGCTGCTGGACGGGCGGCGCAAGTCGGTGGAGCCGATAGCCGCCCAACTCGGCGAGGACGGCAACCGGCAGGCCCTGGCCCACTTCGTGACCTCCAGCCCGTGGGACTGGACCCATGTGCGGGCGAGGCTGGCGTGGCGGATGCACGAGGCGATCGACCCGACCGTGCTGGTCGTGGACGACACCGGGTTCCTCAAGGACGGTGACGCCTCCGCGTGTGTGTCGCGGCAGCACACCGGCACCGCGGGCAAGGTCACCAACTGCCAGGTGGGAGTGTCGGTGCACCTGGCCCGCGACCACGCCTCCGCGCCGGTCAACTGACGCCTGTTCCTGCCCAAGTCCTGGGATCCCGGCTCAGATCTGGCCGACCCGGTCAAGGTCACCCGCAGGGAACGCTGCGGCATCCCAGCCGACTTGGGCCATGTCGAGAAGTGGCAGCTCGCGCTCGACATGATCGACGAGACCCGCTCGTGGGGCGTGGACGTCCCGCTGGTCCTGGCGAACGCGGGCTACGGCGACAGCATCGCGTTCCGGCTCGGGCTGAACCAGCGCGGCCTGCACTACGTGGTCGGGATCTCCACCACACCCACCGCCCACCCCGCCGATGCCCGCCCGGTCACGCCGCCCTACAGCGGCACCGGTCGGCCACCGGTACCCAAGTACCCCGACCCGGCACGCTCGGTCAAAGCCCTGGTTATCGAGGCCGGGCGGAACGCGGCCCGTCCCGTGCAGTGGCGTGAGGACCCACGTCCGGGCAAGGGCCGCACCGGCTACAAGCGGATGTACTCGCGTTTCGTGGCCCTGCGGGTCCGTCCCCGCCGGGCGGGAGATCCGCGAGGCCACCAAGGGCGTGGAACTCGCCGAGTGCTGGGTGCTGGCCGAATGGCCCGCCGCCGAGGACGAGCCGGTCCAGTTCTGGCTGTCCGACCTGCCCGCTACCACCCCGCTGACCACCCTGGTCCGGTTGGCCAAACTGCGCTGGCGGATCGAGCACGACTACCGAGAGATGAAGCAGGCCCTGGGGCTGGCGCACTTCGAGGGCCGCACGTTCAACGGCTGGCACCACCATGTCACCCTGGTCTCCCTCGCCCACGCGTTCTGCACCCTGCGCAGACTGGCCACCGCCCCAAAGACGCGGCGCTGGCCTGAGTCTCTACCAAGTCGTCCGCGAGCTGCAGTTACTCCTCGCCACCTGGGCCGGCGCCTGCCCCACCTGCCACCGCGACATCCCTGGACGCGGCCGCACGCTTGGATCGTGGCCAGCGTCCGGGCAACGTCGTATACCCGACGCAGGCCCTACAGGGCAGCCTCACTGAACCCACGGATGCAGGGCACTCCAGGTACCGCCAGCTGCCGCGAAGACCAACTCCAACCCCTCGAAGACTTGTTCGGAGCTCACGGGTGGTGGGCCGTCGAAGCGTTCGGCGCAAAGATCAACCTGCAACAGCCCATCGAAGTGCGTGAACTGCGGTGGGTCGTACAGCACCCAGCTGAACCCAACGCTCTCGTCGATGCGAAACCGCCGCACGTCCACAAGATCCAGGCACACGGGCTCCCAGCGCAGCTCATCGCTGACAACCCTGGCATCGATCACGAGCCGGACGACCCGGCCACGTGTTGCCCGGGCACCGTACTCCTGATCAAGGATGACGCGGCGCAGGCAGGAGTCACCGAAGGCATAGCGGGCAAGCAGGGACGCGATTCCGTCCTCGTCCAACGGATACGGTCCAAGCTTTCGCTCCGGAACCGGCGTGGTGAGCTTCACTGTCCTCCCTCATCAGTGCTGCAAGCGTAGGAGGGAGCACCCGCTCCGGCCTCACCGGACCCCGTAAGGTTCCCTCGCCTGGCACCTGCCGTGGTCGAGGCACCTGGGAACACGCCGCTGCTCTGCCGACCTGACCAAGCCCTACTAGCTGTTTTTCGTCGGCCGTCCGGGCGGGGCGGGGGCGGACGCGGGTGAGGGGGCGTCAGGTGGGGCGTTGGGCTGTTCCGGTGAGGGGTGGGGCGGGGGTGACGGGTTATCGGATGCGGGGTGGGGGTCGGGGGCTGAGGGTGGGGGTGGGCTCCGGTGGGCGGGGCTGTCGGGAGGTGGTGGTGGATGAGCACGGCGGAGGTGCCGGGTCCGGAGGGGGCGTCGGCGGCGGTGGCGTCGGCGGCGGGGAGGGTGAAGGCGGTGGCGGCGCCCAGGATGACCTGGGTGACGCTGGCGCTGATGACGACCAGTTCGGTGGCCAGCCTGCGGTCGTCGCCGACGATGGCGGTGTACGGGCTGGCGTGCGTGTTCCTGTACGTGGTGCCGGCGATCGTGTTCCTGCTGCCGACGGCGCTGGTCTCGGCGGAGCTGGCGTCGGGGTGGGAGGGCGGCGTGTACAACTGGGTGGCCCAGGGGCTGTCGAAGCCGCTGGGGTTCCTGGCGGTGTGGTGCCAGTTCGCCATGACGATCTTCTACTACCCGAGCCTGCTGGCGTACGTGGCGAGCACGATCGCGTACGTGGTGGATCCGAGGCTGGCCAGCAACGGGCTGTACACGGCGATCGTGATCATGGTGCTGTACTGGACCGGCGTGTGGGTGTCCGCGCGCGGGACGAACGCGGTGGCGGGCCTGGCGTCCTGGGGGCTGATCATCGGGACGCTGGTCCCGGGCGCGCTGCTGGTGGTGCTGGGCTTCGTGTTCCTGGGGCAGGGCAACGACTCGGCGGCGCCGATGACGGCGGACCACCTGCTGCCGGCCTGGACGGGCCTGGCGAGCCTGGTGCTGATCGTCAACAACTTCCTGAGCTACTCGGGCATGGAGATGAACGCGGTGCACGTCTCCTCGCTGAAGAACCCGGGCAAGGAGTTCCCGCGCTCGATGTTCCTGGCGGTCGGCATGGTGCTGCTGATCTTCATCCTGCCGGCGCTGGCGATCAGCTGGGTGGTGCCGGCCGACCAACTGTCGCTGACGGCGGGCGTGATGCAGGCGTTCGACGCGTTCTTCCAGTACTTCCACATCGGCTGGCTGACGCCGCTGATCGCGGTGGGCCTGGTCGCGGCCTCGCTGGGCGGCATGCTGACCTGGCTGGCCGGCCCGTCGAAGGGCCTGCTGATGATCTCCCGGCAGGAGGGCTACCTGCCGCCGTCGCTGCAGAAGCTGAACAGCCACGGGGTGCAGCAGAACATCCTGGTCGCGCAGGGCGTGGTGACCACGGCGATCGCGCTGATGTACGCGCTGATCCCGAACGTCTCCAGCGTGTACTGGATCTTCTCGGTGATCACCACGCAGGTGTACCTGATCGTCTACCTGCTGATGTTCGTGGCCGCGATGCGGCTGCGGAAGCTCCAGCCGGACCATCCGCGCGGCTACCGCGCCCCGGCGCTGGGGGTGCTGTGCGTGGTGGGCCTGCTGGCGTCGGCGGCGGCGATGGTGATCGGGTTCGTGCCGTCCTCGCAGTTCGGCAACGGCAGCGTCTGGGCGTACATCGGGATCGTCGGCGGCGGTCTGCTGCTGCTCGGCGTGGTCATCCCGTTCGGTTTCCTGAAGGCCAGCAAACCCGAGTGGCGCGACCCCGCGGCGGCCGCGGCCATCGAGGAGGAGACGGCGTGAGCGAGCGGACCAGCAGGAGCGGGCGGACCACCGGGAGCTGCGCATGAGCACCCGGATGGCCTCCGAGCACAGGTGGATCTACGTCGGGGCGGTCGTGGTGCTGGTCGCCATGGTGGTGGTCGGCCTGCTGACGTTCACCCAGCAGCACGCCACCAACGAGTCGTACCGGAAGGCGGACGAGCTGATCTCCAAGCTCCAGGCGGACGGCTACCCGACGCCGGACCGGGGCCAGGTGGCCCGGACGCTGGGGACGGACGGCGGGCCGGTGTGCGCGGACCCGGCGAGCGCGCTGAGGACCGGGCTGCAGCGGGTGCAGATGTCGAACGGGGCCGCCGGGCCCGGGCAGCGGCCGGTCATCGTCGCCGCCCGGACGGTGCAGGCGGAGGCGCTGGTGCTCAGCGTCTACTGCCCGGACCAGCTGGACGACTACCAGGACAAGATCAAGGACATCAAGACCGATGACACGGTCAGGAGTTGACGGACAACGATGATCACCGCCGAGGAGCGCCCATGAGCACAGACACCGAACTCGCCGCCCGCGTCGCGGCGTTGATGCCGCAGGCCGAGCGGGACCTGGCCGAGCTGGTCGCCATCCCCTCGGTCGCCGACCCGCGGCAGCAGCCGCCGGAGAAGTGCCGGCAGGCCGCCGAGTGGGTGGCTGCCGCGTTCACCGGCGCGGGCCTGCGGGACGTCCGGCTGGCCGAGACCCCGGACGGCAGCCACGCCGTCCTCGGGCACCGCCCGCCGCCGCCCGGCGCGCCGACCGTGCTGCTGTACTGCCACTACGACGTGCAGCCGCCGCTGGACGACGCCGCCTGGACCACGCCCCCGTTCGAGCTGACCGAGCGGGACGGGCGCTGGTACGGGCGCGGCGCCGCGGACTGCAAGGGCAACATCGTCATGCACCTCACCGCGCTGCGGGCGCTCGGCGACGACCTGCCGGTGGGGATCAAGCTGGTCGCGGAGGGCTCGGAGGAGCAGGGCACCGGCGGCCTGGAGGCGTACGTCCCGCAGCACCCCGAGGACCTGCACGCGGACGTGCTGCTGGTCTGCGACACCGGCAACGCGGCGGTCGGGGTGCCGACCGCGACCACCTCGCTGCGCGGCCTGGCGAACGTCGTGGTGACGGTGCGGACGCTGGAGTCGGACATGCACTCCGGGATGTTCGGCGGCCCCGCCCCGGACGCGCTGGCCGCGCTGGTCCGGATCCTCGACTCGCTGCGCGACGCCGAGGGCGGGACCCGGATCGACGGGCTGGACAACGAGGGCACCTGGGAGGGCGTCGGGTACGACGAGCAGCAGTTCCGGGTGGACGCGGGCGTGCTGGAGGGCGTCGGCCTGACCGGGTCGGGGACGGTCGCGGACCGGCTGTGGGCGCGCCCGGCGGTGACGGTGCTGGGCATCGACTGCGCGCCGGTGGTCGGCTCGGCGGCGGCGATCCCCGGCACCGCCCGGGCCCGGGTCAGCCTGCGGGTGCCGCCCGGCATGGACCCGGGCACCGCGCAGGACGCGCTGACCGCGCACCTGGTGGCCGCGGCGCCGTGGGGCGCGCGGGTCACGGTGGAGCCGGAGTCGAAGGGCTCGCCGTTCCGGGCCGCCACCGACGGCCCGGCGTACGCGGCGCTGGACGCGGCCGCGCAGGAGGTCTACGGGAAGCCGCTGTCCTTCCTCGGGCAGGGCGGGTCGATCCCGCTGTGCAACGTGCTGGCGGCGCAGTACCCGGAGTCGGAGATCATCCTGATGGGCGTGGAGGAGCCGCGCTGCCTGATCCACGCGCCCAACGAGAGCGTGGACCCGTCCGAGATCGAGCACATGGCCACCGTGGAGGCGCTGTTCCTGCGCCACTACGCGGCCGCCCACCACCGCTGACGGCCGCTGACCGCCACTGACCGGCACTGACCGCCGCCGACCGCCGCTGATTCGAGAGGGAGCCCATGCCCGCGCCGTTCACCACCGCCGACTTCCAGGCCCGGATGGCCCGCGCCGCGACCGCCGCCGCGGACGCCGGCCTGGCCGGACTGGTCGTCACCCCCGGCCCCGACCTGGCCTACCTGACGGGCTACCAGCCCACCGCGACGACCGAGCGGCTGACCGCCCTGGTGATCGCGGCGGGGGCCGAACCGGTGCTGCTGGTGCCGAAGTTGGAGCGCCCGGACGCCGAACAGGCGCCGGGCGCGGAGGCCGTCCGGATGGCCGACTGGACGGACGGCAGCGACCCGTACGCGGCGCTCGCGCCGAACCTGGACGGCGGCGGCCGGTACGGGATCTCCGACAACGCCTGGGCGATGCACCTGCTCGGGCTGCAGCAGGCGCTGCCGGGCAGCTCGTACGCGGCGCTGACGGCGGTGCTGCCGATGCTGCGGGCGGTGAAGGACCACGACGAGCTGGAGCGGCTGGCCGCGGCCGGGGCGGCGGCGGACCTGGCGTACGGGGAGATCCTGGGGATGCCCTTCGTCGGGCGGACCGAGAACCAGGTGGCCGCCGACCTGGCCGCGCTGCTGATCAAGCACGGGCACAGCCAGGTCGACTTCACCGTGGTCGGCTCGGGGCCGAACGGGGCGAACCCGCACCACGAGGCCGGGGACCGGCTGATCCGGCAGGGCGACACCGTGGTGCTGGACTTCGGCGGGCTGAAGGACGGCTACGGCTCCGACACCACCCGGACCGTGTTCGTCGGCACCGAGCCGCCGGAGGAGGTGCTGGCCGTGCACGACCTGGTGCGGCGCGCCCAGCAGGCCGCGTTCGACGCCGTCGCGCCCGGGGTGACCTGCCAGGACATCGACCGGGTGGCCCGCAAGGTGATCACCGACGGCGGGTACGGCGAGTACTTCATCCACCGGGTCGGCCACGGCATCGGGCTCACCACGCACGAGCCGCCGTACATGGTCGAGGGCGAGACCCAGCCGCTGGTGCCCGGGATGTGCTTCTCGATCGAGCCGGGGATCTACCTGCCGGGGAGGTTCGGCGTCCGGATCGAGGACATCGTGACCGTCACCGAGGACGGCGGGCTGCGGTTCAACGGGACGCCGCACGAGCTGGCGTTCGTGAACTAGGCATCGGGGAACGGGGAAGGGCCGCCCGGTGGCGGCCCTTCGTCATGCCGGGGGTGCCGGGAGGTGGAAGGCCCGGCGCAGGGCGGAGAGCAGGGCGGCCAGGGCCGGGGGCGGGGACGGGCGGTTGACCAGGGCGAGCAGGGCCGGGGTGGTCAGGTCGGCGACCGGGACGGGGGTGAGGGCCGGGAAGGCCGCGGCCATCGAGCGGCTGAGCACGGCCACGCCGAGGCCGCGGGCGGCCAGGTCGGCGATCGCGGCGGCGGCGCCGGCCTCCAGGGCGATGCGCGGGGTGAGGCCGCGGGCGGCGCAGTCGCGGTCCAGGACGGCGCGCAGGCCGGTGCCGCGGGGCATGCAGATCAGCGGGTGGGCGAGCAGGTCGGCGAGGGCGGGGGCGGGGACGTCCAGCAGCGGGTGGCCGGGCGGGACGGCGGCGACCAGCGGCTCGCCGACCACCACGTGCGCGTCCAGGCCCTCGGGGGCGGGGGCGGGGCGGCCGATCAGGGCGAGGTCGAGGGCGCCGGTGCGGACGGCCTCGGTGAGGTGATCGGAGTCGTCCTCCAGCAGGGCGAGTTCGACGCCCGGGTGGGCCCGGTGGAAGGCGGCCAGGCCGTCGAAGAGCGGGGTGAGGGTGCAGCCCGCGACCATGCCCAGCCGCAGGCTGCCGCGGACCAGGCCGGTGACCTCGCCGACCGCCTGCTCGACCGCGCGGGCGGCGGCCAGGGCCTGCCGGGCGTGCTCCAGGGCGGCCTTCCCGGCGACGGTGAGGGTCACGGCGCGGGCCGAGCGGTCGAACAGTTCGGCGCCCAACTCCCGTTCCAGCTGCCGGACCTGGGCGCTCACCCCGGACTGGCTGATGTGCACCCGCTCGGCGGCCCGGGTGAAGTTGCGCTCCTCGGCGACCGCGACGAAGTACTCCAGCTGCCTCAGTTCCATGAGTACTGATTCTAGTAGGGAGCACAACCAGCTGTTGGACTTCTGGCCGGGGCGGGAGGAGGGTGGAGGGCACAGGGCAGGACGACGAGCGAAGGAGCCGATGATGGGCGAGTACGAGAAGGCGATGCGGCCCGAGGACCTGACCCGGCTGTTCGTGGAGCGCTCCAACGCGGGCGACGCCGCCGGGGTCGCCGCGCTGTACGAGGAGCACGCCGTGATGGCCTACCCGCCGGGGCAGTTCACGGTCGGCCGGGCCGCGATCCAGCAGCTGTGGGAGCAAGTACTGGCCCACCGGCCGCAGTTCACGCCCGAACCGCCGCTGCCCACGCTGGCCGCGGACGGCATCGCGCTGACCGCCACCCCGCCGAAGGACGGCGCCGGGGCCCGCGCCCAGGTGGTGCGGCAGCAGCCCGACGGCAGCTGGCTGCGGCTGCTGGACCAGCCGGAGTTCCAGCGCCCGGGCGGGGCGGGCTGACCCCGTCCGGACACCGCGCCGCGGCCGTGCGGAATCGTGACACTTCTCCGGGCCCGGGGCCGAAACCCGGCCGCCCCTTCGTGCGTGTACCTCTTCCGGAAAGATCGAACGGAGGGGGCCGTCGTGCGACGGATTTCGATGGTGGGCGGGGTACTGGGCGGGGTGCTGCTGCTGGCCGCGTGCGGGGGCGGCGGCACCGGGGGCGGCGCGGGCGCCGGGGGCCGGCCCGGGGCGGGGAGAGCAGCCCGGCGGCGCCCAAGGCGTCCGCGGCCGTGCTGTCGATCGAGCCCGGGGACGGCGCGCAGGACGTGGCCCCGGGCGCGGTCAAGGTCTCGGTGGCGACCGGCAAGCTGACCGAGGTGACCGTCACCGACCAGGACGGCAGGCCGGTCGAGGGCGCCATCGCCGCCGACAGCCTCAGCTGGGTCCCGGTCACGGGCGGCCTCGCGGTCGGCGCGACCTACCGGGTGAACGCCAAGGCCGCCGACGCCGACGGCGTGGCCACCACCGCCACCAGCACCTTCACCACCCTCGTCCCCAAGCGGACCGCCAAGGTCGAGGACAACGTGGTGACCGGCGACAGCTTCGGCGTCGGCATGATCATCTCGGTGGACTTCGGCGTGAAGGTCAAAAACAAGGAGGCGGCCGAGCGGGCCGTCGTCGTCGAAGCCTCGGACGGCACCCAGGTCAAGGGGCACTGGTTCGAGAACGACACCCGGCTCGACCTGCGCCCCGCCGAGTACTGGAAGCCCGGCACCACCGTGCAGGTCCACCTGCGCACCAAGAGCGTGGAACTGGCGCCCGGCGTGTACGGCGCGACCCAGCGCGACGAGCACTTCACCATCGCCCGCTCCCGGATCAGCGAGGTCGACGCCCGCACCCACCAGATGGTGGTCAAGGAGGACGGCAAGCCCGACCAGACCATCCCGATCGTCGCGGGCACCAACGACAACCCCTCCTGGAACGGCACCATGACCATCTCGGCCAAGAGCCGGATGGAGAAGATGACCTCCGAGGGCCAGACCAACCTCAAGGGCCCCGGCTACGAGGCGATGGAACCGCACGCGATGCGCCTGACCTCCTCCGGCACCTACCTGCACGGCAACCCGCAGGCCGCCGGGTCGGTCGGGCGGGCGAACATCAGCCACGGCTGCATCGGCATGGTCGACACCCCGCAGGGCGACGAGGACTCGACCGCCGGAAAGGTCTACGCCGCTTCGAAGATCGGCGACGTGGTGATCGTCCGGAACTCCGTCAAGCAGGAGCCGCTCGACCCCTCCAACGGCCTCAGCGGCTGGACCATGCCCTGGTCGCAGTGGTGACCGCGGGCCGGACGCGATGATGAACGCGGGCCGGTCGCGGCGGTGAGCGCGGCTCGGACGCGGCGGTGAGCGCGGTCCGCGGCGGCGGGCCTCAGCGGGTGCGGCGGCGGTAGTCGGCCGGGGTGGTGGCCAGGGTGCGGGCGAAGGCCCGGCGCATCGCCTCGGCCGAGCCGTAGCCGCAGGCCCGGGCGATCTGCTCGACGCCGTCCCGGGTGTCCTCCAGCCGGCGGCGGGCCGCCTCCAGTCGGGCCCCGGCCACGTAGCGGCCCGGGGTGACGCCGACGTCCGCGGTGAAGACCCGGGCGAACTGGCGCGGCGACAGCGCGGCGCGGCGGGCCAGCGACTCCACCGACAGGTCGTCCTCGGGGTGCTCGGTGATCCAGCGCTGCACCTCGCGCACCGGGTCCCGCTCGGCGAGCTGCGCCGACAGCTGCGCGGAGAACTGGGCCTGGCCGCCCGGACGGCGCAGGAACACCACCAGCTCGCGGGCGATCGCCAGCGCGGCGTCCCGGCCGAGGTCCTCCTCGACCAGGTGCAGTGCCAGGTCGATGCCGGCGGTGACGCCCGCCGAGGACAGGAACCGCCCGTCCCGGACGTAGATCGGCTCCGGGTCGACGGTCAGCTCGGGGTACTGGGCGGCCAGCGTCGCGCAGTGCCGCCAGTGCGTGGTGACCCGGCGGCCCGCCAGCAGGCCGGCCGCGGCCAGCAGGAAGGTGCCGGTGCAGACCGAGACGACCCGCCGGGCCTCGGCCGCGAGGGCGGCGATCCGGACCAGCAGCCCGGGATCGACCACTTCCCGGGTACCGGCACCGCCCGGCACCAGCAGGGTGTGCGCGGGGGCGGCCAGGTCGAGATCGGTGTCGGGCAGCAGGGTGAGACCGCTGCTGGTGCGCACCGGGCGGCCGCCCGGCGAGGCGGTGGTGACGGCGTAGCCGCCCGCGTGGAACACCTCCAGCGGGCCGCTGACGTCGAGGCTCTGCACCCCGTCGAACAGGACCATCAGCACACTGCGGGTCGACATGCTCCCAGCCTGGCGGGCGGGGGTGGTGGCAGCAAGGACACGGACCCCACTTTTTCTGCCATCGGGTGGGGCGGTGGGGAAGGGCCGGGGTGGGGTGAGGAGGCCCTGCGGGCAAGGGAGTCAGGGGATCCGGGGCGGGGGCCGTCGGGCAGCGGGAAGAGCCGGGGCGGGCGGGGAGGTGGCCCGGGCCGGCCAGGGGGTCAGGCGAGGTGTTTGTAGTAGTAGGTGGTGTCGGCGAGGGTGCCGTCCGGGGTGGCGGCGTGGGCGGGGACGGTGCCGAAGGGGGTCCAGTGGGCGGTGCGGTAGAGGCGTTCGGCGGGGCTGCCGGTCTGGGTGTCGAGCAGGAGGAGGGTGGCGCCGGCGGTGCGGGCGGCCTGTTCGGCGTGGGTCAGCAGGTGGCGGCCGAGGCCCGCGCCGCGGGCGGTGCGGTGGACCAGGAGTTTGGCGATCTCGGCGCGGTGGCGGCCGTTCGGCTTCTGTTCGCGGAGCAGGGAGACGGTGCCCAGGGCTCGGCCGGCGGGGTCCTCGGCGGTCCAGAGCAGGCGGGTGCCGTCGGCGACGGAGGGGCGGAGGGTGTCCCACCAGGCGGCGGCCTCGGCGTGGGTGGTGCCGGCCAGGAAGCCGACCGAGGCGCCGTCGGCGACCGCGTCCAGCAGCAGGTCGGCGAGGGTGTCGCGGCGGGCGTCCAGGCCCTCGGGGGTGAGCAGCAGCGGGGGCGGGGTCATGGCAGCACCAGGGCGATCAGGTAGCGGGCGGGGTGGGGGCCGGGGCAGTGGAAGCCGGAGGTGCCGTGCAGGCGGTAGCGGAGGCAGTCGCCCGCGGCGAGGTGGTGCACGGTGCCGTCGAGTTCCAGGTGCAGTTCGCCGTCGAGCACCCACAGGTGCTGTTCCAGGCCGGGGACGGGCGGGGCGTCGTAGCGGATGGCCGCGCCGGGCGGGAGGGTGCCCTCGACCAGTTCGGCGCGCAGCCCGGGGTGCGGGGGCGAGACGGAGCGGCGGGCGAAGCCGGTGGCCGGGTCGTGCCAGCGCGGCTGGTCGGCGGCGCGCAGCAGGCCGGGCGGTTCGGCCTCGACCTCGGCCAGCAGCCGGGAGACGGTGCGGCCGTGGGCGGAGCAGAGCCGGCCGAGCTGGGCGGCCGTCGGGCTGAGTTCGGCGCGTTCCAGCCGGGACAGCGTGGAGCGGCTGATGCCGCTGCGGCGGGCGAGTTCGTCCAGTGACCAGCCGCGGTCGGCGCGCAGGGCGGCGAGGCGGGCGGCCAGGCGGTGGTCCTCCTCGCCCGGGAGGTCGTCGTTTCTCACATCAGGGACAGTATCCCGAAATGGAGAGATCGGGGAACGGGGTCGGCGGCGGGGAGCCGGCGACCCGCGCTCATCGGGGATGTCAGGAATGGTTACCGTGGTGGGGTGTACCGGTTCCTGCTCAGCCCGCGGTGGCTCGTCGGCACGGTCGTCGCGGTGGCGGCGATCGTGGTCTGCCTGATGCTGGGCACCTGGCAGCTGGACCGCTTCGAGTCCCGGGTCTCGACCCACCAGGAGAACGGGCGGGCCGCGGCCGCGTCCGCGCAGGCCGACGCGCAGCCGCTGGCGGCGGTGCTGCCGGACGGCGCGGCGAAGGTCGGCACCGACACCGTCGGCCGGACGGTGCGCGTCACCGGCGCGTACGACGGCGCGCACCAACTGCTGGTGCCGAGCCGGACGGTGGACGGCAAGCAGGGCTACTACGTGCTGACGCCGCTGCTCACCGACGGCGGCCGGGCGGTGGCCGTGGTGCGCGGCTGGGCGGCGGGCGAGCCCGGGGCGGCGCCGGACGTGCCGGCCGGGCAGGTCAGCGTGACCGGCCGGCTGCAGGCCCCGGAGAACAGCGGCAGCGGCGGTGCGGTGGCGGGCGGCCTGCCCGCCGGGCAGCTGGGCACGATCAGTCCGGCGACGCTGGTGAACGTGCTGCCGTACCCCGTGTACGACGGCTGGGTCGCGGCCGACGACGTCCCGTCCGGGCTGACGGCGGTGCCCACGGTGCAGCCGGAGGGCGGGGACGGGCTGAGCCTGCGGGCGTTCCAGAACCTGGGCTACACCCTGGAGTGGTTCGTCTTCGCCGGGTTCGTGGTGTTCATGTGGTTCCGGCTGGTGCGCCGCGAGGCGGAGGCCGCCCAGGACCGGGCCCTCGGGCTGGACCCGGTCCTGGACTGACCCACTGCCGGTTGCCCGCTCAGCCGGACTTCGACGGCGACGGGGACGGCGTCCGCAGCGGGGAGGGCGACTTCGACGGCAGGGCGCCCGGCGCGGAAGCGCTCGGGCTGCCGCACGGCACCGGCGGAGCCGCGGCGCTCGCCCCGGTGCCGGTCGGCGCCGGTGCCGGCGTGCCGGTGGCCGGGCTCGCCGCGGGCAGCGCGCCGGGGGTGGCGCAGCCCTCGTGGAAGTCGCCGCCCACGACGCCGGGCGCGGGCGACGGGTTGCCGCAGTCGTCGACGTAGTCGTCGGTGCGGGTGGAGCCCGCGGTGCGGTGGTGGTAGTGGTGCACCACCGTGGTGCCGCCTCCGCCGTAGTGCGTGATGCCCGAGCCGCTGGAGCCCGAGCCCTTGCTGCCGGAGCCGCCGGAGCCGGAGCCCTTGCTGCCGGAGCTCTTGGAGCCCTTCGAACCCCGGCTGCCGGAGCCGCCCTTCGAGCTGCGGCCGCCGCCGCTGCTGCCGCTCTTGGCCAGCACGACGTTGCCGCCGCCGTTCCCGGCCGACACCGCGTCGGCGAGGGTGAGGCCGGTGTCGGCGGCGACGGCACCGGCCGCCCGGACGCAGCCGTGGTCCCCGCTGCCCGAGGAGCAGCCGGCCGCGGTCAGCAGCACGGCGCCGGCCGCGACGACGGCCAGCGCGGCGCGTCCACCCATCAGTCGTCCCCCTTGTCGGCGTCGATCGGCCCGCAGGTCACCGGACGGTGCCGGGCGCCAGGTGGCGCCGGACGAAGTCGATCTCCAGCCGGAGCTGCTTGATCCGCTCGTCGACGACCAGCGAACCGTGCCCGGCATCGTAGCGGTACACCTCGTGGACCTTGCCGAGCTCCTCCAGCCTGCGGACGTAGTTGTCGATCTGCCGGATCGGGCAGCGCGGGTCGTTGACGCCGGCGCTGATGTACACCGGGGCCTTGACCCGCTCGACGTGGGTGAGCGGGGAGGAGGCGTGCCAGCGTTCCGGGACCTCCTCGGGCGTGCCGCCGAACAGCGTCCGGTCCAGCGACTTGAGCGCCTCCATCTCGTCGGCGTACGCGGTGAGGTAGTCGGCGACCGGGACGGCGGCCAGGCCGAGCGTCCAGTGGTCGGGCTGGGTGCCGAGGCCGAGGAGGGTGAGGTAGCCGCCCCAGGAGCCGCCGGAGAGCACCAGCCGGTCCGGGTCGGCCAGGCCGGAGGCCACCGCCCAGTCGCGGACGGCGCCGATGTCCTCCAGCTCGATCAGGCCGACGCGTTCGGTGAGGGCGTCGGTCCAGGCCTGCCCGTAGCCGGTGGAGCCGCGGTAGTTGACCCGGACGACGGCGAAGCCGTGGTCGAGCCAGGCGGCGGGCCCGGCCGCGAAGGAGTCGCTGTCGTGGTGGGTCGGGCCGCCGTGCACCTCGAACACCGTGGGGTGCGGGCCGTCGCCCGCCGGGCGCTGCACCAGGGCGTGCACCCGGCCGCCGGGGCCGTCCACCCAGACGTCCTCGACCGGCGCCGAGCCGGGCGGGACGGCGCCGGGGGCGCGCAGCACCACCGCGCCGGAGGTGGAGCGCACCGCGGACGGCTCGGCGGCCGAGGACCACAGGAACTCCACCGTGCCGTCGGGGCGGGCGGTGGCCCCGGCGACGGTGCCGCGCGGGGTGTCCAGCCGGGTCAGCTCGGCGGTGTCCAGGTCGTAGGAGAACAGCTCGGAGCGGGCCTCGTACTCGTGCTCGATCAGCAGCGAGCGGGCGTCCGGGCGCCACTGGGCGGACAGGTCGCCGGGGAACGGGCGGCCCTGTTCGTCGCGGAGCTTCAGCTCGGTCTCGGTGTCGGCCGCGACGTCCCACAGCATCGGCTCCCAGCGGCCGCTGCGCTGGTGGGCGACCAGCAGCCGGGTGTCGCCGGGGGCGGGCGCGAAGCCCAGGCAGGCGACGCCGCGCGGCTCGGTGCGGCCGGTGACCTCGTCGAGTTCGGCGACGGTGGCGCCGTCGGCCAGGCGCAGCACCCGGATCGCCGAGTGCATCGCGTCGCCGTGCTCGGTGTGGTCGACGGCCAGCAGGGTGCTGTCGTGCGAGAGGTCGCCGACGCCGCCGTACTCGGCGTGCCGGTAGACCACCTCGGGCCCGTCGGCGCCGGGGCGGCGCAGGTACAGGGTGGTGCCCTCGTCGTCGGTGGAGGTGCCGACCACCACGGTGCCGTCGCGGCCGAGCGCCAGGCCCGCCGAGTAGGCGGCGGGCACGCCCGGGACGGCCTCCTCGTCGGGGCCGCCGGCGAAGGGCTGGCGGCGCCAGACGCCGAACTCGTCGCCGTCGGTGTCGTCGAACCACCAGATCCACTGGCCGTCGGGGGCGAGTTCGGCGTCGGTGGTGCCGTTGGGGCGGTCGGTGACCCGGCGGTGCTCGTCGGTGGAGCGGTCCCACGCGTACACCTCGTAGGTGCCGGTCGCGTTGGACACGTACAGCGCCCGGTCGGGTGCCTCGTCCGCCCAGTCGGGCAGGGAGACCCGCGCCGCCCGGAACCGCTGCTCCCACGCCGGAACGACGTTCGTCTGCTCGTTCATGCACTCATCCAACCCGATGCCGGGGGGTGATCGGAACGGGTCGGCGGGGCGGACGGGATCGGTTCGGACACGGAGCTGGTGCGGTGCGGTTCCTGACGGACTATCAACGGTACCGTGACAAACACGGACATATCGACCGGAGGAGTCTCGCCGTGACCGTCCCCGCGCCCCCGTTCGACCGGCTCGACGCCCACGACCTCGCCCTGGAGCTGGGCCTGGTCGAGGAGATCGAGCAGTACCTGGCCGGACTGCCCGCCCCCGGGCCCGTCCTCCCGCCCGCGCCACCGGCCGCCCCGCACGGCAGCGTCCGGCAGCCCTGGAACCACGGCCACCCGCTGCCCGGCCGCTCGCTGCTGGACCGGCTGGCCCGCCGCCCGGCCCGCCCGGCCGAGGTCACCGTCGCCGGGCACCTGCGGCTGACCTCCCGCTACCTCGCCGAGGCGGGCTGGACGCAGGGCGCGCTGTGGGACGCCCGGGGCCGGGTCTGCCTGCTGGGCGCGCAGACCGCCGTCCTGGCGCACGGCTACGGCACCGCGCACACGGTGCGCCGGGCCCGCGCCCAGGTGATGGAGGTGCTGCACGCCACCGGCCGCCCGGTGCCCTCCCCCGACGTGTGGAACGACCGCCCGGGCCGCCGCCAGGCCGAGGTGCACGCGCTGCTGGAACGGGCCGGGGCCCGCGCGCTCTCCCTCGGGATCTGAGCCCGGACCCGCCGCTCCCCGGCTCAGCGCGCCGCGGCGGCGGTGAGCCCCGCCAGCCGCCCGGCGGTCACCGAACCCGGCTCGACGGTGTAGACGACCAGCAGCAGCCCCGGCTCGCCGGGCGGGGCCAGCGTCTCGTACCCGAAGTCCAGCTCCCCGGCCCGCGGGTGCAGCAGCAGCTTGCGCCCGGACGCCTTCTCCCGGACGCCGTGCCGGGCCCACAGCTCGGCGAACAGCGGGCTCCCGGCGGCCAGTTCGGCCAGCAGCGCGGCCAGCTCGGGGTCGTCGGGGTGCCGGGCCGCGTCCAGCCGCAGGTGGGCGACGGTCTCGGCGGCGACCCGCTCGAACTCCGGGTACAGCCGGCCGCCGGCCTCGGTGAGGAAGGCGTGCCGGGCCATGTTGCGCTCGCCCGGCGGCAGCGCGGAGAACCCGACCACCGCGTCCGCCGGGGCGTTCCAGGCCAGTACGTCCATGCAGCGGCCGAGCACGAACGCCGGGGTCGCCAGCGCGTCCAGCACCAGCCGCAGCCCCGGCCGGAGCTGCCGGGGCGTGCGCCGGTGGGTGCCGCGCGGCGGGCGGGCCAGGGTGTGCAGGTGGCCGCGCTCGGTGGCGTCCAGCCGCAGCACCCGGGCCACCGCGTCCAGCACCTCCGCGGAGACGCCGTCGCCCCGGCCCTGTTCGAGCCGCACGTAGTAGTCGACGCTCACCCCGGCCAGCTGCGCCACCTCCTCGCGGCGCAGCCCCGGCACCCGGCGTCGGCGCCCCAGCTCCGGCAGGCCCACGTCGGACGGCTGGATCCGGGCCCGGCGCTGCCGCAGGAACTCCCCCAGTTCGCTCATGCCCAGACGATACGTCGGCCGCCGCGAAGGTGGTTCTCGCGGACCCAGGAAAACCACGGCCCTGGGTGGCGCCGCCGCCCGCGGCCAGACTCGTCCCGTCAGCAGGACGCAGGAACGGACGAGGAGAGCGATTCCCATGGGCTACCCCGCACTGAACGGTCGGACCGCGGTCGTCACCGGAGCCGCCAGCGGCATGGGCGAGGCGGTCGCCCGGCAGCTGGTCGCGGACGGCGCCCGGGTCGCGCTGCTGGCCCGCCGGGCCGACCGGCTCGCCGCGCTGGCCGCCGAACTCGGCCCGAACGCGCTCGCGGTGGCCGCCGACGTCACCGACCGGGCCGCGGTGGACGCGGCGGCCGAGCTGGTCCACGAGACCTTCGGCCGGGTCGACCTGCTGGTCAACGCGGCCGGCGTGATGCTGCCCAACCCGGTCGACGACGGCCGGATCGACGAGTGGTCCCGCATGATCGACACCAACCTGACCGGCGCGCTGCGGATCATCCGCGCCTTCGGCCCCGACCTGGTCGCCGCCGCGGCGGCCGGCGGCACCGCCGACCTGGTCGACGTCTCCTCGATCGGCGCGCACGTGGTCTTCCCCAACTACGCGGTGTACGGCGCCACCAAGGCCGCGCTGACCCAGCTGTCGGCCGCGCTGCGCAGCGAGTACGGCCCGCGCGACGTGCGGGTCACCAACATCGAACCCGGCCTGACCGACACCGAGTTGGGCAGCCACATCGACAACCCGGCGCTCGGCCCGGACGGGCAGCTCGGCGCGATGTTCGACGCGATCGGCCCGCTGGCCGCCGCGGACGTCGCCGACCTGGTCGCCTACGCGACCAGCCGCCCCCGGCACGTGAACCTGCGCCAGCTGGTGGTGCTGCCGACCCGGCAGGCCTGAGCGCCGCCCAGGCCCGGTCCGGTCGGTCTTGTCGGATCAGCGCGCGGCGTCGGGCTCCCCCAGCCCCGAGGGGGGCTGGGAGGTGCCCCCTGGGCTGGGAGTGCCGGCCCGACGCCCTCGTACTGGATGTACTTGGGTGTTGGGCCGGTGCTTCCAGGCGGGATGCCCGGCGTCGCGCGCCCGGCAAGATCGGCCGGACAGGGCCTACGGGGTGGCGCTCGGGGAGGCGCCCTGGGCCGGGGCGGGGGCGGGCTCCGGGCCGGTCCAGTAGACCGTGCCGCCGCAGCCGACCGGCAGGGTGGTGCCGACCGGTGGGTCCGCGGAGGCGGCCGGGTCGGGGGTGTAGCCGAGCGTGAAGGCGGCGGCCGGCGGGGGGTGGCGGTCGCGCCGCCGGTCGGGGCGGCGGTCGGGGACGGGTCGGTCCCGGCCGCGACCCGGGTCGGTCCGGGGTCGGACCGGCGGCGGCCGCGGGGTCGGCGCCGGTGCCGGCGGGCGCCGCGGCGCCGCTGGCCGCCGGGGTGGCCGGCGGCGGCCCGGCCGGACCGGTGGGCGTGCCGGAGGCGGTGGCGCAGCCCGCCGGCACCCAGGCGAAGCGCACCAGGTACGAGCCGCCCGCGTCGAGCAGGACGGCGGCGGGCAGCGCCGCCGGGTCGGACAGCGAGCCGGCCGGGTCGCCGGCGGTGTGCGCGAGCAGGCGGACGCCGGCCGCCCCGCCGCCCAGCGCGAGCGCCCCGGGGCCGGGGACCCGGCAGGGGCGGGGGCCGGTGTTGGTCAGCCGGAACCAGCCGTACACCTTGCCGTCGGCCGGGTCGGCGGCGGCCTGCTGGACGTCGGCCCGGCCGAGGTCGGTGCGGGCGCAGGGCGGGACGGCGGCGGACGGGGCGGCGGGGTCGGGGTCGGCGGACGGGTTGGGGAGCGTCTCGGGGCCGGTGCCGGTCGGTCCGGCGGTGGGCAGGGCGGCGGCGGTGTGCGGGTGGCCGGGGTGGGGGCCGGGCGTCTTGGCGGGGCTGCTGCCGGGGCCGGGCGCGGCCTGTCCGCCGGTGGAGTCGCCGGAGAGGCTGAACGGCTGGGTGACGTCCACCACGGGCAGCGCGGCGATGGCGGCGGCCAGCACCACGGCTCCGCCCAGGGCCCGTCGGCGCACGGCGCGGCGGCGCGGCACGGCGGCGCGCAGCCGGGGCAGCGCGCCGGGCCCGGGTTCGACGGTGGCGACGGCGCGGTGCAGCCGTTCGCGGAGCCGGTCCTCGGTAAGCGCGTCGTCCGGGCGGGGGGGCCTGCCCTCAGTCATCGGCGTGCTCCATCCGCACCCGCAGGGCGGCGAGCCCGCGCGATCCGTACGCCTTCACCGAGCCGATGGAAATGCCGAGCACCTCCGCGACCTGAGCCTCCGTCAGGTCCGCGTAGTAGCGCAGCACCAGTACCTCCCGCTGACGGCGTTGCAACCCCCGTAGCGCGGCCTTGAGTTCGTCGCGCTCCAGCGCATCGTAAGCCCCCTCTTCTGCACTGGCCATGTCAGGCATGGGCTTGGGCAGCAGTCGGAGGCCGAGCAGGCGGCGGCGCAGGGTCGACCGGGACAGGTTGACCACGGTCTGCCGCAGGTAGGCGAGCGTCTTCTCGGGGTCGCGGACCCGGCGCCGGGCGGCGTGCACCCGGATGAACGCCTCCTGCACGACGTCCTCGCAGGAGGAGAGGTCGTCGAGCAGCAGCGCGGCCAGCCGCAACAGGGATCGGTAGTGGGCCCGGTAGGTGTCGGTGAGCTGGTCGACGCTGGCCCCGGTCGCGTCCGCTGCCGCCGCAGCAAAGCCCATCCGACTACCGCCCCGCCGGGCCGCCCCGGGCAGGGCGACCGCCACCGCCGCCCCGGTCACGTTCATCACGATGGTTGGACACACGATCCCCTGTCCTGGTTGCCCCGGCCCGGGGGCATTCTTGCGAGAAGGGGAATCCCCCTCCCGAGCGCACTGGCTCCGAAGGGGGATTCTGGCAGACCCGGCGGACGGGCCGGGTCCGCTTCACCCGTCCCGCACACAACCGTTGCGGTGTGGGTATCCGGCGGACCCGGACGGGCCGCGCCGCCTCAGCGGCCGGTGCCGCCGTAGACGACCGCCTCGTCGCTGTCGCTGTCCAGGCCGAACGCGGTGTGCACGGCCCGGACCGCCTCCGGCACGTCCTCGGCGCGGGTGACCACCGAGATCCGGATCTCCGAGGTGGAGATCAGCTCGATGTTCACGCCCGCCTCGGAGAGCGCCTCGAAGAACGTCGCGGTGACGCCCGGGTTGGAGCGCATGCCGGCGCCGACCAGCGAGATCTTGCCGATCGCGTCGTCGAAGCGCAGCGACTCGTAGCCGATGCCCTCCTTGACCCGGTTCAGCGCGTCGATCGCCTTCTGGCCCTCGTTGGTGGGCAGCGTGAAGGAGATGTCGGTCAGGCCGGTGGCCGCGGCCGACACGTTCTGCACGACCATGTCGATGTTGACCTCGGCATCCGCGATCGCGCGGAAGATCCGGGCCGCCTCGCCCGGCTTGTCGGGCACGCCGACGACGGTGACCTTGGCCTCCGACGTGTCGTGGGCGACTCCGGAGATGATGGCCTGCTCCATCTCGCCCCCTTCGGGCTTCTGGTTCGGGTTGGTGCCGCTGACGATCGTCCCCGGCAGACCGGAGAACGACGATCGTACGTGAATCGGGATGTTGTAGCGCCGCGCGTACTCCACGCAGCGGTCGAGCAGCACCTTCGAGCCGGACGAGGCCAGCTCCAGCATGTCCTCGAAGGCGATCCAGTCGATCTTGCGGGCCTTCTTGACCACCCGCGGGTCGGCGGTGAACACGCCGTCCACGTCGGTGTAGATCTCGCAGACCTCGGCGCCCAGCGCGGCCGCCAGGGCCACCGCGGTGGTGTCCGAGCCGCCGCGGCCCAGCGTGGTGATGTCCTTCGAGACCTGCGACACGCCCTGGAAGCCCGCCACGATGGCGATGTTGCCCTCGTCCAGGGCGGCCCGGATGCGGCCCGGCGTGACATCGATGATGCGCGCCTTGTTGTGGGTCGAGTCGGTGATCACGCCGGCCTGGCTGCCGGTGAACGACTGGGCGTCGAAGCCCAGCGTCCGGATCGCCATCGCCAGCAGCGCCATCGAGATGCGCTCTCCGGCGGTCAGCAGCATGTCGAACTCACGGCCGGACGGAATAGGGGTCACCTGTTCCGCCAGCTCGATGAGCTCGTCCGTGGTGTCACCCATCGCGGAGACCACGACGACGACCTCGTGGCCGGCCTTCCTGGTGTCCACGATGCGGCGGGCGACGCGCTTGATGCCTTCGGCATCCGCGACGGATGAGCCGCCGTACTTCTGCACGACAAGGCCCACGGGGGCTCCTCGACTCGGGGTGGTAGGTCGCGGCCAGTCTAACGAGCAGGGGTTCTCCGGCCGACGCTTTCCACATGGTGAGATGCGAATATCGCACTCTGGTCACCGCCGACCGGCAGGTCTGCGGGCCCCGGCCGCCCGTCCCGAAGAATCGCCGCCCGGGCCCCGCCCGCCACCCGGAATCTTCGCCTCCGCGCCGCGGATGACGGATGCGTCACACCCCGGCGCGGGAACCCCTCCGGCAGCTCCGCGGAGCCCCTGGGCACGTCTACAGCCCGAGCTCGGCCGCCATCAGGTCGCCCGCCTGCTGCTCCAGCTGCTCGTCCGTCAGCCCGTCGTCGTCGGTGTCCGCGCCGTCCGGCACCGCGCCCAGCGGCGAGTCCAGCCGCACGTGCGCGATCAGCGACTGCAGCGCGCGCAGCACCGCCGAGCAGGTCGAACCCCAGTTGGACAGGTACGAGAACTGCCACCACCACAGCGCCTCCGAGACCCGGCCCTCGCGGTAGTGCGTCAGCCCGTGCCGCAGCTCGCTGACCACCCCCGCCAGGTCGTCCGAGATCCGGAACGCGCTGGGCTTCTCCGGCGGCCCGTACGGGTCGAAGACCTCGTGGTAGACGTCGATCGGCGCCAGCAGCTCGGCGAGCCGCTCGCGCAGCTCCACCCCGTCCGGCTCCGGGCCGGCGTCCGGCTCGAAGCGGTCATCCGGCAGCACGTCCTCGATCGCGCCCAGCCGGCCGCCCGCCAGCAGCAGCTGGGAGACCTCCAGCAGCAGCAGCGAGATCGCGCTGCCCGGTTCGTCGCCCTTGGCGACCTCGGTGACGGCCAGCACGAAGCTCTCCACCGAGTCCGCGATCTGCACCGCGAAGTCGTCCGGGGCCTCGGTGCGGCCCAGCGGGCCCGGCAGTCCGTCCGTCAGGTCAGTGGTGTCGGTTCGGTCAGACATCGAGCAGTCGTCTCCCTTCGAACGCCCGGCCGAGGGTGACCTCGTCGGCGTACTCCAAGTCCCCGCCGACGGGCAGTCCGCTCGCCAGCCGGGTGACCTTGAGGCCCATCGGCTTGCACAGCCGGGCCAGGTAGGTCGCGGTCGCCTCCCCCTCCAGGTTGGGGTCGGTGGCCAGGATCAGCTCGGTGACCGTGCCGTCCGCGAGCCGGGTCATCAGCTCGCGGATCCGCAGGTCGTCCGGACCGACCCCCTCGATCGGGCTGATCGCCCCGCCCAGCACGTGGTAGCGGCCGCGGAACTCGCGGGTCCGCTCGATCGCCACCACGTCCTTGGGCTCCTCCACCACGCAGATCACCGCGAGGTCCCGGCGCGGGTCCAGGCAGACCCGGCAGTGCTCGGCCTCCGCGACGTTGCCGCAGACCGCGCAGAACCGGACCTTCTCCTTCACCTGCTGCAGCGCGTGCGCCAGCCGGCGCACGTCCACCGGATCGGCCTGCAGGATGTGGAAGGCGATCCGCTGGGCGCTCTTCGGACCGACTCCGGGCAGCCTGCCCAGCTCGTCGATCAGGTCCTGCACCACGCCCTCGTACACCGCCACGCCTTCCTTCGACCGGGGCTCGCGCCCCGGTGCCGTCTCCGGTGCCATCATCCAACGAATCGGGCGCCGGACACACCGCCCGACGCCCTACTGGCCATAAATCACATCGCCCGTTACCCGGGGTTCCGCGCCGTGCGCCCGGCGTGCCCGGCGCGTGCGGCGTGCCCGGCGCGTGCGGGGTGCCCGGTGCGTGCGGGGTGCCCGGTGCATCCGGTGCTCCGGTGCTGGTCGCTCGAACGGGACGGGACGGGACGGGCGGGCCGGGCAGGCCGGGCGGGCCGGGCCGGGCCGGGCGCACGGCGCGGGGTTCGGCCTGGGGGTCAGAACGGCAGGCCGGGAATGCCACCGCCGCCGCCCAGGCCCTGGGTCAGCGGGCCCATCCGCTCGGCCTGCAGCTTCTGCGCCGCCGCGGCGGCGTCGCGCACCGCGGCCACCACCAGGTCGGCCAGGGTCTCGGTGTCCTCCGGGTCGACCGCCTCCGGGGAGATGGTCAGCGCGACCAGCTCGCCCGCGCCCGTCGTGGTCGCCTCCACCAGGCCACCGCCCGCGGAACCCGACACCCGCGCCTCGGCCAGCTCCTGCTGCGCCCGGGCGAGGTCCTCCTGCATCTTCTGCGCCTGCTTCAACAGCTGCTGCATGTTCGGCTGCCCACCAGGGAACACGGAACTCTCCTCGATCCGTCGACACTGCACACACCGGCGCGCGCCCGGCCGAAACCGCCCGCACCGGCACCTCGCCCCCGAGCCTACGCGGCCGCCCGTCGGCCCCACGTCAGTTCCGCCCGCTCCCCCGCCGCGGTGGGGGCGGGGGCACGGGCGGCGGGGATCAGCTCGGACGGTGGTGGATCTCCTCCAGCACCGTCGCGCCCAGCTCGCGGACGATCAACTCCTGGGCGGAGAAGACGTCCTCGTTCAAGTCCGGGTCGTCCTCCTCCGGGACGTCGTCCTCCGGCGCCACCGCGGGCGGGGCCTGCACCGGCTGCGGCCGCTGTTGCTGCTGCGGCTGCTGTTGTTGCGGCGGCTGCGGGGAAGGGGCGGGCGGCGGGACCGGGGCGGCGGCGGGGGCAGGCGCCGGCTGGGCCGCCGGGGCCGGCTGCTGATACTGCGGCGCCGGTGCCTGCGGGGCCGGGCGCGGGGCCGCCGGAGCGCCCCAACCGCCGGCCGCGGGCGCCGGGGGGCCGAGGACTGGGCGGACGGCGGGTTCGTCGCACCGGACGGGTCGACGATGCACTCCACCCGCCAGTCCACGCCCAGCGCGTCCGACAGCGCCTGCTTCAGCACCTCGTCGCTGTGACTGCCGACGAAGCTGTCCCGGGCGCCCGCGTTGACGAACGACACCTGCAGCGTGCTGCCGTCGAACCCGGCCACCTGGCCGTTCTGGCTCAGCAGGATCCAGGTGAACCGGCGGCGGTTCTTCACCGCCTCCAGGATCTGCGGCCACATCTGCCGGATCTGCCCGGCGCCCTGCTGCGCCGCCACCGAGGGCTGCGCACCGACGGGCGGCTGCGGCTGCGACTGCGGCTGCGCGGGGGCCTGTTGGACTTGTTGGACTTGCTGGACTTGTTGGATCTGCTGGACGGGGGCGGCGGGGGCCTCCGGCGCAGCCGGCTCGGCGGGCGGCTGCTCGCCGGCCGAGAAGCTGCGCGGGATCGGCCAGGCGCCCGGGGTGGCACCGGCCGGAGCCGAAGCTGGAACCGGGGCCGGGGCCTGGGCCGGGGTCTGCACCGGCGCAGGGGCGGGAACGGGGGCGGGGGCCGGCGCGGGGGCCTGCTGCACCGGGGGTTCGGGCGCGGCGGCCATCGGCTGGAACGCCACCGGGGCGGCGAAACCGCCCGTGGCGGCCCGGCGCTCCAGCTTGTCCAGCCGGGCCTGCACCGAGAGCTCGTCGCCGTACGCGCCGGGCAGCATCACCCGGGCGCAGATCAGCTCCAACTGCAGCCTGGGCGCGGCGTTTCCGCGCATCTCGGTCAGGCCGGTGTTCACCAGGTCCGCGGCGCGGCTCAGCTCGGCCGGGCCGAAGCGGTCGGCCTGCGCCTGCATCACCGCGATCCGGTCGGCCGGAGCGTCGATCAGGCTCTTCTCCCCCGCGTCCGGCACGGTGGCCAGGATCACCAGGTCCCTCAGCCGCTCCAGCAGGTCCGTCACGAACCGCCGCGGGTCGTGCCCGCCCTCGACCACCCGGTCGACCACCTGGAACACCGTCGCGCCGTCCTGCGCCGCGAACGCGTCCACCACCTCGTCCAGCAGCGCCGCGTCGGTGTACCCCAGCAGCGCCGTCGCCATCTGGTACGTCACACCGGCCTCGCCGGCGCCCGCCAGCAACTGGTCCATCACCGACATCGAATCACGCACCGAACCCGCGCCGGCCCGCACCACCAGCGGGAACACCGAGTCCTCGACCTGGATCTCCTCCCGGCCGCAGACCTGCGCCAGGTAGTCGCGCAGCGTGCCCGGCGGCACGAGCCGGAACGGGTAGTGGTGGGTGCGGGACCGGATCGTCCCGATCACCTTCTCCGGCTCCGTGGTGGCGAAGATGAACTTCAGGTGCTCCGGCGGCTCCTCCACCACCTTCAGCAGCGCGTTGAAGCCGGCCGAGGTCACCATGTGCGCCTCGTCCAGGATGAAGATCTTGTACCGGCTGTGCACCGGCGCGAAGAACGCCCGCTCGCGCAGCTCGCGCGCGTCGTCCACACCACCGTGCGAGGCGGCGTCGATCTCGATCACGTCGATCGAGCCCGGACCGCCCGTCGCCAGGTCACGGCAGGACTGGCACTCCCCGCACGGATCGGGGGTCGGGCCCTGCTCGCAGTTCAGGCAGCGGGCCAGGATGCGGGCGCTCGTCGTCTTTCCACACCCGCGCGGCCCGCTGAACAGGTACGCGTGGTTGACCCGGTTGTTGCGCAGGGCCTGCTGGAGCGGGACGGTCACGTGCTCCTGCCCGATGACCTCCGCGAAGGTCTCGGGGCGGTAGCGGCGGTACAGGGCTAGGGACACACCCCCGAAGATATCGGGACCGGCCGACAAACGTGGCCGCCCACCCACCAACACCCCGCAAACGCAAGGACCCCTCGCGCACCCGCCAGAGCCCTCCTACCCTTGCTGCCTTCCGGCCCTGGGGGGGTTCAGAGAGATGACGCCACACGAGGGGCTGCCCCAAGAGTAGCGGATCCCGGCCCCCACTCCCCCCACCCACCCCCGAACACCCCCCGATCTCCGATCCCCAGGCCACCCCCACCCCCACCTGCGAGACCGTGGTCGCAACCACCCCTCTCCATGTACTAAGCTCTCCCACGGAGGATTCGCCTAGAGGCCTAGGGCGCACGCTTGGAAAGCGTGTTGGGGGCAACCCCTCACGAGTTCGAATCTCGTATCCTCCGCCTGATCGAAGGCCCGGACCGCTCAGCGGTCCGGGCCTTCGGCGTTTCCCGAGAAGCCAGACCCCCCTGCTGTATGGCGAGTATGGTGGCTTGTATGGCATCCAAGAAGGTCACCGTCACCCTTCCCGAGGAACTGCTGGACGAGATCCGCGCGGACAGTGCCGAGCGCGGCCTCTCCGCCTACGTCGCCGACGCCCTCCGGGCCAAGCGCGACCGTGACCGTCTGCAGGAACTGGTCGTCTGGTTGGAGGAAGAGCACGGGCCGGCCCGCAGTGACGAACGGGCTGCCGCCTACGCGGAGTTGGACGACCTCGACGCGGAGCACGACCGGCGCCGGGCGGCCCGAGGCAAGAGCAGCGGGGCGGCTGCGTGAAGAAGCGCGCCGAGGAGGTCCGGCGGCTGCGCGTCTTCGTGCTGGACAGCGAGGCACTGTCGCTGGCGGTCCGCGGTGATCGGATGATGATCGCCCGCCTCGACCTCGCCGCCCGCGGCGAGGCGGAGATCGTCACCTCGCCGATGACCTTGGTCGAGGCGTACGACGCGCGCACCACGGAGCAGCGCTGGGACTGGGTGCTGTCCCGGGTGAACGTCGCGGAACTGGGCAAGGACGAGGCACGACAGGCCCGTCGGTTGTTGGCGGACGCCGGCCTGCACGGGCACAAGTACGCGATCGACGCCGTGCTCGCGGTGGTGGCGCTGCGGCAGCGGGGCCAGGTGACGGTCTTCACCTCCGATCCGGAGGACCTAGAGAGACTGTTGCCGGACCACGTCGTGGTGCTGAAGGTCTGACCCTCCGGCCCTTCCCGGTCGCGGCACCGCACTCCGCCGGTTCCATGGACAGCGATCCAGTGTCGAAGCAGTCACGGATCAGCGAACACCCGTCCCGAGGACTCGGGCCGAGGCTTCGATGTCGGCTACACCTGCTTCACCTCGATCCACCGTCCAGGAGCGTGCCGTCCATATGGTCCCCACCCCAGTCGTCCTGACGAAGGCGTCCCCCACCGTCTCCCTGGACAAGCACGGCGTGACGTCAGGTCTCATCCGGGTCAACCTGAACTGGACGTCGGCCCAGGCCGCCGCTCAGCAGAAGGCCGGAGAGGTACGCGGCATCTTCCGGAAGATGCGGGCCTCGTTGCAGGCCTCGGCGGTCAAGGACGTGGACCTCGACCTCGGATGCATGATCAGGTTCAGTAACGGCCGCAAGACCGTCGTCCAGGCACTGGGCAACTCGTTCGGCTCGGTGGACCGCTTCCCGTACGTCGCGCTCGACGCGGACGACCGGACCGGTGCGCGGGCTACCGGCGAGAACCTCGTGATCAACCTGGATCACCAGGCCGAGTTCTCGAAACTCCTCCTCTTCGTCTACATCTACGAGGGATCCGGGGACTTCCGCGGCCTCGACGCGGTGGTGACCCTCACCTCCGACCGCGGTGACCGCTTCGAGGTGCGCCTCGACGAGTGCCCACCGCAAGCGCACGCGTGCGCGATCGCCCTGATCAAGCGGCAGAAGGGCGAACTCGTCGTCGGACGCGAGGTCAGGTGGTTCACCCCGAAGGACGGCCCGGGGATCCAGGACGTGATTTCCCGGGCGTACCGGCTCGGCATGAAGTGGACTCCGGGCCGCAAGTAGAACCGCGGGCAACAGATCGACTTCCCGTTCCGCTCGGATCGAGGCACCCCGCCGCCTCAGCTACGCCGTTCCACCCGACGCCACGGGGGACGCCGAACTGCGCCGACACAGAACATGCGATTACCGCCATGCGCGCGATGGTGACCCTGCGGCGGCGGATCCAGGCGGCAGTCACTTCATCGTCTGCCGTGCTGCACCGCCGTGATCTCGGCTCTGGTCTCATTCACCTCGATCCAACCGGGTTCAGCCTCTGCCCGACGAATCACTCCGCCGCAGGTCAGGATGGCCCTGAACGTCGGTGGACGGGGTTCAGGAGAATTGGAAAGCGTGTTGGGGGCAACCACTCACGAGTTCGAATCTCGTATCCTCCGCCTGACCGAAGGCCCGGACCGCACAGCGGTCCGGGCCTTCGGCGTTCACAGTCTCGACCTGTTTCTTTTTTCCGAGCTCCAATCTCAGCGCTCGTTGGCAACGCCCCCCAGCCCATCGGGCGGCTCCCACGCGCGCTCAAGGATCGAGTGGGTGATCGAGTCGCGCCAGGCGCCGCGGACGAAGACGTGGTCGCGGATCCGACCGTCCTCGGTCATGCCCGCCCGCAGGAGAGTGCGGGCGGATGCCTCGTTGAGGGGCGAGCGGGCGGCCCAGATGCGGTGCAGGCCGAGGATGTCGAAGCCGAGCGCGCAGAGCAGGTGGACGGTCTCCACGCCCCTCTCCCGCTCGGCCGGGTGGAGGGCGAACCCGATCGTGGCCGCCTGCTGCGGCTCGGTCGCCAACCACGCGTAGCCGATGAGCCGTTGGTCGCCGGGGTGGGTGATGGCGAGGCAGTACTCGGTTCTCGGTGTTTCGGCCGCGGAGGCGATGGAGCGGTCGATGATCGTCTGGACCTGCTCGACGGTGCGGGGTTCGAAGCTGAGGGGCCGGGTGGCCTCGGGATCTCCGTAGATGGCCAACAGCGCACTCTGGTCATCGGATTCGACTTCCCGAAGTGCCAAGCGCGAGCCGGACAGATGGACCGGATCCACGAATCAGGCGCCCTTCGGTTCAGCGTGGTCATGAAGGGAGCGTGATGTTCAGGTACTCCTGCACCGGATCGAAGAGTCCGTACGGCACGTACTCGGGGATCTCGGCAAGGGCCACCCAGGCGAGCGCGTCCAACTCCTCGGTGTCCACCACCTCGGCGATACCGCTGACAACCTCGCAGGCCGTGTAGGACATCAGCCGGCCGGTCTTCGGGTGGACGCGCTCGCCGAGGAGCCTGACCGCCACCACTCCGAGCCCGGTCTCTTCCGCGGTCTCACGGACGGCCGCCTGCTCGGGCGATTCGCCGAACTCGATCTCGCCCGCCGGAAACTGCCACGAGAGCTGGCCTTCGCTGATCCGCCGCCGGACCATCAGGAGGCGGCCTTCTCGGACCACGATCGCAGCAGCAATCCCCGCACGGTCTTCGGCAGTTCGCCGTGTCACGCCAGCTCCTCCAGAGCGGGGCAACAAGCAAGAGAAGAGCCTATCGGCCTCGGGGACGGATGAACCCGGCCTTCGAGCAACCGCTCCTGGGCTCCCGACGACGTCGCATCTGGCTGCCGAACGACGGATGTGCTCACTTTTCTGGTGCCCGCTCCCACGAAGCTCGATACGGTAGCGGTCTGTAGCTGGTCGAACACGATCCGCGGGGGTCTGCGGTGGGGGACAACGGCAGGACGTTCGGGGCGTTCATCTCGCTCAGGCGGTCGACGCTGGGGTGGACCCAGCTGCGACTGGCTGCCGAGGTCGGTCGCAGTGAGGACTGGATGTCCCTGGTCGAGCGGGACATGCAGCAGGTCAAGGACCTGACACTCCTCCAGCGCTTCGCCGACGTCCTGGAGGTCGGCCTTGCCGAGCTGATCGCCTTGCCGCAACCGGCTGCTGACCGACCGAGATCACGCCCGCGGAAGCCCACCTCGGCTACGCTGACGAGCACTTCCGCTGCCGAGGAGGACGATGTGCGTCGCCGCCCGTTCATGGCCCTGGCGGCTGCCGCCCTGTTCGCTCCGGCCGTTGGAGAACCGGCCGCGCACGCCGAGGCGACGACGTCGCTGGGCGGGCTGGAGGACCTTCTCCTGTACGGGACGGACCGGGTACCGTCCCCCCGCCGCGAGCCCACCTCGGCAACCGTGGCAGCCTCCCTGGTGGCGTCCCGCCGGGAGTTCAAGGCGGCTCGGTACGACGTCCTCGCCGAAGCCCTGCCTGGTCGGATCGCGGCTGCGCAGTTGCTCGGCACGTCCGAAGAACGCGGCCGCAACGTGGCCCAGCTCTACAACGTCGCCGTCCGACTGTGCATCAAGGCCGGCGACAACAACCTGGTGGCCATCACCGCCGACCGGGCGCTGACCTCCGCCCGAGCTGGAGGAGATCCGCTGGTCGTCGCCGAGGCACAGCGCATGGTGTCCAGCGCTTGGCGGCGCCAGGGCAGCCTGGCGCGGGCGACCGACATCGTGGTGGTCGCGGCCGAGGAACTCCTCGCCGACACCTCCGTACCGGAGGTTTCCCGCCTCGCCACCCGCGGCGACCTCTACGCCACTGCCGCCTACACCGCCGCGAAGAGCGGAGACCGCTCCTACGCGCACGCCCTGATCCGGGAAGCCGTAGACAGTGCCGCTGCCTCGGGCCGGATCTCCGGACTGGTCGAGGGTGCACAGGGCGTCGCCCTGCACGAGTTGTCGGTGCACTACGAGCTCGGTGACGCCGGCCGTGCGATCGAGTTGGCCCGCACGATCGATCCCACCTCGCTGCCGACTGCCGAACGGCAGGCCCGGTTCTTCATCGACGTGGCCCGCGCGTTCGACCAGTGGGGCAAGCCCGAGCAGTGCTTCAAGGCCCTGATGGCCGCCGAGGAGGCCGCCCCGCAGGAGGTCCGCCGCGGCGCCGTTCGCGACCTCGCCTCCGGGTTGCTGCGGCACGACCGCAAGCTGCCGGGTGTCCGGGACTTCGCCGCCCGCGCAGGTGTGCAGATCATCTGACCCGTAACCGGACTACGACCCGTAATCCGGCTACGGATCCGGTCTTCAGCCGAGCAGTTCACTGGGGAACGTCCACCCCCGCTCATGCTGCCAGAGGCCTTCCCATGCCAACGCACAGCACTCCCCTGCCCGTTGTCGGTCCCCGGCACGCCGCTCCGCCCGGCCGTGACCGGCTCAGTGCCTTCCTGACGGCTTCTTGGACCGCTCTGCACCTGCCCGTCATCGTCCTGCTCGGCCTCTCGGCGCACCACCAGGCCGAGGCCGGTTCCCCGGTGGTCGCGACCGCCCCCGACCTGCCCGTCTCATAGGTCCCACGGGTCGTCGCGACGACCCCGCGCCCTCTTCCACTCGCCCGTCCGAGAGGAGAACCAGCCATGCACCGGCTGCCCGAAGCGCCCACGATCAACGCCTCGCTGGCGCGCGTCGACTACCGCACCACCCCCGAGTACTACATCGACACCGAGCAGGTCACCGATCCCGTGATCCTGCAACTGTTGAGCTGCTGCCCGACCGTCTTCGGTCTCAAGAAGGCCGTCTCCGACCTGCTGACCGAGCAACTGGACATCGCTCTGCCCGAGCCCGTCGGAGTCATCGAGCCCGGCGCCGTCGTCCGCGGCCGGGTGATCGTGGCGGCGGGAGCCGTCATCGCGGAAGGCGCGTTCGTCACCGGCCCGGTACTGGTCTGTTCCGGCGCGGTGGTCGAGGCCGGCGCCCGGGTCCGGGACAACACGGTCATCGGCCCCGGCTGCCGGATCGGCTTCGGCGCCGAAGTCACCCGTTCCCTGCTGGCAGGCGGCGTCTTCATGAAGCACACCAGCTTCGTCGGGGACTCCGTGCTCGGCCTCGGCGTCAACATCGGCGCGTTCGTCTCCACCACGGGCCTGCGGGTCACCTCCGGGCCGGTCACCGAACCGGCCACCGAGGAGGTCTGCGCGCGCCTCGACGGCCACCGGATCGCCACCGGACAGACGAAGTTCGGCGCGGTGATCGGCGACGGCGTGATCGTTCCCGCCGGCACCGTGCTCCAGCCCGCCACTCTGATCGGCGCGCACACCCTGCTCTATCCGAAGACCCAGGTCGGTGGCTTCTTCCCCGCCGGAAGCCAAGGAAGGTGACCGTGCCCACCACCGACACCACCGTGCTCGACGAGCGGGCCGTGCGGATCACCGGCGGTCAGCGCCTGGTCGGCACTGCCACCGTGCAGGGCAGCAAGAACACCGCCCTCCACCTGTACGCCGCCACGATCCTCGCCGACGACCCGCTGACCCTGATC
The DNA here is from genome assembly GCF_026802215.1 of Kitasatospora sp. YST-16. Classification (NCBI taxonomy): domain Bacteria; kingdom Bacillati; phylum Actinomycetota; class Actinomycetes; order Kitasatosporales; family Streptomycetaceae; genus Kitasatospora; species Kitasatospora sp. YST-16. The sequence goes on from NZ_CP113837.1 coordinate 3,263,327, forward strand.
GGCGCTCCGGAGATCCTGGACACGGGGGTGGTCGCAGACATCCTGCACCACACCGGCACCCGTGTGACGGTGACCGGGGACGAGTTCGCCACCCGTCCGGCCGACTCCTACTTCCCGGTCATCCCGGACGACCTCGGACGGCGCATCCGCACCACCGCAGTGATGGGCGGAGCTCTGCTGACCCGCGTCGGCAAGGTCACCTTCCCCACCCCTGGCGGGGACGCCTTCTGCGCCCGCTACATCGACCGGCACCTGGCCGCGATGGAAGCCGCCGGGGCCGAGGTCGAGGTGAGCCGGGGCCGGGTGCGGGCCCGCTTCACCGGCAAGCGGCTGCCGTTCATCACCGACGCCGAGACCCGCTCGTGGGGGCCGAGCCTGGGTGCGACGGTCACCGCGATGCTGCTGGCCGCCCGTACCCCGGGCACCTCCGCGATCCTCAACCCCAGTGTGGAGCCCGAGGTCACCCACACCGCCGCCCTGCTCTCGCAGGCCGGCGTCGGCATCGAGTGGCGGGGCAGGACGGCCCTGAACGTCACTGGCACCGACCGCATCCGGGGCGGGGTGTTCACCGTTCCGCCGGACCGGCTGGAGGCCGCCACCCTCGCGCTGGCCGCCGCCATCACCGGCGGCGGCGTCCACCTGGACCGTTTCCCGTCGGCCGCGTTCCCGGACGGGCTCGTGTCGGTGTTCGCCGACGCCGGAATCCAGCTCGACCCGCTGGACGGCGGAACGGCCGTCAGCACCCCGGCCGGGCCGCGGCCGGTCCAGATGGCCACCGGCCCTCACCCGGGCTTCCCGACCGATGTGCAGCCGCAGCTGACCGCCTTCCTCACCCAGGCCGAGGGCGCCTCCCGCATCGACGAGCGGATCTACACCCAGCGCGACACCCACCTGTCGGCCCTGGCCGCGTTCGGCGCCGCCGTCAACGCGACCGGCTCGGTGATCACCGTCCGGGGCCGGTCCGCACTCACGGGCACCGGCGTGGCCGGGGAGGACATCCGGGCGGTGACCGCTCTCGTGATCGCCGCCCTGGCCGCCGAGGGCACCTCTACGATCCGAGGGATGTACCACCTGCGGCGCGGATACGGCAGCCTGCTGCCGAAGTTGGCCGCGCTCGGAGCCGACTTGACGATCGATCAGGAGTAGCCGTGACCAACACCGTGCCGTGGACCCCGAACGCGCTCGCCGACCTGCGCGAGTGCCTGGACCTGATGACCACAGACGGCACCGTACCCGGCGGCGTCATCGCCCACGGCACCTTCGACACCCCGCCCGACTACCTGGCCTCCGGCATCGTCGCTCCCGAGTGCGGCGACGCCCGGCCGGGGCCGGACACGGTGTACGACGTGGCCTCGCTGACCAAGGTCCTGGCCACCTGGCCGCTGGTCGGTACCTCCCTCATGGATCGCTTCACCCTGGACACCCCGATCCGCGAATTGCTGACCGGCATCCCGACCGAGGCACCCGGAGGCCGGGTGACGGTGCGCCAGGTCCTGGCCCACACCTCCGGCCTGCGGGCCGACACCCGCCTCGACCAGTACCGGCATCGCGCCGAGCCGTTGGCTGACCTGATCTGCGGAGAGCCGCTGATCGCCGACCCCGGAGCGGGTCACCGCTACATCAACCGCGGTTTCATCCTCCTCGGACTGGCCCTGGCCCACTACCGCTGCCAGCGCCTGGACGAGCTGGCGGCCGAGCTCTGGCAGCGCCTCGGCATGACCGCCACCACCTATGGGCCGGTCGCCCGCTCTGCCCGCGTGGCCCCTACCGAGCAGCGGTTGACCGGCGGGCCCCGACTGTGGGGGATGCCGCACGACGACAACGCCGCCCTGCTCGGCGGCGTCGCCGGCCACGCCGGGGTGTTCACCACCCCGGCCGACCTCGCCACCTTCGCCACCCACCTGCTGACCTCGCACTCCACCGATGGGCCCCTGGGCCGCTGGCTCGTCCACAGCATGCAGCCGCAGGCCGAGATCGAGCCGGGCCTCGACCGTGGCCTGGCCTGGATCCTCGCCGACGAGGGCCGGATCGCCTACCACCACGGCTTCACCGGAACCAGCCTCTACCTCGACCCGGCCACCGGCCGCTACCTGGCCATCTGCACCAACGCCGTCTACCACCACCAGGACAACCGCACCCGCCTCGCCCCGCTGCGGGCCCTCGCCCTCAAGGCCATCACCGACGAACCCTAGGAGGGCCACCCGTGCCCAGCACCACGCTCGCGTCCCTCACCACCCTGCGGCTCGGTGGCCCCGCCAGCAACGTCCTGCAGGTCGCCGACCCCGACGACTGGTTCGAACTGGTCCGGACGATCGGCGACCGGCAGGAGGACGCACCCCTCACCCTCGGCCACGGCAGCAACGTCATCGCCTCTGACACCGGCCACGAGGGCACCGTCGCCGTGATGAACACCCGAGGCATCACCGTGAAGCGGGTGGCCGACGACACGGTGGCCGCGACCGTCCAGGCCGGCCACCCGCTCGCCGACCTCGTTCAGTGGGCCGCAGCCGAACACCTCACCGGAATCGAGTGCCTGGCCGGCATACCTGGCACTGTCGGCGCCGCCCCCGTACAGAACGCCGGCGCCTACGGCCAGCAGATCTCCGACACCCTCGACCACCTCGCCGCCTGGGACTGGGACATGGGCCGACTGCGGACCCTGCCCGCCCAGGCATGCCGCCTTCGCCACCGCGACAGCCGATTCAAGAACGACCCCGGCCGCTGGACCATCCTCACCACGACGTTCCACCTCACCCGCTCAACGGCTGCCCCGATCACCTACCAGCCGCTTGCCGACGAACTCGGCGTCCACGTCGGTGCCCGACCGCCCGTCGCCGAGGTGGCTGCCGCCGTCCTCGCCAACCGTCACCACCGTGGACTCCTCCTCGACCCCCACGGTCCCGACGCCCGCCAGGCCGGATCGGTCTTCCTCAATCCGCTGGTCTCCGCCGCCCAGGCCGCCCGCTGGTCGGCTGCTGGCTGTCCGGTCCACACCGACAGCGACGGGCAGCTGCGGGCCAGCGCCGGCTGGCTACTGGAGCACATCGGCTACCGCCCCGGCTACAAGATCGCGGACGGCATCCGCTGCTCGGAACGCCGCACCCTCACCCTTACCACCCACGACGGAGCGACCGCGACGGGCTTCGCCCAGGCCCTCACCGAGCTCTCGGCCCAGGTCGAGATCGCGACCGGGATCAACCTCCGGCCCGAACCGACGTTGGTCGGCGCCTGGACCGCCATCGCCAACGACCCGCAGCAATCCAAGGAGGTCAGGTGACCGATGTCCGGCCCAGCCAGCAGATGCAGTCCCTCGGCGTCATCCAGGAGGGCACGCCCATCCTCGCCATGCCCGCTCACCCCTTCGACCTGCCCACCGAGCGCGAGGCCGCCGAGCAGGTCATCGAGAAGCTGTTCACCGCGCTGGAGCGCATCGGCAGATCCACCCCTTTGCCAGGGACATGGGCATCGCGGCACCGCAGATCGGGATCGGCCGGGCCGCCGCCATCGTCCAGCCCGCTTCTCCGGAGGCTCCGGCGATCCCCGGATCATTGACCGCTCCGTCGAGGCGGACGAGCACTTCGAGGGCTGCCTGTCGTTCTTCGACGTTCGCGGCTTGGTACCCCGGCCGCTGCGGATCACCGTGGAGGCCACCACCCTGGACGGCCAGGTGGCCACCACCACCTACGAACGCGGACTCGCCCGCCTGATCCATCACGAAGTCGATCACCTCGACGGCCTGCTCTACACCGCACGCATGGCCGCTGGCGTCGAGCCCATCCCTGCCGAGCAGTACCGGCAAACAGGCCAAGCGTGGTCCTACCGGCAGTGAGCGCCAGTACAGCTCGCGCTGAGCGCTCACGGTCAGCGATGTCAGCAGGTCGCCTGCACTCTCATGATCACCACGCCGACGCTTCCCGATCGTAGAGGTGCAGCTGCCCACCCTTGTAGGTCACGCTCTATGAGCTCTCGCTGTCCGTCACCTCGTGACTGCTCACGTATTCCGCGGCTGTCAGCTCGAACATGGTGGCGGCCTTAATCGGGATCACTATCAGCCCGACCTGCGCACCCGACTCGTACACGACTTCGTTGGCCTCGTCCCAGACGCCAGCCCACTCGTCCCGATCCTTCGCGTGGCGCAATACCAAAATCACCTGGGCTTGCGTGGGTTGCATCGGGCTGTCTTGAAAGATGCGAACATGATCAAGCACTTCGGCGAACTCGGGATCCTCCTGGACCTTCTCGCGCAAGAAGGCAAACAGAGGCTTGGCAACATGATCCAGACAAGCCTCTGCTACATCGGGACGTTGGCGCAGGAATGCGAGACGTCGCGCGACATTTCCGTAGTCCTTCTCGTCTTGATACGACGGAAGGGGTTCCCGGTGCAAGAGAATCGATTTTTCGACTGGAATCTCGACTCGTAGGTCGGCAACCCACTTCTCTCCTTCTGAACGCCACGGGGGAGTCAGCGGAAGAAGGTATTCCACCTTGCCATTGGCCACATTGCCGATCCGTGACGAGTCAAAGTGCACCGACGCGTCATACACGGGCACCACACCGATCCAAGGGTGCTTCTCCTTGCAGATGTCGCAGCCCTGGGTGGTGATCATGCCCCTTCGAAGGATTGCGGCATCCTCCGTGCGGGCTTCCAACGCGCCTTCGAAGACACCGAGTGTTCGACTTGGTCCACGCCAGAGGGACGTCGGTGCACCCATATAGAGGAGAGGGATCTCCTCCAAGATATGTCCTTGGCGGAACCTGTTGAAAGAGGCCTTGTAACTATCCTCCCAAGAGGTCGCCCCCAGCGGATCAGGCACGTGGACGGGCTCTTCGCTAGACGTCGTTGTCACCAGCCTTCGGGCGTTGCATCTGGCACGGGTGCACTCGCTCCGCCGACCTGCACGGCCGGCGTCCGGTCAACTGCCTGAGGCGTGACTGGGCTAAAGGTGCGGCGGACTTCGTCCAGCAGCTCATCAAGCGCTGAACGGTCATCGGCCGCTGCGAGGATGCGCTCGCGCCACGTCGGCGTGCCGATGTTCAGCCATCCCTGAGCGCCCCGCTCGCTCAAAGCGTCGACCATCAGGCGGACCAACGCGTGGACCTTGTAGAGCTGGCGCGTGGTGCCATGCCGTGGCGAGTTGCGGTTCTTCCAGGAGTAGTAGGTTGCCCGAGACAGGCCGAGGGCATCTGTCAGCTCCACAATGCTGACGGAGAGCCATCGACTGAGCTCTTCTCCACACACGTAAGCGAGACTTGGCGGGGGCTCCTGCACAACGACAGGATGAGTCGGGGAAGCATCCAGACGTTGCCCGCTGTGCCTCGATCCCGTGTGAACCAGCGACGTCTCTTCGACCAAAGGCCATGCAGTCGGTCTCTCGACTCCCGTGTCTACCCATGGCATCGCCTTTACGGGCTCTGCGAAGGTTGCGCGCGCTACTCGGAGCATCTCAAGCGCGCAGGGCACACGGTATGCGCCGAAGTGCGTGTGTCGGCGCGGGAAAAGGTCTTGGACGACGTCGCGAGCAACCGAAGTCTCATAGACCGGGACTGTCTGCAAGGAACTGCCCCCTACGAGAAGTACTTGAAGAGATCTTCCGTCACGGTGGCGCGGAAGAGCAACCACACTCGCTCATGAAGCGCATTGGCGGTCTGACTGATCTCTGTCACATCGAACCCGCGCTGAGATTCACGGTAGATGTCATAGTCGAGAAGGTACTTCTTACTGCCTTCGGTGTCAGAGAAGAGGCCATGACGGAAGATGCATTGGATCTCGTCGTCGACCTTAAGTGCGACCCGCTGCTCCGTGGCCCAGATGGCCTGCGCAACGGGGCTGTCCTTTGCTGCAAGCCCGAGAACGTGGTCCGGGATCAAGCCATCCCAGGTCTCGTGCCCGTCGGGCAAGGTGATCTGGTTGACGTACCGGAGTCCTACACGGCGCACCTGGGTGGGTGCGATCACGTCGGCGACGGCAGCGATCAGCTTTGTCAGGTTTTGCGAATAGTCTTGCCAGCCAGCGTATGACCCGGTCTCCATGGCCACGCTGTCTGGGTTCAAACTGACCACCTTGGTGCGGTCAGGCTGCGCGATCTGCCATGCAAGCCGTGGCGGCTGCTGGCCGATGCCGGTCGGGCCGATCACTCCTACGAGAAGTTGTTGACCTTGGATCTCCGGCCACGCCTGCCGTCCGAGCACGTTCTGTAGCGCTCGCGCGTCCTGGCGGGAAACGTCACCAACATCCTCGAAATGCACCTGGGCGGCCACGAGAGCTAGGGGGGAGTGATCCAGACGCTCATGAGGCTGAGGCTGGCTAGCGATGGCGCTCCATACTCCCGATGTGGACATAATGTAGACACTACCCTCGGGTGGAGGGTCTGTCACCGGCGACGCTCGACGAATCTCATGACGCGCCCTGGCCGCCCGCTGCTCGGATGCCCATCGTTTTCCGTGGCCCTGAACCTGCAGCGCCGGATCCGGCACGCTCGGCGTCAGCTCGCCGTGAAGGTGACCTCACGAAGCGGCCTACTGCCCCACCTGTCCGGGCGACGGGCTACCGTCTGGGCAACAAAGCCAGGCCGATGTTCAAGGGATCAATCCTGTTGAGGCACCGGCCGCCCAGCCATCTGTTCCCCTACCGCGAGGGTTGAGCCCCAATGCCGCTTGCTGCCCCTGATGTGGTGCGCCTGTTCACAGCTGGCAGTACGTACGACTGCAGCCAAGGCATGACGGCCACAGTGACCGCACTGCCCGAGACCGCGCTCGTCCTGCCCTCGGGCAAGGTCGCGGCCTGCGATCCGTTCATTGGCCTCGGCGACGACCTGGAGCCCTTCACTGCTGAAGTGGATCCGGGCACCTACCCGGTCGTTCTCTCGGTCGTCGAGATCGCCCGAGGCGAAGTCCGCGAGGTTGTGGATGAACGTGTCGCCGCCGCCTGGCTGCAGATGAGCGACAAACTGACCGCGAAGTGGACGCTCGCCCTGAGTGACGGCCAAGCCCTCGATGACCTCGGCGACACGGAGTTCTTCGGCTACGGCGTCGACGCCGGGACCGGCTGTTTCGTCGACGCCACCGCCGGCGCCCCGCTCGGCGACCTGCTCGCTGAGGACTATGAGCTCCTGGAGGCGGCCCTGTTCGGTGAGGAGAACTCCATGGTGCGCGCCCCGGCCGTTCTCACTGACCCCGAGAACGGCCACAGCCTCGTTGCCTTCTCCTCGGGTTGGGGCGACGGCCACTACCCCACCTGGGTCGGCCGAAGCGTCGACGGCACGGTCACCGGCTTCGTGACGGAGTTCTTCGTGGTGCCGCAGCCAGGCCGCGGCTCTGTCGACGAGTAGCACCGACAGCACCAGATCGTGGTCTCAGTTCTGGTCTCATTCACCCCCGTCCGGCCCGGTTCAACCGCCGTCCAGCGCTTCACACCGCCGCAGGTCAGGACGGGTGTGAACCCCGGCGGATGCCGTTCGTGAGAATTGGAAAGCGTGTTGGGGGGCAACCCCTCACGAGTTCGAATCTCGTATCCTCCGCCTGATCGAAGGCCCGGACCGCAACTGCGGTCCGGGCCTTCGGCGTTCCCCAGGGCAGCCGCTCGACATGGCGCGCCGCAGATCTCGCCAGGAGCGCACCACGTCGGCAGTCAGCCGCAGGACCGTCAGCACCGATCGAAGCAGTGCCGCAGCGAACGCCATGGCGCCCAGCACGGCACCGCCCCACTCAGCTGCAGATCGCCACACATCAGCCTCCCGAACGCCCGCCCCATGCTCCAGGCCGGCGACGCGGAAGTCTGTACGTGACCAGGTACATTTACGCATTGACTTCGGAACGTATTCCGAAGTAGCGTGGCCGCATGTCCACTCTCACCGTGTCGTTCTCCGACCTGTCGAAGAACTCGAAGCGCGTCGCGGACACCGTCGAGCAGGCGCAGCGCGTCCACGTCACCCGGCGTGACGGTGAGGACCTGTACCTCACCACCGAACGTCACGACCGCCAGCGCGAGGAGACCGCCGATGTCACCGCGCGACTGTTCGCGGCCCTGATCACCAGCGACGAGGGTGCGCGCGCGGTCCTCCTCGCCCTCCCCGAGGTCTTCCCCTGGACCCGACACCTGTCGGCCGAGGAGGTACGCGAGTTCGTCGTCGACCTCGTGAACGCCACCCGCGACGTGGCGGAGCTGGACGTCCACGCCAACCTGCACCGGGTGATCGTCGAGTGGCGGGCAACCGCGAGGATCCTGGCGGACCCCGAACTGAGCGCCCAGCTCACCGGACCGCTCTCGGGCGAGGACCACGGCGAGGTACTCGCTCCATGAGTCCCAAGCGCGGGGACGACGTCCCGCCGCCACCAGTCGGTGACGAGTGGCGACTGCGGTTCGCCACCAGCGAGGCCGCCAAAGGATGGGGCGGCCTCTGCGCGGAAGCGCCGGGGAACACCCGACGCTGCTTCGAAGCCCTCCGCACCGACCCCCTGTCCGCGAGTGACCCCGATCGGCAGCACCGGCTACGCGGCCGCCTTTCGACGCGCGTTCTCGGCGGGGACGAACTACCGCAGTGGGAGTACGAGGTGACCGCCGGCGGGCGCGTGCGCTACCTCGTCGACGAGCCGGGCCGGACCGTCCACCTCGTCTACGCCTCACCCCGGCATCCCAAGGACACGGACAGCTGATCGCCAACAGGGCGGATCGGTCCGGCTGTGGGCACCAGGCGACGTGGTCTCAGTTCTGGTCTCATCCAGCCCCGTCCGGGCAGGTTCAGCCGCCGCCCGATCATGTGCTCCGCCGCAGGTCAGGACGGACGTGAACTCCGGCGGACAGTGCTGAGGAGAATTGGAAAGCGTGTTGGGGGCAACCCCTCACGAGTTCGAATCTCGTATCCTCCGCCTGATCGAAGGCCCGGACCGCAACTGCGGTCCGGGCCTTCGGCGTTTGCCTACCTCTGGCAGTGCGGCCGTCGAGCACCACCGCTTCCGGCTTCTCGGCCGCAACAGCGGCCCCCTGGCCCGCCCATTGGATGTACGTTATTCTGTACGTCATGAAGACGATGAGTGCCACCGAGCTCCGCGGCAACCTTGCCGCCGCGCTGGACGCCGTCGAGAGTGACGCCGAAGAGCTCGTCATCACACGTGCCGGCCACGAGCCGCTGGTCGTCGTCTCGCTGGCCGAGTACGCCTCGCTCCGTGAGACCGATTACCTGCTGCGGTCCCCGGCCAACGCCGAACACCTTCGCCGTTCCCTGCAGGAGTACCGGGAAGGCCGTGCGGCGACCCGCGAACTGATCGACCCCGAGGACCTCGCCGAGCAGAGCGCGTGAAAGTCCGGTTCACCGAGCATGGCTGGGCCGACTACCTGTCCTGGCAGGCGGACGACCGCCGGCTCCTCAAGCGCGTCAACCTGTTGATCGACGACATCCGTCGAAACGGCAACGAGGGCATCGGCAAGCCCGAACCCCTGCGGCACGAACTCGCCGATGCCTGGTCGCGCAGAATCGACCAGGAGCACCGTTTGATCTACGTCCTGGACGAGCAGGCCGACACTTTGTGCGTCATCGCCTGTCGCTACCACTACGGCAAGTGAGACACGGGGCCCGCGGTCTCGTTCCTGGCTTCGTTCACCCTGGTCCAGCCGGATTCAAGCACCGTCCGACGCTTCGCTCCGCTGCAGGTCGGGACAGCCGTGAACCCCGGTGGACAGCGCCGAGGAGGATTGGAAAGCGCGTTCGGGGCTACCCCTCGCGAGTTCGAATCCCGTACCCTTCCGCCTGATCGAAGGCCCGGACCGCAACTGCGGTCCGGGCCTTCGGCGTTACCGCCTTCCGGTGGTACGCCATCCTGGTGTTTCCGGACGGCTTCGGCAGGGTGTTGGCGTCCTTCTACGCGGTGAGGTGTCCCATCGGGAAGAAGAGTGGATCGGCACTGGCCTCGTGGCTGCGTGGTCTCGATGCTGCCGAGTTGGAGCGGATCCTGGCGGCGCGTCCTGATGCCGTGTCGGCTCCGGAGCCGCGGTCGGTCGGTGAGTTGGCGGACCGTCTTCAGCGCCCGGCGTCGGTGGCGCTGGTCCTGCCCCGACTCGCACTGCCGTGCCTGCAGTTGGCGGAGGCCCTCGCCGCGGTGACGGTCGCGTCGCTAGACGAACTGGCATTCCTGGTGGGGGCGACGCACGGTGAACGCGCCGGCGGATTCGCCGCCGCGCTGACGGGGCTGTTGGACCACGCCCTGGTGTGGCCGGACGGCGACGACCGGCTGCACATGGCGGCGCCCCTGCGGAACGCGTGGGCCTCGCCGCTGGGGCTCGACGCGCCGCTCGGGCAGCTGCTCGCGGGATCGAGCTCCGACGAGTTGGGCCGGATGCTGGCGAAGCTCGGCGTCAAACCTGCCTCCAACCGGAAGGAGCACCGGCTGGCAGCGCTGGTCGAGCAGCACGGCGATCCGGCTCGGGTCGCCGCGTTGGTGGCCGAGGCGCCCGCGGCCACCCGCGAACTCCTCGATCGGCACGCGCTGAAGGCTCCGGAGCGACCGGGCTTCGTCCTGTTCGGGACGCCGCAGGCCGACGCCGGGCCCGGCGAGCAGTGGGCGGTCGAGCGAGGGCTGCTGGTCCGGGACCGGCACCGCTACGGGCCCGCCCGGATGCCCGCGGAGGTGGCGCTCGCCCTGCGCGGCTCCGACTGGCACGCCCCGTTCACACCCGTCCCGCCCGAGGTGCGCTCCGTCCCCGTCACCGGCTCGGACGTCGAACGGGAAGCCGTGGCCGCCTCCATGACGTTCGCCGCCCACGCCGTGTCCGTCCTGGGGGTGTGCGCCGCCGACCCACCGGCCCGGCTCAAGGCCGGTGGGATCGGCGCCCGCGAGTTGTCCCGGATCGGGAGAGCGGCGCAGTGCGACGAGATCCCGGTGCGCCTCGTGCTGGAGACGGCGAGCGCGGCCGGGCTGCTGGCCCGGGACGGCGACCGGGTCACGGCGACCGCTGCCTACGACACCTGGGCCGGGAAGGAGCCCGCCGACCAGTTCGCGGTGCTGCTCCGGGCCTGGTGGGCACTCCCGCTCACCCCTGGCGGGAGCCGCGACGAGGACGGGAAGGCGCTGCCGGCCCTCGCCGGGGCACCGCCCTGCGGGGGCTGCGTCCAGGCCCGGCACGGGCTGCTCACGGCCGCGTCGCTGCTGCCGGCCGGCGAAGGCGCGGCAGCGTCGGCGGACCTCGGGGCGCTGCTGGTGTGGCTCCGCCCGCTCGCCGACGAACTCCCCCAGGACGCCACGCCGTTCGCCACCCTGGTCAAAGAGGCGGAACTGCTCGGCGCACTCGCCCTCGGGGCCGTGTCCCCGATCGGGGTCGCCCTGCTCGCCGACGACGCCGAAGCGCTGACCGACGCCTGCCGGCGCCTGCTGCCCGCCGCCAGCGGGACCGCCCGCTTCGGCAGCGACCTCACGGCCGTGGTCGCCGGTACGCCGTCGGCGCACCTCTTCGAGCTGCTGGACTCCGTCGCGGACCGGGAGAGCGCCGGTGCGGCGTCCGTGTGGCGGTTCAGCCCGGGCAGCGTCCGCCGCGCCCTCGACGCCGGCCGCACCGCGGACGCCCTCACCACCGATCTGGCCGCCGTCGCCGTCGAGCCGCTTCCCCAACCGCTCTCGTACCTGATCCACGACACCGCGCGCGGCCACGGCCGGGTACGGGTCGTCTCCGCGGCCTGCGTGGTCCACGGCCAGGAGCCCGCCCTCCTGGCCGAACTGGTCGCCCATCGCAAGCTCGTGCACCTCGGCCTGCGGCAGCTGGCACCGACGGTGCTGATCAGCCGGACCCCGGCGGACAAGACCCTCGCCGCGCTGCGCGCCGCGGGCTACGCCCCGGTCGCGGAGAAGCCCGACGGCTCCGTCCGGATCGAACGGGCCCGGCACCACCGCGCGGCGAGCCCGGTCCCGCCCCCTCGTCGTCCCGGCGGCAGGACCCGCTCCCAGCGGACGGACGCCCGCACCGCGGACACGGGGACGGCCGTCGACCTGCACGCCCTCGCCTGCCGGCTCCGGGACGCCCCGCAGGACCTTCCGGTGCCCGACCCGTACGACGGCCGCCCGTACGCGAGCGACACCGAGGAGATCATCGCCGAGACCGCCCGGAACCTCTCCTTCACCGATGCCCGCCAGCTGGCCCATGCCGTCGACGAAGGGCGATCGGTCACCATCGAGTACGTCGCCACCTCGGGCAGCACCACCGTCCGCACCCTCAGCCGCCTCGAACTCGACGCCCCCTACCTCCACGCCTGGTGCCACCTGCGGGACGACGAGCGCGTGTTCACCATTTCCCGCATCCACGGCGTGATGCCCGCGTAGCCCGGAACAGGAGCAGCACCGTGGACGGGCGGGGCGGCAGGTCTCGGTTCTGGTCCCGCTCAGCCCCGTCCGGGCGGGTTCAGCCGCAGGCCAGGACCACAGACGCGGGCCCCGCGGACGGTGCCGAGGGGAACGGGCAAGCGTATTGGGGCACCCCCGCGCGTTCGAGTCCCGTCTCCTCCGTCTCGTGCGAAGGCCCGGGCCGCGGCTGCGGTCCGGGCCTTCGGCGTTCTGTGGCCGTGGCTGGGCGGGGGGGGTTACGGCTTGCGGCACCAGACTGCGGTCGGGCGGTCCTCCCGCAGGAGGTCGTCCTGGTGGTTGCCGCCGTGGTCGACCATGATCACTCGGTACTCGTCCTGGTGGAACACCCAGTACCAGTGCTGGCCGCCGCCGGGGTCGTCCTTGCCGGGGACGGGGAGGAAGGCGTCGACCCTGGTGACGCCTTCGAGGGAGCGCCACTGGCTGAGCTGCCGGTCGTCCCGCTGGAGGCGGTCGGGGTGGGCGTTGCCGGAGCGGCCGATGGAGATCAGCCGGTAGCGCTGGCCCACCGGGGTGTTGTGGAACATCCAGTACCAGAACGAGCCGTCGCCGGCCGGCCGCTGGTCGGGCACCGGCAGGAAGGCGTCGACGCGGGTGACGGGGGTGGCTCCGCCGAACGACCTCCACCTGCTCACCGGCTGGTCGTCGGCCACCAGTTGGCTGGCGTAGGGCTCGGAGGCCCCGATCGTGACGTAGCGGTAGAACTGGTTGCCGCCCACGGTGTGGAAGACCCAGTACGCGCTCTTCCCGTCGACCCGCTGCTCGTCGAAGACGGGCAGGATGGTGTCGACCTGGGTGACGCCCTTCAGGGCGGGCCAGGACGAGTACGGCCCCACGTCCTTGACGACGACCCCGGTGCGGTCGTCGACCGTTCCGGTGGTGAGCCGGCGGACCTCGGTGTCGCCGGTGCCGATCAGGCGGATCGTGCCCTGCTGGAACGTCCAGTAGCGGCCCGGCGCGTCGGGCAGCGGCAGGACGCAGTCCACCGGCAGGTCCTGCGCCACGGCCCCGTGGCCGGTCTCCTCCTCGAGTTCGCCGGTGAGGCGGCCCTGGGCGAGCCGGCGCAGCGTGGTGATGGAGGGGGTGAAGCAGTAGAGCGCGCCGCGGGTCTGGACGAACGGGCGGAAGTCCAGGACGGTGGTCTGCCGTTCGCCCGCCGGGGACGTGCCCTCCCAGCTGGTCCGGCCGTCGTTCACGGTGGCGAGCTGGCCGCTGACCAGCGGGTCGGGGCCGGGCTTGGCCTTGCGGCCGGGCGGGAAGTCGGGGTCGTTGATCCAGTTGGCCTGGATGAACTCGAACTGGCCGACCAGGTCGGACTGGTAGCAGACGAAGAGCAGGCCGCGCTCGGCGTCGGGGCCGTTCAGTTCGTCGCCGCTGGTGGGGTCGAAGGGCTGGCCGTAGGGGGCGCCGCGGCGGATGATCCGGCGGGCGTCGATGAACGCCTCGTCGACCGGGGTGCCGTCGACCAGCCCGGCCCGCGGGTTGGTCTTGCGCAGGTGGGAGAAGAGCGGGGTGATCAGGCCGTCGGGGTCCTCCGGGTCGCCGAGGTACTTGAAGTCGTTGTCGGACCCGGCAGCCGTGCCGCCGGCCCGGTCGGGGTGCTTGCACACCGGGGAGCCGTCGCGCCAGCGGCCCACCAGCCGAGCGGCGAACCAGTCCCGCTTGGTGTCCTCCGGCACGGCCTTGAGGTCCTTCAGCCGCCGCAGTTGGGCGTCCACCTGCGCCCACCAGCCGGCGACGTCCTGCTCCAGGCGGCGCACCACCTGGAAGGAGCCGTCGCGCATCCAGTCGGGGACGGTCTCGACCGCGGCGGTGCCCCGGTCGTGCGCCGCGGTGAGCTTCCTCCCGACGACGAACTCGCCGGCCGGGAGGATCCGGGTGCCGGGGTGCTTCTTCGAGTAGAAGACCCGGTCGGGGCCCTCGCCGGTGAACTTGTCGGGGTCCGGTTCGTCGAAGCCCTCGACCTCCGGCTCGCTGACGCCGTCCTTGAAGCCGAAGTGCTCCTTGCCCTTCTTCTCGCCGGGCAGGGCGGCGCCCTTCTGCTCGTAGACGACGACCGCACCGGCCTGGGTGGCGGCGGCCTTCTGCTCCTCCAGCGCCCCGGCGAGGCCGTTCGCGGTGTCGGAGGCGACGGTCAGCACCGCGTGGACGGTGGGCTTGGTGGCGCAGCCGAACACCCAGTGCTTCGGGTCGTTGTCGTCGGTGTCGCCGAGCGCGATCGACCGTCCCGGGTCGGCCGGGCCCTGGATGAACGCCTCCAGCGTGTCGCCGGTCCTGGCCCGGTCCTTCAGCAGGTCGGGCCGGCCGGTGATGAACTGCAGGCCCTGGTAGGTGAAGCCGAGGCCCAGCCAGGTGGCTTTCAGTGCCGCCGGGTCGTCGCCGCCGGACGCCTGGCGGGCCTGGCTGTAGTCCTCGTTGAACTCGGCGACCGCCTTGGTGGTGGCGATCTTGGGGGTGATCTTCTCCAGCCAGCTCCGGGCCGCCGGGGCGTCGCTGAACTGGAGGAGCAGGAGTGTCATGTGGTCTTTTTTGAATCCGGCGATGATGTCGCCCTGGATCTCGCGGTCTTGACGCAGGCTCAGGTCGGCCATGGAGGGGATCCGTTCGTCGGCTCCGGCTGGTGGGGAGGCTCCCGGGCGCCCGTCCCGGGCCCGCCGGTCGCGGGCCCGGCCACCCGGGGTGTCGGGGGGTGGGGTCAGGCGTTCGGGCTCAGCTGGATCCACTTGGCCACGCTGGGCACCCCGGCGTCGTTGAGCAGGAAGAGCATGTACCAGCCGGGAGGGGCGTCGGCGGACGAGGCCGGGGTCTGGAGCACGAGCTGGCTGCCGGCCCGGCTGACGAGCTTGAGTTCGAGGCGGCGCTGGCTGGTGTCGACCGAGTGCGTGGAGGTGATGGGGGCGAGCAGGACGGCGCGGGCCGCCTGGGTCGGCGAGTTGGTGTTGATCCGGAACGCCTTGTCGTAGCCCACCGGGTCGGTCGGTGCGGTCCTGATGTCCGGGCGGGGGCCGCCCTGGTGCAGGTACGGCGGTTCGTAGATCTCGATGGTGCCGTTGTTGCCGGACTTGATGTCCGGGTTGTTGGCGATCTGCTGGAGCTCGTCCCCGGTGACCATGATCCGGCCGTCGGGCAGGACGACCGCGTTGGAGTGGTAGCCGCGCGGCAGCCGCTGCTTCGGGCCGAGGGTCCAGTTGCCGTCGGCGTCCCGCAGTTCGACCTGGCGGAACCGGTCGTCGGGGACGTTCGGGTTGTAGTCGCCGAGGCCGTAGTCCCGGATGCCGACGGCCCCGTTGACGGTGAACAGGTTGCCGTCGGGGAAGATCAGCGTGTCGTCCTGGGCGCGGCCGAGGTTGCGCGGCTTGTCCTTGGTCCACCGGCCGCCCGAGAACCTGAAGGTGTCGGGGTCCTTGTAGTTGCCGCCGAGGACGAGCACCGAGTCCGGGCCGGCGGTGCCGTTGGGCAGGGCGACGGCCGATCCGTACAGGCGGGGGAAGCCGTCGGGCCGGTTGGGCAGCGGACTGCGGGTCTCGTTCGCCGGGTCGAAGACGAACTGCTGGTCGGAGCTGCGGCCGAAGCCGTAGATCTTGCCGTCCCGGAGCGAGAACAGGTGCGGGTAGTCCATCCGGTACGGGGCGTCCGCCTTCCACCGGTCCAGCGCGACGCCGTCGGGCGCCGCCGACCTGGCGTAGGGGACGTCGGTGCCCTTGGCCGGGAAGCGTTCGATCACCGGGGTCGGGGTGCCGAAGCCGAGTTCGGACTGGCCGGACATGATGGTCTGCCGGCCGTCGGCCCCGGTGACCACGCTCGGGTACCAGCGGCCGACCGACATGTCCTGCTCCCGGTGCCAGGTCTCGGTCCACGGGTCGAAGACCAGGGCCAGCTTGGCTCCGGTGCCGCCGTTGCCGCCGAGGTTGCCGCCGAAGACGCCGACCATGCCGTTGGGCAGGTAGGAGTGCCCGGCGCAGAAGAACGGCGCGGGGCGCGGCTCGTCCAGGCCGTCCGGCATGTCGACGACCGGTGGCGGGACGGCCTTGAACTCGCCCGGGTCGGTGTCGTTCGCGGGCGGCGTCCAGAGGTAGGCGCGGCCGGCGTTCTGCTTGCCGATGACGTCGGTGGGCGCGGTCTCCTTCTGCGGGTTGTCCTCGACGGACTCGAAGGAGAACATCAGCACCTTGCCGGTGGGCAGCAGCGCGATGTGGTCGGCGAACTCGGGAGAGGGGATGTACTGCTTGAACTGCCCGAACTTCGCGGGATCGAAGGTGCTGTTGAACTCCCGCTGGGTCCTGGTCAGCATGGTGAACCGGTTGGTGCGGGTGGTCTGCGGATAGTCGGTCTGGACGGCCCGCAGGCCGATCCGGTCCCGGGCCATCGACTCGGCGGCCGGGCGTCCGAACGCGGCCACCTCGTCGGCGCGGACCTCGGCCCGCAGCTGCTCGCCGGTGATGCGCAGTCCGCGGTTCCCCGCGAAGGGGTCGGTCGTGGCGGAGGCCGCCGGAGCGGGGGCGGTCAGGATCGTGGTGGTCGACAGGGCGGCGGTGACGGCGGTGGCCGCCAGTACTGCCCTCAGTCTTCTGCGTGTCATGGGGGTCCTCACGGCGTGCTGGTCGAGGCTGCGGGGCAGCCACACGGGGGACAGCGATTCGCCGCCAGTAGAGCACGCTGCGTAGTGGTTCGTTTGCAGACACTCCAGCATTCACAAGATCGACTACCGGCACAGCGTCACTGTGCGTGTCGACCTGACGGTCCGTCACCCCCGTGCTGGAATGTCCGCACACCCCCACCGGACCCCAGGAGTGACACGTGTCCAGCAAGACCAGGATCGCCACGGCCCTCGCCGCGGGAGCCGCCGTCCTCGCCGCCACGAGCGGCAGCGCGGCAGCGACCACGAGCCTCCTCGCGCCGCAGGCGGTGACCGGCCCCACCATCCCGGGCGGCGCCGACGGGAAGCCGCACGAGCTGCTCTGCCCGCCGGACGAGAGCGTCTACGGCGGCGGGTTCAGCATCACCCCCGGCGAGAACCGGCAGCTCGACCGGTGGCCGACCGACGTGCTGGAGAGCCGCCCCAACGACGAGGCCACCGGCTGGATCGTCGCCGTGCGCAGGAACGACTGCCCGCCGGAGGGCGCGAAGGGCGAGCCGAGGCCCGCGGACCTCACCATCCGCATCGTGTGCACCGACGGCGAGAACAACGTCAGCCTCGGCGGCTGACGCTCCCCGCCGCCCGGGGGAGGCGGCGGGGCCCGGGGAGGCGGCGGGCCGGGGGCGGCGGCGAGCCGGGGGCGGCGGCGGGCCCTCACGGGTCCGGGTCCCGCACCCTCCGCCACGCTCGAAGGCCCGGACCGCAACTGCGGTCCGGGCCTTCGTCGTTGGCGCTTGTGCGGGTGAGCCGTCGGTGGCGGGGCGGGAGGGGGTTCAGGGTGGTCAGAGGTTGAACATTCCGCGGTAGGGCTCGGCGATGCGTTCCTGGTGGGAGCCGAAGTCGACCAGGACCGCGGTGTCGCCCTCGACGGCGACGACCCGGCCGAGGCCGTAGGCGTCGTGGGTGACGCGGTCGCCGACGGCGAAGTGCTTGCGCGGGGCTTCGGCCTTGGCCTTGAAGGGGCTGGTGGGCAGGTGTCGGCGGACTGCTTCAGGCTTTTTCATCCAAGCCAGTATGCGCCGTGGAGCGCGGGCGGCGCCCCTTTCTGACGGGGCGAATTCTGGATGCCCGAAATGCCGGGTGTGTCGAACGGCACTCCCGCCGGGGGTCCGGGCCGGGGACGCCGCGGGGCGGGGGGAGCGCCGCGAGCGCCCCCACCGGCCCGGTCAACCGCCCCGACCGGTGCGGGTGTTGGCGGGCGGGGGCGGGCCCGGCCCGCCCGCGCCGGGGGACCCGCTCCGGAACCGGGGAGAAATGTCCCCCCGTTTCGGGCCCGGGGCTGCTACAGTCGAAGGAGTTGCAGTAGTGGTTCCCATGAACTTTGTGTGCGCCTGCTGATGTATCGCGGGCGCATTTCTGTTTTCCGGACATTCTCCGGACGGGTACTCATCGCAGTGACTCGGCTCCCGTAACGTGCGGGTCCCGGAAAGTGCCTTGAAGGAGATTTTTTTACATGGCTAACGGCACCGTGAAGTGGTTCAACGCGGAAAAGGGCTTCGGCTTCATCGAGCAGGAGGGTGGCGGCCCGGACGTGTTCGCCCACTACTCGAACATCAACGCCAGCGGCTTCCGCGAGCTGCTCGAGGGCCAGAAGGTCGAGTTCGACGTCACGCAGGGCCAGAAGGGCCCGCAGGCGGAGAACATTCGCCCGCTGTAGTTCCCACTGCCACGGCAACCGCCTGGCAGCGAGGGGCCCGCGCCGCGCACCTGGTGCCCGGTGCGGGCCCCTCGGCTTTTCCACCGCCCCCGCGCCGCTTCCGTGCCGCTTCCGTGCCGCCGTCCGAGAGGGGCCTCCCGCATGAGCCTGCCCGCCGTCACTTCCTTCGAGGAACTGGACCTGCCGGGAGAACTGCTGACGATCCTGGCGCGCCGGGGCCTCACCACCCCCTTCCCGATCCAGGCCGCGACGCTGCCGAGCTCGCTGGCCGGCCGGGACGTGCTGGGGCGGGGCCGCACCGGCTCCGGCAAGACGCTCGCGTTCGGCCTCGCCGTGCTGGCCCGCACCGCCGGGCAGCAGGCCGAACCGCGCTGCCCGGTCGCGCTGGTCCTGGTCCCCACCCGTGAGCTCGCGCAGCAGGTCGCCGAGGTCCTCACCCCGTACGCCCACGCGGCGCGGCTGCGGATGGCCACCGTGGTCGGCGGGGTGCCGGTGCGCCGCCAGGCGCAGGTGCTGAACCGCGGCGCGGAGATCGTGGTGGCCACGCCCGGCCGGCTGAAGGACCTGGTCGAGCGCAGGCTCTGCCGCCTGGACCGGGTCGCCGTCACCGTCCTCGACGAGGCCGACCGGATGGCCGACATGGGCTTCCTGCCCGAGGTCACCGCGTTCCTCGAACAGGTCCCCGGGGGCGGCCAGACGCTGCTGTTCTCCGCCACCCTCGACCGCAAGGTCGACGGCCTGGTGCGGCGCTTCCTGAAGGACCCGGTCACCCACTCGGTGGACCCGTCCGCGGGGGCGGTCGGCACGATGGAGCACCACGTGCTGCACGTCCGGAACGCCGACAAGGACGCCACGATCGCCCACATCGCCGCCCGCGACGGCCGGGTGATCATGTTCACCGACACCAAGAACGGCGCGGACCGCCTGGTCGAGACGCTGCTGGCGAGCGGCGTGAAGGCCGCGGCCCTGCACGGGGACAAGTCCCAGCCGCAGCGCACCCGCACCCTGGAGCAGTTCCGCAGCGGCGAGGTCGCCGCGCTCGTCGCCACCGACGTCGCCGCCCGCGGCATCCACGTCGACGGCCTCGACCTGGTCGTCAACCTGGACCCGCCCACCGACCACAAGGACTACCTGCACCGCGGCGGCCGCACCGCCCGGGCCGGCGAGTCCGGCACCGTCGTCACCCTGGTCCTCCCCCACCAGCGCCGCCGGACGGCCCGGATGATGGCCACGGCCGGCGTCACCCCCGTCAGCACCGAGGTCCGGGCCGGCGACGAGAAGCTCGTCCGGATCACCGGCGCCCGCGTCCCCACCGGCGTGCCCGTCACCGTCCCCGACCCCGTCGTCGAGCGCCCCCGCCGCAACCGGTCCGCCGCCGGCCGGCCCCGCCGCCCCGCCCCCGCCCGCAACCGGTCGGCCGCCGGCGGCTCGGGCGGCGCCGCGTCCCGGCACTAGCCGTCGTCCCGACCGGAGGCCCGGACCGCAGTCGCGGTCCGGGCCTCCGTCGTGTCGGGGGCCGCGTACGATGCGCCGGGTGGAGGGGGAACGCGGGCCGGGGGACGGCGGTTGGCGGCGGCAGTGGCCGTGGCGCTGGTGCTGGTGCACCTGGTGCGGGGGGCCGGGCGGGTCGTGGCGGAGCCTGCCGCGGGGGTCGCGGTCGTGGCGGCCTGCCTGGTGCTGGCGGGGCTGCAGCTGCGGCACACCCGGGGGGCGGCCGGGTGGGGCGGGTGGGCGGCCGTGGAGGTGGGGGTCGGGTTCCTCGCGGTCGGTCCGCTCGGGGTGTCGGTCGGGCTGCTGTGCCTGCCCGCGGCTTCGCTGCTGCTGGAGCGGCGCCGGGTGCTGCTGGCCCTGCTGGTGGCGGGGGCGACGGCGGTGGAGGCGGGCCGGGCCGCGGAGCCGCGGGAGGCCGTCGACCTGCTGCTGACGATCGCGCTGGGCGGCGCCATGCTCTACGCCGTGACCGCGCTGGCGCTGCTGGCGGGCCGGGTCCACGGGGCCCGGCTGGAGCTGGCGGCCTCCGCGGTCACCGACGAGCGGCTGCGCATCGCGTCCGCGCTGGGGAGCGGGCTGGACGCGGGCATGGCCCGGATCCGGGAGGCCGCGGAGCGCCGGGACCCGGCGGTGCTGGACGGGTTGATCGACACGGCGCGGCGGACGCTGGGGGCGGTCCGGGCCGCCGCCGCCGAGCTGCGCAGCCTCTCGCTGGCCCCGGAGGCGGCGAGCGCCCGCGCCCTGCTGGGTTCGGCGGGCATCGCGGCCGACCTGCGGATCGGGCACCGCGAGCCGCTCGGGCCGGCCGGGACGGTGCTGGCGGTGGTGCTGCGGGAGGCGGTGACCGCGGTGGTGCGGGTCGGGGACGCCCGGCGGTGCGAGGTCTCCACCGAGGAGCGGGCCGGGCGGGTGGTGCTGCGGGTGGTCAGCGACGGGGTGCCGACGGCGGCGCTCGGCGCGGACGTCCTGGACGACCTGGCGGAGCGGGTGCGGGCCGTCGGCGGGCACCTGGCGGCGGGGCTGGAGCCGGACGGGCGCTTCGCGGTGGAGGCGTCGGTGGCGGTGGCGCCGGCCCCGGTCGCCGTCGACCCGCCCGAGCTGCGGACCGCGCTCGGCCTGTACTGGTTCCTGCTCGCGGTGTTCTGCGCGAAGGCGCTGATGTTCGTCCCCCCGTCCCGGCTCTGGCTCGGAGCGGGGTGCGTGGCGGTCTTCTGCGCCTTCCAGGTCCGCTTCTCGATCCGGGACGCGACCCGGCACGCCCGCGCCGCGCTGCTCGCCTCGGCGGTGCTCGCCCTGCTGCCGCTGCCCTGGCTGGGCCGGAACTGGATCGGCGCGGCCGGCATCCTGGCAGGCTCGCTGCTGATCGCCCTGCCGCTGCGCGCGGGCGCGGCGTCGGCCGTCGCGGTGGTGGCGGCCGCCGGGGTGGTCGGCGGCCACGGCCCGGTGCCGGTGCTGCTGACCGCGGTCAGCGCGCTGGTCACCTGCGTGGTGGTGTACGCGGTGCTGCGCCTGGTCCGGCTGGTGCGGGAGTTGCAGCGGGCGGCGGCCGGGCGGCGGGCGGCGGCCGTCGTCACCGAGCGGCTGCGGGCCGCCCGGGACCTGCACGACCTGCTCGGGCACGGTCTGACCGCGATCCTGCTCAAGGCGGAGCTGGCCCGGCGGCTGGCGGACGGCGATCCGGCCCGCTGCCGGGCCGAGCTGGCGGGCATCGCGCGGCTGGCCGAGCGCGGCCGGGCCGAGCTGGGGGCGCTGGCGGACGACGGGCCCCGGCTGTCCTTCACCGCCGAACTGGCTTCGGCGGCGGCGGTGTTGGAGGCCGCCGGGATCGCGGTGGAGCTGGAGGACGGGCCGGTGCCGGACGCGGCGGGGGCGGTGCTGGGCGTGGTGCTGCGCGAGGCCGTCACCAACGTCCTGCGGCACAGCCGGGCCCGGCACGCGCGGATCGCCGTCTCGACGGCCGGCGGGGCGGTGCGGCTGGAGGTGGAGAACGACGGCGTCGGGGCGGACGTCACCGCGCCCGGCTCCGGGATCGGCGGGCTGACGGTCCGGCTGGCCGGGGCGGGCGGCACGCTGGCCGCCGGGCCGGACGACGGGTGGTACCTGCTGCGGGCCGAAGTGCCGCTGCGCTGAGCCGGGTCCGGCGGGTCGGAACCGGCAGGTCGGAACCGGCAGGTCGGAGCGGGTCAGAGCCAGCCGGCCTCGCGGGCGATCCGGACGGCGTCGGTGCGGTTGCGGGCGTTCAGTTTGCCGACGACCGCGGTCAGCACGTTGCGCACGGTGCCGGTGGACAGGTGGAGGCGGGCGGCGATCTCGGGCGGTTCGGCGCCGCCCGCCAGTTCGCGCAGGACGTCGTTCTCGCGGGGGGTGAGCGGGTTGTCCGCCAGGTCCCAGGCGGCGACGGCCAGGGCCGGGTCCAGCACCCTTCCGCCGGCGGCCACCCGGCGGATGGCCGCGACCAGGTCGGCGGGCGGTGCGGTCTTCAGCAGGAAGCCGTCGACCTTGGCGTCCAGGGCGCGGCGGAGCAGTCCGGGGCGGCCGAGCGAGGTGAGCATCAGCGTCCGGCAGGCGGGCAGCCGCTCCTTGAGCGCGGCGGCCGCTTGGAGTCCGTCCGTCCGGCCGGGCATCTCGATGTCCAGGACCGCCACGTCGGGGTGGAAGACCAGGGCCCGGGGCAGCACGTCGTCCGCCGAGTCCGCCTCCGCGACGACCTCCAGGTCGGGTTCCAGCCCGAGGAGGGCCACCAGGGCGCCGCGCACCACGTGCTGGTCCTCGGCCAGCAGGAGTCTGATCATGGCCCGACCCTACCCGTGACGAGGTCACGGGTGGCGCGTGTTCCCGTCCCTGGGAAGGGAGTTCGCGGGCCGGGAGGCTGGAGGGCATGAGCGATGCGATCACTTTGGACGCCGTGAGCAAGGTCCACGGCAAGGGGCGGGGCGCAGTCGCCGCGCTGCGGGAGGTGACGGTGCGGCTGCCGAAGGGCGGCTTCACCGCGGTGATGGGGCCGTCCGGTTCGGGCAAGAGCACCTTCCTGCACTGCGCGGCGGGCCTGGACCGGCCGACCGCCGGGACGGTCCGGCTCGGCGGCACCGACCTGTCCCGGCTGGGCGAGCGGGAACTGACCGAACTGCGGCGCGACCGGGCCGGGTTCGTGTTCCAGTCGTTCAACCTGGTCTCCGCGCTGACCGTCGAGCAGAACGTCACGCTGCCGCTGCGGCTGGCCGGGCGGCGGGCCGATCCGGGGCGGCTGGCGGAACTCGTCCGCCGGGTGGGCCTGCAGGACCGCACCGGGCACCGGCCGGGCCAGCTGTCCGGCGGCCAGCAGCAGCGGGTGGCGATCGCGCGGGCGCTGGTCGCGGACCCGGAGGTGGTGTTCGCCGACGAACCCACCGGCGCGCTGGACACCATGACGGCCCGTGAGGTGCTCGTCCTGCTGCGGCAGACCGTCGACGAGCTCGGCCAGACCCTGGTCATGGTCACCCACGACCCGGTCGCCGCGTCCTACGCCGACGAGGTGCTGTTCCTGGCCGACGGCCGGGTCGTCGACACCCTGACCGGGCCGACCGCCGCCGCGGTCGCCGACCGCATGATCCGGCTGGGAGCGTGGAACCGATGATGCTGGGACTCGCCCTCGCCACCCTCCGGCACCGCCGGGCCGGGTTCGCCGGCGCCTTCGTCGCCCTGTTCTGCGCCGCCGCCCTGGTCTGCGGCTGCGGGACGCTGCTGGTCACCGGCCTGGTCGGCACCGTCCGGCCGGAGCGGTACGCGGCCGCGCCGATCGTCGTCTCCGGCGACCAGGAGGTGCACGCCACCGTCGACAAGGGGAAGGGGAAGGTCAAGGAGAAGTCCAAGCCGATCGCGGACCGCGCCTGGGTCCCGGCCGCCCTCGCCGACCGGGTCGCGGCCCTGCCGTCGGTGCGGGCCGTCGCCACCGAGGTGACCTTCCCGGCGCTGCTGCCCGGCGGGCCGGACCGCGGTGCGTGGGGCCACGGCTGGGAGTCGGCGCCGCTGGCGGCCTCGTCCTGGCCGCCGGCCGGGCGCCCGCCGCCGACGACGAGGTGGTCGTGGACGCGGCCACCGCGGCCCGGGCGCGCCTGTCGCCCGGCTCCGCGACGGCCGTCCGGACGCCCTCGGGGACGCTGGGCGTGCGGGTGGTCGGGGTCACCGCGCAGGGCTTCGCCGACCAGTCCGCGGTCTTCTTCGCCACCGGCCGGGCCCGGGCGCTCGCCGGCCACGACGGCCTGGTCGGCGCGATCGGCGTCTTCCCGGCCGCGCCGTCGGCCGCCGCCGACGTCCGGGCGCTGCTGGCCGGCACCCCCGGCGCGGTGGTCCGCACCGGCGACGACCGCGGCGGCGCGGAGTTCCCGGACGCCGCCGGGGCCGGGGTGCGCCTGGTCAGCACGGGCGCCGTCCTGGCCGGCACCTCGCTGCTGGTGGCCCTGCTGATCGTGGTCGGCACCTTCGGCCTGTCGGTCCAGCAGCGGCAGCGGGAGATCGCGGTGCTGCGGGCAGTGGCCGCGACCGGGCGGCAGGTCCGCAGGATGATCGGCGGCGAGGCGCTGCTGCTCGGCCTGTCCGCCGGGATCCTGGGCGCCACCGCCGGTCTGCCGCTGGGCAGTTGGCTGCACGGCCGATTCGTCGCCCTGGGCGTGGCCCCGGCGAACCTGCCGGTGGTGCTCTCGCCCTTCCCGGCGCTGGCCGCCGCGGCCACCACCCTGCTGGCCGGCTGGGCGGCGGCCCGGATCTCGGCCCGGCGGGCGACCGCGGTCAAGCCGGTCGAGGCGCTCGGCGAGGCGGAGGTGGAGCCGGCCCGCCCGGCCGCGGCCCGGATCGTCCTCGGGGCGCTGGCCGCCGCCGGCGCGGTGGTGCTGACCGTCCTGCTGACCGCCCTGCACAGCGACCAGGCCGCGACACCGGTCTGCTTCCTCGCCGTCCTGCTGTGGTGCACCGCGCTCTCCCTGCTCGGCCCGCTGGTGGCCCGGGCCGGGACGGCCGTCCTGGGCCTG
Organism: Kitasatospora sp. YST-16; assembly: GCF_026802215.1. Taxonomy (NCBI): domain Bacteria; kingdom Bacillati; phylum Actinomycetota; class Actinomycetes; order Kitasatosporales; family Streptomycetaceae; genus Kitasatospora; species Kitasatospora sp. YST-16. The sequence goes on from NZ_CP113837.1 coordinate 3,288,456, forward strand.
CCGCTGCGGGCGTCCCGGATCGGCGGCTGGCTGGCCGTCCGGCACCTGCGGGCCGGGGCGCACCGGCTGGCGTCGGTGGTGGTGCCGCTGACCCTGCTGATCGCCATGGCCTGCACCATCCTGTTCACCCAGACCACCACCGGGCACGCGGCCGCCGCCCAGCGCGAACGCGGCAGCACCGCCGACTTCGTGGTCGGCCCGCACGCCCCGGCCTCCGCCGCCGAGGCGCTGGCCGCGGTGCCGGGCGTCCGGACGGTGACCCGGGTCCTGCACAGCCAGGTCCGGGACGGGCTCACCCGGCGCAGCGTGCAGGCCGTCACCCCCGAGCGGCTGGCCGACACCCTCGACCTCGGCGTCACCGCCGGCGACCCCGGCCGGCTGGCGGACGACACGGCGGCGGCCGCGGACGGGCTGGGCTACCGGCTCGGCCAGCGGGTCCGGCTGACCCTCGCCGATGGCACCCCGGCGGAGGTGACGGTGGTCGCGCTCTACGGCCGCGGCCTGGGCTTCGGCGACCTGACCCTCGCGCACGGCCTGGTCGCCGCCCACGTCGACGTGCCGCTGGACGACGAACTGCTGGTCCGCGGCGACGGCCTGACCCGGCAGTCGCTCACCGCCGCCCTGCGGGGCGAGCCCGGGCTCGGGGTGCTCGACCGGGCCTCCGCGTCCGCCGCCGCCGCGGCGAACCGGACCGGCGCGCAGATCGGCTACGTCATGCTCGGGCTGATCATCACCTTCGTGGCCATCGCCGTCCTGAACACCCTGGCCATGGGCATCGCCGACCGCCGCCACGAGTTCGCCGCGCTGGCCCTGGCCGGCGCCACCCGCCGCCAGATCCGGCGGATGCTCGGCTGGGAGACCGCCGTCGCCGTCGTCCTCGCCACCGCGCTGGGCCTGGCCGTCGCCCTCGCGGTGCTCACCACCTACGCCGAGGGCATCACCCGCGGCACCGCCGGGGTCGCCGTCCCCGGCACCGAGCTCGCCCTGGTGCTGCTCGGCGCGGCCGCCCTGGCCGCCCTCGGCACCTGGGTCCCCGCCCGCGCCACCCTGCGGGGGCCGCACCGCCGGGCCTGACGGGGCGGGTCCGTCAGCCCTGGCCGACGCCGACCTGGGCGGCGGGGAAGCAGGCCGGGGCCGGGTTGGTCAGCATGACGGCCAGGCTCCCGACGGACTTGCGGAGCGCGCCCGGCGGGGCCTCGTCGACGACCAGCAGGGTGTCGCCGGCCGGGACCGCGCCGGGGTCGAGCAGGGCGACGCGGCCGTTCTCCGGGTCCAGGGACATCGCCCGGCCGAGGTGGCCGGTGTCGACCGGGGTGACCTTCGCGGAGCAGGAATCCGACGGGGACAGGACGACGGCGGGCAGCCCCGCCCGGCGCAGCGCGTCCTGCAGCCCGGAGAGCTCGGTGCCGATGATCTCCACGGCGACGAGGCGGTCGGGGCGGACCGTCACGGTGTAGCCGACCTCGTCGAGGGCGCCGCCCTCCACCGCCGGAGGGACCGCCTCCTGGCGGGTGGCGGGGCCGCTGCCGGCCTGGGCGCCCAGCAGGACGGCGGCGACGGCCGCGGCCAGGCCCAGCGAGGTGACCGCGATCCGCCCGGTGCGGCGCCGCCGGACGGGCAGCGGGACGAGCACGGGGCGGGCGGCGGCGGCACGGGCGGTCAGCTCGTCCTCGAGGCGCTGCCGGAAGTTGACGGGGGTGTCCGCGGGGATGTCCGTGGGGATGTCCAGGGGGGTGTTCACGAGGCGACCTCCAGAAGGGTGTTCAGGGACGGGCCGGTCTGCGGGGCGACGCCCTTCAGCGCCTTGCGGGCCCGGTGCAGGCGCATCCGCGCGGTGGCGGCGCCGATCCCCAGCGCCCGGGCGGCCTCGCGGACGGTCAGCCCGTCGAGCGCCACCAGGTCCAGCACGGCGCGCAGCGGCTCGGACAGCGCCGCGTGCCGCCCGGCCAGCTGCCGGGCGGCGCGGTCCGCGTCGATCCGGGCCTCGATCACGGCGGCGTCCTGCTCGTCGAGCATCCGGCGGCCGGCGATCCGGGAGACGGCGTGCCGCTCCCGGGCACTGCCGCGGAAGTGCGCGGCCAGCACGTTCCGGGCGATGCCGTACAGCCAGGCGGCGGGCGTCCCCCGCCGGGCGTCGTAGCCGTCCGCCTGTTCCAGCGCGGTCAGGAAGACGTCGGCGGTCAGGTCGGCCGCCAGGTGCACGCTGTCGGTGCGCCGGGTGACGAAGCCGAGGACCGCGGCGAAGTTCTGCCGGTAGAACTCGGCGAACCCGGCCGGATCCGGCACGGGTGGGACGGCGGGGTGCTCCGTGGGCACGGACGCTCCTTGGGACGGGCGGGTGACTGCTTACGCCTCTACTTGGCTCCGGCGCCGAAAAGCGTCACACGGCCCCACCGGGAACGCCGCACCGGACCTCCGTCCGGAGCGGGCCGCGGGGAGCCGTGCACCACGGCGCGGACATCGCCCGGCCCCTCGGGCGGGGACGTCACAGGTCGAGGCAGTGTGACGGGTCCTCCCCTGTCGTAGGGCACCGCCAGAATGGCGCGCATGACGAACAGCGGAGCGGCGGACGAGGCCCCCGACGCCGAACCCCGCGTCGGAGACTTCTGGGACGAGCGCCTCGATGAGTGGCTGGAGACGATCGCAGGTTCCGACCCACCGGGGGACGTCGGGAACGGCGGGCAGGACGAACCGTCCGGCGCGATCCAGGACTGGTCCTTCCCCACGGACGCGTTGCGGGACGAGTACCTCACGTCCGTAGGGTCACGATCCGAGGATTCCGTGCTCCGGCTCCTGCGCCGGTTCCTCTTCGAGGACGCCGCATTCGATGCGGACTTCCGCGCGTTCCGGGCCATCCTGTGCGACGGGGACGCGGCCGCCCGCGGCACCGCCCCTCCCGAATACGTGCGCAGGCTGCGCCTCTGGATGGGAAAGAAGCGCAGGCCGCACCCCGGAGTCCGCTGGTGCCTCGATCTTCTGCCCTTCGCCCCGAAGGCGGCGATCGACGTGATTCACGGCTATCTGGCCGCGCACTTCTGGGTGCTCCCGGACGGGAGGATCGACGGTCTGGGCGACGCCATGGCGATCATCCGGGCGCGGTGGCTGGGTCCGGATGCCCAGGGGCGGGAGCTGCTCTTCTCCCTGAGCCCCCGGGAGTTGGAGCAACTGACCGGTGCGCTGTACGAAGCCATGGGCTACCGGGCGACGCTCACCCCGCCCCAGCGGGACGGCGGCCGTGACGTCGTGGCGGTGAAGGAAGGTCCCGGGCAGCGCGAACTCGTGCTGGTCGAGTGCAAGGGGTACTCCGCCCCGGTCGGCGTGGAGGTCGTCCGGGCCCTGCTCGGCGTGGTCGCGGCCGAGCGTGCGAACAAAGGCGTCCTGGTCACCTGCGGGCGGTTCACGCGGGGGGCGGTCATGCTCGCCGCCGGAGAGCCCCGGCTGGAGCTCATCTCCGGCGACGATTTCTCCGCACTCCTGAGCTCCCATCTCGGAACGTCGTGGCACCTCCGGCGCGAATCCGTCATCGAGCGGCACCAGCGCCGCATGGACGAACGTTCCTCGGCCTGAAGGGCGACTGCGGTTCAGGGTTCGGCGTTCATGGGTGGGCGGGGCGGGGCGGGGTGGGTGGTGGTCCAGGTGGTGAAGTCTTCGATGCCGTCGATGAGGGCTTCGAAGCGGAAGGAGTGGAAGAGGTCGAAGGCGTGGTGGGCGCCGGGGAGTTCGACGGAGACGACGGGGGAGGTGGAGGTGGTGCGGAGGGCGTGGACGAGGGCGCGGGGGTTGTCCAGGTCGACGAGTTCGTCGAGGTCGCCGTGGGCGATGAGGAAGGGCGGGGCGTCGGGGCGGGCGAGGTTGACGGGGGAGGTGGCGGGGTCGCCGTCGAAGTAGGTGCCGAGGAAGCCGTTGAGGCAGATGGCGGCGGTGACGGTGGTGTCGGCGGATTCGAAGCCGGGCTGGTAGGCGGGGTCGTCGGGGGTGAGGGCGGCGAGGGCGGCGAGGTGGCCGCCGGCGGAGCTGCCGGAGACGAAGACCGGGGCGTCGGGGTGGGCGCCGTACTCGTGGGCGTGGGCGCGGGCCCAGGCGATGACCTTCTTGGCGTCGATCAGGTGGTGGGGGTGGGAGAAGGCGGGGCGCAGGCGGTAGTTGGCGCTGATGCAGACCCAGCCCCGGGCCGCGAAGCGGTGCAGGAGGGGGAGGGACTGGGTGTTCTTGCGGCCCTGGTCGTAGTGGCCGCCGTGGAAGTGGATGAGGACGGGGCCGCCCTGCGGGCGGGCGCGGTGGTGGTAGACGTCCAGCAGGTTGCGGGGGCCGGCGTCGCCGTAGCGGAGGTCGGGGACGCGGACGACCTCGCGGCGGCGGCGGAGGAAGGGGTGGAGCAGGATGCGGGTCAGGGGCGGCCGGTGCGGGGTGTTGGCGTCGGGGCCGAGTGCCTCGGCGAGGGCGCGGCGGACCACGGGGGCGGTGCGGATGCCGCGGCGGGCGACGACGGCGAGGCCGGTGGCGGTGACGGCGGCGAGGGCGACGGCCAGCCGGTCGGCGGTGGTGGTGATGTCGCCCTCGGCGAAGGCGAGCGCGGTCGAGGCGGCGAGGGCGTAGAGGGCGAGGAAGGGCAGTTCGTTGAAGACCAGGCCGAGGCGGTAGCTGAACCAGAAGAGCACGCTCGGCCCGCGGACGGGCACCAGGCAGAACACCGTGACCGCGGTGGCCAGCAGCACGGTCGTCAGGTATCCCACGGCCATCGGAACCACTCCCGTCGTGACTCGGTTCAGGACCTCGCACAGGTACACACGGTTCGGGGCGGCTTTTCGGTGCGGCCCGTCAGGGGTCGGCGGGGCGCGGCGAGGGTCGGCAGGGCGCGGCGAGGGTCGGCAGGGCGCGGAAGGTGCGGCGGGGTGCGGGGCGCCCGTTTGCATTAGTCGGCGTGTGCAATTATTGTCGATGCAAGTAAGGGTCGCCTGCATCGAATGTTCGCGCCCGCACCGCCTGGCGGGCCCCGGCCCTCCCCCGGGCCGCCGCCCGCCGGCCGCTCCGCAAAGGCACCGCCATGACCCTCAAGAACCTCCTCCCCGGCAAGCTCGGCTTCGGCACCGCCCCGCTCGGCAACATGTTCCGGGCGATCCCCGACGAGCAGGCCCGCGCCACCGTCGAGGCCGCCTGGGACCAGGGCGTCCGCTACTACGACACCGCCCCGCTGTACGGCGCGGGCCTGGCCGAGGAGCGCCTCGGCGAGGTGCTCTCCGGCAAGCCGCGCGACTCCTACGTGCTGTCCACCAAGGTCGGCCGGGTGATCCTCGACGAGCACGAGCCCGGTGCCCACGAACTCGGCGAGAAGGGCGGCCTGTTCGAGCACGGCAACCCGAACCGGATCGTCCACGAGTGGACCGCCGACGCCACCGAGCGCTCCATCGAGGGCAGCCTGAAGCGGCTCGGCACCGACCGTCTGGACATCGTCTGGGTGCACGACATCGCCCAGGACTTCCACGGCGACGCCTGGCTCGGCACGTTCGAGGAGGCCCGCACCGGCGCCTTCCGGGTGCTGTCCCGGCTGCGCGAGGAGGGCGTGATCCGGGCCTGGGGCCTGGGCGTCAACCGGACCGAGCCGATCGAACTGGCCCTCGCCCTCGACGAGCCGCAGCCCGACGGCTTCCTGCTGGCCGGCCGCTACACCCTGCTCGACCACGAGCACGCCCTCCAGCGCCTGCTGCCCACCGCCCAGGAGCAGGGCGTCGAGATGGTCGTCGGCGGCCCCTACAGCTCCGGCGTGCTGGCCGGCGGCACGCACTTCGAGTACCGGCAGGCCCCCGCGGAGATCGTCGGGAAGGTCGCCCGGCTGAAGGCCCTCGCCGACCGGCACGGCGTCGGCATCAAGGCCGCCGCCCTGCAGTTCTCGCTCGCCCACCCGGTGGCGGCCGCCGCCGTCCCCGGCGCGACCCGGCCCGACCGGATCGCCGAGGACACCGCCGCGCTGGCCGAGGCCGTCCCCGCCGCGTTCTGGCACGACCTGCGCGCCGCCGGACTGGTCAGCCCCACCGCACCGCTGCCGCAGGGCGCCTGACCCGCGCCTCCCCCGCGTCCCTTCACCAGGAGTAGACCCCCCATGGCTTCCACCTCCGTCAGCCGCACCGTCCACGCCACCCCCGAGCGGGTCTGGAGCCTCGTCGGCGGCTTCGACTCGCTGCCCGACTGGCTGCCCTACGTCCCCGCGAGCACCACGCTCGAAGGCGGCCGGGTGCGCCGCCTGGCCAACCCCGCCGGGGAGGTCATCGTCGAACGGCTGGTCGACTTCAACGAGGCCGAACGGCACTACAGTTACGCCATCCTGCAGGCCCCCTTCCCGGTCGACGGGTACGTCTCCACGCTCCGGGTGCACACCGTCCCCGGCCGGGCGGACCTCGCCGAGGTGCAGTGGTCCGGGCGGTTCAGCCCGACGGACGGCACCACCGAGCAGGAGGCCGTCGACCTGTTCACCAGCATCTACGCCGACGGGCTGGACGCACTGGGCGCGGCCCTCGACCGCTGAGGCCGCCGAGGGCTCCGCGGGCCGAGCCGTCGAGCCGAGCCGCGGTACCTCCAGCCCGGAGCCCTTCTTCGACCCGGTCTTCGCCTTCGCCGCCGGGCGGCTCGCCGAGCACCCGCTCTCCGAACCGTCCTGACGGGCATGCCCGACCAGCCTTCAGGGGGCGGGGGCCAGGCGGGTGGCGAGGACGCGGGCGCGGGACTGCTGGACGGCGGCGGCCTGGCGGGCGGCGAAGCGGAGCAGGCCGAACGGGGCGTGCAGGTGGAGGGTGTCGGAGAGGCGGGAGGTGGCGCCGCTGCCGGGGGTGATGGTGAAGCGGTAGGACATCCGGACGCCGCCGGGGCTGACCACGTCGCCGCTGACGGTCGCCTCGGCCGGGAGGCGGGACGGGTCGGCGCGGAGGGTGACCTCGATGCGGTTGTCGTGGGTGAACAGGCCGAGGAAGCGGAAGCGTTCGACCGCCACGTAGCGGGTCGTCCCGTCGTCCCCGTGCCGGACCTCGCGCACGTCGACGAGGAGCGGGGAGAGGCCGATGTAGTGGGCGGGGTCCGCGAGATGGGCGAGGACGTCGGCGGGCGGCGCCCCCACCTCGTAGCTGTGGTGCAGTTCGATGCTGGGCACTTCGGCTCCCCCCGGGCGGCTGGCGGACGTCCGGTGGATGATCGCACCGCCCGGCCGGGGTGACCAGGGGGCGGGTACCGGCGGGGCGATCGGCGTACGGGGTCAGGCGGGCTCAGGTGCTTTCGACGGGTCGGCCCCGGAGCATGCTCACCGAGCCGATCAGTCGGGACCGCTCCAGTTGGTTCAGCACGTCGTCGAACGTGACCGGTTCGCGCCGTCGGCTGCCGACGATCTCCATGACGCAGCCGTAGACCACGCGGTCGTCCAGGTCGATCAAGTCCATGACGAAGTCGTCGGCGCTCTTCTGTTCGATCCCCCACTCCGCCGTGCACTCGACCGGGAAGTGCTTGGCGTTGTCGGTGACGATCACCTGCGCACCGGCTTTGATCGCTGCCGCGAGCACGTGGCGATCGTCCGGGTCGGGGAGCTTGAGCCCCTCGATCAGGGGCTCGTACCCGGTGACGAGGCAGTCCCGCACCGCCGCGTTCATCCGGCGCCGCAGCTCCGCGCGCTTCCCGTCGTTCCCGACGCCGTTGCGGCGGAGTGCGGCTTCCACCTCGTCGAGGATCTGCTCGGTCCACTTGGCCTGGACAATTCCGTGCCTGGCCAGCCGGACGAGCAGGTCCCGGACCGTGTTCGGGTAAAGCACGTTCGAGTCGTACAGGACGATGAAGGCCATGTCAGAGCAGCCCCAGCTCCTCGTCGAGGGCGGTGAGGGCGTCGGCGGCGTCCTTGCGTTCGCGGTCGTCCCTCCGCTTGTACTCCATGACGTCGTTGAACTTGATCCGGCGGTGGCGTCCGACCCGATCGAAAGGGATGTCGCCCCGTTCCAGGAGACCGATCAGGTAGGGCCTGGAGACGTTGAGCATGTCGGCGGCGACCTGGGTGGACACGATGGCGTTGACGGGCATGACCTGCACGCCCTGCCCGTTCGCCAGGGCGGCGAGCATCGCGGCGAACATCTCCACGGTGGGCCGCGGCAGGACGAGGGGGTCGTCGGAGCCGACCTCGCCGAGGATGGTGACGTCCGTGGTGGCGTCGGTGTTGTGAGCGAGGTAGTCGCGGATCCTGCGCAGGGCTCGTTCGGCGCTCCGGGCGTCGACGGTGCCCGGCGCGATCTTCCGGCCTTCCGCGGTGGTTGCCATAGTCGGACCTCCCGGTTTCGAGTGTAGTCGCAGCATCCGAAGTATTCGAAATATTCGCAACGCCTTCCCGGGTAACGATCCGGCGAACCTTCCGGCTCCGCCCGTTCACTCGATCAGGGGGCGGGGACCGGGATGGCGGCGAGTAGGCGGGCGGTGGCGGGGGTGGGGATGCCGTGGGTCCGGGCGGTGCGCAGGACGGCGCCGGCGATGGCGTCGAGTTCGAGGGGGCGGGCGGCTTCGGCGTCGCGTTGCATCGAGGACTTGGCGGTGGGCGGGAAGCGGTCGAAGACGGCGAGCAGGGTTTCGGCTTCGACGGGGGCTCCGGCTGCGCGGGCCACGGCGGCGGTCTCGGCGAGGACGGTGAGCAGTTCGTCGCGGTGCCGGGTGCGGACGGTGCCGGTGTCGGCGCGGTGGCGGGTGGTCAGCAGGGCGAACGGGGCGAGGAAGGAGAGCTTGTCCCAGAGCACCGCGTTCTCGTCGTCGCGCAGCCGGACGCCGAGTCCGGCTTCGCGCAGGAGTTCCGCGAGGGGGGCGAACTCGGCTTCGGGCGCGGCGAGTTCGAGGTCGGTGAAGGGGCTGGTGTGGGCGATCCGGCCGGGTGCGGTGCGGGTCGCCTCGACCTTGACGGTGCCCGCGAGGACCCGGGCCGCGGGGAAGCGGGCGCGCAGCAGGGCGACGTGGTCGAGGCCGTTGAGCAGCGGGATCACGGTGGCCCGGCCGAGCACGTCGGCCGGGACGCGGTCGAGGGCTTCGGGGAGCGAGGTCTGCTTGACCGTGACGAAGAGGGTGTCCACCGGTTCGCGCAGCACGGTGCCGGCCTCGACCGGCACCGTGAACTCGCCGTGGTGGACGCTGTCGACGTGCAGTCCGTGTTCGCGCAGCGCGGCGGCGGTGCGGTCGCCGGCCAGGCAGCGGACCCGGTGTCCGGCGCGGGCGAGCAGGGCGGCGATCAGGCCGCCGACGCCGCCCGGGCCGAGGACGGCCACGGTCTGCCTGCTGGTGCTCATGGGTGCTCCTGGGTGGGGAGGGCGGGTGCGTGGTGGCGGGTCGACACCCGCCCGCGTCGGGCCGCGTCCGGAGCGCGGGGGTGACGCGGGCGGGTTGCCGCCCTGGGCCCTGAACGATGGTCAAACCTGGTGCGGCCCAAGTCAATCCATGGGTTTGCTGGGGGTGGGCCGAGCTTAGGCTTGGGGGTCGTGACTCTTGATGATCTGCGGGTGTTCGGGGCGGTCTGCCGGGCCGGGTCGCTCAGCGCGGCGGGCCGGGAGCTGGGCTGCACGCAGTCGGCGGTGAGCCAGCACGTGAAGCGGCTGGAGCGGGAGCTGGGGCTGAGCCTGCTGGAGCGGCAGCCGCGCGGGGTGGTGCCGACGCCGGCCGGGCGGGTGCTGTGGGGGGCGGTGACCGAGGGGCTGGGGCGGATCGACCAGGCGGTGCGGCGGATCGAGGAGCTCGCCCGGGCGGAGGGCGGGTCGGTGCGGGTCACCACCGGGGCGACGACCGTCCGGCACTTCATGGCCGCGGCGGTGGTGGACTTCCGGCGGCGGTTCCCGCGGGCCAGCCTGGAGTTCCAGACCGAGACGTCCAGCCGGGGCTGCTTCGACGCGCTCGCCGCCGGGGCGGTGGACCTGGCGTGGATCACGCTGCGGCCGGCGGGCGGGGAGGTGGAGCAGCGTCCGGTCGTGCACCTGCCCTGGTCGCTGGCGGTGGCGGCCGGGGACCCGCTGGCCGGACGGGAGTCCGTCGAGCCCGCGGACCTGCAGGACGTCCGGCTGATCGGGCTGCCCGAGAACTCGACCGCGCGGACCCAGCTCGGCACCTGGCTCGCCGGGGCGGGGATCCGGCCGGTCTTCGACACCAGCGTCACGGACTGGGACACCGCGATCCTGCTGGCCGGGCTCGGGCTCGGCCGGGCGGTCGTCCCGGCGCTGCCCGAGTGGAGCGGGCCGGGGCACCCGGACCTGCGGCTGGTGCCGATCCCCGCGCTGCCGCCGCTCACCGCGGGCTGGGCGGTCCGCCGCTGGGACGCCCTCTCGCCGCTGGCCCGGGCCTTCGCGGACACCGTCGCCGAGCACTGCTCCCGCCGGGAGGAGGGGTGAGCGCGGGCGCGACGGGGTGACGGCAGGCGCGGGCGCGACGGGATGAGGGCAGGCGCGGCGGGGGTGTTGCGCACACGTCCGGATCGCGCCTAGCGTGAGTCGCCGTTGATCCAGAGGTGATCCGTTCACATGGAGAGGCAAGACCTGATGATCCATCAAGTCAGAACCATGGCAAGGGCGGTGCTCGCCGCCGGACTGCTGGTCACCGGCGCGCTCACCGCCGCTCCCCCGGCGGCCGCGGCCACCGCGCCGACCGCGCTCGACACGTCCGACTACACGCTCAGCGCGGACTACCACCAGTACGACGCGCTCAACACCGCGCTGGTCTCGACGCTCGGGACCAGCGCGGTGCACACCGTGATGGACAACGCGAACCACGACCGGCAGGGGCTGGCGTCGTCCTTCTCGGTCGCCGGCCTGTCCGGCGGCTTCCGGTTCGACGACGGTGACGACGGCGACTGCCAGAGCTACCCGCAGGGCATCACCACCAGCCGGGACGCGATCGGCACCGCGAACAGCGGCAACTACGACGGCCACCAGCTGGTGCTGGTCAGCTGGTACACCAAGGACGGCTGCGACGGCGCCCAGCAGCGCAGCCGGATCACCCTGGTCGACTGGGACGCCACCTACCCCAACAAGTACCGCAAGATCCTCCTGGTGGAGCCGACCGGCACCACGGCCGCACCGAGCTTCAAGGACATCCCGGTCCACGCCGGCGGCGTCTCCTGGTACGGCGACTACCTGTACGTCGCCGACACCGGGCGCGGCATGCGGGTCTTCGACATGCGCAAGATCCTCAACACCGACACCGGCGGCACCGCCGACCAGATCGGCCGCCAGTCCGGGTCCGTCTACTACGCGCACAACTACGCCTACGTGCTGCCCCAGATCGGCACCGTCACCGCGCAGACCTCCGCCGCGGACAAGCTGGTGTGGTCGTCGATCTCCCTCGACCGGGTCAGCAAGTCGATCGTGATGACGGAGTACACCTGCCAGTCGGGCTGCACCGCCTACCCCAACCGGGCGCCGCGGGCGGTCCGCTTCCCGTTCGCCTCCGGAGCCACCACGTTCGCCGCGACCACCACCGCCAGCCAGGCGCTCCAACTGCCCTGGTACAACCTCAACGGCGTGGCCTCGCACAACGGCCGCTGGTGGTTCAACTCGTCGAACCAGAAGAAGCTCTACTACTGGACCCCGACCGCCGGGTCCTCCTCCTTCGCCTGGGTCAGCGGCGGCGAGAGCATCTCCTACTGGGAGGACGCCACCGGGCCCGACCTGCTGTGGTCCCTCCAGGAGCCCGCGAACAACCGGAACGTCTTCGCGGTCACCCAGGCCACCTACGGCGGTGGCTGACAGACCGTCAAGTCAGCACCCCGGTACCGGTCTCAGGCCGGTACCGGGCCGGGCGGCCGACCGACCGACCGACTGGGGCGCGGAGAGGCAGAGGGCGAACGGCGGGCCGTCGGCGTCGGGCGTCCAGCCGTCCGCCAGGGCGGCCCGGATGCCCGCGGCGACCTCGCCCGGCAGGACGAGCTGGTCCGGCACCGCCTCCGGGGGGAAGACGGCGGGCCGCCCGGTGTCCACGACCAGCGTCGTGCCGGGGCGGGCGGCGTGCTGCACCGCGTAGCCCAGGGAGCGCGGGTCGGGGTCGCAGCACCAGTGCTTGCTGCTCACCCGCCAGCGGTACTCGACGCCGTCGACGACGATCCGCCGGGAGCCCTTCTTCGCCAGTGCCACGTCCCGCCCCGCCCTTCCGTCCGTACGAGCCCGTGGGGCCCGCGGGGCCCGCGGGGGCCAAGTCTCCCCGGCCGGTGGGCGGGTGTCACGGGCGCCGGGGCGCACCTCGGGCTACCACCGCTCCCGCGCGTGCGCGAAACTCGGCATCACCTCCCGCACGGAGCCGGCCCGGATCGCCTGCTGACCGGGCACGTGCCGGAGGGGCACGCACGGGAGGCGGCGCGGTGGCGGACAGCGGAACCCTGGACGGGACGGACACCGAGGACGGGTCCGAGGACGGGGCGGGCAGCGCGCACGTCCCCGGACCGCGCGAACCCGGCGACGGCGACGGCGACGGCGACGGCGACAGCAGCGGCGGCCGGACGCCCCGGCGGACGGTGCTGCGGCGGCTGGGCGTGCTGGTGCTCGCCCTGGTGCTGCTCTGCCTGCCGCCGTGGTGGACGCTGCTCGCCTCCGGCGCCGACTGGCCGCTGCCGGTGGTCCTGGCGGGCACCGCCGTGCTGCTGGCCTGGATGGTCGGCTTCCCGTTCCTGATGGTCGCGGGCCACCGCTCGCGGTCCCGCGACGACCGGGCGGCCCGGATCGCGGACACCAGCCTGGGCGTGGTGTGGGTGCTGTTCACCTGGTCGGTGCTGGGCGGCCTGGTGGACCTGCTGCTGGCCGGGTTCGGCGTCGGTGGCACCGGCCGGGCCCGGCTCGTCGCGGCGGCCGTCCTGCTGGTGTCGGCCGTCCTGCTGGCCTGGGGGCACCACGAGGCGATGCGGGTGCCCCGGGTGCGGCGGCTGGACGTCCGCCTGCCGCGGCTCGGCGCCGGTCTGGACGGCACCCGGGTCGTGGTGCTGGCCGACACCCACTACGGGCCGATCGACCGGGCGGCCTGGTCGGCGAAGGTCACCGAGGCGGTCAACGCGCTGGCGGCGGACGTGGTGGTGCACGCCGGCGACATCGCGGACGGCACCCCGGCCCAGCGCCGCGCGCAGTCCGCGCCGCTGGGCGCGGTCCGGGCCGCCCTGGCCCGGGTGTACGTGACGGGCAACCACGAGTACGGCGGCGAGGCCCAGGGCTGGCTGGACCGGATGGCCGAGCTGGGCTGGGAGGCGCTGCACAACCGGCACGTGGTGGTGGAGCGCGGCGGGGACGCCCTGGTGCTGGCCGGGGTGGACGACGTCACCGCGGCGTCCTCCGGCGAGGCCGGGCACCGGGCCGACCTGTCCGGCGCGCTGGCCGGGGCGGACCCGCAGCTGCCGGTGCTGCTGGTCGCCCACCAGCCCAAGTACGTGCCGCAGGCGGTGGCGGCCGGGGTCGACCTGCAGGTCTCCGGGCACACCCACGGCGGCCAGATCTGGCCGTTCCGCTACCTGGTCCGGCTGGACCAGCCGGTGGTGCAGGGCCTGAGCCGGCACGGGGAGCGCACCCAGCTCTACACCAGCCGGGGCACCGGCTTCTGGGGGCCGCCGTTCCGGGTGTTCGCGCCGAGCGAGATCACCCTGCTGACGCTGCGCGCGGGCGGAGGGAGCGCCGGGTAGCGGCGGTTCAGCGGGCCCGGGACGGGATCCAGCCGCCGACGACTCAGCGGGCCCAGGACGGGATCCAGCCGCCGACGACGGGGGCCGTGGCGGCGGTGGCGGCGGCGAGGTGGGCGCGCAGCGCCGGGAGGGCGGGGTGCGGGTCGTCCCGGCGGTGCAGCAGCGAGTGCGGGTAGACCGGGACGGGGTCGGTGACCGGGATGCGGCGCAGGCCGTACCCGGTGGGCCAGACCAGGCGGGTGTCCTCGCCCATGAAGGTGGCCAGGGCGGGGGTGTCGGCGATGGTGTCGAGCAGCGCGTCGGAGCCGAAGTTGGGGCCGGTCGACTCGACGGTCAGGCCGAACTCGCCCGCCAGCGCCTCGTAGTAGGCGCCCCACTCGCTGCCGGGGAGGATGCCGGGCATCCAGATCCGGTGCCCGGCCAGTTCGGCGAGCGGCACCGTGCGGGCGGCGGCGAGGGCGTGCGCGGGGCCGGTGAGCAGGTGCAGCGGCTCGTCGACGACCCGGACGGCGGTGAGGTCCTCGGGCAGCGGCCGGCCGGGCATGGCGACGGCCCGGAACGAGGCGTCGACGCTGCCGGAGCGGATCGCGGCGACGGCGGCCTCGATGTCGAGCAGCATCACGATGTCCAACTCGACGTCCGGGTGGGCCCGGTGGAAGTCGCGCATCAGCCGGGCGGCCGCCCCGCGCGAGTTGATCACGTCGACCCGCAGCGGGCGGCGGCCGGCGCGGACGGAGGCGGCGGCCCGGTCGGCGACCCGCAGCAGTTCGCGGGCGTGCGGCAGGAACGCCAGGCCGTCGATGGTGGGTTCGGCGCCGCGCGGGGTGCGGGCGAACAGCCGGACGCCGAGGTCGCGTTCGAGCCCGGCGATCCGCTTGGAGACGGCCTGCTGGGTGACCGCCAGGTCGGTGGCGGCCTTCTGGAACTGGCCCGCCTCCGCGACGGCGACGTAGGTGCGTACGGCTTCGAGGTCCATGACGCCCACCCTACCGAACAACCACGAGTTGTTCCGTAGGCGGTAGAAGGCGGGGTGAGCTGCGGAAAAACCCTCCACGTGGTCAACCGCCAGTTGTGCGGTGACCGCCCCGGCCGGTTGGCCGGATCCGGTCGGACCGGCGGCCCGCCAACCTGGCGTTCCGGCGGGAAGAGCCCGGGATTCAACCCGCGTACACGCTGTTTCCACGTGGGGTCGCCAGAGTTCCGCCCCGTGCCTAACTCACACTCGCGTGTCGGCGTCGCCTCCCTGTGCGCCGCGTCCCTGACCTTCTCCGGGCTGGTCGTCACCGGGCTGCTCGCCGCGCAGCCCGCCGCGGCCGCCGACCCGGCCGGCTACCAGAACGTGCGCATCAACGAGGTGAGCTCCGCCAACAGCGACACGGTGGAGCTCTACAACAGCGGTTCGACGGCGGTGAGCCTCAGCGGCTGGAAGATGTCCGACGACGGCTTCTCCCCGCAGTCCTTCAGCCCGTCCGCGAGCAGCATCCCGGCCGGCGGCTTCGTCACCTTCGACTCGCCCAAGGGGCTGGGCGATTCGGACAAGGTGGTGATCTACACCGCCGACGGCACCGTGGTCGACCGGGTCGACTGGGCCACCGGCAGGGCCAAGCCCGCGATGGCCCGCTGCGGCGGCGACGGCACCGGCAGCTGGGTGACCGGCACCGGCACGACCACCTTCGGTTCGGCGAACGCCGCCGGCTGCCCGGCGTCGCCGCCCGCCGCGAGCCGGGTCCGGATCAACGAGGTCAGCTCGGACGGCTCGGACACCGTCGAGCTGTACAACGGCGGCACCAGCGCGGTCAGCATCGGCTCGTGGAAGTACGTCGACAGCGACACCGCGCACTCCGCCGCCTCGATCTCGTCCTCCGCCCCGAGCGCGACCAGCATCCCCGCGGGCGGCTACGTCACGTTCGGCTCGACCATCGGCCTGGGCGGCAGCGACTCGCTGTTCCTGCTCGACGGCAGCGGCAACACCGTCGACTCGGTCAGCTGGGCCGCGTCCGGCGCCTCGCCCTCGGACGAGCGCTGCGCCACCGGCTTCCAGACCTCCGCGAGTGCGACCTTCGGCACGGTGAACTCCTGCGCGGGCAGCACCCCCGGCGGCGGCACCGGCGGCGGCACCACCGGCCAACTGCTGGGCGGTGGCGGAGCGTTGACCAGCGGCTGCACCCCGGAGGCCCCCAGCGGCACCGGTTCCGCCCCGTCCGGCACCCGGTCCTGGCCCGGCGGCCTCGACGTCACCATCGCCGACAACGTCTGCGCGTTCACCACCTCCACCGGCCCCGAGGGCCGGGACGTCAGCGGGCTGGCCTTCGACCCGGCGAACCCGTCCGTGCTGTGGGCCGCCAAGAACAAGAACTGGCTGTACAAGCTGGTCAAGAGCAACGGCAAGTGGGTCCCGGACGCCACCTGGAGCGCCACCGGCAAGCAGATCCGCTTCGCGGGCGGCACCGGCCAGCCCGACTCCGAGGGCCTGACCGTCGGCGGCAACGGCCACCTCTACGTGACCTCCGAGCGCGACAACGCCAACAACACCGTGCCGAAGGACACCGTCATGGAGTTCGACCCGGCCGCCACCGGCAGCACCCTCACCCCGCTGCACCAGTGGGACATGACCGCGCAGTTCCCGCAGCTGAACACCGGCAGCAAGGACGACGCCAACCTCGGCTTCGAGGGCGTCGGCTACGTCCCGGACAGCTGGCTGACCGCCAACGGCTGGACCGACCCGCTCACCGGCGCCGCCTACGACCCGGCGAACTACCCGCTGCACGGCGCCGGCCTGTTCTTCGCCGGCCTGGAGTACGACGGCACCCTGCACGTCTACGGCCTCAACTCGGACGGCAGCTTCACCACCTTCGGCACCGTCTCCACCGGCAAGCCGGGCGTGATGGACGTGACCTTCGACGCCGGCACCCAGCGCATCGTCGCCACCTGCGACAACACCTGCGGCGAGACCCACACCTTCCTGAAGGTCAACGCCTCCGGCGCGATCGTCCCCGACGTGACCTACACCAACCCCGCCGTCATGCCGGTCGACAACCTGGAGGGCTTCGCCCTCGCCCCGGCCTCCACCTGCACGGGCGGCTTCCGCGAGGCGGTCTGGAGCGACGACGGCATCTACGGCTTCGGCTCCGGCAGCTCCTCCTACGGCCACGCGCTCTACAGCGGCACCTTCCCCTGCTGACACGCCGCCGGCGCACCGCTGATGCCCGGCTGATGCCCGGCTGATCACCGCCCGCCCGACACCCCGGGGCCCCGACCGCAGCACCACGCGGTCGGGGCCCCGCCGTTTCCGGGGCGCCGCTCAGCCCCGGCGTCAGGCCGAGCGCTCGTCAGGCGCGCCGGGTCCGTCAGGCTCCGGCGCGGGCTTGGCGAGCAGCACGTCGCGGCCCTGTTCGGCGGCGCGCAGCAGCATCTCGGAGAGGTGGTCGAGGAACCGGGCGACGTTCTCCAGCCGCGTCCCGGCGGGGCTGGACGAGCCGAGGAGCGGCACGCCCCGGCGGGCGGCGGCGGCCACCGCGGAGTTGGCGTGGGCGCTGGCCACCGCGGACTGGTACCAGATCTCGTCGTCCACCACGTAGCGCTCGCGGCGGCGCTCGTCGCGCTCCCGGCGGACCATCGACTGCTCGTCCAGGAAGGCCACCGCCTTGGACACCGACGCCGGGCTGACCTGGAGGCGCTGGGCGAGTTCGCCGGCGGTCAGGCTGCCGGAGTCGGTGATCAGCAGCGCGGCCAGCACCCGGGCGGGCATCCGGCTCAGTCCCGACTGCATGAAGACGGTGGTGATCGACTCCTCGAAGGCCCCGATCGCGCCGGGGTCGCGCCCGTCGCCGGGGCGGTCGGCCGGGTGCGGGTCGCGGGACGGCGCGGTCCGGCGGTGGGCGCGGTGCTCGGTGGCCCGGTGGGCGAGGTCGGCCCGGTAGCCGGTCGGGCCGCCGTTGCGCATGACCTCGCGGGTGACGGTGGAGGTCGGACGGTCGAGCCGGCGGGCGATCTCCGCGTAGGCGAGGTCGTCGGCCAGCCCCAGCGCGATCTGCTGGCGCTCCTGCTGGGTGAGCCTGCCTCCCGGCATCGGGGGCCTCCTTCTGCGGTGCGTGACGTTACCGCGCCCAGCATAGCGTTCACTCTCAGTCCATTGCAACGGACATGCTCCCTGACGTTGCGTTAGCTTCAGCGCCATTGCAACGATTTATATGCCTTGAACTGCAGAGATGCCATTCGATTGCAACAAGCTTGTTGCCCGATCCATGAACGCAACGTAGCGTTTCTAATGTCAGAAACGAAGCGGCGCCACACCGGCACCGCCCCGCGAACAGGGAGCCCGCCATGCAGAAGTTCCACACCGCCGCCCCGATCACCGTCGCCCTGGACATCCCGGCCGGCCTGGTCCGGTTCATCGCCGCCGACCGCACCGACACCGTGGTCGAACTGCTCCCCGCCGACCCGGCGAAGAGCCGCGACACCAAGGCCGTCGAACAGACCGAGGTCGCCTACACCGACGGCGTGCTGCGGATCACCACCGACTCCGCCGCACACCGCCTGCTCGGTTCGTCCGGCGCCCTGGAGGTCACCGTGCAGCTGCCCGCCGGCTCCGCGGTCGAGGCGAAGAGCGCGGACGCCCGGCTCCGGGGCGTCGGCCGGCTCGGCGACGTCGCCTTCGAGAGCGCCCGGGGCACCGTCAAGCTCGACGAGGCGTCCGCCGCCCGGCTCACCCTGCAGGACGGCGACATCGAGGTCGGCCGCCTCACCGGCCCCGCCGCGTTCAGCACCCAGCGCGGCGACCTGACCGTCACCGAGGCGGTGCGCGGCACGCTCGACCTGACCACCGTGTCCGGCTCGATCTCGGTCGGCGTGGCCCGCGGCGTCTCCGCCTCGCTGGACGCCGGCACCGGTTACGGCCGCATCCACAACGCGCTGCGCAACGCCGACGACGTCCCCGCCGTCACCATCCGCGCCACCACCTCGCACGGCGACATCTCCGCCCGCACCGCCTGACCCGCCGTCACCTCACCGGCGCAGCAAGCCCCGCACGTCACACCCACTTCCCAAGGAGCACCTCATGACCGGCTTGGCCATCGCGGCGGACGGGCTGCGCAAGTCCTACGGCGACAAGGACGTCCTGAAGGGCGTCGACCTGGCCGTCCCCGCGGGCACGGTCTTCGCCCTGCTCGGCCAGAACGGGGCCGGCAAGACCACCGCCGTCAAGATCCTCTCCACCCTGGTCCGCCCGGACGCCGGACAGATCCGCATCGCCGGGCACGACGTGGCCACCGCCCCCCAGCGGGTGCGGGCCGCGATCGGCGTCACCGGCCAGTTCTCCGCCGTGGACGGCCTGATCACCGGCCGGGAGAACATGCACCTGATGGCCGACCTGCACCACCTGTCCAAGGCCGAAGGCCGGGCCCGGGCCGTCGAGCTGCTGGCCCGCTTCGACCTCACCGACGCCGCCGACAAGCCCGCCGCCACCTACTCCGGCGGCATGAAGCGCCGCCTGGACATCGCCATGACCCTGGTCGGCGACCCGCAGGTCATCTTCCTCGACGAGCCCACCACCGGACTCGACCCCCGCAGCCGGCACCAGATGTGGCAGACCATCCGCCGGCTCGTCACCGGCGGCACCACCGTCCTGCTCACCACCCAGTACCTGGAGGAAGCCGACCAGCTCGCCGACCGCATCGCCGTCCTGCACAACGGCACCATCGCCGCCCAGGGCACCCCCGAGGAACTCAAGCGCCTCGTCCCCGGCGGCCACGTCCGCCTGCGCTTCACCGACCCCGCCGCCTACCGCGCCGCCGCCCACGCCCTGCCGCACGCCGCCCACGACGACGACGCCCTCACCCTGCGCGCCCCCAGCGACGGCAGCCAGCGCGCCCTGCGCACCCTCCTGGACCACCTGGACGCCGCCGGGCTCGAAGCCGACGAACTCACCCTCCACACCCCCGACCTCGACGACGTCTTCTTCGCCCTCACCGGCGCCCCCACCACCACCGTCCCCGCCCAGAACACCGCCGACACCGCCGACACCGCAACGGAGAACGCCCGATGAGCACCCCCGCCCTGGCCTTCCGCGACTCCGCCACCATGCTGCGCCGCAACCTCCTGCACGCCCGCCGCTACCCCTCCCTCACCCTCAACCTGCTGCTCACCCCGGTGATGCTGCTCCTGCTGTTCGTCTACGTCTTCGGCAACGCGATGAGCGGCGGCGCCGGCCGCACCGCCTACCTCGCCTACCTCGTGCCCGGCATCCTGATGATGACCATCGGCTCGACCGTGATCGGCTCCGCCGTCTCCATGGCCACCGACATGAACGAGGGCATCGTCGCCCGCTTCCGCACCATGGCCATCCACCGCAGCTCGGTGCTGTTCGGCCGGGTCGTGGGCAGCGTCCTGCAGTGCGTCGCCTCGGTGGTGCTGGTCGGCGCCGTCGCCCTGGCCATCGGCTTCCGGCCCCACCACGCCACCGCGCTGGAGTGGCTGGCCGCCCTCGGCCTGCTCGCCCTGGTCTCCCTCGCCTTCACCTGGATCGCCGTCGCCCTCGGCCTGGGCAGCCCCAACGCCGAGGCCGCCAGCAACGCCGCCATGCCGCTGATCCTGCTCCCGATGATCTCCAGCGCCTTCGTCCCGCTGCACTCCATGCCCGGCTGGTTCCAGCCCGTCGCCCAGTACCAGCCCTTCACCCCCGCCATCGAAACCCTGCGCGGCCTGCTCCTGGGCACCCACATCGGCAACAACTGGTGGATCGCCCTCCTCTGGTGCGCGGCCCTCACCGTCCTCGGCCACCGCTGGTCCCGCGCCCAGTTCGACCGCGACCCGCAGTAGCCCGCGCCACCCGCCCCGCGCACCGCCCCGGCCCTTCCGACGGCACGTCGAACCACCCGCACGGCAACGGCAGTTGACCGCAGCGGGGAGGTGGTGACGAACCGTCGGAAGGGCCGTTCCGCGTACGCGTGCGCGCCCCGCACACCCGCTGCCGCCGCCGCGGACGGGCACGGGGACGGTTCGCGGCAGGTGCCGTGGGGGGTGGGGGCGGGGTGGCGCTTCGGCGCCGGGGGTCGACCGCCCGAACGCCGGGGTTCCGCGTGTCGCGGTGCTGCCGCGCGGCGCCGGCGGGCCGTCGCGGAGGGCCGGAACGGGCGGTGTGCGCCGTCGTTCCGGGGCGGCAGGAGGATGTGGCGTCCTGCCGGACTTCAGTCACGTGCAGGGGCGTCGGGCGTCATCGCCCGCCACCGCCGGCGTCCTGCTCCGGCCGATGGCCCGCCCCGGGGGCGGTGGTCCGCCCTCCTCGGTGTCCCGCGGTTCAGTGTCCGGCGGCCCCCTGGGTCCAGACCGGGTCGAGGACGAGTGCGGTGAGCGCCTCGCCGGTCATCGGCGGCGGTCCGGCGTACAGGTCCTGGCCGTGGCCGGGCAGCGGAACGTTGCCGGACTCGGCCAGCACCTGGACGCCGTCGGGGCGGTACAGGTCGGCCTGCCACACCTGCGGGAGGTCCGGCGGCATCTTCGGCAGGTAGAGCATCACGGTGCTGCCGTCCGGCTGCTTGGTGACGGAGCAGTCCGGCCGCTTGTTGCACAGGTCGGACGTCAGGGGCTCGGCCGGGGCCGGCCCCTTCATGACGGTGATCTGCACGGTGCCGGTCTTGGTGCCGTTGGTGACGGTGTACCCCGCGCCGACCTCCTCCCGCACGGTGCGGCCCGCCACGGGGGCCCGGCTGTGCTGCTCGGCCAGCTTCTGCAACTCCTCGTCGCTGCTGCCCACACCCCCGTTGCCGATCAGCGTCGGGCCGCCGTCCGGGTGGTACCCGGCCGGGAGCCGGGACTTGAGCAGCTCGGCGAGCTGCCCGGCGGTGACCTGCCCGATGCGGGTGGCACCGGGCGACGCGGAAGCCGACGCGGACGTCGACGCGGACGCGGACGTCGACGCGGACGCGGACGTCGACGCGGACGCGGACGTCGACGCGGACGCCGTGCCCCCGCCGGCCGGGCCGGCCGCGGTGGTGGCGGGCGACGCCCCGCCCCCGAGGGCGGTCGCGCCGAGCACCGCGACGGCGGCGACGGCCGCGACGCTGCCCGTGACGGCGGCGAGCCGCAGGCCCCGGCGGCGGCGCCCCCGGTGCAGCAGTTCGGCCACCGGGGCCGGTCCGGCCGGTCCGTGACGGTCCGCCAGGTCCCGCAGGGCGCGGGACACCTCCTGGTCTTCGGTGTCGTTCATCGGATGACGCTCTCCTGGTTCTTCGACTGCTTCGACTGGTTCGACTGGTTGCCGGACAGCACGGTGCGCAACCGGGCCATCGCCCGGAAGTGCTGGCTCTTGACGGTGCCGACCGAGCAGCCGAGAGTCGCGGCGGTGTCCTTCTCCGAGAGGTCCTCGAAGTGCCGCAGCACGACCACCGCCCTTTGCCGGGGCGGCAGTTCACGCAGGGCGCGGTACAGCTCGTCGGTCGTCTCCGGCGACGCCCCGCTTGCTGCGGGGGCGTCCGGCGGCTCGGCGGTGAGCAGTTCCCTCCGGCGCCGCCGCCACCAACTGATGTGGTTGTTGACCAGCATCCGCCGCAGGTAGGCGTGCGGATCCTCGGTCCTCATCCGCCCCCAGCGCACGTACAACTTGACCAGGCAGTCCTGGAGCAGTTCTTCGCCCCGGTGCCGGTCGCCGGTGATCAGCGTCGCGGTGCGCAGGTGCCGGGGCCAGGCGGTCCCGACGAAATCGGCGTAGGCGTCGTCCTCGGTTTTTCGGCTCACACCGACCAGACGCCGGACCCCGTGGAAAGGTTGTCACCGCTTCCGGCGCCGGTTCCGCGCGACCGGCGCCCGGCCGTGCGGAACCGAACGACCCCGGTCGGAGCTCTGTTGACCACAGGGGGCGGCGTTCCGGCCGTCCCGCCGACCGGGTCGGAGGCCGTGCCGTGCTGCTCCTGCTGTTCCTCGTGCTGACGCCCGTGTTCTTCGGGACGCTCGTCGCGCTGCTGGTGCGCTCCGGCCGCGCGGCGTTCGACCGGCGGTGGGAGCGGCTGCTGGGGCTGCTGCTGTCCGGGGCGGCCCTGCTGGTGCTGGGCCTGGCGCTGCTGCACCTCGCGGGCGCGGTCTTCACGGCGGAGGAGGGCGGCACCGACTCCTCGCCGATGCGGCCGTGCCGGATCCCCGGGAAGCCCGCCGAGCACGTGATCGACTACCGGATCGACCTGGTGCCGGCGGTCGGCTTCTCCTGCGTCCTGACCGACGGCTCCTCGTACGGCACCGACGAGGTCCCGGCGCACCTGACCCCGCTGGCGGCCGGCCTCGGCCTGCTGGCCGCCGGCGCCCTGCACGCGGACCGGCGCCGGACCAGGGCGGTGAACGTTCCTAGTTTTCAAGGTAGTTGACGGGCAGGCCGAACGGGGCGAAGTGCTCGGCGCCCAGGAAGGAGACCAGCCCGGCGATCCGGCCGTCCGCGGCCAGGTCGAGGACGGTGATCGACCAGGCGGTGTGCACCGCGTCGGCCGAGGAGCCGAGGTAACAGGCCACGGCAGGACGGGAGTTGGCCTCCACCGGGACGGTCCGCCAGCTGGGGCAGCGGGTCAGCGGGACGGCCCGGGCGAACGCCATGACGGCGTCCCGGCCCCGGTACCAGTGCGGCAGCGGCGGCATCGACCAGGTGACGTCCTCGGTGAGCAGCGCGACCAGGGCGTCGGCGTCGCCGCGCTCCAGCGCCCCGCGGTACGCGGCCACCGTCGCCCGGGCCCGCGCCTCGCCGGGCCCCGGCGCGGACGGGAAGCCGGACGGGGCGGCGGCGAGTCGGCGGCGGGCCCGGGCGAGCGCCGAGTTGACCGAGCCGGGGGTGGTGTCCAGCAGCCCGGCGATCTCGGCGGCGGAGAACCCGAGCACGTCGAACAGCAGCAGCGCGGCCCGCTGGTTGCCGGGCAGCTGCTGGAGCGCCGCGACGAACGCCAACTCGACGGCCTCGTACCGCTCGTAGCGTTCGGCCGGGTCGCCGCCGGCCCCGGTGGGGTACGGGCCGAGCCAGGCCACCTCGGTGGCGGGCGCGCTGTCCAGGACGACCCGTTCGCAGGCCGGTCCGAGGTCGACGGGCAGCGCGCGCCGGCCGCGCCGCTCGGCGGCGTCCAGGCAGGTGCGGGTGGCCACGGTGTACAGCCAGCCGCGCAGCGAGCCGCGCCCCTCGAACCGGCCGATCCCGCGCCAGGCCCGCAGCAGCGCCTCCTGCAGGGCGTCGTCGGCGTCGTGCACCGAGCCGAGCATCCGGTAGCAGTGCGCGTGCAGCTCGCGCCGCAGCGGCGCGACCAGCCGGGTGAACGCCGCGTCGTCCCCGGCCCGGGCGAGCACCAGGTCCGCCGCGGCCCCGTCCGTTCCGCCCGGCCCGTCCGGTCCGTCCGGTTCCGGAGAAACCTCGCTCATGGGCGACGATTCTGCCGCACCGCGCCGGTCTCCTCCTCGAACGGCTTTCCCGTTCCCGACCCCGAGGAGCCCACGATGGCAAGCGTTCCGCACACCGCCGCCTGGTTCGACCTGTCCTCCCCCGACGCCCCGCGCGCCCGCGCCTTCTACGGCGGCCTGTTCGGCTGGCCGGTGCACGTCCTGGACGGGAGCGGGACGTACGCGCTGGTCGGCGACGACGGCGCCGGGCAGCCGACCGGCGGCATCGGCCAGGCCGGGCCGGACGCCCCGTACACCGGTTTCGCCGTCTACTTCCGGGTGGACGACCTGGACGCGGCCCTGGAGCGGGCGGTGGAGCTGGGCGGCGCCCGCCGCCTGGAGCCGCACCCGGTGCCGGGCGGCGACCGCCTGGCGGTGTTCACCGACCCGGACGGCAACGCGGTCGGCCTGCTCGGCAGGTGAACGCGCGGGGTCCCGGGCCGGCGAACCGGCCCGGGCCCCCGTCCGCCGGGGCGTCAGCTCGCGGCGAGCAGCTCCAGGGTGTCGATGACC
This sequence comes from Kitasatospora sp. YST-16, assembly GCF_026802215.1. Taxonomy (NCBI): domain Bacteria; kingdom Bacillati; phylum Actinomycetota; class Actinomycetes; order Kitasatosporales; family Streptomycetaceae; genus Kitasatospora; species Kitasatospora sp. YST-16. The sequence continues at coordinate 3,313,009 of NZ_CP113837.1, forward strand.
CGGTTGGAGAAGCCCCACTCGTTGTCGTACCAGGCGACCACCTTGACGTGGCGGCCGTCGACCCGGGTCAGCTCCGAGTCGAAGATCGAGGAGGCCGGGTTGCCGGTGATGTCGGAGGAGACCAGCGGGTCCTCCGAGTACTCCAGCACGCCCGCCAGCTTGCCGGCCGCGGCCTCGCGGTAGGCGGCGAGCACCTCCTCGCGGGTGACGTCGCGGGCGACGGTGGTGTTCAGCTCGACGATCGAGCCGACCGGCACCGGCACCCGGATCGAGTCGCCGGACAGCTTGCCGTCCAGCTGCGGCAGCACCAGGCCGATCGCCTTGGCGGCGCCGGTGGTGGTCGGGACGATGTTGACGGCGGCGGCGCGGGCCCGGCGCGGGTCGCGGTGCGGGCCGTCCTGGAGGTTCTGCTCCTGGGTGTAGGCGTGCACGGTGGTCATGAACCCGTGCTCGATGCCCGCGAGTTCGTCGAGGACGGCGGCCAGCGGGGCGAGCGCGTTGGTGGTGCAGGAGGCGTTGGAGACGATCGTGTGCACGGCCGGGTCGTACGCGTCGGTGTTGACGCCGTAGGCCAGCGTCACGTCGGCGCCGTCCGAGGGGGCGGACACCAGCACCTTCTTCGCTCCGGCGGTGAGGTGGGCGCGGGCGGCGTCGGCGGAGGTGAACCGGCCGGTGGCCTCCAGCACGATGTCGACGCCGAGCTCGGCCCAGGGCAGGTCGGCCGGGTTGCGCTCGGCGAGGACCTTGATCCGGCGGCCGTCGACCACCAGGGTGTCGCCCTCGACGGTGACCGGGCGGCCGAGCCGGCCCGAGGTGGTGTCGTAGGCGAGCAGCCGGCCGAGCGCGGTGGGCTCGGTCAGGTCGTTGACGGCGACGACCTCCAGCTTGCTGTCGCGCTCCAGCAGGGCGCGCAGCACGTTGCGTCCGATGCGGCCGAATCCGTTGACGGCGATGCGGGTCATGGGTGGTGCCCTTCTCTGCGGCTCTCCTGCGGCGTTCCCGCCGGGTGGTGTTGCCTCCACTCTCGCTCGCCGGAAGGGCGGTCGGCAGTGGCGCCCGTGCCACTGTTCGCAAGGATCGTGCCAGCCGGTCACTGCCCCCGGGTGAAGGTCCGCCGGTACTCGCTGGGCGTGGTCCCGAGGATCTGCTGGAAGTGCGCGCGCAGGTTCGCGCCGGTGCCCAGGCCGGTCTCGGCGGCGATCCGCTCGACGCTGTGCTCCGAGCGTTCCAGCAGCTCACGGGCCAGGTCGACGCGGGCCCGCAGCACCCACTGCATCGGCGTGTAGCCGGTGTCCTCGACGAAGCGGCGGGAGAAGGTGCGCGGCGAGACGGCGGCGTGCCGGGCCAGCGTCCGGACGGTCAGCGGCCCGTCCAGCCGGTGCAGCGCCCACTCCCGGGTGGCCGCGAACCGCTCGCCGACCGGCTCGGGCACGCTGCGCGGCACGTACTGGGCCTGGCCGCCGCTGCGGTAGGGCGCGGCGACCAGCCGGCGCGCGGTGTGGTTGGAGGCGGCCACCCCGAGGTCGCCGCGCAGCACGTGCAGGCACAGGTCGATGCCGGAGGCGGCGCCCGCCGAGGTGAGCACGCTGCCCTCGTCGACGAACAGCACGTTCTCGTCCACCCGCACCTTCGGGTACTTGGCGGCCAGCGCCCGGGTGTAGTGCCAGTGCGTGGTGGCCCGGCGGCCGTCCAGCAGCCCGGTCGCGGCCAGCGCGAACGCCCCGGTGGAGATCGCCGCCAGCCGGGCCCCGCGGGCGTGCGCGGCGCACAGCGCGTCGACCACGGCGGGCGGCGGGTCGTCCCGGTCGGGGTGCCGGTAGCCGGGTACGAACACCGACTCGGCCCACTCCAGCGCCTCCAGCCCGTGCGCCACGTGGTACGACAGGCCGTCCCCGCCCGCGACCAGCCCGGGCGCCGCCCCGCACACCCGCACCTCGTACGGCATGCTGCCCCGGGTCGAGAACACCTGCGCCGGGATCCCGACGTCGAGCGGCTTGGCGCCGTCCAGGACCAGCACGGCCACCCGGCGCAGACGAGGAGCTGACATCCCCTCAGGGTAGGCGCCGCCGCCACCCGCCCCGGCCGGTCAGTGGGCGACGCCGAGGATCCGCCCGACGGTGTCCGGGTCGGACACGCCGCGCAGCATGCAGTGCGCGACGTCCGCCCGCGACACCTTCGACCCGCCGCGCAGGTTCTGCCCGTACGCGACCCGGTAGTCACAGGTCAGCGGGCCGTCGGTGAGCCGGGGCGGCCGCACCACCGTCCAGTCCAGGCCGCTGGCCAGCACCACGTCCTCCATCCGGGCCAGGTCCGCGTAGTGCGCGCGCAGCACCCGCTTCACCGCCGGCGTCAGCACGTACCGCATCACCAGCCCCTCGCCCGGGTCGTGCCGCGGCGGGTTCGGCCGGTCCGGCGAGGCCACCGTCCCGACCGGCGCGGCACTCACCACCAGCAGCCGCCGCACCCCGGCCTCCCGCATCGCCCCCACCACCGTCCGCGTCCCGGCCTCCGCGACCCCGACCCCCGCCTTCCCGACCGCCCCCAGCCCGGACAGCACCGCGTCCGCCCCCGCCACCGCCTCCCGCAACTCCCCCGCCCCGGCCCGCGCCAGATCCGCCCGCACCACCCGGACCCCCACGTCCCCCAACTTCCCCGGATCCCGCACCACCGCCGTCACCTCGTGCCCGGCCCCCACCGCCTGCTCCAACAACTGCCGCCCGATCCCCCCGCTGGCAGCCACCACAGTCAGCTTCATCGTCGTCTCCCGTCATCCCGATCACTCGTCAATTCCATTACCGAACACCACAGTTACCGCCCCCACTCGCCCCTCACCGGAGCCCGCGGCGCAGCCGCACTCCCACCCCTCGCCCCTTCCGCCGCCCACCCGCCGAACCCCCGCCCCTCCCCCCACCCGCACGGAGCCCGCATCGCAGCCGCACTCCCGCACCTTCATCCCTCCGACAACCCATCGCTCTCAGCCCTCCTCCCCTCCCGCCGGAGCCCGCGGCGCAGCCGCACTCCCGCCCCTCCGCCCCTCCGTCCCTTCCGCCGCCCATCGGCCTCAGCCCTCCTCCCCCACCCGCGCGAGCTTGTCCGGGTTGGTCACGAAGTAGATATCCGTGACCTGTCCCCCGTCCGCCGACAGGTCCAGCACCAGCACCGCGAACGGTGCCGTGCCGACGAACAGGACGGCTGACGGGTCGCCGTTGGTGGTGGCCCACTGGACCCGGATGCCTTGCGGGGCCCGGGTGGAGCCGCCGATGAGCAGTCGGGCGATCTGTTCGCGACCGTGCACCGGGCGGGCCCCCGCGGCGGTCGCCTTGCCGCCGCCGTCGGCCCAGAGGGTGACGTCGGGGGCGAGCAGTTGCAGGAGCGCGTCGAGGTTCCCGCCGCCGACGGCGGCGGCGAAGCGCTCGGTGGCCTGGCGCCGGACCGCCGGGTCGGCCCGGTAGCGGGGGCGCCGGGCGCGGACGTGTTCGCGGGCCCGGTGGGCGAGTTGGCGGACGGCGGCGGGGGTGCGGCCGAGGATCTCGGCGGTCTCCGGGTGGCTGTATCCGAAGACTTCGTGCAGCACGAACACGGCGCGTTCCAGCGGCGTGAGCGTCTCCAGTACGACCAGCAGGGCGATCGAGACGGCTTCGGCGCGTTCGCCCGGGTCCTCTTCGGCCGGGGCGACGAGCGGTTCGGGCAGCCAGGGCCCGAAGTAGCTCTCGCGGCGCCGGCTGATCTCGGTGCGTCGGGCGAGTGCGGTGTTGACCGCGGTGCGCACCAGGTAGGCGCGGGGGTGGAGGACCGGTCCGGCTTCGGCGGACCGGTGTCGGCCGGACCAGGCGAGCCAGGTCTCCTGCAGGACGTCCTCGGTGTCGGTGACGGTGCCGAGCAGGTTGTAGACCATCGAGAACAGCAGTTCCCGGTGGTCGGTGAACACCTCGGTGGCCTCGTCCATCGCATCGCTCTCCTCCGTTTTCCGCTTCCGGCTGCATCCCGAGAGTGGCGGATGCCCCGGGGTGTGACACGGAGGCGGGAGGAAACGCGGAAGAGGTCCGCGCCGCTGTCGGCGGCGCGGACCTCTGCGCGACGGTGCCCGGGGCGTCAGCCCATGCTCTTCTGCCCGTCCAGGGACTCCCGGATGATGTCGGCGTGCCCGGCGTGCTGGGCGGTCTCGGCGATGATGTGCAGCACGGTGCGGCGGGCCGACCAGCTCGCGCCGGGGGCGAACCAGGGCGCCGCGGGCAGCGGCTGCGAGACGCCCAGGTCGGGCAGGCCGAGCAGCAGTTCGTCGGTGCCGCGGGCCACCGCCTCGTACGCGGTGAGCACGCCGAGCAGGGTCTCCTCGGGCAGCAGCCGGAACTCGTCCGCCCGGGCCTGCAGGTCGGCCTCGGTGAAGGAGCTGAAGTCCGGCATCGCGGACGGGCCCTGGACGATGAACGCCGACCAGGCCCGCTCCGTCGAGGTGACGTGCTTGATCAGGCCGCCGATGGTCAGCTCGCTGACGGTGGTGCGCTGCCGGGCCTGCTCGTCGGTGAGGCCGCGGGCGGTCAGCCGCAGGAAGTGCCGGATGGCGTGGAGCTCCGCGATCAGGTCGGCGTGCTCGGGGGTCGGCCCCTCGACGGTGGCGACGGGGTACTGACCGTCCTCGGTCTCGACGGCCTCGGCGGTCCGGGTGGCCTCAGTGGTCTCAGCGGTCTCGGTGGTCATGGTGTCGCCCTCTCCGAAGTGCGGTGCCGTTGCGGTGCGTTGAGGTGCTCCGAGGCGGGTGCTCTGCGCGTTCCCCCTCGCTTCGTGTTCCACGTTACGGGCCATTGCGGCCACTTTCCGTCCGCAATTGCCGGAGGATGGGAACCATGGCCGACACCAGTGCCCGCACCCTGCGGCTGCTCACCCTGCTCCAGTCCCACCGCTACTGGCCGGGCGAGGAGCTCTCCACCCGGCTGGGCGTCTCCGCCCGCACCCTGCGCCGCGACATCGACCGGCTGCGCGAGCTGGGCTACCCGGTGGAGGCCCGGCGCGGCGTCGACGGCGGCTACCAGCTGGCCGCGGGCGCCGCGCTGCCGCCGCTGGTGATCGACGACGAGGAGGCGGTCGCGCTGGCCGTCGGCCTGCAGGCGGCGGCGGACGGCTCGGTGGAGGGCATCGCGGAGGCGTCGGTGCGGGCGCTGGCCAAGGTGGTCCAGGTGATGCCGGCCCGGCTGCGCCGCCGGGTGGAGGCGCTGCGGTCGGTCACCGTCCCCGCGCAGTGGCAGACCGACACCGCCGCCCGGATCGACCCGGACACCCTGACCGCCGTCGCCCTGGCCTGCCGGGACACCGAGCGGCTGCACTTCCGCTACCGGGCCGCCGACGGCAGCGCCACCGAACGGCACACCGAGCCGCACGGCCTGGTCCGGCTCGGCCGCCGCTGGTACCTGGTCGCCTACGACCTCACCCGGCAAGCGTGGCGCACCTTCCGCCTCGACCGCCTCGCCGCCCCCGAGCCCACCGGCGCCCGCTTCCTGCCCCGCACCCTGCCGGCCGAGGACGCCGCCGAGTTCGTCCGGGCCGGCCTCCAGGGCCAGCCCCGCCCGCACCGGGTCGAGGTCCTGGTGGACGCCCCCGCCGCGGCGGTCCGGCAGAAGATCGGCGCCTGGTCCGAGATCGAGGAGATCGCCCCCGGCCGCACCCGGGTGCGGATGAACGCCGACGCCCTGGAGTGGCCCGCGATGGCCCTCGGTTCGCTGGAGGTGGACTTCCGGGTCGTCTCCCCGCCCGAACTCGCCGCCCTGCTGGCCGCCTGGGGCGAACGCTTCACCCGCTGCACCGGCCCCGACGAGCGGGCAGAATCGGGCCGGTGACGACACCGCAGCTGCTCACTCCCGCCGAGGCCGCCGAACGCTCAGGGTTCAGCCTGGACACCCTGCGCTACTACGAACGGATCGGCCTGCTCACCTCCATCACCCGCGCCACCAGCGGCCACCGCCGCTTCACCCCCGAGGACATCGGCTGGCTCGGCATCCTGCGCTGCCTGCGCGACACCGGCATGCCGATCGCCGACATGCGCCGCTACGCCGAACTCGCCCGCACCGAGGGCCCCGAGAGCCTGCTCGGCCGCATCGAGCTCCTGGAACGCCACGACACCGCGGTCACCGACCACATCGCCCTGCTGGAGCGCCAACGCACCCACCTCCGCGACAAGATCGACCACTACCGCGGCGTCCTCGCCCAGGGCTGAGCCCTCGTCGCCGGGCCCCTGGGCAGCGGAGCTACCCGGCGGTAGGGTCGCCGCACGCTCGGGCTGGGTGATCTCGGAGGTTGCGGTGGAGTACGGCGAGTACCGGGGGTACGACGCGGTGGGGCTGGCCGCCCTGGTGGCGGCCCGGGAGGTGACGGCCGGGGAGCTGCTGGAGGTGGCGATCGGTCGGGCCGAGCAGGTCGGCGGGCGGCTGAACGCGGTGGTCCGGCCGATGCACGCGCAGGCCCGGGAGCGGGCGGCGGGGGAGCTGTCCGGCCCGTTCGCGGGGGTGCCGTTCCTGGTCAAGGACCTGCTCCAGGACTACGCGGGCCTGCCCACCGGCAGCGGCTGCCGGGCGCTGCAGGACGTCCCGGCGGCCGCGCACAGCGAGTCGGTGCGGCGCTGGCTGGACGCCGGGCTGGTGGTGTTCGGGAAGACCAACACGCCGGAGTTCGGCAGCAAGGGCGTCACCGAGCCGGCGGCCACCGGCCCGGCCCGCAACCCGTGGGACACCGCCCGCACCCCGGGCGGCTCCTCGGGCGGTTCGGCGGCGGCCGTCGCCGCGGGCGTCGTCCCGGTGGCGGGCGCCAACGACGGCGGCGGCTCGATCCGGATACCGGCGGCCTGCTGCGGCCTGTTCGGCCTCAAGCCGGGCCGCGGCCTGGTCCCGGCCGGTCCGGCCGCGGCCGAGCACCTGCACGGGGCCGCCACCGACGGCGTCGTCTCGCGCAGCGTCCGGGACACCGCCGCGATGCTGGACGTGCTGGCGGGCGCCCCCGACCCGGCCGGCCCGTACCTGCCGCACCGCTCCGCCGAGCCGTTCGCCGAACTGGCCCGCCGCGCGCCCGGCCCGCTGCGGATCGGCTTCACCACCCGTTCCCCGCTGGGCACCGAGGTGCACCCGCAGGCGGTGGCCGCCGTCGCGGACACGGCGGCCCTGCTGGAGGAGCTCGGCCACCACGTCGAGGAGGCCGACACCGGCATCGACGAACGCGGCCTGGCGATGGACTTCCTGGCCATGTGGGCCACCGAGACCGCCGCCACCGTGGACGAGGTCAAGCGCCTGACCGGCTCCGGGAACGCGGGCTTCGAGCTCGACACCCACGTGCTGGCCGCCGCCGGCCGCCGGCTGCGCGCGCCCGCCTACTACGCCGCCCACCAGCGCTGGAACCGGTACAACCGGCAACTCGCCGCGTTCCACACCCGGCACGACCTGCTGCTCACCCCGACCCTGGCGCAACCCCCGGTCCGGATCGGCGAGTTGGACACCCCGCCGGCGGTCCGGGCGCTGGCCCGGCTGCTGCTGCCGCTCGGCCTGCTGGGCCTGCTCAGCCGGACGAAGGCGTACGAGGACGCGGTGATCGCCAACCTGGCGCCGGTCCCGTTCACCCAGCTCGCCAACATCACCGGCCGCCCCGCCGCCAGCGTCCCGCTGCACCGCACCCCCGACGGCCTGCCGCTGGGCGTGCAGTTCGTGGCGCCGCTGGGCGGCGAGGGCACCCTGCTCGCCCTCGCCGCCCAGTTGGAGTCGGCCCGCCCCTGGGCCCACCTGGAGCCCGATCTCTGAGGGGGCCTCAGCCCATCGTCTTCTGCCCGTCCAGCGCCTCGCGCAGGATGTCGGCGTGCCCGGCGTGCTGCGCGGTCTCCGCGACCACGTGCAGCAGCACCCGGCGCACGCTCCAGACCGCGCCCGGCTCGAACCAGGGCGCGGCGGGCAGCGCCTGCTCGCTGTCCAGGTCGAGGGTGGCGACCAGGTTGTCGGTGTGCTCGGCGACGGCCCGGTAGCGCTCCAGCAGCACGTCCAGCGTCTCGCCGTCCAGCATCCGGAACTGTTCGGCCCAGCTGTCGGCGTCGTGCGGCGCGCCCTCGGCGTGCATCGCCTCGGCGCCGCCGACGGCGAACCGCAGCCAGCGCTCCTCGACCCCGGCGACGTGCTTGACCAGCCCGCCGAGGGTGAGTTCGCTGACGGTGGTGCGCTGCCGGGCCTGCTCGTCGGTGAGGCCGCGGACGGTGTAGCGCAGGAAGCCGCGCTGCTTGTCGAGCGCGGCCAGCAGGTCCGCGCGTTCGCCGGTGAGGTCGGTGATCGGGACGACCATCGTTCAGGCCACCTCCACCGTGCTCGGCGGTTCGCCCTCGGCAGCGCCCGGGTCGATCAGCGAGAACGCCGCGCCCTGCGGGTCGACGAAGGACGCGAACCGCCCGAACGGGCTGGTCATCGGCCCGAACACCAGCTGCCCGCCGGCCTGCGCGACCCGCCCGGCCGCCGCGTCGCAGTCGTCCACCACGAAGTAGACGCTGACGAACGGCGCCACCTGGGACGGCACGTCCGGCCCCATGCCCATCACGCCGAGCGCGGGCGTGTCGCCGAGGGTGTGGACGCTGTAGTCCACCTTGTCGTCGACGATCTTCCGCACCCGGTACGGGAACACCTGCGGGAAGAAGGAGTTGGCCGCGGCGGTGTCCCGGGTGAACACCTCCGCCCAGCCGTAACTGCCGGGCGCGTCGCGCAGTTCGAAGCCCTGGTGCCGGTCGGCCTGCCAGACGCCGAACAGCACGCCCGCCGGGTCCCGGGCGATCGCCATCGAGCCGAAGTCGCCGACCTTCATCGGCTCCATCAGCAGCGTGCCGCCGGCCGCCCGGATCCGCTCCGCGGCGGCCTCCGCGTCGACCGTGGCCAGGTAGAGCACCCACGCGGAGCGGTCCTCCTGCCCGGGCGGCGGCGGGACGATCGCGGCGACCGCCTTGCCGTCCTTCGACGCCTGGGTGTAGCCGCCGAACTCGGACGCGGCCTCGCCGAACGTCCAGCCCAGCACCGCGCCGTAGAACGCCTCGGCGCCCTTCGGGTCGGCGAACATCGCGTCCGCCCAGACGGGTGTGCCCTCGGGTTGCGCTGCCATGCTGCGGCTCCCTCCGCCGTCGGCCCCCGGGGCGCCGCCCCGGGGGAAAGCACGTTCCCTGCCACGCTAACCAGTGCTCCCGGCGGACGCCCGGCGACGCGCTCGGCCGTACCCGAACGCCTGTTGCCCCGCAGTGACAATTCGCGCACCCTGCGGGGTCATTGGGCCGCCAAACTTGAGTCATCGCCCCGGACGACGGAACGCAAGAACCGGCGGGGGCCGACCCACCGCACACCACCGACCACCGTTCCTGGGGGGAACCATCCATGTCCGTGCGCGCCCGCCTCCGCCGCTCCTCCGCCGTCGCCCTCGTCTCCGCGGTCACCGCCGGCTCGGCCCTGCTGCTGACCGCCTGCGACCCGTCCGGCGACACCGCCGGCGCTCAGCCCACCACCACCGCCCCGAGCCGCACCGCCACGGCCACCCCGACCGCCGCCCCGACCGCGACCGGCACCCCGGGCACCTCCGCCACCCCGTCGGCCCCCGCGAGCCCCTCCACCGCGGCCACCCCGACCGCCGCCCCGACCACCCCCGCCAAGCAGCCGTCGGCCACGCCGACCAAGGCCGCGCTCAACCTCACCAAGGGCACCGGGCTGACCATCAGCAACGGCACCCGCTACGTGGTGATGGACGGCCGGACGGTCGACTTCGGCACCGTGGTCCGCGACCTGGCCTGGTCCCCGGACGGCAAGCGCGCCGCCTTCGTCGACGGCGACGGCAACCTGGAGACCTCCGACCCGGACGGCAGCCACAAGGTCCTGGTCGCCAAGGCCCCCTCCGGCGTCACCTGGTCCCACCCGACCTGGCAGGTCTTCGTCCCCAGCGAGAACGACGCCGCCATGTACCTGCAGCCCAAGAACAACCTGCAGTTCACCGCCGACGACCACGGCACCCTGCGGCTGCTCACCGTCCCCTCCAAGGGCGGCACCCCGGCGCAGCTCTCCCTGGGCGTCTTCAGCGACCAGGACTCCAAGCCGCTCCCGGAGACCGGCAACCTGTGGCCGAACGGCGGCGGGCGCTACGGCTCCTCGACCTACGCCAACCGGAACGACGGCCAGGTGTACCTCCGCGACGACTACCTGCGCCAGCAGGGCGGCGCCGTCACCAAGGGCGCCCAGCCCGACCTGTCCGACCAGGGCGACCTGGTGTTCGTCCGCTCCGTCGACGGCCACGACCACCTGTTCACCAAGACCGGCGGCTACGACGGCCCGGAGCACGACCTCACCCCGAAGGCCACCACCGACTACACCGAGCCGGTCTTCTCCGCCGACGGCAAGACCGTCGCCTTCCGCGCCCCCGACGGCATCTACACCGTCCCGGCCAAGGGCGGCACCCCCACCAAGGTCTCCGACACCGCCGGCCTGCCCGCCTACCGCGGCTGAGCCGGACCACCCCGCCGCACCGTCCCGGTCCGCGCATTCAGGGTCCGCGGACCGGGACTCCCACCCGCCGGACCGGACGGCCCGGCCGTCCGGTCCGGCTCCTCTGTACTACTCCACGATCCGCGCCAACTCTGCTTCCAAATTGGGCAGTTGCTGGTCGGCGTTGTCGTGCGGCAGCCACTCGACCGGATCGAGGAAGCGGAACAGCACCCGGTCCGGGGTGATCGCGTACTCGTACTCGGCGAAGCCGACCACCGCGCCCAGCTCCCCCCGGGCCGCCCCGCGCAGCACGTGCGCGGTGAGCCCGTCCGCCTCCTCGCCCGGCGCGGCCGACACCCGGCGGCGGGCGTTCGACCGGGCCAGGTACGGGCAGACCATCGAGGCGTACAGCATGCACGCCCGGTGGCCGGGCCCCTCCAGGGTGGGCGCCATGTTCCGGTAGGGCCGGCCGGCCGCCAGCGCCTCGCCGATCGCCGCCGCCTCCGTCCCGCCGACCACCCGCCACACCGTCCCGCGCGGCATCCGCGTGTTGCACACCGAGCACAGCCGCTCCCGGGCGCAGGCCGCGGACCGCTCGTGGTCGGTCAGCGCGAACTGCGGCTTCCCCTCCTCCCACGGGGTGATCGCGGGCACCGGGTAGCCCCGCTCGTCACGCGGGCGGGCCGCCACCGCGGGCGGCTTGGGAACGATGTCGAAGCGCATGGGCCCATCCCTATCACGCCCCTCCGGTCAGCCGCGCGGCACCGCGAAATCGACCAACTCGGCCCGTCCCGGCACGAGTTGCCCCCATTCACCGGGCACCTCCAGCACCGCCACCCCGGCCGTCGAGAACTTCTCCCGCACCCGCTCCAGCGCCTCGCCCGCCCCCTCCCCGGCCAGCTCCAGCACCAGCCCCTGCACCTCGGGCCGGTGCCCGACCAGCATCACGGTGCGCACCACCGGCGGCAACTCCCGCAGCAGCTCCACGAGTTCACCCGCCTCGGCCCGGTACGCCCGCGGCTCCAGGACGAGTTCGGGCGCGCCGCCGAGCTCCGGCTCGGCCAGCTCCCAGGTCTGCCGGGTGCGCACCGCGGTGGAGCACAGCACCCGGTCCGGCACCAGCCCGTGCTCGGCCAGCCACCGCCCGGCCGCCACCGCGTCGGCCCGGCCGCGCTCGGCCAGCGGCCGCAGCTCGTCCGGGACGTCCGGCCAGTCCGCCTTGGCGTGCCGCAGCACGATCAACCGCCGCTGTTCCGTCATCCCCCCAGTGTGGCCCGCCCGCGCACGGCCCGGCCCGGGGACGCGCTGGCCGCCGCCGATACCGGCGGAAAACCGGACGACACCCCCGCCCCCACCCGGTTACCGTCGGGGCATGCGTGCCCTGACCGAGTCCGAGATCCGCGCGTCCTTCGTCAACTGCTCCAAGGGCGAGGCCAAGCGGCTCCCCGTCCCGCGGGACTTGGCCGAGCGCCGCTGGCCCGACCTGGACTTCCTCGGCTGGCGCGACCTCGGCGCCCCCGACCGGGCCTACCTGGTCGCCGTGCTCGACGACCGGCCGGTCGGCATCACCCTGCGCTCACCGAACGTGAAGCGCAGCCTGACCCGCACCAACGTCTGCTCGGTCTGCATCACCGCCCACGCGGGCAGCGGCGTCTCCCTGCTCACCGCCCCCCGGGCCGGCGCCGCCGGCCGGGACGGCAACTCGGTCGGCACCTACCTCTGCGCCGACCTGGCCTGCTCGCTCTACGTCCGCGGCCTGCGCCGCACCGCCACCACCAGCCGCCCGGACGAGTCCCTCCCGCTCGAAGAGCAGATCGCCCGGACGACCGCGAACCTGACGGCGTTCCTCCGCCAGGTCCTGGCCTGACGCCCCCTCACCTCACGGCGCCGACTGGTACTCCACCGTCAGCACGGCCCGCCCCAGCGCGTGCGCCGTCAGGTTGAACCCCACCTGCGCGGCCGGCGTGTCCGGCCCGACCCCCAGCGTCGGCACGTCCAGCGCGTGCACCACGAACACGTACCGGTGCGCCGGCCCGGGCGGCGGCGCCGCCCCGTCGTACCGGTGCCCCGGGAAGTCGTTGCGCACGTGGAACGCCCCGCCCGGCAGCCCCTCGTCATCGGCCCCCGCCCCCCGCGCCAACCCCGCCGTCTCCGCCGGCAGGTCCACCGCCAGCCAGTGCCACCACCCCGCCCCCGTCGGCGCGTCCGGGTCGTAACACGTCACCGCGAACGACCGCGTCCCCTCCGGAGCCCCCGCCCACGACAACTCCGGCGACACGTTCCCCACCCCGTACACCTGCGCGTCCGGCATCACCCCACCGTCCACCAGATCCGCACTGCGCACCTCGAACGCCGGCACCGGCGGCAAGAAGTCATACGAAAGCGGAATGCGCGCGGCCATCACTCACCATCCCCATCGAAGCAGTCCCAACCTCCCCGGCAGTCTACGGACCCCACCCCCACCCCACCGCCCCCAACACCCGCCCCCACCCGACCCCTTCTCCCCTCCCCCAGCTCTGCCACAACATCTCAACCGCTGCCCCCATCCCCTTCTCCCCTCTCCCCAGCCCGCCGCAGGCGACCCCACCCCTCCCCACCCCTTCAACTCCGCCACAACGCCTCGACCGCCGCCCCCAGCACCGTCCCCACCTTCCCCAGATCGAAGACCAGGTCGAAGTGGTTGCGCCCCCCGATCAGCAGCTCGTGCACCCGGACCCCGTTCTCCCGGAGCGTCTCCGCGAACTCGGCCTGCTGCCGCCCGAACTCGTCCGTCTCGTGCTCCGCCAGCGCGAGCACCACCGGCGGCAGCGCCGCCAGCGCCCCGGGCGCGGCGTGCTGCGGGCTGAGCCGGCGGGCCCGGTCGGCGTCGAGGGCGAGCGGCTGGTTGACGTAGCTGAGGATGACGGGCTGCAGGTCGTAGACGCCACTGAGCAGGGCCGCGCCCCGGATCCGCCCGCGCAGCCTCTCGTCGAGCAGGGCGCTCGCCGCCAGGTGCGCTCCCGCGGAGCTGCCGCTGAGCACGATGCGGTCCGGGTCGGCGCCGAGTTCCGCCGCGTGCTCGACCAGCCACAGCACCGCGGTCGTGACCTGTTCGGTGATCTGCTCCACGGTCCACTCGGGCGCGAGCCCGTAGCCGACGGCGGCGAACGCGGTGCCGCGCGGGACGAAGTCGAGTGCGGGGAAGTCCGAGTCCTCCTTGCCGAGTTCCTGCCAGAAGCCGCCGTGCACGAAGACGTGCAGCGGGGCGCCGGGCCCGGCCGGGAAGTAGTCGAGGAGTTCGGGGGCGGCGGCCCCGTACCGGAGTTCCCGGTGGCCGCCGAGTTCCCGGTGGGCCCGGCGGCTCTGGTCGGCGTACGCCGCGAGTTCGGCGTCGAAGTCGGCGACCTTGCTGCTGGGCGAGTACTCCCGGTCGAGTTCCCGCTGGTCGAAGCCCCGGTAGACCGCCATGCCGCCGTTCCCCTCACCCCAGGGGGCCGCCCCCGGCAGGTCACCCAACAAGGTATAGACCAATACGGGAGGGCCCGGTTAGCGTGGTGACTTCCCCGTACTTCCTTCTCCGGAGTTGCCCCGTGGAGACGTCCGTCCTCGCCTTCGCCACCGATCTGCTCGACGAAGGGGCCGACACCTTCTTCGGCAACCTTACCGACCGGGCGGGCGTCGGCGGCGTCACGCTCGCGTCCGTCTACCACGAGGCGCGCGACGTCTTCCCGCACAACCCGCGCCGGGTGCTGCGCTACCTGGAGCCCGGCGCCGCGTACTTCCGCCCGGACCGGGCCCGCTGGGCCGGCCGTCGGCTCGCCCCGCTGCCGTCCACCGCGATCGGCTCCCGCGACCCGTTCGCCGAGGCCGCCGAGGAGACCCGCCGCCGCGGCCTGAAGCTGCACGCCTGGACGGTCTTCTGCCACAACGACCGGCTCGGCTTCGCGCACCCGGACTGCGCCCCCGCCAACGCCTTCGGCGACCGGCACCTGACCGAGCTGTGCCCGGCCAACCCGGAGGTCCGCGAGTACTGCCGGACGATCGTCGAGGAGCTCGCCCGCTACGGCGTGGACGCGATCCGCGCCGAGTCGCTGCACTTCCACGGCCTGGCGCACGGCTACCACCACGAGCGCTACTTCGAGGAGCTCGGCCCGGTCACCGAGGCCCTGCTGTCGGTCTGCTTCTGCCCGCACTGCCTGGCCGCCGCGACGGCCGCCGGCGTCCCGGCCGAGCACGTCCGCGACACCGTCCGGGCCGAGCTGCGGGCCCGCCTCGCCGACGAGTCCCGGGCGCTGGCGCCCGCCCCGCTGGACGAGCTGGCCGGCGGCGCGTTCGCCGCCTACGTGGACGTCTCCGCCCGCACCGTGACCTCGCTGGCCGCCGAGCTGGCCGCCACCGCCGCCGAGCACGGCATGCGGCTGACCTTCATGGACGGCGGCGGCCCGGGCACCGGCTGGCTGTCCGGCATCGACCTGCCCGCCCTGGCGGGCGCCGCCCACCAGATCGAGACCCTCGGCTACGCGAAGACCCCCGAGGAGGTCCGCGAGAAGGTCGCCGCCTTCGCCCTGCACGGCGTGAGCCCGCGGGAGATGGCGGTGATCCTGCGCCCGATGGCCTCCGACTGCGACGGCCCGGCCAACCTCACCGCCAAGATCGCCACCCTGCGCGAACTCGGGGTTCCCGAGATCGAGTTCTACAACTACGGTCTGATGCGGCTCTCCTCGCTGGACCGCATCGGCCAGGCCCTGCGCTGACCCCCGGCCCTCGCCCCGGGCGGCCGGAATGCACCATTCGCACACATAACGTCCGCTCCGTCCCCACCCCGACTCAACGCACCGTTCGCCCCGCCTGCTGCGCCCGGTGCGTCCCGAACGGTAGGCTTTCCGTGTGATCTTCAAGCGCATCGGCAACGGGCGGCCGTACCCGGATCACGGCCGGACCAGCACCCGCCAGTGGGCGGACGTCGCGCCGCGTCCGGTGCGGCTGGACCAGTTGGTGACCACCAAGGGCCAGTTGGACCTGGAGACCCTCCTCGCGGAGGACTCCACGTTCTACGGGGACTTGTTCGCCCACGTGGTGAAGTGGCGCGGCGACCTGTACCTGGAGGACGGGCTGCACCGCGCCGTCCGGGCCGCCCTCCAACAGCGGCAGGTCCTGCACGCCCGCGTGCTGGAGATGGACTGACGCCCCGTCATCCGCCGGGGCGTCCGGAAGGCGCCGGAACCGCTCGGGAACGGGTGCAACCGGCGTCGGTGCCGGTACGTCCTTTCGAGTGCCGTCGTCCCCCGGATGATGATCGTTTAGTACCTGCGCACCCGTTGTCGGATTAGTCTGCTGACTACAGCGGTTCCGCGGTCCGTTCCCCACGGCCGCCCCGCGGTCACCGGCACCCCACCCTGGCACCTAGGGGGAGACAGACCATGAGCATGTTGACTCCCCGGGGTTTGAAGGGGAAGCAGTACCGCGTCACCGGAAACGCCTACCCCAGGCTCGGACGCCCCTCGCGCCGCGGCCGGAAGGCCGCCGTCGCGCTGGGCGGCGTCCTCGTGCTCGGCCTGGTCTCGGTCGGCGGCGTCCAGCTGTACGACGTCTTCACCGGCAAGAGCAGCAAGAACGCCACCGCCCAGGCGTGCGCCTCGGCCTCCGGCAAGCCGCTGGCCGCCCCGGAGAGCTCCCCGTCGGCCGGCGCCCCTGCCGCCGCCCAGGCGTCCGGCGCCCCGGCGCCGGTGCCGAGCAGCACCGCGGTGCCGCAGCCCGCCGCGGTCACGGTGAACGTCTACAACGCCACCGACAAGTCCGGTCTGGCCGCCCGCACCGCCGACGAGCTCCGCAAGCGCGGCTTCGTGGTCGACAAGGTCGGCAACGCGCCCGCCGCGCTCGACAAGAAGGTCCCCGGCACCGCGCAGATCCTCAGCGGCCCCGGCGGCCTCGGCGCGGCCGCCCTGCTCACCTCGCAGGTCGCCGCCGCGACCGCCACCGAGGACACCCGGGCCGACGCCACCGTCGACTTCGTCATCGGCGACACCTTCAGCGCCCTCGCCGACCCGGCCCAGGCCGCCGCCGCGCTCGCCGAGCTCACCAAGCCCTCTCCCACCCCGGAGCCCGGCCACTGCTGAGCCCCGCACGGACGAGGTCCGGCCGCCGACGGGAGTTCCCGTCGGCGGCCGGACCTCGTTCCGTCCGTACTCTCCGTACCGTGCGGACCGGCCTCAGCCGGCCGTGCCGTACAGCCGGTCGCCCGCGTCGCCCAGCCCCGGCACGATGTACCCGTGCTCGTTGAGCCGCTCGTCGACCGCCGCGGTGACCACCGTGACCGGCCGGCCCGCCAGCTCGCGCTCCATCACCGCGACGCCCTCCGGCGCGGCCAGCAGCACCACCGCGGTGACGTCGGTGGCGCCCCGCTCCAGCAGCATCCGGATCGCCGCGACCAGGGTGCCGCCGGTGGCGAGCATCGGGTCGAGGACGTAGATCTGCCGCCCGGAGAGGTCGTCCGGCATCCGGGTCGCGTAGGTGGACGCCTCCAGCGTCTCCTCGTTGCGCACCATCCCGAGGAAGCCGACCTCGGCGGTGGGCAGCAGCCGGGTCATGCCGTCGAGCATGCCGAGCCCGGCCCGCAGGATCGGGACGACCAGCGGGCGCGGGTAGGAGAGCCGGGTGCCCTGGGTGACGGCGACCGGGGTGGTGATCTCGACCGTGTCGGTGCGGACGTCCCTGGTCGCCTCGTACGCGAGCAGGGTGACCAGCTCGTCGGTGAGCCGCCGGAAGGTCGGCGAGTCCGTGCGCTCATCGCGCAGGGTGGACAGCTTGTGGGCGACCAGCGGGTGGTCGACGACGTGGAGACGCATGGGACCAACGGTAACGGGCGCGAGCACGTGTGTACGACTCCGTACGAAGCGGGACGACCGGGGCGACCCGCCGAAATGCGCCGCAGTCCGTCCGCAATCACGGAAGTCGGGCCGCTCCTGTGGTATCGGCGCGGCTGATCTGGGAAAGTCGGGACCTATGAAGAGCAACCCGACGCGGGCGTCCACCGCCGGCGCGGGCGGGTCAGGCTCGACGGCCGAGTCCCGTCCGGCGTCCGAGAGCGGAGCGGAGAGCACCGCGGAGACCGACGCGGAGCGGCGCAAGCGCCGCGCCGTCTTCCTCCGCGAGTTGACCGAGGCCCGGGAGCTGCGGGCCCGGGTGCAGCCGAGACGGACCAAGGAGCGCCGGATGCGCGAAGCGCTGCGGATGCGCACCTTCCGGATCTGACCGCGAGCCGCGCCCCGCAGCCGAGTTGCGCCCCCGTGAGTGCCCGAACGCCCCCGCGCAAGAGGCCGGACGGTCAAGATCCGCACCCGGAGCGGCCGGAAGCCGACCATTCCGACACGACCTGCGAAGACGCGCTGCCGAACACCCCCCGCAGCGGCGGCCTTTCTGTCACGATGCGGTGGGACGGTCCGAACAGCGGACCGCCTTCTGGCGCGGGGGCGGCCGGACCGCACCCGCCCGAGATCGCCGACAGCCGAGACCAATCTTGGGAGTGTCCCTGGTGGCGTACTTCGCTGCAGTGCTTGCTCGCACCGGTGCCGGGTGGGACGTGAGCGAAACCGAACTCGACGACGTAGAGACCCTGGCCGACCTGACCGACCTGGCCCGCGAAGCGGCCGAGGACGAGGACACCGTGCTGGTCTTCATCGAGCAGGAGGACGCGTGGTTCGCCGTCCTGCGCATCGACGGTGAGGACGACCCGCGGATCTTCGTCTCCGACGCGGCCGCCGCGGCGCGCAGCTCGTACGGCTCGGTGCTCACCGACGAGTTGATCGAACAGGACGGGGAGGCCGACTTCGACGACCTCGACGGGCTCGTCGCCGGGCTCGACGACGAGGACGGCGCGACCGCCGAGGACGACTCCGACGAGGACGACGAGGAGCCGGCCGGCGGCCGGGCCGCGAGCCCGGTCGGGCCGATCGGCGACTCCGAGCTGCTGACCGAGTTCGGGATGACCGCCGCCGACCTGCTGGAGCTGGCCGGCGAGGGCTCCGCGCCGGGCGACGCGCTGGGCGAGATCGCCGAGGCGCTGGGCTGCGGCGAGGTCCTGGAGGCCGTTCGGTAGCGGCGGGCCCGGTGCCCGACACTGGGTCCATGCAGCCCGCCCCCCTTTCCACCACCGACCCCGGTGCGCGGCCGCGGATCGCCCCGCTGCCCGCCCCCGAACGCCCCGATCCGGTCCGCGACCGGTGGCGGGGCCGGATGCGCCTCGCCATCGAGGAGGCCGCACTGGCCACCGCCACCGGTGACGTTCCGGTCGGGGCGTTCGTCCTCGCCCCGGACGGCACCGTGCTCGGCCGCGGCCACAACGTCCGCGAGGCGGACGGCGACCCGACCGGCCACGCCGAGGTGGTGGCGATCCGCGCGGCCGCCCGGGCCCTGAACGAGGCCGCGCGGAGCACCCCCGGCCAGGACGGCGACGCCCGCCGGGCCGGCGAGTGGCGCCTGACCGGCTGCACCCTGGTCGTCACCCTCGAACCCTGCACCATGTGCGCGGGCGCGATCGTCCTCTCCCGCCTCGCCCGGGTCGTCTTCGGCGCCTACGACCCCAAGGCCGGCGCGGCCGGCTCGCTCTTCGACGTGGTCCGCGACAACCGCCTCAACCACCGCCCCGAAGTGGTCGGCGGCGTCCTCGCCGAGGAGTGCACCGCCCAGCTGCTGGCCTTCTTCGACACCCAGCGCTGACCGCCCCGGAACGGATTTCGCCCCGTCCCCCCGATCCGGTAGAGTTCCCCTCGGTAGCGTGTCCGAGCGGCCAAAGGAGCACGCCTCGAAAGCGTGTGTGGGGGCAACTCCACCGTGGGTTCGAATCCCACCGCTACCGCTTCTCGAAGGGCCCGACCGGTTCACCGGTCGGGCCCTTCGGCGTTCCCCGGCCCCGCGGGGCCGGCGGTTGGGACGGGGACGCGCCCCGGAAAAGGCGAGGGGCCCCGCGCTCCCGGGCGGTTGACCACCGTGCCCAGGGGAGTGCGGAGCCCGGCCGGAACCTCGCGGTCCAGCGGTGGGGGCAGCAGCTCCGGGGGGACGAGCTGCTGCCCCGGCGGAGGTCCCACAACCGGGTCCGCTTCGGGGGAAGCCGCGGTGCCCGGTCCCACAGCGGGGACCTCCGGATCGCCGTACCGGGGATTCCTGCCAGATCCTCGGTACATCAACCATCCTGCCGCGCCTCCCCGGTGGGGACATCCGGACAAAGCCCTGTCCGCGCGGGACCTTCGTCCCGGCGGGTGAACACGGCCCTCACCCCTTGCGCCGTCCGGTGGATAAGCTGCGGGTGGCAGGGCCGTGCGGGGAGAGGGCGGCGGCCCGACTCAGGGAGGCAGGCCCGTTCGATGGCTCAGGCGAAGAAGGTGGCCATGTGGATCGTGGTCATCTTCGTCATCTACACGATCATCACCTCACCGGAGCGCTCGGCGGACCTGGTGAAGTCCGGCTTCGTGGGCATCTCGGACGCCGCCAAGGCGGTCGGCTCGTTCATGACCGGACTGGTGCGCTAGTACCGTTGCGGGGTCCGTCCGTCGGGGGCGCACCCGTGACCGCGCGCGCCCTCCCCCACCCGCGAGGAGCGGCATCGTGATCCGGCACCTGGTCCTGTTCAAGCTCAACGAAGGCGTCACCGAGGAGGACCCGCGGGCCGTCGCGGGCGCCAAGGCGTTCGCCGAGCTCGGCGCGCTGATCCCCGAGCTGCGCGAGTGGGAGTGCGGCTGGAACTTCACCGAGCGGGACATCGCCCAGGACTTCGCCATCAACAGCCTGGTCGAGGACCGCGCGGCGCTGGCCGCGTACCTCGGCCACCCGGCCCATCAGGCCGCCGCCGCGCAGTGGCGCGAGTTCGCCACCTGGGTGATCGCCGACCTGGAGGTCTGACCCCCTCCCGGCCACCCCTCGTACACGCACGACCCGCCTCCCCCCGCCCTCCGCACGCGAGCGGGGGGTCTGGCGCGCTCCGCCGAATGCTGGACGGCCCGTCAACACGCCTCTACCGGGTGCTTGCCCGGCCACAGAGCGACTTGTGATGCTATGACCGGTTTTGCCGGAAATTGGCGAGGTGGTTCACGAGGGAGGGGTGACGTGTCCGTGCGGACGCAGCAGGGCAGTGCGCCGGAGGACCGGATCGAGGACCTGCCGGACCCTGTCGAGCTGGCCGCCCGACGCTCCGGCGGACGCGGCGCCGTGGACGTCCGCACCCTCACCCGGGTCCTGTTCGAGCGGCTCGCCGAACTCCCGCCGGGCGCCCCCGAACGCGCCCGGGTCCGCTCCGCCCTGATCGAGATCAACATCCCGCTGGTCCGCTACGCCGCCACCCGCTTCCGCAGCCGCAGCGAACCGATGGAGGACATCGTCCAGGTCGGCACCATCGGCCTGATCAACGCCATCGACCGCTTCGACCACGAGCGCGGCGTCCAGTTCCCCACCTACGCGCTGCCCACCATCCTCGGCGAGATCAAGCGCTACTTCCGCGACAACGTCCGCACCATGCACGTCCCGCGCCGGCTCCAGGAGCTCTGGGTGCAGGTCAGCGGCGCCATGGAGGAGCTGACGGTCACCCACGGCCGGGTCCCCAAGGTCCCCGAGATCGCAGCGAACCTGCGCATCCCCGAGGAGGACGTCCGGGCCTGCCTGGACGCCGGCCGCGCCTACAACGCCGCCTCGCTGGAGGCCGCCCAGGAGCACGAGGGCGGCCTCGCCCTGCTCGACCGGCTCGGCTACGAGGACTCCGCCCTCACCGACGTCGAGCACCGCGACATGGTCCGCCACCTGCTGGTCCAACTCCCCGAGCGGGAACGGCGGATCATCATGCTCCGGTTCTTCGCCAACCTCACCCAGTCGCAGATCTCCACCGAGCTCGGCATGTCCCAGATGCACGTCTCCCGCCTGCTGTCCCGGATCCTGTCCCGGCTGCGCACCGGCAACTCCTGGGAGGAGTGAGCCGCCTCCTGTTGCCCCGTGTCACCGCCGGATGACGAGTCACCACGTTCGGGTTTGCCGGGGCCGGTGCGCCGGTATTGAGCAGGAAGACCCGTCGACCGGGAACCACCGCGCGGTGGCGGCCGTTCGACAGACAGTCACGAGGGGGGTGGGCGCGTGTTCACAGAACCGGGCAGTGCGGTCATCGAAGCCGAAGCCGTCGCCGTACAGATCCCGGCCCAGGCCGGTCCCGCCGAGGCCCCCGACCGGGCCCTCGACACCCGCACGCTGTCCCGGGCGCTGTTCCGCCGGCTCGCCGGGCTGGAGTCCGGCAGCGCGGAGCACACCTACGTCCGGGACACCCTGATCGAGCTCAACCTGCCGCTGGTCCGGTACGCGTCCGCGCGCTTCCGCAGCCGCAACGAGCCGATGGAGGACATCGTCCAGGTCGGCACCATCGGCCTGATCAAGGCCATCGACCGCTTCGACCCGGACCGCGGCGTCGAGTTCCCGACCTTCGCCATGCCCACCGTGGTCGGCGAGATCAAGCGCTTCTTCCGGGACACCAGCTGGTCCGTGCGCGTCCCGCGCCGCCTCCAGGAGCTGCGCCTGGCCCTCACCAAGGCCGGCGACGAGCTCTCCCAGCGCCTCGACCGCTCCCCCACCGTCCCCGAGCTCGCCGGCTACCTCGGCGTCTCCGAGGAGGACGTGGTGGAGGGCCTGGCCGTCGGCAACGCGTACACCGCCAGCTCGCTCGACTCCAGCCCGGCCGAGGACGACGGCGGCGAGGGCCCGCTCGCCGACCGCCTCGGCTACGAGGACCTCGCCCTCGAAGGCGTCGAGTACCGCGAGTCCCTCAAGCCGCTGCTCGCCAAGCTCCCGCCCCGCGAGCGCCGGATCATCATGCTCCGATTCTTCGGGAACCTGACGCAGTCCCAGATCGGCGAGGAGATCGGCATCTCCCAGATGCACGTCTCCCGGCTGCTCACCAAGACGCTCGCCCACCTCCGCGACGGCCTCACCGCCGAGTAGCGGCAAGTGGGTGGAGGGGGCCCGGCGGCAGCCGGGCCCCTAGATGGTTGATGCGAAGGGTTAGTGGTCGTAGGCGGTCAGGGAGCGCATGACGGACTGGCCGGTGTGGTCGTTGTGCCAGATCGCGCTGGTCAGGGCGAGGACGCGTTGCAGGACCCGGACTGTCACGCCGCTCTTGGTGCGGCCTTGGTGGTGTTCGAGGTCAAGTTGGGCCTTGAAGGTCTGGTTCACCGACTCGATGACCTGTCGCAGCGGTTTGAACAGCGCCGATCCGGCTCGTGGGGGCTCGCCCCTGCGGGCGGGCCGCAGTAGTCGCACGCCGGTGGCGGCCAACTCGCACTCGAACGCGCGCCCGTAATAGTTCATGTCCGCGAGCAGGACCTGGTCGGGCCGGTTGCGGACGAGGTCCTGCTCGGTGGCGAGGAGGTCAAGCAGGACCTCGCGCTCCGCGGCCTTCGCGCCCGTCAGGGAGAAGGCCACCGGCAGGCCGTGTAGTGTGCACACCAGGTGCAGCCGCAGTCCCCAGAAGAACCGCGAGTGGCTGGCGCAGTATCCGTACTCCGCCCATCCGGCCAGCTCGGAGCGTTTCACGGTCTCACGGGAGCGGCCGCATTCCACCGGGGTGGAGTCGACGACCCACACATCGTCCGTCCACAGCGAGGTGTCCGCCGCGAGCAGGCGGTTGACGTGGGCGATCAGGTCGGCGGCCTTGCGCAGGCGCCGGTTGTAGCCGGACTGGCCGGGCAGGTACGGGAACAGGTGCCGCAGATGGGTGGTGGCGTGGCGGAGCCAGCGGCGCTCGGAGGTGAAGCCGAGCAGGGCCTGCATCACCGCCAGGGTCACCAGCTCGGCGTCCGTCAGCCTCGGCTTGAGGCCGATCGCGGGCCGCCATGGGGCCAGATACGGCGATTGCTTCAGCAGGTCGTCGGTCTTCACGTAGAGTGCGGTCGCGAGGGAGTCCAGGTCAGGCGTCACAACCGACCTTTGGACTCCCTCGCTTCATCTCATGCGCTTCAGGTGCCCTTGGCATCAACCATCTAGGCCCGGGCCGGTCGATCTTGTCGGATCAGCGCGCGGCGGTGGGCGCCCGGCTGGGAGTGCCGGCCCGACGCCCTCGTACTGGATGTACTCGGGTGTTGGGCCGGTGCTTCCAGGCGGGATGCCCAGGGGGCACCTCCCAGCCCCCCTTGGGGCTGGGGGAGTCGTGCGCCCGGCAAGATCGGCCGGACAGGGCCTAGACGGTGCAGCCGGCCCGGAGACTCGCCAGGTGCTCGGCGGTGAGGCCCAGGCCGTCGTGCCAGAAGTGCTCGAAGTCGTCCCAGCCGCGGGCGAGTTCCTCGAAGGCCGCGTCCAGGTAGGCCTCCTCCGCGCGGGCCAGCGGCCGCATCAGCGGGTCGACCCGGGCGATCAGGGCCGCCGAGCGCTCGTTGGTGAGCAGGTAGTCCGCGCGGACGCTCTCCCGGTCCACGCCCAGGGCGGTGAGCAGCAGGGCCGCCGTCCAGCCGGTGCGGTCCTTGCCGGCGGTGCAGTGGAAGAGCACCGGTGCGCCGCCCGCCTCGGCGGCCAGCCGCAGCACGGTGGCGAAGCGGGAGCGGGCGACGGCGTCGGTGACGAACCAGCGGTACATCGAGGTCATCATCGCGGCGGCCCGGCCGTCCCCGAGGGCGGCGTGCACGGCCGCCGGGTCGCCGCTGCCCAGCGCCCGGCGCAGTTCCACGTACAGGTCGAAGTCCGCGGAGAACACCGGCAGGTGGTGCAGGGTCGGCCCGAGCCCGTCGGCCGCCGCGACGGTGAGCGTCGCCGCGGCGTCCAGCGGCAGCACGGCCGCGGGCAGGCCCGGGACGAGGTCGGCCCCGAGGTGGCGGACCTCGTCGAGGCTGCGCAGGTCGACGACGTGCCGCAGCCCGAGCGCGCCGAGCAGCGCCCGGTCGTCCTCGCCGAGCCGGCTGAGCGCCTCGGTGCGCAGCAGCGCGCCGGGGCGGACGGTGCGGCCGTCCGCGGTGCGGTAGCCGCCGAGGTCGCGGGCGTTGGCGGCGGCGGCCAGGCCGAGGCTTCTGGCGGTCTCGGTGGACGGCGCGGTCACGGGTGCCTCCTCGCGGCGGTGCGGCGGACCCGGCCAGTGTAGGCACGCCCGACGGCGGGACCGCCCGGGGTGTCCGGTCGGCCCCGTGCGGGTGCTCCCGGGTGCTACTTGACGGCCAGCCAGATCACGCCGGCGACGACCGCCAGGACCACGATGGCCCCGATGACGACCATCGGGGTGCGGCTCGACGAGGAGCTGCTGCCGTAGGTGGTGACGGTGCCCGGGGCCTGCGCGGCCGGGGCCTCGTCGACGAACGCCCGGAACATCTGGGTGGAGCCGGCGGGGTCGTAGTCGTTGTCAGCCATGGACGGGACTCTAGCCCGCCCGGGCAGCCCGACGACACCCCGGTCCCCGTCCCCGGGCAGGTCTGCACGCTCCCCTCACCTCGGGCGACCGGGGGGTGAACGCACGGTCCGCCGGAATCAAGCCGGACCCGAACGGGTTGTCTCCCGTCATGACCAACAGTGACGCCCCCCGGGTGACCCTCGGCCCCTCCGACCTCGCCGTCTCCCCGCTGGCCCTCGGCGGCAACGTGTTCGGCTGGACGGCCGACACCGCGCAGTCCTTCGCCGTGCTCGACGCGTACGCGGCGGCGGGCGGCAACTTCCTCGACACCGCGGACGTCTACTCGGCCTGGGCGCCGGGCAATTCCGGCGGCGAGTCGGAGACGGTGATCGGCGAGTGGCTGCGCAGCCGCGGCAACCGCGAGCAGATCGTGGTCGCCACCAAGGTCGGCATGCTGTCGGGCCTGGACAACCTGCGCCCGGAGACGATCCGGCGCGGCGCGGAGGAGTCGCTGCGCCGGCTCGGCGTGGAGCGGATCGACCTGTTCTACACCCACCGGGACGACCCGGAGACCCCGGTCGAGGAGATCGTCACGACGCTGGACGCGCTGGTCCGCGAGGGCAAGGTGCGCGAGGTCGCCGCGTCCAACATCGGCCCGGAGCGGCTGGCCGCCTCGCTGGAGTTCGCCGCCCGCGAGGGCCTGGCCAAGTACGTCGCGGTGCAGCCGCACTACAACCTGGTCTCCCGCGACACCTACGAGGGCCCGCTGGCGGACGTGGCCGCCGAGCACGGCCTGTCCGCCGTCCCGTACTACGCGCTGGCCTCGGGCTTCCTGACCGGCAAGTACCGCCCGGGCGCGGCCGTCGACTCGGCCCGGGCCCAGGGCGCGGGCCGCTACCTGGAGGAGCCGCGCGGCCTGCGGGTGCTCGCCGCCCTGGACGAGGTGGCCGCGGCGCACGGCGCGCAGCCCGCCGCGGTGGCGCTGGCCTGGCTGGCCGCGCAGCCGACGGTGGCGGCCCCGCTGGCCAGCGCCCGCACGGTGGAGCAGCTGCCGCCGCTGCTGGCCGCCGCCTCGCTGGAGCTGACCGGGGCGGAGCTCAAGCTGCTCTCCGAGGCGTCCGCCTGACGCCTCGTCGGGCCGCACGACGGCGCCCCTCCCGCAGCACGCGGGAGGGGCGCCGTCGGTTTCCCCGCCGTCCGGTTGTCCCGGCCGTTCAGGGGCGGCCGAAGAAGTCCGGGTAGTAGCCGCTGTTGAGGCGGGAGACCCGGACGTCCTTGCCGGGGCGCGGGGCCTCCACGTACGTCCCGTCGCCGAGGTAGATGGCCACGTGGTGGATGCCGGATATCCGGCCGTTGCTGGACCAGAACACCAGGTCGCCGCGCTGCAGCTGCCCGGAGCCGATCGGGGTGGCGGCCCGGTACTGGTCGTCGGCGACCCGCGGGGTGGAGACCCCGGCCCGGCGGAACGCCTGCTGGACCAGGCCCGAGCAGTCGAACCCGTTAGGCCCGTTGCCGCCCCACACGTACGGCTTGCCGACCTGCGCCAGCGCGTAGGACACCGCCGCCTCCACCCCGCTCGCGGCGGACTGGCCGGACTGGCCGGACGAACCGGCGGACTGCCCGGAGGAGCCGCGGTCGCCGGTCCGGGCGACGTAGACGTCGTGGTGGCTGGTGTAGCGCCACTCGCCGGCCGCGTTCCTGAACCAGTAGACCCGGCCGTCCCAGCCCTGCCGGATCCCGCCGGAGGACTGCGCGGGGGCGGACTTCGCCGGCGGGGACTGCGGCTGCGCGCTCTTCGCGCCGCCGGTGCGGTCCAGGTAGACGTTGCGCCACTTGGTGTAGCGCCACTCGCCGGCCGCGTTCTTGAACCAGTAGACCTTGCCGTCCCAGCCGGGGCCGGACGGCGCGGGCATGGCCTGCGCGGTGCCCGCGTCGAGGCCGAGGCCGACCGCTCCGGCGCCCGCCAGCACGGTGCCGGCCAGCAGGGCCGACCGCACGGCGCGGTGTATTCGGCCCACCCGCTCGGCCGCGCCGGACCCGCCGGTGCGGACGGCCGACCGGGCGCACGCGGCGCAGCGGCAGGCCGGCGCACCGTCGGATTCGGCGAAGCCCAGCAGCGGGGCCCCGGCGAAACCCGGGAGGTCGGTGGGGTCGGTGGATATCGAGGCGAGCGCGGTGGTCACGCGGGTTTCCCTTCCTTGCGGTGCGGGCGGGCGGCCGGGGCGGGCACCGAGGCGGTGACCCCGGCCGGGGCGACGAACGCGACCAGCAGCTGCTCCATCAGGGCGCTGCGCGCGCTGTCGTCCAACTCGTGGGCGGTGGCGCGCTCCAGGCGTCGCACCGCGAGGGCGGCGGCCTCCACCGCGTCGTCCACCAGGACGGTCCGCAGCCCGGCGTCCAGGTCGGCGAGCCGGCGGCGGCGCATCGACTCGGCGACCTCCGGCGCGTAGTCCAGGGCCAGCGGCTGCACCGAGTACACCTCGACCCCGGCCGGGGCGGTCTCGGCGGCCAGCGCCCGGGTCAGCTCGTCGGCGAACCACTGGCCGTCGCGCAGCGCGGGCCCGGGTGCGGAGTTGGAGTCGCACGGCAGCAGGGAGGCGGTTCGGGTAAGGACGGCCTGCACCTGCTCGCGCAGATACGTTTCGTGTTCGGCGATGCCCAGCGTCACCCGGGCGGTGTCCTTGACCCGCCAGACGATCAGCAGCCGCACCACCAGCGGCGTCCCGGCCCGGTCGGTGACGTGCACCGGCTCGCTGCGCCAGTGCCGCAGCCGGACGTCCACCCGGCGGCGGCGCAGCAGCGGGTTCACCCAGAGCAGGCCGGTGCGGCGGACGGTGCCCCGGTAGCGGCCCCAGCGGGTCAGCACCCGGGTCTCGCCGCCCGGGTTGGAGAGCATCCCGCCGAGCGCGGCCAGCATGACCAGCCCGATCCCGCTGACCGCGGCGACCGTGCCGTCGCCGACCTGGGCCCGCCCGCTGTCCAGCGCGGCCGGGCCGCGCAGGTCCGGCACCCCGGGCAGTTGCGGGAGCACCCCGGCCCGGGCCAGCACCAGCAGCACCCCGGCCGCGCCGGCCAGCAGCACCAGCAGCGGCAGCCAGCCCGGCAGGGCGAACGCGCGCCGCTCGCGCAGCGACTGGTCCGCGCGCGGCGGTCGGCGGTGGGTCGCGGCCTCGGCCGCGGTCGGGTGCGCCGCCACCGGCTCGGCGCCGGCCGCGCTGAGCCGGCGCAGTTTGCCGGACGGGGCGCCGGCGGGCTCGACGGTGACGGGCTCGACGGCGGGCCGGGGCGCGGGCGGGAGCACGGACGGGTCGTCCGCGCCGACCGGCACCAGGCGGGCCGGGTCGACGGCCGGGTTCACCACCGGGAGCGGCTGGGTGGCCGGCCCCCGGTCGAGACCGTCCTCGGCCGGCGGGGCGGTGGTGATCAGCGGCTTGGCCACCGCTCTGGCGACCGCCTTGGACAGTTGGGTCGCACCGACCGGGGGCTCGGGTGCGGCGGGGGGCCAGGAGTTGGGTCGCGGCGACGAGTCGCGGGTGACGTCCATGCACGTGTCCTAAGGGTCAGAGTGTCGCGCACCGGGCGGCCCGGATCTGACGGGCAGTGCCAGACTCAGGCTAAGTTGATAAGTCATCAAATGCGACATTTGCCAAGGGGTGTGTCGGTTTGTCCGCTCAGCGGACACGGGACGGCCCGCCCGCGCTGAGCTGCGGGAACGAGCGGGCCGACCGGAGCTCGGAACCGGAACGGACGGGCCGTCAGCGACGCCGGGTGCCACTCCCCCGGCCGAACACCCGGCGGGTCAGCAGCCCCACGCCCGCCGCGATCAGCAGCGCCCCGCAGGCCAGCCCGCGCCACCCGGTGGCCGCCGCCCGGTGCGCCGCCGCCACCACGTCCGGCGGCGGCGCGGCCGGCGTCCGCGACTGCGGCTGCGCCTGCGCCTCGTCGTCCTGCGGCTCCGGATCGGGAGCGGCCACTGCCGGGTCGTCGGACGCCGGGACCAGGGCCGACGCCGACGCCGACACCGACGCCAACGGGGCCTGGGACGGCGGAACGGACGGTGGAACGGACGGCGGAGCGGACAGGACCGTCACAGCGGCCGAGGCCCCCCGAGTCGACGTCGGCACCACCGGCGACGGTGTACCGGCCGGAGACGTCGCGGCGGGCGGGGTCGCGGCGGGCGGCGGCGTGGTCGCGGGCGGCGTGCCTCGGGTCGGCGCGACCGCCGCAGGCTCCACCGGACGGCCCGGCACCCCGGACGGCGCGGGCGCCGCAGCGAGCTGACCACCCGTCGGACCGACGGTCGACGGCACCGCAGGGGCTGCCGGAACGGCCACCGGGGCGGGAGGAACCGGCGGTGCCACGTCCGACGGCACCGGCAACGTCAACGCGGGCCCGGCCACCCCACCGGAAGACTCCGACGCGGATGCGGACGGCGAAGGCGACGCACTCGGCACCACGATCGGCAGCACCACGTCCGGCGGCACCGGCAACGTCAGCTCGGGCTCGGAAGCCCCACCGGACGGCGAGGACGACACGGACGGGGCGGGCGACGCCGATCCGGACGCGGACGGCGACGGCGACGGGGCTGCGGACGTGGACGCGGACGGCACCGTGGACGGCGACGGCGACGCACTGGGCACGTCGTCCTGCCCACCCGTCGGCGGCACCACGATCGGCAGCACGTCGGGCGGCACCGGCACCACCGGTACCACCGGCGTAGGAACCGCCGGGATCGACACGGAGGGCACGGCACTTGACGGTGCATCGGGCACAGCCACCACCGACGTCGAAGCCGACGCCGAACCGGACGGGGACGCGGAGGCCGACGCGCTCCCACTCATGCTCCCACTCATGCTCGCACTCGCGCTCGCGCTCGGACTGACCGTCACCTCGGCACTCGCACTCGGCGCCGCACTCACACTCGGGCTCGGGCTCGGCGTCACAGCCTGACTCGGACTCGCGCTCGGGCTCGCGCTCGCGCCCGGCGTCGCTGCCGCGACGCGGACCGGCACCGGGTCGCCCGGGGTGCCGTTGCCCGCCGGGTCGGTGGCGGTGGCGAGGAGGGTGAGGTCGCCGGGGGCGAGGTCGTGGGCGGGGGTGCAGGACCAGGTGCCGTCGGGGGCGGTGACGGCGCTGCAGGCGGTGGTGCGTTCGTCGCCGTGGCCGGTGGTGGCGGTGACGGTGACGGTGGTGCCGGGTTCGGCGCGGCCGGTGAGCTTGGGGCGGGCGGTGTGCAGGAGTTCGCCGCTGCCGGGGGCGGTGAACTGGGGGCGGTCGGGGGCGACGGTGTCGACGGTGAGGGCGACCGCCTTGCCGTCCGCGTGGTTGCCGGCGCCGTCGTCGGCCCGCGGGGTGAGCTGGTAGCGGCCGTCGGCGAGGTTCTCGACCGGCAGGCAGGACCAGGTGCCGTCGGCGGCTACGGCGGTGGAGCACAGGTCGCCGCGGCCCTGGCCGGGGGCGTCCGCGGTGACGGTGACGGTGGAGCCGGGTTCGCCGAGGCCGGTGAGCAGCAGGCCGGGGTCGTTGGTGTAGGCGGGCAGGGTGAGGACGGGGGCGGTGGGCGGCGTGGTCCGGACGGTCAGCCGGAACTCGTCGCCGCGCAGCACCATGCCGGTGCGGGTGGTCTCCACCGGGACGAGGGTGTGGGTGCCCTCGGCGAGCGGCCGGTCGGGGCGGCAGCTCCAGGAGCCGTCGTTGCCGGCCTTGGCGGTGCACAGGGTGGTGCCGTTCTCCTGGACGGCGATGCTCGCCCCGGCGACCGCGCCGTCGCCGCGGAACTCGGGGCGGGGCTCCCGGGTGGTGCTGCCGGGGACGGGCAGGCCGACCTGGGGTTTGGCGGCGCCGATCGAGATGCCGACCTTCTGGTCGACGACCTGCCCGGAGTCGGCGAAGCCGCCGGGGGCGACGAGTTGGGAGCCGCTGCGGGCCAGCCGCAGCCGGACCCAGGTGTCGCCGCCGGCCGCCCCGGGCGGGACCTGCCACTCCAGGGCGGCGTGGTCCGCGCCGGCGGGGACGTCGGCCTGCACCCGCTCGAGCGGGTCGAAGCGGCCGTTGTGGTCGAAGTCGATCCAGCCGGCCAGGACGGCGGGGCCGCCGCCCGCGTTGACCGGCACGTCCAGGTGGTAGTAGCGGCCGACGGCGGCCTCGGTGGGGAACTTCAGCGTCGGGTCGGCGCCCTGGTACTCGGCGCGGCCGGGCTGCAGCAGCGGCGGGGGCGGGCTGGCCCAGGGGCTGCGGCGGCTCTCCCCGCCGTCGATCTCCACGCTGGGGGCGACCGGCCCGGCGTCGGGCGGCGGCGGGGGCGGGCTCGCGGGCGGGCCGGGCTGCAGCGGCTGCTCGACGGACTGGGCGAGGCCGGGGCGGGCCCGGGTGGCGGAGGTCGCGGCGTCCTGCCCGAGGAACAGGTCGGAGACCAGGTGGGAGACGTTCCCGTACTCCTGCGGGGCGCTGCCGAGGCCCTCGTCGAGGGTGACGGTGTACGCCTGGCGGAGCGGGGCGGGCGGGGTGGTGGAGCCGTCCCGGGCGGTGGAGCGCTGCTCGACGCGCAGCGACACGGTCGTGACGGTGCCGGCGAGTTCGAGGGTGCCGGTGCCGTCGGCGGTGCCGTCCGGCCCGGCGTCGGGGGCGGGGGCGAGCTCGCCGGCGCCGACCGTCCAGCCGGGCCAGCCGGTGCGGCCGACCAGGGCGGGGGCGGCGGGGCTGCCGCCGGTGACGGTCAGCCGGGTGCTGGTGCCGGTGCTGCCGTCCTTCGAAGTGGCCGTTCCGGCAAGGCCGCTGACGTGCAGTCGGGGGTTGCGGACCGGGCGGGAGAAGGAGAGCTGGAGGGTGCCGAGGGTGTGCCAGGAGCCGTCGGCGCGGGGGCGGCGCTCGGCGGCCTGGAAGGTCTCGGCCGGGTCGCCGGGGCGGATGCCGTCGGTGTAGGGGCCGGCTCCGCCGCCGGTGCGGTCGGCGAGCTTGCCGGGCGCGGTGTCGACGCCCACCCCGGGGACGGCCGCGTAGTCGAACTGGACGGTGAGGCCCGAGGGCAGGACGGCGCGCCGCTCGGCGGACCAGCTGTCCGGGGTCTGCTGGGCGGCCACCGGCGGGATGCCGAGGCCGGTGAGCAGCCCGGTGGCGATCAGCGCGGCGGTGCGCCGGCCGATGCGGGGGTGCGGCCGGTCACGGTCGGCCGGGCGGGCGTCGAGGGCCGGGGCCCGGTGCGGGAACTGTCGGCACATCCGGCTCTCCTCTCGGTGTCGTCGTCCGCCGGAATCGCGGTCCGATCACCATCGCGGTCCGATCGCCCTTCGCCCGAATGGTCATGACGATCCGACAAAAGGTAATCACGATCTGGTTTCGGTCATACCGCAACACCCGCTCATTTCCCCCGACACCACCCGATTGGCGGCCACTCGGTCAGCAGCATCTGGATACCCGCCCGACTCACCGTCAACTCCCACGAACAGGCACCAATCGGGTGCTACCGCCCAGTTGTTGACTTCCCGTCAATCCGGCCTGTTCGAATTGGTGGGTTTATCAGTAGAGTCGGCGGGCGTGACAATCGATCCCACTCTCATCAAGAGCAGCTTCGCCGTCGTCGAGCCCCACGGCAGCGAGGTCACCGCCTACTTCTACGCCCACCTGTTCGAGCACAACCCGGATGTGCGCAAGCTCTTCGCCGAGCACATGAACGACCAGCAGGACCGCCTCTGGGCCGCGATAGGCACCCTGGTCAACCGGCTCGAGGACACCGACACGGTGGTCAACGTGCTCCAGGGCCTGGGCCGCCGGCACATCGGCTACGGCGCCCTCCCCGAGCACTTCCCCGCCGTCGGCGGCAGCCTGCTCGCCTCCCTCGCGCACTTCGCCGGCGACGCCTGGACCCCGGAGATCGAGGCCGCCTGGACGGCGCTCTACGGCGTCATCACGGATGTCATGAGCGCGGCAATGACCGAAGAAGCCGCGGGCTGAGAGCCCCCCGGTGCCCTTCGACCCCGCGGTCATCCGCGCCAGCTTCGCCGTCGTCGAGCGCCGAGCCGATCAGCTGACCAAGTTCTTCTACGCCCACCTCTTCACCAACAACCCCGGTGTCGAAGAGCTTTTCCCGGCCAGGCTCGCCGAACAGCGCGACCGCCTCTTCGCCGCACTCACCCAACTCGTGCTGCGGCTGGAGGAACCGGAGAAACTCACCGGCTACCTGGCGGCACTCGGGCGCGACCACCGCAAGTTCCAGGCCGCGCCCGAGCACTACCCCGCCGTCGGCGCCAGCCTGATCGCCGCGCTCAAACACTTCTCCGGCCACTACTGGACCCCCGAGATCGAGAAGGCCTGGACCGAGGCCTACACCGTCATCTCCCAGGCCATGATCGACGCCGCCGCGGCCGTCCCCGACTCCACCCCGCGCTGGTGGAACGCCGAGATCACCGGCCACCGCCGCGCCACCTCCGACCTCGCGGTGCTCACCCTGCGGCCCGACCGGCCGTACCCGTTCACCGCGGGCCAGTACCTGACGGTCTGCTCCGACCGCCGGCCCCAGGTCTGGCGGCCCTACTCCGTCGCCTGCGCACCCCGTTCCGACAACACCCTGGAACTGCACGTCCGCCGGGTCCCCGACGGGACGGTGTCCACCGCCCTGGTCGACGAGGTCCGGCTCGGCGAACGGCTCCGGCTCGGCCCGCCGCTCGGCGAGGCCGTGCTCGCGCCCGGCTCCGACCGGCCGCTGCTGATGGTCGCGGCCGGCAGCGGCTGGGCCCCGGTCCGGGCCCTGCTGGAACAGCTCGCCCAGGACGGCGGACGGCCCGCCACGGTCTTCATCGCCGCCCGCGGCGACCGGGACCTGTACGACCTGGACTCCGTGCACGCCATGGTCCAGAAACACGCCTGGCTGCACGCCGTGCTCTCCGCACCCGACCGCGGCGCCTCCCGCAACGAGGCCGTCCGGCTGCTCCGCGAGGGCCTGCGCGAGTACGGCGACTGCTCCGGGCACGACATCCACCTGTCCGGCCCGCCCGACCTCGTCCCCGCCGTCGGCGCCCAACTCCTCGAGCAGGGCGCCGAGTCCACCCTCCTCCGGCACGACCCGGTCACGCCCACCTTCAACCGCAGCCGCCCGCTCACCCCCGCGGAGTGGTTCCTCGAAGAACGCGACGTGCCCTGGATCAACCGGACCGAACTCGGCTGACGCCGGTCCTGCCGCCCCCCGACCACCACAACGGGGGGCGGCAGGACCGGCGACACCCGGCGGGAGCACGACGAAGGCCCCGGGCGGGAACCCGGGGCCTTCGGCTGGTGCGCTCAGCAGGATTCGAACCTGCAACCTCTTGATCCGTAGTCAAGTGCTCTATCCGTTGAGCTATGAGCGCTCGGACGGCCCCTTGCGGAACCGCGAGCGGAGATTGGTGCGCTCAGCAGGATTCGAACCTGCAACCTCTTGATCCGTAGTCAAGTGCTCTATCCGTTGAGCTATGAGCGCTCGCCCCGGCGGACTGGCCTCCTGGGCGGTGCGGGGACAACATTACATGACCGGCGACCTGGGACGAAATCGATTGCCACCGGCCCCGTCGCCCCCGGCCGGGGCCCTCCGGGCGGCCCCCGGGTGAACTTCCGGCGACAACGCAGGAGCCCCGCCGGCCTGTGACCGACGGGGCTCCCGGTGAGCGGAGGCGGAGGGATTTGAACCCTCGATGGACGGTAAAGCCCAAACCGCATTAGCAGTGCGGCGCCATAGACCGGACTAGGCGACGCCTCCAACACCCGGACCGCGACCGGCACTCCGGCGCGTTCCGTGCGACTGCGATGATGCCACAGCCGACGGCCCCGGCACCAACCACCACAACGATACTGGCCGGGTCGTCCACGGCGCAAAGAAGAATGAGATACTTCCCTCTCCGAGGAGAGCCAGAGCCGCCCGTCGCAGCGGCGGCCCGAAGCCGTGAGGAGACCTGTCGACGTGAGCAGCAGGCCGACCCGAGGCGCTGCTCGCCTCGCCGCGATACTCGATGCACTGCCCGACCCGCTGCTGCTGGTGAACAGCAACGGCACCGTGGTCGACGTCAACAAGGCCGCCGTGGAAAGCCTGCAGGCACCCGGCACCTCGTTGGTCGGGATGGGCGTGCTGGACCTGCTGCCGGAGTTCGACCCTAGTCGGATCCCGGGTTCCATGCGGCCCCCCGCGAGCGAGACCGAGAGCCTTGACCGACCGGTCCGGATGACCGCCCGCCGCACCGACGGCACCGCCTTCACCGTCGAGGTGTCCGGCAACGACTTCACCGACGAGGGCGGCGGGGAGGCGCACGGCTTCCTGTCCTTCAGCACCAACGACCAGGGGCTGCTGCTGCTCCTGGTCCGCGACATGTCGGCCCGGCTCGGGGTCGAGTCCGAGCTGCGCCGCCAGCACAAGCAGACCGAGATGATCCTGCGCGCCGCCGCCGAGGGCGTCCTCGGCGTCGACCTGGAGGGCCGCGTGGTGCTGGTCAACCCGGCCGCCGCGCACATCCTGGACTTCCGGGCCAGCGAGCTCGGCGGCCGCGAACTGCACCCGCTGATCCAGCACTCGCAGCCCGACGGCAGCCCGCTCGCCGCCGAGAGCTCCGCGCTGATGGACACCCTGCACTCCGGCCGCAAGCACCGGATCCGCAACACCGTGCTGTGGCGCAAGGACGGCCGGCCGGTCACCGTCGACCTGACCACCGCCCCGGTCCGGGACGGCGAGCAACTGGTCGGCGCGGTGATGACCTTCACCGACCGCACCCGCGAACTCGCCCTCGCCGCCCGCAACGAGCACCTCACCGCCGTCCTGGAGACCGAGCTCGGCGGGGCCCTCACCGCGCTGCACGGCCGGATCGACGCGCTCGCCGCCGACCCCGCCGGGCAGCTCTGGCCGGAGGCCAACTGGACGCTGCGCCGGCTCGCCGACGAGTGCCGCCGGTTCGGGAAGCTGATCGACGGCGTCCTGGAGCACCAGCGCTTCGAGGCCGCCGCCGACCGCGGCAAGGCCGCCCTCGACCGCGAACGCGTCGGCCTGGACGAGGTCGTGCAGCTCGCCGTCGAACGGGCCGGGGAACTCGTCGGGCCCGGCCGGGTCCGCTACTCGGTGCACGCCGCCGCCGTGAAGGTGCTCGCCGACCGCGAGCGGCTCGCCCAGGCGCTCGCCCACCTGGTGGCCGACGTCAGCGGGGTCACGCCGGTGCCCGAACCCGCCCGGGCCGAGGGCGAGTCCGCCCCCGCCGGGGTCCCGTTCGCCGGGCCCGCGCCGGCCGGCGAGCAGCCCCCGATGGTGGTGCTGGCCGCCGCCCGGCGCGGGGACGTCGCCCGGGTCGAGGTGCGCGGCCCGGCCCGCGGCTCCAGCGCCGTGCACCTGCCGATCGCCCGGGCCGCCGTCCAGCGGCACGGCGGCGTGCTCCAGCGCCACGACCTGCCCGACGGGGCCGGCGCCACCTACGTGGTGGAACTGCCGCTCGACCCCGACGGCGACGCGTCCGGCGGGCCGGACAAGCAGCAGCACGTCCCCAAGGACTCCGACACCGCGATGATCCCGGACCTGCCCGGCCAGCCCGCGCCGGTCGAGCCCCGGCCGGACGGCGACGAGGCCCCCGGCGCGAAGCCGGAGGCCGAGGCGCGCGCCGACGACACCCAGGGGTCCGGCCGGCGCCGGGCCCGGGCGGCCGCGGAGCGCGGCGGCCAGGACGCGCCGGAGCAGCCGGCCCCGCGCGGGCCGATCGCGCTCGGCGCCGGGCCGTCCGCGGACGACACCTCCGGCGGCGGCGCGATCGCCCTCGGGCCGGCCGAGGGTGCCGAGGGCGGCACCCGTTCCGGCCGGCGGGCCCGCCGG
The DNA here is from genome assembly GCF_026802215.1 of Kitasatospora sp. YST-16. Lineage (NCBI taxonomy): Bacteria > Bacillati > Actinomycetota > Actinomycetes > Kitasatosporales > Streptomycetaceae > Kitasatospora > Kitasatospora sp. YST-16. The sequence goes on from NZ_CP113837.1 coordinate 3,349,598, forward strand.
GCCGCCGCGCAGGCCGCGTCCGGCGACAGCTCCGGGGCGCTGCACATCCCCGGCGTGCCCGACCCCGGGACGCCCGTGTACCCGGGCCTGGAGAGCGCGCTGGCCGCCTCGACGCCGGAGCCGGTCACCCCGACCGCCCAGCCCACCGGGCGCCGGCGGCGGCTCGCGCTGCCCGCCGACACCGCGCAGAGCGCGGAGGAGGTGACGGCGGTCCTGCCGCCCGTCCCCGCCCTGGACCCGGCCCCGCCGGCCGCGCCCGCCCCGGATGCCGGGGCCGCGCCGGCCGCGCCGTCGAACGGCGCGCTGGAGGTCGCCCGGCCCGCCGCGCCGGCCCTGCCCCCCGCCGCCCCGGACGCCGCCGCCCAGGCCCCCGAGCCGGTCGGCAGCGGGCTCGGCGAACTGCTGCCGCCGCGGCCGATGGGCGGCTTCCAGGCCGCCTTCCCGGCCGCGTTCCCCAACGCCCCGGTGCCGGGCCCCGCGCCCGCGCCCGCGCCGAACGCGCTGCCCGCCGGCGGGAGCACCCCGTCCGCGGTCGACCCGGTGCTGCTGAACGGCCAGCGCCTGAACGGGGCCGCCCCGCAGGGCGAAGGCGGCGGACCGGGGGCGGCCCTGGCGCTGCCCGCCGCGGCCGTGGCGTCCGGCGGCCCGGTCGAGGGGCGCACCCCGCCCCGGCCGGTCGCCGAACTCGCCCCCGCCAAGGACCTCCCGTCGGACGGCCCGCGCCCGCTGCTGGTGTGGCCCGAGCCCGACCCGTCCACCCGGGGCGCGCTGGAGGTCCGGGGCTTCCGCCCGGTCGTCGTCGCCTCCCGCGAGGAGGTGGACGCGCAGGTGCCGCAGGCCCCCGCCGCGCTGTTCGTCGACCCGCTGACCGGGCCGATCACCCGCACCGCGCTGCAGTCGCTGCGCACCGCCGCGCTGGCCGGGCGGGTGCCGGTGCTGCTGGCCGCCGGCCTCGGCCAGGCCACCCGGGACGCCGCGTACGGCGCCGACCCGGCGGTGCTGCTGCGGGCGCTCGCGCCCCGGGACGGCGAGAACCACGCGGCCCGGGTGCTGCTGGTGGAGTCCGACCCGGAGGTCGCGGCGGCGCTGGTGGCCAGCCTGGAGCGGCGCGGCATGCACGTCGAGCACGCCGCCGACGAGAACGAGGCGGTGGCCCGGGCCAGCAGCCTCCAGCCGAACCTGGTGGTGCTGGACCTGCAGCGGATCGAGCGGCAGCACCTCGGCCTGCTCGACTGGCTGCGCGCCAACGACCGCCTGCACCGCACCCCGCTGGTCGTCTACACCTCGGCCGACCTGGACCCGCAGGCCCGGGCCGGGCTGCGCACCGGCGAGAACGTGCTGTTCCTCGCCGAGCGCTCCACCACCGAGGACGTGCAGGGCCGGATCGTCGAACTGCTGGCCCGGATCGGCGCGTTGGGCCAGGTCGTGACGGCGGGCAGCGGCGCCTCGTTCTGACGCTCCGTCAACTCGCCTGTGCAGGTGGCCCGGCCAGTGGGAGGCGGGCCACCAGGCGGGCGCCGTGCGGGTGTTCGGCGACGACCAGGGTGCCGCCGTGGTGCTCGGCCAGGTCCCGGGCGATGGCCAACCCGAGTCCGGCGCCGCCGAGTTCGCGGCTGCGGGCGTCGTCGAGCCGGGTGAAGCGCTCGAACACCCGCTCCCGGTCCGGCTCCGGGATGCCCGGGCCGTCGTCGCGCACCTCCAGCACCAACTCGTCCGCCTCGACGGACAGTTCGACCTCCACCCGGCTCGCGGCGTAGCGCTGGGCGTTGTCGACCAGGTTGGTGAGCAGTCTGGTCAGCCAGGTGCGGCTGCCCAGCACCCGTGCCCCGTCGGCGAGTTCGGCCCGGACCGGGACCCGGTCGGCGATCCGGGCGTCCAGGACGTCGGCGAACAGGACGTCCAGGTCGAGGAGTTGGGTGGCGACCGGGTCGGCGGCGTCCAGCCGGGCGAGCAGCAGCAGGTCCGTGGCGAGGTCCTGCAGGCGGACGGTGTCCTGGAGGGCGTCGGCGAGCAGTTCGGGCCACAGCTCCGGGTCCGGGTGGGCCAGCGCGACCTCCAGTTGGGTGCGCAGCACGGCGATGGGGCTGCGCAGTTCGTGCGAGGCGTCGGCGATGAAGCGGCGCTGGCGCTGCCCCGCGTCCTCCAGCCGGTCCAGGGTGGAGTTGACGGTGACGGCGAGCCGGGAGACCTCGTCGCCGGTGGGCGGCACCGGGACCCTGCGGTGCAGGTCGTGGCCGGTGATCTCGGCGACCTCGGAGCGGATCGCCTCCACCGGGCGCAGCGCCCGGCCGGTGACCCGCCAGGTCACCAGTGCCACCAGGGCCACCAGCAGCGGCAGTCCGACGGCGAGCGCGGCGGCGGCGGTCCGGCCCGCCGCGTCCACCGTGCCCAGGGAGGCCGCCGCGTAGACGGTGAGCTGCCCGTCCGGGCCGGTGACGGACACCGAGACCACCCGCTGCCGCGGGTCGTCGGTCGGCCCGCCGGCGTACAACGTGCCTTCCCCGTCCAGGAGTCGGCGCTTGTAGGGCGGGGCGGGCAGCGGGACCTCGGGCGGTACCGGGGCGTCCGCGCCGAGTTCGCCGGCCAGGTCGGGCGTGGTGGCGACCAGCCGGCCCGTGCTGTCGACCACCTGGACCGACCCGCCGGGCCCGCCGATGATCGGCGGCAGGTGCTGGCGCTCCGCCATCGCGGCGACCTTGGAGGCCTGCCGGACGGCGGTCTGCTGGACGTCGCGGGCCAGGTTGGCGTGCAGCACGCTGAGCAGGGCCAGCGCGGTGCCGCCCAGGGCGAGGGCCACCACGGCGGTGGCGGCGAAGGTCGCCCGGGCCCGCACCGAGCGCGGCACCAGGCGGCGCAGGGTTCTCTTCCGGCCGGCCGCCGCCCGGTCAGCAACCGTCTGTTCAGCCTTCGCCCGGTCAGCCTCCGCCCGGTCAGCCATCGCCCGGTCAGCCACCGTCCACCGCCAGCCGGTAGCCGGCGCCGCGCACCGTGCCGACCGCGCTGCGGCCGAACGGGGCGTCGATCTTCCGGCGCAGGGCGCTGATGTGCACCTCGACGATGTTGGGGTCGCCGTCGAACGCGGAGTCCCAGACGCTCTCCAGGATCTCCCGTTTGGACACCACCCCGCCGGACGCCCGGGCCAGGCACTCCAGCACCGCGAACTCCCGTGTGGTGAGCCGGACTTCGGTGCCAGCCCGGGTGCAGGTGCGGCGGGCCGGGTCGATCGCCAGGTCGCCGAACTCCAGGGTCTGCGGCAGCCGGCGCCCGGTGCGGCGGACCAGGGCGCGCAGCCGGGCGACCAGCACCACGTACGAGAACGGCTTGGAGAGGAAGTCGTCGGCGCCGGTGTCCAGGGCCTCGGCCTCGTCGAGTTCGCCGTCCTTGGCGGTGAGCATCAGGATCGGGGTCTCGTCACCGGCCGCGCGCAGCCGGGCGCAGACCCGGTAGCCGTTCAGCCGGGGCAGCATGATGTCGAGCACGATCACGTCGTAGTCGTGCTCGGTGGCCAGCCACAGGCCCTCCTCGCCGTCGTGGGCGAGGTCGACGGCGAAGCCCTCGGCCCGCAGCCCGCGTTGCAGTGTGGCGGCGAGCCGCCGTTCGTCCTCCACCACCAGTACGCGCATGGGGGACAGCGTCGCAGGCGTCCGGCGGAACGGGGAGGGCGGCTTCAGCCTGGCTTCAGGAGGGCGGCGGCATGCTGGGCGCCCGGCCGGACGGGAACCGTTCCGGCCGCGTTCCCAGGAGGGGGTCCACCCGCATGTCCGAATCCCAGTCGCAGTTCCCGCAGTCCCAGTCCCAGTCCCAGTCCCAGTCCCAGCCGCAGCCGCAGCCCGTGGAGTCGGGGCCGGAGTCGATCGACCTGACCAAGCTGCCCGCCCCGGAGCCGTCGGACGCGGCGGCCGGGCCCGCCCCGGCCCCGGTGGCGTCCCGGCGTTCGCTGCGGCTGCCGGGGCGGCGCGGGGTGCGCTGGGTGCTCGGCGCCGCCGTGGTCGTGGTGCTGGGCGTGGCGGCCGTCGGCACCGGCGTCGCGCTGGAGCGCCACCACGAGCACGGGGTGCCGGTGTTCGACCGGGCCTACGTCGGCAAGGGCCCGCTGGCCGCCCCCGGTGCGCCGAAGGCGCCGGGCGTGCCCGGCAAGGTGGTGGTCCGCGGCGCGGACGGCTCGGTGCAGGTCTTCCCCGGCGCCGGGCAGCTGCCGGAGGGCGCCGCCGGTCTCCCGGGCTTGCAGGGCTTCCGGGGTGTCCAGGGCTTCCAGGGCGGCGACGGCCCGGCCCAGGGCCTCGCCCCGGCCGCGCTGCCCGCCGTCCCCGCCGACCAGGCCGTGGCCAAGGCCGCGGCGGCCGTCCCGAACGGCAAGGTCGACGCCCTCGCGGTGGTCGGCCGGGAGGGCGGCGGCAGTTCCTGGTCGGTAGAGGTGCTCGGCCCGGACGGCGTCCGCCACCTGGTGACGGTGGACGGCACCGACGGGTCGGTCACCGGGAACACCGTCGCCGCCGGGCGCTGAGTCGGCGCCCGGCGGCGCGGCCGGAGTCGGTGCGGGTCGGGGTCAGCGCGGGTCGGTTCGGGTCGGAGTCGGCGCAGGTCGGGGTCGGCGCGGACCGTAGTCGGTGCGGGCCGGGGTCAGTGGTAGGCGTGGACCACCGCGTGGCCCCGGCCGCGGCCGATCAGCCAGCGGTTGACCGGGACGGTGACCAGGAAGGCCAGCACCAGGGAGCCGGCCAGCGACAGCCAGAACAGCAGCTGGCCGAGACCCGCGTCCATCGCCCCCGGGACGGCCACCATGACGCCGTTGTCGATCAGCTCCATGACGATGATCGACACGGTGTCGGCGGCCAGCGCGACCTTCAGCGCCTCCCGGAAGGGCAGGCCGGCCTTCAGCACGCCGCGCATGGTCAGCGCGTAGCCGAACACGAAGGCGAGCGCGATCGACAGCACCACGGTCGCACCGTTGTGCAGGCCGAAGCCGACGCCGATCACCTGGCCGAGCACCTCGCCGATCGCGCAGCCGGTGAGGCAGTGCAGCGTCGCCTGCGCGGCGGTGCGCCAACTGCTGCCGCCGCCGTGGTGCTGGTGCGCGTGGCCGGTGTGCTGCGCGTGCTGCTCGCTGTGGCCGGTGTGCTGCGCGTGGTCCGGGTGGTGTGCGTGCTGCTGCTCGTGGTGCGCGTGCTGCGCGGGGTGTTCGTGCCCCTGGTGCGCGCTGTGCTCCATGACGGCCCTCCTCGTCCGACCCGGTGGATTCCCCCGGCCACCTGCGGAACGTTATACCCCCCTGGGGTATTCCGAACCGGTTTTCGGGATCTTTCCGGGGAGGGCCGCCCGGCGGTCCGCGTCAGCCCTTGTCGGCGGTCTTGCCGATCACCGTCACGTCGAGGCGGTCGGCCGCGTAGTCCGCGCGGATCACCTTCTTGTCGAACTTGCCGACCGAGGTCTTCGGCACCGCCTCGATCAGCGACCAGCGCTCCGGCAGCTGCCAGGAGGCGACCCGCTCGGCCAGGAAGGCCCGCAGCTCGGGGAGGCCGGCCGTGGCGCCGGGTCGCAGCACCACGGTGGCCAGCGGACGCTCGCCCCACTTCTCGTCCGGGACGGCCACCACCGCGGCCTCGGCGACCTCGGGGTGCGCCATCAGGTGGTTCTCCAGCGCGACCGAACTGATCCACTCGCCACCGGACTTGATCACGTCCTTGGCCCGGTCGGTGAGGGTCAGGTAGCCGTCGGAGGTGATGGTGCCGACGTCGCCGGTGCGCAGCCAGCCGTCGGGGCTGAACTTGTCCTCGGGGGCCTCGGCCGCGTTGCCCGTGCCGCCGAAGTACGCCGCGGCGATCCACGGGCCGCGCACCTCCAGCTCGCCCTCGGCGACGCCGTCGTGCGGCATCACCTCGCCGCCGGGGCCGATCAGCCGGGCCTGCACGGAGGACGGGAAGACGCCCTGGGTGACCCGGTAGGCCCACTCGTCCTCGCCGGTGACGCCGGCCGGCGGGTGGGCGACGGTGCCCAGCGGGGAGGTCTCGGTCATGCCCCAGGCGTGGATCACCCGGATGCCGTGCCGCTCCTGGAAGGCCCGCATCAGGGCGGGCGGACAGGCCGAGCCGCCGATGACGACGGTCTCCAGGGTGGAGGTGTCGTAGTCGCCCGCGTCCAGCTCGTCCAGCAGGCCGGTCCAGATGGTCGGGACGGCGGCGCCGAAGGTCGGCTTGACCCGGTCGATCATCTCGGCGAGCGGCTTGGGCTGCAGGAAGCGGTCCGGCATCAGCAGGCTCGCGCCGGTCATGAACGCCGCGTGCGGGATGCCCCAGGCGTTGACGTGGAACATCGGCACGACCGGCAGCACGGTGTCGCGGGCGGTCAGGCCGAAGCTGGAGGCGGCGATGATCTGCATCGAGTGCAGGTAGATCGAGCGGTGGCTGTACACGACGCCCTTGGGGTCGCCGGTGGTGCCGGAGGTGTAGCAGAGCGCGGCGGCCTGCTTCTCGTCGATGTCGGTCTGCCACGGGTAGTCGGCCGGCCGGCCCGCGATCAGCTCCTCGTAGTCGTGCACCGTCCCGCCGAACCCGGCCAGCAGCGCCGGGTCGTACGCCCCGGACACCACGATGTGCTCGACGGTGCCGGCCAGCTGCGGCAGCACGGCGGCCAGCAGCGGGAGCACCGTCCCGTTGACGATGACCACCCGGTCCGCGGCGTGCTTGACGATGTAGACCAGCTGGTGGGCGGGCAGCCGCAGGTTCAGGGTGTGCAGCACCGCACCCATGGACGGTATCGCCAGGTACGCCTCCTGGTGCTCGGTGTTGTTCCACATCAGCGTCGCCACGACGCTGCCGTCGGTCACCCCGAGCTCGTCGCGGAGGGCGTGCGCGAGCTGTCCGGCGCGGGCGCCGATCTCGGCGAAGGTCCGCACCACCGGGCCGTTCTCGGTCCAGGTGGTGACGGTGGACCGGCCGTGGATGGTGGAGCCGTGCTGCAGAATCCGGGCAACCGTGAGCGGAACGTCCTGCATCGTGCTGTACACGCGGGTCCTCCTTGACCGGCCGGCGCGTTGCTACCCGCAGGTAGCAAGCGATTTCTCCGATTGTTTCCCCGGCGCACCCCCGCTGTCAGTAGTCGCAACCGAGATGAGACCGACCCCTCCCCCGCAGGTCGCGGGGCGTGTCCGGCCGGGTCCGGGGCGTGGCAGGGCACGGCGGGCGCGATGGGGCGCGGTGGGGCGCGTCCACCCGGCCGCGCGCCCGTTCGTTCGTCCGCTCGCCCGTTCGTTCGTGCGTCCGTTCGGTGCCACTGTTCGCTTCCTACCCGCTCAGCGGGCGACCGGACCGTCCACCTGGTTGCGGTCGACGGCCAGCGCGGCGCCGCCGTAGCTCTCCTGGGCGTTGCCGTGGTGCTGGTGGATCCGGGCGTGGTCGGCCCACAGGTCGTCGCCCAGCCGGCCCGCGCCGTCGGTGGTGGTGGCCCGGTCGTCCCAGTTGGCGTACCAGACCGCGTCCGGCAGCGGCCCGCTGCCGGCCCGGGCGGCGGCGGCCAGGTCGGCCACGCCCGAGTTGGTGGAGGAGTAGAAGCCGGAGCGGAAGCCCGCCCCGTGCAGCGCCTGCGTCCAGCCGACGGTGAAGTCCATCACCGCCTGGCTGCACGCCGAGTCGCCGTGCGGGTACGCCTCGACGTCCAGGTACACGGGGGTGCCGACGCGCAGCCCGAGGCCTTGCACCGCGCGCACCGCCTCGGCCGCCTCCTCCCGGCCCTGCTGCACCGCCTGCGCCGGGTCGATCCGCTGCGTCTTGCCGCCGGCCGCCATGCACGGGGCCTGCCGCCCGACGTGGGTCGGGATCAACTGCCAGCCCATCTCCCGGACCTCGCGCACCCAGTCCGCGGTCAGCCGGGACTGGCCGCAGGCCCGCTGCCGCCCGCTGGTGTAGATCCCGACCGCGCCGTACGGGGAGGTGCCCCACCAGGCGCGCATGGTCTCCACCGGCGGCGCGGAGCAGGCGTCGAACCCGGCACCGGTGAACACCTCGGCGGGCAGCGGCTCCCGGCGCGAACGCAGCGGGTCGGCCAGCAGCCTCCGGCGCAGGCGGACGGGCGGCGCCCCGGCAGCCGTCCGACCCTCGGTCAGCGCGGCGGCCTGGTGGGCCACGGCGGGCGCCGCCTGGGCGGGGAGCTGCTGGGCGGAGAGCTGTTGGGCGGGGAGTTGCTGGGCGGTGGGGGCCGGGTCGAAGACGGGATCGCGGGCAGGGCCGGGGACGAGGGCGGGATCGAGGGCAGGGCCGGGAGCGGTTCGGGCCAGGACCCGGGCGGGGGCGGCCGCCGGGCCGGCCGTCGGCATTCCGACGACCGCCTGGTCGGTGGCGAGCAGCAGGACGAGTGACGCGGCCGTCAGGGCCGCCGGGCCGAGGTAGCGCATCTTCCAGGACTACTGACGGGCCGTCAGGAGCCCCGGCAGGACACGCCGTCGCCGTCGCCGGGTCACCCGGGTGGCCCCGCCGGGCCATCCGCCGGTAACCGGCTTTGACCATTTGCACTCCTTACGACAGACTCGATCGCATGCCAGGCACGCCCCTCACCGTTGAAAGCACAATCGAACTCCCGGCAGTCGCCTCCGTTTCGAAGGCCGATACCGGTTCCCGTCGAGCCCGGGCGAGCGGTCTGCGACGACCGGACGCCCGGCGGGTGCGCGGGGTCCGGCAGCGGGTGGGGCGCGTTCCGGCCCCGGTGCTGTGCCTGGTGTCGATGCTCGCGGTGCAGCTCGGGGTGGCGGCGTCCAAGCCGCTGTTCGGGGTGTTGGGGGTGGCGGGCGCGACCTTCCTGCGGATCTCGTTCGCCGCCGTCGTGCTGCTCGCCGTCACCCGGCCCCGGCTGCGCGGCCGCAGCCCGCGCGACCTGGCGATGGCCGGGCTGCTCGGCGTCGCCTCCGCCGGGATGACCCTGCTGTTCGCGGGCGCCGTCGACCGGCTGCCGATGGGCACCGCCGCCACCATCGAGTTCCTCGGCCCGCTGGCCGTCGCCCTGGTCTTCGCCCGCCGGGCCGGCCACGTGCTGTGGGCGGCACTGGCCGCCACCGGGGTCGCGCTGCTCACCCTGCTGGGCGGCGACGGCGGCTCCGGCCCCGGCGGCCTCGACCCGGTCGGCCTGGCCTGCGCGTTCGGCGCGGCCGCCTGCTACGCGGGCTACATCCTGTTCACCGACAAGGTCGGCGCGGCCTTCAAGGGCTTCGAGGGCCTGGCGGTCTCGTTCACCATCGGCACCGTGGTGCTCGCCCCGTTCGGCGCCGCCGAGGCCGTGCACGGCCTGTCCGGATCCGACTCCCCCGCCCTGCTGCTGCTCGCCGTCGCGGGGGTCGCCCTGCTCTTCCCGGTGCTGCCGTACGCGCTGGAGATGACCGCGCTGCGCCGGATGTCGCAGCGGGTGTTCAGCGTGATCGTCAGCCTCGACCCGGCGGTCAGCGCCCTGGTCGGCCTGCTGGTGCTCGGCCAGGTGCTGGGGCTGCCGCAGCTGCTGGGCATCGGCTGCGTGGTCGCCGCGAGCGTCGGGGCGACGCTCACCGCACGCCGCTGACCCGGCCGCCTTTCCCCGCCTCCTTTCCCTTCCCCGCCCCCTTCCCCGCCCCCTTCCTCATCTTCCGGAACGCGCCTCGGGGGCGCGGCGGCCGCCGTAGCGGCACCGCGCCCCCGAGGGGTTTCGATCGTCGTGCGCTGTACGCCCCGAGGCGGTGACCCTTTCCACTCCCGGGTGCTCCGGCGGTCCGTGCTCCGTCCGGTCCGGCGCCCCCGCCGGTCCGTCCGCACCTCCCGCCGGGAGGTCAGTACGAGTAGACCGGCGCGAAGACGAAGTTGAAGTTCTTGTTGGACTGGTCGGCGTAGACGACCCCGGTGTTCCCCTTCACCCCGAGGGTGTTGTTCTGGTTCGACGCACCGGCACCGGTCGCCGTCTGCTGGGTGGAGTTGTAGTTGCCGTCGACCGACCCGAAGATGTTTCCGCTGCCGAAGTCCGAGACCACGCTGCTGTTCGAGCCGTGGCCGGCAGCCGCACCGTTGTCGGCCGCCGCGGCACCCGCCCCGGCCAGCAGCAGACCGGCTGCGAGCGGGACGGACGCGACCAGCGCGGCCAAGCGGATGGTGCGGAAGCGCGCCATGGGGATTCCCTCCGTTGGTTCTTGCCAGGTATTGCGAGATGGAAAAAGTGCTTCCGGAGTTCGCGGCCAGACGAGGCTCCGGGGGCTGCGACGCCGAGGAACAGACTTCCGCAACAAATCGACAAAGCACCAGCATCGCTGAGCCTTTTCCCCCATTAGCGTGACGCGGTGGCATCGGCGCATAATCCCCGTCCGATCGGTTCGTCGGCAGACACACCGCCTGCGAGCTGGCTGTTCGCCCGGACGGCGGCGTTCCGGCCCCCGTCCGGGCGGGGGCGTGACGGGCCGCTTTCCGGCGAGTCGCGCGATCCCCGGGGCGTGCGAACGGTCCGTCCACGCCCCGTCAGGGTCGCGTGACCGCGCAAAGTCGATATTCAGCCACTTCCGAAATTCCTCATACCATCCGGATGCCACATGATGATGGTCGGTTCAACGGCAGGAGAATTTCCCGACCATCATCTTGTGACGATCGGTCAATATCCCGCCCGGCTCGGCGGTGACCACCCTCCTGGGTCTTCCCGGCCTCCCGGCCCCGGCTTTCCGAGCGTCCCGAGCCCTCGAACCCCCCGAGCCCCCGAACCCCCCGAGCCCCCGAGCCCCGGGTCAGAGCACCTTCCCCGGGTTGAGGATGCCCAGCGGATCGAACGCCGCCTTGATCCGGCGCTGCAGCTCCAGCCCGACCGGGCCCAACTCCCGGGCCAGCCACTCGCGCTTCAGCAAGCCGATGCCGTGCTCGCCCGTCACCGTCCCGCCCAGTTCCAGGCCGAGCGCCATGATCTCGTCGAAGGAGCTGCGGGCCCGGGCCGCCTGCTCCTCGTCCTTCGCGTCGAAGATCACCACCGGGTGGGTATTGCCGTCGCCCGCGTGCGAGACCACGCCGATGGTCAGCCGGTGCCGGTCGGCGATCTCGGCGACGCCGTTCAGCATCGCGGCCAGCGCGCTCCGCGGCACCGCCACGTCGTCGATCATCGTGGTGCCCAGGCGCTCCAGCGCCGGCAGCGACAACCGCCGTGCCTGCAGCAGCAGTTCGGACTCGGCCCGGTCCTCGGCCGGCACCACCGCGGTGGCCCCGGCGGCGGTGCACAGCGCCGCCACCTCGGCCAGCCGCTCACGCCGGTCCGAGCCGTCGAAGGCGACCAGCAGCAGCGCCCGGGTCGACTCCGGCAGGCCCATCCGCGCCATCGCGTTCACCGCCCGGACGGTGGTGGCGTCCATCAGCTCCATCAGCGAGGGCGCGTGCCCGGCCGACATCACCTCGCACACCGCGTGCCCGGCGGCGTCCACCGAGTCGAACTCCGCGGCCAGCACCAACTGCGGCCCCGGCGCGGGCCGTAGCGCCAGCACCGCCTCGACCACCACGCCCAGGGTGCCCTCCGAACCGACCAGCAGCCGGGTCAGGTCGTACCCGGCGACGCCCTTCGCGGTGCTCCGCCCGGTCCGCAGCAGCTGCCCGTCCGCCAGCACCACCTCCAGGCCGAGCACGTACTCGCTGGTCACCCCGTACTTCACGCAGCACAGGCCGCCGGCGCCGGTGCCGATGTTGCCGCCGATGGTGCAGGACTCCCAACTCGACGGGTCGGGCGGGTAGGAGAGCCCGAGGGCCTCGGCGGCGCGGGACAGCTCGGCGTTGACCACCCCCGGCTGCACCACGGCGATCCGGTCCACCGGGTCGAGACGCAGGATCCGGTTCATCCTGGTCAGCGACAGCAGGATGCAGCCGTCCACCGCGTTCGCCCCGCCCGAGAGCCCCGTCCGGGCCCCCTGCGGCACCACCGGCACCCGCAGCTCGGTCGCCGTCCGCAGCACGAACCGCACCTGCTCCACCGTCTCCGGGAACACCAGCACCGCCGGCTCACCCACCGCACAGAACCCGGCCGTGTCCCGCGCGTACGCGGCCGTCACGTCCGGATCCACCGCGACCGCCCCCTCCGGCAGCCCCGCCCGCAACCGCTCGACCAACCCGCCCACGGCAACCTCCACTCGCCTCGTCCCCACGCCCCTCCCCTCCCCCGCCCCCGGCCGGACAACCGCCCACCGGCCCTGTCGCACTGTCGGTCCGCTCCGGCACCCTGGTACCCATGCGCGCACCCCGGATCCAGTGCCCCGACTGCGACCGCCCGGTCGCCCTGATGCCCACCCGCCGCACCGGCTACGGCGTCATCCACGACCACAAGCGCGACCGCCGCTCACTCAGCCTCTGCACCGGCAGCATGCGCCAACTCCCGCTCAGCGAAGCCACCCTGTGGCAGGACGCCCTCCCCGGCCTCCCCGCCCAGGACGGCCCGCCGACCCTGTTCTGACCCGCGCCCGAGCACGGCACCGCGGGGCCGGGATCCGGGAACGACTCAGGGCGGGTACCGGAGACTCTCCGGTACCCGCCCTGATCTGGGGTTTCACCCACCTGCGCGGAGGGTGTGGGATTTGAACCCACGGTGGCGCGAAGCCACGACAGTTTTCAAGACTGGTCCCTTAGGCCGCTCGGGCAACCCTCCTCGGCGGAGGCCAGCCTAACGGGTCGGGGCCGCTTGGGTGCACACCGTTTCGGAGGGGAGGGGTCAGTTGTCGCCCTTGCGTTCGCCGAGGGTGACGGTGGTCTTGGCGGTCTTGCCGTCGCGCTTGTACTCGACCTCGACCTTCTCGCCGGGCTTGTGCGTCCAGATCTCGCTGACCAGGGTCGGGCCGCTGTCGATGGCGATGCCGCCGAGCTTGGTGATGACGTCGCCCGGCTTGAGGCCAGCCTGGTCGGCGGGGCCGCCGGGGGTGACGGCCTGCTGGCCGCCCTGGCCGCTGGTGGCGATCTGGGCGCCGTCGCCGGTGTACTTGTCGTCGCGCAGGACGCCGAGGATCGCGTAGACGGGGGTGCCGTCCTTGATCAGGGTCTGGGCGACCCACTTGGCCTGGTTGATCGGGATGGCGAAGCCGAGGCCGATGGAGCCGGCCCGGCCGCTGCCGCTGGTGTTGGACTGGATCGCCGAGTTGATGCCGATCACCGAACCGGAGGCGTCGAGCAGCGGGCCGCCGGAGTTGCCGGGGTTGATGGAGGCGTCGGTCTGCAGGGCGTTCATGTAGGACGTCTGGGAGTTGTTCTCGTCGCCGGAGGCGACCGGGCGGTCCTTGGCCGAGACGATGCCGGTGGTGACGGTGCCTTCGAGGCCGTAGGGGGCGCCGATGGCGATGGTCGCGTCGCCGATGGCGACCTTGTCGGAGTCGGCCAGCGGCAGCGGGACGAGCTTGTCGGTGGGCGGGTTGTCCAGCCGGACGACCGCGACGTCGTAGCCCTTGGCCTGGCCGACCACCGAGGCGCTGTACGAGGAGCCGTCGGAGAACTTGACGGTGAGCTTGCCGCCGTTGGCGGCGGGGGCGACCACGTGGTTGTTGGTCAGGATGTGGCCCTCGGTGTCGAAGACGAAACCGGTGCCGGTGCCGGACTCGCTGGAGCCCTCGGCCTTGATGGTGACGGTGGACGGCAGCGCCTTCGCGGCGATCCCGGCGACGGACTCGGGGGCCCGGTCCAGGTTCTGGTGGGTGTTGCCGACCGCCACGGTGGTGCTGTTGCGGCTGGCGCTGCTGCCGCCGCCGTTCTTGTCGTTGTTGGTGACGGAGGCGCCGATCGCGCCGCCGGCCAGGCCCGCCACCAGGGCAACGGCCGCGACCAGGGCGACCAGCGAGCCGCGCTTGCGCTTGCCGGAGCCGCCGTCGCCGGGCTGCGGCGCGCCCCACGGCTCACCGGGCCCGCCCGCGCCGCCGGCGGTGTCGCCGCCGGACGGGTGGCCCCAGCCGCCGACCGGGTGACCGGCCCCGAACGGGTGCTGCGGCTGCTGGGGGCCGGCCGGGCCGCCGGGCGCGCCCGGGGCCTGCTGGAGCAGCGGCGCGGGGGCGACGGCCGGGTTGACCGCGGTCTGCGCCTCGTCCGGGCGGGCGAACGGGCCGGCCGGTTCGACGAACGGGCCGGACGGTTCGGCGACCGAGCCGTACGGGTTCTGGAAGGGCGGCGGCGCGTCCACCGGAACGGCGGGGGCCGCCGGGGCGAGCGGGGCGGCCGGGGCGGCCGGGGGCAGGTCGGGCACCTTGCCGAGCTGAATGGTCTGCTCGACCGGCGCCGGAGCCGGGGCGGCGGCCGGGGCCTGGGGCAGCACCGGCGGCGGGGCGTCCAGGTAGGCAGGGGCGGGGGCGGGCGTACCGGAGCCGGCGGCCACCGCCTCGGTGCCGGCGGGCGCGGCGGCCGTCTCCGGCGGGGTGGTACCACTCGCGTGCTCGGTGCTCACGGACGACCTCCATCGCTGAACAGAACCTTCGGTGGCGAACCGCGGCGCTGGGGGCACGGCTCGCAACCTCGGTGCACAGTTTTTCCTATACCGGATTCGGACACCGTAAGCGGGCCCCTGAAGAAATGATGAGAAGCCTTAGCCCGCCCTGACATGCACATCGATGGTCCCCGCGGCGCGGTCCCGCGATGCGGACGCCCCTCCCCCTGGCCTTGGCGTTCCTCCGTCCGGAGGCTAGCCTGTCGCTTCTGTAAACCGAAGAACGTCGCGGGAGCTTGGACCAGCCAGGCTGAGAGTGCGCCGGTTCGACCGTGGGCATGGCGGTGACGCCACCACGGGCGAGGGGGCGCTGACCGCCGGAACCTGTCCGGGTAATGCCGGCGTAGGGAGTATCGGCCATGACGGCTGTTCCGTCTGCCCAGTTGTCCGACCGTACCGCCGAGGCGCGGTCCGAGGCCCCGCTGACCCTCGACACCGCGCCGCCGCGCACCCTGGACTTCCGGGCGCTGTTCGCGCTGTGGGCCAACCTCGGGGTCAGCCTGATCGGCTTCACCAGCGCCGCGACGGTGCTCGGCGAGCAGGGCCACGAACTGGGCTTCACCGCCGCGGTGACGGCGATCGTCGCGGGCACCGCGATCGGCACCGCGATGCTGGCGGTGGCCGCCCTGGTGGGCGCCCGGACCGGCGCACCGGCGATGGCGGTGCTGCGCGGCCTGTTCGGCACCCGGCTGTCGTACGTGCCGACGGTGCTGAACATCGTGCAGTGCGTCGGCTGGGGCGTGTACGAGCTGACGGTGATCGCCTGGGGCGCGCAGACCGTGTCGGGCACCGCGGGCTGGCGGTGGCTGTTCGTGCTGCTGGCGGGCGTGCTGACCACGGTGCTGACGATCTGGCCGCTGGGCGCGATCGCGGTGCTGCGCAAGTACGTGGCGGTGGCGGTCGGCGTGGCGATGGTCTACTTCACGGTGCAGTTCGCCCGGGTGGGCTTCCCCGACCCGGGCGCGGGCAACTGGGACGGCTTCCTGGGCGCCACGGACGCGGTGATCGCGGTGTCGATCTCCTTCGTGCCGCTGGCCGCCGACTACACCCGGCACGCGCGCAGCTCGGCGAAGGCGTTCTGGGGGACGTTCTCCGGCTACACGGTGGCCCAGGTGTGGTGCTACGTGCTGGGCGTGGTGGCGCTGCTGCAGTCGGACGGCGACGCGAACCGGATCTTCGAGTCGTTCACCGGCGTGGCCGCGGGCTGGGCGTTCCTGCTGGTGCTGGTGCTGCGGGAGACCGACCAGTCGTTCGCGAACGTGTACTCGACGGCGATGTCGATCCACAACCTGTGGCCGCGGGTGGACCGCCGGGTGCTGACCGGCGGGATCGGCGTGCTGGTGACGGTGCTGGCGCTGCGGATCAAGGAGTTCACCGACTCGTACTACGGGTTCCTCGGCCTGATCGGCTCGGTGTTCGTGCCGCTGTTCGCGGTGCTCGCGGTGGACTACTTCCTCGGTGCGGGCCGGCGCGGCTGGAACCTGGCGCAGGACGCCCCGGCGCGCTGGGTGATGCTGCTGCCGTGGGCGGTGGGCTTCGCGGTGTACCAGTTCCTGGCCCCGTCGAAGATCGGCGGCTGGTGGACCGGCCGCTGGGAGGACCTCCAGCAGCTGGTGCACTTCACCCCGGCGGCGTGGTCCTCGGCCTCGCTGTTCTCCTTCCTGGTCGCGGCGTTGGCCACCCTCGCGGTGACCGCGCTGGAGCGCCCGAAGACGGCGGCGGGCCCGCAGCAGGGCTGACCCGCGTCCGGCGCCGGCCTCCCGTTCACGCCCGCTCGCTCCCGTTCGCTCCCGTTCAGGGGACCAGCACCACCTTGCCGGTGACGGTGCCGGACTCGGCCAGGCGCAGCGCCTCGGCGGCCTCGGTGAGCGGGAGGCGGGCGGCGATCGGCGCGGTGAGCTCGCCGCGCCGCAGGGCGTCCAGGACGGCGGTCAGGTCGGCGCGCAGCCGGGCCCGGAAGCGGGCGGGGCGCAGGGTCCGGCCGGCCCAGATGTTGTAGAAGTGCGCGCGGCGGCCGTTCGGCAGGGCGTTCCACCACCAGGTGCGGGCGAGCACCTTGAGCACCGGCCACTGCTTGGAGCCGGTGTCGTCGCGGGTGGCGGCGCTGCCGTAGGCGACCAGGGTGCCGCCGGGGGCGAGCAGGCGCCAGGAGTCCAGGACGCTGCGGCCGCCGACATGGTCGAAGACGGCGTCGACGCCGCCGGGGGCGAGCCGGCGGACCTGGGCCGGGACGTCGCCGGTGCGGTAGTCGACGGGGGTGACGCCGAGGGCGCGCAGCGCGTCGTGGTGGCGGGCGGAGGCGGTGCCGATCACCTGCGCCCCGGCGGCCAGGGCGAGTTGGGCGAGCAGCAGGCCGACGCCGCCGCCCGCGCCGTGCACCAGGACGGTCTGCCCGGGGCGGACCTCGGCGTGCCGGTGCAGCAGCTGCCGGGCGGTGATGCCGTTGACGACCGCGGTCTCGGCCGCCGCGGGCTCCAGGCCGTCCGGGACGTCGACGGTGTCGGCGGGGTCGAGCAGGACGTGGCTGGCCCAGCCGCCGGTCTTCACCAGCGCGGCGACCCGGCGGCCCGCCAGCGCCGGGTCGGTGCCGGGCCCGGTGGCCGTCACGGTGCCGACCAGGTCGTAGCCCGGGACGAACGGGAACGGCGGCTGGTCGTAGTAGCGGCCGCGGCGCATCTGCTGCTCGGCGAAGGACACGCCGGTGGCCTCGACCACGACCAGCACCTGCCCGGGGCCGGGCTGCGGCAGCGGCGATCGGCGGATCCGCAGGCCCTCCGGCTCGACGATGCCGGGCAGGACGATCTCGACGAGCTGTTCTTCTCGCATGATGGTCTCCCATTCGATAGAGCCACTCACTTGCGTTAGACCCTCTAACAAGAACCGTTGTAACACCACGCTTCCGTGAGAGTCAACAACGAACGCGATAGGGTCTAACGGAAGGAAGAGGGTGCAACGCGTCCCGTGGCGGTACCGCGGCGGCACCGCCACGGCACCGCGACGACGCCCCCGGCGCGGCAGGACGAGAGGAACCCCCATGGAGACCGAGACCGGCACCCCCCGGGAGCGCTACCGCGCCCAGGTCCGCGAGGAGGTCAAGCGGCACGCCCGCGAGCAGATCGCCGAGGCCGGCGCCTCCGCGCTCTCGCTGAACGCGATCGCCAAGCGGATGGGCATGAGCGGTCCGGCGCTCTACCGCTACTTCGCCAACCGCGACGAGCTGATCACCGACCTGGTCACCGACGCCTACCGCAGCCTCGCCCTGGCCCTGCGCGCCCCGGCCGAGGCGGGGGCCGACCTGCCGGCGCTGGCGGCCGCCCTGCGGCAGTGGGCGCTGGCCGACCCGCAGCGCTACTTCCTGCTGTACGGCACCCCCGTCCCGGGCTACCACGCCCCGTCGGAGACCACCGCCATCGCCACCTCGATCATGACCACGCTGCTGGACGCCGCCGTCCTCCACCAGACCCCGGCGGTCGACCCGGGCCCGGCCGACGCCCGCCTCTACACGCACCTGGCGCACCACCACGAGTGGGCCGGCGACCACCCGGCCCCGTCGCACGCGCTGCGCCGGGCGCTGGTGTTCTGGACCAGGCTGCACGGCGTGCTCTCGCTCGAACTGGCCGGGCACTTCACCGGCATGGAGCTCGACGCCGAACTGCTGTACGCCTCCGAGGCGGCGTCCCTCGCCGGCCCGCGCTGACCCGGCCGCCCGCGTCCGCCCGCATCCGCCCCGCCCGCCCGGCCCAGGCCCCGCACAAGCCCAAGCCCGCTCCACCCACCCCCGCCCCGTCCCGCCGACCGGTTGTTCACCCGCCCGCCACCGTGCCGGAGGACGGGCGACATCCGGTGCCGCGTACGGTGGTTCACGTGGACACCCAGCACAGCGCGGCCGGTTCGCCCGCCGCTCCGACCGACCGCACCGCCGTCAAGGTGATCGCGCACCGGGGCTCCTCGGCGGCGCTGCCGGAGCACACCGAGGCGGCCTACCGGCGGGCGCTGGAGGAGGGGGCGGACGGCCTGGAGTGCGACGTCCGGGTCACCGCCGACGGGCAGTTGGTGTGCGTGCACGACCGGACGGTGCGCCGGACCTCGGACGGGCAGGGCGTGGTGTCGGCGATGACGCTGGCTCAGCTGTCCGCGCTGGACTTCGGCTCGTGGAAGCACCCGGAGCGGCCGGAGCCCAGCCCGGTGCTCACCCTGGAGCGGCTGCTGGAGCTGACCGCGGACGCCGGGCGGCGGGTGGAGCTGGCGATCGAGACCAAGCACCCGGTGCGCTACGCGGGCCGGGTGGAGTCCGAACTGCTGCGGGTGCTGGGCCGGTTCGGGCTGCTGCCGGCCGACCCGGCCGAGTCCTCGGTGCGGGTGATGAGCTTCTCCGAGCTGGCCCTGCACCGGGTCCGGCGGGCCGCCCCGGCGGTGCCCCGGGTGTACCTGTGGGAGCGCCGGCTGCCGGTGCTGGGCCGGACCAGGTCGCTGCCGGGCGGCGCCGCGATCGCCGGTCCGGGCATCGAGCTGGTGCGGCGCGACCCGGGCCTGGTGACGGCGCTGCGCCGGGCCGGGCACCGGGTGCACGTGTGGACGGTGGACCGCCCGGAGGACGTCGAACTCTGCCTGGAACTGGGCGTGGAGGCGCTGATCACCAACCGCCCGGCCGAGGTGCTGGCCCAACTCGGCCGCTGAACCGGAACCCCGACCACTCCCGACCGCCCCCGACCGCCCTCGACCACCCCGCCGTCCCATCGCCCGGCCTGCCCGGCCCACCCGGCCTGCCCCGCCCGCCTGCCCGGCCCACCCGGTCCGCCCGGCCCACCCCGCCCGCCCGGAAACCCGGTGGCCTCGACTTCCGCTCCGGTGGCACTCGCCCGCCAATCGCGTGACAGAAATACCGAACGGGGTATTTCCGGAGCCCGTTTCCCGCCGATCACCACCGCGGAACGTGAGACCCCCCTCACCTTTTGCCCGCGCGGCCGGGCAGATGTCGTTAATACCGCCATCGGATCGTCGAACGCCCGTTTCCGGGGCATTACCTGCGGGCATCCATCCCTCGGCAGAAGCTGAAGGAGGTCCGGGGGTGGCGTTGATGGTGGCGCGAGCTGTGCCAGTTCAGGCCGGGTCGACCTCATCGGCCATGGCGGTTCCGCACGGGCCGGCCAGTGTTTCGGCCGCGCGGCGCAGGCTGCGCGGCGATCTCGGTGACCGGTCGATACCGGAAGCGGTGATTGACGACGCGGTGTTGATCCTCTCCGAACTGCTCAGCAATTCCTGTCGGCACGCGAGACCACTGGAAGCGGCCGCGGGCGCCGCCGGGGAGGACGCGGAGAGCGGTACGGTGCTGGTGAGTTGGCAGATGCGCGGCGACGGCCTGCTGACCCTGGAGGTGACGGACGGCGGGGCGAGCACCCGGCCGGTCCCGGCCCGTCCGTCGGTGACGGCGCACGGCGGCCGCGGGTTGAGCATCGTGGGCCGGCTCGCGCAGGACTGGGGCGTGCGGCACGCACCCGGTCAGGTGACGGTCTGGGCGGAGCTCCCGGCGTTCGGGCAGGTCGCGGACGGCGGGCGGCGGCGCAGCGCCTGAGCGGCCGGAACGGGAGGTTCCCGGCGAAGTAGGCTGCCCGGTGCAACGTCCGACGTCCCCGGGAGAGCCGCACCATGGCCAAGAAGGCCGCGAAGAAGCAGCCCAGCCAGTCCACCGCCGTCGAGGGCGAGGTCCCGGTCGTCGGGGCGCGCGAGGCCTGCCCGTGCGGCTCGGGCCGCCGGTACAAGGCCTGCCACGGCCGCCAGGCGGCGCACGCGGTGCAGGAGTTGGTGCACCGCCCGTTCGAGGGCCTGCCGGGCGAGGCCGACTGGGTGGCGCTGCGCGAGCTGGTCCCGGCCGCCACGGTGCCGCTGGTGCTGGCCGCCGGGGTGGCGGACGAGGCGGTCGGCGAGGTCCCGTCGGTGACGCTGGCGACGGTGCTGCCGCTGGCCTGGCCGGCGCTGCGCCGTCCGGACGGCTCGATCCTGCTGGGCCTGCAGACCCAGTCCTCCTCCGGCGACCTGAGCCGTGACCTGGCGGACGCGCTGGAGCTGGCGCTGGCCACCGAGCCGGGCACCCCGGTGCCGGCCCGCCGGACCAACCCGGGCGGCCGCCGCCTGCAGGAACTGCTGGACACCACGGCCGCGTTCGTCCCCGAGGTGCACACCGGCTTCGAGTTCTGGCTGGAGGACGCCGAGTCGGCGACCGGCGAGGTGGCGGCCTCGCTGGAGCGGGCCAACGCCTCGGCGATCCCGACCGAGAAGCTGGCCGGGGTGGACTCCGCGTACTGGTGCGGCACCCCGGACAAGAACCACCTGCGCTGGGTGATGGACGTCCCCGAGGAGCAGTTGCTGGACGCGCTGTCCCGGCTGTCGGCGGCCGGTGACAGCTCGCTGGGCGAGGGCACCAAGCTGGTCGGCTCGTTCCGGGCGCACGGCCTGACCGTCCCGGTGTGGGACCTGCCGCTGGAGATGACCGCCGCGGACGTGGAGAAGCCGGCCGTGGAGTTCGCCGGGAAGCTGGCCGCGGTGCTGGCCGCGCCCGCGCCGCTGACCGCGGAGGAGCGCCGGGCCCGGGCGAACCTGGTGAGCCGTCAGATCACCCTGAACTGACCGGAACTGGCCGCAAGGTGATGTGAGTCACATTTCCGGCCCGGTCAAAGGCCTTTCCGCGTGGACAAATTGGCGCGGAGCCGGATCTTTGTTACTGTTTGAAAGGTCCGACCGCTGGTGCATCCCCCGTCGCCAGCGGTCGGACTTTTCTCGTTTCCGGGCTGCGACTTCCTCACCAGGCACCATAGCTGACGGGACATCATCAAAAAAGCAGGCCCGACGCCCCGGCTCAGCCCTGCGGCAGCGCCACCGCGCTGGCCGTGATCATCCCGCCCAGCAGCGTCCCGACCTCCGGCAGCCACGGCCGCCCCGGCCCCGGCCGGCGCACCCAGTGCATCGCGCCCGCCCCCGTCCGGGACGGCGGCAGCACCAGGTAGCCGCCCGGCCCGTGGTAGCGCAACACCCCCGGCACCCAAGGCCGTTCGGCCAGCAGCCCGCCCAGCTCGGGCAGCGTGTACGGCGCGGTCAGCAGCACGAACCGGCCCGGCGTGCCGAGCACCGGCCCGTACGGGACGCCGGTCTCCTCCAGGTGCCGCAGCAGCCACGGCCCGGCCGGCCGCGGCAGGCTCACCGCGCCCAGCGCCCGCCCGGTCGCCGCCAGCACCGGGGCGCCCGGCGCGCGCCGCTCCCACCACCAGCGCACCATCCGCGGATCGGTGGTCGCCGCCTCCAGCGGCGGGTCGTCCGGGTGCCCGCCCGGCACCGCGCAGGCCCGGTCGCCGCACGAGCAGCGTCCCGCCGCGCCGCGCGGCACCCGGGCCCCCGGCAGCACCGGCCAGCCGCACCCCTCGGCGGCCTGCAGGGCGGCGGCGAGCGCCAGCGAACGGCTCCGGCGGCCCGGCCACCACCGGCCGACGCGCTCCGGCAGCAGCTCTCGGCGGGGTGGGCGCATGGCGGCTCGTTCCTTTCCGCGTCCATCGGGGCGCACGGCACGGTCGGTGCGATCGTCTGATCGTTCGGATCGGCGTGGTCGGGGTGGCGGGCGGTGCGTGTGCGTCTCGGCTACCCGCTGCTGGAACGAGAATCCCCCATACGTCCGGATGGACGCGGCCGGGCGCCCCCCGGTTCCACCGTACGAGTGAGTGCGGGTCGCCCCGGGTGGCACCCCGGCGGCCTGCGCATACGATCCCTGGCACGTTCGGCCGCCGCACTCCTGGACATGCCCCGATCGGCCTGTGTACAAGTGGGGGAAACATGCCGAGTAGTGAGTAAAGACATCGTTTCGGTCGGTCTCGGTGGTCTTGCGTGACACGTTCCGGATTGTGGGGAGTTGCGACATGACCGACGTCCACCCGTTGACGTCCACGGCGCCCGCCGCCACGGCGCTGCCGCCCGCCCCGGCCGCCCCGGCGGCCGACCCGCTGCTGCTCCCGGAGCTCGGCGAGGTGCCCGCCGCCGACCTGCAGGACCGTTTGGCCGGATGGCTGTCCGATTTCACCAGCCTCCAGGAGCACCTCGAACTGCTGGCCCGGGCCGACGGCCTGGCCGGCACCCTGGACGCGCTGCTGGACTCCGGCGCGGCCCTGCTCGGCGCCCGCCGCGGCCTGGTGGTGACGCTGCCGCCCGGCTCCGAGGGCCAGCCGGCCCGCCCGGTCGGGCTCGGCCTGGACCGGGCGACGCTCGGCACGCTGGAGACCGTGCCGGTCGAGCACGGCCCGTTCGCCGGGCTGCTCGGCCGCCCCGGCCCGGAGGGCCGGCTGCTGATCGCCGACCTGGCCGCCGACCCGGCGGTCGGCCCCCGCTTCCGCGAGGTCGCCGAGCAGCTCGGCCTCGGCGCCTGCTACGCCCTGCCGCTGGCCACCGGCCCCGCGGAGGAGGTGCTCGGCGCGGCCGCCTGGTTCTACGACGAGCCCGGCAGCCCCGACGAGCGCCGCGAGCACCTGGTGCGCCGCTACTGCGAGTTCGCCGCCCCGCTGCTGGCCCGCCAGCTGGCCGCGGACCGGGCGGTGCGCGCCGCCGAGACGCTGCGCCGCTCGCTGCTGCCCGGCCACCTGCCCGCCCGCACCGGCCTGAAGGTGGCCGCCCGCTGCGTCCCCGCCGCGCTGGAGCGGGCCGCCGGCAGCGACTGGTACGACGCGATCGCGCTGCCCGACGACACCGTGGGCCTGACCGTGGGCAGCGTGCTCGGCGGCGGCCCGGGCGCCGCCCGCACGCGGGCACCGACGCGGCCGCCGCGATGGGCCGGGTGCGGGCCGCGCTGCGCGCCTACGCGGTGCTGGAGGGCGAGGACCCGGTCTCGGTGCTCGGCGACCTCGAACTGCTGCTGAAGACCACCGAGCCGACCCGCTCCGCCACCGCGGTCTACGCCTGCGTCGACCCGGCCGAGCGCCGGATCGCGCTGGCCGGCGCCGCCAACTGCCCGCCGGTGCTGCTCACCCGCTACGGCGCCAACTTCGTGGAGACCTCGCTGTCCGCGCCGCTGGGCATGCTCAGCTGCTGGGAGGCCCCCGGGGTGGAGCTCACCGCGGAGCCCGGCGACGTGCTGGTGCTGTACACCGAGGGCCTGGCCCGCCGCTTCGCCCCCGCCCTGCACGCCGGGCAGAGCGCGCTGCGCCGGGCCGCCGCCGACGCCCCGCGGGACGTCCGGCTCGACCCGGACCGGCTCTGCGCCCACCTGCTGGAGCAGGCCGGCGGCGGCGAGCCCGGCACCGACGACCTGGTGCTGCTGGCCGCCCGCTTCGAGTAGCCCCGGCCGGACCCCGGACGCCCTTCCTCCGTTCGAACGGCCCTACGTACCATGGGGGCGACATCCGCCCGCACGCCCCGCGACCCGGGGACGGGCGGGCGGTAGCGCGCGCAAGGAGGCGACGTAGTGACCGAGGACCGCAGCCCGGCGGTGTCCGAGAACCCCGAGGGTTCCGTCGAGGGCGAGGAGGCCGAGAAGCCGGTCAAGAGCCGCAAGAACGGCCTGTACGGCGAGATCTCCGACGAGCTCGCCGCGTCCATGCGCTCCGGCTGGGCCGACACCGAGCTGCACGGCCTGCAGCCGGACGTCCAGGCCCCGTACGCGGCCGAGCGCCGCGCCAAGCTGTCCGCCGCCTTCCCCGGCGAGCGCCTGGTCGTCCCCGCGGGCAACCTGCGCACCCGGGCCAACGACACCGAGTACGCCTTCCGCGCCGCCAGCGAGTACGTCCACCTGACCGGCAACCGGACCGAGGACGCCGTCCTGGTCGGCGAGCCGGTCGACGGCGGCCACGCGTTCGCGCTGTACCTGCTGCCGCGCTCCGACCGGGAGAACGGCGAGTTCTGGCTGAGCGGCCAGGGCGAGCTGTGGGTCGGCCGCCGCCACTCGCTGGCCGAGTCCGAGCAGCTGTACGGCCTGCCGGTGCGGGACGTCCGCAAGGCCGCCGAGGAGCTGGCCGCGGCCGACGTCCCGACCCGGATCGTGCGCGGCTACGACGCCGCGCTGGAGGAGGCCCTCGCCGAGCGGCTCGACGAGGAGAAGGACGACGAGCTGAAGGTGTTCCTGTCCGGGCTGCGCCTGGTCAAGGACGAGTGGGAGATCGGCGAGCTGCGCGCCGCCTGCGACGCCACCGTGAACGGCTTCACCGACGTGGTGCGCGAGCTGGACCGGGCCGTCGCCTCCTCCGAGCGCTGGATCGAGGGCACCTTCTGGCGCCGCGCCCGGGTCGAGGGCAACGACGTCGGCTACGGCACGATCGCCGCGGCCGGCCCGCACGCCACCACCCTGCACTGGGTCCGCAACGACGGCGACGTCCGCCCCGGCGAACTGCTGCTGCTGGACGCGGGCGTGGAGACCCACACCCTCTACACCGCCGACGTCACCCGCACCCTGCCGATCAACGGCCGCTTCTCCCCGCTGCAGCGCAAGGTCTACGACGCGGTGTACGAGGCCCAGGAGGCCGGCATCGCCGCGGTCCGGCCGGGCGGGAGGTTCCGCGACTTCCACGACGCCGCGCAGCGGGTGCTCGCCGCCCGCCTGCTGGAGTGGGGCCTGATCGACGCCTCGGTGTACGACCTGGAGAAGGTCCTGGAGCTCGGCCTGCAGCGCCGCTGGACGCTGCACGGCACCGGCCACATGCTCGGCCTCGACGTGCACGACTGCGCGCACGCCCGCCGCGAGCAGTACGTGGACGCGCTGCTGGAGCCCGGCATGGTGCTGACCGTCGAGCCCGGCCTGTACTTCCAGGCCGACGACCTGACCGTCCCCGAGGAGTACCGCGGCCTCGGCGTCCGGATCGAGGACGACATCCTGGTCACCGCCGACGGCCACGAGAACCTCTCCGCGGCCCTGCCCCGGCAGGCCGACGAGGTCGAGTCCTGGATGGCCGGCCTGACCGCCTGACCGCCCGCGCGGCACGTACCGAAGCCCCCGTCCGGCCGGTCCGGCGGGGGCTCCGTCGTGCTCAGTGGCGTCGGCCCCAACCGGAGCAGGCCGCGCAGGTCGGGAGGTTCTTCGCATAACGGGCATGACGGAACATGGACATCTGACGCTCTCCGGACATGGTGGTGGAAGAGGACGGGGAACGGCCGCACCGGACCCCGATGTGATGACTCCTCATCCTCCCGGGAGGTTGTCTCCCGATTCCAAAGGTTTTCCGCCGCCGTCCGCCCCCGTCCGATCAGCCTGCGCCACCGTCCGTGCGCACCCGCCCACCCCGCCGCCGCTCCCGGCGGGCCGGCGTCCCGGACGGCTAGACTCGGCGCGAAACCGCCGACGGCCGCCCCGGGAGCACCACATGGCCGAGCCCGTGCCCATCACCATCGGAAGGCGCCCGGCGCCGGTGCACACCGTCGCGGTGTACGCCTTCGCGGGCATGGCCCCGTTCGAACTCGGCGTGGTGGTCGAGGTGTTCGCCCTCGCCCGGCCCGAGCTGGCCGGGCTGCTGGCCGCCCCCTGGTACGACGTCCGGGTGTGCGCCGAGCGCCCCGGCCACCCGCTGGAGGCGGTCGGCGGGTTCTCCCTGACGCCCCGTCACGGCCTGGAGGAACTCGCCGCCGCCGACACCGTCGTGGTGGTCGGGGTGCCCGACCCGCACGGCGACGTCCCGCCCGCCGTGGTGGCCGCGCTGCGCACCGCGCACGCCCGCGGCGCCCGGGTGGT
Organism: Kitasatospora sp. YST-16; assembly: GCF_026802215.1. Taxonomy (NCBI): domain Bacteria; kingdom Bacillati; phylum Actinomycetota; class Actinomycetes; order Kitasatosporales; family Streptomycetaceae; genus Kitasatospora; species Kitasatospora sp. YST-16. Next base: position 3,375,705 of record NZ_CP113837.1, read on the forward strand.
CTCGATCTGCTCCGGCGCCTTCGCGCTGGCCGCCGCCGGCCTGCTGGACGGCCTGCCCGCCACCACGCACTGGCGGTACGCGCCGGAACTGCGCCGCCGCTACCCGCACGTCCGGGTCGACCCGGACGTGCTGTACGTCGACAACGGCCAGGTGCTGACCAGCGCGGGCAGCGCCGCCGGCATCGACCTGTGCCTGCACCTGGTCCGCCAGGACCACGGCGCCAAGGTCGCCAACACCGTCGCCCGCCGCTTCGTCGTCCCGCCGCACCGGGACGGCGGGCAGGCGCAGTTCATCGAGGCGGCGGTGCGGCCGGTGGACGAGCCGGAGGACGGGGTGGCCCGCTCGATGCGCTGGGCGCTGGACCACCTCGCCCGGCCGCTGACCGTGCCGCTGCTGGCCCGGGCGGCCGGCATGTCCGACCGCTCGTACCTGCGGCACTTCACCGCCCGCAACGGGGTCAGCCCGATGCGGTGGGTGGCGATCCAGCGGATCGCGGCCAGCCTGCCGCTGCTGGAGTCGCCGGAGGGCAGCGTGGAGGAGATCGCCGCGGCGGTGGGCTTCGAGTCGGCGGCGACCTTCCGCCACCACTTCGGCCGCACCATGCGCACCTCCCCGACCGCCTACCGGCGCACCTTCGGCCGGGCCGCCTGACGCCGGGCCGCCCGAGCGCCGAACCACCCGGGGACCGGCCGCCCGACGCCGGGCGGCCGTCAGCCCTGCCGCTGCTCGCGCTCCAGCCGGTCCGCGTTGGCGTGGATCGCGTCCCGCAGCCACTGGGCCAGGCCGGGGGCGAGCTTCTCGTACGTCTCGGTGAACCGCGGGTCGGCGAGGTACATGTCGCCGAGGCAGCGGTGCATCTGCGGGCCGCAGTCGTAGAAGTTCAGGCCGATGTGCCGCCGGTGCTGCTCGGCGACCGACATCGCCTGCTCGCTGTCCGGGGCGGTGCCGGCGGTGAGCGCCGCCACCATGGCGTCGTTGATGCCGTCGGTCTCGGCCTTGATCCGCTCCCAGTCCGCCTTGGTGTAGCGGGCGGTGCGCTGCTGGGACTGCTTCCAGGCGTCGGTCTCGCCCCAGCGCTGCTGGGCCTCGTCCTCCCAGTCCTCCTGGTAGTCCTTGCCGAACACCTCGAACTTCTCCTCCGGGGTCAACTGGATCCCCAAGGTCCTCGCCTCCATCGCTCGCTCGACCGCCGCGGCGAGTTCCTCGAGCTTGCGGATCCGGTCGCCGATCAGCTCGCGCTGCCGGCGCAGGTGCTCGCTCGGGCCGACCGTCCGGTCGTCCAGGATCGCCGCGATCTCCTCCAGCGGGAAGCCGAGTTCGCGGTAGAACAGGATCTGCTGCAGCCGGTCCAGCTCGGCCTCGCTGTAGCGCCGGTAGCCGGCCGGGGTGCGGTCGCTCGGCGACAGCAGCCCGATCCGGTCGTAGTGGTGCAGGGTGCGCACCGTGACCCTGGCGATCGCCGCCAGCCGTCCGACCGTGTAGCCCTCGTCCATCGCGTTTCCCTCCTTCCCGCCGCTGTGCGACCAGCCTGGGGCCTGACGCGACGTGAGGGTCAAGCCGCTCGGGCCCGGCCCCGGCCACCGCCTTCCGCGGGCGGCTACTCGGACTCGCCGTAGCGGATCAGGTAGGCGGCGAACCGGTCCAGGTCCTCGTCGTCCCAGGAGGTGAAGCGGTCGGTGAAGGCCCGCCGCCGCTGCTCGTACGCCTCCGCCAGCAGCTGTTCGCCGGCCTCCGTCAGGTGCAGCAGCTGGCCGCGCTGGTCGTCCGGGTCGGCCTGGCGGCCCAGCAGCCCGAGCCGCTCCAGCGCGCCGACCTGCCGGCTGACGGTGGACTTGTCGAGCATGAAGTGCGACGCCAGGTCGGCGGCCCGGCACGAGCCCCGCTCCTTGACCAGGTCGAGCATGCTGTACGTGACCAGCGAGAGCTCGGGGTGCAGCTGGGCTGCCTTGTGGCGGGCCCGGCGGGCGAACGCGGTGAGCTCGCGCTGGATGGTCTCCAGCGCGGCGTCGCGGTCGGGCATGGCGTGGCTCCTTCGTCGTGCGGTGTTGCCGACCACGGTAGGGGTAGCCGCGCTCAGACGCCGACCGCCTCCTCCATCTCCTCCTCGGCGGCCTCCGCCGCAAGCTGCTCGACGGACCGATCGGCAGGCTGCTCGGCGGCCTGTTCCGCGCCCGGCACGACGGCCGGCGCCGGGGCCGGGGCCGGGGCGAGGGCCGGGGCGAGGGCCCGCTTCCGCTCGGTGCGGGCGGCCGCCAGGAGCAGCACCGCACCGGCCGCGAGCCAGCCGAACAGGGTGGCGACGTGGCCGCCGAGCCCGGCCCGGCCGCCGAAGTAGACGTGGTCGCGGACGCCCTCCAGGAAGCCCGCGCCGTTCCAGAAGGAGTGCAGGGCGCGGTAGAAGCCGTTCTGCAGCTCGGGCTGGAAGATGCCGCCGGAGCTGGTGAAGTTGAGCATCACGAACAGCGCCATCATGGTCAGCGTGGTCCACCGGCCGAGGAAAGCGTGCAGGGCGGTGCCGATCGCGACGATGCCCGCCGAGTACAGCCAGCTCATCGCCCAGACGCCGAGCAGGCCGTGGTCGACCAGGTGGAAGACCGGTCCGGCCAGCGCCGTGCCGAGCAGGCTGACCACCAGGGCGACGCCGAGGCCGAGCAGGGCCCGCACCCGCATCGCCAGGGCCGCGCCGGCCGCGCCGAGCACCGCGACCGAGCCGTAGGAGCCGATGCTCAGCGCCACCAGCAGGAAGAACAGGCCCTGCCCGGTCGGGTCGCCGGCCGGCAGCGGGGTCAGTTCCTGGACGGCCAGCGGCTTGCCCTGGTGGGCGGCGACCTGGGTGAACACCTTCTCGGCGGCGCTCGCCGAGGTCTCCGAGTTCGCGGTGGCCACCAGCAGGGTCGGCGCGTCGGCGTCCGGCACGTACGCGGCGACCAGGTCGCGGTCGAGCAGCCGCTGCCGGGCCGCGTCGGAGTCGGCCGCGGTGGTGACGTCCAGGCCGTCGCCGGCCTTGTCCTTGAGGGTCTGCGCCAGCACCTGGGCCTGCGGTCCCTGTCCGACCACCGCGACCGGCAGCTGGTGCGGGGCGGGGGCGTGGAAGGCGGACAGGTAGGCGATCCCCATGCCGAGGCACATCAGCAGCGGTGTGACCAGGTGGGTGAGGACGTGCCGCAGGGCGGGGCGGGACACCGCTGACACCGAGGACATCACGACTCCATGGTTGGGAAGTACAACTATTATTTAGTTGCACTTTACAACGCGAGAGTCCTCCGCAGCCATCCCCGGCCCCGCCCTGTGGCACACCTCACCCGCCTACAGCAGGTCGTCGAGCTCCCGCAGCAGGCGGCTCTTCGCCCGCGCTCCCACCAGCGAGCGCACCGGCTCGCCGTCCTTGAACACCATCAGCGTCGGCATCGACAGCACCCCGTACGCGTTCCGGGTCTCCGGGTTCGCGTCCACGTCCAGCGCGACCACCGCCAACCGCCCGGCCTGCTCCGCCGCCACCTCCGCCAGCACCGGCGCCAGCTGCCGGCACGGCGGGCACCAGTCGGCGGTGAACTCCACCAGCACCGGCCCCGGCGCCGCCAGCACCCGCTCGGCGAAGTCCCGGTCCGTCACACTGTCCACGCCACCCATCGCGTCCTCCTGTCGTCGGTCGTCGTCACTCCTCGGTGCGGACCAGCTCGCAGCGCGGCTCGCCGCCGCCGGCCCCGGCCAGCGCGTCCCGGGCCGCCTCGGCCCGGGCCAACTGCCCCGCCACCGTCTCCCGGACCTCGCTCAACCGGGCCACCATGGCGTCCAGTTCGGCCAGCTTCGCCCGGTACACCTCCAGCGAGGCCGGGCACGAGTCGCCCTCCGGGTGGCCCGCCCGCAGGCACTCCACGAACGGCCGGGTCTCCTCCAGCTCGAACCCGAAGTCCTGGAGCACCCGGATCTGCCGCAGCAGCCGCAGGTCCTCCTCGTCGTACGCCCGGTACCCGTTCCCCCCGCGCCGCGCGGGCAGCAGCCCCCGCGACTCGTAGTACCGGAGCGCCCTGGTGGTGGTCCCCGCCCGCTGCGCCAACTCGCCGATCCGCATGCCACGACGCTAGACCTTCACCCCGACGTCAACGCCAGCCCCTTTTCCGCTGTCCGCCGCCCCACGATGATCGTTAGGCTCGCCTGATGACCGAACTGACCACGGCCCTGCTCGCGGCCTACGACGAGCACATGCGCGGCCTCGGCGTCCGCGCCGAGGACGAGACCCACGACAGCGACGGCCCGCTGCTGCGCAAGTACGGCGGCTTCCGCGGCTTCGTCACCTCGCCCCGGCCCGACCTCGGCCTGCGCGGCGACGCGCTCGACGAACTCATCGTCCGCCAGCGCGAGTTCTTCGCCGCCCGCGGCGAGAGCGTCGAGTGGAAGACCCGCGGCCACGACCTCCCCGCCGACCTCCCGGCCCGGCTGACCGCCGCCGGCTTCGTCGGCGAGGAGCCCGAGACCGTCCTGGTCGGCCTCGCCGCCGAACTCGCCACCCCCACCCCCGCCCCCGAGGGCGTCACCGTCCGCCGGGTCACCTCCCCCGCCGACATGCGGCGGATCGCCGCGATGGAGAGCGAGGTCTGGGGCGAGGACTGGTCCTGGCTCGCCGACGACCTCGCCACCCGCGCGAACGGCCCCGCGGACTTCCTGGTCCTGGTCGCCGAGACCGACACCCCCCGCCCCGAGGTGGTCTCCGCCGCCTGGCTCAACCGCACCCCCGGCAGCGAGTTCGGCGGCCTCTGGGGCGGCTCCACCCTCGCCGCCTGGCGCGGCCGCGGCATCTACCGCTCCCTGGTCGCCCACCGCGCCCGCTGGGCCCTCGACCACGGCATCCGCTACCTCCAGGTCGACGCCTCCCCCGACAGCGCCCCCATCCTGAACCGCCTGGGCATGCACGCCGTCACCACCACCACCCCGTACGTCTGGACCCCGCCCACCGCCTGACCCGCCACCCGGTGCGCAGCAGCGGGGGCGCTGCGCGCGGCCGGACCGGCCCGACGAACACCCCTCCGACCTGCGGAAACACCGCCGGTCAGAACTTCCTCGGAAAATCTTCGGCAGCATGTAGAGAACCCTCCTCCCCGCTCCGACCAATGGACGCAAGCACGAACCGCCCGAACGAACCGAGGAAGTGGTCCCCGTGAAGTACCTGCTGATGACGTACGGCAACCAGGAGAAGTGGGCCGCCCTGTCGACCGAGGGCTGGACCGAAGCGGTCGCCCAGCAGGACGCGTTCAACAAGCGCTACCAGGAGACCGGCGAGCTGATCGGCGCCTACGGCCTCGGCGACGCCGCGGTCAGCCGCCTGGTGCGCCGCCAGGAGGGCCTGCCCGCGGTCAGCGACGGCCCCTACCTGGAGACCAAGGAGTACATGGCGAGCTTCTACCTGCTCGACTGCGAGAACGAGCAGCGCGCCCTGGCGATCGCCGCCGACATGCCGTGGGCCGACCGCGAACCGGTGGAACTGTGGCCGATCCTGCACGAGGCGAAGTGAGCCCGACCGTCCCGGCCGCCGACCAGGACCTGCTGCGCGCACTCGCGCCGCAGGTCCTAGCGGCGTTGCTGCGCCGTCACGCCGGTGCCTTCGACGCCTGCGAGGACGCGGTGCAGGAGGCGCTGCTCGCGGCGGCCGAGCAGTGGCCGCGGGAGGGGCGGCCGGCCAATCCGCGCGGCTGGCTGGTGACGGTCGCCTCGCGCCGGCTGGTGGACCTGGTCCGGGCCGACCGGGCCCGCCGGGAGCGGGAGGAGCGGCTGTTCCTGGCCACCCCGCAGTCCGAGCTGCTCGGCCGCCCGGCGGACGCCGACCCGGACGCCGACCGGGACGACTCGCTGGCCCTGCTGTTCCTGTGCTGCCACCCGGCGCTGACCGCGCCGAGCCGGATCGCGCTGACGCTGCGCGCGGTGGGCGGCCTGAGCACCGCGCAGATCGCGGCGGCGTTCCTGGTCCCCGAGGCCACCATGGCGCAGCGGATCAGCCGGGCCAAGCAGACCATCCGCTCCTCGGGCCTGCCGTTCGCGCTGCCCGCCCCGGCCGAGGCGGACGGCCGGCTGCGCGAGGTGCTGCAGGTGCTGTACCTGGTCTTCAACGAGGGCTACACGTCCACCGCGGGCGGTGACCTGACGGCCCCCCGGCTGTCCGACGAGGCGATCCGGCTGACCAGGCTGCTGCACCGGCTGCTGCCGCGGGACGCCGAGGTGATGGGCCTGCTGGCGCTGATGCTGCTGACGGACGCCCGGCGCCCGGCCCGGACCGGCCCGAACGGCGAGCTGGTGCCGCTGGCCGAGCAGGACCGCACCCGGTGGGACGCGGCGGCGGTCGCGGAGGGCACCGCCCTGGTCGAACGGGCCCTACCGGCCGGCCGGGTGGGCCCGTACCAGCTGCAGGCGGCGATCGCGGCGCTGCACGACGAGGCCCCGGACGTGACCGCCACCGACTGGCCGCAGATCCTGGCCCTGTACGACCTGCTGCTCCGGGTCGCCCCGGGCCCGGTGCCCGCGCTGAACCGCGCCGTGGCCCTGGCCGAGGTCCGCGGCCCGGCCGCCGCCCTGGCCGAACTCGACGCGCTCTCAGCCGAGTTGGACCGCCACCACCGCTACCACGCGGTCCGCGCCGAGCTCCTCTCCCGCACCGGCGACACCCCCGCCGCCGCCACCGCCTTCCACCGCGCCGCGGCCCTGGCCCCCAGCCTCCCCGAACGCCGCTACCTCACCGAACGCGCCCACGCCCTCCCTCAGTAGCCCCGCCGCACCCCGTCGGCTCCGGAGCACCGACCCCACCCGCAGCGCGACCGAAGCGGCCTGCCCGGCCCTCAACGACCCCAGGAGCCCTTCTTCCCCTCCCCCCGCCGCCCCCGCGCAGCGGCCCTCACCCCCCGACCGCCACCGCCACCGCAGCGTCGATCGCCCCGTACAGCTCCGAGCGCAGCCCGAGCCGGCTGGTCCGGATCTCGACGGCTTCGGCGACGGCGGGCTGGGCGTAGCGGTCCACCGACTCGCGGATGCCGTGGACGAGCGGGGCGCCGGCCTGGCCGAGTTCGCCGCCGATGACGATGGCGGCGGGGTTGAGGCAGTTGACCAGGTCGGCGAGGACGCGGCCGATGGTGCGGCCGGCTTCGCCGATGACGCGGGCGGCGGCCGGGATGTCGGCGAGCCGGTCGAGCGGCGGGAGGTCGACGTGTTCGCCGGGGCGGGCGCCGGGGGCGAGGACGTGGGCCAGGCGGCGGCGGACCTCGACGATGGAGGCGACGGACTCCAGGCAGCCGCGGTTGCCGCAGCGGCACCAGGTGCCGGTGTCGGGGAGCTGGATGTGGCCGATCTCGCCGGAGATGCCGCTGGCGCCGCGGTAGATGCGTCCGTCGAGCAGGAGTCCGGCGCCGATGCCGGTGGAGGCCTTGACGTAGACGAGGTCGTTGACGGTGCCGCCGGTGCCGTGGGCGCGTTCCCCGCGGGCGCCCATCTCGGCGTCGTTGCCGACGGTGACGGGCCGGTCGAAGACCCGGCCGAGTTCGGCGGCGGGGTCCATGCCGATCCACTGGGAGAGGGTGGAGGGGGCGCGGACCACGTTGGTGCGGGTGTCGAGGGCGCCGGGGATGCCGGCGGCGATGGCGGTGATCTCGTCGAGGCGGTGCCCGGCGGCGTCGAGGGCCTGGCGGGCGAGCGTCTCGGCGGCTTCGAGGACTTCGCGCGGGTGGTTGTCGACGTCGAGGTGGGCGGTGGCTTCGCCGAGGACGGTGCCGGAGGTGTCGGCGACGGCGGCGGTGACGTGGGTGTGGCCGAAGTCGAAGGCGAGCACCAGGGCGTGGGCGCGGCGCAGGGTGACGGCGGCGGCGCGGCGGCCGCGGCCGGCGGTCGTCGCCGCGGTGGCGGTGGTCTCGCTGACGAGCCCTTCGTCGAGCAGGTCGGTGACGGCGCTGCTGACGGCGGAGCGGGAGAGCCCGGTGAGCCGGCTGATCTCGGTGCGGCTGAGCGTGCCGTGCTCGCCGAGGACGGCGAGCAGGGCGGCCCGGGTGCGCAGGCGGCGGGCCGAGGGGGCCGGGGTGGCGGGGGCTGTCATGCACGGAACGGTAGCGGACTCTCCGACCATTTTCACCGTTGAACGGATTATTTGACGTTCTGCTCGTCCTCTTGACGGACGAATTGGCCTATACCTATGGTCTAGGGCAGCAGTAGTACCTCATGTGCCGGTACGAGGACGCGCCGGGAGAGGAAGGCCGATGAACGCCACCCAGAGCCGTCATCGCTGGTGCGTCGAGATTCCGCACGCCAACGAGATCCGCTCCGGCCGCCACCTGTTCATCGTGGACGCCGCCGCCGAGGAGGACGCCCGCCGCGAGGCGATCGAGCGCGCCGAGTCGGCCGAGGCCCGCCGCCACCGCCGCGACGCCGACCTGGACCTGGCCCAGGTCACCGTGGTCCACCTGGGACTGCTCCGCACGCACTGATCCCCCGCCGGCCACCGGGCCGACGGGGGATCTCACCGCTCGGAGGCGCTACGCCCGCCCGGCCGACTTCTGGGTCCGCCGCGCCAGCGAGTCGATCACCACGGCGGCCAGCAGCACCGCACCGGTGATCATGAACTGGATCGCGTTGCTCAGTCCCTGGATGTTCATCCCGGACTGGATCGAGCCGATCACCAGCGCACCGAGCAGCGCCGACCAGGTCGACCCCCGCCCGCCGAACAGGCTGGTGCCGCCGATGACGGCCGCCGCGATGGCGTTCATCAGCAGGTTGCCGCCGCCGGAGGTCTGCGAGGCCGACTGGATCTGCGCGGCCAGGAACAGGCCGCCGATCGCCGCCATGGTGGAACAGATCATGAACACCGTGATCCGCACCAGCGAGACGTTGATGCCGGCCCGCCGGGCGCCCTCGATGTTCCCGCCCAGCGCGAACACCTTCCGCCCGTACGGGGTGCGGCGCAGCACGAACTCCAGCACCACCACGAAGACCACGAACACCAGCAGCGCCAGCGGCAGCCCCTTGTACTGGTTGAGCGTGTAGGCCACCAGGAACCCGACCACGGCCAGCGCCGCGCTGCGCACCAGGATGTCGGTGAGCGTCCGGTACGGGACGCCGGAGGCCCGGCGGCGCCGGGCGTCCAGCAGCGAGGAGCCGAGGAAGAGCACCACGCCGGCCGCCGCCAGTCCGTAGGCGGCGATCTGCTGCCCGTAGATGGTGGAGTACAGCCGGGAGACGATGTCCTTGCCGGACAGGTTGACGGTGCCGCTGGCGCCCAGGATCTGCAGCATCAGGCCGTTCCAGCCGAGGTTGCCGGCCAGGGTGACGACGAACGCCGGGACGCCGACCTTGGCGAAGAACAGGCCCTGCACCAGGCCGACCACCGCGCCGCCGACCAGCGCGGACAGCAGCGCCACCCACTGGTTGACGCCGTGGGTGACGTTCATGACCGCGAAGATCGCCGCGCACAGGCCGCTGACCGAGCCGACCGACAGGTCGATCTCGCCGAGCAGCAGCACGAACACCACGCCGAGCGCGATCATGCCGGTGCCGACGATCTGCTGGGAGAGGTTGGAGAGGTTCTGCGCGGACAGGAAGCTGCTGTTCAGCGAGCCGAACACGGCCCAGATGACGATCAGCGCGACCACCACCGGGGCCGAGCCGAGCTCGCCGCTGGTCAGCCGCCGCTTGAACTCGATCAGGTAGCCCTTGAGGCCCTCCTGCCGGACGATCAGCCGCGGGTCGACGGCCGGGGTGGCCTCCGCGGCGACCGGCACGGGCGCGTTGACGCCGCCGGCCGGCATGGAGTCCTCGGGCAGCGGCCGGTGCCCGGGCTCCGGGGTGTCCCCGCTCATCGCTCGCCTCCCTCACCGCGGGCCTGCCGGCGGGTCACGGCGTTGTCCGTGGCACCGGTGATGGCCGAGATGATCTGCTCCTGGTTGGTGGAGTGCTTGTCGAAGACCCCGTTGTTGCGGCCCAGCCGCAGCACCGCGACGGTGTCCGCGACCGCCATCACGTCGGCCATGTTGTGGCTGATCAGGATCACCCCGAGGCGCTGGTCGCGCAGCCGCTCGACCAGGTCGAGGACCTGCGCGGTCTGCTCGACGCCGAGCGCGGCGGTCGGTTCGTCCAGGATCACCACCTTGGGCGAGCCGATCAGCGCCCGGGCGATCGCCACCACCTGGCGCTGTCCGCCGGAGAGCGAGGCGATCGGGATCCGCACGCTGGGGATCCGGATGGAGAGGGTGTCCAGCAGCTGCCGGGAGCGCTTCTCCATGGCGACCTCGTCCAGGACCAGCCCGAACTGCTTGATCTCCCGGCCGAGGAACAGGTTGCCGACCACGTCCAGGTTGTCGCACAGCGCGAGGTCCTGGTAGACGGTGGCGATGCCCAGGTGCTGGGCGTCCTGCGGCCGGTGGATGGACACCGGCCGGCCCTCCCACTCGATGACCCCCTCGTCCGGCTGGTTGACCCCGGCGATGGTCTTCACCAGCGTCGACTTGCCGGCGCCGTTGTCGCCGACCAGCGCGACCACCTCGCCGGCCCGCACCTCCAGCTCGATGCCGGTGAGCGCCTGGACGGCGCCGAACCGCTTCGAGATGCCCCGCAGTGCCAGTACGGTCTCACCCGCCACCGCGACCACCTCCTCTCCGGTGGAAGGCGGTCACTGGATCCCGGCGGCCTGGCAGGCCGAGGCGTAGTCCGGGGTGCAGATCTGCTGCGCGGTGTACAGGCCGTCGGCGATCACGGTGGACTTGATGTTGTCCTTGGTGAGCACGGTCGGGGCGATCAGCAGCGAGTCGACCTTGGTGCCGCTGCCGTTGGTCGAGGTGGTGGGCTTCAGCGAGGCGCCCAGGCTCTTGCCCTGGGCCAGCTGCACCGCCATCTCGCCGGCCGCGTCCGCCTCCGGCTTGTACGGCTTGTAGATCGACATGGTCTGCGTCCCGGCCAGGATCCGCTGCACCGCGTCGAGCTGGGCGTCCTGGCCGGTCAGCGGGACGCTCAGGTTGGCCGCCTTGAGGGCGGTGGCGATGCCGGCCGCCATGCCGTCGTTGGCGGAGTAGACGCCGACCACGTTCGGGGCGCCGATCGCGGTGATCGCGGCGGCGGCCTCCTGGTTGGCGGTGTTCGGGTCCCACTGCGGGGTGTCGTACTCCTTGCCGATCTTCAGCTTGCCGTCGATCGCGCTGTGCGCGCCGGCCTTGAAGTCGGCCGCGTTCGGGTCGGTCGGCGAGCCGTTGATCATGATGATCTGGCCGCTGGACGCCTTGTCTCCGACCGCCTTGACCAGCGCCTCGCCCTGCAGTTCGCCGACCTTGTGGTTGTCGAAGGAGACGTACGCGTCCACCGGGCCCTGGGCGAGCCGGTCGTAGGCGATCACCTTGACGCCCGCGTCGTGCGCCTTCTGCACCGAGGACTGGATCGCCTTGGAGTCGACCGCGTCCAGGATCAGCACCTGGTCGCCCTTGGTCAGCGCGGTGTCCACCTGGGTCTGCTGCTGCGTCGCGTCCTGGTTGGCGTTGTAGTAGTCGATCTGCGCGTTCGGCGCCAGCGACTTGATCTTCGCCTCGATCAGCGGGCGGTCGAACTGCTCGTACCGGGTGGTCTTGGACTCCGGCAGCAGCAGGCCGATCTTCACCGCCTGGTTCGCGCTGCCCGAGGAGCCCGAGGAGCCAGACGACTGCTTGGCACTGCCGCAGGCGGCCAGGCCCGCGGCGAGCGAGGCCGCGGTGACCGCGACGGCGATCCGACGGAGACCGGTGTGCATGATGCCCTCTTCCTGTGGATGGCGCCCCCGTCACCGAGTGTGAGAACGCTCGGCCGCCGCCACGATCGGGACTGGGCCGAGCGGGTGGCGGTGCCCCGTCCGGCCGGTCCGCCGGGGGCCGGGCGAGGACGGGTGTGACTTCACCCGTCCGGGTTTGTATGCTTCGCTCGACTTCTACAGCCTTGTAGAAGTTCGGTCGGCGGCAACGGGTGAGGGGGCGTCATGTCCGCACGCAGGGCGAGGACCGGTCACGGCGGCACGCGCGGCCGCGGCCACCGGGTGCGGCGGATCGCGCTGTGGACCACCGCGGGCACCGTCTCGCTGACCGTGCTGGCCGGCGGGCTGCTGTACTACCGGCTCAACGGCAACCTGAGCACCTTCGGCAGCGACGGCCTCAGCAAGGAGCGCCCGGCCGCCGCCAGCGCCGACGCCGAGGGCCGCACCCCCGTCAACCTGCTGCTGATCGGCTCCGACTCCCGCGCGGGCAGCAACAAGGACCTCGGCGGCGGCCAGGACGGCGGCGCCCGCTCGGACACCGCGATCCTGCTGCACGTCTACGCCGACCACAGGCACGCCGTCGGGGTGTCCATCCCGCGCGACTCGCTGGTCGAGGTCCCGCCCTGCATGCTGCCGAACAAGACCTGGACCAAGGACCAGCCCAGCGCCATGTTCAACAGCGCCTTCTCGGTCGGCGACACCGACCAGGGCAACCCGGCCTGCACCCAGAACACCGTGGAGAAGCTCACCGGGCTGCGCATCGACCACACCATGGTGGTCAACTTCCAGGGCTTCGCCGACATGACCACCGCGGTCGGCGGCGTCGACGTCTGCCTGCCCAAGGCCGTCTACGAGGGCGACCTCAACCCCAACCTCGGGCACCGCGGCAAGGAGCTGTTCAAGCAGGGCCACCAGACCATCTCCGGCCAGGCCGCGCTCGACTACGTCCGGATCCGGCACGGCCTCGGCGACGGCTCCGACATCGGCCGCACCAAGCGCCAGCAGGCCTTCCTCTCCTCGCTGATCAAGCAGGTCAAGGCGAAGGGCATGGACCCCACCACGCTGCTGCCGCTGGCCGACGCCGCCACCAAGGCGCTCACCGTGGACGAGGGCCTCGGCTCGGCCGGCAAGCTGGTCGACTTCGCCATGTCGCTCAAGAACGTCGACCTGCACGACATCAAGTTCCTCACCGTCCCCTGGCGCTACCAGGGCGAACGGGTCGCCCTGCTGCACCCCGACGCCGACCAGCTGTGGGCCGCGCTGAAGGCCGACCGCACCCTGGACGGGCAGGACACCGCCCCGAGCCCCGCCGCCGCCGACCCGAGCCCCGCCGCGCCCACCACCACCGCGCCCGCCAAGGTCGACGGCGCCGGCGTCCGGGTCGCCGTCTACAACGGCACCGAGACCGCCGGGCTGACCACCCGGGCCGCCCAGGCCCTGGAGGAGTCCGGGTTCACCGTCACCGGCCGGGCCAACGCCTCCTCCCGCACCCACCGCAGCACCCTGGTCGAGTACGGGGCCGGCGAGAAGGCCAAGGCCGAGAAGGTCGCCGCGCTCTTCCCCGGCGCCGTCCTGCAGGCCGGCGGCCAGGCCGGCATCTCCCTCACCCTGGGCGCCGACTACGCCGCCGGCGGCACCACCGCCGCCCCGCCGGTGCCCACCGGCCCGCTGCCCACCAGCGTCAGCCAGGCCCGCTCCGCCGACGAGGACGCCTGCGCCGACCTCACCTACGGCTGAGCCCGCGACCGCACCCGCGCACCCGCGCACCCGCACCGACCCCGCCCGCGCCGACCGCCGGGCGCTCCACCACTCACGGGGGGACATCGGCGATGGACCCGCACACCGGCAGCGGCCCCACCCAACAGGACCGGGCCGACTTCGAGTACGCCCTCGGCCGGGCCCTGGCCGACCCGGCGGTGCGCGCCGCGCTCGCCGACGACCCCCGGCGGACCGCCCGGCTGCGCACCCTGGCCCGGCAGCACTCCGCCCGGATCCTGGCCGCCGCCGAACCCGAGTACCTGGCCTACCGGCAGCTCCGCGACACCGTCCCCGAACCGCCCGCCCGGACCGCCGACCCGCGCGAGCGGCTCACCGGCTGGCTGGGCGCGCTGGCCCTGATCGTGCCGATCGTCAGCGGCAGCGCCGCCGCCGTGTTCTTCCTGCTCGGCGCCGTCCTCGACCTGTCCCGCCCGCACGCCGGACCGGCCGGGGAACTGCGCGCCGCCGCCTGGACCACCGTCGCCGTCGCGGTGGCCGGCGCGCTGGTCGGACTGCTCGGCCTGCTGCTCACCGCCGTCTGGCGGCGCACCGACCCGGCCGGCGACCCGCAGCACGAGCAGCAGGTCGCGGACGCCCGCACCGCCTGGCGCAGCACCCTGCTGGAACGCGGCCTGCTGCCGTTCCTGCTCGCCGACCCGGACGACGGGCCCGGGTCCACCGGCCGCTGAACCGGGCTCCTGCAAACTGCCGTTGACGACCGGTCAGCCCGCGGACGGGAGCAGCCGGCCGAGCAGCCGGCGGCCGTCGGGCCAGTCGCCGAGGCCGGAGGCGGCGTTGATGTGGCCGAGCCGGCCGGCCTCGACGAGTTCGGCGCCGAGCGCGGCGGCGGTGGCCCGGGCGTGGTCGAGGGTGGCGTAGGGGTCGTCGGCGCTGGCCACCACGAGGGTGCGGAAGGGCAGCGGCGCGGGGCGCGGGCGGTGGTAGCCGGTGGCCCCGGCGGGGAAGGCGGGGCCGTGCGGGTCGGGGGCGGCGACCAGCAGCGCGCCGACGACGTCCGGGTCGGTGTGGTCGGCGGCCCACTCCACCAGGGTGTTGCAGCCGAGGCTGTGGGCGACGACCAGCTTGGGTCCCGGGGTGCGCCGCAGGGCGGCGTCCAGGTCGGCGACCCAGGCGTCGCGTTCCGGGTCGTCCCAGGAGTCGTGCTCGACCCAGACGGTGCGCGGGTCGGCGGCGTGCCAGCGGTACTGCCAGTGCCCGGGGCCGGAGTTGCCGATTCCCGCGAGGTGCACATACGTGACGGATTCCATGGAGACCTCGTGCTCGGCCGCCCGGGGGCGGTCGGGGGCGGCCCCGGCCCCGCGGCGGGAGGGGTGGATCGTGTGTCCGCACCTTAACGGCAGGTTGCGCGGCGTGGCGTTCTCCGGCCGGTACCGGCCGGACCGCATGGTGGCGCACTTCTTGACGCCGCGTCGGAAAAAACCCGGAACTCGCGCGTTGCTCCCCCGATCGGGGCCCGCCCTGTGATAAATGGCCCGGTGGGAGGCGGTGGAGCGGCCGCGGGGCCGGATCGGACCGGGTACTGACGATCGATCAGGGCGCTGACCTGCGGTTCCAACTCCCCTTGTCCACTTCGGTGCAGACGCATCTTCACGCCGATGTGGACGATCGTTCACCTGTTCGCCCGATGATACGATCATCCCGCTTGGGGGAGCGGCGGGTTCACCCTGCGATGACGGGGATTCAGCAGTCGGCCGCCAGTCGCCTGAAGAGAGTCTTATGACGAAATACACAGCGAACCCATTGCTCTGGGTTCTCTTCCTCGTCCTGGCCGCCGCGATCCTCGTCGTGGTCCGCCAGCGCAAGGCAGCCGCGGCACTCCGACAGGAGATCGACGGGCTCCGGGAGCACTACACCGACCTGGAACACCACTATACGCAGTCGGTCGCCTCCGCTCAGGAACAAGCGGACGAAGCAACCAAAACGGTATTGAAGTCCGCCATGCGGACGCTCCAGGGCCTCGCGGCGGAACAGCAGTTGATCCTCTCCCGGCTGCAGGTCAAGTACGGCGAGTCGGTGATCCTGCAGGACCTCCTGGAGGTCGACCACACCAACTCCCAGTTCGGCCGCCGCGCCCAGTCCATCGCCGTCCTGTGCGGCGGCTGGCTCGGCCGCCACCGCGACGTCGCCTCGGTGTACGACGTGGTGCGCTCCGCGCAGGGCCGCATCCGCCACTACCGCCGGGTGGAGATCCTCTCCCAGGTGGACTTCGGCATCTCCAGCCGCGCGGTGGAGCCGGTCGCCCTGGCGCTGGCCGAGCTGTTCGACAACGCGACCTCGTACTCCAGCCCCGACACCGTGGTGGAGGTCAACATCCGCACCGTGCCCAAGGGCGTGGTGGTCGTGGTGGACGACGCCGGCGTCGGCATGAACGACGAGGAACGGGCCCGCGCGGAGCGGCTGCTGACCACCGACCGGGTCACCGGCGTCGGCGGCCTCGGCAACCCGCCGCAGTTCGGCCTCGCGGTGATCGGCGTGCTCTCCGAGCGCTTCGGCTTCGAGGTCTCGGTGGACTCCTCCTCCCCGTACGGCGGTGTCCGCTCGGTGCTGCTGCTGCCGCACGAGCTGCTCACCAACATGCCGGAGCGGCGCCCCCAGCAGCCCGCCCCCGGCACCGCCCAGCCCCAGGCACCCGTCCAGGGCCAGGCGCCCGCACCCGTCGCCCGACCGGCGGCACAGCCGGTCCCGCTGCCCGCCGCCGCAGTCCCTCCCGCGGCGATCGAGTCGTTCGGCTCCACCGACGACGGCCTGCCCATCCGCCGCCGCAAGCGGCCGATGGCGATCGTCCCGACGGCCGAATCCGCCCCCTACGGCGCGCCCGCAGCGCCCGCCGCCCCCGCGTCCCGCTCCGGGGCGCAGACCGCGGCGATGCTGGGGGCTTTCCAGCGCGGCACCAGGTCCGGTCGCGCCACCCAGCGGGACGACGCGAACCAGACGACCAGCACCCGCGGTGCAAGCAGTGAAGGGCATGAGTTCTCGTGAACGACGATCTGTCTTGGATGCTCGACAGCGCGCTGGAGATCCCCGGGGCCCTGCACGCGGTCCTGATCTCCGCCGACGGCCTGCTGATGGCCCGCACCAGGGACATCGACAAGGACAACGCCGACCGGGTGGCCGCCGCGATGAGCGGCGTGCAGTCGCTCAGCCGCTCGCTCGGCTTCTTCTGCGACAACCCGACGCAGCGCTGGCAGCAGACCCTGGTCGAGTTCGACGGCGGCTGGGTGTTCCTGATCTCCGCCGGTGACGGTGCCTACCTGGGCGTCTCCGCGCTGCCGGACGTCGACATGCAGGACATCACCTTCCGGATGCAGCAACTCGTGGGCCAGCTCGGCAAGTTCCTCGCCGCGCCGCCCCGCGAGGACCTGGGGGTCCGCCGGTGAGGGGCAGCGGCGAGGACTTCGAGTTCGAGCCCGTGGACTTAGTCCGCGCCTACATCATCACCAAGGGGCGGGAGCTGCCCGACGAGCAGCAGCTGTCCCTGATCACCCTGGTCACCGCCACCCCGGAGGAAGGCCGCCGCCCCACCCGGCTCACCCCGGAGGAGCAGCGCCTGCTGGACATCTGCTCGGCCGGCTACCTCTCGGTCGCCGAGGTCGCGGGTCACACCCGGCTCCCGCTGGGCGTGGTCCGCATCGTCCTGGCCGCGCTCACCGAGAGCGGCCACCTGATGACCCGTCCGCCGGTCCCGAGGGCCCGGAACGCCGACAAGGACCTTCTGGAGGAGGTGCTCAATGGGCTTCACCGCAAGTTCGGATGACCGGGGCGGGCTGACCACCGACGACTACGTCGCCGGAGGTGCCACCCAGACCGCCGTGAAGATCCTGGTCGTCGGACACTTCGCCGTCGGCAAGACCACCTTCATCGGCTCGATCTCCGAGATCGAACCGCTGTCCACCGAAGAGACCATGACCCAGGCCGCCGAGGCCGTCGACGACCTCAAGGGCGTCCGGGGCAAGACCACCACCACGGTCGCCCTGGACTTCGGCCGCCTCACCATCAGCGAACGCGTGGTGCTCTACCTGTTCGGCACCCCCGGGCAGACCCGCTTCGTCCAGATGTGGGAGGACATGGCCCGCGGCGCCCTCGGCGCGCTGATCCTGGTCGACCCCGAACGGCTCGCCGACTCCTTCCCCGTCATCGACCTGATCGAGCAGTACGGGCTGGACTACGCCATCGCCGTCAACCACTTCGACGGAAACCCGGAGCGCGCCGAGCGGGCGCTGCGGGAGGCCCTCGACCTGCTCGACGAAACCCCGGTCGTCACCTGCGACGCGCGCAACGAGAAATCGTCGGCCGCCGCACTCACCACTCTCGTCCGCTATTTGCTGGACCGCGCCAGCTAGGAGCAACACGCAGCCATGGACGCTCAGTCTTCCGCCCCGGTACCCCCGCCCGGGTGCCCGGCCCACGGCGGCCGAGTGCCGCTGTACGGACCGGAGTTCGCCGCCGACCCGCAGTCGTACTACGACTACCTCCGGCACTACGGCCCGACCGCCCCGGTCGAGCTCTCCCCCGGGGTGAACGCCACCCTGGTCACCGAGTACTCGGCCGCCCTGCAACTGCTGCAGGACCCCACCTCCTACCGTCGTGACTCCCGCCGCTGGCGGGAGCTCAACGAGGGCCGGGTCCCGATGGACAGCCCGGTGCTGCCCCTGCTGGTGCACCGCCCGAACGCGCTGTTCTCGGACGGCGCCGAGCACCTGCGGCTGCGTCAGGCCATCACCGACAGCATGGCCCGGATCGACCAGCGCCGGCTGGCCCGCAGCACCCGGCAGGTCTCCGACTTCCTGCTCGCCCAGTTCGGCTACCGCGGCTCCGCGGACCTGCTGAGCGCCTACGCCAAGCAGCTGCCGCTGTTCGTCTTCAACGAGCTGTTCGGCTGCCCCGCCGACATCGGCGACCGGGTGATGTTCGGCATCTCCGGCATGTTCGACGGCGTGAACGCCGAGCAGTCCGCCCAGGTGCTGTTCGGCGCGGTCGGCGAGCTGATCGCGCTCAAGCGCAGCCGGCCCGGCGAGGACGTCACCTCCTGGCTGCTGCAGCACCACGCCAAGCTCTCCGACGAGGAGATGGTCCACCAGCTCTCGCTGCTGCTGGGCGCCGGCGTCGAACCGCTCGGCAACCTGCTCGGCAACACCCTGCACCGGCTGCTCACCCACGACGCCTACGCGCACCAGGGCGGTCTGATCGACGAGGCGATCGACGACACCCTGTGGGAGAACCCGCCGATCTCCAACCTCGGCCCGCACTACCCCGCCGCCGACGGGGAGTTCGCCGGCGAGAAGGTCCAGGCCGGCGACCTGCTGCTGGTCAGCTACGCGGCCGCCAACAGCAGCCCGATCCTGGCCGCCGAGCGCCGCGCCAGCAGCCGGGCCCACCTGGCCTGGAGCGCCGGACCGCACGCCTGCCCGTCCAAGGACCCGGCCCGGCAGATCGCCATGACCGCGCTGGAGAACCTGTTCAACAAGCTGCCGGACATCGAACTCGCCGTCCCGGAGCAGATGTTGAGCTGGCGCCCCGGCCCGTTCAACCGCGCGCTGGTCTCGCTGCCCGTCCGGTTCACTCCGAGCGAGTCGGCCCAGCGCCCGCAGCCCGCCGAGTCCGCCAAGCCGGCCCCGGCCGCACAACCCGCCGGAAAGGGTGGACGTTGGAGCCAGTTCCTCAACTGGTTGTCCAAGTGACCTTCACAACACTTGTCTCCCCGTCATTCCGGCATGAACCCTGAAAAACCCGGGTAATCAGCGCGAATGCCCGCGCCATATGCCATGGCGCCGATGACCGGAGAACAGGAGGGTGTCGTGGACCACATATCCCAAGACGCCGCCGAGACCCGCAGCCCGTTCCTCCCAGGGCCCACCGCTCCCGGCGGCCGCCCTCTCCGCACCGACGTCCCCCGGCCACTGGGCCGGGGGACAGTTCTGTTGCCGCCCAGACCGTCCGGACGCACCGTCGGCGGCCACACGGCCCGTCAACTCCTCGACCTGTGCGCCCTGGTGGGCCTGGACGCGGGTGACTCCGCCGCCTACGCCCGCGCCCTGACCGACGCGCTCGGCCCGGTGGTGCACCGGCCGCTCGACCTGCCGCCCGCCGTCCGGACCTTCCTCTCCGACGACCACACCCCCGTCGAGTTCTCGCTCTCGCTGTCCGCCGGCACCGCCCCCTCGCTGCGGATCCTGCTCGAACCGGCCAGCGGCTTCGGCACCCTGGGCGAGAGCGGCCGGCTCGCCCTGCGCGCGGTGCACGAACTGGCCCGCCGCTGGGACATCGCCACCGACCAACTCGACCTGATCCAGGACCTCTTCCTCCCCGACGACCCGCAGGGGAGCTTCGCGCTCTGGATCGCCCTGGAGCTGTCCCCCGGCGGCGTCCCCCGGATGAAGGCCTACCTCAACCCCTCCGCGTCCGGCCCCGACCGGGCCGGCGCCACCGTGCGCGAGGCCCTGCGCCGGCTCGGCCACCACCGGGCGTACGACAGCCTCCCGCCCGCCGACCGGCTGGTCTTCCTCGCCCTCGACCTCGGCGACTGGGACACCCCCCGGCTGAAGCTGTACACCGCCCACCACGAGCTGCGGGCCTCCGCCGTCAGCACGCTCAACCGGATGGCCCACGGCCCCTCGCCCGCCGAGACCGAAGCCTTCCTGCACACCGCCTCCGGGCTGCCGGCCGGCCGCGACGGCGTCTTCGACCGCCGCCCCGTGCTCACCTGCCACGCCTTCACCGACCCGGCGGCGGACCGCCCCAGCGGCTTCACCCTGCACGTCCCGGTCCGCGACTACGCCCGCGACGACCGCGAGGTGCTGGGCCGCGCCGAGACCCTGCTGACCCGGTACGGGATCGACCCCGCCGTGCTCCGCGACTCGTTGGGCGCCCTCACCCCGCGACGGCTGGAGGACGGCGTCGGCCTGATCGCCTACCTGGCCATGGTCCACCAGGAGGGGCGCGCCGCCCGGCTGACCGCCTACCTCTCCTCCGAGGCGTACCAGGTCCGCCCGCCCGGCGGACGGCCGGGCGGACCGCGGCCGGTGCGCTGACCCGCCGCACCGCCGCTCCCCCGCCGTCCGCCGACGGCCGCAGCTGCCGGAGGAAACCCCGTGACCCCCTGTATCACGGGCATCCCGAGGAACCCTCCGCTGCGGCCCAGGCGCTACGCCTCCGCCAGCTGGCGCAGGTAGCCGTTCACGTCGACCTGGACCGAGGCCCCCGCCGACAGCCCGTACCGGCGGCCGATGCCCTCCAGGTAGCCGTCGACCTCCTTGGCCATCACGTCGGCGCCCGGCAGCAGCGACTCGCCGGTCACCAGCCGCACCACCCAGCGCGCCTGCGCCTCCACCAGCCGGGTGATCGACCCCACCGGGCGGACCAGGCCCAGGAAGTACAGCCCCGGCCGCTCCGGGTCCACCACCCGCCGGTACAGCCGCACCGGGCCCCGCCCGCCCGCCGGGTGGTCCGCCGGCAGGAACGGCATCGTCCAGCCGAAGCCGGTGCAGAACACCAGCGCGTCCGCCTCCTCGGCGCTCCCGTCCGTGAAGCGGACCGTCGACCCGGACAGCTCCGCGATGCCCGGACGCGGCCGGACCGCGCCGTGCCGGATCCGCTGCAGGATCTCGTCCGAGACCGTCACCGGCGACTGGAAGATCCGGTTCGGCGGCTCCGGCAGGCCGTACTCGGTCAGCGGGCCGCGGGCCACCCGCAGCGCCTCCTCGATGAACTCCTGCTGCTCCGGCAGCGACTTGGAGCTGAACCACGGCGCCACCGCGATCATGTCCACCGACATGCCGAACAGCTGCTTGGGCACCACGTGCTGGCCGTTGCGCACCGAGAGCACGGTGCGCTCCGCGTGCCGCGACACGTCCGCCGCGATGTCCACCGCCGACGCCCCCAGGCCCACCACGACCACCCGCTGCCCGGCGAACTCGGCGCCGTCCACGTAGTCCATCGAGTGCAGCACCCGGCCGGTGAACGTCTCCGCGCCCGCCGGCAGCGGGTTCGGCAGCAGCGGCACGTCGTGGTGCCCCGACGCCACCACCACCTGGTCGAAGGTCCGGCTGCTCTCCACTCCCCGCGCGTCCCGGCTCACCACCGTCCATATGCCGTGCGGGTCCTGACGTATCGACACCACCTCGGTGCGGAACTCGATGTACGGCAGCAGCCCCGCCCACTCGGCGAACTCCCGCAGGTACACCGCCATGTCCCGGTGGCTCGGGTACAGCGGCATCTCCTCCCCCATCGGGAAGGACTCGAAGCCGGTCAGCTGCTTCGCACTGTTCAGGTGCAGCGCCCGGTACGCCGGCCCCGGCTCCCCCGCCGACGGCCGCCGCCAGATCCCGCCCACCCCGGGCGACTTCTCCAGGCAGACGAAGTCCAGCCCGCGCTCGCGCAGCGCGTACGCCGCCGCCAGCCCCGACAGCCCCGCCCCGATCACACAGACACCCACCGCGACCTCCAGGAATCGCTCAGCCGTTAACTCGCCGCTCCCCGAACAATCTTGACCCTCCAGCATAAGCAGCCCCCACACCACCCCCGGGACCCACGAGCCCCGCCGACCGCACCCACCGCCCGCTGCCCGCCGACCGCCGTACGGAAACGACGAGAGCCCCCGGGCCGGTGGCCTGGGGGCTCTCTGCGGAGCGGGCGACGAGAATCGAACTCGCGCTCTAAGCTTGGGAAGCTCATGTTCTACCATTAAACTACGCCCGCAGCTGACGGCCCGTCAGTGACGGCCCGATCAAGGACCACTGTACCCCATGGCGCCGGGCGGTGAGCGCAGGGTTTCCGCGGCGGCGAGCCTGGGCGGAGGGCGTCCGGTAGATCCCCTAATGTGACGCTGTCGGCGGAAGCGTGGGAAGGGGACCGATGGAGCAGCGCACCGTGGTTCGTTGTGCCGAGGGGCACGTGTTCAGTACGGCGGCGTTTCCGATGCAGCACTTGCAGGAGGGCCGGCTGGGCCCGGGGCGGCTGTTGCGGTGCCCCCGGTGCGGGCGGTTGCGGAGCTCGGTGCCGGCGGACGTCTCGGAGCTGTCGGCGGACGAGCTGGCCCGCGGGCTGCGGCTGGTGGCGGCGGAGTCGTTGGCGTAGCGGGTGAGCTGGAGCGGTCCACGGGGCGGGCGCTTTTGGGCGCCCGCCCCGTGGCACGTACCCTCGGGGGCGTGCTGCTCTCCGACAACGACATCCGTGCCGAGATCGACAAGGGGCGGGTCGTGATCGACCCGTTCGAGCCGTCGATGGTCCAGCCGTCGAGTATCGACGTCCGACTGGACCGCTTCTTCCGGGTCTTCGAGAACCACCGCTACCCGCACATCGACCCCTCCGAGGAGCAGCCCGACCTGACCCGGCTGGTCGAGCCGGAGAACGACGACGCGTTCATCCTGCACCCGGGCGAGTTCGTGCTGGCCTCCACCTACGAGGTGATCACGCTGCCGGACGACGTGGCCTCCCGGCTGGAGGGCAAGTCGAGCCTCGGCCGGCTCGGCCTGCTGACGCACTCGACGGCGGGCTTCATCGACCCGGGCTTCAGCGGGCACGTGACGCTGGAGCTGTCGAACGTGGCGACGCTGCCGATCAAGCTGTACCCGGGGATGAAGATCGGGCAGCTGTGCCTGTTCCGGCTGTCCTCCCCGGCCGAGCACCCGTACGGCTCGGAGCGCTACGGCTCGCGCTACCAGGGCCAGCGCGGCCCGACGCCGTCCCGCTCCTACCTGAACTTCCACCGCACCGAGGTCTGATCGGGGCGCACGCGGCGAGGGCCGGTCCCGGCGGACGGGGCCGGCCCTCGCCGCGTGCGCGCGCTCAGGCGCGGGCGGGGGTGGTGACGGCGACGAGTTCGGTGCCGTCCGCGGAGAGGGTCAGCTCGGCGCGCAGGGCGGTGAGCCGGCCGAGGCGGTGCAGGTGGGTGCCGCCGCAGGCGATGGCGGCGGGGCCCTCGGGGAGTTCGGCGTGCCAGCGGCGGCGGGCGGTGAGCTCGGGGCCGGGGGTGTCGATGCCGATCGGGGCGTCGGCGGCGACCCAGGCGGCCAGCCGGGCGTTGACGTCCGCGGTGAGGGCGGGGAGGGCGTCGGCGAGTGCCGGGAGGGTGTCGGTGGCGTCGACGGTGAAGCCCTTCTTCTTCAGCGACTTGCCGATCCGGTAGGTGTCGGTGCTGGCGGCGGTGTCCATCACCGAGCTGTCCATGGCGAGGCTGTCGAAGTCGGGGTGGCCGAGGGCGTCGGCGCGGCCCGGGTCCTTGCGCCAGCGGTCGGCGAGCGCACCGTTCAGGGCGAGGGCCAGCAGGTGGCAGCCGGTGTGCGCGGCCGACAGGCCGGCCCGGCGCTCGGCGTCGACGGCGAGCGCCGCGGTGCGCCCGACCGCCTCGGGCCCGAGCGCGCCGCCGGGCAGCACGTGCAGCACCAGCCAGGACCACTCCTCGTCGCCGCGCCGGACCGGGATGTCGGCGCCGACCGCGAACTCCCCGCCGGGCCCGGCCGCGCCGGTCAGGCAGTCGACCACGGGGTGGACGGTGCCGTCGACGGCGAGGGTGCCGAGGTCGGCGGGCTGGTCGGGCCAGGTGTGGTCGACCGGGTGGAACGGGGTCGCCGCGGTGACCACCGCGGTGCGGCCGTCCGGCAGGTCGTGCACGGCGAGGACCGGCGACTCGCCGGTCACCTCCCCGGCCGGAAAGCTGACGTGGGTGGTGGGCAGGCTCATGCGCGGGCTCCGGACGGGAAGTGAGGGTGGGCCGAACACCCCACCCTACAAAGCCGGACGGCCGCTCCGGTCAGCCCAGGGTGGGCAGTTTGATCAGCACCAGCAGCGCCAGCAGCTGCACCGCGGCGGCGCCGGCCGCCTTGCCCCAGGGCAGGTCGTGGATCCGCCGCACCATGACGGTCAGCAGCACCGCGCAGCCCACCCAGGTCGCCCAGCCGACCGCCTGCACCACGGGGTTGCCGATCGGCAGGAAGAGCGCGAGCAGCAGCCGCGGGGCGTCGGTGGTCCAGCTGATCAGCGCGGCCAGGCCGACCGTGGACTGCCAGGGGCCGTCGCCGCCGAACTGCCGGGCCAGCACGTAGGTGACCGCGGAGAGCACCCCGCCGGCCAGCGTGAAGCCGAGCGCGGCGCCGCCGATCGCCCACAGGGCGACCGCGAAGGCGGAGTGCACCACCTGGTCGTAGGTGGCGTCGAGGGCGAACACCGCGAGCACGCCGTACAGCAGCGACACGCACAGCGCGGGCAGCCACACCTGGTGGTCGCGCATCCGGTCGAAGGTGGCGCTCGGGCTGCGGTACATCCCGACCAGCAGCTGCCGCCAGGGCAGCCGGGGCCCGCCCGCGTGCGGCGCGGCCTGGCCGCCGGCCCGGTAGACCGCCACGTTGTCGGCCGGCCCGGGGGCCTGGCCGTAGCCGTCCTGGCCGTAGCCGTCCTGGCCCGGCCCGCCGCCGTGGCCCCCGCCGTACCCGTCGTCGTAGCCGTACCCGTAGCCGTCCTGGCCGCCGTACGGGTACGCCGGCTGGTCGCCGTACGGGGCTTCGCCGTAGGGGGCCTCGCCGTAGGGGGCCTCGCCGTAGGGCTGCTCGCCGACCGCGAAGGCCCTGGTGTGGCCCGGCTGGTCGCCCGGGCCGACCGGGCCGGGGTGCGGGGCGGTGAAGTACTCGGGGACCCCGGTGGGCGCGCCCGGGTACGGGTCGCCCTGCGGGGCGCCCCAGCCGTGCCGGGGGTCGGCGCCCCGTCCGTCGTCGTGTCGATTGCCAGCCACGTCTCGACGGTACCCGCAACGGCTGACCCCCCGTCGGGTGATCATGGCGGCGGGGCCGGATTGCAGCCGTCCTGTGACGGTGCGCCCCGGCCCCGCGGAAGGCCGTGCGAAGTGGTGCGGGAGGTCAGCCGACGACGCCGGCGCCGGGCGCGTGCACCGCGGCGGCGTTGCTCAGGCCGGCCTCGCAGCCGCCGGGGCCGGCGGACAGCCGCACGGCGCCGACCGGGAGCCGGGTGCCGCAGGCGATCCGCAGGCCGGGCGGGAGCTCGTTCTCGGCCTCCAGGACGGCGCCGTCGCCGATCACCACGCCGTCCAGCGCGCAGCGCTCACCGATCCCGGCGTAGGCGCCGACGATGGAGTCCTTGACGTACGCGCCGGCCTCGATCCGGGCGCCCGGCAGCACCACGCTGCCCTCGACGATGGCACCGGCCCCGATCCGGGCGCCCTCGGAGACCACGGTGCCGGAGCTCAGCACGGCGGCCGGGTCGACGACCGAGCCGGGCAGCAGCAGCGCCTCGCCGGTGGGGCCGGGGACGGCCGGGGAGTCGACCTTGCCGAGCACCAGGTCGGCCGAGCCGCGGACGAACGCGCCGGGGGTGCCCAGGTCGAGCCAGTACGAGGTGTCGACGACGCCGCGCAGCAGCGCGCCGGTGGCCAGCAGCTCGGGGAAGGTCTCGCGCTCGACCGAGACCTCGCGGCCGGCCGGGATCCGGTCGATCACCGAGCGGGTGAAGACGTAGCAGCCCGCGTTGATCTGGTCGGTGACGATCTGCTCGGGGGTCTCGGGCTTCTCCAGGAAGGCCAGCACCCGCCCGTCCGGGTCGGTCGGGACGAGGCCGAAGGCGCGCGGGTCGGCCACCCGGGTGAGGTGCAGGGTGACGTCGGCGCCGGAGGCGCTGTGCCCGTCGCGCAGGGCGGCGATGTCCAGGCCGGACAGGATGTCGCCGTTGAAGACCAGCACCGGCTCGTCCGGGCCGCAGGTCAGGCCGGAGGCGGCGTTGCGGATCGCGCCGCCGGTGCCCAGCGGCTCCTCCTCGGTGAGGTAGACCAGCTCGATGCCGTAGGGGCTGCCGTCCTGGAAGTGGTCGACGAAGACCTCGGCGAGGTACGAGGTGGCGAGCACCACCCGGGTGACGCCGGCCGCGGCGGCCCGGGCGAGCTGGTGCGCGATGAACGGGACCCCCGCCACGGGCAGCATGGGTTTCGGCGTGTGGGTGGTCAGCGGACGGAGGCGGGTGCCCTTGCCTCCGACCAGCATGATCGCCTGGGTCATGGTGTTGTCTCCCGTAGTCGAATCCGGCGGCCCGGCACGACAGGGTCCGGTGCGCTCGCTCGATGAACTGGCCGGGGCAGCGTGCCATGGCCTCCGACGGAACCGGCCCTTCCCGTGGTTCCGCCGCACACTCTATTTGCTCGAATATCGTCCCCGTACCACCACCCCGGTCGAGCAGGCGTGCGACCCGGCGCACCGGTGCCGCGGCGGCGTCCGGCGCCGTGCCCCGGCCGCCCGGCCCGGCGGGCGGCAGTGGGCCGATCTGCCCGGATGCGCCCGGATACGTCTCCCGATCCGGGCCCGGACGCGCCCGGACCCCGGAGCCGCGGCGGGCGTCCGGGGTCCGGGATCCGGGGTGCGCGGGGGCGTCAGGCGTCCACCGGCTCCGCGTCGGCGGCGGGGATGGCCTTGACCGACTCCAGCAGCAGCTGGGCCACGTCGACGACCTTCAGGTGCTCCTTGGCCGCGCCCTCGTTCTTCTTGCCGTTGACCGAGTCGGAGAGCATCACCAGGCAGAACGGGCAGGCGGTGGAGACGATGTCCGGGTTGAGGGAGAGCGCCTCGTCCACCCGCTCGGTGTTGATCCGCTTGCCGATCCGCTCCTCCATCCACATCCGGGCGCCGCCGGCGCCGCAGCAGAAGCCGCGCTCCTTGTGGCGGTGCATCTCCTCGTTGCGCAGGCCGGGCACCTTGCCGATGATCTCGCGCGGCGGGGTGTAGACCTTGTTGTGCCGGCCGAGGTAGCACGGGTCGTGGTAGGTGATCAGGCCCTCCACCGGGTTCACCGGCAGCAGCTTGCCCTCGTCGATCAGGTGCTGCAGCAGCTGGGTGTGGTGGATGACCTCGAAGTGGCCGCCGAGCTGCGGGTACTCGTTGGCGATGGTGTTGAAGCAGTGCGGGCAGGTGGCGACGATCCGCTTGGTCGGCGCGTCCTCCAGCGCGGCGTTCAGGGTCTCGACGTTCTGCGCGCCGAGCATCTGGAACAGGAACTCGTTGCCCAGCCGGCGCGGGGAGTCACCGGTGCAGGTCTCCTCCTTGCCGAGGATCGCGAACTTCACGCCCGCGGTGTGCAGCAGCTCGGCGAAGGCCTTGGTGGTCTTCTTGGCCCGGTCCTCCAGGGCGCCCGCGCAGCCGACCCAGTACAGGTACTCGACCTCGGCGGGGTCGATGTCCTCGCCGATCACCGGCACCTCGATGCCGGTCTCCTTCTTCAGCTCCTTGACCCAGTCCAGGCGCGCCTTGGTGGCCAGGCCCCACGGGTTGCCCTTGTTCTCCAGGTTCTTGAGCATCGTCCCGGCCTCGGTCGGGAAGCTGCTCTCGATCATCACCTGGTAGCGGCGCATGTCGACGATGTGGTCGATGTGCTCGATGTCGACCGGGCACTGCTCGACGCAGGCGCCGCAGGTGGTGCAGGACCACAGCACGTCCGGGTCGATGACGCCGTTCTCCTCGGCGGTGCCGATCAACGGGCGCTCGGCCTCGGCCAGCGCGGACGCGGGGACGTCCTTGAGCTGCTCGCTGCTCGCCTTCTCCTCGCCCTCCATGTCCTTGCCACCGCCCGCGAGCAGGTACGGGGCCTTGGCGAAGGCGTGCTCGCGCAGGCTCATGATCAGCAGCTTGGGCGACAGCGGCTTGCCGGTGTTCCAGGCCGGGCACTGCGACTGGCAGCGGCCGCACTCGGTGCAGGTGGAGAAGTCGAGGATGCCCTTCCAGGAGAAGTGCTCGACCTGGGAGACGCCGAACACCGCGTCGTCGGCCGGGTCCTCGAAGTCGATCGGGGCGCCGTTGCTGGTCATCGGGCGCAGCGCGCCGAGCGCGGTGGCGCCGTCCTCCTCGCGCTTGAAGTAGATGTTGAAGAACGCCAGGAAGCGGTGCCAGGCGACGCCCATCGAGGGGTTGACGCCGATGGTGATCGCCCAGGCGAAGGAGATGCAGATCTTCAGCATGGCGAACAGGTAGACCAGGTTCACCAGGGTGCCGTGCGCGGTGCCGTGGAAGGCGGCCGCGATCGGGTACGAGACCAGGTAGGCCGGGTCGTAGGAGTCGAGGCCCTCCAGGGCGCCCTCCAGGCCGCGCAGCATCATGATGCACAGGCCGATGCCGAGGATCGTGTACTCGACGTAGAACGCCTGCCAGGCGATCGAGCCGGCGAACCGGGACTTGCGGCCGGCCCGGGAGGGCAGGCTGAGCAGGCGGATCGCCATCAGGACCAGGATGCCCAGGGTGGTCAGGGTGCCGATCAGCTCGACGAAGATGTTCCACGGCAGCCAGTGGCCGATCACCGGGAGCGCGAACTCGGCGTCGAAGAGCTGCCCGAAGGCGTTCACCAGGGTGAGCACCAGCGAGAAGAAGCCGACCGCGACGAACCAGTGGGCGACGCCGACGACGCCCCAGCGGTTCATCCGGGTGTGGCCCAGGAACTCCTTGGCCACGGTGGCCACCCGCTGCGCGGGTTGACCGAAGCGGGTGCCGTCGGCGGAGCCGGTGCGCACCACCTTGTAGATGTACAGCGCCGCACGGGCGGCGAGCGCGGTGCCGATCACGAAGGTGACCAGCGAGATGACGATCGCTGCTAGCTGCATCGGCTCTCCGTCTCCAGCGGCTTGTTCCCAGTGGTACCAGTCCTCCACAGAGTGTACTGGTCGGTAACTTGGAGGGCTGACCCGCCGGACATTACCGCGCGTTAACACCCCACCAGAAGATGTTCAAGGTATGGCGGCAGTCACTAAGTCCAGACTCACCCGCCCGGACCAGCCCACCCGCCCGGCGCGACATAAGCGCTCAGTAAAGTTGAGCGACACGGACTCAAAGCTGTTGACGCCGCCGGATCGGTCGTGCATCCTTGAGCCCGTACTGCTCAACTTCTTCCCCGGAGGTATTCACGATGGCACGCGCGGTCGGCATCGACCTCGGTACGACGAACTCCGTCGTCAGTGTTCTTGAGGGCGGTGAGCCCACGGTCATCACCAACGCCGAGGGCGCTCGGACCACGCCGTCCGTCGTCGCCTTCGCCAAGAACGGCGAGGTGCTCGTCGGCGAGGTCGCCAAGCGCCAGGCGGTCACCAACGTCGACCGGACCATCCGGTCGGTCAAGCGCCACATGGGCACCGACTGGAAGATCGGCATCGACGGCAAGGACTTCACGCCGCAGCAGATCTCCGCCTTCGTCCTGCAGAAGCTCAAGCGGGACGCCGAGGCCTACCTGGGCGAGACGGTCACCGACGCGGTGATCACCGTCCCGGCCTACTTCAACGACTCCGAGCGCCAGGCCACCAAGGAGGCCGGCGAGATCGCGGGCCTGAACGTCCTGCGCATCGTCAACGAGCCGACCGCGGCCGCCCTGGCCTACGGCCTGGACAAGGACGACCAGACCATCCTGGTCTTCGACCTCGGCGGCGGCACCTTCGACGTGTCGCTGCTGGAGATCGGCGACGGCGTGGTCGAGGTCAAGGCCACCAACGGCGACAACCACCTCGGCGGCGACGACTGGGACCAGCGGGTCGTCGACCACCTGGTGAAGGTCTTCCAGTCCGGCCACGGCGTCGACCTGTCCAAGGACAAGATGGCCGTCCAGCGCCTGCGCGAGGCCGCCGAGAAGGCCAAGATCGAGCTGTCCTCGTCCTCCGAGACCTCGATCAACCTGCCCTACATCACGGCCTCCGCCGAGGGCCCGCTGCACCTGGACGAGAAGCTCACCCGCTCCCAGTTCCAGCAGCTCACCTCGGACCTGCTGGACCGCTGCAAGGTCCCGTTCCACAACGTGATCAAGGACGCCGGCATCCAGCTGTCCGAGATCGACCACGTGGTCCTGGTCGGCGGCTCGACCCGCATGCCGGCCGTCGCCGAGCTCGTCAAGGAGCTGACCGGCGGCAAGGACGCCAACAAGGGCGTCAACCCGGACGAGGTCGTCGCCATCGGCGCCTCCCTGCAGGCCGGCGTGCTCAAGGGCGAGGTCAAGGACGTCCTGCTGCTCGACGTCACCCCGCTGTCCCTCGGCATCGAGACCAAGGGCGGCATCATGACCAAGCTGATCGAGCGCAACACCACGATCCCGACCAAGCGCTCCGAGATCTTCACCACCGCCGAGGACAACCAGCCCTCCGTGCAGATCCAGGTCTACCAGGGCGAGCGCGAGATCGCGGCGTACAACAAGAAGCTCGGCATGTTCGAGCTGACCGGCCTGCCGCCGGCGCCCCGCGGCCTGCCGCAGATCGAGGTCACCTTCGACATCGACGCCAACGGCATCATGCACGTGGCCGCGAAGGACCTCGGCACCGGCAAGGAGCAGAAGATGACCGTCACCGGCGGCTCCTCGCTGCCGAAGGACGAGGTCAACCGCATGCGCGAGGAGGCCGAGCGCTACGCGGAGGAGGACACCAAGCGCCGCGAGGCCGTCGAGACCCGCAACCAGGGCGAGCAGCTCGTCTACTCGACCGAGAAGTTCATCGCGGACAACGCGGACAAGCTCCCGGCCGACGTCAAGACCGAGGTCGAGACCGCCATCGGCGAGCTCAAGGAGACCCTCAAGGGCGAGGACATCGCGGCCATCCGCACCGCCACCGAGAAGGTCTCCACCACCGCCCAGAAGCTCGGCGCGGCGCTGTACGCGCAGGCCGACGGCGCGGGCGCGGCGGCCGGTGCGGCCGGTGCCGGCGAGGCGGGCGCCAAGGACGACGACGTGGTCGACGCCGAGATCGTCGACGACGAGAAGCCCAAGGGCGGTGCGGCATGACGGAGAAGCCGCAGGGCGAGCAGCCCGGCGACGACTCCGCCGCCGAGGAGGCAGTGCTCAAGGCAGCCGAGGAGGCCGTCGCGGGCGCCGGTGCCGACGAGCTGGCCGCCGCCAAGCGCGAGGCCGGCGAGCGCACCGCCGACCTGCAGCGGCTCCAGGCCGAGTACCAGAACTACCGCAAGCGGGTCGAGCGCGACCGCTCCACCGTCCGCGAGATCGCCGTCTCCAACATCCTGGAGTCGCTGGTCCCGGTGCTGGACGACATCGGCCGGGCCCGCGAGCACGGCGAGGTGACGGGCGGCTTCAAGTCGGTCGCCGAGTCGCTGGAGACGGTCGTCGCCAAGCTCGGGCTGCAGCAGTTCGGCAAGGAGGGCGAGCCCTTCGACCCGACGATCCACGAGGCGCTGATGCACAGCTACTCGTCGGACGTGACGGAGGACACCTGCGTGCAGATCCTCCAGCCCGGGTACCGGATCGGCGAGCGGATCATCCGCCCGGCGATGGTCGCGGTCGCGGAGCCCCAGCCGGGCACCCAGACCACCGGCGAGCCGGACGGCGACAAGGCTGACGGTTCGTCCGACAGCTGAGTAGAGTCCCCGTGCGCTGCGGAGTCGTACGTCGTCCAGTACGGCGGCCGGCTCCGCAGCGCCGTATCAGGGCACCGCACCGCGGTGCCGACAGGCAACAGAACTTCGGTTTCCCGGGAGGTGGCGGTCAAAGGCCATGAGCGCTAAGGACTACGTGGAGAAGGACTACTACAAGGTCCTCGGCGTGCCCAAGGACGCCACCCCCGCAGAGATCAAGAAGACCTACCGCAAGCTGGCCCGCGAGTTCCACCCGGACGCGAACAAGGGCGACGCCAAGGCCGAGGAGCGCTTCAAGGACATCTCCGAGGCCTACGACGTGCTCTCGGACGAGAAGCGCCGCAAGGAGTACGACGAGGCCCGCTCGCTGTTCGCGGGCGGCGGCTTCCGGCCCGGCGGTGCGGGCGGCGCGTCCGGCGGCTTCGACTTCGGCGACCTCTTCAACGGCGGCGGCGGCACGGGCGGCGGCGGGATCGGCGACGTGTTCGGCGGCCTGTTCAACCGCGGCGGCCGGCAGGCCGCCCAGCCGCGCCGCGGGGCCGACGTCGAGACCGAGGTCACGCTGAACTTCGAGGAGGCCGTGGACGGCGCGACCGTGCCGCTGCGGATGACCTCCCAGGCCGCCTGCCGCGCCTGCGCCGGCACCGGCGCCAAGGCCGGCACCACCCCGCGGGTCTGTCCGACCTGCGTCGGCGCTGGCACCGTCAGCCGCGGCCAGGGCGCCTTCGCGCTCTCCGAGCCCTGCCGGGACTGCAAGGGCCGCGGCATGATCGTCGACGACCCGTGCACCGTCTGCCACGGCAGCGGCCGGGCCTCCTCCGCCCGCACCATGCAGGTCCGCATCCCCGCCGGCGTGCAGGACAGCCAGCGGATCCGGCTCAAGGGCAAGGGCGCCCAGGGCGAGCGCGGCGGCCAGCCCGGAGACCTGTACGTCACCGTGCACGTCGACCCGCACCCGGTGTTCGGGCGCAAGGGCGACAACCTGACGGTGACCGTGCCGGTGAGCTTCCCCGAAGCCGCCCTCGGCGGGACCATCGAGGTGCCGACCCTGAACGGCCCGGCCGTGAAGCTCAAGCTGCCGCCCGGCAGCGCCAACGGCCTGACCATGCGGGCCCGCGGCAAGGGCGCCACCCGCAAGGACGGCACCCGCGGCGACCTGCTGGTCACCGTGGAGGTCACGGTGCCCAAGCACGTCGACGGAGACGCGCTGACCGCACTGGAGCAGTACCGCGAGGCCACCGCCTCGGACGACCCGCGAGCCGCCCTGTTCAAGGCGGCGGAGGGAGCGTGAGACCCCGATGAGTCCCCACCCCGACAGTAGCCACGGCGGCGACGGCACCGGCCGGATCGGCCCCGGCCCCGGTCTCGGCGAGGGCCTGCCCGGCGGCGGCCGCCCGCGCGCCGCCGCCCCGCCCTACGTCCTCACCGAGGACACCCCGGTCTACGTCATCTCGGTCGCCGCCGAGCTCTCCGGCCTGCACCCGCAGACCCTCCGCCAGTACGACCGCCTCGGCCTGGTCAGCCCCGACCGCACCGCCGGCCGCGGCCGCCGCTACTCCGCCCGGGACATCCAGCAGCTGCGCGAGGTCCAGCGGCTCTCCCAGGACGAGGGCATCAACCTGGCCGGAATCAAGCGCATCATCGAACTCGAGAACCAGGTCACCGCCCTGCAGTCCCGCGTGAGCGAACTCGTCGACGCCCTGGAGGGCGCCGCCGCCACCCTCCAGCAGCGCGAGGCCGCCGTCCACGCCTCCTACCGCCGCGACCTGGTCCCCTACCAGCAGGTCCAGCAGTCCAGCGCGCTGGTGGTCTGGCGGCCCAAGCGCTGACACCCCGCCGGGACGCACCGAGCCGCCGTCGCCCTACCATTCGGGGGGTGCCGGCGGCTTCGGCATGGTGAGAGAGTGCACCAGTCATCCCATCCGTGCTTCCCGAACGGTGAGCAAACGGCTCCGTCGGCCAGGACGCACCGCTTAGGATCACCCGCACACAAGAATCGCGGCTGTCGTTCGAGCTAGGGCAGGAGGCAACAGATGAGCAAGGCTCAGGTGCCGGGCCTCACCAACGCGGGGCTCGGTGTCGTGACGGCCAGCGCCCGCGATCTCTACAAGTCCATCATCAACTCCGGTGGACGCGTTTCTCCTGGCTCTGTGGCGGCCCACTGCGGAGAACCGCTGCAGGAGCTGGTGGACATCGGCCTGTTGATATCCGATGTCAACGACCCCCAGGTACTGGTGGCAGTCGACCCTCAGCAACTCGCCGACGGACTGAGCGCTTCCTGGCAACGCAGCGCCCTCGAACTGATGACCAGGGCTGCGAGCGTATCTTCGGATCTCCACGACCTGACCCTCGTCTACGGAGGGAGGATTTCGACCCGCCAGGACGGCGGGAACATCGAGCACGTCTCCGGTAAGACCGAAATCAACCGCCGACTCTCGAAATTCATGGACCAAGCCGCCCAGGAGGTCCTCAGCGCCCAGCCGGGAGGCGGGGCCCGCTCATTCTCACCTGCTGCGGCCATCGCGCTCGACGTGGACATGTTGCGCCGTGGTGTGGCACGCCGAACGATCTACCAGCCCAGCACCCGCTATTCTGCGCCGGCCCGAGAATACGTGGCCGCGATGACCAAAGAGGGCGGAGAGGTCCGCACTCTGGGCGAGCCGTTCACTCGCCTGATCGTCATCGACTCCAGCATCGCCATCATCCCTTTCGACAATGACAATGAGCGCGCCGCCATCGTCATGGACGAGGCAGTGGTGGCCTATCTCGTGGATTCCTTCGAGATATGCTGGGAGCGGGCCATTCCTTTTCCGGGCAGCAATGAAGTGCCGCCCGAAGTCGTGTCGCTGCTCCGCCAGAACATCATCCGCATGCTGCTTCAGGGGGTGGGGCACCGGGTGATAGCTCGGAATCTCGGGCTGAGCGAACGGACACTGGCCCGGCACATCGCCGAACTGCGCGAGGAGTACGACGCGGAGACGCTCTTCCAACTGGGCTGGAAGCTCGCCCAGGGACACCGCACCATGCCGCTGTTCGACTCCGAGGGGCCCCAGGACTGACCTCGAGCCGAATCGATCAGGTCCAGAGCACGTCGGAGGCGAGCATCGCGCGCGCGGCCTCGGGAGCCGGCTCCGCCGTCACGACCTGTGGCTTGGAGGCCGTCCACAGCACGTCGGTGGCGGAGGCCGGAGTAGCGCCGATCACCGCTACCATCGCCATGAGCGCGGCCGAGACCATAAACCGGAACATCCTACGCATAGCGCCACTCCCCTTCTCGAGCTGATCCGTTTACCGGTCGGCCGACTTCTCCTGCTGACGAGTGAAGCGCATGACTTCCGATCAAGCCATACCCAATCCCGCCAGAACTCCAGCGACAACTGTCGCAGATGGCACATCCTTCCCCAAGTGGCCGACGGTGTCATCTCCCTGCCATGCAGGGAGATGACACCTGACACCGGTGGACGGTCGTACCTTGCGACCGCGACGATCAGTCCACCATCGATCGATGGAGTCGGGCCCGGTACATCGAGGAAGCGGCAAATGGCATGGGCGCGCCAATATTCGGTCGAGACGATACCGGATGCCCAGCAGCATTCCCAAACAACGAACCGCCTGCCAGAACCCACACTTCAGACAGGCCCTCCCCCCGGAGTCGACATGAGTGAGCACCACCTGCAGCACCGCGCCGAAGGGCGGCGCGCACGCGTGTTCCTGGCCGCGCCGCTGATGCGGCTGACCGGGCCGGCGGACAGCGTGGTGACGTTGGCCAGCCGGACTCGGCTGACCACGCTGCGGAGCACGCTGCTGGACAGCGGGGCGGCGGTGTACAGCGCGCACCACAGTGACGCGTGGACGGTGGCGGGGCGGGCGCCGGAGCAGCGGGTGCCTTCGGACTTCCGGGCCATGCAGAGCGCGGACCTGGTGTTCGCGTACGTCGGTGCGCCGCTGTCGGCCGGGGTGAGCCTGGAGCTCGGGTGGGCTTCGGCGCTGCGCAAGCCGATCGTGCTGCTGGTGGACGAGGCGATCACGCACAACCCGCTGATCGCCACCATCGAGCAGGTCTCGCCGGTGCTCCCGCTGGTCTTCGACGACACCTGGTCGCAGGAGGCGCTGCACCACACCGTGGAGACCGCGCTGGACTGGGCCGGGATGGCGCTGTCGCTGCGCGGCGGCTTCTGGACCGCGCCGGGCGACCAGTTCCCGCGGCCGCGCCGCGAGCACGCCGGCCCGTACGGCTTCTGGTCCCCGGAGATCGCCACCGGCTGACGTCCCGTCACCCGGTCAGTCGGTTCCCCGCATCTGCCAGCCCAGTTGGAACAGGGTCTCCGCGTCGTGGAGTTCGCGCAGCCGGGAGATGTGCGCGGCGACGGTCCGTTCGCCGAGGCCCAGCCGGGAGGCGATCGTCTTCTGGGTCAGGCCCTGGGCGAGCAGCCGGCCGACCTGTTCGTGGACCGGGACGACGCTCTCGCCCTCGTGCTCGGCAGAGCGCCACTGGACCCGGTCGGCCCGCTCCCAGTCCCGTTCGAAGGCGGCGACCAGGAACGAGACCACCGCCGGGTCCTCGATGAACGCGGCACTGGAGTTGTCGGCCGACGCCGGGACGACGGCGATCCGGCGGTCGAAGACCAGCATCCGGCTGAACGGTTCGCTCAGGGTGCGGAACCGGCCTCCCCAGCCGGTGACCTGCTCCGCCCAGCGCACCGTCGGCCCGTCCAGCAGCGCGGTCGGCTCGTAGACGGTGCGGATGCTCGCCCCGCGCTCCAGGAAGCGGCGGGTGCGTTCCAGCGACTCCTCCAGCAGGTCCGCCGGCCCGGCGCCGCCCGGGTGCAGCGACAGCTCCTCCTCGTGCGCCTCGCTCGCCAACTGCAGGACGCGGTGCCGGATCTGCTCGGTCCGGTCGACGTGCTGCACCACGCTGGAGCGGTCGGCCCGGCGCGGGGTCGCGTCGTAGGCGTGGGTGAGGTCCTCCAGCAGCGCGGGCATCTCCTCCGCGCGCAGCAGCATCCGGGTGCCCTCGGCGCGCAGTTCGGCGCTGATCCGGTCGCTGACCGCCCGCGGGTCGACCGCCGTCAGCGACTGCTCGGCCGCGTCGTGCACCAGCAGCCCGAGCTCCATCAGCCGCAGCACCCCGGTCGGGTCCTGCTCCACCGCCTCGCGGAACGCCACCCGTCCGCCCTGGTCCAGGATCTGCTGGTAGAGCCGTCGCTCCGACTCGCTCGGCAGTGCGGCCGCGTTCGCCTCGCTCACAGCCCACCCTCCTTCTCGGCCGTCCGCCCCGGGGGCTGCTCCCCGGGCGGTGCGGCGGGTCGTCCGGACGCCCCGCGCAGCTGCCAGCCGAGCTGGAACAGGGTCTCCGCATCGTAGAACTCGCGCAGCCGGGCGATGTGCCCGGCCACCGTCCGCGGCGACAGGCCCAGCCGGGAGGCGATCGCCTTCTGGGTCAGCCCGGCCGCGAGCAGGTCGGTGAGTTCGGACGGGACACCGGTCGGACGCGGGCGGCCGGCGGCGGCCTGCCAGTCGACCCGCTCGGCCCGCGCCCAGTCGCGCTCGAAGCGGTCCACCAGGGTGGCCAGCACCGCCGGGTCCTCGATGATCATCGCCTGCCGGTCGTCCGCGGCGGCCGAGACCACCGCCGCCCGCCGGTCGAAGATCACCATCCGCTGGAACGGCTCGTCCAGCACCCGGAAGCGCTCGCCCGCCGCCGTGAGCGTCGCCGCGTAGTCCACCGTGGGCGGATCGGCGAGGGCGCCCGGCTGGTAGAGGGTGCGCAACTCGATGCCGGTGGCCAGGAAGCCCAGCAAACGGGCCCGGGTCTGCTGCATCACCCGGACCGGCCGGGCCCCGCCCGGCTGCGCCGCCAAGGTCTCCTCGCGCATCTCGGACTCGATCCGGGCGATGTGGTGCGCGATCTGCTGCCCCGCCACCAACCGCAACGGCCGGGACGGACGGCCCCGCCGCGGCGCCGCGTCGTACGCCTGGACCAGGTCCTCCAGCCGGGACGCGGCGTGCTCGGCCGCCCGCAGCATCCCGTTGGCCGCGCTGCGCAGCTCCGCGCTCGCCCGCTCCCCGAACGCCCGCGGGTGCGCGGCCGTCAGCATCTGCCCGTGGTCGTGGTGCAGCAGCAGCCCCAGCTCGATCAGGCCGAGCGTGGCGTCCGGGGCCTGCTCCATCGCCTCCCGCAGCAGCACCATCCCGCCCTGGGCGACCACTTCGCGGTACAGGGCGCGCTCGGCGTCGTTCGGCAGGCGGGGGCTCATCGGTCGCCTCCCCGCATCAGCCAGCCGAGCTGGAACAGCGTCTCCGCTTCGTGGTGCTCGCGCAGCCGGGCGATGTGGGCGGCGACGGTGCGCTCGGAGAGGCCGAGGCGGGAGGCGATCGCCTTCTGGGTCAGTCCGGCCGCCAGCAGGCCGGTCAGCGCGGCAGGCACGCCGGTCGGCCGCGGACGGCCCGCGGCGGCGTGCCAGTCGACGACCGCGGCCCGCGACCAGTCGCGCTCGAAACGCTCGACCAGCACGGCGACCACGGCCGGATCCTCGACGAACGCGGCGCTGGCGTTGTCGGCGGAGGCCGGAAGCACGGCCACCTTGCGGTCGAAGACCAGCAGCCGGGTGAACGGCTCGTCCAGGACCCGGATCCGCTCGCCGAGGTCGGTGACGTCGGCCGCGTACGAGGCGGTGGGCAGGTCGGTGAGGGCGGCTGGCTCGTAGAGGGTGCGCAGGGCGATCCCGGCGGCCAAGTGTCCCCTGGTGAGCTCGAGGGACTGCTTCAGGAACTGCTGCGGCCGGGCACCGCCGGGCTGGGCGGCCAGGATCTCCTCGTGCGTCTCGGCCTCGATCTGCAGGATGCCGTGCCGGATCTGCGTCATGTCGTGGACGTGGCGCACCACGCTGGACCGCTCGACCCGGCCGAGCGCCGCCTCGTACGCCTGGCTGAACGACTCGAGCAGGGCGGGAGCCTCCTCGGCGCGCAGCAGCAGCCCGGCCCCCTCCGCCCGCATCCGGGCACCGAGCCGCCCGGCGGCGGTGCGCGGGCTGACGGCGGTCAGCGACTCGTCGACCACGTGGTGCACCAGCAGCCCGAGTTCGATCAGCCGGAGCGTGGCGTCCGGGTCCTGCTGCATCGCCTCGCGGAACATCACCCGGCCGCCCTGGGACAGGACTTCGCGGTAGAGGGCGCGGTCGGCTTCGTTCGGCAGGCGGGGGCTCACCGGTCCGCCTCCCGCATCAGCCAGCCGAGTTGGAAGAGGGTCTCGGCGTCGTAGCGCTCGCGGAGGCGGGCGATGTGTTCGGCGACGGTGCGTTCGGAGACGCCGAGGCGGGAGGCGACGGCGCGTTGGGTGAGGCCGGTGGCGAGCAGGCGGCCGATCTGTTCGGTGGGCGGGGGGACGGCGGTGCCGGCGAGGTCGTGCCAGGGGACGCGTTCGGCGCGGTCCCAGTCGCGGTGGAAGAGGCCGACCAGGTGGTCGACCACGGCGCGGTCCTCGATGAAGGCGGCGGTGCGGTTGTCGGCGGAGGCGGAGATGATCACCGTCCGGCGGTCGAAGATCAGCATCCGGGTGAAGTCCTCGTCCAGGGAGCGCAGTCGCATGCCCCAGCCGGTGGCCCGCACCGCGTAGTCGATCACCGCCGGGTCGGACTTCACGGTCGGCTGGTAGAGGATGTCCATCCGGGCACCGGCGGCCAGGGCCTTCTCGGCGCGGGCGCTCTTCTCCAGGTACACCACCGGGCGGTGGCCGGGCTGGGCGGCCAGCACCTCCTCGCGGAAGTCGGCCTCGATCTGGAGCAGGCGGTGCCGGATCCGGTCCACGTCCAGCACGTGGGTGATCTGCCGGCCGTGGTCCTGGTGGCGGACGGCGCTGTCGAACGCGTCGGCGAGGACGTCGAGTTCGGTGGGGACGTGCTCGGCGGCCGCGAACATCCGGGTGCCCGCCTCGCGCAGTTCGCGGCTCAGCCGGCCGCTGACGGTGCGCGGGTTGACGGCGGTGAGCTGCTCGCTCTCGTCGTGCTGGACCAGCAGTCCGAGCGCGA
Organism: Kitasatospora sp. YST-16; assembly: GCF_026802215.1. NCBI lineage: Bacteria > Bacillati > Actinomycetota > Actinomycetes > Kitasatosporales > Streptomycetaceae > Kitasatospora > Kitasatospora sp. YST-16. The sequence continues at coordinate 3,415,557 of NZ_CP113837.1, forward strand.
GCAGCCGGGCGGTGGCGGCGGCGTCCTGCTCGGTCGCCTCGCGGACCGAGACCTGGCCGCCGGCCCGCAGCACGGCCAGGTAGAGCGCCTTCTCGGTCGGGCCGGGAGCGGGTGGCGCGGGAGCGGGTGGCGCGGGAGCGGGTGGCGCGGGAGCGGGTGGCGCGGGGGCGAGTGGCGCGGGGGCGGGTGGCGCGGGGTGGGCGTCAGGCATCGTGCTTGCCCCTCCGCATCAGCCAGCCGAGTTGGAACAGGGTCTCGGCGTCGTAGCGCTCGCGCAGGTGGGCGATGTGGGCGGCGACGGTGCGTTCGGACAGGCCGAGGCGGGAGGCGATGGCCTTCTGGGTGAGGCCCTGGGCGAGCAGGCGGCCGACCTGGTCGACGGCGGTGCGGGTGGGGGCGCTGTCGAGGAGGCTGTGCCAGGAGACGCGTTCGGCCCGGGTCCAGTCGCGTTCGAAGTTGGCGACGATCATGGCCACGGTGGCGGGGTCGGAGATCACCGCGGCCCGGTCCGGGTCGTCGGCGGCGGGCACCACGGCGGTGGTCCGGTCGAAGACCAGGGCGCGCTGGAAGGGCTCGTCGAGCAGCCGGACCTCGCCGCCGGCCCGGGTGACGGTGTCGGCGTAGCGGACCGTGGCGGGTTCGGTGAGGACGGTCGGCTGGTAGAGGGTGAGGATGCGGCAACCGCGGTGCAGGATCGGGAGGTCCTGGCTCAGGGAGAGTTCCAGGGCGGCGGGCACCAGCGGTCCGGGGTGCGAGGTCAGGGCCTCTTCCCGGCAGGTGGAGCCGAGTTGGGCGATCCGCTGGCGGATGTGTTCGCGGCCGGTGAGCTGGTGGTCGGCCGGGACGGGCTCGGCCGGGCGGGGCACGCTGTCGTAGGCGGCGATCAGCGGGTCGAGGTCGGCGGCCAGGCGTTCGGCCAGGTTGAGCAGGCGGGCGGCCTCGGTGTTCATCTCGGTGCTGAGGGTGTCGGCCACGAAGCGGGGGTTGACGGCCAGGTAGGAGCCGTCGAGGCCGTCGGAGACCAGCAGGCCGGTGCGCAGCAGCCCGGCGAGGACGTGCTGCCGCTGCGCGGGGACGGCGTCGGCCGCGATCCGGCCGCCGGCTTCCAGCACGTCCAGGTAGAGGCGCCAGGCCGCCGCGTCGATCGGCCCGCAGGCGCCCGCGGGCGCGGGGACGGGGCGGGCCGCCGGTCCGCAGGCGGGGCGGACGGGCGCCTGGACGGTGGAGGTCGGGACGGGTGCGGGGGCCGGGGCGGGAGCGGGGATCGGGTCAGCCACGTCCGCTGCCTCCTCGCATCAGCCAGCCGAGCTGGAACAGGGTGCCGGCCCCGTACAGGTCGCGCAGCCGGGAGATGTGGCCGGCGACGGTGCGTTCGGAGAGGCCGAGGCGGGTGGCGACGGCGCGCTGGGTGAGGCCCTGGGCGAGCAGGCGGCCGACCCGGTCGGTGATGGTGCGGGTGAGCGTGCGGGCGTCGAGGCCGTGCCAGTGGACCTGTTCGGCGCGGGCCCAGTCGCGTTCGAAGCCGGCCACCAGGTAGGCGATCGCGGCGGGGTCCTCGACGAACGCGGCGCGGCTGTGGTCCTCGGCGGCGGGGATCACGGCGACCCGCCGGTCGATGACGATCAGGCGGAGGAACGGCTCGTCCAGGACCCGCAGTTGGGCGCCGTGCTCGGTCATCGTGGTGGCGTGCCGGACGGCGCTGTCCGCGGTGAGCGCGACGGGCTGGTAGAGGGCGCGCAGGGTGGCGCCCCGGCTGAGCATCCGCCGGTCCTGGGTGTGGGCGAGTTCGAGGACGGCGGGCGGGCGGAGCCCGGGCTGGGCGCTGAGCAGTTCGAGGCGGCAGTCGGAGACCAGTTGGGCGATCCGCAGCCGGATGCCCTCCTGGCCGTCGACGTAGACGGCCTGCCCGGTCCGGTCGGCGGGCCGGGGGACGGCGTCGTAGGCGCGGGCGAGCGGGTCGAGCGCGGCGGGCAGCCGGCCGGCGTCGAGCAGCAGGCGGGTGGCGCGGGAGCGCAGGTCGGCGCCGAGGCGTTCGGCGACGGCGCGCGGGCTGACCGCGACGTAGCAGCCGTCGATCCGGTTGGGCAGCATCAGGCCGATCGCCACCAGCTGGTCCAGCAGGGCCCGTTGGCGTTCGGGGGTGCGGCCGGTGCCGGGCGGGGGCGGCGCGTCCAGCGGGATCCGGCCGCCGGCGGCGAGGACGGCCAGGTAGAGCTGGGTGGCCTCCTCCTCGGGCAGTCCGGCTTCCGGGCCGAACGGGAGGTCGGCGTTGGCGGACGGGAGGTCTGCGTCGGCGGACGGAAGATCGGTGCCGGCGGGCGGGAGGTCGGTGTCGACGGTTGCCGGGCCCGGGTCGGCGGGCGGCGCGGGCGGTACGGGCGGCGCGGACGGACCGTCGAGCGGGTCGGTCGGCGCTCCGGCCGGGCCGGAAGGCGCACCTGACGGTGCGTCGGATAGCCCGCCGGGTGTGCCGGGCCGACCGGCGTCCGGATCGGACTTCGGGTGGTCCGCTGCCACGTCGAGCACTCCCTGCCGTCTTCCTCCGCTTGCGGATGATGATTCCAGCAGGGCCGTCGGGTGCGACGGCGGGAGTCACCCCCGCGGACCGGGCGCGTCCCCCGGGCCGGGTGCGGTCTGCACCCGGATCCCGGAGGACCCGCTCGTGTTACGCCGGCGTCATTGGCGCTTCGGTGAGGCGGAGCAGCAACGCCTCACCGATCCGGTCACGGTAGCCACCACCACACGTGGCGTCCCGGCCGGTGCTCTTCCCCCCGTTGCGCAGATACGAACGCACCTGTCGCCCCCACGCGAAGAGCAAGTCGCCGACTCGGGCTGCGGCTGCCCCGGACGACCTGGCGTGACTCCACCCTCACAGCGGGGCGAACTCCGAACAAGTGCTCTCCGGCTGCAGGTTCCCGCAAGTGCAGGAACCTGCAGCAAACACCTCGCTCCCGCGCCCCGAATCGCGCCTTTCCCGGAATGCCCCCCTCCCCTGAGCAGCCATTCGGCGTCCGGCGGCGGGCGTCCGGAACGGTGGCGTCGCGGCGGCCCGGAATGTCACTGCCCCGGACCGGAATTCGGCAATCCTCCGCCGAATCCACCGATCCGGAATCCGTCGCACCGAATGCCGCCCGGCTCCCGGGCGCGGTCACCCGGCATCCCGGCACCCGCCACCGTCAGGGCCGCCCGGGCCGTCCCCGGAGTGCTCCGGGCGCACGTCAGAGCAGGCGGCCCGCCCGCAGTCCGGCCGCGGTCCGGGCCAGCGCCACCGCCCAGGCGGTGAGCAGCAGCAGGTAGAGCGCGGCGGCGAGGGCGGTGAATCCGCCGAATCCGGTGTGCCGGGCCAGTGCGGTGGCTCCGGTGACGAGGGTGCCGACCGGGAAGGTGAATGCCCACCAGGTCATTGCGAACGGCATTTCGGCACGCAGTGCACGCAGGTTGGCAACGAGTGCCACCGCCAGCCACAGCAGCGCGAATCCCATCACCGTGACGCCGTACACCTCGGCCAGCCCCCGGGCGGCGGCCGCCGCGCCGGGGCCCGCGCCGGGCAGCGCGAGCGGCACCGCGTCGGCGAACTGGTGGACGGCGGTGGTGGACTGGCCCAGCGGCCCGAGCACCAGGAACAGCGACGGGGTGAGCACCAGGGCGGGCAGCTTGCTGTGCAGCAGTCCGCCGAGGACCACCGGCAGCAGCGCCAGGGTGGCCAGCAGGCTGGCGCCGAACATCGCCACGCACCCGTACAGCAGCGCCTGCCGGGCCGCGCCCGCGGGCAGGTGCGGCACCAGGGCGGGGCCGAGCGCCGCGGACACCATCGGCGCGACCACCGGCAGCAGCCAGGTCGGGTTGGCCTCCAGCGCGGACAGCCGGTGCCTGGTGATCATCAGGTAGGGCAGCCCGGCGGCCACCACCAGCGCGTACCCGGTGCCCACCGTCCACAGCAGCACGTCCAGCGCGAGGGCCGGGCCGGTGCCGAGCAGCGGGCCGCCGACGGTCAGCGCGCCGTAGCCGACGGCCAGCAGGGCCATCGGCGGGCAGCCGTAGAAGACGGCGGCGGACGGGTCCTCCAGCAGGGTGCGCCGGGCCTGCTCGCGGTGCCGGGCCAGGTGGACGGCCCGGCCGGCCAGCAGGGCGGCCAGCATCAGCAGCGAGAGCGTCCAGACCGCCTCGGCGAGGGCGGTGCGGCCGGGGACGTCCACCGGCAGCGCGGCGGCGGCGTTGCCGGTGATCGCGGTGCCCATCACGGCGGCGTACCAGTTGGGTCCGAGCCGGGAGAGGTCGAGGGAGCGCAGGGTGGTGCGCGGCGCGAGGAGGGTTGCCATGGCTCCACCCTCCGCCGGTGCCGGGGACGCGGGTAGCGAGCCGTCCGCTATGAGGACATAGCCTGGGCCTATGGCTCTCTCCCCGCACGTCCCGGAACTCGGCGCCCTGGAGCTGCTGCTCGCCGTGGCCCGGCTGGGCAGCGTCGGGCGGGCCGCCGCCGAGCTGGGCGTCAGCCAGCCCGCCGCCAGCGCCCGGATCAAGGGCATGGAGCGGCAGATCGGGGTGGCGCTGCTGGAGCGCTCGCCGCGCGGCTCCCGGCCCACCGAGGCGGGCCGGCTGGTGGTCGAGTGGGCCCGGCAGGTGGTGGAGGCCGCGCAGGCGCTGGACGCCGGGATCGACGCGCTGCGCGGCCGCCGGGACGCCCGGCTGCGGGTGGTGGCCAGCCTGACCGTCGCCGAGTACCTGATGCCGGGCTGGCTGCTGGCCCTGAACGAGGCCAGCCCGGGCACCGCCGTCACGCTGCGCACCGCGAACTCGCACGACGTCGCCGCCCAGGTGCTGGCCGGCGAGGCCGACCTGGGCTTCGTCGAGGGCACCTCCACCCCGGCCGGCCTGTCCGGCGCGGTGGTGGCCGCCGACCGGCTGGTGGTGGTGGTCTCCCCCGAGCACCGCTGGGCCCGCCGCCGCGCCCCGGTCACCGGCGCCGAGCTGGCCGCCACCCCGCTGGTGCTGCGCGAGGTCGGCTCCGGCACCCGGGAGGTGCTGGAGGAGGCGCTGGCCCCGTACGGCGGCCCGGCGGCGCCCCGGCTGGAGCTGGCCTCCTCGACGGCGCTGAAGGCGGCCGCGATGACCGGAGCGGGCCCGGTCTGCCTGAGCGAGCTGGCGGTGAAGGAGGAGCTGGCCACCCGCCGGCTGGTGGCCGTGCCGCTGGACGGGCTGGAGCTGCAGCGCCCGCTGCGCGCGGTCTGGCCGGCCGGCCAGCGCCCGGCCGGACCGGCCCGCCAGCTCGCTCGGACTGACCCGGGCGGCCCGGCCCGCCGGGGCCGTCCGGAAGGACTGAGCGGAAACCCTTCGTAAAACCTGAGCGGAATAGACTCAACTTAGTGCATGCTGTATCCAGCAGACTCGCACCAGTCCCGAGACGAGAGGGGTATGCCCGCAGTGGACGCCAGTAAGTTCACCAGCAAGACGCAGGAGGCGCTGTCCTCCGCCATCCGGCAGGCCAGCGCCGCGGGGAACCCGGACGTCAAGCCGGTGCACATCCTGCTGGCCCTGCTCGACCAGCCGGAGGGCCTGGCCCGCCCGCTGCTGGAGGCCGTCGGGGCGGACGCCGCGCGCGTCACCGCCGCCGCCCGCCAGCAGGCCGCCGCCCAGCCGGCCGCCCAGGGCTCCACCGTCGCCGCGCCGAACCTCGCGCGCGACACCCTCGCGGTGCTGGAGGAGGCCGGGAAGCGCGCCGCCGACCTGGACGACCAGTACGTCTCCACCGAGCACCTGCTGGTCGGCCTGGCCGCCGAGGGCGGGCAGGTGGCCGAACTGCTGAAGCAGCAGGGCGCCACCGCCAAGGCGCTGCTGGCCGCGTTCAAGGAGGTCCGCGGCAGCGCCCGGGTCACCTCGCCGGACCCGGAGGGCACCTACAAGGCCCTGGAGAAGTACGGCTCCGACCTGACGCAGGCCGCCCGGGACGGCAAGCTCGACCCGGTGATCGGCCGCGACCAGGAGATCCGCCGGGTGGTGCAGGTGCTCTCCCGGCGCACCAAGAACAACCCGGTGCTGATCGGCGAGCCCGGCGTCGGCAAGACCGCCGTGGTCGAGGGCCTGGCCCAGCGGATCGTCGCGGGCGACGTGCCGGAGTCGCTGCGCGGCAAGCGCCTGGTCGCGCTCGACCTGGCGGCGATGGTCGCGGGCGCGAAGTTCCGCGGCGAGTTCGAGGAGCGGCTGAAGGCCGTCCTGAACGACATCAAGGCCTCCGACGGCCAGGTGGTCACCTTCATCGACGAGCTGCACACCATGGTCGGCGCGGGCGCCGGCGGCGACTCCGCGATGGACGCGGGCAACATGCTCAAGCCGATGCTGGCCCGCGGCGAGCTGCGGATGGTCGGCGCCACCACGCTGGACGAGTACCGCGAGCGGATCGAGAAGGACCCGGCCCTGGAGCGCCGATTCCAGCAGGTGATGGTCGGCGAGCCGACCGTCGAGGACACCATCGCGATCCTGCGCGGCCTCAAGGGCCGCTACGAGGCGCACCACAAGGTGGAGATCACCGACGCCGCCCTGGTCGCCGCGGCGACGCTGTCCAACCGGTACATCACCGCCCGCTTCCTGCCGGACAAGGCGATCGACCTGGTCGACGAGGCCGCCTCCCGGCTGCGGATGGAGATCGACTCCTCCCCGGTCGAGATCGACGAGCTGCAGCGCTCGGTCGACCGGCTGCGGATGGAGGAGCTGGCGCTGGAGAAGGAGTCCGACCCGGCCTCGGTCGAGCGGCTCGGCAAGCTCCGGCGCGACCTCGCCGACAAGCAGGAGCAGCTGAGCACCCTCAACGCCCGCTGGGAGCAGGAGAAGAAGTCGCTCAACCGGGTCGGCGAGCTCAAGGAGCGCCTCGACGACCTGCGCGGCGCCCTGGACCGCGCCCAGCGCGACGGCGACTTCGAGCGCGCCTCCAAGCTGCTGTACGCCGAGATCCCGGCCGCCGAGCGGGAGTTGACCGAGGCGCAGGACCGCGCGGCGGACGAGCCCAGCACCACCATGGTCAAGGAGCAGGTCGGCCCGGACGACGTGGCCGACGTGGTCGCGTCCTGGACGGGCATCCCGGCCGGCCGGCTGCTGGAGGGCGAGAGCGCCAAGCTGCTGCGGATGGAGAAGGAGCTCGGCAAGCGCCTGATCGGCCAGCACGAGGCCGTCCGCGCCGTCTCCGACGCGGTGCGCCGCACCCGCTCCGGCATCGCCGACCCGGACCGGCCGACCGGCTCGTTCCTGTTCCTCGGCCCGACCGGCGTCGGCAAGACCGAGCTGGCCAAGGCCCTGGCCGACTTCCTCTTCGACGACGAGCGCGCCATGGTCCGGATCGACATGAGCGAGTACGGCGAGAAGCACTCGGTCTCCCGCCTGGTCGGCGCCCCGCCCGGGTACGTCGGCTACGAGGAGGGCGGCCAGCTCACCGAGGCGGTCCGCCGCCGCCCGTACAGCGTGGTCCTGCTGGACGAGGTGGAGAAGGCCCACCCCGAGGTGTTCGACGTGCTGCTCCAGGTGCTGGACGACGGCCGGCTCACCGACGGCCAGGGCCGCACGGTGGACTTCCGCAACGCGATCCTGATCCTCACCTCCAACCTCGGCTCGCAGTACCTGGTCGACCCGAACACGCCGGAGGAGCGGAAGAAGGAGCTGGTGCTGGAGACGGTCCGGCAGTCCTTCAAGCCGGAGTTCCTGAACCGGCTGGACGACATCGTGGTCTTCGACCCGCTGGGCACCGAGGAGCTCAGCCGGATCGTCGACCTCCAGGTCGCCGCGCTGGCCCGCCGCCTGCACGAGCGCCGGCTCACCCTGGACGTCACCCCGGCCGCCCGGGACTGGCTCTCGCTCACCGGCTACGACCCGGCGTACGGCGCCCGGCCGCTGCGCCGGCTGGTGCAGTCCGCGATCGGCGACCAGCTGGCCAAGGAGATCCTCTCCGGCCGGGTGCACGACGGCGAGACGGTCGTGGTCGACCACGACGGCGTCTCCGACCGGCTGAGCGTCGGGCCGCGCACCTCGCTGGACAAGTGACGATCCGTCACCGGACGCCGGTGCCGCCGCGGTCGGCGGCACCGGCGGCACGGCCCGCCGGGACATGATCACGCGGCGGGCCGCACCCTGTGCCGCGGGCCCCGAATGAGGCAGGATGGAGGCCAGGAAAGGCGGCCCCCCATCGGCAGCCGACCGTGCACCGTGAAAGGGACACCCCCGTGAGCATCGACCCGTCGTCCATCCCGTCCTTCGGCCTGCCTCAGCCGCCGCAGGGTGGCGGCCAGCCCGGTGGCGCTCCGGCCGGGCCGCCGGTGATCGTCCCGGACCAGAACCTGGTGGCCCAGCTGCTCGACCAGATGCAGCTCAAGCACGTGGTGGACGAGGAGGGCGACCTCACCGCCCCCTGGGAGAACTTCCGCGTCTACTACATGTTCCGCGGCGACCACAAGGAGCTGTTCGCGGTCCGCGCGTTCTACGACCGCCCGTTCCCGCTCGAGCAGAAGCCCGAGATCCTCGCCCTGATCGACGAGTGGAACCGCGAGACCCTGTGGCCCAAGGTCTACACCCACACCCACGACGACGGCATCGTCCGGCTGATCGGTGAGTCCCAGATGATCGTCGGCAGCGGCGTCAACCTGGAGTACTTCGTCGGCACCACCGCCAACTGGACCCAGGCCGCCGTCGGCTTCGAGCAGTGGATGGCCGAGCAGCTCGGCGACCAGGCCAAGCCCGCCGACGACGAGGCCGCCCCCGAGGACGGCCCGGCCGACGAGGCCTGAGCCCCACCCCGCACCCCGGACGGGCCCGCCCCTGCACCCGCAGGCGGCGGGCCCGTCCGCATGAACGGCCCCACCCGCACCACGACGCCCCGCCCGGAGGACGCGCCCGGGCCCGCTCCAGGGAGGCCGCGATGGCCGTCGAGATCGACCTGCCGCTCGCCGCGGACCCCGCGGCGGACGCCCTGGCGGTCCGGCTCGCCGAACTCGGCAACGACGCCTTCCTGCGGGCCGCCGTCGGCGAGCCGCACACCGTCCACCACCGCTCCACCGACCGGCTGCTCGGCGACCCGCAGGCGCCCCGGTCCGCGGACTCCGCCGCCAGCCTGCTGATCCGCGCCCTGCACCTGTGCTTCGGCGCGCACCTGCCGCTGAGCCTCTCCCCCGACCTGCTCTGGTACGCGGTGGTGCACGAGGTCGCCGTCCATGTCCGGCTGAACGCCGACGCCCACGCCGGGCTGTTCACCGACATCCCCGGCACGAAGCCCACCCTCACCGTCCGGGACGACGCGCTGACCGGCTTCGCCGACTGGCAGCGCTCGCTGCACCTCGTCCAGCAGCCGCTCCGGGAGCGGATCGGCGCGGACACCGCGGAGCTGTTCCGGCCGGACTTCTCCACCACCGGCCCCGCCGAGTCCTGCGCCGCCCTGGTCGCGCTGATGGACGTGGTCAGCCCGTACTACGACTTCCGCTGGGTCACCCTGTGCGGCATCCCGCGGATCCGGCTGGAGGGCACCGCACGGGACTGGCGGCTGCTGGCCGACCGGGTGGACGGGCTGGCGGAACGCTTCGCGGGCCTGCGGCCCTGGCTGGACGCGCTGCGGCCGGTGCTCGCCGAGATCGCCGCCACCGCGGCCGGCGGGCCGGTCGACCAGGGGTTCTGGCGCTCGATCTACAAGTGGGAGTCCCGCTCCGGCTCCGCCGCGGTGACCGGCTGGATCACCCGGTTCTTCGCCCACCGCTACGACCGCGGGGACCCCGTCCCGGCCACGGCCGAGCGGATCGAGGACGGGTGCTTCCCCGCCCACCTGTCCGTGGTCCCGTTCGAGTGGCAACTGCCGGGCGGCACCCACCGGATGGCCTTCGTCGGCGGCGTCCTGGGCATCGAGCGCGACCAGGAGTGGGTCCGCCCCCGGCTCGGCTTCGCCGTGCTCGTCCGCACCGCCCCGCCGCTGCCCGCCGACTGGACCCTCGACGACGTCCGCGCCGCCACCGGCCGCACCGACGTCACCCTGCTCACGGGCGGGCAGGTGACCGGCTTCACCGCGGAGTACCGCCCGCTGCCCGCCCCCCGCGCCCTGGTCTTCGGCGACCCGGACGGCGACGCCTGCACCGCGCTGCTGGAATCCGGCGGGCTCTGGTACCCGGCCGAGTGCCACGGGCCCGAGGTCGTGGCCCGGGACGCCATCGGCAGGGCGCTCGCCGACGCGCTCCGGGGCGTCCCGGGCTGAGGGGCCTTGGCGGGTGCTGCGCGCGGCTGGATGATGGGGCCCGACCACCCTGTCTGTGAGGAGCCACCGATGAGCACCAGGCCGCTGCTGAACCGCCGGCTGGAGGGCATGGGTACGACGATCTTCGCCGAGATGTCGGCCCTGGCCACCGCGACCGGTTCGATCAACCTCGGCCAGGGGTTCCCGGACACCGACGGGCCGGAGGAGGTCCGCGAGGCGGCCGTGCGGGCGCTGCGCGAGGGCCTGGGCAACCAGTACCCGCCGGGGCCGGGCGTGCCCGAGCTGCGCGCCGCGATCGCCGAGCACCAGCAGCGGTTCTACGGCCTCTCCTACGACCCGGACACCGAGGTGCTGGTCACCGCCGGCGCCACCGAGGCGATCGCCGCCGCCCTGCTGGCGCTGCTGGAGCCCGGCGACGAGGTGATCGCCTTCGAGCCGTTCTACGACTCCTACGCCGCCTGCATCGCCATGGCCGGCGCGGTCCGCGTCCCGCTCACCCTGCGCGCCCCCGCGTTCCGGCCCGACCTGGACGAGCTGCGCTCCCTGATCACCCCGCGCACCCGGCTGCTGCTCGTCAACACCCCGCACAACCCGACCGGCACCGTCCTCACCCCCGAGGAACTCGCCGCCGTCGCCGAACTCGCCGTCGAGCACGACCTGTTGGTCGTCACCGACGAGGTCTACGAGCACCTGGTCTTCACCGGCGCCCACCACCCGCTCGCCGCCCTCCCCGGCATGCGCGAGCGCACCGTCACCATCTCCTCCGCCGGCAAGACCTTCTCCTTCACCGGCTGGAAGGTCGGCTGGGTCACCGGCACGCCCGCCCTGGTCGCCGCCGTCCGGACCGCCAAGCAGTACCTGACGTACGTCTCGGCCGGCCCGTTCCAGTACGCCGTCGCCGAGGCCCTGCGCCTGCCCGACAGCTACTACGCCGACTTCAGCGCCGACCTGCACCGCAAGCGCGACCTGCTCGCCGCGGGCCTCGCCGCCGCCGGCTTCCGGGTCTTCGAGCCGCAGGGCACGTACTTCATCACCACCGACATCACCCCGCTCGGCGAGAAGGACGGCACCGCGTTCTGCCGCGCCCTCCCCGAGCGCTGCGGCGTGGTCGCCATCCCGAACGCGGTCTTCTACGACGACACCGAGGCCGGCCTCAGCCAGGTCCGGTTCGCCTTCTGCAAGCGGACCGAGGTGCTGGAGGAGGCGGTGGAGCGCCTGCACGGCCTGCGCGCCCGGTAGCGGACCCGCCCGGCCCCGGTGACGGCAGCACGCCGTCACCGGGGCCTTTTGCGTGTTCGGGGCCGGGCACCGACAGTCGGAATGTTTGCTTACGTTCGCTAGCGTTGATTTCTCCCGCCAAATCTGCCGATTCGTTGACGCTTCCCGTTTGATCATGGTTGGCTTCGCCACACGATCCGACAGGAGGGAACAGCAATGAAGGTGTTACCGCAGATGCGCCTGGTGGTCCGGTTCGAGTCGGGGCGGGAGAGCGGGTTCGGCCCCTTCGTGCTCGGGGAAGCGGTCGACACCGCCCGCACCCCCGAGAGCCCCGGGGTCAGCGTGGGTGCGGCGGCGCCCCACCGGGTGACCGTGCGCCCGCCGGACGGCGAGCGGATCGCCTCCGTCGAGTACCTGCTGCGGGCCCCGATGGGGAACTTCGACCAGGTCGTCCCGCCGGACAGCGGCCGGTGGTTCATGAACCTGATGCACGCCACCGGCTTCTGGAAGCACGGCCGGCTCGCCCGGTCGAAGATCGACGACGTCAAGGTCCCGCTCTACCTGTTCACCGGGCGGGACGGGAACGTGGAACTGGCGATGGGCGTCGTCGGCGACCTCGTCGAGACCGACCTGCGCCTGCTGGAGCCCGTCTCCGACCGGGCGTTGAACGTCCACACCGGCGGCGTCGAGGTGGGCATCCGCCGCGGTACGGAGGAGTACCCGCTGCCCGGGTCCGTCCTGGCCGCCGACGGCTCCCTGACCGAGTACGTCTACCTCCGCTCCGGTCCCCGACAGGACCGCTCGCCGTGGCTCGACGTCCTGCGGGACTTCTCCGAACGGACCAGGTCCGCCTTCGGGCCGGCGGACCGGCTGGTGCCCGCGTCCTTCGACCCCTTCTGGTGCAGCTGGACCGACTGGGCCAGCGACGACATCGGCGAGGAGATGGTCCTGGAGAACGTCCGGATCGGACTCGACCTCGGGGTGCGGAACTTCATCATCGACGACGGCTGGTTCGGCCCCGGTCTCGACACCGCCTACGAGACCCCGCTGAACATCGGCGACTGGACGCCCGACCCCGCCAAGTTCCCCGACCTCCCCCAACTGGTGCGCCGCATCGACACGATGGGCGGACGCGCCGTCATCTGGTGCGCCCCGCACGCCGTCGGACCGGCCGCCGCCTGCTTCGCCGACCGCCGCCGCCTGCTGATCGCCCCGCGCTCCGGCGAACCCGTCCTGGGCGAGACCCAGTTCCACTCGCTGTGCTTCATGAACGCCGAGGCCCGCCGGACGATGGCCGACATCTGCGTGCGGCTGGCCCGGGAGTACGGCTTCCACGGGGCGAAGTACGACCTGTTCAACTGGATACCCGACCTGCGGTGCGAGAGCCCGCACCACGAGCACGACCTGGAATCGATGCTCACCGGCCTGCGGCTGATGCTGGCGGACGCGGACCGGCGCACCCGCGAGGTCTCCCCCGACCACATCGTCGAGCTCAAGCAGAACTACGGCACGGCGCTCCTCACCCCGTACGGCACCTGCATGCGGGCCGGCGACGCGCCCTTCGACCCGCGGACGAACTTCCTGCGCACCCTGCACGTCCAGGCGTACACCCCCGCCGCGCTCAACGACTACCAGACCTTCGGGCCCGACGACACGCCGCAGGACGTCGCGGTGTCCGTCATCACCATGCTGGCCGCCGGGATCCCGGCCTACGGGGCGGACTTCACCCGCCTCCCGGAGCAGGGCCGGGACGTCCTGCGCTGGTACCACCGCCTCTACGCCGACAACATGAGCGGCTTCCTCGGCCACCGGACCGTCCACGACTCCTCGCACGGCGTGCTGCGGGCGGCGGCCGCCGAGCAGGACGTCGTGTTCGTCCTCCAGCCGTCCACCGCGTGCCGGATCGACCGGCCGTCCCTCGTCCTCAACGGCGGCTACGCGACCCGGCTGACCGTGGACGCCCGGGCCGCCGGGCTCTCCCACACCGTGCTGTCGCCCTCCGGCGTGCCGCTCGCCGCGCCGCGCCCGCACCCCGGCGGCCCGCTCGGCATCGACGTCCCGCCGGGCGGCGGCATCCGCTTCGCCCGGCCCGCCGGGAACGGGGCGGCCGCATGACCCGGAGTCCCGAAGTCCCCGACCGGGAAAGGTCGTTGGCCGCCGCCCGGCGCACCCTGGACGCCCTCCGCCGCGCCGTGCCCGAGGAGCCCGCCGCCGGCGCGGACCTCTCCCTGGTCACCGAGGCGGTGGCCGTGGTGGCCTCCTCCCGGGGCGGGAGCAGCCTCCTGCACCAGGTGCTCTCCGACCGGTCCGACGTGCTCTCCCTCGGAGGCGAGCACACCGCGCTGTACAAGCTGAACCGGCTCGACCGCGGCCCGGACGGCTCCGACGCGCTGGCCCCGGACACCGCGTTCGACCGGGCCGAACTCTCCCGGGACTTCGTGTCCCTGCTCGGTTCGGGCGGCCACCGGCCCCCGCACGACCCCGCCGACCGGACCCGGTACGCGGCCGTCGTGACCCGCCGGCTCGCCCTGCAGTGGCCGCTGGAGGAGATCGGGTACCCGGCCGTGCGGGACGCCGTCGACCACGCGGTCCGGGCCTGCGCCCGCCCTGAGGACCCCGATGCGCTGTTCGCCGCCGTCCTGCACCGCCTGCGGGCCGGCCACCCCCGCCTCGACCCGTCCTGCTACGACCTGCCGCCCGCGCTGCGCGGCCCGGCCGCCGGGGGCGACCTGCGCCCGCCCCACGACGGCTACTGCATCGAGGAACCGCCGTTCGTCGTCCCGCGCGCCCGCCCGGCCGCCGACGCCGACGCCCTGCGCCGGCACCCCCTGGTGATCAAGTCGTCCGTCGACGCCTACCGGCTGCCGCTGCTGCGCCGGCTGCTGCCCGACGCCCGCATCCGGGTGGTCCACCTGACCCGCAACCCCGCCGCGAGCGTCAACGGCCTCTACGACGGCTGGCGCGACCGGGGGTTCTTCTCGTACGACGTCTCCGGGCAGCACCCCCTGTCGATCGCCGGGTACTCCGAACTCGGCGCGGCGGCCCGGCGCTGGTGGAACTTCGACCTCCCGCCCGGCTGGGCGGACCTCGTCGACCAGCCGCTGGAACGGGTGTGCGCGCACCAGTGGGCCGGGGCCCACCGGGCGGTCCTGGACGGGCTCGGGCCCGGCACCGCGGACGCCGTCCTGCGCGTGCCGTTCGAGCGGATCCTCGACCCCGCCACCCGGGAACGGACCCTCCGGTCGGTCTTCGCCTTCGCCGGCCTCCCGCAACCGCCCGGGCCGGTACCGCTCCCGGTCGTGATGGCGACCGCCCGCCCCCGGCCGGCCCGCTGGCGCGAACGGGCCGGGCTGGTGCTCCCCGCCGTCGACCACCCGGACGTCCGGGCCGTCGCGGACGAACTCGGCTACCGCAAGGGCCAGGAGGAGCAGTGGACGTGACCGCCGCCGCCCACCACGGCCCGGGCTGGCGCCCCCGCCCCGGCCGACAGGAGGACGACCTCGCCCCCGGCGGGGCCTGGGCGCCCCTGCGGGTGAGCCGCGACTGCGACCCGCTCACCGACGTCGCCCTGCACCTCCCGCCCGCCGCGCTCCTCACCGCCGGACCGCCGGACGCCCTCCAGCACCTGGAACGGATCGACCACGACGCGCTCCGCCGCGACCTGGACGGGCTCGCCGGGGCCTACCGCGCGCTGGGCGTCACCGTGCACGAGCTGCCCGCCCCGGCACCCCCCGGCGGCAACCCGTACCGCGGCGCCAACGCGGTGTACGCACGCGACCTGCTGTGGATGACCCGGGCCGGCGCCGTGATCCCGCGGATGGCGAGCAGCGTCCGCGCGGGCGAGGAACTGCAGGCCCACCGGCTGTGCGCCCGGCTCGGCGTGCCGGTGGCCCGGACCATCGGCGCCGACGGCCTCTTCGAGGGCGCCGACGCCGCGTGGCTGCGTCCCGACCTCGTCGCCGTGGGCCTCGGCGTCCGCACCAACGGGGCGGGCGCCCGGCAGGTCGAGGACGAGGCCCGGGCCCAGGGCGCGCGGGTGCTGCGGCTGTCCGTGCCGCCCGGCGTGCAGCACCTGCTGGGCGTCCTCCAGGTGCTCGACGCGGACCTGCTGGCCGCCCGGACCTCGCTCCTGCGCCCCGGGGAGGTCAGGCACCTGCGCGACCTGGGTTTCACCGTGCTCGACGTCCCCGAGTCCGACGAGGTCCGCACCCGGCTGGCGTTCAACTTCGTCACGGTGGCGCCGCGGGCGGTCCTCCTGCCGGACGGCTGCCCGGACACCGCGGCCCTGCTGGCCCGGCACGGGGTCGAGTGCGCCGCCCGCGTGCCGATCCCGGAACTCGCCAAGGGCGCGGGCGGCCCCGCCTGCGCCACCGGCATCCTCGCCCGCACCTCCCAGGACTGAGGTAACCCCGTGCCGACTCTCAGCATCGTCGTGCCCTTCCACAACGTCGCCCCCTACTTCCCGGCCCTCCTGGAGTCGCTGGCCGCGCAGGAGCTCCGGGACACCGAGGTCGTCCTGGTCGACGACGGCTCCACCGACGCCAGCCCCCGGATCGCCGCCGAACGGGTCGCCCGGGACGGGCGGTTCCACCTCCTCACCGGCCCCCACCGGGGCCTCAGCGCCGCCCGCAACACCGGCGCCCGCCGGGCCACCGGCGACTACCTGGCGTTCGCCGACTCCGACGACGTCGTCCCGCCGGCCGCCTACCGGCTCCTGGTGGAGTCCCTGGAGGACACCGGCTCCGACTTCGCCTCCGGGGACGTCCGCCGCCTCGACTCCACCGGCACCCACCGCCACCCCCGGTACGCCGACGTCTTCGCCGCTCCGCGCCGCCGCACCCACATCACCCGCGACCACGCCCTGATCCTCGACCGGATGATCTGGAACAAGGTGTTCCGCCGCTCCTTCTGGGACCGCCACCGCCTCGCCTTCGCCCTCCCCCAGTACGAGGACGCGCCCGTCACCGTCCGGGCCCACATCGAGGCCGGGGCCGTGGACGTGCTCGCGGAGGTCGTCTACCACTGGCGCATCCGCGAGGAGGGCGAGCGCTCCATCACCCAGCGCCTCCACGAGCCCGACAACATCGCGGCCCGGATGCGGATGACGGCGGTCACCGGCGACCTCGTCCGCACCCGCGCCCCCGAACTGCTGCCGGCCTACGAACGGGACATGTGCCTGGGCGACCTGCGGGTCGCGATGCGCGCGCTGCTGGAGAACACCGACCGGGCGATGGCCACCGCCCTGGAACTCGGCCGCGGCTTCCTCTCCCGGGTGGACCCCCGGGTGCTGGAGCAGCTCCCCGGACCGGACCGGCACCGGCTCGGCCTCCTGCTCGCCGGGCGGACCGACGAACTGCGCGCCGTCCTCAGCGCCGATGGGCAGTAGCACGGCGGCCGCGCCCCGGACGGCTCCCCGGCGGGCCGTCCGGCTGCTGCGCCAGGAGGCCGACTTCCGCCGCGTCTACCTCTCCCAGCTGGTCAGCCTCGGGGGCGACTGGTTCGCGGTGGTCCCGCTGCTGGCCCTGCTCCAGGAGCTGACCGGCGGTCCGCTGTGGGGGGCGCTCGTCCTCGCCGCCGACACCCTGGTCATCGCCGCGCTGTCCCCGTACGCCGGGGTGGTCGTCGACCGGGTCGACCGCCGCCGGCTGATGGTGCTCTGCGACCTGCTCTCGGCCGGTTTCGTCGCCACCCTGTTCCTGGTCCGGAGCGGGTCGACCGTGTGGATCGCCCTGGTCGCGCTGGGCGGCGTCGCGGGCGTGAAGGCGTTCCACGGCCCCGCCGCGAGCGCCGCGCTCCCCCACCTGGTGCCGAGGTCCGACCTGTTGACGGCCAACGCCCTCGGCGGCGGCGCCTGGGGCGTCATGCTCGCCGCGGGCGCCTCGCTGGGCGCGCTGCTCACCTCCGTCCTCGGCATCGGTTGGTGCTTCGCCCTGGACGTGCTCTCCTTCGCCGTCTCCGCGGCCCTGGTCGGCCGGGTCCGCCGGCCCTTCGACGACGGCCGGGGCGACCGGCCGCGCCGGCGGGTGCGGGGGCTGGTCCGGGACGACCTCCGCGAGACGGCGTCGTTCGCCCGCCGGGACCGCCGGATCGTCGCCCTGCTGCTCGCCAAGCCGGGCACCGCCCTGGGCAACGGGGTGCTGGCCCTCTTCCCCGCCCTGGCGGCGACCGTGTTCCACGTCGGCGCGTTCGGCGTCGGCCTGCTGTACGCCGCCCGCGGGGTGGGCGCGCTGATCGGCCCGGTGCTGGGGCGGCGGCTGCTGTCCGGACGGGAGGAGCGGATCCGGCTCCTTACCCCGGCCTCGACCCTGCTGTTCGGCGCCGCCTACGCGGGCTTCTCCGCGGTCACCTGGTTCCCGGCGGCCGTGCTGCTGGTCGTGGCGGCCCACGTCGGCGGCAGCATGAACTCCACGCTGTCCTCCTACGCCCTGCAGTCGGCCACCCCGGACGGCCTCCGCGGGCGCGTCCTCAGCGTCGACCTGATGTTCTCCACCCTGTCCCTGGGCGCGAGCCAGCTCCTGGCCGGGGCCCTCTCGGCGGTCGTCGCCCCGTCCCCGGCCACGCTGTGCGTCGCGGGCGTCGTGACCGGCTACGGCGCCCTCTGGTGGGCCCTCTCCCGGGAGCCGTGACCGCGGCGGGGGAATCCGGGAGCGCCCGGCGACGGCCGGGGGCGGGCGGGGACGGGTGGGCGCGGGGGTGTGCGGGGTGCACCACCGGCGCGCACGGCGCGTGACACCCGCGCAGGGGAGTGCGGTGAACAGAGTGCAACCCGGGACCGATCACACCCAGTCGGGCACAGGCCCCAGAACGGTGAATGAGTGCCAAAAATGGGTAAATCCCTGACGGACCCGGAGAATTCGTGCTTCTCTGCTGCTGAATCTCCAGCCGGAATCCTTCCTTCCACGGTCGGCCGCGCCCCGGATCGGACAGTCTCGAACAGCCTCACGGATGAGGGGCGGACTCCGGTCCCAGGGGGCGCGCACGGAGCTGAAACGCGGAGCCGAGCATGCTCACCACCCTGCAGACCTCCTACACGGACACCCGCGCCGGCGACCTGGCCTGGCAGCTGGGCGGCGAACCGCTGCCCGCGCTGGCCGTCCGCGACCTCAGACTCGACGGCGCCCCCGGCGCCCCGGACGGCCTCCGGGGCACCCTCCAGCTGCGGCTGCTGGGCGCCTCGCACCAGGTGGTGCTGGCGGCCGGCCCGGGCGACTGCCTGGAGACGGTGGCCTGCCTGCCGGGCCGCCGCACCCCGCTGCCCGCCCGGGTGGCGGAGCAGGTGGCCGGCTGGGAGTACGAGTTCGCCGCCCGGATCGAGGAGCTGCCGCCGTACGTGTTCGAGGCCCGGGCCCAGGAGCTGCTGGCCCTGGTCGAGGGGCACCCGCGGGCGCTGGCGGGGGTCTTCCCGGGCGATCCGAGCGCCTTCACCGCGCTGGTCGCGCACTGCGAGGACCGCCGGGTGCACTGGCGGACGTGGCACGCCTACCCGCAGGAGGGCCGGCTGGTGTGCACCCGTTCCTCGCTCTCGCTGCCGGGCAGCGCACCGGCCGACGGCCCGGCCGGGCCCGGGGAACCGGCGCAGGTCGGCTGGTGAGCGGGCGTCAACCCGGCACCCCGCCCTGTCCCCCGGATGGGTGCAGCCATTCACCCGGGCTCTCGCCTAGCGTTCATTCATGATCAACCACCCGGTCGGACGGCCCGCGCAGCCGGGTCCGGACGCCGCCCCGCCCCCGCCCGCGGCCGACCCCCGGCCCACCGCCCCGCGCGCCGCGGGCCCCGGCGGCGCGGTCCGGGCCGGCGGCGCCGTACCGACGGCGGTGGCTCCCCGTCCGGCCCGGATCCTGGTCCTGCTGGCCGCGTTCGTCTGCGCGGCCTGCGGCCTGGTGTACGAACTCGAACTGGTCGCCCTCGGCGGCTACCTGCTGGGCGACTCGGTCACCCAGACCTCCGTGGTGCTCTCGGTGATGGTGTTCGCCATGGGCGTCGGCTCGCTGCTCGCCAAGGGCCTCACCCGCCGCCCGGCCACCTCCTTCGCGCTGGTCGAGTACGCGCTGTCGCTGGTCGGCGGCCTGTCCGCGCTCGCCCTGTACTGCGGCTGGGCCTGGCTGCACCAGCCGCGCGCCACCCTGGTGGCGCTGATCGCCGCCACCGTGCTGATCGGCCTGCTGATCGGCGCCGAGATCCCGCTGCTGATGACGCTGATCCAGCGGATCCGGCAGGAGCACGCCGGCCGCGCCGTCGCCGACCTGTTCGCCGCCGACTACGTGGGCGCGCTGATCGGCGGCCTGGCCTTCCCGTTCGTACTGCTGCCCGCCCTCGGCCAGACCGCCGGGGCGCTGCTGACCGGCGCGGTGAACGCGGTGGCGGGCGCCGCCGTGGTGCTCTGGCTGTTCCGCACCGAGCCCGCCCCGCGCACCCGGCTGCTGCTGTGGACCGGCTGCGGCCTGGTGCTGGCCCTGCTCGCGCTGGCCGCCGCCTGCACCGGCGCGATCGAACGGGCCGCCCGGCACGCGCTGTACGGCGGCCCGATCCGGTTCGCCACCCAGAGCCGCTACCAGGAGATCGTGCTGGCCGGCGGCGCGGACGAGGCCCCCCGGGTGCCCGCGCAGCGCGGCGCGCCGCCGCTGGAGCTGTTCCTGGACGGCCGGCTGGCGGTCTGCGGCCCCGACGAGTACCGCGACCACGAGGCGCTGGTGCGCCCCGCGCTGGCCGCCGGGCCGAGCGGCCGGGTGCTGGTGCTGGGCGGCGACGGCCTGGCGCTGCGCGAGGTGCTGCTGCACCCGGCGGTGCGCAGCGTGCTGGTGGTGGAGCGGGACCCGGAGCTGTCCGGGCTGGCCCGCCGGGACGCCGCGTTCGCCGCGCTCACCGGGAACGCCTTCGACGACCCGCGGGTGCGGCTGGTCCAGGCCGAGCCGATGGGCTGGCTGCGCGGGTCCGCCGAGCGGTTCGACGTGATCGTCTCGGACCTGGACGGCACCGTCTCGGGCGGCAAGTACCGCTCGCTGGAGTTCTTCGGCCTGGCCGCCGGACGGCTGGCCCCCGAGGGCCGGCTGGCGGTCCGCGGCGGGGCGCCGGACGCCCCGGGCGGCGGGCTGTGGGCGGACGAGTCCGGGCTGGCCGCCGCGGGCCTGTCGGCCGTCGCGTACCGGGCGGGCGGGCCGTCCGGCGAGGACTGCGGGGAGCCGGGCCCGGCCTCGGCCTTCCTGCTGGCCGCCCGCACCGCCCCCGCGCTGGGCCTGTCCCCGGACGTCCCGGCCCCGCGCTCGCTGACGGTGCCCGCGCTGCGGGCCGCCGAGGCCCGGCTGGCCGCCGGCCGGCCCTCCCCGCTGCCGCCGCCGCACACCCTGCTGGGGCCGTGAACCGGCCTCCCCCACCGGGCAGTTCGGGCCGTGAACCGGCCTCCGCCACCAGGCAGTTCGGGCCGTGAACCGGCCTCCGCCACCGGGTAGTTCTGGCCGTGCGCGGGGCCGCCGGGGCGGCCGGGCCCGGTGCGCGCTGCGCCCATTGGCGGGTTGGTCGGCCCGGCTTCGCGTGGAGGGCTCGGCACGGCGGCGGGCGGTCGGTAGGCTCGCCGGTATGGAGCATGAGGTTGTCGTCCCGGTGCCCGCCGAGGTGGTCCGGGAGGCGCTGCTGGACCGTGAGCTGCTGGCCCGCTGCGTGCCGGGGCTGAGCGCGGTCGCGTCGGCGTCCGCCCCCGGGGGGGCCGACAGCCGGCTCAGGATCCGGGTCGCCGGGTCCACCATCACCTTCGCCGGCCGGCTGACCGTGGGCGACTGGCAGGACGGCGCGCTCGCCGTGCGGCTGAGCGGCGAGGAGATCCGCGGCGCGGCCCCGGTGGCCGCCGGCCTGCGGATCACCCTGGCCGAGCGCACCGGCGAGACCGCGATCCGGTTCGCCACCGAGCTGACCGCCGCGGGCCGGCTGGCCGGCTTCGAGGCCGAGGCGCTGGAGGCGACCGGCCGCCGGCTGATCGACCGGGCGGTGGCGGCGCTGGTCGCCGAGGTGTCCGAGCCCGCCGACCGGGACGGCGAGGAGGCGGACGACGACCCGACCGACGGCGCGACGGTGGTCTTCCTGGACGAGCGCGAGCGCGGCCAGGACCTCGACGACGACCTCTCCGACCTGATCTCCTTCGACGACGCGGACGACCTGCCCGCCCCGGTGCCCGCCGCCCCGCGCCCGGAGCCCGGCTACGACCAGGAGGGCGCCCCGGTGCGGCGCAGCATCGTCGGCCGCTCCGCGGAGGAGGTCGACCACGCCCCGCCGCACGGCCGGTACGCGCCCGCCCCGCCGGCCCACAGCGCCCGGGCCCGGGCGGCCTCCCGCTGGGGCGGCTCGGAGCCGACGCTGCTGCCCGGCGCGCACGGCGAGCGCAGCGCGCTGCCGTGGATGATCGGCGGCGGGGTGGCGCTGATCGGCGGCGCGGTGGTGCTGGTCCGGGCCCTGCGGCGGCGCTGAGCCCGTCGGCGGCCCCCTAAACTGGCTGTCCATGAGCAACGACCGGGACGCCCTGCTGGCGCAGATCAAGGACAAGGCCGTCGTGCACGGCAAGGTCACCCTCTCCTCCGGCCTGGAGGCCGACTACTACGTCGACCTGCGCCGGATCACGCTGGACGCCGAGGCGGCGCCGCTGGTCGGCAAGGTGATGCTGGACGCGGCCGCGGACCTGGAGTTCGACGCGGTGGGCGGCCTGACCCTGGGCGCCGACCCGGTGGCCGCGGCGATGCTGCACGCGGCGGCGGCCCGCGGCCGCAAGCTGGACGCCTTCGTGGTCCGCAAGGCGGGCAAGGCGCACGGCCTGCAGCGCCGGATCGAGGGCCCGGACGTGAAGGGCCGCCGGGTGCTGGCGGTGGAGGACACCTCGACCACCGGCGGCTCGGTGCTGACCGCCGTGGAGGCGCTGCGCGAGGCGGGCGCCGAGGTGGTCGGCGTCGCGGTGATCGTGGAGCGCGGCGCGGCCCCGGCGATCGCCGGGGCGGGCCTGCCGTACGTCACCGCGTACACCCTGGACGACCTGGGGCTCTGAGCCTCCGGCCGGCCCGCGTTCCACGTGGAACAACGGCGAGGGCCCCGACCACCGGGTGGTGGTCGGGGCCCTCGCCGTTGCCGGGCCGGGGCCGCGGCTCAGTGCTTGCGGTGGCGGCCGCTGGAGACCGGCTCGCCCTGCTGCGCGGCGGCGGTGCCGCCCTCGGCCGCGGCGGCCTTCTTCTTCTTCCGGTCGCGGATCACCTCGACGAAGATCGGCGAGACCGAGATCAGGATGATCAGCGCCATCGCGGGCAGCAGGTACTTGTCGATCACCGGGGCGAGCTGGTCGCCGGTGAAGTAGCCGATCAGCAGCATGGTCTCGGTCCACAGCAGCGCGCCCACGACGTTCCAGACGAAGAAGGTCTTGGCGGGCATCTGCAGGGTGCCGGCGACCGGGTTCAGGAAGGTCCGCACGATCGGGATGAAGCGGGCCATCACCACGGCCTTGGCCGGGCCGAACTTCTCGAAGTACTCCTCCGCCTTGCCCACGTACTCGGGCCGGAAGATCTTCGAGTTCGGCTTGTCGAACATCTTCGGGCCGACCTTGCGGCCGAGCAGGTGCCCGAGTTGCGCCCCGACGATCGCGCACAGCGGTGCGCCGATCAGCAGGACGGCGATGTTCATCTGGGCCCCGGGGCCGAGCACCTTCTCGGCGGCACCGGAGGCGGCGACACCGGCCAGGATCAGCAGCGAGTCACCGGGGAAGAAGAACCCGACCAGCAGGCCGGTCTCGGCGAAGATGATCGCCAGGATCCCGATGGCGCCGACGGAGGCGACGAGCTGTTTGGCGTCAAGGACATTGACGGCGAGCTGGATGTGTTCCACGCGCGCAGGATAGCCCGTACTGCTTTGCGAAGCCTTAACCGGCGGCCCGCGGGCGGCGGCGCGCGGGGGTTCCACCGGTCGGCCGTCCCAAGTGGCGGGCCGCTGGGTGTGTCCGGAGGGGGAGTCTGGGAGGATGGCCGAGGTGTCCGGCCCGCGGTCGAGCTGCCACCCTCTATCGCTCGTACCGCATCGATGTCGTGAACCACAGGCGTATCGAGCCTTCGGACAGCGTCGTCCGATCGCCCCACACCGACAGGAGCGGATTCGCATGCCCATCGCAACTCCCGAGGCCTACAACGAGATGCTCGACCGGGCCAAGGCGGGCAAGTTCGCCTACCCGGCCATCAACGTCACCTCGACGCAGACCCTGCACGCCGCCCTGCGCGGCTTCGCCGAGGCCGAGAGCGACGGCATCATCCAGATCTCCACCGGTGGTGCGGAGTTCCTGGGTGGCCAGTACAACAAGGACATGGTGACCGGCGCCGTCGCGCTGGCCGAGTTCGCGCACATCGTCGCGGCCAAGTACGACATCACCGTGGCCCTGCACACCGACCACTGCCCGAAGGACAAGCTGGACGGCTACGTCCGCCCGCTGCTGGCGATCTCCGCCGAGCGCGTGGCCCGCGGCGAGAACCCGCTGTTCCAGTCGCACATGTGGGACGGCTCGGCCGAGACCCTGGCCGACAACCTGGCCATCGGCCAGGAGCTGCTGGCCCAGGCCGCCGCCGCCCGGATCATCCTCGAGGTCGAGATCACCCCGACCGGCGGCGAGGAGGACGGCGTCACCCACGAGATCAACGACGAGCTGTACACCACCGTCGCCGACGCGGTGCGCACCGCCGAGGCCCTCGGCCTGGGCGAGAAGGGCCGCTACCTGCTGGCCGCCTCGTTCGGCAACGTGCACGGCGTCTACAAGCCGGGCAACGTCGTGCTCCGCCCGGAGCTGCTCGCCGACCTGCAGGCCGAGATCGGCAAGCAGTACGGCAAGCAGGACCCGTTCGACTTCGTCTTCCACGGCGGCTCCGGCTCCACCGAGCAGGAGATCCTGACCGCGCTGGAGAACGGCGTCGTCAAGATGAACCTCGACACCGACACCCAGTACGCCTTCACCCGCCCCGTCGTGGACCACGTGTTCCGCAACTACGACGGCGTGCTGAAGGTCGACGGCGAGGTCGGCAAGAAGAGCACCTACGACCCGCGCACCTGGGGCAAGCTGGCCGAGGCCGGCATGGCCCACCGCGTCACCGAGGCCGCGCAGCAGCTGCGCTCGGCCGGCAAGCGCATGAAGTAAGGCGCCCGCGCGCCCACGCGCCCGCCGCCGGAGCCCCCGCGTCCCAGCCCCGGGACGCGGGGGCTCCGCCGTTCCCGGGCCCGGACCGCCCACCGCCGTCCGCCTCCGGAGCGGAAGTTCCGGTCGGACCCGGTCGGACCGGCCGGGGCGGGTGGCAGACTGGCACACCATGGAGATGCACAAGAACCTGCTCGACGGCCCCGAGCCGACCCTCCTGCCCGAGGAGGAGCAGCCCTACCGGATGCTCGCCGAGGAGTCCGCCTCGCCGACCCAGGTCGCCGCCGAGTACCCGGCGTTCTGCCTGGCCTGGGCGATGCTCGCGGACGACGCCTTCGCCGCCGGCCGGACGGTGGAGTCCTACGCCTACGCCCGCACCGGCTACCACCGCGGCCTGGACGCGCTGCGCCGCAGCGGCTGGCGCGGACACGGCCCCGTCCCGTGGGAGCACCGCGGCAACCGCGGCTTCCTGCGCTGCCTGGCGGCGCTCGCCCGGGCCGCCGGGGCGATCAAGGAGACCGAGGAGGAGGCCCGCTGCTGGCAGTTCCTGAAGGACAGCAGCGCCGAGGCGTACACCGTGCTCAAGCAGGAGCACTGAGCGACGGCCCCGTGCCGACCGGACGGGCCGCCCCCCACCAGGGGGGCGGCCCGTTCCCATGAGCGGGCCGTTCCGTGGGCGGGCCGTTCCGTGGGCGGGCCGTTCCGTGGGCGGGCCGTTCCGTGGGCGGGCCAAGGAACGATCGGGCAGGCCTCGGCGGACGTTCGGGCAGGCCCCGGCTGCCCGGACGACCGGACCGGGGGCCGGCCCGGAACCAAACGGGGCCATACCGCGTATGTTCTCGATGCGGCCCGCTCCCGGGTGGGCCGTCCACACTGTCACCGCCCCGGGGGGAACCAGATGCGCGCAGCCCGCAGGAGCATCCGCCGTCGGCGTGCCCGCCGCCGGGCGGTCCTCGCCGTGGGCTGCGTCCTGGCCTTCGGGGTGCTGGGCACCGCCGGATACGTCGCCCTGCGGCCCGCCGTCGCCGGGCGGGCCGACGACGCGTCCCTGCAGGCCCGTCCCGTCACCCCGCCGCTGACCGACTCCCCCTCCCCCACGCCGTCCCCGACACCATCCCCGACGCCTCCGCCGAGCGCGTCGCCACCCGCCTCCAGCGCGCCGCCGCAGATCGTCGGGCACGGCAGCGGCGACTTCACCATCGCCACCGCCTCCGGCGGCCGGGTCGGTAGCGGCGCGACCCTGCGCCGCTACCGGGTGGAGGTGGAGGACGGCATCGGCATCGACCCGAACGGCGCCGCGGCCGCCGTCCAGGCCGTGCTCGCCGACCCGCGCAGCTGGACCACCGACAAGCGCGACAGCTTCCAGCTGGTCTCCTCCGGCAGCTACGACTTCACCGTCAAGATCGCCTCCCCCGACACCGCGGACGCCATCTGCGCGACCGGCGGCCTCGACACCCGCGGCGAGGTGAACTGCGACGTCGGCAAGCAGGTGGTGGTCAACTCCAAGCGCTGGCTGACCGGTTCACCCGAGTTCGACGGCCCGCTGGCCGACTACCGGGCCCTGATCATCAACCACGAGGTCGGCCACCGGATCGGCCACGGCCACGAGACCTGCCCCGGCAAGGGCAAGCCCGCCCCCGCGATGATGCAGCAGATTTACGGCCTCAAGGGCTGCACCGCCAACGCCTGGCCCTACGACGCCGACGGCAGCTACCTGAGCGGCCCGTCCGTCCCCTGACCGGCCGTCCTCCGGCTTGTCCGCCCGCCGAGAACCGTCCGCCCGCTCCCGCACCCGCCAGGCCCCGAGCCTGGTCGGCAGCCCCAGCTCCCGCTCCCCCCAGGCCCAGCACCACCCTCCGGAGCGCCCCGGTCTGCCCGGCCAACGCCGCGCGAACTGCCGAAGCATCATGCGCGCCAAGGGAGTTCGTCACAGCCGGTGGTCCTGTCCCGCGCCCCGCCCGGCACGGCCCCGGACCGAGAGGCCGAGAGGCCGAGAGGCCGACGGTTCTCAGAGCTGGTGCAGATCGACCGCGAGCAGACCGTCGTCGAGGGCGGCCAGCAGGGCCCCGCCGTGGAAGTCGAGGGCGCGGGCGGGTGACCCCAGGCGGAGGTCGAGCGGGCCACCCGGATGCTCGGGGCGGCGGATCCGGACCAGGCCGTCGGCCCAGGCAGCGGCCAGCAGCAGGCCGTCGGGGCCGGTGGCGAGGGCGACGGCGGTCACGGGGGCGGGGCGGCGGTCGACGGGGGCGGCCATCGGCTCCTCGCCGGGCCCCCAGAGCCGGACGGTGCCGTCGTAGCCGCCGCCGGCCAGCAGCGGCACCCCCTCCGGGCCGAGGGCGAGGGCCGCGAGGGCGGTGACCGGGCCGGTGTGCAGCGAGGCGCTGTGGACCTCGCCCGCCCCGTACCAGTGGACCGCGCCGACCGCGTCGCCGAGGGCCGGCGCGTCCTCGGCGAGGGCGGTGGCGGCCACCGCGGTGGGCACGGCGGCGGCCGCGCCCAGCCGGGCGAGCGCCTCGTCCAGGGCGTACGGTTCGAGGCCGGGCGCCGGGTGGACGGGGGCGAGGAGTTCGGTGCCGCCCCAGGTGTCGAGCAGGACCAGAGTGCCGCCCGCCGTGACGGTGAGCGCCTGGAGCGGCCGGGGTTCGGCCACCGGGACCAGGCCGACCACGGCACCGGTGGCGGCGGAGTACCGGCGGACGGTGCCGTTGCGGTCGGCGACCAGCCACTCGTCGCCCCGGGTGGTGCCGATGGCCGCGCCCGGCTCCCAGCGGGCCCAGCGGGCCGACCAGGGGGCGGGCACGGTGGCGAGCCGGGCGGCGGCGTCGGGGGCGGTGGTGAGCAGCCGGGCCCGCAGGGTGTGGGCCCGGCCCGCGACGTCGGGGAGGTCGATCAGGGCCGGTCCGGCGGCGTCCCACGCGGTGGCGACCGGGTCGGTGCGGCCGGTGAGCGCGGCGGTGACAGCGGCGGGCCGGGCGCGTACGTGCAGCAGCGGGTCGGCGGCGAGCGGGCCGAGGTCGCCGCCCGGGCGGCGGCGATCCACAGGCCGGTGAGCACGTCCTCGTCGGCGGCGGGCAGGTCGAGCGTGCCGTCGCCGGTGCGCGGCACCCGGGCGAGCAGGCCGGCGGGGTCCGTCGGCCGCCCCGCCGGGAGGCCGACGGCCCGACCGGGGCTGGGGTAGCCGGCCGGATCGTGGCCCGCGCGGGCGCACCAGGCGTCGAAGCGTTCGCGGTCGGTCCAGCGCGGGTCGTCCAGGTCGAGGACGGCCGGCTCGGCGACGCCGGCGAACGACACCTCCGCGCCGCCGTCCACCACCAGCCGGAAGTGCGGCAGTCCGAGCAGCGGGTCGAGGAGTTCGGCGGCCAGCCGGGCCGGGTCCGGGGCCAGGTCCAGCTCGGGCACGCAGATGACGGTCCGTCGGCCGTCCTCGTCGAGGGCGGCGCACAGCTCCTCGGGGGTGCGGGCGACGTAGCCGAGCTGGCTGCCGAGCAGCCAGAGCGCGCCGCGCACGTCGAGGCCCTCGGCCGGCAGGGCGGCGTGCACCCGCCGCCCGGGCGGGGTGTCCGGGGCGGTGCCGAGCGCCAGCAGCCAGGCCAGCAGGTGGCTCTTGCCGGACCCCGGGCCGCCGGTGATCCGGCATAGGCGCGGCGCGCGCGGGTCGTCCAGCCAGCCGAGCAGCGCCGTTCCGGCCATCCGGCGTCCGGCGTTCAGCGCCGGTGCTCGACCGTCCGTACTCATGCCCTGCCCCCGTTTCCGAACGACTGTCCGCCGAGAGCGTACCCAGCCGGTAACGGTCACCGGCCAGGAGTTGACCGACTCTCACATACCAACTGATAGTCGTACGAGCAGAATTCGGGGGAAGGATATTCGACATGGGCGTGGTACTGCCCGACGAACTTGCCTGGGTGCTCGACCTGATCGGCATCAACTGGCCCAACGTCGACGAGGACGAGTACCGCGAGATGGCGGACGAACTCCGCGACCTCGCCGCCTCCCTGGCCTCCGACGGCCGACAGATCGAAGGCGCGGCCCAGGAGTTCCTCGGCATCACCGAGGGCGCTGGCGCCGAGGCGTTCCAGGCCCACTGGGACAAGGTCATCGGCACCCACATGCCCCAGGTCGGCCAGGCGATCGAACTGTTCGCCACCGGCCTGGACGGCGCGGCCCTGGTGATCACCGGCGCGAAGATCGCCGCCGTGGTCCAACTCGGCATCCTGGCCGCCGAGGTGATCGCCGCCCAGGCCGCCGCCCCGTTCACCTTCGGCCTGTCCGAGGCCGGTGCGCTCGGCGCCACCCAGGCCACCCGCGTCATCGTCCGGCGCCTGCTCAAGGAGGCCGAGCAGCAGTTGCTCTCCGAACTGCTCTCCCTCGTCGAAGGCCCGGTCTTCGCCGCCCTCGGCAGCATCGCCCAGGACCTCGTCGTCCAACTCGCCCGCAACGCCCTCGGCGCCCAGCAGGGCATCAACTGGGGCGAGGCCGCCAACGCCGGCAAGTCCGGCTTCAAGGACGGCGTCCAACAGTCCGTCGACCAGGTCAAGGGCTACGCGGACGACCCGCTCGGCGCGGCGAAGCAGTTCGGCGAGAACACCCTCATGGGTGCCGCCCAGAACGCCGGCCGACCGGACCGAGCCCCCTCCCACACCCCGAGCACCCACCGGAGCGGGCGATGAGCGACACCGTCAAGCACGACTTCGACGCCGCCGAGACCCTGTCCCGCCAGTTCGACGCGCACTTCACCACCATGAAGGACCACCACGCCCGCACCACCCGGGCCAGGACCCGGGCGGTCAGCGGGCGCGGCGGCGACAAGCTGGGCCAGATCGTCTCCGACATGGCGGACCGGGCCCTCGGCGCGATCGAGACCGCGCTCGACAGCCTGGCCGACCACGCCAAGGACGTCTCCAAGGGCCTCAAGAAGATGAACGAGAACCACCAGGCCCTGGAGAAGAAGCTCGCCGACGACTACAAGAAGATCATCAGTGGCCACGACACCACCCCGGTGTACCTCCTCGACCACAAGGGCGACCTGCACCGCCTGCACGCCGACGGCTCCAAGACCCGGGTCGACAAGGACACCCAGGACGACAGCGGGATCAAGGACTTCATCCCGAACGGCAACCACCCGCGGTTCAAGGTGGACCCGAAGAGCGTCCCGCCGGTCGGCTCGCCCGCGGTGAACTCCCGCAAGGTCCGCACCGGCGGCTCCGAACTGGCCCGGGCCACCGAACGGGCCCGGCAGGCCCAGGGCGACTACGGCACCCCCGTCTCCAAGCGGGCCCCCGTGGACAAGGCACGGAGCAACTACGCCTCGCTCCACTACCAGGACGGCGAACGGAACTTCATCCTGGTCGCCCGCAGCGACTTCATGAAGGCGCACTCCGAGCAACGCATCGCCGCTCCGATCCTGGACCAGCTCCAAGGCCCCAACATCCGCTCCCTGTACACCGAGAGAGCCCCCTGCAACGCGAAGGGCTCCAACTGCGGCGCCTGGATCCACACGACGTTCCCGGGCCTCACGGACGTCAGTCACAGCTTCGACTACAGCGACGACCACACCGACCACACGAACTACCTGGCCCGCCTCAAGCAGCGCCGGCGCCAGCTCCACCCATGACGCCCTGGCCCCGGGGCACCCGAGTTAGGGTGGCCACATGACCTCCGCCGTGCCCCTGCCTCCGATTCGACCCGTCACCCGCGCCGAACTGGAGCAGGTCTACGGCGCCGACGGGCTCCGCCGCGTCCCCGAGGCCGAGCTGCCCGCCGTCATCACCGACCCGGCCGCCCGCGCCTTCCTCAGCGGGATCGGCCTGCCGGACGCGCCCAGCGCGATCGTCTACCCCGTGGAGCCGCTGCTCGTCGGCCTGCCCGAGGCGTGCGCGCCGGAGAGCCCCGCCCAGCACTGGCCCGGCCTGCCGGACGACGGCGCCGCCATGGTGGTGATCGGCTCCTCCATCGCGGGCACCTTCGCCCTCGACGGCGCCACCGGCGAGGTGTACGCCCTCGGCGCGCACCAGCCGCCGACCGTCGACGGCCGCCCCGCCCACCGCAGCCTGCACTCCCTGGCCCGCTGCCAACTCGCTTTCGGCGGGCGGGAGATGTGGACGGCCGTCGCCCGGCTGGACCCGGAGGACATCGACTGGTGCCGGGCCCACCTGCCGGAATTCGCCGAGCTGTACCCCGCCGCCCTCGACGAGGACGGGTACGAGGAGGACCCCGACCTCGAACTGCCGAGCGACGACGAGGTCTTCGACGAGCTGTCCGCCAAACTGCGCGCGGTCGAACCCGGCCTGCTCGACCAGCCGGTCTGGCAGAACATCCTGCACGAATTCCGCTACGGCTACTGAACCGAAACGACGGAGCCATGACCACCGACCTCACCCAGCGCCTGCTCGACCGCTTCGGGCCGTCCGGCCTGCGTCGCCCCGCACCCACCGAGTTCGCCGGCACTGCCGCGCCGGCGGAGGCGGTCGCGCTGCTGGCCTCCGCCGGGGTGCCGCTGCAGGTGGGGCCGTACTTCAGTGCCGCCCGTGAGGACGAGCCGCTGCGGCTCGCCGACTGGGCCCGCGGTGTGGGCCTCGCGGTGGACGACCGGCCGGAGGCGGGGTGGGCGCGGCTCGGCAACGACCGGGGCGCGGAGCTGTGCCTGGACGGGCAGGGCCGGGTCTGGGCGGTGTACGTGACCTTCCAGGGGCCGTCGGTGCCGGTGAACGGCGGCCTGGCGGCGTTCCTCGACAACCTGTGCGAACTGGACGACAACCTGCGGGCCTTGGGCGCGGCCGGGAACCCGGACGAGGTCTTCCGGCTGTTCTCGGCGGCGGAGAGCCGGATGCGCGGCACCGACCTGCGCGCGTTCGAGAGCGACGAGCAGTGGTGGCCGCGGGTGCTGGAGGACATCCGGCACACCCGCGGCGTGCCGGGCTACGCGGCGTTCAAGATCCGCGGGCAGGGCGGCGAGCCGCAGATCGTCACCGCCGACGGCTCGCTCGCCCTGCACGCCGAGGAGGCGCTGTGGCACCGGCTCTCGACCGCCGGCCTCGCCCCGGAGGACGTGCTGGAGGTCTACACCGAGCTGCAGGCCTGCTTCATGCCGGGCCACTACTGCAGCGTGTGGATGGCCCGGACCTTCCCGGCCGCCGAGTTCAGCCACAGTTACGACTACGGTGACACGGCGGCCGAACGCGAGTCGGGCGTCCGCGAGTTGGCTGCCGCGCTCACCGAGGGGAAGTAGCGCTCAGCCCAGCACCGGCAGGTACGCGGAGAGGTCGCTGCGCTCGCCGCTCGCGCTGAGCGCGACGTCCAGCACCGAGGCCCAGGGCACCCGCCCGGTGGCGAGCCGGATCCAGGTCAGCGGGTCGGTCTCGACCACGTTGGGCGGGGTGCCCCGGGTGTGCCGGGGGCCCTCGACGGCCTGCACCACCGCGTACGGCGGGATGCGCAACTCGACTGCGCCGCCCGGTACTTGGACGGCGAAGGCGTCGGCGAGCAGCCGGGCGGTGGAGGCCAGCGCGAAGCGGTCGTGCGGGAAGGCGTCGAGGCCCAGCGCGTCGGCCAGGTCGTCGGCGTGCACCACCGTCTCGACCAGCCGGGTGACCAGGAAGTCCGCCAGCGGCATCGGGCCGAACCGCATCGGGATGATCCGGCCGGGCTCCCGGCCCTCCTCGCTGTCCAGGGCCTTCCACAACTCGCCGATCTGCCGGTTGAGTTCGCCGGACACCTGGGCGGCGTCCCCGGCGAACTGCTCGGCCACCAGCTCGACCGCGGTGGCGTCGATGGTGGCGGCCGCGGTGCGGGTCTGCGACGCCCAGTACAGCGGGGTGATCGGGGCCTGCGGCGGCAGCGGGTCGTGCAGGTGCAGCGGCACCCAGCTGGCCACCATGCCGAGGTGGGCGACGAGTTCGCGCACCCGCCACTCCCCCAGCCGGGTGGGGCGGGCGAGCCGCTCGTCGTCCAGTTCCCGGACGGCGGCGGCGATCGCGTCGAGCTGCCCGGTGAGCGCGGCGCGCACCTTCACCGGGTCGTAGGTTCGGGGCTTCACGGTGGGCATGCCCGCAGCGTACAAAACCCCGCGGGGCGGCCGGACCGAATCATCCGGTTCGGCCGCCCGCCGGTGACACCGAGCACCGCGTCACAGGCGCCGGGTGCGCGGCGACGGCACGGCCGGTTGCTCCGCCGCCCCGCCCCTCGGACTTCCGGCTGGTGAATCACCCCGGACGGCGGGGAACGGCCCTGGACAAAAGGACACCTTTTTCCAGCGACGTCACCGGTTCCGAAATCAGCCGGACCGGCAAACACGCTGGTCAAGCCGGTTGCAGGCGGCGACAACTCGCCGACTGGAAAGGTCGAAACCCCCTGCGGACAGAACCGCCACGATATTGCGGCATCGACCGTTCGCCCTAGAAGGATACGCTGACGCCGGATCAACGAGCTCTTTCCGAAGCCTGATCTCCCACCCGCGCCGCCACCGGCGGACCGCGTCGGCCGAGACCGAAACCGAGCACACGACAAGGGGGACGGAACTACATGTCAGACGACTGGAGAGCACTGCTGAACGCGGGCCCGCTCGCGGTCCTGCGCGCATTCGAGAACTGCACCGCCGACGAACTCGACCGGCTGGCCCAGGACTACGCGTTCCGCGGCGAACTCGCCGAAAGCTGCCGGCTGTTGGCCGGCCGGGCGTACGAGGACAGCGACCGCCAGGCGCTGGAGGAACTGCACGCCGTCCTCGCCCGCGTCTACGACCGCGATTTCTCCGCGGCCCCCGTCGTCGGGGTCGACCACGAATGGCAACCCCTGCTGCGCGACGTGGCGGCCCTGCTGGAGCGGGCGATGCTCGACGACCAGCTGCGGCGGATACCGGAGGAGAGCGTTTCCGGCTACCCGGTCACCGGTGTCGAGTACGTGCGCTGGCTCAAGACCATGGTGAGCGAGCACCCGGCCGGCTGGCATCCGCTGTACCACGAGTTCCTGCCCGAGCACGGCGGACGGGAGGAACTGCGCCTGCTGCTCGCGCAGGAGACCAACCTCGACCCCCGCTTCGACGACATCCTCGCCGTCATGCAGATCGGTCGGCACGGCGACGAGAAGATGGAGATCGCCGCCAACTACTGGGACGAGATGGGCAACGGAGATCCCGCCCGGGTCCACACCCTGTTGTTCGCCCGAGCGCTGGCCGCGATCGGTGTCGACAGGGAGTACATCACGCGCACCTTCCTCCCGGAAGCCGGTGTCTCCGGCAACCTGTCGGCCTGCCTCGCCCTGTCCCGCCGTCACTACTACAAGGCCGTCGGGTACTTCGGCGTCACCGAGTACCTGGCCCCGCGCCGCTTCCGCTGCGTGGTGGACAGTTGGCGGCGCGCGGGACTCGACGAGGTCGGCATCGTCTACCACGACCTGCACATCGGCGTGGACGCCGGGCACGCCGCCGGCTGGTTCAAGAACGTGGTCGGGCCGCTGGTCGAAGCCGACCCGCGGGTGGGCCGCGAGATCGCACTCGGTGCGGCGATGCGGCTGAACACCTCCCAGGACTACCTCGACGCGCTACTGACCCGGATGCGCGCCGGTTCGGCGCTGGCAGCCGCCTGAGCGACGGACGCGCCGGTCGTCCCCACCCGCACCCGTCGGCTCCGCCACGCACCTCCACGCACCTGGTGCCGGGGAACGGCTGCCCCGTCACCGGCCCGGAGCGCACCGCTCCGGACACCGGCGGGCGGCCGGACCGAATCATCCGGTCCGACCGCCCGCGGGGTGACGGTGCGTCAGGCGAGCAGCGCCTCGATGACGCCGGTGTGGGCGTCGCGCAGCTCGGCCAGGGTGACGGTGAACTGGCCCTGGACCTCCAGCGCCTCGCCGTCCACCACGCCGATCCGGGTGGCGGGCAGGCCGCGGGCGCCGCACATGTCGTTGAACCGGAGCTCCTCGCTGCGCGGGACGGCCACCACGGCGCGACCGGCGGACTCGGAGAACAGGAACACGAACGGGTCGATGCCTTCCGGGACGACCACGCGGGCGCCCTTACCGCCCTTGAGGCAGCTCTCCACCAGGGCCTGCGCGAGGCCGCCGTCGGAGAGGTCGTGCGCGGCGTCGACCATGCCGTCGCGGGAGGCGGCGATCAGGATCTCGCCGAGCAGCCGCTCGCGCTCCAGGTCGACCTTGGGCGGCAGGCCGCCGAGGTGGTTGTGCACGACCTGCGACCAGGCGGAGCCGCCCAGTTCGTCGGCGGTGTCGCCGAGCAGGTAGAGCAGCTGGCCCTCCTCGGCGAAGCCGACCGGGGTGCGCCGGGTGACGTCGTCGATGACGCCGAGCACCGCGACCACGGGGGTCGGGTGGATGGCGACGTCGCCGGTCTGGTTGTACAGCGAGACGTTGCCGCCGGTGACCGGGGTGCCGAGCACCTGGCAGGCGTCGGCCAGGCCGCGGGTGGCCTCGGCGAACTGCCACATCACGTCCGGGTCCTCGGGGGAGCCGAAGTTGAGGCAGTCGGAGACCGCGAGCGGCTTGGCGCCGCCGGCCGCGACGTTCCGGTACGCCTCGGCCAGGGCCAGCTGGGCGCCGGTGTACGGGTCCAGCTTGGCGTAGCGGCCGTTGCCGTCGGTGGCGACCGAGACGCCGAGGTTGGTCTCCTCGTCGATCCGGATCATGCCGGAGTCCTCGGGGGTGGCGAGCACCGTGTTGCCCAGCACGTAGCGGTCGTACTGGTCGGTGATCCACGCCTTGGACGCCTGGTTCGGCGAGCCGGCGACCTTGAGCAGCGCGTCCTTCAGCTCGTCGCCGCATCCCGGGCGGGCGAGCCGCTCGGCGGTCGGGGCGTCGGCCTGCAGGGCGTCCTGCCAGGACGGGCGGGCGAACGGGCGGTGGTAGGTCGGGCCCTCGTGGGCGACGGTGCGCGGCGGCACGTCGACCACCAGCTCACCGTGCCAGAAGATCTCCAGCCGCTCGCCGTCGGTCACCTCGCCGATGACGGTGGCGATGACGTCCCACTTCTCGCAGATCTCCAGGAAGCGCTCGACCTTGCCGGGCTCGACGATCGCGCACATGCGCTCCTGCGACTCGCTCATGAGGATCTCCTCGGGAGAGAGCGTGTGGTCGCGCAGCGGGACGGTGTCCAGTTCGATCCGCATGCCGCCGGTGCCGGCGCTCGCGAGTTCGCTGGTCGCGCAGGACAGGCCGGCGCCGCCGAGGTCCTGGATGCCCGCGACGAGGTCTTCCTTGAAGATCTCCAGGGTGCACTCGATGAGCAGCTTCTCCTGGAACGGGTCGCCGACCTGGACGGCGGGGCGCTTGGCCGGGCCGGTCGCGTCGAAGGTCTCCGAGGCGAGCACCGAGACGCCGCCGATGCCGTCGCCGCCGGTGCGGGCTCCGTACAGGATGACCTTGTTGCCGGGGCCGGAGGCCTGCGCGAGGTGGATGTCCTCGTGCTTCATCACGCCCACGCAGAGCGCGTTGACCAGCGGGTTGCCCTGGTAGCAGGAGTCGAAGACGACCTCGCCGCCGATGTTCGGCAGGCCCAGGCAGTTGCCGTAGCCGCCGATGCCCGCGACGATCCCGGGCAGCACCCGCCGGGTGTCCGGGTGGTCGGCCGCGCCGAAGCGCAGCGGGTCCATCACGGCGACCGGGCGGGCGCCCATCGCCAGGATGTCGCGCACGATGCCGCCGATGCCGGTGGCCGCGCCCTGGTAGGGCTCGATGTACGACGGGTGGTTGTGCGACTCGACCTTGAAGGTGACCGCGTAGCCCTGGCCGACGTCGACGACGCCGGCGTTCTCGCCGATGCCGACGAGCATCGCGTCGTTCTCGGGGGCCTTCTCGCCGAACTGCTTGAGGTGGACCTTGGAGCTCTTGTACGAGCAGTGCTCCGACCACATCACCGAGTACATGGCGAGCTCGGCGCCGGTCGGGCGGCGCTCCAGGATCTCCCGGATCCGCGCGTACTCGTCCTCCTTGAGGCCGAGTTCGGCCCAGGGCTGGGCCGCGTCCGGGGTCTGCTCGGCGTTCTTGACGGTGTCGAGGCTCATCAGGCGTTCACCAGCTGCTTCAGGACGGAAGTGAAGAAGCCCAGGCCCTCGGTGGTCGGACCGGTGAGCGGCTCCACGGCGTGCTCCGGGTGCGGCATCAGGCCGACGACATTGCCGGCCGCGTTGGTGATGCCGGCGATGTCGCGGTACGAACCGTTCGGGTTCACCTCGAGGTAGCGGGCCACGATCCGGCCCTCGGCTTCCAGCTCGTCGAGGACGTGCTCGTCGGCCACGAACCGGCCCTCGCCGTTCTTCAGCGGAACGACGATTTCCTGGCCGGCCGAGTAATCCCGGGTCCAGGCGGTGGAGGCGTTCTCGATGCGGAGCTTCTGGTCGCGGCAGATGAAGTGCAGCGAGTCGTTCCGGGTGAGCGCGCCGGGCAGCAGGTGCGATTCGCACAGCACCTGGAAGCCGTTGCAGATACCGAGGACCGGCATTCCGAGCTTCGCCTGCTCGATGATGGTGTCCATCACCGGCGAGAAGCGGGAGATGGCACCGCAGCGCAGATAGTCGCCGTAGGAGAATCCGCCGGGCAGGACGACGGCGTCGACCTGGTGGAGATCCTTGTCACGGTGCCAGAGGGCGACCGGCTCGGCGCCGGCCAGGCGGACCGCGCGCTGGGCGTCGCGGTCGTCGAGGGAACCGGGGAAAGTGACGACGCCGACTCGGGTGGTCACTGCCCCTCCTCCTCGACGCGGACGGTGAAGTCCTCGATCACGGTGTTGGCGAGGAAGGTCTCGGCGGCCTCGCGGATGCGGGCGAGCGCGGCGTCGTCGACCGGCCCTTCCAGCTCCAGCTCGAAACGCTTGCCCTGGCGGACGTCGGCGATCCCGGCGAACCCGAGACGCGGCAGTGCACGCTGCACCGCCTGGCCCTGGGGGTCGAGGATCTCCGGCTTGAGCATGACGTCGACTACGACGCGTGCCACTGGCACTCCCGGTGGTGATTGCGTGAAGGCGGGGGAACTCCAGACTACCTGGGTGGCGGGGGCGTCTTGCGGGCCACCAGCGGCAACGCGCGTAGACCCACACCCCTTACGCCCCAAGGGCCGCGGGCTCCCGCCCCCTCCGGGACGCATCCGATTTCGCCGGTTTAATCCCGTCTCCGGCGGACGGGTATCGACCCGGGTATCCGCCTCCGGCGGAAGCACGTGAATATCCCGAAAAAAGGAATCCCCAACTCTACGATTTCACCGGCCCCCGGGTGCAGAATAGGGCGACCGGCAGCCGAACGCGCCGCATCTCGGCGTGGGCTCCCCTGCCCTCCGGCGGATGCCGCGATCCCGGCCCAGCGGACCGGCGGGGCATCCGAGACCCCCGACGGCCGAATTGCCCGAGAGGATTGACACCCATGGCTCAGCGTGTAGTCGTCACGCTCTCCGACGATCTGGACGGCGGCACCGCCGCGGAAACCGTTCACTTCGGCGTGGACGGGAAGTCGTACGAGATCGACCTGTCCGCCGACAACGCGGAAAAGCTCCGGGAGGCCCTCGCCCCGTTCGTCGCCGCCGGCCGCCGGCAGAGCCGCAGCGGAAAGTCCTTCCGCCGCACCGCGCTCACCCCCGACCCGGCCGCCGTCCGCGCCTGGGCCCAGTCCAACGGGCACGAGCTGCCCGCCCGCGGCCGCATCCCGAAGCACGTGTACGAGGCGTTCGCCGAGAGCAACTGACCGTCGCCACGGGCCCGTTCCGGGCCCGCCGGCCTTCCCCGGCCGCGCCGCCGGGGAAGGGTGGGGCGAGCAGGCCGATCGATGTTGTAGAGTAATTCTCGTCGCCGCAACCGGGGGAACCCGAACGGGGCGGCCGGTGCCCAGGCACCGTGCGGACGTGGCTCAGTTGGTAGAGCATCACCTTGCCAAGGTGAGGGTCGCGAGTTCGAATCTCGTCGTCCGCTCGCAGTCAGCGTGAACAGACTGGTGCAGTACAGCAGTACAACTCCATATCCTGCGGACGTGGCTCAGTTGGTAGAGCATCACCTTGCCAAGGTGAGGGTCGCGAGTTCGAATCTCGTCGTCCGCTCCAGTTCCGAAGGCCCCCCTCCACCGAGGGGGGCCTTCGGCGTTCCCGCCCCGGTTTCCGCCGGCGGATCCCCCGCCCGCTCCCCCATCCGTTCCCCCGCCCGTTCTCCCGTCCGGCCCGGCACCCGATGACATTTGTCACCGCCGACCCGTGCGGACGCACCGGCGCCCGGTGACGGCCCGCACTACTGGCGGGCCCCGGCCGCCGGGAGGCTGGGGCCATGACCGACACCAGCCGCCCCCGCCCCGCCGTCACGGCCCGCGGGCTGCACCGCCGCTACGGACCGTCCGGCCCCGGCGGCTTCGAGGCCGTCCGCGGCCTGGACCTCGACGTCGCCCCCGGCGAGCTGTTCGCCCTGCTGGGCACCAACGGCGCGGGCAAGACCTCCACCCTGGAGGTGCTGGAGGGCCTGGCCGCGCCCAGCGGCGGCGAGGTCCGGGTGCTCGGGCTCGACCCGCTCCGGGAACGGGCCGCGCTGCGTCCGCGGATCGGCATCATGCTCCAAGAGGGCGGCTTCCCCGGCGAACTGACCCTGGCCGAGACCGGCCGCTGCTGGGCCGGCCTGACCACCGGCGCCCGGGCCGTCGACGAGGCGCTCGACCTGGTCGGCCTGCTGCCCCGGCGCACCGTGCGGGTCAAGCAGCTGTCCGGCGGCGAGCGCCGCCGGCTCGACCTGGCGATGGCCCTGCTCGGCCGCCCCGAGGTGCTGTTCCTGGACGAGCCGTCCACCGGCCTGGACCCGGAGGCCCGGGCCTCGGTGTGGCGGCTGATCCGCGAACTGCGGGCGGCCGGCACCACGGTGGTGCTCACCACGCACTACCTGGCGGAGGCCGAGGAGCTCGCCGACCGGCTGGCGATCATGCACCACGGCCGGGTGGTCACCGGCGGCACGGTCGCCGAGGTGCTGGCCGCCCACCCCGCCCGGATCGGCTTCGAACTCCCCGAGCGCACCGGCCCGCACGCCGCGCTCGACCTGCCGGTCCTGCCCGGCGCCGTCCCCGAACTGGACGGCCGCCGGGTGCTGCTGCGCACCCCCGACCTGCAGGGCACCCTGACCGAGCTGCTCGGCTGGGCCGCCCGCCACCGGGTCGAGCTGGCCCGGCTGGACGCCCGCAGCGCCTCCCTGGAGGAGGCGTTCCTCGCCGTCGCGGCCTCCGCCGACCCGGCCGCCGCCCCCGTCGCCCCGTCGCAGATCGGACGTGCCGCATGAGCGCCACCGCGCCCGCCCTCACCCCGTTCTCCCGGCTGCTGGCCCTCGGCCGGGCCGAGACCGTGCTGCTGCGCCGCAACCGCACGGCGGTGTTCCTGGCCCTGGTGCTGCCGTTCGTCCTGGTCGGCTCGCTCCGCTCGGTCCTGCGGGCCGCCGCCGAGCGCACCCCCGGGTTCGACGTGAACGGCAACCTCGTCACCGGCTCGATGGGCATCGTCCTGCTGGTGGTCGTCTACACCAACCTGACCACCGCCTACACCGCCCGCCGCAACGACCTGGTGCTGAAGCGGCTGCGCACCGGCGAGGCCGCCGACGCCGAGGTCCTGCTCGGCACCGCCGTCCCCTCGATCGGGCTGGCGCTGCTCCAGTGCCTGCTGCTCGGCGTCGGCGGCTTCGCCCTGCTCGACCTGCGCGCCCCCGCGAACCCGCTGCTGGTGCTGGCCGGACTGGCCCTGTCCGCCCTGCTGCTGACCGGCCTGGCCGCCCTGTCCAGCGCGGTCACCAAGACCGTCGAGACGGCCGGCATCACCACCCTCCCGCTGCTGCTGGCCGCCCAGTTCGGCTCCGGCCTGATGATCCCGCTGGAGTCCATGCCGGACGCCGTGGCGGACGTCTGCCGCCTGCTCCCGACTACTCCCGCGTTCCAGCTCCTGCACATCGGCTGGCTCGGCACCGACGGCACCGGCCCGTCCGGGGGCTTCCTCGGCAGCTGGGGCCCGGCCGCGCTGCCGCTGCTGCTGGCCGCGGCCTGGGCGGGCGCGGCGGCCTGGGCGGCCCGCCGCTGGTTCCGCTGGGAGCCGCGCCGCTAGATTCGTCCGACGACCACCCAGGAACGACGGAGGGCCGCCCCGTGCGGATGAGCAGGCCGCGACCGGTGCGCCGCTGGCGGGCGCTGTCCAAGCCGCAGCGCACCGAGCTGTACGTGCGCTGGTCGCTGTACGCGGTGGCGCTGGTGCAGCCGGTGGTGACGCTCGGCGTGGTGGCCGGGAGCTTCGGCCGCGACGGGGTGACGGACGCCGAGTCGGCGGTGGCCGTGGCCGGCTCGCTGGCGGCGGCGGCGCTGAACGGGGTGCTGGTCCGCGTCGGCATGGCCGCCTACCTGGGGCGGCGGCCCCGCCCGTACGCCTGGGTGGCCGTGGCGGGCGCGGCCTCGGCGACCGTCTCGGTGGCGGAGCTGCTGCTCGGGCCGCCGGTGGAGGCGGAGGGCGCGTCGTTCCCGCTGACGGTCTCGATCCTGACGATGACCTTCTGGATCGCCGCCACCGCGGTCGCCCTGTCGGTCCTGGAGACGGCTGCGGCCGCCGTGGCGGGTCTGCTGCTGGTCGCGCTGCCGCTCCTGCTGACGGGCGCCTCCCCCGGGTTCGTGGCCGGGCTGCTGACCGGCTGCCTGCTCGGGTCGTCGATCGCCGCCTGCACCGCCCGCGGCTCGGCCTGGACCGCGAAGGTGGTGTGGGAGCTGGACGCCGCCCGGGAGGCCCAGGCCCGCCTCGCGGTCGCCGAGGAGCGGCTGCGGTTCTCCCGGGACCTGCACGACGTGCTGGGCCGCAACCTGGCCACCATCGCGCTGAAGAGCGAGCTGGCCGTGCGGCTGGCCCGCCGTCAGCAGCCGCAGGCGGTGGACCAGATGACCGAGGTGCAGCGGATCGCGCAGGACTCGCAGCGCGAGGTGCGCGAGGTGGTGCGCGGCTACCGCACCGTCGAGCTGCACACCGAACTGGCCGGCGCCGCCTCGGTGCTGCGGGCCGCGAACGTCGACTGCCGCACCGAGCTGTCCGGTGCGGGCGGCCTGCCCGCCGAGGCGCAGTCGGTGCTGGGCTGGGTGGTCCGGGAGGCGGCGACCAACGTGCTGCGGCACTCGGAGGCCGCCCACTGCCTCTTCCGGCTGCGGG
Organism: Kitasatospora sp. YST-16; assembly: GCF_026802215.1. NCBI lineage: Bacteria > Bacillati > Actinomycetota > Actinomycetes > Kitasatosporales > Streptomycetaceae > Kitasatospora > Kitasatospora sp. YST-16. Next base: position 3,457,250 of record NZ_CP113837.1, read on the forward strand.
TCTCGGGCGGCACCGCGGTGCTGGAGGTGGAGAACGACGGCGTCCCGGCCGTCCCGCCGCCGCGCGCGGAGGGCGCGGGCAGCGGCCTGCGCGGCCTGGGCGAGCGGCTGGCCGCGCACGGCGGCACCCTGAGCACGGCCGGCAGCGGCCCCGGGCGGTTCCGGTTGACCGCCGAACTACCGATCACAGCAAGGGAACTGGCGTCATGACCGATCCGGTGCGGGTGCTGCTCGCGGACGACGAGCACCTGATCCGCGGCGCCCTGGCGGCGCTGCTCGCCCTGGAGGACGACCTGACGGTGGTCGCCGAGGCGGCCTCCGGCCCGGAGGCGCTGGCGATGGCCGCCGCGCACCGCCCGGACGTGGCGGTGCTGGACCTGCAGATGCCGGGCCTGGACGGTCTGGAGGTGGCGGCCGAGCTGCGCCACCGGCTGCCGGAGTGCCGGGTGATGATCGTGACCGGGCACGGCCGCCCGGGCTACCTGAAGCGGGCCCTGGAGGTCGGGGTGCGCGGCTTCCTGCCGAAGACCGTCTCGGCCTCGGACCTGGCCGGGATCATCCGCACCGTCCGGGCCGGCGGCCGCTACGTGGACCCGGAGCTGGCGGCGGAGGCGATCAGCGCGGGCGACTCCCCGCTGACCCCGCGCGAGACGGACGTGCTGGAGCTGGCCGCGAACGGCTCCTCGATCGCCGAGATCGCCGACCGGGCCGCGCTCTCGCCGGGCACGGTGCGCAACTACCTGTCCTCGGCGGCGGGCAAGCTCGGCGCGGAGAACCGGCACGCGGCGGTCCGGATCGCCCGCGAGCACGGCTGGCTGTGAGGCGGCCCCCACGGCCAGCCGTACCGGGAGGTCACTTCCAGTCGAGGCCGGTGAGCTTCTCGTAGGCGTCGATGTAGCGCTGCCGGGTGTGCGCGACCACCTCGTCGGGCAGCCGCGGCGGCGGGTTCTCGCTCCTGCGGTCCCAGCCGGAGGCGGGCGAGGTCAGCCAGTCGCGGATGATCTGCTTGTCGAAGGACGGCTGGTCGTGGCCGGGCTCCCACTCGTCGGCGGGCCAGAACCGCGAGGAGTCGGGCGTGAGCACCTCGTCGCCGATCACCAACTCGCCGTCCAGCAGGCCGAATTCGAACTTGGTGTCGGCCAGGATCAGGCCGCGCTCGCGGGCGATGTCGCGGGCCCGGGAGTACACCGCGAGGGTGGTCTGGCGCAGGGTGGCGGCGAGTTCGGCGCCGATCCGGCGGGCGGTCTCCTCGTAGGGGACGTTCTCGTCGTGCTCGCCGACCTCGGCCTTGAGCGCCGGGGTGTAGATCGGGCCGGGCAGCTCGGAGCCGTTGTCCAGGCCCGCGGGCAGGCCGACGCCGCACACGGTCTGGGAGACCCGGTACTCCTCCAGACCGGAGCCGGCCAGGTAGCCGCGGGCGACGCACTCCACCGGCACCATGTCGAGGCTGCGGCAGACCAGGGTGCGCCCGGCCCAGTCGGCGGGGGCGCCCGCGGGCAGCTCGGTGGAGACCACGTGGTTGGGGACGATGTCGGCGATCCGCTCGAACCACCACAGCGAGAGCTGGGTGAGGACGCGGCCCTTGTCGGGGATCTCGTTGGGCAGCACCCAGTCGTACGCGGAGGTCCGGTCGCTGGCCACCATCACCAGGTTGCCGTCGGCGTCCCGGTACAGGTCGCGCACCTTGCCGGTGTGCAGGTGGACCAGGCCGGGCACCTGGACCGGCTCGGGCTTGGTGACGAATCCGCTCACGGTCAGTCAGTCCTCACAGCTGGGGGGCTCTGCGACCGAGTCTTTCACGCCCGTCCGCTCAGGAGCCGGTGCGCCCCTCCTTGCAGAGGTGGTCGAGCAGGTTGGCGGTGGCGCGCTGGATCCGCTCGTCGGTGTGCCCGGGCCGGTCCAGCGCGGGCGACCAGGCGAACGTCCCGGCGGCGAACACGTACGCGCCGCTGGGTGCCCGGTACAGCGAGGTCTCCTGGTGGCCGGGCCGCCCGGCGGCGTCCCGGTACGGGGAGTGGGCGAGCAGGACGCGTTCGGTGTGCGCGGGCAGCGGGACCTTCGGGTAGTAGCGGTCGGCCTCCCCGGCGACCAGGTCGGGCAGTTCGTCGCCGTCCGCCAGCCCGGTGCCCTGCCAGAGCCAGTGGCCGGTGTTGCGGGCCACCAGCGGCACCGGGGCGGGCACGCTGCCCGCGTACTGGATGCCCAGCAGGTGCTGCTCGGGCTCGCCGGCGTCCCGCCAGAGCGCGGACGCCGCTCCGGGCACCCCGGCGGCGGGGTGGTCGGGCGCGACCCGCTGGCGCTTGCGGCAGTTCAGCAGCCGGGACGGTTCGCCGTTCGCCCCGGCCGACAGCTCGACCCGCCAGTACACGGCGTTCGCGGACAGGAACACCAGCGAGGTGCCGCCGTCCCGGGCCCGTTCGGCGGCCCGCCGCATCGGCTCCGACCAGTACTCGTCGTGGCCGGGGAAGACCAGCGCCTTGTAGCGGGAGGCGTCCACCAGTCCGGCGTGCAGGTCGGTGGCGGTGGCGTATCCCAGGTCGTAGCCGTAGCGCTCGGCCCAGCGGATGAAGTCGTAGGCGTGCCCGACGTGCAGCGGCAGCCCGGCCCCGGCGTGCGGCCGGTCGAAGGAGACCGTGACGGCCGCCTCCCCCTCCCCCGCCAGGCGCCCCGCGCCGTCCCAGGCGTGGTAGAGGCTGGCCCCCAGGTGCCCGTCCTCGGGGAACAGGTTGTACGCCTGCCAGGTCACGTCGGGCAGCACCAGCAGCAGGTCGGCCGGGTCGAAGTCCCGCACGGTGAACGGGATGTGGCTGCGGTGGCCGCCGTCGGCGGTGGTCAGCACGGCGACGTACGCGCCGGAGCGCCAGTCCGCGGGGACCTGCAGCCGCCAGGACTGCCACCAGTGGTGGCAGGAGACGGTGCGGTCGGCGACCATCGGGGCGGGCTGGGCCAGGCCGGAGATCAGCGGGCTGGAGTACACCTGCCGGGCGCCGTCGCCGCCGTCGTGGCCGATCCGGTAGACGTCGACCTGGAACTCCTGCGGCGGGTTGACCGTGACCCGGAAGTCCACCGCGCCGCCGGGCCGGGCGGTGCCCGCCGAGGCGAAGCCCTTGATCTGCTGGCGCACGTCGTCGGAGTTGCGCGGGCCGCTGACGGCCGGGCGCGGCCGGGCCGGTCCGTCCACCGGGCGCTGCCCGGGGGCGTCCACGCTCACGTACCAGGGGACCACGCCCTCGCCGTCGGCCAGGTAGTGGTCGGGGCTGCGGAGCCAGGGCAGCGGGCCCTGCCCGAACGGGTCGGAGACCCCGTGCGCCAGCGTGCCGGACTCCCACCGGCGGTTGGATTCCGTCCCCACACGCCCTCCCCACCCTTCGCCCATCCACCGAGGGTTTTGGCAATTGCCATGCGGATGTGCGTGCGGTCCAGCACACCACAGTTGGACGGCGAAGCGTCACCCCACCGTAGCAATTGGTACGGATGAAACCGGGTTTCCCCGGGCGGTCCGGAACCGTCCCGGTTCAGCCCGAAAGGCGGACCGGACGCTCCAGCCCGACCCCGGCCCGTTCCAGCCAGGCGCGCAGCGGTCCGTCCTGCCCGTCCTCGACCGCGCGGGCCACCGCGGGGGCCAACTCGGCCCGGGGGGCGGCCGGGCAGACCAGCACCGGCCCGTCCAGCCAGTCCAGGCCGGGGGTGGCGGTGCCGGCGTCCACGGCGGCGCAGCAGACGGTGGCGGTCAGGTGCTCGACCAGCAGGTCGCGGCCGCTGCGCACGGGGGGCAGCGGGGGCGCGACCCGGGCGGCGCGCGCCACCTGGCCGGCCAGCGCGGCGGACAGCTCCTCGGCCTCGCCGGCCGCCAGCCGGGCCAGCAGCTTGTCCAGCGCCGGGCCGGTGTGCGGGCGGTCGTCGCCGAGCGCGGCCTGCAGCGCGGCGGCCTGGGCGCGCCAGCCGCGGTCGACGACCCGGTGCGGGTAGTCCGCCCAGTCGAGCGGCTGCCAGCCGCCGGCCGGCTCCTCGTGCAGCAGTTCGGCGGCCAGCCGGGACACCCGGGTGTCGACCAGGCCGGGCTCCTCCAGCAGGTCGCAGGCGGGGCGGTCGCCGAGCCGGTTCTCGTAGCCGTCGGCGAGCCGGTCGCGGCGGGAGAGCTCGGTGAGCGCGGAGACCACGCCGGCGTTCAGGTGCGCGGGGTGCAGGCCGAGCCGCCAGGCGGGCAGCGCGACCCGGGTGAGCAGCCGGTCCCAGCCCGCGTAGGCCAGGCCGACCTGGGCCTGGGCGGCGATCCGCGGCCCGTAGTCGACGGCCCGGGCCTGTTCGGAGGCCCAGGCGGCGACGGCGTGCTCGAGTTCGGCGGAGTGCTCGCGGCAGGCGCCGAGCAGGCGGCGGTCGACCGCGCCGGCCAGCGCGGCGGGGCCGCGGCGGCGCTCGCCCAGGGCGGCGTCCAGGGTGCGCACCCAGCGGCGGGCGGCGGCGATGTCGGGGTCGGCGGCCGCGGCGGTGCCGGCCACCACGGGGGCCAGCAGGGCGCGCAGTTCGCCGGCCCGCATCCACCACAGGAAGGGGGAGCCGATCACCAGCACCGGGGCGGCGGGGCCGGTCCGGCGCCCGGCGGGGTGCGGTTCCTCCAGCCAGCTGTCGCAGTCGGGGGTGAGCGCGATCGCGGCGGGCGCCGGCACGTCCAGGCGCTCGGCGAGCTCCTCGATCAGCCGGTACAGCTCGGGGGCGTCGGCCCGGGCCAGCGGCACCGCGGGGGTGACCGGCGGGACGGCCCGGCGGTGGCCCCGGGCGACCAGCGCGGCCAGGGCCAGGGTCAGCGCGGCGACCGCGCAGACCGCCCAGCGGATGCCGTCCCAGAGCGGGGCGTCCGGCGCCCCGGGGGCGCCTATGTGTCCGGTGAACCGCCCGGCCAGCAGCACCACCGCGCAGGCGGCGGGCAGCGCGGCGGCGGCCACGGCCCGTCCGCGCAGACGCAGGACGGCCTGGGCTCGTGCGCGTGCGGTGTCCACTGCAGCCATCGCCGCGGCACCCCCTTCGCAGCCGACTCGACTCGATCAATTCCGGTACGGGAAGCGGCGGGTGCCGAACCCGGTGGTACGACTCGCGTGGCGCTCTCCCGCCAGTCTCGACGCCCCGGTGCGGCCGGGTGTTCCGGAAGTCCGGCGATTCCACCCGTCCTGGTGACACCGCGGCGGGACGCGCCACGCTCCCAGCATCCCCCCGGCGCGTCGGCGCGACGAGCCGCGTCCGCGCCGGTGCCCCCGCCCCGGCGCGATGCAGCGCACCCTAAGGCCCGCACTCCCGCCCCGTCAGCGGGATGCCCGGGGCATCACCCGAAGGGCTGGTTTTCCGACCGCGGCGCTGACCGCGGCGACCTCGGGAAACGCCGCGGGGCGCTGCGTCCGGACGGGTCGGTCCGGGCGCAGCGCCCCGCGGGCGCGTTCTGCTACGGGAGTTGCTGCCCGGCGGCGGCCGCCGCCGCCGCGATGTCGGTGCGGTGCTGGGCCCCCTTGAAGGAGATCTCCGCGACGCCCGCGTACGCCTTCGCCCGGGCCTCGGCGAGGTCCGCGCCGACGGCGGTCACCGACAGCACCCGGCCGCCCGCGGTCAGCACCTCGCCGGCCGGGCCGGACCTGGTGCCGGCGTGCAGCACGGACGCGCCGTCGGCCTCCGCCGCGTCCAGGCCCTCGATCGGGTCGCCGGTGCGCGGGCTCGCCGGGTAGCCCTCGGAGGCCATCACCACGGTGACCGCGGCCTCCTCGGACCAGCGCAGCGGCTCCAGCTCGCCGAGCGTGCCGTCGGCGGCGGCGAGCAGCACGCCGGCCAGCGGGGTGCGCAGCCGGGCCAGCACGACCTGGGTCTCCGGGTCGCCGAAGCGGGCGTTGAACTCGATCACCCGGGTGCCGCGCGAGGTCAGCGCCAGGCCCGCGTACAGCAGGCCGGAGAACGGGGTGCCGCGGTGGCGCAGCTCGTCGACGGTGGGCTGCAGGACGCTCTCCAGCACCTCCGCGACCAGGCCCTCGGGGGCCCAGGGCAGCGGCGAGTAGGCGCCCATGCCGCCGGTGTTGGGGCCCCGGTCGCCGTCCAGGGCGCGCTTGAAGTCCTGCGCCGGGACGAGCGGGAGCACCGTGGTGCCGTCGGTGATCGCGAACAGCGAGACCTCGGGCCCGTCCAGGTACTCCTCGATGACCACCCTCCCCCGGCCCCCAGGGGGGCCGGGAGGTGCCCCCATGCAGGCCGCGGCGTGCTCCAGCGCGGCGGCCCGGTCCTCGGTGACCACGACGCCCTTGCCGGCCGCCAGGCCGTCGTCCTTCACCACGTACGGGGCGCCGAACGCGTCGAGCGCGGCGGCGGCCTCCTCCGGGGTGGTGCAGACGTAGGAGCGCGCGGTGGGGACGCCGGCCGCGGCCATCACGTCCTTGGCGAACGCCTTGGAGCCCTCCAGCTGGGCGGCCTCCTTGCCGGGGCCGAAGACCGGGATGCCGGCCGCCCGCAGCGGCTCGGCGACGCCGGCCACCAGCGGGGCCTCCGGGCCGACCACCACCAGGTCGGCGCCCAGTTCCCGGGCCAGCGCGGTGACGGCGGCGCCGTCCAGCTGGTCGACCGGGTGCAGGGCGGCGACCCGCGCGATCCCGGCGTTGCCCGGGGCGCAGTGCAGCTCGCTGACGGCGGGGTCTTGGGACAGTGAGCGGCACAGGGCGTGTTCGCGGGCGCCGGTTCCGATGACGAGGACCTTCACGCCTGCCAAGCCTAGTCGGTGGCCGGTTCCGCCCCGTCGGCGGCTCCGGTCGGAAGCTCCAAGTGCCGGGGCGGTCGACACCCGGTGATTCGTAGGAAACCACAAGCGTCCCCCCGAACGGCGGCCGCGTCACGTCGACGTCCCCGGCCCGGCTCGCTCGGACGGGTGAAATCCGGCCACCCGGCGCAACCCTCCCACCTCGGCTTCCGGAGGTGAAATCACATAACGATCACTGCGGAAGCGCCCCCACGGTCAGCCATTTGGCGGTAAGAAGTGCTGTTGGACCAGGACCCGGCCCCACCGCCGGGCACGGCACCATGGGCGGCTCCAGACCCGCGCGCGGCGCCACGGGTCCGCACCGCCACGCAACGAACCGCGGGTTCCGCGCGCCGACGGCCCGACCCGCCGGGCCGTTCGGGTTCCGTACCGTCAGTCCCGGTGCCCGCCGGGCCTCCGCAGTCACCCCGCCACAGGGAGCGCCACAGGTGAGCCAGCCGGAAATGCAGCCCGAGGAGAGCCCCTGGGGCAAGGAGGTCGCCGACGACGACCAGTCCGTCCCGGGTGCCGCCGGACGGACCCCGACCCGGCGCCGCGCCGACCTGAGCGCCCGTCAGTTCCCGCTCGGCGACTGGGGCGAGCCCGCCGAGCGCCTGGAGGAGCTCTACCGCTGGTCGGAGGAGCGCGCGGTCGAGGCGATCGACTGGTACCGCCGGGACCGGGTCTGGAAGCGCCGCTGGGCCCGCCTGCTGCGGTTCTCCGCCACGGTGTTCGGCGTCGGCGGCGTCACCGCCCCGCTGGTCTCCCTCACCGGCGAGCTCCCGCACGCCATGGAGTGGGGCTACACCGGCCTCGCGCTGGCCGCCGCCTCGCTGGTCGCCGACCGCGCCTTCGGCCTCACCTCCGGCTGGATGCGCGACGTCTCCACCTCGCAGGCGCTGCAACGCCGCCTGGAGGCCTTCCAGTTCGACTGGGCCTCCGAGTGCGTCCGGGAGGTCCTGGGCCCCACCGAGGGCACCGCGGGCGAGGCCGCCGAGCGCTGCCTGGGCGTGCTGCGCCGGTTCTGCGAGGACGTCTCCGACATGGTCCGCACCGAGACCTCCGAGTGGATGCTGGAGTTCCGGGCCGGCATGAGCCAGTTGCCCACCCAGGCCCCCGGTTCCTGGGGCGGCCGCAACGAGGGCGGCTCCGGCGCCCAGGTCCGGGTCCTCCCCCCGCCGGGCACCCGCCCCACCATGCCCCGCCAGCGCCCCCCGGAGGGCCCGCTGCGCTGACGGGCCGCCCGACCGTCCGTCCGCTACGCGAAGACGACCATCGAGCCCTGGGTGACGCTGCGGGTGGCCGCCGTGTAGAGGCCGGACCAGGCGTGGCGCTCGCGGGCGTAGGGGTGGAAGTCGTCGATCGGCGGCCCGAAGGGCTGCTCCAGCCGGGTGGGGCCGAGCGGGCGGGTGGGCAGCGGCGGGTCGAGCGGATCGATGCCCAACAGCGGTGCCACCGCCTGGAGTTCGCGCAGCAGCCCGTAGGAGGAGCCCAACGGGCCGCCCGCGGCGAGGAGTTCGTCGGCGACCAGCGGGAGCTGGAAGTCCACCGGCAGGTACGCGCCCGCGTGGTCGAAGTGCCAGACCAGGTGCGACTGTTCGGCCGTGGTCTCGAACATCTCCAGCAGCTGCTCGTAGTCGCTGCCGAGCGCGTCCACCGGGGTCACCTCGAACCCGGTGAGCCCCAACAGGTAGGCGCGGCGCAGGAAGTGGAGCGAGTCGTAGTCGAACGCGGCTATCGTCTCGACCTCCCCGGAGAAGCCCGGCACGTACGGGTGCACCGGAACCGGCGGCAGCCCGTGCTGGGCGAGCACCGCGTTGTAGCGGTCGAGGTCCTCGCGGAACGGGTTCTCGGGGCTGTGGGAGAGCACGTCCACGAGCGGGACGAGCCAGAGGTCGCAGGCCATGGGCCGGCTCATCCTCTCGGGTGGCGGGGCAACGGGCCCCAACCCTACCGGCCCGCGGCGGGCTCCCCGCTGCCCGGGCGGAACGGCCGGGCGAAGCGCCCGGGCGGCACGAAGCGGGGCATCGGCACCCGGCCGAGGCCGACCGCGGCGGAGGCCGGCCGGGGTGCGGCGGCGGGCGGCCGCTCGGCCGGCGCGGCCGGCGGCGGGATCAGCGGTTCGCGCAGCAGCCGGAGCACCGCGACGCCGTCGAGCGGCTGGCCGAGCCGCCGGGCCAGCAGCTCGACGGTGGCCAGGTTGTAGTCGTTGACGATCCGGTGCGCCCCGGCCCGGTCCCGGGCCTCGATCCGGTCGACCAGCTCGCCGTGCCGGTCCCAGCAGACCCCGGCCAGGTCGCCGCCGGCCCGCAGGTGCGGGGCGGCGAACATCCAGGACTGGATCCGCAGCCAGCCCAGGTAGTCGGCGATCCGGCCGTTGCACAGCACCCCGGCGGCCTCCTGCCAGAACCGCAGGTCGCAGCCGACCAGGACGTCGAGCTGCCCGGCCCGGGCGGCCCGGGCCGCGGCGTCGGCCCGGCGGCGCAGCGAGGCCAGCCGGGACCAGTCGTAGCCGTGCGGCCGGCCCGACAGGTGGCGCAGCGCGTTGTCGGTGAGCAGGGTGCGGGCCTCGAAGATCTCCAGGAAGTCGTGCCAGCTGAACTCGGGGACGGTGAAGCCCCGGTGCGGTTCGCTGACCAGCAGGCCCTGGGCGGCCAGGTCGACCAGGGCCTCCCGGGCGGGGGTGGCGGAGACGCCGTAGATGTCGGCGATCTCCTTGACGGTGAAGTTCCGTCCGGCCGGGAGCCGGCCGGCCATCATCTCGTCGCGCAGGGCGTCGGCGATCTGCTCGCGGAGGCTGTGGCGCCGGATCAGGGCGCGCCCGCCCCCGGTTCCCGCAGCGGTCATGGCCGCCCCCTCTCCGTGCCGCGCGCGCCCTCCTGCGGCCGGGAACCGGCGCGCGAAACGCGCACAGAGTACCCCGGAATGGTCAATCCGGACCAAGGGCACGGAAAATCCGCGCCCCCGTTCCGGCGGGGTCAGCGCTGCACGGGGGCGGGGATGCCGAGCAGCCGGTCCCGGTGGACCGGGAAGTCGGCCCGGCACGCGGCGACCTCGGCCGGGTCGAACTCGACGGTGAGCACCTGCTCGTCCGGCCCGGCCTCGGCCAGCACCCGGCCCCAGGGGTCGACCACGATGCTGCGGCCGGCCTGCTCGACCCCGCCGTGGGTGCCGGCGGTGTTGCAGGCGAGCACGAAGGCCTGCTCCTCGACGGCGCGGGCCCGGGCCAGCAGGTTCCAGTGCTCGGCCCGCCGGGCGGGCCAGGCGGCGGGGACCACCAGCAGTTCGGCGCCGGCGTCCAGCAGGGCCCGGAACAGCTCGGGGAAGCGCAGGTCGTAGCAGGTGGCCAGGCCCAGCACGGCGGGGCCGGCGTCCGCGGTGACGATCTCCTGGCCGGCGCCCATCGCCACCGCCTCGCCGCTGTCGAAGCCGAAGCGGTGGATCTTGCGGTAGGTGCGGACGAGTTCGCCGTCGGGGGCGAACAGCAGCGAGGTGTTGTAGATCGGCCCGTCCGGGTCCCGTTCGACGATCGACCCGGCGTGCAGCCAGCAGCCGACCGCCTTCGCGGCGGCGGACATCGCCTCCGCGGTGGGGCCGTCCAGCGGTTCGGCGCCGGTCGGCCAGGCGTCGTACGCGAAGCCCCCGACCGGCCACAGTTCGGGCAGCACCACCAGGTCGGCGCCGTCCTGGGCGCGGACCATCGCCGCCGCCCTGGCCCTCCGCTCGGCCGCCGGCTCGGCGTCCGACACGGCGAGTTGGATCAATGAAGCGCGCACAGTACCACCGTCCACGACAAGAGTCCTACGATCGTCACCCGAAAGCGCTGCCCTGCTCTCACCCGGCAGCGTAACGTGCCGTATGCGCGTCCGTGCGGAGGTCTCGGCAGCCCGGGCGACGTGGGACGACGCAAGCCGACGGAGGGGCCGGAGATACCCGTGACGGACAAGCAGACCGTGCAGGCGTACACCGATGCGTGGACGCAGTCGATCGAGTCCATATCCGAGCTGCTCGCCCCGCTGCCGACCGACGCCTGGAACCGGGCCACCGAGTGCCCGGGCTGGTCCGTGCGGGACGTGGTCTCGCACATCATCGGCGTCGAGTCCGAGCTGCTCGGCGACCCCCGCCCGATCCACGCGCTGCCGCGCGACCTGCGGCACGTCACCGACGAGTTCACCCGGTACATGGAACTGCCGGTCGACAAGCGCCGCTGCTGGACGCCGGTGGAGATGACCAGCGAGCTGGAGTACACGGTGATCCGCCGCTCCCGGGCGCTGCGCAACGCCAAGCACGAGCCGACCGACCCGGTGCGCTGGCCGGCCGGCCCGCTGGCCCGGGACGTCCCGTACGCGACGCTGCTGCGGCTGCGGGCCTTCGACGTGTGGGTGCACGAGCAGGACCTGCGCCGCGCGCTGCAGACGCCGGGCAACCTGGACTCCCCGGCCGCCGTGGTGACCAGGGACCTGCTGATCTCCTCGCTGCCCAAGCAGGTCGCCAAGCGGGCCGGTGCGCCGATCGGCACCACGGTGGCCTTCGACGTCGCGGGCGCGCTGCCGTTCCACCGCACCGTGCGGATCGGCCCGGACGGCCTGGGCACGGTGGACGACTCGGTGGTGCTGGCCCCCGAGGTGCGGCTGTCGATGGACTGGCAGACCTTCGTGCGGCTGTGCTGCGGCCGGGTCCGCCCGGAGACCGCGATCGTGAACGTGATCGGCGACCAGGAGCTCGGCAACCGGGTGCTCGCCCACCTGACGAGCACCCCCTGAGCCGCTACCGGTCCAGCTTGCGGCGCAGCCGCAGGATCATCGCCGTCCCGAGCAGCAGCGGCAGCAGCTGGAAGCAGAACGCCAGCTGGTAGGCGTGCGCGCTGTAGCTGTCGCTGCCCGGCTCGGCGAGCGCGTCCAGCAGGACGCCGATGCCGAGCAGGGTGATCATCGAGCCGATGAAGCCGCCCATGTTGGCGATGCCGGAGGCGGTGCCCATCCGCTCGGCCGGGTTGTACGCGCGGGCGTAGTCCAGGCCGATCAGCGAGGCCGGGCCGTTGCTGCCCATGACCAGCATCAGCACCACCAGCAGCCACAGCGGCGGGTGCCCGTGCGGCCAGGCCAGGGTGGCGGTCCAGCAGAGCGCGGTGGCGCCGAGCACGGCGAAGGTGATCGGCAGCCGGGAGGCGGCCGTCCGGGAGACCATCCGGCCGAACAGCAGGCCGAAGGCCATCCCGCTGAGCACCAGCAGGCTGAGCATGCCGCCCGCCCCGGCCCGGGACATGCCCTGGCCCTCGACCAGGTAGGGCAGCCCCCACAGCAGGCCGAACGCGGACGCCGGGAACGCCGTGGTGAAGTGCACCCACATGCCGAGCCGGGTGCCGGGCTCGGACCAGGCGGCCCGGATCTGCTGCCCGACCGGCAGCCGCAGGCTCTCCCGCGGCACCGGCACCGGCTCCGGCCGCCCGGGCGGGGCCTCCTTGAGCAGCGCCAGCACGGCGACGAAGACCGGCACGCCGGTCAGCGCGATCGCGCCGAAGGTGGTGCTCCACCCGGCGCTGTGCAGCGCCTGCGCGAGCACCACGGTGGTGACCAGGTTGCCGCCGGTGCCGACCAGGCCGGTGAGCTGGGCGACGAACGGGTTGCGGGCGGCCGGGAACCAGCGGGCGGCGACCCGCAGCACGCTGATGAAGGTCATCGCGTCGCCGCAGCCGAGCACCGCGCGGGAGGCCAGCGCGGGCGCGAACGCGGTGGAGAAGGCGAACGCCAGCTGCCCGGCGCTCATCAGCGCCACGCCCAGCAGCAGCACCCGGCGCGGGCCGATCCGGTCGACCAGCAGCCCGACCGGGACCTGCATCCCGGCGTACACCAGGACCTGCAGGATGGAGAAGGTGGACAGGGCGGAGGCGCCGATGCCGAACCGGGCGGCGGCGTCCAGCCCGGCCACGCCGAGGCTGGTGCGGTGCACCACGGCGAGGACGTAGACGGTGACGCCGACCGTCCAGGCGAACCAGGCGGCGCGGCCGCCCGGCGGGTGCAGGACGGCGGGCGGGGCGGCGGTGGCCGGGGCGGCGCCGGGGGCGTCGGCGGGCCGGCGGGGAGCGGGTACGGACAGGGACGGTGCGGTGCGGGCGGGGTCCACGCTCATAGTGGCACCAGGCTAGTCATCCCATGACCTGACCTTTGTCCCGGGGTGCCCCCGGGCGTCCGGTTTCAGCCGGTGAGCGTCCAGCTCTCGGTCCGGGTCATGTACTGGTTGCGGAAGCCCTCGTCGCGGACCCAGTCGGTGGTGTCCCGCACCGTCGCGGTGACGGTGTGCCGGCCGCCCGGTTCCAGCCCCAGCGCCCCGGTGTCCAGCCAGGTGCCGTCCGCGCTGCCGGCGTCCACCGGCCGGCCGTCCAGCGTCCAGCCGATCTGCAGCTGCCGGGGGCCGGTCAGCGCCAGCGGCCGCACGTGCAGCCGGGGCCGCCCGGACACCGGGCCGGGGGCCGGCTCGGGCGGGTCGGCCGGCTTCACCCGGCGGTACAGCTGCTCGACGATCGCCTCCCGGGAGGGCAGGTTGTAGCTGCCGCCGAGGGTCCGCATCACCGAGTCCGCGGTCGGCCGGTACAGGCCGTTGGCACTGCGGTAGGCGCCGATCACGCCGCCGCCGTCCGGCGACTGGGTGCCCAGCCAGTGCCACCACTTGGTCTTCTCGCGGAGCATGTCCTCGGCGTCCACCGCGGACAGGTTCGGGTAGTCCGGGTCGTTCGGCGCCGAGTCGTACTCGTCGCCGAGGGTGCCGATGGTGTGGCCGATCTCGTGCTGGATGATCCGCCCGGCGTCCGGGCTGCCGCCGGACAGCGTGGTCACCCCGGTGCCGCCGGCCCCGCCGTACTCGGTGGAGTTGGCCAGCGCGATCAGGTACTGCGGGCCGTCGCCCTGCCCGGCCCAGCGGGCGGTGGCCTCCTCGTCCGCGCACAGCAGGCGGGCGGTGCCCTCGCACCAGAAGCGCATCCCGAGCGGGGTGGCGGGGGACTTCCCGGCGCTCTCGGTCTCCGCGATGCCGGGCACCGGGGAGGTCACGTCCACCCGCCGTATGTTGAAGAACCCCTGGTAGGTGCGGAACGGCTCGATCTCCAGCAGCGCCCGCCAGGCCCGGTCCGCCTGCTCGTGGAACAGCTGCTGCTGGGCCGCGGTGTAGCCGTCGCCGAGCAGCACCAGGGTGATCCGGTTGGACGCGTCGCCGGTCAGCCGCAGGTCCACCGAGGGCGCGCCGGGGGCCCGCAGGTCGGGACGGGCGGCGGGCGGCGCGGGCCGGTCCGGGCCGGGCGGCGGGCCTATCGCCGTCGAGGGCGCGGGCGAGGCCAGCTCCACCGCGGCGGGCAGCACGGCGGCGGCCACCAGCAGCAGGGCGGCGGCAGAACGCATCACGGGGCCGGGGGCACCAGTCGGCATACGCGGGGGTCCTCGCTGCGACGGTCACCCGGCCTGGCTGCGCGGGTGGATTGATCGCACACACGTACCCATCCGGGCCGGGGGCCCGGCGGGGCTGGCGCGAAACTCCCTCGGGCGGCCCAATGCACGACCCGCCCGGCCGCGCTCCACCCGCCCGCCGCTGCGGCCCCCAAGTGCCGAACAGCACGCCGGAGTTGGAAATCCGACCGGCCGCCCGCCGCGCGGGATACGCTGCCGGACGGGGGAACGACAGGGGGGAACACCGCATGGAGACCCGGCAGCGCACCGACCCGCGCGAGACGTTCGGACGCGCACTGCGCGGCCACCGGCAGGAGGCCCGGCTCACCCAGCAGGAGCTCGCCGCCAAGGCCGGGCTCGGCGTCCGCACCCTGTCCGACCTGGAACGCGGCGCGGCCGGCCCGCGCCCCGCCACCGCCGCCCTGCTCTGCGCCGCCCTCGGCCTCGGCGCCCCGGACGCGGAGGGCTTCCACGCACTGGCGCTGGCCAGCCGGCACGCCGCCCGCCGCTGACCGGCCCCGGAAACGGCTCCGGAAACGGCCCGGGCAACGACCACGGGCCCCGCTCCGGCACGCGGAGCGGGGCCCGTGGGGCGGGGGCGGATCAGCCCCAGGTGATCAGGCGCTTCGGGTGCTCCAGGACCGCGGCGGTGTCCGCCAGCACCTTGGAGCCGAGCTCGCCGTCGACCAGCCGGTGGTCGAAGGAGAGCGCCAGCGTGGTGACCTGCCGGGGCACCACCTTGCCCTTGTGCACCCAGGGCAGCTCCCGGACCGCGCCGAAGGCCAGGATGGCGGCCTCGCCGGGGTTGAGGATCGGGGTGCCGGTGTCGACGCCGAACACGCCGACGTTGGTGATCGTGATGCTGCCGCCGGACATGTCCGCCGGGGAGGTCTTGCCCTGGCGCGCGGTCTCCACCAGGTCGCCCAGCGCGACGGCCAGTTGGGGCAGCGTGCGGGAGCCCGCGTCCTTGATGTTCGGGACGATCAGGCCGCGCGGGGTGGCCGCGGCGATGCCGAGGTTGACCGCGCCGCGGATGACGATCTCCTGGGCCGCCTCGTCCCAGCTGGCGTTGATCTCCGGGTGCCGCTTGACCGCGGTCAGCAGCGCCTTGGCGACCAGCAGCAGCGGGCTGACCCGCACCCCGGCGCCGAGCTCACCGCTCTCCTTGAGCTTGCGCACCAGCTTCATCGTCCGGGTCACGTCGACCTGGACGAACTCGGTGACGTGCGGCGCGGTGAACGCCGAGGCCACCATCGCCTGCGCGGTGGCCTTCCGGACGCCCTTGACCGGCACCCGGACGTCCCCGGCCGCGGTCGGCACCGGCAGCGCCACCGCGACCGGCTCGGCCACGGGGGCCGCGGGAGTCGCGGGGGCCGCCACCGGCTCGACGACCGCCTCGGCGGCGGTGTTCGCCGCGGCGTGCACGTCCTCGCGGGTGATCACGCCGTTCGGGCCGGTCGGCACCACGGTGCGCAGGTCGATCCCGAGGTCCTTGGCGAGCTTGCGCACCGGCGGCTTGGCCAGCGGGCGCTCCCCCTCGGCGACGGCCGGGGCGGGCGCGGCGACCGGAGCGGGCGTCGCGACCGGAGCCGCGACGGGTGCGGGTGCGGGCGCGGCGACAGCGGCGCCCGCCCCGTTGGTGCGGCGGGCCCGGCGCTGCGCCGAGCCGGTGCGCGGGCCGTAGCCGACCAGCACCTCGCGGCGCTCCGGCTCCGGCTCGGCGGCCGGGGCGGGGGCCGGGGCGGCAGCGGGCGCGGCGGCCGGTGCGGGCGCGGCGCCGGCGACGGCCACCGCGATGATCGAGGTGCCGACGTCGACGGTGGCACCCGCCGGGAAGTGCAGCGCCTCGACCACGCCGGTGAACGGGATCGGCAGCTCGACGGCGGCCTTGGCGGTCTCCACCTCGCAGACCACCTGCCCGTCGGTGACGGTGTCGCCCGGCTTCACGTACCAGGTGAGGATCTCGGCCTCGGTGAGGCCCTCGCCCACGTCGGGCATCTTGAACTCGCGGAGCGAGTGAACGTCAGTGGTCATCTCCGCCCCCTGTTCAGAACGCGAGCGCGCGGTCGACGGCGTCGAGCACGCGGTCCAGGTCGGGGAGGTAGGTCTCCTCGACGCGCGACGGCGGGTACGGGGCGTGGTAGCCGCCGACCCGCAGGATCGGCGCCTCCAGGTGGTAGAAGCAGCGCTCGGTGAGCCGGGCGGCGAGCTCGGCGCCCAGGCCCAGGAAGACCGGGGCCTCGTGCACGACGATGCCGCGGCCGGTGCGCTTGACGGACTCCTCCACGGTGGCGAAGTCGATCGGCGACAGCGAGCGCAGGTCGACCACCTCCAGCCGGCGGCCGTCCTCCTCGGCGGCCTGCGCGGCCTCCTGGCAGACCTTGACCATCGGCCCGTACGCGATCAGCGTGGCGTCGGTGCCGGGCCGCACGATCCGCGCCGAGTGCAGGGGCAGCATCGGGTCCTCGCCGACCTCGCCCTTGTCCCAGTAGCGGCGCTTGGGCTCCAGGAAGATCACCGGGTCGTCCGACTCGATGGCCTGGCGCAGCATCCAGTGCGCGTCGTGCGCGTTGGACGGGCTGACCACCCGCAGGCCGGCGGTGTGCGCGAAGTACGCCTCGTGCGACTCGCTGTGGTGCTCGACCGCGCCGATGCCGCCGCCGAACGGGATGCGCACGGTGATCGGCATCTTGACGTGGCCGAGCGCGCGGGCGTGCATCTTGGCGAGCTGGGAGACGATCTGGTCGAAGGCCGGGTAGACGAAGCCGTCGAACTGGATCTCCACCACCGGGCGGTAGCCGCGCAGCGCGAGGCCGATCGCGGTGCCGACGATGCCGGACTCGGCGAGCGGGGTGTCGATGACCCGGTCGTCGCCGAAGTCCTTCTGCAGGCCGTCGGTGATCCGGAAGACGCCGCCGAGCTTCCCGATGTCCTCGCCCATCAGGACGGTCTTCGGGTCGCTCTCCAGCGACTTGCGCAGCGCCTCGTTGAGCGCCTTGGCGATGCTGAGCTGGCCGGCCATCAGTGGTGCTCCCCACCCTCGAAGGAGGCGGCGTACGCCTCGTACTCGGCGCGTTCCTCGTCGACCAGCGGGTGCGGCTCGCTGTAGGCGTGGTCGAAGATCAGGGTCGGGTCCGGGTCCGGCATCGAGCGGACGCCCTCGCGGACCCGCAGGCCCAGCTGCTCGCTCTCGGCCTCGATCCCGGCGAAGAACGCCTCGTCGGCGAGGCCCTCCTTCTCCAGGTGCGCCTTCAGCCGCAGGATCGGGTCCTTGGCCTTCCAGGACTCGGTCTCCTCGGACTGCCGGTAGCGGGTCGGGTCGTCGGAGGTGGTGTGCGCGCCCATCCGGTAGGTGAACGCCTCGACCAGGACCGGGCCCTGGCCGGTGCGGGCGTGGTCGAGCGCCCAGCGGGTGACCGCGAGCACGGCGAGCACGTCGTTGCCGTCGACCCGGACGCCGGGGAAGCCGAAGCCGGAGGCGCGGCGGTACAGCGGGATGCGGGTCTGCACCGTGGTGGGCTCGGAGATCGCCCACTGGTTGTTCTGGCAGAAGAACACCACCGGCGAGTTGTAGACCGAGGCGAAGGTGAAGGCCTCGTTGACGTCGCCCTGGCTGGAGGCGCCGTCGCCGAAGTAGGCGATCACCGCGTCGTCCGCGCCGTCCTTGGTGATGCCCATCGCGTAACCGGTGGCGTGCAGGGTCTGCGCGCCGATCACGATGGTGTAGAGGTGGAAGTTCTTCTCGTTCGGGTCCCAGCCGCCGTTGTTCACGCCGCGGAACATGCCGAGCAGGTTCAGCGGGTCGACGTCGCGGCACCAGGCCACGCCGTGCTCGCGGTAGGTGGGGAAGGCGTAGTCGCCGGTGCGCATCGCGCGGCCGGATCCGACCTGGGCCGCCTCCTGGCCCAACAGCGAGGCCCACAGGCCCAGTTCGCCCTGACGCTGGAGCGAGGTCGCCTCCGCGTCGAAACGCCGCACCAGGACCAGGTCCCGGTAGAGCGAGCGCAGCTCCTCGGGCGTCACGGTGAGCGGGAATTCCGGGTGCTCGACCCGGTCGCCCTCCGGGGTGAGCAGCTGGACGAGCTCCGGTTCGGCGGTGGAGCCGGCCCGGGCCGGGTCAGGGACGCCGGGGGCGGCCTTCTTGCGCGCCCTCGACGTGCTTTTGACGGTCACGTTCACTCCTCGGTCTGTCCGGCCACCCGGGGTCGCCGGCGACCGGTCCGGTCGCCCCTCCGACCCGCGCGCGTGGGTGTGCGCACCGGTGCGGACAGGCGGTGTTCCCTTTCCGACGGCGTCCTCACGAGAACGTTACCCAGCGACGCCCTTTGGCGCGCTTGCGCTAGGACGTCCTAGTTGTTCTCCGGTAGGGAAACCGACGGTGTGACGCGGCTTACCCGTTCCGGTCAGGACACCAGCGCACGGTATCCGGGCACGGCCCGCTGCGAAAGGGGGTAACGGGCATCGATTTGTGCGACGCTTTGCAAATGACTGATAACGGACATATCAGGGTGTTTCTCCTCGATGATCACGAAGTGGTCCGACGCGGCGTGCACGACCTGCTCTCCATGGAGGGCGACATCGAGGTGGTCGGCGAGGCGGGAACGGCGGCCGAGGCGCTCAACCGCATTCCGGCGGTCCACCCGGACGTGGCGGTGCTCGACGTCCGGCTCCCGGACGGCAACGGCGTCGAGGTGTGCCGGGAGATCCGCTCCCAGGACCCCTCGGTGAAATGCCTGATGCTCACTTCCTTCTCCGACGACGAGGCGCTGTTCGACTCGATCATGGCGGGGGCCTCCGGATATGTCCTGAAAGCGATCCGCGGAACCGATCTGCTCTCCGCGGTGCGCGATGTCGCGGCCGGCAAATCCCTGCTCGACCCGGTGGCCACCAGCCGCGTGCTGGCCCGGCTCCGCGACGGGGGCGAGAAGGAGGACGAGCGGATCGCGCAGTTGACGAAGCAGGAGCGCCGGATCCTCGACCTGATCGGCGAGGGAATGACCAACCGGCAGATCGGCAACGAGCTGCACCTGGCCGAGAAGACGGTGAAGAACTACGTCAGCAGCCTGCTCGCCAAGATGGGCATGGAGCGCCGCACCCAGGCCGCCGCCTACGTCGCCCGCCGGCAGGCCGACCAGCAGCACTGAGAGCAGATTCGCACACGCTGTGTCAAGTCACCATCACGCCGAGTAATAGGCTCGGTGCGTGACGGACGGTCAGACCCTCTCCCTCGCGCCGGCCCGCCCGGACGCCACCGCTCCCCCCGTCGGAACCCTCAGCCCCCCGGTCGCGCACGCCGCCGTGGCCGGGGTCCTGCGCGCCTACCGCACCCCGCCGCCCACGGCGGTCGTACCGGTCGCGGAGGGCCTGCTCAACCGGGGCTACCGGGTCACCACGGCGGCGGGCGCGTACTTCCTCAAGTGCTACGTCGACCGGGCCACCGCCAACCGGCCCGCGATCACCGCCCAGCACCGCGCCACCACCGCGCTGGCCGCCCGCGGCCTGCCGGTGCCCGCCCCGCTCGCCAACACCGACGGACGGACCGTCACCGCGCACGGCGGCCGGCTGTTCGCGCTCTACCCGTGGGTGGCCGGAAACCACCGGCACGGCACCGAGCTGCCCCCCGTCCGGTGCGGCGAACTCGGCGCCTTGCTGGGGGCGTTGCACGGCGCGCTGGCCGACGTGTGCGCCCCGCTGCGGCAGCCCGCCGGGGTGCTCAGCGCCGAGGCCGAGGAGACCGAGCGGATCGTCGCCGAACTCCGCGACCTGGCCCGCGCCCACCGCCCCTACGGCGCCTTCGACCGGCAGGCCGAACAGCACCTGACCCAGCGTCTGGACCTGCTCGCCGCCCACCGCCACCGCCGCCCCGGCCCCGCCGACGCCCCGCCCACCGGCTGGACCCACGGCGACTTCCACGGCCTGAACGTGCTCTACCGGGGCGACACCGTCAGCGCCGTCCTGGACTGGGACAAGCTCGCCCCGCACCCGGTCGCCGAGGAGGCCGTCCGGGCCGCCACCCTGCTCTTCAACGACCGCACCACCGGCGTCCTCGACCTGCCCCGGGTCCGCCACTGGGCCCGCGCCTACCGGGCCACCGGCGCCGCGGACGCAGAACAGGTCGCCCGCGCCGTCCACCGGGTCTGGTGGGAACGGCTGAACGACCTGTGGATGCTGCAGTGGCGCTACCAGCGCCGCGACCACCGCGCCGACCCGCTCTTCCCGGCCGCGGCCGGGCAACTGGCCTGGTGGTGCGAGGAGTACGAGCAGGTCATCGACGCGTTCGCCAACTGACCCGCCCGCACCGGCTACGGATGGACCGGCAGTTCCCCGATCCCCACCGAGGTGCCGGACGGGTTCGGGCTGGGGGACGCGGGCGCGGACGAGGTCGTCGACCCGCTGGGCTTGGTCCCGGTCGGGCTCGCCGACGTGCTCGCCGTCGCCGAGTGCGACGGGCTGGCCGAGGCGGACGCGGACGGGCTGGCCGAGGGCGAGGCGGTCGGCGACGGCGTGCTGCTCGGCGTCTCCTGCTGGTGGGTGCCGCCGCTCGAACTGCGGGTGGGCGCCGCGCTGCTGGGCCGCTCGGACGGCTCGTCGGTGGCGTGGGCGCTGGGGCTCTGCACCGGGGCGGTGGTCTGCTGCTGCTTCTTCGGGTCCTCGGTGTGGTCCTTGTTGGCGGTGATCGCCAGCGCGACCCCGACGGTGGCGGCCAGCACCAGCGCGACCGCGCCCAGCACCCAGCCCCACGGGTTGCGCCGCCGCGGCGGCTCCGGCTCCTCACCGTCGCCCCCGCCGCCGGCCCCGACCGCCGCCGGGTAGGGCTGCGCGGGCGTCCGGTAGGCCGAGGTGGCCTGGTAGGGCAGCGCCTCGGTGGCGGCCGTCCCGGCGACCGGGTTCATCGGCTCGGTGAGCGAGGCGGACCCGGCGGGCGGGGTGCCCTCCCAGGCCCCGGCCGCGGCGGCGGCCGCCAGCCCGGCGGCGCCCGCCGGGTAGCCCGCGCCGGCCGCGCCGTGCATCTGCCGCAGCGCGTGCTGCACGTGGGCGCGGAACTCGTCGGCGCTCTGGAACCGGTCGTCCGGGTTCTTCTCCAGCGCCCGCAGCACCAGCGCGTCCAGCGGCACCGGCACCCGGTCGTTGGCCCGGGACGGCGGCACCGGCGCGTCCTGGACGTGCTGGTAGACCACCGAGAGCGGGGTCTCGCCGACGAACGGCGGCCGCAGGGTGAGGAGTTCGTACAGCATGCAGCCGGCCGCGTACAGGTCGGAGCGGTGGTCGACGGGCTTGCCGAGGGCCTGCTCGGGCGACAGGTACTGCGGGGTGCCCATCACCATGCCGGTCTGCGTCATGGTGGTGGCGCCGCCGGCCAGCGCGCGGGCGATGCCGAAGTCCATCACCTTGACCGCGCCGCTGGTGGTGATGATGACGTTGGCGGGCTTGATGTCCCGGTGCACGATGCCGTGCCGGTGGCTGTAGGCCAGCGCCTCCAGCACCCCGGCGGTGATGATCAGCGCCTGGTCGACCGGCGGCGCCTCCTCGTCCACCAGCAGCTCGCGCACGGTGCGGCCCTCGACCAGCTCCATCACGATGTACGGGGTGGACTCCCCGCCGTGCTGCTCCTCGCCGGTGTCGTAGACCGCGACGATCGAGTGGTGGTTGAGCGCGGCAACGGCGTGCGCCTCGCGGGTGAAGCGGAGCCGGGCGGTGTCGTCCTCGGCGAGTTCCGAGCGCAGCAGCTTGACGGCGACGGTGCGGCCCAGCCGGATGTCCTGGGCGGCGAACACCTCGGCCATCCCGCCGCGGCCCAGCCGCCGGGTCAGCCGGTAGCGGCCGTCGCCGATCGTGGGGAACGGAACGGCGCTGCCGCGTCCGGGAGTTCGGGCCCCGCCCGGGAAGACCTCGGTGGGTCCGGTGGACTCTTCCGGGTGGCCCGCGTCCTCGTCCCGGGCGTCCGCGCCGGGCACCTCCGGCTGCTGGTCCCCACCGTCGTCCGGTCGTTCGCTCTGACCCATCGCTCCTCGCCCCGGGCACCCGCTCGGCGCGCGCTCGCCCTGTCGGTTCTTCCTCAGCACGCTACCGTCTCGGGCCCTCCGACGTGGAACGAGACGGCGCACGCGGGGGTCGGTTCGGGTCGCGCGAGCCCGCCGGCACTCCGGTTCGAGTACCGTGTCGAGCGACTGCGCCCTGTGCCTCAGGAGTTGCCGGCGCTGGCCACCACGACCATCAGGATGACGAACGCCAGCATCAGCACGCCGGCGATCACGCAGATCACGATCGCCGCGGTCGAGCAGCCGTTGCGCTCGTTGGCCCGCGGGGCCGGGTAGGGCACCGCCATCGGCGGCGGGGTGGTCTGCGGGAAGACCGGCGCCTGCGGGAACGGCGGCGGGGTCTGCCCGAGCTGCGGGAACGGCTGCGGCGTCGGCGCGGCCGGCGGGAACGGCTGCGGGGTCGCGTACGGCGGCGGGGTCTGCGGGCCGGGCATCGGCTGGTACGGCTGCTGCACCGACGGCGGACCGGCCTGCGGGCCGGGCACCGGCGGGAAGTTGGTCAGCGACGGCGCGGCGTGCACCGAGCGCGGCCCCTCGCCGATCACCAGCGGGGTGGACGCCTGCAGCGGGGTGTTGCCGCCGCCCTGCCCCCCGGCCAGGACCCGCTCCACCTCCTCGCGCATCGCCTCCGCGGTCGGGAACCGCTGCGCCGGGTCCTTGCGCAGCGCCCGCTCCACCAGCGCGTCGATCCCCGGGGTGACCGCCCGGTTCAGCGTGGACGGCGCCGGCGGGGTCTCCTGCACGTGCTTGTACGCGATCGAGAAGGCCGAGTCGCCGTCGAACGGCAGCTGCCCGCTGAGCAGTTCGAACAGCATGCAGCCGACCGAGTACAGGTCGGACCGGGCGTCCACGCTCTTGCCGAGCGCCTGCTCCGGCGACAGGTACTGCGGGGTGCCGACCACCATGCCGGTCTGCGTCATCGAGGTGACGCCGGACTGCAGGGCCCGGGCGATGCCGAAGTCCATCACCTTGACGACGCCCTTGGTGGACACCATCACGTTGGCCGGCTTGATGTCGCGGTGCACCAGCCCCTGGTCGTGCGAGGCCTCCAGTGCCGCCAGCACCGCCGCGGTGATCTTCAGCGCCTGCTCGTTGGGCATCGCCCCGAGCGTGGTCACCTGCTCGTCCAGCACGTCCTTGAGCGAACGGCCCTCGACGAACTCCATCACGATGTACGGCGTGGTCGTCCCGTCCGGCGCGACGTCCTCGCCGGAGTCGAACACCGAGACGATGTTGGTGTGCTGGAGCCGGGCCACCGCCTGCGCCTCGCGCCGGAACCGCTCCTTGAACGAGGACTCCCGCCCCAGTTCGGTGTGCAGCGTCTTCACCGCGACCTGCCGGTCGAGCACCGTGTCGTGGGCCAGGTGGACCGAGGCCATGCCGCCCTGCCCGAGCATCCGCTGCAGCACGTACCGGCCGTGCCCGAGCGCGTACCCCTCGGTGGTGCCCTCAGTCATGGTCCCAGCTCCCCCTCGGCGCGCGGTACTTCCGGACACCGGTCAGGGTAGCGGTTCGGGGCCGCGCCGAAGCGCGGCCCCCGCAAGGCCACCGTGGGTAGGGCTACAGGTACGGACCGGAACGGATGCCGCGGCCCGGGCCGCCCTCCTCCGGCTCGCCCTCCGCCCCGTGCAGGCCCGGCGGGAGCGCCCGCCGCATCTGCTCCAGCTGGGCCCGCGCCGCCATCTGCTGGGCGAACAGCGCGGTCTGGATGCCGTGGAACAGGCCCTCCAGCCAGCCCACCAACTGCGCCTGGGCGATCCGCAGTTCGGCCTCGGTCGGGATCGTGTCGTCGGCGAACGGCAGCGACAGCCGCTCCAACTCCTCGACCAGCTCCGGGGCCAGGCCCAGCTCCAGCTCCTTGATCGAGCTGGCGTGGATGTCCTTCAACCGGGCCCGGCTCGCCTCGTCGAGGGGCGCCGCCCGCACCTCCTCCAGCAGTTGCTTGATCATGCTGCCGATCCGCATCACCTTGGCCGGCTGCTCGACCATCTCGGTCACCGGCAGCTCGCGCGGCTCGTCGTCCCCGTCGCCCCGCCCGAGCCCGCCGGCCGGCGCGGTGCCCACCGCCATCCCGTCCGGTCCGACGATCAGCACCTTCGGGCTGTCCTCTGATCTCCCGCCCGCCGCCTGTGACGCCTGGAAGGGATCCTGGTTCGACCGCTCGTTCATCGGGTTGGTCATAGCTCCTTCATATGCTCCGTCCGCCACGGAGGTCAACGAAGCCGGTCCGCCGATCGTCCCGCCCCGACCGGCCCCGCTCCGTTTCGGTGCCGTCCCCGCCCGTGTTCCGCTCCTACCCCGTCACCGCCGGCGCAGACGCAGCCCGACCAGGCCCAGGCCCAGGCCGATCAGCCCCAGCCCGGCCCCCAGCGGGAGCAGCCGCACGGACGGGTCGCTCCAGTGCAGCGAGGGCACCACCGGCACCACCGGCCCGGCCGCCAGCACGCCGTCGGCCCCCGCCGCCGCGGGCGCCTCCGGGTCCGCCGCCACCGCGTCCCCGTCCGTCACCGCACCCGGGTCCGCACCGGGCAGCGCCGCGTCCGGCACCGGCAGCCCGTTCACCGTGCCGTCCCCTCCTCCGGCCCCCGCCCCGCCGCCCGTCCCGCCGTCCGAGGGCTCCGGCGACGACGGGAGCTGCGGCACCACCGCCTGCTGGTGCCGCCCGTGCCCGACCGCGACGGAGGCGGGCACCGAGGACGGCACGGGCTCCACCGACGCCTCGGGGGACGCCGAGGGCGAGGGATCCGGGGACGGCGGGGCGGAGCCAGACGGAGACGAGGACGGGGACGGGGACGCCGAGGGAGAAGAAGAAGGGGAAGGAAACGCGGACGGGAGCGGGGACGGCTCGGCCGACTCGACCGGGTCCGCCGGCTCCACCGGGGCGGCCGGGACCGCCGGGGCGCTCGACGCGGCCGGGGCGGTGCGGGTGGCGGTGGCGGACGGGGGCGTGCTCGCGGTCGGCGCCGAGGGGACGGGCGGCGCGGGCGGCCCGGATATCGCGCCGCCCGGTGCCGGGACCACGGGTACCGCCGTGGCCCCGGCCACCTGCTGCCGCGCGGCGTCCAACTGCGCCCGGGCCTGCTCCCGGGCCGCGTCCGGCTGTGCCTGCGCCTGCTGCCGGGCCCCGGCCGCCGGGTCGGCGGCCAGGGCCGGGGCGGCCAGCAGCAGCGGGACCGCCACCCCGGTCAGCGCCGCCCAGCGGCGCAGCGCGGGCGGGCGGGCGGTGGCACGGGCCGGGACGGCGGGCGCGGGGCGGCGGCGAGCGAGCATGGAAAGCAGGTCCTCCCGACGGCCGCCCGCGGTGGGACGCGGGCGGAGGCGGAACAGCTTGTGACCAGACTCACATACTCGGGCACTCCGGGCATTTCGACCCTCAGCGGGCGGCTCCGGGGCGGTACACGGCCCAGGTCTTCGGCGTCTCGGACACCTGCATCCCGGTCAGTTCCGGCAGCCGGTCGTTCCAGCATTCGAACAGCCAGATCGCCAGGTTCTCGGCCGAGGGCGGGACGTCCGGCCCCAGCACCTCGTTCAGGTGCCGGTGGTCCAGCGTGTCGTCCAGCCACTTCTTGAACTCTCCGAGGTCCCGGTAGTCACGGACGAACCCGGCTTCGGTGAGCCGTTCCCGCGGCGCGGACATCTCGACCACCACGATGTAGTTGTGGCCGTGCATCCGGGCACAGGGGTGCCATCCCGGCAGCACGTCCAGGACGTGGCTGGCCGAGAAGTGGAACTCCTTCGAGATGATCAGCACTGTGCGCTCGCCTTCCCGGATCAGCCGCGTCCGACGCCCGGGGCCGCCGCCCGGATCTCCTGGTTGAGCGGCACCTCGGTCAGGAACCGCTCTCGCAGCGCCGGGTCCTCGATGCTCGCGGACTTTCGCTCGACTTCGTCCGCCGCCCGGCCCGACAGCTCCGCGGCCCGTTCCCGGCGGCCGGCGGCAGCGAACGCCCGCGCAGCATGGAACAGGACCTCTTCGGTGCGCAGGGCGGGCATGGCACCGACCTCGTCCAGGATCGTGAGCGCCTCGTCCGCGAGGGCCAGGGCTGCTTCCCGGTGCCCGTCCGCGAGCTCCGCCCGGCTGCGCAGGACCAGCGCCGCGATCCGGCTTCGCACCATTCCGGTGTGCTCGGTCTCGCGGTAGGTCTCCTCGGCCTTGTGCGCTGCGAAGCCGCGCAGCAGCGGGTCCTGGTCGGACAGTTCCAGCAGGAGCCCCGCGTACAGGTTGCGGACGATCGGCACCAGGTTGGCGAGCCAGGTCCGCTCGGTCTCCTCCCAGGCGGCAGTCATCAGGTCCAGGGCCTCCTGCCGCCGGGCCCGGTCGCGGGCGACCAGTCCCGCGAGCAGCGCGAGGTTGTAGGCGTGCCAGCCGCTCTCCCCGGACTGGATCTCCTGGAACCGGAGCGCCTCGCGCAGCACCTGTTCCGCCTCCGTCCAGGAACCCGTCGCGCTGTGCACCTGTGCCAGGTAGTTGAGCGCCATCGGCAGTTCGGAGTTGAACTGGTCGGCCCTGAGCCGGTGCACGCAGCGCTCCAACCTGGTCAGCGCCTCGCCGAGCCTGCCCAGGTCGAACAGGTTGATCGCCAGCTGCATCTCGCCGAGGTTGCGGGAGTGGTGCAGGACCGGATCGTCGGTGGCGCCGAGCGCCGGGTTCTCCGCGTACATCCGCTCGGCCTCGGCCAGCTGCGTCAGCCCCTCCGACAGCCTGCGCTTGGACACCTGGCGGCCGTACTCGACCTTGGCGACGAACACCGCAACCGGTTCGTCGGCCTGCTCCGCCCGCCGAACGGCCTCCTCCAGCTTGGCCAGCGAGGGCTCCAGCCCCTGGGTGACCAGCAAGGTCTTGCCGCGTAGCAGCGTGGTGCGGGCGATCAGCACCGGGTCCCCGCAAGCCGTCGCTGCGGCCTCGGCCTCGACGGCCAGCGCGTCGATCGCCGGACCGCCACCGGATTCGTGCAGACCGCGCCAGCGGACCTCGGTGAGGGAGAGCTGCAGCTCGATCGCGGCGACCAGTCGACGGTTCCGGTCCGGGACAGTGTCCGGAAGCATGCGGGTGGCCCGGATCGCCACGTTGCAGTGCTGTTCGGCCTCCAGGAACGACAGCCCGTCCAGGGCTGCCCCGCGCGCCAGTTCGTAGTGCGCGCGGGCCGAGTCGTCCAGGCAGCGGACCCCGCCGTGTTCCAAGTGGCGGGCGATCTCCAACCGCCACTCCAGCTGGTCGTCACGGGCCGGGTCGGCGCTCAGCGCCCTGGCGACGGCGGCGTGCCGGGAGCGCTTGAGTTCGGTGCTCTGCGGGTGGTAGATCAGCTGCCAGAGGGCACCGTGCTCGAAGACGTAGCAGTCCGACTCCTCGTACCGGGCCCACGGAGGCAGCGGCCGCTCCTCGATCAACCGGGTGTCCCGGGCGATCCGGACCAACCGCTGCAGCACGTTCTCGTGCGGCTCACCGGCCGCCTCCGCCAGCACCCGGGAGAAGAACTGCGGGCCCTGCACGGCGGCGATCTCCAACAGCTGGCGGTCCGCCCCGGACAGCCGGGCCATCCGCTGCTCCAACAACCTGTCGAGGCTCCGCGGAACGACCAGTTCGGTGCCCTGTTCGGCCTGCCAGGCGTCCAGGCAGAGCGAGACGAAGACCGAGTGCCCGCGGGTGAGTTCGACCAGCTGGGCGGCCAGACCGTCCGGTGCGGCGGGCTTCCGGATCCGTACCAGTTCCTCGACCGCCTCGGGCGGCAGCCCGCCCAGCACGTGCCGGTCGGCCCACGCCATCCCCGCCCAGCGGTCCAGCAGCTCACCGACCTTGCGGTCCCCGTCGGCGTCCGGGCCGTAACTGACCACCAGGGCCAACGGCGCCTCGTCACGCCGTTCGACCAGTCGGTTCAGCACCATCAGACTGCTCGGGTCGATGTACTGCACGTCGTCCACCAGCAGCACCACCGGCTTGCCCGAACGGGCGTTCTGCTGGAGCGCGTCGGCGATCTGGGCGACCGCACCGAACTGCGTGGGCAGCACGCTGTCCAGCGGGGTGGAGCCGGAGCCGAGAGCGGCCTCGGCAATCTCCCGGCCCACCGCCCACAGCGCGTTCAGGCCGGGCACGAACGAGGCCAGCACCTCCGGAGCGCTGCGCGCCGCCGCCCGCCCCGCTGTCCTCAGCAGCCGCCACCTGCCCTGCTCGGCCCGTCCCTCCAACTGGGCCACCAGATCCGCAACCACCGCGTAGGGATCACCCGGCCCGGTCCCGGGGTGACAACGGGCCTCCACCACCCGGAAGGCACCCGCGTTGGCCGGTACCTCGTTGATCCGACGGGCCAGTTCGGCCAGCAGCGCGGTCCGACCCATGCCGGTGCTGCCCTCCACCACCAACGCCCGGCCGCGGTGATCGGACAGGTCCGCCAGGAGGTCCCTGAACGCATCCATGTACTCGACCCGGTCGACGAAATCCGTCGGCACAGCAGACACCCCCGATGACGCAGAAGTCCTGAACCCCGGCTGCGGTCCGCACCCGTGCGCGAAAACCCTAGGCGATCAATGCCGCGGCACGGGCCGGAACCGGATAGTTCGGGCCCGTGCCGCCCCGTTCGCCCTAGATCTCCAGGAGCACCTTGCCGACCTGGGCGCCGGACTCGATCACCCGGTGCGCCTCAGCGGCCTCGGTGACCGGCAGGACCCGGTCGACCACCGGACGGACGGCGCCCGCCTCGATCAGCGGCCAGACGTGCTCCCGGACGGCGGCGACGATGGCGGCCTTCTCCCCGAGCGGGCGGCCGCGCAGGTTGGTGGCGACCAGCGCGGCCCGCTTGGCCAGCATGGCGGAGAGGTCGACCTCGGCCTTGGTGCCGCCCTGCAGGCCGATCACCACCAGGCGGCCGTTGACCGCCAGGGCGTCCACGTTCCGCTGCAGGTACTTGGCGCCCATGATGTCCAGGATCACGTCGGCCCCGGCGCCGCCGGTGGCCTCCCGGACCACCTCGACGAAGTCCTGCTCGCGGTAGTCGACCAGGACGTCCGCGCCCAGCTCGGCGCAGCGGGCCAGCTTCTGCGGGCTGCCCGCCGTCACCGCGACCCGCGCGCCGACCGCCTTGCCCAGCTGGATCGCCATCGTCCCGATGCCGCTGGCCCCGCCGTGCACCAGCAGGGTCTCGCCGGGCCGGAGGTGGGCGACCAGGAACACGTTCGACCACACCGTGGCGGCCACCTCCGGAAGGCCCGCCGCCGTCACCAGGTCGACGCCCTCGGGAACCGGCAGCAGCTGCCCGAACGGGACCGCGACCTTCTCCGCGTACCCGCCGCCGGCCAGCAGCGCGCAGACCTCGTCGCCGACCGCCCAGCCGGACACCCCGGGGCCGAGGGCGGCGATCCGCCCCGAGCACTCCAGCCCCGGGTAGGGGGAGACCCCGGGCTTCGGGCTGTAGAGGCCCTGGCGCTGCAGGAGGTCGGCCCGGTTGACGGCGGTGGCCGCCACCTCGACCAGGACTTCGCCCTCACCGGGCACGGGATCCGGCACGTCGGCCCAGCGCAGCGCTTCCGGCCCGCCGAACTCAGGAAGAGTCATTGCATGCATGCCCCCGACGCTACTGCGGCCGACCGCGCGGACGGCCGGTTTCCGCGCGGTCGGCGGGGCCCGTCCGCCGCGGTGTCAACGGACACTCCGTCAGGGCTCGCGCGGGCGGCCCGACAGGGTGGCGACACTCCGGCCCCGGCGTCACCCCAGGGCGGGCCGACCCCCCATCCTTGTCCCTGTGCCGACATCCATCCCGCCCCAGGACACCGGTGCCCGACCGTCCCGTCTGACGCTCAGTCGCTTCCGGGACGCGGGCACCGACACCACCGACCCCACCCGCCGGATCGCCCTGCCGTCCCGGCCGACCCGGCCGCCGACCCGCCAGGTGGCCCGCCGGCTGCTGCTCGCGCTGGGCGTGCTGGTGGTCACCACGCTGATCGTGTACGCGGACCGCGCGGGCTACCACGACAGCGCGGACCCCTCGGTCAGCCTCCTCGACTCGGCGTACTACGCCACCGTCACCCTCTCCACCACCGGGTACGGCGACATCACCCCGGTGAGCGACAGCGCGCGACTGGTGAACATCTTCGTGATCACCCCGCTGCGCGTGCTCTTCCTCATCATCCTGGTCGGCACGACTCTCGAAGTGCTCACCGAACGCACCCGCCTGCAGTGGCGGATCGAACGCTGGAGGCACACCGTGCGGGACCACACCGTCGTCATCGGCTACGGCACCAAGGGCCGCAGCGCCGTGGACACCCTGCTCGGGCAGGGTGTCCCGAAGGAGTCCATCGTGGTGGTCGACCCACAGGCCAAGGCCGTCGACCAGGCCACCCACGACGGGCTGGTCGGCGTGCTCGGCGACGCCACCCGGGCCGCCACCCTGATCCGGGCCGAACTGCCGCGCGCCGCCCAGGTGGTGGTCGCCCCCGAGCGCGACGACACCGCCGCCCTGATCACCCTGACCGCCCGTCAGCTGAACAAGGGCGCCACCGTGGTCGCCGCCGTCCGCGAGGACGAGAACGCCCCGCTGCTGCGGCAGAGCGGCGCGGACGTGGTGGTCACCTCCTCCAGCTCCGCGGGCCGGCTGCTGGGCATGTCGATGCTCAGCCCGAACGCGGGCGCGGTGATGGAGGACCTGCTGACCTACGGCAACGGCCTGGACGTCGCCGAGCGCCCGGTCACCAAGGCCGAGGCCGGGCTCAGCCCGCGCGAGCTGGACGACCTGGTGGTGGCGGTGGTCCGCGGCCGCCGGGTGCTCAACTACACCGAGCCGGAGGCCGCCGTGCTGCAGCTCACCGACCGCCTGATCGTCATCAAGCCGGGCACCCCGGTCACCCACTGACCGGGAAGGACAGCGAGCGAAGGACGGCGGGAGGCGGAACCGGGGCCACTGGTTCCGCCTCCCGCCGTTCCACGTGGAACATCCCGCTCAGGACAGCGGCAGCGCCAGCACCTCCGCGCACTCCCCGCCGCCAGGCCGCCGGGCGGGACGACCACCAGCGCCTCGGCCCGGGCCAGGCCGCGCAGCATCGCCGGGCCGTCGTGCGGCAGCGGGACCAGCCCGGCGGCGCTCCGGCGCACCGGGTGCAGCCGGGTGTCGACCGGGTGGCCGGGCAGCGCGGCGGCCAGCGGCTCGGCCGGACCGGCGGCCGGTGCGGTCCGGCCGGACAGCGCGTGCAGCAGCGGCAGCGCCAGCGTGACGGTGCCGGCCACCGCGGCCAGCGGATTGCCGGGCAGGCCCACCAGGTGGCGACCGCCGGGCAGCGCCGCCAGCAGCATCGGGTGCCCGGGCCGCACCGCCACCCCGTCCACCAGCGGGTGCCCACCGGTGGCCTCCAGCGCGGCGTGCAGGAAGTCCACCGGTCCGGCGGCGGTGCCGCCGGTGGTGAGCACCAGGTCCGCGGGCGAGTGCCGGATCGCGTCCCGCAGCAGCCCGAAGTCGTCCCGGACGTAGCGGCTGCCCAGCAGTTCGGCCCCCGCCCCGGCCAGCCAGGGCGGCAGCAGCGGGCCCAGCGCGTCCCGCACCCGCCCCGGGCCGGGCAGGCCCGCCACCAGCAACTCGTCGCCGAGCACCAGCAGTTCCACGGTCGGGCGGCGGTGCACCGCCAGCCGGTCGTGCCCGGCGGCGGCGGCCAGCCCGAGCACGGCCGGCGTCACCGGCAGCCCCGCGGGCAGCAGTTCCTCACCCCTGCCGCACTCCTGCCCGCGCGGCCGGACGTCCTGCCCGGGCACCACCTCGCCGCGCAACTGGGCCGCGCCGTCCGGCAGTTCGGTGAGCGCCCCGTGCTCGCGCCGGAGCACTCCGGTGGCACCGGGCGGCAGCTGGGCGCCGGTGGCGATCTCCACCGCCGCGCCGTCCGCCAGCGGCAGGCCCGCCTGTCCCGCCAGCACCCGGCCGGACAGCCGCCACGGCCCCGGACCGGCCACCGCCCAGCCGTCCATCGCCGAGGTGTCGAAGGCCGGCAGGTCGGTGAGCGCCGCCAGCGGCTCGGCCAGCGTCCGCCCCGCCGCCGCCGCCAGCTCCACCCGCTCCACCGGCAGCGGCCCCGGCACCGCCGTGCGTGCCGCCCGCCGGGCCGCCGGCCACGGGCAGCCGCGCAGGGTGGCCCCCGCGGAGGTCACCCGGACCTCGTCGGCCGGACCGACCGGCGCCCGGTTCATCGCCCGTCCGCGGCATCGGGCCCGGCCTCGGCACCGGCCGCCGCGGCGGCCCAGCGCTCGGCCAGCGCCGTCACCTTGGCGTTCGCCTCGGCCACCGCCGCCGCCCCGCCGCCGTTCGCGGCCGCCGCGTAGCCGACCAGGAACGCGGTGAGCGGAGCGGCGGGGCGCTCGACGCCGTGCGCGACCACCCGGGTCATGTCCAGCAGCCCGCGAACGTCCACCGCCAGGTCCAGGCCCAGTTCGGCACCGGCCGCGGTCATCCACTCGTCCAATGTGCGCTCCATGACGCCCATGCTGCCCGATCCGCCCGCCCGCAAGCCGCTTCCCCCGTGAGCGCCACGCGTCGTTTCCCTCACCGCCCGCCCCCGGCCCCGGTGAACGGCCCGCCGCGCCCCGTCAGCCGCGCCCCGCCCGGTCGCGGGCCGCGGCGAGTTCGTCCCAGGTGTCGCAGTCGAAGGCGGCGCCCGCCGGGTCGGGCAGCCGGGTCAGCCGCAGCGGGGCGAGCAGGCCGCGCAGCGGGCGGCCGGCCGGGTCGCCGAGCGCGGTGCGGGCCGCCCGCAGGGGCGCGGTGCGGTAGGCGGCGGCCAGCGGCTGGTCGCGGCCGTCGGCGTCGACCAGCAGGGCCCCGTCCCAGCGGTCGCCCCCGTCCCCGTCGAGCGCGGCCAGCAGCCGCCGCACCGTCGCGGCGTCCAGGAACGGCAGGTCGGCGGCGAGCAGCAGGACCCGGGGCGCGGTCACCGCGGGCAGTGCGGCGGCCACCGCCGCCAGCGGGCCGCCGCCCGGCGGGTCCTCGCGCAGCCAGCGGACCCCGGCCCGTTCGGTGGGCCGCTCGGGGCCGACCACCAGGGTCCGCCGGGCGTCCGCGCAGGCCGCCAGCACCCGGTCCAGCAGGGTGCGCCCGCCGACCGTCAGGGCGGGCTTGTCAGCCCCGCCGAGCCGCCTGCCCGCCCCGCCGGCCACCACCACCGCGTCGTACCCGTCGTCCGTCACCCCGGCAGTATCACTGCTCGCCGTCGACGATCTCCGCGTCGACCACCTCGTCGTCGTCGGCGCCGTCGCCCCGAACGCCCCGAACGCCCCGGGCGTCCCGGTCCGCCGCCCGGCGGCGGGCGACGTTCGCGGCCGCGCCGTGCTCCAGGATGGCCGGCAGGGTCAGGCCGCCGTAGCGCTCGTTCATCGCGGCGGCCAGCGCCTCCGCGTCGTCGGGGTGGTCGTGCAGCGCCTCGTCGAAGTCGCGCAGGTAGCCGGCGGTGAAGGCGAGCACCCGGTGCGCAGCGTCGTCCGTGCCGGGGGCGCGGTGACCGGCGATCACCCGGTCGACGCCGAGGTCGGCGATCCGGCCCAGGTTGTACGACCACTGGCCGCGGGCGTCCGGATCGGTGTCGGCGGTCCAGACGTGGGTGCCGTTGTAGACGAAGTCGCCCGCGACCACGGTGCGGATGCTCGGCAGGTGGGCGACGGTGGAGCCCGCGCTGTCGCCCTGGCCGAGCTGCAGGATCCGGATCAGCTGGCCGTCGATCATCAGCGGCTGCGGCATCAGCAGCCCGGGCAGCAGCGGCTGGTCCGGGATGTCGTCGCCGTACACCGGCTTCCACTGCGCGACCTTCGCCGCCGCGGTCTGCCCGATGCCCTCCACCACCGAGGGCGCGGCCAGCAGTTGCGCGGCCGGGAACAGCCGCAGCACCTCCTCCGCGCCGAAGTAGTGGTCGGGGTGCTGGTGGCTGACCACGATCGCCAGCAGCTCGCGGCCCTTGCCGGCGATCCACTCGGCGAGCTCGCGCCCGGCGCTGCGGGTCAGCTGGGCGTCGACCAGGATCGCCGTGCGCTCGCCCATGATCAGGCTGGAGGTGGCGAAGAACGCGCTCTCCGGTCCGGTGAAGACCTCGACCTCCAGCGGGCGGAAGGCCGGCGCGGCGCCCGCCCGGTGGCCGTGGGCGCTCTCCTCGGGCAGTGACGCGGTCACGGCTGCTCCCCTGGTCGGTGCGGCGGCGGGCACGGGCCGGCCCGTCCCGTCCAGCCTGGCCGGAAGGCCCCAGCGCCGCCGGGTGGGAGCGCCCAGGAGGGTGATCACCGCAACCCCCCGGCCCGCCACGGGCGTCGACTATTGTCGTGGGTCCCCGCACCGCCGGGCACCTCGTGCACACACCACCCCGGGAGTACCTGATGGACCGGCTCGACAACACCGTCCGCGACTACGCCTGGGGTTCGACCACCGCCATCCCCGAGCTGCTCGGACGGCCCGCCACCGGTACCCCCCAGGCCGAGCTGTGGATGGGCGCCCACCCCGGGGCGCCGTCCCGGGCCGACCGCGGTGGCGGCCCGGTCCCGCTGGACCGGCTGATCGCCGCCGACCCGGTCGGCGAGCTGGGCGCCGCGTCCGTCGAACGGTTCGGGCCGACGCTGCCGTTCCTGGCCAAGGTGCTCGCCGCCGCCCTGCCGCTCTCCATCCAGGCCCACCCGACCAGGGCGCAGGCCCGGGCCGGGTACGCCGACGAGGAGGCCCGGGGCATCCCGCTGGACGCCCCGCAGCGCAACTACAAGGACGACAACCACAAGCCCGAACTGATCTGCGCGCTCAGCGAGTTCGAGGGCCTGTGCGGCTTCCGCACCCCCGCCGGAGCGGCCGCCCTGATGGCCTCGCTCGACGTCCCCGGGCTGGAGCCGCTGATCGACCTGCTGCACACCAAGCCCGAACCGGAGGCGCTCGGCGGAGCGCTCGCCGCGGCCCTGGGGCTGACCGACGACGCGGGCCGCGAGACGGTGGCCGCCGTCGCCCGCGCGGTCACCGCCGCCGCCCCGGCCGACCCGACCGGCGAGCTCGCCGGGTACGCCTTCGCCGCCGCCGAGCACCCCGGCGACCCCGGGCTGGTCGCCGCGCTGCTGCTCAACCACGTCCGGCTGCAGCCCGGCGAGGCGCTCTACCTCGGCGCCGGGCTCCCGCACGCCTACCTGCGCGGCACCGGCGTCGAGATCATGTCCAACTCCGACAACGTGCTGCGCTGCGGCTTCACCCCCAAGCACGTGGACGTCCCCGAGCTGCTGAAGGTGGTCGACTTCCGGGCCGGCCGCCCGGAGGTGCTGCGCCCCGAACCCGGCCCGGACGGCGAGCGGCACTACCCGGTGCCGATCGACGAGTTCCGGCTCTCCCGCTACGAGCTCACCGACCGCCCCGCCACCCTGCCCGGCGACGCCCCGCAGATCCTGCTCTGCACCGCCGGAACGGCCCACCTCGCCTCGGGCGGCCAGGAGTTGACGCTGCGGCACGGCGAGTCCGCCTTCCTGCCGGCCGACGGCACCCCGACCCTGCTCACCGGCCCCGGCGCGACCGTCTTCCGCAGCACCGTCACGCTCGGTCGGAGCGGCCGGCGCAGCTAGAGCGGGTGGCGCGCCTGGTAGGCCAGGCGCGGGCCGGCGTCCGCGCCGAGGGCGGTGAGCAGTTCGTCCAGGGCCAGGAACCAGGCCCAGCGCTCGCCGCCGCCCGCCCGGGCCAGGGCCTCGACCAGCAGGTCCTCCAGCTCCGGGACGCGCTTGTCCTTCCACACCTTGTCGGCCAGCGCGACCAGCAGGTCCTCGGCGGTGGAGGACGGACCCCAGTCGGCGTGCCCGGCCGCGAACCGGGCCAGCTCCGGGGCCACCCCCGCCGCCAGCAGCAGCTCCCGGCCGGCCGGCTCGTGCGCCGAGCCCGGGCCGGACAGCTCGGAGCGGTGCACCGCCTTGCCGATGTCGTGGGTGGCCGCCCCGAACAGCACCGCCGGCCGGTCCACCGCCAGCTCCGGGCAGCGCTCCGCCGTCCAGTCCGCCAGCCGCGCCGCCACGTCGTGCACCAGCCGCAGGTACGCCACCAGCCGGGGCGGCGCCCCCGCCCCGGTCAGCAGCGCGACCGCCTCGTCCGGCAGCGGGAGCAGTTCCAGGTCCTCGTCCATGGCGGGCGACCCTACCCGACCCGGTTAATCGCTTGACCGTGCACCGGCGAGACGGCTGCACTGAACCGGACAGGCGACCGCGACCGCGGAAGGCGGCGGCATTGATCGACATCCGGCCCACCACCGAGCAGGACCTCGACCTGTTCGTCGAGACCATGCACGCCGCGTTCGGGATGTTCGTCGACCCGCCCGGCGAGGGCGGCACCGGCGTCTGGTGGTCGGCCTTCGAGCCGGAGCGCGGCCTGCTCGCCCACGACGCGGACGGCCGGCCGGTCGGCACCGCCGGGGCGTACACCTTCGAA
This sequence comes from Kitasatospora sp. YST-16, assembly GCF_026802215.1. Taxonomy (NCBI): domain Bacteria; kingdom Bacillati; phylum Actinomycetota; class Actinomycetes; order Kitasatosporales; family Streptomycetaceae; genus Kitasatospora; species Kitasatospora sp. YST-16. The sequence goes on from NZ_CP113837.1 coordinate 3,493,871, forward strand.
CTCACCCTGCCCGGCGGGCGGATCGTCCCGGTCTCCGGGGTGACGGCCGTCGGCGTGCTGCCCTCGCACCGGCGGCGGGGCGTGCTCACCGCGCTGATGCGCCGCCAGCTCGCCGAACTGCGCGGGCGCGGCGAGGTGCTGGCGGTGCTGCTCGCCTCCGAGTCGGTGATCTACCGCCGCTTCGGCTACGGGCCCGCCACCTCCACCCAGAACTACGCCGTGCCCCGGCATCGCGCCGCGCTCGCCCCGCTCCGGGCCGGGGACGCCGACCCGGGGACGGTCGAACTGCTGCACCGCGACAGGGCGGTGGAGCTGCTGGAGCGGGTCTACGACGAGTACCGGCGGCTGCGCCCCGGCTCGGTCTCCCGCCCGCACCGCTGGTGGGAGCGCGGCGCCGGCCAGCCCCCGATCGCCCCCAAGCCCCGCTACGTCGCCCTGCACCGGGACGCCGCCGGCCGGCCCGACGGCTACGCCAGCTACCACGTCGACGACGACCGCACGCTGCGGGTCGACGAGACCGTCGCCGTCACCGACGCCGCGTACACCGCGCTCGCCCGCTACCTGCTCGGCCACGACCTGGTCCAGCGGGTGGTGTTCCGGCACGTCCCGCCGGACCACCCGCTGCCCTGGCTGCTCGCCGACCACAGCGCCGGCCAGCCCGAGAAGTACACCGACTGGCTCTGGGCCCGGGTGCTGGACGTCCCCGGCGCGCTCACCTCCCGCGGCTGGAGCGCCGACGGGGAACTCGTCCTGGACGTCGACGACCCGTTCCTCGGCGAGCACCACCGCCACCTGCTGACCGTCCGCGGCGGCGAGGCCGCGTGCGTGCCCACCGACCGCGAACCCGACCTCTCGCTCGACGTCAGCGACCTCGGCTCGATCCTGCTCGGCGGCACCGCCCCCAGCACCCTGGCCCGGGCCGGCCACCTCCGCCTCCACCACCCCGACGCGGCCGCCCGCGCCGACGCCCTGTTCCGCGCCGAGCGCGCCCCGCACTGCCTGCACTGGTTCTGAGCACCCCGCCCCGGGAAGGGGCGGCGCTCAATCCGTCCGCGTCCCCCGGCCGCCCGGGGCCGAGCCGGTCAGCGCCGGCTCGGCCGCCGCGGCAGCGGCCGGGGCCACCGTGACCGCGGGAGTCGGCAGGACCGGCGCGGGCCGCTCCAGCGACTGCGGGGGCCAGCGGCGGTTCATCGCCTTGGTCAACTTCCGACCCAGGTTCTGGAACGGCATCTCCACCAGCCGGTACATCGCCCAGGAGGCCAGCAGCAGTGCCGCCACGTACCCGGCCACCCACGTCCAGCGCTCGGCGAACGGCATCGCGGCCAGCTTGTAGTAGTAGTAATTGCTGTCCCAGCCGAGCTGCCACAGCAGGAACCGCTTCACCGGCCAGTGCAGCAGGTACACCGAGAAGCTCACCGCGCCCAGCCAGGTCATCACCCGTGGCAGCCGCCGGTTGCGCAGCAGGAAGAACAGCCCGAACGACGCCCACGCCGCCAGATAGGCGTAGGACCAGGCCTGCCAGGTGAAGGTCGAGGTCGCCCCGGCCATCTTCCCCCGGTTGTACATCCAGCCGACCATGGCGCCTGCCACCGCCACGAACCCGATGGTCAGCCAGGCCTCGATCCGCTCGATCTGCCCGTGCTGCGCGCGGTAGATCACCGTTCCCGCGAACATCGTCGCCAGGATGGTGAAGGTTTCGTACGCGGGCGTCCGGCCGTTGCTGAACACCAGCAGCAGACCGAACCCGCCCAGCAGCAGGCCGCCGATCCGGGCCAGCGCCGCGTTGCCGCTGAGCATGCAGAACAGACCCGCGATCACGATGAACACGGCGGCAGCCACCATGTGCTGGAGCTGGGGCAGGCTGTAGGTGAAGCTGTACGACGGGATCGTGACGCCCAGGACGAGCGCGATGCCGCCCGCCAGGACGGAGACCATCGAGCTGCGCCGGTGCCAGGCGACCGTGAAGAGGCTGCTGACGAAGAAGTAGAAGAGCATCTCGTAGGTGAGCGTCCAGGAGATGCCGAGCGCGTTCACCACGCCGAGCATGTCCGACAGCATCAGGCCGTTGCCCGCCAGCCAGAGCTTGTCGTGCCCGTAGCCGTCGAAGGTGAGCACCTGGTAGGCACGTGGCAGGACGAACTCGGCGAGCAGCATGCTCACGATCAGCGCCGGGTAGATCCGGCCGATCCAGAAGGCCCGGACGTCACCGCGGCGCTCCAGCGAGGCCGGGATGATGTACCCGCTGACGATGAAGAAGGCGATGACCCCGTAGAAGCCGAGGTCGAAGTGGGCGGCTATGGTGCCGCCGAAGGGGACCAGTCGCATGATCTCGAAGTGGTGGGCCGCCACGGCCAGCGCGGCTATCCCCCGCAGCGCGTCCAGCCAGCCCAGCCAGCTCCCCGGTGCGGCGGCGCGCTCTGCCCGCCCCGCCCGCCGGGCCCCCAGCGAGTCAGCAATCCCTTGGTCGTCATTCGCCGGAGACTAACCCATACGAAGCACCCGTCCCCGGTCGGGGTACGAATGCGTTTTCCGTCCCCGACCTGCGGGCCGTCGGTCGGGTACCGATGTGCAGTCGGCCCTGGGACTGTGCAGCGAGATGCGCGCACCTACGGGTCAGGTCACGTCCCTGGTCATGTCGACGAAGCGCGAGTAGTGGCCCTGGAAGGCGACGGTGATGGTCGCGGTGGGGCCGTTGCGGTGCTTGGCGACGATCAGGTCGGCCTCGCCGGCCCGCGGGGACTCCTTCTCGTAGGCGTCCTCGCGGTGCAGCAGGATCACCATGTCGGCGTCCTGCTCGATCGAGCCGGACTCGCGCAGGTCGGAGACCATCGGCTTCTTGTCGGTGCGCTGCTCGGGGCCTCGGTTCAGCTGGGAGAGCGCGATCACCGGGACCTCCAGCTCCTTCGCCAGCAGCTTGAGGTTGCGGGACATGTCGGAGACCTCCTGCTGGCGGCTCTCGGCCCGCCGCGAGCCGCCGGACTGCATCAGCTGCAGGTAGTCGATGACCACCAGCCGCAGGTCGTTGCGCTGCTTGAGCCGCCGGCACTTGGCCCGGATCTCCATCATCGACAGGTTCGGCGAGTCGTCGATGTACAGCGGCGCCGCGCTCACCTCGGGCATCCGCCGGGCCACCCGGGTCCAGTCGTCGTCCGTCATGTTCCCCGACCGCATGTGGTGCAGGGCCACCCGGGCCTCCGCGGACAGCAGGCGCATGGCGATCTCGTTGCGGCCCATTTCGAGCGAGAAGATCACGCTCGGCAGGTTGTTGTGGATCGAGCAGGCCCGCGCGAAGTCCAGCGCGAGCGTGGACTTTCCCATCGCCGGGCGGGCCGCGATGACGATCATCTGGCCGGGGTGCAGGCCGTTGGTGAGCTGGTCGAAGTCGGCGAAGCCGGTGGGGACGCCGGACATCTGGCCGGAGCGGGAGCCGATCGCCTCGATCTCGTCGAGGGCGCCCTCCATGATGTCGGCGAGCGGGGCGTAGTCCTCGTTGGTGCGCTGCTCGGTGACGGCGTAGATCTCGGCCTGGGCGGCGTTGACGATGTCGTCGACGTCGCCCTCGGCGGCGTAGCCCATGCCGGCGATCCGGGTGCCGGCCTCGACCAGGCGGCGCAGCACGGCGCGCTCGTGGACGATCTCGGCGTAGTACTCGGCGTTGGCCGCGGTGGGGACGGAGTTGACCAGGGTGTGCAGGTAGGAGGGGCCGCCGACGCGGGCGAGCTCGCCGCGCTTGGTGAGCTCGCCCGCCACGGTGATCGGGTCGGCGGGCTCGCCGCGGGCGTAGAGGTCGAGGATCGCGCCGTGGATCAGCTCGTGGGCGGGGCGGTAGTAGTCGGCGGGCTTGAGCACCTCGACGACGTCCGCGATGGCGTCCTTGGAGAGCAGCATGCCGCCGAGCACGGACTGTTCGGCCGCCAGGTCCTGCGGGGGGACGCGCTCGAAGCCCTCGCCGCCGCCGAAGCCCGGCTCGCGCTCGCCGTCCCGGTCGCGGCGCTCGCCCTTGCCGGGGAAGCGGTCGCCGCCCTTGCCGCCGTCCCGCCGCTGGAAGCCACCGCCGCCGCCGCTGCCGGAGCCCGAACCCTCGCGGCCCGCCGGGGTGTTCGCCCGGCGGGAGACCGGCAGGCGGTCGCCCGGCACGTCGGGGAAGGAGTCCAGCGGGAAGGCGTCGTCGGACGGCTGCCAGTCGTCCTCCGGCGGCGGGGCGTCCTGGTCGTCGTACTGGGGGCCGGTCACGCGTGTTCCCCGTTCAGCGAGCGGTGCGAGTGGGAGCGGGCCTGTCCGGTGACGTACCGACTTCGGCGCCTGTCCTTCTTACGGTACCGATCCGACAGGGCCCGCCCCGCGCGGGTCGGTGCTGAGCGGCCGCCGGACCGGGCCGGCGGGGCGGTGGGCGGGGCCGACGGGCCGGGAAGGTTATCCACAGGGCATGTGGATAACCGTCCCCAGCCTGTGGAGAACTCCGCCAAAGCTGTGCACAACCCTGTGGATAACCATCCAATCGCCCCAATGTCAACTCGCTGACCTGGGACTACTCCCCGTTTAGCCTGTGCATGAGAAATTCTTCACACGACCAGGACCGCCACCGAAGAGGTGTTCGACACACTCTCCGTCCACAGCACCAGTAAGTGGCACAGGACACCTATAGCCATTACCTGTGGATGAGTAGGCTGAGCCCATGCCCGCCCCCGGACCACCCGCCGCCAGACCGCCCGCCGCCGAACGCCGCCGCCACGACCGGGAGATCCTCGCCCTGGCCCTCCCGGCCTTCGGCGCCCTGGTCGCCGAACCGCTGTTCCTGATGGCCGACTCGGCGATCGTCGGCCACCTCGGCACCGCCCAGCTCGCCGGCCTGGGCGTCGCCTCCGCCGCGCTCACCACCGTGGTCGGCGTGTTCGCCTTCCTCGCGTACGCCACCACCGCCGCGGTGGCCCGCCGGATCGGGGCCGGCGACCGGCGGGCCGCCGTCCAGCAGGGCATCGACGGGATCTGGCTGGCGCTGCTGCTCTCGGCCGGCCTGGTGGCGCTCACCCTGCTGCTCGCCCCGCAGGCCGCCCGGCTGCTCGGCGCCTCCGCCACCGCCGAGCCGTACGCGGTCACCTACCTGCGGATCAGCGCGTTCGGGGTGCCCGCGATGCTGCTGGTGCTGGCCGCCACCGGCGTGCTGCGCGGCTTCCAGGACACCCGCACCCCGCTGCTGGTGGCGATCGGCGGGTTCGCCGCCAACCTGCTGCTCAACCTCGGCCTGGTCTACGGCGCCGGCCTCGGCGTGGCCGGCTCCGCCTGGGGCACCGTGATCGCGCAGAACGCGATGGCCGCGGTGTACGTCGCGGTGGTGGTCCGCGGCGCCCGCCGGGAGGGCGCGACGCTGCGGCCGGACGCCGCCGGGATCCGCGCCTCGGCCCGGGCCGGCGGCCCGCTGCTGGTGCGCACCCTGAGCCTGCGCGCGGTGCTGCTGCTGGCCACCGCGGTGGCCGCGCACCTGGGCGACGCCGAGGTGGCGGCCCATCAGATCACCATGACCGTCTGGTCCTTCGTGGCCTTCGCGCTGGACGCGGTGGCGATCGCCGGGCAGGCCATCATCGGCCGCTACCTGGGCGCCGGCGACCTGCCGGGCACCCGGGCGGCGACCCGGCGGATGGTCGAGTGGGGCCTGGGCGCGGGCGTGCTGTTCGGGCTGCTGATGGTGCTCGGCCGGCCGCTGTACGTCCCGCTGTTCAGCTCCGACCCGGCCGTCCAGCACCAGTTGTCCACCGCGCTGCTGCTCGCCGCGCTGACCCAGCCGGTGGGCGGGCTGGTGTTCGTGCTGGACGGCGTGCTGATGGGCGCGGGCGACGGCCGCTACCTGGCGTGGGCGATGCTGGCCACCCTGCTGCTGTTCGTCCCGGCCGCGCTGGCGGTGCCCGCGCTGGGCCTGGGGCTGGCCGGGCTGTGGTGGGCGATGAACCTGTTCATGCTGAGCCGGGCCGCGTTCCTGGTCGGCCGGGTGCGCACCGGCCACTGGATGGTCACCGGCGCCGTCCGCGCCTGAGCGGCCGGGAGAACGGCCGGAGGGCCGGACCCCGTGACGGGGTCCGGCCCTCCGGACTGCGTTACTGCTGCGCTCAGGCGGCGACGACGTTGACGTCGAGGTTGGCCTGGACGTCGGAGTGCAGCTTCACCGAGACCTTGTGGGTGCCCACGGTCTTGATCGGCGAGGCGATCGCGACGGCGCGCTTGTCCACGGCCGGGCCGCTGGCGGCCTTGATGGCCTCCACGACGTCGGCCTGGGTCACCGAGCCGAACAGGCGGCCGGCGTCGCCGGAGCGGACGGCCAGCTTGACCTGCAGGCCCTCGAGCTTGGCCTTGACCTCGTTGGCGGCCTCGAGGGTCTGGATGGCGTGGATCTTCCGGGCGCGACGGATGGCGTCGACGTCCTTCTGACCGCCCTTGGTCCAGCGGATGGCGAAGCCGCGCGGGACCAGGAAGTTGCGGGCGTAGCCGTCCTTGACCTCGACGACCTCGCCGGCGCTGCCGAGGCCGGGGACCTCGTGAGTGAGGATGATCTTCATTGTTCGGTCACCCTCTCTTAGCGCGTGGTGGAGGTGTAGGGCAGCAGCGCCATCTCACGGCTGTTCTTCACGGCCGTGGCGACGTCACGCTGGTGCTGGGTGCAGTTGCCGGTGACCCGGCGGGCACGGATCTTGCCGCGGTCGGAAATGAACTTCCGCAGCAGGTTCGTGTCCTTGTAGTCCACGTAAGTGGCCTTGTCCTTGCAGAAGACGCAAACCTTCTTCTTCGGCTTGCGAGCAGGCGGCTTCGCCATTGTGTGCTCCGTTGAGTACGAGATCTGTCAGCGTTTCCGGGCTCGCGGGGGGCCCGGCCAAGCACCGCTTAGAACGGGGGCTCTTCCGAGTAGCCGCCGCCGGAGTTCCCACCCCAGCTGCCGCCACCCTGGTTGCCGGACGAGGGGGCGCTGGACGCCCACGGGTCGTCGGACGGGCCCTGGTTGCCGCCGCCGGAGTTTCCACCCCAGTTGCCGCCACCCTGGTTGCCGCCGCCGTAGCCGCCGCCACCCTGCTGGCCGCCACCGAAGCCACCGCCGCCGCCGGGACCGCCGGAGCGGTTGGCGCGGGTGACCTTGGCGGTCGCCGAGCGCAGGCTCGGGCCGACCTCATCGACCTCGACCTCGAAGACCGTCCGCTTCTCGCCTTCCTTGGTCTCGTAAGACCGCTGGCGCAGTCGGCCCTGCACGATCACGCGCATGCCGCGCTGCAGCGACTCGGCCACGTTCTCCGCCGGCTGACGCCAGACGTTGCACGTGAGGAAGAGGCTCTCGCCGTCCTTCCACTCGTTGGTCTGGCGGTCGAAGGTGCGCGGGGTGGACGCGATACGGAACTTGGCCACCGCGGCACCCGACGGGGTGAAGCGCAGCTCGGGGTCGTCGACGAGGTTGCCGACGAGGGTGATGACGGTCTCGCCTGCCATGTGGTGATGACCTCTCGGAAAGAAGTTCTGCGGTGCTCGTCAGCGGTGTTCCACGTGGAACACCGGACGCGAGCCCTCCGGCGCGGACGCCGGAAGTGGGCTCAGTGGGTGTCCGGGCGCAGGACCTTGGTCCGCAGAACCGACTCGCTCAGGCTGAACTGGCGGTCGAGCTCCTTGACGACCTCGGGCGTGGCCTTGAGGTCGATGACCGAGTAGATGCCCTCGGACTGCTTGTTGATCTCGTACGCCAGGCGACGACGGCCCCAGGTGTCGACCTTCTCAACCTTGCCGCCGCTGGTGCGGACGACGTTGAGGAAGCTCTCGATCAGGGGGGAGACAGCGCGCTCCTCGACCGAGGGGTCGAGGATGACCATCACCTCGTAGTGACGCATGTGTAACCCACCTCCTTTGGACTCAACGGCCACGGCGTTTCCGTGGCAGGAGGGTTGTGCGCGTCAGCACTGGTCTTCCGGGCATGCGAGCACGCCTCTACACCAGTGCAGAGGTGCCAGCCTACCGGGTCAGCCGACCGGCGGACAAAACAGTTGGCTCCCGGGGTTGTCACTTCGGTCACAACGGTCGCAACCTGGACAGAACGAACGTTCCCTCCCCCCAGGAGGTGGGTCCCCATGGCACAGGCCGCACCCAGGCCGCAGCACCGCCGGCCGCAGTTCACCCTCAACACCGACGGACACCCGCACCCGCGGGAGAACGCCCTGGTCGGCGTGACCGTCCTGCTCGGCGCGATCGCCTTCGTCACCTCGTTCTTCCACAACCTGCACCTCCTGACCTCGTGGACCGGCCTGTTCGGCGTGCTCACGGGGCTGGTGGGCCTGTTCTTCTCGGTGACCACCGCCGAGCGCTTCGCCGTCGTCATCGGCACCGGCGCGGCCGCGTTCGGCCTCTTCCTCGGAGTGGCGCACGGCGGCCTGTTCGGGGGCGTGTGGTGACGGCACCCGGGCGCGGGGCGGGATGAACCCGCCGCCCGGTGCGCAACCCCAGGTGCCCTCCCGGCGTAGTACCTGTACCAGCGGGTGCGAACGGGGGGGCATCACCATGTCGGATCGGTTCCCGGTCGAATCGGACCATTCGGGCGATAGGGTCACCATGGATGGATCCGACGAGGAGGAGCACCGAGCATGAGCCTGCGGCTGCGGACGATCACGCGTGAGGAACACCTGGCTTTCGTGCAGAGCCGGACCTCGGCCAGCCACATGCAGGTGCCCTCCTGGGCCGACGTGAAGGCGGAGTGGCGCGCGGAGAGCCTGGGCTGGTTCGACCAGGCCGGCGAGCTGGTCGGCGCCGGGCTGGTGCTCTACCGCCAGCTGCCCAAGGTGAAGCGGTACCTGGCGTACCTGCCGGAGGGCCCGGTGATCGACTGGTTCGACCAGGACCTCGACCGCTGGCTCAAGCCGATGCTGGCGCACCTGAAGTCGCAGGGCGCGTTCTCGGTGAAGATGGGCCCGCCGGTGGTGGTGCGCCGCTGGGAGGCGCCCACCATCAAGGAGGCGATCGCCGGCCGGCAGGCCAAGCGGCTGCGCGACCTCGAACCCGACTTCACCGAGCCCCGCGCCCTGGAGACCGCCGAGCGGCTGCGCCGGTCCGGCTGGCTGCAGGGCGAGGACGGCGGCGCCGGCTTCGGCGACGTCCAGCCCCGGTACGTGTTCCAGGTGCCGCTGGGCGGCCGCTCGCTGGACGACGTGCAGCGCGGCTTCAACCAGCTGTGGCGGCGCAACATCAAGAAGGCCGAGAAGAGCGGCGTCGAGGTGGTCCAGGGCGGCTACGAGGACCTCGCGGTCTTCCACAAGCTGTACGTGGTCACCGCCGAGCGCGACCACTTCACCCCCCGGCCGCTCTCCTACTTCCAGCGGATGTGGACGTCCCTCACCGCCGAGGACCCGAACCGGATGCGGCTCTACCTCGCCTACCACGAGGGCGAGCCGCTGGCCGCCACCACGATGCTGGTGGTCGGCGAGCACGTCTGGTACTCCTACGGCGCCTCGGCCAACCACAAGCGCGAGGTCAAGCCGTCCAACGCGATCCAGTGGCGGATGATCCGAGACTCCTACGCGCTCGGCGCGAGCGTCTACGACCTGCGCGGGATCAGCGACACCCTGGACGAGGAGGACCACCTGTTCGGGCTGATCCAGTTCAAGGTCGGCACCGGCGGCCAGGCCGCGGAGTACCTCGGCGAGTGGGACTACCCGCTCAACAAGCTCCTGCACAAGGCGCTCGACCTCTACATGTCGCGCCGGTGAACCACCCGCCGGTGCGCCACCCGCCGGTGCGCCGCCCGGCACCGCGCCGCCGCCCGCCACGGCGCCACCTGAAGAACACCACGGGGAGAACGCGATGACCTTGACGATGTACGTGGACACCGACCGCTGGCGGGCGCACCAGCGCGGCCTGCTGGCCGAGTTCGGCGGGCTGGTCCCGGTCGCCAAGGGCAACGGGTACGGCTTCGGCAACGCCCGGCTGGCCGCCGAGGCCGCCCGGCTGGGCGTCCCGATGCTGGCGGTGGGCACCGCGGACGAGGCGGCGGCGGTGGCCGGCGACTTCCCCGGCGACCTGCTGGTGCTCACCCCCCACCGCTCCGGCGAGCCCGCGGTCGAGCTGCCCGCCGGGCGGGTGGTGCGCACCGTCGCGCACACCGAGGCGCTGGCCGCGCTGCCCGAGGGGACCAGGGTGGTCGTCGAGTGCATGACCTCGATGCGGCGGCACGGCGTCGCGGTCGGCGAGCTGTCCCGGCTGCCGGTGCGGCACCTGGCGGTGGAGGGCTTCGCGCTGCACCTGCCGCTGGACCGGCCGGACGGCTCCGACCCGGTGGACGAGGTGTCCGGCCTGGTCCGGGCGATCGACGAGGCCGGGCTCCCCACCGACACCGTCTACCTCAGCCACCTGTCCGCCAAGGACGGGCTGCGGCTGGCCGAACGACACCCGGACACCGGGTTCCGCTCCCGGATCGGCACCCGGCTGTGGCTCGGCGAGGTGGAGGCGCTCTCCTCCCGCGCCACCGTCCTGGACGTCACCCCGGTCTCCCGCGGCGAGCGCTACGGCTACCGGCAGCACAAGGCCCCCTCCGACGGCCACCTGCTGGTGGCCACCGGCGGCACCGCGCACGGCGTCGGCCTGGAGGCGCCCAAGTACGTGCACGGGGTGCTGCCCCGGGCCAAGGGCCTGGCCCGGGCCGGCCTGGCCACCGTCAACCGGACGCTGTCGCCGTACTCCTGGCAGAGCAAGCAGCTGTGGTTCGCCGAGCCGCCGCACATGCAGGTGTCGATCCTGTTCCTGCCCGGCGAGCTCAAGCCGCCCGCGATCGGCGACGAACTGGCCCTGACCGTCCGGCACACCACCACCCACTTCGACCGGGTGGTCGAGCGCTGAGGCCCCGCCCGGGGCCCGGCGAACGGAGAAGCCCTGCCCGCCGTGACGGCGGACAGGGCTTCGGTGCGTCCGGGGCCGGAGCGCCCCCGGCTACCTGCCGGGCTGCGGCTCGGCGCCGAGCTCGACCACGGGCTCCGGCTCCTTGCTCAGCCAGTCCCCCTGCGGCGCGTACTCGGCGTACGTCTCCGCCTCGCGCAGGCCGCGGGCCGAGCCGAGCACGAAGCGGTCCGGGGCGCCGTCCAGCACGCCGCCCGACGGGTCGTCGCTGCCGTCCCAGCGGACCGGGTCGCGGTCCGGGTAGAGGATGTCGCGGACCACCATGTAGCAGAGGTACAGGGTGCCGACCAGGTGCAGGGCGATGGCGAAGTGGTACCACTCCTGGTCGATGCCGTGGTGCTTGCCGTCCCCGTTGTAGGCCAGGAACGACCAGACGCCGAGGAAGTACAGCACCTCGCAGGCCTGCCAGATCAGGAAGTCGCGCCAGCGCGGCCGGGCCAGCACGGCCAGCGGGATCAGCCAGAGCACGTACTGCGGCGAGTAGACCTTGTTGGTCAGGATGAACGCCGCCACCACCAGGAAGGCCAGCTGGGCGAAGCGCGGGCGGCGCGGGGCGCTGATCGCCAGCCAGCCGACCGCCAGGCAGCTGAGCACCAGCAGGACCGCGATCCAGGTGTTCAGGGTCTCCAGGTTCTTGCCGTTGCGCAGGCCCTGCATGAGGATCAGCCAGAACGAGCCGTAGTCCTCCTTGCGGGTCTGGCTGAAGCTGTAGAAGGTCAGCCAGCCCTTCCAGTTGGCCAGCATGATAGGCAGGTTGACCACCAGCCAGGCACCGACCGCGCCGCCGAACGCCTGGCCGAACTCCTTCCACTTGCCGGCCCGCAGGCAGAGCACCAGCAGCGGGCCGAGCAGCAGCACCGGGTAGAGCTTGGCGGCGGTCGCCAGACCGATGAAGACGCCCGCCCAGACCGGCCGGGAGCCCGACCAGTAGGCCATCGCCACGGCGGCCAGGGCCACCGCCAGCAGGTCCCAGTTGATGGTGGCGTTCAGCGCCAGGGCCGGGGCCAGCGCGAACAGCAGCGCGTCCCACGGGCGGCGGCGCTGGGCGCGGGAGGTGGCGACCACCGCGACCACGGCGCAGATCATCAGCATGCCCGCGTTGACCATCCAGAACCACTGCTCACGGCTCATCAGGTCGCCGCTGTGGGTGGTCAACCAGGCCGCGATCTGCATGAACAGACCGGTCAGCACCGGGTACTCCAGGTACTGCATGTCCGGCGAGCCCTGCGGGATCCGGTCCAGGTACGGGTGCAGCCCGTCGGCGAAGCCGCGCCCGGAGAACAGGTGCGGGATGTCGCTGTAACAGGCCTTCGTGTACTGGGTGGTGGCGCCGTGGAACCAGCCGTCGTTGTAGCACGGCGCCTTCTGGAACAGGCCCAGCACGTAGACCGCGATCACGGCCAGCGCGAGGAACTTGGCCGGCGTCCACCAGGACACCCCCAGCAGCGCCCGCCGCCCCGGCGGACCGCCGAACAACTCGCTGCCGGCCTCCGCGACCGGGTCCTCGTCCGCGGGCACCACCACGGTGTTGGGCAGCGGACCGTCGGCCGGCGCGGGGCCGGGCGGCGAGGTCTCGTCACGAAGGCTGGAGGTCATGGCCGACATACTGCCGCACCGCTGTGCGCAATCGAAGAGGGGCACGGGATCGCCCTCGCGATCCGTGCCCCTCTGCGGTGTTTGCCCCGGGATCCGGCGGCCGCTAGCCGGTGGTGGTGCCGCCGGTCTTGCCGGTGGTGGTCCCGGTGGTGGTGCCGGTGCCGCCGTTGCCGCCGGTGCCGTTGCCGCCCGTTCCGGTGCCGCCGGCCGCCCCGCCGCTCGGGCTGGAACTGGGGCACAGGCCGAGCAGGCAGGACGGGCTGGAGGACGGGCTGGAGGACGGGCGGCCGGTCGGACGGCCGGTCGGACGCTGGGACTCGGTGGGCGACGGGTCCGGCGTCTGGGTCGGCGTCTCGGCCGTCGGGGAGGCTTCCACGGTGGCGGAGGCCGAGGTCGAGGGCGAGGCCGAGGCGGTGGACGGGGCGCCGGAGGAGTCGACCTCCTGGCCCCAAGGGGTCGGTGCGGTGAAGTTCTTCGGGTTGCCCGGGCCGATGATCTTCATGTAGCGGGTGAAGATGTCGGTCGGATAGTCACCACCGTGGACCTCGTTCTTGCCACCGGTGCCTTTGAGGTCGAGCAGCTTGGCCTTGCCCGGTTCCTCCCGCCACATGCTGACCGAGGTGGCCAAGCTTGGCGTGTAGCCGATCCACCAAGCCGACGTGCTGTCGTCGGTGGTACCGGTCTTGCCTGCCACCGGGAAACCCAGCGCCGCCGTTTTGCTGCCGGTTCCGTTCTTCGCCACGTTCTGCAGTACGTCGGTGATGTTGTCCGCGACCGCCGGCTCGATCACCGTCTTCGGCGTCGGCTTGTCGAAGTTCGGCAGGGCCTTGCCGCGGAACTGCACCGCGGTCACCGAGTACGGATCGGTCTGCTGGCCGTGCGCCGCGAACACCGAGTAGGCCGCGGCCATCCGGATCGCGCTCGGTGTCGAGGTGCCCAGTGGAAGGGTCAGCGTGTTGGCCGCCGCCAGGGTGTCGTCGTGCAGGCCGAACTTCTCCGCCATCGCCCGGACCTTGTCACCGCCGGCGTCCTGGCCGAGCTGCACGAACGGCACGTTGTAAGACCACTGCATGGCCGTCCGCAGCGTCACGTACCCCTTCTTCCCGGGGTCGCTGTTGCGCTGGTGGTAGGGCTGGCCGTCGTCGCCGATCGCCTTGCTGCCGTCGGCACGGTAGATCTGCGCCATGTCGTCGGCCAGGTAACGGGAGTCCGGGTTGATCTGGGCCGGCTTGCCGTCCGGGCCGTTCTTGGTGAGGACGCCCTCCTGCATCGCGGTGGCCAGTACGAAGGGCTTGAAGGTCGAGCCGACCGGGACGCCCTTGGCGTCGGCGTTGTTGGTGTAGTGGTTGTTCTCGAAACCCGGACCACCGTAGATGGCCACGATCGCCCCGTCGTTGGGCACCACCGAAGCCGCGCCGACCTGGACGAACTTGTCCTCCTCACGGCTGTCCGGTTTCAGCGTCGCCGCCTCGAAGTCGTCGACGGCTTTCTTCAGCGCGTCGACCTTGTCCTTCTGGAAGGTGGTGTGGATCTGGTAGCCGCCGCGGTCCAGGGCCGCCGTGGTGATGCTCGGTTCCTTGTTCGTCACGTACTGCTTGGCGGTCTCGACCAGGTACGAGATCTCACCGGTGGTCTTGGTGGCGGTCTTCGCGTCGATCGGCTCGGGGAAGTCCTTGCACTTGGCCCGCTCGTCGGCGGACAGCACCTTGGTGGTGACCATCCGGTCCAGGATCCAGTTCCAACGGCCCACCATGCGCTCGTGGTTGGCCGGGCCCAGGCTCGGGTCGAAGAGGCCCGCGCCCTTGAGCAGACCGGCCAGCATGGCGCCCTGGCAGACGTCGATCTTGCTGGCGTCCACGCCGTAGTAGGCCTGCGCGGCGGCCTGGATGCCGGTGGCGCCGCGGCCGAACCAGCTGGTGTTCAGGTAGCCGGTGAGGATCTGGTCCTTGGTCTTCTCACCGTTGACCTTCAGGGTGATGAAGAATTCCTTGGCCTTGCGGGAAAGCGTCTGGTCCTGCGACAGGTAGACGTTCTTGACGTACTGCTGGGTGATGGTGGAACCGCCCTGGGTCTCGCCGCCGGTGGCCATCTTGTAGACGGCGCGGGCGATGCCCTTCGGGTCGATGCCGGAGTCGGTGCGGAAGGTGTCGTTCTCCGCCGCGATGACCGCGTCCTGCGCCGGGCGGCTGATCTGCGAGAGCTCCACCAGCTGCTGGTTCTCGTTGCCGGTGCGGGCCATCTCGGTGCCGTCGGCCCAGTAGAAGACGTTGCTCTGGATCTGCAGCGGGGTCTTCTCGTCCGGCACCTGGACCATCGCGTACGCGGCGCCGACGGCGGCCACGCTGCCGCCGAAGAAGATCAGGAACAGGCTCAGCACCTGCTTCCAGGACGGCATCCAGCGCCGGAAGCCGGACTTGCCGAACCGCGGATAGTCGATCATCCGCTTCTTGCCCGGGCGGCCGCCCTGCCCGGTGCCGCGGCCGCTCGGCGGCCCGCCCGCGCTGCCGCCGCCGCCCTTGCGGGACTGCTTGCGCATCTCCGCCCGGGTCAGCCGGGGCTGCTCGGCGGTCTCCCGGGCGGCCCGCCGGCCGCCCTGGCCGGGCACCTGACCGGGACCTCCCGGAGCACCGGCGCGCCCGGGACCGCCGGAGCGGCTGGGCGTGGCGGCGCGGCTCGGGGTCGCGGCCCGGCCGGGCCCGGAAGCCCGACCCGGAGCACCGGAACCGTACTCGGGTGCGCCCTCGACCGGGTTCCCGTACGCGTACGGCCGTTCCGGGTCGGGCCTCCGCGGTGGCTGCTGCTCGCCTCCGGGGTTGGCCGACCTGCGCCGGTGTTCGCTCATCTCTCCGCAGCTCCTCGGTCAGGGTGCACAGGCGAAAGAGTACGGCTCCTCGAAAGCCGCCTAATCGGGCATTGGAAGCCAACCAGGACGAACCGACCGGGATTCATTACACGCCCGTTGCCCAGGGGCCTTGTGATTCCAGTTACGCGTGCCCCCCTTGCTCCTGCCGTGACCCAGGGTTACTGTTGCCGATATATCGAGCCGATACATCGGCGCGACACATCGGTTCGGCATACACTGCCGGACTGGGGCCCGCATCCGGCGAGCAGGAACCCTCACGGAAGGAGGAAGGCGGTATGAGCCGACGCTCCGGCGTCCTCGAATTCGCCGTCCTCGGCCTGCTCCACGACGCGCCCATGCACGGGTACGAGCTGCGCAAGCGGCTCAACGTCCTGCTGGGCTCGTTCCGGGCCTTCTCGTACGGAACGCTCTACCCCTGCCTGAAGAGCCTGGTCGCCCAGGGTTTCCTGGTGGAGGACAACCCGGACGTCGAGTACGTGCCGGCCACCGCTCTGAACGGCAAGCGGTCGAAAATCACCTACCGGCTCTCCCCCGAGGGCAAGCAGCGCTTCGAGGAGCTGCTCGCCGACTCCGGGCCGGAGGCCTGGGAGGACGAGCACTTCGGTGTCCGCTTCGCGTTCTTCGGCCAGACCGACCGGGCGGTCCGGATGCGCGTGCTGGAAGGCCGCCGCAGCCGGCTGGAGGAGCGGCTGGAGCGGATGCGCAGCTCCATCGCCCGCACCCGCGAGCGCTTCGACGACTACACCCTCGAACTCCAGCGCCACGGCCTGGAGTCGGTGGAGCGCGAGGTCCGCTGGCTCAACGAGCTGATCGAGACCGAGCGCGCCACCAGAACCGGACGCAGCGCCGCGTCCCCGCACACTTCGGACGGCCGTGGCCCGGCCGACGGGTCCTCCGACCCGCCCGGGCCACCGTACGACCGCCCGGGGCGCTCCTGACCGGAGCGCTGCACCACCGCGCCGGCCCCGCCGCCCGCGGCGAGGCGTGGGCGCCCCGTGCGCCCGAACAGACAGTCAGAACAGATGTGGAACGAGGCTCCCGCCACAGCACGGCGGGCCTCATGAGATTCAGGGAGCAACCGGAATGGGTTCGGTTCGCGTAGCCATCGTCGGCGTGGGCAACTGCGCCGCCTCGCTGGTGCAGGGTGTCGAGTACTACAAGGACGCCGACCCGGCCGGTAAGGTCCCCGGCCTGATGCACGTCCAGTTCGGCGACTACCACGTGAAGGACGTCGAGTTCGTCGCCGCCTTCGACGTGGACGCCAAGAAGGTCGGCTTCGACCTGGCCGACGCCATCGGCAACAGCGAGAACAACACCATCAAGATCTGCGACGTGCCGCCGACCGGCGTCACCGTGCAGCGCGGCCACACCCTCGACGGCCTCGGCAAGTACTACCGCGAGACCATCGAGGAGTCCGACGAGGCCCCGGCCGACGTCGTCCAGGTCCTGAAGGACCGCCAGGTCGATGTCCTGGTCTGCTACCTGCCGGTCGGCTCCGAGGCCGCCGCCAAGTTCTACGCCCAGTGCGCCATCGACGCCAAGGTCGCCTTCGTGAACGCCCTCCCGGTGTTCATCGCCGGCACCAAGGAGTGGGCCGACAAGTTCACCGAGGCCGGTGTCCCGATCGTCGGCGACGACATCAAGTCGCAGGTCGGCGCCACCATCACGCACCGCGTGATGGCGAAGCTCTTCGAGGACCGCGGTGTCATCCTCGAGCGCACCATGCAGCTGAACGTCGGCGGCAACATGGACTTCAAGAACATGCTCGAGCGCGAGCGCCTGGAGTCCAAGAAGATCTCCAAGACCCAGGCCGTCACCTCGCAGATCCGCGACCGCGAGCTGGGCGCCAAGAACGTCCACATCGGCCCGTCCGACTACGTCGCGTGGCTCGACGACCGCAAGTGGGCGTACGTCCGCCTCGAGGGCCGCGCGTTCGGCGACGTCCCGCTGAACCTCGAGTACAAGCTCGAGGTCTGGGACTCCCCGAACTCGGCCGGTGTCATCATCGACGCCGTGCGCGCCGCGAAGATCGCCAAGGACCGCGGCATCGGCGGCCCGATCCTCTCCGCGTCCTCGTACTTCATGAAGTCCCCGCCGGTGCAGTACTTCGACGACGAGGCCAAGGAGAACGTCGAGAAGTTCATCCGCGGCGAGGTCGAGCGCTGAGCGCAGCGAAGCCTGCTCGCTGTGGGTGCTGAGCGCTGAGCGCAGCGAAGCCTGCTCGCTGTGGGTGCTGAGCGCTGAGCGCAGCGAAGCCTGCTCGCTGTGGGTGCTGAGCGCTGAGCGCAGCGAAGCCTGCTCGCTGTGGGTGCTGAGCGCTGAGCGCAGCGAAGCCTGCTCGCTGTGGGTGCTGAGCGCTGAGCGCAGCGAAGCCTGCTCGCTGTCGGTGCTGAAGCGCCGAGCTGAGTTTCGACGTCGGAGGGCCGTCCCGTTTCGTGCAGGGCGGCCCTCCGGCGTTCGCGTCCGGTCAGGACCAGGCCGCGTTCCAGGTGACCGGGCCGACGATGCCGTCCACGCCGAGGCCGTGGCGCTGCTGGAAGGCGCGGCAGACCTGGGCGGAGGCCGGGCCGTACCAGCCGTCCGCGCTGATCGACCAGCCGCGGGCGGCCATCCGCCGCTGCCACATCAGGACGTCGTCCCCGTGCAGCATCGGCGACTGCACCTTCAGGTACCGGCCGGGCCAGCGGGGCGCCCCGGAGGACGGGGTGGTGGCCTGCGCCGAGGTGCGGGCCGCCGGGATGCCGCCGAGCGCGGGGTCGGCGGAGACCGTCCCCTCCGGGAAGGCCGGGACCCCGTAGCCGTACGGCGAGCCGGGGCCGCGCCGCGGACGGGACTTGAGGTAGACGCCGTCGCCCTCGGTGGAGCCGGTGTCGTTGGTGTTGCCCTCCACGGTCTGGATGGTGTCGGCGTCGTAGGCGTAGACGACGCCGGTGTGGCTGCCGCCGTCGGGGCCGAGGTAGAAGGGGCCGCCGAGGACCGGGTAGTCGGTCCAGCGGTTGTGGTTGCGCCACCAGGCGACGGCCGTGAGGCAGGACGCCGTCATCGGCCAGAGCGCGTCCATGCCGGCCCGGTGGGCGGCCCAGGCTTCGAAGGTGGCGCACCAGGGCTGGCCGTCGGACCACTCCAGGCCGGGGGTCTCGGTGCTGTAGCGCTGTCGGTTGTTCCAGGTGCCGTCGGGGTCTCGGCCTTCGTGCTGGCCGACCTGGCCGAGCAGTAGGGCGGTGAACTCGTCCCGCATGGGAGCCTCCCGTTGTCCGAGGTGGTTCTTCCCTCCCTGGGTGCTCAACGAGCCTGCGGCCGGGAGGTCATCGGTGGTGCGGGAGCACGCGGGGGGCGTCCGGTCGCCGGATGTTGCCGGATGTTTCACGTGGAACCGACCGGCCTCGTGGCACCCTTGGCGGGTGATCACCGAACGGCCCCCGCGGGAGGCCCCCCTGCTCGGGCTGTTGCGCGGCCGAGGTTTTCGGCAGCTGCTGACGGTCCGACTGCTCTCCCAACTGTCGGACGGGGCGTTCCAGGCCTCGCTGGCCGCCTCGGTGGTCTTCTCCCCGGAGAAGCAGTCCTCCCCCGCCGACATCGCCGCGATCGCGGCGGCGACGCTGCTGCCGTTCTCGGTGGTCGGCCCGTTCGCCGGGGTGCTGCTGGACCGCTGGCGGCGCCGGCAGGTGCTACTGATGGGCAATCTGCTCCGGGCCGGGCTCGGTCTGGCGACGGCCGCGCTGCTGCTGGGTGAGGCGCCGAAGTGGGTGTTCATCTCGGCGGCGCTGGTGGTGACGGCGGTCAACCGCTTCATCCTGGCGGGCCTCTCGGCCTCGCTGCCCCGGGTGGTGGCCCCCGCCGAACTGGTCACCGCCAACGCGGTGTCGCCGACCCTGGGCGCGGTCGCGGCGGCCGGCGGCGCGGGCGCCGGTTTCCTGGTGCACCTGGTGGTGCCGGCCGGCCCGCGCGCGGACGCGCTGATGGTCACGCTGTCCGCGCTGCTGTACCTGTCCGCCGCCCTGGCCGCCCAGCGGATCCCGGTCGACCGCCTGGGCCCGGACCAGTTGGACGGGCTCCCCCCGCTGCGCGAGGCGCTGACCGCCACCTGGTACGACCTGCTGGCCGGCCTGCGGCACCTGGTGCGGGACTGCCGCCCGGCGGTGCGCGCGCTGGCCGCGGCGACGCTGACCAAGTTCTGCTTCGGCGTGCTGACCGTCGTGGTGCTGATGCTCTCCCGGTACACCTTCAACAGCGCCTCGGACGAGACCGGCGGCCTGGCCAGCCTGGGCTGGGCGGTGGCGATGTCGGCGGCGGGCATGTTCCTGGCCGCGGTGATCAGCCCGTGGTGCACCCGGAAGCTCGGCCTGAACGGCTGGGTGACGACCTGTCTGGCCGGTTCCGCGGTGCTCGTCCCGGCGCTCGGCCTGACCTTCCGGGAGGCCCCGGCGATGGCCGCGGCGCTGCTGCTCGGCCTGACCACCCAGAGCACCAAGATCTGCGCCGACACCCTGGTGCAGAAGTCGGTGGAGGACGAGTACCGCGGCCGGGTGTTCGCCATCTACGACGTCCTGGTGAACGTGGCGTTCGTCGCCGCGGCCGGCGCCACCGCGCTGGTCCTGCCGCTGGACGGCCGTTCGGCGGCGGTGATGCTGGGCCTGGCGGTGCTGTACGCGCTCGGGGCGCTGCTCTACTTCCGCGCCTCCCGCCGCCCCTGACGGGGGGATCGGCCGCTAGGGTACGTGGGCGCACGGCAACCGCCACAGCCGCCACGGGGGGATCATATGAGCACACCGCAGCCGCCAGGGCCCTACGGGCAACCGGCCCCGTACGCCCAGCCGGGCCAGCAGCCGCCACCGCCGTACGGCGGCCCGTCCGGCTACGGCCAACCGCAGCCCGCGTACGGCCAGCCCCCGACCCACGGGCAGCCGCCCGCCCCCGCATACGGACAGCCGCCCGCTTCCGGGTACGCCCAGCCGCAGCCCGCGTACGGCCAGCCCCAGCCCCAGCCGTCGTACGGCCAGCAGCCCGGTTGGGGCCAGCAGCCTCCGGCCTACGGCCAACCGCCCGCCGGGGACGGGCAGTTGCCCGCCTGGGGGCAGGAGCCGCAGCGGGCCCCGGCCAAGCCCGCCGGGCCGGTCACCACCGGCACCAAGGTCCGCCGGGTGGCGCTCGGCGTGGTGCTGCTCGGCATGGTGGTCGGCGGCCTCCTGGTGCTCGCCGCGGCGTTCGGCGCCGGCGACAAGGGGCCGGTCGCCGGGGACTGCCTGACCACCGGGCACAAGAAGGTGTCCTGCACCGCCGCGGACGCCCACTGGCGGGTGCAGTACCGCAAGACCGGCGGCATCCTCTCCTCGCTCAACTGCGGCCGGGACCACCCGGGGACGACCTCCTACGACAGCCAGTACCGGTCGAAGAAGAAGACCACCCGGTACCGGCTCTGCCTGAGCCCGCTGAACGCCGCCCCCGGCACGGTCGACACCACCAAGCACTGAGCCCGGCTACGCCTCCGGCTGCTCCGCCCACCAGGCACGCAGCGCGGCCACCGCCTCCTCGTGCGCCATCGGGCCGTGCTCCAGCCGCAGTTCGAGCAGGTGCTTGTAGGCCCGGCCGACCGCGGGGCCGGGGCGCAGGCCGAGCAGCTCCATGATCTCGTTGCCGTCCAGCGCGGGGCGGATCGCGTCCAGCTCCTCCTGCGCCTGGAGCGCGGTGATCCGCTCCTCCAGCGAGTCGTAGGTGCGGGCCAGCGCGGCGGCCTTGCGCTTGTTGCGGGTGGTGCAGTCGGAGCGGGTCAGCTTGTGCAGCCGGGACAGCAGCGGGCCGGCGTCGGTGACGTAGCGGCGCACCGCGGAGTCGGTCCACTCGCCGCCGCCGTAGCCGTGGAAGCGCAGGTGCAGCTCGACCAGCTTGGCGACCTCGTTGACCAGCTCGTTGGAGTACTTGAGCTCGCGCATCCGCTTGCGGGTCATCTTGGCGCCGACCACCTCGTGGTGGTGGAACGAGACCCGGCCGTCGGACTCGAAGCGGCGGGTGCGCGGCTTGCCGATGTCGTGCAGCAGCGCGGCCAGCCGCAGCACCAGGTCGGGGCCCTCGGTCTCCAGCGCGATCGCCTGCTCCAGGACGGTCAGCGAGTGCTCGTAGACGTCCTTGTGCCGGTGGTGCTCGTCGCTCTCCAGGCGCAGCGCCGGGAGTTCGGGCAGCACGTGGTCGGCCAGGCCGGTGTCGACCAGCAGGCGCAGGCCCTTGACCGGGTGCTCGGCGAGCAGCAGCTTGTTCAGCTCGGCCTGGACGCGCTCGGCGGAGACGATGGTGATCCGCTCGGCCATCGCGGTCATCGCGGCGACCACCTCGGGCGCCGGTTCGAAGTCCAGCTGGGCGGCGAACCGGGCGGCGCGCATCATCCGCAGCGGGTCGTCGGAGAAGGACTCCTCGGGGGTGGCGGGGGTGCGCAGCACCCGGGCCTCCAGGTCGTCCAGGCCGCGGTGCGGGTCGACGAACTGCCGGCCGGGCAGGTCGACGGCCATCGCGTTGACGGTGAAGTCGCGGCGCACCAGGTCCTGCTCGATCGAGTCGCCGTAGCTGACCTCGGGCTTGCGCGAGCTGCGGTCGTACGCCTCGCTGCGGTAGGTGGTGATCTCGATCAGGAACGAGCCCTCGGCCGTGTCCTTGCGGGCGCCGACGGTGCCGAACGCGATGCCCACGTCCCAGACCGCGTCGGCCCAGCCCTTGACCAGCTTGAGGATCTGCTGCGGGCGGGCATCGGTGGTGAAGTCGAGGTCGTTGCCGAGCCGGCCGAGCAGGGCGTCCCGGACCGACCCGCCGACCAGCGACAGCCGGTGGCCGGCCTCCTGGAAGCGGCGGGCGATCTCGTCGGCGACCGGGGATACCCGCAGCAGCTCCTGCAGGCCGAGGGTCTGCGCCTCGGTCAGCCCCGGCAGGGCGACCCGGTCGGCGGAGCTGGAATGATTGGCGCTGGACGCATTGGCAGTGGACACGGCTCACAAGGGTACGTGCCCGGCCTGCTCCGCCGCCCTCCCGTTTCGCTCCCCCGGTCCGTCCGGCAGCTCCCGGGCCGCAGCACTGCGGACCGGACGGCGTCGTTACCATGCCGGGTGGACGCTCCCGGTGGGGGACCGCCCGGCCGGGTCGGCCGCGGCGGTGCGTGGAGTGATCGAGACGATCGGGAACGGCGAGGACGCGCGTGGACGAGCGGACCGGGCGGAACGCGGCAGTGGCGGCGCGTCGCGGACGGTGGACGGGCCGGCTGGCCAGGGGCACCGCCGCGCTGCTGGCGGGCGGGCTGGCCGGTGCGCTCGGCGCCGCCCCGGCGGCGGCGGTCCCGGGCCTGCTGCCGGCCGCGGCGGCCGAGTACCCGGCGACGGTGCGGATCGACGCCCTGTCCCAGCAGGTGGCCTCCGAGAACAGCACCGTCACCGTCACCGGCACGATCACCAACTCCGGCTCGGCGAGGTTCAAGTCGCCGACCATGAAGGTCCGCCAGCCGCAGGCCCGGCCGATGAAGACCCGCAGCGAGATCGAGATGGCGGAGTCCCGGACCACCCCGAGTTCCCTGGACGGCCTCTCGCTGGACAGCCCGGCCCAGCGGCTCCAGGACCTGGACCCGGGGCAGAGCGAGCCCTTCTCCCTGGCGGTCCCGGTCTCCGCGCTGAAGGTCGACGAGACCGGCACCTACGAGCTCGCGGTGGACGTCTGGAGCAGCACCGGCGACGAGAAGGCCCACCCGCTGGGCATCGCCCGGACCTTCCTGCCGTACCAGGGCCGGGAGACCGCCCAGCCCTCGCAGCTGGCCGTGGTCTGGCCGCTCACCCACGCGCCGGTGCTGGTCGCCCAGACCATGGCGGACGCCGACCAGACGCCGGTGCTGCGCGACGACAGCCTGACCGCCGAACTGACCGGCGACGGCCGGCTGAACCGGATGGTCGAGCTCGGCGCCGACCTGCCCGGACTGACCTGGGCGATCGACCCGAACCTGCTGGACACCGTGTACGCGATGACCAAGCCGTACCGGGTGCAGAAGCCGGGCACCTCCGGTGAGTCCGCCGGCGAGGAGAACACCGTCCCCGGCACCGGCCGGGACGTGGCGACGGCCTGGCTGGCGAAGCTGCGCACGGCGCTGGCCAAGCCGGGCACCGAGGTGCTGTCGCTGCCGTACGCGGACCCGGACCTGGCGTCGATCGCGCACAACGGCGCGGGGCTGACCGGCATGGACACCGCGCTGCGCAAGGCGGTGACGGCCGGTCAGATCACCACCGAGGCCCGGCTGTCGGTGGACGCCGAGTCGGACGTCGCCTGGCCGTACCAGGGGCTGCTGGACCAGCGCACCGCGGCGGTGGCGGGTGCGGCGGGCGGGCGGATCCTGCTGGTCGACGGCCGGTCGATGCCGGAGTCCGACAAGCTGTACTACACCCCGAACGCGGCCCGCTCGATCGGCAACGGGCAGACCGCGGTGGTCTCCGACTCCGTGCTGGCCTCGCTGTTCCGGCCCGACCTGAACTCGGCGGGCGCCCGCACCCTGGCGGTGCAGCACTTCCTCGGCGAGACCCTGACCATCGCCCACCAGGAGCCGGAGCACCCGCGCGGCCTGCTGGTGCTGCCGCCCCGCACGCTGAGCGTCGGCAGCGCGCAGGCGCTGCACGACGCGGTGAAGGGCGCGGCCGGCAGCGGCTGGGTGGCGCCGACGGTGCTGCGGAAGGTCGCCGAGCAGAAGCCCGACCCGGCCGCGAACGCGTCCGTCCCGGAGGGGTACCCGCGCGAGGCGACCGCCGACGAGCTGTCCGCCGAGGAGCTGGCGGCCACCATGCAGCTCCAGGACGGCGTGGACCAGCTGATGATGGTCCTCACCGAGCCGGAGCGGGTGCGCGGCCCGTTCAGCGCCGCGATGGTGCGCGCGATGTCCACCGAGTGGCGCGAGCAGCCGAAGACCGGCACCGAGTACCGGCGCGGGGTGCGCACCTACCTGGACAACCTCAAGTCCGCGGTCCGGGTGCCGAAGAAGACCGTGGTGACCCTGCCCGGCGACAACGCGACGCTGCTGGTCAGCGTGCGCAACGGGCTGACCCAGTCGGTCGGCAACCTGGAGCTGAAGATCACCTCGGCCCAGCCGAACCGGCTGCGGGTCGACTACCCGATCCAGCCCGTGGTGATGGACGCCGGCACCAGCCGCACCTTCCGCTTCCCGGCCGAGGCGCAGGTCAACGGCCCGGTCCAGGTCACCGCGCAGCTGTGGACCACCGGCCCGGACGCCCGGCCCTACGGCGAGGCGGTCGTGTTCACCGTCGACGTCACCTCGGTGGCCAGCGGCGTGACGTACGTGATCGCCGGCGGCACCGTGCTGATGGTCCTCGCCGGCGTGCGGTTCTACCTCCAGCGCAAGAAGCGCCGGGCGGCCGGCGAGGTCGACGAGGACCCGGACCGCCCCGCCGACGGCCCCTCCGACGGCCCCGCGGGCGCGCCGGAGGGCACCGAGCCGCCGTCCGACGCGGACCCCTCCTCCGCCCCGGGTGACACCGATCGGATGGCCGGTGATGAGAAGGTGAACCACTAGGCCGCCCCACCCCCCGGGCGCCCATCCCCCTCTCTGACGTGGATTGGTGGCATGAACGAGCGGAGCGAGCGAGCAACCCAGGACCAGGGCGGAGGCCGACCCCAGGACCGCGCGGGCGGTCCCCGATCCGCCGCCCCCGCGGAGCCGGCCGCCGACTGGTACGTCGCCAACACCTACGCCCACGACCCGTACGCGCCCGAGGCGTTCGGGAGCGCGGACCCGTACGGCGCGATCGACCTGCCGGGCGCCGGGCCCGACGAGACCGACACCCCGGAGGGCTCGGCCGCGGTCCCCGGCCAGAACGACCACGGACCCGAGGCCGCCCTGCAGCTGACCGCCCCCGCCCCGCGCTGGGCGTCGATCGCCGCCGAGGTCGCGGCGGAGGCGGCCGCCGAGGCCCCTGCCGTGGAGGCCCCCGCCGCCGAGGCGCCCGCGCAGGACACGGCGCAGGACACGGCGGTGCGGAGCGCGCCGGCGGACACCGGCGGGAAGCCCTCCGGCGAACGTTGGAAGGTCACGCCCGCCGCCGAACCGGCCGACGCCTACGTCGGGGTGGACTCGCTGCTGTCGAAGCCCGCGGACGCGGAGGCCGAGGCGGACACGGGCGAGGACGGGGACGAGCGCCCCGAGGCGGCGGGCCCGCACCCGTACGTGCCGCCGATCGAGTTCGACCCGCCGCTCTCCGAGGAGGAGGCGGTGATGCGGGCCGACGCGGCCGTGCTGGAGGCGAACGCGGCCGCCGCCGCCCCGGCCGCGACCGCCGCCGCGGTGGACACCGAGACCGAGTCCGGAACCGAGTCCGGGACCGGGCCCGACCGCGGCGGTTCGGACGGCGGGGCGGGCCGGGTCGCCGGGCTGCTGAACTCCAGCGCCGTGATGGCCGCCGGCACCCTGGTCTCCCGGGGCACCGGCTTCCTGCGCACCATGGTGATCGCCGCCGCGATCGGCGTGGCCTCGATGGGCGACTCGTACAACGCCGCCAACACCCTGCCCACCCTGCTGTACATCCTGATCGGCGGCGGCGCGCTGAACGCGGTGTTCGTGCCGCAGCTGGTGCGCAGCATGAAGAACGACGAGGACGGCGGCACCGCCTACGCGAACCGGCTGCTCACCCTGGTGGTGACCGGCCTGGCGGGCGTGGTGTTCGTGGCGGTGCTGGCCGCGCCGGTGCTGGTGCAGCTGATCTCGCACGCGCTGATGCGCGACGCGGCGAGCGCCGACACCACGGTGGCGCTGGCCCGGTACTGCCTGCCGACCATCTTCTTCATGGGCGTGCACGTGGTGATGGGCCAGATCCTCAACGCGCGCGGCCGGTTCGGCGCGATGATGTGGACGCCGGTCCTGAACAACGTCGTGGTGATCTTCACCTTCGTGATGTACATCGCGGTGTACGGCACCTTCCAGCACAGCGAGGTCACCCCGCAGTCGATCTCCCCCGAGGGCGTCCGGCTGCTCGGCATCGGCACCATGCTGGGCCTGGCGGTGCAGGCGCTGTCGATGATCCCGTACCTGCGGGCGGCGGGCTTCTCGTTCCGGCCCCGGTTCGACTGGCGCGGCCACGGTCTGGGCAAGGCCGCCCGGCTCGCCAAGTGGACCTTCCTGTTCGTGCTGGCCAACCAGGCGGGCTTCCTGGTGGTCACCCAGCTCGCCACCGCCTCCGGCAAGGCCGCCGAGCAGGACGGCCACCTCGGCGTCGGCCTGGCCGCGTACTCCAACGCGCTGCTGATCTGGCAGCTGCCGATGGCCGTGGTCACCGTCTCGGTGATGAGCGCGGTGCTCCCCCGGCTCTCCCGGGCCGCCGCCGACCAGGACTCCGGCGCCGTCCGCGACGACCTCTCGTACGGCCTGCGCACCTCGGCGGTGGCGATCGTCCCGGCCGCGTTCCTGTTCCTGTCGCTGGGCCCGGTGATCGGCTCCTCGATCTACGGCCTGGGCAACGGCGGCGCGGTCGCCCACGGCACCACCGCGGTCGGCTACATGCTCTCCGCGTTCGCCCTCGGCCTGATCCCGTACTCGGTGCAGTACGTGCTGCTGCGCGGCTTCTACGCCTACGAGGACACCCGCACGCCGTTCTCCAACACCGTCTGGGTGGCGCTCACCCAGGCCGCCACCGCGGTGCTGTGCTGGCTGGTGCTGCCCGCACAGTGGGCGGTCACCGGCATGGCGCTGGGCTACGGCCTGGCCTACGCGGTCGGCGTGTCCGTCGCGGTGCCGAAGCTGAAGGCGAAGATCGGCGGCCTGGACACCGCCCGGATCACCAAGACCTACGTCCGGCTGGCGATCGCCTCGCTGCCCGCCGCAGCCGTCGGCCTGGTCCTGGAGCTGCTGGCCCTGCAGGTGCTGGACGGCTGGATCGGCAGCGTGCTGACCCTGCTGGTCGCGGCCGGCGCGCAGCTCGCGGTCTTCCTGGTGCTGGCCCGGAAGATGCGGATCGAGGAGCTGAGCGCGCTCACCGGAATGGTCCGCAGGCGGCTCGGCCGCTGAACCGCCCGCGGGCCCCGGGTTGACGTGCCGTCAACCCGGACGAGAACGAACCGCCGGATCCTCAGTACGCTTTCCCTGGGCCGGAGTCGGGGCACACCCCCGATTCCGGCCCATTCGTCTGCTGTTCCACCGGAAGTGGGCAATCGGGCAACCTCCCGCCACTCTCAGAGGTCGTACCTGACGTCCGGTAGTGGGCACAATTGACCCTGCACGGCCGACCGCTCCGGTACGGAGCCGTCGACCGTCCTGGGATTGACCGGGGCGACACAAGGGGAGGCAGGACCACGGTGGCTGACGGCACCAAGGCGATCGTCGACACGTCCGAGGCGGACGGGGCGGCGACCGAGGCCGCACCGACGGACCCGGAGCGCGACGCCGACTCCGAGCGCGGGTCCGCGCCCGGGTCCGACCGCGGGTCCGCCCGCGGCGGGGCCGCCAAGAGCCCGGCGAAGGGCTCCCCGAACGGCGCGGTCAAGGCCGCCGCCAACGGCTCGGCGAAGGCCGACGGCAAGGGCGGACCGAAGAACGGCAACCGGAGCAACGGCAAGGGCAGCGCGAAGGCGGACCCGAAGACCACCCCGCTGCGCGCGGCCAACGCGAAGCCCGCCCCGCCCACCGGCACCGAGACCCCGGACGCCGCCCCGGCCGCCCCGGCGCCCCCCGCTGCCGAGGCCACCGCCCCGCTCTCCGCCCAGGAGATCGACGCCGAGCTCACCGCCCAGGGCGCCCGCCCGGAACGCCCCTCCCGCAGCCGCGGGGTGCGCCGCCCGCTACCGCCGGTCGAGCCGTCCGAGCCCGCCCCGCCCACCAGCACCGAGACCCTGGACGCCGACACCGCCACCCTGCCCACCGTGCTGCCCGCCCCGCAGCGGCGCAGCGGCGACAAGATCGGCGCCCGCTACCGGCTGGAGGAGTGCATCTCCGAGTCGGAGACCTTCACCAGCTGGCGCGCCGTCGACGAGAAGCTCCGCCGCGCCGTCGGCGTCCACCTGCTCGCGGCCGGCCACCGCCGCGCCAAGTCGGTCCTCACCGCGGCCCGCAGCGCCGCCCTGCTCGGCGACCCGCGCTTCGTCCAGGTGCTCGACGCGGTCCAGGAGGGCGAGCTGGTCTACGTCATCCGCGAGTGGCTGCCCGGCGCCCGGGACCTCGGCGAGTTGCTGGCGGGCGGCCCGATGGAGCCGTACGACGCGTACCAGATGGTCCGCCAGGTCACCGACGCGATCGCCGCCGCCCACGAGCGCGGCCAGGCGCACCTGCGGCTCACCCCCAAGTGCGTACTGCGCACCGACGGCGGCCAGTACCGGATCAACGGCATCGCGGTGGACGCGGCCCTGCGCGGCCTGCCCGCCGAGGACGCCGAACTGACCGACGTCCGGGCGATCGGCGCACTGCTGTACGCGGCGCTCACCCACCGCTGGCCCTACCCCGAGGACCGCTACGACCTCCAGGGCCTGCCCAAGGACCTCGGCTGCGTCCCGCCGGACCAGGTCCGGGCGGGCGTCCACAAGGGCCTCGCCGAGCTCGCCGCCCGGATCCTGTGCGACCAGCCCCCGCACCACAAGGAGCCGATCACCAGCCCCGCCGGGCTGGCCGCGGAGATCGCCCGGATGCCGAAGATCCGGCAGCCCGAGCAGCCCGCCCCGCCCGCGCTGCGCGCCCTGCCCGCCGCCCGGCCGCGCTACGCCGGCAACGCGCCGACCCAGGCCCTCCCCCGCGCCGAGGCCGCCCCCGTCCCCGGGCCGGCGCCCGCCCCGGCCCCCGCCCCGCGCCGCCGCGGGCTGCGCCGCCTGCTCAAGTGGACCGCCTCGCTGGTCGCGCTCTCCGCGGTGGCGGTCGGCTCCTGGCAGCTGGCGCAGTACGTGAACAACCGGGACAGCGCCACCGGCAGCCACAGCACCCCCGCGCCCGTCCCGACCGGCAGCGCGCCCGCCCCGGTCGGCGAGAAGCTCACCATCTCCTCGCTCGTCCCGTTCAACGCGTTCGGCGACAACAAGGACGAGCACAGCAACGAGCTGGCGAACGCCACCGACAACAACCCCGCGACCGCCTGGACCACCCAGCGGTACAACGACCAGTTCGGCGGCTCCTACCGCCCCGGCACCGGCCTGCTGATCGACCTCGGCTCGGCCCGCCAGGTCGGCTCGGTGGACGTCCAGTTCATCGGCGACACCAAGGCCGAACTGAAGGCCGCGCCCGCCGGCACCGCCACCGCCCCGTCCCCCGACGACGTCGGCTTCCGCAGCTTCGGCGCCTCGGTCGCGTCCGGCTCCGGCAGCAAGTTCACCCTGAAGCCCGGCAGCCCGGTCACCACCCGGTACCTGCTGCTCTGGCTGACCAACGTCCCGGTCAACGAGGACGGCGGCGGCTTCCGCGGCAAGGTCGCCGAGGTCCAGGTCAACGGCTAGGGCCGGTCTCCGGATCCCGCCGGGCACCGATCACCCCTTGATCCGCTCCGGCGCATCCCCAACGATGTGACCCACGGCCGCCGGAGCGGACGGCCGAACCGCAAGGAGGGGGCGGATGGCCGAGGAGCCCACCGACGCCGAACTGCTCGCCCGGCACACCGCGGGCGACCCGGACGCCTTCGGGCTGCTGGTGCACCGCCACCGGGACCGCCTGTGGGCGGTCGCGGTGCGCACCCTCGGCGACCGCGAGGAGGCCGCCGACGCGCTCCAGGACGCCCTGGTCTCCGCGTTCCGGGCCGCCGCCGGGTTCCAGGGGCGCTCGGCGGTCACCACCTGGCTGCACCGGATCGTGGTCAACGCCTGCCTGGACCGGGCCCGCCGCGGCGCGGTCCGCCGGGCCGAGTCGCTCGACCAGCGGCCGGAGGGCACCGCGGAGCGCGCGCTGGGCCCCGCCGAGGGCGCGGAGAGCCACGCGGTGCGGGCCGAGACCCGGCGCGAGGTGGCCGACGCGCTGGCCGCGCTGCCCGCCGACCAGCGGGCCGCCCTGGTGCTGGTCGACATGCAGGGCTACCCGGTGGCCGAGGCCGCCGAGGTGCTCGGCGTCCCGGTCGGCACCGTGAAGAGCCGCTGCGCCCGCGGCCGGGCCCGCCTGCTGCCGCTGCTGCGCCACCTCGGCCCGGCCGCCGCCGCCCGGGGAGCCGGACCGGACGACCGCCCCGCCACCGTTCCACGTGGAACCGCCCCCGCGCCCACCGCCGTTCCACGTGGAACCGCCCCCGCGCCCACCGCCGTTCCACGTGGAACCGCCCCCGCGACCGTTCCACGTGAAACCGGGCCGACCGGCCCCGCCCGAGCGGCGGACGCCCGAACCGCCGGTGTTCCACGTGAAACACCGACCGGACCGGCGGGCGGCGGCACCGCCCCGCCCGTCCCCCGGGGCGGGAACCCGAACCCGCCCTCCCCCGTCCCATCCACGGATCCCTCGCCCGCGCTGGAAGGAGATGCGACCCCGCGATGACGCCGCACCCGCCTTCCGAGCACCCCGACCTGGACGCCCTCGCCGACCTCGCCGAGGAGCTGCTGCCGCCCGAGCGGGCCGCCGCCCTGCACGCGCACCTGGCCGACTGCCCCTCCTGCGCCGAGGACTTCGCCGCCCTGAGCGGCCTCCCCGAGCTGCTGGCGGACCTCCCCGCCCCCGCGCTCCCGCAGGACGTCGCGGACCGGCTGTCGGCCGCCCTGGCCGCCGAATCCGCCGCCCGCACCGAGCGCCACCCCCGGCCCGGCCCCGCCGACCCGGCCCCGCCGGCCCCGGCCGCGCCCACCGCACCCCGCTGCTCCGGCGCACCGCCGTCCGCCCCCGCCGGCTCCCCGTCCGGCGCCACCGGCCCCGGCCGCCCGGCCCGCCGCCGGCGCGGCGCCCGGCTGCTGCTCACCACCGCCGCGGTCGCGGTGGTGGCACTCGCGGTGGGCCTGGGCGGCTCGCTGCTGGACCGGGGCAGCACCGGGAAGGACAGCTCCACCAGCGCCGCGGCGCCCGCCGACGCGACCGGCCGGCCCTCCGTCGGCGGCTCCCCGGCCCCCGCCACCGCCCCCCACCAGGTCGCCCCGGGCGGCGGCACCGGGGAGGGCGGCCCGGACTTCACCGCCGACCGACTGCCCGCCCAGGTCCGGCAGTTGCTGGAGGGCAAGTCCCCGCACCAGCTCGGCGCCGCCAGCCCGGACGGCCCGGCGGCGGCCCCGGCCTGCGCGCTGGCCGCCGCCGGACACCCGGACGAGCAGCCGACCGTCACCGGCCCCGGCCGCTACCAGGGGCGTCCGGTGCTGGCCCTGGTGTTCCGCCCGCCCGGCGGCAGCGGACCGCTGGACGTCTACCTGGCCACCCCGGACTGCCCCGGATCGACGATCCTGCTGCACAGCACCGTCCCCGCCCCCTGATTCCTCGTCGGCCCGGCCCCACCGCGCCCGGAGTGCGGGCGGTGGGTGCGGCCGGGCCTGGGAATGCGGGAGACTGGTGAGTCGTTGTCCGGGGCGGCGGAGCAGACCGCCCTCCCCCGCGCGAGCGGGACGCCAGGCGAACCAGGAGATGCAGTGAGCGACGTCGTCCGAAACGTGATCGTCATCGGTTCCGGCCCGTCCGGATACACCGCCGGGCTGTACACCGCACGTGCCTCCCTCCAGCCGCTGGTGTTCGAGGGCGCGGTCACGGCCGGCGGCGCGCTGATGAACACCACCGAGGTGGAGAACTTCCCGGGCTACCGGGACGGCATCATGGGCCCCGAGCTGATGGACAACATGCGCGCCCAGGCCGAGCGCTTCGGCGCCGAGCTGGTGCCGGACGACGTGGTCGCGGTCGACCTGACGGGCGAGATCAAGACCGTCACCGACTCCGAGGGCACCGTGCACCGCGCCCGCGCCGTGATCGTCGCCACCGGCTCGCAGCACCGCAAGCTCGGCCTCCCGAACGAGGACAAGCTCTCCGGCCGCGGCGTCTCCTGGTGCGCGACCTGCGACGGCTTCTTCTTCCGCGACCAGGACATCGCGGTGGTCGGCGGCGGCGACACCGCCCTCGAGGAGGCCACCTTCCTGTCCCGCTTCGCCCGCAGCGTCACGGTGATCCACCGGCGGAACTCGCTGCGCGCCTCCAAGGCGATGCAGGAGCGCGCCTTCGCCGACCCGAAGATCACCTTCGCCTGGGACAGCGCGGTCGAGGAGATCCACGGAGACCCGAAGCTCTCCGGTCTGACCCTGCGTGACACCAACACCGGAGACCTGCGCGAGCTGCCCGTCACCGGCCTGTTCATCGCCATCGGCCACGACCCGCGCACCGAGCTGTTCAAGGGCCAGCTGGAGCTGGACGCCGAGGGCTACCTCAAGGTCGACGCCCCCTCCACCCGCACCAACCTCCCCGGCGTCTTCGCCGCCGGCGACGTGGTGGACCACACCTACCGCCAGGCCATCACCGCGGCCGGCACCGGCTGCTCCGCCGCGCTGGACGCCGAGCGCTACCTGGCCGCGCTGGCCGACGCGGACGAGGCCCCGGCCGCCGTCCTCGCGGTCTGACCCCCTCCGCAGCACCACCCGGCCGCGCTCACCACACACCCGCGGCCCCCGCAGGACCCGGCGGAACGGGTGGGCCTGACACCGCGTCAGGCCCACCCGGGCGGGAGCAGAAACAGATCCGCCCCCGCCGTTGTTATCACCGACGCACCTCTCCTCCGACCCCAAGGAGTTCCCGTGGCCGGCGCCACCAAGGAAGTAACCGACGCCACCTTCGACGCCGAGGTCCTCAAGAGCGACAAGCCCGTCCTCGTCGACTTCTGGGCCACCTGGTGCGGCCCGTGCCGCCAGGTCGCCCCGGTCCTGGAGGACATCGCGGCCGAGCACGGCGACAAGCTGACGGTCGTCAAGCTCGACGTGGACGCGAACCAGGAGACCGCCGCGGCGTACAACGTGATCTCCATCCCGACGCTCAACGTCTACAAGGGCGGCGAGCTGGTGAAGACCATCACCGGTGCCCGTCCGAAGGCCGCGCTGCTGCGCGAGCTGGCCGAGTACCTGTAGGCCCCACCGTCGCCGAGGCGGCCCTGGCGGAGACCTCCGTCCGGGCCGCCTCGGCGTTTTCCGGGCCGGCCGAGGCTTCGTCAGGAAGCCCCGAGAGCCGGGCCGCCCGCCGCCCGTCCTCACCCCCGGCCTCCCGGAGGCTTTTCCCAGAAGCCCTGAGCGCGACGGCGGCCGCCCGCGGACGGCCGCCCCGGAGCGGAGAACGGCTCCCTCAGAACGGCCGCAGCGCCGGTTCCTTCCGCCGCCCGCCCAGCAGCCGCTCCAGCGCGCCCTCCACGTCCCCCTTCCAGGACAGCGTGGTGCGCGCCTCCAACCGCAGCCGCGGATACCGGTGGTGCGGCCGGACGGTCTTGAAACCCACCGCCAGCAGGTGGTCGGCCGGCAGTACGCAGCTCGGCACCTCCCGCCCCTGCGCGCCGAACGCCTCGATCGCCCGGAAGCCGCGCCGGATCAGGTCCTTGGCCACCGACTGCACCAACACCCGCCCCAGGCCCTGCCCCTGGAACTCCGGCAGCACCCGGGAGACCATCAGCTGCACCGCGTCCGGCGAGATCGGGCTGGTCGGGAAGGACTGCCCGCGCGGCACGTAGGCGGGCGGGGCGTAGAGCACGAACCCGGCCGGGCGGTCGTCCACGTAGGCGACCCGCCCGCAGGAGCCCCACTCCAGCAGCACGGCGGAGATCCAGCCCTCCTTCTCCAACTCCCCCTTGCCGGCGTCCTGCGCGTCCCGCCCGCTGACCGGGTCGAGCTCCCAGAAGACGCAGGAGCGGCAGGGGTCCGGCAGATCCGAGAGGTTGTCCAGCGTCAGCGGAACGACCCTTCGTCCCACGCCCGCACCTCCTCCTCCAGGCCGAAACGGTCCAGACCCCCAGTCTGCTCCGGACAGCACGACGGGTGCACGTTTCACGTGAAACATGCACCCGTGGTTCGCTGTTCGGAGCCGCCCGGTCAGGCCAGCGGCAGGCCCCGCTCGCCCGGGGCCAGGCTGTCCAGGATCCGGTTCAGGTCCTCGACCGAACCGAACTCCAGTACCACCTTGCCCCGGCCGAACTTGCCGCCGTTCTGGGCGACCTCGACCTTGACCCGGGTCTCGAAGCGGTCCGAGAGCCGCCCGGCCAGCTCGTCGAAGGCCGGGGTGGGCAGCGGCTCGGCACGCGGGGCGCGCTTCTTCGGCTCGATGCCCGCCAGCAGCTTGGCGATCTCCTCGGTGGCCCGCACCGTCAGGTGCTCGGCCACCACCCGGGTGGCCAGCTTCTCCTGCCGCTCGGCGTCCGGCACCATCAGGATCGCCTTGGCGTGCCCGGCGGTGACCTCCCCGGCCGCCACCTTCAGCTGCACCGACACCGGCAGCTTCATCAGCCGCAGCGTGTTGGAGACGTGCGGGCGGGACTTGCCCACCCGGTCGGCCAACTCGTCGTGCGTGCAGCCGAAGTCGCGCAGCAGCTGGTCGTAGGCGGCCGCCTCCTCCAGCGCGTTCAGCTCGGCGCGGTGCAGGTTCTCCAGCAGCGCGTCCAGCAGCAGCTTGTCGTCATCGGTGGCCCGGACGATCGCCGGAATGGCGTCCAGCCCGGCGAGCCGGGAGGCCCGCCAGCGGCGCTCACCCATGATCAGCTCGTAGCGCTCCGGCCCGGTCTGACGCACCACCACGGGCTGGAGCAGGCCGACCTCCTTGATCGAGGAGACCAGTTCGGCGAGCTTCTCCTCGTCGAACACCTCCCGCGGCTGGCGCGGGTTGGGGCTGATCGACTCCAGCGGCAGCTCGGCGAACCGGGCGCCGTCCACCGGGGCGAGCGCCGCCTCCAGGACGCTGCGGCGCTGGTCCCCGGCCAGCTCCCGCAGGCTCTCCGCGGCGGCCTTGGCGGCCACCGTGCCGCGGTCGGTCGGCACCACCGGCACTGCCGCGACCGGCACCGCCTCGGCCGGGGCTCCCCCGGCGGCCGGCTGGGTCGCCGGGATCAGCGCTCCCAGTCCCCTGCCCAGACCCCTGCGCGTGCCACTCACCGATTGCCCTCCATCGAACTGTGCTGTGCCGTCGGCGCGGACGTCTCCCCGCCGCTCTGCGACGGAACGACCGCCGCACCCGCCCGGTGCCGCCCGACCGTCGTCTTGGCGACCTCGGCCCGCAGCGCCAGCTCGCGGGCCGCCTCCAGGTAGGAGAGCGCGCCGGTGGAGCCGGGGTCGTAGGACAGGACGGTCTGCCCGTAGCTGGGAGCCTCGGAGATGCGCACCGACCGCGGGATGGCGGTGGCCAGCACCTCCTTCTCGAAGTGCGTCCGCACCTCCTCGGCGACCTGCGCGGCCAGCCTGGTCCGGGCGTCGTACATGGTGAGCAGGATGGTCGACACGTGCAGCGACGGGTTCAGGTGCGCCCGCACCAGCTCCACGTTGCGCAGCAGCTGGCCGAGGCCCTCCAGCGCGTAGTACTCGCACTGGATCGGGATCAGCACCTCCTGGCCGGCCACCATCGCGTTGACGGTCAGCAGCCCCAGCGAGGGCGGGCAGTCGATCAGCACGTAGTCCAGCGGCTGCTCGTACGCCGCGATGGCGCGCTGCAGCCGGCTCTCCCGGGCGACCAGCGAGACCAGCTCGATCTCGGCGCCCGCCAGGTCGATGGTGGCCGGGCAGCAGAACAGCCCCTCCACGTCGACCACCGGCTGCACCACGTCGGCCAGCGGCTTGCCCTCGACCAGCACGTCGTAGATCGACGGCACCTCGGCGTGGTGGTCGATGCCGAGCGCGGTCGAGGCGTTGCCCTGCGGGTCGAGGTCGATGACCAGCACCCGCAGCCCGTGCATGGCCAGCCCGGCGGCCAGGTTGACGGTGGTGGTGGTCTTGCCCACCCCGCCCTTCTGGTTGGCGACCACCATCACCCGGGTCGCGGCGGGCCGGGGCAGCGCCTCCCCGGCCTGCCCGACGACCGGGACGGCGGTGTGCGCGGCCCCTGCGGCGGGGGTGTCATCCACCTGATCGACGATCTCCGACTCCTGCATGGGGGTCAGTGTTTCACGTGAAACCGGAGCCGCGACAGTCACCTCGGGGTGACGGTCTGGCGTCCGATTGAGTCCTTGGTCAAGTACGCCGGAGAGCAGGAAGCGACGTTTCACGTGAAACACGATGCCCGGAATGCCGGAATCCGCCGGTTCGACACTCCGGGCCCGCGCCGAACGAAACGGGGCGGGCGGCCTCCCGGCCACCCGCCCCGAACACCAGTTCCGGAACCGGACTCACGTCCGCTCCGGGCTCAGCGCCGCCCGCGGCTCCCGCCCCGCCGGCCCGCGCCCTCGCCGCCCTTGCCGCCACGGCCCGCCCGGGCCGCCTTGGCCCGGCGGGTGGCCGCCTTGACGCCGCCGGGGCTCTCCCCCGCCTCCACCCGGACCACCCGGGTCGGGGTCACCAGCACGCCCTCGCCGACGCCGATCACCGACCACTTCACCGCGCCGAGCCGGGTCAGCGCCGCCCGCGACTCCGCCAGCTCCTGCTCGGCGGTGTCGCCCTTGAGCGCCAGCATCTGCCCGTACGGGCGCAGCAGCGGCATGCCCCAGCCGGCCAGCCGGTCCAGCGGCGCGACCGCCCGGGCGGTCACCACGTCCACCCCCAGCTTGCCGACCATCTCCTCGGCCCGGCCGCGCAGCACCGTGACGTTCTCCAGGCCGAGTTCGCGCACCACCTCCTCCAGGAAGGTGGTACGCCGCAGCAGCGGCTCCAGCAGGGTCACCGACACGTCCGGCCGGGCCAGCGCCACCGGGATGCCCGGCAGCCCGGCGCCCGAACCGACGTCGCACAGCGAGACCTCGGCGGGCAGCAGCTCGGCCAGCACCGCGCAGTTGAGCACGTGCCGGTCCCACAGCCGGGGCACCTCGCGCGGGCCGATCAGCCCGCGCTGCACCCCCGCGGTCGCCAGCAGCTCGGTGTAGCGCACGGCCAGCGGCAGCCGATCGCCGAAGATCCGCCCCGCCGCCTCCGGCGCCTGCCCCGGCCCCTCCAGCGGCGCCTCGGGCTCCGTGCCGTCCCTGTCCATCTCTGCCTCTCCGCTCACCGTCGAATCCACCCGCCGTACCAGCACTGTTCCACGTGAAACACCACTCCGCCGCAGAGCCGACGACCCCGCCCGCGCGAGGCGGGCGGGGTCGGACGCCGGAACGGCAGCACCACCGGCGTCAAGCCGGCAGCACGACCACGCAGCGCTGGGGCTCCTCGCCCTCCGACTCGCTGCGCAGCCCCGCGGCGGCCACCGCGTCGTGCACCACCTTGCGCTCGAACGGGGTCATCGGCCGCAGCTTGACCTGCTCGCCGGTGCTCCTGACCCGCTCGGAGGCCTCCGCGCCCAGCTCCGCGAGCTCGGCCCGCTTGCGCGCCCGGAAGCCCGCGACGTCCAGCATCAGGCGGCTGCGCTCCCCGGTCTCCCGGTGCACGGCCAGCCGGGTCAGCTCCTGGAGCGCCTCCAGCACCTCGCCGTCCTGGCCCACCAGCCGCTGCAGCGCCCGGTCGTCGCCCTCGCCGACGATGGAGACCAGCGCCCGGTCCCCCTCGACGTCCATGTCGATGTCGCCGTCCAGGTCCGCGATGTCCAGCAGACCCTCCAGGTAGTCGGCGGCGATGTCACCCTCGTGCTCCAGACGCGAGAGGACGCTCTCACCGGCCGGCGCGGTGTCGACGGCGGAGGTGGTGCCATCCGTCACAGGTGGACTCCTTCGGAAACGAGGCCCTCGGGTGGGGCCGAGAACGAGGGTGGGGACTACTTCTTCTTCGGCCGCTGGCCGCCCTGGCCACCGCGCCGCGGCTGCTGACGCTGGCCCTGGCCCGGCTGGGCCCCCGGCTTCGCCCCGCCCGCCTTCGGACCGGACTTCCCGGCCGACGCGGCCCCGGCCGGCGTGGCCTCCGCCTCGTCCGTCGTGGCGTCCGACGCGCCCGCGTGCTCCGCGGAGTGCGCCTGGTGGGCCCCGGCCGCCTGCCGCTGCGCCTTGCTCTGCTTGCGCGGCTGCTGCCGGCGCACCTGCACGCTCTCCTCGACCGCCGCCTGGGCGTCGGCCGCCGCGCCCTTGGAGCCGCCCTTGAGCATGGCCGCCAGGCCGACCTTCTGGATCGAGCCGTCCGGGTTGATCCGGCCCTGCTTCTTCAGCCGGACCTGGCGCTCGTCCCACGCCTTGCTGCCCGGCGTCGGGTTGTTGCGGATGACGATCAGCTGCTGGCCCATCGACCAGACGTTGGTGGTCAGCCAGTAGACCAGCACACCGACCGGGAAGTTGATGCCCATCACGGCGAACATCACCGGGAAGACGTACATCAGCATCTTCTGCTGCTGCATGAACGGCGTCTTGACCGACAGGTCGACGTTCTTGGTCATCAGCTGGCGCTGGGTGATGAACTGCGACAGCGACATCAGCACGATCATGACCGCGCAGACGATCTGGATCTGGATGCTGTCCGCACCGACGAACTTGGCCGACAGCGGGGCGCCGAAGATGTGCGCCTGCTTGGCGCTGTCCAGCAGCGGCTTGTCGATGACGCCGATCGTCTTGTCGTTGGCGATCGAGGCGAGCACGCCGTAGAGGGCGGTGAAGAACGGCGCCTGCACGAGGATCGGAAGGCACGAGGAGAACGGGTTGGTGCCCGCCTCCTTGTACAGCTTCATCATCTCTTCGGACTGGCGCTGCTTGTCGTTCTTGTAGCGCTCCTGGATGGCCTTCATCTTCGGCTGGATCGCCTGCATGGCCCGGGTCGACTTGATCTGCTTCACGAAGAGCGGGATCAGGCAGATCCGGATGACGACCACCATCATCACGATGGACAGACCCCACGCCAGGCCGCCGTCCGGGTCGAAGACGTGGCTGAACAGCGAGTGGAACTGGACGATGATCCAGGACACCGCTGTGTAGAGGGGACTCAGAAAACCGAAGGTCACCGGTCAGACTCCTTGGGCATCGGGCTTCGCCACCGGCTCCGGCTCGGCGGTCCCGCTCGTGGGGTTCAGCAGATTGCGCAGCCGGCGGTGCCACACCGGGTGCTTTCGCGGCGGAACATGGTCGACCCCACCGGGAGACCAAGGATTGCAGCGCAGGATGCGCCAGACGGTCAGCCAACCGCCCTTGATCGCGCCGTGGACGCGCACCGCCTCGTACCCGTAGCGGGAGCACGAGGGGTAATAGCGGCACACCGGACCGAGCAGCGGACTGATCGTCCACTGGTAGAGCCTGATCAGGCCCATCAGCAGGTACTTCATCGCCCTGTTCCCGTCGGGGCACTGCCGGTCGGTTCCGACCTGAGCAGGCGGCGCAGGGCCGCGTCCAGGTCGTGCTCGAGGTCCGAGTACGGGGCCGTCGCCGCAGCCGGCAGCGCCCGTACCACTATCAGGCTACCTGCGGGCAACCGGGACAGGCGTTCGCGGACCAGGTGACGCAGACGACGCTTGACCGCGTTGCGGACCACGGCCGGCCCCACGGCCTTGCTCACGACGAAACCCGCACGCGCCGAAGGAAGCCCCTCGGCGACGTGCGGGTGGAAGTCGCTGTTCCGGTCGGCTCCTCCGTCGGGCGCCGCCTCTCTGTGGAGGTGGACCACCAGCAGGGGCCGACCGGCACGCCGACCGCGTTTCACCGCGGTCGTGAAGTCCTGGCGCCGCCGCAGCCGATTCTCGGTGGGCAGCACTGCAGACCCTCTGCGCGGATCAGGCGGACAGGGCGCTGCGGCCCTTGGCGCGGCGGTTCGCCAGGATGGCGCGGCCGGCACGGGTACGCATGCGCAGCCGGAAGCCGTGGGTCTTGGCGCGACGACGGTTGTTCGGCTGGAAGGTGCGCTTGCTCACTCGGGGGCTCCTGGGGTGAATCGTAGGATGACGGGCGGTCGCTTGGCCGTCACCGTGCGTCCGCGCGATCTCCCCTTGCACTTGGGAAATCCGGTCCCGGACCCAGATCTGCTGGGCTGAGGAACACCACGGCGCCCGTGCTGCGCGCGTCATGGAAGCGGGCGGACCCGCGGACATGCGGCAGCGGCCATCGACAACTCGACCTGGTTACGGTACGCGGGAGCGGGTCCGAGGGTCAAACCAGGTGGCCGCCACGCCGTTGCCCACAGCCTGTGGACAGAAACTTGAATCAGCTCTGCGCGCTGACTACCGTTGCAGGACTTGTCTCTTTTGTTCTGTGCCCGCGGCCGCTCCGCCGCCGCGCCACCCGAACCCCTCCTTGACCTTGCCTGGCTCCCCCTGCTCGGGGAACGAGAAAGCGTGTACCAGTGGCTGATGTCAACAGCGATCTCGTCCTGATGTGGTCGAGGGTCGTCGAGCGACTGGTCAGCGACAGCGATGTCGTGGAGAAGGACAAGAACTGGGTCCGCCGCACCCAGCCGATGTGGATGATGCACGACACCGCCCTGCTCGCGGCGCCCAACGAGTTCGCCAAGCAGGTGCTGGAGGGCCGGCTGCTGCCGCAGCTGACCGACGCCATCTCGCAGGAGTTCGGCCGGCAGGTCCGGATCGCGGTGATGGTGGACGCCAACGCCGCCCCGGCCGGCGAGCCGGACCCGGAACCGGAGCTCGACCCCGAGCCCGTCCCGGAGTGGCCGCACCCGCGCCCCGAGCCGTCCTACCCGGCGCACGCCGAGCAGCCCTACCCCGTCCGGAACGAGCAGCCGTACCCGGGCGGGCCCGGCTACCCGCAGCCCGGGCCGCCGCCCGGGAGCTGGCCGGGCCGGGGCGGGGACGACTACCAGCGCTCGCCGTACCCGTCGGGCTACCCGGCGGCCGAGCCCTACCGGGCGCCCGCCCAGGCCCCGTACCGC
The DNA here is from genome assembly GCF_026802215.1 of Kitasatospora sp. YST-16. Lineage (NCBI taxonomy): Bacteria > Bacillati > Actinomycetota > Actinomycetes > Kitasatosporales > Streptomycetaceae > Kitasatospora > Kitasatospora sp. YST-16. Next base: position 3,535,002 of record NZ_CP113837.1, read on the forward strand.
GACCACCAGCCCGGTGCGGAGGCCGGCGGCTGGGGGAGCCCGCGCCGATGCCCGAGCGGCGGCCGGACCCGGCCCCGCGGCGCTCGCACCGGCCCGGGCCGGACTCCGCGCAGGGCGACCTGTTCGGCGGGGCGCTCGGTTCCCCGGACGAGGACCGGCCGCGCCAGGGCGGCTCCCGCCGCAGCGCCCGGCCCGCCGCCCCGTCCCACGCCCCGGTCGAGCGCGCCCCCGGCGTCCCGGCCCCGCCCGGCGCTCCCCCGGCCGGCGGCCCGCGCAAGGACGAGCCGAACGCCCGGCTGAACCCCAAGTACCTGTTCGACACCTTCGTGATCGGCGCCTCCAACCGCTTCGCGCACGCCGCGGCGGTGGCGGTGGCCGAGGCACCGGCCAAGGCGTACAACCCGCTCTTCGTCTACGGCGAGTCCGGGCTCGGCAAGACCCACCTGCTGCACGCCATCGGGCACTACTCGCGCAGCCTGTTCCCGGGCACCCGGGTGCGGTACGTGAGCTCGGAGGAGTTCACCAACGAGTTCATCAACTCGATCCGGGACGGCAAGGCGGACGCGTTCCGCAAGCGCTACCGGGACATCGACATCCTGCTGGTCGACGACATCCAGTTCCTGGCCAGCAAGGAGTCGACGCAGGAGGAGTTCTTCCACACCTTCAACACCCTGCACAACGCGAACAAGCAGATCGTCCTCTCGTCGGACCGGCCGCCCAAGCAGCTGATCACCCTGGAGGACCGGCTCCGCAACCGCTTCGAGTGGGGCCTGATCACCGACGTCACCCCGCCAGAGCTGGAGACCCGGATCGCCATCCTGCGCAAGAAGGCGATCCAGGAGCAGCTGAACGCCCCGGCCGACGTACTGGAGTTCATCGCCTCCCGGATCACCCGGAACATCCGGGAGCTGGAGGGCGCGCTGATCCGGGTCACCGCCTTCGCCAACCTGAACCGGGCCCCGGTCGACCTGGAGCTGGCCGGCATCGTCCTGAAGGACCTGATCCCGGGCGGGGACGAGGACGCCGGGCCGGAGATCACCGCGCAGGTGATCATGCAGCAGACCGCCGCGTACTTCGGGCTGGGCGTGGAGGACCTGTGCGGATCCTCCCGCAGCCGGGTGCTGGTGACGGCCCGTCAGATCGCCATGTACCTGTGCCGGGAGCTGACCGACCTGTCGCTGCCGAAGATCGGCGCCCAGTTCGGCGGCCGGGACCACACCACGGTGATGCACGCGGACCGCAAGATCCGCTCGCTGATGGCCGAGCGCCGGTCCATCTACAACCAGGTCACCGAGTTGACCAACCGCATCAAGAGCTAGCTAACAAAAGCCGGACGCCGCCGGGAGCGGCCGCACCAGGGTCGGTGCGGTAGCTCAAAAGCCTTGAGCAGCACGGCAGTTGACGCATCGAAGGGGAGTCGGACCGAGGCGGTCCGACTCCCCTTCGGCATGCTCCGGGCGTTACCCGGACGAGTGGTGCGGCTGCGACGCGGAGCACTCGTCCGGGTGCCCGGGACGGGCTTCGGCGGACTGCCGCGGGGGGCCTGTAGTAGAGGGCGGCCGGTCGAACGCGGAACGGGCCGACGGGTGGCCGGATCCGTTCGGTCCGGGCCGGCCGGGCGGCCCGCGGGGGTGTGGACCGGCCTCCGACGGGGCAGGAATCCGCGGAACGACGCCTTCTCCGGCCCGGCCGCCGCACCGAACGTCTGCGCAGACAATCGAACGGTTCGGGTCCGCACTCCGGTTGTCCACAGGAACGGGTGGGTTTTCCCCGTCCACAGGGTGCACGGGCCCCGGTTATCCAGAGGTTCCTCCACAGCCCGATCGGGGCTACGCTCTTCCGCGCAGGTCAACCCCCTGTGGACTTGTGCACAACAGTTATCCACAGCCTGTGGAGAACTGAGGGCCCGTCAGCACGTCCACAGAGTTATCCACCGGCTGTCCACAGGAATGGGTGGGTTATCCCCAGGTTTTCCACAGCTGCGTCCACAGTTCGGCAACATCAACTTCCCCGTCACCCCTGCGTGTGAAAGGCGTCACGCGAAGTTGATCCGGGCCGGTGGATAACTTCCCCGTTTTCTGTGGAAACAGCTGTGGATAACCTGTGGATACTCAGCGTGCCCTGTGGATTACTCTCCGCTGTCCACAGAAGGGCCTGGTTGTCCACAACCGCCATCCACAGGTCCTGTGGACAAAATATGGCCGCTGACCTGCGGAAACGGGGTTATCCACGGTATCCACAGGCCCTACTACTACTGCTACACATAGAGAGCTCGGAGCATGATCAACAGTGGGGGTGGCCCGAATCTGTGGACAACCGGGCCCCGACATTTGTTCGGTCCGCTTGTGCCCATCTGCCCCGGCTGTCAGCCGAGTACGTCAGACTGTCCTTCGGCAACCGGAAGCAGGACGGGGCGGAGCTGATCCGCCCGGCCGGTCGCCCGACGAGGATCAGACGATCAACAGCACGGATCGGCGGTACCGGCCGACCGTGCGGCGACAGCAGCCAGGAGGCGGTTACCGGTGAAGTTCCGGGTGGAGCGTGATGTCCTCGCGGAGGCGGTGGCCTGGGCTGCCCGCAGCCTCCCCGCGCGGCCGCCGGTGCCGGTGCTGGCCGGCCTGCTGCTGACCGCGCAGGAGGGCACCCTGGCGCTGTCCGGGTTCGACTACGAGGTGTCGGCCCGGGTCGAGCTGGAGGCGGACGTCGAGGAGGCCGGCACCGTCCTGGTCTCCGGCCGCCTGCTGAACGACATCTCGCGCAACCTGCCGAACCGCCCGGTGGAGATCTCCACCGACGGCGCCCGGGTCAGCGTGGTCTGCGGCACCTCCCGCTTCACGCTGCCGACCCTCCCGGTCGACGAGTACCCGGCGCTGCCGCAGATGCCGACCGCCACCGGCACCGTCCCGGGCGACGTGTTCGCCTCGGCGGTCAGCCAGGCCGCGGTCGCCGCCGGCCGCGACGACACCCTGCCGGTGCTCACCGGCGTCCGGGTCGAGATCAACGGCAGCGGGATCACCCTGGCCGCCACCGACCGGTACCGCTTCGCCGTCCGCGAGCTGCTCTGGAAGCCCGAGCAGGACGACATCAACGCGGTCGCGCTGGTCCCCGCCAAGACCCTGCAGGACATCGCCAAGTCGCTGGGCAGCGGCGACCAGGTCACCATCGCGCTCTCCACCGGCGGCGCCGGCGAGGGCCTGATCGGCTTCGAGGGCGCCGGCCGGCGGACCACCACCCGCCTGCTGGAGGGCGAGTTCCCCAAGTTCCGGTCGATCTTCCCGACCGAGTTCTCGGCGGTCGCCGCGGTGCAGACCCAGCCCTTCCTGGAGGCGCTCAAGCGCGTCTCGCTGGTGGCCGAGCGCAACACCCCGGTCCGGCTGAACTTCGAGCAGGGCGTGCTCACCCTGGAGGCCGGCTCCGGCGACGACGCCCAGGCCACCGAGCGGATCGACGCCGACCTGGAGGGCGACGACATCTCGATCGCCTTCAACCCCGGCTACCTGGAGGAGGGGCTCAAGGCGATCGACGCCGGCTACGCGCAGCTGAGCTTCACCACCCCGACCAAGCCGGCCCTGCTCACCGGCAAGCCCGCGGTCGACGCGGAGCCGGACGAGGCCTACCAGTACCTGATCATGCCGGTCCGCCTCTCCGGCTGACCGGGCACCGACCACCAGGGGCGCGAGGGGCGAACAGCCTCCGCGCCCCTGTGGCTGCCCGGCGCGCCCTCGGCGTCGGCGTAGGCTCAGTGGGTGCGGCAACGGCGCCGCCATCAGGCACGACACCACAGTGAAGGACTTGTCATGGAGCTCGGCCTCATCGGTCTCGGCAAGATGGGCGGCAACATGCGCGAGCGCATCCGCCGCGCCGGCCACACCGTCATCGGCTACGACCGCAACCCGGACCTCGCCGACGTCGACAGCGTCGAGCAGCTGGTCGCCAAGCTGGAGGCCCCCCGCGTGGTGTGGGTGATGGTCCCGGCCGGCGGCCCGACCCAGGAGACCGTCGAGCACCTGGCCGAGCTGCTGGCCCCGGGCGACGTGGTGGTCGACGGCGGCAACTCCCGCTGGACCGACGACGTCAAGCACGCCGAGCTGCTCGCCGAGAAGGGCATCGGCTTCGTCGACTGCGGCGTCTCCGGCGGCGTCTGGGGCCTGGAGAACGGCTACGCGCTGATGTACGGCGGCGACGCCGCGCACGTGGCCAAGGTGCAGCCGGTCTTCGACGCACTCAAGCCCGAGGGCGACTTCGGCTCGGTGCACGCCGGCAAGGTCGGCGCCGGCCACTTCGCCAAGATGGTCCACAACGGCATCGAGTACGCGATGATGCAGGCCTTCGCCGAGGGCTGGGAGCTGCTGGAGGCCGCCCCCGAGGTCACCGACGTGCGCGAGGTCTTCCGCAGCTGGCAGGAGGGCACCGTGATCCGCTCCTGGCTGCTCGACCTGGCCGTCCGGGCGCTGGACGACGACGAGCACCTGGCCAAGCTCAAGGGCTGGGCCGCCGACTCCGGCGAGGGCCGCTGGACGGTCGAGGCCGCGATCGACCACGCGGTGCCGCTGCCCGCGATCACCGCCTCGCTGTTCGCCCGGTTCGCCTCCCGCCAGGACGACTCCCCGCAGATGAAGATGATCGCCGCGCTGCGCAACCAGTTCGGCGGCCACGCGGTCGAGTCCAAGTAAGCAGCCCCGGACAGAAGGCGAGCGCAGTCCACCGTCATGCACGTCGCGCACCTGTCGCTCGCCGACTTCCGTTCCTACGCCCGGGTCGAGGTCCCGCTCGACCCGGGCGTCACCGCGTTCGTCGGGCCCAACGGGCAGGGCAAGACCAACCTGGTCGAGGCGATCGGCTACGTCGCCACCCTGGGCAGCCACCGGGTGGCCACCGACGCCCCGCTGATCCGGCTCGGCGCCGAGCGGGCGGTGATCCGGGCCAGCGTGGTCGCCCAGGGCGGCCGCTCCACCCTGGTCGAGCTGGAGCTGACCGCCGGCAAGGCCAACCGGGCCCGGCTGAACCGCTCCGACAACGTCCGCCCGCGCGACGTGCTGGGCGTGCTGCGCACCGTGCTGTTCGCCCCCGAGGACCTCGCCCTGGTCAAGGGCGACCCGGCCGAGCGCCGGCGCTTCCTGGACGAGCTGCTGACCGCCCGGGCCCCCCGGCTGGCCGGGGTGCGCTCCGACTACGAGCGGGTGCTCAAGCAGCGCAACGCCCTGCTGAGGACCGCCGCGATGGCCCGCCGGGCCGGCGGCGGCAAGTCCGCCGACCTGGCCACCCTGGAGGTCTGGGACGGCCACCTGGCCCGCGCCGGAGCAGAGCTGACGGCCTTCCGGATCCAGCTGGTGGCCGCGCTGCAGCCGCTGGTCGCCGAGGCCTACCGGCAGCTCGCCCCCGGCGCCGGCGACACCGTGCTGGAGTACCGCTCCTCCTTCGAGGGCGAGCTCCCCACCAGCCGCGAGCAGGCCGAGCAGCAACTGCTGGAGGCCCTGCGGGCGACGCGCAGGCAGGAGGTCGAGCGCGGCCTGACCCTGGTCGGCCCGCACCGCGACGAACTGCTGCTGCGGCTCGGCCCGCTGCCCGCCAAGGGCTACGCCAGCCACGGCGAGTCCTGGTCCTACGCGCTGGCGCTGCGGCTGGCCTCGTACGAGCTGCTGCGCTCCGAGGGCGGCGAACCGGTGCTGGTGCTGGACGACGTGTTCGCCGAGCTGGACGCCCGGCGCCGGGACCGGCTGGCCGAGCTGGTGGCCGGCGGCGAACAGGTGCTGGTCACCGCCGCCGTCGCCGAGGACGTGCCGAAGGCGCTGCACGGCGCCCGGTACGGCGTCTCGGGCGGCACGGTGGACCGGCTGACCCCGTGAGCCCCGGCGGCCGCGTACGGGGGCCTGACGGGCGCCGGGCGGGTCAGCGGGCGACGGGCCAGGAGTCGTGGGCCCGGACCGCGTCCCCCAGTTCGTTCGAGAGCCGGTTCCAGGCCCTGGAGTAGTGGCTCGCCACCTCGGCCAGCGCCTTGGCGCAGTGCGGCGGCACGGCTCCGAACAGCTGCTCGGCGGCGTCCAGTCCGCGGGCCTGGCTGCTGAGCCAGCGCAGCAGTGCGCGTCCGCTGTCCGTGAAGCGGATCGAGGGGTCGTGGGCGAGGACCTCCAGGGCCTTCAGGCACGGGTCGTCGTCCTTGGGGAAGGGCTCGGCCGCGCTCCTCTCCGGCTCGTCCGCGGCGGGCCGGGCGGCGAGGACCATCCGGCGGACGGTCCGGGGTCCCGACTGCGGGGGGATGCCCGGGTACCGCCCGGACCGTTCCGCGCTGGCGCGGTGGGCGGCGTCGGACCGCAGTTCCTGCCGCAGGCGGTGGACGGTGCTGATCGAGATGCCGGTCTCCTCGGCCACCGCCCGCAGGGTCACCCCGGGGCGTTCCATCAGCAGGCAGCGCGCCCGCTCCCGCCGGGCCCGGATGTCCACCGGCCGGAGCCGGCCGTCCTTGCCCAGCCGGGCGGCGAGCGGATTCGACTGAGGATTCTCCTCGGTCGAAAGCCTCCGCCGGGCCGCGCCGACGGTCTTCGGCGAGACGCCCGCGACCGCCGCGACGGCCCGGTCGGACCAGTGCGGGTGGGTGGCCAGGATGCGGTTGACCGCCGCCCTGCGGTCCGCGGGCGTCAGCGGCAGCCCGTGGCGGGCGTTGACCTGGACGGAGCGGACGAAGAGGTCGGCGGGCGACCCCTCGACGTACTGCACCGCGATGTGCTGCTCCCCGCGCAGGACGGTGGCGCGGAGCCGGTGCATTCCGTCGACCACCCGCTGCTCGTCCCGGTGCACCAGGATCGGCGGGAAGTCCGTGTCGCTCTCCGCCATGGCCCGCGCGTGGGTCTCGTCCACTCCGGCCAGCCGGGGCGAGTCCGCGGGGAGCAATGCTCCGACCGGCACCATTCGGACCGACTGTCCGGCGTCCCCGAACGACCGCCCGTGTTCCCTCACCATGCTTTTCACAGCTCCCCCCGATGCCATGCTGCTGTCACGCATATCAACATGATGCCGACCTCGGCTGTCAAGCACTCGTCAAGTTCGTACCGATTTGCAACGGACGTGCGGTGCGGCGGACGGCGCGGCCGGGGGCCGGAAGGAAAATCTTTGCAAAGACTTCCGGGGTGGGCGGAAATTTTCACCACACGAGGTTCACCTGCCGCAGAAATGAACATTGACTTTCCCTCGAGTCCTCCTAGGCTTCCAATCTCCTTACCCAAACCAAAGGAGGTGTTCCAGGTGGCTGAGACCCTTCAGCTCACGCGGGGCCAGGTCGAGTCCGCGATGCGTGCGGCCATGACCATGGACGCGATCGTCGGGCGTCTCACCTACGACGAGGAGTTCGCCAAGAACCTCTCTTCGGACCCGCGCGGGACCATGGAGAAGGCCGGCCTGTCCTTCGACAAGGAAGGCATGGACAGCCTGATGACCATGGACCCCAAGCGGTTCGACAACGCGGCCGAGGCGCTGTTCAACCTCGTCGACTCCGAGTTCCTCTACAAGGTCGCGGGCCCGTCCTGCGACCCGCTGTAAGCGGATAGGGCGATCAATCCGGTGCCACCGGCCACCGGTCGGCACCAGCCGTATGTCCGGGTGATTCCCTGAAAAGGGGTCGCCGACGTCGTGGCCCGGCGACGAATGTTGCCGGGCCATGACCAGTGTTCCCGTGAAGGAATGCCATGACCGCCGTTCTGCTCGTGAATCTCGCCAGTATTCCCATGCCCGGAAACGATCCGATTTTCCCGATCGGCCTCCGGTGCATCCAGGACGCGCTGGACCGGGAGGACCACCGGACCCGTCTGATCGACTTCGTCGAGGACCCGGGTGCCTTCACCGACCTGTCCTGGATCGCCGAGCCGTGGGACGTGATCGGGTTCACGATCAGGAACATCGACCCGGTCGACCTGAACTGCGACAGCCACGTGCCGCACTACGAGGCCTTCATGGACCGCGTCCGCGCGGCCCTGGGGGACCGTCGCCCGCTCCTGGTGGGGGGCGGGCCGGGCTACAGCCTGTTCGGCCAGGAACTCATCGAGCGGCTCGGCTTCGACGTGGGCGTGGTCGGTCCGGGCGAGCAGCCGATGATCGACGTCGTGGCTGATCCGGAGCGGTACCGGGGGCTGGGGCAGAACCTCCCGGGCGACCGCTACCCGGGATTCACCACCAACGTCCTGGACCACCCGGCGTCCCTGCTGGCGGCCTACGCCTCCCGGGGCGGGTCCATCGGCGTGGAGACCAAGCGGAAGACCTGCTACCAGGGCTGCGTCTACTGCCCGTACGCCTACATCAGCGGCGAGAACGCGGGGGACCTGAAGCCGACCGAGGCCATCGTCGAGGAACTGCGCACCGCCTACGCGAGCGGGATCCGCGACGTGTTCTTCACCGACGGCATCTTCAACAGCGAGCTGTCCTACGCCAAGCGGGTGGTACGCGCCGTGACCGCCGCCGACCTGCCGGGGCTGACCTGGACGGCGTACTTCACCCCGAAGCCCTTCGACGACGAGTTCGCCGAACTCCTGGCCGCCAGCAACGTCGGGCCGGTGATGATCTCGCCGGACAGCCTGGACGACCCCGTGATGCGGCTGCTGGGCAAGAGCTTCGACACCCGGCACGTGACCAGGTTCATCGACCGCTGCCGGCGCCACGACCTCAGGTTCACGGTCAGCGTGGTGTTCGGCGGACCGGGGGAGGACCGGGAGAGCGTCCGCACCACGGCCCGGTACATCAACGAGAACCTGGCCGCCGGGGAGCTGATCCTGAACGTCGGGTACCGGGTCCTGCCGGAGACCGCGCTGGCCCGGCAGCTCGGCCTGGAGAAGTCCGAGATCCTCGACCCGACGTTCCACCCGCTGGACCCGGACCTGTTCTCGTGGATCATCAGCGACCTCGACAGCCGCTTCCTGGCGACCCGTCCGATGCTCAACCTGATCGCCGGCCGCAACTCCAGCCGGAAGATGCAGAAGGTCGCGGTCGGCGCCCCCGCCGGTGCGCCCTCCGGCGAGGGCCGGGAGTACGTCGCGCTGCGGCGGCGCCTGCTGCCGGTCGCCGAGGTCCGCGGCGGAGGGGCGGGGCGCTGTGCGGGCGAGTGACGTCCGGCCGCGACGGCTGGTGGCCGCGGACGCCCCGGCCGTGCACGCGCTCACCGGCGGGTTCGGGCTCACCCCGGAACTGCTGCGCCGGGAACTGGCCGCCGACGGGGACTTCCGCTGGGCCGGGCTGGACGATCCCGCCGGGCGGCTGTGCGCCGTCCACCGGAGCCTGAGGTGGGGGCCGTACCTCTTTCTGAAGGGCGTCTACGTCCGCGAGGACGTGCGCGGTTCGGGAGCCGCGGTGCAGTTGGCGTTCGCGCTGCGGGACGCCGCCCGGGCGGAGGGCCTGCCCGGCGTCGCCGCCTGGTTCGAACCCGGGATGCCCGAATCGACGATCGCCGAACTCCTGGGGCTGCGCCGGCAGGCGTTGATGGTGCACCGCTTCGTCCTCCCGCTGACCCCGTCCGGCGGCCCCGCGCCGACCGCGGGCGCCGCGCCGACGCCGCTCCGCGGTGAACTCGAGCTGCCCCGGGAGTGCGCCGCCGACCGGTCGGCGGCCGTCGACCTCTTCGGAGCGCCCGCGGACGGACCGCTGCGCGTCCACTGGGTGTTGGACGGGCGCCGACTGGTGGCGAGCGCCGGCTTCGGGGCGGACCGGGACGGGCTCGCCGCGCTGCTCGCCGCCTTCGGACCGCTCGCCGCGGCCCACGGCGCCGACACGCTGGAGTTCCCGGTGCGGGCGTCCGACATCATCGGTGTCCTGCAGCTCATGCACGGCAAGGCGGAGCGCCGCAACCGGGTGCCGGTCTGCCTCGGGGCGCTGTCCTTCGCGCAGCGGCAGCCCGGGAGCCCGCCGTGCTGACCGACCCGGACCCGTACGAAGTCCGCCGGCTCTGCCGTGCGGACGACCCGGCCGGGGCGCTGGACCTGCTGGAGCGCACCGGGTTCGACGCGGCGGCCCTGCGCTGCCTGCTGACCGGGCGGGCACCTGGTCCGGGCCCGGTGCCCGGGACCCGCGAGGTGCTGCTGCGCGACGAGAACGGCCGGACCACCGAGATGGCCGTCCACACCCCGGCGGGGGCGGTCGGCGGCCGGACCGGCGCGCTGGTCCTCCTGCACGGGGTCGGCGGCAGCGGACCGCGGATGCTGAGCCGGTTCCGCGACCTCGCCGAACGGCTGGACGTCTCCGTGCTCTGCCCCACGGCCCAGCCCGTGGCGGAGCGGTCCAACCGCCTCGACCTGGCCGGGCTGTTCGGCAACGCGTTCGACGCGCCCTGCTGGAACCTGAGCGGCGCCGACTTCCCGCTCGCCGCGCTGCGCTGGGCGCGGACCGCACTGGACGCCGACCCCGACCGGTGCCTGATCGCGGGGCACTCGATGGGCGCGCTGGCCACCTGGAACCTCGCCATGCGCTTCGGGGACCGCTTCTGCGCCGCCGTGCCGGTCAACGGGGCGCTGTCGATGTGGGAGCTGTTCGGCACCGACCGCAGGAAGCGGGCGCTGCTCCCGAACCTGCTGCCGCTGCCGGTGTTCGTCCTGCACGGCGACGCCGACCGGCAGATCGCGCCCCGGTTCGACCGCGAGTCCGTCACCGCCCTGCGCGGCCTCGGGCACCGGGAACTGCGGCACGCCGAGATCCGGGGCGGCGGCCACACCCTGGAGTCGCTCGACCTGACCGGCCGGAACGCCCCGCTCCGCAGCGAGCTGGGCGACTGGCTCTCCGCCCGGCGGCGCGGCCGCGTCCCGGCCGCCGTCCGCCACCGGGCGCTGGACGGCGCCCACGGCCGGGCCCACTGGATCGCGGTCGACCGGATCGCCCCGCAGGCCGTGGCGGAGGTCCGGGCCGAGCGCCGGTCCGCGACCGCGATCGACGTTGCGGTCACCGGTGCCCGCGAGGTGCGGCTGCACCTGCGCGGCGACCTCTTTGCACCCGGCCGGCTCGACGTGGCGGTCAACGGCGTCCGGCACGCGGTCGCGTTCCGCCCCGACCCGGACCGGTTGCTGCACTCCTACCGGGAGACGGCCGACCCCGCCCTGCTCGACGAACAGGTCGTCGTGCTGCCGGTGCCCGACGACCGGGAGGAATCGTGACGGACGACCGCGGCGCACTGGCCGCACTCGTGCTCTCCGCCGGCTCGCGGGTCGACGGCCGTCCGGTCGGCGGGGCGGACGGCCTCGTCGACCGGGCCCGCGCGGCCCTCGGGGGCGCCGGGGTCCGGCCCGGCGACGTGGTGCTGCTGACCGACCTGGAGCCCGGCGCCCTGGTGGCCGCCACCGTGGCGGCCTGGCAGCTCGACGCCGTCCCGCTGGTGGCGCCGAACGACCGGAACCTGCCCGGCGGGCTGCGGGGCACCTGCCGACTGCGGCAGGGGCTGGAAGCCGTCCCGGCCACCGGGGCCCGGAGTGCTCCGGGCCTGGAGCGGACGGCCGTGCTGATGCCGACCTCGGGCAGCACCGGCACCCCCAAGCCGGCCCGCCGGGGGGTGGCCGGCGTCCTAGTCGAGGCCGCCGGCTACCAGGAGTACCTGGGGCTGACCGCTGCCGACCTGGTCGCGGTGCCGGTCCCGCTCACCCACTCCTACGGCTGGGGCGTGGCCATGAGCGCCCTGCTGGCCGGCTGCGACCTCGACACCACGCCGCCCACCCGGCCGATGGCCCTGGCCGGCCTGCTGGACACCGGAACGGTCGCCGTGGTGGCGCTCACGGCGGGCATCGCCCGGCTCCTGGTGGACACCCGGCGCACCGGCGAGGGGCGGGTGCGCGCCGCACTGGCGGGAGCCGGCCCGGTGCCCGACGCACTGGACGCCGCCTTCCGCGGGCGCTTCGGCCGCCCGCTGGAACGCGGCTACGGCTCCACCGAGACGGGCGGCGTGTTCCTGGGGCCGCGGGGCATCGGGCGGCCGATCGACGGCATCACGGTCAGCTCGCCGCCGGCCGGGGACCGCGGCGAGCTGGTCCTCGCCACCCGGGTCCCGGTCGAGGGGCTGCTGGGCAGCGAGCCGACCCGCCTGTGGCGCACCGGGGACCTGGTCGAGCGCGACGCGGACGGAATCTTCCACCACGTCCGCCGGCTCGGTTCGGCACTGCGGGTGAACGGCCGCTGGGTGGACCCGGACGAGGTCACCCGGGGGCTGGGCGCGCTCCCCGGGGCCACCGGGGTGCACCTGCTGGTGCTGGGCCGCGAGCGGTCCCCCGGGATCGAGGACCTCCACGCGGTCGTCGAGACCTCGGCCGCGGTGCCCGCCGCCGCGGTGGAGGAGCGGCTGTCCGCCCTGCCCGCGGGCGTGCCGCGCCCGCGGGTCCTGCTGTGCCCGTCCGTCCCGCGCAACGTCGTCGGAAAGCTCGACCGGGACGCGCTGATCGCCCTGGTCCGACAGGAGGAACACCGTGGGAAGTGACGACTTCGGCGCGCTGGTCGCCGAGCAGCTCGCCGCGATGCTGGACGAGCTCGGCGGCCCCGCCCTCTCCCCCGCGGAGATCCTGGGCGACGGACGCACCCGCGACCGGGACCTGACGGAACTCGGTCTGGGCTCCCTGGACTGGATGCGGCTGGCCGTCCGGATCGGGAACGAGACCGGGCTCGAACTGCCGCAGTCCGCCCTGGTCGACCAGGGCTCCCGCACGGTGGCGGGATGGGCCCGGGCCCTCGCCGCCGTCGCGGAACCCGGGGCGCCGGCCCGCTAGGCCGACCGAACAGCCCCCGCGCGCGGCCCCGGCCGCGCGCATTCCGGTGGAACGACTACGGAGGAGGACCCACCCCCATGCAGGTCACGCAGCGAGGCGGACGGTTCGTCGTCGTCGACGACTTCCTGGACGCCGCGACCCTGGCGGAACTACACCGGCTCATGGAGCGCTCGACCTTCTCGGAGGTGGACAGCGTCCTCTACCCCGAAACGGACGGGAAGGCGTTCAGATCCCGGGGGACGTACGTCAGGGGCGGTGGACAGGGCGAGGACGGCGCGGCGGGCCGGTCCAAGGCGTTCGAGCGGATACTCCAGCAGGTGGTGGCGGAGCCGGGCATCTTCGGCACCGCCGGACAGGACTGGGACCGGGCCGGGTTCACCTTCTGGCGCTACCCGGCGGGGAGCAGGCTGAGCTGGCACAACGACGCCGGCGGCGGCCGCACCGGGGAGTTCATCGTCTTCCTGCACGAGGAGTGGCGCGCCTCCTGGGGCGGCGAGTTGATGATCCTGGACGAGGAGCCCGTGACCTCCGTCCGGGACGGGGACTTCCTCGCCCAGATGGAGCTCCAGGTGCGGGAGTCGGCGTCCAGCCCGGTGGCGATCGTGCCCCGGCCCAACCGGCTGGTGCTGGTGAAGGCCGGGACCGTGCACCAGATCAACCGGGTGGACCCCACCGCGGCCGCCCCCCGCCGCACCCTCACCGGCTTCATCTCCAAGCAGACCGCGGAGTCGGGCGCGCAGGCCCGCGACGCGCTGCTGCGGCTGGTGGACCGCTCCGCGGGGGAGGGGCAGTGACCGGGCGGGCCACCCTGCGGGGACGGCGGTTCGCCGTCCTCGACGACTTCCTCGACGGCGCGGCGCTGGAGGAGGCCCGCCGCACGATGGCCGCCAGCGCTTTCTCGGCCGCCGAGAGCCCCCTGCTCACGGGGCAGGACGGTGCCCTGCGTTCGCGCGGCACCGTGGTCCGCGGCGCCGCGGCCGGCCGGGGCGCCGCGGGGGACCCGGCGGCCTACGGCCTGGTCCGGTCCGCCGTCGCCGCCGAGCCGGAGCTGTTCGGCCGCCCGGGCGAGGACTGGGACCGGGTCGGCTTCACCTTCTGGAACTACCCGGTCGGATCGGGTCTCGCCTGGCACGGCGACGCGGGCGGCGGCCGCCGGGGCTCCTACGTGCTGTTCCTGAACGAGGAGTGGCGTGCCTCCTGGGGCGGCGAACTGATGGTCCTGGACGAGGAGGAGGTCGACACCGGCACGGCGGAGCTCCAGGTGCGGGAGTCGGCGTCCAGCCCGGTGGCGATCGTGCCCCGGCCCAACCGGCTGGTGCTGCTCAGGGCCGGGACCCCGCACCGGATCAACCGGGTGGACCCCACCGCGGCGCTGGTGCGGTGCAGCCTCACCGGCTTCGCCATGAAGCGCCCGGACGAGGCGGGCGCGGACGCCCGGGCCCGGTTCCGGGAACTCGTCGGTGCGCTGAAGGGGGCCTCCGAGTAGTGGCGACCGACACCGGGGACCCGCCGCGGCGGCTGGTCCGGATCCTGCACGCGGCGACCTGGCGCGAGGAGATGCGCAGCCCGGTCGAGCGACGGCTGGCGGTGGCCCTCACCACCCTGTACGCGGCCACCGGCCTCTCGTACTCCGCGCTGGCCGTCTACATGCTCCGGCAGGAGCACCTGAGCCCGGCCGTCTACGGTGTCGGCGCCAGCGTGGCGGGGGTGCTCGGGCTGCTGGTCGGGCCGGCGATCGGGGCCCTGAGCGACCGCGTCGACGGGTTCGTCCTCTACGCGGTCCTGATGGGCGTGATGGCCGGGGCGACCTTCTGCCTCACCGTGGCGGGGCCGTTGGCCGCCCTCGGGCTGCTCAGCGTCCTGGTGATGTGCGCGCGCGGCAGTTCCGCGGTGCTGGGCGCGCTGATCGGCCGGGCGGTGGCCCGGGACCGCCGGGTGCGCTTCCGGGCCACCGTGCGCGCCATGAGCAACGTCGCCATGGTGGTCGGTCTGGCGCTCGGTGCCGCCGTGCTGGCCGTCGGCACCCGGACGGCCTTCCGGGCGTCGTTCACGGCCGAGGCACTGGCCCTGTCCGTGACCGGTCTCCTGGTGTGGCGGGCCCGCAACGGGGCGGTGGCGGCCGTTCCCGAGGCCCCGGCCCCGGCCGTTCCCGCGGCCCCCGCCCCGGCCCCGGCCGACGCCGCGCAGCCGCCCGGCACGCTGCGGGACGGCCGGGTGACGGTGCTGCTGCTGCTCAACTGCCTGTTCTGCCTGGCCGAACCGATGCTGGCGATCGCCGTCCCGCTCTGGGTCGGGGCCCGGCTGCGGGTGCCGATGTGGGGCGTGTCGGTGGTGCTGGTGGTGAACACCGTGGTGATGGTGCTGCTGCAGGTCCCGGCGGCGCGCCGGGTCACGGACACCTCGCAGGCGGCCAGGGCGGTGCGGGCCGCGGCCCTGCTGTTCGCGGTGGCCGCGTTGGCGTTCCCGCTCTCGGCCCAGCTCTCGCGGCACCTCGGCGCGGCCGCGGCGCTCTGCGCCCTGGTGCTCTTCGCGCTGGTCCGGGCCGGCGGGGACGTCCTCTACTCCGTCGGTTCGACGAGCCTGTCGTACGAACTCGTCCCGGAGCGGTCGTACGGGAAGTCCATGGGGATTCTCGGAATGGGCGTCGACATCGCGGGCCTGTCGGCCCCGGCGCTCTTCGGGTGGTTCGTGAACGGCGGTGGGGCGCTGGGCTGGTACGTGCTGGCCGTGCTCTTCGTGCTGGGCGCGTTGCCCGTGCGGTGGATACAGAACCGAATCGGTGAAAGGTCGTGGGGAAATGCTTGACGAGCGGGATGTCACCGAACTCCTGCTGCTCCGCGGGGCGGAGCGGGAAGAACTGTTCCGTCAGGCCAGGGCGGCCCGGTCGGCGGTCTTCGGCGACGAGGTGGTGGTCCGGGGCGTCACGGAGATCACCAACCAGTGCCGGGTGAACTGCGTCTTCTGCCCGATGCGGCGGGACAACACCAGGAAGAACAGCGATTTCCGCACGGAGTCCTCCCAGTTGGTCGACGTCGCGGCCTCCGTGAAGGCCAGCGGGATCAACGTGATGTTCTTCCAGGGCGGCGAGATACCGCAGACCACGCGGGTGGTGGGGGAGGCGCTCCCCGGGATCCTCGACCTCTACGACGGCGAGGTGGAGATCCTGCTGAACCTGGGGAACAAGCGCCGCAGCGAGTACGAGTACCTGCGCGAGCAGGGGGCGATGAGCTACATCCTGAAGTTCGAGACCAGCGATCCGCGGCTGGCCGAGGAGGTCCGGCAGGAGAGCCTGGACTCGCGGCTGAAGTGCCTCCAGGACCTGCTCGACCTCGGGTACCGGGTCGGTACCGGGTCGATCATCGGCCTGCCCGGGCAGCAGGTCGCCGACGTGGCGCGGGACTTGGTCTTCGCCCGCGACCTCGGCGTGCACATGTGCAGCGTGGCGCCGTTCATCCCGGCCCCGGACACCCCGCTGGCGGACCACCCGGCCGGGGACGTGGAACTGGCGCTGAACGCCATCGCCGTCTCCCGCCTGCTGGCACCCGACTGGCTGGTCCCCGCGGTGAGCGCGCTGTCGAAGATCGCCGGCGAGGGCCAGTACCGCGGGCTGATGGCGGGGGCCAACGTCATCACCGTCAACTTCACCCCGGACGAGCAGCGCGACCGCTACCTGATCTACGGGCGCGACCGCTTCGTGGTGAAGCGCGACTACGCCTCCGGGATGATCGCCCGCACCGGCCTGCGGCCGCGGGGCTCGGTCTTCCTCGAACCGAGCCTGGTGGAAACCCCCTGACCCCCGAAACGTTCCGCGGTGCCACCCGAGATTGGTTCTGACATGCGCCCTGTTTCCCGATACGTCCGCACCGTGGACGACGTGCTGGACCTCCTGGACGGACTGTTCCCCGTCACGGCCGACCGGTGGACCCCGGCGGGCGGGGCCGATTTCTGGGACCAGTACTACGCCGACCGGGACCGCCCGGTGCCGTTCTTCGTCAACAAGCCGGACGAGCACCTGGCGCAGTACGTGGAATCCGGTCTGCTCGCGCCCGGGCGCGTCCTCGACCTCGGCTGCGGGCCCGGCCGGAACGCGGTCTTCCTGGCGTCCCGGGGGTTCCGGGTGGACGCCGTCGACCTCTCCCCCGACGCGATCGCCTGGACCGGGGACCGGGCCCGCGAGGCGGCGGCCGAGGTCGGCCTGCACTGCGGCGACGCGTTCCGGCTGACCCGGGACGACCTGGCCGGCCCCTACGACCTGGTGGTCGACTCCGGTTTCTTCCACCACCTGCCGCCGCACCGCCGGATCAGCTACCTCCAGATGCTGGACCGGGTGCTCGCGGTCGGCGGCCACCTGGTGCTCGCCGCCTTCGCGGCCTGGGCGCCGGGCTCCGGTTCGCCCGTCCCGGACGCCAAGCTGTACCGGGAGGGCAAGCTGTACGGCGGCCTGGCCTACACGCCCCAGGACCTGCGCTGGATCTTCGGGGGCCTCACCGAGGTCGAGGTGCGCGCGTTGCGCGAGCAGCCGGCCGACTCCCCCTACTACGGCCCCCCGTTCCTCCTGGGCGGTCTGTTCCGGCGCGAGGAGGGCCCGCTCCTGGACCGGTGAGTCCCGCGCCCCTCCGGTCCTCCGGAGGGGCGTACCCGTACCCTGGACGACTCACCGTCGTCCACCGGTAGGGAGGGGAGCGCGCCGTGTCCGAGGAGCCGGGGCTTTCGGGCGTGGACCTGGCCCGGGTCGCGCTGCGCGCGGCCAAGGAGCAGGCCAGGCAGCGCGGCGAGCAGGTCCGCGAGCGGCGGGAGGCCAAGCGGACCGGGCTGCGCAGCGGCGCCCGGGCGGACGGCCGGGACCCGGTGCCGCTGGGGGCCGCGCTGAACCGGCTGATCACCGAGCGGGGCTGGGAGGCGCCGGCAGCGGTCGGCGGGGTGATGGGCCGCTGGTCGCAGATCGTCGGTCCGGACATCTCCGCGCACTGCGAGCCCAAGTCGTACACGGAGGCCGACGCGGTGCTCACCGTGCAGTGCGACTCCACCGCGTGGGCGACTCAACTCCGGCTGCTGGCACGGCAGTTGGTGGCCCGGCTGAACCACGAGCTGGGGCACGGGACGGTCCGGGTGATCAAGGTGCTGGGCCCGGACGCCCCGGTGCGCGGCTACGGGCGGCTGCGGGCCCCCGGGAGCAAGGGGCCGGGCGACACCTGGGGCTGAGCCCGGTGGAGCGGACCGCGATCTTCCGGAATCGCTGGCAGCCCTACCAGGCGCTCTGAGCCCCCCTTGCGAGTATCGGGACATGTCCCGAGGGGATTCAGGGCGGCACATCTGCCCTCAGGGGCTGCCAAACGCCCCTCTCTGTCGGTCGTACCGGTAGACTGAAGCGCAAACACCGTTGCTACTGAGCAACAGAGTCGAAACGCCGTGGTCGCACACCTGCCCGGGCAAGCGGGGAGGGGCGCGGCCCGCGCTGTGCCAGAGAGGGCGCTTCGTGGCCGATTCCGGCAACCCCAGCCAGACCCCAGACCCGTCCGACCGGAAGGCCTACGACGCCAGCGCGATCCAGGTGCTGGAGGGGCTCGACGCAGTCCGCAAGCGCCCGGGCATGTACATCGGCTCGACCGGTGAGCGCGGCCTGCACCACCTCGTGTACGAGATCGTCGACAACTCGGTCGACGAGGCGCTCGCGGGCCACGCCGACACCATCGGCGTCACGATCCTGGCCGACGGCGGCGTCCGGGTGGTGGACAACGGCCGTGGCATCCCGGTCGGCATCATGCCGGGCCAGGACCGGCCCGCCGTCGAGGTCGTGCTGACCGTACTGCACGCGGGCGGCAAGTTCGGCGGCGGCGGCTACGCGGTCTCCGGCGGCCTGCACGGCGTGGGCCTCTCCGTGGTGAACGCGCTCTCCACCCGGCTCACCGTGGACATCCGCGCCGACGGCGCCCGCTGGACGCAGGAGTACAAGGCCGGTGCTCCGACCGCCCCGCTGGCCCGGCACGAGGAGACGGACGACACCGGAACGGTGATCACCTTCTGGGCCGATCCGGACATCTTCGAGACCACCGTCTACTCGTTCGAGACGCTCTCCCGGCGCTTCCAGGAGATGGCCTTCCTCAACAAGGGCCTCACCATCGCGCTGACCGACGAGCGCGCCGAGCACCTGGACGAGGAGGGCAAGCCGCTCTCCGTCACCTACCGGTACGACGGCGGCATCGCCGACTTCGTGGCCCACCTCAACTCCCGCAAGGGCGAGGTGGTCCACCCCTCGGTGATCGACTTCGAGGCCGAGGACAAGGACAAGACGATCTCCGTCGAGATCGCCATGCAGTGGAACTCGTCCTACACCGAGGGCGTGTACTCGTTCGCCAACACCATCCACACCCACGGCGGCGGCACCCACGAGGAGGGCTTCCGGGCCGCGCTCACCGGTCTGGTGAACCGGTACGCGCGCGACAAGAAGCTGCTCCGCGAGAAGGACGACAACCTCTCCGGCGAGGACATCCGCGAGGGCCTGACCGCGATCATCTCGATCAAGCTCGGCGAGCCGCAGTTCGAGGGCCAGACCAAGGACAAGCTCGGCAACACCGAGGCCAAGACCTTCGTCCAGAAGGTGGTCAACGAGCACCTGGCCGACTGGCTGGACCGCAACCCCAACGAGGCCGCGGACATCATCCGCAAGTCCGTCCAGGCCGCCAGCGCCCGGGTCGCCGCCCGCAAGGCCCGCGACCTGACCCGGCGCAAGGGCCTGCTGGAGTCCGCCTCGCTGCCCGGCAAGCTCTCGGACTGCCAGTCCAAGGACCCGGCCGAGTGCGAGATCTTCATCGTCGAGGGCGACTCGGCCGGCGGCTCCGCCAAGCAGGGCCGCGACCCGCGCACCCAGGCGATCCTCCCGATCCGCGGCAAGATCCTGAACGTCGAGAAGGCCCGGATCGACAAGGTGCTGCAGAACACCGAGGTCCAGGCGCTGATCTCGGCCTTCGGCTGCGGCATCCAGGAGGACTACGACGCCGAGAAGCTGCGGTACCACAAGATCGTGCTGATGGCCGACGCCGACGTCGACGGACAGCACATCCGCACCCTGCTGCTGACCCTGCTGTTCCGCTTCATGCGCCCGCTGGTCGAGGCCGGGTACGTCTACCTGGCGATGCCCCCGCTGTACAAGATCAAGTGGGGCCGGGACGAGTTCGAGTACGCCTACTCCGACCGCGAGCGCGACGCGCTGATCGCCGCCGGGGTCGAGGGCGGCCGCCGGCTCCCGAAGGACGACGCGATCCAGCGCTTCAAGGGCCTCGGCGAGATGAACGCCGAGGAGCTGCGCGTCACCACCATGGACGCCGCGCACCGCCTGCTGCTCCAGGTCACCCTGGAGGACGCCGCCCGCGCCGACGACCTGTTCTCCGTCCTGATGGGCGAGGACGTCGAGGCCCGCCGCTCCTTCATCCAGCGCAACGCGAAGGACGTCCGCTTCCTGGACGTCTGACGTCCCGCCAAGGATCGTTGAAAGGAAACTGACCACCAGTGGTCGACGACAACCGTCCCGACGGCGGCGAACAGCCCGAGGACAGCACCATCCCCGCCCAGAGCGGCCACCGGGTCGAGCTCATCGAGCTCGAGACCGAGATGCAGCGCTCCTACCTCGACTACGCGATGAGCGTCATCGTCTCGCGTGCCCTGCCCGAGGTCCGCGACGGCCTCAAGCCGGTGCACCGCCGGGTGCTCTACGCGATGTACGACGGCGGCTACCGGCCCGAGAAGGGCTACTACAAGTGCGCCCGCGTGGTCGGCGACGTGATGGGCAACTACCACCCGCACGGCGACACCTCGATCTACGACACCCTGGTCCGCCTCGCCCAGCCCTGGTCGATGCGGATGCCGCTGGTGGACGGCAACGGCAACTTCGGCTCCCCGGGCAACGACCCGGCCGCGGCGATGCGCTACACCGAGTGCAAGATGATGCCGCTGGCGATGGAGATGATGCGCGACATCGACGAGGAGACCGTCGACTTCGCCGCCAACTACGACGGCCGGCAGCAGGAGCCGACCGTCCTGCCCTCGCGGATCCCCAACCTGCTGGTCAACGGCGCCACCGGCATCGCGGTCGGCATGGCCACCAACATCCCGCCGCACAACCTGCGCGAGGTCGCCTCCGGCGCGCTCTGGGCGCTGGAGCACCCCGAGGCGTCCAACGAGGAGCTGCTGGAAGCCCTGATCGAGCGGATCAAGGCCCCCGACTTCCCGACCGGCGCGCTGATCGTCGGCCGCCGCGGCATCGAGGAGGCCTACCGCACCGGCCGCGGCTCGATCACCATGCGCGCGGTGGTCGAGGTCGAGGAGATCCAGGGCCGCCAGTGCCTGGTGATCACCGAGCTGCCGTTCCAGGTCAACCCGGACAACCTCGCCCTGAAGATCGCCGACCTGGTCAAGGACGGCCGGATCGCCGGCATCGCCGACGTCCGCGACGAGTCCTCCTCGCGCACCGGCCAGCGCCTGGTCATCGTGCTCAAGCGGGACGCGGTCGCCAAGGTCGTGCTCAACAACCTGTACAAGCACACCGACCTGCAGACCAACTTCGGCGCCAACATGCTGGCCCTGGTCGACGGCGTGCCGCGCACCCTCTCGCTGGACGCCTTCATCCGGCACTGGGTCGCCCACCAGATCGAGGTCATCGTCCGCCGGACCACCTTCCGGCTGCGCAAGGCCGAGGAGCGCGCGCACATCCTGCGCGCCCTGCTCAAGGCGCTCGACCAGATCGACGCCGTGATCGCCCTGATCCGCGCCTCGGAGAGCGCCGACGCCGCCCGCACCGGCCTGATGCAACTGCTCGCCATCGACGAGCTGCAGGCCAACGCCATCCTCGAGATGCAGCTGCGCCGCCTGGCCGCCCTGGAGAGCGCCCGCATCCTCAGCGAGCACGACGAGCTCCAGGCCAAGATCAACGAGTACAACGCGATCCTCGCCTCGCCCGCCCGGCAGCGCGAGATCGTCTCCGAGGAGCTCACCGCGATCGTCGAGAAGTACGGCGACGAGCGGCGCTCCACCCTGATCCCCTCCGACGGCGACCTCTCGATCGAGGACCTCATCGCCGAGGAGGACATCGTGGTCACCATCACCCGCGGCGGCTACGTCAAGCGCACCCGCTCCGACCTCTACCGCTCGCAGAAGCGCGGCGGCAAGGGCGTGCGCGGCGCGCAGCTGAAGCAGGACGACATCGTCGACCACTTCTTCGTGACCACCACCCACAACTGGATCCTGTTCTTCACCAACAAGGGCCGGGTCTACCGCGCCAAGGGCTACGAGCTCCCCGACGCCGGCCGCGACGCCCGCGGCCAGCACGTCGCCAACCTGCTGGCCTTCCAGCCGGAGGAGCACATCACCCAGGTGATGGCCGTCCGCACCTACGAGGACAAGCCGTACCTGGTCCTCGCCACCCGCGGCGGCCTGGTCAAGAAGTCCCCGCTCAAGGACTACGACTCCCCGCGCTCCGGTGGCCTGATCGCCATCAACCTCCGCCAGGACGAGGAGGGCCGGGACGACGAGCTGATCGGCGCCGAGCTGGTCTCCGCCGACGACGACCTGCTGCTGATCTCCCGGAAGGCCCAGTCGATCCGCTTCAAGGCCACCGACGAGGCGCTGCGCCCGATGAGCCGGGCCACCTCCGGAGTGAAGGGCATGTCCTTCCGGGAGGACGACGAACTGCTCTCGATGAACGTGGTGCGGCCCGGCACCTACGTCTTCACCGCCACCGACGGCGGGTACGCGAAGCGGACCTCGGTTGACGAGTACCGTGTCCAGGGACGTGGTGGTTTCGGTATCAAGGCGGCGAAGATCGTCGAGGGCCGGGGCTCGCTGGTCGGCGCCCTGGTCGTCGAGGAGACCGACGAGATCATGGCCATCACGCTGTCCGGCGGCGTGATCCGGACCAGGGTTTCCGAGGTGCGTGAAACCGGACGTGACACCATGGGCGTCCAACTGATCAACCTCGGGAAGCGCGACGCGGTGGTGGGCATGGCCCGCAACGCGGAGGCCGACGAGGAGGAGGGCGCGGACGAGACCGTCGACGAGGCGGTGTCCGCGGCCGCCACCGAGCAGGACGCGAACGGCGCGCCCGACCAGGGCTGACGCGCGGACGCGCACCGTGGTGCCCGCCCCGCCGCACCGGCGGGGCGGGCACCACGGCTGACCGCGGGCCACCGGGGCCCGCGGTGCAGGAGCACAACACGGACCAGGACGGTGCGATCGCCCTGGCGGACGGTTCGGGAGGACCACGGTGAGCGGAGCCACGGGTGCTGGAGGTGCCACGGGCGGCCTGGCGGGCGGGCCGGGCGGAACCGCCCAGCAGTCCTACGGGGGCCAGACCCCGCCCCCGCCGAGCGCCCCGCCCACCGCGGGCGGCGGCTTCTCCCAGCCCACCACCTACGCCAAGGGCCAGCCCACCCCGCCGCGCGGCACCCGCGCCCCCGGGCAGTCCGGCGGCCAGTCCCGCCGCCCCGGCCCGTCCGCCGGCGGTGGCGGCACCGGCCGGACCCGCAAGGCCCGGCTGCGGATCACCAAGGCCGACCCGTGGTCGGTGATGAAGGTCAGCTTCCTGCTCTCGCTGGCCATCGGCGTGATCATCATCGTGGCCGCCGCAGTGCTCTGGATGACCCTCGACGGCCTCGGCGTCTTCTCCTCGCTGAGCGGCACCCTGAAGGACGTCACCGGCAGCGGCGGCGACAGCTCCAGCGCCTTCAACCTGATGGACTACATCGGGTTCGGCAAGGTGATGCTCTTCACCGTCCTGATCGCACTGGTCGACATCGTCCTGATGACCGCCCTGGCCACCCTCGCCGCGTTCATCTACAACTCCGCGGCGGGCTTCACCGGCGGCATCGAGCTGACCCTCGCCGAAGAGGACTGACCCGGCGTCAGCAAGGCGGAATTCCCGGGGCCCCGGAGGCTGTTGAAGCTTCCGGGGCCCTTCGCCGTCCCCGGTGCAATCGGGTGACCGCCCGGCGCGCCGGGATTGGCGTTCCGGCCCGCAGTGCACAGATGGAAGAACGGGAACGGTCAGCGGGCCGCCCGGCCGCTTCCGGCGGTCACCGGGCGTCCCGGACGGGAACGACTGGTCGGAAGGTCCGTCATGGCGCAGCACGCACAGCAACTGGTCGGCGCGGTCGAAGGGTTGATCGGGCGCCCGATCCCCCTGCGGATCCGCGCCCGGGACGGCTCCGAGGCCGGTCCCGCCGGCGCCCCCACCGTCGTCCTGCGCAACCGCCGCGCCCTGCGCCGCCTGCTCTGGGCCCCCGGCGAGCTCGGCCTGGTCCGCGCCTACGTTGCCGGGGACCTCGAACTCGCCCCCGACACCGACCTGTACGAGGTGCTGGCCGCCGTCGCCTCCTTCGCCGAGGACCCGGACGCCCCCCGCCCGCGGCTCGGCCCCCGCCAGTACCTCGGCGCCCCCGGCCGCCGGCTGCTCGCCACCGCCCTGCGGCAGGGCGCCGTCGGCCCGAACCCGGTGCCCCCGCCCGAGGAGGTCGGGAACCGCCGCGGCCGGCTGCACAGCCGCCGCCGGGACCGCGCCGCGATCAGCCACCACTACGACGTCGGCAACGACTTCTACCGGCTCGTCCTCGGCTCCAGCCTGGTCTACTCGTGCGCCTACTGGGAGCCCGCCGCCAAGAGCCTGGAGGACGCCCAGGCCGCCAAGCTCGACCTGATCTGCCGCAAGCTCGGCCTGCGCCCCGGCATGCGCCTGCTGGACGTCGGCTGCGGCTGGGGCTCCCTGGTCCTGCACGCCGCCCGCCACTACGGCGTCGAGGCGGTCGGCGTCTCCATCTCCACCGAGCAGGTCGCACTGGCCCGGCAGCGGGTCGCGGAGGCCGGTCTCGCCGACCGGATCGACATCCGGCTCCAGGACTACCGGGAGATCCCCGACGGCCCCTTCGACGCCATCTCCAGCGTCGGCATGGCCGAGCACGTCGGCTCGGCCCAGTACCTGGTCTACGCCCGCCACCTGTACGACCTGCTGGCCCCCGGCGGCCGCCTGCTCAACCACCAGATCGCCCGCCGCCCGCTGCCCCCCGGCGAGGTCTACCGGCTCTCCCCCTTCATCGACCGCTACGTCTTCCCCGACGGCGAGCTCTCCCCCGTCGGCACCACGGTCTCCCGGCTGGAGCAGGCCGGCTTCGAGGTCCGCGACGTCGAGGCCCTGCGCGAGCACTACGGCCGCACCCTGCGCGAGTGGGTCGCCAACCTGGAGGCGAACTGGCCGGAGGCCGTCGCCCTGGTCGGCCGCGGCCGGGCCCGGGTCTGGCGCCTCTACATGGCCGCCTCCGCCGTCTCCTTCGAGCAGAACCACATCGGCATCAACCAGGTCCTCGCCGTCCGCCCCACCCCCGCGGGCGCCTCCGGCCTCCCCCCGACCCGTCCGCAGTGGCTCGCCGGGGCCGCCGAGGTCGCTGAGCAGCACCGTCCGGAGGACGCCCGGGATACGGATTTGGGAGATCGGCCGTCGGTCCGCTAATCTTTCAGTGCGGCAAGGGCCTATAGCTCAGACGGTTAGAGCGCTTCCCTGATAAGGAAGAGGCCACAGGTTCAAGTCCTGTTAGGCCCACCGGCGCGAAGGCCCCGATCACCTGGTGATCGGGGCCTTCGACGTGTTCCGCCCCGTAACCTCCCGGCCCGCCCGCTCGTTGGGCCCCGTGCGCAGAGGCAACACAGGGTGAGCTGACTCGAAACTGATGTGAAGTCGGGGATAGCCGGGCGACAGAACCGGCCATTGGGTGACGTGGGACGTAGCGCGACCTCTGCTCCGGTCGGCGGATGATCCGGCCCCGCCCGCCCCGGGCTCCCGGGCGGTTCCCACGTCATGTCTTCATTCACCCTGTGAGGCACTCCCATGTCCATGGAAGCCGCGCTGCTCGAATCCAGGACGCTCCGAAGCGGCCTGTGCGAGCGCACCGAAGTCCTCGACGAGGTCAAGGCCCTCGTCCTGCTGCCCGACGGGCTGTACGTCACCACGCGGATGGTGGCGGACTACTTCGAGGTCCACGAGGACGCGATCTACAGCGTGCTCCGCCGCCACCGGCAGGAGTTGGAGGGCAACGGGTTCACCGTCCTCAAGCCTGTGGATAACCCCGGGAACCAGCCGGTCAAAACGAACGGCTGGCAGGTCAGCGGCCCGCAGGGGGGTGACCAGTGGTCCGAGGGGGCCGTACGGTCGGCGCACCCTGTGGATAACCCCGAGAACCAGACCTTCAAAATGAAGGTCTGGCAGGTCAGCGGCACCGAAGGAGGTGACGGAGCCCCGTACGTCCCCGCCCCGCCTGTGGACAACCCCTACGGCCGCCCCCAGGGCGGCGGCAACGGCGTCGCTCTCTACTCCCGGCGGGCCGTGCTGAACGTCGCGATGTTGCTGCGGGACAGCGAGGTGGCCCGGCAGGTGCGGGGCCGGCTGCTGGACGCGGTGGAGGCGGCGGCGCGGCCGGTGGTGGAGCCGCCGGTGGTGGTGCACACGTTCCGGGCCCGGCCGTGGCGGCGGTGGAGCGAGCTGCGGTGGGACGAGTACGAGGCGGGCCGGCGGGATCCGGCGGTGGAGGCCTGGCGGCGGCGGATCGACGGGCTGGAGCCGTTCGGGCCGTACCGGGTGGGGGAGTACGAGCCGGTGGTGCCTCCGTACGCGGAGGAGCCGGAGTTCTCGTTCACGGTGGAGGACCTGCCGGCGGTGGTGTCCGGGTTGGTGGTGTCGGTTGGGTCGATCGAGCGGCGCCTGGCCGCCCAGGGGGTGTTGATCACCGCGCTCGGTGAGCGGGTCTCCCGGCAGGAGCCGCGGCTGGACGGTCTGGACGCCCGGATGGAAGTCCTGGGCGAGGAGGTGCGGGTGGTCCGGCAGTTGCGGCGGCGCCGGAAGTAGCCGGTAGCGGGAGGGCCCGGGCGCGTCGCCGGAGGGAACGGCGGCGCGTCCGGGCGCGTTGGCGGGGCATGGGGTTGTTCTGGGCGATGAGCCTGCCGGGCCTGGTCTGCGCGCTGGTGGTGCTGGCGTTCGTGGACCAGCTCGCGCTGCGGGCGCGCCGGAGCCGCTGGGTGCCCTGGCGGGGGACGGGGCGGGAGGGGCAGGTCTCGGCGACCGGGTTCGAGCAGTTGCACGCCCAGTTCGCGGCCGGGAAGCAGGCCGAGCTGGAGCAGCGGAGGACCACGCTGATGCTCCGGGACGAGGAGGGCGAGGGCGCTCCGCCGCGCTCGACGGTGGACCTGGAGGGCGGGGTGGCGGTGATCCGCACCGGGGATCCGCGGTCGGACGATCCTACGGATGCCGGGGCGTCAAAGCCGGTGGCGGATCGGTCGGTTGGCGGTGGCGGGGGCCGCTCTTGAACGGGTTACCGGTGTGTATCATCGGCCCCAGGGCGGTCTGCACCCTGACCGCTGGTTCGTGCTCCTACATCCAAGCAAGCAAGAAGGACGAGGTCCCGCGGTGAAGAAGCTTCTCCTGGTCGCCCTGGTCGCCCTCGGCGGCTTCTTTGTCTACCGTCAGGTCCAGGCGGACCGTGCCGAGCAGGACCTGTGGACCGAGGCGACCGACCCGGTCCCCGCCGGCCGCTGAGCGCCGACTGTCGAGTCTTCTCGGACCGGCCCGCGGAGCACGGGCCGCGGCCGGTCCGAAACCCGCGTGGGCGGCTGCCCGGGAGCGGGTAGGCTATCCCCCGTTGCTCGGGGCCTTAGCTCAGTTGGTAGAGCGCTGTCTTTGCATGGCAGATGTCAGGGGTTCGACTCCCCTAGGCTCCACAGTCGCCGAACGGCCCCCGACCTGGGGAAACCAGGTCGGGGGCCGTTCGCATGTCTGGAGCTTCCACCACGGATTCCACCACGGTCCGTGTGCCGGGCGGCAGGCTCAGTGCGGCTTGCGCGGGTCGTGCGGCTTCGGGCGGTCGTCGTCGGCGGGCTTGGCCTCCGGCCGCGGGGCGGTGGTGGGCTCCTCGCGCGGGACGGAGCCGTTGACCGTGGCCCCGCCGACCGGGCCGCCGATGGCGCTGCCGGGGGTGGGCGGGGTGCTGGAGGGGGCTGCGGGGGTGACGGGTTCCGGGGCGGCCGGGGCCGGGGGTTCGGTGAGCCACTCCGGGTTGTTCTGCTTGCGGTACCACTGCCAGGCCAGCACGCCGGTGCCGACGGCCAGGGTGCCGGCCACCGCGAGGCCGGTGGCCCAGCCGTTGCGGTGCTGCTTCTTGGCGTTCTTCGCGGCCAGCGCGCCGATCTCGGCGGCGCTGACGTTGCCGTGCAGGGCGGTGACCGCCGCGGCGCCGCGGGTCTGCGCCTCCTGGGCGATCGGGGTGACGCTGTCCTTGGCGGCCTGGAAGGTCTCGGCCACCTTGGGGAGCACGGTGGCCCTGGCCTGCCCGGCGGCCTGGCCGGCCGACAGCTTGGCGGCCAGCGCGGCCTCCTGGGCCCGGTGGGCGGCCCGGAGGGCGGCCTTCTGGGTCTCCGGCGGGAGGCTGGAGAAGGCGTGCTCCAGGTGCGGGGCGACGTGCTTGGCGTACTGCACCCGGGCGGCCTGCGCGGCCTGGCCCGCTCCGGCCCTGGCCTGTGCACCGGCGGTCGCGGCCTTCGGGCCGAGTGCCTCCAGCTTCGGGCCGAGGGCCTGCCTGGCCCCCTCCGCGTAGTGCAGGGCGGTCTCCTTGGCGGAGACGGCGTAGGGCGCGACGGCGTCCTTCGCCCGTCCGGCGGTCTCGCGCGCGGTGTCCGTACGGCTCACGGGCTTCTCCTTCTCGGCGGGTGTCCGGCGTTGTCCGGTATGCACCTTTCCACCTGATAGGAGATCATGCATCGCGCTCGGCCGCCGGGCACCTTCGGCTGAGCCGTCTGCGGGCCGCGTGGGATGATTCCTCGGATAGTCAGGTAAAAGTTAGGAAGGTACTGCCGTGGCCGAGGAACTCACCGCCACTCTGAAGACCAACCACGGTGACATCGTGGTCAAGCTCTTCCCGAACCACGCGCCGAAGACCGTCGCCAACTTCGTCGAGCTGGCCGAGGGCACCCGCGAGTGGAAGAACCCGGAGACCGGCGAGCTGGCCGCCAAGCCCCTGTACGACGGCACGGTCTTCCACCGGGTCATCGAGGGCTTCATGATCCAGGGCGGCGACCCGCTGGGCAACGGCACCGGCGGCCCGGGCTACAAGTTCGCCGACGAGTTCCACCCGGACCTCTCGTTCGACCGCCCGTACCTGCTGGCCATGGCCAACGCCGGCCCGGGCACCAACGGCTCGCAGTTCTTCATCACGGTCGCCCCGACCAGCTGGCTGAACCGCAAGCACAGCATCTTCGGCGAGGTCGTCGACCCGGCCGGCCAGAAGGTCGTGGACGCGATCGCCACCACCGCCACCACCAAGCCGTACGACCGGCCGGTCCAGGACGTGGTGATCCAGCAGGTCGTCATCTCGCGCGGCTGATCCGCACCCCGCCGCCCCGCGGGGCGGTGCCCGCGCGATCCCGCGCGCAGTAGCCTGGGCGGTCCCGGCGGTGCCCCGTTCTCTCGACGGAGGCGGCGCCGGGACCGTTTTCGTCGAGGAGGGACAGCGTCGATGCATCCGGAGGAGCCCGTGCGGCCGACGCCGGCGGACGGCCAGGGGAGCGGGTTGCCCGGGTGCCACCGGCACCCCGAGCGGGAGACCGGGGTGGGCTGCACCCGGTGCGGTCGCCCGATCTGCCCGGAGTGCATGGTGCCCGCCTCGGTGGGCTTCCAGTGCCCGGACTGCGTGCGCGGTGAGGCCGCGCAGCAGGCCCGGCAGCGGCCCCGGACCACGGCCGGCGCGCTGGTGGCGCTCGGCGACGGGGCGCTGGTCACCAAGGTGCTGATCGGGATCAACCTGCTGGTGTTCCTGCTCACCGAGTACGTCGACCAGGTCTGGCAGATCCGGCTGGGGATGGGCAGCGGGGCGGACGCCTTCGGCACCCGGATCGGTGTGGCGGCCGGCCCGGCCGAGTGGTACCGGCTGGTCAGCGGGATGTTCGTGCACGCCGGGGTGATGCACATCCTGATGAACATGTTCTCGCTCTGGGTGCTCGGCCCCCAGCTGGAGCGGGTGCTGGGTCGGTGGCGCTTCCTGGCCCTCTACCTGCTGTCGGGGGTGGCGGGCAACGCGTTCGGCTACCTGCTGGACGGGGCGGACATGTTCTCGGTCGGCGCCTCCGGGGCGATCTTCGGCCTGCTGGGCGCCACCGCGGTGCTGTTCCGGGTCAACCGGGTGCCGATGCAGCCGGTGATCGCGCTGCTGGTGGTCAACCTGGTGCTCACCTTCACGCTGAACAACATCGACTGGCGCGCGCACCTCGGCGGGCTGGTGGCCGGCGTCGCCATCGGGGCCGGGATGATGTACGCCCCGCCGGGGCGCCGGAGCCTGGTGCAGGGGCTGGCGCTGGGCGGGGCGGTGGCGGCGATCCTGCTGATGCTGCTGATCGGGACGGCCCGGCTGCCCGGGTGAGGTTGTGCACAGTCGGCGGGCGCCGGGGCGCGCCCGCCGATTGGATTTCCCGGCTCTACGCGCGTTATGCTGCTGCGTTGCGAGTTATCCACAGGCTGGGCGGAGTTTTCCCCAGTGTGGACAACCCTGTGGATAAACGTTCGGACGCTCCGTCACGGGCCGGGCCCGGGCAGCACGGACACCGCCCCGGCGGGTGGGCCGGAGCGGTGCTGGGCGGTGCGGGTGGATCAGGCCGGGGCCCGGCGGGCGGGCGGCGCCGGCGTCACTTCCACTGCGTGGAGACCGCGAAACCCGCCGCGATGAAGGTGAAGCCGGCCAGGATGTTCCAGTTGCCCCAGCTGTGGACCGGCCACGAGCTGTTGGTCACGTAGTAGGTGACGATCCAGATCAGGCCGATCAGGAAGAACGCCAGCATCAGCGGTGCCACCCAGCTCCGGCTGCCGGAACTGATCTTCACGGCCGTCGCGGTGCTCGGAGGCGGCGTGTAGTCGGCCTTCTTGCGGAGTCGAGACTTCGGCACGAGGGGCTCTCCTGTCGATGCGCTGTGACCGCGCGGGTGGGTCAGCGTGGGCGGGCGGCGAATGGTCGGGCCGGTCCGTACGGCTGGTCCTCCGCACATGCCACCGGCGTCCGTTAGCGTAGTGGCTCGCCGGGTCGTAAGGAGATAAGGGTACGGTGCCTGATTCCACGATTTCTTCGCCGTCCCGGTCCTCGCGGCCCCCTCGTGGGCGAATTGTCGGACGTGCCCTGACCTGCACCGTCTTCGCGCTCGCCGGGCTGCTGTTCTACGTCAGCGCGCAGACCGCGCACGGCACCGACCTGCGCACCGACAACTCGCTGCTGAAGCTCAGCGACGTCATACAGCAGCGCTCCACCCAGAACCAGCAGCTGTCGGAGCAGGTCTCGGCGGACCGGGACCGGGCCGACCGGCTGGCCCGGCAGCAGGGGCAGAGCCCGGACGACGCGGCCAGGCTGGCCGAACTGCAGCGGGCCGCCGGGCTGGACCCGCTGCGCGGCCCCGGACTGACCGTCACCCTGGACGACGCCCCGCCGAACGCCACCGCGCGGATCCCTGGCGTCCCCGAGCCCGGCGTCAACGACCTGGTGATCCACCAGCAGGACATCCAGGCCGTGGTGAACGCCCTGTGGCGGGGCGGCGCCGAGGGCATCCAGGTGATGGACCAGCGGCTGATCTCCACCAGCGCGGTGCGCTGCGTCGGCAACACCCTGCTGCTGCAGGGCCGGGTCTACTCGCCGCCGTACGTGATCCGCGCGGTGGGGAAGACCGACGCGCTGCGCTCCGCGGTGGACGCCGACCCGACCATCCGCAACTACCTGGGCTACGTGACCGCCTACGGGCTGGGCTGGAAGGTCCAGGAGAGCGGCGAGCTGACCCTGCCGGGGTACACCGGCTCCGCCGACCTGCGCTCCGCGACCACCCCCTGATCCCGGCCGGTTCCGGACCGCTGCCGGCCAGGAGCGGTCCGCGACCCGGACAGGAACCGGCCGGAACCCGCCCAGGACCGGACCGGGACCGGCCTGTTGCGCCGATACCCTCCTGGGCCGGGCGGACGGGCGTCTACGCTTGTGCAGACCCGAATCACCGAGGAGCACCATGTACGGCTGGATCTGGCGGCATCTCCCGGGCCCCGCGCCGGTTCGTGCGCTGATCGCCCTGCTGCTCGTCCTCGGGGTGGTCTACGTCCTGTTCCAGTACGTCTTCCCGTGGGCCGAGCCGCTGCTCCCCTTCGGGAACGTGACGGTGGACCAGGGCGCCGGCGGCTGAGAACGGCGCCGTTCCGCCTCCGTCCGTCCCCCGACGCACCCGTACCCCAGGAGTAGCGATGACCTCCGCCGGCCGAGCGCCCCGGATCCTCGTGGTCGACAACTACGACAGCTTCGTCTTCAACATCGTCCAGTACCTGTACCAGCTGGGCGCGGTCTGCGAGGTGGTCCGCAACGACGAGCTGACCGTGGCCGACGCCCGGCCGCGGGCGGGGGAGGAGGGCTACGACGGGGTGCTGCTCTCCCCCGGGCCCGGCACGCCCGAGGAGGCCGGGGTGTGCGTGGAGATGGTGCACCACTGCGCGGCGGCCGGGCTGCCGCTGTTCGGGGTGTGCCTGGGCCTGCAGTCGATCGCGGTGGCGCACGGCGCGGTGGTCGGGCGGGCGCCCGAGCTGCTGCACGGCAAGACCTCGCCGGTGCTGCACGAGGACGGCGGCGTGTTCGAGGGCCTGCCCTCGCCGCTGATCGCCACCCGCTACCACTCGCTGGCGGTCGACCCGGCCACCGTGCCCGCCGAGCTGGTGGTCACCTCGCGCACCGACAGCGGCGTGATCATGGGCCTGCGGCACCGCGAACTCCCGATCGAGGGCGTCCAGTTCCACCCGGAGTCGGTGCTCACCGAGGGCGGCCACCGGATGCTCGCCAACTGGCTCGCCGAGTGCGGCTTCCCGGAGGCGGTGGGCCGCTCGGCCGGCCTCGCCCCGGTCATCGGCCGGAGCTGACGCCGGTGGCCGCGGTGCGCCCGGAGGGGGGCGTCCCCGAGGAGCTCGGGGATCCGGAGGACTGGAGCGTCTACGAGGCCCCGGCCGAGCAGACCCTGAAGCTGCGGCTCCCGGCCGCCCGCCCGGCCGAGCCGGTGGCCCGGCCGGACGGCGGCCGGACGGCCCGCGGCCGGGCCGGGGAGGGCCGTCCGGTCTGCGCGCCCCGGGCACCGGGCGCCGCCGGGCCACCGGGCGGCCCGCCGGGCCGCGGCCGCCGCGCCCGAAGGAGCGCCGGCGGGTGGTGCTGGCCCGGCTGGTGGGGGAGCTGTTCATCACGCTGGGCGCGGTGATGCTGCTGTTCGTCTCGTACCAGCTGTGGTGGACCAACGTGCTGGCCGACCGGGACGCCGGGGCCGCCAGCAGCAAGCTGGAGCAGCAGTGGGCCCAGCAGCCGGCCCCGCCGGCCGGCGGGGGCACCGCGCCCGCCCCGCAGCCCACCGCGTTCGAGCCCGGGCAGGGCTTCGCCATCATCCACATCCCGAAGCTCGGGCTGGACTACCCGATCGCCGAGGGCACCGACAAGCAGAAGGTGCT
Source organism: Kitasatospora sp. YST-16 (assembly GCF_026802215.1). NCBI lineage: Bacteria > Bacillati > Actinomycetota > Actinomycetes > Kitasatosporales > Streptomycetaceae > Kitasatospora > Kitasatospora sp. YST-16. The sequence continues at coordinate 3,568,233 of NZ_CP113837.1, forward strand.
CGACCACGGCCTGGTGGGCCACTACGCGGGCACCGCGATGCCGGCCGACCAGGCGGGCAACTTCGCCGTCGCCGCGCACCGCACCACGCACGGACAGCCGTTCCGGAAGATCGGCCAGCTGGTGCCGGGCGACAGGATCGTGGTGGAGACCGCGACGGCGTACTACACGTACGAGGTGGCCGGCGGCATCCCGGAGACCCCGCCGAGCAACGTGACGGTGCTCCAACCCGTCCCGAAGGGCTCGCCGTTCACCGCGCCGGGGCGCTACCTCACCATGACGACATGCACGCCGGAGTTCAGTGCCCGGGGAAGGCTGATCGTGTTTGGCAAGATGGTCGAGGAACGGCCGAGGAGCCAGGGCCAGCCGGAGGCGCTGACCGGGCAACACTGAGCAGCGAGGCACGGCACCATGGGCACAGCCATGCGGGGCGGGCGCGGGCGGCGCGGACGGACGGCGGGGGTCCTGGGGCTGCTGGGGGAGCTGCTGGTCACCCTGGGGCTGGTGCTGGCGCTGTTCGTCGGGTACTCGCTGTGGTGGACGGACGTGGTGGCCGACCGGGCCGCCGGGCAGGCGGCGGGCCGCCTGCGGCAGACCTGGAGCGTCCCGGCGGCGCCCCCGGCCGCCGGTGCCGCCGCCGCGCCGGTGCCGCAGTACGGGGCGGGGGACGGCGTCGGCTTCCTGCACGTGCCGGCCTTCGGCCGGGGCAACCAGACGCTGATCCGGATGGGCACCACCGCGGAGGTGCTCGACGAGGGCGTGGCCGGGGTCTACGAGGAGCCGTACCGCTCGGCGATGCCGTGGGACGCCGAGGGCAACTTCACGTTGGCGGCGCACCGGGACGGGCACGGCGCCAGGTTCCACGACCTGGACAAGCTGGCCGCGGGCGACCCGGTGGTGGTGGAGACCAGGGACGCCTGGTACGTCTACCGGGTCGCCGGGACGCTGCCGCAGACCTCCAAGTACGACGTGGGCGTGGTGGCGCCCGTCCCCGAGGGCTCGCCGTTCACCGGCCCGGGCCGCTACCTGACGCTGACCACCTGCACGCCGGTGTACACCTCCCGCTACCGGATGGCGGTCTGGGCCCAGCTGGTCCGGGTCGACCCGGTGGACGCGCAGCGCACCCCGCCGCCCGAGCTGCGCTGACGGGGCACCAGGACGGCCGAGGGGCCGCACCGTTCGGGAAGAACGGGGCGGCCCCTCGGCGTCGCTGCGGCCGTGGCGCTACGGCTTCGTGGTGGGGTCGGACGGCGTCCTGTCGCCGGCCTTGGTCCACAGCTGGACCGTGCTGTTCGGCGGGATGAGGGTGTTGGCCGGCGGGTCGCTCCTGATCACGATCGCGTTGTCGTCCTGCGGGCCGCCGTTCACCACCACCGACTGGAGGTGGCTCTTCTGCAGGTCGGCGATGACCTGCTTGTAGGTGTGGCCCTCGGTGATCGGCATCGGGACCTTGTCGGCGAGCTGGCCGACCGTGATGGTGATCGCGGTGCCCTGCTTGGCCTGGGTGTTCTTCACGCTCTGGTCGAGGACCTGGCCGGCCTGGGTGGGGTCGGTGACGATCTTGTTGGTCGGCGTGACGGTGAAGCCGGCGGTGGCGAGGATCTGGGTGGCGTCGTCCACAGCCTTGCCGATCACGTTCGGCACGGGGACCTTCTGCTGGCCGGAGGAGACCGTCAGGGTGACCGTGGCGCCCGGGGCGGCCTTGCCCTTGACGTCCTGCGAGATGACCTTGTCCTGATCGACCTTGTCGTCGGTGGCGTAGGTGTACTTGACGTCGAAGCCCTTGTCCTTGAGCGACTTGCTCGCGGCGTCCTTGGCCTGGCCGGTGACGTCCGGGACGTCGACCTGGGCCGCGGCGGCGGCCAGGTGCACCGTGATCGTGCCGTCGGCGGCCATCTGGCCGCCCGCGGCCGGGCTCTGGGTGCAGACCTGGTCCTTCTGGACCTTCGGGTCCGGGCAGCTGGCGGCCGGGTCTCCGGCGGTCACCTTGAGCTTGGCGCTCTGCGCCTTGGCGGCGGCCGTCGCGTCGTCCAGGCTCATGCCGGTCAGGGTCGGGACGCTGGTCTTCCCGGCGTTCGAGCCGCCGGTCTTCACCATGGACTGCACCACGAAGAACGCACCGACCAGGACCAGCACCGCCGCGACGGCGAGCACGATCCAGGAGGTGTTGTTCTTCTTCGGCGGGTCCTCGCGCCGCCGGCTGCCGCGGCCCTCGTAGCCGCCGTCGTCCCCGCCGCCGTAGCCGTTGTTCTGGTAGCCGCCGCCGTAGGGGGCGGGCTGCTGGTTGCCGACCGGCGGCAGCACGGTGGTCGGGCCGCCGCCCTGCTGGGGCAGCACGTTGGTCTGGCCGTACGGGTCGTACTGCCCGCCGCCCTGGTCGTAGCCGTAGCCGGCCGCGCCCATGCCGTAGGCCGCCTGCTGGGCGGCGGCGACCGGCAGGCCGTCGAGGAAGCGCTCGATGTCGTCGCGCATCTCGTCGGCGGACTGGTAGCGGTAGTCGCGCTCCTTGGCCAGCGCCTTGAGCACGATCGCGTCGATCTCGGGGCGGACCTCGGGGTCGTACGAGGACGGCGGGGCGGCCTCCTCGCGGACGTGCTGGTAGGCCACCGCGACCGGCGAGTCGCCGACGAACGGCGGCCGTACGGTCAGCAGTTCGTACAGCAGGCAGCCGGTGGAGTACAGGTCGGAGCGGGCGTCGACGGTCTCGCCCTTGGCCTGCTCGGGGGAGAGGTACTGGGCGGTGCCGATGACCGCGGAGGTCTGGGTCATCGTCATGCCGGCGTCACCCATCGCACGGGCGATGCCGAAGTCCATCACCTTGACGTTGCCCTGCCGGGTCAGCATCACGTTGGCGGGCTTGATGTCGCGGTGCACGATGCCGGCCCGGTGCGAGTACTCCAGGGCCTGCAGGATGCCGATGGTCATCTCCAGCGCCCGCTCGGGCAGCAGCCGCCGCCCGGTGTGCAGCAGTTCGCGCAGGGTGGAGCCCTCGACGTACTCCATGACGATGTACGGGATGGAGATCCCGTCGATGTAGTCCTCGCCGGTGTCGTAGACCGCGACGATGGCCGGGTGGTTGAGCGAGGCCGCGGACTGCGCCTCGCGGCGGAAGCGGGCCTGGAAGGAGGGGTCGCGGGCCATGTCGGTGCGGAGGGTCTTCACGGCCACGGTACGGCCGAGCCTGGTGTCGTGGCCGAGGTACACCTCGGCCATGCCACCGCGCCCGAGGACGCCGCCGAGCTCGTACCTGCCGCCTAGGCGACGAGGCTCTTCCATATCTCCGACCCTCTCCCCCACCGGTCGGTGAGGATGTGACGTAGGTGTCCCCGCACGCTCTCTTCGGACGCGCCGGCCGCCGCCGCGGTTCCACGGCCCCGGCCCCGGTCTTCCGGCTGCGGGTACACCCGCTGCTGGCGGATACGCTACCGGGCGAACCTGAGCGGACCGGTGCGGATCGTCAGCTGAGACCAGACCGGTACCGATCAGGACCGTCCCATTGTGACAATTCCGGCCACCGATCGAGGATCGGCGGCCGGAATGTGACGGAGCTGACCGGACCTACTTGCCCAGCGCCGCCTGCATCATCGACTTGGCGATCGGCGCCGCGATCGAGCCGCCGGAGATCTCCGAGCTCTGCGCCGCGCCGTCCTCGACCACCACCGCGACCGCGACCTGCTTGCCGCCGGAGTCCTTCGCGTAGGAGACGAACCAGGCGAACGGCTTGCCCGCGTTGTCCTGGCCGTGCTGCGCGGTGCCGGTCTTGCCGCCGACCGTCACGCCCGGGATGGCCGCCCGCTTGCCGGTGCCGTCCTTCACCACGGCCTCCATCAGCTGCTGGAGCTTCTGCGCGGTGTCCGGCGAGACGGCCTGGCTCAGCTGGTGCTCGGAGTGGGTGGAGATGGCGTTGCCCGCCGAGCCCTCCTGGGAGACCAGGTACGGCTGCATCAGCGAGCCGTTGTTGGCGATCGCCGCCGCCACCATGGCCATCTGCAGCGGGGTGGCCCGGGTGTCGTGCTGGCCGATGGCGTCCATCGCGGTGCCGTCGGGGGAGGAGCCGCTGGGGTAGTAGCTGGCGGCGGCCCGGATCGGGACGTCCACCTTGTCGTTGTTGAAGCCGAACTTCTCGGCCTGCGAGCGCAGCGCGTCCTTGCCGAGCTCGGCGCCGATCTTGCCGAACACCGTGTTGCACGAGATGGCCATCGCCGCCGCCAGGGTGGCGTTCGTGCAGGGCTCGTCGGGGCTGTCGTTGACCAGCGGGGTGCTGGTGCCCGGCAGGATGTACGTCTCCGGGGTGTCGGTGGTGTCCGTGGGGTTCTTGAACTTGCCGGTCTCGAACGCGGTCGCCGCGGTGACCAGCTTGAACGTCGAACCGGGCGGGTAGGTCTGGCGCAGCGCCCGGTTCAGCATCGGCTGGTTCGGGTCGTTCTGCAGCGCCGTCCAGGCCGCGGAGTCGCTGTCGCCGCCGCCCGCGAAGGTGCTCGGGTCGTAGGACGGGGTGGAGACCAGCGCCAGGATCGCCCCGGTGCGCGGGTCGATCGCCACCGCGGCGCCCTTCCGGTTGCCCAGGCCCTCGAAGCCGGCCTTCTGCACCTTCGGGTCGATGGTGGTGACCACGTCGCCGCCCTGCTTGGGCTTGCCGGTCAGCATGTCCAGGGTGTTGCGGAAGAACAGCCGGGAGTCGGTGCCGGACAGCACCGGGTCCTCCAGCTTCTCCAGCTGGCTGGCGTCGTAGATCTGCGAGGAGTAGCCGGTGACCGGCGCGTACATCGGCCCGTCCACCCAGGAGCGCTTGTACTTGTAGCGCAGGCCGTTGACGAAGTCGGACTTGGTGACGGGCTGCCCGCCGACGATGATGTTGCCGCGCGGGTAGGCGTACCGGTCGTACTTCACCCGGTCGTTGTGCGGGTTGCCCGCCCAGGCCGAGGCCTGCACGCCCTGCACCCAGTTCACCCGGACCATCAGCGCCAGCACCAGGACCAGGCAGAAGATCGACACCCGGCGGATCGGCTTGTTCACGAGGACGCTCCCCTGCTCTGGTCCGGCGTTCCGTACCCGGGCGGCCCGTACCGGTCGGGACCGGCCGGCTCCGGGATGGCCGGGACCGGCTCGGGGGTCGGTTCGACGGCCGGGCGGCGGGCGGTGTCGCTGATCTTCATCAGGACGGCGATCAGCGCCCAGTTCGCCACCACCGAGGAACCGCCCTGGGCCAGGAACGGCATGGTCATGCCGGTCAGCGGGATCAGGCCGGTGACCCCGCCCGCGACCACGAACACCTGGAGCGCGAACGCCGAGCTCAGGCCGACCGCGAGCAGCTTGCCGAACGGGTCGCGGGCGGCCAGCGCGGTGCGCAGGCCGCGCTGCACCACCAGGCCGTAGACCAGGAAGACCGCCATCAGGCCGGTCAGGCCCAGTTCCTCGCCGAACGAGCCGAGGATGAAGTCGCTCTTCGCCGCGAACTGGATCAGCCAGCTGCGGCCCTGCCCCAGGCCGGTGCCGACGGTGCCGCCGGAGCCCAGCGACATCAGGGTCTGACCGATCTGCTCCGAGGACTCCTTGGGCGGGTGCGGCCCGAACGCCGCCATCGGGTCCAGCCAGGCGTTGATGCGGGTCTTCACGTGCCGCTCGCTGGTGGCGACCACCGCGGCGCCGCCGAAGGACATCAGCAGGCCGAAGACGATCCAGCTGGTCCGCTCGGTGGCCACGTACAGCATCACCACGAACAGGCCGAAGAACAGGAAGGAGGTGCCGAGGTCGGTCTCGAACACCAGGATCAGGATCGACAGCAGCCAGACCACCACGATCGGCCCGAGGTCGCGGCCGCGCGGCAGGTACAGGCCCATGAACTTGCGGCTGGCCAGCGCCAGGGCGTCCTTCTTCACCATCAGGAAGCCGGCGAAGAAGATGGTCAGGATGATCTTGGCGAACTCGCCGGGCTGGATCGAGAAGGAGCCGAAGCGGATCCAGATCTTCGCGCCGAAGTCCTCGGCCCGGGACGGGAAGAAGGCCGGCGCGGCCAGCAGCACCAGCGCCAGCACCATCGAGATGTAGGTGTAGCGCTGCAGGATCCGGTGGTCCTTGAGCAGCAGCATCACGCCGACGAACAGCCCGATGCCCAGGCCCGACCACATCAGCTGGTTGGTGGTCGCCGGGAAGTTGTTGCGCAGCAGCTTGCCGGCCTTGTCGAGCCGCCAGAGCATCACCAGGCCGAGCCCGTTCAGCAGCGTCGCCAGCGGCAGCAGCAGCGGGTCGGCGTACGGGGCGAACCGGCGCACCGCCAGGTGCGCGGCGCCGGCCAGCACGCCCAGGCCCAGGCCGTAGGCCAGGATGTTGGCGGGCAGCGTGCCGTCCATCGCCAGCCCCACGTTGGCGTACCCGAACATCGGGATGGCCACCGCGAAGGCCAGCATCAGCAGCTCGGTGTTGCGCCGGTTCGGCACGGCGTCCGGGGCGGTCCGGGCGGTGGCCCGCCGCCGCCCGGCGGCGGGCGTGCGGCCGCCGCTCACGTCGAAGGTGCTCATGCCTGTGTGAAACCCCCCGGGTTCGCCCGCGGCCCTACTGGGCCGGGCAGGACGCGGCGAGCTGCTGCTCCTGCTCGGTCAGCGGGGGTGCGGACGGCGCGGTGCCCTCCCCGGCGGCCGGGGCGGTCTTGGACTCGGCGACCTTCTTGCAGACGGCGGCCTGCGTGCGCAGCACCTCGACCTGCTTCCGGGCGTCGGCCAGGCCGTCGGCCTGGATCTTCTTGGCGACCTGGTCCGCCTGGTAGGCGGGCAGGTACTTGAGTTCGACGTCGGCGTACGGCTGGTAGACCGAGCTGAGTTCGAGGCCGGCCAGGTTCTGGTCGAGGCCGCGGTAGACCGCGACGTGGCCGTCCTGGACGCCGACGTAGTACTGGTCCTGGCTCCACTGCCAGGCGAAGAACCCGCCGGCGCCGAGCACCGCGAGCACCAGCACCCCGATCAGGGTGAGCTTCAGGCCGCGCTTCTTCTTCCGGCGCTCGACCGGGGCGTCCTGGTCGAACTCCTCGCCGGGCGCGCCGTAGCCGCCCTCGCCGGCCGGGAAGCCGGCCTGGGTGAAGTCGTCCGCCGGGGCGCCGTAGCCCTCCGGCGGGCCGAAGTCGCCCGCGGGGGCGCCGTAGCCGGGCTGCTGCTCGTAGCCGCCCTCGTAGCCCTGGGCGGGCCCGAAGGCGCCCTGCGGGGCCTGGCCGCGGCCGAGGCCGGCGGCGCGGCCGGCCGGGGTGTCCAGCAGCTGCGGGTCGTTGAAGTGGTGCGGCTGGGTGTCGGCGACCGCGCCGACCACCATCGGGGCCTCGGCGGCCTGGCCGCTGAGCGGGTCGGTGGCACCGACGTCGATCACGTCGGCGACGATGCAGGTGATGTTGTCCGGGCCGCCGCCGCGCAGCGCCAGCTGGATCAGCTCCTGGACGGTCTGCTCGGGCGCGTAGTAGCTGCCGAGCGTCTCCTCCAGGGTCTGGTGGCTGACCGGGCCGGACAGGCCGTCGGAGCAGATCAGGTAGCGGTCGCCGGCCCGGACCTCGCGGATCGACAGGTCGGGCTCGACCTGGCCGCGGCCGTCCAGGGCGCGCATCAGCAGCGAGCGCTGCGGGTGGGTCTCGGCCTCCTCGGCGGTGATCCGGCCCTCGTCGACCAGCCGCTGCACCCAGGTGTGGTCCTGGGTGATCTGGTCGAGCCGGCCGTCGCGCAGCAGGTAGGCCCGGGAGTCGCCGATGTGCACCTGGCCCATCCGCTGGCCGTCCCAGAGCAGCGCGGTGAGCGTGCAGCCCATGCCCTCGAGCTGCGGGTCCTGCTCGACCATCTGCCGCAGCCGGTCGTTGGCGGTCTGCACCGCCTCGTTGAGCAGGGTCAGCAGGTCGGCGCCGGGGTGCGGCTCGTCGAGCCGGACGATCGAGCCGAGGACCTCCGAGGAGGCGACCTCGCCGGCCGCCGCCCCGCCCATGCCGTCGGCCACCGCGAGCAGCCGGGGCCCGGCGTAGCCGGAGTCCTCGTTCCCTTCACGGATCAGGCCCTTGTGCGAGCCGGCGGCGAAGCGCAGCACGAGACTCATGCTGTCCGGGCCCTCCTTCGGGTGGAGCTGGTCCTCATGCGCTGACTACTTCCGCAGCTCGATGACGGTCCTGCCGATTCGGATCGGCACGCCGATCTGGAGCGGCGTCGGCGTGGTGAGCCGCTGCCGGTCCAGATAGGTGCCGTTGGTGGAGCCTAGATCCTCCACCGTCCACTGCCCAGCCTGATCCGGGTAGATCCTGGCATGGCGGGAGGACGCGTAGTCGTCGTCCAGCACGATCGTGGAGTCGTGCGCCCGGCCCAGCGTGATGGTCTGGCCCTGCAGCGCGACGGTCGTCCCGGCCAGCGATCCCTGGGTCACCACCAGGTGGGTGGGCTGGCCGCGGCGCTGCCGGGCCTGCGCCTGCTGCGCGGCGGCGGTGGGCTGCCCCTGGGGGGCGCGGCCCGGGCCGGCCTGGGCGGGCGCGGGGGCACTGGAGCGCTGGGCGGTGCGCGCCGCGCCCTTGGTGTTGAACAGGTCGCTGCGGATCACCTGCACCGCGACGATGACGAACAGCCAGAGGACGGCGAGGAAGCCCAGCCGCATGACCGTCAGGGTCAGATCAGACATACCGGCCCGCTTCTACCCTTCGACCTGTCGGTAGACGATGGTGGTCGACCCCAGGACGATCCGGGAGCCGTCGCGGAGCGTAGCGCGCTGGGTGTGCTGCCCGTCCACCACGATGCCGTTGGTGGACCCCAGGTCCAGGACCATCGCGGGCGTACCGGGACGGATCTCCGCGTGCTTGCGGGACACCCCGGGGTCGTCGATCCGGATGTCCGCCTCGGTGGAGCGGCCCAGTACCACCGCATTCTGGCTGATCTGGTGCCGGGCGCCGTTCACCTCGATCCAGCGCCGGGTGCCGGCGCCGCCGTGGCCCGCGCCGGGGAAGGGCCGCACGTTCCCGGCCGCCGGGGGGGCGGACGGCATCGCGGGCGGGGCGGCGGGCGGCGGCGGTGCGCCGTAGGGGGCGGCGGGGGCCGCGCCCTGGTGCCAGGGGGCGCCGGGCGCGGGCGGGGTCGGCGGGCGGCCGTACCCGGGCTGGGCGGCGGGCGGCGCGGCCGGGGCCCGCTGGGGCTCCTCGGCGGCCAGCGTGCGGCTGCGCACCCGGTACAGGCCGGTGTCCAGGTCGTCGGCCTTCTCCAGGGCGACCTGGAGCGGCCCCATGAAGCTGTACCGCTGGGCCTCCGCGTACTCGCGGACCATCCCGGCGAGCTCGGTGCCGAGCTGGGTGGCGTAGGGGCTGAGCCGCTCGTGGTCGTGCGGGCTGAGCTCGACGATGAAGTCGTTCGGGACGACCGTGCGGTCCCGGTTCCAGATGGTGGCGTTGTTGTCGCACTCGCGCTGCAGGGCGCCGGCGATCTCCACCGGTTGGACCTCGGACTTGAACACCTTGGCGAAGGTGCCGTTCACGAGACCTTCGAGTCGCTGCTCGAACTTCTTCAGGACTCCCACGGGGCACCCCCTCTCAGGGCGTCGGACGGGCCGGCTCGTCGGCTGGAAAGCGGTACTTCCGTACTGATCGTATCCACGCCCGGCCCTTCCGTACGGTTCCCCGCCTAGGTCGCGCCCGGAGGGGTACCCGCCGGGCGGCCCGCTCACTCGTTCGCCCGGCCTCCGGTTGCGGGCCGGGCGGACCCGTGCCGGGGGGCCGGTCGGAATGGATTCGCAGGTACGGCGTGGGGCGTGCTAATGTTTTCCATGTCGGAAGGGGCGCCCGAGAGGGAGCCGAACGGAAGACCCCGAGAGATGCGGTAAGCTTCTCGACAGGTCGGAAGAAGCGGTAAGCAACTGAAGACAACACCCATGCGCGGGTGGCGGAATAGGCAGACGCGCTGGATTCAGGTTCCAGTGCCCGAAAGGGCGTGGGGGTTCAACTCCCCCCTCGCGCACAGCGAAGCCCCGCAGATCCTCAGGATCTGCGGGGCTTTCTCGTTCTCCGGATCAGGTTGCAGGTGCAGGTGCCGGTGCCCCGGAACGGTCCGGGGCGGCTCAGGGGGCGGGCAGCACGGCGTGCAGGGCGAAGCCGCCGTCGGGGGTGGGGTCGGCGGTGAAGGTGCCGCCGAGCAGGGCGGCGCGTTCGCGCAGGCCGATCAGGCCGTGGCCGCCGCCGGGCAGCGGGGCGGTGTCCTGGCCGGCGCCGGTCGGGCGGAGCGGCGGCGGGCCGTTGCGGACCTCGACGTGCAGCCGGCCGCCGCGGGCGGTGACCCGGACGGTGACCGGGGCGCCGGGGGCGTGCTTGCTGATGTTGGTGAGGCCCTCCTGGACGGTGCGGTAGGCGGCCCGTTCGACGGCCTCGGGCCAGTTCCGGCGGCCCGGGTCGAGGCGACGGGTGACGGCCAGGCCGCTGCCGTCGATCAGCCGGGGCAGGTCGGCGAGGGTGGGCTGCGGGGCGAGCGGGGTGCCGGGGACGCCCGCGGCGCGCAGCACGCCGACCATCTGGCGGAGCTCGTCGAGGGTGCGGACGGAGAGCTCGCGGATGGTGCGGGCGCCGTCCCGGGCGGCCGGGTCGGTGCTGGCGACCTGCAGCGCCCCGGCCTGGATCGAGATCAGGCTGACCTGGTGGGAGACCACGTCGTGCATCTCGCGGGCGAGCCGGGCGCGTTCGGCGGCCAGCACCTTCTCGGCCAGCAGCCGGCTCTCGCGCTGGCGGCCGGCGGTGAGTTCGGTGACCCGTTCGGCGAGTTCGCCGCGGGTGCGGACCAGCATGCCGAGGGCGGCCGGTCCGGCGCCGAGCATCACCGACTGGATGGCGTACAGCGCGTTGTCCCGGCTGAGTTCGAACAGGCCGGGGTCGAACGGCCAGTGGAAGAACTCGACCAGGGCGAAGGCGGTGGCGCAGGCGACCGGGACGGGGGGCCGGGGGCGGGCGGCGGCGACCGAGTAGACGGCGGTGACGGGGGCCAGCCAGATCTCGTTGAAGAACGCGCCGGGCAGGGTGAGCAGGGCCACCGTGAGCGGGAGGCGGCGGCGGAGCAGCAGGGCGGCGACGGACAGCGCGGAGAGGGCCAGCTGCCAGGGCGCGGAGCCCTTGGCGACCAGGGCGGAGTCCATCGCGGCCAGCAGCACCGGGACCAGCAGGGTGGTGCGCGGGGAGCGCAGCAGGGCCCGGAGCCGGGAGCCCGGGGCGGCGGGCGGCCCGGGGGCGCGGCGGGGGCTCCGGTACGCGCGGGGGCCTCGGCGGCCTCGGGGGTCACTCGCCGTCCTGCCGGTCGCGGACCAGCCCGGCGCGGTGGGCGATGACGGCGGCCTGGACGCGGTTGGCGGCGCCGAGCTTGGCCAGGATCGCGCTGATGTGGTCCTTGACGGTGCCGGTGCCGAGGAACAGCCGGTCGGCTATCTCGGCGTTGGACAGGCCCTCGCCGAGCAGCGCCAGGACGTCGAGCTCGCGGCCGGTGAGCCGGCCGGTGAGGCCGGCGGCGGCGGTGTCGGGGCCGCCGCCCTCGACGTAGCCGCTGATCACGGTGCGGGCGACGGTCGGGGAGAGCACGCTGCCGCCGGCCGCGAGCACCCGGACGGCGTGCACCAGCTGCTCGGGGGCGGTGTCCTTGAGCAGGAACCCGGCGGCGCCGGCCCGCAGCGCGGTGCCGATGTGCTCGTCGGTGTCGAAGGTGGTGAGCATGGCGACGGCGGGCGGGTCGGGCAGCGCGCGCAGCCGGCGCAGCACGCTGATGCCGTCCAGGTCGGGCATCCGGACGTCGAGCAGGACGACCCGGGGGGCGAGTTCGCGGGCGAGCTGTTCGGCCTGGCCGCCGGAGCAGCCGCCGACCACTTCCAGGTCGGGTGCGGTGCCGACGATCAGGCCGAGCCCGGAGCGGACCAGCACCTCGTCGTCCACGATCAGGACCCGGGTCGGCGGCATGTCTCTCCCTGTCTCTCCCGCTGGTGGCGGTTCGGTGCCGGGCGGTCCACGACCCCCGCCGATCGGCGGGGGTGGGAATCCGCTACCGGATTCACGCAATTCTCATCCTGGCTGGGCAACCATGGAAATCGGGGTGGAGTGCGCCGAACCGCGAGCGGATGCGCCCCCGTGATCGATCGTCTGGAATGGTTGCTGTGTCCACTGTGAAGACGGCTTCCTCAGCCGTGTCCCCCACGAGCGGCGAGGGCCCGGGTCCGCTGGCACGGTGGCGCCCGCGAGCCGCCGCGTCGACCGTCTGGTACCTGCGGCTGATGGCCCTGCTCAACCTGGCGGCGGTGCTGTCGGTGCCGTTCCGGGACCAGGTCCAACGGCACAACGAGGGGGAGTTCTTCACCCCCTACCTGATGACCGCGGGCCTGACCACGGTGGTGCTGGCGCTGTTCCTGGCGGTGGCGATGCGCCGCCGCAAACGGGCGGCGTGGATCTTCAACACCGGCCTGGCCGGGCTGACGTTCCTCGGCTACCTGGCCTGGATGGCCTGGGGCGACCGCTACCGGGACCACCCCTGGAACTACTTCTCGATCGTGCTGACCGGGCTGTTCCTGGTGGCGCTGCTGGTCTCCCGCAAGGAGTTCACCTCCAAGGGCGACCGCTCCAACCCGAAGACCGCGGCCGCCGCCGCGGTCGGCGGGCTGCTGCTGGGCGGGCTGATCGGCTCGGTGCTGGTGCAGCTGACCAACGAGGTCGCCGGCGCGGGCTTCGGCACCCGGTTCAGCTACGCGGTGCACCGGATGATCACGCTGAACCCCTCGGAGCGGGTCCTCGACGTGGTCTCGGTCCCGACCTGGGTGAACGCGGCGATCAACGCGATGAGCGCGGTGCTGTTCCTGTTCGTGCTGTACGTGGCGTTCCGCTCGCCGCGCGGCGAGGAGCTGCAGAGCGACGAGGACCAGAGCCGGCTGCGCGAGCTGCTGGAGAAGCAGGGCGAGCGGGACTCGCTGGGGTACTTCGCGCTGCGCCGGGACAAGGCGGTGGTGTTCTCGCCGTCCGGGAAGGCGGCGATCGCCTACCGGGTGGTCGGCGGCGTCACGCTGGCCTCCGGCGACCCGATCGGCGACCCGGAGGCCTGGCCGGGGGCGATCGACGCCTGGCTGTCGGAGGCCCGCGAGCACGCCTGGGTGCCGGCCGTGATGGGCGCCTCCGAGGAGGCCGGGGTGATCTACGCCCGGCACGGCCTGGACGCGCTGGAGCTGGGCGACGAGGCGATCGTCGAGCTGGACGAGTTCTCGTTGGACGGCCGGGCGATGCGGGTGGTCCGGCAGGCGTACAACCGGGTCAAGCGGGCCGGGTACACGGTGCGGATCCGCCGGCACGGGGACATCCCCGAGTGCGAGATGGCCGAGCTGGTGGCCAAGGCCGACCACTGGCGGGACGGGGCGACCGAGCGCGGTTTCTCGATGGCGCTGGGCCGGCTCGGCGACGCGGGCGACGGGCGCTGCGTGATGCTGGAGTGCTTCGACGGGGACGGCGAGCTGCGGGCGCTGCTGAGCTTCGTGCCGTGGGGCGCGCACGGTCTGTCGCTGGACCTGATGCGGCGCGACCGGGACAGCGAGAACGGCCTGATGGAGTTCATGGTGATCGAACTCCTGCAGCGGGCGAAGGAGGTCGAACTGGAACGGGTCTCGCTGAACTTCGCCATGTTCCGCTCGGTTTTCGAGCGCGGCTCGAAGCTGGGTGCAGGCCCGGTGTTGCGACTGTGGCGTTCGGTGCTCGGTTTCTTCTCCCGCTGGTGGCAGATCGAGTCGCTCTACCGGGCGAACGCGAAATACCGGCCGATCTGGGAACCGCGTTATCTGCTCTTCGAGAAGAGCGGCGAGATTCCCCGGATCGGCATCGCCTCGGCCCGCGCGGAGGGTTTCATCACGGCGCCCACCATGCCGGCCCTGTTCCGCCGCCGGCACAAGTGAGGAAGTCTTCCCGGCCGGGTACGGCGCGGGACGGGGGCGGGGCCCCTCCGCCGGGGGGCGGAGCGGGCCGGATGTCAGACCCCAGGATGACGCCGCGAATGGTCTTCGAAGCTGATGCCGCGGGTTAATCCGATGCGTATCGTCGGTGGCGAGGCGTAGAAGAATCGACGGCGCGAGTCGGGACGGAATCGGACGGGAGAACCGGGTCGTGGAGAAGATCACCCACGCGGGGGGCGTGCGACCGGAGTGGTGGGCGGTATTCCGCCGGGCCGCGGTCGCGGAGTGGGGGGAGCTTTTCGCTTCCGTGAAGGAGCAGGTGGTGCGGCGGAAATTCGCCGCCGTGCCGCTGGCGACCGCGGCGACCGCGCTGGTGATGCTGTTCTCGGTGGTCCAGCACCTGCCGGGCGGGGACCGGTTCGTGGCCGACATCGGGGTGGTGAAGGCGGCGCTGCCGCTGGACGTGTCGCTGCTGCGCACCCCGCTGTCGCTGTACGTGCCGGCCCTGGACCTGCCGGTGTGGGGGGCGCTGGCCCAGGTGTTCCTGGTGTTCGGGGTGGCGGAGATCGTGCTGGGGCGGCGGCTGACCCTGGTGGTGGCGTACGTCTGCACCCTGGCGGGCACGCTGTTCGCCCGGGTCGGGGTGGCGCTGGGCCCGCACCACGCGCTGGGCTTCCCGCGCTGGGTGGCGCACGTGCGGGACACCGGTCCTTCGGCGGCGGTGGTGGCGCTGGCCGTGGTGGTGGCGCTGCGCTGCCGGGCGTGGTGGACGGGCGGGGCGGTGGCGCTGTCGATGCTGGTGGAGGCGCTGCTGCTGCCGAACCTGGCGGGGCTGGAGCACCTGGTGGCGATCAGCACCGCCGTCCTGATCGCCATCTGGGTCGAGGTGTTCGGCGACTACTGGCCGCGGGTGCTGACCGGGGTCGGCGCGGCCGCGTCGGTGGCCGCCCAGGGCCGGACCAGGGCGGTCACGCCCTGACCCGGCGGGCGGGCGGTCAGCCGCGGGGCAGCGGCATCTCGAAGTAGACGACCTTGCCGACCGCCTTGCGGGCGGTGCCCCACTTCTCGGCCAGTTTGCTGACCAGGTTCAGGCCGCGGCCGTGTTCGGAGAAGGAGTCGGCGGGTTCCAGCGACGGCAGGTTGTGGTTGTCGTCGCTGACCTCGACCAGCAGCTTGTCGACCCGGATCAGCTGCAGCTGCACCTCGGAGCGGGCCACCCGGACGGCGTTGGTGACCAGTTCGGAGACCAGCAGTTCGACGGTCTCGGCGAGCGCGGTCAGCTGCCAGGCGGCGAGCTGGTCGCGCACCAGCCGGCGGGCCCGGCCGACTTCCAGTTCGGTGACGCCGAGCTGCCAGGTGGCGACCTCGGTCGGCGGGACGCCGTCGAAGCGGGCCACCAGTAGGGCGATGTCGTCCTGCCGGTCGTCGGAGTGCAGGGTGTTCAGCACGGTGTCGCAGGCCTCGTCCGGGGTCTGCTTGGGGTCGATCAGGTTGCCGCAGAGCGCCGCCAGGCCGGCTCCTATGTCGCCGCCGCGGACCTCGACCAGGCCGTCGGTGCAGAGCACCAGCATCGAGCCGTCCGAGACGTCGATCTTCTTGGTCTGGAACGGCACCCCGCCGACGCCGATCGGTGCGCCGGAGGGCAGTTCCAGCAGTTCGCCGCGGCCGTCGGGGTGGACCAGGACGGGCGGGACGTGGCCGGCCGAGGCGAGTTCGCAGGTGCGGTTGATCGGGTCGTAGACGGCGTACAGGCAGGTCGCCAGGTGGTCGTCGCCGAGCTTGTGGGCCAGGTTGTCGAGGTGGCGCAGCAGCTGGGCGGGCGGCAGGTCGAGGGCGGCCAGGGTCTGCATGGCGGTGCGGAAGCGGCCCATCGCGGCGGCCGAGTGCAGGCCGTGGCCCATCACGTCGCCGACCACCAGGGCGACCCGGCTGCCGGGGAGCTGGATGGCGTCGAACCAGTCGCCGCCGACCTCGGCCTTGCGGTCGCCCGGCATGTAGCGGTGGGCGATCTGCACGCCGGGGATCCGCGGCGGGCGGGTCGGGATCATCGAGCGCTGCAGGGTGGTGGCGACCTTGGACTCGGCGCGGTGCAGCCGGGCGTTGTCCAGGGAGAGCGCGGCGCGGGCGGCGATCTCCTTGAGGGTGTCGGCGTCGGAGCGGGTGAACGGCGCCCGGTCGGTCAGCCGCAGCAGCTTGAGGATGCCCAGCACGGTGCCGCGGGCGGACAGCGGCAGCACCAGCATCGAGCGGCCGACCACGGCGGGCTCCAGCTCGGGGCCGCCGAGCGCGGCCGCGTAGTCGACCGCGACGTCCGCCGAGATCAGCGGGACCAGCACCGGCTGGTTCTCCTGCAGGGCCAGGCCGGGCGGGGTGGAGCGGGGCATGGCCATCAGCGCGCCCTCGTCCAGGACGTGGTTCCAGCGCTGCGAGGAGGCGTTGAAGGTGCGGGCGACCCGGCGCAGCATGGTGGCGTCGTCGGGCAGGGCGACGGGCAGTTCGGAGTCGGAGATCAGGCCGTCGAGCAGGTCGACGCAGGCGAAGTCGGCGACCCGGGGGACCAGCACCTCGCACAGCTCGCGGGCGGTGGTGTCCAGGTCGAGGGTGGTGCCGACCTGGCTGCCGACCGAGGCGAGCAGGGCGAGGTCGCCGTCGTCGGGCAGCCCGCGGACCACCTCCACGCCGGTGCCGGAGGAGGCCGTCCGGCTGGGCGGGACGGCGGCGGGCAGGACGGGGGAGACGGGGGAGAGGGGGCGGTGATCGGGTCGGGGGCGGCGGGGTCGATGGCGGGGCCTCCCGGGGTCGGGCCGTGGGCGGCGGCGTCGCGGGGTCCAGGGACGGGGCGGCCGGGCCGCGGCGTCGCGGGCCCGGCAGCCGGTATCCGTACCCCGGTGGCGTCCGCCGCACCCGTGCCCGGGGCCGCTCGGCGGCGCGGCGGGCGGCGCGCTGCTGCGCGGTGGGGTAGCGGCGGCCGATCCCGGCGGCGGCCCGGGCGGTGCCGGCGCCCTCGGGGGAGGGCTGGTGGGGCACCACCGGCAGTCCGGCCGCGCCGTCCACCCGGAGCGCGGGCGGGCCGGCCAGGGCGAGGGCGTCCAGCAGCCGGCGGCGGCGCTCCGCGGAGCCGGGCGGGAGCAGCCCGGCGAGCGCCTCGGCGCTGCCCGGCCCGGGCGGGGCGAGGACGGCGTCGACCTGCTGCGGGCGGGCCGCGGCGGGGGCGGCGGCGTACGGGAGCAGGCGTGCGCCGAGGGCGATCCGCGGGCCGGCGGCGCGCAGCGGGCGGGCGTCGGCGGCCAGCACCAGCAGCGAGCGGCCGACCGGCTCGACCAGCGGGTAGGCCCACCACAGGACGTCGCGCAGCCGCTCCTCGCGGTCGTGCGCGGCCATCGGGCCGGCCCACGGGCCGTCCAGGGTGAGGTCGTCGAGGGTGTCGAAGGCGTCGCAGCGGTGGGCCGGGCCGGAGCCGTCCGGGCGGGGCTCGACGGCGGGCAGCAGGCCGTGCGCGGTGCGGCCGAGGACGGCCTCGGCGCGGTGGCCGAACAGCTCTTCCGCGGTGCGGTTCCACAGCGCGATCCGGCCGTCGGGGTCGACCAGCACGGCGGCGACCCGGAGCAGGGCGGCCACTCCGGCCGGGGGTGTGGGATCGGGCTGGTCCACCATGGGTATCGGTCTGCCCCTTTGTTGTGCTTGCTGCTCCTCCTGGCCGGTGCGCGCGTCCTTGCGTGCGCCCTCCAATGAAGCACGGGGACACCGGGGGCAGGTAGCCAATCGGGCAGATTCGTCCGTATCAGTTGCGTGTCGCCCGCCGGGCGCCCCCGGCGTGCCCCGCCGTCACCCGGACGGCGGTGTGCCGGGCCCCGGTAGGGTGGCCAGGGTGAGCGTACCGAGCGTCGAGGTGTGGGCGGACCCGGAGCGGCAGGACCTGGAGGAGCGGGTCGCGGCGGCCGAGCTGGCCTGGCTGACCCTGGACGTCGACGTGGCCACCCTGCGGGTGGAGATCGACAACTTCGCGCTGGCCCACCACCAGCTGCTCGGCCCGCTGTACGCCGAACTGGACGAGCTGGACGCGCTGATCGCCGAGTCGGTGGCGGCGCTCAGCGGCGACCCGGAGGACCTGCGGCGGGCCCGGGAGGCCCGCGAGCGGGTCGAGCCGCCGCAGGAGCGCGGCCCGCGCGAGGGCGAGCCGGAGGCCCGCCGGGTGCGGCCGGACCGGGACGCCCAGCGGGTCTACCGCGAGCTGGCCCGCCGCGCCCACCCCGACCTGACCACCGACCCGGCCGAGCAGGAGCGCCGCTCGGCGTTCATCGCCCGGGTCAACGAGGCGTACGCGCTGGCCGACACCGAGGGCCTGGAGCGGCTGGCCGAGGAGTGGTCCTCCTCGCCGGACTCGGCGCCCGCCGCCGACTCCCCCGACCGGCTGGGCTGGCTGCGCCAGCGCCTGGAGTGGCTGACCGGCCGGATCACCGCGCTGGCCGTGGAGCGGGTCCGGCTGGAGCGCACCCCGATGGGCGAGCTGCTGCTGCTGCGCCCCGAGGAGCCGGAGCGGCTGCTGGAGGACCTCGCCGAGCAGCTGCTGGCCACCGCCGCGGACCGGCAGGCGCGGCTGGCCGCGCTGCTGCCGGACAATGGCGGGAACGAACCGTCCCACGCACCCCAGGAGACTCCCCCGATGTTCGCTCAGCTGCCCACCGCCGACGCCGCCTCGGTGCCCGCCGACGCCGCCCTGCTCGACGTCCGCGAGCAGGACGAATGGGACGCCGGGCACGTGGAGGGCGCGCTGCACATCCCGATCGGCCAGGTGGTGGCCCGGCTCGACGAGCTGCCCGAGGGCCGGCTGTACGTGCTGTGCCGGGTCGGCGGGCGCTCCGCGCAGGTGGTGCAGTACCTGGTCGCGGGCGGCCGGGACGCGGTCAACGTGGACGGCGGGATGTTCGCCTGGGAGGCCGCGGGCCGCCCGATGGTGAGCGGCGGCGGGCAGGAGCCGTTCGTCCTGTAGGGCGGGCGCAAGGGCCCCGGCCCCTGTTCGAACGCGTGGGCGGTGCGGCAGGATGTCGGCCGTGCGCGTCTGGTCCAAGCCCGCCCGGGTGGTGCTGGTGGTCGCCGGGGTGGGGCTGGGAGCCTGCGTCCTGGCGTTCCTCGGCGCGCTCTTCCTGGCGGTGGCGCCCGCGAACTCGGTGTCCAAGGAGTACCGCTCCCAGGTGGACGCGGTGGTCTACCCGGAGTTCGAGCAGAACTGGAAGCTGTTCGCGCCGGACCCGCTGCAGCGCAACGTCGCGGTGGACGCCCGGGTGCAGACCATCGGCGCCGACGGACGGGTGGCCACCGGCGAGTGGCGCGCTCTGACCGCCGAGGACTGGGCGGCGATCCGGCACGACCCGGCGCCCAGCCACCTGGACCAGAACCTGCTGCGCCGGGCCTGGGACTTCTACGAGTCCACCCACGGCGACGGCGACGGGCGGGCGGCGGCCGGCAGCCGCGGGCAGCTGGCCGAGCAGTACCTGGAGCGGATCGCCCTGCAGCGGATCGGCCCCGGCGGCGACCGGGTGATCCAGGTCCAGCTGCGGGCCACCGTCACCGCGGTGGCCCCGCCGCGCTGGAGCGGCGAGCAGGTCGACACCGCGCCGCACGTCCGGGAGCTGCCCTGGTGGCCGGTGCAGCCCGAGGACCGGCGGGGCCTGTCGTGAGGTCCGCCGCCTCCGCCGTCCGGGCCGCGCTGCCGCGCCTGCTGACCACCCTCGTCCCCTACCAGGCCGCCGTGGTGCGGATCGGCACCGCCGGCACCTGGGGCGCCTACCTGCTGCGCGAGTGGCCGAACCGGCGGGTGCTGTACGGGGACCGGTCGGCCTGGTCGGCGGAGCTGAACGGCCGGCTGCTGTCCGAGACCCACGCCTTCACCGCGCTGTCCTGGAGCGACGGCCGCTGGTGGTTCGAGGCGGTGTACCTGCTGGCGCTGCTGTCGGCGGGCGCCATGGCGCTGGGCTGGCGGACCCGGGCGTCCGCGGTGCTGTTCGCGCTGACCGTGCTGTCGCTGCAGAACCGCAACGTGTTCCTCGGCGACGGCGGCGACAACCTGGTCCACCTGATGGCGATCTACCTGGTGTTCACCCGCTGCGGGACGGTCTGGTCGCTGGACGCCCGCCGCCGGGCCCGCCGGCCGGGCCGGCACCCGTCGGAGTGGGGCGAGCCGCGGGCGCTGGCCGACGCGCTGGCCGCGATGCTGCACAACTGCGCGATGCTGGTGATCGCGGTCCAGGTGGTGCTGGTGTACGCCACGGCCGGCTGGTACAAGGTGCAGGGCGCCCGCTGGCAGGACGGCACCGCCGTCTTCTACCCGCTGAAGCTGGAGTACTTCACGCCCTGGCCGGAGCTGTCCGGGCTGCTCGGCGGCAGCCTGCTGGTCACCTTCGTGCTGACCTACGGCACCGTGGTCATGCAGGTCGGCTTCCCGTTCTCGCTGGCCGCGCGGCGGCTGAAGAACGTGCTGCTGGCGGTGATGGTGTGCGAGCACCTGGCGATCGCGGTGCTGCTCGGGCTGCCGTTCTTCTCGCTGGCGATGGTCTCCGCGGACGCGGTGTTCCTGCCGACCGCGTTCCTGGTGGGGGCGCAGGAGCGGCTGGCCGAGCGGTGGGCGCGGAGCACGGCCGGCCGGCGGGAGCGGCGGGAGCGGGAGCCGGTCGGCGAGCCGGTGGGCGGGTCGGCGGGCGGTCCGGACGACTGACCGGGCCGCCGGGCGAAAAGTCGATAAGCTCGCGGTATGTCCTGGTTCACGGCCCTGCGCGACACCGCGCGGGCCGGGCTGACCGTGGACCGCTCGCTGACCAACCCCCGGCGCGCGCTGCGCGGGGCGGTCGCCGCGGCGCTGGTGGTCTTCCCCGCGCTGTTCCTGTACGGGCCCGCGCAGGCCACCTCGGCCGCGATGGGCGCGTTCATCGCGGGCACCGCGACCTTCCAGCGCTCGTTCCGCCCGCGCGCCTCGCTGGCCCTGGTGGCCGCGGCCGGGCTCGGCCTGTCGACCTTCCTGGGCTACGTCGCGGTCGGCATTCCCGGCGCGTTCCCGGTGCTGCTCGCGCTGTGGGCGTTCGGCGCCGGGCTGGCCTGGGCGATCGGGCCGACCGCGGGCGTGGTCGCCGCCAACACCCTGGCCGTGATGATGGTGGTGGTGCAGCTGCCGGTGTCGGTGCCCACCGCGGTCGAGCACGGGCTGCTCTGCTCGGTCGGCGGCGCCGTCCAGGCCCTGGTGGTCACCGTCTGGCCGATCGACAGCTGGCGGGCCCAGCGCGACGCGCTGGCCGACATCTACGCCGGGCTCGGCGACTACGCCCGCCGGCTGCGGCACGACCCGGTGGCGCAGGTCGACCCGGAGCCGTTCATCGTCGGCCGGCAGGCCGCCGCGCTGACCGCCTGGCAGGCCAAGCGCCGCCCGCCCGAGCTGCGCGGCCTGCGCACCATCGCCGAGCGGATCCGCCCCGCGCTGGCCGCGCTGGCCGACCCGCGGGTGGGCGCCGCCGAGGAGGGCGCCGAACGGGACCGGGCCCGCGAGGTGCTGTCCGCCGCCGCCGAGGTGCTGGACGCGCTGGCCCGGGCGATCCGCAGCGGCGACCCCGTCCGGCTGCCCAAGGACACCCCGGCCTGGCGCTGGCCCGCCCGGGCAGCGGCAGCGGCGAGGACCGGCTGCGCGGCGCGGCCCGCCGCTCCGCCCGCCGGCTCTCCGGCCTGCTGGGCCGGGCCGCCGACCGCCTCGACCGGCAGGACCGCACCACCGTGCAGTCCCGCACCGCGCCCACCACCGGCCTGCGCCGCCCGCCGCTGGTCAAGCTGGTGCCCGCCGCGCTGGCCACCGTCGGGCGGCAGCTGCACCGGCACTCGGCGATCTTCCACCACGCGGCGCGGATGGCCCTGGTGGTCACCTCCGCCTACCTGGCGTCCCGGCTGCTGCGGATCGAGCACGGCTACTGGGCGCCGATGACCTCGGCGATGGTGATGCGCCCCGACTTCGCGCAGACCTTCAGCCGGGGCGTGGCCCGGGTGGCGGGCACCGCGGCCGGGGTGCTGGTGTCCACCGCGGTGGTGCAGCTGTTCGACCCCGGGGACTGGGTGCTGGCCGTCCTGGCGGTGAGCTGCATGGGCCTGGCCTACCTGACCATGCGCACCGGGTACGCGGTGATGACGGTGGCGATCTCCTCGTACGTGGTGTTCCTGCTCGGCCTGCAGCCCGGCGACCCGGTGCGGCTGGCCGTGGACCGGGTGTCGATGACGCTGCTGGGCGGCTTCGTCGCGCTCGCCGCGTACGCGCTGTTCCCGACCTGGCAGACCGCCCGGCTGCCGGAGCGCCTCGCCGAGTGGCTGGCCTCGGCGGGGCGGTACGCGGCGGCGGTGTTCGGCGCGTACGGGGACCCGGCGGGCGGGCACGCCGAGAAGGACGTCCGGCCGGCGCTGCTGGACGTCCGGGAGGCGCGCAGCGAGATGCTGGCGGCGCTGGACCGGGCCGAGGTGGAGCCGGTGCGGCACGACGAGCAGGTGCGGGAGCTGACCCGCAAGCAGTTCGACAAGGCCCGCTCGGCGGTCGGCATGCTGGACCGCTGCACCGTCCTGCTGGAGGCCCACCTGCCGCCCGAGGACGCCCCGCCGGTGCCCGGCGCGGCCGCGTTCGGCGAGGAGCTGCGGGACGCCACCGCGCTGGCCGCGGCCGCGGTCCTGCTCGGCCAGGACGTCGACTTCGCGCTGCTCCGCGACGCCCACCGGACCTGGGACCACCAGCTCGCCGCGCTGCCCCGGGACGACCGGATCGACGTCACCCGGGCCGGTGCCCGGCTGGTCATGCAGGCCCTCACCGAGCTGGAGCGCGCGGTGCGGACGCGGCCGCAGCCGGCCCGTCCGGAGCCCGTACCGTTGGGGGTGTGAGCGACACCTCGGCGCCCCAGCTGGGCGAGCAGTACGACGACCTGGGCGACGACCGCGAGATCGGCGTCGGCCCGCACCCCGGGCCGTGGCCGGACGACCCCCGGCTGGACCCGGAACTGCTGGCCGCGGGGGACCGCCGCAACGTGGTCGACGCCTACCGCTACTGGCGGCACGAGGCGATCGTCGCCGACCTGGACACCCGGCGGCACGGCTTCCACGTCGCGGTGGAGAACTGGCAGCACGACTTCAACATCGGCTCGGTGGTGCGCACCGCGAACGCCTTCCTGGCCGGCGAGGTGCACATCGTCGGCCGGCGGCGCTGGAACCGGCGCGGCGCGATGGTCACCGACCGGTACCAGCACGTGCGCCACCACGGGTCGGTGGCCTCGCTGGCCGCGTACGCCGCCGAGCGTGGGCTGCCGGTGATCGGCATCGACAACCTGCCGGGCGCGGTGCCGCTGGAGACCTTCCGGCTGCCGGAGCGCTGCGTGCTGCTGTTCGGGCAGGAGGGGCCGGGGCTGACGCCCGAGGCGTGGGAGCACGCGGCGGCGGTCTGCTCGATCGCGCAGTTCGGGTCGACCCGGTCGATCAACGCGGGGGCGGCGGCGGCGATCGCCATGCACGCGTGGGTGCGGGAGCACGCTGCGGGGTGAGGAGGGTCCGGGGCGTGCTCCCGGGCGGGGGTCAGGTGAAGAGCAGGCGCCAGGTGTGGGGGCCCGGGTAGCCGTCGGCTTCGGAGCCGGTCCAGCCCTGGGCGCGCTGGAAGGCCTGGACGTTGAGGCGGTCGGCCTCGCCCCAGTCCCGGCTGGGGCCCTCCCGGTAGGCGGCGGCGAAGCCCTTGCGGACGAGTTGCCGCCCGAGCAGCAGGACGTCGTCGTTGACCCGGCCGGGGCCGAAGCGGTCGGCGCCGGGGAAGGGCGGCGGGGCGGCCGGGGCGGTGGGGACGGTCGGCGGGGGCGGGGCGGGGGTGGCGGGGTCGGCGGGCGGGACGTCCTTGCCCTTGTGGTGCACCAGGAGGTCCCAGGTGTCCTTGCCGGGGTAGCCGTCGGCCTCGGCGCCGCGCCAGCCCTGGGCCAGCTGGAACGCCTCGGTGGCCTTCCGGTCGGCCTCGCCCCAGTCCGGGCTCGGCCCCTCGTGGTAGAACCGGCCGCCGCCGCGGTCCACCAGCATCTTCCCGAGCCTGGTCACGTACGGGTTGACCTTCCCCGGCCCGAACTTGTCCGCACCGGGGAAGGCGTCGGCGTCCGGGGCGGGCATCGGCTGGCTCAACCCCCGGTAGCGGTAGGGGAGGTAGCCGCTCGCGTTGCTCCAGTACGCGTACGGGGTGCTGCGTTCGGTGGTGCCCGGGCGGGTCTGCTCCAGGGCGGTGTACCTGGTGTGCGCGGTGTCCAGCCAGCCGCCGAACAGGACGGTGTGCGAGCCGCCCTGGGGGTTGTCGGGGTTGTTGTAGATCAGGGCGTCGCCCGGTTGCAGGTCGTCCTTGGAGATCCGGTCCGCGAAGTCGGGGAGGGTCCAGGTGGTCTGACTGGTGCCCAGGCCCCAGGCCATCGAGACGAAGCCGGAGCAGTCCTGGCGGTAGCCGTCCGACCAGTACCTGCTCATGCTGTACGGCACCTTCTGGGCCACCCAGGTCCGGGCCCGCTGCAGGATCTCGGCCCGGGTGGTGGCGGGCTGGGCGGCTATCGAGCGGCGGGCGGCGGTGTCCGCGCCGTACGGTCCGGCGACTTCGCCCTGGGGGGCGTCGGGTATCGACGGGCTGCTGTCGGTGCGGGGGGCGGCGGCGACGGCGGCCGTCGCGGTGCCCAGCATGCTGCCGGCGGCGGCCAGCAGGACCGCCGCGCGGCGGGCTCCGCGGGCGGAGCACCGGC
This sequence comes from Kitasatospora sp. YST-16, assembly GCF_026802215.1. NCBI lineage: Bacteria > Bacillati > Actinomycetota > Actinomycetes > Kitasatosporales > Streptomycetaceae > Kitasatospora > Kitasatospora sp. YST-16. The sequence goes on from NZ_CP113837.1 coordinate 3,592,881, forward strand.
CGGACCGGGCGGCGAGCGAGCGGGCCAGGCGGCGGTCGGCGCAGGCCGGGCAGCCGCAGGCGGCGTCCGGTTCGACGTCGCTGAACTCCATCAGCACGGGGGTCCTGCCTCTCCTCGATGGGGCGCTGAGTGGGACTCACGTTCCCCGGGGGGAGCGGTGCGGACCACCCGATGGGCGGTCCGGCAGGGCGGTTCGGGTGAACGCCCGCACCGCGGGGTCGGGCGTGGCGGGCGGCCGACGAGAGCGGGAGGAAAGGGGCAAAAGGGAGGAAAGCGGAGGAAGTGGAAGGAAGCGGAACGAAAGGGAGCAAACGGGAAGGAAAGGGAAGGATAGGGAAGGAAGCGGAGGGAGAGGGAGGGGGGAGGCGAGGGCTACTCCCACTGCCAGCGGATGCCCACCTGGCCGGGCTGCTGGTCGGCGGTGAGGACGTGGGCGCTGGCCGAGGCGCCGATCCACAGCGGCTCGCGGTGGCGGTCGACCTCGGTGCCGGGCGCGCGGTCGAAGCGTTCACACTGGACGGGGACGGACGCGGGGTCGAAGTGGACCTGGAGGACGTACTCCCGGACCGGGGTGGGGAAGAAACGTCCGTAGTCGATGGTCGGTCCGGAGTCGGGGATGTGCACCTCGTACTCCAGGACGGTGGAGTCGCCGAGGGCCAGCGGCCGGTCCAGCAGCAGTTCGGCGACCAGCAGGCCGTTGAGCGGGCGGCGGCGGACCCGGCCGAGGCGGGCGTGCCGGACGGAGGTGATCTCGGGGCAGGTGTCGACGCCCTCGTCGGCCTTGTGGACCACCACGTGCCGGGTGACGCCGTCCACGGTGGCCCGGACCACCTGGCGCATCCGCAGCAGGTGGCCGCGGCGGGAGGCGTCGACGTAGTAGGAGTCGTGGATGGACTGGCGCTCCAGCTGGCCGGCCGGCGGGGCGTCGAGTTCGGTGAAGACCTCGGCGATCTCGGCCTCGCCGGGCCAGACCTGCTCGACCCGCAGGCCGTCGGGGGCCGGGCCCTGGGTGACCCAGCGGCCGCGCGGGCGGGGCGGGCCGAGCAGCGAGGTGAGGGCGGTGTGCCGCAGGCCGAGGAGTTCCTCGAGCAGGTGGACGGCGCGCAGCGAGGTGGCGCGCTCGGGCTGGCTGCGGCCGCGCCGCCAGTAACTGAGGGTCGTGACGCTGATCCTGACGCCCTGTTTGGCCAGGGCGGCGCGGATCCGGTCGAGGCTGAGCCCGCTGGTCTCGATGGCGGCGTTGAGCACGTCGGCGAAGCCGCTCGGCAAGGCCGGCGGGACGGATATGCCGGGCGGCGACTGCTCGCCGCCCTGGCCGCCCGGACCGGAAGACCGTTCGCCGCTGTGCTCGCGCTGGCCGACCAGTCGGAGCCGGCCGGAGTGCTGCGGTTGTTGTGAGCCCATGCGACACCTTCCCCACCCGGCGGGTTCGGCGGGTTCGCCCCCGGCTCCACGGTGTGTCGACGGGCATCGGAGGTGCGCCGCCGAGCGTGTGGGAACCCTATTGAGGGTTGAGAGGCTACGTCATCAATCAGGACATATGACAGTGGTCACGACAAGTATTTCGCGGGCGGAGCGAACAGGAAACACTCCTGACACACCGGCGCCGGGAGACCCGCGGAGGGTCTCCCGGCGCCGGGGCGGACGCGGGGTCAGGACACGTTGAGCGCGGTGTCGTCGATCACGAAGGAGGTCTGCAGCGAGGAGTCCTCCACGCCGTTGAACTTCACCGTGACGGTCTGCCCGGCGTAGGAGGACAGGTCCACCGTCTTCTGCGCGTAGCCGGTGTTCTTGTCGAGGTTCGAGTACGTGGCGACGGTGGTGCCGTTGACCGAGACGGTCAGCTTGTCGTACGCCGTGGTGGTCGTGGTCTCGGCGGTGTCGACGTGCAGCCAGAAGCTCAGCTTGGCGCTGCAGCCGGACGGGACCGCCACCGACTGGGAGAGGGTGTCGGTGTGGCTGGAGCCGTAGCCGTCCAGCCAGGCCTTCCAGGAGCCGCTGTGGGCGGGCTCGGAGGTGGAGTTGTCGATGGTGCCGGAGGTGCCGGTCCAGGGGCTGGCGGTGCCGGTCTCGAAGCCGGGGTTGCCGAGCAGCTGGGCGGCGGTGCAGGAGCCGGTGGGCGGCGGGGTGGTGCCGCCGGAGCCGAGCAGGGCGTTCGCCAGGCCGTCGGCGATCGGGGTGCCCCAGCCGGTGACCTGGTCGTAGCCGGTCTTGGTGGAGAAGTCCTGGTTGGCGCCGCTGGTGACGTCGTGGAAGGCGCTGCCGTACGAGGACGAGTTGGTGACCGCGTAGATCTTCGGGTTGGCCTCGCCGAGCACCGGCTTGGCGGCGCCCAGCGCCTTCTGGTTGTACAGCGCGGCGAAGCCGGACCACAGCGGGGCGGCCGCCGAGGTGCCGCCGTAGACCTGCCAGCCGGGGCTGCTGGAGCCCTGGGTGTAGATGGCGAAGCCGCTGTTCGGGTCGGCGTTGGAGGAGACGTCCGGGACGGTCCGCATGGTGCCGGTGACGTTGGTGCCGGTCTGCCAGGTCGGCTTGGCGAACTGGGTGGAGACGCCGCCGCCGGCCGTCGACCAGGCGCTCTCCGAGCTGTAGGTGGTGCCGGAGACCTTCAGGTTGGTGCCGCCGACGCCGGTGTTGTACGGGCTGGAGGCGGGGAAGTCCACGGCCTTCACGGTGGAGCCGGAGGTGGAGCGGGTGCAGTCCCGGGAGCCGTCGTCGCCGGAGGCCGAGAAGATCGAGATGCCCTGGGCGGCGGCCTGCTTGAAGGAGTTGTTCACCGCGGTCATCGAGGAGGCGGTGGTGTCCGGCTCGCAGGAGCCCCAGGAGATGGAGATGACCGAGACCCGGTTGTCCGCGACGATCTTGGCGGCCATGTCGATCTCGCCCTGGTCGCTGTTGGGCGCCTCGTACACCAGCTGGGTGGCCTTCGGGGCGACGCCGCGGACGATCTCGGAGTCCAGCTCCACCTCGCCCTGGCCCTGGCCGGGCGCCGAGTCGTAGTTCGCGCCGTCCACCGAGACGGTGCTGACCGCCGGGCCGGACAGGCCGAACTGGCTGTCGTAGGTGGTCAGGTTGGAGGACTTGTAGCCGTCGAACTCCCAGAGCGCGACGGTGGAGCCGGTGCCGTCCGCGCCCAGCTGGTTCAGCCGGTAGGCGCCGTCGTAGGTGGCCGGGCCGAAGCCGGAGGGGGTGGCGTGCGGGGTCGCGGCGTTCGGCTTGGCGATCCGGGTGGTGCGCACGGTGTGGTCGTTCAGGCCGCTGACGCCCTCGACCACGCCGGCCAGCGCGGCCGGCACCGAGGCGGCGGCGTCGTTGGCGAAGAACGCCCGGCCGCTCTGCTGCGGGTCGGTGTACGTCGACTCGTGGGTGCCGAACGCGGCGGCGACCTGCGCGCTGGTGCCGGTGGCGTTCACCACCTGGCGGTTGGTGCTGACCGAGTCGACCTTCAGGCCCTGGGCGGTGAGGAACGCCCGGACCTGCTCGACGTCGGCGGCGGTCGGACCGAACCGCTCGGTGAATTGCGCGGGGGTCAGGTAGTGGCCGTACTCGGCGGTGCCCGGAGTGGCGACCGCGGCCAGGAAACGGTCCAGTTCGGCCGTGTTGCGCAGCTTCAGCGAGACCGCCACGGATATCCGGCGGTCGGCGGGGACGTCGCCCTGCTTCTGGGAGCGGGCGACGGCCGGGGTGACGGTCTGGGGCAGCGCCACCCGGGCGCTGGCGTTCGGGGTCGGTGCCGCCTGGGCGGTGGAGCTGCCCAGGGTGACGGCGGTGAGGGGAAGGACCGCGAGGGCGGCGGCAAGGGCGAGCGAGCGGGGTCGCACGGGCTCCTCCGGAAATATGGGGGCGTTCCGGGTTTCGAAAACGCTCGCCAGAATCTCTCAGAGAACTCGCAGGAAAAGGCCCATGCCTGAGCAATTGCTTATTAAAAAACAGTCAACTGTGAAACGGAAAGGGAATTCAGTGTATGAACCGAATTCCCTTTCCGGGGATCAGTGAAGAGAACCGGACATCAGGGGCGGCCCAGCCACTGGCTCAGCGCCGCCCGCAGCTCGCCCCTGGTCGGGTCGGCGCAGGCCCAGGCCGCGTACCCGTCCGGGCGGACCAGCAGCACGGTGTCGCGCAGCTTGCCGTGCGGGTCCGCGGGGGCCGCGGTGACCACCCGGTCCGCCCAGGAGTCGGCCACCGACAGCTCGTCGTTGCTGACCAGCACCGCCCTGCCGGAGCGCAGCGCCTCGTGCAGCCGGGCCGGGCCGCCGGGCACGTCCACCGCGAGCCGCAGGTCCGGGACGCGGCGGCCGACCAGCGGGTGGGCGCCCTTCTCGGCCGGGTAGGCGTGCCCGATGCCGGAGACCTGCTTGGCGCCCAGCTCGGCCAGCGGGCCCAGGTGGCCGGCGGCCGCGCCGAGCGCCGAGCGCAGCGCCCGGGTCGGGGCGTGCCGGCCCTGGGCGAGCCGGACCAGGGCGCCGGAGGAGCGCAGCACGGCCCGGCCGACCGGGTGGCGCTCGGTCTGGTAGGTGTCCAGCAGGGCGTCGGGGGCCCAGCCGCGGACCGTGGCGACCAGCTTCCAGCTCAGGTTGGCGGCGTCCTGCAGGCCGGTGTTCATGCCCTGGCCGCCGGCCGGGGAGTGGCAGTGCGCGGCGTCCCCCGCCAGGAACACCCGGCCGGAGCGGTAGCTGGGGGCCTGGCGCTCGTCGCTGTGGAAGCGGGAGGTCCAGCGGGCCTCCAGCACGCCGTGGTCACGGCCCGTCACCTCGCGCAGCAGGTCGGCGAGTTCGGGCAGCGCGACCGGTTCGGTGTCCGGCACCTGGTGCTCGCGGCTCCAGCCGATCACCCGGTACCAGCCGTCGCCGAACGGGGCCAGGAAGGCGAACCCGGCCTCGCCCGCGCCGGCCGTCAGCGGCTCGTCCGGCTCCCGCTCCAGGCGGACGTCGGCCAGCATCACCGAGCGCACCGCGGCCTCGCCGGGGAACGGGATGCCCAGCAGGTCGCGCACCGAGGAGCGGACGCCGTCCGCGCCGACCGCGTAGCGGGAGCGGAAGGAGCGCTCGCCGCCGGCGGTCCGGGCGGTCAGCGTCACGCCCCGGCCGTCCTGCCGGAGGCCCGTCACCTCGGCGTCGCGGAGCAGCTCGGCACCGGCCTTGACGGCCCGTTCGCGCAGCACCCGCTCGGTGTTGTACTGCGGGGTGACCAGTACGAACGGGAAACGGGTGGGCAGGCCCGCCAGGTCGACCCGGAGCCGGCCGAACACCTGCAGCGAGGGCATCGCCCGGCCGGTGGCGATCAGCTCGTCGGCCAGGCCGCGGGCGTCCAGCAGTTCCAGCGTCCGGGCGTGCACGGCGAAGGCCCTGGTCAGGCCGGACTCCTCGGCCCGCTTCTCCAGCACCGTGACCCGCAGGCCGGCCGCGGCCAGGTCGCCCGCCAGCAGCAGGCCGGTCGGGCCGGCGCCGACCACCAGTACGTCCGCGGTGAACTCCGTCTCGGACATCCGTCTCTCCCGTTCGTCATGCCGCAGAGGCCGGTGGTCACCGGACCGGAGTCCACGTCGCCCGGGTTCTCAGCGCGCTCTCAGACTGCCATCATCGCGGGCCCATCAGGGGCTGTGAACCTCCTTCCCATGACACAGCCAGCGATGCGCCGGACCACGCGCCCCGTCCCGGTGGCCGGCGGCCGGGACCGGGCCGACACCGTGGTGAGGACCAGGCTCGTGGAGATCGTCGTACCCGTGTACAACGAGCAGCACTCGTTGGAGCGGTGCGTCCGTGAGCTGCACGCCTACCTGTCGGAGACGTTCCCGTACGACTACCTGATCACGGTGGCGGACAACGCCTCGATCGACGGCACCTGGGAGGTGGCCACCGCGCTCGCCGCCGAGCTCGGGCCGGTGCGCGCCGTGCACCTCGACCTGAAAGGGCGCGGGCGGGCGCTGCGGCAGGTGTGGGGCGACAGCGCGGCCGACGTGGTGGCGTACATGGACGTCGACCTGTCGACCGGGCTGGAGGCCTTCCTGCCGCTGGTCGCGCCGCTGCTGTCCGGGCACAGCGACCTGGCCATCGGCAGCCGGCTGCACCGGGGCTCGGCGGTGGTGCGCGGGCCCAAGCGGGAGTTCATCTCGCGCACCTACAACCTGCTGCTGCGGGCCACCATGGCGGCCAAGTTCTCCGACGCCCAGTGCGGGTTCAAGGCGGGCCGCACCGAGGTGGTCAAGCGGCTGCTGGAGCAGGTCGAGGACAACGCCTGGTTCTTCGACACCGAGCTGCTGCTGCTCGCCGAGGCCTCCGGGCTGCGGATCCACGAGGTGCCGGTGGACTGGGTGGACGACCCGGACAGCCGGGTCGACATCGTCCGCACGGTCGTCGACGACCTCAAGGGCATGGCCCGGGTGGCCCGGCGCACGCTGGCCGGCAAGGGCAGCGTCGACCTGCCGGACCGGGTGCGGCAGGCGCAGGTGCCGCCCGGGCTGGGCTGGCAGTCCGTCAGCTTCGCGGTGATCGGCGGCCTGTGCACGCTGGCGTACCTGCTGCTCTACCTGGGGCTGCGGCAGCCGCTGCCCGCGCTGGTGGCCAACGCGCTGGCGCTGGCCGTCACCGCGGTGTTCAACACCGCCGCGAACCGGCGCTTCACCTTCGGGGTGACGGGCCGTCGGGACGCCCTCAAGCACCAACTGGAGGGCGGACTGGCCTTCCTGGTCGGCCTGGTGCTCACCAGCGGCGCCGTCGCGGTGCTGCACGCGGCCTCGCCGGACGCCGGGCACGGGGTGGAGCTGGCGGTGCTGGTGGCGGCGAACGCGGCCGCCACGGTGGTGCGGTTCGTGCTGCTGCGGGTGTGGGTGTTCAACCCCCGGCGCGCGTAGGGAAGTTCACGAAAGCTCCCTGTCCCCTCCCCCCTCCGGGACAGGGCCGCGGGCCCGGACGCCGTTGTGGGACGGCGTCCGGGCCCGCTTCCGTTGCCCGGGGCAGCTTCCCCGCCACCAGCCGGTTGATGTCGCAACCTGCTTGTCGTGACTGCTGTTTGACGACTGGTCAGGATCGGAAATGGGCGGGAACGATCGCCCGCTGAGCAGGTCTGTTCCCGGGTGGTGCGTGTGCTACGTTCCCCGTCACAAGGGAAAATAGTGGACCCCGGCGGTGCTCTAACACCCCGGGGCCTGGCACCAGGAGTCGACAGCTCCCCATGCACGTTCATCGTAGCGCCCACGCGCGCAATTTCACCGTGCTGCCCAACGTGATGTTGCAGGACCGGCAGCTTTCCTACACCGCCCGCGGTCTGCTCGCGGATCTGCTCTCCCGGCCGGACGGCCGGCGGGAGGACGGCCGGAAGATGGCGGACAGCAGTCCGCAGGGCCGGCGGGCGATCTACAAGGCACTGAAGGAACTGGTGCGGGCCGGGTACTACCGGGTCGAGAAGATCAAGCTGGACGACGGCACGATCATCAGCGAGAACCACGTCTTCGACACCCCGCAGCTCCCGGGTGTCCCCATTGCGGGACCCGGCGCACCGGCCGCCCCCGTCGCCGAAGCCTTGACAAAGGACCCGGGCAAAGAACCCTCCCTCCCCGCACCGGAACCGGTGCAGCCGGTGGCACCGAGGGTGCTGGACGAGCGGGCCCGGGCGGCGGCGGCCCTGCTGCTGCAGGTGGTCCGGTCGGAGCCGCGCCTGCGGATCGGGCAGGCGGAGGCCGAGGGGCTGGCGCCGCTGGTCGTGCTGTGGCAGGAGCGCGGCGCCACCCCCGCCGACCTCGCCACCGCGCTGCTGCCCGGCCTGCCGGTGCCGCTGCACTCCCCGGTGGCCGTGCTCCGCGACCGGCTGCGCCGCAAGATGCCGCCGGTGCCCGCACCCCGGGCCGCGGCGGCCCGGTACAGCGAGTGCGGCAGCTGCCACGACCCCGTCCCCCGCCCGGGGATCTGCCTCTCCTGCGCGGGCCTGGCACCCCGAACACCCGCGGCGGGCAACAACGCGACCACCCGGGCGGGAATGGCCCGGGTGCGGGAGGCGATGCGGGCGGCGAAGGCCGCCCTGCCGCTGGGCCTGCCCGCCACCTTCACCGGGTAGGCCCAGCGGAGCGGGACCGGGTTACTTGCGGACCTCGACGGTGCGGAAGCGGTTGGCCACGAACGCGGCGTCGCAGTACGCCGAGTTGGCGGCCGGGTTGGCGCCGGTGCCGTGCAGGTCGGAGAAGCCGGCGGTCTGGTTGACGTAGACGCCGCCGGTCAGGTTGAGCGAGAGCGAGACGCCGGCGTCCAGGCAGGCCTCGACCAGGGCGGTCTCGACGGCCGGGTCGGTGGTGTAGGCACCGGCCGTCATCGCGCCGTGCTCGACGGTGGTGCGGCGCAGCAGCTCGACGGCGGCGGCGGTGGACTCCACGGCGACCGCGAAGGCCACCGGGCCGAAGCACTCGGCCAGGAAGCGGGCGCGGTCGTCCGGCTTGTCGGCGTCGGCCTTCACCAGGGCCGGGGTGCGGATGGTCGCGCCCGGGAACTCGGCGGAGGCCACCACCCGCGGGGCGAGCGCGAGTTCGCCGTACTCGCCGCCGGCCGCGGCGGCGCTGCGGGCCAGCACGCCCGGGTTGACCACGGCGCCCAGGACGGCGGCGGCCCGGGCGTCGTCGCCGAGCAGGCCCTCGACGGCGGCGGCCAGGTCGGCCACCACCTGCTCGTAGCTGCGCTCGCCGTCCTCGGTGCGGATGCCGGTGCGCGGGATCAGCAGGTTCTGCGGGGTGGTGCACATCTGGCCGCTGTACAGGCTGAGCGAGAACGCCAGGTTGTTCAGCATGCCGCGGTAGTCGTCGGTGGAGTCGAGGACGACGGTGTTCACGCCGGCCTTCTCGGTGTACACCAGCGCCTGCCGGGCGTTGTCCTCCAGCCAGTCGCCGAAGCCGGTGGAGCCGGTGTAGTCGATCAGCTTCACCTCCGGGCGCAGCGCCAGCACCTTGGCGGTGGCGGCGCCCTCCGGCTCGGCGGCCAGGCAGACCAGGTTCGGGTCGAAGCCGGTCTCGGCGAGCACCTCGCGGGCGATCCGCACGGTCAGCGCCAGCGGCAGCACCGCGCGCGGGTGCGGCTTGACCAGCACGCCGTTGCCGGTGGCCAGCGAGGCGAACAGGCCCGGGTAGCCGTTCCAGGTCGGGAAGGTGTTGCAGCCGACCAGCAGCGCGGTGCCGCGCGGCACGGCGGTGAACTCCTTGGTCATCACCAGGGGTTCGCGCTTGCCCTGGGGCTTGGTCCAGCTCGCCGAACGGGGCAGCCGGGTCTGCTCGGCGTACGCGTACGCCACCGCCTCCAGGCCGCGGTCCTGGGCGTGCGGGCCGCCGGCCTGGAAGGCCATGCCGTACGCCTGGCCGGTGGTGTGCATCACGGCCTGCGCGAACTCGTGCGAGCGGGCGTTGATCCGGGCCAGCACCTCCAGGCAGACCGCGGCCCGCTCGGCGGGGGTGGCCCGGGCCCAGCCGGGCCGGGCCGCCTCCAGCGCGCCGAGCAGCGCGTCCGGCTCGGCGTGCGGGTAGCCGATGCCCAGTTCGAGGCCGTACGGGGAGGTCTCGGAGCCGACCGGCGCGCTGCCGGCGGGGTGGCCGGGGAGGTCGAACTCCCGCCCCAGCAGGGCCTCGAAGGCGGCCTTGCCGTCGGCGGGGGCGCTCTCCCCGTAGGCCTTGGGGAACTCCGCGTACGGCGACCAGTAGTCGCGGGTGGCGATCGCGGCCAGGGCACGGTCGAGGGTGTCCTGGTGGCGGGCGAGCAGTTCGGCGACCGGCAGGGCAGGGGTCGCAGCGGCCATGGTGCGCTCCTCACGGGGGCGGGGCGGGACGCTCCTCAGCGTAACCGAACGATCGGTCGGTGCAAGGCCCCCGGCCCCGTCCCGTGCGCGGGGATGCCGGTTCAGCGCCGGAAGACCTGGTCCTCGGCGGGCGGGGCGGCCTGCACCGGCCGGTCGAAGTCGCCGAGCCGCACGGTCGTCGCGCCGGAGCCGCTCTCGGCGGCCAGCAGCCGGGGCTCGCCCTGGGCGGCGACGGCGTAGCGGACCGGGGTGCCGTCCCGGTCGGTCATCGTGACGACCACCGCCGCGGCCCCGTTGATCTGCTCGGTGCCCGCCTTGGCGAGGTCCCTGCCCGGGCTGCCGTCGGTGTCCAGGCCGACCTGCCGGGCCATCCGGACGCCCAGGTCGCAGAAGGAGGTGTAGTCCGGGACGCCGCCCTCCACCGGCAGCCACTTGCCGGCGGCCGCCGCGGGGGCGTCCGGCAGGGCGACCGCCAGGTAGTCCTTGTCCGGCCGGATCCAGGCCCGGCCGCCGCTGCGCAGCAGTTCCGCCGAGCCCTTGTCCCGCACGGTGAACCGGCCGGTGCAGGCGCCCGCGCCGTCCTCGGCGAAGGTGCCGTTGAACGGGCCGTCCCGGTGGCCGGGGACGCTGACGGTCAGGGTCAGGCCGGTCAGCGCGGCGCCCGCGGCCCGCGACCCGGCCACGACGTCCGCCACCGGCAGGTCGGCCAGCGGGGTGCCGGTCGGGGCCGGGGCGGCGGCGGAGGGCGCGGCGGGGGCGGACGGGGCGGCGGCGCCCTTCTCGTGGTCCGGCCCGCAGGCCGTCAGCGCGCACAGGGCGAGGGCGGACAGGGCGGTGGCGGCCAGCGGCCGGCGGGTGCGCATCGCGTGGTTCCTCGGGGGGCGTGGGGGAGGACGAAGAGCCCGGAACGCGCGAGTGTGGCAGGAAGGGGGCGGCTCCGCGCACCGGAGCCGCCCCCTTCAGGTGTTCTTGACCGTCCTTTAGGGATCCTTACGGGATGCCCAGTTCGAACAGGACGTAGCCGGCGTACCAGCCGGAGGCCACCGCGACGGTGCCCAGGGTGAACGCGAGGGAGGCCCGGGAGAGCCGCTTGAGGGCGACCGCGATCGGCAGGAAGAGCGGGAAGCAGGGCAGCAGGTAGCGGGAGGTGTTGCCGAAGATCTGCTGGCTGCCGAGGACCAGCACCAGGGTGATGCCGGTGTAGACGAGCAGGAAGACCGGCGGGCGCATCCGGACCAGCAGGAAGATCAGGATCGGCAGCGAGAACACCAGGAACAGCGCGATCAGGTCCTCGGTGGGGTAGCCGAAGATGTAGTCGTGGTGCCCGAACAGCAGGTTCGTGATCACGTTGCCGGTGTGCTTGCCCCAGTCGAAGAAGTGCAGCCAGGCACCGCGCTGGAGGTCGAAGTAGGCGGTCATGCTGCCCATCCGCCAGCTGGCCCAGGCGATGTAGCCGGCGAACCCGAGCGGGGCGATCACCAGGGCGGCCAGCGGGCCGAGCACGCCGTCGCGGCGCTTCCACAGCGCGATCAGCGCGGCCACCCCGACGCCCGCGGCGAGCGCGGCCGAGGTCGGCCGGTTCAGCCCGGCGACGAAGGAGGTGACGCCCGCGGCCAGCCAGTTGCGGGTCATCACGAAGTAGCAGGCCCAGGCGGCCAGCGCGACGAACAGCGAGTCCGAGTAGACCGCCCACTCGACGCCGGAGCCGGGGAACACGCCCCAGACGGCGGCGGCGATCACCGCGGCCCGGTGGCCCGCGATCAGCTTGGCCACCGCGTAGATGCCGGCCGCCGCGACGAACGAGGACAGCACCGAGACCACGATGCCCGCGCCCAGCGAGTTCAGGCCGGTCACCGCGGAGACCATCTTGATCATGCCGGGGTAGAGCGGGAAGAACGCGACCGAGTTCTGCTCCAGCGTCCACGGGCCGGAGGTGGACGGCAGCAGCTTCGGGTCGTAGCCGTTCTGCGCGACCTGCTGGTACCACCAGCCGTCCCAGCCGCCGAGCACGTCCCAGACGTTCTTGCCGCCGCCGAACCGCGGGTCCTTCGTCAGGTACTCCCCGGACCAGGACAGCAGCCACATGAAAGAGGTGAAGGCGATCAGCCGGACCGCCGCGAACGCCGCCAGGGCCGGCCCGTACTCGGCCAGGACGTGCCGCAGCCAGGCGCGGGGGCCGGCGGCGGGCGCGTCGCCGTCCACGGGCGGATCGGGTCGCTCGACCACTTCGGTGTCGGGGCTCGCTGCCATCTCCATCAGGTCCTGTCTGGGTCTCGGGCCCCGCCGGGCCGCCCGGGTGCTCGGGCGAGCCTACGGTACGTACCGCTGGTCTGTACCTGACGGGACGGCCACCTGACTACACTCCCCACCATCGGACGGACGACACCCAGCGGCGGGAGAGACACATGAGTGCACCTGCACCGGAGGGCACCCTGCTGTCGGTGGTCGTCCCGATGTACAACGAGGAGGACGCCCTCCCCGCCTTCGCCGCCCGGATGCGCCCGGTGCTGGACGGCCTCGGCGCCCGCTACGAGGTGCTCGCCGTCGACGACGGCAGCGCCGACAAGACCGCCGCCCTGCTGCGCGACCTGGCCGCCGACTGGCCCGAGCTGCGGATGGTCCGGCTGCGCCGCAACGGCGGCCACCAGGCCGCGCTGACCGCCGGGCTGGACCACGCCGTCGGCGCCTACGTGGCCAGCATCGACGCCGACCTGCAGGACCCGCCGGAGAAGATCCCCGAGATGCTGGAACTGGCCCGCGCCGAGGGCCTGGACATCGTCTACGGGGTGCGCGAGGACCGCTCCACCGACACCGGCTTCAAGCGCTGGACGGCCGGCGGCTACTACTGGCTGATCCGCCGCCTGGTGGGGCAGCAGGTGCCGTCCAACGCGGGGGACTTCCGGCTGCTCAGCCGGGAGGCCGTCGAGGCGCTCAAGGAACTGCCGGACCAGCAGCAGCGGGTCTACCGGCTGCTGGTGCCCTGGCTGGGCTTCCCCAGCGGCGAGGTGCGCTACGTGCGCGAGGAGCGGGTCGCCGGGAGCACCAAGTACCCGCTGACCAAGATGGTCCGGCTCGCCCTGGACAGCGTCACCGGCTTCTCCGCCGCCCCGCTGCGGCTGGCCACCTGGCTCGGCACCGTCGCCTTCTTCACCTGCCTGCTGCTGCTGGCCTTCTGCCTGACCGTCTACCTGTTCGGCGCCACCGTGCCCGGCTGGACCTCGCTCTTCGTCGGCCTGCTGTTCATCGGCGGGGTGCAGCTGATCTGCGTCGGCCTGCTCGGCGAGTACGTGGCCCGGATCTACACCTCGGTGCAGCGCCGGCCCGCCTACTTCGTCGCCGAGGACACCGCGGGACCGGCCGCCCCCGCCGCCCGGGCCACCCCCGCCGCGGCCCCCGCCGCCCGGGCCGCGGCCGACCGCGACCCCGCCGGGCGGCCCGGGGCCTGAGGGCACCCGCCGGGGCGGGACGGGCGGGCGCCGGGGATACTCGACGCATGGCCGATCACCCCGCGCGCGCCGCCTACACCGTCGAATCGCTGCTCGCCGTCACCGTGCGGGTCTTCAACGAACGCGGCTACGACGGCACTTCGATGGAGGACCTGTCCAGGGCCGCCGGGATCTCCAAGTCCTCGATCTACCACCACGTGCGCGGCAAGGAGGAACTGCTGCGCCTCGCCGTCGGCCGGGCCCTGGACGCGCTGTTCACGATCCTGGAGGAGCCGGAAGCCACCGCGGGCCGCCCGGTGGACCGGCTGGAGCACGTGGTGCGCCGCACCGCCGAGGTGCTGCTGGCCGAACTGCCGTACGTGACGCTGCTGCTGCGGGTGCGCGGCAACACCGCCACCGAGCAGTGGGCGCTGGAGCGGCGGCGCGACTTCGACCACCGGGTCGCCGAACTGGTCCAGGACGCTGTCACCGCCGGGCAGTTGCGCGCCGACGTCGAACCCCGGCTGGCCACCCGGCTGCTGTTCGGCACGGTCAACTCGCTGGTCGAGTGGTACCGGCCCGGCCAGCGCGGCGCCGAGCACCTGCCCGACGCGGTCGCCCGGTTCGCCTTCGAGGGGCTGCGCGCCCGGTGAGCGGGCCGAAGGAAGCGAAGGAGCTGCGCCGGCGGCTGGCCTGGTGGGCCCGGGAGAACGACCGGGTGGCCGTGCTCGGCCCGGACCGCGGGCTCGACCACGGACGGCTGTGCTGGGACGCGCTGGAGCCGACCGGGCTGCTGCACCCGCACTGCGGGCACTGCCGCGACCACGGCGGCCCGCGCACCGACCGGGAGCTGCACGAGCGGCTGGAGGTGCGCGTCCCGGCGGCGCGGGCGGCGGACTGGATGGCCGCCACGCTCTGGCAGGACCTGGTGTTCCGCTCCGACGCCGGACCGGACCCGAGGGCGGTGGCGGACGCCGGGGCGCTGGTCGCGCTGCTCGGCCCGGACGCCGACTGGCGGGCCAACGGCCACGCCGCGCACCCCGCGCCCGGCGGGGCCCACCGCGGCTGGCGGTCCGTCACCGAGTGCACCTTCGACGCGGCGCTGGTCGGCATCGGCGGCGGGTACGCCGTGGTGGTGGTCGCGGTCGGCGAGGACTGAGCGGCCGGCGAGGACTGAGCGGTCGACGCGGCCGGCCAGGACTGAGCGGCCGGATCCGGGACGGCGGTCCTACAGCCCGTCGGCCGGGATCTGGTCGGTCTCCTCGAACACCAGCATGGTGCGGGTGCCCAGCACCTCCGGGATGGACTGGATGCTGCCCAGCACCAGCTCGCGCAGCGCCCGGTTGTCGTCGGTGTGGACCAGCATCAGCACGTCGTAGTCGCCGCCGACCAGCGCGATGTGCGCCACCCCGGGCAGCCGCAGCAGCTGCTCGCGCACGGTGCGCCAGGAGTTCTGCACGATCCGCAGCGTGACGTACGCGGAGGCGGCCTGGCCGGCCTTCTCGTGGTCGACCCGGGCGGTGAAGCCGCGGATCACCCCGTCCTCGACCATCCTGGAGATCCGGGCGTACGCGTTCGCCCGGGACACGTGCACCCGCTCGGCCACCGAGCGGATCGAGGCGCGGCCGTCCTGCCGCAGCAGCCGCAGGATCGACCGGTCGACGCGGTCGAGTCTGGACACCTGTTCAGCCGACATGGCCCCCCATCCCTCGTGATTGGACGTGCTGGCCCCAGCAGACCTCCCTTTCGGCCGACTGTCCACCGTCTTGACGGGGATATGGTCAAGATGAACAGACGACCGAACAATCGGTAGGGAGCCCCCACCACCCCGGAGGTGCCCGAGATGACCGTCCTGGACCACAGGAACCAGCCCGCCGAGGCCGACACCGTCCCCGGCTGGCGCCCCGGCGCCACCGCGCCCCGCACCGACCCCGCCCCGCTGCTGCCCGACACCGAGCCGCACCGGGTCCTGGGCACCCCCGCCGCCGACGCGGCCGACCCCGAGCTGCTGCGCGAGCTGTACCGGCGGCTGGTCGCCGGCCGCCGCTACAACCAGCAGGCCACCACCCTCACCAAGCAGGGCCGGCTCGCCGTCTACCCGGCGTCCACCGGCCAGGAGGGCTGCCAGGTGGCCGCCGCGCTCGCGCTGCGCCCCCAGGACTGGCTGTTCCCGTCCTACCGGGACACCCTCGCCGTGGTCGCCCGCGGCGTCGACCCGCTGCAGGCGCTCACCCTGCTGCGCGGCGACGCGCACACCGGCTACGACCCGCGCGCCACCCGCACCGCCCCGCTGTGCACCCCGCTGGCCACCCAGGTCCCGCACGCCGTCGGCCTGGCGCACGCCGCCCGGCTGGCCGGCGACGACACGGTCGCGCTGGCCCTGCTCGGCGACGGCGGCACCAGCGAGGGCGACTTCCACGAGGGCCTGAACTTCGCCGCCGTGCTGCACGTCCCCGTGGTGTTCCTGGTGCAGAACAACGGCTACGCGATCTCCGTCCCGCTGACCCGGCAGTCCGCCGCGCCGACCCTGGCCCACAAGGCGGTCGGCTACGGCATGCCCGGCCGACTGGTCGACGGCAACGACGCGCTCGCCGTGCACCAGGTGCTCACCGAGGCCGTCGAGCGGGCCCGCTCCGGCGGCGGCCCCACCCTGGTCGAGGCGCTCACCTACCGCATCGAGGCGCACACCAACGCCGACGACGCCACCCGCTACCGGCACGCCGAGGAGGTCGAGGCCTGGCAGCAGCACGACCCGGTCCGGCTGCTGGAGGACGCCCTGCGCGGGCGCGGCCTGCTCGACGAGCAGCTGGTCGCCGACGCCGCCGAGCAGGCCGAGCAGCTGGCCGCCCGGATGCGCGCCGAGTTCCACGCCGACCCCGAACTGGACCCGATGTCGCTGTTCGCGCACGTCTACGCCGAACCCACCCAGCAGTTGCGCGAGCAGGCCGCGCAGCTGGCCGCCGAGCTCGCCGCGGAGGCCGAGGTGCAGGGCCGATGACCACCGCCACCCGCGAGCAGTCCGGCCGCGACCAGCACGGTCTGCGCACCGGCACCATGGCGCAGGCCCTGAACCTCGCGCTGCGCGACGCCATGCACGCCGACAAGACCGTGCACGTGCTCGGCGAGGACGTCGGCGCGCTCGGCGGCGTCTTCCGGATCACCGACGGCCTGACCGCCGAGTTCGGCTCCGACCGCTGCCTGGACACCCCGCTGGCCGAGGCCGGCATCCTCGGCACCGCCGTCGGCATGGCCATGTACGGGCTGCGACCGGTGGTCGAGATGCAGTTCGACGCCTTCGCCTACCCGGCCATGGAGCAGCTGTTCTCGCACGTCGCCAAGATGCGCAACCGCACCGCCGGGAAGCTCCCGCTGCCGATCACCGTCCGGATCCCGTACGGCGGCGGCATCGGCGGCGTCGAGCACCACAGCGACGCCTCCGAGGCGTACTACGCGCACACCCCCGGCCTGCACGTGGTCACCCCCGGCACCGTCGCCGACGCGTACGGGCTGCTGCGGGAGGCGATCGCCTCGGACGACCCGGTGGTGTTCCTGGAGCCCAAGCGGCTCTACTGGGGCAAGGCCGAGTGGGACCCGGCCACGGCCGTCGCGCCGATCGGGAAGGCCGTGCTGCGCCGCCCCGGGACCTCGGCGGTGCTGGTCACCTACGGGCCCTCGCTGCCGGTCTGCCTGGAGGCCGCCGAGGCCGCGAAGGCCGAGGGCTGGGACCTGGCGGTGCTCGACCTGCGCTCGCTGGTGCCGTTCGACGAGGCCACCGCCTGCGAGGTGGTCCGCTCGCTGGGCCGGGCCGTGGTGGTGCACGAGGCGGCCGGCTTCGGCGGGGCCGGGGCGGAGATCGCCGCCCGGCTGACCGAGAAGTGCTTCCACCACCTGGCCGCGCCGGTGCTGCGGGTCACCGGCTTCGACATCCCGTACCCGCCGCCGATGCTGGAGCACCACCACCTGCCCGGGGTGGACCGGATCCTGGACGCGGTCGCACGGCTGCAGTGGGAGGAGTGATGGCGGTGGCGGTGGTCCGCGAGTTCACGCTGCCCGACCTCGGTGAGGGACTCACCGGGGCGGAAGTGGTGCGCTGGATGGTCGAGGTCGGCGAGGTGATCGCCGTCGACCAGCCGGTGGTGGAGGTGGAGACCGCCAAGGCGGTGGTCGAGGTGCCCTGCCCGTACGGCGGGGTGGTGACCGCGCGGTACGGCGAGGTCGGGCAGGAGGTGCCGGTCGGCGCCCCGCTGGTGACCGTCGCGGTGGCGCCCGGGCCCGGGGACTCCGGGGGCGGCGGCGAGCCCGCGGTGGAGCGGCCGCTGGTCGGCTACGGCGTCGCCGAGGCCCGGCGGGCCGGACGGCGGCGGGTGCTGCCCGGGGCGCTCCGGCCGCCCCGGCCGTACCCGCTGCGGCTGCGGCTCCGGCTCCGGTCGCCCCGGTGGCGGCGGCTCCGGTGGCGGCGGCTCCGGCCTTGGTGGCGGTGATCTCGCCGCTGGTGCGCCGGATCGCCCGGGAGCACGGGCTGGACCTGGCCGCGGTGGCCGGCAGCGGCCCGGACGGGCTGGTCACCCGGCGGGACGTGGAGCGGGCGATCGAGGCAACTGCGGCCCCCGAGCCGGTCGTTGTTCCACGTGGAACCGGACCGGACGAGGAGCTGGTGCCGCTGCGCGGGCTGCGCCGGGCGGTGGCCGAGAAGCTCACCCGCAGTCACCGGGAGATCCCCGCCGCGACCTGCTGGGTGGACGCGGACGCCACCGAACTGATGGCGCTGCGGGCCCAGTTGAACCAGGTGCCGGGACCGAAGGTGAGCGTGCTGGCGCTGCTGGCCCGGATCTGCCTGGCCGGGCTGGAGCGCTTCCCCGAGCTGAACGCGAGCGTCGAGGGCGAGGCGGTGCGCCGGCACCGCGCCGTGCACCTGGGCTTCGCGGCGCAGGGCCCGCGCGGCCTGCTGGTGCCGGTGGTCCGGGACGCCCGGCAGTTCGGCACCGAGCGGCTCTCGGCGGAGCTGGCCCGGCTGACCGAGGGGGCCCGGTCGGGCAGCCTGGGCCCGGCGGAGCTGACCGGCGGGACGTTCACGCTGAACAACTACGGCGTGTTCGGGGTGGACGGCTCGACGCCGCTGCTCAACCACCCGGAGGCGGCGATGCTCGGGGTGGGCCGGATCACCCCCAAACCGTGGGTGCACGAGGGGGAGTTGGCGGTCCGCCAGGTCACCCAGCTGTCCTTCACCTTCGACCACCGGGTCTGCGACGGCGGCACGGCCGGCGGCTTCCTGCGGTTCGTCGCGGACTGCGTGGAGCGCCCGGGGACGCTGCTGCGGGCGCTGTAGGAGCGCTGTGGGAGCGCGGTAGGACGCGGCGGGCGAGGGTAGCGGGTGGACGGCCCGGGTGTCCGGGGTTCGCCGGATTCTTCGGACGATCTGTCCGGTCGGTGTCACTGTGCTGGTGCGTCAGTACACAGGCCGATCGGAAGCGAAACGATTCTCTTGAGCACTCGTCAGCTCGTCCTGGGGAGCCGGTCGTCGAAGGACGGGGACCCGACGGCCCCGACGGCCCCGGAGCAGCGGGAGCCGTCGGGCCCGGCGGAGCAGCCCCCGGCCGCGGCGGTGTTCCCGGCCGTCTCGCCGTCCGCGCTCCCGTTCCCGGTGGGGCCGGTGGCACCGGTGGTGCCGGTGGGCGCGGCGGGGCTGGTGCCGGTGCCGGCCGTCCCGGCGAAGCCGACCTGGGCGCCGACGGTGCCCGCGACGGCTGCTCCGGCACCGTCCGCGCCGCTGTTGCGGCAGGCCCCGGCGCCGGCGCTGAACCGGGTCGGCCCGGACGACCGGTGGAGCCGGGCCTGGGGGTGCCGGCGGCCGTCGAGCCGCCGCCCGCGCTGGAGCCGGCCGGGGCGGCCGGGCCGGTGCCGGAGCCGCCGGGGGCCGAGGACCTGGTGCTGGTGCGGGCCGCCCTGGCCGCGGTGGCGGCGGACGCGGACCGGGCGATGGCGCACTTCCACGCGCTGGTGTTCCTCCGCCACCCGGAGCTGCGGGCGATGTTCCCGGCGGCGATGGACGAGCAGCGCACCCGGCTGTTCCGGGCACTGCGGCTGTGCGCGTCCCGGGCGGGCGACCCGGTGGCGCTGCGGGAGTACCTGGGCCCGCTGGGGCGGCGGCACCGCAAGTACGGGGCGCTGCCCCGGTACTACGCCTCGGCGGCGGACTGCCTGGTGGCGGCGCTGGCCCGGTACGGCGGCAGCGGCTGGGACGGGCGGACCGAGGCGGCCTGGCGGCGGCTGCTGGCGCTGGTGGCCCGGCTGATGGCGGAGGGCGCGGACGAGGAGGCCCGTTCGGCCCCGCCGTGGTGGCAGGCCGAGGTGGTGGAGCACCGCCGGGCCACCCGGGACGTCGCGGTGCTGACGCTCCGTCCGGACCAGGCGTACCCGTTCCGGGCCGGGCAGTGGGCGGCGGTGGAGACGCCGTGGTGGCCGCGGGTGTGGCGGCCGTACTCGTTCGGTTCGGCGCCGCGGGCGGACGGGCTGCTGACGCTGCACGTGAAGGCGGTGCAGGCGGGCTGGGTGAGCAACGCGCTGGTGCACCGGGCGCGGCCGGGCGACGTGCTGCGGCTGGGGGCGGCGGAGGGCGCGATGACGGTGGACCACGCGGCGGGGGAGGACCTGCTCTGCCTGGGCGGCGGCACCGGGATCGGGCCGGTCGCGGCGCTGGTCGAGGAGGTCGCCGAGCGGGGGGCGGCCGGGCGGCGGGTGGAGGTGTTCTACGGGGCGCGGCGGGCCGCCGAGCTGTACCGGCTGGAGGAGCTGCGCGAACTGGCCTCCCGGCACTCCTGGCTGACGGTGCGTCCGGTGGTGTCGGAGCCGGCGGGCGCACCGGCCGGGGCGCTGGTCGGGGACCTGCCGGAGGTGGTGGCCCGGTACGCGCCCTGGCACGGCTTCGCGGCGTACCTGAGCGGCCCGGCGGCGATGGTGCGGGCCGGGGCGGCGGTGCTGCGGCGCTGCGGGGTGCCGGAGGGGAGCGTCCGGCACGACCTGGCGGCGCGGGCGGACTGAGGGCGGTCAGCCCAGGTCGGGGGCGAGCAGGGCGCGGACGCCCTCGATGTTGGCGGCGAGGTAGGCGCGCAGGCTGGGAGGGACGACGTTGACCGAGGTGACGCCCTCGCGGGTGAAGGGGACCCGGACGATCGCGTACTCGCCGTTGGGCTGCTCGACCTCGGGGCCGTGCCGGCGGGACGCGTCCAGCGCGGCGAGCCGGCAGACGAAGAAGTGCTGCACCTTGACGCCGTGCGGGTGCGCGGGGGTGCCGTCCTCGTGGTGGGAGTGCGCGACGGTGTCGACGAAGGCGGGCACCACGTCGGTGACCTTGCCGCCCAACTCCTCGTCCACCTCGCGGTGCAGGGCGGCGACCACCGTCGGGTCGGTGGGCTCGACGCCGCCGCCGGGGGTGATCCAGTACGGGTGCGGGGAGCCGGGGCGGACCCGGCGGATCAGCACCAGCGAGGCGGGCGCGTGCGGGTCGTCCGGGTCGACCTCCAGCAGGATCGCGCGGGCGGTGCGTTTGACGACAGGACGGACCGGGCCCGACATGGCTGCCACCTCCGGGGCGCGAGCGTTGTGCGGGAGTCTCCCGCGCGGCGGCGGGCGCGAAACTCGCACAGGGGGACGAATCGGAGGTACCTGTTCCGCCGGACGGGTGGAACGGCGGGTCCGGGAGTGTCAGGAGGTGGCGAGGGGTGCGGCCGCTGTGGATCTTCGATTCGACCGGTCGGGCGGGCCAGCGCCTCGCAAGGTGTCGATTCGGTCGGTCGCATGCCTTCGAATGGAAGGTGAATTGCCTGATGTGTGGGGCATTGTCATTGCAGCGGTGCCCGCCCTGTGCTCAAATGTCCGCCTGCCGGGCGGACTCGGAGCACCCTCCTCCGAGCGCCATTCGACGCCCGGGGGATGGGGATGAGCATGCACCGGACCGGGCGACCGGCAGGGCGGACCACGGCCCCCGCGGCCGACGGCGCGATACGCGCGCCGCGGGCGCCCACCCTGATCACCTCGGTGCAGCGCGCCCTGCGCCTGCTGGAGGCGGTCGGCTCGCACGTCCACGGCGCCACCGCCAAGCAGCTCGCCCGCTCCGCCGGACTGCCCCTCGGCACCACCTACCACCTGCTGCGCACCCTCACCCACGAGGGCTACCTGCGGCGCGAGGACGGCCGGTTCTACTACGGCGACTCGGTCGGCGGGATCAGCCGCGCCGACACCCGGCAGTCCGAACGCGTCCGCCTGCACGGGCGGATGGAGGAGCTGCGCGACGAACTCGGCGCCGCCGTCTACTACGCGGTCTACCAGGACGGCGAGGTGCGGCTGGTCGACGTGGTCTCCGGCGCCGGGCAGCCGCAGGTCGAGGAGTGGGCGGACTTCCGCGCCACCGCGCACGCGCACGCCATCGGGCTCTGCCTGCTCTCCCAACTCGGCTCCGAGGAACGGCTCGACCACCTCTCCCGGTACCGCCCCGCCGCCCTCACCCCCTCGACCTCCGGCGACGTCCGCACCGTGCTGCGCCGGCTGGAGCGGGTCCGGCCGACCATGCCGGTGCTGGAGCGCCAGGAGTACGCGCTCGGCACGGTCTGCGCGGCCGTGCCGATCACCGTCGGCTCGGTGGTCGCCACCATGGCCATCTCGCTCCCGCTGGAGCAGGGCGACCGGCTAGGCCCCGCCGCGGCCCGGCTGCGCTGCCTGGTCGGCGCGATGTTCCCGGCGTTCGTCCGGGGCGGCGGGGGCGGTGCGGTGGGGTGATTCCGTGTGCGGTTCGTTCACCATTTGAAAAAGCGGACCTTGTCCGCATCGGCCGCAAACGTGGACGATGGGCGTCGAACAGGGAATCAGGGGACAAAGAACCACAGACGCAGCCACCCGTCCGCAGGGACCCGCACGGCCCTCGGCGCACCGTGCGGGCAGAACGAGAGGTACTGGCGCATGCACAACACGGTCCGAGCCCGGATGGCGATGCACCTCGTGGTGTCGAGCGAGCTCTCCTTCCGCATCGCGGTCGACCTGGACTACGACGGCGACGACCCGTTCGCCGTCCGCCTCACCTTCCACCTGCCCGGCGACGAGCCGGTCACCTGGGTCTTCGCCCGGGAGCTGCTGGTGGACGGGACCGGCCGGCCCACCGGCGAGGGCGACGTGCACGTCCACCCGGCCGACGAGGACCTCGGCGCGACCTGCGTCGTGCTGCGCTCCCCCGCCGGCGACGCCCTGCTGCGGGCGGCCACCGCGCCGCTGCTGGCCTTTCTGGCCCGCACCGACCGGCTGGTGCCGATGGGCCAGGAGCTGTCCGGCGGGGAGCTGGACGAGGAACTGGCCTCGATCCTCTCCGGCACCGGACACGAGAACGCGGGCTGACCCCGGGTGCGTTCCGCGGGCGGCCCGGCGTCGGCGGGCCGCCCGCGGGCGGTCAGTCCTCCTTGAGCGCCAGGTTGAGGCCCCAGGACACCAGGCTGATGATCAGCGCGCCGAGCAGCGCCGACCAGAAGCCCTCGACGTGGAAGTCCAGGCTCAGCTTGTCCGAGGCCCAGGAGGTCAGCCAGAGCATCAGGGCGTTGATCACGAAGGTGATCAGCCCCAGCGTGAGGAAGAACAGCGGCAGCGAGAACAGCTTCACCAGCGGCTTGATCAGGAAGTTGATCACCCCGAAGACCAGGGCGACCCCGATCACGGTGAGCGCCTTGTGCTGCCAGTCGTCCCCCGAGAGCGTGATCCCGGTGACGATCCAGGCGGCGACCCAGATGGCCGCCGCGTTGACGAGCGTTTTGATCACGAAATTCTTCATGCTGCGGATGGTGGCAGGCCCGGACGGCCGCGCGGAAGCTCTCCGGGACGGTGTTGTTGAATGGGGCCCGACCCGGGAGAGGAGCCGAGCCCCCGATGAAACTGTTCCGGCTGGACGAACTCGACGCCGAGCGCGCCGGGAACGACGGCGCGTACCTGCGCTTCCTGAAGCAGCCGACGATGTCCGCCGGCCTGTACGCGCTCTCCCCCGGCGACACCGACCCGCAGACCCCGCACGCCCAGGACGAGATCTACCTGGTGGTCAGCGGCCGGGCCGAGCTCACCGTCGGCCGGGAGACCGCCACGGTCGGGCGCGGCAGCGTGGTGTTCGTCCCCGCCGGGACGGAGCACCGCTTCCACCACATCACCGAGGAACTGCGGGTGCTGGTGGTCTTCTCCCCGCCGGAGGACTGACCCGTGCCGAGGCCGCACCCGCGCAGGAGGACGAACCCGTGAAGCTCACCGACGAACTGTGGGCGGCCGCCGAGCCGACCTACCGCCGGATCCTCGACCACCCCTTCCTGCTCGGCCTCGCCGACGGCACCCTCCCGCGCGCTGCGTTCCGGCACTTCGTCGTCCAGGACTCCCACTACCTGCGCGACTACGCCCGGGCGCTGGCCGTCTGCGCCGCCAAGGCCCCCGGCGAGGACGAGGTGCTGGCCTTCTGCAACGACGCGGTCGGCGCTATCGCCGCCGAGCAGGAGATGCACGGCGAGTTCATGTCCGCGCTCGGCGGCGGCGCCGAGGGCGACGAGGTGGTGCGGCCCACCACCCGGGCCTACACCTCCTACCTGCTGGCCACCGCGTACGGCGGCTCCTTCGCCGAGGCGCTCGGCGCCGTCCTGCCCTGCTACTGGATCTACGCCCGGGTCGGCGAGGAGCTGGCCCGCCGCTCCTCCCCCGAGCCGCTCTACGCCAAGTGGATCGCCGCCTACGGCGACGAGGGCTTCCAGAGCGTGGTGCGCCGCGTCCTGGACCTCACCGACCGGATCGGCGCGGAGCTGTCCGCGGCCGAACGGCGGCGCGTGGTCGAGCACTTCACCACCACCTCGCGCTACGAGTGGATGTTCTGGGACGCCGCCTGGCGCGGCGAGACCTGGCCGGTCTGAGGGTTCTCCCGGGGCCGCGCCCGGCCGGGACTCAGGGAAGGATCTCCGGGTTCTCTCCGGGCCGGTCCCCCTCGATTTCGGCTCCCGGCGCCGCCTACGATCGAAGTGTCGAGATCGAGGGAGCGGGAACGCAGCCGGAACCACCGGCACCGACCCCGAGGGGAGAAGGTACGGACATGGCCGAGCTCTGGAAGTCGCTGCCCTCGTGGGTGCGCAACATCGTGGTCCCGATCCTGCTGCTGGTGATCGCCTGGAAGATCTTCTGGACCATCGTCGGCGTGGTCGCCGGCATCGTGGGCTTCGCCATCAACGTGCTGGTCCTGGTCGGCATCGCCGCCGCCGTGGTGATCCTGATCAAGAAGGCCGCCAAGAACTAGCCGGCCCGGTAGCCGGCCCGGCTGCCGAGGGCAGCGAGGTAGTCGTCGAGGTCCCGGCCCGGGGTGAAGCCCCGGGACCGGGACTTCCGCGTGTCCAGCACCACCCGGTGCGCGAGCTGGTCCAGCGCGTACCGGGTCGGCTGCGGGCGCCGGCCGACCGCGAGCGCCGCCAGCCCGGGCGGCACGTGCAGCAGCCGGGCCCGGCGGCCGTGCGCCGCCAGCACCCGGCGCAGCGCCGCGTCCCGCCGGTACGGGGCCCGGTCGGCGACGTTGTACGCGCCCGGCGGCCAGCCCGCCGCCGCCAGGCACGCCTCGGCCAGGTTCTCCACCGCGGTCAGGCTCAACTCGACGTCCCCGCCCGGCAGCGCCAGCACCCCGTACCGCACCGACGCCAGCAGCCGCGGCACCAGGTGCGGGTCCCCCGGTCCGTACACCGCGCGCGGGCGCAGCACGACGGCGCCGGCGGCGAGCGCGAGGGCGTCCGCGCGGGACTTCGTCCGGCCGTAGGCGTTCAAGTGCCCTGCGGCGGTGGGGTGCTGCTCGCCGACCAGGGACCGGTCCGGGCGGGGGTCGTAGACGCTGGCGCTGCTCACGAACACGAAGGGCGTGCCGGCGGCGGCCGCCAGCAGGCGTTCGGTGGCCCGCACGTTGACGGTGTGCTGGTGCCGTTCGGCGGGGGAGCCCGGCGGGTGGTCGCCGACGGCCGCGGCGCAGTGCACCACGAGGTCCGCCGCGCGCAGTTCGGGCGGGGCGGGGGCGTCGGCGGCGGCGTCCCACGGCACGTGCACGCCGTGCCGGGCGGGGCGGCGGCCGAGCGCGAGCACCCGGTGGCCGCGGGCGGTGGCGAGGGCGGCGAGGTGTCCGCCGCAGAAGCCGGTGGCGCCGGTCAGGGCGAGGGTCAGCGGGGGCACGGGGGCTCCTCCGGGCGGGCGGGTACCGGGCGGGTGGTGGCCGGGCGGACGAGGGCCGGGCGGACGGGGGCCGGGCGGGTGGGTACCGGGGGTTTCGCTGCGGGCGCCGCGAGGACACAGCTGCGGTAGGAGGGCAGGGCGCTGCCGGGGTGCGGGGCGGTGCGCAGGACGCGGGGGGCGTGCGGGGCCAGGGTGCCGAGCAGCAGGGCGAGTTGGGCGCGGGCCAGGCCGGCGCCCGGGCAGGTGTGCGGGCCGAAGCCGAACGGGGCCCGGGCGGCGTGCGGGTGGGCGGGGGCGTCGCGGTGGGCCTCGGCGGCGTGCCGGGCGACCAGCAGGAGGCGGTCGCCGCGGCGGATCCGGTGGCCGAGGACGGTGGCGTCGGCGGCCGCGGCCCGGGGCAGGACCGGGGAGGCGGCGGTGCGGCGGAGCAACTCGGCGGCCAGCGCCGGGGCGTCCTCGCGGGCGCGGTCCCAGAGCTGCTCGCGGGCGCACCAGGCGGCGGCCCGGGGCAGCGCGGCGAGGGTGGTGTTGACGGCGGCGACGGCGAGCATCGCGTCGCGCGGGTCGGGCAGCAGCAGCCGGAGCCGCTCGGCGGCCGCCCGGGCCCGGCGGGCGCCGCCCGGACGGGGCAGCAGGGCGGGCAGGTGCGCGCGGGCGGTGGCGGCCGCGGCGCGTTCGGCGGCGCGGGCGAGACGGACCGGGTCGGCGTCGCTGCCGGTGAGCGCGGCGGCCGTCGCCCCGGCCAGTTCGCGGACGGCGGGGACCAGGTCGACCGGCGCGGTGAGGCCGGCCAGGTGCCGGTCCAGGATCCGCCGCCAGTCCGGCTCCAGCGCGGCCGCCCCCGCCGGGCCCAGCAGGGCGGCCAACTCCCGTCGGGCGGCGCGGTGTTCGGCTCCCTGCTGGTCGAAGAGCAGGCTGCCGCCGGTGAGCCGGGCGGCGGTGCCGCCGGTGGTGTGCTCGGCCGTCCGGTCGAGCGGCACCCGGGTGAGCACCTCGCGGTAGGCGTCCGGGTGGTGCACCAGCACGGTGCGGCCGAGCCGGAGCACCGGCCGGTGCCGGGTCGCGGCGAGCAGGGCGAACAGCAGCGGGTGGCTGCGCAGGTACACCGCGCGGTC
This sequence comes from Kitasatospora sp. YST-16, assembly GCF_026802215.1. Classification (NCBI taxonomy): domain Bacteria; kingdom Bacillati; phylum Actinomycetota; class Actinomycetes; order Kitasatosporales; family Streptomycetaceae; genus Kitasatospora; species Kitasatospora sp. YST-16. Next base: position 3,619,390 of record NZ_CP113837.1, read on the forward strand.
GGCGCGGCGGGCGGGGGTCAACGGGCGCTCCGGGGGCGGGACTTGGTGGGGATGCGAGTCAACGGGCGCTCCGGGCGGTGGGCTTGGCGAGGTGGCGGTGGGCAGGGGGCGACGGGCGCTCCGGGGGCGGGGTCAACGGGTGCTCCGGGTGGGGGACTTGGCGAGGTGGGTGGCGCAGTAGTGGGCGGCGGCGGTGCGGTCGGGTTTGCGGGAGCGGCCGGTCAGCGGGACGGGGCCGAGCAGCAGGGCGTCGGGGCGGGCGGTGCCCATCCGGTCGAGCGGGGCGCGCAGGGCGGCGCGCAGCCGGTGGCGGTCGGCGCCGGGGCGGGGCTGGACCAGGGCGACCAGCTGCTCGTCGCCGTCCGGGCCGGGGACGCCGACCAGGACGGCGAGTTCGACGTCCGGCAGGTGCAGGGACGGCTCGTACAGGCCCGGGTAGATGTTCTCGGCGCGGCGCAGCACCATGTCCTTGAGCCGGCCCGCCAGCACGATCCGCCCGTCCGGGTCGAGGCGGGCCCGGTCGCCGGTGCGCACCCACGGGTCCGGGTCCTCGCCGAGGTAGCGGTCGCGGGCGGACGGGGCGGCGAGCAGGAGTTCGCCGTCCGCGCCGAGCCGGGTGCGGACGCCCGGCAGCGGGTGGCCGAGCAGGTCGCCCGGGCCGTCGTGGGCGCTCTTGTCGCGCTCCTCGACGGCCGCGGCCGGGAACAGTTCGGTCAGCGCGTACACCCCCCACGCCTCGCTCGCCCCCGCCTGCTTCGCCCGGCGCAGCAGCGCGGCGTCGGCGGGTGCGGAGCCGGTCCAGACCCGGCCGGTGAGCCGGCGCAGCGGTCGGAGCTGAGGAGGCGTCAGGTAGGTCTCGTCCGGGGCGAGCCGGTCGAGCTGGCGCTGCAGGACGGCGGCGCGGCGGGCCGGCAGGGCGGCGATCGCGCCCGCGGCCAGCGCCGGGACCAGCACGAACGTCGTCCCGCCCAGCACCGTCCGCCCCGGGCGGGGGCGCACCAGCGCGTCGACGGCCCGCATCCCGGCGGCCAGCGAGGCCCGCGAGTGCACCACCGCGCGCGGCGCGGAGGTGGTGCCGGAGGTGAACACGATCACCGCGTCGCCGTCCCCCTCGTACGGGGCCGGGGCGGGCGCCGGGTGCGCGGCCAGCGACCGGGCGCACCACGGGTGCCGGGGGCCGACGGTCGCCACCGGTGCCAGCGCCTCCAGCGGCGGCAGCTCCAGGTGGGCCCGGCGGGCCAGCGGACGGGCCCACCCCGCGACGGCCTGCGCGGCGGCGTCGGCCAGGACCAGCGCGGGCGGGGCCAGCGCGAGCCGGGCCCGCAGCACCTCCGGGCCGGCGCCCGGGTCGAGCACCGCGCTGCGCAGGCCCAGCCGGTGCGCGGCCAGCAGCACCGCGAGGGCCCGCGGGCCGGGACGCACCGCGACGCCCAGGGTGTCGCCCGGGCGCAGGCCGTGGACGTGGTGCAGGGCGGCGGCGTACTGCTCGGCGAGGGCGGCGAGTTCGCCGCAGCGGGCGAGGACGCGGGGGCTGCCGCCGCGGGTGGTGCCGAGCAGGGCCGGACGCGAGGCGCCTTCGCGCAGGGTGCGGGCGAGCTGGTCGAGCACGGCGGGGTCCTTTCGGGGTGCTGTTCTGACAGGCCCTCAGCAGCATGGGCTCTTCGGTGGGCTCCGGCCTCCAGCAGCATCGACCCGCCGTTCCCCGGGCCCCCGGTGGGGCGCTGTCCGGTGGGGCGCTGTCCGGCGGGGCTGTCCGGCGGGGCCGCTGGTCATCTGACGTCGGCGTTGCGGTGGCCGGGGCCGCGTTCGAGGTACCAGCGGGCGGTGCCGCGCAGGCCGTAGGCGCGGATGCGGCGGGTGGAGTTCTGGACGACCATGTCGGGGCGGTGGACGATCGCGGTGGTGTGGCGGCGGATCCGGTTGATGAAGGCGCGGTCGGTGGGGGAGGGGCGGCGGGGCATGCCGTCGGTGGCGAGGTAGAGGTCGGCGGTGATGGCCATGTTGTTGCCGGCGTGCATGCGGTAGGGGGTGAGGTAGCCGTGGCGGCGGCGGTGGGCGGGGCGGATCCGGCCGAAGAGGGCGCCGAGGGCGACCAGGGTGCGGAAGGCGGCGCGGCCGAGCGGGCCGTGCTCGTCGCGGCGGGCGGTGACGCGGCCGCAGACCAGGCCGCCGGAGGCCCGCAGGGCGGTGCGGGCGGCGCCGGCCCAGCCGGGTTCGGGGAGGCAGTCGGCGTCGGTGCGGGCGAGCAGGGTGGCGCCGTGGTCGATGGCGTAGCGGAAGCCGGTGTCGACGGCGCAGCCGACGCCCTTCTCGGGTTCGACCAGCAGGTGGACCGGGAAGGGGGCGGTGCGGGCGAAGGCGAGCACCTGGTCGGGGGTGGTGTCGGTGGAGCCGTTGTCGACGACCAGCAGGGTGAAGTCGCGGTCGTGCTGGGCGGCGAGGGCGCGCAGGGTGGCGTCGATCCGGGCGGCCTCCTGGTAGGCGGGGACGATCACCCACAGCTCGGTCACGACTTCTCCCAGACCATCGTCATCAGGCTGACGCCGCCGCCGAGGCCGACCATCAGGACGCGGTCGCCGGTCTCCAGCTCCGGCATGACGCGGTCGAGTTGGACGCCGATGGTGGCGGAGGCCAGGTTGCCGAGTTCGGGGACGGTGACGACCAGCTTGCCGGCGGGGACGCCGGTGAGCTCCACGAAGCGCTCCAGGTACGGCAGCGTGACCTGGTGGACCAGGATCCGGGCGTAGGCGTCCCAGCCGAGGCCGGTGCGGGCGGCGACCCGGGTGAGGATGTCGGCGCCGATCTGCTCGAAGACGCCGCGCAGCTCCTTGCCGCCGCCGCGGAAGTAGCTCCACTCGTCGCCGCGCGGGTGGCGGGAGCCGCCGCCGGGGATGCCGCCGACCTCCCAGTGCTCGGAGGCGGTCTGGGTCTCGACGTCGAGGATGCCGCCGCGGTCGACCCGTTCGACCAAGACGGCGGCGGCGCCGTCGCCGAAGGTGTAGCCGGCGAAGCCCGCGCGGAACTCGGCGAGCCCGGACGGGTCGCGGCGCATGGCCCGGCTGGGGGTCTCGCCGGTGACCACCAGGGCGCGGGTGGCGCGGCCGGCCAGGATCATCGCGCGGGCGGTGTCGATGCCGTTGAGGAAGCTGTTGCAGGCGTTGGACACGTCCAACGCGTGGGCGCGGGAGCCGAGTTCGGCCTGGACGAGGTGGGCGGTGGCGGGTTCGCAGACGTCCCGGGAGGCGGAGGCGAACAGCAGCAGGTCGAGGTCGGCGGGTTCCAGTCCGCGGGCGGCCAGGGCCCGGCGGGCGGCGCCGAGGGCGAGCGTGGAGGGGTGCTCGTCGGGTCCGGCGAAGCGGCGGGTGCGGATGCCGGTGGCCTTCTCGAACATGCCGTCGGGCAGCGGCAGGCGGGCGCCGGCCGCCACCTCGTCCTGCAACTGCCGTGAGGTGACGGTCCGTTGCGGGAGGTGGGAGCCGACGGCGGTGATTCCGACGCGGGGCAGCAGGTCCATGCTCCGATGCTGGCGCGGGGGCGGTGGAGGGGGCGTGAGTACGGGTACTCAGCTGCTGCCCGGGATTGCGGAGACGATGCGTCGGTACGCAGGGGCACCGGGCGGGGGCGCCGGGCGGGAACGGCGCGGCCCGTACGGCGGTGGTGCTGCCGTACGGGCCGGGTGCTGCCGGTGTCCCGGCGGTGCGTCAGTTGCCGCTGTCGGCCTGCACCGGGATGACCTGGGTGGCCGGGGCGGCCGGGGCGGGCTCCGCCGGGGCCTCGGCGGGGGCACTGGTGTTCATCGAGGTGAGCAGCTGGCGGGCCAGGCCGAGGCCGGTGCCGCCCATGGTGAGCGCCTTGGCGAACATCTCGGACATGCCCTCGGCGCCGTTCAGCAGCACCATGTGCTCGACGTTGCCGAAGGCGTCCGCGCCGGCCCGGACGATGGCGGGCCAGTTCTCGGCCAACTGCTGGGCGACGACGGCTTCCTGGTTCTCGGCGAGGGCCGCGGCGCGGGCCTTGATGCCCTCGGCCTCGGCCAGGCCCTGGGCCCGGGTGGCCTCGGCCTCGGCGAGGCCCTTGGCGCGGGCGGCCTCGGCCTCGGCCAGGCCCTTGGCGGCCTCGGCGGCGGCCTGGGCCTCACCGGTGGCGCGGGTGGCCTCGGCGGCGGCCAGGCCGCGGGCCTTGGTGGCCTCGGCCTCGGCGGCCGCGGCGACCTTGACCCGGTTGGCCTCGGCGGCGGTCTTCAGCTCGGTCTCCCGGGAGAGCGCCTCGGCGGCGGAGATCCGGGCGTCGCGGTCGGCCTCGGCCTTGGTGCGGGTCTCGTACGCGCGGGCGTCGGCGGGCTTGCGGACGTCGGCCTGGAGCTGCTGCTCCTTGCGGTGCGCCTCCAGTTCGGCGACCTTGGTCTCCTGGACCACGACCTCCTGCCGGGCGGCGGCCTGGGCGAGCGGGCCGGCCTGCAGCGCGCGGGCCGCGGCGGTGTCCATCTCGGCCTGGTAACCGGCCTGCTGGATACCGGAGTTGCGGGTCGCCTCGGCCTTGCGGGCGAACGCCTCCTGCTCGGCCTCGGTGGCCCGGCGGTCGGCCTCGGCGGCCGCGATCCGGGCGTCGCGCTGGACGGCGGCGGCGTGCGGGGCGGCCAGGTTGGTGATGTAGCCGGTCGGGTCCAGGATCTCCTGGATCTGCAGCGAGTCGATGATCAGGCCGAGCTTCTCCATCTCGATCCCCGAGGCGGAGCGGGTCTCCCCGGTGAGCCGCTCGCGGTCGCGGATCATGTCCTCGACGGTCAGCCCGCCGACGATGGAGCGCAGGTGGCCGGCGAACACGTTGTGCACCCGCTGGCCCATCATCTTCTGCTGGTCCAGGAAGCGGCGGGCGGCGTTGGCGATGGACGACGGGTCGTCGCCGACCTTGAAGATGACCACGCCCTTGACGTGGACCGGAATGCCCTGCGAGGTCACGCACTCGACGTCCAGCGCGGCCTCGTTGAGGTCCAGCGACAGCCGGCGCACCGCCTGGACACCGGGCACCACGAAGGTCCCCCGTCCGGTGACCACGCGGAAGCCGAGGCCCTCGCCGTGCTTGGAACCCGAGATGACCAGCGCCTCGTTCGGTTCCGCCACCCGCCACATCAACTTGAACAGCAGGATCAGCAGAACGATGCCGGCGACGACTCCCCCGGCGATGCCGATGAGCATCGGGAACTCCCCCTTCGTGGCACACCGGTCCGTGGCTGCGCAGGGTGGTGCAGTTGTGGGCGCGGAATCCGGTGGCAGCGGCATTCTCCGCCGCCCGGCGGCGGGGTGGAAGGCCCCGCACCCGTGGGAACTGTCACTGTCTCGAAACAATTGCAAAGGGTTTGCAAAGCCCCGCTGAGGTGTAGTCAGAAGGGCTCGACGTACACCGTGCGCGGTGGCTGGTAATCGACCACCACCACCATGCTGCCCGGCTCCAGCGGATCACCCGGGACGGCCCGGTACGCCAGGAACGCCTCGCTGCCCAGGCGTTCGGGAACGCTCACCATCACCTCGCCGACCAGGCCCGCGCCGATCCGCCCCGTCACCCGCCCCACCAGTCCGATCACCCCGGCGATTCTTCCACCCCGCACGCCGCCCGCACAGGCCGGGCGCACGCCCCGCACCCGGGGTGCGCCCTGGACCGTCCGCGCCCGGTGCCCTACGGTGAGCAGCGGACGCAGGCGCAAACGCCTGCGCGGAACGGGAGCTCGGAGCACCGGGCTGAGAGGGCGCTGACGGTACGCGGGCCCGCGTACCACCTGCTGCGCCGACCGCAGGAACCTGACCGGGTAATGCCGGCGTAGGGAGTTGAAGGTCGCATGACCACGTTCGCCGAAGACACGTCTGCCCAGCAGCCGACCGCCACCGGGTACCCGACCCCGGCCTGGCGCAAGGCCCACCGCCAGGGCAGCCGCCCCGACCTGCGGGTCCCCTACCGCGAGGTCCACCTCACCGACGGGAAGACCGTCCCGCTGTACGACACCTCCGGCCCGTACACCGATCCCGCCCAGCCCACCGACGTCCGGCGCGGCCTGGCCCCGCTGCGCGACCCCTGGATCCGCCAGCGCGGCGACGTCGAGGAGTACGAGGGCCGCGCGGCCCGGCCCGAGGACGACGGCATCCGGCACACCGCCCCGCGCGGCGGCGACCTGCGCACCCTGGACGCCGTCTTCCCCGGCCGCCCGCGCCGCCCGCTGCGCGCCCGCGACGGCGTCGCCGTCACCCAACTCGCTTACGCCAAGCGCGGGTTGATCACTCCCGAGATGGAGTTCGTCGCGCTCCGGGAGGGCCTGGAACCGGAGTTCGTCCGCGAGCAGGTGGCCCGCGGACGGGCCGTCATCCCGGTCAACGTGAACCACCCCGAGAGCGAACCGTCCATCATCGGCACCGACTTCCTGGTGAAGATCAACGCCAACATCGGCAACTCCGCCGTCACCTCCTCGATCGAGGAGGAGGTGGAGAAGATGACCTGGGCCACCCGCTGGGGCGCCGACACCGTCATGGACCTCTCCACCGGCCGCAACATCCACACCACCCGCGAGTGGATCCTGCGCAACTCCCCCGTCCCGATCGGCACCGTCCCGCTCTACCAGGCGCTGGAGAAGGTCGACGGCCGGGCCGAGGAACTCAGCTGGGAGGTCTACCGCGACACCGTGCTCGAACAGTGCGAGCAGGGCGTCGACTACATGACCGTGCACGCCGGCGTCCTGCTGCGGTACGTCCCGCTGACCGCCCGCCGCAAGACCGGCATCGTCTCGCGCGGCGGCTCGATCATGGCTGCCTGGTGCCTGGCGCACCACCAGGAGAACTTCCTCTACACGCACTTCGAGGAACTCTGCGACCTGCTGCGCGCCTACGACGTCACCTTCTCGCTCGGCGACGGCCTGCGCCCCGGCTCGATCGCCGACGCCAACGACGAGGCCCAGTTCGCCGAACTCACCACGCTGGGCGAACTCGGCCGGATCGCCCGCGCCAAGGACGTCCAGGTCATGATCGAGGGCCCCGGGCACGTCCCGATGCACAAGATCCGCGAGAACATGGACCTGCAGAAGGAGATCTGCGACGAGGCCCCGTTTTACACCCTCGGCCCGTTGACCACCGACGTCGCACCCGGCTACGACCACATCACCTCCGGCATCGGCGCCGCGATGATCGCCTGGTGGGGCACCGCGATGCTCTGCTACGTCACCCCCAAGGAACACCTCGGCCTGCCCGACCGCGACGACGTCAAGACCGGCGTCATCACCTACAAGATCGCCGCCCACGCCGCCGACCTCGCCAAGGGCCACCCCGGCGCCCAGGCCTGGGACGACGCCCTCTCCGACGCCCGCTTCGAGTTCCGCTGGGAGGACCAGTTCAACCTGGCCCTCGACCCGGAGACCGCCCGCGCCTTCCACGACGAGACCCTCCCCGCCGAACCGGCCAAGACCGCGCACTTCTGCTCCATGTGCGGTCCCAAGTTCTGTTCGATGAAGATCAGCAAAAGCATCAATGAGAAGTTCGGCAACGGCGCCGCCTCGCCCGAGTACGACGAGGCCGCTGTCGAGGGCATGAAGGCCATGTCCGAGGAGTTCAAGGCCCAGGGCAACAAGGTCTACCTGCCGATGGCGGACTGACCGCACCCGCCGAGCACTAGGGCCGGGAGCACCGTCCTGCTCCCGGCCCCGTCGGCGTGTGCAGGGCTGCTCTGGGAAGCAGGAGGGGGGTTCCCAGAGCAAGCACGGGCTTACTGATATGCATGCCGTCATGACCCAGCAGAACCAGGCAGCCCCGGACGTCGCCGGATGGGCGACCACCAGCCGCACCATCACCCACGACGTGCTGGCGGCCCTCGGCCTGCCCCAGGACCTCGTGCAGACCGAACCGGGCAGGGCGGTGCGCCTCGTCGGGGAACAACTCGCCGAGCGCGCGGCCGATCCCCAGTTGCAGACCGAGCAGGACCGGATCTTCAACTCCCAGGTGATCATGGGGTTCACCGCCGAGTTCCTGATCAGCGTGCACGGGGCCCGGTGGGACTGGATGATCGATGCATCGTCACCCTTGGGCGGCCGCTGGGTCGTCACGGACTTCGTTCACCCGATGGGCCAGGAGACGGCTCCGGTGGATGTTCCCGGACTCGCCCACGAGGCTGCGGCCAGCGGGGACCCGAGCCTTGTGGACGTGATCAATCGGGCAGAACGGCTCTCCATGATCCGGGTGTTCCGTTGATCAGCACCTGACCTTGGGCGATAAGTGGGGGACGTGCCATGCCAGAGAGACTTGTTGTCCTGCTTTCAGGCTGAAGCGGTCGTCGATGAAGATCTCCCACCAGATCCGCGACGAGCACGGCGGCGAGGCCGAACAGGCCGCGATCGCCGGAATGGCCGAGAAGTCCGCCGAGTTCGCCGCCCGCGGCAACAAGGTCTACCTGCCGATGGCCGACTGACGCACGCGACCGCAGCGCCGCCCGGGCCGGGAGCACCGTCCTGCTCCCGGCCCGGGCGGCAGCTGCCCCGGGACCTCGTGCAGACCGATCCGGGCAGGGCGGTGCGCCTCGTCGGGGAACAGCTCGACGAGCGGGCGGCCGATCCCGCTCTGCGGACCGAGCAGGACCGAATGTCCGACTCCCAGGTGATCATGGGGTTCACCGCCGAGTTCCTGATCAGCGTGCACGGGGCCCGGTGGGACTGGACGGTCGACGCATCGTCACCCTTGGGCGGCCGCTGGGTCGTCACGGACTTCGTTCACCCGATGGGCCGGCAGACGGCTCCGGTGGATGTTCCCGGACTCGCCCACGAGGCTGCGGCCGGCGGTGACCCGAGCCTGGCGGACGTGATCGACCGGGCAGAGCGGCTCTCCATGATCCGGGTGTTCCGTTGAGGCGACCGTCGGTCCCCGACCGGTCCGCAGGCCCTACCGGTTGTCGGCGGACGCGCCTTCCGGCGCGCGGCGGATCACTGCCGGGCCGTGCTCGACGGACCCGGCGGCCGGGCAGCCCTGTGCGCCGGCCGCGCTGCTGGAGGTGTCGTCCTACCGGCTGAGCCGGGTGTTCTCCCGGCAGCCGGGCGTCTCGCCGACCCGCTACCGCAACCGGGTGCGCGTCACCCGGGCCATGGACCGGATCGCCACGGGTGCACCCGGCCCCGCCGACCTGGCCGCCCGACTCGGCTTCGCGGACCAGGCCCACCTGACCCGCCGCACCGTCCGCGAACACGTGGGCCACACCCCGGCCGCGCTGCGCCGCCTGCTCACCCCCGACCCGCCCGCGCCCTGAGCCGGGTGGTCGGGCGGCGGGTGGCGGGCATCCCCCTGTCGTGGGCGTCGGAGGAGTGCTGAATACTGATCGCCGCGCCGCGGGGGTGATCATCCGATTCACGGAGCGGCGCCACATTCCGAGCCTGGGGGCCGTGGAGATGCCTGTTCGTCGCAGTACCGTCCTGGCCGCCGCACTCGCGGGCGCGGCCGTCGTCGGGGCCGCCCTGCCGGTCTCGGTCGCGCACGCCGAGGTCGGCGCGCTGTACGTCGACAACGCGTCCGGCGTCCGCTGTTCGGACGCCGGTGCGGGGACGCAGGCCCTGCCGTTCTGCACCGTGCAGGCCGCCGCCGATGTCGTGCAGCCCGGCCAGACCGTGCTGCTCGGCGGGACGGCCTACGACGAGCAGGTCGTCCTGACCCGCTCGGGGACCCCCGGGAACCCGATCGTGTTCGCGGGGTCGCCCGCGAGCGCCGGCCGGAGCGTCCGGGTCGGGGCGTCGCTGTCCGGGGCGTCCGGCCGGATCCGGCCGCACGCGTTCGTGGTCAACGGCGTGCACGACATCACCATCAGGAACCTCGACTTCAACACGGCGCAGGAAGCGGTCCTGGTCTCCGGTTCCGACCGCGTCACCATCGACGGGAACCTCTTCACCGGGGTGGGCGGCGGGGCCGGCCTCCCCGTCTCACCGGCGGTCCGACTGGCCGCCGGCACCACCGCCGCGACGGTCAGCCGCAACCGCTTCGACGGGGCCGGCACCTTCGGGGTGGCGGTCGACGCCGGGGTGGCCGGCACCGTCGTCACCACGAACATCGTCAACGGCAGCCACGCGGGCGGGATCTCGGTCACCGACGCGCCCGGCACCGTCGTCACCGGCAACACCGTCGCGGACCACTGCCGCAACGGCATCGAGCTCGACGGCGCCTCCTCCGGTGCGACCGTCGAGAACAACCTCGTCACGGCGGACCCGGCCACCATGAGCTGCGAGGCCGGCGTCCACCCGGTGGCCATCGCGGTCTCGGCGGGTTCGACCGCCGGTACCAAGGCCGACTACAACGTGGTCGTCACGGCCGGGTACCCGCCCTACCTGTGGGGCGGTACGGCCTACGGCAGCACGTTCACCGCCGCGACCGGGCAGGGGGCCCACGACGGCGGCACCGAGCCGTGCTTCGACTCCGTCTTCGTCCCGTTCGCCCCGACCTGTGACTGGGCCGTGGCCGACGCGGCCGACGCCCTGGCACCCGGCCGGCTGTCCACCGACGTCTACGGCCGGCCCCGGGTCGACGACCCGACCGTCCCCGACAAGGGCACCGGCGACGGCCACGACGACATCGGTGCGGTGGAGGTCCAGGACCCGTTCACCGTGCAGGTCGACGCCTACCTGACGGGCAATCCGAACCAGCCGCTGGAGATCGGCATCGGCATGACGTCCAGCTCGCCCTGGGCGCCCTCGCCGACCGGAACCCTGGACTTCGGTGACGGCAAGAGCATGTCGGGACCGCTGGACGGCTTCAGGTTCCCGCTCAGGCACGTCTACGACGCCCCCGGCAACTACATCGTCACCCTCACCGCGACCGACAGCCTGGGCCTCACCAAGAAGTCCACCTACGGCCTCGACGTCAAGGTCCCGCCGATGACCGCGAGCGTCGGGACGATCCCCTACGTCGCTCCGGGCCACCCGTACCAGATGATGGTCGGCGGGAGTGCCTCCAGCCTGTGGCCGGTCACCTCGTACCGACTGGACCTGGGGGACGGCACGCCGGTGTCGGTCGGACCCCAGAACCCGCGCCAGCTCCTGCACGACTACCCGGGGCGCGGCCTGTACACCGTCTCGTTGCAGGCCACCGACAGCCGGGGCCGCACGGCGACCGGCACCACGCAGGTGCAGCTCAACGGGGACCTGCCGGGCGACCTGCCGGTCGCGGGCAAGTGGGCCAAGGGCCGGCCGTCGACGGTAGGCATGTTCAACAGCGGCCAGTGGGTGCTGCGGGACAGCAACACCGCTGGCCCGGCCACGATGACGACGGTCTGGCTGGGGCAGGCCGGTGACCTGCCGACAGTCGCGGACTGGGACGGGGCGGGGCACGACCAGCTGGGGATCTACCGGCAGGGGGTGTTCGCGCTGCGGCACGAGAGCGGGAGCGTGACCTCGGTGCCGTTCGGTGCCCCCGGTGACGTTCCGGTGCCGGGGTACTGGGACCATAACGGGCACGCGCAGCTGGCGATCTACCGTCCGAGCATCAGCACCTTCGTCGTCCGGCACGACGACGGCAGCGTGTCGACCGCAGCACTCGGCAACCCCTGGGACGTCCCGCTGGTCGGTGACTGGGACGGCGTCGGCCACACCCAGATGGGCATCTACCGGCCCGGCGACAACACCTTCGCGCTGCGCCACGACAACGGCAGCCTCTCCGCCTCCTCCTACGGCGCGATCGGGGACCAGCCGGTCGTCGGCGACTGGCTCGGCAAGGGCCGGAGCAGCTACGGCATCTTCCGCCGGGGCATGACCACGTACGCACTCCGCAACGCCTACGCGGGTCAGCCGGACTCCGTCACGAAGCTCTACTGACACCTCCGGAGGGCGGGCGGTGCCCGCCCTCCGGAGGCCCCGTCGCACGGTTCGGGAAACCCCGAGGCGGGCGGGTGGGGCCTCGTGGATACTGTTCGACGCACCGAGCGGGTGATCGATTCACCAGGCCCTCCGCCCTTGGGGTGGCCGCCGCGCTCGGACTTCACCGTGGGGGGATCAGAACCTTGCCCATCCGTCGTCACGCGGGCCTCGCAGCCGCCGTCGTGAGCTCAGTCGTCGTCGGTGGCGTCGTTCCGGCAGTGGCCGCGCACGCCGACCCGAGCACGCTCTACGTCAACCAGAACTCGTCCGCGCACTGCTCGGACTCCGGGCCGGGCACCCAGGCCCAGCCCTTCTGCACCGTCCAGGCCGCAGCCGACGTGGCGCAGCCGGGCCAGACCGTCCGGATCACGGCTGGCTACTACCCCGAGCAGGTCACCCTGAAGCACTCGGGTGCCCCGGGCCAGCCGATCACCTTCGTCGGCGCCCTGAGGGGCACCAACCGGCTCACCAGCGTGGGGGTCAACGGCGACGCGACCGGCTCCCAGGACACCCCGCACGCTTTCGTGGCGTCCGGCGTCCACGACATCGCCATCCAGGACCTGCACTTCATGACAGCCCAGGAGGCCGTGCTCGCCACGGACTCCGACCGCATCGCGCTCGACGGCAACGTCTTCCTCTGGGCGGGGGCGAAGCCGACGCCCACCTCGACCGCCACCCCGGCGGTACGCCTCACCGGCCGGACCACCGGTACGACGATCAGCCGCAACGACTTCGGGGGCAGCGGCACCGCCGGTGTCGCCGTGGACGCCGGCGTGGCGGGCACCGTCATCACCACCAACGTGTTCACCGCGAACATGGCCGGAGCGGTCACCGTCACCGACGCCCCGGGAACGGTGGTGACCGGCAACTCGATCGCGGAGAACTGCGGGGGCGGCATCACGCTGGCCGGGAACTCCTCCGGCTCAACGGTCGAGAACAACATCATCGTCTCGAACACGCTGGCGTACTGCGCCGACTCGGACCACGAGGTGGACCTCTCGGTCTCGGCCGGGTCGACGTCCGGCACCAAGGCCGACTACAACGTGGTCCGCCCCGCGGAGGGCGGCACGGCCTACTCGTGGGGCGGCACCGGGTACGCCTCCCCGACGGCGTTCCGCGCGGCCACCGGCCAAGGGGCCCACGACCTGGCGGTCGACCCGAAGTTCGACCTGCTCGGATCGGCCGGGGAGAACCTCACCCCCACCGCCGACACGACCGCGATGGACTCGGCGGACGCGGACGCGCCCGGTCGGCTGGACACCGACCTCTACGGGAACCCGCGCGTCGACAACCCGAACGAGCCCAACACCGGCACCGGGTCCGGATACGTCGACCGCGGCGCGATCGAGTACCAGAGCCCCCTGAAGGTCTCGCTCTCGGCGAGCCCCGGCACCCAGGCGGGACACCCGCTGGACGCGAGCATCAGCGGTAGCATCTCGGCGCCCTGGGCTCCCGCCACCGCGACCCTGGAGTTCGGCGACGGCAGCAGCGTTCCGGTGAGCACGTCCTCGTTCCCGCTCGCGCACGCCTACGGCGGGCCCGGCACCTACACCCTCACGCTGACCGCGGTCGACAGCGGTGGCACCACCAGGCAGGCCACCACGACGGTGACCATCCAGCCGGTCGGCCCGCTCAAGGCCGACCTGTGGGTCTACCAGACCCCCGGTTCTCCGGCCCACGTGAGCGCCACGACGGGCAACTCGTCGAGCCCGTGGCCGGCGACCTACCGCTTCGACTTCGGCGACGGCACCCCCGCCGTCGTGAGCTCTGGCCCGAACGCCCCGGGCTCGGTCCCGCACGACTACGCGGCCCCCGGCCAGTACCCCGCCACCCTGACCCTGACCGACGACCACGGCCGCACGGCGACCGCGGACTCCAGGGTCCAGATCAACTTCGCCGTCCCCGGCGACGTGCCGATCGCGGGCAGGTGGGTGAGCGGGCGGGCCGCGGCCAACGGCATGTTCAACAAGGGATCCTGGGCACTCCGCAGCACCGGCATGGGCGGGGTGGCCGACGTCAGCAAGGTCGGGTTCGGCCAGGCCGGTGACCTGCCGGCGGTCGCGGACTGGGACGGGGTGGGGCACGACCAGCTGGGGATCTACCGGCAGGGGGTGTTCGCGCTGCGGCACGAGAGCGGGAACGCGACCGCGGTGTCGTTCGGCGCTGCGGGTGACGTTCCGGTGCCGGGGTACTGGGACCACAACGGGCACGCGCAGCTGGCGATCTACCGCCCGAGCACCCACACGTTCGCGGTGCGCCACGACGACGGCAGTGTGTCGACCGTGTCGCTCGGCGACTCGGGCGACATCCCGGTGGTCGGCGACTGGGACGGCGTCGGCCACACCCAGATGGGCGTCTTCCGCCAGAACTTCGGTGTCTTCGCGCTGCGCCACGACGACGGCAGCATCTCCACCGCCTCCTACGGCGTGAACGGCCTGCTCCCGATCGTCGGTGACTGGATGAACGCGGGCCGCGCGACCCACGGCGTGTACGTTCCCAGCAACGCCACGTTCTGGCTGACCAACGCCTACGTGGGCAAGCAGGACTACATCAACCAGCTCTACTGACCGCCGGGCTGCCGGCCGAGCAGCGAGCACGGGGGCGGGCCCGCGACCTCCTCCGGTCGCGGGCCCGCCCCCGTGCTGCGGGAGCGCGGCCCGGTCACGGTCGGCGGCACCCCGGCTTCCCGGTCCGGACCGCGTACGAGCGGGCGGCGGCCGGGGTCAGGGTGACGGGGTGACGGGGTGGAGGTCGGCGGGCAGGGCGGGGGTGGCGAGTTGGGCGGCGAGCCGCTTGGCCTCGTCGGCGTCGAAGGAGCCGGTGATGACGGCCCCGCCGCCGGTGATGGCCTGCTGGACGGCGGGGTGGGAGAGGACCGCGCCGTCCAGGACGACGGCGAGTTGGTTGGCGGGGGAGTCGAGGACGGCGATCCGGCCGGTGAGGTCGGCGAAGGCGGTCGTCCCGGCGGGGGTGAAGTTCAGCTGCACCTGCTGATGGACGGTGCGACCGTCACCGCGCTGCGCGAGGGCACCCCCGCGCCCGCCGCCGAGGCCCGGGCGATCGCCGCCGCCCTGCTGGCCGCCGCGCCGCCCGGGCCGCCGCCGGAAGATCCGTGCGCGGCACCCGCCCGTCCCGCCTGATCCGTGCACCGGGGCCGGGCCGGGCCGCCGCGGGGTGAGGATGCCGGGGAACCGTCCGCTCCCCGTCCACCCAGGAGGCGCACCCATGTCGGCCGACGTTCACCCCCCGCTCGACGAACTCCGCCGCGCCGCCGCCGCGCTGCAGCCCGGACTCGTCGAACTGCGGCGCGCCCTGCACCGCGACCCCGAGCTCGGGCTCCACCTCCCCCGCACCCGGGCCCGGATCCTCGCCGCCCTGGACGGCCTCCCGCTGGAGGTCACCCTCGGCGAGCGGCTCTCCTCGGTCACCGCCGTGCTGCGCGGCGCCCTCCCCGGCCCGGCCGTGCTGCTCCGCGCCGACCTCGACGGCCTGCCCGTGCAGGAGGACACCGGCCTGCCGTACGCCTCCGAGAACCCCGGCACGATGCACGCCTGCGGCCACGACCTGCACACCGCCGCGCTGGTCGGCGCGGCCCGGCTGCTCGCCGCCCGCCGCGAGCAGTTGGCGGGCAGCGTGGTGTTCATGTTCCAGCCCGGCGAGGAGGGCGGCGGCGGCGCGGCCCTGATGGTCGAGGACGGCGTCCTGGACGCGGCCGGCGAACGGGTCTCCGCCGCGTACGCCCTGCACGTCGGCGCCGCGCTGCTGCCGGCCGGCTACGTGGCCGGGCGGCCCGGGCCGATCATGGCGGCCTCCGACACCCTGCGGGTGGTGGTCCGCGGCCGCGGCGGCCACGGCTCCAGCCCGCACCTGGCCACCGATCCGGTGCCCGCCGCCTGCGAGGCCGTCCTCGCCCTGCAGACCATGGTCACCCGCCGCTTCGACGCCTTCGACCCGGTGGTGCTGACCGTCGGCACCTTCCACGCGGGCACCGCGGCGAACGTCATCCCCGACGAGGCGGTCTTCGAGGCGACCGTCCGCTCCTTCTCCCCCGCCGCCCGGGAACGGGTGCTCGCCGAGGCGGTCCGGGTGGTCCGCGGCGTCGGCGAGGCGCACGGCTGCCGGGTCGACGCGGTGGTCGAGCACGGCTACCCGGTGACGGTCAACGACCCCGCCGAGGCCGCCCACGCGGAGCGGACGGTCCGTCAACTGCTGGGCGAGGACCGCTACATCGAGATGCCGCGCCCGCTGGCCGGCTCCGAGGACTTCGGCGTGCTGGCCGAGCACGTCCCCGCCGCGTACGTCATGGTCGGCGCCTGCCCGCCGGACACCGACCCGTTCACCGCCCCGTACAACCACTCCGCCGGGGCCCGCTTCGACGACGGCGTCCTCGGCGACGCGGCGGCCCTGCTGGCGGCGCTGGCCCTCGGCAGGCTGGGCTGAGGCGCTCGGCAGGCTGGGCTGAGGCGCTCGGCCGGCTGGGCCGAGGCCCCGGGCGGGGCGCGGTCAGGGCTCGATCGGGACGTAGTCCGTCCGGCGGCCGTCCGGGGTGAGCAGGTGGCCGACCAGTTTGAGGGTGCGCAGCGTGACGTGGCGGTCGTGCACCCGGATCGCCGGGTGGTGCTGGGCGAGGTCCTGCTCGATCCGGCGCAGGTCGGGCAGTTGCGGGGCGACCAGGTAGAGGGCGAGGTTCGCCGGGCCGACGGTGACCGCGCACATCCGGGTCTGCGGGAGGGCGGTGAGGCGGCGGGCGGTGTCGGGCAGCGCGGCGGGCGGGACGTCGAGCCAGAGCATCGCGCCGACCGGGTGCCCGGTGACCCGGGGGGAGGCGTCGCAGCGCAGCACCGCCCGGCCGGAGTCGCGCAGTTCGGCGAGGCGGCGGCGGACGGTGGTGGCGGGCAGGCCGGTGCGGGCGGCGAGTGCGGCGTAGGGCATCCGGCCGTCCGCGCCGAGCGCCCGGATCAGCGCGAGGTCCTCCTCGACCCGGCGGTCGGCGACCGGGCGGGCCGTGCCGGGCGGGGGCGCGGCGATCGCGCGGCGCTGCTCGGCGTCCAGCGCCCCGTTGCTGAACCGGCTGCCCTCGGCCACGGTGCGCTCGACCAGCGTGGTGCGGGTGCGCAGCACGCCGGGGACGGTGCCGAGCCGGTCCAGCAGGTAGGCGGTGAGGGCGGCGTGGTCGTAGGCGGCGACGGTGAGCAGCAGGTCGGCGTCGCCGGTGACGAGTTCGATGCTGGCGGCCTGCGGGTGCCGGGCCAAGGCCGCGGCGACGCCGGTGACCCGGTCGGCGGGGCAGTCGACCTGGACCAGCGCGGTGAGGCCGCGGCCGATCCGGTCGGCGGAGGGGTAGCAGGTGACCCAGGCGTCGCCGTTCGCGGTGAGCCGGGCCCAGCGGCGGGACAGGGTGGCCGGGTCGACGCCCAGCGGGGCGGCCAGCCGGGACCAGGGGGCGCGCGGGTCGACCCGGAGGGCGTCGACGAGCGCCAGGTCGAGTTCGTCGATCATGGCTGATCCTTGCGCGGGGTCGGCCGCAGGAACGGATTCGTGCGTGGGCGGTGCGGTGGCCTCCAGGTTAGCCATCCTTGCCGCCACCCCCACCGCCCTCCGCACCCCCACGGAACCGCCGATGACCGTCGCCGCCGTCCCCTCGCCCACCCGTCCCGCGCTGTCCGCCGTCCCGCTGCTGGCGCTGGTGGAGTTCGCCAGCGGGGTGCTGCAGGGCGGGTTCCCGATCCTGCTGCCCCGGCTCGGCGAGCACCTGGACCTGCGGGCCTCCGACCTGAGCCTGGCGCTGGGCGTCGAGTTCCTGGTGTCGGGCGTCGCGGTGCCGCTGACCTCCCGGCTGGGCGACCTGTACGGGCACCGCCGGCTGCTGCGGGCCACCGTGCTGCTGACCCTGCTGGGCTTCGCGGTCACCGCGCTGGCCCCGGACCTGCCGGTGCTGCTGGCCGGGCGGGCGCTGTCCGGGTTCCTGGCGTGCTGGCTGCCGCTGGAGTTCGCCGTGCTGCGCGACCGCCTCGGCGAGGAGCGCGGCGGCCGGGCGGTCGGGCTGCTGGTCGGCGCGCTGACGGTGGGCTCCACGCTGGGCGCGCTCGCGGTCGGCGGCCTGGGCGCGGACCCGGCGGCCACCCGCCCGCTGCTGTGGGCGCTGGCCGTCCTGCCGGTGCTGGCGCTGCCGGTGGTGTGGTGGCTGGTCCCGGAGTCGGAGACCCGGGCGGCGGGTCGGACCGACTGGGCGGGCGCGGTCCTGCTCTCGCTGGGCCTGACCCTGCTGCTGTCCGGCCTGGGCGCGAGCGGGGTGCTGCCGGGCGCGGTGACGCTGCCGCTGCTGGCGGCGGGGGCGCTGCTGCTGGCGCTGTTCGTCCGGCAGGAACTGCGGGCGGCCGAGCCGATGGTGGACGTCCGGCTGCTGGCCCGCCGGGCCACCGCGCCGGTGTTCGGGCTGAGCTTCCTGCTGGGCTGCGCGCTGTACGGGGCGCAGGGGCCGACGCTGGCGTTCGAGGCGGCGAAGCCCGCGGAGACCGGCTACGGGCTGGGCGCGGTGCCGCTGGTGCTGGGGCTGCTGGTGCTGCCGCAGACAGCGGCGGCGACGCTGGGCGCGGTGACGGCGCACCGGCTGACCCGGCGCCACGACGTCCCGGCGGTGCTCGGGGCCGGGTTCGCGCTGTGCGCGGCGGGCTACGGGACGATCGCGCTCGGGCACGCGGCGGCCTGGCAGTTCGCCCTGGGCGGCGCGCTGGCCGGGTACGGGGCCGGGCTGGGGCTGAGCCTGCTGCCGGCCCTGCTGATGCGGCGGCTGCCCGCCGACCAGACCGGCATCGGGACGGGCGTCTACAACACCCTGAAGTCGCTGGCGGGCGCGGCGGCGGGCGTGGTCGCGGCCGCCGTGCTGGACCACCTGCTGCTGCGGCCCGACGTCCCCTCCGCCACCGCGTACACCCTGGTCTGGACGGGCTGCGCGGTGCTGTGCGCGCTGGGCGTGCCGGTGGCGCTGGCCCTGCGGCCGCGCCGCTGAGCGGCCCGGACCGTCCTGCTGCCGGCGGGCCTCGGCGGTACGTCAACTGCCCCGGCGGTAACGGGTGGACGCTGTGCGGTCGGCTGCGGCGCGGCGGTGACGGACCGGGCGCGGGTGCGGGAGGTCCGCCCGGCGTGGTTCCCGTGCCGCCCCCTGGCGGGGCCCGCGGCCGGCCGCTCCGGCGCCGGCCCGCTCCGCCCTGGCGGCCGTCGCTGCCTCCGGGGCGGAACGTGTGTCGGCCCCGGGGGTCAGACCTCGTTGGGGCCGGTGAAGCCCGGGCCCTCGGGGCGGGGGTGGCCGTGGTCGTCGGTGAGGCCCTCGGGGCCGGGGCTGGTGAAGTCGGGGGAGGAGTAGCCGGGGCCGGTGAACTCGGCCGGGCGGGGGTGGCCCTGGCTGTCGGTCAGGCCCTCGGCGCCGGGGCTGCTGAAGCCGGGGGAGGAGTACGCGGCGCGGCTGTAGCCGGGGCTGTGCAGGTCGGGCGGGGCGGTGCGGGCGGCCGGCAGCGGGGCGATCGCGGGGGCGGCGGCCAGGTTGGCGTGCAGCCAGGGCAGCAGGGCGCGTTCGCGCAGCGCGGTGCGCCAGGCGGTGCGGGCCTCGGCGAGGTCGGCGTGCTGCTGCGGGTCGGCGTGGCCGGGGGTGGTGGCGGCGTCGCGCAGCGCGGTGAGGACGAGTCCGGCGCCGCCGACCAGCAGGGCGCCGGCGGCGACGGCCAGCGCCAGCACGCCGGCGGTGACGGTGGAGCGGCCGAGCGCGAGGTCGGGCGCGGCGGCCCGCAGCAGCCAGCCGAGCAGCAGCAGGACGAGTCCGGCGGCGCCGGCCAGGACGGGGGTGAGCACGGTGAGGACGGGGAACAGCCCGGCCCCGGCGGGCGGGGTGCTGCCCGGGTGCTCGGCGAGCGCGGTGCGCAGCGCCAGGTAGTGCGCGTACTCGGGGGCGGCCGGTGCGGCCACGGTGTCGGCGTCGGCGAGCGCCTTGGTGTGGAGCTGTTCGGCGGTGAGGTGGGCGCCGGGTTCGGCGAGGGCCTGTCGGACGCCGGTGTCGCGCAGTGCTTCGTCGAGCAGGCGTGCGAAGTCGGCGCGGTCCTCGGCGAGCAGGCGCGGGGGGTTGCTCATGGGTGCCCCGTTCCGCGAGGTCGACGGAGGGTCTGTGGCCTCGATGGTAGGGGCGGCCGGGAGCGGGCCGACAGTCTCTTTCCGGAACTTCCGGACGCTCAGTTCCCTTGCGCTGCGGTGCAGTTGCCGTTCAGTGCGGGGGTGTTCCGGCGGGGGTCAGTTCAGTGGCAGCCGGGCGACCAGCAGGCGGCCGTCCATGGTCACGCCGCCGTCCATGGCGATGGCCAGCTCGTCGGCGTAGATGTACGGGCCGGGGACGTGCGGCGGGGTGCCGTCCTCGGGCTGGTCGCCGGTGAGGTACGGGATCGGGCTGTGGCCGTGGACGACCCGGTAGCCGCCGTACACGGCGAGCAGTTCCTGGGCGGCCATGGTGCCGGCCTGGCCGCGGAAGGCGAAGCGCTTGGTGAACTTGCGGAAGGCGTCCCACCACTCGTCGATGCCCTCGTCGGCGAGCAGGGCGTGCACGGCGTCGTTGACGTCGGCGATGGTCTCGCCGTACTCGAGGTACGCGGTGGTGTCGGAGTGCAGCAGCAGGTGGCCGTCCTCCAGGGCCATCGCGGGCAGCCGGGACAGCCAGCTGATGTGGTGCGGCTGCAGGCGCTCCAGGTCGTGCTGCTGGCCGCCGTTGAGGCGCCAGGCGGCGAGGAAGGAGGCGGTGCCGGCGGTGGACTGGACGGCCTCGTCGCCGTAGCGGGAGGCGCCGAGGAAGAGCAGTTCGTGGTTGCCCATCAGGGCGCGGCAGTAGCCGCCGGCCGCGGCGGCCTCGGCGGCGAGCTGCATGACCAGGTCGATCACGCCGATGCCGTCGGGGCCGCGGTCGGTGAAGTCGCCGAGGAACCAGACCCGGGAGCGGCCGGCCGACCAGTGGCCTTCGGTGTCGATCAGGCCCTGCTGGTGGAGGGCGGCGAGCAGTTCGTCGAGGTAGCCGTGCACGTCGCCGATGACGAACAGCGGGCCGGGGCCCTCGCCGGGCTCGGGCTGCGGGTACGGGAAGTGCACCTCGACCGGCTGGGTCTCGATCGGCGGGCCGAGCTCGATGGTCGGCGGGTCCTCGTGCGGGGCCTGCCCGGTGGGCGCGTAGTGCCCGGGGGCGGGGGCCGCCTCGGTGCCGAACTGGCCTGCGGGGGCCCAGTGCTGCTCCAGGTAGCGGGCGCCGCCGAAGGTGCTGTGGGTCTCCTCGTACGGGTAGCCGACGGGTGCGGCCGGTTCGAAGTAGGAGCCTTGCGGGAGCACGTCGAGGTCCTGGCGGGGGCGGGGGCCCGAGTGCGGGTGCTCGGGTTCGCGGAAGAGGTCCTCGGGTGTCATTCGCCCATCATAGGAAGCGCAGTCTCCCGTCGTCCTCACCTGGTCGGTATCCGATTTCCGCCGCACCGCCCGGCCCGCCCCGCGCGGGCCGCCGCACCGCCCGGTCTGCACCGTTTCGCGGTGGTCTCGACCAGTGGCGGGCGGGGCGGGTCGGCGACGGGCCGGCCGGGCGGTGCGGCTACACCTCGCCGGGCGGCCGGGGCGGGCTGACGGTGGTGCGCGGGCTGCGGCGCTGCGAGGAGGCCCGGACGATCAGCTCGGTGGGCATCAGGGTGCCGGGCGGCGGGCCGGTGCCGGCCGTGCGGTAGCGCGGCGGGAAGAGCCGGCCGGGGGCGGTGCCGGTGCCGGCGTCGACCCCCTCGATCGCGTCGATCAGCAGGTTGACCACGGTGGTGCCGATCCGACGGGGCTTCAGCGACAGCGTGGTGATGGGGGGTTCGGTGTTGGCGTACACGTCGGACTCGCTGCAGCACACCAGCAGCAGGTCGTCCGGTACCCGCAGCCCGTACCGGCGGGCGGCGGCCAGCAGGTCGGTGCCGTTCGGGTCGAACAGGCCGTAGACCGCGTCCGGGCGGTCCGGGCGGGCCAGCAGCCGGTCGGCGGCCACCGCCCCGGCGGCCGGGTCGTGCGCCGGGTACGCCTCGTAGACCGGCTCCTGGCCGACCCGGTCGCACCAGGCCAGGTACGCCTCGGTGGAGAGCCGGGTGTAGGTGTCGGTGGAGGTGCCGGTGAGCAGGCCGATCCGGCGGGCGCCGGCCTCGCTCAGGTGCTCCAGGATGCCCAGCACGGCGGCCTCGTGGTCGTTGTCGACCCAGGCGGTGACCGGGCAGTTGCCCGGTTTCCCATCGGAGACCACCGGCACCCCGGACCGGTACAGCTCGGTGACCAGCGGGTCCTGGTCGGGCGGGTCGATCACCACCGTGCCGTCGAGCGCGATGTTGCTCCACACGTCGTGCCGGGAGGAGGCGGGCAGGACCACCAGGGCGTAGCCGCGGCCCAGCGCGGCACTGGTGGCGGCCCGGGCCATCTCGGCGAAGTAGGCGAACTCGGTGAAGGTGAACGGCTCTTCGCCGTACGTGGTGACGGTCAGTCCGATCAGGCCGGACCGCCCGGTGCGCAGGGTGCGGGCGGCCGCGGACGGCCGGTAGCCGAGGCGCTCGGCGACCTCGCGGACCCGGCTGCGGGTCTCGTCGGGGAGTCGGCCCTTGCCGTTCAGGGCGTCCGAGACGGTGGTGATGGACACGCCGGCGGCCGCCGCGACGTCCCGGATGCCGGCCCGCTCCAGGCGCCGGGACGCGGTGGCCCGTCGACCGTTCTGGTTGGCTGCTGCTGTCATGGCGGACCGATCGTATGGCGCACGGCGGCGGTCCGTGACCGGTTCGCTACAGGACGTCGGAGATACGTTTCTCCATGAACGGCTCCGGCGGCCCCCCTTCGAACCCCGCGGTTTTCCGGCCCCGATACCTCTGACATGTGCCAAAGGAACCCGGCAGAATGGCCGAACTGCACCCGTAACCCGGACGAGCATCTCACCCGCACGGGTGAGGGCGGTCGGTATCGTTCACGGCACCCGACCGGGGGCGGAACGGCGCCACCGCCGAGTAACGAGAAACGGAGAACCCCGTGGTTCAGCGCGAACACGGCCCCCGCCTGCGGCCCAGCCTGGACGGCATCCCCAGCTACAAGCCGGGCAAGCCCGCCGGAGCCGACGCCTTCAAGCTCTCCTCCAACGAGAACCCCTACCCGCCGCTGCCCGGCGTGCTGGAAGCCGCGATCGCCGCCGCGGGCGCCTTCAACCGCTACCCCGACATGGCGGTCAGCGGCCTGACCGCCGAACTCGCCGCCCGCTTCGGCGTCCCCGCCGAGCACGTCGCCACCGGCACCGGCTCGGTCGGCGTCGCCCAGTCCCTGGTGCTCTCCGCGGCCAGCCCCGGCGAGGAGGTGATCTTCGCCTGGCGCTCCTTCGAGGCGTACCCGATCATCACCCAGGTCGCCGGCGCCACCCCCGTGCCCGTCCCGCTGACCGCCGACGAGGCCCACGACCTCGACGCGATGCTCGCCGCGATCACCGACCGCACCCGGCTGATCTTCGTCTGCAACCCCAACAACCCGACCGGCGCGGCCCTCCACCGCGAGGAACTGGTCCGCTTCCTGGACGCCGTCCCCGCGCACGTCCTGGTCGTGCTGGACGAGGCCTACCGCGAGTTCATCCGCGACGCCGACGTCCCCGACGGCATCGAGCTCTACCGCGACCGCCCCAACGTCTGCGTGCTGCGCACCTTCTCCAAGGCGTACGGCCTGGCCGGCCTGCGGGTCGGCTTCGCGATCGCCCACGAGCCGGTCGCCGACGCGCTGCGCAAGACCGCCGTCCCGTTCGGCGTCAGCCAGCTCGCCCAGGACGCCGCGGTCGCCTCGCTGCGCGCCGAGACGGCCCTGCTGGAGCGGGTCGAGGCCCTGGTCGCCGAACGCACCCGGGTCACCGCCGCCCTGCGCGCCCAGGGCTGGACGGTCGTCGACTCCGAGGCCAACTTCGTCTGGCTGCGCCTGGGCGAGCGCACCCTGGACTTCGCCGCCGCCTGCGCCGAGGCCGGCGTGGTGGTCCGCCCGTTCGCCGGCGAGGGCGTCCGGGTCTCGATCGGCGAGGTCAAGGGCAACGACCTGTTCCTGGCGGCGGCCGAGGCGTTCCGCAAGGAGCTCTGAGCCGGTACCGGGTACCAACTCCGGGGGCGCGCAACACGGTTGTGCGCCCCCGGTTTCGTCCCTTACCCGCTCGGCTCCGGTTATCCTCCGGGACGTGCAGCTCAGGTATGCGTTCCGCCTGTATCCGACGGGGGCGCAACGGGCCGCGCTGGCAAGGGCCTTCGGTTGTGCTCGGGTGGTGTTCAACGACGGGCTCCGGGCCCGGGAGGACGCACGTGCCGCCGGAGCGCCGGTGCCGAGCGCGGCGGAGTTGTCCAGGCGGCTCACGGAAGCCAAGCGGACGCCCGAACGCGCCTGGCTCCGGGAGGTCTCCGCAGTGGTCCTCCAGCAGGCGCTACGAGACCTGGACGCTGCCTACCGGGCGTTTTTCGCCGGGCTCGCCGCGGGCGGGCCGCGCTTCGGGGCCCCGCGCCTGAGGCGCCGCCGCGACAGCCGGCAGTCCATCCGGTTCACCAACAACGCGGGATGGGCGATCACGGACGGCGGGCGGTTGCGGCTGCCGAAGGTCGGCGATCTGAAGGTGAAGTGGTCCCGTCGGCTCCCCTCTGCTCCTTCCTCCGTGACGGTCGTCCAGGACGCGGCCGGACGCTGCTTCGCCTCCTTCGTGGTGGAGGTGGAGCCGGGACGGTCGGAACGGACGGACTCGGCGGTGGGGGTCGATCTCGGCCTGCACCACTTCGCGGTGCTGTCCGACGGAACCGCGATCAGTGCTCCGCGCTTCCTTCGGCGTGCGGAGAAACGACTGCGCCGGGCCCAGCGGGCGCTGGCCAGGAAGCAGCCCGGGTCGAGGAACCGGGAGAAGGCCCGCGGACGCGTGGCCCGTGAGCACGTGCGCGTCGCGGACAGGCGACGGGACTTCCACCATCAGGTGTCGACCGCGCTGATCCGTGAGAACCAAACGGTCGCGGTCGAGGACCTCGCGGTGGGAGCGCTGGCCCGGACGTGGCTCGCGAAGTCGGTGTATGACGCGGGCTGGTCGGCGTTCGTGCGGATGCTGGAGTACAAGGCCCGCAAGTTCGGTCGGACCCTGGTGCGGATCGACCGCTTCGCGCCGACATCCCAGGTCTGTTCGGCGTGCGGGGTGCGGGACGGCCGCAAACCGCTCCGGGTCCGTGCCTGGACGTGCCCGGCCTGCGGGGTCCACCACGACCGGGACGTGAATGCGGCCCGGAACATCGCGACGGCGGCCGGGCTGGCCGTGTCGGCCTGTGGAGCACCGACGAGACGGGCGTTCGGCCCGCATGGTGCGGCGAAGCAGGAACCCACCGAGGCGGTCGCCCGACCGCGGCAGGGAACCCGGGGAGGTTCGACCACCCCGGGTGGGGGTCAATACAAGTACGAGGGCAAGTCGCCCACGGCGCGCGGTGCCGGTCGCGGGCCCGCGTGAAGCCGTGACGGGACTTTGCTGGGAGGTTTCTGGGAGCAGGGTCAAGGGCTGGTGGTCGGCCGGTAGGGGGTCGGTCCGGGGGCGGTCGGTGCGCGGGGATTTGTCCGGATCGCTGGTCCCAGTGGGCGTTCAGGATCCGCACAGAGCGGAGCAAGAGCGCCCGGCGATGCTTCTGCGCCATGAAGGTGCTTCCGCGACGGCGTGGGGCCGTCCTCGTCAACTCCGCGCTCGGCGTGGCCCTGCTCGGCGGGGCCGCGCTGGCGTACACCACCCTGGACAGCGGCACCAGCAAGGCCGCCACCGGTTCCAAGGTCAGGACCGCCACGGTCGCCAAGGGGACGGTCCAGGCCACCGTGTCCGGATCGGGCACGCTGTTCTCGCCGTCCGACGCCGCGCAGGACTTCACCACCGGCGGCCGGCTCACCGCGGTGAAGGTCGCGGTCGGCGACGCGGTGAAGAAGGGCCAGGTGCTCGCCACCGTCGACACCGCCGCCGCCCAGCAGCAGGTCGACCAGGCGCAGTCCGCGCTCAACACGGCCGAGGCCAACCTGACCAAGGCCGAGGCGGGCGAGACGGTCACCACCACGGTGCCCGGCACGGCCGGCTCCGGCTCCTCGAACTCCGGCCGCAGCGGCAGCGGCAGCGGCAGCGGCGCGGGCGCCCAGAGCACCCCGCAGCCGACCACCACGACCACCGTCAAGATCGACCAGGCGCAGGTGGCCTCCGCCCAGCAGCAGGTCGACAACGCCGAGGCGACGCTCGCCAACGCCAAGGACGCGCTGGCCGGCACCACGCTCACCGCCACCACCGACGGCACCGTCGCCTCGATCACCGGCAAGGTCGGCGAGAGCGTCTCCGGCACCGGCTCCGCCGGCTCGTCCTCCTCCGCCGGCGGCTCCTCCGGCTCGTCCGGCGCCAAGTCCGGTACCAGCAGCGGAAGTTCGAGCAGCACCCCGACCGGCTTCATCGTGCTGACCAACCCGGCCGGGATGGAGGTCACCGCGAACTTCTCCGAGCTGGACTCGCTCAAGCTGAAGAAGGGCCAGGCGGCCACCGTCACGCTGAACGCGCAGTCCGACACCAAGTTGGACGCCACCGTGCTGTCGGTCTCCTCGCTGCCCTCCAGCTCCACCAACGGCGCCGTGCAGTACGGCGCGACGCTGCAGATCGGCGGCGACACCTCCGCCCTGCGCACCGGCCTGAGCGCCACCATCTCGGTGACCACCGGCTCCGCCGAGAACGCCCTGTCGGTGCCCACCGCGGCCCTCCAGGGCACCGGCAGCACCCGCACCGCCACCGTGGTGCACGACGACGGCTCCACCGAACGGGTGCAGGTCGCCGTCGGCATCGAGGGCGACAGCACCGTGCAGGTCACCGACGGCCTGACCGAGGGCGAGAAGGTCGAGCTGACCTCCACCACCGCGGGCACCGGCAACGGCTTCCCGTCCGGCCAGTTCCCCGGCCTGAACGGCGGCGCCGGCGGCTTCGGCGGCGGCACGGGCGGCTTCGGCGGCGGGACCGGCGGCTCCCGCAGCGGCGGCGGCGGAGGCACCCGCTGATGCGCACCGCCAAGCCCCCGGTGATCCAGATCCGCAAGGTCACCAAGTCGTACGGCCACGGCGACGCCGTCGTGCACGCCCTGCGCGGGCCGGTGACCGGCGGCGGCGAGCCGCTCGGCGTCGACCTGGACATCGCGGAGGGCGACTACGTCGCGGTGATGGGCTCCTCCGGCTCCGGCAAGTCGACCCTGATGAACATCCTGGGCTGCCTGGACGTGCCCAGCTCCGGCCGCTACCTGCTGGACGGCACCGACGTCGGCCACCTGGACGAGGGCCAGCTCGCGCTGGTCCGCAACCGCAAGATCGGCTTCGTGTTCCAGTCCTTCAACCTGGTGCCCCGCACCACCGCGCTGGCCCAGGTCGAACTGCCGCTCGCCTACGCGGGCGTGCGGGCCGCCGAGCGGCGCCGCCGGGCGCTGGCCGCGCTCAGCCTGGTCGGCCTGGCCGACCGGGCCGGGCACAAGCCCAACCAGCTCTCCGGCGGCCAGCAGCAGCGCGTCGCGGTGGCCCGGGCGCTGGTCACCGCGCCCGCGATGCTGCTCGCCGACGAGCCCACCGGCAACCTCGACAGCCGCTCCACCGAGGAGGTGCTGGGCATCATCGACGGACTCAACGCGCGCGGCCGCACCGTGGTGGTGATCACCCACGAGGACGAGGTCGCGCTGCACGCCAAGCGGGTCGTCCGGCTGGTCGACGGCGCGGTCGTCTCCGACGTCCGGCAGGCCCCGGCCGACGGGCCGCCGCCCGCCCTGGCCGCCGCCGCGGGGGTGGTCGCGTGATCGCCTGGCAGATGCTCCGCTTCGCGGTCGGCGGCCTAGCCGCCAACAAGGTCCGCTCCGCGCTGACCATGCTCGGCGTGCTGATCGGCGTGGCCTCGGTGATCCTGCTGCTCGCGGTCGGCAACGGCTCCTCGGTGGCGGTCAAGGAGTCGATCACCTCGCTCGGCACCAACTCGCTGACCGTCTCCTCCTCCGCCTCGCGCGGCTCGGCCACCGCCGCCAAGAAACTCACCGTCGAGGACGCCAAGGCGCTCGCCTCGGCCACCGACGCCCCGGCCGTCAAGTCGGTCGCCCCGGTGGTCACCACCAGCGGCACCGCGCTGTACGGGAACATCTCGTACCAGCCCGGGCAGATCGTCGGCACCTACCCCGCCTACTTCGAGACCGCCAACCTGAAGGTCGACAAGGGCGACTACTTCTCCGCCGACGACGTGCTGAACTCCCGCAAGGTCGCGGTGCTCGGCGCGACCACCGCCAAGGAACTGTTCGCCGCCGAGGACCCGGTCGGCAAGAGGATCACCATCGGCGGCACCCCGTTCACCGTGACCGGCGTGCTGAAGACCAAGGGCTCCACCGGCTTCAACGACCCCGACGACGTGGTGATCGCCCCGCTGCCGACCGTGCAGAACGCGTTCACCGGCTTCGGCTCGGTCAACCAGATCCTGGTGCAGGCGTCCTCCGCCGAGGCCACCACCGAGGCGCAGGCCGACATCACCCGGATCCTGATGGGCACCCACGCCCTCAAGGACGCCACCAAGGTCGACTTCCGGATCAGCAACCAGACCTCGCTGCTGACCGCCCGCGAGTCCACCACCAAGACCTTCACCGTCCTACTCGGCGCGGTCGCCGCGATCTCGCTGCTGGTCGGCGGCATCGGCATCACCAACATCATGCTGGTCACCGTCACCGAGCGGACCAGGGAGATCGGCATCCGCAAGGCGCTCGGCGCGCCCCGCGCCGTCATCCTCGGCCAGTTCCTCGCCGAGTCCACCCTGCTGTCGGTGGTCGGCGCCGGGCTCGGCGTGCTGGCCGGCATCGTCGGCTCGCACTTCTCGGTGGTCGGCATCAAGCCGGTGGTCATCCCCGAGTCGGTGCTCGGCGCGTTCGCCATCGCCGTCGCCATCGGCCTGTTCTTCGGCAGCTACCCCGCCAACCGGGCCGCCTCGCTGCGCCCGATCGACGCCCTCCGGCACGAGTAGAAGGAGACCCCCGTGTCTGACGACCAGGAGCTGCTGGCCACCGCGCCGGACGCCCGCGACATCACCGCCGAGCTGGCCGCGCCACCGCGCCGCAAGCTCCCCTGGCCGACCCTGGTACTGGCCGGCTGCGTCGTCGCGGTGCTCTCGTTCGCGGGCGGCGTCTGGTACCAGAAGGACAACGGCACCAGCACCGGCACCGGCAACCGGGCGAGCGCCACGAACGGGCGGTTCCCCGGCGGCACCGGCGGCACCGGCCGCGGCGGCTACGGCGGCTTCGGCGGCGGCCAGAACGGCGGCACCGGCAACGGCCAGGCCCCCGGCGGCGCGGCGGGCGGCTTCACCCGCGGCACCGTGAAGTCGGTGGACGGCAGCACCGTCTACCTGACCGAGGCCAACGGCACCACCGTCAAGATCACCACCGGCGACTCCACCAAGGTCACCACCACCAAGGAGGGCAAGGTCGGCGACCTCCAGCCCGGCCAGACCGTCACCGTGCTGGGCAGCAAGGCCGAGGACGGCTCCTACAACGCCACCCAGCTCACCGAGGGCAACGCCGCAGGCGGCTTCGGCGGCCGCGGCGGCAACGGCGGCGGCACCGGGGGCGGCGCCGGTACCGGTTCGGGTACGAGCGGATGACCGGATGAGCCCGGCCCGCAGGATGCGGCGACGTACGACGGGGGGCCAGAAGCGGCCGGGCGCGGTGGCCGGTTCACGCGGTCGGTGAAGTCACGATCTCGTCGTCGAACACACCGCGCCGGTATTCCGTCATGAGGTCCAAGCGAACGTGCATTGCCGAAACCGCATGCCGGCCAGGCCGGTGTTCGCCGTCAGGAGCCGTAGCCGAGCGATAGGTTGCCCCGCGTGCGGCTCCGCTACAACTACCGGGTCCACCCGGATGCCCCTCAGCGCCGTGCGCTGGCCCGGGCGTTCGGGTGTGCCCGCGTGGTCTTCAACGACGGCCTCCGCGCCCGCCGGGAGGCGCACGAGGCGGATCTGCCGTACATCAAGGACACCGATCTTCAGAAGCGGGTCATCACCGCCGCCAAGCGCACCGACGAACGCGCCTGGCTCGGCGAGGTGTCCTCGGTGGTGCTGGTGCAGTCCCTCCGGGACCTGCACACCGCGTACCGGAACTTCTTCTCCTCCGTCACCGGCAAGCGCAAGGGCCCGAAGGTCGCGCCGCCGTGCTTCAAGTCCAAGCGGGACAGCCGGCAGTCGATTCGGCTCACCGCCAACGGCTTCTGCCTGCGCGAGTCCGGACGCCTGTACGTGGCCAAGGTCGGTGACCTGGATGTGCGCTGGTCCAGGCCGCTCCCGACCGTCCCGACGTCAGTCACCGTCACCAAGGACGCCGCCGACCGGTACTGGGCCTCCTTCGTCGTGGACACCGATCCGAAGATCCTGTCCGAGCTGGACACCGAGACCGGCATCGACCTCGGACTCGCCCACTTCGCGGTGCTCTCCGACGGCCGCAAGGTCGACTCGCCGAGGTTCCTGCGCCGGGCGGAGAAGAAGCTCAAGCGCCTGCAGAAGTCCCTCGCCCGCTGCGAGGAGGGATCGAAGAACCGGGCGAAGGCCCGTAGGAAGGCGGCGCGTCAGCACGCCAGGGTGGCGGACCGCCGCCGGGACTGGCACCACAAGGAATCCACGAAGATTATCCGCGAGAACCAAGCGGTGTACGTGGAGGACCTCGCGGTGTCCGGCCTCGGACGGACCCGGCTCGCCAAGTCCGTGCACGACGCCGGGTGGTCGCAGTTCGTCTCGATGCTGGAGTACAAGGCCCGCAGGCACGGCCGCACCTTCGGCCGGATCGGACGCTTCGAACCCACCTCCCAGGTCTGCTCGGCCTGCGGCGTCAAGGACGGTCCCAAGCCCCTGTCGGTCCGGGGGTGGACCTGCGGAAACTGCGGGAGCGTCCACGACCGCGACATCAACGCAGCCCGCAACATCCTGGCCGCCGGACGGGCGGACAGGCCGAACGCCTGTGGAGCACGGGTAAGACGGGCATCCGTGCCCGCACAGTGCGGTGAAGCAGGAACCCACCGAGACGGCCGGACGGCCGTGGCAGGAATCCAGGTCCTCCGGGGCCCGGTGGACGTCAATAATCCAATCTTCATTCACTTTGCGTAGTCTGGTCGGGCTAGGGTCTGTCTGACGGTGTCCGGTCGGGTCAGCCCGGCGGGCATCGCGGACAGGCCCCGTGGTGTCCGGGGTGGCCCATTCGTCCGGCCGGGAGGCGGAGCAATCGTGTCAGGCGCAGTGCAGTCGAACCCGGCCGCGACCACCCAGGTCGGCGGCGAGCCGTTCCTGCTGGTGGTGGACGACGAACCGAACATCCGCGAGCTGCTCTCGGCCAGCCTGCGGTTCTCCGGCTTCCGGGTGGCCTCCGCCGCCACCGGCCAGGAGGCGCTGGACGCGGTCGCCGCCGAGCGGCCCGACCTGGTCGTGCTGGACGTCATGCTGCCCGACCTGGACGGCTTCACCGTGGTGCAGCGGCTGCGCGACCAGACCCAGTGGCCGCAGAGCCCCGAGCACGTCCCGGTGCTGTTCCTGACCGCCAAGGACGGCACCGGCGACAAGGTGCAGGGCCTGGCGGTCGGCGCCGACGACTACGTCACCAAGCCGTTCAGCCTGGAGGAGCTGATCGCCCGGATCCGGGCGATCCTGCGCCGGGCCGGCGGCCCGGCCGACGACGGCCGCCTGGTGGTGGCCGACCTCACCCTGGACCCGACCGCGCACGAGGTCACCCGCGGCGGCCTCCCGGTCTCGCTCTCCCCCACCGAGTTCAAGCTGCTGCACTACCTGATGGCCAACGTCGGCCGGGTGGTCTCCAAGGCGCAGATCCTCGACCACGTGTGGGCGTACGACTTCGGCGGCGACCTCTCCATCGTCGAGTCGTACATCTCCTACCTGCGCCGCAAGCTCGACTCCGGCCCCGTGCACGGCCCCAAGCTGATCCACACGGTGCGCGGCATCGGCTACGCGCTGCGCCGCCCGCCGAACAGCTGAGATGGCCCGCTTCTCGCTGCGGGTGCGCCTGCTGGTGCTCGCGCTGCTGCTGGTCACCACCGGGCTGGTGGTGAGCGACACCCTGGTGCTGGGCACCGTCCGCGGCCAGCTGGTGGACCGGGCCGACGAGCAGCTCGACCGGTTCGCCGAACCGCTCTCCCGCCGCCCGCCGACCCGGCAGACCACCAGCTCGGTGTTCAGCGCGCAGAACGTCGGCCGCCGCTCCGGGCAGAGCCTGCCCAGCGAGTACGTGGTGCGCTACCTGGCCGAGGACGGCTCGGTGCTGTCGGTGATCCGGCAGCCGCTGAGCGACTCCGACCCGGCCCCGCAGCTGCCCGCGCTGGACCGCAAGGGCCTGACCGAGCGGCTGGACGACCCGTTCACCGCCTCGGGGCCGAAGGCCGGCGAGTGGCGCTCGATGGTGCTGCCGCTGCAGCGCGCCACCGCGGGCGGCGACCTCACGGTGCCCCGGTACGTGCAGGTCGCGGTGCCGCTGGCGGACGTCGAGTCCACCATCTCGCACCTGCGCACCACCTTCCTGACCATCGGCGGCGCGGTGCTGGTCGGCATCGCGGGCCTCGGCGCGCTCGCGGTGCGGGCCGGGCTGCGGCCGCTGCGCCAGCTGGAGGCGGGCGCCCAGCGGATCGCCGACGGCGACCTGTCGTACCGGATGCCGGAGCTGCCGGTGCGCACCGAGGCGGGCCGGCTGTCCGCCGCGCTGAACGGGATGCTCACCCACATCGAGACGGCGTTCGCCGCCCGGGCCGCCTCCGAGCAGCGGATGCGCCGCTTCGTCGCGGACGCCTCGCACGAGCTGCGCACCCCGCTGGCGGGCATCCGGGGCTTCGCCGAGCTGCACCGGATGGGCGCGCTGCAGGACGTGGACCGGGCGATGGACCGGATCGAGTCGGAGGCGGTGCGCCTGGGCGCGCTGGTCGAGGACCTGCTGATGCTGGCCCGGCTCGACGAGGAGCGCCCGCTCAACCTGGCCCCGATGGACCTGCGCACGCTGGCCGCCGACGCCCTGCACGACCTGACCGCGCTGGACCCGGGCCGCCCGGTCGCGCTGACCGGCCCGAACGGCCTGGGCTCCCCGCAGGCCGCGCCGGTGCTGGGCGACGAGGCCCGGCTGCGCCAGGTGGTGACCAACCTGGTGGGCAACGCGGTCAAGCACACCCCGTCCGGCACCGCGGTGCGGATCGGCGTGGGCCGGGCGTCCGGCGGCTGCCTGCTGGAGGTCGCCGACCAGGGGCCGGGGCTGACGGAGGAGCAGGCCGCCCTGGTCTTCGAGCGCTTCTACCGGGCGGACGCCGCGCGCACCCGGCTGCCCGGCCAGGCCGGGGGGTCGGGCCTGGGCCTGGCCATCGCCAGCGCCCTGGTCTCGGCGCACGACGGGGAGCTGTCGCTGCGCACCGCGCCGGGCGAGGGCGCGGTGTTCCGGCTCTCGCTGCCGCTGCAGCGCTGAGGCCCGCACCGGTCTGACGCCGGGTCAGGGCGGGCGGTGTCAAGCGCCGTTCGGTACAGCCGGGCTGCCCCGGTGCCGCTTGTGGGGGGTCGGCCGGACGTCGGATCATCGGCGTGTCCGAGAACACCCCACCCCCGTGCATCCGCACCGATAAGCATCATGGATACTTCCCTTGTGAACGTGTTCACGTTCACAAGCGGACAAGCTTGGGTGGGTATGGCGCACCTGAGTGCTACATATGCGTTCCGTCCGTTATGTGCGAAACCTGTGAGAGAGGGCGCAGTGGACCTAGCAGTCGCTCACGAGACCATCTCGCGATGGCAGTTCGGCATCACCACCGTCTACCACTTCCTCTTCGTGCCCCTCACCATCAGCCTGGCCTCGATCGTGGCCGGACTGCAGACCGCCTGGGTGCGCACGGGCAAGGAGAAGTACTTCCACGCCACCAAGTTCTGGGGGAAGCTCTTCCTGATCAACATCGCCATGGGCGTGGTCACCGGCATCGTCCAGGAGTTCCAGTTCGGCATGAACTGGTCCGACTACTCCCGCTTCGTCGGCGACGTGTTCGGCGCCCCGCTGGCGATGGAGGCGCTGATCGCCTTCTTCTTCGAGTCCACCTTCATCGGCCTGTGGATCTTCGGCTGGGACCGGCTCCCGAAGAAGATCCACCTGGCCTGCATCTGGCTGGTGGCGATCGGCACCGCCCTCTCCGCCTACTTCATCCTGGCCGCCAACTCCTGGATGCAGCACCCGGTCGGCTACAAGATCGACCCGGCCACCGGCAAGGCCCAGCTCACCGACATCGTCCGGGTGCTGACCCAGAACACCACCGTGGTGCAGGTCTTCCACACCCTCACCGCCGCCTTCCTCACCGGCGCCGCCTTCGTGGTCGGCATCGCCAGCTACCACCTGTGGCGGGCCAAGCGCGGCAAGCAGACCGACGGCCGGAAGACCGCCGCGATGCGCACCTCGCTGCGGGTCGGCCTGACCATCGCCGTGGTCGCCGGCCTCGGGGTGGCGATCAGCGGCGACACCCTCGGCAAGGTGATGTTCGAGCAGCAGCCGATGAAGATGGCCGCCGCCGAGGCCCTGTGGGACACCCAGGCGCCCGCCCCGTTCTCGGTCTTCGCGGTCGGCGACGTGTCCAAGGGCCACAACTCGGTCGAGCTGGAGATCCCCGGGATACTGTCCTTCCTCGCCCACAACGACTTCTCGTCCTCGGTGCCAGGCATCAACGACACCGCCGCCGCCGAGGCCGCCAAGTACGGCGGGCAGCCGGACGACTACATCCCCAACATCTTCGTCACCTACTGGGGATTCCGGCTGATGATCGGCTTCGGCATGACGTCCTTCGTCGCCGCGCTGATCGGCCTGTGGACCACCCGCCGCAGGTTCTGGCTCGCTCCCGAGCACCGCACCGCCGAGGACGAGCCGCCGAAGCTGATGCTCACCAGGAACCGCGAGATGAACGTCTTCTTCACCCGGTGGAGCTGGCGGATCGGCATCCTCACCATGGGCTTCCCGCTGCTCGCCAACAGCTTCGGCTGGATCTTCACCGAGATGGGCCGCCAGCCCTGGGTGGTGTTCGGCCTGATGCGCACCCGCGACGCGGTCTCCCCCAACGTCACCGTCGGCACCCAGGTGGTCGGCCTGACCACGCTGACCGTGCTCTACGCGATCCTCGCCGTCATCGAGGTCAGGCTGCTCGCCAAGTACGCCGCCGCCGGGCCCGACACCTCCGAGAAGCCGCCCGCCAAGGACCCGACCCTGCGCGGACCCTCCGACGACGAGGACGCCGACCAGCCCCTCGCCTTCGCGTACTGAGGACGGATCACATGCACCTGCACGACCTCTGGTTCGTCCTGATCGCCGTCCTGTGGATCGGCTACTTCTTCCTGGAGGGCTTCGACTTCGGCATCGGCGTCCTCACCCGGCTGCTGGCCCGGAACACCGCCGAACGCCGCGTCCTGATCAACACCATCGGCCCGGTCTGGGACGGCAACGAGGTCTGGCTGCTGACCGCGGGCGGCGCCACCTTCGCGGCCTTCCCCGACTGGTACGCCACCCTGTTCAGCGGCTTCTTCGTCCCGCTGCTGCTGATCCTGGTCTGCCTGATCGTCCGCGGCGTCTCCTTCGAGTACCGGCACCAGCGCAGCGGCGAACGCTGGCAGCGCAACTGGGAACTGGCGATCTTCTGGACCTCGCTGCTGCCCGCCTTCCTGTGGGGCGTCGCCTTCGCCAACATCGTGCACGGCGTCGACATCGACCGGGACAAGAACTACGTCGGCACCCTCTGGGACCTGCTCAACCCGTACGCGCTGCTCGGCGGACTCACCACCCTGGTGCTGTTCACCTTCCACGGCGCGGTGTTCGCCTCACTCAAGACCAGCGGCGAGATCCGGGTCCGGGCCCGTGCCCAGGCCACCGCGCTCGGCCTGGCCACCGCGGTGCTCGCCCTGGTCTTCCTGGTCTGGACGCAGGCCCACTCCGGCAACGGCTGGAGCCTGGCCGCGCTGGTCGTCGCCGTCCTCGCCCTGCTCGGCGCGCTCGGCGCCAACCGGCTGGCCCGCGAGGGCTGGGCGTTCGCGCTCAGCGGCCTGACCATCGTCGCCGCCGTCGGGATGCTCTTCCTGTCGCTGTTCCCCGACGTGATGCCCTCCACGCTGAACCCGGACTGGTCGCTGACCGTCACCAACGCCTCGTCCTCGCCCTACACGCTCAAGGTGATGACGGTCGTCGCCCTCGTCTTCACCCCGCTCGTGCTGCTCTACCAGGGCTGGACGTACTGGGTGTTCCGCCGCCGGATCGGCGTCCAGCACATCCCCGCCGCGCACCACTGACCCAGGAGCACACCTGATGGACCGCCAGCAGCGGATGCGCCCGATCGACCCCCGGCTGCTGGCGCACGCCCGCACCACCCGCGCCTTCCTCGCCGGATCCGTCCTCCTCGGCGGGGCGGGCGCGGCCCTGCTGGTGGCCCAGGCCGGACTGATCGCCTCGCTGGTGGTCGGCGCCTTCCAGGACGGCCGGTCCGGGCTGTGGGGGCAACTGCTCGGCCTGGCCGCCGTCACCCTCGGCCGGGCCCTGGTCGCCTGGCTCACCGAACTCACCGCCCACCGCTCGGTCGCCGCCGTCAAGTCCACCCTGCGCCGCCGCCTGCTCGACCACGCCACCGCCCTCGGCCCCGCCCACCTCACCGGCCGCCGCACCGGCGACCTCGCCACCCTCGCCACCCGCGGCGTCGACGCCCTCGACGACTACTTCGCCCGCTACCTCCCGCAACTGGCCCTCGCCGTGGTCGTCCCGCTGGTCGTGCTGGCCCGGATCCTCGGCGCCGACTGGGAGTCCGCCGCGATCGTCTGCGTCACCCTGCCGCTGATCCCGCTCTTCATGGTCCTGATCGGCTACGCCACCCAGGCCCGCACCGACCGCCAGTTCGCCGGACTCGCCCGGCTCTCCCACCACTTCCTCGACGTGGTCGCCGGACTGCCCACCCTCAAGGTCTTCGGCCGGGCCCGCGCCCAGGCCGCCGCGATCGGCCGGATCACCGAGGACTACCGGCGCGCCACCCTGCGCACCCTGCGCCTCGCCTTCGTCTCCTCCTTCGCCCTGGAACTGCTCTCCACCCTCTCGGTCGCCCTGGTCGCCGTCTCGATCGGCTTCCGGCTGGTGAACGGCACCCTCGACCTGGAGACCGGCCTCCTCGTCCTCGTCCTCGCCCCCGAGGTCTACCTGCCGATCCGCCAGGTCGGCGCCCTCTACCACTCCAGCGCCGAGGGCCTGGCCGCCGCCGGGAAGATCTTCGAAGTCCTGGAGACCCCGCTGCCCGCCGGCGGCACCCGGCCCGCCCCCACCGGCACCGACCTGCGGGTCGAGGACCTGACGGTGCGCCACCCCGGCCGGGCCGGCGACACGCTGTCCGGGTTCTCGATGACCGTCCCGGCCGGCCGCACCACCGTCCTCACCGGTCCCAGCGGCGCCGGCAAGACCACCCTGGTCAGCGTCCTGCTCGGCTTCACCCGCCCCGACGGCGGACGCGTCCTGCTCGGCGGGCAGGACCTCGCCGACACCGACCCGGCGAGCTGGCACGCCCAGGTCGCCTGGGTCCCGCAGCACCCCCAACTG
The DNA here is from genome assembly GCF_026802215.1 of Kitasatospora sp. YST-16. Taxonomy (NCBI): domain Bacteria; kingdom Bacillati; phylum Actinomycetota; class Actinomycetes; order Kitasatosporales; family Streptomycetaceae; genus Kitasatospora; species Kitasatospora sp. YST-16. The sequence goes on from NZ_CP113837.1 coordinate 3,656,896, forward strand.
TTCGCTGGCACCGTCGCCGAGAACGTCCGGCTCGCCCGCCCCGACGCGAGCGAGGACCGGCTCGCCGCCGCCCTCGCCGCCGCCCACGTCGACTTCACCACCCCCGACACCCTCCTCGCCGAGAACGGCCACGGTCTCTCCGCCGGCCAGCGCCAGCGCCTCGCCCTGGCCCGCGCCCTGCTCGCCGACCGCCCCGTCCTGATCCTCGACGAACCCACCGCCCACCTCGACCCCGTCACCGAGGCCGCCCTCCTCGACACCCTCCGCACCCTCGACCGCACCGTCCTGCTCATCACCCACCGCCCCGCCCTCACCGCCCTCGCCGACCACCACGTCCACCTGCCGGGTGCGGAGAACCAGGGGCGCGGGGAACTGCGCGAAGCGGGAGGCGAAGTCCTCCGGACCCGGCACGGGAGTGACCTGCCGCTCGAAGGGGCCGCCCGGCAGGGCGCGGACCGTGGGACGGAGGCTGCGTCGGAGCCCGACCCGGCGGCCGCCGCCTCCCGCCCCGCGCAGTTCCCCGCGCCCCTGACCGCCGCCACCCGGGTCCCCCGGTTCTGGCTCGCCGTCCTGCTCGGCGCCCTCGCGCTGGGCTGCGCCGTCGCGCTGATGGGGACGTCCGGGTGGCTGATCTCGCGGGCCTCGCAGATGCCGCCGGTGCTGTACCTGATGGTCGCGGTGACCTCGGTGCGGGCGTTCGGGATCGGGCGGAGCGTGTTCCGGTACGCGGAGCGGCTGGTGGCGCACGACGCGGTGCTGAGGGCGCTGGGCGGGGTGCGGACGGCCGTGTACCGGCGGCTGGAGCGGCTGGCCCCGGCCGGGCTGCCGCAGTTCCGGCGCGGCGACCTGCTGTCCCGGCTGGTCGCGGACGTGGACGCGGTGCAGGACTTCCACCTGCGCTGGCGGCTGCCCGCCGCCGTCGCCGTGCTGGTCTCGCTGGGGGCCTCGGCGGCGCTGGCCGCGTTCCTGCCACTGGCCGGCCTGGTGCTGGCGCTCGGGCTGCTGCTGGCGGGCGCCGCCGTCCCGGCGCTGGAGCGGTGGATCTCCGGCCGGACCGAGCGCCGGCACGCGCCCGCCCGCGGCGACCTGGCGAGCGCCGTGCTGGACACCCTGACCGGCACCGCCGAACTGACCGTCGCGGGCGCGCTGCCGCGCCGCCTGGGCGCCGCCCGGGACGCGGACCGGGCGCTGACCCGGCTGGCGGCCCGTTCGGCCGCAGCGAGCGGCCTCTCGGCGGGGCTGGTGGCGCTGGTCTCGGGGCTGACGGTGGTCGCCGCCGCGGCGGTCGGGGTGCGCGCGGTGGCGTCGGGGTCGCTGCCCGGGGTGTGCCTGGCGGTGGTGGTGCTGACGCCGCTGGCCGCGTTCGAGGCGGTGGCGGGGATGCCGACCGCGGTGCGCCACCGGGAGCGGGCCCGGGCCTCCCGGGAGCGGCTGGACCAGGTGCTGGCGGCGCCGCTCCCGGTCCGCGAACCGGACGCGCCGCGGCCGCTGCCGGAGGTCCGGCTGCCGGTGCTGGTGCGCGACCTGACGGTGCGCTGGCCGGGCGCGGAGCGCGACGCGCTGCACGGCGTCGGCCTGGAGCTGGCGGCCGGGCGGCGGATCGCGGTGGTCGGGGCGTCCGGTTCGGGCAAGACCACGCTGGCGCAGGCCCTGCTGCGCTTCGTCGAGCCCTCGGCCGGGGCGGTGCTGCTGGCGGGCCGCACCGACACCCGGGAGCTGGCGGGCGAGGACGTCCGCCGGGTGGTCGGGCTGTGCGCGCAGGACGCGCACGTCTTCGACAGCTCGGTGCGGGAGAACCTGCGGCTGGCCCGGCCGGACGCCGACGAGGCCGCACTGCGGGCGGCGCTGGACCGGGCCCGGCTGCTGGAGTGGGCGGACGGCCTGCCGGAGGGCCTGGACACCATGGTCGGCGAGCACGGCGCCCGGCTGTCGGGCGGCCAGCGCCAGCGCCTGGCGCTGGCCCGGGCGCTGCTCGCGGACTTCCCGGTGCTGATCCTGGACGAGCCCGCCGAACACCTGGACACGGCCACCGCGGACGCCCTGACCGCCGACCTGCTGGCCGCCACCGCGGACCGCGCCACCCTGCTGATCACCCACCGGCTGGCGGGCCTGGACGACGACAGCGTGGACGAGGTGCTGGTGCTGGACGCCGGCCGGGTGGTCGAACGCGGCCGCTGGTCCGAGCTGGCCGACCGGCCGGACGGACGGCTGGCCGCGCTGCTGGAACGGGAGCGCGCGGGGGAGCGGGCCCCGGCCCGCGCCTGAGCCCGAACCGGAGCGCGGTGCCCCGGGCCGGAGCGCGCTGCCCCGGGCCGGAACGCGGTGCTCCGAGCCGGGGCCGGGCCGGAACGCGGTGCCCCGGGCCGGAGCGCGCTGCCCCGGGCCGGAACGCGGTGCTCCGAGCCGGGGCCGGGCCGGAACGCGGTGCCCCGCGTCGAGTGTCGCCGTCCGGAGAAAGCGGGCAAACCGTGACAGACAGGCACACTGGTGGCATGCAGACGCCGGAGGAGCCGACCGCCACGGGCGGCCGGCCGCGCATCCCCGAGATCTCCTCGCTCGGGCTGGACACCCTGGTCACCGAGGTCTCCGAGCGACTCCAGTCGGCCGCCGCGGTGACCGACCGGATGCAGCGACTGCTGGAGGCGGTGGTGTCGGTCGGCGCAGGCCTGGACCCGCACGCCACGCTGCAGCGGATCGCGGCCGGCGCCGCCGAACTGGTGGACGCCGACTACGCGGCGATGGGCGTGGTGAACCCGAACGGCAGCGGCCTGTCGGACTTCATCCACATCGGCATCGACGACGCGACCGCCGCCGAGATCGGCCACCTGCCGACCGGCCGGGGCATCCTCGGCGCGCTGATCGACGACCCGCGGCCGCTGCGGCTGACCGACCTGTCCACCGACCCGCGCTCGGTCGGCTTCCCGCCGCACCACCCGCCGATGGTGTCCTTCCTGGGGGTGCCGATCCGGGTCCGCGGCGAGGTGTTCGGCAACCTGTACCTGACCGGGAAGAAGGGCGGCGGCTCGTTCACGCCCGAGGACGAGCAGGTGGTGCTGGCGCTGGGCGCGGCGGCCGGCGTGGCGATCGAGAACTCCCGGCTGTACGAGCAGGGCCGCCGCCGCGAGCGCTGGATCACCGGCGCCGCCGCGGTCACCACCTCGCTGCTGTCCACCGACGAGGCGCAGATCGCGCTGACGGTGGCCGCCGAGCAGGTCCGCGAACTCGCCGGGGGCGCGCTGGGGATGATCCTGCTGCCGGCCGGCGAGGACCGGATGCGGGTGGCGCACGCCTCCGGCGAACGGGCCGACCACCTGACCGGCGAACTGCTGCCCGAGCACGGCTTCGCACCCCGCCTGTTGGTCGGCGAGGCGGTCTACCTGGACGACCTGGCGACCGCGCCCGAGACCGCCTCCGACGCCCAGTTCGACCGGCTGGCACGGGAGTTCGGGCCGTCGATGGCGGTGCCGATGGTCTCCGCGGGCCGGGTGCTGGGCGCGCTGTGCGTGTGGCGCGAGGCCGGGACGGTGCCGTTCACCGACACCGAACGCCAGCTCTCCCAGACCTTCGCCTCGCAGGCCGCGCTCGCCCTGCGGCTGGCCGAGTACCAGCGCAACCAGCAGCGGCTGGCGGTCTTCCAGGACCGCGACCGGATCGCCCGCGACCTGCACGACCTGGTCATCCAGCGGCTGTTCGCCACCGGCATGATGCTGGAGTCCGCCGCCCGCCGGGCCGTCGTCCCCGAGGTGCAGGAGCGGATCGGCCAGGCCGTCGACGAACTGGACGCCACCATCCAGGAGGTCCGCACCACCATCTACGCCCTCCAGCACGGCGACACCGACGACCGGCCGGACACCCTGCGCACCCGGGTGCTGCGCGAGGGCAGCCAGGCCGCGGCGGCGCTCGGCTTCAAGCCCGCCGTCACCTTCACCGGCCCGGTGGAGAGCCTGGTCGGCGAGAAGACCTCCCGCCAACTGCTGGCCGCGCTGCGCGAGATGCTCTCCAATACGGCCCGGCACGCCCGCGCCTCCCGGGTCGCCGTCGAAATCGACGCCACCGTCCACCTCGGCGAGGACGGCCGCCCGCTCTCCCCGTCCCCCACCCGCACCGGCCCGCCCGGCGTCCTGCTCACCGTCACCGACGACGGCGTCGGCATCCCCGACGGCGGCCGCCGCTCCGGCCTGCGCAACCTCACCCGGCGCGCCGAGGCCCTCGGCGGCGACGCCTGGCACGAGGCCGGCCCGCACGGCAAGGGCACCCGGGTCCGCTGGACCGCCCGGCTCTGACGACGGCGCCCGGCCGTTACGCCGGGCCCGGGCGGGGAAGGCGCGCTCGCATGGGAGAGATCAGGGTCGGCGCGTGCTCGTGGACGGACAAGGAACTGCTGGCCGGCGGCTGGTACCCGGCCGGCCACCGGGACGCCGAGGGCCGGCTGCGCCACTACGCGTCGAGGTTCCCGGTCGTCGAGGTCGACGCCACGTACTACGCGCTGCCCAGCACCCGCAACAGCACCCGGTGGGCCGAGCGCACGCCCGCCGGGTTCCGCTTCGACGTGAAGGCGTTCTCGCTGCTCACCGGCCACCCCACCCGGACCGCCGCGCTCCCCGCCGACCTGCGGACGGCCCGCCGGGACGACCCCGGGCTGCTGGACGAGGCGTGGGCCCGGTTCAGCGGCGCCCTCGAACCCCTGCGCGCGGCCGGCCGCCTCGGCACCCTGCTCTTCCAGTTCCCGCCGCGACTGGCCCCGGGCGCCCCCGCCCGGGCGGTGCTGCGGGCCTGCCGGGAGCGCACCGCGGGCTGGCCGCTGGCGGTGGAGTTCCGCCACCCCGACTGGTGGCGGGACGACCTCGCCGCCGACACCCGCGCCCTGTTGGCCGAGCTGGACGCGGCCGCGGTGGCCGTGGACACCGCGCAGGGCCTGCCCACCTCGATGCCGCCGGTCGCCCCGGTCACCTCCCCGCGCCTCGCGGTGGTCCGCCTCCACGGCCGCAACCCCGCCTGGGGCACCGGCTCGAAGGAGGACCGCTTCCGCCACGACTACACCCCCGCGGAACTCGCCCCCTGGGTGGAGCGGATCCAGGCGATGGCCGACCGGGCCCGGGAGGTCCACGTCCTGTTCAACAACTGCTGCGGCGACGCCGCGGTCCGGGCCGCCGAGACGATGACCGGCCTGCTGGAGCCCGTCCCGGGGCTGGTCAGAGCAGGGTCTCGATGACCGCGGCGACGCCGTCCTGCTCGTTGCTGACGGTGTGGTGGGCGACTGCGGCCAGCACCAGCGGGTGGGCGTTGGCGACGGCGTAGGAGCGGCCGGCCCAGGCGAGCATCTCCAGGTCGTTGGGCATGTCGCCGAAGGCGACCACCTCGTCGGCGCCGATGCCCTGCTGGGCGCACCAGCGGGCCAGGCTGCTGGCCTTGGTGACGCCGGGGGCGCTGATCTCGATCAGCGGTATCGGGCTGGAGCGGGTGACCTCGGCGAGCGGGCCGACCGCCGCCCGGGCCCGGTCCAGGAACGCGTCCGGGCCGAGGTCGGGGTGCTTGCCGAGCAGCTTGAACAGGCCGTCGACCCGCCCGTCGGCGAACAGCTCGGCGGCGGTGCCGACCGGGTGCTCCTTGTCGGACTCCCACATCGCCACGTTGTACTCCGGCTCCCGGGCGAAGCCGCCGGGGAACTCGAACGCGAAGGCGGTGCCGGGCAGTTCGGCCCGCAGCAGGTCCACCACGGTGAGCGTCCCGGCCGGGTCGAGCGGGTGGGTCTCCAGCAGCTCGCCGCGCCGGACGTCGACCACCGCGCCGCCGTTGGAGCAGATCGCCACGCCGTGGCCGCCGATGTGCGGGCCGAGGTGCTGCATCCAGCGCGGCGGCCGCCCGGTGACGAACACCACCTGCACCCCGGCGGCCTCGGCGGCGGCCAGCGCGGCGGCCGTCCGGGCGGTCACCGTGCCGCCGGAGCACAGCAGGGTGCCGTCGAGGTCGGTGGCGATCAGGCGGGGGCGCGGGGAGGCGGTCATCCGTCCATCTTCGCGCACTCGTCCGGCAACCGGACCCGCCCGTCGGCGGGGAAGCACCGGAGCGCGGGGCGAGTGCCGGGCGAGCGCGCGGGGAGGCCGGGGGAGGCCGGGGGGGAGGCCGAGGGGAGGCCGGGGGTGCAGCCGGACCCGCCCGGTGTGGGCGGGTCCGGACGCGGGTGCGGTTCGGCGGGCGGGTCAGGCCGCGACGTTCAGGGTGAGCGCCGCGGTGTGCAGCGTGCCGCCGGTCTGGAACTGCAGGAACAGCCGCCAGTCGCCGGCCTTCGGCAGCTCGGCGTGGAACGCCAGGGTCGGCCCGCCGCCCGTGCCCTCGGCGGCCTTCGCCTCCGGGTGCAGGTGCGCGAACGCCTGGTCGCCGGCGTGGAAGGCGGTCAGGTGCGCGTACGTCTCCAGGTACGGCTGCAGGTCGGTGACCGGCTGCCCGTCCTTGCTGACGGTCACGGTCAGCTCCCCGGCCGCCCCGGCCTTCGGGGCGCCCGCCACGGTCACCGTGTAGCCGTCCGCGGTGGTGCTCGCGGCGGCGGCCGGCAGCGGCACCGGCGCGGCCTGCCCGGGCACCGCCGCGGTGCGGCTGAGCACCAGGCCGGTGCCGGCGCCGCTGCCCGCGCCCGGCACGAACGAGGCGTACATCCGCCAGTCGCCGGGCTGCAGGTCGGCCAGCGGGGCGGTCCAGGTGCCGTCCGGGGACATCACCGGGTGCAGGTGCCGGAAGCCGGACAGGTCGGAGCGGATCGCGTAGAAGTGCATCTCCTTGGTCTGCTCCGGCCGGTACGAGGTCAGCGCCTTGCCGTCCGGGCCGGTCACGGTGAACCGGTACTCGCCGCCGGACAGCGCGCCATCCAGCCGGTAGCCGCCCTGCTCGGCGGCCAGGCCGTCGGCGGCCGCTCCGCCGGTGCCGGGCATGCCGCTCATGCCGTCCATGCCGCTCGTGCCGCCGTCCGGGCCGTGGTTCATCCCGGCCATGTCGTGCCCGGCCGCGGAGCCGGTGGCGGGGGCGGTGGCGGACGGGGAGGCGGCGTGGTCCATGCCTCCCATGCCGCCCGTGCCGTCGCTGCCGCAGGCGGTCAGGCCCAGCGCGAGGACGGTGGCCGCGGCGGCGGCGAGCAGGATGCGGCGGGTGGGGGTGGTACGGGTCATCGGGGGTTCGCTCCATGGGGGCGCGCGCGGATGCGCGGTCGCGGACAGGACGCGGCGCCCGGCCGTCCGCCTGCGCGGAACCGGCCGGGTGGCGCCCTCACCTGCGGGCGACGCAGACCCGGATCAGCAACTCCCGCCCGCCGTCCGGCGGCGCCCGCCCGCCCCGCTCCACCCCGGCCGGACCGGGTCCGGTGAGCGGCAGCAGCGGCGGGTGCGGCGGCAGGGCCGCGCCCGGCGCGGGCACCGGCACCCGGTCACGGGCCTGGGTGGAGACGCATGCGGCCACCGAACTCCCGTGCCCCATCGCCGGGTTGGCGCTCGGCCGGTCCTCCCCGGGCCGGGTGTGCCCGGTCGCCGCGTGTGACGCAGGCGCGGACGGCGACGGCAACGGGGACACGGGAGCGGGCGGCGACGAGGACGCGGACGCCGGGTGGCAGCCGGTGGCGCTCGCCGGGCTGCCGTGCATCAGGAACAGCCCGAGCAGCAGTGCGCACAGCACCGCCCACCGGGCGGCCGTCCGCCCGGCCGCTGCCGGGCCCGTAGCCCGTCCCGTCCGTTCCGTCATCCCGCTCAGCATACCCCCGCCCGGTATCGAACAGGCGTGGCCACGGGCGGCGGTCGGCACCCCGGCCGAAAGCCGACGGCCCGGTGGCCCCCGCTCGGGACGGGGGTCCGCCGGGCCGTCAACTGCCGTCTCAGCCGAGGCCGTTGACCTTCTTGTACTCCAGCGCGTAGGCCAGCTTGCCCGGCTTGGCGTCCGTGTACGGCTTGCTCAGCTTGTCGAACTCGCCCTTGGTAGCGGCCTTCCCGGCGTTCCACTGGTCCAGCGCGCCCAGGTCCGCGGCGGTGAAGCCGTTGTTCACGGGGGCGGTCTTCGGCAGCGCGACCATCGCCTCGGTGGTGCCCTTGACCGCGGCCAGGTAACCGGCCAGGTCGTTCCGGTTCCAGGCGGTCAGGTCGACCGGGGCGGCGTCGCGGATCCAGCTGCCCCAGTAGAACTCCTGGAACGGCACCGAGTTCTGGGTGTAGCCGATGTCGCGGCCGAAGTAGAGCAGGCTGCGGTACTTGTCGTCCTGGAAGTTCGCCAGTCCGACCGAGGTCGGCAGCTTGTTGGTCTTGACCGGGCGGCCCTCGGGGTCGCTCAGGTACACCCACTTGTTGGCCTGCATCCGCGCCCAGAAGTCCTTCTGGGTCAGGGTGCTCAGGTTGGCCAGCACCCGCAGCCGCACGTGCAGGTCAGCGCCGCCGTCCGGAGTCTCGTAGAACGAGGTCAGGGTGTGGTGGCCGTCCGTCAGGAACGGCTCGCCGCCGGGGCCGATCACCACGGTCTTCATCGCGGCGGTGCTGTCCGCGGTCTCGCCGCCCACCGGCAGCGTGCAGGTGAACGAGGACGGGTCGTCCAGGCGGGCGTTCGGCTGCACCGCGACCGCCTCGATCCGGCCGTCGGCCTCGCACCAGTCGCTGAACTTCTTGTTGACCGCGTCCTTGCCCAGCGTGTACCGGCCGAGCTTGTAGTACACCTCGTCGTAGCCGAGCGACGGCTGGGTCGGGTGCACGTCGCCGATCCGGACGTCCAGCAGCTGGCCCGGCTGGGCGCACAGGTACGGGGCGAACGGCGTCCTGCGGTTGTCGTGGCCGCAGAACGACGGCCGCTCACCCGGCGCACCGGGCGCGGCGAACGCGGTCGGGGCGGTGGCGGCAACGGTGGCCAGGGCCGCGCCGACCGCCAGCAGCGGCGCGGCGGACGGGACTCGGAATCGCATGACACTCCCTGCGAACGGCTTGTTGTGGTCCGCGAGCGTGCCAGCGGCCGGCCAACACCCGGGATCGGCGGCGTGGACTCCCGGAGAACGCGCCCGGACGATCCGCCCGCCCCCGGCCGGTCCGGGCGCCGGTACGCGGAAGGGCCGCGGTCGTACCGCGGCCCTTCGCGCTGTCAGCTGCCGAGCATCCCCTTGATCGAGGGTTCGAGGAAGGGCACCACCGAGATCGCGTAGCCGGCGGTGATGTGGCTGGAGTCGAAGTAGACGATCTGGTCGGAGATCACGGTCGGGCACACCTTGTCCGTGCAGAAGGCGGGCAGCACGTCGAGGACCTTGGCGCCGTGCCGTTCCGCGACCCGCTGTTCCAGCGCGCGGAAGTCACGGAACTCGATGGCCTTGTCGCGGCCGGGGTTGCAGCTCGAGACGTCCTTCGTGCGGGTGGCCAGGCAGTCCGGGATGTTCTGGCCGGGCTGCGGGGTGTCCGTGAGGTACAGCAGCTTGCTCCCGGTCGCCTCGAGGGTCTTGAAGGTCTTCTCGGCCCCGGCCTCGGTGGTCTCCTGGCGGATGCGGCTGGTGACGATGACGAGGTCGGGCTTGAGCCCCTTGATCTGCTCGAACGCGGAGTCCCGCCACTTGTCGCACTCGGTGTACTCGCGGTTCAGCTGGGGGTTCTTGATGGCGTAGGCCTCGGGGGAGCAGCCGCCCTTGGCCATGGTCACGAACCGGGCACCGAGCTTCTGGCCGATCTGGTTGAACGCGTCGCCCCACTGCCAGGAGTGGGAGTCGCCGATGACGACGACCGTGCGCTTCCCCTTGGTGTCGCCGATGACGCAGTTGTCGCGCATGACGAAGGTGCTGACCTCGGTGTCGTCGATGCAGCCGTAGTGGGTGTGGTCGTCGGGTGCCTTGGGCAGGGCGGCCAGCGTGGCCGCGGACAGCTGCTTCTGGAGGGCGGCGCTGCTCACCGACCCGGCGTTGCTGTAGCCGGTGCTGCCCGACCCGGCGACGGCGGTGGACGTCGCGATGTTGAGCGGCAGGACCGTCATCGCCACGGCCGTGGCGGCGGCGGTCGCGGCCAGCGCGGTGATGCCCGTGAGGATGCCCTTCCAGGGGCGGGCGACCAGTTCGGGGTTGGTGCGGAAGCGGCGCTCGACCACGTAGAAGGACCCGTACGCGAGCACCAGGGACAGCGAGGCCACCCGGAAGCGGTCCGAGTAGGTCATGTCGTGGCCGGTGATGTTGGGCCACAGGATGAGCAGGGGCCAGTGCCACAGGTACCAGCCGTAGCTGACGTTGGCGACGGAGTTGAAGACCGGGTTGGCGATCAGGCGTTCCACGCCGAGGCGGGGGGCGGCGCAGCCGCCGGCGATGATCATGCCCGCGCCCAGCACCGGGCCGCCGACCGCGTAGCCGGGCAACGGGGTGGACTCCGTGATCATCACTGCGGTGCCGAGGGCGAGTGCCAGTCCGGCCCAGGAGACGAGGGCCGCGAAGACCTGGTTCATCCGGGAGAGCTGCCTGGCGCTCAGGGCGAGCAGGATGCCGAAGGCGAGCTCCCAGATGCGGGCCTGGGTGCCGAAGTAGGCGAGCGGCTGGTTCGACCCGGTCTGGGTGATGCTCAGGTACAGCGAGCCGCCGATGACGGCGACCAGGAACAGCCCGACCAGGAAGCGGTTGCGGAACAGGGCCCGGCTGGTCCAGGCGGTGACGACCAGGACGATCGGCGCCGCCAGGTAGAACTGCTCCTCGATGCCCAGCGACCAGAAGTGCTGGTACGGGGACTGGGTGCCGTTGTTGGCGAAGTAGTCGGTGCCCGTTTCGACGAGCCGCCAGTTCATGAAGCTGAGGGTGGAGGCGAGGCCGTCCTGGGCGATCTCGCGGAACCGCAGCGGGCTGCCGTACACCCAGGCCAGGACCGCGGCGGCGATGACGACCACGGACATGCCGGGTGCGAGGCGGCGGAACCGGCGGGCCCAGAACTTGCTCAGCGAGACCTTGCCGGTCTTCTCGATCTCGGCGAGGACCTGACCGCCGATCAGGAAGCCGCTGAGCACGAAGCTGATGTCGACACCGCCGTGGACGCCGAGGATGCCGCAGTGCATGACGACCACCATGGCGATCGCCACGGCACGCAGGCCCTGGATGTCCGGCCTGTACTTGCGCAGGCGGTTCGGCGTCTCGTCGGTCGGTGCGGACCTGCGGGATTTCGTGGCCTCGGCCCGGTGGGACGTCGGGGCCGGGGCAGGATGGACGGTCATGGTTCTCCTGACGGCGCGGTCAGTGGACCGCGGAACAGGCGGCGGCGGTGGCGTTCAAGCGCAGACCGCCCGCGGGCACCCGCATGCCGCAGGAAAGGCGCAGCTGCGCGGGCAGTTCGTTGTGGGCGCCGATGTGCGTGTGGCAGCCGACGACGGCCTCCCGCAGCACGGACCCGGCTCCCACCGAGGAGTCGTGGTCCACGACCGACTCGTGGACGACGGCCGCCTCGGCGATCTCTACGCCCCGTCCGACGATGGACCGGTGGATCTCGGCGCGGGCCCCGATGACGGCGTGCGGCCCGATGGTGGAGCCGCCGGTGATCCGGGCGGTGGGGTCGACCACGGCGGTGGCGTGGACGAGGGCCTCGCCCGGTCGGGGGGCGAGGGGGGAGCGGGCCAGGCCGGTGACGAGGTCGGCGGAGCCGTGCACGAAGGCGAGCGGAGTGCCGAGGTCGCGCCAGTAGTCGTCGGTCGTGTGGCCGAACACGCGCCGGCCGTCGGCGACCAGCCCGGGGAAGGTCTCGCGCTCCACGGAGACCTCGCGGTCGGCCGGGATCTCGTCGAGGACGGAGCGGCGGAAGACGTAGCAGCCCGCGTTGATCTGGTCGGTGACGATCTCCTCCGCGGTCCTGGGCTTCTCGAGGAAGGCCAGCACCCGGTCGTCGCCGTCGGTGGGGACCAGGCCGAACGCGCTGGGGTCGTCGACGCGGGTGAGGTGCAGGGTGACGTCGGCCTGCCGCTCGCGGTGCCGGTCGAGGACTGCGCGCAGGTCGAGGCCGGACAGGATGTCGCCGTTGAGGACCAGTACCGCGTCGTCGGCCGAGCCCCGGAGGTGGCGGCCGGCGTTGCGGATCGCGCCGCCGGTGCCGAGCGGGGCCTCCTCGACGGCGTAGGAGATCGCCAGCTCGTGGGAGAAGTCCTTGAACTCCTCCTCGAAGAGCTGGGCGAGGTAGGAGGTGGCGAACACCACGTGCTCGACGCCGGCCTCCATCAGTTTGGCGATCTGGTGCCGGATGAAGGACGAACCGGCCACCTGGAGCAGGGGCTTGGGGGTGTGGTTCGTGAGCGGGCGCAGGCGTGTGCCCTGGCCGCCGACGAGGAGGATTGCTTCAGTCATGGGGTGACCGCCTGAGAACCGGATGCTGGATGCTGGAGGGGGCGCACGGGGGCGCCAGGGACGTGGGGTGCGGAGGGGGCGGGCCGGGGCGCCGTCCGGTCACCTGGTGGCGGCGGTGCCGGGGCCCGCGTAGCCCGAGGTGAAGCAGTCCTTGACGGCCTGCTCGGTCTCGGGCCGGCCGGCGAAGTCGAGCCGGGAGGCGACGTTGTCGTCCGGGGCGGTGTTCGGGTCGCTGTCGAAGTAGATCGACCACCAGTACACGCCGCTCATCTTCCGCTCCTGCACGACCTGGCAGACGGCCGTGTACCAGGTCGCCTGGACCTTGGTGTTGACGGCGCGCTTGGTGGTGAAGTCGCCGGGGGCGCGGTAGGCGCCGTCCATCGCGCCGATGCCGGCCTCGGAGATGGTGATGTCGGGCAGGCTGCCGGCGGTCTTCTTGTTCAGCCAGGTGTTCCAGCCGTTGACCAGGGTCTTCACCGAGGCGTCGTCGGCGACCTTGACCGGGAAGTAGGCGTCGATGCCGAGGTGGTCCACCGGCATGGAGATCCGCTTGGCGACGTAGCTGTCCCAGTTCGCGTCGTAGGCGATCTCACCGCTGAAGTCCTTCGCACCGGCGTCCACGAGGGCCTTCCAGTGCGTGTCCCCCTCGAGGGAGTTGAGCTCGGTGGCGACGACGAACGTGGTCACCTTCGTGTCCTGGGCGGTCTTGAAGTAGGGCGCCAGGAAGGCTTGGTAGGAACTGAACCAGGCCGCGCGGTTGGCGGGTTCGATGTTCCCGCGCCACTGGCCCGCCTTGACGTCGAGCGAGGCCTTCTCGTCCAGCAGGGGCCGCACGGTGGTGCGGAGGCCGGCGTCGTGGAAGATCCCGAGGACCCGGGCCAACCGTTCCGGGCTGGGTGTCTTGTTGCTCGGGGAGACCTTCTCCGAGGTCTTGCCGCCGACGGCGAAGGGGAAGCTCAGGCTGACGGAGTTGGCGTGCAGGCCGACCAGGTAGTTCGCCTGCTTCCGGGCCTGCTTGTCGAGGTACTCCGGGGAGGCCGCGTTGTCCTCCCAGTAGATCTGGACGCCCCACTGCGGCATGCCCGGCTTCCACTCCGCGTCGACCTTGGGCACCTGCGCGGTGGCCGGGCCGGTGGGGGCGGCGGCGGTCGGTTCCGGGCTCTCGTCGGCGGCCGGCGTCTCGGCGTCCTGTCCCTGCCGCACGAACTTCGGGACGGCGGAGCCCGACTCCCAGCGCAGCGGGTGGTCGCCGAGGACGAAGGGGACCGCGACCACGAAGGAGATGAAGGCGACGGGTAGCACGGCGAGCAGGGGCAGGCGGGCGCGCTTCATGAGGTGGTGCCACTCACTTCCGGGTCAGGCGGGCTTGGCGATGACGACGAACTGGTTCTCCTCGCGGCGGAGGAACTTCAGCAGTCCCTTGATGCCGCCGACGCCCTCGATGAAGGAGAAGAAGGGCAGCATGGCCAGAACCGCCAACGGCTCCCACCACTTGCGCTTGCCGTTCGCCGAGGCGATCGCGTTGAGCCGCAGGCCCTCCCAGTAGGCCCAGATCACGTACGCGAAGCTGGTGGACCACAGCAGGACGACCGACTGGGTCACGGGTGAGGTGTTCATGTCGCCGATGATCCAGGCGGCGAAGAGGATGGTGCCGACGTGCTGGATCGGGCCGAGGATCCAGCTGACCACGCAGATGGACATGAACCAGCGGTAGCGCAGCGGCACCCGGCGGTTGGCGCACAGAGCGACCAGGCCCCAGGCCCAGCGTTCGCGCTGCTTGATGAAGTCCTTGACGTTCGCGGGGGACGCGCCGTAGCAGCGGCCGTTGAACCAGTCGCTGCGGCCCGGGTAGAGCCGGCAGAACGTCAGCGCGAGGCGGGCGTCCTCGACGATCTCCTTGGGGCCGAAGTCCCAGCCGATCTCGGCCTCGATGGAGGCGCGGATCACCAGCAGCTCACCGTGCACGCCCGCGGCGGGGGTGCCCAGGCCGGTGAAGGCACGGAAGCGGGCGATGTCGTCGGCCGGCCGGATGGCGTCGGCGAACCAGGTCAGCAGGGAGACCGCGTTCTCGCGCGGGTACGTGAGGATGCCCTGCGCCATGTGCTTGACCTCTTCGGGCGTGGCACGTCGCTGGCGGTTGATGAACTGGGCGAGGGAGGCCGAGGTGTCGGGGCCGACGCCGGTGTCGTCGTCCATGTGCAGCACCCAGACGTCCTCGAGGGCCTCGCCCTCGGCGATGCGCAGCTCGTGGGCGTAGTTGTTGGCGCGGGCCTTGAAGCGGGTGCCGTTGGGGGTCGTGTACGCCTTCGGGACGGTGACCACGCGGATCAGCGGGTGGCTCGCCGCCAGCTCGTCGATCCGCTCGGCGGCCTCGCAGCCCTCCTCGGTGAGGACGTCCACCCGCATGTAGGGGAACCAGGTGGGCAGGTGCTCCACATACGACAGGACGGAGCGTTCCAGGGCCGGGTAGGTGTCGTGACGGCCGATGGTGGGGACGAGCGTGATCAGGAAGTCCTGCTCCACCAGGGCGGGCGGCGTCATCAGGTGGGCCTTGCGGAGCCGGCGGCGGATCAGCAGGAAGCCCTGGAGCGAGACGAGGACCCCGGGCACGGGCAGGGCCCAGGTGATGGTGATCAGCCAGGCGAGCGGCGAGTGGCTCGGGCTGTAGGACCAGAGGCTGAAGCAGGTCAGGCCGACCAGCGGGATGACGAACGGCAGGATGCCGGGCTTCCATGCAGCGGTGCGCTTCGCCAACTTCTCGGTGTGGCGCGAGTGCCCGGGAGTGGCAGTATTCGCCACGGTCGATGCCATGCCGCTTCAACTTCCCTGGGTGATGGAATGGGCGGGCAGCGTGACGGGGCGCGGTCGGCCGTGGGGCCAGGTGCAGGGGGGGCTGCCGAACGATGATCGCGTCCTGCGAAGGTCGGTCTCGCGCACTCCCGATCTCACTGCTCGGAGCGGGTGTGATTCTTGCATGAAGATTCAATGAATGTGAAACAGGGGGGAAAGGTTCTTCCATTCGTTACATTCGGATGGTGTGCAAACAGGGTGTGATGTGTCCAGTTCAATGAGCGGGATTGTGTGCAAACAGTCCTAATTCCGCGAAACGGCCATATCCGGACCCGGGCTGGATCTGCGGCATTCCCCGGCCGGGCCCCGCCCACCGGTGCATGGTCGCCGACCCCGGCGGCGACGCGCTGCTGATGCGCTACTCCTACACCGACGGCCACCTGTCCGCCGCCTACAACTCCAGCGGCAAGCCGATGCGCTTCACCAACGACGCCACCGGCCGCCTCACCTCCTGGACCGACCGCAACGACTCCCAGTACCGCTACACCTACGACGCCCACGACCGCGTCACCGACGAAGGCGGCACCACCGGCGCCCTCCGCTTCACCTTCACCTACGGCGACCCCGACTCCGACACCGGCCTGCGCACCCACACCGAGACCAACGCGCTGGGCCACACCACCACCTACACCGTCAACGACCACGCCCAGATCACCGCCGTCACCGACCCCCTCGGCCACACCACCCGCTACGAACGCGACGACCACGACCGCCTCCTCGCCGAGACCGACCCCCTCGGCCGCACCACCCGCTACGCGTACGACGGCGCCGGCGACCTGATCGCCATCACCCGCCCCGACGGCGGGCGTTCCACCGCGCGGTACGCCGACATACCCGGCCTGCCCGTCACGATCACCGAACCCGGCGGCGCCACCTGGCACCAGACGTACGACGAGAACGGTCTGCGCACCGCCCGGACCGGCCCGCTCGGCGCCACCACCACGTACACCTACGACGAGCACGGCCACCTCGCCTCGTCCACCGACGCCCTCGACAACACCACACGAGTGCGCTGCAACCCCGCCGGACTCCCCGTCGAAGTCACCGACCCCACCGGTGCGACGATCCGCTACGACCGGGATGCCTTCGGCCGGGTCGTGGCGATCACCGACCCGCTCGGCGGCACCGTCCGGTCGCACTGGACGGTCGAGGGCAACCTGGCCGAGCGGGCCCGCCCGGACGGCAGCGTCGAGCGGTGGACGTACGACGGCGAGGGCAACGTGGTGGCCCACACCGACCAACTCGGCCTGACCACCGCGTTCGAGTACACCCACTTCGAGACACTCGCCGCCCGCACCACTCCCGACGGTGCCCGCGTCACCTTCACCCACGACGCCGACATGCGGCTGACCACGGTCACCGACGGGCTCGGCCGGACCTGGCACTACGACTACGACGCCGCAGGGCGGGTAATCGGCGAACGCGACTACCAGGGACGCACCCTGACGTACCGCCTGGACGCGGCGGGGCAGGTCACGGCGGTGACCGATCCGCTCGGTACGGTCACCGAGTACTTTTACGACCTGATCGGCCACCTGGTCCGGAAGAACGCCGGCGGCCGGGAGACGACGTACGCGTACGACGGATCGGGCCACCTGGTGCGGGCGGAGAACGCCGACGCGACGGTCACCCGCACGGTCGACGCCCTCGGCAACCTCCTGGAGGAGACGGTCAACGGGCGCACCCTGCGCATCACCCGTGACGTCCTCGGCCGCCGGACGAGTCGCACCACCCCCACCGGCCACTTCGGGATCTGGACGTACGACGGCGCGGGCCGTGCGACGGCGCTGAACACCCCGGACGGGAGCATCGCGTTCGACTACGACCAGGCGGGCCGGGAGACCCACCGGACCTTCTACCGGCGGCTCGTGCTGACCAGCGAGTGGGACTCCCGGCACCGGATGACCGGACAGTCGGCCCGCACGGCCGACCGTACGCTGCAGCAACGCACCTACGCCTACCGCACCGACAGCTCCCTCGCGGCGGTCGACGACCTGCTGGGCGGCCCCCGCACCTTCGACCTCGACCCGGTCGGGAGGGTCACCGCCGTCCGGGGAGCGGAGTGGGAGGAGAGCTACGCCTACGACACGGCCGGCAACATCACCCGCGCCTCGTGGCCCGCGACCGCCACCACCCGGTCGGCGGCCGGCGAGCGCACCTACTCCGGCACCCGGATCTCCACCTCGGGCCGGACGGCCTTCGAGTACGACGCCGCAGGCCGCACCACGGTGCGCCGGGTCGCCCGGTCCTCCCGCAACCCCGACGTCTGGCACTACGCCTGGGACGCCGAGGACCGGCTGACCGAGGTCACCACCCCGGACGGTAGCCGCCGGCAGTACCGCTACGACCCGTTCGGCCGCCGCATCGCCAAGGAGCGGACCGCAGCCCCGGACAGTGCCGGGGAACGCACGGACTTCACCTGGGACGGCCCGGTGCTCGCCGAGCAGACCACCTCCGCGCCGTACCTCCCGGGCCCGCACACCCTGAGCTGGGAGCACCACGGGATCCGTCCGCTCACACAGACCGAGGCCATCAGCACGGCGGAGCGGGTGGACCGCCGCTTCTTCGCCATCGTCACCGACCTGATCGGCACGCCTACCGAACTGATCGACCCGGCCGCCGAATCGATCGCCTGGCGCGCCACCTCCAGCCTCTGGGGACACACCACCTGGCCCTCCGACAGCACCACCTACACACCGCTGCGCTTCCCCGGCCAGTACTTCGACCCCGAGACCCGCCTCCACTACAACCTCCACCGCTACTACAACCCGGAGACCGCCCGGTACCTGACGCCGGACCCGCTGGGCCTGATCCCGGGCCCGAACCCGGACGCCTACGTCGCCAACCCGCACACCTGGTGCGACCCGCTCGGCCTGTCCCCCCACCAAAACCACCAGGGCCCGCCTCGGGGAGAGCACAGCAACCCCTTCGACTCCCGTGAGGAGGCCGAGCGGGCCGCCTTCGACCTGGCGGGCGTCCCGTACGGGGAAGAACCGATCGCGGAATGGAAGGTGGTCGGGGACAAGCGGTACAAGAACATGCCGGGACACGTCTACTCCAACGATCCCACCCACTGGGGGAATTTCCGTCAATTCGAGACCGAAAACGGTTCCCGCGTGGTCGTGGAACACACCGACGACCCCGCTGGCCTGCACTTCCACGCCGGAAAACCCAAGCACGACGACACCCGGGAACTGGTCAATTTCGGATGGGATAATTCACCCGAGGGTTACACGAAGATGGAGCGCTACGGTAAGATGAACAAACCTGGCGGAGACCACCACTTCTTCTACCGGAGGAAATGATGTCAGCCTCTCCGGAGGATTCGAGAAGGCTGCTCCTTGAAGCCGCCGGCCTCACCGTCCTCGGCACACCGGACGCCACCGACCTGCCGTCCCCGGGCGAGGTCTGGCTGTCGGTCTCCGGTTTCCTCGTCGAACCCGACGCCACCGTCGCGCTCAGCACCCCCGACTGGGCCGCACGGGTCGACGAGCACTGGCTCCGGCTCTCGCGGGAGTCCGGACTGTTCGCCCCCGACGGGACCTTCCTCATCCACGTCGGCGGCCGCGGCATGGGCCGCCTCGGATGGGCCCTGGTCCGCTGGGAGGGCGACGCACACTTGGCAGCGCACCTCACCGACGGCCCGCAACAGCCCGAGTTCGTCACCATGGCGCGCGACGGTCGTACCTCCTGCGGCGTGACGACCGAGGAGTACGACATCTGGCTGGTGCGCTCCGCCCCCGTCCCCGAAGAAGGACCGGGCAGTTGATCGGCTGCGCGGGGTGACACCCGGCGCGGCCCGTGAACTGCCCAAGATCCCGGCGGACGACGCGGGGCGACGGACGAGGACGAGGGCCGCTCGCCGTCGAAACCGCACCCGCCGCCTGGCGGTCCGGGCCGGCCGCGCGGTGCCCGGGTTCGGCCGGAGACCTGGTCGGAGCGGACGCCGCTCTGGTCGGCGAACAGCACTTCGGCGCCTTCTTCCCGGGCCTTCGCACGGATCGTGGGCCACCTCTCTTCGCGCCGGGCGCGGACGGCTTCCGGGTCCTGCTCGATCGCGCGCTTGTCCGGGCGCTGGAACGGCAGCCCCCAGCGCTTGAGGTACTTGCCCACGACCTGCTCGGTCAGTCGCACCCGGTACAGCAGGGCGATGAGGTCGCCGGCGATCGCGCGGGTCCACAACTGCCCGCCCAGGCCCAGGTCTTCGAGGCGGTGGTCGATCAGGGCCTGCCAGACGGCCCACCAGCCGGTCACCGACTCCACGGTGACGCCGAGCGGTTCGGCCACCTCGCGCCGGTCCCGGCCTGCCCGAAGCACCGTAACCGCCCGCATCCGCAGAGCTTCCCGAGCCTCCGGCGACAGCCGCCGCGCGTCACCCACCGGATCCGTCACGCCCGGACCAGCGAGCCCGAATCCTTACCGTTTCGGGCCGATAGCACACGCCGACCAGGTCTTTCCCATACGGCGAGGCGTCGACAGTGAGGCCACCCGGCGCTGTCGGTTCAGGTCGCCAGATGCTCCACGAAGATCCCAATGAGGATCCGGTCGCCGTACTCGGCGATCGGCAGGGAGAAGTGCACCCTGTCACGGTCCCACAGCCGCTTGCCGTGCCACTCGCAGCGGAAGGTCCCGCCGCCGTAGTCAACGTTTCGCTGTTCCCACGCCTTCGCGTTTTTCTTCGTATTAGGGCTCTCCGGTGAAATGTCCAGACCCAGCGCACTGAATCTGCGGACGACCTGCGTCTGGTCACCACCGCATTCGGCCAGTGTCATGGTGAAGTGGTCGTCGAGTGCGCCGAGCAGTTTCACCAGCCAGGGCAGGACATCGGCGTACGCGCCCTTGAAGTGATGCAGGCGAAGGGAATCGGCGAAGAGCAGGCGGGGGAATGCCTCATCGACGAGGCTGAAGAAGCGTTCGGCGGGGATGCTCTCGTGGGTGAGGAGGCCGCGCCAGAAACCGGGCGTGTCATCGGGGTGTCGTAGGACATGCATCTTCACCTCGTCCTGGCCCGTCTCGGTAGTCCGCGTGACGGTGAGCCATCCGGAGGGCCAATCAGGTTCCGTGGCGTACGACACCAGGAGGCACGACATGCCCCGGCCCGTAGCTGCCCGGGACAACGCGTGGGCCGCGCCCCAGGACGGTTCTCTCCAGGGGGCGTCGGCCACACGGACCGGCTGGGGCAAATCCGCCTCGTCCGGTTCGACGCGCCGGCACTTGCCCAACAGTTGCTGCAGAAGGGCCCGCTTGTCACGGGGCAGTCCGCCGTCCGGGGAATACAGGGCGTCGATGAGCGAGACCGATGGCCGACACTCGACGTCATAGGCAGGTCCCATGAACGCGGCCTTACGTCCGTCGGCCAACGGCTGAAGTACCGCCGCGAGCGTGTCGAGGGCTTCCCGCAAGCTCGAGTCCGTCATCTCCCGCCAGTCGAAGCACTCTTCCGCGACTACGACGCGATAGTCCTCGGCGTCATCGGCGGCGGCAGCGCTCGACAGGTTCTCCCCGTTTCCGTTTTCGCCTTTATCTGCCGTGTCGGGCACGAGCCAGTCTCCCGAGGTCGGTCTCGATCTGATCGAAGAAGCCGCTGGGCCAGTGACTGAGTTCGCCCTTGTCATTGATGTCGATGGGCAGAGTTCGATCGTGGTCGAAGTAGTGTGTGATCATGTCCCCCGCCCGGAGGGAGCGGTCACGCGCGACGGCCAGCCGGACTCCGTTGAGAACGTGATCGCTGTGTGTCTCCATCAGGACCTGCACCCCGCTGCCCGCGACCCGCGCGAGAAACTGACCCAACCGGGACTGACCCGCTGGGTGCAGGTGTGCCTCGGGGTTCTCCACGATCAGCAGGTCGGCGGGTTCGGTGAGTAGGCCCGCAACGATGACTGGCAGGGCGTAGGAGATACCGAACCCGGTGTTGACGGGGCGGATTTCCTCGCCGCTCAGTCCTGGTTCCCCGAACCGGATCGTGCTTGCCATGATTCCCACAGCCACCCGCGCGGTGATCCGCAGCGGACGGATGATCTCCGAGGCCCATGCCTCGGCCTGGACCCTCATCTGCGGTCCGGCGGCCTCCGGATGGTGCAACTGCTGCCGGACCACTTTGCGGGTACTGACCGCGCGCGACTCCCGAAGCGCCAGCACTTGTGCGGTGTACTCACCCCGCTCCCCGACTCCGATCCGATCGGGTTCCTCCGCGGACACCGACAGTGTGTCGCGGGGTCCAAGACGCTCGGCGCACAGGTAGGTGAAGCCGGGATCCGCGACGTGTGTCCCGATGCCAGGTACGTGTGCAACCGGCAGTCGCTGCACGTCGAGGTGTAGCGCCTGCTCGGCGTCGGGCAGCCTGAATCCGTACACCCAGGACTCACCGTTCCGGCCGCCCAGCCGTACCGTGATCTCCCGCGTGTCGGTCGTCCAGTTGAGTACGTCTCGGGCCTCGCCCAGCGCCAAGCCGAAGGGGCCGTTCAGCCGCACCGCGCCGCCTGTTGCAGTGCTCGACGTGGCGGCCAGCCTCGCCAGCAGCAAGGACTGGATCACTGTGCTCTTGCCGCCACCGTTGACTCCGGTCAGGACGGTGAGCGGACGGAGCGCGAACGACTCCGACTCGAAGCGCTTGAAGCCTCGGATCTCCAGCGAAGTGATCACAGGCCGGCCGCCGCGTCCATCTCGGCGGCCTCGAAGCGGTAGGAAACTCGGACTCGGTCGGCGGTGGAGGAGGTGATGGCGTTGAGATAAGTGAAGTCCGTGGTCATCCGCTCGCGGGCGGCCTGCACGATCGATGCGCGGCGCTCGGTCAGGTCCGCCGACGTGTACTCGGGATCGGCCAGTGCCATGGACCAACTCTCGAACAGGGCACGGTTGATCGGGCTGCGGTAGTGGTCGTCGTGCTTCTGCCACTTGCGGAAGGCGTGGTCACCGAAGACGAGGTGCGCGTGGATCATCGCCCGCTCGAAGGCTGCTTCCAGCGCGGCCACCTGCTCGTCCGACACCTGCTTCGGATCATCCAGCATTTCGGTGGCGTCCATCAGGAACAGCTCCATCATGGGGCGCTCCTGGTAGGCCTCGACGCCTTTCAGCCAGAATGCGGCGAAACGCAGGGCCATCTCTCGGTCGTTCATCCGGATGTGGTCGGTGAGGCGGCCTCCGGTGGCCGTGGCGAAAGCGTTCGTGTGGGTCATCCGGTGCAGGATGCCCCGACTGCGCGGGCTGCTCATGCAGTGCCGGATCTCCTGCGCGTTGAGCGGAGTCCCGCCAGTGTTGATCCGCTTGAAGATCTCGTACGTCACTCCACGCGGGGTGGCCGGGTCGATCACATTGACGATCAACTGGGTGTTGTTGATCCGACGTTGGAACGGCACGGGAAGGTCACTGAAGCGCATGTTCTTCAGATCGTCCAGATGCTCCAGCTTCCCGAGGGCGAAACCACCCTCTCCCCCACGGACGAACGAGTGCAGGGTGGACAGCCGCTGAAGGCCGTCGACGACCCTGAACGAACCGTCGGCGTCCTCGGCGAAGTAGAACGCGGGCAATGGAATCTGCAGCAGCAGGGACTCGACCAGCAGGGACTTCTGATCGGTTCGCCAGACCTGCAGCCGTTGGAAGTCAGGGGCGATCTCGATGGAGCCCTCGTCGATTTGATCGAGGATGTTCCGCAGCGAGAACTGGCTGGTGTTGACCCGAATCTGGTCCGGGTTCCACGGCCGTTGGATTCGGGTGCTGTCATCGCCGAGGTCCTCGACCTCGATACCCGTGGCGTGCCCGTCGAACACGTCCTCCACCACGTCCGGAGTCGTCTGCGTGCCGTCCATAGCCATGCGAGCCATCCTAGGGGCCAGAGGCTCGGGGACAGGGGCTCTCCGGTCTCTTGCGCCCTCCCGAGCGGGGGAGTGGCCTGTTCCCGAGGACTTCGTCGGGCGAACCTCACGCAGCGAGGGAAGCTCAGAGGGGGACAGAACACAGGGGCAGGTGATGTGGCGGATGCCGTCGGTCGTGAGGGGGCACCGTCGTCCGGCGTCGTCGGGGCGAGATCCAGAATGACCGCCGCGAGGTCTCGAGTTGTGGCTGCCCGGCGGGACCCGCGGGTGGTCGTTCGCTGTGTCACCGGGATGCGTGAAGGCTGAGATTCGCGAGCGGGTTTGCAGCCGCACGGCCCACCCGCCAGGGTTGTCCGACAGCGCGCTGGCAAGCCAGGGCCGCGCCCCAGTGTCCCCTGAGCTGGCGGGAGTTTCCGGGAGGAGCCGTGGTTCGGGTCGGTGCCGACGTTGACGGCGGCGGCTGCTGCCACGGAGCGGATCAGGCCGGGGACGCCGGTGACCTCGGTCAAGCCTCGTTCACCCGTCGCATCCTGACCTGCGGGAACGCTTCCGGCCGGCCCGCGGGCCGGCCGGAAGGCCCGGCTCAGCTCCTCACGGACATCTCACCGAGTTGCAGGTAGTACGTGCCGAACTGGTCGGCGCTGAGCTTCGTCCCGCTGACCTTCACGTACCGGGCCGTGACCGGGGGGAAGGTGAAGCTCTGGACGGCTGTGGTCGGCCGCGGGTACCCGGTCCGGGTGACCACCGTGGTCCAGTTCACGTTGTCCGGTGACACCTGGACGGTGAAGTCGACCGGGAAGCCCAGTCCGGTGTTGGCGCCGTCGGTCCGGGCCGTGAGGTCGACCCTGCTGACCGGGCTGACACCGCCGAGGTCGACCGTCGCCCACTCCGGTCCGGTCGCGGTGCTCGCCCTGCTGCTCCACCCCATCGAGTACCCGAGGTCCGAGGCGACCGAGCCGTCCGTCAGTGCCGGGCGGACCCAGCCCGCGCCGTAGTCGTCGACGGAGCTGGAGGCGCTGACCGGACGGCCGAGCGCGAGGTCGCCCCCTGCGGCCTGGATCTCGGCGAGCTGCATGTAGTAGTGGCCGAGCTGGTCGGTACTCAGCTTGGTGCCGGTCACCTTGATGTAGCGGACGTCGGCCGTGGCGAACGGGAAGGACTGGGCCCCGGCCCCCGGCCGGGGAGCACCCGTCACCGAGGCCACGGTGGTCCAGTTGGTGCCGTCCGCGGAGACCTGGACGGTGAAGTCCACGGGGAAGCCCATGCCCGTGTTGGCGCCGTCGCTGCGCGGGAACAGGTCGATCCGGCTGAGCGGCTTGGCGGCGCCCAGGTCGGCGGTGATCCATTCGGTGTGGGCGGCGGTGCTGTTGAGCGCGCTGCTCCAGCCCACGGAGGTCGAGCTCGACCCCGTGCCGCCGTCCACAGCCGCGCCCGCGCTCCAGCCGTCGGCCTCGTACGAGCTGGAGACGGTGACTGCGGCGGCCTCCACCGGATTCACCAGCGGATTGATCCGCACGTTCGCGAACTTGGCGCTCGCCCCACCGGTGGCCAGCCCGATGCTGCCGACCGGGAAGCTGCCGTCCGTGACGGTGAGCAGCGGGGTGGTCCCGTTGGCGTACACCTGGATGGTGCTGCCGCGCGTGACCACGCGCAGGTGCACCAACTGGCCGGCCGTGTAACCGGGGACGGTGGTCGAGGCGAGCTGGGTGCCGCTGCGGTAGACGAACAGTCCGCCGTTGTCGCGCACGGCGACCAGGTACCCCGAGTCCGTGTCGGTCGGGTTCAGGCTGTGCACCGTCAGACCGGCCCAGTTGCTGTTGCCGCCGTCCGCGGTGTTGACCCCGGTGATCTGCAGGTCGACTGAGGCCGCCGCGTCCTGGTAGGCGCGGCCGGCGACGGCCGAGACCACGTTCCAGGAGGCGGTGTCGGTGCTGCTCTGGACGTACGCGGGCCCGGGGGTCACCGACCAGGAGCCGTTGAGGTGACGCCAGTTGGCGTCGTTGCCCGAGCTGAAGTCGTCCGTGAACGGGAAGCTCGCGTCGCCGCCCGGCGCGACCAGGGCGTCGAGGATCTGCTTGTGCCGCTGGTCGATGTCGGCGCCCGAGGTGTCGTAGGTCGTGGTGTTGGTGATCAGCGTGTTGAGCAGGGCCCGAGCGGTCACCGGCTTGACCGCGGAGAGCTGGTGCAGCAGCTCGTAGTCCTGCAGGCCGTAGAGCTGGGCCTCGCTGCGCACGCTGTCGTAGATGCCGTAGGTCGCCTTGTTGGGGCGCACCAGCATGTAGTTGCCACTACTGGCGCTCGCGGTGACCTGGTTGGAGTAGTTGAAGGTGTCGAGGGTGACGAAGCCCTTGCTGTAGTCGTTCCAGTCGAGCGGGTCCACCCAGTAGTTCCAGCCCCAGTGCAGGTAGCCGATCGCGCCGACGCTCGACTCCATCAGCGGGATGAGCCGCGACTCCGCCAGCGGGTAGCTGATGAAGCGGTTCAGGTGGTTGTCGAGCGGGTGATCGGCGTCGTAGAGCCACAGGTCCTTTCCGGCCAGGCGCTGGCTCTGGTAGTAGCCGTAGTTGGCGTCGAAGTCGGTGTCGTTGCCGACCGGCGTCAACGTGGAGAGCCGCTGGTGGTCGCTCGGCGCGATGTTGTACTGGGCCTCGTTGGTCATCCCGCCCGGGAAGTAGGCGTGGTAGCGGTCGTACAGCCAGTTGGACGCGGCCATCTGTGCGGTGTCGATATTGGTCGGCTCGTCGACGGAACTCATGTAGAGGACGTCGCTCCAGCGTCGCCCCGGTGCGCAGACGGGAGTGCTGTCGAGGCACTTGCTGTCCAAGTGGGCCTTGAGAGCGGAGAACACCGTGTTGAGGTAGGTCGTGGCGGCGGCGGTGTTGGCAGGGGCCCGGACATGGCTGAGCACACCGTTGACGTTCTGCAGTTCGTGCAGTTGGGGCGAGCCGTAGGTTCCGCCGATCAGGGGCGTCTGGTAGATGTACTGGAGCGCGCCCGCGTCGATGAAGGTCTGGATGAACCGGTCGTAAGTCGCCCATCCGAAGGTGTAGTTGCCGTTCGCGTCCTCGCTGGAGTTCGGGATCAGCAGCGCCTGGAAGTCCGCCCAGATCACGTTGTTGCGGTGCTTGGCGTGATCGGCCGCGATGTTGCCGATGACCTTCCACCAGTTGGCGTCGTACATCGTGACGCCGTACTGGAGCGGGATGGCCAGCTCGGTGCCCGCGTAGTCCCAACCGGCCGAGGTGAACCAGTTGTTCATCCGGAAGGTCGACCGGTTCGCCGGCGGCACCGTGACGTCGTACACGGTGACGGTCACCGGGACGGACACGTTGCCGAGCGAACTCTGCACGGTGGCTGTGCCGGAGTAGGTGCCGGGTGCCTGCCCGGTCGGGACGGCGACGCTGTAGTAGTACGGCTGCGTGTAGTTGGCGGCCAGTGCGCTCGGGGTGTTCTCGATCAGGGCGTCGTAGTAGTTGCTGCTTCCGTCGGGCGGGTTCTGGGTCTGCGCGCCCGGCTTGTTGACGTTCGGGTGGTTGTACTCCGATGACACCGTGATGTCGGCGGCCGGAATGCTCGCTCCGCCGGGACCTGTGAGGTCACCGGCCACCACCGAGACCCCGGTCGCGTCCGAGGTCGAACGGACCGCGATCTGCGCGGCCTGGATCTCGTTGCGGGCCGCGTACAACGCGATGCCGGTGACCGGCGCCGACGGCCGCCCGGAGGACGAGAAGATGTGGTCGGAGGCGCTCTGGATCCAGACGGACGGAGTGGCCGCGAAGGCCGGTACTTGAGCGAGACCGGCGAAGAGCGCGGACGCTATCAGGAAGACCGACGACTTGAGCAGACGTCTGCTCATGTTTCCCCCTCGGACGACACAGCAGCCGCTCGTCCTTCGGGATGAGCGGCTCGGACGCGCGTATGGTATCGATGCGTGCACGGTCGGTCGTGCCGATATCGACACTGGGCATAGACCCGAAGGCCACCGCGCCAGGAGGAGCCAACAGGCTTACATCCACGAGTGGTTGGCCGCGCCCTTCGACCCGCCGGTCCCTCCCGCCCCGCGGATACCGGCGAACTGCGCACGGTGATCCTCCCTGTCCACCGGTGGAGCGAAGGGCAGTAGGTGTGGCGGCGGGCCGAGGAACTCGGCTTCCACGCGGCGTACACGTACGACCACCTGAGCTGGCGGAGCTTCCGGGACGAGCCCTGGTTCGGGTCGGTGCCGACCCTCACCGCGGCGGCCACGGCAACCGAGCGGATCCGGCTCGGGACGCTGGTGACCTCGGTCAAGCCTCGTTCACCCATCACGGCCTGAGCTGGGGAGACCCGCGGTTGCGCCCGTTCGGCGCGGAGCTCGTTCGAACGACCCGCTCCTCACGCGCCCCCGGAAGCAGGCCAGTGCTTCGGAGGGGTTGCGGCGGGATTCACGATTCGCAGGCGGCTCTGATGCGACGGGTCGATCGAAGTAAGAGACAGCAGAAGTTGGCCTGTTGAGCGCTCGAGTTCGGCCAGCGCGTGTGGCAGGCCGGCGCAGACGGTGGCGACAGCCGCGCCCAAGCCGACGAGGCCCCCGTGCTTGTGATTGTGGCGGTACTCGATCCTGTGCAGCCCCGATTCGGCGATCGCCACGACCTCCAGCGGGCGAGCCATCTGCTTGGTGTCGTTGGTGATCACGACCTGGAAGCCTGCTGAGGCTGCCCGCGCGTAGAGCTCGATGTCCTTGGTGCCCGCCCAGCCGACGATCTCTGCCACGTGCTGAAGTTCGTGTTGCTTCAGCAGCAGCTGGGCCATGCGCGCCAAAGGCAGGGGGACGTTCTCGTCGAGCAGGATTTTCAAGAGGCAGCCTGCCGGAATCCTTCATCCGAGTAACTGTCCACGTAGGCGGTGAAGTCTGCGGCGTCGCGGGCAGCTGCCGCGGTGACACCGGGATAGAAGTCCCTGACCGACTCCGGTGGGACACCGTCCTTCAGCAGGGCAGCGACTTCCGAAGCCGGGACACGCGTTCCCTCGATCACGGGTTCGCCGCCACGGACCAGCGGATCCACAGACAGATGCTCTCTGGGCTGCAGAAGGCTCGGGATCTGGCGGCCATTGCGGTAGAACGGGGCGAGTACGTCGACCATCTCGTGGATGACCAGGTTGCCGCGCTTCTGCACCAGGTCCACGGCGTGATCCGGCGCAGCCAGGTAGATGGTGTCGGTGCTGGCCACCAGCCGGTAGCGCGAAAGGTGTTCGTGCTCGTTGAGATCGTCGCGCAAGGTGTCCAGCGCACGCCGGATCTTCTGGAGCGAGGTGTCCTGGCGCAGATGGACGCACGCGCGGAGGGCCACGACGTCCCGGAAGGAGTAGAGGATCGGCCGAGAGGCTGAAAGTTCCGGAACCAGCACGGCTCCGCGTGCGGCTGTGGTCCTGCGCCAGTGCGACAACTGGCGCAGGGTGGCACCAGACAGCGCGGCAGCAAGCTTCGGCTCGTACGACAACTGCGGCACCTCCCTGGCTCCGTTCGGCAGTCGACCGAACCGTACTTCATGCTCTCGTAGGGTCGGCCTGACTGCCACGATTTCACCCGACTCAGCGACCCGCTGCAGATCGGATCGCCGATGCGGCGGACGCGTAGGGTCGCCGGTATGCGACTGAGCACGGTGATCCTCCCCATCCACCGGTGGAGCGAGGGGCAGAAGGTGTGGCGGCGGGCCGAGGAACTCGGCTTCCACGCGGCGTACACGTACGACCACCTGAGCTGGCGGAGCTTCCGGGACGAGCCCTGGTTCGGGTCGGTGCCGACCCTCACGGCAGTGGCGACGGCGACCGAGCGGATCCGGCTGGGGACGCTGGTGACCTCGGTCAAGCCTCGTTCACCCATCACGGTCTGACCTGTGGAAACGCGGATCATGAATGCTCTGACCCACCCTCGAATCAGATGGCGATGAGCCGGATCAGGTCACCGCAGAGCTTGGCCATGTCGTCGATGTCCGAGGTCAGCATGGCCACCGGACCTGGCTGACGGAGTGCCATCTCGGCGACGGTGGCGTCGATGGCGTACTTGTAGCCGTGCAGACCGGCCTGCTTGAGGAGTGCTGCCGAGGCTCTGGCCGCGTGCTCGGTCACGGGCTCGATCCTGACCTGCGAGAGCACCCAGTTCAGTCGGGCGGTGTTCGCCCTGGCGTGCGAGATCTCCACGATGGTGTTGGCGCCGATGACCAGGCCGGCCCCCATCGAGTGGAAAGCCTTGATCATCGCGAGCACGCCCCGGTCCTGCGAGATCCAGGCGGATATTCCCTGGGAGTCCAGCACGACGGTCTCGATCCGCACACTCACGCGGCAGCCGCTCCACTGCCAGGCTCGGACGACCCCAGAATCCTCGCGTGCGCGGCGGCGAGCTCCTCTTCCGTGAACGCGCCGTGTTGCTCCTCGTACTGGCGGAGTTCTTCCGCGAGCAGTTGGTGCCTGATCTGCCGGGCCACCGCTTCAGCGACGTAGCCGGAGACGTTGTCCGTGAGCTTCTTCAGCTCGGCCACCTGCTCCGTGGGCAGGGTGACCGTGATGCGCGTGGTAGCCGCCATGAAGCAAGCATACTGCCGGTATGCACACTCCGGCCGGTCTTCGGCGGCATAGTGTCAGGCCATGCGACTGAGCACGGTGATCCTCCCCATCCACCGGTGGAGCGAGGGGCAGAAGGTGTGGCGGCGGGCCGAGGAACTCGGCTTCCACGCCGCGTACACGTACGACCACCTGAGCTGGCGGAGCTTCCGGGACGAGCCGTGGTTCGGGTCGGTGCCGACCCTGACGGCGGCGGCCTGCGCGACCGAGCGGATCAGGCTGGGGACGCTGGTGACCTCGCCGAACTTCCGGCATCCGGTGACGTTGGCGAAGGAGCTGATCACGCTGGACGACGTGTCGGGCGGGCGGTTGACGTTGGGGATCGGGGCCGGCGGGGCCGGGTTCGATGCGACGGCGCTGGGGCAGGAGGCGTGGTCGGGGCGGGAGCGGGCGGCGCGGTTCGGGGAGTTCGTGGGGCTGTTGGACGAGTTGCTGCGCAACGGTGCGGTGACCCGGGAGGGGGAGTACTACTCGGCGGTGGAGGCGCGGAACGTGCCGGGGTGCGTGCAAGTGCCCCGGGTGCCGTTCTACGTGGCGGCGACCGGCCCGCGCGGGCTGAAGCTGGCGGCGGAGCACGGGCAGGGCTGGGTGACGTACGGCGACCCGCGCGGGCCGGCGGACGTGCCGGTCGAGCAGGCGCCCGAGGTGATTGCCCGGCAGCTCGAGAAGCTGACGGCGGCCTGCGCGGCGGTCGGCCGGGACGCCGGCGAGTTGGAGAAGGTGCTGCTGCAGGGTTCGACGGCGGAGAAGCCGCTGGAGTCGGTGGACGCCTTCGTCGACTGGGCCGGCCGGTACCAGGAACTGGGCATCACCGAGTTGGTCGTCCACTGGCCCGTCCCGGACTCGGTCTTCGCCGCCGACCTCGCCGTGTTCGAGGAGATCGCCACCGAGGGCCTCGCCCAACTCGCCGGCTGATCGACGGTGCGGCCGGTTGCCGTCGGACGGTCGACGGTTCGGGTGAGCGTGTTCACAGCGGGCCGCGCCTTTGGCAGCATGGGAAGTCCGACCCGGACCGCGGAGGTGTGCATGAGCGCCGATCCACCGCCCACCGGCGGTGCTGCCCGGCCGCCGGGGTCCGAGGAGCGACGGCCGCTCGGTGTCGATTGGCCGGCCGGTTCCTATCTGGGGCTTCTGTCCGAACCTTCACGACAGGCCCTGATGCGGGCCGGAAGAGTGTCGGTCCATGCTGCCGGCGAGACCATCGTCAGGGAGGGGGAGCGCACTTCTCACCTCTTCCTGATCGAGCAGGGGCTCGTCAAAGTGACGTCGACGACGCGGGAGGGGCACGTCAGCCTGCTTGCGATCCGGGCCGCAGGCGACGTGGTCGGGGAACTCGCCGCAATCGACGGTGCGCCCCGTTCCGCCACCGTGACCGCCGTCGGAACGGTGCGGGCGCGAGCGGTTCGGCACAGCGAGTTCGTGCGGCTCTTCCGCGAGCAGCCGCAGATCGCACTTGCCCTGGTGGCGGCCGTAGCAGGCAAGTTGAGGGCGGCCACGAGGGCACGGGTGGACACCGGCGGCTACCCGCTCCAGGTCCGTCTGGCGAGAGTGCTCGTGGAACTCGCGGAGACGTACGGGGAACCGGCGGGAAACGGGGTCGCCATCACGGTCCCGCTGAGTCAGGAGGACCTGGCCGCGATCATCTCCTCGTCCATGGCCGGAGTGACGCGGTCGTTGCAGCAACTCAGAAGGAACGGTCTCATCGACACCAGTTACCGGCGTCTGACCGTACTCGACCTGGACGCGCTCAGTGACCTGGCGGTCCTGCCCCACTTGGCGGAGGACGCGTCCACCGGGCTTTCGCAAGGGACTTCCCGCGATACGCAGGATTGATGACGGCCCCGTGGACATGGGTAGGTGGGAGCTACGGGCTACCACCCCCGCGGCTCCACCTACACCTTCACTGCGGTGGGCTCGGCAAGAGGGCCCGGCGGCAGCCTGATCAGGGTAGATGCGAATGTCGGGCCAAGACCTGCTCAAAGTAGAGGGTTTGACGGGCTTTCCGCTGTCCGTTCCGGAATGCCGGAAGGCCTGGAACCGGGTGCTTCCGACTCGTAGCGTTGTCTTCGCCGGCCGCCCGTACGAGGCGGCGCCTCCTACCAAGGCGCTGGGTACCCGCCGGCACAGGGCTCGGCAACCAACCCTCCCGGGAGGCAGTTTGAACACCGACATGTGGATCGCAGCGATCGGTGCGGCAGTCGCGCTCACCGCTCTCGGCCTGGCGGCCTTCGCCGTCGCTCGGATGAGCAGGAGCGCTCCGTTCAAGGTGGCGGTCGTGATCACCGCCCTGACCGGTTTCATCGCCGTGATTCCGCGGCTCATCGCGGCATTCGCCTCCTTCCGGGCCTGAAGGTGGCCGGGCAGGGGCGTCCGCCCTCCAGGGCCGGCAGCGAGCGGGAGCACCGGAAGCATCCGGTGCTTTTCCACGATGTCTGCCGCACCCCGGTGGCGGCGCCCCTGCTCCCGGGGCGGCTGCGGGCCGAACCGTTCCGCCTGTTGCGGGAGTTGGGCCTCCCGGCCGAGGATCTGCTGATCGCCGGCAGTGCTCCTCTGTACGTGCGGGGGCTGCGGGACCGGATCGGCGATCTTGACGTGGTGGCGCGGGGTGAGGCCCTGCGACGGGCTCTCGTGCTGGGCCGGCCCGAGCCGGCTCCGTTCGACGGCGCCGTCTCCATCCGGTTGATGGGCGGGCGCCTGGAGATCACCGACAGTTGGTTCGTCGGCATGTTCGGCGAGGTGGAGGACCTGTTCGACCGGGCGGAGAGGATCGGTGGTTTCCGGTTCCTCACCGTCGCCGACACGGTCGTGTGGAAGCAGCGGCTCGACCGGCCGAAGGACCGACTGGACCTTCAACGGATGGCCGAGCCGGCGGACCGGGACAGATCGACCGGATGCCAGGGCCGAGCCGTCTGCAGCGTGCAGCCGGTCGTGCAGCGCCCCGGCACACCCGGGACGGGGAGGTCGTGGCGAGGCCGCGATTGACAAGTGGGCGGCAGCTCCGGCGCGAAGCCGTCGGTGGCGGCCCATCGCGCCGCCACCGATACGAACCGCGGCTCCCCCGAAGCTCCGCCGACCCGGTGCTGGCGGCAGGTGGGGGCGGCAGGTAGGGGCGGGCAGGTCAGTGGCCTTGGGGCGGAAGGGAATTCCGTTCACGATTGGTTCGGGCTTTGGACTACGCTACAGCCGCGCGTAGGGGGGACCTCGCGCCGTCGTCGCGGTCGAGCCGCGGCCATTCGACTTCGAGGAAGACACAGATGCGCACTGCCACGGGTGCTCCACGTCGCGTTCTGAGTGCCGGGGTCGCGGTCGCGGCCGTCGGGGCCGGGGCGTTCGCCTTCGCCGCGGGGGCCCGGGCGGAGGTGCAGCCGGTGACGTTCCAGTTGAGGGACCTGGTGATCCAGCCGGGGGAGTCGGAGCGGCCGCTGGCTCCCGGCGGGGGCGTGTACGGGATCGCGGACGGCACGTGGGTGTTCGCGGTGAGTGCGAAGCCGCTGACCGATGCCGGTGCCGCGCTGGAGCTCCCGGCGGGGTTGAGCGTCAAGGTGGGTGCCGGGTCCGGGAGTTCGGCCTGCGCGGCGGTGGCGGGTGCGGCCGGCGTGTACAGCTGCGACTCCACTCCGCCGAACGTCTACTCCTCGCCGCTGATCGGCGCGTCCGACGCGGCGAAGGACGGGACGGTCGCCTACTACGGCGCGGTCTTCGTGCCGCGGGGCGGGAGCGTCGCGGACGCGGTGGCCGGGGTGAAGACGTCGGGCAGCAGGCCGGCCGACGGGCCCGCGAGCGTGCAGGCCGCGAGGATCACCGTGGAGACGCCCGACCACGTGGCCCGGAACACGCTCCGGCTGACCACCCCGGACCTGCCGGCCGGCGGGACCGTCACCCAGCAGGTGCAGGTCCACGCGGTGGACCCGGGCAAGCTCCAGCTCTTCTTCGAAAGCGCCGCGGGGCAGCCGAGTTGGCCCTCCTTCCCGACGTCGGTCGGAGTGAAGGTGGCCGATGCGACGGCGGCCCCCGCGGGCTCCTGCCGGCACGTGACGAGCGAGCTCAACTCGCCGACCACGATCATCTGGTGCGACCTCCCCGCCGGGGACAGCACCGTCTCCTACACCCTGGCCGCCCAGCCGGAGCTGGTGAGCTGGAAGGTGGACGTCCGGGCCGAGTACCAGGTCCTCACCTGGGGCGCCGGCAACCCGGAGGCGCACGGGACGTTCGCCTTCCTGGGCACGACCCCCGCGCCGACCGCCTCCCCGACGGCGACGCCCACCGACCCGGGGACCACCCCGGACCCGACGGCCACCCCGACGCCCACCGTCCCGGAGCCCCCGGCCCCGACCACCGCCGCCGCGACCGTGACCGTCACTGCCACCCCGGCCCCGGCCGGCTCCCCGTCCGCGACGACGGCCGCCCCGGCCGCACTCCGCCCCGGTGGCGGTGACGACGGCACGCTGGCCAGCACCGGCGCGGACGACCTGACCCCGACGCTGGGCGGCGGCCTCGCCCTGGTGTCCGGCGGCCTGCTGACCCTGGTGGCCCTCCACCGCCGCCGGGGCACGCACCGCCGGCGGCGCGCGCACCACTGACGGGGACGCGCGTCACTGACGGGGGCGCTCGCCGCTGACGGTGGGCGTCCGCCGCTGACGGAGGGTGGGAGGATGCCCGCCACCGGCGGGGGGATGCCCGCCACCGACCCCGTCGCGCGGAACGGTCGTCAACGGCCCGATCAGTGGGGTGCCTCGGTGGTGGTCCGAACCGGGCCCTAGGCTCGACGGCGGAGCCCGAACGACGGGACCGGAGGCCTCTTGGAGGGGTGCGGATGAGCGGGGACGGCGGCGGTCCGGGTCAGCAGCAGGGCGGTGGGCAGCCGTACGGGCAGGGTGCTCCCGGGCAGGGGGGCTGGCCGGGGTACGGGCGGCCCGGGTGGAACGGCGGCGGCGGGTGGGGGCAGGGCCCCTGGGGGGCCGTGCCGGTCGCGCCGAAGCCCGGGGTGCTGCCGCTGCGGCCGCTCGCGTTCGGCGAGATGTTCAGCGCCGTCTTCGACACCGTGCGGCGCTACTCCGGCGCGCTCTACCTGCCGCTCGCGGCGGTGACCGGCGTCCTGGCGGTGCCGATGGTGGTGGTGTCGGTGCTGCTGGCGGGCCGGCTCCGGGACGCGTTCGAGGCCCTCCCGCAGGCCCCGGACGAGCCCACCGGGGATCAGCTGTGGGCCCTGTTCTGGCCGTTGATGGTGATCTTCGGGCTGTTCCTGCTGCTCGGGATCGTTCAGTACGTGGTGGCCGGGCCGCTGGCCACGGTGGTGCTGCGGGCCGCGACCCTCGGCCGCCGGATGACGGCCGGTCAGGCCTGGAAGGAGGCCCGGCAGCGGATCGGGGCGTCCGTCGCCTCGATGGCGCTGCTGTACGGGCCGCTGCTGGTGCTGAACGTGCTGCTGGTGGGCCTGATGGTGCTGCTCGGCGTCGCCACCGGCAGCCCGGCGGTGTTCCTGCTGATGTTCCTGCTGAGCGCGGTCGTCGGGCTCGGCGGCTTCTACGTCGTGGTGCGGCTGGCCCCGCAGATCCCGGTGCTGGTGCTGGAGGACAGCACCGCGAGGGCGGCGATCGGCCGGGCCTGGCAGCTCAACCGGGGCAACTGGTGGCGCAGTTTCGGCCTCACCGCGCTGGTCACCCTCATCGGCCGGATCGCGGTCGGGGTGATCAGCTACCCGCTCACGATGATCCTGTCCGTGGCGGTGCCGCTCACCTCGATGGACCTGCAGAGCGACTCCTCCCGGGTCGAGTTCGGCGACGGCACGATGACCTTCCTGCTGGTCGGCTACTCGCTCGTCATGCTGCTGGGCATGCTGGCCACCGGCCCGCTGGTCCCGCTGGTCAACGGCGTCCTCTACATCGACCGCCGGATCCGCAACGAGCGCCTGGACATCGCGCTGGCCGAGGCGGCCGGCATCCACTTCGCCGAGGCCTACGGCTACGCGCAGCAGTCCGCGCAGCCCGCCCCGTCCGCCCAGCCCGCCCCGTCCGCGCCGTATGGGCAGCAGCCCGCCGCGCCGTCCGCGCCCGTCCCGGCCCAGCCCACGGCCCCGGCCGAGCCCGCCGCGCCGACCGCACCGACTGCCGCTCCGGCCACCGGTTCCGCCGCCGGACCGACCGCCGCACCGAACTCCGAGGAGGGCCCGGCCGGGCAGTGAACCCGACCTGATTGCGGTTCAGTCACGGGCTGTCCGATTGGCCGTGGATTACGGCGATTGGTCGGCGGAACCGTGTTGTTGACGGCCACACGGGTCTCACATAATTCGTGCACCGCGCGATGACGAACGCGTTCGGGCCGACCGGGGGGACGGCCCGTTCCGCTGCGCGGGCAGCCATGTGAACCCTGGGGGGAGACCCTTGTCCGTGCCCGAACCGCCCGCCGACCCGGAGCCAACCCCGGCCCCGGAGCCAACCCCGGCCCCGGTCCCGGCTCCGACCGCCCCGCCCGAGCCGCAGCCGCAGCTGCAGCTGCAGTCGCAGCCCGGGCCGACGCGCCGACTGCCCAGGGCGGTCGGCGTCGGGCTGTCGGTGGCCGGGCTGCTCGCGGTGACCGCGGCCAGCGCGGCCGTCACCGTCGCGGTGGGCCGCCCCGACCGCCCCGCGCACCCCGCAGCCGCCGCCGCGCCCCCGTCGACCGGTCCCGGTTCCAGCGCCGGCGCCGGCGCCGGCCCGAGTCCCAGCGCCAGCCCGACGCCGACCCCGCCGCCCGCGCCGAGCCCGACCCCGACGCCGACGGTGGCCCCACGCCCGTCCAGCACCCTGCAGGGCAGCGTCTCGGGCGGCAAGCACAGCGGTGACCTGCGGTACTTCCTGCTGCCGGTGCCCGACGACGCCGACCCGTACGGCTCCCCGGACGGCGCGATGATGAGCATGGACGACCTCCAGGCGCGGTACAGCAAGAGCGTCGACCTGAAGGGGATCCTCGACTCCTGGGGCTTCAAGGACGCGGCCACCCGCACCTACCGCACCCGGGACGGGAAGACCGAGGTGCGGACCGACCTGCGCCGCTTCGGCCGGACCGACCGGGCGCAGGGCTTCGCCGACAACACCAGCTTCGACCGGTCCTCGTTCGGCATCGACGGCGTCCCGAACGCCAAGGGCTACGTCTTCAAGCCCGAGCAGCAGGCGTACACCGGTGAGCTGGTCGGCATCGGCGTGGTCGGCGACGTGGTCTACGAGGTCACCGTCGAGGTGCAGGGCGATCCGGACAAGGCGCTGCTCTTCGACGCGATGAAGCGTGCCCGCGACCACCTTGCCGACGGCTGACGGACGTCCCGAACCCTCTTCCCAGGAGCACCAGTTGAGCACCGAACCCGCGGACGCGGCGGAGCCCGGGACGGCCGCCGCCGCCGAGCAGGCCCCCGCGCCGCCGACCTCCGCCCCGAACCCGCCCGCCCCGCCCGCCCAGGGCCCGCCGCCCGCCCCGATCCCGCCCGCCCCGAACCCGTTCGCCCCGCCCGCCCCGTTCGTGCCCGCGTCCGCGTCCCCGTCGGCGGCCGGGAACCCGTTCGTCCCGCCGGTCTTCGGCACTGCCGGGCCCGACCTGGTCGAGTCGGGTGCCGAACCCGCCCGCCGCAGGCGGAGGCTCGGTGCGGGTGCGCTGTTCCTGACCGCGGTGCTGGCCGGCCCGGTGATTGGTGCGGCGGTCGGCTACGCGATCCAGTCCTCCCGGCCGCCGACGCCGCTGCCGGCCCTCACCGCGCCCAAACTGACCTACCCGGCCGAGCGGGTGGACGCCGCGGCGCTGGCCGCCGCCGGCCCGCCGCCGCTGAACATCGACGGCGACCTGCGCCGGCTGCTGATCGACCGTCCGGCGGGCAGCACGGACCGCACCGACGGCGACGGCGACGGCTGGCTGTCCGCGGCCGACCGGGCGGAGACCTTCGGCGACAGCGAGGACATGTTCGTCGAGATGCTCGGCAACGGTTTCCGCCGCGCCGCCACCGTGCGCTGGAAGAGCGGCGACGACACCTACCGGGTGATGCTGGTGCAGTACGTGCCGGAGTCCGTGGTGAAGGCGATCACCGGCATGGTCCCGGGCGGCACTTCGGACATGGACGTCTCGAAGTTCCCCGGCAACGACGAGAGCGTCCTGCTGGTCGCCAAGCAGCCCTACACCTACGCGCGCAGCACCGAGACGTACTACTACGGCGAGGCGATCGCCCGGAAGGGCACCGTGCTGATGACCGTCCAGGTCTACGCCAAGAACCCGGTGGACCGGGCGCAACTCGAAGACATCGCCAAGCGCCAGTGGGAGCGACTCGCGTGACCGACATCGAATCCCCGCTCCCCGGCCAACCACCAGCAGCCCCTGACCAGCCGTCAGCAACCCCGGACCCGCAGCCGGACCCGCAGTCGGACCCGCAGTCGGACCCGCAGCCTGGCCCGCAGCCGGACCTGCAGTCGGACCCGCAGCCTGGCCCGCAGCCGGCCGCCCCGGCGCGGGCCCGTCGGCGGGCGCCGAAGGCGGTCGCGGCGGTGGTCGCGGCGGCGCTGTTCGGCGTCGGCATCGGCGAGGTGGTCATCCGGGTGCACTACGGCGACGAGCCGGCCGCCCCCGCGGCGGCCGCCGCCGCCCCCGCGGTCCCCGCGCCGTCGGCGAGCACGTCCGCCCCGTGGGGCGCCAAGTCCGACGGCACCCACGTCGGCAGCCTGCGCGACCTGCTGCTGCCGGTGCCCGACGGCTACCGGCTGGGGCCGGACTACAAGAGCCTCGGCAACGACGGCGAGTTCGTCGGCGCGGACCTGGACCGGGCGCAGGAGGAGATGCTGGCCGAGGTCCCGGAGAAGTACCGGGCCCGGCTGAAGGACGCGCTCTCCACCCTGCACTTCACCGGTGTCGGGGTGCGCAGCCTGACCCGGTTCGACAACCGGCTGACGGCGGCGCTGAAGCTGACCAGGTTCGACCAGCAGGCGGTGTCGGAGCAGAACGCGCTGTTCGGCGCGCTGGTCGACGACAGCGACCTGTTCCGGCGCGGGCCGGACGTGCCGGGCCACCCGGACGCGCGCTGCGTCCTGCCAGCGCTGCGGGCGGGCGACCAACTCGACTACGTGACCTGCTACTCGGCGGTGGGCGACCTGCTGGTGCAGCTGCGGGTCGAGGGCGTGGCGCCCATCGACCAGAACAAGGTCGTCGACCTGTTCCGCCGGCAACTGGACCGACTGGGAGTCTCCGCATGAGCAGCGACACCACCCCGCCCCGGCCGGGCACCCCGACCCCGACCACCGCCGAGGCCCCCGCACAGCCCGTCCCCGCACAGCCCGTCCCCGCGCAGCCCGTCCCGGCTCCGGGCGCTCCGGCTCCGGGCGCTTCGGCTCCGGGCGCTTCGGCCCCGGACGCTTCGGCCCCGGACGCCTGGGCGGTGCAGGCGAAGGCCGACCGCCGCCGCCGGTGGCAGGTCGGTGCGGCGGTGCTGCTGACGGTGGTGACCGGGGCGGCGACCGCCGTCCTGGTGACCCTGCCGGAGCGCACCGACGTCCCGGGCCTGGCCACGCCGAACGACGGCCGGTACGCGTTCCCGGAGCTGACGCTCCCTCCGCTGCCGGCCGGCGCCTCGGCCCCGTCCGACTACAAGGTCAGGACCCACGCGGCGGACCTGCGGGGCCTGCTGCTGCCGCCCCCGAAGGGCGCGGTGGCCGCCACCCCGCCGGCGTCCACGTCTCCGTCCCCGACGGCGTCCCCGTCACCGTCGGCGTCCCCGTCCGGCAGCGGCGCCGCGTCCCCCGCCGCCGTCCCGAGCCTGCCGCCGGTGGCGGGCCGCTGGGTGCCGTGCGACCGCGACGCGATGCTGGCGGCGGACGACGCGTACACCCTGCGGCTGACCACGGACGCCTGCCGGGGCGCGGCGGCGCAGGGGTGGACGGCCGCCGACGGCACCCGCACCGAGTTGCGGCTGCTGCACTTCGGGACGGGCGACGAGGCCGCCGACTTCTTCGCCGGCGCGCTCCGGATGACGTCGTCGAAGGACATCGCGTCCTGGCACCTGGACGTCGACGGGAAGTACCCGGTCGCCTTCGGGCAGGTGGACGTCCGGCTCTCCGACGCGCAGGCCGGCGGGATGCCCACCGGCCGGATCGGCTGGGTGCAGAGCGGCGACGTGGTGGCGGTGGTCCAGCTGACCAATCCGCGGGGCGTCCCGCTGCAGGCCTTCCGCCAAGTGGTCGCGCTGCAGAGCGGCCTGCTGGCCTGATCCCGACCGGCCGCAACGGCGGTCCACCGCCGCGGCAGTGACGCGCCGTCGGCACCCGGGCTCCCGGCCCGTCCCCCGCTACCCCTAGGGGGCGGGGCCGGGGGGTCATCCCGTGGGGGGAGGAAAGCCCGGCTCCCCAGCGCATTCCGCGAGGTGGTGGTGCACGGCTACGTTGATGACCGTGTCCACAGTCATCAAGACGGACGGCCTCACCAAGAGGTTCCCCCGGGTCACCGCGCTCGACCGGCTCACCGTGGAGGTGGAGCCGGGCGTGGTCGGCCTGGTCGGGGCGAACGGTGCGGGCAAGTCCACTCTCATCAAGATCCTCCTCGGGCTGTCCCCGGCCACCGAGGGCACCGGACAGGTGCTCGGCCTGGACATCGCCACCCAGGGTCCGGCGATCCGCGAACGCGTCGGCTACATGCCGGAGCACGACTGCCTGCCGCCGGACGTGTCCGCCACCGAGTTCGTGGTGCACATGGCCCGGATGTCCGGCCTGCCGGCCGCCGCGGCCCGCGAGCGCACCGCCGACACCCTGCGCCACGTCGGCCTGTACGAGGAGCGCTACCGCCCGATGGGCGGCTACTCGACCGGCATGAAGCAGCGCGTGAAACTGGCCCAGGCGCTGGTCCACGACCCGCAGTTGGTGCTGCTGGACGAGCCGACCAACGGCCTCGACCCGGTCGGCCGGGACGAGATGCTCGGGCTGATCCGCCGGATCCACTCCGACTTCGGCATCTCGGTGCTGGTCACCACCCACCTGCTGGGCGAGCTGGAGCGGACCTGCGACCACCTGGTGGTGATCGACGGCGGCAAGCTGCTGCGCTCCTCCTCCACCGCCTCGTTCACCGGCAGCACCCAACTGCTCGCCGTCGAGGTCACCGACCACCCGTCGGACCGCACCTTCGACGCCGACGCGGTGCTGACCGAGCGGCTGACCGCGGCCGGCCTGACCGTCCGCGCCGACGGCAGCCGGATCCTGCTGGTGGAGATCACCGGTGACGAGACGTACGACACCGTCCGCGACACCGTGGACGACCTCGGCCTGGGCCTGATCCGGCTGGAGCAGCGCCGCCACCGGGTCGCCGAGATCTTCAGCACCCGGTCCGACGAGGACGAGCACGGCGAGTACGACGAGCACGGCGAGCACGGCGGACCCGGGCACGGGCAGGAGCACGGGGCCGCCGCGTACCAGGCCGCGGCCGCAGGAGGCGAGCAGGCATGACCACCCCCGCCGACGCCCACAGCGGCGTCATCCACGACATCGGCTACCGCCCGTACACCGGGCCGCGGTTGGGCCGCCGGTACGCCACCCGCTCGCTGTACGTGCAGAGCCTGCGGGCCGCGTTCGGCCTGGGCCGCTCCGGCAAGTCCAAGGTGCTGCCGTTCCTGCTGCTGGGCGGGATGGCCGCGCCGGCCCTGGCGATGCTGGCGATCGCGCTGTTCGCGCACCTGGACAAGATGCCGATGGACTACGCCGGCTACCTGGCCTCGTTCTCCGTCCTGCCGCAGATCTTCCTGGCCGCGCAGGCCCCCGTGCTGATGTCCCGGGACCTGCGGCACCACGTCGTCCCGCTGTACTTCTCCCGCCCGGCCACCCGCGGCGACTACGTGGCGGCCAAGTTCGCCGCGATGTTCAGCGCGCTGATGATCGTGCTGGCCTCCCCGCTGCTGCTGCTGTTCATCGGCGCGCTGCTGGCGAAGTTCCCGTTCGGCGACAACCTGCTGCACCTGCTGTACGGCCTGTTCGCCGCCGTCCTGTACGCGCTGCTGTACGCCTCGCTCGGCCTGCTGATCGCCGCCGCCACCCCGCGCCGCGGGTTCGGCGTCGCCGCGATCATGGGCACCCTGATGATCACCCAGGCGCTGGCCTCGATCGTCTACGCGCTGAACGGCGGCTTCGACCCGGTCCGGCAGGACTCCGCCTCCTGGGCGTTCGTGATCTCCCCGTCCTCGCTGGTGGAGACCCTGGTCAACCAGCTGTTCGGCCTGGGCGACAACGGCGCCGTCAACCTGCACGCCCCCGGCGGGGCCGGCGCGGCGGTGTTCGCGGCCGTGCTCGTCGCACTCACGGCCGGCGGCTACGCGCTGATGCTGCGCCGCTACCGGAACGTCTGAGAGGCAGCCATGGCCGTCATCACCATCGACAAGGTCTCCCGCTGGTTCGGCAACGTGGTCGCCGTCAACGACGTCACCATGACCA
Source organism: Kitasatospora sp. YST-16 (assembly GCF_026802215.1). Classification (NCBI taxonomy): domain Bacteria; kingdom Bacillati; phylum Actinomycetota; class Actinomycetes; order Kitasatosporales; family Streptomycetaceae; genus Kitasatospora; species Kitasatospora sp. YST-16. The sequence continues at coordinate 3,698,871 of NZ_CP113837.1, forward strand.
TCGGCCCCGGCATCACCGGCCTGCTCGGCCCCAACGGCGCCGGGAAGTCCACCCTCATCCACATGATGAGCGGCTTCCTCGCGCCCTCCTCCGGCACCGTCGCCCTCGACGGCGCCCCGATCTGGCGCAACCAGGAGGTCTACCGGGAGATCGGCCTGGTCCCGGAGAAGGAGTCGATGTACGACTACCTGACCGGCTGGGAGTTCGTCCTCGCCAACGCCGAACTGCACGGCCTGGCCGACGCCGGCGCCGCCGCCGAACGGGCGCTCGCCCTGGTCGAGATGGAGTACGCCCAGGAGCGGCAGACCGGCACCTACTCCAAGGGCATGAAGCAGCGCGTCAAGATGGCCTCCGCGCTGGTCCACGACCCCTCGGTGCTGCTGCTCGACGAACCGTTCAACGGCATGGACCCGCGCCAGCGCCTGCACCTGATGGAACTGCTGCGCCGGTTCGGCGCCGACGGGCGCACCGTGCTGTTCTCCTCGCACATCCTCGAGGAGGTCGAGCAGCTCGCCCGGCACATCGAGGTGGTGGTGGCCGGCCGGCACGCCGCGTCCGGCGACTTCCGGGAGATCCGGCGCCTGATGACCGACCGCCCGCACCGCTACCTGGTGCGCTCCAGCGACGACCGGCAGCTCGCCTCCGCGCTGATCGCGGACGGCTCCACCGCGGGCATCGAACTCGACGCCGCCGAGAAGGCCCTGCGCATCCAGGCGATCGACTTCCAGGGCTTCACCACCCTGCTGCCCAAGGTCGCCCGGCAGGCCGGCATCCGCCTGTACACCGTCTCCCCGGCCGACGAGTCGCTGGAAAGCGTTTTCTCGTACCTGGTCTCGTCCTGAAGGGCCCACCGATGAACACCACCGTCGCCCGGCTCACCGCGCGCGGCCTGTTCGGCCGCCGCCGGGTCCTGATCCTGCTGGCCGTCCCGGTCCTGCTGCTGGTCCTGGCCGTGATCGCCGCCAACAGCACCCTGGACAAGCTGGACCTCGCGCACAACGTGCTGGGCAGCCTAGCCCTGGGCACCCTGGTGCCGATCACCGGACTGATCGTCGGCACCGGCGTGATCGCCACCGAGATCGAGGACGGCTCGATCGTCTACCTGCTCGCCAAGCCGCTGCCCCGCTGGAAGATCGTCACCACCAAGCTGGCCGTCGCCGTCGCCAGCACCTGGCTGCTCGCCGCCGTCCCCACCTACGCGGCCGGCCTGATCCTGTACGGCAGCGGGGACGGCGTGGCGCTCGGCTACGGCGTCGGCGCGCTCGCCGCGGGCGCCGCGTACAGCGCGCTGTTCCTGCTGCTGGGCGTGCTCACCCGGCACGCGGTGATCGCCGGCCTCGCCTACGCGCTGATCTGGGAGAGCCTGATCGGCAACTACGTCGAGGGCGCCCGCACCCTCTCCGTCCAGCAGTGGGGCCTGGCCCTGACCAAGGCGGTCGCCGCCGACGGCACCGTCATCGCCCCCGTCGGCCTGGCCACCGCGGTCTGGCTGCTGATCATCGTCGCGGCGGGCGCCACCGCCTTCGCCTCGGTCAAGCTGGCCGGGCTCACCCTCGGCAGCGAGGAGTAGCCGCGGGCCGCGAGTTGCGGGCCCCGGGCCCGCAAGCTCTGGGTCCCGGGCGGCAGGCCGCAGGCCCCAGGCTCTGGGCTTCGGGCTCTGGGTTCCGGGTCACAGGTTCCGGGTCCCGGGCACGCGAAGGGGCGGGAGAGGTCACCGAACCTCTCCCGCCCCTTCGCGTGCCCGCCCGCTACACCGTCCGGTTGCGGCCCGCGCCCCAGCCGGCCACCGCCGCGACCGCGGCCAGCACCAGCATCACCAGCAGCGTCGCGTCCCAGCCGCCGGTCAGCTGGTGCAGCGCACCCGCGCCGACCGGGCCGGCCGCCGCCACCAGGTAGCCCACCGCCTGGCTCATCCCACCCAGCCGGGCCGCGCCCAGCACGCTGTCGGTGCGCAGCACGATGAACGCCAGGCCCAGGCCCAGCGAGCCGCCCTGCGCCAGGCCCAGCACCGTCGCCGAGAACCACGCCCCCGACACCGGCGCCAGCAGCAGCCACAGCACGCCCGCACCGTTCAGCGCGGCCATCACCAGCGCCAGACCGCGCTGCCGGGTCATCCGGCCCGCCAGCAGCGGCACCAGGAACGCGCCGGCCACCTGCACCAGGTTGCTGAACGCGAACACCAGGCCCGCCTCGCCGCGCGGCATCCCGTGGTCGGCCAGGATGGTCGGCATCCACGCCACCAGGGTGTACACCAGCAGCGAGGAGATGCCCATGAACACGCTGATCTGCCAGGCCAGTCCGGACTTCCACGGGCTGGTGCCGGTCTCCTTCGACAGCGCCGCCGGGGCCGCCTGCGTCGGCACCTTCACCGCCACCGCCACCGTCCGCTCCTGACGGGCCTTCAGCACCTGCGGCAGCCAGGCCACCGCGGCGACCAGCGCCAGCACCGACCAGGCACCCAGCGAGGCCTGCCAGCCGCCGCCCAGCGCGTGCTCCAGCGGCACCGACAGGGCGGCCGCCATGGTCGCGCCGACCAGCATGGTGGTCGAGTAGACGCCGGTCATCGCCGCCGCCTTCTGCGGGAACTCGCGCTTCACCAGGCCCGGCATCGACACGTTCAGCACCGCGATCGCCACCCCGATCACCACGCAGCCCGCGTACAGCGCCGCCACCGACGGCAGCACCCGCAGCAGAACCCCCGCCCCCAGCGCCAGCACCGCACCCAGCACCACCCGCTCGGTCCCGAACCGCCGGGTCAGCCGCGGCGTGAGCGGCGCGCCCACCCCCTGGAACAGCACCGGCACGGTGGTGATCAGCCCGCTCGCGGTGGCCGACAGGCCGAAGGTCCGCTGGATCTCCACGACCATCGGCGACACCGCCGCCAGGCAGGCCCGCATGTTCAGGGCCACCAGCACGATCCCGACCAGCAGCAGGACGGGGTGGGCGTACTTGGTGGCGGCGGTTCGGCGGCCGACCTTCGGTTCGAGGGCGGGCTGCACGGCACGGGTGACCGACATGGCGGGGCTGACTCTCTGTACGGGGGTGAAAGAAAAGTGAAAGGGTGTAACGGAACTGACGGCCCATCACAAAAGCGCCAGCGCATCACGTTCGCGACGGCGCATCACGTCGGCGACAGCACATCACGTCGGCGACAGCGCATCGCGCCGGTGACACCGCCTCGCCGGACCGACCGGGCGTTACTTCCGCGCGGCGATCTCGGCGAGCAACTGCTCCACCGCCGCCGTCGGCTCCGCCAGCAGCGCCCGACAGGCCGCCTCGGCCCGCTCCGGGTCCCGGCTCTCGATCGCGTCGACCAGCGCCGCGTGGGTGGCGATCACCACCTCCGGCATCTCGTGGTCGCCGAACGCGGTGCGCATCGACTCCCGCACCGAGGCCCCGAAGTACCGGTACACCTCGGTCAGCGCCGGATTGTGCGCCGCCTCCACCACGGCCGTGTGGAACTCCAGGTCGTGCTCGACGGTGGCCTCCCGGCCGGTCCGCTCCGGGTGCGCCGCCATCACCGCGGCCTCCCGCTCCAGCGCCGCCCGCATCCGGGCCAGGTCCTCCGCGGTGTGCCGCTCGGCGGCCAACCGCGCCGCCTCGGTCTCCAGCGCGGCCCGCACCTCCAGCACGTCCCGCACCCCCGACCGCTGCACCCCGCGCAGCACCGCCGCCGGATCGCTCGTCGACCGGACGAACGTCCCCTCCCCCTGCCGCGACACCAGCATCCCCGCGTGCACCAGCACCCGGATCGCCTCCCGCACCGTGTTGCGCCCCACCTGCAACCGCTCCGCCAACTCGTGCTCGGTCGGAATCCGCGCCCCCACCGGCCAGACCCCGGACGCCAGTTGCTCCCGCAGCTGCTCGATCGCGGCATCCACCAACGACCGCCGCCCCGCCGCCTGCAACCCCTCCACGCCCGGACTCCTCTCCGCACTCACCGACCGATCGACCGACCGACACCAGTCATCCTACAACCTCTTGCCCGGTCATCCTACAACTGACCGGCCCGCCGGGGCTTGGGGTGCTTCTTCACGATTTATCGGGCCATGGGGAGGTAATGCCAGCGATTTCCGAGAATCGAGAATCGAATATTCTTCGATCTCTCCCGGAATTCGGATTCCGCTGTGCCCTGGCGCTCGGTGGGCTAGTCTCCTTGTCGGCGCCGGCGCGGTGCCGGTGCGAAACGGTTCAATGGGGGTAGAGATGAAATCGGTTCGACACCGCACGGTTGCCCTGCTGCTGGCCGCGGCTTTCGGAGCGGGAATTCCGCTGGTGAACGCCCCAGATGCGCTCGCCGCCTCCGGGGACTGCGCGAGCACGGACGTCTGCCTCTTCGACAACGAGAACTACACCGGTTTCATGTTCGCGCGCGACGCGTACTGGGACCAGCAGGTCGCCACCTGGAACCTGTCGGTGGCCGGCTTCAACGACCGGATGTCCTCCTGGATCAACAACGGCCCGCACGACGCCAGGTGGTTCTGGGGGGCGAACGCCACCGGTGGCAGCGAGTGCATGAACAGCTCCTCGCGCAACTCGTACGTCGGCTGGTACGACAATGACGAGGCGAGCAGCATCCAGGTCTACACCGACGCGGGGGCCTGCTGACCTCGGTCGGCATTTCGGCGGGCCGCCCCGGCGGGGCGGCCCGCTTCATACGTGGGGGACAGAGGGTCACATGGCAGGGATCAGAATTTCGGGCGCTCGCCGGACGTACGGTTCGAACGGCGGGGAAGTCCACGCGGTCAACGGAATCGATCTGAAGATCGCCGACGGCGAATTCGTCGTCCTGATGGGCGCGAGCGGTTCGGGGAAAACCACGCTGCTCAATCTGATCGGCGGGCTGGACCGGTTGTCGGCGGGCCGACTGGAGGTATTGGGGACGGATCTCGCCGGACTGTCCGAGGCCCGGCTGGCCGGGCTGCGGATGACCTCCATCGGCTTCGTATTCCAGGAACTGAACCTGTTGCCCGAGCTCACCCTGCAGGAGAACGTCGCCCTGCCGCTGGAGGGCGCGGGCGTGCCCCGGGCCGAGGCCCGCCGCCGGGCCGACGAGGCGCTCGCCCGGGTCGGCCTGGCGGAGCTCGGCCCGCGCTTCCCCGACGAGGTGTCCGGCGGCCAGCAGCAGCGTGCCGCGATCGCCCGCGCGGTGGTCGGCGAGCGCCGCCTGCTGCTCGCCGACGAGCCGACCGGCGCGCTCGACTCGGCCACCGGCGCCCAGGTGATGCGGACCCTGCGCGAGCTGTGTGACTCCGGGGTGACGGTCGTCGTCTCCACCCACAACCCGGCCAACGCCCAGTACGCGGACCGGGTCGTCCGGATGCGGGACGGCCGGATCGACGGGATCACCGCCACCACAGGGCGGCCCGCCACCACCGGGAGCTCCGCAACCACCGGGAACTCCGCCACCACAGGGAGCTCCGCGTGAGGGCACCGCGCGAGACGACCCTCTGGCTGGCCTGGCGCCTGGTCATCGGCCGCGGCTGGCGGCGCTTCACCCTGGTGGCGCTGTTTGCCGTCCCGGTGCTGCTGTCGGCGGCGTCCCTGCAGGTCATCGGCATGCTGAACCTGACCGGCGAGCAGAAGGTCCGGTCGCAGCTCGGCGGCGCCGACCTGTCGGTGACGGCGCCGGGCGGCGGGCAGTCCGGCCCGGCGGCCCTGCCAGCCGCCCCGGCCGGGGCCGGCCAGGTGCTCCAGGGCCGGTCCTCGCCCGCGTTCCCGCTGGTGCTCTCCGGGACGACCCAGCAGGTCGGCTACCGCGAGACCGACTGGTCGAGCCCGCTGGCGTCCGGCCTGCTGCGCACCCTGACCGGGCGGCTGCCGGCCGCCGCCGACGAGATCGTCCTCTCCCGGACGCTCGCCGAGGAGAACCACCTGGGGCCCGGCGACACCGTCGTCTTCCCGTGGGCCCCGGTGTCGGAGAAGGACGCCCGGATCGTCGGCACCGTGGAGGACCCGACCGCCTACCGGGCGCGGTTCGCGGCGGGCGGCCCGGGCCTGTTCGCCCGGTGGGACGACCACGGCCACGGCGCGCTGCTCGGCCTGGCCACGACCTGGCTGGTGAAGACCGACCCGGCGACCGGGACGGAGCTGGCGAACGCGGCCCGCGGCCGCCGCTGGCAGGTGGTCACCCGCGCCTCGCTGTCCTCCGCCCGCACCTTGCTGGACGCCCAGCCGGGGCTGCTGGCGGTGCCGGGGGCGGCGATCGTGCTGTTCAGCGCGGCGGCGGCGTTCAGCCTCCGGATGCGCCGCCTGAACCGCCAACTGGGCATGCTGTCCGCCGTCGGCTTCAGCGGGGACCGGCTGGTGCGGCTGGCCCGGACGGGCGGGGCCGCGGCCGTGACGGCCGGCACCGCCGCGGGCCTGGTCGGCGGCGTCCTGCTGGGGCAGGCGGCCCGCCCGCTGGTCCGGCAGGCGGTCCAGCGCGACCTGGGTGCCTTCTCGCTGCCGTTCACCGCGCTGGGGCTCCTCGCGCTCGGCGCGGTCGCCAGCGGCGTCGCCGGGATCTGGCTGCCCACCCGGGCGGCCCGGACGTCCTCGGTGCGCGAGCGCCTCACCCGGGCGCCCCGCCCGGCGGGCCGGTCGGCGGGCCGGTCGCGCCGCCGCACGGTGGTGGCCGTCACCGGCGCCCTCGGCGGACTCGCCCTGCTGTTCGCCGCGGCCCAGGACGCCGGCGTGGTCGGAGCGGTCGGGTCGGTGCTGCTGGTGGCGGCCGCCCTCGCGGCACTGCCCGACGCCCTGCACCTGCTGGCCCGGTGCGCGGCCCGGCTCCCGCTGGCCGGCCGCTTCGCCCTGCGCGACCTGGACCGCGAGCGCCGCCGGCCGGTCGCCGCGATCGCCTCCAGCGCGCTGGCCGTGGTCCTGGCGGTCGGCGCGGCCACCTTCGTCGCCTCGCAGACCGAGAGGGACCGTACGAGCTACGTCGGCTCGCGCCACCTCGACCAGGTCGAGGTCCCGCTGCGCTACACCGAGCCTTCGGCGGCCGTCCTGGCGGCCTTCCGCGGCGTGGTCGGCGACACGGTGCCGGTGGAGGCCGTGCAGAGCGTCGTGCCGAAGGGCGCCGGCCCCAGGGCGGAGGGCAACCGCCTCTCGGTGCCCAAGGCCGTGCTCCGGGCGGGCCCGCTCCGACCCGGCACCGTCGCGGTCGTGGACACCGAGGCCCAGTTCCGCGACCTCACCGGTCGGGCACCGACCCCGCGCGAATGGGCGGCCCTCACCGGGCAGCGGGTCCTGGTCCTGGACCCCGACTTCCCGGACGGATTCACCGGCGCGACGCTCCACGGCCGGTCCCGGCCCGACGACCCCGGGCCGGGGACACCCGTTGACACCGTGCGGTCCGACCCCGTCGACCTGACCACGCAGAGCCAGGCGGTGGCCGTGACGACCGGTGCCGCCGCCCGGGCGAAGGGCTTCGAGGTCTTCACCGACGGCTACCGCGCCACCCTGCCCGCCACGCCGCCCGCGGACCTGGAGCAACGGATCGGCCGCGCCCTCGAACCGCTCGGCGTCCCCACCTCCGACCTGCACGTCGAACGGGGCTACCGACCGCCGCTGCCCGCCCGCTGGTCGGTGATGCTCACGATCGGCGCGGCCGTCGCCCTGCTGTCCGCGATGACCGCCGTGGGCGGCGCCGCCCAGGAGCTCCGCCCGCGCCTGCTGCTGCTGCGCGTCATCGGGTTCTCCGGCGGCGTCCAGCGCAGGGTGCTGGCGGTGCAGGCGGCCGTCATCGTCGGCCTGGCGATGCTGATCGGCACCCTCGGCGGCTGGCTGGTGGCGGGCAGCCAGCTCTGGCCGCAGCACGTCCCGGTCGTCCTGCCCTGGCCCCTGGTCCTCGCCACCGCGCTCGGCGTCACCGCCCTCGCCGCGGCCGCCGCCGCCGCACTCCGCCCCCGCACCGGCACCCGCCTGCGCGAACGCTGAACCCCGCCCCCGGGCCCCGCTCCGCCGCCTCCGGCGGCGTTGTGCGGCTCACACCCGGCCGCGGGAACCGACGGTCCGCGTACGGGCGTTCCACTGCTCGGAGTGGTGCCCCGGGCGGTGACCCGGAAATGGTCCCTTTGTATGCTCCGCTCTCCGGCTTCATCCGTCCGCCGCGCCGATCCGGGGCGGACGGAGCGGTGGCAGAGGCGCCCGACGGCAGCCTCCGGTGAAGGGTGCAGGTATGGCAGGCCAGAGGGCGGGGTCGTCGGGCGAGGACCCCGGGTGGTGGGAGAGCCTCCCGCCGCAGGGCGACGGGTACCGGCAGGACGCCCCCCAGCGCGACGACGTACCCGCGCCGCACATCCCGCGCCACCGCTCCGCCGACCACGACACCCCCGCCCGAACGCCGGCCAGAACGCCCGCCCGGACCCCGGCCCGGGGCCGCACCGATGCCCAGGCGCGCGGCAGTGCCGCAGGCGCCCCCGCAGCGGGCGGCGGCCGGGCCGAGGCCCGCCGGGCCGCGCAGGGCGGCGGACGGGCGGCCGCCGCGGCGGGCCGCCGCAAACCCCGCCGGACCAGGCGGATAGTCGTCTGGAGCCTGGTCGGCACCAGCCTCGCCGTGGTCGGCACCGGCGGTTTCCTCTACTGGCGGCTGAACGCCAACCTCTCCTCCTGGGACAGCGCGGGCGTCAGCGAGAGCCGCCCGCCGGAGGCGCAGGCCGACGCCAACGGCAACAAGCCGATGAACATCCTGCTGATCGGCTCGGACTCGCGCGACGGCGCGAACAAGGACCTCGGCGGCGGCGACGAGGGCGGCGCCCGCTCCGACACCACGATCCTGTTGCACGTCTACGCGGACCACAAGCACGCCGTGGGCGTCTCGTTCCCCCGCGACGCGCTGGTCAACGTCCCCAAGTGCATGCTGCCGAACAAGAGTTGGACCAAGGACCAGCCCAACGTCATGTTCAACAGCGCCTTCTCGGTGGGCAACTTCAAGGACGGCAACCCGGCCTGCACCCAGAACACCGTGGAGAAGCTCACCGACCTGCGGGTCGACCACACCATCGTGGTGAACTTCGAGGGCTTCGCCGCGATGACCAAGGCGGTCGGCGGCGTCGAGGTCTGCCTCCCCAACGACATCTACGAGCGCGACATCAACCCCAACCTGCCGCGCAAGGGCAAGTTGCTGTACCCGAAGGGCGTCCAGAAGGTCGAGGGCCAGGCCGCGCTGGACTACGTCCGGCTGCGCCACGGCATCGGCGACGGCTCCGACGTCGGCCGGATGCAGCGCCAGCAGGCGTTCCTGTCGTCGCTGATCAAGCAGGTCAAGTCGAACGGGATGAGCCCGACCAGCCTGTTCCCGCTGGCCGACGCCGCCACCAAGTCGCTGACGGTGGACGAGGACCTGGACAGCGTGCAGAAGCTGACCGACCTGGCGATGACGCTCAAGAACATCGACCTGCACGACATCAAGTTCCTCACCACCCCCTGGCACTACCAGGGCGAGCGGATCGGCCTGAACCACCCCGAGGTCGACCAGCTGTGGGCCTCGCTGAAGGCCGACCGCACCCTGGACGGGCAGGACGCCAGCGCGGGCACCGCCGCCCCGAGCCCCGACCCGGCCACCCCCACCGCGACCCCGGCGCCGCCCGCGGACGGTACCGGCGTGAAGGTCGCCGTCTACAACGGCACCACCACCGGCGGGCTCGGTAACAAGGCCGCCGCGACGCTGAAGGCCGCCAACTACACCGTCACCTCGACCGGCAACGCGTCCAGCCAGAACCACGCCACCACGCTGGTGCAGTACGGCTCGGCCGGGCAGAAGGCGCACGCCGAGGCGGTGGCGGCGCTGTTCCCCGGCTCGACCGTCGAGGCGGGCGGCGGCGCGGGCGTCACGCTGATCCTCGGCAAGGACTACGCGGCCACCGCCCCGGCGGCCGGTACCGCCGCCACCACCGACCCGGGCCCGGTCGCCTCCAAGGTCGCCGAGGACGCCCGCTCCGCGGACGACGACGCCTGCTCCAACCTCACCTACGGCTGACCGCAGGGCTCCTGACGGCCCGTCACCGGCCCGTCAACGGCCCGTCAGCGCCCCGCCGGGAAGCCCGGAGGGGCCGGGCACCCGCCCGGCCCCCCGCACCGCGCCACGGCCCGCCCGGCACCGTTCCAGCGCGCGGCACGGGATGATCGGGCTTCAGCCCAGCCCGAACACCCGGTCCAGCACCACGGCCACGCCGTCCTCGTCGTTGCCGACCGTCACCTCGTCGGCCACCGCCCGCAGCTGCTCGTGCGCGTTGCCCATCGCCACGCCGTACCCGGCCCAGCGGAACATCGGGACGTCGTTGGGCATGTCGCCGAAGGCGATCGTCTCGGCGGCGGTGACGCCCAGCCGGCGGGCGGCCAGCGACAGGCCGGTGGCCTTGGTCAGGCCGAGCGGGAGGAGTTCGACGATGCCCGCGCCGGCCATCGTGATGCCGACCAGCTGCCCGGCCACCGACCAGGCGGCGTCGGCGAGTTGGTCGTCCGTCAGCTCGGGGTGCTGGATGTACAGCTTGCTGACGGGGGTGGCGAGCAGCTGGTCGGGGGCGACCTGGCGGAGCGGCAGTTCGGTGCCGATCCGCAGCTTGTAGCCGGGCCCGGCGAGCACCTCGCCGTCCAGGCCGTCCTGGTTGGCGGCGACGGCGAGCGGGCCGACCTCGGCCTCGATCTTGGCGAGGGCGACCGCGGCCAGCTGCCGGTCCAGGGTGACGGAGGTGAGCAGCTTGTGCGCGCCCGCGTCGTAGACCTGGGCGCCCTGCCCGCAGACCGCTATCCCGGTGTACCCGATCTCGTCGAGCACCGGCCTGGTCCAGCCGGCCGAGCGGCCGGTGACGATGATGTGCTTGGCCCCGAGCGCGGTGACCGCGCCCAGGGCTTCGCGGGTCCGGGCGGAGACGATCTCGGCGCTGGTGAGCAGCGTCCCGTCGAGGTCGGTGGCGACCAGCCGGTAGGGCAGGGGGGCGGTGCTCATGGCGCGGAGTGCTCCTGGACGAAGGGGTGTTACCGGGCGGCGACGGGCTCCAGCACGGCCTTCCCGCCGAGGAACGGCCGCAGGGCCTGGGGCAGGACCACCGAGCCGTCGGACCGCTGGTGGTTCTCCAGCAGCGCGACGATCACCCGGGGGACGGCGACCAGGGTGCCGTTGAGGGTGGCGAGCGGGCGGACGCCGTCGGCGTCGCGCATCCGGATGGAGAGCCGGCGGGCCTGGTACTCGGTGGTGTTGGAGGTGGAGGTGACCTCGCGGTACTTGCCCTGGGTCGGGACCCACGCCTCGATGTCGAACTTGCGGGCGGCGGAGGCGCCGAGGTCGCCGGAGGCGACGTCGATCACCCGGTAGGGCAGCTCCAGCGCGTTCAGGAAGTCCTTCTCCCACTGGAGCAGGCGGCGGTGCTCGGCCTCGGCGTCCTCGGGGGTGGTGAAGACGAACATCTCCACCTTCTCGAACTGGTGGACCCGGATGATGCCGCGGGTGTCCTTGCCGTAGGTGCCGGCCTCGCGGCGGAAGCAGGAGGAGAAGCCGGCGTACCGGAGCGGGAGCCGCTCGGCGTCCAGGATCTCGTCCATGTGGTAGGCGGCGAGCGGGACTTCGCTGGTGCCGACCAGGTAGCGGTCGTCGTCGGCGAGGTAGTACACGTTCTCGGCGGCCTGGCCGAGGAAGCCGGTGCCGTCCATCGCGGCGGGGCGGACCAGCGCCGGGGTGATCATCGGGGTGAAGCCGGCCGCGGAGGCCTGCGCCATCGCCATGTTGACCAGGGCGAGCTCCAGCAGCGCGCCGGGGCCGGTCAGGTAGTAGGAGCGGGCACCGGCCACCTTGGCGCCGCGCTCGGTGTCGATCGCGCCGAGCAGCTGGCCGAGTTCGACGTGGTCGCGGGGCTCGAAGCCCTCGGCGGCGAAGTCGCGCGGGGTGCCGATCTCCTCCAGCGTGACGAAGTCCTCCTCGCCGCCGACGGGGGCGGCCGGGTCGAGCAGGTTGGCCAGCGCGCGCTGCAGCCGCTCGGCCTCCTCCTTCGCCTCGCCCTGGGCGGCGTCGGCGGCCTTCACCTCGGCGGCCAGCTCCTTGGTGCGGGCCAGCAGGGCGGCCTTCTCCTCGCCCTTGGCGGCGGCCACCTGCTTGCCCAGCTGCTTCTGCTCGGCGCGCAGCTCGTCGAAGCGGGTGCCGGACGCGCGGCGGCGTTCGTCGGCGGAGAGCAGGGCGTCGACCAGGTCGACGTCCTCACCACGGGAGCGCTGCGAGGTGCGCACTCGCTCGGGGTCTTCACGGAGCAGGCGGAGGTCGATCACGGGCTCCAGCCTACCGGGGGCCGGGCGGCGCCCCGGGACGCCGCCCGGTCCGGCCGGGGGCGGGTTCCGGCCGCCGGTTGGTTCGTGGCGTTGTGCTGCCTTCTGGGATGGAATGTGGCATTCTGTCCCGAGCCGGTGGGGAAGGGGGCTGGGGAAGCTCCGCCCGGGCCTGGGGATAACCCGGCTCCGCCTGTGGATAACCCCGGCGGACAACTCCGCCCGGGGCGGGTTATCCACAGGTTCGCGGCCAAGCCTGTGGACAGGGGATAACCGAAGGTCCGCAGGCGTCCGAACCGGGAATTCCAGGTTTCAAACCTCGATTCGGCTTCTCGAGTGAGGGAATTCGCTCGCTCGCCCAGGTGATTTGTCGGCGCAAGGGCGACTCTGGTCCGATAAGTCCACTCCGCGCCCCTAGTAGATGATCTGACCGGTGCTGGGGGTTTCTTTACCGTTTTGTCGACTCACGTCGGGCCCTGTGGATAACTGCCCGTCAGCTGGGGACAACCGCCCCTGTGGATGCCGCCCGCCGCCCTGTGGATGAACCGCCCCGCCCGCCGCGGCACCCGGGCCGGCCGGCCGCACCGCAGGTGAACGGGGTTCGGCCGGGCAGGTGACGGGCGGGAGGGACGGAAATGAACGGAACGGGACCGCGTACGGTCCCGTTCCGGCCGGAATCACCCCCGCGCGCCCGGGGGCGCGCCCAGAGCCCCCCGCGCCCGTCCGGGCGGCGCGTTCAGAGTTCCCCGCGCCCGTCCAGGCAGCGCGAGAGCCAGTCCGCGGCGTTGGCGAAATCCAGGTCCGAGGTACCGGCCCGCAGCGGCGCCGAGGTGCCCTGGTCGGCCCGCGGGTAGGAGCCGAGGAAGCGCACCTGCGGGCAGATCCGCTTCAGGCCCATCAGCGCCTCGCTGACCCGCCGCTCGCTCAGGTGCCCCTCGCAGTCGATCAGGAAGCAGTAGTTGCCCATGCCCTCGCCGGTCGGCCGGGACTCGATCCGCATCAGGTTGATCCCGCGCACCGCGAACTCCTGCAGCAGCTCCAGCAGCGCGCCCGGGTGGTCCTCCGGCAGCCACACCACCATCGAGGTCTTGTCCCAGCCGGTCGCCGAGGACACCCGCCCGGGACGGCCCGCCAGCACGAACCGGGTGGTCGGCGACGCCACGTCGTGGATCTCGTCCGACAGCACCTCCAGCCCGTACAGCTCGGCCGCGAACGCCCCCGCCACCGCCGCGTCGTAGCGGCCCTCCTGGACCAGCCGGGCCGCCTCCGCGTTGGACGCCGCCGATTCCCACTGCGCGTCCGGCAGGTTCGCGGCCAGCCAGTGCCGCACCTGCGGCTGGGCCACCGGGTGGCCGCTGACCGTCTTCACGTCCGGCAGCGCGGTGCCGGGCCGCACCAGCACCGCGAACGAGATCGGCAGCAGCACCTCGCGGTAGATCATCAGCGGGCTGCCGTTGATCAGCTCGTCGCTGGTGGTGGTCACCGCGCCGTCCACCGAGTTCTCGATCGCCACCATCGCGCCCGCGGCCTCGCCCGCCCGCACCGCGTCCAGCGCCGCCGACACCGACGCCACCGGCGTCAGCTCCCGGGTCCCGGCCTCCGGCAGGGTGCGCAGCGCCGCCTCCGTGAAGGTGCCCGCGGGCCCGAGGTAGGTGTAACGGGTCGCCGACATGACCGCCTCCGAACGAACAGCGAGTGTGCATGGCCCGAAGGCCGATCCGCCTTCACCCTAGCCACTTCCGCGGCCCGGCCCGGCCCCGTTCCGCACTCCGGGCAGCGGCCCGGACCCCTGTCCGGGCTCAGCCCTCCAGCAGCGGCTGCCCCACGTACCCGCCCTCGGGCGCGCCCGGCGGCACCGCGAACAGCGCGGACGCCTCGTGCCGCAGGTAGCGGGACAGGCCGTCGCCGCGCGCCAGCCGCTGCTGGACCGGGACGAAGCCGTGCGCCGGGTCGGCCTGGTACGCGGCGAACAGCAGCCCGGCGTCGGGGGAGCCGTCGGGCAGCAGGCCGTCGTGGAAGGAGAAGCCGCGGCGCAGCATCGCCGCCCCGCCGTTGGAGGCCGCCGCGGCGACCCGGACGTGCGCGTCGGGGGCGATCCGCAGGACGCCGTCCGGGTCGGTGGCGGCCAGGTCGACGGGGGTGCGCTCGACCGCGTCGGGCCCGCCGGACAGCGGGGCGCCGTCGCTCTTGCGGCGGCCGATGATCCGCTCCTGCTTGTCCAGCGGCAGGGTGTCCCAGCCCTCCAGCAGCATCCGGATCCGGCGCAGCACCGCGTAGCTGCCGCCGGCCATCCAGTCGGGGCCGGCGGCGAACACGGCGGCGTCGAAGCCGGGGTCCTGCGGGCGCGGGTTGTTGGTGCCGTCGACCTGGCCCATCAGGTTGCGGCCGGTCATCGGGTGCGGCGTCGCGCCGGGCGTCCGGGCGAAGCCGGACATCAGCCAGCGCGGCGCCGCCAGCCCGGTGGCCAGCCGGACCAGCACCCGCAGCGCGTGCACCGCGACCAGGGCGTCGTCCGCGCCGACCTGCACCCACAGGTCGCCGCCGGAGCGGGCCGGGTCCAGCGCGTCGCCGGGGAAGGCGGGCAGCGCGGCCAGCGCCTCGGGGCGGCGGTCGGCCAGGCCGGCCTTGTCGAACAGGGTCGCGCCGAAGCCGAAGGTGACGGTCAGCGAGCTGGGTCCGGCGTCCAGGGCGATCTGGTTCTCGCCCTCCGCGGCCGGCTCGCCGGCCGCCATCCGGGCGGCCGCCGCGGACCAGGTGCGCAGCAGCGCGGCCAGCCCGTCCCGGCGGGTGCTGGACAGCAGGTCGAACGCCGCCCACTCGACCCGGGCCTGGGCCGGTTCGACGATCCCGGCCTGCCGGGGGCCGTGGAACGGCACCCGGGCCCCGCCGAGCGTCACCCCTCGGCCGGGGCGTGCGCCGAGGCGCGTCCGCCCCAGGCCCCGCCGGCCGCGCCCGCCACCAGCCCGGCCCCGGCCCCGCCGAGCACCGCCCGCCGGGACGGCCGCGGCGGCGACGGCGACGCTTCGACCGGCGTCCGCTCGACGGTGCTCACGGGCCGACCTTCAGCTGCCGGGTGGCCGTCACCTGGTCGATGTCGGAGGAGCGGACGGTCACCGACACCACCCACATGCCGTTCAGCGGGAGCTGCGCGGTGCCGGTCCAGCTGCCGGTGCCCTGCGGCTGCAGGGTGACGGGGAGCGGGCCGAGGTCGCGGTCGGGGAGGGTGAACGCGAGTTCCAGCTCCGGGACTTCGGCGGGCTGTCCGGTGGAGTCGGCGAGCTTCAGGGTGACCTGGTTCGGGCCGGTGGCGACCGGTTCGACGGTGACGATCGCGGTGCCCTTGGCGTTGGGGGTGCGGCCGCCGGTGTCGTAGGGGAGCTTCAGCTCCTCGGCCCGGCCGGGCGCCGCCGGGGCCCCGGCGGTGGGGGCGGCGGGCGCGGCGGCGACGGCCTGGGCGACGCGTCCGGGCGGGGAGTTGGTCAGCATGGTGGTGACCACCAGGACCAGGACGGCCACCGAGGTCTCCACCACCACGCTGCGGCGCAGCCCGGCCCGGGCGGGGGAGCCCGCCGCGCCGCGCTCGCCCCGGGCGCGGTCCCGCAGCGCCCGCTGCCGGGCCAACTGCGCGGCCCGCGCCGGGTCGCCGCCCCCGGCCGCACCGCCCCCGGCCGCACCGCCCCCGGCCGCACCGCTCTCGGCGGCGGCGCTCTCGCCCGCGCCCACCGCGGCGCTCTCGTCGGCCCGGGCCTCCTGCGGCGCCCCGGCGCTCTCGTCGGCGGTGCGCAACCGGGCCGTCCAGGCGCGGGAGATCCAGGCGACGCCGAGCATCGCCGCCACGCAGCCGACCTTGATCAGCAGCAGCCGCCCGTACGAGGTGTCGACCAGCGCGCTCCACGAGCCGAGGCCGCGCCAGGACTGGTAGACGCCGGTCGCCACGAGGGCCGAGACCAGCCACAGGGCGAGCTTGGAGAAGCGGTCGACGGCGGCCGCGGGCAGGCCGTGGCGCAGGCCGACGACCAGCACGGCCAGGCCGCCGAGCCAGCCGGCCATCGCCAGCAGGTGCACGGCGGCCAGCGGCAGCGCGAGGGCGACCTGGATGCCGACCGCGGAGTGGTCGGCGCCGACCCAGGTCGCGGTCAGCGCCAGGGCGAGGGCCAGTCCGGCCAGGCCGAGGCCGAGCCGGGCGTCGCGCTGCGGGGCCTCGGCGGCGGCCCGCTCCAGCCGGCGCAGCTCCGCCTCCTCCTCGTCCTCCGGGTCGTCCGCGGGCTCCGGGGCGGCGGGCTTCGGCTGCGGCGTGCCCAACTGGCCGACCAGCAGCGACAGGAAGACGCCGGCGGCGGCGAGCAGCAGCAGCCGGGCGGCCAGCGCGGTGCCGATCCGCTCGTCCAGGGTGGCGCGCACCAGCGAGAGGTCGAAGGACTGCCCGAGGCCGGTGCCGCGCTCGTACGGGCCGCGCAGCAGCAGCACGGCGACGGTGGACAGCAGCAGCGCGACCCAGCCGGTCATCAGCAGCCGCTGCACGCCGCGCACGGCCGTCCCGCCGGGCCACACCACGAGCACGAACGCGGCGGCGCCGGCCAGCAGCGCGAACGCCACGTAGGCGACGGTGCGGGCGGTGCCGTAGGCGAAGGCGACCGCGCCCTGCGCCTCGGCGCCCTGCACGGCGGCGGCGTTCACCGAGGTGTCGGAGGGCGCGCCGATGGAGAAGGTGAACGCGCCGCCGACGGGGTGGGAGTCCTCCGAGACGGCCCGCCAGGCCACCGTGTAGGTGCCGTTGCCCAGGCCGGAGCGCAGCGCCACCCGGGCGGTGGCGGCCCTGCCGTCGACGTGCTCGGGCTTGCCGTCGTCGACCGCCTTGCCCTGCGGGTCGAGCACCCGCACCGAGTCGGCGGCCAGCGAGACGCCCTCGCTGAAGGTCAGGGTCACCGCGCCGGGCGCGGTGGCCACCACCGAGCCCCGGGCGGGGTCGGTGCCCTCCAGGGTGGCGTGCGCGGACGCCGCCGTCGCCCCGCCGAGCACCAGCCCGAGCGCCGCCACCAGCACCGCCAGCAGCGCGCCCAGTCGCCGCCTCGCCCCTGTCACCACGTGCGTGCCTCTCCTCGTCGCCATCGCCGATCAGCTACCCGGACGGTACGTCAGCGGTTTCACCGGGACCTTGACCACGACTCGGCCCGCCCTGGCGAACTCCAGGTCCAGCTCCAGCTCGTCGCCCAGCGCGGGCCGCTTCGCCCAGTCCATGATCATCAGGTGCGCGCCGCCGCGGGCCAGGTCCAGGGTGCCGCCGGCCGGCACCGGCATCTGCTCGACCTGCTCCATCGACGTCTCGGTCGAGCGGTGCATGGTCACCGACCCGGCGGCCGGGCTGCTCACGCTCACCAGGGTGTCCGCCCCGCCGCTGTTGCGGACCGTCAGGTAGCCCGCGCCCATCCCGTCGGGCGTGGCGGGCAGCGGTATGTACGGGTCCGCGACGGTCAGCCGCGGCGCGCCGCCCGGCTCGCCGGAGGACTGGTGCGCGACCGCGACCGCGCCCACCGCCAGGGCGGCGGCCAGCCCCGCCCCGACCAGCGCGCCGCGCCGGAACGCCCGGCTCACACCGCCACCCCGTTCGCCATCAGCTCCAGGTCGTGCCGGTAGACGTCGACCGAGGTGCCCGCCATGTACAGCAGGTGCGCCTTGTCGTCGCCGGGCAGGAACGCCAGCACCTGCGCGCCGTGGGTGGAGGTGACCGCGCCCTTGGCGTCCACCACCGGGTCCTCGACCAGGATGCCCAGCGGCTTGGCCGCGGCCTTCACCTTCGCCAGGTCGCCGGTCATCCCGACGAAGTCCTTGCCCATCGAGTCCAGCCAGGTCCGCAGCACCTGCGGGGTGTCCCGCTCCGGGTCGGTGGAGACGAACACGACCGCCAGCTTCTCCCGCTGCTCGGGGGTCAGCTTCGACATCGCCACGCCGATGTCGCCCATCGTGGTCGGGCAGACGTCCGGGCAGCTGGTGTAACCGAAGAACAGCAGCACGGTCTTGCCCGCGGTCCGCGCCCGCAGGTCGTACGGCTGCCCGGAGGTGTCGTCCAGCACCAGGTCCGGCTTCTCGAAGTTCTTGCTCAGCACCGTGCCCCGGTACTGGCTGGTGGACGCCTTCTTGCTGACCTTCGCCGCCCCGGAGTCCTGGGTACCGCCCCCGGACGAGGAGCAGGCGGACAGCGCGAGCGAGGCGCCGAGGACGAGGGCGGCGGCGGTCAGGAGCCGGGGGCGGGGGCGGCGGAGGGAGGCCAAGGGACTTTCCTGTTCGTGCGGGGAGCGGGTGCGGAGGAACGGAAGGGGTGCCGGGGCGGGGCCTGCGCGGCCCCGCCCCGGCCGGGGGTCAGGACTGCGCGGAGCGGCGGCGCAGCCCGGCCACGCCGAGCGCCGCGCCGACCACGCCGACCACGATGCCGACCACGCCCAGCGTGCGGGCGGTCGAGTCGGAGGACTTCGCACCGGCCGCGGCCTGCTGCGCGCCGGCCGAGTCCGCCGAGTGCTGGTCGGCGGCGGTGGCGCCCGCGGCCTTGGTCAGCTTCAGCGCCGGGGCGGGCTTGGACGGCTCGGGCTGCCCGTCCTTGGCCTCCTCGATCCAGCGGACCACGTCGCCGTTGTCGTACGTCTGCAGCGCCTTGAAGACCAGCGTGTCGGTGTCGGTCGGCAGCGCGCCGAGCGAGACCGCGAAGTCCTGGTACTGCCCGGGCGCGATCTTGGTGCCGTCGTTCGCGGTCCAGGTGATCTTCGAGACGGCCTCGGTGATCTGCTGGCCGTGCGAGTCCAGCGGCTTGTCGAGCTTCGACTTCTCCAGCACGGCGGTCCAGCCCGGGACGGGCTGGGTGCGCACCGAGGCCATCGGGTGGTCCAGCGGCAGGTTGACCTCGACCTTCACGGTCGAGGCGGTGTCGCTCTCGTTCGGCACCCGGAATGCCACGGCGCTGTAGCCGCCCTGCTGGACACTGCCCGGCTGGACGGTGACGTGGGCGAAGGCGGGCACGGCGGACGCCAGCAGGGCGCCGGCCGCCACCGCGAGCGCGCCGAGGGAACGACGGGCGGTAAGCGAACGCATCAGGGGACTCCTGAGGAAAGGGGCCGCGCGGCAGTGCGCGTCGGCACGCGGGGAGGTGCGGGAGACTCGGCCGGCCCGCTCACGGCGCGGGCACGGCGGCAGCGGCGCGCGCCCGAGCCCCGGTCCTCCCGGGCCCGATCAGCGCGCGAACGCCACCGCGGGCGGTCCCCGGCGCGGCAGGCTGTGCCGCAGCGCCGCCGCCACCGGCAGCGGCCAGTCCTCCGGGCGCGCGGCCCGGCGCGGCGCGGCCGGGCGCCCGGTGCCCAGCAGCAGCGCCGTCAGCAGCGCCACCGCGGTCCGCACCGGCGCCGCCCACTCCCGGGCGGTCAGCGCGGCCGTCCGCACCAGCCGCCACAGCGCGGCCTCGCCGCGCCGCAGCCACCAGCCCGCGACCAGCGCCGCCGCCAGGTGGCCCAGCAGCATGCCGGGGGTCATCCCCAGCCAGCCGGACGCGTGCGGCGCGGCCGCCGCGACCACCGCCTGCGGGTCCAGGCCCGCGGCGCTCACCACCTGCTCCGGCGTGGTGTCCAGCGGGACGACCGTCAGCCCGTTGCCGGGAGCGTCGTCGCACAGCAGCCGGCCCGCGGCCACCACCAGCGGATCCATGGAGCTGTTTCCGGCCATCTGCGCGTGCGCCGCCGCCGGGCCGCTGCCCAGCCCGCTCCCGAAGAAGTGGAACAGCAGGTGCAGGCTCAGCTGCCCGGCGCCCAGCGCGGCCGCGATCGCGCCCAGCGAGCGCTCCCGCCGGCCGGCCAGCGCCGCCGCCGCGCACACCGCGGCGAACCCCAGCACCAGCGTGTCCGGCGCCACCGCACCGCCCGCCCGGACGTGCCCGAAGGCCGCCACCAGCGTGCACACCAGCGCGAACGGCACCGCCCGCAGCAGCCGCAGGTCCCAGGCGGCCGCCGGCACCCGTCCGGCGGGCACGGCGGCGCCCCGGCGGGCGGCGGCGGTGGGGTCAGTCATGGCCGGGCCATCATCTCACCGCCTACACCCCGCTCCGGGGCAGGGGCCGGGACCCGCCCGGAATGGCGGGAAACCGACCGGCGCGCGGATCCGCCCGAGCGCTGATCGGCACACCCGACGGGTCGGGTCCATCCGCCGAACGGGCGGCCTTCGCCCGTGCGGACGGTTCACCGCGCACGGCCGAGGAGATAGCTAGTTGTATGTGGAGCCGCAGCCAGGAGGGAACTCCCGTGGACATCTGGTGGACTCTGCACCTCAAGCGCGACCCGGCCAGCGTGCCGCTCGCCCGCCGCATCCTGCTCGGCGCCATGGACTCCGCCGGAGTCGATCCGCAGGTCGCCTTCGACCTCGGCCTCGCCCTCACCGAGGCCTGCGCCAACGCGGTCGAGCACGCCGCTCCCGCCCACCCCGGGGACACCTTCCAGGTCACCGCCTCGCTCAGCGGCGACCTGCTGCGGATCGAGGTCGCCAACACCGGCCCGGCCGCCGCCCCGACCCTGGCCCCGGCCGAGCGCCCCGCCGCAGCCACCGCCGAGCGCCCCGCCCCGCGCCCGGCCGCGCCGCGCCGCCCCGCCGCCGACCGGCCCGCCCCGCGCTGCCGCACCCGCCGCGGCCGGGCCTCCGTCCCGGCCCGGGTGCTCACCGCCCGCCGCCCCGCCGCCCCGGACCGCCCCGCCCCCTACGACACCCACGTGCTGCCCCCGCTGCGTCCCGCCCTGCCGGTCCCCGCCGCCGACACCCTCCCCGACCTGGACGCCGAGTGCGGCCGCGGCCTGTTCCTGATCCACGCCCTGGCCGACCGGGTCCAGCTGCGCACCCACCCGCTGCGCGGCGCCACCGTCAGCTTCGACAAGGTCCTCACCCCGGGCCCGGCCGCCGCCGCGCTGCTGCGCACCGCCTCCTGAGGCCCCGCCCGGCCCGGTCCCGCCTTGCCCGGTCCCGCCCCGTCCGGCCTTGCCCCGTCCGGCCGGGCCGGGCCCGTCCCACGGCCTGAAACCCACTGGCCGAATGTCCGGGCACTCCGGTTATGGTCTAGACCGGCCATCGGAGGGGACCATGACCACCACTGCCGCGGAGCCGCTCTCCGCACCTCGCCGCGCGCTGTCCCGGATGGGCCAGGCCCTCCAGGGGCGGGACTTCCGCATCTGGTTCTACAGCCAGCTGACATCCGCGTCCGGCACCCTCGCCCAGGGCGTCGCACTGTCCTGGCTGGTCTTCGAACTCACCCACGACGCCGTCTGGTTGACCGTCCTGACCGCCTGCACCTGGGGCCCGACGCTGGTCCTCGGCCCGTGGGCCGGCGCCCTGGTCGACCGCTCGGACCGGCGCCGCCTGCTGCTGCTCACCCAGGGCCTGATGATGGCCATCGGCCTGGTCCTGGCCCTGGTCACCGCCCTCGGCGGCATCCACCTGTGGGTGCTGCTGGTGCTCGCCACCTGCACCGGGCTGATCGCCACCGTCGACTCCCCGGCCCGCCAGGTCTTCGTGGTCGACCTGGTCGGCGCCGGGGCGGTGGCCAGTGCCGTCGGCCTCTGGGAGGTCGCGCTGAACGCCTCCCGGGTGATCGGCCCGAGCATCGCCGGTGCGCTGCTCGCCTTCAACGGCCCCGCGTTCTGCTTCGCCTTCAACGGCCTCGCCTACACCGCCCCGATGCTCGCCCTGATCAAGCTCCGCCCGCGCGGCGACGCCGAGCCCCGGAAGGCCGCCCGCGGCCCGCGGGCGAGCGCCCGCGAGGGCCTGGCCTACGCCCGGCGTTCGCCGATCATCCGCGGCCTGCTGCCGATGTCCGCCGCCAGCGGCCTGATCTTCGCCATGAACCTCACCCTCCCGCCGCTGGTCAGCCGCTCCCTGCAGATGGACGGCGGCGGGTACGGCCTGCTGATGGCCGCGTTCGGCATCGGTGGCCTGCCCGGCGCCCTGCTGGCCGCCTCCGCCCCCGAGCCCACCCCGCGCCGGGTCCGCACCCTGGCGCTGGCCACCTCGGCGGCCGTCCTCACCACCGCCCTGTCGCCCGATGCCTTCGTCGCCGTGGCCGGCATGACCGCCGTCGGCCTCACCTCGATCTGGTTCATCGCCACCGCCAACACCCTGGCCCAGCTGCGCTCCGCCCCCGAGATGCGCGGCCGGGTGATGTCGCTGTGGGGCAGCGCGATGACCGGCACGCTGCCGTTCACCGGCCTCGCCGTCACCGCCGTCGCCCAGCACGTCGGCGCCCGGATCGGCTTCTCCCTCTCCGGCGCCGCCCTGCTGCTGGCCACCCTGGCGGCCTGGCGGGCCCTGCGCCCGGCCGACCGGTCCGGGCCGGATCCGGAGCCGGTCCAGGACTGATCCGGCCCCGGTCCAGACCGGAGCCGGATCCAGGCGAAGCCGGGATGTCGAGAACGGCGGCCCGGCTCCGACCCAGGTGCGGAAGACCGCGAACCGCACCGTGAGGAGCCCCGCCGTGACGTACCTGCTGCAACTGCACTTCAGCCAACTCGACACCGCCGTCCCGCCGATCCCGACCTGGGAGGCCGCGGCGGTCGCCGAGCACGTCGGGTACATGCGGCGGGCGGTGGCCGAACTGACCGCCGCCGGCGAGCTGTTGGAGGCCCGCGGCCTGGCGATGCCGGAGACCGCCCGGATCGTCCGGGCCACCGGCGGGGCGCCCGCCGTCAGCGGCGGGCCGTTCCCGGACGGCAAGGAGTTCCTGTTCGGCTGGTGGCTGGTCGACTGCCCGCCGGAGCGGGCGGTCGAGCTCGCGGCCCGGCTCTCCGCCGCGCCCGGGCCCGACGGGAAGCCGATGAACATGCCGGTCGAGGTCCGCGAGGTGCTGCCGGAACCCCCGGCCGAGGGCTGAGCGGGCCGGTCCGGTCCGGTCGCGCCGCGGGCCGCCCGCGGCGCGAATTGCCGGGCCGGTCCGGGCGGCGGACCATGGTGATCATGAATCACCAGATGCGCGCCGAGACCGACCCGACCGGTGCCACGGACTCCGTGGTCAGCTGGCACATCGTCCGCGACGCGAACCTCGTCGCCCTGTGCGGCAAGGAACTCGTCGACGGCGCCCCCGTCCAGGACGCCGCCCGCTGGACCCTGGACCCCGACCACAACTGCCACACCTGCGGGGCGCTCTTCCTCCGCGAGACCCCGTACCTCCCGGACGAGCACACCGGCTGACGGCGGCCCCGGCGGGCGCCTCGACCCGTCCCGCCACGGCCGGACGCCGCGGACCGCCCGCCGCCTGCTCGGCCGCCCCGCGACCGGATGACCGACCCCCCTCGGGCCGGGCCGCCGACCGTCCCTCCGAGACTGTACGAACGGTCGCGCTAATATCTCGCCCATGGCAGCTACCGCACTCGTGCGCACCGCGCTGAACGCCACCTCCCGGATCGCCACCGCCCCGCCCGGCCGGGTGGCCTTCGAACTCTTCCGGAACCCGCTCCTGCGCGGCCGGGTCCGCCCCGCCGAACGCGCCCTGCACGAGCGCGCCACCACCGGGGAACTGGTGGTCAACGGCAAGCGGGCGCGGGTCTACCACTGGGGCGACGGCCGCCGCCCGGTGCTGCTGGTGCACGGCTGGCGCTCCCGGGCGTCCCGCTTCACCCCGTACGTGCGCGGGCTGCTCGACCTCGGGCTGAGCCCGGTCGCCTTCGACGCGCCCGGCCACGGCGACTCCGCGGGGCGGGCCACCACGATCCTGGAGTACCGCGAGCTGATCGGCCGGCTCGCCGAACGGCACGGCCCGTTCGAGGGCGCCGTCGCGCACTCCTTCGGCACCTGCTGCACCCTGCTGGCGATGGCCGAGGGCGTCCCCGTCGAGCGCCTGGTCGCCGTCGCCGGAGTCGCCGAATTCGCCTACCTGGTGGACGGGTTCAGCACCGTCCTGGGCCTGAACGACCGCCTCCGGGCAGACCTCGTCCGGCGGATCGAACGCGTCCTGCTGCCCGGCGCCGGGGACATCTGGCAGCGCTTCGACGCCACCCGCCGCCCCGAACTGGTCACCGCGCCGATCCTGGTGGTGCACGACGAGGACGACGACGTCGTCCCGCTCCGCCAGGCGCACCTGCTGCGGGCCGCGTACGGCGAGCGGCAGCTGCGCCTGCTCACCACCCGAGGCCTGGGCCACAGCCGGGTGCTGGTCGAACCGGCGGTGGTCGACAACGCGCTGGCCTTCCTCACCGCACCGCGCCCGCCGGCACTGGAACTCGCCCGGGTGCCGACCGGTCCCGCCGCGCCGCCGGCCGACTGACGGGGCGTCGGAAGGACGTGACGGGGCGTCGGGAACGCCGGCCGGCCGGCCCCGCGCGGTGGGCGCGGGACCGGCCGTCCGGGACTTCCGGCGGGCGGACGGCCGCTCAGCCGCCGCTCTTGCGGCGGAAGGTGCGCTTGCCGCCGGCCGCGCCGTGGGCGCCGTGGATCTTCGAGTCGCCGCCGGGACCGCCGGCCGAGCCGCGGTTCCCGTTGCCCTTGCGCTGCAGCGCGGCCAGGAACTTGGCCTTCTGGTCCTCCGGGGCGGCCTCGGTGCCGGCGCCGGCGTCGGTGGCGGCCTCCGGCGCGGGCTCGGCGGCCGGGGGGGTGTCGCTGCTCATTCGGGACCTCCTGGACGGGAGCGGGTGTACTAGGAGCACACCCTGCCATGCCGACCGGGGGTGCTGTCAGCCGATATCGCCCCCGTCAGCCCCGGCGCGCCGCGCCGTGCGGGTGCGTCCGCTCGTCGCGGTACTGCAGGCCGCCCATCATGAACAGCAGGGTGAGGACCGGGAAGCCGATCGAGGCGATCACCAGGACGAAGAACTGCCAGACCATGGGGTGCTCCTGTTGCCGGGGCCGGCGGCCGGGGGCCGGGCCGGGGACACTGCGACTGATTGGCATACCTTCGCACCATTATGTCCGAATCATCCGCGAAGGGATCACGGTCGCCCCCCTGTTCGGGGCCGGGCCCCGGCCGCAGACTGGTGGGCATGCGGGTAGAGCTGGCAGTCGACGCGCGCCGCCCCGACCGGGCCAACGAGGACTT
Source organism: Kitasatospora sp. YST-16 (assembly GCF_026802215.1). Classification (NCBI taxonomy): domain Bacteria; kingdom Bacillati; phylum Actinomycetota; class Actinomycetes; order Kitasatosporales; family Streptomycetaceae; genus Kitasatospora; species Kitasatospora sp. YST-16. The sequence goes on from NZ_CP113837.1 coordinate 3,724,150, forward strand.
CGCGGCCGCCACCCCGGAGGCCCTGGTCCTCCTGGACGGCTCCAGCGCCCCGGACACCCTCCGGTCCGGCTGCACCCACGGCATCGCCTGGTACGTCCGCCGCCTCGGCGTCCACCTGCTCACCAGGCTCACCGACCGCACCGACCGCCCGATGGCCGACTGCCTGGCCGACGCCATCGCCGAGACCGCCGCCCTGCACGGCGGCACCTGCGACCTCGCCAACCCGGCCACCCCCGCCGCCATGGTGGTCGCCGCCCGGCTGCGCGGCGACACCCTGGAGTACCTGGCGCTCGGCGACTCCCTGCTGGTGCTCCACCTCAAGGACGGCCCGCCCCGGGTGATCGGCGACAACCAGCGCTTCCCCGGCGGCGAGGCGCTGCGCCGCCAGATCTGGTCCACCGTCCCGGGCACCGCCGAACGCGCCGCGCTCTACCTGCGGTACGCGATCGCCGTCCGGGCCGCCCGCAACACCGGCCGCGGCCCGTGGATCGCCGCCGCCACCCCGCACGCCGCCCAGCACGCCGAGACCGGCGCCGTCGCCCGCACCGACCTGCACGGCGTGGCCGCCCTCTCCGACGGCGCCGCCCGCTACACCGACCGCCTGGAACTCGGCAGTTGGGCCGACGCCCTCCGCCTGCTCGCGGAGGACGGCCCCGCCGAACTGATCGCCCAGGTCCGGGCCGCCGAACGCAGCGACGCCGCCTGCCTGCGCTGGCCCCGCGGCAAGGCCCACGACGACGCCGCCGCGCTCTACGCCCGGCTCTGACCGGCCGTCAGCCCCGGCCGTCAGTCCCGGCCGTCAGCCCCGGCCGTCCGCCACGAACACCGCCCGCCGCGCCGACCCGTCCGGCGCGGTGTACCCGGCCACCACCTCGCCCGCCGCGGGCTCCCCGGCCGGCTCCAGCACCCGGCGCACCACCGGCACGGCCCCGGCCGCCACCGGCGCCACCGCCACGCCCTCGTCCACCGTGTCGCTCTCGCTCTGCATCTGCGGCACCGCCTCCCCGTGCAGCAGCCGCGCCAACTGCTCCCGCACCACCGGGTCCTGCGCCCCGTCGTAGAACCAGCGCTTGCCCAGCACCCCGTGCTCCGCCGTCCCGATCAGCGCCCCCGCCGGCGCCCCCTCCAGCGGAGCCGCCCGGTACGCCATCGGCACCAGGTAGGCGTCCCGTCCGTCCGCCACCACCATCAGCTCGATCCCCACCTCGCCCGCCGGGTCGTCCAGCCGGAACCCGCCGGCCCGCACCAGCTCCCCGCCCCCCGCCCGGAACCACTCCTGCTCCGGCAGCCACCCCGCCAGCAGCTCCAGCTTGCCCGGCTCCAAAGTGGTGCGGTGAATCGTCGCCATGCCGTCCTCCGGTTCGGTAGTTGACCGTCGCCCATCCTCAACTCCCCGCCCCGCGCCCCCGATTCCCCACCGCCCGATCCTCACCCCCTCAACCCGCGCACCCCCGGGCGGTAGCGTGGCGGTCGGAACGGACCAGGGGAGGACGGCGTGGGGATCAAGCAGGTCGGCGAGGGGGCCGGACGGCGGGCCGGGGCCGCGCTGGGATCGGTGTCGGGGGCCGTGACGGGGGCGGTGGCCTCGGCCCGGGCCAGGGCCGGTTCGGACTGGGCGCGGCGGGCGCTGGAGACGCACCCGAAGCCGGGAGTGCCGCTGACGGAGGAGTGGGAGGTCTCGCTGGCCGGGCTGGTCGGCCGGCTCCCGCACGTCCCGGGCCCGGCGGTGCGGCTGCTGCACCTGCTGGACGGCCTCGGCCAGGTCGCGGTCGGCCCCGAGGAGCTCGGCTTCGACGGGGAGTCGGTGGCCTGGGGCAAGGTGCTGGAGATCCGCTGCCACAGCACCGTCGACCTGCTGCCGGACGTGGTGGTCGAGCGCGAGGTGGACCGGATCCGCGAGTTCCTGCCGCCCGTCCCCGGCCGCAAGTGGCTGGTCACCAGGGCCGCCGAGGCGCTGCTCACCGTCGCGCTGGCGGCGACCGCCGCCGCCGAGCGGCAGGAGCGCTCGCTGCCCTGCGAGATCGTCGCCAAGAACCTGATCGGCCGTCCGAAGAACCTGGCCGGCGGCCTGTTCGCGGCCTCCGCGCTCACCCTGATCCCGGAGGCGGGCGAGGCGGTGCTGGCCGCCGCCCGCGAACGCGGCATCCCGGTCACCGTCGTCGACGACCCGATGACCGGCCTGCACGCCGAGCGCGCCGCCCAGCTCCGCGGCGCCACCGACCGCCTCACCGAGGCGCTGCGCCGCCTGCGCGCCGCCGACCCCGGAGCCGAGTCCGGGCCCGGCCCGGACAAGGCCGCGGCGGGCGCCACCGTGCTGGCCGAACTCGACCTGCCGCCCGCCGCGGATCCGATCTGAAGGCCGGTCAACTGCCTTTCTGCTGCCAGGGAGATCCGGTCGGTCAGCGGGTCACGGAGAAGGGCAGCTGCACGCGCTCGTCCGCCGGGCCGTCGTAGTCGGTGCCGACGACGGTCAGCCGGCCCGCGACGTTCACGATGCCGCTGGGGCGGCGTCCGCCGGCGGTGGTGCTCTGCGGGACGTCCAGCGGTTCCCAGCCGCGGTGGGTCAGGCGGGCGCCGGTCGGCCGGTAGACGCCGTCGGTGCCGGCCGCTCCGACCACGGCCACGCCGTCCTGGGTGCGGGTGAGGCCGTAGAGCCGGCCCGCGTCGATGCCGGTCTCCTGGTACGTCCAGCGGTGGCCGTCGTAGTGGGCGACGGTCGGCTTGTCGTGGTGGGACGGGCCGATCTCGGCGCCCGCCGCCCAGATGTCGTTCGGGCCGAGTGCGAGCAGTTCGGTGAGTTCGCCGGGGCGGGTGTCCAGGTCGGGCGTGGCGGCCTCGGCCCAGGAGCGGCCGTCGTAGTGCAGCAGCAGCGGGCGCGGCCAGCCGTCCTCGTTGCCGACGTTGCCGGAGGCCCAGATGTCGGTGGGGCTGTTGGCGACGACGGCGGAGAGCGTCCAGTAGTCGGTGCCGAGGTCGGGGGTCGGCACCGACTGCCAGGTCCTGCCGTCCCAGTGGTCGATGACGCCGTAGAAGGTCAGGTAGTCGTCCGGCTGGTAGTAGCCGACCGCCCACACGTCGTTCGGGTCGCCGGCCGTCGCGAACCCGGTGAGCCCGCCGCCCATGGCGTGAGCGTTCAGCGGCGCCTCCCCGGTCTGCCACTGCCCGGCGCGGTACCGGCTGACCGGGGTGGTGGTGCCCTGTCCGCTGCCGGTCACCCAGGTGCCGCCGGAGCCGTCGGAGCCGGCGGTCCGCCCCCGCACGCCGTCCGGGAGGGCGAGTTCGCGCCAGGAGCCGTCGGCGCCGTCCCGGGTGTAGGCGATCCCGACCGAGGTCCGCTCCCGGCCCTGCCCGATCGTCCGGTTGCCGAGCGCCCAGGTGCTGTGGCCGCCGACCCGGACCGGCTGGTTGAGGGCGCCCTCGCCGGCCGGGAAGGCGTCCGTCCGCCAGGTCCGGGCGTTCGCGTCCTGTGTCTGGGCGTTCTGGACCTGCGCGCCCGTCGGCGGCACGGACCGCGCGTTCGCGGGGGCGGCCGCGACCAGCAGGGCGGCGGCCAGCAGCAGGGTGGTCGTGGTGGTGCGCTGTTTCATCGGTGTCTCCTGCTTCGTCGGGTGTCGGCGGCCGTGGGCCCGCCTTGTGGGTCATGGGCATGACATGGCTGCGCCGCGGGCCGCCCGCCGTGGGCCGTCCGCCGGGCGCTCGGGGCGGTGCGCGCGGAGTCCTACTCCTCGTACGCGGGGCCGGAGAGCTGGGCCTCCTCCACCGGGTGCCGGTCGCCCTCGTCCAGCAGCGCCATGACCCGGGGCTGCTGGGCGAAGGCGACGACCTGGTCGACCGGCACCGGCGACGAGAGCCGGTTCTTCCCGTACGGCATGATCCCCACGTACACGTCGCTGCTGCCGAGCCGGAAGCTCACGCTGGTGGTGGTCAGGCCGTCGCCGTCCACCGCCCGCCAGGTGGTGCCGGTGACGGTGTCGGTCACCCGGACCCGCTTGCAGACCGAGGTCTTGACCCGTACCTCCTGTCCGACCGGGGTGTTCGTGCAAGGCCCGTCCGGCGGGCCCCCGCCGGTGTGCGGGCGCACCGAGAGCCGCAGCAGCAGGTCGCCCCGCGGGGACTCCCCGAGGTAGTCGGAGACGTGGTCGCTGAGCAGGCTGATCGAGCCGACCTCCGCCGGCAGCAGGTCGTGCAGCACGTTGGCGCTGCGCTGCCGGAAGTCCTCGATCCGCAGCCGCTCGGCCTCCGGAACCGCCGGGCCGGAGGCCGAGGGGTCGGGCGACGCGGTCGGGACGACCGTCGTGGTCGGGAAGACCCGCGGGCCGGCGGCCGGCGCCGCGGCCATCTGCAGCGGCGCGGGCCCCGCGTCCCCGCCGCTCCCGCCGCCGGTGCCGGGGAGGGCGGCCAGCCCCGTCGCGGCCAGCGCCGCCGTGCACACCGCCGCCCCGCCGACCGCCAGCCGCGCCCGCAGCCGCCGCCGGCGGCCCTCCCGCACCGCCCCTGCCGTCAGCCCGGGCGGCTCGGCCAGCTCCTCGGTGGCCCGGCCCATCGCCTCCCGGACGAAGAGCGCCCCGGGCGCCCCTTCCTGCTCCTGCACGTCCATGCTCCTTCGCGGTGTGGTGTCTCGTTCTCGGCCCGCCGGGCCCGCGCACGGGCCCACGCGGGCGGGCTCACGCGGGTGCGTACGGGCTCGGCTCGCCCAGCTGCTCGCGGAGCCGGGCCAGCGCGCGCGAGCACTGGCTCTTGACCGTGCCGGTGCTGCACCCGAGCAGGTCGGCCACGGTCTCCACGCTCAGGTCCTCCCAGTACCGCAGGACGACCATCGCCCTTGCCCGGGACGGCAGTCGGTCCAGCGCGTGGAGCAGCGTCACCCGCAGGTCGGTGTCCCCGCCCGGGGGCGACTCCTCGGGCCGGGACGCCAGCATCCCGAGCCGCCGGGCCACCGCCCGCCGGCGCTGCTCGCCCAGGAACGTCCTGGTCAGCACCGTCCGGGCGTAGGCGTCGAGGTGCTCCATCCGGGACGCCCGCCGCCAGTGCGCGAACAGCTTGGCCAGCGTCGTCTGGGCGAGGTCCTCGGCCCGGTGGGTGTCCCCGCACAGCAGGTACGCCGTCCGGTACAGCCGCCGCCCGGATCCGGCCGCGTACTCCTCGAAGCTCAACTCGTCGTGTCCGCGCATCCGCCCCTCCGGCTGCTCGCCCCTGTCATCCGTTCTCAATGCGCGGGCCCGCCGGAAGGTTGAGCCCGGAACGCGGAAAAGCCCGCCCGCGCCGTCCGGGGACGGTGCGGGGCGGGCCGGGGCGCGGCCGGCGGCTACGCCCCGCGGCCGCCCGGGGCGTGGGCGAAGGCGTGCAGCCAGGTCAGGTCGCGGTGGCCGGGGCCGTAGCGCTCCGCCTCGTGGGAGCGCTCGACGGCCGCGACCCGGAAACCGGCGCCCTCCAGCAGGGCGGTGACGCCGGCCGCGGACTGGTAGCGGTAGAACCGGGACGCGTCGCTGCTGAAGCGCTCGACGACCTCCTCCTCGCCCTCGCCCTCCTTGAACCCGGCGAACAGCGCCCCGCCGGGCACCAGCACCCGGCGGAACCCGGCCAGCGCCGCGCTCACGTCGTGGTCCTTCAGGTGCAGCAGCGTGGCCTGGCACCAGATCCCGGCGAAGTGCCCGTCGGGGAAGTCCAGTCGGCGGGCGTCCATGACCCGGAACGGCAGCTCCGGGTGCCGTTCGGCGGCCCGGGCCACGAACGCGGCCGACAGGTCCACCCCCTGCGCCCGCAGCCCCCGCGCGGCGAGCAGCCCGGTGTCCCGCCCGAACGCGCAGCCGACGTCCAGCACCCGCCCGGCCCGGTCGGGCAGCATCCCGACGAACGCGTCCAGCTCGGCCTCCGGCAGCATCCCGGCGGTCGCCCGCTCGTAGCGCCCCGGATCCCGGTCGTACGCCCGGATGGTGCCGCTCAGGTAGTCGTCCTCCGGCATCCCGCCGCCCCTTCCCCCTGCCCCCGTCCGGACCGTCCGCCCGGCACCCCTCCGAACGCCCCCGCCCCCCGCCCGGTTCCGCCCGCTACTTCTCGCAGGCGATCCCGTCCCCGTCCCGGTCGAGCGCGGAGCGGTAGCCCGGCTCCCCGCGGTGCAGCGGCGCGGCGCCGGCGGCCTTCGCCTCGGTGCAGTTCTTGTAGTACGCGGCCGCCTGCTCGGTGGTCCGGGCCGGCTCGGGCTCGCTCTCGGTCTGCACGGGCTCCGGCGTCTCCGGGGCCGGCGTCGGGGTCGGGGTCGGCGTCGGGGTCGGGCTGGGCGTCGGCTCCGGCGTGTCCCGGGTTCGCCCCCGTCGTGACCGAACCGGAAGCAAACCGTCCGACGGCACGACGACGCCCGGCCCCCTGGGAGCGGGGCCGGGCGTCGTGGTGGTGCCGGGAGGGTCAGTTCTCGTCGGCGGGGACGGTGCCGAGGCGGCCGGCCTGGAAGTCCTCCATGGCCTGCTGGAGCTCGCGGTGGCTGTTCATCACGAACGGGCCGTACCAGGCGACGGGCTCGCGGATCGGGAGGCCGCCGAGCAGGACGAACTCGAAGGTGGCGGAGCGCGAGTCCTGCTTCTCGTCGGCGCGGATGGTCAGGCTGTCGCCGTCGCCGAAGACCACGGCCTGGCCGGTGCGGAACGGCCGCCGCTCCTCGCCCGCCGAGCCGCTGCCGGCCAGACCGTACGCGAGGGCGTTGAAGTCCGCGCGCCAGGGCAGGGTGAGCTGCGCGCCGGGGGTGAGCGAGACGTGGGTCATGGTGATCGGCGTGTGGGTGGCGCCGGGCCCCTGGTGGCCGTCGACCTCGCCGGCGATGACGCGGATCAGCGCGCCGCCGTCCGCCGAGGTGAGCAGCTTGACGCTGCCGCCGCGGATGTCCTGGTACTTGGGGGTGATCATCTTGTCCGAGGCGGGCAGGTTGACCCACAGCTGCAGGCCGTGGAACAGGCCGCCGGACATCACCAGGGACTCCGGCGGGGTCTCGATGTGCAGCAGGCCGGAGCCGGCCGTCATCCACTGGGTGTCGCCGTCGGTGATGGTGCCGCCGCCGCCGTGCGAGTCACGGTGGATGAAGGTGCCGTCGATGATGTAGGTGACGGTCTCGAAGCCGCGGTGCGGGTGCCAGGGGGTGCCCTTGGGCTCACCGGCCTCGTAGTCCACCTCGCCCATCTGGTCCATCATGATGAACGGGTCGAGGAACTTGGTGTTGATCTTGGCGAAGGCGCGGCGGACGGGGAAGCCCTCGCCCTCGTAGCCCTCGGGGGCGGTGGCCACGGTGAGGACCGGCCGGGCGGTGCTGTGCACCGGGTCGGGGGTGGTGACGCGCGGCAGGGTCAGCGGGTTCTCGACGGTCACGGCGGGCATGTCGGCCTCCTTCGGCGGGTCTGTGGCCTGTGTCCACCACAGTAGTTCAATGCTCAACCACTCGCAAGGTTGAACGTTGAACTATTGGCCCGCATTCCCGCCCGGGAGGGGGCGGGGGTGGGGAGGGTCAGCCGTACATCCGGCGCATGGTGAAGTCCACCATCTGCTCGACCGCGCGGGCGTCGAACACCATCCGGTGCTCGCCCTCCATGTCGAGGGCGAAGCCGTACCCGGTGGGCAGCAGGTCGAGGACCTCGGCGCCGGTGACCGAGAAGTGCTTGGACTCCTTGCCCGCGTACCGCTTCAGCTCCTTGAGCGAGCTGAACATCGGGATCACCGGGGTCGGGGTGTTGTGCAGGGCCAGGAAGCCGGGGCGGTCGCCGCGCGGGCAGTACACCTTGGAGGTGATGAAGATGGCCTGGAAGTCCTCCACCGGCATCGCGCCGGTGGTGAAGGCGCGCACCGCGTCCGCCAGCGAGGGCGGCGAGGGTTCGGGGTAGAGCGACTGCTGGGCGGCCTGCGGGTCGCCGTACCCGGGGCCGGGCATGCCGGACATCCCCTGCTGCATCTGCTGCTGGTAGGGGTCCTGGTAGGCGCTCTGCTCGTAGCCGTACACGGGGACAAGGCTATCGGGCCGCGCCCCGCTTGGGGGCGGGTGATCCGCACAATCCCGGGCCGGGGGCCATTGTGGGACGTGACCACGTTCATACCCTGGTGACGTCCAGGGGCTTGAACAAGTTACCAACCGGTAGCATCATGGGGCGTACTGGTGGGTAAGCGGTGCGCCGGAAGCGGCCGCCCGTGGAGCAGACGAACCGGAGAAACGGTCATGGGTCACTACAAGTCCAACCTGCGGGACGTGGAGTTCAACCTCTTCGAGGTGTTCGGCCGCGACCAGGTGTACGGCACCGGTCCGTTCGCCGAGATGGACGTCGACACCGCGAAGAACATCCTCAGCGAGATCGCCCGGCTGGCCGAGAACGACCTCGCCGCCTCGTTCGTCGACGCCGACCGCAACCCGCCGGTGTTCGACCCGGAGACCAACACCGCTCCGATCCCGGAGACCTTCAAGAAGAGCTACCAGACCTTCATGGACGCCGAGTGGTGGCGCCTGGGCATCCCGGAGGGCATCGGCGGCCAGGTCACCCCGAACTCCCTGGTGTGGGCGTACGCGGAGCAGGTGCTCGGCTCCAACCCGGCGATCTGGATGTACTCCTCCGGCCCGGCCTTCGCCGGCGTCGTCCACGACGAGGGCACCGAGGAGCAGCAGAAGGTCGCCCAGCGCATGGTCGAGGGCCTGTGGGGCGCCACCATGGTGCTGACCGAGCCGGACGCCGGCTCCGACGTGGGCGCCGGCCGCACCAAGGCGGTCAAGCAGGAGGACGGCTCCTGGCACATCGAGGGCGTCAAGCGCTTCATCACCTCGGGCGAGCACGACATGTCCGAGAACATCATCCACCTGGTGCTGGCCCGCCCCGAGGGCGGCAAGCCGGGCACCAAGGGCCTGGGCCTGTACATCGTGCCGAAGTTCGACTTCGACTGGGAGACCGGCGAGCTCGGCGAGCGCAACGGCGTCTACGCCACCAACGTCGAGCACAAGATGGGCCTCAAGGCGTCCAACACCTGCGAGATGACCTTCGGCGCCAAGCACCCCGCCAAGGGCTGGCTGCTCGGCGAGACCGTCGACGGCATCCGCCAGATGTTCAAGATCATCGAGTTCGCCCGGATGATGGTCGGCACGAAGGCCATCGCCACCCTGTCCACCGGCTACCTGAACGCGCTGGAGTACGCCAAGGAGCGCGTGCAGGGCGCCGACCTCGCGCAGTTCATGGACAAGACCGCGCCGCGCGTCACCATCACCCACCACCCCGACGTGCGCCGCTCGCTGCTGACCCAGAAGGCGTACGCCGAGGGCATGCGCGCCCTGGTCCTCTACACCGCCTCGGTGCAGGACGACATGCTGGCCGCCCGCCTGCGCGGCGAGCACGACGCGGCCGCCGAGCGCCTGAACGACCTGCTGCTGCCGATCGTCAAGGGCTACGGCTCGGAGAAGTCCTACGAGCAGCTCGCCCAGTCCCTGCAGACCTTCGGCGGCTCCGGCTACCTGCAGGAGTACCCGATCGAGCAGTACATCCGGGACGCCAAGATCGACACCCTGTACGAGGGCACCACCGCCATCCAGGGCCAGGACTTCTTCTTCCGGAAGATCGTCAAGGACGGCGGCCAGGCGCTGACCGCCGTCAACGAGCAGATCACCAAGTTCCTCGCCACCGGCGAGGGCGGCGCCGAGCTGGCCTCCGAGCGCGACCTGCTGGCCAAGGCCGCGGGCGACCTGGAGGCCATCGTCGGCAAGCTGATCGCCGACCTGTCGGCCGTCGAGGCGGACGTCAAGAACATGTACAAGGTGGGCCAGAACACCACCCGCCTGCTGCTGGTCTCCGGCGACGTGGTGGTCGGCTGGCTGCTGCTGCGCCAGGCCGCCGTCGCGCTGGCCAAGCTGGAGGCCGGCGCCTCCGAGAAGGACGTCCCGTTCTACCGGGGCAAGGTCGCCGCCGCGAAGCACTTCGCCCGCACCGTGCTGCCGACCACCGCCGCGCAGCGCCAGATCGCCGAGAACGTCGACAACGAGCTGATGGAGCTGGCCGAAGAGGCGTTCTGACCCGGCGTCCGGCACAGGACCGCCCGACCCACCCTCACCCCGCGGGGCCCGGTACTGCACCGGGCCCCGCGGTGTCGTTCCGGGCCCCGCGCGGCGCCCTCCGTGGCGTTGGGTCGCGGCCCGTTCACCGTTGTGTCACCGTTGCGGACTTGCCGCGGCCCTGTCCGTGTACGGGCATATGCTCAGGGGGCGGACCCGCAACCCCAACCGGCCCGTCCCGCCCTCTACCCAGGAGCAAAATGTCGACCGCCGCCCGAACGGCCCACTTCGACCGGAAGCACACGGACGACCTCATCGCCTTCCTCGCCGCCTCCCCCTCGCCGTACCACGCGGTGGCGAGCGCGGCCGAGCGGCTGGAGCGGGTCGGCTTCCGCCGGGTCAGCGAGACGGACGCCTGGGACGGCGGCAGCGGGGGCCGCTACCTGGTGCGCGGGGGCGCGCTGGTCGCCTGGTACGTGCCGGAGAACGCGACGGCCGCCACCCCCTACCGGGTGGTCGGCACCCACACCGACTCGCCGAACCTGCGGGTCAAGCCCGTCCCCGACACCAGCTCGGCCGGCTGGCGGCAGGTCGCCGTGGAGATCTACGGCGGCGTCCCGCTCAACACCTGGCTCGACCGGGACCTCGGGCTCTCCGGCCGGCTCGCGCTGCGCGACGGCACCACCCGGCTGGTGCACCTGGACGAGCCGCTGCTGCGCGTCCCGCAGCTGGCCATCCACCTCGACCGCGGGGTCAACGACGGCCTCAAGCTCGACCGCCAGCGCCACCTGACGCCGATCTGGGGAATCGGCGGCACCACCGAGGGCGCCCTGCTCGAGTACGTCGCGGACAAGGCCGGCCTGGCCGCCGCCGACATCGCCGGCTGGGACCTGATGGCGCACGACGTGCAGCCGCCCGCCTACCTGGGCCGCGACCGCGAACTGCTGGCCGGGCCCCGGCTGGACAACCAGCTGTCCGTGCACGCCGCCACCGCCGCGCTGGCCGCCGTCGCCGAGGCCGGCGGCGAACTGCCGTACATCCCGGTGCTGGCCGCCTTCGACCACGAGGAGACCGGCAGCGAGTCCGACACCGGTGCGCAGAGCCCGCTGCTCGGCAACGTGCTGGAGCGCTCCTGCCACGCCCGCGGCGGCACCCTGGAGGACCGCGCCCGCGCGCTGGCCGGCACCGTCTGCCTCTCCTCCGACATGGGCCACGCCGTGCACCCCAACTACAGCGAGCGGCACGAGCCCGGCCACCACCCGATGCCCAACGGCGGCCCGATCCTCAAGGTCAACGTCAACAACCGGTACGCCACCGACGGCGTCGGCCGGGCGGTGTTCGCCGCCGCCTGCGAGAAGGCCGGCGTGCCGTGGCAGTCCTTCGTCTCCAACAACGCGATGCCCTGCGGCACCACGATCGGCCCGATCACCGCGGCCCGGCTCGGCATCACCACCGTGGACTGCGGCATCGCCGCGCTGTCCATGCACTCCGCCCGCGAGCTGTGCGGCGCCGAGGACCCGCACTACCTGGCGAGCGCGATCAAGGCGTTCCTGGAGGGCTGAGGCCCTACGGGGTGCGGGCCCGCGGCCCGCACCCCGCGCCCGCTCACTCCATCCCGGCCAGCACCAGCGGCAGCCGGCTCGTGCCGCCCGCCACCAGCCGCACCGGCACGCCCCAGTCCTGCTGGTGCACGTGGCAGGCCGGGTACTCGATCTCCGGGTCGTCGTCGCAGGACGCCGCCATCGCCGAGACGTGCAGCACGCCCTCGGCCACCTCGCCGGAGAGCACCAGTTCGCGGCTCAGCGCGCTGTCCGCGCCCGCGCCCGACACCAGCAGCTCCGGCGGGGTCGCGCTGACCAGCAGCCGGGTCGACGGGCCGTAGCGCTCGTCCAGCTTCTGGCCGGTCGGCGCGGAGAACACCACGTCCAACTGCAGCGCCCCCGGGGCGACCTCGGTGGCGGCCCGCTGCGTGCGGTGCGCGACCGCCTCGACCCGGACCGCCTCCTCGGGCAGCCGCAGCCTGGTCAGCCGGTGCCGGGCCGACTCCACCACCACGATGTCGCCGTCCACCACCACCGCGCCGGACGGCTCGCGCAGGTCGGTCGCCAGCGTGCTGACCTCGCCGGACGCCGGGTCGTAGCGGCGCAGCGCGTGGTTGTAGGTGTCGCTGACCGCCACCGAGCCGTCCGGCAGCACCGTCACGCCCAGCGGGTGCTGCAGCAGGGCCTGTCCGGCCGCGCCGTCCCGGTGCCCGAAGTCGAACAGGCCGGTGCCGACGGCGGTTCGCACCTCGTGGGTTCCACGTGAAACCCAGCGCAGCGCGGAGGTCTCCGAGTCGGCCACCCACAGCCGCCCGCCGTCGGCGGACACCGCCAGGCCGGACGGCTGGGCGAACCACGCCTCGTCGGCCGGGCCGTCCACCAGGCCCTCGTTGGTGGTGCCCGCCGCGACGGAGACCGTCCCGGCCGCCGGGTCGAAGGACCACAGCTGGTGCACGCCCGCCATGGCGATCCACACCCGGCCGTCGAAGAACGCCACGTCCCACGGCGAGGACAGGTCCACCTCGCGGGCCGCCCCCGAGGTCGGCGAACCCTGCCACCACTGCTTCCCGGTGCCCGCCAGCGTGGTCACGCTGCCGTCCGCCAGCCGCACCCCGCGCAGCGCGTGGTTCACGGTGTCGGCCACCACCACGTCGTAGCCCAGCTCCGGCGCCAGCCCGGCCGGGACCAGCGCGAGGCCCTGCGGCTCGCTGAACCGCGGCTCCGGGCCGTCCACCAGCCCGCGCACGCCGTCGCCGATCCGCCGCAGCACCGTCTCGCCGTCCGCGTCCAGCTCCACCAGCGAGTGGTGCCCCGAGTCGGCCACCAGGTAGTGCCCGTCCGGCAGCCGCACCGCCTTCCCCGGGAACCGCAGGTCACCCGCCTCCGGCTCGGGCGCCACGTACGGCCCGTCGCCGCGCCGCAGCGTCCCCTTCGCCGCGTGCTCGGCCTCCAGCTCCTCCACCAGCTTCGCGATCGCGTGAGCGTGCCCCTCCCCGGCATGCTGCGCGACCACGTACCCCTCCGGGTCGATCACCACCAGCGTCGGCCAGGCCCGCACCGCGTACTGCTTCCACGTCACCAGCTCCGGGTCGTCCAACACCGGATGGTGCACCTCGTACCGGGCCACCGCGTCCACCACCGCCCGGTGGTCCGCCTCGTGGACGAACTTCGGCGAGTGCACGCCGACGATCACCACGGTGTCCCGGTGCTTCTCCTCCAACTCCCGGAGCTCGTCCAGGACGTGGAGGCAGTTGATGCAGCAGAAGGTCCAGAAGTCCGCGATCACGATCTTGCCGCGGAAGTCCACCAGCGACAGGTCCTTGCCGCCGGTGTTCAGCCATCCGCCCTTGCCCACCAGTTCGGGGGCGCGGACGCGTGCACGAGAAGTCATGACCCCAGTCAACCTCATCGGACCGGGGCGGCATTCCGCGCGGATCGCGGCAGGCCGACCGGCACGTCCTCCAGGTGCGTCGGCCGAGGCCACTGCGGGCTCCGGGCCCAGGCCCGGGCCGCTGGGCAAAGCCTTCCCGAGCCTTCCGAGGAGCGCGGGCGAGGGCGGCGGCCGCGTTTTCCGGAAGGGTTTCCGGCCCCCGGCCGGTTCTGGGACGATCTCCCGCTGTGGGAGACGAACAACTGATACGGCGGTGGAAGCTGGTCGACCGGGTGCACCGGACGGTCGGCCCGGTGGCGCTGCTGGGCGTGCTCTGGTGGTACCTGCGCAGCGGCGCGGACGGGTTGCAGGCCGAGGCCGGTGCGGTGACGGGCCTGTATGCGGCGGGCCTGCTCTGGGCGGGTTACCTGGCCGGGCCGGCCCGGTGGTTCGGGCTGCGGGTCGACGGCTGGTCGTTCGGCTCCGGCGCCCCCGTGCGCACCGTGCCGGGGCCGCGCGGCGGGTGGCAGCTGCGGCGGTTCCCACTGCCGATGGTGCGGCCGCTGCTGCTCGGCACCGACCCGGCGTCCGGGCCGGGACGGCTGCTGCCCGCGCTGCTGGCGTACCTGAGTGTCGCCGCGCTGGGCGGGTGTCTGCTGGACCTGGCGGGCGGGGACTTCGGCCCGGCCGCCGCGGTGGTGTGCCTGGCGGGCACGGTGGCGCCGGCGCTGATGCTGGTCGTGCTGCACACGACGTCCGCGGCCGTGCGGCTGGCTCCGGAACTGCAGGAGGTGGCGCGGACGATGCAGCGCGACGTCGCCGAGGCCCGCCGCCTGCTGGACGCCCTGCCGCCCAGCACCGCCGCCGGGGGGATCGGCCTGAGCGTGCTGCTGGCCGAGGGCCGCTACCGCGAACTCGCCGACCGGGCCGCGGAGTCGACCGCCCGGGCGGGCGGCGCCATGGACCTGCTGCAGGCCCGGGCCCTGGCCTACCTGGACGAGACCGGTGCCGCCGACGACGCCGACCGCGCAGCCTTCCACGCCCTGTACCGTGCCGCCCTCCGCACTCCGCGCAGCCTGCGCGCGGGCAGCGACCTGCCCGCCCTGTACGAACTCGCCCGGAACCACCCGGGGTTGGCAATCGACGAGGCCCGCTCGGCGGCCGCCGTCGGCAGCACCCCGCTGCGCCGCAGCGCGGCGTACGCGACCCTGGCCCTGGCCTTCCACCGCGCCGGACGCCCCGAAGAGGCCCGTGCGGCCCTGGAATCGGCCCGCCGGACCGGCCCGGCGACCGCCCGACTGGACTTCCTGACCGGCCTGCTGGCCGCGCCCGAGCCCGCACCCGCTCCCGAACTCCGGACCTAGACCCCCGCCGCCCCCGCGCGGGCCGCGCAGTCGCGGGCCAGGGCGACGGCCGCGTCCAGGTGGGCGTGGTCGGCGGGGCCGAGGGTCGGGTTGGCGGCGCGGCGGGCCCGGGCCGCGGCCAGCTGGTGGTCGGGGACGGGCGGCAGGGCGCGCAGCAGCGGGACCAGGATCGCGGGGGCGAGGGCGGCGAACTCGGGCATGCCGAGCATGGCCTGGGCGAGGACGACGGCGCTCATCGCGGTGTCCAGGGCGGGGTCGCCCTCGGTGGCGGTGTTCCAGTCGATGACGACCGGCCCGCAAGCGGTGAGCAGCACGTTCTCGGGGTGCAGGTCGAGGTGCAGCACCCGGTCGCCGGGCCGGGCGGCGGTGCGCGGCGGGACGGCGTGCAGTCGGCGCAGCAGGTCGGCGAGCAGTTGCCCGGCGGCGGCGGGCGCGAGCGCGCCGGTGGCGACGGCCTGCGCCAGGGTGGGGCCGTCCAGCCGTTCCATCAGCAGGTCGGTGGGCCGCTCGCCGGGCTGCGCGGCCGGTACGGGGTAGCCGTGCCCGGCGAGGTGCGCCATCAGCTCGGCCTCGCCCCGCGCGTCGGTCCCGTCGCGGTAGCGGCGCAGCACCCGCCCGTCGGGCAGCGCGAAGACGTCCGCGGTACGGCCGGTGCCGAGCAGCTCGCCCGTCCCCGCCTCCGCCCCCGTCCCCGCTTCCGCCCCCGTCCCGTCCGGGCCGCCGTTCCCCTCGGCCATGCCGACCTCCGTCTCCCGGTCTCCCCGGCTCCGCCCCCGGCAGCCGGTGGTACGTCTAGTACGTCCGGCGCCCCGCCCCGGTTCCGTCCGCTCCCGTCCGGCCGGGCGCCGAAACCCGCATGACGCCGTCCGGCCCGCGCGCGACAATGGCCGGATGATCGCGTACGTGCCCGAGGACGATGTCGAAGTTCCGCCCGTCGTCGCCGAGTTGGCGGCCGGTGAGCCGGTCGTCGCGGTGTGGCGCAACGAGCTGCACGGCCTGACGTTCCGGCTCGGCGACGGCCCGGGCCGGCGGTTCGTGAAGTGGGCGCCGCCCGGCAGCCCGGCGGACTTCGAGGCGGAGGCCGAACGGCTGGGCTGGGCCCGGCGGTTCACCACCGTCCCGGAGGTGCTCGGCCTGGGCGGCGGCGACGGCGCGGACGGCCGCTGGCTGCTGACGGCCGGCCTGCCGGGCCGTTCCGCCGTCGACGAGCAGCTCAAGCGGGATCCGGCGACGGCCGTCCGGGCGATCGGCGAGGGCCTGCGGGCCTTCCACGAGGCGCTGCCGGTGGCCGGCTGCCCGTACGACTGGTCGGCGCCCGCCCGGGTCGCCCGGGCCGTCGAGCTGCGCCGCGACCCGGCCCACTGGCACCCGGACCTGCGCCACCACGGCAGCGTGGAGCGGGCGCTGGCGGTGCTGGCCGACCCGCCGCCGGTGGACGTCGAGGTGGTCTGCCACGGGGACGCCTGCGCGCCCAACACCCTGGTCGGCGACGACGGCCGGTTCTCCGGCCACGTCGACCTGGGCGCGCTCGGGACGGCCGACCGCTGGGCGGACCTGGCGGTGGCCTCCTGGAGCACGGTGTGGAACTACGGCCCGGGCTGGGAGCGTCCCCTGCTGGAGGCGTACGGCGTCGAGCCGGACACCGAACGCCTCGCCTACTACCGCCTGTTGTGGGACTTGACGTAGCCCCCGGTGGCACCATGGCGGGTGCCGCCCGACGGCGGGCCGGCGAGCAGACGAGGAGTCGGGGACATGGGTCGGAAGTTCGTGGTCAAGGAGCGCCTCTTCGCGGTCGGCGACGACTACTGGGTCGAGGACGAGCACGGCGAGAAGTGCTTCCTGGTGGACGGCAAGGTGCTGCGGCTCCGCGACACCTTCGAGCTGCAGGACCCGGCGGGCAACACGGTCGCCACCATCCGGGAGAAGGTGCTGACCGTCCGCGACGCGATGAAGATCGAGAACGCCGACGGGGACGTGGTGGCGACCGTCCGCAAGAAGCTGTTCACCCCGTTCCACGACAAGTACCACGTGGAGCTGGAGAACGGCGGCGAGTACGAGATCCACGGCGACCTGATCGACAAGGAGTACACGGTCAAGGGCGACGGCCACCACCTCGCCGAGGTCTCCCGCAAGTGGTTCCGGATCCGCGACACCTACGGCGTGGAGATCGCCGACGGCGTCGACGTCCCGCTGATGATCGCCGTCGCGGTCTGCCTGGACCGCCTGGTCGAGCACAACGACTGAGCCGCGACCGCTGCGACCGCCGCCGCGGCTGCCGCGACCGCCGTGGTCGTCGCGACCGCCGCGGCCCCCGGCCGCGCCCGCCCCGTGCGCTATGTTGTGCCGGTCCTCGGCACGGGGCCGGCGGTCGGACAGGCAGGAGGGGCGGGACGCATGAGCGACATCCTTCACCAGCTGGGATACGCGTCCGCGTACGGTGCGGTCGGGCTGGTCCTGCTGCTGCTCGGCGTGGTGCTGGTCGACGTGCTGACGCCCGGTGAGCTGCGTCGGCAGATCTGGATCGAGCGCAACCGGAACGCCGCCGTGGTGCTCAGTTCGGCGCTGCTGGCGATCGGCGCGATCGTGTTCACCGCGGTGATGTCGACCTACCAGGAGTTCGGCAAGGGCCTGGCGGCGTCGGCCGTGTTCGGGGTGTTCGGCCTGCTGCTGATGGCCGTCTCGTTCTGGGTGCTGGACCTGGTGACGCCGGGGAAGCTGGGCGAGCTGCTGGTCGACAGCGAGCCGCACCCGGCGGTCTGGGTGACCGCCTCCACCAACCTGGCCGTGGCCGCGATCGTCTCCGCCGCCATCTACTGACGCACCGGCGCCCCGCGTCGGCGCCCCGCACCGGACTCAGCCGGCCGCCGGGCTCAGCCGGTCGCCAGCCGCCCGGTCAGCCGGGCCTTGGCGGCGGGCCACTCGCCGGCCAGCATCGAGAAGTGCACGCTGTCGCGCCAACTGCCGTCCGGGCGCCGCTTGTTCCGCCGGAAGGTGCCCTCGTGGACGGCACCGAGCCGCCGGATCGCGTTCTGCGAGCGCTCGTTGCGGTGGTCGGTCTGCCAGGACACCCGGCCCATGCCGAGCTCCTCGAAGGCGTGCGTCAGCAGCAGCAGCTTGGCCTCGGTGTTCACCGCGGTGCGCCACACCGCGCGGGCGTACCAGGTGCCGCCGATCTCCAGCAGTTCGTTCTCGGCGTCGGCGTCGTAGTAGCAGCTCATCCCGACCGCCCGCCCGCTGCCGACCGCCACCACCGCGAACGGGACGCAGTCCGGGTCGGCCAGCCGGGTGTCCACGACCGCCGCCATGTCCGCCTCGGTGCGCGGCATCGGGACGGGGATCCACCGCCACACCTCCTCGTCCCCGCCGCCGGCCGCGAACAGGTCGGGCACGTGGGCGCGGGTCAGCGGCTCCAGCCGGACGTGCCGGCCGGACAGGGCGACGGGTGCGGGCAGCTTCGCGGTCATGCGTCCCACGGTAGGGCCAACTTTGCACCAGTAGCAAGCCATATCTGTACTAGTGCAAATGTCCCGAGCCGTGCGAAAGGCCCGGCACCCCCGCGGACGGGGACGCCGGGCCTGCCGCGGACGCCCTACAGGAAGGAGTTGACCTGGATGGTCTCGGTCCGGCCGGGGCCGACGCCGATCGCCGAGATCGGGGCGCCCGACATCTCCTCCAGCGCCTTCACGTACGCCTGCGCGTTCTTCGGCAGGTCGCCGAAGGTCTGCGCCTTCGAGATGTCCTCGGTCCAGCCGGGCAGGTTCTCGTAGATCGGCTTGGCGTGGTGGAAGTCCGACTGGTTGTACGGGAGTTCCTCGACCCGCTTGCCGTCGATCTCGTACGCCACGCAGACCGGGATCTGCTCCCAGCCGGTCAGCACGTCCAGCTTGGTGAGGAAGAAGTCGGTCAGGCCGTTGACCCGGGTCGCGTAGCGGGCGATCACCGCGTCGAACCAGCCGCAGCGCCGGTCGCGCCCGGTGGTGACGCCGCGCTCGCCGCCGATCCGGCGCAGCGCCTCGCCGTCGGCGTCCAGCAGCTCGGTCGGGAACGGGCCCGAGCCGACCCGGGTGGTGTACGCCTTCAGGATGCCGATGACCCGGTCGATCTTGGTCGGGCCGATGCCGGAGCCGGTGCAGGCGCCGCCGGAGGTCGGGTTCGACGAGGTGACGAACGGGTACGTGCCGTGGTCGACGTCCAGCAGGGTGCCCTGGCCGCCCTCCAGCAGGACGACCTTGTTCGCCTTCAGCGCCTCGTCCAGGACGAGGGTGGTGTCGGCCAGGTACGGCTTGATCTTGTCGGCGTAGCCCAGGTACTCCTCGAGCACCAGCTCGGCCGGGATCGCGCGCCGGTTGTAGAGCTTGACCAGCAGCTGGTTCTTGTCGTGCAGCGCCGCCTCGATCTTCTGGCGCAGGATCGACTCGTCGAACAGGTCCTGGACCCGGATGCCGACGCGGTTGATCTTGTCGGCGTAGGCCGGGCCGATGCCGCGGCCGGTGGTGCCGATCCGGCGCTTGCCGAGGAAGCGCTCGGTGACCTTGTCCAGCGTCCGGTGGTACGGGGTGATCAGGTGGGCGTTGCCCGAGATCAGCAGCTTCGAGGTGTCGATGCCGCGCTCGTCCAGGCCCTTGAGCTCGGAGAGCAGCACGCCCGGGTCGATCACCACGCCGTTGCCGATCACCGGCACGACGTTGGGGCTGAGGATGCCGGAAGGCAGCAGGTGCAGGGCGTACTTCTGGTCGCCGATGACCACCGTGTGACCGGCGTTGTTGCCGCCCTGGTAGCGGACGACGTAGTCGACGGAGCCGCCGAGGAGGTCGGTGGCCTTCCCCTTGCCCTCGTCTCCCCACTGGGCACCAACGAGCACGAGTGCCGGCACAGGCGTACACCCCTTCCGGTTGGGGCATCCTGCGTAGACCGCAGTCTGGCCCGAGATGGACGAAGCCCCTGGCGCAATGGCGCAAGGGGCTCTTGCACCGAGAGATTACCTGAGGAAGGACCGGTCGTGTCGTCGCTGTCCACGCCCGTATCCCGCCCCCCGGACGACGCCGGGGCCCCCGGGCCGCTGCTGGTCCTGCTCGATCCGTCGGCCCGGGAGGCCGACGGCGAATCGGTGCGGATCGCCAAGGACGTGCTGTGCGGCGGTGCCGACGTCAAGGTCGCGCTGCCCGAGAGCCCGTCCGAACTCGACCGGGTGCTCGCCCACCGGGGCAGGCGCCGGGCGGTGGTGATCGGGTCCGACCAGGCGCTCCAGCGGGTGCTCCAGGCCCTGCACCGGCAACGGGAGTTGGACGCCGACCCGGTCGGGCTGGTCCCGGTCGGCGGCCCGGTCGCCACCGCCACCGCCCGGCTGCTCGGCGTGCCCCCCGAGCCGGTCGCGGCCGCCCGCGCGGTGCTGGCCGGCGCCGCCCGCCGGCTGGACCTGCTGCTCGACGACGGCGGCGGCGTGGTGCTGGCCGAAGTGCGCTTCACCGGCCCGCGCCAGGGCCGGACGGGTGGTTGGCGTTCGCTATGGGCGAAATTGGCTGCGGCCGAGCAGGCGAGCCCCGCCGGACCGGAGGAACTGCGCATCGAGGCTGACGGCCGCCTGCTGGCCGACGTCCACCAGCGGGTGCGCCACCTGCGGGTGGCCATGGTCGACGGCGCGATGGAACTCGCCCTGGACCTCGACGGCCGCCCGCAGCGCCACCGGGCCGGCCTGCTCACCGTGGCCGGCCGCGGCTTCGGCTACGAGGCCGACGGCTGCCCGGTCGGCCCGGTCCGGCACCGCACCTGGACGGTCCGCCCGGACTCCTGGCGGCTGCTGCTGCCCGCCGCCTGAACGGCGGCGGGCCCCGGTCACCCAGCGTGAGCAGGCTCACGTTCCGGTGGCCCGTCCACTGTGCGAAGCCCTGATGACAAGGGCGTGAAGGCGGCCACCCGCTGTGCGAAAAGCTGGTAAGCGGCGGTATCTACGCGCGTACCAGGAGGCTGCCATCAGGCCGTTCGCCCGGGCTGCCCTAGACTCGGAGACGTGCCACGTGGTGACGGACGACTCAACCACGACCTGCTCCCCGGCGAGAAGGGCCCCCAGGACGCTTGCGGCGTCTTCGGTGTCTGGGCTCCCGGCGAGGAGGTCGCCAAGCTCACGTACTTCGGCCTGTATGCCCTGCAGCACCGCGGACAGGAATCCGCGGGCATCGCAGTGAGCAACGGCTCCCAGATTCTCGTCTTCAAGGACATGGGACTCGTCTCCCAGGTCTTCGACGAGACCTCCC
The DNA here is from genome assembly GCF_026802215.1 of Kitasatospora sp. YST-16. Classification (NCBI taxonomy): domain Bacteria; kingdom Bacillati; phylum Actinomycetota; class Actinomycetes; order Kitasatosporales; family Streptomycetaceae; genus Kitasatospora; species Kitasatospora sp. YST-16. Next base: position 3,745,176 of record NZ_CP113837.1, read on the forward strand.
TGGGGTCGCTGCACGGGCATATCGCCGTCGGACATGCCCGCTACTCGACCACCGGGTCCTCGGTCTGGGAGAACGCCCAGCCGACCTTCCGCGCGACCGTTCACGGTTCGCTGGCCCTCGGCCACAACGGAAACCTGGTCAACACCGCCGAACTCGCGGCGATGGTCGCCGAACTGCCGGGCGAGGAGCACGTCTCCCGCTCCGGCCGGACCGCGGCCACCAACGACACCGACCTGCTGACCGCCCTGCTGGCCGGCCACCCGGACCTCTCCATCGAGGAGACGGCCCGCAAGGTGCTGCCGGACGTCAAGGGCGCCTTCTCGCTGGTCTTCATGGACGAGCACACGCTCTACGCCGCCCGCGACCCGCAGGGCATCCGCCCGCTGGTGCTGGGCCGGATCGAGCGCGGCTGGGTGGTGGCCTCCGAGACCTCCGCCCTCGACATCGTCGGCGCCAGCTTCATCCGCGAGGTGGAGCCCGGCGAGCTGATCGCCATCGACGAGAACGGCATGCGCACCTCGCGCTTCGCCGAGGCCAAGCCCAAGGGCTGCGTCTTCGAGTACGTCTACCTGGCCCGCCCGGACACCACCATCGCCGGCCGCAACGTGCACCTCTCCCGGGTGGAGATGGGCCGCAAGCTGGCCGCCGAGGCCCCGGTCGAGGCCGACCTGGTGATAGCGACCCCGGAGTCCGGCACCCCCGCCGCGATCGGCTACGCCGAGGCCAGCGGCATCCCGTTCGGCTCCGGCCTGGTGAAGAACGCCTACGTGGGCCGCACCTTCATCCAGCCGAACCAGACCATCCGCCAGCTCGGCATCCGGCTCAAGCTCAACCCGCTCAAGGAAGTCATCCGCGGCAAGCGCCTGGTGGTCGTGGACGACTCGATCGTCCGCGGCAACACCCAGCGCGCACTCGTCCGGATGCTCCGCGAGGCCGGCGCCGCCGAGGTGCACATCCGGATCTCCTCGCCGCCGGTGAAGTGGCCGTGCTTCTTCGGCATCGACTTCGCCACCCGCGCCGAGCTGATCGCCAACGGCCTGTCGGTCGAGGAGATCGGCCGCTCGCTGGGCGCCGACTCGCTGGCCTACATCTCGATCGACGGGATGATCGAGGCCACCAAGCAGCCCAAGGACCAGCTCTGCCGGGCCTGCTTCGACGGCGAGTACCCGATGGAGCTGCCCGACCCGGCGCTGCTCGGCAAGCTCCTGCTCGAAGCGGAGATCGCGGGGGGCCAGGCCAAGCAGGCCGTCCGCGGCGGCAAGCAGACCAGCGACCTCGACGGCGTGCAGTCGCTGCTGGGCGGCGCCGGCGCGGCGGACGCGCTGCGACGCCCGTAACCGTGCGCACCGCCCCCGGCCCGGGTGCCGGGGGCGGCGGTACCACCACTTCGAAAGGGCCACACCAGGTGACCAGCAACGAGACCGGGGCGACCTACGCCGCCGCGGGTGTCGACATCGAGGCCGGCGACCGTGCCGTCGAGCTGATGAAGCAGTGGGTGAAGAAGAGCAACCGGCCCGAGGTGGTCGGCGGGCTCGGCGGCTTCGCCGGACTGTTCGACGCCTCCGCCTTCAAGCGCTACGAGCGCCCGCTGCTGGCCACCGCCACCGACGGCGTCGGCACCAAGGTCGCCATCGCCCAGGCCATGGACAAGCACGACACCATCGGCCACGACCTGGTCGCCATGGTCGTCGACGACCTGGTGGTGTGCGGCGCCGAGCCGCTGTTCATGACCGACTACATCTGCGTCGGCAAGGTCGTTCCGGAGCGGGTCGCCGCGATCGTCAAGGGCATCGCCGAGGGCTGCACGCTGGCCGGCTGCGCGCTGGTCGGCGGCGAGACCGCCGAGCACCCGGGCCTGCTCGGCCCGGACGACTACGACGTCGCGGGCGCCGGCACCGGCGTGGTCGAGGCGGACGCGCTGCTCGGCCCGGACCGGGTCCGCGCGGGCGACGTGGTGATCGCGATGGCCGCCTCCGGCCTGCACTCCAACGGCTACTCGCTGGTCCGGCACGTGCTGCTGAACCAGGCGGGCTGGTCGCTGGACCGCCGGGTCGAGGAGTTCGGCCGCACCCTCGGCGAGGAGCTGCTGGAGCCCACCAGGATCTACTCGCTGGACTGCCTGGCGCTGGCCCGGGCCACCGAGGTCCACGCCTTCTCGCACGTCACCGGCGGCGGCCTGGCCGCCAACCTGGCCCGGGTCATCCCGGACGGCCTGCACGCCCGCCTGGACCGCGGCACCTGGTCGCCGCTGCCGGTGTTCCGCACCGTCGCCAAGGTCGGCGCGATGCAGACCCTGGAGATCGAGAAGACCCTCAACATGGGCGTCGGCATGGTCGCCGTCGTCCCGCCGGAGTCGGTCGACACCGTGCTCGCCGTCCTGGAGGACCGCGACGTGGAGGCCTGGCTGCTCGGCGACGTGGTCGAGCGCACCGACGAGCACGACGGCGGCGCCGCCCTGTACAACGCCTACGAGGCGTTCTGATCCGAGGCACGCCGAGGGGCCCCGCCGCACCGCGGTGGGGCCCTTCGTGTTCCCGCTCGCCCTCCGGACGCCACGCGGACGCCGAAAACCGGCCCGGCGCTCACGGGGAGCGCTCGGACCGGCCGGGTCGGAGTGCGTTACGCGCGGCGACGAGCCGGAGGGGTGTCCTCGTCCTCGTCGTCGTCGTCGTTGTACCTGTCCGCGTACGCCGCGTAAGGGTCGTCCTCTTCGTCGTCGTCCTCGATCGGCTCAGGCTCGATCGCGGTGGACGGAGATACACCCAGCTCGTGAGACAGACGGTTTGCGTCGAACCCGCCGCTGTTGTACTTCAGCTCGCGGGCGACCTTCGTCTGCTTGGCCTTGGCCCGGCCGCGCCCCATGGGTCGACCCCCTCAACGGTGGGGCTCACGGCCCCGAGTCTGACACGTGTTGATGATCAGGTCCGGCCTGCCCGAAGTGGGAAACCGTCCCTTGGAGCATTAACGGTACCTGTTTCCGCCGCCGGACGGTACGTCGCCGGTGTGACGTGGCGCGCACCCGAGCCCCCCCGAACCAGGTCCGCCCAGGTCAGAGGGGAATTCCGGAGCTTTCGCAGGCTGTCCGGCCCAGGGCCGGTCCCGTCGTTCCTACGGAGATTATCCCCCGAAGGGGGCGCGGTATCGCCCGATCGGGGGACGGACTGAGAATCCGGTTCCACATCGTGATGCGCGGGGTCGGGCGGTGCCGGCCCCGCGCATCACGGGCGGGCGCGGTCAGCTCCGGCGGGCCGCCGGGAGGAGCACCGAGCGCAGCGCGCTGATCTCCCGCATCCGCTTCTCGGCGAGCCGGTCGGCGGCCACCGCGGGCGGGATCCCGTCGGCGGCGGCCCGGGTGAAGATCTCCAGGGTGGTGTCGAAGATCTTCGTGGCCTTGTTCTTGGCCCGGTCGAAGTTGAAGCCCTCGATCTCGTCGGCGACCTGGATCACGCCGCCGGAGTTCACCAGGTAGTCGGGCGCGTACAGGATGCCGCGGTCGGCGAGGTCCTTCTCGACGCCCGGGTGGGCCAGCTGGTTGTTGGCCGCGCCGCAGACCACCGCGGTGCCGGCCGCGCCGAGCACGGCGACGGTGTCGTCGGTGAGCGCGCCGCCGAGCGCGCACGGGGCGTAGACGTCCAGCGCGGAGGAGAGCAGGGCGGCGGTGTCGGCCACCACCTCGACCTCCGGGTGGGCGGCCCGGACCCGGTTCACGGCGGCCTCGGAGACGTCCGTGACGACCACGGTGGCGCCGTCCGCGACCAGGTGGCCGACCAGGTAGTGGCCGACCTTGCCGACGCCCGAGACGCCGACCCGCCGGCCGCGCAGGGTGGGCTGGCCCCAGCGGGCCCGGGCGGAGGCGCGCATGCCCTGGAAGACGCCGAAGGCGGTCAGGATGGAGGAGTCGCCGGCGCCGCCGTGCTCGGGCGAGCGGCCGGTGACGTGGGAGGTCTCGCGGGCCACCACGTCCATGTCCTGCACGTAGGTGCCGACGTCGCAGGCGGTGATGTAGCGGCCGCGCAGGGACTCCACGAAGCGCCCGTAGGCGCGCAGCATCGCCTCGTTCTTGTCCTTGTCCGGGTCGCCGATGATCACGGCCTTGCCGCCGCCGAGGTCGAGCCCGGCGAGGGCGTTCTTGTAGCTCATCCCGCGGGAGAGGTTCAGCGCGTCCTGCAGCGCCTCCTCCTCCGTCCCGTACGGGAAGAAGCGGGTGCCGCCCAGGGCCGGGCCGAGGGCGGTGGAGTGGACGGCGATGATCGCCTTGAGGCCGGAGGTGCGGTCGTGGCAGAGCACGACCTGCTCGTGGCCCTCGCCGTCCTGGCCGGTGCCGAAGATCCGGCTCAGCACGCCTGGTGCGGGGTGCGTGGTGTGTACGTCGGTCACGGTGGTGACTCCAGTAAGGATGGCCCGCGGCGGTGGTGCGGGCGTCTGATCGAAGCCTAGCCCCGGGAACGCCTTCGAATCTGCCCCCCGGAGGCCCCTGGCGCATGACGACCGAAGCCTTTCGCCCGACGGCCTGACGCTTTCGGGGGGCGCGTGCGACGATGCGGAGCGTGACCGTCTGGCGCACGACCGTGCTTCCTCCGTACACCGCGCAGCTGCGGGTCTACGAGCCGCTGGCCGCCTTCCCCGAGCCCGACCGCGCCCGCTGGCAGGCGTACGCCGCCGAGCACGGGCCGGACGCCGAGGGGCCCTCCCGGCCGGTGACCGCGGCGGCGCTGGCCGAGCAGCGGGCCGCACTGGCCGCGCTGGCGGCCCTGACGCCCCGTCCGCTGCCCGAGCAGGAGGACGGGCGGGCGTTCGTGCGGGCGCTGGACGGGGTGGTCTACGTCTGCCCCTGGACGACCCGGCTGCGGGGCTGGCTGGCGCTCCAGGAGCTCCAGCGGACGCTGCCCGCGCACCTGGTGGACACCGTGCTGCCGCCGGCCCTGCGGACGGCCGCGGAGGCGGACCGGGCGCAGTGGCAGCAGGAGCACCCCGACGCCCGGCCGTGGATCGCCTCCAGCCGCTGGGAGGTGCCGCTGCGCTGGTTCCTGCCGTTCGGCGAGGAGGACCGCCGGCACGTGCCGGCCGGCGAGTACGGCTCGTCGGGGGAGGGCGAGCGGCCGGAGCCGGCCGCGCTGTTCTACCTGACGCCGATGGTGCAGGCCCGCCGCCGGGTGGCCCGGGCCTACCGGGTGCTGCGGGAGCGGGCGCCGGGCGGGCCGCTGGTGGACGGCGCGGAGGAGGTCGGGCGCTGGCTGGAGGAGTTCCACCCGCGCTCGCTGGTGGAGCTGGACTACGGCGGCCTGGCCCGGCTGCTGGGCCCGCGCGCGCTGGCCGAGGAGCGCTCGGTGGGCGAACTGGCGGACGGGCTGGGCTCCTTGCGGGCCGGGGACACCACGGCGGCGCTGCGGGCCTACGAGGTGCTCACGGCGCGCTGGCGGCGGGTGCTGGCGCTGCGGCAGGCGTCCTGACCGGGCGGGGCTTCGACCGGGGCGGGGGCGGGCATCGTCCGACGGGGCGTCAGAAAATTGCCACTGGCCGAATGCCGGTGCCGAGGGGGAGGATGGTCCATACCATTGCCGCGGTTTCCGGGACCATGGTCCCGGATCGGGTCAATCCCCATGGAACGTGATACTACTCACCGTTGACGCGAACTCAGACCTATATGCCAAAATGGGACAACCAGCCCAAGCTCACTCAGGCGTGCCGCACCGTGACCGGACGTCACCGCTGCGTGACTGTCCGCTATGGGGTGGTCCGGGGCCTTCCGCCGCTCTTGAACCCGTGAGGGGTCAATTTTGACGGTTTGGCCGATGGGGCTGGACGGATGGTGTAGTTGTAGACACCAGGACAAGCCGTTCGTCCTATAACCGACTCGGCCCGTCCGTGCCATTTCGGGCATCGCGGGTCAAGGTGCAGAATTTGAAGGATAGAACCGCCTGGTTCGGTTCTCCGAGGAGGCCGCTCATGACCGCTCGTACCCCTGACGCCGAGCCCCTGCTGACGCCGGCAGAGGTCGCCACGATGTTCCGTGTGGACCCGAAGACCGTGACCCGCTGGGCCAAGGCAGGCAAGCTCACGTCGATCCGGACTCTCGGCGGCCACCGCCGCTACCGCGAGGCGGAGGTGCGTGCCCTGCTGGCCGGTATTCCGGCCCAGCGCACCGAGGTCTGATTCCCCGTTTCTCGACCGGGCAGCCCCCCGACTCCGCCGGGCCGGGGCGCCGCCGACAGCCTTGAGGGCCGTTCCCTCCGACTCCGCCGGGTCGGAAGGGCGGCCCTTCGGCATGTCCGGAAGTGCGCCGGAGGGCGGAACGGGTGATTCCCTTTGGGGCGGCTGGGGGAGGGGGGCATTACCGGGAATGGCAGTACAATTTTACATATTAAATCAGGGTGCTTTGCGGAGATGTCCTGGAAGTCGCATCTCGAAAGGCGTTCAGTGACGGTGATCACAGCGGCGTTATCTTGTGGCGCGCCCGGAAACGCGATAAGGCCCGGAACCTTACGGTTCCGGGCCTCACGCTACTGCGATCCCGACGGGACTTGAACCCGCGACCTCCACCTTGACAGGGTGGCGAGCTAACCAACTGCTCCACGGGACCAGTGTTCTGATCCTTGCCCGCCTGCTCTCGCCTGCGAACAAGACAGACTGTACTGCATGGCGACCCCCCAGGTCGAACCGGCTCCGGAGGCCCCCGGAGCCGGCTCCCGACCCGGCTCAGAGGGTCGCCGCGGCGGCCTCCATCGCCTTCAGGATCCGCTTCTCCGACACCGGGCTCGGCGTCCCCAGGCCCTGGGCGAAGAAGCTCACCCGCAGCTCCTCGATCATCCAGCGGACCGCCCGCACCTCCGGCGACGGCTCCCGGCCCGCCGGCACCTTCGCCAGCAGCTCCCCGTACGCCTGCTGCACCGCCTGCACCTTCGCCAGGTGCTGCAGGTCGCGCTGCGGGTGGTTGGGCAGCGCCTCCAGGCGGCGGTCCACCGCCAGCAGGTAGCGCTTCAGGTCGCCCAGCCGCTGCCAGCCGGTCTCCGCCACGAAGCCCGGGTGCACCAGCGAGGCCAGGTGCAGCCGGACGTCGTTCACCGCGGACAGCAGCACCGGGCTGGAGACCGACTTCAGCCGGGTCGACGCCTTGTGGAAGGCGATCAGCGCCGTCGCCGTCTTCAGCGTGGTGTCCGCCGACAGCTCGTACAGGTCCGCCCGGACCTTGTCGTACAGCGCGCCGAACGCCTCCGCGTCCCAGACCACGCCGCCGTTGAGCGTCATCAGGCGGTCGGTCGCGGCCGCCACGATGTCCTCGAACAGGGCCGGGACCGAGCCGTGCGGGTTGTACGACAGGGCGAGTTTGGCCTGGTTGCCCAGCCGGCCCTGGATCGACTTGGCCGGGGAGTTGACCTGGAGCATCAGCAGGCGGCGGGTGCCCGCCCACATCGAGCGCTGCTGGGCCTCCGGGGTGTCGAACAGCTTGATGCCCACGCCGGTGCCCTCGTCCACCAGCGCCGGGTAGGCGCGCAGCGAGTGGCCCTTGGAGCGCTGCTCGAAGGTGCGCTGCAGGACCGGCAGGTCGGCCGGCCAGGCGGTCAGGCCGGTGCGCTCGATGCCGCGGCCGGACGCGGCGCTGGAGAGCGTCGCGGACAGCTTCGGCTGGAGCTTCAGGCGCAGCTCCTCCAGGTCCTTGGACTCGGCGAGCTTCCGCTTGCCGTCCACCACCCGGAAGGTCACCTTCAGGTGGTCCGGGATCCGCTCCTCGTCCCACGCCTCCGGCGGGATCGGCAGGCCCGACATCCGGTGCAGCACCCGCTCCAGCGTCGGCAGCAGCCCCTCGGCGGAGCCGACTCCGTTTACAGCCTGGCGGTCCGTCAGCTCGCGCATCGCGGCCCGGGCGTAGTCCGGGGCCGGGACGAAGTTGCGGCGCACCGCCTTCGGCAGCGAGCGGATCCAGGCCGTCACCAACTCGGCGCGCAGGCCCGGGATCTGCCAGTCGAAGCCCTCCGAGACCACCTGGTTGAGCACCGCCAGCGGGATGTGCACCGTCACGCCGTCCGCGTCGCTGCCCGGCTCGAACTGGTACGTCAGCGGGAAGCGCAGCTTGCCCTGCTGCCAGAAGTCCGGGTAGTCGGCCTCGGTGACCCCGTCCGCCGAGTCGTTGATCAGCATCGACTTCTCGAAGTTGAGCAGGTCGGGCTGGTCGCGGCGGGTCTTCTTCCACCAGGAGTCGAAGTGCCGCCCGGAGACCACGTCCTCGGGCAGCCGGGCGTCGTAGAAGTCGAACAGGGTCTGGTCGTCCACCAGGATGTCCCGGCGGCGGGCCCGGTTCTCCAGCTCCTCGACCTCGTCGAGCAGCTTGCGGTTCTCCGCGAAGAACTTGTGGTGGGTCTCCCAGTCGCCCTCCACCAGCGCGGTGCGGATGAACAGCTCCCGGCACAGCTCCGGGTCGATCCGGCCGTAGTTGACCTTGCGCTGGGCGACGATCGGCAGCCCGTACAGCGTCACCTTCTCGTACGCCAGCACCGCGCCGGCCTTCTTCTCCCAGTGCGGCTCGCTGTACGTGCGCTTGATCAGGTGCGCCGCCAGCGGCTCCACCCACTCCGGCTCGATCTTCGCGTTGATCCGCGCCCACAGCCGGGAGGTCTCCACCAGCTCCGCCGACATCACCCAGCGCGGCGGCTTCTTGAACAGCCCCGAACCCGGGAACACCGCGAACCGGGCGCCGCGGGCGCCCGCGTACTCGCGCTTCTCCACGTCGAACAGGCCCAGGTGGGAGAGCAGGCCCGACAGCAGCGCCTGGTGGATCCGGTCCGCGTCCGGCTCGGCGTCGTCGAGGGGCTCGTCGATGGTGACGCCGAGCTGCTTGGCGATGGTGCGCAGCTGGACGTAGACGTCCTGCCACTCCCGTATCCGCAGGTAGTTGAGGAACTCGGACTTGCACATCCGGCGGAACGCCGAGGAGGACAGCTCCTTCTGCTGCTCCCGCACGTAGCGCCAGATCGACAGGTAGGACAGGAAGTCGGAGGTCTCCGACTGGAAGCGGCGGTGCCGGTCGTCGGCGGCCTGGCGCTTCTCGGCGGGGCGCTCGCGCGGGTCCTGGATGGAGAGCGCGGCGGCGATCACCATCACGTCCCGGACGCAGCCGAGGCGGTCGGCCTCCAGCACCATCCGGGCCATCCGCGGGTCGACCGGCAGCTGGGCGAGCTTGCGGCCCAGCGGGGTCAGCCGCTTGCGGTGGTCCTTCTCGTCCGGGTCGAGGGCGCCCAGCTCGTGCAGCAGGTTGACGCCGTCCTTGATGTTCCGGGAGTCCGGCGGGTCGAGGAACGGGAAGGCCGCGATGTCGCCCAGGCCCGCCGCCGTCATCTGCAGGATCACCGAGGCCAGGTTGGTGCGCAGGATCTCGGCGTCGGTGAACTCGGGGCGGGAGAGGAAGTCCTCCTCCGAGTACAGCCGGATGCAGATGCCGTCCGAGGTGCGGCCGCAGCGGCCCTTGCGCTGGTTGGCGCTGGCCTGCGAGACGGCCTCGATCGGGAGGCGCTGCACCTTGGTGCGGTGGCTGTAGCGGGAGATCCGGGCGGTGCCCGGGTCGATCACGTACTTGATGCCGGGGACGGTCAGCGAGGTCTCGGCGACGTTGGTGGCCAGCACCACCCGGCGGGAGTTGGACCGCTGGAAGACCCGGTGCTGCTCGGCCGAGGAGAGCCGGGCGTAGAGCGGGAGGATCTCGGTGAACTTCAGTTTCAGCTTGGTCAGCGCGTCGGCGGTGTCGCGGATCTCGCGCTCGCCGGAGAGGAACACCAGGATGTCGCCCGGCCCCTCGGCCTGGAGCTCCTCGACGGCGTCGCAGATGCCCTGGATCTGGTCCCGGTCGCGGTCCCGGTCGTTGCCGTCCTCGTCGTCGAGGTCTTCGTCCTCGACCAGCGGGCGGTAGCGGACCTCCACCGGGTAGGTGCGGCCGGAGACCTCGATGATCGGGGCGTCGTCGAAGTGCGCGGCGAAGCGCTCCGGGTCGATGGTCGCGGAGGTGATGACCACCTTGAGGTCGGGGCGGCGGGGCAGCAGCTGCTTGAGGTAGCCGAGCAGGAAGTCGATGTTCAGGCTGCGCTCGTGCGCCTCGTCGATGATCAGGGTGTCGTACTGGCGCAGGTCCCGGTCGGTCTGGATCTCGGCCAGCAGGATGCCGTCCGTCATCAGCTTCACCAGGGTGTCCTGGCCGGCCTGGTCGGTGAACCGGACCTTCCAGCCGACCGCCTCGCCCAGCGGGGTGTCCAGCTCCTCGGCGACCCGCTCGGCCACCGTGCGGGCGGCGATCCGGCGCGGCTGGGTGTGGCCGATCAGGCCCTGCACGCCGCGGCCCAGCTCCAGGCAGATCTTCGGGATCTGGGTGGTCTTGCCGGAGCCGGTCTCGCCCGCCACGATCACCACCTGGTGGTCGCGGACGGCGGCCAGGATCTCGTCCTTCTTCTGCGCGACCGGCAGCTCCTGCGGGTACCGGATCACCGGCACCGCGGCCCGGCGGGACGCCACCCGGGCCTCGGAGCGGTCGAAGTCGGACGCCAGCTCGGTCAGCACCTGCTGCCGGCCCTCGGCCGACCTGACCTTGCGGGTGCCCTCCAGGCGGCGGCCGAGCCGCTGCGCGTCGCGCAGCATCACACCGGGCAGCCGGGCGGCCAGCTCCGCGAACGTGGGGGCGGGCTGCGGGGCTACGGGAGAACTCACTGCGGGCATCCCTCTAGGTTGCATAAGGCCGGGGTCGGGGCGCACCTCGGTTTTGTTTGTTTCGAGCCCCCAGTGTCACAGGCCCGGCGGGCGGACGGCGAACAGCCGCCGCGGCCCCTTCCGCCCCCGTTCCCCGGCAGCGGCGGTCGGTACCCGCCCGTTTCCCTCGGGGCCGGTACTGACTAGCCTGGGAGGAACAGCTTTTCGGGGAAATCACGGGGAAACAGGGGGACCGCCATGGATCTGTGGGGAGACGTCAAGCACCTCGCCGGTGACGTGGTCAAGGTCGGCGAGGACATCGTCATGGCGCCGGCCGAGATCGCGCACTGGGCGCTCGGCAAGATGTTCGGCGACGCCGACGCCGAACTGAACAAGATCGCCCAGGAGCTGGCCGAACTGGGCAAGCAGGTCGACGGCCTCGGCCGCGAGGTCAGCGCCGTGCTCGGCGGCCTGACCTGGCACGGCGCGGCCGCGGACGCCTTCATCGCGCACGCCCAGGGCCGCGTCCGGGAGCTGAACTCCGTCGCGGACGAGCTCGGCCAGCTCGGCGACTCGGTCAAGCAGCTCGCCAACGTCCTCTGACGATCCTCCGACGCGACCGGCCGGCGGACGCCGGCCGGCGCGACGACCGACCGCAGCACACCGGACCCGGCCCGTACGGGCCGGGCCGACCACAGGGGGAAACAGCACGATGGCGGGGAATCAGTTCGGCTTCCAGCCGGGTGAGCTGCAGAAGATCCAGCAGGATTTCGCGCAGATCAACCAGCGGATGGAGGAGATGTCGGGCCGGCTCGGCGAGATCAAGGCGACCGTCGCCAAGGCGGCCGCCACGGATGTGTTCTCGGGCTGGATCATGGGTGTCCTCGGGGCCGGCCAGATCCTGGCGGAGGTCGCCAAGGACGTCCAGAACATCAACGCCCGGGCCGAGGCCCTGGCGAAGACCAAGGAGAAGCTCACCAAGGAGCTGGGTGAGGACGCGGCGAAGATCAAGCAGCTGATCGCCTCGTACGAGGAGGTCGAGCGGAAGATCGCCGAGGAGCTCAAGCGCCAGCACACCGAGCAGGAGAAGCCGAAGTCGCCGCGGACCGGGATCGACAGCGTCGACAAGGGCAAGGGCGGCGGGACGGGCGGGACCGGCGGCGGTGGTGGCGGTGGCCACACCGGGACTGACGGCGGTGGCGGGCACACCGGTGGCGGTGGTGGCGGTGGCCACGACACCAGCGGGAACGACGGCACCGGGATCGTTAGCGGCCCCGGCGGCAAGCACGACGGGCCGAAGATCAAGGACCGGTCGACCGGCGACTGGAAGACCAAGATCGTCAACGGCAGCGGCTGGGACTCCTGGTCCGACCACCGGCACCCGCGCAACGGCGAGGGCGTCGGCGTGAAGGCCCAGCCCAAGCTGGACGGGGTGTCCGACGAGCGCAAGGCCATGGTGGAGCGGGCCATGGAGCGGGTCCAGCGCCGGCTCGGCTACAGCCAGGGCGCCGTCACCAACGGTTACCGGGTCGACTGCTCCGGCTTCCTCTCCGCGGCCTGGGGCCTGCCCGGCCCCGGCACCGTCACCGGCTCGCTGATCAGCGAGTCGGGCGGCATCGCCCACCACATCGCCCGCCAGGACCTCCAGCCGGGCGACGCGCTGGTGGTCCACCACACCCGCGGCGACATGGAGCAGCACGTGGTGCTGTTCGGCGGCTGGGCGGACGCGGCGCACACCCGGGCGATCATCCTGGAGGACTCCGGCAGCCAGGGCTGCATCTCGCACGAGGAGCCGATGTCCAAGCTGGCCGAGTACACCCCGATCCGCAAGAACGGGATGTAGCGCGGTCCGACGCGCCGTCGGGGCCGTTCCTCCCGGACCGCCGGGGGAGCGGCCCCGACGCGTGCGCCGGTGTGCCGGTGGCCGGTGGGCCGGTGGTCGGCGGCTCGGCGGCTCGGCGGCTCCGGGGGACGCCGGCCGTCCGGTTAGGGTGGATCGATGAACGATCAGCAGCGGCCGGGATTCGAAGCGGACCCGGCGACGGTCCATCCGGTGGCGCGGGTGCTCCTCGGGGTGGCCGGGGCGAGCCTGATCGTGGTGGGCGTGGTGCTGCTGGTGCTGCCCGGGCCCGGGATGCTGCTCCTGCTGGCCGGGATGGTGCTGGTCGCCCGCGCGGTGCCGGCCTTCGCCCGGTACGTGGAGCCGGTCCGGGTCAAGGCCATGCAGGGCGTCGAAGCGAGCGTCGCCTCGGGCTGGCGGATCGCGGGCTCGGTCCTGGCCGGTCTCGGGCTGATTGCCGCGGGCGTCGTGGCGGTGCTGGTCCCGTCCCTCCCGATGGCCGGCTGGGCGACCGGGACCAGCCTGGTGCTGTCCGGCCTGATCCTGCTCGGCCTGCTGGCCTGGAGCCACCGCCGGGTGCACGGGCCGCGTGGCTGAGACCTCCCGGGGCCGCCGGGCGGTCCGGCCGGTCGGTGGGCGGTCCGGCCGGCGGCCGGACGGGCGGTTCAGCGGGTGAGGTGGAAGGCGAGGCGGGCGGCGGCGCGCAGCGGGAGCGGTGGCCGGGGAGGGCGAAGGCGGCGCGCAGCGGGGCGTCGAGCAGGGCCGCGGCGAAGGCGGGGGCGTGGCGGGCGAGGCGGCGGGGGAGGCGGGCGGCGAAGAGCGGGGCGACGGTGTGCCAGAGGCGGCGGCCGGCCTCGCTGGGGGCGAACCTCGCGGTCTCGAACTCCCGCATCCAGGCGGCCGTTCCGGCCAGGTCGGGCCCGGGCGGCGGCGGGAGGTGCAGGGCCGCGGCGAGGTCGGCGGCGAAGGCGGCGGCCGCCTCGCGCTCGGCGGGGGTGCCGTCCGCGAACTCGACCGGGCAGACGGTGAAGCAGGCCAGCACGTAGCGCATCAGCTCGGCGTCCACGCCGGGGAGCCGGTGCATCGCGGCGAGTTCGGCGACGATCCGCTGCCCGTCCGGGCTGTCCACGCCGTGGCCGATGAGGGCGAACATCATGGCGCCGGTGGCCTTCGCGCGGGCCTTCGGGGCGGACGCCAACTTGCCGGTGCGGTCCAGGACTTCGGCGATCTCGGGGACGGCGAAGGTGCGCACGAAGCCGAGCGTCAGGCCGACCCGGGAGCGTTGCGGGCGCCGGTGCAGGACGAGGGCGGCGAACGCGTCCCGGGGCGGTGCGGGGGTGCTCACGCGAGGGGTTCCAGGGCGCGGTCCAGCAGCGGGGAGCGCAGGTAGGAGGCGACCAGGACGAGGTGGGCGCGTTCCTCGGCGGGCGCGGTGTCCAGGCCGGGCAGGGCGGGCTGCTCCTCGCGGGGGCGGGGGACGGTCCCGGCGGCGAGGGCGGCGACGGCGGAGCGCATCGCGGCGGCGACCACCAGGGCGTCGCGGTGGCTGGGGGCGAGCGAGGCGCGGCCGGCCAGGCGCTGCGCGGCGTGGACGGCGGCGGGGTCGACGAACGGACGGAGCGTCAGCTGGCCGTCCCGGATCTCCAGGCCGCGCCGGGTGGTGCGCCATTCGAGGTCGCGCAGGGCGAGGCGTTCGCGCCAGGCGGGGGAGGGCGGGCCCTCCAGGGCGAGGCGGCGGTCGGCCCGGTAGACCAGGTCCCAGAGCGGGCGCAGGGCGCGGAAGTCGCGGCGGCGCACGGCCCACGCGGCGCCGGCCGGGCCGGCGAAGCCGCAGGTGATGCCGATCGCGCCGAGCGCGGCGAAGGCCGGGCCGAGCGCGGTGCTGAGCCACTCGGTGCCTTCGACGCCCGCGTGGGCGAGGGCGATCGCGGCGATCTTGCACAGCACGTAGCCGCAGGCGGTGAGCGCGCCGAGGGCGATCAGCCGGATGCCGCGGCGCAGCCAGCCCTCGGGCAGCCGGGCGGCGTGGCCGAGGCAGACCCGGCCGATGTCGATCAGCGCGTAGGCGAACAGGCCCTGGTAGAGCGCCAGGAACAGGGCGGTGGCGGTGCGCGGCGCGAAGGTGGTGTCGAAGGTCAGCGGGGTCTCGGGCCGGTACGGGCCACCGGCCAGGAACAGCACGGCCAGGACGGGGACGAGGGCGGCGAACACCGCGGTGCGGCGGCGCACCCGCTGCCGCAGCCGGTCGTCCAGCGGCGCCCACATCAGGGCGCCGGCGCGTTCCTCGGGCGGGGTCCAGACCAGGGCGAGGACCACGGCGGCGGCGGAGAAGCCGACGATGCCGAGGTAGACGAACAGGGTGGCCAGGTTGCCGACGCCGGTGAGGTGCCCGATGCCCCGGTACAGCAGCGGGGAGGCCAGCAGGAAGGCGGTGGCCGGGGAGGCGATCGCCAGGGCGACCACCAGCAGGCCGAAGGACGGGTCGCGCCGCCAGGCCCGCAGCTTCAGTGCGGCGACCAGCCAGGCAGCGCTGCCGATACCCAAGTAGACCAGGTTGTACGGCAGTTCAGACATGCTGTCCTTTGCGGTGCTCCAGCGCGGGGGCGAGCTGCGAGGTGGTGCCGGCGCCGGGTGCGAGCACCAGGATGCGCATCAGCTCGGCGCCGAGCACCTCGGCCTCCTCCTCGGCGGCGTCGTCGTAGTGCGAGCGGCCGAGCACCAGCCGGAGCATCTCCGGGTCGATGGTGGGCAGTTCGACCCGGGCGGTGTCCGGGTCGAGCAGCGCGGGCTCGGTCAGGTGGCCGCACAGCAGGTGGGCCAGTTCGTGGCAGACGATGTGCGCCCGGTGCAGTCCGGAGGTCTCCTGCTCGACGTGGACGACGTCCTCGGCGGGCAGGCGCTCGACGAAGCCGGAGGGCTCGCCGACCCGCATCCGGCGCGGGGCGATCCGGATCGGCCGGTCCAGGTGCGCGGAGACCGCCGCGCACAGCTCCTCGACGGTGCTCAGCGGCGGCAGGCGCAGGTCGCGCGCGACCGCCCGCATCCGGCGGCGGGTCCGGCCCAGTCCGCTTCCCACACCCCGCACGTCGACCCCTTCCGGCAGCCGCCAGTGTCCCAGCGGCACCTGCTGGCGCTCCGTCACGTCTCCGGGCCGGCCTCGTCCGGCTGCCCGTCGTTCAGGCCCACGGCCCGCCGCAACTGCTCCACAATAGTGAGTGCGGCGTCCTGCATCTCCGGCGGCAGCCCGGCCGCCCGCATGGCGATCCGCTCGACCCGGGCGTCCCGCAGCGCCTCGATCTTGCGCAGGTCCTGCTCCACCGCGCGGGCGGTCTCCGAATCGGAGAAGTAGTCGAGCGGGACGCCGAAGAACTTGGCGATCCGGACGGCGTTCTCCAGGCTCGGCTTCTGGGTGCCCTTGCGCAGGTTGCCGATGTACGTTCCGCTCAGCCCGGTGCCTTCGGCGATCTCGCTGTCCCGCCAGGGACGGCCGAGGTCCTTGGGGTAGATCACCGCTATCAGGCGCCGGAAGCGGCTGGCGAAGTCCGGGGCTTCGGCGCGGGGGGTTTCCTGGGGCATGTGCCGGATCATAGAGGCTCCTTACCCCCGGGCGTATCCCTCGATGGTCCTGTTCTGCACGATCGTTGGGGGATTCGTGCCCAAAACGTGGCGGTCGGTCGCCCGACGATCGGGACCTTCGTTGAAAAATCCACGATAGTTGACACACCGTGGACCAGGTCGGCAGGATCGGCATCCGGATGCTCGGGCGCCGTTGCCCCACGGGGGTGGGCAGCGGCGCTCGGTTGTTCGCGCTCGTTCGCGCGCCCGCCGGTCGGCGGGCCTTCGGAGCGGATTCCTCCGCTACTTTCGCGCCATCTTCCGTTTCCCGCAATGTTGTTGGGGTTGGATACGCTTCGCGGGTTCGCGCCCGGCGGCATTCCCGGCGGCCCTCCCGGCCGTCCTCCGGGGTGCCCTTTCGAAAGGCCGCGCAGCCGATGGCCCCCCGCCTCTCCGTCGTCGTCCCGGTGTACAACGTCGAGCGCTACCTCGCCGCCTGCCTGGACTCGATCGCCGAGCAGACCTTCGCCGACCTCGAGTGCGTCATGGTCGACGACGGCTCCACCGACAGCAGCGCCGCCATCGCCGAGCGGTACGCCGGGCGCGACCCGCGGTTCCGCCTGGTCCGGCAGCAGAACCAGGGCCTCGGCGCCGCCCGCAACACCGGCGTGCGCCACCTCGACCCCGGCACCGAGTACCTGGCCTTCGTCGACAGCGACGACGTGCTGCCGCCGGACGCCTACCGGCTGATGGTCGAGACCCTGGACAGCACCGGATCCGACTTCGCCACCGGCAACGTGCTGCGGCTGCGCACCGCCGGGCTGGAGCCCTCGCACGTCCACGTCCGCCCGTTCGCCGAGACCCGGCTGCGCACCCACGTCAGCGAGCACCCCTCGCTGGTCACCGACCGCACCGCCTGGAACAAGGTCTACCGGCGCTCCTTCCACGCCGCCGCCGGCCTGGACTACCCCGAGGGCATGCTCTACGAGGACGCCCCCGTCAGCGTCCCGCACCACTTCCTGGCGAAGAGCGTCGACGTGCTGTCCGAGCCGATCTACCACTGGCGGATCCGCGAGGACGGCGACAGCTCGATCACCCAGCGCCGCACCGACCCGCGCGGCCTCGCCGACCGGGTCCGCTCCATCGAACTCGTCCGCGGCTGGCTGCTCGACCGGCCCGAACCCGTCTTCCGCGAGCACCTGCGGGCCTACGACCACAACACCCTGGTCGAGGAGATCCCGATGTTCTTCTGGACCGTCCCCGACGGCGACCACGACTACCGGTACGCCTACCACCGGCACGTCACCCGGCTGGTCAGCGCCATCGGGGCCGACCGCCTCGCCGCCCTCCCGCCCTTCCTGCGCCTCAAGTACCGCCTGACCGTGGCCGGCCGGGTGCACACCCTGGCCAACGTCCAGCGGATGCACCGGCGGGTGCGCAACACCCGCAAGGCGGTGCGGCGCAAGCTGCGCTGACGGGCCCGCCCCGGTGCCGGGGCGGGCCGACTCCCCTGCCCGTCACGCCCCGGCGATGGCCTCGGCGGTGGTTTCGGCAGCGGCTTCGACGGTGGCCCCGGCGGTGGCCTCGGCGGGGGTCAGCCACTCGACGAACTGGACCACCACGCCGTTCGGGTCGGTGGTCTGGAACAGCCGCTCGCCCCAGGGCTCGTCGCGCAGCGGCATGGTGATCGGCGCCCCGGCCTCCCGCAGCCGGGCCTCGGCGCCGGCGGCGTCGTCCACGGTGAAGGCCAGGATCAGTCCGGCCGCGTGCTGGTCGCGGAAGCCCTCGGGCAGGACCTCCAGGCCGCGGCGGAGCAGGACCACGTTGAGCCCGGCGTCCGGGTGGCCGAGCGAGACGAAGCCGTCGGCGGACATCTCCTCCCGGAAGCCGAGGTGCTCGGAGAAGAAGGCGGCGGAGGCCGCGACGTCCTCGACGGTCAGGGACACGGCGGATCGGTTGATCTTCAAGGGGAGTCCTTCCGGATCGGTCATGCGTATGCGTACGGGCGTGCGCGGGCGCGGCCCGGGATGCGCGGCGCGAGATGCGGGCCACCATCTCCGTACGCAGTACACTATACAAAGTACGGAGATTTTTGCATGGGAGAATCCCCCGCATGGCCAGCAACCGGAGCAGCGCCGGAGACCCCGCGCACACCCTCGCCCTGCTCTGGGGCGTCCCCACCGCCGCCACCGGCGGCCGGCGCGGCCCCCGGCAGGCCCACTCACCGGCCGCGATCGCCGCCACCGCCACCCGGATCGCCGACGCCGAAGGGCTGGACGCCGTCACCATGCGCCGGGTCGCCCAGGAACTCGGCCTCTCCCCGATGGCGCTCTACACCTACGTCCCCGGCAAGGCCGAACTGCTCGACCTGATGCTCGACACCCTCTACGCCACGATGCCCCGCACCACCCCCGTCGGCCCCGGCTGGCGGGCCCGCGCCACCGCCGTCGCCGACGACAACCGTGCCCTGTACGCCGCCCACCCCTGGACCGCCGCCGTCCCCACCACCCGCCCGCCGCTCGGCCCCGGCCTGATGGCCAAGTACGAGTACGAGCTCTCCGCCCTCGAGGACACCGGCCTCGACGACGTCAGCCTCGACGCCGCCCTCACCCACCTGCTCGGCTTCGTCCAGACCTGCGCCCGGGCGGCCGCCGACGAACGCGCCGCCCAGCAGGACAGCGCGATGAGCGACCAGCAGTGGTGGGAGGCCAACGCCGACCTCCTCGCCCGCGTCCTCGACCCCGCCCGCTACCCCGTCGCCACCCGCGTCGGCGCCGCCGCCGGCCAGGCCCAGGGCGGCGCCTACAACGCCGACCACGCCTACGAGTTCGGCCTCCCGCGCATCCTCGACGGCCTGGCCGCCCTGATCGACCGGACACCCTGACCCGGGCCGCCCGGCGCGGCCGGCGGCGGAACGACCGCTAGAAACCGCCCATGCGCTCCGGGGTGTCCCGGTTCGAACGCTTCTGCCGTCCAGGAGAGGCCGTTGTCGAGCGCCGCTGTCCGAGCCGGTCGGCGTCGGTGTTGGCGTCAACCGGTGGTGGGCAGTGCGAGCAGGCGTGGGTCAGTACGGCAGTAGGTCGCTCGTGATCAGGTCGAAGTCGAACGGCTCGGGGATGTGCAGCGTCTCGCCGAACTCGATGTCCTCACGGCGGTGGTACTTCGTACCGTCGGGCCGGCTGAACAGGGTGACGGTCTTCTGCCTGGCGTCGACCAGCAGGTACAGCGGGATGCCCATCAACGGGTAGTCGCGCACCTTCCCCACCCAGTCGTTCTCCGGGTTCGAGGGGGAGACGAGCTCGACGGCGATGGCGGCGAACTCGGACGGGACCTGGTTGTCGGTCGTTTCCAGTGCCTCGCTCGGAAGGTACGTCAGGTCCGGGTTGCGGCTCTTGCCGACGTGGGGTGACACCAGGTCGGTGTTCTCGCTCGGCAGCAGATCGACCGGGGCGTGCCTGTCGAACTGGCGGCGGACCAGCAGCAGGTTTCGCTGGTGGATCCCCGAGGGGCTGACCATCATGACGATGGTGTCGCCCGAGATCTCCACCTTGAACCCGTCGGGCAGGCTCCGTCGGGCTTCTTCGAGGAGTGCGAAGTGCTCCGGGTTCATGAGGGGTGTCTCCTGGGGTGCGCCGGGCAACCCCCTCAGAGTAGTCCGGGGCCCGGGCCGACAGTGCTCGTGCGCGGTGTTCGCCGCGGCGCCCGTTCTCCGGCCCCCCGCGAGGCCCCGATCGCTCCGGACCGTCCGCTGTGCGGTTGGAGCCAACGGGAGTCTCGGGACCGGACTGTGTTCGTCAGTCGAGGGTGCGCGGTTGTTGGTTGATCGCGGGCAGGACGAAGTGGGCCGGGTCGAAGTCGGCTGTTGTCCTGAGGCCGAGCCGGCGAGGCAGGCCCTCGTGCTCCGGGTCGGCGGAGTCCTGGAGGGTTCGCTTGAGGCCCTCACACCCGCCCGGGCCGCCGAAGTCGAGTTCAGAGGAACGGCGTCCGTACTGGACGCTGTTCGCGCTGAACGCGTGCAGGTGACAGTTCTGCCGGCCCATGGCGGCCTGGATGACCTGGTGCAGCCTGTCGAGGCGGATGCCTGCCGGTACCTGGACGAGACGCCAGACAGACGGCTGATCCACGTCCGAGAGCTGGAAGCGGAGTTCGTAGACCGGGTCACCAGCGCGTAGCTCCCCGCGGACCCGGGCCCCCGGGCCATGGCTTGACGGCCGGCTGAGGTGAGAGTGACGGACTTGCCAGTCTGCTGGGCGGCCCCGAGGCCTCTGAGCGCAGCGAGGAGGCGGTCCACGTCGCGGTCGGGGTCCTCCAGCAGGCGCGCGTTCTTCTTGACGGGTACCAGACGGCCGCCGGTGACCCGAAGCAGCCGGGCCGCCTTGGCCCATTCCACCAGCAGGTTCAGGTGGTACAGCTCCTGGCTGGACTTGGTCTCGAACGTCCTGTCACCGATAGCCGGGTCGATGGTGTCGCCGGTCTCAAGGAGAGCGATCAGGGCCCGGGCATCCGCGAGAGCGACCTTCCCGTCCGGGTGAGTTTTCGTCCCGGGCCGATCCAGCTGACGAGGACTCGGATCTGTTCGACGGTGTGTGGCTGCTCGGGATCCGTCGTCGCTTCCTGCCCGCTTTGAGCCTGGTCGATTCCATCATCGGGGGTCAGGGGTCCCGCTAGGGTCCCAGCGATGAGCGAGTACCAGTACTACGAGTTCCTGGCGATCGACCGGCCGCTGACCAGCGACGAGCAGGAACAACTGCGGGCGCTGTCCACCCGAGCCCGGATCACCGCGACCAGCTTCACCAACGAATATCAGTGGGGCGACTTCCGCGGTGATCCGAGGCGGATGGTGGAGCAGTACTACGACGCTCACCTCTATCTGACCAACTGGGGCACCCACCAGGTGATCCTGCGCGTACCCAAGGGGCAGCTCACGCTGCGGGCGCTGGAGCCGTACTGCTTCGACGAGTGCGTCGAGGCATGGACGACCCAGACCCACCTCGTTCTGGACCTGCGCAGCGAGGACGAGGGTGGGGACTGGAAGGAGGGTGCCGAGGACTCGCTCGGTGCTATCGCCGGGGTGCGGGCCGAGCTGGCTTCCGGGGATCACCGCGCCCTGTACCTCGCGTGGCTGTCCGCCGTCGGCGCTTGGGCGCTGCAGGACGACGACGAGGAGGCTCACCGGGAAGTAGTCGAGCCCCCGGTCCCGGCCGGGCTCGACCGACTCACCGCACCGCAGCGAGCGCTCGCGGACTTCCTGCGTGTCGACGCAGACCTGCTCGCGGTTGCCGCCCAGGCCGGCCCGCCCGCCCCAGAGCCTCGAAAGCGGCCCAGGACGAAGGCGCTGGCGCCGCTGATCGCTGCGCTTTCCGAGACGGATTGGACATCCGGCTGGCCCCTCTGGGCGGAAGAACGACGATGCGCTTCGTGCCCCACCGTCACGCGGACGCGGCGTGACGGTGGGGCCGGCGCCGCTGTGGCAAGACGCGGAGAGGTCCTGACCGCCCGCTGTGTCGTTGGCGTCAAACGGCATGAAAATGCCCCCGAAGCGAGCTGCTTCGAGGGCACCGTGCCTGGTCAAACGTGGTGGCCAGGGCCGGGGTCGAACCGGCGACCTTCCGCTTTTCAGGCGGACGCTCGTACCAACTGAGCTACCTGGCCGTACTGCACCGCCTCTTTCGAGACGAGCGATCCCGACGGGACTTGAACCCGCGACCTCCACCTTGACAGGGTGGCGAGCTAACCAACTGCTCCACGGGACCTCGTGCGGATTGCTCCGCACAGGACCTTACTGCGGTACTGCGTACCCCCAACGGGATTCGAACCCGTGCTACCGCCTTGAAAGGGCGGCGTCCTGGGCCACTAGACGATGAGGGCTTGCGGCCCTTCCGGCCGGATCATCCGGCGTTCGGGGACGTCGAGAAGCATATGGGATGCCGGGCGGGAACGCCAAAACGGTTTCGGGGGGTCGGCGCGGCGGGGGGTTCAGGACCAGCCGAGGTCGTGGAGTTCGTCGTCGTCGAAGCCGAAGTGGTGGGCGACCTCGTGGATCACGGTGGTGCGGACTTCCTCGACGGCCTGCTCGCGGGTGTCGCAGTGGCGGAGGGTCGGGCCCATGTAGACCATGATCCGGTCGGGGAGGACGCCGGCGTACCACTCGCCGCGCTCGGTGAGCGGGATGCCCTCGTAGAGGCCGAGCAGGTCGGGGGTGGCGGGGTCGGGTTCGTCCTCGACGAAGACCGCGACGTTGTCCATCATCGCGGCCAGCTTCGGCGGAATCTGGTCCAGCGCGTCGGACACCAGCGCCTCGAACTCGTCCCGGGTCATCTCCACGTGCCCCATTGTCGGAGTTCCGCTGACGGGGCGCCAGGGCATCCACGCGGTGGCGGGGCGCGGGTCGGCGGGTGCTTGACTGGGCGGCATGACGACGAGGGAGCCGGTGCTGCGCGGGCAGGGCCGGGTGGTGGCCGCGGTCTCCGCGGGCGGGGTGCTCGGGGCGAGCGCCCGGTACGGGGCCGGGCTGCTGTGGCCGACGGCGAAGGACGCGTTCCCGTGGACCACGCTGCTGGTCAACACCGTGGGCTGCGCGGTGATCGGGGTGGTGCTGGTGGCGCTCACCGAGGGGCGGCGCCGGCCGCACCCGCTGCTGCGGCCGTTCCTGGCCACCGGGATCCTCGGCGGGTTCACCACCTTCTCGACGTACGCGGTGGACGCGCAGCAGCTGCTCGACCACGGGCTGCCCGGCAAGGCGCTGCTCTACCTGGGCGGGACGCTGCTGGCCGCGCTGGCCGCGGTGTGGGGGGCCGCGAGCGCGACCCGGGCGGTACTGCTGGGGCGGGAGGCGGCGGCGTGAACTGGCTGCTGGTGGTGGCGGGCGCGGCGGTCGGCGCCCCGCTGCGGTACCTGACGGACCGGGCGGTGCACTCCCGGGTCGGCTTCGGCTTCCCGTGGGGCACGCTCACCGTCAACGTCTGCGGCTGCGCGCTGCTCGGCCTGCTCACGGCGGTCGCCCCGGCGGACGTCCGGCTGCTGCTCGGGACGGGGCTGTGCGGGGCGCTCACCACGTACTCGACGTTCTCGTTCGAGACCCTGAAGCTGGCCCAGAACGCCTCCCGCGGAGCGGCGTTGGCGAACGTCGGACTGTCGCTGGGCGCCGGGTTGGCGGCGGTGTACGCGGGGGCGGGGATCGGGCACGCGGTCTGGGGGTGAGGCGCCCGCGGGGGAGCGCGGGCGTGCGCGGGGGCGAGGGGTGCGGAGCGGGGGGCGCGGGGACGGGGTCGGGAGCCGGTGGGGTGGTACCCGTGTCCCGGCGGGGCGGCTGAGCGTTGGGCACCGGGAACGGTGGCGGTCCCCGGGCGGGCCGTGCGGGAGGTGGCTCGATGGTGGCGGGTTGGTCGGTGCGGCGGACGGCGGCGGGTTCGGTGGCGGCGGCGCTGGCCGTGCTCGGGCTGGGCGGCTGCATGTCGGTGGGGGCGGACGTCCCGGGCGGGAAGCCGGAGGTGCGGCCGTCGGGGACGGGGGCGGCGGCGAGCGTCCGGCCCGGGGGCGGGCAGGGGCCGCGGCAGAACGTCCAGCACGGGGAGCACGGCGGGGCGTTGAGCCTTGACGGGGCGTCACCCGGGGCGTCGTCGGCCGCGGGGGCGCCCGCGCCGGGGTCCACGCCGCCGCCGGTGTCGGAGGGGGTGCCGAACGCGCCGGTGCAGGTGCCGGCCGGCCCGGCCGGCAGCGCGGCCCCGTCGCGGACGGCGAGCCCGCCGGCCTCGGTGCCGCCCAGCCGCCCGCCGGTGGCGGCAGCGGCGGCAGTGGGGGAGCGAGGGGAGCGGGGGCGGGGCGTCGGCCTCGCCGAGCCCGCAGGGCAGCCCGTCGGTGCCCGCGCACTCGCCGGCGCCGTCGGCCACGCCGAGCGGTTCGGGGTCGGAGGGCCCCAGCGAGTCGCCGTCGGCGCACTGAGCGGCCGGGCCGGGCCTTCGTTCGAGGTGCTGACCAGGGGATTTGCCTCTGATCCCCAGGCTCCCCTATGGTGGTAGATCGTTCGTTTGATCCTATTTGGCTGGCGCTCCTCATACACCTTTGAGCGCCCTTGGCGCGTTCCGGCGATCCGTGGCTGACCGCATAGAGGCGGTTTTTCAACAGACCCACCGGACTTTGGCGCGTGCCACTTCCGGAAGGTTTTGCATGTCTCTCGTTGACGACGCCCGCTTCGCCATGCCCGCGAACGGGTCCGACGCCGCCGACACCGACTCCCTCGACACCGACACCCTGGACGCGGAGCTCGCCGAGCTCACCGACGTCGACACCGACGCCGAGTTCGACGCGGACACCGCCGCCGACGCCGACGCCGAGCCCACCATCACCTTCGGTGACCTGGGCCTGCACGACGACGTGGTCCGGGCGCTCGCCAAGCGCGGCGTCACCACCCCGTTCCCGATCCAGGCCGCGACCATCCCGGACGCGCTGTCCGGCAAGGACGTGCTGGGCCGCGGCCGCACCGGCTCCGGCAAGACCCTGAGCTTCGGCCTGCCGCTGCTGACCCGCCTCGCCGACGGCGAGCGCACCAAGGCCAAGCACCCGCGCGGCCTGATCCTGGTCCCGACCCGCGAGCTGGCGATGCAGGTCGCCGACGCGCTGGAGCCGTTCGGCTCGGTGCTCGGCCTGCGCCTGAAGGTGGTCTGCGGCGGCACCTCGATGTCGAACCAGATCTACGCGCTGGAGCGCGGCGTCGACGTCCTGGTCGCCACCCCCGGCCGCCTGCGCGACCTGATCAACCGCGGCTCCGCCAAGATGGACGAGGTCGAGATCGCCGTCCTCGACGAGGCCGACCAGATGGCCGACATGGGCTTCCTGCCCGAGGTCACCGAGATCCTCGACCTGGTGCCGGCCGGCGGCCAGCGCCTGCTGTTCTCCGCCACCCTGGAGAACGAGATCGACACCCTGGTCAAGCGCTACCTGAAGAACCCGGTCACCCACGAGGTCGACCCGTCGGCCGGCGCGGTCACCACCATGACCCACCACATCCTGGTCGTGAAGCCCAAGGACAAGGCGCCGATCACCAGCGCGATCGCCGCCCGCAAGGGCCGCACCATCATCTTCGTCCGCACCCAGATGGGTGCGGATCGGGTCGCCCAGCAGCTGGTGGAGTCCGGCGTGAAGGCCGACGCGCTGCACGGCGGCATGACCCAGGGCGCCCGTACCCGCGTCCTCGGCGACTTCAAGGACGGCTACCTGAACGTGGTCGTCGCCACCGACGTCGCCGCCCGCGGCATCCACGTCGACGGCATCGACCTGGTGCTGAACGTCGACCCGGCCGGCGACCACAAGGACTACCTGCACCGCTCCGGCCGCACCGCGCGGGCCGGCCGCTCCGGCACCGTCGTCACCCTGGTGCTGCCGCACCAGCGCCGCGGCGTGTTCCGGCTGATGGAGGACGCGGGCGTGGACGCCTCGCGCCACATCCTCGACCACGCCTTCGACGCCGAGGTCGCCAAGATCACCGGCGCCCGTTCGCTGGTCGAGGTCCAGGCCGAGAGCGCGTCCGGCATCGCCGGCGCCGCCGAGCGCGAGGTCGCCGAGCTCACCCGCGAGCTGGAGCGCGCCCAGCGCCGCGCCAACGAGCTGCGCGAGGAGGCCGACCGCTTGGCCGCCCGCGCCGCCCGTGAGCGTGCCGAGCTGGGCATCGAGGACGAGGAGCCGGCCGCCGAGGCCGACGCCGAGACCCCCGTCGCCGCCGCCGTGGCCGTCGAGGCCGAGCAGCCGGTGACCGAGGAGCGCGCCCCGTCCTACCGCGAGGCCCGCAGCGAGCGCCCGGCGTACAACAACCGGGACCGCGGCGAGCGTGGCGGTTTCAACCGGGATGACCGTGGTGGTCGTTCGTTCGGCGGTGACCGTGAGCGCGGTGGCTTCAACCGGGATGACCGTGGTGGTCGTTCGTTCGGTGGCGACCGTGAGCGTGGCGGTTTCAACCGTGATGACCGTGGTGGTCGTTCGTTCGGCGGTGACCGTGAGCGTGGCGGTTTCAACCGTGATGACCGTGGTGGTCGTTCGTTCGGTGGCGACCGTGAGCGTGGCGGTTTCAACCGTGACGACCGCGGCGGCCGCTCCTTCGGTGGCGACCGTCCGGCCCGCTCCTTCGGCGACCGGGACCGTGGCGAGCGCGGTGGCTTCAACCGTGACGACCGTGGTGGCCGCTCCTTCGGTGGCGACCGTGAGCGTGGCGGTTTCAACCGCGACGACCGCGGCGGCCGCTCCTTCGGCGACCGGGACCGCGGCCAGGCCGGTGGCGGCAGCCGTCCGTTCGCGCGGCGCGACGACCACCGCTCCGGTGGGCGCCCGCAGGGCGGTGGCTTCAACCGTGACGACCGTGGTGGCCGCTCCTTCGGTGGCGACCGTGAGCGCGGCGGCTTCAACCGCGACGACCGCGGCGGCTTCAACGGCGGCGGCGACCGCAAGCCGCGCTGGAAGAACTGACGCTCCGCAGGCAGCCTGAACCGGGCCCGCTCCACTTCGGTGGGGCGGGCCCGGCCGCGTTTCCGGGGCCGAAAATCACTGGTGGGGGCGGGAGTTGGGGATTAGCGTCCCGGGCATGAGCAGCAGGCAGAAGGCCGTGGCCACGCAGAACGAGCAGATCGCCGACCAGGGCGAGTACCGGAGCCCGGGCGGGGCGGTGGTGCGGATCGCCGAGGAGCTGGCCGCGGCCCGGGCCGGGACGGTCTCGTACCCGCCGGACGCGGAGTTCGGGCCCGGCCCGGGCCCGCTGGCCGCCGGGGCGGTGGTCGAGGTGACCGGCGAGGGCAGCATGCAGGCGGCCCGGCGGCTGGTCGCCGACGGCGGGCGGGGCGTCGCGGTGCTCAACTTCGCGTCCGCGCGCAACCCCGGCGGCGGCTACCTGCGCGGGGCGAAGGCCCAGGAGGAGGACGTCTGCCGCTCCGCGCTGCTGTACCGCTGCCTGATCGAGGCCCCCGACTACTACGAGGCGCACCGGGCCTCCACCGACCTGCGCTACAGCCACCGGGTGATCTGGTCGCCGGACGTGCCGGTGCTCCGGGACGACCGGGGCGAACTGCTCGAACGCACTCACCGGGTCGGCTTCCTCACCTCGCCCGCGCCCAACGCGGGCCAGCTGGCGCTGCGTTCGCCCGGCCGTCCGCTCGACCTCGGCCCGGTGCTGGCCGAACGGGCCCGGCGGGTGCTGGCCGTCGCCGCCCGGCACGGCGCGCGGGAGCTGGTGCTGGGCGCCTGGGGCTGCGGCGTGTTCCGCAACGACCCGGCGGAGGTGGCGGACGCCTTCGGGCAGGCCCTGGACGAGTGGGGCGGGGCCTTCGACCGGGTGGTGTTCGCGGTCTGGGACCGCAGCGAGCCCTCCGCGAACCGGACGGCCTTCGCGGCGCGCTTCGGGAGCTGAACCGGGCTCCGCCCGCCGCCCGTTCAGTCGCCGGTGGTCAGCGCGGACGCGGCGGCCACCACGCCCGTCACCGTCAGCACGGCCGGCCAGGCGCCGATCTTCTTCGCCAGCGGGTGCCCGTGGACTAAGGAACACCAACCGCTCTGACCTGCGGAAATGCTTTCTCGGGAATCCGAAGCACTCCAGGGAAGGCCAGAGCGGCTGACTCCGGAGGTTCCACGGTGGAAAACAAGGTTGAGAAGTATCAGCGGTTCGCGGACCTGATCACGGCGCCGCTGCCGGAGCGCGAAGACCGGGCGGTGCTGCTGGCACTGGGCTTCGAAGAGGCGGAGCTTCGGGAGCTGGGGCTCTGGGATCTCGTCTCCTGTGCCCCGGAAGACCGGGCGGAGGCGTACGTTCGCCGGAGCAACAAGCGTGAGGACGTGACCACGCTACGAACTCACGTCCGGGATATCGTGTGGCAGGCACGCCGAGACGGCTTGCAGATCCGCCGAGTGTGGTTCGAACAGCGATCCGCCAGCAAGGCGTACATCAAGCGCGAGGAATTCGACGCCGCTATTCAGGCCATGATGGACGGCATATCGAAGACGCTTTATGTCTGGAAAACCGACCGTCTGAGCCGCCGGGGAATGGGACAGGTTGGTCTCCTTCTCGATGAACTCGAAAAGCGCCGTTCTCGAATCTACAGCGTTCAAGAGAACCTTGATTCCCGCACGGGCCGCATTCTTTTCGCGTTGCTGTCGGAAAGGGCACGTGACGAAGTAAAGGACATTGTGTTGCGGACTCAGGTCGGAGTGGACGCACACAAGGCAGAAGGTAAGTGGATGGGGGGACCGGCTCCCTACGGTCTCCACGTGGTTGAGAGGAAGCTCCGCCACTTCGAAGAGGAATACAAGTACGCACGTCCGATGGCTGAGCAATTGCTTGAAAATGTGGTTCCCGCGGCCATCGCCGAGTACCACAACAGCCGGGGAATCCTTACCCGATTCGGGAAGCTCTGGACAGCGCAAGGGGTTATTGCCTTGCCGCACTCTCCGAGCTGGGCGGGGCTGGTATCGAACCGTGAGCGGATGGTTGACGAGTTCGGCAATCCCCTGGACGGATACCACCGCGGGGGCGAACCGCTTATGGACGCCAAGGGTATTCCGGTGAGCTGTGGTGATGGCGTGATCACCCCCGAAGAGCGAACGATCATTCTGGGAAATCTCGCTAAGCGCTCGATTGCGGGAACTTCGATCGGGGATCGGACCCGCGGCCGGCGAAGGACGGTTGCCGTTCTTTCCGGGTTCTTCCACTGCCCGCACTGTGGCGGTGGAATGGCGGGTGGCGGATCTAACTACCGTTGCCGGGCTCGAATCCATTCCGGCCCTACGGCGTGCAAGGGAATTTCAACCATGCGCACCGTGGCCGATGAAGCGATCGGGATTCTCTGGGTGAACCACATTCTCTCGCTGTCTCCCGATTCGCCGACGATTCAGAGCATTGCGCGTCGGTGGCTGAGCTATCAGGACCCGGCGAAGGAGACGCGGAAGCTGGCTCTTTCCGCGGCGTTGGAGAAGGCGGCTTCCCGGGAGAAGAGGCTCAACAAGGACTTCTTCATTGGAGGCATGGACGAAGAGCAGTACGACCAACTCCGCCGCGAAGTCAGCGCGCAGATTCAGGAAATGAAGGCGGAGCTTGCAGAGCTGTCCGTTGAGGCGGACCTCACACCGTTGATGGACCGGGAAGCGCTGGTGAGCCTCTGGGAGAAGGGGACTGTCGAGAAGCGACAGGGACTCTTGGGAGCCTCGTTGAAGAAGGTCACCATCACGCCCGGCCAGCGGGGAAGCGCGGGTCCGCGGGTGATTGACCGGCTCGTCATCACGTGGTTGGACGAGCCCAACCCGGAGGCACGGGCGGAGATCGTTGCCGCCGTCCAGGCGCACCGCCAGCGGCAGGAAGGCGCGGAGCTGTCCGCGGCGTAGCCGGTAGGCGCGAAGTCGTGCAGGGGAGCCCCTGGTTGGTCCACGAGGCCAGCCGGGGGCTCCGCCGTTCTCCGGTCTAGCCCTCGTTCCGGATAGCGATCCGGACCTCTTCCAGGCCAAGCGCACGGATGAGATGGGCCGTGGCGACGCGGTATTGCGTGCCCAACTTGATGACCGGGACGGGGTAGTTGTCCGCCTGTGCCAGCACGAGCCCGTCAGAGGGGTACATGCCCAGCATCACGGAGGCATCGTCCAGGCTGACCACAAGAGGCAACTCGTAGTCGGGGGTGGGGGAGAACTTGCTCCCCCGCACGGTGAGAACGAGGTCTCCCAGCGGGTCCAGGCCGGCGCCGACCACGGAGGGCAAGGGGTGGTCATCGGGGACGGGGCTGTCAGCAGTCATGGACCGACGCTAACGGGCTGGCGAACGGCACAGGGAGCGCATCCGGGGGCGCGTGGGGGCGCGCTTTTTATTTGCCTACCTATGTAATGTCACACTTCACATGCGAAGCAGCTCCGGCGGTACGCGGCGGGCGGGCTCCGGCTTGCAGCGCTGGAGCATGGGTGATGAGTGACGAGTTGAACGCTCAGTACAACATCACATAAGAGAGTCCTTAGGAGATGCCGGGGCGAGCGTTTCGCCCGTCACTCATCACGCCTCAGCCCCGCGGACCCGGGTGACCGATGCACTCCAGTTCCCCCAGAGAGAGCGGGACTCCCGCGCACCCCCTAGCCGGAAGCGGCGGTCTGAGGGCTCGTTCTCTCGATGTGCGGGGGGCTGAGCGGCCACGAGTAACCGACCCTTCGGGGTGAGCCGAAAGGGCTGCTCAGCCTCCCTTGGCGAACATACTCACGTGAGTATGTTCCGACTCGTTGGGGGCGGACATGGTTCGGAACACGCGCTCAGTTCGCGCCCGACGGGCGGTCATCGCTGCCGGTACGGGTGCGGCTGCCAGGATGCGGAAGGCTATCCGCAAGGCTGGCGGGGCTGAGTGTGCCTCGTGCGGTCTTTGGGTGCTCGGGTCCGCTATCGACGTGGACCACATCACGCCGATTGCCCACGGTGGACAGGACGTTGACGGCAACGTCCAGGCGCTCTGTCGCCCCTGCCACAAGCTCAAGACGCGGCGGGACTTCGACTTCCAGAAGCCCCCCTTCTGATGCCGCGCAAGCCTCGTACCCCCTGCCCCATTCCCGGGTGTCCAGAGCTGACCACGGGCGGCAGGTGTCGGGCGCATGAGCGCAAGATCAACCGTCAACGCACTACTCCGGGTGGTAGCTCGTACGGCCCGCGGTGGCCCGGCATCCGGAAGGCGTACCTGTACGCGAACCCGTGGTGTGTGCTGTGCTCCCGTGCTGCGACCGTGGCGGACCACTGGCCCGTGAGCCGGCGCCAGCTCGTGGAGCAGGGTGAGGCCAACCCCGACGCTCCGAAGCACCTCCGCCCGCTGTGCACCCTGTGTCACAACCGGGAGACTGCACGGCTCCAGCCCGGAGGATGGGCAGCGGAGCGACGTTCGGAGCCTCCGCCCTTCTGACCTGCGGTTTTACCAGGGGGGTGACCCCCTCCCCCCGGAGCCCCGGCGCGGCAGGGAGGCAAAAAACTCGCATGGCTCATAGGGCCGTTTCTGTGGGAGGTGACCCAACGTGGCTGTTCGTGGCCAGAAGCCGAAGCCCCATCTCCAGGCCATCCGAGAGGGGACCTTCCGCCCGGACCGGAACTCCGAAGGCGCCGTCTTCGGTCCGACGGACCCGGAAGAGCCGGACTGGCTGGAGATCATGCCGGGGCGGACGGGCGACATTGCCGCCGTCCGGGAGAAGGCCGCGGAGGTCTGGGCGCGCACCGTGCCCGCGCTGGTCGTCTCCGCCGGACTCACCGACGCTCAGCGGGAGACCGCCGTTGAGTACTGCGTCACGGTGGCCCGGCTCTGGCAGGCGGAGCGGGAGCTTTCCCGAAGCGGGCTCGTGGTGGAGACGGAGCGCGGGAACGTCAAAAACCCGTGGGTGACCATTGCCCACCAGTACCGGAGTCACTTCCGGTCGCTGGTCGGTGAGTTGGGTCTGAGTCCCGCGTCGGCTACCCGGATCACACCACCGGACCCGGGGGGCGACGATGGGGATATCTTCGACTGATCTTGAGGCGCTGCCGGTTCCGTACGGCGCGCTGTTGGAGCTTGGCCTTACCGAAGAGGACGTTGCCGCGGCTCTGCGGTCTCGTCCCCTCGTGGTGGCGGCTCAGGCCAGCCGGGCACCCGGGGCGTACTTCGACGTTGCCGCCGCGCGTCGGGCCGTCGGTGCTATCGAGAGCTTCAAGCACACGAAGGGCCGGTGGGGCAACAGCCGGCTCAAGCTCAGCCCGTGGCAGGTGGTTTGGGTCGTGGCGCCGATCTTCGGATGGTTGGCACATGACCCGGAGTTGGGTCGCGCCGTCCGGGTGATCCGAAGCGCATGGGTGGAGATCCCGCGCAAGAACGGGAAGTCAACGCTCAGCTCCGGTATCGGCCTCGTGCTGCTGCTGGCGGACCGGGAGATCGGTGCGGAGGTCTACGCGGCGGCAGGCTCCCTGCCTCAGGCTGAGCGCGTCTTTGATGACGCTAAGCGCATGGCGCTCACAAGTCGCGCCGTACGTGGGCGCGTTGAGGTGTTGCGCGGGCTCATCCGTGTGCCCCGGACGGGTGGCGTCTTCCGCGCGCTGTCCAAGGTTGCCGAGACCGCCCACGGCCTCAACGTGTCTGGTGCGATCGTTGACGAAGTGCACGTGCACAAGCGCCGAGACCTCATTGACGCGATCGAGACCGGCACCGGTGCACGTGACCAACCGCTGATTGTGTACATCACAACGGCGGACGAAGGCGTTGAAGGTTCGATTTACGACGAGAAGCACACTTACACAACTCGCTGTGCTGACAACGTAATTGAGGACCCGGGGCACTATGGCGTCATATGGGCGGCGGAGGAGTCTGACGACCCGTTCGCAGAGGCCACGTGGTACAAGGCCAACCCCGGGTTGGGGTCGTCTCCGTCGCTGGCCTACATGCGCCGCGAAGCCAACAAGGCCCGAAGCACCCCTTCGTACTTCCCGACCTTCTGTCGCCTCAGCCTCAACCGGCGGATGCGCGCGGCTTCCCGGTGGCTGCCGTTGTCGCTGTGGGACGCGAACGCCGGCGCCGTGGACGAAGCCCGCTTCCGGTACCGCCGGGCGTGGGGCGGGGTGGACCTGTCCGCCGTCTCCGACCTGTCCGCATGGGTGCTGGCCGTGGAGTCCCGCACACCGGGCGTGGAGCTGGAGTTGATCGCTCGCTTCTGGTTGCCGGAAGAGCGCGTTGACGAGTTGGAGCAACAGCTTCAAGTGCCGCTTCGGCAGTGGGCGCGCGAAGGCTACCTCACGCTCACCGAAGGCGACGCGATCGACTACGGGGAGATTGAGCGCCAGATCATCGCCGATTGCCGGCGCCTGGACGTGCAGCGAATCAGCTTCGACAGGATGTTTGCCGGTCAGCTCGTGCAGCGCGTTGAGGCGAAGACGCGGGGTGTCGATATCGTCCCGGTGGCACAGACCTATCTAGGCATGTCCCCGGGCTGTAAAGAGCTGGA
Source organism: Kitasatospora sp. YST-16 (assembly GCF_026802215.1). Classification (NCBI taxonomy): domain Bacteria; kingdom Bacillati; phylum Actinomycetota; class Actinomycetes; order Kitasatosporales; family Streptomycetaceae; genus Kitasatospora; species Kitasatospora sp. YST-16. Next base: position 3,778,183 of record NZ_CP113837.1, read on the forward strand.
GCGCCTTCTTCGTGAGGGGCGTATCAAGCACGGTGGCAACCCCGTCTTGAGGTGGCATGCCAGTTGCGTTGAGGTCTACCGGGACGGAAACGACAACCTCAGGCCGGTCAAGCCGGATCGGGGTAAGTCCTCTTCCCGGATCGACGGCATAGCCGCGGCGGTCATGGCCATGGACGGGTACGTTCGCCGACCCCTCAAGCGTGCGCGTGCCACCAGCGCCTAGAACATACTCACGTGAGTATGTTCTCCGTCTGCCCCGTTCGGATCTTCCGGGCGGGGCTTTCTCATGCCCTGAGGGGGTTGTATGGCGGAGACCCCGCTTGAGATGACCGTTCGACTCCGGCGCAAGTTGGAGTCCCGCAAGATCCGGTCCCGGATCTGGGGTGAGTACTACGAGGGGAAGCACCCCCTCATGTTCGCGTCGCCTGAGTTCCGGGCACAGGTGGGTGACCTCTTCGACGGCTTCTCGGACAACTGGTGCCGCACCGTGCCCACGGCCATGATCGAACGCATGTCGCCACTGGGCTTCCGCCTTGAGGATGGCTCCCTAGACAAGGCCGCTCAGCGCGCCTGGAAGTCGTCCGAGTGTGACGTTGAGATCGGCCTCACGATGCTGGACGCGCTGGTTACCGGGCGGTGCTACGCGCTGGTCTGGAAGCCGGACGGCATCAACACGGAGATCACGTTTGAGCCGGAAGGACAAGCCCTTGTCGAGTACGTTCCCGGGCGCCGGCGCATCCGTTCCGCGGGCATCAAGGTGTGGCGGGACGGGGAGCACGAGCTAGCGACACTCTTCCTGCCGGACATGGTGTACCGCTGGCAGCGGAAGCTGTCGGGCGGGGAGTGGACTGAGCGCGTCACCGGCCTTCGGCCGTCCGAGAGTGCCCACTTTCGGAACCCGCTGGGGCTCGTCCCGTTGGTGGAGATCCCGAATCGTACGAGGCTGGCGCAGTCTCCGGTGTCGGAGATTTGCGATGTGATTCCGCTCCAGAACGCGATCAATAACCAGTGGGCGAAGCTCTTCTTTGCCACGGACGACAGGGCTCTTCCCACTCGTGCGGTGCTCGGCATGGACCGGCCCGTCAGGGAGATCACCGACGATACCGGCGAAGTCATCGGCGAAGAGGACTTGCCGATTGGCCGCTTCCGAAGCGACCGGCTGTTGTGGCTGGAGAAGGACACGGCCCGGATCGCTGAGTTCTCCGCCGTCGATCCCCGGCCGTTCCTTGAGGTGGTCCGGGAGCTGATCGACCACATTTCGGCGCAGACCCGCACCCCCGCGCGGTATCTGGGGCGGCTCGTGAACATCGCGGCGGACACCCTGGAAGTGGACGACTCCTCCCTTGTCTCGAAGGTCCGGGAGCGTCACAAGTACGTCGGCTCAGCCCTTCGTGAGGTGATGCGCCTTGAGGCACTGGCAGCCGAAGAGCCGGCGCGTGCCGAAGCCCTCCGGTTGGGTGATGTGGTCTGGCGTGATCCTCAGTTCCGCTCCGATGCTCAGTACGCCGATGCGCTGGTGAAGCTCAAGAGCCTCAATCTCCCCGACGAAGCGGTGTGGGAGCGAATCCCCGGGGTGACGCCGGACGAGATTGAGCGATGGAAGCGGATGCGCACCGATCAGGCTGCCGCGGTGGTCGGCGGGGATCTGGCCAGCCTCTACGGGGTGAAGCCTGAGCCCGACCCGGAGACCCCGGAGCCCGGTGCGGAGGCTGCCTAGTGCCCGGGTCGGAGACGCTGGCGCTGGCCCGGTACGCGGAAGTCCAGGGCACGACCCGGAGCGTCCTGGAAGCCGTACAGGCAATCTGGCGGGACGCGACCCCGGATCGCATCCTCAGCGCCATGCAACAGGAGTCGGGCGCGGCCATCCTTCGGGCGGTCACGGCCGGACAGCTCACGGCGGCGGAGGGGGCTCAGGCTTTCGTCGGCGCCGCGATGGCAGCACAAGGGGCGGCAGCCGCCCCGTTGGCCGCTCTCGACTCCTCCGCCTTCGTCGGCATCGCCTCCGACGCGCGTCCGCTGGCGACGCTGCTCTTCCAACCGGCCATCACCACGGCGCGCGGGCTGGCGCTGGGCATGAGCCCGGAGGCAGCCTCAATCGCCGGCCTTAATCAGATGGCCCTTCTGGTCTCGACTCAGCTTGCGGACACGGCTCGTGCAGCTACTTCCGTCGCCATGACCGCTCACCCCTCCGTCACGCACTACGTGCGGGTGGTGCGGCTTCCCGCGTGTGCCCGGTGCATCGTGCTGGCCGGGCGGAAGTACTCCCGGAGCCGGGCCTTCGCGCGGCACCCGAAGTGCGATTGCGGCATGGAGCCGCTGAGTCCGGACACCGACCGGCAGCCGAAGGACCCGTCCGCGCTCTTCCAGGACATGACCCCGGCGGAGCGCAAGCGCGCCTTCGGTGAGGCCGGAGCGGACGCCATCGAGAAGGGCGCCGACCTGTCACAGGTGGTGAACGCGCGCCGCGGTATCGAGACGGCAGCGGGACGGACAGCCCAGACCACCAGCGCCGGAACTACCCGCCGCGGCATGGGGGAGCGGGCAGCCGATGCGACTTTCAGCCGAAGTGACCGCTCTCGCTACTGGCGCGCCGATACTCCGCGCCTCATGCCGGAGCAGATTCTCAAGCTCGCCGGAGACGACCGGGAGCGACAGCTAGAGCTTCTTCGGAAGCACGGATACATCAAGTAAGGGAGAGCCCTCGTGCCTGAGAACGACCCGACCACCACCCCCACCCCGACCCCGGAGCCGAAGCCGGAGGAGAAGCCGGCGCCCACCCCGGAGACGAAGCCGGAGGAGAAGCCGGACGAGACCGCCGACGCGCTCCAGGCGGAGAAGGATGCCCGCGCGGCTGCCGAGAAGGAAGCGGCGGACCTCAAGGCGGAGAACGCCCGGCTCCGTCGCTCCAACGCGGCCACGAAGGGCACCGACCTGGACGAGATCCGCTCTGAGGTGCGCGCGGAGTTCGTCGGTCAGCTCGTCCGTGCGGAGGTCCGTGCCGCTGCCTCCGGCCGTCTGGCCGATCCGGCGGACGCTCTGGCACTGCTGGACCTGGAGAAGCTGACCCCGGAGAAGGGTGAGCCGGACCCGGCTGCCATCAAGGCGGCGCTTGACGAGCTGCTGACCGCGAAGCCCTACCTTGCCCCGGCGGGTGAGGGCTCGAAGGTGTGGGGCGACGTGGGCGCCGGTCAGCGCAAGTCCGCGCGTCCGGAGCCGGCAACCCCGCTGGAGCGTCTGCGGAACGCCTTCGGCAACTCGTAGGTCCGCCTCCGGGAATCCGGTGCACTCCAGTACCCCCGAAAACGGAGAACATACTCACGTGAGCATGTTCTCCCCCACCTGCCCCGTTCGGTGCCAACTACCGGGCGGGGCAAGTCCTTTCGGGGGTTACATTGGCGCTCACCCTTCCCGAGGCCGCGAAGCTCAGCACTACCGATCTCCAGGCCGGGGTCATCGAGACCTTCGTACAGGAGAGTTCGGTTCTGGACCGGATTCCGTTCCTCACCATCAACGGCAACTCGTACGCCTACAACGAGGAAGCGACGCTTCCCGGCGTCGCGTTCCGATCGGTGAACGAGACCTACACCGAGAGCACGGGCACCGTGAACCAGCGGAGTGAGTCCCTGGTCATCCTCGGTGGCTACGCGGACGTGGACCGGTTCATCGTCCAGACCCGCGGCAACCTCAACGACCAGCGGGCCGTACAGACCCGCGCGAAGGTCAAGGCCGCGTCCTACAAGTTCCAAGACACGTTCTTCAACGGCGACACCTCCACCGACGCGAAGTCCTTCGACGGCTTGAAGAAGCGGCTCACCGGCGCTCAGGTCGTCTCCGCGAACAACGCGCCCATCGTCGGCAACGGCGGCTCCGACGCACACGCCTTCTTCGACATGCTGGACAACCTCGTTGCTCAGGTCCCCGGCATCAACGGCAGCAACGGCGCGCTCTACACCAACCGCGCGCTCATGGCGAAGATCCGTTCCGCCGGGCGTCGTCTCGGTGGCGTGGAGTCCGTCCGTGAGGACCTGACCGGCAAGCGCGTCCTCACCTGGAACGGCATTCCCCTGCTGGACGCCGGCCAGACCGCCGCGGGTGCGGACGTGATCCCGCTGACCGGCACGACCACCATCACGAGCGACGTGTACGCCGTGAAGTTCGGCCAGAGCGAAGACGATCGGGCCGTGACCGGCCTCACCAACGGTGGTGTCCACGTGGAGGATCTGGGGCTTCTCCCGACTCAGCCCGTGTACCGCACGTTCGTGGAGTTCTACACCGGTCTTGCCCTCTTCGGCGGCAAGGCTGCCGCGCGCCTCACCGGCGTCCAGAACGCCTGAGCGGAGGTACCGGCATGCCGCCCCGCAAGCGCGCACCCGCCGCTACCTCCCTGCCGCACGAAGACGGGTGCACCCCGGACCGGGTGGAGACCTTCGCGGTTCTCTGCCCGGACGGGGAAACCCGGACCGTCGTGCGCTGCCTGGAGTGCGGCGCCCAACTGGTCAAGTAGAAAAGGGGGTTGGCATGGCGCTGCCCGCGCTCGCCACAGTCGGCGAACTTGCCGCCTGGATGCAACTGACCCCCGAAGAGCTTCCGTCCTCCGCCGCGCTCGTCCTGGACACCGTGTCCGCGATCGTGCGGGCGGAGGCCCGGCAGCACTTCACCCGCCGGACGACCACGGTCGAACTCCAGCCGCGGGACGGCTTCGTGACGCTGCCTCAACGGCCCGTCGTCAAGGTCGTGTCCGTGTGGTCCGCCTCCGCCGTCCTGGAGCCGGGAGGCTGGCGCCTCTTCCGAGATCGGCTCTACGTCCCTGCCGCTACCGGCCTCGTTGAGGTCATGTACGAGCACGGATACAGCGAAGTCCCCGGGGACGTGAAGGCGGTAGTCCTCACGGCTGCCGCCCGGGTCCTCAACAACCCCGCGGACCTCCGGCAGGAGAGCGCCGGTGGAGTCAGCGTCACGTACGCCGCGGAGACCATCGGGGCATCACTGGCGCCAGCCGATCGGGACCTTCTGGCCCGGTACCGCCGGCGCGTGGCCGTGGTGGACACGGCATGAGCGTTCTGTTCGCTCAGTCCGTCGTCATCGTCCGGGCTCCGTTCCTCGTGGACCGCTACGGCAACGAGACCATGGAACGCGACTGGAGCCGGGCCGTCCGCCGCACTGTCCGCGGGCTCTCCGTCCAGCCCGACAGCTCCACGGAGGCAGACGGAGACCGCCCGTCGGTCGTCACCGGTTGGCGCGTCACGACCCGCCGCGGCACCGACCTGGACCTGATCCCCGGTGACCGCGTGGAGTTCGACAGCCGGCTACTGGAGACCGACGGGCTTGTTGCCCGCTGGACCGTCCGGGGCCGACTCCACCACGCCGAAGCACGACTTGTAGAGGTGGTGGGGTAGTGGCCCGGAAGTTCAAGCCGAACAAGGCCGGAATCAACAGCCTCATGAAGACCCCGGAGGTTGGCGCGGAGGTCCGCCGCGTTGCCCAGAGCATCGCTCAGGCAGCCGGCTCCGGGGACAACGAAGGCATCTTCAAGACCGATGCGGCCCTAGGTCGGCGCCGTTGGCGTGCTGCCGTCATCGGTAACTACGAGTTCGAAGGCTCCGGCGGTCTGGCCGGTATGCGACGCGACTTGCTCCGGGGGCTGGACGGCGCCCATGAGTAAGCCGGTCATCGTCATGCCGGACGCCGTGGCCGTGGTGACCTCGTACCTTCGCTCAGCGCTGGCAAGCCGGGGCTCCGCCGTTCCGGTGGTCTCCCGCGTTCCTCCCACCCGCCCGCCGTCCTTCGTGCGCGTGGAGCGGGTCGGGGGGCTCCGGGCAACCCCGGTCACCGATCGGGCACGACTCGACGTGCAGTGCTGGGCGCCGACGGAAGCCGCGGCACACGATCTTGCCGCCCTTGCCCGCGCGCTGCTGGACGACCTTCCCGGCGTGCGTGACGGCGTGACCGTCTACCGGGTCAGCGAAGCAAGTAGCCCCATGTGGCTGCCGGACGAGCTGACCTCAACTCCCCGCTTCGCCTTTGCCGTTGAGGCTGACATGCGCGGGCGGGCTCTCTAACAACTCCAGGGGGACACATGGCGCTCAACGCCGATGCCGTCCGGGTTGCGCTGACCGGCGCTGCCTACGCGGCCCCGAAGGGGACCACTCCGCCCACCGATGCCGTGTCCGCGTGGCCGGCTGCCGCGGTGGATCTGGGGTGGATCTCCGATGATGGGATCACCGAAAGCAACTCCGCCGACACCGCCGAAATCAAGGCGTGGCAGTCGGGCCAGACCGTCCGAAAGGTGGTCAGCGGCAGCGAAGTGAGCTTCAAGTTCACGTGCATTGAGACGAGCAAGGCCGTCCTTGAGCTGTATCACAAGGGCTCGAAGGTCGTCACCACGTCCGGCAAGTCCGTGCTCGCCATCAAGGCGCCCGGAAGCGACCGGCGCATGTTCGGCTTCGATGTGGTGGACGGGGATTCGCACCTTCGCATCGTCGTCCCCGATGGTGAGGTCACCGAGACCGGCGATATCACCTACAAGTCGGCGGAGGCCATCGCCTATGAGCTGACCATCACCGCGTACCCGGGCGCCGACGGCACCGTTGCCTACAAGTACAGCAACGACCCGGCATGGTCCGCCCCCGCCCCGCCCGCCCCGTAGCTCACGAACATACTCACGTGAGTATGTTCTCCCGTCTCACCCTGTCCGGGCCTTCCGGTCAGGGTTTTTCATGCCCTGAGGGGGACAACATGGCTGAGCTGTTCGACCTTGACGTGTGGGCCGCGGAGGCGCGACGCACTCCCTTCGCCTTCCGGGCGGGTGGCCTGGAGTTCACGCTTCCGGCCGCGGGAGACCTGGACAAGGCCATCCTCGCAACGGTCAACCTGGAGAAGCCTTCGGCCGATGACGTGCTGACGCTTCTCCGTGAAGGGCTGGCCGATCGCTGGCCCGACTTCGACGCGCTCCCGATGCCGCTGGGCGCCGTCGGGGAGCTGTTCAAGCGGTGGCAGGCGCACGAGGGTATCCCGCTGGGGGAATCGCCGGCCTCTTCGGACTCCTGACGGAGCACGGGGAGGCAGTCGAAGCCGACCTTGCCCGGTTCTACGGGCTGGATCTTCGGGACCTCTTCCGCCCCGGTTCGGCGCTGACGTGGCGTCGCCTTCGAGCGCTCGTCACCCACCTTCCGCCGGAGTCCGCGCTAGGCCGGGCACTGGCCGGTGAAGATGCGGGCTGGACGCTGGAGACACAGCTTCTCGCGGCTGTTCACGACCGGCTCAACGAAGCGAACTGGCAGCGCGGCAACGCCGGAGCGCGCGTTCCGTCCAGGCGTCCGGAGCCCATTCCCCGACCGGGAGTGAAGCCCAACCGGATCGGTGGCACCACCCGAGATCCGCGCGAAGTCGCGCGCTACCTTGCGCGCTTCCAGCCATCACCGGGGGGTGAAGATGGCCGTTGAAGTCGGCATGGGGTACGTCAGCATCGTCCCCGAAATCCAGGGCTTCGCTCAAGAGCTGCAAGGCCACATCACCGGCCCGTCGCAGCAAGCCGGACAGACCGGCGGTGAGGCAGCCGGCGAAGGCTTCACAGGCAAGCTGGGGGGATTCCTCAAGGGCGGGCTCGTTGCCGTCGGCGCGCTTGCCGCTGGCGTTCTGGCGAAGGGCTTCATGAATGCCCTGGATCAGGGGGAGATCAACGGCAAGCTCCAGGCCAGCCTAGGCACGACCCCGGAGACCGCTTCGCGGTACGGGAAGGCCGCTGGCCAGCTCTACGCGCACGGCATCTCTGACAGCGTGGAAGAGGCCGCTCAGGGTGTCTCCGCGGTCATGCGGGCTGGCATCCTGCCGCCGGACGCCACCAACGCGCAGATTGAGAGCATCACGGGCAAGGTCTCCGACCTGTCGAAGACCTTCGAGTTGGACCTTGCGCAGACCGGTAACGCGGTCGGGCAGATGCTCAAAACCGGGCTTGCCAAGGATGGCACGGAAGCCCTGGACCTCATGACGAGCGCCATGCAACGCATGGGTCCGCGTGCCGACGACCTGTCGGACACGATGAACGAATACTCCACGAAGTTCCGGGACTTGGGGCTTTCTGGAGCGGACGCAATGGGCCTCATGGCTCAGGGCATGGCCGCGGGTGCGCGCGACACGGACGTGATGGCCGATGCTCTGAAAGAGTTTCAGATCCGGGCAACGGACGGGAGCGCGGCGAGCAAGACCGCTTACGAGGCCATCGGCCTTGATGCGGAGGCCATGACGAAGAAAATCGCTGCCGGTGGCGCGGGAGCGAAGGAAGGTCTCCAGCAAGTCCTAGACGGCTTGAAGGCCATCAAGGACCCGGCGGACCGAAGTGCGGCAGCCGTCGGACTCTTCGGCACGAAGGCTGAGGACGCCGGCCTTGCGCTCTACGCCATGGACCCGCGAACGGCCGTGGCAGCGTTGGGGGAGACCGCGGGCGCCGCTGAGCGCATGGGAACCGCCCTTCACGACAACGCGAAGACGAAGCTCGAAGGCTTCAAGCGATCCTTCGAAGTCGGGGTGACGAACTTCCTTGGCGACAAGGTGATTCCCTCCCTTGAGCGGGCCGGTTCCGTGGTCGGCTCCGTCTTCGGGCCACCGCTCCGGGCAGCCGCGGACACAGCGAAGCTGTTCTTCGGCACGATCTCCGGGGCCGGAGCGGACGTTGACCTGTCGTGGGCCGGTCCGGTGATCGACGCCGGGACGAAGGTCCGGGCGGTCTACGACGAAGTAGCCGGAGGCGTTCGCGCCTTCGGAGCCGCGTTCAAGGCCGGTGGGGACGACGTAACGTCGTCTGGCTTCGCCGGAGTCCTGGAGCGGGCCGGTCTCGTGACCCGCAATCTCTGGGACGTAGTGGCCAACTACGCGCTCCCGGCGCTGACTTCCTTCTGGGGAGCGATAGCCGGCGCGGTGGTCCCGGTCGTCTCCGGGCTGGCGTCGATCCTGGTTGGGGTCGTCTGGCCAGCGGCCATGCGGGTCTATCAGGCCATCTCGGAGAACCTGAAACCGATCTTCGAAGCGCTCTCCAACTTCGTGCAAGATCGGGTAGTTCCGGCCGTCCAGATGATCGGCGGCAAGCTCTCGGAGCTGGTCGAGAAGGCGCGACCCGTGATCGAAGTCGTGTCCACGGTTCTGAGCTGGCTTGGCCGGCTGGCCGCTGACATTCTCGGCACGGTCGTTCCTGTGATCATCCGACTAGCCGGACCGGTCTTCTCGGAGCTGTTCTCAGGCATCGGTCGGTGGATCGGCTGGCTTGGAGACCTGATCGGCTGGATTGGCTCCGTGGGCAAGAAGCTGCTCGAAGCGGGCCGCTCCGTGGCCGACTTCGCGTCGTCCGCGAAGGACAAGTTCGCGGAGTTCATCGACTGGTGCCGCGGGCTCCCCGGACGCATCGCGGACGCCGCGGGCGACTTCAAGAACATGCTCGTGGACAAGGGCAAGGACTTGGCCCGCGGCATCTGGGACGGGCTCTCCGGCATGGGCGGGTGGCTCAAGGACAAGCTCATGAGCTGGGCACGGGAGTACATACCCGGGCCGATCGCTGACGCACTCGGTATCAAGAGCCCGTCGCGCGTCATGGCCGCCCGGGTCGGTCGCTGGATTCCCGCCGGTATCGGTCAGGGCGTGGACGAAGCCGAACCGGCGTTGACCGCGAAGCTCCGGGCACTCGTCACAGTCCCGCGGCTCACCATTCCCCGCCCGTCCCTGCCCGCTCCGGCTCCCGCTCTGGCAGGCGCCGGCGCATCCATCACGGTCAACGCACACACGGACGCCAGCCCTTACGAGATCGGTCGGGCCATGGCGTGGGAACTCCGGACAGGGGGACGGTAGTTGGCGAATCTCTACACCGGGGAACCCTGGACGCTGGAGTACGGCGGCGTGCTGCTGGGCGGTACGTCCCCCGTGGTCGTCCAGGAGGTGACGGGCCTTCTGGACGCCCCGGACGTACGCACCTCCGATCAAACCCTGTTGCAGCGCAACGGAGTTGCCGCCGGGACGGACTATCTGGGCGGCAGGATCATTCACCTGTCGCTCACCGTGCTGGACAGCCCCGGCACACTGGCGGACCTACTGGCGGTCTTCCAGCCCACCACCGGGGACAAGCCCTTCCGGTTCTCCGTTCCCGGCGTCGCCGGAGACCGGGCACGGCTCACAGCCCGGGTACGGAAGCGCTCCGTCCCCGTCAACTCCGCCTTCGCCTTCGGGGCGGTCTCCTTCGACGTGGAGTTGTTCGCCGCGGACCCGCTTCTCTACGAAGACACGGAGAGCACGAGCAAGCTCTTGCCGACGGCGCCCCGCGGGTCCGTGGCCATCTTCCCCATGAAGCTACCTTTCGGCTTTATGAAGGCCGGGGCGGTCTTCGTCTCACAACCGGCGGAGCTGGCAGTCAAGGGCAACACCCCGACATGGCCCGTCTTCACGGTCACCGGCCCCGTGGTCAACCCGGTCATCCTCAACCGCCGGACCGGCGAGAAGCTGACCGTTCAACTCACCGTGCCCACAAGCGAAGTGCTGGTGATCGACACCCGGGCACGGTCGGTGACTCTCAACGGCGCGTCCAGGTACGGCGCGCTGTCCACCGACTCCGTGTGGTTCCCGCTGAGGCCGGGCGGCAACCTCTTGGAGTTCGACGACCTACAAGGCATCAAGACCCGCTTCGCGGAGGTGCGTTGGCGCTCCGCGTGGCTGTAAGGGGGTACTCATGGCAGGTGGCATCCGAGCACCGCTGTACGTGCACAAGGGGGAATACGACAGCGGCGACTTCAGGTCGGCGCTCTCGGACGTGCGCGGCTTCAACGTAGGTGTCATCCCCGGCACCAACAGCGACAGTTTCAAGGTGACGGCGGTCTCCGGCTCTTCGGCCCGGGTCGCGGTAGCCGGCGGACGGGCCTGGATTCCCCTGACGAAGGCCGGAGTCCGCGACACCCGACAGAGCCACTACGTGGATCTACCCGCCCCGGGCGTGGCCTTCAACCTCACAACCGCCAGCTCCACCGCCGACCGGTACGACCTGATCATTGCCCGGGTCACCGACGACAACGACGTGACGCCGTACGCCGAAGTACCCCTAGGTACCTTCGCGGCCGGACTCATGTCCGCGGGCTGGACTATCGACGTGGTAAAGGGCACCGACGGCGGCGGCACCCCGACCGTGCCGTACGAGAGCTATCTTGTGCTCGCCCGGGTCAAGGTCCGCAAGGGGGCAACCAGTCTCCAGGCCGCGGACGTGGAAGACCTCCGCTTCACCACCACCGGACAGGGCGACACCACCACGCTAGCCCCGCTGAGGACGGCCCCGGGCCAGTCCGTGGCTGCCCTTGCTTCGCTCCAGGCGCGCGGCGGGCTGATCTACTCCAGCGACGAAGACCGCCTTTACTACAAGGGCGCGACCGACGCTAAGCCCGTCGTCAACCGGGCCGTCATGATGGGCCAGACCGGGCGCGGGTCTACCGGCTGGTGGGGCGTGAACGACCCGGACGCCAACATGAGCGGCATGGTTCTCCGCTACGACGGGGCAGCCGCTACGTACGACCGGATCGGCATTATCAACTATCAGATCCGGATTACCGGCCCGCCCGACCGCGAAGGCTGGAACAGCATTTGGACTTTCAGTGACACGACCTTCTATTGGGAAAGTCTCCGAAAGTACGAGAAGACCAACCTTGGACTCACCCCGCACTGGGGTAGTGCGCACGTTCTGATTCCGAAGAACCGGCCTCTCAAGGTGTGGCACGCGCTCTATGCGCAGGGTGGGTACGCGCAACTGGATGAGTGGCAGTCGTATTCACAGATGACGATTCTTCCGGCGGAATGATGCAGTACCGCATCCTTTTCGTGGAGTTCGTCAGCGGGGATATCTGGGGGGAGCTACCGGCTGTTGAGGTGGGCTTCTCCCGGGTCCTCAACGCTCCGGGGGAGGGCTCCGTCAAGATCCCGCTCACGGGTCCGGCTGTCCGCGGTCTTCCGTGGCAGGCGCTCCAGCCGTGGCGGGTGCTCGTCTACGTCCAGGCCGGCGAACAGATCCTCTGGGGCGGTCCGCTGGTCACCTACGCGGTAGACCTGTCCGCCGAGACGATGACGCTCAACCTGCAAGGGCTCTGGGCCTACTACCGGCGCCGGTACATCTCCGAAGACCGCACCTTCCTTGCTAGGGATCAGACGCTCATAGCGCGGGATCTCATCAAGGACTTCGGAGACGGCACGGGGAATCTCGTGCGCTCCAGTGGACCGAAGGCACTCACCTTCGATGACAACTACCTGTCCGGCGTCGCCCGTGACCGCTCTTACTGGCGGTACGAGTGGAAGACCGTTGGACAGGTGGTCGAAGACCTTGCCGCGCTCACGACCGGCTTCGACTTCCGCATAGACCACTTCTGGCAGTCGGGGCGGATCGTGAACCGGCTCGTCTTCGGCCCGCCGACCGGTGACCCCACTGACTTCGTGCTGGAGCACGGAGCCAACTGCACGGTCCCCGGGATCACCGCGGACGGTACCTCCGTCACCACGGAGGCAGTCGTCACGGGAGCCGGCGACGGCGCCGACCAGCTTGTCAGCACGTGGTACGACCTACTCCACGAGACCGACGGCAGCCGGCGAATCCCCCGGCTCACCTCTGTGCAATCCCGCGTGGACGTGACCGTACCGGACACGCTCACCGGGTACGCGCAACAGATGATCTCGGAGGGCTCCGTTCCCGTCGTGATCCCCGCCGTGCAGCTCTACCCGGACGCCTTCCCCGGGGTCGGGGATCTCCAGGTTGGCCAACTGGCCACCGTGCGCGCGAAGGTCGGCGACTGGCCCGGGTACTCCGGCCGCTTCAAGGTCACCGAGATCACGCACAAGGTGTCGGACAACGGAGCATCGGAGACCCGTCTTGCCCTAGCCCCCGCGGAGGTGTTCGCCAGTGTCGGCAGCGCTGCTATCTCCTAGCTTCGCCGCGGAGTTGACGGCCCTTCGGGGGCGCCTGGACGCCATGGAGCGAGGGTTCCGGACAGGTCGTGACGTGCCGCTAGACATGACCGGCTACGAGGGCTGGTCAGCAACGGCCAACTTCAAGGCGGTTGCCCAGATCGGCACCGGACCACTGACCCGCTCCGTTCTCAAGGTGGACTTCCGGGCGACCGTCGGCGGTACCGGGTCGATCGAATTCCGTCTCTTCGACGTGGACAGCGGACGGGCGACACCGACCGTGTTCACGCTCAGTCCGGGGGCTGGCCAGTGGGTCACCTGTGAGTGGCTGCACGGCCTTGCCGCCCCTCCGGCCTCCGGTGGCTGGCGGCGGGTGCTGCTGCAAGCGCGGGTGAGCGCGGGGGCGCCTTCCCTGTCCGTGTGGCTGGGGCTGGCCTCCGGCGTCTCCACCACCACGGCGCCGGCTGCCACGAGCGCGGGCACGTGGGCGAAGGTCTCCGCTCCGGCGGGCTATTAGAAGGGGGTGCGGATGGCCGATGCCAACGCCTACGACATGACCATTGTTCTTCCGGCGGACGACGTACGGGCGGTGGTCGCGTATGCCACCGGGCAAGACCCCGGACCGCCCACGGCGGAGGCGTACCGGCTGGCCGGTGAAGAGGTGCGCAAGACCGCGGAAGCCGCCGTTGTCGCACTCCTTCGCCGATGCGCCGACTTCCGGCCCATCTCCGCCAGCGTCACCATTCGTCGTGAGGAGGTAGACCCGAATGCCTCCATCCCGCTCTCAGGACCCGGAGACCCCGCCTGATCCGCTGGCGGTCACCATCGGCGCCCGTGAGGTCTATGACGCCGTACTGGACGTGCAACGCGACGTGCGCGCACTGGCTCAGGCCGGGGAGTCCGTCCGGGAGGAACTGGACGACCACGAGAACCGCCTTCGGGACCTGGAGCGCTGGAAGTACACGCTCCCGGTTGCTGCCGTCTCCGGCGTTGTCGCTGCTACCGCTGCCGTGGCGAAGGTCATCGGCAAGGGATAGCTCCCGAACATACTCACGTGAGTATGTTCCCCAACTCGCCCCGTCCGGGCTCTCCGGGCGGGGTTTCTTCATGCCCAAATTCAGGGGGACAACATGGCTCGCTTCAACGGCGCACAGTGGCGCCCGATCCCGGTCAACTTCACGAAGGGCGGTCAGGAAGCCGTCCAGGGCGTGGTCATCCACATCATGGATGGCAGCCTCTCCGGTACGGAGAGTTGGTTCCGCAACTCCGAAGCTCAGGCTTCTTCCCACTTCGGCACCGGTAAGGCCGGCGCGCTCTACCAGTGGGTGGACACCGGTGATCGGGCGTGGGCTCAGGCTGGCGGTAACCGCCGGTGGCTGAGCATCGAGAACGAGGGCCGCGGGGGCGACTCCCTGACCGATGCCCAGATCAACCGGTGCGCTGAGGTGCTGGCGTGGGCGGCCCGGACCTACGGCGTCCCGCTCCAGGTGACCAACGACCCGACCGGGCGCGGTCTCGGCTGGCACGGTATGGGCGGCTCCGCGTGGGGCGGTCACACCTCGTGCCCGGGTAGCAATGTGCGCGCTCAGCTCCCGGAGATCGTTCGTCGGGCTCAGCAGATCAACGGCGGTGGCTCGTCCGGCGGTTCGGCCGGCGGCACCTACACCGTGAAGTCCGGTGACACCCTGTCCGAGATCGGTCAGCGTCTCGGCATCAACTGGCAGTCGATCGCCTCCGCCAACGGCATTCCCGCGCCGTACGTGATCCAGGTGGGACAGAAGCTCACCCTTCCCGGCGCCCGCACCTACACCGTGAAGTCGGGCGACACCCTGTCGGAGATCGGTCAGCGTCTCGGCATCAACTGGCAGTCGATCGCCTCCGCCAACGGGATCTCCGCCCCGTACGTGATCAACATCGGTCAGGTCCTCCGCCTGCCGTAACCCCTTCTTCGAGAGGAATTCGAGAATGAACTTCGTCAAGACTCACCCCGCCCGCCTGTACGCCGTTCTCGTGGCGGTGCTGGCGCTGGTCGCGCACTACGTGCCGGAGCTTCCGGGCGCGCTGATCCTGGCCGTTGCCGCTGCCGTTCTCGGTACCGGTGAGGCCGTCCAGCGCGTGGAGAACGCGAAGACCAGCGAGGCCGCGACCGCGGAGCCGGCGGAGACCGAAGACCCGTACGAGGTCTGAGGAATCGGGGGCTCTCCAGGTAGGGCACGACCCTATGTAAGGAGAGTCCCCGTGAAGTACCCGCACATAGCTCTGATCGGCAAGGCACGCGCCGGTAAGGACACGATTGCCGAAAGGCTCGTCTCCCGATTCCAGTACACCCGTCTTGCCTTCGCCGACCCGCTCAAGGACATGCTTCTGAGGGTTGATCCGCTCGTCTCGCACAGCCTCAGGCTCTCGGAGGTGGTCGGCGCGAAGGGGTGGGAAGTGGCGAAGGACGAGCACCCGGAGTCCCGGCGTCTGCTCCAGTACTTCGGCCAGAACCTCCGCGACCACGACCCGGACTTCTGGGTTCGGATGCTCATGGAGAAGGTGCAGACGGCGGACCGCTGGGGGCTCCCGGTTGTGGTGTCGGACGTGAGGTACCCGAACGAGGCCGCGGCGCTTCGGAAGGCCGGTTTCCGGCTTGTGCGGGTCCTTCGCGGGGGTCTGGCCGGTGGCACCCCTCAGGCCCCGGCGCACGAGAGCGAGACGGTTCAGGACGAGATTTTTGCCGATCGTACGGTCTTCAACCTGAGCACGCTCGAAGCCCTCCGCGCGGAGGCTGACGCGCTGGTCAAGTGACCTTTCGCCCCCTACTGCCTGCCTGGCGGTAGGGGGCTTCGCCATGCCCGCGGGGAACATACTCACGTGAGTATGTTCTTGCGAGCGTCAGTGACGGGCGCTACGTTCGTCGCCACGTGCCCGGCCCGGTCGGGTGGCGAACTTTTGGGGAGGATGCATCACCGTGACCACGAGCCCGCTCATGCCGAAACGCCGTACCGTCACCGTGCCCGCCGGCACGTTCGACCTGTCCCCTTTGCCGGGCGACGAAGGGACGGAGCCCAGTTGGCAACTCACGGCCAGCGGGGGAGCGGAAGGCGTTCTTCGTACCTTCGCCACTGCTGAGGCCGTGGGGCTGTGGGCGGCTTTCTGGGCCACCCCGTGGGGTGCGGTCGGCTCCGGGTCGGTTAGTCACATCATTTCCGACCTTGAGACGGGACTCACCTTCTGCGGTAAACTCGCGGCGCTCATCACTGACGTAACGTCAGAGCCCGAAAAGCCGTGCGGCGACTGCGTGTTGGTGCGCGGTGCTCTCGGGAGTCCGGCCACCGAAGCTCACGCGAAGGGCGGGGACATGCCTCCCACCAACCGCAAGACCGCGGCATCTGCCGCGAAGAAGACCAGCACAGCGAAGAAGACCACCACCGCGAAGAAGGCCGCCCCCGCGAAGAAGGCTGTTCCGGCAAGGAAGGCTGCACCTGCCGCACCGGTCGTGCTGGAGACGTTGACCTTCGATGGTGACGCGGAGGCGCAAGCCATCATCGCGGAGGCCGGCGAAGCGCTCAAGGAAGCGGCTAAGGCCAACCTTGAAGCCGGAGACAAGAGCCGCATCGCGGCGGAGGCCGGTCTCAAGCTCCGTCAGCGTGCCCGGAACAAGTTCGGCGCCATGGACCTTCGTGCGGACAGTCGGGCCGTTCGAGACGCCACAGAGGGGTTCGTTCGCGCGTCGCTGGGGGACGCGGACCCGGACGACCCGGACCAGGAAGACGCCTATCGGAGCGCTCTTCGGGCCTACCAGAACCGCTCTGTTGATGTGGTGGCGGAGTACGTCCGATCGCTGGACGACGAGAACAAGGCGGACTTCCAGGGCGACGGCTTCGCGGTGGTCCGGGACCACTTCGACCCGACGAAGGAGGAGAACAAGGGTCTCACCGCTTCTGAGGCGGTCTGGAAGTACTTCGAACAGCTCCCCGGCAAGGGACTTCCGCGCCACACCCGCGCCGAAGCCGCACGCCTGGACCGTGCCCGGAAGAAGGAACTCGAAGAGCGGGTCAAGTCCGGCGAACTGACCGCCGCGGAGGCCGAAGAGCTGGGCGGGGACAAGGCGCCGCTCACAGACGAACAGGAAGCGTTGGCGCGGATCGAACGCGCCCGGAAGAACTCCAATCTCGTCATCTCGGGAGTGGCCAAGCTGTCGAACACCTCCCGGGAGAAGGTCCGCGCCGCGTACGACTCCCTGATTGCTGAGCTGGCAGCGGCACGCGCCAACATCTGACCCCCAGCACCACCCCCACGAGCCCCCGGTTTCCCTCAGCGGAGCCGGGGGCTTCGTCATGCCCTCTTACAGGTGATGAGTGCCGTTTTCCTCGC
Organism: Kitasatospora sp. YST-16; assembly: GCF_026802215.1. NCBI lineage: Bacteria > Bacillati > Actinomycetota > Actinomycetes > Kitasatosporales > Streptomycetaceae > Kitasatospora > Kitasatospora sp. YST-16. Next base: position 3,795,454 of record NZ_CP113837.1, read on the forward strand.
CACCTCAAGTATCCCGAAGGACTCTCCTAGGAGATACCGGCCAGCTCGTCCGGGCCGTCACTCATCACGGGTGAATCCCCCGCGCTCCAGGTCTCGTGACCAGTTCACGAGCCCGAAGGGGGCACACATGGGGAAGGTCCGCACGATCCAGCGGTCCGGCAGTCGCTTCTACGTGGACGCCGAGACCGCCGAGAAGGTACCCGGCGTCACGAGCATCATCAACATGCTTCCGAAGCCCTTCCTGACCTACTGGGCTGCCCGGCTGACCGCCGAGACCGCCGTTCAGAACCTTGCCGCCGTCGCCAGCATCGCTGAGCGGGACGAAGCCGGCGCGATCGACTACCTCAAGAACGCGCACACCCGGTACACCAAGCTCCGCGCCCGGGTCGGTTCCGACGCTCACGACCTCTTCGAGCGGATGATCCGCGGGGAAGCGATCGGCCGCGTACACCCCGACCTGGAGCCTTACCGCGCCCACTTCGCGGAGTTCCTTGAGGCCGTCGGGCCTCAGCTCGTCCGCGCCGAAGACGTGGCCTGGAGCGATCAGCACAACTACGCCGGGTCGTTCGATGCGATCCTTCGTCTCCGCCTGGACGACGAAGGCAAGCCCGACCCGGACGGCCGTCCGCACCTCGTGATGACGGACTGGAAGACCTCCGCCAACACGTACCCGGAGGTGGCTCTCCAGATGGCCGCGTACGCACACGCGGACTGGATCATCTCGCCGGACGGCACCCGGGAGCCGATGCCGACCTTCGACGGCGCGTGCGTGCTCCACATCACCCCGGAGGGCTGGGAGTTCATCCCCGTCCGGATCGACGCGGAGGTGTTTGAGGTCTTCCTGACGCTCCGCCGGGTCTTCCAGTGGGACCGGGAGACCAGCAAGACCGTGCTCGGAAAGGCCATCGCCTCCGGCACGCGCAAGCTCGTGACGGGCACTCAGCGCCGCTCCCGCTAGCCGGAATCGCCGGCACTCCAGTACAGGCAGAGACCAACGGGCGGGAACATACTCACGTGAGTATGTTCTCCGCCCCTGCAACAGGGGAGCGCACTTGCGTACTCAGATTTGGGACACCGACCCGGCCGCGAAGCCGAAGCCGCGACAGGTCTTCTCCGACGACATCGCCTTCCGCTTCCGCCCGGGTCGCATGGTCAACGACCGGCCCGTGTCGCTGGCGCACTGGCGGGTGACCACCGGCGACCCGGAGGTTGCCGCGGCCGTCGCTCAGCTCATGGGCGGCAAGGCGGAGGAGTGGGAGACCAGCAAGGAAGACTTCCTTGAGGTGCTGACCACCTCCGATTCCGTCCAGGTCGTCATCAACGGCGTCAAGGACATTGACTCCCGCTTCGTGCTGTGGGGTCGCTCCGGCGGTCCGATCCACGAGTGCGATGGGGTCAACTTCCTGAGCCCGGAGGAGGATCGGGGCACCCCGTGCGGCTGCCCGGCGCTGCTGGCGGACCGCAAGGCTCAGTCCCGCTCCGGCCGTGGCCCGGCGCCTCAGACGAAGGTGACCTTCCGTCTCGCGGAGGACTACCACCTTGGCAAGGGCCAGCTCACCTCTTCGTCGTGGGAGCTGGTCAAGGTGCTGCACGAGGTTGATGACGCGCTGGACGCGATCGACGGCGAAGCGCTGTGCACGCTGAGCCTGGAGCTGGTCGAGTTCACCGCGCCGAACGGACAGGCCGTGAGCTTCCGCAAGCCGGTCATCAAGGTCATCAAGCCGTACAACGCGGCCATCGCTGACGACCCGTACACCGACGAGTCGTGAGTTCATCGGGCGGAGTCCTCCGGGGCTCCGCCCCTTTCTCATCTGGGGGCGGCGCATGCCGATTCTTGAGCTGTGCGCCGGATACGGCGGGCTTGGCCGGGCGGTCGAAGCCCTCACCGGGGAACGGGTGCGGTACGTGGCGGAGGTTGATCCGTTCGCGGCGCTCATCCTCGCTGCCCGCTACCCGCACGCCCCGAACATCGGGGACATTCGAGAGTTCGACTGGTCGCGCATAGCCGGCGAAGTCAACGTGATCACAGCCGGCTTCCCCTGCCAAGACATTTCACACGCGGGGAAGAGGGCGGGAATCAGTGGCTCACGATCCAGCATTTGGCGACACGTCGCGGAGGCCGTTCGCGTTCTTCGACCGGATTACGTGTTCCTGGAGAACGTTGCCGCGCTCCGGCATCGGGGGCTTTCAGTTGTTCTCGGGGACTTGGCCGAAGTCGGGTACGACGCGCGATGGACTAGCTTTCGAGCGGCCCGAATTGGAGCCGCCCACAGCCGCGACAGGTGGTTTTGCGTCGCTACCCCTGCTGCCCACCCCGACCGCATCGGACGCCACGAGGGGGCCGGACTACGCGAAGGCTGAGCGGGGCTCCGGGGGCGATGACCTCGTTACCGCCGTGGCCCGGCTCTTCCGCGCGGACTCCGCGGACAAGCTCAACGAGGTCTCGGAGGGTTTCCACTCCCCGGTGGGCTGGTGGGGGGACTTCGCCGCTGCCGTTCATCGCTGGGAAACCCTGATCGGCCGTGCGGCTCCGGCCCCGGTGGAGATCGGCCCCCGCGGTGGGCGCCGGCTGGCAGCCGTCTTCGGTGAGTGGCTGATGGGACTTCCCGGCGGCTGGATCACCCGCGTACAGGGACTCAACCGCGCCGCTCAGCTCAAGGCCGTGGGCAACGGCGCCATGTCGCAACAGGCGTTCACGGCCTACCTGCACTTGATGCACCACAACGAAGAGAGGTGAACTCCCATGTCCGAGCGAGGAGTTGTCACGGACTACGCGGCAGACGAGATGTACCCCGGGGATCTCGTGTGCTACGCGGCCCGACAGGGCAACCGGGTCCGGCTGGCCGATGCCGTGGTTGACCGGGTGCTCACGGTCCAGGTGGACGGGCGCCTTCGCCCCATGCTCAAGCTCCGACCGACCGGCGCTGAGTCCGGCTTCCGCAAGCGCCGAAGCCTCCGGGCTGTGTGGATCGGCGCCGAACACGTGCGCCTTCTGAGCCCGGGTCCTCCGGTGCCGGACGAAGACCGCGACTACTGCAACTAGGGGGACCAACCATGATCGTGATGACCGACGAGCCGATGACCTTCTTCCTGGTGGCGGCTGCCGCGGGAGTCGTCTTCTGTGCGCTGTTCATAGCCGTCTGTGTGTTCTGGAGCGGCCGTGACTAACCCCAACAAGCGCAAGGGGACGGCGTGGGAGTCCAGCGTTCGGGACCACCTCAACGGGGAGCTTGGCCTTCTCGGTGAGGACGGCAAGATCCGAGACCCCTTCTTCTGGGGCAACGCCCGAAGGCCGGCTCAGGAAGGCGCCCGGGACGTGGGGGACGTACACCTTGTGCCCTTCGTGCTGGAGTGCAAGGACGTGGCGAAGCCCACGATCCCGGGCTTCCTGCGGCAGGCAGTGACCGAAGCCGGGCACGCGGGCTTCCCCTTCGGGGTGGCCGTGGTCAAGGTCCGCGGTGCTGCCGTCCGCCGGGGCAAGGTCTACTTCACGGTGGCCACCTGGACTCAGGTACGACACGTGCTCGGCATGGACACCGACTCCATGCGCAAGCTGTACGGCTTCACCGCCACCGTTCGCGGCACCAACACCGAACGCTGGTACCTGAGTTGCGAAATGGACGCCTTCGCGGCGCTGGTCGAAGACGTGCGGGCGGTCTACGGGACGGAGGTGATCCGTGCAGTTCGGTGAGATCCTGTCCCGCTTCCGGCAGGTAACCGAAGAGCCGGACGGGGGCTATCTTGCCGTCTGCCCGGCTCACGGGGACTCTCGTCCTTCCCTCCGGATCTGGCGCGGGACCAACCTCAAGGTGCGGCTCTCGTGCCGGGCCGGCTGCCTCACCGGCGACGTGATCGGCAAGGTTGGTCTCGACTGGCCCGACCTGTTCGACGCCGGAGGCGAAGGCGCCACCGTGTCCGCCGACCGGCCAACCCTGGTCAGCACCGGGCGAGTTGCCGCACTGGCCTCGTATCTGGACCGGGCGGTTGCATGGCTCCACCGCTCCGACAGCCCCGCCGGCGCCCGCGCTCTCGACTACGCCCTAGAGCGCTTCGGCGTGGGGGACGAGCTGGCTCACGACCTGGAGCTAGGCGCCGACCACGGAGAAGAGGTCCCGGCCTTCCCCTACCGGTCCGCGGCCTTCACCCGCTTCCCGCGGCTCGTGGTTCCGCTCCGGGGCTTCGACGGCGTAACTCGGGCTGTCCAGGGACGAGACCTCACCGGACAGTGCCCGCTTCGATGGGTCAGCCTCAGCAACCCCGAAGGGGAGCGCTGGTCTTCGTACGGCGCGTTCCGCGGTCAAGGTGGCTTCGGAACCGTCATCGTCACCGAAGGCCCGGGGGACGCGCTCACGGCTACGGCCGTCGGCTATGACTCCGTGGCGATTCGGGGCGCGTCGCTCGTCAACTCCCCGGAGCTTCTGGACGAACTGGCCGCTGGACTCCGCGGTTCTCAGGTCATCATCTGCGGAGACAACGACAGTGCCGGGCACGGCTTCATGCGCAAGCTGGCCGAAGGTCTCGAAGCTCGGGGCTTGAGCGTTCTCGTGCTGGACGTTCCCCACGAGGGGGACGACCTCACCGACTGGCGCGCACGGAACCCGGTGGGCTTCCCGCTGGCGCTCCATGCCGCGGTGAAGTCCGCTCGTCCGCTGGTGGCCACCGTGGACGCTCAGGAAGCCGCGGACAGCGCCGAACTGGCAGAGCGCACCGGCGCGGACTTCGTGGACCGGGAGCAAGGTCTTGAAGCCGCCCGGCTGTTGGGCCAGCTCGTGAAGAAGTACGGCGCCACGAACGCCATGAATGCGTACGGGTTGGTGGCCTGGACCGAAGGCCGCATCAAGTTTGCTCCGGGGTTGGGCTTCTACACCTGGAACGGGCGGACGTGGGACCGGTCGGAAGTCCGGGTTCGTCAGGAGATCCACCGCATGGGCGCCGCTCTGGCGCTGGCCGGGGAGACCACCGCGGCGAAGGGGTTCCTCAACACCACCGGGATTGACGCGATCCTCACGGAGCTTCGCAGCGTCCCGGAGGTCTACGTCAAGGCGGACGCCTTCGATGCGCGCCCGGATCTCCTGTCCTTCAAGAACGGTGTTGTGGACCTCCGCACGGGTCGGCTCCGCCCGCACGACAAGCGGGACATGCTGACGGTTTCGCTGCCGCTGGAGTTCGACCCGAACGCGAAGGCGCCCCGCTGGGAGCGGTTCCTTGAGGAGATCATGCCGGGCATGCCCAGCATGCCGGGGTACCTTCGCCGGCTCGTGGGCTACGGCATCACCGGGCACGTGAGCGAACAGTGTTTCTGTGTCCTTCACGGCTCCGGCGCGAACGGGAAGAGCGTCCTCACGGACACGCTCACGGAGGTCTTCGGGCCGCTCGTGACGACTACCCCCTTCGCCACCTTCGAAGAGCGCCGGAGCGGCGGAATCCCCAACGACCTTGCCGCGCTCCGGGGTTCACGGCTCGTCATGGCCTCCGAAGGTGAGAGCGGCAAGGCCATGTCGGAGAGCGTCCTCAAGAACCTCACCGGTAAGGACAAGGTGACGGCAAGGTTTTTGAGGCAGGAATTTTTCACGTTCGCACCGACCTTCCTGATCATGCTTGCCACCAACCACAAGCCCCGCTTCAAGGGGGCGGACGAAGGTCTGTGGCGCCGAGTCAAGATGGTGCCCTTCAACCGCTACTTCGCCCCGCACGAGCGGGATTACGGGCTCTCTGACGCACTGCTGGCGGAGGCTCAGGGCATCGCGGCATGGGCGGTCAGGGGCGCCGTGGAGTGGTATGCGGGCGGTCTCGAAGACCCGGCTCCGGTGCGCAACGCCACGAAGGAGTACCGCGAAGTCAGCGACGAGCTACAGGGGTTCTGTCCCGGGGTCGTGGAGATCACCGGGGCGGACGCTGACCGGTTTCTGGGAAATGAGTTGTTCTCCGAGTACCTGACGTGGTGCGAGGCGGAGAACCTGCCGCCCGCGGAACGCTGGCGACGCACCACCTTCTATCGGGCGATGGAAGAGCGCGGCGCGGCCAAGCGCAAGACCAACACGGGGATCACGTTCTTCGGAGTCCGGCTGACCGAACAGCCGAACAAGGCGGCTCCGGGGATCTTCAACTAGCAACGGCAGCACTGGGGAACATACTCACGTGAGTATGTTCCCCTTCGTGTGCCCGGAGGGGGCGGGGTGCAGACCTACACACACGAAGTGGCGGGGGAGACCGTCCGTGTCCACGTGCCGGCCACCGTGGACGACCTGGACCAATTCCGGAAGTGGTGGCGACGTGCCACGAACCGCGGACCGGTGGCCGTGGACACCGAGACAACCGGACTGGCGCTCTTCGCGCCGGACTTCCGACTTCGGACAGTCCAGTTCGGTGACCGCACCGACGCATGGGTGATCCACTGGGAACGCGGCGGGTCGTTCCGCCAGTACGCCCGGGACGCACTGATCCGCACCCGGGACATGCTGATCCACAACGCGGCCTATGACCTTCTGGTGATCGACCGGCACGCCGGTATCCCGCTGGAAGACCTCGTTGACCGGGTGACGGACACGCGCATCCTGGCAACGCTGATCGACCCCCGCCAGCCGATGGAAGGCGGCATCGGGACGGCCCTCAAGCCCCTGTCCGCCTTCTGGGTTGACCCGTCGGCCCCGGACACGCAAGGGGACCTCACGGGGGTCTTCCGGTCGCTGGGGCTGACGAAGGCAACCGGCTTCGCCCGGATCGACCTGGACCACCCGACCTTCAACCTGTACGGCGGGCTGGACTGCATTCTGACAGCCCGACTGGAGCCGATCCTTCGGGCGGAGCTTCGCCGGCTGGACGTGCGGGAAGCCCTCGTTGACTACGAGCACGACCTTGCCCGTATGTGCATGATCATGGAGCGGACCGGGCTCGTCCTGGACGTGCCCTATACCCGCCGTCTCGCTGCTCAACTGTCGGCGGAGGCAGCCGAGTTCGCCGAGAAGGCCACCCGGTACGGCGTCACCTCCGTCAACGCCACGAAGCAAATCGCGGAAGCCCTCGTGGGCATGGGCGAGACGCTGACGGAGCGCACGGCTTCCGGCGCGCTCAAGGTGGACAAGTCCGTCCTTCTCCGGCTCGCTGACATGGATCTCCAGTGGAAGCGGCTAGGTGTTCGCACGCCTAATCCCCTGGCGGAAGCCGTACTTCGCTCGAAAAGGGCCGGTAAGTGGGGGACGACGTACGCGCAAACCTTCCTGGACTCCGTGGACGACGCGGGAAGGGTGCACGCGGCAATAAATACCTTGGCCGCACGCACGGGAAGGATGAGTGTGCAGCGTCCGGCCGTCCAGACACTTCCTTCCGGTGACCAGATGATCCGCCGCTGTCTTCTGGCGGACGAAGGCGAAGTCATGGTGAGTACGGACTTCGCGGCTATCGAAATGCGCGTCTTGGCCGGGCTGGCAGGAATCAAGCGAATGGCGGAGGGCTTCCGCGCCGGCGAAGACATTCACTGGTTCACGGCCCGGCTCATCAAGGGTGAAGACGCCACCGAGAAAGACCGCAAGGTATTCAAAGGCGCGGGGTTCTCGAAGGTCTACGGGGGCGGTCCGGCTACGGCGGCTCGTCAGACCGGAGCCACCGAAGAGGCGATGCGACGTGCCTTCGCCGAGTACGACCGGTTGTATCCGGAGATCCGGAGGGCTTCGAACCGGTGGCAGCGTGAAGCCGCGGCGCACCGCATGATCTTCATTTCCGCGACCGGGCGCCGTCTCCCGTTGGACCGTGACCGGGCATACGCGGTGGTCAACTATGCGTGCCAGTCAGCGGCAAGGGACTGTCTGGGACAGGCCATGCTGAACATGGACGACGCCGGTCTTCTGCCGTATCTCCGCCTGCCGATCCATGACGAAGTACTGGCGTCCGTCCCGGCGAAGGAGGCTGAGGAGGTGGCCCGGGAGATCACCCGGTGCATGACGTTCGACTTCTACGGCGTGCCGATCATCGCTGAGGCGGAGATCGGAAAGCGCTCGTGGGGCAGCCTCTACGGCGCCGACTTCTGACGAACATACTCACGTGAGTATGTTCCCGATCACGACCGAATCACGACGGGCTCATTCCTCTCCGCTCCAGGAATGAGCCCGTTAACGGTCCCGTTCCGCCCCGGCCTTGATGCCCCAATTCGGGCGTCTTTGCCCGCAAGAATCGCCGTTGTTGGTGTCCGAATGCCTACGTAGTTTCGACACCCACGCAACGACGAAGGCCATGCGCAAGCCCCCGTCCTGCTAGCCCGGAACGGGGTACGCAAGGCCAGTTCGCCGCGAATCCATGACGCATGCCCGCGCTCACTTCGGCATGCCGAAAAACGCCCGCTCCGGGTGACCGTTGCTCTCCAGACGGGGTGCAACTTCACCTAGCACCCCGGAGCGGTCCCCTTGATTTCGCTGACCCCTGCCCAGATTCAGGACGCGAAGAACAACGAGCTGTCGGCGGTCACGGCCGTCATCGAAGCCACCGAAGAGCGCGTTCTCCAGTTGGCCAGCAAGTACGCCACGATCAGCTACGAGCCCAACCCGCATCTCGCGGAGGACATGGCGCAGGAAGCCCGTACCGCTGTCTGGCTGGCGCTCCAGCGCTTCGAAGGGGAGACCGTCGCGGAGTTCTTCGCCTACGTGGACACCACCATCAAGGGAGTGCTCTCCGACCACCGCCGGACGGAGACCCGCAAGGGCGCCAGCTCTCAGGCAGCGAAGGACTTCGAAGCCGCTCTTCGCGTGGCCGGGGGAGATCCGTACCTTGCTGAGCGGGTGTGCACGGTCGGGCTCCCCAACGGCCGGAAGCTCTCCCGGGAGCAAGCCAACGCGGCCCGTCTCGCCTGGATGGGCGTGGACTACCTGGACGCCCCGATAGCCGGCACCGAAGGGGAGACCCTTGCGGACCGACTGGCGGACGAGCTGGACGTTCCGGCGGACCTCGTGGAGCCCCGGGACCTGGACGACGCGCGGCGGCGTTTCATCCGTCAGCGCGTTCACACCGTGCTCGGCATGATGGGCGCCCGTCAGCGCCGCGTCCTCAAGGCCACCTTCGGGATTGCCCCGGTGCCCTTCTACGGCACGGAGAACGACAAGGAACTTGCCGCGGATATCGGCATGGAGTACTCGCAGATCCGCCAGACCCGCGCGAAGGGGCGCGCTGCGTTCGCCGACATGTACGTGATCGGGGCGTGAAGCGTGCTGATCTTCGAGACTGAGGACGGCGGGACCATCACCGCGACCCGGGTCACCGGGGACACCTTCGACCTTCACTTGCGCGACGCCTCCGGACGGACCGTTTCGACTGTGGTCGTCAGCGGTCACCGAGTACGCGCGCTCACCTCCGGGCTTTCGCCAGCCCAGAAGGAACATACTCACGTGAGTATGTTCTAGGCGACTACCGGCCGCCTGCCGTCACCCAACGTGACGGTGGGCGGTCATTTTTCTTTGCCCGTTTTTTGTTAAGCCATGGTCAAGACATGCCCATGATCAAAAAAGTGGGTTGCAACCGTTCCGCTGGTCAAGCGTCCTTGTATGTGTACGGCTGGGCCTTCCGGCGCCTCGTTTGACTGATGGTTCGTCAGTAAACATCTTCACGGAATATCCCCTTCCGCAGCTCGAACGCTTGGCCTAATATCTACGCATGGTGACGCACCCGGTGCCCTACGTGGCGAGCATTACGGTTAGCGTGCCCAACAACATGAGCCCGGAGCTGGTCACGTGGGAGCCGTGCCCGGAGCCGGTCGTCATGCTGGGGGGTCTGGAGATCACGGCGTGTGAGGACTTGCACGGCGTGCTGAGGAGTGAGGGCATGCGGACGGCGCGAACCTTCCGCACCTTCACGAAGCGTTACCCGTCCTTCCGTCTGGAAGCGCGGGAAGTTCGATCCGGTCGGCTGGTGGGCATGGCCGAATGGGTCTGGAGTGACCAGTTGGGGCAGTACAGGCAGTGGGACGTGTTCACCGGCTGTGAGTGGGGCGAACACGGGTGGCTGCCGGCGCTGCTGGACGAGCTGGCGAACGGTGAGGACGGCGCGGAGAGAGCAGCAGCCGCGTAGGTCCGAACATGCGGAGACCCCGCTACTTCACCAGCGAGTAGCGGGGCCTCCGGGTCGGAGGGGGCTCAGAGTTCGCCGAAGTCACCTTGTGCGGCGGCTTCCGCGAAGGCGGCCCACCCGGTAGCAGGGATGCGCAGGAACGGGCCGTTCGGGTCCTTGCTGTCTCGAACGAGGATCACGCCGTGGGACGCGGTGAAGGTGCCGGAGATTTCAACACAGTCACCTTCACCGTTGTTGGTGCTGTAACTGGACTTGAACCACTCCGCCCGCTGCGCGTCCACGTCGGTGATGGATGGGGGGTGCGCGGTGGTCATGCTCGGATCTCCTCCATGGCGCGCAGAAGCCACTCTTGCGACTCCTGTGGCGGCAGTGCTGCCGCTTGCACGAGATCGTATGTTAGGGCGTTTTTGTGCACTTCCTCCGGGGACTCCAGGAGTTGACCGGAGACGGCGCCTTCAAGGTAGGCAACCCGGGGTGCGTCCAGGAAGTCCAGCAGGGTTATCGAACCGCCCATCGCTCCGTGACCGCCCGTGTTGAACGGTAGTACCTGGACGACAGCGTTCGGACCCCGGCTGATGTTGAGGACGTGCTCAATCTGCCGGTACATCACCTCAGGCCCGCCGATCCACCGGCGGACAACGGCTTCGTCCAGCACCACCCACAGGAACGGCGGAAGATCACCCGACAGCATCTCTTGTCGCGCGGCGCGGGCTGCCCACAGCCGTTCAACCTCTTCTTCGTCCGCCCGGGGACGACCTAACCGGATGGCCGCGCGACCGTACTCCGCCGTCTGCCACAAGCCCGGGAAGCTACCCGCGACGTACTTCCGCATGTAGGAGGCCAGTTGCTCCAACTCCATGAAGCGCCGCGACCAGTTCGGGAAGCTCTCCAGATGTACGAGCCGGTAGAGCCGGCCGAAGAGCCCGCCCGTGCCAAGGTGCTTGTCCAGCATGGCGGGTAGGTCCGGCGGGATCTCTCTGTCAGCCGTCTCGATGTTCCCGAGATGGGTCTTGCTGTACGTGGTCAGCTTCGAAAGGGCGACGAGCGACAGCCCGAGACGCTTCCGGGCTTCCCGAAGCTCGTAACCGAAGAGGTCCCGAACGGACCGCTCAGGCTGGAGAGCGCGTTCTTGAGCGGCCATCGCTGACACCCCGTGCCGTCGGTGCGGTTTGTGGACACGCCGCACGTCCTCAAAGGGTCTGAGGACATGCCGCCGCTTCCAAGGGTAGCGCCGCCGTGCGACGTTGGGACCACTCACGGTGAAGACGAGCGGAGCCGAACAGCCGTACGGAGAAAGCCCCATGACTGCACCTCAGACCCCCAGCGACCCCGACGAGTGGTCCCTTGACGGACTGGTTCGGGTCTCGTCCGCCCCGATACCGCCGGCGGAGCCCTACAAGCCGACGGAGCGCGGGGAGCTGGTCACCGACGCGCGAACCAAGCGGGTCGGGGTGTTCATGGACTTCTTCGCGGGCGCCGTTCACCTCCGGCCGCTCCGTGGGGGGCCGGAGTGGCGCGTTCCCCCGGAGTGGATCACGAAGGGACCGACGGAGCTTGAGGCGCGGCTTCGGGAGCGCAACCGGGACTCTAACCTCACCGACTCCCGACTTCCGCACCGGGACGTCTCGTGAGGCCGCCGGAGTCGAGACCGCTGGACGTGGTGGTTGCGACCGTGGTTGTCGTGCTCGTCAGTGCCGGACTGGCACAGGCGGTCACCCTACTGATCCCCGAAGCGGTGGGGTCGGTGAAGGTGCTTGTCTTCCTGCTGGTCTTCGCCGCGTCCACGATGACGGGCGTTTCCGCGTCCGAACCGTTCATGCGCCGTGCCGCGGAGCGCCGACACCAGCGGGAGACGCCGTGACGGTGCTGACCTTCGAGACCGGCGTTCTTCCCCCGCGCGTCCCGGGCATCATCTGGGCGCCCGGAACGTGCTTCAAGTGCGAACTCGTCCGAGAGGTGACCGAAGTCGGGGACCTCACCGTTGACGGCAAGCCGCTCGTCATCTGGGCGTGCCGCTGGTGTCGGCAAGCACTCATCAACCACCACGTGGAGCGGTGGACGGCTCCGGGCGCGAAAGCCCTTCGAGTGCGCACCTTTCTCCGCCGCTGGAGTCGTGGTGTGGCCGCTGGTCGTTCCACCGCCCCCCTTAGTCCGCCTGCCCCGACCCACGTCATGACGACGGGGCTCCCCCTCCCCACGGGTCGGGGTAGGCCGCTCAACTCCCTGGAAGGAGTGCAGCGTTGACCCCTGCCAACGCCACCAACCCGCCGGGCCGCTGGATCGACAGCCGCGCGCTCGTTCGCAACTCCAAGGGGCGCGTCCTCATGGTGGAAGCGGCGGGGGGAAGCGGCAAGCTCAGTCTCCCCGGCGGCTTCGCGGAACCCAACGAGGCACCCCACGAGGCCGCGATGCGGTTCACGTTCATGCAGTCCGGGATTGTCACGGACTGTTGGCGGATCGTGGCCGTGGACCACGTTCCCGCGGAAGGTGAGGACGCCGAAGGGCTCGTCTTCGTCTTCGGGGTGCCCGCGCTGCCGGACTTCAAGGCCGCCCGTGTGACCGCCGGACTCGTCCAGGAAAGCGGCGCCGTCCGCGCGGAGTGGATCGACCCCGCGGAGATCACCTACCAGACCGCCGACGACCCGGGACGGGTGATCGAAGCTCTCCGCGTCCTGGACCGGCCCGTTGGTGGCTTGCCGCTGCTCGTCCATGGCCAGCCCGCCGGGGTATAGACCCCGCCCACAAGCCCCCGTCCTGAGGAGTTCGGGAATCAAGCCTCAGGACGGGACACCACCCCCCGCCCCGGTGACGGGCAACGGTCAGACCGGACGACCGGGGCGGGGCAGCACCACAACGACAGAATGTGACCAGAGTGGCCCAGCACCGACGCAAGCGCGCCCGCCAGCCCGACCGCCAGCCCGACCGGGCGCCGGTGATCGCGGAAGCCTGGAGAGCGCTACAGACGGCACTACAAGCCCTGAGCCAACTCGGGGAAGTTCCGCAGGAGTTCACCGAGTTTCCCGGGAAGACCTACCGCGCGACCCGGGCGGAGGGCGGGAAGTGGTTTCTCCAGGTCACCGACCCCACGTTTCCGGGGTGGGTGAACGCGGCACTCACCAGCTCGTCCATGCCTCAGATTGCGGGTGCCTTCGAAGAGGCCCGGACGAACGCGGCACGACAGGCCGGCGCCGTCCCTGACTACACCTGGACCCTTACTCAGTGCAGCCCCTCCTACGTGGGCGACACGACGTTGATTACCTGCCCGTCGAAGGGGTGCGGGCGGCCCGTGGAACTGGTGGAAGGCGTCATCACCGGCCACCAGCACCCGGAAGAACGGCCGTGCCGCGCGTCCTTCGTCCGCATCGTGCCGTTGGAGCCGTACTGACCGAACCGCGCACCCAACTCGCCATCCGTACCGGGCCGTTGGTCCGGTAGCCGCACCCATCACCGAAGGGAACCACCAGTGACCGCGCTCATGGAACTCCCGCAAAGCCGCGTACTCAACGTGCCCCACTCCGCCGAACTGGAGTTGACCAACACGTGTCAGCTCCGGTGCGACCACTGCTTCAACAACTCCGGCCCGGAGGTGCCCCACGGCACGATGACCCTGGACGACTGGAAGACGGTGATCACCGAGTGCGCCGAACTCGGTATCAGGGCCGTTCAGTTGATCGGCGGGGAACCGACGGCGTTCCCGGGCTGGCGGGACCTCGTGGACCACGCCCTGAGCCTGGAGCGGGAAGTTGAGGTCTTCTCCAACCTCTTCCACATCACCGGCAAGGGCTGGGAAACCCTCTCCCGCCCCGGCGTCCGGCTGGCCACCTCGTACTACTCCGTCAACGCCGGCGAGCACGACCGGGTGACCAACAAGCCGGGAAGCCACGCGAAGACCCGGGCCAACATCGTCAAGGCCATCGAGAGCGGTATCCCGATCCGGGCCGGAGTCGTCCGCTGCCACGACGGACAGCTTGAGGAGTTGGCCGTTCACGAGCTGCGCGCGTTGGGAGTCCAGGCGATCACCCTGGACGATGCCCGGGGGGTTGGACGGGCCAGCAACGGTCAGCCGCCGACCATGAACGCGCTGTGCGGCAACTGCGCCCGCGGACGGCTGGCCATCCTCCCCGACGGAACCGTTGCCCCGTGCGTCATCGGCCGGTGGCTGGAAGGCGGCAACGTCAAGGACCCCGGCGGGCTCCGGGCCGTCCTGGAAAGCCCCCAGTGGGCGAAGGTGGCTGCCAGCATCCCGCCGAAGGCCACGATGAAGGGGTGCCCGCCGAACGACAGCAACGATTGCAGCCCCGCGAACACGGAGGCATGCGGCCCGGCGTACGGCTTCGCTCCCGTGTCGCTGGGAGGCTGCCCGCCCAACGACAGCGACGGTTGCAGCCCCGGCTACTCCCCGCCGAAGTGCGTTCCGCAATTCTCCGCCGTCCCCGTGCTGCTGGGCGGCTGCCCGCCGAACGACAGCAACGACTGTTCTCCCGCGAACACCGAAGCGTGCGCCCCGAAGTACTAGGCAGGATTCACACATGGACTGGCAGAAGTACGCGGCGGAACTGGCCGCACAGACGACCGACCCGGATTCCCGGTGGCGAAGGCCGGTCGCAGAGGTGCCCCGACACCTGTTGGTGCCGCGATGGTGGGAGCCCGCCGAAGGTGGGAGCTGGCGACTCCAGGTCGGCGAGAAGGACCCGGACTTGTGGGCGCGACGGGCCTACGGTCACGAATCCGTCGTCACCAGCGTTGGCGGACTCCACGCGGACCATGCCACGCCGGACGACATTCCGACCGGCCGCACCACGAGTTCCGCCACGCTCACGGCGCTGGTGGTCAAGATGCTGCGGCACGCCCGGATCAACGCCGAACACCACGTGCTGGATATCGGCACCGGGGCCGGCGGGCTGACCGCGATTGCCTCCCTGAGGGTGGGCGACAACCACGTGACGAGCGTGGACGTGGACGAATACCTGACCGCCGCGGCGAAGGTCCGTCTCAACGGCATGGGGCTGCACCCGGAGTTCCTGACCCTGGACGCCACGGGGCCGATCCCCGGGAGTTACGACCGGATCGTTGCCACGGTGTCCGCCCGCCCCGTTCCGGCCTCGTGGCTCCAGGCACTCCGCCGTGGTGGACGGCTCGTGACCACCATCGCCGACACGGCCCTGATCCTGACCGCCTGGAAGGACGCGGACGGCGGCGCCTCCGGCGTGATCGAACGAGACTGGGCGGGCTTCATGACCACCCGCCACGGTCCGACCTACCCGCCGACCCTGGAGCACCTGTTCCGCGCGGCCCGGGAAGGCGAAGGCGAAGAGGTCAAGGGGTACCGGTACCCGGTCGCGGATATCCGCAACAACTGGGAAGTCTGGTCCATGCTCACGATCAACACGCCGGGCGTGGAAATCGACTTCGAAGAGCGACCCGGGAAGCGCACGGCCTACCTCGTGCACCCTGACGGATCGTGGGCACGGGCGGAGGCTGAGCGCTTCGAGCCGCCGACGGTTCACCAGAGCGGGCCGCGTCGGCTCTGGGAAGACCTGGAGCGGATTCGGAACTGGCGCGAAGTCGAAGGCGGACTTCCCCTGTACGGCAGCAAGGCCCGAATCGACCCGGACGGCACGATCCGCCTGTCCCGGGGCCGGTGGGCGGCAACGATCGGGACGTGATCCATGGCGTGGGGAAGGTCGAAGGAACCGGAGGAATCCGGGGACGGAGAAAGCACGTGGCAGACGACCGGGCTCGTCCGCGACCCGAACCGGGTTCAGAAGCCGGTTAAGGCCACCGTACGCGCCCGGTCCAAGGAAGAGGCCATGCACCGGGGGGAGCTGGCCATGGAGAAGGCGGAAGGCCGGGGCGTGTCCAACGTGGACGCCGCGAAGTCGCCCGGGTATGAGCCGGCGCCGGAGCCGAAGCCGTCCCGCTGGCGCCCCTGGTAGGGCTCGAAGGTCCCGTTCGTTCCGGCTCACCGCCGGAGCGGACGGGGCTGACGGGTGGACAGATTCGCCACCCGCGAATACCGTTCGACTCACAACAAAACAGAGACCCCGGCGGGTGCTGGTAACACCCCCGGGGCATGGCCGAAGCCGTGGAGGGCTCCGACATGACGAACTTTAGCGCCTGGGCGATTGTCTGGGTATTTTGCCTGGCTGTGGCGTTTGCCGTGGCATGGGTGCTTTCTGGCGACGAGCCGACCGGCCGTCACCGGGCCGGAGACCGGCCGATAGAGCCGTACGTGATTGAGCTTCGCGGACAGCGCCGCGCGGGCTGGGCTCAGATCGACCACGAGGCACAGCCCGCCCCCACGACCCCCGCCGTTCGACCGGCCACCCCCAACCGCCCGCCAGTTCCGGCCCGCGCGTTGGCACTCAAGATCAAGCCGGGCACCAAGCTCCGCAAGCCCCCGACCGACTACAGCCGTGCCACTGTGACCCGGCGGACGGACGAACTGGAGATGCGGGTTAGGCAGGTTCGTGCCCAGCAGACCCGCCGCACCGTGGCTCAGACCGCCGGAAGCCCGCTGGAAGACCCCCGTCCGGCCGCTGGTCGTGTGGTGCCGCTGTACGTGCTCCGCTGGGAGGCTGAGCAGCAAGACGCCCGGCGGAAGGCGCTTGAGGCCGCTTCGGCGGGGCTCCCCGACACCGGTTACAGCTACCCGGGCGCACAGACGCTCACCGGCGCCGTGGCGTAGCGCTCACTTCACAGCCCTACTAGACACATAGTGTGTGTTCCTTAGTCCATGGGTGCGAGCCGCCGAACGCGGCCAGGTACAGCGCGGTCAGCCCCGCCGCGGCGGGCGCACCCGAACGCCGCCCCCAGCGCACCGCGGCCGTCGCCCCGGCCGCCGCCAGCACGGCCCCGCCCCACTCCCGCCGCCCACTGAACCGGGCGGTCGCGTACCCGCCGATCAGCCCGGTGGCGGCGACGGCGGCGGTGGCGGGGAAACGGGCCATGGGACGGACTCCTTCACGACGGATCACGGCGGGTGGCGGTGGGGCGACGGGTGATGGGGCGGTGAGCGGTGGGGCGGTGGACGGCGGGTAGCGGACCGGGCGTTCCGGCGGGGCGCCGGTGGGCGCGCCGGTGGGCGCACTGCCCACGGTAACGCTCCTAACGAGCCGCCCACCGGACGGGGAACGGCGGTTGGGGCACTCGGGCGGGGTCGGACGGGGCGGGCGCGGTCAGTGCCGGAAGACGTGCTCGGTGTGCCAGGCGACGTACTGCGGGGCGAGCCGGTGCCCGGGGTCGGCGGGGAGCCGGACCGGGAGGCCCGCGAGAGCGGTGACCGCGGGGCCCCGGTGGTCACCGGTGTGGGTGAAGTGCGGCGAGACCATGATCGTCAGGTGTTCGGTCAGCCCGAGCACGCCCTGGTCGAACAGGGCGTGGTGCAGGGCGCACAGGGCGATGCCGTTCTGCACCACGTCCGGCCCGCCGTCGGCGTGGGCGTGGACGTGGGCGGCCTCCACGCCCACCGGGGCCGGACCGATCCGGCCGCTGAACCCGCAGACGGCGCAGGCGTTCCCGTACAGCGGGAGGACCGCGCGGGCGAACCGGCTGTCGCGGACCCGCCGGGTCTCCTGCCGGTACCGGGGTTCGGCGGGCGGCAGGGCGTCCCGGACGGACTGCTCCAGGGCGCTGCCGGTGCCGGGGTCACTGTCGCTGCCGGTGTCGCTGCCGATCGCCTCGGCGAGCAGCAGGGTGCGGACCCGGTCCAGGACGCGCCGGTCGCCCAGCAGTTCCTCGACCGCCGGGCGCAGGCGGCCGCGGGCACCCAGGTCGAGCAGTCGGCGGTGGCTCGCTTGCTCCGGCAGCGGCTGGGAGAACGCGTCGGTGGCCGCCCACAGTTCGGCCTCCAGCAGCCGGAACGGCAGGGCGGCGCGTTCGTCGTCGGGGGTCGAGACGGCAGCGGTGTACTGGGCGATCAGCCGGCCGACCGGCTCCGCGACCTCCTCGTACCGGGTCTCGCTGTTGCCGGACGCGGCGAACCGGTCGACCAGCCAGAGCAGCAGCAGCGGCTTGTGCGGGGCGCGACCGCCCCCGCGCAGGCCGGACCGGTTCAACGTGCGCAGGGCGGCCAGCAGTTCGGGTTCGGTGAGCGGCTGGTGGAGTGTCGTCACGCCGGGCCCAGGGTGCGGAGGGTGGTGAGGTCGGGGTCGGTGGCGCCGTGGTTGCGGAGGTAGGCGGTGAGGGAGCCGTGGCGGGTGGTGGCGTGGTCGAGGGCGGCGTGCAGGTGGGCGGCTTCGACGGGGCGGGAGAGGCGTTCGACTCCGGCGGCGTCGGTGTAGGGGACGGGGCCGCGGTCGAGGCCGAGGCCGGCGTTGGAGCGGAGGAAGTCGGCGGTGACGGCGTCGAGCGGGAGGCCGGCCAGGGTCTGCAGGACGGCGATGGTCAGGCCGGTGCGGTCCTTGCCGACGGCGCAGTGCACCAGCAGCGGGGCGCCGTTGGCCAGGGCGCGGACGGCGGCGGCGAGGGCGATGCCGCCGGTCTCGGCCATGAACGGGTAGAGCGCGGCCTGGTCCTCGGGCCAGAGCCGGTCTGTGGTGGCCGGGTCGGGCAGCATCGGCAGGTGCAGGTAGTCGACGCCGTCGGGCAGGCGGTCCGGGTACTGGGCGACCTCGGGGGTGCTGCGCAGGTCCAGGACGGTGCGGATGCCGAGTTCCGCGAAGCGCCGCAGGCCCTCGTCGGTGAGGTGGTTGAGGGTGGCCGAGCGGTAGAGCAGCCCGGGGCGGTAGACGCCGGCCCCGGCGTCGCGGAGGTTGGGGACGTCGGGGATGTCGAGGAACGGCGCGGCGGCGATCTCGGTCTCGGTCATGCGCTCCACGGTAGGGGCAGGGGCCGACGCCGGGCCGGGGCGTTCACCGAACCGGTACCGGCGCGGGCTGGTACCGGTTCGGCGGCGGGGTGGGTGGGCGGTGGGATGGCCCGGCGGTGGGAAGGGTGGTGCGGTCAGCGGCCGCCGGCCGCGTCCAGGAAGGCGCCGGTGACGTACGAGGCGGCGGGGGAGAGCAGGTAGAGGATCGCCTCGGCGATCTCCTCGGGCTGTCCGCCGCGCCCCATCGGGAGGTTGGGGCCGATCCGGTCGACCCGGCCGGGCTCGCCGCCCAGGGCGTGGATGCCGGTGTGGATCAGGCCCGGGCGGACGGCGTTGACCCGGATGCCCTCGGCCGCGACCTCCAGCGACAGCCCGGTGGTCATCGAGTCCAGCGCGCCCTTGGACGCCGCGTAGTCGACGTACTCGTTCGGCGAGCCCAGCCGGGACGCCGCCGAGCCGACGTTGACGATCGCCCCGCCCCGGCCGCCGTACCGGGTGGACATCCGGCGGACCGCCGCGGCCGCGCACAGGAACGGGCCGGTGATGTTGGCCGCCCAGATCCGGTTCAGCCGGCCCTCGTCGAGTTCGTCCAGCCGGCTCTGCTTCTCCAGCGTGCCCGCGTTGTTCACCAGCGCGGTGAGGGTGCCGAGTTCGCGGTCGACGGTGTCGAACAGCGCGGTCACCCCGGCGGTGTGCGAGACGTCCGCGCGGACGGCGATCGCGGTGCCGCCCGCGGAGCGGATCCGCGCCACCACGGCGTCCGCCGACTCCTGGTCGCTGCGGTAGTTGACGCACACCTTGTAGCCGCGTCCGGCGGCGAGCAGCGCGGTGGCCGCGCCGATGCCGCGACCGCCGCCGGTGACCACCAGCACCTCGTCCTGCGCCATGTCCTGCTGGGTCATGCCGACCGCTCCTTCGTCCACGACGGTGTTGCCGCCGACGCTATCCCACCGGGTGAAACCCCTTTGCGGGCCGTGCAGTCGGCGGTCGAGCATCGCTGCCATGGACCTCTCCGTCTCCCCCCACGGCCCGCTGCGCACCGACCGGCCGGACCTGGCCGCCTACCTCGCCGCCGACGCCGTCGTCGACCACGACCACCCCGCGATCGTCGCCCTCGCCGCCGAACTGCGGCGGGCCGACCCGGTGCGGACCGCCGAGGCGGTGTTCGAGCACGTCCGGGACCGGATCGACCACTCGGCGGACGTCGGCCACTGGTCGGCCGCCTACCGGGCCTCCGACGTGCTCGCCGCCGGCAACGCGATCTGCCACGGCAAGTCGCACCTGCTCGCCGCCCTGCTGCGCGCCAACGGCATCCCGGCCGGCCTGTGCTACCAGAAGCTCGACGTGCTGCACGGGCTCAACGGCGTTCTGCTGCCCGGCAGTTCGTGGTGGGTCCGGCTGGACGGCCGGGGCAACCGGAACGGCGCGGACGGGCACTTCGCCACCACCCCCGCCGAGGAGCGGCCCGCCTGGGCCAACGACCCGGCACTCGGCGAGCACCACTACACCACCGTGTACGCGACGCCGCCGCGGGAACTGCTGGACGGCCTGCGCGACGGCGTGCCGGGGTCGGTCGGGTACGGCTACCTGCCGCTCGAACTGCCGGACGGGGACTGAGGGTTCGGTGCGCGTGGGGGCGGGGCGGGGCGGTCGGCGGGTGGAAATCGTTCGCGCGGGCGGGGCGCGGCGGGCGAGACTGCGGGGGCGGTCCTTTCCCGGCCGCTCCTGACCGTTTCGGGGCTGCTTCCGGCCGATCCGGTCCACTTCCGCCCCTGTCCGTCCGCGCCCGCCGAGGAGGCGTCGCCCGTGAACGTCCTGCTCTCCGGCATCGTCGGCTCCACCGCGTACGGGCTGGCGCACGCCGGCTCCGACCTCGACCGGCTCGGGCTGTTCGCCGCGCCCACCGTGGCCTTCCACGGCCTGCACCGGCCCGTCGAGTCGCACGTCACCACCGCCCCGGACCGGACGCTGCACGAGGCCGCCAAGTGGTGCCGGCTGGCGCTCAACGGCAACCCGACCGCCACCGAACTCGTCTGGCTGCCAGGGGAGTTGTACGAGGTTCGGACGCCGCTCGGCGAGGAGCTGATCGGGTTGCGGGAGTCCTTCCTGTCCGGTCCGGCGGTCCGCCGCGCCTACCTGGGCTACGCCGACCAGCAGTTGCGCAAGCTCGCCGCCCGCGACCGCACCGACCCGGCGGGCCGGGCCAGGGCCGCCAAGCACGCCCGGCACCTGGTCCGGCTGGTCCGCCAGGGCGTCGGCCTGCACGAGACCGGGCAGTTGGAGATCCGGCTCCCCGACCCCGAGCACGTCCGCGCCCTCGGCGAGCGCTACGCCGACCGCCCCGAGGACGCCACCGCCCTGCTCGCCGACGCCGCGGCCCGCTTCGACCGCCCCGGCACCCTCCCCGCGGCCCCCGACGAACGCCCCGCCGAAGCCTGGCTGCACCGGGTCCGCGCCGCCCACCTCCCCACCCCCTGACCCTCCGTCGGCTTCCCCGCCGCCCCCCGCGACCCGCCCGGCAATCCGCTGGCCCTCCCCCACCGGGCACCAGGTAGGATCACCCCGGCAGGCGCTGTCCCACCCGGTCCACGCCTGCCGCGGGCCGCTAGCTCAATTGGCAGAGCTGCGGACTTTTAATCCGTAGGTTCAGGGTTCGAACCCCTGGCGGCCCACCTGATGCGAGGCGATCACACCGCCTCTGACTGCCGCAGCACCCGGGCTGATCCGCTTGCCCGGGTGCTGTCGTGCTTTTTGCGGGTGCGTGCGTGAGCGGGTGTGCTGACGTGCTGTCAGGGGAGTGGTCGCGTGGCTCTTTGTTTCGGGGACATGTGTTTTCGGGGCGGCGAGCGAGTCTCGGAGCCCGGACCGGAGGGGGT
Organism: Kitasatospora sp. YST-16; assembly: GCF_026802215.1. Lineage (NCBI taxonomy): Bacteria > Bacillati > Actinomycetota > Actinomycetes > Kitasatosporales > Streptomycetaceae > Kitasatospora > Kitasatospora sp. YST-16. The sequence continues at coordinate 3,817,189 of NZ_CP113837.1, forward strand.
GTCCTGATGGTGGTCGTCGGGCGGAAGGCGCTTGGCTGGCCGTAATACGCGTCATACACTGACTGCATGGCCAAGACCAGGATCAGCATCAGCCTCGACCGCGATCATGCCGAGCGCATCCGGGAGCACGCCGAGCGTGCAGGCCTGGATGTTTCGGCCTATCTCGTCAACGCTGCTACCCGGCAGATGGCCGAGGCGGAAGCCGCTGAGGCGCAGTTCGCGCGGATCGACGCGGTGATCGCCGCAGCGGAGGCGGAGGCCGCTGAACTGCCTCCGCTGCCCGACGTCGTCGATGAGGACCTCACGGAGGAGGAGCGCCGGGAGGTCGCGGAGGCGATGGAGCTCATCTATGGCGCGGATGCTCCTGCGGCCCGTCCGGGCAACGCCACGTGATCGTGCGGGTGCCGGTCTACGACACCGGCATGCTGATCGCGCTCGCTGACCGGAAGCCCAAGGCGGTACGGCTGCACGCCGGTCTCAAGGGCACACCGCATCGTGCGGTCGTGCTCGGGTCGGTGCTCGCCCAGGTGTGGCGGCCGAGTCCCGCCACTGTGCACGCCATGGCCGCAGTCCTCAAGGACTGCACGGTGCCCCAGGCGCGGAGCTCGGCCCTGGCGATGCGTCCCACTCCTGCCGGACAGACGGTCTGCATCATGTGTGCGACCGGGCCGGATCTGGCGGAGTGGCAGCGTATCGGCAGCGTGCTCGGTGCGGCGGAGTTGCCTCCGAAGAAGCGCCCGGACGCCGCGGACGCCCTGGTCGCGCTGACTGCGGCCCGGCACGGCAGTGCTGTGGTCTTCACCAGCGACCCGGCTGACCTCACGGCTTACCTGAAGGCGTTGGACGCCCAGGACGTTCACGTGGTCCAGATCTGATCCCGGGCTCGGACCGGAACGGTCGATGTCCTGGCTTCCTGCCCCGGGTTGGGGCACTTTCACGTTCGCTCGACCGACCCGCCGCGGGTCACCGAGTCCTCGCCTTCGACGTCCGCGGGCTGGATGCGTGCGTCGGGTCAGGGGGTGGCGGTGGTGAGGAGGACGTCGACCAGGTGTTGGGCTGCGTCGGGGCGGCCGTGGTGGCGGGAGTGGGTGGCCATGGTTTGGCGGTGGTGGGGGTCGGCGAGCAGGGGGGTGAGGGCGGTGCGGAGGTGGTCGGGGGTGACGGGGGCGAGGAGGGCGGTGGCGGCGCCGGACCGGTGGAGGTGGGTGGCGTTGTGGGCCTGTTCGTTGCCGGCGGAGGAGGCGAGGGGGATGAGGACGGCGGCCTTGCCGAGGGCGGTGAGTTCGGCGAGGGTGCCGGCGCCGCTGCGGCTGACCACGAGGTCGGCGAGGGCCAGGACGTCGGGGAGTTCGGCGCCGAGGTAGCCGGTCAGGAGGTAGCGGGCGGCCAGCCGGGGCGGGAGGGCTTCGGCGTGGGCGCGCAGGGCGGGCTCGTTGGCGGGGCCGCACTGGTGGATGACGTTGGCCCGGTCGAGGAGCCAGGGGAGGGTGGCGGAGACGAGGGTGTTGATCTGCGCGGAGCCCTGGGCGCCGCCGGTGACGTAGACGGTGGGCAGGGTGCGGTCGAAGCCGTCCAGGCCCAGGGCGGCGACGGCCTTGTCGGGGTGGCCGGCCAGGACGGCGGGGCGGACCGGGTTGCCGGTGACGGCGGCGGTGGGGCGGGCGGACTTCGGGAGCAGGGGGAGCGTCGACTCGGAGGAGACGGCGACCCGGGTGGCGGCGCGGGCGAGCAGCCGGTTGGCCAGGCCGAGGCGGACCGTCTGCTCGTGCACCACCAGCGGGACCCGGCAGGAGCGGGCGGCGAGCCCGACCGGCACCGCGACGTACCCGCCGGTGGCCAGGACGACGTCCGGCCGGAACTCGGTGATCAGCGCGCGGGCCTGCCAGGCGCCCAGCGGGACCCGGCACATGTCGCGGACGTTCGCCGGGGAGAGCAGTTTCAGCGGGTTGGAGGAGCGGCGGATCTTGCCGGTGGCGACCGGGGCGAAGCGGATGCCCTCGGCGGGCGCGACCCGGGCCTCCAGGCCGGCGGCGGTGCCGATCCAGAGCACCTCGACCGTCCGCCCCTGCGCGGCCAGCCGCTCCTGCAGCGCCCGGACCGCCGTCAGCGCGGGGTAGGTGTGCCCGCCGGTGCCGCCGCCGGTGACCACCAGTCGCAGTGGTCCGCCCTGGTGCGTGGGTGCCATGTGGATCTCCTGGGGTCGGTGTCGGCGGGTTGAGGGTTGACGGGTCATCAGGCTACGGCCGGGCGGGGGAGGGGTGGCGCGCGGGAGCGGGCATAACGGGGCAAAGGGGGCGCCGGATTGGTAGCGTTCCGCCCGCGGCGGCGGCCGGGCGGCGGCCGGGCGGAGCGGTCAGCGGGAGGGAGTGGCGCGGGTGGTGGCGGAGGAGGCGGTCCGGGAACCGGCGGTCGGCACGGCGAAGTTGACGCTGCGGACGCTGACCATGCTGGTGGTCGGCTCGATGGTCGGCGCGGGCGTGTTCTCGCTGCCGGGGCGGTTCGCGCAGGAGACCGGGGTGCTGGGCGCGCTGGTGTCCTGGCTGATCGCCGGGACGGGCATGCTGATGCTGGCGCTGGTGTTCCAGGCGCTGGCGGTGCGGCGGCCGGAGCTGGACGCGGGCGTGTACGCGTACGCGAAGGCGGGTTTCGGCGAGTACCTGGGCTTCTTCTCGGCGTTCGGCTACTGGGCCAGCGCCTGCGTCGGCAACGTGACGTACTGGGTGCTGATCATGTCGACGGTCGGGGCGCTGGTCCCGGCGCTCGGGGACGGGGACACCGCGTTCGCGGTGGTGCTTTCCTCGGCCGGGCTGTGGGGGTTCTTCCTGCTGGTGCGGCGCGGCGTGCGGGAGGCCGCGATGATCAACCGGGTCGTCACGGTGGCCAAGCTGGTGCCGATCCTGGTGTTCGTGGTGCTGGCGCTGTTCTGCTTCAAGGCGGACGTGTTCGCCGCCAACTTCCGGGGCGCCTCCTACGCGGGCTCGCTGTACGACCAGGTGCACGGGACGATGCTGGCCACCGTGTTCGTCTTCCTCGGGGTGGAGGGCGCCAGCGTCTACTCCCGGCACGCGAGGCGGCGTTCGGACGTCGGCCGGGCCACCGTGCTCGGCTTCCTGAGCGTCTTCGCGGTGTTCGCCTCGGTCACGGTGGTCTCCTACGGCCTGCTGCCGATGAGCGAGATCGCCGCGCTGCGGCAGCCCTCGATGGCGGGCGTGCTGGAGGCGGCGGTCGGCACCTGGGGGAAGGTGCTGGTCAGCGTCGGGCTGATCGTCTCGGTGCTGGGCGCGTACCTGGCGTGGACGCTGATGGCCGCCGAGGTGCTGTTCGTCGCCGCCAAGGACGAGGACATGCCGCGCTTCCTGGCCCGCACCACCGGCCGGGACGTGCCGGTGCCCGCGCTGCTGCTGACCACCGCGCTGTCGCAGGTGATGCTGGTGGTCACGGTCTTCTCCGACGACGCCTTCGACTTCGCGCTCGACCTGACCAGCACGCTCAGCCTGATCCCGTACCTGCTGGCGGCCGGCTACGCGGTGCGGGTGGCCCGGCAGGACCGCTCGGGGACGGGCGCGCTGCTGGTGGCGGGCCTGGCCACCGGCTACACCGCGTTCCTGGTGTACGCGGCGGGCTGGACGTACCTGCTGGTGTCGTTCATCGTCTACGCGCCCGCCACCGTGCTGTTCGTGATGGCCCGCCGCGAGCAGGGCCGCCGGCTGTTCTCGCCGCGCGAGGCGGTGGTGCTGGCGGTGTCCGCGGCCGGTGCGGTGCTGGGCGTGGTGGCGCTGGCGGCCGGGTGGATCAGCCTGTGAGACCCGCCGGGCGCCGGGACGGCCGGTGCCCGGGGAACGCGGGGACGGTCGACGTCCTCCGGGCGCCGGAGCGGCCGGTGTCCGCCGTGCTGTGAAAGGACTGCTGTGACGACTGCGATGGGTGTCCACTCCGAGGTCGGTCGGCTGCGCAAGGTGCTGGTCTGCCGGCCGGGGCTCGCGCACCGGCGGCTGACCCCCGGCAACGCCGCCGACCTGCTGTTCGACGACGTGATGTGGGTGGAGAACGCCCAGCGCGACCACGCCGGTTTCGTGGCCGAGCTGACCGGGCGCGGCGTCGAGGTGGTCGAACTGCACGACCTGCTGGCGCAGACCATGGCCGTGCCCGGCGCCCGGGACTGGCTGCTGGACCGCAAGATCGTCCCCGACCAGGTCGGGCTGGGGCTGGTCGACGGCACCCGCGGCTACCTGGAGACCCTGGACCCGGCGGCGCTCGCCGAGTCCCTGGTCGGCGGCCTGGCCACCGCCGACCTGCCCGGCGAGTTCCGCTCCGGCTACCTGGCGCTGGCCCGGGAGGCCACCGGCGTGCGCGAGTACCTGATGCCGCCGCTGCCCAACACCCTCTACACCCGCGACACCACCTGCTGGCTGTACGGCGGCGTCACGCTCAACCCGCTGTACTGGCCCGCCCGGCACGACGAGACGCTGCTGATGAAGGCGGTGTACGCCTTCCACCCGGACTTCGCGGGCGCCACCGTCTGGTGGGGCGACCCCGAACGGGACTGGGGCCAGTCCACCTTCGAGGGCGGCGACGTCATGCCGGTCGGCAACGGCCTGGTGCTGATGGGCATGAGCGAACGCACCTCCCGGCAGGCGATCACCCAGGTCGCCGCCGCGCTGTTCGCCGCGGGCGCGGCCCGCCGGGTGGTGGTCGCCGGGATGCCCAGGCTGCGCTCCGCGATGCACCTGGACACCGTCTTCACCTTCGCCGACCGGGAGACCGTCACCCTCTACCCGGCGATCATGGACCGGGTGCACGCCTTCTCGCTCTACCCCACCGACCGCGCCCCCGGCGTCGAGGTGGTGGACGAGGGCTCCCGGGCGTTCACCGCGGTGGTCGCCGAGGCGCTCGGCCTGCCCGCGCTCCGGGTGATCGGCACCGGCGGCGACGTCTACGCCTCCGAGCGCCAGCAGTGGGACAGCGGCAACAACGCGGTGGCGCTCGAACCCGGCGTGGTGGTCACCTACGACCGCAACACCACCACCAACGCGCTGCTGCGCGCGGCCGGCATCGAGGTGGTCACCATCGTCGGCGCGGAACTCGGCCGCGGGCGCGGGGGCGGGCACTGCATGACCTGCCCGCTGGTCCGCGATCCCGCGGGCTTCTGACGGGCGGTGGGAACCCGGTGGGATCCCGCCGGGTGCCGGGTGCCGGGTGCCGGGTGCCGGGTGCCGGGTGCCGGGTGCCGGGTTCCTGACGGCCCGGCGGGCGAGCGGGAGGGGGTGGCGGGAAGTGTTCGGCGAAGTGTTCGGAAAACCCGTGAAACATGCGGTGCCGGCCGTGCATCTATAGGGGTGACAACCCGGAACGGCCGGGTCACGGGGGTGCGATGTGATACGCGGACAGGCCGGGAACGCCGGGCCGGGAGCCCGTCGGCGGGCGGACGGCGCACCGGGCGGGGCGGCGGACGGCGCACCGGGTGGCGGCGGGCCCGACGGCATACCGGGCGGCGGGCCAGGCGGTGGGTCGGACGGGGAGCCGGGCGCCGGGTCCGGGGGCCGGGCCGCGCGGCGGGAGGCGGCCCGGCGGCAGGGGCGGCGGGGCCGGCGGCGGCTGCGGCGCTGGCAGAAGGCGGTGCTGTGGACGGCGGCCGGGGCGGTGGTGCTGGCCACCGGCGCGGGCGGCTACCTGTACTACCGGCTGAACGCCAACATCCAGAACGCGCCGCTGTTCGCGGGCGAGGAGGGCGACGCCGGGAAGGAGGTGCCGGACGCCTTCGGCCGCACCCCGATCAACGTGCTGGTGATCGGCTCCGACTCGCGCGACAACCCGGAGGACTGCCAGATCGGCGGCGACTGCGGCGGCGGCGCCAACGCCGACGTCAACCTGCTGCTGCACGTCTCCGCGGACCGCAGCAACGCGACCGTGATGAGCATCCCGCGCGACCTGGTGACCGACCTGCCCGGCTGCAAGGACAAGGCCGGCAAGTCCGTCTTCAAGGCGCAGCGCGGCATGATCAACTCCACCCTGCAGGGCGGCCCCGGCTGCACCGTGGCGGCCGTCCGCAAGCTCACCGACCTCCCGATCGACCACTTCGTGCAGGTCAACTTCACCGGCGTGATCAAGATGTCGGACGCGGTGGGCGGCGTCCCGGTGTGCGTCAGCGACAACGTGTACGACCCGTACTCGCACCTGCGGCTCACCAAGGGGGAGCACACCCTGCAGGGCATGGCGGCGCTGCAGTTCGTCCGCACCCGGCACGGCTTCGGCGACGGCACCGACACCGGCCGGTCCTCGGCCCAGCACCTGTTCCTCGGCTCGATGGTCCGCCAGCTGAAGGGCGCCGGGACGCTCACCGACCCGGGCAAGCTGCTCTCGCTCGCCGACGCCGCCACCAAGGCGCTCACCGTCGACCCCGGGCTGGACGGCATCACCAAACTGGTCGGCCTCGGCCAGGACATCAGCAAGGTGCCGTCCGAGCGGATCACCTTCACCACCATGCAGATCATCCACGACCCGGCGAACGACAGCCGGCGGCTGATCGGCCCGGGTGCGACCGAGCTGTTCCGGGCGATCGGGAACGACCAGTCGCTCAGCGGCGGCCCGCAGCCCGGCGAGGCCGCCTCCACCGCCCCGTCCGCGCCCGCCGCCCCGTCCGCGCCGTCGTCGGCGCCCCCGGCCGCGACCGGACCGGACCGGAGCGGGATCACCGTCGTGGTGCGCAACGGCACCGGCGTCACCGGACGGGCCAAGGCGCTCGTCGACGCGCTCCGGCAGGACGGCTTCGCCAAGGGCACCGACACCGGGCCGAGCACCACCGCCGAGCACACCACGGTCACCCACCCCGCGGGCAAGGAGGCCGAGGCCCAGCAGGTCGCGGCCGCCCTGGGACTGCCCGCGAGCGCCGTCCAGGCCGGGAAGGGCAGCTCGATCGAGCTGCTGATCGGCGCCGACTGGACCACCGGCACCAGCTACCCGTCCGGGACCGGCGGCACCGCCCCGTCCGCACCCCCCGCCGACCCGAAGACCCTCCTGAAGGGCGCCGACGCCTCCACCGCCGACGACACCAGCGGCTGCGCCAAGGTCGGCCACGAGGGCACCGTCGAACTGCCCGGTTACAAGGGCCCCATGACGCCCGTCCAGGCGTTCGACCGCAGCAAGGACGTACCGCTGTCGGCACCCTGACGGGGCGTCGGGCGGCGGCGGGTTCAGAGGCCGACGACCACGACCTGGGGACCGCAGAGCAGCGTCAGGTCCTCCGGGTCGGAAGTGAGGACGGTGACCGGCCCGGGAACGGAGCGGGCGATCGCGGCGAGTGCGGCGTCGATCGCGTACTTGTGGCCGTGCAGACCGTGCTCGCGGAGCAGCGCTGCCGCCCGGTCACCCACTTCGCGGGTGACACCGTGGACGTCGATGCGGGAGAGGGCCCAGCGGATGCGGGCCGGGTGGATGCGTGCGTAGTCCGCCTCGATGACGGTCATCGCCGTGGTGCCGATCCGGACGCCTTCCTCGGTGGCGGCCTGAACGAGCGCGGCGACCCGGCGGTCCTTCAGGTAGAGGCGGGAGAGGCCCTCGCTGTCGAGCAGGAGCGTGCCGGGCATCAGGCTGCCGCGTTGTCGGCGGAGGAGCGGCCGTGGTGGCGTAGGACCGCGCGGGCCGCGTCGATCTCCTCGCGGGTGAGCGGTTCGTTGTCGGTCTCGAAGTCGTCGACGATCTCGCGCAGCCGGTCCATGGCCACCCGCTGCTCCAGCGCCTCCGCGACGTACGCCGAGAACCCCCCGGGGCCCACCTGGCTGCGCACGGTCTCGGCCAGGTCTTCGGGGAGGCTGACCGAGTACTTCTTGCTACCGCTCATGCCATCCATCCTACCGGAGGTGGGATGACGTTCGGGGCGAGATGCCGGCCGGCGGCGCGCTCGGAGGTCGGACCGTGGCAGGGGGCGGTGGGCGGTGACGCCCTCGTCGACCGCAGCCACCCGGCCGACCGGGTCGCCGCCGGGGGAGCGCGGGCGTAGCGCACTGTCATGCGTCGTATTACGCTGGGAGGATGAAGACCATCACGCAGCGGGAGCTCGCCGCCCGGTCCAAGGCGGTGCTGGACGACGTCGAGGCGGGCGAGACCTACCACGTCACCCGGAACGGGACCGAGATCGCCGAGGTGCGCCCGCTCGGTTCGCGTCGGCGGTTCGTGCCGGTCGACGAGCTCCGGCGCAAGTGGGGCGGTGCCCCGGCGGTCGACGCCGCGCGGATGCGGGCGGAGGCGGACGAGTTCTTCGGCGGCGAGGACCGGGTCGGCGACGGGCCGGAGGAACGCGGATGAGCGGTCGCAGGGTGCGCGGGATGCTGGACACCTGCGTGGTGATCGACCTTCCGTCGATCGACCCGGAGTCGCTGCCGCTGGAGGCGGCGGTCTCCACCGTGGTGTTCGCGGAGCTGGCCCAGGGAGTGGCCCTGGCGGGCGACCCGGTCGAGATGATGGCGCGGGCGCAGCGACTGGCGGACGTGGAGGCGGAGTTCGCCGCGCTCCCGTTCGACCGGGAGGCGGCCCGGCGGTTCGGCACCCTGGTCGCGCTCACCGTCCGGGCGAACCGGAACCCGCGGCCGCGCCGGACGGACCTGATGATCGCGGCCACGGCCGCCGCGCACGGGCTGCCGCTGTACACCCGCAACGTCGACGACTTCCGGGGGCTGGAGGCCGGGGTGGAGGTCGTCGGGGTCTGACGGTGACGGTGCTGGTCGGAGGCGGTGCCCCGGAGCGGTCGGGGTGCCGCCTCCGGCGTGTCGGGGCGGCTGGGGGCGGGGCCCCGGCGGGCGGGTGCGGGAGGGGATAGGGGGCCGATAGGCGGGTCGGTTCGGGGGGATAGGGGCGGCCAGGAGAGTGGTGCTCACAAAGAGGCGAACCTCCGCCGAATCGTGAGGACTCGGATGATGATCGATTACCAGAACCGAACGGAGCCGAGGGGGACGGCGTCCGACCCCCTGGCGGCTGAACTGACCAGTGTCGTCAAGCGGTTCAGCAATGCCAAGGGCGAGGTGTTCACCGCGGTGAACGGGCTGGATCTGCGGATTCGGCGGGGCGAGGTGGTGGCGTTCCTCGGGCCGAACGGCGCCGGCAAGACCACTTCGATCGACATGCTGCTCGGGCTGACCCGCCCGGACGAAGGAGAGGTGCGGCTGTTCGGGACGGACCCGGAGCAGGCCGTGCGGGCGGGCCGGGTGGCGGCGGTGCTGCAGTCCGGCGGGCTGCTGCCGGACCTGACGGTCGAGGCGACGGTGCACATGCTGGCCTCGCTGCACCCGGGTGCGGACCCGGAGCGCTGCATGGCCCGGGCGGACATCACCGAGCTGCGTTCCCGCCGGGTGGCGGCCTGCTCGGGCGGTGAGCAGCAGCGGCTGCGGTTCGCGCTGGCGCTGCTGTCCCGGCCGGACTTCCTGGTGCTGGACGAGCCCACGGCCGGCATGGACGTGGTGGCCCGGCGGGACTTCTGGGCGGCCGTCCGGGAGGACGCGGCGCGCGGCATGACGGTCATGTTCGCCACCCACTACATGGAGGAGGCGGACCAGTTCGCCGACCGCGTGGTGATGGTCGACAAGGGCGTGGTGGTGGCCGACGGCTCGGCCTCCTCGATCCGCGCGGCGACCAGCGGCCGGACCGTCTCGGCGGTGCTCAGCCCGTACGAGGCCGGACTGGTCTCCCGGACGCCGGGGGTGCGCTCCAGCACCGTGCGCGGCGACCGCACCTACTTCACCTGCACCGACTCGGACGCGCTGCTGCGGGTGCTGGTCGGCGAGACCCAGGCCCGGGACGTCGAGGTGGCGCCGCGCAGCCTGGAGGAGGCCTTCCTGGCCATCACCGAGCAAGCCCGTGAGGCCCGTGCGGCCCGTACCGCCAGCAAGGAGAACGTCTGATGGCCGCCGCCGTCCCGGCGCCCGCCGCCGCCCGCACCTCGGTCTTCAACGGGGTGAACCCGACCTTCGTCCGGTACGAGCTGCGCCGGCGCTTCAACCGCCAGACCACGATCTTCACGGTGCTGCTGCCCGCGGTGCTGTACCTGGCGCTGTTCCGCACCGCCCCGTCCGGCGGGGCGAGCCTGCCGCACGGCAACTTCGCGGCCTGGATGATGATCGGCCAGGCGGTGTACGGCGCGGCCACCGCGGCGGTCAGCTCGGCCGCCACCATCTCGGTGGAGAAGTCGGTCGGCTGGATGCGGACCATCGCCATGAGCCCGCTCACCCCGCCCGGCTACCTGCTGGTCAAGGTGCTGTGCTCGGTGCTGATGGCCGGTGTGCCGGTCGCCATCGTGGGGGTGCTGGGCACCCTGACGGGGGCGCACGCCGACGCGAACGTGTGGGTGGTCTCGCTGCTGGTGGCCTGGGTCGGGTCCGCGGTGTTCGCCGCGCTCGGCATCGGGATGGGCCTGGCGATGAAGCCCGACGTGGTGATGCACATGCCGGGCCTGACCATGACCGCGCTGGCCTTCCTGGGCAACCTGTTCATCCCGCTCAGCGGCACCATGCTGGAGGTCTCCCGCTACACCCCGATGTACGGGGTGGCGACGCTGGCCCGGTACCCGCTGAACGACGGCTTCTCCTTCCACGGGGAGCACTCCAGCGTGGCCGGCGCGGTGTTCAACCTGCTGGCCTGGTTCGCCGGGTTCTCGTTCCTGGCGGTCCGCCGCTTCCGCAAGTCCACCGGCCGCCCGTAGCGCGTCCGGAGTCCCGTCCGCACCGTCCACCCAAGCAATCCGGCGCCCGCCACCCGGGCGCGGGCCCCACCCGAAAGGGGGTTAGAACACATGTTCGCATTCATCGCGCCGGGCCAGGGCTCCCAGACCCCGGGCCTGCTGGCCGCCTGGCTGCGCGACCCGGCCACCGCCGAGCGGGTGCGGGCCTGGTCCGAGGCCGCCGACGTCGACCTGGTCCAGCTCGGCACCAAGGCCCCGGCCGCCGAGATCGCCCGCACCGAGCACACCCAGCCGCTCCTGGTGGCCGCCGGACTGCTCGCCCACCACGCCCTGCACGACGCCGTCCCGGACGGCGCGGCGGTGGCGGCCGGCCACTCGGTCGGCGAACTCACCGCCGCGGTCTACGCCGGGGTGCTGAGCCCCGCCGACGCCGTCCGACTGGCCGCCGTCCGCGGCCGGGCGATGGCGGTGGCCTGCACCGAGGCGCCCACCTCGATGGCCGCCGTGGTCGGCGGCGAGCAGGGCGAAGTCCTGGACCGAATAGGCGAGTTGGGCCTGTATGCGGCGACCTTCAACGGCCCCGGCCAGATCGTCGCGGCCGGCCTGGCCGACACCCTCGACCAGCTCGCCGCCGCCCCGCCGGCCGGCGCCACCGTCAAGCGGCTCAGCGTCGCCGGCGCCTTCCACACCCCGTACATGGAGTCGGCCCGGCAGTCCTTCGAGGAGGCCGCCGCCCGGGTGCCGTTCGCCCGGCCGTCCCAGCTGCTGCTCTCCAACGCCGACGGCGCGGGCGTCAGCGACCCGGACGAGATCCGCCGCCGGCTGGTCCGGCAGGTGGTCAGCCCGGTCCGCTGGGACCTGTGCCTGCACCAGCTCTCGTCCGTGGCACCGGAGTTGACGGTGTCGCTGCCGCCCGCCAAGACGCTGGCGAGCATCCTCAAGCGCCAGCACCCCGAACTCGAAGTGCTGTCCGTCACCACCGCCCGGGACGTCACCCGGGCCCGGGAGCGGCTGGCCGCCCCCGCCGGCCGAGGAGCGTCCGCCCATGCCGGTGTCTGACCTGCTGGAGTACCCGCTCGGCGAGCGGGCCGAGCACCCCGCCGTGATCGACGCCCAGGGCACCCTGGACTACCGCGCACTGGGCACCGCCGTGGAGCGCGCCGTCGGCTGGCTGCGCGCCCAGGGCGTCGCCCCCGGCGACCGGGTGGTGTACGCCGGGGGCAACGACCGGGCCTTCCTGGCCCTGTTCTGGGCCACCCTGCGGGCCGGCGCCGTCTTCGTCCCGGTCCACCCGGAGCTGACCGACCACCAGATCGACCACATCGTCGCCGACAGCGGCGCCGTCCTCGCCCTCTGCCGCCCGGCGGCCGGCCGCCGGGCCGCCCGCACCGTCGAGGTCGAACCGGCCTGGGAGCAGGTGCTGGCCACCGCCCCGGACCCGTACCGGGCCGAGGTCGACGAGGACGCGGTGGCGCTGCTGATCTACACCTCCGGCACCACCGGCCGCCCCAAGGGCGTGGTCTGCCCGCACCGCCAGATCCTCGCCGCCGTCGACGCCGTCCACGCCTGCCTCGGCTACCAGGAGCGGGACGTGGTGCTGTGCCGGCTGCCGCTCTCCTTCGACTACGGCCTCTACCAGGCCCTGATGTCCGCCCTGGTCGGCGCCACCCTGGTACTGGCCCGGCGCAGCGAGGACCGCGGACTGCTCCGGCTGATCGAGCGCACCGGCGTCACCGTCGTCCCGCTGGTGCCCTCGCTGGCCCAGATCCTCACCCTGCTGCAGGGCAAGCTGCACCGGCCCACGAAGGTCCGGCTGTTCACCAACACCGGCGCCCGCCCCGGCCGGGCCGTCACCGCCGAACTGCTGGAGCTGTTCCCCGGCTCCGAGTTCGCCTCGATGTACGGCATGACCGAGTGCAAGCGGATCTCCATCCTCGACCCCGACGAGTACGCCGCCCACCCCGACTCGGTCGGCCCGGCCATCCCCGGCGACCGGATCCGGATCCTGGCCGCCGACGGCACCGAGCTCGGCCCCCGGGAGACCGGCGAGATCACCGTCACCGGACCCACCGTGATGGCCGGCTACTGGGGCATCCCGATCGAGGAGCAGAGCCGGTTCGTCCGCCGCCCCGACGGCACCCTGGAACTGCGCACCGGCGACAAGGGCTGGCTCGACGAGGACGGCCGGCTGTACTTCGTCGGCCGCGACGACGACATCGTCAAGCGCCGCGGCATGCGGATCGCCCTCACCGAGGTCGAGGACGCCGCCGAGCGGATCCCCGGCGTCAGCGCCGCCGTCGCGCTGCGCCCCGAGCCCGAGGGCGCCCCGCTGCTGCTGGCCGTGCACGGCACCCTCCCGCCCGAGCGGGTCCGCGCCCTGCTGGCCGACCGGCTCGACCACAGCCGGATGCCCGACCGGGTCGTCCCGATCACCACCGTCCCGCTCACCGCCAACGGCAAGCCCGACCGGGCCGCCGCCAAACGCCTGGTCGAAGCCGCCGGGGCCGCCGACGAGCCGACCGCGAGCACCGCCCCGCAGACCACCGCATCCCCGAGGAGCAGCCATGAACCAGTCGCAGTTTGACCAGCTCGTCGAGCGGACCTGCTCCGTGCAGGTCACCGACTCCGAGACCCCGCTGGTGGACCTGGGCGTCGACTCCCTGCACACCATCGCCCTGCTGATGGCGATCGAGGAGGAGTTCGGCTTCGAGGTCGACCCCGACGCCCTCGCCGACCCGGCGCTCGCCTCCCCGGCCGGCCTGCTGCGCTACGTGCACACCCGGACCGCCGCCCCGGCCGGGATCTGAGGGACCGACAGCCATGTGGACCGACACCAGACCCCCGGCCGAGATGCCGAAGCTGTTCGAACGGGGCGCGGACGTGATCTCGCTGGCCGGCGGCCTGCCCGACCTGGACGTCCTGCCGCTCGCCGAGATATCCGCCCAGCTCGCCCGGCTCGTGCGGCTCGGCGGCAAGCTCGCCCTGCAGTACACCACCCCGCACGTCGCCAAGGCCCTCGTCCCCGCCGTCGCCGACCTGATGGCCCGGGAGGACGGCCACGCCGACGCCGGCAACCTGATCCCCACCAGCGGCTCGCAGATGGGCCTGACCGCCGTCGCGCTGGCCCTCGGCAGCCCCGGTGACACCATCCTGGTGCAGACCCCGGCCTACCCCGGCGCCACCGCCGCGTTCCGCACCGCCGGCCTGCTGCCGCACGCCGCCGCCGAGGACGCCGACGGCCTCGACCCGCAGCAGCTGCGCCGCGACGTCGCCGCCCTGCGCGCCGCCGGGCACACCGTCCGGCTGCTCTACACCAACCCGACCTTCCAGAACCCGACCGGCGCCACCCTCGCCGTCCCGCGCCGCACCGAGATCCTCGCCGCCTGCCGCGAGCTCGACCTGCTGCTGGTCGAGGACAACCCGTACGGGCTGCTCGGCTTCGACGGCACCACCACCACCCTGTTCCAGGCCCTCGACCCGCAGCAGGTGGTCTACCTCGGGACGTTCTCCAAGATCTTCGCGCCCGGCCTGCGCTCCGGCTGGATCGCCGCCCCCGAGCACCTGCGGTACGACCTGGCCCGGGTCGCCGAGATCATCTCGCTCTCGCCCTCCGCGCTCGCCCAGGGCGCGCTGGCCGCCCACTACGCCCGCTCCGGCTGGACCGACCTGATCGACCGCTACCGGGACAGCTACCGCGAGCGCTGCGCCCTGATGGCCGACGCGCTGGACGCCGAACTCGGCGCGGACAGCCCCTGGCAGTGGCAGCGCCCCGACGGCGGCTTCTACCTGTGGCTGCGCCACCGCGACCGGGCCGACGCCGGACCGTACGCGCTGGCCGCCGCCGCCCGCGGCGTCTCGGTCGTCCCCGGCGGCCACTTCTCGATCGACGGCGAGCACGCCGACGGCCTGCGGCTGTGCTTCAGCAACGTGCCCCGCAAGAAGATCACCGAGGGCATCGGCCGGCTCGCCGCCGCCCTCACCGAAACCCCTTCGGCGGAGCGCGAGTTGTCGGAGGTGGCCGGATGACCGCGCCCGCCGTCGAGGCCGCCGGCACCGACTGGGCGGACTTCGGCCCGCACCACCGGCTGGCCGGCACCGACTGGAAGGTCTGGAGCGTCGGACTGCTCCGCAACGCCGGCTTCCCGGTCTCCGGCCTCGACCTGGTCGGCGGCACCCGCGCCCCGGCCGCGGCCGCCGCCCTCGCCGCCGGCGACGCCACCGAGGAGGAGTTCCGCACCGCCTACACCGCCGACGTGGACCGCGAGGGCACCGCCCTCGCCGCCCTCGCCACCGACCCCAAGCTCCGCCTGGCCATCGCCTGGCAGAACCGCACCGTCTTCCGGATCCTCGACTCGCTGGCCGCCCCCGGCGGCAAGGAGACCAAGCGCCGCCAGCGCGAACGCACCCTCGCCATGTACTGGCTGCGCTACTGCGCCAAGGCCGACACCATCGGCTTCTTCGGGCCCGCCGCCTGGATCGGCGTCGGCCGCACCGACCGCGCCATCGCCATCGAGAACGGCCCCGCCCTGGTCGCCGCCTCGCACACCGCCCTGGAACGCTGGACGGTCGCCGCGGTCGCCGACTGGATGGCCGAACAGCCCGGCGCCCGCTGGTGGTTCCCGCCGATGCTGCGCCCCGACGTCCACCTGGACGGCGAGCAGCTGGTGCTCCCCACCCGCAAGGTGCTGCGGCTGCGCCCCGAGGAGGCCCAGCTGCTGCGGCTCGCCGACGGCGACCGCAACGCCGAGCAGCTCACCGACCTGCTGGTCGCCGAGCACGGCTGGGACGCCGCCACCGCCCGCCAGCGGGTCGAGAAGGCGCTGGGCCGGCTGCTGCGCCAGCGGGTGCTCGGCTGGGACGCCAACATCCCGGTCGACGTCCGGGCCGAGGAGGTGCTGCGCCGCCGGGTCGACGCGATCGGCGACCCCGCCCTGTTCGTCCGCTACGACGCGGTGCTCACCGAACTCGCCCGGCTCAAGGACGCCGTGCACCGGGCCCGGACCGCCGAGCAGCTGGTCGAGGCGCTGGACGCGCTGGACGCCCGCTTCGTCGAGGTGACCGGCCAGGCCGCCTCCCGCGAGGAGGGCAAGGCGTACGCCGGACGCACCCTCAGCTACCAGGACGCGCTGCGGGACTGCCGGATGGAGCTCGGCCGGGACTTCCTGGACGGCATCGCCCGCCCGCTCGCCCTGGTCGCCGACGCCGCCGACTGGTTCGGCAACCGGCTCGCCGAACT
Source organism: Kitasatospora sp. YST-16 (assembly GCF_026802215.1). Lineage (NCBI taxonomy): Bacteria > Bacillati > Actinomycetota > Actinomycetes > Kitasatosporales > Streptomycetaceae > Kitasatospora > Kitasatospora sp. YST-16. Next base: position 3,833,091 of record NZ_CP113837.1, read on the forward strand.
CGTCGAGGCCGAGGTGGCCGGCTTCGTCCGCAAGGCCGCCGGCCGGCTGCCCGCCGGCGCCGCCGTCACCCTGGCCGACGTCTGGCCGCAGACCCTGGCGCTGTTCTGGGGCGAGCACGACCACCCCGTGCAGCAGGCCGTCCGGGAACTCGCCCTGAAGTGGCGCGAGGTGATCGGGGAGGTGCCCGAGGGCGCCACCCGGGTCGACCTGGCGGTCGACCGGATCGCCGGCCGGGTCCGCGAGGTGTTCGCCACCGGGCCGGTGCGCTCCCCGCACCTGGCCGTGCACAGCCCCGACCTCCAGGTGGTGGCCCGCTCGGTCGACGCCGTCAACGCGGGCGAGCACCTGGTGGTGCTCGGCGAGATGCACGCCTGCCTGGCCACCCTCGACCTGCCCTTCCTGGACTGGACGGCCGGCGGCGGCTCGGTGCGCGACAAGGTCAACCGGGTGATCGGCGCCGAACGCCTGGTGCCGCTGCTCCCGGTCGGCTGGAAGCGCAACAGCGGCCGCATGGTGCCCGCCCCGATCGGCGAGGGCGACCGGCTGATCGGCTTCACCCGCGCCCCGTTCGACCAGCGCGGCCGGATCGAGCCCGCGGTCTCCATCACGCTCGCCGAGCAGGACGGCACCGTCACCGCGACCACCGCCGACGGCCGCTCCCGCTCGCTGTCCGAACTGCTCGCCGTACTGATCTCGATCATCGCCTGCGACGCCTTCAAGATCGGCCTGGACCGCCCGCACGCCCCCCGGGTCACCCTCGACGGCCTGGTGCTGTTCCGGGAGACCTGGCGGCTGCCGGCCCGGGGCGTGGAGCTGGCGCCCAAGGCCGACCGGCACCGCGACTACCTGGCGGTGCGCCGCTGGGTGGCCGCGCGGGGCCTGCCCGACCGGGCCTTCGTCAAGTTCCCCGAGGAGACCAAGCCCTCCCTGGTCGACTTCACCAGCCCCGCGCTGGTGCTCTCCTTCGCCAACCTCGTCCGCCGGGCGCTGCAGGCCGACCCGGACGCCGGGGTGACCGTCAGCGAGCCGCTGCCGGCCACCGAGGAGTCCTGGCTGCCCGACGCCGACGGCGAGCGCTACGTCAGTGAGCTGCGGCTCCAGATCAGCCGAGAGGTGCCCCAATGACCGTGCTCGTCCCCGACGGCGCCACGGTGCGGGCCCGCCCGCACCGGCCGTCGGACCCCGACATCGTCGCCACGATCGGCGGAACCCCGCTGGTGGCGCTGGACCGACTCTTCCCGCCCGCCCGCTTCCAGGTGTACGCCAAGTGCGAGCGGTTCAACCCCGGCGGCTCCGTCAAGGACCGCGCCGCCAAGTCGATGGTCGAGCAGGCGATCGCCACCGGGCGGATCGTCCCGGGCGTCTCCACCGTGGTGGAGTCCTCCTCCGGGAACCTGGGCATCGCGCTCGCCCAGCTGTGCAACTTCCACCGGCTCGGCCTGGTCATCGTGGTCGACCCGCGCACCACCCCGCAGAACCTCGCCATCATGCGGGCCTACGGCGCCAAGGTGGAGGTGGTCGAGCACCGCGACCCCGCCACCGGCGAGTACCTGCCGGCCCGGATCGCCCGGGTCCGGCACCTGCTGGACACCGTCCCCGACGCCTGGTGGCCCAACCAGTACGCCAACGAGGACAACGCGCGGGCCCACCACGGCACCATGCGCGAGATCGTCGAGGCGCTGCCCGCCGCCCCCGACTACCTGTTCCTGGCGGCCGGCACCACCGGCACCCTGCGCGGCTGCGCCGAGTACCTGCACGACCAGCAACTGCCCACCCGGGTGGTCGCGGTGGACGCCGTCGGCAGCGTGATCTTCGGCCCGCCGGAGCCCTGGGAGTCCTCCCACAAGCGCACCATCCCCGGCCACGGCGCGGCCGTCGTCCCCGCCCTGCTCAGGCCGGGCCTGGCCGACCGGGTGGTCAAGGTGACCGACTCGGAGTGCATCCGCGGCTGCCGCAGCCTGCTCGCCGAGGAGTCGATCCTGGCCGGCGGCTCCTCCGGCGCGGTGATCGCCGCGATCGGGCAGTCCGCCTCCTGGATCGAGCCCGGCTCCACCTGCGTGGCGGTGCTCCCGGACGGCGGCGACCGCTACCTCGACACCATCTACGACGACCAGTGGGTCGAGTCCTACCTCCGGCAGTACCTGCCGCCCACCGAGCAAGAGAGAGAAACGATATGAGGATCCTCGGCCGGGAGGACGTCCGGACCGCCCTGGCGGGCCTCGACGCCACCGTCGTCGACCTGGTCCGCAACGCCTACGTGCTGCACGGCCAGGGCAAGTCCGACCTCCCCTTCTCGACCTTCCTGCGCCCGCTGCACCGCTCCGACTCGCGGATCATCGCGCTGCCCGCCTACCTCGGCGGCCCGGCCCCGGTGATGGGCCTGAAGTGGATCTCGTCCTTCCCGGAGAACGTCAAGCGCGGGATGCAGCGCGCCAGTTCGCTGTGCATCCTGAACGACCTGGAGTCCGGCTACCCGCTCGCCCTGATGGAGGGCAGCCAGATCTCCGCGGTGCGCACCGCGGCCGGCGCGGCGCTCGCCTCCGGCCTGCTGAACGCCGGGCGCGAGGTCCGCACGGTCGGCCTGGTCGGCTGCGGCACCATCAACCAGCGGGTGGTGCACTTCCTCGACCAGGTGCACGAGGAGCTGGAGACCGTCCTGCTGCAGGACGCCTTCCCGGAGCGGGCCGAGGTGTTCGCCGCCGAACTGGCCGCCGAGTACCCGCACCTGTCCTTCCGGGCCGCCGCGCTCGGCCAGGTGCTGACCGCCGACACGGTGTCGATCGCCACCACCGACTCCTCGTACTGGCTCGACCTCGCCGACCACCCGCAGCGCCCGCACGGCCAGGTGGTGCTGCACCTGTCGCTGCGCGACCTGTCGGTCGGCTCGGTGCTCGGCGCGGTCAACGTGGTCGACGACGCCGACCACGCGATCCGCGAGCAGACCTCGCTGCACAAGGCCGAGCAGCAGGCCGGCCACCGCCGCTTCGTCACCGCCGAGATCGGCGCGCTGCTCGACGGCACCGCCGGACTCCCCGCCGACGCCCGCACCGTGGTGTTCTCCCCGTTCGGCCTCGGGGTGCTCGACCTGGCCGTCGCCGAGGCGGTGCTGAACGCCGCCGAGAAGGCCGGGCTCGGCACCGAGGCCGAGGGCTTCGACCCCGGCACCCACAAGGTCACCTCCAACCTCACCGGGAGCGCGGCATGACCGGTCTCTTCCCCGAGGGCACCCGGGCCGTCGTCACCGGCGCCTCCCGCGGCATCGGCGCCGCCATCGCCCTCCAGCTCGCCGAGCACGGCTGCGACGTCGCGCTCAACTACCGCTCCAGCGCCGGGAAGGCCGAGCAGCTGGCGGAGAAGATCGAGGGCCTGGGCCGCCGCGCCCTGCTGGTCAAGGCCGACGTCTCGGACGAGGCGCAGGTCACCGCGATGTACAAGGAGATCCGCACCGCCTGGGGCGGGGTGGACGTCGCGGTCCTCAACTCGGGCATCACCGCCGACGGCCACTTCGCGGCGATGAGCGCCGCCAAGTGGCAGGAGGTGATCTCCACCAACCTGACGGGCGCGTTCCTGACCGCCCGCGAGGCCACCAAGCAGATGTACGCCTCCGGCGGCTCGATCGTCTTCATCGCCTCCACCTCCGGCATCGCCGGCCGGGTCGGCCAGGCCAACTACGCCGCCTCCAAGGGCGGGGTGATCGCGATGGCCAAGACGCTCGCCTACGAGGGCGCGCCGAAGGGCATCCGGGTCAACGTGGTCGCGCCGGGCTTCATCGACACCGACATGGTGAAGAAGGTGCCCCGGGCCCAGCTGAAGGAGGCCGCGGCGGCGATCCCGCTGGGCCGGATGGGCACCCCGGAGGAGGTCGCGCAGGCGGCGGTCTTCCTGGCCAGCCCGGCGGCCTCGTACATCACCGCCAAGGTGCTCACCGTCGACGGCGGGATGCTCTACAGCTAGCCCCCTCCGTTCGAACTGAAGTTCCATCAACTCCCACCGAGAGGAAGCCCCACCATGTCCACCGCCACCTTCGAGGACGTCCGGACCCAGGCCGAGCAGCGCCTGGAGAAGAACCTGAAGATCAAGTCGATGATCATCGAGCGCCTGGGCCTGGACGCCGAGGCCGAGGTCGTCTCCGACAACCAGCCGCTGTTCGGCCGCGGCCTGGAGATGGACTCGCTGGACACCCTGGAGATCGTCGTCATGATCAACAACGAGTACGACGTGCTGATCAGCGACGACGACTTCGAGGCCTTCGGCTCCATCAACGCCCTGGTCGACTTCATCGAAGCCCGCGAGGTCTGACCGTGACCACCGCCCCCGCCCCCGCCAGGGCCGCGGCCGCCGCCAAGGCGGCCGGCCGGGAGAAGCCGAAGACCTTCGCCTACTCCTCCGACGACATCAAGCGGATGCTCCCGCACCGCTGGCCGATGCTGATGATCGACCGCGCCTACGACGTGGTCCCCGGCGTCTCCGGACGCGGCGTCAAGAGCGTCTCGGTGAACGAGCCGTTCTTCGCCGGCCACTACCCCGACCACTCGATCATGCCCGGCGTGATGATCGTCGAGGCGATGGCCCAGCTGGTCGCCGTGGTCTACGTCGCCGAACTGCTGGAGGCCCCGGCCCCCGCCGCCGGGGAGGAGCCCGCCGACCCGTCGGCCAGCGTCGGCTACCTCGGCTCGATCAGCTCGATGAAGTTCTCCCGGCTGGTCGTCCCCGGCGACCAGCTCACCCTGGAGGCCAAGCTCGGCCAGAAGCTCGGCGGCCTGCGCTCGGTCTCGGTCCGGGCCTCGGTCGGCACCGAACTCGCCGCCGCCGGCTCGCTGATCGTCACCACCGAACGCAAGGGCTGACCCGGCGTCACCCCAGCGGACCAGCACAGACAAGGAGGTGTGCCATGTCCATCACGATCCGCCCCTACCAGGAGGGCGACGCGCATGACATCGCCGAGCTGTACAACCGGCACCGCGACAACCCCAACCCGGTGGCGGGCGGAATCACCGGCGCCGAACTGGAGCGCGAACTCGCCGAACGCGACACCGCGACCTTCCTGATCGCGACCGAGGACGGCCGCGTGGTGGGCACCTTCGGGCTGTTCCACAGCACCGGACGGCGCTCCGCCCGGGCCGGCGAACTGATCGCCGACATGTTCTTCGTCGCCCCGGCCTACCGCAACGGCGTCATCACCGGACGGCTGTTCACCGAGGCCGTCGAATGGATGATGCGCTGCGGCTGCCTGGTGCTGCGCCTCACCGTCAACCCGGCCAACACCGTCGCCTTCAAGCTCTACCGGCGGGTCGGCTGCGTCTCGGTCGGCGAGACCGTCCCCGGCGAGGACGGCAACGTCGAACTGCACAACTACATCCCGCTGATCCTGCGCAGCGTCTTCCACGACCTCGGCCCCGAGGCCGTGGCGGAGCTCGGCAAGCTCAGCAGCTTCGGCAACGTCACCGACGGCCGGGACGGCGAACTCCGTTCCGACGTACGGATGGTGGACGGGATCCGGACCGTCGCCTACGCTCTGGCCCTCGGCGCCTTCAAGCTCACCGCCACCATCGACGTGGACCGCGGCCTGATGCTCGACGCGGCCCTCACCGGCCCCGACGACACCACCCGGCAGCTGCGGATCGCCGAACCGCCCTACCAGGTCAAGGCCCCCGGCGACGGGCAGCCGCACCGCTTCGGCGACCGCGGCCTGACCGCCGAACTGGACGCCGCCGAAGGCACCCTCACCGTGCACGCCGAGGGCCACCACGGGCCGGTGTTCGTCTCCACCTGGCCCAGCGCCGAGGCCGACCGCTCGGCCGGCTGGCGCGAGGGCCAGGCCCGGGAGCTGGAGATCGAGCCCGTCGAACACGGCGTGCGGGTCTCCGAGCGCACCGGCGGCAACCTGGTCACCGGCACCCTCACCCTGCACCAGGGGGTGCTGCACCAGGAGTTCAGCTACACCACCCGGCCCGGCCGGATCTTCCAGACCGTCGGACTGCGCCAGGGCGACTTCACCCTGACCGGCCCCGACGGCACCGCCGAACAGCACCCGATCGGCACCGGCCTCGGCGTCCGCGACACCTCCGAGGTGGTCGCGGCCGCCCGCACCGCCCCGGCCGGCAGCGCCCTCGCCTGGACCGACGGCACCAACCGGGTGGAACTCCCGGCCGGCCACCCCGTCCGGCTGATCACCACCACCCTGGTCGAACGCCACCTGGAGCCCGACGCCGACGGCACCGCCCGCCTGCGCACCGAGCTCGCCACCGGCCCCCGCCCCGTCGCGACCCGACCGGTCGCGGACGCCCGACTCCTCGACGGACAGCGCAAGTTGACCGTCAAGGCGGCGGCCGGCGGGATCACCGGCTGGACCGAGGACGGCACCAAGGTGCTGCGCAGCCCCGCCCCCCGCACCCGGCCCTTCGGCTGCAACCCGCGCTGGAGCGCCGGAGCGTGGGTCACCCGCGAGCACCACCGGCACAGCCTCGCCACCGGCCTCGGCTGGGGCGTCCCGACCGAACCCGCCTGGGAGCAGAAGCACCCGCTCGGCCTGGCCGCCCCGCAGGAGCGGATCAGCTGGGAGGTCACCGCCCCCGAGCAGTGCGCCCGGCCGGTCCGGATCGACGTCCACGCCCCCGGCGCGGACGAGGAGACCGTCCTGTGGCTCACCCCCGACACCCCGGCCGACACCGCCGTGGTGCTCGACTCCGCCGGCACCCGCCGCGAGCTGGACAGCGCCGGCTTCCGGCAGGTCTGGGCCGCCGCCGCCGCAGTCCGGCTCAGCAGCGGCCACTGGCTGCACGTCGCCCCCGCGGGCGGCCCCGGCAGCCAGGAGATCGTCCTGCGCACCACCACCTCCGGACTGCTGATCGGCTGCGCCGCGACCGGCACCGAAGCCGCCTGGCAGCTGTCCGTCCACCCCGCACCCGCGATCTGACACACAGTCACCCCTCGAAAGGACACCGAACGACCATGACCACCGCCCCCGCCCGCACCGCGCAGGACGACTACACCACCGTCCGCACCGCCATCGGCGCCTACCGGATCACCGCCCCGCTGGTCCGCGTCTCCGGCGGCGACCGCTACGAGTTCCTCGACCTGTTCCTGGCCAAGTCCAGCGAGTACGTCGAGCCGGACACCGTCCGCGAGGCCCTGGCGCTGAACACCGACGGCACCCCGTTCGCCGTCCTGCTGCACTTCGAGATCGGCGACGACTCCTGGCTGCTGCCCCGCACCCCCGTCACCGCTGAGCAGCTCACCGCCTACCTGGAGGCCGTCGACGCCCCCGCCGACGCCACCGTCGAGGTCGCCCCCGAGGGCTGGGGCGCCAGCGCCTTCGAGGGCCCGCACGCCTGGGCCGCCGCCGCCAAGTTCGTCGAGTTCGACATCTCCGGCCTGACCCTGCACGGCGTCACCGAGTCCGCCGTCCCCGGCGAGCCCGCCGCGCTGGCCCACCTCGCCCGGGTCGGCACCACCGGCGAGTACGGCTACCTGCTGCTCTCCAACGCCCCCGAGGCCGCCCACGCCGCGGTCCTCGACGCGGTCACCGCCGAGGACGGCGCCGAGGTCGGCGAGCAGGGCCTCGCCCGGGTCCAGGCCGAGGCCGGGATGTCCGTCTACGCGGCCGGCTTCGGCGGGCTGCCGGTGCACGAGGCCGACCTGGCCTGGATGGTCGACTGGAACCGGATCGGCGAGTTCCAGGGCTCCGAGGAACTGGTCAAGCCCACCTCCGAGACCGCCAAGACCACCGCCCTGGCCGCCCCGGCCGGCGCCGTCGTCCCGGCCGGCACCCCGGTCACCGCGGGCGGGCAGCAGGTCGGCACCGTCGTCTGGCAGGCCCCCTCCGCCAACGCCGAGGAGGAACTGGTCGTCGCCCTGCTGGACGCCCCGTTCTGGGTCCCCGGCCTGGAGCTCGCCGCCGGCGACGCCGCCGAGACCCCGCTGCGCACCGTCACCCAGCCCCGCGTCATCGCCCGCTCCCTCACCACCCGGATCCACTGATGACCGACACCACCACCGAACGCATCGCCCTCACCGGGCTCGGCCTGATCACCGGCGCCGGCGACGACGTCGAGAAGAGCTGGGCCGCCATCTCCCAGGGCGTCTCCGGCATCAAGACCAACACCCTGTTCGACACCACCGAGCTGCTCACCGACTGGGCCAGCATGGTCACCGCCGAGCAGCCCGCCGACCTCGACCGCTGCTACGCGCTGGCCGCCACCGCGATCCGCGAGGCCCTGCGCACCTCCGGCCTCGACCTGGACACCGTGGACCGCGACCGGGTCGCCGTGGTGGTCGGCTCCAGCCTCGGCGCGATGCCGACCCTGGAGAACGTCCACCGCGGCCTGGTCAAGGACGGCGAGCTGGACGCCCCGGCCGCCGCCGCCTCCCAACTCCCGTGCGTCGGCGACTACATCGCCGCCGAGTTCGACCTGCGCGGCCCGCGGATCGTGCTCTCCAACGCCTGCGCGGCCAGCGCCGTGGCCCTCGGCTACGCCGCCGAACTGCTCTGGAAGGGCGAGGTCGACCACGTCATCTGCGGCGGCGTCGACCCGCTGGCCGAACTCTCCGCGTACGGCTTCTCCGCCCTCGGCGCGCTCGACCCCGAGCCGTGCGCGCCGATGTCCGCCTCCACCGGGCTCACCCTCGGCGAGGGCGCGGGCTTCATGGTCCTGGAGTCGGTCGAACGGGCCGCCGCCCGCGGCGCCGCCCCGCTCGCCGAACTCGGCGGCTACGGCCTCTCCTGCGACGGCTACCACCAGACCGCCCCCGACCCGAGCGGCAAGGGCGCGGCCGCCGCGATGGCCCAGGCCCTCCGGACCGCCGGCCTCGAACCGCAGGACGTCGACTACGTCAACCTGCACGGCACCGGCACCCCCGCCAACGACGTGTCCGAGCCCAAGGCCGTGAAGCTGCTGTTCGGCACCGAACTGCCGCCCGCCAGCTCCACCAAGTCGATGCTCGGCCACACCCTGGGCGCGGCCGGCGCGGTCGAGGCGATCGTCTCCACCATGGCCATCGACCGGGGCGTCATCCCGCCGACCGTCAACACCCGCGGCACCGCCTCCCCGTTCGGCCTGGACATCGTCCCCGACAACGGGCGGCCCGCGCCGCTCGAGGTGGTCGCCTCCAACTCCTTCGCGTTCGGCGGCAACAACGCCACCGTCGTCCTCAACAAGCCCGGCCGGCCCGCCCGTTCGGCCCGGCACACCCAGCCCGTGCACCACGTCGTGGTCACCGGCGTGGCCGGCCTGGCCGGCTCGGCCGGCTCCACCGCCGAACTGACCGCCGCCCTCGCCGAGGGCCGGATCGGCTTCGACACCCTCGAAGAGGTCGCCGGGATCGGCGAGCGCCCGATCGGCCGGATCGACGTCAAGGCCGTCACCAAGCGGCTCAACCCCAGCAAGGCCCGCCGGATGGACCCGCTCGGCGTGCTCGCCGCCGGCGCCGTCGGCGACCTGTACGACCGCCACGGCAAGCCCTCCCGGGCCGAGGCCGAGGGCACCGGCATCGTCTTCGCCACCGGCTACGGCCCCGTCACCTCCGTCCTCAACTTCCACCAGGGCGTGCTGGAACAGGGCATCACCGGCGCCAACCCGGCGATGTTCGCCAACACCGTCGTCAACGCCGCCGCCGGCCACGTCGCGATGCTGCACCGCTACCGCGGCTACACCGCCACCATCGCCAACGGCGGCACCTCCTCGGTCCTCGCCCTGCAGCTCGCCGCCCGGGTCATCGCCCGCGGCATGGCCGACCGGATCATGGTCGTGGTCGCCGACGAGTTCCCCGCCCAGGCCCTCGCCACCCAGGCCCGGCTGCCCGGCTACGCGAAGACCCCGCACGTCGTCCCCGGCGGCGGCACCGGCACCGTCCTCTCCGAGGGCGCCGCCGCGATCCTGCTCGAATCCGAGGCCTCCGCCGCCGCCCGCGGCGCGAACGTCCTGGCGGACGTCCGCGGCTTCGGGGCCTCCGGCGAGGCGGCCGGCATCGGCCGGATCGGCCGCGACGGCGAAGCCTGGGCCCGCGCCCTGCGCGCCGCCCTCGCCGAAGCCGACAGCACCCCCGAGCAGATCGACACCGTGGTCTCCGCCGCCTCCGGCTACCGCCTGGTCGACCTCGCCCAGCGCCGCGCCCTCGACCTGGCCGGCCTCGCCGAACGCCCCACCCGCACCCCCAAGGCCCAACTCGGCGAGACCTACGGCTCCGCCGGCGCCCTCGGCCTGGTCGCCGCCCTCGCGGGCGACGCCCCCGCCGGACGCCTCCTGCTCTCCAGCTTCGCCTACGGCGGCTCCTACGCCGCCGCGGTGTTCGACGCGAGGGCCTGATGACCCCCCGACGGACACCCCCGCCCCCCACCTCCGCCCTCACCGCCAGCTGGTCCCTCCACCTCGGCCCGGCCCTCCACGCCGCCACCCGCCACCCGGCGGACCCGCAGCCGGACGGCCGACCCGCCCGGGCCGGACGGCCACCGGCGGACGGGACGGCCGGGACGGCCGGTGGAGACCCGGCGGGACGGTCGTCGGCGAGCAACTCGGCGGTGGCCCGGCCGGGCAGCCAACTCGCTCCGGGTGAGAGCCCGTTGGCGGTTGGCCGGGCCGGTGGAAGCCCGGCGGCCGCTCGGCCGGAACGACAGTCGGCCCCGGCGGGCGAAGCTGCCTTCCGGACCCCGGCGGGGGTTCGGCGGGGTGGTCGACCCGCTCCGTCAGAACAGTCGTCGACGGCCGAGTGGGCCGGGTCGGTCGAGTCGGCCGGGTCTGCCGACGGCGGTCCGGCCGGCCGGCCGGGGGCCCGGTCGGAGCAGCAGCCCGCTCCGGTGCCCGCGGCCCTGCCCCCGGCGGGAGGGCCGTCGGCGGGGGACGGCTCTGTCGCCGGTGGTCCCGGGGCCGGTGGCGTCGGCCGCCGGTTGGCCGGGGCCTGTCTCACCGCGCGCCGGGCCACCGCCCGGCTGGTGGGCGGGGGGCGGCCGGGTCCGGCCCTCCTCGCCGCCCCCGGTGCCCCCACCGCTTCCACTCCCGCGGCCGCTCCGGCCGTCGTGGCGGAGCGGACCCCGGCGGGAGTGCTGGAGGCGATCGTGGACTGCCTGGTCACCCACCATCCGCGGCTGCCCCGGGACCGGATGGGCCACCGGCTGAACGACGCCGGCCGGTGGCTGATCGCCCAGGCGGTGGCCGACCTGCACGGGGTCCGGCTGTCGCCCCGCGAGCTGGCCCGGGACGAGCACCGGCGGTGGAGCGTACCGGAGTTGGGCCTGACCGCCTCGGTCGCGCACTGCGCCGCGTACTCGACGGTGGCGCTGGTGTCCGGGCAGACCGTCGGGGTGGACCTGCAGGACCACCGGGACCGGCCGTTCGCCATGCAGTGGCTGGGCGCGCTGCTCGGCCGGCCGGACGGCGAGCCCGCCACCATGCGGGACTTCGCCGAGTGCGAGGCGCTGATCAAGGCGTCGCACATCCGCAAGGAGACCTTCGCCGGGGTCCGGCTGCCGGACTGGCGGCCGGGCTGGCGCCCCACCAACGTCGGCTACCTGGTCCGCTCCGCCGACCTCGGCGACGGCCTGCAACTGGCCCTGGCCACCGACGCCCCCGCCCGGGTCCGCTGGTGGTGGCAGCCGGACCCCGCCGCCCAGCCCGTCCGCACCGCCACCCCGACCCTGGAGCCCGCCGCATGACCGCCACCGCCACTGCCACTGCCGCCGCGCCGGGGAGGTCCTACGCCCGGCGGATCTCCCAGATCGAGCGCGGCTACCTGAACGCCAACGCCACCGGCACCCCGCAGCTGATCCAAATGGTGATCGAGGGCACCGGCCGGCTCGACGCGGCCGAACTCGCCGACGCGGTACGGGAGTCCACCGCCGCCAACCCCGGTCTCGCGGTGCGCCGCAAGGGCCCGAACTGGCGGGCCGACGACGCCGCCCTCCCGCCGGTCACCGTGCTGCCCGCCGACGCCGGGTTCACGCACCCGTTCTTCCACCGCGACCTGGACGTGGTGGCCGGCCCGGTCTGCGAACTCGGCCTGTCCGAGGGGCCGGTGACCCGGCTGGTGGTGCGGGCCAGCCACATCGTCACGGACGGCCGCGGGCTGCGGCACTGGATCGAGGACCTGTTCCGGGCGCTGCGCGGCGAGCAGCCGGTCGGCGCCGACTCCACCGTCGACGACACGCACTTCCGGGCCGCCGCCGCCCCCGTCCCGGCGGCGCCCGTCCCGGCCCGGGTGGCCGGCTTCCCGGCGATCCTCGGGCAGGGCGAGGCCGACGGCACCGCGCTGTGGCTGCGCCGCTCGGTCGCCGCGACCCCGTCCGCGGTGACCGCCCGGGTCGGCGCGGCCGTCTCCCGGCTGCTGGCCACCGACACCGGGCGGCTGATCATCCCGGTGGACCTGCGCCGGCACGACCGCGAGGTGCGCTCCACCGCCAACCTGACCTCCCAGCTGGTGCTCGACCTGCACCGCGAGGACCGCTGGAACCGGCTGCACAGCCAGCTGCTCGCCGCCATGCTCCGCAAGCGCGAAGTCGCCTCCCTGGAACGGGACTTCCTGCGCAACAACCCGTTCGCCAACTCGCTGCGCGAGGCCCAGGAGCTGGACGGCAGCCGCTTCCCGTGCACCGCGATCCTCACCGACCACGGCCGGATCGACACCGAGCTGTACCGCACCGCGCACTTCCGCCCCACCGGGTACTACACCCTGCCGATGCTCGTCCCGTACGCCGAAATGTTCCTGAGCACCTGTCAGATCGACGACCGCACCGAGCTCACCCTGTCCTGCCGCAACCGCCCGGACGCCCGACCGGCCGCCGAAGCCGTGCTGGACGAGGTCGAGCGCGCCCTGCTCGCGGTCGACTGACCCGGCCCATCCTCCTCTCCCCGCTGATGAAGGACCCGCGAAGATGCCCACCACACCCGCCCGCACCACGGTGAACGCGGCCAAGGGCAAGGCCCGCCGCAAGCCGGCCCCGGCCCGCAAGCCCGCCACCGCCGCCAAGCCCACCGCCACCAAGACCACGGCCGCCAAGACCACGGCCAAGCCCGCCGCAGCCAAGACCACGGCCAAGCCCGCCGCAGCCAAGACCACGGCCAAGCCCAAGGCCCAGAGCGCCAAGTCCCCGTCCCCGCAAGCGACTCCGAAGCCGGTTGCGCAGCCCGACCCGAAGGCCGCCGTCGCGGTCGAGGAGCAGCCCGCGGCCACCCCGGCCGAGGCCACCGCCCCTGCTCCCGCTCCCGCTCCCGCCCCCGAGCAGTCGGCGCCCCCCGCCGAGGCGCCGTCGAAGGCCGCGCTGTTCACCATGGTGATCGCCATGGCCGGCGGTTTCATCGCGCTGCTGGACACCACCATCGTCAACGTCTCGATGCAGGAGACCACGGCCCGGTTCGGCGGCATCAACCAGGTGCAGTGGGTGGTGACGGCCTACCTGCTGGCGCTGGCGGCCGTGATGCCGGCGACCGGCTGGCTGGCCACCCGGTTCGGGACGAAGCGGGTGTTCGCCGCCGCGGTGACGCTGTTCGCGCTGGGTTCGCTGGGCTGCGCGGCCGCGCAGTCGCTGGACCAGCTGATCGCGGCGCGCGGCATCTCGGGCGCGGCGGCCGGTGTGCTGACGCCGGTGTCGACGATCCTGCTGACCCGCGGGGTGCCGCGCGAGCACCTGGGCCGGGTGCAGGCGCTGAACGGTTCGGTGATGCTGATCGGCCCGCTGCTGGGCCCGACCATCGGCGGCCTGCTGGTGGGCTGGGGCGGCTGGTCGGCGGTGTACGTGGTGAACATCCCGTTCTGCGCGGTGCTGCTGGCGGCCGCGCTGCGCTGGGTGCGCAAGGACGCGCCGCCGGCCGGCAGTGCCCGGCCGCTGGACGTGCTGGGCCTGGTGTCCTCGGCGACGGCGACGGTCTCCACGGTGCTGGCGATCCACGAGTACGCCGAGCACGGGGCGCGGGCGGCCGCGGCGCTGCTGGTGCCGGTGGGCCTGGCGGTGCTGGGCACGGTGGTCTTCGTGGTGCGCGAACTGCGGGCGAAGGCGCCGCTGCTGGACCTGCGGCTGTTCAGGATCCCGGTGTACGCGACCGCGGTGGTGAACATCTTCTGCCTGGGCTTCGTGCTGTACTCGCCGATGATGCTGATCCCGCTGTACTTCGAGTCGGCGCGCGGCGAGTCGGCGGTGAACACCGGTCTGCTGATGTCGGTCGGCGGCCTGGGCGTGGTGACGGCGGCCTGGCTGTCCCGGGTGCTGCTGCGGAAGATCGGCGGCGGGGCGACGGTGCTGATCGGCATCGGCCTGACCATGCTGGCGACGGTGCCGATGACCGGCCTGACCGGCACCACCGCGTACCCGCTGATCTGCGCCAGCCTGGTGGTGCGCGGCCTGGGCACCGGTCTGACCATCGTGCCGACGATGACCCGGGCGTTCCAGTCGATCCGGCAGGAGTCCATCCCGGACGCCTCCTCGCAGCTCAACCTGACCCAGCGGATCGGCGGCGCGCTGGCCATCGCGGTGGTCACGGTGGTGCTGACCGACTCGGCGAAGGCGCACCGCGGCATGGTGCCGGCGGCGTTCGCGCACTCCTTCGGCTGGCTGCTGGGGGTCTACGGGGTGACCCTGCTGCCCGCGCTGGCGCTGCTCCTGGCGGACCGCCGGGAGAAGCGCCAGCAGCAGGCGGCGAACTGACGGTGCGTCAGCGCGACGCCCGCGGTCAGCGCGTGGCGGGGAGCCAGCCGTCCTGGACGGCGTGCACCCCGGCCTCGAAGCGGCTGCGGGCGTCGAGCCGTTCCATCAGGTTGGCGGCGAACCGGCGGGCGGTGCGCGGGGAGACGCCCAGCCGCTTGGCGATCGCCTCGTCGGTGTGGCCCTGGGCGAGCATCTTGAGGACGGCGAGCTCCTGCGGAGGCATCTCGTCGGCGTCGCACTTGGGGAGGTCGCCGACCGGGATCGCGTTGTCCCAGACGCCCTGGAACAGGGCGTACAGCGCGGCCACCGTGCCGGCGCCGCGCAGCACCACGGCGCCGGCCCGGGCGTCCTCGGTGTCGATCGGCAGCACGGCCTGCTGCCGGTCGAAGATGATCATGCGGATGGGGAGTTCGGGGACCGTCCGGACCTGGCCGCCGTGCAGGTTCAGCCAGGTCACGTGGTCCAGGGTGGGCCGGTGGTTGCGGACGCTGTCCAGGTAGACGGTGCGCATCTGCACCCCGCGCTCCAGCAGGGCGGCGTTCGGCTGCCGGCTGGCCCGCAGGTCCTCCTCGGAGTGCGCGCCGCCGGGGGCGAAGGTGGCCACCTCCTGGCGGACCGAGCCGGCCAGTTCGGCCAGCCGCTCGCGGATCGCCTCCGGTCCGCTGAGCTGCTCGGAGGCGGCGTCGGTCGCGGTGGGCCGCAGCGCCGAGCACTCCGCGATCAGCTGCGCGGCGGCGGCCCGGGAGGCTTCCACCCGCAGTTGCTGGGCGGCGAGTTCGGCCTGCTGGCGGGCCAGCAGCACCTCCATCGCGGTCTCCGGGCCGACCGCCCGGAACCCGATGCCCTCCCGGGCGGACGGCTGCACCAGGGCCAGTTCGCTCAACCGGTCGAGCCCGTGGCGGACTCTCTCCTCGGTGAGGCCCAGTGACCAGGCCAGTGCGGCGACTCCGGACTGCGGCTCGGCCAGCATCCGGCGGTAGATGGATTCGGCCTCGGTGTCGAGTCCCAGTGCGTCCAGCATGAATCGATCCCCGTCTCGATCAGCGCCAGTAACGTTTGCTCGGACTCAGAGCTTACTGATGCGGGGCAACCACGCACTGACCGTCATGTTCCGGAAAGATGTCCGGCCAACGCACGGGAGTTCACCGACCGTACACCTCCTGACGGACGGTCAGACGGCAGCCGACATCAGCAGCTGCCCGACCAGCTCGGTGACCTCGACAAGCGGCTCCGCCGGGGGCTCGGGAAGCGCCGACGCACAGTCACGGAGCAGGCTGTGGAAGGAGAAGAGCGCGGACGGATCCTGCCGCAGCAGGTTGTGTTCGAGCAGGACGTCCAGGAAACCTTCGGCCTCGTCCGGGCTCAGGCCGGTCAGCGCCGCCGCCCGCTGGAGGTCGAAGCTGCCCGCGGCCTGCCGGCTCATCAGTCGGGAGAAGCGCTGCTGCGCCCGGTCCAGGTACTGGTAGGAGGCGCGCAGCAGCACCATCAGGTCCCGGTCCGCGGTGCGCAGGCAGCGGGCCCGCCGGGCCGGGTCGGCCAGCCGCGCGACCAGGTCGGCGACCGTCCAGGCCGGGCGGTCGCGCAGCCGGGTCGCGGCGATCCGCACCGCCAGCGGCAGGTGCCCGCAGAGCGCGACGGCCTCGGCGGCCCGGGCGGGCTCCCGGGCCACCCTGGCCCGGCCGGCCACCCGGGCCAGCAGCTCGACCGCGTCGGACGGCGGCAGCACGTCCAGCGGCAGCGCCACCGACCCGTCCAGGGCGCTGAGCTTGCGCCGTCCGGTCACCAGCACCAGGGTCTCCCCGGCGCCCGGCAGCAGCGGGCGGACCTGGGCGCTGTCCGCGGCGTCGTCCAGCACCAGCAGGCAGCGCCGGCCGGCCAGTCGGGCCCGCCACAGCGCGCTGCGCTCCTCCAGCGAGGCCGGGACCTCCTCGGGCCGCAGGCCGTCGGCGCGCAGCAGCGCGGCCAGCGCCTGGATCGGCGGCACCGGGGGCCGGGACTCGTCGAAGCCGTCCAGCGCGGCGAAGAACTGGCCGTCCGGGAACTGCCCGGTCAGCTGGTGGGCGATCCGCACCGCCAGGGTGGTCTTGCCGACGCCGCCCATCCCGTCGACCGCCAGCATCAGCGGGGCGCCCGGGGCCCGCCGGCCGACCGCCTCCAGCAGCAGGGCGGACTCGGCGGTCCGGCCGGTGAAGTCGGCCAGGTCGTGCGGCAGGCAGTTGGGCCGCCCGGCGGTTCCTGCACCCGGGCGGGTCGCGGCGCGGGCGGCTCGGACGGGGCGGCGGCGGCGCCGTGCACGCCGGGCCCGTCGGCCAGGATCTCGGCGTGCAGGGCGCGCAGCCCGGGGCTGGGCTCCAGGCCCAGTTCGGTGGCCAGGAAGCGCCGTCCCTCGTCGTAGACGGCCAGCGCGTCGGCCTGCCGGCCGCTGCGGCACAGCGCGGTCATCAGGCTGCGGCGCAGCGAGTCGCGCAGCGGGTACTCGGCCAGCAGCGCGGTCAACTCGCCCACCAGGGAGGAGGTTTCACCGACCTTCAGGCGCAGCGCCATCAGGTCCTCGACGGCGGCGATCCGCTGCTCGTTCAGCTTCACCGCGGCGCTGGTCACCGCCGGGCAGTGGATGCCCGCGAAGGCCTCGCCGCGCCACAGGTCGACGGCGGACTGCAGCAGCCGGATCGCCTCGGCGAACCGTCCGTCCCGTTCGGCGGTCCGGGCCTCCCGGACCTTGCGGGCGAACCGGTTGGCGTCCACCGCGTCCTCCGGGGCGGCCAGCCGGTAGCCGACGTCGGCCGTCACCAGCCGGTGCTCGCCCGCGGCGAGCACCCGTCTCAGGTCCCGGATGGCGTTGTGCACCTGGGGGCGGGCCGAGGTCGGCGGGTCCTCCCAGAGCTCGTCCACCAGGAAGTCCATCGGCACCACCCGGCCGACGTTCAGCAGCAGCAGCGCCAGGAGTCTCTGCTGCCGCATGCCCCGGACGTCCACGGGGACACCGCTCTCGCGGGCCTCCAGGGCGCCCAGCACCAGGAATTCCATCGTCCTTCACCCCCGTGAATGCGATCGGTCTGTGGTCGTGCGCTGCCGTGCCCGGCCGGCTCAGCCGCCCCAGGTGACGTCGCCCTGCGGGGAGACGCCCGGGTGCGGGGTGGCGGTGGCGGTCGGGGTCGGGTCGACCTGGACGGTCCCGGCGCCGTCCGCGACGTTTCCGGAGAATTCCACGGCGCCGGCCGAAACGGTCAGGGCGGCGACGGTGACGACCACGGAAGCGGCGAACTTGGAGACACGGGTGACCAGCACGGAATTCTCCTCGGAAATTGGTGGGCTTTCCCGGGATTCTTTCCCGGGGCTCCTGGCCGGGGCTCTCGCTCCCGCCGACATCTCTACTGTGCGCCTCCCGGGAGCGGGAGGGAACAGGGGTCGGCTGGACGGAACATGCACTGACCTAAGCCGTCCACACCGGCCTCAGTCGAAGTCCCACCAGGGGCCCGGAACCAGGGCCGCGCCCACCGACAGCACGGCGGAGCCGGCCAGCTGCGGCTCCAGGTCGACGGCCCGCACCAGCAGGTCGGCGGCCCGCTCCTCGGCCTCGGCCAGTCCGGCGGCCAGGCTGAACACCCCCACGGTGACCTCGCCGGACTCCTCCCCGTGGACGCTGACGTGCTCCAGCGCGTCCGCCTCCCGGGCGTGGGCGTGGATCATCTCGGCCAGGCCGGGGGGCACTCCACCGCCGGCCGGCATGCGCAACCTCGCGTGAACCAGATACATGCTTCCATCTTCGGTCCCGCCTCTAAGTACCCGAACGACTTCCGGCTGGTCGCTTTATGCCGTGGCATAAAGCGTCCGCTCGAGCGATTCTCGAGCGGACGGGATGTGCGGTACGAGTGGGACCGGAGGGAAAAGGGGAGCCGGGGGGTCAGACGGCCGCGGCGAGGTGGTCGGGCATTTCGCCGCCGCTGTCCAGGAAATGCGTCAGCGGCAGGGTGGCCGCGCCGAGCGTCACCGCGTCCGGGCCGAGGTCGGAGAGGGTGATGGTGGTGCGGGAGCGGGGGTAGGAGAGGGCGTAGCGGGTGGCGGCCTCGCCGATCGCGGGCAGCAGCCGGGGGCCGAGCAGCAGGCCGGCCCAGCCGCCGATGACGATCCGCTCGGGGTTGAACAGGTTGACCAGGTCGGCGATCGACGCGCCGAGCAACTCCGCGGCCTCGTCCAGCAGTTCGACGGCGGCGGGCTGCCCGTCCTCGGCGGCCCGCAGCAGGGCCGCCAGGCCGGCCTTCTCGCTGGTGCCGGGCACGGTGCCGTCCCAGCGCTCGACCAGCGCCTCGGCGCCGACGTACGCCTCCAGACAGCCGCGCGAGCCGCACCGGCAGCGGCGGCCGCCGACGTGCACCTTGGTGTGGCCCCACTCGCCGGCCGAGCTGGTGGCGCCGCGGAAGCGGGCGCCGTCGGCGATCACGCAGGCGCCGACGCCGGAGCCGAACAGGGCGACCACGGCGTGCCGGCTGCCGCGGCCGGCGCCGAACCACATCTCGGCCTGGCCGAGGGTCTTGGCGCCGTTGTCGACGTACAGCGGCAGCGCGGTGTGCTCGCGCAGCATCCGGCCGAACGGGACGGCGTCCCAGTCGAAGGTCTGGCCGTGCACGACGATGCCGGCGCCGGGGTCGGGGCCGGTGCCCTGCTCGACGATGCCGGGGACGCCGATGCCGATGCCGAGCACGCTCTCGGCCGGGACGCCGGCCGCGGCGAGCACCTGGTCGAGGCCGCCGGCGATCATCCGGACCACCCGCTCGGGGTCGTGCGCGGCGAGCAGCGGCTGGTCGGCGGAGGCGAGTTCGGTGAGCGCGAGGTCGAACAGGGTGACCCGGACCTGGGTCTCGCCGATGTCGATGCCGACCAGGTGGGCCTGGCCGGGGGTGACCCGGAGCAGGATGCGCGGGCGGCCGCCGTCGGACTCGACCGACCCGCACTCCTCGATCAGGCCGTCGGCGAGCAACTCGCCCGTCACGTTGCTGACCGATCCGGCGCTCAGTCCGGTCGCGGTGCCCAGCTCCTGGCGGCTCAGCGGACCGTGGAAGTACAGGTGCCGCAGGAGCGTGGAGCGGCTGCTCCGGCGCAGGTCGCGGACGGTCTGCTTGCCTCGGGGTGTCATCGGTGTCCCTTCTTCGTTGCAGAATCTACGCGGTCGCGCCTCTTGACGTCTACTTTTCTCAGACGTTAAATCTCGGCGTGAAGTAAGCGCTCCGTGCTGCTGCTTCACCCCCACGAGACGACAGCCCGAGAGGGGCTCCTCCCATGCGCACCCACCGGATCTCCGCCGCCCTCGCCCTGACCGCCGCGATCGTCCTGACCGCCTCCGCCTGCGGCGGCGGCGACAGCGGCAGCGGCAGCAACTCCAGCCCGAAGACCCTCACCTACTGGGCCTCCAACCAGGGCAGCAGCCTGGAGAACGACAAGCAGGTGCTGGAGCCCGAGCTGAAGAAGTTCGAGCAGCAGACCGGCATCAAGGTCAACCTCGAGGTCATCCCCTGGTCCGACCTGCTGAACAGAATCCTGGCCGCCACCGCCTCCGGCCAGGGCCCGGACGTGCTGAACATCGGCAACACCTGGTCCGCCTCCCTCCAGGCGACCGGCGCGCTGCTCCCGTTCGACCAGGCCGCCTTCGACAAGATCGGCGGCAAGGACCGCTTCCTGGAGTCGACCATCGCCTCGGCCGGCGCCAAGGGCAAGGACCCGGCGGCCGTCCCGCTGTACTCGATGGCCTACGGCCTCTACTACAACAAGAAGCTGTTCCAGGCGGCCGGCATCGCCACCCCGCCCGCCACCTGGGAGGAACTGGTCGCGGACGGCAAGAAGCTCACCTCGGGCGACAAGTACGGCCTGGCGATCGAGGGCGGCAACGTCTCGGAGAACGTCCACCACGCCTTCACCCTGGGCATGCAGCACGGCACCGGCTTCTACGACGCCTCCGGCAAGCCGCAGTTCGACAGCCCGGAGGCGGTCGCCGCGGTCAAGCAGTACGTCGACTTCATCGCCAACGACAAGATCGCCGCCCCCGGCAACGCCGAGTACGCCGCCAACCAGTCGGTGACCGACTTCGCCACCGGCAAGGCCGCCATGCTGATGTGGCAGTCCGCGGGCGCCAACCTCAAGTCGCACGGCATGAACCCCGACGACTACGGCGTCGTCCCGGTCCCGGCCCCGGCCGGCGCCACCGGCGACAAGGCCACCACCTCGATGGTGGCCGGCATCAACCTCGCGGTCTTCAAGAACACCAAGAACCTCGACGGCGCCCTGAACTTCGTGAAGTTCATGACCAGCGACGAGGAGCAGAAGACCCTCAACGGCACCTACGGCTCGCTCCCGCCGGTCAAGGCCGCCCAGTCCGACGCCGCCTTCGCCACCCCCGAGCTGCAGACCCTCGCGGGCGTCCTGCAGAAGAGCGCCGCGCCGCTCCCGCAGGTCCCCACCGAGAGCCAGTTCGAGACCCTGATCGGCACCGCCGTGAAGAACCTGCTGGCGTCCGCCGCCGCGGGCAAGCCGGTCACCGAGGCCACGGTCAAGGACGAGCTGTCCAAGGCCCAGCAGCAGATGCCGGCGAGCTGACGAACGTGCCCGAGAAAGTGATCGACCGTCAGACCGCCGGTCAGGAGGCCGCCCCGCAGGGGGCGGCCCCCGCCCGCCGGCGCATCCGCGAGAAGTTCGGGCGCAGCGCCCTGCCCTACCTGCTGCTGCTCCCGGCCCTGCTGGCCGAACTGCTGATCCACCTGGTGCCGATGGTCACCGGCATCGTGATGGCGTTCAAGCAGCTCACCCAGTTCTTCATCCGCGACTGGGGCTCGGCGCCCTGGTCCGGCTTCGACAACTTCAAGGTGGCGCTGGAGTTCGACGCCCCGGTCGGCAAGGCGCTGCTGCACTCGTTCTGGGTGACCTGCGCCTTCACCGTGCTCTCGGTCGGCCTGTCCTGGCTGATCGGCGTCACCGCCTCGATCTTCACCCAGGACGCCTTCCGCGGCCGCGGACTGCTGCGCGCGGCGTTCATGCTGCCGTACGCGCTGCCGGTGTTCGCCGCCGTGATCACCTGGTCGTTCATGTTCCAGCGGGACACCGGCCTGATCAACCACGTCCTGCACGACCAGCTCCACCTGACCGGCGACAAGCCGTTCTGGCTGATCGGCGACAACAGCTTCTGGGCGCTGCTGACCGTCTCGGTCTGGAAGTCCTGGCCGTTCGCCTTCCTCACCCTCACCGCGGGCCTGCAGAACATCCCGCGCGAGCTCTACGAGGCCGCCGCGCTCGACGGCGCCGGCGTCTGGCAGCAGATCCGCCGGATCACCCTGCCCTCGCTGCGCCCGGTCAACCTGGTGCTGGTGCTGGTCCTCTTCCTGTGGACCTTCAACGACTTCAACACGCCGTTCGTGCTGTTCGGCAAGTCCGCCCCGCAGGCCGCCGACCTGATCTCGATCCACATCTACCAGTCCTCCTTCATCACCTGGAACTTCGGCCAGGGCTCGGCGATGTCGGTCCTGCTGCTGCTCTTCCTGCTGCTGGTGACCGCGGTCTACCTGTTCGCCACCAACCGCCGTCGGGGGGACGCAGAATGATCAACCCGCCCGCCTCCTTCCGCTGGCTGCGCCGGATCGTGCTGCTGGTGCTGGCCGTCTTCACCCTGACCCCGGTCGCGGTGATGCTCAGCTCCTCGCTCAAGCCGCTGCAGGACGTCCAGGGCCCGTGGCGCTGGCTGCCCAGCCACCTGACCCTCCGGCCGTACATCGACATCTGGACGACCGTCCCGCTGGCCAAGTACTTCACCAACTCGCTGATCGTCGCGGGCTCGGCCACCGCCCTGTCCGTGCTGATCGCGCTGCTGGCCGGCTACGCGGTGAGCCGCTACCGCTTCCGCGGCAAGAAGATCTTCACGATCACCGTGCTGTCCACCCAGATGTTCCCCGGCATCCTGTTCCTGCTGCCGCTGTTCCTGATCTTCGTCAACATCGGCAACTCCACCGGCATCGCGCTCTACGGCAGCCGCGGCGGCCTGATCCTCACCTACCTGACCTTCTCGCTGCCGTTCTCGATCTGGATGCTGGCCGGGTACCTGGACTCCATCCCGCGCGACCTCGACGAGGCCGCCGCGGTCGACGGCTGCGGCCCGATCCGCACCCTGGTGCAGATCATCGTCCCCGCCGCGCTGCCCGGCATCATCGCGGTCGCCGTGTACGCCTTCATGACCGCCTGGGGCGAGGTGCTGTTCGCCTCCGTCATGACCAACGACCAGACCCGCACGCTGGCCGTCGGGCTCCAGGGGTACGCCACCCAGACCGACGTCTACTGGAACCAGGTGATGGCCGCCTCGCTGGTCGTCAGCCTCCCCGTGGTCGCCGGATTCCTGCTGCTGCAGCGCTACCTGGTGGCCGGTCTGACCGCCGGTGCCGTCAAGTGACGCACCGCTGACGAGCCGTCAGGCCGCCCGCCCCCTCACCCTCGAAAGGACCACCCCGTGAACCACCTCGACGCGCTGCCGGCCAACTTCCGCTGGGGCGCCGCCACCGCCGCCTACCAGATCGAGGGCGCCGCGAGCACCGACGGCCGCGCGCCGTCGATCTGGGACACCTTCTCGCACACCCCCGGCAAGGTCGACAACGGCGACACCGGCGACACCGCCTGCGACCACTACCACCGCTGGCCCCAGGACCTCGACCTGGCCGCCTCGCTCGGCCTGGACGCCTACCGCTTCTCCATCGCCTGGCCCCGGGTCGTCCCGCTCGCCGACGGCAAGGTCAACGCGGCCGGCCTCGACTTCTACGACCGCCTGGTCGACGGCATGCTGGAGCGCGGCCTCACCCCGTTCCCCACCCTCTACCACTGGGACCTCCCGCAGGCCCAGCAGGACCGCGGCGGCTGGCCCGAGCGCGCCACCGCCGAGCGCTTCGCCGAGTACGCCGCCGTGGTCGCCGAACGCCTCGGCGACCGGGTCCGCGACTGGTGCACCCTCAACGAGCCGCTCTGCTCCTCCTGGATCGGCCACCTCGAAGGCAAGATGGCCCCCGGCCTCACCGACCTCACCGCCGCCGTCCGCACCTCCTACCACCTGCACCTCGGCCACGGCCTCGCCGTCCAGGCGCTGCGCGCCGCCGTCCCCGGCGCCCGGATCGGCATCGTCAACAACCTCTCCACCATCGAGCCCGCCTCGCAGTCCGACGCCGACCTCGCCGCCGCCCTGCGCGCCGACGGCCACATCAACCGCTGGTGGCTCGACCCGGTCCTCGGCCGCGGCTACCCGCAGGACATGCTCGACCTCTACGGCGTCGAACTCCCCGTCCAGGACGGGGACATGGAGCTCATCTCGGCCCCGCTCGACTGGATCGGCCTGAACTACTACTTCCGCCAGATCGTCGCCGACGACCCCACCGGCCCCGTCCCGGGCTTCCGCCAGGTGCCCGGCCCCAACCCCGAGCGCACCGCCATGGACTGGGAGGTGCACGCCCCCGGCATCGAGGAACTGCTGCTGCGCCTCACCGAGGACTACGGCGTCCGCGAGATCTACGTGACCGAGAACGGCTCCGCCTACCGCGACACCGTCACCGCCGACGGCCGCGTCGACGACCCCGAACGCACCGCCTACCTCGAAGCCCACCTCGCCGCCTGCGCCCGCGCCGTCGCCAAGGGCGCCCCGCTGGCCGGCTACTTCGCCTGGTCCCTGCTCGACAACTTCGAGTGGGCCTACGGCTACGACAAGCGCTTCGGCCTCGTCCACGTCGACTACGACACCCAGGTCCGCACCCTCAAGACCAGCGGCGAACGCTACTCCCAACTCATCGCCGCCCACCGCGCCCGCGCCTGACCCCGACCGACCACCCCGCAGGGCCCCGGGAGCACCCGCTCACTCCCGGGGCCCTGCCTCTTGTCGTCCGGCCGCCGCTCTCCGCACGGGTGGATCGCATCTACGTAGATCCGATCTACCCGATCAGAACCCGGACGGTTTCCTCTCGACGGTCTCCACGCCACCCGGACGCAGAGGACGATGAGTGCGTGAAGGAGAACGATTTCGGGGCAGCGCCGCGGACGCCCGATCCTGCCTACCACACACCGACCGTCTTCCTGCTGGTCGGGTTGACCGGTTCGGGGAAGACGACCTATGCCACCCGGGTGTTGGAGCCGTCGGGGGCGGTGCGGCTGTCGGTGGACGAGCTGGTGCACGCCAGGTACGGCCGCTACGGGGTGGACTACCCCGAGCACCGGTACTTCGAGCTGGAGGCCCCGGTGGTCGGGGAGGTCCGCGAGCGCCTGGTCGAGCTGGTCGGCGCCGGGACGGACGTGGTGCTCGACCACGGGCTGTGGCTGCGGCGGGACCGCGAAGAGTGGAAGAAGCTGGTCACCGAGGCGGGCGGGCGGTGGCGACTGCTGTACTTCCCGGTGCCCAAGGCCGAGTTGCTGCGGCGGCTGGAGGAGCGCAACCGCCGTGAGGACGCCAACGCGCTGACCGTGACGGCCGACGCGTTGGACGACTTCTACCAGCGGTTCGACGTCCCCGACGGCGAGGGCGAGGAGACCGTCGAGCCCGGCTCGTTCTAGCCGAGCGGCCTGGTGGGCGGGCGCCAGGTGTCCACGATGTGCTGGGCCTCCTTCGCCCACCACTCGGGAACGGCGGCGAGGGTGACCGGCCGCAGTCCCAGCGCCTGAACGCCGATCCGGCCGCCGTGCCGCTCCAGGTGGGCGAGGACCCGCTGGGCCTCGCTGTGGCGGGACGGGCCGAGGGTCTGCCAGGCCCCGCTGGCGGAGTGCTCGGCCCGGCGTCGGACGTCGTCGGCGACACCGTCTCGCCACTTGAAGTGGTGCACCACGACCGGGGGCCGGTTGACCGGCCGGTGGCCGGGGGCGCGGTGGTTGCCGGCGGCGACCGGCACGGACGAGTGCGCGAGGACGATCTTCCGGGGGTCGCCGCGGACCACGCGGTGAGTGACGAACCCGCCGAGCGGATACGCCGCATCCAGACCGGTGGCGGGGTCGAAGCCGGTGAGGGAACCGTCGGAGCTGACCCGATCGAGCATCAGCCCGCGGACGGCGCCGGTGCGCTCGGCCTCCGCGCGGGCGACGGCGGCGGTGACGCCCAACGGGTAGGTCTGGAGTTCGTCGGAGTCGGCGAGCAGGTGCCAGCCGTCCCCGGCCCGGCGGCGGAGTTCGTCGCGCAGGGCGCCGTTGACGCTCTCGTGCCACGGCCCGGTGCTGGTGATCTCCGCAACGATCCCGAGGTTGCCGCAGGCAGCGTGGAGGGCCTGGCGGAGGTCGGCGGTGACGTGGTCGGGGAAGTGGAAGGCCAGGTGGAAGCGGGCGACGCCGAGCGCCCGGTAGTGGGCGGTGAACGCGGCCAGCAGCTCGGGTTCGACGGGGCCGATCACCGAGATCAGCGGCGGGACGGACAGGGTCATCGCTTCGGGTCTCCTTCGGCGGTCAGCCGGGTCCAGGTGTCGGCGAGGTGGGCGGCCTGCTCCCGGGCGGTGGGCAGGCCGAGCGCGCGGGCGTCGGCGGGGCCCGGTCTGCGGGGCGCCTTGAGGTGGGCGGTGTCGAGGGCGTGCGCGAGGTCCTCGGGGTCTTCGGCGGTGAACAGCCGGGCCCAGCCGCAGCCGTCCAGCGCGCGGGTGAGGTCGGGGTCGTGGTCGGAGGCCAGCAGCGGGATGTGGTGGCGGACGGCGTCCACGACCAGGCCAGACTCCTTGGCCACAGCGCGGCGGCGGGAGACCAGGGCCAGGTCGGCGGCCGCGTACACGGCCCGGACCTCCGCCTCCTCCGCTCGGCGTTCAAGGACGTGCAGCCGCACGTGCCAGAGCGCCCCGATTTCCTTCAGCAGGGCGGCGTCCAGAGGGTGCCCCGCAACCAGCAGGTGCACCGGCCGGTCGATCAGGCCGAGCGCGGCGGCGACGGTGGGGATGTCCTTGTGCGGCCACCAGCCGCCCACCAGTGCGAGAGCCTGCTCGCCCGGTGGGATGCCAAACACGGTCCGGGCCACCTCCCGCTCCCGTTCGTCTGGCGGGGGCGCGGCCCCGAGGACCGCGAACGCGCGCACCCGTACGGGTACGCGGGGCGCGTTGGCCTGGACGTCGGCCCGGACGGCCTCGGTCGGGCACAGCACCCGTACTGCGGGCCCGCCGGGGCGGTCGAGGCACTGGAGGAAGCGGGCGGGGACGGTGGCGACCTCGTGGACGAACCGCAGGTGCGGAAGTCGGCCGAGGCGGGCGGTGGTGTGGTGCAGGGCTTCGCCGGCGGTCAGCACGACCACCGCGCCAGGTGGTTCGTCCGCGAGTACGGCGCGGGCGGTGGCGAGGTGGGCGGCCTCGGCCAGACAGCGGGCCAGCAGGACGCCCTGGTGCGGCACCCGCCGGACCCGTCGGGGCAGCCGAAGGGCCCGGGTCGCTCGGATCCCCGCAGCGGCCAGGCAGTCGGCGGTGCGGGCCGCCGCCCACAGGACGCGGGCGGGGGCGCCGGAGGGCCGCACGACCAGCCGGGCGCCGGTGGAGGCGATGGCGGCGGCGGTGTCGTGGTCGGTGCCGCCGAGCAGGACCGCCAGCGCGCGGCCGGAGACCGCTGCGGCGAGGTCGGCGAGCACGCGCGGGGAGTGCCCGGCCCCGCGCGGCTCGATCAGTACCAGCGGTCGCCGACCGCTCACCGGGTGCCTGCCGGGAGGGCGGTGCCGTGCGCCTGGTGGAAGCGGCGGTGCAGCCAGGCGGGGTCGTTGATCAGGTCGAAGCCGGCCGGCTCGGCGCGGTGCCCGGCATCGGCGAAGGAGACGCCCTCGCGGGCGCCGAGCACCGCCCACTCGCCGTACGGTCCCTGGCCCCGGTCGGTCCAGGAGGCGATCCGGAAGTGGGCGTCCGCCGGGGCGGTGCCGTACTCGCAGCCGCGGGTGAGCATCGCGCACTCGCGGAAACCCGCCTTCCAGGCGTGGAAGGGGCTCTGGTCGAACCGGGTGATCCCGGCGACGGCCTTGGCGAACTCCACCTTCCCCGGCAGCGCGGCGAGCACGTCGAACGCCTCGCCCATCTCCAGCAGGGCGGCGGTACGGATCAGCTTCATGCCGCCGTAGCCGTAGGTGAGGCCGTTGACCGGGTTGACGGCCTGCCACACCCGCATCGCCACCCCTTCGGCGAGCGGGGCGACGGCGGCCGGATCGAAGTGCTCGTCGATCTCGAAGTCGCCGTCGCCGAGGAAGAACGCCTCCGTGTCCACGAGTCGGGCGCACAGCCCGTACGCGCGGCGCATCCCGTGGACGCCGTGCAGGCGCTTGACCGGACGGCCCAGCACCCGTTCGGTGCGGGCGTGCAGGACGGAGGCCAGCGGCTCGTCGAAGGACAGGAACACCGCGTCCAAGCCGGCGCCGGTCACGCGAGGGCCTCCAGGTAGCGGGCGGCGATCACGGCGGGGGCCATGGCCTCGGTGGACGCCTTGGCGAAGGTGGAGTGCTCGGCGTAGAACGCGGGGTCGCCGATGAGCCGGGCGGTGGTCTTCGCGGCCTCGGCCGGGGTGTCGAAGAGCAGGTCGGGGTGGATGTGTTCGGCCATCCACCCCATGCGCGGGGAGATCACCGGAAGGCCCATGCCCTGGCAGTCGACGACCGAAAGCGACCACGGGCAGGACGGCCGGTACGGCGCGATCCCGAAGTGCGCGGCGGCCAGCACCTCCCGGTAGCGGGCCCGGTCACCGCCGTCGGAGACCACCTCGACACCCGGTAGCCCGGCCAGCGCGTTGCGGAAGCGCTCGGGGCTGTCGTCCAGGGCGGTGCAGCCCGGGCGCCGGTTGCCGAACAGATCCATCACCGTCAACCGCAGTGCGGGCGAAGCCAGTTCGACGGCCAGGCGCAGGAACTCCTGGGTGCCGTAGTGGGCGTACAGGCGGTGGTTGTACACGGCCGTCGCCGTCCCGCCCTGCGGCGGGTCAGGGGTGTCCTCGCGGACGAGGGCAGGATCGCGGGGCGGCGGCACGATCCGCAGCCGCTCGCCGATCTCCAGCCCGGCCCGCCCGGCCGCGTCGGTGAGCCAGCGGGCGGCGGTCCCGGAGTGCACCAGGACCCGGTCCAGGGCCGCGACGCCGGCCAGGAAGGTCAGCAGCACCGGGTGGCCGAGGCCGCCGTCGTCCAGTGACGGGTCCAGCAGCAGTTCGGTGCGGGCGAAGGAGAACGGCAGGTAGTGGCAGTAACCCGCGAGGACCGCGCCGCTGCCGGCCTCCAGCATCGCCGCCCGCACCAGCGGCGCGGACTCGACCTGGTTGGCCACCACCACGTCCGGGCGCACGCGTTGCAGCAGGCCGGTGAGGGCGGCGGTGTCGCCGTCGAAGCGGGCCCGGTACTTCGTGCCGGGAACCGGGGTCTCCTCGAAGCCCACCCGCGCATCGGTCACCGGGGCAGGGGCGGCGAACACCGTGCTCGCGCCGGCGTCGACCAGGGCGGGCAGCAGGGTGTCGGCCACCACCCAGCCGGAGTCGGCCGACAGCCGGTCCGGGTTGGAGATGTTGAGCAGGTACAGCACCTTCGGCATCAGGGCTTCTCCCTCTCCTCGCGCCGCCCGGACGGGCGGCTGCGGGAACCAGGACAGCGGGGGCTGGGCCGGTGACGGGATGCTGAACTACCATCACTCACGGTTCATTCATCACTCATCGGGGGCGAGCGGCGGGATGACCGAGGCGACCGAAACCGATCCGGTCGAGCAGGCCGCCGAGGCGTTCGCCGCCGAGGTGTCCTACTGGCGCGAGGTCCGCGGCCTGTCCATGCGGAGCCTGGCCGGAAAGATGGGCTTCGATCCGTCCTACGTCAGCCACATCGAGTCCGGCCGCCACCGGCCGACCGAGGAGTTCGCCCGCCTCGCCGACGAGGTCCTGAACGCCGGCAAGGCCGTCTGGCGCCGCTGGACGGAGTTCGACGGCGTCCGCCTCCGCACCCGCCCCCAGGCCGTTCCCCCGGCCCCGCGCCGGGCCGAGCAGCCGTACGCCTCCGGCTCCGCCCTGGTCGTCGAGCACGACGAAGCCCGACTCCGCTTCGACGACGGCGTCTACCGGCTCACCATGCGCCGCCGCCTGCGCAACACCGGAGGCGAGCCGATCACCCGCTACCTGATCCGGATCTCCGTCGACCGCTACCCCGGCGAACCCGAGCGCTCCAACGCCCACTATCGCGAACACCCGCTCACCTGGGGAGAGTTGGCGCTCACCGCCGAGTGCCGGGGCGAGGCGATGCGCTGGCAGGCCAAGCACGACCGCGACGCCTTCAAGGAAGTGTGGCTGATGTTCGAGAACGAGGACGGCCGCTTCCCCCTCTATCCGGGCGACGCGACGTGGATCGAGTACGCCTACAGCGTCACCGAAGGCAAGTGGGGCCACTGGTTCCAGCGCGCGGTTCGCCTGCCCACCGAGCACCTCTTGGTCCGTCTCGACTTTCCGGCCGGCCTCGACCCGGTGGTCTGGGGCACGGAGACTTCGATGACCGCCGAGTCAGTGCCCCTGCGGACCGCTCCCGAACGCCGGGACAGCACCGGTCGGAGAATCTACGAATGGTCGACGGACGATCCGGCCCTGCACGCCCGCTTCCGCCTCGAATGGCGGTTCCGTAACCCCCACCAGCGGTAACCCACCAAGGAGTTCAGGTGATCGAGGTGCGGCCCAGCCAGCACATGCAGAACCTCGGTGTCGTCCAGCAGGGAGCCGACATCCTCCACCGGCCGTCCGTTCCGTTCGACCTGCCTGCCGAGCACGACGCCGTCCGATCCGCCGTCGACCTGCTCTTCGCCGCCGTCGAGCACATCGGCCGCGTCCACTCCTTCGCCAAGGGCATGGGCCTCGCCGCCCCCCAGATCGGCATCGATCGCGCAGCGGCCCTCGTCCTCCCGCCCACCCCGGACGCCGCCCCGATCGTCCTCCTCAACCCCCGCGTCACCGCCGCCTCCGCAGAGACGGACGAGCAGTACGAGGGCTGCCTCAGCTTCTTCGACGTCCGCGGCCTGGTTCCCCGCCCGCTGTGGATCGAAGTCACCACTACCGGCCCCGACGGCGCCGAGACCGCGATGGTCTACGAACGGGGCCTGGCCCGACTCATCGCCCACGAGATCGACCACCTCGACGGCCTGCTCTACACCGACCGGATGCAGCCCGGCGTCCACCCCATCCCCGTCGAGGAGTACCGGGGCACCGGTTCCACCTGGAACTACTGAGAATCGCGGACTCCGTCATCGAGCTGAGCCGGAGGGACGTGGTGGATCACCGAGAGTTCATGGCCGCTTCCAGCGCGTACGCGCTCGCGGCGCTCGACATCCACGGCCTCGACCGCCGCCGTACCCGTGCGATCGTTCTCGCCGACCTCGGGGCCGTTCGCCTGTGGCAGGACGACGTGGACGGCGCGCTCGCCTCCTGGTGTGACTTCCTCGACTGTGCGGACGGCATCAGGTCGGTCAAAATCCGGGACGCCGTTAACGACATGCGGGCCCGGCTCCACTGGTTGCGGGGAACGGCCGGTGCGGAGGAAATCAACGAACGAGCGGCCGCATTCGAATAATTCACTCCCGCCCGTTCATCGGATTATTTCGGCGGGAGGGGAATGGGGCGCAATCCTATTTTCTGACTGCTGGTCAATTGCTTTGCGGGCGAGGTGAAATGGATGATCCCTCGGATGTAGCATCCGAGGGATCAATCAACCATGGCCGGTCCGGGCGAAATTTTCTTGGCGGAAAATCCCGGAGCGGCCCGAGCCCCCCAAGGCGTATGGCGGGAGGCGCATTCGGAGTCTAGCCGATCGACTCCGTACGCCTGGGCCATTGCCCGGAAAGGCGTACGCGCATGTGCTCCGTCACCACCACCGTCACCACCCCGCCCCGCCGGGACGCGTCCGTGTCCGTCCGGCTGGCCTGGCGCAACGGTCTGCGGAACCGGTGGGTCAAGCAGATCCCCCGGGCCTCCCGGGGGCAGTCGCAATGGCGCTCCCTCTCCGGTGACTTCACCGGGTTCCTGCTGTACCTCGGCGACATGGCCGACGAGGACGGCACCAACCTGCGCACGCCGCCCTCCCGGGACACCGTCGCCGCGTTCGTGCGCTGCTCGAAGGAGACGGTCCAGCGCTACTACGAAGCCGCCGAGGCGGCGGGTCTGGTTTTCTTACGGCGTGACCAGGGCGGCCGGATCGCGGGCTACCGGCTGCTGATGCCCTTCGGCGACCTGCCGGACTGGCGGGGGTGCCTCGACGTGCTGCGTTCGGACGCCCGGCGGGTCAAGCAACAGGAGAAGCGCGAGCACGAGCGGGCGCAGGGGCGGGCACGGGGGCGGGTGCGCACCTGCTCGTCCTCACGTGCGGACGAGTGCGGACAGGTTCACTCGTCCGCACCTGCGGACGAGTTGACGCCGCCGGAGGACACCGACTCGTCCGCACGTGACGACGTCACTGGTCCGCACGTGACGAGCGGCTCGTCCGCACGTGCGGACACGACACGTCTCACACGTCTGGACACGGGGATGGCTGAGGTAGTTGGGACAGTGACCACTCCGCGCGCGCGAGCCCCGTACGACGGCCGACCACCGACCCGCCCGGAGCACCCGCCCCGCCCCCGGCATCCGGTCGTCATTCCGCGTCCGCGCGCAGCCGTCGAGCAGCACCCGGTCACGAAGCGATTCACCTCCGACGGCCACCCGGTGGTCCGGCCGGGCACCCCTGAGTGGAACGACCTTCGCGCGACCCTGCGGGCTGCCAATCCCCGCCGCTCCGAGCTGCTGGTGCCGTTCCGAACGTCCCGACCCGTCGCCCCCGGTGCGCCCCCGTGGGCCTGAGGAGCGCACCGCGTCCTGGTCGGTGGCGGGAGGACCCGCGTTCGTGTCCGAGGTGTGCAAAAATCGCACACATGGAGACGATCGGGAACTGGAGCGAGATCGGCGAGCGAGTTGCGGAAGCACGACGAGCCGCAGGGATGAGCCAGGGAGAGCTCGCCGTACGACTCGGTCTGGACCGCACCATGCTGGTACGCATCGAGTCCGGCGAGCGCAAGATTTCTGCCGTGGAGCTGTTTCGCCTGGCGGAAGCGCTGGGCGTTCCTGCTGCGCACTTCGTCACCCGCCCGCCGGCCCCGTTGGTCTCGCGCCGACACAGCCTGGACGAGGACGCGGATGGTGCGTCCCGCGCCAGATTTCGTTTCGATGCCCTTCTCGAAGCACATGCGCGGGACGCGCAGTGGCTGATCGGAGAGGGTTTCCTCGTCCCTCCGCCGGCTCCCACCAGGCCGGAGGGCCTGGTCGATCCAGGAGCGCTCGCCCAGGCAGCACGCGCAACGATCGGCAGACCCGGCGGGCCCCTGGGCGGTGTCGCACGCGTTGCAGAGCAGTTCGGGTTGTACCTCCTCAGCGTTGACGCGGAGGGGGAGGGGGCCTCCCTGCTTCTCGACGGCTTCGGGGTGGCTGTCGTGGGCGGCAGGGCGGCCCCGGGCCGACGTCGTTGGACTGCGGCGCACGAGCTCGGACACCACCTGCTTCAGGACGAGTACCACTCGGATCTTTCGGTGGCGGCCGGCCGGGACGAACGGGAAGAACTCATCGACCGGTTCGCCGAGGAACTGCTGATCCGGGACGCGGACCTCCGGGAGGAGTGGCGGAACCGAGGACAGGACGTCGGACCGCGGACCTTCCTCATCGAGATCGCGGCCCGGTACCGGGTCTCGTGGGGAGCCGTCGTGCACAAGGCCGCCAGGCTCGGGCTGGTTTCGAGCGCACAGGCACGCCAGTTGCGGGCCGACACCCCGACCCGCGGCGATCTTCTCTCCGTGCACGGGGCGGAGCCGGTTGAAGACCTGACCGTCGGCACCACCGGACCCCAGTGGCGCAGAGCCGTCCTCGACGCCTGGGCCGGTGGTGACGTGACCGGTCCGCGCGCGGTGGAACTGTTGCACGGCGCGATCACCGTCGATGACCTGCCGTTGCGCAGGCTGGAGGAACCCGCCCCGTGACGACTGCCGCGCCCGGCGCGTCCATCCCGGTCTGGGACACCTCGCCCCTGTTCCATGCGATCAAGGCCGACCGCATCGACCTCTTGGCCGACTTCGCTCGGGAACGGCAGGGGACCCTCTGCCGTAACGTGACGACGGCAACCGTTGTTGATGAGCTCGTCTACGCGAACCTGGATATTTCGGGTCTCGGCTGGCTGGAAAAGGTCCACGTGGACGGCCTCGACGAACTCGGTGCGTTGGTCCGCTGGATGGAAGTGGTCTCCGGCGAACGCTCGAACCACGGCGAAGCGACCGTCCTCGCCTGGGCCGAGGTGCACGGGGCGACGGCGGTCATCGACGATGCGGATGCCCGCCGGGCCGCCCAGAAGCACGGGATGCCGGTCCAGGGTTCGCTTCGGGTCCTCGCCGATGCTCTGCGGGAAGGCCGGATCACCGAGTACCCGGCGAACGCCTTCGCCGACGCGATGGTCGACACCGGGGCACGCTACCCGTTCGGGTCCGGTGGGTTCCTGCCATGGGTGCGTCGGATGAAACTGCTCTGACTGCCGAGTGGAGCGGGCAGGGCCCCGGGAGCGGTGGGTGCTCCCGGGGCCCTGCGGTGCTTCGGTGCTTCGGTGCCGGCGGGGCGTCAGCGGCCCTGGAGGGACTTGACGTTGTCGCCGAAGGTCCAGCCCTTCGAGCCGTCCCAGTTGAGGGACCAGGTCATCAGGCCCTTCAGCTGGCCGCTGTAGGAGCCGTAGGCCTGGGAGACCAGGCTGGGGGCCATGTAGCCGCCGCCCGCGCCGGGCTGGGCGGGGAGGCCGGGGACCTGCTTGTCGTAGGGGACCTTGATGGTGGTGCCCTGGATGGTCAGGCCGTTGTTGAGGCAGGTGGTCTGGGCGGTGAAGCCCTGGACGGTGCCGGCCGAGTAGGAGTCGCCGGAGCAGCCGTACATGGAGCCGTTGTAGTACTGCATGTTCAGCCACCAGAGCCGGCCGTTGTCGACGTACTTCTTGATGATCGGCAGGTACGAGCCCCAGATGGAGCCGTAGGTGACGCTGCCGCCGGTGACGTACGCGGTCTCGGGGGCCATGGTGAGGCCGAAGCCGGCCGGCATCTGGGCGAGGACGCCGTCGATGATCCGGATCAGGTTGGACTGCGAGGCGGACAGCGTGCCGATGCTGCCGCTGCCGGACAGGCCGGTCTCGATGTCGATGTCGATGCCGTCGAAGTTGTACTTCTTCAGGATCGGCACGATGGTCGCCACGAACTTGTCGGCGACGGCGGAGGAGCTGAGGTCGATGCCCGCGGCGGCGCCGCCGATCGACATCAGGATGGTCGCGCCGTTGGCCTTGGCCTGGCACATCTCGGCGGGGGTGGCCACCTTGACGCCGGTGTCCATGCCGTCCTGCCAGAGCACGGTGCCGTCGGAGAGGATCACCGGGAAGGCGGTGTTGAGGACGTTGTAGCCGTGCTGGGCGATCCGGCTGTCGGTGATCGGGGTCCAGCCGAGGCCCGGGTGCACGCCGTTGGAGGCGCCGTCCCAGTTCTCCCAGTAGCCCTGGAGCACCTTGCCGGTCGGCCGGGGCTTGGTCGCGCAGGTGGCGTCACCGGGCGGGTTGCTGGTGGGCGGCTGCGAGGTCGGGGGCTGGGACGTCGGGGGCTGCGAGGTGGGCGGCTGGGACGTCGGGGGCTGGGACGTCGGCGGCTGCGAGGTGGGCGGCTGCGAGGTCGGCGCGCTGCTGGAGGGCGACGGGCTGCCGCTGCCGCCGGGGCCGCTGAGCACCAGGTCGTCGGCGTAGAACGCGGGCTGGCCGTACCAGCCGTGCACGAAGACGGTCACCGAGGTGGTGGACGCGCCGGTGGAGAAGGTGGTGCTGAGCTGGCCGTAGGAGGCGTTGCCCGGGGCCCAGGTGGAGGCGTTCACGCCGGTGCCGGTGGCGCCGAGGTAGACGTAGCTGCCCTGGACGAAGCCGCTCAGGGTGTACTGCGAGTTGGGCTGCACGCTGACGGTCTGCGAGCACTGCGCGGTGTCCTGGCCGCTGGGGGTGGCCTGGAGCGCGGCGGTGCCGCCGTGCACGGGGCTGCCGACGATCGCGCTGCCGCCGGTGCAGGTCCAGTTGGCGAGCCCGCTCTCGAAGCCGGGGTTGGCGATCAGGTTGGCGACGTCGGCGGACGCGGTGACCGAGCCGGCCACGGCGAGGCCGGCGCCGATCACGGCGGCGGCGCTGACGCCGGCCAGGGTGCGCTTGGCGGCGCTCGGGCCGGACCGGGCGTGGCTGACCCGGGGCGCCTGGGCGGCGCGCTCCACGGGCGTGTACGACCTTCGACGGAACATCGTGATCCCTTCCCGCCGAACACCTGGTCATGACCATGACCAGCGCTGTGGGGGCGCGATGCCCGGCTGTGGGTGAGGTGGGGACATGTGGGGGGTTGTGCCCAGCCGGATCGTAGGAGCGGGGGCAAGGGGCGTCAATAGGTCTGGACCAATAGCGAGGGTCTGGACCACTCCCGGGAAGGGTCGCCGATCGCCGCCCGGAGCACGGGAGTTGCCGGCCGGCCCTCCGCGAGGGCATGAACGGCCGGAGCCGCACCCCGTGCCCCCGTACGCCCTTCCTGCCCGCCCCCGGGCGGGGCAGACTGGCCGCGGCCCCGCACGCCGGCCCCCGCACGCCGCACGACCCGCCCCGCCCCGCCCCGCACGCCGAACGGAGGGAGCCCGAGACGTGGACTGCCGCAGCCCCGCCGCCGCCCTGCTCGCCGAGGCCTGCGCCGCCGCCGGCCGCCCGAGCGCCGGCGCCGAACTGATCCGGGCCGGCGAGAACACCCTGTGGCGGCTGCCCGGCGGAGTGGTCGCCCGGATCGGTCGGCCCGGCCAACTGCACGTCGCCGAACGCGAGTTGACCGTAGCCAGGTGGCTGCACCGGCACCGGGTGCCGGCCGTCCGACCGCTCGGCCACCCGCCGGTGCCGCTGGCCGTGCGCGGCCGCCCGGCCACCTTCTGGCACGAGCTGCCGCCGCACCGCCCCGGCACCGCCGTCGAGTTGGCCACCGCGCTGCGCCGCCTGCACGGGCTGCCCCCGCCGGAGGGCGGGCTGGGCGTCCTCGATCCGTTCGTCCGGCTCCCGGAGCGGATCGCCGCGGCCGCCCTCGACGGCCCGGACCGCCGCCGCCTGCACGCCCGCCTCGACGACCTGCGCACCGCCTGGCGCGAACTCGCGCTCCCCGCCCGGCCGCCGCACGTCGTGCACGGCGACGCCTGGAGCGGCAACCTCGCGGTCACCGCCACCACCGCCCACCTGCTGGACTTCGAACGCACCGCGCTCGGCCCGGCCGAGTGGGACCTGACCACCACCGCCGTCGGCCGCCACACCTTCGGCACCGTCCCGCCCCGGACGTACGCCGCGTTCTGCGCGGCCTACGGCGCCGACGTCACCGAGTGGCCCGGCTACCCGGTGCTCCGCGACATCCGCGAACTCCGGCTCACCTGCTACGCCCTCCAGCAGTCCGGCGCCGACCCCCGCCACCGCGCCCAGGCCGACTACCGGCTGGCCTGCCTGTTCGGCGAGCACGGCCCCCGCCCCTGGGGCTGGACCGCCCTCGGCTGACGGATCGTCAGTCCACGCAGGGCGCCCCGCCCAGCTCGACCGGCTCCGGCCCCGGGTCCGCCGCCGGGGCGGTGGCACCGGGGCCGGACGCGGCCGGGGAGGCGGAGCCGGACGGCTCCGCGCCGTCGGCCAGGATCCGCCGGGCCGCGCCCTCCACCGCCCGCAGCCGGGTGCCCTCCCGCGTCACCGGCAGCGTGGTCAGGGTGCCCCGCCCGGCGGCCAGCGCCGGGACCTGGCGGACGAAGTCCACCGGGCTCCAGTCCTGGTCCACCACCAGCTCGTCGGCCATCGCCCGGTACAGCGCACCGAGCTTCCCCGGGTCGGCCAGCACCCCGCCGCCGCGCAGCTTCTCCACCACGCCGGCCAGGAACGCCTGGGCGCGCCGGGTCCGCCCCAGGTCGGAGCCGTCGCCGACGCCGTGCCGCTGCCGGACGAAGGCGAGCGCCTGGGCGGGCCCCAGCTCCTGCCGCCCGGCGGGCAGCCGGGCCCCGCTGGCCGGGTCGTCCACGGCGTGGTTCAGGCAGACCGGGATCCCGCCGAGGGCCTGGGCGGTGCGGTAGAAGCCGGTCATCGACAGTTCCGCGTAGTGGTTGACCCGGACCAGAGTGAGCATCTCGACGGCCTGGAACAGCGCCCGCCGCCCGGCCTCCCGGCCCCGCTCGCGCAGCTCCGGCGCCGGCAGGCCCTGGGCGTCCAGCCGCTGGATCTCGGCGGTCTCCGCGTCCAGGTAGACGTGGCCCAGCGGCACCTCGTGGCCGTTGCCGTCCCGCACCAGCACGTCCCGGGGCAGCGAGAGCTGCCGCACCTCGCCGCCGCCCGCCGGGACGTGCACCAGCATCACGGTGTCGGTGGCGTCCAGCTGGTTGGCCCCGCCGCTGTGCAGGTCGCCGTGGCGCAGCCCGTCCGGGGCCTGCTCGCCCCGGGCGTCGACCGAGGAGTCGGTGCCGACCAGCAGGACCGTCACCCCGTCGGCCAGCGGCGGCGGCGCCGGGTCCGGCCCGGAGTGGGCCAGCTCCACCACCGGGGTCCGCTCCCCGGGCACGTCCCGGGGCGCGGTCAGCAGCCCCGCCCCGACCGCGACCGCCGCGGTCAGCGCCCCCGCCAGCAGCACCGTGCGCCGCCGCCTGGCCCGGGTGCGCCGCCGGCCGGCCGCCAGTCCGCCGTCGACCAGCCGGGCCGTCACCTCCGGCCCCGGCCCGCTGCCCGTCAGCCCGAAGGCCGCCCCCAACTGCACCTCGAACTCCCCCTCCCCGTCGCCGTTCGCCCCGCTCGCCCCGCCGTCCACCGCACCACTCCGTCCGTCGCGCCCCGGGTTCATCGCGCCACCAGTTCCGCCAGGTCCCCGCCCAGCAGCCCGCGCAGCTTGGCCAGCGCCCGCGAGCACCTGGTCCGCACCGCCGCCGAACTGTCCTTCACGATCGCCGCGGTCTCCTCCACGCTGCGGTCCTCCCAGTACCTGAGCACCACCACCGCCCGGTCCCGCGGCGGCAGTTGGGCCAGCGCCTCGACCAGGGCCAGGCGCAGCGCCGAGTCCGGCCCGTCCTCGGCGAGCTCCGGCAGCGCCTGGCTGGGCCGCTCGCTGCTGCTGCGCCGCCGCTGGTGCGTCAGGTACGCCCGCACCAGCACGGTCTGCGCGTACCCGGCCGGGTTGTCGATCCGGCCGGCCCAGCTCGGCCGGTGCAGCCGGTGCCAGTGCGCGTACATCTGCCCCAGCGTGTCCTGCACCAGGTCCTCCGACAGGTGGGAGTCCCCGCCGGTGAGGAAGTACGCGGAGCGGTAGAGCTGCCCGGACCGGGCCGTGGCGAACGCGACGAACTCCTCCTCCATGGCGGCCCGCCGTCCGGCAGCAGTGCCCACGTTCCGTCTCCCCTCGACCTGGTCCGCCCTATGACGACCCGGGGCCCCCGCAATGTTTCACCCGCGTTCGGACCGGTTCGAAAAGTCGTCCGACAACGGAGTATCCCTGTCCGGTTGCGGACAGTCCGCGGGCCCCCGCCCGCTGGAAGGATGGGACGGCACCGCCTGCTCGTACCCCGTACTGGAGTCCCCCCATGGCCCTGCCCGACGGATCGCTCAGCCACCGCTACCGAGGCGAGCACCCCGTCCGCACCCTGCTCTTCCTCTTCCGACCCGACCGCGCCCGGGTGCTCGGCGCGGTCGGCGTCTTCTTCGCCAAGCACGCCCCCGTCTGGCTGCTGCCCCTGATCACCGCCAACATCGTCGACGTCGTGGTCAAGCACCGCGACATATCCGTGCTGTGGTGGAACTCCGCCGTCCTGCTGGTCATCCTGCTGCTCAACCTCCCCCTGCACATGCTGTACGTGCACTGGATGCACGGCTCCATCCGCCGGATGGGCACCCGGCTGCGCTCCGCCCTGTGCCACCGGATGCAGCAGCTCTCCATCGGCTACCACTCCCGGGTCAGCGCCGGCGTCCTGCAGGCCAAGGTGATCCGCGACGTCGAGGGCATCGAGACCGCCTCCCAGCAGACCGCCGACAACGGCCTCGCCGCGATCGCCACCCTGCTCGGCGGCCTGGTCGTGATCGCCATCCAGACCCCCGCCTTCCTGCCGGTCTTCCTGGTCCTCGTCCCCGCCAGCGCCCTGCTGGTGGTCCGGCTGCGCGAGCGGCTGCGCACCCAGAACGAGTCCTTCCGCCGCGAGGTCGAGCAACTCTCCTCCCGCATCGGCGAGATGACCACCCTGATCCCGATCACCCGGGCGCACGGCCTGGAGCGCACCGCGCTGCGCCGGGTCGACCGCACCCTGGGCCGGGTCCTCGACGAGGGCCTGCGCCTGGACCTGCTCAACGGCCGCTTCGGCTCGATGTCCTGGATCCTGCTCAACGCGATCGGCGTCGGCTGCCTGGCCGGTTCCGCACTGGTCGCCTACTACGGCTGGATGGACGTCACCCCCGGCGCCGTCGTCATGCTCAGCGCCTACTTCTCCTCCCTCACCGGCTCCGTCACCACCCTGCTCACCCTCACCCCGCAGCTCGGCAAGGGCCTGGCCTCGGTCCGCTCGGCCGGCGAGGTGCTGCAGGCCCCCGACCTGGAGGAGAACGCCGGCAAGGCCGACGTCGCCGCCGTCACCGGCCGGATCGACTTCCAGGGCGTCGGCCACAGCTACCCCGGCGCGGACGCCCCGTCCGTCACCGGCTTCGACCTCTCGGTCCGCCCCGGCGAGACCATCGCCCTGGTCGGCGCGTCCGGCGCGGGCAAGTCCACCGTCCTCAACCTGGTGATCGGCTTCCTGCGCCCCACCGAGGGCCGGATCCTGCTCGACGGCCGCGACATGGAGGAGCTCGACCTGCGCTCCTACCGCACGTTCCTCTCCGTCGTCCCGCAGGAGTCCATCCTGTTCGAGGGCAGCATCCGGGAGAACGTCACCTACGGCATGAAGGACGTCCCCGAGGACACCGTCCTGACCGCCCTGCGCGACGCCAACGCCCTGGAGTTCATCGACCGCCTCCCCGACGGCCTCGACACCGTGGTCGGCGAACGCGGCGCCCGCCTGTCCGGCGGCCAGAAGCAGCGCCTGGCCATCGCCCGCGCCCTGATCCGCGACCCGCGCATCCTGATCCTCGACGAGGCCACCTCCGCCCTCGACTCCCGCTCCGAGGCACTCGTCCAGCAGGCCCTCGCCCGGCTGGTCCGCGGCCGCACCGTCTTCGTCGTCGCCCACCGCCTGTCCACCATCCGCGGCGCCGACCGGATCGTCGTCATGCACGACGGCCGGATCGCCGAGATCGGCTCGCACGCCGAACTCCTGCGCACCGGCGGCCCCTACGCCGGCCTGCAGGCCGCCCAGCTCGCCTGACCCGCCCTCGCCACGAACAGGACACCCCCGCATGACCGACCCGCTCAGCGGCAGACTCGTCCGGCTCCGGGAACTCCGCGAGACCGACCTCCCCAAACTCACCTCCTGGTGGCGCGAACCCGGCCTCGCCATCCAGCAGTCGGCCGGCCCCGTCCACCCCCAGCCCGAAGCCCGGCTCGCCGACATGTTCCGCTCCTGGAGCCAGAACACCGGCACCGACCTCGGCCTCTCCGTCGAAACCCTCGACACCGGAGACCTGGCCGGCCACGTCACCCTCTACGGCGCCACCCCCAAGGACCGCTGCGCCACCCTCGCCATCATCATCGGCCCGCCCCACCAGGACCGCGGCCTCGGCACCGACGTCCTGCGCACCACCATCCGCTACGGCTTCGCCGAACTCGGCCTCCACCGCATCGAACTCACCGTCAACAGCTACAACACCCGCGCCCTCGCCGCCTACCGCCGAGCCGGCTTCACCGAAGAGGGCCGCCGCCGCGAAGCCGTCTTCCGCGCCGGCAGCTGGCACGACCAGGTCCAGATGGGCGTCCTCAGCACCGAATGGCACGAGGACATCTGACCCGGTAACGCCAGACGCTACGAAACCAGGCGCGCGGGGAGGTACGAAACCAGGGGCGCGGGGAACTGCGCGGCCAACCGAGCACGCACAGCCAGATCGCCTCGCAGGACAGCCACTTGCACTGTCCCGCGACCGCACCGACGTGCGACTCCGCTGCGCGCAGTTCCCCGCGCCCCCGCTTTCGCATCCATCCGCTCTCGTGCCCCTACTCCCGGAACGCCCCCACCCCCGCCGGGCTGCCGAGCCCCGTCGGTCCGTCGTACCCCGCCCCCGCCGTGCACAGGTACGCCGGTTCGCAGGAGGCCGTCGCACCGGAGGTGATGTCGTGCAGCGCCTCCGGGTGCCGGTACGGGAAGGACGCGGGCCGGCTGCCGGCCGAGGGGTGTCCGGCGAGGGCGTAGGTCGCGGCGATGAGGGGCGCGGCGGCGGAGGTGCCGCCGTAGGTGTACCAGCCGTTTCCGCCGTAGCTCTGGTAGACGGCGACGCCGGTCGCCGGGTCGGCGACGGCGGCCACGTCGGCGACGGTGCGGTGGTCGCAGCCGGTGTCGTTCTGCCAGGCGGGTTTGGGGAGTCGGCCGGAGCAGCCGCTCGCGGTGCCTTCGTCGGGGCCGGTGGACCAGGCGGTCTCGTTCCAGCCGCGGGCGGTGGTGCCGTCGGGTCGCAGGGTGGTGCCGCCGACGGCGACCACGTGCGGGGAGGAGGCGGGGAAGTTGACGCCGTAGCCGCCGTCGCCGGAGGCGGCAGCGATCACCACGCCGGGGTGGTCGAAGTACCGGCTGTCGTACGTCGCCGCGTTGGCGTTCTCGGCGGTGCCCCAGCTGATCGACACGTACTGGGCGCCGAGCGCGACCGCGGTGTTGACGGCGGCGCCGAGGTCGGAGACGGCGGCGCTGTCGGCTTCGACCAGCAGGATCCGGGCGCGCGGCGCGATCGCGGAGACCATGGCGAGGTCGAGTGCGGTCTCCCCGGCCCAGGCGGTGTTGCCGCGCGGGAGGCGGGTGCCGCCGCGCTGGTCGGTCTTGCGGAAGCAGCCGCTGTCGGTGGTGCAGGCGGGCAGTCCGTAGTGGTCGCGGTAGACGCCGAGGTCGGCTTCGGCGCGCGGGTGGTCGTAGGCGTCGACGACGGCGATGACGGCGTCGCCGCCGCCGTCCGCGGGCAGCCCGTACGCGGCGCGGAGTTCGGCGGGCCCGTACCCGCCGTCGCCCGCCGCCGCGGCGGTGCCGATGACGCGCAGCGCGTCGCAGGAGGCGGTGTCGGCCCGGGCGGGGGCGGCGCAGCTGTGCACCCAGCGCGGCCCGGCGTGGGCGGGTGCGGCGGGTGCGGTGGCGGCGGTGGCGGTGAGTGCGGTGAGCAGGGCGGCGGTGAGCGCGAGGGGGCGCAACGGGGCCTCCGTTCGAGGGGTCGGAACCGGAGGCGGAAGGCGGACTCCCCGCACCCGCCGGTTCACGGGGGTGCAGGGAGTGTTGACGCACCGTCAGATCGGTACACGTACGGTCACCCGCCCGGGGGAGGGCACACCCGGAACGCCGGCCGCCGACGTACCCCGAGCGCCGACGCGCACCGGCGTACACCGGCCGCCGACGCGCACCGACGCGCACCGACGCGCGCCGAGCGCAGCGACTATTCGGCGGCCAGATGGTCGACCGACCCGACCTTGATGCCGGCCTGGCCGTGCCGCCGGGCGGGGGCCCGGCCGGGGGGCTGGGTGGGGCGTTCGCCGGGGTCGCCGAGCTTCGCGGTGGGGCGGCTGACGCTCTTCCCGGCCTCGACCCGCAGCGGTTCGTCGTCGTGCAGGACCGGCAGCACGCTGCCGCGCCGCAGCGTGTACGTGGTGGTGGCGTGGGTGATGTCGACCCGCAGCAGGTGCTCGCGCACGTTCATCGAGAAGCACAGCCGCTGGAGCCCGGCGGGCAGCCGGGGCCGGAAGGAGAGCTGCTCGGTGTGGTCGCGCAGCCCGCCGAACCCGGCCACCAGGGCGATGCAGGCGCCGGCCAGCGAGGCCATGTGCAGGCCGTCGCGGGTGTTGCCGCCGAGGTCGTGCAGGTCCATCAGGGCGGCTTCGGCGGTGTAGTCGTAGGCGAGGTCGAGCTGTCCGACCTCGGCGGCGATGACGGCCTGGGTGCAGGCGGAGAGCGAGGAGTCGCGGACGGTGAGGCGCTCGTAGTAGGCGAAGTTGCGGGCCTTCTGCTCGGGGGTGAACACGTCGCCGCGGACCTGCATGGCGAGCACCAGGTCGGCCTGCTTGACGACCTGCTTGCGGTACAGGTCGAAGTACGGGTAGTGCAGCAGCAGCGGGTACTTCTCCGGCGGGGTGGTGTCGAAGTCCCACATCTGGTGGTCGGTGAAGCCGTCGGCCTGCGGGTGCACGCCGATCTGCTCGTCGTACGGGATGAACATCTTGTCGGCGGCGTCGCGCCAGGCCGCGGCCTCCTCGGTGTCCACCCCGAGCAGCCCGGACTCGTGCCGGTACTTCAGCGCGGTGTCCGCCGCGTTCCACAGGTTGGCCTGCGCCATCACGTTGGTGAACACGTTGTTGTCGGCGACCGCCGAGTACTCGTCGGGGCCGGTGACGCCCTCGATCCGGAAGTTGCCCTTGGCGTCGTGGTGGCCGAGCGAGCGCCACATCCGGGCGGTCTCCACCAGCAGCTCCAGGCCGTGGGTGCGCTCGAACTCGGTGTCCCCGGTGGCCCGGACGTAGCGCGCCGCGGCGGCCGCGATGTCCGCGCCGATGTGGAACGCGGCGGTGCCGGCCGGCCAGTACCCGGAGCACTCCTCGCCGCGGATCGTCCGCCACGGGAACACCGCGCCGGCCAGGCCGAGTTGGGCCGCCCGCTCGC
Organism: Kitasatospora sp. YST-16; assembly: GCF_026802215.1. Classification (NCBI taxonomy): domain Bacteria; kingdom Bacillati; phylum Actinomycetota; class Actinomycetes; order Kitasatosporales; family Streptomycetaceae; genus Kitasatospora; species Kitasatospora sp. YST-16. The sequence continues at coordinate 3,877,484 of NZ_CP113837.1, forward strand.
GGGCCATCGGCAGCGTGGTGTGCCGCCAGCGCAGCGCCTGCTTGACCGCGTCCGGCAGGCAGTAGGTGAGCACCGGCAGCACGAAGGTCTCGGTGTCCCAGAACGAGTGCCCGTCGTAGCCGGGCCCGGTCAGGCCCTTGGCGGGGATGGCCCGCTCCTCGCTGCGGGCGCCCGCCTGCAGCACGTGGAACAGCGCGAACCGGACGGCCTGCTGGAGTTCGACGTCGCCCTCCAGCTCGATGTCGTTGTCGCTCCAGAACCGGCCCAGGAACTCCTTCTGCTCGGCCACCAGCCCGTCCCAGCCGGTGTACCGGGCGGCGGTCAGCGCGGCCTCCACCTGGTCCCGGACGGCGGGCAGCGAGCGGGTCGCCGACCAGCCGTACGCCAGGTACTTGACCAGCCGCAGCTTCTGCCCGGCGTTCAGCACCGTGGTGGCGGTGGTCCGGGCCTGGTCCTCGGAGCACTCGGCGGTGGTGTCGATCCGCTCCGGCCCGTCGATCACGTGGTCCATCGCGGCGGCCACCCGCAGCCCGGAGAACCGGGTGCGGTGGACCAGCACGCCCTTGGTGCCGTCGGCGTGCTGCAACTCGGCCGCCAGCGGCGCCTCCAGCACCGCCGCCGCCCGCGGGTCGCCGTCGCCCGCGCCGCCCGGCAGCTGCTCGTTGGCGACCAGCTCGGACTGCAGCACGATCCGCACCGGCCCGTCCACGGCCTCCACCGTGTAGTCGACGGCGCACACCGCCCGCTGGGTCAGCGACACCATCCGCGCGGAGGTGACCCGCACCGTCCGCCCGGCCGGCGAGGTCCACTCGGCCTCCCGGCGCAGGATGCCGTCCCGGAAGTCCAACGTCCGCCGGTGGCTGCGCAGTTCGCCGTAGCGCAGGTCGAACGGCTCGTCGTCGACCAGCAGCCGGATCAGCTTGCCGTTGGTGATGTTGATGACGCTCTGCCCGGACTCCGGGAACCCGTAGCCGCTCTCCGCGTACGGCAGCGGCCGCAGCTCGAACACGCCGTTCAGGTAGGTGCCGGGCAGCCCGTGCGGCTCGCCCTCGTCCAGGTTGCCGCGCAGCCCGATGTGGCCGTTGGACAGCGCGAACACCGACTCCGCGCGGGCCTGCCCGGGCAGGTCCAGGCCGTGCTCGGTGATGCCCCACGGGTCGACGGTGAACGCCTCGGACGGGCTCATCGCCGCTCCTCGATCAACTCCGCCAGGTCGTCCACCACGACGGACGCGCCGTGCTCGCGCAGCGCGTCGGCCTGCCCGGTGCGGTTCACGCCGACCACCGCGCCGAACCCGCCGGCCCGTCCGGCCGCGACGCCCGCCAGCGCGTCCTCGAACACCACCGCGTGCTCCGGGGCCACCCCCAGCCGCGCCGCCGCCGCCAGGAAGGTGTCCGGCGCGGGCTTGCCCGCCAGGTGGTCGCGGGCCGCGGTGATCCCGTCCACCACCACCTCGAACAGGTCGTCGATCCCGGCGGCCCGCAGCACGTCCCGGCAGTTCGCGCTGGAGGACACCACCGCGCGCGGCAGCCCGAGTTCGCGCAGCCGGTGCAGGTACGCCACCGACCCGGGGTACGGCTGCACGCCCTGCTCGTGGATCATCCGCAGCACCGTCGCGTTCTTCGCGCTCGACAGGCCGTTGACCGTCCGGGTGCCCGGCGGGTCGTCCGGCGCCCCCTCCGGCAGCTCGATGCCGCGCGAGGCCAGGAACGACCGGGTGCCGTCCAGCCGGGGCCGCCCGTCCACGTACCGGTCGTACTCGCCGACCGGGTCGAACGGCACGAACGGCCCGCCGGTGCGCACCGCCTCGGCGCGCAGGAAGTCGTCGAACATGTCCTTCCACGCTGCGGCGTGCACCTTCGCGGTCTGGGTCAACACCCCGTCCAGGTCGAACAGGAAGGCCTTGATGCGGTCCGGAAGTCCCAACATGCAGCCAGTCTCACCCGTCCGCGCCGCTCCATGCCGGTCATCCTCCGGACCGGCGCGTCGCACCCGGCGCCCGCCCTCACTCCGCCTGCGCGTGCACCCCCGGGTGCGGGTGGCCGGACGGCACGAACAGCGGCTGCGGGCGGCCGCTCTGCGCGTAGTCCTTCAACCGCACCACCAGCTCCGCCCAGCGGCCGGCCGCCACCGGCACCGCCGGGCCGGTGTCCGGCGCCCAGCCGAGGTGGCGCAGCAGCAGCATCGACTGCCGCGGACCGTCCGGGTGGTCGAAGAAGTCCCAGGTCACCGTGGTGCCCTGCCAGGCCGGCGGGAACACCCCGACGCTGCGCCAGGCCACCCGTTCCAGATCGGCCCGCTCCCGGCGCAGCCGGAACGGCTGCGGGGTGTCCGGCACCGTGAACAGCAGGTCCTCGCCGTCCCGGTCCACCTCGGTGGTCCACCAGGACGCCAGCCCCTCCCGGGTGTCCAGCGCCGCCAGCAGGCGCTCCCGGGAGGCCGCGACGTCGACCTGCAGGGCGATCTCGGCCATCGCACTCACCTCAACCCCCACGATCCCGCCCGTCCCGGCGCCGGGCAACCGCGGCTCAGGTCGTCAGTTCGAGCGTCTGGTGGACGGTCGACGGGTCGTCCAGCAGCCGCACCAGGGTGTGCGCGACCTCGTCCCGGGAGACCTGCCCGAACCGGTTCGGCGGCGGCGCGAGGTGCGCGTGCCGCTCGGTGGGGGTGTCGGTCAGGCCGCCCGGGCGCAGCACCGTCCAGTCCAGCGGGCGTTCCTTCACCGCCTCCTCGGCGGCCTGCTTCGCCCGCAGGTAGGCGTCGAACTCCGGGGTGACCTCCGGGTCGCCGATCCGGTCCAGCCCCATCGAGGACACCAGCAGGTACCGCCGCACCCCGGCCCGCCGGGCCGCTTCCGCGAGCAGCACCGCCCCGTCCCGGTCCACGGTCTCCTTCCGGGCCGCCCCGCTGCCCGGCCCGGCCCCGGCCGCGAACACCACCGCGTCCGCCCCGGCCAGGTGCCCGGCCAGCTCCTCCGCCGAGACCCGCTCCAGGTCGCACACCACCGCCCGGGCCCCCGCCTCGGCGAGGTCCCCGGCCTGGGCCGGGTTCCGGATCAACCCGGCCACCGCGTCCCCCCGTTCGGAGAGCAGCTTCGAGAGCCGCAGCGCGATCTTGCCGTGTCCACCTGCGATCACCACGTCCATGGAACGCGACGCTACCCGGGCCCGCGGGCCCGGGCACGCGCAGGGCGCGCTACCGGCGCGGCGTGAGCCGACTGGTCACGCCGACCCGGTTGAGCGCGTTGATCGCGCTGATCAGGCCGATCAGGTGGGCCAGTTCGGCCTCCGCGAAGTGCTCGGCGGCCTCGTCGAACACCTCGTCCGGGACGTGCGTGTCGGCGAGCAGGGTGACCGACTCGGTGAGGGCCAGCGCGGCCCGCTCGCGGGCGGTGAAGTACGGGGTCTCCCGCCACGCGGCCAGGGTGTCGAGGCGGTGCTCGCGCTCGCCGTTCGCCCGGGCGTCGGCCGCGTGCCGGTCCAGGCAGAACGCGCAGCCGTTGATCTGCGAGGCGCGCAGGTTGACCAGTTCGGTGACCACCGGGTCCGCCAGGCCGGCCGTGGCGGCCCGGGAGGCCTCCAGCAGGGCGCGGTGGAACTCGGGGGCGCTGCGGTGCAACAGGATGCGCGGAGCAGGGGCGGGAACGGTGGATTCGTCGGTCATACCGCCACCGTAGGCGCGCGGTGGACCGGCGGCGTGGTTCATTTGAGGGATGGATTCCTGGGCCACTTTCGGCGGCGACCTGCACCTCGACCTGGACGCCGGACGCACCCGCGGCCTCGGCCTGCGCGCCGCCCTGGAGGACGCGCTGCGCACCGCCGTCCGCGACGGCCGGCTCACCGCCGGCACCCGGCTGCCGTCCTCCCGGGCGCTCGCCGCCGACCTCGGCATCGCCCGCAACACCGTCGCCGAGGCGTACACCCAACTCGCCGCCGAGGGCTGGCTGGCCTCCCGCCAGGGCTCCGGCACCGTGGTCGCCGAACGCGGCCCGCAGCCGTCCCCCGCCGCGCCGCCGCCCGGCCTGCACGCCCGGCCCGCGCCCGTGCACAACCTGCGCCCCGGCTCGCCCGACCTCAGCCGCTTCCCGCGCAGCGCCTGGCTCTCCGCCGCCCGCCGCGCCCTGGCCGCCGCCCCGCACGAGGCGTTCGGCTACGGCGACCCGCGCGGCCGGATCGAACTGCGCCGCGCCCTGGCCGGCTACCTGGCCCGGGCCCGCGGCGTGCGCACCGACCCGGAACGGCTGCTGGTCTGCACCGGCTACCTCCAGGGCCTCGGCCTGCTCTGCGCCGCGCTGCGCGAACACGGCCTGACCGAGGTCGCCGTGGAGGAGTACGGACTGCCCCCGCAGCACGCCGCGATCGCCGCCCGCGGCCTGGCCCTGCGCCCGCTCCCGCTGGACGAGGGCGGCGCCCGCACCGCCGAACTCGACCGCACCGAAGCCGGGTTGGCGGTGCTCACCCCCGCCCACCAGTTCCCCACCGGCGTCCCGCTGCGGGCCTCCCGGCGGGCCGCCGCCGTCGACTGGGCCCGGCAGACCGGCGGCTACCTGCTGGAGGACGACTACGACGGCGAGTTCCGCTACGACCGGCACGCGATCGGCGCGATGCAGGCCCTCGACCCCGAACGGGTGGTGTACGCGGGCACCGCCGCCAAGTCGCTCGCCCCCGGCCTGCGGCTGGCCTGGCTGGCGCTGCCCGCCGCCCTGGTCGAACCGGTCACCCGGCACAAGCGCCTCGCCGACGGGCAGAGCGGCGCCCTGGAGCAGCTCACCCTGGCCGAACTGATCGACTCCGGCGGCTACGACCGGCACGTCCGGCGCAGCCGGCACCTGCTGCGCCGCCGCCGCGACCGGCTGGTCGAGGTGCTCGCCGCCCGCGCCCCGGACGTCCGGGTCACCGGCCTGAACGCCGGCCTGCACGCCGTCCTGGAACTCCCCGCCGACGGCCCCGGCGAGGACGAACTCCTGCACCGCGCACGGCAGTCCGGCCTCGCCCTGAACACCCTGGGCTGGAGCCTCGCCCCCGGCGCGGACCCCGCGCCCGGCCGGCCCCCCGGGCTGGTGATCGGCTACGGCACCCCACCCGAGCACGCCTTCGAGGCCGCCCTCGACGCGCTGTGCACCCTGCTCGGTCAGCCCTTGTGACTGCCCACGTAGAACAGCAGGAACAGGAAGGCCACGAAGACGTGGCCCGACACGATGTAGATCCACACCCGGATCCACACCCGGTTCGAGGCCCGGTAGCCCGCGTCGATGGTCTCGGCGTACTTCGGGACGGGGGCGTGGGCGGGGGCGTGGGCGGCGGGCTTCGGGGTGTCGGCCATGGCGGTCTCCTGACGGTGGTGGCGGACGGGGGTGTGACGGTCTAGATGCGCGGGGCGTCGCCCAGGCACAGGTCGCCGCCGGGGCTCTGCAGCAGCGTGTGGACGAAGACCAGGTCGAGACCGGCCGCCGAGTCCGCGGCGATCACGTGCGGGGTCATCGAGTCGAAGTGCGCCGAGTCGCCCTCGTCCAGCAGGTGGACCCGGTCGCCCAGGGTCAGCCGCATCCGGCCCCCGGTGACGTACAGCCACTCCTCGCCCGGGTGCACCCGCACCACCGCGTCCTGCGTGTCCGGCGGCACGTGCACCCGCAGCGCCTGCATCGCCCGGCCCTGCGCACCGGCCCGCCGGTACCCCCAGCCGCCGGCCCGCCCCGGCTCGACCCGCCCGCCCCGGATCACCGGGTCCGGCTCGCCCGGCTGCTCCCCGAGCAGCTCGGCCACGCTCGTCCCGTACGCCCGGGCCAGGCCCAGCAGCACCGGCAGCGAAGGCTGCCGCCGCCCGGTCTCCAACCGCGACAAGTAAGCTGGCGAGAGTCCGACCCGGGACGCCGCGACCTCCAGCGTCAACCGACTGGAGACCCGCTGCTCCCGCAGCCGCGCACCGAGGCCCGCGACTTCCTGGTCCTCACCGAGAGGGCTGTCCGTCATGGGGCAAGTCCACACCCTCCCTGCCCCAGAGGCAACAAACTTGCCCCACAGGCAAACCCCCTCTCCCGCACCCCCATCCTCCCGCCCCACCCCCCACCCCCACCAGGGCCGACCGGCCCCTCCCCAGGGCGCCCCCCGGCCGCCCGCCAGGGCGCCCCCGCACCCTGCGCCCGCCAGGGCCTCCCCTCCACCTTCCCTGCCCCGGCGAAGCCGCTTGCCTAGCCCCCTTCCCCGCCGCCCGCCAGGGCCCCTTCGGCCCCGGCCGTCCTCTTCCCGGTTTCCTCTCCCTCTCCTCGGCCGCCCGCTAGGGCCCTCCCCCTGCCCCGAGGTTCCCGTCAGGGGCGCGGGATGTTGCGGAGGTTGGAGCGCGCCAGGTCGATCATCTTGCCGACGCCGCCGGTCAGGACGGTGCGGCCGGCGGCCAGGGCGAAGCCCTTGAGCTGGGCGGCGGTGATGTGCGGGGGGATGGAGAGGGCGTTGGGGTCGGTGACGACGTCGACCAGGGCGGGGCCGGGGCGTTCCAGCGCGTCGGCGAGGACCTCGCGGACCTTCGCCGGGTCGGTGACCCGCTTCGCGGCGATGCCGCAGGCACGGGCGATCGCCGCGTAGTCGACGTCGCCGTTGTCGATCTCGGACTCGGGGTAGCCGGAGACCAGCATCTCCAGCTTGATCATGCCGAGCGCCCCGTTGTTGAACACCACGGTCTTCACCGGCAGCCGGTACTTCGCCACGGTGAGCAGTTCGCCGAGCAGCATGCCGATCCCGCCGTCGCCGGACATCGAGACCACCTGCCGTCCGGGGAAGGCGAGTTGGGCACCGATCGCGTGCGGCAGGGCGTTGGCCATCGAGCCGTGCAGGAAGGAGCCGATGACCCGGCGGCGCCCGTTGGGGGTGAGGTAGCGGGCGGCCCAGACGTTGCACATGCCGGTGTCGACGGTGAAGACGGCGTCCTGGTCGGCGACGTCGTCGAGGACCGAGGCGACGTACTCGGGGTGGATCGGCCGGTGCTTCTCGATGCCCCTGGTGTACGCGCCGACCACCGTCTCCAGCGCCTTGCAGTGCCGGTCCAGCAGGCCGTCCAGGAAGCGGCGGTCGGTCTTGCGCTCCAGCAGCGGCAGCACGGCCCGCAGGGTGGCGGCGACGTCGCCGTGCACGGCGAGTTCGAGCGGAGTGCGGCGGCCGAGCCGGGTCGCGTCGTGGTCGACCTGGACGGTGCGGGCCTGCGGGAGGAAGGAGTCGTACGGGAAGTCGGTGCCCAGCAGCAGCACCAACTCGGCCTCGTGCAGGGCCTCGTGGCAGGCGCCGTAGCCGAGCAGGCCGCTCATCCCGACGTCGTAGGGGTTGTCGTACTGCACCCATTCCTTGCCGCGCAGCGAGTGCCCGATCGGGGCGTGCAGCACCTCGGCGAGGTGCATCAGCTCCTCGTGCGCGCCGCGGACGCCCGCGCCGGCGAAGACGGTCACCGTGCGGGCGGAGTTGAGCGCCTCGGCGAGGGCCTGGACCTGGGACCAGGGCGGGGCGGCGACGGCCTGCTCGGTGAGGAAGCTGCTGCGGCCGGTGGGGGAGGGGGCGGTGAGCGCGGCGACGTCGCCGGGGAAGGCCAGCACCGAGACGCCGGGGGAGCCGAGCGCGTGCTGGATGCCGACCCGCAGCAGCCGGGGCAGCTGGACCGGGTTGGAGAGCATCTCGCACCAGGAGCTGCAGTCGGTGAACACCCGCTCGGGGTGGGTCTCCTGGAAGAAGCCGGTGCCGATCTGCGCGGACGGGATGTGCGAGGCCAGGGCCAGTACGGGCACCCCGCTGCGCTGGGCGTCGTACAGGCCCTGGATGAGGTGGGTGTTGCCGGGGCCGCAGCTGCCCGCGCAGACCGCCAGGCGCCCGGTCAGCTCGGCCTCGGCGGCGGCCGCGAACGCCCCGGCCTCCTCGTTCCTGACGTGCACCCAGGAGATGCCCTCGGCGCGGCGGATCGCGTCGACGACCGGGTTGAGGCTGTCGCCGACCACCCCGTAGACGCGTTCGACCCCGGCCTGCTGGAGCACTTCCACCATCTGGTCGGCCACGCTGCCCACGGGATCACCTCACGCCAGGAACCACGGAAGAAACGGACATTCGCACCATAGCGGTTCGCCTGTCCGGGGTGTGGCTCCTGACCGTCGGGGGTCGGGGCGTGGCTACTTCCCGTCGACGGTCGCGCCGAGGGCCTCGCAGGCGCCGGTGGCGGAGTCGGTGAGCGGGCCGACCACCGGGTACTGGGCCAGGTCGCGGTGGCACAGTTCGGCGGTGGAGGGCAGCGGGCCGTGGTAGCCGGTGTCCAGGCCCTGGGCCTGGCCGAGGCCGCCGGCCGAGGCGATCGGGGCGGCCTGGGCGGGGGCCTGGGCGAGCGCCAGCCCGGCCACGGAGAGGACGGCGAGTGCGGTGAGCTTCTTCATGGCAGGTGCAACGAGGCCGACCCCCGCCCGGTCACGTGGAGCGACCCGGCGGGGGCGGCGGCCGACGCCCCGTCAGCCGAGCCGGACGCGCAGGCTGCTGATGCCGTTGCTGACGAACGAGGGGATCGGGCGCGGGTCCGCGCCCTCGGCCGGCCGCAGTCCGGGGAAGCGGGCGAACAGCTCGCGCAGCGCGGTCTCCGCCTCCAGCCGGGCCAGCGCGGAGCCGATGCAGAAGTGCGGCCCGTGCCCGAGCGAGAGGTGCCGGACGGGGGAGCGGGTCAGGTCGAAGCGGTCCGGGTCCGCCCAGTGCTCCGGGTCGCGCCCGGCGGCCGCGTACGAGGCGAGCATCCCGTCGCCCTTGCGGATCACCACGCCCCCGCCGAGGTCGATGTCCTCCAGCGCGTAGCGCATCGGGAACTGGCCGACCGGGGAGTTCCAGCGCAGCGTCTCCTCGACCACCGCGGACCACGGCACCGCGCCGTCCCGCACCAGCCGCAGCTGCTCGGGGTGGGTGAGCAGGGCGTGCACCGCGTTGCAGATCAGGTTGAGGGTGGTCTCGTGGCCCGCCACCACCAGCTGCAGCAGGACGCCGATCAACTCGGGCTCGGTGAGGCGGTCCTGGTCCTCGCGGGCGGCGATCAGCGCGCTGGTCAGGTCGTCGGCGGGCGCGGCCCGCTTCGCGGCGGCGACCCCGGCCAGCAGCGCCCCGATGTCGCGGGCGGCCGCGGCGCCGGCGCCGGGCGCCGCGGAGGAGCTGACCACGACGTCGGACAGCTCGTGCAGCCGGTCCTGCTGCTCCGGGGTCAGGCCCAGCAGCCGGCCGATGACGTGCATCGGCAGCGGGTAGGCGAACCGGCTGCGCAGGTCCACCCCGTCCGCCGGGTCCTCCGCGGCGGCCAGGCCGTCCAGCAGTTCGGCGACCCGCCGCTCGATCGCCGGGGCCAGCTCGGCGATCCGGCGCGGGGTGAGCGCCTGGGCGGACAGCGCGCGCAGCCGGCGGTGGTCGGCACCGTCGGAGGTGGTCATCCCGGGGACGGTGACGAAGGTCAGCAGCGGCCAGCCCTCCGGCAGCCGGCCCTCCCGGTACAGCGACCAGTGCTCGACGCCCTTGCCGACCCGGGGGTCGGCCAGCAACTGCTGCAGGGCGTCGTGGCCGGTCACCGCCCAGACCACCACCCCACCAGGGAGCTCAACCTGCGTCGCAGGTCCGAGAGCGCGGAGCCGGCGGTTCTCGGCGTGCTGGTCGGCTCCGACGGGGTCGAGTCTGTAGGGGCAGACCCGGTCTGCGGCTGCGGTGTCCATGCGGTCCTCTCGGGCGGGGCGGAGCGGGGCGGGGTGAAGGCGCTGTACAGCACCGGCAGGCTGGTCAGGGCGCGCGACCAGGGCGACGGGCGCCAGGTCAACTCATGTGCAGGAACGGCGAGTTGGAGATCCGGCAGGCAGTGCAGCAGGGTCTCGATCGCGGTCTCCACGACCAGCCGGGCCGGGTCCTTGGCCGGGCAGACGTGCCGGCCCGCGCCCCAGGCCAGGTGGGCCCGGTTGCCGCTGAGGCCGTCCGGGCCGTGCGCCGACGGGTCGTCGTTGGCCCCGGCCAGGCCGAGCACCAGCAGGTCACCCGCGCTGATGTACTGGCCGCCCAGCACGGTGTCCGAAGTGGCCCACCGTCCGGGGAAGTTCTGCACCGGCGGGTCGCGCCACAGCACCTCGTCCAGGGCGTCCGCGACGGTCGCCCGGCCGCCGGTCAGGCTGGTGCGGAAGCGGCGGTCGGTCAGCAGCAGCCGCACCGTGTTGCCGATCCAGTTGATGGTCGGCTCGTTGCCCGCCACCAGCAGCACCACCAGGTGGTGCACCACCTCCTCGTCGGTCAGCCCGACCGGGTGGGTCAGCAGCCAGGAGGTCAGGTCGTCGCCGGGCCGCTCGCGCCGCCGCCGCACCAGCGAGGCCAGCAGCCCGGCCAGCGCGGCGGCCGAGCGCTGCGAGTCGGCGGTGCTGTCCACCACCCCGGTGATCAGCTCCAGCAGCGGCGGACCGTCCTCCTCGGGCAGGTCCAGCAGCTGGGTGAAGACCAGCAGCGGCAGCCGCCGGGTGAACTGGGCCACCAGGTCGGCGGTGCCGTCCGGCCCCCAGCTCTCGATCAGCGCCATCGCGGCCGCCTCGGTGGTCTCCCGGAGCCGCTTGTGGTCGATCCGGGCCAGCGTGTCGCCGACCGCGGTGCTCAGCCGCTGGTGCTCGGCGCCGTCCGCGCTCTGCAGGGTGGGCCGCCAGGTGGTCATCGGCACCAGGTGCGAGTCCGGGCGCAGCCGGCCCTCCCGGGGCACCCGCCAGCCCCGCGAGTCCTTGGAGAACTGCTGCTCGTTGCGGGTCAGTTCGAGCATCTCCTGGTACCCGATGACCAGCCACGCCTCCACCCCGGGCTCCAGCTCGATCGGCGCGACCGGGCCGTGCTCGGCGCGCAGCCGGGCGTACAGGCCGTGCGGGTCGGCGACGAGCGCCGAGCCGTACAGCGGGACACCGGCCGGGCGGCCGGTGTAGGGACAGCCGGTGGCCGCCAGGTGTTCGGGAACGGTCATGACAGCTCCAGGGCGCCGACCCGCAGGTGGTCGACGAAATCGATCAGCAGGCGGTGCGCGGCGCCCTCGTCGCGGACGTCGCAGGTCAGGATCGGCACGCCGGGCAGCAGGTCGAGCGCCGCCCGCAGTTCCTCCTCCGGGTACGGCGGGGTGTCCGGGAACAGGTTGACCGCCACCGCGAACGGGATGCGCTGCTCCTCCAGCAGCCCGAGCACGTCGAAGGACTCCTCGATCCGCCGCGAGTCGACCAGCGCGATCGCGCCCAGCGCCCCGCGCGACAGGTCCTCCCACAGCGGCCAGAACCGCTGCTGCCCGGGCGTGCCGAACAGGTACAGCGCGAGCCGGCCGCTGAGCGTGATCCGGCCGAAGTCCAGCGCCACCGTGGTGGTCGACTTGTGCGGACGCCCGGTCAGGTCGTCCACGTCCTCGCCGGCCGCGGTCATCGTCTCCTCGGTGCGCAGCGGGTCGATCTCGCTCAGCGCCCCGACCAGGGTGGTCTTGCCCACCCCGAACGGGCCGGTGACCAGGATCTTCACCGCGCCCTGCACACCGGGCGGCAGGTAGGCGGGCTCAACGGAGCTGGCGGAGGCCAACCAGCACCTCCTCGATCAGGGCGAGCGGTGCCCGCTCGGCCGGCCGTGCGGGCGGCAGCACCTGGACCGCGCCCAGTTCCCACAGGTCGCCCACCAGCACCTTCAGCACGCTGATCGGCAGGCCGAGGTGGGCTGCCACCTCGGCGATCGACAGCAGCTCCCGGCAGATCTCCAGGATCTCCAGCTGCTCCCGGTTCACCACCATCGGATCGACCGCGACCCCCGACACGGTCCGCACCAGGCTCTCGAACTCCAGCACGTTCCGTCCGGCCCGGCTGCGCCCGCCGGTGATGACGTACGGGCGTACCGGTCCGCGGCTCACCGGAGGTCCCCGGCGGCGGTGGTCTCCTGCCGGGGCGCGGCCGTCAGGTGCTCGCCGATCCGCCCGACCAGCATCTGCATCTGGTAGGCGACCAGGCCCGCGTCCACCGTCTCCCCGGTGACCACTGCGAGGTGCGCGCCGGCCCCGGCGGCGACCACGAACAGGTAGCCGCCGCCGTACTCGATGACGATCTGCCGGGTGCTGCCGTCGCCGAAGCCGGTAGCCACCCCCCGGGACAGCGACTGCAGCCCGGAGCAGGCGGCGGCCAGCCGTTCGGCGTCGTCCCGGTCGATCTGCGCGCTGCGGCCGATCTCCAGTCCGTCGTTGGACACCACGAGGGCGTGCCGGACCTCCGGTACCGAGACGATGTCGGCCAGCAGCCAGCCGAGATCAGGGTTGGTCGTCATGGGAGTCTCCCTGGGGGGAAGCGGGGAATACGTCGGGGCGGTCCGCGTCGGACCGCCGGTCCTGCTGGGCGGCGAGGCGGCCGTCGGCGGTGCCGCTCTGGAACAGCGACATGAAGGCCTGGGCCTCGCGTGCGGAGCGCGGCGACACCGCCGGTTCCGCGGGGAACGGGTCGCGCGGGGCGCTGCCCCGGCGGTTGGTGCGGCGGGGCAGCGCGCCGCCCTGCGGCGGCACCGCGGGCCGCTGGGCCGCCGCGGTCCGGGGGAGACCGGGCGGACGGGCAGCGGGTCGGCCGCCCGGGGCTGCGGCTCGGCGGCCGGCGGGCGGACGGTGCCGGGCAGGCCGCTCGGCAGCGGGTCGGTGAGCAGCGCGTGCGGCAGCAGCACCACCACCCGCACGCCGCCGTACGGGGACGGCGTGGAGTGCACGGTGACCCGGAAGCCGTACTGCTGGGCGAGCCGGCCGACGGCGGCCAGGCCCAGCTGCGGGACCTCGCCGATCCGGGAGACCTCCAGCGAGCCGCCGCCGGCCAGCGCGGCGGCGGCCTTGGTGACCGTCACGTCGGTCATCCCGACGCCGCAGTCGTCGATCTCGATCACCGCGCCGTTGTGCACCGGCATCAGCGTCACGTACACCTGCGAGCTGGGCGGCGAGTAGCGGGTGGCGTTGTCCAGCAGTTCGGCCACCGCGTGGATCAGCGCCTCGGCGGCCGCGCCGAGCACCGCGGTGTCCACCCGGTTGTGCACGACCACCCGCTGGAACGGCAGGATCCGGCCCTGGGCGCCGCGCACCACGTCCTCCAGCGGGACGGGCTCGGGCCAGGTCCGGCCGGCCCGGGAGCCGCAGAGCACGGCCAGGGTCTGGGCCAGGCGGGCCTGCTGGGCGGCGGCGTGGTCGGCCCGCAGCAGGCCGTCGAGCAGCACCGGGTCGTCGTGGGTGCGCTCCATCTCGTCCAGCCCGGCCTGCTGGTCGTGCGCCATCACCAGGATCCGGCGGGCCACGTTGAGGAAGGCCCGGCGGGTCGCCGCGTTCATCTCCTGCTCCTGCAGGGCGGCCTCGGCCCCGGCCCGGCGGTCGGCCAGTTCGGCGGCCAACTGCGCCCGGACGTCCGCGAGTTCGCCCTCGCTTCGGGCCAGCCGGGAGCGCAGTGCCCGGGTGACGGCACGGGAGCGGGCAGCGGCCGCGAGGCTGGAGAGGGCGAGCAAGGCGGTTGCTGCCAGGCACCATTGAGTGGTCGTCACACGCGGAGTTTATGGTGGTGTTACTACTTGCGTATGAACGGTTCCAACTTCGGCTGTTCAGATTCCGTCAATTTCGGACAAGCCGGGCGGGACGGGTCGGCGCTCAGGTAGAGATCCGGTGAAGCAGGAGCAACGCCACGTCGTCCTGCCGGACTTCGCGCTCCGTCACGTTCAGCGTCAGCAGGTCGGCCAGCCGCTCCAGCGCCTCCGGCCGCCCCAGCCGCCGGGCCCCGCCGGCCTCCGCCGTCCACAGCTCCAGCCCGCCCAGCATCCGCTGCACCGACTCGTCGTAGTCCTCGTCCCGGACCTCCACCAGCCCGTCCGTGTAGGCCAGCAGCGTCTCGCCCGGCTCCAGCCGGGCCTCCGCCGGCGGGTAGCGCACATCCGGCAGCACCCCCAGCGGCGGGCCGCCCGGCAGCTCCAGCTCGGCCGCCCCGCCCGCCCCGATCCGCACCGGCGGCGGGTGCCCGGCCCGGGCCGCCCGCAGCAGCCCGCTCGCCGGGTCCAGCACCACGTACAGGCAGGTGGCGAACAGCTCGGTCTCCATCTCGGCCAGCAGCCGGCTGGTCCGCTCCAGCGCCGCCGCCGGGTCGTTGCCGTCCGTCGCGTACGCCCACAGGCCCGAACGCAGCTGCCCCATCACCGCGGTGGCCTCCGCGTTGTGGCCCTGCACGTCGCCGATCACCAGCCCGACCAGGCCGTCCGGCAGCCGCAGCAGGTCGTACCAGTCGCCGCCGATCTGCATCCCCTCGGTGGACGGCAGGTAGCGCGCCGCCGAGGCGATCCCCGGCAGCACCGGCAGCGAGCGCGGCAGCATCGCCCGCTGCAGCTCGCTGGCCCGCTCGTGGTGCACGTCGTACAGCCGGGCCCGCTCCAGCGACTGCGCCAGGATGCCCGCGAACGCCGAGTACATGGTGCGGTCCTCGCGGCTGAAGGACCGCTCGGTGGCGAAGGTGATCAGGCAGGAGCCGACCTGCCGCCCGGAGGCCACCAGCGGCAGCACCGTCCAGGCGGCCGGCGCCCCCGGGCCCCGCCCCGGCCCGCCCGGCTCGCTGAACAGCGGGGTGGCCCGGGCCAGCACGTGCTCCATCACCCCGCCCGCCAGGTCGTGCAGCCGGTTCAGCTCCGCCCGGTGCGGGCCGCCGAACAGCGCGGGCGACACCGGCATCAGCCGCCCCTCGTCCACCAGGTCCAGCACCACGCCGGCCGCGCCCAGCGCCGGCCGGGCCACGTCGGTCAGCGCCGCGGTCACCTCGCGCACCGTCACCGCCCGGGACAGCGCCCTGGTCAGCGCCAGCAGCAGGGTCGAGCGGGCCCCCGCCGCCGCGGCCGCCGCGAGGCCGCCCGCCGGGCCCGGCCGCCACTCCCGCCCGGTCAGCAGCCCCGCCGTCCGCACCGGCCGCCGGTGCACGTCCAGCATCACCTCGCCGGCCTCGTCCACCTGCCAGGCCGTCCCGTCCGGCCGCACCACCCGGTACGAGATCCGGTACGGGCCGCCGACCGCCAGCGCGTCCGCCAGCGCGGCCTGCACGTCCGGCAGGTCCTCCGGGTGCACCACGTCCGCCAGGTCCGGCGCCCGCCCGGTCGCCCCCGGCGGCGGCAGGCCCACCAGCCGGTACGCCTGCGCGTCCCACAGCGTCTCGCCGGTGACCAGGTCCCGCTCGAACGCCCCGACCCCCGCCGAGCGCACCGCCAGCGACAGCAACTCGCCGTCCGGGGAAGGCAGTTCGGTGCGCGGCCCGTCCGAGGCGGGGTCGGCCGCGTGCACGTGGTCCAGCAGGTGCGCGAGCCGGTGCGCGACCACGTCGGCGAAGGTCTCCAGCAGCTCCACGTCCCGCCGCGGGACGGCCCCGCGGTGGGCCAGCGCGAGCGCCAGCGAACCCACCGGGTCCCCGTCCACCACCAGCGGCAGCACCGCCAGCGCGACCAGGCCGGTGCCCAGGCCCGCCGCCGTGTTCGGGTAGTCCGCGCTGGTCTGCTGCGGGCTCAGCAGCACCGGCTCCCGCCGCCGCAGCGCCAGCGCCGCGGGCAGCCCGCTCGCCGGGTCGACCACCCCGTACTTGCGGTGCGCCCACTCGGGCAGCTCGTGCGAGGCGGTCAGCCGCAGCATCCCGCCGCCGTCCAGCAGGTACAGCGCCGAGCCCTCGCCGGTGATCCAGGCCGGGCCCTCGGCCAGCAGCGCCGCCAGCAGTTCCGCCGCGCTCGACGCCCGGAGCAGCGCCCGCACGCACCGCAGCTCGGAACGGCTGGCGCGGCGCGGGGAGTTCCGGTCCTGGTCCATGGGAGGCGCCCGGCCCTTCCGGTCGACGTGCCAGTGCTGACCATCTTATGGACGCACCGGGCAACCGGCCGCTTTCACGACACGTCGGGCAACACGGGCATTTCCGACACCCCGCCCGGAGGCCTCACTGGCCGTCGACCTCGCCGTACCCGCGCTGCGGGCCCGCGGCGACCGGCCGCAGCGAGCGCAGCCCGCGCGCCACCGCGATCCCGCGCCGCAGCGCGCTGCCCCAGCCCTCCCGCGGCGGGGCGGCCGCCGGCCGCGCGGCACCCAGGGCGCCGTCCGGCGCCGTCCGGGGAGCGGGGATCAGCCCCGTGCCGGGCTCGATGTGCTGAGTCGCCTGCGGCATGTCCTGATCCTCCGTGCTTGTCGGCCACACCCGTGGAAGGTCTCCACGCGGTATGACTTCCCGACCGAAGGACAGTGTTACGCACCGGCGGTGTCGGAATGGTGGGGGACAGGTTGCGAAAAGGTGTGGACGGCGCGCCACCGGCGCGTTCCCACCCTGGTCGGCGCCCCCGCGGGGCTCAGGGCCCGGTCTGCTCCGCGGCGGCCCGCGCGGAGTCCTGCTCCACCGGCAGGTCCGGGGCGGAGACGGCGTCCTTCAGCGGGCCGGGACCGGTGCGGTGCTCCGGCGCGGCGTGCGCGCTGGGGGTGGCGAGGGAGGCGACCACCCCGACGGCGAGCGAGGCAAAGGCGAGCAGGCTGCGCTTCTTCATACCGTGGAGAACGCGGCAACGCCCCGGAGGTCACGCGCCTTCCGCACCGGGCCAGTTGGCCAGGCCCTCGACCAGCACCCCGGTCAGCCGCTCCAGCGTGACGTCCGTCCCCTCGGCGAGCTGGAACGCCCCCGCCGTGGTCAACGAGGCGTACCCGTGGGCCGCGGCGCGCAGCGTCCGCACCGCGTGCACCGCCTCCGAGCCCGCCAGCCCGTAGCCGCGCAGCACCGCGAACAGCACGCCCACCAGCCGCTCGGCCGCCGCGGTCAGCTCCGGGCCCGGATCCGGGTCCGGCACCTGCGGCAGCGCCGCGTACCGGAGGGGGTGGCTCAGCGCGTACCCGGCGTACGCGGCGAGCAGGGCGCGCACCGCCCCGTCCCGGGAGCGGCCGAGGACGGCGGCGGCCAGGTGGTCGGCCAGCTCCCCGGTGGTGCGGACGGCGACCAGCCGGCGCAGCTCGGGCAGGCCCCCGGGGACGTGCTTGTACAGCGAGGGGGTGGCGACGCCCGCCCTGGCGGCGACCGCGGCCAGGGTGAGCGCCTCGGCGCCGCGCTCGTCGATCAGTTCGAGGGCGTGGTCCACCACGGCGGCGGTGGAGAGTCCGGCGCGGGGCATCAGCGGGCGCTCCCGCCGGTGCCGGGCAGCTCGGCCAGGAAGGGCAGCAGGGTGTCGGCGACGGCCTGCGGGTGACCGGCCATCGGGTAGTGGCCGGCGCCCCCGATCATCACCTTGCGGCCGCGCAGCGCGGCGGCCTGCCGGTCGGCGACCAGCTCCGGCTTCGGGAAGTCCGGGTCCCGGTCGCCCATCAGCACCAGCGCGGGCACGTCGACGGCCGCGCACCAGCCGACCGGCGCCGAGTCGCCCTTCAGGTAGCCGCGCAGCGCCGCCTTGCGGGCGGGCTCGCGGAGCATCGCGGCCAGCCCGGCCCGGTAGTCCTCGAAGTCGGCGGGCCTGCTGCCGGCCGGGTAGTAGAACTTCTGCATCGTGCCCCACAGGCCGGGGAACGCGGTGACCAGCGGGGCGGCCAGGCCGAACAGCGCCTTCTGGAAGCCGTTCAGCGGCAGGTTCTCGATGAACGCGTCGATCAGCACCACGCCGCCGGTGCGCTCGGGGGCGAGCGCGGCGGCCCGGACCACGGTGGCGCCGGTGTACGAGCTGCCGACCAGGACGGCGCCGCGCAGGTCCAGGTGGGCCAGCAGGGCCGCCAGGTCCTCGGCGATCGCGGCCGGGGTGTGGTCGGTGAAGCCGGTCGAGGACTCGCCCATGCCGCGCAGGTCCATGGTGACCACCCGGTGCCCGGCGGCGCTCAGCAGCGGGGCGAGGTGGCGGTAGACGGCGCGCTTGTCGAGCATGCCGGGCAGCAGGACGACCGGGACGCCGGCGCCGGGGGCGTCGTCGTAGGCGATCCGGCCGCCGGTGACGTCGAGGTACCGGGTGGTAGTGCCGAGGGTGCTGTTCATCGCGGGCCTCCTGGCGGGCGTCCGGCGCTCCGGGCTCTCCGGGCCCGGCTGCTGCCGATAGCCATAAAGCTAAGGCTAATAGCCTTAGCCGTCAACCCCCCGCCCCGGCCCCGGTTCCCGCCACCGCCCCCCGCCCTCAGATCCCGTCCACCTTGAACGGGTCGTGCTCGGCGAGCAGCTTCTCCAGCCGGGCCTGGTCGACCCGGCTGGTGATCGCGCCCTCGTCCTGGCGGTCGCGGACCACCTTGGCCAGCGTGAACGCGGAGGTGATCACGTACAGCAGCCCGACCCCGAGGAAGGCGCGCATCCAGGCGCTGGCCGGGAGGTACGCGATCCCGAGGGCGAGCGCGGCGGTGGCGAACCCGAAGGAGGCGACGGCCTGCAGGTAGTAGGCGGAGGTGGTGCGGTGCGGCACGGATGCGGTCATGCGCCCAGGGTCCCGCCGGGGCGGGAGGAGGTCGTGAGTACGGATACTCAACCGCCCCGTCACGGTCCGTCATGTCCGAAACCGAGCACCTTGGCGAACCGTCACAAATCGCCCATAGGGCGTCAGGAAAGTTTCACTGCACCTCGGTAGGCGCTTGGAATCATGGGGTCCATAGGATTAACGTTTGATAACGCAGCGCGGTCGGCAACGCCGTAACCATGCGGCACCGTGCGCCACGCCTAATCCATCCGGACCTGCCCCCCGGGGCCGGTCCAGGAGCCGGGGAACCACGTTCCACCGGGGTGAATCGGAACGGCCCTGGGCCCGACCGTAGGAGACCTTCCACCTCCGAACCCGTCAGCTAACCCGGTCGGCGGCAGGGAAGGAAGGAGCGCGCCCCCGTGGCGTCGACCCACACCGAGAGCACCGGCACCCAGCTCCTCGACCACCCGGTCGGGACCGAGGCCGTCCGGCACCGGCTGCCCCGTCAGACCCGGACCGGCGCGCCCCTGCTGGGCGTCACCGCGATGACCGCCGCCCTCGGCGCCACCGGCCTCGCCGCCGCCCCCGCCCAGGCCGCCGCCGCGCCGGCCCCGGCCCCCGTCACCGCCGCCGACGAAGCCTCCGACGGCCTGCTCGCCGCCGACCCCGGCCTCGCCCTGGCCGCCCGCATCCTGCAGCAGGCCGACGGGCAGCGCACCGCGGTCGAAGAGTCGGCCCGGGTCGCCGCCGCGCAGGAGGCCCAGGCCAAGCGCGCCGAGCGGCAGGCCGAGGCCGAGTCCGACCGGTCCGCGCCCGCCCTGCCGGTGGCTGGGTACCGGCTGACCGCGCCGTTCGCCCAGGCCGGGGAGCACTGGGCCCACCTGCACACCGGCCTGGACTTCGCCGCCCGCACCGGCACCCCCGTCACCGCCGTCACCGGCGGCACCGTCACCTCGGCCGGCTGGTCCGGCGCCTACGGCTACCGGGTCATCCAGACCCTCCCCGACGGCACCGAGCTCTGGTACTGCCACCTCTCCCGGATCGCCACCGCCTCCGGCCCGGTCGCCCCCGGCACCGTCCTCGGCGCGGTCGGCGCCACCGGCAACGTCACCGGCCCGCACCTGCACCTCGAGGTCCGCCCCGACGGCGCCGCCCCCGTCGACCCGCTGCCCTGGCTCCGGCAGCTCGGCCTCCAGCCGTAGGGGCCGTCCTCAGCTCGCCTGGCCGGTCGGCATGACGGTGACCTGCTGGAGGTTGACGCGCGGCGGCAGGGCGGCCAGGAACCCGACCGTCCTGGCGATGTCGCCGGGAACGAGCCACTCCACCGTCTCCCTGGAACCGGCCAGCCAGTCGAGCGCGCCCCGGTCGGTGACGTGGTCCTGGAGCTCCGTCCCGACGATGCCGGGCTCGATCGTCGAGACCCGGACGTTCTTGGCGCCCAGCTCGGCCCGCAGGTGGCGCGAGAGGTGGGTGACGTAGGCCTTGGTCGCGGAGTAGACGGCGAAGGTCGGGAAGATGTTCTGCGCCGCGATCGACGAGGTGTTGACCAGGTCGGCGACGCCGCGCTCGGCCGCGGCCGCGACCAGCTGCGGGGTGAACGCGCCGATGACGTTCATCAGCCCGGAGACGTTGAGGTCGATCTGCCGCTGCCACTGGTCCACGGCCACCTCCTCGACCGGCGCCGGGAGCATCACCCCGGCGTTGTTGAACAGCAGGTCCGCGCCGCCCAGTTCGGCGGCGACCCGGTCGGCGGCCGCCCGCACCGCGGCCCGGTCGGTGACGTCCGCGGCGATCGCCAGGGCGGACCCGCCGGCCCGCTCGATCCGGTCGGCCAGCGCGGCCAGCCGCTCGGCGCGGCGGGCCAGGACGACGACCCGGGCACCGAGCCCGGCGAGCTCCTCGGCGGTGGCCTCGCCGATGCCGCTGGAGGCGCCGGTGATCACGGCGGTGCGGCCGGCCAGGGGCAGGGAGGTGAGCGTGGACATGGTGGACCTTCCTTGCAGGAAACGGGAGTTGCGGCACCGGAGGCTCCGGCCGCAGTTCCAGCAGACCAGCCCGGCGGCCCCGCGGACGGCCCCGGGCGGACCCTGCGCCGACTGGTACCGCCAGGGCCACCCACGGCCCGCCGGCGCACCTCCGCAGCCCGCACACTTGGTCCATGGAACGCAGCAGGGAAATCGCCGACTTCCTCCGCACCCGGCGCGCCGCGATCGCCCCGGAGCTGACCGGGCTGCCCGCGGACGGCCGGGTGCGGCGGGTGCCCGGTCTGCGCCGCGACGAGGTGGCCCGGCTGGCCGGCGTCAGCACCGAGTACTACACCCGCCTCGAACAGGGCCGGGCCGGGCGCCCGTCCACCGAGGTGGTCCAGGCGCTGGCCCGGGCCCTGCGGCTCGACCCCTCCGAGCGCGAGCACCTGGCCGACCTGCTGCTCCCCGCCGAGCACGCGGCCCGCCGCGCCCCGGAACGGCCGCAGCGGGTCAGGCCGGGGCTGCACCTGATGCTGGAGACCCTGGCGCACGTCCCGGCGTTCGTCCTCGGCCGGCGCACCGACGTCCTGGCCGCCAACCGCCTCGCCCGGGAGGTCCTCACCGACTTCGACGCGCTCCCGGCCACCCGCCGGAACATGGCCCGCTACTACCTGCTCGACCCGCAGGCCCGCGAACGGGTCGGCGACTGGGCGACGATCGCCGCCGAGACCGTGGCCATGCTCCGGCTGGAGGCCGGCCGCCACCCCGACGACCGCAGGCTCGCCGAGCTGATCGGCGAACTCACCCTGCGCTGCCCGGAGTTCACCACCTGGTGGAACGACCACCGGGTGCTCCGCCGCACCCACGGCGCCAAGCACTACGTCCACCCGCTGGTGGGCGACCTGCACTTCTCCTACGAGTCCTTCCAGGCCCCCGGCGATCCGGACCAGACGCTGTGCGTCTACTCCGTGGAACCCGCCTCCCCCACCGCCGACGCCCTGCGCCTGCTGGCCGGCTGGAACGCCCCCGCCGCCACCTGACCGGCGGGGCCGCCCCCGGGCCCTCAGTACTCCTCGGGGGCCAGCTCCGGGAACTCCTCCAGCAGCAGCCGCGGCAGCCCCGGGACGGTCCACTCGCCGCACAGGTCGATCGCGGCCTGCGCCACCGCCTCCTCGAACTCCTCGAACGCGCCGGCGAGTTCGGCCGGCATCGGCAGCCCGAGAGCGTTCAGCTCGGCCAGGTTGCGGTAGCTGCGCCGCATCAGGCCCTGCTCCAGCAGCCGCCGCGCCCCGTCGGTGGAGACGCCGATCAGCAGCGGCCGCCCGGGCTGGTCCCAGTGGCCGTCCCCGTCCAGGCCCGGCACCCGGTCGAAGGCCGCGAACCGCTCCGGCTCGGGCCGTTCGCGGAACGCCGACAGCCACTCCCGGACCGGGCCCGGGTCGTCGGTCGGCACCCCGTCCGCGCGCAGCAGCAGCGCGTACAGTCGGGGCCAGGTCACCAGGTCGGCGCGGCGCAGCAGCGAGAGCAGCACCTCGCCCTGCCAGTCGGCCTCCGCGCGGAGCTTCTCCGCCCGCTTGGCGTTCAGCCGCCGGGCCGCCCGCTGCCACTCGATCAGCAGCCGCACCGCCGCCGGGTAGGCCGCCGGGTCGCCGTCCGGCTGCACGTACAGGTGGAGCTGCTCGTAGAGCAGGTGCTCCAGCACGGGGGAGGTGAGCTCCGGCATGCCGTCGTGCAGCCGGGCCCCGCCCAGCTCCAGCAGGGTCAGGACCGTCCGCACCGCCGGTTCGGGGACGGGGTCGAGCCCCGCCTCGGCCGCCCAGTCCAGCAGGTCGGCGGCACGGGTACGGGGCAGCAGGTGCAGGTCGTCGTCGTCCACCCCGGTACGGTAGCCGGTCCCCGGACGGCCGCCGGGTAGGGTCGGCCGGCATGGAAACCCTCCGGCTGCGCGGCCCCCGGCTCACCCTGCGCGAGTACCGGCACACCCCGGAGGAGGCGGCCGCCCTGCACGCCGTGCACGGCGACCCCGAGACCGTCCGCCACCTCCCGTTCGGGCCACGGGACTTCGAGGACTGCGCCGACCAGCTGGAGCTGTACCTGGAGGCCGCCGAGGAGGAGCCCCGGACGCACTACCGGCTGGCCGTCGACGACCCGGCGGGCGACCCGGTCGGCCAGGCCGCGCTCACCCGCGAGGACGGGCACGCCGCCCAGCTGGGCTGCGTGCTGCGCCGCGACACCTGGGGCCGCGGCTACGCGGCCGAGGCCACCGCGCTGCTGTGCGCGCTCGGCTTCGGGACGCTGGGCCTGTACCGGCTGGCGGCCCGCTGCGACCCCGCCAACACCGCCGCGGTCCGGGTGCTGGAACGGGCCGGGTTCCAGTACGAGGGCCGGATCCGGGCCGACTCCCACCGGGACGGCCGGTGGCACGACGCGCTGCAGTACGCGCTGCTCGCCCCCGAGTGGCCCGGCCCGCCGTGGTCCGGCCCGGGGTGGACCGGCCCGCAGGGCGGGACGGGGGGTTAACCCCACCACGGATTCGGCAGCAGGCGTCATTACCCCGGTCCGGGCCGCTGCGGCAGATTGGAGCACGTGCCCGGCCCCGCCGACCGACGGGGCCGCCCGACGACCGAAGGACCGCGGATGTCCACCGCTGCGTACCCCGCCACCGACCGCTCCGTCGGCCCCCTCGACCAGCCCGGGTTCTGGCGCGCCCCGTTCTCCCGGTACACCTTCCGGCAGTTCGGCTACGCGCTCAGCGGGCTGCCGATGGCGGTGCTCGGCTTCTCCTTGGTCGTCCCGCTGTTCTGCGCCGGCCTCGGCCTCTCGCTCACCATGCTCGGCCTGCCCGTCCTCGCCCTGCTGCTGGCCGTCGCCCGCGGCCTCGGCGCCGCCGAGCGGCTGCGGATCCGCACCCTGATCGGCGAGGAACTGCCCGCCCCGTCGGCGGTCGTGGTCCGCCGCGAGGGCGTCTGGGGCCGGATCACCGCCCGGCTCGCCGACCCGCCCGGCTGGAAGGCCGTGCTGCACCAGTTCGCCATGCTCCCCTGGGCGATCCTCAGCTTCACGCTCTCGATCACCTTCTTCTGCCTGGGCTGGGCGCTCGCCCTGTTCCCGGTCTACCAGTGGGTGTTCCGCCACTACACCTCCTGGGGCGGCTACCGGGTCGCCGACTGGCGCGACTCGAACGGCGTCCAGCACGTCTACGAGCTGACCTCGCCCTGGCAGATCGCCGGCGTCTGCGCGCTCGGCCTGGTCATCCTCTTCCTCACCCCGCAGCTGGTCCGCGGCCTCAACGGCATCAACCGGTTCGCCGCCCGGGCCCTGCTCTCCGCCGACGACTGACCCTCCCCGCGGCCGGGCACCCGCCGCCGACCGGACGTGCGACACCCCCGGGCCCGTGGTCGGATGACCACGGGCCCGGGCCGCACCCCGGGCCCGCCGAACGCCCGGAGGCCCGCATGCGCCCGACCACCCAGCCCCGGCCCGGGGACGGCCCGCCGGTCCTGGTCACCTCCCGGCCGCTGGACGAGTACTGCGCCTGCTTCGGCCTCACCCGCGCCGCGCTGGGCCGCCTGCCCGGCCCCGTCCTGGACTGCCCGGGCGGGGCCGCCGCGCTCGCCGCCGAGGCCCGCGGGCTCGGCTGCGAGGTGGTCGCCGCCGACCCGGGCTACGCGCTCGGCCCGCACCGCCTCGCCGCGCTCGCCGCCGACGGCCGGGCGGCCATGGCCGCCGCGATCCACCGCGACCCCCGCCGCCACCTGCCCGCCGACCGCCACCGCCGCCCCGAGAAGTACCTGCGCAGCTGGGACCGCGCCCGCGGGCTGTTCACCGCCGACGCCACCGCCCACCCCGACCGCTACGTGGCCGCCGCCCTGCCCCGGCTCCCGTTCGCCGACGGCACCTTCGCCCTCACCCTCAGCTCCTACCTGCTGTTCGCCTACCCGGCCGTCTTCGGCCCCGCCGAGCAGCTCCGCGCCCTGCGCGAACTCGTCCGGGTCACCGCCCCCGACGGCGAGGTCCGGGTCCTGCCGCTGCACGACGAACGCGGCCGCCACTGCCCGCACCTGACCGAACTGCGCGCCGCCCTGCGCCACCACCGGATCGCCAGCCGCGTCCTGCGCACCGGCCCGACCACCCGCGTCCTGACCCTGCGCCCCGCCCGCCCGCCGCGCCCCGGCACCTACCGCCCGGCCGCCCGCAGCGAGCGCACCGCACCCAGGTAGGCCCCCACCGCGTCCCGGCTGCGGGACAGGCACTCCGCCCGCTCCACCAGCTGCCGGTACTCGTGCTCCAGCGCCGCCAGCGTCTCCGGCGCCGCGTCCCGGACGTGGAACTGGCCGTCCGCCAGGCAGGGCAGCACGGTCCGGATGGTCCGGGTGGACAGGCCCGAGGCCAGCAGCGAACGGATCTGCCGGACCCGCTCCACCAGCGGCTCCCCGTACTCCCGGTAGCCGTTCGCCGACCGCTCCGGCTTCAGCAGCCCCTGCTCCTCGTAGTAGCGCAGCAGCCGGGGCGCCACCCCCGTCCGGCCCGCCAGCTCGCCGATCCGCACCGCGCCCTCCCGCTGCCTGCCGTCCGCCGTTGGCCGTTCGCCGGAAGGACTTGACTCTCACACCGGTGTGAGGGTTCGACCATACCCGCATGGCAACCACCCCACCCGGACCCCGGCTGCGCTGGTCCCCGCTGCTCGCCCTCGCCACCGCGGCCTTCCTCGGCATCGTCACCGAGGCGCTGCCCGCCGGCGTCCTCCCCGAGATGGCCCGCGACCTGCGGGTCGGCGAGGCCGCGATGGGCCAGTCGCTGACCGGCTACGCGCTGGCCACCGGCCTGTCCGCGATCCCGCTGGCCCGGGCCACCGCCCACTGGCCCCGCAAGCGCCTGGTGCTGGCCGCCGTCGCCGTGCTGCTGCTGGCCGACGCCGTCACCGCGCTCTCCCCGTCCTACCCGCTCACCATGGCCGTCCGGATCGCCGCCGGGGTCGCCGTCGCCGCGATCTGGTCCGAACTCGTCGGCTACGCCCGCCGGTTGACCCCGCCCGCCCTGCACGGCCGGGCGATCGCCGTCACCGGCGTCGGCGTCCCGCTCGCCCTCTCCCTCGGCATCCCGCTCGGCACCTGGTCCGGCCGGCTGCTCGGCTGGCGCCCCACCTTCGCGCTGGTCGCCGCCCTCGCCGCCGCCCTGCTGCTGTGGATCGCCCTCGCCGTCCCCGACGCCCCCGGCCACCCCGGCCGCCCCGCCCCCGTCCGCACCGCGCTGCGCCGGCCCGGCGTGCGGCCGGTGCTGTTCGTCACCGCCGCGTACGTCCTCGCCCACAACGTGCTCTACACCTACGTCGCCGCCCTGCTCGACGACTACGGCGCGGGCGGCCGCCGCGACCTGCTGCTGCTCGTCCTCGGCCTCGCCGCCGTCGCCGGACTCGCCGCCACCGGCACGCTGATCGACCGGCGGCTGCGGCACCTCACGCTCGCCGCCACCGCCGCGTTTCTCACCGCCGCCGTCCTCCTGCTGCTGCCCGCACCCCCGCTGCTGCTCGCCGCCGGACTCTGGGGCCTCGGCTGGGGCAGTGTCGCCCCGCTGTTCCAGACCGCGGTGGCCGACGCCGGCGGCGAACCCGGCCAGACCCTGCTGGTCGCCACCTGGAACACCGCGATGGGCCTCGGCGGCGCCACCGGCGGACTGCTGCTCGACCTGCACGGCCCGGGCACCCTGCCCTGGTCCGCCCTCGCCCTGCTGCTCCCCGTCCTCGCCGTCACCGCACTGGCCCGCCGCCACGGCTTCCCGCCCCGGCGCCGCCCCACCGCCCCCGGGAACGCAGACGGCCCGTGGGCTGCTCCTCGGGCCGCCCCCCTGGGGGACGGCGACCGAGGCACCGGGGATGTACCGGTGAGCCCACGGGCCGGGTGACTGCTGGGAATTAGCCTGAGCCGGAGACCGGAACGGCCTCACCGCTGCACAGGCAGGGGCGGCTCTAGCGAGCAGCCACCTCACGCATCCTGAAGGAACTCAACTCAGGATCACCTCCTTTCAGTGTGCCGCCACCATAGGCACCGCCCGCCGGGGGAGGCAACGGATTTATTCGACCCCGTTCCGTCCGGCTTCCGTCCGGGCCCGGTGCCGGGTACGACGAAGGCCCGGAGGCGATGCCTCCGGGCCTTCGTGCTACTGAGTAGCGGGGACAGGATTTGAACCTGCGACCTCTGGGTTATGAGCCCAGCGAGCTACCGAGCTGCTCCACCCCGCGTCGGTGAACACCACCCTACCCCACCGCGAGGGGTGGGTGTCGCACCGGCGGCGGGACGCCCGCCGGGGCGCCCGGACCGGGCCCGGTGCCGGGTACGACGAAGGCCCGGAAGCAGTGCTTCCGGGCCTTCGTGCTACTGAGTAGCGGGGACAGGATTTGAACCTGCGACCTCTGGGTTATGAGCCCAGCGAGCTACCGAGCTGCTCCACCCCGCGTCGGTGAACACGACTCTACGTGAGGCCCGCGGGAAAGGGAAATCCGTTTCCCGCCGGGGCGTCCGGGCAGCTCGCGGCCGGGCCGGTCCGGGTCGGTCCGGGTCGGCCCGGGTCAGTCCGGGCCGGACGGCTGCCGGGTGCGGCGGGTCTGCGCCCAGACCGAGAAGCTGACCAGGGCGGCGAAGCAGGGGACCATCACCAGCCCGTACACCAGCAGGAAGCCGTCGGTGCCCAGCCCGGCGGCGGCGTTCCACGCCCCGTGCAGGCCCATCGCCAGCAGGGCGCCCAGCGGGGCGCCCAGGCGGGCCAGCCAGCGGCGGCCGGTGGTCAGGGTGACGGCCAGGCCCAGGCCGGTCAGCGCGGTGAACAGCGGGTGCGCGAACGGGGAGAGCAGGGCCCGCAGGACGAAGGTGTGCACCGTGCCGTCGAAGTCCCGCAGGCTCGGCGCCTCGCCCTGGCCGATCGCGTCCAGCCGGGCCTGCCGGTCCGCGGTGAAGGCCCGCCCCAGGTACAGCGCGTTCTCGGTGAAGGCGAAGCCGCAGGCCGTCACCCCGCCCAGCACCGTCCCCGCCGCCAGGGTGCGCGGGGAGGAGCGGGCCCGCTGGCGGCCCGCCGGGGCCGGGCGGAAGTGCGCGGGGCGGCCGGGCCGGTGCCACAGCAGGCGGCGCAGGCGGCCGCACGGGCGGTCCTGCTCGCAGCGGTGCCGCCGCCGCAGCGGCAGCAGCAGGACCAGCAGGGCCGCGCCCTTCGCCAGTTCCTCGATCAGCGGGGTGGCGAACTCCGCGCCCAGCGTCTCCCCGCGCACCCCCTGGTGGGCGATCAGGAAGTCGCTCGCCCACCCGTTCGCCAGGATCGCCATCGTGGTCGCCGCGCACGCCCCCCAGGCCAGGCAGAACAGCAGGTGCTGCAGCGGGACCCGGGCGGTCTGGTTCAGCCAGGCCAGCGCCCCCAGCACGAACGGCAGCGGCAGCAGCGCCAGGCCCAGCCCGACCAGCAGGCCGGTCGTCCCGGTCTGCCGCTGCACCAGG
Organism: Kitasatospora sp. YST-16; assembly: GCF_026802215.1. Classification (NCBI taxonomy): domain Bacteria; kingdom Bacillati; phylum Actinomycetota; class Actinomycetes; order Kitasatosporales; family Streptomycetaceae; genus Kitasatospora; species Kitasatospora sp. YST-16. Next base: position 3,905,330 of record NZ_CP113837.1, read on the forward strand.
CGCAGGATCAGCACCCCCGAACCCGCCAGGCCCAGGGCCAGTGCCGCCGAGGAGAGCGCCGGCCGGCGGAACGGCCACACCCGGTGCCACAGCGACACCGTTGCGGCGCCCGCGACCCGGCCGCCCTGCTGACCCGGGATCCGCCCGCTCAGCACCGGCCGCGGCGGCCGCTCCGGGAGCAGGCCGCCGGACCGGCGCGCGCTCGGATCCGGGAGCGACCGAAATCCGGTGGGGGGCGTCGGGGAATCGGCGGCCAGGGCGGCGGCCCCTACGGGCGGCCCGGGGGAAGGCACGCCGCTGGGCGGACTGCTCACCTGCAGCAGCGTAGGCGAATCCCCCGCCCCGGGGGGAGTGGTCGGAACAATCCGTACCCGCAAGGTGACTGATCGTCAGCAGAACGGAATGCCGCCCACCGCACCCGGCCGGGCCCGTGACATCCGTCATGCCGGGTCGGTGACGGCAGGTCCTGGGCCGCGACCGGTCCCGGCGGGCACAGTGGTGACACCGCCGGGGGACCACCGGGCGGCCGGGGACGACACGGGGGAGACACCATGGGCAGCATCGGCTTCGGGACGGCCGCCACCAGCACCTTCGCGGCGCCCGCCGCAGCGACCGTCGCGGTCGTGGAGCCGGTCGCAGAGCCGGTCGCGGGGCCGGTCGCGGGGCCGGTCGACGAGCGGCCGAGCGTCGCGGAGATGCGGCTGCCGGTCTGGTTCTTCGGCTTCGAAGGCGTCCTGGCCGGGGCCTTCGACCTGCTGCGGGCCGTCCCCTCGGCCTGGCCCGCGCTGGTCGTGCTGGCCGCCGTCAACATCGGCGTCTCGCTGACCCTGATGCGCCGGCGCCTCAAGCTCGCCAAGCTGCTGTGGCGCGGCAAGGGCACCCGCAACGTGGCCTTCGGCCTGATCGGCCTGCGGCTGGGCAGCCACCTGGTGCTCGGCCTGCTCGGCACGGCGGTCGACACCGCCCTCGGGCACGTGCTGTTCGCGCTGGTGATGAGCACGGTGACGGTCGCACTGCTGGCCTACGTCCAGCGCACCGCGCTCGGCGCGCTGGTCGCCGCGGGCAAGGCCACCGCCTGAGCCCGGCGCCCGGGCTCGGCGCCCGGGCCCGGCAGGGCTCAGCGGCGCCGGAACAGCAGGTCGTGCACCACGTGGCCCTTGGCCAGGCCGGCCCGCTCGAACTTGGTCACCGGACGCCAGTCGGGCCGCGGCGCGTACCCGGGCACGCTGCCCGCCGGGTGCCCGTCCGGCTCCAGCCAGCCCGAGCCGTCGCCCTCCGGGTGCAGGTTCTCCAGCTCCGGCGAGGCCCCCAGCACCTCCAGCATCTGCTCCGCGTACGGCTCCCAGTCGGTCGCGCAGTGCACCAGCGCGCCCGGGGCCAGCCGGGGCAGCACCAGGTCCAGGAACGACGCCTGGACCAGGCGGCGCTTGTGGTGCTTCGGCTTCGGCCACGGGTCCGGGAAGTACACCCGCAGACCGGCCAGCGAGGCGTCCGGCAGCATGTCGCGCAGCAGGATCACCGCGTCGCCCGCCGCCAGCCGGACGTTCTCCGAGCCGTCCCGCTCCAGGAACTGCAGCAGGTTGCCGTGGCCCGGGGTGTGCACGTCCGCCGCGAGGATCCCCGCGGACGGGTCCGCGGCCGCCATCGCGGCCGTGGTGTCACCCATCCCGAAGCCGATCTCCAGCGTCACCGGACGGCCCGCGAACAGCTCCGGCAGGTCCAGCGGAGTCCCGTCGATGGCCAGCCCGAACCGCTCCCACCCGCGGTCCAGCGCGCCCGCCTGGGCCTTGGTCATCCGGCCGCGGCGCGGCTGGAAGCTGCGGATCCGCTGCTCGCGGTGCTGGGCCTCGGTGGCCTTGTGCGGGTACATCGGCGCGGGGTACGCCGCCGGGGCGGCGGAGAGCCGGGCCGACGCGGACAACTGGGTGCTGGGGGCGGAGGAGGTCACAATCGCACCAGTCTAAGGGAGGCCCCGCGAGAGCCGGCTTCCGTCGGGCGCCCCTTCAGCCCGCCCGCAGCGCCGCCACCGCCCGGCGGGCGACCTCGCGGCCGATGCCGAGCGAGGCCGTCGCCGCCGGGGAGGGGGCGTTGAGGACGTGGACGACCCGGCGGGCGGAGCGCGGGTCGGCGGGGTCGAAGCCGGCGAAGGCGAAGTCGTCGAGGAGGGTGCCGTCGCGGGCGACGGCCTGGGCGCGGACGCCCGCGGTGGCGGGGACGAGGTCGGCGGCGGTGACGGCGGGGAGCAGGCGGCGGACGGCGGCGGTGAAGGCGCGCTTGGAGAGCGAGCGGTGCAGCTCGCCGAGTTCGTAGCGCCAGTGCCGGCGGGCGATCGTCCAGGTGCCGGGGAAGCGCGCGGTCTCGGCCAGGTCGCGGACGTTCAGGGTGTGCCAGTCGTAGCCCTCGCGGGCCAGCGCGGGCACCGCGTTCGGTCCGACGTGGACGTCGCCGTGGATGCCCCGGGTGAGGTGGACGCCGAGGAACGGGAACGCCGGGTCGGGGACGGGGTAGACCAGGCCGCGCACCAACTCCCGTCGCCCCTCGGCCAGTTCGTAGTACTCGCCGCGGAACGGGACGATCCGCACCCCCGGGTCGTCGCCGGCCAGCCGGGCGATCCGGTCGCTGTGCAGTCCGGCGCAGTTGACCAGCACCGCGCAGCGGATCTCGCCGTGCGGGGTGGTGACGGTGACGCCGTCGGCGCGCCGGGCGATGTCCAGGACCGGTGTGCCGAGCCGCAGTTCGGCCCCGCGCTCGCCCGCCAGGGCGGCGTAGCGGCGGGCCACCGCGGGGTAGTCGCAGATGCCGGTGGTGGCCAGGTGCAGTCCGGCGATGCCGGTGACCTCGGGCTCGTGGGCGCGGAGGCCGGCCGGGTCGAGCTCGGTGAGCGGGATGCCGTTGGCCCGGCCGCGTTCGGCGAGGGCGGCGAGGCGGGGGAGTTCGGCGGGGTCGGTGGCGACGATCAGCTTGCCGGTGACCTCGTGGGCGATGCCCTGCTCGCGGCAGAACGCGACCATCTCGCGGGCCCCGCCGGTGGCGTACCGGGCCTTGAGCGAGCCGGGCCGGTAGTAGACGCCGCTGTGGATCACCCCGCTGTTGCGGCCGGTCTGGTGGGCGGCGAGCGCGTCCTCCTTCTCCAGCACGGCGACGCCGGTGCCGGGGTGCTCGCGGGTCAGCGCGTACGCGGTGGACAGGCCGACGATGCCGCCGCCGACCACCAGGACCTGGACGTCGTGCTTCAACCCGGCCACCCCTCGGCTGTGTGAGACCGCTCCGACCGGATGGTGTCACGGCCGGGCCGGGGCGGCGGGGGAGTTCAGGAAGTGGCCAGGACCGTGCGGGCGCGCTCGGTGAGCTCCTTGACCCGCTGCTCGTTCTGGTAGGGCTCCAGGCGGCGCAGCAGTTCGACCATGTACTCGCGGCTGCGGTGCGAGGAGATCCGCCCGGCCACCTCGACCGCGCGCTCCCCGGCGGCCACCGCGGCGTCCAGGTCCCCGGCTTCGGCCTCGGCCATCGCGGAGACCACCAGCCGCAGGCCGTGCGAGCGGACGTAGCCCTCGGTCGGGCGGGCCAGCGCCTCCCGGGTGAACTGCCGGACCTTGGACGGGACGCCCAGGTCGCGGAAGCACTCGGCGGCGTCGGCGGCGAGGCGGTCGTAGGCGAAGAAGTCGATCCAGGTCGGGTCCGGGTCGCCGGGGCGGGAGCGGTCCAGCGCGGTCTCGGCGGCGGCCAGCGCGGCGCCGCAGGCCGCGGCGTTGCCGGCCTTGGCGTGTGCCCGGGCCTCGACCAGGTGGAAGAAGCTCATGGTGCGGGCGGTGGCCAGGCCCCGGTTGCGCTCCAGGGCGGCCTGGGCGAGGTCGACCGCCTCGTCCGGGAAGGAGCGGTAGGCGGCCTGCAGGCTCATCGAGGCCAGCACGTACCCGCCGAGCGGCACGTCCCCGGCGGCGCGGGCCAGCCGCAGGGCCTGGATGTAGTAGCGCTGGGCGGCCTCGTGCTGGCCGGTGTCGAACGCCATCCAGCCCGCCAGCCGGGTCAGTTCGGCGGTGGCGCCGAACAGCGCCCGGCCGACCGCGTCGCTGTACGAGGCGAGCAGCAGCGGGGCGGCCTCGACCCGCAGGCACTCCGGGACCATCGAGGAGCGCCAGTCGCCGCCGCCGTACTTGGAGTCCCAGCGGCGGGCCTCCTGGGCGGCCTCGCGGAGCTTCGCGGCGTCCGTGTGCCCGACCCGGTAGCCGGTCAGGTCGGGGACCGCCTCGCGGGCCACCGAGCCGTCGGCGGGCGTGATCAGCCAGCGCGAGACGGGCGTGGCGTACGCGGCGACCGAGAAGGTGCCGGCCAGGCTGTCGCTCCACCGGCCGCCGCCGGGGCCGCGCCGCAGGTCCAGGTCGACCCGCCACAGCTCGGTGGCGGAGCGGACCGCCTCCGGGACCTCGCGCGGGAACTCCAGGCCGAGTTCGGGCGTGGGGTGCGAGTCGGCGAGGCCGATCTCCTCCAGCGGGACGGGGCGGCCGAGCTTGTTGCCGAGCGCGGTGGCGATCAGGTGCGGCACCGGGCGCTGCGGGACCATGCCCTTGGTCACCCAGCGGGCCACCGAGGTCTTGTCGTAACGGAGGGTCAGGCCGCGTTGCGCGCCCAGGTCGTTGACCCGGCGGGCGAGCCCCGCGTTGCTGATCTGGGCGAGCGCGAGGAGGGCCCCGAGCCGGTCGTTCGGCCCTCGTGAGCTGACGGTCATGGTGGCGGTGGCACCCCCTGGCGACGTCGTGCGCGGATGGCGGCGGGCCGCGGCGAACCGCGGTGCGTCACCGGACTGCTGCACCTAGCGTAGTCGCCCGCGTTCCGACGGTTAAGAGGCCGCATTCCGGTTGGCGGGAACGCGCCGCGTCCGGAGCGGGCGCCCGGAGGCCCGCCGCGGGGCCCGCGGGCAGTTGCCGGACGCCCGTGCTCCGGTCCCGTGCCCGCGTGCGCCACCCGTGCTCCCTGGCCGCAGCGGCAGGTGGGCGATTCGCTAAAGCCTGTGGATCGGCCCGCCGCCGAGGACCCGGCGGGCCGGGGGAAACGCTGCCTCAATTCCCCGCGGGCAGCTGCGCGTCCGGGAGGGCATGCGGATGCCCTCCCGGTCCGTGCGACGGCTTTCGGCCAACTTCGGCCGGACCGCGGCGGACCCGTCCCTCCGCCGCACCGCCGCGCCCCGCCACCGCCCGTGCGCCGGACGGGAGTTCGAGACCCGCACGGTCCGGGCCCCGGAGGGGGAGGCCCGGTCCGTGCGCCCTCCTCCCGGCAAGCCCGGCGCTCACCCGCCCCATCGGTGGCACGATGTCTCCTGACGGCGCGCCAACCCCGTACGTCCGCCCGGTGGTTCGTCGCGCGCCGCAGCACCACAGGTGGAGGCGCGATGCGGTGGCTCACCGGCTGGAGCGGCCTGACCGCCGCCGACCCGACCCTCGCCGCGGTCCGCCCGATCGCCGGCACCCTGCTCTGGGGCGGCCCCAACCCGCTCTGGGCGGTCGGCGACTGGCGCCCCGACGAGCTGCGCCTCGCCGTGCTCCGGCCCGGCGGCCCGGCCACCGTCCGCGGCGGCCTCGACCCGCACGACCCCGCCGACAGCGCCGACCGGGACACCCCCGCCACCCTGCGCCTCGCCGTCGCCGGCCGCTGCGGCGCCACCGACCGCGAGATCGCCGACGGCCTGGCCGCCGCCCGCGGCGGCGCGCTGCGCCACCTCACCCACTGGCCCGGCAGCTACACCGTCGTGCTACGCACCGGCACCCGCTCCACCGTGCTGCTGCCCGACCTGTCCGGCGCCCAGCCCGGCTTCCACACCCCGTTCGCCGGCGGCACCGCCTACGCCACCGCCGCCCTCCCGCTCGCCGACCTGGTCGGCGCCCCCGTCGACGCCGCCCACTTGGCCGCCCGGCTCGCCACCCCCGAGACCCCCGAGACGCTCGGCGACCGCACCCCCTACCGGGGCGTGCGCCGCGTCCCGCCCGGGCACGCGCTCGGCATCCGCGGCGGGCGCGCCGACTGCACCCCGTACGACGACCAGCCCGCCGAGCCGGGCGGCGCCGAGGCCCCCGCCGTCCGCGAACTCACCCGCGCCCTGCTGGAGGCCGTCCGCTGCCGGGTCCGCGCCACCGGGCCCGCCGACCGGCCCCGGCTCGGCGTCGACCTCTCCTACGGCACCGCCTCCGCCACCGTCGCCCTGCTCGCCGCCGCCGTCCCGCTGCCGCCCGGCGGCCCCGGCGCGGGCGCCGGACCCGAACGGCCCGCCGCCCGCACCGGCGCCGTCAAGGGCTCCTGGGCCCGCCGCGCCGAACCGCCCGAACCCGAGACCGTCCCCGCCGTCACCCTCGCCGACCACGACGGACTCGCCCTCGCCGTCCACGCCCCCCGCCTGCGCCACCTGGTCGTCCCGCCCGCCGCCCCGTACGCCGACCTCGCCGACCCCCTGGCCGGGCCGCTCACCGACGAGCCCGGCCCGGTCCTGGCGGACGCCGCCCGGTACGCCGCCGCCCACCGGGCCGGCGGCGCCGACCACCTCACCGGCCACGGCGCCCGCCAGGTCCTCGACGGCCACCCCGCCCGGCTCGCCGACCTGGTCCGCTCCGGCCGCTCCTCGACCTGCTCGCCCCGCTCGCCGCCCTGGCCGGCGCCGACCGCGCCACCGCCGGCGCCCTCACCGGCACCCTGCACACCCCCGTCACCGTGCTGCGCGCCGCCCGCCGACTGGCCCGCGCCCGCTACGCCGACGCCCTCGACGACCTGGCCCTGAAACTGACGCTCCGTCAGGAACCCGTACCGGGGCGGACGATGGGCCGCGCCCTGGCCGCCGACCTCACCTGGCACCGGCCCGGCCCGGCCGCCCACCTGCTCGCCGACGAACCGCTCGCCGCCCTCGCCCAGCACCTGCGCACCGCCGCCCGCGACGGCGCCCCCACCGAGGCCCCCGGCGCCCGCCGCGCCCGCCTCGCCCTGCACCGGCACGCCGCCCACTACCGCACCCTGGTGCACGCCACCGAACAGCACGGCCAGCGCCTGCACGCCCCCTTCCTGGACAACCAGGTGGTCCGCGCCGCCCGCCTGCTCCCCGACGACCTGCGCCTGCAACCCGGCGCCCGGCACGCCCTGCTCGCCACCGTGCTGGCCGGCGCCGGCCGCACCGACCTGCCCGCCGACTGGGGCCGCGCCCCCGGCCCCGACCCGCACGAACCGGCCCGCCGCGGCCTGCGCGCCGCCGCCCCCGCCCTCACCGACCTGTTCGACCGCCCGCTGCTCGCCGAAGCCGGACTGCTCGACGCCCCCGCCGCCCGCAAGACCCTCGCCGCCGCCACCGACCCCGCCCAGCACGTCCCGCCCGGCACCCTCGCCGCCCTCGCCGACCTGGTCGCCACCGAACTCTGGCTGCGCCGCCTGGCCGCCCGCCGCCCCGGCTCCTCCTGGACCGGCCTGCCCGCCCCCCGCCGCACCGCCCTGGAAACCTGACCCGGCCCGGGGTGCGCCTGCACCGCCGCCGCCCGCCCGCCCGCTAGCGTCGGGAACCCCGGCCCCTGGAGCGCGCGCCATGACCGCCACCCTCCCCGTGCAGTACGAGGCGCCGCCGCCCGGCGCCGCGGTCCTCACCGGCTGCGACGGCTCCGACGCCGCGCTCTGGGCGCTCGACCGCGCCATGACCGAGGCCGAGGCGCACCACCTCCCGCTGTACGTCCTGGCCGTGGTCAACCCCTCGCCGACCGGCTACCCGCCCGGCATGGCCGACCTGGTCCAGGAGAGCGTCGAGCGGCTGACCGAGAGCATGGCGGACGGCCTGTGCCGGGCCGTCGCCACCGTCCAGTCCGCCCGCACCCGCCCGTACGCCGGCCGGCTCGCCCTGCACGTCGTCCTCGGCAACGTCGTCGAGGTGCTGCTGCGGGCCGCCGAGGGGCGGCACACCCTGGTCGTCGGCACCCGCGGGAACGGCGGCTTCGGCCGGCTGCTGCTCGGCTCGGTCAGCACCGCCGCCGTGCACCACGCCACCTGCCCGGTGCTGGTCGTCCCCGCACCGCCCGCGGAGGGGGCCTGAAGCCGAGGAGCCTGAAGCCGAGGTCCGAGGTGGCTGAAGCCGAGGGGCCTGACCGGGGCCGACGGGGGCCTGACCGGAATGTCCGCGGATGGTTGAGCGTTCACCTTCCGTCGGACGGCCGCCCCCGGTCGCCCAGGACCACCGAACCGCCGGACAGGAGCCCGCCCGCCATGAAGGTCGAAATCTACTCGGACATCGCCTGCCCCTGGTGCTACGTCGGCAAGCGGCGCTTCGAGCAGGCGCTCGGGCAGTTCGAGGGCAAGGACGGCGTCGAGGTGGTCTACCGCCCCTACCAGCTCGTCCCCGACGCCCCCGAGCAGGCCCGCCCGCACCGCGAGTGGCTCGCCGAGCGCTACGGGCCGCAGTCCCTCGCCATGGACGCCCGGATCACCGAGGTCGGCAGGAGCGTCGGCATCGACTACGACTTCGACGCCGCGCTCGAGGTCAACACCCTGCGCGCGCACCGCCTGCTGTACCTCGCCGAGACCGAGTACGGCCCCGCCGTCCAGGCCGCCCTCAAGGAGCGCCTGCTCAAGGCCCACTTCTCCGAGGGCGTGAACGTCGGCGACCCCGACGCGCTGGCCGACCTCGCCGCCGAGACCGGCATCGACCGCGACCGCGCCGCCGCCTACCTGGCCGGCCGCGAGGGCGAGGACGAGACGCTCGCCGCCCTCGCCGAGGCCCGCGCGATCGGCGTCACCGCCGTCCCCACCTTCGTCTTCGAGGGCAAGTGGGCCGTCCAGGGCGGCCAGGAGGCCGAGACCTTCCTCCAGGTGCTCCGCCAGGTCGAGGCCGAGACCGCCCAGCGGATCACCCCGCTCGCCCCGGCCGCCGACACCTGCGAGGACGGCAGCTGCGCGATCTGACCGCGCGGGTCGTACCCGGCGCGATCTGACCGCGCGGGTCGTACCCGGGTATGACGGCGGGTCAGCTCCCCGGTGTGACGACCCGTACCGCCCCGGTCCGGGAAGGTACGGGTCGTCCACCGCAGGAGCAGTGCCGAAGGAGCCCGCAGATGGCCGTGACCGTGCCCGCCACCAGCCGCACCGCCACCACCCCCGCCCGCCGGGCCGCCGCCGCGGCCGCCCCCACCCTCCGCGCGGGCCTGGCCCTGCCGGCCGGCCTGGCCGCGCTGGTGCTGCAGCTGACCGGCCGCCGGGAGGCCGCGCAGCGCCTGCAGCCCGGTCCGACAGGCACCGGCCGCCGACTGGCCCGCCTGCTGCTCGGCCTCCCGCTGGACGGGTTCGCCCTGCTGCTGCTCGGCTACGCGGTCTTCAACTCGGTCCGCAACTTCGGCTATCCGCTCTGGTACCTGCACACCGACTACCACCAGGCCTGGGGCGGCCCCACCATGGCGGGCGTCTGGGCCGTCCACGCCGCCGGCTGGGCGCTCACCCTCCTCGTGCTGCTGCGCTGGCCGGCGCGCTGGATCGCCCGCGGCCAGCAGGCCCTCACCGCCCGGCTCGGCTGACCGCCCGGCCCGGCCGGCCGCCCGCCGCCCGGGTCAGCAGGTGATCCGGGCCTGCGCCCAGTCCGCCAGGTCGATCACCGGGACCGAGCCGCGGACCGGAGTGACCACCAGCCGGATCGACGACTGCCCGTCGAGCGGGACGTGCACGGGCACCGGGCGGTCGCCCGCGGACAGCTCGGGGGAGCTCCACAGCACCTCCCCGTCGGTGCCCTGCACCGAGAAGACCACCTCGCCGTACGTGACGCCGAAGTCGTCCAGCCCCGCGACCGCGTCGAAGGACCGGCAGGCCTGGTTCAGGTCGACGGTCACCCGGGACGGCACCCGGGCCGCCAGCACGTGCTGGTAGCGGGTGCCGTGCAGCCAGGCCGAGGACCGCTGCAGCACCTGGCCGCCGCCGCGGATGGTCGGCGTCGACCGGGCGTCCCGGTGGCCCCGGTTGAGCGGCACCTCGTCCAGCCAGAACTGGCGGGCCGCCGGAGGCGTCGGGGACGGCGTCGGAGTGGGCGTCGGCGTCGGCGCGGGGGTGGGCGTCGGGGACGGCGGCGGCACCTGGCGCGGCGTCGGCGTCGGCGTGGGAGTCGGCGCCGGCCTGGGCGCGGGGGTGGGCGTCGGCGTCGGCTTGGGGGACGGCGTCGGGGACGGGGTCGGGGTGGGCGTCGGCGTGGGGGTGGGTGTCGGGGACGGCGTCGGGCGCGGGGCCGGCGGCGGAGTCTCCGGTGCGGCGGTGACCGGCGGCGCGGCCACCGGCGGCGCGGGCTCCGGCGAACCGGTCAGCGCGAACGCGGCGACCGCCGCCGCGACGACGGCGATGCCGGCCGCGATACCGGCCTTCGCGGCGGTGCCGAGGCCCTCCCCGGCCGCCGCCCCGCCGCCGCCGGACGAACCGGCACCCCCGGCCGCCCCCGCGGTCGCACCCGCAGCGGCGCCCGCGGTCGCCGCACCACCGGCCACCGCCGCCCCGCCCACGGCCGCGCCGGTGACGGCGGCACCGCCGACCGCGGCGGCCGCCACCGCGAACCAGCCGCTGCCGACCCAGAGCAGCGCACCGCCGGGCAACACGGCCCGCAGCCCGTGGTTGATGTCGGCCAGCTCCAGGTACGCGGCGGTGCAACGGGTGCAGTCCTGGACGTGCTTGCCGACCTCCGCCGAGGCGCGCTTGCGCAGCGAGCCCCGGGCGTACGCGCCGAGCCGGTTGGCGTACCCGGCGCAGCCCGACTCCTGGCTGCCGGACACGTGCGCCTGGAGGAACGCGGCGGCCAGCCGGTCGCGGGCCCGGTGGGCCTGGACGGCGGTGGCGTTGGCGGTCTTGCCGAGCATCACCGCGACGGTCTTGGGGGACTCCCGCTCGACCTCGGTGTGCCAGAGCACCACCCGGTCGTCCTCGGGCAGTTCGGCGTACGCGCGCATCACCATGCGCTGGTCGGCCAGCGCCAGCGCCCAGGCGTCCGCGCCCGGGTCGGCGAGGTCGAACTCGACGGTGGCGGCGGAGGCCTCGGCGAAACCGGTGAAGTCGTCGACCAGTTGCTCGCGCCGGTCGGAGCGGGCCCAGGCGGCGGCCACGTTGCGCACCGCGGTCAGCAGGTAGGCCCGGACCGCGAACTCGGGGCCCTTGCCGGCCTTGAGCGCCTGCAGGGTGCGGGCGAACACCTCGCCCGCCAGATCCTCCGCGGTGAAGCTGTCCCGGCAGCAGGTCCGGGCGTAGCGGCGGACGGCGTCCGCGTGCCGGCGGTAGATCTCCTCGTACGCGGCGTCGTCCCCGGCCCGCACCCGGGCGGTCAACTCGGCGTCGGAGGGCGGGCGTTCACCGTCCACCGGGTCGGCGGGGGCGGGCACGACGGCGCGTGCCGGGAACTCCTCGCCGATGAACGCCTCGGGCGCGACCCCGCCCTGTCCGGCCGGTGCCTGGCCCGGCACCCGGCCGGTCAGCGACTCGTGGGCCGGGCTGCCGCCCTGGTCCGGGACCTGGCCGGGCGCCTCCAGGCCGGAGCCCAACTCGCCTGCGTCACCCTGCTCGTCTGGGTTCACCGGACACCGTCCCGCCGTGCGGCGCGCGGCGCGGGCCGCCCCTCGGATTCGACGGCGGTCACGGTGTGCAACGGGACAATGGCTCCAACCACGGGCAAAGAATGGCATAGCGCAGCGACCACCGGTAGCCGGGTCCGCCCCGGCCCACCCGTCCGGGCCGCCGCTCGCGGAAGTGTTCGGAGCTCGACCGCGCAAGCACCGCGCGTACCCGGAGCGTTCCGCGCGCCCCCCGGGCCCGGCGGCCGCCCGTCACCCGAACGGTGTTCCCCCCGGCCGCCCCCGCCGGACGGCCGCCCGCACGGTGCGTCAGAACCCCCGCCGACCAGCCGGGTTCAGGCCGCGCGCAGACCCTGCAACAGGATCTGCAGCAGCCGGTGGCCCGCCCCGCCCTCGGACTCGCCCTCCCGCACCGGGACGGCCGCCGAGGCGTGCACCGGCACCGCCGCCGTCAGCACCAGCACCACGTCGGCCACCGTCACCCCGGGCCGCAACTCGCCGGCCGCACCCGCCCGGGCCACCAGCGCCGCCAGCAACTGCAGCAGCAGCCGCGGATCGGCGCCCTGCTCGCCCTCGGCCACCGGCGAACCGCCGAACGCCCGCAGCTCGGTGCCGCGCTGCTCGGGCACCCGGCCGATCTCCTCGGCGTACCGGAACGCCTCCGGCGGCAGCAGCCGCCCCGCGCCCGAGGCCGCCGCCCGCTGCAGGAAGCCCGCCAGCGCGTCCCACGGGCCGGTCAGCCCGCCGTACAGCGACTCCCGGGCCTGCGCGGTCAGCCAGGACACCTCCTCGGCGGCGATCCGCTGGACCAGCACCTCCTTGCTCGGGAAGCGCCGGTACACGGTGCCCACGCCGACCCCGGCCCGCCGGGCGACCTCCTCCATCGGCGCCCCGTACCCGAGTTCGCCGAACACCTCGCGGGCGGCCCGCAGCACGCTCTCCAGGTTCCGCCGGGCGTCCACCCGCAACCGCGAGCCCGCCCCGCGTCCGGCCTCCCGCCCGGCCTCGCGCCCCGCCTCGCCCGGACGCTCACCGGACGGGAAGGCGTACTGCTCCCGCTCACCGGGCCCGCGCTGCTCCGGCACCACGTCCACCGCGGCCCGCCCGAACGACGCCACCGGCACCCGCCCCGCCACCTGATCCTGCTCCGACATGCCAAAACCTCCCCCGGGGCACCCCGTCCCGGGTACCCGAACGGCTACTGCGCCCCCTGGTGTGCGCTGCCGACACCGGCCGTGGCCCGACGTCCGCGCACTACCTTCCCCGGATGGCTCCCGTGCAGTCGCGTCGACGCCACCAGGTCCAGGACGAACGGACCGGCACCATCGGCGGTCCGAAGCACAATCCGACCATAGTTCAAGGAAGTTCGCCGCAGAAGTGGACCACTCCCCACCCCGAACCGCCCCGATCCGGTCGCCACGTGCGGACAAACCCCCGCACGCACCACCCGCCGCCCCACGTGAGACGGATCACAACCGAGCATCCGGCCCGCGCCCGCACCCTTTCACCCCGATACGCCTTCCTTTGCCATAACTTGACGAACAGTCAGCTCGAAGAATCCCGCCCCCGGAGCCCTCAACCCTTCATCCGAACGATCGAACGTGCACGTTCCTGCCTCCCCGGCGACCGTTCCTCGCTAGCGTGATCGACGAACTCGCACAACAACCACACATCGCCGAGCACATGGGGGGCATGATGCGGCAACCAACACCGGGGGGAACCGGGGGAAACGGGTTCACCGTTTCCCCTGACGAGCTGGAACAGTCCGGCCGAACCGCCCAGCAGACCGCAGAGACGATTCCCGGCGAAACGAGCGGCGTCCTCTCCGCCTCCGACCAAGCGGAGACCGGCCTGAACGGCTGGCGGACCGGCAGCGAACTCAGCGCCTGCACCGACGAGTGGAAGCGGGTGCTCGACGGACTTTCCCGGGAGATGAGCTCCCAGGGCGACAAACTGATCCAGACCGCGGCCAACTACCGCAAGGGCGAGGAGAACGCGCACCAGAGCCTGCTCCCCGCCGACCCGAACGTGCGCACCCTCCGCGGCCCGACCCTCACGAGCGTCGGCGCCCCCGGACGAGCGACGCCGGTCGGGGAACGACTGCTGCGCAGCGCCTTCGACGGTCCGCAGGTGACGACGCAGCCGCACCGGCTGACCTCGGAGGAGTCCGAGCGCTTCCGCAGCGCCTTCGACCCGCCCGCCCCGAACGGCGTCCCGGTCCCCGGTCGCGACCCCCGGCTCGATTTCAAGGTCCACCACGTCGAACAGACCGTCGATCCGGACTCGTTCGACCTCAACGCCCCGGTGCGAGGCCTCTGATGGACATCCAGACCCTCCAGAACGGCCGCTACGACGAGCTGTTCGCGGCCGCGGACGCGTACGAGCGGATCGGCGCCGCCTTCGCCGACCACTCCAGCACCTGGGACAACGGGGTCCACGGCCGGGTCCGCAGCTCTGGCTGGACGGGCGACGCCGCCGACAAGGCGGACACCTCGCTGCAGGCCACCGGCGTCAAGGTGAAGGCGGCCTCCGGTGAACTGCGCAGCATCGCCCCGGTCCTGCGGGAGGGTGCCGAGGCCTTCCTGCTCGCCCAGAACAAGCTCGCCGTCCTCCTGCAGGACGCCAAGGCCGACGGCTACCAGGTCGGCGCGGACGGCTCGGTCTCCTGGCAGTCGGCCACGCCGTCCGCACCCGGCCAGGGCACCACCATCGACGAGATGGTCCTGCAGCAGGCCCGCGAGATGCAGGCCACCGCCTACGGCACACGGATCGAGCAGGTCCTGAAGGAGGCCGAGCACGCCGACCAGGTCACCTCCGACCGCCTGCGCGCGCTCACGGACGACGCCCGCACCGGCAAGGGCCTCACCAGGACAGCGGCCGGCACCGAGGTGATGCGCCGCTTCCACCGCGAGGACCTGGTCGACTCCGCCATACCGAAGCAGGGCAGCTCCCCGGACCAGGTCAACGCCTGGTGGAAGGGCCTCCCGCTGGAGGAGCAGCAGCGCCTGCTCCAGACCCACTCGCAGGAGATCGGCAACCTCGACGGCATCCCGTCCCCGGTCCGCGACCAGGCCAACCGGGCCAACCTCGACCGCACCATCACCCGACTGGAGAACCAGGGTCAACTCAGCTCTGCGGAGCAGGAGCAGTTGGCCGGCTTCAGGAAGATCAAGGAACGGCTGGCCATGGAGGACGGCCTGCACGGGGACCATCCGGACCAGGCCCCGCAGCCCTACCTGCTGGCGATCGACACGGTCGGCCAGGGCCGGGCCGCGATCTCCTTCGGCAACCCGGACACCGCCACCGACGTGGTCTCCTACGTGCCAGGTCTAGGTACCAAGATCAGCGGCGCCGGCGGTGGTGACGCGGACCGGGCCAAGGACCTGTGGACCGCCTCGAAGGCCGCCGACCCGAGCAAGGACGTCGCCTCGATCACCTGGATCGGCTACGACGCCCCGCAGCTGAAGGGCGCCACCCCGGACAGCCTCGCCGTCGCGGGCACCGAGCGGGCCGAGAAGGGCGGCGAGTCGTACCAGACCTTCGTCCAGGGGCTACGGGCCACCCACGAGGGCGAGCCCGCGCACATGACCGCCCTGGGGCACTCGTACGGCTCGTTCACCGTCGGCCAGGCCGCCCAGCGCCCCGGCGGCCTTCCCGTGGACGACATCATTCTGGTGGGCAGCCCCGGCACCGGGGCCCAACATGCCGGCCAACTCGGCATCGACCCCAAGCACGTCTGGGTGGGGGCCTCAGAGAACGACCCGGTCACCCGCCTCCCGAGCGGGGCCGAGGGCGCCGGGGTGGGGTTCGGCGGGATCGGCGGAGCAGTGGTTGGTGCCCCGCTCGGACCGCTCGGAATGGCGACCGGCGGGCTCTTCGGAGGAGCCGCCGGCTATGTCGGCGGACACTTCGTGGACGAGCACGAACTGTGGTTCGGCCAGGACCCGGCGAGCAAGGACTTCGGCGGCAACCGCTTCGCGGTCGCGGACGGGCCGTTGGGCTTCGAGTCCCACTCCGACTACTGGAACTTCAAGGACGGCAGGGAGAAGAAGGAGCCCAGCGATTCCCTGGGCAACATGGCCCGGATCGTTACCGGCCACGGCGGCGACACGACCAAGGAGACCCCCCGATGAAGCCCCGGACTTCGCTCGCAGCCCTCGCCGCCGCCCTGCTGGCGGTGACGTTCGCCGCCGGCTGCTCGGGCTCCGAGGATCTCGGTCCGCTCGGTGACCCGACTGCGGCCCAGCACCGGATCGACGCCCTGATCGACGAAACGGCCAAGGCGATCACCCCGGCGGTGACGCTCACGCCGTACATCGGGTTCATCTACGACGAGGAGCGGAACGTCTTCGGCAACGAGACGGGCTACGCCGAGGTGGAGCGGCAGAGCTATTTGGAGGAGCGGTTCGCCGAGGGGAAGAGGGCCGTCCTGTTCGACCAGGTGGAGAAGTACTGGAAGAACCAGGGATGCACGATCAACGCCAAGAAACCGGATGACCAGCAGAAGTACATCTCGGCGACCTGCCCGGACAAGGCGCACGTCATGGTGGATGCCTACAGCGACGGCGTGGTGGGCATCAAGTCCTGGGTGGAGAAGACGAAGTTCCGGAGCGGCGGCAACCCGTTCCCGAACACCCAGACCCCCCTGCCGACCGCCAGCCGCCACCCCGCGGGCCAGCAGGACCACCCCTACTGGTCGCACTGACGACCGCTCACCGCGCCGCCCCGCCGATCGGGGCGGCGCGGTGCGTTCCGGGACCCCTTTCCCGGCCGGATTCGGACCGATCCGGCCCTGACTGTGGACAAGACACCTCCGCCGGGTGCGTCATAGGGGGAACGTGAAACGGGTCACAGCACCAGGGCCGGCCGGAGGTGCCCCATTCGAGTCCTGATCATCGGCGGCGGCTGCGCCGGACTGAGCTCCGCGCTGCGTCTCCAGCAGTTGCTGCGCGACCGGCTGAAGGACCGTCGGATCGAGCTGACGATCGTCGAACCGCAGCCCTACCTGACGTTCCAGCCGCTGCTGGCCGAGGTCGCCGCCGGCACCATCGACCCGCGCCACGTGGTGGTCCCGCTGCGCACCGCGCTCCCCGGCTGCCGGGTGCTGACGGCCCGCGTCACCAGGATCGACCACGCGACCCGCACCGCCTGGGTGGACGCCGCCCCGCGCGGCGAACTCCGGCTGCCCACCGAAGTCCCGTACGACGTCCTGGTGATGGCCCCCGGCTCGGTCTCCCGCACCGCCCCCGTCCCCGGCCTCGCCGAGCACGGCATGGGCTTCGCCACCGTCGGCGAGGCGGTGGCCCTGCGCAACCACGTGCTGGAGCAGCTCGACCTGGCCTCCTCCACCCGCGACCCCGAACTGCGCCACGCCGCACTGACGTTCGTCTTCGTCGGCGCCGGCTACGCGGGCGTCGGCGCGCTCGCCGAGCTGGAGGACATGGCCCGCACCGCCACCAAGGGCTACCACAACATCGACCCCGACGACCTGCGCTGGGTCCTGGTCGAGGCCAAGGACCGCATCCTCGGCGAGGAGACCCCCGAACTCGCCGTCCACACCCTCGCCGAACTGCGCGAACGCAACATCGACGTCCGGCTCTCCACCACCCTGGAATCCGCCACCGACCAGCTCATGCTGCTCTCCGACGGCAGCCGCTTCGCCGCCCGCACCCTGGTCTGGACGGCCGGCATCCGCCCCGCCCCGGTGCTCTCCCTCACCGACCTCCCGCTCGACGCCACCGGCCGGATCACCTGCCTGCCCACCCTGCGGATCGCCACCCCCGACGGCCTCCCGCTGCCCGACGCCTGGGCCGCCGGCGACTGCGCCGCCGTCCCCGACCACACCGGCGAACCGTGCGCCCCCAACGCCCAACACGCCCTCGCCCAAGCCAAGTTGCTCGCCGAGAACCTGGCCGCCGAACTGGACGGCCGCCCGCTCACCGCCTACCGCTCCGACCACCCCGCCTGCTCCACCTCGCTCGGCCTGCACCGCGCCGTCGCCCACACCCGCCGCGGCACCCGGCTCACCGGCCGCCGCGCCTGGTGGCTGCATCGCGCCCGCCAGCTGCGCCGCCTGCCGACCCGGGAGCGCCGGATCCGGGTGCTGATGGACTGGCTGTTCGGCGGTCTCTTCCAGCGCGAGGTGGTCGCCCTGGGCACCATCGAGCACCCCCGGGCCGAATTCGAGTCCGGTTTCACCACCGGCCCCGGCACCTGACGCCTCCCTCTCCCCCTCTCACCCGCCCCTTCACCCGTCGCACAGAAGTGCACCCCGGCGCGTACCTCCCGAAACGCGCCGTACCGGGGGCGCGACTTCCGGAATCGCGCCGGAGCCTGACAGGATCGACCCCGACGGACCATTACGGCGAGTGCGGCTGTGCGCACGAATTGTGATCATCACACTGCAGTCGCCCGACGGGCACCACCCCCCATCAGTCCCCGAGGAAGCGGCCAACGTTGAACCTCATGCGCTGGAGCGCCCGGCTCACCGGAGCCGCCTGGCGGGTCACCCCCGCCACCGCGGACGAACCCGTCACCGTGCCCGCACCGCGCGACCCGGCCACCTCCTGCCCCGACCCCCGCGACACCGAACAGCCCTACGACCTCCGCGACGTCCTGCGCCGCCTGCCCGCCCCCGTCGCCCTCACCCACGGCCCCCGGCACCAACTCGGCTACGCCAACCGGGCCTACCGCGACCTGTTCGGCCCCCGCACCCCCGGCCGCCCCGCCGCCGAGTCCCTCCCCGAACTCGCCACCCTCGGCGTCCTCCCGCTGCTCGACCAGGTCCTGCGCAGCGGACGGCCCCGCAGCGTGAAGTCCCGCTGCATCCTCGGCCTCGGCGGCAACCGCTAC
This sequence comes from Kitasatospora sp. YST-16, assembly GCF_026802215.1. Taxonomy (NCBI): domain Bacteria; kingdom Bacillati; phylum Actinomycetota; class Actinomycetes; order Kitasatosporales; family Streptomycetaceae; genus Kitasatospora; species Kitasatospora sp. YST-16. The sequence continues at coordinate 3,923,725 of NZ_CP113837.1, forward strand.
TACAACATCGCCTGCGTCCCGCTCGGCCCCGACGAACACGCCACCCCCACCGGCGTCCTCATCTTCGCCACCGAGGTCACCGACCAGGCCCAGTCCGCCGGCCGCCTCCGCGAAGCCGAACGCCGCCAACGCGAAGCCGCCGTCACCCTCCAGCACAGCCTCCTCCCGCAGAAACTCGAACAGCCCGACACCCTCCACGTCGCCGCCACCTACCAACCCGGCGGAGCCGACGCCGCGGTCGGCGGCGACTGGTACGACGTCATCGGCCTCGGCGGCGGCCGCACCGCCCTGGTCATCGGCGACGTCATGGGCCGCGGCCTGCGCGCCGCCGCCGTCATGGGCCAGCTCCGCACCGCCGTCCGCGCCTACGCCCGCCTCGACCTCCCCCCGCACGAGGTGATGACCCTCCTCGACGGCCTCGCCATGGAGATCGACGCCAACCAGATCGCCACCTGCACCTACGCCGTCTGGGACCCGACCACCACCACCCTCCTCTACGCCTCCGCCGGCCACCTCCCCCTCCTCCTCCGCGGCCCCGACGGCACCGTCCTGCGCGGAGAGGAACAGAACGGCCCACCCCTCGGCACCGGCGGTGCCGGCCACCTCTCCCACACCCTCCGCCTCCTCCCCGGCACCACCGGCGTCCTCTACACCGACGGCCTGGTCGAACGCCGAGACCAGGACATCGACCAGGGCATCGACCACCTCGCCCACACCCTCACCGGCCCCGTCGGCACCCCCGACACCGTCTGCTCCCGCCTCCTGCGCGCCCTGGGCGTCACCGCCGAGCACGACGACGACGTCGCGGTCCTGGTCTTCCAGGTGCCACTTGATCCCGAGCTTCCGGGTGTGTAGAGTTCTTCGAGTTGCCTGACAGGGAGCACCGAGCACGTATCTGCGTGGACGGTCCCGGGGCGGCCAATCCCTTGAGAAACCAGTTCGATGATCCGTGACGGGTCGCGTCTCTTTCGCGTCCCCGTTCGTATTTTCGGCGTGCGCTTTTCCGGAGATTGCGGCCGATTCGCTTTCAGGAGCGGGGATCGGCTAGAGTTTGAAACGTCGGACGGGGCGTCAAGCCGCAGAAGACGAAAGCGAGTCGGGAAAGAGCACAAGCTCGGATCTGATAAGCTGGAAACACGAAAGAACGAAGCGCCCGGAGGGTCCGCAGGAATGCGGTCCGAAGGAAGTGTCCGTTCCTTGAGAACTCAACAGCGTGCCAAAAGTCAACGCCAGATATGTTGACATCCCCGGCCTCGACGTCTTGTCGGGGTTGGAGATTCCTTTTGAAGTAAAACACTAGCGAGGACGCAGTGCGCGGGGCCGCCTTATTCCGGTGGTTGCCGTGCCGCTCCCCGTGGAGACATTCACGGAGAGTTTGATCCTGGCTCAGGACGAACGCTGGCGGCGTGCTTAACACATGCAAGTCGAACGGTGAAGCCCTTCGGGGTGGATCAGTGGCGAACGGGTGAGTAACACGTGGGGAATCTGCCCTGAACTCTGGGACAAGCCTTGGAAACGAGGTCTAATACCGGATACGACCGCAGGATGCATGTTCTGCGGTGGAAAGCTCCGGCGGTTCAGGATGATCCCGCGGCCTATCAGCTTGTTGGTGGGGTAACGGCCCACCAAGGCGACGACGGGTAGCCGGCCTGAGAGGGCGACCGGCCACACTGGGACTGAGACACGGCCCAGACTCCTACGGGAGGCAGCAGTGGGGAATATTGCACAATGGGCGAAAGCCTGATGCAGCGACGCCGCGTGAGGGATGACGGCCTTCGGGTTGTAAACCTCTTTCAGCAGGGAAGAAGCGCAAGTGACGGTACCTGCAGAAGAAGCACCGGCTAACTACGTGCCAGCAGCCGCGGTAATACGTAGGGTGCGAGCGTTGTCCGGAATTATTGGGCGTAAAGAGCTCGTAGGCGGCCTGTCGCGTCGGATGTGAAAGCCCGGGGCTCAACCCCGGGTCTGCATTCGATACGGGCAGGCTGGAGTGTGGTAGGGGAGATCGGAATTCCTGGTGTAGCGGTGAAATGCGCAGATATCAGGAGGAACACCGGTGGCGAAGGCGGATCTCTGGGCCATTACTGACGCTGAGGAGCGAAAGCGTGGGGAGCGAACAGGATTAGATACCCTGGTAGTCCACGCCGTAAACGTTGGGAACTAGGTGTTGGCGACATTCCACGTCGTCGGTGCCGCAGCTAACGCATTAAGTTCCCCGCCTGGGGAGTACGGCCGCAAGGCTAAAACTCAAAGGAATTGACGGGGGCCCGCACAAGCAGCGGAGCATGTGGCTTAATTCGACGCAACGCGAAGAACCTTACCAAGGCTTGACATACACCGGAAACGTCCAGAGATGGGCGCCCCCTTGTGGTCGGTGTACAGGTGGTGCATGGTTGTCGTCAGCTCGTGTCGTGAGATGTTGGGTTAAGTCCCGCAACGAGCGCAACCCTTGTTCTGTGTTGCCAGCGAGTAATGTCGGGGACTCACAGGAGACTGCCGGGGTCAACTCGGAGGAAGGTGGGGACGACGTCAAATCATCATGCCCCTTATGTCTTGGGCTGCACACGTGCTACAATGGCCGGTACAAAGGGCTGCGATGCCGCGAGGCGGAGCGAATCCCAAAAAGCCGGTCTCAGTTCGGATTGGGGTCTGCAACTCGACCCCATGAAGTTGGAGTTGCTAGTAATCGCAGATCAGCATGCTGCGGTGAATACGTTCCCGGGCCTTGTACACACCGCCCGTCACGTCACGAAAGTCGGTAACACCCGAAGCCGGTGGCCTAACCCGTCAGGGGAGGAGCCGTCGAAGGTGGGACCAGCGATTGGGACGAAGTCGTAACAAGGTAGCCGTACCGGAAGGTGCGGCTGGATCACCTCCTTTCTAAGGAGCACACGGCAGCTTCGGGCGAACGTCCCGGAGTGCTAGCTCATGGGTGGAACGTTGACTATTCGGCACGGTTCGGCGCAAGCCGCCAGTACTGCCCTTCGGGGCGTGGAACGCGACTGCTTGCAAGGGACCGGGTCGGGCACGTTGTTGGGTCCTGAGGGAACGGGAGTTGCCTCATGGATGCCGGCCTCATGCCGGGCGCCCTGTTGTGGGGTGTCGGGTTTGGGTGTCTGGTCGTTGTTTGAGAACTGCACAGTGGACGCGAGCATCTGTGGCCAAGTTTTTAAGGGCGCACGGTGGATGCCTTGGCACCAGGAACCGATGAAGGACGTGGGAGGCCGCGATAGGCCCCGGGGAGCTGTCAACCGAGCTTTGATCCGGGGGTGTCCGAATGGGGAAACCCGGCAGTCGTCATGGGCTGTCACCCGCTGCTGAACACATAGGCAGTGTGGAGGGAACGCGGGGAAGTGAAACATCTCAGTACCCGCAGGAAGAGAAAACAACCGTGATTCCGGGAGTAGTGGCGAGCGAAACCGGATGAGGCCAAACCGTTGTGGTGTGAGACCCGGCAGGGGTTGCCACGACGGGGTTGTGGGAGTGAGCTTGATCGGTCTGCCGGCCGGTCGGCGAGTCAGAAACCGTTGGTGTAGTCGAAGGACATGCGAAAGGTCCGGCGTAGAGGGTAAGACCCCCGTAGACGAAACATCAGCGGCTTGCTTGCTCATTTCCCAAGTAGCACGGGGCCCGAGAAATCCCGTGTGAATCTGGCGGGACCACCCGCTAAGCCTAAATATTCCCTGGTGACCGATAGCGGATAGTACCGTGAGGGAATGGTGAAAAGTACCGCGGGAGCGGAGTGAAATAGTACCTGAAACCGTGTGCCTACAAGCCGTGGGGGCAGCCTTCGGGCTGTGACTGCGTGCCTTTTGAAGAATGAGCCTGCGAGTTTGCGGTGTGTAGCGAGGTTAACCCGTGTGGGGTAGCCGTAGCGAAAGCGAGTCCGAATAGGGCGTCCAGAGTTGCATGCCCAAGACCCGAAGCGGAGTGATCTAGCCATGGGCAGGTTGAAGCGCGGGTAAGACCGTGTGGAGGACCGAACCCACCAGGGTTGAAAACCTGGGGGATGACCTGTGGTTAGGGGTGAAAGGCCAATCAAACTCCGTGATAGCTGGTTCTCCCCGAAATGCATTTAGGTGCAGCGTCGCGTGTTTCTTGCCGGAGGTAGAGCACTGGATAGGCGATGGGCCTTACCGGGTTACTGACCTTAGCCAAACTCCGAATGCCGGTAAGTGAGAGCGCGGCAGTGAGACTGTGGGGGATAAGCTCCATGGTCGAGAGGGAAACAGCCCAGAACACCGACTAAGGTCCCTAAGCGTGTGCTAAGTGGGAAAGGATGTGGAGTCGCAGAGACAACCAGGAGGTTGGCTTAGAAGCAGCCACCCTTGAAAGAGTGCGTAATAGCTCACTGGTCAAGTGATTCCGCGCCGACAATGTAGCGGGGCTCAAGCACACCACCGAAGTCGTGTCATTGCAGCAATACTCCCAACGGAGGCTGTGATGGGTAGGGGAGCGTCGTGTGCCGGGTGAAGCAGCCGAGGAATCGAGTTGTGGACGGTTCACGAGTGAGAATGCAGGCATGAGTAGCGATACAAGAGTGGGAAACTCTTGCGCCGATTGACCAAGGGTTCCTGGGTCAAGCTGATCTGCCCAGGGTAAGTCGGGACCTAAGGCGAGGCCGACAGGCGTAGTCGATGGACAACGGGTTGATATTCCCGTACCCGCTTTGAAGCGCCAACGTCGAACCAGGTGATGCTAAGGCCGTGAAGCCGGCCCGGAGTCTTCGGACAATGGGACGTGGTGGAGCCGCCGGTCCAAGCCTGTAGTAGGTGAGCGATGGGGTGACGCAGGAAGGTAGTCCAGCCCGGGCGGTGGTAGTCCCGGGGTAAGGGTGTAGGCCGAACGGTAGGCAAATCCGCCGTTCATTAAGGCTGAGACCTGATGCCGAGCCGATTGTGGTGAAGTGGATGATCCTATGCTGTCGAGAAAAGCCTCTAGCGAGTTTCATGGCGGCCCGTACCCCAAACCGACTCAGGTGGTCAGGTAGAGAATACCGAGGCGTTCGGGTGAACTGTGGTTAAGGAACTCGGCAAAATGCCCCCGTAACTTCGGGAGAAGGGGGGCCATTGCTGGTGACGGGACTTGCTCCCTGAGCTGGTGGTGGCCGCAGAGACCAGCGAGAAGCGACTGTTTACTAAAAACACAGGTCCGTGCGAAGCCGTAAGGCGATGTATACGGACTGACGCCTGCCCGGTGCTGGAACGTTAAGGGGACCGGTTAGTCCGATTTCGGTCGGGCGAAGCTGAGAACTTAAGCGCCAGTAAACGGCGGTGGTAACTATAACCATCCTAAGGTAGCGAAATTCCTTGTCGGGTAAGTTCCGACCTGCACGAATGGCGTAACGACTTCTCGACTGTCTCAACCACAGGCCCGGTGAAATTGCATTACGAGTAAAGATGCTCGTTTCGCGCAGCAGGACGGAAAGACCCCGGGACCTTTACTATAGCTTGATATTGGTGTTCGGTTCGGCTTGTGTAGGATAGGTGGGAGACTGTGAAGCGGCAACGCCAGTTGTCGTGGAGTCGTCGTTGAAATACCACTCTGGTCGTGCTGGATGTCTAACCTGGGTCCGTGATCCGGATCAGGGACAGTGTCTGGTGGGTAGTTTAACTGGGGCGGTTGCCTCCTAAAGGGTAACGGAGGCGCCCAAAGGTTCCCTCAGCCTGGTTGGCAATCAGGTGTTGAGTGTAAGTGCACAAGGGAGCTTGACTGTGAGACTGACGGGTCGAGCAGGTACGAAAGTAGGGACTAGTGATCCGGCGGTGGCTTGTGGAAGCGCCGTCGCTCAACGGATAAAAGGTACCCCGGGGATAACAGGCTGATCTTCCCCAAGAGTCCATATCGACGGGATGGTTTGGCACCTCGATGTCGGCTCGTCGCATCCTGGGGCTGGAGTAGGTCCCAAGGGTTGGGCTGTTCGCCCATTAAAGCGGTACGCGAGCTGGGTTTAGAACGTCGTGAGACAGTTCGGTCCCTATCCGCTGTGCGCGTAGGAGTGTTGAGAAGGGCTGTCCCTAGTACGAGAGGACCGGGACGGACGAACCTCTGGTGTGCCAGTTGTCCTGCCAAGGGCATGGCTGGTTGGCTACGTTCGGGAGGGATAACCGCTGAAAGCATCTAAGCGGGAAGCCTGCTTCGAGATGAGCACTCCCACCTCCTCGAGAGGGTAAGGCTCCCAGTAGACGACTGGGTTGATAGGCCGGATATGGAAGCCCTGTGAGGGGTGGAGTTGACCGGTACTAATAGGCCGAGGGCTTGTCCTCAGTTGCTCGCGTCCACTGTGTTGTTCTGAAACAACGAACCCCGCACACGCGGGCGGTACACAGTTTCATAGTGTTTCGGTGGTCATAGCGTGAGGGAAACGCCCGGTTACATTCCGAACCCGGAAGCTAAGCCTCACAGCGCCGATGGTACTGCAGGGGGGACCCTGTGGGAGAGTAGGACGCCGCCGAACAATCATTCAAGAAAGGGCTCCAGCCGTCAGGCTGGGGCCCTTTCTGCATTTCCGGGCCCGCCGGACGGAAAGAGGAAGAGCGGTGGGATTCACCGGGGCGTGGATGGTCGTTGCGGTGCCCGATGACGAGTTGGGGCGGCTGCCGGGGCTGGACGGGTTGTTCGTGCCGCCGGCCGAGGTCGAGGGCGAGCGGGCCTGGTGGGAGGCGGTTCACGAGCGGAATCGCGCGGGCAGGGTTGTCCACAGGCTGTGGGAGGACGAGGACGCCGATCGGCTCGGGCAGCTGATCGGCAGGTGGTACGAAGGGGCCGACGCGGCGGAGGGGTTCCGCGGAGCGGTGACGGGGTGGCTGGACGAGCGGGAGCCTGAGCGGTTCTTCGCCGCAGTGATGCGCAAGGCGTTCCCGTTCGGGGCGTTGGCGTACGGGGTGGGTCCGGAGGCGGTGCTCGGGCTGCCGGGGTGGTTCGGGGAGTTCGTGCTGAGCGCGGACCAGGTGTGGGACCGGCTGCCGGAGTTCGAGGCGGCCCTGGGGTGGTCGGGGGAGGAGCGGGAGCGGATCCTCGACCGGGTGCGGGCCTGGCTGGTGGGGCTCGGGGACGAGCCGGGCTACCCGGCCGAGGAACTGCTCGACGGTCCGCTGCGAGTGGTGCGGTGGGCCGCAGCCCGGGGGTGGGGCGTGGTGGGGGTGGCCCCGGTCTACTGACCTTGGGACGACGGGAGTTGAGACGACGCCAGGCGTCGGAGTGGTCCAGAACGTAGGCGAGGGCGACGGTGGTGTGTTGCTGCGGTGCGATGCTGCAGGGGATGTCGCAGCGCGCCCGGGACGGGGCGGACGCGGCGGAGCTGGCCGCGACGGCCGAACTGGCGTTGGCGGCCTGGCCGGTGCCCTGACCCAGCACCGAGGCCCGAGGCCCCGACAGCCCGACGCCCCGACGGTGCGAGGCCCCGGCCTCCCGGCGCTCTGCTGGAAGCGGGGCGGAGAACGTAGGCTCGCCGGTATGCGGACTTCTGAGAACACGTCAGGCGCGGGTCGGATCGAGCGGGTCGAGGTGCTGACGGAGGAGCGGGCCGGGGCGGTGCGGGAGCTGCTGGCGGCGGCGGCCCGGGCGGACGGGCGGGAGGCGGTGTCGGAGGCCGGGCGGTTGCGGATCCGGCCGGACAGCCCGCGCGAGGGCGTGCGGCACCTGGTGCAGTCGGTGGGCGGTGCGGTGGTCGGTTACGCGCAGTTGGAGGGCGAGCGGCCCGGGACGGTGGAGCTGACGGTGGCTCCGGCGGAGCGCGGCCGGGGCCTGGGCGGCGAGCTGGTGGACGCGGTGCTGGCCGAGGGCGCGGGCGGGCTGGACTTCTGGGCGCACGGCGGCCTCCCGGCGGCCCGGCACCTGGCGGAGGCGCACGGCGCGGTGCTGGTGCGCGAACTGCGGCAGATGCGGCGCACCGCGGCGGCTCCGGACGCGGTGCCGCTGCCGGCGGGCGTCGAGTTGCGGACGTTCGAGCCGGGCCGGGACGAGGCGGCCTGGCTGGCGTTGAACGCGCTGGCCTTCGCCCACCACCCGGAGCAGGGCTCGTGGACGGAGCAGGACCTGGCGGAGCGGATCGCCGAGCCGTGGTTCGACCCGAAGGGCTTCTTCCTGGCGGAGCGGGACGGCCGGCTGGTGGGCTTCCACTGGACCAAGACCCAGCCGGACGGGCTGGGCGAGGTGTACGTGGTGGGGGTGGATCCGGCGGAGCAGGGTAATGGCCTGGGGAGGGCGTTGACGGCGGTGGGTCTGCGGCACCTGCTGCTGGATCGCGGCCTGTCGACGGTGATGCTGTACGTGGACGCGGACAACGCGGCCGCCGTCCGGGTGTACGAGCGACTCGAGTTCACCGTCCACGAGGTGGACCTGATGTACCGGTGGGAGCCGTCCGGGGCCCGCTGAGCTGCGCGGACGCGGGCGGAAGGGAGCGTCCGCTCGCAGCCACGGGGGTGACGGACTCAGCTTTCCTCCTGGCCATGCGGTGTTTACCGTGGATTCAATTGGCGCCGCGAAGATCACAGAATGTCGTCCGTATTGCCGCGTCCGCGTCACCGCTCCACACCCCGCCCGTCCGGCCGGATTCCGGCTTCCCCGGGCGGGTGGACGTGGGTCGACGAGGACGAGCAGCTTGCGGAGTCATGCCCTTCGTCCCGTCCGGGCCGCGTCCTGCAGGAGGAGCTGGAACCGATGAGCATCCCCCGCCCCGTCTCCGACTCGGCCGATCCGGCCGAGCGCAGCAGTGAGCAGAAGCCGGCCGCGCGGTCGGGTGTGAGGTCCAGGTCCGCGGCTTCCGGCAAGGACGCCGCCGGCACGGTGGCCAAGGACGCCAAGGACGCCAAGCCGCGTGCGGTGTCGGCGCGCTCCAAGACCCGGTCCGCCGGCGCCAAGGCGGCGTCCGACACGGAGGAGCCCGAGGCGGCGCCCAGGCCCGCGGCCCGGACGGAGCAGAAGGCCGGGCCGAGGGCTGGGCAGCAGGCCGGGCAGCAGGCGGACGCCAAGGCCGAGCCGGTGCGGGCGGCGACGGCGTTGCCCGCGGCGGTGTCGGCGGCCTTCCCGGCGGGTGCCGCGGGTTCGCCCGACGGGCGGGGCGCGGAGGAGGCGGAGTTGCCGCAGGGCCGGTTCCTGGACCGCGAGCGCAGCTGGCTGGCGTTCAACGAACGGGTGCTGGAGCTCGCGGAGGACCCGAACATCCCGCTGCTGGAGCGGGCCAAGTTCCTGGCGATCTTCGCGTCCAACCTGGACGAGTTCTTCATGGTGCGGGTGGCCGGCCTGAAGCGCCGGATCGCCACCGGGGTGGCGCAGCGTTCGGCGTCCGGTCTGCAGCCGCGCGAGGTGCTGGACCTGATCTGGCGGCGTTCGCGCGAGTTGATGGCGCGTCACGCGGCGACCTTCCAGCAGGAGGTGCTGCCGGACCTGGCGGCCGAGGGCATCGAGCTGGTGCGCTGGCCGGACCTGGCGGAGACCGAGCAGGCCCGGCTGCACACGCTGTTCCGGCAGCAGATCTTCCCGGTGCTGACGCCGCTGGCGGTCGACCCGGCGCACCCGTTCCCGTACATATCGGGGCTGTCGCTGAACCTGGCGGTGGTGGTGCGCAACCCGGTGTCGGGGCACAAGCACTTCGCCCGGGTGAAGGTGCCGCAGTCGCTGTCGCGGTTCCTGGAGGCGTCGCCGCAGCGGTACGTGCCACTGGAGGACGTGATGGGGGCGCACCTGGAGGAGCTGTTCCCGGGGATGGAGGTGCTCGCCCACCACGCGTTCCGGGTCACCCGCAACGAGGACCTGGAGGTGGAGGAGGACGACACCGAGAACATCCTGAAGGCGCTGGAGAAGGAGCTGATGCGGCGCCGGTTCGGCCCGCCGGTGCGGCTGGAGGTCGAGGAGTCGATCGACCCGTACATCCTGGACCTGCTGGTGCGGGAGCTGAACATCACCGAGGCGGAGGTCTTCCCGCTGCCCGGGCCGCTGGACCTGACCGGGCTGTTCGGGATCGCCGACCTGGACCGGCCGGAGCTGCGCTACCCGAAGTTCGTGGCGGGCACGGCGCGCGGGCTGACCGACGTGGAGTCGGCGACGCTGCCGGACATCTTCGGCGCGATGCGCGAGCGCGACGTGCTGCTGCACCACCCGTACGACTCGTTCTCGACCTCGGTGCAGGCGTTCCTGGAGCAGGCCGCCGCCGACCCGCACGTGCTGGCGATCAAGCAGACGCTGTACCGCACCTCCGGTGACTCGCCGATCGTGGACGCGCTGATCGACGCGGCGGAGTCCGGCAAGCAGGTGCTGGTGCTGGTGGAGATCAAGGCCCGGTTCGACGAGCAGGCGAACATCAAGTGGGCCCGGAAGCTGGAGGAGTCCGGCTGCCACGTGGTGTACGGCCTGGTCGGGTTGAAGACGCACTGCAAGCTGTCGCTGGTGGTCCGGCAGGAGGGCGACACGCTGCGCCGGTACTCGCACGTCGGGACCGGCAACTACCACCCGAAGACGGCCCGGCTGTACGAGGACCTGGGCCTGCTGACCGCCGACCCGCAGGTCGGCGCGGACCTGTCGGACCTGTTCAACCGGCTGTCGGGGTACTCGCGGCGCGAGTCGTACCGGCGGCTGCTGACCGCGCCGCGCGGGCTGCGCGACGGGCTGGTGGCGCGGATCAACGGGGAGATCGCGCACCACCGGGCCGGGCGGCCGGCCTTCGTCAAGGTCAAGGTCAACTCGATCGTCGACGAGGTGGTGATCGACGCGCTGTACCGGGCCTCGCAGGCCGGCGTGCCGGTGGACGTGTGGGTGCGCGGCATCTGCGCGATCCGGCCGGGCGTGCCGGGGCTGAGCGAGAACGTCCGGGTGCGGTCGATACTCGGGCGGTTCCTGGAGCACTCGCGGGTGTTCGTGTTCGGCAACGGCGGCGACCCGGAGGTGTGGATCGGCAGCGCCGACATGATGCACCGCAACCTGGACCGCCGGATCGAGGCGCTGGTGCGGGTCACCGACCCGGCGCACCGGGCCGAGCTGAACGGGCTGCTGGACCTCGGTGTCTCGGACGAGACCGACTCCTGGCACCTGGGCGCCGACGGCACCTGGACCAGGCACGCCCAGGACGCCGAGGGCCGGCCGCTGCGCCACGTCCAGGACCTGCTGATCGACTCGCGCCGCCGCAACCGCGGCTCCGCCGCCGCGCGCTGAGCGGCACCCCGCCCGCGCCGGGAGCCCCGGCGCGGGCGGACTGCACCCCTGGGGCAGGCCCAGGGAGGGAATCGGGGAGAGCCACAGCCATGACCGATGCGCCGACGACGGCCCCGGTGGCGCGCGCCGCGACCGCCGGGGAGGTCCTTGCCGGCTACCTGACCGCCCAGGCGGGCGCGTTCCTGCGCGCCCTGCCGCAGGCGGTCGGCGAGGCGGGGTCCAGACCGGGGGCACTCCCGGCGTCGGCGCAGGCGGCGGACGACCTGCTGCGCGCGGTGCGCCGGATCGGCGGGGCGCTGCACACCTTCGCGGCGGCGTTCGAGGCCGAGTGGGCGCAGGAGTCGCGCACCGAGCTGCGCTGGCTGCTCAACCTGCTCGCCCAGGAGCCGGGCTACCAGCGGCGGGCGGTGCGGCTGCTGGGCGCGCTGGACTCGCTGGCCGACACCTCCCCGGACGGGGCGGGCATGCTGGCCGGGCACGCGGGCGCGCCGAAGGCCCGGGCGCTGCTGGAGCGGCAGTTGACGCTGGCCCGGACCCGGGCGCACACCGCGGTGCTGCAGGAGCTGCGCTCGGCCCGGCTGCATGCGCTGGCCGACCGGATGACGCTGCTGGCCGGGGACGTGCCGCTGGTGGCGCCGGCGGCCGCGGAGCCGGTGGCGGCGCTGCTGCCGCAGACCGGGGCGGCGCTGGCGGCGCTGCTGGGCGCGGGCGAGCGGCTGCCGTGGCAGCGGGCGGCGCAGGCGTACGGCGGGGCGGGGCTGCACCGGCTGGGCCCCCGGCCCGGGAGGCGGAGCCGGGCGGGGTGCCGGCGGCGCGCACCCCGGCGGACGCGGACGCGGCGCTGGCGGCGGACGACGAGCCGTGGCTGCGGGCCCGGATCCTGGTGAAGCGGGCCCGGTACGCGCTGGAGGTGTGCGGGGTGCCGGGCGACGGGCTGGCCGAGCTGGACGGGGTGCTGGCGCGCCACCAGGAGGCGTCGGACGCGGCGGCGACGGTGGCGACGGCGGCGCGCACGCCGCGGATCACCCCGGCGACGGCGTACGTGCTGGGCGTGGTGCACGCCGATCAGCGGCTGGAGGTGGAGTCGGCCCGGTACGCTTTCGGGCGCCAGTGGCCGGGGGTGGCGCCCGGGCTGGTCGGTCCGGTGGCGGCGCTGTCGGACTGAGACCCTCGTTCCCCGCCCGGATGGACCGCGTGCCGCAGATGCCCGATCGCTCCTCGGCGCCCGACCGTGCCCCGGCGCGGTCGGGCGGCTCCGCACCGACCGCCGGCCGGCGGCGGGCCCCCGTTCGACGGTGCTGGCGGCGGGGGCGGTGCTCTGGGTGCCGGGGCCGCCGAAGAAGGGCGGCAAGGGGCGGAAGAAGCCGCGGATCGCGCTGGTGCACCGGCCCAAGTACGACGACTGGAGCCTGCCGAAGGGGAAGCTGGACCCGGGGGAGGGCTGGCGGGCGGCGGCGCTGCGCGAGGTGCGGGAGGAGACCGGGATGCGCTGCGTGCTGGGGCCGGAGCTGCCGGTGCAGCACTACCTGGCGCACGGCCGGCCGAAGGAGGTCCGGTACTGGTCGGCGGTGCCGACGGGTGGCGCGTTCCGGCCCAACCGGGAGGTGGACCGGCTGGAGTGGCTGCCGCCGAAGCGGGCCAAGGAGCGGCTGACGCACCCGCGCGACCGGGTGCTGGTGGACGCGCTGCTGGAGCTGCTGCTCGGCTGACCGGGGGGCCGGGACGGGCCCGGGTGGTTCGCACAGGTCGTACGGGTGATCTGCCCGCGCCCGCACCGTGACGCAACCGTTACTACCGGCCGCAGTTTCCTGACGTCCCTTCGAGGTTCACTCCCCGTTCATTTGCGACCGGCTGACGCGTCACCTGTCCTGCCTAACTTCTGGGTTACCGGAGGGCCGAAAGGGCCCCGGACCACAGCAAAACCGGTCGTTCCGAGACCGGCATTGCCTCAGAAAGGGACACCCAGTGAACCTGCGGAACGGCCGCTCCAAGGCCCTCGCCATCGGTGCCGTCGCGCTCGTCTCCACGCTGTCGCTCTCGGCTTGCGGCACGGACGACAACACCGGCAAGTCCTCCTCGGGCGCCTCGACCGCGGGCGGAGCGACCGCCGCCAAGATCGCGTGCGCCGACAAGGGCGGCCAGCTGCTGGGCGCGGGTTCGACCGCGCAGTCTCCGGCCATCGACGTCTGGAAGGCCGCCTACAGCGCCGCCTGCTCCAGCGCGACCCTGACCTACTCCGGTGGCGGTTCCGGCGCCGGTGTCACCCAGTTCAACCAGGGCAAGATCGCCTTCGCGGGTTCCGACTCGGCCCTGAAGCCCGCCGAGGTCGACGCCTCCAAGGCCGTCTGCACCGGTGGCCAGGCGATCGACCTCCCGATGGTCGCCGGCCTGGTCTCGATCGTCTTCAACATCGACGGCGTCGACAAGCTCGTCGTGGACGGCCCGACCCTGGCGAAGATCTTCGACTCGCAGATCACCAAGTGGAACGACCCGGCGATCGCCGCGCTGAACCCGGGCGTCACCCTGCCGGACGCCGCGATCCAGGCGATCCACCGCTCGGAGGACTCCGGCACCACCGCCAACCTGACCGGCTACCTGGCCAAGGCCGGCGGCGGCAACTGGAAGTACCCGGCCGCCAAGGCGTGGGCGGGCCAGGGCGGCCAGTCCGCGAACGGCTCCGCCGGTGTCGCGGCCCTGGTCAAGCAGACCAAGAACTCGATCTCCTACGTCGAGCTCTCCTACGCCCAGACCAACAAGCTGAACAGCGCCGCGATCAACACCGGCGCCTCCAAGCCGGTCGAGGCCACCGCCGCCAACGCCGCCGCCACCCTGGCCTCCGCCAAGGTCGTCGGCACCGGTGCCGACCTGGCGCTGGACATCGACTACGCGACCAAGGCCGAGGGCAACTACCCGATCACCCTGGTCACCTACGAGATCGTCTGCGACAAGGGCAACAAGGCCGACAGCCTGCCGGTCCTGAAGTCCTTCCTGAACTACACCGTCAGCGACGCCGGCCAGCAGGCCATCGGCGCCGTCGGCTACGTGCCGCTGCCGGCCGAGCTCGCCACCAAGGTCAAGTCCCACATCGACGCCCTGGCCTGATCCGGGGCCGGACGACGACCGGCCGGGCGGCCCCCGAAGGAGGGGGAGGGGCCGCCCGGCCGGGGCACCCGTCGGCACGCAGCACACGCACCACCCACCACGAGAACGTCCGGGGCACCGCCGCCAAGGTGCCGCCCTCCGCGGGGCAGCGCCGCCAGACCGGAGTAAACGACCATGACTTCTGCACCCCCCGCCGACGCGCGGGGACGGGTTCGACGGAGCCGGGGCGACAGCCGCCGCGGTGACAGCCTGTTCTTCAACCTCTCCCGCGGCTCGGGCATCCTGCTGCTGGTCATCATGGCCGCCATCGCAGGCTTCCTCGCCTACCGCTCCGCCCTCGCCCTGGGCAAGAACGAGGGCAACTTCCTCACCACCTTCGAGTGGACCCCGGACGCCGCGAAGCCGGTGTTCGGCATCGCCGTTCTCACCTTCGGCACCCTGGTCAGCGCGCTGATCGCGATGGTCATCGCGGTCCCGGTCTCGGTCGGCATCGCGCTGTTCATCTCGCACTACGCGCCGCGCCGGATCGCCCAGCCGTTCGCCTACCTGGTGGACCTGCTGGCCGCCGTCCCGTCGATCGTCTACGGCCTGTGGGGCGTGCTGTTCCTGGTCCCGCACATGGACGGCCTGACCAGCTGGATGGACCAGTACCTGGGCTGGACGTACGTCTTCGGCCAGTCCACCGCGGGCGTCCCGGCGCGCAACCTGTTCACCGTCGGCATCCTGCTGGCGATCATGGTGCTGCCGATCATCACCGCGGTCACCCGCGAGGTGTTCCGGCAGGTCCCGCGGATGCACGAGGAGGCGGCGCTCGCGCTCGGCGCGACCCGCTGGGAGACCATCCGCACCGCGGTGCTGCCGTTCGGCCGCCCCGGCATCATCTCCGCGTCGATGCTCGGCCTGGGCCGCGCGCTCGGCGAGACCATCGCGGTCGCCACCGTGCTGTCCACCAGCAGCAAGCTCTCGCTGCACCTGCTCGACCCGGGCGGCGGCACCTTCGCGCAGAACATCGCGCTCAAGTTCAACGAGGCCCAGCCGCTGGGCCGGGACGCCCTGATGGCCTCCGGCCTGGTCCTGTTCGTCATCACCCTGCTGGTGAACGGCGCGGCCCGCATGATCATCGCCCGTCGCAAGGAGTACTCGGGGGCCGCCGCGTGAGCGCCATCTCCACCGTCACCGACGCCACCCCGCAGCTCAGCCACCGGCTGACCGCGGCCCGGCTGCCCCGTTGGGCGCCGGCCGGCATCGCCGCCGCCTCGATCGCGGTGGGCTGCGGCATCGGCGCCGCCGCCGGGCTCAGGAGCCACGTCCAGTGGGGCCTGATCTCCGCACTGCTGTTCGTCCTGGCCGGCTACGCCGTCTCGGCCTCGGTCGAGGGCCGCCGCCAGGCCAAGGACCGGTTCGCCACCTCGCTGGTCTGGGTCTCCTTCATCTGCGCCGTCGTCCCGCTGGTCTCGCTGACGGTCTACACCGTCCAGCAGGGCATCGGAGCGATCAACGGCGACTTCCTCACCCACTCGATGAAGGGCGTCGTCGCCACCCTCAGCCCGGACGGCGGCATCTACCACGCCATCATCGGCACCATCGAGCAGGTCCTGCTGGCCACCCTGATCGCCGCGCCGATCGGCCTGCTCACCGCCGTCTACCTGGTGGAGTACGGCCGCGGCCGGCTCGCCAAGGCGGTCACCTTCTTCGTCGACGTCATGACCGGCATCCCGTCGGTCGTGGCCGGCCTGTTCGTCCTCTCGCTCTGGAACATCGCGCTGGGCTTCGAGTACTCCGGCTTCTCGGGCAGCCTCGCGCTGGCCATCCTGATGATGCCGGTCGTGGTCCGCTCCACCGAGGAAATGCTCAAGCTCGTCCCGAACGAGCTGCGCGAGGCCTCGTACGCGCTCGGTGTGCCGCGCTGGAAGACCATCCTGCGGATCGTCCTGCCCACGGCCGTCGGTGGCATCACCACCGGTGTGATGCTGGCGGTCGCCCGCATCACCGGTGAGACCGCCCCCGTGATGATGCTGGTGTTCGGCGCCGACTTCATCAACAGCGACCCGTTCAACGGACCGCAGCAGTCGCTGCCGCTCTACATCTGGCAGCAGTACTCGCAGATCAACAACGACTTCGGCTACCAGCGCGCCTGGGGCGCCGCCCTCGTGTTGATCGCCTTCGTGATGGGTCTCAACCTCATCGCCCGGGGCATCGCGCGCTGGCGCTCGCCCAAGGGCGGGCACTGACACCGACTGACGTACGAACAGACGAGAGAAGACGAAAGATCATGGCCAAGCGCATCGACGTCAGCGGACTGTCCGCCTACTACGGCTCCACCCGCGCCATCGAGGACATCTCGATGACCATCGAGCCCCGCTCGGTGACCGCCTTCATCGGCCCCTCGGGCTGCGGCAAGTCCACCTTCCTGCGCACCCTCAACCGGATGCACGAGGTGATCCCCGGCGCCCGGGTCGAGGGCAAGGTGATGCTGGACGACGAGAACCTGTACGGCGCCAACGTCGACCCGGTCGCCGTCCGCCGCTCGGTCGGCATGGTGTTCCAGCGCCCCAACCCGTTCCCCACCATGTCGATCTACGACAACGTGGTGGCCGGCCTCAAGCTGGCCGGCGTGAAGAAGAAGTCCGTGCTGGACGGCGTGGTGGAGAAGTCCCTCCAGGGCGCCAACCTGTGGAACGAGGTCAAGGACCGCCTGAACAAGCCCGGCGCGGGCCTGTCCGGCGGCCAGCAGCAGCGCCTGTGCATCGCCCGGGCGATCGCGGTCGAGCCCGAGGTGCTGCTGATGGACGAGCCCTGCTCGGCCCTCGACCCGATCTCCACCCTCGCCATCGAGGACCTGATCGGCGAGCTGAAGTCGCAGTTCACCATCGTGATCGTGACCCACAACATGCAGCAGGCGGCCCGCGTCTCCGACCGCACCGCGTTCTTCAACCTGGCGGGCGTCGGCCAGCCCGGCAAGCTGGTCGAGCTCGACGACACCCAGCGGATCTTCTCCAACCCGTCGGTCCAGGCCACCGAGGACTACATCTCCGGCCGCTTCGGCTGACCGGAGGCCCGTCCTGGGGCCGTACGAGCTGCTCCGCGGCGCTGCATGGCGGTGCCGCCGCGGAGTCAGAAGAGGAAGGGCCCGCCCCCGTGCTGTGGGGGCGGGCCCTTCCGCCTGCGGTGCGCGGGGCCGGTCAGAGGATCAGCAGGTTCACGATCCCGTACATCGCGGCGGCCACGATCGCCGCCGCCGGCATGGTGATGAACCAGCCCATCACGATGTTCTTCGCCACCCCCCAGCGGACCGCGCGGACCCGCTTGGTGGCGCCCACGCCCATGATCGCCGAGGTGATCACGTGGGTGGTGGAGATCGGCGCCGCGTAGACGAACGAGGTGACGTACATGACCGCGGAGGCGGTGGCCTCGGCGGCGAAGCCCTGCGGCGGGTCCAGCTCGATGATCTTCCGGCCCAGGGTGCGCATGATCCGCCAGCCGCCCGCGTAGGTGCCCAGCGAGAGCATCGTGGCGCAGGAGATCTTCACCCAGATCGGGATGCCGTTGCCGGACTGGTGGCCGGAGATGGTCAGGGCCATCACCACGATGCCCATGGTCTTCTGCGCGTCCTGCAGGCCGTGCGCCAGTGCCATCGCCGCCGCCGAGGCGGTCTGCGCCACCCGGAAGTTGCGCTTGGCCCGGTGCGGGTTGGCCCGCCGGAAGATCCACAGGATCGCCAGCATCACCAGGAAGCCGCCGACCAGGCCGACCACCGGCGAGACGATCATCGGGATGATGATCTTTTCGACCACGCCGTGCCAGACCACCCCGATGCCGCCGGCCAGTGCCGCGCCCACCATGCCGCCGAACAGCGCGTGCGAGGAGGAGGACGGCAGGCCGAAGTACCAGGTGACCAGGTTCCAGGCGATCGCCCCGACCAGGGCCGAGAACAGGATCGCCATGCCCTTGCTGCCGGTCGGGGTCTCGATGATCCCCTCGGAGACGGTCTTCGCCACCCCGCTGCCGAGGAAGGCGCCCGCCAGGTTCATCACCGCGGCCATCGCCAGCGCCGCCCGGGGCGTCAGCGCCCGGGTGGAGACCGAGGTGGCGATCGCGTTGGCGGAGTCGTGGAAGCCGTTCGTGTACGTGAAGAAGAAAGCGACGCCGATGACGACGATCAGTGCTGCCATGTCCACGGAGGTCAGGACTCCTTGACCGCGATGGTCTCCACCGTGTTGGCCACGTGCTCGAACGCGTCGGCCGCCTCCTCGAGGACGTCCACGACCTGCTTGAGCTTCAACACCTCGATCGCCTCGTACTGGCCGGAGAACAGGTGGGCCAGCAGCTTGCGGTGGATCTGGTCCGCCTGGTTCTCCAGCCGGTTGACCTCGATCCAGTACTCGGTGAGGTTCGACATCGACCGCAGGTTGGGCATCGCCTCCGCGGTCAGCTCGGCCGCCCGGGCCAGCACCTCGATCTGCTGCTCGATGCCCTTCGGGAGGGTCTCGATGTCGTACAGCACGACCAGGTCGACGGCCTCCTCCATGAAGTCCATGATGTCGTCCAGCGAGGAGGCCAGGTTGTAGATGTCCTCCCGGTCGAACGGGGTGATGAACGAGGAGTTCAGCTGGTGGAAGATCGCATGGGTGGTGTCGTCGCCCGCGTGCTCGGCGGCGCGCATGCGCTCGACGATCTCCGCGCGGGCTGACACGTCAGAGCCCAGTAGTTCCAGCAGGAGCTTCGATCCGACGACGAGGTTCTCCGCGGCGGCGGCGAACATGTCGTAGAAGCTCGTCTCCTTCGGGGTCAGGCTAAAACGCACGGAAATCTCCGATGTGCGGGGTCGGTACTTGACGATGCTAGGCGCACGCGCCCCACTGGTGGACACGGGGTTGCCGACGCGCGCCCTAAGTGTGTCCCACGACACGCCGGTTTGCTCCCGCTCTGCACGGGGATCTCTGACCTGACGCCCGGACGGCGGAACACGCGGCTGGCGCCGCGTGTTGGACAGGGGAGCACCTCCCGGCCGGAGGCCGGGGGCGGGCCGAGTACCGAGACCAAGAGGGCGGACCGGATGACCACCATCGACACCCCGAGCACCGACACCGCGCCGGCGGCCTGCCACGGCGGCCCCGCGGCCACCGGGCCGCACGGCTACAGCGGCGACAAGGAGGCGCACCTCAAGCGGCTGCGCCGGATCGAGGGTCAGATCCGCGGCCTGCAGCGGATGGTCGACGAGGACGTCTATTGCATCGACATCCTCACCCAGGTGTCCGCCTCCACCAAGGCGCTGCAGTCCTTCGCGCTCTCCCTGCTGGAGGAGCACCTGCGGCACTGCGTCGCCGCCGCGGCCGCCGCGGAGGACGGCGGCGAGGAGCTGAACGCCAAGGTCGCCGAGGCCAGCGCGGCCATCGCCCGGCTGCTGCGCACCTGACGCCGACGGTCCGTCAGGACCCGGAACCGCGCCCGTCCCCGTCCGCCGGCCCGTCCCCGGCCGGCCCCGGTGCGCGGTGGCGGGCCAGCAGGACCTCGTCGATCTGCTCGGCGGCCAGCCGCTCCGCGCGGCTGGCCGAGGCGGCGATCATCAGCTCGCCGGCCAGGTCGATCTCGTCCAGCGCGGCTCGGTCGTGGCCGCGGGTGCCGCTCTCCCCGGATGCCATGGCCTCCACCCCTTCCGCGCCCCGTCCGCCGCACCGGCCTGCCCGCCCCGTACCAGCGTAGGGAGCCGCGGGCCGGGCCACATGGCACGGACGGGCCATCTCTGCCGTCCGAAACGGGTGGGCCCGTCCGGCGGGGCCGGTCACTTCGGGGAGGGACTGGCCTTCATCGAGTAGATGTCGGCGGCGGCGGGCTCGGCGGCCTCCACCGGCTTGCCGAAGTCGGCCAGCGACAGCGTGGACACCACCTTGACCTGGTCCTTGGCCGCGGTGGAGCCGGCCACCCCGGCGAAGGTGAAGTTCTCCACCACCTTGTGCAGCCGGCCCTGCCCGTCCAGCCAGACCTCGTACGGGACCTCCTTCACCGTGAAGGTCTGGGCGGCCATCCGCAGGCCGTCCGCCCCGCGGCCGCCGGTCGCGTCGGCGGCCTTCGCCAGGTCCAGGGTGCCCTTGTAGTGCTTCAGCTCCCCGCCGTCGGCCGGCTCGGTGCCGACCAGCTCGGCGCTCTGCGCGCCGCGCAGCGCGCCCGCCGCGGTGGCCGGGTCGGTGGCGCCGGAGCTCACCAGGTTGCCGTCCGGGAGCTGGCGCACGTCCAGCTTGACCCACTTGCCCTCGGGGATCTTCGCGCCGCTGTTCTGCAGGTACACCGTGCCGGGCAGCACCACCTCGGTGATCTTCCCGGTGGTGGCGGCGCCCGGCGGCACGTCGACCTCCAGCCGGCCGATCCGCTTCACGTAGTCGTAGCCGCCGGTGCCCTTGAACACCGCCTTCTTGTCGGCGGACTCGGTGATCAGCTCCGTGGCGGCGCTCACCGAACCGGTGCGGCCGGTGATGTCGGCGGCCGAGCGGACCGCGGTCAGCGGGTCGGCGGAGAGCTGGTCGGCGGAACCCGGCCGGTCCTGGCCGCCGCCGCTGCAGGCCGACAGCACGGTGACGAGCAGGGCCGCGGCCGCGGCGCGGTTGAGCTTCTTCACTTCTTCGACAACCCCCTCGGGCCCCGGATGACCCGGCAAGCAACCGCCCCGGATGGGCAGAGCGCTTGCCAGGCAAACGAGTTGGGGCGCGGAAGGTTACGCCGTTGTTCACCGGACGGGCGGCACGCCGCGCCGCGCGGGCGGGATACGGTGAAGGATGTGGCAGACCAGCGCCCCGGGGCGCCCGGCGGGACGACGCGGACCGACCACCCGGCCGAGCACCGGGTGGAGGTGACGGAACGCGGCTCGTTCAGCTTCGCCCGGTGCGACTGCGGCTGGTTCGCCCCCGGGCGGCGCTCCCGGGACAAGTCGCGGCGGGACGCCGCGGAGCACCTCGCGGAGCACGGCGGCTGAACGGCGGCTGAACGGCCCGGCCGGTCGGCCGGAACGGGTGCGGGTCAGGCGGCGAGGTCGGACTCGTGGTCCGGCTCGTGATCCCGGCCCCGGTCGCGGTCGCGGCCCGCGCGGCGGCCGGAGCGACGGCCGGACGGCGCGGACTGGCGGCGGCGCCCGGAGTCCGCGGCGGAGGCGCGGGCCACCACCAGCGGGCGCAGCGCGCCCCGGGACAGCGCGTGGCACAGCGGCACCAGGACGGCCATGGCGATCGGGGCCAGCAGCAGCACCACGGCGGTGGCCAGCGCGTAGCCGCCGAGCACGTCGGTCGGGTAGTGCACGCCCACGAACAGCCGGCAGAAGCCCTGCAGCAGGGCCAGCGCGCCGGCCGCCAGGCCCAGCCTGCGGTTGACCAGGAACAGCGCGACCGCGATGCCCATCGACATCGCCGAGTGGTCGCTGACGAAGGACAGGGTGTCCTCCTTGCCGGGCACCAGGACGTCCAGCTCGGGGTGGGTGACGAACGGCCGGGGCCGGTCGACCAGCTTGGAGATCGGCAGGTTGGCCAGCTCGGCGATGGCCACCGCGAGCGGCGCCCACAGCACGCTCGCCACCGCGACCGGGGCGTCCGGCCGGCGGCGGGCGCTCAGCCAGGCGGTCAGGCCGATCGCGGCCAGACCGAGCAGGATGCCGTACTCGGCCGTCCAGGCGACCAGTGAGTCCAGCCAGCCGGGGGCGTCCGCGGCCAGGCCGTTGACGGCCTTGAGCAGGCCGAGATCCGGGTCGCCCGAACCGGATCCGGCGTCCGCGAGCAGCGTCGGCACGCCGCACCTCCCTGTCCGCTCTCCGCAGTGGTCCCAGGTCGTGGTGCTTCCGGGTGCGGACGACCGGCAGCCTCCCCAGTCAACGCGATCAAGGCCGCCGCGGTTTCCGTCGAAACGTACCGTTATGGAAAATTGACTGACTGTCCACCGCGCATGCACATGCCGAGACCGGATCCGACCGCCGGGGCGGGTCGGGGCAGACGGGCCGCGGTCAGTCGACCTTCGGCGTCTCGCTCTTCGTGATGGTGCCGTCGTTCAGGTTCCGGTCGGGCAGCGCGGCGGCGCCGTCCGGGGTGACCCGGGTCGCCCCGATGTAGTCCCGCTGGTCGATGGTGTCGTAGCGGACCTTGGCCCCGGTGTGCGGCGCGTCGATCATGTAGCCGCCGCCGACGTAGATGCCGACGTGGTGGATGGTGCGCGGGTCCTCCAGGTCGTTGGCGAAGAACACCAGGTCGCCGGGGCGGAGTTGGTCCCGGGACGGGTGCGGCCCGGCGTACCACTGGTCGTTGGCCACCCGGGGCAGTTCGATGCCCACGCTCTCGTACGCGACCTTGGTCAGGCCCGAGCAGTCGAACCGCCCGTTCTCCCAGGACTGCCCGGTGCCGCCCCACAGGTAGTCGGTGCCCAGCTTGCTCTGCGCGAACCAGATCGCCCCGGTGGCCTCCTTGGACAGCGCCAGCTGCACGCCCGGGTCGGCCGGCGCGGTGAAGGACTTCGCCAGCGCCTGGATGCTGCGGACGTAGCCCTGGGTCTCCTTGTAGGGCGGGATCCCGTTGTGCTCGATCACCGCGTACGGCCCGGCGTTGTAGGCCGCCAGCATGTTGGACTGCTTGTCGCCGGGCACCTTGGCCACGTCCCGGGCCAGCGCGCAGTCGTAGGTGGCGGCGGAGGCGATCGCGTCGAAGGCGTTCCAGATGTCCTGCTTGCCGTCGCCGTCGCCGTCCGTCCCGTAGGTGGCCCACGTCCCCTCCAGGAACTGGGCCATCCCGTAGGCCTTTGCCGGGCTCTTCGCGGCCGGGTCGAAACCGCTTTCCTGGTAGAGCTGCGCGGCCAGCATCGGCGCCGAGATCTCCGGGCAGAGCGCGCCCCATTTCTGGATCTGCGGTCGGTAGGCGGCCGGCACCGTTCCGCCGGACAGTCCGAGGGTGGCCGAGGAGGACTCGGGAACCCCACTGGCCGCATACGTCCCGAGGGTCACCACACCCACGAAGCCGATGGCCAGCACCACCGTCGCGGCACCTGCCGCCCGAGCCTTCCGGAGCACCATCCAGCACCATCCCGACGGAACGTCAGCGGCCATGTCCTGTTACGCAATTGCCCGGTGCAATCATCACAGATACCACGGGCGGGAAGTATCCTTGGAGCCACCGGACATCCTGGCGGAGCGTCCGGTCCAGCCACGAGCAATCCGCGAGAAGCAGCCAAGTCGACGTCAGATCTGGCCAAGAATAGGACCTGCCCCTTCGCTCGACCGTGGTCCGGGGCCTTGAATTTTCCTGATCGGGCGGTGAGATGGGATGGACCTGAACGTGGACAGCACAGTGATCCGGTACCTGGCGGAGGATCCGCCCAAGAAGGCCAACATCGACACCATCATCGGTGGGATCGCCCCGGACTGGGGCCCGTTCGCCACGCTCGGCTCCTCGGCCCGGGTGATGGTCCAGGTCGTGATGGCGGTGGCGATCCTGGTCTGCCTGGCCATCGCCATCTGGGGCGCCGCCAAGCAGCGGATCGGCGCCACCGCGATGCGCGACACCTTCAGCGCCGAACAGGGCAAGGGGCTGATCGTCGCGGGCCTGACCGGCGTGTTCATCATCGGTTCGCTCGGCACCCTGTTCACCATTGTGTACGGCATGGCCATCTGACGATCGGACAACTCACCGTCCGGCGCCGCTGATCCGGCCCGCCGGCCCGCCGCCCCGCACTTCTCCGCCGAGCACCCGTCACGCCGCCGCGCGCGCCCCGCGCGGCGGCGCCCACCAGGAGGGCCCCGTGCCGTTGTCCGACGACCAGCCGCACACCCGTACGCGGCTACCGGTCGCCGAACAGACCACCCCCGCGACGGGCCGTCAGGCCCGGCCGCTGCGCACCCTCCTGACCGTCCTGGGCATCGTCACCCTGCTGGTGGTCGCCGTCGCCGTCGCCAACCGGGACAAGCCCGCGGCCGGCCGCGGCGGCACCAGCACCTCCGGCGACCGCGCCCCCGGCGCCGGCGCCTCCCCCGACCGCACCGCCGCCAGCGGCCAGCAGCCCGTCGCCACCACGTCCAACGGCATCGGCACCGGCTACCCGCACACCGACCAGGGCGCGCAGTCCGCCGCCGCCAACTACGCGGTGGCGCTGGGCTCCGCGGACATGTTCCGCACCGACAGCCGCCGCACCGTGCTGGCCACCGTCGCCGACCCCACCGCCCTACCGGCCCTGCAGGCCCGCCTGGACCAGGCGTTCACGCCGGAGACCAACGCGCGCTACGGGCTGGACGCGCAGGGCAAGGCACCGCGGAACCTGACCTTCATCAGCCGCACCGTCCCGATCGGCACGAACCTGGTGAACTACTCGGACACCGGCACCGCGGTCGAGGTGTGGTGCAACTCGCTGGTGGGACTGACCGGCAAGACCTCAGAGATCCCGGTCAGCGAGAACTGGTACACGCTCGGCATCACGATGCGCTGGACCGGAAGCGACTGGAAGATCATCGACTACAGCCGGAAGGCAGGCCCGGCCCCGCTGCCCGCCGATCAGAAGGCCGCGACCTCGGAGGAGATCACGGGTGCCGTCCAGCAGTTCGGAGGTTTCCGCTATGCACGCTGACGGAGCCGGCAGAGGCCTCGGCCGTCGTGCCGCGGCCCTGGCCGGAGCGACCGCCGCGCTCCAGTTGGCGTTCTTCGCGGTGACCGGGGCAGCCACCGCGGCGACCCCGTCACCCACCCCCCAGCCGTCCTGCACGGTGGACGTACCGGTGCCGGGCGCCGACAAGCTGTGCGCTCCGCCCGGGGCCACCGTGATCCCCGGGTCCGGCACCGTCTCCGGGGTCACCGACCCGTTGGGGTCGTTGGCGAAGGGGTGCGCGCAGGCGGCGGCTTGGGTGGTGCGGCAGTTGTCGGGGGCGATCGACGGGACGACGAAGGTCGACTTCACGAACGCGGCGTTCCTGCAGCAGTACGCGGTGGTGTTCGCGGTCTCGACGGTGATCACGCTGGTGCTGTGGCTGCTGGCGGTGACGAAGCGCGCGGTGCGCGGGGCGGCGCTGGGGCAGGCGTTCGGCGAGGCGGTCGGGTTCCTGTGGCTGACGGTGATCGCCTCGGCGTTCACTCCGCTGATCCTGTACACGGTGGTGACGGTCACCGACGGGCTGACGGACGCGATCGCGGCGGGGACGAAGTCCGACACGGGCACGTACCTGGGCGGGTTCGCGGACACCCTGGAGAAGGGGAGCATCGGCGGCGGTCCGCTGATCCTGATCCTGGTGTCGCTGGTGGCGGTGCTGGCCGCGGCGGTGCTGTGGGTGGAACTGGTGATCCGGGCGGCGATGCTGTACGTGGGCGCGCTGCTGGGGACGGCGGTGTACGCGGGGCTGGTGGACAAGCAGATGTGGAAGCACGTCCGCCGGTGGGCCGCGATGATGCTGGCGGTGGACCTGGCGAAGCCGATCGTGGTGATCATCCTGGGGCTGGCGGGCGCGGTGGCGACCGGCGCGGGGGCGGACGACGACTTCAGCCGGGTGCTGGCGGGGCTGGCGATCCTGTTCCTGTCGATCTTCGCCAGCGCGGCGGTGTACCGGTTCGTGCCGGGCTTCGGCGACGAGCTGATGGCGATGCGGCGGGCCCGGGCGAGTGCGGTGCAGGCCGGCAGCGCGATGATCAACGGCCCGGCGAACTTCGTGAAGCAGGGCATCTCCACGCACGGTTCGCGCGGTGGCGCGGAGGGCGGGGGCGGCGGTGGCGCCCCGGCGGGCGGCGGCGGGGCGGGCGCGGGCATCGCGGCGCATGCGTCCCGGCCGGCGAACGCCCCCCGTCCGGCGGCGCCGCCCGCGCAGGCCCAGGTCCAGGCTCCGGTCAACAACCCGAAGGGAGGGTGACGGGGAGATGAGCAGCGAACAGTTCGGCCAGTACGGCACCCAGTACGCCCAGCAGCGCCGCAGTTACCTGATCGGCAAGGCGCGGCCGAACGCGCCGATCGGGCGCAACCGGGAGAACGGCGAGATCGTGCTGATCATCGCCGGCGCCGGCCTGGGCATGGTGTGGGGGCTGATCCCGAGCCTGCTGCCGCTGCGGATCGCGGGCCTGGTGGGCTTCCCGCTGCTGGCGATCATGGCGGTGTACGTGCCGTACCGGCGGCGGACGTTCTACAAGTGGGTGGAGATCAACCGGACGTTCCGGCGCACGGTGCGCAGCGGCCGGGCGGTGTGGAAGCCGGACGTGCACGAGGCCGGGACGCGGCTGGACGGGCGCGAGGTGGAGGTCGGCCCGCCGCCGGGGGTGGGGCGGCTGCGCTGGCTGACCGCGCCGTTCGGGCCGGACGAGGTCGCGGTGCTGATGCACCTGGAGCGGCGGACGGTGACCGCGGCGATCGAGATCGAGGGCCCGGGCGTGGGCCTGCGCGACTCGGAGGACCAGGAGGCGCTGGTCGACCGGTTCGGCACGCTGCTCAAGCACGTGGCCAACGGCGACGGCTTCGTGACCCGGCTGCAGATCCTGGCCCGCACCCTGCCGGCCGACCCGGACGCGCACGCCAAGGACGTGGAGCGGCGCGGCGACCACGCGGCGCCGCGCTGGCTGCAGGAGAGCTACGACCAGCTGCAGTCGATGGTGTCGACCTCCTCGGAGCAGCACCGGGCGTACCTGGTGGCGTGCATGCACTACACCCGGGACCTGGCGGCCGAGGCGCACGCGATGGGGCGCACCGCGTACGGGCGGGGCGAGAGGCGGGACCGGTCGGATGACGGCCTGGCGACCGTGATGGCGCGTGAACTGACCGACATCTGCGCCCGGTTGGCGGAGGCGGACATCCGGGTGCGGCAGCCGCTGGGGCAGGCCCGGCTGGCGTCGCTGATCCACTCGATGTACGACCCGGACCACCCGATCGACCACATCCAGGCGATGAGCCGGCGCAACGCCTGGCCGGCCGAGCTGGACGCCACCCACACCCAGTACCTGCAGGCGAAGACCCGCGAGGCGGCGACCCGGGAGCCGTGGTGCCACGCCACCGCGTGGATCAAGGAGTGGCCGCTGACGCCGGTCGGGGTGAACTTCCTGGCGCCGCTGCTGGTGCACACGCCGGACGTGATCCGGACGGTCGCGGTGACCATGGACCTGGAGCCGACCGACGTGGCGATCGAGCGGATGCTGACCGAGAAGACCAACGACGAGGCGGAGGCCAGCCGGGCGGCGAAGATGAACCGCACGGTGGACCCGCGCGACCTGGCGCACACCGGCCGGGTGGACCAGCGCGGCGACGACCTGGCGTCCGGCGCGGCCGGGGTGAACCTGGTGGGGTACCTGACGGTGTCCTCGCGCAGCCCGGAGGCGCTGGCCCGAGACAAGCGCACCATCCGGGCGTCGGCGGGCAAGAGCTACCTGAAGCTGGAGTGGTGCGACCGCGAGCACCACCGGGCGTTCGCCAACACCCTGCCGTTCGCCACCGGCATCCGCCGCTGACGCCGCCGACGTCGTTGACGCCGCTGACCCCCGGAGGCCCGTAGATGCTCGGCAAGCTCACCGATTCCTTCACCAGCACCCTGTTCGGCCGGGTGGAGACCACCCGGCTGCCGGTGCGCACCTCCAGCGGCCAGGCGCAGGCGGTGTACCTGCCGACGGCGGCGCCCGGCCTGGGCGACTCCGGGGTGATCATCGGCCGCGAGGTGTACAGCGGCAAGGGCTACGTCTACGACCCGTTCCAGCTGTACGGCCAACAGCTGCCGGCCCCGCACTGGCTGGTGCTGGGGGAGTCCGGCAACGGCAAGTCGGCGCTGGAGAAGACGTACGTGCTGCGGCAGTTGAGGTTCCGCGACCGCCAGGTGGTGGTGCTGGACGCGCAGGGCGAGGACGGCGTCGGCGAGTGGAACCTGATCGCCAACGCGCTGGGGATAAAGTCCATCCGGCTGGACCCGATGGCGGCCCTGGACGGCGGGGTGAAGCTGAACCCGCTGGACCCGGCGATCACCACCACCGGCCAGCTGTCGCTGCTGCGCACCATCATCGAGGTGGCGATGGGCCGCGGCCTGGAGGAGCGGGCCGGGTTCGCGCTGAAGGCCGCGCACGCGTACGTGACCGCGACGGTGAAGGACCGTCAGCCGGTGCTGAACGACATCATCGACACGCTGCGCAGCCCCGACCTGTCGGCGGTGGAGTCGCTGGGCGTGCAGGTCGGCGAGGTGCAGTCCTGGGGCCTGGACGTGGCGCTGGTGCTGGACCGGCTGGTCGACGGCGACCTGCGCGGCATGTTCGACGGCCCGACCTCGGCGGGCATCGACCTGGACGCGCCGCTGATCGTCTTCGACCTGTCGCACATCGACCGGAACTCGATCGCCATGCCGATCCTGATGGCGATCGTCGGGGTGTGGCTGGAGCACACCTGGCTGCGGCCGGACCGGGTGAAGCGGATCTTCCTGGTGGAGGAGGCCTGGCACATCATCAACAGCCCGTTTGTGGCGCAGCTGTTCCAGCGGCTGCTGAAGTTCGGCCGCCGGCTGGGCCTGTCCTTCGTGGCGGTGGTGCACCACCTGTCGGACGTGGTGGACGGGGCGGCGGCCAAGGAGGCGTCGGCGATCCTGAAGATGTCCTCGACCCGGACGATCTACATGCAGAAGGCCGAGGAGGCCAGGGCCACCGGCCGGGTGCTGGGCCTGCCGCGCTGGGCGGTGGAGATCATCCCGACGCTGTCGCCGGGCATCGCGGTGTGGGACGTCAACGGCAACGTGCAGGTGGTCAAGCACATCATCACCGAGGCCGAGAAGCCGCTGGTGTACACCGACCGCGCGATGACCGAGGACGCGGTGGCCGAGCGGGACCGGGCCGACCAGCAGCTGGCGGCGCAGCCGCGGATCTGAGCGCCCGGCCCAGGGGCTGACCAAGGGTCGGCCGACGTTTCGTCAGGCCGCGGATACCAGCTCGTTACTCGCAGGTTCCTGACAGCTACGCGCGTTGACCCTAGGCTGCACCCAGACAACGCCAGGCCGCACAGCCGCGGCCCCCGACGGTCCAGGGGACAGCCATGCCCATTTCCGGTTCCACCGGCCGCCGCTCGACCGCCCTCGCGGTCGCCGCGGCCGCCGCCCTCTTCGGCACGATGGCCCTCCCGGCCACCGCCGAGGCCCACGGCCGGGGCCACGACAAGCCCAAGTACGAGGACCTGCAGCTCCTCGCCATCAACGACTTCCACGGCAACCTGGAGCCGCCGGCCGGCTCCTCGGGCACGATCAACGAGATCGACCCGGCCACCGGCAAGACCGTCGCCACCCCCGCCGGCGGTGTCGAGTACCTGGCCACCGCGCTGCGCGACGCCCGCAAGGGTCACGCCAACAGCCTCACCGTCGCGGCCGGCGACGTCATCGGCGCCAGCCCGCTGGTCTCCGGCCTGTTCCACGACGAGCCGACCATCGAGGCGATGAACGAGATCGGCCTCGACGTCACCTCGGTGGGCAACCACGAGTTCGACGAGGGCTCGGCCGAGCTGCTGCGGATGCAGAACGGCGGCTGCCACCCCACCGACGGCTGCTACGAGGCGGGCCGCACCTTCGAGGGCGCGGACTTCCCGTACCTGGCGGCGAACGTCACCAACGAGAAGACCGGCAGGACGCTGCTCAAGCCGTACTGGGTGAAGAACGTCCGCGGCGTCAAGGTCGGCTTCATCGGCGTGACCCTGGAGGGCACCCCGAACATCGTCACCGCCGCCGGCGTGCAGGGCCTCAAGTTCGGCAACGAGGTCACCACCATCAACAAGTACGCCGCCGAGCTGAAGAAGCAGGGCGTCAACTCGATCGTGGCGCTGATCCACGAGGGCGGCCTGCCCGCCAGCAACGTCTACAACTACGACTGCGGCGCGGCCGGCGCGGGCATCTCCGGCCCGATCGTGGACATCGCCAAGAGGATCGACCCGGCCGTCGGGGCGATCGTCACCGGCCACACCCACAACTCGTACGCCTGCATGATCCCGGACCCGAACGGCGTGCCCCGCTCGGTCACCAGCGCCGCCTCGTTCGGCCGCCTGTACACCGAGATCGACCTCAAGCTGGACAAGCGCACCGGCAGCATCGTCCGCCCCTCGGTCAGCGCCGCCAACCACATCGTCCGCCGCGACGTGCCGAAGGCGCCGGACCTCACCGCGCTGATCGACCGGTACAGCAAGCTGGCCGCGCCGATCGCCAACCGCGCCACCGGCTACATCACCGCCGACATCAACGGCCGCGGCTCCACCGCGCTGGAGAAGCCGCTCGGCGACCTGATCGCCGACGCCCAGCTGGCCGGTCTCTCGGCGCCCGACAAGGGCGGCGCGCAGGTGGCGTTCATGAACCCCGGCGGCATCCGCGCCGACCTGGTCTACAAGGCCACCGGCGCCGAGGGCGACGGCGTGGTGACCTACGGCGAGGCGTTCGCCGTCCAGCCGTTCACCAACATGATGCAGGTCAAGACGCTGACCGGCGCCCAGCTGGTGCAGGTCCTGCAGCAGCAGGTCTCCGGCTCCAACGAGGCGTCCCCGAAGGTCCTGCAGATCTCGAACAACCTGCGCTACACCCTCGACCTGAACAAGGCCGGTGCGGCCCGCGTGGTCGTCGACTCGATCCGCCTGAACGGCGCGCCGATCGACCCGGCCGCGACCTACCGGGTCGCCGCGAACGAGTTCCTGGCCGGCGGCGGCGACGGCTTCCCGGCCTTCGCGGCCGGCACCGACAAGCTGGTCGGCGCCTCCGACCTGGACCTGTTCAACGCCTACCTGACCAGCCACAGCTCGGCGAGCGCCCCGATCGCGCCGCCCGCCGCCGACCGGATCAAGGTCATCGGCATCGGCCAGGACAACAGCTGACACCACCGCAGCAACGGGGGCGGGGCACTCCGGTGCCCCGCCCCCGGCGCGTCTCAGTACGTCTCAGCGCGTCTCAGCGCGTCTCAGCGCGGCTCGGACGGCTGCCCCGGCAGCAGCACCACCGCCTGCGCCCCCGGGCCGCCGTTCGGAGCCGGGCCCAGCGAGACCTGCCCGCCGGTGTCCTGCACGGTCTGCGCCACGATCGACAGCCCCAGCCCCGAACCCGGCAGCTGGCGCGAGGACGGCGAACGCCAGAACCGGTCGAACACGTACGGCAGTTCCTCCGCCGGAATCCCCGGCCCGTGGTCCCGGACCGTCAACCTCCCCTCCCGCAACGACACTTCGATCGTCCCGGCGGGCGGCGAGTACTTCACCGCGTTGTCCAGCAGGTTGATCACCGCCCGCTCCAGCGCTGCCGGGTCCCCGTGCACGTACCAGGGCCGCACGTCCGTCTCGAACACCAGCGACGGCCCGCGCAACCGCCCCCGCTCCAGCGCCCGCCCCACCGTCTCGTGGAACGGCACCACCGTCCGCACCGCCTCCGGATTCGGCGTGTCCGGCCGGGACAGCTGCAGCAGGTCCCCGATCAGCACGGTCAACTCCTGCATCTGCGCCTTCATGTTCCCCAGCATCCGCGCCCGGGTCTCGGCCGGCAGCGCCCGCCCCTGCGCGTCCGAACGGATCAACAGGTCCACGTTGGTGCGGAGCGAAGTCAGCGGCGTGCGCAACTCGTGCCCGGCGTCGGCGATCAGCCGGGTCTGCCGCTCCCGCGAGTTGGCGAGCGCGGTCGACATCGAGTTGAACGAGGTGGAGAGCCGGGCGATCTCGTCCTTCCCGTTGACGGGGATGGTGGTGCCGACCTCCTCGGTGCGGGCGATGTGCTCGACCACGTCGGTGAGCTGGTCGACGGGCTTGAGCGCGGAGCGGGCGACGATCCGCCCGGCCACCCCGGCCCCGATCACGCCGAGCCCGGCCACGCACGCGATCAGCAGCGCGAGGCTCTTGAGGGACTCCTCCACGCCGCTGGTGGGCAGGGCGGTCAGCAGCGTCGCGGGCTGCTGCTCCCCGGTGGCGGACAGGACGCTGGTGGCGGTGCGGCGGACCAGCGCCGAGTCGCCGTTGAGGTAGCTGCCCTCGCGGTAACTGGCGCTCTTGTGGTCCGGCGTGCCGGTCGGCAGGTTGCGCGGCAGGTCGCTCGACTTCACCTCGACCGCCTTGTTGGCGCCGATCGGGAAGCACACGGTGCCGTCGGACGTCACGACCTGGAAGTCGTACTTCGGCGGGCCGAAGTGGCCGTCGGCGGGCGCCGACGGTACCGCGGCCAGGGCCTCCGCGGGGGTCTTGCCGCAGTACAGGAGCTGGTTGCGGCTGAGGCCGGGGCCCTCCTGGACCGCCTTGTCCAGGCTGTCGTGCACCTCCTGGTAGAGCTTCTCGCGCACCAGCAGCCAACTGGCCACCGACACCACCGCGATCGCCACCGCCACCGCGGCAGCCGTGAGCATGGCCAGCCTGCTCCGCAGCGACTTGCCGCGGAACCACCCCGTGAGCCGGCCGATCAGTTTCACGCCGCGGCGCCGGTCGCGGCGCGCAGCGCGTAGCCGACGCCGCGGACGGTCTGGATGATCCGGGGCATGCCGTGCTGCTCGGTCTTGCGGCGCAGGTACATGACGTAGACGTCGAGGGAGTTGGAGGAAGGCTCGAAGTCGAAGCCCCAGACGGCCTTGAGGATCTGTTCGCGGGTCAGCACCTGGCGCGGGTGGGAGAGGAACATCTCCAGCAGCATGAACTCGGTGCGGGT
Source organism: Kitasatospora sp. YST-16 (assembly GCF_026802215.1). Lineage (NCBI taxonomy): Bacteria > Bacillati > Actinomycetota > Actinomycetes > Kitasatosporales > Streptomycetaceae > Kitasatospora > Kitasatospora sp. YST-16. Next base: position 3,956,564 of record NZ_CP113837.1, read on the forward strand.
GAGTTCGATGGGCGTGCCGTCGCGGGTGACTTCGCGGGTGGCGGTGTTCATCCGCAGGTCGGCGAAGGCCAGCACCTCGCCGCCGTCCTCGTCGGCGGCGGTGCGGGCGGCGGCTTCGGCGGCGAGCGCGTTGCGGCGGAGCAGGGCGCGGACCCGGGCGAGGAGTTCGTCGAGTTCGAAGGGCTTGGCGAGGTAGTCGTCGGCGCCGACGTCGAGGCCGGTGACGCGGTCGCCGACGGCGTCGCGGGCGGTGAGCATCAGGACGGGGACGGCGTCGCCGCGGGAGCGCATCCGGCGGACGGCGGTGAGGCCGTCCATCCGGGGCATCATGATGTCGAGCAGCACCAGGTCGGGCCGGTCGCGTTCGACGGCGGCCAGGGCCTCGTAGCCGTCGGTGGCGGTGGTGACCTGGTAGCCCTCGAAGGCGAGGCTGGATTCCAGCGCGTCGCGCAGCGCGGGCTCGTCGTCGACGACGAGGACGCGGGCGCCGCCGCCCGGGGCCTCGGTGGGGGTGCGGTCGTCGGCGGGGGGAGTCATCGGCTCGGGGCCCTTTCTGCGTCCGGTGCGGTCCTGGCCATTGTCCGTCGGGTGGGGACGGATCGGGGGATGGATCGGGGGGTGGTCGGCGGTGCCGGTCGGCACCGGCGGTCAGAGGGTCTTGCCGGCCTGCATCTGGGACAGGACCTGCTTGACGCTGTTGATCGGGATGGCGAAGCCGAGGCCGACGCTGCCGGCGTCGGAGCTGCCGGTGGAGCTGGAGCCACTGGCGGAGTACATCGCCGAGTTGAGGCCGATGACCTGTCCGGCGGTGTTGATCAGCGGTCCGCCGGAGTTGCCGGGGTTGAGCGCGGCGTCGGTCTGCAGGGCCTGGTAGGTGGCGGTGTCGGAGGAGGAGCTGCCGGCGGAGGAGCCGGAGGAACCGCGCTGGCCGGGCAGGTTGGGGAAGCCGAAGCCGCCGTTGTTGCTGGTGGTGCCCTCGTCGACCTGGACGGAGACCTGCCGGTTCTTGGCGGAGATGATGCCGGAGGTGACGGTGCCGGTGAGGCCCTCGGGGTTGCCGATGGCGACCACCGGGTCGCCGACGGCGGTGCTGTCGGAGTCGCCGAGGACGGCGGTGGTCAGGCCGCTGACGCCGGAGGCGGTGATGACGGCGGTGTCGAGGGACTTGTCGGTCCCGGTGACGGTGGCGGTCGCGGTGGAGCCGTCCTTGAAGGTGACGGTGGTCTGGCCGCCGCCGCCGACCGCGCCGGAGACGACGTGGTAGTTGGTGAGGATCTGGCCGTCGGCGGTGAGCACCACGCCGGTGCCGGTGGCGGTGCCGCTGCCGGTCTTGACGGTGATCTGCACGACGGCGGGGGAGACCGCGGCGGCGATCGCCGAGACGTCGGCGCTGCCGTCGGCGTTGGCGGAGACCGGGCGGACCAGGGTGCTGCTCGCGCCGGCGGAGCCGGTGCGCTCGCCGGCCAGGGCGCCGCCGGTGACGCCGCCGACCAGGGCGGCGATCGCGGCGACGGCGGTGACCAGGGCGAGCCGGCTGCGCAGCAGGCCGCGGCGGGCCCGGTGCCCGGCGGGCGGCTGAGGGCCCGCCCCGGGGCCGTCCCCGGTGCCGGGTTCGGCGGCGAGCGCGAAGGTCGCGGGCAGCAGCGCCGGGTCGGGCGCGGCGGCGGGCGGCAGGGCCGGGTAGGCGGCTTCCCGGTACGGGGTGCCGGTGTGCGGCGGGTACGCGGGGGCGGCGGGCGGCTGCGGCGGGAGCCAGCCCGCGCCGCCGTCCTGGGGGTGGGGCTCGTGGGTGCTGCGGTGCTGGTCGCTCATGACGACCAAGTTCCGCCCGGTTCATGAAGACCGGATGAGAGCGTGCTACAGGTTCCCCGAGAAGCGCGTCAGCTTCTCATAAAGCCTGGTCAGGCCGGTGATCGGCCCGGGGGAGGACCCGCAGGTCAGGGCTGTTCGCCGCCGCAGCCGCAGGAGCGCCGCACGACCAGCCGGGACGGGAACTTGCGGACCCGTTCGGTGTCGCTGCCGGGCACCATCAGCGAGTCGTCGAGGACCAGGTCGACGGCGGCCCGGGCCATCGCGTCCCGGTCGGAGGCGACGGTGGTCAGCGGCGGGGAGGCGAAGGCGGCCTCGGGGATGTCGTCGAAGCCGGCCACCGCGAGGTCCTCGGGGACGCGCAGGCCGAGCTCCTGGGCGGCCCGGAGCACGCCGATGGCCTGGTCGTCGGTGGAGCAGAAGATCGCGGGCGGCCGCCGGTCGGAGCCGAGCAGCTCCAGCGCGACCTGGTAGGCGCCGTAGCGGTGGAACGGGGCGTCCACCAGGTGGGGCTCGGTGGGCAGGCCGTGCGCGGTCATGGCGAGCTCCCAGCCGGCCACGTGGTCGATCACCGGGTCGCCGGGGGCGGGCGACTCCACCGGCCCGCCGAAGCAGGCCACGTACGGGTGGCCGTGCACCTCCAGCAGGTGCCGGACGATCAGCTCGGAGCCGCCGACGTCGTCGGTGACCACGGCGACGTCGTCGATCGCCTCGGGGCGGCGGTGCAGCAGCACCACCTTGGCGCCCTCCATGGCGGCGAACTCCTCGGCGGCGCGCTGCGAGGGGCCCTGGCTGACCAGGATCAGGCCGGAGACCCGCATGCCGAGGAAGGCCCGGACGTAGTGCACCTCGCGGTCGTCCACGTAGTCGGAGTTGCCGATCAGGACGAGCTTGCCGCGCTCGGAGGCGGCGCGTTCCACGGCGTGCGCCATCTCCGCGAAGAACGGCTGCCGGGCGTCGGGGACGACCATGCCGATCAGGTTGGTGCGCCGGGAGGCCATCGCCTGGGCGACCGAGTTCGGGCGGTACCCGAGCTGCTCGATCGCGGCGAGCACCTTCTCCCTGGTGGCCGGGGCGACCGGCCGGGGACCGTTGTTGATCACATAGCTGACGACCGCGGTCGAGGTGCCAGCCAGTCGGGCTACGTCGTCGCGCGTCACCTTGGCCACGGGGGGAGTCTACGCGGGTGGTGCGGCGCCCAGGCCCGGGGTGACACCTGGTGGGACGGCGGTTTCGGGACCGATCCGGGCAAAGCCGGGCGAGTGTCTCCGCGGTGCGGCCCGCCCGGCCCTCCGTCAGTGTTCGCGGGTCGCGCCGGTGCGGCTCTGCTCGGCCCGTTCGGGGGCCTTGTCGGGGCGCTCGGGGACCACGAAGCGGTAGCCGACGTTGCGCACGGTGCCGATCAACTGCTCGTTCTCGACGCCGAGTTTGGCCCGCAGCCGGCGGACGTGGACGTCCACGGTGCGGGTGCCGCCGAAGTAGTCGTAGCCCCACACCTCCTGGAGCAGCTGGGCCCGGGTGAAGACCCGGCCGGGGTGCTGGGCCAGGTACTTGAGCAGCTCGAACTCCTTGAAGGTGAGGTCGAGGACCCGGCCCTTGAGCTTGGCGGAGTAGGTGGCCTCGTCGACCGAGAGGTCGCCGTTGCGGATCTCCATCGGGCTGTCGTCGGCGGCGGAGTTCAGCCGGCCGAGGGCCAGCCGCAGCCGGGCCTCCACCTCGGCCGGTCCGGCGGTGTCGAGCAGCACGTCGTCGATGCCCCACTCGGCGGTGACGGCGGCCAGGCCGCCCTCGGTGACCACCAGGATCAGCGGGCTGCCGATGCCGGTGGAGCGCAGCAGCTGGCACAGGCTGCGGATCTGCGGCAGGTCGCGCCGGCCGTCGACCAGGATCACGTCGGCGCTCGGGGTGTCGACCAGGGCGGACCCCTCGGCGGGGGCCACCCGGACGCTGTGCAGCAGCAGCCCGAGGGCGGGCAGCACCTCGGCGGAGGGTTGCAGGGCGTTGGTCAGCAGGAGCAGAGAACTCATACCCGGTTAGTCCCCTTTCCGGGTCGTCGCGGTCGCGGCCGCCGGGGGAGAGCACCGGCCGCGGTACAGGGTGGGGGAGCGCCGACAGGGCCGGCGGGGGCGTCGTCGGGCGGGGCGGCGGTGGCGCGCCCGGGGTCCCGCAACCCCTGGCGTCCCGCTGGTGCCCCGTCCATCGGCGTACCCTCCGGTCTGTCCCGCCGTCGGCGCACCACGTCGTGCGGTCGAGCGGTGGGGGCGCTCCGGCGTCGGGTGCGGGTGGGGCACCGTTCGCAAGAACGTCCGTATGGCGTCCTGAAAGCACAAAAGGACCCGGGGGCGACTCTGCCCGGATCCCTCATCGGGTTCGAGAATAGCCGACCGGCCCGAGCCTGGGGAGAGGCGCGAGCGGGGCGCGCGGCGGTGGGCGGGGCTTAGGGCCGTGCGGTTCGTCACTCCGGCGGGGCGGCGCGACCTCGGGTGTTTGCCTCCGGACGGGGGGCGCGGGCGATGATGGGGGCCGCACCGGCCGCACCGTACGTGTACACCGATTCCACGGGTGGGCCGGCCGGCACCGGGCCGGCCGCCGTACCGGGCGAGGACCGTCGAGAGGGGTTGCCGTGACCGCGACCGCCGAAACCCGCACCACCGCCGGGGAGCCCGCCGCCGCCGGATCACCCGGGAGGGTGAGCGGGACCGTCCGCTACTGGGCCGCCGCCAAGTCCGCGGCGGGCCGGGCCGAGGAGCCCGTCGAGGCCGCGACGCTCGCCGGGGCGCTGGCCGCGGTGCGCGCCGCGCACGCCGACCGGCCGGAGCTGCTGCGGCTGCTGGAGGTGTGCTCGTTCCTGCTGGACGGCGAGCAGACCGGCGGCCGGGAGCCCGCCGCGGTGCTGCTGTCCGAGGGCTGGACGGTCGAGGTGCTGCCGCCGTTCGCCGGAGGCTGAGCGCCGTTTTCCCCGGGTGCGGTTCCGGAACTGGGGCATGCGTGCGATCGTCCTATGTCCGTAGCCCGAATGCCGTTCGCCTCCGAACGGATCTCGGATCGACCGTCTCTGGGGGAGTGCGATGCACGGCTCGGTGAAGTTGCTGATCGGCCTCGGGGTGGTGGGCGGCCTGCTGGTCGGCGCCGACCGGATAGCCGTCGGGGTCGCGGAGGACCAGGCGGCGGACGCGGCCGTCTCCTCCGGCTGGATGACCACCAAGCCGGACGTCAGCATCGACGACTTCCCGTTCCTGACCAGCGCGGTGGCCGGCGAGCTGGACAAGGTGACGATGAGCTCGGACGGGATGACCGTGACCGACGGCAAGGAGACGGTGACGATGCACTCCTTCCGGGCCGACCTCTCCGACGTGAAGTTCACCGACTCCTACCGGGGCGTCACGGTCGGGCACGGCGACGGCCGGGGCGTGATCGCCTACCAGGACCTGTCGAAGTTCATGGTCGGCGGCGGCCGGCTCACCCTGGCGTACGCCGGGCCGGGCAAGGTGAAGGCCGAGGTGCCGGGCGGCGCGGTCGAGGGCAGGCTACGCAGCGAGGGCAACCAGGTGGTCGTGGACGGTCTCCAACTCACCGGCGCCGCATCCAAGTTGAGCGGCCTGGCCGGCGACCTGCTGAAGCCCCAGCGGTTCGGCCTGACCGGCCTGCCGACCGGCCTCTCGCTGGCCGAGGCGACCCCGGAACAGGACGGCGTCCGGCTGAGCTTCACCTTCGCCCCCGGCACCACCCTCGGCCACTAGTGCCGCGTCAGGCAACCTTCGCCCGTCGCGACTCCCCCAGCCCCAAGGGGGGCTGGGAGGTGCCCCCTTGGCACGCACTCTCGCCGCACCGGACGCCGCTCCTTCACGGCGAAGGTTGCCTGACGCGGCACTAGGCCCGCGCCGCCCTCCTCGCCCCGCTGTCCGCTGGGCGAGACGGCCTGTCCAGCGCGGTTGCCGGAACGCCCCGAATCGCCCGCCCGCCCGGTCCCCGCACGGGGTCCGGGCCTGGCGGCAGGTGAGCGGAAAGCGGTAAATCCCAATATCCGGATGATCCGGTCTCAGCATTCGACACGATGATGACAGCGCCCCCTCCGAGTCCCTAGCATCGTCGTCATGAAGCGACAGGCGGACCTCACGAAGCGGCGGGCGGTAGACCACTGCCGCGTGTCGAGCTGCCTGTGTCGAATGCGCTGATTCTGCGGTCACGTCCCGCAGTCCCGGCGCGTCAGCCCCGCTCCGACGCCGCGAACCGGTAGCCATGGGCACCGGTGCGTCCGGAGCGACGAGCACACACCTCTGATTCACCCCGGCCGAAGCCGCACCCACTCCCGTCCCAGCATGCGGACGGGTGTGCGGACGCGTGCGGTCCGGAGCACTCCCAGCAGCCCTTCCGCCAACCGCCCCCGGATGGAGAAACCCACATGAGCCGCAGCGACGTCCTGGTCGACGCCGATTGGGTCCAGGACCACCTGGACGACCCGAAGGTCGTCATCGTCGAGGTCGACGAAGACACCGCCGCCTACGACAAGAACCACATCCGCAACGCGGTCCGGATCGACTGGAAGAAGGACCTCCAGGACCCGGTCCGCCGCGACTTCATCGACCAGGCCGGCTTCGAGGCGCTGCTGTCCGCCAAGGGCATCGCCAACGACGACACCGTGGTGCTCTACGGCGGCAACAACAACTGGTTCGCGTCCTACGCCTACTGGTACTTCAAGCTGTACGGCCACGGCGACGTCCGCCTGCTGGACGGCGGCCGCAAGAAGTGGGAGCTCGACTCCCGCGAGCTGGTCGTCGAGCAGCCCCAGCGGGCCGCCACCCAGTACACCGCGCAGCCGGCCGACTCCTCGATCCGCGCCTTCCGCGACGACGTGGTCAACGCGATCGGCACCCTGAACCTGGTCGACGTCCGCTCGCCCGACGAGTTCTCCGGCAAGCTGCTCGCCCCGGCTCACCTCCCGCAGGAGCAGTCGCAGCGCCCGGGCCACGTTCCGTCCGCCAAGAACATCCCGTGGGCGAAGAACGCCAACGACGACGGCACCTTCAAGAGCGACGACGAGCTCAAGTCGCTCTACGAGGCCGAGGGCGTCGACCTGGCCACCGACACCATCGCGTACTGCCGGATCGGCGAGCGCTCCGCGCTCACCTGGTTCGTGCTGCACGAGCTGCTCGGCCAGGAGAACGTCAAGAACTACGACGGTTCGTGGACCGAGTACGGCAGCCTGGTCGGCGTGCCGATCGAGCTCGGCAACTGAGCCCCGGCTCGCACGACAGCAAGGAAGAGGGAGACAGACATGTGCGGTGCGAAGGCCGGCGGCCCGGACCTGGCAGGAGTTGACGTGGCGAACGAGACGATCATCCAGGGTTCGGTGACCCGCAACGACGAGCCGGTCAACGGCTACGTGCGGCTCCTCGACGAGAACGGCGAGTTCACGGCCGAGGTCCCGACCTCGGCGACCGGGCAGTTCCGGTTCTTCGCCCGCCCGGGCAAGTGGACGCTGCGGGCCCTGGTGCCCGGCGCCACCGTCGACCGCCAGGTGGTCGCCGCCCAGGGCGAGTTCACCGAGGTGGCGATCGCGGTCTGAGGACCGCGCGACAGCGTGACGAGGGGCCCGGACGTCTTCTGACGGCCGGGCCCCTCGGCCTACCCTGGAAGGGTGCAGGCACACCGACGGCACGTGCGCTACTTCGTGATGATGGGCGGCTGCCTGGCGCTGTTCGTCCTCGCCTGGGGCGTGGTGCGCTTCTGGTCGGTCGGCGCCGCCATCGGCATGTGCGTGGTCGCCATGGTGATCCCGCCGGTGGCCGCCGTCCTCGCCAACAAGCGCGACAAGGACGACGACTGGTGGAACGACCCGCGCTGGGACGACCCGCGCTGGGAGCAGCGCGGCCACGACCGGGACGCGCCGGACCGCGAACCCCCGCCCGACCGTCAGTAGACGAGCGCCCTGGCGTCGTCCGCCATCACCTCGGACAGGAACACCTGCGCCCCGGCGATCCGCACGCCCTCGATCACGTCGTCCTGGACGATGCCCCGGCGCGCCGCGCACTGGGTGCACAGGGTGACGCTCCCGGCCGCCAGGACGGCCCCCAGCAGGTCCGGCAGCGGCGCCGAGTGCGGCAGCTCGAACTCGGCGGCCCTCCCCGGCAGCGCGAACCAGGCGGACTCCCCGGTCAGCCAGAGCGAGACCGGCACGCCGCTGGCGACCGCGACCGAGGCGACCGTGAAGGCCTGCGAGCAGCGTTCCGGGGCGTCCGCACCGGCGGTGACCTTGATGACCAGCTTCTTCGACATGCCCCAGAGACTACGGGCGCGAGGGGCGCCGGATAGACTCGCGCCGTACCACAGCCCGTCGAACCCGCCCCTGGGAGCGCACCGTGTCCGGTCTTGAGATCTTCTTCGACAGCCTGCTGGCTCTGATGGCCGTGCTGATCACCTGGTTCGCCATCTTCTCCGTCATGAAGCTCTACCAGGGCCAGCGCTGACGACTGCCGTACGGTTGACCCGGTAACCGTCCGACGACACCAGCCAGGACCATGATCGAGATTCCTTCCGACCTCCACCGCGACGTCGTCCCGCTCGCCTTCCTCCTCGGCACCTGGGAGGGCGCGGGCGTCCACGACTTCCCGGGCAGCGAGAAGTGCAACTTCGGCCAGGAGATCGTCTTCCGGCACGACGGCCGTCCCTTCCTGGAGTTCCGCTCCCGCACCTGGGTGCTGGACGAGCAGGGGGAGAAGGTCCGCGCCCTGGAGACCGAGCACGCCTTCTGGCGGGTCACCAGCAACCAGCACGGCACCAGCGGCGAGCGCGAGATCGAGGTCTCCTCGGTCCGCGACGACGGCACCGTGGAGATCTGGTACGGCAAGCTGCACGACGGCAAGCCGCAGATCGACCTGGCCACCGACGCGGTCGCCCGGATCGAGGGCGCGGCCCCCTACAGCGGCGGCAAGCGGCTGTACGGCCTGGTCAAGGACGAGCTGCTCTGGGTCGGCGAGAAGGCCGCCCCCGAGGTGCCGCTGCGGCCGTACATGTCGGCCCAGCTGAAGAAGGTGCTCAACCCGGCGCAGCTGATCAACGACATCAACGACCTGCCGGACGACGGCATCGCGTTCTTCCGCTGAGCGGAGCGCGTACGCACGGGTAGGGGCCGACCGGGCGGTCGGTCCCTACACTTGTCGGCACGACCTCTCACCGGGCAGGGACACACGTGGCGAACAGCGAGAGCACCGACTGGAAGGCCGACCTGCGCGAGCGCGGCTACCGGCTGACCCCGCAGCGCCAGCTGGTGCTGGAGGCCGTCGACGTGCTCGACCACGCCACCCCCGACGACATCCTGTGCCAGGTCCGCAAGACCGCCAGCGGCGTCAACATCTCCACCGTCTACCGGACGCTGGAGCTGCTCGAGGAACTCGGCCTGGTCTCGCACGCCCACCTCGGCCACGGCGCCCCCACCTACCACCTGGCCGACCGGCACACCCACCTGCACCTGGTCTGCCGGGACTGCGACGAGGTCACCGAGACCGACACCGCGATCGCCGCCCCGCTGATCGACAGCCTGCGCACCGAGCACGGCTTCGACACCGACCTCAAGCACTTCGCCATCTTCGGCCGCTGCGCCGACTGCACCGCCAAGCTGGCGGGCGGGCGGTCGTAAGCTGACCGGTATGAAGAGCCCGCTGCTTGCCCTGCCCGGCGCCGTTGCCGCCGAAGGTCCCGACGAGGGGGTCGCCGCCCACTACGGCGACCTGTTCCGCGAGCAGCGCGCGCTGGCCGCGGGCCGCGGCTTCGTGGACCTGTCGCACCGCGGCGTGATCACCGCGACCGGCCCGGACCGGCTGAGCTGGTTGCACCTGCTGCTCACCCAGCACGTCAGCGAACTGCCGCCGCAGCACGCCACCGAGGCGCTGGTGCTCTCCCCGAACGGGCACGTGGAGCACGCGCTCTACCTGGTCGACGACGGGGAGACCACCTGGATCCACGTCGAGCCGGGCGACGCTCCCGCGCTGGTGAAGTACCTGGAGTCGATGAAGTTCTGGAACCGGGTCGAGGTCGCCGACGCCACCGAGCAGTACGCGGTGGTCTTCCTGCCGGCCGGCTCCACCGCCCCGGTCGAGCGGGCCGCCGCGGTGCGCGAACTCCCGTGGGGCCGCGACCTGTTCCTCCCGCGCGCCGAACTCGCCGCGGCCGCCGAGGAGTTCGGCCCGGCGGCGGGCGTCTGGGCGTACGAGGCACTGCGGGTCGAGGGGCACCGGCCGCGGCTCGGCTTCGAGACCGATCACCGCACCATCCCGCACGAGGTGGACTGGCTGGGCAGCGCCGTGCACCTGCAGAAGGGCTGCTACCGCGGCCAGGAGACGGTCGCCCGGGTGCACAACCTGGGCCGGCCGCCGCGCCGCCTGGTCTTCCTGCACCTGGACGGCACCGAGGAGAAGCTGCCCGCGCACGGCGCCGAGGTCCGCGTCGAGGGCCAGGAGCGCCCGGTCGGCTTCGTCACTTCCTCGGCCCGCCACCACGAGCTGGGCCCGATCGCGCTGGCCCTGGTCAAGCGCAACACCCCGGTGGACGCGGTGCTGCTGGCCGACGGCGTCCCCGGCACCCAGGACGTGATCGTCCCGGCGTGACGGGGCGACGCTCTCGTGAGACCCTCTCGCCTCCGTGAGAGGGCCTCACTTTCACGACATCCCCTCACGGCCGTGAGGGCCTGTCGCATCCGTGAGGACCCCTCGCGCCCGTGCGGGCCTCAGACCTCCAGCAGCACGGTGAACGGCCCGTCGTTCACCAGCGACACCTGCATGTCGGCGCCGAACCGCCCGGTCTCCACCTTGGCGCCCAGCGTGCGCAGTTCGGCCACCACGGCGTCCACCAGCGGCTCGGCGACCGGGCCGGGCGCGGCCGCGTTCCAGGTGGGGCGGCGGCCCTTGCGGGCGTCCCCGTAGAGGGTGAACTGGCTGATCACCAGCAGCGGGGCGCCGAGCTCCGAGCAGGACTGCTCGGGGTTGCCCGGGAACAGCCGCAGCGTCCAGAGCTTGCGGGCCAGTTGGGCGGCCCGGGCCGGGGTGTCCTCGTGGGTGACGCCGACCAGGACGCACAGGCCCGGCCCCTCGATCGCGCCGACCGTCTCGCCGTCCACCGTCACGGCCGCCCCGGCGACCCGCTGCACCACTGCTCGCATGCCGTCATTGTGCCCGTCCGGGCTCACTGGGGGCGCACGGCCTCCGGTTGCGCGCCGGGGTCGCGCGTGATGCGCCCTGATTCGTGCAGGTGAGCCGGTGGCGCGGATTCTTCGTACTAGCCAGGGGTGTTCGCCAGGGGGCCGTTCGGGTACTCGGGCGTGCGGCGCCGGGGCCCGGGGTGGCACGCTGTCCGACGGCCCGGGGCCACCCGGGCCCCGCGGTGGCGTCCGCCGTCCCGGCGAACCGCGTCACCCGCACGAGTGGCAGCGCCCGCCGGGGGGAACCCTGGAGGACGGGCGGCCCGTGCTACCGGCGGGCACTGGTACTACGGCAGGTGGTCGGATTGATGGACGTGAGCGCGGTCGACGGGCTGGCCGGCCTGGCCCTGGAGGAACTGCGGGTGCTCCGCCGGGACGCGTTGGAGCAGGAGGCCGACCTGTCCTACCTGCGCCGCCTGCTGCACGGCCGGATGGACATCCTGCGGGCCGAGCTCCAGCGCCGGGAGATCCCGCTGACCGCCGCCGGCGAGGCCCAGTGCGCGCTGCTGGACCGACTGCCGGCGATCCTCGCCGACGCCCCGTCCGCCACCCGCCGCCCGGCCCGGCACGTCACCCTCGGCCCGCCGCGCGGCGAGCGCTACCGGCGCGAGGCGGACGCCCTGATGGGCGACGTCCAGCTGGCCGACCTGTCCGCGCACGCCACCGCCGACCTGCTGGCCGCCGTCGAGCGGCTCGACGTGCACCAGCGCGAGGTCTCCGGCCGCCGGCACGCGCTGCAGCGCACCGCGGACGACTGCGGGGCGGAGATCACCCGCAGGTACCGTGAGGGGGAGGCCCGGGTCGACGACCTGCTCAGCGAACGCTGAGCGGGGCGGCCGCGGCCGGGGCCACCCTCACCCTCACCGCACCGCCCTGGAGACCCACCCGTGTCGCAGTCCGCCCTGCCCGCCCTCGCCGAGGTCATACGCTCCGGCTTCACCGAGGGCCGCCACCGCGGTTCGCTGGTCCTGCTCGACGCCGACGGCGCCGTCGAGTACGCGCTCGGCACCCCCGAACTGCCGGTCTACCCGCGCTCCACCGCCAAGCCCTTCCAGGCGGTGGCCACCCTGCGGGCCGGCCTCGACCTGCACGGCGAACAGCTCGCGCTGGCCGCCTCCAGCCACTCCGCCGAGCCCTTCCACCGCGCCGCCGTGCGCCGGCTGCTGGCCGACGCCGGCCTCACCGAGGCCGCCCTGCGGCTGCCCGCGGACCTGCCGCTGGACCAGGTCGAGGCGGAGGAACTGCTGCGCTCCGGCGGGGAGCGCGCCCCGATCCTGATGGACTGCTCCGGCAAGCACGCCGCCTGGCTGGCCGCCTCCGCCGCCAACGGCTGGGACCTGGAGGGCTACCTCGACCCGGCCCACCCGATCCAGCAGCTGGCCCGCACCGCCCTGGAGGAGGCCACCGGCGAGCGCGCCGCCCACCTGGGCACCGACGGCTGCGGCGCCCCGCTGCTGGCCGTCTCGCTGACCGGCCTGGCCCGCGGCTACCGCGCCCTGCTGCTGGCCGCCCCCGGCACCGAGCAGCGCCGGGTCGCCGACGCGATGCGCGCCCACCCCGAGTACGTGGCCGGCACCCGCCGGGCCGACACCTGGCTGATGCGGGCGGTGCCCGGCGCGCTGTCCAAGATGGGCGCCGAGGCCGTCCAGGTGGTGGCGCTGGCCGACGGCCGGGCGCTCGCCTTCAAGATCGAGGACGGCGCGGAGCGCGCCCGGGGCCCGGTGCTGGCCGCCGCGCTGCGCCGACTGGGCGTCCAGGACCCGGTGCTGGAGCGGATCGCCGCCGCCCCGCTGCACGGCGGCGGGAACGTGGTCGGCGAGGTCCGCGCGGCGTTCTGAGCCCGCGCCCCGGGCGCCCCGTCGGCGGACGCCGGGATGCCCGGGGCGGCGCTTCGGTGCACGGTGGACGGCGGGGGGAGCCACCCGTCGCCGCACAGGGAGAGACCGCCATGACCGACCACACCTACCGGGTCACCGAGATCGTCGGCTCCTCGCACGAGGGCGTGGACGCCGCCATCCGCAACGGCCTGGCCCGGGCGAACCGGACGCTGCGCAACCTGGACTGGTTCGAGGTGGTCCAGGTCCGCGGCCACCTCAAGGACGGCGAGGTCGAGCACTACCAGGTCGGCCTCAAGGTCGGCTTCCGGCTCGACGACAACGACGGCGCCTGAGCCGCCGCCGCGCGTACGCGCAGCAGGGCGCAAGCAGCAGGGGCGGGAGCCCGGGACTCCGGACTCCCGCCCCTGCACGCGCGGTGCGGGCCACCCCTGGGGGTGTCACGGCTCAGTGGCCGCCCTGCTCCTCCAGGCGCTTGATCGAGGCCGTGATCTCGGCCTCGGCCTCGGCGCGGCCGACCCAGTCGGCGCCCTGGACGGACTTGCCGGGCTCCAGGTCCTTGTAGACCTCGAAGAAGTGCTGGATCTCCAGGCGGTCGAACTCCGACACGTCCTGCAGGTCCTGCAGGTGCGACCAGCGCGGGTCGGTCGCCGGGACGCACAGCAGCTTGTCGTCGCCGCCGGCCTCGTCGGTCATGTGGAACATCCCGATGGCGCGGCACTTGATCAGGCAGCCCGGGAAGGTCGGCTCCTCCAGGATGACCAGCGCGTCCAGCGGGTCGCCGTCGTCCGCGAGGGTGCCTTCGACGTAGCCGTAGTCGGCCGGGTAGCGGGTCGAGGTGAAGAGCATGCGGTCCAGACGGAGCCGACCGGTCTCATGGTCGACCTCGTACTTGTTGCGCGAGCCCTTCGGGATCTCGATCAGGACGTCGAACTCCAACGGTTCCTCCAACGGTCGGTACTGACAGAATCCAAGTGTCTCCTACGGCGGGGTGTGCTCAGGAAAGGGGCCGGTCGGTGAGATCAGGGACAGGGGTGGGACGCGGGCGCAGAGCCGCCCTCGCGGCCGCGCTGGGGGTGGTGCTGGCGGCCGGGGCGCTCACCGCGGAACCGGCCCTCGCCCAGCCCACGCCGGGCGCCGGACACGGCCGGCACGCCGACGAGGGCGGCCAGGACGGCGACCGGGGCGGCGACCGGCAGGACGACGGCCGCGGGGACGACAGGGACGGCGGCCGGAGCGACGGCAAGGGCGGCGGCAAGCAGCGCCGCGACGACCGGCACCGGGCCGTCCCGCTCAAGGGCCCGGTGCTGGCCGAGGGCGACGCCGCCGACAGCAAGGCGCCGACCGGCGGCGGGCTGCGCACCGCGCTCGGCGGCACCGTCCAGGACAGGGCGCTGGGCACCCTGAACTTCGCGGTCGCCGACGCCGCCACCGGCGAGTTCCTGTTCGGCGCCCAGGAGAGCACCCCGGCCACCCCCGCCTCCACCACCAAGCTCGCCACCGCGGTCGCCGCGCTCGCCCTGCTGCCCGCCGGGCACCGGATCGCCACCACCGTGGTCGGCGCCGCCCCCGGCGAGATCACCCTGGTCGGCGGCGGCGACCCCACCCTGACCGCGCTGCCCGCCGACCAGGTCCGGATCGGCGGCCTGCCGGTCGACCAGGACAGCGCCCCCGCCTCGATGGCCGACCTGGCCCACCGCACCGCCACCGCGCTGAAGGCCGCCGGCACCACCGGGGTCAAGCTCTCGTACGACACCTCGCTGTACACCGGCCCGCTGCTGCACCGGGACCACGACGCGATGAACATCGCCGCGGTCACCCCGCTGATGGTCGACGAGGGCCGGATCGACCCGCGCTCGCCCGACGAGGCCCCGGCCCGGGTGTTCGACCCGGCCGGGCAGGCCGCCGACTCCTTCGCCGGCTTCCTCAGGGCCGAGGGCGTCACCGTGCAGGGCAAGCCCGCCGCGGCCGCCGCGCCCGCCGGGGCGGCCGAACTGGCCCGGGTGGAGTCGCCGACGATCGGCCGGCTGGTCGAACGGATGCTCACCACCTCCGACAACACGCTGGCCGAGGCGGTCGCCCGGCAGGCCGCGGTCGCCGCGAAGCAGCCCGCCAGCTTCGAGGGCGCGGCGAAGGCGGTCACCGACGAGCTGGCCGGGCTCGGGGTGCCGCTGGACGGCGTGCTGCTCACCGACGGCAGCGGCCTGGCCAAGGCCAACCTGATCCCGCCGATCACCCTGGTGAAGCTGCTCGCCGTGGCCGCCGCCCCCGCCCACCCGGAGCTGCGCCCGGTGATCACCGGCCTCCCGGTGGCCGGTTTCTCCGGCACCCTGGTGAACCGTTTCGGTGCGAAGTCCGGCGCCGGGGAGGCCGCCGGCATCGTCCGGGCCAAGACCGGCACCCTCCAGGGCGTCAACACCCTGGCCGGCACCGTGGTCGACGCCGACGGCCGGGTGCTGGCCTTCGCCCTGATGACCCGCACCGACGCCGACCCGGCCGCCGCCCGGGCCGCCGTGGACCGGATCGTCGCCCGGATCGCCGCCTGCGGCTGCTGACCCGGCCCGGCCGGCCGCAGCGGGCTTCTCCCGGAAGCCCGCTGACGGTGCGTCACCTCGCGGTCCGGGCTGGTGCGTCCCTCCCCCGGGCGGGGGCGAGCACGTACGGTGAGGGCATGACGAGCGCGAGCGGCGGTGCGGAGATGATCGACTGGAACCTCGCGGTGGCGACCGCGGTGCGGCTCGCCCGGCCGGGGCCGCGGATCGGTCGGGACGAGGCCCGGGCCGCCGTCGCCGAGCTGCGCCGGCACGCCGCGGAGGCCGAGCGGCACGTGCGCGAGTACACCGGCATGGGGTCGGCCTCGGCGGCGGGCACCCCGGTGCTGGTGGTGGACCGGCCGGGCTGGGTGCGGGCCAACGTGGCGGGCTTCCGGACGGTGGTGCGGCCGCTGACCGAGAAGCTGGCGGCCCGCCGGGAGGGCGGCGGGTTCGGCGCGGCGGCCGGCGCGGCGGGCGCGAAGGCCACCGGGGTGGAGGTCGGCGTGGTGCTGGCCTTCCTGTCGGCGAAGGTGCTCGGCCAGTACGAGACCTTCGCCCCGGCCGAGCTGCCGAGCGCCCCGGACACCCCGGAGGGCCTGTTCGACCAGCCGCGGCGCGGCCTGCCCGTCCCGCCCGGGCGGCTGCTGCTGGTGGCGCCGAACATCGTCCAGGTGGAGCGCGAACTCGACGTCGCCCCACACGACTTCCGGCTCTGGGTGTGCCTGCACGAGGAGACCCACCGGACCCAGTTCAGCGCGGTGCCCTGGCTGCGCGACCACATCCAGTCCGAGGTGCAGGACTTCCTGGCGCAGACCGACGTCGACCCGGCGGCCTTCCTGGAGCGGCTGCGCGAGGCGCTCGGCGGCCTGCCGGTCCCGGGCCTGGGCGGCACCCGGCGGGAGGGCGGCGTGCCCAGCGTGACCGACCTGGTGCAGACGCCCGCGCAGCGGGAGATCCTGGCCCGGCTGACGGCGGTGATGTCGCTGCTGGAGGGCCACGCGGACGTGGTGATGGACGGGGTGGGGCCGGCGGTGGTGCCCTCGGTGGCGGAGATCCGGGAGAAGTTCCAGCGCCGCCGCGACCGCGGCAGCGGCCGCCTCGACCTGGCGCTGCGCCGGCTGCTCGGGATGGACGCCAAACTGCGGCAGTACCAGGACGGCGCGGTGTTCGTCCGCGGCGTGGTGGAGCGGGTCGGGATGGACGGCTTCAACCGGGTGTGGACCTCGCCGAACACGCTGCCGACCAAGGAGGAGGTCCACGACCCGGCCTCCTGGGTGGCCCGGGTGATCGGTTGAGCGCGGTTCCCGGACGGGCGCGCGTCCGGTCCCGACCGGCCCGTCGACCGGGTGAGTCGTACACCTGGAGGCAGCCGTAACGTTTCTCCATTCACCCGTACGTGGGACGGTGGATCCGCCGTTGGCGCGGGTGGCGTGGGCGGTGGCCGGATTCTGCGACCATCTGTGAGCGCCTGGTGACCGAGAGCTGACCGGTGCCGACGAACCCCCCTCCGCCAAGGAGTGCCAACCATGGGCCCACACCCCGCTGTCGCGGCGATACGCCTCGCCGTCCGCCGTACCCTCGCCGAACTCGCCGCGGAGGCGGGTGTCGTCCCCGGCGGGCAGGACCGCCCGCGGACGCCCGCGCCGGTGCCGGTGCCCGCGCTGGCCGGCACCGCGACGGTGCCCGGCACGCTGATCGGCAACGCCCGCCGGCACCCCTCCGGCCTGCCCCGCACGCCCGCCGCGCCCGGCTCCCCGCTGGTGCTGGTGGCGGTCTCCGGCGGCGCCGACTCGATGGCGCTGGCCACCGCCACCGCCTTCGAGGCCCCCAAGCTCGGCCTGCGGGTCGGCGCGGTGACCGTCGACCACGGCCTGCAGGACGGCTCAGCCGAGCGCTCCGAGCAGGTCGCCGTCCGGCTGCGCGAACTCGGCCTGGACCCGGTGGAGGCGGTCGCCGTCCGGGTGGGCCGCGGGGGCGGCCCGGAGAACGCCGCCCGGGACGCCCGCTACGCCGCGCTCGACCTGGCCGCCGAGCGCCACGGCGCGCTCGCCGTGCTGCTCGGCCACACCCGCGACGACCAGGCGGAGACCGTGCTGCTGGGCCTGGCCCGCGGCTCCGGGGCCCGCTCGCTGGCCGGGATGCCCGCCCAGAAGGGCCGCTACCGCCGCCCGCTGCTGGAGCTGGACCGGGCCGCCACCCGGCAGGCCTGCGCCGCGCAGTCCATCCCGGTCTGGGACGACCCGCACAACGCCGACCCGGCCTACACCCGCTCCCGGGTCCGGCACGAGGTGCTGCCGGTGCTGGAGAAGCACCTGGGCGGCGGCGTGGTGGAGGCACTGGCCCGCACCGCCCGGCTGTTCCGCGACGACGCCGACGCCCTCGACCAGTGGGCCGCCCTGGCCGAGCGCGACCTGCGCTCCCCGGACGGCGCCCTGGACGTGGGCAAGCTCGCCGAACTGCCCCCCGCCGTGCGCCGCCGGGTGCTGCGCCGGGCCGCGCTGCGCGCGGGCTGCCCGGCCGGCGACCTGTTCGCCCGCCACCTGGAGACGGTGGACCTGCTGGTCACCGGCTGGCGCGGCCAGGGCCCGCTGCACCTACCCGGGGGCGTCGAAGCCGTGCGCCGGTGTGGCACGCTGGTGTTTCGGAGGCAGGGCGGCTGAGCACGAACCAGTCGTACTACCGCCGCCGAACCCAGACCCCGAACGTTTGAGGACGTATCCCCGGTGGACCAGAACGACATGGGCGCAGACCTCGCGAAGGTGCTCATCAGCAAGGACGAGATCGACGCCAAGCTGGCGGAGCTGGCCGCACGGATCGATCAGGACTACGCGGGGAAGGACCTGCTGCTGGTCGGCGTCCTCAAGGGCGCCGTGATGGTGATGGCCGACCTGGCCCGGACGCTGCACAGCCAGGTGACCATGGACTGGATGGCGGTCTCCTCGTACGGGATGGGCACCAAGTCCTCCGGCGTGGTCCGGATCCTCAAGGACCTGGACACCGACATCGCCGGCAAGGACGTGCTGATCGTCGAGGACATCATCGACTCCGGTCTGACGCTGTCCTGGCTGCTCGGCAACCTGGGTTCGCGCGGCCCGGCCTCGCTCAAGGTGTGCACCCTGCTGCGCAAGCCGGACGCCGCCAAGGTGGAGATCGACGTCGAGTACGTCGGCTTCGACATCCCCAACGAGTTCGTGGTCGGCTACGGCCTGGACTACGCCGAGAAGCTGCGCAACCTGCCGTTCATCGGCACGCTGGCGCCGCACGTCTACGGCGGCTGAACCGTCCGGGCGACGGGTGGGAACAGTGTCCCGTTCCCACCCGTTGTGCGGGGGTAGGAAAATAGCCCGCACCGTGGTGCGATCCCGCCGGGACCGGGGGTCGCTGCGGTACGGTCCAATCAAACGCTCGTCTTACGAGCACATATCGGATGCGCCGAGGCCCCACAGCCGAGCAGCGCCCGTTGAACTGGCAGGAGGGACGGGGCGGTGACGCCCCGCATGGATGGACGTCAAGCGATACTTCCGTGCGCCGATCATGTGGGTCGTGCTGGCCGCCCTCGCCGTGTTCGCGTTGATGGAGCTCGTCTCGGATTCGAGCGGCTACAAGACTGCGGACACCGGGCAGATCGTCAGCGCCATCGACAACAACCAGGTGAAGTCGGCGCAGCTCACCACCGGTGACTCGAACCTCATCAAGATCCAGCTGCAGGACGGTCAGAAGCTGAAGGCCGGCTCGAACGGCAAGTCGCCGTCCGGCACCCGCTTCCAGGCCTCCTACACCGGCGAGCAGCAGGCCGCCGACCTGGCCAAGACCCTGCAGGACAAGTACGCCGGCGGGCAGATCGCCGACGGTTACACGGTCAGCCCCGAGAAGCAGTCGACGATCGTCAGCCTGCTCTTCTCGATGCTCCCGATCGTGATCATCGTCCTGGTCTTCCTGTTCCTGATGAACCAGATGCAGGGCGGCGGCTCCCGGGTCATGCAGTTCGGCAAGTCCAAGGCCAAGCTGCTCACCAAGGACACCCCGAAGACCACCTTCGCGGACGTCGCGGGTGCCGACGAGGCGGTCGAGGAGCTCCACGAGATCAAGGAGTTCCTGCAGGAGCCGGCCAAGTTCCAGGCGGTCGGCGCCAAGATCCCCAAGGGCGTGCTGCTGTACGGCCCGCCCGGCACCGGCAAGACCCTGCTGGCCCGCGCCGTCGCGGGCGAGGCGGGCGTGCCGTTCTACTCGATCTCCGGCTCCGACTTCGTCGAGATGTTCGTCGGCGTCGGCGCCAGCCGCGTCCGCGACCTGTTCGAGCAGGCCAAGGCGAACGCCCCGGCGATCATCTTCGTCGACGAGATCGACGCCGTCGGCCGGCACCGCGGTGCGGGCCTCGGCGGCGGCCACGACGAGCGCGAGCAGACCCTCAACCAGCTGCTGGTCGAGATGGACGGCTTCGACGTCAAGGGCGGCGTCATCCTGATCGCCGCCACCAACCGCCCCGACATCCTGGACCCGGCGCTGCTGCGCCCCGGCCGCTTCGACCGGCAGATCGCGGTCGACCGTCCGGACCTCCAGGGCCGGCTGGACATCCTCAAGGTGCACCAGAAGGGCAAGCCGATCGCGCCGGACGTCGACCTGTCGGCCGTCGCCAAGCGGACCCCCGGCTTCACCGGCGCCGACCTGTCGAACGTGCTGAACGAGGCGGCGCTGCTCACCGCGCGCTCCGAGAAGAAGCTGATCGACAACCAGATGCTGGACGAGGCGATCGACCGCGTCGTGGCCGGTCCGCAGAAGCGCTCGCGGATCATGTCCGACAAGGAGAAGAAGATCACCGCGTACCACGAGGGCGGCCACGCCCTGGTCGCGGCGGCCTGCAACTACTCCGACCCGGTGCACAAGATCACCATCCTGTCCCGGGGCCGCGCCCTGGGCTACACGATGGTGCTGCCGGACGAGGACAAGTACTCGACCACCCGCAACGAGATGCTCGACCAGCTGTCCTACATGCTGGGCGGCCGGGCGGCGGAGGAGCTGGTCTTCCACGACCCGACCACCGGCGCCTCGAACGACATCGAGAAGGCCACCGCCACCGCGCGGGCCATGGTCACCCAGTACGGCATGAGCGAGCGCCTCGGCGCGATCAAGTTCGGCTCCTCCGACTCCGAGCCGTTCCTCGGCCGCGAGATGGGCCACCAGCGCGACTACTCGGAAGAGGTCGCCGGGCTGGTGGACGAGGAGGTCAAGAAGCTGATCGAGACGGCGCACAACGACGCCTGGGAGATCCTGGTCGAGAACCGGGACGTGCTCGACAACCTGGTCCTCGAACTGCTGGAGAAGGAGACGCTGAACAAGGAGCAGATCGCCGAGATCTTCACTCCGGTGATCAAGCGTCCCCCGCGTCCGGCCTGGACCGGGTCGGCCCGCCGCACCCCGTCCACCCGGCCGCCGGTGCAGTCGCCGAAGGAGCTGGCGCTGACCAACGGCGCCGCGCCGACCGCGGGCGACCCGGTCGACGTCGTGAAGCTCCCGCCGGTCGACGGCGGCCAGGTCGAGAGCTGACCGACCGCACAACCGTTCGGAATGGATGCCGCGTTTCCGGGGTTTGTACCCTGGAGGCGCGGCATTCGTGCTGCACCGACCCTCTTTACCGAGATTTTTCCGACTGACGAGCAGCGAGGCACGCATGATCGATCCGGTGACGCTCGACGGTGAGACCCCCGTCCGCGAGTTCGACCAGAAGCGGGCCGAGAACGCCGTCCGCGAGCTGCTGCTCGCCGTCGGGGAGGACCCGGACCGCGAGGGCCTGCTGGAGACGCCGGCCCGGGTGGCCCGCGCCTACCGGGAGATATTCGCCGGGCTGTGGCAGCAGCCGGAGGACGTGCTGACCACCACCTTCGACCTCGGCCACGACGAGATGGTGCTGGTCAAGGACATCGAGGTGTTCTCCACCTGCGAGCACCACCTGGTGCCGTTCCGCGGCGTCGCGCACGTCGGCTACATCCCGTCCACCAGCGGCAAGATCACCGGCTTGTCCAAGCTGGCCCGGCTGGTCGACGTGTACGCCCGCCGGCCGCAGGTGCAGGAGCGCCTGACCAGCCAGGTCGCCGACGCGCTGATGCGGATCCTGGAGCCGCGCGGCGCCATCGTGGTGATCGAGTGCGAGCACATGTGCATGTCGATGCGCGGCATCCGCAAGCCCGGCGCCAAGACCATCACCTCCGCCGTCCGCGGCCAGCTGCGCGACCCGGCCACCCGCAACGAGGCGATGAGCCTCATCATCGGCCGCTGACGCGCCGTCAGTCCGCCGCAGGGGCGCCACCCGCCACGGGTGGCGCCCCTGCGCGTCAGGGCCGCGGCTCGCGGTCCGGCGGCGGGGCGAGGTGGTCGCCGAGCCACTCCAGGGTGGCGGGCAGCTCGCGGCGCCAGCTCTCGAAGGAGTGGCCGCCGTCGGGCAGGACGATCGAGTCGACCTCCAGCTCGGGGTGGGCCGCGGACACCTGCCGGGCCTCGGCCAGGAACTGCTCGGTGGCCGGGTAGTCGTCCTCGGCCCGGGTGGAGACCAGCAGCAGGTCGGCCCGCGGCGCGGGCAGGTGCTTCAGCCGCCAGTTCAGGTCGGACTGCTGGGCGGCGTCCTTGTCGCCGCGGAACAGGTCGCCGTCCGTCCAGCGGTCGTTGGGCACCGTGTAGTCGGCGTGCATCCCGGCCGCGGTCCGGAACGTGCTGGGGTGGCGCATCGCCAGCCGCAGCGCGCAGGACCCGCCGGTGGAGTAGCCGAACACGCCCCAGGAGTCCGCCGACCGGCCGACCCGGTACGCGGAGCGCACCGCCGCCGGGACGTCCTGGGCGAACCAGGTCTCCGCCTTGGGACCGCCCGGGACGTCCACGCACTCGGTGTTGCGCGGCGGGGCCACCGTCGGGCGGGCCATCACGATCACGGTCGGCGCCAGCTGCCCGGTGCGCTGCAGCTCGGCGGCGGTCTGCGGCAGCCGCAGCCCCTCGACCAGGTGCAGCGACGGGCCGGGGTAGCCGGCCAGGGCGAGCAGCACCGGGAAGCGCTCGCGGGCGTAGCGCGGGTTGAAGTACTCCGGCGGCAGGTAGACGAAGACCTGGTCGGACAGGCCGGAGGCGGGGCCGGTGATCCGCACCGAGTCGACCCGGCCGACCTCCTCCGGGGGACCGGCGGGCAGCACGTCCTTGACGCCCTCCAGCCCGCCCTCGGTGGTGGGCCGCACCAGCTGCCCGCCCGCCGGGGCGGCGTCCGGACCCTTGGCGGCGGCCAGGGCGAGCGGGGCGCCGCCGGGACGCAGCAGGTCGTTCCAGGAGCTGTAGAAGCCGTACGCGTCGTTGACCGACAGCAGCAGCACGCCCAGCACCGCCAGTTGGGTGACCGTCAGCAGGCCCAGCCGTCCGAGCACCGGGAGCGGGCGCTGCCGGGCCAGCCGGGGCCACAGCCACAGGGTGCCGAGCAGGGCGGCGGCGGCCACCGCGGCCAGCGTGTACACCAGTGTCCGGCTGGTGAGCTCCATGCCTTCCGGTCCCTCCTCGACTCCCGCCCCGCCATCGTCATCTGACGGTCCGTCGGGAGCGAATGGGGGTACGCTGACCGGGCGTCGGAAACCCGTGCGAATAGCCCGGTACCGGAAGGGGAACCGTCGCAGTGGAACGCGGCGTCCATCGGGATGCCGGACGCGCCGAACCGCCGGTCGGGCGGGCACGGGTGCGGACGAGGCCGGGGAGTCGTGTCCCCCGGACCGATGAGCGCAACCGTTCGATCCGGGCCCCCGGCGAGCGGACCGGAACGCCCCGTGGACCGCACTTGACGTGCGGATTGCCAGAAAAAGGAACAGTCATGAAAGTCCATCACGCCCCTGTTCCCGGAGTGCGCGCGCAGCGTCCCGGTGCCTCTAGGCTGAGTTCCCATGAGCGCTCCCGTGTCCGCTGAGACGACCTCCGACGCGCCCCGACACCGGGGCCTGCAGGCGCTCCGCAGCCAGGCCGCCGCGGTGCCGCGGGCCTGGCTGCCGGGCGCGGTCGGGTACGCCTGCCTGGCGATCGGCCTGATCGACATCGCCGTCGCGCTCTCGCCCCGGCTGCGGCTCACCCGGGTCCACACCGTGGTCGGCCAGCTGCCCGGCGGCACCACCTCGCTGGCCGCCGCCGGCACCCTGATGGTCGGCATGCTGCTGGTGCTGCTCGCGCACGCGCTGCGCCGCCGCAAGGCGCGCGCCTGGCGGGCGGTGTGCGTGCTGCTGCCGGTCGGCGCGGCGCTGCACCTGCTGCGCTGGCACCAGTTCGGGCAGGCCGTGGTCTCGCTGGCGCTGCTCGCCGTGATGCTGGTGCACCGGCGCGAGTTCTACGCCAAGGCCGACCCGCGCACCCGCTGGCGGGCGGTGGCCGCGTTCGTGCTGCTCGGCGCGGTGTCGGTGGGCCTCGGCCTGGTCGTGGTGTCGGTCCGCTGGAAGGCGGAGGTCGGCGACCCGTCGCTGTTCCAGCGCCTGGAGCAGGTCGGCTACGGCCTGTTCGGCTTCGAGGGGCCGATCCACTACACCTCCGACCGGATCGGCGACCTGGTCGGCTACTCGCTCGGCGCGCTCGGCCTGGTCACCGCGCTGAGCACCGCGTACCTGGCGCTGCGCCCGGAGAAGCCCGAGCCCGAGCTCACCCCCGAGGACGAGGTCCGGGTGCGCGAGCTGCTGGCCCGGCACGGCCGGCGCGACTCGCTCGGCTACTTCGCGCTGCGCCGCGACAAGAGCGTGCTGTTCTCGCCCACCGGCAAGGCCGCGATCTCCTACCGGGTGGTCTCCGGCGTGATGCTGGCCTCCGGCGACCCGGTCGGCGACGTCGAGGCCTGGCCCGGCGCGATCAAGGTCTTCATGGCCACCGCCCGCGAGCACGCCTGGGCCCCGGCCGTGATGGGCTGCTCCGAGGTCGGCGGCGAGGTGTGGACCCGGGAGGCCGGGCTGGACGCGATCGAGCTCGGCGACGAGGCGATCGTCGACACCGCCGCCTTCTCGCTCTCCGGCCGCGCCATGCGCAACGTCCGGCAGATGGTCAAGCGGATCGAGCGCAACGGCTACTCCTGCAAGGTGCGCCGGGTCGGCGACCTCACCCTGGAGGAGAAGCGGCAGATCGGCGACGCGGCGGCCCGCTGGCGCGGCACCGACACCGAGCGCGGCTTCTCCATGGCGCTCGGCCGGTTCGGCGACGCCGGGGACGACGACTGCGTGGTCGTCACCGCGCACAAGGCCCCCGAGGAGGGGCAGCCGGCCACCGGCGACGACCTGAAGGCCGTGCTGCACTTCGTCCCGTGGGGCGAGGACGGCATCTCGCTGGAGCTGATGCGCCGCGACCGGGAGGCCGACCCGGGCCTGAACGAGCTGCTGATCGTCGCCGCCCTCCAGGAGGTCGGGGCGATGGGCGTGCGCCGGGTCTCGCTGAACTTCGCGATGTTCCGCTCGGCGCTGGCCCGCGGCGAGCGGATCGGGGCCGGGCCGGTGCTGCGGGCCTGGCGCGGGCTGCTGGTGTTCCTGTCGCGCTGGTTCCAGATCGAGTCGCTGTACAAGTTCAACGCGAAGTTCCAGCCCACCTGGGAGCCGCGCTTCCTGGTCTACCAGCACACCCGCGACCTGCCGCGGATCGGCTTCGCCGCGATGCAGGCCGAGGCGTTCATCACCCTGGGCATGCCGCGGTTCGGCCGCAAGCGGCAGCGCCAGGGCCTGATGCAGGAGCCTGCGGCGCCGCTGGGCAAGGCGGCGTAAGCGGGGCCGCTGCGCGGGCGGGATGGTGCGAAACCGGGGGCGCGGGGAACTGCGCGCGGCGGGAGGAGCACGTCAGCGAGGTCGCGGGACAGTGCAAGTGGCTGTCCTGCGAGGCGATCTGGCTGTGGGTGCTCGGTTGGCCGCGCAGTTCCCCGCGCCCCTGCTTTCGCAGGGTCTGGCGCGGCAGGTCTCCCCGGTGCCCCTGGTTTCGCGGGGTTTTCGGGGGTGCGTCGATAATGGGACGCATGAGCGAGAACGTCCCCGGTCTGCCCGTCCTCGAGCGCTGTGCGGTGATGGGGGTGGTCAACGTCACGCCGGACTCCTTCTCGGACGGCGGGATGTGGCTGGACCCGGCGAAGGCGGTCGCGCACGGGCTGGACCTGGTGGCGCGCGGGGCGGACCTGGTGGACGTGGGGGGTGAGTCGACCCGGCCGGGGGCGGTGCGGGTGACCGAGGCGGAGGAGTTGCGCCGGGTGGTCCCGGTGGTCACCGAGCTGGCCCGGGCCGGGGTGGTGGTCTCGGTGGACACCATGCGGGCGAGTGTCGCGGCGGCGGCGGTCGCGGCGGGCGCCCGGGTGGTCAACGACGTCTCCGGCGGGCTCGCGGACCCGGAGATGGCGGGCGTGGTCGCCGACACCGGCGCGCCGTTCGTGGTGATGCACTGGCGCGGCCAGTCCGCGGACATGGACGCCCTCGCGGTGTACGGCGACGTGGTCGCGGACGTGGTGCGGGAACTGACCGTCCGGGTCGAGGAGTTGCTGGCCGCGGGCGTCAAGCAGGAGCAGCTGATCCTGGACCCCGGACTGGGGTTCGCCAAGACCGGGGCGCACAACTGGGCGCTGCTGGGCCGGCTGGACGCGCTGACGGCGCTGGGACGGCCGGTGCTGGTGGCGGCTTCGCGCAAGCGCTTCCTGGGTACGCTGCTGGCCGACCCGGAAACCGGGGAGCTGCGCCCGGCGCGGCAGCGGGACGACGCCACGGCGGCGGTCTCGGTGCTGTCGGCGAAGGCGGGCGCCTGGGCGGTCCGGGTGCACGACGTGTCCGGCACGGCTGACGCCGTGAGAGTCGTCGCGGCCTGGGAGCAGGCGGCGCAGAGGGGGTAGACGTGGCGGATGCAGTGAGCGGTGGCAACGACCGGGCGGCGGCGCTGGAGCCGGACGAGGAAGCCGTCCTGGCGGTCAACCAAGCGCTGTACGAGGCGCTGGAGAACGGCGACCTGGAGGCCGTCGAGGAGATCTGGCTGGGGCCGGACGAGGCGGACGACAAGGGCGGGGTGTTCTGCGTCCACCCGGGCTGGCCGGCGCTGATCGGCCGGGCCCAGGTGACCAGGTCCTACATGCTGATCATGGCGAACACCGAGTACATCCAGTTCTTCCTGACCGACGTCGAGGTGGACGTGCAGGGAGATGTGGCGCTGGTCACCTGCACGGAGAACATCCTGTCCGGCGGCGAGCCGGAGGAGGAGGGCGAGCTGGGGCCGCTGGTGGGCGGCAAGGTGGTCTCGACGAACCTGTTCCGGCGGACGTCAGCGGGCTGGAAGCTGTGGTCGCACCACGGGTCGCCGGTCCTCACCAGTGGGGACGACGAGGACGACGAGGACGAGTAGCGGCGCCGCGTCAAGGGCCGCGGCGGCCGGTCCGATCGGGTGGGCGGCCGGGGAGGCGGGCCCGGGCGGTCGGTGCTCGAAGGTAGATTCGAGGGGCGGCGGGCGACGGTGCCCGCCGTTCCCCGCCCCCGGGCGGGGCCGTCAGCTGGGAGCAGTGATTCTTTTGCTGGACCGCGTCACCCTGCGCGGGCTCCGTGCCCGCGGCCACCACGGCGTCTTCGAGCGCGAGCGGATCGAGGGGCAGACCTTCGTGGTCGACCTGACGCTGTTCCTCGACACCCGGCCGGCCGCCGCGGGCGACGACCTGACCCGCACCGCCCACTACGGCGTGATCGCGGAGGAGGCCACCGCGGTGATCGCGGGCGATCCGGTCGACCTGATCGAGACGCTGGCCCAGCGGATCGCCGACCAGTGCCTGCGCCACGAGGTGGTCGAGGAGGTCGAGGTCACCGTGCACAAGCCGGACGCCCCGATCACCGTCCCGTTCGACGACGTCACCATCACGATCCGCCGGAGCCGCGCCTGACCGCGCCCGGTGGAGCCCGAGCAGAGGGAACTCCATTGGCCACGACCGACCCGACCGCCACGCCGACCACGTTCGACCTGCAGGGCAAGGTGGACCGCGTGGAGTCCACCCTGCACAGCCCCCGCACCGCCGCCGTCGCCCTGGGCAGCAACCTGGGCAACCGCCTGGAGACCCTGCAGGGCGCCGTCGACGCGCTGGAGGACACCCCCGGGGTGCGGGTGACCGCGCTGTCCGCGGTGTACGAGACCGACGCCGTCGGCGGCCCGGAGAACCAGCCGAGCTACTTCAACGCCGTCGCCGTGCTGCGCACCTCGCTGCCCCCGCAGGACCTGCTGGAGCGGGCCAACGCGGTGGAGGACGCCTTCGGCCGGGTCCGCGAGGTCCGCTGGGGGCCGCGCACCCTGGACGTCGACGTGCTCGCCTACGAGGGCGTCACCAGCGACGACCCGCACCTGACGCTGCCCCACCCGCGGGCGCACGAGCGGGCGTTCGTGCTGGCCCCCTGGCAGGACGCCGACCCGGCGGCCGAGGTACCGGGCCACGGGCCGGTCGCCGAGCTGCTGGCGGGCCTCGGCGGGGCCGAGGCGCAGGGCGTGCGGCTGCGCGGGGACCTGCAGCTGCGGCTGCCCGAGTAGCCGGGGCGGGCCCCGGGAACTTCCGGGCGCACGCGGGCGTAGCTCCCTGCGGGTGCGACCGGGCCGGTACGGTGGCCTGGTCGTGACCCCGCCGTCGTACCACTGGAAGGAAGCCCGTCCGCGTGAAGCCGCTCCGTCTCCGCCTGCTGCTCGGCATCACCGCGATCACCGGGCTGCTGTCCTGGGGCGGCGCCCGGCTGTGGGACTCGCTGGGCACGCTGCCCGGGGTGCCCGCCTACGCGCCGTACGTGCTGGCGGCGATCGCCGTGGTGCTGCTGGCCGCGGCGGTGTCGCTGCGCTCCCGGCTGAAGGCGGTGCGCGAGCGGCAGCCCGGCGCCAAGGGCGTCGACCCGCTGCACGCGGCCCGGGCGCTGGTGCTGGGGCAGGCCAGCGCGCTGGTGTCCGCGGTGGTGACCGGGATCTACGCGGGCGTCGGGGTGTTCCTGCTCGGCTCGCTGGACGTCGCGGCCCGCCGGACGCAGGCGGCCACCGCGCTGTTCGCGGTGCTGGCCGGCGCGGCGGTGATCGCGGTGGCGCTGTGGCTGCAGCACATCTGCAAGCTCCCCGAGGACCACGACGACCCCGAGCACCCGCGCGGGACGGCCGCCTCCCCGCGCTGACGCATCGTCACCGCACCGTCGCCGTCCGTGGTTCTCGCGGACTGTCAAGGCCCGAACGGGGGGGTGAGGCTGACAGCGCCGCGATTCGCACGCTAGTTTCTAGCCATGTCTCGCGGACGCCACCGTCATTCCTCCGTCCTCGGCCGGCTGCTGCCCCCGGTCGCCTCCGGTGTGCTCGTGCTCGCGGCGGTGGCCGCGCTGGTGGCCAGTCCGGACCAGGTGGCGGCCCGCTCGGTGGGCGTCGCCGCGGTGGTCGCCGTGGTCGGCCTGGCGCTGGTGCTGCGCCAGCGGGACCGGGCCGCCCGGACGTCGGCCCAGCTGGCCGTGGTGCGCCGGATGCGGGCCGAGGAGCGCTACGAGGAGCAGATCGCCGAGGCCGAGTACGCGGCCGAGGTCGCCGAGGAGCGGGCCACCCGGTTCGGGCGGCGGCTGACCGCGGAGAAGTCCCGGCTGGCGAAGGCCGAGACCGAGATCGCCCGGCTGCTGCGCGAGCGCGCCGTGATGGTCGCCGAGCAGGCCCTGAAGGAGGCCGAGGCGGCCCGCCGGGCCGTGGAGGCCGCCCGCCCCAGGAACCCCGTCACGCCCGCCTCCTACGTCCGCGCGCAGGCCGCGCTGCGGCACCTGGAGCGGCAGGCGGCGGTCGCCGAGGCGCGCCGCGAGGTGGACGAGCGGGCCCAGGTCGAGCTGCGCCCGAAGGTGCCGGAGCCGGTGCCGGCGGCCGGGGCAGCGGCGCTGCGCCCGGTCGGCCCGGCGCTGCCCGCGCAGGAGCGCCCGGCGGTGCCGGCGCCGCAGCGGCCGCGGGCCACCGCGTTCAGCTTCTTCGGCCGCCCCGGTGCGGCCCGGGCCGCGCTGCGGGCGGGCGCCCCGGCCCCCGCGGTGGGCGACCTGGCGGACGTGGTGGGCGACGAGGCGCTGGCCGACAGCGAGCGCTACGCGGTGCCGTCCGGCGCGCCGGTGGACGCCGCGCAGCCGCCGCACCGGGCGGTGGAGCAGCCGCCGAGCCACCAGCACGCCGAGTCGGACACCGAGTCCGAGGTGGTCGACCTGACCGCGCACGACGAGACCGAGCTGCTGGAGCTGCCGGAGCTGCGGGCCGGCCGCTCCTGACCGCGCCGCCGCACGTGCGAACGGCCCCCCGGGTGCTTCCCGGGGGGCCGTTCGCGTGGTGGTGCGGGGTCAGACGTTGACGCCGAAGTCCTGGGCGATGCCGACCAGGCCGGAGGCGTAGCCCTGGCCGATGGCGCGGAACTTCCACTCGTCGCCGTTGCGGTACAGCTCGCCGAAGATCATCGCGGTCTCGGTGGCGGCGTCCTCGGAGAGGTCGTAGCGGGCGATCTCGGCGCCGCCGGCCTGGTTGACCACCCGGATGTAGGCGTTGCGGACCTGGCCGAAGCTCTGGCCGCGGTTGAGGCCGTCGTAGATCGTCACCGGGAAGACGATCTTGGTGACGTCGGCGGGCAGCGCGGCCAGGTTGACGTTGATCGACTCGTCGTCGCCCGCGCCCTCGCCGGTGCGGTTGTCGCCGGTGTGCACGACGCTGCTGTCCGGGGTGCTGGTGTTGTTGAAGAAGACGAAGTGCCGGTCCGAGTAGACCTTGCCCTCGCCGTTCAGCACGATCGCGCTGGCGTCCAGGTCGAACTCGGCGCCGGTGGTGGTGCGCACGTCCCAGCCGAGGCCGACGGCGACCGCGGTCAGGCCGGGGGCCTCCTTGGTCAGCGAGACGTTGCCACCCTTGGTGAGGCTCACGGGCATGGTCTGTGGTGTCCCTTCGGTCGGTTCTGCCCAGAGAACGCGGGACGGGCGGCCGTTGGTTCCACTGCTCGGTGGACGGACGGATTTCTCCGTCCGGCGGACGCCCGGCGTCGATCAGATTCTCGGGTAGCGGCCCTGCACGGTCCAGACGTTCGGGTTCTCGGCGAGTCCCTCGTGCAGCTCGGTCAGGTCGGCCAGCACGTCCTGGAGGAAGTCCCGGGCCTCGCGGCGCAGTTCGGCGTGCCGGACCACCAGCGGCTCGTCGTCGGGGCGCCAGGTCGCGGTGATCTCCACCCAGCCGAACCGGCGGGCGAAGCGCAGCAGTTCGGTGTTCTGGGTGAAGTCCAGGTCCTCGGTGCGCACCCGGGCCTCCCGGCTGCCGCGCGGGCCGTCGTCGAGCCGCTCGACGACGTCGCACACCGCCCAGGCGAAGTCCAGCACCGGCACCCAGCCCCAGCGGGTCTCCAGCCCGGCGCCCTCGTCCGCCTCCAGGTAGACGTCGCCCGCGAACAGGTCGTGCCGCAGCGAGCGGACCGACGCGGTGCGGTAGTCGGTCTGCGGGGGGTCGGGGAGGCGGGTGGACAGCGAGTAGCCGAGCTCGATCACGCCCGCCATTGTGCCCGGTTAACCAGGTGACGGGGCCCCGGGGCGGGCGGGATGATGGGCGCATGACTGAGCCTGTGCGCGTACGGGGTTCGGTGGTCGTGCCCGACGCCGAGCTCGTCTGGCGCTTCTCGCGTTCCTCCGGCCCGGGCGGGCAGCACGTGAACACCTCGGACTCGAAGGTCGAGCTGCGGTGGGACCTGGCGGCCTCCGAGGCGCTGCCGCCGGTGTGGAAGGAGCGCGCCCTGGAGCGGCTGGCCTCCCGGCTGGTGGACGGGGTGCTGGTGGTCCGGGCCTCCGAGCACCGCTCGCAGTGGCGCAACCGGGAGGTGGCCGCGGCCCGGCTGGCCGCGCTGCTGGGGGAGGCCACCGCGCCGCCGCCGAAGGCCCGGCGGGCCACTAAGCCCAGCCGCGGCATGGTCGAGCGGCGGCTGGAGAACAAGCGGCACCGCTCCGGGCTCAAGCAGGGCCGGGGCCGGGTCCGCCCGGAGTGACGGGCCGTCAGCCGAGCTGCCGGTAGCCGCCGCGCAGGTACAGCAGCGGCCGGCCGGCCGGGGCGGGCACCTCGGCGGCGAGCACCCGGCCGAGCACCAGGGTGTGGTCGCCGGCCTCGATCCGCTGCTCGGTGCGGCACTCCACGGTGGCCAGCGCGCCGTCGACCAGCGGGGCGCCGGCGTGCGGGCCGCGGTGCCAGGCGGCGTCGGCGAACAGCAGCCGGTCGCTGAGCCGGCCCTTCATGGCGAACCGGGAGGCGAGCGTGCGGTGCTCCTCGCCGAGCAGCGACACCGCCCAGGTCTCGGCCCGGCCCAGCAGTTCGTCCATCCGCGAGTCGGTGCGGACCGAGACCAGCACCAGCGGCGGCTCCAGCGACACCGACAGCAGGGAGGTCGCGGTCATCCCCGCGTCCTCGCCGTCCTCGGGGTCGTGCACGGTCAGCAGCGAGACGCCGGAGGCCAGTTGGCCGAGGGCGGCCCGGAACTCCTCGGGGGTGGCACCGGCCGCCGCCGCGGGGGCGGGGGCCGCGGGGGCGGCGGGGGACTGCGGAGAGCTGTACACGTACCGCACGGTAGTCGCCGGTCGGGCGGGCCGGTATCGGGCCGTGGTCGTAGGTCCGCTCGGCCTTTGGTCGCCGAGTCCTTGATCATTATGTGATTTGAGTCACAGTCACCGGCTATTGCTGACCGAGCGTGCCTATCGCAGTGCTCCCTGTGATTCAGTTCTTCTGGCAATCGGACGACAACCTTTCGAACCATCCGAAGCAGCCGGGGAGCCCCCGCATGGAAGCCGAGTCGGAGCCCTACGTCCGCCTGGCGACCCTCCGCACCTTGCACCGGGTCGTGGCGGACCTCAACGCTGCCCGGAGCCTGGCGGGGACCCTGCAGGCGGTCGTCGAGGGCGCCGTCCACGGACTCGGGTTCGACGCCGCCGCGGTCAGCCTGGTGCGCCCCGACGGCGACCTGGTGGTCGCCGCCGTCTGGGAGATCGAGGAGAGCGCCTTCGGCGGCCCCACCGTGCTGCTCGGCCAGGTCGGCTCCCGCGAGTCCTGGGAGCGGATGCTCCAGGTCGCCGACCACTGGGGCACCCTGCGCTTCCTGCCGCACGACCGCGGCTGGGCGATCGCCACCGACGTCCCCACCTGGACCGGCGACGGCCCGATGCCCGTCTACGGCAACGACTGGCACCCCGCCGACGTCCTGCTCGCGCCGATGTACAGCGCCGGCGGCGACCTGCTCGGCATCCTCTCGGTGGACCGCCCGCGCAGCGGCAAGCGCCCCGGCGCCTGGACCCGCGAGGCCCTGGAGATGTTCTCCCTGCAGGCCTCCATCGCCATCGGCAACGCCCGGCTGCGCGCCGAGATGCAGCGCGCGCTGGCCCGGCTGGAGAAGGAGCAGCAGGCCCTGCGGGCCAGCGAGGAGTCCTTCCGGCAGGCCTTCGAGTACGCCCCCAGCGGGATGGCCATCACCGAGCTGCACGGCGACGCCACCGGCCAGCTCAGCCGGGTCAACGACGCGCTGTGCCGGCTGCTCGGCCGCCCCCGCGCCGCGCTGCGCCAGCAGCGCTTCGTCGACCTGGTCCACCCCGACGACCTCGAACTGCTGCTGCGCACCAGCGCCGAGGGCGGCCGGGCCGAGCTGCGGCTGGGCCGCCGGGACGGCAGCTACCAGTGGGTCTGCCTGCGCAACTCGGTGGTCGCCGACGCCGCCGAGGGCCCCAGCTTCCTGCTCACCCACGTCGAGGACATCGAGGACCGCAAGCGCCACGAGCTCCAGCTCGCCCACCGGGCCAGCCACGACGCCCTCACCGGCCTGCCCAACGGCGCCGAGCTGCGGGCCCGGCTGGCCCGCCGGCTCTGTCCGATCGCCCCCGCCGCCGCGATCCCCGGCCAGGCGCCCCCGTCCGACGCCCCCCACGAGCCCTCCCAGGCCGCCCAGGACGGCCGTCCGGCCGCCGGGGAGAGCGCCGCCCCCGCGCACGGCTACGCGGCCCCCGACGGGGCCCTGGAGCACGGCCGCGCCGCCTACCCCCGGCCCCGCCCGCCCACCACGGCGCCCCCGCCCACCACGTGCACGCCGTGGTCCCCGCCGAGCAGCCGCCCGGCGACCTGTGGCACGGCCACCGCCGCGGCGGCGCCCCCGCCGGCGAGCGCGGCCTGGCCGTCCTCTACTGCGACCTCGACGGCTTCAAGCTGGTCAACGACCGGCACGGCCACAACACCGGCGACGCCGTCCTGATCGAGATCGCCCGCCGCCTGCAGCAGGTCGTCCGGGAGGGCGACACGGTGGCCCGGATGAGCGGCGACGAGTTCGTCGTCCTCGCCGACAACATCGGCCGCGAGGAGGCCAAGGAGCTGGCCGGACGGCTGCGCGGGGCGATCCTGCCGCCGATGCGGATCGACAACCGGGCGGTGCGGGTCGGCGTCAGCCTGGGCATCGGCTGGGCCGGCTGCGGCATGAGCATCGACGAGGTGCTGCACTCCGCGGACGAGCGGATGTACGACGAGAAGCGCACCCGCGGCGGCGCCGCCCGGGGCTCGCGCGGCGAGCGCTCGCACCGCCGGGCGGGCTGAGACCGACCGGCACGCGACGCCGCCCTCCGTGTGCCGGTCGGTCTGAACCGCTTACCCCCTGCTCACCCGGGCCAGGTAGGGTGCCCTGGGTACAGAGACCATCCAGCTCCAGGGGAGTCGACCGTGACCACGCCCGGTGACAACGGCACCGCGCCCGAAGGCGCCGGCCAGGACGACCCCTTCGCGTACCTGTACCGCCCGGCGGAGGGCGAGCAGCCCGTCGCCGAACGGCCCCGCAGCGGCTACAGCCGCCCGATGGAGGTCGGCCGCGCCAGCTACGGCGAGCGGCCCGTCCACCCGCAGGCCTCGCCGCCGCCCGGCCCCGCCGGGTACGGCCAGGAACCCACCACCGCGCTGCCCCCGCAGCAGTCCCGGTACGCCGAGCGCTCCCGGCCGCGGCCCGGCGAGGACAAGCCCGCGGGCCGCGGCAAGGCCGCGATCATCGGCGCCGTCGCGGTGGTCGCCGCGGTCGCCGTCGGCGCGGGCGTCGCGCTCTCCACCGGCGACCCGGACGGCAAGTCCAAGTCCAAGGCCGACGCCACCGCCCCGGCCGCGCACAGCCCGGCCGCGACCGCCTCGAACAGCCCGAGCACCGCCGCGAGCAGCGCCGCGCCCAGCCCGACCGCGGCGGGCCAGCCGGTCAGCGACGCGTCCAAGCTGCAGGCCCAGGGCGCCACCACCGACAGCACCGTCAAGGGCGCGATCTCCGCCGACGGCAGCTACCTGGTGCTGCAGGCCGGTTCGTCCTTCACCTGGACGGTCAACGCCGACGCCGACGGCAAGGCCAAGTTCTGGCTGCACTTCAACAACACCGGCGCCGACCAGCCGACCCAGGTCACCGTCAACGGCAAGGAGCACCCGGGCGGCGTGACCTTCAAGAACTACTCCAAGACCCCGGCCGCCGACCCGGCGTACTCCTGGTTCAGCACCAACATATGGCCGGTGCTGCAGGCCGGTCCGAACACCATCACGGTGACCGTCCCGGCCGGGGCGTCCAACCCGGTGCTGCTGGACCAGGTCGCGCTGACGCCGATGAGCGTCAACGACTACCCGAAGTAGCGGCGGCGGGCGCGGCGGGCGGTGCCCCCCGCGCCCCCGGTTCAGGCCCGGCCGGACACCACCCGGGCCAGGTGGTCGACGGTGGCCGTCATCGCGTTCCGGGCCGCGGTCAGGTAGGCGCGCGGGTCGGTGGCGGCGGGGTGGGCGGCCAGGTGGGCGCGGACGGCCGGGGTGCAGGCGAGGTTGAGCGCCGTGCCGATGTTGATCTTCACCATGCCGGCGGCGACCGCCGCGGCCAGGGCGTCGTCGGGGACGCCGGAGCTGCCGTGCAGGACCAGCGGGACGGGGACGGCGGCGGCCAGTTCGCGGATCAGGGCGTGGTCCAGGGCGGCGGTGCGGGTGGTCATCGCGTGCGAGGAGCCGACCGCGACGGCCAGTGCGTCGACGGCGGTGTCGGCGACGTAGCGGGCGGCCTCGGCCGGGTCGGTGCGGGCGCCGGGGGCGTGCGCGCCGAGCGGGGGCTCGCCGTCCTTGCCGCCGACCCGGCCGAGTTCGGCCTCCAGGTGCAGGCCGTGGCGGTGCGCCCAGGCGGTGGCCTCGGCGGTGGCCTTGACGTTCTCGTCGTGCGGGAGCGCGGAGGCGTCGAACATCACCGAGGAGAACCCGGCGCCGGGGGCGGCCCGCAGCAGGTCGGTGTCCTCGACGTGGTCGAGGTGCAGCGAGACCGGGACGCGGGCGGCGGCGGCGACCTCGGCGCAGGCGCGGGCGATCGGCAGCAGCCGGCCGCCGCGGTAGGCGACGGCGTTCTGGCTGAGCTGGAGGACCACGGGCGTGCCGGCGGCCTCGGCGCCGGCCGCGATGGCCTCGGCGTGCTCCAGGGTGATCACGTTGAAGGCGGGCAGGCCGCGGCGTTCGGCGACGGCGGCGGCGAGCAGGTCGGAGGTGCGGGCGAGCGGCAAGGGGGAGCTCCCGGTGGGGTGAGTAGCGAGGCGCAGGTTCCGCTGCTCACCCCCGTGGCGGGAGGACCGGGACCGCCCGGAGGGGCGGCGCCGGGTCAGGCCGGATTGCCGGCCCGGGCGAAGCGGTCCGCGCCGACGATCCACTCGCCGCGGCGCATCACCGCGGCGAGTTCGTAGCTGTCGGAGTCGAGGACGACCAGGTCGGCGTTCTTTCCGGCCTCCAGGGTGCCGATGGTGTCGCCCAGCCCCAGCAGGCGGGCGGGGACGGTGGACAGCGAGGTGACGGCCTGGTTCAGGGACAGGCCGAGGACGGTGACGGCGCGCCGGAAGGCGACGTCCAGGGTGAGGGTGGAGCCGGCGATGGAGCCGCCCTCGACCAGGCGGGCCACGCCGTTCTCGACCCGGACCTGGAGCGGGCCGAGCGGGTACAGGCCGTCGCCCATGCCGGCCGCGCCCATCGCGTCGGTGATCAGCGCGACGCGCTCGGCGCCGGCCGTGCCGTAGGCGAGTTCGACCACCGAGGGGTGCAGGTGGATGCCGTCGTTGACCAGCTCGACGGTGACCCGCTCGTCCTCCAGCAGGGCGACGATCGGGCCGGGGGCGCGGTGCTGGATGCCCGGCATCGCGTTGAACAGGTGGGTGGCCACGGTGGCGCCGGCGTCGATCGCCCGCAGGGTGACCTCGTAGTCGGAGTCGGTGTGGCCGACGGCGGCGATGATGCCGAGGTCGGACAGCATCCGCACCGACTCCAGGCCGCCGGGCAGCTCCGGGGCCAGGGTGAACATCTTCGTGTGGCCGCGGCCCGCGTCGGCGAGCTTGCGCACCAGCGCCGGGTCCGGGTCGCGCAGCAGGTCGGGGCGGTGGGCGCCGCACCGGTTGTGCGAGATGAACGGGCCCTCGAAGTGGATGCCGGCCAGCACGCCGTCCTCGACGAGCTCGGAGAGCACCGCCGCCTGGCGGCAGACCTCGTCGATCTCGCCGGTGACGGTGGAGGCCATCGTCGTGGTGGTGCCGTGCTCCAGGTGCGTGCGGGCGGCGGTGAGCGCCTCCTCGGCGATGCCGGAGGCGTACGAGGCGCCGCCGCCGCCGTGCACGTGCAGGTCGACGAAGCCGGGGACGACGGTGTACCCGGTGAGGTCGAGGTCGCCCGGTTCCACCTCGCCGCCGAGGCCCGCGATGCGGGCGCCCTCGACGGAGACCCGGCCCGCGTCGATCACCCCGCCGGGCAGGACCAGTCGGGCTCCGGCCAGTGCAGTACGGTCCGCGGTCACGCGGTCACCTCCATGGAGAGCAGATCCCAGGCGAGCAAGCCTGCGCCCAGGGACGCGGCGGTGTCTTTGAGCATGGCCGGTACGACCTTCGGGGGCATCTGGAAGGTCAGGCGCTCGGTCACCGCGGCGCGCAGCGGCGTGAAGAGCGTGTCACCGGCCTCGGCCAGCCCGCCGCCGACGATCACCGTGGACGGGTCGAGCAGGCTCTGCGCCAGCACGATGCCGTCGGCGAGCGCGTCCACCGCGTTCCGCCAGACCGCGAGGGCCCTCGGGTCGCCGGCGTCGACGGCGCTCGCGCAGGCGGCGGCGTCGGCCTCGGGGTCACCGCTGGCCTCGGCCCAGACCCGGGAGACCGCGGAGGCCGAGGCCAGGGTCTCCAGGCAGCCGCGGGCGCCGCAGCCGCACTGCGGGCCGCCGGGGCGGACCACCACGTGGCCGATCTCGCCGCCGTAGCCGTGCGCACCCGCCTCGATGGCGCCGTCGATGCCGATGGCGCCGGCGATGCCGGTGCCGAGCGCGATGAACAGGAAGCGCGAGACCCCCTGCCCGGCGCCGATCCGGCCCTCGGCGAGGCCGCCGGAGCGGACGTCGTGGCCGAGGGCGACCGGGATGCCGCCGAGGCGCTCGCCGAGCAGCTTGCGCATCGGCAGGTCGCGCCAGCCGAGGTTGGCGGAGAAGACCGCGATCCCGTTCTTCTCGTCGATCGTCCCCGGCACGGCGACGCCCGCCGCGAGGGGGGCGGCACCGAACCGGGTGCGGCCCTCCTGCGCCAGGTCGGCGGCGAAGTCGAGGATGGTGGCGACGACGGCGTCGGGGCCGTGCTCCCGCCCGGTCGGTCGGCGTGCTTCGAACAGCACGGAGCCGTCCTGGGCGACCAGCGCGGCCTTCATGCCGGTGCCGCCTACATCGAGTGCGATGACGTGCTTCACGGGGGACAGTTTCCCTTGGCCGGGTCTAAGAGGTCTAGTCCAGTTGCTCGATTGGTCTGGTCCTGAGAGGTGAGGTTTATCGCTCTTTGCAGCCTCCTGGGCGGTTTGGGTGGCGAAGCCGTTACCGGGGGTGCGGGCGGCCCGGGCTCAGCCGAGCACGATCGAGCGGGTCAGGTTGCGCGGCTCGTCCGGGTTCAGGCCGCGGTGCGCGGCCAGCGCGACCGCCAGCCGGTGCACCCGGACCAGGTCGGCCAGCGGGTCCAGGCCGTCCGCGCCGGAGTCGGCCACCAGCCGGCCGCCGACCGCGGCGACCTCGCCGGCCAGGCCCGCGGGCAGCTCGCCGAACATCCAGGCGGCCCGGCCCGGGGCGGTGATCGAGATCGGGCCGTGCCGGTACTCCATCGCCGGGTACGCCTCGGTCCAGGCCAGCGCCGCCTCGCGCATCTTCAGCCCGGCCTCCTGGGCCAGGCCGTTGGTCCAGCCCGCGCCGAGGAAGGAGACCTGCTCCAGCGCCACCAGCTCGTCCGGCACCTGCCAGGCCACCGCCCGCTCGGCGTCCGCGGCGGCCGCGGCGACGGTGCGCACCCCGGCCGGGAGGGCGCCCTCGGTCTCAAGGTGGGCCCGGAGCAGGGCGAGCACGGTGGTGGCGAAGCGGGTCTGCACCACCGAGCGCTCGTCGGCGAAGCCCAGGTCGACCAGGTGGTCGGCGGCGGCGGCCACCGGCTGGTCCACGCAGGCGGTGAGCGCGGTGGTCGGCAGGTCGGTGGCCGCCAGCAGCCGCAGCACCTCGGTGGTGGTGCCGGAGCGGGTGATCGCCAGCACCCGGTCGTAGCGGCGGGCGAGCGGGAACTCGGAGGCGGCGAAGGCGTCGGTCTCGCCGTGGCCGCCGGCCTCGCGCAGCGCGGCGTACGCCTGGGCCATGAACCAGGAGGTGCCGCAGCCCACCACGGCCACCCGCTCGCCGCGCCGCGGCAGGCCGGCCGGGCCGCTCGCCGCCAGGGCGGCGGCGGTGCGCCAGTCGTCGGGCTGGGTGGCGATCTCCTCGCCGGTCAGGCTGGTGTGCGGCATGGGTGCGGGCTCCTTCGGCTTCCCCGGGGACGGCGCGATGCGGACCGGAACCGCCCGAGGGCGGAACGAGTGCGCAAAGCTGATTGATTTATAGCTGTTTCGCGCACGATTGCGCAATGAGTGGAGCGGAGCCTGGGTGTGCGAAGCTGTCCCCGCCGGGCGCGGGGCGTGCCGGGCGGGGCGCGGGAGGAGCGGACGGTGTCCAGGTACGAGCGGTGGAACGCGCTGCTGGAACTGCTGGCCGAGCACGGCCGGTTGGACGTCGAGGAGGCGGCCGGCGAGCTGGACGTCTCGGCCGCGACCATCCGCCGCGACCTCGACCAGCTGGCCCGCCAGCAGATGCTCACCCGCACCCGCGGCGGCGCGGTGGCGCACAGCGTCTCCTACGACCTGCCGCTGCGCTACAAGACCGCCCGCAACGCCGACGCCAAGCAGCGGATCGGCACCCTGGTGGCCGGCCTGATCGCCCCCGGCGAGGTGGTCGGCCTGAACGGCGGCACCACCACCACCGAGGTGGCCCGGGCGCTCGCCGTCCGGCCCGACCTGGCCGAGCACCCGGAGAGCGGCCAGAGCCTCACCGTGGTCACCAACGCGCTCAACATCGCCAACGAACTGACGGTCCGTCCGCAGGTGAAGATCGTGGTCACCGGCGGTGTCGCCCGCCCCCAGTCGTACGAGCTGATCGGCCCGCTGGCGGCCCAGGTGCTCGGCGAACTCGCCCTGGACACCGCGGTGCTGGGCGTGGACGGGCTCGACACCGAGCACGGCGCGACCGCCCACCACGAGGGCGAGGCGGCGATCAACCGGCTGCTCGCCGAACGGGCCCGGCGGGTGGTGGTGGCCGCCGACTCCTCCAAGCTGGGCCACCGGGCCTTCGCCCGGATCTGCGGCCTGGAGGCGGTCGACACCCTGGTCACCGACAGCCAGGTGCCGGACGCGCTGGCCGCCGCCTTCACCGACGCCGGGGTGACCGTCCTGACCGCCTGAGCGCGCCGGAACGGGGGCGGAACGGCGACGGAACGGGGGCGGGGCAGCGGCGGGGCGGCGGCACGGTGGAGACTCTTGGCCGTCCGAATATCGGACAGTTGTGCAGTCCACGTTGCGCGGGGCGCAACAGGAACTGACACTTCGATAACTTCCGCCCCTACAGGTCTGGACCACTGTGAGCGGGAACTGCCAGGGTCGCGGCTGTCACCCTCCCGAAGGCGGTCCCCCTTGAAGCGATCAGCGCTGATCCCTCTCCCCCTCGCCGGATGCCTGCTGCTCTCCGGCTGCGGCGTCCTGTCCGGTGGAGGCGGGGTGACGCTCGACCTGGTCGCGGCCGACTACGGAACCGACGCCTCCAACAGCAGCAGCATCTACTGGAACAAGGTCGCCAGGGACTTCGAGGCCGCCAACCCCGGCATCAAGGTGAAGGTCGACGTGGTCTCCTGGGACGACATCGACAAGCACGTCGCCGACCTGATCGCCAAGGGGAAGACCCCCGACGTCGTGCAGACCGGCGGCTTCGCCGACCAGGTCGCCGCCGACCGCCTCTACCCCGTCGGCGACGTGCTCTCCATGGAGGCCCAGGCCAACCTGCTGGGCTCGTTCAGCAAGGCCGGCCAGGTGCTCGGCAGCCAGTACGGCATCCCGTTCATCTCCTCCAGCCGGGTGTTCGTCTACAACAAGGCGATCTTCGACAAGGCCGGCATCACCGCCCCGCCCGCCACCTGGGACGACCTGCGCAAGGACGCCGACCTGATCAAGTCCAAGGTCCCGGGCGTCACCCCGTACGCGCTGCCGCTCGGCCCCGAGGAGGCCCAGGCCGAGTCGATGATCTGGACGATGAGCGGCGGCGGCGAACTCTCCGACAGCGTCGGCAACTACACCATCGACAGCCAGCCCAACCGGGACACCTTCAAGTGGCTGCGCACCAACCTGGTCGACCGGGGCCTGACCTACGACGACCCCGGCCAGGTCAACCGCAAGGACGCCTTCACCGCCTTCACCAAGGGCGAGGTCGCCATGCTCAACGGCCACCCCGCACTGATCAAGGCCGCCGCCGCGGCCGGCGTCCAGTACGGCACCGCCGCGATCCCGCGCAAGAGCAAGGAGGTCAAGGAGGTCGCCTTCGGCGTCGCCGACTGGCTGATGGCCTTCAAGGCCAACGGCCACCGGGCGGAGATCAAGAAGTTCCTGAACTTCACCCTCGCCAAGCAGAACACCCTGGCCTTCGACGAGGAGTACAACATGCTCCCCGTCACCCAGGACACCCTCGACGACATGTCGGCCAACGCCTCCCACCAGGACCTCGCCCAGTTCCTCCAGAACCTGCCCACCGCCAGCTTCTACCCCTACGGCGACCCCTCCTGGGACAAGGTCAGCAGCATGATCAAGCAGCAGATGGGCAAGGCCGTGAAGAGCGGCGGCGACCAGGTGCTCGCCGACCTGCAGTCCACCGCCCTCGCCGAGGCCGCCAAGGCCCGCCGGACGGGGTGACGGGGACGGGGGCGGTGCGACGGGGGACGGGGTCGGTGTGACGGGGGACGGTGCGACAGGGGCGGTGTGACGGGGGCGGTGTGACGGGGGCGGGGCATAGCCTGGACGCATGGCCGAACTGACCGAACGCGACCGGGCCGTGCTCGCCCTGGAAGCCCGCGGGTGGCGGACCGCCGGTGCCAAGGAGCAGGCGATCCGGCAGGAGCTCGGCATCTCCGCCACCCGCTACCACCAGCTGCTCAACGCCCTGCTCGACCGGGCCGAGGCACTCGCCCACGACCCGGTCCTGGTCAACCGGCTGCGCCGGATCCGGCAGGCGCGGCGCGAAGCCCGGCAGTGACCACCGGCCCGATAGCCGCCCGGCGACCGGCGGCGGCCGGTAGCGTCGGGGGCATGGGAATCGCTGAACAGATCACGACCCAGGCAGGTCGGACCGGACTGGCGGGCCTGCTCGCCGATCCGAAGTCCGCCGTCGTGGGACTCGACTTCGACGGCACGCTCGCCCCGATCGTCGCCGACCCCGACCGGGCCCGCGCCCACCCCGGCGTCGTCCCCGCACTCGGCGCGCTGGCCCCGCTGGTCGGCGCGGTCGTCGTGGTCACCGGACGGCCCGCCGCGACCGCCGCCGCGTACGGCGGCTTCACCGCCGCCCCCGGCCTCGAACACCTCACCGTCCTCGGCCACTACGGCGCCGAACGCTGGGACGCCCGCAGCAACGCCGTCACCGCCGCCCCGGCACCGCCCGGGGTGGCCGCCGTCCGCGGCGAACTGCCGTCGCTGCTCGCCGGGTTGGACGTGCCCGAGGGCACCTTCGTCGAGGACA
Organism: Kitasatospora sp. YST-16; assembly: GCF_026802215.1. NCBI lineage: Bacteria > Bacillati > Actinomycetota > Actinomycetes > Kitasatosporales > Streptomycetaceae > Kitasatospora > Kitasatospora sp. YST-16. The sequence goes on from NZ_CP113837.1 coordinate 3,999,017, forward strand.
AGGAACGCGCGCTGGCCGTCCACACCCGGCGCGCCCCCGAACCGGACGCGCTGCTGGAACGGCTGCGCGGGCCGCTCGACGAACTCGCCGGGCGGCACGGACTCGTCGTCGAACCCGGCCGGATGGTCCTCGAACTGCGGCCGCCCGGGGTCGACAAGGGAGCCGCCCTGCACGAGTTCCTCGCCGAACGGGACGCGGGCCCGGTCCTCTTCGCCGGCGACGACCTCGGCGACCTCGCCGCCTACGCGGAGATCGGCCGCCGCCGCGAAGCCGGCCACCCCGGCCTGCTCGTCTGCAGCGGCCCCGTCACCGGCGAACCCCCGGTCGCGGCCCTCGCCGAACGCGCCGACCTGCTGGTCGCCGGGCCGGCGGGGGTGGTCGACCTGCTGAACGGGCTGACGGAACTGCTGCGGGGGTAGGCCGCGGGCGCGAGCGGGATGGTGCGAAACCGGGGGCGCGGGGAACTGCGCGCAGCGGAGGGGCACGTCAGCGAGGTCGCGGGACAGTGCAAGTGGCTGTCCTGCGAGGCGATCTGGCTGTGGGTGCTCGGTTGGCCGCGCAGTTCCCCGCGCCCCCGGTTTCGCTCGGGTGGGCCTACAGCAATTCTCCTGCGCCCTGTCTGCGCCTTCCGGTCTGTGCCTCTGGCCTCAGAGCGCGTGGAGCTGGTCCAGGAACCACTGCTGGGGTGGGAGGGCGGTGGCGGCGGCGGCGAGGCGTTTGGTGCGGTCGGTGCGTTCGGCGGGGGGCATGGTGAGGGCTTCGGCGAGGGCGTCGGCGGTGGCGATGACGTCGTAGGGGTTGACGGTGATCGCGTCGTCGGCGAGTTCGGCGTACGCGCCGGCCTCGCGGGACAGGACGAGGGCGCAGCCGTGGTCGGAGACGACGGGGACCTCCTTGGCGACCAGGTTCATGCCGTCGCGGATCGGGTTGACCAGGGCGACGTCGGCGAGCCGGTACGCGGCGAGGGAGCGCGGGAAGTCGTCGTTGACGTGCAGGATGAGCGGCTGCCAGTCGGCGGTGCCGAACTCGGTGTTGATCTCCTCGGCGAGGCGCTGCACCTCGGCGGTGTAGTCGCGGTACTCGGCGAGGTCGGTGCGGGAGGGGTAGGCGAAGGCGATGTGGACGACGTTGCCGAGCCACTCGGGGCGGGTGCGCAGCAGGTGCCGGTAGGCGAGCAGGCCGCGGACGATGTTCTTGCTGAGTTCGGTGCGGTCGACCCGGACGATGGTGCGGCGCTCGCCCACGGCCTCGCGCAGGGTGGCGAGGCGTTCGTCGACGTCGGGCCGGTGGGCGCGTTCGCGCAGGAACTCGGCGTCGGCGCCGAGGCCGTGCACGCCGAGCCGGGTGGTGCGGCCGCCGTGGGTGACGGTCAGTTCGGAGCGGTCGACCTGCGCGCCGAGGACGGCCTCGCAGCAGTCGGCGAAGGCGAGGGCCCAGCGGCGGGTGAGGAAGGCGGCGCGGTCGGCGCCGAGGATGCCTTCGAGGACGGCGGCGGCGACGTCGTCGGGCAGCAGCCGGTAGTAGTCCGGCGGGGCCCAGGGGGTGTGCGAGAAGTGGCCGATCCGCAGGTCGGGGCGGAGTTCGCGGAGCAGGGCGGGGGCCAGCGAGAGGTGGTAGTCCTGCACCAGGACGGCGGCGCCGGGGGCGGCCTCGGCGGCGAGGGCTTCGGCGAAGGCGGCGTTGTACGCCCGGTAGGCGGCCCACTCGGTGCGGAAGTCGGCGCCGAAGGCGGGCTGCACGGGCGTCTGGTAGAGCAGGTGGTGGACGAACCAGAGGGTGGAGTTGGCGACGCCGTTGTAGGCGCGGGCGAAGGTCTCCGGATCGATGTCCAGCATCCGGACGGCCTGTCCGCCGACGTCGTGGCCGGCCAGGTCGAGGCGGCCGTCGGGGGCCTGCCGGGCGGCGGTGCGGTCGGCGTCGGAGAGGGCGGCGCAGACCCAGACCGCGTTCGGGTCGTCGATCGCGGAGAGCCCGGACACCAGGCCGCCACCGCCTCTGCGGAGGGTCAGTGAGCCGTCGTCCTCCGTGCGGAAGGACACCGGGCCGCGGTTGGAGGCCACCAGGATCGGGGCGGCTCCGGACTGCTGGGGGCGTTCGGACGCGTGATCGGCCATACAGCCAACCTTGCCGTGCGATCACCGGACCAAACCACTCGGCGCGGTGCGTGCCGGGTGAACTCCCGGGGTCAGCGGTCGCGGTACTCGGGGACGGCGGCCATCGGGGGGCGTTCGGTGGCCGGGACGGGGTGGGTGCGGGGGGTGAAGCCCGCGGCGGTGCGGGTGTACTGGGTGAGCAGCGGCCGGACCAGGTCGGGGTCGGCCTTGAGGCGGTGGGTGCGGTCCAGGCGTTCCAGGGCGGTGCGGTAGATGGTGGCGGCCATCCGGCCCAGCGCCTGGCCGTCCTGGTGCCGGTGGTGCCGGACGCCGACGTCGACCTGGGCCAGCGCGTCCAGCCCGGCCAGCTCCAACGCGTCGACCAGCAGGCCGAGTTCGACGCCGTAGCCGGTCGGGAAGGGCAGCCGCTCCAGCAGGCTGCGGCGGGCCGCGTACTCGCCGCCGAGGGGCTGGACGAAGCCGGCCAGCTGCGGCCAGTGCAGGCTGAGCAGCGGGCGGGCGACCAGTTCGGTGACCCGGCCGCCGCCGGCCGGGACGACGGCGCCGTCGGCCTCGAAGGGCCGGTCGTACATGGCCTTGACCAGTTGCAGGGCCGGGTCGGTGAGCAGTGGGCCGATGATGCCGGAGACGAAGGCCGGGTCGAACTCGCGCAGGTCGGCGTCGACGAAGCAGACGATCGCGCCGCTGGTGGCGAGCAGCGAGCGCCACAGCACCTCGCCCTTGCCGGGTTCGGCGGGCAGCCGGGGCAGGATCGCGTCGCGGTGCACCACCCGGGCGCCGGCGGCGGCCGCGGCGGCGGCGGTGCCGTCCTGCGAGCCGGAGTCGACCACCACCAGCTCGTCGACCAGCGGGACGCGCTCGACCAGCTCGGTGCGGATCGCGGCGACGATCTCGCCGACGGTGGGCTCCTCGTCCAGCGCGGGCAGCACCACGCTGACGGTGCCGGCCGCCCCGGCGGCGCGTTTGGCGGCCAGCAGCAGGTCGAGCGGCCGGTCGGCGGCCGTCCACGATCGGCGGCGCAGCCAGTCGGCCACCTCCGGCAGGACCCCGGGCTCGGGCTGCTCCGGCAAGTCTCGCTCCCTGTGTCGGTTCGTCTCGGGTGTCGGACGCGGGGGTGGGTCCGCGCGGGCCTTCGGATACAGTCTTCGTATTGCGATCGTGCCTTCGCACCCGGGGGTCGCTCGCAGCGTACGACCACAACTTCACAGAGCTCATCCAGAGGGACTGAGGGAACGGCCCGTTGAAGTCCCGGCAACCCTCCCGCGCGGCCAGCAGGCCCGGCGGGACAGGTGCCAATTCCGTCCCGGACGCGACCGCGCTCCGGGGAAGATGAGGAGAAAGGGCCTCGCCACCATGGCTGTTGACACCGCCGCACCCACCGCCGTCGACCTCGGTCCCGCGACCGCGCTGTCCTGTCGGGAGTGCGGAACGCGCTTCCCGCTCGGCCCGAGCTTCGCCTGCCTGGAGTGCTTCGGCCCGCTGGAGATCGCCTACGACTACGCGGGCTACGACGCCGAGGAGCTGCGCAAGCGGATCGAGGCCGGCCCGGCGTCGATCTGGCGCTACGCCCCGCTGCTGCCCGTCCCGGCAGACGTGGCCGGCAAGCCGAACCTGAACCCGGGCTGGACCCCGCTGGTCAAGGCCGACAACCTGGGCCGCGAGCTGGGCTTCACCGCGCAGCTGCACATCAAGGACGACTCGGGCAACCCGACCCACTCCTTCAAGGACCGGGTGGTGGCCTGCGCGATCGAGGCCGCCCGGGCCTTCGACTTCACCACGCTGTCCTGCTCCTCCACCGGCAACCTGGCCGGCGCGGTGGGCGCCGCGGCCGCCCGGGCCGGCTTCAAGTCCTGCGTGTTCATCCCGCACGACCTGGAGCAGGGCAAGGTCGTGATGGCCGGCGTGTACGGCGGCGAGCTGGTCGGCATCGACGGCAACTACGACGACGTGAACCGCTTCTGCTCCGAGCTGATCGGCGACCCGGCCGGCGAGGGCTGGGGCTTCGTGAACGTCAACCTGCGCCCGTACTACGGCGAGGGCTCCAAGACCCTGGCGTTCGAGATCTGCGAGCAGCTCGGCTGGCGGCTGCCCGACCAGCTCGTCATCCCGATCGCCTCCGGCTCCCAGCTCACCAAGATCGACAAGGGCCTGCAGGAGCTGATCAAGCTCGGCTTGGTCGAGGACAAGCCGTACAAGATCTTCGGCGCCCAGGCCGAGGGCTGCTCCCCGGTCTCGGCCGCCTTCAAGGCCGGCCGCGACGTGATCAAGCCGGTCAAGCCGGACACCATCGCCAAGTCGCTGGCGATCGGCAACCCGGCCGACGGCCCGTACGTGCTGGACATCGCCCGCCGCACCGGCGGCGCGGTCGAGGACGTCACCGACGCCGAGGTGGTCGAGGCGATCAAGCTGCTCGCCCGCACCGAGGGGATCTTCGCCGAGACCGCGGGCGGCGTCACCGTGGGCGTGCTGAAGAAGCTGGTCGAGACCGGCCTGCTGGACCCGTCCAAGGAGACCGTCGCGATCAACACCGGCGACGGCCTCAAGACCCTCGACGCGGTCGCCGACGCCGGCATGACCGCCGTGATCCGCCCGACGCTGGAGTCCTTCCGCGCCGCCGGCCTCGCCACCGCCTGACACCCCCCCACGCCGCCCCACGCCCGAGGAGCACCGCATGAGCGCCACCGTCCGCATCCCGACCATCCTGCGCACCTACACCGGCGGCGCCGCCGAGGTGACCGCCGAGGGCGCGACCCTGTCCGCCGTCATCGCGGACCTGGAGGCGAACCACGCCGGCATCGCCGCCCGCCTGCTGGACGACACCGGCAAGCTGCGCCGCTTCGTCAACGTGTACGTGAACGACGACGACGTGCGCTTCGCCGAGGGCCTGGAGACCGAGATCAAGGACGGCGCCTCGGTGTCGATCATTCCGGCGGTGGCCGGCGGTTGCTGAACCGCCCGCATTCCCGCGGCCGCCGTTCGGTCCGGAATTCCTTTTTCCGGACCGGGCGGCGGCCCGTTGCGCGCCGGGGCCCGGCGGCCCGGTTACCTGCGGTTTTCCGGCGCGGCGGGTCGCCGGAATTCCGACCGGTTCGGGGGAGTAGAGTTCCGGTCAGGTCCGTTCCCCTCCACGGCCCGGTTCAATCCTCGTTTTCCGCACCGCGCTCCGCCCGTGCAGAACCCGTTCCGCCCCCGCTTCCGCCTCGCTTCCGTCCCGCGCGCTGAGACGTCCGCCGGGGAGCTTTCCGCCTGTTCTGTCAGGCCGCCGTCAGAATTGTTCCGTCGTTTTGCGGCGACGCGTCCGTTATGTCCCGTGGCAATTGTCGACGGATGCGCCTTTCGTTCCGAAATATCCCCCGCCGGGCGGCGGGGTTCCCCGCAAATTGGGCCTGTTGCAGAGGGCGCATATCCGGATACATTCAGCCGCGACAGAGGCTGCGCCGTACGGGGGGGAGTCCCCAGGCCGGTCTTCCAGACCTCCGGGTCCGCGTCCTGCGGATCTCTGAAGGGCCAGCACAGCACAAGGGGAGTTCGGAATGGCTCAGGGCACCGTCAAGTGGTTCAACGCCGAGAAGGGCTACGGCTTCATCGCGGTCGACGGTGGAGCGGACGTGTTCGTCCACTACAGCGCGATCCAGATGGACGGCTACCGCACCCTGGAAGAGGGCCAGCGGGTCGAGTTCGAGATCTCGCAGGGTCAGAAGGGTCCGCAGGCCGACATGGTCCGCGCCGCCGGCGCCTGACGGCCCCGGCGGACCGCCACGCACCGAAACTCGCAGGCCCGCCCCCGACGCGACGCGTCCGGGGCGGGCCTGCGGGCTTTCCGGGCGGCCCGCGGGTTGCCCGGCGGCCGGTCGGCGGGGCCCCAATGGGCTTGCACTCGCCACCCCAGAGTGCTAATCATTGGCGTTAGCACTCACCGTGTGAGAGTGACAAACGGACCGGGCCGGTGAGGCCCCGGAAGCGGTAGGGGAAGGGACCCCCGCTCTCCTGGGCCGTCCGTCGCGGGCACCCCTTGGTCCGAGCAGTCGACCGTGTCCCGGAGGACCACTTCTGATGGCCAAGATCATCGCCTTTGACGAGGAAGCCCGCCGCGGCCTTGAGCGTGGCATGAACCAGCTTGCCGACGCCGTGAAGGTCACGCTCGGCCCCAAGGGTCGCAACGTCGTCCTGGAGAAGAAGTGGGGCGCCCCCACGATCACCAACGACGGTGTCTCCATCGCCAAGGAGATCGAGCTCGAGGACCCGTACGAGAAGATCGGCGCCGAGCTGGTCAAGGAGGTCGCCAAGAAGACCGACGACGTCGCGGGTGACGGCACCACCACCGCCACCGTGCTCGCCCAGGCGCTCGTCCGCGAGGGTCTGCGCAACGTCGCCGCCGGCGCCAACCCGATGGCCCTCAAGCGCGGCATCGAGAAGGCCGTCGCCGCCGTCTCCGACCAGCTGCTGGCCCAGGCCAAGGACGTGGAGACCAAGGAGCAGATCGCCTCCACCGCCTCCATCTCGGCCGCCGACACCCAGATCGGCGAGCTCATCGCCGAGGCCATGGACAAGGTCGGCAAGGAAGGCGTCATCACCGTCGAGGAGAGCAACACCTTCGGCCTGGAGCTCGAGCTCACCGAGGGCATGCGCTTCGACAAGGGCTACATCTCCGCCTACTTCGCCACCGACCTGGAGCGCATGGAGGCGAGCTTCGAGGACCCGTACATCCTCATCGCCAACTCCAAGATCTCCTCGGTCAAGGACCTCCTCCCGCTGCTGGAGAAGGTCATGCAGAGCGGCAAGCCGCTCGTCATCATCGCCGAGGACGTCGAGGGCGAGGCCCTGTCGACCCTGGTCGTGAACAAGATCCGCGGCACCTTCAAGTCCGTCGCCGTCAAGGCCCCGGGCTTCGGCGACCGCCGCAAGGCCATGCTCGGCGACATCGCCATCCTGACCGGCGGCACCGTGATCTCCGAGGAGGTCGGCCTCAAGCTGGAGAACGCCGGCGTCGACCTGCTGGGCACCGCCCGCAAGGTCGTCATCACCAAGGACGAGACCACCATCGTCGACGGCGGCGGCGACAGCGACCAGGTCGCCGGCCGGGTCAACCAGATCCGCGCCGAGATCGAGAACTCCGACTCGGACTACGACCGCGAGAAGCTCCAGGAGCGCCTGGCGAAGCTCGCGGGCGGCGTGGCCGTCATCAAGGCCGGCGCGGCCACCGAGGTCGAGCTCAAGGAGCGCAAGCACCGCATCGAGGACGCGGTGCGCAACGCCAAGGCCGCCGTCGAGGAGGGCATCGTCGCCGGTGGCGGCGTCGCCCTGCTGCAGGCCGGTGTCGCGTTCGAGAAGCTGGAGCTGGAGGGCGACGAGGCCACCGGTGCCAACATCGTCCGCGTGGCGCTGGAGGCCCCGATCAAGCAGATCGCGACCAACGCCGGCCTCGAGGGCGGCGTCGTGGTCGAGAAGGTCCGCAACCTGCCCGCCGGCCACGGCCTGAACGCCGCGACCAACGAGTACGTCGACCTGGTCGCCTCCGGCATCATCGACCCGGCCAAGGTCACCCGCTCCGCCCTGCAGAATGCCGCCTCCATCGCGGCGCTGTTCCTCACCACCGAGGCCGTCATCGCCGACAAGCCGGAGAAGGCCGCCGCGGCCGCCGGCGGCGGCATGCCGGGCGGTGACATGGACTTCTGATCCCCCTCGGGATCAGGCGCTCCAACGCGTTCGTCCGTGAGGGCGGCCTCCTTCGGGAGGCCGCCCTCACGGCGTTCTCGCCCGGGTCACTCCTCCGTGGGACGCTGGGGCCATGGACGGTTTCGGCGGCTTCGGGCCCGACTACCTTGAGGACGAACAGCGTCATGAGGAAGAGGGGAGGCCGACGATGGCGGTCATGGCGGTCGAGTCGGACCGGCAGTGGTCCTACCTGCTGGACACCTGGCGGGAGCTGGACGCCCCCGAGGGCTGGCGCACCGAGATCGAGGGAGGCCGGATCCAGTTGGTGCCACCGCCGGGCAAGCAGCACAACGTCATCGCCGCACGGATCCACCGGGCACTGAACCGTCTCCTGCCGGATGACGTGGAGGTCTTCCAGACCCTGGGGACGCAGATCGCCAGGCTGGAGAAGCTGTACATCCCCGATCTGGTCGTCGTGGACGCCGAACTCCTTGCCGGGGAGGACGAGGACCCGGTCGATGCGGCGGACATTCTGCTGGCCGTCGAGATCACCTCGCGCAGCACGGCCCGGCAGGACCGGACGAAGAAGCTCTGGGGCTACGCGCACGCACCCGTTCCGCTGTACCTGCTGATCGACCGCTTCGACCAGCCCGGGCCGACGGTGACGCTCTACTCCGAACCCTCCGACGGGGCGTACGGGCAGAGCGTGCGGGTGCCGTTCGGGAAGCCCGTCGAACTGCCGGAGCCGTTCGGGATCACCCTGGACACCACGGGCTTCCCGCTGCCGTAGCGGAGTGCGGGACAATGGGCGGATGGCCAGTTCCGACATCGAAGCCGCCCTGCACAGCGCGCGGGCGCTGATCCTCGCCGACCTCACCGCCCGGGACGTTGCCGACGCGGCGATCGTCTCGCTGGTGGAGGACGCCGTCACCCACCGCCGCTGGTGGCTCGAACAGTGGCCGGACGGGCGGGAGTTCGTGCTCGGGCTGGTGGCGCAGGACGTGCAGGACGCGCTGCTGGAGTCGTACGGGCGCTGGCCGCTGTGCACCGCCTGCGCGGAGCAGGAGGACGACCCGCACGCGCTCGGGGTCGAGCCGGAGCTCGGGCCCGATCCGCACTGGGTGTGCGGCAAGCGCGGCGTGGTGGTCGCCCCCGTCGGCGGGCTCGCGTGATCCTGATCGACCCCCCGAACTGGCCGGGGCACGGCAAGTGGTGGTCGCACCTGGTCAGTGACGTGTCGCTGGACGAACTGCACGCCTTCGCCGCCGAGTTGGGCGCGCCCGCGAAGGGCTTCGACCGGGACCACTTCGACATCCCGGCGGCCTGGTACGAGCGGGCGGTGGCGCTGGGCGCGCTGCCGGTGGGCAGCAGGGAGTTGGTGGCCCGGCTGACGGCGGCGGGGCTCCGGGTGCGGAAGGTGTCGAAGGTGCGGAAGGTGTCGAAGGGCTGAGGGGCCGGGGTCAGGCTTCCAGGGCGGCCAGTTCGGCGTGCATGTTGGTGCGGGCCCGGGCGTCGTAGCGGGCGTGGGCCTCGGGGGTGCGGTAGAGGGCGGGCAGGGCGAGCAGCTGGCGCAGGACGGCGGCGCGGCCCTCGCGGAAGGCGTCCGGCGGGACGAAGGAGTACTCGGCGCGGACGGCGGCGGCGTAGGCGGCGTACTGCTCGGGCGGCCCGCCGAGGACGGCGAGGTCGGCGTCGCAGAGCACCTCGCCGTTGCGGTCGCCGGGGGCGGGGTGGTGGTCGGTGGTGAGCCGGACCAGGCGGTCGGTCTCGTGGACCAGGGGCTCGGGCAGGCCGGCCTCGCGCAGGGCGCGGCAGGCGAGGGCGGCGCTGCGCTCCTCGTTCTCGGAGCGGTCGGGCCGGTAGACGGCGTCGTGGAACCAGGCGGCGAGCCGGACGGCGTCGGGGTCGTCGGCGTGGGCGGCGAGTTCGTCGATCCGGTCGAGGACGGCTTCGAGGTGGGCGGTGGTGTGGTAGCGGCGCTGCGGCTCGGCCCAGCGGGCGAGCAGGTCGCGGGCGTAGGGCTCGGGGTCGGCGGTGGCGCCGCAGCGGGTGAGCAGGTCGTGCCAGCGCGCGGACAGCGATGCGGTCATGGCGGCCATTGTGCTCCCTCGGGCTCCCTCGGTTGCGGTGGGCGGGTGTGATCCAGCCTATATGTAGTTCACCGACTTATGACGCAGACTTGAGTCATTGTCGTCCGGCGGCTATACATACTCGGTATGCAAGACGTTCCGCTGTTCCGAGGGGGAGCCATGACCGGATCGAACGCGCAGGCCGTCCTGCGCCTGGAGGGAGTCGGCCGGGTGCACGGCCGGGGCGCGGCCGAGGTGCACGCGCTGCACCCGATCGACCTGGAGGTGCGGGCCGGGGAGTTCCTGGCCGTGATGGGCCCGTCCGGCTCCGGCAAGTCCACGCTGCTCGCGCTGGCCGGCGGCCTGGACCGCCCCTCCAGCGGGCGGGTGCTGGTGGAGGGCGCACCGCTGGAGGGGCTGAGCCGGGCGAAGCTGGCCGACGTGCGCCGCCGCTCGGTGGGCTACGTGTTCCAGTCGTACAACCTGATCCCGTCCCTGACGGCCGCGGAGAACATCGCGCTGCCACGGGAGTTGGAGGGCGTGTCGGCCCGCACCGCCCGCGCCGAGGCGCGCGAGGTGCTCGCCGAACTGGGCATCGGCGAACTCGCCGACCGCTTCCCGGAGGACATGTCCGGCGGCCAGCAGCAGCGGGTCGCCATCGGCCGGGCGCTCTCCGGCGACCGGCGGCTGGTGCTGGCCGACGAGCCGACCGGCGCGCTGGACTCGGCCACCGGCGACGCGGTGCTGGAGGTCCTGCGGGCCCGCTGCGACGCCGGGGCCGCCGTCATGATGGTCACCCACGACGCGACCCACGCGGCCTGGGCGGACCGGGTGGTCTTCCTGCGCGACGGCCGGATCACCGAAGAGGCGGTGCGCCGGTGAGCGCCCTGCGGGCGGTGCTGCGGATCGCGCGCCGCGACGCCTGGCGGGCCAAGGGCCGCAGCGCCCTGGTCGCCGCGATGATCGCGCTGCCGGTGCTCGGCGCGACCGGCGTGGACGTGGTGCACCGCAGCGGCCAACTCACCGCCGCCGAACGCTCCGACCGGCTGATGGGCCGGGCCGACGCCCTGGTCGGCGCGTACGACCCGGGCAGCGCGATCGAGCAGGCGGTGTTCCCCGCCGACGGGGTCCGCGCCCTGCCGCAGCGCCCCGACGCCGCGCCGAGCCCCGAGCAGCAGCGCGCCGCGAGCACCGAACCCGCCGACCTGCTCGGCGCGCTGCTGCCGCCCGGCAGCGTCCTGACCCCGGCCCGCACCGGCCCGGTCGCCGCCGTGCAGACCAAGGACGGCCTGGCCCCCGTCGACACCTTCGAGGCCGACCTGACCGGGCAGCTCTGGCAGGGCCGGATCGACCTGGTCGGCGGCCGGGCCCCGGCCGCCCCGCACGAGGCCGCCGCCACCCGGGCCTTCCTGACCACCACCGGCCTGCGGATCGGCGACACCGTCACCGTCCGCGGCCTGGAGTCCACCCCGTTCACCCTGACCGGCACCGTCGAGCACCCCGGCGACCTGAACGCCTCCGAACTCGTCGCCCGCCCCGGCGAGTTGTACCGGCAACTGGACGAGGCGCAGGTCGCCGCCGGGCTCGCCCCGCAGACCCCGTCCGCCGAGCAGGCCGCCACCCGGAAGGCCGCCTGGCTGGTCACCCTGCCCGCCGGAGCCGGACTCGGCTGGGAGCAGGTGCGCCAATTCAACGCCCACGGCTACACCCTGACCAGCCGCCAGGTCGCCGCCCACCCGCCCGCCGAGGCGCTGGAGCGGCAGGAGGCCGTCGGCGCCGCGGACGAACGCGAACGCACCCTGATGGCCGCCGCCACCACCGCCGCCATGGCGCTGCTGGAGGTCGCCCTGCTGGCCGGACCGGCGTTCGCCGTCGGCGCCCGCCGGGCCCGCCGCCAACTCGCCCTGCTGGGCGCGGCCGGCGGCCGCCCCGGACACGTGCGGGCCGTGGTGCTCGGCGGCGGCCTGGTGCTCGGCGCGGTCGGCGCGGCGGCCGGCAGCGTGCTCGGCGCCACCCTGGTGGCCGTGCTGCGCCCCTGGCTGGAGGAGTGGGGCGGCAGCCGGTTCGGGCAGCTGGCGCTGCGTCCGACCGAACTGCTGCTGATCGCCGCCGTCGGCGTCGTCACCGCCCTGCTGGCCGCCCTGCTGCCCGCCCTGCAGGCCGGCCGCCGCGAGGTGCTGGCCGGACTGACCGACCACGACCCGGTGCGCCGCACCTCCCGCTGGACGCCGCTGCTGGGCCTGGCCGCCGTGCTGGCCGGCGCCGCGCTGGCGCTGTACGGGGCGGTGGCCGGCCAGGTCGCGGGCCCGCCGGTGCTGGCCGGGCTGAGCACGCGCTCGCTGTCCGTGCTGGGCGGCGCGGTCCTCGCCGAACTCGGCCTGCTGCTGTTCACCCCGCTGCTGATCGCCCTGCTCGGCCGGCTCTCCGGCCGGCTGCCGGTCGGCCCCCGGCTGGCCCTGCGCGACGCCGCCCGGCACCGCTCCCGCACCGCGCCCGCGGTGGCCGCCGTGCTCGCCGCCGTGGCCGGCGCGGTCGCCGTCGGCGTGCACGCGTCCGGCGCCGAGGTCCAGGACCGGGCCGCCTACCGGATGGAACAGCCCGCCGGCGCCGTCCGCCTGGTCCTGAACGGCAACGAGAAGGCGATGCCGCAACTGCGCGCCGCCCTCCCGCAGGACCTGCCCGACCTCGGCGAGCGCGCCGACCTCTACCAGGCCGCGTACGTGTTCTGCGACAACTGCTGGGGCCGGGTGTACGCCAAGGGCGGCACCGCCCGCTACGGGACGGGCGACGCCACCAGCCCCCTGGTCGTCGGCGACGCCGCCGTGCTGCACAACCTGCTGGCGCTGCGCGACCAGCGCGCCGACGACGCGCTGCTCGCCGGGAAGGCCGTGGTCACCGACCCCGCCTACCTGCACGACGGCCAGGCCGTGCTGACGATGCAGGGCGCCGGCGGCCAGGTGCGGGAGCAGCGGATCGACGCGGTGCTGGTCGAGCGCCCGGCCGGACAGCGCTACGCGCCGATGGTGGTCGCCCCCGACGCGATCCGCGCCCTGGGCCTGACCGTCCAGCCCGCCGGGGCGGTCTGGCTGCCCGCCACGCCGGTCGACAAGCGGGCCGAGCAGCGCGGCGCGGCCACCGTCGCCCGGCTCGCCCCGCGCGCCGAGTTCGGGGTGGAGCGCGGCTTCAAGCCGAAGGACAGCACCGTCCGGATCGCGCTCAGCGGCTTCGCCGCCCTGGTGGTGCTCGGCGCGGCCGTGGTCTCCACCGCGCTGGCCGCCGCCGACGCCCGCCGCGAACGCGCCCTGCTCTCCGCGATCGGCGCCCGCCCCCGCACCCGGCGCACCGTCGCCGGACTGCAGGCCGGACTGATCGCCCTGCTCGGCGCCCTGCTCGGCACCGCCAGCGGCTTCGTCCCGGCGTTCGCCCTGCTGCGCTCCCGGGCCGCCGGGGTGCCGGGCGGACCCGCCGTGAGCCTGGCCGACGCGCCGTGGGCGACCATCGCGCTGCTCGCCCTGGGCCTGCCGCTGCTGGCCGGCCTGCTCGGCGCGCTGCGCCGGGACGACCCGGCCGGGTGGCGGAACTGACCGGGCCGTGAGGAGGGGAGCGGACAGGGTGGCGCGGATAGGCCGGTCGGCGATATATGTAGTCGTATGACAGAACGCGCCATGCAGGAACCCACCCTGCTGCTGCTCACCGCACTCGCGGACGCCCCCCGGCACGGGTACGCGCTGATCCAGGAGATCGACGCGATCTCCGGGGGGCGGGTGCGGATGCGCACCGGCACCCTGTACGGCGCGCTCGACCGGCTGCTCCAGCAGGGCCTGATCACCGTCGCCGCCGAGGAGATCGTCGACGGCCGGGCCCGCCGCACCTACGCGCTCACCGACGCCGGGCGCGGCCTGCTCGCCGCCGAGGCCGAACGCCTCCGCTCCGTCGCCGCCGAGGCCCAGCGCCGCCTCGGCGGCGCCGCCGTGCCGTGGGGGCCACCGCATGAGCACCCTCGCCCCCGGCGGCCACCGCGCCGGCGTCACCCTGCGCACCGTCCTCGCGCTCTACCCCGCCCGCTACCGCCGCGACCGGGGCGCCGAACTCGCCGAGGTGTTCGCCGACACCACCGCCGGAGCCGGCCGCCTGGCCACCGCCCGCGAAGCGCTCGACCTGGCCGCCTACGGCCTGCGGCTGCGCACCGGCCTCACCTCCACCGCGCTCGGCGGCCGCCTGCTGGCCGCCGCCGCCCCGCTGCTGGCCGGCACCCTGTTCGGACTCGTCGCGCTGCCCGGCGACATCCGCTTCTGGCGGGTCGCCGACGCGGCCCGGTCCGGGTTCGGCGTCCGCTGGCAGCAACTGCCCGACAACCTCGCCCTGCTGGGCCTGACCGTCGTCCCCGCGCTGCTGGCCCTCGCCGCGGCCCTCGGCGCCTGGCGGGCGGTCCGGGCCCTGGCCGGGCTGGTCGTGCTGCTCGCCGCCGTCCGGCTCGGGGTCAGCGTGCTGACCGCCAACGTCGTCCCCGGCGGCCCCTGGCTCACCGAGCCCAACGTCTGGCTGCTGCTCCTGGACGCCACCGCCCTGCTGCCCTACCTCGCCGCGGGCGGCCTGCTCCTCGCCGCCCCCGCCGACCTGCTGGAGCGGCCCAGCCGCCTGCTGGTCGCCGTCGGCGCGGGCACCGGCCTGCTGGTGACCAAGGCCCAGGGCGGGTACGACAGTTGGCACCTGATGGACGGCTGGATGCCGCTGCTGCTCCTGCTCGCCCCGCTGCTGCTGATCCTGTGCGCCGCCCGCGAGCGGCTCCTCCCGGCGGCGATCGGCCTGGCCGTCCTGCCGCTGACCCTCTGGTTCAGCCTGTTCAGCCTGTGGGAGCAGGTCGGCGGGATGTGGCGGCTGGCCCCGCTGGCGGTGGCCGGCGCGACCGGGCTGCTGCTGACCGCACAGGCGCTGTCGACCCGTCAGGGCGCGCGCGGCCGGGCGGAGGTCTTCTAGCGGGGCCTCCTGGCGGGGGCGAACGGGACGCGAACGGCGCACGATCGGAGGGGGAAGCGGGGCCGAACGGCGGCGGGGGCTCGCCCGCCGCCTGTCGATGTGGCAGGCTATTCGATATGTCTAGACCAATGTTCGAAGTCATCGCGCTGACCCCCCAGGACGCCCGGGCCGCCGAGTCGGGCGGCGCCGACCGCCTCGAACTGGTCACCGACATGGCCGCCGACGGGCTCACCCCGGCGACCAGGGACTTCGCCGCGATCCGCGCCGCCGTCGACCTCCCGCTGCGGGTCATGCTCCGCATCCGCGACGGCTTCACCCCCGGCGACCTCGACGACCTGCTCGCCCGCACCGCCGCGCTGCGGGCCGAAGGCGCCGAGGAGTTCGTCTTCGGCTTCCTCACCCCCGACGGCGCGGTCGACCTCGCCGCGACCCGGGCCGTCGCCGAAGCCGTCGCCGGCTGCCGCTGGACCTTCCACCGGGCCATCGACCACAGCGCCGACCGCTCCGAGGTCCGCGCCGCCGTCGCCGACCTGCCCGGCCTCGACACCTTCCTCACCTCCGGCGCGGCGGCCGGCGTCGACGCCGGCCGCGAGGTCCTGCTCGGCGAACTCGCCAAGACCGGCGAGCCCGGCTACCGCCCGCAGATCCTGGTCGGCGGCGGCCTGCGCGCCGACCACGTCCCCGACCTCCTCGCCGCGGGCTTCGACGCCTTCCACATCGGCGGCGCGGCCCGCGAGGGCGGCTGGGCGGGCGCGGTCGACCCGGCGAAGGTCACACAGTGGCGCGAGCTCATCGGTACGTGAGCTGACCGGACGCGCACCGACAGGGGCGCGGGGAACTGCGCGCGGCGGAGTCGCACGTCAGCAAGATCGCGGGACAGTGCAAGTTCGTGTCCTGCTTCGCGATCCGGCTGTGCGTGCTTGCTCGGCCGCGCAGTTCCCCGCGCCCCTGCTTGCGTGCTGCCTCAGTCCAGCTCTGCCGGCAGCGGCTCCGCGTGGAGGACCGTCAGGCCGGAGACCGCGCGGGTCAGGGAGACGTAGAGGCGGCGCAGGCCGGTGCGGTGGTCGGGTTCGCCGGTGACGATCGCGGCGGGTTCGTCGAGGACCACGTAGTCGTACTCGAGGCCCTTGGCGAGGGAGGCCGGGACGAGGGTGAGGCGGGCGTCGGCGGTGGTCTCGGTGCCGGGGTCGAGGTAGGGGAGCCCGGCGGCGGTGAGGGCGGCGGCGAGGGCCGGGATCCGGGCGTCGGCGGCGATCAGGCCGACCGAGCCCTCGTGGTCGAGCGCTTCGCGGCAGGCGTCCAGCGCGGCGGCGTCCAGGCCGTCCGGGACGTGCCGGAGGGCGAGTGAGCCGGGCAGGTCGCGGATCGAGGTGGCGGGGGCCAGGCCGGGGGCGATGGCGGGGAGCAGCCGGGAGGCGTAGGCGATGACCTCGCCGGGGACGCGGAAGCCCTGGGTGAGCTCCTCGACGTGGGCGCCGTCCTTGCCGAGGTGGTGCAGGGCCTCCTGCCAACTGCCGGTGGCCCACGGGGTGGTGCCCTGGGCGAGGTCGCCGAGGACGGTCGCGGAGCCGGTGGTGCAGCGGCGGCCGACGGCCCGGTACTGCATGGGGGAGAGGTCCTGGGCCTCGTCGACGACCACGTGGCCGAGCGAGGGGGTGCGGTGCACCAGGTCGGCGGCCTCGTCGATCAGGACGGCGTCGGCGGCCGACCAGGGGGCAGTGCGGGCGCTGCGCGGGGGCTTGGCCCAGAGCAGGGCGGCCTGTTCGTCGGCGTCGAGCAGGCCGTCGGCGGCGGTGGCGAGGAACTCGGCGTCGCTGAGCAGCCGGTGCACCAGCTTGACCGGGTCGACGGCGGGCCAGCACGCCTTGACGGTGGCCTTGACCGCGGCGTTGCGGGCGACGGCGTCCTGCACCCGGTCGTCGGGGGCCTCGCCGCCCTGCTCCATCTTGACCAGGACGGCGTGCGCGATCCGCTGCGGCAGGGCCTCCAGGGCGGCCCCGTAGCGGATCTCGCGGCCCATCAACTCGCGGACGATCTCCTCGAGTTCGTACGCGGGGACGCGCCAGCGGCGGGAGCCGCGGACGACCACGCAGGGTTCGGCGGGCAGGGTGATCCCGGCCCGGACGGCGTTGCGCAGGACGGCGGCCATCCGGGCGTCGCCCTTGATCCGGGCGGTACCGGCGGTGTCGGTGCCGCGGACCTCGACGTGGCCGACGAGCTCCTGCACGGTGGCCTGGGCGACGTCCAGTTCGCCGAGGGCGGGCAGCACCTGCTCGATGTACTGCAGGAAGGAGCGGTTCGGGCCGACCACCAGGGTGCCGGTGCGGGCCAGGCGCTCGCGGTGCGCGTACAGCAGGTAGGCGACGCGGTGCAGGCCGACGGCGGTCTTGCCGGTGCCGGGGGCGCCCTGGACGCAGACGGTGCCGGTGACGTCGGCGCGGACGATCTCGTCCTGCTCGGGCTGGATGGTGGCGACGATGTCGCGCATCGGGCCGACGCGGGGCTTCTCGATCTCGGCGGCGAGCAGCGCGGAGCGGCTGTCGGACTCGTCCGGGTCGGAGAGGTTCTCGTCCTCGTAGGCGGTCAGCTCGCCGCCGGTGTAGCCGAAGCGGCGGCGCTTGGCGACGTCCATCGGCTCGGTGCGGCTGGCCCGGTAGAACGGCTGGGAGACCGGGGCGCGCCAGTCGATCACCATCGGGTCGCCGCCCGCGTCGTGCACGTGGCGGCGGCCGATGTAGAAGCGCTCGCCGCCGCTGCCCTCGGACTCGGCCTCGCTGATCGCGTGCAGGTAGTCGAGGCGGCCGAAGAACAACGGGGTGTGCGCGAGGTCGGCGAGCGCCTTGATCCGCTCGTCGACCTGCTTCTGCAGCACCTGGGCGGAGACCCAGGTGCCGGTGACGTCGCGCAGGTCGAGTGCCTCGACGTCCTCGCGCATCGCGGTCAGCGCGGCCCGGGAGGCGGCGAGGTGGGAGCGTTCGCGGCCGAGCGGATCGGTGGCGGCGTCGGCGGTTTCGGTGGGGGTGGGGGAGTGCACGGCGGACCTTCCCGGCCGCGGCGGTGGAAGGGCGGCGGCCGACTCGTCGGAGAGCTCACGGTGAAGGACACCGGCCGGTTGCCGAACGGCCGGCACTCCCACGGCTGCCGACGACGCTGGCACCACGGTTCGGGAGGGGCAGACGGACGATCCTAGACCCGGCGCCGTCCGGGTGCGAATCCTTTTTCCGGGGGATCCCCGGTACCGGGGTAGGGGAGCCGTACACCCGCAGGACGAGACGCGCCGCCGCGGGCTCGGGTCTTTCGGCTGATGTGCCCGCCCCGGTTGTGAACCTACCGTGGAGACATGACGACCGAACGAGTGAACCCGCAGTTCGACGGCGTGCACGGCGCCCACCGCGCCGAGCAGCGCCGCCGCCACCCGGTGGCCAACGCCGTCCGCAACGTCGGCATCGTGCTCGACACCGCCGCGCGCGTGCTCTTCCTCGGGCGCGACGGCGTCAAGCTCTGACCGACCGCTACAGGTCGTCGGCGTCGACGATCCGGTACGCGTAGCCCTGCTCGGCCAGGAAGCGCTGGCGGTGCGCCGCGAAGTCCTGGTCGACGGTGTCCCGGGCGACCACCGAGTAGAAGTGCGCCGCGTGCCCGTCCGCCTTCGGGCGCAGCACCCGGCCCAGCCGCTGGGCCTCCTCCTGGCGGGAGCCGAAGGTGCCCGACACCTGGATCGCCACCGTCGCCTCCGGCAGGTCGATCGAGAAGTTCGCCACCTTCGAGACCACCAGCACGCTGATCTCCTTCGACCGGAACGCCTCGAACAGCTTCTCCCGCTGGGCGTTCGAGGTCTCGCCCTTGATCACCGGGGCGTCCAGCACCTCGCCCAGCTCGTCCAGCTGGTCGATGTACTGGCCGATCACCAGGGTCTGGTCGCCCTTGTGCTTCTCCACCAGCCGCTCCACCACCCGGCGCTTGGTCGCCGTGGTCGAGCAGAACCGGTACTTCTCCTCCGGCTCGGCCGTCGCGTACGCCAGCCGCTCGGAGTCGGTCAGCGTCACCCGGACCTCGCAGCAGTCGGCGGGCGCGATGTAGCCCTGCGCCTCGATCTCCTTCCACGGGGCGTCGAACCGCTTCGGGCCGATCAGCGAGAACACGTCGCCCTCCCGGCCGTCCTCGCGCACCAGCGTCGCGGTCAGGCCGAGCCGGCGGCGGGCCTGCAGGTCGGCGGTGAACTTGAACACCGGCGCGGGCAGCAGGTGCACCTCGTCGTACACCACCAGACCCCAGTTGCGGGCGTCGAACAGCTCCAGGTGCGCGTACACGCCCTTCCGCTTGGTCGTCATCACCTGGTAGGTGGCGATGGTGACCGGGCGGATCTCCTTGCGGGTGCCGCTGTACTCGCCGATCTCGTCCTCGGTCAGCGAGGTGCGCTTGACCAGCTCGTGCTTCCACTGCCGGGCCGAGACGGTGTTGGTCACCAGGATCAGCGTGGTCGACTTGGCCTCCGCCATCGCCGCCGCGCCCACCAGCGTCTTGCCCGCGCCGCACGGCAGCACGACCACGCCGGAGCCGCCGTGCCAGAAGCCGTCCACCGCGTGCCGCTGGTACGGGCGCAGCTGCCAGCCGTCCTCCTCCAGGTGGATCGGGTGCGCCTCGCCGTCCACGTACCCGGCGTGGTCCTCGGCCGGCCAGCCCAGCTTCAGCAGCACCTGCTTGATCTGGCCGCGCTCCGAGGGGTGCACCAGCACGGTGTCCGGGTCGACCCGGGCCCCCACCAGCGGGGCGATCTTCTTCGAACGCAGCACCTCCTCCAGCACCGGCCGGTCGGTGGTGGTCAGCACCAGCCCGTGCACCGGGTGCTTCTGCAGCTGGAGGCGCCCGTAGCGCGCCATGGTGTCCGCGACGTCCACCAGCAGGGCGTGCGGCACCGGGTAGCGCGAGTACTCCACCAGCGCGTCCACCACCTGCTCCGCGTCGTGCCCCGCCGCCCGCGCGTTCCACAGCCCCAGCGGCGTCACCCGGTACGTGTGCACGTGCTCCGGCGCCCGCTCCAGCTCGGCGAACGGCGCGATCACCCGCCGGCACTCCGCCGCCCGCGGGTGGTCGATCTCCAACAGCAGCGTCTTGTCGCTCTGCACGATCAGCGGTCCGTCCACGCCTGTGCATCCCCTTCCGCGGGCCAAACGTCCAGTGTGCCGCATCGGCGCGCCGACCGGTCGGGCGGTCCGCGGCCGCGGGCGCGGGGCGGGACAGTGACCTGCGGCGCTCCCGCTCGTTGGGCAGGGCATGATCAAGCCCAACCGATTCCTGGCCGGCCTGGCGCTCTCCGGCGCGGCCCTCGCCACCGCCCTCGGGGCGGCGCCCGCCCACGCGGCCGACACCGAGGCCATGGCCCTCGACCAGGTCGCCGACATCGGCCAGCCCGGCGGACTGATCGGCACCGTCGCCTTCACCGGCACCGGCCTGCTGACGGGCGTCGAGCCGAAGATGCCGGACCCGCACGCGATCGTGGACGAGGCGAAGAAGCAGAAGGCCGAAGAGGACGCGAAGCAGCACGCCGGCAAGTAGTCCGGAGCGGGGCCGGGGCGAGGGGGCGCGCCCCGGCCGCTACTCCTCGACCTCGGCGACGCCGGTGATGCGGTGCAGGGCGAAGGTGCGCACCTCGTCGGCGAGGTGGTCGTAGGCGGTGACGAAGCCGCCCTCGACCTTGACCGGGTCGATGACGCGCTGGGAGGAGAGGCCCTCGGCGTTGATGTAGCCGATCCACGTCCGCTCGCCGAGCAGGACGGCGGTCTGCAGCGCGGCCAGGGTGTCGGCGGCGGCGGTGCGGGGGACGGCGGCGCTCGCCGCGGGCCCGGCCACGGTGTCCTTGCGGACGGCGGTCGCGGCCCGGTCGCCGGCCCGGATGGCGCGGACGGCGGCGGCCAGCAGGGCGTCGTCGGGGCGGGCGGGGCCGTCCGGGACGGGCAGCGGCGGGGTGCGCGGCGGGGTGCGGCGGCTGTCGGGGCGGGTGATCACGACGTCGCCCTCGGCGGACTCCGCGGCGGGCGCGTAGCCCATGGTGCGCAGCACGGCGAGCAGGGTCTCGGGCCCGGCCTGGGCGGCCAGCACGGTGGGGGCGAGCAGCCGCAGGCGCAGTTCGGCGGCGCGCCGGTCGGCGAGGACCTCGTCGAGCAGCCGGGGGTCGTCGCAGCGCAGGTAGGAGGAGGCGGCGCCGACCCGCAGGATGCCGTGCCGGCGGGCCACGTCGTCGATCAGGTAGGCGAGCGGCTGCGGGACGGGCGTGCGGGAGTGCTGGGCCAGGAACGCCTGCAGGTCGGCGGCGGTGCGCCCGGCGTCCAGGGCGCGGCGGACCGAGTCGGGGGTGAAGCGGTAGACGGTCGCGCCGCCCTTGGACTCGATGTCGGCGGCCAGCGCGAGGGCCTGGGCGAGCGGGGTGAGCAGCGGGCCGGGGGCGATCGCGGTCAGGTCGGGCTGCAGGATGACGTGGTCGAGCGGCTCGGGCAGCAGCGGCGCCAGGACCGGCACCGGGTCGGCGCCGTCGAGCAGGGCCCGGGCCGGGGCGGCGAGGGCGCCGCGGCCAGTGGCGCCGAGCAGTTCGGCCTCGTGCAGGGTCCACTCGGCGAGCTGGTCGCGCAGGTCGCGGCCGTCGGCGCCGACCGGGCCGCCGCGCAGCGGGCGGTGCCAGCGCAGGGCGGGCAGCAGGGCGTCGGCGGACGCGGCGGTGCCGGGCGGGAGTTCGGCGAGCCGGGTCAGGACGGCGCGGCGCACCGACGGGGCGAGGGTGCGGTCGAGTTCGGGGCCGAGCGCGGCGCGCGGGCGGCCCTTGCCGTCGGGGGTGCCGGTGAGGCGGCCGACCCGGGTGGCGGCGAGCCAGGCGCGGGCCAGCACGCTCCAGCGTTCGGCGGTGTCCTGCTGCAGCCAGGCGTCGTAGGCGGGGGTCGGCGCCCAGACCTCGTCGACCTCGCCGTCGGGGGCCACCAGCCCTGCGGTGTGGGCGAGTTCGATCCAGAACGCGGCGTCCGCCTCGGAGCCCTCCAGCAGGGCGGCGGCGCGCTTGAGGTCGCGCACGCCCAGGCCGCCGGCCCGCAGGGTGGGCGGCGGGGTGAGGCTCCAGGACTCCAGCAGCTCCTCGACCGTGCGGACGGCGGTGCCGGCCTGCCCGGCCGCGGTGCGGTCGGTGACCACCGGGTCGCGCTCGACGACGGGGGCGACGGCGGGCGGCGCCGGGTCGACGCCGCGGTGGGTGCGGCCGCCGCGCAGGTGCAGGGCGAGTTCGCGCGGCAGCACGACCGAGCCGGGGCTGGAGGGCAGCAGCAGGCCGCGGGCGAGCAGCCACTCGACGGGGCTGCGCGCGTCCTCGGCGGTGACCTGCCGGGCGGCGTCCGGGACGGTGCCGGTGGGCGGGCCCCAGACCAGCCGCTCCAGCAGGCCGAGGGCGGCGGGCGGGGCCTGTTCGAGCAGCGCGCCCAGCCGCTTGCGGTCGCCGAGCAGGGCGGTGAGCGCGGCGACGGCGGTGACCGGGTCCGGGGTGGGCGGCAGGCCGGTGCCGGCCAGCAGCTGCTGGAGGCGGGCGGGCGACATGCCGGCGGTGGCGTCGGCGAAGGCCGGGCCGAGTCCGGTGCGGCCGGGGTTGAGCGCGCTGGGGGCGAGCGCCTCGCGCACGGCCAGGACCAGGCGCAGCGCGGAGTCCGGCCCCCACAGCAGGGCCTGCTCGCGCAGCCGGGCCAGCGCGGCGGGCAGCGCGGCGGTGACGGCGGCCCGGTCGACGGGCTCGGCGCCGGGGTGCGGCTTGACCCGGGCGGGCCCGGTCAGCAGGCTCCGCACGGCGGCCTCGGACGCGCCCTCGGGGGCGGCCGCGAGCGTCTCGGCGACCTGCAGGGTGAACCGGTCCAGCCGCTCCAGGGCGCGCAGCACCGACGCCCGGCTGGAGAGCCGCGCGGACAGCTGGGTGAGGTCGGTCGGCACCGGGTTCAGCAGGTCGGGGCGGGCCCGGAGCAGTGCGGCGACGGCCCCGTCCTCCCGACCGCGGAGTTCCTCGGCCAGGGTGCGGGGTGCGGCGGCGCGGGTGGCACGCGGCGCGCTCTGCGGTGCGGTCATCCGGTCCAGACTAGTCAACGCCCCCGCTCGGGGCCCAGAACGGCGGACGAACTCCGTACGAATCCGCGGCCGCTCCGACGCCGCGGGGCCGGGGACGGCAGCCGGTCGGGACTCGCTCCGGGCAGCCGGTCGGGGCTCGCTTCGGGCGGGCGGGGGTGGGTACCGTCTCGGTGGGCGGCGGGTACGTGGACGTGAGGGCGGGTGGCGGGGCGATGGCGGACGGCTCGTGGTGGCGCGAGGGCGGGGCGGCGGACGGTTCGGACGGCGGGGGGAGCGTGTACCTGCCCCGG
Source organism: Kitasatospora sp. YST-16 (assembly GCF_026802215.1). Taxonomy (NCBI): domain Bacteria; kingdom Bacillati; phylum Actinomycetota; class Actinomycetes; order Kitasatosporales; family Streptomycetaceae; genus Kitasatospora; species Kitasatospora sp. YST-16. The sequence continues at coordinate 4,022,210 of NZ_CP113837.1, forward strand.
CCGGCGGCGGAGCCGCCGCCCGCTGCCGTCCCCGAGGCCCCCGCCGCACCGCCGGTCCCGCCGGTCCCGCCGGTGCCTGCGCAGCCGCCGCGGGCCGCGGCCGTCGAGCTGGGCAAGCCGCGGACACCGGCCGGGCCGGTCGGGCCGGTCGGCAGGGAGTCGTCGCAGTCCGAGGTCGACCGGGCCTTCGCGTACTCGGAGGACCTGAGCGCCCCGGACTTCGGGATCGGACAGCCCGGGTGGACCGCGCAGTACTTCGGCCTGGCGGAACCCGAACCGGAGGCCGCGCCCGAGCCCGCCCCGGAGCCCGTGCCCGAACCGGAGGCGGCGCCCGAGCCCGCCCCGGAGCCCGTCCGCGAACGCCCCGGGGTGGGGCGGATCCTGCTGGCGGCGCTGTTCGGCAAGCCGAAGGCCGCTCCTGACGCCTCGTCGGCACCCCCGCCCCCGCCCCCGCCGCGGCGGCCGGGGCCCGCAGGCCGGCGCCGCTGCTGCTGCTCGGTGCGGGCCTGCTGCTGGCCGGGGCGGTGACCGGCCAACTGCTGGTGATGCTGCTCGGCTGGGCCGCGGCGTACCTGTCGAAGGGCTGGACCGACCTGATGAAGAAGTTCGCCGTGCTGGGCATCCCGCTGGTCACGGTGACCGGTCTGACGGTGTGGAACTGGGGCCGGGAGAAGGGCCGTTGGGGCAGCGCGCTGGCCCCGGGCAGCGACGCGGGCGCCACCACCTGGGCGGCCGCGCCGGGCGTGCTGCGGGCCGCGGCGGTGCTGACGGCGCTGTTCGTGCTGGCGGTGACGCTGCGCCGCCGCAAGGGGTAGCGGGGCCTCTCCGGCGGTGCGCGCCCCGACGCGTGTGCTCCGCCGGGGTCAGCCCGCGCCGAGCAGGTACAGCAGTTCGGCGATCAGGAAGTGCGCGCCGGTGTAGCCGATGCCCTGGAACCACAGCTGGTCGTCGACCCGGAAGGCGCGGTGGGCGCGGACGGCGCCCAGCGCCTGCCAGCCGGGGGAGGCGAGGGCGGCGGTCAGGCCGTTGCGGGCGGGGTCGCCGTAGCCGGCGTACAGCAGCAGGTCGCCGTCGGCGGGGGCGAGCCGGTCGGGGGCGGTCTCGGTGTCGAAGCGGTCGGCGTTCTGCGGGTCGGGGCGGGGCAGCGCGAGGTCGGCCAGGACGCTGCCGGGGAAGTTCTGCCGGGCGTACAGCCGGACGGCGGGGGAGCCCTCGACGAAGCGGACCAGGCTGATCCGCTGCCCGTCGGCGCCGGCCGCGGCGAGGGCGGCCCTGGCCTGGCCGACGTGCCGCTCGTACCCGGCGACCACGGCGGCGGCCTGTTCGCGGCGGTCCAGGGCGGCGGCGTGCAGCTGGAAGTCCTCCCGCCAGGGCGCGCCGGTGGTCCGGGTCGCCACGGTCGGGGCGATCGCCCGCAGGGCCGGGAGGCGGCCGGCGTCGCGGGTCAGGTTGGTGAGTACCAGCTGCGGCCGCAGGGCGGTGATCGCGGCGGTGTCGGGGGCGGCCCCGAGGTCGCCGACCACGGCGATCCGGGCGAGCCGGGAGGCGGGCCAGTAGCCGGGCAGGCCGGCGTCCAGCGGGGCCTTGGCGGCGCCGACGGGGGTGATGCCCAGGGTCATCGCGGAGTCCAGCTCGGCGGTGTCCCGGACGACCACCCGGAGCACCCCGCCGGGCACGGTGACCGGCCCGTCCGCGGCGTCGACGGTGACGGCGGGGCGCGGCGGGGGCTGGGCTGGGCCGGCGCGGGGGTGCCGCTGCCGGTGGGCGAGCCGTCGGCGGCGGCGGGCAGCGGCGGCCCCTCCGGCAGCGGGTGCGGGCCGCAGCCGGTGAGCAGGGCGGCGCCGAGCCCGGCGAGGGCGGCCCGGCGGGACAGCGGGGGTGGCACCCGGGACCTCCTCCGGCGGCGCGGTCGGTCGTCAGCCAGTACGTCCGCAGCCAGTATGTCCGCGATGCGGCTTTCCCCCCGGCTTTTCGGGCCCGAAACCCCGCTGGCTAGGCTGGCCGCATGGCTCTCACCGTCGGTTTCGACCTCGACATGACGCTCCTCGACACCCGCCCCGGCATCAAGGCCACGTACGACGTGCTGGCCGCCGAGACCGGCACCGTCATCGACTCCGACCTGGTGGTCAGCCGGCTCGGGCCGCCGCTGGTGCGGGAACTGGCCAACTGGTACCCGCCGGAGCGCCTGGAGGCGGTGGCCGACCGCTACCGCGAGCTGTACGTGGAGCACGCCATCGCGCCGACCGTCGAGCTGCCCGGTGCGCTGGCGGCGGTGGCCGCGGTCCGGGCGGCGGGCGGCCGGGTGCTGGTGATCACCGGCAAGTGGGAGCCGAACGCCCGCCGCCACCTGGACGCGATCGGGCTGGAGGTGGACGCGCTGGTCGGCGACCTGTGGGCGGAGACCAAGGGCGAGGCGCTGCGCGCGCACGGCGCGGACGTCTACGTCGGCGACCACCTGGGCGACATCCGCGGCGCCCGGGCCGCGGACGCCGTCGCGGTGGGCGTGGCCACCGGCCCGTACAGCGCCGCCGAGCTGGCCGGGGCCGGGGCGGACGCGGTGCTGGGCGACCTCACCGAGTTCCCGGCCTGGCTGGCCGCGCACCGGGCCTGACGGGGCTTCAGCCCGCGGCGGCGGTGCCGGTGGCGGCGGCCTGCCGGGCGCGCCGCCGCCGGGAGCTGCTCCGGGCGTTGGCGAACAGCCCGACCAGGGCGACCAGCAGGCCCAGCGGCATCAGCATCGACAGCCAGTACGCGAACGTGGGCAGCCGGGTCAGGTCGAGGAAGAGCGGCACGAAGGTGGCGACGGTGGCCAGCATGCCGATGCCGAACACGATGCCGCCGACGCGGACCAGCACGTCACCGGGGTCGTCGGGACGGTCGCTCACTCTCACCACTCCTTCGCACGGGGCGCTCCCGGCGCCTTCGCGCGGGGCACTCCCGTCGATTGTCCCACCGCGCGCCCCCTCCGATCGGCGGGGGCGCGGCGACACACGTTCCGACTGAACGCTCAGGATTCCCAGGAATCCCTCAGGCATGCTGAAGGGCGGCAGCGGGAACGGCGACGGGCGAGCGGGGCGTACGGGCACATGGGTCTGACCAGTCACAAGGTGCTGGCACTGTCCGCGCTGCTGTCGGTGCTGGCGGTGGGGGGCACGGTCTGGCTCTGGCCCCGGCTGGCCGGGCGCGGCTGGCGGGCGGTGCTGGGCCGGCTCGGCACCATCGTCGGCACCCAGCTGGCGGTGCTCTGCACGCTGGCCCTGATGGCCAACAACTCCTTCGCCTTCTACAGCAGTTGGGACGACCTGCTGGGCACCGGCGACGACGGCCCGGTGACCATCCAGAACCAGCTGCTCGGCCGCGCCCCCGCCGTCCAGACGCTGGCCGCCGAGAACGTCCGCGACACCGGCGCGGCCGGCCGGGCCCCCGAGCAGGTCGGCCGGCTGGAGCGGGTCCGGCTGCCCGGGGCGAGCACCGGCCTGACCACCGAGGGCTACGTCTACCTGCCGCCGCAGTACTTCCGCCCCGAGTACCGGGCCAAGCGCTTCCCCGCGGTGATCGCCATCACCGGCTTCCCCGGCGACGCCAAGAACCTGGTCACCAAACTCAACTACCCGTCCGTGCAGTTCAAACTGGCCGAGCAGGGCCGGGCCAAACCCACCGTGCTGGTGCTGATGCGCCCCTCCCCGGCGATGCCCCGGGACACCGAGTGCGAGGACGTGCCGGGCGGCCCGCAGGCCGACCGGTACTTCAGCGCCGACGTGCCCGCCGCGCTGCGCACCTCCTACCGGATCGCGGAGGGGCCGGGCAGCCTGGGCGTGATCGGCAACTCCACCGGCGGCTACTGCGCGTTGAAGCTGGCGATGCGTCACCCCGACGTGTTCGCGGCCGCGGTGTCGCTGTCCGGCTACTACAAGGCCGCCGAGGACCCGACCACCGGGGACCTGTTCGGCGGCGACGGGGCCCGCCGCGACCAGGCCGACCTGGAGTGGCGCCTCGCCCACCTGCCGGCCCCGGCCACCGCGCTGCTGGTCGGCGGCAGCCGGGAGGGCGACGGCGACTACTACGACCAGACCGAGCGGTTCCGGGCCGCCGCCAAGGGCACCCCGACCAAGGTCTCGGCGATCACCCTGGACAGCGGCGGCCACAACTTCACCACCTGGTCCCGGATGCTCCCGGCCTCGCTGGGCTGGCTCGGCGGCCACCTCGCCGACCCCTCCTGACCGGCCCGGCGTCACAGCGCGCAACTCCGTGCGCGCAAGGAGTTTCGACCCGCGCCGCCCCCGGGTATGCAGCCATCGCGCGGGCGGACCTGCCGATGGTCCACGAACGCCCGCCCGGCACCGATCGGGGGTGTGAGCCAGTGGAGGGCGCAGCGAGCGCGGGGCACGGCCGCGCCCCGGTCCGGAATCCCTTCGCCGTTCCGGTGAACGCTGAGGGATCATTGCTCCACTGAGCGAGACCGGCCGCCCGACCGGGGCGCCCACCCGCACATCCACCCGCGGCCCGACGAGGCCGCACGCACCCGATACCGAGGACTGTTCGAGATGCCCACCGGCCAGGTCAAGTGGTTCAACGAGACGAAGGGCTACGGCTTCCTGTCGCGCGACGACGGGGGCGAGGTCTTCGTCCACACCAAGGCGCTGCCCGCGGGCGTCACCACGCTGAGGCCGGGCCAGCGGGTCGAGTTCGGGATCGCCGCGGGCCACCGCGGCGACCAGGCGATGAGCGTCCAACTGCTGGACGCGCTGCCCTCGGTGGCCGCCGCCCAGCGCAAGAGCGCCGACGACATGGCCCCGATCGTCCAGGACCTGATCACCAAGCTGGACAGCGTGCTGCCGGGCCTGCAGCGCGGCCGCTACCCGGGCAAGCCGGAGGGCCAGAAGATCGCCATGGTGCTGCGCGCCATCGCCGACCAGTTCGACGTCTGACCGGCCGTCAGGCGAACGCCAGCGCGCCCGGGTCGACGGCGGGGACGAGTCCCCGCTCGGCGGCCCGGGCGAGCAGGCCGCGCACCGCCGCGTAGCCGGCCTCGCCGAGGTCCTCGGTGAACTCGTTGACGTACAGCCCGATGTGCTGCTCGGCGACGGCCGGGTCCATCTCCTGGGCGTGCGCCAGCACGTACTCCCGGGAGGCCGCCGGGTCCGCCCAGGCCGCGCGCACCGACGCCCGTACGGTGTCGGCCAGTTCGCGCAGCCGCTCGGCGCCCAGCGAGCGCCGGGCCACGATCGCGCCCAGCGGGATCGGCAGCCCGGTCGCCGCCTCCCACGCCTCGCCCATGTCGGCCAGGCAGTGCAGCCCGTACTCCTGGTACGTGAACCGGGCCTCGTGGATCACCAGCCCGGCGTCCACCTTCCCGTCCCGGACGGCCGGCATGATCTCGTGGAACGGCAGCACCACGATCTCGCCGAACCCGCCCGGCACCGCCTCGGCCGCCCACAGCCGGAACAGCAGGTACGCCGTCGAGCGCTCGCTGGGCACCGCGACCCGCCGCCCGGCCAGCTCCGCGGCCTCCCGCGGGCCGGCCGTCAGCACCAGCGGCCCGCAGCCCCGGCCCAGCGCCCCGCCGCACGGCAGCAGCGCGTACTCGTCCAGCACCCAGGGCAGTTGGCCGTAGGAGATCTTCAGCACGTCCAGCTCGCCGCGCTCGGCCAGCCCGTTGGTGACGTCGATGTCCGCGAACCTGACCGCGGGGGCGTCCGCGCCCGGCACCAGGCCGTGCGCCCAGGCGTGGAACACGAAGGTGTCGTTCGGGCAGGGCGAGTACGCGACGCTGAGCGGCTCGGCCATCTCAGACCTCCTTGAGCAGGACGGACACCGGCGGCAGCGCCGCGAAGGCCCGCTCCAGGGCCGCCAGCGCGTCGCCGATCCGCCAGGACGCGCGGTCGCGCGGCCCGACGGCATTGGACACGGCCCGCAGCTCACCGGCCGCGAGACCGCAGCGGGCGGCCGCCTCGGCCACCCCGAAACCCTCCATCGCCTCGGCCAGCGCCCGCGGGTGACGCCCCCTCAGCAGCGCGGCGCGCTCCGCCGACCCGGTCACCGTGGACACCGTCAGCACCTCGCCGACCGCCCCGCCGGTGGCCCCCGCGAGCGCCGCCACCAGGCCCGGCGGCACCGGGTGCCGCACCGTGCCGAAGCCCAGCTCGGTGACGTCCGCGAAGCCGTCCGGCGTCTCGGCGCCCAGGTCGGCCGCCAGCACGGCGTCCGCCACCACCAGCGACCCGAGCGGCGCCGCGGGCGCGAACCCGCCCGCGATGCCCGCCGACAGCACCAGCCGGTACCGGCCGCCGGCCAGCGCCGCCGCCGTGCCCGCCGCCGCGGCCGCCGGGCCGACCCCGGCCGCCAGCACCACGGCGCCCGAACCCGCGCCCAGCCCGCGCCGCACCGCCCCGGCCTCCGCCTCCACGGCGACGACGACGAGCAGCCCGGCGGCGGGGCCGGGCTGCTCGTCGGTGCGCTCAGCGGTCATCGACCGGAGGTTCAGCTGCTCTTGTTGTCCAGGTCGAAGGCCCAGACCGCGTAGTACTCCTGGGACTTCTTGTCCTGCGAGACCACCGTCACCGACGTCACGTCGTTGCTCGACATCAGGGCGCCGGCGCTCTTCGAACCGGAGTAGGTCACCCCGGTGACGACCGAGCCGTCGGCGCCGCCGGCCAGCGGCACCTGGCCGTTGGAGCCGCCGTTGGTCAGCGCGAACCAGCCCTTGTCGGCCAGGTCCTTCGGCACGCCGACGCCGATCTGGTCACTGGCGCGGACGTCCAGCTTCGGGAGCTTGGCGTCCTTGCGGGCCTGCTTGATGTCCGACAGGCACTTGGTGAGGTAGTCCTCGTCGAGCGGCTTGCCGTCGTTGTAGCAGAAGGGGGCGGCGGTGGTGGTCGAGGTGCCGACGACCATCGTCGCCACGTTCTCACGGGGCTTGCCGGCGTCGTTCGCCCAGTAGATACCGGTACCGAGGGAGGCGGCGCCGACGACGACGACGCCGGCGATACCGGCGATGGCACGGGTGCTGAGGCTCATGCGCAAGAGGCTACTCGCCTTCCGTGATCACACGACGCCGGGGTGCCCGAGTCGCCCGAGGTTACGCCGAGCGCGGGCGCGCCGCGCACCCCGGCCCGGCCCGCCGCTCAGGCCACCCGGGGCCGCGCGGCCGACCGGCGCGGCCCGACCCGCAGCAGCGAGCGGAACGTCCACAGCAGCATCACCGTCATCACCGACGCCGCCACCGTCAGCCCCAGCACCGCGTTCAGCGGCAGCGCGATGCCCACCGCGCCGCCCGCCACCCAGCTCAGCTGCAGCACCGTCTCCGACCGGGCGAACGCCGAGGTCCGCACCGCCTCCGGCACGTCCCGCTGGATCAGCGCGTCCAGCGCCAGCTTGCCCAGCGACGCCGCCATCCCCGCGACGCCCGCCACCACCGTCACCGTCACCACCCCGTACCAGAGCGCCGCCGCGCCCGCCGCCGCCGTCGCCAGCGCCAGCACCGCCGTCACCGTCACCTCCGAGCCGCGGGTGCGCAGCCACGAGCCCAGCACCGACCCCAGCGCGTTGCCCAGCCCCGCCGCCGCCGCGACCAGGCCCAGCGCCACCGTCCCCGGCAGGCCGCCCGGCGGGTCCCGGCGGATCAGGAACGCCAGGAACATCACCAGGAACCCGACCAGCCAGCGCAGCGACGCCACCCCGCGCAGCGCCATCACCACCGACGGGCCGACCGCCCGCAGCACCCCCTTGGGCCGCACCTCGTGCGGCTCGGCGTGCAGCTCCGCCCGCTGCTCGCCCTTCGCCGAATCCACCTGGTGCGGCAGGTGGAAGGCCATCAGCGTGCCGATCACGAACACCACGAACGCCCCGCGCAGCGGCCACCCCGGCCCGATCAGGTGCAGCAGCCCGCCCACCCCGCCCGCCACCAGCGTGGTCAGCAGACCCGCCAGCGTCACCCGCGAGTTCGCCTTCACCAGCGACAACTGGGCGGGCAGCAGCCGCGGCACCACCACGCTGCGCACCACCCCGTACGCCTTCGACGCCACCAGCACGCCCAGCGCCTCCGGGTACAGCGCCAGCCCGCCGCCGGTCACCACCCCCGCCATCACCCAGGCCAGCGCCGCCCGGGCCAGCATCGACATCGCCATCGCCGAGCGGCGGCCGTTCGGCAGCCGGTCCAGCAGCGGGCCGATCACCGGGGCCAGCACCGCGAACGGCGCCATCGTGATCAGCAGGTACAGCGCGACCCGGCCGCGGGCCTCGCCGGTCGGCACCGAGAAGAAGATGGTGGACGCCAGCGCCACCGTGATCAGCATGTCGCCGAACGAGTTCAGCGCGTGCAGCTCGATCAGCTTCGCCAGGCCGGACTCGCCCGCGCCCTCCGCCGACGTCGCCCGCCGGATCCGCCGGCCCGTGCCGTGCACCACCCGGCCGGTGCGCACCCCCGCCGCCGACGCGCCGCGCGCCCAGAGGCCCCGGGCCCGCACCGTCGGCGCGTCCGGGTCGGCGGGGTCGGTGGGGTCGGTGGGGTCGGTGGGGGAGTCCGGGGCCGGGTGCTTGGAGAGGTCCGGGCCCGGCTGACGGGGCGTCGGACAGGTGGCATCTGCCTCCGGCTCGCCGGGGGCCACCGGATGCTGCCGCGACACGGCGGACGCTCCCGAACGGCCTTCGGCCTGCTCGGGACCCGGCTCGTGCCGCGGCGGAATCTCCTCCGCCACACACCCATCCTGCCCGAGAATCGCCGACCTAACGAGTGATTGTCCGGGCGTCGGCGCGCCCGCCCCCACGGCCCGGACTGTGCTGCACCACCGACCGGCGGGTAGCCTGCACTACGCGCATGCCCGGCCTCCCGCAGGGGGGTGGCCGACCTGGGCGGCGCGGCCCGGCCCCGGAGCGGCCCCGGGTCTAGCAGAATGGACCGGCCCCGTGCTCGCGGGGGCCGCCCCGGAGACGTGGCAGCGGCAGCCGGTGCGCCCGCCCGACGGCGGCCACCGCAAGGCCGCAGGATGACAGGACTGGGAGAGAACCGACGCCGTGAGTGCTGCGATGCGAAGCCGTACCCCTGACCGGCTCTGTGCAGAAGCCGTCGACCTCGCCCGCCAGGCCGTGGTGGACAGCGTCGGGGAGGCCGTCGTCGGCCCCCACGTGAAGGCGGGCGCGGATGCCGAACGCGTCGTCACCCACACCTTCGAGTGCCTCGACCCGGCCTACCGGGGCTGGCACTGGGCGGTGACCGTCGCCCGCGCCCCGCGCGCCAAGAACGTCACCCTCGACGAGATCGCGCTGCTGCCCGGCGCGGGCGCCGTCCTCGCCCCGCAGTGGGTGCCGTGGAGCGAGCGCCTGCGGCCCGGCGACCTCGGCCCCGGCGACCTGCTGCCCACCGGTGCCGACGACCTGCGCCTGGAGCCCGGCTGGACCGGCGAGGACGAGATCGCCCCCAACTCGGCGCTCGCCGAGGCCGCCGAGGACGAGATCGCCACCGTCGAGGACGTCCAGCAGGCGCCCGCCCGCGCCGAGATCGGCGCGATCGCCGAGGAGCTCGGCCTCGGCCGCCCCCGCGTCCTGTCCCGGCGCGGCCTGCACCAAGCCGCCGAGCGCTGGGAGAACGCGTACGGCCCGCAGACCCCGATGGCACAGTCCGCCCCGGCCTCCTGCGACACCTGCGGCTTCCTGGTCCCGATCGGCGGCTCGCTCGGCCAGGCGTTCGGCGTCTGCGGCAACGAGTTCGGCCCCGCCGACGGCCAGGTCGTCTCGCTCGCCTACGGCTGCGGCGCGCACTCCGAGGCCGCCGTCCTGCCCGCCCCGCCCGTCCCCAGCGAACTGATCCTCGACGAGACGGTCGTCGAACCCCTCCCGCTGCACCCCGACCGCACCTCCGGCTCGGTCGAACCGGACGCGCCGGTCGAGGAACTCGGCCACGCGTAAGCGCCGCGCTCCGGCCGGCGTGCGCGCAGCAGGACCGCGAGGGGGCGGCAAGTCACCGTCCCCGTCGCGGTCCTGGCCGACGCGTGCCTCCCGAAGCGCGCAGTTCCCCGCGCCCCTGCTCCCGCGCACAGCCGGCGTGGCCCGTCCCGGACCCCTGGCAGAATGCCGACTCGTACGCAGACCACGCGAAGGGCGGCTCGGCACGTGGAGTCTCGGATCATCGGCAGCGCGGCGTCCCCCCAGGGGTCGGACGTCTTCGACACGGCCCGGCTGCGGCACACCGTGCTCACCGCCTGGACGGCCGCGCCCGCCAGATTCCGGGAGGACGCCAACGCCGAGGAGGAGCTCGCGCTCGGGGGCTACCGGGACCGGCTGATCGTCGAACTCGCCCAGAACGCCGCCGACGCGGCCGCCCGGGCGGGCACCGCCGGCCGGCTCCGGCTGACCCTGCGGGACGGCGTGCTGGCGGCCGCCAACACCGGCGCCCCGCTGGACGCGGCGGGCGTCGAGTCGCTCTCCACGCTGCGGGCCTCCGCCAAGCGCGAGGACGAGCGGGACGTGGTCGGCCGGTTCGGTGTCGGCTTCGCCGCGGTGCTGGCCGTCAGCGACGAGCCCGCCGTGCTCGGCCACACCGGCGGGGTGCGCTGGTCGCTCACCGACGCCCGCGCGCTGGTCGCCGAAATCCCGCAGCTCGCCGGGGAGTTGACCCGGCGCGAAGGCCACCTGCCGGTGCTCCGGGTGCCGTTCCCGGCCGAGGGCGAGGCCCCCGAGGGCTACCACACGGTGGTCGTCCTGCCGCTGCGCGACGCCGCCGCCGAGGACCTCACCCGCCGCCTGCTCGCCGAGGTCGACGACGCCCTGCTGCTGACCCTGCCCGGCCTGGCCGAGGTGGTCGTCGACACCCCCGAGGGCGTGCGCACCCTGACCCGCACCGCGCACCCGCCGCGCCCCGAGCAGCTGCCCGCCATCACCATCACCGACGGGGAGCGCAGCACTACCTGGCAGACCGTCAGCGCCGCCGGCACCGCCGCCCCCGAACTGCTGGCCGACCGGACCACCGAGGAGCGCGCCCGCCCGTACTGGACGCTCACCTGGGCCGTCCCGGTCGACGGGCAGGGCCGCCCGCAGCGCCCGCGCACCGCCGCCGTGGTGCACGCCCCCACGCCCAGCGACGAGCCGCTCGGCGTGCCCGCGCTGCTGATCGCCTCCTACCCGCTCGACCCGACCCGGCGGCACGTCGCGCCCGGCCCGCTCACCGACTTCCTCACCGAGCGCGCCGCCGACGCCTACGCCGACCTGCTGCGCGCCCGCGGCGCCGACCTCCACTCGCTGGACCTCGTCCCCGCCCCGCTCGGCCAGGGCGCCCTCGACAACGCGCTGCGCACCGCCGTGCTGGCCCGGCTGCCCGAGACGCCCTTCCTGCCGCACCCGAAGGGCGCCGAGGAGGGCACCCCCGCGCTGCGCCCGCGCGACGCCGTCGTGCTGGAGGGCGCCGACCACTCGGTGGTCGAGGCGCTCGCCCCGATCTTCCCCGGCCTGCTCCCGGCCGGCCTGGAGCGCCGCACCGAACTGCGCACCCTGGGCGTGCGCCGCACCCCGCTCGCCGAGGTGGTCGACCAGCTCGGCGGCCTGGAACGCGAACCCGCCTGGTGGCGCGGCCTGTACGCGGCCCTGGCCGGCGCCGACCCGGAGGCGCTCGGCGCGCTGCCCGTCCCGCTCGCCGACGGCCGCACGATCACCGGCCCGCGCCGGGTCCTGCTGCCCTCCGACCCGGCCGACTGGGCCGGCTACGAGGGCTACCCCGAGACGCTCGCCGAGTCCCTCGACCTGCTCGACCTGCGGCTGGCCCACCCCGACGCCGCCCACCCGCTGCTGGCCAAGCTCGGCGCCGCCACCGCCACCCCCGCCGGCGTCCTGGACACCCCAGAGGTCCGCGCCGCCGTCGCCCGCTCGCTGGAGCTCGGCGAGGACGACTACGACGCCGCCGTCGACCTCGCCGACGCCGTCCTCGCCCTGGTCAAGGCCGCCGCCCCGGCCCCCGGCGAACACCCCTGGCTGGCCCGCCTCGCCCTGCCCGACGACGAGGGCGAACTCGCCCGCGCCGGTGAACTCCTGCTCCCCGAAAGCCCGTTGGCCCTCCTGGTGGACGAGGACGAGGCCGCCTTCGTCGACGACGACCTGTTCGAGCGCTGGGGCCCCGAGGTGCTGGCCGCGGCCGGCGCGCTCACCGCCTTCACGCTGGTGCGCGCCGAGGACGTCGTCCTCGACCCGGACGACCTGGAGCGCCTCGACCCCACCGCCCCCGCCGACCGGGCGGCCGGCGGCGCCCCCACCGGCCTGATCGACGAGGCCCCCGACGGCCTCGCCGAGTGGTGCGAGGACGCCCTGGAGGCCCTGCACGCCGACGACGCCGGGGAGTTGGGCGTCCCGCCGGTCGCCGCCGAACTGCTCGCCGTCCGCGACCTCGACCTGGTCGCCGACGACGCCTGGCCCGAGGCCCTCGCCCTGCTCGCCCAGCCCCCCTACCGGGACGCCGTGGTGACGCCGGTGCGCACCCTGCTGCCCGACGGCAGCTACACCGACCTGCCCTCCTACACCGCCTGGTGGCTGCGCGACCACCCGGTGCTGGACGGCCGCGAACCGGCCGGCCTGCGCGCCGCCGGGGCCGACCCGCTGCTGCGCGGCCTCTACGACGAGGCCCGCACCACGCTCGACCCGCAGTTCCTGCACGCGCTCGGCGTCCGCACCACGCTGAACGCGCTGCTCGCCGAACCGCACGGCCCGGACGAGCTGGTCGACCGGCTCACCGACCCGCTCTCCGAGGTCAGCCACCGCCAACTGCACGGCATCTACAGCCTGTTGGCCGCCCTCCCGGCCGAACGCGTCGAAGCCCTGGACGTGGTCCGGGCCCTGGCCCCACTGGACTCCGAGTCCGGCCGCCGGGACGACCGCACCGTCATCGTGGACGCCGCGAGCGCGGTCGCCGCCGACGCCCCCGACCTGGTCGAACTCCTCCACGACCACGCCGTGCTGCCCGTCCACCCGCTGCTCGCCCCGGCCCTCGCCGAGCGCCTGCACGTCTCGCTGGCCAGCGAGGTGGCCGGCGGCCGCGTCCTGTCCGAGGGCACCCTGCACCGCACCCCCGCGGTGGTCCGCGAGCTGCTGCCCGGCTGCCCCGCCGTCTACGAGGAGCACGAGGAACTCCTGGTGGTCGGCCCCGACGGCGAGGAGGCGCACGTCGCCTGGCGCTGGGACACCGCCGCGACCGCCCCCGAACTGCCCTACGACCCGGAGGAGGCCGAAGCCGCCGACGAGGACGACGAGTTCGACGTCCCGCCCGTCCCCGGCCTGCTGCACGCCGCCACCCCCGAGGGCCTCGCGGCCGGCCTGGCCTGGTCCGTGCACCAGTGGCACCGCCGCTTCGAGATCCTCGCCGCCCTCACCGAACCCGACCGGGCGTACGAACTGCTGGCGGCCCGCGACTACGAGTAGCGGGCCCCGGCGGCTACTTCCGCTCCGCGAACACCCGGGCGCTGACCTCCAGCAGGCAGCCCGCCACCAGGGCGATCGCCACGCCCGTCAACGGGTCGCGCCAGCCGACGAGTTGGAGCTGGAAGAAGTCGGCGAGCCAGGGCACCACCAGGACCAGCGCGAACGCGCCGGACATGGCGCCGATCAGCAGCAGGCGCCACCAGGTGTAGGGGCGGGCGACGATGGCGAGCACCCAGACGGCCACGATGAACAGGGTCAGGGTGGCGACCGAGGTGTCGGCCTTCAGGGTGGTCTCGTCGTCGCCGCGGGCCAGCGCGTAGGCGGTGAAGGTCGCCGCGCCGCAGATGACGCCGCCGGGGACGGCCAGCCGCAGCACCCGGCGGACGAAGCCGGTGCGGGCCCGCTCGTTGTTGGGGGCGAGGGCGAGGAAGAACGCCGGGATGCCGATGGTCAGCGAGGACAGCACCGTCGAGTGCCGGGGCAGGAACGGGTACGGGACCTGGGTGAACACCACCAGCAGGGCCAGCAGCACCGAGTAGACCGTCTTGACCAGGAACAGCCCGGCGACCCGCTCGATGTTGCCGATCACCCGGCGGCCCTCGGCGACCACCGAGGGCAGGGTGGCGAAGCGGTCGTCCAGCAGCACGATCTGGGCGACGGCCCGGGTCGCGTCCGAGCCGGTGCCCATCGCCACGCCGATGTCGGCGTCCTTGAGGGCGAGCACGTCGTTGACGCCGTCGCCGGTCATCGCCACGGTGTGGCCCTTCGACTGCAGGGCGCCGACCAGGGCGCGCTTCTGCTGCGGGGTGACCCGGCCGAAGACGGCGGTGCGGTCGGCGGCCTCGGCGAGCTGCTCGGGGTCGGCGGGCAGGGTGCGGGCGTCGGTCGCGGTGTCGGCGCCGGGCAGGCCGAGGTGGGCGGCGACCGCACCGACCGAGACGGCGCTGTCGCCGGAGATGACCTTGGCCCGGACGCCCTGGGAGCGGAAGTAGCGCAGGGTGTCCGCGGCGTCCTCGCGCAGCCGCTGCTGCAGCACCAGCAGGGCCAGCGGCTCCAGCCGGGCGGCCGGGTCCGGGTCGTCCAGCGGCAGCGGGCTGCGGCCCAGCAGCAGGACCCGCAGGCCCTGCGCGCCCAGCTCGTCGACCTCGGCCAGCGCGGGGGAGCCAGGCGGGAGCAGTACGTCGGGGGCGCCGAGCAGCCAGCTGCCCTCGGTGCCGCCGGGCTCCAGCAGCTGGACGCCGCTCCACTTGCGGGCGGAGGAGAACGGGATCGCCTCCAGCAGCCGCCAGCGTCCCTCCGGCGGGGGCCCGTACGCGTCGATGACGGCCTGCATGCTGGGGTTGGGCCGGGTGTCGGCGGCGCCGATCGCGCCCAGCGCCTCGGCCAGCACGGCCTTGTCGGCCTGCGGGGTCCGCGCCGGGTCGGCGAGCGGGCGGAGGTCGACCAGGTCCATGCCGCCCTCGGTGAGGGTGCCGGTCTTGTCGAGGCAGACGGTGTCGACCCGGGCCAGGCCCTCGATCGCGGGCAGCTCCTGGACCAGGCACTGCTTGCGGCCGAGCCGGATCACGCCGATGGCGAAGGCCACCGAGGTGAGCAGCACCAGGCCCTCGGGGACCATCGGCACGATGCCGGCCACCATCCGGCGGACGGCCTCCTTCCAGTCGTTGCGCTGCACCGCGAGCTGGCTGATCACCAGGCCGATCGCGGTGGGGACCAGCAGGTAGGTGATGAACCGCAGGATCTGGTCGATGCCGGTGCGCAGCTCGGACTTGACCAGGGTGAACCGGCTGGCCTCCTCGGCGAGCTTCGCGGCGTACGCCTCCCGGCCGACCTTGGTGGCGGTGAACGCGCCCGCGCCGGCTACCACGAAGGAGCCGGACATCACGTGGTCGCCGGGGCGCTTGTGGACGGGGTCCGGCTCGCCGGTCAGCAGCGACTCGTCGACCTCCAGGGCGTCCGCCTCGGTGACGGTGCCGTCCACCACGACCTTGTCGCCGACGCCGAGCAGCACGGTGTCGTCCAGCACGATCTCGCCGGCGGAGACCTGCACCGCGGCGCCGTCCCGGCGGACCTGCGGGCGGGCCTCGCCGATCAGCGCGAGGCTGTCCAGGGTCTTCTTGGCGCGCATCTCCTGGACGATGCCGATCGCCGTGTTGGCGACGATGACCAGGCCGAACAGGCCGTCCTGGATCGGGCCGACCACCAGGATGATGCCGAACATCACCCCGATGATCGCGTTGAACCGGGTGAACACGTTCGCCCGGACGATCTCCCGCACCGAGCGGCTGGAACGCACCGGGACGTCGTTCAGCTGCCCGCGGGCGACCCGCTCGGCGACCTCGGCACCGCTCAGCCCGGGCTGGTACGCGCCGCCCGCGCCGGTGGGGTGCGCGCCGGGGCCCGGACCGGGGCCCGGGCCGGGCGCGGCGGTGCCTTCCGCTGAGTGCGTCATGGCACCGACTCTAGGTGGGCGATTTGCCCGGTGCGTCCCGCCTCGGGCCGGATTCCGGCCGGACGGGTGGCGGGGGCGGTGGCGTGCTGCGACGGCGTGTTACGGCGGCGTGCTGCGGCGGTGTGTTACGGCGACGTGCTGCGGCGGTGCGCTAGAGCGCGGCTTCCCCGGGTTCTCCGGCGGCCTCGGCCGCCTCGGCGGCGCGGGCCCGGCGGATCGCGGCGCGGCGGGCGGTGCAGTACTTGAGGCCGATCAGGCCGAGCAGGCCGCCGGACAGGCAGATCCACGGCCAGGTGCCGTGGTCGTGGTCGGACAGCCACCCCTGGAACGGCACCAGCGCCACGAAGCCGACGAACCACAGCACCGTGCCGGTGCCGACGATGGCGACGTCGTTCCCCTCGAGGGGCGGGGGAGCGGAGCGCAGCGCGGTCTTGGGCATGGGCCCTAGCCTACGGGGCGGCCCGGGCCGCCCGGGAGAGGTGGTCGACCGTCGGGGAGAGGCGGTCGGCCGCTCCTCTCGGGCGGCCGAACGTGAGCGATGGTGATCGAGTGTGACCGTAATGGGCTCGCTCTACGCGCGAAGATGGCGCGTGCACGACCGGAATCGACATACTGAAATGTCCCCCGCCTTGACTCCCGGTCTCCCCCGGCCCCTTCCGATCGAGGACCCCCGACATGTCTCCGCAGGCCCAGTCGACCACCGCGTCGCCCGAGCCCTCCCAGAACGCGCCGCAGCCCCCGTCCGGCGCCCTGGACCGCTTCTTCAAGATCTCGCAGCGGGGCTCCACCCTGCCCCGCGAGATCCGCGGTGGTGTCGCCACCTTCTTCACGATGGCGTACATCCTGGTGCTCAACCCGATCATCCTGGCCTCGGCCACGGACATGAACGGCACCCACCTCGCCGGCGGGCAGCTGGTCACCGCGACCGCGCTCACCGCGGGCCTGACCACCCTGCTGATGGGCGTCATCGGCAACGTGCCGATCGGCCTCGCCGCCGGCCTCGGCGTCAACACCATCGTGGCGCTCCAGCTCGCACCCAAGATGACCTGGCCCGACGCCATGGGCATGGTCGTCCTGGCCGGCTTCGCCATCATGCTGCTGGTCGCCACCGGCCTGCGCGAACGCGTCATGAACGCCGTCCCGCTCGGCCTGCGCAAGGCCATCGCCATCGGCATCGGCCTGTTCATCACCCTGGTCGGCCTGGTCGACTCCGGCTTCGTCACCCGCGTCCCGGACGCCGCCCACACCACCGTCCCGCTCCAGCTCGGCGCCGGCGGGCACCTGCACGGCTGGCCCGTGCTGATCTTCATCCTCGGCCTGCTGCTCACCATGGCCCTGGTCATCCGCAAGGTCCCCGGCGCGATCCTGATCTCGATCGCCGTCATGACCGCCGTCGCCGTGGTCATCCAGCAGGCCGCCGACCTCGCCCCCGAGACCTGGGGCCTCACCGTCCCCACCTGGCCCGGCAACCCCGTCGCCACCCCCGACTTCGGCCTGGTCGGCCACTTCAGCCTGTTCGGCGGCTTCTCGCACGTCGGTGTCCTCACCGGCATCCTGTTCGTCTTCACCGTGCTGATGAGCTGCTTCTTCGACGCGATGGGCACCATCCTCGGCGTCGCCGACGAGGCCCACCTGCTCGACGAGAAGGGCGACCTCCCCGGCATCAACAAGATCCTGATGGTCGACGGCATCGCCACCGCCGCGGGCGGCGCCACCTCCGCCTCCGCCAACACCTGCTTCGTCGAGTCCACCGCCGGCGTCGGCGAGGGCGCCCGCACCGGCTTCGCCTCCATCGTCACCGGCGCGCTCTTCATGCTCGCCCTCTTCCTCACCCCCCTGGCGACCATGGTCCCCGCCCAGGCCGCCACCCCCGCGCTGGTCACCGTCGGCTTCCTGATCCTGGCGAACTCCATCAAGGAGATCGACTGGTCCGACTTCACCATCGCCATGCCGGCCTTCCTCACCATCGTGATGATGCCGTTCACCTACTCCATCACCAACGGCATCGGCTTCGGCTTCATCACCTTCTGCCTCCTGCGCATCGTCGCCGGCCGCGCCCGCACCGTCCCGATCGCCATGTACGGCGTCGCCGCGGTCTTCGCCTTCTACTACCTGATGCCGGCCCTCGGCCTGCTCTGACCTCAGATCGTCCGACGGCCCCGTGCTCCTCGGAGCGCGGGGCCGTTTTTGATATCGGGCATGGCCCTGGGTCGATATCGTTATCTTGTTGCTGCCTGCGGAAGGAACGGCCATGGCCCGGACTGTGATCGACATCGACGACGACCTTCTGGCCGAGGCCCAGCTCCTGTTCGGCACGACCACCAAGGTCGCCACGGTCAATGCGGCGCTGTTGGAGGCCGTGAAGCTGGCCAGGCGGATAGAGCTTGCCGACGCCATCGCCAGTGGGGAGTTCGACCTCCTCGACGAGTCGGGCAAGTCGGCGACGGCGTGAGCCGAGAGCGCTTTCTGATCGACAAGTCGGCCCTGGCCCGCTGGGGAAAGTCGGCGGTGCGGCCCGTTCTCGACGACCTGTCGCAGCGTGCGCTGCTGGCAGTGAGCGCGGCAGTCGAGATGGAGGTCTTGCACAGCGCCCGCAGCGCGGCGGAGGCGGACCGGTTGAGCCACCTGCTCAGAGGCTTCGACTACCTGCCAAGCCCGGACGAGGTCTGGGATCGGGCAAAGGATATTCAGCGCCGCGCCCTGTTCCGGGGCAACCACCGTGCGCTGTCGATGGCCGACATGTTGATCGCCGCCACCGCCGAACGGCACGGCGTCACCGTCCTGCACTACGACGGCGACTACGACATGATCGCGGCCATCACCGGGCAGCCCACCCGCTGGGTCGTTCCGCCGGGCACAGCCGACTGAGATCCCGCACGGAATATTGGTGGCAATTGCTTCGGCTTCTCGCCTCCTGTGTCCCTACTCACCGGCCTTGGCCGCGCCCGCGCCGTCCCTGACGTCTTCCACCCGCTCGCCGGAGTAGTAGCGGATGGCGGTGGGATAGGTGGTGCGCTCGCGGTAGAGGATGACATGGCCCTTCAGAGCGCTGATCTGCCAGGAGTCTCCGAGACTTTGAGCCAGGAAGCGGAAGGCTGCGTCGGCGGTCAAATGGCCTGGCGGGACTTCCAAGGAGGTCTGTTCCGACCCTTCAAGCACTCGGTCGTACCTGAAGTTGTAGGGCAGGTTTTCCTTGAGTCGTCTGAGGAAGTCGCGCGGGGACGTCAGTTGGCTCGTGCCGTGAATGATGGGCCAGTCCAGGTCGATCGGGTAGGCCATGTCGAAGTGGCTGGGGGAGAGAACCGTCGTATCGCGCTGGCGTCCTGCGTCCTTGTTGCCGAATCCGTTGAAGTTCCAGGGCAGTGTGAGACCGTAAGCCTCCTCCAAGTGCCCGAGGGCAAGTTGTTCGGGGGCAAACGCGGCCAGGTCGTCCTCCACATACGCGTAGGTGAAGAACATCCTGTCCGGAGAGGTGTTCTTCCGGCCGCGGATCTTCTGTTCGGCGCTCTGCAACCGGTGGAGCAGGGAGTGGCTGGCCTTGCCGAGGTACATCCGGTCCAGCGACTCGGCAGATTCGATGTGGACCAGTTGGAAAAGCCCGGGGCGGTTGTCCAGCTTTCGCCATCCGTCCTCGGATAGCGGCAGAGGTTGCTGTTCATCGAGAGTGCGGGAGATCCGGGCACCGAGTTCTGGGTCAAAGCCCAGGTTGAGGGTGCCGCCGGCGTCGGAGCTCTTGCTGGTCATCCTGTTGGCGAAGCGCTTCTCCGGGGTGGCCGTTCCAGCCAGGTCCTCCCGCTCCTTATGTTCCTCCCGTTCGGTTTCCCGTTCCTCGGCTCGGTGTTCAGCGTGCTCCAGTTCCTGTTCCAGGGCGGAGCACCGTTCTTCGGCCTCGCGGGCGCGTCGCTCAGCGTCCGCCAATTCCGCAGCCAGGCGGGCGAGCATCTCGTTCAGTTCGTCCCGTTCTTCCCGCAGGGCCTCGAAGGCAGAGGAACGTCGGTCCAGTTCGGCGCGGTGCAGGATCCGGTCGGCGGTGCCGGTCTGTTCCAACTTTCGAAACCGGGCCTGCTGCTCATCGAGCTGTTCATGGACGTGGCGAACCATGTTGCGCAGCAGGTTGGCTTCCTGGAGGAGAAGGCGGCTCTCCTTGTCCGCCGCCGCCAACTTGTCCCGCAGATCCTGCAGGTCCGCCGCCTCCGGGCTTGTTGCCCGTAGGGCGGTCCGGTGCAATTTGCGTACCAGGGCGCGGGCGTCAGGGGTCAGGGTGGTGCCCGTTGCCCGGTCACCGTCGTCGATCAGCTGATCGACGAAATCGGCGGGCGGTACCAGGACGCCGCTGAGAAACCGTGAGACCGTCGAACGGTCCCAGAACGAGCGGATGGCGTAGCGGCTCAGAGTTACACCGAGGCGTTGGGACAATTCGCGTAGTGCCAGGGCGAGTTCGTAGCGTTCAGGGCCGATTGCCTGGTTTACGTCCTTCTGGAAGACAATCCTTTGCGGTTCCTTCGGAACCAGTTCGGGTCGCGGCATCCGTGCTCCTTCGTCGGGCTTTCCACACTGTTGCGAGCGTTCGCAACAGTGTGCGCGTGCCGCAACGAGGCTTCGCCTTCCATGATCAGTGCTGTCGCTGCTGAACCGACAGAGGGGATCTCTATGACTACGACGACTGCGTTGATCGCCCTGATGCTTGCACTGCTTGCCACCCTGCTTGGCGGGGCGTTGTTCCACTTGGCGCGCACCCAGCCATCGCTTGCTGTGCCGCTCACGGTCGCCATCACCGGCGTGACGCTGTTGGCGACTTGCGTCCTCGGCATCGTCGCTCGGTGATCCTGCCAAAGCCGATGGTGGCTTCCATCACCAACGGCATCGGCTTCGGCTTCATCACCTTCTGCCTCCTGCACATCGTCGCCGGCCGCGCCCGCACCGTCCCGATCGCCATGTACGGCGTCGCCGCGGTCTTCGCCTTCTACTACCTGATGCCGGCCCTCGGCCTGCTCTGACCTGAGCCTCCTGGCTATGGCAGTGGCCCCGCACTCCTGACCGAGTGCGGGGCCACTTTTGCGTGAGAGCTCAGTGGCTCTTGCGGGCTGCGCCGTCGGGCCAGACGATCGTGACCGGCAGACCGGCGGCGCGTGCTCCGGCGACCGTGTCGGCGGTGCCTCCGCGTCCGTTGCCGGGCCGGCCGTCCCAGACGGCGAAGAGGAGGTCGGCGCGGCGGAGGAGTTCCTCGTTGGCGGCTTCGTACGCCTCGCGGTTGGCCTCGGCGTGCGGCATCACGACGACTTCGGTCGCGGCCTGGTGGAGCCGGTCGAACTCCTCGGCGTAGTCGGGCTTGACCTTGGTCTGCCGGTAGTCGGCGGACGGTACGACGACGACCAGCTGTCCGCCGGCCGACAGCACGGCGTTGGCGAAGATCGCGTCGGCCCCCTTGGCGATGCAGGAGACTCCGGTGAGGCCGTTGTCGGCGTGGTCGGCGAGCAGGGCGGTCAGGGTGTCGCGGACCAGAGTGACGCTGTCCTCGGTGAGGTCCATGTGCCCGGTTACCGCGATGACGGTCATGCCGTTCCCCTTCGGTCAGTTCGCCAGTAGCTCGCGGATGCTATCGCGGGCCTCTCGCACGGCCGGGTTGGTCGAATGGCCGACGGTGTATTGGTAGAGCCCGCCGAGTTGGGTCCGTACGCGGTCGGACTTGGTGCGCGCGGCGGCTGCCACGGCCTGCCTGGTCTCTTCGACCGCGGTGGAGATGTCGCCCGCCAGGAAACGGGTCTCGGCGAGACCGATCCGGTCGAGTGCATGGGATCGGCTCGCCTCGGTTCCCCGCTCGGCCAGCGCTGCCCTGATGTGCTCGGCGGCGGAGTCGGCATGGGTGTGAGGGTCGGTGCGGGCCAGGTCGAGCAGCCGCCCACCGGTCACGCCGGAGATCTCGGCGCGGTTGAAGTAGGCGATCCAGTGGGGTTCGTCGTCGGTCGATCGGGCGGCGGACAGTTCGTCTTCGGCCTGGCCGGTCGCGCGGCGGAAGGCTGCGACTCGTCCCATCGCTGCATAGGCCCACGCCTCGCGGGTCCGTAGCATGGCCCGGACTCTGGGGCCGGTGTGGCCCTGGCTGCCGTCCTGGGCCAGCCTGACCAGTTCAAGCGCGTCACCCGGTCGGTCGGTGTAGAGCATCTGGCGTGCCATGCCGGCGAGGACATTGGCACCGAACGCCCGGTCTCCTGCCTCGTGGGCGGACCGGAGGGCCAACCGGTAGTAGTCCTGGGCGCGTCGCTGGTAGCCGGAGTCCCACATCATCGTGGCGGCGGTGCCCGCGAGTTGGGCCATGACGCCGTGCAATCGCCGTTCGATCTCTGGGAGTTGGCGGTCTTCGAGTGCGGCGGCGGTGTCGTTGAGCTGGCCGAGGACGGCCTTGGCTCGCAGGCCACCTCCGTACCGGTGGTCCCACTGGCGGAAGGCCACGGCGGAGTGTTCGAGCTGGGCCACGTCGTGTCGGCCGAGTCGTCCGGGTCGGTGCCGTTCGGCTGCAGCTGCGGGTGTGGCGAGCCACCCTTCGAGCGGGTCCAGCAGAGCTGTTCCGGTGATCGCGGCTGCGGTCAGCAGGCGTGCGGCGGTGCGTCTGTCCATAGCGAGATCAGTTCTCGTGAGGCGGGCGGCGAGTGCTGTTGTCACCTCCGGCCGCCAGGGGAAGCCGTCGTCCGGAAGGCTGGTCTCGGCTGGTCGCTGGGACTGTCCGGTGTCGGATTCCCACGCGCGCGGTGACAGTCCGAGGTAGTGGCCCGGGATCCCCAAGCCATCGGCGATTCGGGCGATCACCTCGTAGGACGTGATCCTCTTCGCCCGGTCGGACATGATCGTGGAAACCTTGCCCGGGGTGAGCTGGCAGGCCGCCGCGATCTTGTTCTGCGAGTACCCGCCGTACTTCTTGACCAGCCCGAAGGCTGCGGCGAAGTCGTGCTCGGCGAGCGCCAGACGGAGGTCTTCGCGCGCCAGTAGCTCAGCAGACAGCAAGCGGCCTCGGGTCCGGCCTGGATGCGTCATCGGGCGCTGCCTTCGCTGGGGAGCATAGCGGGATACGGATCATCAAAAACCGCTCTGCAGAAGAGTATTACCGCCTAGGTAACACTTCATGGCCATCGTCTGGCGCCTGTACGGGGCCGATCCTTCTTGTGTGCCTGCTGCGCACAACGCAGTGTCTCCACCGCCCGAAAGCTGGCTGGTGGAGACACTGCCTGACTGATCGGGACTGGAGGTCGAATGTCCGGAAGCGCTACCGCCCGGCTCGTCGGGCCTTCTGGAGTGAGCACTTCGAGGTGGTCTCCGTCCAAGCGGATGACGTCGGTTGCCACATGGTGCTGCCGTGTGTTCCGGAGGCCGCCTCGCCTGCACGGCAAATGGTTGCGTCGGCGTTCGGCGCTTGGTCCGGTGGCAGGTTGGCCGACACCGGGAAGCTGCTGGTGACGGAGTTGGTGGCCAACGCGGTGAAGCCACCGGTTGTTGGCGGATCGCGGTTGCGGCGCGCCGTAAGCCCTCGTCCCTCTGGGGCGGGGTGGGGGACTCGTCGG
Organism: Kitasatospora sp. YST-16; assembly: GCF_026802215.1. Lineage (NCBI taxonomy): Bacteria > Bacillati > Actinomycetota > Actinomycetes > Kitasatosporales > Streptomycetaceae > Kitasatospora > Kitasatospora sp. YST-16. Next base: position 4,045,610 of record NZ_CP113837.1, read on the forward strand.
GCGAACTGCCCGTGCTGATGGCTCCGGCGCGCGAAGCGGAGTCCGGCTACGGCCTCGGCTTGGTCGCTGCGTTCTCCCAGCGCTGGGGCGTGACGTGCGAGCCGCACGGCAAATGGGTCTGGTTCGAGTTGAGGTTGGAAGCATCGTGAGTGCTCAGTACTCCGCCGGCAGCCGTCATCGAGGGCAACACCGCGATCCGGTCGGCGCGGTGCTGGCCGGAATCTGGGCGCTCGGGCACGTGGTCACCGTGCTTCTCCTCGGGGGCTCCATCGTCCACCAACTGGACTCGGACCACCTCGGCTCGCCGCAGGCTGCCCGGTCTGCTCCGGACGCCGCGCCGCTGGCCTGGCCGGGGAAGTTCCTCAAGATTCCCACCCGGACCAGCTATCCCCGATGGCTGAGGCGGGTCTCGCGGCATCGCAGACATGACGACCGCAGAATGGAGTTCAGATGGACATAGGCCGTGGGCCTTTCGTCACCCTCGACGGTCTCAGCGCGAGTGGCAAGACCACCGTCGCCCCGCTGGTTGCCGCCCTGCTCAACGGTGTTCACCTGACGGACGAGGTGTTGCCGACCTTCCCGCGAATGCGGGCGGAGGTGGATGCCACCGGCATCCTCTCGGTCCGATTCCACTGGTGGATGATGGCCAACCACGTCAAGTCGGAGAGTGCCAGGGCGCTCAGCCAGAGCGGCCGCCCGGTGGTGGTCGACTCCTACTTCCCGCGCACCATCGCCACGCACAGAGCCATGGGACACGACTGCTCCCCGGAGTATCCGAACGGGGCCTTCGTCCCGGACGTGGCAGTGCTGTTGGAGGTGGACGAGCGCGTCCGCCAGGAACGCATCCGACAGCGGGCCGAGCAGGGGACGCTGAGCTACTGGCACCAGCGCGAGGAGCCGAACGTCGCCGAAAGCTCCCGCGTGTACCGGGCATTCGGGCTCGTCCGTGTGGACGGCACCGGCCGCACGCCGCAGGAAGTGGCCCGCGCGATAGTCGATATCGTCCGCTCGCAAGTCCCGAGACCCCGACTGGAAAGGTCAACTCATCATGACCGCAACTGAGTTCGAAGTGAAGATCCTCAACATCGAGCCGGCGAAGATCCGCGCGCTGCTGGTCGAGGCCGGGGCCGAGCACCTGGGCGACCGCTTCCAGCGCCGTTACGTCTACGACATTCCCGGCCGGCCCGGCACGTGGGTCCGCCTTCGCGACACCGGCAGCGGCATCACGCTGTGCATCAAGGAGATCCACTCCGACGCGATCGACGGCGTCTCCGAGACGGAGACCAGCGTCGGTGACTTCGACACCGCCAACCTGCTGCTCGGCAAGCTCGGCTACCAGCCGAAGGCGTACCAGGAGAACCGCCGGTCGTCCTGGTCGCTGGGCGGAGCGGCCGTCGAGATCGACGAGTGGCCGCTGATCCCGCCGTACATGGAGATCGAGGGGGACGACGCCGAACACGTCTACGCGACGGTGCAGGCGCTCGGACTTCCTCTGGCCGAGCTGACGAGCGAGAACACGACCAAGGTCTACCGCCGGTACGGGATCGACATCGAGGCGATCTCCCGGCTCACATTCGAGTGAATGGAGGCGTCTTGACTGCCACCCAGGGCCCGGCAATCCGGATCGTCCGGGACAGGACCATCCGCATCAAGGTGATCGACGACTGCGGGTTGGCCTGCACGTTCTGCCACAACGAGGGAACGCCCGTCACCGCCGACAACAAGGGTCGTACCCTGCTGCCCTTCGTGTCGGGGCCGGGCGGGACCGGGCGCGTGTCGATCTACACCGAGTCCAACGGCGTGAACTTCCTCGCCGCGAAGATGACCCCGGACCTCCCGTTCCGGCGGGCGGTGCGAACCGTTGCGCGGGCGTTCGACGCGAGCGAGGTGCACCTGACCGGCGGCGAACCCACTCTCCATACGGAGGTGTCCTCGCTGGTCTCGGCTCTCACCGGCATGGGCTTGACCGTCGGAATGACCAGCAACGGCGAGCGCGGTCGGCAGGTCATGCCGGACTGCTCTGCGGCGGGCCTCAACCGGGTCAACGTCTCGGTCTTCGGCACCACCGCCGAGGAACTCCAGGCTGTTCAGTCCGAGCGCTTCAAATCGGCGGGGCTGGCCGAGACGAAGATCCGGGGCGCCGTCCAGACCATCCGGGCCGCCGTGTCCAACGGGGTGAAGGTCTCCGTGAACATCGTTGTCCCGGGCATGGCCCACGTGGACCGGGTCGTCAACCTGATCGAGTCGCACGGCCAGTTCGCGGACGTGCGGATGCTCACCAGCATCCAGGACGGCCCGGAGTCCACCGCCGCGATATCCGAGGTGCTGACCCGTGTCGGCGCGGAACCGGTGCTCCGGACGTTCACCGCCGGCACGTCCGACGAACGCACCCTCTACCGGGCGCTCGGCGGCCGTGCCGTCTACGTCAAGCGGCTGCTGCCGGTGCGGCTCCCGGACACCTGCGCGTCGTGCCGGTTCAACAACGACACGGACTGCCAGGAGGGCTACTACGGCGTCCGGTTGTACCTCACCGAGCAGGGTGAGTACATGGTCGGCGTCTGCATCCAGCGCATGGACCTCTGCGTGCCCGTGGCGGAGCTGTCGAAGAGCGGGATCGTCGAAGAGGTGCGCGCGTTCAAGGACGCCGAGGTCCGGCGTTTGACGGACCAGTACGGCACTGCCGCCTGACCGACACGGACGCGGAATGATTTGGTGGCGGCCCCCGGTGTTCTGTGCGGCTGCGGGGCAACCACCTCTGCTGGAGGGGCACTTCACTTCGCACGGGTGGGACTGCCGACCGGCCTGCGCCGGCAGATCGACCAGTTGGAGCGGAACGTCGAGCAGAACCGAACGAGGGAAGGTCCAGTGCTCCAGCACCTCATCACCCAGGACTCCGGCCTGCGGATGGTTCCCACCGACCAGGCCGAACTGACCGCCGCGGTCGACCGGCTCCGGGAGGAACTGTCCACCGGCCCTGGCCCCGACCGAGCCCGGGTCCTGGCCCGGTGGATCGGCATCGCCCGGATGAGCCTGGGGGACCACGACGAGGCCCGCACGTTTCTCCGCCGGTCGCTCGAACTAGCTGTCACCAGCGGGAACGTCCGGGCCGTCGTCGCCACCGAACTCAACTTCGGCGATGCCCACCGCTACGCCGGTGATGTCGAGACCGCGGAGACGTTCTACCGCAGCGCCCTGGACGCCGCGCGGAGCAAGTGCCCGGAACTCCTCGACTTCGCGCTCCAGCATTTCGGCAAGCACCTCATGGAACGCGGCGACCTCACCGGCGCCCACGCACACCTGCAAGAGGCACTGCGGCTGCGGATCGCCAAGGGGAACACCGAACTGGTCGGATCCACGCAGGCCGCACTCGACCGGGTCGACGTGCTGATCGGCAACACCGGCGGCACCGGGTGAGTGGAGCCATGCCGTGCACCAGCGGGTGCAGCCCCGGCACCTGTGGGACCGGCCGTTCCTCGCCGAACCGGTCGCCGTCATGGCGGCGGAAGCCGAGCAGGCCCTCGCCGCCGACGGCTACCAGCGCAACGGCAAGCGCAACGCGCCCGTCGGTGCGGCCGCGCACCGCTTCGCCACCCAGGCCGACCTGGCCGCGTTCGTGGCCCGGTCCACCGGCCTGGACGTCGAGCAACCGCACGTCGGCGTCTACATCGGCTACACGGAAGGGCAGTTCCTCGACTTTCACCTGGACGAGGCCGGGTTCGGCGAAGCCGACCCGATCATCTGCCTCCAGCACACCCGCCGTCCCAGGAGGGCCAAGGTCGGCACCACTGTCTTCATCGGCGTCGGCCTCGGCTTCCGGGCACGGGACCGGGAGCGGCGCGTCCTCACGAACCTCCCGCCGGTTCCGGCGTAGGGCTGTCCGGCCCCCGGACGGTCAGGCGGGGGTGGGGGTGAGGAGGGCTTCGAGGGGTTGGGCGGGGCGGAGGGGGGTGAAGTGGACGGTGCCGGTGGGGGTGGTGGTGGCGCCGTGGACGGGGGGTTCGGGGAGGGAGTTGTAGGAGAAGTGGTTGGAGGGGTAGTAGGCGCCGCAGTCGAGGAGGCAGATCAGGTCGCCGGGGGCGAGGCGGGGGAGGGGGCGGGCGCGGGCGATGAGGTCGCCGGCGAAGCAGCAGGGGCCGGCCACGTCCTGGGGGACGGGGGTGCCGTGCTTGGTGCGGCCGGAGGGGTGGTGGGCGCTGATCCGCAGGGGCCAGCTGTCGGGCATGAAGACGGTGCGGGTGGCGACCTGGGCGCCGGCGTGGCCGATGGCGATGGGGCGGCCGCCGGCCTCCTTGGTGTACTCGATGTAGGAGGCGATGAAGCCGGACTTGGCGAGCACCGAGCGGCCGAACTCGGTGGTCAGCCGGTAGCGGCCGTCGAACAGGACGGGGGCGTGGGTGCGCAGCCGGTCCACGTAGGCGTCCCAGCCGGGGGCGATCCGGTCGTCGGCGAAGTTGACGGGCAGGCCGCCGCCGATGTCGAGGCCGGTGACCTGGCGGCGGCCCAGTTCCCGGTTGATCCGTTCGGCGAAGGCGGCGGTGGCGGCGACGCCGGTGGCCATCAGGTCGAGGTCGACGCCCTGGGAGCCGACGTGGCAGTGCAGTTCGGTGAGCCAGGGGCGGGCCCGGAACGCCTCGATCAGGCGGGTGGCGTTGCCCGCGTCGGCGAGCGGGATGCCGAACTTGGAGGTGGCGGTGGCGGTGCTCATCGCGGCGATGCTGCCGCCGCCGACCTGCGGGTTGATCCGGACGCCGATCCGGGCGGCGGAGCGGCGTCCGGTCAGCAGGGCGTCGATCCGGGCCAGTTCCTGCCAGTTGTCGATGTTGACGGTGACGCCGAGGTCCAGGGCGAGGGCCAGTTCGCGGCGGGTCTTGGCGGGGGAGTCCAGCACGATCAGCTCCGGCGGGAAGCCTGCGGCCAGGGCCTGCGCGAACTCGCCCGGGCTGGCCACCTCGCAGCCCATGCCCAGGGCGCGCAGCCGGCGCAGCACCGGTCCGAGCGGGTTGGCCTTGGCGGCGAAGGCGTGCCGGACGTCCAGCGCGGCGGGGAACGCGGCGTGCAGGGCGGCGACCGTTTCGGTGACGGCGTCCAGGTCGAGGAAGGCGGCGAGCGGGGTCTCCTCCGGGTCGAGCAGGCCCTGGCGGACGGCCTCGCGCAGCAGGAGTTCGCGCCGCTCGGCGCCGATCAGGGAGAAGGGGAGCTGCTCGGACGGGGGACGGTTCTCGGGCATGGGGCACGCTCCGCACGGGTCGGTCGGCAGGAACCGGAAGGGGCCGGGCCCGGACGCGGGCCGGGGCCGTGCCTCCCAGGATGGCGGCCGGGGCGGGCCGCGGGCAGCAGCGGCCGGGCCGGGTTCCGGGCGTCGGGCCGGGCGCCGTGCGCGGCGTCGGCCCCGGTGCGTGGCGGTCCGGTGCGGGGGCGCCGGTGCGGAGCGGGTCGGACGGTGCGGGCGGCCCGGGCGGGGCGTCCGGCGGGTGGGGGCGGTGCGCGGGCACCGGGTCGGCGGGCGGAACCGGTGTCCGGGCACGGGTCCGGGTGGTCAGCGCTCCTCGGCGCGGTGGCGCAGGGCGCGGAGTTGGAGGTGGGCGAGCAGGCGGGCGTCGGGGTCGTTCACGTCCAGGCCGGAGGGTTTGAGGACCCGGGCCTGGAAGCGGGCCGCGAAGGTGGTGCGGGCGAGGCCGAGGTCGTCGGCGGCCGGGCCCAGGGCGCCGGAGCGGCGGAGGTAGGCGTACAGCATGGCCGGCGGGTCGGGTTCGTCCTTGCGCGGTTCGTCCGGCGGTCCGGACTGTTCGATCAGGCGGGAGACCGAGGTCCGTACCGGCAGGGGCAGGTCGTGCAGGGCTTCGAGCAGGTGACGCAGGGCCACCGCGTCGGCGACCTGTTCGACGGTGGCGCACCGGCCTTCGGGGCCTGGACGGCCGAACAGCAGTCCGCCCAGGGCGAGTTCGGCGTGGTGGCGGGAGCGGGCGGCGTCGTCCAGCCGGGTTCGGACCGGGCCGAGGCCGACCAGGACCGGGGCGTCGGAGCGGTGCGAGAGCTCGGCGGCCAGCCGGTGGCCGAAGTCGGCGGCCTGGGCGGTGGCGGTGGCGGGCCGGTCGGCGAGGCCGCCGAGCAGGACCAGGACGCCGCGGTCGGCGGGCAGCACCAGGGAGCCCCGGCCGGGGCGGGGCTGGTGCAGGCGCACCTGCCGCTCCAGCCGGACGCGCCGGCCGTCGTCGACCGGGCCGGGCGTGCCGACGGCCAGCACGGCGCAGGGCGCGTCGGCCGGGATGCCGCTGTACCCGGCGAGCAGGGCGCCCGAGCCCGGGCCGTCGAGCACCGCGCGGGCGGCGTCGAGCAGCAGGGCTTGCCGGGCGTCGCGGCGGGAGTGGTGGTGCAGCAGGTGGACGGCGGCGGCCCGGGCGGCGTCCTGGAGCACCTCGACGGCGCTCTCCTGGAGCGGCCGGCCGGTGATCGCGGCCACCCAGATCGAGCCGAGGCGCTCGCCGCCGGCCTGCACCGCCACCGCCATCCGCTCCGGGGCGTCCGGGCCGGCCCGGCGGTGCAGGACCCGGTGGGAGGACCACAGCTCCCGGAGGAAGCCGTCCCGGTCCATCGCCCGGCGCCGCTCCTCGGGGACGGCGCCGGTCAGGACCGTCCGGAGCCGGATGCCGTCCAGGTCGGCGCTCTCCGCGTGGTGCGCGAGGACCCGGGAGTCCGGGTCCTCGATGGTCACCGCCCCGCCGACCTGCAGGGCGATCCGGCGGGCCAGGCCGCCGAGGTCGCCGAGCGGCACGTCGGTGCTGCCGGGGGCGGGGCTCTCGACGGCGGCCCGCAGCGCGGTGATCAGCTCCGGCCAGCCCGCCCAGGCCGCCCGCAGCAGCAGCGCCGTGCCGGCCTGCCGGGCGGCCTCCCGCAGCGCATCCTTGCGCGCGCCGTCGCCGACCTCCCGCAGCACCACGGCCGCCGCCCGGCCGTCCCCCGCCGCGCGCAGCAACTCCTCGGCGGCCGCCGCGTGCGGGTCGACGCCGACGGCCACCAGCACCGTCCCGTCCCGGGCCCCGGTGGGCCGGTCGAGCGGGTCGAACACCTCCAGCCGCCGGACGGGGGCCTGCGGCTGCGGCAGGGCCGCGGTCTCGACCAGCGGGCCGACCAGGGCCAGCAGCCCCGCCAGGGTCTTCGCCCGCAGGGCGGAACTGTCCCACGCATCCTCGTCCACCGGACGTCCTCCCCAGGAAACGCGCGCATGGCTGACGGTCGGTCACTTCTGCTCGGGCGCTGCCGAGTCGGGTCATCGTAGTGGTGGTGGAGGGGTGGCGAGGAGAGGGAGTGGTGAGAGGGAGGGGGCGTATCGGGTTGCCGTCGTGGTGGCGGGTGGCCGGTGGCGGGCCGGGTGCGCGGGGGAAAAACCGGAGGTGGCGGTCGGGGTGGGCGGGTTAGCGTGGGCGTGTCCTCGAGCGGCTGTCTACCGCTCTTCTCGTGGCGCGAACAACGCGCCCGCAACCCAGGGAGTTGCTTCGGCATGGTGCGTGTCCTCGTCGGTGAGCTGCCGGCCGCGGTCGGTCGGACGGTGACGGTCAAGGGGTGGGTCAACACGCTGCGGCTGCAGAGCAAGGTGCAGTTCGTGGTGGTGCGCGACCACACCGGGATGGTGCAGGTCACGCACCGGCGCGGGGGTGAGGGGGACGCGCTCGGGGAGCTGCTGCGGGGGCTGACGGTGGAGTCGGCGGTGGTGGTGACCGGGCGGGTGGTGGCGAACCCGGTGGTGAAGCTCGGTGGGCTGGAGATCGTCCCGGAGCGGGTCGAGGTGGTGTCGGCCGCCGAGCCGGGGCTGCCGATCGGCCCGGAGACCGGCCCCGAACAGCGGCTGAACTGGCGGTTCCTGGACCTCCGGCGTCCGGAGCGGCGGCTGGTGTTCGAGGTGCAGACCACCGTCGAGCAGGCGATGCGGGAGGTCGCCGCCGAGCAGGGGTGCACCGAGCTGCACACGCCGAAGCTGATGGGCACCGCCTCGGAGTCCGGCGCGGAGGTGTTCGAGGTCGGGTACTTCGAACGGAAGGCGTACCTGGCGCAGTCCCCGCAGTTCTACAAGCAGATGGCGATCGCGGGCGGCATCGACCGGGTCTTCGAGATCGGTCCGGTGTTCCGCGCGGAGCCTTCTTTCACGTCCCGCCATGCGACCGAGTTCACCGGCGTGGACGTCGAGTTGGCGTGGATCGACGGGGTGGAGGACGTGATGTCCTTCGAGGAGCGGATGCTGCGCCGGGCGCTGGAGCTGGTCGCCGAGCGGCACGGCGAGCAGATCGAGCGGCACTGGGGCGTACGGGTCGTGGTGCCCGAACTGCCCTTCCCCCGGCTGACGATGGCCGAGGCGGTGAAGAAGCTGCGGGACGCCGGATGGGACCCGGAGGGCGTCCGGGAGGACCTCGACCCGGAGGGCGAGCGGCTGCTCAGCGCGCTGGTGGAGCGGGAGACCGGGCACGAGTTCGTGTTCGTCACCGGGTTCCCGGCCTCGGTGCGGCCGTTCTACCACCTGCGGTCGGCCGACGACCCGGCCGTCACCGAGTCCTTCGACCTGCTCTGGAAGGGCGTGGAGATCACCACCGGCGCGCAACGCGAGCACCGCTACGGCCGGCTGGTCGCGCAGGCCCGGGAGAAGGGCATGGACGCCAGCCCCGAGGGCCCGCTCGGCCGGTACCTGGACTGCTTCCGGTACGGCATGCCGCCGCACGGCGGGTTCGGCCTGGGCCTGGGCCGGGTGCTGATGCTGGCGCTCGGGCTGCCCTCGATCCGGGACGCGGTGTTCCTGTTCCGCGGCCCGAACCGGCTGGAGCCGTAAGCCCGTTCAGGGCCTTCCGGTGCGGGTCGAGCCGGGTGGCCACAGGACGTCCACCGGCAGCCCGGCGGCCCGGGCGGCGGCGACCATGTCGGCCGTCCCGCCCCGGCCGTTGCCCGGCCCGCCGTCCCAGACCGCGACCACGCGGTCGGCGAGCAGCAGCAGCCGGTCGTTGGCGGCGACGTACGCGGCCGGGTCGAGCCGGGCGGCGGGCAGCACCAGCACCCGGTGCGCGGCGGCCCGCAGGCGGTCGAAGTCGGCGCGCTCGGCGGCACCGGCGTGCGGGCCCGGCGCGGACGGGCCGGGCAGCACGGCGACCAGGCGGGCGCCGCGGGCCAGCACGGCGTCCGCGAACAGCGTGTCGGCGCCCGGCGCGAGACAGGACACCCCCGTCAACTCGCCTGCCGGGTACGGCGCGAGGAACGCGTCCAGGGCGGCGCGGACGGCGCGGGCGGTGTCCGGGGCGAGGTCGAGGTGCCCGGTCACGGCGATCACGGGCATGGCGGGCGCTCCCCGGGCTGGTCGTCGGGTGGATGGGTCGTCGGGTGGGGCGTCAGGGCGGTCGTCGGGTGGGTCGGCAGGGCGGTCGTCGGTGCTGGGCGGCGGGGCGGTCGTCGGTGCTGGGCGGGACGGATCCTGCCAGGACGGCGGCCCGGCGCGGGGGAGTTGACCGGGACCGGACCGAAAAGCCGTGCCCCGGGCCGGAGTCGGACGGGTCGGCGGACCGGTCCCGGCGGCGTGCTGGACAGTGCGGGCCGGTCACCCGACAATCACGCTATGGCCGCTCAGGAGTTCAGCACCCAGCTCGCCCGCCCCTCGCAGGCCGAGCGGGACGACGCCCTGGCGGTGCTGCGGGACGGGGTCGGCAGCGGCCGGCTCTCGCACGACACCTTCATCCGCCGGATGGAACTGGTGCTGACCGCCCGCAGCCGCGCCGAGCTCGCCGAGGTGGTCGGCGACCTGCGCACCTACGGCCCGGTCTCCCGGGTGCTGCTGCGCACCGTCGCCAAGGTCTCCGCGCTCCAGGTCCGGCTCCGGCAGACCTGGCACGCCGAGCAGCTGACCAGGCTGCAACTGCCCGACCCGGCCGTCCGGCTGCTGCGGATCGGCCGGATGACCGGCTGCGACCTCCGGCTGGGCGACTCGACCGTCTCCCGGCGCCACGCCGAACTGCGCTTCGAGGCCGGCGACTGGGTGCTGTACGACCTGGGCTCCAGCAACGGGACCTTCGTCAACGACCGCCGGGTGGCCGGCGGCACCGTGGTCCGGGCCGGCGACCGGCTGCGCTTCGGGCGGCTGGGCTTCCACCTCACCGCGGACTGAGCCCGTACCGCGGACCGGGCCCGTACCGGGGACCGGGCCCGTGCCGGCCCGTACCGCGGGCCGGGCGAAATCAATTTTCCTTAGACTCGGTAATGACGTAGGCTAATGACATGCCCGAGATGTCCGAGGACGACCTGCTGGCGGTCAGCCAGCTGCGGTCGTCCGCGATGCGCCTGGCCCGACGGTTGCGACACCAGCGGGTCGAAGAGTCGCTGAGCCCCACCGAGATGGGGGTGCTCGGCACCCTCGCCCGCTGCGGCAGGGCGACACCGGGCGAGCTGGCCCGCAAGGAGCACGTCCAGCCGCCGTCGATGACCAGGATCATCGCCATGTTGGAGGAGAAGGGCCTGGTGCGGCGCGAACCGCACCCGGAGGACCGCCGACAGGTGGTGGTCAGCAGTACGGAGCAGGCCGAGGAGATCCTCAACGAGTCCCGCCGCCGGCGCAACGCCTGGCTGGCGGTCCTCGCCGAGAACCTCGACGCGGAGGAGTGGGAGCGGCTGAAGGCCGCCGCACCCGTGCTCTACAAGCTGGCCAACCTGTAGCCGGTCCGTCCCGTCCCGGGCGTACGAAGGAGAACCGCATCACCGCAGCACCCACCAGCACCGCACACCGCGCCGCGACCGCCGAACCGGTCGCGGCGCGCCGAGGGGAGACCACCTTGACACCGCCGGCCGCCCGCGCCGCCGCGATCCGCACCGCGACCATCCGCACCGACCTCCGCACCGACACCCGGCGCCCGATCACCCGCCCCGCGGGCCCGCGCCACGAAGAACCGCTCACCGACGAAGCGGCCGCCACCACCGGAACCGCGCCCACCGGCGCCCCCGCCGCGCAGAGCCAGGCACCCGCCCCCACGGGCCTGCCGGGCAGCGGCGACGACGACCCCGAGCATCCCACCGCGGCGGAGACCCCCGCCGCTTCGCCGGGCCGGTTCACCCGCCCGGGAGGGATGTTCTCGTCCCTGCGCATCCGCAACTACCGGTACTACTTCGCCGGCCAGGTCGTCTCCAACACCGGCACCTGGATGCAGCGCATCGCCCAGGACTGGCTGGTGCTCAGCCTCACCGGCAGCCCGTTTGCGGTCGGCATCACCACCGCCATGCAGTTCCTGCCGATGCTGCTGCTCGGCCTGTGGGGCGGCGTCCTCGCCGACCGGCTGCCCAAGCGCCGCCTGCTGGTCGCCACCCAGGGCGCGATGGGCCTGCTCGCCGCCGTCCTCGCTCTGCTCACCATCACCGGCGCCGTCACACCCGTCGTGGTCTACCTGTTCGCGTTGCTGCTCGGCCTGGTCACGGTGGTCGACAACCCGACCCGGCAGGCCTTCGTCAGCGAGATGGTGCCCGCCAAGGACCTGGCCAACGCGGTCAGTCTGAACGCCGCCAACTTCCAGACCGCCCGCCTGGTCGGCCCCGCCGTCGCCGGCGCGTTGATCGCCGCGGTCGGCAGCGGCTGGGCGTTCGCCGTCAACGCGCTCTCCTTCGTCGCGGTCATCGGCGGCCTGCTCGCCATGCGCAGCAGCGAACTGCGCCCCGTCGAGCGGATCGCCCGCGAGCGCGGCCAGCTCCGCGAGGGCCTGCGGTACGTCCGGGAACGCCCCGAACTGCTGTGGCCGATGGTGCTCGCCGGGTTCATCGGCACCTTCGGGTTCAACTTCCCGACCCTGCTCGCCGGCTTCGCGCACGACACCTTCCACGTCGGCGCGGGCGCGTACGGCCTGCTCAACACCGCGATGGCGGTCGGCTCGCTGACCGGCGCCCTGCTCGCCGCCCGCCGCGGCGCGCCCCGGCTGCGCCGGCTGGTGTTCGCGGCGCTCGCCTTCGGCGCGCTGGAGGTGCTGGCCGCGCTCGCGCCCGGCTACTGGACCTTCGCGCTGCTGCTCACCCTGATCGGCGTGTTCGGCCTGACCTTCAACACCTCGGTCAACTCGGCGCTGCAGCTCGGCACCGACCCCGAGATGCGCGGCCGGGTGATGGGCCTGCTGGTCCTGGTCTTCACCGGCGGCACCCCGATCGGCGCCCCGCTGGTCGGCTGGATCACCGCGCAGTACGGCCCGCGCTTCGGCCTGCTCGCCTGCGGCCTGGTCTCCGCCGCGGCGGCCGGCGTGGTCGCGCTGGTCCTCGGCCGGATCAGCGGCCTGCGCCTGCGCCTGGACCTGCACCCGGTGCGGACCAGGGGCCGGGTGTTCTCGGTGGTGCAGAAGGGCGACCTGGCGACCGCCTGCTAACCCTGGGCGGGGACGCGCTGCTCCAGGACCTGCCCGGGCCAGGGGCCGTCCGGCCGGTCGGCGGTGAACGCGGTGGTGCGGGTGAACCCGAGCCGCTCGTACTGCTCGACCAGCCGGCCGTCCCCGCCCGCGTAGCAGTCCACCCGCAGCAGGCCGAGGCCGCGCTCGCGGGCCTCGCGGCGGGCGTCCGCGACCAGGGCCGCACCGACGCCGGAACCGCGGTGCGCGCGGTCGGTCACCAGCCAGTGGACGTACAGCTCGGGCCGGTCGGCCGTCCCCGCGTACGCGGGGGCCTGCTGCGACATGACGCAGATGCCGAGCGGGGCGCCCCCGCCGTCGGGCTCGGCGATCCGGACGAACTGCTCGCGGCAGGAACGCTCGGCCCGGGCCACCGACTCCGGCCGCTGCGACCACGGGACGGTGCCCCACTGGCCGGTGCGGCCGCGCGCGGCCAGCCAGGCGACGGCGCCGTCGAGCAGGGCGAGCAGGTCCTGGGTGGAATCGGGGCCTCCGGTACGGATGTGCATGACTGCCTTTTTATCCGATGGCAGGACCGGGGCGGTGCGGCAGGATGACGGGATGAGGCTCTTCGTCGCGGTGAACCCTCCGCCCCTCGCCAAGCTCGAACTCACCGACGCCGCCGCGCCGCTGCGCGAACTCCCCGGGGCGGGCGGGCTGCGCTGGACCGAACCCGCCGGGTGGCACCTCACCCTGGCGTTCCTCGGCGAAGTACCGGCCGACGAGGTGCCCGCGCTCGAACACGCGCTGGCCCGGGTCGCGGGCGAGCACCCGGCCCACCGGCTGCGACTGGCCGGCGGCGGCACCTTCGGCCAACGGGCCCTGTGGGCGGGCGTCGAGGGGGACGTCCGGGCCCTGCGCGAGCTGGCCGCCGCCGTGCAGCACGCGCTCGGCGCCACCGACGAGGAGCACGGCTTCCACCCGCACCTGACCCTCGCCCGGGCCGGCACCACCCGCCGCCGCGGCCCGGGCGGCCCGGGCGGCCTGCGGGCGATGGCCGGCGCGCTGCGGGAGTTCCGTGGCACCGAATGGCCGGCCGGGCGGATCCAGCTGATGCGCAGCGAGACGGGCTACGGGTCGGCCCGCTACACGGCGGTGGAGGGCTGGCCGCTCGGCACGTGAACGTGGGGGACTGCTGCTGCGTGAGCGGGACGGTGCGGAACCGGGGGCGCGGGGAACTGCGCGCAGCGGGAGTCGCACGTCGGTGCGGTCGCGGGATAGTGCAAGTGGCTGTCCTGCGGGGCGATCTGGCTGTGGGTGCTCGGTTGGCCGCGCAGTTCCCCGCGCCCCTGCTTTCGCAATGTCTGGCGCAGCAGTTCCCCGCGCCCCTGCTTTCGCAGGTCGTTCTCCCCGCGTGTTGGTGCGGTCAGCCGAGGTCGGGGGACGGGTGGAGGTGGATGCGGGACGGGGCGGTGGGGCCGAGTTCCAGGAGGGTGAGGGTGTTGGGGCCGGGGTGGAGGAGGGGCCAGGGGCAGTAGAGGGTGTGCTGGGGGCCGCGGGTGTCGTAGCGGCCGAGGAGGAAGTCGTTGACCCAGAGGTAGCCGTGTTCGCCCTCGGGGACGGTGAGGAAGGTGTCGCCGGGGGCGTCGAGGTGGAGGGTGCCGCGGGCGAGGAGTTCCGGGGCGGGGGTGCCGGGGGTCCAGGCGGGGGTGGGGAGCGGGTCGAGGGGGAGGGGTTCGGCCTGCCAGCCGTGCAGGTACTGGCGTTCGTGGCGGACGCCGGTGAGGCCCTTGGTCTCGCCGACCTGCGGCCCGTAGTTGACCCGGCCGAGCGATTCGACCAGGAGCCGGATCCGGGTGCCGCCGCCGGCGGTGACGGGTTCGGGGGCGACGCCGCGTTCGAGGGTGGCGGCGGGTTTGCCGTCGAGGTGGAGGGTGGCCCGGTCGTGGAGCCCTTCGACGGTGAGCGGGAGGTCGGGGCTGCGGTCGGGCACCGTGGTGGTGTAGCGGACCAGGCCGTGCTCCAGGCCGAGTTCCTCGAACAGCGGCGGTACGGGGGAGTGCACGGCGGGCCCGAACGGCAGCTCGGCGCACTCGTCGAGGAGGACCTCGCGGGCGTCCAGGACGGGTGCCGGGGCGGGGAGTCGGGGTTCGCGGTGGTCCAGGTACCGGGCGAGTTCGGGGTGTTCGGCGGCGAAGTCGGCGATGACCTGCCGGAAGGCGTCGAACTTGGCGGTGGGCAGGCCGCGTTCGTCGAGCGGGGCGTCGTAGTCGTAGGAGGTGGTGATCGGCTGGTAGGGGGAGTGCGTCCAGTCGGTGGAGTTGAACGGCGGGTCGGCGTGGTTGGCGCCGGCGGTGGTGCCGAAGTTGGTGCCGCCGTGGGCCATGTAGAGGTTGACGGAGCCGCCGGCGGCGAGGATGCGGCGCAGGGTGTCGGCGGCGTCGCCGGCGTCCCGGGTGTGGTGCGGCCCGCCCCAGTGGTCGAACCAGCCGTTCCAGTACTCCATGCAGAACGGCGGGTCCTCGGGGCGGTGGCGGCGCAGCGCGGCGAAGGCGCCTTCGGGGTCGGAGCCGAAGTTGACGGTGGCCAGCACGCCGGGGACGGTGCCGGCCGCGAGCATGTGGTCCTCGGGGCCGTCGGAGGTGAACAGCGGGACGGTGATCCCGCGTTCGCGCAGTCCGCGGGCCAGGTGGGCGAGGTAGTCGGCGTCGCTGCCGTGGGCCCCGTACTCGTTCTCGACCTGCACCATCAGCACGGTGCCGCCGGGCCGGCCCCACTGGCGCTCCACCACCTGGGGCAGCAGGGCGTCGAAGAACGCGTCGACGGCGGCGAGGAAGTCCGGGTCGCCGGTGCGGGCCCGGCGGCCGACCCGGGCGGTGAGCCAGCCGGGCAGGCCGCCGTTGTCCCACTCGGCGCAGATGTACGGGCCGGGGCGGACGATCGTCCACAGGCCCTGGCGGTGCGCCTCGTCGAGGAACGCGCCGAGTTCGTCGAGCCGGGTGAAGCGGCCGGGCGCGGGTTCGTGCAGGTTCCACGGCACGTACGTCTCGACGGTGTTCAGCCCCATCGCGCGCACCGCGGCCAGCCGGTCGGGCCACTGCTCGGGGCGGCTGCGGAAGTAGTGCACCGCACCGGACAGGATGCGCAGCGGTCGGCCGTCGAGGCGGAAGCCGTTCGAGTCGTAGGTGAGCATGTCCCTAGCCTGCCCAACGGTGCGGGTGTCAGCCCCGGGGACATGCACGGCGGGCGGGGGAGGCGGTCGGGACGAGCGCCCTGTGTGCGGGGCGGGGCGTTCGACCGATTACCCTCGGAGGGTGGACCCGAAGACTCGTATGCGGATCGTCACCGGCGCGTTCGTCCTGCTGCTGGTCGTGGTGATCATCAGCGCGATCGTGCAGAAGTAGCGGCGGCGGCCCCGTCCGGCGGCGGCGGGGTGGTGCGCAGCCGGCCGATCGTGCCGGGGGCGGCGAGGCCGGGCAGGAGCATCCGCATCCTCGACCGGTTCGGCCCGGACGCGGACTGAGGCCCCGTCGGCCCCGTCGGGCGGGAACGCGGAAGGCCCCGGCCCGCGCGAGCGGACCGGGGCCTCCGGGGAAGGCGCGGTGGATCAGTCGTTCAGGTGCTCGACCACGTAGTCGATGGCGCCGGTGAGCTTCTCGACGTCCGCCGGGTCGATCGCCGGGAACATGGCGACGCGCAGCTGGTTGCGGCCCAGCTTGCGGTACGGCTCGGTGTCGACGATGCCGTTGGCACGCAGTGCCTTGGCGATCGCGGCGGCGTCCACCGCGTCGTCGAAGTCGATGGTGCCGACGACCTGCGAGCGCTCCTCCGGCTTGGCCACGAAGGGCTGCGCGAAGGAGGACTTCTCGGCCCACGAGTACAGGATCGAGGAGGACTCCGCGGTGCGGGCCACCGCCCAGTCCAGGCCGCCCTGGCCGTTCAGCCACTCCAGCTGGTCGGCCAGCAGGAAGAGGGTGGAGATGGCCGGGGTGTTGTACGTCTGGTCCTTCGAGGAGTTGTCGATCGCGGTCGGCAGGTCGAAGAACGGCGGGATGTACCGGCCGGAGCCGGCGATCTCCGCGGCGCGCTCCAGCGCGGCCGGCGAGAAGGCGGCCAGCCAGATGCCGCCCTCGGCGGCGAGGCACTTCTGCGGGCCGAAGTAGTAGACGTCCGTCTCGCGGATGTCGACCGGCAGGCCGCCGGCGCCGGAGGTGGCGTCGACCAGGACCAGCGAGCCGGCGTCCGCGCCCTCGGGGCGGCGGATCGGCATGGCGACACCGGTGGAGGTCTCGTTGTGGGTGAGGCCGTAGACGTCCACACCCGCCTCGGCGACCGGCAGCGGGTGGGTGCCCGGGGCGGTCTTGATCACCGTCGGCTCGGCCAGCCACGGGGCGGCCTTCACGGAGGAGGCGAACTTGGAGGAGAACTCGCCGAAGTCCAGGTGCTGCGACTTCTCGCGCACCAGGCCGAACGCGGCGATGTCCCAGAACGCGGTGGAGCCGCCGTTGCCGAGCACGACCTCGTAGCCCTCCGGCAGCGAGAACAGCTCGGCGACGCCCTGGCGGACGCGCTTGACGATGTTCTTGACCGGGGCCTGGCGGTGGGAGGTGCCCAGCAGGGAGGTTCCGGTGGCGGCGAGGGCACTCAGGGCCTCGGGGCGCACCTTGGAGGGGCCGCAGCCGAAGCGGCCGTCGTTGGGCAGATTGTCGGCGGGGATCTGAATCTGAGCCACGGCCGCAGCCTATCGCCCGGCGCTGCGGCGGCGGTACGCCCGTCCGGTCGGTGAGACGTGATCTTGGCCGCCCCGGACAGCCCGCACCGGGGCGCGTGACCCCTGGTCAGGGGGTGTGCACGCGCCCGGTGGCGGCCGTGCCGGTGCTGACGGCCGGTCAGCTTTTCACCCGGAAGTGGGTCAGCCGGCGATCTGGTCCCAGCCCTCGATCTCCTGCGGCCCGCGCGAGCCCGGGCCGATGTAGCGGGCGGCCGGGCGGACCAGCCGGCCGGTGCGCTTCTGCTCCAGGATGTGCGCCGACCAGCCGGCCGTGCGGGCGCAGGTGAACATCGAGGTGAACATGTGCGCCGGGACCTCGGCGAAGTCCAGCATGATGGCGGCCCAGAACTCGACGTTGGTGGCCAGCACGCGGTCGGGGCGGCGGTTGTGCAGCTCCTCCAGGGCGGCCTTCTCCAGCGCCTCGGCGATCTCGAAGCGCGGCGCGCCGAGCTCCTTGGCGGTGCGGCGCAGCACCCGGGCGCGCGGGTCCTCGGCGCGGTAGACCCGGTGGCCGAAGCCCATCAGGCGCTCGCCCTTGTCCAGGGCGTTCTTCACGTAGCCGGCCGCGTCGCCGGTGCGCTCGATCTCCTCGATCATGCCGAGCACGCGGGACGGCGCGCCGCCGTGCAGCGGGCCGGACATCGCGCCGACCGCGCCGGACAGCGCCGCCGCCACGTCCGCGCCGGTGGAGGCGATCACCCGGGCGGTGAAGGTGGAGGCGTTCATGCCGTGCTCGGCGGCCGAGGTCCAGTACGCGTCGACGGCCTTGACGTGCTTCGGGTCCGGCTCGCCGCGCCAGCGGATCATGAACCGCTCGACGATGGTCTCGGCCTTGTCGATCTCGCGCTGCGGCACCATCGGCCGGCCCTGGCCGCGGGCCGACTGGGCCACGTACGACAGCGCCATCACGGCGGCCCGGGCGAGGTCGTCGCGGGCCTGCTCGGCGGAGATGTCCAGCAGCGGCTTGAGGCCCCAGACCGGGGCGAGCATGGCGAGGGCGGACTGCACGTCGACCCGGATGTCGCCGGAGTGGACCGGGATCGGGAACGGCTCGGCGGCCGGCAGGCCGGGGGCGAACTTGCCGTCCACCAGCAGGCCCCAGACGTGCCCGAAGGAGACCTGGCCGACCAGGTCCTCGATGTCCACCCCGCGGTAGCGCAGCGCCCCGCCCTCGCGGTCGGGTTCGGCGATCTCGCTCTCGAAGGCGACTACACCCTCAAGGCCGGGTACGAAATCCGACATCAGAACGGCTCCTTCAGTGATCCGGTGCGGCACGCGGCCGTGGTGGGGCGGCACGCCGGTGGCCGATGGTGATTGGCACTCGGTGTCAGATTGTCAGGCACGGAGTGCATTGCGCCATACACCACGACGGTGATGTTTCCCCCGAGGTCCGCTCGAACCCCTGTCGTCTCCGGCGTCCTCGGCGGATTTTTCGGGACGTCCCGGGCGACAGCCGGACGAATTCCCGCGCAGTGGGTGGTGAAGCGGTGGCGAGCCACCCTATCCCCAGCCGTTTCCCCGGACGTAGCGGCGCCCGGCGCTTGTCGTACGGGATGATGGGGACGTGCCTACCGCGGAACGCCACCCGAACGCCGAGCCGAGCGCCCCGTCCCTGCCCGTCGAGCCCGCCGGGGAGCTCCCCCGGCCTGACCTGTCCGCGATGCGCGAGCACTACCGGCACGCGGGGCTGGCCGAGGAGCAGCTCGCCGACGACCCCTACCAGCAGTTCGGCCGCTGGTTCCACGAGGCGGGCGAGGCGGGGGTGGCCGAGCCCAACGCGATGGTGCTCTCCACCGCCGACGCCCACGGGGTGCCCTCCGCGCGCACCGTCCTGCTCAAGGGCTACGACCGGCGCGGCTTCGTCTTCTTCACCAACTACGGCTCCCGCAAGGGCACCGACCTGGCCGCCAACCCGAACGCGGCGCTGCTCTTCCCGTGGATCACGCTGGCCCGCCAAGTGATCGTGGCCGGCCGGGTGGAGAAGGTCGGCCGGGACGAGACCGCCGCCTACTTCCGCACCCGCCCGCACGGCTCCCAGCTCGGCGCCTGGGCCAGCGAGCAGTCCAGCCCGGTCGCGGATCGCGCGGTGCTGGAGCGGCGCTACGCCGACCTGGCCGCCAGGTACCCGGAGGGCGAGGGCGTTCCGGTCCCGCCGTTCTGGGGCGGCTACCGGGTCGTCCCGCGCTCCGTCGAGTTCTGGCAGGGCCGGGAGAACCGGCTGCACGACCGCCTGCGCTTCGTCGCCTCCGAGGAAGGTTGGCAGGTGGAGCGGCTCTGCCCGTGACGGACCGTCAATCTCCGTCCCGGGCAGGTGATTCGGGCCGAAAATCGGCGCCGAGGGCTGTTGGGAGCGGGCGGGGTGGGCGATGCTCGAAGACGGGTGAATCCCCGGCGTCGGAAGCCGGGGTCCGTCTCGCGCCCGCGGGTGCAGAAAGGCGAGTCGCCATGGCTGCCGAAGCCGAGCCCGACGACAGTGTGCGACCTGAGGGGCCCGCTCCCTCGTTGACGGCCTTGGCCGGGCTCGACCGCGAGGAACTGGTCGCCGGACTGCGGCGGGTGCTCCCCGGCGGTGAACTCGGGCAGGTGCCCGTGGCGGCCTTCTTCTCCGCCATCTGAACCGGCGGAGCGGGCGCTACCGGCAGAGGTGACGGGGAGTCATATCGTTGTCGCAGGTTGGCCGAAAAATGTTCCTCGGATGGCGGGTTGAGGCAGACACTGTCATTCCCGCGGTGCCAGAGTGACGGCATGACGGCATTCACCGACGTGACACTGGCTGATGGCACATCCGTTCTGCTTGAGCTCTCCGAACTGCGACCGGCCGACCGGGCATCGAGTGACCCCGACCTGCCCGACGGCAGCGGTGAGCTGGTCGCGGTGGGCCGGTTCCGGGACGCCGCCAGTACCACCGGGGAAGCGCTCCGGGACGCCCTCCGGCCGCTCGGAGGCATGCTCGACCTGGTGCACGAGGGGGTCCGTTCCGCCGTCCGCCCGCCCGATGAAGTGGAGGTCGAGTTCGGCGTCAAACTTTCCAAGGACCTCCGCCTGGGCATCGTCGCGGCCGGGGCCGAGGCGGCGCTCGTCGTCCGGGCCAAGTGGCGGCTTGGCCAGGATGCTCGGATTCCGGCCCAGGCCGACGTCGAGGCGGAACCTCGGGTCGCCGCGGAAACGCACTGAGACCGGGCAGCGGGGACGGTTTTGGGACAAGCAGTGGACACCCGGTGGCAGCCCGGGCCGCAGCCGGGGGAGGACCTGGACGCGGCGGCCAAGGCCGTCCACGTCTCCGTCTACCGGGAAGGCGACCCGCGGGCCTTCGGCGGCGGGCTGCTGCTGCCCGGCGGGCGGGTGCTGACCTGCGCCCACGTCGTCAACCAGGCCCTCGACCGTCACCCGCACGAACAGAGCGGGCCCGGCGAGCGCGACGGCGCAGTCGATGGCCTGCAGTTCGGCCTGCCCAACCTGGCACCCGGGCGGCGTTGGCGGGCCGCCCTGGAACACTGGCTGCCACCCGGCCACGGCACCGGCCGGCCGGCCCGCGCCGACGACCGGGAGTGGACCGCCGACCTGGCCCTGCTCGCGCTGCTCGGGCCGCTGCCCGAACCCGCCCGGCCGGTGCCGCTCGGCCACCACCGGATCGGACCGTCCGCGTTCGCCTGGTTCGGCAGTGGAAACGCCAGCACCGTCGCCGCTGTCACCGTCCAGGGCGTCACCGACCACTGGCTGGTCCTGGACACCCCCGGTTCCGCCCAGGGCCTGGTCGAGGGGTACAGCGGTTCCCCGCTGTGGGACCGGGAGCAGCGCCGGATGGTCGGCCTGGTGGTCGGCCGCCGCGACCGTCGGGCCTTCGCCATCCCCACCCGGGTGATCGTCGGGCACTTCCCGCAACTTGCCGACACCGACGCGACCGGCTCCGCCCCGGCCGGCGAACCCGTCCAGGCCTGGCCGCAACTCGTCGACGCCGTTCGCCGCACCCTGCCTGATGCTGCCCACCGGGTCGGCCCCGCTCGGCAGTTGGCCCGTGAACTCGGCGCCGCCCAGCCCCCCGACGACGCCCCGCCCGAATGGTTCGCCCACACTGCGCTCACCGCCGACCACGGGACCGCCACCCTGCTGGCTCTGCTCGCCGACCTCGCAGCCACCCCCCGGCAGCGCCTCGACCTGCAGACCGAGGCCGTGTACGCGGCCCCTGACGAACTGCTCACCGCGGCCGAGCACCGCGAGCTGCTCGCCCTGCTCGCGCACCGGCCCGACCGCCCGGGTGGTGTGGCCGCCCGCGCCCTGCCGCTGCTGCCGCTCCCCGATGATGCCGACTGGCCTGCGCTGGTCGGCTTCCTGGAAGGCCACCGGTCCCGCCAGGGCCGGGTCCCGGCCCTGCTGCGCACCGTCGAGTTCGCCGCCCAGGACGCTGACCCGCCAGCCCTCGGCACCGCCCTGCGGGCCTGGTCCGATGCCGTAGCCGAACGGCTCGGCGTGGCCGCCGGACTGGTCGAGCACCGCGCCCAGGCCGCCGAGGCCGCCGCGGCCCGCAGCCAGGACGGCGACGGAGCGCCCCTGGTGCAGGTGCAGCTCTGGAGGTCCGGCCGCACCGGGCTGTTCGGCTGGACCCTGGAGGCCGCCGCCGCCGACGGCACGGTTTTCCACCGTAGTACCCAGGATGCCCCGGCCGCCCGCGAGGACCTGCTGGCCCAACTCGCCGACCTGTTGGCCAGGACCGCCCGGGAGAGTCCGGCCGGCGCGCTCCCCCGGATCGAGTTCTTCGTCCCCCGGGACGAGCTCAACCTCGACGTCGACCAGTGGGTGCACCGCCCTGATCCGTTGTTCCCCGGTGTGCTCGGCGAGGACTTCATGGTCGTGCTGCGCTGCCCCGAACTGCGCCGCCCCGAGTACCTGCCCGAACTGCGCTACCGCTGGCAGACCCGGCACAGCGCCCAGGTGCTGGCCCTGGACCGCCGCGACCCGGCCGTCCAGGAACGCGGTCGCCCCCGTCCGATCGGCGGCGTCACCCTGTGCTGTCCGCCCGCCGACGCCGACGTGCTGCGCGCGATAGCCATGGCGGTCGGCGTGCCCGGCGTGGTGTGGGCCCGGCCCGCCGCCGCCCGCGACGCCCCCGCTCGCTTGCGCGCGCTCACCGACGGGCTCACCCCCGCCCAACTGCCCCGGATGGTGTACCGGACCAGGGTCGGGCAGGACGACGACGCCCTGGGCCGGCACTTGGCCCTGGTCTACGACGGCCCCGACGGCATACCCGCGGCGCTGCCCCTCGCCGACCCCGCCTGACCCCACCGGCCCGAGGCCGACCCTACGGAAGGACGTCTCCCGCAGTGACCGACGGACCGAGCGACTGGCAGCTGTACCGCGGCGACGGGGAACCGCACCCCGTCCCGTCGATGCCCGAGCCGCCACCGTGGCGCCGCTTCCCCGCCCAGGGGCTCGAACGGCGCGCCCGCACTTACCGGATCGCCCCCGACGACGTGCGGATCGTCAACGCCGCGCTGCACCTGCGCCGTCCCCTGCTGGTCACCGGCCCGCCCGGCACCGGCAAGTCCTCGCTGGCCTACTCCATCGCCCACGAACTCGGCCTCGGTGAACCGCTCCGCTGGGACGTCAACAGCCGTACCGTGCTCGCCGACGGCCTCTACCGCTACGACGCGGTCGGCCGGCTCCGGGACGCCGGACTCGGCGGAGCGGCCGCGCCCGACGTCGAGTCCGACATCGGGGGATACCTTCAACTCGGCCCGCTCGGAACGGCGTTGGCCACCAGTCGACCCGACCGTCCGCGGGTTCTGCTGGTCGACGAACTCGACAAGGGCGACACCGACCTGCCCAACGACCTGCTGGTCGTCCTGGAGGAGGGCCAGTTCCGGATTCCGGAACTGGCCCGGCTCGGCGAACGCCGCCCCGAGGTCGACGTGATGGTCGAGGGCGGCGGCGGACGCCACACCATCCGGCACGGGCTGGTCCGCTGCGCCGAGTTCCCGGTCGTCGTCCTCACCAGCAACGGCGAACGCGACTTCCCGCCCGCCTTCCTGCGCCGTTGCCTGCGCCTCGACCTCAAGCCGCCGACCGGCGACCAACTGCGCGAGATCGTCCGCGCCCACCTGGGCGACGGCGGCCCGCACACCGAGGCACTGATCGAGCGCTTCCTGGCCCGCCGCGACACCGGTCAGGCCGTCCTCGCCACCGACCAACTCCTCAACGCCGTCCACCTGCTGTCCGGGACCGGTCCCGACGACCGCCTGCTCGACGAGGTGCTGCGCTCGATCGACGCCGGACAACCGCAGTGACCGGCGCGCGGCCGCTGGAACTGCTGCAGCAGGCCCTGGCCGCCGCCGGAACCGATCTGACGGCTCGTGAACTCGCTGAGGCGGTCTGGCTCGCCGACCGCCTGCCCCCAGCCGGTCCGGCCGACGGACCGGAACCTGCGACCGGAATGTCCGACCGCTCAGAACCCCGGGCCGCCGACACCGACCCGAACCCGCTGCCGCCCGCGCCCTACCGGGGCACCGACGTCTACACCTCGGCCGGCGGGGCCCCCGACGGGACCGCCGCGTTGCCGGTCCTGGTGCCCGACGGCCAGGCCCTGCCCGGCCACGCCGCACTCATCCGGGCCCTGCGGCCGCTGCGCCGCACGGAGCTCTCCCGCCGGGACGGCGACCTGGACGAGCGGGCCACCGCCGACCTGGCCGCCGAGACCGGACTGCTCGACCCGGTGCTGCGCCCGCGCCCGGAACGCCGCCACGAACTCGTCCTGGTCGTCGACGACGGCCTGTCCATGCAGCTGTGGCGCGAACTCGCCGCCGAACTGCGGGCGGTGCTGGCCAGGTCAGGGGCGTTCCGGCGGCTGCGCTGCCACGGCCTGGACAGTCGGCACCCGGACAGCCCGCGGCTGCGCTCCCGCCCGTTCGCGGCCGACGCGCCCACCGTGCCGTCCGCCGCGGTCCGCCCGTCGGGCGACCGCGGTCTGGTGCTGGTCCTGTCGGATACCGTCGGCGCGCACTGGCGCGGCGGTGGGGTGGGGCGACTGCTGGCCGACTGGGCCAGGCACTGTCCGACTGCCGTCCTCCAGCCGCTGCCGCAGCGGTTGTGGGCGGGCGCTGGGCTGCGCACCGAGGCCAAGGTCCTGCGGGCGGTCGTACCGGGCGGGCCCAATGCGTCCTGGCGGGTGATCGATCCGCTGCTGCCAGCCGGCCTGGCCCCGTTCGACGGGCTGCCCGTGCCGGTGCTGGAACTGAGCCCGGCCGCACTCGCGGGCTGGGCGTCCTTCCTGGCGGACGGGGGCGAACTGGCGGTCCGGGCGGCCGAGGTGCCCGGCCCGGTCGGGGTTCCGGCCGCTCCGGCGCCCGGTGTCCCGGCGCTCGACATGCGCTCCCGGCTGGCCGGGTTCCGCGCCGCAGCCTCGCCGGAGGCGTTCCTGCTGGCCTCGCACCTGGCAGCGGTCCGCCCGCTCACCCTGCCGGTGATGCGGCTGGTGCAGCGCGCGGTGCTGCGCGGCCGGAGCAGTCCCGCGCAGTTGGCCGAGGTGCTGCTCGGCGGGCTGCTGCGGCGCGAGCCCGGGCCGGTGGGCCCGGAGCGCTACGACTTCCGGCCGGGGCTGCGCGAGCTGATGCTGGAGACGCTGCCCGCCCGGGCCGCGATCGGCACTGCCGCGCTGGTCACCGGCCTGCTGCGGGACGGTGGGCAGACCAGCCGGTACGTGCCGGTGCTGCGGGCCGCCACGGCCGGCACCCTGGCGCTGCCGCCCGGGGCGACCGCCTTCGCGGGCTCCGACACCCCGCTGTTCCGGCACTTCGCGCCGGTCGCGGCGGCTGGAGGAGCGATCGAGGACGTGGAGATCGGTACGCTCGCCGCCGCCGACCAGGCGCTGGCCGAACTCGTCGCGGCCCGGCAGTGGCAGCGGGCGGTCGAGCGCGGCGAGCAGGTGCTGGAGGAACTCCTGAACACCCTCGGCCCGGGCCACCCTGCGGTGCTCGGAGGCCGCTACGACCTGGCCGGGTGGATCGGCGAGGCGGGCTCCCCGCAGACCGCGCTGCGGCTGACCCGGGAACTGCTCGCCGAGTGCACGGCCCGGCTCGGCGCGGACCACCCGCGGGTGCTGGCGCTGCGGGTCGGCGCCGCGCACTGGACTGGCCGGTCGGGCGATCCGGTGGGTGCGGTGGCCGGCTACCGGGAGGTGCTGCCCGAGCAGGAGCGGCTGTTCGGGCCCGAGCACCCGGACTGCCTCTACTCCCGACACCAGTGGGCTTTCTGGCTGTCGTACGGCGGTGAGTCGGAGAAGGCGCTGGAGCGGTACCGCGATCTGCTGCCCCGGCAGCTCACGACGCTCGGTGCGGAACACCGGGAGACCCTGCGGACCCGGGCCAACATCGCTTCTCACACCGGGCTGACCGGCCATCCCGCCGAGGCGCTGGAGCTGTGGCGGGCGCTGCTGCCGGACCTGCGGCGGGTGCTCGGCCCGGACGAGCTGCTGTCCCTGGTCACCGAGGCGGAGATCGCCCACTGGGGCGCCGTGGTGACCGGTGACCCCGGCGAGGCGGTGCGGCGGATCGCACCGCTGCTCCCGCGCCTCACCGAAGGTTTCGGGCCGAGCCACCCGTCGTTGTACGCCCACCGCCGCCGGATGGCCGTCGCGACCGGCGAACTGGGCGACGTGGAGGGTGCGGTTCGGCTGCTGCGGGAGCTGCTCGTGGACCTCAGCCGGTGGGTCCCCCCGGACCACGGCGAGTTCCTGGCCACCCGCGCCGAGCACGCCTACTGGACAGCGATGGCGGGCGACCTGCCGGCCGGGTCGCGGCAGCTGCGCGAACTGCTGCCCGAGATCGAGGGTCTGCTCGGGGCCGGGAACCTGTACGCGCGGGCCGCCCGGTCGGCGCTGGAGGAGCTGGAGGAGTTGGAGCGGAGTGGTTGAACCCGGCTCCGGACGGCCCGCCAGTTCGATCCTCGCTAACACGGCCGGTCGAACGAAGGTACCGCCACAAGGGTGATTGCTGAATTGCCGACTAGCCGTCAACTTCCTTTCGGTGGAAGGGGGGAAGCCGCACGTGACAGGTTTTCGATTGGGTGCCGTGGGGAACGCGCGAGGGCTATGCTTTTGAGTTGGCCGCTTGGCTGCGGCCACTTCCCCGTCCGCACGCCTCCAGTGAAAAGGCAACGCCGATGACCACTGCACTCGCCACAGACCTGTCCGAGCCCCAGGTCGCTTTCGAGCGCGCCGCCCTGGCCGACCTCGCCGCACTGGATGCCGAGGATCTCACCGCGCAGATCGAGCGGGTGCTGCCGACCGCAGCGGCGCGTCAGGTGGCGGTGGCCGCGTTCCAGTCGTCCATCTGAATCGGGCGGGAAGCGCCGAATCGGTTCGCCCGAAATGTCCGCGACAGTACCTTTCAGTCAGTTCGTGATCAAGGTCCACAGCCGGTGCGACCTTGCCTGTGATCACTGTTACGTGTACGAGCACTCCGACACGAGTTGGAGCCGCAAAGCGCGAGCCACGACCGAACAGGTACTGGCCCGGACCGCGGCGCGGATCGCGGAGCACGCCAGGGCTCACCGGCTCCCCGCCGTGCACGTCGTGCTGCATGGCGGTGAGCCCCTGTTGGCGGGGGCGACGACCCTGCGGCGGGCCGCCGAACTGCTTCGGGGCGCGCTGCCCGAGGGCTGCGTGCTGGACCTGCGGATCCACACCAACGGCGTGCTGCTGAGCCGCCGGTTCTGCGAACTCTTCGCCGCGCAGGGCATCAAGGTCGGTATCTCGCTGGACGGCGACCGGCTTGCCAACGACCGGCACCGGCTCTTTCCGGATGGCCGCTCCAGCCACGCCAAGGTGCTGGCCGCGCTGGCGTTGTTGCGCGAGCCGGAGTTCCGGCACCTGTACGCCGGACTGCTGTGCACCGTCGACGTCGCCAACGATCCGATCGCTGTCTACGAGGCGCTGGTCGCCGAGCAGCCGCCCCGGATCGACTTCCTGCTGCCACACGCCACCTGGGACCACCCGCCGGTCCGCCCCGAGGGGTCGGGGCCGACGCCCTACGCGGACTGGCTGCTGGCGATCCACCGGCACTGGACCGCGCAAGGTCGCCCGGTGCCGGTGCGGATCTTCGACTCGGTGCACCGCACCCTGCGCGGCCGCTCCAGCCTCACCGAGTCGCTCGGCCTGGACCCGGCCGACCTGGTGGTCGTCGAGACCGACGGGACGCTGGAGCAGGCCGACAGCCTCAAGACCGCCTACGACGGCGCGCCCGCCACCGGCTTCGACGTGTTCGCGCACAGCCTGGACGAGGTCGCCCGGCACCCCGGGTTGCGCGAGCGACAGTCCGGACTGGCCGGACTGGCCGCGCAGTGCCGGGCCTGCCCGGTGGTGCGCAGCTGCGGCGGCGGCCTCTACGCCCACCGATACCGGACCGGCGGGGGCTTCGACCACCCGTCGGTGTACTGCGGGGACCTCTTGAAGCTCATCACCACCATCCGCGACCGGACCGCCGCCGCCCCGGCGGCCGTGCCCGCCCAGCAGCGGCAGCCGGTGACTGACCGACACCTCGACGAGCTGGCCCGCGGGTTCGGCGGCGCCGAGACGGTCAACGCTCTCGGCAAGGCCCAACTGGAGCTCTCCCGGCGGCTGGTGACAGCCGTCGGGGCGGCCGGGAACAGCGCCGCCTGGCAACTGCTGGCCGAGACCGACCGGAGCGCGCCGGGCGCGCTCGACGGGGTGCTCGCCCACCCGTACGTCCGGGTTTGGGCGGTGCGCTGCCTGGGCGGCGACCCGCGTGGCGACCTGGGAGGGTTGGCCGAGTTGGCTGCCGCCGCGGCGGCCCGCGGGCGGGCCGGGTTCGAACTGCTGCTACCGGTCCGGGACGGGTGGCTGCACCTACCGACCCTGGGGCGGCTGCGGATGGACGGCCGGACCGAGGCGGTGCTGCGTGGGGACGCCGACGGGCTGTCCTGCGAGGAGCACACTGTCCGCTGGGATCGGCCCGGCGACCACCTGTGGCAGCCGGTCCGCCGGGCCGCCCTGCCCGGCTGGACGCTCGCCCTGGAGGACACCGACCCGCAGCGCGACAGCCATCAGTGGCCCGTCGCCGGACGCCTCTCCGAAGCCGAACTCCTCGACTGGACCGGCGGGTTGCGCGAGGCCTGGGAACTACTCGGCCGGGACCTGCCCGAGTACGCGGCCGGGATCGCGGCGGGCCTCGGCACCGTCACCCCGCTGGCCCCCGGCCCGAACGGGCGGGACGTCAGTGCCGCCGCCCGGCAGGCGTACGGCGCGGTCGGCATTGCCCGGCCGAGCACCGCACCGGTGCTGGCGCTGCTGCTCGCCCACGAGTTCCAGCACGTCAAGCTCGGCGCGGTGCTCGACCTGTTCGACCTGTACGACCAGGAGGACGGCCGGCTCTACTACGCGCCGTGGCGGCCCGACCCGCGCCCGCTGGAGGGATTGTTGCAGGGCACGTACGCGCATCTCGCGGTTGCCGCGTACTGGGCGAGCCGGGTGCGGGCCTTCGACGGGGTCCGGAGCGAGGCCGCCGCTGCGGCCCGACTGCAACTGGCCACTTGGCGTACGCACACCGCGGACGCGGTCGGAACGCTGGCTGGGTCCGGCTCGCTCACCCCGCTCGGGCAGCGCTTCGCCGAAGGAATGCGCGCGACGCTCGCGGCTTCGTTCGAGCTGCCGGTCGGCGCGGCGGCCGAGCGGGCCGCGAAGGAGGCCGTGGCTGCTGACCGGGCGGTCTGGCAGGAAGCGGCGGGCCGAGGATGACCGGCACGGTGGTGCGTCCGGGCCTCTCGGTGCGCACCGGGCGGTACCGGCCCTGGACGGTCGACCAACTGGCCGAGCAGCTACGGGAGCTGGGCGTCCAGGAGGGCGGGATTCTACTGGTGCAGTCCTCGCTGCGTGCGATCGGACCGGTGGAGGGGGGCGCGAACGGGGTGGTGGAGGCGCTCCTGGCGGCGCTGGGGGCGCGCGGCACGCTGGTCGTGTACACCGCTACACCCGAGAACTCCCGGACCTCCCCGGACTACCTGGCCGTGATCTCCGGGAAAACCCCCGCCCAACTGGCCGAATACCACCGGCAGATGCCCGGCTGGAACCGCGAGGACACCGCCGCTTCGCCGACCATGGGCCGGCTCTCCGAGGTGGTCCGGAAGTGGCCGGGAGCGGTCCGCAGCGCGCACCCGCAGACCTCGTTCGCCGCGCTCGGGCCCGCCGCCGAGAGCCTGACCGCGGAGCACCCGTTCTCCTGTCACCTGGGCGACGATTCTCCCAACGGCCAGCTGTACCGGAACGGGGCGCAGAGCCTGCTGCTGGGAGCGCCGATGGCCTGCTGCACGCCCCTCCACCTGCTGGAGTACTGGCAGCCGAACCGGCCGGAACAGGACTACACCTGTGTCCGGTGGACCCCGGAGGACCCGCACAAGGTCGAGGAGTTCACCGGCCTCCGGCTGCAGATCGCGCACTTCGAGGAGATGGGCGAGATGCTGATCCGTGAGCTGGGGAGCCTGAGGCGGGGCCGGGTCGGCGGGGCCGAGAGTATCCTGATGCCGATCCCGGACGCGGTCGATCTCGCATACAAGTGGTTTGTGCAACGCAGAAGTTGAGTCGCCATCAGATCAAGGCCCTATTCCATTCGGACCTCCGGTCTTCCTACACTTGAGTCCCTTTCGGGGAGACAGTGACAGGCGGGCTCGGGGGAGGCGCGTGTGAGCAGCGGGGGCCAGCGGAAGGACGCTCCCAGGCCGTACTTCTTCCTCAGCTACGCACACACCCCGCGGATCAACTCCCGGGGCGCGGCCGACCCCAACCTGTGGGTGGC
Organism: Kitasatospora sp. YST-16; assembly: GCF_026802215.1. Classification (NCBI taxonomy): domain Bacteria; kingdom Bacillati; phylum Actinomycetota; class Actinomycetes; order Kitasatosporales; family Streptomycetaceae; genus Kitasatospora; species Kitasatospora sp. YST-16. Next base: position 4,075,498 of record NZ_CP113837.1, read on the forward strand.
CAAGCTCTACCAGGACCTGTGCGAGGCGATCCTGCAGATCACCGACGCGCCGTCCGGCCACCCGGTCGGGTTCATGGACCGCTCGATGCACCAGGGGCAGAAGTGGGCCGAGCGGCTGTCGCGGGAGCTGGCCAGCTGCCGGGTGTTCGTGCCGCTGTACTCGCCCCGCTACTTCAAGTCCGAGGCGTGCGGCCGGGAGTGGCACCTGTTCACCCGCCGCTCGGTCTACCAGCGGCGGCCCACCGCCGAGCGGATGACCGGCATCGTCCCGGCGCTGTGGGTGTCGATGGAGCACTACCAGCTGCCCCGGGTGGCCGGTGAACTCCAGTTCAACCACGACAGCTTCGGCGCCGAGTACGCCAACGAGGGCCTGTACGCGCTGATGAAGATCGCCGCGTTCAGCTCCGAGTACCACACCGCGGTGTGGCGGCTGGCCCGGCGGATCGTCGACGTCGCCGAACAGACCGTCATCCCGGCCGGGCAGGTGCTCGACTTCGAGTCCCAGCCGTCCGCCTTCGACCCGCCCGACGCCGCCGACCAGGTGCGGATCGCGGTGTTCTCCTACCGGGAGCGCGAACTGCCGCCCCAGCGCAGCCCGCTCTGCTACGGCGAGCGGCGCACCGACTGGCAGCCCTACCGCCCGGACTCCGCCCGGCCGCTGGCCCAGGACGCCGCCGACATCGCCCGCGGGATGGGCTTCCACCCCACCGTCGGGGAGTTCGAGGAGGAGTCCGAACAGTTGCTGACCGGGGAGCGGCCGAACGCGCCCTGCGTGCTGCTGGTCGACCGGTGGGCGTTCCTGGACGGGCGGCGCTCCGAGGCGGTGCGCCGGCTCGACCGGCGCAACCACGGCGCGGTCGCCGTCATCGAGCCCTGGAACCGCGCCGACCAGCAGAACCTCGACCACGAGCGGATGCTCGACGAACTCGGCGACAGCGTGCTGACCGTCAGCCGCGGCTCCCGGCGCCGGCCCACCCTGCGCGAGGAGCCCGCGGTGGGCGCCCCCGGCAGCATCGAGGAGTTCCGGGGCGAGATGGAGCGCGCCGTGATGCGCGCCTGCACCGCCCACGAGCAGCAGCAGTACCCGGACCGCCCCGAGGACGGCCCGGTCGACCGCAGACCCAGCATCGGGCCCTGAACCGGGCCCGGACGGCACCAGCCAGCAAGGCACCGGACGGTCGGGACTCCGACCGGTGAGCACGGCGTGCGGCACCACGACGGGCACCAAGGGCCCGGGGGAGGGAATCTCATGACCGAGAGGCCGACGAAGGGCCCGCAGCACCAGTCGCCCCGCCGCGACACCGCCACCGAGGACCGGCAGGGCCGGATCGTCACCTTCTACTCCTACAAGGGCGGCACCGGCCGCACCATGGCGCTGGCCAACACCGCCTGGATCCTGGCCGCCAACGGGCACCGGGTGCTGGTCGTCGACTGGGACCTGGAGGCCCCCGGACTCGCCCAGTTCTTCCGGCCCTTCCTCAACCCCGAGGTGGTCGCCGCCACCACCGGCATCATGGACCTGTTCGGCGAGTACCTGGAGGAGGCCCGCCGCCCGGTCGACCGCCACCCGCAGTGGATCGAGGACTTCGCCCGGATCCACCCGCACGCCCTCTCGCTGGCCTGGCCGCACTTCCCCGGCACCGGACGGATCGACCTCGTCCCCGCCGGGCAGCAGAACCGCGACTACTCCGTCGCCCGGCTCGACTGGGACCTGCTCTACGAGCGCTACGAGGGCCGCCGGTTCATCCAGTCGCTGCGCGCCGACATGAAGCGCCGCTACGACTACGTGCTGATCGACAGCCGCACCGGCCTCACCGACACCGCCGACATCTGCACCGTCGAGATGCCCGACGACCTGGTGGTCTGCTTCACCCTCAGCGACCAGTCGATCGACGGCGCCTCCCGGATCGCCCGGGTGATCGAGGACCGCTACGGCGACCGGGAGATCCGGATCCTGCCCGTCCCGATGCGCATCGACGAGGGCGAGAAGGAGAAGGCCGACGCCGGCCGGGCGCTGGCCCGGATCAAGTTCGCCGGCCTGCCCGCCGGCCGCGGCGAGGCCGAACTGGCCCGCTACTGGGCCGGCGTGGAGATCCCCTACCGGCCGTTCTACGCCTACGAGGAGATCCTCTCCCCGTTCGGCGACCAGACCGGACTGCCCGGCTCGATGCTCGCCGCCAACGAGCGCCTCACCCGGGAGGTCACCCGGGGCGGGGTCGCCGGGCTGCCGCCGATGCCCGAGGACCTGCGGCTGCGCTTCCTCGACGGCTTCGCCCGCCGCCGCCCCACCGCGCCCGCCGACCTGTACCTCAGCTACGTCCCCGAGGACCGGGCCTGGGCGGACTGGATCTCCGCGCTGCTCGCCGACGCCGGCTACCGGGTCGTCCCGCGCGACCTCGGCGCCGGGGCCAACCCGCGCGAGGCCACCGGCCGCGGCATCGACTCCGCGTACCGCACCGTCGCCCTGCTGTCCGCCTCCTACCTGCAGTCCCCGCAGGCCCAGGCGCTGTGGGACCGCACCGTGCTGGCCGACCCGGCCGGGGCCCGCCGCCAGCTGATCCCGGTCCGGGTCTCCGACGTCCGCCTCAACGCGCCGTACAACAACCGCAACCCGGTCGACCTGATCGGCCGCGACGAGGCCGCCGCCGCCACCGCGCTGCTGCGGGCGCTCGGCCGCACCGAGACCGAACTGCCCGAGCGCAGCCCCGGCGCACCGCGCTTCCCCGGCACCAAGCCCACCTACTGGGAGGTGCCGCAGCGCAACCACTCGTTCACCGGCCGGGTCAAGGTCCTCGACGACCTGCGGGCCCAACTGGCCGGCGGCACCACCGCGGTGCTGCCGCCGCCGCAGACCCTGTACGGCCTCGGCGGCGTCGGCAAGACCCAGGTCGCGCTGGAGTACGCGCACCGCTACATGTCGCACTACGACCTGGTGTGGTGGATCGACGCCGAGCAGAGCGAGAACGTGGTCTCCGACCTCGCCGACCTCGCCGGGCGGCTCGGACTGCGGGTCGGCGACAACGTCAGCGAGGCCGCCCAGGCCACCCGCGACGCGCTCCGGCAGGGCATCCCGACCCCCAACTGGCTGCTGATCTTCGACAACGCGGACGAGCCGGGCGAGATCCGCCGGTTCTTCCCCGACGGCCCCGGCCACATCCTGGTCACCTCCCGCAACCAGGGCTGGTCCGGGCAGGCCGGCGTGCTCAACGTCGACGTCTTCGACCGCACCGAGTCCGTCGACCACCTCACCCGCCGGGTCCGCGGCCTGGCCCGCGCCGACGCCGACCGGGTCGCCGAGGCGGTCGGCGACCTGCCGCTGGCCGTCGAGGTCGCCGCCGCCTGGCTGGAGACCACCCGCACCCCGGTGGAGACCTACGTCAACCAGCTCAAGGCCGAGGCCACCAAGGTCCTCGCGGCCGGCGAGACCCCCGTCGACTACCCCACCCCGGTCGGCCTCACCTGGAACGTCTCGATCGCCCGGCTGCGCGAGCAGTCCCCGGCCGCCGTGCGGCTGCTCGAACTGTGCGCGTTCTTCGCGCCCGAGCCGATCTCGCTGCGGCAGTTCTTCTTCTCCGAGCAGATGCGGATCGCGCTGTTCCCGTACGACGAGGAACTCACCGACACCTTCCTGCTCGGCAAGGTGCTGCGCGCCGTCAGCCGCTACGCGCTGGCCAAGACCGACGCCGGCTCCGACTCCTTCCAGGTCCACCGGCTGGTCCAGGCCGTCGTCCGCAGCGGCATGAGCGAGAACGAGCGCAACCTCGCCATGCACCAGGTGCACCGCATCCTGGTCAACGCCCGGCCCTCCCGCGGCGACACCGACGACCCCGCCAACTGGCCCACCCTGGAGAAGATCTGGCCCCACCTCACGCCGTCCCGGGCCCAGGACTGCGACGAGCGCGAGGTGCGCGAACTGCTCATCGACCGGGTCCGCTACCTGTGGAAGCGCGTCGACCTCGACCAGGCCCTGCAGCTCGGCCGCCAGCTCGACACCGCCTGGACCGTCCGCTCCGAGAACGAACCCGACCAGGCCGAGCAGAAGATCTGGCGCCGGCAGATCCTCAGCCTGCGCCTGCAGATCGCCAACGTGCTGCGCTCCAAGGGCTCCTACGGCGAGTCCCTGGCGCTCAACCAGGCCACCCTGCTCGGCCAGCGCGAACTCCTCGGCGAGCACCACCCGTACACCCTGATGACCGCCAACTCGATGGCCGCCGACCTGCGCTACCTCAACCGGTTCCAGGAGGCGCTCGCCCTCGACCAGGACACCTACGACCAGTTCGTCGAGCTCTTCGGCGAGGACGACCCACGCACCCTCACCGTCGCCAACAACCTCGCCATCGACCACCGCCTGGTCGGCAACAGCCTCGCCGCCCGCGACCTCGACCAGGACACCGTCGAGCGCAACGCCGCCGTCCGCGGCCCGCACCACCCCTACACCCTGGGCACCAAGTCCAACCTGGCCCGCGACCTGCGCGAGATGGGCGACTACAAGGGCTCGGTGGAACTGCTGCGGGAGGTCACCGAGGCCTTCGCCGACCTCCAGCAGTCCGACCTGCCGGAGGAGCTGCGCAACGCCAAGTCGCTGGCCGTCTCGCTGCGCCGGGCCGGCCAGTACACCGAGGCCCGGGAACTCACCGAGCGCACCTACGAGCGCTACGTCGACCTGTTCGGCCCCGACTTCGCCGACGCGCTGGCCTGCCGGCTCAACCTGGCCGCCGACCACAGCGCCGCCGGCGACAAGGAGACCGCCCGCGACATCGCCACCGACGCCTACGAGGGCCACCGGCGGCTGTTCGGCGACGACCACCCGTTCACCTTCGCCTGCGAGAACAACCTCGCCATCTACCTGCGCGGCTCCGGCGACCTGGAGGGCGCCATCACCCACGGCCGCACCGCGGCGGCCGGCCTGGCCCGGGTCCTCGGCGACGACCACCCGTTCGTCCTCAACGCCGCCATCAACCTGGCCAACGCGCTCGCCGAGAACGGCGAGCACCGGGAGGCCGAGGCGCTCGGCCGCACCGCGTACGAGGGCCTCTCCCACCGGTACGGCGCCACCCACCCGGACGCGCTGGTCTGCCAGGCCAACCTCGCCGTCACGCTGCGCGACGCGGGCCGCCGCAGCGAGGCGGAGGCGCTGCGGATGCAGGCGGTCGCCGGACTGGTCGAACTCTTCGGCGAGGAGCACCCGTCGGTGGTCGCCGCCCGCGGCTGGCAGCGCAGCAACCGGGACCTGGAGCCGCAGCCGCTGTGAGGTGAGGACGGGAGGGGGAGGGGGAGCGGGGGCCGGTCGGGCGCTTCCCGCAGGACCGCGAGGCAGGACGGCGGCTCGTCCCGTTCCGCGGTCCTGCCGGGGGTGCGCGGCCGGTCGCGCCGTTCCTCGCGCCCCCGCCCTCGCGCCGCGCGCGCAGCGCGCTAGGCGTGGGCGGCCCAGCGGATGGCGTCGGTCATCTCCTTGAGGGCGCCGAAGTGGGCGGCGCCCGGTTCGAGGTAGAGCTGGGCGCCGGGGATGTGGTCGGCCAGCCAGGCGGAGTGGCCGACCGGGGAGAACCGGTCCTCGGCGCCGTGCCAGAGCCGGACCGGGGCGCGGATGCTCTCCACGGCGAAGCCCCAGTCGGCGATGAAGGCCAGCACGTCGTCGATCCAGCCGTCGGCGCCGTAGCGGAACGCCTGCCGGTAGGTGGAGTGCAGGATCCGGCGGATGCCGATGTCGGCGACCACGGTGCGGTCCGGCGGGGTCAGTTCGGGGACCAGGTTGCGGATCAGCTGGGCCGGGTCGCGGCGGATCACCCGGGACCGGACCTGGAACTGGCCGGCGATCCGCGGCTGGCCCAACTCGGCCTGCCGGTAGGCGTGTTCGTTGGACGGGGTCATGCCCTCGAACCAGTCCAGGCCGTCCGCGTGGCGCGGGGCCAGCGAGACCTGGGTGGCCGCCCGGCGGACCCGGTCGGGCAGCAGCGCGGCGCAGGCCAGCGCGTGCGGGCCGCCGCCGGAGCGGCCGACCACGGAGAAGCGGTCGAGGCCGAGCGCGTCGGCGATGACGGTGACGTCGGTCGCCGCGGCGGCCACGTCGCGGCCGGGCAGCCGGGTGGAGTCGCCGTAGCCGGGCCGGTCGAAGGAGATCAGCCGGACCCGCATCCGGGCCAGCACGGCGCCGCGCGGGGCCGGGCCGACCCTGCTGCCCGGCGTCCCGTGCAGCAGGAACACCGGGTGGCCGGACGGGTCCCCGGACGTCTCGACGGCGAGGACGCCGCCGTCCGGCGTCTCGATCCTCCGTGTCGCCACGCGGTGGTCCTCCTGCTCAGCCGGGGATGTCGAGGCTGCGCACCTCGCGGCGCGCCTGCCAGGTGGTGTGCTCGCGGGAGATGGCGTCCTCGGCGTCCCGGGCGAGCCGGGCCCAGGTCTCCTCGGAGTCCGCGGCGCTCAGGTCGACGGAGGCCAACTGGGCTTCCACCTTGGAGAGTTCGGCGGCGGCCAGGGTGTAGGCGGCGGCCTGCGGGCGGTACTGGCGCAGCTGGGCCCAGGCGGAGACGGAGGCGGCGACGGCGGAGATCGCGCCGAGCGCGTCGAAGCCGAACTCGCCGAGCGCGCGCAGCACCGCCAGCAGCAGGCCGGCCGCGGGCAGCACGACGGCCAGCCGGCCGACCCGGCGGGTGGCGTTGCGGCACTGGACGGCCTTGGCCTGGTACCACTGGCGCTGGCTCTGCACCCGTTCGCGCAGGTAGACCTCGCGGCGCACCGGCAGCGGCTGCTCGCGCAGCTTCTCCATGGTGTCGGTGATCTGCGGGTGGCGGGCCGGGGCGCGCCAGGTGCTCAGCTCCTCGGTGACCCCGGGGGAGACCAGGTCGGTGTCGAACTCGCCGAGGATGCCCGAGAGCTGGACGTCGTAGAGGCGCTCGGCGTCGGGCAGCTTGCGCGGCGGCGGCTGGTAGGAGTCGGCGCGCACCGCGTACTTCCACACCAGGGTCTTCACCGATTCGGCGACCGCCCGGCCGTCGTACCAGAGCCGCTGCGGGTTCTGCCGGGCGACGGTGACGGCGATGAACAGCGCGCCGAGGTACGCCACGGCGGCGGCCCAGGCCCAGACCGGGCCGTCCGCGGAGCCCGCGAAGGCGGCGCCCACCAGCAGCAGCAGCTCCCAGCGGGAGAGCGCCACCGCCCGGGCCTGGCCCTGCAGGGACGCGCCGTCGGCGGCCCAGAAGACGCGCGGGAGCAGGTCCTGCTCCCGCACGAAGCCGATCGAACGCCCCGTCCCAGCCGCCATCCCCGCCCCCGCAGCGCAGTCTCACCGGTCCCGTGAGTCCTTCCCAGCGCCGGGTGAACTTACGCGAGCACGGCCGGAGTTGGCCGAATGGGGCGGGTCGCCGCGAGGGCTACCAGGCGTAGAAGATCCGGTCCGCGTTGTCGGCGATCACCTTGTTGTTCCACTCGGTGCCGCCGTCCACGTTCCCGGAGCGGAACAGCGGCGGGGTGATGCCCCGGTCGGCCAGCTTGCCGATCGCGGCGGCCGTCACGGACTGCATCAGGGCGCTGGTGGTGATGGTGGAGACCGAGCCGAACGGGGCGCCGGCGCCGGGGTGGTCGAGCTCGCCGTCGCCGAGGCCGATCTTGCTGTCCAGGACGACGTCGCAGTTGTCCTTGAGGTAGGTGCCGGACGGGTCGTTGGAGCTCACCGCGCCCGGGTAGGCCAGCGAGGTCACGCCGATCACCTTCAGGCCGCGGTCGCGGGCGTGCCGGGCCAGCTCGACCGGCATCACCTGGCGGCCGGAGAGCGAGATCACGAACAGCAGGTCGCCGCTGCGGGCCGGGGTGAGGTCGAGCGTGGTGGTGGCCAGGCCGGACACCCGCTCCAGGGCGCTGCCCAGGTGGGCGGGCATCACGTTGACGCCGGTCATCCCGGGGACGTTCAGCAGGTTCATCACGACCAGGCCGCCGGCCCGGTAGACCACGTCCTGGGCGGCCAGCGAGGAGTGCCCGGCGCCGTAGGTGAAGATCCGCCGGCCGTGCTCGACGGCCTCGGCCAGCAGTTCCGCGGCGGCCTCGATGTTCTCCCCCTCCTCGGCGCGGATCCGCTCCAGGTGGGCCACGGCGGCGTCCAGGTACCGGCCGACCAGTTCGCTCATCTCTGCTCCGTCCGCGTTCGGGGCGGCCGGGTGGTCCAGACCGCTCTGGAGAAAGCTACGGCGTGCACGGTGGCCCGCGCCGGACCCGGCTGTCAACCACGACGAAAAGGCCCGGGCATAGCGGGCGGCCGCAGCCGGTTGTCATCCCCATGCGTCAGAATTGGCGGTGAGGACACCGAAGAACGGAGCCAGGGGCGATGTCAGGGCTGATCGACACCACTGAGATGTACCTCCGCACCATCCTGGAGCTGGAGGAGGAGGGCATCACCCCGATGCGCGCCCGGATCGCCGAGCGGCTGGAGCAGTCCGGCCCCACGGTGAGCCAGACGGTGGGCCGGATGGAGCGGGACGGCCTGCTCCAGGTCGCCGAGGACCGGCACCTCGAACTGACCGGCGAGGGGCGCAAGTTGGCCGTCCGGGTGATGCGCAAGCACCGGATCGCCGAGTGCCTGCTCGTGGACGTGATCGGCCTGGAGTGGGAGCAGGTCCACGAGGAGGCCTGCCGCTGGGAGCACGTGATGAGCGAGACGGTCGAGCGCAAGGTGCTCGCCATGCTCGGCCACCCCACCCAGTCCCCGTACGGCAACCCGATCCCGGGCCTGGACGAGCTCGGCGACACCAAGGCCGAGGGCGAGGGCTACGACGCCGGGCTGGTGACGCTGGAGGCCGTCGCGGGCAAGGACGGGGTGGACGTGGTGGTCCGCCGGATCGGCGAGCCGATCCAGACCGACGGCGAGCTGATGCGCACCCTGCGCCGGGCGGGCGTCCGCCCGGGGGCGACGGTGCGGGTCTCCCCGGCCTCCGGCGGCGTGCTGGTCGGCAGCGGCGAGAGCGCGGCCGAGCTCGGCAAGGAGATCGCCGCGCACGTCTTCGTCGCCCACGCGTAGCCCGCGGAGCGGGTCGAGCGGCAGAACGCGGGCCGAGCGGCAGAACGAGCGGCAGAACGGCGCAGGGCCCGGTGTCCCCACACCGGGCCCTGCGCCGTTCCCCACCCCGCTCCCCTCCTTGTCCCCACCCGCTGCGGGCCGGTCGTGCGCGGCTCCCCGGCCGCGCCCGGCCGTACCCTGCTCCCTCCCTGCTCCCTCCCGCTGCCGCATTCGGCTTCCCCGTCCGAACGCCCTCCCGGCAGCCCCCCGCGCTCTCGGTCCGTCCGCTCTCCTTCCGCTCCACCGGTTCCGTGCCGACGCTGAGGATGATCCCCTCGGCAACCGGGGCCAATCCTTGAGCGATGTCACCCGATCGGTGGGCTTCCCGCGTTGACCTGCGGGTATGACGACCGGTTCCGGAAGATCGTGCTCCGGACGGCTCGGCAAAGGCCCCGCGGCGGCCCGGGACGGCCCGTGGCGGGCGCCCCGAGCAGGCGAACGGCGGGCCCGAGCCTCCGGATCGGGAGGCCGGGCCCGCCACGGCCGCGCGGGGTGTCGCGCGGACTGCCCCCACCGGATCGGCCGGGGGCACGCTCGGGAGGTCAGCGCGCGGCGGCCGCCGCGCGCTGCACGGGGCGCGGCGCCCCGGCCTCGCGCCCGCAGGCGTACGCGAGCGGGCTGACCAGCTCCAGCGCGTCCGGCAGCCAGCGGTTCAGCGCGGACGGCGGCCGGGCCCACTGCGCGGACGCGTACCCGCCGACCCGGGACGGCGGAGCCACCACCCAGTCGCCCTCGCCGCGCGCCACCAGGTCCAGGCGCTCCGGCGACCAGCCGATCTGCCGGAGCATGTCCGGCAGCTTGTCGACCACGCCGGGCAGCACCAGGAAGTGCAGCCGCCGCCCGCTGCGCCCCGGCGCGGCCGGCACCGCCACCACCGGGCCCAGCTGCAGCCCCATCCGCTCCATCCGGGCCAGCGCCAGGCAGCCCGCCACCTCCGGCACGTCCAGCACGTCGAACGTCCGGCCGGTGGGCAGCAGGATCGAGGCCTCCGGGTTCTCCGTCCACCAGGTGCGGACCACCCCGGGCCCGGAGCTCGCCCGGCTCCGCCAGTCCGCGCCGAGGGGGTGCGCGCCGGGGAGCTCGCAGCGCTCCTCGCCGCAGGAGCAGCGGGCCGGGGCGTCGCCGTCGAGCAGCCAGGCGCCGGGCACGACCTCCCAGTGCCGGTCCTCGGCGTAGCGGACGGCTTCGAGCAGCAGCGGCGGCAGGTTCTGTTCGGGGGCTCCCGGGGTGTTGTCCACGTGCTGCACAACTACCGTCCGTGAGTGCGGGTTACGGCCCGGGGCCGAACGCCTCGAACGGAACGGGGCTTGTCACCCGGGACGGTGATCCTGGTCGGAACCGGTCGGCTGAGCAGGGGCGGTAACGGGCGCAGTGGGGGCGCACAGGGGCATTCACCCGGGCGCGTGGGGAGTGGGTACGTCACCGTGGGTATTCCGCATGGTGTTGCACAGTCGTCGCCCTCCGGTCGGGTCCGGACGGCGTTGGGGAGGCGGAAAAATCCCATGGCCGCGAGACCACTCGTCGCACGAGAGCCGAACGAGCGCCTGCAGCAGCTGATCCAGGAGGCGGGCTGCTCCAACGCGGGCCTGGCCCGCCGGGTCAACCTCTGCGGCGCGGAGCACGGACTGGACCTTCGCTACGACAAGACCTCCGTCGCCCGCTGGCTGCGCGGGCAACAACCACGCGGGCAGGCGCCCGCGGTGATCGCCGAGGCGCTGGGCCGCAAACTCGGCCGCGGCGTGACCGTGGACGAGATCGGCATGGCCGACGGCAAGAGCCTCAGCTCCGCCGTCGGACTGCAGTTCGCGCCCAGCCTGGGCGCCGCGCTGGAGCAGATCTGCGAGCTGTGGCGCAGCGACGTCGGCAAGCGGGACTTCCTGGCCGGCACCACCGTCGCCGCCTCCGCGCTGGTCGAACCCAGCCGGGACTGGCTGATCACCCCGCCGGACCCGGTGGTCGCCCGCACCGGCGGCACCCGGGTCGGCCTGGCCGACGTCGCGGCGATCCGGGCGACCACCCAGATGCTGGTCGACCTCGACCACCGCTTCGGCAGCGGCCACGTCCGCCCGGTCGTGGTGCACTACCTCAACAGCGTGGTCTCCGGCTTCCTCGGCGGCTCCTACCGCGACGAGACGGGACGTCAACTCTTCGGCGCCGTCGCCCGGCTGACCGAACTGGCCGGCTACATGGCGGTCGACACCGGCCAGCCCGGCCTCGCCCAGCGGTACTACATCCAGGCGCTGCGCCTCGCCCAGGCCGCCGACGACCGCGGCTACGGCGGCTACGTGCTGGCCGCCTCGATGAGCCACCTCGCCGCGACCCTCGGCAACCCCCGGGAGATCGCCCAACTCGCCCGCGCCGCCCAGGAGGGCGCCCGCAGCGTGGCCACGCCCACCGCGATGGCGATGTTCTACGCCGCCGAGGCCCGCGGCCACGCCCTGCTCGGCGACGCGTACGCCTGCGAGAGCGTCGCGGCCAAGGCACTGGCCGCGATGGAGCGGCGCAACCCCGTCGACGACCCCGACTGGATCGTGCACTTCGACGAGGCGTACCTGGCCGACGAGTTGGCGCACTGCCACCGGGACCTCCAGCAGGGCGAGCGGGCCGAGCACTACGCCCGCACCGCGCTCGAACTGCACCCCGCGCACCGGGTCCGCCGGCGCGCCGTCGACCTGGTCCTGCTCGCCACCGCCCAGCTCCAGCAGCGCGACCTGGAGCGCGCCTGCGAGACCGGCACCGAGGCGGTCCGGCTGCTCAGCGGGCTGCGCTCCAACCGCGGCGTCGAGTACCTGGACGACTTCCGCACCCGGCTGGAGCCGTACCGCGGCCACCGGGCGGTGCGGGAGTTCCACGCCCGGATGGACGGCGAGGCCGCGTAGCGCCCGGCGTCCGGGGCCCGCCGCGGCGGGCCCCCGGACGTGAAGCAATAGCACAGAACAGCAGCCCACGTAGTCACCTGTGCCGGTGAACCGGTACCGTGGCCTCGCAGTTGTGGTCCGCCGTCAGCAATCCGGCGGGGCAACCGAAAGGCCCGGGATCCCGGTGCCGTGCACAGGTGAGGAATCGCGTTGAGCCAGCGCCGCTCGTATCCCAACTCCGGCGAATTCAATCTGGACGACCTGTTCCGGCCGGAGCCCGCCGCAGACGGCCAGGGCAGTCCGGCGCAGGCCGCCGCGCAGCCCCCGTACGCCCAGCCCCAGCCGCCCGCACCCCCGCAGGCACCCGTCCCGCAGCAGCAGTCCGCGCCGCCGCTCGGCCAGAGCGGCAGCCCCGAGTACTGGGGCGCGCCCCCGCAGCAGGCCCCTGCAGCCCCCACGGGCGACGAGGGCGCCACCCAGTACCTGCCGCCCTACCCGGCCGGCGGCCCGCCCGGCGGCGGCCCGTCCATCGGCGGCCCCCAGCCCAGCTACGGCGACCCGACCTTCGGCGGACAGCAGGCGGTGCAGCAGCCGCAGCCCGGGTACGCCCCCCAGCCCGCCCAGCCCACCTACGGCGGCGGCTACGGCGCCCCGCAGCAGCAGCCGGCGTACGCCGGGGACGGCGGGTACGCCGGGAACGGCCACCAGCAGCCGGACGGCGGCCGCCGCAAGCCCGACCCGAAGATCCTGATCGGCGCGGGCGTGGCCGGCGTCGCGGTGATCGCGGTGCTGATCGGCGTGCTGTCCAGCGGCGGGGACAAGAGCAACGACACCGCCAAGGGGAAGGGCGGGACCTCCGCCAGCCAGAGCGCCAACGCCCCCAGCGCGAACAGCGGCAACGCCGCCGTCACCCCCGAGACCAAGGCCCAGGCCCAGGCCATGTCCGACCTGCTCGGCACCGCCAGCGCCAGCCGCACCTCGGTGGTCAACGCGGTCGCCGCGGCCGGCAAGTGCCAGAACCTGCCGGACGCGCAGAACGCGCTCACCGCCGCCGCGGGCCAGCGGCAGGACCTGCTCACCAAGCTCGGCGCCCTCAAGGTCGACAAGCTGGCCGACGGCAGCAAGCTGGTCGACCAGCTCCAGCAGGCCTGGCAGGCGTCCGCCACCGCCGACTCCGAGTACGCCCAGTGGGCGGGAGACCTGGCGGGCGGCTGCGACCCGGGCAAGGCCAAGGACAACGACCACCTCCGCAAGGGCGACGCCGCGAGTGGCACGGCCACCACGGCGAAGAAGCAGGCGGCGGAGCTGTGGGGCGCGATCGCCTCGAAGACGGGGCTGCCGGACAAGGGCGCGGGCGAACTCTGAGCCTCCCGGCGGGGGCTGCTGCTGCGCGGGCGGGAGGGCGCGGACGGGGGGACTGCTGCGCCGACGGGATGGTGCGGAACCGGGGGCGCGGGGAACTGCGCGCAGCGGAGGAGCACGTCGGTGCGGTCGCGGGATAGTGCAACCCACTGTCCTGCGAGGCGATCTGGCTGTGGGTGCTCGGTTGGCCGCGCAGTTCCCCGCGCCCCTGGTTTCGCTCGGGTGGGCCTGCTGCAGTCCTCCCCGCGCCCCTGGTTTCGCAGGGTCTGGCGCGGCAGTTCTTCCCCGCGCCCCTGCTTGCGCAGGGTCTGGCGCTCTTGCGGGTCAGGCCGGGGGTGTGTCGCCGGTGAGGACCCAGCGGACGTCGGTGAAGCCTTGGTGCTGTTCGGTGAGGCGGCCGTTCTGGACGCGTTGGAAGGTCACCGAGGTGTTGACCAGGCGGGGGGAGTCGGCGCTGGGGAGCATGTTGGCGATGCCCCAGCCGAGGGGCGGGGTGGTGCCGGCGGTGTCGATGGGGTCGCCGCTGTCGAGGATCACCTGGAGGGCCTTGGGGGTGATCGGCTTGCTGCGGTCGATCCGGCCGGCGGCCTGGCGGAGCACCTGGTAGGCGACCCAGGTGGTCTGCACGCCGGGGTCGGAGACGTCGATGGTGGCGCCGTTGCCGTAGCTGCGGGCGGTGGTGCGCAGGGCGTCCCAGACGGGGGAGGATTCGGCGGGGAACCAGCCGGTGGCGTACGCGCCGCGCAGCGGGCCGTTGTCGCCGCCGGTGGAGTCGACCACGGACTGCTGGAAGGAGCCGATGACGGAGGCGAGTTGGGTGTTCTTCGGGTTGGCGCGGCGGTACGGGTCGAGCAGGTTGGCGGTGGGTTCGGCGCCGAGGGCGGAGAGCAGGCAGTTGCCGGTCCGGTCGTCGCCGATGGCCCGGCGGGCCTCCTGCGAGTAGTCGTTGGACTTCTCGGGGGCCTTGATGTCGACGACCTTGATCCCGGTCTGCTTGACGGCGCCGCCGAGGTAGTTGACCAGGGCGTCGCCGGCCCGGGTGTCGGGGCGGATCAGGGCGATCTGCTTGCAGCCGGCCTCGACCAGCTGGCGTCCGCTGCCCGCGACCAGGGCGGGCAGGCCGCCGTTGACCGGGTAGGAGAGCGGGCTGCTGAACTCGGGGCCGGAGAGGCCGTAGCCGCCGACGAAGGGGATGCCGGCCTGTTCGAGGATCGGCATGAAGTTGCTGCCGTACTGGCTGGCGGAGCCGACCACGGCCACCGCGTGGGCGTTGACGGCCTGGCTGGCGCAGGCGGTGGCGCCGTCGGTGGTGTCGTGCTCGTTGCAGGTCAGGATCCGGACCTTGCGGCCGGCCAGGCCGTCGTGGTCGTTGAGTTCGCGGCCGATGGCCTCGGCGAGGGCGGTCATGCCGGGGCGGTCGGCGGCGCCGGTGCCGGACGGGGCCCAGGTCATCACGGTGACGTCCTTGCCGGCGGCGTCGGCGGCGGCGGGCCCTCCGCAGGCGGCGGCGGAGAGCAGGGCGGGCAGCAGCGCGGCCGAGGCCGCGAGGGCGGCGGTGGCGCGGCGGCGTCCGCTGACGGCGGGGGGCGGCTGGGGGGTTCCGTTCCGCGTCATGGCGCTCTCTTCCTCCTGGACGTGCTGCTGCGGGCTGTCCCGTGCTCCGTTGCGCAGGCTCGGCGGATCAAGGGTGGTGGCCACCGGGCACGCCGAGAGGGACGTGATGTGAACGGATCGCCAACGGGGGAGTAACACGGAGCGCCACCGGTGCGTGACGCGTGTAGAGGGAGGGGTGTGGAGCAGGCGGGGCCGGGAACGTACGATCGACTCCCGTGTCAGACAGCATGGATTCCGCGTACCGGTCTGCCCGAAGCACTTCTCGAACGGGCGGCCGCTCCAGCACGATGGGCGGCATGCCCCTGAGCGATCTGCCCTGGTGGCGCTGGCGGGCCCGGATCCGCTCGGCGCTGCACATGTTCTCCGACCCCGGTTTCCAGCGGGCGGCCTGGCTGGACGGCCCCGGCGGGTACGGCGACCTCACCGACGCCGTGTACCGGCTGGTGGAGGACAGCTGGCTGGACCGCTGGTCGGCGGAGAAGTACGTCGGCTCGGTGTTCCGGGACTCCGCGGAGGCGGTCGCGGTGGACGGCGCGGTGCTGCGGGTGCTGCGGATCGTGCACCAGGTCGGCGCGGACGCCCCGGCCGCCGCGTACCTGGGCCACCCGGACTGGCCGGAGGCGGTGCGGGCGGCCCGCGAGGCGCACTACCGGCTGGCGGTGGCCGACGGTGACGACCCGGACCTGCCGCCCTGCTCGCCGGCGGAGCTGGCGCGGCTGACCGCGCGCGGCTGACCGGCGGCGCCGGGGGAGTCTCGGGTGGCGGTCGGCGGCTCCGCGGCGGGGCGATCTGTGCCAGGCTGGGCCGTTGCCGTCCACCCACCCGAGCCGAGAAACGGGGCCCCGCACGATGGAAGAGACCGTCCGCTCCCAGTACGTCCTGACGCTGTCCTGTCCCGACAAGCAGGGCATCGTGCACGCGGTCTCCAGCTACCTGTTCATGACGGGCTGCAACATCATCGACAGCCAGCAGTTCGGCGACGGCGGCACCGGCCTGTTCTTCATGCGGGTGCACTTCTCGGCCGAGCAGCCGGTGACCGCGGAGAAGCTCCGGGCGAGCTTCGCGGCGGTCGGCGCCTCGTTCCGGATGGAGTGGCAGATCCACGAGTCCGCGGAGCGGATGCGGGTGCTGCTGATGGTCTCCAAGTTCGGGCACTGCCTGAACGACCTGCTGTTCCGCACCCGGATCGGGGCGCTGCCGGTGGAGATCGCCGGCGTGGTCTCCAACCACACCGACTTCCGCGAGCTGACCGAGTCGTACGGCATCCCGTTCCACCACCTGCCGGTGACCAAGGACACCAAGGCGGACGCCGAGCAGAAGCTGCTCGACCTGGTCGCCGAGCAGCGGATCGACCTGGTGGTGCTGGCCCGCTACATGCAGGTGCTCTCGGACGACCTGTGCAAGGCGCTGTCCGGACGGGTCATCAACATCCACCACTCCTTCCTGCCGAGCTTCAAGGGCGCCAAGCCGTACCACCAGGCGCACGCCCGGGGCGTGAAGCTGATCGGCGCCACCGCGCACTACGTCACCGCGGACCTGGACGAGGGCCCGATCATCGAGCAGGAGGTCGCCCGGGTCACCCACGACGTCACCCCCGAGCAGCTGGTGGCGCTCGGCCGGGACGTCGAGTGCCAGGCGCTGGCCCGCGCGGTGAAGTGGCACAGCGAGCGCCGGGTGCTGCTGAACGGCACCCGCACGGTGGTGTTCGCCTGACGGCGGGCCCGCCCGACGCCCGTTCAGCACCCTTCCCCCGTACGGGGCCCGGACGTTCGAGGCCCGTCGGACATTTGTAGGAAGGGTGGTTCGCCCGTGGCGGGACGGTGCCGGGGCGCCCCCCGGCGGTACGGTCGGGGGTACCCGCGAGGGCGGTGCCGCCGACCGGTCGTGCGAACCCCGGCAGGGTGAGCGGGACAGTATGCACCGAGCCGTCCCCCGAACGCTGGAATATGCCCGAAGCTCTTGCTGCGACCCGGTCGCGGAATCATTCTGGGGCGTATTCGTGTCGATGCCATGGGCAGTCCCGGTCGGTGACCTCCGCTCCGTGCGGCCGACCGGACCGGCGGGATCAAGCGGGCCGAATACCTAGTGCGGGTGGTGGAACGGTGCAGGTACTCCAGGTACAGCTGGCGGTCCAGGCGGACCCGGCGGAGGTGTCACGGGCCAGGCGGTGGGTCCGCGACCGGCTGCGGGCCGGCGGGATCGACCAGGACTCCCCGGTGGCCGAGACCCTGGTGCTGGTGGTCTCCGAACTGGTCACCAACGCGGTGGTGCACACCGGCCACCCGGCGGTGCTCAGACTGCTGCTGCCGGTCGGCCCCGCCGCCGCGCCCGCGCCGGTCGTCCGGGTGGAGGTCGCCGACGCCAGCCGCACCGCCCCCGCGCCGCGGCACGCCGGGGCCGACGAGGACGCCACCAACGGCCGCGGCCTGGAGCTGGTCGAGCTGCTCTGCGAGCGCTGGGGCTGGTACCCGGACGGCTCCGGCAAGCGGGTGTGGTGCGAGATCGGCGGCCCGGACGGGGCGCCCTGCGCGGCGGCCGCGCAGCCGGCGGCCCCGGTGGCCTCGGCCCGCTGAGCGGGGACGGCCCCGGCGCCGTGCGCCGGTTGCGCGCGGCCCACGCCTCGGACAACCCCGTCTGAATTTCGGACAACCCATTGACGTGACGTATCCGACTGATCACTCTTGGGTGCGGCGCCCGTTGCGAGGGGACGCCGAGGGAGACCGGGCGGTGCCGACACTCAGGGGGTCGTTGGCCGACCCCGTCCGGAACCTCGGCGAAATCGGGCCGCCCGGGCGTCACGGCTTCAGGGCCCGGACGCCGACCGCACGGCGGTCCGCCGTGCCGTGCTCGGGGTGCGCACGGCGGGCCGCCGTGCGGTCACCCGGCGCGCAGACGCCGCATCGTGACCCGAAATCACTGGAAACCGGCAGTGGTCTACACCAAAACTGTCCAGGTGACCGCACCCGAACTACACGCCGCCCCCACCCCGCAGGTCAGCGCAGTGAAACCGCCCGCGATCTGGTCGGGCAACTTCCGCCTCTACTTCACCGCCCGCTCGGCCGGACTGCTGAGCGACGCGATGCTCCCCGTCGCCGTCTCGGCCGGCCTGATCGCCGCCCACCACTCGACCTCCACGGTCGGGTTCGCCATGGCCTTCCTGCTCGGCCCGTTCGCCGGACTGGTGCTGTTCGGCGGCGTGCTGGCCGACCGGTTCACCGCCCGGCGGCTGATGATCTTCGCCGACCTGCTCAACCTCACCACCCGGGTCCTGCTCGCGCTGCTCTTCTTCCGCGGCGTCGACCAGCTCTGGCAGCTCTACCTGCTGCTCGCCCTGGCCGGGACCGCCGCCGCGATGTTCCAGCCCGGCGCGGCCTCCACCGTCCCGCTGGTCTCCACCGACGTGCAGGGCGCCAACGGCGTGCTGCGGATCTCCGAGGCGCTCACCACCCTGGTCGGCCCGCCGCTGGCCGGCCTGCTGGCCGCCGCCTCCACCGGCTGGGTGATGGTGATCGCCGCCGTGATGTACGCGATCAGCGCCTGCTGCCTGCTCGCGCTGCGGCTCGGCCCGGTCCCCGCCCCGCCGCCCGGCGACAGCCTGTGGCGCAACCTGGTCGGCGGCTGGCACGAGTTCTGGTCCCGCAGCTGGATGTGGGGCGTCATCCTGATCTGGATGGCCTTCACCGTGCTCTCCTGGGGCCCGCTCGGCCCGGTGGTGGCCGGTCAGGTCATCGCGCGCGAGGGCGGCACCGTCTACGGCCTGATCAACGGCATGTTCGGCGCGGGCACCGTGATCGGCGGCCTGCTGGCGATCCGGGTCAAGCCGGCCCGCCCGCTCGCGGCCGGCGCGGTGGCCCTGTTCACCTTCGCCGTCCAGCAGTTCGCGTTCGCCGCCGGACTGCCCTGGCCGCTGCTCGGCACCGCCCAGCTGGTCTCCGGCATCGGCATCAGCTTCTGGGGCGTCATGTGGGCCACCAGCGTGCAGACCCAGGTGCCCGGCGAGGTGCTCAACCGGATCCACGCGTACGAAGTGGCGGGCTCCGTCTGCATGTTCCCGATCGGCTCCGCGCTGGCCGGGCCCGCCGTCGAGGCCCTGGGCGCGACCCGGGTGTACCTGATCGGCGGCGTCGTCACCCTGGCCGTCGCCGCGACGCTGCTGCTCAGCCCGCCGATCCGCGGCCTGCGCCGGGTGCCCGACGGCGGGACGGTGGCCTCCGGGCACTGAACGGCCGCCCGCTGTCAGTAATTCGGGCATTCGTGGCAGCCGGAGCCGTCGTGGCGGCGGGGCCGGACCGGGAGACTCGGACGGGTGAAGGAACTGGAACTCACCCCCGCCCCCGCCGCCGACCGCGGCGGGGACCCGCCCCGCCCCCGCCGCACCCCCCGGGTCCACTACGGCTGGATCGTGGTCGCCGTCTCGCTGGTCGTGCTGATCGGCTCGGCCGGGTTCCGCTCCACGCCCAGCCTGATGATGGACGCCCTGCACGACGAGTTCGGCTGGTCCCGCGCCACCATCTCCAGCGCCGTCTCGGTCAACCTCGCCCTCTACGGCCTCACCGCGCCGTTCGCCGCCGCCCTGATGGACCGCTTCGGCGTCCGGCCGGTGGTGGTCTGCGCGCTGCTGACCATCTCCACCGGCGCCGGGCTCACCATGCTGATGACCCACCCCTGGCAGCTGATCCTCTGCTGGGGCGTGCTGGTCGGCCTCGGCAGCGGCTCGATGGCCGGGGCCTTCGCCACCACCATCTCCGGCCGCTGGTTCGAGGCCCGGCAGGGCCTGGTCACCGGCGTCCTCACCGCGGCCGGCGCGGCCGGGAACCTGGTCTTCATGCCGGTGCTCGCCGCGCTCGTCGAGCGGCACGGCTGGCGGACGGCCGTCGTGGTGGTCTCGCTCTGCGCCACCGCGGTGGCCGTCCCCGTCCTGCTGCTGATGCGCGAACACCCGTCCGACGTCGGGCAGTTGCCCTACGGCGCGACCTCGGCCCCGCCGCCGCCGGCCACCGACGGGTCGGCGGTCGCCCGCTCGCTGCGGGTGCTGCGCGGGGCGCTGCGGGTGCGGGCGTTCTGGCTGCTGGCCGGCTCCTTCGCCATCTGCGGCGCCACCACCGTCGGCCTGGTCGGCACCCACTTCATCCCGGCCGCCCACGACCACGGCATGCCGGTCACCACCGGCGCCTCGCTGCTCGCCCTGATCGGCGTCTTCGACGTCGCCGGGACGATAGCCAGCGGCTGGTTCACCGACCGCTTCGAGCCGGTCCGGCTGCTGGTCGTCTACTACGCGCTGCGCGGGCTCTCGCTGGCCTGCCTGCCCGCCCTGTTCGGCGAGAGCCTGCGGCCGCCGATCCTGGCCTTCGTGATCTTCTACGGCCTCGACTGGGTGGCCACCGTCCCGCCCACCGTCGCGCTCTGCCGCCGCCACTTCGGCCCGGACGCCCCGATCGTCTTCGGCTGGGTGCTGGCCGCCCACCAGGTCGGCGCCGCCGCGGTGGCCGGCCTGGCGGGGCTGGCCCGCGACAGCTTCGGCGACTACGACAGCACCTGGTACGCGGCGGGCGCGCTGTGCGCGGTGGCGGTGGGCTGCTGCCTGGCGCTGCGCCGAGCGGGCACGGGGGGTGTGGGCGCGCCCGTCTAGGCTGGCCGCATGACCTTGCGATTCGTGCTGGATCCGGACCCGACGCCCGCGTTGCGCGAGGAGATCACGGCGCTGTGGACGGACGTGTCCAACGCCGGGGGCGCGGTGGGGTTCGTGCCGCCGGTGGCGGCGGCGCAGGTCCGGCCGGTCGCGGAGCGGCAGTTCGGGGCGCTGGGGCCGGACCGGCTGCTGGTCGGCTACGAGCCGGGCGGGCGGGTCGCCGCGGTGGTGTTCTTCGAGGACATGCGCTTCGACCTGATGGACCACTGGCGGATGCTGAAGCGGGTGATGGTGCACCCCGACTTCCAGGGCCGCGGCTACGGCGCGCAGCTGCTGGCGGAGGCGGAGCGGGTGGCCCGGGAGTGGGGGCTGGCCGGGCTGCGGCTGACGCTGCGCGGCGGGCACGGGCTGGAGAAGTTCTACGGGCGCAGCGGGTACCAGGAGGTGGGCCGGGTGCCGGGGGCGATCCGGGTGGCCCCCGGGGACGACCGGGACGACGTGACGATGTGGCTCGACCTGCGCGCCTGAGCGGTGTGAGGTCGTGCTTCACTGGGAGGGCCATTACCCCCGCGCGCCCCGCGGCGCGACCCGGCAGCGAAGGACGAACCCCGGTGAGCAGCAAGAACCACGCCACGCTCCGCTACACCTCCCTGCGGGTGAGCATCTTCCTGGCCTGCCTGCTGGTCGCCCTGCTGCTGGGCCACTTCAAGGTGATCCCGGTGGTCGGCGCGATGGGCGTGCTGCTGCTGTTCGTGCTGGCCGCGGTGGCCTCGTCGGCGGTCAGCTACGTGGTGCTGAGCAAGCAGCGCGACGAGATGTCGGCGCAGATCGCGGCCCGGATCGAGTCCCGCAAGTCCCGGGCGGCGGCGCGGGACGCGGCCGAGGACGCGGCGGACGACGCGGCCCGGGCGGCCGCGTCCCGGCAGGCGCAGGCCGGCTGACGGCGTTGGCGGAGCGCCCGCCCGGCGAGGGCGCGCGCCGCCGTCCGACCGGCCGTGACGTGGCCCGGCTGGCGGGGGTGTCGCAGGCGACGGTCTCGCTGGTGTTCTCCGGCAGCGCCGGGCACCGGGTCTCGGCGGCGACCAGCGAGCGGATCCACGCCGCGGCCCGGGAGTTGGGCTACCGCCCGCAGGCGGCCGGCCGGCAGTTGCGGCTGGGGCGCAGCGGGATGGTGCTGCTGGCGGTGCCGAACCTGCTGGGGCCGTTCTTCGGCCGGGTGCTGACCGGCGTCCACGAGGAGGCGGCCCGGCACGGGCTGGCCGTGGTGGTCTCCAGCGGCTGGGACGCGGCGGTGCTGGCCGAGGCGGCCGCGGCCGGGCGGTTCGACGGGCTGCTGGTCTGCTCGCCGGACGACAAGCAGCTGGGCCCGCTGCCCGCGGACACCGCGGCGGTGTTCCTGGACGCCGACCCGGCGGCCCACCCGGGCCGCCCGACGCTGGAGCTGGACCTGGCGGCGGGCATGCGGGCGGCGGTCGACCACCTGGCGGGGCTGGGGCACCGGCGGATCGGCTACCTGCGCTCGGTGCACTCGGCGCACACCTTCCGGGTCCGGCAGGCGGCGTTCGCGGCGGCCTCGGCGCGGCTGGAGGTGCGGGAGCTGGCGGTCAGCCTGAACGAGGGCAGCCGGGAGGCGGAGCGGGCGGCCCGGGAGCTGCTGGACGGGCCGGGGCGGCCGCGCGCGGTGGTGTGCGACGACGACGTGGTGGCGTCCGGGCTGTACCGGGCGGCGGGGCAGCTGGGGCTGCGGATCCCGCAGGACCTGTCGGTCGTCGGGATGGACAACATCCCGGTGGCGGAGCTGCTCAGCCCGCCGCTGACCACGGTGGACCTGCCGGGCGAGGAGCTGGGCCGGGCCGGGCTGGCCGCGCTGGTGTCCCTGCTGGAGGGCGAACTGCCGCCGCCGGCGGGCCCGCTGGCGACCACGCTGGTGGTCCGCGGGTCCACCGCGGCGGCCTGAGCGGCGGCCGGGTCGGCGGCCCGAGCGGAGGCCGGAGCGGCGGCCCGAGCGGAGGCCGGGTCTGCGGCCCGGCGCTCCGGCGGCGGGGCTACTGCTCGCCGAGGATCATCCACTTCTCCGGCACCGCCATCGGCGCGAAGCCGACCTTGGCGTACACCTCGTGCGCGTCCCGGGTGGCGAGCACCAGGCGGCGCAGGCCGCGGTCGGCGAGCTCGTCGCGGACGGCGGCGGCCAGGGCGGTGCCCAGGCCCCGGCCGCGGGCCTCGGGGGCGATGTAGACGTCGCACAGCCAGGCGAAGGTGGCGTGGTCGGTGACCACCCGGGCGTAGCCGACCTGGGTGCCCGAAGCGTCCTCGTACAGGCCGAAGTTGAGCGAGTTGTCGATGGCCCGGTCCTGCTTGTCGCGGGGACGGCCGAGCGCCCAGTAGGCGTCCTCGGAGAGCCAGCGGTGCACGGCCTCCCGGTCGAGGCGGGCGGGGTCGGTGGAGAGGCTGTGGCCGGCGGGCAGCTGGTGACTCGTCATGCCGCGCATCCAAGCAGGACGGCGCGGATCGGGCGAGCGGTTTGCGGCGGGGCCGCGGGTTCGGGCGCTCAGACCAGGGCGGGGGCGGGGGCCGGGGCGTCGGCGGGGCGCAGCCGGGTGCGGGTGGCGAGCAGCAGCAGGCCGCCGAGGGTGATGCCGCCGACCGAGCACAGGGCGACGGCGTGCAGCGAGGTGTCGACCAGGGCGCCGGAGACCGCGTAGCCGGCCGCGTTGCCGGTGGCGAACAGGGTGACCAGCCAGGCGAACGCCTCGGTGACGGTGCCGGTCGGGGCGAGCTCGGCGACCAGCACGAACGCGGCGGCCAGCAGCGGGGCCAGGCCCAGGCCGGAGACGAAGGCCAGCGCGGCCATCGGCCAGGGGCCGGGCAGGAGCAGCAGCGGCAGGTAGCAGGCGGCCATGCCGAGGGCGAGCACCCAGGTGCGGGTCGCGGTCCCGGCCCGCCAGCGGGCGGTGCCGTAGGCCAGCGCGCCGAGCAGTCCGGCCAGCGCGGCCAGCGCGAGCAGCGTCCCGGCGCCGCCGGGCAGGCCGCCGGGGTGCTGCTCGGCGTACGCGATGAACAGCACGTTCTGCGCGCCGACCGCCCAGCCGGCGCCGGCCAGGCCGAGCAGCAGCAGGACCAGTCCGGGGAGCGCAGCGGGCCGAGCAGTCCGGCGGAGGCCGCGCGCGGCGGGGCCTGCCAGGCCCGGGCGGGCGCGGACCCGGCCACCACCAGGGCGCCGAGCAGGCCGAGCACGGCGGCCGTCCAGAGCGCGGCGGTGGGGGAGAGGGCGCCGGCGATCCCGGCGACGGCGAGCGGTCCGGCGACGTACAGCACCTGCTGGGAGGCGGAGTCGAAGGCGTAGGCGGTGTCGAGCTGTTCGGGTTCGACGACGTCGGGCCACAGCGAGCGCAGGCAGGGTTCCAGCGGGGGCATGCAGAGTCCGGCGACCGCGGCGCCGAGCGGGGCGGCCAGGGCGGAGCCGGGGGCGAGGGCGAGCAGCGCGTAGCCGGTGCCGGCCAGCGCGGCGGAGGCGAGCAGGACGCGGGGCTGCCCGGTGAGGTCGACCAGCCGGCCGAGGACGGGCCCGCCGACGGCGGCGGCGATCGCGTACGCGGCGGTGGCCAGGCCGATCCGGCTGTACGGGGCGCCGGCCTCGCGCAGGGCGAGCGCGATCACCAGGGCGGTCATGCCGGCGGGGAGCCGGCCGAGCAGGGTGCCGAGCAGCAGCCGGGTGACGTGCGGGGCGCGGAGCAGGGCGGCGTAGCCCATGGGTGTCCTTCCGGCGGCGTGGTGTCCCTTCAAGTTATACGTATAACCGGAAAGGCGTCAAAACTGCCTGGTCAGGCTGACGGCCCGTCAGGAAAGGGTGGTTCGGTAACGATCTCAAACAAGTACTTTGAACATCTCAAAGGTTTGTTGCTAGTGTGCCGGTCATGACCACCGCAGACGCCGCGCGCCAGGCCGGGACGAGCACCCCGCTCGTGCCGCGTTGCCCGCGTCTGCCCGGTGCCGTGGACGGCCCGCGCCGCTGTCGCTCCGGCGGCTGTATGCGGGCGGCACGCCACTCCTGACGCCACCGACCCCGTCGGTCCCCCCGGGTCTCCCCGCCCGGCCCCCGCGTCCGTCGTGCCGCCGCCTCCGCCCCACCCCTCCCCCCGCTCCACCAGCCCCCGGAGACGCACACCCATGTCCACCGCGCCCGCGCCCACCCTGCTGGGACGCCTCCGCCGCACCCCCTTCTGGGTCCAGATCGTCGGCGGCCTCGTCCTCGGCCTGCTGCTCGGCTGGATCGCCCGCGCCGGCGACGTCAGCTGGCTGACCACCACCCTGGACACCATCGGCAAGACCTTCGTCCAGCTGCTCAAGCTGGCCGTCCCGCCGCTGGTCTTCACCGCGATCATCGTCTCGGTCGCCAACCTGCGGAACGTCACCAACGCCGCCCGGCTCGCCGTCCGCACCCTGTTCTGGTTCCTCGCCACCTCGCTGATCGCGGTGGCCGTCGGCCTCGGCCTCGGCCTGCTCACCGACCCCGGCAAGGGCGCCAACCTCTCCACCGCCGGGGTCAAGGGCGTGGAGAAGGGCGGCACCTGGGTCGACTTCCTGACCGGCATCATCCCGACCAACATCGCCGACGCCTTCCTCAAGGTGAACGTCCTGCAGATCGTCTTCCTCGGCGTGGTCGTCGGCGCGGCCGTCCTCAAGCTCGGCGAGAAGGCCGAGCCGGTCCGCAAGATCTCCGAGGCCGTCCTCGAACTCGTCCAGACCGCCCTGTGGTGGGTCATCCGGCTCGCCCCGCTCGGCACCCTCGGCCTGATCGGCAAGTCCGTCGCCGTCTACGGCTGGGACCTGCTCAAGCCCTTCTCCACCCTCACCGTCGACGTCTACGTCGGCTGCGCGATCGTCCTGTTCGGCGTCTACTCGCTGCTGCTGCGCTTCGTCGGCGGCCTCAACCCGCTGAACTTCTTCAAGGGCGCCTGGCCCGCGATCCAGCTCGCCTTCGTCTCCCGCTCCTCGGTCGGCACCCTGCCGGTCACCCGCCGCGTCACCGAGCGCCTGGGCGTCCCGTCCGAGTACGCCTCGTTCGCCGTGCCGTTCGGCGCCACCACCAAGATGGACGGCTGCGCCGCGATCTACCCGTCGCTCGCCGCGATCTTCGTCGCCCAGGTGTACGGCATCGACCTCGGCATCAAGGACTACCTGCTGATCGCCTTCGTCTCGGTGATCGGCTCCGCGGCCACCGCCGGCCTCACCGGCGCGATCGTGATGCTCACCCTGACCCTCTCCACCCTGGGCCTCCCGCTGGAGGGCGTCGGCCTGCTGCTGGCGATCGACCCGATCCTCGACATGATGCGCACCGCCACCAACGTGGCCGGTCAGGTCGTCGTCCCGATCCTGGTCTCCGCCCGCGAGAAGACCCTCGACCTCGCCGCCTACAACGCCCCCACCGGCGACCTCCTCGCCGAGGACCGCCCGGCCACCGTCCCGGCCCCCAGGACCACCGACGAGCCCGTCGCCGCCTGACATCGGCCCGCTCTCCGCTCACACGAAGGCCCGCACCCCGGGAGGGTGGCGGGCCTTCGCCGTGCGCTCAGCCCCGGAACTCGTGCCGGATGCCGCACCGTCGGTACCGGGGTCAGCCGGGCGGCCGGTGCGGCGGGAGCCGGTCAGCGGCGGGCGTGGCGGATCTTGAGGCGGCCGAAGCCCGGGGTGCCGGTGATGCGGATGGTGGGGCCGGGGGTGGGGGAGGGGGTGCGCGGGGGGCGGTAGCGGACGGTCTTCCAGGACTGCTGGAGGCCGTCGAGGTCGACGGTGGCGTCGCGCGGGACGGTGATGGTGGTGCGGCCGAAGCCGGCGCCGAGTTCGATGTCGACGACGGGGTGGTCGATGATCGCGGCGCTCAGGTCGAGGTGGACCTTGGCGAAGGCGGAGGCGACGGTCAGGGTGCGCGGGACGCGCCAGGGGCCGCGGCGGACCAGGCGGCCGTTCATCGCGCTGAGCGTGACGGAGCTGCCGGGGGCCTCGGCGGGCAGGTCGTGCAGGACGGCGTCGAGGTCGGCGCGGACGGTGGCGGTGAGGGCCGCGTGGACCCGCTGGTCGAGTTCGTCCTGGGTGATCCGCTCCTCGGCGTAGGCGCGTTGGAGGCGTTCGACGGCGGCGTCCCGGTCGGCGGCGGCGATCCGGGTCTGCGGCTGGTCCGGCAGGGAGGAGGTCACCCGGGCAGCGTAGTGGGCGGGCGGGGTGCGGGGGGAGCGGGCTGGTTCCTGGACAAGCGTCCGGTTATTCTGGACATCTGTCCAGGAAAGGGGAGTGGTCATGGAGGTCGCGGCGGCGGTGCTGGTCGGGGCGGTGGCCCTGTTGCACGGGTACATCCTGGTGCTGGAGATGTTCCTGTGGGAGAAGGCGCCGGGGCGGGCGCTGTCCGGGTTCGACGCGGAACTGGCCCGGCGGACGGCCCCGTTGGCGGCCAACCAGGGCCTGTACAACGGGTTCCTGGCGGCGGGCCTGGTCTGGGGCCTGCTGGCGGACGACCCGACGGGCTTCCGGGTGCGGGTGTTCTTCCTGGCCTGCGTGCTGGTCGCGGGCCTGTACGGCGGCCTGACCGCGAACCGGCGGATCCTGCTGGCCCAGGCGCTGCCCGGGGCGGTGGCGCTGACCGCGGTGCTGGTGGCGGGGTGAGCGCGGCGGGCGACCCGAGGGCGGAGCGGACCAGGGCGAAGCTGCGGGCCGCGCTGCTGGCCGAGTGCGCGGACCGCCCGCTGGCCGACCTGGCCGTGGCGGCGGTGGTGCGCCGGGCGGGGGTCGGCCGGGCGACGTTCTACCTGCACTACCCGGACCTGTCGGCGCTGGCCGTGGACGCCTGTGCGGGCGTGGTCCGGGACGCGGTGGAGGCGCTGCACGCCTGGCGGGGCGTCGCGGACCCGGCGGCGCCGCCGCCCGCGCTGGTCGGGTTCTTCGACCGGGCGGACACCCACCGCGGCCTGTACCGGGAACTGCTGGCACCGGGCGGCGGCGGCCCGCTCGGGCCGGTGCTCCACCGGGAGCTGCGGGAACGCAGCCGGACGGAGCGGGAGTTGGCGGGCGCCCCGGACGCACCGCTGATCGCCGCGGCCGTCGCGGGCGCGTTCACCGGCGTACTGGCGGACTGGCTGCACGGACTGGTCGACGAACCGCCGGCGGCCGTCGCGGGACGGGTGTGGCGGCTGCTGATCGGACTGCACCGCACGCCGCTGGGGTGACGGCGGGGGCGGGGGAGGGGGAGGGGAGGGAAAAGGAGAGGAGAGGGGGAGAAGGCGAGCGGGTGGTGGTGGGGCCGGGCGCGGTCCGGTCGGGACCGGTGGTGTGGGGGAGGGAGACGGGCGGGAGCCGGGGTGGCTCGGCTGCGCCGGGGGGTGCTGGGGTGCAGGGCGTCAGGTCCGGCGGGCCCAGCGCTGGGCGAGGACGGTGCAGACCATCAGCTGGAGCTGGTGGAAGAGCATCAGCGGGAGGACGGCGAGGCCGACGGCGGAGGCCGGGAACAGGACGGTGGCCAGCGGGAGGCCGTTGGCCAGCGACTTCTTGGAGCCGCAGAACTGGATGGTGATCCGGTCCGGGCGGGAGAAGCCGAGCCGCCGGGAGACGAGGTGGGTGAAGGCCAGGACGGCGGAGAGCAGGGCCAGCGAGACCGCCACCAGCCAGAGCAGCTGGCCGGTGGTGACCCGGCTCCAGATCCCTTCGCGGACGCCCTCGCCGAACGCGCTGTAGACGATCAGCAGGATCGAGCCGCGGTCCACCAGCATGGTGACCAGCCGGTGCCGGGTGATCCACGGGCCGACCCGGCGGCGCAGCAGCTGGCCGAGGACGAACGGGACGAGCAGCTGCAGGACGATGTCGAGCACCTGGCCGCCGTCCACGCCGACGCCGGAGGCGCCGGTGAGCAGCCAGGCCGCCAGCAGCGGGGTGAGGACGATGCCGAGCAGGCTGGAGAAGGTGGCGGCGCAGATCGCCGCCGCGACGTTGCCGCCCGCGACCGAGGTGAACGCGATCGAGGACTGCACGGTGGACGGCAGCAGGGTGAGGAAGAGCACGCCGGTGAACAGCTGCGGGGGCAGCACCGCGTCCGGCAGCAGCCGGGTGGCCTCGCCGAGCAGCGGGAACAGCACGAAGGTGCAGCCCAGGATCAGCAGGTGCAGCCGCCAGTGCCGGGCGCCGGCCAGCGCCTCCTGCGGGGAGAGCCGGGCGCCGTACAGGAAGAAGAGCAGGGCGACGGCGAGTCGGACCGCGTCGGTGACGGCGGTGGCGGCGGGGCCGCGGGCGGGCAGCAGGGAGGCCAGCAGGACGGTGCCGAGCAGCAGCAGGAGGTAGGTGTCGATGCCGATCCGGCCGAGGGAGCGGTCGAGGGCGCGGCGGGCGGACCGGAGGCGGTGCATGCACCGATGATCTCCCGGCGGGGACCGGCCGGAACGGGCGGGGGCCCGGGGGCGGGGAGCGGGCGCGGGGCGTCCGGAACGGGACCGCGGCGTCCGGAACGGGACCGGGCGGGAAATGCGGGCGGAATCGGGAAATGCGGGGGAAACGGGAAAAGGCAGGAGGCCCGCCGACGGCGGGCCTCCTTGGGAACTGCTACTCGTACGGACCCGAGGGGCCGTGAGCGATCAATGGGAGATCCCGTCTCAGACGGGGGTGACGTTCTCCGCCTGCGGGCCCTTCGGGCCCTGGGTGACGTCGAAGCTGACCGCCTGGTTCTCCTCCAGCGAGCGGAAGCCGCTCGCGTTGATGGCGGAGTAGTGGACGAAGACGTCGGGGCCGCCGCCCTCCTGGGCGATGAAGCCGAAGCCCTTCTCGGCGTTGAACCACTTGACGGTTCCGGTCGCCATACCGTTCTCCTTGCGAGGGACGTTGTGGACGCCACACCTTGTGGCGCCCGGGTCCGCTGCGCTGATCGCCCCGCCTCCGGACGAGTCCGGAGTTTTTCGCACAGTGCTTCAATCAATGCTCAATTGACGCCTGATACTGCTGAAAAATTACAAAAAGCCTGCGGTTACATGCTCCGCAGGCTCCAAGTACTGCAAGGGGAATCAAACTGCAACTGAGGGGAACGGTAGCACGCGGTGGCTGCCCCGACCAGGGGTGAACAACGGTGTCGAACGGTGTGTCGGGCACCGGGTGCGGGCCGTCCCAATCAGCGGGCATACCCTGCCGGGAGAGCACCAACGGCAAGGGAGCACACGGTGAGCAGTAGCGATGCCGGACGGTCGGAGACCGCGGTCAGGCCGCGGGTCGGGCACATCCAGTTCCTCAACTGTCTTCCCCTCTACTGGGGCCTCGCGCGCACGGGCAACCTGCTCGACCTCGACCTCAGCAAGGACACCCCGGAGAAGCTCAGCGACCGGCTGGTGTCCGGCGCCCTCGACATCGGCCCGATCACCTGCGTGGAGTACCTGCGGCACGCCGACCGGCTGGTGGTGCTCCCCGACATCGCGGTGGGCAGCGACGGCCCGGTGATGTCCTGCGTGATCGTCAGCAAGGTCCCGCTGGCCGAACTCGACGGCCGCCGGGTCGCCCTCGGCTCGACCAGCCGCACCTCCGTCCGGCTGGCCCGGCTGCTGCTGGAGGAGCGCGAGGGCGTGCACCCCGAGTACTTCTCCTGCCCGCCCGACCTGGACGCGATGCTGGCCGAGGCCGACGCCGCCGTCCTGATCGGCGACCCCGCGCTGCGCGCCTCGCTGGAACAGGCCCCCCGGCAGGGGCTGGCCGTGCACGACCTCGGCGCGATGTGGAAGGACTGGACCGGGCTGCCGTTCGTCTTCGCGGTCTGGGCCGCCCGCCGCGAGTACGCCGAGCAGCACCCCGCGCTGACCGCCGCCGTCCACCGGGCCTTCCTGGAGTCCCGCGACCTCTCGCTGGCCGAGGCCGCCAAGGTCGCCGAACAGGCCGCCCGCTGGGAGGAGTTCGACGCCCCGCTGCTGGAGACCTACTTCTCCGAGGCGCTCGACTTCTCGCTCGGCGAGCGCCAGCTCGCCGGCCTCGCCGAGTTCGCCCGCCGGGTCGCCCCCGACAGCGGCTTCGCCCCCGACGTGCCGATCCGGCTGCTGGAGGCCGTGCCCGCGGTGGTCTGAGCCCGCGGTGGTCCGAGCCTGAGGTGGTCCGAGCCCGCGGTGGTCCGGGCCCGCGGCGCGTTCCCGACCGGCCCGGCGCCCTGGGATGATCGGAGCGCCCGGGGCGGTACGGCACCCGGCGGCGACCCGCGGTGCGAGGGGGACGGGCATGGAACTGCTGACGGCTGACGACCCGTCGGCGATCGGCGACTACCGGCTGCTGCGCCGGCTCGGCGCCGGCGGCATGGGCCGGGTCTACCTGGGCCGCACCGCGGGCGGGCGGACCGTCGCGGTCAAGGTGGTGCGCCCCGAACTCGCCGACGACCCCGAGTTCCGGGCCAGGTTCCGCCAGGAGGTGTCCGCGGCCCGCCGGGTCGGCGGCCGCTGGACCGCCCCCGTGCTGGACGCCGACACCGAGGGCCCCCGCCCCTGGGTCGCCACCGGCTACGTGGCCGGCCCCGCGCTCGGCGAGGCCGTCCGCACCGCCGGCCCGCTCCCGGTCCGCTCGGTGCACGCCCTCGGCGCCCGGCTCGCCGAAGCCCTCGAACAGGTGCACGCGCTCGGCCTGGTGCACCGGGACGTCAAGCCGTCCAACGTGCTGCTCACCCTGGACGGGCCCCGGCTGATCGACTTCGGCGTCGCCCGCGCACTGGACGCCGCCTCCACCTACACCCACAGCGGCTACGTGGTCGGCTCGCCCGGCTTCATGTCGCCCGAACAGGCCGCCGGCTCGCCCACCGGGCCGGCCGGCGACGTCTTCTCGCTCGGCGCCCTGCTCGCCTACGCCGCCACCGGCACCGCCCCGTTCGGCGAAGGCGTCAGCGCCCCCGTCCTGCTCTACCGGGTGCTCCGCGAGGAGCCGGAACTCGGCGGTCTGGAAGGCGAGTTGCTGGACACCGTGACCGCCTGCCTGGCCAAGGACCCGGCCCGCCGCCCCACCCCCGCCGCGCTGCGCGCCCGGCTCGCCCCGGCCGCCGCGGACGGCCCCGAGGGCTGGCTGCCCGGCCCGCTGGCCGCCGCGGTCGGCCGGGCCGCCGTCGAACTCCTCGACCTGGAGGGCGACAGCGGCCCGACCGGCACCGCCCCCGTCGACCGGCAGCCCACCGTGCTCGACGGCGGACCGCGCCGGGCCCCGCGGCCGGAGCCGGTCCCCGGGCCGGGGCGCCGCCGCCGGACGCTGTGGGCCGTGCTGGTGGCCGTGGCGGTGCTGGCCGCCGGGTACGGCGGGCTGGCCGCCGGCGGCCACCTGCCCTGGAACCGGGCCGACCCCGGCAGCAGCCCCTCACCCGGTCAGGACGCCGTCACCGGCCCCCGAGCCCCGGCGCCGCCGCGAGCGGCAGCCGCACCCCGCGGCCGAGCGGAGCGGCGAGCCCGGGCGGCAGTGCGAGCGCGAGCACGAGTGCGAGCGGGAGCGTGGGTGCGGGCGCGAGCGGATCGGGCAAGGCGCTGCCCGACGCCTTCCTCGGCACCTTCAGGGGCGACATCACCACCAAGATCGTCCCGCTGGCGTCCACCTTCACCGTCACCTTCACCGCCGGCCGGGTCGGCGAGGAGGTCGGCCGCACCAGCAACGCCTCCCAACTCAGCAGCACCGTCTGCCGGGGCGTGCTCACCCTGCTCTCCGTCACCGACGCCGAAGTGCTGCTCCAGGAACGCCCGGACGGCAACGACAGCGCCTGCACCGGCGTCCCCGAGAAGCAGCGCTACACCCTGCTCGGCACCGGCGGCCTGCACCTGGCGGTCAGCGGGGCCCCGCTCGGCAGCGACCCCGAGGGCGACCTGGCCAAGCAGTAGGCGGCCTGGTCAGGCGGCGGGCGGCACGGGAAGAGGGCTGCGGCGGCCGGGAAACGTGCTGGCGTAGGCTGAGCGGGTCCGCCCCTTCGACGAAGAAAGCAGGCCCGCCAGGTGTCCGAGCAGAACCTTTCCGCGACCCAGTTGCAGGCCGTGCTGGACCGGGCGGCCGAGGGCGGCCGGATCACCGCCGAGGAGGCGCTGGAGCTGTACCGGTCGGCCCCGCTGCACGCGCTCGGCGCGGCCGCGGACGCGGTGCGGCGGCGGCGGTACGCGGGTGTCGAGCACATCGCCACGTACATCATCGAGCGGAACATCAACTACACCAACGTCTGCGTGACCGCGTGCAAGTTCTGCGCGTTCTACGTGCCGCCGAAGAGCGAGAAGGGCTGGTCGCGGGACCTGGACGAGATCCTGCGCCGGTGCGCGGAGACCGTCGAGCTCGGCGGCACCCAGATCATGTTCCAGGGCGGCCACCACCCCGACTACGGCGTCGAGTACTACGAGGAGAACTTCGCCGCGATCAAGGCCGGGTTCCCGCAGCTGGTGATCCACTCGCTGGGCGCCTCCGAGGTCGAGCACATGGCGAGGATCTCGGGCGTCACGATCGAGGAGGCGATCACCCGGATCCACGCGGCGGGCCTCGACTCGTTCGCGGGCGCCGGTGCCGAACTGCTGCCCGAGCGGCCGCGGAAGGCGATCGCGCCGCTCAAGGAGTCCGGCGAGCGCTGGCTGGAGATCATGGAGACCGCGCACCGGCTCGGTGTCGAGTCCACCTCCACCATGCTGATGGGCACCGGCGAGACCAACGCCGAGCGGATCGAGCACCTGCGGATGATCCGCGACGTGCAGGACCGCACCGGCGGCTTCCGGGCGTTCATCCCCTACACCTACCAGCCGCAGAACAACCACCTGAAGGGCTCGACCCAGGCCACGGTCTTCGAGTACCTGCGGATGATCGCCGTCGCCCGGCTCTTCCTCGACAACGTCGCCCACATCCAGGGCTCCTGGCTCACCACCGGCAAGGAGGCCGGCCAACTCTCCCTGCACTACGGCGCGGACGACCTCGGCTCGGTCATGCTGGAGGAGAACGTCGTCTCCGCGGCCGGCGCCAAGCACCGCTCCAACCTGCACGAACTGATCCACCTGATCCGCACCGCCGGCCGGGTGCCCGCCCAGCGCGCCACCACGTACGAGCACCTGCGGGTCCTCGACGACCCGGCCAACGACCCGGTCGACCCGCGGGTCGCCTCGCACATCGCCTCCACCGCGATCGAGGGCGGCACCGCGCACCCCGAACTCACCATCCTGGCCGCCAACTGACGGCCCCGGCCCGGGTCCGAATCGGATGCTGACGCTGCACCGGGCGGAGCTGCTGTTCACCGGCACCGCGCTGATCGAGGACGGGGCGGTACTGGTCGACGGCGCGACCGTCACCGCGATCGGGCCCGCCGCGGAGCTGCCGGGCGGCCCGGCGCGGCTCCGGGAGTGGCCCGGGGTGCTGGTGCCCGGGCTGCTCAACCGGCACGGGACGTGGCTGCTGGAGCACGCCTACCACCCCGACCCGCGGGAAGGGCTCGGGGAACGGCCGCTGGCGCCCCCGGCCGGGCTGAGCGACGAGCAGTGGGGCGGCAGCGCCCGGCGCGGGCTGCAACGGCTGCTCGGGCACGGGGTGACGGCCCTCGCCGGGACGTTCGCCCGGCCCGCGGTCCGGACGGCGGTCGGGCGGTCCGGCCTGCGACGGCCTCCCGGCGGGGACCCCGCCCCGGGCGGCCTCGACCCGCTCGCGGAGCGGGCGTTGACGGCTGCCCTGCACCGGCCGCTGGTGGTCGGCGGGGTGGCGGACTTCGCGGTGTTCGCGGCGGGGGCGGTCCAGGAGCTCGACGGGGGCGGGGCGGTCTGCCTGGGGACGGTGCTGGACGGGCGGTTGCTGTACCGGCGGCGGTAGGGGGCGAGTTCGGGGTGCTGTTTTTCACAGGCCCTCAGCAGCACGGACTCTTCGGTGGGCTCCGGCCGGCAGCAGCATCGACCCGCCGTTCCCCGGGCCCCTGACGGGGCCGCCGTGCGGCATCGACCCGCCGTTCCCCGGGCCCCTGACGGGGTCCTGACGGGGCCGCGGGCGGGGTCCCGGTGGGGCGGGGGTTTTCTGACTGGCCGTGACCCGGGGCGGTTTTTGCGGCTACCATCCCGGTCAGACCTCTGCCGAGCCCAGGAACAGGACGTATGCGCGCCGCGACCCCCGAACGTGTGCGGACCAGACCGGCTCGGGGCTGGTACGTCGGGGCCGTGCTGAGTGCCGTGGTGGCGGTGGCGATGTGCCTGCTGGGGTGGCGCCAGGCGGACCAGGCCGACCGGATCGACGCGCACCCGGTGCGGGTCGAGGGGACGGTCACTCAACTGCCGGGCGGCAGCGGAACGTACAGCCAGATCACGTACCCGGTGGACGGGCGGCGGTTGACCGCGGCGGACCTGTGGCTGCCGGAGGGGGCCCGGGTGGGGGACCCGATCTGCCTGGAGCGGGCGGCGGACGACCCGTCCGCGGTACGGGTGTGCGGGAAGACCTACCCGCAGCCGGTCGGGGTCGGGCTGGCGCAGACGAGCGTGCCGGCGGCGGTGCTGCTGTGCGCGCTGTGCGTGTGGCGGATCCGGCGGTTCCGGCGGCATCAGGCGGGGGAGGAGCGGGCGCAGGCCGGTTTCGCGGTGGCGTTCGCGGCGGAGGGGATGCCCGCGCTGACCCAGGGGAAGCGCTCCCGGCGCCGCCGCAAGGGGGGCCGCCGCGCCCTGCGGTGAGCCCTGGTGGAGGTCCGCGGCACCGCAAGGTGAACAATGGGGGCGTGACCCGAGCCCATCTGGACAAGCAGCCGCAGGACGTCGCCGCCATGTTCGACGACGTCGCGGCCAAGTACGACCGCACCAATGACGTGCTCTCGCTGGGCCAGGCCCGGCTGTGGCGCCGGGCGGTGGCCGACGCGGTGGGTGCCGTCGCGGGCCAGCGCATCCTGGACCTCGGTGCGGGCACCGGGACGTCCTCGCTGCCGTTCCTGGAGGCGGGCGCCGACGTGGTGCCGTGCGACTTCTCGATCGGGATGCTGACCGAGGGCAAGGACCGGCACCCCGAGCTGGCGCTGACCGCGGGCGACGCGACCCGGCTGCCGTTCGCCGACGAGTCGTTCGACGCCGTGACGATCTCGTTCGCGCTGCGCAACGTGCAGGAGCACGAGGTGGCGATGCGCGAGATGCTGCGGGTGACCAAGCCCGGCGGGAAGCTGGTGATCTGCGAGTTCTCCACCCCGACCTGGACGCCGCTGCGGACGGTGTACACCGAGTACCTGATGCGGGCGCTGCCGCCGGTGGCGACCAAGGTGTCCTCCAACCCGGAGGCGTACGTGTACCTCGCCGAGTCGATCCGGGCCTGGCCGGACCAGCCCGCGCTGGCCGCCGAGTTGCAGCAGGCGGGCTGGACGAAGGTGGCGTGGCGCAACCTGACCGGCGGCATCGTCGCCCTCCACCGCGGCTTCAAGGCGCCGTAGACTGCGGTGGTTCGGCACTCCGTCCGCCGCCGAGGCGTTGACGGGGCGTCGGCCCCCCGACTCCGTGACCCCGACGCGCTCAGGAGAGAGCCCCGTTTGACTTCCTCCCCGCCCGGAGGGGCGGGGGTTCCCCTCAGCCTCGCGGCTGAGCCGCCGCGCGTGGGCGCGGCGGTGGGACGACTTCCTGCTTCATCGACGACTGCCCGCCCGGAGTGCTCCGTTGAGGTCTTACACCGTCTCCACAGGCTGCTGCCGCCAGCCCGGCGGCCAGGATGTTGCGGGCCGCGTTGACGTCCCGGTCGTGGACCGCACCGCAGTCGCACTCCCATGCGCGGACGTTCAGCGGCATCGCGTTGCGGATGGTCCCGCAGTCCGAGCACAGCTTGGAGCTGGGGAACCACCGGTCGACGGTGATCAGCTCGCGGCCGTACCACTGGGCCTTGTACTCCAGCATGGACCGCAGCTCGGTCCACGAGGCGTCCGAGATCGCCCGGGCGAGGCTGTGGTTTCCCAGCATGTTGCGGACCGCCAGGTCCTCGATCACGACCGTTTGGTTTTCGCGGACGAGTCGAGTGGTGAGCTTGTGCAGGAAGTCACGCCTGCGGTCGGCGATGCGGGCGTGCACCCGGGCGACCTTGAGACGGGCCTTGGCCCGGTTGTTGCTGCCCTTGGCCTTGCGGGCCAGTTCCCGCTGGGCCCTGGCCAGCGCGAGCCGGTCGGCGCGCTCGAACTTCGGGTTGGCGACCTTCTCGCCGGTGGAGAGCGTCACCAGGCTGGTGATCCCCGCGTCGACACCGACAGCCGCGTTGACCGGGTCGGGCATCGTGGGCCGGTCCTCGCACAGCACCGAGACGAACCACCGGCCTGCCGCGTCCTGCGACACGGTCACCGTGGACGGAACCGCACCCTCCGGAAGCGGACGGGACCACACGATGTCCAGCGGCTCCGCCATCTTCGCCAGCGTCAGAGCGCCGTTCCGGAACCGGAACGCGGACGACGTGTACTCGGCGGAGCGGCGGGACTTCCGCTTCGACTTGAACGTCGGGTACTTCGCCCGCTTCGCGAAGAAGTTGGTGAACGCCCCCTGCAAGTGCCGGAGGGTCTGCTGCAACGGGACGGACGACACCTCGGAGAGGTAGGCCAGCTCCTCGGTCTTCTTCCACGCCGTCAACATCGCGGAGGTGGTGTTGTAGTTGATCCGCTCCTGACGGAGGCTCCACGCCTCGGTCCGGGCCTGCAACGCCATGTTGTAGACCTTCCGCACGCACCCGAAGGTGCGCGACAGCTCAGCCGCCTGCGCATCCGTCGGATAGAAGCGGAACTTGAAAGCCCGCTTCACGCGGGTGGCCGCCATTTCTCACACGCTACCACCCCCGCGTGTGACCACATGAAGCATCATCAACTACCGGTACGCCGTACCGCTTTGGCGGCTGTTCGGCTTCCCCTGCCCCGCTACGCGGGAGCTCTGTTTCCTCCCCGGCCGAGGCCGGGGGTATCCACGAAGGAGATCCGATGACCGAGACCGCCGTCGAGTCCACCGCCGACGTCATCGTGGTCGGCGCCGGTCCGGCCGGCTCCAGCACCGCGTACTGGCTGGCCCAGGCGGGCCTGGACGTGCTGCTGCTGGAGAAGACCGAGTTCCCGCGCGAGAAGGTGTGCGGGGACGGCCTGACCCCGCGCGCCGTCAAGCAGCTGGTCGACATGGGCATCGACGTGTCCGCCGAGGGCTGGCTGCGCAACAAGGGCCTGCGGATCATCGGCGGTGGCGTCCGGCTGGAACTGGACTGGCCGGACCTCGCCTCCTTCCCCGACTACGGGCTGGTGCGCAAGCGCGCCGACTTCGACGAACTGCTCGCCCGGCAGGCGCAGAAGGCCGGCGCCCGGCTGTACGAGAACTGCAACGTCAGCGGGCCCGTGCAGGACCGGACCGGCCGGATCACCGGCGTGACGGCGAAGCTCGGACCGGACAAGCGGGAGATCGAGTTCCACGCCCCGCTGGTGGTCGCCGCGGACGGCAACTCGACCCGGCTGTCGCTGGCCATGGGCCTGCACCGGCTGGAGTCCCGGCCGATGGGCGTCGCCTACCGGACGTACTTCACCTCGCCCCGGCACGACGACGACTACCTGGAGTCCTGGCTGGAGCTGTGGGACACCCGCGGCGGGCAGAAGAAGCTGCTGCCCGGCTACGGCTGGATCTTCGGCATGGGCGACGGCACCTCCAACGTCGGCCTCGGCATCCTCAACTCCTCGCCCGCCTTCGGCGACCTGAACTGGCGCGAGGTGCTGAAGAGCTGGTGCGCCGGCATGCCCGAGGAGTGGGGCTACACGCCGGAGAACATGACCGAACCGATCCGCGGCGCCGCGCTGCCGATGGCCTTCAACCGGCAGCCGCACTACACCCGCGGCCTGCTGCTGGTCGGCGACGCGGGCGGCATGGTCAACCCGTTCAACGGCGAGGGCATCGCCTATGCGATGGAATCCGGCCAACTCGCGGCGGGCGTCATCGTCCAGGCGATGGCCCGGATCACCCCCGAGGGCCGGGAACGCGCCCTGGCCCGCTACCCGCAGCTGCTCAAGGACACCTACGGCGGCTACTACACGCTCGGCCGCGCCTTCGTGAAGCTGATCGGCAACGACCGGGTCATGCGGATCGCCGCCGAACGCGGCCTGACCCACCCCGTGCTGATGAAGTTCGTCCTCAAGCTGCTCGCCAACCTGACCGACCCGACCGGCGGCGACGCCGCCGACCGCATCATCAACGGCCTGGCCAAGGTGGCACCGCGGGCCTGACCACGGGCACGCCGGGACGGCGGCGGGCGGGCGCGGGAGCGCCGGCCCGCCGCCGTTCGCGTGGGCGGTGCTCAGCGCCGGGCGTCCCGCTCGCGGAGGTCGGGCACGACGGACGCGACGGTGGTGAAGTCGTTGTCGACGTGCAGCACCGTGAGGTCGTGGTGGGCGGCGGTGGCACAGACCAGCAGGTCGATCGCACCGGCCGAGCGGTGCAGACTCCGCTGCGTCAGCCGGTACTGGGCGGAATCCACCCACCGCCAGGCCGACTTGGGCACCGCGGCGGTGCCGCACAGGGTGTCCAGCTCGTCGGCCAGCTCGTCGCGGTGCGCCGGACTCGTGGCGGAGTACAGGAACTCGGCGCGGGTGGGCTCGCAGACGTGCAGCGCCCCGGCGGCGATGTGCCCCTCCCAGGCGCCCAGCGCCCCCGGGGTGCGGAACAGGTGCCACAAGGCCGAGGCGTCGACCAGGTAGCCGATCAATCGAGGCCCTCCTGGCGGGCCCGCTTGGCGGCGGCCCGGGCGGCCGCGGCCGCGTCGAACTCGCCCCGGGCGCCCCTGGCGGCGAGCCGTTCCGCCGCCTCCAACCGCTTCATGCGCGCTGTGTACTCGCGGAGGGCGGTGTTGACGGTGTCCTTCTTGGTGGTGGTGCCCATCAGCTTCATCGCCGCGGCGAGGGCCTCGTCGTCGATGTCGATCTGCGTGATGCTCACTCCGCGCCTCCGGGGCTGTGGGCAATGTTGATACCCAGCATATGTCATCAACATCGCTCGGGCCGGTACGGGACGCGGGCCCCGGACGGGTGCAGTTGGTCCGTTCCCGGGCTGAGCGCCGACCTCCGGCCGTACGCTGACGGCGGCAACAGGACGGTAGGGGAAGGGATTTGACGCATGGCGCACCCGAAGCCACTGGACCCCTACGAGTCGCCCAGGTCGTTCTACGGTTCGGAGCTGCGCCGGTTGCGCGAGGACCGGGGGCTGTCCCAGGAACGGCTGGGCGAGCTGGTCTTCTGCTCCGGCGCGTACGTCGGCCAGATCGAGGCCGCGACCCGCCGGCCGCAGGAGGACATGTCCGAACGCTTCGACAGCGTGCTCGAAACGGGCGGCCACCTCGCCCGGCTGTACCCGCTGGTCACCCGCACGATTCCGGCCAAGTACTCCGTCGTTGCCGCCGAGCCTCGGGCCGAGCCCGAGCCGGTCACCCGCATGCGTTTCGCCGAGTACTTCACCACTGTCGCCGAACTCCAGTCCGTGGCCCGGACGATCAGCTCGTTCTCCCCGACCCTCGTACCGGGGCTGCTCCAGACGCCGGAGTACGCGCGGGCCGTCTTCCGGGCCGCCCAGCCCCTGCGTCCGGCGGCGGACATCGCCGACCGGGTCCGCCTGCGGATGGACCGCGCGCGGATCTTCGACCGCCCGACGAGTCCGTTGTACTGGGCCGTCCTGGACGAGAGCGTGATCCGGCGGCCGGTCGGTGGCGCGGCAACGATGGCCGAACAGCTTCTCTCCATCGTGGAACTGGCCCGAAAGAACCGGATCGTCGTCCAGGTGCTCCCGTTCTCCGCCGGCGCCCACGCGCTGATGGAGGGCGAACTGTGCCTCCTGACCTTCGCCGACGCCCCACCGGCGGCGTACGTCGAAGGACCCCACGCCGGTCAGCTGATCGACGACTCGTCCACCGTCGCCGAGTGCGTGCTGTCCTACGACTTCACGCGCGTCGCCGCGATGCCGCCGGAGGAGTCCCTGGACCTGATCGAATCGGTGGCGGAGGAGTACGCACAGGGCAGGGGTGACCGCCACCGTGGCGCAAGAGCAGCTACAGCGGCGGCAACAACGGGAACTGCGGCGAGGTGAACGACGCCCGCCCCGGCCGGTCGGGCGGGCTGAGGAGTGTCGGGGAGCCCCTGCGCTGCGGGGGCCTCTCGGCTTCGGCGGGGGCGGAAAGCGGTTGCCCGCCGCCTTGCGGGTGCGGGACAGTGGCGGTTTCCGAGTGTCCCGTCCGATGGTGCACGGGCCCCCGTCGAGTGTTCCGGGAGCCGTGCCGTGGCCGTTGTGTCGATCGAAGCCCGTCCGCAACTGTTGCGGGATCTGCCGTTGTTGGCGGTGGCGGTGGTGTGGGGGTCGAGTTTCTGGGCCGTGCGGGAGGTGGCGGAGGACCGGACGGTGGTGGCGGTGCTGGTGTTGCGGTTCGGGGTGGTGCTGCCGGTGCTGGGGTTGGTGGCGTGGCGGCGGTTGCGGGGGTTGTCGTTCGCGCAGTGGGGTGGCGGGGCGGTGCTGGGGGTGGTGCTGGGGGCGGTGTTCCTGCTGGAGACGTACGGGGTGGTGCACACGTCGGCGACCAATGCGGGGCTGGTGATCAGTCTGACGATGGTGTTCACGCCGCTCGCGGAGGCGGTGCTGCGGCGGTCGGCGCCGCCGGCGGGGTTCCTGGCGGCGGTGGGGGTGTCGGTGCTGGGGGTGGCGCTGCTGACGGGGCTGCGGGCGCCGTCGGTGGGTGACCTGCTGGTGCTGGGGGCGGCGGTGGCGCGGACGGTGAACGTGTTGGCGACGGCCCGGTTGCGGTCGGTGCGCGGGGCGGACGCGCTGGCCCTGACCTGGGTCCAACTGGCGTTCGCCACGGCGGTGTTCGCCCTGGCGGCGCCGTTCGCGGGGCCCTCGCCGCTGGCGGTGGCGGCGTCCTTCGACGCGGCCCGCTGGGGGCTGCTGCTGTACCTGTCGCTGCTGTGCACGCTGTTCGCGTTCTTCGTGCAGCTGTGGGCGGTGCGGGCGACCTCGCCGTCGCGGGTGAGCCTGCTGCTGGGCACCGAGCCGCTGTGGGCGGCGCTGTGCGGGGTGCTGCTGGCGGGGGACCGGCCGGGGCGGCTGGCGCTGCTGGGGGCGGTGGCGGTGCTGGCGGGCACCGAGTGGGGGCGGCGGCGGGCGCCGCGGTTCCCGGCGGCCGGCTGAGAGCTTGTGAACGAAGGGTCAAGCGGTCGTCACTCCGGGTCCACCGGGCGAGTGAGATCCACTACCACGTAAACCGGATCACTCCGAAATTTGCCCTGACCGCCGCAGAATTGATATAGGGCGTGGCCGAACGGCAGCCGTTTGCCCCCGGTTTGCGACTGTATGTGGCCAATTGCCCACATCGGGTGGAACGGTGGTGATCGATCCGCCTTCGCGGGCTTCGTCGGGTG
Source organism: Kitasatospora sp. YST-16 (assembly GCF_026802215.1). Taxonomy (NCBI): domain Bacteria; kingdom Bacillati; phylum Actinomycetota; class Actinomycetes; order Kitasatosporales; family Streptomycetaceae; genus Kitasatospora; species Kitasatospora sp. YST-16. The sequence goes on from NZ_CP113837.1 coordinate 4,117,344, forward strand.
GCGAAGGTCACAAAGATCGTCGGGAACTGCGTGTCGCAGATCACAAGCGGACAGGCATAGGATGCGCTCCAACCTGGCTTTGTGAACTGCCTCACATGGAGCCGGATCCCACGAAGTGGATCATCATTTCACCCTTGGTGACCTGGTGGTTCCGATCTGCAGTCAAGGACGACTGGACGGAGGGAGCGGGGGCTATGAATGCCTACGCGCCGATCCTCGTACTCGGTGCCATCGCGGCGGCGTTCGCGGTCGGCTCCGTCGTGATGGCCTCGCTCACCGGCCCGAAGCGCTACAACCGGGCCAAGTTGGAGGCGTACGAGTGCGGTATCGAACCGACCCCGCAGCCGGTGGGCGGCGGTCGGTTCCCGATCAAGTACTACCTGACGGCGATGCTGTTCATCGTCTTCGACATCGAGATCGTCTTCCTCTACCCCTGGGCGGTCAGCTTCGACGCCCTGGGGATCTTCGGGCTGGTCGAGATGCTCCTGTTCATCGCCACCGTGTTCGTCGCCTACGCCTACGTCTGGCGCCGCGGCGGCCTGGAGTGGGACTGACCACCGGCTGCCGCCGCGCACGGGACGCGCGGACGTTTGTGAACGGGCGGACAAGCCACCGGACTCGAGGGCATTGAGAGGGAACTGATGGGGATCGAGGAGAAGCTGCCGAGCGGCTTCCTACTCACCAGCGTGGAGGCCGCCGCGGGCTGGGTGCGGAAGGCTTCGGTCTTCCCGGCCACCTTCGGTCTGGCCTGCTGCGCGATCGAGATGATGACCACCGGCGCGGGCCGCTACGACCTGGCCCGGTTCGGCATGGAGGTCTTCCGGGGCTCGCCCCGGCAGGCCGACCTGATGATCGTGGCCGGCCGGGTCAGCCAGAAGATGGCGCCGGTGCTGCGGCAGGTCTACGACCAGATGCCGAACCCGAAGTGGGTCATCTCGATGGGCGTGTGCGCCTCCTCCGGCGGCATGTTCAACAACTACGCGATCGTCCAGGGCGTCGACCACATCGTCCCCGTCGACATCTACCTGCCGGGCTGCCCGCCCCGCCCGGAGATGCTGCTGGACGCGATCGTCAAGCTGCACGAGAAGATCCAGCACGAGAAGCTCGGCGTGAACCGCCGCCGGGCCGAGGAGGAGGCCGAGCGCCTCGCGCTGCAGGCCGTCCCGACCAGCGAGATGCGGGGGCTGCTGCGATGAGCGACGAGCAGAAGTCCGAGCAGAAGCCCGACGTGCCCGCGACCCGGCGGGAGATCCCGGTCGAGGTGGTCGGCCGCCGGCAGGGCATGTTCGGCGCCCACGGCACCGGCGACACCTCCGGCTTCGGCGGCCTGACCGCGCCGATCGTGCTGCCCGGCCCGAGCGAGCGCCCGTACGGGGGCTACTTCGACGAGGTGGCCGACGAGTTCGAGGGCGCGCTGGAGGAGCAGGGCCTCGACGTGGCCGACGTGATCGAGAAGACCGTCGTCGACCGCGGCGAGCTGACCTTCCACCTGGACCGCGCGCACCTGCTGAAGGCGGTGCGGATCCTGCGCGACGACCCGGCGCTGCGGTTCGAACTGTGCCTGGGCGTCAGCGGCGTGCACTACCCGCAGGACAAGGGCCGGGAGCTGCACGCGGTCTACCACCTGCGCTCGATCACCCACACCCGGCTGATCCGGCTGGAGGTCACCGCGCCCGACGCGGACCCGCGGATCCCGTCCGTGGTGAGCGTCTACCCGACCAACGACTGGCACGAGCGGGAGACCTACGACTTCTTCGGCCTGGTCTTCGAGGGCCACCCGGCGCTCACCCGGATCATGATGCCGGACGACTGGCTGGGGCACCCGCAGCGCAAGGACTACCCGCTCGGCGGCATCCCCGTCGAGTACAAGGGCGCCCAGATCCCGGCTCCCGACCAGCGGAGGTCGTACAGCTGATGAGCAGCACCCACTACGAAGCAGGAGCCCGGGAGACCACCGAGGGACGGGTGTTCACCGTCACCGGCGGCGACTGGGGCGAGGTCGCCGAGGCGGTGGCCGGCGCCGACGACGAGCGGATCATCGTCAACATGGGCCCGCAGCACCCGTCCACCCACGGCGTGCTGCGGCTGATCCTGGAGATCGACGGCGAGACGGTCACCGAGGCCCGCTGCGGCATCGGCTACCTGCACACCGGCATCGAGAAGAACATGGAGTTCCGCAACTGGGTGCAGGGCACCACGTTCGTGACGCGGATGGACTACCTCACTCCGCTGTACAACGAGACCGCCTACTGCCTGGCCGTGGAGAAGCTGCTCGGGATCACCGCGGACGTGCCCGAGCGGGCCACCGTGATCCGGGTGCTGATGATGGAGCTCAACCGGATCTCCTCGCACCTGGTGGCGCTGGCCACCGGCGGCATGGAGATCGGCTCCACCACCCTGATGATCTACGGCTTCCGGGACCGCGAAGTCGTGCTGGACATCTTCGAGCTGGTCACCGGCCTGCGGATGAACCACGCCTACGTCCGCCCCGGCGGCCTGGCCCAGGACCTGCCGCCCGGCGCGGTCGACAAGATCCGCGAGGGCGTCAACCTGCTGCGCTCGCGGATGCACGAGTACGACAAGCTGGCCACCGACAACCCGGTGTTCAAGGCCCGGCTGGTCGACGTCGGCTTCCTCGACCTGCCCGGCTGCCTGGCGCTCGGCGCCACCGGCCCGATCCTGCGGGCCACCGGCCTGCCGCACGACCTGCGCAAGTCCGACCCGTACTGCGGCTACGAGACCTACGACTTCGACGTCGCGGTGGCCGACAGCGCGGACTCCTACGGGCGGTTCCTGATCCGCCTGGAGGAGATGAAGCAGTCGCTGCGGATCGTCGAGCAGTGCCTGGAGCGGCTGAAGCCCGGACCGGTCATGGTGGCGGACAAGAAGATCGCCTGGCCGTCCCAACTGGCCGTCGGCCCCGACGGCATGGGCAACTCGCTGGACCACATCCGGAAGATCATGGGCACCTCGATGGAGGCCCTGATCCACCACTTCAAGCTGGTCACCGAGGGCTTCAAGGTCCCGGTCGGACAGGCCTACGCCGCGGTGGAGTCGCCCAAGGGCGAACTCGGCGTGCACGTGGTCAGCGACGGCGGCACCCGGCCCTACCGGGTGCACTTCCGCGACCCGTCCTTCACCAACCTGCAGACGATGGCCGCGATGTGCGAGGGCGGCCCGCTGGCCGACGTGATCGTGGCGGTGGCCGGGATCGACCCGGTGATGGGAGGCGTGGACCGGTGAGCAGCACAGAACTCGGCCTGCCGGCGCTGCCGGCCAAGCCCTACCCGCCGGAGGTGGCGGCCCGACTCGCGGCCGACGCCCGGGAGTTGATCGACCGCTACCCGCAGTCCCGGTCCGCGCTGCTGCCGCTGCTGCACCTGGTGCAGGCCGAGGACGGCTGCGTCACCCCGACCGGGATCCGGTTCTGCGCCGAGCAGTTGGAGCTGACCACCGCCGAGGTCACCGCGGTCGCCACCTTCTACACGATGTACCGGCGGCGCCCGGCCGGCGAGTACCACGTCGGCGTGTGCACCAACACGCTGTGCGCGGTGCTCGGCGGCGACCAGATCTTCGACGAGCTCAAGCAGCACCTCGGGATCGAGAACAACCAGACCACCGAGGACGGCTCGGTCTCGATCGAGCACATCGAGTGCAACGCGGCCTGCGACTACGCCCCCGTGGTGATGGTCAACTGGGAGTTCTTCGACAACCAGAACCCGGACAGCGCCAAGCAGCTGGTCGACCAGCTGCGCGCCGGGCAGGAGGTCCGCCCCACCCGCGGCGCCAAGCTCTGCTCGTTCAAGGAGACCTCCCGGATCCTGGCCGGCTTCGCCGACGGGCGCCCCGGCGCCAACGACGAGTCCGGCGCGGGCGGCGCGCCCTCGCTGGCCGGCCTGCGCCTCGCCAGGGGCGAGGCGCTGCCCGGCACCCCGGGCGCCAAGGTGGTCTCCCCGCGGCACGAAGGGACGGAAGCGTGATGACCTCCGCCGAACCGGCCGAGAAGCTCCTCTCCCCGGTCCTGTCCGCCTCCTGGGACGACCAGCGCCCCTGGACGCTGGAGACCTACCGCCGGCACGGCGGCTACGACGGCCTGCGCGCCGCCCTCGCGATGGCCCCGGACGAGGTGATCGCCCTGGTCAAGGACGCGGGCCTGCGCGGCCGCGGCGGCGCCGGCTTCCCCACCGGCATGAAGTGGCAGTTCATCCCGCAGAACGACGGCAAGCCGCACTACCTGGTGGTCAACGCCGACGAGTCCGAGCCGGGCACCTGCAAGGACATCCCGCTGCTGTTCGCCAACCCGCACGCGCTGATCGAGGGCATGGTCATCGCCTCGTACGCGATCCGCTGCGAGCACGCCTTCGTCTACCTGCGCGGCGAGGTCGTCCCGGTGCTGCGCCGCCTCCAGGCGGCGGTCGCCGAGGCGTACGAGGCCGGGTACCTCGGCAAGGACGTCCAGGGCTCCGGCATCAACCTGGACATCACCGTGCACGCCGGCGCCGGTGCGTACATCTGCGGCGAGGAGACCGCGCTGCTCGACTCGCTGGAGGGCCGCCGCGGCCAGCCCCGGCTGCGCCCGCCGTTCCCGGCGATCGCCGGCCTGTACGCCTGCCCGACGGTGGTGAACAACGTCGAGTCGATCGCCTCGGTGCCGCCGATCCTGGCCCGCGGCAAGGACTGGTTCAAGTCGCTGGGCACCGAGAAGTCGCCCGGCTTCACGCTGTACTCGCTCTCCGGGCACGTCACCAACCCCGGCCAGTACGAGGCGCCGCTCGGCATCACGCTGCGCCAGCTGCTGGAGATCACCGGCGGCGTCCGGGCCGGGCACCGGCTCAAGTTCTGGACGCCGGGCGGCTCCTCGACCCCGATGTTCACCGACGAGCACCTCGACGTCCCGCTGGACTACGAGGGCGTCGGCGCGGCCGGGTCGATGCTCGGCACCAAGGCGCTGCAGGTCTTCGACGAGACCACCTGCGTGGTGCGGGCCGTCACCCGGTGGACCGAGTTCTACGCCCACGAGTCCTGCGGCAAGTGCACCCCGTGCCGCGAGGGCACCTACTGGCTGGTCCAGCTGCTCAAGCGGATCGAGGCCGGACAGGGCGAGGCCGGGGACCTGGAGAAGCTCCTCGACATCGCCGACAACATCAACGGCAAGTCGTTCTGCGCCCTGGGCGACGGCGCGGCCAGCCCGATCGTCTCCTCGCTGCAGCACTTCCGCGCCGAGTACGAGCAGCACATCAACGAACACCGCTGCCCGTTCGACCCGGCGGCCTCCACCGTCTGGGCCGACCGGGCCCCCGTCCACGAGTCCGCCACCGAGAGGGAGGTGCACGCGTGACGGTCACGGAGCCTTCCACCCAGACCGAGCTGGTCACGCTCACCATCGACGGCGTCGAAGTCAGCGTCCCCAAGGGCACGCTGGTGATCCGCGCCGCCGAGCAGATCGGCACCCAGGTCCCGCGCTTCTGCGACCACCCGCTGCTCGACCCCGTCGGGGCGTGCCGCCAGTGCATCGTGGAGATCGAGGGGCAGCGCAAGCCGGTCGCCTCCTGCACCATCCCGGTCACCGAGGGCATGGTGGTGCGCACCCAGCTGTCCTCCGCGGTCGCCGAGAAGGCGCAGCGCGGCGTGATGGAGCTGCTGCTGATCAACCACCCGCTGGACTGCCCGGTCTGCGACAAGGGCGGCGAGTGTCCGCTGCAGAACCAGGCGATGTCCACCGGCGACCCCGACTCCCGGTTCGACGGCGCCAAGCGGACGTACGAGAAGCCGCTCCCGCTCTCCACCCAGGTGCTGCTGGACCGCGAGCGCTGCGTGCTGTGCGCCCGCTGCACCCGGTTCTCGCAGCAGATCGCCGGCGACCCGTTCATCGACCTGGTCGAGCGCGGCGCGCTCCAGCAGGTCGGCACCGGCGCGGACCAGCCGCTGGACTCGTACTTCTCCGGCAACACCATCCAGATCTGCCCGGTCGGCGCGCTCACCTCCGCCGCCTACCGGTTCCGCTCCCGCCCGTTCGACCTGGTGTCCTCCCCGTCGGTGTGCGAGCACTGCTCGGCCGGCTGCGGGCAGCGCACCGACCACCGGCGCGGCAAGGTGCTGCGGCGCCTGGCCGGCAACGAGCCGGAGGTCAACGAGGAGTGGAACTGCGACAAGGGCCGGTTCGCGTTCCGCTACGCCCAGCAGCGCGACCGGTTCACCACGCCGATGGTCCGCGGCGAGGACGGCGAACTCGTCGCCGCCTCCTGGCCGGAGGCGCTGACCCGGGCCGCCGAGGGGCTGCGCGGCGCCCGCGCCGGGGTGCTCGCGGGCGGCCGGGTGACCGTCGAGGACGCGTACGGCTACGGCAAGTTCGCCCGCCTCGCGCTCGGCACCAACGACGTCGACTTCCGCGCCCGGCCGCACAGCGGCGAGGAGGCCGACTTCCTGGCCGCGGCCGTCGCGGGCACCGGCGTCGACCTGGACGGCAACGGCCTGACGTACCGTCAACTCGAAGCCGCCCCCGCCGTGCTGCTGGTCGGGCTGGAGGCCGAGGAGGAGGCGCCGATCGTCTTCCTGCGGCTGCGCAAGGCCAACCGGGCCTCCGGGCTGCGGGTGTTCTCGATCGCCTCGCACGCCACCCGCGGCCTGGCCAAGCTGCGCGGCGCGCTGCTGCCCGCCGCCCCCGGCACCGAGGTCGAGTGGCTGGGCGCGCTGGCCGGCGAGGAGGTACTCGCCGACGACGCCGGGCGCTGCGCGGACGCGCTGCGCTCGCCGGGCGCGGTGGTGCTGGTCGGCGAGCGGCTCGCGCAGACCGCGGGCGGCCTGAGCGCCGCGCTGCGCCTGGCGCACACCACCGGGGCGAAGCTCGCCTGGGTGCCGCGCCGGGCCGGTGAGCGCGGCGCCGTCGAGGCGGGCGCGCTGCCCGGGCTGCTGCCCGGCGGCCGGTCCGTCGCGGTGCCCGCCGCCCGGGCCGAGGCGGCCGCGCACTGGGGCGTCGCCGAACTGCCGTCCCGCCCCGGCCGCGACACCGGCCAGATCCTGGCCGCCGCGGCGGCGGGCGAGTTGGACGCGCTGGTGGTCGGCGGCGTCGGCCTGGACGACCTGCCGGACCCGGCGCTGGCCGACGAGGCCCTGGCCCGGGCCGACTTCGTGCTCTCGCTGGAGCTGCGCCCGTCCGCGGTCACCGCGCACGCCGACGTGGTGCTGCCGGTCGCGGCGGTCGCCGAGAAGGCCGGCACCTTCCTGGACTGGGAGGGCCGGGTCCGGATGTTCGAACCGGCGCTCAAGCCCGACCAGTTGATGCAGCGCCACCTGCACGCCGACGTCCGGGTGCTGAACATGGTCGCGGACGCGCTGGACCGGCCGATCGGCCTGCCCGACGTCCGGGCGGCCCGCCTGGAGCTGGACCGTTTCGCCCCGTGGACGGGCGACCGCCCGGCGGCGCCCGCCGCGCACCCCGCGGTGCTGCCCCGCCCGGCCACCGGGCAGGCCGTGCTGGCCGGGCACCGGATGCTGCTGGACCACGGCACCCTCCAGGAGGGCGACGAGCACCTGGCCGGCACCCGGCACGCCGCGGTGGCCCGGCTGTCCGCCGCCACCGCCGCCGAGGTCGGCGCGACGGCGGCGCTGCGGGTCACCGGCCCGGCCGGGTCGCTGACCCTGCCGCTGGAGATCACCGACGCGATGCCGGACCGCACGGTCTGGCTGCCGCTCAACTCGACGCCGGACGGCGGCGCGTACCGCGCGCTCGGCACCACGGTCGGCCACCTGGTCACCATCGCCCCGGCGGAGGAGTCATGAGGGTCCTTGCTGCTGCCGACACGCTCGGCTTCTTCGGCCGCGACCCGTGGTGGCTGGTGCTGCTGAAGGCGGTGTTCTGCTTCGCGTTCCTGGTCCTGACGGTGCTGATCGCCATCGTCTGGGAGCGCAAGGTGGTCGCCTGGATGCAGCTGCGGATCGGCCCGAACCGGCACGGCCCGTGGGGCATGCTGCAGTCGCTGGCCGACGGCGTGAAGCTGGCGCTGAAGGAAGACCTGGTGGTCAAGGGCGCCGACAAGGCGGTCTACGTGCTGGCGCCGATCGTCGCGGCGATCCCCGCGTTCATGGCGTTCGCGGTGATCCCGTTCGGCCCGGCGGACAACGAGGTGTCGATCTTCGGCACCCGCACCCCGCTGCAGCTGACCGACCTGCCGATCGCATTGCTGTACATCCTGGCCACCGCCTCGGTGGGCATCTACGGCATCGTGCTGGCCGGCTGGTCGTCCGGTTCGACGTACCCGCTGCTGGGCGGCATCCGCTCGTCCGCGCAGATGATCAGCTACGAGATCGCGATGGGCCTGTCGTTCGCGGCGGTGTTCATCTACTCGGGCTCGATGTCGACCTCGGAGATCGTCTCCTCGCAGCAGCCGACCTGGTTCGCGGTGCTGCTGCCGGTGTCGTTCATCGTCTACATCATCGCCATGGTCGGCGAGACCAACCGGGCGCCGTTCGACCTCCCGGAGGCCGAGGGCGAGCTGGTCGGCGGCTTCAACACCGAGTACTCCTCGCTGAAGTTCGCGATGTTCATGCTGGCCGAGTACGTCAACATGGTCACCGTCTCGGCGGTCGCCTCGACGCTGTTCCTGGGCGGCTGGCGCGCCCCGTGGCCGGTGTCCGCCTTCTGGGAGGGCGCCAACCACGGCTGGTGGCCGATGCTGTGGATCGTGCTGAAGATCCAGCTGCTGCTGTTCTTCTTCATCTGGCTGCGCGGCACCCTGCCCCGGCTGCGCTACGACCAGTTCATGAAGCTCGGCTGGAAGGTGCTCATCCCGGTCTCGCTGGTGTGGCTGGTGATGGTCTCCACGGTGCGGGCGCTGCGCAACGAGGGCTACGGCTTCGCCAACGTGGTGCTGTACGTGGGGGCGCCGCTGGCGGTGGTCCTGCTGATCGCGCTGGTGGTCGACCTGCTGCGCAAGAAGCCCGAGCCGGTGCCGGAGGCCGCCCCGGCCTTCGACCCGATGGCCGGGGGCTACCCCGTCCCGCCGCTGCCCGGGCAGGAACTGCCGCCCGTGCCGCGCCGCCGCCGCCGGACCCCGCAACTCCAGGACGCCCTCAACGGGGCCGACCATTCCGAAGGGAGCTGATCCGAGATGCCTGACGAACCGTCAGAGAAGTCGATCCTCGGGCCGGCCGCCGGCTTCGGCGTGACCTTCAAGGCCATGTTCAAGAAGCGGCTCACCGAGCAGTACCCGGAGTACAAGAAGCCCACCGCTCCGCGCTTCCACGGCCGCCACCAGCTGAACCGGCACCCGGACGGCCTGGAGAAGTGCGTCGGCTGCGAGCTGTGCGCCTGGGCCTGTCCGGCCGACGCGATCTACGTCGAGGGCGCCGACAACCGGGACGAGGAGCGCTACTCGCCCGGCGAGCGGTACGGCGCGGTCTACCAGATCAACTACGCCCGCTGCATCCTGTGCGGGCTGTGCGTCGAGGCGTGCCCGACCCGGGCGCTGACCATGACCAACGAGTACGAGCTCGCGGACTCCAGTCGGCAGGACCTGATCTTCACCAAGGAGCAGTTGCTGGTCGGGCTGTCCGAGGGCATGGTCGACTCCCCGCACTCGATCTTCCCCGGCGCCGACGAGGGCGCCTACTACCGGGGCGAGATCACCGGCGCGGCGCCCGGCACCGTCCGGCAGGAGCGGCACGAGCGGGAGAAGGAGGAGCAGTCATGACCTCCACCGGCGAGGCCGTGCAGTTCTGGGTGCTGGCCGTGATCGCGGTCGGCGGGGCGCTCGGCATGCTGCTGATGAAGAAGGCCGTGCACTCGGCGCTCTGCCTGGCGGCGACCATGCTGTCGCTGGCGGTCTGCTACATGGCGCAGGGCGCGGTGTTCCTCGGCGTGGTGCAGATCGTGGTCTACACCGGCGCGATCATGATGCTGTTCCTGTTCGTGGTGATGCTGGTCGGCGTCTCCTCGGCGGACTCGCTCAAGGAGCAGCTGAAGGGCCAGCGGGTCGCCGCGGTGCTCTGCGGCCTGGGCTTCGGCGTGCTGCTGATCGCCGGCCTGGCCAACGCGCACCTGCGGAACTTCACCGGCCTGTCCGCGGCGAACGCCGAGGGCAACGTGCAGGGCCTGGCCCGGCTGATCTTCACCAAGTACGTGTGGGCGTTCGAGGTGACCGGCGCGCTGCTGATCACCGCGGCGATCGGCGCGATGGTGCTGACCCACCGCGAGAAGGTCAAGGCGCCGCCGACCCAGCGCCAGCTGGCGGCCCGCCGGGTCGCGGACAACATCCAGGTGCCGCCGCTGCCCGCCCCCGGCGTGTACGCCCGGCACAACGCGGTGGACGTCCCGGCGCTGCTGCCGGACGGCACCGTCGCCGAGGACTCGGTGATGGGCACCCTGCGCGAGCGCGGCCAGGTCCGCGACGTCAGCCAGGAGATGCTGCGGCGGATGGCCGAGCTGGAGGAGACCACGGCCGACTGGCTGGGCCGCCCGTCCTCGGCCCGCCCGCAGGTCGCCGGGCCGCGCCAGGCGCTGGAGACCGTGCCGACCAAGGACAAGGAGGAGGCGGAGTGAACCCGGCCAACTACCTGTACCTCGCCGCGCTGCTGTTCACCATCGGCGCCTCGGGCGTGCTGGTGCGGCGCAACGCGATCGTGCTGTTCATGTGCGTGGAGCTGATGCTGAACGCCTCGAACCTGGCGCTGGTCACCTTCTCCCGGCTGCACGGCAACCTGGACGGCCAGATCATCGCGTTCTTCACCATGGTGGTCGCGGCGGCCGAGGTCGTGGTCGGCCTCGCCATCATCGTCTCCATCTTCCGGACCAGGCACTCCGCTTCGGTCGACGACAGCAACCTGATGAAGCTGTAGGCGGAGGGCCCCTCAGTGAACTCTCTCATTCCGCTGCTGGTCGCGGCGCCGCTGGCCGGCGCTGCCCTGCTGCTGCTCGGCGGACGGGCCCTGGACCGGTTCGGGCACTGGATCGCGGTCCTGCTGGCCGCGCTCTCCTTCGCCTTCGGACTGGCCCTGTTCGCGGACATGCTCGGCCGGGACGCCGAGCACCGCGCCGTCACCGAGCGGCTGTTCAGCTGGATCCCGGTCGACGGCTTCCAGGCCGACGTCTCCTTCCAGCTCGACCAACTCTCGATCACCTTCGTCCTGCTGATCACCGGCGTCGGCACCCTGATCCACCTGTACTCGGTGGGCTACATGGCGCACGACGAGCGCCGCCGCCGCTTCTTCGCCTACCTGAACCTGTTCCTGGCCGCCATGCTGGTGCTGGTTCTCGCCGACAACTACCTGCTGCTGTACGTGGGTTGGGAGGGCGTCGGCCTGGCGTCCTACCTGCTGATCGGGTTCTGGCAGCACAAGCCGAGCGCCGCGACGGCCGCCAAGAAGGCGTTCATCGTCAACCGGGTCGGCGACATGGGCCTGTCCATCGCGATCATGCTGATGTTCGTCGAGTTCGGCTCCTTCGCCTTCCAGCCGGTGTTCGCCACCGCGGGCGACGCGAGCGAGGGCAAGCTCACCGCGATCGGCCTGATGCTGCTGCTGGCCGCCTGCGGCAAGTCCGCGCAGGTGCCGCTGCAGTCCTGGCTGGGCGACGCGATGGAGGGCCCGACCCCGGTCTCCGCCCTCATCCACGCGGCCACCATGGTCACCGCCGGCGTCTACCTGATCGTCCGCTCCGGGGCGATCTTCGACCTGGCGCCGGACGCGCAGACCGCCGTGGTGGTGGTCGGCGCGGTGACGCTGCTGTTCGGTGCGATCGTCGGTTGCGCCAAGGACGACATCAAGAAGGCGCTGGCCGGCTCGACCATGTCGCAGATCGGCTACATGATCATGGCGGCGGGGCTGGGCCCGATCGGCTACGCCTTCGCCATCATGCACCTGGTCACCCACGGCTTCTTCAAGGCCGGGATGTTCCTCGGCGCCGGGTCGGTCATGCACGGCATGAACGACGAGGTGAACATGCGGCACTACGGCGGCCTGCGCACGTACATGCCGGTCACCTTCGCCACCTTCGGCCTCGGCTACCTGGCGATCATCGGCTTCCCGGGCCTGTCCGGCTTCTTCTCCAAGGACAAGATCATCGAGGCGGCGTTCGCCAAGGGCGGCACCGAGGGCTGGATCCTCGGCCTGTGCGCCCTGATCGGCGCCGCGGTCACCGCGTTCTACATGACCCGGGTGATGGTGCTGACCTTCTTCGGCGAGAAGCGCTGGCAGCCCGACCCGGAGACCGGCGAGGCGCCGCACCCGCACGAGTCCCCGAGGACGATGACCGCCCCGATGGTCGTGCTGGCCTTCGGCTCGGTGTTCGCCGGCGGCCTGTTCGCCTACGGCAGCTCCTTCGTCCACTGGCTGGAGCCGGTCACCGGCCACGCCGAGGGCGACTCGCCGCTGTCCCCGCTCGTGGTCAGCCTGATCGCCACCGTCTGCATGCTGGCGGGCGCGGGCCTGGCCTGGCAGATGTACGGCCGCAGCCCCGTCCCGGTCAAGCCGCCGATCGGCTCGCCGCTCACCCGGGCCGCCCGCCGCGACCTGCTCCAGGACGACTTCAACCACGCCGTCCTGGTCCGTCCCGGCACCGCGCTGGCCGCCACCCTGGTCTGGTTCGACAGCCGGGGCCTGGACGGCTTCGTCAACGGCCTGGCCGCCGCGATCGGCGGGATCTCCAGCCGGCTGCGCCGGATCCAGACCGGCTACGTCCGCACGTACGCGCTCTCCATGTTCGGCGGCACGCTGGTGCTGGTCGCCTCCACTCTCCTGATGAGGTCGGTCTGATGAGCTACCTCCTCTCCGCCACCTGTGCCGTCCCGGCCGCCGGAGCGGTGCTCACCGCCGCCCTCCCGGCCGGGACCAGCGAGGCCCGGCGGCGCACCACCAAGACCGTGGCGCTGGCGGTCTCCGTCCTCACCCTGGGCCTGGCCGCCGCGATCGCGGCGTCCTACGAACCCGGGGGCGCCCGCTACCAGTTGACCGAGTCCTACTCCTGGATCCGCTCCTTCGGGATCAGCTTCTCGCTCGGCGCGGACGGCATCGGCACCGCGCTGGCGCTGCTCACCGCCGTCCTGGTGCCGGTGGTGATGCTGGCCGGCTGGCACGACGCGGACCCTGCGGCCCCGGAGGGCTCGTTCGAGTCCAAGCGGCGCACCCAGGCGTTCTTCGCGCTGATCCTGGCCGTCGAGGCGATGGTGCTGGTGTCCTTCCTGGCCACCGACGTCTTCGTGTTCTACGTGTTCTTCGAAGCCATGCTGATCCCGATGTACTTCCTGATCGGCGGCTTCGGCGACAAGGCCGGCGGCCCGGACGCGGACCGGCAGCGCTCCTACGCGGCCGTCAAGTTCCTGCTGTACAACCTGCTCGGCGGCCTGGTCATGCTGGCCGCCGTGATCGGCCTGTACGTGGTGGCCGCCGACCAGGGGCAGGCGACGTTCAGCCTCACCGGGCTGACCGACGCCATCTCCTCCGGCAAGCTGGTGATCGACCCCAACGCGCAGCGGGCGCTGTTCCTCGGCTTCTTCTTCGCCTTCGCGGTGAAGGCCCCGCTGTGGCCGCTGCACACCTGGCTGCCGAACGCGATGGGCGAGTCCACCGCCGGGACGGCCGTGCTGATCACCGCGGTGGTCGACAAGGTCGGCACCTTCGCCATGCTGCGGTTCTGCCTGGGCCTGTTCCCGGACGCGTCGAAGACCTTCGCCCCGGTGATCATGGTGCTGGCGCTGGTCGGCATCGTCTACGGCGCGCTGGTGGCGATCGGCCAGAAGGACATCAAGCGCCTGGTCGCCTACGCGTCGATCTCGCACTTCGGGTTCATCATCCTGGGCATCTTCGCGATGACCAGCCAGGGCCAGTCCGGCGCCACGCTCTACATGGTCAACCACGGCATCTCCACCGCCGTCTGGATGCTGGTGGCGGGCTTCCTGATCTCCCGCCGCGGCTCCCGCCTGATCGCCGACTACGGCGGCGTGCAGAAGGTCGCCCCGGTGCTGGCCGGCACCTTCCTGATCGGCGGCCTGGCGACGCTGTCGCTGCCCGGGATGGCCCCGTTCGTCAGCGAGTTCCTGGTCCTGGTCGGCACCTTCAGCCGGTACCCGGCGCTCGGCATCGTCGCCACCTTCGGCATCGTGCTGGCCGCGCTGTACGCGCTGCTGCTGTACCAGCGCACCATGACCGGCCCGGTGAAGGCCCCGGTCGAGGGCATGCCCGACCTGAAGGCCCGTGAACTGGCCGTCGTGGCCCCGCTGGTGGCCCTGACCCTGCTGCTCGGCGTCTACCCGAAGCCGCTCACCGACCTGGTGAACCCGGCCGTCAACGACACCCTCAGCCAGGTCCACCGCACCGACCCGGCGCCGGCCCACCCGGCCGTCGCCGCCAACGGAGGTGAGCAGAAGTGATGCCCGTCCACGCGCTGGCCGCCGCCGGCGGCAACAGCCCGAGCATCCCCGCCCCGCACATCGAGTACGGCCAGCTCTCCCCGATGCTGGTGGTGTTCGGCGCCGCGGTGCTCGGCATCCTGGTCGAGGCGTTCCTGCCGCGCCGGCTGCGGGCCTCCGCCCAGCTGGGCGTCTCGCTGCTCGGCCTCGGCGGCGCCTTCGCCGCCGTGGTGGTGCTCGCCGCGCAGGGCCACGCCACCACCAAGGCGGGCCTGCTGGCGATGGGCGCGGTCGCCATCGACGGCCCCGCGCTGTTCCTGCAGGGCGTGATCCTGCTGACCGCGGTGCTGACCGTGCTCGGCTACGCCGAGGGCCGGCTGGAGCCGCGGATCAACGGCCACCGGGTCGACGCGTTCGCCGCCCAGGCCGCGGCCGTCCCCGGCGGCGAGCAGGAGCGCGACGCCACCCGCGAGGGGATGCGCACCACCGAGATCTACCCGCTGACCCTGTTCGCGGTCGGCGGCATGCTGCTCTTCCCGGCCGCCAACGACCTGCTGACCATGTTCGTGGCCCTCGAAGTGCTCTCGCTGCCGCTCTACCTGATGTGCGCGCTGGCCCGGCGCCGCCGGCTGATCTCCCAGGAGGCGGCCGTCAAGTACTTCCTGCTGGGCGCGTTCGCCTCGGCGTTCTTCCTGTTCGGCACGGCCCTGCTGTACGGCTACGCGGGCACGGTGCAGCTCGGCGGGATCGCCGACGCGGTCTCCGGTGTCGCCCCGGTCACCCCGGCGCTGGCCGTCACCACCCAGAACGACGCGCTGCTGCTGATCGGCCTGGCCATGCTGGCCGTCGGCCTGCTGTTCAAGGTCGGCGCGGTGCCGTTCCACTCCTGGACCCCGGACGTCTACCAGGGCGCCCCGACGCCCGTCACCGGGTTCATGGCGGCCGCCACCAAGACCGCCGCGTTCGGCGCCCTGCTGCGGCTGTTCTACGTAGCCTTCCCCGGCCTGCGCTGGGACTGGCGGCCGGTGATGTGGGGCGTGGCGATCCTCACCATGGTGGTCGGCTCGATCCTCGCGGTCACCCAGCAGGACGTGAAGCGGCTGCTCGCCTACTCCTCGATCGCGCACGCCGGGTTCATCCTCACCGGCCTGATCGCCACCGACCGGCGCGGCGTCTCCGCGGTGCTGTTCTACCTGCTGGCGTACTCCTTCGTGACGCTCGGCGCGTTCGCCGTGGTCACCCTGGTGCGGGACTCCAAGGGCGAGGCCACCCACCTGTCCAACTGGGCCGGACTGGGCCGCCGTTCGCCGCTGCTGGCGGCGGTGTTCGCACTGTTCCTGCTGGCCTTCGCGGGCATTCCGCTGACCTCCGGCTTCACCGGCAAGTTCGCGGTCTTCCAGGCCGCGGCCCAGGGCGGGGCCACCCCGCTGGTCATCGTCGGCGTGCTGTCCTCCGCGGTCGCCGCGTTCTTCTACATCCGGGTCATCGTGCTGATGTTCTTCTCCGACCCGCAGCCCTCCGGCCCCGCCGTGGCGGTGCCCAGCGCGTTCACCGCCACCGCCATCGGCGTCGGCGTGTTGGTCACCCTCGGCCTGGGCCTGCTCCCGCAGTACTTCCTCGACCTGGCCTCCAAGGCCTCGCTGTTCGTCCGCTGACCGGCCCCGGCCGGCCCCCGGCCCCCGCCCGCACCGGGCGGGGGCCGGAGCGCTGACCGGCCCCGGCCGGCCCGTCCGGGGCCCGCCTCCCGCCACCAGGGAAGTCGGGCCCATGCCCGTGCAGTGATCCACTCCGGACCGGATACGCTGCCTTGTATGTGCATCGGCGGCGCTGAGGGACCGGCCCGCTGGATCGACCAGGGACAGGAGTGGTCAGCGTGACCGTCGTGGGGCCCTTCGGGCTGAGCGTGCAGGACCGCGATCTGACCCGGGACGTCCAGGCCGGGATGGAGGCCGTGGAGGCAGCCCTGGCCGAGGCCGTCAAGAGCGACGTGCCCTTCATCACGGTGACCGCCAGCCACCTGATCGAGGCCGGCGGCAAGCGCTTCCGCCCGCTGCTGGTGATGCTGGCCGCCCAGTTCGGCGACCCGACGGCGCCCGGCGTGGTGCCGTCCGCGGTGGTGGTCGAGCTGACCCACCTCGCCACGCTGTACCACGACGACGTGATGGACGAGGCCCCGGTGCGCCGCGGCGCCCCCAGCGCCAACAGCCGCTGGGACAACTCGGTGGCCATCCTCACCGGCGACTTCCTGTTCTCCCGCGCCTCCCAGGTGCTCTCCGACCTGGGCACCGAGGCGGTCCGGATCCAGTCCGACGCCTTCGAGCGGCTGGTCACCGGCCAGATCCTGGAGACCGCCGGGCCGCGCCCCGAGGACGACCCGCTGCGGCACTACCTGGACGTGCTGTCCGGCAAGACCGGCTCGCTGATCGCGGTGGCCTGCCGCTTCGGCTCCCTGATGGCCGGCGCCGAGCGCTGGATCGTCGACCTGCTCACCCAGTACGGCGAGCGGATCGGCACCGCCTTCCAACTCGCCGACGACGTCCTCGACATCGCCAGCGACGGCCACGAGTCCGGCAAGACCCCCGGCACCGACCTGCGCGAGGGCGTGCCGACCCTGCCGGTGCTGCTGCTGCGCCAGATGCCCGCCGACCCGGCCGACCCCGAGGACGCCCGGCTGCGCGAGCTGCTCGACACCGACCTGGCCGCCGACGACGCCGCGCACGCCGAGGCGCTGCGCCTGCTGCGCCGCCACCCGGCGCTGGAGCGGGCCCGCCGCGAGACGCTGCGCTACGCCGAGGAGGCCCGGGCGCTGCTCGACCCGCTGCCGGACTGTCCGGCCAAGGCCGCCCTGCAGGAGCTGTGCGACACGGTGGCGATCCGCACCATGTAGGCCCGGTCCGGCCGCCGCGGCCCGCGGCCCGCCCGGTCCCCGATAGGGTCGTGCCCATGTTGCGCGTGGTGATCGCCGAGGACTCCGTGCTGCTCCGGGAGGGGCTGACACGACTGCTGACGGACCGTGGGATGGAGGTCGTGGCCGGGGTCGGCGACGGCGAGGCCCTGGTGCGCACGATCGACGCCCTGCACGCGGAGGGCGCCCTGCCCGACGTCGTGGTGGCGGACGTCCGGATGCCCCCGACGCACACCGACGAGGGCGTGCGGGCCTGCGTGGAGCTGCGCGGGCGGCACCCCGGGCTGGGGGTGCTGGTGCTCTCCCAGCACGTCGAGGAGCAGTACGCGAGCGAGCTGCTGGCGGGCTCCACCCGGGGCGTGGGCTACCTGCTGAAGGACCGGGTGGCCGAGGTCCGCGAGTTCGTCGACGCGGTGGCCCGGGTCGCCGAGGGCGGCACCGCGCTGGACCCGGAGGTGGTGCAGCAGCTGCTCAGCCGCAGCCGCCAGGTCGACACGCTGGCCGCGCTGACGCCCCGTGAGCGCGAGGTGCTGGGCCTGATGGCCGAGGGCCGGACCAACGCGGCGATCGCCAAGCAGCTGGTGGTGTCGGACGGCGCGGTGGAGAAGCACGTGTCGAACATCTTCCAGAAGCTGGGTTTGGGACAGAGCCAGGAGGACCACCGGCGGGTTCTCGCGGTGCTCGCCTACCTGGAGTCCTGACCTGGCGGGACCCGCCGCAGCCGTCTGTGCGAGTTCCCTTCCAGCGGTGCTCCGCCCGCTTAGGATTCGCTGTGGTGCGCCAGGCGGACGGGGCACACGGCTCACGCCCGCTGCTGGCTCCCCCGACGAGGAGGTCCGCGGCAGTGACCAGTCAGGTCGATCAGTCAGAAGCAGTGGACGGTTCGGACGGCGACGGCCCGGCCGTGTCGGAGCGTTCAGCGCCCGGACGGACGGCCAAGCCGATCAGGCGGCTGGACCGGGTGATCATCCGTTTCGCGGGTGACTCCGGCGACGGCATGCAGCTCACCGGCGACCGGTTCACCTCGGAGACGGCGGCGTTCGGCAACGACCTCTCCACGCTGCCGAACTTCCCGGCCGAGATCCGCGCACCCGCAGGCACCCTGCCCGGCGTCTCCAGCTTCCAGCTGCACTTCGCCGACCACGACATCCTGACGCCGGGCGACGCGCCCGACGTCCTGGTGGCGATGAACCCGGCGGCGCTGAAGGCCAACCTGCCGGACCTGCCGGCCGGCGCCGAGATCATCGTCAACACCGACGAGTTCACCAAGCGGGCGCTGGCCAAGGTCGGCTACCAGCGGGACCCGCTGGAGGACGGCTCGCTGGAGGCGTTCCGGCTGCACCCGGTGGGGCTGACCACGCTCACCCTGGAGGCGCTCAAGGACAGCGGACTGGCCCGCAAGGACGCCGAGCGGGCGAAGAACATGTTCGCGCTCGGCCTGCTGTCCTGGATGTACCACCGGCCCACCCACAGCACCGAGCTGTTCCTGCGGCAGAAGTTCGCCAAGAAGCCGCAGATCGCCGAGGCCAACGTGACGGCGTTCCGGGCCGGCTGGAACTTCGGCGAGACCACCGAGAGCTTCGCGGTCTCCTACGAGGTGCCGCCCGCCAAGCTCGAACCCGGCACCTACCGCAACATCTCCGGCAACCTGGCGCTGTCCTACGGCCTGGTCGCGGCGGGGGAGCGCTCCGGGCTGCCGGTGTTCCTCGGCTCGTACCCGATCACCCCGGCCTCGGACATCCTGCACGAGCTGTCCCGGCACAAGAACTTCGGCGTGCGCACCTTCCAGGCCGAGGACGAGATCGCCGGGATCGGCGCCGCGCTGGGCGCGGCGTTCGGCGGCGCGCTGGGCGTGACCACGACCTCCGGGCCCGGCGTGGCGCTCAAGAGCGAGACCATCGGCCTCGCGGTGTCGCTGGAACTGCCGCTGGTGGTGGTCGACATCCAGCGCGGCGGCCCGTCCACCGGCCTGCCCACCAAGACCGAGCAGGCCGACCTGCTGCAGGCGATGTTCGGCCGCAACGGCGAGGCCCCGGTGCCGATCGTGGCGCCCGCCACGCCCGCCGAGTGCTTCACGGCCGCGCTGGAGGCGGCCCGGATCGCGCTCACCTACCGCACCCCGGTGTTCCTGCTCTCGGACGGCTACCTGGCCAACGGCTCCGAGCCGTGGAAGCTCCCGGACGTCGACGAACTCCCGGACCTGCGCGTCGAGTTCGCCACCGAGCCGAACGGCCCCGACGGCAGCTTCCGCCCCTACCAGCGCGACCCGCACACGCTGGCCCGCCCGTGGGCGGTCCCCGGCACCGCCGGCCTGGAGCACCGGATCGGCGGCATCGAGAAGCAGGACGGCACCGGCAACATCTCCTACGACCCGGCCAACCACGACTTCATGGTCCGCACCCGGCAGGCCAAGGTCGACGGCATCGCGGTGCCCGACGTCGAGGTCGACGACCCGAGCGGCGAGGCCCGGGTCCTGGTGCTCGGCTGGGGCTCCACCTACGGCCCGATCACCGCCGCGGTGCGCCGGGTGCGGGCCGACGGCGGCCACGTCGCCCAGGCCCACCTGCGCCACCTCAACCCGTTCCCGGCCAACCTCGGCGCCGTCCTGCGCGGCTACCAGCGGGTGATCGTCCCCGAGATGAACCTCGGCCAGCTCGCCCTGCTGCTGCGCGCCAAGTACCTCGTCGACGCCCAGTCCTACAACCAGGTCCGCGGCCTGCCGTTCAAGGCCGCCCAACTCGCCGACGTGCTGCACGCCGCGCTCGGCGGCCTCGACGCGGAGGAGACCCGATGACCGACTTCCCCGCCCTGCGCCTGGTCCCCAAGGCGGACGGCCCGCAGACCGCGAAGGAGTTCAAGACCGACCAGGAGGTGCGCTGGTGCCCCGGCTGCGGGGACTACGCCGTCCTGGCCGCCGTCCAGTCCTTCATGCCCGAGCTGGGCATCCGGCGCGAGAACACCGTCTTCGTCTCCGGCATCGGCTGCTCCTCGCGCTTCCCGTACTACATGAACACCTACGGGATGCACTCGATCCACGGCCGCGCCCCGGCGATCGCCACCGGCCTGGCCGCCTCCCGCCCCGACCTGTCGGTGTGGGTGGTGACCGGCGACGGCGACGCGCTGTCGATCGGCGGCAACCACCTGATCCACGCGCTGCGCCGCAACGTCAACCTGAAGATCCTGCTGTTCAACAACCGGATCTACGGCCTGACCAAGGGGCAGTACTCGCCCACCAGCGAGGTCGGCAAGATCACCAAGTCGACGCCGATGGGCTCGCTGGACACCCCGTTCAACCCGCTCTCGCTGGCGATCGGCGCCGAGGCCACCTTCGTGGCCCGCACCATCGACTCCGACCGCCAGCACCTGCAGTCGGTGCTGCGGGCCGCCGCGCAGCACGAGGGCACCGCGCTGGTGGAGATCTACCAGAACTGCAACATCTTCAACGACGGTGCCTTCGAGGTCCTCAAGGAGCCGGGCACCCGCGACGAGGCGCTGATCCGCCTGGAGCACGGGCAGCCGGTCCTGGTCGGCGCCGGGCACCAGGTGGTCCGGGACGGCGACGGCGAACTGCGGATCGCCCCGCTCGGCGAGGGCACCGCGCTGGTCCACGACGCCCACGCCGCCAGCCCGGCCACCGCCTTCGCGCTGACCAGGCTGGCCGACGCCGACACCCTGCACCACACCCCGATCGGCGTCCTGCGCGACGTCGCCCGGCCGGTCTACGACACCCTGATGGCCGAGCAGCTGACCCGGGCCGAGGAGCAGCAGGGCCGCGGCGGCCTCGCCGCCCTGCTGGCGGGCTCCAGCACCTGGACGGTGGACGCGTAGGCCGAGCGGTGACGGCCGGGGCCCGGGGAGCAGGCGTTTCCCGGGCCCCGGCCGCCGTCGTCAGCACCGTCCCAGGATTACGGGGATGACATTCCGGCGCGCGGGCCGTTACCTTTCGGGTGACACGACGGCGCGCGGGTGAAGGGCAGGCCATGGCGGAGGGTTCGCGGGAGGCCAGGGTCGGATTGTGGAACGGCTTCGCGGCGTACGGGATGTGGGGCCTGTTCCCGCTGTTCTGGCCGCTGCTGGAGCCCGCCGGGGCGGCCGACATCCTGGCCAACCGGATGACGTGGTCGCTGGTGGCGGTCACCGCGATGCTGCTGGTGCGCCGCCGCTGGGCGTGGATCCGCCCGCTGCTGCGCCAGCCCCGGCGGCTGGGCATGCTGGCGCTGGCCGCGGCCACCGTCTCGGTGAACTGGGGCGTGTACATCTGGGGCGTGAACTCCGGGCACGTGGTGGAGACCAGCCTCGGGTACTTCATCAACCCGCTGGTGACGATCGCCTTCGGCGTGCTGGTGCTGCGCGAGCGGCTGCGCCCGGCGCAGTGGGCGGCGGTCGGCGTCGGCACCGCGGCGGTCCTGGTGCTGACGGTGGCGTACGGCCGGCCGCCGTGGATCGCGCTGGCGCTGGCGTTCTCGTTCGCCACCTACGGGCTGCTGAAGAAGAAGGTCGGCCTGGGCGGGGCGGAGAGCCTCGCGGTGGAGAGCGCGGTGATGTTCCCGTTCGCGGTGGCGTTCCTGGTCTACCTGGAGGTGCGCGGCCAGGGCACCCTGGGGCACCACGGTTGGGGCCACACCGCGCTGCTGCTGGCCAGCGGGGTGATCACGGCGGTGCCGCTGATGTGCTTCGGCGCGGCGGCGCTGCGGGTGCCGCTGACCACGCTGGGGCTGCTGCAGTACCTGGCGCCGGTGTCGCAGTTCCTGATCGGCGTGGCGGTGTTCCACGAGACGATGGAGCCGGCCCGCTGGGCGGGCTTCGCCCTGGTGTGGGTGGCGCTGGTGGTGCTGAGCGGGGACGCGCTGCGGCGGATCCGGGTCGAGCGGCGGCGCGCCGCCGCCACCGCCCCGCCGGTGCCGGCCGCCGCGTCCTGACGGCGGGTTCCTGACGGCGGGTTCCTGACGCCGACTCAGGTCGCGGCGAGGTCGCGGGCCAGCCGGGTGCTGTCGCGGTGCCCGGTGAACGCGGCCGCCGCGGCCCGGGCCGCGGCCCGCCGGCCGGCCGGCAGCAGGCCGCCGTGGGCCAGCGAGTCGACCGGGCGGCGGGTGCGCCACTCCTCCAGCGACCAGCGGGCGTACGGGCCGAACAGGGCCGGGGTGGAGCCGGGCAGGTCGGTGCGGGCGGGGACGGCGGCGCGGGCGCCGTTCAGGGCGATCTGGCCGTCGAGGTCGGCGCAGACGTCGAGCCAGGCGAGCGCGGCGGGGCGGTGGCGGGCCGCGCGGGGCAGCGCGAAGGCGTCCAGGCGGGACTGGAACAGGCCGCCGGTGCCGGGGGCGGCCGTCCAGCCGTAGTCGGTGCCCGGGCGCAGGTCGAGGGTGTCGCGCAGCCAGGTGTCGGCCCAGTCGCCGGTGAGCAGGAACCCGGCCCGGCCGGTGCCGAGCAGGCGGGCGGCGTCGGTCCAGTCGGCGTCGGCGGCGGGCGGGGCGGCCAGCTCCAGCAGGGCGTCCAGGGTGCGCAGGGCGCCGGTGGTGGCGGGGGAGCCCCAGGGGCCGCCGGGTTGCCAGAGCGCGGCGAACGCGTCCGGGCCGTGCGCGGCCAGCAGGACGGTCTCGGCCAGGTGCAGCACCTCGGTGGGGCCGCCGACCGCCAGCGGGGCGGCGACGGTGCCGGCGGCCTGCCGCAGCCGGGCCAGCAGCGCCTCCGGGTCCGCCGGGGGCCCGGCCGCGCCGGCGGCCGCCAGCAGCGGCGGGTTGGTCCACAGCAGGTTGGTGCGCCGCACCCCGGCCGGGACGGCGTACAGCGCCCCGCGCACGCGCAGCCGGGGCAGGACCGCCGCGGGCAGCCCGGCCAGCCAGCCGCGGGCCCGGGCGGGGCCGTCCAGCGGCTCCAAGTGGGCTGCCAGCTCGGCGAGTTCGGCGCCGCCGCAGCAGCGGAAGCTGTCCGGCGGCAGCCCGTCGGCCAGCCGCCGGGCGAGGTCGGTGTCGGACGGGGCGGAGCTGTCCCCGGCCACGAAGGTGACGTCCGGGGCGCGGCCCTTCAGCGCGGCCAGCATGGCCTGCAGGCCGTTCTGCTCCGGGCCGGACGTCCAGCCGGTGGTGACCTCCAGCAGCCCCGACGGCCCGTTCGCCGAACTCGCCGCCGCGGAGCCGTACCTGGCCAGCGCCGTCCCGGCCAGGGCGGCCAGCCCGCCGAGCAGGACCTGGCGGCGGCGGATCGGCACGGCACTCCCAGCGGGGTCGAACAGGCGGGCGGGCGCCCGACGGACGGGCGGTCCGGGGCGGCCCACCATCCCACCGTCCGGCCCGAGTCCGCGTCAAGGGCCGGGCCGGGACGGGCGGTCGTGAAGAACGCCTCCGCGGGATCTCCTCAACCGGACTCCCGGGCTGCTAACGTCCGTGCTGCGCGACCCGGCCGCCAGCAGTCCCGGCGCGCGGGAGGAACTCCGATGGTGCACCTCGCCCGGCCCGTGCCCCGCCACGTTCCCGTGCTCCGCCGCGTTCCGGCGGTCCGGCGGGAAGCGGGCGGCGCGCAGGGCGGCGAGCTGCGCATCACCCGCCGCACCGGGTTCCCCGCCGAGATCCGCTGGCACCCCGGCACCGGCGAGCCGGTCGAACTGCTGCCGCCCTACCGCCTGGAGCGGGTCGAACTGCGCCACTCCCACCGGGCCCGCCTGCACGGCCTGACCGCCGGCGTCCGGCTGGTCACCGCGGGCTGGTCCCCGCTCTTCCTGGTCGCTCCCGCCGACCTGCCGGCCCTGGCCCTGGCGGCGGCCTCCACCCGGCGGACGGCCTGCTGAGGCCGCGTCACCGGGCGGGGCCGCCCGGGCGGGTTCAGGACTGCTTCGCCGCCGCCTGCAGGGTCTCCGGGGTGACCGCGCCGACGTAGACCCGGCCGTCCTTGGTGACCAGGGCGTTGACGATGCGGGTGGAGACCAGGGTGCCGCCGTCGACCTGGCGGCCGGTGAACTTGGCCAGGCCCTTGGCGGCCTCGGCGCCCGCGTTGCCGTGCGCGACGGCGGTCCAGCCCTTGCCGATCACGCCCGCGTCGTGCCCGGCGACCGCGGCGTCGTGCCCGGCGACCGCGGCGTCGTGCCCGGCGTCCGCAGTGTCGTGCCCGGCCCCCGGGGTGGGCAGCACGGACGGGAGCGGGCTGCCCGGGAGCGCGTCGGCGGACCGCTCGACGACCTTGGCGCCCTTGGGGGCGGCGAAGTCGAAGGTCTTGGCGTCCGGCTTCGCGTAGGACAGGGTGCCGAAGCGGACGTCGAGCGCGGTCGCGCCGTCGGTGGTGCGGACCTGCACGGCGAGCGGGAAGCCCTTCTCGGCGTCGACCGAGACCCGGATCTCGTCGATCGTCGAACCGGACTGCTTCGGCTTGACGCTGAGCCGGTACGCGGCGTGCCCGGCGACCCGCTCGGTGCCGGAGACGGTGACCGAGGTGGTCTCGGCGGAGCCGTCGAGGAGCTGCTTGGCGACGTCCTGCGGGGTCAGCGAGCCGATGCCGGCCCGGCCCGCGTCGTGCTGCCCGTCGGCCCGGCCGGCGCCGGTGAAGTGCAGGGCCTGCCGGGAGTCGCGGTCGTAGGCCCAGACCTGGTCGCCGTTGTGGACCAGCTCGTAGCCGGACTTCTCGCCGGACAGGGTGAGCCGCTGCCGCTCGGGCCCGTCCGCGGCGACGCTCAGGGTGTGCGAGCCGCCCAGGAGTTCGACGGCCTTCAGCTGCGGGTCGGCCCCGCCGACCGACGCGCCGGCGCTGCGGGCCAGGTCGCCGATGGCGCCGGAGCCGGTCACGGCGTCGGTGAGGGCGGTGGGCAGGCCCAGGTCGGCGCTGACCCGGACGGTGCCGGAGAAGGTGTCGGTGGTCGAACCCAGGGCCTTGGCGACGAGGTCCTGGGCACTGATCGCGGGCAGGTCCGGCGCCTCGTCGCTGGCGAGCGCGGGCACCAGGCCGATGCCGGTGGCGACGACGGCGGCCACGGCCACCGGTACGCCGATCCGGACGGCGGTGCGCCGCTTCGCGGGCCGGGCGGGACGCTCCGGCCGTTCGACCGGTGCGATCCGGATCGGTGTCATGCCCTGTTCTGCGGTGGAGTCCTGGTCCATGGCAGCCCCCTTCCGAGTGCCTGTGCGCTGTCACCGTCCATGAGACCACCGCCGTCCGCCCGGGGGCGTCGCCCGGCGGCAGCAGATCCGGGTACGCCTCCCGTTGTATCCGGGGTGTTGCGACCCTGAGACGCCGTCAGGGTCGTGTAGTCCCGCAGGGCTACCTCTCGCGTAGGGTCGGCCCCATGAGCCCTCAGCGCCCGCCCGTGCCCGCTGCCGTCCCCGCCCAGGCCCCGACCGCGACCGCGATGCGGCGGGCGCTGCGCCGGGCCCGGGACGGGGTGGCGCTGGACGCGGCGGAGGCGGCGGTGCTGCTGCAGGCCCGCGGCGAGGACCTGCGGCAGCTGTGCGCGGTCGCCGCCCGGCTCCGCGACGCCGGGCTGGAGCAGGCCGGGCGCCCCGGCGTCATCACCTACTCCCGCAAGGTGTTCGTCCCGCTCACCCGGCTGTGCCGGGACCGCTGCCACTACTGCACCTTCGTCACCGTGCCCGGCAAGCTCCGCAAGGACGGCCACGGCCTGTACCTGTCCCCGGACGAGGTGCTGGACATCGCCCGCAAGGGCGCCGAACTCGGCTGCAAGGAAGCCCTGTTCACGCTCGGCGACCGCCCCGAGGACCGCTGGCCCGAGGCCCGCGAGTGGCTGGACGCGCACGGCTACGACGACACCCTCGCGTACGTGCGGGCGATGGCCGTGCGGGTGCTGGAGGAGACCGGGCTGCTGCCGCACCTCAACCCGGGCGTGCTGTCCTGGACGGACTTCCAGCGGCTCAAGCCGGTCGCCCCGTCGATGGGCATGATGCTGGAGACCACCGCCGTCCGCCTCTGGTCGGAGCCCGGCGGCCCGCACCACGGCTCGCCCGACAAGGAACCGGCCGTCCGGCTGCGGGTGCTGGAGGACGCCGGGCGCAGCGCGGTGCCGTTCACCACCGGCGTGCTGATCGGCATCGGCGAGAGCTTCGAGGAGCGGGCCGAGTCGCTGCTGGCGATCCGCAAGGTGGCCCGCGCCTACCAGGGCGTGCAGGAGGTGATCGTGCAGAACTTCCGGGCCAAGCCGGACACCGCGATGCGCGCCATGCCGGACGCCGAACTGTCCGAGCTGGCCGCCGCGGTGGCGGTGGCCCGGCTGCTGCTCGGCCCCGCCGCCCGGATCCAGGCCCCGCCGAACCTGGTGGACGCCGAGTACGCGCTGCTGATCGGCGCGGGCATCGACGACTGGGGCGGCGTCTCCCCGCTGACGCCCGACCACGTCAACCCGGAGCGCCCCTGGCCGCACGTCGAAGAGCTGGCCGAACGGACCGCCGCCGCCGGGTTCACCCTGCGCGAGCGGTTGACGATCTACCCCGAGTACCTCAAGCGCGGCGAGCCCTGGCTGGACCCGCGGCTGCTCCCGCACGTCCGGGCGCTCGCCGACCCGGCCACCGGCCTGGCCGTCGAGGGCGCCCGCCCGGTCGGCCTGCCCTGGCAGGAGCCGGACGCGCCGATGACCGGCGGCGGCCGCACCGACCTGTTCCGCACCGTCGACACCGAGGGCCGCACCGGCGACCGCCGCTCCGACTTCGACGACGTGTACGGCGACTGGGAGGCGCTGCGCGAACAGGCCGCGCTGCCCGCCCCCCGCCGGATCGACGCCGACCTGCGGGCCGCGCTGTCCACCGCCGCCGACGACCCGGAGCGGCTCACCGACGACCAGGCCCTGGCCCTGTTCCAGGCCGACGGCGACGCGCTGGACGCGCTGACCCGGATCGCCGACGAGCTGCGCCGCGACACCGTCGGCGAGGACGTCACCTACTGCGTCACCCGGAACATCAACTTCACCAACGTCTGCTACACCGGCTGCCGGTTCTGCGCCTTCGCCCAGCGCCGCACCGACGCCGACGCCTACACCCTCTCGCTGGACCAGGTCGCCGAACGGGCCGAGCAGGCCTGGCAGGTCGGCGCGACCGAGGTGTGCATGCAGGGCGGCATCCACCCGGACCTGCCCGGCACCGCGTACTTCGACATCGCCCGGGCCGTGAAGGAGCGGGTGCCGGGCATCCACGTGCACGCCTTCTCGCCGATGGAGGTGGTCAACGGCGCCACCCGCACCGGCCTGTCGGTCCGCGACTGGCTGGCCGCCGCGAAGGACGCCGGGCTGGACTCCATCCCCGGCACGGCCGCCGAGATCCTCGACGACGAGGTCCGCTGGGTGCTCACCAAGGGCAAGCTGCCCGCCGCGACCTGGGTCGAGGTGGTCACCGCCGCGCACGAGCTGGGCCTGCGCTCCTCCTCGACGATGATGTACGGCCACGTCGACACCCCCAGGCACTGGCTGGGCCACCTGCGGCTGCTCGCGCAGGTCCAGCAGCGCACCGGCGGCTTCACCGAGTTCGTCACCCTGCCGTTCGTGCACACCAACGCGCCGGTCTACCTGGCGGGCATCGCCCGGCCCGGCCCGACCGCCCGCGACAACCGGGCGGTCACCGCGATGGCCCGGCTGCTGCTGCACCCGCACATCCCCAACATCCAGACCAGCTGGGTCAAGCTCGGCGCGGAGGGTGCCGCCGAGATGCTCCGCAGCGGCGCCAACGACCTCGGCGGCACCCTGATGGAGGAGACCATCTCCCGGATGGCGGGCTCCGGTTGGGGCTCCTACAAGTCGGTCCGCGACCTGGAGGCGATCGCCGCCCTGGCCGGCCGCCCGTCCCGCCAGCGCACCACCCTCTACGGCGAGGTGCCCGCCGAACGCCGCGCCGCCGCCCTGGCCTCCGACGGGCACCTGCCGCAGCTGCTGCCGGTCCTCGACTAGCGGCCCGCGCCCGCCGCCCGCGCCCGCCGCCCGCGCCCGACTCCCGCGTCCGACGCCCGGCTCTCCGCCCGGTGACCTGCGGGTGTCCGGGCGGTGACGGGTGAGCGGGCGCACCGATGTTCGGTCCCGGGGGCCTTTTCGCGCTGCTCTTCGAATAAGGTGCGTCTACTGCCCGTGCGCCTGCTCCGGGCTCCCGACCGTGCCGTCGACGAAAGGGTTCCGCCCCGTGATGCCTCTGTGGTCACGCGCCCAGCAGCAGGACTTCCGCAGCCGGGTCCGGGGCTGCCTGCTCGGCGGGGCGATCGGGGACGCGCTCGGCGGCGGCATCGAGTTCGAGCAACTGGAGCAGATCCGCGCGGCCCACGGCGAGGCGGGCGTGGCCGGCTACGTCCCCGCGTACGGGCGGCGCGGCGCGATCACCGACGACACCCAGATGACGCTGTTCACCGTCGACGGCCTGATCCGCTCCCACATCAGCCGCGACGCCGGCTCCTGGCACCCGCCGTCCGACGTGCACCGCGCCTACCTGCGCTGGTACGCCACCCAGCAGGACTGGGGCCCGGACGAGCGCCGCAAGGACCTGGGCTGGCTCGGCCGCGAGGAGTGGCTGTACGCCCGCCGGGCTCCCGGCCAGGCCTGCCTGTCCGGGCTGGCCGGCACCGAGAGCGGCCCGCTGCCGACCGTCGAGGAGCCGCGCAACCCGGGCTCCAAGGGCTGCGGCACCGTGATGCGGGCCGCCCCGTTCGGGCTGCTCACCGCCTGGGACCCGGCGCTGGTCTTCCAACTCGCCGTCGAGTGCTCGGTGCTGACCCACGGCCACCCCACCGGCTACCTGTCCGCCGGGGCGTTCGCGGTGGTCGTCCACGCGGTGGCCCGCGGCGGCACCCTGGAGGAGGGCGTGCACCTGGCGCTGGCCCTGCTCTCCGAGCGCACCGGCCACGAGGAGACCACCGCCGCGCTGCGCGCCGCCCTGGACGCGGTGCGGGCCGGGGCGCCGTCCCCCGAGCGGGTCGAGGAGCTCGGCGAGGGCTGGGTGGCCGAGGAGGCGCTCGCCATCGGCCTGTACTGCGCGCTGGTCGCCGAGGACGTCCGCAGCGGCCTGCTGCTGGCCGTCAACCACTCCGGCGACAGCGACTCCACCGGCTCGATCTGCGGCAACCTGCTGGGCGCCCTGCACGGCGAGACCGCCCTCCCGCCGGACCTGCTGGCCGAGTTGGAGGGCCGCGGCACCGTCCTGGAACTCGCCGACGACCTGGTGCTGGAACTGCTGCACGGCCCCGAACTGCACGGCACCGAGGCCTGGTCGGTCCGCTACCCGGCCGCGGACGCCTGACCCCGCCCGGCCGCCAGGCCGCCCGTCCGGCCGCCTGACAGTCCGGCCCCGGACGCGAAGGTGCCCGCCGCGCGGGAAGCGGCGGGCACCTTCGCACCTGTGGCCAAGGGCTCAGAGCTCGCCGAAGCGGCCCGCCCCGGCCGCCGCGGCGAACGCCGCCCAGGCCGCCTCGGAGAAGCGCAGCTGCGGGCCCTGCGGGTCCTTGGAGTCGCGGACCGCGATCGAGGCCGAACCCGGCACGGCGATCTCCACGCAGGCGCCGTTGCCCCCGCTGTAGCTGCTCTTGCGCCAGGTCAGGCTCTCGGTGGCCTTGCTCATTTCATGAACTCCTCTGCGATGGTGGCGATCATCGACCGGCTCTCCGCGACGCTCAGCGCCGCGGCCCTCAAGTGGTCGTACAGATTGGTATAGCGGCGGACGTCGGCGTCCTTCTCCAGGTAGAGATCGCTCGTCACTCCTTCGAAGTAGACGACCGTGGAATCCGCCGACTCGGGGAACTCCAGCAGGGAGAATGTCCCGGTCATGCCGGGGTGGGAGCCGTGGCTGAACGGGATGACCTGGAGGTTGATGTTGGCCCGCTCGCCCAGTTCGACGAGCTGGTACAACTGCTCGGCCATCACCGCCTTCCCGCCGACCTGGCGGCGCAGCACGGCCTCGTCTATCACCACCCACAGGCTGCCCAGCTGGTCCGCGCCGTGGATCCGGTGCTGCCGCTTGAGCCGGACGTCCACCCGGCGGCGGATCGCGGTCGGGTCGGTGTCCGGCTGCGTCCCGGCCACCACCGCCTCGGCGTACTCGCGGGTCTGCAGCAGCCCCGGCACAAACGAGGACTCGTACGCCCGGATCGAGGACGCCTCCGCCTCCAGCCCGATGTACACGCTGTACGGGATGTCCCCGAACTCGTGCCACCAGCCGCGCTGCCGCGACTCCTTGGCCATCTCCATCAGCCCGGCGCGGACCCGCTCGTCCTCGACCTCGTAGACGTCGCACAGGTCGCGCACGTCGCGCTGGCTGATCGAGCGGCGGCCGTTCTCCAGTCGGCTGATCTTCGACTGGGAGACCATCAGGCGGCCGGCCACCTCTTCGGCGGTCATGCCCTTGAGCTCGCGCAGGCGCCGCAGTTCGGCGCCGAGCCTGCGGCGGCGGACCGTCGGATTCACGCTGGCGGACACATCGACCTCCGGCCGGACTTCTGGCAACAGTGCGGTAATTGGTACCAACCCCCTGACGCTGAGCAGCATGCCACCTCAACTGCGGTCCGTGTCCAGGAATCGAAGTACCGCAGTAGAACAGATCATCGGAAAATAGCTCAATATGGATCCGAGCCCTTGCGCTCGGCGCCCCCACCCGCTAAAGGGACTCCCGCGCCCGCCAAGGCCCCTGACGGACCGTCGGGACACCGCGCGGACGCCGGAAACGCCGGAGGGCGGGTGGCCCGGTGCATCGCACCGGGCCACCCGCCCTCCTGCCGAACCGAACGCTAACGGCGTGCGCCGCTCATCGCGCGCCCACCCTGCTGGCCACCCCGCGCCCCGCGGCCGCCGGACGACCGGCCGGACCGCGCGAACCCGCTGGCGCCGACCTGCCCTGCTGCTGGGCGGGCAGACCGTTCTGCACGTCCATCACCGCGTGGGCCACCATCCCGCCCAGCGGGTCGTACCTGATCAGGTCCCGCAGCCGGGAGCGCGAGGACCGCCCCTCGTTGCCCGGGTACAGGTGCTTGCCCAGGCCGACCGCGTGCGCCAGCGCCGCCAGCGCCGCCGTCCGCGGGTCCGGCGGCACGCCGGTGCGGATCGCCGTGTCCAGCCGCTGCTTGATCGCCGCGTTGGTGCAGTCGTCCGACGCCTGGTAGCGCGTCGTCGGCAGCACCCCGCAGACCTGCCCGGCCACAGCCGTCACCATGCCGCACCGTTCCAGGTGCGCCAGGTACGTCTGCCGGAGGCCCAGGCGCGGGCCACCGATCCAGTGCGCGGCGCGCACCGGACTGCCGCGCCGGCGCAACAGCTCCAGTGCGTGGTCAAGGGTCGGGTCACCGGTCGGCCGTGGCACCACCACGGCGATCCGGTCCCCGTCCGGGACTATCCTTCCGGCCAGGGACAGCTCGACGAGCTGCGCCCCGGCAAGTCCGAGGTCGAGGGTCTGCGGCTGCGCGGTGGTACCCGTGGCCGGGTCCAGCGCGAGCAACAGCAGCTCCTCGGGAATGGTTCGACGGCCTCTGCCCATCCAAGCCTCCCCGCGTGGATGAATGACAGGGTGACGCCTCTCACACAGGCTTGTCGAGTACGCCTCCGAATCGTGACCTTGCCCGGGCAGGCTGGAACCACCGTCCGACGGCTCCGCGTCTGACCGGGCAGCGGCCCGTACGGGCAGGAAAAACCGCCGGTCGGGCGGGGTGCGGCGGGCCCTTGCGGGTTCGGTGCCGGAGACTGTACAGGTGCTGGGCCGGGTCGAGAACCCGCCCGAAAAAAACCAGCTTGTGTGATCGGACCGGCGGTGCCGGGCGGACGAGGAGGAGTGGGTTACGTGGGCGAGTCCCCGCAGAGCGAGCGGCACGACGGCGAGGAGCGGTCGGCCGAGACCGAGGAGACCCCGCGCGAACCCGGCGAGCGCGCCACGGGCAACAGCACCGTCCACCTGCGCGTCCGCGATGCGGACACCCGCACCACGACCCTCCGCCTCCCCGCCGACCTCCCCGAATCCAGCGCCGCCCTCACCGACCCCCGTCCCACCCCTCGGGACGAGGACACCCCCGAATCCGAGACGGAATCCGCCCCGAAGGGCCCGCAGCCGACCATGACGCTGCGCGCGCCGGAGCTGCCGGAGGAAGAGGAGACGGACGAGGCGGAGCCCGAGCCGTCGGCGGAAGAAGAGGCGGACGAGGGCAAGGCGGAGTCGGGGGCTGCGGCGAAGCCTGAGCCGACGATGATGCTGCGGGTGCCGGAGCTGCCGGCGGAAGAAGAAGAGGACGAGGCTGAGGACGAGGGAGACGCCAAGGCCGAGGAGGGTGAGGCTGCGGACGCTCCGGCCGGGCCGCAGCCCACGATGACGCTGCGGATGGCGGACCTGGCGAAGTCCGCTGCGGCGGCGGAGAAGGGCGAGGCGGAAACAGAAGCCGAGGCCGAGGCTGAGGGCGATGGCGAGGACGACGCCGAGGCCGAGGACGGTGCCGAGTCCGAGGCGGCCGCGAAGCCCGAGCCGACGATGACGCTGCGGGTCGACAAGGACCGTCCCGAGCGGACCGTGATGCTCCGGCTGCCCAAGGAGGCCACGGAGGCCGAGCCCAAGGCCGAGCCGAAGCCCGAGGCGGCTGCGAAGTCCGAGGCACCCGCGAAGCCCGCGGTCGAGCCCAAGGCCGAGTCCAAGGCCGAGCCGAAGCCCGAGCCGAAGCCCGAGCCCCAGGCCGAGACGGCTGCGAAGTCCGAGGCACCCACGAAGCCCGTGGCCGTGCCGAAGCCCGAGGCGGCCGCGGAGCCGAAGCCCGTCCCCGTGCCGGCCGCGAAGCCCGCTCCGGGGCCCGTTCCCGCCGCCGCTGCCGCGCCCGCCGCTCCGCCGCCGCCTCCGCCGCTGCCGGTCGCGCCCCCGCCGGGGCCGGAGAGCACCATCGAGGCGCTGGAGGTGCTGAAGGCGCTGAGTGCCCGTCCGATGACGCCGTTGCGGCGGGCGGTGAAGCGGATCACGATCTGGGGCGTCTTCCTGGCGGTGGTGCTGGGCGTGCTGGTCGCGGCGCAGTTGCTGCGTCCGCTACCGGCGCCGAAGGCGAAGCTGTCGCTGGCGGACTCGTTCACCTTCGGGGGCGAGCAGCCGAACATCCCGTGGCCGGCGAAGGGGCAGGCGGCCGCCGAGGTGGTGGGCGTGGGCAGCCTGGGGTCGTCGGGGGAGGAGAAGCCGGTGCCGATCGCGTCCGTCACCAAGGTGATGAACGCGTACCTGATCCTGCAGGCGCACCCCTTGAAGAAGGGGGAGAGCGGCCCGGTGCTGACGGTGGACAAGGCGGCCGCCCAGGAGTCGGGCAACAACGACGAGTCGACGGTGACGCTGACGGAGGGCCAGCAGCTCACCGAGTACGAGGCGTTGGAGATGCTGATGCTGCCGTCGGCCAACAACGTGGCCCGGCTGCTGGCGCGTTGGGACTCCGGCAGTGAGGAGGAGTTCGTGAAGAAGATGAACGCCACCGCCGCGCAGCTCGGCATGACCAACACCACCTACGCGGACGCGGCCGGGTACAACAACGACACCAAGTCGACCGCGAAGGACCAGCTGAAGGTGGCCGAGAAGGCCATGCAGCTGGAGATCTTCAAGCAGGTCGTCGCGGAGCCGGACACCCGGTTCAACGGCCAGCGGATCTTCAACACCAACGCGCTGCTGGGCAAGAACGGCATCATCGGCGGCAA
Organism: Kitasatospora sp. YST-16; assembly: GCF_026802215.1. Lineage (NCBI taxonomy): Bacteria > Bacillati > Actinomycetota > Actinomycetes > Kitasatosporales > Streptomycetaceae > Kitasatospora > Kitasatospora sp. YST-16. Next base: position 4,151,179 of record NZ_CP113837.1, read on the forward strand.
GACCGGCTCCTCGACGCCCGCGCAGTCCTGCCTGATGTGGGCGGCGGTGAAGGAGGTCGGCGGCGTGCAGCGGATGATCGTCGGCGTGACGCTGGGCCAGCCGCAGACCAAGGAGGAGATGAGCCTGGTGCGGGCCGCGCAGCCGCCGAGCCAGCGGATCAACGTGGCCGCGCAGGCCGCGCTGGCCGGGCAGACCCTGGCCGAGCAGGGCCAGGTGGTCGGCTACGTGGACGACGGCGTGGGCGGGAAGGTGCCGGTGGTCGCGGCCAAGGCGCTGACCGTCGCGGGCTGGAACGGCATCACCGCGCACCTGACCCTGACCCCGGTCGGGAAGATCGCCCACACCCTGCCGGCCGGCACCCAGGTCGGCACGCTGTCGGCGGGCGACGGGGACGGCCGGGTCGAGGTGCCGGTCACCCTGAAGTCGGACCTGGCCCCGGCGTCCATCGGCTCCCGGCTGCTGCGCCTGGGCTAGGCCCTGTCCGGCCGATCTTGCCGGGCGCGCGACGCCGGATCATCCCGCCTGGAAGCACCGGCCCAACACCCGAGTACATCCAGTACGAGGGCGTCGGGCCGGCACTCCCAGCCGGGCGCCCGACGCCGCGCGCTGATCCGACAAGATCGACCGGACAGGGCCCTAGGACCCGGCGGCAGTGGAACGGAACGGCGGAGCGGCCCGGACGGGGAGTCCGGGCCGCTCCGGCGTTCGCGGCGGGGGAGGGCGCTACCAGCGGCCGGGTTCGGTGCGGGTGCCGAGGTAGCGGGTGACGGAGGGCTCCTCGGCGACGACCCGGCCCAGGACCAGGGCGAGGGTGACGGCGGCGAACAGGGTGATCAGCCAGGACAGGACGGTGAACACCACGCCGTAGGGGCCGAACTTGCCGACCGAGGAGCTCATCGCGTGCGGCAGCCACACCTTGGAGGCGATGCCGAGGGCGACCTCGCCGACGCCGCACAGCAGGGCGCCGGGCAGCAGCGGGTACCAGCGGATCCGGCCGCCGAGCAGCAGGTGCTGGGTCCACCACCAGACGGCGGAGGAGACCAGGAAGGTCAGCGGGACGCCCAGCCACAGGCCGGCGCCGAAGCCCTTGCGCAGCGGGACCTGGACGACCAGGAACACCAGCCAGACCAGCAGCCACACCACCCAGCGCCACAGCGCCAGCCGGGCGCTGTTCTTCGGCATCTCCCAGGCCCGTTCGCAGACCCGCTGCAGGGCCCGGCTCATCGCGGTCGCGGACGCCAGGGTGACCAGCACGCCGAGCACGCCGAAGCTCTGGCTGGCGCCGTCGTCGTGCGGGGCGTTCATCAGCTGCTGGATCTGCTGCTGGGCGGGGCCCTGCAGGCCGAGCTGCTCGCGCAGCGAGCCGGTGATGCTGTGCTTGAGCGACGCGGGGGCGAACACCGCGACCACCAGCAGGGCGGGCAGCGCGGAGAGGAACGCCTGGGCGGCCAGCCGGGTGGCGTTGTCCAGCAGGTTGACCCGGATCAGGTTGCTGACGGCCCGGCCGATCAGCGGGATCCGTTCGGGGGCGCCCTTGGCGGACTCGGCGTACCGGGCCGCCCGTTCCCGGGCGGACTCCCGGCGCCGGGGGGCGGGGTCCTGCTCCGCCCGTCGCAGTGATTCGGTCACGCCGCAACCTCCGCATGCTCCGCCGGACGGGAACTTCCATCGTCACCGGCCGGCGGAGGGGGAGGGCGGCCGCCTACTTCTTCCGGGTGAGCCCGGCGACCCGGGAGCCCACGCCCCAGGCGGTGACCCGCCACAGCGCCTCGACCACGATGCCGCGGTTCATCTTCGAGGCGCCGTGCTCGCGCTCCACGAAGGTGATCGGCACCTCGGCGACCTTGAAGCCGGCCCTGACCGCGCGCCAGGCCAGGTCGACCTGGAAGCAGTAGCCCTGCGAGGCGACCTGCTCCATGCCGAGGCCGAGCAGGGTCTCCTTGCGGAAGGCCCGGTATCCGCCGGTGACGTCCCGGATCGGCACGTTCAGCATCAGCCGGGAGTAGGTGGAGCCGCCCTTGGAGAGCAGCAGCCGGGACTTCGGCCAGTTCACCACCGCGCCGCCGGGCACCCAGCGGGAGCCCAGCACCAGGTCCGCACTGCGCAGCGCGGTCAGCAGCCGGGGCAGCTCCTCGGGCTGGTGCGAGCCGTCCGCGTCCATCTCGACCAGCACGTCGTAGCCCTCGTCGATGCCCAGGCGGAAGCCGGCCAGGTAGGCGGCGCCGAGGCCCTCCTTGCCCTTGCGGTGCAGCACCTTGACGTGGTCGTCGTCGGCGGCGAGGGCGTCGGCGAGCTTGCCGGTGCCGTCCGGGCTGTTGTCGTCCGCGACCAGCACGTGCGCCTCGGGGACGGCGGCGCGGACGCGGGACACGATCCGTTCGACGTTCTCGGCCTCGTTGTAGGTCGGGACGATCACCAGGATGCTGCCGAGTCCGGCGAACGGGGTCTCCGGGGAGGAGCTCACAGGGGGGTGCCTTTCTGGAGCGGCTGGCCGGGGCGGCGCCCGGGGGCGCCACCTCCCACGGTAGGGCACCGCGCGGGGTGCTCCGGGCCACCGGTCGTGGGGCCGCAGCGGCGGACGCCGCCGCCCGGACCGCGGCGGGCGCGGTGCGGGCGGCGGCGTCCGGGGGTGCCGGGCCGGGCGGGCGGTCAGTCGCGGGTGCCGGCCAGTTCGACGGCCCGGCCGCGGGTGGTGTGCCGGGCGGACAGCACGGCGGCGGTCACCGCGGTCACCGCGCACAGCACCACGACCTGCCAGGTCGAGCCCCAGGGCAGCACGGTCGCCGCCCCGTCGACCAGCTTGGTCAGCGACAGCCGCTGGGTGAGGATCACGGCCGCGCCGGCCACCGCGGCCAGGATGGTGCCGATCACGGTGGCCAGCAGCGCCTCGGCGGCGATCACCCGCAGGATCTGGCCGCGGGTGGCGCCGGCCAGGTTGAGCGAGGCGAGTTCGCGGCGGCGGCCGGCGGCGGCCATCACCAGGGTGTTGGCCACCGAGATCAGCGAGTAGCCGACCGAGATGCCGAGGATGACGGTGGCGGCGGTCCTGGTGTCCTCCTTGAGCTTGGCCTTCAGGGTGTCGTAGTAGACCGGGACGGGGGCGACCCGGACGGCCTGGTTCTTGAGCGCGGCGGCCACCGAGTCGGGGGTGGCGCCGGCGTCGAAGCGCAGCCAGGCGCGGGCGGGGCGGGCGCCGGAGGCCTTGGCGGCGGACAGGTAGGTGTCGTCGCCGGCCAGGCCGGTCTGGACGATCGCGGCGATCCGCAGCTTGGTGGAGGTGTCGTCGGGCATCCACACCGTGAGGGTCTGGCCGAGCACCAGGTCGTTGCCGTCGGCGGTCTTCCGGTCGACCACGATGAAGTCGTCGCCGAGGTCGTCGACCGAGCCCTCCAGCACCCGGGGGTGCAGGACGCCGTTCGCGCCGAGCGAGGACGGGGCGACGGCCTGGCCGTTCAGCGAGTCGACGACCTGGCCGTCCTCGGTGCCGATGTAGACGTGCGCGGAGGAGACCACGTCGGCCCGCACGCCCGGCAGGTCGGCCAGGGCCGCGGTCGCCGAGCGGTCCAGGGTCTTGCCCGCGGCGGGCAGCACCAGGTAGTCGGCCCGGGTCTGCTGCCGGACCTGGTCGATCTTGGTGTGGTCGCCGGCCGCCTGCATGCAGATCATCGCGGCGGTCAGGCCGACCGCGACCACGATCGGGGTGACGGTGGCGGCGGTGCGGCGGCGCCCGTTCAGGGTGTTCTGCCGGACGATCAGCGGGCCCGCGCCGAACCGGGACAGCGGCCAGGTGGCGATCCGGGCGACCGGCCGCAGCAGCACCGGGGCGAGCAGCGCCAGGCCGCCGACGTACAGCAGCGGGACCATGCCGTACTTGCGCGGGTTGACCGCGTAGGTGGGGCTGTCGCCCGCGATGCTCCAGCCGGTGGCGACGGCGGCGACCAGCAGGCCGACGCCGAGCACCCAGCGGACCCGGGTCATCGCCCGGCTGGAGGCGGCGGCGTCGCGCAGCGCGGCGACCGGGCGGACCCGGGAGGCGCGCACCGCGACGGCGGCCGCGCCGAGCAGCGCCGAGCCGACGCCCATCAGGAAGGCGATCACCAGCGGGACCGGGTTGAGGCCGATGTGGAACCAGCTCGGGGCGACGTCGTTGTCCAGCATCCAGCTGTTCAGCCGGCCGGCGCCGATCGGGCCCAGCACACAGCCGACCAGGGCGGCGGCCACGCCGACCAGCCCGGCCTCGGCGACCACCATCCGGCGGACCTGCTTCGGGGTGGCGCCGACCAGCCGCAGCAGCGCCAGTTCGCGGCTGCGCTGCTCGACCACGAAGGCGAAGGTGGCGATCACGATGAACACCGCGACCGAGACCGCGATGCCGCCGGTGGTCGCGGCCATCGACTGGGCGTTGATCAGGGCGTCCGCGCCGCCGGACGGGTCCGGGTCGGCCTGCTGGCGGTCGGCGCCGGACAGCACCAGCGGGCCCGCGCCGAGGGCCGAGCGCACGGCGGCGGCGCCGCCGTCCACGGCGAGCGCGTTGACGGCGGGGGAGAGCCGGGCGGCCTCGGTGTCGGTGAAGAACACCGCGTCCTCGAACCAGGTCGCCGGGGCGACGCCGGTGACGGTGTACGGGTGCGGGCCGGCCGGGGTGGAGACCAGCACGGTGCCGCCGACCCGGTCGGCGGCGGCGCCGGTCAGCACCACCTCGTCCGGGGCGGCCGGGGCCCGGCCGGCGCTCAGCGCGTAGGGGGTGAGCGCGGCGGACGACCAGCCGTGGCCGACCGCGTCGGACGGGCCGCCCTTCCACGGGGCGTCGAAGGTGCGGTCCTCGACCACTGCGCCGGCCGCGGCGGCCTTGGCGGCGGCGGTGTCGGGGAGCGCGGCGGGCAGTTCCATCGGGTCGCCGCGCGGGTCGGCGGGGACCACCACGGTCTGCGCCTTGGCGAAGCGCTGCGGGCCCTCGTGCGGGGTGCCGATGGTGGCGGTCAGGGCGAGCGCCATCATGGCGATCATGCCGGTGCCGAGCGCCAGCGCGATGAACGCGCCGACGAAGCTCACCCAGCGGGTGCGGACGGTGGCGAGGGCGATGCTCAGCACGGGGTGCCCTCCAGGTCGGTCGCGTCCTCGGGCTCCAGGTGCGCCATCCGGTTCGCCACGGCCTCCACGGTCGGGCCGGTGATCTTGTCGACCACCCGGCCGTCGGCGAGGAAGACCACCTGGTCCGCGTAGGAGGCGGCGACCGGGTCGTGGGTGACCATGATGATGGTCTGCCCGTTCTCGGTGACGATCCGGCGCAGCAGGGCCAGCACGTCGCGCGAGGTGCGGGTGTCCAGGGCGCCGGTGGGCTCGTCGGCGAACAGCACCTCGGGGCGGGTCACCAGGGCGCGGGCGATCGCCACCCGCTGCTGCTGGCCGCCGGACAGCTCGCTGGGCAGGTGCCCGGCGCGGCCGGTCAGGTTGACCCCGGCGAGGACCTTCTCGACCTCGGCAGGGTCGGGGCGCACGCCGGCCAGCTTGAGCGGCAGCTCGACGTTCTGCCGGGCGGTCAGCGCCGGGATCAGGTTGAACGACTGGAAGATGAAGCCGATCCGGTCCCGGCGGAGCTTGGTGAGGGCGTTCTCGGACATGCCGGCCGGGTCCGCGCCGGCCAGCGAGACCCGCCCGGAGTCGACCCGGTCCAGGCCGGCCGCGCACTGCAGCAGGGTGGACTTGCCGGAGCCGGAGGGGCCCATGATCGCGGTGAAGGTCCCGGCCGGGAAGTCCAGGGTGACGTCGTCCAGTGCGGTGACCCGGCTGTCGCCGGTGCCGTAGCTCTTGCGTGCCGCGGACAGGCTGACGACGGCGGAGCCGGTCAGCGGGGCGTCGGGCCCGCCGCTCTTCTTGTCGAACACATTTCCGCCTTTGGTAGAAGTGCGTCAGCCCGCTGGGGCGCTCCGGGCCGGCGTACCCCGGACCTGACCGGAAAGCACGCGGCTCCTACTTCTACGGCACCGGGCTATACCGCATCCATGGATCCGGCCGCTTCGCGCCCGTCCCCCGGGCCGGCCCCCGCGGCCCCCGGTGCGATGGGTGCCCGATAGCGCCCGTATAGCCCCGCTCACCAGGCTGGCCGCTGTTCGAACCGGCTTGCGAGACCGGTGGGCCGCCGAGGCACCGCCCTCGCTGGACAGGGGTGAGGAAGTGAGCCAACAGCGTTTCCCGGCCGGGGCCGCCGACATCTGGCTGGGCGTTCCGGAGGACGTCGACGAGCGCGGCCCGGCCGTGCTGTCGAGCGCCGAGCGCAACCGGGTCCGCCTGCTGCGCGACCGGGCCGCGGCCTCCTGCGCGGCCGCCCACGTCGGGCTGCGGCGGATCCTGGGCGGCTACCTCGGCGTCGAGGCCGGGGAGGTGCGGCCGGGCCGCACCCTCTGCCCGGAGTGCGCCGACCCGGCCCACGGCCCGCCCGCCGTGGTCTGGCCCGCCACCCGGCTGACCTTCAACCTCTCCCGCGCGGACGGCTTCTGGCTGCTCGGCGTGAGCGAGGACCGCCCGCTCGGCGTCGACCTGGAGGCCGAGCCCCGGATCGACCCCGAGCTGACCGCCCCGACCGTCACCGCCGTCGCCTCCCCGAACACCCACGACTGGAGCTGACCCCCCGCACCACCACCGGAAACACCGCGGCCCCCGGGAACCCCCTCCGGGGGCCGCGCCCGTTGCTCCGCCCCCGCCGGTCGGCGGCCCGGGGGCGGGGGCGGAGGCGGGGGCGCGGCGGGCCGGCGACGGGTCAGGGGCGCAGGGCCCGGTCGACCAGGGGTCCGGCCGCGCCGAGGTAGTCCTCGGGGCGGCAGAGCGCCGCCAGTGCTTCCGGGGTGAACAGCTCCTTCAGTTCGGGGAGTCCGGCGAGGACGTCGGCGAGCTCCCGGCCGGTGTCCGCGGCGGTCGCGGCGGCCCGGGAGGACAGCGCGCGGGCGGCCGCCCGGCCGAGCAGGGGGGCGAGGACGGCGGAGACGCGTTCGGAGACGATCTGACTACCGGTCAGGGCGAGGTTCGCCGCCATCCGTTCGGGCCGCACCTGCAGGCCGTCGGCGAGCTCCACGGCGGTGTGCGCGGCGCCGCCGGTCAGCCGGAGGGCCTCGCGCAGCAGCTGCCACTCGGCGTGCCAGACGCCGCCGGAGCGCTCGTCCTCGGTGACCAGGCACTGCGTCAGACCGGCCGCGATGACCGGGACCTGGAGCGCGGCGCTGCGGATCAGCGTCGAGTGCACCGGGTTCTGCTTGTGCGGCATGGCCGAGGAGGCGCCGCGCCCGGCCACCGGCCGCTCGCCGACCTCGCCGATCTCGGTCCGGGTCAGGACCTGCACGTCGACCGCGATCTTCCCGAGCGCCCCGGTGGTGAAGGCGAGCGCGGCGGCCAGGTCGGCGAGCGGGGTCCGCAGCGCGTGCCAGGGCAGGACCGGCCGGGCCAGGCCGGTCTCGGCGGCGAAGGCGTCGACCAGGCGCTCCAGGTAGGCGGCCGGGTCGTCGGCGGTCGCCGGGTCGGCCGCGAGGGCGTTCTCCAGGTACCCGGCCAGGGTGCCGGCCGCGCCGCCCAGCGAGACCGGCAGGCCGCTCCGCTCGACCAGCGCCAGCCGGTGGTCGGCGTCCAGCACCAACTGCCGCCATCCGGCGGCCTTCAGGCCGAAGGTGGTCGGCACGGCCTGGAGGGCGAGGGTGCGCCCCGCCATCGGGGTGGAACGGTGCGCCGCGGCCAGGGCGGCGAGCGACTCGGCCACCCGGCCCAGGTCCGCCCGGATGATCCGCAGCGCGCGGGACGCGACCAGCATCGCCCCGGTGTCCAGGATGTCCTGGCTGGTCGAGCCGGAGTGGACGTACTCCGCCGCCTCCGGGTGCTCGGCCGCCACCAGCTCGGTCAGCGCCCGGACCAGGCCGACCACGGGGTTGGCGGTCTCCCGGGAGGCCAGGGCGAGCGCCCGGACGTCGAAGTTCTCGACCCGGGCGAGGGCGGTGATCGCTTCGGCCGCCGGGCCCGGCACCACGCCGAGTCCGGCCTGCGTCCGGGCCAGCGCGGCCTCGGCGTCCAGCATCGCCTGGAGCCAGGCGCGGTCGCCGACGGCGGCCTCCACCGGGGTGCCGGCCCGGACCGGCGAGAGCAGTCCGGTATCCGCTTCCGCCTCGGCCTCCGCTCCCGCCCGGGCCTCCGCTTCCGCCTCGGCCTCCGTTCCCGCCTCGGACGGCACGGTCTCGGATGTCACGCGCTGGCTCCTATCCTGTCGGCTTCCCGGTGCCCCGCGGGCCGGAGCGCAAGTATGGCGCGGGCGATCGCGTCCGAGTCGCCCAGGGTCACGGAGTCCACCCCGGGACGGATGCCGGCGGCCGTGACCCAGTGCACGCCCTCGGTGGGCACGCCGTAGGCGAACCGGCGCGGGTGCACCCGTCCTCCGGCGTCGACCACCCGGTACGGGCGGGCGGTCACGTGCAGCCCCCCGGTCTCGTGGCCGCCGGTGCCCGGCACCCGGTAGGGGGCGGCCTGGCCGGTGTCCAGCAGGTGCCGCAGCAGCGGGTCGGCGGTCCGGCGCAGGTCGGGTTCGGGCAGCCTGGCCTCGATCAGCACCGTGGCCAGGACCGGCGGCCCCGGCACCCGGCCGGAGCGGGCGACGAAGGCCCGCCGGCCGGCGTCGATGCTCACCGTGGTCCCGGGGCCGGTGAGTTCGAGCACGCCCGCCTCGATCAGCGCGATCATCTGCTCGATCCGGGAGGCCGGCGGGCCGATCGACAGGAACGCGTTGAGCGGGGTGTACCAGCGCTCCAGGTCGTCGCGGTGCGAGTCGCCGTCCAGGCCGCCGTGGTCGACGGCGATCCGGATCTCGTTGCGCAGGTCGCGCAGCACGTCCAGCGCCGCCTTCAGCGGGCCCCGGAGGTTGCCCGTCCGGGCCTCCGACAGGTCCTGGGAGAGGTACTCCAGCAGCCAGGACCGGAACTCCGCCCGGTCGCCGAACTCCCGGTCCGCGTACGGCTGGGACAGCCGCTCCCAGTCCCAGTGGTCCGCCCGGTCGATGCCGTACGCGTGCAGCAGTTCGGCCCGCCGCTCCGGCAGTTCGGCCGCCAGGTAGAGCTCGGTGAACGGCTCCCGGTCGGCCGCGCGGTCGCGGGCGTCCAGCAGCGCCCCGTAGTACACGCCCTCCACCTCGCGGGCGATCAGCGGCCACAGGTCGCGGCGGAAGTCGAGCGGGATGCCGCGCCGGCGGAGCTCGTTGACGTGCTCGGCGGTGAGCAACTGGGGGAAGTGGCGTCCGTAGGGGCCCTTCTGGTTCTCGCCGCGGGCCTGGTAGGGCACGCCGCGCCGCGAACTCGCGTACAGCACCGGCTCCTTGCCGCAGGCGCGGTAGACGAGGCGGCCGTCCTCACGGGTGAAGGCGCCGCCCCGGCCCTCGGTCAGCAGCGCGAGGTGGTCGAAGAAGTTCAGCCCGAGGCCGCGCAGCAGGACGTGCTCACCCGGCCGCACGGTGCTCAGGTCGGCGTCGGCCGGGTTGCCCGGCGGGAAGTAGCCCAGCCCCAGCGCCGCCGCCGAGTCGGCCAGCCGCCGCTCCTCCGGGCCGAGCACGGTTTGTACGTGCCCCGTGGCCAGCACCACCGCGTCCAGGGCGCCGACCGTGCTGCCGTCCGCCAGCCGGACCTGCTGCGTCTCCTCCCCACCGGTGAGGGCGACGGCCCGGGAGCGGTGCACCCGGACCGCGACGTGCCGCGGGGCGCGCTCGACCAGCCGCTGGAACACGGCCCGCAGGTAGGCGCCGTAGAAGGCCCGGGTGGGGTAGGAGTCCGGGCCCAACGCGGCTGCCTCGGCGAGCACTTCGGGCTCGGCCCCGGAGAGCGACCGGGCCCACTCGTACAGGCTCGGTCCGGGTTCGACCGGGCCGTCGATCCGCACGCTGTCGTCGGTGAACACGCTGACCTGGGAGGCCACGGTGTTCATCAGCAGGTGCCGTGACTGGTCGGTGCGCCAGACCGCGCCCGCCCCCGGCGGGTCCGGGTCGATCAGGTGCACGGTCAGCGGGCGCCGGGACGGGGCGGCCCGCTCGTTGGCGCAGAGCCGTTCCAGCACGGACAGGGCGCGGGGGCCGGCGCCCACCAGGGCCACTCGCATACGGGTCCTCGTCATGTCCGGCGTCACCACGCCCGGCCGGCCGGTACGGCGCGGTCCGCCGCGGGTCCGGTGCGGGGCGCTCCGAGGACCGTCCGGCGATCCGGGTGGACTTCCGGCTCCGCCGGAGTCGTGCAGATGTTCCCCATCAGGGGCTCCCTCTTGTCCTTGTGTACCTGCTGCGGAAATCTTGCAAGGTGCGGGTGGAGAGGGTGTGCCGTCAACCGTGCTTGGTCCAGACCTTTTGGAGTATGGCCAGCGGGCTGCTCCTCCGTCAATGTGGCCTCGAACTCCCTTGCCCGAAAGGGTATTTGACGTGCTCGAACGGTAGGCGGCCGCCGAGCCGCAGCCCGTTGGGGCAACGCGGCCGACGCAGCGCCACCGCGGGTGCGGGGGGTCGCTGCGGCAAGGGGGAACCACAGGCCGAGACACCACGGACCGGACCGGGGCGGGCCGGGGCAGGTCGGGCCGGGTCGCGGGGGCGCCGGTCGGTGCTGTCACGAGCTCGGCGTCGACCGCAGTCCTCGGACCGACGGTCTGCACGGCGTACCTGCAGGTCGCAGCCGTGCCCGGGAGGCCGGCCGAGGAGTACGGCAGGGCACTGGCCGCATCCGCTAGGCTGTCATCGGTCTGCCCTTGTCACCAGAGACTTCTGTTCCGGTTTTCTGGCAACATTCTCGGCAGGCCCCGCCTCAGTAGCTCAGGGGATAGAGCACGGCTCTCCTAAAGCCGGTGTCGCAGGTTCGATTCCTGTCTGGGGCACAGCGAGCCCAGAAGCCCCCCGCCCACCCGGCCGGGGGGCTTCTGCGCGTCCGGCGTCCGTTCGCCGTCGGCGGCGCCTTTCCCGCCGTCCGAGCCGGAGCCCGCCGTCCCCGCCCCGCCCGACGCCCTCACGAGTTCAGCCCGAGCGGTCCTTCCCCCGCCGCATCTCGGTGTCCAAGTACGCCTGCACCGGCGGGAACAAGCCGTACGGCACGAACGCGGCGATCTGCCCGTGAGTGATCCACGCCAGCTCGGCCAGCTCCTCGGTGTCGACCACCGCGGCGGTGCCTTCCACCACCTCGCAGGCGGCGTACGACATCCGGCGCCCGGTCTTCGGATGCACGCGCTCCCCGAGCACCCGGGTGGCCTGCACCGTCAGGCCGACCTCTTCCGCGGTCTCGCGGACAGCAGCCGCCTCCGGCGATTCGCCGGCCTCGATCTCACCGGCCGGGAACTGCCACGACAACTCGCCTTCCTCCACCCGGCGCTGCACCATCAGGACGCGACCGTCCCGCACGATGACGGCGGCGGCAATACCTGGTCTGTCGGTCTGCTCGGCCATGCTGCGGCTCCTCCACGGCGGCCAGGACGGGCCGGAAGATCGTACCGACCAACGTCCGGCGGACGGCCGCCGCCTGCGGAGATCGTTTATTCGCGGACAGGAATATTTCCGCGCCTCCGTGGACCGGGCCGCCCGAGCTGCGTAGCGTCGATCATGTCCGGCCCAACCAGGGCCACGCGCAAGGGGGTTCACCATGGCGGACAAGCCTGGGCTCACGCGGCTCACCACCACGGGCAGCGGGTCCGGTGAGTGCGGCCAGAACGACTGCCCGAACGTCTACGCCACGGACCGGGGTTCGTTCGTCGTGCAGGGGGACGTGTTCGACGGCTTCGCGCCGCCCGAGGGAGAGGGCCTGGTCGAAATCCCCGAGAGCGTGCTGCGGGAGGCCGTTCGTGTTCTTGGATGGTGAGGAGTGGCAGGCCAAGTTCCGCGACTTCCGTTCGGAGGCGTGGCGGCTTGAGACCCTGCCCGAGTACCGAATGCCGCAAGAAGCCGAAGAATTCCAGCGATTCCTCTCGGGTGAGCGCTTCGCCGGCCCCTTCGAGGACTACTGGACGGGGCTGATCCGCGGCCACCGGGAGAACGGGAGGACGCTCGGGCGGGTCCACGTCGTCTCCCGCCCCCTGTCGGACTACCTGCGGTTCGAATTCCAGCGCTACTACGCGCACAGCGCCCGAGCCGGCGAAGAGATCCGCATCCTCGACGTGACGGGACGGGAGAATCCGCTCGAAGGGGTCCAGGACTACTGGTTCTTCGACCGGGAGGCCGTGGTCCTGATGAACTACGAGTCGGACGGACGACAGATCAGCCGCGAGGTCTACGAGGGCGACCTCGCGCCGTTCGTCGAGTACCAGCGGATCGCGGTCGCCGAATCGGTTCCGTTCGTGGAGTACGTGAGCGGGCTTGACATTTGAGCCGACGGATCTGGGTCGGAGCAAGGCGGACCTGGCAGAGACACTGCGAACACTGCGGAGGCAGGCCGGTCTGAGCGGCGACCGGCTCGCTCTGCGCTGCGGCATGTCGCAGTCGAAAATCAGCAAGATCGAGACCGGCAGGGCAACGCCCTCACCGGTCGACGTGGAGCGCATCCTGCGCGCGCTGAACGCGCCGTCATCGCTGGTGGCGGAGATCGTGGCGCTGGCGAGGATCGCGAACACCGAATGGCAGGACGCCCGAAACCTCCGCCGGAAGGGACTGGACAAGAAGCAGGCCGAACTGGCGGAACTCGAGAAGTCAGCACGTGAATTCAGGTTCTTTCTGCTCTCGATGATCACGGGCCTGCTCTCGACCCCTGACTACGTCAAGGCCACGCTGGCCCATATCCCCGGCGACCACAGCAGAGCCATTGCCAGGAAACTGGACCGGCAGGCGGTCCTTTACGACCGGTCGAAATCCTTCACGTTCGTCCTGACCGAGCAGGCCGTCAGGTGGCCGATCCTCCGACCGGCCGCCATGGCGGTCCAGATCGACCACCTGGCGTCGCTGAGCCGTCTGCCGAGTGTCCGGCTCGGTGTGATCCCGATCGGCGGGTACCTTCCCAGTTGCCCGCTGAACACTTTCACGGTCTATGACAGCAGGATGGCCACGGTGGAGGTTTCGACCGGCGCCATGGTGTTTCGGGATCCACGCGATGTGCGGAGTTATCTCGACGAATTTACCGGTTACGAGCGCTGCGCACTGTTCGGCGACGAGGCAAGGGCCAGGCTGTCCGAGTGGTCGGACATGTGCCGTGGAGATCTTTAGTCGCGGGCGGGAATGTCGTTGATTACCGCGCCGGAATTCTCCTAGCCTGACTGCCGTTCGGACGCCGGTACCGGACCTGATGACCCAGTCCCGGCGCACCGCCGTGCGGGGACGGCTTCCCCGCAGGATCGAACGGGAAGGCAGCACCGTGAGCGACCTGTACGAGCTGGAGATCCCGCCCGGGCTGACCGCCTTCAAGGCGTGCGGCGGCAACCAGCAGTCGGACCACGAGACGTGCCCGACGCTGACGGAGGTGCCCGGGGTGGCCGGGGGCCTGTGGGTGATGGGCGACACCAAGCGGCCCGGCCTGCAACTGAGGTTCAGCACCGCCGAGTTGGCGGCAGCCGGCATCGACCCGGACCGCTTCGACACCGCCGTCTGACACACGCAGCGGACGGGCGGGCCTTCGTTCCCGACGCAACCGGGAGCGAGGACCCGCCCCCGATCAGGGTAGGCGCGCATGGACCACCGGGTAAGGCCCGCACCGCACTGGCACGGCTACACGTGGACGGGCAGCAAACGCCCCGAGGACAGGGACCGGCGGCCCCCCGAACCGCAGAACGGCCGGCGGCCGGTGCGGCCGAGCCCCGTCCCGCCGCTGGAGGTCGTGCACTGGCTGGCCAAACCGGCGGACCACATCAGGCTCACGACCCACGACCCGGCCGAAGTCCTGGACTGGCTCGGCCGGCAACTCGCCGACACCCCCGCCCTGGACACCGACCTCCCCCCGGCCGTCCGACTGCAACACGCCCGGACCTTCCTCGCCGCCCACCCCCACGACACGATCTGGACCTACTGGACCCCGGGCCGACAACTCCGCACCGTGGCCGCCGTCTCCTGCCCCCGCACCCCCGCCGGCCCCACCAGCGAAACACCCCCACCATGCCCTGTCCGGTTGCACTCACCTGAGGGAAGGGAAGGGGCGTTGCCGGACCTGGCGGGACGTCACACGCTCGGGTAGTGGCCCGCCTTGACGCTGGCGATGAAGGTCTGCCAGGTACGGGCGGTGAAGGCGAGGCGGGGGCCGTCGGGGTCCTTGGAGTCGCGGACGGTGCCGGGGTTGGCGTCGTCCACCTCGATGCAGTTTCCGCCGTCGTTACCGCTGTAGGACGACTTGCGCCAGGTGGAGGTGCCGGGGGCGAGGGGGCGGCTCATGTGCGTGTTCCTCCGGTGCTGGTGGAGAGTCGGACTCGTGCTGGTCGTCTACCCGGTTCTCCGATGGTTGGATCCACCGCGCCGCGCGAGCTACGCGTAGTAGGAGGCGTAGGCGGCGGTCTGCCGGGCCACCGAGAAGTCCTCGAAGTCGCCCGCCTCCTCGCACGCGAGCAGGCGTCGGAGCGCGGCCCGAGCCGGTGCGGACCGGTCGGCTGCCAAGTGGTCCTTGGTGGCGGCCAGTCCGCCGCCGCAGAGCAGGTGGATCTCGATCGACGCGTCGGCGTCCATGCTTGCGGTCTTGGCCTGCCAGATGAGCAGGACGTCGTCGGGTACGGCGGCGGTGAAGAGCTGGACGCAGCACAGTTTCATCAGCGCCGTGTCGCCCCGGCCCTGGGCGCGGCGTTCGGCGTCGGTCTGCTCCCGCAGGAGCTGACGGACTTCGTCGAGCTGCCCGGTGTCGGGGTGCAGCCCGTACCGCTGCAGCCACTCGTCTTCGTCCACTGCGCCGTCCTCACTCGAACACGCCCGGCAACTCGATCACAGCCGGGGCCGTGACGTGAAGGCCCCGGCGGGAACTCAGCCGGGGCCTTGTTGGAGCTGATGGGACATCATGCGTGGCGGTAGTGGCCTGCCTTGACGCTGGCGACGAAGGTCTGCCAGGTGTGGGCGGTGAAGGTGAGGCGGGGGCCGTCGGGGTCCTTGGAGTCGCGGACGGTGCCGGGGTTGGCGTCGTCCACCTCGATGCAGTTTCCGCCGTCGCTGCCGCTGTAGGACGACTTGCGCCAGGTGGAGGTGCTGAGATCGGTCGCTTCACTCATGTGCGTATTCCTCCGCCGCCGATTCGATCAGGGCCAGGGACGCCTCCGGCGACAGCGCGACGGCCCTGGCTAGATCGTATGACCTCTGGCAACGGACAACTATGGCCGGATCGTCAAGCAACTGGCCTGAGTACGGGCCCTCGACGTATGCCACGGGCGGGTCTTCCGCGAATGTCATCAGGATGATCGAACCCGCTGCCATGGCGTGCGCTCCGGCACTGAACGGCATGACCTGGACGAGGAGCTTTCCCGCTTCTGCCAGTGCCAGGAGGTGATGCAGCTGATTGGCCATCACGGGCCCATCGGCGACAGGTGTCCGGAGTACTGCTTCGTGGAGGATCATCCACAACAAGGGCGCTGTTGGGGCGGCCAGGATGCGAGCCCGTTCGAGTCGGGCCGCTACTTTGTCGTCTACCTCGGCTACTGGAGCGAACGGCTGACCGGTACGGATGACGGCACGCGCGTACTCGGGCGTTTGCAACAGCCCCGGGACCAATGTCGGGGCGTACTCGGAGATCGTCTCGGCCCGGGCTTCCAGCTCGGCCGTCCGCGCGAAGTGGGCAGCGTGCCGGGTGCGGGCCACCATCGGGTAGAGGCGGGCGAAGTAGCCACCCGTCTCCAAGGCGGCGTCGAGTCGTTTCGAGAGGTCCGCCTGCGGTTTCCGGACCGCGACCTCGATCTGGCCGATGTACGCGCCCGAGCAGAAGACCAGTTCGCCCAGCCCGCTCTGGGACAGCCCCTTCTCCTCGCGGAGCCTGCGGACCTCCGCCCCGTAGAAGGCGCTGGGGGAGGAGGCAGGGTCGAGGTTCTTTCCGCTGACCATCCGTCATGTCCCCGTTCCGGCAGTGCCCTTGCTGGGATGCGGCCCCTGTTCAGGGTAGCGACGGATGCCGACGCTGATGGGGAGAACCGGGCAGTCGACAGTACGGAGCGACGATGGCGGAGCTGGAGCAGGAGACGGCACGGTGGCGTGCCCACCGGGCGGAGGCGGAGGAGGCGGCGGATGCCGTGGAGACGGCGTGGCGGCTCGCGGGGCTGCCGTCCGAGCCCGGGGTGATGCCGGTGACGAGGGGGAGCGGGCTGGTCGCGGGGGCCCACGTCTCGCTCGGGGGGGTGCAGCGCGGCCACGGCCCGGGTGCTGGCCGAGGTGCTCACGGAGTACGCCCGGCTGACGGGGCGGTTGGTCGACGGGCGGTCGCGGCGGGTGCTGGCCCGGGTGTTCGCCGACTGCGGGGTGCGGCCGGTGTCGTCGGGCGACGGGGTGTACGTGGTGGCGAAGGGGCTGACCGCGTGAGCGGCGAGCGGTGGGAGCCCCGGGAGGGGCAGTCGGCGCACGATCGGCGTTCGGGCGAGGACGTGCGGGTGATGGCGGTGCACGCCTGCGGGGTGTTCGTCCGGAGTCTGCGGGACGGGCGGGAGAGCGTCACCACGCTGGGCGAACTCGTTCCGCCGGAGCGGGTGGCGGAGGAGTCGTGACGGAGCCTGCCGTCCGGGCCTGGGAGGCGGCCTCCCGGCTGGTGGAACTGCTCGACGTGGAGGTCAGGATGGCGGAGGAGGGCGAGGGCATCCGCATCTTCCTCGAACTGCCGCCCCACCGCAGGGAGACCAACCACCTCGAAGTGCTCTCGGTCCTGCAGGCCGCCGACCGCTTCGGCCACCGCCGGAGGTCCGGCCAGGAGCAGCTGTGGGCCGTCTACCGGAGCTTCCCCTGACGGGCCGGGGAACTCCGTGCTTCCCCGGCCCTGACACCTGCTCAGTCCGCTCGTGGGCGCCAGGTGGCTGCCTGCCGCGCTGCGACCTTGCCGCAGGTGAGCGCGACAACGGCTCCGGAAGCGGCGACAACGGCCAGTCCCAGGAAGAGGATGGGCAGGGACATCGTCCCGCCCTTGCCGAGGTTGATGAGCAACCGGCCGAGCAGGGCCGCGACCAGTGTCCCGGCCACCCCCACGACACTCAGGGGGAGAGCGAGGTTCCAGAACGCGATGCCGCGGTAGAACCGGGTGTCGGCACGGAAGGAGGCCAGCGGGCCGAGTGCCCGGGCCTGCTCCAGGAAGATCCCGGCAGCGCCGAGCGATCCCGCCAGGGCCAGAGCGAGGAGGCCGAGCAGCGCGACGTCGAGCAGCCAACGGATCTGTGCGGCCTGTGCGGCGGTGCCGAGGAACCAGGACTGCCCCGGCCGGTAGGTCATGGGGCCGATGAGGTGGGTGTACGCGGCCTGCTCGATCGCGGGGACACCAGCTTCACCCTCGTGGTTGAGGACGAGGAAGCCGTAGAGCGCGAGGTCACCGCCGGTCGCTGTGGAGGTGCAGCCGCAGACCGTTGTCACCGGCGCGCTGACCATCTCGTCGCCGAGAAAGACCTGACGCCCGAGCGGGGTGAGGGCCTCGAACGCCTCTTCTGGGCGAACGGGCTGCGCCGGGCAGGACCGAAGCCGTCCCAGTTCGGCCAGTGCCGCGCACTGGGCGGTGAGGGCGACTTCGGGCATGTCCTGGGTAGATTCCCGCTGCGGTGCGTAGAGCAAGGTGCGGGACGGGCCGACGGCCGCGATGAAGCCGTCCGCTGTCGCCGGGATGTTGCGTGAGCGGATTTGGACGAGGGAAGCACCCGACTGTTCGTACCGTTGCCTGGCCTGCTCCGCGGGGCCGGTGAACTGCGTGGTCAGGACTTGGCCGATGGTGACGATGCCCAGGCCGACGAGCAGGGCCGCACTGAGACGGGCCAGGGTGGCGGGGCGGGCCGCCAGCCACCGCCCCGCGATCAGCCGACCGGCGTCCCCCTTGGAGGCTCCGCGGTCGGCGAGCCTGCGGCCCAGGCGGCGGGCCACCTGTGAGGCGGTGTGGGGGAGGGAGACCAGCGTGATCGCCGCTCCGATGACGAATGCGGCGCGGCCGTCGACTCCGCGGTGGCTCGATCCCCAGACAGCCACGGCAAGTCCGGCTGCGAAGACCAGCGGCGCCCAGCGGGCGGGCTTGGGCGGCACCCTGGTCGGCCTGGTGCCGGTACGCACCGGCCTGCGGATTCCTGCGGCCACGACCAGCGCGAGCAGCACCGCGAGCACGCCGACCGCGAGGAGCGGTAGTTCGGGCAGGGCCGCGCGAAGGTCCTCCGACCAGACCCGGTAGCCGGTGAACGGCAGCTCCGGGGACGTGAAGGATACGGCGGCGGCCAGGCCGGTGCCGACCCCGACGCCGGCCGCGAGCGGCAGTGCGGCCTCTCCCGCGAGAACCAGCGCCCGCAGCCGGGTCGGTGCCCCGAGTGCGTCCAGCACGGACAGGCGCTGGTCGCGGGACTCGGACTGGCTGCGGACCGCGACCAGGACGAGGGCCGCGCACGGGAGGCCGGCCATGAGCAGGAGCAGGAGCAGCAGTTCGCCCACGCCCCGGTCGAACTGGTGGCTGCTGATGAAGAAGAAGACGCGGTCGGGGTTGCCGAACCGGCTGATGTAGGAGGTGCGTTCGTCGACCTCGTCGAAGAACCCCGGCCGGGCCGGGGTGGTGTAGACGACCAGTTCGGCGCCGTCGGCGAGGCCCTCGTGCGCGATGGTCCCGGCGAACTTCCCGTAGCGGTCGGCCATGGCGCCGTCCGCCGCGAGCAACGCGGGTGAGAGGTACGCCTCTCCCGGCTGGGGCCAGCGGGGCAGCCCGGGGGGTGGTGGGGCATCCTGGCGCAGGGGTTGGACGAAGACGACGGAGATGCCGCGGCCGTCCAGGGTGTCCGGCCGCTCCCACCAACGGGCTGCAGCGGACCCGCGCTCCGCTTCGGTGACGGGGACGGGGTTCCTGGCCGTCATGCGCAGCTCACGCTGCTCGTGCAGCACGGTGGAACTCACCGTGGCCCAGCAAGTGACGAAGACGATCAGGGCGGCGAAGAACAACGAGGCCCGGTGTACGTTGCCAGCCCGGCCCCGGCCGGCCCGGTGCCCGATGGCCAGGGCGATCCGGAGCCGCCCCGGCCCCGGACGGGTGGAACCTCCCCCGGCTGGACCGAGCGCCCCGCTCATCGGGGGACTCCGGCACTGTCCGCCGGCGCGAGGCGGCCGTCGGCCATCGTCAGCACCTGATCGGCCCGGGCCGCGACCTGCGGGTTGTGTGTGACGACGACCAGGGCACAGCCGTACCGTGCCGGCAACGAGAAGAGGAGGTCCGCGACGGCCGTCGAGGCCTTCCCGTCCAGGGCGCCGGTCGGCTCGTCCGCGAGAACCACCTGGGGCTGCCCGATCAGCGCCCGGGCCACGGCGACGCGTTGGCGCTCGCCGCCGGACAGTGCGCCGGTGTCCGTGCCCAGGACGTTCTTCACTCCGAGCCCCTCAAGCAGGTCGGTCCCGCGGGCGTACGCCTCTTCCCTGGCTACTCCGGCGAGGAGCGCGGGCAGCGCCGTGTTCTCCAACGGGCTCAGCTCGGGAAGGAGTTCACCGAACTGATAGATCATGCCGATGCTGCGAAGGCGCAGGGCGGCCCGACGTCCGGGAGCGAGGGAGGTGATGTCTTCACCCGCGATCCTGACGGTCCCTCGGGTGGGCTTCAGTAAACCGGCGAGCAGACCCAGCAACGTGCTCTTGCCGCATCCGCTCGGACCGGTGATCGCAACGCTCCGCCCGGCTCCGACGCTCAGGTCCACCGACTTCAACAGCGTCCGGTTGGCGATCCCGTAGTGGAGGTCGCTCGTCTCGACCCCGCCGAGCGCGGATTCGCTCGGGTCCATGTCCGCTCCCCATCGATTGCTAGGTGCACACAGTGCCGGGGCGGCGCCGATCGGCGCCGCCCCCGGTATCTACTGGTCAGTACCGGTACTCGAAGCTGGACCAGAGGTCCGGTGCCCAGTCGCGGAACTGGTGCGCCTGGTGACGGTACACCTTGTTGCCGCTGTCGCTGCCGCTACCGGTGCAGTTGCCGTTGCCCCGCGATTCCTTGATCGTCTGATGCGATCCGTTGTCGCGGTAGAAGTTGCTCTCCACGGCATTGCCGTCCGCGTCGCCGTCGCAGATCTGCACGCCGTTCCAGCTGTCGATGGCCGTTGAACAGCTGTTGGACGCGCAGACCTTGGCGGACGCGCTCGGCGCGCCGATGAGGACTGTTCCGCCGAGGACAACGGCGGCTACTATGGCTGCCCGCTTTCGCATTGCTTCTCCATCGCTAGGTTGTGGCCTGCGGGAGCGCAGGGTGCGGCGTTGGCGCGCCGCACCCACCCCCCAGATGAGTGCCGCCGGGTCGCCGTCACAGTGCGTAGCGTCTGTGTGCGATCCCGTGGCGTGATGATCCTGCCATCGCTCCAGCGGTTTTCGCAGCACCATTTAAGTCATGCAAAAAATAATTCAAGCCATGGAAAAGTCCTTGCAGATGTGATCCCGGGCGGCGGCTTCCGGGACAGCGCCGCCGCTCGGACCCGGCTCCGGCGGCAGTTCGGGCGGCACCGACGGCGCGGGCGGGCGGTTCCTCAGCGGCTGCACGCAGTCGTTGCCGAGGGGGCTTTCGACTCCACCGCTGCGTAGGGCCACTCCGTGGGGAGCAGGTCTTCGGCGGCACCGGCGGGGAGTTCGGCCCAGACGACCTTGCCGTCGGGGGCGGTGCGGTAGTAGCCCCAGCGGGAGGAGAGGGTGTCGACCAGGTGGAGGCCGCGGCCGCCGGTGGCGTCGGGGCCGGCTTCGCGGGGGCGGGGCGGGTGCGGGTCCCGGTCGCCGACCTGGACCAGGAGGTGGTCGCGGTCGAGGACCAGGGAGAGGGTGAAGCCGTGCGGGCCGCCGCGGGCCCGGACCGCGTTGGTGGCGAGTTCGGAGACCACCAGCCGGGCGGCGTCGGAGAGTTCGACCCGGGCGTGCCAGCAGTGCAGGACCTGGGCGGTGTGGCGGCGGGCCCCGGAGACCGACTCCGGGGTGCTGTCGAGCGTCAGCAGGCTGAGCTGTGGACGGCTGCGGGGCATCGCGGACCTCCGGGGGGGCTGTGGCACGGGCACGGGCACCCGCCGACGACAGGAGACGGCCCGCACGGTCCAGACTCCGACGGTGCGCCACCGGCCCGCCACGGTCGGAAGTCCCCTGGCGGAGGGCACTTTCGGCCGTGGCGGGCCGGTCGGAGGTGAGGGGAGGACGGCCGGGGTCAGCCGCGGCGGGGCTCCCAGCGCAGCAGGCGGCGGGAGAGCATCGCGGCGGCGGCCAGCCAGGCGGCGAGCAGCAGCAGCGAGGGGCCGGCCGCCGCCCAGCCGTGCAGCAGGTCGAGTTCCCGGAGCGGGCCGCCGGCCCAGGTCTCGGCGCCGAACTCGCGGCCGAACCAGGCGGTGCGCAGCCCCCGGATCACGGGGGAGAGCGGCAGGGCCCCGGCCGGTCCCTGCAGCCAGCCGGGCAGGCCGGCGACGGGGGTGAACACGCCCGCGCCGAACATGCACAGCACCAGGACGGGCGTGGCCACCAGCGGCGCCGACTCGGCGGACGGCGTCACTCCCGACAGGGCCACCGCCAGCACCGAGAACAGCAGGTAGCCGCCGAGCAGGGTGAGCAGCAGCAGCACCGGGTCGGCCGGCAGCGGCGCGCCGAACCAGACCACCGCGACGCCGCCCAGCACCAGCGCCTGGATCAGCACCACCACGCCGCCCGCGCCCAGTTGCCCGGCGAAGATCGCGCTCGGCGGGCACTCGGTGCCGCGCAGCCGCTTGAGCACCAGCTCCTCGCGGCGCGACACCACGCTGCCCAGCAGGTTGACGAACGAGGTCACCAGGGCCAGCCCGAGCAGCCCGACCGCCACGTACCCGGCGGCGTTCACCCCGCCGATCTCCTTGTCGCGCAGCGGCGCCGCGATCACCAGGTTGAGCAGCACCGGCAGCAGGAACCCGATGAAGGTGGAGCGCCGGTTGCGCCAGAACACCTTCCAGTCCAGCGCGAACTGGCCCTTGGCGTACGTGAACCAGCTCATCGGGACGCTCCCAGGGGGGTGGGGGAGGGGACAGCGGCGGTGGCGAGGTCGAGGAAGACGTCCTCCAGCGAGCCGGTGCGCACCTCCAGGCCGTCCAGTTCGACGCCCCGGTCCGCCGCCCAGGCGTGCAGCGCGGCCAGCGCGGGCGCCGAGCGGGGCACCCGGTAGACCGCCCGGCCGCCGGTCAACGACGGTGCGGCGCCGAGCAGTTCGGGCAGCGCGGCGAGTTCGCGGCCGGGCGGCAGCGGCAGGCTGATCAGGTCGCCGCGGCCGGACAGCACCTCGGCGACGGTGCCCGCGGCGGCGATCGTGCCGCGGTCCATGATGGCGACCCGGTCGGCCAACTGCTGGGCCTCCTCCAGGTAGTGGGTGGTCAGCACCACCGTGGTGCCGGCCGCCCGCAGCTCCTCGACCAGGCGCCAGGTGGAGCGCCGGGCCTCCGGGTCCATGCCGGTGGTCGGCTCGTCCAGGAACAGCAGCTCCGGGTCGTTCAGCACGGCCAGCGCCAGGTCCAGGCGGCGGCGCTCGCCGCCGGACAGCTGGGAGACCCGGGTGCCGGCCTTCGGCTCCAGCGCGACCCTCGCCAGCACCTCGGCGGTCGGCCGGGCCCCGCTGGTGAAGGCGCGCCAGCAGTCGACGGTCTCCTTGACCGTCAACTCCTTGAAGAACCCGCCCTCCTGGAGCATCGTCCCGGTGCGCCGGCGCACCTGCGGGCCCGCCGTGAACGGGTCCAGGCCGAGCACCCGGACCCGGCCGGAGGTCGGCGGGTGGTAGCCCTCCAGCACCTCCAGGGTGGTGGTCTTGCCCGCACCGTTGGTGCCGAGCAGGGCGAAGAGTTCGCCGCGGGCGATCGAGAAGGAGATGCCGCGCACCGCCTCGTAATCGCCGTAACTGCGCCGCAGATCCACTACCTCCACGGCCGGGGAATTCTCGGAAAGAGGTGTCATGCATGCAGCGTGACGGGTGCGGACGGGGAACGGCAAGTAGCGCATCGATGCAGGTCAGAACATGTGCAAAATGTCATCTCGGGCGGTGACATTTACGCCCTGCGGAATCTGACATCTCCTACTGCACGGACTTTCGGAACTCGGTCATAGTTGAGACATCGCCGAGAGCGGAACCGGAGAAAAGCGAAACCGGGAAAGCGGGCGGCGAGAAAAGGGTAAACCGGGGCGGCCGGTCCGAGAAGCGGGCCGGCGCCGCGAAACCGAGGGAGATTCCCATGGCGCAGAACGAGATCAACAAGGACGAGCAGTTCGACATCGAGGTCGAGGAGCTGGACACCGTCAACGGCGGCGTCTCCGTCTCCTCCCTGCTCTCCGCCGCCTGCCCGGTGTCGAGCTTCAGCTCGGTGTCGAACTCCGTCGCCGAGGTCGCGGCCGAGTAATTCGGGACCTGTGCGGGGGTGGTCCGCTCTCCGGCGGCCCACCCCCGCACCCCGCTCCGGCACCGGGGGCCCACCCCCGAGGCCCGGCACCAACGACCCAGCCCCACCGCCAGATTGAAGGAGAGCCGGGCATGGACAGCCTCCGGCACGAGCTGACGCGGTTCATCCAGCAGCCCGCCGCTCAGCAGGACCCACCCGCGCTCTACCGCCGGCTGCTGACCGAGGCGCCCGTGCTGGACCTCGGCCCGCTGTACGTGGTCTCCGGCCACCAGGAGATCCTCACCGTCCTGATGAACCCCGGCACCAACGTCGACCCGACCACCGTCGGCCTGCCCCGGGCGGGCAACACCGCGCTGCTGCGGGTGGTCAACCGGATGCTGCCGATGCGCGACGGCGCCGACCACACCCGGCTCAAGCGGCTGGCCACCGCCGCGTTCAGCCACCGCAGGCTGGAGCAGATGCGCGAGCGGATCGAGGGCACCGCCGCCCGGCTGCTCGCCCCGCTGATCGCCGCCGGCTCCTTCGACCTCGTCGCCGACCTGGCCGTCCCGCTGCCGGTCGCCGTCTCCTGCGCCATCCTCGACGTCCCCGACTCCGAGCAGGACCGGATCACCGGCTGGGCGAGCCTGGTCGCCCGCGCGATGCTCGACCCCTTCGGCGACGGCCCCGAGGCCGCCGAGATCGACGCCGAGTTCGCCGAATTCCACGCCTACGTCGAGGAGTTGTGCGCCGCCCGGGCCGCCGCCCCCGGTGACGACCTGATCAGCCGGCTGACCACCGCGCGCGGCGAGGGCCGGCTCGACACCGAGGAACTGCTCGCCTTCGTGGTGATGCTGCTGGCCAACGGCCTGGAGACGCTCACCTCCGGACTGGCCGTCGCCGCCTGGGAGTTGATCCGCACCCCCGGCCTGACCGCCCGGGTGCGCACCGAACCCGCGCTGGCCGCCGCCGTGTTCGACGAGGCCCAGCGACTCGGCAGCCCCGTCCGCGCCAGCGCCCGCGCCCTGACCCGCGAGGTCGCGCTCGGCGACACCACCGTCCCGGCCGGCAGCGTCGCCATGCTGCTGTACGCCGCCGCCAACCGGGACCCGCGCCGCTTCGCCGACCCCGACCGCTTCGACCCCGACCGCCCCGAACGCGGACACCTCGCCTTCGGCCACGGCCCGCACCACTGCCTGGGCGCCCCGCTCTCCCTGATCGCCGGCTCCGCCGTCCTGCGCGGCCTCGCCGAGGCCGACGCCGTAAGGGAGTTGAGCACCACGCTGACCGACGCCACCGCCCGCCGGAACGAACAGTTCGCCTTCGGCGGAGTGCGCGAACTGCCGGTGGCCTGCCCGCCGCGCACCGAACTGATGGAGGTGGCGGCATGAGCACCGCGACGGAGTCGACAGCCGAGCCGACGGCCGAGTCGGCGGTCGTACCGGCAGCCGAGCCGACGGCCGGGGCACAGGCCGCTCCAGCAGCCGGGCCGCAAGCCGCTACGGCAGCCGCGCCGCAGGCGCGCTCGCAGACGGCCGCGGTCGCCGCCGCCCGGGCCGCCGCCGTGCTCGAACCCGGGCTCGACCAGCCGGTGCGGCTGGTCGGGGCCCGGCTGTGGCTGGCCGGTGCCGCGCTGGTGCTGGCCGTCGGCGCGGGCGCGAGCTGGACGGTGTGGGGGCGCCTGCCGCACACCCTGACCGTGCACGCGGTCGCCGCGCACGGGGACGCGCCCGTCCGGGTGGCCGCCGAACGCGCGGGCAGCCTGGTCGAGTTCGAGGTCCGGCCGGGCGAGCGGGTGGTCGCCGGCCAGGTGCTCGCCCTGGTCGGCGACGCCGGGCTGACCGCCCCCGCGGCCGGCACCGTCAGCGCCCTGCTGGCCGCGCCAGGTGACCAACTCGCGCCCGGAGCACCCGTGTTGACGCTGGACGCGGCCGCCGCGCCGCCCACCGTCCGGCTGCTGCTGGACAACCCGAAGGACGCCGCGAAGCTCACCCCCGGCCTGCCCGTGCTCGTCCCGGCCCCGGGCGGGGGCGCGGTCCGCGCCGTCGTCGACCGGGTCGAGCCGCTGCCCGTCCGCGCGGACTCGCTCGACGGCACCCTGCCGGTCGCCGTCCCCGGCCTGCCCGCCGGCCCGGCCCCCGTCTGGGTGGCGTACGCCCGGCTCCCGCAGGGCGTCGCGCTGAACGGGCCGCTGGCGCTGGACGTCCGGGTCGACCTCGGCAGCCGGCACCCGTACCAGGCGGTGCTCGGACAGGAGGCCAAGCGATGAAGCCCGCGCAGAGCGCCACCGTCGAACCGCCCGCCGGCACCGAACCGCGCACCGCCGGCAGCGGCACCCCCGGACCCGCAGCACCGAAGCCGAAGCCGACGACCGCCCCCAGGTGCAAGAAGCCGCGCAGTTACCTGCGCACGCCCGTGGTGCCGCAGATGGAGGAGCAGGACTGCGGGGCGGCCTGCCTCGCCGTGGTGCTCGGCGCGTTCGGGCGGCGGGTGACGCTCAACGAGGCGTCCCGGGCCTGCGGGGTCAGCCGGGACGGGGTCAGCGCCGCCGCCGTCGCCCGCGCCGCCGGGCGGTACGGGCTGCTGGCCCGCGGCCGCCGGGTGGTGCGCCGCGAGGGCGAGCGGCTGGAGGGCCTCGACGCGGTGCCGGTGCCGTCGATGGTGCTGGTCACCGGCCCGCACTTCGCCGTCTTCGAGGGCGTCAAGCGCGGCCGGGTGCACGTCAACGACCCCTCGCTGGGCTCCTACTCGACCACCCCGGCCGAGTTCTGGGAGTCGTTCGCGGGCATCGCCGTCGGCTTCGAACCCGGCCCCGACTTCGAACGCGGCGGCCGCCGCTTCCCGCTGCTGCGCTCGCTCGGCGCCCGGCTGCGGCCCTACGCCTGGCCGATGCTGGCCGCGGTGCTGGTCGGCATGCTGATGACGGTGCCCGGCGTGGCCTCCGCGTTCCTGCTGCGCACCTACCTGTCCGCCGTGGTCAACGGCGGCGCGAGCGGCTGGGCGGTGCCGCTCACGCTGGCCGGCCTGACCGTCACCGGACTGGTCCTGGCCGGGAACTGGCTGCGCTCCGCGATGGTCAACCGGGTGCTGGAGGCGATGGCCGCCCGCTCCTCGGCGGCCTTCCTGTGGCGGATGCTGCGGCTGCCCGGGGCGTTCTTCCACCGCCGCCAGCTCGGCGGCCTGGTCACCCGGGTGCAGCTCAACGACGGCCTGGCCAACCTGCTCTCCTACCGGGTGGCGGGCGCCGCCTCCTCACTGGCCGCCGCCGCCGTGCACCTCACCGCGCTGCTCTGGCTCGCCCCGAAGCTCGCCGCGATCCCGCTCGCCGTCGCCGCCCTGGACGCGCTCGCGCTGCGCTCCGCCGACCGGCGGCGCGGCGGCATGATCCACCGGCTGCACGCCGAGGGCCACAAGCGCGACGGCGTCGCGTTCGCCGGGGTCTCGGCGATCGAGACCGTCAAGGCCGAGGGCGCCGAGGACGCGCTGTTCCGCTCCTGGGCCGGCTGGCAGGCCCGCGCCGCCCACACCGGGCAGCGGGTCGCCGAGACCGTCCTGGTGCCGCTCTCGCTGCCCGGCGCCCTCAACTCGGCCGCCGCGGCCGCCGCGGTGATCGCCGGAACCGCCCTGCTGCTGGCCGGCTCGCTCTCCTTCGGCACCCTGCTGGCCTTCCTGCTGCTGCTCAACGGCTTCCTCCTGCCGGTCTCCCAACTCGTCGGTACCGGAGCCGAGTTCACCGTCGCCCGGGCCCAGAACGCCCTCCTGGAGGACATCGAGACCAGCGAGGTCGACCCGTACCTCGCCCCGGTCCTCGACACCCCCGCCGAGCCGGTCCGGCTGCGCGGCGAACTCGAACTGCGCGACCTGGAGTTCGGCTACGACCCGAACCGGCCGCCCGCCCTCGCCGGCATCTCGCTGCGGATCGCCCCCGGCGAGTGGGTCGCCGTGGTCGGCGGCAGCGGCAGCGGCAAGTCCACCCTGGCCCGGCTCGCGGCCGGCGTGCTGCGCCCCTGGAAGGGCGAGGTGCTGCTCGACGGGCGCCCCCGCGATGACTGGCACCGCGGCGTCGTCACCGGCCAGGTCGCCTACGTGGAACAGCAGTTGCGGCTCTTCGAGGGCACCGTCCGAGAGAACCTGACGCTCTGGGACCCGTCGGCCGACGAGGACACCCTGCACCGCGCCCTCGCCGACGCCGAAGCCGCCGAACTGGTCCGCCGCCGCGGCGGACTGGACGCGCCGATCGACGAGGACGCCCGCAACTGGTCCGGCGGCGAACGCCAGCGCCTGGAGATCGCCAGGGCACTGGCCCTCGACCCGGCCCTGATCGTGCTCGACGAGGCCACCAGCGCCCTCGACGCCCACACCGAGGCCGCCGTCAACGCCCACCTGCGCCGCCGCGGCACCAGCTGCCTGGTCCTGGCCCACCGCCTCAGCACCATCCAGGCCGCCGACCGGGTCGTGGTGATCCGCGAGGGCCGGATCGTCCAGCAGGGCCCACCCGCCGAACTCGCCGAACAAGACGGCCCCTACCGGGAGTTGCTCCGCGAGTCGGCTCCTGCCGGGCGGGCTGGGATCGCCGAGCCCACCCGGACCTCCGAGCCCACCCGGACCTCCGAGCCCACCCGGACCCCCGACCCCACCCAGACCCCCGACCCCACCCAGACAACCCAGACAGCCCAGACCACCCGGCCCACCCAGAACCGCCCCGCCCGGACGGAGGAGCAGGCATGAGCACCACCATCACCGCCGCCCGTCGGGGCGGGTCGCAGACCGCCGCGGGGGACGAGGAGCGCGATCCGGCGACCCGGATCGACGCCACCGTGGCGGCCAACCGGACCGCGCTCGCGGACGTGTTGGCCGAGTTGGGCACCGCCGACAGCCGTCCGCACACCTCCCCGCGCCCCGGCGGCACCTCGCCGGCAGCGCCGCGCCACCGCGCGGACCAGGCGCGGGAGGTGCTGCGGGCGCTGGGCGTCGCGGTGCCGAAGGAGGTCCCCGCCGCGGTGCGGGACGCCGCCGATCCGGTGACGGCGCTGCTGCGCCGGGCCGGGGTGCGCTGGCGTCCGGTCACCCTGGCCGGCGGGGACGAGAGCGGCACGGCCGGGCCGATGGTGGCGTTCGCCGCCGAGGACGGCCGGCCGATCGCCCTGATACCCCGGGCCGGGCGGCACCGCCGCCACGACCCGGACCCGGAACGGGCTGCCACCCGTTCCGGGTTGAGCCGCCAGGCGCTGCTGCTGTACCCGCCGCTGCCGCCGGGGTGCCCGACCCCGGCCGACCTGCTGCGCTTCGCCCTCGCCGTGCCCGGTGCCCGCCGGGACCTCGGGGTGCTGAGCGCGGCGGGTCTGGTGTCGGCGCTGCTCGGCCTGCTCGTCCCGCTGTCCACCGGAGTGCTGCTGCCCGGCCTGCTGCTGGCCGAACGGCACCCGGTGCGCTGGCTGGCCGTGCTGCTGGGCTCCGCGGTGGTGGCGTCCTGGCTGCTCACGCTGGTCCGCAACACCGCGGCCGTCCGGCTCACCAGCCGGGTGCAGCACGCGCTCGAACCCGCCGTCTGGGACCGGTTGCTGGCCCAGGACGCCAGGTTCTTCCGCGACTACACCACGGGCGACCTGGTGCACCGGGCGAACGCGGTGGCGCAGGCCCGGCAGGCCCTCTCGGAGGTGCTGGTGGGCGCCGTGCTGGGCGCGGTGTTCGCCGTCACCGGGCTGACCGTCCTGCTGCTGGTGGACTGGCGGCTCGGCGGGCTGCTGCTGCTCGCCGTGCTGGCGGTGACGGCCGCGCTGCTGCTGCTCGGCCGTCGCCGCCAGGAGCACGAGTCGAAGGTGTACGCGGCGCACGGGCAGCTCCAAGGGGTGCTGTACGGGCTGCTGCTGGGCATCGACAAGGTGCAGACCGCCGGCCGGGAGATCCAGGCGTTCGCCCGCTGGGCCGTCCCGTTCGCCGGGCAGAAGCGCGCCGACGCCGCCGCGATGCGCACCGAGGCGCTCTCCGGTGCCCTCACCACCGCGTTGCAGCCCCTGCTGCTGGCCGTGCTGCTGGCCGGGGCGACGTTCGGCCCGGCCGCCGAGGCCGGGCACCTGATGGCGGCCGGGGTGGCCGCCGGACAGGTCGCCCTGGCGCTCGGCCAGGTCACCCACGCCGCGGCCGGCGCGTACGGCGTCGCCCCGGTGCTGGAGCGGCTGCGGCCGATCCTCGCCGAGCCGGCCGTGAACGCCGCCGAACGGGCCGGGCAGCTCGCCGACCCCGGCCGCCTGAAGGGGCAACTCGCCCTGGAGGACGTGGTGTTCCGCTACCCGGGCAGTGCGCTGCCGACCCTGGACGGGGTGTCGCTGCACGCCGAGCCCGGCGAGTTCGTCGCGGTGGTCGGCCCGTCCGGCGCCGGGAAGTCCACCCTGGTCCGGCTGCTGCTCGGCTTCGAGCGGCCCGAGTCCGGCGCGGTCCGCTACGACGGGCGCGAACTCACCTCGCTGGACGCCCGGTTGGTGCGCCGCCAGCTCGGCTCGGTGCTCCAGCACGGCCGGATGCTGCGCGGCTCGCTGCTGGAGAACCTGGCCGGCGCCGACCCCGACATCGACGAGGAGCGGATCTGGCACGCCGCCGAACTCGCGGGCATCGCCGACGAGTTGCGCGCCCTGCCGATGGGCCTGGGCACCAGGGTCGGTGAGGACGCCCAGGGCTTCTCCGGCGGCCAGGTGCAGCGCCTGCTGCTGGCCCGCGCCCTGGTCCGCGACCCGGCCGTGCTGCTGCTCGACGAGGCCACCTCCGCGCTCGACAACGCCACCCAGCAGCGGGTCGCCGAGGCCGTCGCCGGACTCGACCGCACCCGCCTGGTGATCGCCCACCGACTGAGCACCATCCGCACCGCCGACCGGATCTACGTGCTGGACGGGGGCCGGGTGTCCGCCGAGGGCACCTACCGCGAACTGCTCGGCACCGAACCGCTGTTCACCCGCCTCGCCCGCTTCCAGGAGATGTGAGATGTCGCTCGACGTTCAGACCTGGCTCCGCACCGCCGGAACCCCGGGCCACGCGGCCCCGACGACCGCCCTGCTGCCCGGCCTGCCCGGTGCCGACGAGCGGCTGCACGCCGTGATCGCCGCCGCCGCCAGCTTCGAGGAACGCGCCGCGGCCCGCGACGACGGGCAGGCGCTGTTCGCCCCCGACCCGGCCGAGGACCGGCGCAGCCGCACCGCCGCCGTCGAGACCTGGCTGCGCCGCGCCGCGGGCGACCAGCGCTCCGCCGGGGTGCTGCTCGACCACCTCGCCGAGACCGGCCGCCCGCTCGGCGACGGCCTGCGCCGGGTCCGCCTCACCGACCCGGCCAAGCTGCCGAGTTGGGCGTACCCGCTGGCCGTGTTCCTGCGCGCCCAGAGCCAGGCGCCCGCCACCGGCCCGGGCGCGGTCGCGGCCGGCTTCCGGGCCGCCGCCGACGCCCTGCTGCCCGCCGGGGAGGGCTCGGTGCTGGGCGTCCCGGTCACCGCGAAGGGCCGCGCCGACGTGGTCGGCACCCTGACCGGACGGCTGGTCGAGGTCGCCAACCTCACCCTCTGCCAGGAGTTCCAGCTCGCCACCGGCCGTCCCCGCGCCACGAGTTGGGACGCCGAGGGCGGCCCGGACGCCTCCGCCGCGGGCTGGCTGGCCCGGCTGGAGCGGCTGCCCGCGCTGGCCTACCTGATCGGCACCGTCTGCCGGCAGTGGCAGGAGATGTACACCGAGATGTTCGCCCGGCTCTCCGCCGACCGGGCCGGCCTGGTCGAGCAGATGTGGGGCGGCACCGACCCGGGCGCGCTGGACTCGGTGCACGGCGACGCGGGCGACCGGCACGCCCAGGGCCGCTCGGTGGCGCTGCTGCGCTTCGAGAGCGGCGCGGGCGTGGTCTACAAGCCCAAGGACATGCGGCACGCCACCGCCTTCCTCGGCCTGGTCGAGCGCCTCAACCGCGAACTGAGCCTCGACCTGCCGCTGCGCACCGTGCTGGTCCGCTCCGACCGCGGCGACGACGGCCACGGCGCCTCGCTCAGCACCGACTGCTCCGGCGACTACGGCTGGGAGGAGCTCGTCCCGTCCCGCCCCTGCGCCGACCGCGCGGGCTTCGCCCGGTTCTACCGCCGCCTCGGCATGACCATCCGGCTGGTGCAGCTGCTGGAGGGCCGCGACATGTGGGCCGACAACCTGCTGGCAGACGGCGAGCACCCCGTCCTGATCGACCTGGAGTGCCTGCTCTACCCGCGCGTGCAGAACCCGCCGGTGCTCAAGGAGGCCCAGCACGCCCTGCTGGACGAGCTGGAGACCACCGTGGTGCGCACCGCGATGGCCTTCCAGGCGTGGACCCCGGCCGGGCGCACCGACGCCCTGGACATCGGCTGCCTGTCCCGGGTCGGCAGCCTGGAGGTCGTCCCCGGCGTGCCCGCGCTGCCCATCACCGCCTACCGGCCGGTGCACGACGGACAGCCCGCCGACCCGTGGCAGTACAGCGACGAGGTGGTCGACGGCTACCGCGAGATGCAGGCCGCGCTGTACCGGATCCGCGGCGAACTCGCCGACGCCGAAGGGCCGTTGAGCGGCTTCCGGGGCGTCTGGGTGCGCTACATCTGGCGGCACACCTGGGACGGCTACAAGATCCTGCGCGCCTCCACCAGCCCGCTCGCCCTGGACGACGGCGCGACCCGGGAGACCGTCATCGCGGGCGCCCTGCGCGGCGCCGTCACCGCCCGCTCCGGCGACCCGGACCGCGGCGACCTGCTGGAGGTGGTGCTCGCCGAGCTCGACTCCTTCCGCACCCTGGACATCCCGTTCTTCCGCTCGCTGACCACCTCCTCCTCGGTGTTCACCGCCGACGGCCGCGAGATCCCCGGCCACTTCCGCTCCACCGGCTGGCAGCGCCTGCAGCAGCGGGTCGCCGAACTCGACGGCTTCGACCTGGACACCCACGTCGCCGTGCTCTCCGGCTGCGTGGACGCCGCCCGGGCCGGCACCGAGGAGCCCCCCGCCAAGCCGATGAAGCCGCTGGCCGCCGCCGAACCCCCGTCCCCCGGCGAGCTGTTGAGCGAGGCCGTCGCCGTCGGCGACCGGATCCTGGCCGCCCGGCGCGGCACCGGCTGGGTCGCCCAGGGCTGGTACCCGGGCACCGGCCTGCGCCAGGTCGAGGTGCTCGGCCCCGACCTGGCCTCCGGCACCCTCGGCATCGCCCTGTTCCTCGCCGAACTCTGGTCCGCCACCGGCGAACCGCGCTTCCACCGGGCCGCCCACGCCCTGCTCGCCGAGGCCGCCGCGCTGATCGACCCGGCCGAACCCAAGGCGTTCGCCTTCGCCGGGGACTCCCGGCTGGCCTCCGGCGCGCCCGTCCCCGGCGGCCTCTTCGGCCCCGGCGCGATCATCCACGGCCTGGCCCGCGGCGGACTGCTGCTCGGCGAGGCCGACTTCCTCACCGCCGCGCAGGCCCTGGTCCCCGGCGCGATGTCGGTCGCCGAGTCCGCCTCCAGCCGCCCCGGCCGCCCGGTCCGGACCCCGCACGCCGACGTGCCGCTCGGCACCGCCGGCCTGCTGCTCAACCTGCTGCGGCTGCGCCGCGCCGCGGGCGCCGGCCACGCCGACACCGACCAGGCGATCCGGCAGCTCGCCGACACCGCCCTCGGCCAACTCGCCGACGAGACAACCGCGTTCGACTTCCTGGAGCTCGTCCCCGGCGGCACCGACTCGATCGCCGCCGCGCTCGCCCGCACCCTCGCCGAGGCCCCCGCGCTGCTCGCCGACCCCGAGGACGTCCGGGCCCGGCTGCACGCCCACCGCTTCGCCACCGGCACCCGGGCCGGCCGGCTCGCCTGCCTGGACACCGCCGTCTCGCTCGGCGCCGACGCCGTCGACGGGGCCGACCTCGGCGCCCTCGCCCCGCCCGTCACCGGCCCCGAACTCGCCGCCCTGACCGGCCGCGCCCTGCTCTCCGCCGCCACCGAGGCGCTCACCGCCGCCGAGGCGGGCCTGGTGCACACGCTGCCCGAGGACGCCACCGAGGCGCTGCTGCCCGGCCCGTTCTACGACGGCCGCGAGGCCGCCGCCCTGATGGTCCGCGAACTGCTCACCCGCCACCGCCTGCACGGCACCTGGTTCCCGGACCGGGCCGCGCACGACGCCGTCAACCTCGGTGCGCTGGACGGCACCGTCGCCGTCGGCCTGCTGCTGCTGCGCCTGCACGACGCCTCCGCCGCCCCGCTCGCCACCCTGCGCTGACCGCGCGCCGCTTCGAGGAGTACCCGCCATGTCCGAACTCATCGGCTTCAAACGCCACTTCACCCCGTACGTGGTCGACGGCGAGGCCGTCTACCTGGTCTCCGAGCGCGGCGTCTCGGTGGTCGACGGCCGGCTCGCCCAGGCCCTCGCCCCGCTGCTGGACGGCACCCGCACCGCCGAGCAGATCGGCGCCGCCCTGGACGGCGTCGTCCCCGTCGACAAGCTCCGCGCCGGCGTCGACAAGCTCCGGGCGGGTGGCTGGGTCACCGCAGCCGACCCGGCCACCGACCGCCCCGGCGCGGCCTTCTTCGAGATGGCCGGGCAGGACGGCGACACCGCGATGACCGCGCTGCGCACCGCCACCGTCAGGGTCGAGGTGCACGGCGAACTCGACCCGGCCCCGTTCCTGGCCGCCCTGGCCGCCGCGGGCGTCACCGTCGACCAGGACGCCGAGTTCACCGTCGCCCTCACCGACGACTACCTGCACCCCGGCCTGGCCGCACGCAACCGGCAGGCCCTCGCCGACGGCCGCCCCTGGCTGCTGGCCCGCCCGGTCGGCTCGATCGTCTGGGTCGGCCCGGTGTTCAGCCCGGACGCCGAGGACACCGACGGCTCGGGCTGCTGGGAGTGCCTGGCGCACCGGCTGTCCGCCAACCGGCAGTCGCTCAGCTACCTGCAGCACCGCCTCGGCCAGGACCAGCCGATCTCCACCGCCGGCGCCCACCTGCCCGCCACCCTGGCGCTCGGCACCCAGCTCGCCGCCCTGGAGACCGCCAAGTGGCTGGCCGGCGCCCGCCCGCCGCAGCCCGCCGTCACCACCCTGGACACCGTGCTGCTGGAGAGCGAGAAGCACGTCCTGGTGCGCCGCCCGCAGTGCCCGTCCTGCGGCGACGACGCGATGGTCTCCAGGCGCCAACTCGCCCCCGTCGCCTTCGAGTCCCGCCCCAAGGCGTTCACCGCCGACGGCGGCCACCGCTCCGCCTCGCCCGAGGACATGCTGGAGAAGTACCGCCCCCAGCTCAGCCCGGTCACCGGCGTGGTCACCACCCTGGTCCCCGCCGCCCGCACCCCCACCGGCCTGCGGGTCTACGTCTCCGGGCAGAACCTGTCCCGGCAGAGCGGCGACCTCAAGCAGCTGCGCACCGGCCTGCGCTCGGTCTCCTGCGGCAAGGGCCGCACCGACGTCCAGGCCCGGGCCTCCGCGCTCGGCGAGGCGATGGAGCGCTTCTCCGGCGTCTTCCAGGGCGACGAGGCCCGCCGCACCGCGACCTTCGCCGAACTCGGCGACGCCGCGATCCACCCCGAGCGCACCCTGCTGTACTCCGCGAAGCAGTACGCCGAGCGCGACCGCTGGAACGTCAAGCAGTCGATGTTCAACATCGTCCCCGTCCCGTTCCGCGCGGACGACCCGATCGAGTGGTCCCCGGCCTGGTCGCTGACCGAGCAGCGCCACCGCTGGCTGCCCACCCAGGCGATGTACTACGGCTACCGGCACAGCGGCCGGTTCTACGCCGCGGGCGACTCCAACGGCTGCGCGGCCGGCACCTCCTTCGAGGACGCCGTCCTCCAGGGCTTCCTGGAACTCGTCGAACGGGACGCCGTCGCCCTGTGGTGGTACAACCGCGTCCAGCGCCCCGCCGTCGACCTGGACGCCTTCGGCGACCCGTACGTCGACCAGCTCCGCGAGGTCTACCGCGGCCTGCGCCGGGAGATCTGGGCACTCGACCTGACCGCCGACTTCGGCATCCCCGTGGTCGGCGCGTTCTCCCGGAGGGTTGACGCGGGCAACGGCACCAACGAGGACGTGCTGATCGCCTTCGGCGCCCACCTGGACCCGCACATCGCGCTCACCCGCGCCCTGACCGAGATGAACCAGTTCCTCGGCCCGGTCGCCGGCGACGAGCACGGCAGGGTCAGCTACGCGGGCGCCGACCCCGAGCAGAAGGCCTGGTGGACCACCGCCACCGTCGCCAACCAGCCCTACCTGCTGCCCGACCCGCACGCCCCGCGCTCCACCCCCGCCAGCTGGCTCCCGCTCGCGGGCCCCGACCTCGCCGACGACCTCGCGCTCGTCCAGAAGATCGTCGAGGACCGCGGCATGGAGTTCCTGGTCGCCGACCAGACCCGCCCCGACGTGGGGCTGCCCGTCGCCCGGGTGATCGTCCCCGGCATGCGGCACTTCTGGGCCAGGTTCGCGCCCGGCCGGCTCTACGACGTCCCGGTCCGGCTCGGCTGGCTGGACACCCCGACCCCGGAGAGCGAGCTCAACCCGATCCCCATCTTCATCTGACCGCACGCGGGGCAGCCGGGCCCGGCTGCCCCGCCCCTCCGGGGAGGTACACCATGACCGTCATCGACACCCTGCCACCCGCCCCCGCCACCGGGGGCCACCACCCGCTGCGCCGCCTGCTGCGGCTGCGCCCCGAGGTCGAGGTCACCGCCCAGGGCGCCGACGTCGAACTCGCCCACCCGTGGGGCCGCCAGCGCGTCCACGCCCTCGGCGAGCGCACCGTCGCCGCGCTGCTCGACCTCACCCGCACCGACGCCGACCTCGACCTGCTCGCCCTCGACCACGTCCGGCTGCTCAAACTGCTCGAACGCTTCCCGTACCTGGTCACCACCACCGTCGCCGACCCGCTCGGCACCCCGCTGGCCACCGCCGTGCCGATCGCCCGCTCCGCCGCCCTGCCCGGATTCGCCCGCCCCACCGGCGAGTTGGTGCTCTCCCGGTTCGCCTACCTGCGCCGCCTGCCGGACGGCCAGGGCCAGGACGGCGAGAGCTGCGTCCTCGAATCGCCGATGGCCCCGTTCCGCCTCACCCTGCACCAGGCCGCCGCGGGCGCCTTCGTCGCCGCGCTCAGCGCCTCCCGGACCGCCGAGGAGGCCGCCCTGCTGGCCGGGATGAGCCCCGGCGAGGGCGAGGCGCTGGCCGGACTGCTCGCGGGCGGCGGATTCCTGGACGCGGGCAAGGGCGCCGAGGCCCCGCTCTGGGACTTCCACGACCTGCTGTTCCACGCCCGCAGCCGCCCCGGTCGGCACGACTACCCCACCGGCGGCGTCTTCGCCCACCAGGACGTCCCGCAGCTGCCCGCGGTCTCCGCCCCCGGCTCCCGCGAGGAGGGCGAGGGCATCGACCTGCCCGTCCCCGACTGGGACACCGTGGTCGCCCGCGACCCCGCGCTCAGCGAGGTCCTGGAAGGCCGCCGCTCGGTGCGCAGCTACGCCGACACCCCCGTCACCCTCGACCAACTCGCCGAACTGCTCTACCGGGTGGCCCGGGTCCGCCGGGTCATCCCCGGCGACCCCGCCGACCCGCACGGCTACGACGGCGTCGAACGCCCCTACCCGGCCGGCGGCGCCACCGGCGAACTCGAGGTCTACCTCTCGGTGGTCAAGTGCGTCGGCCTGGAGCCCGGCGTCTACCGCTACGACGCCGCCGCCCACCGGCTGCGCCCCCGCCCGTTCCAGCACCCCGGCGAGGAGGCCGCGTTCAGCGAACTCGTCACCGCCGCCTGGCGCGCCACCGCCTGCACCGTCGACCCGCAGGTGCTGCTCACCGTCACCAGCCGGTTCGGCCGGCTCTCCTGGAAGTACAGCCAGATCGCCTACGCGCTGACCCTCAAGCACGTCGGCGTGCTCTACCAGACGCTCTACCTGGTGGCCACCGCCATGGGCCTGGCCCCCTGCGGCCTCGGCTCCGGCGACACCGACGCCGCCGCCCGCGCCCTCGGCCTGGACTGGACGGCGGAGTCCTCGGTCGGCGAGTTCCTGATCGGCAGCCGCCCGGCCGGCGTGCCGCGCACCGCGCACGGCTTCGCGGACGTGGTGGCCGCCGCCCGCGCCGGGGAGGGCTTCGGCGAGAACTTCTGACGACCCGTCCGGACGCACGCACGCCTGCGACCCGTCAGCGGGAATCTGACGGGTCGTCGGCGAGCCCTGCCCCTTCCACCTACAGCCAGCCGCACTCGCGGGCGATCCGGATCGCGTCGCAGCGGTTGCGGGCCCTGGTCTTGGCGATCGCCGCCGAGACGTAGTTGCGCACCGTCCCCGGCGAGAGCGACAGCGCCGCGGCCGCCTCCCGCACCGTGCTGCCCTCGGCGATCTCGCCCAGCACCGCCAGCTCCCGGCGGCTCAGCGGCCCGGCCTGCCCGGTGCGCACCACGTCCAGCACCAGCCGCGGGTCGTACACCCGGCCGCCGCGGGCCAGTTCGCGCACCGCCGCGATCAGCGCCGGCGCCTGCACGTCCTTCAGCAGGACCCCGGCCGCGCCCTCCACCAGCGCCCGCCGCGACTCCGCCGTCCGCGGCAGGGCCGGCACCAGCAGCAGCACCGCCGCGCCCGGCGCCGCCTGCTGCACCAGCCGGGCCAGCACCGGCCCGTCCGCCTGCTCCGGGTCCAGCCCCAGCACCGCCACCGCGGGCCGCACCCGGGCCGCCGCCGCGACGGCCTCCTCGCCGCCGGCCGCCTCGGCGACCACCGCGAGGTCCTCCTCCCGGTCCAGCAGGGCCCCCAGCCCCGAACGGAACAGGTGGTGCCCGTCGGCCAGCAGCACCTGCGCCGCCGGCTGCGCCGCGGTCCCGCCGATCGGGAACCGGTGCGCCAAGTCCCGCTGCCCCAGCGGGCGTTCCAGTGCGGTCGTCATCCGCGCGCCTCCCCGGTCCGCTCCGGCCCGATCAGCCCCAGCCCCAGGTCCCGGACTGCTGCGGGGCGCTGGTGGTCGGGGACGGGGTCGGGCTGCCGGACGGCACCGGGCTCGGGTCCGTCACGCCGGGGCCGACCACGCTCGCCTGCGCCGCGTCGTCCGGCCGCTGCGGGCCGTCCGCGACCGCCGCGTCGGCCGCGACCACGGCGCCCGGCCGGGCCGGGCCGGCCAGTTCGGCGGCGGTGGCGACGCCGCCCACGGCCAGTGCGCCAATCATGGCAATCGTGACAATACGGATGTTCAGCGACATGGGAGTGCCCGATCCTCTCGCGTTCGGCTGACCCCGGGCTGCCACCGGGGGTGTGGTGCGATCCGCCGCCAGGTGCCCGGTGCGGTCCGCGTCCCCCGCCGGGGGCTGCTGCCGCGTCCTCGCTCCGTCGTCCTGCCGACAACAACGAGAGTGCTCCCCGGAGCCCCTCCGTGTCAGTAGCCGGAGCTGGCACCAGAGTGCCGTGACACTGTGAGGACAGCTCCCCGACCTGCTTGTTGATGCACCGTCAGCTGTGGGCGCGGTCCTGCCACAGGCCCAGCGCGAACCACGGATCCGCCTCGCAGTGCGCCACCGACCAGCCCGCCAGCGGCCCGTCCGGCCCCACCAGCGCCGCAGCGCCCGCCCGCAGCGCCCACTCCGCGGCCAGCAGCGAAGCGGCCGTCAGGAAGCAGACCGCCGCCAGCCCGTCCGCCCCCTCCCGCACCCGGGCGTGGCACACCCGGGCCCGGTCCAGCGGCAGCCGCAGCAGCGCGGCCCGCACCGGACCGGCCCCGGCGGACTCCGCGCACCGCCCCGCGGCGGACGGCGGGACCAACTCCAGGCGGATCGCGTACATCCGTCCAGCGTGGCAAATCCCGAACCGATCCGCGCGGTACGGCGGGTGTCACATCCCCGCCTGGCACGAAGATGACAGTTGTCTGGTGGTCTTCACGCCTCGCCCACCCGTGCGACAGAATCTCCGCAAGCCATTTCTTCACACTGACCTGTCGTCGGCACCAGCCGGGCGCCGGTCAGCACGAATCCGGGGGGCGCGCCGCACCACGGCGCGCTGGAGGTCGACATGGGCAGAACCACGCGGACGGGCACGGGCCGGAGCACGCGGAAGACCGGCCGTTGACCGCCGGCGGCCCGATCGGGCTCGACGCGTTCGGCGAGGCGGTGTACCGCGCCATGCTGCTGCACCCCGACCTCGACACCGGCGGCCTGGCCGGGCACCTCGACTCCACCGAGGCCGAGATCGGCGACGCCCTCGACCGGCTCGCCGACCTCGCCCTCACCCGCCCCGCCAGCTGCGGCACCCGCTGGCGCGCCGTCAACCCCGAACGCGGCCTCGCCGCCCTGCTCGCCCACCAGGAGGCCGAGGAGGCCCGCCGCCAGCGCGAGGCCGAACGCAGCCGCGCCGCGATGGCCGGCCTGATCGCCGAGTACGCCAGCATCCACGCCCCCGGCGCGGGCGGGCAGCGCGGCATCGAGATGCTCTCCAGCCTCGACCAGGTCCGCGACCGGCTGATCCAGCTCGCCTCCGACGCCACCGCCGAGGTGCTCTCCTTCGCCCCCGGCGGCCCGCAGCCCGCCCCCGTCATGGAAGCCAGCCGCACCCTCGACCAGGAGACCCTGGAACGCGGCGTCCGGATGCGCACCGTCTACCAGGACAGCGTCCGCAACGACCCCGCCACCGTCCAGTACGCCCGCTGGCTGCACGGCCTCGGCGGCGCCGTCCGGACCACCCCCACCCTCCCGCTGCGCATGATCGTGGTCGACAACGCCACCGCCATCGTCCCGATCGACCCCGACGACCCCCGCAAGGGCGCCGTCCTGCTGCAGAGCCCCGGCGTCGTCACCGCCCTGCGCGCCCTCTTCGACCAGGTCTGGGAACACGCCCGCCCGCTCGGCGAGAGCACCCAGCGCGACCCGCACGGCCTCACCGGCCAGGAGCGCGAACTCCTCCGCCTGCTCGCCGAGGGCCTCACCGACGAACGGGCCGGCCAGCGCCTGGGCGTCTCCCTGCGCACCGTCCGCCGCATGATGGCCGACCTGATGGTCCGGATGGACGCCCGCAGCCGCTTCCAGGCCGGCATCCAGGTCGCCGCCCTCGGCTGGCTGGAGGCCGCCGAGGACGCCTCCGCCTGAGGCCCCGTCACGACGCGCGGCCCCCGCCCCCGCGGAAGGGGACGGGGGCCGCGCGCACGGACCCGGCGGACTTACCGGTAGTAGCCGGTGATGTCGGCGATCAGGTCCACGGTGCCGTCGTTGTTGTACAGGTCGACCTTGCCGTTCACGACCGGGACGACGACCAGGTTGGGGACGGTCTGCCCGGGGGTGAAGTTGAGGTTCGAGGCGGAGGTCCGCTGCGTCCCGTTCGGGTAGACCGCGACGAAGCTCGGGCTGGTCGGGTTGGTCGCCGTCACGTTCAGCACCACGGCCTTCGCGTCCGCCGGCACCCCGGCCGGCCCCGCCACCCGCAGGGTGACCGTCCGGCCCGCGCCGACCTTGGCCTGCGGGGCGCCCAGGCCGGTGCGGGTGTCCATCAGCCAGGCCGGGCCCGCGCTGACGAACGACGCGCCGCCGCCCCGGGTGTAGTACCCGGAGATGTCGGCGATCAGGTCCACGGTGCCGTCGTTGTTGTACAGGTCGACCTTGCCGTTCACCACGGGGACGACGACCAGGTTGGGGACGGTCTGCCCGGGGGTGAAGTTGAGGTTCGACGCGGACGAGCGGGGCTGCCCGTCCGGGTAGACCGCGACGAAGCTCGGGCTGGTCGGGTTGGTGGCCGTCACGTTCAGCACCACCGCGGTGATGTCGTTCGGGACGGTGGTGCCGTTGCCCAGGCTCGCGCCCGCGACCTGGAGGGTGATCGACCGGGTCGGACCGACCTTGGCCTTCGCCGCACCGGTGCCGTCCCGGGTGTCCAGCAGCCGGTACGGGCCCGCGGTGG
This sequence comes from Kitasatospora sp. YST-16, assembly GCF_026802215.1. Taxonomy (NCBI): domain Bacteria; kingdom Bacillati; phylum Actinomycetota; class Actinomycetes; order Kitasatosporales; family Streptomycetaceae; genus Kitasatospora; species Kitasatospora sp. YST-16. The sequence goes on from NZ_CP113837.1 coordinate 4,192,451, forward strand.
ACAGCTTCGAGGCGCCCGACGGCGAGTAGTACCCGGTGATGTCGGCGATCAGGTCCACGGTGCCGTCGTTGTTGTACAGGTCGACCTTGCCGTTCACCACGGGGACGATCACCAGGTTGGGGACGGTCTGCCCCGGGGTGAAGTTGAGGTTCGACGCGGACGAGCGGGGCTGCCCGTCCGGGTAGACCGCGACGAAGCTCGGGCTGGTCGGGTTGGTGGCCGTCACGTTCAGCACCACCGCGGTGATGTCGTTCGGGACGGTGGTGCCGTTGCCCAGGCTCGCGCCCGCGACCTGCAGGGTGATCGACCGGGTCGGACCGACCTTGGCCTTCGTCGCACCGGTGCCGTCCCGGGTGTCCAGCAGCCGGTACGGGCCCGCCGGGGTGTAACCGCTGGGCGCGGGCGCGCTGTTGGCGACCACCTGGACGTCGGAGGACTTCAGGTACGCCAGCCGGTGGTCGAACCGGATCGGGTAGTAGGTGTCGGTGCCGACCACCCGGGTGCGGTCCTTGGGCGCGTCGCCGTTGATGTTCTGCGCGTAGTAGAAGTCGCTGTCCAGCGCCACCGGGCTGCCCGCCAGGTAGCCCTGGCCGGCCGGGACGGTCGCGGTGTACGCCACCGGCTCCAGGTTGGCGGTGCTGATCTCCGCCGGGTACGCCGACAGCTCCGGGTAGGTGCGCCCGTAGACCGGGATCGAGGCGGCCCCCGGCTTCGCGGCCAGCACCACCTGGCCGGGACGGTCGTCCGCCACGCCCGCGGTGAAGCCCGGGTTGGCGAACCAGGCCTTCTTCCCGCCGTACCAGACCGCCGTCCAGTCGCCCTGCTGCTCGGCCACCACGAAGCTGGTGCCGGCCACCGCCTTGGCCCGGACGTCCGCGGCCTGGGTGGTGCCGCCGTTGATCAGGGTGCCGCTGTTCGGACCGGTGTACAGGTAGACGAAGTTCTCCGGCCGCGCCGGGATCCCGTCCACCGGCGGGGTGTTGGTCGCGTCGAAGGCCGGGGCGATGGTCACCTTGCCGCCCGGCAGCAGCACGCCGCCCGCGTTGGCCCGCACCGGCGCGCCGAGCAGGTCCATGTAGTGGTTCCAGTCCCAGAACGTGCCCGGGTCCCAGTGCATGCCCGAGATCGTCGCCTGGGTCGGCCCCGGCACGTCGTCGTGGCCGATGATGTGCTCGCGGTCCAGCGGCACCCCGTACTTCGCCGCCAGGTAGCGCACCAGGGTCGCCGAGGACTGGTACAGCTGCTCCGAGTACCAGGGCTGGGTCCCGGTCGGGAACGCGTAGCCCTCGTGCTCGACGCCGATGCTGTGCATGTTGACCGTCTTGTTGCCGGCCTGCCAGGCGATGTTCTTGTTGTTCACCAGCTGGGTGACGTGGCCGTCGCTCGCCCGCACGATGTAGTGCGCGCTGGCCTGCGACTTCGGGTTCTGGAAGGTCTGGATCGACCCGGCGTACCCGCCCTCGGTGTCGTGGATCACGATGTACTCGATCCGGTCCCCGTCGTCGGGCCGGTTGGCGATCGTGTAGTTGCCGTACGAGGTCGGGTCGGCGGCGTTCGTCAAGTCGTACGCCGCCTCCTGGAAGTCGCAGTTCAGCGCGGTCGGGCACTCGACCGGGTGCGGCTCGGGGTTCGACGACAGCGGGGCCAGCGCCGGGCGCGCCGTGCCGCGCGAGGCGGCGGCCGTCCCGGTCCGGCCGTCGGCGGTGCCCGCGGCGGCCGTCCCGTCGGCGGCCTTCGGCGCGTCCTTGCCGCGGACGGCCCGGTCCTTGCCCTTGGTCGGGGCGGCGGCGGCCACCGGCAGCGCGGGCAGCGAGCCCTGGCCGTCGGCGGAGCTGCGCGGCGCGCCCTCGGTGCTCGCGGAGCCCTGCGCGACCCCGGTGTCGGCGGGCAGTTCGACCCGCTCGCCGTCCGAGGTGGTCCGGGCCGCGCCGATCCGGATGGTGTTGTACACCCGGTCGGCGAAGGCGTGGCCGCTCGCGTCGTCGGTCGCCTCGCTGAACCGGGCCACCGACTCGTACCAGGCGGCGGGGTCGCCGGAGACCGGCCGGCCCGCGTCCTTCTGGTACTTCACCAGCAGCGCCGCCGCACCGCGGATCGACTGCGCCGGGTCCGACTTCAGCTGCGCGGACGGGCGCTTGATCAGCTGCGCGGCGCGCTCCAGCGTGTGCAGCGCGGGGGAGTCCACCACCGGCACCGGCGCGGGCTCCGCGGCCGGCGCGGTGCCGTCGCCCCGCCCGTCCGTCTCCGGGCCCGGGCCCTGGGCGAGCGCCTTGGCGACCGCGGCCGGGTCGACCTCGGTCAGGCCCATCACGTTGTAGTTGCCGGTGGTGCTCGGCTGTCCGTCGTGCTGCTCCCAGCGGCTCTGCTGGTAGGAGAGCGCCAGCAGCACGCTCTGCGGGACGTGGAACTCGCCGGCGGCCGCCGTGAAGGCGCTGCGCAGCCGGTCGCCGGGCGCCGCGGCGGCGGCCCGGTCGTCGGCCGAGGCGAGCAGGGACAGGGTGGTCGCGGTGACGGCCACGGCGGCCGTCAGGGCCAGCGGTATCCGCAGGCGGTGGGTGCGGCGGTGCCGTCCGTTGCCGGCCGGCGGGTCCTGGTGGGCGGTCAAGGAGGAGCGGGCCTTCCGGACGAGTCCGGCCGCGGTGGCCGGCACGGGCGGGAAACGGACCCGGTGCGCACGACGAAGCGGCGCCGGGGCGAGCGCTGACGCTAGCACCGATCGATACGCACCCGGACGACCGGAGGTTGCCCGCTTCCGGTGAAGGTCCGGTGAAGGCCGCTCCGGCCCTGCTCAGGCCCGGCGCGCCGGCCGGACAGAACCTACCGCCGGTGCTTGCCGCTGGTCGGCGCCGGGGCCGGGTACGGGATCCGCAGCTTGCGGGCGAACGGCGCCACCGAGGCGCCCACGCCCAGCGGACGGGCCAGCACGAACAGCGAGACCAGCACCGCCAGCGCACCCGCCGCCAGGCCGGTCAGACTGCCGAACAGGCCCGCGCCGAACCGCCCCGCCAGCCAGTGCGCGGCCAGCGCACCCGGCAGGCAGGCCACCACCAGGCCCAGGTGCAGCACCACCAGCCGGCCGCCCTCCAGCCCGCTGCCGCGCCGCCGCACCCCCAGGTCCACCGTGGCGTTCGCCCCCGGCGCGAAGGCGTCGGTGCGCAGCACCATCGTCTCGTCCGCGCCCCCGCCCGCCCGCTGCTGCGCGGGCACCGCCGCCGGGGGAGCGCCCTTCGCCAGCCGGCGGCCCAGCGCCACGCCGGTCACCACCGCCGACAGGGTGGCCGCCACGGTGTGCGCCACCGCCATGCCGATCACCTTGTAGCGCAGCGGCAGCGTCTCGTACGCCACCCAGCACAGCGCCGCGTTGGTGCCGGTGGAGATCAGGGTCAGCCAGAACGGCGTCCGGGCGTCGCCCATCGCGTAGAAGCCGCGGGCCAGGCCGTACTGGGCGCAGAACGCGGGCAGGCCGACCGCGAAGGCCATCAGCAGCAGGCCGACCACCATCGCGTCGTCGTGCACGTGCGACCCGGAGCCGTAGCCGTACGCGGCCATCGCGATCTGCGAGCCCAGCGCGAAGAACAGCACCGCCGCGGTGACCACCATCGCCGCCGAGGAGCGCAGCACGCCCGCCAGGTCCTCGCCGATCTTCCGGTAGTCGCCCGCCGTCGCGGCCCGGGCCATGCCCGGCAGCAGCGCCGTCACCAGCGACACCGTGATCACGCCCTGCGGGACCACGAACAGCGCGTAGGCGTTGTTGTAGGCCGTGAAGCCGCGGCCGCCCAGGATGCCCGCGTCCTTCGCCGCGGTGCCCGCGCTGGTGCTCAGGCTGGTGATCACCGCGAAGGACAGCTGGGTGGCCACCACCAGGGCCAGCGCCCAGCCCGCCGCGCGCAGCGGCCGGGTCAGGCCCGCGCCGCGCCAGTCGAAGCGCGGGCGGTAGGTGAAGCGGGCCGAGCGCAGCGAGGGCAGCAGCGCGGCGGCCTGCACCACGATGCCCAGCGTCGAGCCGAGGCCCAGCAGCATGGCGTCCCCGCCGCTCACCTCGTTCGCCTCGTAGGCGTGCCGGCCCATCGCCAGGTAGCCGCCGAACACGGCGATCGCGACCACGTTGTTCAGCACCGGCGTCCACATCATGGCGCCGAACCGGTCGCGGGCGTTCAGCACCTGCCCGAGCAGGGTGAAGACGCCGTAGAAGAGGATCTGCGGCAGGCAGTACCGGGCGAAGGTGATCGCCAGTTCGCGCTGCACGGGGTCGTCGAACCCCGAGTAGAAGTCGACGATCTGCGGGGCGAACAGCCAGGCGCCGACCGTCAGCACCACCAGGATCACCCCGCACAGGGTGAGCAGCCGGTCGCTGTAGGCCTGGCCGCCGTCCTGGTGGGTCTGCATCGCGTGCACCAGCTCCGGCACGAACACCGAGGCCAGCACGCCGCCGAGCAGCATCATGTAGACGATGTTCGGCAGCGAGTTCGCCACGCTGAACGCGTCACCGGCCGGGCCGGTGGCCAGCGCCGCCACGATCACCGCGCTGCGCACGAAGCCCAGCGCCCGGGAGGCCAGCGAACCCATCGCCATGATCAGGCCGTTGCGGCCGGTGGAGGCGGCGGGCTTCGCGGCCGGGGGCTTCGGGGCGGCCGGCTCCTCGCCGGACCGCGGCGGCGGCACCGGCCGCTCCACCGGCCGCGGCGGCAGCGGGGGCTGCCCGAACTGCTCGAAGGCCTGGGCGGGGATCCGGCCCAGCTGCATGGTCGGCTGGTCCTGCCCGGGGTACGGCTGCCCCTGCGGCGGGTAGGACGGAACGCCCTGCTGCCGGTACGGGTCGTGCTGCGGGCGGGCGCCGTCCGGGTGGTACGGATCGCCCTGCGGCGGGTAGGGGGCGCCCTGGGCCTGTGCCTGGTACGGGTCGCCGGAGCCGTCCGCGGTGTGCATGGTCATCGGACCCCCCGTCGATCGGTGCCCGTCCGGCGCTGCGTGGGATGAGTGCGGGAGATTCGGCCCTGGTCCGGACTCCGCCTGCCGGTTGCAGGGTGCACCAGCCGCAGAAGTCTGCCCCACTTCGGCACCCGATGGGGAGTCGGGTGCCGACCGGCGGGGTGTTCGAGCCGGTCGCACCGGTGTCCGGGGGCCTTGCGGCACCGGCCGGGGAGCGCCGTTTGCGCCCGGAAACACGCGGAATGCTGCCCGCGCCGTTCCCCCGCCCGGAGGAGGCCGGAAACGCGGTGTGACGTTGCTCACGATCCGTCAGGAGCGGCCCGGATCGCGCTCCGTGGCCTACTCCACCGGCGGCAGCGGCGGGGCCAGCACCCGCTGCACCCGGGGCCGGGCCCGCCGGCGCAGCAGCCGGACGTCCCGGCCGAACCGGCCCGGCAGCCACAGCTCCACCGCCAGCGCCGGGCCGGCCAGCGCGACCACCGCCGCCGCCCAGCCGGCCGGCACGTCGCTCGGCCAGTGCACGCCCAGCGCGATCCTGGTCCAGCCCACCGCCAGCACCGCCAGCGCCGCCGCGCCGGCCGCCGCCACCCGCACCGGCCGCTCCGCCCGCGGCCACGCCAGCACCAGCAGCGCCCCGCAGGTGACCGCCGAGGCCAGCGCGTGCCCGGACGGGAAGGACAGGCCGGAGCCGACCGCCACCGGGTCGGCGAAGTGCGGCCGGGGCCGCCCGGCCAGCGCCCGGCCGCCCCGGCCGCCGCCCAGCCCAGCAGCGTCGCCGCCACCGCCCAGCCCGCCAGCACCCGGGCGCCCAGCGCCCACAGCCACACCGCGACCGCCCCGAGCAGCGCCCGCATCACCCAGGGCGCGCCCAGGTCGGCCAGCGTCTGCATGGCGGCCGTCCACACCGGGTGGCGCAGCGCGTACCGGTGCAGCACCGACACCCAGCCCTGGTCCAGCCGGGCCAGCGGCCCCCAGCCGGTCTTCACCAGCACCAGCAGCACGGTGAACACCAGCGCACCCGCGAGCGCCGGCCAGGCACAACGGAGCACCCTCGGGCGTTGTACCCGGGGACGGGCCGCGGAGCGCCCGGCGGGCGCCCGGGAGCCGGGGTCGGTGGACTGGTGCATGACAGACACCTTCCCAGCGCCAGGAGGCGAACCGGCGCTGACCCGATCGCGATTCGGCATCGGTTGTGCGGACGCCGCGCGAAGGCTCCGCGAAGGGTTCGCGCCGGTCCGGTGCCCGCCGCAGGCCCGGCGCGGCGCGTGCGCGGCGTCCGGAGCCGGTCACGCTGCGTGTACCGATCGGATGAAAATCGGCAGGATACTGCATCCCCGGCGAAAAACTGAGCCACTTGGGAATGTTGTCCGATTTCTGTGCGTTGGATCGTTACGTGTGAGCCACGAACGGCCCACACGGTTGTGCCGAGCGGCGGAACGGAGCGCCACCGGCAGCGTCAGTGAGGGAGCAAGCATGGCCACCCGTGCCGTCGTACGCGACAGGGCCGATCGGACTCGCACCGCCCGCCCGACCAACCTCGAAGCCGACCGTGACCTGGTCGGCATGTACCTCGACGAGATCGCCAGGACGCCCCTGCTCGATGCCGCGGAGGAGGTCGAGCTGTCCCTGCGGATCGAGGCCGGGGTCTTCGCCCAGCACCTGCTCGACGAGGAGGAGTCCCTCGACGGCGTCACCACCGAGGAGCTGCAGGCGATAGCGGACGACGCCGAGCGCGCCAAGGACGTCTTCATCCGCTCCAACCTCCGCCTGGTCGTCGCGGTGGCCCGCCGCTACCCGCGCAGCGGCCTCCCGCTGCTCGACCTGATCCAGGAGGGCAACGCCGGCTTGGTCCGCGCCGTGGAGAAGTTCGACTACTCCAAGGGCTTCAAGTTCTCCACCTACGCGACGTGGTGGATCCGCCAGGCGATCACCCGTTCCATCGCCGACCAGTCCCGCACCATCCGCCTCCCCGTCCACCTGGTCGAGGAGCTCGGCCGGATCCGCCGGGTCCAGCGCGAGAAGGCCAAGGAGCTGGGCCGCGAGCCCGAGCCCGCCGAGATCGCCGCCGAGCTGGACACCACCGAGCAGCGCGTCAAGGACGTGCTGGACTGGGCCCGGGACCCGGTCAGCCTCAACATGTCGGTCGACGACGAGGGCGAGACCCAGTTCGGAGACCTGGTGGAGGACACCGGCGCGGTCTCCCCGGAGGACGCGGTGATGGTGATGCTGCGCCGCGAGGAGCTGGACGACCTGATCGGCCGCCTCGACGACCGCACCGCCTCCATCATCCGCAGCCGCTACGGCATGGAGGACGGCCGCGAGCGCACGCTGACCGAGGTCGGCAAGCAGCACGGCCTGACCCGCGAGCGGATCCGCCAGATCGAGAAGCACGCCCTCGCCGAACTCAAGAAGATCGCCGACCACGCGGGCTTCGAGGCCGCCTGACCGGCCGCCCCGCCGGGGCCCGCGGCCGCCCTACAGTGGAGGACATGACCTCCCCGGACGACGCACCGCAGCCCGAGCCCCGGCCCGCCCCCGCCCCCAGGCCCCGACTGGTCTTCACGGACCCGTTCGAGCAGCAGACCTCCGACGACACCGACCGCGGCTGGGGCGACGCGTCGGGGGAGCGGGGGCTGGACTGGTACCGCAGCCAGCGGCCCCCGCACCACGGGGAGAAGTGACGTAACGGGATCAGCCGCGGCGCACCAGCGCGTCGCGGATCTCGGTGAGCAGGACGACCTCCTTCTCCTCGGCCTCCAGGGCCTCCTCCTCCAACGACCTGCGCTTCCGCATGAAGTGGTTCATCGGCAGGATCAGCAGGAAGTACACGACGGCGGCGGTGATCAGGAAGGTGAGCGCGGCGCTCAGCACCGAACCCCAGAGGATGTAGACGCCCGAGGTGACGTTCCCGGCGGCGTCCACCTCGCAGGGGCCCTTGAGGCAGGACTTGTAGACGGACAGGTCCTTGGTGCCGAACACGCCGACCAGCGGGTTGATCACGCCCTTGACGAACGCGTTGATGACGGTGGTGAAGGCCGCGCCGATGACGACGGCGACGGCCAGGTCCACCACGTTTCCGCGGAGCAGGAATTCCTTGAAGCCTTTCATGCCGCGTCGAACGGCGGACGCCCCCGAAGGTCACGGGTGAAATCCGACGTCACCGGGTTGACGCCAGGGGGCACCCGCCCGCCCCGCCGACCGACGGCGGAGCCCCGCGCGGCGGCCCGCACAGCAACCCCGCAGCCAGCACCAGGCACCCCACCGCCACCACCCCGCCCCGCCGCCGCACCACCCCCCGCAACCGGTGGCGACCCGACGCCACCCCCCGGATCGGCGGAAAATCAGGCACCTCACGGCGCGGCGGAACCAGCACCGCAGGCAGCGGCGGCAACACAGAGGACGTCATCACAGACCCTTCCCGACCGGACCCCGCGGCCCCGAACAGGGCCGCGCCGGCCATCCTGCGCCCCGCCCCGCCACCCCGCCCCGGCATTTCCCCACCCTGTGGACAACCCCGCCCCTGTGGAAAACCGACCCCACCCGCCCGAGTGAACCACTACGCCACCCGGCCCACCCCCGTCAACACCCCCGCCCCACCGTCCGAAGGAACCCGCGTAACCCGCCCCCACCGCAACAGGAACCCCGCAGCCCGACCGCTCGGTGGGGGCTAGCCCATGTCGAAGCGGCCGGACTTGACCGCCGTGACGAAGGCGGTGAAGGCGGCCTCGGTGAAGAGCAGGCCGGGTCCGTGGGGGTCCTTGGAGTCGCGGACCGGGACGAGGCCGTGGGTGGCGGTGAACTCGGGCGCGAACTCGACGCAGTTGCCGCCGTCGGTGCTGTGGCTGCTCTTCGTCCAGCGGGCACCGGACAGGTCGATGCGGGTCATGTGCGTTCCTCCCACGGCGGATGCGGCGTTCTCGGCGGCCGATCGTACGTTCCGGGTGAAGCCGCCCGGGTGGGGTTTCCCGGTTTTGGGCATGAAGAAGCCCCGCGCGCCCAGATGGTTGGTCTGCGGGGCCGGGTGGTGCTGGTGGTAGGTCAGTTCGCGTCGAAGCGGCCGGACTTGACCGCGGTGACGAAGGCGGTGAAGGCGGTCTCGGTGAAGAGCAGGGCGGGTCCGTGGGGGTCCTTGGAGTCGCGGACCGGGACGAGGCCATGGGTGGCGGCGAACTCGGGCGCGAACTCGACGCAGTCTCCGCCGTCGGTGCTGTAACTGCTCTTCACCCAGCGGGTGTTGGGCAGGTCGATGTGGGTCATGCGAGTTCCTCCCGAGCAGTTCGGATCATGGCGAGTGAAGCTACCGTTGAGAGGGACTCCACCAGGAGCAGATCGTAGCGCTTGGACCAGGACGCAACGGTCTCCCGACCCCGCTCCATATAGCCTCGGGCCAGGGATTCCGCATAGCCGAGCACCGACCGGTCGGGGAGGGTGAGCAGGACCACCGGCATCCTGAACGGTACCCGCTCTCCGAGGTCGAACGGGGCGATCTGCAACACCACTTGAGGGCTCGCAGCCAGGGCTTCGAGGTGGGCGAGTTGCTCCGCCATGACTTCGGGGCCGCCCACGATGCGACGGATGCACCCTTCATCCAGCACCGCGTGGACGAGGGGTGCGGTGGGGCGTCGAAAGGTCTGCTGCCGGTTCTCCAAGAAGGACACCCGGGCCTCCGCCTGGGCCTCGGTGATGTCCCCGCGCCGTGCTGCTGCCATCGCCAAGGCCGAGGCGTAGGCGGGAGTCTGGAACTGGCTCGGAACGACACCCAACTGGAAGGTGCGGAGCACCCGGCACCTGGCCTCGGCCTCGACGTACTCAGAGAACCCCTCCACCAGGCTCGCGTTCGAGTAGAGCCGCCAGAGTTCCTGGAAGCGCGAGCCGGTACCGAACACTTCGTCGGCCTTGACAGCGAATGTATAAGTCAGTGCCCGCTTACCTCGTTCGATGAGCGAGATGTAGCCGTTCGTGTAGCCCATCTGTTTGGAGAGCCTGACTTGCGACCAGCCACGGGCCGCCCGTGACCTGGCGAGTTCCCGGCCGAAGCGCAGGGCAGGGGATGACACAACATCAACTTCGTTGTCGGTTTCCATGGTTGCTCCCCTTCAACAGGCCGGAACAGTCAACGGTCAAGCCCTGGCGAGCGTAGCCGTTCCCGCCGATGCTTGTGACGCACAGAACGCAGAAGGAAGCGGACGGTGACCGGCGTGCGGGAGCTCGGTCCGGGCGCGTGAACGCTTCTCGAAACCCTCCTTGCGCAGCGCAACCACTCCCATGAGGTCGATCGTCATGCCGAACCGCCAACCCCCGGAGCCGACAGCGAAGTTGACGATCCGGGTCTACACCGTGCGGGCCGACGGGGCCCGGGTGCAGGTCTCGTCCTGCACGTCCGACGAGGACTGCTTCCCGCCGCTGGTCTCCGCGCTGATCTGGCCGGCCTGCCGGTGCCCGCGCTGCGGCGGCCGCGACGCGGTCCGCGCGCCGGACGCGGCCTGACCCCCTGCCTCCCCCGACACCCGAACGAAAGGACGCACGTGTTGTACACCGGACAGCCGTTGGAGGTGGTCGATGCCCTCCGGCGCTTCCTGCGTGACGGGTTCGCCGACTCCGAGCAGGCCGCCGACCTGTTGGAGCGGGCGTTCCGGATGGCCCGGCTGGAGCCGCCGCCGGGGCTCTCGCCGGTCTACCGGAGCGACGTGCCGGCGCAGTACGGGGGCGTCGCGCTGGGGTGCGCGGGCCTGCCGTGGGTGCAGCGGCTGGCCGAGGCGCTGCTCGAACTCGCCTTCCTGCGCGGCGACCTGCACCCCGCCCGGCCCGGTGCCGGGGTCCGTCCGGTGCTGGGGGCGGCCCCGTGACCGACGGGCAGGAGGAACTCCGGGCGCGGGCCTGGGTGATCGCCGACCGGCTGGCGGGAGCCAGCGGCGGGGAGGCCCGGGTGATCACGCTTCCGGACGGCTACCGGATCGAACTGCACTTCACCGCCCGGGCGCCGGACGAGGCCGGGGTGGTGGCCGCGATCGCGCTGGGTGACCGCTGGGGCCACCGCTACTCGCCGCCGGAGCGCAACGGCGGGGTGGCGAAGGAGAGCGTGTGGAGCGAGGTCCGCCTGCCGCCGCCCGACGGCCGACCGGCCCCGGGCAGCACGGAGCCCCGTCCGGCGCGGCCGGACGGGGCTCCGCGGAGAGCGGGTCAGCTCGCGGTGGACGCGGAGCCGGAGCTGCTCTTCGCCGTCGAGGCGGCGGAGGAGCCGGAAGAACCCGAGGAGCTCGACGAGCCCGACGAGGAAGAGGTGGAGGACGAGGACGTCGAGGACGTCGAGGAGGCCGACGACGAGCCCACCGAGCTGCTGGAGCTGGAGCGGCTGTCGGTGCGGTAGAAGCCGGAGCCCTTGAAGACCACGCCCACGGCCGAGAAGACCTTGCGGAGCTTCCCCTGGCAGTCGGGGCACGTGGTCAGCGCGTCGTCGCTGAACTTCTGCACCGCCTCGAGGCCGTTGCCGCACTCGGTGCACTGGTACTGGTACGTGGGCACTTTCCGCTTCCTCCTGTCACTCCCCCTGGCACTCTCACGCCATGAGTGCTAACGACGGTCCATGATGCGGCATTCCGCTGGTGGAGTCCAGCCGCTCAGCCGCGTCGGGCGGCCGGTGCCGCCTCCTCGCGGACCGCGCCTCCCCGTGCCACGGTACGGGTCGCGGGGGCCGGAACCAGCAGCAGGCGGCGCATCGTGACGAGCGCCACCAGGCCGAGACCGGAGCCGACCAGGGCGACGGTGAAGCCGAGCGAGGGCCCGGAGCGGTCGATCAGCTGTCCGGCGGCGGTGGAGCCGAGGGCCAGGCCGAGGCCGATCGAGCCGGTCAGCCAGGTGAACGCCTCGGTCTTGGCGCCGTCCGCGACCAGGGTCTCCACCAGGGTGAAGCCGGTGATCAGGGTGGGGGCGATGGCCAGGCCGCAGAACAGGCCCGCCACGGTCAGCGCGACCAGGTTGGGCATCGCCCACAGGGTGGAGCAGCCGAGCACCAGCAGCGCGTAGCAGGCGACCATCCGCTGCCGGGCGCTGCTGCGCCACGGGACCAGGCCGTAGAGCACGCCCGCCACCATCGAGCCGGTGGCGAACAGCCCGTAGACCAGGCCGCTGAGCCCGCCGGAGCCGGCGTCCTCGGCGAAAGCGGTGATCGAGACCTGCAGGGTGCCGAAGACGGTGCCCAGGCCGAGGAAGGCTCCGGCCAGCAGCCGGACGCCGGGGGAGGAGAGGGCGGAGGCGCGCCGGTCGCCGGGGGCGGCGGGGCCGGTGGGCGCGGGGGCGGTGTCCCGGCGGGCGGCGAAGGCCAGGCCGCCCAGCAGGGTCAGGGCGGCTTCGGCGGCGAGTCCGGCGGACGGGTCGACCAGGGTGGCGATGCCGGTGGCCAGCATCGGGCCGATGACGAAGGTGAACTCGTCGGTGACGGACTCGAAGGCGAAGGCGGTGTTCATCAGGGCGGGCCGCTCGCCCAGCCGGTGCACCCAGCGGGCCCGGACCATCGCGCCGACCTGGGGCACCGCGGCGCCGGCCGGGGCGGCGGCCAGGAACAGCGTCCAGTCGGGGGCGCCGGCGCGGGCCAGCACGATCAGGGCGGCGACCGCGCCGCCGTGCACCAGGACGGCCGGGACCAGCACGGCGGCCTGGCCGTACCGGTCGGCGAGCCGTCCGGTCTGCGGGCCGATCAGGGCCTGCGAGACGGCGGCGGCCGCGGCGACCGCGCCGGCCAGGCCGTAGGAGCCGGTGGTGTCGTGCACCAGCAGCACGATGCCGAGGCTGAGCATGGCGTACGGCAGCCGGGCGACCAGGGCGGGGAGCAGGAAGGTCCAGGCCCGGGGGGTGCGCAGCAGCGCTCCGTAGCCGGTGCCGCGGGGGCCGTGGGAGGTGGTGTCGTCGACCGGTCGGCGCGCCGCCACGGTCGGTCCTCTCTGCTGCCTGGTAGCGCCGCGCGGGTGGGACCGGCCGGGCGCCGAGGGTCGTCCTCTCGCGCGCCGACCGGGGCCGTCGCGCCGACTCTGCATCAGGCAGATGTGGAAAATCCGGGTGGAGATCCGGATGGAAATCAGGGTGGATCAGAATGTACAAGCGTATATCAGGGCGTTACGCCTTCGGTTCGGAAGTTCAGCCGTTCTTCTTCCTTCCGTTGGAAGGCGTCCTCCGGATGCTTGCGGGCAGCGCCTCCGCGTTGTGCAGCCACCCGGCGAGCTTGCCGCCGCGGTCGACGGCGCGCAGCCGGCGTTCGGCGGCCTCGGAGACCTCCTCGGTGGTGACCACCAGCAGTTCGTCGCCCTCGCGCAGCACCGTCATCTTGTCCGGGACGAAGCTGGCGCCCTCGCGGACCACCAGGGTGACGGCGGCGCCCTTGGGCAGCCGCAGTTCGGAGACCTCGACGCCGGACATCCGGGAGCCGGGGGAGAGCTGGACGGAGAGCAGGTGGCCGTGCAGCTTCTCCAGTGGCGCGGACTCGATGCCCAGGTCCTGGCCGATGTCGCCCTCGCCGATCCTCAGCCACTTGGCGACCAGCGGCAGGGTCGGGCCCTGGAGCAGGGTGAAGACCACGACCAGGATGAAGACCACGTTGAACAGCTGCTGGGCGTCGGTGGCGCCGGACACCAGCGGGATGGTGGCGAGCACGATCGGCACCGCGCCGCGCAGCCCGGCCCAGGACAGCAGCGCCTGCTCCTGCCAGGGCACCCGGAACGGCGTCATGGTCAGCAGCACCGACAGCGGCCGGGCGACGAACACCAGCACCGCCCCGGCCACCAGGCCCGGCACTATCGCCGAGCCCATGGAGGCGGGCGTCACCAGCAGGCCGAGCAGTACGAACATGCCGATCTGCCCGATCCAGGCCAGCCCGTCGGCGAAGCCGCGCACCGCGGGGCCGTGCGGCAGCTTGGAGTTCCCGAGGATCACCGAGGCGATGTACGCGGCCAGGAAGCCGGAGGCGTGCAGCAGCGCGCCGCCCGCGTAGGCGAGCACGATCAGCGCCAGCACCGCGATCGGGTACAGGCCGGAGGAGGGCAGCGCGACCCGGCGCACCGCGTACGCGCCGAGCCGGCCGACCGCGTAGCCGACGGCCGCGCCGATCGCCAGCTCGACGACGATGGTGCCGACCAGCACGTACCAGGGGTCGAGCTCGCCGGTGGTGGCGAAGGCGACCACCAGGATCACCACGGGCGCGTCGTTGAAGCCGGACTCGGCCTCCAGCAGGCCGGTCAGCCGCTTGGGCAGCGGCACCATCCGCAGCACCGAGAAGACCGCCGCGGCGTCGGTGGAGGAGACGATCGCGCCGAGCAGCAGCGCGGTGCGCCACTCCAGGCCGACCAGCCAGTGCGCGCCGGCGGCGGTGACGAACACCGAGACCGCGACGCCGAGGGTGGCCAGCACGGCGGCGGCCGGGACCACCGGCCTGATGGCCTGCCAGCTGGTCTTGAGCCCGCCCTCGGCGAGGATGACCACCAGGGCGGCGTAGCCCATCACCTGGGTGAGCTCGGCGTTGTTGAAGCTCATGCCGAGGCCGTTCTGGCCCAGCGCGACGCCGATCCCGAGGTAGATCAGCAGCGAGGGCAGCCCCGAGCGGGTGGAGATCCGCACCGCCACGACGGCGAACAGCAGGACCACGGCGGACTCGAGCAGCAGGGTGTTCAGGTGGTCAACGGTCACGCAGGGGCACCTCGGGCAGGGAGGGGAGCTACTGACAGATCGTTACCCATCCTAACATTTTACTTGATCTTTACGCTAGTCCCTTCTTCCGCCCGGGCCGGGTAAGGTCCCCTGCGTGCCGTAGAACCGCCGCGGTGTCCCCCGTGCACGGCTGCCGGTGCCCTCGCCCTAATGTGGTGACCTGTCACGGCCGCACGCTCCCTCATACAAGGACTCGGATGCCCCGCTCGAAGAAGTTCCGGCGCGCACGTCTGATCATGATCCTGCTCGCCGTGCTGCTGATCGCGGGCCTGGTCGGCGGCGGCTGGTGGGCAGTGGACACCGTCCGCTCCTCCTTCCCGCAGGTCAGCGGCACCGTCAAGGTGGCCGGCATGTCCGCCCCGGTGGACGTGGTCCGCGACGACAAGGGCATCCCGCAGCTCTACGCCGACACCGACGCCGACCTGTTCCGCGCCCAGGGCTACGTGCAGGCCCAGGACCGGTTCTGGGAGATGGACGTCCGACGGCACATCACCTCCGGCCGGCTCTCCGAGATGTTCGGCTCCTCCACGGTCGAGCAGGACACCTTCCTGCGGACCATGGGCTGGCGCCAGGTCGCCGAGAAGGAGTGGAACAACCAGCTCTCCGACGAGACCAAGCGCAACCTGACCGCCTACACCGAGGGCGTCAACGCCTGGCTCGCCGAACACCCCGGCGGGGCCGGCGCCTCGCTCGAGTACGCGCTGCTCGGCACGGTCAACTCCGGCTACCAGCCCGAGAAGTGGGACCCGATCGACTCGGTGGCCTGGCTCAAGGCGATGGCCTGGAGCCTGTCCGGCAACATGCAGGAGGAGATCGACCGCTCGCTGCTCACCCAGGACTTCAGCACCGAGCAGATCGAGCAGCTCTACCCGGCGTACCCGTACGACCGCAACGGCACCATCGTGAAGACCGGCAAGCTCTCCGCCGACGGCACCTACACCCCCGGCGAGGGCGTCACCGTGCCCCAGCTGCCCGGCTCCGCCGCCGCGGTCGACAGCTCGCAGGCCCGCGCCGCCAGCCAGGCCCTGATGGGCGACCTGTCCCAGCAGGTCTCCGCGCTGCCCCAACTGCTCGGCCCGCAGGGCCAGGGCATCGGCTCCAACTCCTGGGTGGTGGCCGGGACCAACACCACCACCGGCCTGCCGATGCTGGCCAACGACCCGCACCTCGGCCCCGGCATGCCGTCCATCTGGTACCAGATGGGCCTGCACTGCCGCACCGTCTCCGCCACCTGCGGCTACGACACCGCCGGCTACACCTTCGCCGGCATGCCCGGCGTCGTCATCGGCCACAACAAGGACATCGCCTGGGGCTTCACCAACCTCGGCGCCGACGTCACCGACCTGTACCTGGAGAAGGTCACCGGCCCGGACACCTACCTCTACGACGGCAAGGACACCAAGTTCACCGTCCGCAAGGAGACCATCAAGGTGGCCGGCGGCGACGACCGCACCATCACCGTCCGCACCACCCAGGACGGCATGCCGCTGATCTCCGACCAGTCCTCCGAGGAGCAGAAGGTCGGCCAGTACGCCCCCGCCGGCAACGCCGCCCCCGACCGGGCGGCCGGCTACGCCGTCGCCCTGCGCTGGACCGCGCTCGTCCCCGGCAAGACCATGGACGCCGTCTTCGAGCTCGACCGGGCCACCGACTTCACCTCCTTCCGGGCCGCCGCCAAGGACTTCGCCGTCCCCGCGCAGAACCTGATCTACGCCGACACCAAGGGCAACATCGGCTACCAGGCCCCCGGCCTGATCCCGGTCCGCGGCAAGAAGGGCGACGGCCGCTACCCCGCCCCCGGCTGGGACCCGGCCTACGCCTGGAACACCGCCTACCTGCCGTTCAAGTCGCTGCCCTACGCGTACAACCCGCCCGAGGGCTACATCGTCACGGCCAACCAGGCCGTCGTCGACCAGAGCTACAAGCCGGTCCTCACCACCGACTGGGAGTACGGCACCCGGGCCAAGGAGATCGGCGACCTGATCCAGGCCAAGCTCAAGAACGGCGGCAAGATCTCGCTGGACGACATGCAGTCCATGCAGCTCGACAACACCAGCGTGATGGCCAAGGAACTCGTCCCGCTGCTGCTCAAGGTCAAGATCGACGACCCCTACGTGCGCGAGGCCCAGGACCTGCTCAAGAACTGGAACTACCACCAGGACGCCGACTCCGCCGCCGCCGCCTACTACAACGGCGTCTGGCGGGCCCTGCTCACCCTGGCCTTCGGCCAGAAGTTCCCCGCCGACCTCCGGGTCGAGGGCGACTGCCTGCTGGTCCGCCAGAAGCGCGACAACACCCTGCCCGACGACGCCCTCGGCGGTGCCGCGCAGGCCGTCACCGAGTGCGGCACCCGCAAGGCCGCCCAGGCCCAGCCGGACGGCGGCGACCGCTGGACCGAGGTCGTCCGCAAGCTGCTCGCCGACCCCAAGTCGCCCTGGTGGGACTACATCGACTCCGACCACCAGCAGCAGCACGGGCTCGACAGCCTGCTCGCCGAAGCGCTCAAGGACGCCCGCCAGGACCTCACCTCGCGCCTCAGCAAGGACATCTCCACCTGGAGCTGGGGCCGCCTGCACCAGCTCACCCTGCAGGAGCAGACCCTCGGCACCGACAACTCCTCGATCGCCTCCGGCCTCGTCCACAAGCTGCTCAACCGGGGCCCCTACAAGCTCTCCGGCGGCAGCGCCGCCGTCGACGCCACCGGCTGGAACGCCGCCGCCGGCTACGACGTCGACTGGATCCCCTCCATGCGGATGGTCGTCGACCTCAGCAACTTCGACTCCTCCCGCTGGATCAACGTCGGCGGCGCCTCCGGCCACGCCTTCCACCCCAACTACAACGACCAGACCTCGCTCTGGGCCTCCGGCCAACTCCTGCCCTGGGCCTACAGCAAGGACGCGGTCGCCAAGGCGGGCAAGAACACCCTGACCCTGACCAACTAGGACCGGGGGCCCGGCGAGCGACGCTCCCCGGGCCCCGTTCTCACTCCCCGAAGCGCGTCACCCCGTCCGGGGTCACCACCGCGTGGACCGGCAGGTCGTGCGGCTCGGCCGGGACCGCGGGCAGCAGTTCGGCCGGGTAGAGCAGGGTGGCCAGCAGCGGGCGGGCACCGGCCCGGGTGAGGCGGGCCAGGACCCGGTCGTAGGAGCCGCCGCCGCGGCCCAGCCGGGTGCCGCGGAGGTC
Organism: Kitasatospora sp. YST-16; assembly: GCF_026802215.1. Lineage (NCBI taxonomy): Bacteria > Bacillati > Actinomycetota > Actinomycetes > Kitasatosporales > Streptomycetaceae > Kitasatospora > Kitasatospora sp. YST-16. The sequence goes on from NZ_CP113837.1 coordinate 4,210,256, forward strand.
GACGGCCAGGCCGGGGAGCAGGACGACGTCCGCGCCGAGGACGGCGTCGGGGCCGAGCCGGGGGCCGGTGGGTTCGAGCAGGCCGCGGGCGGCGGGGGCGAGCCGGTCGTCGTCCTCGTACCGGGCCCAGTCCAGGTCGTTGTCCGGCAGCAGCACCGGCAGCAGCACCCGGACGCCGGCGCCGGCGAGGGCGCGCAGCAGCGGGCGGGTGCCCGGCTCCGCGCCGACCGAGACGTACGCGGCGACGGTGCCGCCCGGCGGGACCAGCGCGGCGGCGTGCCCGGCCAGGGCCGCGGCCGCGGCGGCGCGCTCCGGGCCGCCGAGCGCCCGCCGTTCGGCGAGCAGGCGTGACCTCAACGCCGCCTTGTCGTTGGACAACCGATCCGCAGTCACCGTTCGATTCCTCTCAGCTCTGTCCCGTGCAGTGACACGAGCCTGACACGCCCGAGGCCGCCGCATGCCCACCCCGCTCCTGCTCCAGGCCCTGGCCGCGCTCGGCGCGGCCGCCCCGGCCGCCGCCGGCGTCCTCGCGCTGCGCCGCCGCCGGGACCGGGTCGAACAGGGCGGCCGGGAGGCGGAACTTCTGGCGAAGATCGCGGAACTGGCGGAGGAACGGGACGAACTGGTGCGGACCGCCTCCTGCGACCCGCTGACCGGCGTGTGGAACTACCGCCACCTCCAGCTCACCCTGGACCGCGAGATCGAACGCGCCCGCCGGGCCGAGGCCACCGCGATCGACCCCCGCCCGCTGGCCGTGCTGCTGCTGGAGGTCGACGGCTTCGACGCGGTGGTCGCCGAGCACGGCCGGACCCGCGCCAACGCGATGCTCCGCGACCTCGCCCAGCGCCTGGCCATGGAGATCCGCGGCTGCGACACCCTGGGACGTTACGGCGGCGAGGAGTTCCTCGCCCTGCTGCCGGACACCGGCCCGGAGGGCGCCGCGCAGGTCGCCGAGCGGCTCTGCTGGTCGGTGCGCCGCCACCGGCTGACGGACCGCCACCCCGGCGAGAGCGCCGCCCCGGACGCCCGCAGCGGCCTCACCGCCGCCGTCGGCCTGGCCGTGCTGCCCCGCGACGGCGCGCACGCCGCGCTGCTGCTGCGGGCCGCCGACCGCGCCCTGGCCGCCGCCCGCGCCGCGGGCGGCGACTGCTGGCGCTCCACCGAGCAGCTCACGAGCGGACCGGCCGGTCCGAACGCTTCGTCGACGCCCGGTATGGTGTCTTCCGGCCCCGGCGGGACAACCCTCACCCCGCATGCGACCACCGTCGGCCCGGGCCCGACAGGTGACAGGCCCCAATAATCGTTTCACCCCGCTCTCAGCGGAGCGAAACGCCAGCCTCAGTAAGGTCGACGCATGACGAACACGCACGCCCGCCAGCCGGTCACCAAAGCCGTCGTCCCGGCCGCCGGCCTCGGCACCAGGTTCCTCCCCGCCACCAAGGCCACGCCCAAGGAGATGCTCCCGGTCGTCGACAAGCCGGCCATCCAGTACGTCGTCGAGGAGGCCGCCGCCGCGGGCCTGTCCGACATACTGATGGTCACCGGTCGCAACAAGCGTGCTCTGGAAGACCACTTCGACCGCGCCTACGAGCTGGAGGAACTGCTCAGCCGCAAGGGCGACCAGGAGCGGCTGCGCCGGGTGCAGGAGTCCGTGCAGCTCGCCAGCATGCACTACGTCCGCCAGGGCGACCCCAAGGGCCTCGGCCACGCCGTCTCGGTCGCCGAACAGCACGTCGCCGGGCAGCCGTTCGCCGTCCTGCTGGGCGACGACCTGATCGACCCGCGCGACCCGCTGCTGGCCCGGATGATCGAGGTCCAGCAGGAACTCGGCGGCTCCGTCGTCGCGTTGATGGAGGTCGACCCCGCGCAGATCCACCTGTACGGCTGCGCCGCCGTCAAGGCCAACGGCTTCGGCGAGGACGTCTTCCAGGTGACCGACCTGGTGGAGAAGCCCGACACCGCCGACGCCCCGTCCAACTACGCCGTCATCGGCCGCTACGTCCTCGACCCGGCCGTCTTCGACGTGCTGCGCGAGACCCCGCCCGGCCGCGGCGGCGAGATCCAGCTGACCGACGCGCTGCGCGAGCTGGCCACCCGCGACGAGACCAACGGCGGCCCGGTGCACGGCGTGCTGTTCAAGGGCCGCCGCTACGACACCGGCGACCGTGCCGACTACCTGCGGGCGATCGTCCGGCTGGCCGCCGAGCGCGACGACCTCGGCCCCGAGTTCCGCACCTGGCTGCGGCAGTTCGTGGCCACCGAGATGCAGGGCTGACCCACCACGAAGGAGCGTGAGGCGATGACCGGGAAGCACGACCCCTGCTGCGAGGGAGCCGACTCCCCGGCCTCGCCGCGCTCGTGGAGCGTCGACGAGCACCTCGCCGACGTCCTCGCCGCGGTCGCCCCGCTGCCCCCCATCGAGCTGCAACTGCTGGACGCCCAGGGCTGCCGGCTCGCCGAGGACGTGCGGGCCGCCGACGACCTGCCGCCCTTCGACAACAGCTCGATGGACGGCTACGCGCTGCGCACCGCCGACACCGTGCGCGCCACCGGGCAGTACCCGTCGGTGCTCGCCGTGGTCGGCGACATCGCGGCCGGCGCCGCCGACCTGCCCAAGGTCGGCCCCGGCCAGGCCGCCCGGATCATGACCGGCGCCCCCGTCCCGCCCGGCGCCGAGGCCGTCGCCCCGGTCGAGTGGACCGACGGCGGCACCGGCACCGGGCGGGCGGCCGACGCGATGGGCGCACCCGTCGCCGGCGAGGAGGTCCGGGTGCTGCGCCCGGTCGCCGAGGGCGCGCACATCCGCCGCCGGGGCAGCGACGTCACCGCGGGCGACACCGTGCTGGAGGCCGGCACCGTGCTCGGCCCCACCCAGCTCGGCCTGCTCGCCGCGATCGGCCGCGCCGCCGTCAAGGTCGCCCCCCGCCCCCGGGTGGTGGTGCTCTCCACCGGCAGCGAACTCGTCCAGCCCGGCGAGGCCGCCGGACCGGGCCGGATCCACGACTCCAACTCCTTCACCCTGACCGCCGCCGCGATCGCCGCCGGCGCCGTCGCCTACCGGGTCGGCGGCGTCCCCGACGAGGCCGCCACGCTGCGCGCCGTGCTGGAGGACCAGCTCGGCCGGGCCGACCTGATCGTCACCAGCGGCGGCGTCTCGGTCGGCGCGTACGACGTGGTCAAGGAGGTGTTCGCGGACTACGGCGGCGTCGACTTCCGCCGGCTGCGGATGCAGCCCGGCAAGCCGCAGGGCTTCGGCCGGATCGGCGCGGGCGCCGGGGTGCCGCTGCTCGCCCTGCCCGGCAACCCGGTCAGCGCGTACATCTCCTTCGAGCTGTTCGTCCGCCCGGTGATCCGCACCATGCTCGGCGCCCCCGACGTGCACCGCCCCGTGGTGCGCGCCGCGACCACCGCCGCGCTGCGCTCCCCGGCCGGGCGGCGGCAGTTCCTGCGCGGCCGGTACCGCCCGGCGGACGGCACCGTCTCCCCGGTCGGCGGCGAGGGATCGCACCTGGTCGGGGCGCTGGCGAAGGCCGACTGCCTGATCGCCGTGCCCGAGGACACGACCGCGCTGCCCGCCGGGAGCGCCGTCGATGTGGTCCTTCTCACGGACTGACCGGGGCGGGGTTGTACGGTAGCGCGAGATTCGCACCGTGCCACTGGAGCCACTCGTGACCGACACACCCCCCGGCGACCGCCTCACCCACGTCGACCGCACCGGCGCCGCCCGGATGGTCGACGTCTCCGAGAAGGCCGCCACCACCCGCGTCGCGGTGGCGGCCGGCCGGGTCCGGATCGCCCCCCGGGTGGTGGAACTGCTGCGCGGCGAGGGCGTCCCCAAGGGCGACGCCCTCGCGGTGGCCCGGATCGCCGGGATCATGGGCGCCAAGCGGACGCCCGAACTGATCCCGCTCTGCCACCCGATCGCGCTCACCGGCACCACCGTCGACCTGGCCGTCACCGACACCGCCGTCGAGATCACCGCCACCGTCCGCACCGCCGACCGCACCGGCGTCGAGATGGAGGCGCTCACCGCCGTCGCCACCGCCGCGCTCACCGTCATCGACATGGTCAAGGCGGTCGACAAGGCCGCCGCCATCGAGGACGTCCGGGTGCTCAGCAAGACCGGCGGCAAGAGCGGCGACTGGTCCAGGGGGGAGGAGCAGTGAGGGCGCTCGCCGTCACCGTCTCCAACCGGGCCTCGGCCGGCGTGTACGAGGACCGGGGCGGCCCGCTGCTGGTCGACGGCTTGCGCGCGATGGGCTTCGAGACCGACGGCCCGCAGGTCGTCCCGGACGGCGAACCGGTCGAGGCGGCGCTGCGCGCGGCCGTCGCCGCCGGGTACGACGTGGTGCTCACCACCGGCGGCACCGGCATCTCCCCGCAGGACCTCACTCCCGAGATGACCGCCCGGGTGATCGACCGGCAGATCCCCGGCATCCCCGAGGCGATCCGCGCCCACGGCCGGGAGCAGGTGCCCACCTCGGCGCTCTCCCGCGGCCTGGCCGGCCTGGCCGGACGCACCCTGGTGGTCAACCTGCCCGGCTCCACCGGCGGCGTCCGCGACGGCCTGGCCGTGCTCGCCCCGCTGCTGCCGCACGCCGTCGACCAGTTGGCCGGCGGCGACCACCCGCGGCCCGCGGGCGGTGCGCACTGAACGCGCCCTGGCCGGTCGAACTGGCCGAGGGGGACCTCGTGCTGCGGCCCATCCGCCGCCGCGACCAGGCCGAGTGGCAGGAGGTCAGCCGCCGCAACCGGGACTGGCTGCGCCGCTGGGAGGCCACCGTCCCGCCCGCCCCGCCCGGCCGCGCCCCGCTGCCCCGCCCCACCTACCGGCAGATGGTCCGCTACCTGCGGGCCGAGGCCGCGGCCGGCCGGATGCTGCCCTTCGTGGTGCTCCACCAGGGCCGCCTGGTCGGCCAGTTGACGGTCGGCGGGATCACCTGGGGCTCGATGTGCTCCGCCAACGTCGGCTACTGGGTGGACGAGGCGGTGGCCGGCCGCGGCATCATGCCCACCGCCGTCGCGCTCGCCGTCGACCACTGCTTCCGCGACCTGGGCCTGCACCGGGTCGAGGTGTGCATCCGTCCCGAGAACCGGCCCAGCCGCCGGGTGGTGGAGAAACTCGGCTTCCGCTCGGAGGGAATGCGCCCCCGCTACCTCCACATCGACGGCGACTGGCGCGACCACCTGGTGTACGCGCTCACCGCCGACGAGGCCACCGACGGGCTGCTGCGGCGCTGGCGGGAACTCAGGAACCGGCCGCCACAAGAGAATTGAATGTGTGTTCGAATGTAGATATCGATATGGCATCGGGGTCGTGTCGACCCGTCACAAATACCGGCAAAATAGTCTGAGAATCAGCTTGATCACACGACACGCCGCGCCAAATTGCTGCAGTGCCTTCCCCCGCGCCCGTACCGTGTGAAACGTGAGCAGTAGCGGCCTTATCTACGCGGTCATCGTAGGGGCCTGGGCTGCCTATCTGGTGCCGATGTGGCTCCGCAGGCAGGACGAGCTCAACGAGTCGCGTCCGACGGAACGCTTCAGTACCGCGATCCGCCTGCTGGCCGGTCGATCGGCCATGGAGCGGCGCGCGGCCCGAGCCCTCGGCGACCAGACCGCCGACCAGCAGCACCCCGCCGGGGAGGACCCGGACGGGGCCCTCGCCGACCCCGCGCCCGCCGTGGCGCCCGACCCCGCCGACGTGCCCACCCGGGCCGCCGCCGCCGAACCGGTCGGCGAGCCGGCCGCCGAGCCGGTGGTTGGGCCCGCGGCCGCCGCCGAGGGCCGGGGCGAGCGGGAACGCGAGCGCGAGCGGGAGATCGGCGACCGGCGCTCCGCCGAGCGGCGGGCCCGGCTGCTCGCCCGGCGGCGGCGGATGGTCACCATGCTGTTCCTGGCCTTCGCGCTGGGCGCCGTGGTCGCCGCCGTGACCGGCTTCGCCTTCCTCTGGGTGCCCGCCGTCCCCGGCCTGCTGCTCACCCTCTACATCGGCCACCTGCGCCGCCTGGAACGGCAGCGCTACGAGGTCAAGTTCGACCGGACCCGGGCCGCGCAGGCCGCCGAGCGGCTGCGCGAACGCGAACGCGAGCGGGCCGCCCGACCGGCCGCCGAGCCGGCCGCGACCCGCCCGGCGCCCGCCCCCGAGCCGACCGCCACCACGGACCCGAGCACCACCCGGGCCACCGTGCTGGCCGAGGCCACCGAGCACGAGGAGTGGGCCGACGGCGTCCGCTCCCGGGCCGCCGCCGGGCCGGACTCCTGGGAGCCCGTCCCCGTCCCCCTCCCCACCTACGTCACCGCCCCCGTGGCCCCCCGCACCACCCGCGGGCTCGACCTCTCCGCCCCCAACACCTGGGACTCCGGCCGCCCCGCCACCCCGCTGTTCGACCAGTACGGCGCCGAGCCGGCCCAGCCCCCCGCCGCCGCGGACTGGTCGACCCGCCCCCGCGCCGCCAACGAGTAACCGCCCCGCCCCGGCCGCAACCCCCCACCTGCGCCGGGGCGTTCGCGTCCCCCGGCACGCCCGCCGCCGGACCGTTCCGACCATGGTCACCGGCACCTCCGCGGAGGTGATAGAGTTCTTTCTTGTTGGGGCTGTGGCGCAGTCCGGTAGCGCACCTCGTTCGCATCGAGGGGGTCAGGGGTTCGAATCCCCTCAGCTCCACCCGACAAAGGCCCTCCCGGGTAATCCGGGAGGGCCTTTGAGTATGTCCGGGGCCGGTTCGGCGGCATGGCGGTGCGTCAGTGCCGTGGGAAAGGCGGCGGCGGCCCGGGGCGGGCGGGCGGCCCGCCGCCGGGCCGGGGGTCAGGACTTCTTGACGACGCTCGACTTGAGCTGCATGGCGCCGAAGCCCTCGATCCGGCAGTCGATGTCGTGGCCGTCGACGCCGTCGATCAGGCGGATGTTGCGGACCTTGGTGCCGGCCTTGATGCCCGAGGGGCTGCCCTTCACCTTGAGCGCCTTGACGACCGTCACGGTGTCGCCGTCGGCCAGCACGTTGCCGACCGCGTCCCGGACGGCGCGTTCGGCGGGGGAGTCGGCCGGGGCCTCGGTGGGGGACCACTCGTTGCCGCACTCGGGGCAGACCATCAGCGCGTCCATCGCGTAGGTGTACTCGCTGGAACATTTCGGGCAGGGCGGCAGGTTCTCACTCATTTCGCCACCCTAGCCGAGCCGGACGGCGGCCGAACTGCCGTGCCGGGGAAGGGCGGGGACGCTCGGGCCGCAGGTGTGCGGCGGCCCGCCGAGACGCGTCCCCGACCCGGTCGCCTCGCAGTTGCGAATGTTAGCAACTGCGAAGGCCGCGATGTCACCTCGGGCCGGAGGGCGGGACGGCGGACCGGGGCGCCCGGCGGGAGCGGACCGCGCGCACTCTCGGTGGCGCCGCGCGGTTGCTAAGGTCGTGCTCGACGGCAACGTCCAGGATCCGACGGAGATGGGGTGAGGATGTGGGCGCCGACACCTCCCGCGTGGCTCCCGTGGTCAGCACGCCGCTGTACCAGGTGAAGGCCGAGTTCTTCAAGACGCTCGGCCACCCGGTCCGGATCCGGGTCCTGGAGCTGCTCAGCGAGCGCGAGCACGCCGTGGCCGAACTGCTCCCCGAGACCGGGGTGGAGGCCGCGCACCTGTCCCAGCAGCTCGCCGTGCTGCGCCGGGCCAACCTGGTGGTCGCCCGGCGGGAGGGCAGCACCGTGCACTACAGCCTCACCAGCCCGCAGGTGGCCGAACTGCTCGCGGTGGCCCGGGAGATCCTGGGCGGCGTGATCACCGGGCAGGCCGAGCTGCTGGACGGCCTGCGCGCGCCCACCGGGGCGCAGCCCCGCGCCTGACCGGACGCGTCCTCCGCTCCGCGCCCGACCGGGCGCACCCTCCGCTCCGCGCCCTGGGTGCCTTGCGGCTTCTGGTGTGCGAAAACAGTGATTTGCGAAATTCGTAAAGTCCATACATGATGCCTGCTGTGGGACCGGCAGCCGGCACGCCCGAACGGGCCGGGCCGGGAACGGCCGAGGAGGGCGACGGTGACCGGGAGCTTCGACGGGGAACTGCGCGAACAACTCACCCGGGCCAGGCGGGCCGAGGCCGAGGCCCGCGACGCCGGGGACGAGGACGGCGCGTCGGCCTACGCCGGGCGGGCCGCCGAACTGCTGCGGATCGCCGGACAGCACGGGATCGAGCTCCCGCCGGAGGCCCCGGCGGACCGGGCGTGAACACCGTCCGGCGCCGGCTGGCGGCCGTCCTGCCCGACCGGCGGACCCTCGCCACCATGGGCCGCTCCCCGCGCAAGGACCTGCTGGCCGGACTGACCGTCGCCGTCGTCGCGCTGCCGCTCGCCCTCGGCTTCGGCATCTCCTCCGGCGCGGGCGCCGAGGCCGGGCTGGCCACCGCCGTGGTGGCGGGCGCGCTGGCCGCGGTGTTCGGCGGCTCGAACCTCCAGGTGTCCGGCCCGACCGGCGCGATGACGGTGGTACTGGTGCCGATCGTCCACCGCTACGGCGCGGACGGGGTGCTGACGGTCGGTCTGCTGGCCGGGCTGGTGCTGGTGGCGCTCGCGCTGGCCCGGGCCGGGCGCTGGATGGCGTACGTGCCGGTGCCGGTGGTGGAGGGCTTCACCGTCGGCATTGCCGGGGTGATCGCGCTCCAGCAGGTGCCCGGCGCGCTCGGCGTGCCCAAACCGGGCGGCGACAACCCGGCGGCGGTCGCCGCCCGGGCGGCCGGCGCCTTCCTGGACGCCCCGCACTGGGCGGCGCCCGGCCTGGCGCTCGGCACGGCCGCCGTGATGCTGGTCGGCGCCCGGCTGCGGCCCGCCGTCCCGTTCTCGCTGCTCGCGGTGGTCGCGGCCACCCTGCTGGCCCGGTTCGCGGACCTGCCGGTGGCGACCATCGGCCACCTGCCCGCCGGGCTCCCGGCGCCCTCGTTCGGCTTCTTCGAGGCCGCGGACGTGCCCGCGCTGCTGCCCTCCGCGCTGGCGGTCGCGGCGCTCGCCGCCCTGGAGTCGCTGATGTCGGCGACCGCCGCCGACGCCATGAGCGTGAGCGAACGGCACGACAGCGACCGGGAGTTGTTCGGCCAGGGCCTGGCCAACCTGGCGGCCCCGCTGTTCGGCGGCGTGGCCGCGACCGGGGCGATCGCCCGGACCGCCGTCAACGTCCGTTCCGGCGCGGCCTCCCGGCTGGCGTCGCTGGTGCACGCCGTGGTGCTCGCGGTGATCGTGTTCGCCGCCGCGCCGCTGGTCTCCGGCATCCCGCTGGCCGCGCTGGCCGGTGTGCTGGTCGCCACCGCGGTCCGGATGATCCAGGTCGGCTCGCTGCGGGCGCTGGCCCGCAGCGGCCGCGGCGAGGCCGCGGTGCTGGTGCTGACCGCCGCCGCGACCCTGGCGTTCGACCTGGTGACGGCCGTCGTGGTGGGCCTGCTGGTGTCCGGGGCGCTGGCGCTGGCCGAGGTGGCCCGGGCGGCCCGGGTCGAACAGGTGCCGCTGCACGGGGAACTGCCGCCGGCCGACCACCACGACGAGGAGCAGGCGCTGCTCGCCGAGCACATCGTCGCCTACCGGATGGACGGGCCGCTGCTGTTCGCCGCCGCGCACCGCTTCCTGCTCGAACTGACCGGCGCGGCCCGGGTCCGGGTGGCGATCCTGCGGATGTCGCGGGTCAGCGCGATCGACGCCAGCGGCGCGGTGGTGCTGGGCGACGCCATCGCCGAACTCGAACGCCGCGGCACCCTGGTGCTGGTCTCCGGCCTGCGCGCCGAGCACCACCGCCCGCTGGACGCGCTCGGCGTCCTGGACCGGCTGCGCGCGCAGGGGCGGGTGTTCGACACCACCCCCGAGGCGATCGCCTGCGCGCGGCAGCACCTGGACCCGGACGGGACGGAACTGGCGGCGGGCGCGGCGGGGCCGGGGGTCGCCCGGTGATCGGCCGCCGGCGGCGCCGGCACCCGCCTGTCCGCCGTCGGCGGCCGGCCCTGGGACCGGTCGGCCTCAGGGCTTGAGGGCGGTCAGGTGCAGGACGGTGGTGTCGCCGGTCGGGGTGCTGACGACGGTGCCGACCGGGGCGGGGCCGAAGGTGTGGACCTGGTGGGGGAGGCCCGGGGGGAAGGCCCAGTCGACGTGGTCGCGGCGGCGCAGGACGGCGGTGTCGTGCAGGGCGGTGTCGGGGCCGGTGGGGGCCGCGGTGGCGTGCAGGGCGGCGAGGTAGGCGGCGGCGGTCGCGGTGGGGACGGTGAAGCGGAGGAAGAGGACGTCCGGGCCGCTCTCCGAGTTGTCGTCGCTGTAGTAGCGGACCCCGGTGGCGTCCGGGGGCAGGGTGACGCCGTAGTAGCGCAGCAGGGTGGGCAGGTTGCGCGGGCCGCCGAGGTTGGCGCAGTCGTACTGCCGGTAGGCGCGGGCGTCGTGCGGGTGCAGCGGCCAGCAGCCGCCCCAGGCGCGGCGGGCGCCGAGCAGGCCGCCGCCGAGGACGAGCAGCACCACCAGCACCCAGGTCAGCGGTCTGCGGTGCCAGGCGCGGACAGCGGACATCCCTACCCCCCGGTGTTCCGTCCGCCGCGCCGTCCGTCGTCGGGCCCGGGCGGGCGGCAGTTCCCCGGGATCATAGTCGGCGCCGGCGCCGGCGCCGGGGCGGGGGACGGCTGCCGGGCCCGCAGCAGCAGCCGCAGCCGGGGCGCCAGCAGCGGCCGCAGCAGCCGGGCCACCGGCCGGGTGGACAGCAGCAGGGCCAGCGCGCAGGCGGCGGCGGTCAGCACGGCCTGCCCGGCCGCCGAGCCGAGGAACGCCGTCCGGTAGCCGCCCGCCCGGACCAGCGCCAGCTGGGCGAACGGGTGCAGCAGGAACGCCGCCGTCCCGGTCGCGCCCAGCCCGTCGTACCAGCGGGCCCGGACCGGCACCAGGGCCAGGAAGCAGGCGCCCAGCACCGCGCCCGCCAGGTTGACCGCCGCCGACAGCACCAGCCAGCGGGGCAGCCCCGCGTGCAGCCCCGCCGCGCCCGCGCTCCGGTAGAACCAGGCCGCGTCCAGCCGCGGCACCAGCCAGTACGCGAGCAGCGCCGCCGCCCCGAACACCGGAAGCGCCGCCGCCCGCAGCCACCGGTGGCCGCGCAGCGCCAGCACCCGGCGGCGGTCCAGGACCAGCCCCGCGACGAAGAACGGCAGCAGCTGCAGCGTCCGCCCGATCGACAGCTGCGGCGTCAGCGGCAGCGCCCCCGCCAGCAGCGAGACGGCGACCGCGGTGGCCAGCGGGGCCCGCAGCCGGTGCCAGAGCGGGGCGCTCAGCCGCCACAGGAACAGCGACAGCAGGAACCAGGTCACCCAGACCGGGGTGATCAGGTCCGGCGCGAACGGGGCCCCGGCCAGCCGGGCCGAGTACCAGCCCAGCAGGGTGGTCCACAGCAGGTACGGGGCCAGCACGCCGCCCAGCAGCCGGTCGAGCTGCTCCGGGCGGGCCGCGAACGAGCGCGAGAACCAGCCGGAGAGGAACACGAACACCGGCATGTGGAAGGCGTACACCAGCAGGTAGGCGGCGTGCAGCACCCGGTGGCCGGGCATCCGCGCCAGCGGCTCCCAGAAGTGCCCGCACACCACCAGCACCGTCGCCAGCAGCCTCGCGCGGTCGAAGAACGGGTCGCGGGCGGGGGCCGCGGTGGCCGCGGGGGCGGGGCGGGCGGCCCGGGAGTCGGTGAGCACGGGTTTCCCCCGGTCGGAGCGCTGGCGGACCGCACGACTCTACGGGACCGGGCCGGGCCGGCCGGGTCAGCGGCGGAGGTAGGCGAGGACGGCCAGCACGCGGCGGTTCGAGTCGGGGGTGTGGTCGATCCGGAGCTTGGCGAAGATCGCGGCCGTGTGCTTGGCGACCGCGCTCTCGCCGATATGCAGCTCGGCCATGATCGCGGCGTTGGAGCGGCCCCCGGCCATCAGGCGCAGCACGTCGAGTTCGCGCGCGCTGAGGTCGGCGGTGGTGCCGCGGGCGGTGGAGCGGGCCATCAGCCGGGCGATCACCTGCGGGTCCATCACGGTGCCGCCCGCGGCCACGGTGCGGACCGCGTCGACGAACTGGGCGGTGCGGGTGACCCGGTCCTTGAGCAGGTAGCCGACCGCGCCGCGCCCGTCGGCGAGCAGCTCCTGGGCGTACAGCTGCTCCACGTACTGGGAGAGCACCAGCACCGGCAGCCCCGGCCGCTCCCGGCGGACGGTCAGGGCGGCCTGCAGGCCCTCGTCGGTGTGGGTGGGCGGCAGCCGGATGTCGACCACGGCCACGTCCGGCGCCGACTCCCGCAGGGCGCGCAGGAGTTCGGGGCCGTTGTCGACCGCGGCGGCGACCTCGAAGCCGTGGTCGGTCAGGGTGCGGGCGAGGCCGTCGCGGAGGAGGAAGAGGTCTTCGGCGAGGACGACGCGCACGGGATCTCCAGGGTCGCGGTGGTCGGGCCGCCCGGCGGGCTGTCCAGGGCGAGGGTGCCGTCGAGGGCGGCCAGCCGGCGGCGGACCCCGGCGAGCCCGCTGCCGCGGTCGGGGTCGGCGCCGCCGCGGCCGTCGTCGCGCACGACCGCCCGCAACCGGCCGTCCGCGCAGCGGAGTTCGACGTCCACCCGGTGGCCGCCGGAGTGCTTGCCCGCGTTGGCGAGCAGCTCGGCGACGGCGAAGTACGCGGCGCCCTCGACCGGGGCGGGCAGCCGGCCGGGCAGGTCGGCGGAGACCTCGACGTCCAGGAAGCAGTCCAGGGCGAGCGAGCGGACGGCGTCGGCCAGGCCCCGGTCGGCCAGCACCGGCGGCAGCACGCCGTGCACCAGGTCGCGCAGCTCCTGCAGGGCCCGCTCGGAACTCGTCCGGACCTCGCCGAGCAGCCGGCGGGCCGTGCCGGGGTCCTCGTCGAGCAGCTGCTCGGCCCGGTCCAGGGCCAGCCCGAGGGAGACCAGCCGGGCCTGCGCGCCGTCGTGCAGGTCCCGTTCGATCCGGCGCAGTTCGGCCGCCTGGACGTCGAGGACCTCGGCCCGGCTGTCGGTCAGCTGGTCGATCCGCTGCTCCAGCCGGGCCTGCGCCGGGCCGTCCAGCAGCCGGGCCGTCCAGGCCGCGTACCGGGCCAGCACGGGCGGGGCGAGCCACAGGCCGGCGGCGGCGAAGCCCAGGCCGAGCAGGGCCGCGGCGAGCGCGTTGACGGTCGAGTCGACCGGGACGAAGGCGTACCAGTTGCCCGGGCCGAGCAGCTGCCACAGGAACGGCTGCACCAGCGCCCCGGCCAGGCCGTAGCCGACCAGGGTGGGCGGGACGGCCACCAGCAGGCAGCTGCTCCACGGGGCCAGCCAGGACCAGGCCAGTTCGCGGCGGAAGCCGGGCGCGCCGAGCAGCGCCACCACGCCCGCGGGCAGCGGTTCGGGGGCGGCGGGCGCGCGGCCCGTCCAGCGGGCGAGCAGCGCGCGCTCGCGGTCGGCGCCGCGGCGCAGCAGCCGGGCGGCGGGCGGCAGCAGCGGCAGGCCGAGGCCGACCGGCAGCAGGGTGAGCGCGCCGCCCGCGGCCAGGCCGCGCAGGGACGTCGTCAGGGAGCGCCACGAGGCCAGGTGGCAGCGGCCGAGGGCGAGCAGGGCGGCCCGGACCCGGACGGACTGCGGTCGCATCGTCATATCAGCGCGATGCTATCCGGGTGCCCGGCGCGCTCCGCAGGCCCGGTCCGACGGGCCGTCAGCACCCAGGGCAGCGCCACCAGGACGCAGGCCGCGCCGAACAGCAGCACCGGGCCGGTCGCCCCCGACTCCTGGTCCAGGAACAGCAGCAGGCCCAGGTTCACCAGCGCGTGGAAACCGCCCGCGACCGGCAGCCGCCACCGGCCCACCCGCTCCCAGGCGAAGCCCAGCAGCACCGACATCGCCACCGTCGCCGCCAGGAACCCCGCCGCGTACGCGGGGGACCGGGTGAACACCCCGACGTGCCAGCACCCCCAGGCCAGGCCGACCGCCACCGACGAGGCCCACGGCCCGAACCGCTCCCGCAGCAGCGGCTGCAGCAGGCACCGCCAGCCGATCTCCTCCCCGCAGGCGCCCAGCAGTTGGGCCGCCGCGACCACCCCGAACGGCGCGGCCAGCGACCCCGGGTCGCGCACCGCCACCGGCACGCCGCACAGCGCCGCCCCGGCCACCGCGACCGCCGTGACCGCCACCGCGGACAGCAGCACCGCGAGCCCGGCCGGGCCCGCCCCGCGCCCGCCGTGCCCGGCCAGCAGCCGCCGCACCTGCCCCGGCCGCCACCCGGCGACCGCCGCCACCCCCAACGCGGGCCCGAACTGCGTCAGTTGCAGCACCTCCTCGGGCAGCCCCGTCGCGGGCTGCACCGCCCCCAGCGCCCCCGCCGCCACGAACGCCACCACCAGGAACACCCCGGTCGGCCCGATCCACTTCCCGCGCACCGCACTCCACCCCTCGCTCGGAATCCCCTCCCCCGACGATCCCGCGCGCGACGCCCCGATCCACTGCACCCACCTGCCCGACGGGGGTGCAGCTACCTGCACCCCCGGGAGCCCTGACGGGCGGTCAGCCGTCCTCGAAGGGCTCCTCGCTGAACCGGAACCAGGCCCGGGGCGGGTCGATGTGCAGCAGGAACTCGGCGACCGGGCCGTCGGGGGAGTGCAGGGCGTAGTCCCGTTCGACGGCGGTGTAGGCGCGGTCGAACTCCCCCACTCCTCCTCCCGGACCAGGCGGAGCGTCTCGGCGAACCGCGGCGCGGCCTCCGCCCAGCCCGGGCCCGGGACGAACTCGCCCCGCAGCCAAGGGAAGTCCGCCTCGTCGATCCGGATCTCGCCGACCGGTTCGGTGCCGCGCAGCAGGTGCCAGGTCTCTTCGGTGAACAGGGTCATCCGGTCAGTCTGCCGCGGGGGTCGGACACCGTCCGGTGTCAGGCGCGCGCGCCGGTGCTTCACTCGTACGGGTGGATTCGGGAATCCGGGCGGCCCAGCGGGGTACCGGTGACCGCGGGCCCGTGGGCTCGTTAGGCAGCGCGCCGATCTTCGTCGACGACACACCACTTCGTCGACGACACACCAATCCAGACGCACACCCAGGGGCGGGACCCAGTGGCTCAGCCGTTCGAACTGCCGGACTTCTACGTGCCGTACCCGGCCCGGATCAACCCGCACTACGAGGAGGCGCGGGTCCACACCAAGGAGTGGGCGCGGGGCTTCGGCATGCTGGAGGGGTCGGGCGTCTGGGAGGAGCACGACCTCGACTCGCACGACTACGCGCTGCTCTGCTCCTACACCCACCCCGACTGCGGCAGCGAGGCGTTGAACCTCGTCACGGACTGGTACACCTGGGTGTTCTTCTTCGACGACCACTTCCTGGAGATCTTCAAGCGGACCCTCGACCGCGAGGGCGGCAAGGCGTACCTGGACCGGCTGCCCGCGTTCATGCCGATGGACCTCGCGGACGGCTACCCGGAGGCCACCAACCCGGTCGAGGCCGGCCTGGCCGACCTGTGGCAGCGCACCGTCCCGCACATGTCGCCGCACTGGCGGGCCCGGTTCGCCGAGTCGACCAGGAACCTGCTGAACGAGTCGCTCTGGGAGCTGTCGAACATCAACGAGGGCCGGGTCTCCAACCCGGTCGAGTACATCGAGATGCGCCGCAAGGTCGGCGGCGCGCCCTGGTCCGCCGGGCTGATCGAGTACGCGGCCGACGCCGAGGTGCCCGAGCCGGTGGCGCACTCCCGGCCGCTGCGGGTCCTGCGGGACGCCTTCTCGGACGGCGTGCACCTGCGCAACGACCTGTTCTCGTACGAGCGCGAGATCGGCGAGGAGGGCGAACTGTCCAACGGCGTCCTGGTGCTGGAGACCTTCCTCGGCTGCTCCACCCAGCAGGCCGCGGACGCCGTCAACGACCTGCTCACCTCCCGGCTCCAGCAGTTCGAGAACACCGCGCTCACCGAACTGGGCCCGCTGTGCGCCGAGCACGCGCTGAGCCCGGCCGAGGTCGCCCGGGTGGTGGCCTACGTCAAGGGCATGCAGGACTGGCAGTCCGGCGGCCACGAGTGGCACCTGCGCTCCAGCCGCTACATGAACGGCGGCGGTGCGGCCGCGCCAGCCCACGGCCCCAGGGGCCTGGGCACCTCCGCCGCCAACCTCCGGCTCGCGGCGGGCATCCGCGGCCTGCGCAGCTTCGTCCACACCCCGCACCGCCGGACCGGCCCGGTGCCGCTGCCCGACCTCCCGATGCCGTACCCCCTCTCGCTCAACCCGCACCTGGACGGCTCCCGGGAGTACGTGGTCCGCTGGGCCCGCGAGTTCGGCCTGCTCGACCCGGAGCCCGGCGTCCTGGGCTCCGACGTCTGGGACGAACGCAAGCTCCGCGACTACGACTTCGCGCTGTGCGCCGCGGGCATCGACCCCGACGCCACCCCCGCCGAGCTCGACCTCTCCTCCGCCTGGCTGACCTGGGGCACCTACGCCGACGACTACTACCCCGCCGTCTTCGGCCACCCCCGCGACCTGCTCGGCGCGAAGGCCGCCAACGAGCGGCTGCACGCGCTGATGACGCTCGACGGCAGCCTCCCGTTCGCGCCGCGCAACGCCCTGGAGTCCGGCCTCGCCGACCTCTGGCAGCGCACCAGCGCGCCGTTCGAGCAGGGCGCCCGGGCCAAGTTCCGCAAGGCGGTGGGGGACATGCTCGACAGCTGGCTCTGGGAGCTCGCCAACACCGCCCAGAACCGCATCCCCGACCCGGTCGACTACATCGAGATGCGCCGCGCCACCTTCGGCTCCGACCTGACGATGGGCCTGGCCCGGCTCGGCCGCGGCGAGGTGATCCCCGAGGAGGTCTACGCGAGCGGCACCCTGCGGGCGATCGAGAACTCCGCCGCGGACTACGGCTGCCTGGTCAACGACCTGCACTCGTACCGCAAGGAGGTCGAGTACGAGGGCGAGTTCCACAACCTGGTCCGGGTGGTGGAGAACTTCTTCTCCTGCGAGCCCGCCGTCGCCGTCGACATCGTGGCCGACCTGACGGCCTCCCGGCTCGACCAGTTCGCGCACGTGGTCAAGGGCGAACTCCCGCTGCTCAAGCAGGACTTCGCCCTCGACGGTGAGGCCGAGCAGGCCCTCGACGGGTACGTCCGCGAGCTGGAGGACTGGATGGCCGCCGTCCTCAACTGGCACCAGCGGTGCGACCGCTACACCGACGACGTGCTGCGCCGGCACTTCGCCCCGAAGACGGCCGTCCCGGCGGAGCTGGGCACCTCGGCGATGCGGATCCTGCAGGCGATCGGCCGCTGAGGCGCGCGGAGCACGAGCAGGGGCGCGGTTCCCCGCGCCCCTGCTCGTGCACCCTCGGCCCGTGCCGTTACTGCCAGTTGCTGTTCTGCTGCGGCTGCACCGGCGGCGCCTGGTGCGGGACCGGGGCCGGGCGGTGCGGGTGGTGGTGGCCGCGCGGGTGCCGGGTGAGGGTGTAGCCGAGGACGCCGGCGAGGGCGGCCAGCACGCCGCCCGCGACGGTCCACCACCAGCGGGTGTTCCAGCCGGAGAAGAGGTCCGAGTACCAGTGGGACTCTTCCGCGACGGGCGCCGCCGCGTACGTCGCGCTCGCGCTCGGCGCCGGGGTGGCCGCCGCGGCGGCGGCCGTCGCGCCGGCGTTCACCGGCGGCACCAGCGGGGCCTTCAGCGAGCCGCCCTCGGGCTGGGCGTCGTCCGCGCCGCCCTTGGCGGCGACGTGCACGTGGACGGTGGCGGCCAGGCCGAGGTCGGTCTGCGGGATGTCCGTGGTGGACAGCCGGACGTAGTACGTGCCGGGCAGCGGGTCGCCGGACCACGGCTCGGCCCAGGAGCGGATCTGCCGCAGCGTGCAGCTCAGCTGCAGGGTGGCGGCGCTCTGCTCGCCGGCGCCCTCCTGCGGGCCCGCGGTGCAGGACTGCCGGCGGCGCAGGCCGTCGAACAGCTCCAGCGACCAGGTCTGCGGGCCGTGCCGGTCCGCGGCGTCCGGCAGGGTGACCTTGACCTGGACGGTCGGGGTCTGGCCCTCGGAGGCCGGGAACGCCCAGTACAGGTAGTCGCCGGTGGAGACCGGGACGTCCGCGTCCTGGCCGGCGGCCAGCGTGGTCGCGGTCAGGAAGCTGGTGCCGACCGAGTTCAGCACCGGCTTGGCGGTGCCGGACGCCGAGGCGGACGGCGAGGCCGAGGCGGACGGGGACGCGGCCGAGGCCGTCGCCGGGGCCAGCAGCAGCAGGCCGGTGAACGCGGCGGCCGAGGCCGCGGCGGTGAGGAGCTTGCGCATCGTCAGTTCTCCCGCCAGACGGCGATCCGCCAGCGTGCCAGCCAGCCGAAGATCAGACCGGCGAGCAGGCCGGCCAGGGTCAGGACACCGAGCAGGATCCAGCCGCGGCCCAGGCCCATCGCGGGGCCGTCCGGGGCCGGGGAGGCCGCGGCGACGTCCACCGTCAGCTCCAGCGGCAGGCCCGGGTCGGCCTGCACGCCCGCCTGCGCGGCGAACGAGTTGCTGACCACCAGGCAGACCGTCCGGACGTTCGCGGCGGAGCCGGCGCCCTTCGACGGGGAGGCCGGGGCCGAGGACGAGTCGTCCCCGGCGGCGGACCAGCGCACGCCGGTCGAGGCGACGTCGGTGCGGCCCGAACCGGCGTCGCTGCCGCGCACCAGCTCCTGGCCGCCGCTGTCGGTGGCCTGCAGCAGCACCCCGTAGTCCCGGGCGACCGCCCGGTCCGGGGTGACGCTGACCGAGGCGCGCAGCTCCTCGCCCGCCTTCACCGGCACCCGGTACACCCGGTGCTCGGAGAACTTCTCCCGGTCGGTGTACACGCCGGGCGTCAGGATCGGGGCGTCCGCGCACTTCTCGGAGCCGGCCACCTTGGCGGGGGCGATGGTGTGGGTGTCCTGGGCGCGGTTGACCAGCTGCTTGACGCGCTTGGTCAGCTGCTCCTGGGTGCGGACGTCGGTGAAGGTGCCGCCGGTCGCGTTGGCGATGCAGATCAGCTGCTGGCGGGTCTTGTCGTCGTGCGCCAGGCCCAGCGTGTCGACCACCAGGTGGATGCCCTGGCTGGCCAGTTCGCGCGCCACGTCGCACGGGTCGGGCGGGGCGCAGGTGTCCTCGCCGTCGGTGATCAGCACGATCCGGCGGGTGGTCGGCCCGGTGCCCAGGTCCTGGGCGGCGGCCCGCAGCGCGATGCCGATCGGGGTCCAGCCGGTGGGGCGGACGGTGGCGACGGCCGTCTTGGCCTCCACCTTGTTCGTCTTCCCGACCGGGTAGAGCTGCTGGGTGTCCTTGCAGCCCTCCTTCTGGTCGTTGCCCGGGTAGGTCGCGCCCAGGGTGCGGATGCCGAACTCGGTCTCGTCCGGCAGCGCGTCGATGACCTCCTTGATCGACTGCTGGGCGACCTCCATCCGGCTCTTGCCCTGGATGTCCATGGTGCGCATCGACCCGGATCCGTCCAGGACCAGGTCGACCTTGGGCGCCTCGGTCGCGGCGGGCGGGGCCCCGGGCTCGTCGGCGTACGCGGGGAAGGTGCCCAGCACGGTGCCGACGACTATCGTCAGGGCCCCGAACAGGGCGGCCGCGCGGGCCGTCCGTCGTGGTGTGGTGGTGGTGATCACCCGCCGCATCCTAGGGACCGTCAGTTCGAATCACCCAACGCGGGTGGTGGGCGGCCGCCTACCCTGAACGGACGGACGGAGCAGGCGAGGAGAGCGCATGACGGTGCGTCTGGCCGGGGTGGGGAAGCGCTACGGGCGCGGCGGGCCGTGGATCCTGCGGGGCGTCGACCTGGTGCTGGAGCCGGGCGGGATCGTCCGGGTCGAGGGGGCCAACGGCAGTGGGAAGTCGACCCTGTTGAAGGTCCTGGCGGGCATCGAGCGGGCCGAGCGGGGCACGGTGCGCGCCCCCGGCAGCCGGGCCTACGTGCCCGAACGCTTCCCGCCCGCACTGCCGTTCGACGCCCGCGACTACCTGTGCCACCTCGCCCGGGTCCGCGGCCTGAGCGCCGACCAGGGGCGCCGGCGCGCCGACCACTGGCTGGAGCGCTTCGGCATCACCGGCTACGCGGGCACCCCGATCGGCCGGCTCTCCAAGGGCACCTGCCAGAAGGTCGCGGTCGCCCAGGCCCTGCTCGCCGAGGCGGACCTGCTGCTGCTGGACGAGGCGTGGACCGGCCTCGACCGGGCCGCCCGCGGCGAACTCGACGCCGCCGTCGCCGAACGGGCCCACCGCGGCGGGCTGGTGGTGTTCGTCGACCACGACCCGGCCCGGCTGGCCGGCCTCACCACCGCCGGACACCTCGTCAGGAACGGCACCCTGCACGCGGTCCCGCCCGTCCGGGCCGACGAGGACGGCCCCCGCGCGGTGGTGGTGGTCCGCGCCGAGCGCCTGCCCGAGCACCTCCCCGGGAACCCCGAGCGCAAGCCGCTCGCCGACGGCACCGTCCGCCTCGACGTGGCCGCCGCCCACTCCGACACCCTGCTGCGCCGACTGCTCGACTCGACGCCGCCGGTGCACGTCCACAGCGTGGCCGGGCCCGAGCACCCCGAAGGAGTCCGGCCGTGACGCTGCGCGCGCTGACCCGCTACCACCTGGCACTGCTGGTGCGCTCGCAGCGCTGGCTGCCCCCGGGCCTGGCGTACCTGGTGGTGCTGGGCCTCGGCCTGTCGGCCGGGGACAACGCCTCCTCGGCGGCCGCCTTCTCGGCCGGGCTGCTGGTGCCGGTGACCGGCTGGCTGGTGCGCGGCGCGGTGGGCGCCGAGCCGGCCCAGTCGCGGGCCTGCCTGGTGGCGGCGGCGGGCTGGGCCCGGGTGCACCTGTCGGCGCTGCTCGCGGCGGCCCTCGCGGGCCTGGCGCTGGGGGCGCTCGGGCTGCTGGCGGTGCTGCTGCTGGGCAGCAAGGTGTCCGGCCCGATGGCCGCCGGGGGCGGGCTGGCGACGCTGGTGTGCGCGCTGTCGGGCGCGGCGGTGGGCGCGGTGTGCAACCGGCCGGTGGTGGCGGGCGCGTACGCGGTGCCGCTGGGGCTGGGCGGGGTGGTGGCGGTGCTGCTGGTGCCCGGGTCCCCGGCGAACGCGGTGGTGCGGACGCTGGTGCTGGGCGCCCGGCAGCAGGGGCCGGACCTGCCGTGGTGGACGCTGCCGGCCGCGGCGGCGCTGGCGGCCGGGTGCTGCTGGGCGGCGGTGGCCGCCGCGGTGCGGCGCGGCGACTGAGCGGCCCCCGCGCCGGGGCCGGAAACGGACACACCGGGTCGGATCGGGTCGAACGCGGCAGGTGGTGGCTAGGGTGCTGGGGGACGTGCCCAACGCCTGTCGGAAGGAAGCCCGCCGTGAGCAACCTGTTCGCGATCGCCTACCCGGATGTCCCCACCGCGCAGAAGGTCCGTGACGAACTGGTCGGCCTGCAGAAGCAGAAGCTGGTCGACCTCGAGGACGTCGTGGTGGTCGAGCGCCGCGAGGACGGGAAGATCAAGCTGCACCAGGCCATGTCCAACACCGGCATGGGCGCGGCCTCCGGCGCCCTGTGGGGCGGCGTGATCGGCCTGCTGTTCTTCATGCCGTTCCTGGGCGCCGCGATCGGCGGCGCGACCGGCGCGGCGGTCGGCGCCTCCACCGACACCGGCGTGGACGACAACTTCATGCGCCAGGTCGGCGAGAAGCTGGAACCCGGCAAGGCCGCGGTGTTCGCCCTGGTCCGCTCGGCGACGCAGGACAAGGTGATCCCGGCGGTCGCCCAGTTCGGCGGCGAGCTGATCCAGACCTCGCTCAGCCACGACGAGGAGGAGCACCTCCGGGAGATCGCCAAGGCGGCGTACCCGGCCTCGACGCTCTGACGCATCCACGGACTCCTCCGGCGGGGTGCCGGGCGCGCGACGCCCGGCACCCCGCCGTCCGTGCCCCTTCGAGCTGGCGAGGACGGCTGGTGGTGGCGACTGACTCCGCGGCCCGGGCGGCCCGGGTGCCCCGCGCGCGGCGGGCCGGGACGGGGCGCTGGACCGAACTGGTGCTGGTGCTGGCCGCGGTGGGCCTCGCGGTGTTCGGCTACGTCGAGGTCGGGGTCAACCTCGACGGCAAGGCCCCGCCGGACGCCGCCCAGTACGGCGCCGCGCTCGGCGTGCTCGCCCTGCTGGCGCACGGCGCGGTGCGCTGGCGCGCCCGGTGGGCCGACCCGCTGCTGCTGCCGATCGCGGTGCTGCTCAACGGCATCGGACTGGTCGTCATCTACCGGCTCGACCGCAACCCCGGCAGCGCCGCCGCCCCCACCCAACTGCTCTGGTCCACCCTCGGGGTGGGCCTGTTCATCGCGGTGCTGCTCCTGCTGCGCGACCACCGCCGGCTCCAGCGCTACGCCTACGTCGGCGCGTTCGTCGCCCTCGTCCTGCTGGTGCTGCCGGTGTTCTTCCCGCCGGTGTACGGCTCGCGGATCTGGATCACGCTGGGCCCGCTCTCCTTCCAGCCCGGCGAGTTCGCCAAGGTCCTGCTGGCGGTCTTCTTCGCCGCCTACCTGGCCGCGCACCGGGACGCGCTGGCGCTGACCGGCCGCAAGGTGCTCTGGTTCCGGCTGCCGCTGGGCCGGGTGCTCGGCCCGGTGCTGCTGATCTGGGCCGCGTTCGTCGGCGTGCTGGTGCTGGAGACCGACCTCGGCACCTCGCTGCTGTTCTTCGGCCTGTTCGTGGTGATGCTGTACGTGGCCACCGCCCGCACCGGCTGGATCGTGATCGGCCTGCTGCTGTCCGCGCTGGCCGCGGTCGGCGTCGGCTGGCTCTCCCCGCACGTGCACAGCCGGGTCACCGAGTGGCTGCACCCGCTGGCCTCGATCGAGGCCGGGCAGGGCGCCAACCAGATCGCCCAGTCGCTGTTCGCCTTCGCCTGGGGCGGCCAGCTCGGCACCGGCCTGGGCCTGGGCCACTCCGCGCTGATCGGCTTCGCCACCAAGTCCGACTTCATCCTGGCCACCGTCGGCGAGGAACTCGGCCTGACCGGCCTGTTCGCGGTCCTCCTGCTGTACGCCCTGCTGGTGGCCCGCGGCTTCAGGACCGGCATCGCGCTGCGCGACCCGTTCGGGCGGCTGCTCGCCATCGGCCTGGCCGCGCTGGTCGCCATCCAGGTGTTCGTGGTCGCGGGCGGCGTCCTCGACCTGATCCCGCTGACCGGCATGACGCTGCCGTTCATCGCCCAGGGCGGCTCGTCCGTGGTCACCAACTGGATCATCGTGGCGCTGCTGGTGCGGATGAGCGACCTCGCCCGGCGCCCCGTCCCCGAGGAGGACGCGTGAGGCCCACCCGGCCCGAGGGCACCAACGGCGGGCCGCAGGGCCTGCCGGGCATCTCCACCACCGGCCGCCGGGCCGGCACCTTCTGCATGCTGCTGATCGTCGCCCTCGCCGTCCAGGCCACCCGGGTCCAGGTCTTCCAGAAGCACGACCTCGACCACAACAGCGCCAACCAGCGCGCCACCATCCAGCGCTACGCCCAGCCCCGCGGCAACCTGCTGGTCGCCGGACAGCCCGTCACCGGCTCCGCCCCCACCGGCGGCCGCTACGCCTACAAGCGCACCTACACCGACGGCGCGCTGTACGCCCCCGTCACCGGCTACTCCTCCCAGACCTACGGCAACACCCAGCTCGAAGGCGTCTACGACGACCTGCTCTCCGGCACCGACCCCCGGCTGGCCGGCTGGGCGGTCTGGGACGCGGTCACCCGGCAGCAGCAGCCCGGCGGCGACGTGGTCACCACCATCGACCCGGCCGCCCAGCGCGCCGCCATGCAGGGCCTCGGCAACCAGAAGGGCGCCGTCGCCGCGATCGAACCCGCCACCGGCCGGATCCTCGCCCTCGCCTCCACCCCCGGCTACGACCCCGGCACCTTCGCCGGGACCTCCGCCGCCGACCAGAACGCCTGGAAGAAGCTCCAGGACGACCCCGACCAGCCGATGCTCAACCGGGCGCTGCGCCAGATCTACCCGCCCGGCTCCACCTTCAAGGTGGTCACCGCCGCCGCCGCGCTGGCCAACGGCGTGGTCACCGACATCGAGGCGCCCACCGACGCCCCCTACCCGTACGTCATGCCCGGCACCACCACCCCGCTCAACAACGACACCAGCGCCTGCGACCGGGCCGGGCTCTCGCTCGACGAGGCGATGACGCTCTCCTGCAACAGCGTGATGGGCTACCTCGGCGTGCAGACCGGCCTCGACCGGATGACCGCGATGGCGAAGAACTTCGGCTTCAACGACGCCCGGCTCGACACCCCGGTGCGCGCCGCCCGCTCCAACTTCGACACCGAGATGAACAAGTCCCAGCTGGCTCTCTCCTCGATCGGCCAGTACGACACCGCCGCCACCCCGCTGGCGATGGCCATGGTCGCCGCCGGGGCCGCCGCCGACGGCCAGGTGATGTATCCACAGCTTGTGGACAAGCTGACCAAGGCCGACGGCAGCCAGGTCCAGCTGATGCACCCGAGCCTCTACCACCAGGCGTTCGGGGCCGCGGTCGCCCAGCAGCTGCGGCAGTTGATGGTCGACGTGGTCGAGAACGGCACCGGCCGCAACGCCCGGATCCCCGGCGCCGAGGTCGGCGGCAAGACCGGCACCGCCCAGCACGGCGTCGACAACTCCGGCACCCCCTACGCCTGGTTCATCGCCTGGGCCCGCCCGGCCGGCTCCACCGCCGTCCCGCCGGTCGCCGTCGCCGTGGTCGTCGCCGACAGCCAGGCCGACGACGTCACCGGCGGTGGGCTCGCCGCGCCCATCGCCAGGTCCGTCATGCAGACCGTGCTCAACCGCTAGCGGGTCCAATCGGTGGAAAACCACCCTTTGGTACTGTCACCGGGCTGATTCCCCACCAGAAGGACACCGATGAGCACCACCCGCCTGCTGCGGCGCAAGCCCGTGGACACCCTGATCGCCGAAGCGGGCGGCACCGGAGCCGGGCACCTGCGCCGCTCCATCGGACTCTGGCAGCTCTCCGCGATCGGCATCGGCGCCACCGTCGGCACCGGCATCTTCTTCGTCCTCACCACCTCGGTGCCCGAGGCCGGCCCCGCCGTCGTGCTCTCCTTCGTGATCGCCGCCGTCACGGCGGGCCTCACCGCGCTCTGCTACGCCGAACTCGCCTCCGCCATCCCGGTCGCGGGCTCCTCCTACTCGTACGCCTACGCGACCATGGGCGAACTCGTCGCGTTCGGCGTCGGCGTCTGCCTGCTGATGGAGTACGGCGTCTCCGCCTCGGCGATCGCCGTCACCTGGGGCCAGTACCTCAACCAGTTCTCCGACCTGGCCTTCGGCCTGCACCTCCCGGCCGCGCTCACCGCCCCGCCCGGCGCGGGCGGGGTCTTCAACCTCCCCGCGGTCGTCCTGGTGCTGCTGGTCACCGTCCTGCTGATCCGCGGCGTCGGCGAGTCCGCCAAGGTCAACGCCGTCATGGTGGCGATCAAGCTGGTCATCCTGGTGCTGTTCGTCGCGGTCGGCCTGACCGGCTTCAGCGCGGGCAACTTCACCCCGTTCGCGCCCAACGGCTGGGACGGCGTCCAGACCGCCGCCTCCACCATCTTCTTCTCCTTCATCGGCCTCGACGCCGTCTCCACCGCGGGCGAGGAGGTCCGCGACCCGCGGCGCACCCTCCCGCTGGCCATCCTGATCTCGCTGGTCGTCGTCACCACGCTGTACCTCGCCGTCGCCGTCACCGCGATCGGCGCCCAGCCCTGGCAGCGGTTCGACGGCCAGGAGGCCGGGCTCGCGCAGATCCTGCAGGACGTCACCGGGCACAGTTGGCCCGCCCTGGTCTTCGCGGCCGGCGCGATCGTCTCGATCTTCTCGATCACCCTGGTGGTGATCTACGGCCAGACCCGGATCCTGTACGCGATGGGCCGCGACGGCCTGCTGCCCTCCCCCTTCACCCGGGTCTCCGCCCGCACCGGCACCCCGGTCTGGAACACCCTGGCGGTCGGCGCCGCGGTCGCCGTCCTCGCCGCGGTCTTCCCGCTCAAACTGCTGGCCGACATGACCTCGATGGGCACCCTGGTCGCCTTCACCGCGGTCTCCCTCGGCATCATCGTGCTCCGCCGCACCCGCCCCGACCTGCCGCGCGGCTTCAAGGTCCCGCTCTACCCCGTCACCCCGCTGCTCAGCGCCGCGTTCTGCGTCTACCTCATCACCAAGCTGCACGCCGACACCTTCCTGGCCTTCGCGGTCGTCCTCGCCCTCGCCGCGGTGCTCTACTTCACCTACAGCGCCAAGCACTCCCGCCTCGCCGACCGCGACGGCTCCGAACACCCCGAACCGCCCAAGAACCGGTCATGACCGGACCGGCGGCGCCCCGCCGGACCCGGGCCCTGCCTATCGTGTCCGCAGCACGTTCGAACACGGGAGTGAGCTTGGGCGCCACCGGACGCCGTCGATTCCTCGGACTGGCCGCGGGCGCCGCGGCCGGCCTCACCGCCTGCGGCCCGAGCCGCCCCGCCGGGCCCGCCCCGGCCCCCGGCAGCGGCACCGCCGCGCCGACCCCGGCCCCGAGCCCGTCCGCCACCGCCGCCGAGAACGCCCGCCCGGGCGACGCGGACTGGCGGATCGGCAACGCCGGCCCGGCCGGGACGATCGAGGGCTGGGCGGACCGGGTCAGCGCCCTGCCCGGCGAACAGGTCGGCCTGCACGTCTCCACCACCGCCCCCGGCTTCACCGTCACCGCCTACCGGATGGGCTGGTACGGCGGCGCGCGCGGCCGCCGGGTCTGGACGTCGGGGCCGCTGCCGGGCGGCAAGCAGGCGCCGTTCACCGTCGACCGGACCACCCGCGCGGTCAGCACCGCCTGGCCCCGCACCACCACCGTCGACACCACCGGCTGGCCCGAGGGCTGCTACCTGCTGCGCCTGGACGCCGACGGCGGCGCCGGACAGCAGTACGTCCCGCTGACGGTGCGCTCGCGCACCACCGCCGGGACGACCGTCGTGGTCAACGCCGTCACCACCTGGCAGGCGTACAACGAGTGGGGCGGCTACAACCTGTACAACGGCCCCACCGGCGGCCTGCCCACCCGCTCGCTGCAGGTCGGCTTCGACCGGCCCTACCGGTACGACGACGGCGCCGGGCTGTTCCTGGTCTACGAGGCCCCGCTGATCGCGCTCGCCGAGAAGCTCGGCATCCCGCTCTCCTACACCACCGGCATCGACCTGGCCGCCGACCCCGAACTGCTGCACGGCGCCAGGGCGGTGCTCTCGCTCGGCCACGACGAGTACTGGTCCCCGGAGCAGCGCGCGCACGTCACCGCCGCCCGGGACGCCGGCACCCACCTGGCCTTCCTCGGCGCCAACTGCTGCTACCGGCGCGTCCGTTACGAACCCTCGCCGACCGGGCCGGACCGCACCGTGGTCTGCTGGAAGGGCGCCTGGAAGGACGACCCGGGTTACAGGGCGGGCCACCCGGCCACCACCGACTTCCGCTCCCCGCCCGGCGCCGACCCCGAGTCCTCGCTGCTCGGCGTGATCTACGACGGCTACCCGGTCGACGCCCCGTACGTGGTCACCAACCCCGGCCACTGGCTGCTGGCGGGCACCGGGGCGAAGAGCGGCGACAGCTTCCCGCACCTGGTCGGCGTCGAGTACGACCGGGTCGACCCGTCCTTCCCGACCCCGGCCGGCATCGAGACGATCGCGCACTCCCCGGTGGTCTGCGAGGGCCGGCACTCCTACGCGGACACCGCGCTCTACACGGCGGGCAGCGGGGCGCTGGTCTTCGCCACCGGCACCATGCGCTGGGTGGAGTCCCTGGACGCGACCGGCCCGGCGGGCGGCAGCGCCATCCACGGCATCGACGGCCGGGCCGGGGACTTCACCCGCAAGGTCACCGAGAACCTGCTGCGCAGGTTCGCCGGCACCGACCACTAGGCCCGGAACACGGAGAGCAGGGGCCCGGAACGCGGAACAGGGGCCCCCGGAGAGGGCCCCTGTCCTCCGTCGCGGCGCTGCTTACTTGTTGCCGACCCGCAGCACCTTGGAGACCGCCGGCCCGGCCGCGGTGGCGCCGTGGCCGCCGCCCTGGACCTCGGCGGCGACCGCCAGGTTGCCGGAGTAGGCGGTGAACCAGGAGTTCGCGTCGGTGCTGTTGTCGACCTCGGCGGTGCCGGTCTTCGCGCCGGAGCCGGCCGGCAGCGCGGGCTTGACGGCGGCGGCGGTGCCGGAGCGGACGGTCTGCACCATCAGCGACTGCAGGCTGCCGAGCACCTCGGGGGAGAGGTTGCGGGCCGCCTTCGCCTGCGCCATGCCGGGCACCAGGATCGGCTGCCGGAACACCCCGGACTGCACGGTCGCGGCGACCGAGGCCATGGCGAGCGGGTTGGTGCGCACCTTGCCCTGGCCGATGAACTCGCTGGCCGCGCCCGCCATGTTGCCCTCGGTCGGGATGTCGGTGTCGAAGTTCGACAGGCCGGTCTGCCAGACCAGGCCGAGCCCGAAGACGTCCTTGGCGATGGCGGGCAGGCTGCCCGGCTTGAGGACGTCCTTGCCCTTCTCGATGAAGGAGGTGTTGCAGGAGTTCACGAACGCGTCCGTGAGCGTGTAGTCGGGGTGCGCGCCGGGCTCGTCGTTGGAGATGGACTTGCCGGTGACCATGGTGGTCTCCGGGCAGGGCATCGGCGAGGTGGGCGTCAGGCCGGCCTCCAGCAGGGCCGCCGAGGTGATCACCTTCATGGTGGAGCCGGGCGCGGTCGCGCCGGAGAAGGCGCGGTTCTGGCCGGTCGAGGGCGAGAAGGCGTAGGCCAGGATGTTGCCGCTGCTGGGCTCGACGGCCACCAGCGAGGACGGCTTGCCGGTGGCGGCGACCTCCTGCTCGGCGGCGGCCTGCAGGTCGGCGTCGATGGTGAGCTTGAGGTTGGGGACGGGCCTGGGGTCCTTGATGGTGAACAGCTTCTCGTCCGCGCCCTTGTTGCCGGAGGCGTTCGCGGCGGAGATCACCACCCCGCTGCCCGCGTCCGCCGGGTCGCCGCCCTGCGGGGCCGCGCTCTTGAGCTTGTTGAGCAGGCCGGCGAGCGAGGCGTAGGCGGCCAGCGGCCGGCCCTTGCGGTCGGTGACGGTGGAGGGCGCGGCGTACAGCGGCTTGATCGAGATGGTCTCGTTGGCGTCCAGCTTGGGGTGGATGACGCTGGGGGCCCAGTGCACGGCGGCGGTGCCGTCGCTCATCTTGACCACGCCGAGCACGCCGTCGTAGTTCCAGGGGGTGCCGGTGTCGGCGAACTCCAGGGACGCCTTGAAGCTCTCCAGCACGCCGGTGGGTGCGGGGCTCCCGGTGGCGGAGGCCGACGCGGAGGCCGCGGACGAGGCCGGGGCGGACGCCGACTTGGACGCGGCCGGGCTGGGCGCGGTGGTGGGCCCGCCGACGGTGAGGTGGACGGCGCTGGGCTTGACGCCCGACTGGAAGGCCTCCAGCGCGGCCTGGGCCTTGTCCGGGTCGTCGGTGAGCTTGGCGGCGGCGAACAGGTCGCCCTTGCCCCAGGCGTCGAGGAAGGCCTTGGCGCCGGAGGCGGCGAGTTCCTGGCTGGGGGGCTCGGCGACCACCGTGCGCGGCTTCTTCGCCTCGGCCCCGCCCGAGCCGTCGCCGGAGACCAGGGCGTAGGCCCCGTACCCGCCGCCGACGAGCACCGCGGCTGCGATCACCGAGACGCCGATCTTCGCGCCCTTGTTCACGTCGTGTCCCCCAGGGTGTGTCGTGGCCGTCGGAGTTCAGCGGCCACGACACCATAGGCAGACCTCTTCCGTGCACTCACGACACGCCGGTGGTTTGTGACAGTTCCGGTACACGTGTGCAGGTGTCGTGGCCGTCCGGCCGGGCCGGTCAGATCCAGGTGTCGAGCCACATCCGGGCCCGCCAGTCGTCCATCGGGATCGTCTGCCCGGTGTAGATCGGGTAGAAGTACAGGAAGTTCCACATGACGGCGACCACCAGCAGCCCGGCGCCGGTGCCCCCGGCGAGCCTGCGGTCGGGCGAGGCGTCGGCCCGGCCCAGCATCGCGCCGATCATCATGGTCACCGCGAGCACCAGGAACGGGACGAAGCACACCGCGTAGAACAGGAAGATCGTCCGGGCCTGGTAGTTGAACCAGGGCAGGTAGCCGGCGGCCAGCGCGCACAGGATCGCCCCGGCCCGCCAGTCGCGGCGCATCGCCCAGCGGTACAGGCAGTACGCCAGCGCGACGATGCCCGCCCACCACAGCAGCGGGGTGCCGATGGCGAGCACCTCGCGGGCGCACTCGGCGGTGGTGCAGCCGGACTGGCCGTTCTTCGGGGACTCGTAGAAGAAGGAGACCGGGCGGCCGAGCAGCAGCCAGCTCCACGGGTTGGACTGGTAGGTGTGCGGGCTGGTCAGGTTGACGTTGAAGTGCCAGATCTCGTGGTGGTAGTGCCACAGGCTGCGGGCCCAGTCCGGCATCCAGGTCCAGGAGCCGCCGGGGTGCTGGGCCGCCCAGTCGCGCAGGTAGCCGCCCTTGCCGGGCTCGGGGGAGGAGAGGATCCAACTGGTCCAGCTCGCCAGGTAGGTGGCGCCCGCGGCCAGGCCGATGCTCAGGCCGGACCAGCAGAAGTCCCAGAGCTGGCGGACGATCAGCGGCAGGCTGCCGGGGACGCGGCGGACCGCGGCCAGCCGGCGGGCCGAGGAGTCCCAGAACGCGGCGAGCAGCACCAGGGCCAGGATCGCCGGGGCGCCGCTCCACTTGGTCCCGGTCATCAGGCCCAGGCAGACGCCCGCGGCCAGCCGGTAGGGGCGCCAGCCCAGGTGCCACCAGTCGGCGGGCAGGCCCTGCTCGATCCGCTCGGCGATCCGGGCCCGGGTCCGGTCCCGGTCGACCAGCAGCAGGCCGAACGCGGCCAGGAACCAGAACATCACCAGCAGGTCGAGGATGGCGGTGCGGCTGAGCACGAAGTGCAGGCCGTCCACGGACAGCAGCAGGCCCGCCACGCAGCCCAGCAGGGTGGAGCGGAACATCCGGCGGCCGATCCGGGCCAGCATCAGCACCGAGAGGGTGCCGAGCACCGCCACCATGAACCGCCAGCCCAGCGGGGACATCCCGTAGAGCTGCTCGCCCAGGGCGATGATCCACTTGCCGACCGGCGGGTGGACCACGAACGCGGCCTGGTGCTGCAGCGGGACGGCCGGGTTGGGCGCGGTGATCAGGCCGTTGGCGTCGTCGGGCCAGCTGCTCTCGTAGCCGAGGTGCCAGAGCGCGTACGCGTCCTTGGCGTAGTACGTCTCGTCGAAGATCAGCGCGTGCGGGCTGCCGAGGTTGGTGAAGCGCAGCACCCCGGCGAACAGCGCGACGGCGAGCGGGCCGAGCCAGCCGGCCCACCGGCACAGCCAGGACCACAGCGGGTCGGGCAGCCGGACGCCGAGCCGGGCGAGCAGCGGCGAGGGCTCGACCACCGCGGGGGTGACCCCCGGCCCGTCCGGCATCGGCGGCACCAACTGCTCGGCCGCGGACGCCCGTCGGGGCGCCCGGTAGCCGGCGCCGGCCAGCGCGCGGGCCCAACGGGAGGTCGGTCCGGGCTCCGCGCGCGGCGCCGGAACGGCGGCCGGGTCGGCCGGTTCCAGCACGGTCACGCCGCCCCGCTCGGGGTGGTCCATACCACTCTCCATGTCGCCGTTCACGGGCCACATCGTAGGGGCAATGGCGGAAGTCACAAGGGGTCCCCGACCCTCGCTTCCCACCCGCGCCCCGCTCACCAGCCACGGGCCGCCCTCCGGTAGGGGAGGATGGTGCCGTGACTGGTGTTCTCGTACTGGCAGGTACCCCCATCGGCGACGTCGAGGACGCGCCGCCCCGACTGCGCGCCGAACTGACCGGCGCGGACGTCATCGCGGCCGAGGACACCCGGCGGCTGCGCCGGCTGACCCAGGCGCTGGGCGTCGCCCCGGCGGGCCGGGTGGTCTCGTACTTCGAGGGCAACGAGGTGGCCCGCACCCCCGAGCTGGTGGCCGCGCTGCAGGGCGGCGCCCGGGTGCTGCTGGTCACCGACGCCGGGATGCCCTCGGTCTCCGATCCCGGCTACCGGCTGGTGGACGCCGCCGTGGCCGCCGGGATCAAGGTGACCGCGGTGCCCGGCCCGTCCGCGGTGCTGACCGCGCTGGCGCTCTCCGCGCTGCCGGTGGACCGGTTCACCTTCGAGGGCTTCCTGCCGCGCAAGGCCGGCGACCGCTCCCGGCAGCTCGCCCAGGTCGCCGCCGAGCCGCGCACCATGGTGTTCTTCGAGGCCCCGCACCGGATCGCCGAGACGCTGGAGGCGATGGCCGCCGCGTTCGGCGCCGACCGCCCGGCCGCGGTCTGCCGGGAGCTGACCAAGACCTACGAGGAGGTCAAGCGCGGCCCGCTCGGCGAGCTGGCCGCCTGGGCCGCGGACGGCGTCCGGGGCGAGATCACCGTGGTGGTGGCCGGCGCCCCGCCGGCCGCGCCGGAGGAGGTCGGCCCGGCCGAGCTGGCCCGCCGGGTGGCCGTCCGGGAGGAGGCCGGGGAGCGCCGCAAGGAGGCGATCGCGGCGGTCGCGGCCGACCTGGGCCTGCGCAAGTCGGTGGTGTTCGACGCCGTGGTGGCCGCCAAGCACGCCCCCTGACCGGCCGGCCGCCCCGCCCCGCCGCCCCGCCGGTCAGTTTGTATGGCAATGGCCGGAATCGCGCGTACGTTGGAATGAGCACCCCAGCGGAGGGCCAATTCGGGACCAAGACTTGGCAAGCCGGGCATCGGAAGGAGCCTCCCGGGCATTCCCTGGGATGGAACAACCCGCACCCGGCCGGAAGGACCGGGCGACGGGCTCCGAGCGAAGCGAGGTGGCGCATGAGCGACACGATCGACAGCCCCCGGAACGGCGGAGCACCCAGCGGCCTCGGCACGACCAGCCGTCCCGCCCCCGTGCAGACGGTCCACGAGGCGTACTCCTTCGCCTGCCTCAACTGCGGCTACGGCTGGGAGCAGGCGTACGACATCGAGCACCACACGGCCAAGGACGGCCACACCGTCGTCGAGTACACGGCCAACGGCGTCCGGGTCCCCTCCCCGCTGCGCGAACTGGTCTGCCCCGGCTGCGGCGGCGAACGGGTCCGGATCATGCGGGCCGGGCGGGTGGCCGGCGTGGCCGCCGTCATGGAGAAGGGCTCCGGCTACGCCCCCACCGCCGAACCCGAGGGCCCGCCGGAACCGCCCGGACTGCGGGCCCGGCGCCGCCGCTGGCCGTTCGGCTCCCGCCGCACCGGCTGACCCCGCCCGGCCCCGCCCCCGCCCGGGGCGGGGCCGCGCCCGACTAGGATCCCGGGCTATGGCGGCCATGGCAGAGCACCCCGGCGGCGGCGCGTACTACGTCACCACCCCGATCTACTACGTCAACGACCGGCCCCACCTGGGCCACGCGTACACCACCGTCGCGGGCGACGTGCTGACCCGCTGGCACCGCCAGCGCGGCGAGGACGTCTGGTACCTCACCGGCACCGACGAGCACGGCCAGAAGATCCTGCGCACCGCCGAGGCCCACGGCACCACCCCGCAGGAGTGGTGCGACCGGCTGGTCGAGGAAGCCTGGAAACCGCTCTGGGAGCACCTGCGGATCGCCAACGACGACTTCATCCGCACCACCCAGGCCCGGCACACCGACCGGGTCCAGGAGTTCGTCCAGGACCTGTACGACAAGGGCGAGATCTACCGGGGCAGCTACACCGGCCCCTACTGCGTCGGCTGCGAGGAGTACAAGCTCCCCGGCGAACTGCTGCCCGGCGCCACCGAGGACGAGAAGCTCTGCCCGATCCACCGGCGCCCCGTCGAGTGGCTGGAGGAGGAGAACTACTTCTTCCGGCTCTCCGCCTACGGCCCGAAGCTGCTGGAGTTCTACGCCGCCCACCCGGACTTCATCCAGCCCGCCGCCGCCCGCAACGAGGTGCTCCGCTTCGTCGAACAGGACCTCAAGGACCTGTCGATCTCCCGCTCCACCTTCGACTGGGGCATCCCGCTGCCCTGGGACGACCAGCACGTCCTGTACGTGTGGGTCGACGCCCTGCAGAACTACATCACCGCCGCCGGGTACGGCGCCGACCCCGAGCGCTTCGCCCGGCTCTGGCCCGCCTCCGTGCACCTGGTCGGCAAGGACATCCTGCGCTTCCACGCCGTCATCTGGCCCGCCATGCTGATGGCCGCCGGACTGCCGCTGCCCCGCCGGATCGTCGCCAACGGCTGGCTGATGGTCGGCGGCGAGAAGATGAGCAAGTCCAACCTCACCGGCATCGCCCCCACCGACCTCACCTCGCACTTCGGCGTCGACGCCTACCGCTACTACTTCCTGCGGGCCGTCCCGTTCGGCACCGACGGCTCGTTCTCCTGGGAGGACTTCACCGCCCGCTACACCTCCGAACTCGCCAACGACTTCGGCAACCTGGCCTCCCGGGTCACCGCGATGATCGGCAGGTACCACGACGGGGTGCTGCCCGTGGCCGCCGCCCCCGGCCGGGCCGAACAGGCCGTCGCCGACGCGCTGGCGAAGGCCGTCGAGGAGGCCGACCGGAGGATCGGCGAGGAACTCGACTTCGCGGGCGGCATCGCCGCGGTCTTCGAGTTCATCAAGACCGTCAACGGCTACCTCACCGAGCAGGAGCCCTGGAAGCTCGCCAAGTCCCCCGCGGACGCGGACCGGCTCGCCACCGTCCTGTACACCGCCGCCGACGCGCTGCGGGCCACCGCCGTCCTGCTCAACCCCGTGATGCCGACCGCCGCGTCCGCGCTCTGGGACTCCCTCGGCGCCGGACCGGCCCTCGGCCCGCTCGCCGACCAGCGCCTCGCCGACCCCGCACGCCTGCCCGCCGGCGCCACCGTCACCAAGGGCGACCCCCTGTTCCCCCGACTCGAAGAGAAGACCACCTCCTGATGGCCGCGAAGAAGAACGACGACCGCTCCACCCCGCCGCCGCTCCCCGAGCCGCTGGCCGTCCCGGTCGCCGACTCGCACACCCACCTCGACATGCAGTCCGGCACCCCCGCCGAGGGCCTGGCCCGGGCCGCCTCGGTCGGCGTCACCACCGTCGTCCAGGTCGGCTGCGACGTCCCCGGCTCGCGGTGGGCCGCCTCGCTGGCCGAAGAGCACGAACAGGTGCACGCCGCCGTCGCCCTGCACCCCAACGAGGCCCCCCGGATCTTCCTCGGCGACCCCGACGGCTGGTCCGGCCAGCGGCGGAAGCCCGGCGGGCAGGCCGCCCTCGACGAAGCCCTCGCCGAGATCGACCGCCTCGCCGCCCTCCCGCACGTCCTCGCCGTCGGCGAGACCGGACTCGACTACTTCCGCACCGGCCCCGAGGGCGTCGACCTGCAGAAGGAGTCCTTCCGCCGCCACATCGAGATCGCCAAGCGCCACGGCAAGGCCCTGGTCATCCACGACCGCGACGCCCACCAGGACGTCATCGACCTCCTCCTCGAAGAGGGCGCCCCCGAACGCACCGTCTTCCACTGCTACTCCGGCGACGCCGCCATGGCCAAGACCTGCGCCGAACACGGCTGGTACCTCTCCTTCGCCGGCCCCGTCACCTACAAGGCCAACCACCCCCTGCGCGAAGCCCTCACCGCCACCCCCCTCGACCGCGTCCTGATCGAGACCGACGCCCCCTTCCTCACCCCCCACCCCTACCGCGGCCGCCCCAACGCCCCCTACCTGATCCCGGTCACCCTGCGGGCGATGGCGGCCCACCTGGCCCTGGGCGAGGACGAACTCGCCACCGCGATCTCCGCCAACACCGCACGCGCCTTCGGCTACTGACCGGCCCCGTATCCTTGGCGGGTGAGCACCACCGAACCCACCTCCGACGGCCACCTGCTGGGAGCCGCCGACATCCGTGCGCTGGCCGAGGCGTTCGGCGTGAAGCCGACCAAGCAGCGCGGGCAGAACTTCGTCATCGACGGGAACACCGTGCGGCGGATCGTCCGGGCGGCGGGGGTGACGGACGAGGACGCGGTGGTCGAGGTCGGGCCGGGGCTCGGGTCGCTGACGCTGGCGCTGCTGGAGGTGGCGCGGCACGTCACGGCGGTGGAGATCGACCCGGTGCTGGCCCGGCACCTGCCGGACACCGTGAAGGGCCGGATGCCCGCCAAGGCCGACGGCTTCGACCTGGTGCTCAGCGACGCGATGGACGTCACCGAGCTGCCCGGCCCCGCGCCGACCGCGCTGGTGGCCAATCTGCCGTACAACGTCGCCGTGCCGGTGCTGCTGCACATGCTGGAGACCTTCCCCAGCATCGAGCGCACCCTGGTGATGGTGCAGAGCGAGGTCGCCGACCGGCTCGCCGCCAAGCCCGGCAACAAGGTGTACGGCGTGCCCTCCGTCAAGGCCAACTGGTACGCGGACGTGAAGCGCGCCGGGGCGATCGGGCGGAACGTGTTCTGGCCCGCGCCGAACGTCGACTCCGGACTGGTCTCGCTGATCCGCCGCGACCCGCCCGCCACCACCGCCACCCGCCGCGAGGTGTTCGCCGTCGTCGACGCCGCGTTCGCCCAGCGCCGCAAGACCCTGCGGGCCGCGCTGGCGGGCTGGGCCGGGTCGCCCGCCGCCGCCGAGGAGGCGCTGCGCGGCGCCGGGATCGACCACACGCTGCGCGGCGAGATGCTCACGGTCGAGCAGTTCGCCGCGATCGCCGAGCACAAGCCCAAGGCCACAGAGGCAGCAGAGGAACACTGAACATGGTCACGGTCCGGGTCCCCGCCAAGGTCAACGTCCAGCTCGGCGTCGGCGGGGTCCGCCCCGACGGCTACCACGACCTGGCGAACGTCTTCTTCGCCGTCGCCCTCGGCGACCAGGTCACCGCCACTCCCGGCGCGGGCGTCACGCTCAGCTGCGACGGCCCCGACGCCGACGCCGTCCCGCTCGACGACGGCAACCTGGCCGCCCGCGCCGCCCGGCTGCTCGCCGCCCACCACGGCCTCGCCGACCCCGGCGTCCACCTGCACATCGACAAGGCCATCCCGGTCGCCGGCGGCATGGCCGGCGGCAGCGCGGACGGCGCCGCCGCCCTGCTCGCCTGCGACGCCCTGTGGGGCCTGGACACCCCGCTGCCCGTCCTGCTGGAACTCGCCGCCGAACTCGGCTCCGACGTCCCGTTCGCCCTGCTCGGCGGCGTCGCCCTGGGCCGCGGCCGCGGCGAACTGCTGGAACCGCTGCCGGTGGCCGGCACCTTCCACTGGGTGTTCGCGGTCGCCGACGGCGGGCTCTCCACCCCGGCGGTCTTCCGCGAGTGCGACCGCCTGCGCGAGGAGTCCGGCCTCGGCTCCTCGATCGCCGACGTCCCCACCCCCGACGCCGACCCCGCCCTGCTCGCCGCCCTCGCCGAGGGCGACCCCGTCGCGCTGGCCGCCGCCCTCGGCAACGACCTGCAGGCCGCCGCCGTCTCGCTGCGCCCCGCCCTCGCCGACACCCTGCACGCCGGCACCGAGGCCGGCGCCCTGGCCGCCCTGGTCTCCGGCTCCGGCCCCACCTGCGCCTTCCTCGCCAAGGACGCCGACGCCGCCGCCCACATCGCCACCGCCCTGCGCACCTCCGGCACCTGCCGCACCGCCCACGCGACCCACGGCCCCGTCCCGGGCGCGCGGGTGGTCAGCGCACCCAGGCCTTGAACGCCTCGGTGTCCAGGGTGATCCCGACCGGATCGGGCAGGACGGCGGGCTTGCCGAAGGGACGCCGCACCAGGCTCACGTACCGGCCGTCCTCGGGCTCGCTGTGGACCAGCACCTCGCAGCTGTCCCGGTCGACCAGCAGGTAGACCGGGATGCCGGTCTCGGCGTAGGCCCGCGGCTTCTCGTCCCGGTCGCGGCGGTCGGTGTCGCTGTCGTACGAGGTCACCTCGACCACCATGACGACCTGGTCGGCGTCGGCCCACTCGCCCTGGCCGGCGAAGCTTCCCTCCGGGGCGAGCACGCCGTCCGGCCCGGCCCGGCCTTGCCGGTGGGTCTCCACCCGCAGTCCGCACGTGGGGTACAGCCACCAGCCGGGGCGCTGCCGCATGCACTGCTCCGTCAGCCAGCGGACGGCCTCGGAGTGATTGCCGTCGGGCGCCGTCTTGACCCCGAGCCGCCCGTGGACGAACTCCAGCCGCACGTCCTCGTGTTCAGCTGCCAGCGCGATGCGCTCGAACTCCTCGGCCAGCATCTGCGGTCGGTTCTCCACTGCCGTCACCGGGTACTTTTCGCCGTTGCGGTTTTCGCACGGTACCGCGTGACGGGAGCGGGCTCGCCCCCCGAGCGGGTGGTCCACGCCGCTGCTTGACCTGGAGCGCGCTCCGGGTTCCAGACTCGTGACCGCGGCCCGCACCGGGCGGGCCGCGGAGACGAGGGGAATCCCGGCCATGCGCAAGCGCACCATCGGAACCGATCCGCGTACCCGCCGTGAGGTCAGCGTGCTGAGCCTGGGGGCGATGCTGTTCGGCACGCTCACCGACGAGGCGACCTCCTTCGCGGTGCTGGACCGGTACGTCGAGGCGGGCGGGACGTTCGTCGACACCGCGAACAACTACGCGTACTGGCAGGACGACAGCCAGGGCGGCGCCAGCGAGGAGGTGCTCGGGCGGTGGCGGGCCAGCCGGGGGATCACCGACGAGGTGGTGATCGCCACCAAGCTCGGGGCCCGGCCGAAGGCGCCCGGCACCGGGTTCGTCGAGAACGGCGAGGGCCTGTCGGCGGAGGTGGTCAGGGCCTCGTCGGAGGCCAGCCGCAAGCGGCTGGGCGTCGAGAAGCTCGACCTGCTGTACGCGCACGTCGAGGACACGAAGGTGCCGCTCGCCGAGACGGTGCGCGCCTTCGGCGAGCTGGTGCAGGAGGGGACGGTCGGGCTGCTCGGCGTCTCCAACCACTGGTCCTGGCGGGTCGAGCGGGCCCGCAACCTCGCCGCGCAGGCGGGGCTGCCGGGCTACGAGGTGCTCCAGTACGGCCACACCTACCTGCGCCGCCGCGCCGACCTGCCCGGCCTGACCTGCGCGGACGGCGACCAGGCCGCCGTCCAGGGCGACCTGGTCACGTACCTGAAGGAGAGCCCCGAGCTCACCCTGGTCGCCTACTCCCCGCTGCTCGGCGGCGGCTACGTCCGCGCCGACAAGCCGCTCGGCCCGTCCTTCGACCACGCCGGCACCCCCACCCGCCTCGCCGCCCTCGACGCGGTGGCCCGGCAGACCGGCGCCACCCGCAACCAGGTCGTGCTGGCCTGGCTGCTCGGCGGCGAACTCCCGGTGATCCCGCTGGTCGGCGCGTCCTCGGTGGCCCAGCTGGACGAGAGCCTGGCGGCGCTCGACCTGGAACTGACCGCCGAGCAGCGGGCCCTGCTGGACGCCGCCCGCTGAGGCGGAGAGCACGGGCGGGCGCGGCACTAGGCTGGAGGCTCGTTCCAGCCCCTTCCTCAGGAGTGCAGCTTCGTGGCCGTCAACCTCGCCACCATCGAGTCCGTCACCAAGGTGTACGGCACCAGGGCCCTGCTGGACGGGGTGAGCCTCGGCGTCAGCGAGGGCGACCGGATCGGCGTGGTGGGCCGCAACGGCGACGGCAAGACGACGCTGATCCGGATGCTGGCGAAGCTGGAGGAGCCGGACACCGGCCGGATCACCCACTCCGGCGGCCTGCAGATGGCGGTGCTGACCCAGCACGACTCGCTGGACCCGAAGGCCACCATCCGGCACGAGGTGATCGCGGACCGGGCCGACCACGAGTGGCTCGGCGACGCCCGGATCCGCGACATCGTCCAGGGCCTGTTCGGCGGCCTCGACCTCCCCGGCTTCGCCGACGGCCTGGACACCGTGATCGGCCCGCTCTCCGGCGGCGAGCGCCGCCGCATCGCGCTCGCCAAGCTGCTGCTCGGCGAGCCCGACCTGATCGTGCTGGACGAGCCCACCAACCACCTCGACGTCGAGGGCATCGCCTGGCTCGCCAAGCACCTGCAGAACCGCCGCTCCGCGCTGGTCTGCGTCACCCACGACCGGTGGTTCCTGGACCAGGTCTGCACCCGGATGTGGGACGTCCAGCGCGGCGAGGTCCGCGAGTACGAGGGCGGCTACTCGGACTACGTGTTCGCCCGCGCCGAGCGCTCCCGGATCGAGGCCACCGAGGAGCAGAAGCGGCAGAACCTGGCCCGCAAGGAGCTGGCCTGGCTGCGCCGCGGCGCCCCCGCCCGCACCTCCAAGCCGCGCTACCGGATCGAGGCCGCCAACGCGCTGATCGCGGACGTGCCGGAGCCGCGCGACAAGTCCGAGCTGATGAAGTTCGCCAACGCCCGCCTCGGCCGGACCGTCTTCGACCTGGAGGACGTGACCGTCAAGGCGGGCGAGCGGGGTACATCAGCGGCTCCGCCGCGGGTCCTGCTGGAGCGCCTGACCTGGCAGCTCGGCCCGGGCGACCGGATCGGCCTGCTCGGCGTCAACGGCGCCGGCAAGACCTCGCTGCTGCGGGCGATGCAGGCCGCGTACGCCACCGAGGGCGACGTGCAGCCGGCCGGCGGCGTGATCAAGGTCGGCAAGACCGTCCGCCTCGCGTACCTCTCCCAGGAGGTCGCCGAGCTGGACCCGACCACCCGGGTCCTCCAGGCCGTCGAGCAGGTCCGCGGCCGGGTCGACCTCGGCAAGGGCCGGGAGATGAGCGCCGGGCAGCTGTGCGAGCAGTTCGGCTTCGGCAAGGACAAGCAGTGGACGCCGGTCGGCGACCTCTCCGGCGGCGAGCGCCGCCGGCTGCAGCTGCTGCGGCTGCTGATGGACGAGCCGAACGTGCTGTTCCTCGACGAGCCCACCAACGACCTCGACATCGAGACCCTCAACCAGCTGGAGGACCTGCTCGACGGCTGGCCCGGCTCGATGGTCGTGATCAGCCACGACCGGTTCTTCATCGAGCGCACCACCGACACCGCGTACGCCCTGCTCGGCGACCGCCGGATGCGGATGCTGCCCGGCGGCGTCGACGAGTACCTGGAGCGCCGCACCGCGATGGCCGAGGCCGCCGCCCAGGCTGCCGCCGCCCAGGTCCCGGCCGCCGCGGAGTCCACCGGCCTGTCGGCGGGCGACCTGCGCGCCGCCAAGAAGGAGCTGCAGAAGATCGAGCGGCAGATCGCCAAGCTGGACGAGCAGGAGTCCAAGCTGCACGCCCAACTCGCCGAACATGCCGCCGACTTCTCCAAGGTCGCCGAGCTGGACGCGAAGCTGCGCAAGGTCCGCGAGGACAAGGAGGAGCTGGAGATGTCCTGGCTGGAACTGGCCGAGCAGGTCTGACGCCGCCGCGCCCGCCGCGCGCGGGGAGCGGTCACGCCGCCAGCAGCTGGTCGAGCTCGTCCGCGGCCCGGGCCAGCGCGCTGCGCTCCGGGTCGTGCGGGCCGGTCGGGCGGTCGGTCCGGCCGGTCGGCGGGCGGTGGGTGCGGGCGGCGTCGGTGATCCGCTCCAACGAGTGCAGCACCCGGGCGATCACCTCCGGCTCGGGCTGCTGCCCGCCGTAGCGCAGCTGGGCGGCGTACGCGGCGACCGCGCCGGAGAGCCGTTCCAGCGCGGCGGTGGTCGGCAGCCACAGCTCGGCGAGCCGGCCGGCCGGCGGGGGCTCGGCCAGGCCGAGGGCGACCTGCTGCCGGGCGTCGGCCAGCGCCCGGTACGCGGTGCGGCGCAGCCACACCTCGGCGACCGGCTCGGTGCGCCCGGCGACCACCGCGGCCAGGTAGCGGCGCAGCGTGGCCGCGGCGGTGACGACGCTCGGCTCGATCCGGTGCGGCGGCCGGTCGGGCCACAGCAGGTAGCCGAAGACCAGCACGATGCCGCTGGCCAGCGCGGTGTCCAGGACCCGCGGCCAGAACTCGGCGGCCCCGCTCTCCCCGCCCAGCTGCACCAGCAGCAGCGCGACCGGCGTCATCACGACGGTGTTCAGCCCGTAGTGCGCGGCCGTCGAGTACGGCAGCAGCGCCACGCACAGCGAGATGACCAGGCTCAGCACCCAGGGGTCGGTGGTCAGCGCCAGCAGCACCGCGGTGACCGCGATGCCCAGCACGGTGCCCAGCGCCCGGCTGACCGCTCGCTGGAACACCGAGCCGAGGTCCGGCTTCAGGACGAACGCCACCGTCATCGGCACCCAGTAACTGCGGTCCAGCGGCAGCAG
Source organism: Kitasatospora sp. YST-16 (assembly GCF_026802215.1). Taxonomy (NCBI): domain Bacteria; kingdom Bacillati; phylum Actinomycetota; class Actinomycetes; order Kitasatosporales; family Streptomycetaceae; genus Kitasatospora; species Kitasatospora sp. YST-16. The sequence goes on from NZ_CP113837.1 coordinate 4,252,294, forward strand.
GTTGACCGCGGCCTCGGCGACCGCCACGCACAGCGCCACCCGCAGCCCGTAGCGCACCGAGCCCCGGGACAGCAGCCGCACCCGCAGCCGCCACGGGTCGGGCGGCGGCGGGGCGGCGGTGTCCAGCGGCGCCCAGCGGCCCGCGACGGTGTCGGCGGCGGCCCGCAGCGCGGTGTCGAACGCCGTCCGGGACGGGGTGTCCGGCCGCCACTCGGGATAGTCCGGCTCGGGGCCGCCGGTGATCTGCGCGGCCAGCCGGGCGGGCAGCCCCGCGACCTCCGGCGGCACCGGGCGCCAGGCCCACAGCAGCCCGGCCGCCGCCTCGGTGGCGCCCAGCGCGGCCTCGTACGAGCGGCGCAGCCAGCGCAGCCGCGCCGACTCGGGCCGGCCGGGGCGGGGCGGCGGCAGCAGGTCCTGCAGCTGGTTGAGCCGGCCGGTGAGCAGGCGGCGGGCCGCCGCGCCGTCCGGGGTGCCGAGGGCGGCGAGCAGGCCGCCGAGCGCCAGGTAGACGTCCGCCAGCGCCCGGGCCCGCGGATCGGCGCGGACGTCGGTGCGGTAGCGCACGCCCATCAGCAGCACCAGCGCCGCCCCGCACGGCATCATCGCGGGCGCCGCCCACCACGGGTGCGGCAGCGCCATCCCGCCGCCCAGCGAGGCCGACACCAGCAGCAGCATCCCGGCCGCCGACCCGCGGGGCCCGGTCGCGGACAGCGCCCCGCCCGCGAACCCCAGCAGGGTCAGTGCCAGTCCGATCTCCAGCCCGCCCGCTCCCCGGTACTGCAGCTCCGCCCCGATCAGCATCCCGCCGGTCGACGCGGCCAGCGCCAGCGCGATCCGCGGCGCCCGCAGCCGCAGCGGCTCCACCCGGTCGTTCATCGTGGCGTGCATCGCCCCCAGCGCCGCGAACACCCCCAGCGCCATCCGGTCGCACAGCAGCCCCAGCAGCAGCGGCACCGCCATCCCCACCGCGGCCCGCACCATCAGCACCCGCGGCACCACCGGCCGGCTCGGTCGCAGGGCCCGCGCCCACCACGCGGAGGGGTCGCCGGAAGCACGGCTGCGGCCGGGGGCTGACACAGGATCACGCGCCTTCGCTGCACGGGAGTTCGCGGCTGCTGGGCGACATTGCACGGCAGATCGGGTCTTCTCGGGCAGTTTAGCCCTCCGACCTGGGGGAAGCGGATTTCCCAACCGGTCGGCGGAGCATGTAGTGTTTTCCTCGTCGCAAGGGGAGCCGCGAGGCGCCCGGAGCAACAAGCCCCTATAGCTCAGTCGGTAGAGCGTCTCCATGGTAAGGAGAAGGTCTGCGGTTCGATTCCGCATGGGGGCTCAGATCGGGAAGGCCCCGCCGGGAGGCGGGGCCTTTCGCGTTGTCCGAGGTCCTGCGCGCCGTCCGGGGCCGGTGGCGGAGGGCCTCTGGCGGGCCGGGCGATTGTGCGCTGTGATGGTGCGTCTGTCGGGCCCGGGAGGGGGAGGCGCGGATGAGCGCACGGCTCGTGGTGGCGGACGACCACCGGCTGATGGCCGAGGCGCTGGGGGCGGCCCTGCAGCAGCGCGGGCACCGGGTGCTGGGGATCGGGTCGCCGTGCGGGGCGGTGCTGGAACTGGTGGCGGGGCGGCGGCCGGAGGTGTGCCTGCTGGGGACGGCGGGCGGGCCGGAGGACCCGTTCGAGCCGCTGCGGCGGCTGCGGCGGGAGCGGCCGGAGATCGCGGTGGTGGTGCTGGGCCCGCTGGGGGCGCCGGGGCGGGTCGCGGCGGCGTTCGCGGCGGGGGCGGCCGGGTACGTCCGCAGCGACGAGCGGATCGAGGTGGTGGACCGGGCGATCGCGCGGGTGCGGGCGGGTGAGGCGGCGGTGGCGGTCGACGTGCTGCGGGCCGCGTTCGAGCACCTGCTGTGGCCGGTGGCGGAGCCGGACGACGAGGCGCTGCGGCTGCTGCGGCTGCTGACCCGGCGGGAGGTCCAGGTGCTGGCCCGGATCGCGGACGGCGAGGACACCGCGGCGATCGCCGCCGCGATGCGGATCGCCCCGTCCACCGCCCGCACCCACGTCCAGCGGGTGCTGACCAAGCTGGGGGCGCGGTCCCGGCTGGAGGCCGCGGCGCTGGCCGCCCGGACCGGGCTGCTGGACCAACTGGCCTGAGGGCCGGGCCCGGTGGCGGCGGGGGCCGGTCCGGGGGTGGCGCGGACGGGGCCGGGGGTTCAGACGGGTGCCCTATGCTCCGGACCAGGAACACCCGAAATGTCGCGGAGGTCTGAGGGCATGAGCAAGTACCTGGTCACGGGCGGAGCCGGCTACGTGGGGAGCGTGGTGGCGGCGCACCTGTTGGAGGCGGGTCACCGGGTGACGGTGCTGGACGACCTGTCGACCGGGTTCGCGGAGGGTGTGCCGGAGGGTGCGGAGTTCGTGCGGGGGCGGATCCAGGAGGCGGGGCAGGTGCTGGACTCCTCCTTCGACGGGGTGCTGCACTTCGCGGCGTCCTCGCAGGTGGGTGAGTCGGTGGCGGATCCGGAGAAGTACTGGCGCAACAACGTGGCGGGTTCGCTGGAGCTGGTGTCGGCGATGCGCAAGGCGGGGGTGGGCACGCTGGTGTTCTCCTCGACGGCGGCGGTGTACGGGGAGCCGGAGCGGGTGCCGATCGAGGAGAGTGCGCGCACCTCCCCGACGAACACCTACGGGGCGACGAAGCTGGCGGTGGACCACCTGATCACCTCGGAGGCGGCCGCGCACGGGCTGGCGGCGGTGAGCCTGCGGTACTTCAACGTGGCGGGGGCGTACGGGCGTTACGGTGAGCGGCACGAGCCGGAGTCGCACCTGATCCCGCTGGTGTTCCAGGCGGCGCTGGGGCAGCGTCCGCACATCGCGGTGTTCGGGGAGGACTACCCGACGCCGGACGGGACCTGCATCCGCGACTACATCCACATCGCGGACCTGGCCGAGGCGCACCTGCTGGCGCTGGACGCCGCGAAGCCGGGTGAGCACCTGGTGTGCAACCTGGGCAACGGGACCGGCTTCTCGGTGCGCGAGGTGATCGAGTCCGTCAAGCGCGTCACCGGCCGGGAGATCCCGGTGCAGGTCGCCGACCGCCGCCCCGGCGACCCCGCCGTCCTGGTCGCCGCCGCCGACCGCGCCCGCCAGACCCTCGGCTGGACCCCCAAGCGCCCCGAACTCGACCAAATCGTCGCCGACGCCTGGGAGTTCACCCTCACTCACCGCGCCTGACCTGCCCGCTCCCCGGGCCGGCCACCACCCCGAAGACCCTGTGTACAGGAACTTCACCAAACCCCCACGCCGCGGCGGCGCGCGCCCGTAGGCTGAGTGAGGCACCGGTGGGGGTCGGGCCACGAGCAGGGGGGCAAGGACGATGGGGCGTATGCGCGTCCTGGTGGTCGACGGCCACCGGATCTTCGCCGAGGCGCTCGCCACGGCACTGGCCGCCGAACCCGACGTGGACGTCGGGGCGGCGGGCAGCGCGGCGGCGGCCGAACGGGCACTGGAGCGGGCGGTGGCCGAACACCGCCCGTACGACGTGGTGCTGGTCGACGTCGACCTGGGCGCCGCCCCGCCGCCGGCCCGCGCCCAGGCGGCCCCGGCCGGGCCCCGGCGCACCCCTCGTTGCCGCAACAGCGGCCCGCGCCGGTGCAGTTGACGCCGCCTCAGGAGGCCCGGCCGCTGAGCGACGGGATCGCCCTGGTGGCCCGGGTCCGGCGGGCCCACCCGGAGCTGCGGGCCGTCCTGCTGGCCGCCGCCGACGACCCGCAGCGCGCCGCCCGCGCCCTCCAGGCCGGGGCCAACGGCTGGGTGGCGCGCGGGAGTTCGCTCGGCGCGCTGATGACCGTGGTGCGCGGCGTGCGCCGCGACGAGACCCACCTGCCGCCCGCGCTGCTCACCGGCGTGGTCCGCGAGCTGACCTCGGCCCGCCGGGACCGCTCGGAGAGCGAGCGCCTGGTCGCCGCGCTCACCCCCCGCGAGGAGGAGGTGCTGCGCTGCATGGTCGCCGGGCTCGGCCGGCAGGCCGTCGCCGAGCGGCTGTTCCTCTCCCCGCACACCGTCCGCACCCACATGCAGAACGTCCTGGGCAAGCTGGGGGTGCACTCCACGCTCGCGGCGGTCGCGGTCGCCCGCCGGGCCGGGATCGCGCCCTCCGAACCGCCCGTCCCCGTCCCCCCGCCGACCGTCGCCGCCGTCCCGGGCCCCGGCGCGGGCTGAGCGCGCACCGGCGCGGGCCGACCGGGCCCCGCCTCCCCGCACGTTCCACTCCGTGATTCAGGGAAACCGGAGGTCAGATGTTGCCGCACCGCACTGCCGCACGCCCGCACGGGGACCGGACCCGCCTGCCGGACGGTCCCGCCGGACTGCGCACCCTGGTCGTCGGAGCCGGCTCCGCCGGTACCGCCCTGGTCCGCGACCTGGGCCGGACCCCCGAGTTCGGCCTCGACCCGGTCGGCGTGCTGGACGACGACCCCGGCAAGGCCGGCCGGGACGTCTCCGGCGTCCCCGTGCTGGGCCCGCTCGCCGACCTCACCGCGCTGGCCCTCGGCCACGGCGCCCAGGTCGTCGTGCTCGCCATCCCGGGCCTGCCGCACCAGCGGGTGCGCGCCCTGGCCACCGCCGCGGCCGCCGCCGGCGCGGCCGTCCGCTACCTGCCGTCCTTCCTGGCCGCGCTGCGCCGCGAGGTGGTCGGCTCCGACCTGCGCACCCTGGACGTCAACCGGCTGATCGGCCGGCACGAGGTGCACGTGGTCTCCCCGGACGTCCGCACCGTGATCGAGGGCCGCCGGGTGCTGGTCACCGGCGCGGGCGGCTCGATCGGCAGCGAACTGTGCCGCCAGGTCCAGGCGTTCGGGCCGGCCGCGCTCTACATGCTCGACCACGACGAGTCCAACCTGCACCGGCTGCAGCTCGACATCTGGGGCGAGGCGCTGCTCACCGACGAGGCGCTGGTGATCGCCGACATCCGGGACCGCCCCCGGATCCAGCAGATCTTCCGCGACCTGCGCCCCGAGGTGGTCTTCCACGCCGCCGCGCACAAGCACCTGCCGCTGCTGGAGCGCCACCCCAGCGAGGCGGTCAAGTCCAACGTGCTGGGCACCGACCACCTGGTGGAGGCGGCGCTGGCCACCGGCGTGGAGCGCTTCGTGCTGATCTCCACCGACAAGGCCGCCGACCCGACCTCGGTGCTCGGCGCGAGCAAGCGGCTGGCCGAGCTGATCGTCCAGGCCAACGCCCGGGACGCCCGCAACCTCGGCACCGGCGTCTTCGCCGCCGTCCGCTTCGGCAACGTGCTGGGTTCGCGCGGCTCGCTGCTGTCGGTGCTGGAGGAGCAGTTGCGCAGCGGCGGCCCGGTGACGGTCACCCACCCCGACGTCACCCGCTTCTTCATGACCATCGAGGAGGCGGTCGGCCTGGTGCTGGAGGCCGGGCGGATGGCCGAGGGCGGCGAGGTGTTCGTCCTCGACATGGGCGAGCCGGTGCGGATCGTCGACCTGGTGCACAACTTCGCCGAGCAGGTCCAGCTCGGCGCCGACGAGGTGGAGATCCGCTACACCGGCCTGCGGGCCGGCGAGAAGCTCAACGAGGCGCTGTTCTCCGACACCGAGGAGCGCCTGCCCACCGCCCACCCGCGGATCTTCGCCACCACCACCGACCGGGCCGCCGCCCCCGAGGACCTGGCCGGCGGCCTCACCGGCCTCTACGCCGCCGCCACCACCAACACCGACCCCGAGGTCCGCACCCGGCTGGCGGCCCTGCTCCCCGGCTACCAGAGCGCGCACGCCAAGGCCCCGGCCCTGGCCACCCCGTACCCGGACGGCTTCTAGGGCGGGCCGCTCAGCTGCTGCGGTCGAAGGGGGTGACCAGGCTGCGCAGCAGGGCGGCGAGTTCGGCCTGCTGGGCGGGGGCGAGCCGGGCGAGGATCTCGCGCTCGTGGGTGAGCAGGCCGGCCAGCGCCTGGTCGGCCTGGTCGCGTCCGGCCTCGGTGAGGCGGACCAGGACGCCGCGGCGGTCGTCCGGGTCGGGGAGGCGGACGACCAGGCCCTTGGCGGTGAGGCGGTCGATCCGGTTGGTCATGGTGCCGGAGGTGACCAGGGTCTGGGTGAGCAGCTGGCCGGGGGAGAGCTGGTAGGGGGAGCCGGCCCGGCGCAGCGCGGTGAGGACGTCGAACTCCCAGGGTTCGAGGCCGTGCTCGGCGAAGGCGGTGCGGCGGGCGCGGTCCAGGTGGCGGGCGAGGCGGCTCACCCGACTGAGGACCTCAAGCGGTTCCACGTCGAGGTCGGGGCGCTCTCGGCGCCATGCTGCGACCAGGCGGTCGACCTCGTCCTCCATGTCGATCAGTGTATCGGGGGGTGTGTCGATGTGAAGTCTCTTGACATCAAGAGATAACAAAGGAAGTCTCGGCGTTACACGGATATCTTGATGTCGAGATACTTTCGGGAGCCGCGCCATGCCCGCCCACTGGGACGCCGACCAGTACCTGCGCTACGCCGACCTGCGCGGCCGCCCCTTCGCCGACCTGCTCGCCCGCGTCCCCGACCTGCCGCCCGCCCCCACCGTGCTCGACCTCGGCTGCGGCCCCGGCAACTCCACCGCCGCACTGCGCCGCCGCTGGCCCGACGCCCGGCTGCTCGGCCTGGACACCTCGCCCGACCTGCTCGCCGAGGCCCGCGGCGCGCACGGCGAACCCACCGCCGAGTACCGCGAGCAGGACGTCGCGGCGTACGACCCGGCCCCCGAGCGGCCCGACCTGATCGCCTCCAACGCCGCCCTGCACTGGATGGACACCGACACCGCCGACCACCTGGAACTGCTGCCCCGCTGGGCGGCCGCGCTGCGCCCCGGCGGGGTGATCGCCTTCCAGCTGCCCGGCAACTTCGCCGCCCCCAGCCACACCCTGCTCGCCGACCTGCGCCGCACCCCGCGCTGGCGCGACCGGCTGGCCACCGCCCGCCCGGACGCCTCCTGCCACGCACCGGACCGCTACGCGCGGACCCTGCTGGCGGCGGGCTGCACCGCGGACGTCTGGGAGAGCACGTACACGATGGTGCTGCCGGGGCCCGACCCGGTGCTGGAGTGGGTCAAGGGCTCCACCCTGCGCCCGGTGCTGGACCTGCTGCCGGAGGCGGGGGAGCGGGCGGAGTTCCTGGCCGAGTACGGGGCGCTGCTGCGCGAGGCGTACCCGGCCACCTGGCACGGCACGCTGTTCCCGTTCCGCCGGGTCTTCGCCGTCGCCGTGAAGCGCTGACGGCCCGTCACTTCGCGCCGGGCAGCGCCGGGTGGCGGCCCAGCACCACCACGCCGACCACGATCGCGGCCAGCCCGGCGCTCTGCCAGGCCAGCGCCCCGGGGGTGACCCGCAGCCGGTCGCCGAGGAAGCCGACCGCGCAGGCGATCCCGGCCAGCGGCTGGGCGGCGGTCAGCGCGGGCAGCGACATCCGCAGCGGCGCCGCCTCGAACGCGGACTGCACCAGCAGCAGCCCGACCACGCCCAGGCCGAGCACGGTGTACGGCGGCCAGGAGAGCAGCGCGGCCGCCGCCCCGTCCCGGTCGATCCGGTCGAAGGTGGTGCGGGTGAGCGCGTCCTGCAGGCCGTAGAGCAGCCCGGCGGCCAGCGCCAGCAGCGTCGCCTCCTCGAACAGCGGCAGCCGGCGGGCCACCGCGACCAGCAGCAGGGCCAGCCCGGAGACCACCCCGAACACCAGCCAGTAGCGCAGCGGCCCGGCGGCCGGGCCGCCGCCCCCGGGCTGCCCGGCGGCGATGAACGCGGTCACGCCGAGCGCGATCAGGGCCACCCCGACCCAGCCGGAGCGGCCCAGCCGGGTCCCGGTGATCCGGCCGGCCAGCAGCATCGCCCAGACCAGGTTGGTGGCCAGCAGCGGCTCGACCAGCGCCACCTCGCCCTGGCTGAGGGCGAGCGCGGAGAGCACCTGGCCGCCGATCATGAAGGCGATGCCGAGCAGCCAGTCGGGCATCCGCATCAGGTCCAGCAGCAGCCGCCAGCGCAGCAGGTCGCCGCTGGGCGCGCGCTGGGCGGCGTGCTGCTGCAGGACGAATCCGGCGCCCAGGCAGCAGGCCGCGCCGAGGGCCAGCAGGAAGACCGCCACGGGTGCTCCTGTCGCGAGGGCGGCCCGGGATCCCGATGCGGCCCCGGGCCGGTCGTCAGTTCTTGCGGTCGCCCACCAGCTTGGGGTGCCGCTCCAGGCCCTCCAGGCCGTGCCAGGCGAGGTTGACCAGGTGGGCGGCGACCTCCGCCTTGGCGGGCTTGCGCACTTCCAGCCACCACTGGCCGGTCAGCGCCACCATGCCGACCAGCATCTGCGAGTACATCGGCGCCAGCCGGGCGTCGAAGCCCCGGGACTTGAACTCCAGGCCGAGGATGTCCTCGACCTGGGTGGCGATGTCGCCGATCAGCGAGGCGAACGAGCCGGTGGACTGGGCCACCGGCGAGTCCCGGACCAGGATCTTGAAGCCGTCGGTGGAGGTGTCGATGTAGTCCATCAACGCGAACGCGGCCTGCTCCAGCAGCTCGCGGGAGTGCCCGCCGGTGAGCGCGCCGGTGACCATGTCGAGCAGCAGCTGCATCTCGCGGTCGACCACCACCGCGTACAGGCCCTCCTTGCCGCCGAAGTGCTCGTACACGACGGGCTTGGAGACCCCGGCGCGCTCGGCGATCTCCTCGACCGAGGTGCCGTCGTAGCCGCGTTCGGCGAAGACCGCCCGGCCGATCTCCAGCAGCTGCTCGCGGCGCTGCTTGCCGGTCATCCGCACCCGGCCGGCGCCCTTGCCCCCGCTGCGGCGCGAGGGCTGCCGATGGCCGGCGCTGTCTCCGTTGGTCCCGTTCACCCCTCCATCATGCTGTAGGCGCTGACTCATGCGGCGCGGCGGGCGGCGATCCGCTCCGCGCCGGGCCAGCGGACGTCGTGCGCCCAGCCCGCCCGCTCGAACCAGCGGATGACCCGGGCGGAGGAGTCGACCTGGCCGCGCAGCACGCCGTGCCGGGCCGAGGTGGGGTCGGCGTGGTGCAGGTTGTGCCAGGACTCGCCGCAGGAGAGCACCGCCAGCCACCACACGTTGCCGGACCGGTCGCGCGACTTGAAGGGGCGCGAACCCACCGCGTGGCAGATCGAGTTGATCGACCAGGTGACGTGGTGCAGCAGCGCGACCCGGACCAGCGAGCCCCAGAAGAAGGCGGTCAGCGCGCCCTGCCAGCTCCAGGTGGCCAGGCCGCCGACCAGCGCGGGCAGGCCGAGCGAGATCAGCGTCCACAGCCAGAACAGCCGGGAGATCCGCCTTATGGCCGGATCGCGGACCAGGTCGGGTGCGTAGGTGAGCTGCGAGGTCTGCTCCTCGTCGAACATCCAGCCCATGTGCGCCCACCACAGGCCCTTGAGCAGCGCGGGCAGGCTCTCGCCGTAGCGCCACGGCGAGTGCGGGTCGCCGTCCTTGTCGGAGTACCGGTGGTGCTTGCGGTGGTCGGCGACCCAGCGCACCAGCGGGCCCTCGACGGCCAGCGAGCCGAGCACCGCCAGGCCCAGCCGCAGCGGGCGGTTGGCCTTGAACGCGCCGTGGGTGAAGTAGCGGTGGTAGCCGACGGTGATGCCGTGGCAGGTGAGGAAGTACATGCCGACGGCCAGGCCGGCGTCCAGCCAGGACAGGCCCCGGCCCCAGGCCACCGGGACGGCGGCGAGCAGGCCCAGGAACGGCACCGCGATGAACAGGGCCAGGGTGGCGCGCTCCAGCGCGCCCTGTTTCTCGCCGCCCCTGGTGGCGGACAGTGCGGTGGCGGTCTGTTCGTCCTCGGCGGCGCGCGGCGGCGCCTGCCCGGCCTGGATGGTCATGGCGCTTCCCGGGGAGAGAGGGGTCCGGCAGAATACCTACGTATCCGTAACTTACGGCATCGTAAGTACCGGGCCGGGGAGCGCGGAAGGCCCGTGCGCGGACGTGTCGCACTGTTCGCCCGGCGGATTCCGCCCCGTCGACGGGGCGCCTTCGCGGAAGGTGGTGGAGCTACGGGCCGTCAGCCCTTAGGCTGTGCTGGGCGCGCAGCGCGCCCTTTCCGCCGTGGTGTAATGGCAGCACAGGGCCCTTTGGAGGCCTTTGTCTGGGTTCGAATCCTAGCGGCGGAGCCCCTTCCGGCCCGGCAGCGTCCCGGCCCGACCGTTTCGGACGGTTTCCGTTCGTTTTCTCTCGGTATTGTTCGGTGCGCCCTCAACCCGCATCGACCGAGGAGTCTCCCCGCGTGAGTGCCAACCAGCCCGCCGCCGTGATCGTGCTCGCCGCCGGGGGCGGTACCCGAATGAAGTCCAAGGCGCTGCCGAAGGTGCTGCACGAGATCTGCGGGCGCTCCCTGGTGGGCCACGCGGTCTCCGCCGCCCAGGAGCTGACGCCCGGTCAGCTGGTCGTGGTGATCGGCCACCTGCGCGAGCTGGTCCAGGCGCACCTGGCCGAGCACTACCCGGCCGCCCGCCCGGTCGTCCAGACCGAGCAGAACGGCACCGGCCACGCCGTGCGCACCGCGCTGGAGGCGCTGGCCGCCGACGGCGTGCAGCTGGACGGCACCGTGCTGGTCACCACCGGCGACGCCCCGCTGCTCACCGGCGCCACCCTGCGGGCGCTGGCCGCCGCGCACGCCGAGCAGGGCAACGGCGTCACCGTGCTGACCGCCGAGGTCCCCGACGCCACCGGCTACGGCCGGATCCTGCGCGGCCCGGACGGCGCGGTCTCCGCGATCGTCGAGCACAAGGACGCCACCGCCGAGCAGCTGGCCGTCAACGAGATCAACTCCGGGGTGTTCGCCTTCGACGCCAAGCTGCTGGCGCTCGCGCTCTCGCTGGTCGGCACCGACAACGTGCAGGGCGAGGAGTACCTGACCGACACCCTGGAGATCCTCCGCCGGGAGGGCCACCGGGTCGGCGCGGTGGTCGCCGCCGACCACCGGGAGATCGTCGGCATCAACGACCGGGTACAGCTGGCCGCGGCCCGCCGGCTGCTCAACGACCGGCTGCTGGAGGACGCCATGCGGGCCGGCGTCACCGTGGTCGACCCGGCCTCCACCTGGCTCGACGTCCAGGTGACCTACGAGCCGGACGCGCTGGTGCACCCCAACACCCAGCTGCGCGGCGCCAGCCACCTCGGCGAGGGCTGCGAGGTCGGCCCGAACAGCACGCTGACCGACACCGCGGTCGGCGCGGGCGCCCGTGTGAGCAACACCACGGCCGAGCGCGCCGAGATCGGGCCGGAGACCTCGGTCGGCCCGTACGCGTACCTGCGGCCGGGCACCCGGCTGGCCCGGAAGGCGAAGGTCGGCACCTACGTCGAGATCAAGAACTCGGAGCTCGGCGAGGGGGCGAAGGTCCCGCACCTGTCGTACATCGGGGACGCCACCATCGGCGAGGGCACCAACGTGGGTGCGGCGTCGGTCACAGTCAACTACGACGGGGTGAACAAGCACCGGACGGTCATCGGGGCCCACTGCCGCACGGGTTCCGACAACATGTTCATCGCCCCGGTGACGGTCGGTGACGGCTCCTACACGGCGGCCGGCTCGGTGATCACCAACGACGTGCCGGCCGGTTCGCTGGCCGTCGCGCGGGCCCAGCAGCGCAACATCGCGGGCTGGGTTGAGCGGAAGCGGCCCGGTTCGGCCTCCGCCCGGGCGGCCGCGGAGGCCAACGGGACGGAGTAGTCGGACGGGGCGGCCGGGGATCTTGAGGAGTGGTCCCCGGCCGCCGGACCGGTGGCGGGGCGCGTAACCTGAAGTACACACGTGCGCCATCGGGCCTGTTCGGCCGTGCCTCGGCGTACTCACCCAGAGTGGCAATACATCGAGGAGACGGTGCAGTGAGCGGGATCACGACCTCCGGTGAGAAGAAGCTCAAACTCTTTTCCGGCCGTGCCCACCACGGACTTGCCGAGGAGGTCGCCCGCGAACTGGGCACCGAACTCGTCCCGACCAAGGCCCTGGACTTCGCCAACGGCGAGATCTACGTCCGCTTCCTGGAGTCCGCCCGCGGCGCGGACTGCTTCGTGATCCAGAGCCACACGGCTCCGATCAACCAGTGGATCATGGAGCAGCTGATCATGATCGACGCGCTCAAGCGCGCGTCGGCCCGCAGCATCACCGCGATCCTCCCGTTCTACGGCTACGCCCGGCAGGACAAGAAGCACCTCGGCCGCGAGCCCATCTCGGCCCGCCTGGTCGCCGACCTGCTGCGCCAGGCCGGCGCCGACCGGCTGATGGCCGTGGACCTGCACACCGCGCAGATCCAGGGCTTCTTCGACGGCCCGGTGGACCACCTGTTCGCGCTGCCGATGCTCGCCGACTACGTGGGCGACCGCGTCCCGGACCGCTCCAAGCTGACCATCGTCTCGCCGGACGCCGGGCGCGTGAAGGTCGCCGACCAGTGGTGCGACCGGCTCGGCGCCCCGCTGGCGATCATCCACAAGCGCCGCGACATGTCGCAGGCCAACACCATCCTCTCCGCCGAGGTGGTCGGTGACGTCAAGGACCGGGTCTGCGTCCTGGTCGACGACATGATCGACACCGCCGGCACCATCTGCGCCGCCGCCGACGCGCTGTTCGACGCCGGCGCCGCCGACGTCATCGTGGCCGCCACCCACGGCGTGCTCTCCGGCCCCGCCGCGGACCGGCTCAAGAACTCCCGGGTCAGCGAGTTCGTCTTCACCAACACCCTGCCGACCCCGGCCCAGCTCCAGCTGGACAAGATCACCACGCTGTCGATCGCCCCGTCGATCGCCGCCGCGGTGCGCGAGGTGTTCGAGGACGGATCGGTCACCAGCCTCTTCGAGGGCGTGCACTGACCCCTCGTCAGACCCTTCCCGGCCCCCGGCTCCGCACGGAGCCGGGGGCCGATTTCACGTCCGCGCCACCGCCCGGTTAGTCTTGGGAGACTGCTCGGCGAGGGATGCCCGCTTCGGTGCTCCGTGATCGACGCGCGAGAACGATGCGCCTTGATCGAACCGCCGAGCGTCCCCCCAACACTTGAGGGTGTGGCCCGGCGGTTCTGTCGTTCCTGCACCCCTTCGCTTCACGAGGAGTGCAGTCGTGTCCGAGATCCGCATCGCCGCCGAGTCCCGCACCGAGTTCGGCAAGGGTGCCGCCCGTCGTGCCCGTCGCGCCGGCTTCGTCCCCGGTGTCGTCTACGGCCACGGCCACGCCCCGGTGCACCTGAACCTGCCCGGCCACGACCTGATGATGGCGCTCAAGACCCCGAACGCCCTGCTGGTCGTCCCGATCGAGGGCAAGGACGAGTACGTGCTGCCGAAGGCCGTGCAGCGCGAGGCCATCAAGCGCTCCATCGAGCACGTCGACCTGCTGCTGGTCAAGCGCGGCGAGAAGGTCACCGTCGAGATCCCGGTCCACACCGAGGGCGAGCTGGCCCCCGGCGGCAACCTGATCGAGAACGTGCTCAACGCCCTCCCGATCGAGGCCGAGGCCACCCACCTGCCCGAGTCGGTCACCGTCTCGGTCGAGGGCCTGGAGGCCGGCGCCGCCATCACCGCCGGCGACATCACCCTGCCGTCCGGCGTCTCGCTGGCCGTCGAGGCCGACGCCGTCGTGCTGCAGGTCATCGGCGCCCAGGCCCCCGAGGCCAGTGAGACCGAGGAGGACGCCGCCGAGGGCGCTGCCGCTGACGAGGCCGTCGAGGCCTGATCACCCCCCCCGCTTCGCTGCCCCGGCCGTCCCGCCCCGTGCGCGGACGGCCGGGGCAGCGGCGTGTCCGGGATGATGTGACCGTACGGAGAACACCCGCGTGAGGAGCGGCATGAGCGAGTACGACGGCCCCTGGCTGGTGGTGGGCCTCGGCAACCCCGGCAAGGAGTACGCCCGCAACCGGCACAACATCGGCTTCATGGTGGTCGAGCTGCTGGCCCAGCGGATGGGGGCGAAGTTCAAGGCCCACAAGAGCCGCGCCCAGGTCGCCGAGGGGCGGCTGGCCGGGAAGCGGGTCGTGCTGGCCGAGCCGATGAGCTTCATGAACCTCTCGGGCGGGCCGGTCACCGCGCTGCGCGACTTCTACAAGGTGCCCACCCCGGCGATCGTCGCCGTCCACGACGAACTGGACCTCGACTACGCGGCGCTGCGGCTGAAGACCGGCGGCGGCGACAACGGCCACAACGGCCTCAAGTCGATCACCAAGTCGCTCGGCCCCGACTACCACCGGGTCCGCTGCGGGATCGGCCGCCCGCCGGGCCGGATGGAGGTCGCCGACTTCGTGCTCAAGGACTTCTCCTCCACCGAGCGCAAGGACCTCGACTGGTTCGTCGACCGGGCCGCCGACGCCGTCGAGGCGCTGCTGGCGGACGGCCTGGAGCGGGCCCAGCAGAACTACAACTCCTGACCTCCGCAGCCCCGTTGACACCCGGTGCTGGCGGCACCGGATTCGACCACCCTCCGTACACAACGTTCATGCAACGCTTGCCCGGTGGAAGCTGACCGGGGGTCAGAAACGCCGTGCGATCGGATACCGTCGGATTCGGTGCAGCAAGGATTGAAGTGCCGTCTATGGGGGTATCGACCGTGATCCGGTCACAGCGCGTGGGCAAGGTCGTCGGAGGCACCGTCCTGTGCCTGGCCGCCGGGGGGTGGGCCGTCGGGCCCGCCGCCGCGGCCGAGCCCACCACCGTCCCGGAGCCCGCCGCGGCCCGGATCGCCCCGCCGCCCGGCTCGGTCGGCTCGGCCGGCCTGTACGCGGTCGGCGGCGGCCTGGTGGTGGTGGCCGGCGGAGCCGCGGCCTGGCTGCGCAAGCGCAAGAAGGCCTGAACGGCAGGCACGGCGAACGGCGGCGGCCCGCCCCTCGGTGACGAGGGGGCGGGCCGCCGTTGCGTTGCGAGGGGCGGATCAGCCGGTGTTGCGCAGGCCCGCCGCGATGCCGTTCACGGTGAGCAGCAGCGCCCGGGCCCGCAGCGGGTCCTCGGGGCGGCCGGCCGCGACCTCCTCGCGCTGCCGGCGCAGCAGCGCGACCTGCAGGTAGGAGATCGGGTCGAGGTAGGCGTCGCGCACGGTGAAGGTCTGCTTGAGGACCTCGTCGTGCTCCAGCAGCTCCGACTCGCCGGTCAGCCGCAGCACCTCGCGCAGGGTCAGGTCGTGCTCGGCGACGATCTGGTCGAAGACGTGGTGCAGCTCGGCCGGGACCAGCTGCTCGACGTAGTGGCGGGCGATCCGCAGGTCGGTCTTGGCCAGCGTCATGGCGACGTTGGACAGGAAGTTGCGGAAGAAGTGCCAGTTGCCGTGCATCTCGTCGAGCACGTCCGACAGGCCGGCCTCGCGGGCCGCCGCCAGGCCGGAGCCCACGCCGTACCAGCCGGGCACGATCTGCCGGGACTGCGTCCAGCCGAACACCCACGGGATGGCCCGCAGGCCGTCCAGGCCCGCGCCGCTGTCGGGGCGGCGGGACGGGCGGGAGCCCAGGTGCAGCGAGGCCAGCTGGTCGACCGGGGTGGCGGCGAAGAAGTACTTCGGCAGGTCCTCCTGCTCGACCAGGGCCCGGTAGGAGGTGTGCGCGGCGGCCGAGACCCGGTCCATCGCGGCGTCCCAGCGGGCCAGCTCCTCCGGGGCCTGGCGGGGCGCGGTGTGCAGCGCGGAGGCGGCCAGCGTGGCGGAGAGGGTCAGCTCCAGGTTCTCCCGGGCCAGCGAGGGCAGCAGGTACTTGTCGCTGATCACCTCGCCCTGCTCGGTGACCTTGATCTCGCCCTCCAGGGTGCCCCAGGGCTGGGCCAGGATCGCCTCGTGCGAGGGGCCGCCGCCGCGGCCGACGGTGCCGCCGCGGCCGTGGAAGAGCCGCAGCCGGATGCCGTAGCGGTGCGCGACGTCGCGCAGCCGGCGCTGGGCGCGGTGGATCTCCCACTGGGAGGTGGTGATGCCGCCGAACTTCGAGGAGTCCGAGTAGCCGAGCATGACCTCCTGGACGTCGCCGCGCAGCGACACCAGCAGCCGGTAGGAGGGGTCGGAGAGCATCTCGTCCAGGATCCGGTCGGCCTCCTGGAGCTCGTCGGTGGTCTCCAGCAGCGGCACGATGCCGATCTTGGCGATGCCCGCGTGCAGGTCGATCAGGCCGGCCTCGCGGGCCAGCACGGCGGCCGCGAACACGTCGTCCGCGCCCTGGCACATCGAGATGATGTACGACTCGACGATCTCGTCGCCGAAGCGCTCGAAGCCCTCGCGGATGGTGGTGAACACGCCCAGCGTCTTGGCGCCGGCGGCGTCCAGCGGCGCCGGGGTCGGGGCCAGCGGGCGTCGCGAGCGCATCTCCTTGGACAGCAGGCGCTGGCGGTACTCGCGCGGCATGTCGGTGTAGCGCCACGCCTCCTCGCCGAGCCGGTCGAAGAGCTGGCCCAGCGCGTGGTGGTGCGCCTCGGCGTGCTCGCGCACGTCCATGGTGGCCAGCTGGAGGCCGAACGCCTCGATGGTGCGGATCGCCCGGGCGAGGCGGCCGTCGGCGATCAGGCCGCCGCGGTGGGCCCGCAGCGAGTCCTGGATCAGGCGCAGGTCGGCCAGCAGGTCGCGGGTGCCGACGTAGTCCCGGCCCGGGGTGGGCGCGGTGCCGGCGGCCAGCCGGTCGCGGGTGTTCTCCAGCTTGATCCGGATGCAGGTGGCCTTCAGCCGGTACGGCTCCTCGGCGTTCATCCGCTTGTAGCGCGGGCTGAGCTCCGGCAGGTGCGCCAGGTCGGCGTCCAGCGAGGCCAGCAGCTCCTCGGAGGCCCCGGCCAGGCGGACCGAGGTGGAGAGCGCGGCGCGCAGGTCGTCGACCGCCTCCAGGGCGTCCTTGATGCCGTACTCGTGCTGCAGGTTGAGTACGTCCCAGGTGACCCGCGGGGTGACGTTCGGGTTGCCGTCGCGGTCGCCGCCGATCCAGGTGCCGAAGGTCAGCGGGCGCACGCCCTCGGGCAGCTCCAGGCCGACCCGGGCCAGCTCCTCGTGCAGCTCCTCCAGCACCTCCGGGACGGCGTCGCGGTACAGCTCGTCCAGGTAGTAGACGGCGTTGCGGGCCTCGTCGGTGGGCTCCGGGCGGGCGATCCGCAGCTCGTCGGTCTGCCAGAGCAGGTCGATCACCTCGGCGAGGCGGCGGTCGGCCTGGCGGCGGGCCGAGGTCTGCCGGGCGCTGTCGACCCGGCCGGTGGCGGCCTGCTCGCGGTGGATGCGCTCCAGCAGCTCGCCGACCCGGCGCAGCTTGTTCAGCACCGAGCGGCGGGCGGCCTCGGTCGGGTGCGCGGTGAACACCGGGCGCACCGCGAGGTTGGCCAGGGTGTCCTCCAGGTGCTTCGGGTCCGCCTCCTTCAGCTGGTCCACGGTCTGCGACAGCAGCGAGCCCTCCCGGGCCCGGCGGTCGGCGAACTCCCGGCCGCGGTGCACCTGCTCGGTGACGTTCGCCAGGTGGAAGTAGGTGGAGAAGGCGCGCACCAGCTTCGCGGCGGTCTCCAGGTCGATCTCCGCCAGCAGCTGCGCGGTCGCCTCGCCGTCGGTGCGGCTCAGCAGGCGCACCTGCTCGACCAGGCCCAGCAGTTCGGGGCCCTCCTGGCGGACCAGGGTCTCCCCGAGCAGATCGCCGAGGCGGCGGATGTCCGCACGCAGCGCGGCGTTGTCGTCCGCGTCGGCGATCACGGAAGGGTTGTCCGCCGGAGTGGGGACCGGAGCGGTCACGGCTGTCTCCCTGTGGTGGTGGGGTTTCGGCAACGGCTCTGACATCACCGCGGTGCGGGTGACGGTGGCGGACCGCGCTGTCCGACGGGCAACAGCATAGGTGGCACGGGGTGCCAGAACGGAGAGGTGGCCGGATGGCGGACAGGTGCCCGGGCGCCGTCGGCCCGCCGTCGGCACTGCGTATGGTGGCGGCATGAGTGAGAAGCCGTCGGGGGACGGCCCGTGGTGGTGGGCGCGGCGGCGCGGCGCGGCGCTGGACGTGGCGCTGGCGGCGGTGTCGGCGGCGGAGTGCGCCGCGGGGGCGTACGGGCTGGTCCGGGACCGGCTCGGCTGGGGGCTGCCCGCGACCGCGGTGTGCGTGGCGCTGGGGGCGCTCGCGGGGGCGTCGCTGGTGGTGCGGCGGCGCTGGCCGGTGGTGCCGGTGGTGGTGGCGCTGGTGTTCGTGCCGGGCTTCTTCGGCGTGGTGCTGCTGGTGGTGTCGCTGTACACGCTGGCGGCGACCTGGGAGTGGCCGTCGCGGCGGGCCCGGGTGCTGGTGCTGTCGGCGGTGGCGATGGCCGAGACCTTCGGCATGGTGCTGTTCGCCACCACCGCGCCCAGCAAGGCGCCGCCCGCCGAACCGCTGCCGCCCACCTGGGTGTTCGTGGTGATCTCGGCGTTCGTCGCGGTCGGCATGGCGGTGGCCCCGATGGTCACCGGCCTGTACGTGGGGGCCCGGCGGCGCCTGGTGGAGTCGCTCAAGGACCGGGCGCAGGGCCTGGAGGGGGAGTTGAGCCTGCTGGCCGACCAG
Organism: Kitasatospora sp. YST-16; assembly: GCF_026802215.1. Classification (NCBI taxonomy): domain Bacteria; kingdom Bacillati; phylum Actinomycetota; class Actinomycetes; order Kitasatosporales; family Streptomycetaceae; genus Kitasatospora; species Kitasatospora sp. YST-16. Next base: position 4,270,739 of record NZ_CP113837.1, read on the forward strand.
GCCCGCGAGCGGGCCTGGCGGGCCCGGGTCGAGGAGCGCACCAGGATCGCTCGGGAGATGCACGACGTGGTCGCGCACCGGGTCAGCCTGATGGTGGTGCACGCCGCCGCGGTGGAGCGGATCGTCCCCAAGGACCCGGCCAGGGCCCAGCAGTCGGCGCGGCTGATCGGCGAGACCGGCCGGCAGGCGCTGGACGAGCTGCGGGAGATCCTCGGGGTGCTGCGGATGACCGAGCCGCAGGAGCAGGTGGAGGCCCCGGTGGGCGGCCTGGCCGAACTGCCGGAGCTGGTCGAGCAGTCCCGGGTGGCGGGCATGGCGGTGACCCTGACGGTCAGCGGCGAGCGCCTGGAGTACGTCGCGGAGGCCGAGCAGACCGCGTACCGGGTCGTGCAGGAGGGCCTGACCAACGCGCACAAGTACGCGGGCGGGGCGCGGGTCGCGGTGCTGCTGGCGTACGTGCCGAACGGGGTGCGGGTGTCGGTGGTGAACGAGTGCCCGGGCGGGGTGGCGCCGGTGGCGCTGCCGAGCGGCGGCAACGGGCTGGTCGGGATGCGCGAGCGGGTGGTGGCGCTCGGCGGGGCCTTCCACGCCGGGCGGGAGGACGGCGGCGGGTTCCGGGTCGAGGCGGTGCTGCCGTCCCGGCTGCGGCGCCCGGCCGCGCCGGCCTGACGGTCCGTCCGGCCGGGGCGGTCAGTCCTGGGCGGTGCGCAGCCGGTGCGGGGCGCGGCCCAGCACCAGGGTGCCGATCGCCCGGTCGACGCTGTCGCCCAGGAACCACTCGCCGGTGTGGTCGAGGCTGTAGACCCGGCCCTGCTCGTCGATGGCCAGCAGGGCCTGCCCGTACAGCTCCTCGCCGAGCGGGGCGAGCCGGGTGTCCAGGGCCCGGCCGAGGTCGGTGAGGGTGCGCGGGGCGTGCAGGCCGCAGCGCGGGTCCAGCAGGAACGGGGTGCGGGCCAGGGTGTCGCCCGGGCCCGGGACGTCGAAGGCCAGGCCGCCGAACTCGGCCCAGGCCTCGATCGCGGCCGGGAACACCGCGTGCTGCGGCTCCAGCGGGCCGCCGTACGCGACCAGGGCGTCGGCCCACAGTTCGGCCTGCCGGATCTCCCAGCGGCCGGGGTGCCAGCCGGCCTGCTTCAGGGCGGCGGCCACGTCGGCCGGGAAGCGGGGCTGGGTGCGGACGGTGCCGGCGTTCAGGGTGGGCTCCACGGGCTCGGGGACGGGGGGACGGGGCGCTCGGTGGCGCGGGTTCAGCGGCCGGGCGGGCCGACCGCGACGCTGGCCACGTTCAGGTGGTCCAGCAGCGGGCCGCAGGAGCGGCACGGCGGCGCGTGCGTGCCGTGCAGCGGGTCGCCCTCCTCGCGGATCCGCAGCGTGGTCATCCGGGCCCCCTTGAGCGACTTGCGGGCCTCCTGCACGGTCATCGGCTTGCGCGCGGCCCGCTTCGAGCGCGACGCGTCCACCTGCCCCAGGTACTGGGAGAGCAGCGCCGCCTCCGGGCAGCGGCCGACGAAGCGCTCGCGCTTCTCCACCGGCAGCCCCGCCAGGAACTCGCCGACCAGCGGGTGCAGCACCGGCGCCAGCTCCGACTTGTCCCCGGCCAGGGTGTGCACCGTGCCGCCGCGCAGCGACAGCGCCGCCGCGACCGCGGGCAGCAGGCTGTCGCGCTGGTGGCGCAACACGGGCGGCGGGCCCGACTGGTCCATGGCTGCTCCTCGGCGTCGTACGCGGCACGGCTCCGCCGCTGCCGGTGGTCGGCCGGCGGGCGGTGGATCACGCAGGGTAGCGGGACCCACAGACAGTGAATCCTCACCCCAGAGCATCCAGCCTGCCAAACCGATCCGGCGCACGCCGCGCCGGGGTGCGGACACGGGGCGCGCGGAGGTGTACGGAGGGCCGAACTGCCGCCGCCCGCGCCCCGGGTGGCCGCCACCGGTTTTGCCGATTGTGCCCCGACGGGCCGGGCCGGGCCGGTACGGTTCGAGCGACGCGGCGGCAAGGGGGGTCTTGCGATGGGGTCGGACGTCGTGGCGCACGAGGCGCCCGGGGAACACGTGCCCACACCGGGCAGCACCGAACGGAAACCCGACCGGCGGATCGGCCTGGCCGTGGTCGGCGCCGGCTACTGGGGCCCGAACCTGGTCCGCAACGCCCAGCAGACCGCCGCCCTGCGGCTGCACTGGCTCTGCGACCTCGACGAACAGCGCTCCCGCACGGTCCTCGGCGAGTACTCCACCGTCGCCTCCACCACCTCGTACGAGCAGGTGCTCGCCGACGAGCGGGTCCGGGCGGTGGCCATCGCCACCCCGGCCGGCGCCCACCACGCGCTGGCCCGGGCCGCCCTGGAGGCCGGCAAGCACGTCCTGGTCGAGAAGCCGATCACCACCACCGTCGCCGAGGCCGCCGACCTGGTCGCCCTCGCCGAGGAGCGCGGCCTGGTCCTGATGTGCGACCACACCTTCTGCTACACGCCGGTGGTGCGCCGGATCCGCGAACTCGTGCACGGCGGCGAGATCGGCGACGTCCAGTTCTTCGACTCGGTGCGGATCAACCTCGGACTGGTCCAGCCCGACGTCGACGTGCTGTGGGACCTCGCCCCGCACGACCTGTCCATCCTCGACTTCGTCCTCCCGCCGGGCGTCGAACCCGTCGGCGTCAGCGCCCAGGCCGCCGATCCGATCGGCGCCGGCCGGGCCTGCGTCGCCTACCTGACGCTGCACTTGTCCAACGGCGCGCTCGCCCACTGCCACGTCAACTGGCTCTCCCCGACCAAGGTCCGTACCACGCTGATCGGCGGCTCCCGCCGCACCCTGGTCTGGGACGACCTCAACCCGCAGGCCCGGCTGGCGATCCACGACCGCGGCGTCGACCTCACCCCGCCCGACGAACTCACCGACGCCATCCGGCACCGCGCCCTGATCTCCTACCGGGTCGGCGACGTGGTCGCCCCCGCCCTGGTCGAACAGGAGGCGCTGCGCAACGTGATGGCCGAGTTCGCCGCCGCCATCACCGAGGGCCGCGCCCCGCTCACCGACGGCCGGGCCGGACTGCGCGTGCTGCGCCTGCTGCACGCCGCCTCCCGCAGCCTCCAACTCGGCGGCGCGACCGTCCCGGTGGACGCCGGCACCGGCACCGCCGACGACACCGCGCTGCTCACCCGCCGACTCCCCGCCCAGCAGGAGGCCGCCGCCCGATGAACGCCGCCGTCCCGCTCGAAGGCTCCCGCTGCCTGGTCACCGGCGGCGCCGGCACCATCGGCTCCGCCGTCGTCGACCAGCTGGTCGAGGCCGGCGCCCGCGAGGTCGTCGTCCTCGACAACTTCGTCCGCGGCCGGGCCGCCAACCTGGACCGGGCCCGGGAACTCGCCGCCCCCGGACAGCTGAAGGTCGTCGACGGCGACATCCGCGACCGGGCCCTGCTGCGCGAACTGCTCGCGCCCGGCACCGACGCGCTGTTCCACCTCGCCGCGATCCGGATCACCCAGTGCGCCGCCGAACCCCGGCTCGCCCTGGAGGTCATGGTCGACGGCACCTTCGACGTGGTCGAGGCCGCGGCGGAGACGGGCGTGCGCAAGGTGATCGCCTCCTCCACCGCCTCGGTGTACGGCCTCGCCGACACCTTCCCGACGCCCGAGACCCAGCACCCCTACCGCAACGACACCCTGTACGGCGCCGCCAAGGTCTTCAACGAGGGCCTGCTGCGCAGCTTCCACGCCATGCACGGCCTCGACTACGTCGCCCTGCGGTACTTCAACGTGTACGGCCCCCGGATGGACGTGCACGGCCGCTACACCGAGGTGTTCATCCGCTGGATGGAGCGGATCGCCGCCGGACGGCCCCCGCTGATCTTCGGCGACGGCGCCCAGACCATGGACTTCGTCTACACCGAGGACATCGCCCGGGCCAACCTGCTGGCCGCCGCCGCCCCCGTCACCGACCGGGTCTACAACATCGCCTCCGGCACCGAGGTCTCGCTGCGCGGCCTCGCCGACGCGCTGCTCGCCGCCATGGGCTCCGACCTCGACGTCGAGCACGGCCCGGCCCGGGACACCGCCGGCGGCGTGGTCCGGCGGCTGGCCGACATCTCCGCCGCCGAACGCGACCTCGGCTGGAAGCCCGAACTCGGCCTCGACGACGGGCTGCGCAGACTCGTCGCCTGGTGGCGCGCGCAGGACTAGGCCCGCCGCAGCGCGCACGGGAGGTGTAGCGCGCACGGGAGGTGTAGCGCGCACGGGAGGTGTAGCGCGCACGGGAGGTGTAGCGCGCACGGGAAGTGCGGCGCGCACGGGAGATGCAGTGCACCCGGGAGGTGCAAGGGCGCGGGCGACCGCGCGGATCGAAGGCCCCCGCCGGCCGGGACGCGCCGCGGCGGGGACGGGGAGCCGTACGCGGGCGCGACCGCGGCCGTGCGTGAACCGAAGGAGCCCACCGCCATGTCCACCATTCCCGTCATGATCCCCTGGCTCGGCGAGGAGGAGGCCGAGGCCGCCGCCGCGGCCGTCCGCTCCGGCTGGGTCGCCCAGGGCCCCCGGGTGGCCGCCTTCGAACGGGCCTTCGCCGAACACCTCGGGGTGCCGCACGCCGTCGCGGTCTCCTCCTGCACCACCGCCCTGCACCTGGCGATGATCGGCGCCGGCGTCGGCCCCGGCGACGAGGTCGTCGTCCCCTCGCTGTCCTTCATCGCCACCGCCAACGCCGTCACCTACGTCGGCGCCACCCCGGTCTTCGCCGACGTCGACCCGGCCACCGGCAACCTCACCCCCGACACCGTCGCCCCGCTGCTCACCGAGCGCACCCGGGCCGTCGTCGCGGTCGACCAGGGCGGCGTCCCGGTCGACCTGGACGCGATCGCGGCGCTGGTCGAACCGCGCGGCATCACCGTGGTCCAGGACGCCGCGTGCGCCGCCGGCTCCGTCTACCGCGGCCGCCCGGCCGGCGCGGGCGCCGAACTCGCCGCGTACTCCTTCCACCCGCGCAAGCTCCTCACCACCGGCGAGGGCGGCATGGTCACCTGCCGGGACGGCGAACTCGCCGCCCGGCTGCGGCGGCTGCGCGAGCACGGCATGAGCGTCTCGGCCGCCGACCGGCACGCCGGGGCGGGCGGCGCGGGCGCCGTCGAGACCTACGACGAGATCGGCTACAACCACCGGATGACCGACGTCCAGGCCGCGATCGGCCTGGTCCAGCTCGGCAAGCTCCCCGCGATGACCGCCCGGCGGCGCGAACTCGCCGCCCGCTACCGGGAGTTGCTCGGGGCGGAGCTGGCCGCCGGGCTGGTCGGCGACCCGGCGCACGGCAGCACCAACTTCCAGTCGCTGTGGCTGCTGCTCCCCGCCGGAGCCCCCGACCGCGGCGAGGTCCTCGCCCGGCTCGCCGCGGACGGCGTCTCCGCGCGGCGCGGCATCATGGCCGCGCACCTGGAGGCCCCGTACAAGGGCACCGCCCGGGTGCCGCTCCCGGTGACCGAGACGCTCACGGCGCGGACGCTGATCCTGCCGCTGTACCACTCGCTCACGCACGGGCAGCAGGAGCACGTCGTCGCGGCGCTCAAGGCCGCGCTGGGGCGTTAGACCCCGGGGGCGCGCCCACGTGGAGCCTCCCCTCCTTGCCGCGATCTTTCCGTCGTCCGTCGTCCGTCTTCCGCTTCGCGCAGTTCCCCGCGCCCCTGGTTGAACGCTTCCGCGCAGGTGACCCGCGCCCATGATCTGAGAGGTTCCCGTGACGAACAGCATCCCCCTGGTCGACCTGCACGCCGCGCACGCCGAGATCGCCGAGGAGGTCCGGGCGGGCTTCGACGCGGTGCTGGCGAGCGGGGCCTACGTGAAGGGCCCCGAGGTGGCCGCGTTCGAGCGGGAGTACGCGGCGTTCTCCGGGGCCGGGCACGCGGTGGGGACGGCCAACGGCACCGATGCGCTCGAAATGGCGCTGCGGGCCCTGGAGTTGGCGCCGGGCGGCGGGGTGGTGCTGCCCGCGAACACCTTCGTGGCGACCGCCGAGGCGGTGGTCCGGGCCGGGCTGCGGCCGGTCCTGGTGGACGTGGACGAGGAGCACCTGCTGATCGACGTCGCGCAGGCCGCCGACCGGGTGCCGGCGTCCGTCGCGCTGCTGCCCGTCCACCTGAACGGCCAACTCGCCCCGATGGAACACCTGCTGGAGGCCGCCGACGGGCTGCCGGTGGTCGAGGACGGCGCCCAGTCGCAGGGCGCCACCCGGCACGGGCGGCCGTCCGGCAGCTGGGGGCGGATCTCGGCGACCAGCTTCTACCCGGGCAAGAACCTCGGCGCGTACGGCGACGCCGGCGCGGTGGTCACCGACGACGCCGCCCTCGCCGAGGCGGTCCGGCTGCTCGGCGACCACGGCTCGGCCCGCAAGTACGTCCACGAGCGGTTCGGCTTCAACTCCCGGATGGACGCCCTGCAGGCCGTCGTGCTGCGCGCCAAGCTCCGCCGCCTGCCCGCCTGGAACGAGGCCCGCCGGGCCGCCGCCGCACGCTACGACAAGCTGCTCGGCGGCCTGGACGGGATCACCCTGCCGCGCACCCTGCCCGGCAACGCGCACGTCTGGCACCTGTACGCGGTCCGGGTCGACCGCGGCCGGGACGGCGTGCTCGCCGCCCTCCAGCAGGCCGGGATCGGCGCCGGCGTGCACTACCCCGTCCCGGTCCACCTGCAGCCCGCGTTCCGGCACCTCGGGCACGGCGCGGGCGCGTTCCCGGTCACCGAGCGGGCCGCCGGGCAACTGCTCACCCTGCCGCTGTTCCCCCAGCTCACCGAGGCCCAGCAGCACCGGGTCGCCGAGGCGCTGGCCGCCGCGCTGCGCCGCCGCTGACCCGCCGCCGGTGCCCGGGCCCCGATGCCCCGCCGGGTACCCCCGTGCCCCTGAACGCGAACGGCCGTTGCCCTACGCTGGTCCCCGAGGACATCGGCTTCTGCCAGTGGGGGACCACAGATGACGACAGGTCGGCCCGGCACCGCCGCCGTGCCCAACGCGGCGTACGCGGGCCAGGTGGTGCAGTTCCCGGACCCGGTCCGGGCCCAGCGGCACCCCGGGGGCGTGCGCGTCGACGAGAACGGCTACCCGGACTTCTCGCCGTACGCGGCCGCCGCCGCCGAGGTCGCCGACCCGCCGGCCGGCTTCGGCGTCGACGAACTGCGCCTGACCGACTACGTGTCGGCCAACGCCGCGCTCTACACCCAGGGCCACGAGCTCTGGGCCGACCTGGACAGCGCCGTCGCCACCCCGCCCGGCTGGACCTGGCACCACGTGGTCGGCCGGGCCGCCCCCGGCTGGCGGCGGATGGAACTCGTCCCGGTCGAGGTCAAGGCCCTGCTGCGGCACCACGGCGGCCTGGCCCGCTCCACCGCCGACCACACCCGGCGCGGCACCCGCCCGCTCCAGGACCGCCGCCCCGCGCACTTCTCGCTGGCCAAGGACGGCAGCGACCCGGTCGCCGTCACCGAGGACCTGGTCCAGCGCGCCGAACAGCGCCTCGGCCACCCGCTGCCGACCGCCTACCGGGACTTCCTGAAGCTCACCGGCGGCCGCGGCCCGGCCGGCGTCGCCCTCGACGTGGACCTCGGCCTGCTGGTCGACCAGCCGTTCCTCACCCTCAGCGAGGAGTACGGCACCCACGACCTGGTGTACGCCAACAAGTGCCTGCGCGACCACCTCACCAAGGACCACCTCGCCGTCGCCTACCTGCAGGGCGGCCTGCTGACCGTCAGGGTCCGCGGCGAGGGCACCGGCTCGGTCGGCTTCCTGCCCTACGACGACGCCCGCGACGACGGCTCCGACGAACCCGTCGAGCAGCGCGTGCAGCGCCTCCTGCTGCCCTGCGGCGACAGCTTCGACGCCTTCCTGCTGCGCCTCGCCGGCGGGCCCGCGGAGCTGGAGACCGTCGCCGAACTCATGGTGGACGGCGGCTTCGCCCGCGCCGTCCCGGTGAACTGAACGAACGACAGGGGTGGGACGAGACGTGGTGACCACGTACGCGCAGGCGCAGGAGACCGCCGAGGACTGGATCAACGCCGGGGTGCCGCGCTCGCAGCACCGCGAGGTGAAGGTCCGCGAGTTCGACCTCGGCTACGTCTGCTGGGCCGTCGACGGCAGCGAGCACACCGGCGGCCCCGGCACCTCGCTGCGCCTGGTGATCGCCCGCGACAGCGGCGCCAGCACGCTCTGGCCGCCGCTGCCGGTCAACGAGGTGGTCCGGCAGTTCGAGGAGCTGTACGGCACCGGCGGCGCCCCCAACCCGGCCGGCGCGGCCAAGCCGGTGCGCGGCGCCGTCGAGGCGACCTCCTTCCTGCTCAGCCCCCCGCAGTGGCTGCAGGAGGCCGGGGCCGCCGCGATCGCCGCCGAGGCCGACCGGCTCGGCGCGCCCGCGGCTCCGGCCGCTCCGGCTGCCCCGGCCGCTCCGGCTGCCCCGGCTGCCCCGGCCGCCCCCGCCGCGCCGACCCCGCCGGTCGCGCCGTCCGCGCCGCAGCCCGTTCCGCAGGCCGCGCCGGTCGCGGAGTCCGGCGAGGAGGGCCCCAGCTACTTCACCGGCGCGCCCGCCCCCGGGGCGCCCGTCCCGCCGCCGCCCGGCTCCGAGGCCGCCACCGTGCTCGCCCCCGGCCGGCCCGACGCGCCCGTCCCGCCCGTCCCGCCCGGCGCCACCCCGCCGTACCCGGTCGGCGGCCCCGGCACCCCGGCACCCGGCACGCCCGCGCCGCCCGCCGCCCCGGTGCCGCCCGCCGCTCCCGTACCACCGGGCCCGCCCGCGAACGCGGTCAACTACGCGGCGACCATGCTCGCCACCGACGGCCCGCCCGGCCTGATGGGCCTGCCCGGCGCCCCCGGCCCCGGCGCCCCGCTGCCCGGCGGCGCCGCCCCGCTCGGCCGCGGCGGCCCCGGCGCCCCGCCGCCGCCCCCGCCGAACGACCTGCTGCCCTCCAGCGGCGGCCCCGTCCAGCACACCGGTGGCCGCAGCGGCCCGGGCGCGCCCCCGCCGCCCCCGCCGAACGACCTGCTGCCGTCCAGCGGCGGCCCCGCCCAGCACTCCGGCGGCCGCGGAGGCCCCGGCGCCCCGCCGCCGCCCGCCCCCGACGCGCTGCGCGCCGATAGCGCCCCGGCGGCTCCGGCCGCGCCCGCCGCCCCGGCCGCCCCCGAGGCCGCCGCGGTCGCCTACCAGGCCACCCGGCTGGCCCCGGCGATCGAGCTGCCGCCGGGCGCGACCCCGCCGTTCCCGCTGCCCGGCCAGCAGCCCCCGCCGTTCCCCGGGGCGCCGCAGGGCGCGCCGCCGTTCCAGGCGCCCCCGCCGCCGCCGTTCCCGGGCGGGCCGCAGGGCCACGGCTTCCCGCCCGGCGCCCCCGGCCCGGTGCCGCCGCCGGCCGCGCCCGTGCCGCCGCCGTCCGGCGCGCCCACGGTCGGCCCCGGCACCACCGCCGTGGTCAACTACCGGGGCCCGGACGGCTCCGAGCTGAGCCTGGTGATGACCTCCGAGCTGGGCGCCCCGCACCCGGAGTGGCGGGCCCTCCAGGAGCTGCGCCGCCTCGGCGTGCCCGCCGACCAGGTGCTGGAGGTGCACACCGAGCTGGAGCTGTGCGACCTGCCCGGCGGCTACTGCGCCCGGATGGTCAAGGCGTCCTGGCCGAACGCCCGGATCAGCCACACCGCCCCGTACGGCCGCGACGCCGCCGCCCGGCAGGCCGGCATGAACGTGCTGCAGGAGCACGTCGAGCAGCTGCACCAGCTGGTCTCGGCCCCGCACCGGGCGCGCACCGTCCGGGTGCCGCTGCCCCCGCCCGGCACCGTCCCGCAGCTGCCGCCCCCGCCGCCGCAGCAGCTCGCGGCGGAGCTCGGCGCGATGTTCGGCCCGTCGATGTTCCGGTTCGAGCAGCGCGCGGTGGCCCGCCAGGGCGTGCCGGAGGCGGTCGCCCAGACCCTGATGTGGGTCGGCCTGCCGCGCGAGTTCGCGCCGTTCTTCTGGGCCCAGGCCCAGGAGGGCCGCCCCATCCCGACGCTGGCCGAGCTCGCCGCCGAACGCGGCCTGCCGCCCGGCCCGGACTTCGGCGGCTACCTGGTGCTCGGCAACGACTACGGCCGCCAGCTGTGCGTCCAGTACGGCACCGCCGCGGTGGTCGCCGTCGACCTGGAGAACCCGGCCGAGCCGCCGCGCTTCGTCAACTCCGGGGTCCCGGAGTTCGTCGCCTGCCTGTCGGTGCTGGCCCGGATGTGGCACCTGCGGCACGGCCTCACCCACGAGCAGGCGGCCCGCTGGACCACCGACCTCCAGGCCCAGCTGCTGGCCGTCGACCCGGCCGCCGTGCACACCCCCGAGAGCTGGTGGGCGGTCCTGGTCGAGCAGCTCTGGGACGGGCTGCTGTGACCGGGCCTCGCGCGGCCGGTTCGCCCGGCCGCGCGAGGACGCCCTGTTTGGTTTGCGTTCGTATCTGCGCAAAATAGGTCAATGGGACGGTTCGCCCGTCCCGCCAGAACCACGCACCCGGCGGGGCCGCGCAGCCCGCGAGCACGAGGAGAACAGCCGAAATGAGCGACGCCGTGTCCCAGTACGGCTTCACCCCGTCCCGGCGCGGCTACGCGCCCGACCAGGTCGACGCGGCGGTCACCGCGCTCAGCCGCGAACGCGACGAGGCATGGGAGCGGCTCAGCGTCCTCGGCGGCGGCCTGCGCGAGATGGAGAAGCGCCTCGCCGACATCAAGCAGGCCGCCGAGGACGCCCCCGACCCCGACTTCGCCGAACTCAGCGACCAGGCCGCCGCCCTGCTCGGCATCGCCCTCAACGAGGCCGACGCCGTCCACGCCAAGGCCAAGCGCTCCGGCGAGGACGCCCGGGACGCCGCCCACGAGGCCGGCGAGGCCGCCGCCCAGGCCGCGAAGGAGTTCGCCGCCAAGCTGCGCGAGGAGACCGACCAGTTCGTCCGCCGCACCGACGAGCGCAGCCGCGCCGAGGCCGAGCGCCTGCGCGCCGAGGCCGACGCCGAGGCCCGCGCCCTGGTGCACGCCGCGACCGGCCACGCCGCCCGGGTCCGGGTCTCCGCCGCGAACGCCTCCGAGCAGTCCGAGGCCGCCCTCGCCGAGCGCCGCCGCAAGGCCGACGAGGACTTCGCCGCCGCCGAGACCGCCGCCGACGCCGCCGTGGCCAAGGTCACCGCCGCGGCCGACGCCCGGGTCAAGGAGGCCGAGCAGCACCGCGAGGCGATGCTCGAAGAGGCCCGCCGCCTCGACACCGACGCCCAGGCCAAGGCCGACGCGGCCCTCGCCGCCGCCCGGGAGAAGGCCGACCGGATCAAGGCCGCCAGCGACCGCGAGCAGGCCGACTTCACCAAGCGCCTCGACAAGGTCCAGACCCACCTCGACCACATCAAGGGCACCCTCGCCTCGCTCACCGGCGCCGCCGTCGGCGCCATCGAGGACCCCGAGGACGCGGCGCAGGCCGTCGAGGCCAAGAAGGCCGACCTCGGCAAGCCCCCGGTCACCGACCGGCCCACCGCCGTCCTCGGCCCGGTCAAGCCCAAGGCGGACCCGCGCCGGCCGTACACCGCCCCCGAGCCCGCCGAGCCCCCGGCCCCGCCGGTCAAGCCCGCGAGCTTCGCCAAGGACCCGCTGCCCCCGAAGCCCGCGACCGCCCCGGCCGCACCCGAGGCCGCACCCGAGCCCGGGGCGGCGCCCGCGGCGAAGCCCGAGCCGGAGGCCAAGGCCGAGGAGCGGATCGTCCCCAAGATCGTCATCGTCGACGACGGCATCGACCACGACACCCGCCCCAACCGCAACCGCATCCAGCGCAGGGGCTGACCCCGGCCGCCGTGGCCGTCGCCGTCGGTGCCCCGGCACAGGCGGCGGCCTACGGCTTCCGGTGCCGCCCGGTCGGCTTCTCCGAGGGCCGCGGCACGGTGCCACGGATCACCCCGTCGCCCTCGATCCGATGGACTTGGCGCTGAGCGGCGGCGTAGCCGTCGGCGACGGCGATCGGCTGCCAGGCGTATCCGTCCCATTCCAGGACCATCCGCGGGGCTTGCGGGTCGAGATGCGTTGCCCTGCTGCCGTCCAGCGGGACGGCCTTGCGGGTGCCCGGCCGACGCCGCCGGGCATCACGGCGCTCGAGCCACTGCCCCAGCGGTTCCTCGTCATCGGGCACGTCATGCTCCTGTCGTCGCAGTCGGCCCGAGACTAGTCCGCGAGGTGCCCGGAACCGGTCAATCGGCGAAGGGGGTGGCCGGCAGGTCCCAGCCGGGTCCGTCCTCGGTTCCCCACCAGACGCGCTGTTTCCCGGCGGTGAGCGTGAGTCCGAAGTCCTCGCGGGCCGGGGAGGTGGGGAACTGCTCGTGCAACTCCTCCACCACATCCCACAGCCGACGGGGGCCGATCTGCCGGACACGGCCATCGCTGTCAGCGGTGGCGGTCGAGCCGTCAGCCGTCCAGATCCCCACCCGGCCGGTCCCGCCCGTCTTCTCGTCCGCCCAGGAGACCGAGCGGTAGCCGGGCAGTGCAAGGGCGAGCGGGAACTGAAGGCGTTCCACGGCTTCGACCGCAGCGACTTCGGTGGTGGTCGCCGCAGTCCTCTCCAGTTCTGCGAAGCGGGGCTTGGCGTCCGGAGTGCGCCGGGCCATGAAGTACGTGCCCTGCGGCAGGAACCGGCCGTGTGCGTGTCCGTCGTGAACGGTGATCCTGGCCAGTCCCCAGCCGAGCGGGGCGACCACCACCGCACCGTCGGCGGCCTGCTCGATCCACGGCCAGGGAATCGACCGCATGCCGCAGGTGGCGATGACCCGATCGAACGGCGCACGATCAGCAACTCCGACGGCGCCGTCTCCGGTGTGCACGTGCGGACGGTATCCGGTGGCAGCCAGGCGCCGCCCGGCGAGCGAGGTCAGCTCGGGGTCGACATCCACCGTGGTCACATTGGTGTCGCCAAGGACGTGCGCGAGCAACGCGGCGTTGTAGCCGGTGCCGGTGCCGACTTCGAGCACCCGCAGGCCGGCCCGGACAGCCAGGGCGTCCAGCATCGTGAGCATCAGGCCCGGTTCGCTGGAGGAGGACGTGGGGGTGCCGTCGGTGAGCTGCGTCGTCAGCGCCCGGTCGGCGTAGGCACCCTCCAGGTAGCCACTGTGCTCGGCGGTGACGGTGCTCCAGTGGCCGGCGCCGTCCTGCTGGTGGAAGAGCGGGACGAAGAGGTGCCGGGGCACGGCGCGGACGGCGTCCACCCACCTCTGCCCATGTCCGGCGGCGGCCAGACGGTCGGCGAGGGAGTGCCTCAGGGCGCGGGCTGCTGCGGTGTCGGTGGCGACGGTCATGCGACAGCCCCTTGCAGCAGGGCGGCGTGCGCCTCGGCGATGGGGAGTTTCGTGGCGGCGGCGATGAACTGCCACTGTCCGGCCGGATTGCACTCGAAGAACACCCACTCGCCGGCCGAGGTCACGGCGAAGTCCAGGGCGCCGTAGTTCAGCCGGTAGTGGGCCAGGAAACGGCGCACACCGTCGGCCACCCGGTCGGGGATGGCGACGGGCTCGTACTCCAGCGCGTCGTAGTCGCTGCGCCAGTCGACCTCTGCGGCGCTGCTGCCCGAGTGGATGGCCACGGGGAACATCTGGTCGCCGACCACGGTCAGCCGCACCTCGAACGCTTTGGGCACCCACTCCTGGAGCAGGTGTGCGGTCAGCTCCAACGACTCGTCCAGCTCGGACGGATCGAACCTGCGGGTGGGCAGCATCATCGAGCGTCCGTCCAGCGTGATCGCGCCCGCGGTGACCGGTTTGACGATCAGCGGGCCGCCCACCGAGTCCGCCCATCGCTCGGCACGCGGCAGGCTGTTCGTCACGAGGGTCCGGGGTACTCGAAGGCCCGCGGCAGTGGCGGTGACGAGCTGGCCGGGTTTGTGTGCAGAAGCCCGGTACACGTCGGGGTGGTGCATCCACACCACCGGAAGCGACCCGAGTACTTGCACCATGCCGACCAGGGCCTGGCCCTGGGCCCACTCGCGGTACGCGGGGTCGACCGCGGGGCTGGTCTCGGGCAGGCCGGGCCGCCGGTAGTAGACGGCCCGGACCTCCTCCAACCGCACCGAGCGGGCGCTGGCGGCCAGTTCCCCGAACCACCCCGGTCGGCTGCTGCCGTGTTCGGCGGCCAGGTCGAGATGCCGGGGGAACCGGGCCAGGTCGAACCGCATCACCGGGACCCCGCGTTCGGCGAGGGCGTGCACCACCAGGTCGGCGGACGGGTCCAGGTCCTCGGCGACGATGAGGACGTGCCCGTGCGGTGCGGTCGTCATCGGCTACGCCACCTCGTCGCCGGGAAAGGCGTACGGGTCGCTGGTCTCGTCGGCCGGGCCGGTCGAGTCGTTGTTCGTGCCAGTGCTGGACGCGGCCACCGGGGTCTCGGTCCACAGGGAGCCGTCGGCCCTCATGACGTTGACCTGGCGGCCCGGGTCGAACGCGAACCCGGACGGGTCGATGCGGACCGTGTACGGGGCCGGACGCCCCGGGCGCCGAACGGCACGGCCTGACGCTCTTCGGACATCATGCTCATGGGTGGTGCTCCTTCCGCTGTGTCGGACGGACCGGCGTGGCGGCGGTCACGGCGACCCCAGGGGGGCGGGTGACGCTGCCCGGGGCGCCGGGGGATGCCGGTGGTTCCTCGTGCCGGGCGACATGACCACGAAGTTACGCACCGTCAGGCATCGGTCACAGTGCCGAAGCGTCTTCCAATCCGTCTTCCAGAACCGGTGTCAGGCCACCCACTGAGCGAGGACTTCGGCGATCTCGGGTACATCCCGGTAGCGGCGCAGCGCGGTGACCACGGCCTTCGACCGGTCCTGCGCGCGAGAAGACGGGATGCCGGCCAGCACTTCGAACATGCTGTGCGCGGTTTTGGCGGCCTCCTCCGGTTCGTTGGCGTCGGCCAGAGCGACGGCGAGCCAGGAGGCGTACAGGGCGTACTCGCGGGCGTGACTGGCGTCGTAGGTGGTGAGCACCTTCCGGAGCAGGGGAACGGCTCGTAGGGGACGGTGCAGCTGGGTGTGGACGCGGGCCTGCATGACCTCCTGTTCGTCGCGGTTCACCCAGTACAGCCATCGGCGGGGATCGGCGAGGGCGGCCATCTCCTCGTCGGCGGCGTCCACCTGGTCCATCGCGGTGCCGATCGCGGTCAGGGCGGTGCGCTGGTCCCCGGCGAGGGTGGCGACCCACGCGAGGCGGGCGGAGGTGAGGGAGCGGGCGCGTACGGGCCCTGCGGCGACCTCGTGCTCGGCGGCGCGGACGAGGTCGATGCCGCGCTGGACGTTGCCGCGGTTGGCCTCCCAGTACCCCCAGGAGCCCAGCAGGTACGAGGCGAGCGGGCCGTCGTCGGCCTGCTGGGCGGCAGCGACACCGAGGCGGAACAGCGGGACCGGATCGGCTCTGCCTCCGGAGTCGGTGGCGACCCACCCGGCGAGCTGCGCGAGTTCGCCGATGCCGGTCAGCAGGCGTCGGCCGACGGCTTCGGTGTGACTGGTGTCGTTGTGCAGGCGGACGGCAGAGCACAGCTCGCGGACGACGGTCTCCACCAAGTCCCCGCCGGCAAGTACGTCGTCCGCCAGCCGCAGGCCGTGGACGCGTCGCAGCAGGGCCTGCGCGTCAGCGGCGCCGACGGTGTTGCCGGTGCTGGTGCCCAGAGGGGAGAACACGGTGTCATCGGGGAGCAGCCGCGCGATCACCTCGGCGGGGGACGAGGTCATCTTGAAGCGGCGGGCGGCCTTCGTGGCGGCACGGGCCCGACGCAGGCGGGATTCGTCCAGCTCCAGTACCTCGGCCAGGTGCGGCAGGTACTGCGGGCCGGGCGTGCGGCCTTCGTACTCGGTCTCCCAGCGCCACACGTCGGTGCGGCTCGGGGTGTACCCGGTGGCGTCGGAGAGCTTGCGCGCCACGTCCTCCTCGGAGAGCCCGAGGTATTTCCGGCGCTCGGCGATCAGCTCGCCGATCCGCTCCCCACCGCTGTGCTCGCCCATGGTGTGCCCCCTGCGTCGTCGGCCAGTGGTGTACGGGACGGTACCTGCTGGGGTAACGGCGCATCAGGGGTTCCGGGCACTGCCGAAGTGCGGCGAGCGTGGCGGTGACCGTACCGGTGGCCTGCGGTCCCGGTGCACCGCCGGGGGCCTACAGCACTTCGACGGCCGTGCCCGTGAGGCGGCGGCGGCAGTCGAGGACGTAGCGGGCGTGGGTGGTGACGGCGGTGTAGTCGAACTCGTCGTGGTCGGCGAGGAGGAGGACGGCGTCGGCGGCGGCGAGTTCTTCGGGGGTGGCCTCGACGCGGTGGACGGTGGCGAGCGGGCCGCCCTCGTGGGCGGGGGTGCGCTGGCCGGGGACGTGGGGTTCGGCGACGTGGACGCCCGCGACGACGTGCGGGTCGGCGGCGCGGACCTCGGCGCCCTGGCGGGTGAGGAGTTCGACGATCCGGGCCGCCGGGGTCTCCCGGGCGTCGCCGGTGTTGGCCTTGTAGGCGAGGCCGAGCACCAGGACGCGCGAGCCGTTGACGCTGCGGCGGCGCTGGTTGAGGGCCTCGGTGAGCCGGCGCACCACGTAGTCGGGCATGTGGCTGTTGACGTCGTTGGCGAGCTCGACGAACCGGAAGGACTGCCCGAGGGCGCGCTCCACCCGCCAGGACAGGTAGGAGGGGTCGATCGGCAGGCAGTGGCCGCCGACCCCCGGGCCGGGGGTGAAGCGGAGGAAGCCGAAGGGCTTGGTGGAGGCCGCGTCGATGGCCTCCCAGACGTCGATGCCGAGGTCGTGGGCGAACATCGCCAGCTCGTTGACCAGGGCGATGTTCACGTGCCGGAAGGTGTTCTCCAGCAGCTTGGTCAGTTCGGCCTCCTTGCAGGAGGAGACCGGGACGGTCCGCTCGACCAGCTGCCCGTAGAAGCCGGCGACGGCGGCCAGGCCCTCGGGGGTGGTGCCGGAGACCACCTTGGGGGTGTTCTCCAGCTTCCACACCGGGTTGCCGGGGTCGATCCGCTCGGGGCTGTAGCCGAGGTGGAAGTCGGCGCCGGCCCGCAGCCCCGAGCCGGCCTCCAGCAGCGGGGCGAGCAGTTCCTCGGTGGTGCCCGGGTAGGTGGTGGACTCCAGCACCACCGTCGCGCCCGGCCGCAGGTGCCGGCCCAGCAGCTTCGCCGACGCCTCGATGTAGGACAGGTCGGGGACGCCGTCGCGCAGCGGCGTCGGCACGGTGATCACCGCGACGTCGAAGCCCGCGACGTCGGCGGGCGCCGCGGAGGGCAGGTACGCCCCGGTGTCGAGCAGCGGGCGCAGCCGCTCCCCGGGGATGTCCTCGACGTAGGACTCGCCGACCGCGAGCCGCTTGATCCGGCGTTCGTCCACGTCGTACCCGACGACCCGGTGGCCCACCTCGGCGGCGCGCACCGCGAGTGGGAGTCCGACATAGCCCTGACCTGCGATGACCACGCGCATGACGAAGCAAACCCCCTGGAAACGACCGGTGTCCCCACACCTTCTTCACACGAGGGTACGGAGCGCCGCCCGCCGTGCGGGCGGCTTCGCCGGAAGTGGTGCGGGCGGGGCGGACGGGGCCCGGACGACAGGACGCCGAGAGCCGCGGCGCCCGCCCGGGAGCGGACGCCGCGAGTCCCGGCGTGAGTGGCACGGGCGCCCCCACCCAGGGTCGCCCGGCCTTCGCACTCCCGACCCCCATCGAGGTGCGATCGCGCTTCCGCAGCCATCCCCCACGGTTGGATGCGGCCTGCGCTGACATCCATGGTGCGCGGCGACCATGGACGCGCAGTGACAGCAATGTGTCGGCTGCATGATCTCTGGACAAGCCGTGCCGGATACCGGTGAGTCGGCCCGGGGCGGCCTTCGAGGTGCCGCGCCGCGTGTGCGGCTCCGGTGCGGCGTAGGCTGGACACCCCCCGGGGCGCACCGCGTTCCGGGCTGTCGCGCTGCCCGGCCGTCCGCTGTGCCGGGCCACTCCCCGTCGTGGAGAAACTGACGTATGAGCCTGTCCGGACTGCTCGATGTCGTCGTACGGGACGCCGCCCTCGCCGAGGCGATCGAGGCGGCGGCCACGGGGCACAGGCAGCACCTCGACCTGGTCGGCCCGCCCGCCGCCCGGCCGTTCGCCGTCGCCGCGCTGGCCCGTTCGCTGGCCGCCCGGGGCGGTGAGCGCGGCCGGCCGGTGCTGGCCGTGACCGCCACCGGCCGGGAGGCCGAGGACCTCGCGGCGTCGCTGCGCTCGCTGCTGCCGCCCGACGCGGTGGCGGAGTTCCCGGCCTGGGAGACGCTGCCGCACGAGCGGCTCTCCCCGCGCTCGGACACCGTCGGCCGCCGCCTCGCCGTGCTGCGCCGGATCGTCCACCCGCGGGCGGACGACCCGGCGGCCGGGCCGGTGCAGGTGGTGGTGGCGCCGGTGCGCAGCGTGCTGCAGCCGCAGGTGAAGGGGCTGGCAGAGCTGGAGCCGGTGGCGCTGCGCCGCGGCGAGCAGCACGACCTGGGGGAGGTGGCCCGCGGGCTGGCCGCGGCCGCCTACGCCCGGGTCGAACTGGTCGAGAAGCGCGGCGAGTTCGCGGTGCGCGGCGGCATCCTGGACGTCTTCCCGCCGACCGAGGAGCACCCGCTGCGGGTGGAGTTCTGGGGCGACGAGGTCGAGGAGATCCGCTACTTCAAGGTCGCCGACCAGCGCTCGCTGGAGATCGCCGAGCACGGCCTGTGGGCGCCGCCCTGCCGGGAGCTGCTGCTGACCGACCAGGTGCGCGCGAGGGCGGCCGAACTGGCCGCCGAGCACCCGGAGTTGGGCGAGATCCTGGACAAGATCGCGCAGGGCATCGCGGTCGAGGGGATGGAGTCGCTGGCCCCGGTGCTGGTGGACGACATGGAGCTGCTGCTGGACGTGCTGCCAGCCGGTTCGGTCGCCGTGGTGTGCGACCCGGAGCGGGTCCGCACCCGGGCCGCCGACCTGGTGGCCACCAGCCAGGAGTTCCTGGCCGCGTCCTGGGTGGCCGCGGCGGCGGGCGCCGACCGCCCGATCGACCTGGAGGCGATCGACGTCTCGGCCGCCTCGCTGTGGTCGCTGGCGGACGTCCGCGAGCACGCGGCCGGGATCGGCCTGCCGTGGTGGTCGGTCAGCCCGTTCGCGACCAGCGACTCGACGGTCAGCGGCATCCTGGAATTCGATGCCGACACCCTGACCCTGGGCATGCGCGCCGTCGAGGCGTACCGCGGCGACACCGCGCGGGCGATCGCCGACGCCCGGGAGCGGCTGGCCGCCGACTGGCGGGTGGTGATGGTGACCGAGGGCCACGGCCCGGCCTCCCGGCTGGCCGAGGTGCTCGGCAACGAGGGCATCGCGGCCCGGCTGGTCGCCGACCTCGCCGAGGCCCCGACCCGGGACGTGGTGTACGTGTCCTGCGGCTCGATCGAGCACGGCTTCGTGGACGACGAGCTGAAGCTGACCGTCATCACCGAGACCGACCTGTCCGGCCAGAAGTCGTCCACCAAGGACATGCGCCGGATGCCGTCGCGCCGCCGCAACGCGATCGACCCGCTGGCGCTGGCGGCCGGCGACTACGTGGTGCACGAGCAGCACGGCGTCGGCCGGTACGTGGAGATGCTGCAGCGCACCGTGCAGGGCGCCACCCGCGAGTACCTGGTGCTGGAGTACGCGCCCGCCAAGCGCGGCCACCCCGGCGACCGGCTGTTCGTGCCCACCGACCAGCTCGACCAGGTCACCAAGTACGTGGGCGGCGAGGCCCCGACGCTGCACCGGCTCGGCGGCGCGGACTGGGCGAAGACCAAGCAGCGGGCCAAGAAGGCGGTCAAGGAGATCGCCGCCGACCTGATCAAGCTGTACTCGGCCCGGATGGCGGCCCCCGGCCACGCCTTCGGCCCGGACACCCCGTGGCAGCGCGAACTGGAGGACGCCTTCCCGTACGCGGAGACGCCCGACCAGCTGACCACCATCGGCGAGGTCAAGGCCGACATGGAGAAGTCCGTCCCGATGGACCGGCTGATCTGCGGCGACGTCGGCTACGGCAAGACCGAGATCGCCGTGCGGGCGGCCTTCAAGGCGGTGCAGGACGGCAAGCAGGTGGCGGTGCTGGTGCCGACCACGTTGCTGGTGCAGCAGCACTTCTCGACCTTCGCCGAGCGGTACGCGAACTTCCCGGTGAACGTGAAGGCGCTGTCCCGGTTCCAGACCGACACCGAGGCGAAGGCGGTGCTGGAGGGCCTGTTCGAGGGCTCGGTGGACGTGGTGATCGGCACCCACCGGCTGTTCTCCTCGGAGACCAGGTTCAAGGACCTCGGCCTGGTCATCGTCGACGAGGAGCAGCGCTTCGGCGTCGAGCACAAGGAGCAGCTGAAGAAGCTGCGGGCCAACGTGGACGTGCTGACCATGTCGGCGACCCCGATCCCGCGCACCCTGGAGATGGCGGTCACCGGCATCCGCGAGATGTCCACCATCACCACCCCGCCGGAGGAGCGGCACCCGGTGCTGACCTTCGTCGGCCCGTACGACGAGAAGCAGATCTCGGCCGCGATCCGGCGTGAACTCCTGCGCGAGGGCCAGGTGTTCTACATCCACAACCGGGTCGAGTCGATCGACAAGGCGGCCGCCCGGCTGAAGGACCTGGTGCCGGAGGCCCGGGTGGCGACCGCGCACGGGCAGATGGGGGAGACCCAGCTGGAGAAGGTCGTGGTCGACTTCTGGGAGAAGGAGTTCGACGTCCTGGTCTCCACCACGATCGTGGAGTCCGGCATCGACATCTCCAACGCCAACACCCTGATCGTCGAGCGCGGCGACACCTTCGGCCTGTCCCAGCTGCACCAGCTGCGCGGCCGGGTCGGCCGCGGCCGCGAGCGCGGCTACGCGTACATGCTGTACCCGCCGGAGAAGCCGCTCACCGAGACCGCGCACGAGCGCCTGGCCACCATCGCCCAGCACACCGAGATGGGCGCGGGCATGTACGTCGCGATGAAGGACCTGGAGATCCGCGGCGCGGGCAACCTGCTCGGCGGCGAGCAGTCCGGGCACATCGCGGGCGTCGGCTTCGACCTCTACATGCGGATGGTCGGCGAGGCGGTCGCCGAGTTCCGGGACTCGCTGGAGGCGGGCGGCGGCGAGCCGGAGGAGGAGCCGCTGGAGGTGAAGATCGAGCTGCCGGTGGACGCGCACGTCCCGCACGACTACGCGCCGGGCGAGCGGCTGCGGCTGCAGGCGTACCGCTCGATCGCGGCGGTCAACTCGGAGGCCGACATCGCGCAGGTCCGCGAGGAGCTGACCGACCGCTACGGCAAGCTGCCCGAGCCGGTGGAGAACCTGCTGCTGGTGGCGGGCCTGCGGCTGTTCGCCCGGCGCTGCGGCATCGGCGACATCACCCTGCAGGGCAACTTCGTCCGGTTCGGGCCGGTCGAGCTGCGGGAGTCGCAGGAGCTGCGGCTGAACCGGCTCTACCCGCGCACCCAGGTCAAGTCCGCGGCCCGGCAGCTGCTGGTGCCGCGGCCCGGCAGCGGCGGCCGGATCGGCGGGAAGCCGCTGGTCGGGCGGGAGCTGCTGTCCTGGTGCGCCGAGTTCCTGAGCACCATGTTCGACGACCTCAAGCGGTAGCGGGACGGCCGCCCGAGCGGCGGCGGAACAACGGCCGCGCACCCGTCGGAGCGGGGGCGCCGGAGGGCGGCAGGACGGCGCCCCCGGCGCCCCCGTCCGCGTTCCGGCGCCCCCGGCTCGTCCGCCGCGGCCCAGCTCGTGCGGCTCGTCCGGCTCGTGCGGCTCGTGCGTCGCGGCCCCCGGTGCCCGGGGTCAGGCGAGCTTCCACTGGCCCGACTGCTGGGCGAAGCCGCTGTCCAGGGCGAACTGCACCTTGTCGAGCTTGGCGTCGGCCGGCACCTCGAAGGTGATGCAGCCCAGCGCGCTCTCGCCCGGGGCGACCGACAGCGGGACGGGGAACTCCGGGCCGGCCACGGTCTCGGCGATGGTCGCCTCGTAGTTCTGGCCCTGGGCGTCGATCAGCTTCGCGCTGTTGTGCGGGGCGTCGGAGTAGGCGGCGCTGCCGGTCGCCTTGA
The DNA here is from genome assembly GCF_026802215.1 of Kitasatospora sp. YST-16. NCBI lineage: Bacteria > Bacillati > Actinomycetota > Actinomycetes > Kitasatosporales > Streptomycetaceae > Kitasatospora > Kitasatospora sp. YST-16. The sequence continues at coordinate 4,292,775 of NZ_CP113837.1, forward strand.
TCCGGAACTGGGCGGTGACGTAGCGCTTCCCGGCGGCGGGCTCGGTGTACTCGTCCGCGCCCTTCGCGTTGTCGACCACCTTCACCAGCGTGACGTCCGCGCTGTTGCTCTTCTCGGTGCCCTTGAGGGCGATCGTGTCACCGGTCTTCGCCACCGCGTTCTTCGGCGCGTCCGCGGCCGGGGCGGAGCTCCCCCCGCCGGCGGCCGGGGCCGCGGCGGGGCTCTTGGGGGAGGTGGACACGCTGCTGTCGGTCGGGCCGCAGGCGGTGGTCGCGGCGGCGAGCAGGGCGGCGCCGAGCAGGACGGCGGCGGTGCGGCGGGTGCGGAGGCGGACGGACATGGCGGGTTCCCCCCAGGGAGGTCTGCGGTGGGCCGGTGGTTCCGGCGTGGCACCACTGAACCACTCTCCTGTGAACAGTGTCAATCGCGATTTACGAAACGTCTCCGTTCACGTGTGAACGGTTGGGGGGATGGCGGGGTTGCTATGCTGCGGGGCCACACCCGAGCGCCGGGTGCCGAGCGCCCGTTGCCGAGTGGCGACCGCCGGGTGCCGGCCGTCGAGTGCTGATCGCCGACCGCCGACCGCTGCCGCGAAGGAGACCGCCGATGCCGGACCGTCCCGAGGTGACGGCCGCCGAGATCGCCCGGCTCGCCGGAGTCGGCCGGGCCGCGGTCTCCAACTGGCGCCGCCGCCACCCCGACTTCCCGAAGCCCTCCGGCGGCACCGAGGCCAGCCCCGCCTTCCGCCTCGACCAGGTCGAACAGTGGCTCCGCGCCCAGGGCAAGCTCGCCGAACTCCCGCTGCTGGAACGGGTCTGGCGGCAACTGGAGACCCTCCGCGACCCCGACGGCCCCGCCGCCGCCCCGCTGGTCACCGCCGGCGCCGTCCTGCTGCTGCTGCACCGCGACCCGGCCGCCCGCACCGACCTCGCCACCCAGTCCGACACCCGGCTCGCCACCGCCCTGCCCAAGGCGCTGCGCCGCACCGCCGCCGCCACCCTCGGCCCGGACGCCCCCGCCACCCTCGCCCTGCCGCTGATCGCCGGCGCCACCCACCTCGACCTGGCCCGGCTGCTCGCCGACCTCACCGCCGACACCGCCCCCGCCACCGCCTACGGCCACCTGCTCACCCGCTACGCCGAGGCCAACCCCCGGCTCTCCCCGCCCATCCCGGCCGACACCGCCGCCCTGCTCGCCGCCCTCGCCCGGCCCGACGACCCGGCCCCCGGCGGCGGGGAGACCGGTAGCGGGGAGACCGGCCGGACGGTGCTCGACCCGGCCTGCGGCACCGGCGGCGTGCTGCTGGCCGCCGCCCCCGCCGCCCGGCTCGGCCAGGAGGCCGACCCCGCGCTGGCCGGCGTCGCCCTGCTCCGGCTCGCGCTGGCCGCCCCCGCCGACGCCCCCGGCCCGCTGCCGCTGGACGTCCGCCCCGGCGACGCGCTGCGCGCCGACGCCTTCGCCGGGCACGCCGCCGACGCGGTGCTCTGCCGCCCCCGTACAACGAACGCGACTGGGGCCACGACCAGTTGCAGTACGACTCGCGCTGGCCCGGCCGGCTCGTCCCGCCGCGCGGCGAGTCCGAACTCGCCTGGGTGCTGCACTGCCTGGCGCACACCCGCCCCGGCGGCACCGCCGTGCTGCTGCTCCCGCCCACCGTCGCCTCCCGCCGGGCCGGCCGCCGGGTGCGGGCCGAACTCGTCCGCTCCGGCGCCCTGCGCGCCGTGGTCGCGCTGCCGGCCGGCGCCGCCCCGCCGTACGGGGTGCCGCTGCACGTGTGGGTGCTGCGCGGGCCGCAGCCCGGCGACGAGTTCCGGCACGTCCTGCTGCTGGACGCCGCCACCGGCGCCGACGAGGACCGGGCCGGGCTGCCCGCCGCCGTCCTGGCCGCCTGGCGGGAGTTCGACACCGCGGCTCGCACCGGCGCCCCGCTGCCCGCCGACCGGCCCGGCCGCTCCCGGGCCGTCCCCGCGCTCGACCTGCTCGACGACGAGACCGACCTCACCCCCGCCCGCCACCTGCCCGCCGCCCCCGCCGCGGCCGCCCCCGACCTGCTCACCGCCCTGCGCGGACGGCTGGGCGCCGAACTCGCCCGGCTCGCCGACCTCGACACCGCGCTGCCCGCCGTCGCCCCCGCCACCGCCGCCGGACCGCCGCAGGTCAGCATCGGCGAACTCGCCCGCTCCGGCGCCCTCCAGGTGCACTCCTCCGGCCAGGGCGCCCCCGCCCGGCCCGGCGGCCGCACCCCGCTGCTCACCGACCAGGACCTGCAGAACGGCACCCCGCCGAGCGCCGCCACCGACGCCGCCGACGCCCTGACGGCCCGTCAGGGTGACGTCCTGGTCCCGGTGCTGGGCGGCGAGGGCGCACGGGCCGTGCACCCCGGCGGCCCCTGGGACGGCGCCGCCCTCGGCCCCCGGCTGCACCTGCTGCGCCCCGACCCCGACCTGCTCGACCCCGACTTCCTGGCCGGCCAGCTGCGCGCCACCGGCGCCGGACGCCGGGCCAGCAGCTACGCCTCCACCACCAGCCGCCTCGACATCCGCCGGGTCGAACTGCCCCGGCTGCCGATCGAGCGCCAGCGCCGCCTGGGCGAGGCGTTCCGGCGGATCGCCGGGTACGAGGACGCGCTCGCCGCCGCCACCGCCGAGGCCCGCGCACTGACCAGGGCGCTCACCGACACCCTCGCCTCCGGGACCGCCGAACCGGCCTGACGGACCGTCGGCCGCCGAACCCCCGCCGTCCGGCCGTCCGGCAACGGGAACGCAACGGGCTCCCGGCGCGCCGACCCGTGACGGTACCGTGTGCGCAGCACGTCCCGCCGTCGCCGAGGAGCCACCATGCCCGCCCGCGCCGTCCCGTACCGGAAAGGGCTGACGGCGCTGCTCGCGCTGATACCGGTGCTGAGCCTCGGCCTGCTCGGCATGGTGCCGTCGATGGTGCTCGCCGTCGACCGGCGGCGCCGGGCCGACATCGTCGGCGCGGCCGTCATCGGCCTGATGGAGGTGGGCCTGTTCGTCGCGGCCGCGCTGACCCCCGAGGGCGAGCCGATCGACAACCTCACCACCGGGCTGCTCCTGTTCCCGCTCTTCCTCGGCACCCCCGTGCACTTCCTGCTGATGAACCGGCGCGACCGGTGGCCCGCCGGCGCCGCCCCGGTACCCGCCCCGTACGGGTACGCCTACCCGCCGGTCGGCTACCTGCCGCAGCCCGGGCCGACGGTGCCGCCCGGTCCGATGGTGAAGTCCGGTCCGACGATGCGGCCCGCGCCGCCGTACGCGGTCACCGAGCCCCACCCGGCCAACCCGTACGCGACCCCGTACCCGCCCGCCGCGCCGGCCGTGCCGCCCGCCCCCGCCGTCCCCGCGCCCGCCGCGCCGACCGGCGCCGCCGAGCTGCGCGAACTCGGCGAACTGCTGCGCCGGCAGGCCGGGAACGGGCAGCCGTGAGCCGGGTCGTCGGCGGGCGCTACCTGCTCGACGAGAAGATCGGGCACGGCGGGATGGGCCAGGTCTGGGCCGCCCGCGACCAGCGGCTGGAACGCCGGGTCGCGGTGAAGCTGCTGCGCACCGACGCGCTGCCGAACCCCGCCGGGCGCGGCGACAGCCAGGTCGACCTGCTGCGCCGCCGCTTCCTGCGCGAGTGCCGGATCGGCGCCGGGCTCGACCACCCCGGACTGGTCACCGTCTACGACGCGGGCACCGACGGGGAGGAGCTGTACCTGGTGATGCAGTGCGTCCCCGGCCTCAGCCTGGCCGACCTGGTCGCCGAGGAGGGCCCGCTGCCGGTCGAGCGGGCCGTCGCCGTCGCCGGGCAGCTGTGCGCCGCGCTGGCCGCCGTGCACAGCGCGCAGGTGGTCCACCGCGACCTCAAGCCCAGCAACGTGATGATCCGGCCCGACGGCCGGGCGATCCTGCTCGACCTCGGCATCGCCACCGCCCTCGACCCCGGCGCCACCCGCCTCACCCTCACCGGCAGCCCGATCGGCAGCCCCGCCTACATGGCCCCCGAACAGGCCATGGCCGCCCTCGCCGACCGCCGCAGCGACCTGTACGCGCTCGGCTGCATGCTGCACGAGATGCTGGCCGGCGACCCGCCGTTCCCCGCCCCCACCGCGCTCGCCGTGCTGCGCCGCCAGGTCGACGACCCGCCCGTCCCGCTGCGCCGGCTGCGCGCCGAGGTGCCCGCCGCACTGGAGGCGCTGGTCCTGCGGCTGCTCGCCAAGCGCCCCGAGGAACGGCCCGCCGACGCCGCCGAGGTGCACGCCGTCCTGCTGCCGATGCTGCCCGCCCCCACCGGCCGGATCCGCACCCGGCTGCCCGCCGTCCCCGACCCCGGCGACCCCTACCGCTACCCCCACCACCCGCAGCCCACCCCGCTGCTCGTCCCGCCCCCGGCCCCGCCGACACCCCCGCCCCCCGCCCCGCCGCTGCCGCCCGCGCCGCCCGCCCACCCCGGGACGGAGACCCTCGGCGCGGCCTGCGCCCGGCTCTCCGACCTGGTCGACGCGGGCCGGCACACCGAGGTGCTCGAACTGTCCGCCCGCCTGCTGCCCCGGGCCGCCGCCGAACAGGGCGAGGGCGCACCGCTGGTCCGCACCGTCCGCGCCATCCGGGCCCGCACCCTGCTCGCCGGACAGCGCTGGGCCGAAGCCCTCCCCGAACTGCGCCAGCTCACCGCCACCGCCGCCCCCGGCGACCCCGCCGTCCTCGACCACCGCCGGCACACCGCCCGCTGCCTCGAACACCTCGGCCGCCCCGACGAGGCGCTCGCCGAGTACCGCGCCGTGCTGGCCGCCCTCCCGCCCGACTCCCCGCACACCGTCGAGGTCCGCGAACGCACCGGCCTGCTCCTCGCCGCCACCGGCCACCCCGAGACCGGCTGGCACGGCCTGCTCGAACTCCTGCTGGAGACCGAACGCCTGCACGGCCCGCACCACCCCGACGTCCGCCGCCTGCGCACCCACCTCGAACACCTCGGCCGCCACCGCACCACGACCGACAACCCCTACGCGACCTGACGCCACACCGGTCAGGGCCCTCCGGCGCGCCGGAGGGCCGCGGGGGTCTGGCACCCGGGGGCGGGGCTCAATATTGTTCGTCCCAGCCGTACGCAGAAGCACCACCGGACCGCGCTCCACCGCCCAGGAGGCCCCAGTGATCCGCACCAGCTCCCCCCGCCGACCGCTCGCCGCCCTCGGCGCCGTGGTCGCCGCCGCCGCGCTCACCGCCTGCGGCGGCGCACCGGCGCACCAGGGGCCGCCGCCGTGGTCGGCGGCGACCGGATCAGCATCGCCCAGGTCGACGCCCGGGTCGCCGCGGTGCGGGCGGGCGCGGCGCAGAGCGGGGCCGCCGCCGAGGAGCAGCCCGGCCTGGCCCGGCACGCCGTCTCCGACCTGGTGCTCGGCAAGGTCGTCGCCCGCGCCCTGACCGATCGTCAACTGGACGTCAGCCAGAGCGAGATCGACCGGGCCCGGGCCGCGGACGCCAAGACCGTCGGCGGCGAGGCCAAGCTCGCCGAACTGCTGCGCGCCAAGCAGGGCGTCCCGGCCGGCGACATCGACGGCTTCTACCGCCAGCAGATCGGCCTGATGAAGCTGGCCGGCGGCCAGGACCCGAGCGGCGCCGACGGGGACGCCGCGATCCGCAAGGCGCTGGTCGACGCCGGCACCGCGCTGCACATCGAGGTCAACCCGCGCTACGGCAGCTGGGACACCGCCCGGATCGGCCTCGCCGACAGCACCGAGGACTGGCTGCCGAAGACCGTCCGGACGTCCTGACCGCTCCGGCCCGTTCAGTGCGCCCGGACCGCCGCGCCCCCCGCCGCCGGGGCGCGGTGCCGGGCGTCGTGGGCCAGCAGCGCCAGCTGGACCCGGTTGGTGGCGCCGGTCTTGGCCCGGATCCGGCGCAGGTAGGTGTCGACGGTGTGCGGGCTGAGCTGGAGCCGGCGGGCGATCGCCGAGTAGGTGGCGCCGTGGGTGAGCAGTTCCAGGACCTGGTGCTCGCGCCGGCTGAGGCCGTCGGTGAGGTCCGGGGCGGGGAGGGGCGGAACGGTCGACATCTGCGGTCCCTTCGTCGGGGCGGGTCGGCGGGGGAGCGGCGCGGCTCAGCTCAGCGGCTTGCACAGCGGCAGGTCGCAGCCGCCCCAGGAGGTGTCGCCGTCGGAGGCCACCGCGGTGACCGGGGCGGGCGAGGCGGCCGAAGCGGCCGAGGCCAGCACGGGCGCGGCACCGAGCAGGGCGGCGAGCAGACCGGCGAACGCGACAGTGCGAGCGAACCGCTTCATGGCAGGGTCCTCCTGGGATGTGGAAGGGGGGATCTCTCGGCGGTCCGGTTCCCGATCGGAGCACCGGCGCCCGGGAACCAGCATGGCCACCCGCCCGCGTCCGAACCATTGTCCGGACACCTCACCAACTGCTCTGGCAGCAAGATGACCTGGGGACAGAAATGGACCTAATACCCCGAACCCCCGCACCGGAGGCCGGTTTCGTCCCCGATCCGGCCGACGTCGCGGCCTACTCCTGGGTGCAGGAGCACGGCCGGCTCGACCCGGCCGCCCTCGCCGCGCACCTCGAACGCCAGGGGCTGGACCCGGCCGGCGCCGCCGCCGCGCTGCGCCGCCTCGCCGACTGGCGGCTGATCCACCCCGACCCGGCCGACCCCGCCCGCGGCCACGCGCTGCCCCCGCAGAGCGCGATCGCCGCCCTGGCCGCCCCGGTCGAGGCCGAGATCCAGCGCAGCCGGGCCGAACTCGCCCACCGCCAGGCCCTGGTGTCCGCGTTCCTGCCGCACCACCGGCAGGCCGACCGGGGCGCCGTGGACGGCACCGGCGCGATCGAGGTGATCGCCGACCTCCCCGGCGTCCAGGCCGCCCTCGAACGGGCCTCCGCGGCCTGCCGCAGCGAGGTGCTCACCATCCAGCCCGGCGGCAGCTCCCGGGTCCCCGCCGCGATGGAGGCGGGACTGCGCCGGGACCGCGCCCTGCTGGGCCGCGGCGTGCGGATCCGCACCCTCTACCACCACACCGCGCGCTTCCACGGCCCCAGCCAGGCCTACGTCGAGGCCGCCACCGCGCTCGGCGCCGAGTACCGCACCGCGCACGAGCTGTTCGGCCGGCTGATCGCCTTCGACCGCGAACTCGCCTTCCTGCCGCTCAGCGACGGCTCCCCGGGCGCCCTGGTGGTCCGTCAGGAAGCGCTGCTGGCCTACCTCTGCGACATCTTCGAGCAGGCCTGGACGCTGGCCCGCCCGTTCGCCGCCGCCGCCGAGGACGGCCTCGAACAGGTCTCCCAGGAACTCGACCGCACCATCGTCCGGATGCTCGCCGCCGGGCTCAAGGACGAGGCGATCGCCCGCCGCCTCGGCATGTCGCTGCGCACCGCCCGCCGCCACATCGCCGACATCATGGACGAGTTGGGCGCCGAGAGCCGCTTCCAGGCCGGGGTCGCCGCGGCCCGGGCCGGCCTGCTCGACGACTGAACCGCCGCCGGACGTCCGTTGAACCGCCGCCCCGCCGTGTCACGCGGTCCCGGGACCTGACCCCCGGGACCTGACCTCCGGGACCGCTTTCCCGTGACTGTCCGCCGACCGCGCCGCGCCGCACCATTGTTCTCAGCGGGGCACACCGGGCCCCACCGGGACGGCGGAACGGAGGCGAACGCGATGCAGTGGGGACCGGAAGAGGCCAGGCCGGCCGACCCGGCCCGCGAAGTCGCCGCCTTCCTCCACCGCCGGCTCGGCAGCGGCCCGGCCCTGCTGTGGACCGAGGGCGACCCCCCGGACGGCGAACCGTCCGGTGCCGCCCCGGCGCACCGGGCGGCCCGCTGGGCCGACACCCTGCGCCGGCTCCTGGGCCGGGCCGTGGAACCCGCGGGTGAACTCACCCCGGGCGAGGGCAGCGCCCTGCTGCTCTTCCAGCACCACGGCGCCTGCCAGGTCCGGCCCACCCCGGGAAGCGACCAGGGCCTGCGCCTGCGCCCCGGCCAGTGGCTGCTGCTGCCCCCGGGCTGCGGCTGCCACCTCAAGTGCCGCCCCGGCGCCGAACCGCTGGCGCTCCGCATCCCGACCGCCTGACCGCACCACCCTCCCGGGCCCGCGCCGGGGCGACGACTGCCCCGAGCCGACCGAAAAATCCCTTTCACCCCTTTCCCGAATGGAGTTCCGTCATGGGCGTCACCACCTCCGAGTCGACCTCGAAGTTCGCCGCGCTGGCCCGTCAGGCCGCGCTGTCGGTGGCGGTGGCCGCCGCGGTGGGCGGTGCGGTGTTCGCGCCGGCCGCCGCCGCGCAGGCCGCCGAGGCCGGGACCGTCACGGCCGCGGGCCACGCCACCCCGAACGGCTGCGGCGAGTGCTACCCGGACGTCATCTGACCACCGCCCGTCCCGCTCCACCCCCCTCTCGTTCCCCTCTCTTCCGAATGGAGTTCCGTCATGGGCATCACCACCTCTGAGTCGACCTCGAAGTTCGCCGCGCTGGCCCGTCAGGCCGCGCTGTCGGTGGCGGTGGCCGCCGCGGTGGGCGGTGCGGTGTTCGCGCCGGCCGCCGCCGCGCAGGCCGCCGAGGCCGGGACCGTCACCGCCACGGGCCACGCCACCCCGAACGGCTGCGGCGAGTGCTACCCGGACGTCATCTGACCACCGCTCCACCTCCCGGGGCCGCCGGCGGCCGTCACGCCGCCGGCGCCCCGAGCGCCCCGCACCACCCACCCCCGTACCGGAGAGGAACCACGGCCATGGACTGGCTGGCCCGCTGCGTCGACGACCCCGAGACCTTCCTGCGCACGCACTGGCGCCAAGGCCCGGTCCTGCTCCGCCCCGCCGACCCGCCCACCGAACTGCTCACCGTCCAGGGCCTGTTCGACATCATCGACGAGGGCACCCTGCGCAACCCGTACGCCGGCCTGTTCACCGCCGACGGCACCGTCTCCGAGGCCGACTACTGCCCGCCCCGGATCATCGCCGGCCGCACCCTGGACGGCTGCCTCGACCCGGAGCGGGTCCGCGCCCTGATCCGCGACCGCGACGCCACCCTGCAACTGCGCTACCTCAACCACTGGCACCCGGGCGTCCGCGCCCTGACCGCCGGCCTGTCCGAGGGACTGGGCCGGCTCACCGAGGCGTTCCTGTTCTACTCGCAGCCCGGCCAGCACGGCCCCGTGCACCGCGACGAGGGCGACATCCTGGTCATCCAGCTCAGCGGCACCAAGCACTGGCAGGTGTACGGCGGCCCCACCCACCCGGGCTGGCAGCCCGTCCGCGAGGACGACCCGGGCCCGTGCCTGCTGGAGACCGAGGTGCACCCCGGCGAGGTGCTGTACGTGCCCAACGGGTACGCCCACACCGCCCGCGCCACCGAGGCCGGCCCGTCCCTGCACCTGACCGTCGCGCTGCGCGAGGCGTGCGCCGTCCACCTGCGCACCCAGCTGCGCAGCCTGCTCTCCGAGGGCCTGGAGCTGCCCGCCCGCCCGATCGACGAGGACACCCTGCTGCAGACCGGCGCCGACCTGCTGGAGCACCTGCGGGCCCGGCTGGCCACCGCCACCCCCGAGGACCTGGTCGCCGCCGCCCGGCAGGCCGCCTACAGCAGCCGCCCCACCGCCTGACCAGCCGTCAGCCCACCCGCCCCGAGGGCCCGTCCGCACCACGAGGAGAACCGACCGTGACCGACACCTGGCTGAGCCGCTTCGTGGCCGACGAGGAGCAGTTCCGCACCGCGCTGTGGCGCACCGCCCCGGCCGTGCTGCGCCCCGCGCACCCGCCGGTGGACGTGCTGCCCGCCGCCGAACTCGACCGGCTGCTCGACCACGGCCTGCTGAAGGCCCCCTACCTGGGCCTGGTGCAGCGCGACACCCACCTGCCCGACGCCCGGTTCTGCCCGCCCCGGGTGGTGCTCGGCGAACTGGTCGGCGGCTACGCCGACGGCCGGGCCGTGCGCGCCCTGATCCGCGACGAGCAGGCCACCCTGCTGCTGCGCTACGTCGACCAGTGGCACGACGGGGTGCGCACCCTGTGCCGCGGCCTGGCCGCCGAACTCGGGCGCCAGGTCGAGGCGTTCTACTTCCTGACCCCGCCCGGCACCCAGGGCCGCCCGGTGCACCGGGACGACGCGGACGTGTTCGTGGTGCAGCTCTCCGGCGCCAAGCGCTGGTGGGTGCACGGCGGCCCGGCGGACGGCAACTGGGTGCCGGAGCGGGAGGACGGCGACCCGGGCGAGGTGCTGCTGGACACCGTCCTGCGGCCCGGCGAGGTGCTGTACGTGCCGCGCGGCTTCGCGCACCGGGCCCGCGCCGAGGAGGGCGCGCCGTCCGCCCACCTGTCGCTGACCGTCCGGGAGGTCGCCAGCGCCAACCTGTACACCGTCGCGCAGAGCCTGCTCGCCGACAGCTGCGAGCTGCCCGGCCGCCCGCTGGACGACGCCGCGCTCACCGGGGCCGCCGCCCGGCTGCTCGACCACGCCGCACAGCTGCTGGCCGAACTGACCCCGGCCGACCTGCTGGCCGTCACCCGGCAGGTCATGCTCCAGCCCGCGGCCTGACCGGCCGGAGCCGGCCGCGGGCAGGTGCCCGGTGGCGCCCCGCGCGGCGGGCCCGGCCCGGTAGGTTCGACCCCGTGGAGACTCCGAAGTTGACCCTGCTGACCACCACCCACCGCATCGCCCCCGGCCTGCTGTCCTGGCCCGCCTGGGAGGCCCTCCGGTCCGCCCCGAAGGTGCTGGCCGGTGTCGCGGACCACCCGCAGCTGGCCGCGTTGCGCGCGGCGGGCGTCGAACCGCAGGTGGTCGAGCGCGGCTCGGCCCCGGCGCTGGCCCGCCGGCTGCTGGCCGAGGCCCCGGCACTCTGGCTGGAGAGCCCGGACGGCGACCCGGGGCTGACCGACGCGCTGGCCCGGATCGCGGTGGAGGAGGCCGGCGAGCACCCGGAGATCGAGGTGCTGCCGGGCTCGTACGACCTGCCGGGGGCCCGGCTGCTCGACCTGGTCGCGGTGATGGACCGGCTGCGCTCGCCCGGCGGCTGCCCCTGGGACGCCGAGCAGACCCACCGGAGCCTGGTGAAGTACCTGGTGGAGGAGGCGTTCGAGCTGGTCGAGGCGATCGAGGAGGACGACCGGGAGACGCTCCGGGAGGAGCTCGGCGACGTGCTGCTCCAGGTGTTCTTCCACTCCCGGATCGCCGAGGAGGACGCCGCGGACCCGTTCTCGATCGACGACGTCGCGGGCGACCTGGTCGACAAGCTGATGTACCGCCACCCGCACGTGTTCGGCGACGTGAGCGTCTCCGGCTCGGCCGAGACCGAGGCCAACTGGGAGCAGCTGAAGGCCGCCGAGAAGCAGCGCGAATCGGTGCTGGACGGCGTCCCGGCCGGCCTGCCCGCGCTGGCGTACGCGGCGAAGCTGGTGTCGCGGGTGCGCCGGGCGGAGTTCACCGGCGTGCCGGACGCGCCGTACGAGCTGCCCGCCGAACTGACCGCGGAGTCGGCCGGGCAACTGCTGCTGGCGATCGCGCAGCGCGGCTACGACCGGGGCGTGGACGTGGACGCGGCGCTGCGCGCGGCGGCCCGCCGCTACCGCGCGGCGGTCCGCTCCGCGGAGGGCCTGCCCGAGGAGTGAGGAAGGGGACGGCGCCTAGCCGGCCAGCGGGACGTCCGCGACCGGGCGGCGCTGGGGCGGGACGACCTCGCCGATGGCCTCGCCGACCAGGGTGAGCAGTTCGGCCAGCGGGTCGAGGTGGCCGGGCAGGTCGGCGAGCTGGACGATCCGCTCGCCGTCCGGGCCGGCCACCGCGAACAGGTCGATCGGGCCGAGGTGCTTGACGGCGGTGTCGACCAGCGCGGCGAGGTCCGCGGGGTGGTGGACGTCGCCGGAGACGCCGACCACCGGGCAGCCGGGGCGGTCGAGTTCGGCGGCCAGGTCCTCGGCGATGCCGGGGCGCAGGTCGGCGATGAGCAGCCCGGCGGCGCCGGCGGCGGAGAACCGGCGGGCCAGGTCGGCCCCCGAACCTCCGTCGAGCACCGCGATGACCACCACTGCACCGGCTACTCGCATGGCCTGCTCCCCTTTCCGAGGGCGAACCCGGGGCCGGCCCGCACGCCGCCCACTGTGGTTATCGGAGGATCGTAGGCTCGCCCCGACGCTCCGCAACAGGGATTACCCACCAGGTGACCAGACTCACGCGGTGGTCCTTCCAGATACGGTCAAGACATGCCAGACCAGCCCCACGCCGCCCACCCGCAACTCTTCACCTGGGAGTTCGCGGCCGACCCCTACCCGGCGTACGCCTGGCTGCGGGAACACGCCCCGGTGCACCGCACCACCCTGCCGAGCGGGGTGGACGCCTGGCTGGTCACCCGCTACGCGGACGCCCGGCAGGCGCTGGCGGACGCCCGGCTCTCCAAGAACCCGGCGCACCACAGCGAACAGGCCCACCGCAGCGGCCGGGTGGGCATCCCCGGCGAGCGGCAGGCCGACCTGATGACCCACCTGCTGAACATCGACCCGCCCGACCACACCCGGCTGCGCCGGCTGGTCTCCAAGGCGTTCACCCCGCGCCGGGTGGCCGAGTTCGAGCCGCGGGTGCGGGAGATCACCGACCGGCTGATCGACTCCTTCGCGGCCCGCGGCGAGGCCGACCTGATCCACGAGTTCGCCTTCCCGCTCCCCATCTACGCGATCTGCGACCTGCTCGGCGTCCCGGCCGAGGACCAGGACGACCTGCGCGACTGGGCCGGGATGATGATCCGCCACACCGGCGGTAAGAGGGGAGGGGTGGGCCGGGCCGTCAAGCAGATCCGCGGCTACCTGGCCGACCTGATCCACCGCAAGCGCGCCGACCTCGGCGACGACCTGATCTCCGGCCTGATCCGGGCCAGTGACCACGGCGAGCACCTGACCGAGAACGAGGCCGCGGCGATGGCCTTCATCCTGCTCTTCGCCGGGTTCGAGACCACCATCAACCTGATCGGCAACGGCATGTACGCGCTGCTGCGCAACCCGGACCAGCGCGCGCTGCTCCAGCAGTCGTTGGAGCGCGGCGAGTCGGCCCTGCTGGAGACCGGGATCGAGGAACTGCTGCGCTACGACGGCCCGGTGGAGCTGGCGACCTGGCGGTTCGCCACCGCGCCGCTGACCATCGGCGGGGTGGACGTCCCGGTCGGCGACCCGGTGCTGGTGGTGCTGGCCGCGGCGGACCGCGACCCGGCCCGGTTCGCCGCCGAGAACACCCTCGACCTGGCCCGCCAGGACAATCCGCACCTGGGTTTCGGACACGGCATCCACTACTGCATCGGCGCCCCGCTGGCCCGGCTTGAGGGGCAGCGCGCGATCGGCAGCCTACTGACCAGGCTGCCGGACGTTCGACTGGCCGCCGATCCGGCCGAGCTGCGCTGGCGGGGCGGGCTGATCATGCGCGGTCTGCGCGACCTCCCGGTCTCCTTCACGCCCCGCTGACGCCGTTTCAGCACCCGCGACACGCCGCCGCGCAGGGCCGACGACGCGCCGGGGCGGGGGCGCGCGTCGCACGCCCGTCCGGGACGAACCCGGACATACCTGGATCGTTCGTGCACGTGGAGAAATCATCCGTGATTTCGGCGTGATCATGGTGATATGAGCTTGTGATTGCTCGTCAGCTTTGCTTACTCTCCGACATGCCCGCAGCTGCGGGCCCCGATCGCGGCACGCCGAGTCCTGTCCGCCGCGTCCTCGGGCCACCGACCAGGTACCGGACAGGAGTGGGGGAACCAGTGTGAACGCCGTGGTCCCAACGGCTTGGGGTGAAGCCGCCGGGCAGCGGGCGCAACCGCGTCCGAACCGTCCGGCGGCCGGGCCAGCCTCCCGGTCCGAACCCGACAGCTCACCTCGCAGGCGTGCGGAGAGGATGTCCCGTGCTGTTCACCAACACTGCTCGCCACCGCCGTAGTACCAAGGCCGAGAAGGTCGTCGTCGCCGCCGGCGCGGCCTCGATCGGCCTGGCACTGCCACTGCTCGCCGCCACCGGAGCGGCAGCCGCCTCCGCCGACACCTGGGACCGCGTGGCCCAGTGCGAGAGCGGCGGCAACTGGAGCACCAACACCGGAAACAGCTTCTACGGCGGCCTGCAGTTCACCTCCTCCACCTGGCGCGCCTTCGGCGGCGGCCAGTACGCGGCCCGCGCCGACCAGGCCAGCCGCTCCCAGCAGATCGCGGTGGCCGAGCGGGTGCTCGCCTCCCAGGGCCCCGGCGCCTGGCCGGTCTGCTCCAAGCGGGCCGGACTCGCCAAGGGCGGCGCCCCCGCCGACGTCTCCGCCGACACCGCCTCGCGCTCCGAGGAGCGCCCCACCGCACCCCGCGAGCCCGCGAGGAAGCCCGCCGCCCGGCCCCAGGCGGCCCCCCGGGACGACGCCCCGCAGAACGCCGCCGGCGGCTACACCGTCCAGGACGGCGACACCCTCTCCGGCATCGCCGTCGCGCAGCGGGTCTCCGGCGGCTGGGAGCGGATCTACCGGGCCAACCAGCAGCTGATCGGCGCCGACCCCGACCTGATCGTGCCCGGCCAGGTGCTCGCGCTCTGACGCCGCCGACCCGTTCCGGGTCCGGCATCCGGGACGCGAGGACCGGAGCCTGACGAGGCTCCGCCGCCGCCCTGACGAGGGCCGCGTCCCCTGACGCTCCGTCCGCTCCCGGCGCGCGCCGAGCAGTTCGCGCCACCGGGAGCGGTGGAACGGCCGTCAAACAGGTGAACTACCAGTGAGTAGCCGGGCCACACCGTGAGACGGGGCCCGGCCGGGCGTGGCCGCGGGGCGCTGTGCGGCTAGGCTCTGGTCGTAACGACCACACATCCGCTTCCGCTAGGAGATGCCTCGTGCCGTCCATTGATGTCGTCGTAGCCCGTGAGATCCTCGACTCCCGCGGCAACCCCACGGTCGAGGTCGAGGTCGGTCTCGACGACGGCAGCACCGGTCGCGCGGCCGTCCCGTCGGGTGCCTCCACCGGCGCCTTCGAGGCCCTGGAGCTCCGCGACGGCGACAAGAACCGCTACTTCGGCAAGGGCGTCGAGAAGGCCGTCCTCGCCGTGATCGAGCAGATCGGCCCCGAGCTGGTCGGCTACGACGCCACCGAGCAGCGCCTCATCGACCAGGCCATGCTCGACCTGGACGCCACCCCGGACAAGTCCTCGCTCGGCGCCAACGCCATCCTCGGCGTCTCGCTCGCCGTGGCGCACGCCGCCTCCGAGGCCAGCGACCTGCCGCTGTTCCGCTACCTGGGCGGCCCGAACGCCCACGTGCTGCCCGTCCCGATGATGAACATCCTCAACGGCGGCTCGCACGCGGACTCCAACGTCGACATCCAGGAGTTCATGATCGCCCCGATCGGCGCGGAGTCCTTCTCCGAGGCCGTCCGCTGGGGCGTCGAGGTCTACCACACCCTCAAGGGCGTGCTGAAGGAGCGCGGGCTCTCCACCGGCCTGGGCGACGAGGGCGGCTTCGCCCCGAACCTGGACTCCAACCGCGAGGCCCTCGACCTCATCACCGAGGCCATCAAGAAGGCCGGCTACACCCCGGGCAAGGACGTCGCGCTCGCCCTGGACGTCGCCGCCTCCGAGTTCTTCGAGGACGGCGCCTACCAGTTCGAGGGCAAGGCGCTCTCCTCCGCCGACCTGATCGCGTACTACGCCGAGCTGGTCGCCGACTACCCGCTGGTCTCCATCGAGGACCCGCTGGACGAGTCGGACTGGGACGGCTGGAAGGCCATCACCGACGCGATCGGCGACAAGGTCCAGCTGGTCGGCGACGACCTGTTCGTCACCAACCCGGAGCGCCTGCGCAAGGGCATCGAGACCGGCACCGCCAACGCGCTGCTGGTCAAGGTCAACCAGATCGGCTCGCTCACCGAGACCCTGGACGCCGTCGAGCTCGCCCAGCGCAACGGCTACCGCTGCATGATGTCGCACCGCTCCGGCGAGACCGAGGACGTCACCATCGCCGACCTCGCCGTCGCCACCAACTGCGGCCAGATCAAGACCGGCGCCCCGGCCCGCTCCGAGCGCGTCGCCAAGTACAACCAGCTGCTGCGCATCGAGGAGATCCTCGACGACGCCGCCGAGTACGCGGGCCGCTCCTCCTTCCCCCGCTTCAAGGGCTGAAGGCACTGAGCCTGTTGTGACCGGTGCCCCGGCTCCCACCGCGTAGGGTGGGGCCGGGGCACCGGCATGCGCAGGAGGGGCGAGCAGATGGCCAAGTGGAGGATTCCCGGGTTGGCGGCGCGACCGCGCTTCACCAGCCGGGCCACCGTGCTGGTCCTCGTGCTGTGCTCGCTGGTGGCGATACTCGCCTACCCCGCCCGGCAGTACATCGCCCAGCGCGGCGAGATCGCCGACCAGCGGGCCAAGGCCGAGCACGCCCGCCAGCAGGTCGACGAGCTGCGCCGGGAGAAGGCCCGCTGGCAGGACCCGGAGTACGTCAAGGCGCAGGCCCGCGAGCGGCTGCACTACGCGCTGCCCGGCGAGACCCCGTTCGTCTCGGTCTCCCCGCCGCCCGCGCCCGGTGCCAAGCCCTCCTCGGCGGACGCCGCGGCCGGCCCGCCGAAGGCCGCCAAGCCCTGGTACGCCGCCCTCTGGGACTCGGTGGACGCCGCCGACGCCGCGGCGCCCGCGCCGCAGCCGGCCCCCTGACGACCCCTCACCCACCCCCGGACGAACAGACTCCTGACCTGATGAGCAACCAGAACCCTCCCGCGTCCGACGCCCCCGAGGTGTCCGAGCGCGACGTCGCCGCCATCGCCGCCCAGCTCGGCCGGGTCCCGCGCGGGCTGCGCGGCGTCGCCCACCGCTGCCCGTGCGGCAACCCGGACGTGGTGGAGACCGCGCCCCGGCTGCCCGACGGCACGCCGTTCCCGACGCTCTACTACCTGACCTGCCCCAAGGCCGCCTCGCTGATCGGCACCCTGGAGGCGGACGGCGTGATGAAGGAGCAGACCGCCCGGCTCGCCGAGGACCCGGAGCTCGCCGCCGCCTACCGGCGGGCGCACGAGGACTACATCGCCCGCCGGGACGCCATCGAGGTGCTGGAGGGCTTCCCCAGCGCCGGCGGCATGCCCGACCGGGTCAAGTGCCTGCACGTGCTGGTCGGCCACTCGCTGGCCGCCGGGGAGGGCGTCAACCCGCTCGGCGACGAGGCGATCGGGATGCTGGAGCAGTGGTGGGCCAAGGGCCCGTGCGTCAGCGACGCCGAGGTCGAGGCGGCCGGCGCCCGGGTCGCCCGCAACCGGGCCAAGGCCGCGGCGCAGGACCACGACGCGGTGATCGCCGCCAAGGAGGCACTGAGTGCCGAGCGGGCGGCCCGCAAGGCCGCCGCCGAGGCCGGACAGGCCGAACGGGCCGAACAGGAGGACGAGTCGTGAGCCCGACCCGGGTCGCCGCGATCGACTGCGGCACCAACTCGATCCGCCTGCTGATCGCCGACCTCGACCCCGCCACCGGGGAGATCGCCGACCTGGACCGGCGGATGCTGATCGTCCGGCTCGGCCAGGACGTCGACCGCACCGGCCGGCTGCACCCCGAGGCGCTGGCCCGCACCTTCGCGGCCTGCCGCGAGTACGCCGAGGTCATCGACGCGCACGGGGTCGCCCCGGACCGGATCCGGATGGTCGCCACCTCCGCGTCCCGGGACGCCGAGAACGCCGCCGAGTTCACCGCCGGGGTCAAGGAGATCCTGGGCGTCACGCCGAGCGTGGTCAGCGGCGACGAGGAGGCCCGGCTCTCCTTCACCGGCGCCACCCGGGAACTGCTCGGCGGCCCGCACCGCCCGCCCTACCTGGTGTTCGACCTGGGCGGCGGCTCCACCGAGTTCGTGCTCGGCGAGCGGGACGTGCGGGCCGGGTACTCGATGGACATCGGCTGCGTGCGGATGACGGAGCGCCACTTCGCGGGCGGGCAGCCCACCGAGGCGCAGATCGCGGCCGCCCGGGCCGACATCCGGGCCGCGCTGGACACCGTCGCGCAGACCGTCCCGCTGGACTCCGGCGCCACCCTGGTCGGCCTGGCCGGCACCGTCACCACGGTGGCCGGGATCGCCCTCGAACTGCCCGGGTACGACTCCGAGCGGATCCACCACGCGGTGCTGGACGTCGCGCAGGTCCGGGAGACCGCCCAGTGGCTGCTGCACTCCTCGCACGCCGAGCGGGCCGCCGTCCCGGTCATGCACCCCGGCCGGGTGGACGTGATCGCGGCGGGCGCGCTGGTGCTGCTGGAGATCATGGAGCGCACCGGGGCCGCCGAACTGCTGGTCTCCGAGCACGACATCCTCGACGGGATCGCCTGGTCCATCGCCTGACCCGGCACCCCGGGCGGGAGGGTCTTCTGGGCCCTTCCCGCCTGGGGAGCGTCAGAGCAGTGGGACGCCGGGCAAGGGTTGCCTGCGGTCGGCGAGGCCGTCGGGGAACGGGTCGACCGGGTCCGGACAAGTAGATCGGTGGATCGCTGCCCGCAGGTAGCTTCCGTTCGCCCCGCGGTGGGCGAGGTAGGGCACCGGTATCCGGTTGAGGTGCGCCGCGGCTTCCACGGCCTCGTACGAGGCCGGGTCGGGGACGGGGGCGTGCAGCCAGTAGCAGCCGCACCCGAGTTGCCTGATCGCGATCTCTGAACCTAGGAGGGTCCCGAGTACGTCAGCGTGGCCGAAGACGACTTCGCCGTACGTCAGTGCTGCACTGCCGCCGGGCGGGTTGTCCTCAGCTGCCGTCACTGGTCAACCCGTGGTAACGGTTGAGGTCGGCGGCGTCGTGCTCGGCAGTGCGACGCCCGATGTACCACGCCGGCTTGGCCATCGACCGGCACCAACTGCCGTCCGGGCGCCGTACACCCCACAGCGGAGCTCCGTCCGGCGCCCGGTCCAGCATCTCGACTCGGTACAGGTGCTGCTGGTCGCTCATGCCGTCCACCGGGCAGCGCGAAGAGCGAGCGTGGCTCGGTCGAGGTAGTCGGTCCAGCAGTCGCTGGCGCCAGGGTCGTGGTCGCGCCCGACGCCGGTCGTGCAACGGGAGCAAGTGCGGCACCGCCGGTACGCATCAGCGCTACGGGCTGCAGGCCGCTCGGCACACCTCTTCTTGGCCATGGTGCTCCCCTGTCGTATGCGAATGCGAGCAGGCATTGAGAGCCAAGGAATGGCCACTGATCTGCCTCATCATCAGAATCGGCCGTATTGCCACGGAGAGCGATACCACCTCGGTAATCTCACAGTGAGATCCCTCGCAGGAGGTCCGACATGGGCAGCCCGCCCGCTTTGATGCCGCTCTCCCTGCCCGAGGCCGCCTGGCAGCACTCCGATGTTCGCCAGGCGCTCCGCGATCGGCAGATGGGCACCGTGCTGCGCTGGGTGCAGCACCACACCGGAGCCAGCCAGACCAGGCTGTCCATGGCGATCGGCGTGACCCAGTCCCGGGTCAACGAGATCATCAACGGCCGCCGCGAAGTCAGCAGGCTCGACGTGTTCGAGCGGATCGCCGACGGCCTGTCCATGCCGGATGCGGCCCGGCAGGTTCTCGGCCTCGCCGCGAAGCGCCGGGCACTCGGCGGCGTCGCCTTCGACCTGGCTGCGTGGCCGGAGATCGTCCGTGTGTACGACTCCCAGGACGCCGCGGCCGCCGAGATCCAGCGCGCTGCCCGATCCGCTGGCGAGATCGACGTCCTGGCCGTCCGCGGCCTCGGCCTGCTCGGGCTGAACTCCTCGCTGTTGCGGCCCCACCTCGACCGCGACGGCGACGTCCCGCCCCGTCTCCGCGTACTCCTGCTCGACCCGGGCTCCCCGGCCGTTGCGCACCGGGCCGCCGAGATCGGCGAGTCCGCCGAGTCCCTTGCGGGCGGCATCCGGCTGGCCGAGGCCCGGTTGCGCGAGCTGGCGGCCGGCGGTGGGGTCGAGGTCTACCGATACCGCACCTTGCCAGTCTGGCGGGTCATCAGGATCGGGACAGTGCTGTACGTCGGGGCGTTCGATGCCGGGTGGGAGGGGCACGAATCTGCCACGTACAAGCTGGTCCGCACTCCGAGCGGCCCCTTGTGGGCGGGGTTCCGCAGGTTGTTTGATGCGATGGCCGAGGACAGCATCCGCATCATCTGACGGAGGACCAGGTGGCCATCGAAGCCGAGCTGAAGGCCCACGTACGCGACCCCGAGAGCGTGCTGGCTGCGCTGGAGAAAACGACCGGCCCCGGCCGGGTCGAGGTGTACCACGACACCTACTACGACGACCCCACCGGCGGCCTGATGGATGCCGACCGCGAACTGCGGATCCGCACCGTTCACGGCCCCGACTCGACCCGCACCGTGCTCACCTACAAGGGCGCTCGCGTGGACGAGGAATCCGGGTCGAAGCCGGAGTTCGAGACCCGCCTTGACGACCCGGACGCCGGACACGCCATCTTCCGCGGGCTCGGCTACGTACCTCGGATCGCGTTCGAGAAGCGGTGCCGCAACTACGAGTTCGAGCAGGACGGTCGCCAAGTGCTCGCCACGCTCGTTCGGGTGCCCGAGATCGACGGCACCTTCCTCGAGGTCGAGACGGCCGCGGCGGACGAGGCCGAGCTGCCGGCCGCGCTCGCGGTGGTGCGCGGCGTGCTGGGCGAGCTCGGCATCACCGAAGACGACTTCACCACCGAGCTGTACACCGACGCCGTCGCGGCCGCCCGGCCGTAGCAGCCCCGGGGTCTGGCGGCTGATGTCACAACTCCGCTACACCGCAGGCAAAGGGCCGCCACACCCGACTACCGTCCAGGTGTTCCTTTGCCTGTCCTTGGGAGATCTGTGATGCGGGTCCGCACTGCTGCTGCCGTCCTGCTGCTCGCCGCCGCTACCGCGTGCAGCTCCTCGAGCACTACCGGCACCACGTCGGCGCCGTCATCCGCGGCCGCCAGCCCGCAGCAGTCGACGGCCGCCCCGGCCGGTGCCGGTGCCGGTGGCCTGCCGCCGAAGCCGGACCAGGCCACGGTCACGAAGTACATCGCGGCCCTCGATGCCATCGACAAGGACATCGTGCACGGCAAGGCGGAAACCGCCGTCAGCCGCGGCCGGGACGAGTGTTCGTCGATCGGCCAGGGCAAGGCCCAGGACGAGCTGGTCAAGCTCGCCATCGCGCGGTTCACGAGCCCGGACCACCCGCAGGGCTTCGGCCCGGAGAAGGCCGCGAAGATCGTCCAGGTCGTGCACGAGAACATCTGCCCCACGTTCTGACCCGCCCGGAGAGCGACGATCCGCGAGGTGCTGGCGGGGTTCCGGCCGGGGCCGGCCGGAGCGTGGCCGTCGCCGAACTGCGCAAGCTGCTCCGACCGTCTGCCGGGCCGGAGTCCGCAGGCTAAGGGCGGCGGGCGAGAAGCTGCAGGAGCCCGACCACGGCGACACCGGCCACGATCTCCCGGCGGTCGATCATGCCCTGGATGTGGTCGAGGGCGATCCACTCGATCCGGTCGGCCTCGTGGGTGTCGACGGGCGGTGCGATGTACTCGGCGCCGCGGGCCAGGAAAGTGTGGTGCTCGGCGTTCGACATCCCGCCGATGGGCTGGTTGTAGGCGAGAGGCTCGACCGCGGCGACGCGCCAGCCGGTCTCCTCCTCCACCTCCCGGATCGCGGCTTGCTCCGGAGTCTCCCCGGCCTCGACGATGCCCGAGGGGATCTCCCAGTTCCAGGTGTCGGTGGCGAATCGGTGGCGCCACATCATCAACACCTCGTCGCGGCCGTTGAGGACCACGACGGCGGCGACCGGGGCGAACCTCACGAGGTGGTGCTCGTATCGGGCGTGACCGGGGGGTTCGATGTCGACGAGGTCGAGCTTGACCCAGTGGCTGGTGTAGATGGTGCGACTGCCGTGCACGGTCCACTCGCTCATGGCGGTGATCATCCCACGGGGCTGTTGCGCGTCCAGCCCATCATGCTCCGCGTGAAGGCGTTCCAGCGGTCGGCTCGGCCCGCGGCGAGGAGAACGCCCTGTGCAGATGCCGATGGAGCGCGTGAGAGAGTCGGGGACGCAACTGGTCCGTGTGACAGGAGGCCGACCGTGGAGTGGCGGACGTTCGGACGTCGGCAGGTCTACGGCAGTCCCTGGGTGGAAGTCTGGCTGGACGATGTCGACATCCCCGGCACCGGCCGGGTCGAGCACCACGTCGTCCGCTACCCGCGGGCCTCGACCACCTCCGTCGTCACCGACGATCAGGGCCGGGTCCTGCTGATCTGGCGGCACCGGTTCATCACCGGCCGATGGGGCTGGGAGGTGCCGGCCGGGTGGGCCGAGCCCGGAGAGGAGCCGGCACGCGCGATCGCCAGGGAGGTCGAGGAGGAGACCGGCTGGCGGCCGGGCCGGGTCGAGTTGATGACCGAGTACGACGCCATGGCCGGGATCTCGGACGCGCACTTTCGGAGCTACCACGTCACCGGGTGCGTGCGGATCGGCGAGCCGGAGGACGTCTCGGAGGCGGCCCGGGTCGAGTGGCACTCCGAGGCGGACGTGGTCGAGCTGCTGACGTCCGGCCGGGTTTCGGACGGGCCGTCGCACGCCGCGCTGTCCTATTACCTCGGCCCCTATCGGTCCGCCCGCCGGTAGGTCCCGGACGCTCGAAACCGCCTCCCGGGGCCCTTCGGGGGGCTTGCGGCGTGTCGGCCGAAGAACCTTCGTGAATTTCTTCACATGGCAATCCAGCCTTTCGACCCACCTGGGTGTCCGCTCCGTCCGAAATGTGGGACCGAAGGTGCCGCTGGCGGGTTGTTCATGGGATCGCAGGCAACCTGGCGTTCATCCCGGAGAAATCGAAACCCCGCTCGGGAACCCGTGCGGCACCGGGATCGTTGCTGCTCAGCGCGGCACTGAGTGCCGTCCCGGTCGCGGAGGGCGGTCGGCGGGCCCGGAACGGGCCTCCGGGGGGCGAAGTGCGGGCGCGTAGTGTAGCACCAGGTGTCCAGGAGCTTGTGACGGGCCTCACGAACGGCCCGTCAGGCGGGGGTGGATACTTTCGGATATGAGCACCACGGAGCGTCCTCGCATCCTCATTGTCGGCGGTGGTTACGTCGGCCTGTATGCCGCGATGCGCATCCTCAAAAAGATGCGCTACGGCGAAGCGACCGTCACGGTCGTCGACCCGCGGTCGTACATGACGTACCTGCCCTTCCTTCCCGAGGCGGCCGGCGGCAACGTCGCGCCCCGCAACCTCGTCGCACCGCTGCGCAGCGCCCTGAAGAAGGCGGAGGTGCTCACCGGTCACGTGACCGAGGTGGACCACGCCCGCAAGGTCGCCACCATCCAGCCCGCGGCCGGCGACTCCTACGAACTGCCCTTCGAGTACCTGGTCGTGGCGACCGGCTCGGTGTCCCGCACCTTCCCGATCCCGGGTCTGGCGGAGCACGGCATCGGCATGAAGACGGTCGAGGAGGCGATCAGCCTCCGCAACCACGTCATGGCGCAGCTCGACAAGGCCGAGTCCACCACGGACGAGGACGTCCGGCGCAAGGCCCTGACCTTCGTGGTCATCGGCGGTGGCTTCGCCGGCATCGAGACCGTCGCCGAGATCGAGGACATGGCGCGCGACGCCGCCAAGATCTACAAGACCGTCAGCCGTGACGACATGCGCTTCGTGGTGGTGGAGGCGGCCAACCGCATCCTCCCCGAGATGGGCCCCGACCTCGGTCTGTGGACCAAGGGCCGCCTGGAGGAGCGCAACATCGAGGTCTACATCGAGACCTCGATGGACTCCTGCGTCGACCAGCACGTGGTGCTGAAGAACGGCATGGAGTTCGACGCCTCCACCATCGTGTGGACCGCCGGCGTCAAGCCCAACCCGGTCGTCAACCGCTTCGGCCTCCCGCTCGGCCCGCGCGGCCACGTGGACACCGCGGCGACCCTCCAGGTCCAGGGCTTCGACTACGTGTGGGCGGCCGGCGACAACGCCCAGGTCCCCGACCTCGCCTCGGGCGAGGGCGCCTGGTGCCCGCCGAACGCGCAGCACGCGGTGCGCCAGGCCGCCGTCCTCGGTGACAACGTCATCGCGGGCATGCGCGGCTTCCCGCAGGCCGAGTACAAGCACAAGAACCTCGGCGCGGTGGCCGGCCTCGGCCTGCACAAGGGCGTGGCGATCCTCTTCGGCAAGATCAAGCTGAAGGGCCGCCTGGCCTGGTGGTTCCACCGCGGCTACCACGGTGCGATGGTCCCGACCGTGAACCGCAAGGTCCGGGTCTTCACCGACTGGACCCTGGCGATGTTCCTCAAGCGCGAGACGGTCGGCCTCTCCGAGATGGAGAAGCCCTTCGACGCCTTCCAGGAGGCGACCGCCCCCGCGCCGAAGCCCGCTGCCGCGGCCGCGCCCGAGAAGGAACTCGCCGCGAGCAAGTAAGCAGGACGAGCAAGTAAGCAGGAAGCGACCAGACCCGACACAGGTCGGGTTCGAGTCGGAGGCCCTCCGCCCGGCAGCGCCGCCGGACCACGACCTCCGTGGTGCTCAGCCGGCCCCGCCACCGGGCGGAGTACAGCACAGCAGTCCCGAAGGCCCCCACCCTCCACCGGGTGGGGGCCTTCGGGCGTTCCCGGGGCGCCGCACGCCTCCCGGCGATCCGTCAGGACGCCCCGTCGGGCGCCGTCCGGTCGGTGAGCCGCTCGTGCCGCTGGCGGGCCGCCTGCGGCGTCCCCAGGCCGAGGCCGAAGGCGATGTCCTGCCAGGTCATCCCGCGGCCGCGGGCCATGGTGAGCAACCCGGCCTCCAGCTCGTCGAGTTCGGCCCGGACCAGGGGCAGCAGGGTCAGCGCGGCCGTGATGTCGTCCCGGTCGACCTCCGGCTCGCCCTCCTCGGCCAGCGCCGCCCCGCTGAGCAGGAACGCCACCAGCCGCACCGCCTCGTGCGGGGCGAGCACCGCCGGGTTGACCTGCCGCTGCCGCTGCCCGTCCCCGGCGGCGTGCCGCTCGGCGATCCGGAACAGCGCGGCGTACACCCGCCCGGCCCGCGCGGCGGCGGGGTCGGGCGGCGCGAACGGGTCGGCGGGGGACGGGGATCGGGGAGTGGTGTCGGCCATGGCCCCAGGATGCGCCCGCGAACGCGGTGTGGTCAAGGATTCGTTGTGAACATTCCGTTCAAGTGCGGGGGTGTCCCGGCCGACTTTCCACAGTGCGTCCCGGTCGGTGGCGTCCCGTCGACGGCCCGGATGTGACAACCTAGATTTCTGGCTGTCAATTCTTAAGTAAATATTGGGGGCTGCAGATGTCCTTGGATCCCACCACCCGGTTCCTCCTCGCCTTCGCCGCCGTCCTGGCCCTCGGCCTCGGCGCCGCCCGGCTCGCCCGGCGGTTCGGCCAGCCGGCGGTGATCGGCGAGATCGCGCTCGGGATCGCGCTCGGACCGTCCCTGCTCGGACGCGTCCTGCCCGACCTGCACCGACAGCTG
The DNA here is from genome assembly GCF_026802215.1 of Kitasatospora sp. YST-16. Lineage (NCBI taxonomy): Bacteria > Bacillati > Actinomycetota > Actinomycetes > Kitasatosporales > Streptomycetaceae > Kitasatospora > Kitasatospora sp. YST-16. The sequence continues at coordinate 4,318,141 of NZ_CP113837.1, forward strand.
TTCACCGGCGCGCCGCTGACCGTCCTCGACGGCCTGGCCCAACTCGCCCTCTCCCTCTACGCCTTCGAGATCGGCGCGCGACTCGCGGCGGAGACCCGGACCCGCCGGGACGCCGGAGGCCGCTCGCCGCTGCCGCTGGCCGCGGTGTCGGTGTCGGTGCCGGCCGCGACCGGGCTGGTGCTCGCCCCCTGGCTGGTCCGCTCGGGCGGGGTCGGACCGCACGGCTCACCCGGCTCCTTCGCGGTCTTCCTGGCCGCCGCGCTCGGCGTCACCGCCGTGCCCGTGCTGGCCCGGCTGCTGCACGACCGCGGCCTGGACGACACCCCCGAGGGCCGGCTCGGCCTGGCCGCCGCGGCCGTCGGCGACGGCGCCTGCTGGGCGCTGCTCGCCCTCGCCCTCTGGCTGGCCGGCACCCTGCCGGCCGGCCGCCTGGCCCTCGCCCTGGCCGGGGTCGCGGGCGCCGGACTGCTCGCCCGCCGCCGCGCCCGCACCGCGGACCGCACCCCGCCCGGCACCCGCCCCGGCGCCGCCCCGCTGCTCGGCGCGGTCTGCCTGGCCGCCGCGCTCTCCTCCGGGCTCGGCCTGCACACGCTGTTCGGCGGCCTGGTGCTCGGCCTGCTCTGGCCGCCCGCCCGCGGCCCGCACGGCGAACTGCCCGCCACCGCCGCCGCCGGGCTCGGCACCCTGGCCACCGTGCTGCTGCCCTGCTTCTTCCTCGGCGCCGGCCAGCAGGTCGACCTCGGCGCCGACCTGGCCGACCCCGGCTTCCTCGCCCTGGCCGGGGCGGTGCTCGCCGCCTCGACCGCGGCCAAGGTGCTGCCCGCCGCCGCGGTCGGACGGCGCGGCGGGCTGCCCTGGCGGGACAGCCTGCGGCTCGGCGTCCTGATGAACACCAAGGGGCTGACCGAACTCGTCCTGCTCACCGCCGGCCGGCAGGCCGGCCTGATCGGCCCCCGGCCGTACGCGGCGCTGCTGCTGGTCGCGGTCGCCGCCACCGTGCTGGCCGGGCCCGCGCTCCTGCTGCTGCGCGAGCGGCCGCGGGCCGCGGCGGAGCCGGTGCCCGCCCCGGCGGGCTGAGCGCCGGCCCCGCCGGGCGGCGGTCAGCGGGCGGCCAGCACCTTGCCGTAGACGTCGAGGGTGCGCTCGGCGACCCGGTCCCAGGAGAACTCCCGGAACGCCCGCTCCCGCCCGGCCAGGCCGAACTTCTCCGCCGTCCCCGGGGACTCCAGCAGCGCGTTGACGGCCGCGGCCAGGCCGCGGGCCAGGGCGGCCGGGTCGGCCGGCTCCCCGGTCGCGTCGTTCCGCGGCTCGTACGGCACCAGCAGGCCGGTGCGGCCGTGCTCGACCACCTCGGGGATACCGCCGACCGCGGTGGCCACCACGGCGGTCCCGCAGGCCATCGCCTCCAGGTTGACGATGCCCATCGGCTCGTACAGCGAGGGGCAGACGAACACCGCCGCGCAGCTGAGCAGCCGGCGCAGGCTCAGCGGGTCGAGCATCCCGTCGATCCGGACCACGCCGTCGCGCCGCCGGACCAGGCCGGCCACCAGGGCGTCCACCTCGGCGGCGATCTCCGGGGTGTCCGGCTGCCCGCAGCACAGCACCAACTGGGCCTCCGGGCGCAGTTCGAAGGCCGCCCGGAGCAGGTGCTGCAGGCCCTTCTGGCGGGTGACCCGGCCGACGAACAGCACGATCGGCCGGTCCGGGTCGAGGCCGAACCACTCCAGCACCGCGGGGGAGCGGTCGGGCCGGTAGGCGTCGGCGTCGATGCCGTTGTGGATCACGTGGACCCGCTCGGGCGCGATCTCCGGGTAGGCCGCCAGCACGTCCGCGCGCATCGCGCGGGAGACCGCGATGACGGCGTCCGCGGACAGCGCGGCGGTGCGCTCCAGCCAGGAGGAGAGCGCGTAGCCGCCGCCGAGCTGCTCGGCCTTCCACGGCCGCAGCGGCTCCAGGCTGTGCGCGGTCATCACGTGCGGGACGCCGTGCAGCACCCCGGCGACCTGGCCGGCGCCGTTGGCGTACCAGGTGTGGCTGTGCACCAGGTCGGCGCCGGCGCAGGCGGCCGCGGCGCCGAGGCCGGCGCCGAGGAAGCCGAGCGCGGGGTTGGCGCCGCGCAGCGCCTCGGGGACGGCGTGGGCGCGGGTGCCCTCCTCGTGGCGGGGCTCGCCGAAGCAGTGGACGTCCACCTCGACGCGGCGGCGCAGCGCCCGGGTCAGCTCGGTGACGTGGACGCCGGCACCGCCGTACACCTCGGGCGGGTACTCCCTGGTCAGGACGGAGACGCGCATGGCGGATCCCTTCTGGGCTGGTGCGCTGGTTCCGGGGGCCGGGCGCGGGTCAGCAGCAGTCGCCGTCCCCGTCGGGGGTGGCGGCGGCCGCGGGGACGGCCTTGGCCGGGACGGAGGGGTGGCCGACGCCGAGCGGGCCGAGGGCCAGGACGAGGCCGGTCGCGGCGAGCACGGCGGCGAGGCGGGCGATCAGGCTCTTGGACATGGCAGTGCCTTCCTGGGCAGGCCCTCCGTGGGCCGCTTAGAATTGACACCTAGAGTCAATCCGGATTGACAGAAGCTGTCAATAGACCGCCTCCGGGGAGGCCTCGACACCCGGTACAACGTCAGGTCAGTCCGAGAACAGCCGAGAACGAAGGCATCGACAACTCCTTGGCGGCCCGCTCGCCGTCCTGTAAAAATGGCAGTCAAATGGCACTCTGGAGGTGGACGACGTGGACCAGACTCAGAGCGTGGCGGGTGGAATCGGTCAGCGCCTGCGCGAGCTCCGGCTCAAGCGCGGGCTCAACCAGCAGGACCTCGCCTCCGAGGACATCTCGGTCAGTTACGTGTCCCTGATCGAGACCGGCAAGCGGGCCCCGTCGGAGGCCGTGCTGAAGAGCCTCGCCGAGCGGGTCGGCTGCTCGGTGGAGTACCTGCGCACCGGGCACGACGACGCCACCATCAAGGAGCTCGAGCTCAAGGTGGCCTTCGGCGACATGGCGCTGCGCAACGGCTCCAACGGTGAGGCGCTGCAGTCCTTCAGCGAGGCGCTGGCCTCGGCGCCGCTGCTCAGCGACGCGATGGTCCACCGGGCCCGGCTCGGCCAGGCGCTGGCGTTCGAGAAGCTGGGCCGGCTGGAGGCCGCGATCCAACTGCTCACCACGCTCTTCGAGGACCCGGTCATGGTGGCCGGCTCGGCCCAGTGGGCCCAGCTCGCGGTGGCGCTGTGCCGCTGCTACCGGGAGTCCGGCGACCACGTCATGAGCGTCGAGGTGGGCGAGCGGGCGATGCGCAAGCTCGACTCGCTCGGCCTGGACGTCACCGACGACCACATCCAGCTCGGCGCCACCCTGATCGGCTGCTACCGCGAGCGCGGCGACCTGGGCCAGGCCAACCTGGTCGCGGCCCGGCTGCTGGTGGTCGCCGAGCAGACCGGCTCGCGGGTCGCCCGCGGCTCGGTGTACTGGAACGCCGCGCTGGTCGCCAAGTCGCGCGGGCGGGTGGACGAGGCGCTCGGCCTCACCGAGCGGGCGCTGATGATGATGGCCGAGACCGACAACGTCCGGCACCTGGCCCTGCTCAAGGGCGTGTACGGGCGCCTCATCCTGGAGACGGAGCCGCCCGACCTGGAGCGGGCCCGCACCCTGCTGGACGAGTCCCAGCTCGGGCTGCTGGAGGCCGGCACCGCCACCGAGCAGGCCTGGAGCGAGACCAGCCTGGCCCAACTGGACATCCAGCTGCGGCGGTTCGACGAGGCGGCGGCGCACGCCAACCGGGCGCTCGGGCTGCTGCGGGCCGAGCCGCGGTTCGACGCCGCCAAGGCCCGGGTGCTGCTGGCCGAGGCCCAGTTCTTCGGCGGCGACCCGGACAGCGGCGTGGCCACGCTGCGCGCGGTCGAGCGGCAGCTCGGCCAGCTCGCCGCCAACCGTGGCGCGGCCGAGGTCTGGCGGCAGGCCGGCGACCTCTGGCAGCGGTTCGGCCGGCCGGACGAGGCGATGAGCGCCTACCAGCGGGCGCTGACCAGCGTCGGCCTGCGGGCGCTGCCCAGCACGGCCGAGGCGTCCTCGCCGCGGCAGCTCAGCCAGTAGCCGCCCGCGGACCCGCCGGGTGCGGCGGGTCCGCGGGCGGTCCGGTCCCGGCGCGGATGCCTCCGGGACCGGACCGCCGGTTCAGGCGCCGGCGACGATCCGCAGCACCCGGTCGCGGAGGTCGTCGAGGCGGCCGCCGTCGGGGGCCTCGGCGTTCAGCCGCAGCACCGGCTCGGTGTTGGAGGCGCGCAGGTTGAACCAGGCGCCGTCGGAGAAGGCGGCGGTCAGGCCGTCCAGCCGGTCCAGGACGGCGCTGTCGCCGAGCGAGCGCTCCACCGCGGCCAGCGCGGCGGCCGGGTCGGCGACCTCCAGGTTGGTCTCCGCCGCGGTGGCGTACCGGGTGAAGCCCGCGACCAGCTTCGACAACGGCCGGTCCGCGGCCGACAGTTCGGCCAGGACGTGCAGGGCGGCCAGCATGCCGGTGTCGGCGAACCAGAAGTCCCGGAAGTAGTAGTGCCCGGAGTGCTCGCCGCCGAACACCGCCCGGTGCTCGGCCATCAGCGCCTTGACGAAGGAGTGCCCGACCCGGGAGCGGACCGGCACGCCGCCGTTCTCCTCGATCACCTCGATCGCGGACCGCGAGGTGATCAGGTTGTGCACCACCCGGGCCCCGGGCTCGCCGGCCAGCAGCCGGGCGGCGACCAGCGCGACCACCGAGGAGGCGGGCACCGCCTCGCCGCGCTCGTCGACCGCGAAGCAGCGGTCGGCGTCCCCGTCGAAGGCCAGCCCCAGGTCGGCGCCCTCCGCCCGGACCCGGGCCTTCAGGTCCGCGACGTTGGCCGGCTTCATCGGGTCGGCCTCGTGGTGCGGGAAGCTGCCGTCGAGCTCGAAGTACATCGGGACGACTTCGAGCAGCGGGTGGTCCAGCACCAGCGGCACGGTCAGCCCGGCCATGCCGTTGCCCGCGTCCACCACCACCTTCAGCGGCCGCAGCCCCGAGAGGTCGACCAGCGAACGCAGGTGCGCGGCGTACTCGTCGAGCAGGCTCTCGGCCCGCCGGACCCCCGGGAGCGGATCGGCGGCGACCGGCGCCGGGTCGACCAGCGCGGCCCGGATCCGCTCCAGGCCGCTGCCCTCGCCGATCGGCACGGCCCCCGCCCGGCACAGCTTGATCCCGTTGTACGCCGCCGGGTTGTGGCTGGCCGTGAACATCGCACCGGGCACGCCGAGCCGCCCGGACACGAAGTACAGGTAGTCGGTGGAGCCGAGGCCGGCGTCCAGGACGTCCACGCCCTGCTCCAGCACGCCCCGGGTGAAGGCCGCGGCCAGGGCGGGCGAGGAGTCGCGCATGTCGTGGGCGACCGCGATCTCGGCGGCCCCGGTCAGCTCGGTGAAGGCGGCGCCGATCCGGTACGCGGCGGCCTCGTCCAGCTCCTGCGGCACCAGGCCGCGGATGTCGTAGGCCTTGACCAGGCGGCGGGCGAGTTCAGGCTCCATGATGCTCCTCGGGTGTCAGCCAGACGGTGGCCAGCGGGGGAAGGGTCAGCCGGGCGCTGTGGTCCTGGCCGTGCCACGGGACGGGTTCGGCCTCGGGCCGGCGGTTCCCGGCGGCGGCGTCGCTGCCGCCGTACCGGGCGTCGTCGGTGTCCAGCACGGTCCGCCAACGGCCCGGCAGCGGCAGCCCGACCCGCCGGCCGTGCCGGACGACCGGCGAGAAGTTGCTGACGGCCACCAGCGGGCTGCCGTCCGCCGCACGGCGCACGAACGCGATGACGTTCTCGTCGGCGGCGTCGCCGTCCAGCCAGCGGAAGCCGTCGGGGACGGTGTCCTGCTCCCACAGCGCCGGGGTGGCGCGGTAGGTGTGGTTGAGGTCGGCGACCAGGCGTTGGAGGCCGCGGTGGTCGCCGTGCGCCGGCCAGCCCTCGTCCAGCACCCACCACTGCGGGCCGTGTTCGTGGTCCCATTCGGCGCCCTGGGCGAACTCCTGTCCCATGAACAGGAGTTGCTTGCCGGGGTGGGCCCACATGAAGCCCAGGTAGGCGCGGTGGTCGGCGCGCTGCTGCCACCAGTCGCCGGGCATCTTGGAGACCAGGGCTCGTTTGCCGTGGACGACCTCGTCGTGGGAGATGGGGAGGATGTAGTTCTCGGAGTAGGCGTACACCATCGAGAAGGTCATCTCGTTGTGGTGGTACTTGCGGTGCACGGGTTCCTTGCCGATGTACGCCAGGGAGTCGTGCATCCAGCCCATGTTCCACTTCAGGCCGAAGCCCAGGCCGCCGGTGTCGGTGGGGCGGGTGACGCCTTCCCAGGCGGTGGACTCCTCGGCGATGGTCAGGATGCCGGGGCAGCGGCGGTAGACGGTGGCGTTCATCTCCTGGAGGAAGGAGGCGGCGTCCCAGTTCTCGCGGCCGCCGTACTGGTTGGGGGTCCAGGCGCCGTTCTCGCGGGAGTAGTCGAGGTAGAGCATCGAGGCGACGGCGTCGACGCGCAGGCCGTCGACGTGGAACTCCTCGCACCAGTACACCGCGTTGGCGACCAGGAAGTTGCGGACCTCGGTGCGGCCGTAGTCGAACTCCAGCGTCCCCCAGTCCGGGTGTTCGGCGCGCAGCGGGTCGGCGGGCTCGTAGAGGGGTTCGCCGTCGAAGCGGGCCAGGGCGAAGTCGTCCTTGGGGAAGTGCGCGGGCACCCAGTCGACGAGTACGCCGATGCCTGCCTGGTGGAGGGTGTCGACCAGGAAACGGAAGTCGTCGGGGGTGCCGAGGCGGGCGGTGGGGGCGTAGAAGCCGGAGACCTGGTAGCCCCAGGATCCGCCGAACGGGTGCTCCATGACGGGCATGAACTCGACGTGGGTGAAGCCGAGTTCGGTCAGGTAGCGGGGGAGGGCCTCGGCGATCTGGCGGTAGGTGGTCAGGTCGGGGCGCCAGGACGCGAGGTGCATTTCGTAGACCGACATCGGGGCGCGGTGGTGCACGGTACGGGCGCGCTGCTCCATCCACTCGGCGTCCTGCCACTCGTAGCGGGAGGTGGTGACGACGGAGGCGGTGTCGGGGGGGCACTGGGTGGCGCGGGCCAGCGGGTCGGCCTTCTCCAGGCGGTGTCCGTGGCGGGTGAGGATCTGGTACTTGTAGCGGTCGCCCTCGCCGACGTCGGGCAGGAACACCTCCCAGACGCCCGAGGAGCCCAGTGAGCGCATCGGGTGCGCGGTGCCGTCCCAGTGGTTGAACGAGCCGATCACCCGCACCCCGACCGCGTTCGGCGCCCACACCGCGAACGCCGTACCGGTCACGCCGTCCACGGTGCGCAGGTGCGAGCCCAGGACGGTCCACAGCTGTTCGTGGCGGCCCTCGCGGATCAGGTGCAGGTCCAGCTCGCCCATCGTCGGGGCCAGCCGGTAGCCGTCCTCCTGCACCAGCGGCTCACCGCCCGGATACGTCACCCGCAGCCGGTAGTCGGGCAGCTGGGTGATCGGGAGCAGGGCGGTGAACAGGCCGTCCGGGCCGGGCACCAGGGCGACCTCGCCGAGCGGGGTCTCCAGCACCACGCTCTCCGCGCCGGGCCGCAGCGCCCGGACGGCCACGCCGTCCCCGACCGGGTGCGCGCCGAGGACGGCGTGCGGGTCGTGGTGGGCGCCGGCGAGCAGCCGTTCGGCGTCGTCGGGCGGCGGCGGGGCCTCGGGGAGCAGGAGCGGGGCCGTCAGCTGCACGGTCACGGGAGTGGCGTCCTCTCGGGGTTCGGGCGGGCGGTTCAGCGGCCGGCGGCCAGCCGCTGGATCGCGTTGAGCGGGATGAACCGCTTGTCGGGGCGGTAGCGGGTCTCGTACACGGCCTCGTAGACGGCCTTGTCGATCTCGAAGGCGCGCAGCACCGCCGGGTGGCAGTAGGGGTCGACCGGGCCGCCGGCGGCGTAGCCGGCGATGAAGGCGCGGCGGCCGCGCAGCGACCAGGCCCGGGCGCGGCGGGTGTGGCGGAGCCGGTCGGCGGGGTCGAGGAGTTCGGCGTCCTCGGCGAGCAGGGCGGCGAGCGCGTGCTCGGCGGCGTACTCGAAGGAGCGCAGCATGCCCGCGACGTCGCGCAGGACGGGCTGCGGGCGGCCCTGGTCGTCGGCGGCGCCGCCGGGTTCGCCCTCGAAGTCGATGACCTTCCAGCCGGTCTGGGTGCGCAGCACCTGGCCGAGGTGGAGGTCGCCGTGGATCCGCTGGCCGTCGAGGCCGCGGCCCTGGCAGGCGGCGCGGGCGAAGTCCCGGTAGATCTCGGTGATCCGCCCGGTGTGCGGGACGATCTCGGGGACCCGGCAGGCGGCGTCGCGCAGCCGGTCGTCGAGCCGGCCGACGATGCCGCAGACCTGCTTCTCGGTCAGGTGGCGGCGGGGGAAGGTCTCGGCGAGCAGGCGGTGGGTGCGGGCGACGGACTCGCCCATGGCGTAGGCGTCGGCGCCGAATCCGCCGAGGCCGGCGGCGCCCTCGCGGCCGCGCAGGCTGTCGGTGGCGTGCCGGACGGCCAGCTCCCAGCCGTCGCCGTCGGCGGGCAGGAACTCCTGGAGCACGCCGAGCACGTGGTCGTCGACGGTGAGGCGGCCGAGCAGGCCGGGGGTGCTGCGGCTGCCGGCGGCGGTGAGGGCGGTGAGCACCTCGGCCTCCGGGTGCGGGCCGGGCTGCGGCTGGCGGAACAGCTTGAGCATCAGCCGGTTGCCGAACACCACGGCGCTGTTGGTCTGTTCGGCCTTCAGCGGGCGGGGGGTGAGGCCGTCGGGCAGGGAGCCGGGGCGGGTCAGGGTGAGGCGGGGTTCGCCGGGGCGGGCGGTCCGGGTGCGCTCCAGCAGCAGGGACATCAGCTCGGGGTCGTCGGTGGCCTCGTAGATCCACCAGCCGTCCCAGCGGCCGCCGACCGCCTGCCCGACCACCGCCGCGTTCAGGCGCGGGGCGAGCCGGGGGCGCAGCCCCAGCAGCAGCTGGTAGCGGCGGGCGGCGCCGGAGGTGTGGACGGCGGTGAGCAGGGCGTGCACCAGGACGGCTTCGCCGCCGGGCCGTTCCAGCACGGTGTCGGTGACCGGGACGAGGTCCTGCAGGCAGCCGCTCTCGTGGGTGAACCAGCGGCGGGTGACCAGCCAGGGCAGCAGCGCGGGCAGCATCGGGCGGAGCAGCGCGTCGCCCCGGAGGGCCGGACCGGGTTCGGTGGCCAGGCAGGACTCGCAGACGGCGGTGGTCATCTCAGCCGTCCTGACGCAGGGTGAGCAGGTGGGCGGGGGCGACGGCCGGGTCGAGCCGGACGTAGTTGCGCCGGCCCCAGAGGTAGAGCTCGCCGGTCAGCTCGTCCCGGACCTTGGTGTCCTCGGGCAGGTCCAGGGTGACGGTGGCCTCCTGGACGTGGTGCGGGTCGAGGTTGACCACGGCGACGACCCGGTCCTCGGTGCCGTCCTCGGTGCGGGCGGTCTTGGAGAACGCGAGGATCCGGTCGTTGTCGGTGGGGTGGAAGTGCAGGTCGCGCAGCTGCTGGAGGGCGGGGTGGCGGCGGCGCAGCCGGTTGAGCGCGGTGAGCAGCGGGGCGAGGGTGTCGGTGCGGGTCCAGTCGCGGGGGCGCAGCTGGTACTTCTCGGAGTCGAGGTACTCCTCCGAGCCCGGGTGGGCGGCCCGGTCCTCGCAGTGCTCGTAGCCGGCGTAGATGCCGTAGCTGGGGGAGAGGGTGGCGGCGAGGACGGCGCGCAGGGCGAACGCGGCGGGGCCGCCGGTCTGGAGCTGTTCGGGGAGGATGTCGGGGGTGGTGGGGAAGAGGTTGGGGCGCATCCAGGCGGCGGATTCGCCGGTCAACTCGGTGAGGTACTCGGTGAGTTCGGCCTTGGTGTTGCGCCAGGTGAAGTACGTGTAGGACTGGTGGAAGCCGATCTTGCCCAGGGTGTGCATCATCGCGGGCCGGGTGAACGCCTCGGCCAGGAACAGCACGTCCGGGTCGGTGCGGGCGATGTCCGCGAGGACCTTCTCCCAGAAGTTGACCGGCTTGGTGTGCGGGTTGTCGACCCGGAAGATCCGCACCCCGTGGCCCATCCAGAACCGCAGGACGCGCAGGGTCTCGCGGACGATCCCGTCGAAGTCCCGGTCGAAGTTGACCGGGTAGATGTCCTGGTACTTCTTCGGCGGGTTCTCGGCGAAGGCGATGGTGCCGTCCGGGCGGTGGGTGAACCACTCCGGGTGCTCGCGCACCCAGGGGTGGTCCGGCGAGCACTGCAGGGCGAAGTCGAGGGCGACCTCCAGGCCCAGCGCGGTGGCTTCGGCCACGAAGTGGTCGAAGTCCTCGATGGTGCCCAGGTCCGGGTGGACGGCGTCGTGCCCGCCCTCCGGCGCGCCGATCGCCCACGGCGAGCCGACGTCGTGCGGGCCCGCGGCCAGGCTGTTGTTCGGGCCCTTGCGGTAGGAGCGGCCGATCGGGTGGACCGGCGGCAGGTAGACCACGTCGAAGCCCATCGCGGCCACCGCGGGCAGCCGCTCGGCGGCGGTGCGGAAGGTGCCCGACACCGGCGGCGCGACCCCGGAAGGGTCCACTACCGCGCCCTCCGAGCGCGGGAAGAACTCGTACCAGGAGCCGAACAGCGCCCGCTTGCGGCTGACCACCAGCTCGAACTCCGGTGAGCTGCTGACCAGTTCGCGCAGCGGGTAGCGCTCCAGGACGGCGGTGACCCGGGGGCGGCGGGCGATCAGCAGCCGCTCCAGCGGGGAGCGGGCCGGGTCGCGGAGCGCGGCGGCGGCGCCGCGCAGGACGCCGCGGCCGCGGCCCTGCGGGACGTTCCCGGCGGCCCGCTCCAGCAGTTCGGCGCCCTCGACCAGGGTGACCTCGACGTCGACGCCGGCCGGGACCTTGACCGCGGCGGTGCGCCGCCAGCAGGTGACCGGGTCGCTCCAGGCCTCCACGGTGTAGGTCCAGCGGCCGGGGACGGCGGGGGTGACCCGGGCGCTCCATCGGTCGGTGCCGGGGGCCTGCTCGCGCATCGGCGTCCACGGCCCGCGGCGGCCGCCGGGACCGCGCAGCACCACGTTGGCGGCGACCGCCTCCCGGCCCTCGCGGAACACGGTGGCGGACACCTCGAAGGTCTCGCCCTCGACCGCCTTGGCGGGCCGGCGGCCGCCGTCGACGGCCGGTCTGACGTCGAGCACCGGGATCCGCCCGACTGGCTCCGGCCGGTGGCGGACTGCTGAGGCGGCACGGGGGGACAACACGGCGGTACGGGCGGGCATGGCGGAACTCCTCTCGGTGGCGGGACGCGCGGGGGGAGCGGGATCAGCGGTGGCCGATCCGGTCGATGATGGTGCGGGCGAACAGGTGGCAGTGGTTGCCGGTGCGGGCGGTCACCAGGTCGTCGTCGACCACCACGTCCCGGTCGACGAAGACGCCGCCCATGTTCCGCAGGTCGCCCAGCAGGTTGTTGTGGACGACGGCCTGCCGGCCGCGGATCACCGAGGGCACCGGGGCGGCCAGCCACATGCCGTGGCAGATGATCCCCTTGACGATCGCCGGGTCGGCGAAGGCGCGGCGCAGGAACAGCGCGGCGGGCGGCAGCCGGTCGACGTCCTCGGTGTAGCGCAGCCGGTCGGCGACGATCCCGGAGGGGACGATCACCGCCGCGTACTGGCGCAGCCCGAACTCGTCGACGTCCTCGAAGGACTCGCTGACCTCGAACGGCATGCCGTGCTCGTGGCCGCGGAAGACCAGCCGGTCGTTGCCCCACAGCCGGGTGAGGAAGTGGACGGTGGCGCCCTCCTCGGCGAACCGGCGCTGGTAGTAGAGGATCTCGGGCTCGTAGAAGTCGCTCTCCATCAGCACGGCGATCCTCCGGCCGGCCAGCCGGCCGCCGGGCTCGGCGGCGGTGCTCACCGGCCCACCACCAGGTCGATCAGGAACGGTCCGCCGCTCGCCAGCGCCTCGGCGATCGCGGGGCCGGCCTGGTCGGGCTTGTCGACCCGGACGGCGGGGACGCCCAGCGAGCGGGAGAGCGCGGCGAAGTCGATCTCCGGGCGGGTCAGGTCGAACAGGTCGGGCAGGGCGTGCGGTTCGATGTCCTGGCTGTCCCAGTACTGGGCGATGTTCTGGTCGAGCAGCTTGTAGCGGCCGTTGTTGCAGATGACGAAGACGGCGCCGATGCCGTAGCGGGCGGCGGTCCACAGGGCCTGGAAGGTGTACATCGAGCCGCCGTCGCCGGTGAAGCCGACCACGGTCCGCTCCGGGTGGGCGAGCTTGGCGCCGAGCGCGCCGGGGATGCCGACGCCGAGCGAGCCGCCGCGGGTCTGGAACCACTCCCCGGGGGTGTTCGGCGGCAGGTGGCGGAAGAGGCCGGGCGAGCAGGTCAGGGCCTCGTCGAAGAGGATCGCGTCGGCGGGGAGCCGTGCGGCGAGCTCGCGGCCGAAGCCGGCGGCGGTGAGCGTGCCGGCGGCCTCGCGCTCGTCGCGCTCGTCGGCCTCGGCGCGGGCGGCGGCCTGCTCGGCGCCCCAGTCGCGCAGTCGGCCGGCGGCCCGGCGGTGCTGATCGGGGGTCAGCCGGGCGTCGAGGGCGTCGGCGATCCGGCCGAGCGACTGGCGGGGGTCGGCGAGGATGCCGAGGTCGACCGGGAAGTTCTTGGCGATGGCGCCGCTGTCCAGGTCGACGTGGACCACCGGCGCGCCGGGGGCGAACACCCCGTCCAGGGCCGGGTAGACCTCCGGCAGGGCGTAGGTGCCGGCGATCAGCACCGCGTCGGCGGCCGAGGTGACCCGGCGGCTCGACGCGCCGAACATGTGGCCCAACTGGCCGCGGTAGGCCGGGTGTTCGGCGGGCAGGTTGACCTCGGACCAGTCCGCGCCCCACACCTCGGCGCCCCACACCTCGGCGAGGCGGGCCAGTTCGGCCTGGGCGCCGGAGAAGTGCACGCCGTCGCCGGCCACCACCAGCGGCCGCTCGGCGCCGGCCAGCAGGTCGGCGGCGCGCTCGACGGTCTCCGGGGCGGGGACGGCCGCGGTCTCCAGGTAGGAGGTGGGCACCACCGGCTCGTCGGTCTCGGCGTCCAGCACGTCGGCCGGCAGCACCACCAGCACCGGGCCGTACGGCGGGGTGGCGGCGACCTTGAAGGCGCGGCGCAGCACCCGCAGGGTGGAGCGGGGGTCGACCACCCGGGTCGCCCACTTGGTGACCGGCTCGCCCATGGCGACCAGGTCGGCGGCCATCTGGGCCTCCATGGCGTCGTACGCCAGCCCGGCCTCGCCGACCAGGACGACCAGCGGGGCGTGGCCGCGCATGGCCTGGTACAGCATGCCGATGCCGTTGCCGAGGCCGACGCCGGAGTGCAGTTGGAGCAGGGCCGGGCGGCGGGTGGCCCGGGCGTAGCCGTCGGCCAGGCCGACCACGGCGGCCTCCTGGAGGGCCAGCACGTACTGGATGCCGGGGAAGTTGCGGAGCTCGTCCAGGAACCCCTGCTCGACCGTGCCGGGGTTGCCGAACATGTGGGTGACGCCGTCGGCCTCGAACTGTTCGAGCATCGCCACCCGTGCGGGCCTGCTGGCCATGGCTGTTCCTCCTCGTGTGCGCTGGGTCTTCCGGTGCGGGGGGAGTGGGGCCGCGGGGAGCGGGGCGGGCGCCCGCCCCGCTCCCCGCGGCCGGCGCGGGTCAGGCCGTGAAGCCCCACTGGCGCAGCCCGTGCTCCAGCACCTCGACCAGCTTCTGGCCGGTGAGGTAGGAGTCCGGGGTGGACCGCCCGGTGATGAACGGGTAGTCGACGATCACCGAGGTCTCCTTGCCGAAGTTGCCGTGGAAGGCCCCGTCGGGGAGGGTCGCGTCGCGCAGGATGTACTCCAGCGGGTACGGCGGCGGGCCGATCACGAAGTCGGTGCCCATGAAGCCGGTGCCGTCCTTGTAGTCGTACTCGATGCAGTGCCCGGTGACGTGCTTGTTGCGCAGGATGCTGACCCGGTCGTCCTGCTCGCGGGCGAAGGCCAGCGCCGCGATGCCGTAGCACTCGGCGGCGATCGGCAGGTCCAGGGCGTGGAAGGCCAGGATCAGGTCGTGGATCCGCCAGTTGTTGGCGAGGTCGACGATCGGGCCGCTGCCGCCGACGATCAGCAGCGCGTCGTAGCGCTCGGCGATCTGCGCCCGCACCTGCTCGCGGCGGGTGTGGTAGCCCTCCCAGGCGCGCAGGAAGTCGCTGCGGCTGCGGTACGGGCGGTCCGGCAGCCAGGAGGCCAGGTCCAGCGGCTCGTCCAGCCGGCTGGAGCGGTCCAGGACCTTGACCTTCTCGGCCATCTCGGTGCTGGTCACCGAGCGGCCCAGCGGCGGGTCGATGTACTCGGGGTCCATGCTCGGCGGCAGGGCCGCGGGGCGCTTGCCGGTCGGGGTCGCGAAGGTGACCTCGTAGCCGGCCCGGTCGAAGGTCTCCAGCGGCCCGACCAGCTCCTCACCCCAGTACCCGTACTCGGAGAGCACGATGAGGATTCGCTTCTTCGCCATCGGCGGTGTTCTCCTTCGATTGCCTTGCGAATTCCCGCCGGAAGTCGGCGGCGGTTCTGTCTAACAGTCGCCGCGGAATTCGCACCAGGGCCGGGGCCCCGTCCGCCGGGACACTGCGAAGTCGGCGAAAGCACTTCGGCATGTCCCGCGGTCCGGCCCCCGGGCCGGCCGGGACGCCTTCGAGCAGCCGAGTTGCCGAAGGACGGGAGGGGACTTCGCACAGTGCGGGGAAGGGCGCGGCGGGCCGTTGACGCTCCGGCGGGCCGGATTCTAGCGTCCCTGTCAGCCGCGCTCACGAATTGCGGAAAGGGGAATCGGAAATGCCCGAGACGAACTCCGGGAAGAACCCGGAAATCAGGGAATTCGCACAGAACTGGTTCGACCTGCTGAGCAGCCACAAGCCGGTGGAGGAACTCCTGCCGCTGGTGGCGGACGAGGGCCTGGAGATGGCGTTCCCGGAGCGCACGCTCCGCTCGCACGCCGACTTCCGGGACTGGTACGCCGCGGTCGGCGGGGCCTTCGCCGACCAGAGCCACACCCTGGAGGAGTTCACCGCCACCGAGGCGGACGGCCTGGTCGGCATCGAGCTGACCGTGGTCTGGGCCGCCGAGCACCTGGCCGAGGGCCACCGGAAGGTGTTCCGGGTGCAGCAGAGCTGGCAGCTGGCCCGCGACCCGGCCACCGGCGCGCCGCGGATCGTCCGCTACCGGGTCGGCACCCTCACCCCGGTCGGGGACGCCGGCTGATGGCAGCCGACTACGTGGTGGTCGGCGCCGGCTCGGCCGGCGCCGCGGTGGCCGCCCGGCTCAGCGAGGACGGCTCCGCGGACGTCGTCCTGCTGGAGGCCGGCGGCTGGCCCGGGCGCGAGGAACTGCACCGCACCGACGCCGGCGCCCTGCTGGAACTGCTCACCGCCGACTGGAGCACGGCCGTCGACTGGGGCTACGCCACCGAGCCGGAACCCGGCGTCGACGGGCGCCGGATCCCGGTCGCCCGCGGCCGCCTGGCCGGCGGCTGCAGCGCGGTCAACGCGCTGATGTGGGTGCGCGGCAGCCGCCGCGACTACGACGGCTGGCGCGACCTGGGCAACCCCGGCTGGGGGTACCGGGACGTGCTGCCGCACTTCCGGCGCTCGGAGGACTACGCCGGCGGCGCCTCCGCCTGGCGCGGCGCGGGCGGCCCGGTGCAGGTCGCCGCGCCGGCCGAACCCACCCCGCTGGCCGAGGCGTTCGTCGCCGCGGCCCGGGAGACCGGCCACGGCGGCGACGGCGACTACAACGCCGAGCACCAGGAGGGCTTCGGGTTCCACTACCAGCACACCCGGACCCCGCGGGGCCGCCGCTCCAGCACCGCCACCGGGTACCTGCGGCCGGCCCTGGCCCGCCCCAACCTCACCGTGCAGACCGGCGCCCAGGCGACCCGGATCCTGGTCGAGGACGGCCGCGCGGTCGGCGTCGAGTACCTCCAGGGCGACCGGACGCACACCCTGCGGGCGACACGCGAAGTCGTCGTCTGCGCGGGCGCGTTCGAGAGCCCCAAACTGCTGCTGCTGTCCGGCATCGGCCCGGCCGACCAGCTGCGCGCCGCGGGCGTCGAGGTGCTCCTCGACCTGCCCGGGGTGGGCCGCAACCTGCAGGACCACCTGTTCGCGCCGGTCTGCTACGAGTCGCTGCGCGAACTGCCGCCCGGGGCGCCGCTCTCCGAGGCGGGCCTGTTCACCCGGACCGCCGCCGCCGACCCCGCGCGCGGACCGGACCTGCAGTTCACCTTCGGGCCGGTGAAGTTCCTGCCCGCCGACGCCCCCGCCGCACTGCGGGCCGGCCCCGGCTTCACCTTCGCGCCCATCGCGCTGCTGCCCGCGAGCCGCGGCACGGTGACCCTGCGCGACACCGACCCGCGCTCCACCGCGGTGGTCCGGCCCGGCTACCTCAGCGACCCGGCCGACCTGGACGTCCTGGTCGAAGGCGTCCGACTGGCCCGGGAACTGGCCCGCACCGCGGCCTTCGACGACTTCCGCGGGGAGGAGTACGGCCCCGGCAAGGGAGCCGTCGGCACCGCGGAGCTGCGCGCGTACGTCCGCGCCAACGCCACGACGCTCTGGCACCCCGCCGGCACCTGCCGGATGGGCCCCGGACCCGACGCCGTGGTCGGCCCGGACCTGCGAGTGCACGGCATCGACGGCCTGCGGGTCGCCGACGCCTCGGTGATGCCGACCGTGGTGGCCGGCAACACCAACGCCCCCAGCGTGATGATCGGCGAGAAGGCCGCCGACCTGATCCTCAACCGTCCCTGACCCCCCGACCGGAGGCCGACGATGGCAGACCAGCAGGACAACCTCGACCTGTACCGGCGCTTCCTGGACGCGCTGAACCGCAACGACCCCGACGGCATCGCCGCCGTGATCGACCCCGCGTTCCGGGACCACCACCCGGGCTTCGACATCAGCAGCCTGGAGAGCTACCAGCAGGCCCTCAAGGCCGCGCACGACGCGCTCGACCTGCGCGGCGAACTGCAGGAGGCGTTCACCGCCGGGGACCGCGTGGTCACCCGGGTCAAGCTCACCGGCACCCACCGCGGCGAGCTGCTCGGCATCCCCGCCACCGGCCGGCCGGTCGAGTGGACCACCACCGAGATCTGGCGCGCCGAGGACGGCCTGCTCGCCGAGCGCTGGGCGCAGGACGACCTGCTCGGCCTGAAGGAGCAGCTGGCCCGCGGCGCCGAGAACACCGCCGTGGTGCAGCGGGTCAGCGACGCGGTCAACGCGCACCGATACGACGACCTGGACGAGCTGTTCGGCCCCGAGTTCCGGGACAACAACCCGGCCTGGAGCGTGACCAGCCTGGAGGAGCTCAAGGGCATCATCATCGGCGCCCACCGGGCGCTCGACTTCCACGCCCACCTGGACGCCCTCTACCCGGCCGACCCGGACAAGGTGATCATGCACATCACCTTCACCGGCCGGCACGTCGGCCCGTTCTTCGGGATCGAGCCGACCGGCAAGGAGGTCAGCTGGACCAGCCTGGAGGTCTACCGGCTGGAGCACGGCAAGGTCGTCGAGCGCTGGGTGCAGGCCGACACCGCCGGCCTGATGGCCCAGCTCGGCGTCGAGCTCCCGTAACACCCGCCCCCACCCACCGAGTTCACCCCCAGACCCAGGAGGAGACCCATGGACACCAGGGGTGTCGTGGACCGCTACTACGAGCTCGCCAACGCGGGCGACTGGAACCCGTGGTGCGACCTGTTCGCCGCCGACACGGTGATGGACGAGCAGCTCGCCGGACACGTCGAGGGCCGGGAGACGCTGCGCGAGATGATGCGCGGATTCCCGCAGACCTACGCCGAGTTCGCCAACAAGCCGGTGCACGTGGTGATCGACGGCGAGCAGGCGGCCGTGGTCTCGCGGATCACCGGGCGCACCCACGCCGGCGTGGAGGTCGAGGCCGGGGTGTGCAACTACTTCCGCGTCGTCGGCGGCGAGATCGTCTACATGGCGAACTTCCACGACAGCGCGCCGTTCGCCCCCGTGCTCGGGAAGTGAGGCCGCGATGACCGCACCCGCCGCACTGCGCTGGGCGCACGTCGGCCTCAACTGCCGCGACCAGGCGGCCACCGAGGAGTTCTACACCCGCTGGTTCGGCTTCCGCCGGGCCCGGGTGGTGGCCGGCGACGGCTGGCAGGTGGTCTTCCTGCGCCGCGGCGAGGCCTGGCTGGAGCTGTTCGCCAGCGACGCCGAGCCCGCCCCCGCCGCCAAGGAGGACGGCCCGGCCAACCCCGGCACGGTCCGCCACCTGGCCTTCCAGGTGGACGACGTGGACGCCTTCCTGGCCGGCGCCGACGGCGGGTTGAGCGTCTCGCTCGGCCCGCTCGGCTTCGACGAGTACATCCCCGGCTGGCGCACGGTCTGGGTCACCGACCCGGACGGCGTCGTCATCGAGGTCAGCCAGGGCTACACCGACCAGAGCCCCGAGGAGCTGGCCCGGTACGACGCCTGACCCCCACCGGCCGGCCCGCCCGCCCCCGCGGCGGCCGGGCCGGCCACTGCCCGTACCGCCCGGACGTCCCCGCCCGGGCAGAGAGGGTGAGGAGATGTTCCACCACCACCCCCACGAGCACGCCGCCGACGGCACCCGCTCCCGGGCCACCTGGGCGGAACTGTTCTACGACATCGTGCTCGCCTTCGGCGTCAGCCAGACCACCCACATCCTCGGCCACGCGCCCAGCTGGGCGACGTTCGGCCAGGCCCTGCTGATGCTCACCCCGCTGTGGTGGGCCTGGGTGGACGTCGCGCTGGCCGTCACCATGGTCGAGGAGACCCACGTCGAACGGCTGCTGCTGCTCGCCGCCGGCCTGGCCACCTACGGCATGGGCGTGGCCGCGCCGCGCGCGATGTCCGGGCACGCCGGCGCGGCGCTGTTCGCCGGCTCGTACCTGGTGCTGCGGCTGCTGATGGGCGAGGCCACCCGGCGCGACCGCCCCTTCGCCCGCACCATCCACCCGTACTCGGTCGGCGTGGTGTTCGCGCTGGCGCTGACCGCCGGGGCCTTCGCCAGCGGCCCGGCCCGGGCCGCGATCTGGGCCGGCGCCATCCTGGCCGAGGCCGTGCTGCCCGCGGTGATGAGCCGCCGGCTGCACGCCATGACCTACAGCGCGGCCCACCTGCCGGAGCGCTTCGGCCTGTTCATCATCATCGCGCTCGGCGAGAACATCCTCGCGGTCGGCGCCCGGGCCTCGGCCGGGGCGCTCACCGCCGCGCTGATCGCCGCCCTGGTGCTCAGCTTCGTGATCGGCGGCGCGCTGTGGTGGCTGTACTTCCACCTCGCCGCGCCCGCCGTCGAGCACGCGATGCGCACCCACCGCACCCCGGCCACCGTGGTGCGCGACGTGCTCAGCTACGGCCACCTGGTGCTGGTGCTCGGCCTGCTGCTGGTCGCGGTCGGCACCGGCAACACCGTCGCCCACCCCACCGGCGTCCCGCACGACCCGAGCGCGGCCCTGCTCCCGATCGGCGCCGCGATCTTCGCCCTGACCTTCGGCTACACCCGCTGGCGGATGTTCGGCGCCGCCTCGGCGACCCGGATCGGGGCCGGACTGTGCCTGCTCGGCCTGGCCGCCGGGGCCCCGTTCCTGCCCGCGATCGCCACCCTGGGGGCGACCGCCGTCCTGCTGGTCGCCGTCAGCGGCCTGGAGCACTGGCTGGTGGCCACCGGGCGCCCGGTGCCGCTGCTGTTCCACCGTCCCGTTCCCACCGGTCACGAGTTGACGCAGTACCGCTGACGACCTTTCACAGTGCCCCGCGGGGGCGCGGTCCGAGCACCCGGCCCGGGCCGCCTGGCTAGCGTTTTGAACGCGGGCACGCCCGGCCGATGCCGTCACCCGAACCTGCTCACCGCGCACCGGAATCCACCTGCGAAACGAGGTCCCGTGAATCCTCGAAACCCCACCCCTGCCCTGCTCGCGCTGGCACTCGGCTACTTCAGCCTGGGCACCATCTCGCTCGCCGTCGTCGGCCTCAACGCCCCGATCGGCAAGAGCCTGGAGGTCGCCCCGGCCAGCGTCGGCCTGCTGGTCACCGTGTTCGCCCTCACCTTCGCGGTGGGCGCGCCGACGGCACCGGCCCTGCTGCGCCGGATGGACCGCAAGAAGGTCCTGCTGCTCGGCCTGGCGCTGCTCACCGTCGGCGGCGGCCTCAGCGCCGTCGCCCCCGACTACACCACCATGACGCTCACCCGGGTGCTCGGCGCGATCGGCGCGGCGATCTTCGGACCGGCCTCCTCGGCGGCCGGCGCGGCCATCGTCGGACCGGAGCGGCGCCACCGGGCGCTGGCCACGGTGTTCGCCGGCATGACCGCCGCCTCCGTGCTCGGCGTCCCGCTCGCCTCCTTCCTGGGCTCCACCATGAGCTGGCGCCCGGCCCTGCTGGGCGTCAGCGCGCTCTCCGCGCTGGCCCTGGTGCTGGTGGCGGTGCTGGTCCCGGACCTGCCGGCCGGCGAACCGCCGACCGCCCAGGCGTACCGGGCCGCGCTGCGCACCCCCGGCGCGCTGCCCACCGTCACCACCACCCTGCTGTTCATGGCCGCCCAGTTCACCGTGTACGGCGTGGCCGGCGCCTACCTGGCGGCCCGCTTCGACGCCACCGCCGGCATGGTCTCCGGCACCCTGATGGCCTTCGGCGTCGTCGGCGTGATCGGCAACGGGCTGGCGCCGCGGATCAGCGAGAAGCTCGGCGGCACCCGCACCATCACGGTGTCGCTGGTCGGCCTGGGCGCGGCCCTGGCCCTGCTGGTCGTCACCCCGAAGGCGGCGGTCGCCGGCCTGCTGCTGTTCGCGGTCTGGGCCTTCTTCAGCCAGATGTACCAGGCCCCGCAGCAGGCCCGGCTGATCGCCGTGCTGCCCGCCCACCCGGCGCTGATCCTGGCGCTGAACGCCTCCGCGCTGTACCTGGGCATGAGCCTGGGCAGCCTGATCGGCTCCACCTTCCTGCCCTCGGTCGGCGCGACCCTGATGCCCGGGCTCGCCCTGCTGATGCTGATCGCGGCAGCCGGCGCGCACGTGCTGTCCGGCCGCGGCACCAAGACCCCGGCGGCCCCGGCTCCGGCCGAGCAGCCGGTCCCCGCACCATCCACCTCCTGACCACCAGGCACCACCGAAACCCACGAACGGGAGAGTCCGAGATGTCCGAGCACAACAAGCAGCTGGTGACCCAGTACCTCACCACCGTCTGGAACGACGGCGAGACCGACGAGGCCGACCGCTTCCTCGCCGAGGACCTCGTCCAGCACAACCCCAACCTGCCCGACGGCCGCAAGCCGGTGGTCGAGTTCGTCGCCGGGTTCAAGACCCAGGTCCCGCAGGGCCGGTTCACGATCCGGCGGATCGCCGCCGACCAGGACCTGGTCTTCGTGCACAGCCACTTCACCGCGCAGGACGGCGACCGCGGCATGGCCGTGGTGGACGTCTTCCGCATCGCCGACGGCCTGATCGCGGAGCACTGGGACGTCAAGGAGAACGTCCCGGAGACCACCGCCAGTGGCCACCCGATCGTCTGATCGACCATCCGCTGCCCGGAAGCACCGACGGCGCTTCCGGGCAGCGCCCTTCTCCAGACCACGGAGGCTGCTGTGACCCCCATCGAAGAACAGACCGTCCTCATCACCGGCGCCACCGACGGCCTCGGCCGCGCCATGGCCCGCGAACTCGCCGCCCGCGGCGCCACCCTGGTGCTGCACGGCCGCAGCCGGGAGCGGGGCGAGGCCCTGCTCGCCGAACTGCGCGCCGAGACCGGCAACGACCGGATCAGCTACCTGCTGGCGGACTTCGCCCGGCTCTCCGACATCCACAAGCTCGCCGAGCGGGCGGCCGGCCTGGAACGGCTCGACGCGCTGGTCAACAACGCCGGCATCGGCGTCGAACTCGACCGCCAGGAGAGCTGGGACGGCCACGAGCTGACCTTCCAGGTCGACTACCTGGCCGCGTACGTGCTGTCGGTGCGCCTCGCCCCGCTGCTGGCCCGCTCCGCCCCGGCCCGGATCGTCAACGTCACCTCGGCCGGCCAGGCGCCGGTCAACTTCGACGACGTGATGCTGCGCCGCGGCTGGGACGGCGTCCAGGCGTACTGCCAGGCCAAGCTGGCCCAGATCATGCTGACCTTCGACCTGGCCGAGGCACTGGCCGGCACCGGCGTGACGGTCAACGCGCTGCACCCGGCGTCGTACATGCCGACCAAGATGGTGGTCAACCTCTACACCCCGCAGAGCACCGTCGCCGAGGGCGTGCGGCACACCCTGCGGCTGGTCACCGACCCGGCCCTGGACGGCGTCACCGGGCGGTACTTCAACCGCTCGACCGAGGCCCGGGCCAGCAACCAGGCGTACGAGAGCGGCGCGCGGGCGCGGCTGCGGGCGCTGAGCGAGCAGCTGACCGGCGTGCCGTTCGACGCGGCGCGCTGAGCCGGGGCCCGGTGGGCGTCCGCCCCGGACCCGGCGCTCGGGGGCGGCCCGCCGGGCCGCCCCCGAGGTGCCGGCGGCGCCGGTCAGCCGGTGGCCGAGGACTCGTGGGCGGCCTCCAGGCCGGCCAGCCGGCCCAGCAGGTCGTAGCCGTGCGCGGCGGCGACCAGCGTGACGTGGTGGTGCCAGCCGCGGTAGGACCGGCCCTCGAAGTCGCCGAGGCCGTAGTCGCGGTGCAGCCGCTCGACGGTGTCGGCGGAGCGGCCGCGCAGCTCGGCGAGGGCGACCAGCTCGGGCAGCCGGTGCACCGGCAGGTCGGTCACCCAGTAGGTGCGCGGCTGGGAGCGCCCGAACGGCCACTCGACCACCAGGTGGCGGGGGGCGGCGGGCGCCAGCTCGGCGAAGCGGCCGCGGCGGGCGCCGCGCCCGTCGGAGAGCGGCACCACCAGGAACTGCGAGTGCCGCACCCGGGCGGCCGGCCCCTCCCGCCAGGCCAGCACCGCGCGGTCGCCCTGCGGGACCGGCTCGTCGGCGAGCTCGGCGGCCCGCCGGCGGACGGTGGCGGGCGCCCGGCGCACCGGCTGGGCGCCGTGGGTGACCGGCAGGGCCCGCTGGGCGCCGGTGGCGCAGGCGGGCAGCACGGTGCCGGCGCCGACCTGGACCAGGTAGCCGAGGCCGCGCTCCTCCAGGCCGAGCAGCAGCGGCTCGACCTCCTTCTCGCTGCTCCAGTCGGCGAGCACGGGGGCACCGGGCACGTCCCAGCCCAGCATCTCGTCGACCGAGTCGAGCAGCAGCCGCCAGCGCGGCAGGTGCCGGGCCTCCTCGGGGAGGTGGGCCTGGGTGCGCAGCGCCCGGTCGGTGTCCCAGTGCCGGGGCAGCGCCAGCTGCCAGGCGACCGGCTGGGCGCCGTGCGGCAGGACCAGCGAAGTGGCCAGGGCCAGCTGGCAGTTCATGGTGCGGCCCTCGGCGGGGACGAACTGGCGGGCGACGCCGGCCGAGCGGGTGCCGTTCTTGGCGAACACCACGTCGTCGACGGCCCAGGCGAGCGGGGCGGCGGCCGCGGCGACCAGCTCGGCGAGCCGGCGGCGGACGTCGCCCACCTCCCAGGTGGACTGGTTGACGAACTGCTGGATGGGCTGCACCGTGCGTCGGCCGAGCACCTGCTCGGAGATGTTGGCGGGAGTCTTGCGGCCGTCCGCCTGGCGCAGGCCGCGGAGGTAGACCTCGCCCCAGCGCCGCTGGTCGGAGCGGGCGAAGCAGCTGAAGAGTTCGTGGCAGTACGCGGAGATTCCGTCCTGCCGCAGGCCGGCGTGCGGTGCACGGAGGTTCGAAATCATGGACACATCGATCCTTGGGTGAGGTTCTGGCGCGATGGCGGTCGGGCCGGGCCCCGCCCCCGCCGGGTGGGGCACGGCGGGGGCGGGGCGGCGGGTCAGTCCGTGACGCAGGTCCGGTCCTCGTCGACCAGGAAGGCGTCGGTGGCCAGCAGGGCCTGGGTGACCTCGGGGAGACTGCAGCCGACGATCACGAAGTCGACCTCGAGGCCCATCTTGGCGCGCTGGAACAGCAGTTCGTTGATGGCCGGGCGGCCGATCTCGGTCACCTTGCAGAGGTGGAACTCCACCCGGCGGGGCTCCACCGACAGCGCCTCGGCCAGGCAGCGGCGGAACTTCTCCAGCTCCTCGCGGTCGATCACGCCCTCGCAGTGGATGTGCGCGGTCTTGCCGTCGAAGTCGCTGGAGACCCGCAGCCGCATGTCGGCCGGCTCGACCTCCACCCGGACCTTCAGCGGGCGGCTGCTCAGCGGCAGCCGGACGGTCAGCTGCTTGGGGTCGAAGTCCTGGTACGGCTCGTCGTCGACCCACACCCGGGAGAGCTGGACCGAGCCGGCCGGCAGCAGGTCCGGCGCCACCCGCAGCAGGCGGTCCGGGAAGGCCCCGGGCTGCGGCCGGAAGTGCAGGGTGAGCGGCGCCGAGGTGATCAGCAGGCCGGTGTAGGCGGCGGCCAGGTAGCACAGCTCCAGCGCGTGGTAGCCGGCCATCGAGTGGCTGCCCTTGAGCCGCTCGGTGCCGACCAGGTACGGGATGCCGTTGGCCAGCACGTTGAAGTAGACGCCGCCGTCGTCGTAGTCGAGGAAGAAGGCGTTGTAGAAGGCGGCCGACTCGCGGGCCAGCCGGCGGTGCTCCGGGTCGCCGGAGACGCCGGCCAGGATCAGGTAGGCGAGGATCGCCTGCTCCTGCTGCCACCAGGCCTTGCGGTCGTGCCAGACCAGGTGGTGGGCGCCGGTGTCCGGGTCGGCCACCCGCTCCACCACGTCGTACCAGCCGCCGCGCTGCTGGTCGCTGCCGACCGGCGGCATCAACTCGGCGATCCGCTCGGCCAGTTCGGAGTAGCGGGGCTTGTCGTGCAGGGCGCGGATCCGGGTCAGGTTCCAGGCGATCTTGAGGTTGTGGCCGACCACCGCGCGGTTCTGCTGCCAGCCCCAGGAGCGGTCGGGGCTCCAGTCGCCGTGGAAGCGCTCCTGGACGAACGGGCTGGCCGGCTCGTCCGGGAAGCGCTCGGCGATGGTGTCGGCGGTCTCCTCCAGCAGCTTCGAGAAGTCCTCCCGGCCGGTGGCGAGGTAGGCGTTGACCAGGTACGCCGGGGCGTGGTCGCCGATCGAGTTCCAGTTCTTCCGGGACCGGTTGGGGCCGAGCGAGTCGGCCCGCGGGTCCATGGTGATCGGGTCGAGGTGGGAGAAGAAGCCGCCCTGCTCCTCGTCCCGGAAGAAGCGCTCGAACAGGGCGACCGTGCGGTCGATGTCGTCGAGGATCCGCGGGTCGCCGGTGATCCGGTAGGTCTGGGTCGGCCCGGCCAGCGCGTAGATCTGCTCGTACATCGGGATGGCGTCGAAGTCGTCGCCGAACTCCGAGGCGTAGACCTTGCGCTGGCCGGCCCCGCCGATGTCGATGCCGTGGTACCAGTAGACGACGCCCTCCGCGTCGTCGACGACCCGCATGTGCTCGCGCAGGTACTCGGTGCCGGACTCGGCGGCGTTCAGGAACCGCTCCTCGCCGGTGAGCATGAAGGCGGTGGCCAGGCCGTAGACCAGCCGGGAGATGGTGTCGGTCTCCTGCCGCACGTCCGCGCCGGTGAAGTCCGGGACGTGGGTGCCGCTCAGGGTGAGCCGGGTGCGGAAGCTGCGCCAGTCGTACCGGCCGTCCTTGCCGGGGCCGTCCGGGAAGTGGCCGCGCAGGTAGAAGTCGGCGATCTCGGCGGCCTGCTGCACCCACCACTTGGGGTGCTCGAAGACGTAGTTGCCGCGGCTGGTCTCCGGGAAGGTGATCTGCCGGGCCTCGATCCGCTCGCCGCCGTCCCAGCGGTAGAACAGGCCGTAGACGAAGACGTACCGGCCCTCGGCCAGCATGTCGCGGGTGGCCGCGCCGGTGTCGCGCGGGCCGTCGCCGAGGTTGCGGACGATCTCCGAGCCCAGGAAGCCGTCCAGGTGGATGGTGAACTCGCGCCCGTCCGAGGTCCGCAGGCCGAACCGGTCGTGGGCGGGGTCGTAACTGGTGACGTAGCCGGCGATGCTGTCGGAGTACATCCGCCGGGTGTCGGGTGCGTTCATCGGTGCGTTCCTCCCTCGTCGGGCAGCGCCACCAGGACGACGACGCTGCGGCCCTGGGCGTGGAAGCCGTGACCGTGGACGGGCTCCTCGGCGCCGGGGGCGAGGACGTCCTCGCCGGGGCCCCGCGCGGTGTCCACCAGGCGGGCCCACCGGTGGCCGTCGACCGGCGGCAGCTCGAAGTCCAGGCCCAGGTGGAACATGTTGAGGATGACGTGCAGGTCCGGGTCGCCCTCGAAGCCGGCCAGGGTCAGCGCCAGCACCCGGGCCTGCGGGTCGTCCCAGCCCGGCTGCTCCAGCCGGGTGCCGTGCCAGGTGACGTCGGGCAGGCCGCGGGCGTTGGTGCGGCCGGAGAAGAACCGGGCCTCGCGCACCGCGCGGAAGCGCCGGCGCAGCGCGGTCATGTTCCGGAAGAAGTCCCGGACCTCGGTCTCCTTCTCGGCCTGGTTCCAGTCCAGCCACGCGGTCTCGTTGTGCTGGCAGTACGCGTTGTTGTTGCCGCCCTGGCTGTTGCGGAACTCGTCGCCGGCCAGCAGCATCGGCACGCCCCGGCTGAGCAGCAGCACGGCGGCGTGGTTCTTGATCTGCCGCACCCGCAGCCGCTCGACGTCCGCCGAGTCGCTGGGGCCCTCCACGCCGCAGTTCCAGCTGAAGTTCTCGTGGGCGCCGTCCGCGTCGGCCTCGCCGTTGGCCCAGTTGTGCTTCTCGTCGTAGCTGACCAGGTCGTTGAGCGTGAAGCCGTCGTGGCAGGTGATGAAGTTGATGCTGTTGGTGGGCAGTTCGCCGTCCTTGCCGAACAGGTCGGGCGAGCCGCCGAGCCGGGTCGCCACCGTGCCGACCAGGCCGGCGTCGCCGCGCACGAAGCGCCGGACGTCGTCCCGGTAGGGGCCGTTCCACTGGGCCCAGCGCTTCCCCGGGAAGCGGCCGACCTGGTAGAGGCCGCCGCCGTCCCACGGCTCGGCGATGATCTTCGACTCGGAGAGGATCCCGGACAGCTCGATCCCCCACAGCACCGGCGGTACGTCCATCTCGTAGCCGCCGGCCCCGCGCGAGAGCTCCGAGGCCAGGTCGAACCGGAAGCCGTCCACGTGGTGCTCGGTCACCCAGTACTCGAGGCACTCGATGACGAACTTGGCCACCGCCGGGTGGTTGGCGTTGATCGCGTTGCCGCAGCCGGTGAAGTCCATGTAGTGCCGGCGGTCCTGCGGCCACAGGTGGTAGTACACCTCGTTGGCCTGGCCGCGGAAGCTGATCACCGGGCCGTTCTCGTTGCCCTCCGAGGTGTGGTTGAAGACCACGTCGAGGATCACCTCGATGCCGGCCCGGTGCAGCGCCTTCACCATGTCGCGGAACTCGGTGATGTGGGTGCACTCGCACGGGTCCGAGCAGTAGCCGGTGTGCGGCGCGAAGAACCCGAACGGGTCGTAGCCCCAGTAGTTGTGCAGCGGCGCGCCGTTCGGCCCGATCCGCAGCACCTGCCGCTCGTCGAAGTCGAAGACCGGCAGCAACTCGACCGCGGTGACGCCGAGCTCCTTCAGGTACGGGATCTTCTCCACCACCCCGTTGAAGGTGCCGGGATGGGCCACCCCCGAGGACGGCGAGGCGGTGAGCCCGCCGACGTGCAGCTCGTAGATCACGGTGTCCGCCAGCGGGGTGCGCAGCGGCTCGTCGCCCTCCCAGTCGTAGCCGTCCAGGTCGACCACCATGCTGCGCATCGAGTACGCGCAGTTGTCCTCGGTGCCGACCGCCCGGGTGCGGTCCCACAGCGAGTTGACGTTGGCCCGGGCGTACGGGTCGATCAGCACCTTGCGCGGGTTGAAGAAGGTGCCGGACTCCCTGGTGCGGCGCGGGCCGTCGACCCGGTACGCGTACACCTGGCCCTCGGTCAGGCCGGAGAGGTGGCAGTGCCAGAAGTGGTAGCTGCGGTGCCGTTCCGGGTCGAGCGGGACCACCCGGGCCGGGGCCAGGTCCTCGTGGTGGGCGAAGAGCAGCAGGTCGACCCGGGTGGCGTGCTCGGAGTAGAGCGAGAAGTTGACCCCGTCGGCGTCCAGGGTGGCACCGAGCGGCTGGGCGCGGCCGGGTCCGATCGCGGCCGCCTCGATCGCGGCCCTGCGGGCCTCGTGGTGTTGGCTCATGTCGTCGTCAGCCCACCGGCGTCCGGTCGCCCTGGAGCCCGGCGAACGCCTCGCTCCACGCCGGGGAGGCGCTGCCGGGCTCGTTGAAGATCTCGAAGGTGACGCCGTCCGCGGCCGGGTGGAGCAGCGCCTGGACGCAGGCCTCGGCCAGGTCCGGCCGGGAGACCTGGCCGGAGCCCAGGTCGCCCTGCTCCAGCCGGACCCGCTCGCCGGCCTCCCGGGTGTCGGTGAGCCAGCCCGGCCGGATCACGGTGTACGGCAGGCCGGAGTCGCGGACCGCGTTCTCGCCGGCCAGCCGCCACTCCAGCACCCGGCCGTAGGCGTTCAGCGGGTGGGCCAGGTGGGTGGCGTGGATCTGGCTGACCAGCACCACCCGGGGGCGGTGGCCGCCCTCCGCGACGGCCGCCAGGGCGTTGCGCACGCCCTGGTAGGCGGTGGTCTCCGGCCGGTCCGGGCCGCTGTCGGCGGTGCCCGGGTCGACGCAGTAGACCAGGGCCGAGGCGCCGGCCAGCGGTTCGCGCAGGGTCTCCGGCCGGCGGACGTCGCCCTCGAAGAAGAGCGCGCCGGGCGGCAGGCTGCGCCGGGCGTGCTGCACGCTGCGGCCGATCGCGCGGACCGGCGCGCCGCGGTCCAGCAGTCGTTGGGCGACCAGGCGGCCCAGCCGTCCCGAGCCGCCGATCACCGCCACGGGGTTGTCCATCGCTTGCTCCTCGTCTCTGGGGGGCTTCCCGGGTCCTGCCCGGGTCCGCTCGGGGGTGCTCGGGGTGCTCGGGGGTGCTCGGGGTGCTCGGGCCGCGCCGGACCGTCGGGGTGCGCTCAGATCCAGCGCAGGATGTCGTCGGAGCTGGTCAGTCGGGTGCCCGAGGGCAGGTTGGCCAGGGCCGGCACCCGCAGCCGCGGGTAGATGCTCACGCCGGTGAGCCGGGTGCCCTGCCGGACGTGCACGCCGTCGCCGACCGCGCAGTAGCCGTCCATCCGGACCGGGTCGTCCCGGGTGGAGCGGATGTCGGCCATCGGGCCGATGTAGGAGTCGCTGATCCGGGCGTACGGGCCGACCAGCGAGGAGTCGCCGAGCGAGGTCCCGCTCAGCCGGGCGCCCTCGCGCAGTTCGGCGCCGTCGCCGATGTCGGCGTGCTCCAGCCGGACGCCGGAGCCGACGGTGACGTGCCGGCCGATCCGGACGCCCGGGCCGATCACCACGTCGCCGCTGGCGATCTTGTCGGCGAGGGTGGTGCCGGAGGCGTCGTCCTTGGTGTGCAGGCTGCTCTCGTGGATCCAGTACCGCGGGCGGTCGTTGTGCGGTTCGGGCATCAGCCGGTTCATCTGGTGGAAGTCGCCGGACAGCACCTGGCGCAGCGTCGCCAGGTAGTCCTCGACGTTGCCGAGGTCGCCGAGCCGGGCGATGTGGTGCGCGGCCACCGTGCGGCCGTGCCCGACCAGCCAGGGCAGCAGGTCGCCGCCCCAGTCCAGGCGCTGCTGGGCCTGCCGCATCAGCTGCGGCTCCCGGGCGGCCAGCCGCAGCCGGCGGCAGTCCACCAGGTACATGCCCGCGTTGGTGGGCACCAGGGCGCAGTTGTCGCTGGTCGCCTCCGGGAAGACCTCGTGCACCCGGGCCAGGCTGGGCTTCTCGACGAAGCCGGAGACCAGGCCGTCGGCCCCGGTGCGCATCGCGCCGTACTTGCCGGCCACCTCGAGCGGGCTGCGGGCCACCGCGGCCACGGTGACCACGGCGTTGCTCTCCTCGTGGGTGGCCTCCAGCTCGGCCAGGGAGAAGTCGAAGACCGAGTCGACCGGGAGCACCAGCGCCCGCCCGGTGAGGTCCCACTGCTCCAGGTTGTGCAGGGTGGCGGCGCCGGACCCGACGTTGTAGCGGTCGAAGCTGGAGCGCGAGTAGCGCACCTCCACCCCGTACTGCTCGCCGTGGCCCAGCAGCAGTTTGATCTGGCTGCGGTTCTCCAGGCCCTGCGCCACCACGTAGAAGCGGCGGATGCCTTGGTCCCGGCAGGCGTCGACGACCCACTCGATCAGCCGTCGGCCCGCGAACGGGATCAGCGCCTTGCTCCGGATGTAGTCCGCGGACTCGAGGGTGATGGGCTTCGCGCGTTCTCCCCGTCCGCCGGCCAGGATGATCCCGACCGTCCCGCCGTCTCGCTCGGCCATCTCGCTTCCCCTGCTAGGCGACCTTGTCGAAGCAGATACAACACCAGGTGTCAAATCGTGTCAAGGGAGCTGTAAAGTTAATGGACGTGCACATGTCATCTACCGGGGCGGTGGTCGGGGGTGGATCGATTCCGAAAGGAATATTATTCTTTCGGGAATAGGAATTCGGTCGTCGGCAAAGTTGAGACTTCACGACTGCAAATGCTTGCGGCATGATTATCCCGGTCGGTCGCGCTCCGCGCGCGAACAGAGCGAGAGCAGTACGGGAACGGGGGAGCGTGATCAACCGGAGCGGCCGCCGCGCGGCATTCTTCGACGTGAGACACAACCTGCTGTCGGCCGGCTCGGTACTCACCGTGCTGGAGGCGGCGGCCCGCCACCGCTCGGCCGGCGACCTGCTGGTCTGCATCGCCGGCGGACCGCCGCCCGGCGACCCGCCCGGCGATGCGGCCGACTGGCCGGCCGCCGGCCGCCCGACCACCTCGGGCACCGGATTCGCCGCCGATCTGGTGCTGTACGCCGACTCGCCCGACGCCGCGGGCTCCGAGGTGGTGGTGGAGGCGATGGCCCGGCTCGGGCTGGACGCCGCCCAGTGCTTCGCCTACGGCGACCGCCGCGAGGGCCTCACCATCCTGCGGGTGGTCGGCAACCCGCGGGTGGTCGGCCGCGACCCGCTGATGACCGAACTGGCCCGCGACCGCGGCTGGCCCATCCTGCACACCGCGCAGTACTGACCGGAACTCGCACCTCCGAAAATCCCGGTATTCGATAGTCGCCCACCGCACGTGACGCAGTACCGCACCCGGTACGCGGTGGGCGACATCCCGTCTGCGGGGCTGCGTATCGTGCCCGGTATTCGGTCCGATCGCGCGCATTCCGGCCATTCGGCGGGACGGCCGCGACAACGGGAAAGGGCTTGGTGTTGACCTTGGCTGAAACGACCCGTCGCGGGTTCCTCGGAGTGGCCGCCGCACTCGGCGGCACCGTGGCGCTCCCCGTGATTGACAGCTATGCCGCCGACTCTGTCAACAGCGCTGTCGATTCGGTCGCGGTGCCGACCCCGGCCGCCCGCACCGTCTCGCCCGGCGACCCGCGCTACCTCGACCTCACCTCGCGCAGCTACAACGGCCGCTTCGTCGGACAGCCCGACTCGGTGCGGGTGGTGTACACCACCGCGCAGGTGGTCGCGGTGGTGACCGAGGCGGTGCAGAACGGGCGGCGGATCGCCGTCCGCAGCGGCGGCCACTGCCTGGACGGGCTGGTCGACGACCCCGCGGTGCGCACGCTCATCGACATATCCGAGATGACCGCGGTCGGCTACGACCCGGCCCGCCGCGCCTTCATGGTCGAGGCCGGCGCCACCCTCGGCCACGTCTACCGCACCCTCTACCTCGACCACGGCGTCACCGTCCCCGGCGGCACCTGCCCGACCGTCGGGGTCGGCGGCCACGTCACCGGCGGCGGCTACGGCGCGCTCTGCCGCGCCCACGGCGCGATCGTCGACCACCTGTACGCGGTGGAGGTGGTCGTGGTGGACGCCTCCGGCACCGCCCGCGCGGTGGTCGCCACCAGCGACCAGGGCGACCCCAACCGCGAACTGTGGTGGGCGCACACCGGTGGCGGCGGCGGCAACTTCGGCGTGGTCACCCGCTACTGGTTCCGCACCCCCGGCGCCACCGGCACCGACCCGTCCGGACTGCTGCCCAAGCCCCCGGCCACCCTGCTGAAGGCCGCCGCGGTGTGGAAGTGGAGCGACCTGGACGCGGCCGACTTCGCCGCCGTCGTCCGCAACCACGGCGCCTGGCACGCCGCCAACAGCGCCGACGGCTCGCCCTACGCCGGCCTGCACAGCGTGCTGATCCTCGGCAACGCCGCCGTCGGCACCGTGACCCTCAGCGCCCAGATCGACAACACCCTCCCCGACGCGGCCGACCTGATGACCCGCTACCTCGACGCGGTCGCGGCCGGCGTCCGGGCACCCGCCGCCCGCAGCCAGTCCACCTCGCCGTGGCTGAAGGCCACCCTCAAGGACCCGTACGACACCGGCGCGTTCAACCGCACCAAGTCCAAGGGCGCCTACCTGCGCCGGGGTTGGGACGACGGCCAGATCGCCACCCTGTACCGCTACCTCTCCGACCCCGGCTACGACGGGCACAGCTCGATCCTGCTCTACTCCTACGGCGGCCGGGCCAACACCGTCGCCCCCGACGCCACCGCGATGCCGCAGCGCGACTCGATCCTGAAGGCCAACTTCACCACCTACTGGCCCGACCCCGCCCAGGACGCCCGCCACCTGGCCTGGATGGGCTCGCTCTACCGGGACGTGTACGCCGCCACCGGCGGCGTGCCGGTCAGCAACGCGGCCAACGACGGCTCCTACATCAACTACCCGGACGTCGACCTCACCGACCCGCAGTGGAACACCTCGGGCGTGCCCTGGCAGACGCTCTACTACAAGGACAACTACCCCCGGCTGCAGCGGGTGAAGGCCACCTGGGATCCGACCGGCGCCTTCCACCACGCCCTGTCGATCACGGCCGGCTGACCGGGGGAGGTCCGCACTCCTCCGGTCACCAGGAGTGACGGAGGACGGGCAGGAGAGTGCCCAGAGCCGGATTCGAACCGGCACGGCCTCGCGGCCAAGCAGTTTTAAGCTGCCCGTGTCTGCGTTCCACCATCTGGGCCTGGGAGCGCGGCGAACTCAGGCACTGAGCCTAGTCGGCCGGGCGAGTGTTTCGCATATTTCCCGGCGCGGAAGTTGTCATGCTTCCATGCCATCTGACGAAGCGTCCGGCATTTCGGCCACCGGGCGGCGGTTCTCGGCCACCCCGGGCCCCGGACCGCCCCCGGACCGCCCCCGGCGCGGGGCCCGGGGCGGGGGTCGGGGGCGGGGTCATACCGCAGGAGGAGACGGCGGCGGAGGCCGTACGCCTGGCGGTGGTGGGGCAACCGTTCGGCGGAGCGACGTGGGCGGGGCCGGGCGGCCGTGAGGATGGAGTAGCGGTCGGAGGAGTCTTCCGGTCCGGTCGCGCCGTGCCGAACACCGACCCTCCGGACAGGAGTCCCCACCGTGAGCACCTCGACCGCGTACGCAGCCCACACCGGCCTGGCGGCGGCCCGCGCCACCGGCCTGAACAAGGTCTACGGCGAGGGCGAGACCCGCGTCGTGGCGCTCGACGACGTCTCGGTCTCCTTCGGGCGGGGCGAGTTCACCGCGATCATGGGTCCCTCCGGCTCCGGCAAGTCGACGCTGATGCACTGCATGGCCGGGCTGGACAAAGTCACTTCGGGGTCGGCCACCATCGGCGACACCGAGCTGGTCGGGCTGAAGGACAAGCAGCTGACCCGGCTGCGCCGGGACAAGATCGGCTTCATCTTCCAGGCGTTCAACCTGCTGCCCACGCTGACCGCGCTGGAGAACATCACGCTGCCGATGGACATCGCCGGCAGCAAGGTCGACCGGGCCTGGCTGGACCGGGTGGTGGAGACCGTCGGCCTGTCCGGCCGGCTCTCGCACCGCCCGGCCCAGCTCTCCGGCGGCCAGCAGCAGCGCGTCGCCTGCGCCCGGGCGCTGGCCTCCAAGCCGGAGATCATCTTCGCCGACGAGCCCACCGGCAACCTGGACTCCCGCTCCGGCGCGGAGATCCTCTCCTTCCTGCGCAACTCGGTGCGCGAACTCGGCCAGACCGTGGTGATGGTGACCCACGACCCGGTGGCCGCCTCGTACGCGGACCGGGTGGTGTTCCTGGCCGACGGCCGGATCGTCGACGAGCTGTTCGGGCCGACCGCCGACACCGTCCTGGACCGGATGCGTCGCTTCGACGCCAAGGGCCGCACCAGCTGACGCCCCGTCAGACCCGTCAGCCACGTCGAACCGACCGCACCCACTCCCCAGGACTGACCCCATGTATCGCACCGCACTGCGCAACGTGCTGGCCCACAAGGGCCGCCTGCTGATGACGGTACTGGCCGTGCTGCTCGGCACCGCCTTCGTGGCCGGCACCCTGGTGTTCTCCGACACCATGGGCCAGGCCATGCGCAACAGCTACTCCACCAGCTTCTCGGACGTCTCGGTGCTGGTCTCCGCCTCCGGCGCGGACGACGGCGGCCCCGCCGACGGCGACGCGCAGCCCGAGGACCGCACCTCGCTGACCCCGGACACCGTCAAGCAGCTGGCCGCGCTGCCCGGCACCGAGCGGGCCCGCGGCGTGGTCTCCGGCTTCACCGGCGTCGCCGACAAGAACGGCAACCTGGTCGGCGAGGCCTGGAGCGCCCGCGGCGCCAACTTCGTCCCGGACGCCGCCGGTGCGGACACCCGCTACCCGATGGCCGAGGGCCGCGGCCCGCGCGCCGAGAACGAGGTCGCGCTGAACCGGCAGGCCGCCGAGAAGGCCGGCTACCACGTGGGCGACACCGTCCGGGTGGCCGGCAACGGCGCCGCCCGGGACGCGGTGCTGACCGGCGTCTTCACCACCGACGACCCCAAGGTCACCTCCGGCGGCACCCTGGTGCTGATGGACACCGCCACCGCCCAGCGGGAACTGCTCGAACCGGGCCGGTTCAGCTCGGTGGTGCTGACCGCCAAGGCCGGCACCTCCGAGCAGGCACTGCTGGAGCAGGCCCGGGCGAAGACCGGCACCGACGGCGTCGAGCTGCAGACCGGGCAGGAGCTCAAGGACGAGCAGACCAAGATGGTCGCCTCCTCGGTCGCCAACACCAAGACCATGCTGCTGGTGTTCGCCGGCATCTCGCTGTTCGTCGGCATCTTCATCATCGTCAACACCTTCACCATGCTGATCGCCCAGCGGCTCAAGGAACTGGCGCTGCTGCGGGCGGTCGGCGCCAGCCGCGGCCAGGTCACCAAGTCGGTGCTGGTGGAGGCGCTCGCCATCGGCGTGATCGCCTCGGTCGGCGGCCTGCTCGCGGGCATCGGCATCGGCGCGGGCCTGCAGTCCCTGCTGCACGCCTTCGACGAGGGCATGCCCACCGGCTCGCTGGTGGTCGCCCCGGTGACGGTGGTCGCCACCCTGGTGGTCGGCGTGGTGGTCACCGTGCTGTCGGCGCTGCTGCCGGCCGTCCGGGCCTCCCGGATCCCCCCGGTGGCGGCGATGAGCAGCGGCGAGCAGCCCAGCACCCAGCGCGGCCTGCTGATCCGCAACAGCATCGGCGTGCTGCTGGCCGGCGCCGGCCTGGGCCTGATCCTGGCCGGGGCGAACGGCAGCGGCTCGGGCGCCCAGCACCTGCTGGAGCTCGGCGCCCCGCTCACCCTGATCGGCGTGTTCGTGCTGCTGCCGCTGCTGTCGCGGCCGGTGATCGCGCTGGTCGGCCCGGTGCTGGCCAAGCTGTTCGGCACCCCCGGCAAGCTGGCCCGGCTGAACGCGGTGCGCAACCCGCGCCGCACCGCCAGCACCGCGGCCGCGCTGACCATCGGCCTGACCCTGGTCACCGCGCTGACCGTGATCGGCAGTTCGGTCACCAGCGCCGTCACCTCGATGGTCGCCGGCTCGATGAAGGCCGACTACGTGGTCGGCATGGCCAACGGCCGCGAGCTGTCCCCCGACCTGACCGGCCTGGTCGCCGGGGCGAAGGGCGTCAAGGCGGTCAGCCAGGTCGACAACGTCTGGTGGCACCTGGACGGCTCCGACCAGGCCAAGGCGATCGAGGGCTACGACGCAGACGCCTTCGACCAGTTGGTCAACCTGACCATGGCCTCCGGCTCCACCGGCGCGCTCAAGCAGGGCCAGGTGCTGGTGAACGACGAGTTCGCCACCACCCACCACCTCTCGGCCGGCTCCACCCTGGCCGCCACCACGGGCAAGGGCGAGGCCGTCACGCTCACCGTCGGCGGCGTCTTCGAGCGCAACGACGGCGTCTCCCCGGTGGTGGCCCCCAACCAGCTGATCGAGCGCCACGACGCCCACCCGCTGGTCCAGCAGATCCTGGTGAAGGGCACCGACGGCCCGAGCGCCGAGCTGAAGCAGTCGATCAAGGACGCCACCGGCCGCAACCCGGTGATGGAGGTCCGGACCATGAAGGACATGGTCGACGAGTTCAGCCGGATCATCTCGACCATGCTCAACCTGATGTACGGCCTGCTCGGCATGGCGGTGATCGTCGCCGTCCTCGGCGTGATCAACACGCTCGCCATGTCGGTGTTCGAGCGCAAGCGCGAGATCGGCATGCTGCGGGCGATCGGCCTGGAGCGGCGCGGCATCAAGCGGATGATCCGCCTGGAGTCCGTGGTGATCTCGGTCTTCGGCGCCTTCGTCGGCGTCCTGCTCGGCTGCTTCCTGGCCTGGGCCGCCACCCGGACCCTCGCCTCCGAACTGAAGGGACTGACCACCGTGATCCCGTACGGCAGCGTGCTGCTCTTCCTCGGCCTCGCCGCCCTGGTCGGCATGGTCGCCGCCCTCTGGCCGGCCCGCCGGGCCTCCCGGATGGACATCCTGACCAGCATCAAGACCGACTGACCCGGCGTCAGGAAGCCGCCCGTCCCCTCCGCGGGGACGGGCGGCTTCCGCGTGCCGGCCGGTCAGCGGGTCTCGATGACGACCTTCTCGATCACCACGTCCTCGACCGGGCGGTCGTTGCGCCCGGTCTCCACACCGACGATCGCGTCCACGACCTTCTGGCTGGCCGGGTCGGTGACCTCGCCGAAGATGCTGTGCTTGCCGGTCAGCCAGGTGGTCGGCCCGACCGTGATGAAGAACTGCGAACCGTTGGTGCCCGGGCCCGCGTTGGCCATCGCCAGCAGGTACGGCTTGGTGAAGGCCAGGTCCGGGTGGAACTCGTCGGCGAACTTGTAGCCCGGGCCGCCGGTGCCGTTGCCCAGCGGGTCGCCGCCCTGGATCATGAAGCCCTCGATGACCCGGTGGAAGACCGTGCCGTCGTACAGCGGCGCGTTGCTCGGCTGCCCGGTGTTCGGGTCGATCCACTGGCGCTCGCCCGTCGCCAGCTCCACGAAGTT
Organism: Kitasatospora sp. YST-16; assembly: GCF_026802215.1. Lineage (NCBI taxonomy): Bacteria > Bacillati > Actinomycetota > Actinomycetes > Kitasatosporales > Streptomycetaceae > Kitasatospora > Kitasatospora sp. YST-16. The sequence goes on from NZ_CP113837.1 coordinate 4,355,428, forward strand.
CTTGACCGTCTTGGGGGCGTGGTTCGGCAGCAGCCGGATCTCGATGTCGCCCTTGTTGGTCTTCAGGACGGCGTACAGCTCCTCGGCCATCGGGGCCGCCTTTCTGGGTAAGCGTCAGTTGCGCCCCCCACCCTGCCCGCTCGGCGGCCCCCCGCGCAGGCGACACGGGATCATCCTCACGACCGACGCGGAATACTTTGCCAAACCATTACTCTTGTCCCCTGTGTGGGTGGTGCCGTGCCGCCCCGGAGGGAATGTGATGAGAAGCAGGAACCCGGTCTTCTCGCGGGAGGGGTCCTTCACCCGCGACAACCAGTACGCGGGATTCGGCACGCAGACGGCCGCTCAGCCCGGCCAACCCGCGTACGGCTCCCCGTACGCGGGCGGCCCGTACGCCGGCCAGCAGCCGCCGCTGACGGACGACCAGCTCGCCGCGATGTACGGCGCACCGTCCGCGGGACCGGCCCAGACCGGCCGGATGACGATGGACGACGTGGTGGCCCGGACGGCCATGACGCTGCTCACCCTGGTCGCCTTCGGCGCGCTGGCCTGGTTCACCGTGCCGGTCGACAACTTCGCGCCGGCCATCGGCGCCGCGCTGGTCGCCATGGTCATCGGCCTGGTGGTGAGCTTCAAGCGCAGCGTCAACCCGGGGCTGATCCTGGCCTACGCGGCGCTCGAGGGCTTCTTCCTCGGCGCGATCAGCATGGCCCTGGAGACCTTCCTGCCGGGCATCGCCATCCAGGCCGTACTGGGCACCGCCGCGGTGTTCGCGGCCACGCTGATCGCCTACAAGAGCGGCCGGATCCGGGTCACCCCCCGGTACACCCGGATCGGCCTCACGATCGCCATGGGCTTCGTGCTGCTGATGCTGGTCAACATGGTCGCCGTGCTCTTCGGCGCCGACTTCGGCCTGCGCTCCGGCCCGCTGGGCATCGTGGTCGGCCTGGTCGGCATCGCGCTCGGCGCCTTCTTCCTCACCCTCGACTACGCCGAGATCGAGGAGGGCATCCGGCAGGGCGCCCCCGAGAAGGAGGCCTGGCGGGCCGCCTTCGGCCTGACCCTCTCGCTGGTCTGGATCTACCTGGAGATGCTGCGCCTGATCGCCATCCTGCGCGGCGACGACTGACCGCGCCCCGGCGCGCACCCGCGGCGGGCCCCGGAGGAACGATCCTCCGGGGCCCGCCGCGGCCGTTGCGGGGCCCGGCAGGCCCTACGCTCGGGGCATGTCCGAGCACCTCCCCGCCGCCGCGCGGCTGACCGACGCCGTCGACCGGCTCGCCGACCGCTTCCGGGCGATGCCGCAGAGCCGCCTGCTGAACGCCGTCCCCGGCCACCCCTCCCGGGCCGCCGCCGGGCTCGCGCTGGCCCGCCGGCTGGCCGACCGGGCCCGCGCGCTGGAGGGCCTGCCCGCGCTGGAGGTGCCCGACAGCGGGGCGTTCGCGGTCGGCGACCAACTCGCCGTCACCGGGCACGACCTGGCGCTCGCCGCGGGCGACGGCCACCCGCAGGAACTGGCCGCCGCGCTGGCCGACGTCGAGCACACCGACCGGCTCACCGCCTGACGCGCCCCCTGACGGCCCGTCAGAACGCCGACGGGGCGCCGGAGCGGCACGGGCAACCCCTTGCCGTGCGCTCCGGCGCCCCGTCGCGGGCGCGTGGGCGGCCTCAGATCGAGGCGACCACCCGGTCGGCGAGCACGTAGACCGTCTCGTCGTCGGTGGAGAAGGTCAGCGAGTACGAGCCGGAGAACCGGGACCCGCCCAGCAGCCGGACGTCCTCGCCGGCCCGGACGGCGTCGATCAGCCGGTAGGCGGCCTCCCGGTCGCCGGGGGCGACGCACAGCGTGGTGCCGTCGGCGAAGGCGTACACGTCCAGGGTGCCCAGCGGGCCGGGGCGGACGTCGGTCAGTCCGATCCGCTCCTCGGCGAGCGCGGCCAGCCGGTCGTCGGTCCACTCGCGGGACGGGGTCGGGCTGGGCACGAAGTCGGGGTGCGAGGGGTGCCGGCGCGGGTCGGGCGCGGTCGCGGGCTCCGCCTCGGCGTCCAGCAGCCCGGCCTCCAGGCCGGTGGCCAGCAGGTCGGCCTCCCGGCGGGCCTGCACGTCGCCGTTGTCGCCGGGGGCCGGGAAGCCGCCGCCCTGCGCGGGGTGGGCGGGGTGCGCGGGATGGGCGGGGTGGACAGGGTGCGCGGGGTGGCCGCCGAGGGCGCCGCCGGCCGGGCCGCCGTCCGCCGGGCCGTCCTTGATCAGGTCCTCCAGCGCGTGCCGCAGCGCCTCGCCGAACTCCGGGTCCATCACGCCGTTGTTGTCGGCGGCCTCCTGCGGCCCGGTCGGGCGCGGGAAGAAGATCGGCCAGTCCTCGCCGATGGTGGTGAACGGGGTGTCGAACAGCGGGGAGTCCTCGGCGGCACGCGCCTCCTGCTCGGCCCAGAACGCCCGGGCCTCGGTGATCTCCCGCTCCCGGTCGGCGGCCAGGGCCTCGGCGACGGCGCGGCGTATCAGCGCCTCGTCCACCTGCGGGGCTGGCTGCCGGGCGTCCAACTTCCGTGCCAGCGTGCGGAGGTGGAGCAGGACGGCGGTGGTCAGGACGATCAGTACCAGCAGCAGGGAGAGGAAGACGGCGCTCACGGAACGTACTCCCAACGAGGAGCGGAACGGGGTTACGTCTCCACACTGCCGTATCGGCGGCCGTTACTGCAGTGGCTGATGTCGGATTTGTTATGGACTTTCCTACTTGTCCTCAAATTGTTAGGTAATACCTTTCTACGCTGCGGAGTTGATCCAATCCGGTGCGTCGACAATTCGGCCCCGGAAGGCCGAAAAACGGGCCGGATCGCACCCTCGGTGTGATCCGGCCCTCAATCACGCAGTGTCACTCCGAATGGATGAGACGCGCGTCACTCCGCTCAGCTCAGGCGCTCGATGACCATGGCCATGCCCTGTCCGCCGCCGACGCACATGGTCTCCAGGCCGAACTGCTTGTCGTGCCACTGGAGGGAGTTGATCAGGGTGGTGGTGATGCGGGCGCCGGTCATGCCGAAGGGGTGCCCGACGGCGATGGCGCCGCCGTTGACGTTCAGCCGGTCGAGGTCGATGCCGAGGTCCCGGTAGGAGGGGATGACCTGGGCGGCGAAGGCTTCGTTGATCTCGACCAGGTCGATGTCGCCGATCGACAGCCCGGCCCGGCGCAGGGCCTGCTTGGACGCCTCGACCGGGCCGTAGCCCATGATCTCGGGGGAGAGGGCGGAGACGCCCGTGGAGACGACGCGGGCGAGCGGGGTGATGCCCAGTTCGCGGGCCTTGGTGTCGGACATGACGACCAGGGCGGCGGCGCCGTCGTTGAGCGGGCAGCAGTTACCGGCCGTCACGGTGCCGTCGGGGCGGAACACCGGCTTCAGCCCGGACACGCCCTCCACCGTCACCCCCGCGCGCGGGCCGTCGTCCGCACTGACCGTGCTGCCGTCCGGCAGCGTCACCGGAGTGATCTCGCGCTGCCAGAAGCCGGCCTTGATCGCGGCCTCGGCGAGGTTCTGCGAGCGGACGCCGAACTCGTCCTGCTCGGCCCGGGTGATGCCCTTGAGCGCGGCCAGGTTCTCCGCGGTCTGCCCCATCGCGATGTACGCGTCCGGCACCAGGCCGTCCTCGCGCGGGTCGTGCCACTCACCGCCGCCCGTCTCCGCCCGGTGCTTGGTGCGCGCCTGCGCCTCGTCGAACAGCGGGTTCGTGGTGCCCGGCATGCCGTCCGAGGTGCCGTTGATCGAGCGCGAGACGGTCTCGACGCCCGCCGAGATGAAGACGTCGCCCTCGCCCGCCTTGATCGCGTGCAGCGCCATCCGGGTCGTCTGCAGCGACGAGGAGCAGTAGCGGGTGATGGTCGCGCCCGGCAGGTAGTCCATGCCCATCTGCACGGCCACGATCCGGGCCAGGTTGTGGCCCTGCTCGCCGCCGGGCAGGCCGCAGCCCAGCATCAGGTCGTCGATCTGCCGCGGGTCCAGCTCCGGGACCTTGGCGAGCGCGGCGCCGATGATCTGCGCGGTCAGATCGTCCGGGCGGACGTCCTTCAGCGAGCCCTTGAACGCCCGGCCGATCGGCGAACGGGCGGCGCTGACGATGACGGCTTCGGGCATGGCGGGCTCCTCGCTGAGTGACCTCGGGACGCGATCCGGCGGATCTCCCGGGAAAGTTACCGCTTGGTAGCTCCGGCGTCATCCGCCTCCGGATGTGAGTTCGCCGACGCGTCCCCCCGCGGCGGGCGGTCGGCGTCCGGCTCGACCGCACCGGCCTCCTCCCCGCCCGGCAGGGCCAGCCGGAAACGCTGCTTCAACGTCGCCCACCGCCAGGTGCCGTTCGCCGGACCGGCCGCCGACACCTCGGTGCCCGACCGCCCCGCCGCCGCCGCGGCCGCCACCGCCACCGGCAGCACCGCCTGCGGCTCCACCGCACCCCCCGCCTCCGGCGACTCCTGCGGCCACAAGTCCAGCGCCGCGCACAGCGAAGGCAGCAGCGCCATCGACGCCGTCGCGTAACCCTGCGCCGACGGGTGGTAGCGGTCCGCGGCGAACAGCTCCGGGCGGGTGGCGAACTCCGGCCCCAGCAGCGAACCCAGCGAGACCGTCCGCCCGCCCGCCTCCACCACCGCGATGGTCTGCGCCGCCGCGAGCTGCCGGCTCAACCGCCGCGCCACCCAGCGCAACGGCGGCCGGACCGGCTTGATGGTGCCCAGGTCCGGACAGGTGCCCACCACCACGTGGCACCCCGCCGAGACCAACGCGCCCACCGCCTCGCCCAGTTCGCGCACGCTGCGGGCCGCCGGGGCGTGCCGGGTCACGTCGTTCGCACCGATCATCAGCACCGCGACGTCCGGCCGCTGCGGCAGCGCCGACTCCAACTGCCGGGCCAGGTCCGACGAACGGGCCCCCGTCCGCGCCGCGTTCACCAGCCGCACCCGGCGCTCCGCGACCGAGGCCAGGCCCGACGCCAGCAGCGCACCCGGCGTCTCCTGCGGGCGCTGCACCCCCAGCCCGGCCGCCGTCGAATCGCCCAGGAACGCCAGCAGCAGGGGCGGCCGGGAGTCCTCCGGGTCGGCGAAGGCCTCGCCGTACACCCCGTCCGCGAACGGCGGATCGCCGTCCAGCACCCCGATCGCCCGGATCGCCATCCGGCTCTCGGTCAGCAGCACCCCCGCCAGCCCCACCCCCAGCAGCCCCAGCCCACCGCCTCCGTAGGCCGCCGCCGTGGCGATCCGTCGCGCCACCCGGGCCCTCGACGCCTGCGAGCCGGTCATGGCCCACCCCCTCCTCCGCTCCGCACACCGGTACCCCACTGCTACCCCCCGACCGCCCCGCCCTACCGGCCCGCCCCCGCAGAACCACCCGCCCGCCGGACCCCGGCCGCCCCGGGCGTGCGGCGGCGCCCGGCCGCGGCGGGATCGGCGGGATCGGCGGATCGGCGGGGCAGGCTGGCGGTGCGGGGGCGGGGCGGGCCCTAGGCTGGGGGTTTCGGGTAAATCAGTGATGCCATCGACCGGGAGGACCCCCGTGCGGTACCACAATTCGATCATCGAGCTGGTCGGCGACACCCCGTTGGTGAAGCTCAACAAGGTCACCGAGGGGATCAGCGCCACCGTGCTGGCGAAGGTCGAGTACTTCAATCCGGGCGGTTCGGTGAAGGACCGGATCGCCATGCGGATGATCGAGGCGGCGGAGGCTTCCGGGGCGCTCAAGCCCGGCGGCACCATCGTCGAGCCCACCAGCGGCAACACCGGGGTGGGGCTGGCGATCGTGGCCCAGCAGAAGGGCTACAAGTGCATCTTCGTCTGCCCGGACAAGGTGTCCACGGACAAGATCAACACCCTGCGGGCGTACGGCGCGGAGGTCGTGGTCTGCCCGACCGCGGTCGCGCCGGAGCACCCGGACTCGTACTACAACGTCTCGGACCGGCTGGTCCGGGAGACCCCGAACGCGTGGAAGCCGGACCAGTACTCCAACCCGGAGAACCCGGCCTCGCACTACCACTCCACCGGACCGGAGCTGTGGGAGCAGACCGAGGGGCGGATCACCCACTTCGTGGCGGGCGTCGGCACCGGCGGGACGATCTCCGGCACCGGCAACTACCTGAAGGAGGTCTCCGGCGGGAAGGTGCAGGTGGTCGGCGCCGACCCGGAGGGCTCGGTGTACTCGGGCGGCACCGGGCGGCCGTACCTGGTGGAGGGCGTCGGCGAGGACTTCTGGCCGACCGCGTACGACCGGCAGGTCGCGGACCGGATCGTCGCGGTCTCCGACAAGGACTCGTTCCAGATGACCCGCCGCCTCGCCAAGGAGGAGGGCCTGCTGGTCGGCGGCTCCTGCGGGATGGCCGTGGTGGCGGCGCTGGAGGTGGCCCGCGAGCTGGGGCCGGACGACGTCGTGGTGGTGCTGCTGCCGGACGGCGGCCGCGGCTACCTGTCGAAGATCTTCAACGACGACTGGATGGCCGACTACGGCTTCCTGCCGACCGCCACCGACGAGGCGCACATCGGCGAGGTGCTGGCCCGCAAGGACGCCATCGAGCACGAGGGCATCCCGCAGTTCGTGCACATGCACCCGGGCGAGACGGTCGCCGAGGCGGTCCGGGTGCTGCGGGACTTCGGCGTCTCGCAGATGCCGGTGGTCTCCGCGGGCGCCGGGCACCCGGACATCATGGCCGGCGAGGTGGTCGGCTCGGTGGTCGAACGGGAGCTGCTGGAGGGCCTGTTCAGCGGGCGGATCCAGCTGACCGACACCCTCGACGGGGTGATGTCGAAGCCGCTGCCGGTGGTCGGCTCCGGCGAGTCGGTGACCAACCTGATGGCGGTGCTGGAGAAGGCCGACGCGGTGGTGGTGCTGGTCGAGGGCAAGCCGCAGGGCATCGTGACCCGGCAGGACCTGCTGGCCTTCCTGACCGCCCGGGCCGGCCACTGACGCCCGCTCAGCCGGCCGCGCCCGCCGTCCGGGTGGGATCCCGGGCCCCGGAACAGTTGGTACTCGGACGTCACAACTGCGCATCACCGGGTTAACACGGGCACGGCATCTTTGAAGCACGGCAAGAACGCCGAAAGCGGTGGCAGCGGAAGGACGGGAGCGGCTCCCCGTCCCCCGCGGCCGCCAGGGACACGACCGGTCGGCCTGACCCGGCCCACTGTGTCCGGACCGCGGGAGGCGCCGTCGTCCCGCCCCTGTTCACCAGGGTGCGGCGGCTCCCGCGGCAAGAGATCGCGCCGCGAGGCGCGGCTCCGCGAGCTCCCGGGTGGGGGAGTCCGAGCGGAGGAGGAAGGGCCGGTCCGGGTTCGCCCGGGCCGGCCCTTCCTCGTGCCCGCGGCCGTTCCGGCCCCGTTCCGCCGCCGTTCACCGCCCGCCCGGGGCTCTGCTTCCGGCTCCGCCCCGGCCTCGTTTCCGGAAGGCTGTGCGAGGCCCTAGGCTCGCTGACATGACCAGCACCGACCTGCCCGAGCAGGACGCCCCGCGCTACGTTCGCCTCACCATCGAGCTGATCGCCGAGATCACCGACGAGGGGGCCCTCAAGGCCGCCGCGCTCACCCAGGTCGCCGAGGACGAGTACCTGGAGGACGACGAGCGGGCCCAGGCCGTCGAGGCGATCGAGGTGGACCCGACCGGTTCGCTCGCCCACTTCGTCGACCCGGTGGCCCTGCTCGGCGACGTCCCCGGCGTGGAGCTCGCCTCCGCGACCTGGGAGTCCGCCAGCACCGACTACGACCCCGACGACGAGAGCTGGGACGAGTACGAGGTGCAGTGACACCCGTCCCACCGCGTTCCACCCCGTGCGAGAGCCCGGTCCGGTATCCCCGGACCGGGCTTTTGTCCGTTCTGCCTAACCCTTGGGTACTCTCGTACGATCTGCACATAAATGCGTGATCTTGGACCGAGGAGCATGGACGTGACCGCACCGGAGAAGCAGGACCGGCCGCGCGGCGGCAACTGGAGCCGGCGCGGGGTGCTCTCCGGGCTGCTGGGAGCCCCCGTGCTGCTGGTCGCGGCCTGTTCGGGGGGCGGCGGGAAGTCCGGTGCGGCGGGTGCTTCCGGCTCGGCTCCGGCCGGGGGCGGGGCGGTCACGGAGAGCCCGTCCACCAGCCCGAAGGCCTCGGTGGCGCAGATCACCGTCAAGCCCGCGGACGGCGCCACCGCCGCGCCGTTCACCGAGCCGGTCACCGTCACCGTGCTGGACGGCACCCTGACCTCGGTGACCGTCACGGACGGGGCGGGCCGGGCGATAGCGGGGCAGCTCGCCGCGGACGGCGCGAGCTGGACCTCCACCGCCAAGCTGTCCAGCGGCAGCACGTACACCGTCGCGGCCGCCGCGGTGGACAAGGACCAGCGCCCGGCCGACGCCAACGCGAGCTTCTCGACCGCCTCCCCGGCCAACACCTTCGTCGGCTACTTCACCCCCGAGGACGGCTCCACCGTCGGCGTCGGCATGCCGGTGTCGATCAACTTCAACAAGTCGATCACCGACCGGAAGGCCGTCCAGCAGGCGATCACCGTGGTCGCCGACCCGCCGGTGGAGATCGTCGGCCACTGGTTCGACTCCACCCGGCTCGACTTCCGCCCGCAGGAGTACTGGGCGAAGGGCACCAAGGTCACCCTCAAGCTGCGGCTCAAGGACGTCGCCGGAGCCAGGGGCGTGTACGGGACGCAGTCCAAGGACGTCACCTTCACCGTCGGCCGCAGCCAGGTCTCCACCGCCGACCTGAAGGCCGACACCCTCACCGTCCGCACCGACGGCCAGGTCACCGCCACCTACCCGGTGATCGGCGGCGCGCCCGAACACCGCACCTGGGGCGGCAAGCTGGTGATCTCGGAGAAGTACCAGCAGACCCGGATGAACTCCAGCACGGTGGGCCTGGGCAGCGAGTACGACATCCCGGACGTGCCGCACGCCCAGCGGCTGACCACCTCGGGCACCTTCATCCACGGCAACTACTGGTCGCCCGCCTCGCAGTTCGGCAACGACAACACCAGCCACGGCTGCATCGCGCTGCAGGACGTCCAGGGCGGCAACGACCCGAGCACCAACGCGGCCGCCTTCTACGCGAGTTCGATGATCGGCGACGTGGTCGAGGTGGTCAATTCCGGCGACCGCACGGTGAATCCCGGAAACGGCCTGAACGGCTGGAACATGGCCTGGGCGGACTGGGTGGCCGGAAGCGCGGTCTGACGGGTCCGCACGGGGACGGGGGTTCGGGCACGGACGGGGTCCGGGCACGGACGGTGGGGGCCGTCTGAGAATGTCCTAAATGAATGGTAAAAATATTCGCGTGCGGGGGGACGCGTCATCGTGCTGAGCTTGCCTCCGCGGCAGGGCCGACCGGGCCCGAACCGTCTCCAGTAGCAGGAGTCAAGCCATCAACACCGTCATCCGCCGCCGCACCGTCCGCGCGGGCATAGCCGTCACCACCGGAGCCGTCCTGCTCGGCGGCGGGCTCGCCGCCTGCGGCACCGTCGAGCAGCTGAGCGCCGGTCAGAAGCTGGGCAAGGCGTTCGACAAGCTCGGTGACGCCAGGACCGTCACGGTCGACCTCTCGCTCGACGCCACCTCCTCCCAGCTGGTCGAGTTCGGCAAGGCGACCGGCGACCCGATCGAGAAGCAGGCCGCCGACCTGCTCTCCGACCTGAAGCTGTCCGTGTCGGTCGGCTACGACAAGCCGCTCAAGGACGTCCAGGGCGCCAAGGGCGGCTGCGACACCGCGGGCACCGGGACCGACGGCCTCCAGGGCGCCTCGGTCGGCTACGCGCTGAACGGCAAGAAGGACGGCAGGACCTACGCCGACATCCGGCTGATCGGCAAGAAGGCCTACCTCAAGGTCGACGTCCGCGGCATCGCGCAGCTCGCGGGCGAGGACAGCTCGGAGTTCGAGTCGGCCCTCGACCAGCTGCCGCCCGCGGCCGCCCCGCTCAAGGACCTGGTCGGCGGCAAGTGGATCTCGGTGGACACCGACAAGTTCGAGGAGTTCTCCCGGCAGATGTCCGGCTCCGCCGGCAAGGGAGCCACCCCGAAGGCCGCCCCCAGCCTCGACCCGTCCGTGCTCAACGGCTTCTGCAACTCGCTCACCGAGGCCCTCTCCGACAACGTCACGCTCGCCGACCTGGGCAAGAGCGGCGACGCGGACGACGTGATCCGGGTCTCCGCGCCCGCCCGCCCGCTGGTCGAGGCGCTGTACACGTCGGTCACCGGCGTCGCCAAGGGCATCCCCGGCTACCCGAAGCTCCCGGCCAAGGGCGACTTCAGCGACGTGCCGGACCGCAAGCTCTCCGCCGACGTGCAGCTCAAGGACGGCCGCCCGCAGGCGATCACCTTCGACATCGCCCAGTTCGCCGACACGTCGGACTGGTCGGCGCACCTCCCGCTGCGGATCGGCATCTCCACCGACGGCGCCGCGCAGAGCGCCCCCACCGGCGCCACCGAACTCGACCTGAACGGACTCCAGAAGGCGTTCTCCTCGATGTCCGGCGGAGACCTCGGGGACGGTGCCACCGGCTCCGGCTTCGACCAGGGCTCCGCCGCCCCGCTCACCGAGTCGCAGTACGCCGAACTCCAGCGGCTCGGCATCGACCGGGACACCGCCGAGTCGATGAACCACAGCGGCTTCGCCTTCGACGAGATCAAGGGCCTCGCTCCCCAGCTGACCTGACGCCTCGTCAACCACCCGCACCACCCCGGCCCGCCGCGAGGAACACCCCCGCGGCGGGCCGCGGCGCAGCGCGACGTCCAAAAGCCGCCGGACCGCGGCCCCGCCCCCGCGCAGGCTGGAGGCATGCACACCACCACCGACACCGCGGCCGGGATCGAGACCAGGGCCGTGCCCGCCCCCGTCCTGGACGCGCTGCGCCGCACCGACGACGCCGGGCAGGCCCGGACCGCCACCGTCACCGAAGAGGGCGGCGAACCGCTGCGCTGCTGCCTGACCAGGGCCCGGCCCGGCGAGCGGATCATCCTGCTGTCCTACGCGCCGCTGCTGCGCTGGGCCGCCGAGACCGGCTGCGACCCCGGGCCGTACCTGGAGACCGGGCCGGTCTTTGTGCACGCCGAACCGTGCGCCGGCCACCCCGGCGGCTGGCCGGAGGGCTTCCACGGCAGCCACCGGGTGCTGCGCGCCTACTCGGCGGACGGCCGGATCCTCGGCGGCCGGCTCGGCGAACCCGGCGAACTCCCGTCCCTCGCCGCCGAACTGCTGGCCGACCCGGCGACCGCCGTGCTGCACGTGCGGGCCGTCGAGTTCGGCTGCTTCCTGCACGAAGTCCGGCGCGCGTAGCCGTTGTTCAGGCGCGCGGCCTGGCGTAGTCGGCGTAGCCCTGCCAGTCGAGCATCACGCAGGGCACGTCGCCGAGCACCCAGGCGTCGTGGCCGGGCGGGCAGAGCATGAAGTCGCCCGCGCCGAACTCCGCCGCCTCGCCGTCGTCCATCTCCACCCGGATCCGGCCGGAGATCACGTACCCGGTGTGCGAGGCCCGGCAGCTGTCGGTGCCGGCGATCGGCTTCACGTGCTCCGACCAGCGCCAGCCCGGCTCGAACACCGCCCGGCCGACGCCGCCGGCCGCCAGGTTCACCAGCGCCAGCTGTCCCTTGCCGCCCTCGAACGGGCGGACCTCCTCCGGCTCGTCGAGACTCATCCGCACCAACCCGGCCATCACCGTTCACCTCCGGCCGAGAACGTCCCGCGCTCCGCCGCCGGAGCGCGGCCCATCCCTCCATCCTCGGCACCCGGCGGTCCGGGCGCGACGCGGGACGGCCACCCCGGCCGCCGGACCGCCTCCGTCCCGCGTCGCGTGCCGTGCCCCGGTGCCCGCGTCCCGCGTCGCGCGCCGGGAAGCCCACCCGTCGCACTAGGCTCGGCGGCATGACCGAGCACCAGCTTTCCCACGGCTTCGAGACCCTCGCCATCCACGCGGGCCAGGAAGCGGACCCCCGGACCGGGGCAGTCGTGACGCCGATCTACCAGGTGTCCACCTACAAGCAGGACGGCGTCGGCGGACTGCGCGAGGGCTACGAGTACAGCCGCTCCGCGAACCCGACCCGCACCGCGCTGGAGGAGTGCCTGGCCGCGATCGAGGGCGGCGCGCGCGGCCTCGCCTTCGCCTCCGGGCTGGCCGCCGAGGACACCCTGCTGCGCACCCTGCTCAAGCCCGGCGACCACATCGTCATCCCGAACGACGCCTACGGCGGCACCTTCCGGCTGTTCGCCAAGGTGCTGACCCGCTGGGGCGTCGAGTTCTCCGTCGCCGACACCCACCACCCCGAGAAGGTGCGCGAGGCGATCCGTCCGACCACCCGCGCGGTGTGGGTGGAGACCCCGTCCAACCCGCTGCTCGGCATCACCGACCTCGCCGCGGTCGCCGAGATCGCGCACGCCGCCGGCGCGAAGCTGGTGGTCGACAACACCTTCGCCAGCCCCTACCTGCAGCAGCCGATCTCGTTCGGCGCGGACGTCGTGGTGCACTCCACCACCAAGTACATGGGCGGGCACTCCGACGTGGTCGGCGGCGCCCTGGTGGTGGCCGACCCGGGCCTGGCCGAGGAGGTCGCCTACCACCAGAACGCGATGGGCGCGGTGGCCGGGCCGTTCGACGCCTGGCTGGTGCTGCGCGGCATCAAGACGCTCGGCGTCCGGATGGACCGGCACTCGGAGAACGCCGAGAAGGTCGCCGAACTGCTCGCGGGCCACCCGAAGGTGACGCAGGTGCTCTACCCCGGGCTGCCGACCCACGCCGGGCACGACGTCGCCGCCAAGCAGATGAAGGCGTTCGGCGGCATGGTGTCGTTCCGGGTCGCGGGCGGCGAGCAGGCCGCCGTCGAGGTCTGCAACCGGGCGCAGCTGTTCACCCTGGGCGAGTCGCTGGGCGGCGTGGAGTCGCTGATCGAGCACCCCGGCCGGATGACCCACGCCTCCGCGGCCGGCTCCCCGCTGGAGGTGCCCGCCGACCTGGTGCGGATCTCGGTCGGCATCGAGTCCGCCGCCGACCTGCTGGCCGACCTGGAGCAGGCCCTCGGCTGACGGCCCGTCAAGGCCCGGCAGGGCCGGTCACCGGTTCAACGGCGGCCCAGCAGGCCGTCGTTGAACCGGGCCAGCAGCGCGCAGAACACCGCCCGCTCACGGGCCGTCCAGCCCGCCGTCAGCTCGCCGATCAACTCCCGCCGCCGACGTCGTACCTGGGCCAGCCGGCCGGCCCCCAGCGGGGTCAGCGCCAGTTGCACCGCCCGCCGGTCCGCCGGGTACGGCAGCCGCGTCACCAGCCGCTCCCGCAGCAGCGGCGCGGCCTGCCGGGTCACCGTCGAGGAGTCCACCCCGAGCGCCGCCGCCAGCGTCTTCACCTTGGCCGGGCCAGTGGCGGCGAGCTGCTCCAGCAGCAGGAACGAGGCCCGGTCCAGCTCCCCGGCGACACTGATCCGCCGGGCGAACACCGCGACCTGGTAGGGGAGTTGGCCGTCCGGGTCCGGACAGTCGGGGTCGGAGGGCTGATCGGGCGCAGACTGGCTCATCGCGGCTCACGGGGGGTGCGGGCGACTCGTGACCAGCAGCGTACGCGCGCCGGACGGACACCGGAACCACGCGCGCCCCGGGGCTTGGTCCGGGGATCCCCGCCGCCCGGGCCCTACGCTGGCCCCCATGCACAGGTGGCCGATCACGGTGGACGACGTCCGGGGCGCGCAGAAGATGCTGGCGGGGGTGGCCCGGGTGACCCCGATGCAGACCAGCCGCCACCTCTCCGGGACGGCCGGCACCCCCGTCCACCTCAAGTGCGAGAACCTGCAGCGCACCGGCTCGTTCAAGCTGCGCGGCGCGTACGTGCGGATCGCCGGGCTCTCCCCGGTCGAGCGGGCCGCCGGGGTGGTCGCCGCCAGCGCCGGCAACCACGCGCAGGGCGTCGCGCTGGCGGCCGCGCTGCTGGGGGTGCGCTCCACCGTCTTCATGCCGGTCGCCGCCCCGCTGCCGAAGGTCGCCGCCACCCGCGAGTACGGCGCCGAGGTCCGGCTGCACGGCGCCAACGTCGACCAGGCGCTGCGGGCCGCCCGCGAGTACGCCGAGGCGACCGGCGCGGTCTTCATCCACCCCTTCGACCACTGGGACGTGATCACCGGTCAGGCCACCGTCGGCCTGGAGATCCTGGAGCAGTGCCCCGAGGTGCGCACCGTGCTGGTCGGCACCGGCGGCGGCGGGCTGCTGGCGGGCGTGGCGATCGCGGTCAAGGCGCTGCGCCCGGACGTCCGGGTGATCGGCGTGCAGGCCGCGGCGGCGGCCGCGTACCCGCCCTCGCTGGCGGCGGGGCGTCCGGTCGCGCTGGAGCGGTTCGCCACCATGGCGGACGGCATCATGGTCGGCCGCCCCGGCGACATCCCGTTCGAGGTGGTGAACGCCCTCGCCGACGGGGTGCTGACGGTCTCCGAGGACGCCCTCTCCCGGGCCTTGTTGGTCGGTCTGGAGCGGCTCAAGCTGGTGGTCGAGCCCGCCGGGGCGGCGCCGATCGCCGCGTTGATGGCGGAGCCCGGCCGGTTCGAGGGCCCGGTGGTGGCGGTGCTCTCCGGCGGCAACATCGACCCGCAGCTGATGCAGCGGGTGCTGCGGCACGGCCTGGCCGCGGCGGGCCGCTACCTGTCGCTGCGGGTCCGCCTCGCCGACAAGCCGGGCGCGCTGGCCGACCTGCTGGGCGTGCTGACCAGGGTGGACGCCAACGTGCTGGACGTCGCGCACGTGCGGATCGACCCGCAGCTGGGCCTGGCCGAGGTCGAGGTGGACCTGCACCTGGAGACCAAGGGCCCCGAGCACTGCGCGGCGGTGATCGGCGAGCTGCGCGAGGACGGGTACGTGGTCAGCCGCTGAGCCGGCGGGCGCCGGCGTGGTGCCGGTGCCGCGTCGGTACCGCGCCGGTGCCGGTGCCGGCGCTCTTCGGAGGGATTGTCAGTGGGGGCTGCCAGGCTGTGACCTGTCTCACCTGCGACGCTTGACGCGATATATCGCGAGTGGAAGCATCTTGCGATGTATCGCGAGCTTGCCGCAGGCGGGCCCGGGTAACAAATCGGATGATTTCCTTCCAGAACCGACTCGCATCAGGAGATGAGGCAGCCCCATGGCGGCAGCCATCGAAGCCGAGAACCTGGTCAAGACGTTCGGTGACGTCCGCGCCCTGGACGGCGTGAGCCTGGACGTCCCCGAGGGCACCGTGCTCGGGCTGCTCGGCCCCAACGGCGCGGGCAAGACCACCACCGTCCGCGTCCTGACCACCCTGCTCCAACCCGACTCCGGCCGGGCCACCGTGGCCGGCGTCGACGTCCTCAAGCACCCCAACAAGGTGCGCAGCCTGATCGGCCTGTCCGGCCAGTACGCCGCCGTCGACGAGTACCTCACCGGCCGCGAGAACCTCCAGATGGTCGGCGAGCTCTACCAGATGAGCGCCCGCGACGCGAAGCGCCGGGCCCTCGAACTGCTCGAGTGGTTCAACCTCTCCGAGGCCATGGACCGCACCGCCAAGACCTACTCCGGCGGCATGCGCCGCCGCCTCGACCTGGCCGCCGCCCTGGTCGTCCGGCCCCCGGTGATGTTCCTCGACGAACCCACCACCGGCCTCGACCCGCGCAACCGGCTCGCCCTCTGGGAGGTCATCGAGACCCTGGTCGAACAGGGCACCACCCTGCTGCTCACCACCCAGTACCTGGAGGAGGCCGACCGCCTCGCCCACGACATCGCGGTGGTCGACCACGGCCGGGTGATCGCCCGCGGCACCGCCGACGAGCTCAAGGCCCAGATCGGCGGCGAACGCATCGAGGTGGTCGTCCGCGCCGCCGACCTCGTCCCCGAGGCGGTTGCCGCGCTCACCCCCTACGCCAAGGGCGACCCCACGGTGGAGCGCAACACCCGCCGGATCACCGTCCCGGTCAGCGGCGGCGCCCGGGTGCTCGCCGACGCCATCCGCGAACTGGACGCCCGCTCCATCGAGATCGACGACATCGGCCTGCGCCGCCCCACCCTCGACGACGTCTTCCTCTCCCTCACCGGCCACGCCACCGAGGACGGGACGGGCCCGGACGCCGCGGCCGGAGACGGGGACGACACGCCCGTGGCGGCCGGGAAGGGCCGCCGCGGCCAGGGGAAGGACGCCTGAGATGACACTCGCCGACACCCGGGGCGCCATCGGCGGCGCCCCCGTCACCCCGCGCCGCGGCGTCGCCGCCACCGCCCACGACTCCTGGGTGGTGGCGAAGCGGAACCTGCGCCGGATGACCCGGATCCCCGAGATCGTGGTCTTCGGCCTCATGCAGCCGGTCATGTTCGTGCTGCTGTTCTCGTACGTCATGGGCGGCGCGATCGCCATCCCCGGCGCCCCGACCAACCACCAGACGTACATCGAGTACCTGATGGCCGGCATCTTCGCCCAGACCGTCACCTTCGCGGTGGCCGGCGCCTCGGCCGGCATCGCGGAGGACATGACCAAGGGCCTGGTCGACCGGTTCCGCTCGCTGCCGATGTCCCGGGCCGCCGTGCTCACCGGCCGCACCCTGGCCGACCTGGTGCAGACCGCGTTCACCGTGGTCGTACTGGCCCTGGTCGCGCTGCTGGTCGGCTGGCGGATCCACGAGGGCTTCCCCAAGGCGCTCGCCGCGTTCGGCCTGCTGCTGCTGCTCGGCTACGCCTTCTCCTGGATCGGCGCGCTGATCGGCCTGTCGGTGCGCAGCCCCGAGGCGGCCACCTCGGCCGGCCTGATCTGGCTGTTCCCGCTGACCTTCGTCTCCAACGCGTTCGTACCGGTCAGCTCGATGCCGAGCTGGCTGCAGCCGATCGCCTGCTGGAACCCGTTCTCCGCCACCGTCCAGGCCTGCCGCAGCCTGTTCGGCAACCCGCTCGGCCCGGTGCCGGACTACTGGCCGATGCACCACCCGGTGCCGGTGTCGGTGGGCTGGTCGCTGGTCATCCTGGCGGTGTTCTCCTGGCTGTCGGTGCGCAAGTACCGCCGCGCCGCGGGCTGAACCGGGCGTCCGAGCATCCGGCCGTCCGTCCGCCAGGCCGTCCGGCCGCCCGCCGGACGCACGACGGCCGCTCCCCCCACCCGGGGGAGCGGCCGTCGTCGTGCGTGCGGGCCCTGCGGGTCCTGCGGACCGCGCGTGCCTTGCGGACCGCGCGTGCCTTGCGGGGCGGTCAGCCGGAGAACGGCTTGGCGTCGACGATCTTCACGCTGGCCTTCTTGCCGTTCGGCAGCTCGTACTGGGCGTCCTCGCCCACCGACTTGCCGATGATGCCCCGGCCCAGCGGCGACTGCGGGGAGTACACGTCGATGTCGCCGTCGGTGACCTCGCGGGAGGCCAGCAGGAACTCCATGGTGTCGTCCAGGTCGCCGTCGAAGGCGACCTTCACCAGCATGCCCGGGGCCACCACGCCCGAGTCGGCCGGGGCCTCGCCGACCTTCGCGCGCTCCAGCAGCTGGGACAGCTGGCGGATCCGCGCCTCGGTCTTGCCCTGCTCGTCCTTGGCCGCGTGGTAGCCGGCGTTCTCCTTGAGATCGCCCTCCTCGCGTGCGGCCTCGATCTTCTTCGCGATCTCGATGCGCCAGGGCCCGGTCAACTGGTCAAGCTCGGCCTTGAGCTTGTTGTAGTGGTCCTGAGTGAGCCAGGTCACGTCATCGTTGGTCTGGGTCACAGGGTGCTCCTCGTCGGTGCTGGCGCCGCCCCGGGGGTGGACCGGTGGCGGTGGGTCGATTTTCTGGGCAGATGCAAAGCAACGCCCGCTCCCGTGCCGACCGGCGTGGAAGGGGCGAAATCACGAGCCTAACAAGTTCCCGGCCTGGACGGGAGGTCTCCGGGCAGCCCGCCCGCCGGGCCCGGGGCCGCCGCGCGCGGCGACCCCTCCGAAAGGGTGAGCGAGCGGGCCGGGCGGGGCGTCACCCCCGCCGTTACGGGCGGGACGCTGCTCCTCGCTGGGGGCGGCGCTGCTTCTCGTCGCGGGCGGCGCTACTTCCTGCCGGAGGCGGTGCTACTTCTTGCCGGGGGTGCAGCCGAGCAGCTCCGCCGTGGTGCCGCGGGCGGTGGTGCGCAGCGTCACCACCTCGACGTAGCTGCTGCCCGCCGCCGGGACCTGGAAGTCCGACTGGCCGACCACCGCGCCGTCCGCGCCCTGCGAGCGGACCGTGCAGACGCCCGCGGTGCCGTCGCTCTTGCGCACCGAGAGCTGCAGCTGCAGCTCAGTGTCCGACACCGCCTGGAAGGTCGGCACCGTCCCGTTCAGCTTGGTCTCCCGCAGCAGGTACGAGCCGCCCAGCCAGGCGATCAGCCCGAGGAACAGCACGCCGCAGACCACCGCGGCGATCCGCAGCTTGCGGTCGGCGGCCCGGTCGTCGGTCCGGCTGTAGCGGCCGGCCGGCGGGGCGGCCGGGGTCCGGGGCGTAGGGCTGTGGTCCATGGCGGGGCTCGGTCCTTTCGCTGAGGGGCGTTCGTCCTTCGGTGGGAATGGACCGGCCCTTCAGTCCGTCACTATAGGAGGGGCACGTCCGCGCCAGAGGCGGCGGGGGAGCCGGCCCGACGAACCGGACATACCTGTACCTGAAGGGGACCAGGCGTTGAGCGAGCAGTTGCGTTTGATGGCGGTGCACGCGCACCCGGACGACGAGTCCAGCAAGGGCGCCGCCACCATGGCGATGTACGTGTCACAGGGGGTGGAGGTCCTGGTCGCCACGTGCACCGGGGGAGAGCGCGGCTCGATCCTCAACCCCAAGCTCCAGGGCGACCCGTGGGTCGAGGAGAACATCCACGAGGTCCGCCGCAAGGAGATGGACGCCGCCCGGGAGATCCTCGGCGTCCAGCAGGCCTGGCTCGGCTACGTCGACTCGGGCCTGCCCGAGGGCGACCCGCTGCCCCCGCTGCCCGAGGGCTGCTTCGCCCTCGAGGAGGTGGAGGTCGCGGCCGGGGCCCTGGTCAAGCTGATCCGCGAGTTCCGCCCGCACGTGATCACCACGTACGACGAGAACGGCGGCTACCCGCACCCCGACCACATCATGACCCACAAGATCACCATGGCCGCCTTCGACGCCGCCGGGGACCCGGCGGCCTACCCCGAGGCGGGCGAGCCCTGGCAGCCCTCCAAGCTCTACTACAACCACGGCTTCCCGATGGGCCGGATCCGCGCCCTGCACGCCTACCTCAGCGCCAACGGCCACGAGTCCCCCTACGGCGAGTGGATCGAGGGCTGGGAGAAGTCCGGCCGCGCCGAGCGGGAGATCACCACCCGGGTCGAGTGCGGGGACTTCTTCGAGATCCGCGACAAGGCCCTGATCGCCCACGCCACCCAGATCGACCCCGACGGGCCCTGGTTCCGCGTCCCGCTCGACGTCCAGCGCGAGGTCTGGCCCACCGAGGACTACGAACTCGCCAAGTCCCTGGTCGACACCGACCTCCCCGAGACCGACCTCTTCGCCGGCCTCCGCAAGTAACCCCACCCCGTACCACCCCCCGGTGACCCGGCCGCCTTAAGGCCGGGTCACCATGGAGGAATGAGCACCCCCGTGAACCCCACCCAGCTCGCCACCGCCCTGGCCCTCGACGAAACCAAGGTCACCCCCGGCCTCCTCGGCTTCGTCGTCTTCGCCGCCCTCGGCATCGCCACCTGGTTCCTCCTCAAGTCCATGAACGCCCGCTTCAAGAAGATCGACTTCACCGAGCAACCGGACCCGAAGGACGACTGACCTCCCGGTACCTCCAGCAGCACGCCGGGAACCCCGTCGACTGGTGGGAGTGGGGGCCCGAGGCGTTCGCGGAGGCGGAGCTGCGGGGGTGCCGGCATTGACACGTACGGTGAGCGGCTCGGGATGTCGTCGCCTGAGCTGAAGACCGGCTGCCGCCTCGCCCGAGGCTGACCGGTCATGCGCTCGGAGGGCGGGTCAGATCTCGCTGAGGTCGACCTCGACCGCGAACGGAGCGGTTGCCCTGACCGTGCCCGTGAACACGTCCGCGTCGCGGTAGGACCGGCTCGCGGGGTCGAGGAGGTAGGTGTAGACGATGGGGACGCCGTTGGCGGTCTGCTCGATCCGCCAGTAGAAGGCGATGCCGGCCTGGGCGTACTGATCCGCCTTCACGATGCGGTCCGTGGTCTCCGAGCCCGGTAATACGACCTCGACGACCAGGAGGACGTGCTCCGGGCGGGTAGGTGTGATGTCGATGGTCTCAGCTCGGTAGACCGCGACGTCGGGTCGCCGGTTGGTGAGCGGCACGTCCTGCAACCGGACATCGAAGTCCGTGTCGGCGTTCCAGTCCGGACCGGCGGCCGCATCCAGGGCGTTCGCCAGGATCCGGGCCAAGCGGTTGTGCCGCTTGGACGCACTCGGGCTCACGACGACCATCCCGTCCACGATCTCGATACCCGTGCACTGCTCCTCGGACCAGGAGTCGTACTCGTCAGCGGTGATCTGGTGGTGCATCCACTCGGGAGTGACCATCTCGGCGGCCATCGGCGTACCTCCTCTGGCTCGACGGGCCCGGTGCTGCTGGGCTCAGCGTACTGTTCTGCGGCCCTTGGATCCGCTCCACGGATCGGACGGCCCACCCGTGGCAGCGCGTCGACGCGGCCATGCGCACCGAGTTCCCCGCGGGGTACGCGGCCTTTTCGGCGTATCGACGGGAAGGCGATCACGACACCACGGAGCACGGAACCCTCCAGCACTCAGGTCGATGCAGGAGGACGGCCCGCAGCGGACCCCTGCTCTGACGGAAGGCCGGCGTGCGGGAGGGGCGCCCTCGCCCGGGAGCGGTCGGCTGGGATGCCGCCGCCATGGCGAACCGGCTGGCCCACGCGACCTCCCCGTACCTGCAGCAGCGCGTCGAGAACCCCGTCGACTGGTGGGAGCGGGGCCCGAGGCGTTCGCGGAGGCGGAGCGGCAGGGGTGCCGGTGTTGTTGAGCGTGGGGTACGCGGCGTGTCACTGGTGCCAGTAGCTGAAGACAACCGGCAGTTCTGACCTGGAGCGTTGTCGAACAGTACTGAGACGGACATGAATGGTGATGGCCTGGAAGGCGGAGGCCGTCGTGTCACCGAATCGGCGGATCAGCGGGCCTGCCGCGTTGTAGCGTGGTATCGGCCTACCTGCACGGAGGAGACGTGACCGCACAGCCGGAGCACCGCGCCGAAGAGCTGATCCCGCGCCCGGAGCGGACCATCACCGCCCTCAAGGCTGCCCTTGCCGTCGTGGCCCCGGACCGTCTGTTGGAGATGCAGACCGAGCAGGCTGAAGCGATCACCAAGGCCATCGACTCCGACACCCTCGATCCTCTCCGGGGGTTCCTTCTGCGGTGGGCTGTCGTGGTTGAGATCGAACGGCATCCAGTGACAGCCTCCAAGCTCCGCAGGGCCGAGTACCTCATGCAAGTGGCGGAGGATCCTGATGACTCCCGGCGTCATGCTCTCACCGCTGCCGAGATCATCCGAGCCGCTTACCAGGTACTGGGCGAATGACGTGGTCCTGGGAGTACCTCCCCAGTGAGGAATACGTGATCGGCGGAGCGCCGCCGGCCTTCGTCGCCGAAGTCGAGAGGAAGGCTGACGAGCTGGTTCGAGCTGCGGAAGTCCTCTACCTCGACGGGACCTCGTACCGGGGTGAGAACCCCAAGAGCAAGACAGCCGACGTCCCCGGCGGCATGTTCGAGTACCTGACCGTCGTACGACACGAGCAGATCTACATCGTCCAGGTCACGTACCTATAGGTCGTAAGGACACCCGTCTGTGCTGCTGCGAGTGGAGGTATTGGCCTACGACGCACCCTGTGAGCGGTGCTCATTCTCGTTCCGGTGGGTATTCGCGCTGCTACCTTCCCACCAGCCGGGCGGCGACGAATTCACGACCACGGACTTTCCCGAAGCCGTTGAGACGGCTCGCACCATCCTGTCGGCGTCCGGCAGCGAGATCGGTCTCCGTGGACAGCTGAGGGACCGGCCGGCATGGCAGCGAGGTCGCAGCTTCCATCCGAACCGGTGTGACGCGTGTGGGCATCAGGCAGATTGGCATGTTTTCGAAAAGGTCCTCGACCGGGCCATGTACGGCGGCTGGATCCACGTCGCTGAGGGCCGTGTGCCCGTAGCCCAGCGGCGGTCGATCAGAGGTAGGGGACAGGGCATTTTCTGGCCGCACTGCTGATCGCGCCCTTCCTCGCCCCTCGTCGCAGTGGGTGCGGTGATTTGTATAACAAGCGCACACGTGGAGTGACCGGCGTGGGATGATTTGCGCACGTGGCGTTGTCGTGTCCAGGTGGGGGGACATTGGCGCAGTGGATGGAGCAGTTGGTCCAGGCCGTGGACCAGGTGCTGGCTGGTGAGGGCCGTTCCGGTGGCCGTGCGGAGTCTCCCAGGCACACGAAGGTCGGGGACGTCCACTATCTGGAGGACGGCTGGTACGGACTGCCCACCTATGCGAGCCGGATCGACCCCGACGACCTCCAGGACATGCGGCTGGCCACCGGGGCCGGGCCCGACGATCAGCGGGGGCGGTCCTTCACCGTACTCGGCTGGCGGGTCGAGTCGGAGCGGGTGCGACTTCAGGTGGCGACCCACGCGCCCCGGAGCGGAATGTCGCTGTGGGCGGTGCGGCGACCGCTCGACTTCCTGGTGCGCTCGCTGCGGGAAGCGTTGGCGACCCTGCCGGTCAACGGACTCACGGAGCGACTGGTCGGGGGCCGGATCGACGCGGTCGCACCGTCGGATGCCTCGGCCTGCGACGGTGTGTTGAAGGACGGTCAGGCACAGGCGTACCTGGCCTGCACTTCGCCAGGCCTGCGGTTGGTCTGGGGGCCACCTGGGACCGGTAAGACGACTGTGCTGACCCGGGCGTTGAGCGACCTGGCTCTGCGGGGCAAACGGGTTCTGCTGGTCTCCGGCACCAACGTGGCGGTGGACAACGCATTGGAGGGGGTGCTCAAGGACCGCTCCTCGCTGCCACCTGGCCTGATGGTCCGAGTCGGTTCTCCCGCGCTCCGCCACGTGGCCGAGGACCCGCGAGTCTCGCTACCCCTGCTGGTGCGCGCCAAGGTGGCAGAAGCCGAGCGAGCGGTGGAAGACGTCACCGAGCAACTCGCCGCCCTGGCCGGCGAACCCGAGCTGACCGAACTGCGCGATGCGGAGGCCCGACTCGCCGGTTTTGATCCCGACACGTACGAGCGGGCAAAGGGACGCCTTGCCCACGGCCGCCTGGTGGAGCGCCTCGCCACCGAACTGGAGGCGGCCGAAATGGGCGAGGCCGGCGCCCGATCCCGGAGTGAGCGGGCTGCCGTCGATCACCGGGAGGCGCTGACGCGCTGGGAAAGTTGGGCACCTCAGCGGGCTCTGCTGGAACAGGTGGCGAAGTGGCGGGCCGAGATCGGGAAGGGCGAGCAGAGCCAGCGGCAATTGAGGGCGGCCCTGCTCGACGCCGAGGCCGCTCTTGCCGCTCTGGACACGGAGCAACGCGAACTCGACGGACGAAGTCGCTTGCGGACCAGACGGCGACGTGGCGAGATCCAGCGCGAACGAGCCGAGCAGGGCCGACGCCGTGACGCCCTCCACCAGCAGGTCGTCCAAGCCGCCGGGACCTACGCCGCCCACCACGACGTGCTGCGCCGCCACATCGCTCAGGCACGGGCGGCAGCCCACCCCGTCGATGACACCGCGCTGCGCCTGCAACTGGCATTGATCGATTCGACCGCCGCCGACCAGGCCAAGGTGGACCAAGATTTCGCCCTCGCCCGGCAGACGGCGCAGACCGCCGGACACCGACTGCGTGCGGCCCAGCAGGATCACCACCCTCAGCCCGGGGACGCCGATCTGGTGGCCGTCTCCGACAACGCCGGCCTTCCCCGGCTGACTGTCCGGCTTCGGGAACTGCAGGCCTCCTGCGCCGGACTGCTGGCCAGGCAAGGCGAGCTGGAGCGCGAGCACGAGCGGCTCGTGCGGGAGCTGGCACGCCGACGCTCCCAAGCCGAACCCGAGCTGATCCGCAGGGCGAACGTGGTCGCCACCACGCTCGCCCGGCTGCGGCTCAACCGGACCGTGGCCGAAGGGCCTTATGACGTTGTCCTGGTCGACGAGGCCGGGGCCGCGCTGTTGCCCGAACTGATCGTCGCGGTCGCCAAGGCCCGGGAGACCGTCGTCCTGTTCGGCGATTTCTGCCAGCTCGGCCCGGTCATGCCCAAGCGCGTGCCGAAGCAGCCGGAGCTGGAGCGGTGGATTCGTACGGACTGCTTCGAGCTGGTGGGCATCCGCACGCCCGCCGACGCATTGGCGCACCCTGGCTGCGCGGCGCTGCTCACCACGCACCGGTTCGGACCCGACACCACCGATCTGGTCAACCGGATCGTCTACGGCGGCATGCTCAGGTCGGCCCGCCCGGTGCGGGACCGGGGTCTCGATCCGGAGATCGTCCTGGTCACGACCGACGGGCTCGGTGAGGAAGACGACGGAATCGCTTCCGTGAGGCGGGTGCCGGGTGAGAAGGGCCGCTGGTGGGTGGCCGGCAGCCTGCTGGCCACCGCACTGGCCGAGCGCCACCACGATGAGGGCGAGAGCGTCGGCATCGTCACGCCGTACAAACTGCAGGCCCAGGTGACGCACGACTGGCTCCACGACCAGGGCCGCCTCTTCCGGAGCCCCGAGGTGGAGGTGGGCACCGCGCACCGGTTCCAGGGCCGGGAGTTCGACGTGGTCGTCCTGGATCTGGTGGAGGACGGTGTGCTTGCGGGATGGGCAGCTGTCGGCGACTTCAAGGACGCGCGGTCGTACCCGAGGGACGGTGCCAGGCTCTTCAACGTGGGTGCGACGCGGGCTCGTCAGCGTGTCTACGTGCTCGCGGCCTGGGACGCCGTCGCAAGGGCGGAGAACGGGACGGTCCTGGCCCAGCTACGGGACATGGCGAGAGCGGAGCCCGAGGCACTGGTGCGCGGAGTCCGCTCCGATCAGCTCCTCGGCCTGCCGGCTGCTGAGTCGCCGGGGTTGAACTCGCTGCAACAGGAGATCTGGCGGGCCTTCGAAGGTCATGTCCGGTACACCGCCATCCACGACGAGGACACTTACTACCCCGATGCCCTTGACGCCATTGACCAGGCCCGCCACAGCATTTGGCTCTGGTCGCCCTGGTACACCAAGCGCATGTGGGAGGTACTCCCGCACCTGCACGACGCGCGCCGCCGCGGTGTGCGGATCCACCTCTTCGTCACCAATGAGAGCGACAGCCTGCTGCAGGGCCAGCTGGCGAAGCCGGACACCGCGGCCGACGCCGCCCGCCGACTGCCGGAACTCAAGGCGGTGGCCGACACGGTGGTGGAGATCAAGGACATGCACCAGAAGATCCTGGTGATCGACGAGCAACTCTGTTTCCTCGGCAGCCTCAACACCTTGTCCCATGCGCCCGGCGGGCAGGGGCGCCGCGAGATCATGGTCCCGTTCCGGGGGCGCCGCTTCGCCCGCCACATCCTCGATCACGAGGACGCCGAATTCTTGCTCCACCCGCCCGTCTGCCCCGACCACGGAGACCAGGCCGAGCTGCGCAAGTACACGATCCCGTCCAAGCAGCGCCCCGCAAGGTCACCGCATACGACCAACCACCCGGCCCAGCGCTACTTCGTCTGGGCCTGTCCCACCCGCATGGCCGTGACCAAACCCGACGGCACCACCGGCACCGTCGGCTGCGACAGACGCAAGGCTCTGCGCCCGGAGGAGGCCGGGTACCTCGGAAAGCAGCCGTCGCTGTAGCCGTCAGGCTCGTGCTCGCCCTCGGGGGGCTCCGTTTCCGGACACGTCGTTCGGGGCCGTGGTTCCCGTCGTCTGTCGGCCGACGGCCTTCTCTCTTCGGGCTTCGAGAAGAAGCCTCTCATCGGGAGGCCCCGGGGTCGGCATCGCCCGGACGGTCGATCCGAGGCGTGCCATCAGGGGAGTAACCGACCGCAACGATGCCGGTCGGACCGACCCGTTCCTCCACCATGGCCTTGAGAGCTTCCTCGGGGGCTCTGTGGTGAAGACCAGAGCGGGGTTCTCTTGAGTGCGAGCAAGAGACATGGAAACGGAAGTCCTTGACGTCCGTCCTCGTGATTTTGGTCGGGCGCACCTTCACTGCACACTATGGCTGTTCGGAAGACTCTGGCTGACCTGAGCTCACGAGCGCTCCTGTCAGGGCGCGCACTTGGGCCAGGACAGTGGCCATGAAGCGGTCGCGATGTGACCGGGTGGGCCGATTGCCCAGCCCCGGCCGGTGCGCAGAGCGGACTACCTGACGGCCTCATGGCACTGACAGGCTGCGGCCGGTGCCTGCTTGGCCCGGGGAGCGATCCGGCAGTGCCGGAGAGCCGATCGATGCCCTGAGACTGTGCTGCTGCGAAGCGTCGGCGCAGGTCGGGAG
Organism: Kitasatospora sp. YST-16; assembly: GCF_026802215.1. Lineage (NCBI taxonomy): Bacteria > Bacillati > Actinomycetota > Actinomycetes > Kitasatosporales > Streptomycetaceae > Kitasatospora > Kitasatospora sp. YST-16. The sequence goes on from NZ_CP113837.1 coordinate 4,381,786, forward strand.
GGGGCAGATCCTCGACGGAGGGGCTTCGCACGACGCCAGGTCGTTGGATACTTGTCCGCATGGTGAACCGCCTGGCCGATGCCACGTCCCCGTACCTGCAGCAGCACGCCGAGAACCCCGTCGACTGGTGGGAGTGGGGCCCCGAGGCGTTCGCGGAGGCGGAGCGGCGGGGGGTGCCGGTGCTGCTGAGTGTCGGTTATGCCGCCTGCCACTGGTGTCACGTGATGGCGCACGAGTCGTTCGAGGACGAGGTGACGGCGGGGTTCCTGAACGAGCGGTTCGTGGCGGTGAAGGTCGACCGGGAGGAGCGGCCGGACGTCGACGCGGTGTACATGGAGGCGGTGCAGGCGGCCACGGGGCAGGGCGGGTGGCCGATGACGGTGTTCCTGACGCCGGGGAAGGAGCCGTTCTACTTCGGGACGTACTTCCCGCCGGAGCCGCGGCACGGGATGCCCTCGTTCCGGCAGGTGCTGGAGGGGGTGGACAAGGCGTGGACGGGGCGGCGCGAGGAGGTGGCGGAGGTCGCGGCGCGGATCGGGCGGGGCCTGGCGGAGCGGGCCTCGGTGTACGCGGTGGGCAGCGGGGTGGCGGAGCTGCCGGGGGAGGGTGAACTGCACGGGGCGGTCGTGGAGTTGACGCGGTCGTTCGACGAGCGGCGGGGCGGGTTCGGCGGGGCGCCGAAGTTCCCGCCGTCGATGGTGCTGGAGTTCCTGCTGCGGCACCACGCGCGGACCGGGTCCGAGGCGGCGCTGCAGATGGTGGAGCGCACCTGCGAGGCGATGGCGCGCGGCGGGATCTACGACCAGCTGGGCGGCGGCTTCGCCCGGTACGCGGTGGACGCGACCTGGACGGTGCCGCACTTCGAGAAGATGCTCTACGACAACGCGCTGCTGCTGCGGGTGTACCTGCACCTGTGGCGGGCCACCGGCGAGGAGCGGGCGCGCCGGGTCGCGCTGGAGACCGCCGACTTCCTGCTGCGCGAACTGCGCACCCCCGAGGGCGGGTTCGCCTCCGCGCTGGACGCCGACTCGCTGGACGCGGCGAGCGGGAAGAACGCCGAGGGCGCGTACTACGCCTGGACGCCCGAACAGCTGGAGCAGGTGCTGGGGGCGGCGGACGCCGCCGTGGCGGTCGGGCTGTTCGACGTCACCGGGACGTTCGAGCACGGCAGTTCGGTGCTGCGGCTGGTCGAGGACCCGCAGGACGAGGAGAAGTACCGGGAGATCCGGGCGAAGCTGTTCGAGGCGCGGGCCGGGCGCCCGGCCCCCGCGCGGGACGACAAGGTGGTGGCGGCCTGGAACGGCCTGGCGATCGCCGCGCTCGCCGAGGCCGGCGCGCTGCTGGAGCGCCCCGACCTGGTCGAGGCCGCCGAGCGCGCCGCCGACCTGCTGATCGCCGTCCACCTCACGGCCGAGGGGCGGCTGCTGCGCACCTCCCGGGACGGGCGGGCGGGCGCCAACGCGGGCGTGCTGGAGGACTACGCGGACACCGCCGAGGGCTTCCTCGCGCTGTACGCCGTCACCGGGGAGAGCTCCTGGCTGCAACTGGCCGGGGAGCTCCTCGACCTGGTGCTGCTGCACTTCACCGACGAGGCGTCCGGCGCGCTGTACGACACCGCCGACGACGCCGAGCAGTTGATCCGCCGCCCGCAGGACCCCACCGACAACGCCACCCCGTCCGGTTGGACCGCCGCCGCCGGCGCCCTGCTCACGTACGCCGCGTACACCGGCTCGGCGCGCCACCGCACCGCCGCCGAACGGGCGTTGGGCATCGTCTCCACCCTCGGCACCCGCGCCCCCCGGTTCACCGGCTGGGGCCTGGCCGTCGCCGAGGCGTTGCTCGACGGGCCCCGCGAGGTCGCCGTGGTCGGCCCGGCCGGCGACCCGGACCGGACCGCGCTGCACCTGGCCGCGCTGCGCTCCACCGCGCCCGGCGCGGCCGTCGCCGTCGGCGAACCCGGCGACACCGAGGTGCCGCTGCTCGCCGACCGGCCGCTGCTGGACGGCCGGCCCGCCGCGTACGTGTGCCGGCACTTCGCCTGCGAGCGCCCCACGGCGGACGCCGCCGAACTCGCCGCCCGCCTGCGGGGGAAGTAGCGGACCGGAAAAACCCGCTGGTCACGGACGGCCGCGGCGGGGGAGGATGCGGCCATGGGCTGGACACTCACCACGTCACTGGACGCGTTCCGCACCGCAGCCGGGGCCTTCCTCGCGGCCGATCCCGTCGAGAACACCGTGCTGCTCACCATCCTCGACCGCATCGACCGGGACGGACCGCGGGCCTACGGCGAAACGCCGCCCGAGTACGGCTGGTGGTGCGAACCGGACGGCACCGTCACCGGCGCCACCCTGCGCACCCCGCCGTACGGGCAGCGCCTCGGCCGGATGGGCACCGCCGCCGCCGAGGAGCTCGCCCGGGCGCTCGCCGACCGGCCGCAGCGGCCCGAGGACGCGGGCGGCGGCCGGGAGACGGTGTTCGCCTTCGCCGCCGAATGGGCCCGGCGCACCGGCCTCGACTGGGCCGTCGCCTCCGACGAACGGCTGTACCGGCTCGGCGAGTTGACCCCGCCGCCGGCCCCGCCCGCCGGGCGCCCCCGCCCCGCCGCGCCCGCGGACCGGGAGCTGGTCGCGCACTGGCTCGCCGCGTTCTGCACCGAGGCCGGGATCAGCGCCCCCGGCGACGTGCGGGCCGACGCCGACCAGCGGATCGCCGCCGGCACCCTGCTGCTCTGGGAGGCCGGCGACGGCCGCACCACCGCCCTGGCCGGAGCGAGCCCGGCCGTCGCCGGCATGTCCCGGATCGGCCCCGTCTACACCCCGCCCGAGCACCGCGGCCACGGCTACGCGAGCGCCCTGACGGCGGCGGCCTCCGCCCGCGCCCGGGCCGGCGGCGCGGCCGAGGTGCTGCTCTACACCGACCTCGCCAACCCCACCAGCAACGCGATCTACCAGCGCATCGGCTACGTCCCGGTCGGCGACGCGGCGAACGTCGTCTTCCGCTGAACCGGAGGACCGCGGCGCGCTACTCCCAGTCCCAGCGCAGGCCGAGCAGGCAGGGCGGCAGGTCGGCGGCGACCAGGTGGGCGCAGTGGTGGCCGTCGAGGGTCAACTCCTCGGTCTCCAGCGGGGACTGGCCGGGGGTGCGCAGGGTGAAGCGGTCGCAGCGGACCGGGAGGGCGGCGGCGGAGAAGGTGACCTGCAGGACGTACTGGCCGGCGCCCGCGTTGAAGCCGCGGACGTACTCGTGGCTGGGCCCGGCCGACGGGGCCTCGTCGAAGCCGTAGCCCAGCAGGTGGGTGTCGCCGGTGCGCAGGCGGCGGTCGAGGAGGAGCTCGGCGACCAGCAGGTTGGCGGCGGGGTCGCGGCGGATCCGGCCGGGCCGGCAGTTCTCCTCGGCCCGGACCCGGACGCGTTCGATGTCGCAGCCCGGGTCGCCCTGGTAGATGGCCAGGTAGCGGTCGATGCCGTCGCGGTGCGCGCGCAGCACGTGCTGGGAGTCGCGGCGCAGCAGCTGCCGGTCCGCGCCGACCCGGATCCGCTCGATGTGGGTGATGGTGTGCAGGCCGGTGTCGGGCGGTCCGGACAGGACGGCGAGCAGCCCGTCGACGGCCTCGGCGGGGCTGATCAGGTCCCGGTAGGGGCGGACCGCCGGGCCGGCCGGCGCGGGGTCGGGGACGCTGCGGCGGGGGCCGAGCAGCCGGGTCAGCGAGTGTTCGGGCAGGTCCAGCAGCTCCTCCAGCACCGCGACGGCGCGCAGCGACTCGGCCCGCTCGGGCCGCCGCAGCCCCTGCTGCCAGTAGCTGAGGCTGGTCACCCCGACCCGCACGCCGCGCTGTGCGAGCCGTTCGCGCAGCCGGTGCAGAGCCAGCCCGCGGGCGGCGATCGCGGCCCGCAGCGCGAGGTGGAACGGCCCGGTGCGCAGGGCGAGGGCCAGGTCGGACGGTGCGGTCGGCTGCTGCATGGCCACCTCCTCGATCGACCGTGAATATTCACACCTCGCGGCCGCCTTGTCATCGGGCCGGACGATATCCGCGCTGCCCAGGTCCGCCGCGTTCACACCGCCGCCGACCCCGTTCACACCCCGGCCGCCGGGCGGGCCGCGGCCGTTGACCCGCGCCCCGGCCCGGCCGGATGCTCGTCCCGCGCCGTCCGGACGCCGCCCCCCACATCCACTCCTCGCCCCTGCCAGGAGGCCGAACCCCCATGCCACACCTCCCGATCCGGCTGCGCCGGACGGCCGCCGCACTCGCCCTGGGCGTCCTCGCCCCGGTGCTGGGCACGGCCGCCACCGCCACCCCCGCCCAGGCGGCCACCGCCCCCACGACGACGGCCGCCGCGCCCGTCGCGCCCCAGGCCCCGGCGCTGGCCGGCACCTCGCGCATCCTCAACCTCACCATGCAGGCCCAGCAGCAGAGCAACTGGTGCTGGGCGGCCAGCGGCAACACCATCGCCACGTACTACGGCTACACCTACAGCCAGAACCAGTTCTGCAACCTCGCCTTCGGACGCTCCGTCAACTCCTCCTGCCCCAACAGCCAGGCCAGCCTGGCCGAGGTGCAGAACGCGCTGTACCGGATCGGCATCAGCACCGGCTCGTACGTCAACGGCTACCTGCGCTACACCACCGTGCAGGGCGAGATCGACGCCGGCCGGCCCGTCGAGACCCGGATCCAGTGGAGCTCCGGCGGCGGCCACATGAACGTCCTCTACGGCTACGACACCGGCAGCAACTGGCTGTACTGGGGCGACCCGTGGCCGTCCGACTACCGCTACAACTGGGGCGACTACAACTACTACGTGAGCAACGGCTCCTTCTCCTGGACCCATTCCCTGTACCGGATCGGCGCGTGAGGAGCCCCGCCATGAACAGCCACCACCGCGTCCGCACCGCCCGCACCGCGACCGCCCTCACCGCCGTCGCGCTCGCCCTCGTCCTCGCGCCCGCGGCCCACGCCGCCGACGCCCCCGGGGCCCCCGCCGCACCCGGCGCCGGCGAACTCGCCGCCGCCCGCACCGCGACCCAACAGCCCGCCGTTCTCGACAAGTTGGGGCACTTCTTCGCCCGCAAGGGCGTGCCGCCCACCCAGCAGCTCGGGATCAGCGCGGCCGACGAGGCCAAGGCCGCGACCGCCGCCGCACCCCGGCTCACCGGGGACACCGTGCCCGTCTACACCCTCTCCGCCGCCTTCGTCTCCGGCCGGGCCGGGGCCGAGGTCGCCGAGGCCGGGTTCACCGCGACGACCGCCGTCGCCGCGGACGGACAGCGCGCCTCGGTCTGGACCGCCCGGCAGAACGGAAGCTGGCGGGTCGTCAACATCGCCTCCGGCAGCGACGAGGCCGACTACGCCGCCAAGGCCGCGGCCGACGGCGGCACCGCCTTCCGCGAACCCCAGATCAACGCCTGGTACGAGCTCAAGGACGGCCGCGTCCTGCCGCTCGACGACGAGGCCCGCCGCTCGGTCGGCGCCCGCGGCAGCACCGTCGCCGCCTACCAGCGGCTGGTGCGGCAGCGCTACGGGGACAAGCTGCCCGGCTCCGCGTACGACGCCTCCGGCAAGGCCGGCGGCTTCACCGCGGAGAACGCCGAACCGCAACCCGACCGGACGGCGCCGCTGCTCACCGCGGGCAGCGCGATCGGGCTGACCGCCCTGGCCGGCACGGCGCTGGGCCTGCGGCGCCGCAAGGCCCGCATCAAGTACTGACGCGCACATCGAGCACCGGACCTGCACCAGGACGCCCGCCGTCGGAGACGGCGGGCGTCCGCCGTGCGGGTGTGAAGGCAGGCCCTAGCGGGCGGTGCCGGCGAAGGTGCGGCGGTAGGCGAGGGGGGAGACGCCGATCGCGCTGTGCAGGTGCTGGCGCAGCGAGACGGGGTTGGCGAAGCCGACGCGGGTGGCGATCTGGTCGATGGTGAGGTCGGTGGCCTCCAGGAGGTGGCGGGCCAGGGCGATGCGCTGCTGGGTGAGCCAGCGGCCGGGGCTCTGGCCGGTCTCCTCCTGGAAGCGGCGGGCGAAGGTGCGGGTGCTCATGGCGGCGTGGGCGGCGAGTTCGGCGAGGGTCAGCGGCCGGTGGAGCCGGGTGAGCGCCCACTCGCGGGTGGGGGCGGTGCCGGCGCTGCCGGTGGTGGGGACGGGCCGCACGACGTACTGGGCCTGGCCGCCCTCGCGCCAGGGCGGGACGACGCAGATCCGGGCGGCCCGGTTGGCGGCGGCGGTGCCGTGGTCGCTGCGCAGGACGTGCAGGAAGAGGTCGATGCCGGAGGCGGCGCCCGCCGAGGTGAGGACGTCGCCGTCGTCGACGAACAGCACGTCGGGGTCGAGCCGGACGCGCGGGAAGAGCGCGCGGAAGCGGTCGGCGAGGGCCCAGTGGGTGGTGGCGGGGCGGCCGTCGAGGAGTCCGGCGGCGGCGAGGACGAAGGCGCCGGTGCAGATGGAGATCAGCCGGGTGCCGGGCCGGACCAGGTCGAGCGCGGCGGCGGTCGCCGGGTCGAGCGCGGCGGTCTCGGGGACGGGCGCGAACGGCGGGATCACCACGGTGTCGGCCTCGGCGAGGACCTCGGGCCCGTGGTCGGGGACGACGGCGAAGTCGGCGTCGGCGCGGACCGGCCGGCCGTCGACGGTGCAGGTGGACAGCCGGTAGAGGCCGTCGGTGCTGCCGAACACCCGCTTGGGGATGCCCAGTTCGAACGGGTACACGCCGTCCAGGGCGAGCACGGCGACCCGGTGCGGCGCCGGAGCGGGGGCGGTGGCCATGGCGGACCTCCTGGCAGGATCCCATCGGATGGTGACCATCATGCCACTCACGTCCGGCCGCCCGCCGCCGCGAGGCTGGAGCACATGACGACGGACCGGACGAACACGAACACGAACACGAACACGAGCGCGGGCGCGGACACGATGCGCGCAGTCAGCCAGGACGTCCTCGGCGGCCCCGAGGTGCTGCGGGTGGTGGAGCGCCCCCGCCCGCGCCCGGGGGCGAGCGAGGTGCTGGTACGGGTCCGGGCGGCGGGCCTGAACCCGACCGACTGGAAGCACCGGGCGGCCGGGATCTTCCTCGGCGCGCCGCCGTTCGTGCTCGGCTGGGACGTGGCGGGCACGGTCGAGGCGGTCGGCCTCGGCGTCACGCTGTTCGCGCCGGGCGACGAGGTGTTCGGCATGCTGCCCTACCCGCACGGGGTCGGCGCGCACGCCGAGTACGTGACCGGCCCGGCCCGGGCCTTCGTCCGCCGCCCCGCCTCGCTGGACGTGGTGCAGGCGGGCGCGCTGCCGCTGGCCGCGCTGACGGCCTGGCAGGCACTGGTGGACACCGCGCAGGTCCGGGCCGGGGACCGGGTGCTGGTGCACGCCGCGGCCGGCGGGGTCGGACACCTGGCGGTGCAGATCGCCAAGTCCCGCGGCGCGCACGTGATCGGCACCGCCAGCGCGGGCAAGCACGACTTCCTGCGCCGGATCGGGGTGGACGAGCCGGTCGACTACCGGGCGGTCGACTTCGCCGAGGCGGTGCGCGACGTCGACGTCGTGCTCGACACCATCGGCGGCGACTACCAGCTGCGTTCGCTGCGCACGCTGCGCCGGGGCGGGCTGCTGGTGTCGATCCTGCCGGTCCCGGCCGAGGGACTGGCCGAGGAGGCGGCCCGGCTCGGGGTGCGGACCGCGCTGCTGCTGGTGGAGGCCGACCACGCGGGCATGACCGCCGTCGCCGACCTCGCCGAACGCGGCCTGCTGCGGGCCGAGATCGCCGGGACGTTCCCGCTCGCCGAGGCCGCGAAGGCGCACGAGCTGGGCGACGGCGGGCGGGTCGCGGGCAAGCTGGTGCTGCTGCCGACGGACTGAGCCCGGCGCCGGCCCCGGTCAGCGGGTGCCGAGTTCCTGGAGGTGCCGCAGGGCCTGGTCGAGCAGGTCGGCGAGGTCGTCCCGGCCCTCGTGCTCGGCCCAGTACAGGGAGGTCTCGGTGAGCGCGGCGGAGATCGCGGCGGCGGTGACCCGCAGTTCGAGGGGGGAGGCGTCCGGGGCGGCCCGTTCGGTGAGCAGGTCGAGCAGCATGCCGCGCGGCTGGCCGGAGCCCTCCAGCATCCGGACCCGGACCGACGGGACGGAGGCGGCCAGCCGCATCCGCTCGTACAGCTCGGCGCGCTCGTGCTCGGCGAGCATCCGCCGGACCAGCCCGACCAGCACCTCGCGCGCCGAGGTCAGGAAGGGCTCGTCCGCCGGTCGGGCCCGGATCGCGTCGGCCATCAGCGGGTCGTACTCGTCGGTGAGCAGCAGGTCCTCCTTGACCGGGAAGTACCGGAAGAAGGTGGACGGGGAGACCTCCGCCGCGGCCGCGATCTGGTCGACGGTGGTGGCCTCCCAGCCCTGTTCGGCGAAGAGCCGCAGGGCCTCCCGGCGCAGCGCCTGACGGGTCTTCAGCTTCTTGCGCTCGCGCAGCGACAGCGGGGCCTCGACGAGTTCCTCCAGCGAACCGGGCGCGCCGGGGGAGGAGTCGGACGGTCGGGGCCGGGCGCTGCGCGGGGTGGTCATGCCGACGATTCTCCGTGATCGCCCGCCGCCGCGGCCACCGGCCGCACCGGCCCGCCCGGCACCGCACCGTCCGGCTGCTCCGAAGCACCGGACACCGGAGCACTGGACACCGGAGCACCGGACACCCCACCGCCCGGCACCGGCCCGCCCGGCCCGCCCGGTTCCGGGAGGGCGGCGGGTACGGGCCCGGGGCCCGCGCCGGGCGCCGCCGCGGGGTCGGTGCCGGGCATCCGGGCCGCGACCAGGACGGCGGAGAGCACCGCGAGGATCCCGGCGACCAGCAGCACCAGCGTCATGCCGTGCAGGTAGGCGCCGTGCGCGGACGCGGCCAGCGCCGGGTCGCCGAGCCGCTCGGCGACCGTGTCGGCGGCGGTCACCGAACCGCGGGCCGGCTGCGCGGCCGGGCCGGGCAGCCCGGTGGTGTCCAGGCGGGAGCGGTACCCGGCGGCCAGCAGGGCGCCGAAGGCGGCGACGCCGAGCGCGCCGCCGACCTGGCGGAGCGTCTGGAGCAGGCCGGAGCCGACGCCGGCCTTGGCGGGCGGCAGCAGGAGCAGCGCGGAGGCGGTCGCGGTGATCAGCACCAGACCGAGTCCGGCGCCGAACAGCGGCAGCCACAGCGCCGTCCAGCCGTAGCCGTCCCCGGCGGAGGTGCGGCTGCCGAGCAGCAGGGCCAGGCCGGTCAGCGCCAGCCCGGCGGTGATCACGCCGCGCGGGGCGAAGCGGCGCACCAGCGGTTCGCCGAGCCGGGAGGCGACCAGCAGGCCGCCCATCATCGGCATCAGGCGCAGCCCGCTGCCGAGCGCGTCGGTGCCCAGCACGCTCTGGAAGTAGGCGGGGAGGACGAAGAAGCCGCCGAGCAGGGCCACCGACACCAGGGTGACGGCGATCGCGCACCAGCGGAACACCGGTTCGGCGAGCAGCCGCAGGTCGAGCATCGGGTGCTCGGCGCGGCGGCTGCGCCGCACCAGCCAGGTCAGTGCGAGCACGGCGCCGGCCAGCGCGGCCGACACCCGGGCGTCGCCCCAGCCCAGGTCGCCGCCCTCGATGACGCCCCAGGTCAGCGCGGACAGGCCGGTGGCGGCGAGGGCGGCGGCGGGCAGGTCGATCCGGGGTGAGGCCGGGTCGGCGGACTCCGGGAGCAGCAGCAGGCAGGCGGCGGCGGCGAGCAGCACCAGCGGCACGTTGATCAGGAAGATCGAGCCCCACCAGTAGTGGCGCAGCAGCAGGCCGCCGACGATCGGGCCGAGCGGGACGCCGATCGCGGTCATGGTGGTCAACAGGGCGGTGGCGCGGCGCTGTTCGGCGGGCGGGAAGACGGCCGGGACGACCGCCATCGACATCGGCATCACGAGCGCGGCGGCCAGTCCCATCGCGGCGCGGGCGGCGATCAGCTGCCCGGGGCCGGAGGCGAGCGTGCCGAGCAGCGAGGCGGCGCCGAACAGGCCGAGGCCGAGGACCAGGGTGCGGCGGCGGCCGAACCGGTCGCCGAGCAGTCCGGCGGGCAGCAGGGCGGCGGCGAACAGCACCGTGTAGGCGTCGACGATCCACTGCTGCTGCCCGGTGCTCGCCGCCAACTGCCGGGCCAGGTCGGGCAGGGCGACGTTCAGCACGGTCGTGTCGAAGCCGATGACGAGCGCGCTGAGCGCGACCGCCACCAGGGCGATCCAGCGGCGCGGGTGCGGAGGGGCGGGCGGTGCTTGGGACACGGGCATGGCGGAGCCTCCATCGGAGAGTTTCTCTCAAATGAGAGTAACTCTCAAAAGATGGCCACCGTCAAGCGAAGAGCGGTCTGCGGGATTCCCACCTCTGGAATTGATGCGTTGTTGATCCCCCGTTCGCCCCCGGAGCGTGCTGAACATGTCACCGTAGGTGGGGAGTTCTCTGACGATGTGTCAGAAGACCTGTCGGCCGGCGGGAGGTTTGCCGATGGAGTACGGTGCGGCGCGGTTCTGGAGCGGTGTGGTCGGTGTGCTGGCCGCGCTGGCCGTCATAGCCGGGTACCTGGCGGGCGGCGCCCGCATGGTCTGGGGCGTCTCCGCGGTGGAGGTGCTGGCGGTGATGGCCTGGGTCGGGTACCGCTTCCGCGGCCGGGCCCACCAGCGGGCGGCAGGCGAAGGGCCCGACGCGGCGCACTGCGAGCGCTGCCGTCGGGCCCGGGAGCGGCTGGAGGCCAAGGCCCAGCCGGTTCGCTACTGAGACTGCCGCGGGGGGGTCAGGAGGTGACGGTGTACGCCACCAGCGAGACCCCCACGTACTGCACGATGAACGCGCCCAGGGTGAAGGCGTGGAACACCTCGTGGAAGCCGAACCAGCGCGGTGACGGGTTCGGCCGCTTGAGGCCGTAGACCACGCCGCCGACGGTGTAGAGCGCGCCGCCGACGATGATCAGCGTCAGCACGGCCGCGCCGCCCTTGTGCAGGAAGTCCGGCAGGAAGAACACCGCCGCCCAGCCGAGGGCCAGGTAGCACGGGGTGTACAGCCAGCGCGGCGCGCCGACCCAGAACACCCGGAACGCGATCCCGGCAAGCGCCCCGCCCCACACCAGCCACAGCAGCACCTGCTGCCGCGCGCCGTCCAGCAGCAGCATGGTGAACGGGGTGTACGTCCCGGCGATGATCAGGAAGATGTTGGCGTGGTCGAGCCGGCGCAGCACCGCCTCGCCGCGCGGCCCCCAGGTGAAGCGGTGGTAGACCGCGCTCACCCCGAACAGCATCCAGGCGCTCACCGAGTAGACGACGCAGGCGACCCGCGCCGCCGTCGAGTCGGCCAGGCAGATCAACACGATTCCGGCGGCCAGCGCGGCCGGGAACATCCCGGCATGCAGCCAGCCGCGCCACTTGGGCTTCACGAGCTCCAGCGCTTCCGCGGTCATGGGCAGCATCTTACGGAACCGTAGGTTACTGGCGCGTAGTGAAGTGGCGATCCTCACTCTTGTACGTTCTGGAGCAATAGGGGTGAGTGATCAAGGTCTCCCTCGGGCATCCGAGAGGTGGTCCCGGGCCCCCGAATCAGACACTATGTAGTAAAAATCTCGTCAATGACGCCAATTCGACGAAGAAGGGGGCTCCTCCCGGGGCTACCGTGTAACCACCCTCAACCCCCGCGAAGCCGTCTCCTGGCCGAGATGGTGTGAAACGGAGCGATCGTGCCGCCTCAGATCTCTGCGCTCGCCGAGTCCGCGCCCACCCGCCACCAGCGCCTGGTGGACTGGGTGAACGAGATTGCCGACCTCACCCAGCCGGACCGCGTCGTGTGGTGCGACGGCTCGGAGGAGGAGTACCACCGCCTCGCCGAGCAGCTCGTCGCCCAGGGCACCTTCACCAAGCTCGACGGGACCAAGCGCCCGAACTCCTACTACGCGGCCTCCGACCCGTCCGACGTCGCCCGCGTCGAGGACCGCACCTTCATCTGCTCCGAGCAGGAGAAGGACGCCGGCCCGACCAACCACTGGAAGGCCCCCGCCGAGATGCGCGAGGTCTTCAGCGGCGAGGACGGCCTGTTCCGCGGTGCGATGCGCGGCCGGACCATGTACGTGGTGCCGTTCTCGATGGGCCCGGTCGGCTCCCCGCTGGCCGCGTACGGCGTCGAGATCACCGACTCCGCGTACGTCGCGGTCTCGATGCGCGTGATGACCCGGATGGGGCAGGCCGTGCTCGACCAGCTCGGCGAGGACGGCGAGTTCGTCAAGGCCGTGCACACGGTGGGCGCCCCGCTCGCCGAGGGCGAGGCCGACGTGCCGTGGCCGTGCAACAGCACCAAGTACATCTCGCACTTCCCGGAGACCCGGGAGATCTGGTCCTACGGCTCCGGCTACGGCGGCAACGCGCTGCTCGGCAAGAAGTGCTACGCGCTGCGGATCGCCTCCACCATGGCCCGCGACGAGGGCTGGCTGGCCGAGCACATGCTGATCCTCAAGCTCACCCCGCCGTCCGGTGAGGTGAAGTACGTCGCCGCCGCGTTCCCGTCCGCCTGCGGCAAGACCAACCTCGCCATGCTCCAGCCGACGATCCCGGGCTGGAAGGTCGAGACCATCGGCGACGACATCGCCTGGATGCGGTTCGGCGCCGACGGCCGGCTCTACGCGATCAACCCGGAGGCGGGCTTCTTCGGCGTCGCCCCCGGCACCGGCGAGGACACCAACGCCAACGCCATCAAGACCCTCTGGGGCAACACCGTCTTCACCAACGTCGCGCTCACCGACGACGGCGACGTGTGGTGGGAGGGCCTCACCGAGGAGCCGCCCGCGCACCTCACCGACTGGCGCGGCAACGACTGGACGCCCGCGTCCGGCACCCCCGCCGCCCACCCCAACGCGCGGTTCGCCGTCCCCGCCGCGCAGTGCCCGACCATCGCCCCCGAGTGGGAGGACCAGGCCGGCGTCCCGATCTCGGCCATCCTGTTCGGCGGCCGCCGGGCCACCGCCGTCCCGCTGGTCACCGAGTCCTTCGACTGGCAGCACGGCGTCTTCCTCGGCGCCAACATCGCCTCCGAGAAGACCGCCGCCGCCGAGGGCACCGTCGGCGAGCTGCGCCGCGACCCGTTCGCCATGCTGCCGTTCTGCGGCTACAACATGGGCGACTACTTCGCGCACTGGCTCAAGATCGGCGCCGAGGCGGACGCCGCCAAGCTGCCGAAGATCTACTACGTCAACTGGTTCCGGAAGAACGCCGACGGCCAGTTCGTCTGGCCCGGCTACGGCGAGAACAGCCGCGTCCTGAAGTGGATCGTCGAGCGCCTGGAGGGCACCGCGGCGGGCGTCGAGACCCCGATCGGCGTGCTCCCCGAGGTCGACGGCTTCGACCTGGACGGGCTGGAGCTCGCCGACGCCGACCGCGAGCTGCTGTTCACGGTCGACAAGGAAATCTGGAAGCAGGAGGCCGCGCTCGTCCCGGCCCACCTGGAGATGTTCGGCGCGCACACGCCGAGCGAGCTGTGGGACGAGTACCGGGCGCTGGTCAAGCGCCTCGGCGACTGACCCGCGCGAGCGGCGAAACGTTCGCCCCGCGTCCCGGAAGGGGCGCGGGGCGCACCCGCGTCAGGGCTGCGCGTAGCCGGACAGGAAGTCGCCGATCCGGGTGACCGCGTCCGTGATGTCCTCCGGGCGCGGCAGGGTGACCAGCCGGAAGTGGTCCGGGTCGGGCCAGTTGAAGCCGGTGCCCTGGACGATCAGGATCCGCTGGGAGCGCAGCAGGTCCAGCACCATCTGCGCGTCGTCCTTGATCTTGTAGACCTGCGGGTCCAGCCGCGGGAAGGCGTACAGCGCGCCCTTCGGCTTCACGCAGGAGACGCCCGGGATCTCGTTCAGCAGCTTGTACGCCGCGTCCCGGGAAGCGAGCAGCCGGCCGCCGGGCAGGATCAGGTCGCGGATCGACTGCCGGCCGCCGAGCGCGGCGGCGACCGCGTGCTGGGCGGGCATGTTGGCGCACAGCCGCATCGAGGCCAGCACGTTGAGGCCCTCGATGTAGGAGCGGGCCCGGTGCCGGTCGCCGGACAGCACCATCCAGCCGGAGCGGAACCCCGCCACCCGGTAGGACTTGGACATGCCGTTGAAGGTGACGCAGAACAGGTCGGGCGCCAGGGTGGCCAGCGGGGTGTGCTCCACGCCGTCGTACAGGATCTTGTCGTAGATCTCGTCCGCGTAGACCACCAGCTTGTGCCGGCGGGCGAGTTCGGCGATCCCCTCCAGCAGCTCGCGCGGGTAGACCGCGCCGGTCGGGTTGTTCGGGTTGATCACCACGATCGCCCGGGTCCGGTCGGTGACCTTCGCGGCGATGTCGGCCAGGTCCGGGTACCACTCGGCCTGCTCGTCGCAGCGGTAGTGCACGGCGGTGCCGCCGGCCAGCGAGACCGAGGCCGTCCACAGCGGGTAGTCGGGGGCCGGCACGAGGACCTCGTCGCCGTCGTCGAGCAGCGCGGTCATGGCGAGCTGGATCAACTCGGAGACGCCGTTGCCCAGGTAGACGTCCTCGACCGACAGGCCGTGCAGCCCGCGCTCCTCGTAGTGCATCACCACGGCCCGCCGGGCCGACAGCAGGCCCTTCGAATCGCCGTACCCGTGCGCCGAGTTGAGGTTGCGGAGGATGTCCTGGAGGATCTCGGGCGGCGCCTCGAACCCGAACGCGGCGGGGTTGCCCGTGTTGAGCTTCAGGATGCGGTGGCCCTGCTCCTCCAGCCGCATCGCCTCGTCGAGCACCGGGCCGCGGATGTCGTAGCAGACATTGGCGAGCTTGCTGGACTGGATCACCTGCATACCCGCTTACTTTACGGCCGCGTTACGCCGATCACCGAGTGCTGTTCGCCACCTGGACACGGACGGGCGAACCGCCCCGCGGCGGTAGGGTCGCGGCGGACCGTCAGGGGAGGGGCCGGATGACCGGGGCAGTGGTCGGAGCCGTACTGGGACTCTTCGCGGGCGCGCTGCTGCGCCCCGCGGTGGCGCGCTACGCGGTGCCGCCCGGCGAGCCGTGGGGCGGCTGCCTGCCCACCCCGCTCGGCCGGTGCGTCCGGCACGGCGAACGGACCGGGCCCCCGCCGCTGGCCGTCGAGGCGGTCGCCGCCGCGCTCGGCGCGGCCCTGGGCGGCTGGGCGCCGGGCCGCTGGCTGCCGCTGCTGGTGTGGCTGGCGCTGTTCGGCACCGTGCTGGGCTTCGTGGACGCCGCGGTCAAGCGGCTGCCCGACGCGCTGACCCTGCCGCTGTTCCTCGGCACCGCCGTGCTCGTCCCGCTCACCGACCACCGTCCGGCGGTCTGGCTGCGCTGCGCGCTGGCCGCGGGCGTCCTCGGACTGCTGTTCCTGCTGCTGGCGCTGCTCGCCCCGATGGGCCTGGGCGACGCCAAGCTGGCCCCGTCGCTGGGCGCCGCCCTGGCGCTCGGCGGCTGGCGCGCGGTGTACGGGGGCCTCTTCTCCATGTGGCTGGTCGCCGGGCTCTGGGCGGTGGCGCTGCTGGTGCTGCGCCGCGCGGGCCGCCGCACCGAACTGGCCTTCGGCCCGGCGATGCTGCTCGGCACCCTGGCGGCGCTGCTGGCGGCCGCCCACCGCTGACCGGCGGTGCCCCGTCCGGGACACGGGCGGGGCCCGCCGTACCCCAGCGGTACGACGGGCCCCTGTGAGTGCACCTGCCCCACCCTCAAGGAGCGGCGCACTGGTCTCCGGGTGCTACTGCATGTTGTGGGCGAAGGCGCCGACGTTGTTGGAGAAGTCGTTGCCGTTGTTGGCGTCCCAGTTGGTCGACCAGGTCATCGCGCCGCGGATGGTCGGCCACTTGGCCGGCGGGACGAAGCTGCCGCAGTGGTTGCCGGTGGCCAGGCAGTCCAGCGCGTTGTTCACCACGGTGGAGTTGACGTAGCCGCCGCCCGCCGCCTTGGTGGAGGCCGGGACGCCGATGCCGACCTGGTCCGGACGCAGGCCGCCCTGGATGTGGGTGCAGACCTGCGCGGTGATGAAGTCGATGGTGCCCTGGGTGTACACCTTGCCGTCGCAGCCGTTCATGCCGCCCGAGTTGTAGAACTGGGTGTTGACGACGGTCAGGATGTCCTTGGTGTTCAGCGCGAGCTGGAAGTACGCACCGGCGGTGGAGTACATGCCGATGGTCTCGGGCGCCATGGTCAGGATGAAGTTGGGGCCGACCTTGGACTGCAGGGTGTGCAGCGCCTGCGACATGTAGGTCGGGTCGACGCCGTTCTCCAGGTCGACGTCGATGCCGTCGAAGCCGTACTGCTGGATCAGGCTGTACGCCGAGTTGGCGAAGTTGGCGGCCGCGGTGGCGTTGCCGACCGAGATGGCGCCGTTCTGGCCGCCGATGGAGAGGACGACCTTCTTGCCGGCCGCGTGCTTGGCGGCGATGTCGGCCTTGAACTGGGCGTCGGTGTAGCCGCCGAGCTTGGTGGCCAGCGCCGGGTCCAGGGTGAAGGAGATGCCGCCCTGGGTGGTGGTCGCGTCGGCGAAGGAGACCGCGATGATGTCGTACGCGGACTGCACGTCGGAGAGCTTCTGCACGGTCGAGCCGTTGTCGAAGTTCTGCCAGTAGCCGGTCAGCACGTGCTTCGGCAGGCTGCTGTTCGACGGCGGGTTGCTGGTGCTCGACGAGGCGGACGGCGACGGCGAGGAGGAGGCCGAGGCCGAGGCCGACGGGGAGGAGCTCTTGGTCGGGGAGGCCGACGCGGACGGCGAGGCGCTCTTGGTCGGCGAGGCGGAGGCCGACGGCGAGGCCGAGGTGGCGGAGGCCGACGGGGTCGGGGAGGCGGTGCCGCCCGGGCCGATCAGCTGGATGTCGTCCGCGTAGTAGGTGGGCTGGCCGTACCAGCCGTGCACGTAGAGGGTGACGCTGGTGGTGCTGGCGCCGGTGGTGAAGGTGGTGTTCAGCTGGTTCCAGGCGCTCTGCGCCGACCAGGTGGACGGGTCGGTGCCGCCGGTGCCGCGGGCGCCCAGGTAGACGTACTGGCCCTGGACCCAACCGTTCAGCGTGTAGGCCGTGTTGGGGAGCACCGAGACGGTCTGGGTGCACTCCGCGGTGTCGCCGGCGCCGGGGGTGGCGGCCAGTGCGCCGGTGCCCGAGTGCACCGGGGTGGAGACCGTGGTGGCGGTGCCGGCGCAGGTCCAGCCGGACAGGCCGGAGTCGAAACCGCCGTTGGTGACCAGGTTGCCGACCGCGGCGTTCGCGCCGCCGGCCGACAGGGCCAGGCCGGTGCCGGCCAGGGCCAGCGCGGTCGCGGTGGCGAGCACCGCCGGGATCTTGTTGCGGCGCCGGTGGGACGGCTGCTGCAGGGTACGGGCCATGGCAGGCTCCAGTGCAGGGGAGTGGGGGTGTGGGGTGTGGGGAGGCACGCTGGGAAGGTCGGAGGAGAGCCGCCGCGGTGGGGGGCGCGGCGGCTCCGCTGTGGGGGAGGGTCCGATGTGGTGCTGACCACACGCTGGACTAGACCAATGGCAAGCGTCAAGACCCGGAATCCGGTTTAGGGGGTGTTTAAGGATTCGGAGACCGTTCCGTAGCCGTCCCCGTGCGCGCACTGTGACAAGACCGGTACCTGCGGTTTTGCCGCGCGCAAACCCGGGCGGAGTAGGCTGCCGCAGGGATTTCGCACCCGGAGCAATCAGCACGGAGGGGCCGTTCACGATGGGTCTGCGCGATGTGGTGGAACGCACGCCGGGGCTGCGCAGCCTGCTGGACCGGGCCTACCGGCTGTACGGCCGCCGGGTCGAGGTGCACCTGGCCAACACCCCGCACCACATCGGCGTGATCCTGGACGGCAACCGCCGCTGGGCCAAGGCCACCGGCGGCAGCACCGCCTACGGCCACCAGCGCGGCGCCGACAAGATCAGCGAGTTCCTGGGCTGGTGCGCGGAGACCGAGGTCCGGGTGGTCACCCTCTGGATGCTCTCCACCGACAACCTGGCCCGCCCCGCCGAGGAGCTCGTCCCGCTGCTGGGCATCATCGAGGACACCGTGCAGGGCCTGGTCGCAGCAGGCCGCTGGAAGGTCCACCCGGTGGGCGCGCTCGACCTGCTGCCCGCCCGCACCTCCGGGGTGCTCAAGCAGGCCGCCCAGGAGACCGAGCACGTCGACGGGCTGACCGTGAACGTGGCGATCGGCTACGGCGGCCGCCAGGAGATCGCCGACGCCGTCCGCTCGCTGCTGCAGGAGCACGCCGGGCGCGGCACCTCGATCGAGGAGCTCGCCGAGATCCTCGACGTCGAGCACATCGCCGAGCACCTCTACACCAAGGGCCAGCCCGACCCGGACCTGGTGATCCGCACCTCCGGCGAGCAGCGGTTGTCCGGTTTCCTGCTCTGGCAGTCCGCGCACAGCGAGTTCTACTTCTGCGAGGCGTACTGGCCGGCCTTCCGGAAGGTCGACTTCCTGCGGGCGCTGCGCGACTACCAGTTGCGCAACCGGCGGATGGGGCGCTGACCCCGGGTCAGACGCCTCTACCCGTGGGACGGGTGGGAAAACGTTCACCTGCTGTGATCCCGCCATTCGCTCCGGCGCGAATGCGGTGCCCCTCGCCTGGGAATACTCCCCTCAGACCGTCCCCCCGGCCAGCGGGGCCGCGGGGACCGGTGGGCCGCGGGTGACGTCGGGTCACCCGCTCTGGAGGGCTAGTGGTCAGTTCCAAGAGCCGCCGGACACCTGACCGGCGCACGTACGTCCTCGACACCAGCGTGCTCCTGGCCGACCCCCTCGCGATGACGCGGTTCGAGGAGCACGAGGTGGTCCTCCCGGTCGTCGTGGTGACGGAGCTGGAGGGCAAACGGCACCACCCGGAGCTGGGCTACTTCGCCCGCCAGGCGCTGCGGATGCTGGACGACTACCGGGTCCGGCACGGGCGGTTGGACGAACCGATCCCGGTCGGCGAGCTCGGCGGCACCATCCGGGTCGAACTGAACCACTCCGACACCTCGATCCTCCCGGCCGGCTACCGGGCCGGCGGCGGCGAGGCGGACACCCGGATCCTCGCGGTCGCCCGCAACCTGCAGGCCGAGGGCTACGACGTCACCGTCGTCTCCAAGGACCTGCCGCTGCGGATCAAGGCCAGCTCGGTCGGCCTGCTGGCCGAGGAGTACCGCGCCGAGCTGGCGATCACCTCCGGCTGGACGGGCATGACCGAACTGCACGTCCCCGCCGACCAGGTGGACCGGCTGTTCGCCGGGCAGGAGCACGCGCTGGAGGTCGAGGGCGCCGAGCAACTCCCGGTCCACACCGGCCTGGTGCTGCACTCCGAGCGCGGCCGGGCCCTGGGCCGGGTGGCCCCCGACGGCCGGGTGCAGCTGGTGCGCGGCGACCGCGAGGCGTTCGGCCTGCGCGGCCGCAGCGCCGAGCAGCGGATCGCCCTCGACCTGCTGCTCGACCCGGAGATCGGGATCATCTCGATGGGCGGCCGGGCCGGCACCGGCAAGTCCGCGCTCGCCCTGTGCGCCGGGCTCGAAGCCGTCCTGGAGCGCCGCCAGCACCGCAAGGTGATGGTGTTCCGCCCGCTGTACGCGGTCGGCGGCCAGGAACTCGGCTACCTGCCCGGCAGCGAGGCCGAGAAGATGGGCCCCTGGGCGCAGGCGGTCTTCGACACCCTCTCCGCCGTCACCACGCCGGACGTGATCGAGGAGGTCATCTCCCGCGGGATGCTGGAGGTCCTGCCGCTCACCCACATCCGCGGCCGCTCGCTGCACGACGCCTTCGTGATCGTCGACGAGGCGCAGTCGCTGGAGCGCAACGTGCTGCTCACGGTGCTCTCCCGGATCGGCCAGAACTCCCGGGTGGTGCTCACCCACGACGTCGCCCAGCGGGACAACCTGCGGGTCGGCCGGTACGACGGGGTGGTCGCGGTGGTCGAGAAGCTGAAGGGCCACCCGCTGTTCGCCCACATCACGCTCACGCGTTCGGAGCGCTCGCCGATCGCCGCACTGGTGACCGAGATGCTGGAGGACATCCAGCCGTAGCCATAACCGGACACAACGGGGCAAAGGGGTCTGGCGCATAGCGTCAGGCCCCTTCGCTGTCAGTCGAACTGACGTCCCCTCGGCGGCCCCGCCGCCAAAGCCGCAGGTGGAAAAGTTTGTGAGATCCGCCACGGCCAAGGGAATTGCGTAGACACACCCGCGTGCGGCATGGTGTGGGTTCTGTCAGGCCCCGCGTACGGCAAAAGCACGCCCGACGACCCCGGTCGGCGGACGGACAATTGAACACCGCAAGGCCGTACGCCGCTCGATCCAACCGAACTCCCGGGCTCCGCCCGGAGGTACGGCCGAGCCCGTGCCTCCCGTGACCAGCGTTCGACGGAGGCCAGTGCCAGGGGCAGATACGCGCCCGTACGGTCACAGGACGGGCGACGCTGGAAGGAAACCATGTGACTCGGATCTCGGTCCGGGGAGTCGCTGTCGCCTCCGCCACCGCGGTGACCGCCGTCGGTGCCGTCGTGGGTGCGGCCTCTGGCAGTGAGGGCAAGACCGTCCAGACGGTCGACGTCGCGAGCGCCACCCTGCTCGCCGACGCGCCCACCGGTGCGCAGGCCCAGAACGTCAGCGACGGCATCAGCCGCCAGGCGAACGCCCAGCAGGTCTCCGCCGACACGGCCGCCAAGAAGGCCGCCGCCGAGGCCGCCCGGCAGAAGGCCGCGGTCGACGCCCAGGCCAAGGCCGACGCGGACAAGGCCGCCAAGGAGGCCGAGGCCAAGCGCGCCAAGGAGGAGGCCAACCGCGCCGCCGCCCGCAGCGTGCTCGCCACCGTCAGCCCCGGCTCGGTCCAGGACATGGCGCTGCAGATCGTCGGCGACCCCACCCAGTTCCAGTGCTTCAGCCAGATCGTGAAGCGCGAGAGCGGCTGGAACTACACCGCCACCAACGCCTCCTCCGGTGCCTACGGCCTGGTCCAGGCGCTGCCGGGCTCCAAGATGGCCTCGGCCGGCGCGGACTGGCGGACCAACCCCGAGACCCAGATCAAGTGGGGCCTCAACTACATGAACAGCCGCTACGGCAGCCCCTGCGGCGCCTGGTCGTTCTGGCAGGCCCACAGCTGGTACTAGGCCGGCCCCTGGTACCGGACCGGCCCCGCACGTGACGGAGGGCCCCGGCGCGTCCCGCGAGGACGCGCCGGGGCCCTCCGTGCTGCTGCCGCGAGACAGCCGCCACGGCGCGGGCCGCCCCGCCCGGGCGACGCTGACCAGTGCGCCGCGGGCGGTGACGGCTCGGTGCGGACGCGGGGAAGCGGAGCGGGTCCTGGTTTCTCTCCGCTCCCGGCCGGTCCGCCGACAGAAGGTCCGTTCGGTACCTCTCCCGTTCCCCGGACCCGCCGGTCGAAACATCCGGAAAGCCGATGATTTGCCCGATTCCACCGGCAGTCGGCCGAGATACCCCCGAGACCGGGCCCCTCGACGCCGGGTAGCGTTCCTCACCGACGACCGCGCGACCCGCGGCCGAGAGGAACCGACACGGGGGAGACCGGGCAGTGACGGAAGAAGAGCCGGGCGGCGGCCGCTGGCGCGGCATCGCCAAGATCGGAGCGGTCGCCGCCGGACTGTTCGCGGCCGCCGAACGCCGCCGCCGCGCGGCCATCTCCGCCGAGGCGCACGTCCTCGCCACCGAGCAGGCCGTCGAACTCGCCGCCGAACGGGCCGCCCTGCGCACCGCCGAGCAGACGGCCCGTCAACTCGCCGGCCACGGCGCACCGGCCGACCCCGAAGGAGCGGTCGTGCGCACCGACGACACCGTCCCCGCCCCGCGCACCGCGCCGCCCGCCGAAGCCCCGGCCGCCGAACACCCGCTCGGCACCGCCCCGCTCGGCCGGCCCGCCAACCCGGTGGACGCGGTGCCCTGGTCGCTGCGGGTCGCCGCCGAGTCCACCTGGCGGCTGCTGCTGCTCGGCGTCGCCCTCTACGTGGTCCTCCGGGTCGTCGACACCCTCAAGCTCGTCGCCTTCGCCGCGGTCGCCGCCCTGCTCATCTCCGCGCTGCTCGAACCCACCGTCTCCTGGCTGCGCCGGTACGGCGTCCCCCGCTCGGTGGCCGCCGCCATCACCTTCCTGGCCGGCCTGGCCAGCATCGGCCTGGTCGGCTGGTTCGTGTTCTGGCAGGTCTCCAGCAACCTCGACCCGGTCACCATCCAGGTCCAGAACGGCGTCCGGCAGCTGCGCGACTGGCTGCTCACCGGCCCGTTCCACCTCACCCCGGACCAGCTCAACAACGTCACCAACCAGATCACCACCGCCATCGGCAAGAACTCCGAGCAGCTCACCTCGGCCGGCTTCACCGGCGTCACCATCGCCGTCGAACTGCTCACCGGCGTGGTGCTCACCGCCTTCACCACCTTCTTCCTGCTCTACGACGGCGCCCGGATCTGGAGCTGGGTGCTGCGCGGACTGCCCCGGCACTCCCGCTACGCGCTGGCCGGCGCCGGTCCCAAGGCCTGGGCCACCCTCACCGCGTACGTCCGCGGCACCGTCACCGTCGCCTTCATCGACGCGCTCTGCATCGGCATCGGGCTCTTCATGCTCGGCGTGCCGATGGCCATCCCGCTCGCGGTGATCATCTTCCTGGGCGCGTTCGTCCCGCTGGTCGGCGCGCTGGTCACCGGCACCATCGCGGTGCTGATCGCGGTGGTCACGGTCGGCCCGGCGAAGGCGCTGATCGCGCTGGCCATCCTGATCGGCGTCCAGCAGTTGGAGGGCCACATCCTCCAGCCGCTCATCCTCGGCCGCGCCGTCCGGGTCCACCCGCTCGCCGTGGTCCTCGGCGTCGCCGCCGGCTCCATCCTCGGCGGCATCCCCGGCGCGATCGTCGCCGTCCCGCTGATCGCCGTCACCAACACCGTCACCGGCCACCTCCGCCAGCGCAACGCCGCGGGGCAGGAGGTCTTCCAGGCCATCGAAGCCGCCCGGAAGCAGTGAAGTCCCGCGCGCCCCGCCAGGGGTGCGGGGAACTGCGCGGGCAAGCCCGGTGACGCAGAAGGTCCGCCCGAGGAGAGAAACCCTCTCCCTGGGCGGACCTTTCGTCCAGCGGGCTCAGCGGAGCAGCTGGGCCTCCGCGTCCAGCACCGCGGCGACGGCCTGGACGGTGGCGGCGATCTTGATCGCGGCCTGGATCACCTCGCGGTCGACCCCGGCCTTGCGCAGCACGCCCTCGTGCGAGTCGAGGCACTGGCCGCAGCCGTTGATCGCCGAGACGGCGAAGGACCACAGCTCGAAGTCGACCTTGTCGACGCCCGGGTTGCCGATGATGTTCATCCGCAGGCCGGCCCGCATCGTCCCGTACTCCTTGTCGGAGAGCAGGTGCAGCGTCCGGTAGTAGACGTTGTTCATCGCCATGATCGCGGCCGCGCCCTTGGCGGCCTCGTAGGCCTCGGGCTTCAGGTTGGCCTTGGCCTCGGGCTCCAGCTCGCGCAGCACGCTCGCCGAGCCGGTGGCCATCGCGCAGGCCAGCACGGTGCCCCAGAGCTGCTGCTCGGGCAGGTCGGAGTTGCCGATCACGGAGCCGAGGTTGAGCTTGAGGTCCTTGGCGTAGTCCGGCAGGGCGGCCTTGAGTTCGTCGAGCGCCATCGGGGTCAGCCGGCCAGCAGGGACTGGGCGTCGAGGGTGTCCTCGCCCTTGTTCCAGTTGCACGGGCACAGCTCGTCGGTCTGCAGGGCGTCGAGGACCCGCAGCACCTCCTTGGGGTTACGGCCGACGGAGCCGGCGGTCACCATGACGAACTGGATCTCGTTGTTCGGGTCGACGATGAACACCGCGCGCTGGGCGGTGCCGTCCGCGCCCTCGACGCCGCAGGCGCGCATCAGGTCGTGCTTGATGTCGGCGAGCATCGGGAAGGGCAGGTCGCGCAGGTCCTTGTGGTCCTTGCGCCAGGCGTGGTGCACGTACTCGGAGTCGCCGGAGACGCCGAGGATCTGGGCGTCGCGGTCGGCGAACTCCTCGTTCAGCTTGCCGAACGCGGCGATCTCGGTCGGGCAGACGAAGGTGAAGTCCATCGGCCAGAAGAAGACGACGCGCCACTTGCCCTCGTAGGACTTGTGGTTGATCTCGGCGAAGGCGCTCGCGGCGTCGAGGTCCACGCAGGCGTTGAGTTCGTACTCGGGGAACTTGTCGCCGATCGTCAGCACGTCGCTTCTCCAGGGTTTGGGACGAGGGATGTCCGGATTGCGGACACTCCCCAGCCTTGCACAGAGCAACTGATCAGTGAAATCGGTTCTGGCGTGCGGTGCGATAGGCAAGTCCGATCAGTGCGGCAGACTGGAGGGGAGCACCCCCGTCGGCCGGCAGGAAGCACCCCCCAGTGAAGCCCAGCGCCCCCCGCACCCCCACCGTCTCCCAGCTGCGGGCCTTCGCCGCGGTCGCCGAGCACCGGCACTTCCGGGAGGCCGCGTCCGCGATCGGCACCAGCCAGTCCGCGCTGTCCGGGGCGGTCGCCGCGCTGGAGGAGTCGCTCGGCGCCCAGCTGGTCGAACGGACCACCCGGCGGGTCGTGATCACCCCGCTCGGGGAGCGGATCGCCGCGCACTCCCGCCGGGTGCTGGCCGCGCTGCACGCGCTCACCGAGGAGGCCGAGGCCGCCCGCCGCCCGTTCACCGGGCCGCTGCACCTCGGGGTGATCCCGACCGTCGCACCGTACCTGCTGCCCGCCGTGCTGCGCCTGGTCCGGGACGCCTACCCCGACCTCGAACTGCACGTCCACGAGGAGCGCACCCCCTCGCTGCTCGGCGGCCTGGCCGACGGGCGGCTCGACCTGCTGCTGCTCGCCCTGCCCGCCGGCGGGAGCCAGCCGGTGGCCGAGATCCCGCTGTTCGACGAGGACTTCGTGCTGGTCGTGCCGCCCGAGCACGAACTCGCCGGCCGCGCCGACGTCCCCCGGGACGCCCTGCTCGACCTCGACGTGCTGCTGCTGGAGGAGGGCCACTGCCTGCGCGACCAGGCGCTCGACATCTGCCGCGAGGTCGGCGCCGACCCGGCCGGCGGCAGCACCCGGGCCGCCGGGCTCTCCACCCTGGTCCAACTGGTCGCCGGCGGACTCGGCGTCACCCTGCTCCCCGCCACCGCGCTCGACGTCGAGACCGGACGCACCGACCGGCTCGCCGCCGTCCGCTTCGCCCAGCCCGCTCCCGGCCGCCGGATCGGCCTCGCCCACCGCCCCGGCTCCGCCCGCACCACCGAGTACGGCCGCTTCGCGGCGGCGCTCCGGGAGGCCCTGCGCGGCCTCCCGATCCGGCCCGCCTCCTGACGGCGCCTCACCCGGTTCCACCCGGACGGGCGACCCGCCTCCCGGGGCGCGGAGTTGACGGCGCGTCCGTTCACCTCCCGGCCGCCCCCGCGGGGGGATGGGCGGGCCGGGGCGTGGGCATGAATCGCTCCGAGGGGGTGGTCCGGTGTACGTGTCGCGGATCAGGGTGTCCGGAGTGAAGTGCTTCACCGGCGCGCGCGAGGTCGACCTGGCGGTCCCGCCGGGCCCCGGCTGGACGGTGTTCGCCGGACCGAACGGCAGCGGCAAGACCACCCTGCTGCGGGTGCTCGCCATGGCGCTCGGCGCGCTGCCCGGCGGCCCCGCCGCCCGCTGGGGCACCGACGGCTGGGCCCAGGCCGACCCGGCCCCGCGCTGGCGGGTCGGCGACCCGCCGGGCACCCCGCGCGCCCACTACCCGCTGCCCGCCCCGGGCCGCCGCGTCCCGCTGGACGCCGAGCTGGCGGCCGAGGTGCTGCCCGCCGGCTGGCGGGTCAGCGACCCGGAGCGGCAGCACGTCGCCCGCGGCGGCCTGGAACTCCCGCTGGACGAACTCGGCGACGGCACCGCGCAGTTGGCCCGCCTGGTCAGCCAACTCGCCACCGCCACCGCCACCCCCGGACCGGTCCTGCTGGACGACGTCGACCGGCACCTGCACCCGCACTGGCAGCAGCGGATCGGCCCCTGGCTCACCGAACGCTTCCCGCACACCCAGTTCCTGGTCGCCACCCACAGCCCCTACGTCTGCCAGGCCGCCGACCCCGGCGCCCTGATCCGGCTGCCCGGCCCCGACGAGGACCGCGCCCCCTACCGGCTCGACGAGGAACTGCACCAGCGGGTGCTGTACGGCAGCGGCGAGGACACCGCGCTCTCCGAACTGTTCGCCCTGCCCAGCGCCTACTCGCCCGCCGCCGAGGCCGAACGCCGGCTGCTGGTGCGCCTGGAACGCAAGATGTACGCCGGACAGGCCACCGACGCCGAACTCGCCGCGTACCGCGAACTCGGCGCCAAGCTCAACAGCTCGCTGACCGCCCGGGTCGACGAGGTCACCGCCCGGCTGCTCGGCAGGGACGGGTGATCCCGCTCCAGCGGCCGCCCCTGCAACCCCGGCTGGCCGCCGAACTCGCCCGCGCCACCGACCGGATACGCACCGAAGGCCCCACCACCGCCACCGGACGCGCCGCCTGGCGCCGCGCCGTCCGCCCCAAGGCCCAACTGCGGCTGATGCTCCGGCAGATGGCCCCCGGCCTGGAACGCTGCATGTACTGCGGCGACAACCTCGGCACCGACATCGACCACTTCGAACCGATCGCCCAGGCCCCGCTGCGCACCTTCGACTGGCAGAACCACCTGCTGGCCTGCGCGCACTGCAACAGCAACCGCAAGCGCGACCGCTTCCCACGCGACCCCGCCACCGGCGACGGCCTGCTGATCGACCCCTGCCGCGAGGACCCCGCCGACCACCTGCGGCTCTACCTCGACTCCGGCGCGTACGACCCGCTGACCGCCCGCGGCGAGGCCACCATCGAGGTGTTCGGCCTCAACGAACGGCCCGAACTCGTCCGCGGCCGCCGGATGATGTTCGCCGTGGTCAAGGCCCTGCTGCTGGCCTGGCGGGACGCCCCGCCCGCCGAGGCCGCCGAGTACGCCGCCGCCCTGCGCGAGATCCACCACGCCGACGTGCTGCGCACCGTCCTCGCCCTGCGCCGCAGCCGCTCGCTCGCGCTCGCCGTGCTCGGCCCCGACGTGCTCGCCGCCCTCGACGGACTCACCACCGCCGAACGGGAGCCAGACGGCTGACGGGAGCCCGACGGCCAGGCCCTGTCCGGCGGGTCTTGCCGGGCGGCAGGGTCTAACGGGTCAGCCGCTGCTCGAACCAGACCACCTTGCCCGTCCCCAGCCGGGTCGCCCCCCAGCGGTCCGCGCACCGGGCCACTATCTGCAGGCCCCGCCCGCGCTCCTCCTCCGGCCCGGCCCGGCGGGTGCGCGGCAGCGCCGGCGAGTCGTCGCCGACCTCGCAGCGCAGCAGCGAGGTGCGCACCAGCCGCAGCGTCACCGGCCGGGTGGCGTGCTGGATCGCGTTGGTGACCAGCTCGCTGACCATCAACTCGCAGCTCTCCGCCAGGTGTTCCAGCCCCCACCGGCGCAGCGCGTGCCCCGCCAGCCGGCGCGCCCGGCCCGGCGTCTCGTGCCGCGGCTGCAGGTGCCAGTGCGCCACGTCCTCGGCCGGGATGCCGTCGAACGCCGCCGCCAGCAGCGCGATGTCGTCCGCCCGGTCGCCCGGCGGCAGGATCCGCAGCGCCTCCTGGCACAGCTGCTCCGGGGTGAGCCGGTTGCCGCCCGCCAGCCTGGCCCGCAGCAGCTCCAGGCCGGTGCCCAGCGGGCGGCGCCTGGTCTCCACCAGGCCGTCGGTGAACAGCAGCAGCGCCGAACCGGGCGGCGCGGGCAGCTCCACCGAGGAGAAGTCCACCCCGCCGACGCCGATCGGCGCGCCCGGCGGCAGGTCCAGCAGCTCGCTGGTGCCGTCCGGGCCGATCAGCACCGGCGGCACGTGCCCGGCGTTGGCGATCCGCACCCGGCCCGCGATCGGGTCGTACACCGCGTACACGCAGGTCGCCAAGTGGTGTTCGCGGCCCAGCCGTTGGGCCTGCTCGTCGAGGTGGTACAGCACCTCGTGCGGCGGCAGGTCCAGGCCCGCCAGGGTCTGCGCCGACGTCCGCAGCTGGCCCATCACGGCCGCCGAGGTCAGCGAGTGGCCCATCACGTCGCCGGTGATCAGCGCGACCCGGTTGCCCGGCAGCGGGATCGAGTCGTACCAGTCGCCGCCGACCTGCGCGCCCCGCTCGCCCGGCAGGTAGCGGTGCGCCAGCCGGACGCCGTGCGGCTGCGGCAGGTGCGCGGGCAGCATCGAGCGCTGCAGCTCGTCGGCGATCTCCCACTCGCGGGTGTAGCGCAGCGCGGTGTCCACCGCCAGGCCGCCGTGAGTGGCCAGGTGCGCGGCGGTCGCCGCGTCGGCCGGGTCGAAACAGGCCGGGGCGCCGTCCGGACGCGGGCGGCGCACCAGCAGCAGCATGCCGAGCGCGGCCTGCCGCCCGTGCAGCGGCAGCGCCAGCAGCGCCGTCCCCGCCGCCAGCCGGCCCAGTGCCCGGGCCCCCAGCAGTTCGGCGGCCAGCCCGCCCCGGCGGGCGTCCAGCACGGTCGGGGAGCCCGGGGCGCGGCGGGCCAGGGCACGCTCCAGGTCGCCGCCGGGCGGCACCGGGCGCACCCCGGCCCGGCGGCCCAGCCTCGTCCCGCAGGTGTGCCGCACCCGCAGCGCCCGCGGCGGGCCCGGGTCGCGCTCGACGTCCGGCAGCGGGTCGCGCACCAGCACCACCAGGGCGTCCGCGAGCGCCGGGACGAGCACCCGGCCCAGGTTGCGCAGCGTCGCGCCCAGGTCCAGCGAGCTGTTGATCCGGCGGGCCGCCCGGTCCAGCGCCGCCAGCCGCTCCGCCAGCCGCCCGGGCACGCCGGGGCCCGCCCCGTCCGGCCCGTCCCCGCCGGGCGGCGGGTGCCGCTGGACGGGAACGGCGGGCGGCTGCCCCGCCAGGGGCTCCAGGTGGTCGCGCACGGGCTGCCCGATCTGTGCAGATGTGGTCTCGGGGACGGAAGCCGACGCCTCGTCAGCCGGTGCGCCGACAGCGCAGGTACAGCTGGGTCTCCGGCGGCTGCGCCGACCCGGCGGGCGCGTACGACTGGCTGTCCACCGCCTCCACCGCGAAGCCGCCCCGCTCCAGCAGGCCGGACAGCTCCTCGCGCAGGTAGCCGCTGACCCGGATCTCCTGCTCCAGGAACGGCAGCGGCGCGTCGTCCAGGTCCGCCTCGACCATGCCCAGCGCCAGCAGGCCGCCCGGACGCAGCAGCCCGCGGATCCGGCCGAGGGTCTCGGCGATCTCGGCCCGGGGCAGCATCAGCAGCGAGAAGAACGCCGTCGCGGCGTCCAGCGAACCGTTCCCGTCCGGGCCCAACTCCGGTACGCCCCACAGGGATCCGGCGCTCTCCAGGCCCAGGTCCAGGACGTCCATCCGGTGGAAGCCGGCCCCCGGGACGGCCGCCCGGGCCTGCGCCAGCATGCCCTCGGACAGGTCGACGCCGGTCACCCGCAGCCCGCCCCCGGCCAGCTGGCGGGCGGTCGGCTCACCGGCCCCGCAGCCCACGTCCAGCACCCGGGCACCGGCCGGGAGTTCGGCCAGCAGCCAGTCGCCGCACGCCAACTGCCCGGCCCTGGCCGGAAACACCTCCTGGTAGCGGGCCCCGACCGTGTCGAACACGGCGGCCTGCCGGGCCCGCTCGGCCCGGCGCACACCCGCCGCGGACGCCCGGTCGGCGTCGGCGGCGGCAGCGGTCTGTTCGTCCGTCACGATGATCTGGGCACCTCTCCCGCGCGCGTCCTGCCCTGCCCGTCGTGGCTCGCACTCCACTCCCGACCCTGGCCTTCGAGAATAAACGCGATCACCGCACCGTGGAGTCCGTTTCCGGCCAACTCGGGTGCCGTTGGGTGCTTATCGCCCGCCAGGGGAAGCACACCGGGGCCCGCGACGGAGCGCGCCACCGCACCGCACGCCGCATGGCGCACCCCCGCCACCGCCGTGACCTGCGCCGACGCCCGGTCAACGCCCTTGCCGCGGACGTTTATCGAACGTCAATCGCCACCTGTCAGAGTCTTCTCAGCGCCGGGGAAGCGTCAAGGCGTTCCCGCAGCCGGGGGGCTGCGGGGACGCCGACGCTCCGGGGGGAACGGGCTTCCGCCAGGGGGGACCAGGGGGGTACCACGGGGGAGCGGAAGCCTACGGCGCGACCGGGGGAAGAGGGGGAGGGGAAGGCTCGGTGTGCCGAGAAGCGATGAGGTCCTGCACGGGCTGGGCCTCGGGCACACCGAGCCGCGTGAACACCGTGAGCGCCTCCTGGAGACACGCCAGCCCGCGCGAGGGCTGCCCCAGCTCCAGGAGCGCCTCGCCCAGCGCCGCGTTCGCCATCCCCTGGCAGTACGCGGCCTCGATCTCCTGGGCGATCGACAACGACTCCTCGGCCGCCTCCGCCGCCGCCGCGAACCGGCCGTCGGCGAGCAGGCAGGCCGCCAGCCGGGCCAGCGAGTAGCCCTCCCAGATCGGGTGCTGCTGCTGCCGGTACAGCTGGTGCGCCTCCCGCAGGTGCACCGCCGCCTCGCCGGGGGAGCCGGTCGCCCGCAGCACCACGCCCAACTGGTAGAGGGTGTCGGCCAGGCACGGCACGTTCCCGGACGTCCGGGCCGCCGCCACCGCGGCGCGCGCCGACTCCTCCGCCTCCGCGTGCCGGTCCAGGCCGACGTGGGCGCGGGCGGTGTTGGCGAGCAGCCGGGCCTCGCTGATCGGGGAGCCCAGCTGGCGGATCACGTCCAGGGCCTGCTGGTAGAGGGACAGCGCCTCGGCGGGCCGGCCGGCCAGGATCAGCGTGATGGCCAGGCCGTTGGCGGTGGACAGGCGGAGCGTGGTGGCCCGGTCGGCGGGTTGCAGCGCCAGGCTGCGGGCCAGCGATTCCTCCGACTCGGCGAGTTCGGAGGCCGTCCGGTGGATCTGGCCGAGCGCGTGGTGCACCGAGGCCAGGGTCTCCGGGTCCTGCAGGGCCACCGGGCTCGCCGCGGCAGCCTGGAGCATCGCGCGGACCCGCGGTGCGAGCGTCGGATCCTCGCTCACGAACGTCAGGGTCTGCAGGATGTCCACGGCGGGCTGCAGCAGGGCGAGGGGGGCGTCGGCGGCGGCCTCCACGGCACCCAGCAGGACGCCGATCTCGGACCGGAGCCAGTCGCGGGCCGTGTGTCCGTCGGCGAACGGCCGGCCGGTCGAGTCGGCCCGGTGCAGCGGCTCGACGGCCAGGTCGTCCGGCTCGACCACCCCCTGGACGTTGCGGATGGTGGCGTGCAGCAGGTCCAGCAGCCGCAGCAGCGCCTCCCGCTGCTGCTCGACGTCCCCCAGCTTGGCGTTCTGCCGCTGCGCGTACAGGCGCAGCAGGTCGTGGTAGCGGTAGCGGCCGGGGGTGAAGCACTCCAGCATGTTGGCCTCGACCAGGGCCTCCGCCAGGTCCTCGGCCTCCTGCTCGGCGGTGCCGAGCAGCGCGGCGACGGCGGACAGCGGCAGGTCGGGGGAGTCCACCAGGGCGAGCAGCCGGAACGCCCGGGCCTCTTCCGGCCGGAGCTGGGCGTAACCGAGCCCCAGGGTGGTCTCCACGGCGAGGTTGCCGAGCTGGAGCTCCTGGAGCCGGTTGCGCTGGTCCGCTAACCGGCGGGCCAGGTCGGAGACGCTCCAGCGCGGACGGCTGGCCAGCCGGGCGGCGGCGATCCGGACCGCCAGCGGCAGGAACCCGCAGGAGGTCACCACCTGCAGCGCGGCCTCCGGTTCGGCGCCGACCCGCTCGGCGCCGACGATCGCCGAGAACAGCGCCAGCGCCTCGTCCGGGGTCAGCTCCTCGATGTCGACCAGGTGCGCGCCGGGCAGTTCGGCCAGCCGGGAGCGGCTGGTCACCATCACCGCGTTGCCGGAGACGCCGGGGATCAGCGGCCGCAACTGCCCGGCGTCGCGGGCGTTGTCGAGCAGGATCAGCATCCGCTTGTCGGCCAGCAGCGAGCGGTACAGCGCGGCGCGCTGGTCCAGCGAGTCGGGGGCGTCGGGCGCGCCGAGCGCGTGCAGGAAGTCGCCGAGCACCACGGCCGGGTCGGCCGGGGACGCGCCCGCGCCGCGCAGGTCCACGTACAGCTGCCCGTCCGGGAAGTCCGGCCGCAGCGAGTGCGCCACGTGCACCGCGAGGGTGGTCTTGCCGACGCCGCCGATGCCGGCCAGCGAGGTCACCACGACGGCTTGGCCGGAACCCGCCCTCAGGACGTCCCGCAGCTCGCCCACCATCTTGCTGCGGCCGCTGAAGTCCGAGACGTCGGCCGGGAGTTGGGCGGGGGGGACGAACGCGGGCGATTCCTCGGCGGCCTTCGGCGGGGCGGCCGGGGGCGCCAGCAGCTCCGGGTCGCCGGCCAGGATCCGGGCGTGCATCGTGGACAGCCCGCCGCCCGGCTCCACCCCGAGCTCGTCGATCAGCAGCTTCCGGGTGTCCGCGTACACGCCCAGCGACTCGGCCTGCCGGCCGCTGCGGTACAGCGCCAGCATCAGCAGTTCGCGCAGCCGTTCGCGCAGCGGGTACGCGGCGGACAGCGAGTTCAACTCGGCCACCACGTCGGCGTGCAGGCCGATCTCCAGGGCCAGCGCGCAGCGCTCCTCGGCCACCGCGAGCTGCCGCTCGGCCAGCCGGGTGCGCTGGGCGTCGGCGTACGGTCCGGGCACGCCGGGCAGCGGACGGCCGCGCCACAGGTCGAGCGCGGCCACCAGGGTGTCGTGGGCCGGGCGCAGGCCGCCGTCGGCCCGGGCGGCGGACGCCTCGGCGACGCGCCGCTCGAAGACGGCCAGGTCGAGGGCGTCGGCCGGGATCCGCAGCGCGTAGCCGTCGGTCATCGAGACCAGGACCTCGGAGGGCTTGCGGGCGGTGCGGTTGGGCTCCAGCACCGAGCGCAGCCGGGAGACGTAGGTGCGCAGTGCGGCCACCGCCTGCGGTGGGGTGCGCTCCCCCCAGATGCCGTCCACCAGGTCGTCGGTGGTCACCGGTCGGCCCTCGCCGAGCAACAGGGCCACCAGGACGGCCTGTTGCTGCGGTGAGCCGAGCGCGAGGGGCACGCCGCCGCGCCACGCCTGGACAGGGCCGAGCACTTGGAAGCGCAACGCCTCGGCGGAGCGCGTGTCCTGATGCTCCATGTCCTCCCCTGTGGCCGATGAACCGTCTGTTCCCCGCACTGTCCCCGGTCGTGTGGGGGGCGACAGCTTATGAGGAAGCGCGCAAACGTCCACCAAGCGGATGCGCGGTGCGACGTTTATAAGACATTTAGCGGTGCCTACGATACTGTCCGCGCGCCCAACGACAGTCGTCCGGGTGATCGAACCCCTCAGCTGAAAGGCGGCCCGCCCCATGGCCGACGAGACCACCACCGCCGCTGTTCCCGAGGCCGAGCAGACCCCGGCCCCGGTCGAGCACATCGCCGCCGCCGCCGACCCGAACGCGATCGAGCACGCCCTGGAGGTGCTGGCCGAGGGACAGCCCGCCGCACCTGTGGTGAAGAGCATCGAGCCCGGGGACGACGAGACCTTCGAACCGCTCGGCGTCATCGGCAACTGCCCGTGACCGCTGCCCGCACCGCTGTCCGCACCGCCAGAACGAGCCCCGACCCTCACCGGCCGGGGCTCGTCCCGTTTCAGCGCACCGCCGGCGTCACTGCGCCGAGCGCACCCGCAGGTTGGTGATCAGCGGGCCGTCGGTGACCTCGGCGAAGAAGTCGTTGCCCTTGTCGTCCACCACGATGAACGCCGGGAAGTCCTCCACCTCGATCCGCCAGACCGCCTCCATGCCGAGCTCCGGGTACTCCAGCACCTCGACCTTCTTGATGCAGTCCTGCGCGAGCCGGGCCGCCGGGCCGCCGATCGAGCCCAGGTAGAAGCCGCCGTGCTCGTTGCACGCCTTGGTGACCTGCTTGGAGCGGTTGCCCTTGGCCAGCATCACCATCGAGCCGCCCGCCGCCTGGAACTGGTCGACGTAGGAGTCCATCCGGCCGGCCGTGGTCGGGCCGAACGAGCCGGACGCGAAGCCCTCGGGGGTCTTCGCCGGGCCCGCGTAGTACACCGGGTGGTCCTTCAGGTACTGCGGCATGCCCTGGCCGGCGTCGAGGCGCTCCTTGATCTTGGCGTGCGCGATGTCGCGGGCCACCACCAGCGTGCCGGTGAGCGAGAGCCGGGTCTTCACCGGGTACTTGGACAGCTCGGCGCGGACCTCGGACATCGGGCGGTTCAGGTCGATCCGCACCACGTCGTCGTTCAGGTGCTCGTCGGTGGTCTCCGGCAGGTACTTCGCCGGGTCGGTCTCCAGCTGCTCCAGGAACACGCCCTCGGCGGTGATCTTGCCGAGCGCCTGGCGGTCGGCCGAGCAGGACACCGCCATAGCGACGGGCAGCGAGGCGCCGTGCCGCGGCAGCCGGATGACGCGGACGTCGTGGCAGAAGTACTTGCCACCGAACTGGGCGCCGATGCCGATCTTCTGGGTCAGCTCGAAGACCTTCTGCTCCAGCTCCAGGTCGCGGAAGCCGTGCCCGGTCCTCGCGTCGCCGCCGGTGGGCAGGTTGTCCAGGTAGTGCGCGGAGGCGTACTTCGCGGTCTTGAGGGCGAACTCGGCGCTGGTGCCGCCGACCACGATCGCCAGGTGGTACGGCGGGCAGGCCGCGGTGCCCAGCGAACGGATCTTCTGCTCCAGGAAGTTGAGCATCGACGCCTCGTTGAGGATCGCCTTGGTCTCCTGGTACAGGTACGACTTGTTGGCCGAGCCGCCGCCCTTCGCCATGAACAGGAACTTGTAGGCGTCCCCGTCGGTGGCGTACAGCTCGATCTGGGCCGGCAGGTTGTTGCCGGTGTTCTTCTCGTCCCACATGGTCACCGGCGCCATCTGCGAGTACCGCAGGTTCAGCTTGGTGTACGCGTCGAACACGCCGCGGGCGATCGCCGACTCGTCCTCGCCGGAGGTCAGCACGTGCTGGCCGCGCTTGCCCATCACGATCGCGGTGCCGGTGTCCTGGCACATCGGCAGGATGCCGCCGGCCGAGATGTTGACGTTCTTCAGCAGGTCCAGCGCCACGAACCGGTCGTTCGGGCTGGCCTCCGGGTCGTCCAGGATCCGGCGCAGCTGCGCCAGG
Organism: Kitasatospora sp. YST-16; assembly: GCF_026802215.1. Taxonomy (NCBI): domain Bacteria; kingdom Bacillati; phylum Actinomycetota; class Actinomycetes; order Kitasatosporales; family Streptomycetaceae; genus Kitasatospora; species Kitasatospora sp. YST-16. The sequence continues at coordinate 4,416,776 of NZ_CP113837.1, forward strand.
TGCGCCGGGCGCAGGTAGTGCGAGATGTCGTGCATCGCCTCGGCGGTCAGCAGCCGCAGCGCCTCCGGCTCGACCTGCAGGAAGGTGCGACCGCCGGCCTCGAACGTCGAGACCCCCTCGGAGGTGAGCTTGCGGTACGGAGTGGAGTCCGTGCCGAGCGGGAGCAGGTCGCGGTAGGCGAACTCTGGGGCCATGAGGAGATCCTTCGGTTCTTTCGGCTTCGTCGACGAGGCACCCTCCAGGTTAGGCGCACCCGTCGCGGCCCCGGCGCCCAGGTTCGCCTGCGTGACCGGCGTCACGCCCATTGCGTCGAACCGCCGTTCGGTTCGCGGGCGGGCTCGCTAGGCTTGTGACGTGGACAACTCTCCCGAGCAGGACCCGCGGGGCAAGTCGCCCGCCCCGCTGCCGAAGAACGAGCCCGCCCAGGCCCCCGGCACCGACCTGGCCGCCGAACTGCGCGCCTCCGACGCCGACCGCGAGCGCGTCGCCGAACTGCTCCGCGACGCGTACGCCGAGGGCCGGCTCACCGTCGACGAGCACGCCGAACGCATCGAGGCCGTCTACAACGCGCGCACCTTCGGCGAGTTGGAGCCCCTCACCCGCGACCTGCCCAGCCACCCCGGGCCGATCCGGCACAACCTCACCAAGGCCCCGCTGGACGCCCCGGCCCCCGCCCCGCAGCCCCCGCTCCCCCCGGCCCGGGCCGAGGCCCCCACCATGGTCGCGGTGTTCGGCGGCGCCGCCCGCAAGGGCCGCTGGCGGGTCGGCTCGCACCTCAAGGCGGTCGCCGTGTTCGGCGGCATCGAGATCGACCTCACCGACGCGGTCTTCGAGTCCCCCGAGGTGGTCATCGAGGTGGTCTCGGTGTTCGGCGGCGTCGAGATCCGGGTCCCCGAGAACGTCAGCCTGCACGGCGGCGGCGCCGGGGTGTTCGGTGGCTTCGAGGTCCGCGAGCAGACCTCCGCCGACCCGTACGCGCCGGTGGTCCGGGTCAAGGGCGCCGCGGTGTTCGGCGGCGTCGAGGCCAAGCCGCGGCGCGGCAAGAAGCTCAAGGAATGGGTGCGCCGACAGCTCGACGGCTGACCTGCGGGATCGCCGTCGGGGCGTCAACTCGCCCGGCGGCACTCGCCGTTGCTCCGAGTGCAGGGTGTAGTCGATTGCGTGCGGTGTGCATGAATCCCGGGGCGGCGGGGTAGTTCCCCTCGCACATCGTTCCTGTACGGCTGTGACCCCGCGGGTCGGCGACGGTGCCACGGCGAGGGAGCACGGGGCAGTCGGACAGGAGGCGAGATTGTCCCCGAGCCTTGAGCCTGGTCAGGAGTTACCGTGCTGCATCCGATCGAGTCCAGCGCCACCGCCGCCGCCCGCCGCCCGGCGGCCCAGCCGGACGTGGACGACAACCCCTGGCACACCTCGGCCGCCTGCCGCAGCGACGAGGCCGGGCTGTTCTTCGCCCCCTCCAAGGAGCCGACCGCCGCCCGCCTCGCCCGCGAGGAACAGGCCAAGCGCGTCTGCGCCCGCTGCCCGGTCCTGCTCGAATGCCGCGAACACGCCCTCGCCCAACCCGAGCCCTACGGCGTCTGGGGCGGCCTCACCGCCGCCGAACGCCGCGTCGTCCTCACCCGCCGACGCCGCCGCGACACGGAGATCCGCGTCCCGGCCCGCATAGCGGGCTGAAAGCCCGCGAGCGCACGAAAGCAGGAAGCGCACCGACAGGGGCGCGGAAAGAACTGCCGCGCCAGGCCCTGCGAAAGCAGGGGCGCGGGGAACTGCGCGGCCAACCGAGCACGCACCGCCAGATCGCCTCGCAGGACAGCCAGTTGCACCGTCCCGCGACCGCACCGACGTGCGACTCCCTCCGCGCGCAGTCCCCCGCGCCCCTGCTTCGCGCTAGTTCGCCCGGTCGAAGTCGATCGCGCTGTACGCCCGCAGCTTCGCCAGCTTGTGCGTGGAGTCGATCCGCCGGATCGTCCCGCTCTTGGAGCGCATGACCAGCGACGAGGTGGTGGCGGTCTCCTGGCGGTAGTGGACGCCGCGCAGCAGTTCGCCGTCGGTGATGCCGGTCGCGACGAAGAACACGTTCTCGCCGCTGACCAGGTCGTCGGTGGTGAGGACGCGGTCCAGGTCGTGCCCGGCGTCCAGCGCCTTCTGCCGCTCGGCCGCGTCCTTGGGCCACAGCCGGCCCTGGATGACGCCGCCCATGCACTTCATCGCGCAGGCGGCGATGATGCCCTCGGGGGTGCCGCCGACGCCCATCAGCAGGTCGACGCCGGTCTCCTCGCGGGCGGCCATGATCGCGCCGGCCACGTCGCCGTCCGAGATGAACTTGATCCGGGCGCCGGCCTCGCGGATCTCCCGGACCAGGCCGTCGTGCCGGGGCCGGTCCAGGACCACGACGGTGACGTCCTCGACGGCGGAGCCCTTGGCCTTGGCGACCCGGCGGATGTTGACCGCGGGCGGGGCGGTGATGTCGACGTAGTCGGCGGCCTCGGGGCCGCAGACCAGCTTGTCCATGTAGAAGACCGCGCTGGGGTCGAACATGGTGCCGCGGTCGGCGACCGCGAGGACGGCGACGGCGTTGTTCATGCCCTTGGCGGTGAGGGTGGTGCCGTCCACCGGGTCGACCGCGACGTCGCACTCGGCGCCGGTGCCGTCGCCGACCCGTTCGCCGTTGTAGAGCATCGGGGCCTCGTCCTTCTCGCCCTCGCCGATGACGACGATGCCGTTCATCGAGACGGTGGAGACGAGGGTGCGCATGGCCTTCACGGCCGCGCCGTCGGCGCCGTTCTTGTCGCCCCGGCCGACCCAGCGGCCGGCGGCCATCGCGGCGGCCTCGGTGACCCGGACCAGTTCGAGGGCGAGGTTGCGGTCGGGCGCCTCCGGAGCGACCTCCAGGGCGGAGGGGAGGTGGTGCGGGTACTGCGTGGTCATCGTCGTTACCTCTCTGTACGCGACGGCCAGTCAGCACCGGGACACGGAGTGGCACCGGCGCTGCGATGAGGGTTGCTGCGATCGTATCGGCAGGTGGAACGGGTGTCTGTGGCGCACTCCTCGCCCGCCCCCGCCCGCCCCCGTCCGGTACCGGTGCGCGGCGTCCGCGTAAGCGCCGCCTACCATGGGCGGGTGGCAGGCAACAGCAGCAAGAGGGGCCGTCAGACGGTACGGGACATGGTCCTGTCGATGGCGGCGGTCGGCGTCGTGGTGGTGGTCGCGTACTTCTCGATCCCCAGCGCGGACGGCAAGGGCGGCGCCCACGCGGTGCCGTACCAGGTCGAACTGGCGTCGGCGAAGCGGGCCGCGCCGTACCCGCTGCTCGGGCCGCAGCAGCTCCCGGACGGCTGGAAGGCCACCTCGGTGAGCTACAGCCCGAACGACAAGGGCCACGCCGCCTGGCACCTGGGCCTGAGCACCGCCTCCGGCCAGTACGCGGCGATCGAGCAGAGCAACGGCAGGTCCGAGGACGTGGTGGCGCAGAACGTGCCGGGCGCCAAGCCGGACGGCACCGCCACGGTGGCCGGCCAGGAGTGGCAGCGGGTGCAGGGCGACCGCTACCGGGCGCTGGTCCGCCCGGCCGGCGACACCGGCACCACGGTGCTCACCGGCACCGCCTCGTACGAGGAGCTCGCCCGGCTCGCCGAGACCCTGGGCTGAGCCCCCGACCCCTGGAAACCGCCGGAGCGGGAACGAGCACGCGGAAGGCCCCCGCCGGGGAACGGCGGGGGCCTTCGCTGTCACCGGGCCCGGGACGCGGGTCGGACGGTTCAGATGGTGGTGACGACCTGGTCGTACTCCAGGCGCGGGCCGCGCGGGAACCAGGCCTCCTCGCCGGGCTTGCCGATGTTGACCACGGTCAGCACGGTGTGCTCGCCGTCGCCGAAGAACTCCTTGTTCAGGCCCTCGGCGTCGAAGCCGGTCATCGGGCCGGCGGCCAGGCCGGCGGCGCGGACGCCGATGATGAAGTAGGCGGCCTGCAGCGCGGCGTTCAGCGCGGCGGAGGACTCGCGGACCGGGCGCTCGGAGAAGAAGAGGTCCTTCGCCTGCGGGAAGTGCGGCAGCTGCGAGGGGAGCTCCTCGTGGAACTCGTTGTCGGCGGCCAGGATGGCGACCAGCGGGGCGGTGGAGGTCTTGGCCTTGTTGCCGTCCGCCATGTGCTGGACGAGGCGGGCGCGGCCCTCCTCGGAGCGGACCAGGACGATGCGCAGCGGCTGCTGGTTGAAGGCGGTCGGGCCGAACTTCACCAGGTCGTAGATCGCCTGGACCTGCTCGTCGCTGACCGGCTCGTCCGAGAAGGTGTTGGCGGTGCGGGCCTCGCGGAAGAGCAGGTCCTGGGCGGCGGCGTCGAGTGCCAGGGTCATGTCGGTGTCCTACCTCAGAGCTGGGGACGGGGGTCCGGCTGGCGGCGGGGTGCCGCACGCTGAGGTCCAACTTCGATGAAACTTAAACGATTCCCGGACGCCGGGGTGACGTGCCTCACAATCGCGCCGGGTCCGTCACTCGGCGGCGGGCTCCTCGGCGGCCAGCGCCGCGTCCAGCCGGGCCCGGGCGCCGTCCAGCCAGCGCTGGCAGACCTTCGCCAACTGCTCACCGCGCTCCCACAGCGCCAGCGACTCCTCCAGCGTCGTCCCGCCGGTCTCCAGCCGCCGGACCACCTCCAGCAGCTCGTCCCGCGCCTGCTCGTACCCGAGCGCCTGCTCCGGACCGGCTTCCCGCTGCCCCTGCTGATCTGCCATGCCGCCCAGGGTAGGCGCTGCCCCCGACAAACCCGTTGCGCCCCGCCCCCCGCCCCGCCCTACCCTGCCCGGCATGAGCACCCCACGCCCGGCCGTCCCCGCGGACGCGGAAGAACTGGTCGAACTCCGCGCGCTGATGTTCGAGTCCATGCAGGGCGAGGCCCGCCCCGGCCCCTGGCAGCGCACCGCCGCCGACCTGCTGACCGCCCAACTCGCCGCCCCGGAACGGCGGTTGCAGGCCTACGTGATCGACGACCCGGAGCGTCCCGGACGGCTGCTCAGCTGCGCCGTCGGCACCCTGGAGCAGCGGCTGCCCGCCCCCGGCCACCCCGAGGGCCGGTTCGGCTTCGTCTTCAACATCTGCACCCGCCCCGAGCACCGCGGCCGCGGCCACGCCCGGGCCTGCACCGAGGCGCTGCTCGCCTGGTTCGACGCCGCCGGCGCCACCCGGATCGACCTGCACGCCACCGAGGGCGGCGAGGCGCTCTACCGCAGCCTCGGCTTCCAGGAGCACTCCACCGCGCTCTCCCGCCAGCGCCCGCCGGCCACCGCCTGACCCACCGCCGGACCCGCCGCCCCGACCGCCCGCCGTCGGTCCGCCCCCGTCGGCGCGGGCCGGACCGGCAGCGGGGCGTCCGCGGCCAGCGAGCGGCGCAGGTTCAGCCGGGCCCGGTAGGTCAGGGTCTTCACGGCGCCGACCCGCAGCCCGATCCGGTCCGCGATCTCCACCGAGCTCAACCCGTCCCAGTAGCGCAGCCGCAGCACCGCCCGCTGACGCTCGTTCAGCACCGCCAGCGCCACGCCCACCCGCTCGGCCTCCGCCGCCGCGATCACCGCTTCCTCCACCCGCACCCCCGAATCCAGGTCGGCGAACACCGCCACCGCCGACTCGCGCCGGGTGGAGCGCCGTTTCTCGTGGTCCAGCAGCACGTTGCGGGCGATGGTGAACACCCACGCGCCGAGATCCGTACCCGTCCAGTGGAAACCGCGGATTCCCGCCATCGCGCGGACGAAAGTGTCCTGGGCCAGGTCCTCGGCCAGCGGGCGGTTCCCGGTCCGGCGCAGCAGGAACGCCAGCACCGCGCCGTGGTGGCAGCGGTAGATGTCCGCCCAGGCCTCGCGGTTCCCGGACTTCGCGGCCTCGATCAGCGCGGGCGTCACCGCCGGTCGCTCCGCCGGGGGGACGTCCATGCCAAACCTCCGGAAATGCCGGAAATGGGAAGGCCGTCACACTAGGACCCGCTCCGACCCGGTGCAACCAGTTCACGGAAAAGCACCGGGAACCCCGGCCGATTTCCGCGCGGAGGGGGGCTCGCGGGCAATTCCGCGAGCCGGTTCCGAACGGCCGACGGGCCGTCAGTCCCCCGCCGCCCCCGCCCCCGACCCGTCCCCGGCCACCCGCACCTCGAACGCCCCGCCCGCCACCCGGGCCCGCAGCGCCTCCCCGGCCCCGGCCTGCCCGGGATCGGTCAGCACCGTGCCGTCCGCCTTCTGCAGCACCGCGTACCCGCGCTCCAGGGTGGCCAGCGGGGAGAGCGCCACCACCCGGGCCAGCGCGTGCCCCAGGTCGGTCTGGGCGTGGTCCAGCCGGTGGCCGAGCACCCGCCGGGCCCGCTCCACCAGCGCGTCCACCTCCGCACCGCGGGCCGCCACCGCCTCGGTCGGCGCCGCCAGCACCGGCCGGCTGCGCACCGAGGCCAGCCCCGCCGACTCCCGCTCCACCCGGTTCAGCACGTGCCGCCGCGCCCGGTCCCGCAACTGCCGCACCCGGGCCAGCTCCTCGCCCACGTCCGGCACCACCCGCTTCGCCGCGTCGGTCGGCGTGGACGCCCGGAAGTCCGCGACGAAGTCCAGCAGCGGCCGGTCCGGCTCGTGCCCGATCGCACTCACCACCGGCGTCCGGGCCGCCGCCACCGTCCGCACCAACTCCTCGTCGGAGAACGGCAGCAGATCCTCCACGCTGCCGCCGCCACGGGCCACCACGATCACCTCGACCTCCGGCAGCGCGTCCAACTCCCGCACCGCCGCACACACCTGCCCCACCGCCTGCGGCCCCTGCACCAGCACGTTGCGCACCTCGAAACGCACCGCCGGCCAGCGCCGCCGGGCGTTCTCCAGCACGTCCCGCTCGGCCGCCGAACCCCGGCCGGTCACCAGCCCCACGCAGCCCGGCAGGAACGGCAGCGGCTTCTTCCGGTCCTCCTCGAACAGCCCCTCGGCGAACAGCCGCCGCTTCAACTGCTCCAGCCGCGCCAGCAGTTCACCCAGCCCGACCAGCCGCAACTCCGACGCCCGGAGCGACAGCGTCCCGCGCGCCGTGTACCACTCCGGCTTCGCCCGGACGATCACCCGGGCCCCTTCCTGCACCGCGTCCGCGACCTGCTCGAACACCTGCCGGAAGCAGGTCACCGTCAACGAGACGTCCCGCTCCGGGTCCCGCAGCGTCAGGAACACCATCCCCGCCCCCGGCCGCCGGTTCAGCTGCGCGATCTGCCCCTCCACCCACACCTCGCCCAGCCGATCGACCCACCCCCCGATCAACGCCGAGACCTTCCCCACCGGCAGGGGCGCTTCCGCACTGCTCGCATTGGCCATCCCCCGAGGCTAACCGCCGACCGCGACAAACCGGGGGCGCGGGGAACTGCGCGGCCACCCGAGTACCCACAGCCAGATCGCGAAGCAGGACCATCACTTGCACCGTCCCGCGACCTTGCTGACGTTCACCTCCCGCTTCGCGCAGTTCCCCGCGCCCCTGGCCTCACGCCTCGCGTTCCCGCCCGCGCTGAGCGACCAGCACCGCCAACCCCACCGCCAGCCACACCGCCCCCACCACCTGCGCCGTGTGCGAGGCCTCCACCAGCACCGCCACCAGCACCGCGATCCCCAGCAGCGGCACCACCCCGTGCCGCAGCCAGTCCCGCGAGCCGCCGCGCACCACGTACCAGCCGACCACCGAGGCGTGCAGCAGCACGAACGCGGTGAGCGCGCCGACGTTGACCACCGAGGTCAGCTGGTCCAGCCCGTCGTCCCGACGGGCCGCCCAGACCGCCGCCACCAGCGTGATCACGGCCGCGGTCAGCAGCGCCCGCCGGGGCACCGCCGTCCGCCCGTCGACCACGCCCAGGACGCGCGGCAGCCGCCCCTCCCGGCCCATGGCGAAGACCAGCCGCCCGGCCGCCGCCTGCCCGGCCAGTGCCGCGAACGCCGCCCCGATCGCCTTGGACGCGGCGATCAGCACGTGCAGCCAGTGCCCGACCGCGGACTCCACGGTGTCGTAGAACGCCGAGCCCTGGGCGGCCGGGTCGGCCGCCAGCTGCTGCGGCGTCGTCGGTTCCAGCACCGCCGCCAGGTAGGTCTGCAGCACGAACAGCAGCCCGGCCAGGGCCAGGCACCACAGCACCGCCCGGGCCACCGCGGCCGACGCGCCGACCGCCTCCTCGACGAACGAGGCGATCGCGTCGAAGCCGAGGTACGAGAGCACCGCCACCGACACCGCCGACAGCACCGCCGTCAACGAGAACGCGCCGACCCCTCCGAACGGGGAGCCCCAGTCCCGGGCCGCCCCGTCCCGGGCCAGCACCACCACCGCCGCCACCACGAACACCGCCAGCACCAGGATCTCCATCGCCAGCACCGCGAACCCGACCACCGCCGCCGTCCGCACCCCGACCAGGTTCAGCGCCGTGGTGACCAGCACCGCCAGCACCGTCCACACCCAGCGCGAGACGTCCGGCACCAGCGAGTTCAGCGCGATCCCGGAGAACAGGTAGGCCACCGCGGGAATCAGCAGGTAGTCCAGCATCGCCATCCACCCGGCGACGAACCCTGCCCCCTCGCCCAACCCGGCCCGGGCGTACGCGAACACCGACCCGGTCCGCGGCACCGCCCGCACCATCTCGGCGTACGACAGCGCGGTGAACCCCATCGCCACCGTCGCCACCAGGTACACCGCCGCCACCGCGCCGTGGCTCTTCGCGTCCAGCACGCCGAACACGCCGACCGGCGCCATCGGGGCGATGAACAGCAGCCCGTACACCATCAGATCCCGCACCCCGAGGGTGCGCCGCAGCTCAGCCGTCCGTACCTGTGTGCTCACCCTGGCCATTCCACCCGATCCGGTCCGCCGCCGCCGCGATGACCACGGCGACGCGCGCGAGGGCCCGCGGGACTCGCCCGTACGATGGAGCCATGTCGACCACCGCTCAGCGCCGTGTCCTGCTCGCCGCCCCCCGTGGCTACTGCGCGGGCGTGGACCGCGCCGTGATCGCCGTGGAGAAGGCCCTGGAGCAGTACGGGGCACCGATCTACGTCCGCAAGCAGATCGTCCACAACAAGTACGTCGTGCAGACCCTGGAGAAGCAGGGCGCGATCTTCGTCGACGAGACGGAGGAGGTGCCCGAGGGCTCGATCGTGGTCTTCTCGGCGCACGGCGTGGCCCCGTCCGTGCACGACGAGGCCGAGACCGGCAAGCTCGCCACCATCGACGCGACCTGCCCGCTGGTCACCAAGGTGCACAAGGAGGCCCGCCGGTTCGCCGACGAGGACTACGACATCCTGCTGATCGGCCACGAGGGCCACGAGGAGGTGGTCGGCACCATGGGCGAGGCCCCGGACCGGATCCACCTGGTGGACGGCGCCGAGGACGTCGCCAACGTCAGGATCCGCGACGAGTCGAAGCTGGTCTGGCTCTCCCAGACCACCCTCTCGGTGGACGAGACCATGGAGACCGTCGGCGCCCTCAAGCAGCGCTTCCCGCTGCTGGTCTCGCCGCCCAGCGACGACATCTGCTACGCCACCCAGAACCGCCAGGTCGCGGTCAAGCAGCTCGCCCCCGAGGCCGACCTGCTGATCGTGGTCGGCTCCAAGAACTCCTCCAACTCGGTCCGGCTGGTCGAGGTCGGCCTCGAGTACGGCGCCAAGGCCGCCCACCTGGTCGACTTCGCCGAGGAGATCGACCCGGCCTGGTTCGAGGGCGTCACCACGGTCGGCCTGACCAGCGGCGCCTCGGTGCCGGAGATCCTGGTCGACGGCGTGCTCGAACTCCTGGCCGGCCACGGCTTCGAGGACGTGCGGATCGTCAAGACCGCCGAGGAGCACCTCACCTTCTCGCTCCCCAAGGAGCTCCGCCGCGACCTGCGCGCCGAGGCCGCCGGCAAGCTCTGACCCGCCCCGCCCCGAGCCCCCTCCAGGTGCCCGGTCCCGCCCGCCGGGACCGGGCACCGTCCGTCCGAACGGCTGCGCCCGCCCCCGTCCGCCCGTACGTTGGTCCGAGGGCCGGCGGGCAGCGGACGCCCCCGGCGGTACGGGAGGCAACGGCAGTGACGACGGTCTTCGGCGTGGACATCGGCGGCTCCGGCATCAAGGGTGCACCGGTCGACCTGGACAAGGGCGCGCTCACCCAGGAGCGCCACAAGGTGCTCACCCCCCACCCGTCCGGCCCGGACGCGGTGGTCGGCGCGGTCTGCGAGGTGGTCCGGCACTTCGACCACCGCGGGCCGGTCGGCCTCACCTTCCCCGGCGTGGTCGTCGACGGGCGCACCAGGACCGCGGCCAACGTCGACAAGGGCTGGATCGGCCTGGACGCCGCCGCCCGGTTCAGCGACGCGCTCGGCCTGCCCGCCACCGTGGTCAACGACGCCGACGCGGCCGGCATCGCCGAGGTCACCTACGGCGCCGGCCGCGGCCGGGCCGGCGTGGTCCTGCTGCTCACCTTCGGCACCGGCATCGGCAGCGCCCTGTTCTCCGACGGCGTGCTCGTCCCCAACACCGAGCTCGGCCACCTCGAACTGCGCGGCAAGGACGCCGAACGGCGCGCCTCCTCCGCCGCCAAGGAGCGCCACGACCTCAGCTGGCCGCAGTGGGCCGAGCGGGTCGACGAGTACCTCGACCTGGTCGAGATGCTGTTCTCCCCGCAGCTGGTGATCGTCGGCGGCGGGGTCAGCCGCAAGCACGAGAAGTTCCTGCCGCTGCTCAAGGACCGGCGCGCCGAGGTCGTCCCCGCCGAACTGCGCAACGACGCGGGCATCGTCGGCGCGGCGATGGCCGCCAGCCTGAAGCCCACGGTGCCCGCCCCCGAGCCCCCGGTCGGCGGGTGACGCGGCCGGACTACCGGGTGCGGTGCCGGCGCCGCTGGGCCACGTAACGCGCGGTGACGATCGCGGCGGCCAGGGCGGTGCCGGCGAACAGCCAGCCCGCCCGCAGCGCCAGCCCGCCGGCCAGCGCCACCACCTCGCCGGTGATGCCCTGGGCCGGGCCCGGCTGCAGCAGCACCAGCGCCGCCGCGAAGGCGATCGGCCCGCAGATCGGCGCCGCGGGCAGGTCCGAGTACCGCACCCGCACGGCCAACTGGAAGCACACCACCAGGTAGCCGAGCCCGAACAGCACCCCGAGCCCGCCGAACAGCAGCCGGTCCACCCCGGCCAGCGCCAGCGTCCCGGCCACCGCCGCGACCCCGGTGCCCACCGCCGTCAGCCGGGCCGCCGCCCGCTCCCGCCGCGCCGCTGCCGGGCCGCCAGCACCCGCTGCACCGCGCGCTTCAGCACCAGCGGGCCGGTCCGGGCGCCGGACGCCGACCGCAACCGCGACTCGGGGGGCCCGCTCTGGCCCGGGACGGCGGCCTCGGCGGTGCCGCGTCCGGGCGGTCGCCTTCTCGGCCCTGGCGGCTGGGTACGGATGCTCTGCTCCACCCGACCAACGTACGGTCCGATCATCGACACCGTGTGTAATGGCCCCCCGCCAATTGTCCGTGTCCGGCCGGTGCACGCCCCCACCGCGCTTCCGACCACCCTCCGCGCGCCCCGTAGACTGGGGGACCGGCCCGCAGCGGGCCACCTCGACGCCCTCCAAGCCCCGGGACACCACTCTCCATGTCGCTCACGATCGGAATCGTCGGCCTGCCGAACGTCGGCAAGTCGACCCTGTTCAACGCCCTGACCAAGAACGACGTGCTGGCGGCCAACTACCCGTTCGCCACCATCGAGCCGAACGTCGGCGTCGTCGGTGTCCCCGACCCGCGGCTGGACAAGCTCGCCGAGATCTTCGGCTCGCAGCGCATCCTCCCGGCCACCGTCGACTTCGTCGACATCGCCGGCATCGTCCGCGGCGCCAGCGAGGGCGAGGGCCTGGGCAACAAGTTCCTCGCCAACATCCGCGAGGCCAACGCGATCTGCCAGGTCGTCCGGGCCTTCACCGACCCCGACGTGGTCCACGTCGACGGCAAGGTCTCGCCCAAGGACGACATCGAGACCATCCACACCGAGCTGATCCTGGCCGACCTGCAGACCATCGAGAAGGCGCTGCCCCGGCTCCAGAAGGAGGCCCGCCTCAAGAAGGAGACGGCCCCCGTCCTGGCCGCCGCCGAGGCCGCCCAGGCCGTCCTGGAGACCGGCAAGACCCTCTTCGAGGCCGGCTTCGACACCACCGCCGTCCGCGACCTGCACCTGATGACCTCGAAGCCGTTCCTCTACGTCTTCAACGTCGACGAGGACGCCCTCTCCGACGAGGACTTCAAGAACACCCAGCGCGCCCTGGTCGCCCCCGCCGAGGCCATCTTCCTCAACGCCAAGATCGAGTCCGAGCTGATCGAACTCGACGACGACGAGGCCCTCGAACTCCTCCAGTCCATGGGCCAGGACGAGCCCGGCCTCGCCACCCTCGCCCGCGTCGGCTTCGCCACCCTCGGCCTGCAGACCTACCTCACCGCCGGCCCCAAGGAAGCCCGGGCCTGGACCATCAAGCAGGGCGCCACCGCCCCCGAAGCCGCCGGAGTCATCCACACCGACTTCCAGAAGGGCTTCATCAAGGCCGAGGTCACCTCCTTCGAGGACCTCGTCGCCACCGGCTCCCTCGCCGAGGCCCGCGCCAAGGGCAAGGCCCGCATCGAGGGCAAGGACTACGTCATGCAGGACGGCGACGTCGTCGAGTTCCGCTTCAATGTGTGATCGTGTCGGTACTGAATGTCATGTGATTTAGCAAGCCTGCAGGTCGGAGAGGGTCGGACTCCATGGAGTCCGACCCTCTTCTCGTCTCCGTGCTGACTTGGTGCTGACTTGCGGGAACCCGCATCGGTCGTCGAGTCACCCGGAATCCTCGCTCGAGTGGTACGTTATTCGGTACCACTCGCCGAAGGGGGTACGGCCATGTCCATCACCGCGAGCGAGGCACGCAGGGATCTCTTCCCGTTGATCAAGAAGGTCAACGAGGATCATGACGCCATCGAGATCGTGTCCAAGCACGGAAATGCGGTGCTCGTCTCCGCCGAGGATTACGCCTCGTTGCGCGAGGGCTCCTATCTCTTGCGTTCGCCGGCGAACGCGCGTCGCCTGCTGAGGGCGTACGACAATGCGCTGAACGGCATAGAGCTCTCCGAGCGCACGCTCATCGACCCCGACTCGGCTGATGCCGGGCGGGGTGTCGAGTGAGGCTCGTATTCGAAGAGCAGGGCTGGGAGGACTACACGTCCTGGCTCAAGAGCGATCGCAAGATGCTCGCGAGGATCAACAAGCTCATCGAGGATGTCCTGCGCGATCCGTTCACCGGGATCGGCAAGCCCGAGCCGCTGAAGTACCACCTGCCCGGGGCCTGGTCGCGGCGGATCGATGACGAGCATCGCCTCGTCTATCTGGTCACCGACCGGGAAATCATCATCCTGGCCGCCCGCTATCACTATTGATGCCCGGTCCTGGCGTGCCGTCATGGTGCTGACTCCGTGCTGACCTGGGCCCTCGGAATCAACGATTCCGCAGGTCGCGGCGTTGCGGTGGGAGTTCCGCTTCAACGTGTAGTCGTACGCATGCTGCACGTTATCCAGTGTGTCAAACGTGCAGGTCAGAAGGGGTCGGACTCCGTGGAGTCCGACCCCTTCGTCGTCACCGTGCTGGATGGGTGCTGGATATTCTGACGTGAGGTCAGCGGCAATCAGGTCTCGTAAACCGTGGACCGGTGCCCCACGTGAACAACCCAGACCACCAGTTCCCCGTTGTCGATCGTGTAGACGACGCGGTAGTCGCCGACGCGCAAGCGGCGACGTTCGGGCTGGGACACGAGTGCGGTGGTGTTGAAGCCGAGAGGGTCGGTCTCCAACTCGGCCAGCTTGGCCAGGATGCGCAGCGCCATGTCGCGAGGGATCTTCCGAAGTTCGGCCTGCGCCTCGGGGTGGAAGACGGTTCGGTACTCACTCACTGCGCGCCAGCGTCTCCCTCATGATGTCCTCGATCGGGATTCCGGGTGCCGGGTTGGCCATGCGCTCGTCGATGATGCGATTGATCTCGCGCTCTTCCCACTCCTGGTACTTGCGCAGTACCTCGATGGAGACGACGGCGGCGACCTCCTTGCCGCGGCGCGTGATCACCGTGGGTACGTCGTCGCGGTCGGCGCGCTCCACGACCTCGGCGAGGTGTGCGCGCACGTCTCGAATGGACTCTATGGGCAGAGGCTGCGTCATGCGCTCAAGCGTACCGAGTGTCCCATGTGTACACAACGTCGCGAGCGGGCGGACTTCCCTCGCCGCGGACGCGCGTGCTGGATTCGTGCTGGACAACCACTTCCAGAATCGAGTTTTCGCAGGTCAAGGCTCTGTATTGAACGTTTCGCTTCAACGTCTGACCCGCCCGCACCCTCCGGGATAGTGCGGGCGGGGAAAACCCTTGGTGCCCGGTCCGGCGGTCCGGTGATCATGACCGGCATGGAGACCAGCTTCCTCGCCATCGGCGAGCTCGCCGACACCCCGCCCGTCGCCGTCGTCATCGACGTGATGCGCGCCTTCACCACCGCCGCCTGGGCGTTCGCGCGGGGGGCGGAGCGGATCGTGCTGGCCGGGTCGCTGGACGAGGCGCTGGAGTTGAAGGCCCGTCACCCGGGCTGGGTGGCGCTCAAGGACGGGGCGCCCGCGTCCGGGTTCGACGCCGTCAACTCGCCCGGCCGGATCCGCGGCACGGACCTCGCGGGGCGCACCGTCGTGCAGAAGACCACCGCCGGAACGGTCGGCGCACTGGCCGTCCGGGGCGCCGACCTGGTGCTGTGTGCGAGCTTCGTGGTCGCCGGGGCCACCGCCCGCGCCCTGCGCGGCCGTCCCGACGTCACCTTCGTCGTCACCGGCGAGGACGGCCGCGCCGAGGAGGACCTCGCCTGCGCCCGGTACATCGCCCGCCGCGCCGCCGGTCCCGCTCCCGACCCGGCCCCCTACCTGCGCCGCGCCGCCGACTCCACCGCCGCCGCCGAACTGGCCGGGGGCGTCCGGGAGGGCGTCCACGAGGACGACGTCCGCCTGTGCCTGGAGCTCGACCGCTTCCCCTTCGCCATGGCCGCCGCCCCGGAGGACGGACTCATGGTGCTGCGC
This sequence comes from Kitasatospora sp. YST-16, assembly GCF_026802215.1. Lineage (NCBI taxonomy): Bacteria > Bacillati > Actinomycetota > Actinomycetes > Kitasatosporales > Streptomycetaceae > Kitasatospora > Kitasatospora sp. YST-16. The sequence goes on from NZ_CP113837.1 coordinate 4,431,842, forward strand.
CCGTACGGGGAAGGGGCCGGCCCGAGCCGGTCGTGACGTCGAACGGCGCTGTGGCGCTGTGCGGCGCCACGGCAGGTAGACAGTGTCTACGCGGTGCTGGTAGACACTGTCCATGGACAGCGATGAGCAGGCCCCCCTGCGGGAGCGACTGGTGGACGCCGGGGTCGAGTTGGTGCTGGCGGAGGGGTCGGGGGCGGTCGGGCTGCGGGAGATCGCGCGGCGGGCCGGGGTGTCGCACGGGGCTCCGCGGCGGTACTTCCCGACGCACCGGGCGCTGCTGTCGGCGGTCGCGCGGCGCGGGTTCGAGGAGTTGGCGGGCCGGTTCGCGGCGGTGCCGGCGGGGGACGCGCGGGTGCGGGTGGCGGGGATGGCGCGGGTGTACCTGGGCTACGCCGCCGAGCGGCGCGGGATGTTCGAGCTGATGTTCCGGCACGACCTGCTGAGCAGCGACGGGTCGGAGCCGGACGGGCCGCGGCTGCGGGAGGCGACGGTGCCGCTGTTCGGGGAGCTGGCACGGCTGGTGGGGGAGTGCACGGGGGACGCGGAGCGGGCACCGGTGGTGACGGCCGCGCTGTGGGCGAACCTGCACGGGCTGGCGCAGCTGCAGGGCTGGGGGAGCACGGGGCTGATGCTGGGGGAGGGACGCGAGGAGGAGTTGCTGGCGGCGGTGCTGGCGGCGCACCTCGGGGCCCGGCCGTGAGCCGCCTCGCGCTGCCGGTCAGCGCGGGCGCGGCCATGCTGGTGGCCCTGGACGGCACGGTGCTGCTGATGGCGCAGCCCGGCATGCGGCGCGAACTCGGCTGCACGACCGCCCAGTTGCAGTGGACGAGCACCGGCTACCTGGTTGCCGTCGCGGCCCTGCTGGTGCTCGCGGGCCGGCTCGGCGACCGGTACGGCCACCGCCGGACGCTGCTGGCGGGCGTGCTCGGCTTCGGTGCGGCCTCGGCCGGGATCGGGCTGGCCCCGACCGTCGGCTGGGTGGTCGGACTGCGGGTCGCGCAGGGCGTGTTCGGCGCGCTGCTGCAGCCCGGGACGCTCGCGCTGCTGCGGCTGTGCTGCCCGCCGGAGCGGCTCGGCCGGGCGATCGCCGTCCGGACGGGGGCGATCGCGGTGGCGGCGGGCGCGGGCCCGCTGCTCGGCGGGGTGCTGGTCGACGGGTTCGGCTGGCGCGCGGTGTTCTGGATCAACGTCCCGGTGGCCGCGGTGCTCGCCGCGATGACCCTCGGCCTGCGCCCCGACCGGGCGGACGCGGACGGGCAGCGGCTCGACCTGGCGGGCGCCGCCCTGCTCGCGGCGGCCCTGGCCGTCCTGGTGCACGCGCTCTCCCGGGTCCCGGAGCGCGGCTGGGCCGGGACCTCCGCCGAACTGGCGGGCGCCACGGGCCTGTTCGCCGTGCTGGTGGCGCACGAGCGGCGGGCCGCCAGCCCGGTGGTGCCGCGCCCGGTGGCGGCGTCGCGGCCGGTCGCGGCCTCGCTGGTGCTGCTGCTGACCGCCTCGGCGGGGCTGTTCGGGACGCTGTTCAGCACCACCTTCCGGCTCCAGGACGCGCTGCGGGTCGGCCCGTCGGGCACCGCACTGCGGATGTTGCCGCTGACCGCGCTGATGGTGCTGGGCGCCCCGGCGGCCGAGCGGGCGCTGCGCGCGCAGGGACCCCGGCGGACGGCGCTGGCGGGGGTGGCGCTGCTGGTGGCGGGCATCGCGGGGCTGGCCGGGCCGGGCGGCGGGGGCGCGTCGGTGCCGGCCACGGCGGTGGCGTCGGCGCTGCTGGGCGCGGGGTTCGCGGCGGTGATGGTGACGGCGACCGGCACCGTGGTCGGCGACGCCCCGGCGGGGTACGCGGGCGCGGTCGGCGGGTTGAAGCAGACCGCGATGAACATCGGCCCGACCCTGGGCATCGCGGCCGCGTCCGCGTTCGCGTCCGGCACCGGGACGCACGGCCCGCTGCCGGTCCTGGCCACCCTCGCCGCCGTCGGTCTGCTGCCCGCCGCCGCGCTGCCCGCTGCCGCACTGCCTGGCGCCGTTCCGCCCGCTGCCGCGCTGCCCGGCGACGTCTCGCCCGCCGCCCGACACGCCCCGCACGACGAAGCCGCTGTCGGCGGTGCGTGACAGGCTGGGCCGGTGACAGGACGACAGGCGGCGCGGGCCGTGGGCACGCTCGGCTCAGTGGTGCTGGACTGCGCCGACCCCGAGCAACTGGCGGCCTTCTACCAGCAGGTGACGGGCTGGCCGGTGACGTACCGCAGCGAGAGCTACGTGTTCATCGGCGAGGGCCCGGTGCGGATCGGCTTCCAGCGGGTCGGCGGGTACCGGCCGCCGCACTGGCCGGAGGCCGGTTCGCGGGCCCGTCTCGACTTCACCGTCCTGGAGTTGGGCCCGGCGGTGGCGGCGCTGCTGGCGGCCGGGGCGTCCCGGCCCGAGCAGCAGGCCGACGGCGAGCGCGGGGTGACGCTGCTGGACCCGGCCGGGCACCCGTTCTGCCTCGCCGTCCCGGACTGACCGCCCGCCCGCCCGGGCTGACCGCCCGCACGACACCGCACGGTGGCCGGAACGAACGCCACCCGTTCAACCACCCGCCCGGGAGGAACCGCATGGACTTCGTCGAGTCGACCGTCGAGGCCGACGGCGAGCGCCTGGCCTGCACCGTGATCGAGCCGGAGCCGCCGGCCGGCCCGCTCACCGCGCTGCTGATGCACGGCGCGGGCAGCGGCGACCGGCACCGCTGCCTGCCGCTGGCAAGGGAGTTGGCGGCCGCCGGGTGCCGAGCCGTGGTGTTCGACTTCGCCGGGCACGGCGCGAGCACCGGCGTCCTCGGCGAGCTCTCGCTGGCCCGCCGGGCCCGCCAGGCCCGCGCGGTGCTGGACCGGCACGCCCCGACCGGGCCGCTGCTGCTGGTCGGCTTCTCGATGAGCGGCCAGACCGTCGCGGACCTGCTGCGGATGCCCGAACTCGCCGTCCGGACCACGGCGATCGCCCTCGGCGCACCCGCCGCCTACGCCCGCGAGATCCACGAACTCCCGTTCACCGCGCCGGAGTTCACCAACACCCTGCGCACCGAGGGGAGTTGGCGCAGCAGCCGGGCCTTCGACACCCTCACGGCGTTCGGCGGCCGGGCGGTGCTGGTGCTGCCGGAGACCGACGGGGTGATCCCGGCCGAGGTGACCGAGGCGCTGGACGCCGCCCTGCGGGCCCGCCCGGCGTCGACGGCCCCGTACGCCAGGCTCACCCTGCCGGGCGCGGACCACCTGCTCGGCCGCTGGCTGGGCGAGCACCCGCAGGAGTGCGCCCGGGTGGCCGCGGCCCTGCTGGACCGCACCGGCTGAACCGCACCGGCTGAACCGCACCGGCTGAACCGCACCGGCTGGACCGCGGGGCCGTCGAAGCGCCGGAGCGCCGAACTGCCCTGCACATCAGGGAAGTTCGACGACCAGCCCGCCGTCCGCCGCCCCGCTGACCCGGACGCCGGACAGGTCGTCCACGTGGTGGTCGGGCCGGTGGGCGGCGGCGCGCGGGCCGATGCCGAGCACCGGCATGCCGGCGGCCCGGGCGGCGGCGATGCCCGCCTCGGAGTCCTCCAGCACCAGGCACTCGGCGGGGGCGACGCCCAACTCGGCGGCGGCCTTCAGGAAGCCCTCCGGGTCGGGCTTGCTGGCGCCGACGTGCTCGGCGGTGATCACCAGCGGCGGCAGCGGGACACCGGCGGCGGCCATCCGGACCCGGGCGAGCCGGTCGTCGGCGGAGGTCACCAGCGCGTGCGGCAGTCCGGCCAGCGAGGCCACCAGCCGTGCGGCGCCCGGGACTTCGACCACGCCGTCGATGTCGGAGGACTCCTCGTCGAGCATCACCGCGTTCTCGGCGAGGTTCTGCTCGACCGGGCGGTCGGGCAGCAGCAGGCCCATGGTCAGGTGGCCCTGCCGCCCGTGCGCGACCCGCATCACCTCGTCGCCGTCCAGACCGTTGCGCTCGGCCCAGCGGCGCCAGCAGCGTTCGACCACGGCGTCGGAGTTGACCAGGGTGCCGTCCATGTCGAGCAGGACGGCCCGGACCGGCGGGGTGAGGACGGGCATCGGGGCTCCTCGGGAGGCCTCGTACGGGTGTTTGTTCCTCAAGCGTACAAAACTCCCGGAGGGCGGGCCGCTCACCCCACCAGGTGCGCGTTGACCGCCCGGGCCTCCTCGGCGAGCTCCGGCAGCTCCACCACCTCGATGCCCGCGCCGGTCAGCAGCGCGGTGCCCTGGCACGCCTCGACGAACAGCGCGGGCTCCCGCCAGGCCACCACCACCCGCGGCACCCCGGCCGCCACGATCAGCTCCGCGCACGGGTGCGGCCGGGAGGCGCGCTGCCCGCACGGCTCCAGGGTCGAGTAGACGGTGGCGGTGCGCAGCCGCGGGTCGCCGGCCGGCAGCTTGCCGAGCGCGGCCTCCTCGGCGTGGTTCACGGCGTCCACCTCGCGGCTGTAGCCCTCGGCCAGCACCTCGCCGTCCGCGCCGACCACCACCGCGCCGACCGAGAAGGCCGTGCCGGACGGCGGGCAGCGCCGGGACAGCTCGATCGCGCGGCGCATCCACCCGAGGTCGCGCTCGCGGCCGGCCGCGTCCCCGGGCCCGCCCGCCTGCCCGGGCTCGTTCCGGCTCTCGGGCGCACGGTCACTGGTGGTCATCGGAGGACTCCTTCGGGGCGTACCGCAGCAGGACGACGTCCCCCACCGTACGTGCCTCCAGCAGCCGCATCCGGCGGGCCGGGCCGCCGGGGTACGCGGCGGGGGAGAGGAAGCGGGGTGCGGCGGCCTGGCCGACCAGCAGGGGGGCGACGGCCAGTTGCAGTTCGTCGGCCAGCCCCTCGGCGAGGAACTGGGTGTGCACGCTGCCGCCGCCCTCGACCATCAGCCGGCGCACCCCGCGCGCGCCCAGGTCGTCGAGCACCGCGCCGAGCGGCACCGCCCCGCCCAGGCCGACCACCTCGGTGCCGGGCGCCCCGGCCAGCGCGGCGCGCAGCGCGGGCGCGGCGGCGTCGGTGGTGTAGGCGAGCTTGGCGCCGCCGGTGTGCCAGAAGTTCAGGCCCGGGTCCAGCCGGCCGCTCGCGCTCAGGGTGACCTTCAGCGGGTACCCGGGCCGCCCGGCGGCCTCCCGGGAGGCGCGTCGCTGCGGCGAGTTGACCAGCAACCGCGGGTTGTCGGCGCGCAGCGTCCCGCCGCCGACCAGCACCGCGTCGCTGTCGGCGCGCAGCGCGTCGACCCGGTCGAAGTCCTCGGCGTTGGAGAGCAGCAGCCGGTCGGGAGAGGCGTCGTCGAGGTGGCCGTCGATCGACACCGCGGCGCTCAGCAGGACGTGGGGGCGGGGCACGGTCGGGGCTCCAGGGTCGGCGGACGGGCGGAGTCCCACCGTACGCCGCGCCCGGCCGCCGCCCGTGCGCCCACCGCCTGCGGCCCGCGGTCGGCTCAGGACGGCCGGGGCGGCACCGGCAGCGGCAGGGCGGGCAGCCCGTTGATGCTGACGCCGACGTTCTCCTTGCCCTCGCAGTACTCGCTGAACCGGTCCTCGCCCTTGCGGTCGAAGAACTCGGCGAGCAGCGTCCGGTCGGACCGGTACTCCATGAACGGGACGGCGAACCCGCAGGAGTCGCTGACCCGTTCGGCCCGCACCAGGATGATCGCGCGCAGCGCGGTGCCGTCCGCGGTCGGGTCGAAGCGGCCGAGCAGTTCGGCGAACCGCGGGTCGTCGCGGAACACCGGCTCGCCGTGCCCGTGCACCCGCAGCACGGTCGGCGGCCCCTCGAAGGCGCACCACATCAGGACGATCCGCCCGTTCTCCCGCAGGTGGGCGATGGTCTCGGCGTGCGAACCGCCGAAGTCCAGGTAGGCGACGGTCAGTTCGTCCAGCACGACGAGGGTGCCGGCCCGGCCCTTGGGGGACAGGTTGAGGTAGCCGTCGGCGGCCAGCGGGGCGGTGCCGACGAAGTAGACGGGCTGTTTCTCGATGAACGCGCGCAGCCTGGCATCGATGCGCTCATAGGTCTTTCCCATGCGGACGATTCTGCTCCCGGCGGGCGGCGGAGAGCCAGGAGGTTTCCCCTTCGTCTCGCCATTCGATACGGGATTGTCCGAACAGTGGAACGTCTTCCTATCCTGGAGGGGTCGCCTTCGAGGGAGAGGGAACCCGCCATGCCCGCCTACACCCACGGCCACCACGCCGCCGTCCTGCGCTCGCACCGCAGCCGCACCGCCGCCAACTCCGCCGCCTACCTGCTGCCCGAACTGCGCCCCGGCCAGCGGGTGTTGGACGTCGGCTGCGGCCCGGGCACGATCACCGCCGACCTGGCCGGACTGGTCGGCCCGAGCGGCCGGGTGGTCGGCATCGAGCCGGTCCCCGAGGTGCTGGCCGAGGCCGCCGCGCTGGCCGCCGAACGCGGCCTGGCGAACCTGTCCTACGAGGTCGCCGACGTCTACCGACTGCCCTACGCCGACGCCTCGTTCGACGTGGTGCACGCCCACCAGGTGCTGCAGCACCTGCCCGACCCGGTCGCCGCCCTGCGCGAGATGCGCCGGGTCACCGCCCCCGGCGGGGTGATCGCGGTCCGCGACTCGGACTACGCCGCGATGACCTGGTATCCCGAACTGCCCGAGCTGGACGAGTGGTTGAGCCTGTACCGGAAGGTCGCCCGGGCCAACGGCGGCGAACCCGACGCCGGCCGCCGCCTGCTGGCCTGGGCGCGCGCGGCGGGCTTGACCGGCGATCCGGCCGCCCCGGACGCCAACCCGCGCTGCTCGTCCAGCAGTTGGACCTTCGCCACCGATGCCGAGCGGGCCTGGTGGTCGGAGAGCTGGGCCGAGCGCACGGTGCGCTCGAAGACCGCCGCCACCGCGGTCGCCGAGGGCCTGGCCACCCCCGCCGACCTGGAGCGGATCGCCGCCGGCTGGGCCCGCTGGGGCGCCGACCCGGACGCCTGGTTCGCCGTACTGCACGGCGAACTCCTGTATCGCGTAAGCTAGTTGGGCACGCCCCCGCGTTGACGTGACGTTGACCGGCCGCGTACCGCCCGGTAGTGCCCACCGCCCGGCCCGACGGCCGGACGGGCGGTCCGACCCGCCCCCCACCGGGTCGGACCGCTACCGTGTGCGCATGGACGGCGAGCAGCGCACCGGCACCACCCACCGGGTGATGCGCCAGGACGACAACGGCAACCGCTTCCTGCTCGCCCGCGGCCTCGACCGGGCCGGAGCCGAGGCGCTGGCCGCCGAGTTCGAGGCCCGCGGCCACAAGCAGCTCTACTGGGTCGAACCCGAGGACGCCCAGGTCTCCGAGGACCCCCAGGCCGCCGAGGACCCCGCCGGTCCCGGCTGATCCCCCACTGCCCGGCCCCGTCCGCGTACCGTGGCCCCGGGGCGGCGCGCGCCGCCCCGGGAACGGATGCCGAGGAGGCCGGGTGGGCGTCGAGATCGAGCGCAAGTTCCTCGTCCCGGAGGGTGAACACGTCCCGGACGGACGGGAGTTCGAGGTCCGGCAGGGGTACCTGGTCCTCGGGCCCGAGGGGGCCGAGGCGCGGGTGCGCCGGCAGGGCGAGGAGTGCTCGCTGACCGTCAAGCGCGGCACCGGGCTGGTCCGCGGCGAATGGGAGACCCCGCTGAGCGCCGAGCAGTTCGCCGACCTGTGGCCCGCCACCGAGCACGCCCGGATCGACAAGACCCGCCGGGTCGTCCCGCTCGGCCCGCACGAGGCCGTGGTCGACACCTACCGCGGCCGACTGGCCGGACTGCGCACCGCGGAGGTCGAGTTCACCGACCCGGACGCCGCCGCCGCGTTCACCCCGCCGCCCTGGTTCGGCCCCGAGGTCACCGACCGCCCCGACCTCAAGAACCGGCACCTGGCCACCGCCGACGCCCCGCCCCTGACGTAGGGTCGGGCGGGTACGACGAGCGCGAGGACGGCGATGGCAGACCTGATCGACACGGTGGCGTGGGTCCGGCTGGAGGGCGGCAGGATCCTCTGCGCCCGCCCCCGCGGCAAGGACGTCTTCTACATCCCCGGCGGCAAGCGCGAGGGCGCCGAGACCGACCTGCAGACCCTGGTCCGCGAGGTCGCCGAGGAACTCACCGTCGCCATCCGCCCCGACACCGTCACCCACGTCGGCACCTACCACGCCGAGGCCCACGGCCAGGCCCCCGGCGCCGTGGTCAGGATGGCCTGCTACGCCGCCGACTACACCGGCACCCTCGCCGCCAGCAGCGAGATCGAGGAGGTCGACTGGTTCGGCTACGCCGACCGCGACCGCGTCCCCCCGGTCGACCAGGTCCTCTTCGACGACCTGCACCGCGACGGCCGCCTGCACTGATCCGCCGGCACCCCGGCCCCGCCCGCACCCCGGCCCCGCCCGCCCCGGCCCGCCCGCACCCCGGTGTCCGTTCTGTACGCCAATCGGACAGACGAGCCGTATGCCGGGATAGCGGCGCGATTCCCTGGGTATGGCAGAGTTCGGCAGCATTCGTCACGATCCGTGAGACCGCGGTGGCACGGCGTGGCGGCGGCCCGCGCCCGGCGACCGGCCGGGGGCGTCCCATGCGGTGGCGGGAGGCCCGGTAGGTGGTGGCGAAGCCGGGTGACGGTGAGGGAGAACGCGAGGCGTCCGGTCTGCCCGCGCGCGGTTCGCGGCGGCCCGGCAGCGGCGGCGCCGCACTGCCCGCCCGCACCGCCACCGGCCGGGCGGCCGCCCGGGCCCGGCTGCGCCGCGGCCGCCCCGGCCCCGGCGAGCGCTTCCGCTCCCGGCCCGGCGGGCCCCGCCCCGGCAGCGCCCCGACGGCGGGCGCCGCCCCCAGCCGCCGACCGCCCCCGCCGCAGACACCGCCGGCCCCCGGCCCGCGGCCGCCCCGCCCGGGCCTTCCCCGGCGGGGCGGAGCCGCCGCCGGGGGCCCGCTCCGACAGCGGCCCGACCCCCTGCACCCCAGCCGCCGCACCGAGGGCGGCAGCCTGCTGGACGTGGTGCGGGTGGCCATCGTCATCCTGGACACCTCGGGCCGGGTGGTGCTGTGGAGCCCGGCCGCCGAGGAGATGCTCGGCTGGCCCAGCGAGGTGCTGGTCGGCCGCGCCGTCGACGAGCTGATCCCGGACCCGGACCAGGCGCAGCGCACCCGCTCCGCCCTCCAGGAGACGCTGCGCCGCGGCTCCTGGCACGGCTTCACCGAGATCGCCGACCGGGACGGCCTGCCGGTCGAGGTGGAGGCCCGGCTCTCGCTGCTGGTCGACGGCGACGGCGCCCCGTACGTGCAGGCCGCGCTCACCGAGGCCGCCGCGCTGCGCGCCGTCGAGCGCGACCTCGCGGTCCGCGACGCGCTGTTCGAGCAGTCCCCGCTGGGCATCGCGGTGCTCGACACCGACCTGCGCTACACCGCCGTCAACCGCACCCTGGCCGACATGAACGGCCTGCCCGCCGAGGAGCACATCGGCCGCACCACCGGCGAGACGCTGCCCGAGCGCTCCGCCGACGAGATCACCGCCGTCCAGCGCCAGGTGCTGGCCACCGGCGAGCCGGTCATCGACGTCACGCTGGCCTCCCCGGCCACCGCCGGCTCCGGGTACCGGTCGATCTCCTACAGCCGGATGACCGACCGCTCCGGCCGGGTGCTGGGCATCTCCGGCACCGTCATGGACGTCACCGAGCGCTACCGGGCGGTCGCCAAGGTCGAGGGCGCCCGGCGGCGGCTGTCGCTGCTCAACGAGTTCGGCTCCCGGGTCGGCGACCTGCTGGACGCCTCGATGATCGCCCAGGAGCTGGCCGGCGCGGTGGTCCCCCGGCTCGCCGACTACGCCGGGGTGATCCTGCTGCAGGCCGTCGCGCACGGTGACGACCTGCCCCGGCACGGCCACGACCGGCACACCTCGCTGCTGCAGCTCGGCGTCGCCGCGATCCAGCACAGCCCCGCGGTGGAGACCATGCTGCGGCACGGCGCCCGGATCACCTTCGAGGAGGACTCGGTCTTCGGCCGGGTGCTGCGCAGCGGCGTCCCCGAGATGCTCTCCGGCGGCAACGGGCCCGAGGAGCTGTCCTTCCCCGGCGACCCCAAGGTCGAGGCCGCCCGCGAGCTCGGCGTGCACTCCCGGCTGGTGGTCCCGCTGCGGGCCCGCGGCATCGTGATCGGCCTGCTGGTGGTCAGCCGGGCTGGCTACCGCGAGGGCTTCGACCGCGACGACCTGGCCTTCACCGTCGAGCTCGCCGACCGGGCCGGCAGCTCGCTGGACAACGCCCGGCTGTACGCCCGCGAGCGCACCGCCGCGCTCACCCTGCAGCGCACCCTGCTGCCCCAGCAGGTCCCGCAGCCGCCCGGCGTCGAGGTCGCCTACCGGTACGTGCCAGGCTCCAGCGGCACCGAGGTCGGCGGCGACTGGTTCGACGTCATCCCGCTGCCCGGCGAGCGCACCGCCCTGGTGGTCGGCGACGTGATGGGCCACGGCCTGCGGGCCGCCGCCACGATGGGACGGCTGCGCACCGCGGTCCGGGTGCTGGCCGCCCTCGACCTGCCCCCCGAGGTGGTCCTGCGGCACGTCCACGAACTCGCCGACGACCTCGCCCAGGGCCCCGACGAGGCCCTGCTCGCCACCTGCGTCTACGCGGTCTTCGACCCCGCCCGGCGCAGCCTGACCGTCACCAAGGCCGGCCACATCCCGCCGGTCCTGGTGGTGCCCGGCGCCGGCGCCGAGCCGGCCCGCTCCGGCGGCCCGCTGCCCGGCGGCGCCGGCCGGGTCCTCGACCTGCCCTCCGGCGCGCCGCTCGGCGTCGGCGGGGTGCCGTTCGAGTCCGTCGAGATGCGGATCCCGGACGGCAGCCTGCTCGCCCTGTGCACCGACGGGCTGGTGGAGTCCCGGGACAAGGACCTGGACGTGGGACTGGGGAGGTTGATCAGCGTGCTCGAACAGCCGTACGCCTCGATCCAGCAGGCGTGCGAGGCCGTCCTCGGCACCATGGAGCAGGGCCGCGAGCCCGACGACGTGGCCCTGCTGCTGGCCCGGCTCGGTGAGGGCCGGGCCGAGGAGCCCACCGCCGGCTGGACGCTGCCCGCCGAGCCGACCGCCGTCTCCCGGGCCCGCCGGCTGGTCCGCGGCACCCTGGCGGACTGGGGCGCCGAGGAGCTCACCGACACCGCCGAACTGCTGGTCAGCGAGCTCGTCACCAACGCCGTCCGGTACGCCAGCGCCCCGATCGGCGTCCGGCTCACCCTCGGTGACCTGCTGCTGGTGGAGATCTCCGACCCGCTGCCCGACCCGCCCCGGGAGCGCCACGCCGGGGCCGGCGACGAGGGCGGGCGCGGCCTCGAACTGGTCCGCCGGCTCGCCCTGCGCTGGGGCACCAGGGCCGAAGGGCTGGGCAAGGTCGTCTGGTTCGAGCTGTCGAACACCGGGGTTCAACCACCCGATTCGATGTTGTGACGTTGAAGGGCGTGTGCGCCCACGCCCGGATGATGAATACTCGGACAGCGAATACTCGGTCTTCTCGACACCGGATGGGCGCGGGTTGGAGGGGTCGGTCCGTTGAACAGCTTCCCGGCACGGAACGTGACGCACGGCAGCGGCAGCCATGCCGCGGTGCCGGAGCAGCCGGGTGCCCCGACGACCCCCGTCCCGCTGCCGCTCGGCTGGGGACAGGGCACCTCGGGCACCATCTACGACTACATCCGGGTGGCGACCTTCGCCATCGGCCCGGACGGCCGGATCGCGCAGTGGAGCGACCGGGCCGCCGAGTTCTTCGGCGTCCCCGCCGCCGAGGCGGTCGGCGCCGACCCGATCACCGCGTTCATCCCGCGCGAGATGTGGCAGCGCGGCCGGGCCCGGTTGGAACGCATCCTGTCCGGCGAGGAGTGGGTCGGCACCGCCCCCTACCGGGACCAGGCCGGCGCCGAGAGCCTCGCCGAGGTCTACGCGATGCCCGCCAGCGCCGACGGCTCCGCGACCTGCCTGGCCGTCGACCTCGGCCGGCTGCGCGCCATCGAGACCGACCTGGCCGCCTCCGAGGCCGTCATCGGCCAGACCCCCACCGGGTTCTTCCTGTTCGACACCGACCTCAAGCTGCAGCGGGTCAACGCCGCCTTCGCGGCCGGCGTCGGCCGCAGCCCCGCCGCCCTCCAGGGCCTCGCCCCCGGCGACGTGTTCCGCCCCTCCGACGCGGACCGGCTGCTGCTCGCCCTGCGCAAGGTCCTCACCGGCCAGGAGCCCGTCCTCGACCTGCGGCTGTCCGGCCCGGTCCGGGCCGCCCGCCCCAGCGCCGGCCGCGACGAGGACCAGCGCACCTGGGCCGTCTCGCTGTACCGGCTCACCGCCGCCGGCGGCCGTCCGATCGGCGTGGCCGGCCAGGTCCAGGACGTCACCAGCCGGCACATCGCCGAACGCGAGGCGGCCGGCGTGCGCCGCAGCCTCGCCCTGCTGAACGAGGCGTCCACCCACATCGGCTCCACCCTCGACCTGGAGACCACCGCCAAGGAACTGCTCGACGTGATCGTCCCGCAGTTCTGCGACGTCGCCACCGTCGACCTGTACACCGCGCTGCTCACCGGCGACTCCGCCCCGCTCACCGCCAACCCGGAGAGCGGCGAACTGCGCCGGGTCGCCGTCTCCAGCGTGGTCGGCAATGCCCCGTCCGTGCTCGGCAGCGAGCGGGCCGGCGGCGTCCGGGTCGCCGAGGCCGGCGGCACGCTCTGCTACCCGCCGCGCTCCCCGCACGCCCGCGCCCTGCGCACCGGCCGCAGCGTCGTCCCGCAGCCCGGGCCCGACCCGCTGCTGCGCTCCACCCTGGTGGTGCCGCTGGTCGCCCGCGACCAGGTGCTCGGCCTGGTCCAGCTCTCCCGGGCGATCGGCAGCGAGCCGTTCGACGCCCGCGAGGTGGCGATCGCCGAGGAGCTCGTCGCCCGCGCCGCCGTCTGCGTCGACAACGCCCGGCTCTACCGCCGCGAGCACGAGCGCGCGCTGATCCTGCAGCGCAGCCTGCTGCCCCCCGGCAACCCGGCCGCCTCCGGCCTGGAGATCGCCCGCCGCTACCTGCCCAGCAACAACAACACCGAGGTCGGCGGCGACTGGTTCGACGTCATCCCGCTGCCCGGCAGCCGCACCGCCCTGGTGATCGGCGACGTGATGGGCCGCGGCCTGCGCGCCGCCGTCGCGATGGGCCAACTGCGCACCGCCGTCCGCACCCTGGCCATGCTCGACCTCGACCCCGAAGAGGTGCTCTCCGCCCTCGACGAGATCGCCCGCGGCCTCGGCAACGACGAGGACCCGGACCGCTCCAGCGCCGAGGTCTACCTCGCCACCTGCGTCTACGCCGTGTACGACGCCGTCAAGCAGCGCTGCACCTTCGCCAACGCCGGCCACCTCCCGCCGGTCCTGCTCGCCCCCGGCCAGGGCGCCCGCACCATCACCGTGCCGCCCGGCCTGCCGCTCGGCGTCGGCGGCGAGCCGTTCGAGGAGGTCACCGTCGACCTGCCGGAGGGCGCCGTGCTGGCCCTCTACACCGACGGCCTGGTGGAGTCCCGCAAGCACCAGCTCGACGAGGGCATCGACGCCTTCCGGGCCGCCCTGGAGGCCGGCTCCGAGCGGATCGAGGAACTCTGCGACCAGGTGCTGGACGAGCTCAACCCGCACCACGGCGAGGACGACATCGCCCTGCTGATGGCCAAGGTCAAGGGCCTGCCCAAGGGCTCGGTCGGCGACTGGCGGTTCCCCTCCGAGCCGACCTCGGTCGCCAAGGCCCGCGAGGCCGCCTGCGGCTGGCTGCTGGAACGCGGTCTGGACGAGCTGGTCGACACCTCGGAACTGCTGGTCAGCGAGCTGGTCACCAACGCGCTGCGGCACGGCCGCGGCGAGATCCGGCTGCGCCTGCTGCGCGACAAGACCATGGTCTGCGAGGTCTGGGACGACGCCTACGCCCAGCCCCGCCAGCGCCGCGCCCAGGAGACCGACGAGGGCGGCCGCGGCCTGCAGCTCGTCTCGCTGCTGGCCGAGCGCTGGGGCAGCCGCCGCACCCCCAAGGGCAAGATCGTCTGGTTCGAACTGGCCCTCTGACCCGCCCGGCGGCGGCCCGGCGACGGCCGCCGCCACCGCGGTGCGTACCGGAAGCACCGCCGCCGGAAGGTGATCTCCACCGCTCCGCGGCCGCCCGTTTCGGCTCCATTGGGCCGTTCCCCGTACGATGGGGAGAAGCCGGGGCATGTGCCGTGCCCGGTGGGTGGACCGGTGAATGCTGACGCGGGCCGGGCACCGTGACCCACGATTCCGGGAGAATCAGCGCCGCATGCCCACGCGCAACGACATCCGCAACGTCGCCATCGTCGCCCACGTCGACCACGGCAAGACCACCCTGGTCGACGCCATGCTGAAGCAGGCCGGCGCCTTCGCCGCCCACCAGCACCTCGACGACCGGATGATGGACTCGAACGACCTCGAGCGCGAGAAGGGCATCACCATTCTCGCCAAGAACACCGCGGTCAAGTACCACCCCAAGGACGGTGGCGCGCCGATCACCATCAACATCATCGACACCCCCGGCCACGCCGACTTCGGCGGCGAGGTCGAGCGCGGCCTGTCGATGGTGGACGCGGTCGTCCTGCTGGTCGACGCCTCCGAGGGCCCGCTGCCGCAGACCCGCTTCGTGCTGCGCAAGGCGCTCACCGCCCGGCTGCCCGTCATCCTGTGCATCAACAAGACCGACCGCCCGGACGCCCGGATCGACGAGGTCATCAACGAGACCTACGACCTGTTCCTGGACCTGGACGCGGACGAGGACCAGATCGAGTTCCCGATCGTCTACGCCTGCGCCCGCGACGGCGTGGCCTCGCTGACCAAGCCGGAGAACGGCACCGTGCCGGCCGACTCCGACAACCTGGAGCCGTTCTTCTCCACCATCCTGGAGCACGTCCCGGCCCCGACCTACGACGCCGACGCCCCGCTGCAGGCGCACGTCACCAACCTGGACGCCGACAACTTCCTCGGCCGCATCGCCCTCCTCCGGGTCGAGCAGGGCGAGCTGCGCAAGGGCCAGACGGTGGCCTGGATCAAGCGCGACGGCTCGATCCAGAACGTCCGGATCTCCGAGCTGCTGATGACCGAGGCGCTCACCCGCAAGCCCGCCGAGGTGGCGGGCCCCGGTGACATCTGCGCCGTCGCCGGCATCGGCGACATCATGATCGGCGAGACCCTCGCCGACACCGAGAACCCGATCGCGCTGCCGCTGATCACCGTCGACGAGCCCGCCATCTCGATGACCATCGGCACCAACACCTCGCCGCTGGTCGGCAAGGGCGGCTCCGGCAAGGGCGCCGACGCCAAGTCCGGCGCCAAGGTGGACCGCAAGGTGACGGCCCGTCAGGTGAAGGACCGCCTGGACCGCGAGCTCATCGGCAACGTGTCGCTGCGCGTGCTGGACACCGAGCGCCCGGACGCCTGGGAGGTGCAGGGCCGCGGCGAGCTGGCGCTGGCCATCCTGATCGAGACCATGCGCCGCGAGGGCTTCGAGCTGACCGTCGGCAAGCCGCAGGTGGTCACCCGCGAGGTCAACGGCAAGACCCACGAGCCGGTCGAGCGCCTCACCGTGGACGTCCCCGAGGAGCACATGGGCGCCGTCACGCAGCTCATGGGCATCCGCAAGGGCCGGATGGACAACATGTCCAACCACGGCTCGGGCTGGGTCCGGATGGAGTTCGTGGTGCCGTCCCGCGGCCTGATCGGCTTCCGCACCGAGTTCCTCACCAACACCCGCGGCACCGGCATCGCGCACTCGATCCACGAGGGCTACGAGCCGTGGTTCGGCACCCTGACCACCCGCAACAACGGCTCCCTGGTCGCCGACCGCTCCGGCGTGGTCACCGCCTTCGCGATGACCAACCTGCAGGAGCGCGGCGTGCTGTTCACCGACCCCGGCACCGAGGTGTACGAGGGCATGATCGTCGGCGAGAACTCCCGCTCCGACGACATGGACGTGAACATCACCAAGGAGAAGAAGCTCACCAACATGCGCTCCTCCAACGCGGACGTGGCCGAGTCCATCGTGCCGCCGCGCAAGCTCTCGCTGGAGCAGTCGCTGGAGTTCTGCCGCGAGGACGAGTGCATCGAGGTGACCCCGGAGACCGTGCGCATCCGCAAGGTCGTCCTGGACGCCAAGGAGCGCGGCCGCACCGCCTCGCGCGCCAAGAAGGGCTGACACCCGCCCGGTTCCACCCCGTTCGGCCGACCGGCCGGCGTCCTCGCGGACGCCGGCCGGTCGCGTTTTCGGTGACGCTCCGTCATGGATCTCCGGACGCGGGGCGTTCGTTAATCGGACGTCACTGATCGTCATCCGTGACAACTGTCCGTTTCGCCCGTGTCTGCGTATGTCTTGAATGTCCGTTTTCCGGGATTCATCCGTCGTTCATGTGACCAAATTGAAATCCGTATTGGTCATTTCCGTATCCGTGAGTGACCGATAGTGGGTGCAGTCGAGCTCGGGTCGAGGCTCCTGCGCAGGGGTGCGCGCCAGGCCGCGAGCGATCTGCAACACGATTTCAGGAGGCACACCCATGCGCGGTGCCAGCCAGGCCAAGTGGGTTGTCGCAGCCGTCGCGGTCGCCCTCGCCGCTACCGCTTGCGGCAGCTCTTCGGGCAGCTCCAGCACCGGGGCGTCCAACGCCCAGGGCACGTTCAGCTACCAGAGCACCGAGCCGCAGAACCCGCTCCAGCCGGCGAACGCCATGGAGGTCGGCGGCGGCCGCGTGATCAAGACCCTGTTCAAGGGCCTGGTGGACTACGACCCCAGCAACGGCCAGCTGCGCAACCAGGTCGCCGACAAGATCGAGACCACCGACGCGCAGAACTACACCGTCACCCTGAAGTCGGGCTGGACCTTCCACGACGGCACCCCGGTGACCGCCAAGTCCTTCGTGGACGCCTGGAACTGGTCCGCCAACGTCAAGAACAACCAGATCAACTCCGACTGGTTCTCCGACATCCAGGGCTACACGGACGTCCACCCGGACGCGGGCGACCCCACCGCCGCCACCATGTCCGGCCTCAAGGTCGTCGACGACACCCACTTCACCATCGCGCTGACCGGCCCGGTCTCGTACTTCGAGTACAAGCTCGGCTACACCGCCTTCTCGCCGCTGCCCGAGGTCTTCTTCACCGACCCGGCCAAGTACGGCCAGTCGCCGATCGGCAACGGCCCCTACAAGTTCGTCTCGTGGGAGCACAACAAGGCGATCACCGTCGCCGCCTACGACAAGTACGCGGGCGCCGACAAGCCGAAGAACGGCGGCATCGTCTTCAAGAACTACGCGCAGGCCGACGCCGCGTACAAGGACCTGATCTCGGACAACCTGGACGTGCTGGACCAGGTCGACCCGACCGACCTGTCCTCGTACAAGAACGACCTGGGCGACCGCGCCGTCGACCAGGCCCAGGGCGCCATCCAGTCGATCTCCTTCTCGCTGTACGCGGCCGACTGGAAGCCGGAGAACCTGGCGAAGGTCCGCCAGGGCCTGTCGATGGCGATCGACCGCGACACCATCACCAAGACGGTGCTCAACGGCTCCCGCCAGCCCGCCAACTCCTGGGTCGCCCCGGGCGCGATGGGCTACAAGGACAACACCTGCGGCGAGTACTGCTCGTACAACCCGGAGAAGGCCAAGCAGCTGATCACCGAGGGCGGCGGCGTCCCCGGCAACAAGATCACCGTCCTGTACAACGCCGACGGCGGCCACAAGGAGTGGGTGGACGCGGTCTGCAACTCCATCCGCCAGGCCACCGGCGTGGAGTGCACCGGCGACGCCAAGCCGGACTTCAAGTCCTCCCGCGACCTGATCAAGAACAAGAAGGTCGACGGCCTGATGCGCACCGGCTGGGTGCAGGACTACCCGCTGAACGCCAACTTCCTGCGCGACGTGTTCGGCACCGGCGCCGCGGCCAACGACGCCGGCTACTCCAGCCCGGAGTTCGACAAGCTGGCCGCCGAGGCGGACAAGGCCACCTCGGTGGAGAAGACCGCCGAGCTGTACCAGCAGGCCGAGGCCCAGCTGGCCAAGGACATGCCGGCCATCCCGCTCTGGTACTACAAGACCACCGCCGGTTACTCGAAGAACGTGCAGAACGTGAAGTACGACTCCTTCGGTGACCCGGTCTTCACCCAGGTCGAGGTCAAGCAGAAGTAAACGAGCCGGCACCGCACGGCTCGAACAGACACGGCCGGTGCCGTGCCCCGCCCCACCGGGCGGCCCGGCACCGGCCGTTGTCACGTCCAGAACTCTGACACCGGGACAGTCAGCCCGTCAGAGCAGTGAATTGGAGGCACGATGGGGCGCTATGTCGCAAGGCGACTGCTCCAGATGATCCCGGTGTTCCTGGGCACGGTCACGATCATCTTCTTCATGACCCGTCTGCTGCCCGGCGACCCCGCGGCAGCGATGTGGGGCGACAAGGCGGCCGACCCGGCCCAGCTCGCCGCGTTCAGGCACCAGATGGGACTCGACGTCTCCAAGTGGCAGCAGTACCTCAACTACATGGGGGACCTGTTCACCGGCGACTTCGGCATGACCATGAGCGGCCGCAAGGTCACCGACGTGATCGGCGAGGCGTTCCCGGTCACCATCCGGCTCGCCCTGATGGCCTTCGTCTTCGAGCTGGTCGTCGGCGTCGCCATCGGCCTGCTCGCCGGCCTGCGCCGCGGCAAGGCGTTCGACAAGTCGACGCTGGTGCTGACCCTGCTGCTGATCTCGATCCCCGTTCCGGTGCTCGGCTTCATCTTCCAGAACATCTTCGCGATCCAGCTCGGCTGGGTCACCCCGACGGTGCAGGCGCAGCACATGACCCTGGACCAGCTGATCCTGCCCGCCGTCGTGCTCGGCTCGATCTCGCTCGCGTACGTCGCCCGCCTCACCCGGACCTCCGTCGCGGAGAACCTGAAGGCCGACTACATGCGCACCGCCATCGCCAAGGGCCTGCCCAGGCGCAAGGTGATCGGCACCCACCTGCTGCGCAACTCGATGATCCCGGTGGTCACCTTCCTGGGCACGGACCTGGGCGCCCTGATGGGCGGCGCGATCGTCACCGAGGGCATCTTCAACGTCCAGGGCGTCGGTAACGCGCTGTACCACGCCATCGGCCGCAGCGAGGGCGCGACCGTCTCCGGCTTCGTCGTGGTGCTGGTGCTGGTCTTCCTCTTCGCCAGCCTGCTCGTCGACCTGCTCTACGCGGTCCTGGACCCGAGGATCCGGTATGCCTGACCTGATCGAGAAGAACGCCCCCGCCGGGGACGGAGAGACCCCCGCCGAGCGGGTCGTCGCTCCCGAGGCCGAGCGGGAGAAGCCCCGCAGCCTCGGCCTGGACGCCTGGCACGACCTGCGCAAGCGCCCGGTCTTCATCATCTCCGCGGTGCTGATCGTCCTGCTGGTGCTGTTCGCCATCGCCCCCAGCCTGTTCACCTCGGTGGACCCGCGCGCCGGCGACCTGCGCAACCACTACCTGGCCAAGCCGAACTACCTGCACCTCTTCCAGGCGGACTGGTTCGGCTACGACGGCCAGGGCCGCTCCATCTACGCCCGGATGATCTACGGCGCCCGCGCCTCGGTGGTCGTCGGCATCTGCGTCACCGCCGGCGTCACGCTCCTCGGCGGCCTGCTGGGCATGATCGCCGGCTACTACGGCGGCTGGGTCGACACGATCGTCTCCCGCTTCACCGACATGGTCTTCGGCATCCCGCTGCTGCTCGGCGCCCTGGTCATCCTGAACGCCTTCCACGTCCGCACGGTCTGGTCGGTGGTCTTCGCCCTGGTCATCCTCGGCTGGACGCAGATGACCCGCGTGATGCGCGGCTCGGTGATCACCGTCAAGCAGTCCGACTACGTGACCGCGGCCAAGGCGCTGGGCGCCGGCACCGGCCGGATCATGTTCAAGCACATCCTGCCGAACGCGATCGCCCCGGTGATCGTGGTGGCGACCATCGCCCTGGGCGGCTACATCGCCACCGAGGCCACGCTGAGCTTCCTCGGCATCGGCCTGCAGGACCCGACCATCTCCTGGGGCATCGACATCAACTCGGCCCAGAAGGTCATCCGCCAGGCACCGTTCGCACTGTTCTTCCCGGCCGGCATGCTCAGCGTCACCGTGCTGGCGTTCATCATGCTCGGCGACGCGGTGCGCGACGCCCTCGACCCGAAGCTGCGCTGAGAGAGGCGGCCCGCATCATGACCACCGCACTTGAGAAGACCACCGCTGCCAAGGACCGTCCGGCCCCCGGCACCCCGCTGCTCGAAGTCCGCGACCTGCACGTCGAGTTCAAGACCCGGGACGGCGTCGCCAAGGCCGTCAACGGCGTCAACTACTCGGTCGCGGCCGGCGAGACGCTGGCCGTGCTCGGCGAGTCCGGCTCCGGCAAGTCCGTCACCGCGCAGACCATCATGGGCATCCTCGACATGCCGCCCGGCCGGGTCACCGCGGGGGAGATCCTGTTCCGCGGCCAGGACATGCTGAAGATGTCGGGCGAGGAGCGCCGGAAGATTCGCGGCCGGAAGATCGCCATGATCTTCCAGGACGCGCTGTCCTCGCTCAACCCGGTGCTCTCGGTCGGCTACCAGCTCGGCGAGATGTTCCGCGTGCACGAGGGCGCCTCCAAGAAGGAGGCCAAGGCCAAGGCCATCGAGCTGATGGACCGGGTCCGGATCCCGGCCGCCGCCCAGCGGGTCGGCGACTTCCCGCACCAGTTCTCCGGCGGCATGCGCCAGCGCATCATGATCGCCATGGCGCTGGCCCTGGAGCCGGACCTGATCATCGCGGACGAGCCCACCACCGCGCTGGACGTCACCGTCCAGGCCCAGGTGATGGACCTGCTCGCCGAGCTCCAGGCCGAGTACCACATGGGCCTGATCCTGATCACCCACGACCTCGGCGTGGTCGCCGACGTCGCGGACAAGATCGCCGTCATGTACGCGGGCCGGATCGTCGAGACCGCCCCCGTCCACGACCTGTACGCCAAGCCCGCCCACCCCTACACCGAGGGCCTGCTCCGGTCGATCCCGCGACTGGACCAGAAGGGCGAGGAGCTGTACGCGATCAAGGGCCTGCCGCCCAACCTCTACAAGGTCCCGGCCGGCTGCGCGTTCAACCCGCGCTGCGACGTCGCCACCGACCTGTGCCGCACCGAGATCCCCGCCCTGCACCAGGTCACCGACCGGGAGGGTGCGGAGCTCGCCGGGCGCAAGAGCGCCTGCCACCTCTGGAAGGAGACCCTCCATGGCTGAGCCCATCCTGGAGGTCCGCGACCTGGTCAAGCACTACCCGCTGACCCAGGGCATCCTCTTCAAGAAGCAGGTCGGCGCGGTCAAGGCCGTCGACGGCATCTCCTTCACCCTGCACAAGGGCGAGACGCTCGGGATCGTCGGCGAGTCCGGCTGCGGCAAGTCCACGCTGGCCAAGGTCCTGATGAACCTGGAGCGGGCCACCGCCGGCCAGGTCTTCTACAAGGGCGAGGACATCTCCCGGCTCTCCGGCTCCGCGCTCAAGGCGGTGCGCCGCAACATCCAGATGGTCTTCCAGGACCCGTACACCTCGCTGAACCCCCGCATGACGGTGGGCGACATCATCGGCGAGCCGTACGAGATCCACCCCGAGGTCGCGCCCAAGGGCGACCGCCGCAAGGCGGTGCAGGACCTGCTGGACGTGGTCGGCCTGAACCCCGAGTACATCAACCGCTACCCGCACCAGTTCTCCGGCGGCCAGCGCCAGCGCATCGGCATCGCCCGCGGCCTCGCGCTCAAGCCGGAGGTCATCATCTGCGACGAGCCGGTCTCCGCGCTCGACGTGTCGGTGCAGGCCCAGGTGATCAACCTGCTGGAGCAGCTCCAGACGGACTTCGAGCTCTCCTACATGTTCATCGCGCACGACCTCTCGATCGTCCGGCACATCTCGGACCGGGTCGGCGTGATGTACCTCGGCAAGATGGTCGAGATCGGCACCGACCTGGAGATCTACGACCACGCCACCCACCCGTACACCCAGGCGCTGCTCTCCGCGGTGCCGGTGCCGGACCCGGCGGACCGGGAGAAGCGCGAGCGGATCATCCTCTCCGGCGACATCCCCTCCCCGGCCAACCCGCCGTCGGGCTGCCGCTTCCGCACCCGCTGCTGGAAGGCGGAGGAGCGCTGCTCCACCGAGCTCCCGCTGCTGGCCGTCCCCGAGCTGCTGGCCGGCGGCGCCAAGCACGAGTCGGCCTGCCACTTCGCGGCCGAGCGGGAGTCCGCCGCGGCGGCGTGACACCGCCGAGCAGCGCCGAGGGGGCACCGGGAGACACGCCCGGTGCCCCCTCGGCGTTCCTCCCCCGTCCGGCCCTACTGCGGTCGCGTCGCAACTGCACGGCCCTTCTCATGAGGTGAGATGCGTCATACACCCTCGAGGAGGAAGCTCCATGCCTGCAGGCACCCGTGTGCGCTGGGCCGTTGTCAGTGCGACGTCCGTGGCCCTGGTGGCCACGGGCTGTGGCAGCAGCGGCGGCGGTTCCGGCGGCGGCTCGTCCGACACCAGCAAGACCTTCACCTACCAGAGCAGTGAGCCGCAGAACCCGCTGCAGCCGGCCAATGCCAACGAGACCGGTGGCGGACGCATCGTGCAGAACCTGTTCAAGGGCCTGGCCGACTACGACCCGTCCAACGGCAAGCTGCGGATGCAGGTCGCGGACAAGATCGACACCAGCGACTCGCAGACCTACAACGTGACGCTGAAGTCGGGCTGGACCTTCCACGACGGCACGCCAGTGACCGCGAAGAGCTTCGTGGACGCCTGGAACTGGGCGGCCAACACCAACAACAACCAGATCAACAGCTCCTGGTTCTCCGACATCGAGGGCTACAAGGACGTCCACCCGGAGAGCGGCTCGCCGACCGCCGACAAGATGTCCGGCCTGACCGTCCAGGACGACACGCACTTCACGATCAAGCTGAACAACAAGGTCTCGTACTTCCCGTACAAGCTGGGGTACGTGGCCTTCTCGCCGCTGCCGGAGGGCTTCTTCAAGGACCCGGCGGGCTACGGGCAGAAGCCGGTCGGCAACGGGCCGTACGAGTTCGTGAGCTGGGACCACAACTCGCAGGTGGTCACCAAGACGTTCGCCAACTACCAGGGCGTGGACAAGCCGAAGAACGGCGGCGTCGTCTTCAAGATGTACACCACCGCCGAGGCCGCCTACGCGGACCTGCAGTCGAACAACCTGGACGTGATGGACCAGGTGCCGCCGTCGGCGCTGGCGAACTACAAGAACGACCTCGGCGACCGGGCGATCGACGCCCCGCAGGGCGCGATCCAGAACATCGGCTTCACCCTCTACCAGGCCGACTGGCAGGGCCAGGACAAGGCCAAGGTCCGGCAGGGCCTGTCGATGGCGATCGACCGCGACACCATCACCAAGACGGTGCTCCAGGGTTCGCGCAAGCCGGCCACCGCCTGGGTCGCCGAGGGCGTCGAGGGCTACAAGTCCGGTACCTGCGGCGACTTCTGCACCTACAACGCCGACAAGGCGAAGCAGCTGATCGCCGAGGGCGGCGGCGTCCCCGGCAACGCCATCAAGATCACGTACAACGCGGACGGCGGCCACAAGGAGTGGGTGGACGCGGTCTGCAACTCGATCCGGCAGGCGACCGGGGTGAACTGCAGCGGCGACCCGAAGACCGACTTCAAGACCGCCCGCGCGGCGATCACCGGGCACCAGATCAACGGCCTGTTCCGCACCGGCTGGGTGCAGGACTACCCGCTGAACGCCAACTTCCTGGCGGACGTCTACCGCACCGGCGCGGCCTCGAACGACACCGGCTACTCCAGCCCGGAGTTCGACAAGCTCGCCAACGAGGCCGACCAGGCGGCGTCGATCCAGGACACCGCGACCGGCTACCAGAAGGCCGAGGCCCAGCTGGCGATCGACATGCCGGCCATCCCGCTCTGGTACTACCGGACCAACTCCGGCTTCTCCACCAAGGTGCAGAACGTCACGTTCGACTCCTTCGGCAACCCGGCCTGGACCCAGGTCGAGGTCAAGGGCTGACCGTGCCCGGCGCCGGCCCCGTCCTCCCCGCACGGAGGGCGGGGCTCCGGTACTACGTCACCCCTTCGGAGGGAGGGCTCCCATGGGCCGTTACGTGCTACGCCGCGTGCTCCAGATGATCCCGGTGTTCTTCGGGGCCACGCTGCTGATCTTCCTGATGGTGTACAGCCTGCCGGGCGACCCGATCGCCGCGATGTTCGGCGACAAGGCGGCCGACCCGGCACAGGTGGCCAACCTGCAGCACAAGTACTACCTCGACCAGCCGCTGTGGAAGCAGTACCTGCACTACATGAACAACATCTTCCACCTGGACTTCGGCACCAGCTTCACCGGCCGCCCGGTCTCGGAGATCATGGCGGACGCCTTCCCGGTGACCATCCGGCTGGCCCTGGTCGCCTTCTTCTTCGAGATCTTCATCGGCCTGCCGCTGGGCCTGATCGCGGGCCTCTACCGCGGCAGCGTCGCCGACACCCTGGTGCTGCTGCTGACCCTGATCGTCATCTCGATCCCGGTCTTCGTGCTCGGCTACATCGCCCAGACGATCTTCGCCATCAACCTGGGCTGGGTGACGGCGACCGTCCAGGACTCGCGGGACATCAGCCAGTTGATCCTGCCGGGCCTGGTGCTGGCGTCCCTGTCGCTGGCGTACGTGGCCCGGCTCACCCGCACCTCGATCGGCGAGAACCTGCGCGCCGACTACATGCGCACCGCGGTGGCCAAGGGCCTGCCGCGGCACACCATCATCGGGCGGCACCTGCTGCGCAACTCGCTGATCCCGGTGGTGACCTTCCTGGGCACCGACCTGGGAGCGCTGATGGGCGGCGCGATCGTCACCGAGGGCATCTTCAACATCGCCGGCGTCGGCAACGTCCTCTACAAGGCGATCAGCCAGAAGGAAGGACCGACGGTCGTCGGCATCGTCACCGTGCTGGTGCTGGTCTACCTGGTCGCCAGCCTGGTCGTCGACCTGCTGTACGCCGTCCTGGACCCGAGGATCCGCTATGCCTGACCGGAACGGGGACATCCCCGACGACCACGACCCGCTGCGGAACATCCAGCCGACCGACAGCGACCACCTGGACTACGTGGGGCAGCAGGGGATGGCCGTCGAGCAGCAGACGCTGATCGAGCCCGACCCGGCCAAGCGGGAACAGGCCCGCAGCCTGTGGGGCGACGCCTGGCGGGACCTGCGCAAGCGGCCGACCTTCATCATCTCGGCGGTGCTGATCCTGCTGCTGATCGTGATCGCCGTCTTCCCGGGGCTGTTCACCGACACCGACCCCCGGGCCGCCGACCTGACCAACAACTACCTGCGCAAGCCCGACTACACCGACTTCTTCGGGGCCGGCTGGTTCGGCTACGACGGGCAGGGCCGCTCCATCTACGCCCGGGTGCTCTACGGGGCGCGGGCCTCGATCACCGTCGGCATCTGCGTCACCCTGGCGGTGACCGTCCTCGGCGGGCTGACCGGGATGACCGCCGGGTACTTCGGCGGCTGGGTCGACGCGGTGCTCTCCCGGCTCACCGACATCTTCTTCGGCATCCCGCTGCTGCTCGGCGCCCTGGTGCTGCTGAACGCGTTCGCCACCCGCAACGTGTGGTCGGTGGTCATCGCGCTGGCCGTGCTCGGCTGGACGCAGCTGGCCCGCGTGATGCGCGGCTCGGTGATCACCGTCAAGCAGTCCGACTACGTGGTCGCCGGGCGGGCGCTGGGCGCCGGCACCGGGCGGCTGATGTTCCGGCACATCCTGCCGAACGCGATCGCCCCGGTGATCGTGGTGGCGACCATCGCGCTGGGCGGCTACATCACGGCGGAGGCCACGCTGAGCTTCCTCGGCATCGGCCTGCAGGACCCGACCATCTCCTGGGGCGTGGACATCTCGTCCGCGCAGAAGGTGATCCGGCAGGCGCCGTTCGCCCTGTTCTTCCCGGCCGCCGCGCTCTCCGTCACCGTGCTGGCCTTCATCATGCTGGGCGACGCGGTGCGCGACGCCCTCGATCCGAAGCTGCGTTGAGCGAGGGGACAAGGCACATGACCACCGCCGCCGACCAGGCCCGCACGGCCCGCGAGGAACCCTTCACCGGGCCGCTGTTGGACGTGCGGGACCTGCACGTCGAGTTCAAGACCCGGGACGGCGTCGCCAGGGCCGTCAACGGCGTCAACTACACCGTCAGCGCGGGCGAGACGCTCGCCGTGCTGGGCGAGTCGGGCTCCGGCAAGTCCGTCACCGCGCAGGCCATCATGGGCATCCTGGACATGCCGCCGGCCAGCATCCCGCAGGGGGAGATCCTGTTCCGCGGCCGGGACATGCTCAAGATGCCGAAGGACGAGCGCCGGAAGATCCGCGGGCAGAAGATCGCCATGATCTTCCAGGACGCGCTCTCCTCGCTCAACCCGGTGCTCACCGTCGGGTACCAGCTCGGCGAGATGTTCCGCAAGCACCGCGGCGACAACCGCAAGGACGCCAAGGCCAAGGCCATCGAGCTGATGGACCGGGTCCGGATCCCCGCCGCCAAGGAACGGGTCAACGACTACCCGCACCAGTTCTCCGGCGGCATGCGCCAGCGCATCATGATCGCCATGGCGCTGGCCCTGGAGCCGGACCTGATCATCGCGGACGAGCCCACCACCGCGCTGGACGTCACCGTCCAGGCCCAGGTGATGGACCTGCTCGCCGAACTGCAGGCCGAGTACCACATGGGCCTGATCCTGATCACCCACGACCTCGGCGTGGTCGCCGACGTCGCGGACAAGATCGCCGTCATGTACGCGGGCCGGATCGTCGAGACCGCCCCCGTCCACGACCTGTACGCCAAGCCCGCCCACCCGTACACCCGGGGGCTGCTGGACTCCATCCCGCGGCTCGACCAGAAGGGCCAGGAGCTCTTCGCCATCAAGGGCCTGCCGCCCAACCTGCTGCGGATCCCGCCGGGCTGCGCGTTCAACCCGCGCTGCCCGCGGGCCCAGGACATCTGCCGGCAGGAGGTGCCGCCGCTGGCGCAGGTGACCGACGACGGCGGGACGCCGGTGGCCGGGCGGCGCAGCGCGTGCTTCTTCTGGAAGGAGACCCTCCGTGACGGTTAACGGTGCCACTCCGCTCGGGGCGACCACCCCCGAGGAGGTCGCGTTCGCCCAGGACGTGCCGCGCGGCGAACCCATCCTGGAAGTGCGCGACCTGCTCAAGCACTTCCCGCTCACCAAGGGCATCCTGTTCAAGAAGCAGGTCGGCGCGGTCAAGGCCGTCGACGGCGTCTCCTTCGACCTGATGCAGGGCGAGACGCTCGGCATCGTCGGCGAGTCCGGCTGCGGCAAGTCCACGCTCGCCAAGGTGCTGATGAACCTGGAACCCGCCACCGCCGGGTCGGTGAAGTACAAGGGCGAGGAGATCTCGCACCTGAGCGGCTCCGCGCTCAAGGCGGTGCGGCGCAACATCCAGATGGTCTTCCAGGACCCGTACACCTCGCTGAACCCCCGCATGACGGTGGGCGACATCATCGGAGAGCCGTACGAGATCCACCCCGAGGTGGCGCCCAAGGGCGACCGCCGCAAGGCGGTCCAGGACCTGCTGGACGTGGTCGGGCTGAACCCGGAGTACATCAACCGGTACCCGCACCAGTTCTCCGGCGGCCAGCGCCAGCGCATCGGCATCGCCCGCGGCCTCGCGCTCAAGCCGGAGATCATCATCTGCGACGAGCCGGTCTCGGCACTGGACGTGTCGGTGCAGGCGCAGGTGATCAACCTGCTGGAGCAGCTGCAGAGCGAGTTCAACCTGTCGTACATGTTCATCGCGCACGACCTCTCGATCGTCCGGCACATCTCCGACCGGGTCGGCGTGATGTACCTCGGGCGGATGGTCGAGATCGGCACCGACCTGGAGATCTACGACCACGCCACCCACCCGTACACCCAGGCGCTGCTCTCCGCGGTGCCGGTGCCCGACCCGAGCGCGCGGGAGCACCGGGACCGGATCGTGCTGACCGGCGACGTGCCCTCCCCGGCCAACCCGCCCTCCGGGTGCCGGTTCCGGACCAGGTGCTGGAAGGCGCAGGAGAAGTGCGCGAAGGAGGACCCGGCGCTGACCGTGCGGGACTGGCTGGAGGGGCGGGCCCGGCACGACTCGGCCTGCCACTTCGCCGGCGAGCGGGAGAACCTGGTCTGAGGCAACGGCGAAGGGCCCCACCGCGGAGCGGTGGGGCCCTTCGCCGTACGCGGCCGGGGGCTCAGACCTCGGCGCGCTGCGCGGGGACGGCCGGCGCGGCCTCCTCGGGGAAGTGGCAGGCCGTCAGGTGGCCGCCGGCGTTGCCGGAGAGCTGGATCAGCGGCGGCTCCTCCACCGAGCACTTCTCCTGCGCCTTCCAGCAGCGGGTGCGGAAGCGGCAGCCCGACGGCGGGTTGACCGGGGAGGGCACGTCGCCGGTCAGGCGGATGCGCTCGCGGTCGTCGTCCGGGTCGGCCTCCGGGACGGCGGACAGCAGCGCGTGGGTGTACGGGTGCCGGGGGGACTCGTACAGCGACTTGCGGTCGGCGATCTCGACGATCTTGCCGAGGTACATCACCGCGACGCGCTGCGAGAAGTGCCGCACCACCGACAGGTCGTGGGCGATGAACAGGAAGGCGATGCCCAGCTCGCGCTGCAGCTCCTGGAGCAGGTTGACCACCTGCGCCTGGATCGACACGTCCAGCGCCGAGACCGGCTCGTCCGCGACGATCAGCTTCGGGCTCAGCGACAGCGCGCGGGCCACGCCGATGCGCTGGCGCTGGCCGCCGGAGAACTCGTGCGGGAAGCGGTTGTAGTGCTCCGGGTTGAGGCCGACCGTCTCCAGCAGCTCCTGCACCCGGCGCTGCACGCCGCCCTTCGGGTTGATGCCGTTGATCTCCATCGGCGCGCCGATGATCGAGCCGACGGTGTGCCGCGGGTTCAGCGAGGAGTACGGGTCCTGGAAGATCATCTGGATCTCGGACCGGATCGGCGCCAGCGCCTTGCGGTCGGCGTGCGTGATGTCCTGGCCGGCGTAGCGGATCTCGCCGCCGGTCGGCTCCAGCAGCCGGGTCACCAGGCGGCCGGTGGTCGACTTGCCGCAGCCGGACTCGCCGACCAGGCCCACCGACTCGCCGGGGAAGACGTCCAGGTCCAGGCCGTCCACCGCGTGCACCGCGCCGACCTGGCGCTTGAACAGGAAGCCGTCCATCACCGGGAAGTGCTTCTGCAGGCCCTTGAGCGACAGCAGCGGGTCGCCGGGGGCGACGGCGGCCGGGGAGGCCGGCTTGAGGGTCAGTTCGTTGCTCATGGTGTCCCTCTCAGCCGAGCCGGGGCTTGATCTGGTCGATGAAGATGTCCTGCCGCTGCGCCGCGTTCAGGTGGCAGGCGGCGGCGTGCCCGGTGGCCGGGGAGAGCGCCGGGCGCTCCGAGGTGCAGCCGCCGCCGATGACCTGCTCGCGGTAGTCGCAGCGCGGGTTGAACGGGCAGCCGGACGGCAGGTTGATCAGGCTCGGCGGGGTGCCGCGGACCGGCCGCAGCGGCACGTCCACGTCGCCGGTCAGGCTCGGCATCGAGGCCAGCAGGCCCCATGTGTACGGGTGCTGAGGGGCCTTCAGCACCTCGCGGACGGTGCCGCGCTCCACGGCCCGGCCCGCGTACATCACCATGATGTCCTGGGCGGTCCGGGCGACCACGCCCAGGTCGTGGGTGATCAGGATGATCGCGGTGCCCATCTCCTGCTGGAGGTCCTTGAGCAGGTCCAGGATCTGGGCCTGCACGGTGACGTCCAGCGCGGTGGTCGGCTCGTCCGCGATGACCAGCTTCGGGTCGCAGACCAGCGACATGGCGATCATCGCGCGCTGGCGCATGCCGCCGGAGAACTGGTGCGGGTAGTCGTCGACCCGCAGGGTGGGCTGCGGGATGCCGACCTTGGTCAGCATCTCGATCGCCCGGTCCCGGGCCTCCTGCTTGGAGGCGCCGGTGTGCTTGCGGAAGGTCTCGCCGATCTGCTTGCCGATGGTGTGGAACGGCGACAGCGCGGTCAGCGGGTCCTGGAAGATCATCGACATCTTCTTGCCGCGGAGCTTCTCCAGCTCGCGGTTCGAGGTGCCGATCAGCTCCTGGCCGTCCAGCTTGATCGAGCCGGTGATCTCGGTCCGGTCCGGGTTGTGCAGGCCCAGCACGGCCAGGTTGGTCACCGACTTGCCGGAGCCGGACTCGCCGACGATGCCGAGCGTGGAGCCCGGGGCGACGTCGAAGGAGAGGTTGTCCACGGCCCGGACCACGCCGTCCTCGGTGCTGAAGCGGACCGAGAGGTCGCGGACTGAGAGGAACGGCGTGCCGCCGCTGCCGGCGGATGCCTCCTCGGGCTTGGCCAGGGTGGTCATGGACTGGGCTCCTCGGTGCGGTACGTGAGGTCGGGACTGCTGCTGGTCGGCCGGGGTGTGGCCGTCAGGCCAGGCGGATGCGCGGGTCGATCAGGGCGTAGGCGGCGTCGACGATGATGTTGAAGAAGACGATCAGGGTGGCGGCCACCACGGTGACGCCGACCAGCAGCGACAGGTCGGAGTCGTTGAAGGACTGGATCGCCAGCTGGCCCAGGCCGTGCAGGCTGAAGGTCGTCTCGGTGATGATGGCGCCGCCGAGCAGCACGCCCAGGTCGATGCCGAAGACGGTGACGATGGTGCCCATCGCGCCGCGCCAGGCGTAGCGCATGAAGACCGAGGTGCCGGACATGCCCTTGGCCCGGGCGGTCCGCACGTAGTCCTCGGACAGCTGCTCGACCATCGAGGAGCGGGTCATGCGGGTGTAGTTGGCGGTCCAGATCAGCGACAGCACGATCCACGGCACCAGCAGGCCGCCGGCCCAGCCGATCGGGTCCTTGGTGAACGGGACGTAGGTCGGCAGGTCCAGCAGGTCCGTGCTGTAGCAGAGCACCCAGAGCGCGAGCGGGCCGGCCACGTAGATCTGCATCGAGGAGGCCAGCAGCGAGAAGGAGCTGGCGATCTTGTCGGCGGCCTTGCCCTGCTTGTGCGCGGCCAGCATGCCGGTGCCGATGCCGAAGACCAGGAAGATCACGGCGGAGCCGACGGTCAGCGACAGGGTGGTCGGGAAGCGGTCCGCGAGGATGCCGCCGACCAGCTCCTTCTTGTCGAAGGAGTAACCGAAGCACGGGGCGCCGCAGTGCACGCCGTTGAAGGTGCCGCCGGTGAAGATGGTGCTCAGCCAGTTCCAGTACTGGACCGGCCACGAGTGGTCGAAGCCCATGTCGTGCCTGATCAGGGCGAGGTTCTCGGGCGTGCAGGTCTTGCCGCAGTAGAGCCGCGCCGGGTCCGCCGGGATCGCGAAGAACAGCGCATACGTGACCATCGAGACGATCAGCAGGATGACGAGAGCGCCGAGGGTTCGGCGGACGAGGAATCGGAGCATCGGACGGGGCTCTCCTGATCGGGGCGGGACACCGGCAGATCGTGCCGGTGCCCCGCCGTGAGCTACTGCTCGGTGACGACTACTACTTGACGTAGATGTTGAGCGGGGACTGCAGGCCGGCCAGGGTGTCGAACTTGACGCCGCCCAGGCCCGAGCCGTAGAGGCTCAGCGAACGCTGGTAGACGTCCGGGATCGAGACCGCCTTGTCCTGCAGCTTCTTGTCGATCGCGGCCCAGGCCTTGCCCTGCTCCACCGGGTCGGCGACCTTCACCGCGGCGTCGATCGCCGAGTTGATCTCCGGGTCGTTCAGGTGGGCGTAGTTGGAGGCACCGTCGGCGATGGCGCGGCCGTCCCAGACCGGCTGCAGCGAGGTGTAACCGGTCGGCCAGTCGGCGCCCCAGCCACCCCAGTACAGGTCGTACTCGTTGTTGGTCAGGCCGATGGCGTCGTAGTAGGTCTTCGAGTCCAGCGGCTTCGGGACGAACTTGAAGCCGGCCTTCTCCAGCGCGTCGCGGATCGCCTCGGTGACCTTCTGCTGCACCGGGGTGTTGTTGTACGCGTAGACGATGGGGGTGCCCACCGCGTTCGCCTCGGTCAGCAGCTGCTTGGCGGCGTCCGGGTCGCCCTGCGGCTTCTTGAGGATGCCGTACGGGTCGTAGGACTCGTAGCCCAGGACGGTCGGGCTCATGTACGCGGTGGCGTAGTCACCGTAGGAGGTGCCGCCCTGCAGCTGGCGGGTCTGCTGGTGCGGGAACGCCTTGATGAGCGCCTCGCGGACCTTCTGGTCCTTCACCCGGGTGTTGTTGATGTAGTAGTAGTCGACGTACGGGGTCAGGCCCTCGAGGGTGCGGGGCTTGAGCTTCTCGTCGGCCTTGACCTGGTCGATGTAGGTCGTGTGGACCTGGTTGTGGAACGAGAAGGCGTTCTTGTCGTCGCCGTTGTCCGCCATGAAGCGCTCGGTGGACTGCTGGGCCTGGACACCGAAGGTCATGTGCCACTTGTCCGGGTAGGCGTTCCGGATCGGGTCGGTGGCCGGGTCCCAGTTGGGGTTGCGCTCGAGGTCGAGCGAGCGGTCGGTGACGTGCTCGACGATCTGGTACGGGCCCGAGGAGAACGGCTTCTTGTCGTACTCCTCCTTGGTGTCGTTGGCCCGCGGCACGATGCCGTAACCGGTCATCGCCAGGGTGAAGTTGGCGTCGGTGTGGGCCTCGGGGAAGGTGATCACCACGGTCTTGTCGTCCGGGGTCTGCACCGAGTCCAGGCTCTTGCCGCCGTAGGGGCCCTCGTACGCCTCGCGGTACTTGTCGCCCGACAGCCAGGTCTGGATGTAGGTCGGGCCGGACTTGATGAACGAGGCGTAGGTGCGCTCGATCGAGTACTTGACGTCCGCCGAGGTGATCGGGGTGCCGTCCTGCCACTTCACGCCGTCCTTCAGCGTGAACTTCCAGGTCTTGCCGCCGTCGGTGGTGGTGCCGGTGTCGGTGGCGAGGTCGCCGACCAGCTTCTGCGAGCCGTCCGCGGCGGTCTTGTAGCCCGTCAGCTGACGGGTGAACAGCAGCGAGACCTCGCTGTTGTAGTTCATGTAGATCTGGGCCGGGTCGAGGTGCGAGAAGTCGTCGCGGTCGATCATGTTGACCGTGCCGCCCTTCTTCGCACCCGGCTCGGCGACGGCCGGACCCTTCGAGTCGTCGGCGGTGCCGACCGAGATCGTGGTGGTCTTGACCGGGGCCTTGGAGGCGCCGGCCTTGGTGCCGTCGCTGTTGCTGTGGCCGCTGGAGCACGCCGTGGTGACGGTCAGGGCCCCGGCCACGAGAATGGCGGCCGCGAGCCGCGTCTTGCGAGAGCTCATCTTCATCCTGCCTGGGATAGTTGTGCGGAAATCTTCGTGGGTGTGCCCGGGGCCTGGCTTACCCGTCCCCCCGGAGTCTTGAGGACCTGTCAGCGGTTGGTCTTCGGGTCGAACGCGTCCCGGACGGAGTCGCCGAGCAGGTTGAAGGCCAGAACGAACACCACCATGGCGAGGCCCGGGAAGAGCAGGAAGGTGACGTCGGTCCGGAGGTAGTTGGCGGCGTCGGCGATCATGCGGCCCCAGTCCGGGGTCGGCTCGGAGACACCCACGCCGAGGTAGGAGAGGCCGGCCTCGGCGGTGACGAACGCCGGCAGCGCGAGGGTGGACTGCACCAGGATCGGGGTCCACAGGTTGGGCAGGATCTCCTTGAAGATGATCCGCATCGGGGAGGCGCCGGTGACCTTGGCGGCCTCGATGAACTCCCGCTCGCGGAGCGACAGCGACACACCGCGCAGGATGCGGGCCAGGCCCATCCAGCCGAGCAGCGACAGCACGGTGGTGACCGCCACGAAGGGCAGCCAGCCCGGGTTCTTCTCGTTCGGGCTGACCAGCAGGCTGGTGACCACCGGCATGCAGGCGATCAGGAAGATCTGCGACGGGAACGACATCAGGACGTCGATCACCCGGCCGATGAAGTAGTCGACCTTCCCGCCCAGGTAGCCGGCCGCGATGCCGAGCGCGACACCGATCACGGTGGTCAGCAGCGAGGTGGCGACCGCGATGATCAGCGAGGTGCGGATGCCGTAGATCAGCAGGGTGAGGACGTCACGGCCGAGGCCCGGCTCGAGGCCGAACCAGAAGTCGCCGCTCATGCCGCCGTTGGGGCCGGTGGGCAGGCCCGAGTCGGTCAGCAGGGACACGTCGTCCTGGCCGTAGTGCGTCTCCGGGTTCTTGCCGTACAGCATGGAGATGACCGGGGCGAGGATCGCCACCGCGACGAAGAACAGCACGATGCAGGCGCTCACCACCCCGGTGCGGTCACGGAGGAAGCGGCGCCACATCAGCTTCCCGGGCGAGAGGCCGCGGAAGCCCGGATCGGCGGGCGTGTCGGCCGTGGCGTTGTCCGCGTGGTCCGACGTCGACCCGGGACGGGAGGTGTTCCCGTCCGTCGTGGCCCCAGTAGGCGTCGTCATGGTGCTAAAGCTCCCGACCGTGGTCCGTGCAGAAGCAAGGAGTAAGAACTTGGATGAATGGACTCTTGCAAGTCGTTTATCGAACGTCAAGAGTTCCCCAGTTGTCGGGGGCCCATTTCCTCCTTCGTGCTGGAATGTCAACCACTTCGTAGTTCTCGGACTCTTGACATCGACTCAGCGAGACGGTCAAAACCGGACAAACCCGAGCATGTGGCGTTCACATGTCCGTAACGATGCACGGTCAGCTCCGTTATCTGGACGCCGAGTTCGAACCCGTGATCACTTGACGCGCGTAGATCAAGTGTCCGTTTTGGCGGCCTTCAGGGCAAATGGCAGTCGCAATTGAGTGTCCGATTATCGGACATCGCTGTTTTCGGGCATGGCGGGGCGAATTCATGGGTAGGGGTCACCCAATTCGGGCGGCCCGGGGGGAGTCGCCCGACTGGCATTTTCTCGCCATTGGCGAGACTTCGCCGCGGCCGTTACTGCCGCGGTTGTTACTTCATCAGCCCGATGTTCTCGTAGACCACATCGCCGAGCCCGGTGGCGCCGATGTTGGCCAGCTCCTTGCGCACCCCGTAGATGGCCGGCCGCTGGTACAGCGGGACCAGTCCGGCGACCTGCCAGGCCTCGGTGTCGGCGCGGTTGAGCGCCGCCGTCTCGTCGTCCACCGTGTCGGCCTTCGCGGCGTCCGCCATCGCCTTGTCCAGCGTCTTGCTGCCGACCTGGGCCCAGTTGGAGCCGGAGTCCTGCTGGAAGGTGCTGATCGAGTTGGAGACCGGGAAGGGCGTGCCCAGCAGGGAGAAGGAGGTCAGGTCGAAGTCGTGCTTGTAGATGTAGCCGTCGAAGTACTCGCCGGCCGGCACGGTCTGCACCTGCACGGTCACCCCGACCGCGGCCAGCATCCGGGTGACCTCCTCGCTCTCGTTGGCGGCCAGGTTGTTCGCGGCCGGCGCCACGTAGCGCAGCACCAGCTCCTTGCCGTCCTTGCCGCGCACGCCGTTCGGGCCGGCCTTCCAGCCCAGCGAGTCGAGGGTGGCCCGGGCGGTGTCCGGGTCGAAGCGGCTCAGGCCGTTCGAGTTGTCCTGGTAGCCGTGCTGGGAGGGCACCAGGAAGTGGTTGTTCATCGGCACGTACGGCCAGTCCAGGCCGGCCAGGTCGGTGCGGGTGATCTCGGCCCGGTCGATCGCCTGGATCAGCGCCTGGCGCACCCGGGCGTCCTCCAGCAGCGGGCTCCTGCCGTTCAGCACCAGCTGGCGCAGGTTGGGGCCGCCCGCCCGGCGGACCTCGCCGCCCGCGGTGGACCGGATCAGCTTGTAGCCCTCGGTGTTGGGGCCGTTGTTGTAGAAGTCGACCTCGCCCTTGGCGAACGCCTCCGGCATCGCGCCGGTGTCGTACGCCCTGAAGACGATCTTGTCCAGCAGCGGCTTGTCACCCCACCAGCCCGGGTCGGCGACCGCGGTGACGGTGCGGGTCTTCGGGTCCATCGAGCCCACCTTGAAGGGGCCCGCGGTGACCGGGATGCGGTTCTTGAAGGAGGTGTTGAACAGCTCGGGGGTGGAGACGTACCGCTCGGGCAGCAGCGGGGCGTTGCCGGCGTTGTTGAACATCGCCTGCCACTCCGAGTACGGCTCCTTGAAGGTCATCACGGCCTGGTAGTCGTCCTGGCCGCGGACCACGCTCTCCACCTGGTCGAAGCCGTTGGTGGTGGCGGTCTTGTACGCCGGGTCCTGGCCGCCCAGCGCCTGCCAGTTCGCGCGCAGGTCGCGCCAGGTGATCGGGGTGCCGTCGGACCAGTGCGCCTTCGGGTTCAGCGTCCACACCACGACCTGCTTGCCCTGCTGCAGCTCGCTCCTCACGTCGGTGAGGTACGCCGGGTTCGGGGTCTGCACGCCGCCGGCGTCGGAGCGCCAGAAGGTCGGCAGCAGCGCCTTGACCACGTCGTTGGTGGACGCCTCGGAGCCGTCCGCCTGGACCGGGTTCCACTGGGTGGAGTACTGGTCGATCGCCCAGGTCAGGGTGCCGCCCTGGCGCAGCTCGGCGCGCGGCCGGGCGTTCATCTCCTGCTGGGTCATCCGCGGCGCGTCGCCGCCCGCCCCGGCCGCGGCGGCCGGGGAGCGCCGGCGGCGGAGCCCGCGGTGGAGCTGCACGAGCAGAGCGCGACGGACAGCGCCGCCACCGTGGCGGTCAGGGCGAGCGGGAGGAAGCGGGGTCTCGGCACGCGGCACATCTTGCGTACCGGTGAACTGACTTGTCGACCTGCGGCGGATCAAGTATTGGTAACGCGACGTGGCCGCCCGGTTGCGGCGTCCGTTTCGTCCCGTTCCGTGACGCCAGTGGCGAGGATTCGCCAGCGCGGCCGGGGCGCCCGGTGGGGCACCCCGGCCGCGCCGGTGCGGTGACGGAGCGTCAGGCCGGGATCTTGACCGTGCGGTCCTTGCCGGTCTTCGAGACGCCCTGGCCGATGGCGTCCGCGACGTCCTGCGCGGTGATCGGCCCCTGCTGGCCGTTGTGGGTCGTCTTCACCTTGTCGAAGACGGTGCCGACGGCGGCGGCCAGCTTGTCCAGGTCCCACTTGAGGACCACGGTGCCGGACGCGTCCGGGGCCAGCACCAGCGCGTCGGCGGCGGTGTTGCGGCCGAAGGCGAACTGCTTGCCGCCCGCGGTGACCGTGACGTTGCCGTTCAGCACCTGCTTGCCCAGGTCGTCGGCGGCGGCCTGGAGCGCGTCCTGGCCGACCTTCGGCTGCGCGTCGGCCACCGGCAGCGCCACCTCGGTGTCCGCCTGGCCGGCCGCCCGGCCGCGGTACGCCTGCTCGACCAGGTCGGCGGCGGCCGCCGAGTCCAGCGCCTTGCCGCCCGCGCCCGGGACCACCTCGGTGCCGCCGCTCTTGGTGAACCGGACGTAGCCCTCCTGGAGGCTCTGCCCGGACTTGGCGCCCAGGTCGTCCAGCGCGGCCTTCAGCTTCGCCCGGTCGACCCGGACCTGCGGCTCGACGGCCTTGGCGCTGCCGGTCAGCGAACCCAGCACCTCGACCGGGTTGTAGCTGTGCTTGGTCAGCGCGTCCACCGTCGCCGTGGTGTCGAAGCTCAGCCCGGCGCTGGCCGGGTCCAGGGTGGCCGACTGGTCGCCGATCTTCACCCGGATCGGCTGCTGCCCGGCCTTGCCGACCGAGCCGTCCAGCGCGGTCACCGCCTGGTCGCGGGAGTCGCCGCCGATGTCGGTGCCCAGCACCGTGGTGCCCTTGGGGATGTCCGACTGGTTCATCATCAGGCCCGCGCCGTACACGGCCGCGCCGAGGAACAGCACGCCGCCGAGACCGGTCACGACCAGCTTCCGGCCCCGGCCGCCCTTCTTCCGGGCCGCGGGCTCCTCCTCCTCGGCGGCCTCCCGGGCCGCAGCCGCCGCGGCCGCCGCCTCGGGCGACGGCTCGCGCTTGGGCGTCGCGGCCCGCGAACCGCCCGGGAACGGCTGCGCCGCGGGCAGGTCGGCGAACCGGCCGCCGCTGCCGTCGCCGGCCGGGCGGGACTGGGCCTGCGCCGGGGACTGGGACTTCGGCTCCTCGGCGAACGGGTCGCCGCCGTTCGGGGACTTCAGGAACAGCTGGGTGGTCGGCGGGTCCGATATGGCGGCGCCCGGGGCGGGCTCCTCGCCGGTGACCGGGTCGAAACCGCCGATCTGGGTGTCCTCCGGCTCCCCGGCGGCCCCCGTCGCCCCGGGGCGCTGCTCGCCGCGCGGACCGGGACCGGCGGCGAACGGGCCGGCCTGGGCCTGGCCCTGGCCGGGGCGCGGGGCGGTGAACGGGTCGTCGGCGGCGGCCGCCGCCCGGTTCGCGCGGCGAGCAGCGTCCTGCGGGTGCTGGGCCTGGGCCTGCCGGCCCGGCTGCTGGGCGAACGGGTCCTGCGCGAACGGGTCCTGCGGGCCGGGCGCGGCCATCGGCTGCTGCTGGGCCCGGCCCGGCCGGCCCGGCTGCTGCCCGAACGGGTCCTGGGCGAACGGGTCCTGCGCGGCGGCGGCCTGGAACGGGTCGCCCTGCTGCGGCAGCGGGTGGCCGCCGGTGCGCGAGGACACCGCCGGGTCGGCCGGGGCGAACGGCGAGGCGGGCGCGCCGGACGGGCGCGGCGCAGGCTGCTGGGCGGCCTGCGGGGCCCCCGCGGCGGGCTGGGCCGGCCCCGCCGGGGCGGCGGCCGGGGCGGGCTCCGGACGGCCCTTCTGGCGCGGCTTGAACCACTCGCCGGTGGAATCCGACTCGGACGCCTTCGCCGCGGCCTTGGGCGCGGCCGGCTCCTGCCACTCCGGCGGCAGGGTCGGCGGGGTGCCGGTGCGGCCCCCGCTGTCCATCACGCCGAGCACCGGGTCGCCGGCGCCGCCGCGGTGGCGCGGCCCGGACGGCTCGGCGGGCTGCTCGTCCTTGACCTTGCTCTGCACCACGACCGGCGGGATCGGCCGGGAACCGGGGATGTTGATCCGCACCCGGGTGGTCAGCGTGGTCTCCGTCGTCTTCGGCGCGTCGGCCTCGTCGGCGCGCGGACCGGGAGCGGTCCGTCCGGCGGCCGGGTCCGCGCCGAGCCCACCGGGCACACCGGTGCCGTACGGCGGGGTGCCCGACGGGTACGCGTCGGGGCCGCCGCGGCGGGGCTGCGGTTGGGCGTTGTCAGATTCGCGGCTGCTCAATGCTGCTCTGCTCCGGGTTCGCGGCCGGGCCGGCCGGGCCGTCCGCTGCGTATGGGGCGGGTGACCACCGGACGACGGCGTGCGGCCGTGCGGCGGGCTACCGGCCCCGGGGACATCAGCTGTTCACGTGTCGGCTGCGGCGAGCGCCCCCGCCACGCGAGTGGTGCCGAAGCTACCGTCCGACCCGGCCGGGCCGGACGGTGGGGTGGCCCGCCGGGGCACCACCTTACCGACAAGGGTTCCGGGCCGGAGGACGACCGGGGGATCCCCTTGGTCCGGATCACCCCGGTATGCGCTAGCGGTCGCCGCCCCTGACGGTCCGTCGGGGCTCCGGCGCCGGTACGCCGAACAGGAAGCCGGAGCGGGTCGGCAGGGTCGCGCAGACCACGCCGAGCACCGCGCCGCCGAACAGGTACAGGTACGCGGACGGCGTCGCGGAGAGCACCAGGTCACCCTCCGGGCGGGGCGCCAGCAGCACCGCCAGCACCAGGAACCAGCCGCCCAGCGCGCACCCCGCGCCGAGCTTGGTGCCGGTCGCCCGCAGCCCGCCGTAGAACAGCCCGGCGCAGGCCGCCAGCGCCAGCACCACGCCGAAGCCGCCCCACAGGGTCTGCACGAAAGCTCCGCACACCGACACCGCGGCGCCGAGCAGGAACAGCAGCACGTACACGGCGACCCGGACGCCGCGCGGCGGCATCCGCTCGGCCAGGCGCTGCTCGCGGGTGCCGAGCAGGGCGTGCAGGAACCTCACAGCTCCACCCCCGCGAACAGGTCGGTCTCCGGGGCGCCGGGGCCGAGCGCGCCGCGCACCAGTTCGTAGTGCTCGGTGGCCAGCAGCGGCTGCCCGAGGTGGTTGCTGAGCGCGAAGTGCCGCCCGGCCACGGTGATCTGGGTGGCGTGCGCGCGCATCGCGGCGGCCTTCGCCCCGGCGTGCGCGGCGTTGTCCAGGACGGTGGTGACCGTCCGGTCGTCCACCACGCCCGGGATCTGGTCGACCGGGGCGGTGCCCTCGAACGGCGCCTCGGCGGCGGTGGTGGCCAGCGCGGCCTCGATCACCGAGCGGGGCATCCGGTTGTAGTAGACCTTGGCGATCCGCCAGGGCGCGCCCAGCTCCGGGCCGAAGGCCGGGTCGGCGGCCAGCTCGTAGCCGCGCAGCGCCACCCGGTGCGCCTGGATGTGGTCGGGGTGGCCGTAGCCGCCGTTCTCGTCGTACGTCACCAGCACCTGCGGCCGGACCTCGCGGATCACCGCGGCCAGCAGGCCGGCCGCCTCGTCCACGTCCGCCCGCCAGAAGCAGGACGGGTCGTCGTTGTCCGCGACGCCCATCATCCCGGAGTCCCGCCAGCGGCCCGGGCCGCCCAGGAAGCGGTGGTCGGTGACGCCCAACTCGCGCATCGCGGCGGCCAGTTCGCCGATCCGGTGCTCGCCCAGGGTGTTGTCGCGGCCCTGCTCCAGGTGGGCCAGCTCCGGCGGGATCACCTCGCCGCCCTCGCCCAGCGTGCAGGTCACCAGGGTGACCCGGACGCCCTCGGCCGCGTACCGGGCCATCGTGGAGCCGTTGTTGATCGACTCGTCGTCGGGATGGGCGTGCACCAGCAGCAGCCCGCGCGCGTCGGCCGGAGGTACGGAGGTCATGTCCGGCAGCTTAACGGCCCGCCCGGAGGGGACTCCCCAGGCAGGCCCACGCGCACCGCGGACTAGAGGTTCAGGCCGTTGAGCATCCCGGCCAGGTTGGCCGTCACCTGCTGGATCGACGGCGCGATCGAGCTGGACGCCAGGTAGAAGCCGAGCAGCGCGCACACCAGCGCGTGGCTCACCTTCAGGCTCGACCGGCGGACCAGGACCACGACCACGACCAGCATCAGCACGACGGCGGAGACGGACAAAGCCATGACGGCTCACACCCTTCCTCGGGTGCGCGGCCCCGGGGACGGGGCAGCGGGCGGAACGATGGTCCACTGATACCCGATCGGTGACGCCGAGGTGACGTTCCGTGAGCCCGCCCGGGGTGTCGCGCCCCGGGCGCGGCCCGCTGCGCCCCCGGTCAGCGGCCCTCCGAACGGCCGTACCCGGCCGTCCGGGCGGGCTGCGCCGTCCGGGTGATCACCGGCGGGCGGGGCCGTAGGGTCGACCGCATGACGACCGAGAAGCCGCACGACACCTTCCCCCGGCAGTACGCCCGCACCGGGCGGTTCACCGCGGGGGCGCCCCGCTCGTTCAGCGTCTCCCCGGACGGCGCCCGGGTGCTGTTCCTGCGGGCCCGCCCCGAGGGCCGGCACGGCAACCTGCTGTGGCGGCTGGACGTCTCCACCGGCGCCGAGAGCGTGCTCGCCGACCCCGAGGTGCTGCTCGGCGGCGGCACCGAGGAGCTGTCCGACGCCGAGCGGGCCCGCCGCGAGCGCAGCCGGGAGACCTCCGCCGGCATCGTCGGCTACGCCCTGGACGCGGCCGGGCGCACCGCCGTCTTCGCGCTCTCCGGACGGCTGTTCGTGGTCGACACCACCACCGGCGCGGCCCGCGAACTGCCCGCCGCCGCCCCGCTGCTGGACCCGCGGCCGAGCCCCGACGGCACGCAGGTCGCCTACGCCACCCCCGGCGGCGAGCTGCGGGTGACCGCCGCCGACGGCAGCGGCGACCGGCTGCTGGCCGGGCCCGAGGGCGACGGGATCAGCTGGGGCCAGGCCGAGTTCATCGCCCAGGAGGAGATGGGCCGCACCCGCGGTTACTGGTGGGCCCCCGACGGCAGCGCGCTGCTGGCCGCCCGGGTCGACGACACCCCGGTGCGCCGCTGGTGGATCGCCGACCCGGCCAACCCCGGCCGCACGCCGGCCGAGATCGCCTACCCGGCGGCCGGCACGCCCAACGCCGAGGTCGGGCTGTGGCGACTCGGCCTGGACGGGGAGCGCACCGAGATCCGCTGGGACCGCGCCGCGCACCCGTACCTGGCCCGGGTGCACTGGTCGGCCGGCGGGCCGCCGCTGCTCCAGGTGCAGGCCCGCGACCAGCGCGAACAGCTGGTGCTGGCGGCCGACCCGGCCACCGGGGAGACCTCGGTGCTGGTCACCGAGCGGGACGCGGACTGGCTGGAGCTGTTCGGCGGGGTGCCGGTGCGCCGGGCCGACGGGGAACTGGTGCGGATCACCGACCGGGACGGCGTCCGGGTGCTGACCGTCGGCGAGAAGGCGCTCACCGACGCCGGGCTGCACGTCCGCTCGGTGCTCGGCACGGACGGCGAGCGGGTGCTGTTCACCGCCTCCGCCGGGGCCGCCGAGTTCGAGCGCCGCCCGCCCGGCTGGCTGGGCGTCTTCGAGGCCGGCCCGGACGGCGTGCGGGAGGTCGGCGAGGGCGCGCTCGGCGCGGTGCGCGGCGGGGGCACCACCGTGCTCACCACCGCCGACCCGATGCGCCCCGGCACCACCGTCACCGTGCACCGCGCGGGCGCCGAACCGCTGGTGGTCGCCTCGCACGCGGCCACCCCGCTGATCGCCGCCCGGCCGGTGTTCCGGTTCGCGGGCGAGCGGCGGATCCCCTGCGCGGTGCTGCTGCCCACCGGCTACGACCCCGACGTCGACGGGGAACTGCCCGTCCTGATGGACCCGTACGGCGGCCCGCACGGGCAGCGGGTGGTGCAGGCGCACAACCCGCACCTGGTGTCGCAGTGGTTCGCCGACCAGGGCTTCGCGGTGATCGTCGCGGACGGGCGCGGCACCCCCGGGCACAGCCCCGGCTGGGAGAAGTCGATCAGCCGGCGCACCGCCGAGGTCTCCGTCGAGGACCAGGTCGACGCGCTGCACGCGCTCGCCGAGGAGTTCCCGCTCGACCTGGCCAGGGTCGCCGTCCGCGGCTGGTCGTACGGCGGCTACCTGGCCGCCGCCGCGGTGCTCCGCGCACCGGACGTCTTCCACGCCGCGGTGGCCGGCGCGCCCGTCACCGAGCACGACCTGTACGACACCCACTACAGCGAGCGCTACTACGGCGACCCGAACACCGAACCCGAGTCGTACGCCGCCAACTCGCTGGTGGAGATGGCCCCTTCGCTGCGCCGGCCGCTGATGATCGTGCACGGTCTGGCCGACGACAACGTGGTGGTCGCGCACAGCCTGCGGCTGTCCACCGCGCTGCTCGCGGCCGGGCGCCCGCACACCGTGCTGCCGCTGTCCGGGGTGACCCACATGACCCCGCAGGAGCAGGTCGCGGAGAACCTGCTGCTGCTCCAGGTGCGGTTCCTGAAGGAGGCGCTCGGCCTGCTGTGACGGCCCTGTCACGGCCCCGCCCGTGACATCCGTCATGCGGACGTCACGACGGCGGGCACTGCCGCGGCCACCCCCGTCCCGGGGAACCTGGAGGAGTCGGAGAGAGACGGCCCTCGAAGGGACTTGGTGCAGATGGCGACGGGAACGGGGGAGGTCGCGGCCTTCCGGAACGTCAGCAAGAGCTACGGCCGGGTGAAGGCGGTGAACGGCCTCGACCTGGTGCTGCGACCGGGCGAGACGGTCGCCCTGCTCGGCCCCAACGGCGCGGGCAAGTCCAGCAGCCTCGACCTGCTGCTGGGCCTGCGCGAGCCGGACAGCGGCACGGTCGAGCTGTTCGGCGGCACCCCGCGGGCGGCGATCGCCGCCGGCCGGGTCGGGGCGATGCTGCAGAGCGGCGGCCTGATGACCGACGTCAAGGTCCGCGAGATCGTCGAACTGGCCTGCAAGGTCCACCCCCGCGGCCACGGCGTCGACGAGGTGCTCACCACCGCCGGGATCACCGAGATCGCCGACCGGCGGGTCGACAAGCTCTCCGGCGGCCAGGAGCAGCGGGTCCGGTTCGCCCTCGCGGTGGCCGGCGCCAACGACCTGATCGTCCTGGACGAGCCCACCACCGGCATGGACGTCTCGGTCCGCCGCCAGTTCTGGGACGCCATGCGCG
This sequence comes from Kitasatospora sp. YST-16, assembly GCF_026802215.1. Classification (NCBI taxonomy): domain Bacteria; kingdom Bacillati; phylum Actinomycetota; class Actinomycetes; order Kitasatosporales; family Streptomycetaceae; genus Kitasatospora; species Kitasatospora sp. YST-16. The sequence continues at coordinate 4,475,842 of NZ_CP113837.1, forward strand.
CCCAGGCCGACGCCGGACGCACCGTGCTGTTCGCCACCCACTACCTGGAGGAGGCCGACTCCATCGCCGACCGGGTCCTGGTCCTGCACAAGGGCCGGCTGATCGCCGACGGCTCCTCCGCCGAGATCAAGGCCCGGGCCGGCGCCCGCCGGATCGGCTTCGAACTCCACCCCTCCGACGGCGGCGGCTTCGACGAGGCCCTGCTGCGCGCCCTGCCCGGCACCGTCGGCCTGGACGTCAGCACCCGCGCCGACGGCGTGAGCACCGTCCGGATCCGCTCCGCCGACGCCGACGCCGGCGTCGCCGCGCTCTACAAGGCGGGCCTGTACCCGCGCGGACTGGAAGTCACCAGCCTCGGCCTGGAACAGGCCTTCCTGACCATCACCGGCGAGCAGGACCGGGCCGAGAACGAAGAGGAGAACGCGCGATGACCACCCTGGTCCGGCTGGAGATCCTGCGCACCCTGCGCAACAAGCGGTACCTGATGTTCACCGTGCTCTACCCGGCGCTGCTGTACGTGTTCTTCATCAGCGCCTACGGCAGCGGCGGCACGGTGGCCGGCGGAGTCTCCGTCAAGTCGTACTTCATGGTCTCGATGGCCACCTTCGGCGCGGTCGGCGCCGTCCTGACCGGCTCCGCGCAGCGGATCTCGCTGGAGCGCAAGAGCGGCTGGACCCGCCAGCTGCGGCTCACCGCCCTGCCCGGCCGGGCCTACACCCTCGGCAAGATCGCCGCCTGCGCGGTCACCACGCTGCCCGCGATCCTGGTGGTCTTCGTGATCGGCGCGATCGAGGGCGTCGACCTCACCGCCGCCCAGTGGCTCGGCCTGGGCGCCGCGCTCTGGCTCGGCAGCTTCGTCTTCGCCGCGCTCGGCGTCGCCCTCGGCTACGCCGCCGAGCCGGACGCCGTCCAGCCCGTGGTGATGATCGTCTACATGCTGATGGCGCTGTTCGGCGGCACCTGGTTCCCGGTCAGCGACTCGCTGAAGGCCTACGCCCGGTTCAACCCGGTCTACGACTACAACCAGCTGGCCTCGTTCATCCACGGCCAGGGCGTGGCCGGCCTCCCGATCGCCGCGCTCGCCGCCTTCCTGGCGCTGTTCACCGCCGCCGCGGCCTACCTGTACCGCAAGGACGCCCGGCAGGCATGATGTCCCGCATGCAGACGTCCGCACCGGCCCGCCACCCCGACCAGACCGGGGAGGACGGGCCGGAGGGCCGTTGGACCACCTACCCCGGCGTGCCGGTGGACACCCGGCGGCAGCTGCTGGCCAAGCTCGCCTGGACCTCCATCTGGGCGCTCTACCTGGCCTACCCCGTCCAGGACCTGACCACCGGTCAGCACACCCCGGCGGCGAGCGTGGCCGGAGCGGTCGCGCTGGCCGTCTTCCTGGCCTGCTACCTGTCGCTGATCGTGATCCGCAACCACCCGGGCTTCCGGCAGGCCAGGCGGTACCTGCCGCTCGCCGCGATGGCCGTGATCGCCGTCACCACCTCGTACACCCTCGGCGAGGCCTGGCTGACCCTGTTCACGTACACCTCGGTGTGCGCCGCGGTGATCCTGCCCGGCCGGCTCGGGCTGGTCGGCGTGCTCGCCACCACCGGCGTCTTCGCCGTCGTCGGGCTCACCAGCCGCTCCGACACCGAGACCCTGGTCAGCATCGGCCTGCCCTGCCTGATGGCCGGACTCGCCATGCTCGCCATGCAGCGCCTGGTCGCCACCATGCGGGAGCTGCGCGAGGCCCGGGCCGCCGTCGCGCACCTCGCCGCCTCCGAGGAGCGGCTGCGGCTCGCCCGCGACCTGCACGACCTGCTCGGCCACTCGCTCTCGCTGATCGCCATCAAGGGCGAACTCACCGGACGCCTGATGGATGCCGGGAAGGCCGAGGCCGCCCGCGCCCAGGTCGCCGACATCGAACAGGTCGCCCGGCAGTCCCTGGCCGACGTCCGCAGCGCCGTCAGCGGCTTCCGCCGCCCCACCCTGCCGGTCGAACTCGCCGCCGCCCGCACCGCCCTGGCCGCCAGCCAGATCGAACTCGACGCCGACCCCCGGCTCGCCGAGGACCGCCCCGGCCTCGGCACCGAGGAGTCCGGCGTGCTCGCCTGGGCGCTGCGCGAGGCCGTCACCAACGTCGTCCGGCACGGCGCCGGGGCCACCCGGTGCGCCGTCCACCTCGACGAGACCTGGGAGGAGGACGGCCGCTACGCCGTCCTGGAGGTCGTCGACAACGGCGCCGGCCCCGGCAAGTCCGCCGCCGGCAACGGCCTCAGCGGCCTCGGCGAACGGCTGGCCCAGGTCGGCGGCCGGCTGGAGACCGCCGCCGCCAACCGCGGCAAGGGCTTCCGGCTGCGCGCCCTGGTGCCGCTGCGGCCCGGACCCAGCGGGGAATAGGCTGCCCGGCGTGACGGACGGAACGGATGCACGACCGGTGCGGGTGCTGCTCGCCGAGGACCAGGGCATGGTGCGGGAGGCGCTCGCCGCCCTGCTCTCGCTGGAGGGCGACCTGGAGGTGGTCGCCCAGGTGGCGCGCGGCGACGAAGTGGCCGCGGCGGTGACCGAACACCGGGTCGACGTCGCCGTCCTGGACATCGAGATGCCCGGCATGACCGGCATCGACGCCTGCGCGGAGGTCCGCAGGGTCCGCCCCGGGACGAAGGTCGTCATCGCCACCACCTTCGGCCGGCCCGGCTACCTGCGCCGGGCGATGGAGTCCGGGGCGGACGCCTTCCTGGTCAAGGACGCCCCCGCGGCCGAACTCGCCGAAGCCATCCGGCGGGTGCTGCGCGGCGAGAAGGTCATCGACCCCACGCTGGCCGCCGCCGCCCTCTCGGAGGGCGCCAACCCGCTCACCGGCCGCGAGCGCGACGTCCTCGCCGCCGCCGCGGACGGCGCGGTCAACGCCGACATCGCGGCCCGGCTGCACCTGTCCGAGGGGACGGTGCGCAACTACCTGTCGATGGCGATCCAGAAGACCGCCGCCCGCAACCGGGCCGAGGCGGTCCGGGTCGCCCGGGAGAAGGGCTGGCTGTAGGGGAGCCGGCGGTCAGTTGAGGCGGTGCCGGGCCGACCTCGCCTCCAGCCGGACCTTCGCCGCGCTCTCCGGGTCGAAGGCGTCCAGGATCTCCGCGTAGGCGTCCATCTCGGCGGCACCGGACAGGAAGTCGCCGGTCTTGACCAGCAACTCGGCCCGCTCCAGCCGGAGTTGGGCGGGGTGGCGGGGCAGCAGCAGGGCGAGCTCGGCCGCCCAGAGCTGGGTCCGGGCGTGCTCGGGGCGGTCGGCGGCCCAGCGCCGGATGTTGCCCAGCACGCGCAGCACGGTGTCCAACGGCTGCGCCGGGGTCAGCAGTTCGGGCGAGAACGGGTGGCCGGAGGCCGCGGACAGCCGCTCCACGTCCGGGATGTCGAGCAGCCGGCCGCCGTGGAACGGGTCGGCCAGCACGTACTCGTCACCGCCGCCCGGGTCGCCCACCGCGACGATGAAGTGCCCCGGCAGCGCGATGCCGTGCACCGTCAGCCCGGCCCGGGCGGCCACCGCCGACCAGACCAGCGAGAGCATGATCGGCAGCCCGCGGCGGCGCCGCAGCACCTCCGGCAGCAGCGAGGACTCCAGCCGCAGGTAGTCGGACTGCCGGCCGTGGAAGCGCTCGCGGCCGCCGAGGACCGCCGCGAGCAGCGCGGCGGTCTCCTCCGGCCCGCGCGGGCGGCGCTCGGCGACCGCCTCCCGGATCGCGGCGGCGTGCCGGTCCAGGGCGGCCTGACAAGCGGTCAGGAGGGCGTCCAGGGACGGCTGTTCGGCGCTGTCGCCGGGGTCGCCGAGGGTGTGCTCGGCGGCGGCGAGCAGGCACAGCAGCACCGGGTCGGGGTTCTCGCCCCGGGCTTCGGTGCGGAAGCGGGTTCTGCTCTGCTCGGTCACTGCGGCCTTCGGTTCAGCAGCGGTCGTGGCTCACTTCAGGTGGTGCACGCTACCGCTGGGGAAGGCGGGCGTAGTGGTAAGTGTGACTGGTCGTGAAGCCCAGCCGGTCGTAGAGCGCGATCGCGCCGTCGTTGTCGGCCTCCACCTGCAGGTATCCGCCGGTGGCGCCCTCCTCGGCGGCCCGGGCGGCCAGCGCGGCCATCACGGCGGTGGCCAGGCCGCGGCGGCGGGCGGCCGGGGCGACCTCGACCGCGCCGAAGCAGGCCCAGGCGCCGTCCACCACCAGCCGGCCGATGGCCAGCGGGGCGCCGTCCGGGCCGGGGACGCGGGCGAACCAGACCGAGGGCCCGCCGTGCACCACCGCGGTGGCGGCCGCCTCCAGGGCCGGGTCGCCGCCCACCCGGCGGTACAGCGCGAGCCACTCCGGCCCGGCGGTGCGGGCGAGGCGGACGTCCGCCGGGCGCCCGGCCCGGGCCAGCTCGCCGAGCGGGGCGGTGCGCACCAGGGTCGGGGCGAGGGCCGCGCCGAGCCGGTCCAGCTCGGCGGCCAGCGCGGGCGGCGCGCCGGGGGAGACCACCTCGACGTACGCGGGCAGCGAACGGGCCGCGTACCAGTCGCGCACCCGGTCCAGCGCCTCGTCCAGCGGCAGGCCCGGATCGCCCAGCGCCTGCACCGAGTTGGCCCGCCGGGTGAACCCGGACGAGGCGCGCAGCGTCCACTCGCCCAGCGGCTCCTGCTCGACGGCGGGCCAGCCGCGGGCGGCGGTGCGCTGCAGCTCCAGCGGGGTGGCCGCGGGGGCCGCCAGCCGCCGGGCCGGGAACGCCGGGACGGGCTTGCCGGCCACCAGCAGCTCGGCCGCGAAGCGCACCGGCGCGCCGGTGCGCGGCTCGACCGTCAACCCCGCGCCGTCCCACGAGGTGAGCACGCCGATCACATCGCGGAACACCGGACGTCCGTCCGCCACGCCGTCGACACGCCGGACCGAGACGCGTCGTCCCACGTCAGACGGGTCTATCCGGACCTCCGGACGGGCCTCCAGCGGCACTGGGCCGACCATCAACCGCACCTCCTGTGCATTTGCGTCCCCCGACCCGCGATACTAGGGGCGGGCATCGACGGCGCCGCGCGCACCGCGCGACCGAGTAAACAGTAGGGCGGCAGCCCTTCCGAGGAGGAACGACAGCGTGACCTACGTCATCGCGCAGCCTTGTGTCGACGTCAAGGACAAGGCGTGCATCGAAGAGTGCCCCGTGGACTGCATCTACGAGGGCGAGCGGTCCCTCTACATCCACCCGGACGAGTGCGTGGACTGCGGAGCCTGCGAGCCGGTCTGCCCGGTCGAGGCGATCTTCTACGAGGACGACACCCCGGAGGAGTGGAAGGACTACTACAAGGCGAACGTCGAGTTCTTCGACGACCTGGGCTCGCCCGGCGGCGCCTCCAAGCTCGGCCTGATCGAGCGCGACCACCCGTTCATCGCGGCGCTGCCCCCGCAGAACGCCGAACACTGAACCGATCGGTGGCATCCACGCTGTGAGCACCAACGACAGCGCGCACGCGCCGCTCCCGGGACACCCGGGGGCGGCGCGCCGCGTCTCCGACCGCCTGCCGGTCTTCCCGTGGGACAAGCTCGAACCGTACAAGCGCACCGCCCTGGCCCACCCGGACGGACTCTGCGACTTCTCCGTCGGCACCCCCGTGGACCCGGTGCCCGAGCTGATCCAGCAGGCCCTGGCCGCGCACACCGACACGCCCGGCTACCCCACCGTGTGGGGCCCGCTGTCGCTGCGCGACGCGATCGCCGGCTGGCTGGGCCGCCGCTGCGGCGCCGAGATCGGCCCCGAGGCCGTCCTGCCCACCGTCGGCTCCAAGGAGCTGGTGGCCTGGCTGCCCGGCCAGCTCGGCCTCGGCCCCGGCGACCAGGTCGCCTACCCGAAGCTCGCCTACCCCACCTACGAGGTCGGCGCGCTGCTGTGCGGCGCCGAGCCGGTCGCCTACGAGGACGTCGCGGAGCTGGACGGCTCCAAGGTCCGGCTGCTGTGGCTGAACTCGCCGTCCAACCCCACCGGGCGGGTGCTGGACGCGGCCGAGCTGCGCCGCGCCGTCGCCTGGGCCCGGGAGCACCGGGTGCTGCTGGTCAGCGACGAGTGCTACCTCGAACTCGGCTGGGAGGCCGAGCCGGTGTCGGTGCTGCACCCGTCGGTCTGCGACGGCTCGCACGAGGGCCTGCTGGCCGTGCACTCGCTGTCCAAGCGCTCCAACCTGGCCGGCTACCGGGCGTCCTTCGTGGCCGGCGACCCGGTGGTGGTCGCCGAGCTGCTGGAGATCCGCAAGCACGGCGGCATGATCGTGCCCGCGCCGGTGCAGGCCGCCACCGCGGCCGCCCTCGCCGACGACGCGCACGTCGCCGAGCAGCGGGCCCGGTACGCCCAGCGGCGCAGCGCGCTGCGGGCCGCGCTGGAGGCGTACGGGTTCCGGATCGAGCACTCCGAGGCGAGCCTGTACCTGTGGGCGACCCAGGACAAGCCGTGCTGGGAGAGCGTGGCCGAACTCGCCGAGCTGGGCATCCTGGTGGCCCCCGGCGACTTCTACGGCCCGGCCGGCGACCGGTTCGTGCGGGTGGCGTTCACCGCCACCGACGAGCGGGTGGCCTCGGCCGTGGAGCGGCTCAAGCGCTGAGCGCGCGCGGCGCACGACGACGGGAGGGGCGGAGCCGGCCGGCTCCGCCCCTCCCGTCGTCGTGCATCGCGCGCCGCGCCGGGCGCCGCGGGTCAGCCGATCGGCAGGCCGCCGCCGCCCACGCCGCCGAGCAGGCCGCCGACCGGGCCCAGCGCGCCGGTCAGGCCGCCCAGCGGGCTGCCGCCGCCCAGCGCGGGCACGCCGCCCAGGCGGTTGGCGGACTCGTGCTCGGTCAGGCCCGCGACGGCGCCCCCGACCGGCAGCGACTGGACGGCGCCGGTGACCGGGCCGAGCTTGTCGGCGGCCGGCAGGCTCTGGGTGAGCTTGTCCGCGGGCAGCGCCTTGGCCACGGTGGCCAGCGGGCTGGCGGCGGCCTTCTGGCCGGCCGGGACGACCTTGTCGGTGACCGCCGGGCCGACCTTCTCCTCGACCGCCGGGGCGACCTTGCCGGTGAGCGTGTCGAGCGAGCCGGTCAGCTGCCCGGCCTTGCCGACCGGGCCGAGCTTGCCGAGCGCGTCGTCGGTGGACGGCAGGTTGTGCGCGACGGTGCTGCCCGCCGCGTCGGCGGCCGCCGGGCCGCCCGCCGCCAGGGTCGCGGCGCCGGTGGTGCCGACCACGTGGCCCAGCTCGTGGGTGGCCCCCTGCACCGTGTCACCCGAGTTGGGGACGTCGGCCAGCTTGGTCACGCCGGCGCCCAGGTCGGTCTGCGGCACCACCTCGGTGGCGGAGGCGGCGCCCGCGGCCGCGAACGGCGCCGCGGTGGCGGCGACGAGCAGCGCGGCCTGGGCGATCCGGCGCGTGAGGGGGAGGGACATGGTGCTCCTAAGAAGTGAGGTCGACGGTCCGCCGGGCGGCCGGCGCGGGGCCGACCCGTCCGGCGGGCGACGTGTATGACCGCAAGAGCACCGGGAAGGTTTCGGCCGGTCAAGGTCAAGGGTTGGCAAAGATCGGACGATCCTTTTTCGGGTCCGGCGGGCGGACCGCCCGGGCGGCGGACCGCGCAGAACCGTCACTTCCCTTGCGGGCCGCGCCCTGCGGCGGACGGCGGCGCACCGGCCCGCGGACCGCCCGCCGACCGGCCCGCCGTCAGCGGGAGTTGACGCGAATCACCCGGTGGGCGGTCACCCGCGCACCAGTGCGTCAACGCACCGCCGGGGCGTCACTTCTTCTTGACCGGCTCGCCCAGCGTCACCAGCACCCGGTCCGAGGGCGCGTCCGCCAGCGGCTTCCAGCCCTGCCCGGGCCGGTCCACCCGCCACACCTTGCCGTCGTACGCGACCTGGCCGATGCCCAGCTCGGCGGCCTGCGCCACCGACCAGTGCGCCAGCGCCCAGCCGGTCTGCCCGGGCCCGCCGGCGCCCGCCGTGCTCGCGGTCGGCTGCGGGGTGAACGCCAGCACCTCGCGCGGGTCCTTGGCCGCCTTCTGGGCGCCCGCCACCGACACCGCCTTGCCGAACTCCCGGCGCACCCGCTCCGAGAGGTTCGCCGCCGTCGGCGCCTGCTCGGCCGGGTCGGTCGGGCTCGGCGCGGGCAGCGCGTGCACCACGCAGTCCAGCGAGGCCGGCTCGCGGCCGGTCAGCACCGAGGACAGCAGCGTCGCGTCGTTCTCGTGCTTGGCGTACGCCTGCGGGTAGCCGCTGCGCTGCACCTGCTGGGCGGCGTCGGTCAGCGGCATCTGCGCGTACCCGTCCACCTTCACCAGCGCGTCCAGGAACTTGTTGGTCGCGTACACCGGGTTCATGATCTGCTCGACGGTGCCCCAGCCCTGCGAGGGGCGCTGCTGGAACAGGCCCACCGAGTCCCGGTCGCCGCCCTCCAGGTTGCGCAGCTTCGACTCCTGGATGGCCGTCGCCAGCGAGATGGTCACCGCCCGCTCCGGCAGGCCGCGGGACATCGCCACCGCCGTGATGGTGGCCGCGTTCGCCGCCGCCGTGAGCTCCAGCGTCCCCGAGCCGGCCGCGGTGGTGATGGTGCAGCCCTCGTCCGGGGGCGAGATCTTGTCCCGGTTCAGCCACACGATCAGGCCGCCGACCACCGCCAGCGCCAGCACCCCGACCAGCACCCGCCGCCACGGCCGCCGGCGCGGCGCCTCGTACGCGGCGTCCGCCGGGTCGTAGTCGGCGTCCTGCGCGTCGTAGTCGGCGTCCTCGGCCACGGGTGGCCCCCTTCCCTGGTTGGTGCGGTCGCAGCGGTCCCGGCCCGGCGCGCGCTGTTCGCGGACACCGTAACCGCTCGGACGGCCGTACGGGTCCGCGCGGTTGCGCGGCCGCCCGCGGCGGGGGCCGGCGGCGGCGGACAGGACCGGCAACCTTACCGATCGGGCCGCGCCGTATCGATAGGGTGGCCGCCATGAGCAGCCCGAACGAGCCCCTCGACCTGACCCTCGACGGCGGCGCCCTGACCGCCCGCCTCGTCGACTTCCCGTCCGTCAGCGGTGAGGAGACCGCCCTCGCGGACGCCGTCGAGACCGCGCTCCGGGCCTTCCCGCACCTCACCGTCGACCGCTACGGCAACAACGTGGTGGCCCGCACCCACTTCGGCCGGGACGAGCGGGTGGTGCTCGCCGGGCACCTGGACACCGTGCCGATCGCCGACAACGTGCCCTCGCACGTCGAGGGCGACCTGCTCTACGGCTGCGGCACCTCCGACATGAAGTCCGGCGTCGCCGTGCAGCTGCGGCTCGCCGCCACCCTCACCGCGGCCAACCGGGACGTCAGCTACGTCTTCTACGACTGCGAGGAGGTGGAGGCCGACCGCAACGGCCTCGGCCACCTGTTCGCCGTCCACCCCGACTGGCTGGCCGGGGACTTCGCCGTCCTGATGGAGCCCAGCGGCGCCGTCGTCGAGGGCGGCTGCCAGGGCAGCCTGCGCGCCGACATCACGCTCACCGGCGTCCGGGCCCACGCCGCCCGCAGCTGGCTCGGCGACAACGCCATCCACAAGGCCGCCGAGGTGCTGCGCCGGCTCGCCGAGTACCAGCCGCGCCGGGTGGAGATCGACGGCCTGGAGTACCGCGAGGGCCTGAACGCCACCCGGATCGACGGCGGCGTCGCCGGGAACGTCATCCCCGACGAGTGCCGGATCCACGTCGCCTTCCGGTTCGCCCCCGACCGCACCCTGGAGCAGGCCGAGGAGCACCTGCGGTCGGTCTTCGAGGGCTACCAGCTGGAGATCGTGGACGCCTCGCCCGCCGCGCTGCCCGGCCTCGGCCTGCCCGCCGCGCGGGACTTCCTGGCCGCCGTCGGCGGCGAGCCCCGGGCCAAGTTCGGCTGGACCGACGTGGCCCGGTTCTCCGCGCACGGCGTCCCCGCCGTCAACTACGGCCCCGGCGACCCGAACCTGGCCCACAAGCGCGAGGAGCACTGCTCGCTCGCCGCGATCGCCGAGGTCGAGCAGCGGCTGCGGGACTGGCTCACCGCGTAGCGCGGCGGGGCCCTCCGGCCGGGCCGGAGGGCCGGTGGAGTCGGGCGGTGGAGTCGGGCGGGGTTCGCCCGACTCCCGCCTGGGCGACGGCTGTTATTTACCTCGGATCGCGCCTCGTCAGGCGTAGGGTTTCGTCATGACAGCCAACGGAGATGAACCCGTCCGCCGGCAGAAGAAGCCGTGGCCCGAGAAGCGCAAGGGCCCCGTGCTGCTGCGGCGCGACCAGGTCGAGACGAGTACGACGGACCAGCGGCTGCTGGACACCACCGGGCCCACCGACTGGTTGCACACCGACCCGTGGCGGGTGCTGCGGATCACCTCGGAATTCGTCGAGGGCTTCGGCGCGCTCGCCGAACTCCCCACCGCCATCAGCGTGTTCGGCTCGGCCCGGACGCCGGTCGGCTCGCCCGAGTACGAGGCCGGGGTGGAGATCGGCCGGGCCCTGGCCGAGGCCGGCTACGCGGTGATCACCGGCGGCGGCCCCGGCGCGATGGAGGCCGCCAACAAGGGCGCCACCGAGGCCGGCGGGCTGAGCGTCGGCCTGGGCATCGAGCTGCCCTTCGAGCAGGGCCTGAACGAGTACGTCGACCTGGGCCTGAACTTCCGCTACTTCTTCGTCCGCAAGACGATGTTCGTGAAGTACGCCCAGGGCTTCGTGGTCCTCCCCGGCGGGCTCGGCACCCTGGACGAGCTGTTCGAGGCGCTCACCCTGGTGCAGACGAAGAAGGTCACCCGGTTCCCGGTCATCCTGTTCGGCAGCGCCTACTGGGGCGGGCTGGTGGAGTGGCTCACCTCCACCCTGGTCGCCCAGGGCAAGGCCAACCCGGCCGACCTCGAACTGTTCCACGTCACCGACGACGTGACCGAGGTGCTGAAGATCCTGGACGCCGCGCGCGGCCCGAAGGGCACCCCGCGTAGCGCGGGTGGCGGCGGGCCGCCGCGGCGCGCGGTGACGGGCCGTCAGGCCAGCCCCCGGCGGGCCGCCGCCGGGGGGCGGGTGCCGCGGATCGAGGCCACCATGTCCAGCACCTGGCGGGTCTCGGCGACCTGGTGCACCCGGTAGACCTGCGCGCCCAGCCAGGCCGAGACCGCCGTGGTGGCCAGGGTGCCGAGCAGCCGCTCGTCCACCGGCTTGTCCAGGGTCTCGCCGACGAAGTCCTTGTTGGAGAGCGAGACCAGCACCGGGAAGCCGGTCGCGGTCATCTCCGGCAGCCGCCGGGTCGCCTCCAGCGAGTGCCGGGTGTTCTTCCCGAAGTCGTGCCCCGGGTCGATGATCAACCCGTCGCGCCGCACGCCCAGTTCGAGCGCCCGCTCGGCCAGGCCGACGGTCACCGCCAGGATGTCCGCCATCACGTCCTCGTACCCCACCCGGTGCGGACGGGTGCGCGGCTCGGCGCCGCCCGCGTGCGTGCACACCAGGCCCGCGCCGTACCGGGCCGCGACCTCCGCCAGCTTCGGGTCGAAGCCGCCCCAGGCGTCGTTCAGCAGGTCCGCGCCGACCTCGCAGACCGCCTCGCCGACCTCGTGCCGCCAGGTGTCCACGCTGATCACCGCGTCCGGGTGGCGCTTGCGCAGCTCCGCCACGAACGGCACCGTGCGGCGCAACTCCTCCTCCACCGTGACCTCTTCGCCCGGACCGGCCTTCACCCCGCCGATGTCCAGGATCGCCGCGCCCTCGGCCACCGCCCGGTCCGCGGCCGCGAACGCCGCCTCGTCCGCGAAGGTCGCCCCCCGGTCGAAGAACGAGTCCGGGGTGCGGTTCACGATCGCCATGACGACCAGCTCGTCCGGGCCGAACTCCCGCGTGCCGAGGCGTAGTGCCACCGGTGTCTCCTCCTCAGCGCTCCCGGGTGCAATGATGGGCCCCGGCCTGTACAGGGACCATGATCCCACCGTAGCCCTCGCGGGCGGGCCGAAGCCGACCGGGAACTGCCGGGAACTGACGGAGGACAGCTCGTGTTCGTGGTGATCGTGATCGCGATGGCCCTGGTGGTCGGCGGCGCCGCAGTGGTGGCGCTGGGCGGCGGCGGAACGCTGCCCGAGGCCGAACACGACCGGCTCGCCGTGCGCCTCCCGCAGGACCGCGCGCTCAGCCGCACCGACGTCGACGAGCTCCGCCTCCCGATGGCGCTGCGCGGCTACCGGATGGACGAGGTCGACGACCTGCTCGACCGCCTCGGCGCCGAACTCTCCCTCCGCGACGCGCGGATCGCCGAACTCGAGGCCGTCGGCGCGGTCCGCGGCTCGGTGGCCGCCACCGAGGGCGCGACCGGCGAACCGCTGCCCGGGCTGGAGTCCTTCACCGCCGTCCTGGAGAAGGCGCCGCAGGGCCCGGCGACCGGCGAGGTCACCGCGGACGCGGAGGGCGGCGTCACCGAGGCCACCGACCTGGTCGCGGACCAGGACGCGGACACCGCCGCGGGCCCGGCCGCCACCGAGCGGAAGGGCGACCGGGCGTGACCGGTGCGGTCCTCGGGGCCGACGGGCTGCGGCGCTGCGGCTGGGGGGACTCGGCCGAGGACTACCGGGCCTACCACGACACCGAATGGGGCCGCCCGGTCCACGGCGACCGGGCCCTGTTCGAGCGGATCACCCTGGAGGCGTTCCAGTCCGGGCTGTCCTGGATCACCATCCTGCGCCGCCGCGAGGGCTTCCGGACGGCCTTCCGGGGCTTCGACCCGGCGGCGGTCGCCGAGTTCGACGACGCCGACGTCGAACGGCTGCTCGCGGACACCGGGATCATCCGCAACCGCGCCAAGATCCTGGCCACCGTGGCCAACGCGAAGGCGGCCCGGGCGCTGGCCGACGGCGAACTCGACACCCTGGTCTGGAGCCACGCCGGCGACCCCGCCCGCCCCGCCCCCCGCACCCTCGCGGACGTGCCCGCGGTGACCCCCGGGTCGACGGCGCTGGCGAAGGACCTCAAACGGGCCGGCTTCCGCTTCGTCGGACCGACCACCGCGTACGCGCTGATGCAGGCCTGCGGACTGGTGAACGACCACCTCGCCGACTGCCACGCCCGGTAGCCCCGCGGCCGCCCGGCCGACCACGGACCTTGCCCGGCCCCCTCCCGCCGCGCGCAGTTCCCTGCGCCCCTGGCAGGCGGGGGCCGGGCGGGGAGCAGGGGCCCGGGGAGGGCTAGCGGCCGGTGAAGGCGGGCTTCTCCTTGGCGAGGAAGGCGTCGACGGCGATGGTGTGGTCCGCGCTGTTGCCGGCGAGGGTCTGGAGTTCGTCCTCCTTGTCGAGGAGTTCGTCGAGGGAGTGCGAGGCGGCGTAGGCGAGGGAGGCCTTGATCGCGCCGTAGGCGACGGTGGGGCCGTTGGCCAGGGTGAGGGCGAACTCGCGGGCGGCGGCGGCGAGTTCGGCAGCGGGGAGGACGCGGGTGGCGAGGCCGAGGGTGAGGGCCTCGTCGGCGCGGACGGTGCGGGGGAGCATCAGGAGCTCGGTGGCCCTCGCGTGGCCGACCAGCCGGGGGAGGGTCCAGGAGGCGCCGGAGTCGGCGGTGAGGGCGACCCCCGCGAAGGAGGTGTTGAAGCCCGCGGTGTCGGCCAGCAGCCGGAAGTCGCAGGCGAAGGCGAGCGAGGCCCCGGCGCCGGCGGCGATGCCGTTGACGGCGGCGACGGTGGGCTTGCGCATCCCGGCCAGGGCGCGGACCAGCGGGTTGTAGTGCTCGCCGACGGTGCGCAGCGCGCCCTCGCCGGTCTCGCGCTGGCGCTGGAGCAGGCCGACGTGCTCCTTGAGGTCCTGGCCGACGCAGAAGGCCTTGTCGCCGGCGCCGGTGAGCAGCACGGCCCGGACGTCGGGGTCGGTGGCGGCGGTGGTGACGGCGTCCCGGAGGGCGACCTTGGTGGGGACGTCGAGGGCGTTCATGGCGGCGGCGCGGTCGATGGTGAGGACGGCGAGGGCGCCGTCGCGCTCGTAGCGGACGGTGTCGGACATGGGTGAGGGCTCCCCGGGTCGCGGTGGCTGTCGTGGGCCAGCATGCCGGTTCGCGGCCGGGCGGGGGAGTGTGAGGTGCCGCACCTCCGGAGGGCGTGTCGGAGTGCGGCGCGATGCGGCTTTCGGCAGGTAATCGGCGCTTTTCGGCTGGTTGGCGAAGGTTGGCGCAGAGAGTGATGTTGGTCATCCAGCGGTTGCATGCGGGATAATGGCTTCCGATCAATGCGTTCGATACCGGCGGTGGACGGACTGTCCGGTGCGTACCTGAACGGTTGCAGGAAGGGGAACGAGCATGGCGGCCATGAAGCCGCGGACGGGTGACGGCCCGCTGGAGGTCACCAAAGAGGGGCGGGGCATCATCATGCGAGTTCCGCTCGAAGGGGGCGGGCGCCTGGTGGTGGAGCTGACGCCGGACGAGGCGGACGCTCTGGGCGAGGCCCTCAAGAAGGCCTGCGGCTGATCTGCAGGTGGTGACCCCGCACCTCCCCGGCGATCGGCGAGGTGCTCGACGGGCCCGGCTCCCCGCTGCGGGGGCCGGGCCCGTTCCGCGTGTCCGGGCTCGTTCCGCGTGTCCGGCCCCGTTCCGCGTGTCCGGCCCGGGGCGGTCAGCGCTTGACGGCGCAGAGCAGCCCGTCCGAGACCGGGAGCAGGGCGGGCAGCAGGGTGTCGCTCTCCCGGATGTCGGCGACCAGGTCGCGCACGGCCCGGGTCTGCGGGTCGTCGGCCTCGGGCTCGGCGAGCCGGCCCTCCTGGAAGACGCCCTCGAAGCAGACCACGCCGCGCGGGCGCAGCAGCCGCACCGCCTCGGTGAGGTGGAAGCCGGAGTCGGCCGGGTCGCCGTCGCAGAACACCAGGTCGTACTGGCCGTCGGCGAGCCGGGGCAGCACGTCCCGGGCCCGGCCGGGGATGCAGCGGGCCCGGTTGCCGGCGAACCCGGCGGCCCGGTACGCCTCGCGGGCGTACTGCTGGCGGACCGGCTCGGCGTCGACGGTGGTGAGCACCCCGTCGGGGCGCATGCCGCGCAGCAGGTAGACGCCGGAGACGCCGGTGCCGGTGCCGATCTCGACCACCGCCTTGGCGTCCAGCGCGGCGGCCAGCAGCCGCAGCGCGGCGCCGCCGCTGGGGCCGATCGCGCGTATGCCGGTGCGGGCCGACTGGGCCCGGGCGTAGGTCAGCACCGCGTCCTCGCCGACGTAGGTGTCGGCGAGGGCCGCTCGCTGGGGCCCGAACTCGGTGATGGCTGCCTCTTCCGGAGCGCCGGTGCCGACCCAAGTCGACAAATTCCAGCGACAGACTACTGGCCGCCCGGGAACCGCGTTCGACGGCTGGCCGTTGAACTGCTACGGGCGGCCGGACCGTCCGGGGCGGTCGCTGTTCGACGGCTCTTATCCGGGCTTGACGGGTGAGGTGGATATGGTGGTGGCTCTGCTGGGCAGAAGAGCCGACCGAGGAGGTGTGGCCGAGGGCGACGTCCCTGTGCAGCGGCACCCCCGCGGCCTCACGTCGATCCGTACGCCGAAGCCCGTGATGAACCAGTCTGTGCACTCCCCCCTGGACAAGTCGACCGCAGCCGACGACTCGGTGGCCGGGGCCGCCGGCACGCTCGCGTCCTTCGCGGAGGGGCCCGACGCGCAGAGCTGGACGCCGCCCAGCTGGGAAGAGATCGTCGAGGCGCACAGCGCCCGGGTCTACCGCCTGGCCTACCGGCTGACGGGCAACCAGCACGACGCCGAGGACCTCACCCAGGAGGTCTTCGTCCGGGTGTTCCGCTCGCTGTCCACGTACACCCCCGGCACCTTCGAGGGCTGGCTGCACCGGATCACCACCAACCTGTTCCTGGACATGGTCCGCCGCCGCCAGCGGATCCGCTTCGACGCCCTCGCCGAGGACGCGGCGGAGCGCCTGGCCAGCCGCGAGCCCAGCCCCGCCCAGCACTTCAGCGACACCCACTTCGACGCGGACGTCCAGCAGGCGCTGGACACCCTCGCCCCGGAGTTCCGGGCCGCCGTGGTGCTCTGCGACATCGAGGGCCTCTCGTATGAGGAGATCGCCGCCACCCTCGGGGTGAAGCTCGGCACCGTCCGCAGCCGGATCCACCGCGGCCGCTCGCACCTGCGCGCGGCCCTCAAGCACCGGGCGCCGAACGCCGCCGCGGGCCGTTCGCGCCGGGGCGGTTCCGCCGAGCCCGTGCCGGTCGGCGCCGAGCAGGCCGTCAGCGACCGGAGGGGGTCATGAGCGATCGCGCCCCCGAGCGCGCGGACACCACCGGCCGCCCGCGCTGGGCGCCGCTGCGCCGCGCCGAGCAGGCGGCGGCGGGGCCCGAGTTGCGTCCGCTGGCGGTCCGTCCGGTCGAACCGGCCGCCGAGGAGCACCACCTGGGCGACCGGCTGTCCGGGTACCTGGACGGCGAGTTGGGCCACGACGCCCGCGAGCGGGTCCAGGCCCACCTGGCGACCTGCCCGGACTGCCTGGCCGAGGCCGAGCAGGCCCGGTCGGTCAAGCGCGCGCTGAGCGAGTCCGCCCCGCCCGGCCCGTCGTCGGCCCTGATGGCCCGGCTGCTGGCCGTCGCCGCGCTGCCCGAGGACGAGCCCGGCCAGGACGGCCCGCCGGGCCCCGGCGGCGGCGTGTTCGGCGCCAGCCGGCTCACCGGCGGCTCGTTCGGCCGCGGATCGGGCTTCGGCGGCGGCGCGCTCGGCGCGGACGCCCCGATACCCGGGATCGACCCGCGGGCCGGCCTGTTCGGCGCCCGCCCGTCCGCCCTGCCGCGCCGCGAACCGGACGCGGACGTCCGCCCGCTGGCCGCCGGCCTCGGCGAGCTGCCGGTCTCCCGGCCGCCCGCGCGCGGGCGCCGGCTGGTGTTCGCCGCCGCCGGGGCGTTCTCGGTCGCCGCGGTCACCCTCGGCGGGGTCGGCGGCGTCACCGCCGGGCAGAGCCCGAGCCGGCAGCCCAGCAGCGTCACCCCGGTCGGCGGCTCGATCGTCCCGGTCAACGCCCAGCAGCCGGTCAACCCCCCGCAGCAGGTCGACGAGTACCCGCTGCGCGCCCGGTACCAGCTCAGTCCGCCCACGCCCACCGGTGACCCGCGCCAGCTCCTGCGCTAGCCTGCCTTCACCGGCACGCCGTCGACGCCGGTCACCCGGGTGGTCTTTACCACGGTTTCATCCTCCGGGGGCCGGGGGAACGGCCGACCGCGTTTACCCTTGGTTCAGCGTTGTCGGGTGCTGGGAGTTCAGGTGTTCGGAGACATAGGCGGACTGGAGGTCGTGACGATCGTCGTCATGGCCATCGTGATCTTCGGCCCGGACAAGCTCCCCAAGCTGATCCAGGACACGATGGGCTTCATCCGCAAGATCCGCTCCTTCGCGGACAGCGCGAAGGAGGACATCCGGAGCGAACTCGGGCCGGAGTTCCAGAACTTCGACTTCGAGGACCTCAACCCGAAGACCTTCGTCCGCAAGCAGCTGCTCGGCGACGGCGACGACCCGCTGGGCCTCAAGGACCTCAAGGACAGCGTCGACCTCAAGTCCGCGCTGAACGGCGACCCCGCCCCGACGCCCACCGCCTCGGTCGACTTCAGCAAGAGCGCCAGCCCCGGCCCGGCCCTGGCCGCCGGCGAGCGCCCCCCGTTCGACCCCGACGCCACCTGAGGACGCCCCTCCTCCCCGCGACGCCCCGTCCTGCTCCGGCAAGGCGGGGCATCGTCGTCCGCGCCGCTAGGGTGTCACTACCCTCCCCGGACGGCGGACCCGTGGGCTCCGTCACGCCGGGCCGCGCACCGGCCCGGTTCCCCGGACGGGAGGGCCCGGGTGCGCGACCATGGGACGCCCGGGGAGCACAGCTGAGGAGAGGCCCGCAGTGGACGCCACGCACCGTACCGGAGGCACTGCCGCCGCCGCCCGCCGCGCCACCGACCCGCTGGCCGGCTACCACGCCGCCGACTTCCCCTGGTACGGGCTCGACGAGGGCTGGACCGGCCGCCGCTGGCTCGGCCAGGTCGGCACCGGCCAGCGCGGCGCCGACACCGGCGCCCCCGACTACGGCACCCTCGGCCACGGCGACGAACCCGCCCGCGGCCCCGAACCCCGCGACACCCGCCGGTTCGCCGTGGTGGTCACCGTCGCCCGCCGCGAGGTGCGCCGCAGCGCCGACAACACCGGCACCCTCGAAGCGACCTCCGCCTCCTCCGCCGCCTGGCTGGCCGGCTCCGGCCTGCTCGCCGCGACCTGGCCCGGCAACCTCGACCGCACCCTGCGGCAGAACTGGCTCGACCAGCAGTCCGCCCTCGCCTGGGACCTGGCCGACGACCTCGACGGCCCCGCCTGGACCTCGCTCACCCTCCCGGTCAACGGCCTCCCGCAGCCCTTCCGCTACCGCGAGTCCGAACACGGCTGGGTCCTGGCCGGCGAGGCCCCCGGCGTGCTGATCGGCGCCTACGGCCGCTCGGTCTCCGCGTACGGCGTCGGCTTCACCGCCGTCACCGACCTGGGCAGCTACGACGGCCGCTGAGGCCCGGCGGAACCGACCCCCGTGCAGATCTCCTTCGCCACCGCCCCCGGCCACCCCGACCGCCCGAACGAGGACCTCGTCCTGGCCGGCCCCGACACCGTCCTGGTCCTCGACGGCGCGGGCCTGCCCGACGGCACCGCGACCGGCTGCGCGCACGGCGTGCCCTGGTTCGTCCGCACCCTCGGCGCCGAACTGCTCCACCGCACCCCCGACGGCTACTGGGTGGCCGGCCCCGACCCCGCCGCCGCCCGGCACGCCCTCACCGGCACCGCCCCCTGGACCGCCCTGCGCGGCGCCGCCCTGCTCACCGACGGCGCCGCCCGCCCCGTCGACGACTTCGCCACCACCGACTGGCCCGGCCTCCTCACCCTCCTCCGGGACACCGGCCCGCAATCCCTCATCGACCACACCCGCGCCCTGGAACGCACCGACCCCCACCACACCCGCTGGCCCCGCACCAAGACCCACGACGACGCCACCGCCGCCCTGCTCCGCCCCTGAAACGCCGGAACCGGCCCCGGGACACTCGCCCGGAGCCGGTCGCGGCCGGAAGGACCGTCAGAACTTGTTCTTCGGGGTCAGGCCCAGCGAGAGGCCCGAGAGGCCGCGCTGGCGGCCGGAGAGCTTGCCGGCGATGGTGCGCAGGGCGGCGCCGGCCGGGGACTCGGGGTTGGAGAGGACGACCGGGCGGCCGTCGTCGCCGCCCTCGCGGAGGCGGACGTCGATCGGGATGGAGCCGAGGACGGGGACGGTGGCGCCGACGGTGCGGGTGAGGGCGTCGGCGACGGTCTGGCCGCCGCCGGTGCCGAAGACGTCGATCATCTCGTCGCAGTGCGGGCAGGGCATGCCCGACATGTTCTCGATGACGCCGACGATCTTCTGGTGGGTCTGCAGGGCGATGGTGCCGGCCCGCTCGGCGACCTCGGCGGCGGCCATCTGCGGGGTGGTGACGATCAGGATCTCGGCGTTCGGGACGAGCTGGGCGACCGAGATGGCGATGTCGCCGGTGCCGGGCGGCAGGTCGAGGAGGAGGACGTCGAGGTCGCCCCAGTAGACGTCGGCGAGGAACTGCTGGAGGGCGCGGTGCAGCATCGGGCCGCGCCACACCACCGGGGCGTTGCCCGGGGTGAACATGCCGATCGAGATGACCTTCACGCCGTTCGCCGACGGCGGCATGATCATGTCCTGGACCTGGGTCGGCCGGCCCTCGACGCCCAGCATCCGGGGCACGCTGTGGCCGTAGATGTCGGCGTCCACCACGGCGACCTTCAGCCCGTCCGCGGCCAGCGCCGCCGCCAGGTTGACCGTCACCGAGGACTTGCCGACGCCGCCCTTGCCGGAGGCCACCGCGTACACCCGGGTCAGGGTGCCGGGCTTGGCGAACGGGATCTCCCGCTCGGGGGCGCCGCCGCGCAGCAGCTGCGACAGCTCGCGGCGCTGCTCCTCGCTCATCACGTCGAGCTCGACGGAGACGGAGGAGACCCCCGGCACCGCGGAGACCGCGTCGGTGACCCGCTGGGTGATCGTCTCGCGCATCGGACAGCCGGAGACGGTGAGGTACACCGCGACCTTCACCGCGCCGCCGTCGCCGATCTCGACGGATTTCACCATGCCGATCTCGGTGATCGGACGGTTGATCTCCGGGTCGTGGACGGTCGCCAGGGCTTCCTGGACGGACTGCTCCGTCACCCCGGCCGCCACCTCTGTCTCGTTGGCCATGTGTTGATGGTACGGCGCGGCACCTCGCGTCCGACTCGCTGCGGGCGTGCCGCCGGTCACAACGTGTCGGCGGACTCCCGGCGGTCGTCCAGTTCCTTGAGCAGGGCCTGCAGTTCGGCGCGGACGCCGCCCAGTTCGGAGGTGATGAAGGCGCGGGTGGCGACCTCGCCGAGCCCCTGGCGCAGCGCCGCGACCTCGCGGGTCAGGTACTCGGTGTCGGCGATGTTGCGGTCGCTGCGGGCCCGGTCCTGCTCCATGTTGACCCGGTCCCGGTCGTCCTGGCGGTTCTGCGCGAGCAGGATCAGCGGGGCCGCGTACGAGGCCTGCAGGGAGAGCACCAGGGTGAGGAAGATGAACGGGTAGCCGTCGAAGTGGACGGCCGTCGGCAGCAGGGTGTTCCACACCACCCAGACGACGATCACCACCGTCATCCAGACGATGAACCGCCCGGTGCCCAGGAAGCGAGCGATCCGCTCGGACAGCTTGCCGAACGCCTCCGGGTCCCAGGCCGGCAGCCGGATCAGCCCGGGGCGGCCGGTGCGCGGCTGGTCCAGCCGGGAGCGCGGGCCGCCGGCCGCCGGCCGCTCCTCGCGGCGGCCGCGCTGCTCCCGGGCCCGCAGCTCGCGCAGCTGCCGCAGTTCGCGCAGCTCGCCCTGGATCCGCTGGCCCGGGCCGCTGTTCTCGTCGCGCCGCTTGCGGTCACCGTCCACTGTGCACCTCGTCCGTCTCCGTTCCGATGCCGTGCGCGGTGCCCTCGCGCCAGTCCTCGGGCAGCAGGTGGTCCAGCACGTCGTCCACCGTGACGGCGCCCAGCAGGTGGTCGTCCTCGTCCACCACCGGCGCCGCCACCAGGTTGTACGTGGCCAGGTAGGAGGTGATGAGCGGCAGCGGGGTGTTCGGCGGCAGCGGGTCCAGGTCGTCGTCGACCAGCGAGCCGACCAGGGTGTACGGGGGTTCGCGCAGCAGCCGCTGGAAGTGCACGGTGCCCAGGTACGTCCCGGTCGGGGTCTCGTTCGGCGGGCGGCACACGTACACCTGGGCGGCCAGGGCCGGCTTGGTGTCGGAGACCCGGACCCGGGCCAGCGCCTCGGCCACCGAGGCGTCCGGCTCCAGCACGATCGGCTCGGTGGTCATCAGCCCGCCCGCGGTGTCCTCCTCGTAGGAGAGCAGGCGGCGCATCTCCTCGGCCTCGGCCGGTTCCATCAGCCGCAGCAGGCGTTCGGCGTCGGCCTCCGGGAGTTCGGAGAGCAGGTCGGCGGCGTCGTCCGGGTCCATGGTCTCCAGGATGTCGGCGGCGCGTTCCTCCTTCAGCTTGCCGATGATCTCCACCTGGTCGTCCTCCGGCAGCTCCTCCAAGACGTCGGCCAGCCGGTCGTCGTCGAGCGCGGCGGCGACCTCGGCCCGGCGCTTCGCCGACAGGTGGTGCATGACGTTGGCCAGGTCGGCCGGCCGGAGCTGTTCGAAGGTGGCCAGCAGGTTGGCCGCGCCCTGGCCCTCCTCGGTCAGCGAGAACCCGGTCACCGCCGACCAGTCGAGCAGCAGCTGCTCGCCCTTCGCCTTCCGGAGCCGGCTCGGGCGCCCGACCTGCACGAACACCTTGTCGATCTCCCACTCGCGCAGCCGGGTCTGCACCATCGCCACGTCCAGGACGGTCACCTCGGCGGCGGTCTTGGTCCGGGTCACGGTGCGGTCCAGCAGTTCGGCCAGCACCAGCGTCTCGGACGGGCGCTGCTCGAACCGGCGCATGTTCAGCAGCCCGGTGGACAGCACCTGGCCGGACTCCAGGCTGGTCACCCGGGTCATCGGCAGGAAGATCCGCCGCCGCCCGATCACCTCCACCACCAGCCCGAGCACCCGCGGCGGGCGCCCGCCCAGCCGCAGCGAGACCACGACGTCCCGGACCCGGCCCACCTGGTCCCCGTTCGGGTCGAAGACCGCGACCCCGGAGAGGTGGGAGATGAAGACCCGCCCGCCAGGCCCCGCCATACGAGACTCCCTCCGGGAAACGGACACAACCCCCCAAATCTAGCCGCAGCCGGGGAGGGTGACGCGTCGGCACGAGCGGGCGGGCGCGAAGCCGCGGGGAGGGGGACGCGGGACGGCGCCGCGTCGGCGTCAGCGCTTGCGCTTCTTGAGGAGCAGCTTGGGCAGCCCCGCCGGGGCCGGCTGCCGGGTGGTCGCGGCGGTGGGCAGCGGCGCGGCGGCGAGGGCGTCGTCGGGGAGCGGGGCGAGCGGGCCGTCGCCGGGGGTGAGGCGCAGGACGTGGCACTCGCGGGCCCAGCGGTCGCCGATGGTGTCGGTGTCGGGGGCGTTGAGGCGCTTGCCCTTGAGCTCCTCGACGGCGCCGTCCCAGGCGGGGGTGCCGGGTTCGAGGCGGGTGACGGCGGCGGTGAGGGCGGCCAGCCGGCCCCACTTGTCCTTGCTGCGCAGCGTGACCACGGCGGAGGAACTGGCGGCGAGCCCGTGCAGGGGCTGTTCGGAGCCGTCGCCGACGACGACGATCGCGCCGTCGTGCCAGGCGTGCCAGAGCGGGCGGGCGTGCGGCTGGCCGGCGGCCTGGACCCAGAGCAGGCCGGACTTCTTGGCGGCTTCCTCCACCAGGGCCCGGTCGAGGAAGTCCGTCGGGCTCGCGGTCGTCGTACGCTCCATGCCGCACAGCGTACGGCCTGGGGTGTCCGCGGCCGGTCCCATCCCCCGGACGACAGTGCCGTAACTGCCGGACAGCCCTTACCGTATAGGCCGTCCACCCCACTGCCCGAAGGAGCGCCGTGACCGCCGTCAGCACCACCGCCCCCGCCGCACCCCCGGCGCTCGGGGAACGACGGCACCTGCCGCGCACCGACCTGCTGCTGCTGGCGGTGTCGATCGCGGGCATCTCGCTGTCCGCGCCGCTGATCAGCGCGACGGCCGCGCCCGCGCTGGCGATCGCGTTCTGGCGCAACGGCATGTCGGTGGCGGTGCTCGGCCCGTACGCGCTGTGGCGGCACCGGGCCGAGCTGCGCGGCATCCCGCGGCGGGCGCTGCTGCTGGCGGTGGCGGCGGGCGCGCTGCTGGCGCTGCACTTCGCGCTGTGGATGCCCAGCCTGCGGATGACCTCGGTGGCCTCGGCGACCGCGCTGGTGACCACGACCCCGCTGTGGACGATCCTGCTGATGCGGCTGTTCGGGGTGCGGGCGCCGCGGCTGGTGTGGCTGGGCACGGGCCTGGCGTTCGCGGGCGTGCTGGTGCTGACCGGCGTCGACCTGGCGGTCTCGACGCGGGCCCTGCTGGGCGACGGCCTGGCGCTGGCGGCGGGCGCGGCGGCGGCCGGGTACATGCTGCTGGGCGCGGAGGTGCGGCGCACCGTGTCGACCACCGCGTACACCCTGGTCTGCTACGCGACCTGCGCCCTCGTGCTGCTGGCCCTCTGCCTGCTGACCGGCGTCCGGATGGGCGGCTGGTCGGCGGGCGCGTGGTGGCAGATCTTCCTGCTGATGGTGGCGGCGCAGCTGCTCGGGCACTCGCTGAGCAACCGGGTGGTGCGCACCCTGGGCCCGTCGATCACCTCGACGGCGATCCTGCTGGAGACCCCGGGCGCGGCGCTGATCGCCGCGGTGTGGCTGGGCCAGTGGCCGCCGGCCGCGGCCTACCCGGCGGTGGGGCTGATCCTGCTGGGCCTGGTGCTGGTGGCCCGGGCGGAGCGCCGCTGACGCCCCGCCCGCCCCGGGCCCGGCGCGCGCCCCGCCCGCTGCGGGCTCCCCGCCGGGCCGGTCACAGCCAGCCGTTGCGGCGGAAGCCCCGGTACATGCCCACGCAGATCAGCGCGATCGCGCCGAGCACGCTCGGGTAGCCGTACGTCCACTTCAGCTCGGGCATGTTGTCGAAGTTCATCCCGTACACGCCGGTGATCATGGTCGGCACGGCGAAGATCGCGGCCCAGGCGGTGATCTTGCGCATGTCCTCGTTCTGGGCGACCGAGACCTGCGCCAGGTTGGCCTGCAGCAGCGAGTTGAGCAGTTCGTCGAAGCCGTGCACCTGCTCGCTGACCCGGGCCAGGTGGTCGGCGACGTCCCGGAAGTACTTCTGCATGTCGAGGTCGACCAGCCGCGCGGTGGGTTCGGACAGTTGCTGCATCGGCCGCAGCAGCGGGGTCACGGCGCGCTTGAACTCCAGCACCTCGCGCTTGAGTTGGTAGACCCGGCCGACGTCCGCGCCGCGGCCGCCCTTGTTGGCGAACACGTCGTACTCGATCTCGTCGACGTCGTTCTGCAGCCGCTCGGCGACCAGCAGGTAGTTGTCCACCACGTGGTCGGCGATGGCGTGCAGCACGGCGGCCGGGCCCTTGGCGAGCAGGCCGGTGCCCTCGGCGTCGGCCTCCAGGCGGTGCCGCAGGGCGCGCAGCGAGGAGTGCGCGCCGTGCCGGACGGTGATCACGAAGTCCTGGCCGGCGAAGACCATCAGCTCGCCGGTCTCGACCACCTCGCTGGTCGGGGTGAGCTGCTCGTGCTCGACGTAGCGGACGGTCTTGAAGACCGCGAACAGCATGCCGTCGTACCGCTCGACCTTCGGGCGCTGGTGCGCGTGCACCGCGTCCTCGACGGCCAGCGGGTGCAGGCCGAAGCGCTGTGCGATGCCCTCGAACTCGGCCTCGGTGGGCTCGTGCAGCCCGATCCAGCTGAACGAGCCGGGCCCCGTCTGGTGCGCCGCCTTCACCTGCCGGGCCGCCTCGCGCGGGCTGCACGTCTCGCCCGTGCGCTTGCCCTGCTGGTAGACGGCGCAGTCCACCACGGCGGACGGGGTGTCGCCGGGCTTCGACTCGAACGCGTCGCCGACCCGGCGGCGGGCTGGACGGACGACGGCGGCGCGCAGGTTGTGCATCATCGACATGGCACGGGCTCCCTAGGGCCGGACCGGCGCGCCCCGGGGCGTACCGGGGGACACGACGGCGGAAAACACCGGTGGACACGCCGGGGCTGAGGAAGTGTCAGAAAGCCGTTCGCTGGGCGGGTTTCATCGGATCGGCCCCGGGGAAGGTGCTCTCTCGGCCGCGCGCGACGCTGCGGGGTGGTCCTGGTCAGCCGCGAGGGCGGCGGGCGAGGGTGGGCCGGAGAGAGCTGCCGGTACTGCATGGTCGACTGCTGTCCATCGTGACCACCTCCTCCACGCCGGGGCCCGCGCTGGGGCCGTGGCGGCCCTGGTTCGCATCCACAAGGCCGACCGCTCACATTAACAGCTCTTCCCGGTGCTGTGCCCGGCATTCGCCGTCCGCCGGGTAAAGCTCGCGCCAAGGTTCGACGCGGCGCGCCCGCGCTAAGGTCGCGGCATGGCGCACGACTTCCCTCACTTCGGCGACTTCTCGCAACCGGGCGGCGACCCGGGCCCGACCCGGCAGACCGTCCTCACCCTGGTCGAGGCCCGGCTGACCGGCACCTTCGGCGAACCCACCGGCCGGGCCGCCGTCACCTTCGTCGGCGCGGACCGGATCGAGGTGCTGCGGTTCGGCCCCGACGCCGACGGCCTGGTCCGGTACGCGACGCTCGGCATGGCGGCCGCCCCGATGGCCGACCCGACCTCCGCGGTCGTCGACCCGGTGCGCGGCCCGCGCGCCGAACTGGTGCTGACCGTCCGCGGCGGCCGCGACGAGGCGCACAAGGCGCTCGCGGTGTTCGCCGCCAGCCCGCAGGTCGAGGGCCTGGTGGTGGCCCCCGGCGGCTCGCTCGACCTGGGCTCCCCGCTGTGGACCGGCGCCCCGTTCACCTCGGTGCTGGCCGCCGAGCCCGGCGGCCTGGTCGAGGACCTCGAACTCCCCGAGCCCGCCGACCCGGTGCGCTTCCTGCCGCTGCTGCCGATGACCCCCAACGAGGCCGCCTTCAAGCGCGTCCAGGGCGCCGAGGCCCTCCAGGAGCGCTGGCTCCAGCACGGCACCGACCTGCGCGACCCCGGTCGCCGCGGCGTCCCGCTGGACTGACCGCCCGCCGGGCGGCGGGGGTCAGCCGGTGACCGGCGCCGCCCCCGTCGCCTGCGCCAGCAGCTCCTCGTACGCGGCCGGGTCGGTGGTGTGCTCGCCCAGCCGGACGGTCTTGCGGCTGCCGTGGTAGTCGCTGGAGCCGGTGGTGAACAGCCCCAACTCGGCCGCCAGGCCGCGCAGTCGGGCCCGCGCCCGGTCGTCGTGGTCGACGTGGTCGACCTCCAGGCCGCCCAGCCCGGCCGCCGCCAGCTCGGCGATCACCGCGTCCGGCACCGTCCGCCCGCGCTTGTCCGCCGCCGGGTGCGCGAACACCGGCACCCCGCCCGCCGCCCGGACCAGCCGCACCGCCACCGCCGGATCGGTCTCGTGCTTGCGGACGTCCGCCCGCCCGCCGTTGGCCAGCCACTCGGGCGTGAACGCGTCCGAGACGCTCGCCACCACGCCCGCCTCCACCAGCGCCGAGGCGATGTGCGGACGGCCCACCGAACCGTCGCCCGCGATCCGCTCCACCTGCTCCCAGCTGATCGGCGCGCCAAGCTCCCGGCAGCGCTCCACGATCGCCCGCCCGCGCCGGAACCGGTCGGTGCGCACCAGCTCCCGCTCGGCCGCGAAGGCCGGCTCCGCCGGGTCGAACAGGTACGCCAGCAGGTGCATGCTGATGCCGTCCACCTGGCAGGACAGCTCCGCGCCCGGCACCAGCACCAGCCCCGTCCCGGCCACCGCGGCCGCCGCCTCCCCGTACCCGGCCACCGTGTCGTGGTCGGTCAGCGCCACCACGTCCAGCCCGGCGGCCACCGCGTTGGCCACCAGTTCGGCGGGGGAGTCGGTGCCGTCCGAGGCATTGCTGTGGGCGTGCAGATCGATGCGCATGCCGCCAAGGATAGGGAGCCGCCGCGTCCGGGGCGCCGGACGGCCCGTCAGGGCGGGCCCGCGGCCGGCGAACTCGACTGCGGGACGGGGGAGTTCAGCCCAGCAGGCGGGGAGTGAGCGCCCCGCAGGGCAGCAGGCCGAGTTCGGCGCCCGCGTCCCGCAGGTCGGTCAGCACCAGTTCGTCGTGCATCAGCAGCGCCGACTGCTCGGGCCAGGCGATCGCCCACAGCCACAGGCCGCGCGCCTCGCCGACGTACACCGCGCGGTCGTCCGGCGCGCCCGGCACGTGGAACATCGGGGTGGGGCGGCCCGCCGCCATCAGTTTGGCGTCGGCCGGCTTGTACAGCGCCACCGAGTCGCCCGGGTCCGGCCCGTCCAGCCCGGCGTAGCGGGCGCCCAGGCCGATGCCCAGCTCCTCGGCCACCAGCACCAGTTCGCCGAACCCGCCGAGCGGGGCCGGACCGGAGCAGGCGACGGCGGTGGCCCGGGCGCCGGACAGGTCGTCCCCCGCGTGCGCGATGCCGGTGAACAGCCAGCCCACCGGCAGCGGCCAGGGCAGCCAGACCGGCACCTGGGAGCGGTTCACCGCGACGTTCAGCGCCTCGATGCTGGGGGGCAGCACCGGCTGCATCGGGTGCACGGCACCGTGCAGGTCGCACTGCCAGGTGTCGGAGAAGAGACCGGGGGCGCGGACCCGACCGGCGCACCTCGGGCAGCTTGGCTCGCCCCTCATAACCGACAACGGTCCTCCCTCCGGACTGCTGCGTCAAGGACGATCACCCGTAAGGAGTGCGTCACGAGTCGCCCCGGCAACGGCCCGGGTCCGGCAGAGGTGATGTCCCGGGCGGAGCACCGTCAAACCCCCGCAGGTCGGGGTGCCCGAACACACTGACGCCCCGTCCTCCCAGGGGTCTCCTGTGGTGACGGGGCGTCAGCCGGGTATCGGAACGTCGGACGACTCGGAGGTCGGTCCGCGTCCGCTCACACGGCCTTGCACGGCCGGATGTACAGGCGTTCGCCG
The DNA here is from genome assembly GCF_026802215.1 of Kitasatospora sp. YST-16. Classification (NCBI taxonomy): domain Bacteria; kingdom Bacillati; phylum Actinomycetota; class Actinomycetes; order Kitasatosporales; family Streptomycetaceae; genus Kitasatospora; species Kitasatospora sp. YST-16. The sequence continues at coordinate 4,503,859 of NZ_CP113837.1, forward strand.
GTCTGTGCGGCGGCCTTCAGGTACTCGGAGACGGTCTCCGCGTCGGCGATCAGCCGGTCGGTCTCCGTTCCCGCGTGATCCAGGCGGAGGATCTCGAAACGCATGGGCCTCTCCCTTCCCGTCCTCGGGCTCCGAGGCGGACTCGGCCGACGGTCGGCCACCGGCAGGTGGCTCGTCGGCGTTGACTGGGTCGGACGTCCGGCAGGTGCAGTCACCCGTCGTTCCCCCCACTCTCAAGCAGGACTAGTTCAGCGGCACTTTCCCTAGCGGCACTGGAGGGGGGCTGTAGTGCCCCGTTGACCCACCGTGCCGCGACGCTGCTACCCGGCGGTTGCCCGCGGGTAAATCCGTGGTTTCGGCAGCCGGAGGAGGGTGCGGCCGCCGGAGGGTGTTGATCCCGGACGAAATCAAATATTACCCGAGCTAACGATTCTTGTCGCGTGAAAACCGGGGCCGACTTCTGAATGGACGTCAGGAGACCCGCCCGTGGCCCGGATCCGGCCGGAAACTCCCGCCGGCCCCGGCCGGGCCGCTCAGGCGGACCAGAACGCGGCCAGCGCCGCCGCCGTCTCGGCCGGCCGCTCCGCGTTCGGGGAGTGGCCCGCACCGGCCACCGTCCGCCGCACCGCGCCCAGCCGCTCCGCCATCAGTGACTGCTCCGGGACCGGCCAGGCGTAGTCCCGCTCGCCGGACAGCACCAGCTTCGGCAGGCCGACCGCCGCCAGCTCGTCCACCCGGTCCGGCGCCGACACCAGGTGCGCGGCCATCGCCTTCAGCGCCAGCGGGTGGTTCGCCAGCCAGCGGCGGTGCAGGAAGTCCGCGACCTCCGGGTCCAGCGGCGGCACCCGCTCGCCCTCCATCTGCCGCATCACCTGCCAGATCGACTCCAGGTCCATCGAGTCCAGCGCCTCCAGCAGCAGCGCCGTCCGGGCCGCCTCCGCCGGGTCGATCGCCCCCGGGCCGGTCGACATCAGCGTCAACGACTCCCACGGCAGGTCGTCCGGGTCCGCGAGGACCGCCTCGCGCGCCACCTGCCCCCCGAACGAGTGCCCCAGCAGGTGCACCGGCCCGGACGCCCCCAGCCCGGCCGTCACCGCCCGCACGTCCGCCCCCAGCGCCGCCACCGCGTACGCGGCCGGGTCGTCCGGGCCGTCGGACTCGTACTGGCCGCGCTGGTCCACCGCGACAGTCCGGAAACCGGCCTCCGCGAGCGGCTCCAGCAGCGCGATGAAGTCCTCCTTGCTGCCGGTGAACCCCGGCACCAGCACCGCCGTCCCCCGCACCGCCCCCGCGGGCTCCCCGCACAGCGCGGCCAGCCCCGCCACCCGGACCGTCCGCACGCACGACGGCAACTTCAAGAACGGCGGCGTACTCATCCGCTGCGGCCCCTCGTCTCTCCAGGTCGACCCGACACCGGCGCTCAGCCTACGGCCGCGGCACGGGCACCGGCGCCGACGCGCGAAGCGGGCCGCCCGGAGAGCCGCCCGAACGCCGCAGGGGAGGGACGACGCGTGCGGTCGTCCCTCCCCTGCGGGGCGGTGCGGGTTACTTCTCGACGGCCTTGCGGGTCCGGCGCGGGGCCGGGATCTCCTCGGCCGTGGCGGCCGTGGCCTTCTTGACGGCCCGCTTGCGCGGCGCCGGGGCGGTCGCCTCCTCGACGGCCGGGGCCTCGGCGGCAGCGGCAGCCTTCTTGGTGACCCGCTTGCGCGGCGCCGGAGCGGTGGCGGCCTCCTCGACGGCGGGCGCCTCGGCGGCGACGGCCTTCTTGGTGGCCCGCTTGCGCGGAGCCGGGGCCTCCTCGGCCGTGGCGGCCGTGGCCTTCTTGACGGCCCGCTTGCGCGGCGCCGGGGCGGTCGCCTCCTCGACGGCCGGGGCCTCGGCGGCAGCGGCAGCCTTCTTGGTGACCCGCTTACGGGGGGCCGGGGCCTCCTCGGCAGCGGGCGCCTCGACGGCGACGGCGGCGGCCTTCTTGGTGGCCCGCTTGCGCGGTGCCGGGGCGGCAGCGGTCTCCTCGACGGCGGCGGGGGTCTCGACGGCGGCGGCCGGGGTCTCGACGGTGGTGGCGGCCTTCCTGACGACCCGCCGACGCGGTGCCGGGGTGGCAGCGGTCTCCTCGACGGTGGCCGGGGCTTCGACGGCGGCGGCCGGGGTCTCGACGGTGGTGGCGGCCTTCCTGACGACCCGCCGACGCGGTGCCGGGGTGGCAGCGGTCTCCTCGACGGTGGCCGGGGCTTCGACGGCGGCGGCCGGGGTCTCGACGGTGGTGGCGGCCTTCCTGACGACCCGCCGACGCGGTGCCGGGGTGGCAGCGGTCTCCTCGACGGTGGCCGGGGCTTCGACGGCGGCGGCCGGAGCCTCGACGACGGCCGGAGCCTTGGCAGCGACCGGGGCCTCCACGACAGCCGGGGCCTCGGCGGCGACGGCGGCAGCCTTCTTGGTGGTCCGCTTGCGCGGCGCCGGCGCGGCCGGGGCCTCCTCGACCGGGGCCACCAGGGACAGCACCGGCTTGCGGACGGCCCGTCGCTGCGGCGTCCGGGAGCGGATCACCGGCTCGGCGGCGTCCACCACCGGCTCCGCGACGGCCGCCACGGGGGCAGCAGCCTCGGCCATCGGCTCGGTCACCGGCTCGGCGACCGTCTCCACGGCCGGGGCGGCCGCCTTGCGGGTGCGCTTGCGCGGGGTGCGGGCGGGGGCCTCGGCGGTCGGAGCCTCGGTGACCGGGGCCTCCACCACGGCCGCGGCGGCCTCGACCGTCTCCACGGCCTCCACCGCGGCGGCGGCGCCGCCCCGGCGGTTGCGGTTGCGGCGGCGCGAGCTGCGGCCCTCCACCGGGGCGGCCGCGGGGCCGGTACCGGTGGCGGCGGGCTGCTGCTCGACGGCCGGGGTCCGGGTCTCGGGGGCGACGGTGCCCGCCGTGCCGACCGCGCTGCTGCCGCCACGGGTGCGGCGGCGCTCGCGGGAGCGGCGGGACGGACGCTCGGCGGGAGCCGGGGTCTCGGGGGCGACGCCCCGTCCACCGCGGCTGTCCCGACCGTCCCGGCTGTCCCGACCGTCCCGGCCGCCGCGCCCGCGCTGGCCGCGGCCGCCGGTCTCGCCGAGGTCCTCGACCTCTTCGGCGGCCAGGCCGGCCCGGGTGCGCTCGGAGCGGGGCAGGACGCCCTTGGTGCCGGGGGCGATCCGCAGCAGCTCGTAGAGGTGCGGCGAGCTGGAGTAGGTCTCCTCCGGGTCGTTGAACGGCAGGTCCAGCGCCTTGTTGATGAGCTGCCAGCGCGGGATGTCGTCCCAGTCGACCAGGGTGACGGCGGTGCCCGAGGCGCCGGCCCGGCCGGTGCGGCCGATCCGGTGCAGGTAGGTCTTCTCGTCGTCGGTGCACTGGTAGTTGATGACGTGCGTGACGCCCTCGACGTCGATGCCGCGGGCGGCGACGTCGGTGCAGACCAGGACGTCGACCTTGCCGTTGCGGAAGGCGCGCAGCGCCTGCTCGCGGGCGCCCTGGCCGAGGTCGCCGTGCACCGCGCCGGCCGCGAAGCCGCGCTTGGTGAGCTGTTCGGCGACGTCGGCGGTGGTGCGCTTGGTGCGGCAGAAGATCATCGCCAGGCCGCGGCCCTCGGCCTGCAGGATCCGGGAGACCATCTCGACCTTGTCGAGCGAGTGCGCACGGAAGATGTGCTGCTCGATGTTGGCGACGGTGGTGCCGGTGTCGTCCGGGGCGGCGGCGCGGATGTGGGTGGGCTGGCTCATGTACCGGCGGGCCAGCGAGATGACCTGGCCGGGCATGGTGGCGGAGAAGAGCAGGGTCTGCCGCTTGGCGGGCAGCATGGTGATGATCTTCTCGACGTCCGGCAGGAAGCCCAGGTCGAGCATCTCGTCGGCCTCGTCCAGGACCAGCGCGCGGACCTTGGACAGGTCGAGCTTGCGCTGCCCGGCCAGGTCGAGCAGGCGGCCGGGGGTGCCGACCACGATGTCGACGCCCTTCTTCAGGGCCTCGACCTGCGGCTCGTACGCGCGGCCGCCGTAGACGGCCAGCACCCGCACGTTGCGGACCTTGCCGGCGGTCTGCAGGTCGTTGGTGACCTGGGTGCACAGCTCGCGGGTGGGGACGACGATCAGTGCCTGCGGGCTCTCGGAGAGCTGCTCGGCGGTGGCCCGGCCGGCGGCGACGTCGGCCTGGACCACGACCCGCTCGATCAGCGGGAGGCCGAAGCCGAGGGTCTTGCCGGTGCCGGTCTTGGCCTGGCCGATGACGTCGTGGCCGGTCAGTGCGACCGGCAGGGTCATCTCCTGGATCGGGAACGGGTGGACGATGCCGACGGCCTCCAGGGCCTCGGCGGTCTCCGCGAGGATCCCGAGTTCGCGGAAGGTCGTCTTGAGGGGTTCGGCGGTGGTGGACAGGGTGCTGCCTCTTCCGTGTGGAGGGGCCGAGTGAACGCGTCCTGCCGTGCCCGGGCAGCCCCGTGGGGGGCGTGTCGGGCGGGCGGCGCGGGGGAGGGCGTCCCGTTGACGGGTCGTGCGGCGCGCTGTCGGCGCGGTCCGCGGCGGCCCTCGCTCGGCCTGATGCGGTGCCTGGGCCCGAGGCTCGGGCCAGGTCGGAGCCGATCGGGTCTCCGACCGGGCATCCGCGTACGTGAGCGCCGGGTGCCGCACCGGGCGGCCGAACGCCGCCGGGCACGACTGCGCGGCCTGCCGTTGGAAGGACGGGCCGCGCGGGTTCACACCTGGCCTCACTACCTACCATACAGTCAAGCGACGACTCGAACACGTGACGGCGGCTACTCCGACCGGCCGCGCCCGGGTGGCGGGGCGCCCGGAGGGCGGATCCGGCGGGCGGACGGGAGCTCGGACCGGCCGGCGGACGGAGGTCGGCGCCGCGTGCCGACGGCTCTCGCCCGCTCCTTCTCCCGTCCTCCGTTCGCCGGTCGGTCTAAGGTCGTCGGCATGGAGACTCAGGAACCCACCGACGGCCGCACCGACTCGATCGGGCCCTGGACGGCCCGGGCCGCCGACCCGCAGTACCGGGCGGCCGTGCTGGACCTGCTCGGCGCCCTCGCGTACGGCGAACTGAGCGCCTTCGAGCGGCTGGCCGAGGACGCCAAGTTCGCGCCCGGCCTCACGGAGAAGGCCGCGCTGGCCCGGATGGCCTCCGCCGAGTACCAGCACTTCCAGCTGCTGCACGACCGGCTGGTCGAGGTCGGCGCCGACCCGGTCGCGGTGATGGAGCCGTTCGTCGAGCCGCTGGAGAACTTCCACCGGATGACCGCCCCGGCCGACTGGCTGGAGGGCCTGGTCAAGGCGTACGTCGGCGACGCGATCGCCACCGACTTCTACCGCGAGGTGGCCGTCCGGCTCGACGACGACACCCGGGACCTGGTGCTGCGGGTGATGTCCGACACCGGGCACGCCGAGTTCGCGGTCGAACGGGTGCGGCAGGCGATCGCCGAGGACCCGCGGGTCGGCGGGCGGCTGGCGCTGTGGGGGCGGCGGCTGATGGGCGAGGCGCTCAGCCAGGCGCAGCGGGTGGTCGCCGAGCGCGACGCGCTGTCCAACCTGCTGGTCGGCGGGGCCGAGGTGCAGGGCTTCGACCTGGTCGAGGTCGGCAAGATGTTCAACCGGATCACCGAGACCCACACCAAGCGGATGGCGGCGCTGGGCCTGGCCTCCTGAGGCCGCCGGCGCCCCGGCCGGGCCGCGCCGGCCCGGCCGCTCAGCCGTGCCGGTGCCGCCCGCGCGGCAGCAGGTCGGGCCGGGCGGCACCGTCACCAGCAGGACCGCCGCCACCACGGAGACCGCCAGCTGCACCGGCGGCAGCTGCCCGTCCAGCACGTAGCGGCTGATCCGGCCCGCCAGCACCGCCGCCACCAGGGCGGTGCCCACCGGCAGCGACCGCGGGCCGGGGAACAGCTCCGGCCGGGCCAGCAGGGCGCCGAACCCGACGGCCAGCCCGATCAGCACGAACGCGGTCGTCTCCCACACGGCTGCCTCCCGGGGCGTGCGCTGCTGCGACAGCAGTCCGCCTACCCGCCCGGGCCCGCCGGTACGCACAGCGCGGCGCCCCGCCCCCCGGGCGGGGGACGGGGCGCCGCGGCACGGGCTCAGAGCGTGCCGAAACCGACCTTGCGGACGGACGGCTCGCCGATCTCGACGTACGCCAGCCGCTCGGCCGGCACCAGCACCCGGCGGCCGTGCTCGTCGACCAGGGTGAACAGCTTCGAGGTGCCGTCCAGGGCCTTGGCGACCGCGTCCGCGACCTCTTCGGCAGATTGCGCGCTCTCCAGGACGATCTCCCGGTTCGCGTTCTGCACGCCGATCTTGACCTCCACGGCTTCCGTCCCTCCGGTAGCTGGCCGCGCGCGCCCCGACCGCGGTTCGCGGTGGGCGCGCCGTACGGGCATCACCTTAAGGCAGCGACCGGGCCGGGAGGCGAAGGTCGGGGTCCGGTCCGCTCAGGGCCGAATCCGCCGGTCAGTCGGCCTGCTCGGCCGAGCCCTCCTGGGCCGGGTGCATCGGGAAGCCCTTCAGGCCGCGCCAGGCCAGGCTGGCGACCAGCCGGACGGCCTCGTCGCGCGGGATCTCGCCGTCCTGGGTGAGCCAGTACCGGGCGGTGATCTGGGCCAGGCCGCAGACGCCGACCGCGAGCAGCTTCGCCTCGGCCTCGGGCAGGTCGGTGTCCTCGGCGATCACCTTGGAGACCAGGGTGGCGCTCAGGTCGGTGGCCCGGTCGACCCGCTCGCGCACCGCCGGGTCGTTGGTCAGGTCCGATTCGAAGACCAGCCGGAACGCGCCGGACTCGCTGGAGACGTAGTGGAAGTACGCCTCCATGGTGGCGGCGACCCGCTGCTTGTTGTCGTTGGTCGCCTCCAGCGCGGCCCGGGTGCCGTCGACCAGGGCGTCGCAGTGCTTGTCGAGCAGCGCGAGGTAGAGCTCGAGCTTGCCCGGGAAGTGCTGGTACAGCACCGGCTTGCTGACCCCGGCGCGCTCGGCGATGTCGTCCATCGCCGCGGCGTGGTAGCCCTGGGCGACGAACACCTCCTGGGCGGCTCCGAGCAGTTGCTCACGGCGGGCGCTTCGCGGCAGGCGGGCGCCGCGCGGACGCTCCTGCGCCTCTTGCATGGCCGTCACGGCGCTCCTCACTTCACGATCTGCGGTGGACTGGCACGGTGATTGATTCTACTTTTCGGTAACCCGTGCGTGCGCGGGTGAAGCCGAGTAAAGCGCACAACCGCCCTTGTCGGGACCCCACAATACGACCCGGGCCTCCCCTGTCCACAGGTCGAGACGGGCCCGTGACAGCACCACCACGGCCCCGTGACCAGGCCCGGCGGCCCGGCCCCCTCACTACCATCGTGCTCCATGAGCGCCCAGTACCCCCTCGCCGCCCTGGAGCCGCACCGCACCGTCGAGGTGCCCGGAGCGGCGCTGGCCGTCAGCCGCCACCGCGAACCCCGGGCCGACCTGCCGCCCGCGCTGTTCGTGCACGGGCTCGGCGGCTCCGCCGACAACTGGCTGGAACTCCTCGACCAGCTCGCGGACGACGTCGACGGCGAGGCCGTGGACCTGCCCGGCTTCGGCCACTCCGCCCCGCCGCTGGACGGCAACCTGTCGCTCTCCGGGCACGTGAGGGCCGTCATCGGGTACCTGGAGGAGACCGACCGGGGGCCGGTGCACCTGTTCGGCAACTCGCTCGGCGGCGCCGTCGCCGTCCGGCTCGCGGCGCTCCGGCCCGACCTGGTGCGCAGCCTCACCCTGATCTCCCCGGCGCTGCCCGAACTGCCCCCGCAGCGCACCGCCTGGCCCACCGGGCTGCTGGCGGTGCCCGGGGTGGCCGAGCTGGTCCGCCGCCGCGGCCACGGGGCCGACCCGGAGAGCGCCACCGCCGACCTGCTGCGGCTGGTCTACGCCGACCCGACCGGCATCCCCGCCCACCGCCGGGCCCGCGCGGTCGACGAGTACCGCCGCCGCACCGCGCTCCCGTACGCGCTGGGCGTGCTGGCCGCCTCCGCGCGCGGGATCGTCAGCGCGTACACCGAGCGCGGCGAGCAGTCGCTGTGGCGGCAGGCCGAGCAGGTGCCGGTGCCGGTGCTGCTGGTCTACGGGCTCAAGGACAAGCTGGTCTCCTACCGCTCCGCCCGGCGGGCCTGCGCCGCGTTCCGGGACGCCCGGCTGCTGGTGCTGCCCGACTCCGGGCACGTGGCGATGCTGGAGCACCCCGAGCCGGTGGCCCGCGCGGTGCGGGAGCTGCTCGCGGAGGTCGACGGGCGGGGCTGAGCGGCGGGCCCGGGAACGGGCCCGACCGGGCGCACGCGGGGCGCACGGGGCGCGAAGGCGGAAAACGGAACGGGGACGCGCGAGGTCACGGGCGTTCACTCGATGGTGTGGCAAGCCGGGCCGGGCCCCTAGGGGGCTCGGCCCGGCGCTCTACCTTCGTGTTGTCGGACCGAACAGGTGTGGGGGGCGAGACGGCGAGGGCGGCGGCCGCGGGGAGCGGGCGCCGGCCGGACGGCCGTCGAGCACGGACGCACTCCCCTGTGTCGTAGGGCCGTGAACCCAGTCGAAACGCTCTGTCCTGGAGGCGTCGTGCGCATCGCTCTGCTCACCGAGGGCACCCTCACCACCGCGCAGCGTGGCGAAGGGGGCTGGTGCGGCCGCCTGGTCGACGGCCTGCCCGAGCACGAGTTCCGGCTCTACCGGCTGCTGCCCGCCGACCGCCCGGCCCCGCCCAGCGGCGTCCGCGGCCTGCACGGCGTCCACGAACTGCCCATGTGGGGCCGCCGCCCCGGCGGGCGCGGGCCGACCGCGCTGCGCCGCCGGGCCTACCTCAAGGCGTACGAGGAACTGGTCCGCGCCCTGGTGACGCCCGGCGAGCGGGCCGGGTTCGGGCCCGCGCTGTACCGGCTGGCCGCGCTCGGGCGGGAGGACGAGGCGCTGCCCGCGTTCCTCGCCTCCGGCCACGCGCACCGCGCGCTGGAGCGGATCTGGCGGATGCCCGGCGCCGACACCGCGGGCGGCCAGCCGCTGGTCTGCGACGTGCTGGTCGCCGCCGACCTGCTGGAGCAGTGCCTGCGGCCGCTCTCCGCGCCCTGGTACGGCACCGGCCCGGCCGGGCTCGGCGGCGCCGACCTGTGCCACGTGGTCGGCGGCGGCCCGGCCGCGCTGCCCGCGCTGGCCGCCCGCGAACTGCACGGCGTGCCGTTCGTGGTCACCGAGCACGGCCTGCACCTGCGCGAGCAGTACCGCGGCTACCGCAGCGCCCCCTACCGCTGGCCGGTGCGCGCGCTGCTGCTGTCCTTCTTCCGGCAGCTCACCGAGGAGACCTACCGGCGGGCCGCGGTGCTCACCCCCGGCAGCGACTACGACCGGCAGTGGCAGCAGCGCTGCGGCGGCGACCCGGCCCGCACCCGGATCGTCCACGAGGGCACCACCGCCACCGGACGGCCCGCCGCCGGACCGGAGCCCGCCGCGCCCACCCTGGTCTGGGCCGGCGCGCTGGAGCCCGGCCGCGACCCCGAGCTGATGCTGCACGCCTTCGCCCGGGTCCGGGCCGAACTGCCCGCCGCCCGGCTGCGGATGTACGGCGAGGAGGGCGCGCCCGGCTACCTCGCGCACTGCACCGCGATCGCCGAACGGCTCGGCGTCGCGGAGGCCGTCGAGTTCGCCGGGCGGCCCGCCTCCACCGCCGCGGCCTGGGCGGCCGGCAGCGCCGTGGTGTTCAGCGCGCTCGCCCAGCGCAGCCCCCGGCCGCTCGCCGACGCGATGCTCAGCGGCCGGGCGGTGGTCGCCACCGAGGTCGGCGTCGCCCGCGAGGTGCTCGGCCCCACCGGGCTGCTGGTGCCGCCGCGCAGCCCGCGCGCCCTGGCCGCGGCCTGCCTGGCCCTGCTCACCGACCACGAGCGGCGCTCCCGGCTCGGCCTGGCCGGCCGGCTGCGGGCGCAGGAACGCTTCGCCGTGGAACCCGTGGTCGGCGCCTTCCGCGAGATCTACCTCGACCTGGTCTCCCGCTACCCCGCCTTCCCGGCCCGCCCCGGCGCGCCGGTCCGGCCGTTCGCCCGCCCCGCCGAGTACTGGGTGGCCGGGACGGCCGGCGCGGCCGGCGGGGAGACCCCGGTGCCGGTCGCCGAGACCCCGGCCGAGCGGACCGGGCAGACCAGGCAGACCGGGCAGACCGGGCGGCCCGAACGGACCGTGCGGGCCGCCGCCGGGCCGGCCCTCGCGGAGGCGCTGTGACCGGCACGCCCGCCGACCCCGTCCGCGAACTCCTGGACGCCAACCGGGACTTGTGCGAGCAGGCGGTCGACCCGCTGGAGATCGCCGCCGCCCTGGAGGACTCCGGCCTGGCCACCGACGGCGCCGCCCGCTACCGGCACGCCGACGTCTTCGGCCTCGCCGAGGAGCTGTACGCCCGGGTCCCGCGCCGCCCGCCGGTCCGCGAACCGCTGCCGCCCGCCGAACCGCTGCGCGCCCTGCCGCTCGCCGCCCTGCGCGGCGCCGGCGCCCACCTGCTGCCGCTGCTGCCCGCGACCGTCCCCGGCGGACTGGCCGGCGGGGCGCTCGCGGTGCTGGCCGGTGCGGGCGCGGGCCTGCTGACGGCCCGCGGCGGCCGGGCCCTGGACGGCTGGGGGACGGACGGCTGGAACGCGGAAAGCCGGGCCCTGGACGGCTGGGGGACGGACGGCTGGAACGCGGAAAGCCGGGCCCCGGACGGCGGGACGTGCACGGCGGAGAGCCGGGCCCCGGACGACCCCGGGACGGACGGCGGGGCGGTGGGGCGGGCGTCCGGGCGGGGGCCGTTCCCGTGGGCCGCGCTGGGGCAGGGGGCCGGGACCGGCCTGCTGCTGGCGCTGCTCGCCGCCGCCGCTCCGGGCGCGGCGCCGGCCGCCGGGCTCGGCGGGGCCGCCGCGGGCTGGGCGGCGGCCTGGCTGCGCCGGTTCGGTCAACGGCAGGGTGCGGCCGCCACGCTGGGGAGTTCCGCTCCCGGCTGCGGTTCGCGCTGCCGCTGGCCGTGCTGGCGCGGCTGGCCGTCCTCGCCGGACTCGGCCGGGCCGTGGCCGGCGGCACGTCCGCCACCGGGTGGGCCGCGCTGCTGGTGCTCGGCACCCTGCCGCTGCTGGCCGGGGTGGTCCGCGACGCGGGCCGCCCGGGCACCGCCGCGGTCGCGGTCCTCACCGCGGCCGCGGGCGCCGCGCTGCTGGCCCTGCCCGGCCCGGCGCGCTGGCTGGACGCCTCGCCGTCCGGCGGGCTGGCGGCGGCGGCCCTCGGGCCCGCCCTGCTGCTGGCGGGCTGCGGCTGGCCGCCGTCCACCCGGCCGGGGGCGTACCGGTGAGGGCCGGGCCGGCGGCGGGCGGGGCGGCTGCTCGCCGCCGGGCCTGCTCGCCGCGGGGTTCCGTTCGGCGGGTCGCTGCTGTCGGCCGCCGGGTCGGTCCGTCGCCCGGCTCCGTCCGGCGGGCTGCTGTCGGCCGTCGGGTCGGTCCGTCGCCCGGCCCCGTCCGGTGGGCTGCTGTTGGCCGCAGGGTCGGTCCGTCGTCGGGGCCGGGTCGGCGGGCTGCCGGTGGGCGGGTGGCGCGGGTGTTCCGGTGTGTCGATCAGATTTCGTTCCGCCCGGCGGGTGCCGGGCCTGAGGGAAGGACTTGGACCCGATGAGGGTGCTGCTGCTGGGGGCCGACGGGTTCATCGGCCGGCGGGTGGCCGACCGGCTGCTGGCGGAGGAGGGGCTCCAGGTGACCGTGCTGGGCCGGGGCGATTCCGCCGACATCCGGTTCGACCTGGCCGCGGGGAGCCCGGGCGCGCTGGCCCGGTTCCTGGACGCGGTTGCCGCCCAGGTGGTGATCAACTGCGCGGGCGCCACGTACGGGACGTCACGGACCCTGATCCGGTCCAACACGCTCGCGGTGGCCACGGTCTGCGAGGCGATCCGGCGCAGCCGGGAGCCCGCGCGGCTGGTGCACGTGGGCTCGGCGGCCGAGTACGGGCCGGCGCAGCCCGGCGGGCCGATCCCGGAGAGCGCGGAGCCGCGGCCGGTGGGCCCGTACGGGGTGTCGAAGCTGGCGGGCACCGAGCTGGTGCTGAACTCCGGGCTGGACGCGCTGGTGCTGCGGGTGTTCGACGTGGTGGGGCCGGGCGCGCCGACGGCCTCGCTGTTCGGGCGGCTGGCGGAGGGCCTGCGGCGGGCGCTGGAGCAGGACGAGAGCCAGGTGCGGATGCCCGACCTGTCCGGCTACCGGGACTTCGTGGACGTCCGGGACGTGGCGCGGGCGATCCAGGCGGCGGCGGTCTCGGCCGCCACCGGGGTGATCAACATCGGCTCCGGCCACGCCGTCCGGGCCCGGGACGCGGCGCACCTGCTGGTGCGGGCGTCCGGCTTCGAGGGCACCGTCACCGAGGACGCCCGGCAGGTGGTGCTGCCCGCGCAGCAGGCGGGCGCGGAGGGGCTGCGGGCGGCGGAGGCCCGGACGGTGGTGGAGCCGGTGCAGTGGCGGCAGGCCGACGTCCGGACCGCCCGGGACCGTCTCGGATGGCGGACGCAGGTGCCGCTGGAGGAGTCGCTGGGGGACGTCTGGCTGGAGACCGCCTGCCGGGTGTGATCCGGAACGGCCGGGCCTGACCAGGGGGTTGGCCCGGACGGCGGGGGTCTCGGCATCCGGTGTCGCGCATCTCACCCACTGGACCCGCTGTCTTGGAATACCCCGGGCGCGTGACACTGTTGGCGTAGTCGAACAGAACCTGACGACCATCGGAGTCCCCGTGTCGCTGCCACCCCTGGTCGAGCCCGCCGCCGAGCTCACCGTCGAAGAGGTCCGCCGGTACTCCCGCCACCTGATCATCCCCGACGTGGGCATGGACGGGCAGAAGCGGCTGAAGAACGCCAAGGTGCTGTGCGTCGGCGCCGGCGGCCTCGGGTCCCCGGCCCTGATGTACATGGCCGCCGCCGGTGTCGGCACGCTCGGCATCATCGAGTTCGACACGGTCGACGAGTCGAACCTGCAGCGCCAGATCATCCACGGCCAGTCCGACATCGGCCGCTCCAAGGCCCAGTCCGCGCGGGACTCGGTCAAGGAGATCAACCCGCTGGTCGAGGTGATCCTGCACGAGGAGCGCCTGGACAACGACAACGTGATGGAGATCTTCTCCGGCTACGACCTGATCGTCGACGGCACCGACAACTTCGCCACCCGGTACCTGGTGAACGACGCCGCGGTGCTGCTCGGCAAGCCGTACGTGTGGGGTTCGATCTACCGCTTCGACGGCCAGGCCAGCGTGTTCTGGGCCGAGCACGGCCCCTGCTACCGCTGCCTCTACCCGGAGGCCCCGCCGCCGGGCATGGTCCCGTCCTGCGCCGAGGGCGGCGTGCTCGGCGTGCTGTGCGCCTCGATCGGCTCGATCCAGGTCAACGAGGCGATCAAGCTGCTGGCCGGCATCGGCGAGCCGCTGGTCGGCCGGCTGATGATCTACGACGCCCTGGAGATGCAGTACCGCTCGGTGAAGGTCCGCAAGGACCCGAACTGCGCCCTCTGCGGCGAGAACCCGACCGTCACCGGCCTGATCGACTACGAGTCGTTCTGCGGCGTCGTCTCGGAGGAGGCCAGCGCGGCCGCCGTCGGCTCCACGATCACCTCCAAGCAGCTCAAGGAGTGGATCGACAACGGCGAGGCGATCGACATCATCGACGTCCGCGAGGTCAACGAGTACGAGATCGTCTCGATCCCGGGCGCCCGCCTGATCCCGAAGAACGAGTTCCTGATGGGCAACGCCCTGCAGGACCTGCCGCAGGACAAGCGCATCGTGCTGCACTGCAAGACCGGCGTGCGCTCCGCCGAGGTCCTCGCGGTGCTCAAGTCCGCGGGCTTCGCGGACGCGGTGCACCTGGGCGGCGGCGTGATCGGCTGGGTCAACCAGATCGAGCCGGAGAAGCCCGTCTACTGACGGATGCCTGCGGTCGAGACCGCCCGGTCGGGGAGCTCCCCGACCGGGCGGTCTCGTGCGTTCAGGGGGAGGAGGCGGCGGGGGAGGCGAGGCCGAGCAGGGCGCCGGTGCGGTGCATCAGGTGGTCGAAGTACGCCCCCGGGTCGGTGGTGATCCGGGCGAGGTGGCCGAACAGCTCCAGGGCGAGCGCGCCCAGCAGGTCGCTCCAGGCGGCCAGGGCGGAGACCACCAGGTGCGCGGGGGTGCCGGGGGGCAGCCGGTCCAGCAGCGGGGCGAGCGCGGCCCGGGCCGGGGCGGGGACGGCCGGGTCGCCGAGCGGGCGGTAGGCGCCGCGGCGGCGGCCTCCTGGAAGAGCCGGCCGATCAGCAGCGGCAGCCGGGTGCCGGGCCCGGTGGTGTCCTCGGGGGCGGTGTAGCCGGGCACGGGGGAGCCGTGGACCAGCGCGAACTCGTGCGGGTGGGCCAGGGCCCAGTCGCGGACGGCCCGGCAGACGGCCAGCCAGCGGCCCGCGTGGTCGGTGCCGTCGAACGGGTCGGCGGCGGCGTCCGCGGCCCCGCCCAGCGCGTCGTAGGCGTCCGCGATCAGCGCGGTCAGCAGGGCGTCGCGGCCCGGGTAGTAGCGGTAGAGCGCGGAGGCGGAGACCAGGCCCACGTCCTTGGCCAGCGTCCGCATGGAGAGGCCGGCGGGCCCGTGCTCGGCCAGGTGGCGGCGGGCGGCGTCCTTGATCTCGCGGGTGAACTCGGCGCGGACCCGCTCGCGGGGGGTGGGGGCCTTCGGCATGCCGGCCATCCTCCCAGCGGGCGAGAACGGGCGCAACATTCGAGTACGTCGTTCTCATTCGAGAACAGTGTTCTTGACAGTGGGTGCGGCGAGGCGCCAGGCTGTGGAGCGAGCGAGAACACGGTTCTCCCCGACTCCGAGCGGAGCGTTCCCATGAGCAAGCACCTGATCGTCGGCGCCGGCCCGGTCGGTTCGGCCGCCGCCCGCCTGCTCGCCGACCGCGGCGAGGAGGTCGTGGTCGTCACCCGCACCGGAGCCGCCGCCGGCCCGCTCGACGGCGTCCGCCGCCTGCACCTGGACGCCGCCGACACCGCGGCGCTCACCGCCGCCGCCGAGGGCGCCACCGCGCTCTACAACTGCGCGAACCCGCCCTACCACCGCTGGGCCGAGGTCTGGCCGCCGCTCGCCGCGTCCCTGCTGACCGCCGCCGAACGGACCGGCGCGGTGCTCGCCACCGTCTCCAACCTGTACGGCTACGGCGCGGTGGACGGCCCGATGGGGCCCGACAGCCCGCTGCGGCCCAACTCGGTCAAGGGCGGGGTCCGGGCCGCGATGTGGCGCGAGGCGCTCGCCGCGCACCGGGACGGCAGGGTCCGGGCCACCGAGGTCCGCGGCTCCGACTACCTCGGCCCCGGCGTCACCGCCGCCCTGGACGGCCGGGCGTTCGGCCGCGCGCTGGCCGGCCGCACCGTCCAGGTCCTCGGCGACCCGGACGCCCCGCACAGCTGGACCTCCCCCGCGGACGCCGCCCGCCTGCTGGTCACCGCCGCCGCCGAGGAACGCGCCTGGGGCCGGGCCTGGCACGTGCCGAGCAACCCGCCGCGCAGCCAGCGCCAGGTCGTCGCCGACCTGTGCGCGGCGGCGGGCCGCCCCGCCCCGAAGGTCACCGCGATCCCCGGCCCGGTGCTGGCCCTGCTCGGGCTGGTCAACCCGACGGTCCGCGCCGTCCGCGAGACGGCCTACCAGTTCGAGCGGCCGTTCGTCATCGACGACACCGCCACCCGGGAGGCGTTCGGACTGGAGCCGCGGCCGTGGGAGCGGATCGTCGCCGAACTGCTCCCGTAGCACCCCCGGTCAGAGGGCGCCCTTGCGCTGGAGCACGTTGTAGGCGACCCAGCCCGGGACGACCGGGAGCCAGAAGGTGAGCAGGCGGTAGAGGAAGACGGCGGGGGTGGCGGCGGTGGCCGGGACGCCGGCCACCGTCAGGGCGGTGATCAGGGCGATCTCGACCGGGCCGATGCCGCCGGGGGTGGGGATCGCCGAGCCGGCCGCGTTCGCGGTGAGGAAGACCACCGCGACGGCCGCGTAGGTGACGTTGGCGCCGCCGCCGAACGCGTGGACCGAGGCGTCCAGGCAGGCGGTGAAGGACAGCGTCAGCAGGAGGATGCCGCCGAAGCCGGTGACCAGCTTGCGCGGGGTCTGCATCAGGTCGAGCATCCGCGGGATCACGCCGAACAGCAGCGAGCGGACCCGGGTCACCACGAAGCGGCGCAGCGGGGCGACCGCGGCCACCACCAGGGCGAGGACCGCCGCGGTGAGGACGCCGATGATGACGGCCCGGGACGCGCCGAGGTCGCCGTTGGTCTGCGAGCCGGTGATCAGGCCGAAGGCGAACAGCAGCAGCAGGTGCCCGCCGAGGCCGGCCAGCTGGGAGGCGCCGACCGAGGCGACGGCCTGCACCGGGCGGATGCCGGCCTTCTGCAGGTAGCGGGTGTTCAGCGCGATGCCGCCGACCGCCGCCGGGGCGACCAGCTTCACGAAGGAGCCGGCCAGCTGGGCGGCCACCGTGCGCCAGAACGGGAGCTTCTCCGGGACGAAGCCGGTCAGGCTCATCGCGGCGGCCACGTACGAGAACGCCGAGGCGGCCAGCGCGACCGAGGCCCAGGCCCAGTTCATCTGGGAGACCTTGAACTGGTCCGGCCGGATGGTGGTCAGCGCCAGGTAGGCGGCGAAGGCCAGCGCCACCACCATGATCAGCGTCTTGGGCTTGAGCCGCTCCAGCTTGGCCGGGGCCAGCGGCGCCTCGGGGGCGATCTGCAGGATCTGCGCCCGGATCCGGGCCAGCAGGTCCTCGCCGGCCCGGGCGATGTCCTCCTCGGCCTGCTGCTGGGTGCGCTCCCCGGCGGCGACCTGCTTGAGCGCCAGCGCCTGCGCGGCGGTCTTCCGCTCCTTGGTCATCCGCTGCAGGTCGCCGCGGGTCTGCCGGCTCAGGCCGACCGGCTGCAGCAGCGGCAGCGCCTCGGCGATCCGGGTCGGGCCGAGCACGGCGGTGGCGACGGCCACCGCGCGCTCCGGGCCGGTGCGCAGGGCGAAGGTGGTGAGCAGCTGGGCGACGTCGATGCGCAGGGTCAGGTCGCCGGCCGCGATGTCGCCGCCGGAGAGGTTGACCAGGCAGCCGGTCTGCTCGTCGACCACCAGCAGGGACTCGCCGGTGAGCCGGCGGTGCGCGATCCGGCGCTCGTGCAGGGTGGAGACGGACTTCCAGAACGAGGCCATCACCGCGTCGGTGACCTCCTCGTCGGCGAGGTCGTCCAGGGTCCGGCCGGCCACGTTCTCGTAGACCAGGATCGCCGCGTCCGGGCCGAGCTCGGAGGTGGCCACCAGCTGCGGGGCGCGGGCCCCGGAGGCGGCGGCCGCGTACGCGATCAGCGCCTCCTGCTCCAGGGCCTGGCGCAGCGACTGGGGGCTGCGGCGGACCGCGACCGAGCGCAGCCGCAGCCGCCGCCAGGCGCGGTAGAAGAAGCCGGACGCCTGCTGCTCGCGGTCGATGATGTGCACGTCCAGCAGCGGCCCGGTCTGCTGGGTGACCAGGTAGCGGCGGGTGCCGCCGGGCGCGGCCGGGGCCAGGTGGGCGGCGGACGGGACGAAGCCGACCTTGCGCAGGCCGATCATCAGGTGCTGCCCGGTGGGGCGGATGTTCGGCGAGCCGATCGCGTACAGCGTGCCGTACGCCACCGACCAGCCGATCAGCACGGTGAGGACCAGCGAGAGCGGGGTGGTGTTGCCGTTGATCAGCTCGGCGGTGCCGGAGAGGATCACCACCACCCACAGGGCGACCCGCCAGCGCGGGCGGCTCGACATGCCGACCGCCGTCATGTAGGCGATCACCGGGGCCAGGTAGCCGTGCACCGGGTCGGTGAGGGTGTCGCTGCCGGGCGAGCTCTGGGTCAGCGCGTTGCGGATCTCCTCGGGCGCGGCGGCGGCCACCCACCAGTCGACGCCCAGCGAGACGCCGTACGCCAGCACCGAGGCCAGCACGCCGTCGGCGACCCGCAGGCCGTCGCGCTTGATCAGCCGCTCGACCGCGAAGGCCAGCGGCACGGTCAGCACCGCGATCGAGGAGACCAGGGCGGAGATCTTGGACAGCACGCCGGGGATCCGGTTGGCGTTGACCGTGATGTCGTTCTCGATGCCGGTGGTGGTGGAGACCGCGACCTGCGCCAGCACGAACACCGCGATGATGCCGAACAGCCCGGCCAGGAACCGCAGCAGGTCGGACGGCCGGTGCGCGCGCGGGGCGAGCAGCGGCTCGTCGACGGCCAGGTACTCGCCGGCCGGCTCCTCGGGCTGCGCGTCGTCCGGCCCGTAGGGCCCGTCAGGTCCGTCCGGGGGCCGGTCCGGCCCGCCGTCCGGCGGCAGCTGTGCGGCCACCGCTTCCTCCCCCGTGTGGTGCGCGTCCCGCGCCCGGTGGCGCAGGTCGACCGGCCGTTCGGCGAAACCGTCGGTGGCGGGCTGCTCGGAGCCCTCGTCCACGCTCAATTCGGCCGTCCCGGTCATCTGGTCTTCGTCCTCGTGTGTCGCACTGCCCCGAAGATGCTGCCATGCCCGCCACCCGGGTGCGGTCCAGGGGCGGCATCCCGCGCGCCGGGTCGCCCGCACGGGGTGCTGGAAATCGACCGGATGGGGAAGAATGCGTCGGATGACCGAGCCCGAGGACGCCGCCGAGATCCCGCCGTACGCCGAGGCCGTGCTCGACCTCGCCGAACGCATCCCGCCCGGCAAGGTCATGACGTACGGGGACGTCGCCGAGTACCTGGGCCGCGGCGGACCTCGGCAGGTCGGCCGGGTGATGGCGCTGTACGGGGCGCCGGTGCCCTGGTGGCGGGTGATCCGGGCGGACGGGCGGCCGCTGCCCGGCCACGAGCACCGGGCGCTGCCCGAGTACCGTTCCGAGGGCACCCCGCTGCGCACCGTCGGCGGCGAGCCCCGGGTCGACCTGCGGGCCGCCCGCTGGGACGGCACCCCCTGACCAGGGCAGGTGCGCCGGAGGGGTCTGTGGGTGCAGGATCGTAGGCTCGTCGCGGCGAGCCACCCCCCTCGGCCCGCCGCTGAACCGCCGTACGACCATGGACCGCAGTGACCTCACCGTTCCGCCTGGTGCGCAGCCCCCTCGCCCAGCCCGACCCGCCCCAGCTGGACGCCTTCCAGCAGGCGGTCGTCGAGCACGCCTCGGGGCCGCTGCTGGTGCTCGCCGGGCCCGGGACGGGCAAGACCACCACCCTGGTCGAGGCGGTCGCCCGGCGGGTCGCCGACGGCACCGCGCCCGACCGCGTCCTGGTGCTGACCTTCAGCCGCAAGGCCGCGATGGAACTGCGCGACCGGATGACCGCCCGGATCGGCGCCACCGCCCCGCAGGCCACCACCTTCCACTCGTTCTGCTACGCCCTGCTGCGCGCCCACCAGCCGCCCGAGGAGTACGCCGAGCCGCTGCGCCTGCTCTCCGGCCCCGAGCAGGACGTGATGGTCCGCGAACTGCTCGCGGGCGGCGCCGAGGACGCGAAGGCGGGCGTCGGCACCATCAGCTGGCCGCTCGACCTGCGGGCCTGCCTGACCACCCGCGGGTTCGCCGACGAGGTGCGCGCCGTGCTCGCCCGCAGCCGCGAGCTCGGCCTCGGCGAGGCCGAGCTGGAGCGCTTCGCGGCGGGCGTGGACCGGCCCGACTGGGCCGCCGCCGCGCACTTCCTGGCCGAGTACCTGGACGTGCTGGACCTGCGCGGCGTCCTCGACTACGCCGAACTCGTCCACCGCGCCGTGCTGCTCGCCGAGCGGGCCGACGTCGCCGCGGGGCTGCGCGAGCGCTACGACGTGGTGTTCGTCGACGAGTACCAGGACACCGACCCCGCCCAGGTCCGGCTGCTGCAGCGGCTGGCCGGCGGCGGCCGGGACCTGGTCGCGGTCGGCGACCCGGACCAGTCGATCTACGCGTTCCGCGGCGCCGACGTGAACGGCATCCTGGAGTTCCCCGACGCCTTCCGGCACGCCGACGGCCGGCCCGCCGAGGTCAAGGTGCTGCGGGTCTCCCGGCGCTCCGGCGCGGTGCTGCTGGCCGCCTCCCGCGAACTGGCCCGCCGGATGCCGATGGGCCGGCTGCCCGCCGACAAGCTCGCCGCGCACCGCGCCCTGCTCCCCTCCCGCGAGGGCGGCGCCGTCGAGGTGTACACCTACCCGACGCCCGGTGCCGAACTCGACTCGGTCGCCGACCTGCTGCGCCGCGCCCACCTGGAGGACGGCGTCCCCTGGGGCGAGATGGCCGTGCTGGTCCGGGCCGGCTCCCGGACCATACCGGCGGTGCGCCGCGCGCTGGCCGCCGCCGGCGTCCCGCTGGAGATCGACGGCGACGACCTGCCGCTGCGCGAGGAGAGCGCCGTCGTCCCGCTGCTGCTCGCCCTGCGGGTCTGCGCCGAGGGCCCCGGCGCGCTCACCGCCGACCTCGCCCACACCCTGCTCACCGGCCCGCTCGCCGCCCTCGACGGCTCCGACCTGCGCCGCCTGGGCCGCACCCTGCGCGAGGAGGAGCGCCGGGCCCTGGCCGCCGACGGCGCCCCCGGCGTGGTCCGGCCCGCCGAGGAGCTGATCCGCGAGGCCCTGGAGCAGCCCGACCAGCTCGCCCTGGTGGACGCTCCCTACGCCCGCCGCGCCCACGAACTGGGCATGCTGCTGCGCAAGGTCCGCGAACTGCTGGCCGGCGGGGCGAGCGCCGAGGACGCGCTGTGGGAGCTGTGGGACGGCTCCCGGCGCTGGCGCGAACGCCTGGAGCGGGCCGCGCTGCGCGGCGGGCCCGCCGGGCGCAACGCCGACCGGGACCTGGACGCGCTGTGCGCGCTGTTCGAGACCGCCGCCCGCGCCGAGGAACGGGTCACCGGCCACCGCGGCGCGCTCGACCTGCTCGCCGAGGTCGAGGCCCAGGACATCGCCGCCGACACCCTGCACGTGCGCGCCGTGCGCCCCGACGCCGTCCGGCTGATGACCGCGCACCGCTCCAAGGGCCTGGAGTGGCGCCTGGTCGTCGTCACCGGCGTCCAGGAGGGACTCTGGCCCGACCTGCGCCGCCGCGGCTCGCTGCTGGAGGCCGACCGGATCGGCCGCGACGGCCTCGCCGAGCCGCTGTCGGCGGCCGCGCTGCTCGCCGAGGAGCGCCGGCTGTTCTACGTCGCCGCGACCCGGGCCAAGGACCGGCTGGTGGTCACCGCCGTCAAGGCGCCCGCCGAGGACGGCGACGAGCCCTCCCGCTTCCTGCGCGAGCTCTACCGGGAGACCGTCGACCCGCGCACCGGCCGGGTGCTGGAACGCGTCCCCCGGGTCAAGGTCGCTGACGTCACCTCCCGGCCGCGCCGCCCGCTGTCGGTGCCCGCGCTGGTCGCCGAACTGCGCGCCGTCACCGTCGACCCGGACCGCTCCCCGCAGCTGCGCCGGGCCGCCGCCGAACGCCTCGCCACCCTGGCCGCCGCGCTCGACGAGGACGGCCGCCCGCTGGTCCCCGCCGCCCACCCCGACCAGTGGTGGGGCCTGGACGACCCGACCGCCGCCCCGCAGCCGCTGCGCGAGCCCGAGCAGCCCGTCCGGCTCTCCGGCAGCGGCCTGGAGCAGCTGGAGTCCTGCGCGCTGCAGTGGTTCCTGGAGAAGGACGTCAGGGCCGGCACCACCGCCTCCGCCGCCCAGGGCTTCGGCAACGTGGTGCACGCCCTCGCCGACGAGGTCGGCTCCGGCCGCACCCCCGCCGACCTGGCCGTGCTGATGGAGCGCCTGGACACCGTCTGGGACGCCCTCGCCTTCGACGCGCCGTGGAAGTCCACCCAGGAGAAGGGCGAGGCCCGCGACGCCCTGGAGCGCTTCCTGCGCTGGCACGTGCTGGAGCGCGAACGCGCCACCGTCGCCACCGAGCACGGCTTCGACCTGACCCTGGACGTCGGCGGCGTCGCGGTGCGCCTGCGCGGCTCGATGGACCGGGTCGAGGCCGACGCCGCGGGCCGGGCGTACGTCGTCGACTTCAAGACCGGCAAGACCCCGCCGCCCAACAGCTCGCTGCCCGAGAACCGCCAACTCGCCGTCTACCAGCTCGCGGTGAGCCGCGGCGCGCTCGACGGGCTGCCCGGCTTCGAGGACGGCGCCACCCCCGGCGGGGCCGAACTGGTGCACCTGCGCGAGCCGGACCGGAAGGACCCCGAGGCGCCCAAGGTGCAGCGGCAGCTGCCCGAGGAGAGCACCCCCTGGATCGAGGGCCTGCTGGTGGAGACCGCGGGCAAGGTGCTCGCCGAGAAGTTCACCCCCACCGCGGGCGAGCGCTGCGGCCGCTGCGCGTTCCGCGGCAGCTGCTCCGCGCAGCGGGACGGCCGGCATGTCGTCGACTGAGCCGCTGCAGCACCCGGCCCAGCTCCGCGAACTGCTCGACATCCCGTTCAACGACGAGCAGTTGGCGGCCATCGGCGCACCCATGGAACCCGGCGTGATCGTGGCCGGCGCGGGCTCCGGCAAGACCACCGTGATGGCCGCCCGGGTGGTCTGGCTGGTCGGCTCCGGCGCCGTGCGCCCCGAGCAGGTGCTCGGCCTGACCTTCACCAACAAGGCGGCCGGGGAGCTCGCCGAACGCGTCCGGGCCGCCCTGCTGCGCGCCGAGGTCCGCGAGCAGGACGAGGACGCCCTCGGCGAGCCGCAGATCTCCACCTACCACGCCTTCGCCGGGACGCTGCTCAAGGAGCACGGCCTGCGCCTGGGCATAGAGCCCGACGTGCGGCTGCTCGCCGACGCCACCCGCTTCCAGCTCGCCGCCCGGGTCCTGCGCCAGGCCCGCGGCCCGTTCCCGGCGCTCACCGGCACCTTCAGCTCGCTGGTCGCCGAGATCGTCGCGCTGGACTCCGAACTCGCCGAGCACCTGGTCGAACCCTCGCAACTGCGCTCGTACGACGAGGAGTTGCTCGACCGGCTGGCCACCGTCAAGCTCACCAACGAGGACCTGCGGGCCGTCCCGAAGGCCGCCCGCGGCCGGCAGGAACTGCTGCACCTGGTCGAGGACTACCGGGCCCGCAAGCAGAAGCTCGGCCTGCTCGACTTCGGCGACCAGATCGCCGCCTCCGCCCGGCTCGCCACCCAGCGCCCCGAGGTCGGCACACTGCTGCGCGAGCAGTACCGGGTGGTGCTGCTGGACGAGTACCAGGACACCTCGGTGGCCCAACGCCTCATGCTGGCGGGCCTGTTCGGCGGTTCCCGGGGCGCGGGCCACCCGGTCACCGCGGTCGGCGACCCCTGCCAGGCGATCTACGGCTGGCGCGGCGCCTCGGTCGCCAACCTGGACGACTTCCCCCGGCACTTCCCGCGCGCCGACGGCAGCGGTGCGCACCGCTTCGCGCTCAGCGAGAACCGCCGCAGCGGCGGCCGGCTGCTCGACTTCGCCAACCGCCTCGCCGCCCCGCTGCGCGCCATGCACGAGGGCGTCGAGGCGCTGCGCCCCGCCCCCGGCGCCGAACGCGACGGCTACGCCCGGATCGCGCTGCTGCCCACCCACGCCGAGGAGGTCGACTGGCTGGCCGACTCGATCGCCCACCAGGTGCGCACCGGCACCGCGCCCGGCCGGATCGCCGTGCTCTGCCGGGCCGGCAGCTCCTTCCCCGACATCCACGCCGCGCTGGTCGCCCGGCAGGTCCCGGTCGAGGTGGTCGGACTCGGCGGGCTGCTCCAACTCCCCGAGGTGGCCGACCTGGTGGCGCTCTGCGAGGTGCTCCAGGACCCGACCGCCAACGCCGCCCTGGTCCGGCTGCTGATCGGCCCGCGCTGGCGCACCGGCCCGCGCGACCTGGCCCTGCTCGGCCGCCGGGCCGCCGAACTCGTCCGCACCGCCCGCTCCGGCGAGCAGGACGCGCTGAGCGCCGCCGTCGCCGAGACCGACCCGACCGAGGTGGTCTCGCTGGCCGACGCGCTGGAGACCTTCGTCGACGCCGAGCAGCCCGACGACCTGCCGTTCTCGCCCGAGGCCCGGGTGCGGTTCGCCCGGTTCGCCCGGGAGATCCGCGAACTGCGCCGGGCGCTGGCCGAACCGCTGATGGACGTCCTGCACCGGGTGCTCACCGTCACCGGCCTGGAGGTCGAACTCTCCGCCTCCCCGCTGGCGCTGGCCGCCCGCCGCCGCGAGACGCTGCACTCCTTCCTGGACATCGCCGCCTCCTTCGCCGACCTGGACGGCGACCCCGGCCTGGCCGCCTTCCTGGGCTTCCTGCGGGCCGCCCAGGAGTACGAGCGCGGCCTGGACGCCGGACTGCCCGGCGGCGAGGACACCGTCAAGGTGCTGACCGCGCACAAGTCCAAGGGCCTGGAGTGGGACGTGGTCGCCGTCCCCGGCCTGGTCAAGGGCGGGTTCCCGTCCGGCCAGGGGCGCGAGCGCTGGACCTCCACCCGCCGGGTGCTGCCGCACGCCCTGCGCGGCGACGCCGCCACGCTGCCCGGCGAACCGGCCTGGAACGCCAAGGGCATCGGCGCGTTCAAGAAGGAGATGGCGCAGCACGGCGAGGTCGAGGAACTCCGGCTCGGCTACGTCGCGTTCACCCGGCCGCGCTCGCTGCTGCTGGCCTCCGGGCACTGGTGGGGGCCGTCCCAGAAGCGCCGCCGCGGGCCGTCCGACTTCCTGCTGCAGCTGCGCGCGCACTGCGAACGCCCCGACGGCGGCGGCGAGATCGAGCGCTGGGCGGCCGAGCCCGGGCCGGAGGAGCAGAACCCGGCGTTCGACGTCTCGGTGGAGACCCCCTGGCCGCTGCCGCTCGACCCGGCCGCGCAGCACGCCCGCCGCCGGGTCGCCCGGGTGGTGCGGCAGCGGCTGGCCGGCGCCCCCGCGCCGGAGGCCGAGCCGATGGCCGTCGAGGACCAGCGGCTGGTGGCCTCCTGGGACCGCGACCTGACCGCCCTGCTCGGCGAGTTGGAGCGATCCCGGCGCACCACCCGGGACGTCGCCCTGCCCGCCTCGCTGTCCGCCACCCAGCTGATGCGGCTGGCCGCCGACCCGGACGGCTTCGCCCGCGACCTGGCCCGTCCGATGCCCCGCCCGCCCGCGCCCGCCGCCCGTCGCGGCACCCGCTTCCACGCCTGGGTGCAGTCCCGCTACGACCAGCCGCTGCTGCTCGGCCCCGACGCGCTGCCCGGCCTGGACGCCGAGGAGATCGAGGACGAGCGCGACCTGGAGCGGCTCAAGGAGGCGTTCCTGCGCGGCCCCTACGCCCGCCGCACCCCGCACCGGGTCGAGGCGCCGTTCCAACTGGTGCTCGCGGGACGGGTGGTGCGCGGCCGGATCGACGCGGTCTACCGGGACGCGGGCGGTGGCGCAGGGTCACCGCGCTACGAGGTGGTCGACTGGAAGACCGGCCGGGAGGACTCCGGCGACCCGCTGCAGCTCGCGGTCTACCGGCTGGCCTGGGCCGAGCAGGCGGGCGTTCCGGTGGAGCAGGTCACCGCCTCGTTCTGCTACGTGCGCTCGGGCCGGATCGAAACCCCGTCAGGACTTCCCGGCCGAAAGGAGTTGAGCGATCTTCTGATCGGGAATAGGTAGAAAAGAGTCACTCAGAGCATCCAACCCGTCACGAGATCACGCGAAACCTGTGCGCCCTGCACGTTTCGTGCCTATTGTGGGGTCGGTAACCGGTCATCCCTCGTACTCCGGCCGCCGTCAGGGCTCCCGACCCCCTGACCTCCCGTCAGACCCGCAGGTGCCGAGCAGCACCCGCACCTTCCGCTGGAGAGACCGACGTTGAGCGCGACCGGATGGATCAGGGACGTCCTCCACGGCCCCACCCCAGGCCCGGTACCGGGCACCGTCACCGGCACCTGGCCCAGGACCTCGCACGCCCTGCCGCTGATCGGCATGCTGCTGATCGTCTCCCTCGACCTGCTGACCAACAGCCAGGTCACCGTCGAGCCCGCCCTGACCGCCGTCCCCGCCCTCGCCGCCGTGGTCTCCCGCCGGGCCTGGTACCCGCTGCTGACCGGCGCGCTGGCCGAGGCCTGCGCGTTCGGCATGGCCTGGTACAACGAGGTGCTGGGCCAGTCCGTGCACACCGCCACCGTCGCCGCGATCATCATCATCGCCGGCATCGGCCACCTCAGCGTCAACCTCCGGCTGCGCCAGGAACTCGCGCTCGCCGAAGCCCAGTTGGTCGCCGAGATCGCCCGCCGGGTGCTGCTGCGCCCGATCCCCGAACGGGTCGGGCCGGTCCGCGCCGCCGTCCGCTACGCCGCCGCCGCGGCGCACGCCTCGATCGGCGGCGACCTCTACGAGGTGGTCAACACCCGGCACGGGGTGCGCGCCGTGATGGGCGACGTCCGCGGCAAGGGGCTGGCCGCCGTCGAGACCGCCGCCGCGGTGCTCGGCGCGTTCCGCGAGGCCGCCCACCAGGAGCCCGCGCTGGAGAAGGTGGCCGGCTGGCTCGCCGTCAGCCTCGACCGGGCCCTGCACGAGAACGACCACCCCGGCGTGGAGGAGGAGTTCGTCACCCTGGTGCTGGTCGGCGTCCGCCCCGACGGCGCCCTGGAGATCGCCAACTGCGGCCACCCGCCGCCCGTCCTGCTCCGCGGCGAGGACGCCCCGCGGCTGCTCGCCGCCGACGAGACCGTCCCCCCGCTGGGCGTCCTCGACCCCGAGGACGTCTGCCCGCCGCTCCAGCTCGTCCCGGTCGAGCCCGGCGACCGGATCCTGCTCTACACCGACGGCGTCATCGAGGCCCGCGACCACGGCGGCGCCTTCTACCCCCTCACCGACCGCCTCCCGCTGCTCGCCGACGACGGCCCCGGCGACGTCCTGCAGCGCCTGCACGACGACGTGGTCCGGCACGTCGGCCACAAGCTCGGCGACGACGCGGCGATGCTGCTGCTCCAGTTCGACCCGGTCGTGCTGCCCGCGCAGGCCGCCCCGCGTGACGAGGCCGCCGTCCCCGGGCGCCTGGAAGGCTAGTGCCGCACCAGGCAACCTTCGCCCGTCGCGGCGCCCGGCACGCCCTCTCGCCGCACCGGCCGAAAACCCAAGTACACCCAGTACGAAGGCTTCCGGCCGGCACGCCGAGAGCACGCACCGGACGCCGCTCCTTCCCGGCAAAGGTTGCCTGGTGCGGCACTAGTGTCCTGAGTCCTTGATCCGTCGTTTTTCAGCACGTGGGACGTCCTGGGCCGAAGCTGGCCGAACTGGTGTTGTCGGATCACGAGCGGCAGGTGCTCGGTGCGTGGGTGCGGAGCCAATCAGCCCCGCAGGCGCTGGCATTGAGAGCGCGGATCGTGCTGGCCTGCGGCGAGACGGAGACGGACGGGCTGCCCCGATCGGCCAGATCTGTGGCCGCTGCCACCGGAGTGACCACGGAGACGGTCTCCAAGTGGCGTGGGCGATTCCTGCGGGACCGCCTGGACGGCCTGGGCGACGCACCACGCCCGGGTCGCGAGCGGACGGTCACCGACGAGCAGGTCGCCGAGTTGGTCCGGCTCACGCTGGAGACGAAACCGAAGAACGCCACGCACTGGTCCACCCGCTCGATGGCCGGACGGGTGGGCCTGTCTCAGTCCACGGTCTCACGCGTGTGGCGGGCGTTCGGTCTGCAGCCGCACCGCGCCGAGTCGTTCAAGCTGTCCACCGACCCGTTCTTCGTCGACAAGGTCCACGACGTGGTCGGCCTCTACCTCGATCCACCCGAACGCGCCCTGGTGCTCTGCGTCGACGAGAAGTCCCAGATCCAGGCTCTGGACCGCTCCCAGCCGGTGCTGCCGATGATGCCCGGCGTCCCGGAACGGGCCAGCCACGACTACGTCCGGGCAGGCACCACGACGTTGTTCGCGGCCCTCGACGCGGTCACCGGGAAGGTCATCGGCTCCCTGCACCGGCGCCACCGCACCGCCGAGTTCAAGAGGTTCCTCGCCAAACTCGACCGGGAGATCCCGGCCGGCCTGGAAGTACACCTGATCCTGGACAACTACGCCACCCACAAGACCGAGACGATCAAGAAGTGGCTGCTGGCCCATCCCCGTTTCCAGCTGCACTTCACGCCGACCGGATCCTCCTGGCTCAACCTGGTCGAGCGGTGGTTCGCCGAGCTGACGAACAAGAAGCTCCGCCGCGGCGTCCACCGCTCCGTCCAGGCCCTCGAACGCGACATCCGCGCCTGGGTCGCCGACTGGAACGACAACCCCCGCCCCTACATCTGGACCAAGACCGCCGACCAGATCCTCGAGTCCCTCGCCGGATACATCCGACGGATCAAGGACTCAGGACACTAGACCTCGATCTCGACCACCAGCGGCCGGTGGTCGGACACCCCCGTGCGGGGCGCCGAGACCGAGCCGACCGCGCTGCGCGGGACGCCGATGCCCAGGATGTGGTCGAACTGCACGGTCGGCCGGTGCGAGGGGTACGTCGGGGTGCGGGCGAGGTCGTACCAGCCCTGCAGCCTGGTCCGCCGGGCGGTGCGCACGCGCTCGCGCTTGGCGGTGCGCTGGATCGCGTGCGCCGAGCCGAGCACGGTGCGCGGCACCGCGCCGATCAGGTTGAAGTCGCCGAGCACCAGGTAGGGCTGCGGCAGGTCGGCGATCCAGCGCCGGATCGCGGCCAGCTGCCCGACGTTCCAGCCCGGCACGAAGGACAGGTGCGCGGCCACCACCGTGAACTCCCCGCCCGGCCCGGCCAGCACCGCGGCGAGCGCGGCCCGCGGCTCGTCCGGCACCGGCGTCAGCCCGCGCCGCCCGGCCACCCGCAGCGGCAGCCCGAACGGCGCCGGGGCGAACCGGCGGGCCCGCCAGTGCAGCACCGGCAGCCGGGTGAGCAGCGCGGTGCCGTACGAGGGGCGGGAGTCGTCGGCCAGGTCGGCCGGCCCGTAGACGGCGAGGCCGGGCCGCTCCGGATCGGCGATCCAGCCCGCCGAGGGGGCGGGGGTGCCGTGCAGGGCGGCGGCGAAGCGCCAGTCGGTGGCGCCCGCGGCCTTCGCGGCGAGGGCCGCCTGGTCGGTGCGGCCGGAGCGCTCCTGGTACCGGTCGACCTCCTGGAGGGCCAGCACGTCGGCGTCGAGCGAGGCGACGGCCTCGGCCAGCGGGGCGCCCGGCTCGGCCGGGAGGGGCGCGGGGCTGCCGTCGGGGGCGAGCGGTTGGCCGTGCAGCAGGTTGTACGTGGCGATCCGCAGTGTGGTCACGCCGTCGACCGTACCGGGCCGAGGTGAACGCGACGGCGGCTTGAGCCGGGGAACCATACCGGGTATACATACTGAGTATGTCGATCCGTCACGGCCTGCTCGCCCTGCTCGACCAGGGCCCGCGCTACGGCTACCAGCTGCGATCCGAGTTCGAGGCCAGGACGGGGGCGACCTGGCCGCTGAACGTCGGGCAGGTCTACACCACGCTGGGTCGCCTGGAGCGCGACGGGCTGGTGGAGGCCGCCGGCGAGGACGACGAGGGCCACCAGTTCTACTCCGTCACCGACGAGGGACGCGCGGAACTGCGCCGCTGGTTCGACACCCCGGTGCCGCGCACCAACCCGCCGCGCGACGAACTGGCGATCAAGCTGGCGATGGCGGTGGCCATCCCGGGGGTGGACGTGGCCGCGGTGGTGCACGGCCAGCGCCGGCACAGCATGCAGGCGCTCCAGGACTACACCCGGCTCAAGGGCCGGGCGCTGGCCGCGGACGACGGCTCCGGCAAGGACCTGGCCTGGCTGCTGGTGCTGGAACAGCTGATCTTCCAGACCGAGGCGGAGATCCGCTGGCTGGACCACTGCGAGTCCCGGCTCGCCCAGCACGCCGAACGCACCGCCGCCACCCCGTCCGAACCCGCCGCCGCGCCGCCCGCCCGGCGCGCCGCCAAGAGCCGCGACCGCGGCCGCATCTGAACCTCCTGGGGGAGCGATGACCGAACAACTCAAGCCGGCCGAGCCCGTGCTGCACCTCGACCAGGTGAGCCGCACGCACGGCCACGGCGCGGCCGAGGTGCACGCGCTGCGCGCCGTCGACCTGCGGGTCCACCCCGGCGAACTGGTCGCCGTGATGGGGCCCTCCGGCTCCGGCAAGTCGACCCTGCTGACCCTGGCCGGCGGCCTGGACAGCCCCACCGGCGGCCGGGTCGTCGTCGAGGGCACCGTCCTGGGCGAGCTGGACCGCAAGAAGCTGGCCGCCGTCCGCCGCCGCTCGGTGGGCTACGTGTTCCAGGACTACAACCTGATACCCGCGCTCACCGCCGCCGAGAACATCGCGCTGCCCCGGGAGCTCGACGGCGTCTCCGCCCGGGCCGCCCGCCGGGAGGCGCTCGCCGCGCTCGAGGAACTGAACATCGCCGAACTCGCCGACCGCTTCCCCGACGATATGTCGGGCGGCCAGCAGCAGCGCGTCGCCATCGCCCGCGCCCTGATCGGCGACCGCCGCCTGGTGCTCGCCGACGAACCCACCGGCGCCCTCGACTCCACCACCGGCGAGTCCGTGCTCTCCGTGCTGCGCGCCCGCTGCGACGCCGGCGCCGCCGCCATGATGGTCACCCACGAGGCCCGGCACGCCGCCTGGGCGGACCGGGTGGTGTTCCTGCGCGACGGCCTGCTGGTCGACGAGACCACCCGGCAGGACGCCGGCAGCCTGCTGGTCACCGCCGCCGCCAACGCGCGGAAGGACGGCCAGCCGTGAAGCCGACCGCCTGGCGCGCCGCCCTGCGGATCGCCCGCCGCGACGCCGCCCGGGCCAAGGGCCGCAGCGCCCTGGTGCTGGCGATGATCGCGCTGCCGGTGCTCGGCGTGGCCGGCGTGGACGTGATCGCCCGCAGCGCCCAGCTGGAGCCCGCGGAGAAGGCCGCCCGCGCGATGGGCACCGCCACGGCCGCCGTCACCATGTCCTCCCGCGGCGCCACCGAACTGCAGACCCCCGACGGCAGCGAGAACACCGCCCGGACGCCCGCGGAGGGCCAGGCCAAGACCCCCGAGCAGCAGCGCAGCGCCGACACCGACCCCGCGCAGCTGCTCACCGAACTCCTGCCCGGCGCCGTGCTGGTGCCGGACGGCATGTACAAGAGCACCTCGGCCACCACCGCCGAGGGCCGGATGACGGTGATGGCCGGCGAGGCCGACCTCACCGACCCGGTCTGGCACGGCAAGCTGAACGTGGTGGACGGCACCGCCCCCACCCAGCCCGACCAGATCGCCGCCACCCGCGGCTTCCTGAAGCGCTCCGGCCTGCGGATCGGCGACCGCACCGCCTTCCGCGGCCTGGAGGCCAGGCCCTACACCATCACCGCCGTCGCCGAGGACCCCGCCCGACTGGACCAGGTCATGCTGTACGGCCGCCCCGGCGCGGTGGTCCAGCCGCTGGTGCAGGCCGACACCGGCGGCGCCGACAGCGAGCCGCGCAACGGGGACAGCTGGCTGGTCACGCTGCCCGGCGGGGCCCGGATCGACTGGGCCGGGGTCAAGCGGCTCAACGACTACGGCTTCACGGCGGTCTCCCGGGACGTCCTGCTGCACCCGCCGGCCCGCGCCGAGGTGCCCTACTACGCGGAGCAGTCCCAGTACCCCTCCTACGTGAACAAGAGCGTGCTGGCCGTCGCCGCGCTGGTGCCCGGCATGGCCCTGCTGGAGATCGTGCTGCTCGCCGGACCGGCGTTCGCGGTCGGCGCCCGCCGCTCGCGCCGCCAGCTCGGCCTGCTCGCGGCCGGCGGCGGCGACCGCTCGCACGTCCGGGCCGTGGTGCTGGCCGGCGGCGCGGTGCTCGGCGCCGCCGGCGCCGTGCTCGGCCTGGTCGGCGGCGTGGGCCTGGTCGCGGTGCTGCGCGAGCAGCTGGAGGGCTACGGCGGGCAGCGCTTCGGCCACTTCGACGTCCAGCCCCTCGACCTGCTCGGCGTCGCCCTGGTCGGCCTGGTCACCGGCCTGCTCGCGGCCGTGGTCCCCGCCGTCCAGGCCTCCCGGCAGGACGTGGTCGAGGCGCTCACCGGCCGCGGCGGCAGCAAGCCCGCCAACCGGATCATCGCGGTGCTCGGCGCCGTGATGGTGGCCGGCGGCACCGGACTGGCCCTGCTCTGCGCGGTCACCAACACCGCCCCCGTGCCGGGCCTGCTCGGCGGCTCGGTGATCGCCGAACTCGGCATGCTGCTGTGCACCCCGCTGCTGATCGGCCTGTTCGGGCGGCTCGGCCGCCACCTGCCGCTCAGCCCGCGGCTCGCGCTGCGCGACTCGGTGCGCAACCGCGGCCGCACCGCCCCCGCCGTGGCCGCCGTGATGGCCGCCGTGGCCGGCGCCGTCGCGGTGGGCATCTACCACGCCAGCGACGTCGAACGG
Source organism: Kitasatospora sp. YST-16 (assembly GCF_026802215.1). Classification (NCBI taxonomy): domain Bacteria; kingdom Bacillati; phylum Actinomycetota; class Actinomycetes; order Kitasatosporales; family Streptomycetaceae; genus Kitasatospora; species Kitasatospora sp. YST-16. The sequence continues at coordinate 4,536,080 of NZ_CP113837.1, forward strand.
CAGCGCCAGGACTACCGGCCCAGCCTGCCGGCCGGCGCGGTCGCGCTGCTGGAGGGCGGCCGCGCGGACGGCGACGCGAGCCGGTACGCCGCCCTGCGCGCGGCGGTCGAGAAGGACCTCGGCGCCCTCGGCGAGCACGCCGACGTGCTGAGCCCCACCGCCGTCCCCGGCGACTGCCGGGTCAGCTACAAGTGCGGGTTCGTCCAGGCGCTGAAGACCCCGGACAAGCGCTGCCCGGCCCAGGACGCCACCACCGACGAGCAGCGCCGGCAGGCGATGGCCGACCCCCGGTGCGTCGGCATGCGGGCACTGCCCACCGACCTGACCAGCATGTTCGGCGACGTCCTGATCGGCGACGGGGTACTGCTGCGCAACCTGCTCGACGTCCGCGACCCGGCCGCCGAACAGGCCCTGGCCGCGGGCAAGGCCCTGGTGTTCCGCCCCGACCACGTCGCCGACGGGAAGGTCGCGCTGCGCGCCGAGGAGCAGCCCACCCAGGCGCAGATCGACGCCAACGACTACCGGGGCAAGACCCGGGACGTCACCGTGGACGCCGTCGAGGTGCACTCGCCGCTCCCGTTCGCCACCGTCGTGCTGAGCCGGCAGGCCGCCCAGCGGGCCGGGCTGGGCGTCCGCTCGGAGGGGACGCTGTGGAAGCCCGCCGCGGCGCCGTCCGACGGCCGGGTCCAGAAGGCCACCGACCACCTCTCCAAGCTCGACGACACCGTCTACCTGGATGTCGAGCAGGGCTTCAAGCCGCAGCGCGACGTCGTCACGGTCGGCCTGACCGCCTTCGCCGCCCTGGTCGCGCTCGGCGCGGCCGGCATCGCCACCGGCCTGGCCGCCGCCGACTCCCAGCAGGACCTGGCCACGCTGGCCGCGGTCGGCGCGTCCGGCGGCATCCGGCGGCGGCTGTCCGGCTTCCAGTGCGGGGTGATCGCCGCGATGGGCTCGGTGCTCGGCCTGCTCTGCGGGACCGTCCCGGCGGTGGCGCTGCGGCTGCTGGAGGCCCGCAACGCCACGGTCTGGATCAACGGCGTGCCGGCCGGCCACGAGAAGGCGGTCATCGCCGTCCCGTGGCTGAACCTCGGCGGCCTGCTGGTCGGCCTGCCGCTGGTCGCGGTGCTGCTGGCCGCGCTGCTCACCCGCTCCCGGATCGGCCTGACCCGCCGGGCCGGCTGACGGCGGGGAGGGACGGGACGGGTGACCGTGCTCACGGCCGGGGGAGGCCGTGGGCACGCACCCGTCCGGGCGAACTAAAGTCGTCCGTATGACGAAAACGCCGGACAGCGCCGTCCGCTCCTTCATCGACCAGCACGAGGACGCCTTCCTGGCCGAGCTCGCCGACTGGCTGCGCATCCCCTCCGTCTCCGCCGACCCCGGCCGGGCGGGGGAGGTCCGCCGCTCCGCCGAGTGGCTGGCCGACCGGCTGCGCGCGACCGGCTTCCCGGTCGCCGAGGTGTGGGAGACGGACGGGCTGCCGGCGGTGTTCGCCGAGTGGCCCTCCGGCGACGAGGGCGCGCCGACCGTGCTGGTCTACGGCCACCACGACGTGCAGCCCGCCGCCCGCGAGGACGGCTGGGACACCGACCCGTTCGAGCCCACCGTGGTCGGCCGCCGGCTGTACGCGCGCGGCGCCGCCGACGACAAGGGCCAGGTCCTCTTCCACACCCTGGGCGTGCGCGCCCACCTCGCCGCCACCGGCCGCACCGCGCCCGCCGTCAACCTCAAGCTGCTGGTCGAGGGCGAGGAGGAGTCCGGCTCGCCGAACTTCGCCGCCCTGGTGCGCCGCGAGGCCGAACGCCTCGCCGCCGACGCGGTGTTCATCTCCGACACCGGCATGTGGTCCGAGACCACCCCGACCGTGTGCACCGGCATGCGCGGCCTGGCGGACTGCCAGATCGACCTGTACGGCCCGGACAGCGACATCCACTCCGGCTCCTTCGGCGGCGCCGTCCCCAACCCGGCCGGGGTGGCCGCCGAACTCGCCGCCGGCCTGCACGACGCCGACCGGAAGGTCGCGGTGCCCGGCTTCTACGACGGCGTCGTCGAACTCACCGACGAGGAGCGGGCGCTCTTCGCCGAACTGCCCTTCGACGAGCAGCGGTGGCTGGAGGTCGCCAAGTCGCACGGCACCCGGGGCGAGGCCGGCCACACCACCCTGGAGCGGGTCTGGGCCCGGCCGACCGCCGAGGTCAACGGCATCTGGGGCGGCTACACCGGCCCCGGCGGCAAGACCATCGTCCCGGCCGAGGCGCACCTCAAGCTCTCCTTCCGGCTGGTCGCCGGACAGGAGGTGGAGAAGGTCCGGGAGGCGGTGGCCGCCTGGGTTTCCGCCCGCGTCCCGGAGGGCATCCGGTACGAGATCGTCTTCCCCGGCGCGACCCGCCCCTGCCTGACGCCGCTGGACCACCCCGCGCTCCGGTCCACCGTCCGGGCCATGGAGCGGGCCTTCGAGCAGAAGGTCCTGTTCACCCGCGAGGGAGGCTCCGGACCGGCCGCCGACCTCCAGGACGTGCTGGGGGCGCCGGTGCTGTTCCTCGGGATCTCGGTGCCCTCGGACGGCTGGCACTCGATCAACGAGAAGGTGGAGCTCGACCTGCTGCGCAAGGGCGTCGAGACCTCCGCCTACCTGTGGGGCGACCTCGCGGAGAACTTCCGACCGTGACGACGAGCCCCGCACCTGCCGTACTGAAGCGAAGCGAACGGGGATGGACGAGTTGAGCAGCGGACCCGACACCAAGCAGCTGGCGCTGGCCCAGGCCGGGGTGGACCGGGCGGCGCACCGCCGGCTGGACGAACCCTGGCTGGCCGCGGCCTGGAGCCACCCCACCACCCGGGTGCTGCCGATCTCCGGCGGCGAGGCGTTCGTGGTGGACACCGCGGAGGGCACCCAACTGGTGCTGCTGCCCTCCTTCGAGGCGCCCGAGACCGGCCACCGGTACTTCCTGGGCACCGACGAGGACGGCACCCACTACTTCGCCCTGGACTGCGAGTCGCTGCCCGGCCGGCTCGACGGCGACGCCCGCCCGGCCGGCCTGCGCGAGGTCGGCGGCAACCTCTCCGACCGGGACTCCGGGCTGCTGGTGCACGCCGTCGCCCTGCAGCACTGGCACCGGCTGCACTCCTTCTGCTCCCGCTGCGGCCACCCCACCGAGAAGGCCGGGGCCGGCCACCTGCGCCGCTGCACCTCCTGCGCGGCCGAGCACTACCCGCGCACCGACCCGGCGGTGATCATGCTGATCACCGACGCCGAGGACCGCTGCCTGCTGGGCCGCCAGGCGCTCTGGCCGGAGGGCCGCTGGTCCACGCTGGCCGGGTTCGTCGAGCCCGGCGAGTCGATCGAGCGGACGGTCGTCCGCGAGGTGCAGGAGGAGGCCGGCGTCAAGGTCAGCGAGGTCGAGTACGTGGCCAGCCAGCCCTGGCCGTTCCCGTCCAGCCTGATGCTCGGCTTCCTCGGCCGGGCGCACCCCGACGGCACCGAGATCACCGTGGACGGCGAGGAGCTGTCCGAGGCCCGCTGGTTCACCCGGGAGGAACTGCGGGCCGGGATGGCCGCCGGGGAGATCCTGCCGCCGTCCGGCATCTCGATCGCCCGGTACCTGGTCGAGCTCTGGTACGGCGAACCGATGCCGGCCGCGGCCCGCTGGTGACGCCCGGGCCGGCCGCCCGGTGATTTCCGCGACGGGGGCGTACGGAGTGATCCGTACGCCCCCGTTGTGCATCCGCCGGAGGCCCGGAGCCGGGCCACCGGAAAGGTTCGGGTCCGCCCGGAACGTTCCGCCGGGGTTTCCCGGACCCGGGTTCCGGGCACGGTTGGCGCATTCCGCTGAAACCGCCCGAGCCCACTGGCTACATTCACTCGCGTGACGATCCCGCGCGGCACCGCCCCTTCGCCCAAGTACCAGCAGCTCGCCGCCGACCTGCGCCGGCGCATCGAGGCCGGCGAGTGGGCGGGCGGCGGACGGCTCCCGGTCGAGACCGAGCTGGAGGAGCACTACGGGGTGGCCCGCAACACCGTCCGGCTCGCGGTGGACGTGCTGGTCAACGAGGGCCGGGTGGCGCGCGTCCAGGGCAAGGGCACCTACCTGCGCGAGCCCTCCCGGCACGACCACCGGGTGTACGCCCGCCCCGCCCGCCCCGCCCGCCCGGCCCGCCGCGAACCGCTCGCCCCCAGCGGCGAGGTGTACGCGGCCGAGGCGGCGGCCGCCGGGCGGCGGCTCACCGTGGACTTCGAGGTGGCCGTCATCCGGGCCCGCCGCGACATCGCCGCCTGGCTCGGACTGCGCCCCGAGGAGACCGTCATGATGCGCCGTCAGCTCTGCCGGGTCGACCAGGAGCCCTACGCCATCGAGGAGAGCCACTACCGGGCCGGGCTCGCCGCGGGCACCCCGCTGATGAACGACCGGCCCGTCCCCGGCGGCGACGAGCGGATACTGGTGCAGCTCGGCCGCACCGAGACCGCCGCCACCGACCACCTCACCGCCCGGATGCCCGCCCCCGCCGAGGCCGCCTGGTTCGGCCTCGGCCCCGGCGTGCCGCTGCTGGTCAACACCCGGATCAGCAGCGACCGGCGCGGCCCGATCCGGGTGGTGGAGACCCGCTACGCCGCCGACCGGGCCCGGCTGCTCTACGAACTCGGCGACGGCACGGCCAACGGCTGAAGGGTCGGAGGGCCGAGCGGGCCGGACAGCCGCGGGCCGCGGGGGAAACGCCGCCGCCCGGCCCGCGGGAAACGGGGCCGGGCGGCGGCGGAATGCGGACCGGCGGATTTCCGGCCCCGCGGACCGGCCCCCCGATCGGCCGGGGCGGAATTCGGACCGGAACCGATCGGACCCCGGACGGAATGCGACCGGAATTCGAGCGGATTCGGACCGCGCCGGACCGGACGGGACCGCGGCGACGCGGATCCGGGTCAGACCAGCGCGGCCTGGACCTGGCGCAGGCTCGGGTTGGTCATCACGCTCTGCTCGCCGGAGGCGGAGACCACCACGACCGTCGGCACCGTCTGGTTGCCGTCGTTCACCGACTCCACGTAGGACGCCGAGGCCGGGTCCTGCTCGATGTTGACCTCGCTGTAGGCGATGCCCTCGCGGTCCAGCTGGCTCTTGAGGCGGTTGCAGTAGCCGCACCAGGTCGTGCTGTACATCGTGACGGTGCCGGACATGGCGAGGGACTCCTTCGGTCGACGGACGGTGGCCGGACGGCCGCCCGGTGCAACGCCCGGCGGCCCGGACCCATTCCGGGACGGACAACGGTGTGACGATCCGACCACCACCGGCCGCCTGTGGACAACCCCGTCCGAACTGTCCGGAGCGCCTGCGAGGATGGAGGGCATGCAGGAAGACCTCCTGGGGTTCGACGACCCCCACGCGCAGTACGGCCCCGCCCCCACCGGAGCGGACGCGGTGCTGGCCGGGCTCGACCCCGAGCAGCGCGCCGTGGCCACCGCCCTGCACGGCCCGGTCTGCGTGCTGGCCGGTGCCGGCACCGGCAAGACCCGCGCCATCACCCACCGGATCGCCTACGGCGTGCGCAGCGGCGTCTACCACCCCTCGCAGGTCCTCGCCGTCACCTTCACCGCCCGCGCGGCCGGCGAGATGCGCGGCCGGCTGCGCCAGCTCGGCGCGGACGGCGTGCAGGCCCGCACCTTCCACTCCGCGGCGCTGCGCCAGCTCCAGTACTTCTGGCCGCGCGCCGTCGGCGGCGAGCTGCCCCGGCTGCTGGAGCGCAAGGTCCAGCTGGTCGCCGAGGCGGCCGGCCGCAGCGGCCTGCGCGTCCAGCGCACCGAACTGCGCGACCTGACGGCCGAGATCGAGTGGGCCAAGGTCACCCAGGTCGTCCCCGACGACTACCCCGCCGCCCTCGCCAAGTCCGGCCGCGAGGCCCCGCGGGACCCGGCGGAGACCGCCCGGGTCTACGCCGCCTACGAGGACGCCAAGCGCCAGCGCGGCCTGATCGACTTCGAGGACGTGCTGCTGCTCACCGCCGCCATCCTGGAGGACCGCCCGGAGATCGCCGACCGGGTCCGCTCCCAGTACCGGCACTTCACCGTCGACGAGTACCAGGACGTCTCCCCGCTCCAGCAGCGCCTGCTGGAGCAGTGGACGGGCGGCGACGGCGGCGCCAGCCTCTGCGTCGTCGGCGACGCCAGCCAGACCATCTACTCCTTCACCGGCGCCACCCCCGACCACCTGCTCGGCTTCCGGCACCGGCACCCCGGTGCCACCGTGGTCAAGTTGGTCCGGGACTACCGCTCCACCCCGCAGGTGGTCCACCTGGCCAACGGGCTGCTCTCGCAGGCCCGCGGCCAGGCCGCCCAGCACCGGCTGGAGCTGGTCTCCCAGCGCGAGGCCGGCCCCGAGCCGGTCTACCGCGAGTACCAGGACGAGCCCACCGAGGCCGAGTCCACCGCCCGCCTGATCCGCGACCTGCTCGGCACCGGCGTGCGGGCCAGTGAGGTCGCCGTGCTGTTCCGCACCAACAGCCAGTCCGAGGTGTACGAGCAGGCCCTGGCCGACCTCGGCATCGCCTACCAGCTCAAGGGCGCCGAGCGGTTCTTCGAGCGCCCCGAGGTCCGCGAGGCCGGCGTGCTGCTCAAGGGCGCCGCCCGGGCCGCCGACGACCCGCTGACGGCCGGGGCGCCCGACCTCGCCGCCCAGGTCCGCGCGGTACTCGCCACCCGCGGCTTCGCGGCCACCCCGCCGGCCGGCTCCGGCGCGGTCCGCGAGCGCTGGGAGTCGCTGAACGCGCTGGTCCGGCTCGCCGGGGAGTTCGAGGCCGCCCGCACCGCGGCCGGCGAGCGCGCCGACCTCGCCGCCTACGTCGCCGAGCTGGACGCCCGGGCCGCCGCCCAGCACGCCCCCGCCGTCGAGGGCGTCACGCTGGCCTCGCTGCACGCCGCCAAGGGCCTGGAGTGGGACGCGGTGTTCCTGGTCGGCCTGACCGAGGGCACGCTGCCGATCATCTACGCCAAGACCGACGAGCAGATCGAGGAGGAGCGCCGGCTGCTGTACGTCGGCGTCACCCGGGCCCGCCGCTTCCTCACCCTCTCCTGGTCGCTCTCCCGCTCCCCGGGCGGCCGCGCCTCCCGCAAGCCCACCCGCTTCCTGGACGGCCTGCGCCCCGGCTCCGGCAGCCCCGGCGCGCGCACCCGCGGCGGGCGCGGGGGCGTCGAGCCGGGCGCGGAGCGCTCCGCCGCGCGCCGGGTGCGCGGCCCGGTCAAGTGCCGGGTCTGCGACCGCACCCTGACCGACGCCGTCGAGCGCAAGCTCCGCCGCTGCGAGGGCTGCCCGTCCACGATGGACGAGGCGCTGTACGAGCGGCTGCGCGAGTGGCGCTCGGTCAAGGCCAGGGAACAGGGCGCCCCGGCCTACGTGGTGTTCACCGACGCCACCCTGACGGCCATCGCGGAGGACGTGCCGGGCAGCCTCGCCGAGCTGTCCAGGATCTCCGGAGTGGGCGCCATGAAGCTGGACAAGTACGGCGCCGACGTGCTCTTGTTGTGTGCGGGGGAGAGTCCGGAACCGGTCGGGGAGACCGACCGGGAAGCGGAGTCCGCCCCGTCCGAGGGCGAAGCCGACAACGAGGCCGAGAACTCGCCGGAAAAATAGTTTGCGCGCCGCATGGACGGCGCAATAGCCTGCCGGAGCGGTCAAGGGGACGAGACCGCAAAGCTCGCAGAGGGCTTGTTTCTGCGTGCGCGACCATCAACCAGATATCGGAGTCCGGGCGACCGGACACCGCGAGACGCCGAGAGGAGGCGAGTTCAGTGGAGACCAAGATGATCACCAAAGTGACCGACCTGATGACCACCCTCGCCATGCCCTCGCGCGTCAGCGCTTCGGTTCTGGGTCTTGGCACGGCCGGCGGCAACGCCGAGCGCCTGCTGTCCGAGCACTGCCTTGTCAGTGATCTGGGCAATGCTGTGGGCACCCGTGTCGAGGCAGGTCTCTCCCGTGACTGGGCGACGTTCGGCGGCGGCATTTCGCTGTCCGACGAGCGACCGACCAAGGCATCGAAGGCAGTAGCGGCAGAAGCCCTGCATGGGCGCTATGCGGCCGCCGTCGGTGCCGGAAGCAAGAAGCAGGACCAGCAGATCTCCCTGGCCGAAGCCGCCGTCCGCGGCGCCGAGGCCGGCCGGCAGCAGGCTTTCCGCGGGCCTGGACCCTGGAGCGAACGACCCTGACTGAAACAGTCACGGGCGGTGCCTCCAGGGCCGCGGAAACCCAGCCACCGGGTTCCGCGGCCCTTCTGTTTTGTCCGGTACGCAAGACCCACCCAGGCCCCACGGGGCCTCCGGACCGCTCCGCACCACGGAACGGCCGGATCCACATCGAAGACGAGGAAGACGCCCACAGTGTCCACGGTCATCACACCGCCGCCCCTCCCGTCCGTACCGACCGACAAGACCGTCAAGGCCAACCAGGCCGACCCCCCGGAGGTAACACTCATGCAGCTCACCGCCATCGACGAGGCTGACTCGCTCGGGCTCCCCATCCCGTGCCGGGCCTTCGACCCGGAGGTCTTCTTCGCGGAGACCCCCGCGGACGTCGAGTACGCCAAGTCGCTGTGTGGCACCTGCCCCGTCAAGGCCGCCTGTCTCACCGGTGCCCTCGAGCGCCGCGAGCCGTGGGGCGTCTGGGGCGGCGAGCTCTTCGTGCAGGGCGTCGTCGTCGCCCGGAAGCGCCCGCGTGGCCGTCCGCGCAAGACCGAGGTCATGGCGTGAACCCCGCAGCCAGGACCGACCGCAGCGGCACCGGAGCCGTCCGCAGGGGAGAGCAGCCCCCGCTGGACACCGCTCTGCGCCACTCGGTACGCATCGCGGCCGCCAAGGCCGACGCAGCACTCACCCGCCCCTTCCCGACGACGCACCACGAGCAGGACCACCACATGAACCCCGCCGGCATCGATCCCACCGTCCGCTCCGAGCAGACCACCGAACTCCAGATCCAGAACAGGACGCTCGAAATGAATCTCCTCCAAGAATCCCTGGCGCGCGCGCATATGCAGCAACGCCTCCACGAGGCCGAGGAGCAACGCCTCGGCCTGCGGGTGCTGCGCGCGGCGCGACTGCGCCGCCGGGCCGAACGTGCCTCGCTGCGCGCCCGCAAGGCCCTCGCCGTCGCCCTGATGTGACGGATGCTCCACCCCCGCCGGCCGGCCGCGAGGCCCCGCCGGTGACACACCCCTGAACGCCGACGGCCGACTCCCCACCCCCGGGGAGCCGGCCGTCGGCGCGTCCCGGTGCCTGCCGTCCGACCCCGCCTGCCCGGTTCCGCCGCATTCATGCCCGTCCGGGCCCGCCCGGCCCAACTCCACCGCTCCGCACTGCTGTTCGCCGCTCGAACGGGTCGTGCAAGGATGGCCCCCATGTGGTCCTCCCTCCCGCTCGGCGAGCGGCTGCGCACCGAACTCGGCCCGCCCCGCAAGGTCCGCCGCCTGGTCAGCAGCCCGCGCTCCCGGGTCTGGCGGGCCGAGTTCGCCGGCCGCCCGGTGGTGGTCAAGCAGCTGGTCGACTCGCCCGGGGCCGCCGACCGCTACGCCCGCGAGGCGGCCGCGCTCTCCCTCGCCGCCCGGCCCGGCCGACCCGGCCGCCCGGTGGTGCCCGCCCTGCTCGGCACCGACCCGGCCGCCCGCCTGCTGGTGCTGGAACGCCTGGAGGACCGCACCCCGGGCCCCGGCTGGCAGCAGGACTACGCCACCGCGCTGGCCGGGCTGCACGCCAGCGCCCCCGCCGACCTCCAGGACCTCGCCGGGACGGCCCCCGGCACCGACCTGCCCGCCTGGACCGGCCCGACCGGACGCGACCTCGGCTGCTTCATCGCCCTGGCCCGGATCCTCGACGTCCCCGCCCCGCCCGGCGCCCGCGCCGAGGCCGAAGCCCTGCTCGACCGGCTCTCCGCCACCCCCGTCCGGCACGCCCTGCTGCACGGCGACCCCTGCCCCGGCAACGACCTGCACACCGCCGACGGCGTCCGGTTCGTCGACTTCGAGCAGGCCTCGCTCGGCCCCGGCGCGGTCGAGTTCGCCTACCTGCGGATCGGCTTCCCCACCTGCTGGTGCTCCACCGCCCCGCCCGCCCCCGCACTGGCCGAGGCCGAAGCCGCCTACCGCACCGCCTGGCGCGCGGCCACCGGCACCGAGGCCGCCACCCCCGCCGAACTCGCCGACGCCTGCGCCGGCTGGCTGCTGCGCGGCGACGCCCTCGTCCCCAAGGCCGAACGCGGCACCGCCGACCACCTGTCCCGCCTCCACCACGGCGACTGGACCTGGGGCAACGCCACCGCCCGCCGCCGCCTCCTGCACCGCCTGCGGGCGGTCGCCGAACTCGCCGGCCCCGACACCGCCCTCCCGGTCTTCGGCCGCTTCTGCGCCACCCTCGCCACCCGCGCCCGCACCGCCTGGCCCACCGCGGGCCCGCTCCCCGTCGAACGGACCTGACGCCCCGGCCCCGGCCCCGACACCGGTCAGGCCCGGACGACCGTCACCCCGTCCCGCTCCAGCTCGCGGGCCAGCTCCTCCGGGTAGCCGAGCCCGGTCGCCGGGTCGCGGTCCGCGGCCAACTCCTCCTCGGTGGCGGCGAAGTCGTGCCAGACCAGGGTGAACGGCGGGACCAACCCGAAGCCGCCGCCCAGACAGTCGCGCAGACCGTTCCACTCCCGCCCGTAGTAGCCGCCCGGCCCGTTCACCGCCTCACCGATCGCGCAGTGCAGGCCCGTGACGTCCTCCACCTCCCTGCCGTCCAGGTGGTACTCGCCGCCGGAGCGGTCCGGCCCGGGCTCGCGGAGGTACAGCGCCAGCGTCTGCCAGGTCTCCTTGGCGGCAGTGCCCAACCCGCGCCAACTGCCCGCCTGCCGCGGCGGCCCGGCCTGCCACTGCCGCCAGACCGTGCGGGCCGCCGAACCGGGCAGCTGGTCGGGGGAGACCGACAGCAGCACGTCTAGTAGGCCGCCGCCGAGTACCGACGGCCAGGTTCGGCCGACGGCCAGCCCGGTCGGGACCCGGCACAGCACCCGGCCGGTGTCGTCCAGCGCCCACAGCTCGGTGTACGCGGGCCAGCCCCGGTAACCGCTGTCAAACCGTGCCCGCAGCGGACCGGTCAGCTCGCAGCCGACCAACTGCACCGGCAACCGCCCGGGCCCCTCACGTTCCACCAGCAACCCGGTGACCTCCGCGCCCACCGCGAGCGGCTCCGGTCCGGACCTGCTCGCCGTCAGTTCGAAGCGCTCACCAGGATCCCGTGCGAACCGGAAGTCCTCCACCGCGCCGACGGCTGCCCCGACCACCACGTCGACCAGCGCCGGACCGGCGGCGTGCGGTACGACCGCGAGCACCTCGGCGTCCAGCAGATCCCACCAGTACTCCCGCCCGGAGGCCGACCGGCCGGTGATCAGGGCGGGTCCGAGCCACCCGACCGCCGCCCCCGGCGCGCAGCCGCGCAGGACCAGGACCTCGCGCGGTGGCGGGGCCGGGTCGGTGAACAGGCCCTCGACGGCGGCGCACCGGCCCAGTAGCAGTTCCTCGCCGTTCTCGTCCTCGCCGACGATCAGGTACCGCACCGGGAACGGCCGCTCCCACTCTCGATGGCCCACCGGCTGCACGCCCGTCCTCCTTCGTCCGCGCCCAGCGTGCAGCGCGCGCCCCGGCCGGGGCAAAGCGTTTTGCGGGCCGGGGCGCGCGGGGCGGTCGGCTCAGTCGGCCAGGTCGGCCTCCGGCTCGGCGAAGCCGGGGAGCCAGCGGAGGAGTTCCTCGTGCAGGCGGACGGTGGCGCCGAGTTGGCACAGGACGCCGATGGTGGAGAGGGTGACGCGGTGGATCAGCAGGTAGGAGGGCGGGAGGTTGAGCTGCTTGCCGAGGTTGTAGGCGGGGGAGCGCGGGTCGGCGATCCGGGCGGCCTGGGTGCGCATCCAGGGGCGGCTGAAGGTGAACTGCTCGGCGCGGGTGGGCTCGATGATCGGGAGCAGGTAGTCGAGCACCGCGTCCGGGTCGAGCGAGATGCCGGGGCGGACGAAGTTCTCCTGCCGGAGCAGGTCGTACACCGCCCCGGCGTCCCCGGCCAGGGCCAGGCGCAGGGAGGTGCCGATCGGGCGGGGCAGGCCGCCGGGGAGGCGGTCGACGGTGCCGAAGTCGAGCACGCCGAGCTTCCAACTCGCGGCGCTGCGGCCGGTCTTGACGAGCCGGAAGTTGCCCGGGTGCGGGTCGGCGTGCAGCAGGCCGGTGCGGCTCGGGCCGGCGAACAGGAAGCGGGCCAGGAGCTGGCCGGCCCGGTCGCGCTCGGCGCGGGTGCCGTCCGAGACGACCTGGGAGAGCGGCTTGCCCTCCAGCCACTCGGTGACCAGCACCCGCCCGGACTGGGCGACCACCCGGGGCACCAGGATGTCGGCGTCCCCGGCGAACTCCCGGGCGTGCAGCTGCTGGGACTCCGCCTCCAGCCGGTAGTCGAGCTCCTCGGTGACCCGCTCGCGCAGTTCGGCGATCAGCGGCTTGATGTCCACGCCCGGGATCAGCGGGCCCAGCATCCGGGCCAGCCGGGAGAGCTGGCTGAGGTCGCTGAGCAGGGCGTCGCCCGCGCCCGGGTACTGGATCTTGACCGCGACGTCCCGTCCGTCCTTCCAGACGGCGCGGTGCACCTGGCCGATCGAGGCGGCGGCGGACGGCTGGTCGGAGAAGGAGCGGAAGTTCTCCGCCCAGCCCTCGCCGAGGTCGGCCGAGAGCACCGCGTGCACGGTGCGGGTCGGCATCGCCGGGGCGGACTCCTGGAGCTTGGTGAGCGCGGCCCGGTAGGGGCCCGCGACGTCCTCCGGGAGGGCGGACTCGAAGACCGACATGGCCTGCCCGAACTTCATCGCACCGCCCTTCAACTTGCCGAGGGTGGCGAAGAGTTGCTCCGCGGTCTGGGCCTGGAGCTCGGCTGCCACCTCCTCCGCCGGCCGCCCGCCCAGGCGCTTGCCCAGGCCGAGGGTGGCCCGCCCGGCGAAGCTCAGCGGCAGGGCCGCCAGCCGGGCCGTCCGGGAGACCGCCTTGCGCGGCATCTCAGACATCCGCCGCCCCCGTCCGGACGGCGCGGCCGGTGGCGGCCGGGGCCGCCCCGGCACGCGGTCGGGCGACCGGCCGGGCCGTGCCGGTCCTTGCCTTGCGCGGTAGATCGCTCACCGGACCTCCTGATCCTCCGGACCGACCGGCGCCCCGCCGGCGGTCGGTACAGCGGCACTCCCGGCACCCGCCCGGCGAGCCCCGGACCCGACGGGCCGCCGCCCGCCCCCGGAAGCGGTGCACCGGGCGGGTGGCGACGGATCGGGCGCGGGCTGCCGAACGGGCCCCAGGGGTCGTCCTAGGCCATTGTGCCCGTTCGCCCCGGTGCGGCGGACTGCCAGAGGCAACCGCAATCCGGGTGGCTGCGCAGCCGCAGCCGCCGCACCATGCCGTCGGCGGCGGACAGCTCGCACCAGCCGTCCACGCTCGGTGGCAGCACCCCGTCCAGGTACAGCTGGGTGTGCAGCGCGGCGAGCCCGGCGACCGAGGTGGCGACCGCGCCGTCGCAGGCCGGGACGCGGGCCCGGCCGGGGCCCTCGTCGATCAGCTGGGCCAGCAGCCGGGGCCACGCCTCGTCCTCGTCCCGCCGGGCCAGGGTGGCGCAACTGCCGCAGGCGGAGGCGCCGGGGACGACCAGCGGGCCGACCACGCCGAGGTGTTCGAGCACCCCGGTGTACAGGTGCGGGATGCCGGCCCGCATCAGCTCCTGGGCGTCCACGGCGGCCCCGGTGTACGCGGCGGAGCCGTCCCGCGGGGCGAGCACCACCAGGGTGGGCGGCGGGGGAGCGGCGGGCGGGCGCCGGTACCGCTCGCCGACCGGGGCGCCGGTGACGCGGTGCACCAGCTCGCGGGCGGCGGTGGAGCGCAGCCGCCCGATGTCGCCCGGCGGCAGCCCGCCGGGCGCGCAGTCCCGGGCGGCGACCCGGCCGCGGTCCAGCACCGCGACCTCGCCGATCCCGCCGGCCGCCAGCGCGGCCCCGACGGCGGCCCCGATCCGCCCGGCGCCGCGCACCTCGACCCGGGCCCGGATCCGGCCGTGCAGCACCGCGGCGGCCTCGCCGGGCGCCGGGTGCACCAGGGAGAGCGAGGCCAGGTCGGGGCCGATCAGCTCCCGCCGGGCGGGTGGGTACAGCTCCAGCACGTCCCGCAGGGCCTGGGCGTCGTCCAGCAGTTCGCTGCCGGCGAGCGAGTCGAGCACCGCCCGGCAGTACTCGGCGCTCAGCCCGAGCCGCTGCCCGGCGGCGACCAGGGCGGGGCCGTCCCGGGTGCCGTCGATCAGCTCCAGGAAGCCGGCCAGCCTGCGGTCGACGCCCTCGATCAGCCGGGCGTGCCGCCGCACGGTGCCGAACTGCAGGGCCTGCTTCTCCCGCCAGAGCCGGGCCAGGGCGGGCTTGATCACGGGGCGCATGCGGGTACCTCCCACGGTCGGGATCCCGGCGTCGGGATCTCTGGTCACCGCAGCTTGCCCGGCGGTCCGGATCGGCGGAAATCCGTTGTCCACAGCCCCGGTAGGACGATCGGTTCATCGCCGCGCACGGCCTGTGGACAACGCACCCGGGTGGTCCCCGGGGCCGCGCCGACCCGGTGCCGGACTTCTGTCACGGGGACGGGGTAACGTCCTGTGCCATGGCAGCCGAACGGGACTCCCATCGGTCGGCGTCGCATCGGCGTGCCCGGGCAGCCTCCGGGACGACGACCGCGGCGCCCGGCGCGCATGCCAGCGCCGGGGCCGATCGTGAGTACGCAACCGACCGCGAGCACACCCCCGACCCGCACCGCCCCGGCGGCCGCGGCGCCCCCGCCCGGAGCGCCCCCGAGCGGCCCGCCCCGGAGCGCGCCGGACGCACCGGCACCGGGCACGCCGCCGCCGGGCACGCCGCCGCCGAGCGCACCGCCGCCGAGCGGCCCGCCGTGGACCGCAGCAAGGTCGAGGTCCGCCGCAGCGCCCGCCGCAGCCGCACCGTCTCCGCCTACCGCGAGGGCGACCGGACCGTGGTGCTGATCCCGGCCCGGATGTCGCACGCCGAGGAGCAGCGCTGGGTGGCCCAGATGCTCGACAAGCTGGCCGCGCAGGAGAGCCGCCGGACGCTCGGCGACGAGGCCCTGCAGTCCCGCGCCCACGAGCTCTCCCGGCTCTACCTGGGCGGCCGGGCCGTCCCCGAGCAGGTCCGCTGGGTCACCAACCAGAACTCCCGCTGGGGCTCCTGCACCCCGAGCGAGCGCACCATCCGGCTCTCCCACCGCCTGCAGGGCATGCCCGAGTACGTGGTCGACTACGTCCTGCTGCACGAGCTGGCGCACCTGCTGGTCCCCGACCACGGCCCCGGGTTCTGGGCCCTGCTGGACGCCTACCCGCGCACCGAGCGGGCCCGCGGCTACCTGGAGGGCGTCGCCTCCGCCGCCCGCCTGCCGCACATCCCGCCCGCCCGCCTCACCTGACCCGGCGGACGTCCGGACGGCGCGACCACGCACGACACGAGGCCCCCGGCCGCCCGCCAGGGGCGACCGGGGGCCTCGCGGCACACCGGGGGAGTCGCGGGGTCAGACCAGTCCGCGGGCCATCGCCACCAGCTCGCGCACCGAGCGGTCGGTGTCGGCGGGCAGCTCGTCCCAGCCGAACCAGCGCAGGTCCAGCGACTCCTCGCTGATCAGCTCGCGCGCCCCGGCCGGGGCCAGGGCCACGTACTGCACGTCGAGGTGGGTGTTCTCCGGCCGGTCCTTCCCGGTGCAGCGCACCTGGTGCCGGTCCAGTTTCACCGGCGCGGTGCGGCCGTCGACGGCGAGCAGCGCCAGGTCGGCGATGCCGGACTCCTCGACCGCCTCGCGCAGCGCGGCCGCGGCCAGCGTGTCGTCGCCGGGCTCGCAGTGGCCGCCCATCTGCAGCCACCGCCCGACCTTCGGGTGCAGGGTGAGCAGCACCCGCCCGCCCTCGGGGTCGACGACCAGCGCGCTGGCCGTGATGTGCCCGGGCAGGCAGGCCCGCCACATGCCGTCGGGGCGCTCGGCCAGGTGGGCCAGGTAGTCGCGGCGCAGCCCGTCCTGCCCGGCGGCGTCGGGCGCCCAGTCGGTGAGGACGCGAACGGCGTCCGCGTGCAGCGAGGTCACTTGGCGGTGCCCTCCGGACCCTGCTCGCCGTCCTCGTCGCCCTCGCCCGGGGCGTCCTGGCCCTTGCCCTCCCCGTCCGGGGCGGCCTTCGGGGCGTCGTCCGACGAGGCGCCCCCGGCGTCCTTGGTCAGGTTGGCCTTCCCCGTCCCGGCGGCGCCGCCGCCCGCGGCCTCGCCGAGCAGCTTGTCCAGCGCGTCGAAGTCGAAGCCGCCCTCGGCGACCGCCGCGGTGTCCCGGTGCACGAAGCCGTCCGGGTCGTCCAGGTCGGCGGCGGTGGGGAGCATGTCGGGGTGGCTCCACAGCGCGTCCCGGCCCTCGACGCCGCGGGCGTCGGCGAGCGAGGCCCACAGGCGGGAGGCGTCGCGCAGGCGGCGCGGGCGCAGTTCGAGGCCGACCAGGGTGGCGAAGGTCTGCTCGGCGGGGCCGCCGGAGGCGCGGCGGCGGCGGAGCGTCTCGCGCAGCGCGGCGGCCTGCGGCAGGTGCGGGGCGGCGGCGGTGTGCACCACGGCGTCGACCCAGCCCTCGACCAGGGCCAGCGCGGTCTCCAGCCGGGCCAGCGCGGCCTTCTGCGCGGGGGTGTCCTCGGGCTGCAGCAGGCCGCCGGCCAGCGCGTCCTGGAGCGCCTCGGGGTTGGCCGGGTCGAGCTGGCCGACCAGCTCCTCCATCCGCGAGGTGTCGACCTTGATGCCGCGCGCGTACGCCTCGACCGCGCCGAACAGGTGCGCCCGCAGCCACGGCACGTGCGCGAACAGGCGCTGGTGGGCGGCCTCGCGCAGGGCCAGGTAGAGCCGGACCTCCTCGGCGGGCACGTTCAGGCCCTCGCCGAACTCGGCGATGTTCTGCGGCAGCAGCGCGGCCTTCCCGGCGGGGGCGAGCGGCAGGCCGACGTCGGTGGAGCCGAGCACCTCGGCGGCCAGCGCGCCGAGCGCCTGCCCGATCTGGGTGCCGAACATGGCGCCGCCCATCGAGCGCATCATGCCCATCAGCGGCCCGGCCATCGCCTGCATCTCCTCGGGCAGCACGCCGCCCATGGCGTTGCCGACCCGCTCGGCGACCGGGTCGACCAGGTCCTTCCAGACCGGCAGGGTGGCCTCGATCCACTCGGCGCGGCTCCACGCCACCGCCGCGGAGGAGGTGGAGGGGAACTCGGTCGCCGAGTCCAGCCACAGGTCGGCCAGCCGGACGGCCTCGGTGACGGCGGTGCGCTCGGCCGCGCCGACCGAGCGGTCCTTGGTCTTCCCCTCGGGCTGCTCGGCGACCACGGTCTGCCGGGCGATGTTCTTGGCCAGGTCCCAGTTCACCGGGCCGCCCTCGAACGAGAGCATCTGCCCGAGCTGCTGGAACGCCGCGCCGAGGTCGTTGGGGTTGAAGCCGCCCATCATCGCGGCGAACGGGTTGTCCCCGCCCTGCCCGCCGCCGGGGCCGCCCATGCCGAACAGCGCCCCGAAGGGGTTGCCGTTGCCGAAGCCGAACGGCTGCTGCGGGGTCGAGTCGCCCTGCTCGCCGTCCTTCTTGCCCTTGTTCTTGCCGTCCTCGGGCTCCTCGGGGGGAACGCCGAATCCGAAGGGGAGGTCGCTCACGGGGGTCCTCGATCTGATCGGCCGTCACGCGGGTGGTGTGGCGGGAAAGTCTGCCGCCCGGGGGCTCCGAGCGGTTTGAATGGTCTCGCGGCGACCGCGCCGGGTGCACCGCCGGGGCCGAGCCTCGGGCAGGATGGTCAAGTGCGTGACACTCGTACGTCCGCACTTAAGCTAACCGTGGAGGATGGCCGGTGAGTTCCCCGCCTTCGGACGTTCGCTCTGGGCTGACCGAGGGCGAGGGTGCGCCGGCCGATGCCGGTTCGCCGACTCCAGCCTACGGCGGCAGACCGCTGACCGTGGCCGTCACCGGCGCGGCGGGCGTGCTCGGCGAGCGCGTCGCGCAGCGGCTGGTCGACTCCCCGCACGTGCGGCGGGTGCTCGCGGTGGACGACCGCCGCGGCGAGGTGCCCGGCGTGCAGTGGCGGGTGCTGGACGTGCGCGACCCGGCGGTGGCCGAGCGGCTGGCCGGCGTCGACGTGGTGGTGCACCTGGCGATGGACCTCGGCATGGAGTCCGACCCGCGCACCCGCAGCGCCTACAACGTGCGCGGCGCGCAGACGGTGGTGACCGCCGCCGCGGCCGCCGGGGTGCACCGGGTGGTGCTGTGCACCTCCGCGATGGTCTACGGCGCGCTGCCCGACAACGAGGTCCCGCTGGCCGAGGACTCCGAGCTGCGGGCCACCGAGGAGGCGTCGCTGGTCGGCGACCTGCTGGAGATCGAGCGGCTGGCCCGGCGCGCCCCGCGCGCCCACCCCGGGCTGCAGATCACCGTGCTGCGCCCGGCCGTGGTGGTCGGCCCGGGCATCGACACCGTGCTGACCCGGCACTTCGAGGCGCCCCGGCTGCTGGTGGTGGCCGGCTCCCGCCCGTGCTGGCAGTTCTGCCACCTGGACGACCTGGCCGCGGCGCTGGAGTACGCGGCGCTCGGTCTGGTCGAGGGCGAGGTGACGGTCGGCTGCGACGGCTGGCTGGAGCAGGAGGACGTGGAGGAGCTGTCCGGGATCCGGCGGATGGAGCTGCCCGCCTCGCTGGCCCTGGGCACCGCGGCCCGGCTGCACCGGCTCGGCCTGACCCCGGCCCCGGCCGGGGACCTGGCGTACACCATGTACCCGTGGGTGGTGTCCGGCAGCCGGCTGCACGAGGCGGGCTGGCGGCCGCGGCACACCAACGAGGAGGTGCTGGCCGAGCTGCTCGCCCAGGTGTCCGGCAAGCACGCGGTGGCCGGGCGGCGGCTGGGCGGCAAGGAGGCCGCCACCAGCCTGGGCGCGGCCGGGGCGACGGTGGCGCTGATCGGCACCGCCGCGCTGGTCCGGCGGGCCCGCAAGCACCGCCGGATCTGATCTTCTTTTCACATGGCGGAATTACCGCATCGTGATACGAAAATCCTTGCGGTCCGTCGGCGGGGATGCGGAATGATGGGCCCATGTCCGAGAACCACGACCCGATCCGCCTGCTCGACGTCCGCGAGAGCGCGCTCTCGCTCGACGAGGTCCACGCCGCGGTCGGCGACGACGCGGCCGGCGGCACCACCCTGTTCGTCGGCACGGTGCGCGACCACGACGGCGGCAAGCCGGTCGCCGCGCTGGAGTACAGCGCCCACCCGACCGCCCTGCGCGAGCTGCGCCGGATCGCCGAGAAGGTCTGCGCGGACTTCCCGGTCCGGGCGCTGGCCGCGGTGCACCGCACCGGCCGGCTGGAGATCGGCGACGTCGCGGTGATCGTCGCGGTGTCCTGCCCGCACCGCGGCGAGGCGTTCGCGGCCTCCCGGCGGCTGATCGACGACCTCAAGCACGAGGTGCCGATCTGGAAGCACCAGGTCTTCGCCGACGGCGAGGAGGAGTGGGTCGGCGCCGGCTCCTGCTGACGCCCCCGTGTCCGGTCCGGGCGGCGCTCGTTGCCCGTTCGGCGGTACACCTTGTGGTGAAGAGCGGACCGCGTCCCGTAACCCGGATGCCGCTCGCGCCGTTCCCCCAGTAGGCGGTTAATCTGCTGATACGCATGACGAGCCTGTGGGGAGTCCGAAAATGGCTGTGCTCGCCTGGTTGAGCATTCCTGTGGTGGCCGGGGTGCTGGCCGCGGTCTGGGCGACCTGGGCGGCCCGCCCGCCCCGCGCCATGACCGATCCGTCCTCGCTCGCCGAGCACGAGCGCTTCCGCGCCGCGATGGAGCGCAGTACCGGCACCCGGGACTGACCGCCGCCGCCCCCCGTCCCCGATCGGCGGTGCGGGGCGCGGACCGGCGGTACACCCCGCCCGGCACTTCCCGTACTGTCGTGGCATGCCACGCCGATCGGCGACGATGCTCGCCGCCACCCTGCTGCTGATAGGCCTGCTCTGTGCCTCGGTCCTGTTCAAGGTGCCGTTCACCGAGATGAGCCCGGGGCCGACGTACAACACCCTCGGCACGCAGGACAAGACCGGCACGCCGGTGATCACCATCACCGGCCACGAGACCTACCCGACCAGCGGCCACCTCAACATGACCACGGTCCAGGTCACCGGGGCGAACTACCAGCCGAGCCTGGTCTCGGCGCTGGTCGGCTGGATGCGGGACGACGTGCTGGTCGTCCCGCACGACAACGTCTACCCGAAGGGCCAGACCGACCAGGAGGCCCAGCAGGAGAACGCCGAGCAGTTCGCCTCCTCCGAGGACAGCGCCAAGACCGCGGCGCTCAAGGAGCTGGGCATCCCGGTCAGCACCGAGATCATCGTCTCCTCGGTGGCCGCCGGCGGGCCCTCCGAGGGCAAGCTGCACGCGGGCGACCAGATCGTCGCGGTGGACGGCACGGCCATCACCAGCCAGACCCAGGTGGCCGCGCAGGTGACCAAGCACAAGCCGGGCGAGACCGTGGTCTTCACCGTTGTCCCGCACGCCAAGGCCGGCGCCTCGCCGGACCCGGCGGACCGGGTCGAGGTGCCGATCGTGACCGGCAAGTCCGCGGACAGCGGCCCGGAGCGGGCGGTCGTCGGCATCACGCCCGGCGTCGACCACGTCTACCCGTTCAAGATCGACATCGGCCTGCAGGACGTCGGCGGCCCCAGCGCCGGCCTGATGTTCGCCCTCGGCATCGTCGACAAGCTCACCCCCACCGACCTCACCGGCGGCAAGTTCGTGGCGGGCACCGGCACCATCGACGACGACGGCGCGGTCGGCCCGATCGGCGGCATCCAGATGAAGCTGATCGCGGCCCGGGACAAGGGCGCCGAGTACTTCTTCACCCCCGCCGACAACTGCTCCGAGGCGGTCAAGGGCACCCCGTCCGGGCTGACCCTGGTCAAGGTCGAGAACCTGGACGGCGCGGTGAAGGCCCTGGACAGCATCCGCGGCGGCGACAAGGCGGCGCTGCCGAGCTGCGGCTGAGCCGCGGCCGAGCGGCCGGGCCCCGGGGAGGGGCCCGCCGGGAGCGCTAGGAGAAGGTGGAGAGCAGGGCGTCCGTCAGGTTGGGGACCAGCTCGGGGCCGGTGAGCACCTCGCGGGCGAGGTCCTTCTCGCGCAGGCGCAGCGCGACCTCCTTGGAGCCGTCGCGCAGGACGGCCGCGGTGATCCGGACCTCCTGGCGCTGCGGGTGGGTGGCCACCCAGTCGTTGATCTCCTTCTCGCCGGCGTTCTTCGGCCGGGAGGACTCGGCGCCGGGCGGGAGCATCAGGCGCTCGACGACCAGGGCGCAGCCGACCACGCCGTCCGGCCAGGCGATGGTGCCGAGGAAGCGGTCGAGCTCGGTGCCCGGGGGGATCTCCTCCTGCTCGACCGGGGTGAGGCCGGTCGGGTTGTCGTCCAGGCCGAGCTGCGAGGCGAGCCGCGGGTTGGCCTTGCGCATCTGGGCGTTGTCGACCAGGGCGAACAGGCGGGCCGGGAGGTCCCAGCCGAGGGTCGCGGCGTGCTCGTCGATCTCCAGGGCGGCCCGGGTGAGGGGAGTGGCCGCGGGGAGGCCGGAGGCGGCGGCGGTCAGGTCAGGGGAGTCGGACATGGGGTCATCCTCACATGCCCGGGGGTGCCCGCTCCAACTCCGACGCAGCCGCCGGGAACTCAGGTAAAGACGAATTAAGTTGCATGGGGAGACCGCCGTCCGCGACCGGTGCGGCGGTGGCATTCCCGATGACGACGACAGCTGAGGTGGCGCCTTGACCTTCCAGATGCCGGACCGCTCCGGTCCGGGTTTCCGAGCGAGAGTCGGGCCGCCGTCGCGCCGGGCGAAGGTGCTGCTGCTGACGGTGGGCGTCCTGGCGGCGCTGTTCCTGCTGTTCGTGATGTTGGCGGGCCTGTGGACCGACTGGCTGTGGTTCGACTCGGTGCGCTACGGCTCGGTGTTCACCTCCCAACTGGGCGCCAAGGCGGGCCTGTTCGCGGTCTTCGGGCTGCTGATGGCCCTGGTCGTCGGGTTCAACCTGTGGCTGGCGCACCGGCTGCGGCCGCCGCTGGCCGCGATGTCGGTGGAGCAGCAGAGCCTGGACCGCTACCGGACGGGCATCGCGCCGTTCCGCAAGTGGCTGCTGGTCGGCCTGTCGCTGCTGGTCGGCCTGGCGGCCGGCGCCGCGGCGGGCGCGCAGTGGCGGACGTGGATGCTGTGGGTCAACGGCACCTCGTTCGGCGTGAAGGACAGCCAGTTCCACCAGGACGTCTCGTACTACGCGTTCGACCTGCCCTGGTACCAGTTCGTGCTGGGCTTCGCGTTCAGCGCGGTGATCGTCTCGCTGCTGGCGGCGACCGCCGTGCACTACCTGTACGGGGGCCTGCGGCTGCAGGGGCCCGGGCGGCGGGCGAGCGCCGGGGCGCAGGGCCACCTGGCCGTGCTGCTGGGCGTGTTCGTGCTGCTGAAGGCGGTGGCGTACTGGCTGGACCGGTACGCGCTGGCGGTGAAGAGCGAGTCGTACAAGAACGTCGACGGCTGGACCGGCCTGCGCTACGTGGACGCCAACGCGTTCCTGCCGGCCAAGACGATCCTGTTCTTCGTGGCGATCATCTGCGCGCTGCTGTTCTTCCTGACCCCGATCAGGCGGACCTGGGCGCCGGCGCTGATCGGCTTCGGGCTGATGGCGCTGTCCGCGCTGCTGGTCGGCGGCCTCTACCCGGCGCTGGTGCAGCAGTTCCAGGTCAAGCCGAACGAGCAGGCCAAGGAGACCGCGTACATCCAGAAGAACATCGACGCGACCAGGCAGGCGTACGGCATCGCGGACGCGGCCGAGCAGCAGTACACGCCGACCGACTCGACCGACGCCGACAAGCTCAAGCAGGACGCGCAGACCGTCTCGGACATCCGGCTGCTGGACCCGAACGTGGTCTCGCCGACGTTCCAGCAGAACCAGGCGCTGCGCAACTACTACGCGTTCCCCAAGACGCTGGACGTGGACCGCTACGGCGACCAGGACACCGTGCTGGGCGTGCGCGAGCTGGACCTGACCGGCGTGCAGCAGCGCAACTTCATCAACGACCACTTCAAGTACACCCACGGGTACGGCGTGGTCGCCGCCAAGGGCAACCAGGTCGACGCCAACGGCAACCCGGTCTACACCGAGCACGCGCTGCCCGCCGAGGGCGACCTGGGCGCGTACGAGCAGCGGGTGTACTACGGCGAGAAGACGACGATGTACTCCGTCGTCGGGCCCGGCATGGACGAGATCGACTACACCCGGGACGGACAGCCGGACCAGACCTCCCAGTACAGCGGCGGCAGCGGCGTCTCGCTGAACAACCCGCTGACCCGGGCCGCGTACGCGGTGAAGTTCGCCGAGCCGCAGCTTTTCTACTCGGGGGCGATCAAGGACGACGCGAAGATCCTGTACGACCGCACCCCCAAGGAGCGGGTCGAGAAGGTCGCGCCGTGGCTGTCGATCGACGCCGACCCGTACCCGGTGGTGGAGAACGGCCGGCTGGTGTGGGTGCTGGACGGCTACACCACCTCGGACGGGTACCCGTTCTCGTCCAAGACCACCTTCGGCGACGCCACCAAGGACTCGCTGACCGACCAGCGCGGCCGCACCCTGACCGCCGTCAACCAGGTCAACTACATCCGCAACTCGGTGAAGGCCACCGTGGACGCGTACACCGGCGAGGTGACGCTCTACCAGTGGGACGAGGCCGATCCGGTGCTGAAGACCTGGATGAAGGCGTTCCCGGGCACGGTGAAGCCGAAGGCGGACGTCCCGGCCACCCTGCTGCCGCACCTGCGCTACCCGCAGGACCTGTTCAAGGTGCAGCGCGACCTGCTCGGGCAGTACCACATGACCGACGCCACGGCGTTCTTCAACGGCACCGACATCTGGGAGGTGCCGGAGGACCCGACGGTCAACACCCACGAGGTGCAGCCGCCGTACTACCTGACGCTGCGGATGCCGGACGCCAAGGCGGCCAGCTTCTCGCTGACCACCTCCTTCGTGCCCTCGGGCCGCAAGAACCTGGCCGCGTTCATGACCGCGGACGCCGACCCGGGCCCGGGCTACGGCAAGCTGCGGATCCTGCGGATGCCGTCCGGTTCGGGCGCGCTCGGCCCGGCGCTGACCCAGGCGAAGTTCAACTCCGACTCCGAGGTGGCCCGCCAGCTGACGCTGCTGCGCAGCGGCACCGACTCCGACGTGGTGTACGGCAACCTGCTGACCCTGCCGGTCGGCGGCGGCATCCTCAACGTGGAGCCGGTGTACCTGGTGGCCCGCGGCGCCAAGGTGCCGGTGCTGAAGAAGGTGCTGGCGGTGTACGGCGACCACAACGTGGCGCTCGAGGACACCCTGGACCAGGCGCTGGCCAAGGTGCTCGGCGGCGCGGCCAACGGGGCCACCACCCCGACCGCCCCGGCCGAGCCGCAGAACCCGGGCACCGGGACGCCGACCACGCCGACCACGCCGACCACGCCCACGACGCCCACGACGCCGACCGCGCCGGACAGCCCGGAGGTGCAGAAGGCGCTCACCGAGGCGCAGAAGGCCTTCGACGACGGCCAGGCGGCGATGAAGAACGGCGACTGGGCGGCGTACGGCAAGGCCCAGGAGGCGCTGAAGAAGGCCATCGGCGACGCGATGGCCGCCGAGCAGAAGGCCGGCGGCAGCGTTTCGCCCACGGCTTCGCCGACCGCCTCGCCCACCGGCTGAGCTGCGGGAACCGGTTTGTTGGTCCACCCCGTGATCGTGATACAGTGGTTTCACCGACGCGGGGTGGAGCAGCTCGGTAGCTCGCTGGGCTCATAACCCAGAGGTCGCAGGTTCAAATCCTGTCCCCGCTACTCAGTAGCGAAAGGCCCGGAGGCATCAGCCTCCGGGCCTTCGTCGTTCCCTTTGCCATTCCTTGGGTGTCCGGTCGATTGACACCCCATGTGGTCCAGTCCAATCTGGGTCATGCCCATGACGGGCGGCCCCCACCGCCCGTCCTGATGCGTTGCAACTCCTTTACCAGCAACGGGAATTGATCACGTTCTGGTTCCGTCTGCCGCTCTCCCCGACCGGGTGTCGGACGGCGTTCCTGCATCCCCACGTGACAGGAGAGAGGCACATCCGCATGCATCGCAACAACCGCAGGGCCTGGGCCGTCACGGCCGCGGCCGCCACGCTGCTCGCCGGAGCGGTCTCGCTGCTGGGAGCCCCCAGCGCGACCGCCGGGCCGGGCAACACGACCGGGGCCCCCGCCACCAGCGGCGGCATGAAGGTCGCGTACTTCGACCAGTGGTCGATCTACCAGAACGCCTACTACCTGAAGAACGTCGACACCAACGGCATGGCCGGGAAGCTCGACTACCTGCTGTACGACTTCGCCAACATCGACCCGACCAACCTGACCTGCTTCGAGGCCAACTCGGCGGCCTCGCAGGACGAGAACAACCCGAACGCCGGCGACGGCGCGGGCGACTACTACGCCGACTACGCCAAGACCTTCGCCAACGGCAACAGCGTCGACAACTCCACCGACACCTGGAACCAGCCGCTGGCCGGCAACTTCCACCAGCTCCAGGAGCTGAAGGCGAAGTACCCGAAGCTCAAGGTGCTGCTGTCGATCGGCGGTTGGACGTACTCCAAGTACTTCTCCGACGCGGCGGCCACCGACGCCTCGCGCAAGAAGCTCGTCTCCTCGTGCGTCGACATGTTCATCAAGGGCAACCTGCCCGCGCAGGGCGGCTACGGCGGCGCCGGCACCGGCAAGGGCATCTTCGACGGCTTCGACATCGACTGGGAGTACCCGGGCGGCGGCGGCCACACCGGCAACCACTCCTCGCCCAACGACAAGCAGAACTTCACCGCGCTGCTCGCCGAGTTCCGCAGCGAGCTCAACACCCAGGGCGCCGCGGACGGCAAGACCTACGCGCTGAGCGCGGCGCTGCCGGCCGGCCAGGACAAGATCCAGAACGTCGAGACCGACAAGATCGGGCAGTACCTGACCTTCGCGGACCCGATGACGTACGACATGCACGGCGGCTGGGAGGCCCAGGGCCCGACCAACCACCAGACGCCGGTCTACCAGAACCCGAACGACCCGATGAACAACGTGCCGCCGGGCAACGCCAAGTACTCGATCGACGAGGCGATCAAGGCGTACACGGTCGGCGACTCCTCGTACGGCATCCCCGGCGGGTTCCCGGCGAACAAGCTCAACATGGGCGTCCCGCTGTACTACCGCGGCTGGACCGGCGTCGCGGCCGGCGCCAACCACGGGCTGTTCCAGCCCGCCAGCGGACCGGCCCAGGGCGCGCCGAACTCCGGCAACGTCAACGGCGTGCGGATGTACAAGGAACTGCTCGGGACGGTGGACAACCCCAGCTACACCTACTGGGACCCGGCCGCGCAGGCGGCGTACTTCTACGACGGCACCAACTTCTGGTCCGGCGAGAACGCCAAGTCCATCCAGGCCAAGATGGACTACGCGCACTGCAACGGCCTCGGCGGATCGTTCGTGTTCTCGCTGTACGACGACCCGAACGCGGCGCTGCTCAACCCGCTGATGAACGCCACCAACGGCTCGGCCGCCTCCTGCCCGGCCCCGCCGACCGGTTCGCCCAGCGCCAGCGCCTCCACCTCCACCAGCGCGTCGCCGACCGCCAGCACCTCGCCGTCGGCCCCGCCCTCCAGCAGCCCCTCGACCTCGCCGACCGGCCCGACCACCAGCCCGTCCTCCTCGCCGACCTCGCCCAGCGGTGGGATCGTGGCCAACCCCGGCCTGGAGTCCGGCGCGCTCAGCCCGTGGACCTGCGCGGGCAGCGGCGGCGCGGTGGTCAGCGGCGGCCACACCGGCTCGTACGCCCTGCAGGGCAACGCGAGCGCCGGTGACACCGCGCAGTGCCAGCAGACCGTCACGGTCAAGCCGAACACCACCTACACGCTGTCCGCCTGGGTCAAGGGCAACTACACCTACCTGGGCGTCACCGGCTCCGGCGCGGACAGCTCGACCTGGACCCCCGGCGGGAGCGCGTGGACGCAGCTGTCCACCAAGTTCACCACCGGTGCCTCGGTGACCTCGGTCACCGTCTGGGTGCACGGTTGGTACGGACAGGGTGCTTACCAGGCCGACGACTTCAGCGTGAGCTGAGGCCCCGTCAAGAACCCTTCACGGAAGGCCCGGAGGATTTCGTCCTCCGGGCCTTCCCCCTTGCGCGCGCGGAGAGTTGATCGACTCCGGTACGATGCGTGGCCGGGGTTTGTGGGGCTCAGTGTCGGGAAATCGACAAAGAGCCGAAGCGATCTCGCCGGGCTTCGGCCCCGCTCCGCCAAAACGGACGGAGCAGGTGTACGCGGTGTGCGGGTGATGCGACGATGAACCACGAGGGGGACGCGGCACGGCCGCTGACGGGCCGTCCGGTCCGGCGCGCCCCCTGGGGGAGGCGCCCGGGGTCGACGGCCCCGGGCGGATGCCGCGACACTCGGGGGGAGCGGGAGTCGGCATGAAGCTCATCGGCAACAGCGGGACGGGAGAACGACAGGCGGCCGGCACCACCCCGGACACCGGGACCGACACCGAGACCGGTAGCGGCACCGGCACCCGGGCCGCCGACCGGCCCGCCGGCCCGTCCACCGGCAGCCTGCCCGCCCAGCGCGGCACCGCGGGCGGCATCGACGTGACCGGCTACGGCCCCGAGAGCCTCGTCCACCTGACGGCCGAGCAGGTCGCCGCCGCCTCCGTCCGCGACCTCGTCGACCCCGACGACGACGCCGCCGACAGCTTCGAGACCGCCCTCGCCGCCCGCGAACAGGCCGCCCTCGAAGCCCGCCACCGCGGCTCCGCCGACGCCGGGGACCCGAACGCCGCCAGCCAGCTCGGCGCCCTCCTGCTGCGCCGCGGCGACCTGCGCGACGCCGAACCGTACCTGCGCTCCGCCGCCGCCGCGGGCCTGCGCGCCGCCGCCAACAACCTCGGCGTCCTGCTCCACCAGCAGGGCCACCGCACCGAGGCCGCCCAGTGGTGGCGGCAGGCCGCCGTCGCCGGATCCGCCCCCGCCGCCCACGCCCTCGGCCTGCAACTGCGCGACCAGGGCGAGGAGGAGGCCGCCGAGTACTGGCTGCACTACGCCGCCGAACAGGGCCACCCGCTCGGCGCCTACGCCCTCGGCGACCTCATGGAGCACCGCCGCGACGTCCGCGCCGAACGCTGGTTCAAGGCCGCCGCCGACTCCGGCCACCGCGAGGCCGCCTACCGCCTCGCCCGGATGCGCGAGGCCGCCGGGGACAAGGACACCGCCGAGACCTGGTACCGCACCGCCGCCGCCCGCAGCCACGCCCGCGCCGCGCTGCGCCTCGGCGTCCTGCTCGAAGCCCGCGCCGACCTCGACGAGGCCGCCCGCTGGTACCGGCAGTCCGCCCAGAACGGCGAGGCCCGCGCCGCCTGCGCCCTCGGCTTCCTGCTCCGCGACACCGGCGACCTCGCCGCCGCCGCCGAATGGTGGCAGGAGGCCGCCGAAGCCGGCGACGGCACCGCCGCCAACGCCCTCGGCGCCCTGCACGCCGGCCGCGGCGAGAACACCGTCGCCGAACGCTGGTACCGCGCCGCCCTCGACGCCGGCGACCACAACGGCGCCTTCAACCTCGGCCTGCTCTGCGCCGGCGCCGGCCGCGAGGCCCAGGCCGAGCAGTGGTACCGCCGCGCCGCCTACGCCGGACACCGCGAGGCCTGCAACGCGCTCGCCGTCGTGCTGCTCCAGCGCGGCGACGAGTCCGGCGCCGAACCCTGGTTCTCCAAGGCCGCCGAAGCCGGCTCCGTCGACGGCGCCTTCAACCTCGGCGTCCTGCACGCCGGCCGAGGCGAGACCCGGCAGGCCCAGGAGTGGTACGCCCGCGCCGCCGCCGAGGGCCACGGCGAGGCCGCCCTGCAACTCGCCGTCGCCCAGGAACAGCGCGGCAACTTCACCGGCGCGCTCGAACGCTACCGGCAGGCCGCCGACGGCGGCTCCGCGGAGGGCGCCTTCCGGCTCGCCTCGCTGCTCGACCGCCGCGGCGACGCCGACGCCGAGGCCGAACACTGGTACGCGATCGCCGCCGACGCCGGACACCGCCGCGCCCAGGTCCGGATGGGCGTCCGCGCGGCCGAGCGCGGCGCCCTCCAGATCGCCGAGAGCTGGTACCGCCGCGCCGCCGAGGGCGGCAGCCGCAGCGCCGCCTTCAACCTCGGCCTGCTGCTGGCCCGGCAGGACAGCGAGGCCGAGGCCATGCTCTGGTACACCCGCGCCGCGGACGCCGGCCACGGCCGCGCGGCCCTCCGGCTCGCCCTGCTGGCGCTGCGGCGCGGCGAGGCCGTCCAGGCGGAGAACTGGTGCAAGCGCGCGGCGGAGTACGGCCCGGCCGAGGTCGCGGAACGGGCGGGACGGCTGCTGGGGGCGCTCAACGCGGAGCTCTCGGCGTAGCGCTGCGCTGAGGCGAAACCGGGGGCGCGGGGAACTGCGCGAAGCGGGAGTCGCACGTCAGTGAGATCGCGGGACAGTGCAAGCTCTCGTCCTGGTTCGCGATCTGGCTGTGAGTGCTCGGTTGGCCGCGCAGTTCCCCGCGCCCCTGGTGGTGCGCTTCCTGGCGTTCGCAGCTCTCGGTCAGACGCTGAGCGAGCGCAGCGCCGCCTCGTGGAGGATGCCGTTGGTGGCGACCGCGTCCGCGCCGGTGGGGCCGTCGATGCCGTCGAGGCCGGTGAAGCGGCCGCCGGCCTCCTGGACGATGATGCAGGGGGCGGCCATGTCCCAGAGGGAGAGCTCGGGTTCGGCGGCGATGTCGACGGCGCCCTCGGCGACCATCATGTAGGACCAGAAGTCGCCGAAGGCGCGGGTGCGCCAGCAGATCCGGGTGAGGTCGAGGAAGGCGTCGAGGCGGGCCCGCTCCTCCCAGCCGCTGAGCGAGGAGAAGGAGAGCGAGGCGTCGGCGAGGCGGGAGACCTTGGAGACGTGGATGCGCTGGGACTTGGCGAGGCTGCGGCCGGCGAACGCGCCGAGGCCCTTGGCGGCCCACCAGCGGCGGCCGAGCGCGGGGGCGGAGACGATGCCGACCACCGGGACGTGCTCGCCGTCGGGCTGCTCCTCCAGCAGGGCGACCAGGGTGGCCCAGACCGGGACGCCGCGGACGTAGTTCTTGGTGCCGTCGATCGGGTCGATCACCCAGCGGCGCGGGCCGGAGCCCTGCAGGCCGTACTCCTCGCCGAGCACGGCGTCGCGCGGACGGGCCCGCTGCAGGACGGAGCGGACGAGTTCCTCGGCGGCCTTGTCGGCGTCGCTGACCGGGGTCAGGTCGGGCTTGGTCTCGATCTTCAGGTCGAGCGCCTTGAACCGCTCCATGGTGATCGAGTCGGCCGAGTCGGCGAGGACGTGGGCGAGTCGGAGGTCGTCGTGGTAGTCGGCCATGCACGGAACCCTAGCGGACTCAGTGTCCCGAGCCGCTGAGCTGCAGGCCGATCACGCCCGCGATGACCAGGGAGATGGAGACGAGCTTGAGGGTGGAGGAGGACTCGCCGAGGAAGACCATCCCGTACACCGCGGTGCCGGCCGCGCCGATGCCGGTCCACACCGCGTAGGCGCTGCCGACCGGGAGGGTCTTCAGGGAGAGGGTGAGCAGGCCGAAGGAGCCCAGCGCGAAGAGCGCGAAGCTGATGGTGGGCCAGAGCCTGGTGAAGCCGTGGCTGAGCTTGAGGTTGACCGCGAATCCCGTTTCCAGCAGACCGGCGAGGATCACCATGGCCCATGCCATCGGGTTGACTCCCTGTCAGATAGGACGGTGTGACCTTCCTATCGTTACCCAGCGCAGCGGCCCCAGCGACTCGTGATCACCGTGAATTCTCAGTCCCCTTCGTGCGCCTCGCGGGTGGCCAGCAGCCGGCGCAGCGAGTACAGCCGGGCCGGGTCGGCGTGGCCGTCGGCGACCCAGGCGTCCAGCGCGCAGTCCGGTTCGTCGTGCGAGCAGGCGCGCGGGCAGTCGGCGGTGCCGGGCTCCAGGTCGGGGAAGGCGTGGATGACCCGGGACGGGTCGATGTGGGACAGGCCGAAGGAGCGGAAGCCGGGGGTGTCGATCACCCAGCCCGGGTCCAGCGCCTTCTTCGAGCCCGGCTTGGCGCCGGGCGGCGGGGGCAGCCGCAGCGCCAGCGCCGAGACGGTGGTGTGCCGGCCCCGGCCGGTGACGGAGTTGACCCGGCCGGTGGTCCGCTGCCGCTCCGGGACGAGCGCGTTGACCAGGGTGGTCTTGCCGACGCCGGAGTGCCCGATGAACACCGTGGTCCGCCCGCGCAGGTGCTCGCGGACGGCCTCCGCCCCGGCGCTCTCCAACTCGTCGGCCCGGGTCACCACGTAGCGGATGCCCAACGGCGCGTACGACTCCAGCAGCTCGTCGGCGGAGGCCAGGTCGGCCTTGGTGAGCACCAGCAGCGGCTCCATCCCGGCGTCGAACGCGGCCACCAGGCAGCGGTCGATCAGCCGGGGGCGGGGCTCGGGGTTGGCCAGCGCGGTGACGATGGCCATCTGCTCGGCGTTGGCGACCACGATCCGCTCGTACGGGTCGTCGTCGTCCGCGGTGCGGCGCAGCACCGAGCTGCGCTCCTCGACCCGGACGATCCGGGCCAGCGTGTCCGGCTCGCCGGACAGGTCGCCGACCACGCTGACGGTGTCGCCGACGACGACGCCCTTGCGGCCCAGCTCGCGGGCCTTCATGGCGACGACCTGGCGCTCGTCCTCGGTGCCGCTGTCGACCAGGCAGGTCATCCGGCCCCGGTCCACGGTGAGGATCATCGCCTCGGCGGCGTCCTCGTGCTTGGGCCGGATCCGGGTGCGGGGGCGGGAGCCCCGGCGTCCCGGGCGGCTGCGGATGTCGTCCTCGTCGGCGTTCTTGTCGTAGCGGCGCATGCTGGTGATCCCCCGTCAGCCCTGGCCGAGGAGGTCGGCCCACATCTGCGGGAAGTCCGGCAGGGTCTTGGCGGTGGTCGCCACGTCCTCCACCAGCACGCCCTCCACGGCCAGGCCCAGGACGGCGGCGGCGGTGGCCAGCCGGTGGTCCTCGTAGGTGTGGAAGACGCCGCCGTGCAGCGGGCGGGGCCGGATCCGCAACCCGTCCTCCGTCTCGGTGACGTCGCCGCCCAGGGAGTTGATCTCCTTGGCCAGCGCGGCCAACCGGTCGGTCTCGTGCAGCCGCAGGTGCGCGATGCCGTACAGGTGCGACTCGGAGTCGGCCAGCGCCGCCACCGCGGCGATCACCGGGGTCAGCTCGCCGACGTCGTGCAGGTCGGCCTCGATGCCGTGGATCTTGCCGGTGCCGGTGAACTGCAGCCCGTCGTCCACGAATGCGCAGGAGCCGCCCATCGCGGTGTAGATCTCGCGCAGCTGGTCGCCCGGCTGGTACGTGTGCTTCGGCCAGTCCCGGACGGTCACCCGGCCGCCGGTGGCCAGCGCCGCCGCGAAGAACGGGGCCGCGTTCGACAGGTCCGGCTCGACCACCAGGTCGCGGCCGATCAGCGCGCCCGGGGTGACCCGCCAGACGTCCTTCTCGCCGCCGTCCTCCGGCGCGTCCACCTGGCCGCCGGCCTTGCGGACCATGTCGACGGTCATCCGGATGTGCGGCAGCGAGGGCACCGGCCCGCCGGTGTTGCGGATCTCCACGCCGTGGTTGAAGCGCGCCCCGGACAGCAGCAGCGCCGAGACGAACTGCGAGGAGGACGAGGCGTCCACCTCCACCGCGCCGCCGTCCAGCGCGCCGGTGCCGTGCACGGTCAGCGGGAAGCCGCCGCGGCCGCCGTCCTCGATCCGGGCGCCCAGCGCGCGCAGCGCGTCGATCACGCCGTGCTGCGGGCGCTCGTGGCTGCGCGGGTCGCCGTCGAAGTGCACCGGGCCGTCGGCCAGGGTGGCCAGCGGCGGCAGGAAGCGCATCACCGTCCCGGCGTTGCCCACGTCCACGTGCGCCGGGCCGCGCAGCCGCTCGGCCGGGATGACCCGCCACGCCTCGCCGCCGCCGGTGCCGCCGGACGCCGCGTTCACCGTCTCCTCGACCGTCACGCCCAGCGCCCGCAGGCCGTCCGCCATCAGCTGCGAGTCGCGGCTGCGCAGCGGGCGGCGCACCCAGCCCGGGCCGTCGGCGAGGGCGGCCAGCACCAGCGCGCGGTTGGTCGCGGACTTCGAGCCGGGGATCGTCACGGTCGCGTCCACGGCGGCGGTGGCGACGGGAGCGGGCCACAGGGAGTCGGTCATGGCGTCAAGTCTATGAGGCGCCGTGCCGCTACCGGGGCAGCAGCCAGGCCGCTCCGAGCCCCAGGCAGGCCAGCGCCACCGCCAGGAACGCCACCACCCACAGCGCCCCCGGCACCCCCGTCAGCCGCGCCAACTGGTCGGCGTCCGAGCCGGGCGCGCCGCCGCGCCGCCGCCGGGTCACCCACAGCTCCAGCATCGGGCGCACCCCCGCCAGCAGCAGGAACCACACCCCCAGGTAGGCGAACGCCCCCTGCCATTCGGCCGTCCCGTACCAGGACACCGCGACGAACGCCCCGCCCGTCACCAGCACCGCCAGCACCCCGAACAGGTTGCGCAGCGTCAGCAGCATCGCCGCCAGCAGCGCGATGCCGATCCACAGCAGCGCGGTGGTCCGCCCCGCGGCCAGCAGCGCCGCCCCGCCCAGGCCCAGCAGCGAGGGCGCCGGGTAGCCCGCCGCCGCGGTCAGCACCATGCCCGGGCCGGTCGGCTTCCCGGAGGAGACCGTCAGCCCCGAGGTGTCCGAGTGCAGCCGGATGCCCGACAGCCGCCGCCGGGTCAGCAGCGCGGTGAGCCCGTGCCCGCCCTCGTGCGCGATCGTCACCACGGTGCGGGTCCACATCCACACCGGGCGCACCGCCACCGCCAGCAGCGCCACCGCCGCGGTGCCCCACACCAGCCAGTGCGGAGGGTCCGGCTGCACGGCCGTCACCCGGTCCCACAGTTGTGCGAAGTCCATCCGCCGACCTCCGATCACCGTCGTCTCCCCAGCCCGGGGCGGGCAGCCTCCCACGGAAGGACGGGCCGCCGGTAGCCGCTGGTTCTGCCCCCTCCCGCTCTGGCAAGCTGGACGCCATGTGCGGACGCTTCGCCTCCTCCACCGAACCCGCCGAACTGGTCCGCCTGTTCGGCGTCGAGCAGTGGGACCCGACCGAGACGATCGCCCCCAGCTGGAACGTCGCCCCCACCGCGCGGACCTATGCCGTCCTCGACCGCGCCCCGCGCGGACAGCGCCGCCCCGTGCGCCAACTGCACACCCTGCGCTGGGGCCTGGTGCCCGGCTGGGCGAGCAGCCCCGAGACCGCGGTCAAGATGATCAACGCCCGGGCGGAGACCGTCCACGAGAAGCCCGCCTACCGGCAGGCGTACGCCTCCCGGCGCTGCCTGATACCCGTCGACGGCTACTACGAGTGGCAGACCGCCCCCACCGACGACGTCTCCCGCCCGCCCCGCCGCCCCTACTTCGTGCACCGCGCCGACGGCGCGCCGCTCGCCCTCGCCGGGCTGTACGAGTTCTGGCGCGACCGCGAGCGCCCCGGCGACCACCCCGACGCCTGGCTGGTCACCTGCACCGTCGTCACCACCGCCGCCGAACCGCTGCTCGCCCCCGTCCACGAGCGGATGCCGCTCTACCTCGGCCCCGACCGCTGGGACGCCTGGCTCGACCCGCACGCCGAGACCGCCGACCTCACCCCGCCCCCGCCCGGCGACCTGCGCATCCACGCCGTCCCCGACGAGGTCGGCAGGATCCGCAACAACCACCCCGGCCTGACCCGCCCGCTCACCGAGGACGACCTCACCACGCTGTTCTGAGCCCGCCCGGCCGCCGCGGCGGGGGAGCCGGGCCCGGGTACGCTCGGCGCCGTGCAGCAGATCGTCGAGACCCCGGCCGGGGACGCCCGGCTCCACTGGTTCCGGGCCGCCGGGGCGCGGGCCGTCCTGCTCCTGGGGCACGGGGCGGGCGGCGGCGTCGAGGCGCCCGACCTGCAGGCGCTGGCCGCCGCGCTGCCGCGGCGCGGCGTCACCGTGGTGCTCGCCGAGCAGCCCTGGCGGGTGGCCGGGCGCAAGCTCGCCCCGGCCCCGGCCGCCCTCGACGCCGGCTGGCCCGCGCAGTTCGCCGCCGCGGCCGGGGAAGGGCTGCCGGTGTACGCGGGCGGCCGCAGCGCCGGCGCCCGGGTCGCCTGCCGCACCTCCGCCGCCCTCGGCGCCGCGGGCGTCCTCGCGCTGGCCTTCCCGCTGCACCCGCCCGGCAGGCCGGAGAAGAGCCGGGCGGACGAGCTGCTCGCCACCGGCCTGCCCACGCTGGTCGTGCAGGGCGGCGCGGACACCTTCGGCACCCCCGGCGAGTTCCCGGAACTGCCCGCCACCCACCGCCTGGCCGGGGTCCCGCACGCCGCGCACGGCTTCAAGGTCCCGAAGAAGGCCCCGCTGACCCAGGACGAGGCGCTGGACCTGGTCACCGCGGCGGTCACCGACTGGCTCCGCTGAGCCCGCGGCGGCAAGGCCGCGGTGGCGGACGTGAGTTGCGCCTCGGTGCGCGGGGCCGGGAATGCGGCGGCGGTCGACGGGGTTGCACGAGTCGTCAGAACATGCCCCCGGTGGAAAGGCAGGGTCCATGGGTTCGATCGCGTGCCGCGAGCGGCCGGAAGAGCGGGCCGCGCAGTCCGCGCTCCTGCCGGACTGGTCGGAGTGGGTTGTCGCGGGCGAGAAGCCGGTCAGCCCGATATCCTCGCTTGCGGGTCGGCCCGAGGTGGGCCGTGTGCG
Source organism: Kitasatospora sp. YST-16 (assembly GCF_026802215.1). Classification (NCBI taxonomy): domain Bacteria; kingdom Bacillati; phylum Actinomycetota; class Actinomycetes; order Kitasatosporales; family Streptomycetaceae; genus Kitasatospora; species Kitasatospora sp. YST-16. Next base: position 4,571,948 of record NZ_CP113837.1, read on the forward strand.
GGTTTCCGAGGAGGTGGGTCCGGTCGTCGGGACCGATGACGCGGCCGTGTCGGGCGCTGCTGGCGCCGACCAGGGCCGACCGGAGGGCGAACAGCTCACCGGCGACGAACTGGCCGAGGCGATCGGCGAGGACACCTTCCGGGTGTCCGAGAACGAGAGCGAGCAGGCCAGGCGCGCACGCTTCGAGCGCGACGCGCTCGGCTACCTGGACCCGATGTACTCGGCGGCGCTGCGGATGACCCGCAACCCGGCCGACGCGGAGGACCTGCTCCAGGAGGCGTTCGCCAAGGCGTACGCGTCGTTCCACCAGTTCCGCGAGGGCACCAACCTCAAGGCCTGGCTGTACCGCATCCTCACCAACACCTTCATCAACTCGTACCGCAAGAAGCAGCGCGAACCCCAGCGCACCGCGGCCGAGGAGATCGAGGACTGGCAGCTGGCGCGCGCCGAGTCGCACATGTCGACCGGGCTGCGCTCGGCCGAGACGCAGGCGCTCGACCACCTGCCGGACAGCGACGTGAAGGACGCGCTCCAGGCCATCCCGGAGGAATTCCGGATCGCGGTGTACCTCGCGGACGTCGAGGGCTTTGCGTACAAGGAGATCGCGGACATCATGGGTACACCCATCGGTACGGTGATGTCCCGACTGCACCGTGGCCGCCGTCAGTTGCGCGGCATGCTGGAGGACTACGCCCGCGAGCGGGGGCTGGTCCCGGCCGGTACCGGTGCAGGGCAGGAAGCGAAGGGCGCGGGCTCATGAGCTGCGGCGATCCGCACGAGACCGAGTGCGGAGAGGTGCTCGACCACCTCTACGAATTCCTCGACAACGAGATGCCCGAGGGCGACTGCGCCAAGCTGCGGGTGCACTTCGACGAGTGCTCGCCGTGCTTGGAGAAGTACGGCCTGGAACAGGCGATCAAGGCGCTGATCAAGCGCTCCTGCGGGTGCGACGCGCCCCCGACCGACCTGCGGGCCAAGGTGCTGGCCCGGATCGACTCGATCCGCACCCAGCGCTCGGGAGAGGTGGACACCTCGGTGATCGAGGTGTCCGCGGTGAGCGTCGAGGTGACGGTCGACGGGACGGCCGGACACGGCTCCGCGGTGGCGACCGCCGAGTAGCACTCACTCGATCGGGTGAGCTGTCGCTGCTCCGGCTGCGGCAATACGCGATCGTGCGCCGCACCCGCGCGGGCGGGCCCTATTCTCTGACGAGTCCTCACGTCGGAGGGCCCGGAACGGGCTGGGGAGGCCGAGATCGCCAGCGGAAGCGAACGCGAGCGGAGCGCCGCCGCCCTGCCGGGGCGGGCCGTGGGCTACCTGGCCGCCGTCCTGGCGGCCGCGTTCGCGGTGCTGCTGCCGCTGGCCGCGGCCGGCCCCCGGCCCGACTGGCCCCGGATCGGCCTGCTGGCCCTGCTGCACATGTGCCTGGAGTCGCTGGCACAGGGCGCCCGCACCCCGTGCGCCCGGGTCTGGCGCCGGCTGCGCGGCCGCCCCGCCGACGAGGCCCCGGCCGACCCGCGGGGCAGCGGCTTCTTCCCGGTGCTGTTCGCGGGCGTGCTGATGCTGCCGCCCGCCGCGGCCGCCCTGGTCGCCCTGCCCGGGGCGCTGCTCGGCCCGGCCGTCCACCCGCGCGGGCTGCGCCGGGTGTGGAACGCCGCCCAACTGGCCCTGGCCGCGGCCGCCGCCGCCGAGGTGTTCCGGCTGCTCGGCGGGGTCCGGCTGCTGCTCGGCACCCGCTTCCCCGGCGCCGCGCTGGGCGCGCTGGCCGCGATCCTGACGTTCTGCCTGGTCAACGGCGTGCTGGTGGCCGGCATGGTCCGGCTGACCTGCGGCGCCGCCGGGCCCGGCGCGGCCCGGGCGCTGCGCCGGGCCGCGCCCGCCGCGCTGCTGCACGGCGCGGGCGGCCTGATGATCGCGGTGCTGTGGCAGGGCCCGTACGGGGCGTTCGCCGCCGTGCTCGGGCTGCTGCCGCTGACCATCACCGCCTGGCTGTCCGCGCAGGGCCACCGCGAGCGGACCGCGCACCGGGCCACCGTGCAGGCCCTGGTGCAGGCCGTGGAGATCAAGGACGCCTACACCCGCGGCCACAGCGAACGGGTCGGCCGGGCCTCGGTGCTGATCGCCCGCCAGCTCGGCCTGGCCGAGGACCGGATCCGCACCCTGCACTTCGCCGGGACGCTGCACGACGTCGGCAAGCTCGCCGTCGCCACCGAACTGCTGCGCCGCAACGGGCCGCTGACCGACGCCGAGCGGCGCGCCGTCGAGGTGCACCCGGTGTTCGGGCACGAGCTGGTGCGGCAGCTGGACTTCCTCGGCGAGGGCCGCGACGGCATCCTGCACCACCACGAGCGGATGGACGGCCGCGGCTACCCGCACGGGCTGACCGGGGAGCGGATCCCCGAGTTCGCCCGGATCATCTCGGTCGCCGACGCCTTCGACTCGATGACCTCGACCCGCTCCTACCGGCGCGGGCGCCCCGTCCCCGAGGCGGTCGCCGAACTGGAGCGGTGCGCCGGCAGCCAGTTCGACCCGGTGATGGTCGGCGCGCTGGTCGAGGCCGTCGCCGAGCACGGCTGGCAGCCCGAACCGCCGCCGCCCGGCGGCTGGGACGGCGAGGTGCCGGACATCCCGCTCGGCGTGCCCGAGCCGGCCCGGCTGCCCCAGCAGTCCGGCACCGGCCTGCCGGCCGGGGAGCGGCGTGAACACCCGCCGCCGCCCGGCCCCGGCCGACCTGCTGCTCGCCGCGGCCGTCACGCTCGGGGCCGCCGCCGTCCTGCACGCGCTGGCCGACGGCGTCGCCCAGCGCGGCGTCGCCCTGGCCTTCGCCGGGCTGATCGGCCTCGGCCAGTGCGCCGGGCCCGCGCTGCCCGGCGACCGCGAACCCGCGCCCGTCGCCACCGCCGTCGCCCTCGCGTACGCGCTGCTCGGGCCGCTGCACGGGCTGCCCACCACGCACGGGATGCTGCAGGTCGCGGGCGTCACCGCGGTCGGCACCCTGCTCGGGCTGGGCACCCAGCTCGCCGGGCAGTGGGCGCTGGCCGCCGTCCGGCACCGGCCGCGCGCCCCGCTGGCCGGCCTGGACGCCGCCGCCCGCCGACTGGTCACCGTCGCGTTCGCCGCCCTGCTGTTCCAGCCGCTGTACAACTCCGGCGTCACCGACCGGATGCCCGGACCCGCCTACGGGGCGCTGCTCGCCGGGGTCGCCGCGCTGACCGCGCTCGGCGACGCGGTGCTGGCCGCCGCCCAGCAGTGCGCCCGCACCGGGCTGCGGTACGCCGCCGCGCTGGACGACCAGCTGCACGCGCTGCTCGGCATCGGCTCCGCGCAGGTCGCCACCGGACTGCTGCTGAGCCTGCTCGCCGGGGAGGCCGGGCTGTGGGCGCTGCCGGTGTTCTGCCTGCCGCTGATCCTCGCCCAGGCGTCGTTCCGGCGGGCCGTCGCGGTGCGGGCCACCACCGGGCAGACCATCGAGACGCTGGCCCGGGCCACCGAGATCGCCGGGTACACCACCCCCGGGCACGCCCGCCGGGTCGCCGACACGGCGTGCGCGCTGGGGCGCGAACTCGGCCTCGGCAGCCGGGAACTGACGCTGCTCGAGTACGCCGCGCTGATGCACGACATCGGGCAGCTGTCGCTGGTCGAGCCCGTCCCGGGCGGGGCCACCGCGCTGCTGCCGGACGGCGAGCAGCAGCGGATCGCCCGGCTCGGCAGCGAGGTGATCCAGCGCACCGGGGTGCCCCGGCAGGTGTGGCAGCAGGTCGCCAGGCTGGCCGACCCGTGCCGCCTCGCCGACGGCCGGCACGACCCCACCCTGCCGCTGGCCTCCCGGATCATCCGGGTCGCCAACGCCCACGACGACCTGCGCACCGCCGCCGCCGACCGTCCCCGGGCCGGGCTGCTCGACCCGCTGGAACACCTGCGCCTGGACGCCGGGCACGGCTACGACCCGGTGGTGCTGGACGCGCTGGCCCGGCTCGGCCGCCGCGGTCACCGCGCCGCCCGCGGCCCGGACCGCCGCTGCCGCCCGGCGGCCTGAATGGCCGCGCGGGGCGCGCGGCCGGGGGCGGGCGTGGTTGGATGCGGTCGTGGCGGGAAGACCCGGAGGCGGGGCGACCCGGTGACGACCGACGGCAAGGGACCAACGTGAGGATCTTCCACCGCGCACGGCACCGTCCGTCGGCGACCTGGCGGCAGACCACCGACCGTGCGTTCACCCTGATCGGAGACGGCCGCTACGAGGACGCCGGGGCGTTGCTGGTGATGGCCGCCGACCTGGAACCGTGGCTGTCCGACTCCTGGTTCAACCTGGCCCTGCTGCACAAGTTCCGCCGCGACTGGGAGCAGGCCCGCTCGGCCGGCCTGCGCGCCGTCGCGCTGCTCGACCGCCAGCACGGCGCCCCGGACTGGTGGAACCTCGGCATCACCGCCACCGCCCTGCAGGACTGGCCGCTGGCCCGCCGCGCCTGGCAGGCGTACGGGCTGCGGCTGCCCGGCGGGCCCGGACTGGACGGGCCGATCGAGCTGGACCTGGGCACCACCCCGGTGCGGCTGTCCCCGGACGGCGAGTCCGAGGTGGTGTGGGGGCGGCGGCTCGACCCGGCCCGGATCGAGGTGCTGTCCATCCCGCTGCCGTCCTCCGGCCGCCGCTGGGGCGAGGTGGTGCTGCACGACGGCGCCCCGCACGGCGAGCGGGTCGCCGACGACGTCGCCTACCCGGTCTTCGACGAGATCGAGCTGTGGGCGCCCTCGCCCGTGCCGACCTGGGTGGTGCTGCTGCAGGCCGCCACCGCCGCCGACCGGGACGCGCTGGAGAAGACGGTGGCCGACGCCGGGTACGCCGCCGAGGACTGGACGTCCTCGGTGCGGCTGCTGTGCCGCACCTGCTCGGAGTCCCGGATGGCCATCGACGACGGCCACACCGCGCACCACGACCCGCACGACGACGGCGACCCGCTGCACCCCGGCCACCTCAGCCACCTCAGCCAGGGCGCGGCCGGCGGCCCCTGGCAGGTCGAGCGCGAGTGCGGGATCGCCGCGCCCGCCGGCCTGGTCCGGGCCCTGCTGGAGCGCTGGGCCGCGGCCTCCCCGGCCACCCGCGCCTACCGGGACCTCGAAGAGGTCTGCTGACCCGGGGCCGCCCGCGGCCGGAGCGCGCCCCGTACCCTGGACCGGTACACCAGGCGGATGCGGACGAAAGCGGAACCGAGCGATGGCCGAGCAGCACGACCACGAGCACGACCACGACCACGAGGACGGCGAGCCCCAGCGGGTGGTCGGCGAGGAGCCGGACCTGTCCAAGGGCACCGCGCGTCCGATCACCGTGGTCGGCAACCCGGTGCTGCACCGCGAGGTGAAGACCGTCACCGCGTTCGACGGCGAGCTGTCCGCGCTGATCGACGACATGTTCCAGTCGATGTACGCGGCGGAGGGCGTCGGCCTGGCCGCCAACCAGATCGGCGTCGACCTGAAGGTCTTCGTCTACGACTGCCCCGACGACGAGGGCGTCCGGCACATCGGGCACGTGGTCAACCCGGTGCTGGAGGAGCTGCCGGCCGGCCGCCGGGCGCTGGACGACGGCCAGGAGGGCTGCCTGTCCGTCCCCACCGCCTACCAGGAGCTGGCCCGCCCCGACTACGCGGCCGTCACCGGCCAGGACAAGGACGGCAACCTCGTCCGGGTCGAGGGCACCGGCTTCTTCGCCCGCTGCCTGCAGCACGAGACCGACCACCTGTACGGGTACCTGTACATCGACCGGCTCTCCAAGCGGGACCGCAAGGACGCGCTGCGGCAGATGGCCGACGGCACCCCCAAGTACGCCACCGTCCCCAACGACTGACGGTACGGCGGAGGGCCGCACCCCCGCGGGGGTGCGGCCCTCCGTGCTGTTCTGCGTGCTGTTCTCCGGGCCGGTGGCGGCCTAGAAGTCGTCGTCGAAGGAGACCGAGCCCTCGACGGCGATCTGGTAGGCGGAGACCCGGCGTTCGAAGAAGTTGGTCAGCTCCTGGACGTTCTGCAGCTCCATGAAGCCGAACGGGTTGGTGGAGCCGTACCGGACCGGCAGGCCGAGGCGGGCCAGGCGCTGGTCGGCGACCGCCTGGAGGTACTCGCGCATCGACTCGGTGTTCATGCCGGGCAGGCCCTCGCCGCACAGGTCGCGGGCGAACTGGAGCTCGGCCTCGACGGCCTCCTCCAGCATCTCGGTGACCTGCTGGGCCATCTTGTCGTCGAAGAGGTCGGGCTCCTCCTCGCGGACGGTGTCGACCACGGAGAACGCGAAGTCCATGTGCATCGACTCGTCGCGGAACACCCAGTTGGTGCCGGTGGCCAGGCCGTGCAGCAGGCCGCGGCTGCGGAACCAGTACACGTAGGCGAAGGCGCCGTAGAAGAACAGGCCCTCGACGCAGGCCGCGAAGCAGATCAGGTTGAGCAGGAAGGCCCGGCGGTCGTCCTTGGACCGCAGCGAGTCGATGTGGTCGACCGCGTTCATGTACTTGAAGCAGAACTGGGCCTTCTGCGCGATGGAGGGGATGTTCTCCACCGCGGCGAAGGCGGCGTTGCGGTCCTCCGGGTCGGGCAGGTAGGTGTCCAGCAGCGTCAGGTAGAACTGGACGTGCACGGCCTCCTCGAACAGCTGCCGCGACAGGTAGAGGCGGGCCTCGGGGGAGTTGATGTGCTTGTAGAGGCTCAGCACCACGTTGTTGGAGACGATCGAGTCACCGGTGGCGAAGAACGCGACCAGCCGGCCGATCATGTGCCGCTCGCCCTCGGAGAGCTTGGCGAGGTCGGCGACGTCGGAGTGCAGGTCCACCTCCTCCACGGTCCAGGTGTTCTTGATCGCGTCCCGGTACCGGTCGTAGAACGACGGGTAGCGCATCGGACGCAGCGTCAGCTCGAAGCCCGGGTCGAGCAGCATCTTCTTCTGGTCTTCGGAGCTCATTACTGGCAGGCCTCGCAGGACTCGGGGTTCTCCAGCGAGCAGGCGATGGCGTCCTGCTCGGCCTGGGAGAGGGAGGGGGTCTGCACCGGGACGGGGGCGGCGGTGCGGGCGGCTCCGGACGCGGCCTGGGCGATCCGGGTCGCCGGGCGGGAGCGCAGGTAGTAGGTGGTCTTCAGCCCGACCTTCCAGGCGTAGGAGTACATCGAGGAGAGCTTGCCGATGGTCGGCGCCGCCATGAACAGGTTCAGCGACTGGCTCTGGTCGATGTACGGCTGCCGGGCTGCGGCCAGGTCGATCAGCGCGCGCTGCGGCAGCTCCCACGCCGTGCGGTACAGCGAACGGACCTCCTGCGGCAGCCAGTTGAACTCCTGGATGGAGCCGTTGGCGTCGCGCAGCGCGTCCCGGGTGGTCTGGTCCCAGACGCCCAGCTCCTTGAGCTCGCGCACCAGGTACGGGTTGACCTGGAGGAACTCGCCGGACAGGGTCTCGCGCTTGAACAGGTTGGAGACCTGCGGCTCGATGCACTCGTATACGCCGGCGATGGACGCGATGGTCGCGGTCGGGGCGATGGCGAGCAGCAGCGAGTTGCGCAGGCCGACCTCGGCGATCCGGGCGCGCAGGGCGTCCCAGCGCTCGGCCCACTGCGGGTTCGCGGACTCGAAGTGGTCGACGTGCAGCTGGCCGCGGGCGGCCCGGGTCTCGCCGTACGCCTCGTGCCGGCCGAACTGCTCGGCCAGGTCGGCGGAGCGCTCGTACGCGGTGAGCATGATGCGCTCGGCGATCAGGGTGGAGAGGGCGACCGCCTCGGCGGAGTCGAAGTCGATCCGCAGCTGGAAGAAGACGTCCTGCAGGCCCATCACGCCCAGGCCGACCGGGCGCCAGCGGGAGTTGGACGTCCCGGCCTCGGTGGTCGGGTAGAAGTTGATGTCGATCACGCGGTCCAGGAAGGTCACCGCGGTGCGGACGGTGGCGTCCAGGCGGTCCCAGTCCATCGCGTTCAGCAGGTCGGCGGCGGTGGCGCCGGGGGCGACGTGCGCGCCCAGGTTGACCGAGCCGAGGTTGCAGACCGCGGTCTCCGAGTCGTCGGTGACCTCCAGGATCTCGGTGCACAGGTTCGAGGAGTGCACCGTGCGGCCCGGCAGCGCGGTCTGGTTGGCGGCCCGGTTGGAGGCGTCCTTGAAGGTCATCCAGCCGTTGCCGGTCTGCGCCAGGGTGCGCATCATCCGGGCGTACAGGGTCTGCGCGGGGATGGTGCGCACGGCCTTGCCCGCCAGCTCGGCCTTCACGTACGCCTCGTCGAACTCGGCGCCCCACAGGTCGACCAGCTCCGGCACGTCCGCCGGGGAGAACAGCGACCAGTCGGCGTTGGCGTTGACCCGGCGCATGAACTCGTCCGGGATCCAGTGCGCCAGGTTCAGGTTGTGGGTCCGGCGGGCCTCCTCGCCGGTGTTGTCGCGGAGCTCCAGGAACTCCTCGATGTCGGCGTGCCAGGTCTCCAGGTACACGCAGGCCGCGCCCTTGCGCCGGCCGCCCTGGTTGACCGCCGCCACGGAGGAGTCCAGGGTGCGCAGGAACGGCACGATGCCGTTCGACTGGCCGTTGGTGCCGCGGATCAGCGAGCCGCGGGAGCGGATCCGCGAGTAGGACAGGCCGATGCCGCCGGCGTGCTTGGACAGCCGGGCGATCTGCGCGTACCGGTTGTAGATCGAGTCCAGGTTGTCCAGCGGCGAGTCCAGCAGGTAGCAGGAGGACATCTGCGGGTGCCGGGTGCCGGAGTTGAACAGCGTCGGGGAGCTGGTCAGGTACTCCAGCCGGCTCATCAGGGTGTACAGCTCGGCGACCTCGCGCACCGACTCCTCGGTCGTCCCGACCGCCAGGCCCGCCGCCACGCGGAGCAGGAAGTGCTGCGGGGTCTCGACCACCTTGCGGGTGATCGGGTGGCGCAGCAGGTAGCGGGACTGCACGGTGCGCAGGCCGAAGTACTCGAAGCGGTCGTCGCCCGCCTCGTCCACCAGCGAGTCGAACAGGTCGGCGTGCTGCGCGACGAACGCGGCGGTGGCGTCGCCGATCAGGCCCTCGGCGTGGCCCACGGCCACCGAGGAGGAGAACGAGGTGACCTGCTGGGTCGCGGCCTCGTCGCGGATCTCCAGCGCCAGCAGGCGGGCGGCCAGCTTCGAGTACTGCGGGTCCTCGGCGATCATCGACGCGGCGGCCTCCACGGCCAGCCCGCGCAGCTCGGCGAAGTCCGAACCGGCGTGGCGGCCGCGCAGCGCGGCGGCGGCGACGTGGCCGGGGTCCACCTGGGGGAGGTCGGTGCTGCGGTCGGTGAGCAGCCGGAGCAGCGCCGCACCGGGATCGGTGAAGGCGTCGGCGGATCCCTGGGACGGCAGGGTGACTGAGGCGGCGACGGTCAAGGCGCACTCTCTCCTGTGGCGGCGGCGGACGTGGCTCGGGTGTCCGGGACCGCACGCGGCCAGGGGAGGGCAGCACGAAGGAACGAGAACGCGTTCCGGCGCGCCGAAGACCACCCCCGGTCCGCCCGCGAGACCGGACGGCAAAGCTGTGCTGCATGGCGTCTGCGGGGATGCCGTGTCGCACACCGTCGGCAGGTCCTCGGACTGCGCGGGCGTCGCTGCAGCCCGCTCACCGTTGCGGGGCAGTCCCGGACTTCCACCGGGTTCCCCTGCGTCGACAGCGAGAGTGAGCATACATGTTGTGGTGGCTGGATCTGGAAGCACCAGATGTAGTAGCGCGTGTCGCGTCGGCGGCGCCGCGCGTAGACAACGAAACTGCCCGGGAACCGCCTCAGAACCGCATCGTGTAGACCCACAGGTCCATTCCGGGCGCCGCCGACCAGTCCCGCCCGGGGGTGCGGACGAAGCCCAGCGCGTCGTAGATCCGGTGCGCGGCGGTCATCGACGGCCGGGTGGAGAACGCCATCCCGGCCAGTCCGAGTTCCCGGCTGCGCCCGATCGCCGCCGCCACCAGCGCCCGGCCGACGCCGCGGCCGCGGGCCGCCGCGCCGACCGCGAGCATCCGGATCTCGCCCTCGCCGGGCCCGGCGACGTCCGCCCACGCGGTGCCGCCGGGCGCGAAGGTCACGCAGCCGAGCACGGCTCCCGCGTCGTCGACGGCGACCAGGAGCTCGGCCTCCCGGTCGCGGCGGGCGGTGTCGCGCAGGAGGCCGACGTACGGGGAGTCGGGGCGGGTGTGGCCGTCGCCGACGAAGGCCTCGACGCTGACCTCCCCGGCTCCGGCGAGGTCGCGCTCCAGGGCGCGGCGGACGGTCGGGGAGTGCATCCGGACAGTGTGCCGGACGGCCTCCGGCGGGGATCGGCCAGGTCCGGGTCGAAGGGGTAGCCGGTCGGCCGGTGCACGGCGTCGCGGCCGGTCCGGCCGTTGCGGTCCAGGTCGCGGCCGACCAGGACGCCGAGGAGTCCGAAACTGCCGATGAGGCCCAGCAGGGCGAGCGCGGTGGTCATGCCTCCACTGTCCCGGCGGGCCGGGGCCGCCACGAGTGGCAGGAACGCACCATTGCCACGAAATCCTGCCACTGCCATCCTGGCCCGATGCGGATGCTGAACAACGTCGCCGTCGTCGTGCTGGAAGAGATCCACCCCTTCGAACTCGGGGTGGCCTGCGAGGTGTTCGGCCTGGACCGGAGCGAGTCCGGCCTGCCGGTCTACGACTTCGCCCTGGTCGGCGACCGCCCCGGCCCGATGCGCACCCACGCCGGCTTCACCGTCGACGTCCCGCACGGCCCCGAACGGATCGCCGAGGCCGACCTGGTGATCGCCACCGCCACCGGCATCCGCACCCACTACCCCGAGGCGCTCTGCGCGGCGCTGCGGGCCGCCCACGACCGCGGCGCCCACCTGCTGTCGATCTGCTCCGGCAGCTTCCTGCTCGGCGCGGCCGGCCTGCTCGACGGCCGCCGCTGCACCACCCACTGGCGCTACGCCGACCTGATGGCCGAGCGCTTCCCGCTGACCACCGTCGAACCCGGCGTGCTGTACGTCGACGACCACCCGGTGATCACCTCGGCCGGCACCGCCGCCGGCATCGACGCCTGCCTGCACCTGGTCCGCAAGGTGCAGGGCGCCGAGGTGGCCCGGGAGATCGCCCGCCGGATGGTGGTCGCCCCGCACCGGGACGGCGGGCAGGCCCAGTTCATCAACCGCCCGGTGCCCGAGGGCGGCGGCGAGTCGCTGGCCGGGGTGCTGGAGTGGATGCGTCGCCACCTCGACCGGGAGACCGGCGTCGACCAGCTCGCCCGGCTCGCCCACATGTCGCCGCGCACCTTCGCCCGCCGCTTCCGCGAGGAGACCGGCACCACCCCGCACCGCTGGCTCACCGGCCAGCGGGTGCTGTTCGCGCAGCGCCTGCTGGAGTCCACCGGGGAGGGCGTGGACGCGATCGCCGCCCGCTGCGGCTTCGGCAACGCCGCCACCCTGCGGCACCACTTCGGCCGCCGGCTCGGCACCACCCCGCAGGCCTACCGGCGGGCCTTCGGCGGCCCGCGCCGGGTCACCGGGCCGCAGCACCAGGACGCCTGAGCGCGGGGCGCCGCGGCAGCCCGCGGGGCGGGCCGGGGCGGGACGCTGCGGCAGCCCGCAGGGCGGTGGCGGTGGCGGTGGCGGCGGCGGGCCGGGGCGGAGCGAGGCGGCGGCGGGCCGGTCTCAGGCCGACAGGTGCTCGGTCCGGTTCCACCCGGCCGGGCGCAGCCGCCCCTCGCGGGCCCGCCACAGGCTGGTCGAGCAGTTCGCCACCGGCGGCAGCGCCAGCAGATCCTCCTCGGCCGGCCGCTCCAGCACGTGCCGCAGCATCAGCACCGTGCAGTCGTGCGCCACCACCAGCACCGGCCGGCCCGCCTCCTCCTCGCCCAGGTCGCGCAGCAGGTCGCGCACCCGCAGCGCCACGTCCAGCCAGGACTCGCCGCCCGGCGGCCGGTAGTACAGCTCGCCCATCCGGCGCCGCCGCTCGGCCTCCGCCGGGTGGTCGCGCTCGATCGCGGCCTTGGTCAGCATCTCCAGCACGCCCAGCTCGCGGTCCCGCAGCCGCTCGTCGTAGCGCACCGGCAGCCCGACCGGGACGGCGCCCAGCCCGGACGCCTGGGCCAGCGCGATCCGGGCGGTCTCCGCGGTGCGCACGTACGGCGAGCACCACACCGAGCGGGGCCGGTCGGCGGGCGGCCGCCCGGCCCACCAGCGGCCCAGGTCGCGGGCCTGGTCCTGGCCGTGCAGGGAGAGCGGGATGTCGGCGTCCCGGCAGGTGATCGGGACGGAGAGCGCGCCGCTGGCGTCCGCGTGCCGGAACTCCACGTTGGCGGTGGACTCGCCGTGCCGGGTGGCGATCAGGACCGAGGGCAGTCTCGGCCCCCCGTCCGGCTGCGGTGCCTCCGGTCGGTGCCCGTTGCGTACCGTGGTGAGGTCGGTCATGGCGGTGGCTCCCCGTGGTCGGTGGCGCGTGCGGTGCGCCCGTCTCTCCCGGGTCTCTCCCGTGAACGGGCAGTCATAACAGATGGTCGCGCCGTCACCCCAGTGTCGATCGGGGCAACGGCGCGACCACAGGGCGCACGGTGGGGAGGTCTGCGCCCCCGGTGCGTCAGTGCGCCGCCGCGGGCTGTGGAGCGCGCTCCACGGCCTCGTCACCGGCCTCCGCGGAGTAGTCGGCCTTCGAGGTCTCGTCGGCCCCCTCGGGGGCCTTCAGGGCCCGCAGCACCAGCGTCAGGACCACCGCCACCGCCAGGTTCAGCACGAACGCGGTCAGACCGATGTAGCCGGTCTCCCCGATGCCCGGGATCTTCGCGTTGCTGCCGCCGAAGTGCTTGGTGGCCGCCGAGGACACCCCCCACGCCATCCAGGTGCCGTACACCATGCCGACCGCCCAGCCCGCCAGCAGCGCCCAGCGGTGGAACCACCGGGTGAACAGGCCCGCCACCAGCGCCACCGCGGTCTGCAGGATCCACAGGCCGCCCAGCAGCTGGAAGTTGATCGCCACCTGCTTGTCCATCAGCAGCACGAACACCAGCGCGCCGACCTTCACCAGCAGCGAGGCGATCTTCGCCACCCGGGTCTCCTCGGCCGGCGTCGCGTCCGGCTTCAGGAACTCCTTGTACACGTTGCGGGTGAACAGGTTCGCCGCCGCGATCGACATGATCGCGGCCGGCACCAGCGCGCCGATCCCGATCGCCGCGAACGCCACCCCGGCGAACCAGGACGGGAACATGTCCGCGAACAGCTGCGGCACCGCCAGTTGGCTGTTGTAGCCCTTCACGCCCTTGCCCACCCCGGCCGCGATCGCCAGGAAGCCCAGCAGCGCCAGCAGCCCCAGCATCAGCGAGTACGCCGGCATGATCGCCATGTTCCGGCGCACCGTGTTGCGCGACTTCGACGCCAGCACGCCCGTCACCGAGTGCGGGTACATGAACAGCGCCAGCGCCGACCCGAACGCCAGCGTCGCGTACGCCCACTGCCCGGACGGCCCGACCACCAGCGCCCCGCTCGGCTTCCCGGTCGGCCCCGGCGTGGCGAACTTGTGCTGCGCCGCGTCGAACACGTGCCCGTAGCCGCCCAGCCGCATCGGGATGTAGACCACCGCCACGATGATCACGACGTAGATCAGCGCGTCCTTGACGAACGCGATCAGCGCCGGCGCCCGCAGCCCCGAGGAGTACGTGTACGCGGCCAGCACGCCGAACGCGATGAACAGCGGCAGGTCCTTCAGGAACCAGTTGCCGCTGCCGCCCACGCCCAGCACGTCCAGCACCGCCTGGATGCCCACCAGCTGCAGCGCCACGTACGGCATGGTCGCCAGGATGCCGGTCAGCGCCACCGCCACCGACAGCCCGCGCGAGCCGTACCGGCCGCGCACGAAGTCCGCCGGCGTCACGTACCCGTGCACCCGCGAGACCGACCACAGCCGGGGCAGGAACAGGAACACCAGCGGGTACGCGATGATCGTGTACGGCACCGCGAAGAAGCCCGCCGCGCCCGCCGCGTAGATCGCCGCCGGCACCGCGATGAACGTGTACGCGGTGTACAGGTCGCCGCCCAGCAGGAACCAGGTGATCCAGGTGCCGAAGCTCCGGCCGCCCAGCCCCCACTCGTGCAGGTGCTCGGCGTCCGCGGCCCGGCGCCAGCGGGAGGCCAGGAAGCCCATCACCGTCACCGCGGCGAAGAACAGCAGGAAGACCGTCATCGCGGTCCAGTCCACGTGCTTCACGACTTGCCCCCGTCCGACGGCTGGGCGGGCAGGACCGGTCCGGAGACGGCGGAGGCGGCCTTGCGGGCCGCCTCGTCGCGCCGGATCAGCAGGTACGCGGCACCGGTGAACAGCGCCGACACCGGCACCCACATCAGCTGGTACCAGTAGAAGAACGGCAGGCCGCCGAACTCGGGGGAGGTCTTGCTGTAGGACGGCACCCACAGCACCACCACGATCGGCACCAGCAGGCACAGGCCCGCCAGCACCCGGGCGGGGGAGACCACGGGCGGTGCGCCCGGGGCAGGGACTTGCGACGACGACACGAGCGGCTCCCGGATGACGAGGAGTCACCTCAGTGGCACCGCAACGCACATGCCTGTGCGCCCGCCGAGCAGCACCCTCGGTGATCGAAAGGTCCCCGAGAGGCTAGGGCAGCGGAGCGACCCGTGTCACTACCCTGTCAACCCGGATCGCCCCGGTACCCCGAACAGGTCAGGCCGCCGGGCCGGTCGCTCGGACCGCCCGTTCAGGACGGCCGGTTCAGGACGGCCGGTTCAGCCGGGTGATGAACTTGTAGCGGTCGCCCCGGTAGATCGAGCGCACCCACTCGACCGGCGCGCCGTCCGCGTCGAAGGAGTGCCGGGACAGCTGCAGCATCGGCAGGCCCAGGTCGGAGCCGAGCAGGCCGGCCTCGCGCGGGTTGGCCAGGGTGGTCTCGATGGTCTCCTCGGCCTCCGCGACCGTCACCCCGTAGACCTCGCGCAGCGCGGTGTACAGCGAGTTGTGCTTGGCCAGGTTGCGCCGGAGCGCGGGGAAGCGCTTGGCGGACAGGTGCGCCACCTCGATCGCCATCGGGTCGCCGTTGGCCAGCCGCAGGCGCTCGATCCGCAGCACCCGGCCGCCGGGCTTGATGTCCAGCAGCGGGGCGAGCCGGTCGTCGGCCGAGATGTAGGCGACCTCGACCAGCCGGGAGGTCGGCTCCAGGCCCTGGGCCCGCATGTCCTCGGTGTACGAGGTGAGCTGGAGGGCCTGGGCGACCTTCGGCTTGGCCACGAAGGTGCCCTTGCCCTGGATGCGCTCCAGCCGGCCCTCGACGACCAGCTCCTGCAGGGCCTGCCGGACGGTGGTGCGCGAGGTGTCGAACTGGGCGGCCAGCGCGCGCTCCGGCGGGACCGGCGTGCCGGCCGGCTGGGTCTCGGTCAGCTGCAGCAGGTGCCGCTTGAGCCCGTAGTACTTGGGGACCCGGGCCGTGGCGGTGGCAGGGCCGGTCTGGGTCGGCACGGTGGAGCCCTCGGCGAGCGCCGCCGTGTCCCTGTCGCCACTCATGGCAGCTCTCACTCCTCGTTGGAGGCGGTCCCTTAACGGACCCCTAAGTCCTATGTAACAGCACATGTTTGCACGCACGGGAGATCGAACGTGAGCCCCCGGCCGCATTCGCGCGCCCGCGGCGGGTCCGCGGGCGGGTACGCGACGGGCCCGGAACGGGCGCCTGGCGCCCGCCCCGGGCCCGTCCCGAGTGTCTCAGCCGGCCTTGGCGGCCGTCACCGCGAGCCCCGCCAGGGCCTCCGCGGCGGCGATCGCGCAGACCCGGGAACCGCCGTAGGTGGCCAGCGTGGTCACGCCGCTCGGGGCGAACAGCTCGGCCGTCCCGTGGGCGGTGCCGATCTCCACCACGACCGCGTCCGGCCGGTGCTCGACCAGGGCCAGCGCGGCCCGGCGCATCCAGCCGTGCCGGTGCGCGTCGCGCACCACCAGCACCAGCGGGCGGCCGACCGCCGCGCCGAGCAGCGGGGCGGTGTCGATCTCGGCGTCCTCGGCGGCCACCGCGACGTGCAGCAGGCCGGAGCCCTCGGTCACGGTCGCGGGCGGGGCGACCCGGCTGGAGGTGGTGCCGGGCACCAGTTCGGCCAGCGGGCCGGCCACGCCCCACGGGGTCTCGTCGCCGGCCGCGATGTTCGCGCCGGGGGAGAATTCGACCACGTGCGGGACGCCGCCCAGCGGGCGCAGCTCGCCGGTGACCCGCAGCGCCCGGCGGGCGGCGGCCAGGCCGACGCCGACCTCGGCCTGCTGACCGACCAGCGAGGCCCGGACGCCGGCCGACCAGCGGGCGACGGCCCGGTTGCGCTCGGCGGCCTCGTGCAGCCGCTCGGCGGACAGCCGGCCCTCGCGGACCGCCCAGACCAGCGCGTCGCGCAGGTAGACGAAGGCGTCCTCGTCCTGCAGGCCGCCGCCGACGCAGATGGTGTCGGCGCCGGCCGCGACGGCCCGGACCGAGCCGGCCGCGACGCCGTGGGTGCCGGAGATGGCGCCCATCTCGATGCCGTCGGTGACGATCAGCCCGTCGAAGCCGAGCTCCTCGCGGAGCAGGCCGGTGAGGATGCGCTGCGACATGGTCGCGGGCAGCTGGGCGTCGTAGGCGTCGAACAGGATGTGCGCGGTCATGATGCTCTTCACGCCGGCCGCGATGGCGGCGCGGAAGGGCAGCAGGTGCGCGGCGAACTGGTCCAGGGCCAGGTCGATCCGGGGCAGCCCGAGGTGCGAGTCGCCGGCCGTGTCGCCGTGGCCGGGGAAGTGCTTGGCGCAGGCCGCGACGCCCGCGGACTGCAGGCCGCGGACGTACGCGGCGGTGTGCCGGGCGGCCAGCTCGCCGTCGCCGCCGAAGGAGCGGACGCCGATCACCGGGTTGTCCGGGTTGGAGTTGACGTCCGCGTCGGGCGCGTAGTTGAGGTTCACGCCGACGCTGGACAGGTCGAAGCCGATGGAGCGGGCGACCCGCTCGGTGAGGTCGGTGTCGTCGACCTCGCCGAGCGCCAGGTTGCCCGGGTAGGAGGAACCGCTGACCACCTCGAGGCGGGTGACGTCGCCGCCCTCCTCGTCGGTGGCGACCAGCAGGTCGCCGTTGAGCGCGTACAGCTCCGAGGTCAGCGCGGCGACCTGCTGCGGGGTGCGGATGTTGCGGCCGAACAGGGCGACGCCGCCGAGTTCGCCGTCGCCCAGTCTGCGGCGCAGCCACTCCGGCGCGGTCAGACCGGCGAAGCCGGGCTGCAGGACCGCTCCGGCGTCGCGGAGGAGATCGGCGCTTTCCGTACCGGGCATCGCCTTGGTTCCTTCCCTGGAGGTGAGAGAGGTGTTTCAGGTGCAGTGGGGGTGGGGGAGGGGGCTTAGCCCTTGACCGCACCGGCGGTGAGACCCGCCGACACCTTCTTCTGGAAGAACACGAACAGGATGATCACGGGCAGCGAGACCAGCAGGCCGCCGGCCATCTGCGCGCCGTAGTCCGCGCCGCGGGTGGGAGTGGTCGAGTAGAACGTCAGCCAGGTCATCGAGGTGTTCATGCCGCTGGTGCCCAGCAGGGTCTTGGCGACGATGAACTCGTTCCAGGCCTGGATCCAGCTGTAGACCGAGGTGGTGATCAGGCCGGGCAGGGTGAGCGGCAGGATGACGCGGAAGAACGCGCCCCACTGGGTGCAGCCGTCGACCATCGCGGCCTCGTCCAGCTCCGCCGGGATGTTCACGATGAAGGAGCGCAGCGTCCAGATCACGTACGGGACGGTGAAGACCAGGTAGGCGAGGATGACGCCGAACAGGCCGCCGGTCATGTTGAGGCTGTTCATCACCACGAACAGCGGGATGATGATCGCCAGCAGCGGCACCATCTGGACCACCAGCATGGTGACGATGAAGAAGTTGCGGCCGCGGAAGTTGAACCGGGCCACGCCGACCGCCGCCAGGAAGCCGACCGCGACGCCCAGCACGACCGCGCCGAGGGTCAGCACCAGGGTGTGGCCGAGGCTGGGCAGGAACTGGTCGTCGTCGAAGATCGTCCGGTAGCTGTCGAGCGAGAACGAGGAGGGCCAGAAGGTCGGGTCCTTGGAGATCAGGTCCCGGTTCGTCTTGAACGTGGTGATGACCATCCAGTAGATCGGGAAGGCCATCACGACCGCCACGACCAGGGCGACGGTGTTCCAGACCCAGGTCATGGCGCCGCTGCGGCCGACCTCGGTCTCCTTGGACTTCTTCCGCTTGGCCGGGGCGAGCGGAAGCGGGGTCTTCGGAGCGGTGGTGGAGACGTCCGTGGTCATCGCTCGTTGGCTCCGATCTTGAGCATCTGGCGGATGTAGTACACGAGGACCGCCAGCATCATGAGGATCATGGCGATCGAGATCACCGAGGCTTCGCTGTACCGGGAGGCGACGATGCCCTGCATGTACAGGTAGGTGCCGATGGTCCGGTAGCCGGGTTCGGGCGAGGTGTTGCGCAGCGCGAAGATCTGCGCGAAGACCTGGAAGTCCCAGATGAAGCTCAGCGCGGTGGAGATCATCAGGAACGGCCGGATGACCGGCAGGGTGACGTTGCGGAACGCCTGGAAGCTGTTGGCGCCGTCCAGCTTGGCGGCCTCCATCAGCTCCTTGGGCACCTGGGTCAGCGCGGCGTACAGGCCCAGGACCAGGAAGGGCAGCGCGCCCCAGATGACGACCGCGGCGCCGACCACGTAGAGGCCGACGTGCGGGTCCGCGAACCAGTCGTAGTTCTTCCAGCTCTCGTCGCCGGTGACCAGGTACGCGATGTAGTCGACGACGCCGCCCTGCGGGGAGAACAGCCAGCGGAACACCTGGCCGTTGACCAGTGCCGGGATCGACCAGACGAACATCATCACCGTGATCACGGTGACCCGGACCCAGTTGGAGACCCGGTTGAGCAGCAGTGCCAGCGCCATCGACAGCACCATGGAGAGGATGACCAGCTCCGCGGTGAAGTAGATCGAGCGGAGCACGACCTGCCAGAACTCGCTGTCGCCGAAGACCCGGGAGAAGCCGTCGAAGCCGATGTACTTCGCCCGCTCCGGGTGGACCAGCAGCGCGTACTTGTTGACGTTCTGGAACGCCAGGTCGACCAGCCGGTACAGCGGGTACGCCAGAACGCCCGCCAGTACGACGACCGCGGGCAGCAGCAGGGTGTAGGGGATGTAATGGCCGGCCGCGAAGAACCCGCGCCGCTGCGGCTTCCCCGTCGGGGCAGGCCCCTGGTTCTCGGACCGGGTCACGGTCTCGTTGGTGGTCACACTCATCAGGGTCCTTCCCGGGCCCGCGGATCTGGTCGGTCCTGGCGCACGGGTGGGCAGTCCGCGGTATCGCGGACTGCCCACCCCCTTATCCGGCGCTCAGTGCGGTGGTCCGTCCGGGGAGCACCGTTGGACTCCCCGGGCCGACCTGCGGTTCAGCTGGAGCTGGATCAGCCGTTCAGGGTCTTCAGAAGGTCGTCGTTCGCCTTCTTCAGCTCGGTGGCCGGGTCGCCACCGGCGGCGATCGCACCGAAGGCGGTCTTCAGCGCGGTCTCGTTGGTGCCGGACCACAGCGGGGTGTTCGGGATGAACCAGGTCTCGCCCTGGGCCGCGTCACCGGTCGCCTTGTTCGCCGGGTCGGCGGCCTTGTAGGCGTCGACCAGGTTCTTGGCGTTCGGGATGGCGTGCTTGGCGAGCAGGGTCTGCTGCGCGGTGTTGGTGAAGATCTGCAGGAAGGTCGCGCCCAGGCCGGGGTTCTTGGCGTTGGTCGGGACGGCCAGGTCGGAGCCGCCCAGGAAGGCCGGGGTGGTGCTGCCGGCCGCAGCGCCCGGGAGGGCGAAGGTGGCGAGCTTGTCCTTCAGGGACGGGTCGCCGGTCTTCGGGTCGGCCACGGAGGAGAGCTCCCAGCCGTTGCCGACGATGGAGGCGATGTTGCCCTTGGCCATCAGGGCGTCCTGGGTGGCCTCGTCGGAGGTGGTGCCACCGGTGGAGAAGTTCTTCTGCAGGTCGTTCCAGGTCGAGATGCCCTCGATGAACTTCGGGTCGGCCAGGGTGCTGGCCCACTTGTCGCCGTCCTTCTTGGCGATGACGTTCTTCACGCCGTAGGTGCCGGCGCCGAAGGAGACGGCGGTGTACCAGTTCTGGCCCGGCAGGTACATCGCGGAGAAGCCCGGGGTGTTGGCGTTGGCGGCCTTGACCTTGGTCAGGGCGTCCTTCAGCTCGGCCAGGGTGGTCGGGGCCTGGGTGACACCGGCGGCCTCGAAGAGGTCCTTGCGGTAGATCACGACGCGGGCGCCGGCGTAGTACGGGACGGCGTAGGTCTTGGAGCCGTCGGCGGACTGGCCGGAGGCGGCCAGCGAGTCCAGCCACTTGTCCGAGTTGTCGAACTTGCTCTTGGCCGAGGTGAGGTCGACGAACGAGTCGGCGTCGATGTACTTGGCGGCCTGGGTGTTGCCGACCTCGATCGCGTCGGGGGCGTTGCCCGAGAGCAGGGCGGTGTCGAGCTTGGTGGTGTAGTTGGTCCAGGTCTGCCACTGGATGTCGACGTCGGCGCCGGTCTTCTGCTTGAACTCGGCCTTCGCCGCCTCGACGACCTCGTTCCAGCCCTTCTGGGCGTCGTCCATCAGCCAGACGGTGATCTTCTTGCCCTTGCCGTCCGTGCTCAGGACATCACCGCTCGACTTGCTGCCGGACGAAGACGACGAGCAGGCCGAGGCGACGAGCACGGTGGCGATAGCGGCCACGGCTGCGATCTTGCGGTTCAAACCATCCTCCAGAGGGATGAGCAAGGTAGGGCACCGGGCTGCTGGGCCGACTGGCCTGGAGCTGCGTTGTGCCGTATGTGGGGAACGTCACCGGGTGACACGGATACGAACTGCCGGGGCCGGCGGGCCGATCCGTGAGGTGGAGTAGACCATTGGTTTAGACCAACGCCTGGAGGTTGGCATGGACCAATGACGAGCGTCAAGGGTTCAAAGAGCGGTTGCACAAGCCGTTATCAACGCTTGACTCGGCCGTGTTGGACTGGACCAACCCCGGGAGGAAATAGGACCTATCGGGACACCTTGCCGTCGCGGCGGCGGAGCGGGTGGTCCGGGACCGCATATTTGTGCGGTCATGTCAAGGGCGGGTTCGGGCCCGGCCGTTGACCCGGCACCCGCAGCCCCCGTGCCCGCCCCGCGCGCCCGCGTGCGAGGCGTCCCCGAGTGGGAGGCGCCCCCGCGCGGGCCCGCGGGCCCCGGGCCGGGTCGAAAGCGGCGGGGTTTCCCGGCCGAATGGCGCGGGCCGAATACCGGGCCCCGGCCACGCCCGGCTTTTCCCGTCGCGGCCGCGGAAAACCGGCCGGTAATCACCGCCGGGAGTTCCGCCGATTTCCCCGGACCGGCGGCCCGCCCGCCGCGGGCCCCGGTGTTTTGCCCCCTGCCGTCCGGGCGCCGCCCCGGCGCCGGGTGCCGCCCGCCCGTCCGTCCGCGCACCGCCTCGGGCCGCCCGCCGCAGGTCCGGCCCCCGGCGGCCGGCCCGGGGCGGCGCCGATCCCGGGCGCCGGGGAACTCGTGCGTACTCGACGGACGGCGGCCCGCCCCGCCCGTCCGCCCGGTGCCCCCGGCGCCCCGGGCCGGGCCCGCCGGTGCCGCGGCCGGTGGGGAAACCCCGGCCGCCGGGGCCGGGAAATCGGGCGGCCGGGGATTTCCGGAATTGCGCTTGATCCATTCCTCTCACCCTGGGTCACCTTAAGTGAGCCTAAAGTCATGCACAGGGCACTTCTCCGCCGATGGTTGACGTGGCCGGGCCAAGGAAGGCAACGGATTGACAACGAGCAGGGTGCGAAACCGCACCCGCATTGACGCCCCAAATTGGTCTAGGCCAAGATCCGGAAATCTGGTCTGTACCACCGCGCAGACCTCCCCGCTCCCATCCGGAGGATTGCGTGAAGCGTCAGGTACTGGCCACGCTCAGCACCGCCGCCCTGCTGGCCACCGCCGCGGGCTGCTCGTCCGGTAGCCCGTCGTCTTCGGCGTCGAACGCCGACACGAAGAACATGACCGGCACCGTGACCGTGTGGCTGATGAACGACGCCCAGAAGAGCTGGCCCGAGCTGGTCCAGCAGGTCAACGACGAGTTCGCCCAGAAGTACCCGAAGGTCCAGATCAAGCTCAGCTACCACGACTGGCAGACCAAGGTCTCCGAACTGGACGCCGCGATCGCCGCCGGCCAGGCCCCGGACGTGGTCGAGCTGGGCAACACCGAGACGCTGAAGTACATCGTCAACGGCTCGCTGCTGGCCGTGGACCGCTCCAGCTTCGACAACGCGGACAACTGGATCAAGGGCCTCTCCGACACCTGCACCTACAAGGACACGCTCTACTGCGTGCCCTACTACGCGGGCGCCCGGGTCGGCGTCTACAACTCGAAGATGTTCCTGGACGCCACCGGCTCCGCCGACCTGCCGCAGAACGAGGACGACCTGACCGCCGCCCTCGACAAGGTGCAGAGCAAGTTCAAGGGCACGACCGGCTACTCCTCGCTGTACCTGCCCGGCCCCTACTGGTACGCCGCGATGTCCTACGTCATGGCGTACGGCGGCTCGATCGCCAAGTTCGACCAGACCGGCAACTGGCACGGCACCCTGCACGACGCCAAGTCGCAGCAGGGCCTGCAGCACTTCGTCGAGCTGGTGAAGAAGTACAACAAGAGCGGCGACTACAAGGTCAACGAGGCCGAGCAGGCCAACGTGCTCGGCCACGAGAAGGCCGGCCTGATCTACGCCAACGGCTGGGAGCTGGGCACCGCGATCGCGCCGATCACCGGCACCCCGGCGCTCAAGGACTCGCTGCGGCTCGCCGCGATGCCCGGCCCGGGCGGGAAGCCGCTGCCGTCCTTCATCGGCGGCTCCGACCTGGCGGTCACCGCCAAGTCGCAGAGCGCGAAGATCGCCACCGACTGGGTGCGGATGTTCACCAGCACCAAGTCCGAGCAGGTGCTGGCCGACAAGGACACCCTGCCGAACAACCTGGTCCAGCTGGCCCCGCTGAAGAGCAAGCCGGCCACCGCCGCGGCCGCCAACGCCGTCCAGGACGCCTGGTTCACCCCGCTCGCCCCCGGCTGGGGCGCGGTCGAGAAGCAGAACGTCCTGGTCAACATGCTGAACGCGGTCTTCGCGGGCAAGAGCATCGACGAGGCCACCAAGGAGGCCGACGCGCAGATCGACGAGCTGATCAACAACCCGGGCTGACCGGCGCGCGACCGGAGCGCCGGCCCGCCGGCCGGCGTCCCGGTCCTTGAGACCGGGCCCCGACGCACCGTCACGGAGTGTGCTGCGGGGCCCGGTCGCACGTAGGATCGGCACAGAACAGTTCCATGCAGCGAGGGTGCGGACTCGCCGCCGTTCAGAGGTCCCCGTCGGGCGTCCCGCCCCACGGGGTAGAACCATCTCTCCACGGAGGCACACCCCGATGTCCGACCCGCAGACTGTTTCCGTACCCGGCAGGATCATGTCGGCGGAGATGGCCGAGCAGCCGGCCGTCCTGCAGCGCATCCTCGACGAGGGTGCGCCCGCGATCCGTGAGATCGCCGCGCAGATCGCCGCCCGCAACCCGCGCTTCGTCCTGCTCACCGCCCGCGGCACCTCCGACAACGCCGCGCTGTACGCCAAGTACCTGATCGAGGTGCTGCTCGGCAAGCCGGCCGGCCTCACCTCGATGTCCACCACCACCGCGTACGGCGCCAAGCCGGACCTCGCGGACTGCCTGGTCATCACCGTCAGCCAGTCCGGCGGCTCGCCCGACCTGGTGGCCTCCACCAAGGCGGCCCGCGAGGCCGGCGCGATCACCCTGGCGGTCACCAACAACGCCGCCTCGCCGCTGGCCGAGGTCTCCGAGTTCCACATCGACGTGCTGGCCGGGCCGGAGAAGGCGCTGCCCGCCACCAAGACCTACACCGCCGAACTGCTGGCGCTGTACCTGTTCGTCGAGGGCCTGCGCGGCGAAGGGGGCACCTCCCAGCCCGCTAGGGCTGGGGGAGGCTCCGCGGCGAAGGTGCTGCCGGAGCTGGCGGCCGGCATCCTGGCCCGGCAGGGCGAGGTCAAGGACCTGGCCGAGCGCTACCGCTTCGCCCAGCGCCTGGTCATCACCTCGCGCGGCTACGGCTACCCGACCGCCCGCGAGGCGGCGCTGAAGCTGATGGAGACCACCTACATCCCGGCCTCCCCGTTCTCCGGCGCCGACCTGCTGCACGGCCCGCTGGCCATGGTCGACAACGTCTCGCCGGTCATCGCCATCGTCCCGGACGGCAAGGGCGGCGAGGCCCTGCAGCCCGTCCTGGACCGCCTGCGCGGCCGCGGCGCCGACCTGGTCGTGATCGGCCAGCAGGCGCAGGTGGAGGCCGCCAGCGCGGGCTTCGCGCTGCCGGCCGGCGTGCCCGAGGAGGTCCAGCCGATCCTGGAGATCCTGCCGCTGCAGCTGCTGGCCTACGAGGTCACCATCGCCCGCGGCCAGGACCCGGACGCCCCGCGCGCCCTCGCCAAGGTCACCGAGACGCACTGACGGCGCAACGCCGACGGCCGCCCCGCGAGATCCTCGCGGGGCGGCCGTCGTGCTGTCCGGGGCATCCGGCCCGGGGCCGGAAAACACTACGGGCCACGGCGCCGACACAGGACCCTCAACCCGTGCGGCACCGTAGCCCGGAGCTGTATGCCGGAGGCGGGGACCGTCCGAGAGTTGTGCGGGACCCTCGAACGACGCCTCCGACCGAGGAGGGGCCTCGCGCGGTCAGGGCAGTTGCGCGGAGGGCCTCTCCTTGGTGCATGTTCATTGTGGACTAGACCAATTGTGGTTGTCCAGAGGCGACCCGCAATTGGTCTGGACAACGTGGGCCGAGGTGGACGGCGATACCCTCACCGTGTGCCCTCGCTGAACGAACTCGTCCGCCGCCACACCACCCTCACCGGTGCCGACGTGGAGTGGCTGCACCTCCTGGTCTCGGAGTGGCAGCTGCTCTCCGACCTGTCCTTCGCCGACCTGGTGCTGTGGATCCCCACCTGGGACGGCATCCGCTACGTCTCGGTGGCCCAGATGCGGCCCAACACCGGCCCCACCTCGTACCAGGACGACATGGTCGGCCACCTGGTGCCGCGCGGCCGCCGCCCGCTGCTGGACGCCGCCTACGACGAGGGGCGGATCGTCCGCGAGGGCGACCCGGAGTGGCGGGAGGAGGTGCCGGTGCGGGTGGAGTCCATCCCGGTGCGACGGGACGGCAAGGTGCTCGGCGTGATCGCCCGCAACACCAACCTGCTGACCGTCCGCACCCCCAGCCGGCTGGAGCTCACCTACCTGCAGAGCGCCTCCGACCTGGCCCAGATGATCGCCGCCGGCAGCTTCCCCTTCCCGGGCGCCGAACAGGCCGACATGGACGCCGCGCCCCGGGTCGGCGACGGCCTGATCCGGCTCGACGTGGAGGGCGTGGTGACGTACGCCAGCCCCAACGCGCTCTCCGCCTACCACCGGCTCGGCCTGACCACCGACCTGGTGGGCAGTCACCTCGGCCAGACCACCGCCGAACTGGTGCCGCCCAGCCGCGGCGCGGTGCACGAGGCGCTGGTGAAGATGGCCAGCGGCTGGGCGCCCCGGCAGACCGAGATCGAGGCCCAGGGCGGCGTGGTGACCCTGCGGACCATCCCGCTCAAGCCCAAGGGCACCCCCACCGGCTCCCTGGTGCTCTGCCGGGACGTCACCGAACTGCGGCGCCGCGACCGCGAATTGATGACCAAGGACGCCACCATCCGGGAGATCCACCACCGGGTGAAGAACAACCTGCAGACCGTCGCCGCGCTGCTGCGGCTGCAGTCCCGCCGGATGGACTCGCCGGCCGGCCGGGCCGCCCTGGACGAGGCCGTCCGCCGGGTCGGCTCGATCGCCATCGTGCACGAGACGCTCTCCCAGGCCCTGGACGAGTCGGTGGCGTTCGACGAGATCGCCGACCGGGTGCTGGCCATGGTGATGGAACTCTCCCAGGACGGCCGGGTGGTGGCCCGCCGCAGCGGCTCCTTCGGCATCCTGTCCGCCGAGGTCGCCACCCCGCTGGCGATGATCCTCACCGAACTGACCCAGAACGCCCTGGAACACGCCTTCGGGCCCAGCGCCTCCGGCAACCTGGAGGTCAGCGCGCTGCGCGGCCGCGCCCCGGCCGGCGGCAAGGGCTGGTCGGACACCTGGAACAACGGCGTGAAGGCCGAGGAGTACCTGCTGATCACCGTGCAGGACGACGGCCGCGGCATGCCCGAGGGCTTCGACCCGCAGCAGGCCGGCAACCTCGGCCTGCAGATCGTCCGCACCCTGGCCACCGGCGAACTCGGCGGCAGCTTCGACATGGTGGCCGCGCCCGAGGGCGGCACCAAGGTGGTGCTGGAGATCCCCGTCCGCTGACGGGGCCGCCCGGCGGGGCCTCCCTGTCAGGGCCGTGGAGACAGAAACGAGGCCCTGCCGACCGGGGGGGGTGGGTCGGCAGGGCCTCTCGACCCGGTCCGGCCGTCGGGGGGAGTCGGCCGGAACGGGGGCTTCTGGTGTGGCGCGACGTTCGCCTCCGCGCATTGCACACGGTGAGCGCCACGGGCCAACGATATTGCTCTGCGTGAACAGTATCAAGTGCCCGGACGGCTCGCGTCGTCGGTCCCGCGGATCGAGCGGGGCCCGTTCGGGAAGGCTCGGCCGGCCAGTCGCGGCCGAACCCTTGATCGTGGGTTGATCCGTACTACTGCTGACGGTGCGTCAGCGGGTGTGTCAGGCGGTGCGGGCGCGGTTGCGGGCAGCGCGGCGCTTCATCGCGCGACGCTCGTCCTCGCTCATGCCGCCCCAGACGCCGGCGTCCTGGCCGGTCTCCAGCGCCCACTGCAGGCACTGCTCCATCACGGGACAACGGCGGCACACGGCCTTGGCTTCCTCGATCTGCAGCAGAGCAGGGCCGGTGTTCCCGATCGGGAAGAACAGCTCCGGGTCCTCTTCGCGGCAGACAGCGCGGTGGCGCCAGTCCATGGTCGTCCAACTCCTCCGGTCGACGGGCTGTGGCCCGCGACTCACTCGAATGGCTTGTGAATGTGAACGCTTTCACGAATCCCGCAACAGCAAAAGGGACCTAAGGCCCATCGGGCCCGGGCGGTCTGTGCTGAGGGGGTTCGGCGATTCGAGGGGCTCTCCCGCGGTGTCCCGCTGCGGTGTGTCCCGATCGCCATGTAGAGGTTCGCAAACCTCGAAGCCGGATACAACCCCCTTCGGCAAGAAATTTTTGATTCTTCGGTGTCGCCTACCTCACAGGCGGTACTTCTATGGGGTGAAGGGGCTCGAACGTTCGAGTGCAAGGCAAGGCCCCCCTTCTGGTCACACAATCACACGCAGTGCCCGCCGTACGCCTGTGAAACTGACGCGACTCCTGTCTCCAAGGTGGTCCCCGTCGACCTGAAACGGGGCCGGTTCCTCTGAAACCAAGGTGAAGTGCCGAACGTCGTGATAGGAGACGAGGTGCTTGCCGGACGGGCCGGGCGGGCGTTCTCCCCCCTCCGCGGCGGGCAGCGGACGGAGGATCTGACGGACCGTTCGGGCGGTCCGGAACGCGGTCATTCGAGTGATGCCGAAGATGTCCAGATCGGTTTCGAAGGACGCCGACGGCGAGGGGAAGACCGGACGGGAACCCAGGAACGTCCACGGTGAAGTGTTCGACACTATGGCCATCACCATGCCCGGCACCGGGTCCCCGCCATTGATCTCCAGGGAGATCGGCCCCGAACGGCGGTGTTCACGCTCGGTGATGTAGTGCCGGAGCGCCTCCACCAGGTAGAGCGCGTGGGTGGATTTGCGCCCCGCCCGGCGCTGGCGCTCCACCCGGCCCACCACGCCCGCGTCGAAACCCAGGCCCGCGGTGAAGGTGAACCAGCGGTCCGGCAGCCCGTCGGTCAGCGCCTTGCCCAGGCCGATCGCCCGCTCCCGGCGGCCCGCCAGCGCGTCCAGCAGCGCGCCGGTCGCCTCCACCGGGTCGTTCGGCAGGCCCAGCGCGCGGGCGAACACGTTGGTCGAACCGCCCGGCACCACCGCCAGCCGCGGCACCCGCTCGCCCGGCCCGTGCGTCAGCAGGCCGTTCACCACCTCGTTGACCGTGCCGTCGCCCCCCAGCGCCACCACCAGGTCCACCGAGCCGTCCTCGGCCGCCTGCTGGGCCAGGTCCCGGGCGTGGCCGCGGTACTGGGTCTGCGCGACGTCCAGCTTCAGGTCGCTGCGCAGGGCGTGGATCAGCACGTCCCGGGTCCGGCCACTGGTGGTGGTCGCCTTCGGGTTCACGACCAGGAGAGCGCGCATGGTGATCAGCCTACGACCCGCCCGACATAAGCCCACCGCTACCCTGGCCCGGTGACCGCTGAATCCGCCCCCGCCCCCGCCCCCGCCGCCCGGCCCGTTCCGCTGCTCGTCGGCGCGGCGACCACCGCGCTGGAGGGCGCGGCCATGGCCGGCTGGGGCGTCTACAACCTGCTGTCCGGCTTCACCGGCGCGGACGCCGACTTCGGCCGCGCCGAGCTGGGCGGCGCCGTCCTGCTGCTGATGGGCCTGCTGCCGCTGCTGGCCGCCCGCGCGCTGCTGCGCGGGCAGCGCTGGGGCCGCAGCCCCGCGGTGCTCACCAACTCCATCTGCCTGCCCGTCGCCTACTACATGTGGCAGCCCGGCGGCGCGGCGATGGTCGCGCTCGGCGTCGCCGTCGCGGCGATCGGCCTGGCCGGCATCGTCGCGCTGCTCAACCCGAAGGTCACCGCCGTGCTCTACGGCGCCCCCGACGAGCAGTAGCCGCCCGCCGCGCCGGTACGCCGCAGGGCCCGTCCCCGGGTGGGGGCGGGCCCTGCGGCGTCGTGCGGTGCCGTCGTGCGGTGCTGCCGTGCAGGGGGCTACTCCTCGACCAGCAGCTTCTCGCGCAGCTGTGCCAGGGTGCGGGCCAGCAGCCGGGAGACGTGCATCTGGGAGATGCCCACCTCGGCCGCGATCTGCGACTGGGTCATGTTCCGGAAGAACCGCAGCACCAGGATCTTCTGCTCCCGGGGCGGGAGTTGGGCCAGCAGCGGCTTCAGCGACTCGCGGTACTCGACGCCCTCCAGCGCCTCGTCGGTGGCGCCCAGGGTGTCCGCCACGGCCGGCGACTCGTCGTCGCTGTCCGGCACGTCCAGCGAGAGCGTGGAGTACGCGTTGGCGGACTCCAGGCCCTCCAGCACGTCCTCCTCCGAGATGCCCAGGTGCTCGGCCAGCTCGTGCACCGTCGGCGACCGGCCGTGCCGCTGGGAGAGCTCGCTGGTCGCCGTGGTCAGCGACAGCCGCAGCTCCTGCAGCCGGCGCGGCACCCGCACCGCCCAGCCCTTGTCCCGGAAGTGCCGCTTGATCTCGCCGACGATGGTCGGCGTCGCGTACGTGGAGAACTCCACCCCGCGCTCGTGGTCGAACCGGTCCACCGACTTGATCAGGCCGATGGTGGCGACCTGGGTCAGGTCGTCCAGCGGCTCGCCGCGGTTGCGGAAGCGGCGGGCCAGGTGCTCCACCAGCGGGATGTGCATCCGGACCAGCTGGTTGCGGATCTCCACCCGCTCCGCCGACCCCTCCGGCAGCTGGGACAGCCGCACGAACAGCGCCCGGGCCGCCTCGCGGTCCGGGGCACCGCTGCGGTGCCCCTGCGCCGGGACGGTCGAGCGCACGGCCTCGGCGGCGGCCGCCGGGCCGCCGCCCTCCGCGGGCTCGGCCGCGGGCGCCGTCTCGGGCCGCTCGGGCTTCGGGTCGGTCGGCTGGCTCATCCGGTGGGAGTCCTTCGGGAAGGCTTCGTCAGGGGCGGCGGTGCGGGCGGCGCTCGCCTGCGGCGGTACGACGGCAACTGTGCGGTCCAGATCACTCACGGCGATCACCCGTTCCGTTCCGAGAACACGTCACTGGCTACGGCTGGCCCGGCGACCCGCCGCGCTTCTTGTTCAGGCTGATCGAGACCGTGTTGTCCGACCCGACCGCGGAGTCCACCTCGCCGGCCAGCGCGGAGAGCACCGTCCAGGCGAAGGTGTCCCGCTCCGGGGCCCGGCCGTCGGTGGTCGGGGCGGAGACGGTCACCCGCAGCGCGTCGTCCACCAGTCGGAACTCGCAGCTCAGGATCGAGCCGGGAACGGCCTGTTGGAGCAGGATCGCGCAGGCCTCGTCCACCGCGATGCGGAGGTCCTCGATCTCGTCCAGGGTGAAGTCGAGTCGTGCCGCGAGACCGGCCGTCGCCGTTCGCAGCACCGAGAGATAGGCGCCCGCCGCGGGCAGCCGGACCTCAACGAAGTCCTTCACTCCGGGCTCGCCGTCGATCTGGGACACCCTCACCTCCTGGGTGACGCACGGTGCTTGCGGCCGGGGGAAGCTGCCAACACCACTGGCTCGGTTCAACTGCCTTGTGCCCCGAGACGTTACCGCGCCCGGGGGTGGTCTGTCGTGATCTCGCCGCACCGTCACGGGAACGAGGGATCACCGTTCGAACGGGGGCGCGCTCAGCGCGGCCGGGAGCCGAGCTCGGCGAGCGCGCCGTCGGTCAGCCGGAAGACCGTCCACTCGTCCATCGGCACCGCGCCGAGCGACTTGTAGAAGCCGATCGAGGGCTCGTTCCAGTCCAGCACCGACCACTCCAGGCGCTGGTAGCCGCGCTCCACGCAGATCCGGGCCAGCTCGGTCAGCAGCGCCTTGCCGTGGCCGCCGCCGCGCTTCTCCGGGCGGACGTACAGGTCTTCCAGGTAGATGCCGTGGGTGCCGCGCCAGGTCGAGAAGTTGCGGAACCAGAGCGCGAAGCCGACCGGCTCGCCCGAGCCCTCCTCCTCGGCGATCAGGCCGAACACCGCCGGGTGCTCGCCGAACAGCGCGTCGTGCAGCTGCTCCTGGGTGGCCTTCGCCTCGGGCAGCGCCCGCTCGTACTCGGCGAGTTCGCGGATCATGGTGTGGACGAAGGGGACGTCGGCGGGAGTCGCGGTGCGGATCATACGGTCGAGCGTACTCATCTCACCCCTTCATCCGGAATGGGCTTTATGCCCGGGGCAGCACCGCCGGAAACGGTCTCCGGGCGGTGCTGCCGGTGGGGGGAGGGCGGGGCGGGCGCTCAGGCGGACTGCCGGGCGCGCAGCGCGTTCAGCAGGGCGGCGCCGCGCTCGGCGTCGTCGACGCTGACCGCGAAGTCGTGGCCGGTGGCGCGGATCCGGACCACCAGGCACTCGCCGGCGCGCAGCATCACGGTGGTGCCGAGCCCGTTCAACCGGTAGCCCCAGCCGCCGACTTGGGAGGGCAGCCGGCGTTCGACCCGGGCCGACTCCAGCTCGGCCAGCGCCCAGCGGCGGGTCGGCAGGCCGAGCGGGCCCAGCGCCACCTCCAGGCCGGTGTCGGAGACCCGCACCCGCACCGAGCAGCAGGACGCGGAGGCCAGGCAGAGCACCGCGAGCACGGCGGCCAGCGGCCAGCCCCACTCCGCCCCGAACAGGCCGGTCGCGCTGCCCAGCAGGGCCACCGCGGCCGGCGGGCCGCTGACCGCCGCGAGCACCCGCAGCGCGGGGTTGGCGGCCCGGGAGAACCACGCCAGGCGCTCGCCCTCGGGGAGGTCCAGCACCGGGCCGGCGGGCGCCGGGGAGCGGCGGCCGACAGCCCGCGCCCGCCCAGCAGCCGCACCGCCAGGCCGGTCAGCAGCGCGGCGGCCAGTGCGCCGAGGAACCAGCCCAGCGGGAGCCGGGCCCCGTGCCAGTCGGCGCGGTCGAGGTTGGCGCGGACCGCGGCGGTCTGCAGGCCGAGGAACAGCACGCCGCCCGACAGCAGGCCGGCCAGGGTCCAGACCCGCAGCAGCGGGTCGGTCCGGCGCAGCGCCAGCAGGCCCGCGGCGCCCGGCACCGCCCAGATCAGCGCCGGGACCAGGCAGGCCGCCCACAGCGGCATCGAGCCGTTCGCGGTGCTGCCGCGCCAGTGGGTGGCCAGCCGGTCGGGCAGCCGGTCGCCGACGGTCAGCGGCAGCAGGGCGGTCAGCACGGCGCTGCCCGCCACCCAGAGCGTCGGCCACCACAGGCCGCCCCGTCCGCCGTTCTCCTGCTCGCTCACGGTATCCCCCTGATCATTTCGATGAGTTCGTCCCTGCCGTACCCGGCCCTGGCGGCCTCCGCGACCAGCGCGCGGGCCTGCTCCAGCAGCCCCGAGCGCCGCTCGGCACCGTCCGCGACCGTCACGCCCCGGCCCCGGCGGAACTCCAGCACCCCGTTGTCGCGCAGGTCGCGCAGACCGCGCAGCACGGTGTTGACGTTCACGTCGAGGGCCTGCGCGAGGTCGCGCGCGGAGGGCAGCCGGTCGCCGGGGCGGAACTCGCCCTCGGCGACGGCGCGGCGGACGGCGGCGGCGACCTGCTCGTGCAGGGGCCGGGTGTCCTTGGTGTCCAGTCTCAGCAACATGGTGCTAATGAAACTAGCACCATTATGTTCTCGGGTGAAGTGCCGGGGGGCGGGTCGAGGACGGGGCGAGGACGGGTCGAAAGCGGATCGAGAGCGGATCGAGAGCGGGCCGGGGAGGGGCCGGACGGGGCCGGAAACGCCGAACACCCGGCTGCCGGGCCCCGGGAGGGGCGGTGGCAGCCGGGTGTCCGGCGAGGGCTGACGCGGGGTCAGGCCTTCTTGGTCTCCCAGAAGATCGCGTCGATCTCGGCGATCAGGTCCAGCAGGGCCTGGCCGGTGGCCGGGTCGGTGGACGCCTTGGCGGCCGAGGCGGCCTTGCCGGCCCGGTTGAACAGGTCGTGCAGGCCCGGGTAGGCCTCGAAGTGCGGGGCCTTGAAGTAGTCGGTGTGCAGCACCGAGAGGTGGTGCTTGACCAGCTCGGCGCGCTCCTCCTTGATGACGATGGCGCGAGCCCGGAACTCGGCGTCCTCGTTGGCCTGGTACTTCTCCTGAGTGGCCTTCACCGACTCGGCCTCGATGCGGGCCTGGGCCGGGTCGTACACGCCGCAGGGCAGGTCGCAGTGGGCGTGGGCGGTGACTCGCGGAGCAAACAGACGAGAGAACATGGGGGTCCTTCCTTAGATCGTCTTCCCGCGCCCGACATTACCCTCACGGCAGGCCGAAATCGCGGCCGCCCCGGGGGCCTAGGGCAAAAGAAGGAGTTCGAATCGTGCGATATGGGGCACCGCTCGGCGTCGTCGACGTCGCCGGCCCGTCGATGCGCCGACTGCTCTCCGACGGCGACCGGGTGCTGGTGCGCTACGGCGCGCCGCTGCGGCCCGGGGCGATCGCGCTGTTCCGGCACCCGCTGCAGCAGGACCTGCTGGTGGTCAAGCGGGCGGCGGAGCGGCGGCCGGGCGGCTGGTGGATGCTCTCGGACAACCCGCTGGTGCGCACCGACAGCCGCGAGTACGGGCCGGTGCCGGACGGGCTGGTGCTCGGCCGGGTGCTGCTGCGGCTGGCCCCGCGGCCGGCCTGGCTGGCGCCGGGGCGGCGGCTGGAGCGGGCGCTGCGCGGGCGTCCGCTGGGCGGGCGGGTGCCGCGGCTGGCGGAGCGGCTGGGCGTCAGCACCCCGTTCGAGGACCGGTTGTGACGGGTGCTCAGCCGGGCACGGACAGCGCGCGCTGGGCCTCCTGGCGCTTGCGGGCCCGGTAGGCGGCCACGTTGGCGCGGGTGGCGCAGCGGTCGGAGCAGTAGCGGCGGGAGCGGTTGGTGGAGGTGTCCAGGTAGGCGTTGCGGCAGGGGGCGGCCTGGCAGATGCCGAGCCGGTCGACGCCGAGGCCGGTGAGGTGGATGGCCAGGCCCATGCAGGAGACGGCGGCGTAGTTGGCGGCCGCGGTGGGCGCGTTGTCGGCCAGGTGCAGGTGCCAGTTGGGGCGGCCGGTGTCGTCCAGGTCGTCGTGGCCGGAGACCAGCGGGCTGACCGGGTACTCCACCATCAGGCTGTTGAGCAGGTCGACGGCCCGGACGTCCTCGCCCGCGGCGGCGGCCTCGAACACCCCGCGGAGCCTGGTCCGGACGGCGCGCAGCCGGGGCAGGTCGGTCTCGTCGGCCAGCGCGGAGGCCCGGGACGGCTCGCCGAACAGGTCCCGGACGGCGTCCACCGTGGTGAGGGTGTCGGTGCCGCGGTCGGGCTCCTCGCTGTTGACCAGCCGGACGGCGAAGTCGGCGTACGAGGCGAGCTCCACGGGAGGTCCTTCCGGGGCAGGTGTAATGGGTCGAGCCACTCCAGGGTATTACGTCCGGCTGGGACCCGGCTCGGGCGACCGACCGGGGACGCGGCGAGGTCCCGCTCCGGGACCTCGGAGCGGGACCTCGCCGTGCGTCTCAGAGGACCCTGGACAGGAACGCCTTCGTGCGGTCGTGCTGCGGGTTCGTGAGCACGTCGCGGGGGTGGCCGGACTCCACGACCACGCCGCCGTCCATGAAGACCAGGGCGTCACCGACCTCGCGGGCGAACGCCATCTCGTGGGTGACCACGATCATGGTCATCCCGTCCCGGGCGAGCTGCCGCATGACGTCCAGCACGTCGCCCACCAGCTCCGGGTCGAGCGCGGAGGTCGGCTCGTCGAAGAGCATGAGCTTGGGCTCCATCGCGAGGGCGCGGGCGATGGCGACGCGCTGCTGCTGGCCGCCCGAGAGCTGCGCGGGGTAGTTGTCGGCCTTGTCGGCCAGTCCGACCCGGGCCAGCAGTTCGCGGGCCTTCTCCTTCGCCGCCGCCTTCCCCGTTCCCTTGACCTGGACGGGGGCCTCGATGATGTTCTCCACCACCGTCATGTGCGGGAAGAGGTTGAAGCGCTGGAAGACCATGCCGATGTCGCGGCGCTGGAGCGCGACCTCGCTGTCCTTCAACTCGTAGAGCCGGCCGCCCTTCTCGCGGTACCCGACCAGGTTGCCGTCGACCGACAGCCGGCCGGCGTTGATCTTCTCCAGGTGGTTGATGCACCGGAGGAACGTCGACTTGCCGGAGCCGGACGGGCCGACGAGGCAGAACACCTCACCGGCGCGGACCTCCAGGTCGATGCCCTTGAGGACTTCGAGCGGGCCGTAGGACTTGCGGACCCCTTCGGCCTTGACCAGGACCTGGCCGGAAGCGGGCTTCTGGAAATCGGTCATCGCGCACGCCCAAGGGAGAGCAGGTTCGCCTTGATCTTCTGCAGGGGAGTAGGTGGCAACGTACGGGTGGCGCCCTTCGCGTAGTAGCGCTCCAGGTAGTACTGGCCGACGCTGAAGACCGTGGTGAGCACCAGGTACCAGAAGCAGGTGACGAAGAGCAGTTCCATGACCGCGAGGTTGTTGGTGTAGACGTCCTTGGCCTTGGTCATGAGCTCGCCGTAGGTCACCACGTACGCGAGCGACGAGGTCTTCAGCATGTTGATGAACTCGTTGCCCGTGGGGGGGACGATGACGCGCATGGCCTGGGGGAGGATGATGCGCCGCATGGTCTTGGCCCTGGAGAGGCCGAGCGCGTGCGCGGCTTCGGCCTGGCCCTCGTCCACGGACTGGATCCCCGCCCGGACGATCTCGGCCATGTACGCGCCCTCGTTGATGCCGAGGCCGAGGAGCGCGGCGACGAAGGGCGTGACGAGGGTGTTCGTCGAGACGCCGAACACGGTGGGGAAGACCAGCGCGAGGTTCCACCAGATCAACAGCTGGACCAGCACCGGGGTGCCGCGGAAGAGCCAGATGTACCCCCAGGCCACCGACGAGGTGACGGGGTTCTGCGACAGCCGCATCACTGCGGCGACCACGCCGAGGAGCAGGCCCAGGGCCATCGCGCAGACACTGATCAGCAGGGTGTGCCACGCCCCCGAGACCGATGCCGAGGTGAAGAGGTTGTCGCCGGTGATGGACCACTGGATGTCGGCCCCGGCGAACGCCGCGATCAGCGCGGCCAGGAGGAGGAGCACGGCGACGGCCGATACCCACCGGCCGTAGTGGCGCACCGGGATCGCCTTGATCGTGTGCTCGGCAGGGACCTCGCCGGCACCGGTGTTGACGGATGTCATGGGAAAGAGCCTCTCGGGCGGACGGCGGTTTGCGGGGGCCCGCCGGGTGGACACCGTCGCGTGCCCACCCGGGTGCGGGTCAGGAACCGCCGTTGACGGTCACGGAACTGACCGCACCGAGCTTCACGTTGTACTTGTCGAGGATCTTGGCGTACTCGCCGTTGGCGATGAGGGCCTCCACGCCGGCCTTGACGGCGTCGCGGAGCTGGGTGTTGTCCTTGGCCACGCCGATTCCGTAGAGGCCCGGGTCGATCTGCTCGCCGACGACCTCGAAGTCCTTGCCGCCGCCGGACGTCTGCGCGTTGTAGGCGGCGACCGGGTAGTCGTTGAGGTCGGCGACGGCGGCGCCGGACTTCAGCTTGAGCAGGGCCTCGCCGTCGTGCTCGTACCCCTGGATGGTGATCGCGCCCTTGCCCGCCGCGGTGCACTTGTCGGACTGGGTCTTCGCGGCGTCCTCGTTGACGGTCGCCTTCTGCAGGGCGACCGTCTGGCCGCACAGGTCGTCGAGCGAGTGGATGCCCTTCGGGTTGCCCTTCTGGGTCAGGATCGAGGTGCCGGCCCGGAAGTAGTCGACGAACTCGACGCCCTTGCCCTGGCGGTCCTTGTTGTCCGTCATCGCGGACATGATCAGGTCGATCCGCTTGGTGCCGAGGGAGGTGATCAGGGTGTCGAACCCGGCGTCCTGGATCTGGAACTTGACCCCCAGCTGCTTGCCGAGCGCGTCCGCCAGGTCGGGGTCGATGCCGACGATCTTCTCGCCCTGCTTGTACTCCACGGGGGCGTAGGCGACCTCGGAGCCGACCTTGATGACGCCGGCCTTCTGGATCTCGGCGGGAAGCTTGCCGTAGAGCGGTGCCGAGGTGTCGACGCCGCCGGCGGAGCCGCCTCCGCCGCTTCCGCACGCGGTGAGGAGCAGGGAGCCGGCCGCGAGGACGGCGGCTGCGGTGATCGGCCGGAGACGCGGGTTACGGGCAGCGGGCATGGGGGATCTCCTCCTGGGGGAATCGGACGGGGCGCCGCGCCGCCGGTAGTGCCGAGCGGTACAGCAGTTCGGTGCTCGCCACCCTCCGCCGAGGTGACAGGTGGATCCGATGTGGGGGGAATCCTGCCACTGTGGGTGGGAAATCGGACCCCCTCCCAGATCAAAATCGGATAACAGGACGGATGACTGTCCGGTATGCGGAGCTTTTCCCCGACCATGCCACCCGGTGCATGCCCATGCACCGGGTGACACTCCGGACCCGGTCCGCCCGGCCCCGGCCCGCCCGTCCGGTCAGAAGCTGCCGTTCACCACGGCGCTCTGCACCGCGCCGTCGCCCAGGCCCCACTTGGCCAGCACCTTGTCGTACACCCCGTCCCGGATCAGCCGGTTCAGCGCCTTCGCCACGGCGTCCCGCAGCGCGGTGTCCTCCTTGGCGAACGCGATCCCGTACGGCGCCACCTGCAACTGCTCGCCGGCCAGCTGGAACTGCGCCCCGGCCCGGCCGTTCTTGACCGCGTGCGCCGCGACCGGGGAGTCGTTCAGGTCGGCCGCCGCCCGGCCCTGGGCCACCAGCGCCAGCGCCTGGTCGTCGGTGTCGGTCTCGGTCACCGTCAGCTTCTTGCCGGCCTTCTGGCAGGCCCCGACCTGGCGCTCCATCAGCACCGACTGGACGGTGCCGCGCTGCAGCGCGACCGTCCGCCCGCACAGGTCGTCCAGGGTGGCGATCTTCTGCGGGTTGCCCTTGGCCACCACGATCGAGGTGCCGGTGACGAAGTAGTCGACGAAGTCCAGGCCCTCGTTGATCTTGCGGGCCTGGTCGTCGGTGCCGTCCCGGCGCTGCGGGTTGTCGGTCATCCCGGACATCAGCAGGTCGTACTCGTGCGCCTGCAGCCCCAGCCGCAGCCGGTCGAACGGCGCGTCGACGAACTGCACCTGCACGCCCAGCGCGTCGCCCAGCGCGTGGGCCAGGTCGACGTCCAGCCCGTCCGGCTTGCCGCCCTCGCCCTTGAATCCGATCGGAGCGTAGGTCAGGTCCGAGCCGATCCGCAGCACCCCCGCGGACCGCACCTGCGCGGGCAGTTGGGCGTGCAGGTCGGTGTCCGGGGCGCTGCCGCCGGACGGGGTGCCGGAGCCGCAGCCCGCCAGCAGCAGCGAGCCGGCCACCGCGGCGGCGGCGAGGGCGGCGGGGCGGGGAACGGCGCCGGATCTGGCGGGGGGAGTGTCCGTCGACATCTGGGTCCTCCTGTGGGAGAGGTGGGGCGGGCCCCCGCCGCTGCGCGCCGGTGGGCGCGGCCGGGTGCGACGGGGCAGGACGCGGCCCGACAGGCGCGGGAACGTCCGGACAACGGTGGTCGAACACCGGATACTGCCATCCCGACCTGATGGATCGGGTAGCGGGTGTGTCAGAATCTGGTATCGGGTGACCCCCGACGCAGAACTCAGACCGCCGGTTCGCCACAGGGCCGGGGTGCCCAGGAACGGAAGCCGTCACCGGCTCCGTATCCGAAGGCGCCAGCTCCCCTCCGTGTCTGCGTTCACTCCTGCGAGTGCCCTGCGGACCCCTCGCTTCGGGGGCCACGCGGACAAGAAGGACCCGGCACAGGTGCGGTGCCGGATCCGGACGAAACAGCGCAGAACACCTATACCCTCACCCGAGGGCGCCGCCGACGGCAGCGCCCGACCCGGACCCGAGTCCGCCTCGAGCGGCGGACTCGGACTCACGCGTTCCCGCGTGGCCGGGCCGATAGTCCGTCGGACGCGCGCCTTCGCTGATATGACGAAGAGGTCATTGTGGCAGCGGAGATCATCACCGACACCCAGAGCACCGACGACCCGGTGGACGCCGTCTTCGCGCTCCACCGCGGCGGCAAGATGGAGATCCGGGCGACCGTCCCGGTGCGCGACGCCGAGGACCTGTCGCTCGCCTACACCCCGGGCGTGGCCCGGGTCTGCACCGCCATCGCCGAACAGCCCGAACTGGTCGACGACTACACCTGGAAGTCCAACACCGTGGCCGTCGTCACCGACGGCACCGCGGTGCTCGGCCTCGGCGACATCGGCCCGCGGGCCTCGCTGCCCGTGATGGAGGGCAAGGCCATCCTGTTCAAGCAGTTCGGCGGCGTCGACGCGGTGCCGATCGCGCTGGACTGCACCGGCGTCGACGAGATCGTCGAGACCGTCGTCCGGCTCGCCCCGTCCTTCGGCGGCGTCAACCTGGAGGACATCTCCGCCCCGCGCTGCTTCGAGATCGAGAAGCAGCTCCAGGAGCGGCTCGACATCCCGGTCTTCCACGACGACCAGCACGGCACCGCGATCGTCACCACCGCCGCGCTGTGGAACGCCGCCAAGGTGACCGGCCGTCAGGTCGGCGACCTGCGCGCGGTCATCTCCGGCGCGGGCGCGGCCGGCATCGCCATCGCCAAGATGCTGCTGGCCGCCGGCATCGGCGACGTCGCGGTCTGCGACCGCCGGGGCGTGGTCCACCAGGGCCGCGAGGACCTCACCGACGCCAAGGCCGAGATCGCGGCGCTCACCAACCGGACCGGCCGCACGGGCACCCTGGCCGACGCGCTGGCGGGCGCGGACGTGTTCATCGGCGTCTCCGGCGGCACCGTCCCGGAGGAGGTCGTCGCCACCATGGCGCCGGGCTGCTTCGTCTTCGCCATGGCCAACCCCACCCCGGAGATCCACCCCGAGGTGGCCCACCGGTACGCGGCGGTCGTCGCCACCGGGCGCTCCGACTTCCCGAACCAGATCAACAACGTGCTGGCCTTCCCGGGCATCTTCGCCGGCGCGCTCTCGGTCCGGGCCGGCCGGATCTCCGAGGGCATGAAGCTCGCCGCGGCGAAGGCCCTGGCGGGCGTCGTCGCCGACGAGCTGACCCCGCAGAAGGTCATCCCGTCGCCCTTTGACGAGCGGGTCGCCCCGGCGGTCACCCGCGCGGTCGCGGAGGCGGCGAAGGCGGAGGGCATCGCCCGGATCTGACGCGCAGCCGCGGTACCGCGGGGTCCGCCCGGGGACGGGACACCGTCCGGGGCGGACCCCGCCGTCCGTTTCCCCCGGCACGGGGCGCGGGGCGCGGAACGGCGGTGCGGGAAAAGCAATATGGGGACGTTCACAGTGCGTCGCGGTTAACGGGCCGGGCCCCGCGGGGCTATGGTCCGGGCATGTTCGCTGCCTACGCCGCCCGTATCAGTCCCGACGACCCCTTGAGCGCGCTGGAGCTGGGCGAGCTGCCCGAACCGGAGGCGCGGCCGGGCTGGAGCGTGGTGACGGTGAAGGCCGCCACGCTCAACCACCACGACCTGTGGTCGCTGCGCGGGGTGGGCCTGCCCGCCGAGCGGCTGCCGATGGTGCTCGGCTGCGACGCGGCGGGCGTGGACCAGGACGGCAACGAGGTGGTGATCCACTCGGTGGTCGGCCAGAGCGGCCACGGCGTCGGCCCGCACGAGCCGCGCTCGATCCTGACCGAGCGCTACCAGGGCACCTTCGCCCAGCGCGTCGCGGTGCCGACCTGGAACCTGCTGCCCAAGCCCGCCGAACTGAGCTTCGAGCAGGCCGCCTGCCTGCCCACCGCCTGGCTGACCGCGTACCGGATGCTGTTCACCAACGCCGGGGTGAAGCCCGGCGACACCGTGCTGGTGCAGGGCGCCGGCGGCGGGGTGTCGACCGCGCTGGTGGTGCTGGCCAAGGCGGCCGGGCTGCGGGTGTGGGTCACCGGGCGGGACGAGGCGAAGCGGGCCCGGGCGGTGGAGCTCGGTGCGGACGCCGCGTTCGAGAGCGGGGCCCGGCTGCCCGAGCGGGTGGACGCGGTGCTGGAGACGGTCGGCGCGGCGACCTGGTCGCACTCGGTGAAGTCGCTGCGCCCGGGCGGCACGATCGTGATCTCGGGGGCCACCAGCGGGCCGAACCCGAAGGCCGCCGAGCTGAACCGGATCTTCTTCCTGGAGCTGAAGGTGGTCGGCTCGACGATGGGCTCCAAGGAGGAGCTGGCCGGCCTGCTGGCGCTGTGCGCCAACGCCGGGGTGCGGCCGGTGATCGACTCGGTGCTGCCGCTGACGGAGGCCCGGGAGGCGTTCGCCCGGCTGGAGCGCGGGGACGTGTTCGGCAAGCTGGTGCTCACCCCCTGACGGCCCCCGCCGCCCTGCCGCGGCCAAGCCCCGCGCAACGGGCGGAGCGCCCCCGACCCGTCCTCGGGGGCGCTCCGGGTCTCTGACGCGCCGTCAGCGTCCGTACAGGGCGCGGGCGGCGGCGGCCAGCGCCTGCTGGGCGCGGGCCAGCCGGGCGGCGTCGACGCCGCGGTCGCGGGCGGTGTCCCGGACGTGGTCGCGGAACCGGTCGAGCAGCCGCTCCAGCTCGCGGGCCGGGTCGCCGTCCGGGTCGGTGCGGGCCCAGTCCGGCAGGTCGGCGGCCTCGGGCGCCGGGGCGTCCTTGTCGAGGTCGATCCGGACGGCCGGCTCCTCGGGCGCGCCCCAGCGCGCGGCGTCCGCCAACGAGCCCAGGCCGCGGGTGAGTTCGGCCAGGCCCTCGGCCAGGCCGGCCGACCAGTCGCCGCCCGCGGCGTGCGCCCTGACCTGCTCCTCGACCCGGCGCTTGAGCCGCAGCGCCTCCTGCTGGGCGGCGGTGCGGGCGGCCTTGGACTGCTCGCGCAGCTTCCGGGCCTCCGCCTCGGCGGCCTTGGTCTGCTGCCGGGCGGCCTTCTCCTGCTCCTTGGCGCGCCGGGCCTGCTCCTTGGTCTCGGCCTTGAGCCGGGCGAACTCCTCCTTGGCCCGCTGCCA
The DNA here is from genome assembly GCF_026802215.1 of Kitasatospora sp. YST-16. NCBI lineage: Bacteria > Bacillati > Actinomycetota > Actinomycetes > Kitasatosporales > Streptomycetaceae > Kitasatospora > Kitasatospora sp. YST-16. The sequence goes on from NZ_CP113837.1 coordinate 4,613,632, forward strand.
GGACTCCTGGTCGCGCCAGGGCGTCCCGGCCGAGGACGCGGCGGGGTCGGCGGCGGCCTGGTTCCACAGCTCGGCGCGCAGGTCCTTGGCGTTGTCCCGGACGTCCTGCCGGATGGCCCCGGCGAGCTGGCCGACCGAGTCGTGGATCTCGACCTCCAGGTCGGTCAACTCGGCGGCCCGGGAGGCGAGTTCGCTCCGCCCGGCGTCGGTCAGCCGGTAGACCTTGCGGCCGCCCTCGGTGGTGTGGCTGACCAGGCCCTCGGCCTCCAGCTTGGCCAGCCGGGGGTAGACGGTGCCCGCGGAGGGCGCGTACAGGCCGTGGAAGCGCTCCTCCAGCAGCCGGATCACCTCGTAGCCGTGCCGGGGGCTCTCGTCGAGCAGCTTCAGCAGGTAGAGGCGCAGCCGCCCGTGGCCGAACACCGGTGTCATCAGGACTCCTTGGTCAGGTCGAGCGGGGAGGCCGACAGCTCCTTGAGCGGGCGGTCCTCCTCGGCCTCGGGGCGGCGCTGGACGGTGACCGCGCCGGTCACCGTGGTCACCGCGAGGCGGCCGCGGCCGGTGCCGAGCTGGCCGGAGAGCTTCTTGGAGCCCCAGCCGCCGCCGACGCTCAGCTCGGCGAAGGCGCTGGAGAGCGTCCCGCTGGTGGTGCCGGCCTCGACCTTGGCGTCGGCGAGGGCGGGCAGCCGGACGCCGACCGGGCCGGAGACGGTGTTGACGCCGATGTCGGTGGGGGTGGCGGCGTCCAGGTCCAGGGTGACGGCGCCGGAGACCGAGTGGGCGCGGATCCTGGTCGCCGAGCCGGCCACCAGGGTGACGGCGCCGGACACCGTGTTGACCTTCAGCTCGCCGGACAGGCCCTCGGCGTCCACGTCCCCCGAGACGGTGTTGGCGCTGACCAGGCCGGTCAGCCCGGCCAGCGTGGTGGCGCCGCTGGCCCCGTGCACGCCGACCTCGCCGGCGATGCCGGAGACGGTGGCGTCGGCGGAGACGGTGCCGACCCGGACCACGGCGGCGGCCGGCACCGCGACCGTCAGGTCGGCGCTGCGCTTGCGGCGCAGCCCGGAGAAGAAGGACTTCACCGTCTGCACGGACTTCACGGCCTCGCCGAACTCGCCCCAGCTGAGGTCCTTGTAGGTGACCGTGAGCACGCCGTCCTCCAGGGTGACCTGGAGCGGCTCGCCCTCCAGCCTGGCCACCTCCAGCCGGGCGGGCCCCTCGGTGGGGACCACGTTCACGGCGCCGTCGACGACCCGGACGTGCAGGGTGTGCACGCTCTCGTCGAAGGCGATCTGCTCGGTGCTGTCTACCGTCCACTGGGTCATTTCCGGCTCCCCGTCCGCCCATACGCGATGTATCGCGTTCTTCTGCTATTCACGATATATCGCGTGACTGGGAAGTCAAGGAGGCCCGACCCGGATCCCGACCCGGAGCGCACCCCGACCCGGCCCCGACCCGCCCTCCGGGGGAACCCCGGGAACGCGGACGGCCCGGGAGGCGAACTCGCCTCCCGGGCCGTGCTGCTGACGGTGCGTCAGCCGGTCACTCGTCGTCCTCGTCGTCCAGCCGGGCCAGCCAGGTGGCCAGCCGCTCCACCGGCACCTCGAAGTCCGGGTTCAGGTCCACGAACTCCCGCAGGCGCTCGGCCAGCCACTCGAAAGTGACCTCCTCCTCGCCACGCCGGCTCTCCAACTCCTCGATGCCGCGGTCGGTGAAGTACACGGTGGTTCGCTCCGGGGGTGGGTGGTTCCAGGTCCGTCGCACCCCAGGATAGTGGCGCCGCGATCAGCCGTTGTACCGGTAGTAGCTGAGCGAGAGCGACACCGCGCCGTCGTTGCCGACGTTGGTGATCTTCATGATCGCCACGCCCCAGCTCTGCCGGTTGCGCACGCAGATCAGCCGGCCCGGCGGCAGGTCGCCGTACGGGAACGCGGCGCTCGGGTTCTTGTCGATGGCGTCCGAGCACTCCTGCGGGCTGAGCGAGTCCGACTTGCTGAGGTAGCGGTCGAAGTCGTCCGGCACGTACAGCTTGTCGTAGCTGGGCCGCACCAGGGTGTCGCTGATCGAGGTCGGCACCACCTTGCCGTTGAGCAGGTCGAAGCCGTAGTCGTTGCTGGGCGCGGACAGCGCGCGGTCGGTGTAGACCGCGGTGAACCCGGCCGGCGCCCCGCTCTGGTGGGCCGACGCGGAGGCCGAGGACTTCGCACCGGCGGACCCGGACGCCGACGGCGGGGCCGACACCCGGTCCTGGCTGCCGCCGTCGCCGCCCACCCCGCCGCCCGCCGGGCTCGGGCCCACCGTGACGGTCTGGGTGGCGACCGGCCGGTCGTCCTTCCTGTCGTTCTTGCCGAGCTGCTTCATCAGCACCAGCCCGCCCGCGGTGCCCGCCAGCAGCGTCACCAGCGCGACCACCAGCAGGGTCTTCCAGGACACCCCGCGGCGGCGCTCCTCCCGCCCGGCGGCCGGAGCGGGGGCTGCCACCGGGACGGGCCCGGCGGCGAACGGGACGGCCGGGCCGGGCGGCGGGGTGTGCTGCTCGGTCAGCCGCACCGTCGGATCGGCCGGCGCCACCGGGCCGGTGACCGCCTCCGAGACGGGCACGGGCGGCCCGAACGCCCCGGCCGGCGGCAGCGGGGCGTGCGGTGCCGGGGCGTGCGGCGCCGGGGTGTGCGCCTGCGCGGGCGGCTGGGCCGGCGGGGCGAGCGGCAGCGGGGGAGTGGCCGGCAGGGTCGGCGGCGCGGCCGGCAGCGGCGTCGGCGGGGTCCTCGGCAGGTCGGAGCGCCGGGTGATCTCGGTGTTCACCTGCCCCGGCAGCCAGTCCTCGCCGAACCGCAGCTGCCCGCCCACCACCGGGTGCTCCCGGGCCGCCTCGATGATCTCGGCGGGCGTCGGCCGGTCCTCAGGGTCCTTGGCCAGGCAGCGCCCGATCAGCTCGCGCAGCGGCGCCGGCACGGTGCCCAGCTCCGGCTCCTCGTGCACCACCCGGTACAGCACCGCGGTGTCCGGTCCGTCGCCGAACGGCGGCGCGCCGCCCGCCACGTACGCGGCCAGCGCGCCCAGCGCGAACACGTCGGTGGCCGCGGTGACCGGCCGGCCCTGGGCCTGCTCCGGCGACATGAAGGCGGGCGAGCCGATCCGGTAACCGGTGCCGGTCAGCGCCGTCGCGTCGGCGGCCCGGGCGATGCCGAAGTCGATCACCCGCGGCCCGTCCGCGGCCACCAGCACGTTGGCCGGCTTGAGGTCCCGGTGCACCACCCGCACGCTGTGGATCGCCTGCAGCGCCTCCGCGATCCCGCCCACCAGCAGCAGCACCGTGCGCACCGGCAGCGCCCCGTGCTCGCGCACCACCTGCTGCAGCGACGGCCCGGGCACGTACGAGGTGACCAGCCACGGCGCGCCCGACTCCAGGCCGCCGGAGTCGATCACCTGCGCCGTGTACAGCCCGTGGATGCGCTGGGCGCTGCTCACCTCCTGCGCGAAGCGGCGGCGGAACTCCCCGTCCTCGGCGAACTCCGGCCGGACCACCTTGAGCGCCACCGGCCGGCCGCCCGGCGTGTACGACAGGTAGACCCGGCCCATGCCGCCGGCGCCGAGGCGGGCGAACAGCCGGTACCCGCCGACCTCCCGGGGGTCGTCCGGCAGCAGCGGCTGGAAGACCGGTGGGAGTGGGACGGCGTTCTGCGGAGTGTCGGCTGCCATGCGGCGGTTCCCCCTTGGACGACGGTGCCGGAAGACGGCCGTCCGGGCGGCTCCACCGGACGGCGCCCCATAACCTATCGATCCGTCAGAACCCGTGCAGCCCGCGGCGGTCCGCAGCGCATCACGGTCCGGAAACGGAACCGCCCCCGCCCCCGGAGAACCGGGGACGGGGGCGGTCGGTGCGGTGCCGCGCCTCAGCGGGTCAGAGCGAGAACACCTCTTCGATCAGCGCCTGCTGCTCGGCCGCGTGCCGCTTGGCGGAGCCGACCGCGGGGGCCGAGGAGGCCGTGCGGGCGACCCGGCGCAGCCGGGCGTTGCCACCGGAGCGGCCGATCACGACCTGCAGGTGGTCGACCAGGTTCATGGCGATGAACGGCCAGGCGCCCTGGTTGGCCGGCTCCTCCTGCGCCCAGACGAACTGCACGTCGTCGCCGTAGCGGCTGAGCTCCTCCTGGAGCTCGGCCACCGGCAGCGGGTACAGGCGCTCGACGCGGACGATCGCGGTGTCGGTGGTGCCGCGCGCGGTCCGGGCCGCCTCCAGGTCGTAGTAGAACTTGCCGGAGGTGATCACCACCTTGCGGACCTGCGCCGGGTCGACCGTGCTGTCCCCGATCACCGGGCGGAACGAGCCGCTGAGGAACTCGGAGGTGGCGGACGCCGCGGCCTTCAGGCGCAGCATCGACTTCGGGGTGAAGACGATGAGCGGCTTGTGGTGCGGGTTGTGCGCCTGCCAGCGCAGCAGGTGGAAGTAGTTCGACGGCAGGGTCGGCATGGCGACCGTCATGTTGTCCTGCGCGCACAGCGCCAGGAAGCGCTCCGGGCGGGCGGACGAGTGGTCCGGGCCCTGGCCCTCCATGCCGTGCGGCAGCAGCAGGGTGACGCCGGAGTGCTGGCCCCACTTCTGCTCGGCGGACGCGATGTACTCGTCGACCATGGTCTGCGCGCCGTTGACGAAGTCGCCGAACTGCGCCTCCCACATGACCAGCGCGTTCGGGCGGGTCAGCGAGTAGCCGTACTCGAAGCCCATCGCCGCGTACTCGCTGAGCAGCGAGTCGTAGACGGTGAACCGGGCCTGGTCCTCGGTCAGGTACATCAGCGGGGTGTAGTCCTCGCCGGTGTTCCGGTCGATCAGCACCGCGTGGCGCTGGCCGAAGGTGCCGCGGCGGGAGTCCTGGCCGGCCAGCCGGACCGGGTGGCCCTCCATCAGCAGCGAGCCGATGGCGAGCGCCTCGCCGGTGGCCCAGTCGATGGTGTTGTCCTCGACCGAGGCGGCGCGGCGCTGCAGCTGCGGCAGCAGGCGCGGGTGCACGGTCAGCCAGTCCGGCAGGTTGACCTGCGAGGCGGCGATCCGCTTGACCATCTCGGCGGAGATGCCGGTCTGGATCGACACCGGGAAGTCCGCGACCGGGCGGCCGGCCTCGGCCGGGGCCGGGGCGGCGACGGCCTCGCGGACCTCGGAGAACACCTTCTCCAGCTGGCCCTGGAAGTCCTGCAGCGCCTGCTCGGCCTCTTCCATGGTGATGTCGCCGCGACCGATCAGCGCCTCGGTGTAGAGCTTGCGCACCGAGCGCTTCTTGTCGATCAGGTCGTACATCAGCGGCTGGGTGAACGACGGGTTGTCGGCCTCGTTGTGACCGCGGCGGCGGTAGCAGATGAGGTCGATCACGACGTCCTTGTGGAACTGCTGGCGGAACTCGAAGGCCAGCCGCGCGACGCGGACCACGGCCTCCGGGTCGTCGCCGTTCACGTGGAAGATCGGCGCCTCGATCATCCGGGCCACGTCGGTGCAGTACATCGAGGAGCGCGAGGAGGCCGGGGCGGCGGTGAAGCCGACCTGGTTGTTGACCACGATGTGCACGGTGCCGCCGGTGCGGTAGCCGCGCAGCTGCGACATGTTCAGGGTCTCCGCGACCACGCCCTGGCCCGCGAAGGCCGCGTCGCCGTGGATCTGGATCGGGAGCACCGGGAAGGTGGTGCCGCCGAAGTCCAGGATGTCCTGCTTGGCGCGGGCGATGCCCTCGACGACCGGGTCGACGGTCTCCAGGTGCGAGGGGTTGGCGGCCAGCGACACCTTGATGGTCTCGCCGTCCAGGCCGGTGAAGGTGCCCTCGGAGCCCAGGTGGTACTTGACGTCGCCGGAGCCGTGCATCGACTTCGGGTCGAGGTTGCCCTCGAACTCGCCGAAGATCTTGCCGAACGGCTTGCCGACGATGTTCGCCAGCACGTTCAGCCGGCCGCGGTGCGCCATGCCGATGACGGCCTCGTCGAGGCGGTGCTCGGCGGCGGCGTCGATGGTGGCGTCCAGCAGCGGGATGAGCGACTCGCCGCCCTCCAGCGAGAACCGCTTCTGCCCGACGTACTTGGTCTGCAGGAAGGTCTCGAACGCCTCGGCCGAGTTCAGCCGGCGCAGGATGCGCAGCTGCTCCTCGCGCTCCGGCTTGGTGTACGGCTTCTCCAGGCGCTCCTGCAGCCACTTGCGCTGCGCCGGGTCCTGGATGTGCATGTACTCGATGCCGACGGTGCGGCAGTAGGTGTTGCGCAGCAGGCCGAGGATGTCGCGGAGCTTCATCATCTTCTGGCCGCCGAAGCCGCCGACCGCGAACTCGCGCTCCAGGTCCCACAGGGTGAGGCCGTGCGAGACGACGTCCAGGTCGGGGTGCTTGCGCTGCATGTACTCCAGCGGGTCGGTGTCGGCCATCAGGTGGCCGCGGACCCGGTAGGAGTGGATCAGCTCGATGACCCGGGCGGTCTTGTTGACCTCGTCGTCGTGGGTGGTCGCCACGTCGGTCGCCCAGCGCACCGGCTCGTACGGGATCCGCAGGGACTCGAACACCTCGTCGTAGAAGTTGTTCGCGCCCAGCAGCAGCTGGTGGATCGAGCGGAGGAACTCGCCCGAGGCCGCGCCCTGGATGACCCGGTGGTCGTAGGTCGAGGTCAGGGTCATGATCTTGGAGATGCCCAGGCGGGCCAGCGTCTCCTGGGAGGAGCCCTGGAACTCGGCCGGGTACTCCATCGCGCCGACGCCGACGATGGTGCCCTGGTTCTGCATCAGGCGCGGCACGGAGTGCACGGTGCCGATGCCGCCGGGGTTGGTCAGCGAGACCGTGACGCCGGTGAAGTCGTCCATGGTCAGCTTGTTGGCGCGGGCCCGGCGGACGATGTCCTCGTAGGCCTGCCAGAAGCCGAAGAAGTCGAGCGTCTCGGCCTTCTTGATGGCCGCGACGACCAGCTGGCGGTCGCCGTTCGGCTTGACCAGGTCGATGGCGAGGCCCAGGTTCACGTGCTCGGGCTTCACCAGGTAGGACTTGCCGTCCTCCACCTTGTAGCTGTAGTTCATCGCGGGGTTGGCCTTCACGGCCTGGACCAGCGCGTAGCCGATCAGGTGGGTGAAGGACACCTTGCCGCCGCGGGCGCGCTGCAGGTGGTTGTTGATGACGATGCGGTTGTCGATCAGCAGCTTCGCCGGGACGGCGCGCACCGAGGTGGCGGTCGGAACCTCCAGCGAGGCGTCCATGTTGGACGCCACGGCCTTGGCCGGGCCGCGCAGCTGGACCAGCTCGGGGCCCTCGGCGGCGGCCTTCGCGGGCGCGGCGGCGGCCGGGGCCGCCGCCTTCGGCGCGGGCGGCGCGGCGGGGGCGGCCGGGAGCGGCGCGGGGGCGGCCACCGGCTGCGCGGGCGCCGACGCGACGGGCGCGGGGGCGGCGGGCGCGGCCGGAGCTGCGGCAACGGGAGCGGCAACGGGGGTCGGCTGGGCGCCGACCGGAGTTGCGGCCTGGGTCACTGGAGTCACCTCGGTACCGGGCTTGTAGTCGGCGAAAAAGTCCCACCAGGCACGGTCGACCGAGGCCGGGTCCTGGAGGTACTGCTGGTAGATCTCGTCGACGAGCCACTCATTGGGGCCGAAGCCAGTGGAGCTTGCCGAGCTGGGGGTTTCTTGGTGTGGCGACACGGGGCAACCGCCCTCTTCCGCTTCCTTTTGGGATGGTGGACAGCGGGGATTAAGGCTACGCCTCCGACCAGTGATCGCGCAGTCCCCGGTGGTCAGGCGTCACCCAGATCACACCGCCGAGCGGGTTTTTGGCCGGATCCGAGCGTTAGGGATGCCGGAAATCAGGGAAAAGGCCCCTGATCGGTCGTGGTCATACTGGCAGAAAATCGGACGAAGTAGTGGTCTGGACCAGTTGGCGGTCCGGAGCGGGGGCCGGTGCCGAGCAGCCCGTCCCCGGTTTGTACCGATTCCGCCACAGTCTCAGACCGGCGCCGGCGTCTCACCCGGCAGGGTGACCTCGATCCGGCAGCCCGCGGCCGCCTCCGCCACCCGGATCCGGCCGCCGTGCAGGTCCACCGCCCAGCGCGCGATCGCCAGCCCGAGGCCCGTCCCGCCGTCGCTGCCCGGCCCCAGCGCGGTCGGCGAACCGCTCCGGCCGAACCGCTCGAAGACCCGCTCGCGGTCCGCCGCCGGGATGCCCGGACCCTGGTCCTCCACCTCCAGCAGCAGCCCGCCGCCCTCGGCCGCCCGGGCCCGCACCGTCACCGTGCCGCCGGCCGGCGAGTGCTTGCAGGCGTTGTCCACCAGGTTGGCCACCACCTGGTGCAGCCGCTCCTCGTCCGCCACCGCGGACAGCCCGGCCGGCTCCACCTCCACCTCCAGCCGGACGTCCCCGCGCCGGGCGTACGCGCCGCCCGCCGTCGCCCCGTCCACCGTCACCCCGCGCAGCACCCCGTCCAGGAACGGGCGGACCGGGAACGGGCGGGAGTCCAGCGGGACCACGCCGTCGTCCAGCTTCGACAGGTCCAGCAGGTGGGTCACCAGCCGGCCCAGCCGCTCGGTCTGCTCCAGCGCGGTGCCCAGGTTCTTCGGGTCGGGCTTCACCACGCCGTCCACCACGTTCTCCAGCAGGCCGCGCAGCGCCGCGATCGGCGTGCGCAGCTCGTGCGAGACGTTGGCGATCAGCTCGCGGCGGTGCCGGTCGGCGGCCTCCAGGTCGCCCGCCATCCGGTTGAAGGTGTCGGCCAGCTCGCCGATCTCGTCCCGCGAGGACACCTCGACCCGGGCGCTGTAGTCGCCCTCCGCCATCGACCGCGCCGCCGCCGTCATGTCGCGCAGCGGCGCCGTCAGCCCGTTCGCCAGGAACTGCATGAACAGCAGCGAGGCGATCAGCGAGAAGATCATGATGATCCGGATCTGGGTCTCCGACCGGATCGCCACCACCACCATCCCGGTGGCCAGCACCACCGAGACGACCACCAGCACCGCCAACTTGCCCTTGATCGAGCGGACCGGGTCGAACGGACGGATGTCCGTCCACACCCGGTGCGCGGCGCGCGCCGCGAGCGAGGGCCGGGGCCGGGGGGGAGCCGGTTCGGCTTCCCCGTTGCGTTGCTGCGGAAAGGTCATGGTGTCCCTGCGACTTGTCCTCGGTGAGGGGGCCGGACGCGCCGCGGACGGGCCCGCGGGCCCGGACCGGCGGCGTCCGGTCAGGACAGCGGGGCCTCCAGCGCGTACCCCACGCCGTGCACCGTGCGGATCCAGCTCGCGCCGATCTTCCGGCGCAGCGCCTTCACGTGGCTGTCCACCGTGCGGGTGCCGGACGCGTCGGTCCAGTCCCACACCTCGGCCAGCAGCTGCTCGCGGGTCAGCACCGCGCGCGGCTGCGCCGCCAGGCAGGCCAGCAGGTCGAACTCGGTCGGCGTCAGGTGCACGTCGCCGCTGCCCAGCCGGACCCGGCGCTGCACGTGGTCGATCTCCAGCTCGCCGAACCGCAGGGACCCCAGCGCGGGCGTCCGGGCCGCCTGCTGGGCCCGCTCCACCCGGCGCAGCAGCACGTTCACCCGGGCCGCCAGCTCGCGCATCGAGAACGGCTTGGTCATGTAGTCGTCCGCACCGACGCCCAGGCCCACCAGCAGGTCCGTCTCGTCGTCCCGCGCGGTCAGCATCAGCACCGGCACCGGGCGCTGCGCCTGGATCCGGCGGCACACCTCCAGGCCGTCGAAGCCCGGCAGCATGATGTCCAGCACCACCAGGTCCGGCTGCCAGGTGTGGAACCCGTCCACCGCGCCCGGCCCGTCGTGGGCCACCGCCACCTTGAAGCCCTCGGCTCCCAGCCGCGCCGCGATCGACTCCGCGATGGTCGGCTCGTCCTCCACGACGAGCACCCGTCGCTGGGTGCCCACCGGTCCACTGCTGATCGGCTCTTGCTGAATCTCTGTCACGGTCACGCCACCGCCCCCAGGGCTCGCGGGCCGGCCGTCCGGGGGGACGGCGGGCTTCCGCTCGTAGTCGTCTTGTTTCCGTCGCGCCGTTCCGGCGCTGAGTGCCCCCGCCCGCGGTCGGGGCAGGTTTGGCAGGTCCCCGCTCGGACGGGCACGGGCCGATACCTTACCCGCAGCACTTGCGAGCTGTAACGGTACGTGTGCGAGCGGCACGTGCCCGGGCAGAGGTCTTCACAGAAGTTCCTCAGACACCTCTCACCCGTCACCCGTATCGTGGGCACGACGAAGCGTCCTGGAGGCACCATGACCAGCGCGGAACTGCGCCGACGACTGATCCGGCCCGGACTCCGGGCCGTGCCCACGCCGCGGGCCAACCCGTTCGCCCTCGGTTACCTCGCCCTGCTGCTCGGCACCACCCTCTACGCGCGCTTCGGCGACCAGGACACCGTGCACCGGCTCCAGTCGCTCTCCTCCACCGACGCGCACAACCTGCTCGTCCACCCCGCGCTCTCCCTGGTCGGCAGCGGCCTGTGGGTCGCCGGACCGGTCTGGATGCCCTACTTCTGGGCCTTCGCCCTCACCGTCGCACCCTTGGAACGACGCATCGGCGGCCTTCGTGCCCTCGGCGTCTTCGGCGCCGGCCACATCGCCGCGACCCTGCTCTCGCAGGCCGTCGTGGTGGCCGCGGTGGCGGCCGGCGGAGCCGAGACCGAGCTGCTCGACGCGATGGACATCGGCGTCTCCTACGGCGTCCTCACCTCGCTCGGCGCGCTCGCCGGACTGCTCGGCCCGACCGGGCGGAAGGTCGCGCTCGGCGCCGGGCTCGCGCTGATCGGACACCAGCTGCTGACCGACCCCGACCTGATCACCTCGGTCGGCCACCCCGCCGCGCTGGGGGTGGGCGTCGCGCTCTGGCCGCTCCTGCGCGGGCGCGGGCCCCGCGGCCCGTGGCGGACGCGGCGGGCGCGGACGGCGCGACCGGTGCCGGTGTGGGGCGCGCAGGGCGGCCGAAGGCGGCCCCGGCGGAAGGGTGACCGCGCAGTCGCACCGGCACGCGGGCGGGCCGCCCGTGCCACGACCTTTCCGGCCCGCGCCTGCCGCCCCGCGCAGTTCCCCGCGCCCCTGACGGGGCGCGGGGTTTTCGCTGTGCCGGGATTCCTCGGGCCGGCCGGCTTCGCGCGCTGCCCGTGCTGTTCCGCAGTCTTCCGGGCCCCTCTTTTCTCGGCTCCGTGCGGTTCCCCGCCTTCCGCCGACGCGGGGTTTCCGCTGTGCCGGGGTGTGTTCACTGGGGGTGAACGCGGGGTGGGGAACAATCGGGGGGCGCCAGACCTTAGTCAGGTCAGCTCAAGTTCACTGACTGGGGAGAGATCATGGCATCGATGTCCGCTCCGCTCACTCTGCCGGTGCTGCCGCTCGACGACGAGGTGGTGCTCCCTGGCATGGTGGTTCCGCTGGAGCTTTCGAATCCCGAGGTGCGGGCCGCCGTGGAGGCGGCGCGGGCCGGGAGCGGAGGGGGGAAGCCGCAGGTGCTGCTGGTGCCGCGGCTGGACGGGTCGTACGCGGCGGTGGGGGCGCTGGCGACGGTCGAGCAGGTGGGGCGGCTGGCGGACGGGGATCCGGCGGCGCTGGTGCGGGCGGTGCGGCGGGTGCGGATCGGGGCCGGGACGACCGGGCCCGGGGCCGCGCTGTGGGTGGAGACCACGCCGTTCAAGGAGTCGGACCAGGGGCTGCCGGTGGCGGGGCGGGCGGCCGAGCTGGTCAAGGAGTACAAGGCGCTGTCGACGCAGTGGCTGCGCCGTCGCGGGGCCTGGCAGATCGTCGACCGGGTGGCCGCGATCGAGGACGTCGGCGAGCTGGCCGACAACATCGGGTACGCGCCGTTCGCGACCGCCGAGCAGAAGCTGAAGGTGCTGCTGGAGGCGGACCGCCCGGCCCGGCTGGAGTACGCGCTGAGCCTGCTGCGCGAGCACCTCGCGGAGGAGGAGGTCAACGACACCATCCGCAAGGACGTCGAGGAGGGCGTGGCCAAGCAGCAGAAGGAGTTCCTGCTGCGCCGCCAGCTGGAGGCGGTGCGCAAGGAGCTGGCCGAGCTGAACGGCGAGAGCGACTCCGAGGAGGACGACTACCGGGCCCGGGTCGAGGCGGCCGCGCTGCCCGAGAAGGTGCGCGAGGCGGCGCTCAAGGAGGTCGACAAGCTGGAGCGCGCCAGCGACCAGTCGCCCGAGGGCTCGTGGATCCGCACCTGGCTGGACACCGTCCTCGAACTGCCGTGGAACGAGCGCTCGGAGGACGCGTACGACATCGCCGGGGCCCGCGCCGTGCTGGACGCGGACCACACCGGGCTGGCGGACGTGAAGGACCGGATCGTCGAGTACCTGGCGGTGCGCAAGCGCCGGGCCGACCAGGGCCTCGGCCAGATCGGCGGGCGCCGGGGAGGCGCGGTGCTGGCGCTGGTCGGGCCGCCCGGGGTCGGCAAGACCTCGCTGGGTGAGAGCGTGGCCAAGGCGATGGGCCGCTCGTTCGTCCGGGTCGCGCTCGGCGGCGTGCGGGACGAGGCGGAGATCCGCGGCCACCGCAGGACGTACGTGGGCTCGATCCCCGGCCGGATCGTCCGGGCGGTCAAGGAGGCCGGGACGATGAACCCGGTGGTGCTGCTGGACGAGATCGACAAGGTCGGTTCGGACTACCGGGGCGACCCGGCGGCGGCCCTGCTGGAGGTCCTCGACCCGGCGCAGAACCACACCTTCCGGGACCACTACCTGGAGGTCGAACTCGACCTCTCCGACGTGGTGTTCCTGGCCACGGCGAACGTGCTGGAGGCCATCCCGGAGCCGCTGCTGGACCGGATGGACCTGGTCCGGCTCGACGGCTACACCGAGGACGAGAAGGTCGCCATCGCCCGCGACCACCTGCTGCCGCGCCAGCTGGCCAAGGCCGGCCTCGGCGGGGACGAGCTGACGGTGGACGAGGCGGCGCTGCGCAAGCTGGCCGCCGAGTACACCCGGGAGGCGGGCGTCCGGAACCTGGAGCGGTCGATCGCGCGGATCCTGCGCAAGGTCGCCGCGCAGACCGAGCTGGGCGAGCGCGAGCTGCCCGCCGCGGTCGGCGCGGACGACCTGCGGGCCCTGCTGGGCCGGCCGCACCACGTGCCGGAGGCGGCGCAGGAACCGGCCGAGCGGCGCACCGCGGTGCCGGGCGTGGCCACCGGGCTGGCGGTCACCGGGGCCGGCGGCGACGTCCTCTACATCGAGGCCTCGCTGGCGGACGCCGAGACCGGAGCGACCGGGCTGGTCCTGACCGGCCAGCTGGGCGACGTGATGAAGGAGTCCGCGCACATCGCGCTCTCCTACCTGCGCTCGCGCGGCGCCGAGTTGGAGCTGCCGGTGACCGGGCTGCGCGAGCGGGGCATCCACCTGCACGTGCCGGCCGGGGCGGTGCCGAAGGACGGCCCGAGCGCGGGCATCACCATGACCACGGCGCTGGCCTCGCTGCTGTCCGGCCGCAAGGTGCGCACCGACGTGGCGATGACCGGCGAGGTGTCGCTGACCGGGCGGGTGCTGCCGATCGGCGGCGTCAAGCAGAAGCTGCTGGCCGCGGACCGCTCCGGGGTCACCACGGTGATCATCCCCAAGCGCAACGAGGCGGACCTGGACGACGTCCCCGCCGAGGTGCTGGAGCGCCTGACGGTCCACCCGGTGTCGGACGTCCGCGAGGTGCTGCGGCTGGCCCTGGAGCCGGCCGAGGTGCTGGTGGCGGCGGCCTGACGCCCGGAGCAGGGGCCCCGTGGACACGTTCCACGGGGCCGGGGGCCTGCCTCCGAACCCCCGCCTGCCCCACGACGCCTGGCACGCGCCCTCCTTGCCCGCCATCGGGCAGGAGGGGCCCGCTCGCCGCACCGGCCGAAAACCCGAGTACACCCAGTACAAGGGCTTCCGGCCGGCACGCCGAGAGCACGCGCCAGACGCCGCGAGGCCGGCCTCCGGCCGACGACGGGGGTTCGGAGGCAGGCCCCTGCTGGTCTCCGTTCCGCGCCGATGGGACACTTCCCGCATGCCGTCCCCTACGCAGCGCGCGCTGGCCCTGGTGCCCCAGCGCCTCCGTCCGGTCCTGGTGAAGCACCGCAAGCTGGTGAAGTTCCTCGTGGTCGGAGGGACCTGCTTCGTCCTGACCATGCTGATCAACTTCGGGCTGAAGACCACCGTGCTGGACAGCAAGCCGGTGCTGGCGCTCACCATCGCCACCGTGGTGACCACGGTGATCTCGTACGTGCTGAACCGGCAGTGGTCGTTCCGCGCGGCCGGGCGCAAGCGGGAGGCGGCCGGGTTCTTCGTGGTCAGCGCGCTGGCGGTGGGGGTGAACGACCTCCCGCTGGTGGCGTCCCGGTACCTGTTCGACTTCCGGACGCCGGACGTGAGCCACTTCACCCAGGAGCTCGCCGACTTCTTCAGCGGGATGATCATCGGCACCCTGCTGGCGATGGCGTTCCGGTTCTGGGCGATGAACCGCTTCGTGTTCACCGAGCTGTCCGAGCGGGCGGCCGGCCACCAGCAGCCGGGGCGGGCGCCCGAGCGGGTCTGACCCCGCCCGGGCCGGGCCGGTCCCCGGCCGGGACGGATCAGTCCTCGGGCGGGACGGATCAGCCCTCGGGCGGGATGGGGCGGCCGAACTGCGGGCGGCGGGCCACCGCCAGGAAGGTCACCGCGATGCCGAGCACCGCCCAGAGCGCCAGCACCAGGAACGGCACGGTGAGGTTGGTGGAGTCCAGGTAGGCGATCGAGCGGGCCGCGGAGGTGCCGGCCCCGTTCGGGATCCACTCGCCGATCGCCCGCCAGAACGCGGGCAGCAGCGGCGGCGGGAAGACGCCGCCCGCACTGGGGTTGCCCAGCACCACGAAGAGCAGCACCGCCAGCCCGATGCCGACCACGTCGAACAGGCACTCCAGGGCCATGGTGACGGCGCCGACCGAGAACACCACCAGGGTGCCCAGGCCGGTGAGCGCGGCGATCGAGCCGGGCAGCGCGTGCAGGATCGGGCCGATGATCAGCGCGCCGCCCAGGCCCGCCGCGACCGAGTACAGCGCCAGGGTGCCCAGCCGCAGCACCGCCCGGGCGGTGTTGGCCGGGCGGGAGCCGGCGCTGATCCCGAGGATCGAGGCGACCAGGTAGCCGCCCACGCACCAGCCGACCACCAGGTAGAAGGCGGACAGCCCCTCGGCGTCGCCCTTGGCCAGCGGGACGGTGTCGTCCACCACGACGGTGCGGCCCTGGCTCGCGGCCAGCTTCGTCACGATGCCCTCCGCGGCGGTGGAGGCGGCCGGGCCGCGGGCCTCGGCGACCAGCAGCGCGTCCTCGGTGCCGGTCGGGTCGACCACCCAGGCCGCGTAGATCTTCTGGTCCTTGATCCGGGCCCGCGCGGTGTCCCCGTCCGGCAGGACGGAGGCGCGCACCGCGTCGTCCGGGACGGACTCCAGCGCGCCGACCAGCTTGGGCGCGACCTCGGGCGGGGCGACCACCGCGATGGACAGCTCGTGCGGCGTCGGGTGGTGCAGGGCGCCCACGTAGGAGGTGATGAAGCCGAGCTGGAGCAGCAGGACGGCGACGACCAGGAAGAACGCGCGCGGGGTGACCGCGTCCCGGAGTTCGCCGAGGAATCCCTTGGCCGGCTCTGCCGTGTGGGCCATGGCGGGGCGTCTCCTTGGGGTAGAGGGGGCGAGTGGTTCAAAAGAGGCAAAACGGATACTTCATATCATGAAACAGTTGCGTGCCGGGGGAGGCGCGAGCTGCGCGATACTGAGCGCCATGAGTGACCCCTCGGACCGGCGGAGCCCCGCCGAACTGGCGTTCCTCGCGGTCGAGCGCGAGGTGGCGACCCTGTTCCGGCGCAGCCGGGCGCGGGCCGCCGAGATCTCCCGGCTGGTGCACCCCGAGCTGGAGGCCGGGGCGTACGTGCTGCTCGGGTTCATCCGGGAGTCCGGGCGGGCCCGGGTGACCGACGTCGGGCTGCACTTCGGGGTGGGCAAGGCCACCGTGAGCCGGCAGATCCGGGCGATCGAGGAGCTGGGGCTGCTGCGGCGGGAGACCGACCCGCTGGACCGGCGGGCCTCGCTGGTGTCGCTGACCGAGGAGGGCGAGCGGCGGTTCGCGGCGGCCCGGGAGCAGCGGATGGACCGGTTCCGGGCCTCGCTGGCCGGGTGGGAGCCGACCGAGCTGGAGCAGTTCGCCCGGCTGCTGGAGCGGTTCAACGAGCTGACCGAGGGGGTCTGACCGGGGCGTCCGGCCCGGCGGCAGCGGATCCCGAGCGCTCCTCGACCGGGCGCGCCTTTACTTGGACTTGAAGAAAGTTGCCTCAGTCAACTATCCGCGTATAGTTGCTTGAGGCAACGAATTTTTAGTCGAAGGAAGCGCATGTCGACGACCCTCAAGGCACCACCGCAGGTCCAGATGTCCCACCGCCAAGTCCTCGAAGCCCTCTCGGGCCTGCTCCTCGGCCTGTTCGTGGCCGTGCTCTCCTCCACGGTCGTCTCCAACGCGCTCCCGCGGATCCTCACCGACCTGCACGGCGGCGAGTCCGCGTACACCTGGGTGGTCACCGCCGCCCTGCTGTCGATCACCGCCGCCACCCCGCTCTGGGGCAAGCTCTCCGACCTGGTCAGCAAGAAGCTGCTGGTCCAGATCGCCATGGTGATCTACGTGCTCTCCTCGGCGCTGGCCGGCCTGTCGCAGAGCATCGGCATGCTGATCTTCTGCCGGGTGCTCCAGGGCATCGGCGCCGGCGGCGTGATCGCGCTCGGCCAGATCTGCCTGGCCGCGATGGTCCCGCCGCGCGAACGCGGCCGCTACAGCGGCTACTTCGGCGCGGTCTTCGCACTCGCCACCATCGGCGGCCCGCTGATCGGCGGCGTCATCGTGGACACCTCCTGGCTCGGCTGGCGCTGGTGCTTCTACGTCGGCGTCCCGTTCGCGCTGGTCGCCATCCTGGTGCTGCAGCGCACCCTCAAGCTCCCCGAGGCCGCCGCCCGCAAGCCGAAGATCGACTACCTGGGCGCGACGCTGATCACCGCCGCCGTCAGCCTGCTGATGATCTGGATCTCGCTGGCCGGCAAGAACTACGACTGGGTCTCCTGGCAGACCGCCGTCATGGTGCTCGGCGGCCTGGCGCTGGCCGGCCTGTTCGTCGCGGTCGAGAAGCGCGCCGCCGAACCGCTGATCCCGCTCGACCTGTTCCGCCACCGCACCGTCGCGCTCGCCGCGCTGGCCAGCGCCTTCGTCGGCGTCGGGATGTACGGCACCACCACCTTCCTCGGCCAGTACTTCCAGCTCGCCAAGGAGAAGTCGCCCACCCAGGCCGGCCTGCTCACCCTGCCGATGATCCTCGGTCTGGCGGTCTCCTCCACCGTGGCCGGCAAGCTGATCACCAAGTACGGCAAGTGGAAGGGCTTCCTGGTCGCCGGCACCGTGCTGCTCGCCGCCGGCCTCGGCCTGATGGGCACCGCCCGGGCCGACACCGCGTACCCGCTGCTCGCCCTCTACATGCTGCTGGCCGGCATCGGCCTCGGCCTGACCAGCCAGAACCTGGTGCTCGCGGTGCAGAACACGGTGCCGCGCAACGAGCTCGGCGCGGCCAGCTCGGTGGTCACCTTCTTCCGCACCATGGGCGGCGCGATGGGCGTCTCCGCGCTCGGCGCGCTGCTCGGCCACAAGGTGGCCAGCTACGCGGCGGAGAACTTCGCCAAGGCCGGGATCCCCGCTGCCGGGGCGGGCGGCGACGGCATCCCGGACCTCAAGAAGCTGCCCGCGCAGATCGTCCCGCTGATCACCGACGCGTACGGGCACGGCGTCGGCACGGTGTTCCTGATCGCCGCGCCGTTCGCGGTGGTCGGCTTCCTGCTGGTGCTGTTCATCCGCGAGGTGCCGCTGCGCACCTCCAACGAGGAGCGGCCGACCGCCCCCGCCGGGGCCAAGCAGGCGGAGCTGGTCGCCGACTGACCGGCGGCCGCCCGCCGACGACGACATGCGAGAAGGGCCCCCGCCGTGCGGCGGGGGCCCTTCGTCGTGCGCGGCGCGTTACTTGGCGGCGATCAGTGAGATGCCGTACAGCACCACGGCCGTGCAGGCCGCGAAGCAGACGCCCGCGGCGACCAGGGCCGGGACGCCCCTGCCGGTGCCCGCCGCGACGGCGGCCTCCCGGCGGGACAGTGCGAGGTTGCCGAGCGCGAAGACGGCGACCACGGCGACGGTGACGAGCAGGCTGACGCCCGCGGTCTCGGCCAGTGCGGCCCACTTGATGTTCATGGCGGGGGTTCCTCTCAGGCCGCGAGGGTGGTCGGGGCGGCGGTGGTGGGCAGTTCGACGGCCGCGGGGGTCGCGTCCACCTCGTTGACGTTGTCCGCGTGCACCGGCTGGCGGCGCGAGACCAGCCACATCGAACCGGCACCCACCACCAGCGCCAGGCCCACCAGGGCCACGCCCCAGTTGCCGCGGTCGGCGACCAGCGCGGCCACGCCGGAGACCACGGCGGCGGCCGGCAGGGTCAGGCCCCAGGTGTAGGCCATCCGGCGGACCATGCCCCAGCGCAGCTTGCCGGACGGGCCGCCCAGGCCCGCGCCCATGATGCCGCCGGAGCAGACCTGGGTGGTGGACAGGCCGTAGCCCATGTGCGAGGAGGTCAGGATCACCGTCGCGGCCGCGGTCTCCGAGGCGAAGCCCTGCGGCGGCCGGATGTCGGCCAGGCCGGAGCCCATCGAGCGGATGATCCGCCAGCCGCCCATGTAGGTGCCGAGCGCGATGGCCAGACCGGCGCTGACGATCACCCAGACCGGCGGGTTGTCGCCCTTGTGCAGGGCGCCGGTCGAGATCAGGGTCAGCGTGATGATGCCCATGGTCTTCTGCGCGTCGTTGGTGCCGTGCGCGAGCGAGATCAGCGAGGACGAGAAGACCTGCCCCCGGCGGAAGCCCTTCTCGGTGCCCTCCTTCGGCGCGCCCCGGGTGATCAGGTAGGCCAGCTTGGTGGCGCCCCAGGAGGCCAGGCCCGCGATGATCGGGGAGGCGACCGCCGGGATCAGGATCTTGGAGATCACGGTGGAGAAGTTCACGCCGTGCAGGCCGACCCCGACCACGGTGGCGCCGATCAGGCCGCCGTACAGGGCGTGCGAGGAGGACGAGGGCAGGCCCTTGAGCCAGGTCAGCAGGTTCCACAGGATCGCGCCGACCAGGGCGGCGAAGATGATCGAGGGCTGCAGTCCGGCCTTCTCGTTGACGAGGCCGCCCGAGATGGTGGTGGCGACCTTCACGGAGAGGAAGGCACCGGCGAAGTTCAGCACCGCCGCGATGGCGACGGCGACCTTGGGCTTGAGCGCGCCGGTGGCGATGGAGGTGGCCATCGCGTTGGCGGTGTCGTGGAAGCCGTTGGTGAAGTCGAAGGCGAGCGCCGTGATGATCACAACGGCCACCAGGAACGTGATGTGTTCCATACCCAAACAATCGTCGTAGTGGTCGGACTGACGTTGCTGTCCTCGGTGAAGGTAGGAAGCCTCGGTGAACGGGAGGTTAACTGGATGCGGAGTCGGGGTTCCGTTAGTGGCCCGGGAGTTGCCGGACTGTCGGATTCCCATGGAGGTCAGGGCCCTGCGGTGAGACCGTTCTCACACCCCGGACCGGATGAGAATTCACCCGGCGGTCCGGAAAGGGCCTGCCCCGAACCGCCCTCCACGTGGCAGGATCGGTCCGATCGCCGACGGACAACCAGGGGAGGGCCGGCCGATGGGGGCTGGGCAGCGGACCGAATCGACGGGACTGCGGCCTTGGGTGCGCGCCGCGCTGCGCTGCGGGGCGGTCCTCGCCGCCGCCGCGCTCACCCTGCCGTTCTTCGGTTCCGCGGCGTACGCGATACCCGAACCGGGCGGTGCGCCGAAGGTCTCCGCCGGGTCCGATCCGCTGGCCGACGCCAAGCGCACCCTCGGGCCGCTGCTCGACCAGCTGCACGCCCTGTACCAGCAGGCCGAGACCGCCACCGAGCAGTACAACGGCACCGTCGCCAAGCTCACCGAGCAGCAGACCACCGTCGAGGACCTGAAGAACCGGGCCGCCCGGCAGCAGGAGGCCGTCGACGCCGGCAGCGACCTGGCCTCGCAACTCGCCGCCGCGCAGTACCGCAACAACCAGGTCTCCGGGTACGCCGAGCTGCTGATGGCCGAGAACCCGTACGAGGCCGTGGTCATCGCCGAACTGCTGAACTCCGCCGGGCGCTCGCAGAAGGACTTCCTGGACCGGCTCAAGTCGGACCGGGACACCCTGGCCGCGCTGCGGACCGCCGCCGAGCAGGCCGTCGCCCAGTCGCAGGCGCTGGCCGCCGAGCAGGAGAAGGCGAAGAACGACGTCGCGCAGAAGCTGGCCGAGGTCGAGCAGCTGGTCGGCTCGCTCACCGGCGCCCAGCGCGACGAGCTGGCCGAGCTGGAGAAGCAGGAGGCCAACGAGGCCCAGCTGGCCTTCCTGGCCTCCGGGGCGATCGGCAAGGGCGAGCGGACGCCGTCGGCGATGGGCCGCAAGGCGGTCGCCTGGGCGCTGCAGCAGCTCGGCAAGGACTACGTGTGGGGCGGCGCCGGGCCGGACGTGTTCGACTGCTCCGGCCTCACCTCGCAGGCCTGGCTGCACGCCGGGCAGGCCATCCCGCGCACCAGCCAGGAGCAGTGGGCGCAGCTCAAGCACGTCCCGCTGAACCAGGTCCGGCCCGGTGACCTGATCGTCTACTTCGGCGGCGCCACCCACATCGGGATGTACATCGGCGGCGGCCTGATCGTGCAGGCCCCGCACACCGGCGACGTGGTGAAGGTCTCGCAGATGGGCGCGATGCCGATCCTGGGCGCGGTCCGGCCGGACGGGGACGACGCGCCGGACGTCGCGGGCGGCGAGTGGAAGGTGCCGGACGTGCCGCTGGGCGCGGTGAAGATCCAGCCCGCCAAGCCCTCGACGCTGCCGACCCCGCCCGCGACGCCGACCCCGACGCCGACCCCGACCGCGCCCGGGACGCCGACCGGGACGCCGACGGACCCCTCCGGGTCGGGCTCGCCGAGCGGTTCGGGATCGCCCAGCGGTTCGGCCACGCCCAGCGGTTCGGGCTCCGCCTCCGCCCCGCCCAGCGGCACCGGGACGGGCACGCCGAGCGGCACGGGGACGCCCGGTGCCGGTACGACGCCGAGCAGCGTCACGGCGCCGAGCAGCGTCACGGCGTCCGGCACCGGGGGCTCGCCGAGCGCGGCCGATTCGGTGACGCCCTCGGGGAGCCGGTCGGCGGGCTGAGGACGGACGGGAGGGGCCGGCGGCGCTGCTGCGCCGTCGGCCCCTCGCCGTCTCCGCCGTCCGCCCGCCGGGCCCGCGGTCAGCCGGCCGGTTCCAGCCGGACCAGGACCGACTTGGAGGTCGGGGTGTTGCTGATGTCGGCCGTGGAGTCCAGCGGGACCAGGACGTTGGTCTCGGGGTAGTAGGCGGCGGCGCCGCCGCGGGCGACGGGGTAGTGGACGACCCGGAAGTGCGGGGCGCGGCGTTCGGCGCCGTCGCTCCACTCGCCGACCAGGTCGACGAACTGCCCGTCGGCGAGGCCGAGTTCGGCGGCGTCGGCGGGGTTGACCAGGACCACCCGGCGGCCGCCGGTGATGCCGCGGTAGCGGTCGTCCAGGCCGTAGACGGTGGTGTTGTACTGGTCGTGCGAGCGGAGCGTCTGGAGCAGCAGGCGGCCCGCGGGGACCTCGGGGGCGGTCAGCGGGTTGACGGTGAAGTTGGCCTTCCCGGTGGCGGTGGGGAAGGTGCGGCTGTCGCGCGGGGCGTGCGGGAGGGCGAAGCCGCCGGGGCGGCGGACCCTGGCGTTGTAGTCGTCGAAGCCGGGCACGACCCGGGCGATCCGCTCGCGGATCCGGTCGTAGTCGAGGGCGAACTCCTCCCAGGGGGTGGGGTCCTGGGGGCCGAGGACGGCGCGGGCGAGGCGGGTGACGATGGCGACCTCGGAGAGCAGGCCGGGCGCGGGCGGGCGCAGGCCGCCGCGGGAGGAGTGCACCATGCCCATGGAGTCCTCGACGCTGACGAACTGCTGCCCGGCGGCGGTCAGGTCGCGGTCGGTGCGGCCCAGGGTGGGCAGGATCAGGGCGCGGGCGCCGGTGACCAGGTGCGAGCGGTTGAGCTTGGTGGAGACGTGCACGGTGAGGCGGCAGTTGCGCATCGCGGCCTCGGTGGCGTCGGTGTCGGGGCTCGCCGAGACGAAGTTGCCGCCCATCGCGAAGAACACCTTCACCCGGCCGTCGCGCATCGCCCGGATGGTGTCCACGGTGTCGTGGCCGTGCGCGCGCGGCGGCTCGAAGGCGAACTCCTTGCCCAGGGCGTCCAGGAAGGCGGTGGAGGGGCGTTCGAAGATGCCCATGGTGCGGTCGCCCTGCACGTTGCTGTGCCCGCGGACGGGGCAGACCCCGGCGCCCGGGCGGCCCACGTTGCCGCGCAGCAGCAGGAAGTTGACCACCTCGCGGATGGTGGGGACGGAGTGCTTGTGCTGGGTGAGGCCCATCGCCCAGCAGACGATGACCTTCTGCGAGCCGAGCACCAGGCGGTGCAGCTCCTCGATCTGCGCCCAGGGCAGGCCGGTGGCGCGCAGCACGGCCGCCCGGTCCAGCTCGGCGGCCTGGGCGGCGAACTCGTCGTAGCCGGCGCAGTGTTCGGCGACGAACGCCTCGTCGACGGCGCCGGGGGTGGTGAGCAGCAGGTGGTTGAGGGCGCGGAACAGGGCCAGGTCGCCGCCGAGCCGGATCTGCAGGAACAGGTCGGTGAGCTTCGTGCCGCCGCCGACCAGGCCGCGCGGGGTCTGCGGGTTCTTGAACCGCTCCAGCCCGGCCTCGGGCAGCGGGTTGACGCTGACGATCTTCGCGCCGGCCCGCTTGGCGCGCTCCAGGGCGGAGAGCATCCGGGGGTGGTTGGTGCCCGGGTTCTGGCCCGCCACGATGATCAGGTCGGCCTGGTACAGGTCCTTGAGCGAGACGCTGCCCTTGCCGACGCCGAGCGTTTCGGTGAGCGCCGAACCCGAGGACTCGTGGCACATGTTGGAGCAGTCCGGCAGGTTGTTGGTGCCGAACCGGCGGGCGAACAGCTGGTACGCGAAGGCGGCCTCGTTGGAGGTCCGGCCGGAGGTGTAGAACGCGGCCCCGTCCGGGGAGTCGAGCGCCGCCAGCTCCTCGGCGACCAGCGCGAAGGCGTCGTCCCAGCCGATCGGCGCGTAGTGGGTGGCGCCCTCGTCCAGCAGCATCGGGGTGGTGAGCCGGCCCTGCTGGCCGAGCCAGTAGCCGGAGCGCTCGGCGAGGTCGGCGACCGGGTGCTCGGCGAAGAAGGCCGGGGTGATCCGGCGCTCGGTGGCCTCCTCGGCGACGGCCTTGGCGCCGTTCTCGCAGAACTCGGCCAGGTGCGGCTTGTCCGGCTCGGGCCAGGCGCAGCCCGGGCAGTCGAAGCCGCCGGGCTGGTTGATCCGGCGCAGGGTGGCCAGCGTCCGGCCCGGGGACATCTGCTCGGCGGCCATCCGCAGGGTGTGCCCGATCGCGGGCAGCCCGGCGGCGGCGTGGGCCGGGGGCCCGACGTGCGGGGCGTCCTGGGCGGGGTCGCGGTGCGGGGGCTGCTTGGCCATGGCGGTTCTCCGGAGGGCTCGGGTGCTTGGAGCGTATCCGGTGCGGGTGCGGCGCGGGCCGGGCCCTCAGTCCTCCTTCTGGAGTTCGGTGAGCAGGCGGCGGGCGACGGCGTCGTTCTGCCGGAAGGACGGGGCGTCGGTGCGCGGGCGGGCGAAGGCGGCCGGGGCGCGGGTGGTGGTGGGGGCGCCCAGGGCGGTGCGGCGCGGGTGCGGGCGGCCGCCGAGGGCGGGGTCGAGCAGGCGGGCGTCGGGGTCGGTGCGGACCAGGCCGGAGCGGTAGCGGTGGCCGTCCGGGTCGGTCAGCTCCTCCTCGTCGATCCGGCCCTCGCGCAGCAGGTGGCGCAGCAGCGGGTCGCCGGTGCGGCCGAGGTCGTGCCGGGGCAGGAAGGCGTCGACCAGGGCGGTGCCGTGGACGTGGTGGCCGGGCAGGGCGGGGGAGGAGGCGCGGAAGGTGCCGTGCTGCTCGTCGAGGTCGACCCGCAGGTCGGGGCCGAGGAAGTGCAGCAGTCCGGCGTCGGAGAGGGCCAGCAGCTGCTCCAGCCGGAAGCCGGGCGGGCCGGAGGCGTAGAAGGAGAAGAAGCCCTGCCACCAGCCGTCGAGTTCGGCGGCGGTGGAGCGGGCGGTGAGCGGGTGGACGGGCAGCAGGCGGACGAGCTGGCCGTAGAGCGAGAGCAGGGCGTGGAAGGCGCCGAGGTCGGCGCTGTGCCGCAGGTCGGAGCGGCGGGCCAGGTCGGCGCGCAGGTGGGCGCGCAGGTGCTGCTGGAGCTCGGCGGGGCTGCCGACCCGCAGGCCGGCCAGCGGGCGGTCCAGGCGCTCCAGGTCGAGCCGGTCCTCGGGGTCGGGGACGGCGGCGGCGACCAGGGCGGCGCGCTCGGGGCCGTACCAGGGGAGGCGGTCGTAGGCGGCGAGGAACTCGGCCCAGGGCAGGGCGGTGCGTTCGGGGTGGCCGTGGAACAGCTCGTGGTAGTAGCCGAAGCCGATCTCCTTGGCCATGGCGGGCCACAGGTCGCGCTTGAACTCGATGGTCCCGTCCGGGAGTTCGAGGTCGGGGCCGAAGTAGCGGGGCAGCGGCGGGGGCGGGCCCTGGAGCCGGTAGCCGGTCTTGGCGTGGTACGGGACGCCGCGCCGGGAGCCCGCGTGCAGCACCGGTTCGCGGCCGGACGGGTGGTAGCGCAGGCCGCCGCCGGGGCGCGGGGTGAAGCGGCCGCCGCGGCCCTCGGTGAGCAGCGCGACCAGGTCGACGAAGGCCAGGCCGAGGCCGCGGACGATCACCTGCTCGCCGGGGGCCAGGCCGGACAGGTCGGCGTCGGCGGTGAACGCGGGTGGCAGGTAGCCGCGGCCGTGCCGGGCGGCGAAGGCGCGGGCGGCGGCGGTGTCGGGGCCGGGCGCGGAGTCCAGGTGGCCGAGGGCGAGCACCACCCGATCGGCGAGCAGCACGGTGTCGGAGAGGTGGACGCGCTGCGGGCCGGCCGGGTCGCCGGTGATCCGCAGGGCGGTGTCCCGGTGGACGAACAGCCGTACGTTGTCCGGGAGTTCGGCGGCGGCCCGGCGCAGCGTCCAGTCCAGGTAGGCGGACTGGACCCGCCGGGTCGGGAAGTCGGTGGGGGCCAGGGTGCGCAGCTCCGCGGCCACCTCCGGGTCCTCGACCGGCAGGTGCGGGGGGTGGGCGGCCGGGTCGGCGGCCCATTCGGCGAGCGAGGGGCCGGGGCGGACCGGGCCGTCCATGGTGGTGCGCTCGTCGGTGAACATGGTGACGTCCTCGGCCATCGAGTTCATCCGCAGCAGCGGGGACTGCGCGCGCCGCCAGATCCGGCCCCCGCCGGGCGGGTGCGGGTCGACCAGGTGGACGTCCAACTCCACGCCGGGGCCGAGCAGTTCGGGGGCGTTGGCGGCGATCCGCTCCAGCAGGCCGGTGCCCCGCGGACCGGCCCCGACCACGACCAGGACGGGCACCGCGCTCACCGCCCGACCGCGCGCCGGACGGCCGCCCGGGCCCGCTGCCACGGGGTCGGCGGCAGCCCGGCGCGGGTGGCGCCGCGGGCGAAGTGCCGCTCCAGGTAGTACTGGCCGACCGACAGCACGCTGGTCACCGCCACGTACCAGAGGGTCGCCACCAGCAGCAGCGGGATCACCTGGTACGTCTGGTTGTAGACCAGCTGGGCGGAGAACAACAGGTCGTGGACGGCCAGCACGCTGATCACCGAGGTGCCCTTGAGGGTGCCGATCAGCATGTTCCCGGCCGGCGGCAGGATCGCCCGCATCGCCTGCGGCAGCACGATCCGGCGCAGCACCCGGCCGCGGCCCAGGCCCAGCGAGGCGGCCGCCTCCAACTGGCCCTGGTCGACCGACTGGACGCCGGAGCGCACCACCTCGGCGGCGAACGCGGCCTCGTGCAGGGTCAGCCCGATCACCGCGGTGAGCGCCGGGCCGAGCAGGTCGACGGTCCGCACCGCGAACAGCTCGCCGCCGAACGGCAGGCGCAGCGACAGCTCCGGGTACAGCGCGCCGATGTTGAACCAGAACAGCAGCTGGACCAGCAGCGGAGTGGCCCGGAAGATCCACACGAAGCCCCAACTCAGGCTCTGCAGCACCGGGTTGCCGGAGAGCCTGGCCACCGCCAGCACGGTGCCCAGAGCGAAGCCGAGGGCCGTCACCGCGCCGGTCAGCCACAGCGTCAGCAGCAGGCCGCGCAGGATCGACGCCGAGGTCAGGTAGGCGCCGACCACCGGCCACTCGAAGGCCGGATTGCCGGCCAGCGAACGCACCAGCAGGGCCGTGGCGAGCAGCGCCAGCCCGCCGCTGACGTACCGCCCGGGGCGGCGGCGGGGCACGATCGCCAGCCCGGCCGGAACGGCTTCGAGCACGGGCGCGGCGGGTGCGGCGGGCACGGAGGCGGGGCCGGGCGGGGTCGGCGGCGCGGTGGACCGGGCGCGGGCGGACGGGACGGCGGGCGAGGCCATGGACGGCTCCCTCGGGCGGCGGGCAGGCGGTGTCCGCATGCCGTCACCCATGCGCGCCGCGTCCCTCAACGCGGCTGGGACCGGCGGCAGTTCGGCCGGGCCCGGGGCAGTACTCGCTCCACCGCGATCGTACGGGCGGACGGGCGCGCCCTGTCAAGGACGCGGGTGTGACGTCGGTGTTTCGTCCGCGGGGGAGAGGTTGACGGACCCTCGGCGGCACTGTTCAACTGTTCGGCATGACAGCCGGACAGCCCGCCCTGGTGACGCGCGGCCACATCGACTTCGGTCGGGTGTGGTCCGCCGCGTGTCGCGGCTGACCCGGCAGCGGGCCGCCTGACCGGCCCTTCTCCCTTCCGGGAGCCCTCCCTCGGTCGCCCTGTCGCGGGCCGGGACGCCGTCCGTCCGGACGGACCACCAGGCGTACGCTGCCGCCCCCCTAGCGTTCCCGCTCGCTCCTGAGCCGGCGCCCCGTCACGCGCCGTACGCCCGCTTTCCCCGTCCTTCCCCCGTTCTTCCCACCCGCGTCCGCACCCGCCCGCCGGGGCGTCCCCCGGCCTGCCCGGACGCGGCCCCACCCGACCGGAAGAGGCCAGCCATGCCCGTCGAGTTCCTCGGAATCGCCGCCACCGGCGACGGTTCGGAGACCACCGCCCGCACCACCCACGCCTTCGACCGCGACTACACGCTGCGCCTGGCCCGTGCCCACGAGGACCACGGCTGGGACCGGGTGCTGTTCGCCTACGGCGCCGGCTCGCCCGAGCCCGCGGCCGCCGCCGCGTACCTCGCCGCCAAGCTCGACAAGCTGCAGATCCTGCTCGCGCACCGCCCGAACGTCTCGTACCCGACCTTCGCCGCCAAGACCTTCGCCACCCTGGACCGGATCAGCGACGGCCGGCTCACCGTGCACTTCATCACCGGCGGCAACGACCACGAGCAGCAGCGCGAGGGCGACTTCCTGCCCAAGGACCGCCGCTACGACCGCACCCGCGAGTACATCGGCATCGTCAAGCGGGCCTGGACCAGCCGCGAACCCTTCGACCACGAGGGCGAGTTCTACCGCTTCAACGACTTCGTCTCGGACGTCTTCCCGGTCCAGCAGCCCCGGCCGGACGTCTCCTTCGGCGGCTCCTCGCCCGCCGCGTTCGCGGCCGGCGGCGCCGAGGCCGACATCTACGCGCTGTGGGGCGAACCGCTGGCCCGCACCGCCGAGCAGATCGAGCTGGTGAAGGCCGCCGCCCGGGCCGCCGGGCGCACCGACACCCCGCGGATCCAGGTCGCCTTCCGGCCGATCATCGCGCCCACCGAGGAACTCGCCTGGGAGAAGGCGCACCGCACGGTCGCCGCGATCAAGGACCGCCGGGAGGCGAACGACCTGGTCCGCCGCCGGCTGACCAGCGGCGCCGGGCCGGAGAACGCCGGCTCGCAGCGGCTGGTGGAGATCGCCGAGGCCGGCGAGCGCTACGACCGCGCGCTGTGGACCCCGACCGCGGCCGCCACCGGCGGCGCCGGCAACTCCAACGCCCTGGTCGGCACGCCCGAGACGGTCGCCCAGGCGCTGCTCGACTACTACGACCTCGGCGTGGACATCCTCTCCGCCCGCGGCTACGACCACGTCGGCGACGCGATCGACTTCGGCCGCCACGTCATCCCGATCGTCCGCGAGGAGGTCGCCAAGCGGGACGCCGCCAAGGCGGCCGACACGACCAAGGCCGGGACCGCCGCGGCCGGGGCCGCTGCCGCATGAGCGCCCTGACCGTCGAGCGGGCCGTCCTCGGCGACCCCCTCACCGAGCCGCTGATCCGCGAGCTCACCCACGAGTACGTCACCCGCTACGGGCCCGGCGGCCACGAGGAGATGGCCCGCTACGGCGCCGAGGAGTTCACCCCGCCCGACGGGCTGCTGCTCCTGCTGCTGCGCGACGGCGTGCCGGTGGCGGGCGGCGCCTACCGCCGCCACCGCGACCCGCGCACCGCCGAGGTGAAGCGGATGTGGACCGCCGCCGCGCACCGCCGCCAGGGCCTGGGCCGCCGGGTGCTGGCCGAACTGGAGTCCGCCGCCCGGGAGGCCGGCTACCGCCGGGTCTTCCTGACCACCGGCCCGCGCCAGCCCGAGGCCAAGGGCCTCTACCTGGCGGCCGGCTACACCCCCCTGTTCGATCCCGACGCGGCCCCGGAGGAGTTCCGGCCGCTCCCGTTCGAGAAGCACCTGCCCACCACTGGCACGGCCGCCGCGGCGGCCGGAAAGGCACCGACCCGATGAAGCGCCACCTCCCCGCCCTCGCGCTGGCCACCGTCGCCGCCCTGGCACTGGCGGGCTGCGGCTCCGATCCGGCGGCCGCCCCGAAGGCCGCGCCGGTCGGCGTCCAGCCCGGCCAGGACGTGCTGTCGGACGTGCGCAAGAGCGAGGCGGCCGCCGCGCTGCTGCCCGCCGAGGTGCGGGCCGCCGGCACGATCAAGCTCGGCGGCGCGGTCGGCACCCCGCCCGGGGCGTACTACCCGGAGGGCAAGAAGGAGCTCACCGGCCTGGACGTCGACCTGGTCAACGCCGTCGCCGCGGTGCTCGGGGTGAAGGTGCAGCGCGAGGACGCCGCGTTCGAGACCATCCTGCCCGCGCTCGGCAGCGGCAAGTACGACGTCGGCACCGGCAACTTCGGCGTCACCACGGCCCGGTTGAAGACCGTCGACTTCGTCACCTACATCGACGACGGCCAGGGCTTCGCGGTGCGCGCCGACAACACCGCGCTGACCACCGTCACCGACCTGGCCCAGCTGTGCGGCCTGACCATCGGCACCGGCGCCGGCACCACCTTCGAGGCCACCCTGAACGCCAAGAAGGACGTCTGCGCGCAGGCCGGCCGGAAGCCGTACGAGGTCAAGGTGTTCTCCGAGAACGGCGCCGTGGTCACCGGCCTCCAGCAGGGCCGGCTGGACGCGGTGATGTCCACCATCAACGGCCTGCGCTACCAGGCGAACCAGCCCGGTGCGAAGACCCGCTTCCTGGGCGAGTACCACCGCCTCGACGTCGGCTTCGCGTTCAAGAAGGGCTCGCCGCTCACCCCCGCCTTCCAGGCCGCCGTCAACGAGCTGATCAAGGACGGCAGCTACCGGAAGATCCTGGCCAAGTGGGGCACCGCCGACTCGGCGATCACCGAATCCCTGATCAACCCGCCCGAGCACCCCTGACCACGGAGCCCCCGATGACCGCCGTGACCCCCGAGAAGACCCTTCCGCTACGACAACCCGCCGACGACGGGCCGGAGTTGACGATCGTCCCGCACCGCCGCCCGTGGCGGCTGGCGGCCGGCCTGGCCGCCCTGGTGCTGGCCGCCCAGTTCGTCCACGGGCTGGCCGTCAACCCCGGCTGGGACTGGCCGACCTTCCGCGCCTTCGTGTTCTCCGACAGCATCCTGCGCGCGGTCGGCACCACCCTCCAACTCACCGCCTACGGCACCGTCCTGGGCTTCGCGCTGGGCGCGGTGATCGCCGCGCTGCGGCTGTCCGGCAGCCCGATCCTGCGCACCATCGCCTGGACGTACGTGTGGGCGTTCCGCTCGATCCCGCTGATCGTGCAGCTGGTGTTCTGGTTCAACCTGGCCTACCTGTACAAGCGGATCGGGATCGGCGTCCCGTTCGGCCCGACCTTCGCCTCCTTCGGCACCATGGACCTGCTCGGCGCGCTCGGCGCGGCCGTCCTCGGCCTGGCCCTGCACCAGGCCGCGTACGCCGCCGAGATCATCCGCGGCGGGGTGCTCGCGGTGGACGCCGGGCAGCTCGAAGCCGCTGCCGCGCTCGGCATCCCGCGCTTCCGGCAGGCCAAGGGCCCCTCCTGCCCGAGGGCGGGCAAGGAGGGAGGATCGTGCTGCCGCAGGCCATGCGCGGCATCCTGCCGAACGCCGCCAACGAGGTGATCTCGCTGTTCAAGGGCACCTCGATCGTCTACGTGATGGCGATCGGCGAGCTCTTCTACCAGGTGCAGGTGATCTACGGCCGCACCGGCCGGGTGGTGCCGCTGCTGATGGTCGCCACCGTCTGGTACGTGCTGCTGACCACCGCGCTCTCGCTGGTCCAGTACTGGGTCGAGCGCTACTTCGCCCGCGGCAGCGGGCGCGGCGCGCCGCCCACCCCCTGGCAGCGGCTGCGGGCCGCCGCCACCGAGAACGAGGAGGAGCGGGCATGAGCGGCGAAGGCGCGACGGCCATGGTCGAAGTGCGCGGCGTGCACAAGCGGTTCGGGCGGCTGGAGGTGCTGCGCGGCATCGACCTGGACGTGCGGCCCGGCACCGTCACGGTGGTGCTCGGCCCGTCCGGCTCCGGCAAGTCCACCCTGCTGCGGGCGGTCAACCACCTGGAGAAGCTCGACCGGGGCCACGTCCGGGTGGACGGCGAGCTGATCGGCTACCGGCGGGTCGGCGACAAGCTGCGCGAACTGCCCGAGCGGGAGGTGCTCAGGCAGCGCACCCGGCTCGGCTTCGTGTTCCAGAACTTCAACCTGTTCCCGCACCTGACCGTGCTGGAGAACCTGGTCGAGGCCCCGGTCGGCGCGCTCGGCGTCCCCAAGGCCGAGGCCCGGGCCCGGGCCCGCGACCTGCTGGAGCGGGTCGGCCTCGCCGACAAGGCCGACGAGTACCCGCGCCGGCTCTCCGGCGGCCAGCAGCAGCGGGTCGCCATCGCCCGGGCGCTCGCCCTGGAGCCCAAGGTGCTGCTGTTCGACGAGCCGACCTCCGCGCTCGACCCCGAACTGGTCGGCGAGGTGCTCGACGTGATCAAGGACCTGGCCCGCACCGGCACCACCATGATCGTGGTCACCCACGAGATCGGCTTCGCCCGCGAGGTCGCCGACACCGTGGTGTTCATGGACGGCGGCGTGGTGGTCGAACAGGGCCCGCCCGCCCAGGTGCTGGACGACCCGCAGCACGAACGCACCCGCGCCTTCCTCGCCAAGGTGCTCTGAACCCCCTTCCAGATCAAAGGAGTTGCCCGCATGTCCGTGTACCGCCGCACCAACGCCGCGGCCGCCGCCGCCCTCGTCGCCGCCCTGCTGCTCTCCTCCTGCGGCTCCTCGGGCAACGCCTCCGCCGACCTCGGCGCCAAGAAGGAGGGCACCGCGCCCAACGGCGTGAAGATCAACCTGACCCCGGACCAGAACCGGATCACCACCCCGAAGGTCGACGCGATCGCCGCCCTCGTCCCCGACGAGGTCCGCCGAAGAGGCACCCTCCGGGTCGCGGCGAACGTCGGCACCGTCCCGCCGCTCGGGTTCTACGCCACCGACGACAAGACCGTCATCGGCACCGAGCCCGACCTGGCGTACCTGATCGGCGACGTGCTCGGCCTGAAGGTCGAGATCGACCCGGTCTCCTGGGAGAACGTCTTCGTCGGCCTGGACAGCGGCAAGTACGACGCGGGCATCACCAACGTCACCGTCACCGAGGCCCGCAAGGAGAAGTACGACTTCGCCACCTACCGGCTCGACATCCTCGGC
Organism: Kitasatospora sp. YST-16; assembly: GCF_026802215.1. Classification (NCBI taxonomy): domain Bacteria; kingdom Bacillati; phylum Actinomycetota; class Actinomycetes; order Kitasatosporales; family Streptomycetaceae; genus Kitasatospora; species Kitasatospora sp. YST-16. The sequence continues at coordinate 4,645,631 of NZ_CP113837.1, forward strand.
TTCGAGGCCAAGAAGGGCGGCAGCTGGAAGGTCAAGGGCCCGGCCGACGTCGCCGGGCACACCATCGGCGTCTCCTCCGGCACCAACCAGGAGAAGCTGCTGCTGGCCTGGAGCGAGCAGGACGTCAAGAACGGCCTCAAGCCGGTCGACGTGAAGTACTACCAGAACTCCTCCGACTACTACCTCGCCCTCGGCTCCGGCCGGATCGACGCCTGGCTCGGCCCCAACCCGGCCACCGCCTTCCACTCCGCGCAGACCGGCGAGACCGAGGTGATCGGCACCTACTCCGGCGCCGGGGACACCGTCCTCGGCAAGATCGCCGCCACCACCAAGAAGGACAACGGCCTGGTCAAGGCGCTCAACGGGGCGATCAACGAGGCCATCAAGAACGGCACCTACAGCCAGGTCCTCAAGCGCTGGGGCCTGGACAACGAGGCCGTGCCGACCTCCGAGATCAACCCGCCCGGCCTGCCCAAGACCGACTGACCCCCGCCGCGGCCGCCGGAGCGCATCCCTCACCACCCGTGCGGGATGCGCTCCAGCACGCCGCCCGCGAACACGTCGTACAGCGGCAGCGACTCCAGGTGCACGTACCCGATGTGGCAGTCGCAGCTCCCCAACGGGCAGGCCCGCGGCCGCAGTTGGGCCCGGTACGAGTCGTCGTACAGGTTGCCCAGCGGCGGCCGGACGAAGTGGCAGCGGCGCACCGTCCCGTCCCCGTCCACCGACACCACGCTCTCGCCCGTCCGGCACGGCAGCCCGGCGCTGCGGTGCGGGTGCCGGCTGTAGCCGAACAGCGGGTCCAGCTCCGTCCACCGCGCCGCCTCGGCGTCGGTGTACGTCAGCCCGTCGGCCGCGTTCACCCACAGGTACACCTCCGCCGGCAGCGCCGCCCGCAGCCGCCGGGCCGCCACCAGGTGCTCCGGCTGCCCGACCACGCCGACGCTGAACCGCACGCCCAGCGCGGTCAGTTCGGCGCACTTGGCGAGGAAGCGCGCTTCGGTCACCTGCCCCGGGTGGTACGTCACCCAGAGCGCCAGCTTCGCGCGGTCCGCCTCCGCCAGCCAGGCCGTCCGGCAGCTCGCGTTGGTCTGGATCGCCACCCGCTCCAGGTGCGGCAGCCGGCTCAGCTCCACCATCGCCCGCCGGTACCAGCTGCGCACCAGCCCCTCGCCCCACGGCGTGAACAGCACCGACAGCCGCCCGTGCTCGTACGCGGCCGCCCAGGCGGTGAACCGCTCCAGCGCCGCCCGGTCGGCCCGCAGCAGCTCCGGGGAGTCGCGCCGCTTGGCGAACGGGCAGTACGGGCAGTCGTAGTCGCAGGAGGACAGCGGGCCTCGGTAGAGCAGGGTCAGGTGCTCGCTCACTTGGCCGCGTACTCCGCCATGTTGGCGCGCACCGCGGCCGAGAACAGCCGCGGCCCCACCGCGTCCGACCAGGCCAGGCCCTCCGCGCTCAGCAGCAGCCGGGCCGGGTCCTGCGCCGACAGCCAGCCGCGGGCGGCGAACCCGGCCAGCTCGGTCGGGAAGTCCAGCTCCGGGGTGCTGCCGAAGCGCTCCCGATAGGCCGCCAGGTCGACGCCCTCGCCCTGCAGCAGCGACTGCACCAGGTGGCGGCGCCGGGTCTCCTCCGCCGTCATCGCCCAGCCCAGCTCGGCCCGGGAGAAGTCCGGCGCGGCCACGTAGTCGTCGATGATCCGGCGCACCTCGCGGGCGTCCACCGCGTAGTCGAAGGAGTAGTGCAGCCGCGAGGTGTACGAGCGGGCCCCGCAGCCCAGGCCCACCATGCCGTCGGTCTGGCAGGCGTACTCGCCCGCGCTCGCGCGCGCCGCGCCGACCCGGCGGAACATCCGCATCGACACCTGCTCGTACCCCTCGGCCAGCAGGTGGTCGCGGCCCGCCCGGTACAGCGCCAGCCGCTGGGCGTCCCACTCCGGGGAAGGGCCGGTCCCGTGCCGCCCGAGGCCGGTCAGCGGGCGGACGTACAGCGGGTACAGGTACAGCTCCTCCGGCTGCCACACCAGCGCCGCGTCCAGGGACTCGACCCAGCTGGCGGGCGTCTGGCCGTCGATGCCGTAGATCAGGTCGATGTTCAGCACCGGGAACCCGGCGTCCCGCACCCGGCCCAGCGCCGCCTCCACCGCGGCCCGCTTCTGCGGGCGCACCGCCGCCTTCGCCTCCCCGTCCAGGAAGGACTGCACGCCCAGGCTCAGCCGGGTCGTGCCGCGCTCGGCCAGCACCCGCAGCCGGTCCGCCGTCGCGGTGTCCGGCGAGGCCTCCACCGAGAGCGGGACCGCCCGCAGGTCCGCCCCCATCCGCAACTCGGCGATGTCGCACAGCCGTTCCAGCTCGGCCGCGCTCAGGTAGGTGGGCGTCCCGCCGCCGAACGCCGCCAGCGCGAACCGGGCGTCCGGCGCCAGCGCCTCCCGCACCTGCCGGGCCTGCCGCTCCAGCGCGTCCAGGTAGGCGGTGGTCAGCCCCTCCGGGCTGCCGATCCGGGTGAACAGGTTGCAGAACCCGCACCGCACCTCGCAGAACGGCACGTGCAGGTACAGCGAGAGCGCGTCCTGCTTCTCGCCCTCCCACAGCTCCGCCAGCCGCGGCCGCTCCGGCAGCGGGCGGTAGGCGGTCTTGTGCGGGTACGCGTAGACGTAGCTCTGGTACGGGGACTCGGCGGTGGCGGTGCTCATCGGGACTCCTGCGGCAGGCCGGCGGGAAGGGTGAAGTGCGCGTAGGGGACGGTCCAGACCACCTCGTGGCCGATCCGGTGCCCGGTGTACCCGTCCTCGCCGTACGCGGTGCCGTGGTCCGAGCAGACGATCGCGAAGCACGGCCGCCGGGCGCTCATCGCCGCGAACAGCCGCCCCACGTGCGCGTCCACGTACTCCAGCGCGGCGGCGTGGGTGGCCCGGCTGTCCCCGTCCGCGCGGGTCGCGCCCGGCAGGTGGAACCAGTTCGGCTGGTGCAGCGCCGAGACGTTGACGAACAGGAACAGCGGCTGCCCGGGCGGCTGCTCGGCCGCCACCCGCTCGGCCACCGCCACCTGCGACTCGAAGGAGGTCGGCGACGGCACGCCCAGCTCCGGCGCCCAGTGGCTCTCCTGGAACAGGCCCGGCAGCACCGAGCCGAGCGGGCCCTGCTTGTTGAAGAACCCCACCCCGCCGATGCACACCGTCCGGTACCCGGCCGCGGCCAGCGCCGTCGGCAGGTCCGGCGCGTCGAACACCCAGGTCCGCGACTCGGTGGTCTCCGACCCCGCGAACCGGGCCGCGAACAGCCGCGGGTGCGGCCCGTCCGGGGTGGCGGGCGTCGGCAGGAACCCGGCCAGGATCGCCTGGTGCGCGGCGTACGTGAAGCTGCCCGGCGAGTGCCGCCGCTCCCAGCCGTCGGGCGGCAGCACCTTCGCCAGGTTCGGCAGCCGGCCGGCCGCGAGCAGCTCCGCGGCGACGTCGAAGCGCAGCGTGTCGAGGGTGACCAGCAGCAGGTCGTGCGAACCGACGACCCGGTTCATGTCAGGCATCACAGCGGGCGGTCCTCCGGGCGTCCGGCACGGCGTCCGCCGTGCGGGAGTCCAACGCGTAGGCGGGCGAAGCCAGTTGGGCGGCATAGGTGTCGAGGCCCGGGGCCGGCCCGTCGGGCAGTCCGGGCAGGTTCGGGAGCAGGTCGCCGAAGGCGTTGACCTCGCCGACCAGGGCGCGCCGCCAGCGGGCGTGCGGGAGCAGGTCGACGCCGACCATCGGGGAGCGCGGGAAGCAGCGGGCGGCGGCCTCCGCGGTGGCCAGCAGCTCCGGCCAGTGCGGGCCGGCCGCCGCCCGGACCAGGTCGGTCCGGCCGCGGCCGCCGCCGAGGTGCAGGTTGGTCATCGGGTGCCGGCTGGTGCGGACCACCAGGTGGGTGGCCCGGCCGCCGACCACCACCACCCGCAGGTCCGCCGCCCGGCCGCCCTGGTCGGACTTCGGGACCCAGCGCTCGACGTGCAGCCCCTCCGGGGCGAGCCGGTCGACCAGCTCGGCGACCTCCGCCGCGGAGCGGTAGCGGCGCACCGCGAGCGAGTTGTGCAGCCCGTCCGGGGCGAGCTCCACCGAGGTGGTGGCCTGCACCCGCCCGCCCGGCCCGAACTCCAGCGCCACCACGCCGGACGCGGACGAGCCGTGCACCGGCTTGAGGAACACCCGGCGCATCCCGGCCCCGGCCAGCCGCTCCTTCAACTCCTCGAACCCGGACGGCAGTCCGCCGGGCAGCGCGGGCGGCACCGGCACCCCGGCGGCGGCCAGCCGGGCGTGCGCGGCCCGCTTGTCGAACATGGCGGCGATCTCGTCCGGGTCGCCGAGCAGCCGCACCCCGGGCCGGGCGGCCAGCGCGCGCAGCGCCGCCATGACGCCCGCGTACCAGGCCGGGCCGCCCTCGACCCGGGTCGGCGCGTAGCCCGCGCCGAGGACGGGCCCGCGCAGCAGCCGGTCCGCCTCCGGGTCCTCGCCGGGCGAGTCGACCCGGACCACCGCGCCGGGCGGCAGCCCGTACCGCCCGCGCAGCACCGCGGACCAGGGCAGCACGGCGGGCTCCGGCCGGCCGGCGGCCCGGGCCGCGGCGGCGAACAGGGCGGCCCGGCGGTGCCCCGGGCAGCCCAGGACGACCAGCTGGTGCGGCGTCACGTCGGCCCCGCCTACTCGGAGATGGCGACGTAGCGCCAGTTGTCGCCCGGGTCCTCGGCGCCGGAGAGGTCGACCGCGACGCCCGGCAGGGCGTCCCGCAGGCGCTGCTGCATGCCCTCGGTGAGGTAGTGGTGGTGCAGGTCCAGGGTCTTCAGGTGGGTCAGCGGCTGGCCCTCCAGCAGCGCGGCCGCGCCCTCGTCGGTGAACGCCCCCATGGACAGCGACAGCCCGGTCAGCCGGGGCACCACCGGGGCCCGGGCGACCAGCGCGGCGATCTGGTCCTGGAACACCGAGTCCTGCAGGCCCAGGTGGGTCAGCGCGGGCAGCTTGGCGCCGGACAGGAACGGCGCCAGGTCGTCCATCGTCCAGTTGCCGCCGTAGTTGTCGACGCCCAGCCACAGCTCCAGCTTCTCCAGCGCCGGGAAGTCGCAGGCGCCGACCGCGCGGACGATCTCGGCGGGCAGGCCGCCGGACTCGAACCGCAGCGCCTTCAGCCTCTCGTGCCGCACCGGCTTGAGGCCGAGCCGCTCCTTGTCGTCGTAGTCCTCGCTGGCGCCGCGCACCACCAGCTCCTCCAGCCGCGGGAACGCGGCGAACACCGGCGTGATGTCGCACATCTGGATCCAGGAGATCTCGCACTCCTCGAAGGTGATGTCGCCGAGGAACAGCGCGCGCAGCGCGGGCAGCCGGTCGGCGGCGGCGAGGATCAGCGGCAGCGCCTCGGACAGCGACTCCGGCTCCTCCGGGAACCAGCGGCCCAGCACCAGCGCGGTGACCCGCTCCGGCTCCACGGTGTCCAGGAACTTCTGCCAGAGCTCGGCGAACCCCTGCTCGTCGTCCCAGTCCAGGCCGATCCGCCAGGCGGTGGCGTCCGCCGCCGGGAGCTTCCCCTCCTTCTCGGCCTCCCGGAAGTCGGTCACCGGGAGGCCGTGGAACTCCTCGACGTGGTCGTTGATGGTCATGCGCTGCTCCTCGTTGCTCCGGATCGTGGTGCCGTGCTCATGCCGCGGTGGTTCGGTGTCGCTGCTGCCCGCAGTGGGCCGAGACCTGTCTACCAGCCGCCCGTGACGTTCACCCGCACGAAGGACCCCGGGGACGCGGAGTTGTCGGTGGGGCGGCCTAGTTTTCGGGGCGTGGCGTCCGGCAGCGGGCCGGACCCGACGCCGGGAGGCCCCGTGTACCGCCAGGGTGACGTACTGATCGTTCCGGTCGCGCAGAGCGCCGTCCCGGCCGCCCTGGAGCAGGCCGCCCGGCAGCCCCGGGACGCCCGCGGGCGGCTGGTGCTGGCCCTCGGCGAGGTCACCGGCCACGCCCACGCGGTGGTCGGACCGGGCGAACTCGTCCGCGAGGGCGGCCCGTTCGGCGCCGCCTGGCTGCACCTGCCGGAGGGCGGCCGGGTCGTCCACGAGGAGCACGCCGCGATCGCCCTGCCCGGCGGCTGGTACCGGGTGGTCCGCCAGCGCGAGTACACGCCGGGCGCGGTCCGCGTCGTCGCCGACTGATCCCCCGCCGCCACCCGTCCGAGACCCAGCACTACGGAGAACTGATGAGCAGCCAGCTGACGGGCCGTCCGGCCGACCTCTCGGTGGCCCACTGGCGGGCCGTCGCCGCCGCCACCGGCCCCGCCGACCGGGCCACCGCCGAACAGGCCGTCCGGGACGCCTACCGGGCCGCCGGGCTCGCCGAGCCCGCCGAGTTCCGCTGGTGCCCCTCGCCGCGCGCCGCCCTCGACGAACTCCTCGCGCACCGCGACGGGTTCGGGGCGAGCGTGCGCGAGCAGGTGCGCACCGCCGCCTGGGAACGGGCCCGCACCGCAGCCCTCGCCACCCTCGGCCCGGCCGGCTGGGCCGCCCTGTGGGCCGTCACCGGCGCCGAACTCGCCACCACCACCGCGCTGCCCGCCGAGCGGGTCCGCGCCGCGCTGCTCGACCACTTCGCCCCCGAGCCCGAGCCGATCGACGACTGGCAGGAGGCCCGCAAGCCCGAGAACCGGGCGGTCCGGCAGGCCGCCGCCGAACGGCGCGGCCGGATCCGCCTGCTCCTGCTGGACGCGGTGGCCGGCCAGCACGACGCCGCCTGGCTGGCCGCCTTCGACACCGCCGGCACCGGCGACGCGGCCCTCGCCGCCCTGGCCGGCGCCGCCCGGCAGACCGGCTGGTGGTGGCCCTACGAGCGCACCGTGCTGCTCAGCGAGCGCCCCACCGCCCTGCACCGCGACGAGGCCGGCCGGCTCGACCGCGCCGACGGCCCCGCGCTCGCCTACGCCGACGGCTTCGCGCTGCACGCCAGGCGCGGCATGCCCGTCCCGGCCGACTTCCTCGACCGGCTCACCGGCCTCACCCCCGAGCGGATCCGCGGCGAGGAGAACGCCGAACTGCGCCGCGTCATGCTGGAGCACTTCGGCTACGACCGCTACCTCGCCGAGTCCGGCGCCGAACCGCTGCACCGCGACGGGACCGGCACGCTCTGGCGGATCCAGCTCCCGAACGACGAGCCGGTGGTGATGGTCGAGGTGCTCAACTCCACCCCCGAGCCGGACGGCACCCACCGCACCTACTACCTGCGGGTCCCGCCCGGCACCCGCACCGCGCGGGCCGGCGTCGCCTGGACGTTCGGGGTCGAGGAGGCCGAGTACCACCCGCAGCAGGAGACCTGACCGCAGGCCGGCGGCGGCTGTCAAGGGTGCGGGGCACCGATTCGCCCCGCGCCCGGATTCCTCCGATTGGGAGGAATTCGCCGAACCGGCACCACTGTTCCGCAGGCGATCACCCCTGGTATACCTCGATGTCCCGGGGCAGGGGACGACCCGCCCCCGAGACGAAACAGGTGGTGACAGGCAGTGAAGCTCCTCCGCGTGGGCCCTGCGGGCGCAGAACGACCGGTCGTACTCGCCCCCGACGGCACCGCCCGCGACCTCCGCCCGCTCACCCCCGACCTGGACGGCGCCTTCCTCGCGGCCCTCGACCCGGCGGCGCTCGACCTCGCCGCGCTCCCGGTCACCGACCTCACCGGCGAGCGGATCGGCCCGCCGGTCGCCCGCCCCGGCAAGATCGTCGGCATCGGCCTCAACTACCGCGACCACGCGGCCGAGGCGGGCGCCGCGATCCCGGCCGAGCCGGTGGTCTTCCTCAAGCCCGTCAACACCCTGGTCGGCCCGAACGACCAGGTGCTCGTCCCGCGCGGCAGCGAGAAGACCGACTACGAGGTCGAACTCGCCGTCGTCATCGGCCGCACCGGCCGCTACCTGGACACCCCGGCCGACGCCGCCGCGATCATCGCGGGCTACGCCGCCGTCAACGACGTCACCGAGCGCGCCTTCCAGTTCGACCGCGGCGGCCAGTGGGACAAGGGCAAGTCCGCCGAGACCTTCACCCCGCTCGGCCCCTGGCTGGTCACCCCCGACGAACTCGGCGACCCGCAGGCCCTCGACCTGCGGCTGTGGGTCAACGGCGAGCTCCGCCAGGACGGCACCACCGCGGAGATGATCTTCCCGGTGCACGAGACCGTCCGCTACCTCACCCACTTCATGCGCCTCGACCCCGGCGACATCGTCATCACCGGCACCCCCGCCGGCGTCACCCTCGGCCGCCCCGGCACCCCGTTCCTCCGGGCCGGCGACAAGGTGGCCCTGGAAGTCACCGGCCTCGGCCGCCAGGAGACCACCCTCGGCCAGGCCTAGGGAGTCCCTGGTTCCGGCTAGAGCCCCAGGTCGCGCAGACGCGAGATGAGCACCCCCGCCGGGCTGTCGGCCGTCTCCAGCTGGAGCCAGCCGTGCAGCGCCTGCGCGGTCTGGGCGTCGCGGACGGCGGTGGCCGCCGCCATCACCACGAACTGGTCGACCAGCCAGGCGCAGAGCGAGTCGGCCGGGATCTGCCGCCCCTCGTCCAGCCAGCTGATCGCGGACGCCTCGACCACCGAGATCCAGGAGCGCACCAGCAGGGTCAGCCGCGGTCCGGCCTCCCGGACGCCGAGGTGGCGCAGGGTGCGCCGGAGCGCCGCCCGGCGGACGTCGTCGACGATCGCCGAGGTGCGCGCGGTCTCGACGACCGAGCCGCCGCGCAGCAGCGCGCCGTACCCGGCGGCGTGCTCGCCGACGAAGTCGAAGTAGCCGTGCAGGACGGCGCCGAGCTGCTGGGTCGGGGTGCCGTCGGTGGTCCGGACGGTGAACCGGGTGGTGAGCTCGGACGCGGCGCTGCGCAGCGCCGCCTCGTACAACTGCTGCTTGCCGCCCGCGAAGTAGCGGTAGACCAGCGGCCGGGAGGCCCCCGCGGCCTCGGCGACGTCGTCGAGCGAGACCTCCTCGGGCGGCCGGGCGGCGAAGAGTTCGAGGGCGACGGCGATGAGCTGCTCGCGCCGTTGCTGGACGGGCAGTCGCCGGTAGGCGGCGCGGCGGGGGCGCTCCGCGGCGGGGGAGTCGTCGACGGGCTCCTCGACGGGGGAGGGGGTCGCTGCCATGCGTGCCAGGGTAGACCTCGGGCGGCCCCGCGCACCCCCTCCGCACGCCCGCGACCGGCGGGTTCCCGCCGGGCGGGGCCCCGGACGGGGTCGCAGACTGGGAACAGGTCTCGGGTCACGTCGCGGCGAGGAGCGGCCGGTGCGGTGGGTGCGGGCGGTGGGGCGGTGGATCGGGAAGTCCCCGGGGACGTACATGTGGCTGCTGCTGCTGGCGCTGACCAGCTTCGTGGTGGCCCGGACGGACCCGGCGGCGCTGGACTACTTCCTGGAGAAGCGCTCCACCAACCTCCACCAGCTCTCCTCGCACCCGGTGCACGCCCTGCTGGCCAGCCTGATCTGGACCGAGCAGGCGAACTTCCTGTTCTACTTCGCGGTGTTCCACGTCTTCCACGTCCCGGCCGAGCGCTGGCTGGGCACCCGCCGCTGGCTGACGGTCGCGCTGACCGCGCACGTGCTGGCCACGTTCGTCAGCGAGGGCGTGGTCGCCTGGGGCGTCCGCCACCACGTGCTGCCGTTCAACATGACGACCACGGTGGACGTCGGGGTGTCCTACGCGCTGGCCGGGGTCGAGGGCGTGCTGACGTACGCGCTGGCCGGGGCGTGGCGCTGGGTGTACGGCTGCGGGCTGGTCGCCTTCTACCTGGTGCCGCTGCTGGTCTCGCACACGTTCACCGACCTGGGGCACTTCTGCTCGGTGCTGATCGGCCTGGCGTTCTACCCGATCACCCGGGGCCGGCCGACCTGGGACCCGTGGCGCAGCGTCCGGCGGCTCGCCCCGGTGCGGGGGTGACGGACCGGCCCGGGGGTGACGACGCCAATACCTGACAGGGGTTGAATTCGCCTGCGGCTACGACAGGATGGCCGGATGGCTCATGAACTGAACGACCCTCACCCGAGCGGCCCCACCCCGCGCCGACTCGCCGACTCCTACGTCCACGCGCTCGCCGACGCCGACCCGCTGACCGCGGTGTACCTCGGCCTCAACCCGGAGGACGACCGGCTGCCCGACCTCTCCTCCGAAGGCATCGAAGCCACCGCCGACCTGGCCCGCCGCACCCTCGCCGCGCTCGACGAGCTGGAGGCCGCCGGCCCGGTCGAGGACGAGGCCGAACGCCGCTGCGCCCGGCTGCTGCGCGAGCGGCTGACCGCCGAACTGGCCGTGCACGACGCGGGCGAGGGCTACCGCAGCGTCCGCAACCTGGGCTCGCCGGTGCACAACACCCGCGAGATGTTCACCCTGCTGCCCACCGACACCGACGAGGACTGGCAGCGGCTGGGCCGCCGGCTGGCCCGCTTCCCGCTGGTGACGGCCCAGTACCGGCAGAGCCTGGAGGAGGGCGTCCGCCGCGGCCTGCTGTCGGCGCCGCGCCAGGTGGAGACGGTGGTCGGCCAGTTCGGCGAGTGGATCGACGGCGAGACCCCCGGCGGCTGGTTCGGCGAACTGGTCGCCGCCGCCCCCGCGCACCTGCGCGAGCAGCTGACCGCCACCGCGGTCGAGGCCACCGCCGCCCTCGCCGACCTGCGCGACTGGATGCGCGACGCGTACGCCCCCGCCGCGAAGGGCACCCCGGACGCGGTCGGCCGCGAGCGCTACACCCGCTGGGTGCGGTACTGGACGGGCGCCGAACTCGACCTGGACGAGGCGTACCGCTGGGCCTGGGAGCAGTTCCACGAACTGGACGCCCAGATGCGGGCCGAGGCGGAGAAGGTCCGCCCGGGCGCGACCCCGATGCAGGCCATGAAGTGGCTGGAGACCGACGGCCCGGCGATCCGCGGCGAGCAGCAGGTGCAGGAGTACCTGCAGGGCCTGATGGACCGGGCGATCGACGACCTCCAGGGCGTGCACTTCGACCTGGCCGAGCCGCTGCTGAAGGTGGAGTCCCGGATCGCCCCGCCCGGCAGTGCCGCCGCCCCCTACTACACCCAGCCCTCGCTGGACTTCTCCCGCCCCGGCCGGACCTGGCTGCCCACCCTGGGCCGGGAGGCGTTCCCCGAGTGGGACCTGGTCTCCACCTGGTACCACGAGGGCGTCCCGGGCCACCACCTGCAGCTCGCGCAGTGGACGTACGTCGCCGACCGGCTCTCCACCTACCAGGTCACCCTGGGCGGGGTCAGCGCCAACATGGAGGGCTGGGCGCTGTACGCCGAGCGCCTGATGGACGAGCTCGGCTACCTGACCGACCCGGGCCACCGCCTCGGCTACCTGAACGCCCAGATGATGCGGGCGCTGCGGGTGATCGTCGACATCGGCATGCACGCCGAGCTGGACTTCCCGGCCGACTCGCCGTTCGCCCCCGGCGAGCCGATGCGGCCCGAGCGGGCCCGGGAGTTCTTCGGCGCCTACTGCGGCCTGTCCGCGGACTTCCTGGACAGCGAGCTGGTGCGCTACCTGGGCCTGCCCGGCCAGGCGATCGGCTACAAGCTGGGCGAGCGGGCCTGGCTGCGCGGCCGGGCCGAGGCCCGGGCGGCGGCCGAGGCGCGCGGCGCGGAGTTCGACCTCAAGGCGTGGCACATGGCGGCGCTCTCCCAGGGCTCGCTCGGCCTGGACGACCTGGTCACCGAACTGGGCGCGCTGTAACGACGACGGGCACCGCGTTCCGGGTGGCCGATGCGGCCGGGCACCCGGGACCCCGTCCCACATGTTGACAAACTGGACAATTCGCCTTGCCGCTGGTCCGTCCGGGGGTTTCCCTGGGAAGAGCGCCGTACGCGCCCAGCCCCACTCCCGATCGGCGGAAGGCGGCCTCACGGTGACCCCCCAGCAAGCCCCCGACACCCCCGCGGCGGATCCGCGCCGCTGGTGGGCCCTGGCGGTCATCGCCATCGCCCAGCTGATGATCGTCCTCGACGCGACGATCGTGAACATCGCCCTGCCCTCCGCGCAGAAGGCGCTCGACATCTCCGACGCCAACCGCCAGTGGGTGATCACCGCCTACACGCTGGCCTTCGGCGGACTCCTGCTGCTCGGCGGCCGGATCGGCGACCTCTTCGGCCGCAAACGGACCTTCCTGGTCGGACTGCTCGGCTTCGCCCTCGCCTCCGGCCTCGGCGGCTTCGCCACCACCGGCGGCATGCTCTTCGCCGCCCGCGCCCTGCAGGGCGCCTTCGGCGCGCTGCTCGCCCCGTCCGCGCTCTCCCTGCTCTCCGTCACCTTCCGCGACCCGCGCGAACGCGCCACCGCCTTCGGCATCTTCGGCGCCCTGGCCGGCGGCGGCGCCGCGATCGGCCTGATCACCGGCGGACTGCTCACCGAGTACCTGTCCTGGCGCTGGTGCCTGTACGTCAACATCCCGATCGCGGTCGTCACCGGCATCGGCGCGTACTACCTGCTGGTCCGCGACCACGTCGACCGCGCCCGCCGGGTCCGGCTCGACCTGCCCGGCGCGGTGCTCGGCTGCGGCGGCCTGCTGGCCATCGTGTACGGCACCTCCGAGGCGGTCTCCCGCGGCTGGGACGACTGGGTGGTGCTCACCGCGCTGTGCGCCGGCGTCGCCCTGCTCGCGGTCTTCGCGCTGGTCGAACGGCGCACCGAGCACGCCCTGCTGCCGATGCACCTGATCGGCAACCGCAACCGGGCCGGCGGCGCGCTCTCGGTCGGACTCGCCGTGATCGGCATGTTCGGCCTGTTCCTCTTCCTCACCTACTACCTCCAGGTGATCAAGGGCTACTCGCCGATCAAGGCCGGCGTCTCCTTCCTGCCGATGACCGCCGCCATCGTGATCAGCGCGGCCGGCATCGCCTCCCGGCTGATGACCCGGATCCCCACCCGCAACCTGGTCGTCCCCGGCCTGCTGCTCGGCGCGGCCGGCATGGCCTGGCTCACCCAGATCAAGGTCGACAGCCCCTACGCCACGATGGTGCTGCCCGCCGAACTGCTGCTCGGCTTCGGCATGGGCCTGGTCTTCATGCCCACCATGAGCCTGGCCACCCTGAACGTCCCCCCGCAGGAGACCGGCGCCGCCTCCGCCATCATCAACAGCGCCCAGCAGGTCGGCGGTTCGATCGGCACCGCGCTGCTCAACACCATCGCCGCCAGCGCCACCGCCACCTATCTGGCCGCCCGCAACCCCACCGACCCGCTGGTCCAGGCCCAGGGCGCGGTGCACGGCTACGCCGTCGCCACCACCGTCGCCATGGCCATCCTGCTGGGCGCCGCCCTGGTCGCCTTCCTGATGATCAACCACCGCCCGGCCCCCGGCGAGGCCCGGGGCGAGGACGCCGCCGCCGAGGCCCGCGCCGCGGTCTGACGGCCCCGCCCCGCACCGGAGTCCGACACCCGCCCCGCGGGTGTCGGACCCGGACACCCGCCCCCGGCCGTGGGACGCTGCTCGACGCCGTCGGAAATCTCACGAGCCTCCCAGGCAGTCATGACGGCTTTCCCAGCTCCACGACGGATATTGGGGAGCCGATCGGGCAACCGATCGACACGTGCCCGCGTCGGATCCGCGCCGTGGGCACCGCCACGACCAGGACCGGCCGGAACGGGGCAGCGGATGGGACGCAACACCAGCCAGGACGGACACCGCCCGCTGCGGTCGGCCGCCCTCACCTCGGTCCTCGCCGTCGGCGTGGTCGGCGCGATAGCGACCGCCGGAGTGCTCACCGTCCAACTCCGCGACCCCGGACGGCCCCGCACCCGCCCGGTGGCCCTGGCCGCCCCCGCGACGCCCACGCCGACGCCTTCGCCGACGCCTTCGCCCACCCCGAGCCCGACGGCGGCCCCCACCCCGACCTCGGCGCCGGCGTCCGCCCCCGCCGCGGTGCGGCAGGACGACCCCGTCACCGCCCCCACCCTGCAGGCCCCGCCCAGCGCGCCGCCCGACGCCGTCCCCGGCACCACCGCCACCGCCCCCGACAACGCCGAGTCCCGCCGGGTCGGCGCCCTCTTCGCCGGACCGACCGGCCCCGGCAACCACTTCTGCACCGCCAGCGTCATCGACAGCCCCGGCCGCAACCTGATCCTCACCGCCGCGCACTGCCTGTCCGGCGCGGCCGGCACCACCTTCGTCCCCGGCTACCGCGACGGCCGGGCCCCGTACGGCAGTTGGCGGGTCACCAAGGTCTACACCGCGGACGGCTGGCGCAACGGCGGCGACCCCGACGAGGACTTCGCCGTCCTCGCCGTCGCCCCGAACGACGGGCAGCAGATCGAGGACGCCCTCGGCGGCAACCCGCTCGGCACCGCCGCCTCCTGGACCGCCGAGGCCCGGCTCTACGGCTACCCCGCCGGGAGCGAACTGCCGGTCCTCTGCACCAACACCACCAGCCGCCAGGACACCTACCAGCGCCGGATCGACTGCCCGTCCTTCCCCGGCGGCACCAGCGGCGGCCCCTTCGTCGACACCGCCACCGGCCAGGTCATCGGCGTCATCGGCGGCTACCAGCAGGGCGGGGACAGCGACGACACCTCCTACAGCGCCGCCTTCGACCACACCGTCGCCGAACTCCTGGCCGCGGCGGGCTGAACCGGCCCCGCCCCCCTGCCCGCCGCCCCGTCCGGAGGTCCACAATGGGGACTCGACGCACAGGCACGGGGGAGGCGCGGTGTTCCGGCGCTGGTGGTTTCTCAAGGTCGCGGGTTCGGTCCCGGCGGATCCCGCCGCGCCGCCCACCCGGCGCGAGGCACGGGCCCGCCAGGCGCTGGTGCTGGGGGAGTGGGAGGCGCTGCGGGAGCACCTGCGCGGGGTCGCCGCCGAGCGGGTCACCGCGGCCGGGGCGGTCTTCCGGGCCGCCGAACTGCACCTGCAGAGCGAGGAGTCGGCCGCCCGGGTGGCCTACCAGTGGGCCCTGGAGGCGTACGAGGCGGCCGGCCGGCTGCTCGACCACGCCGGGGACGAGGACACCGACCTGCCGGACCTGGCGGCGGCCGTCGTCATGGCCGAGCAGGCCGTCGAACGGCTCGCCGCCGCCCACCTGCTGCACGCCGGGAAGCGCCCCGGGCCGCTGCAGGTCCGCTGCTACTGGAACCCGCTGCACGGGCCCGCCGACATCGTTCTCGCCCCCGGCCGGGGCCGCAAGGCCCGGCAGCGCCGGCACCTGACGCCCCGGGAGGCCGCCGCCGAGCGCCGCCCCACCTGCCGCTCCTGCCGGACCGCGATCCTGGCCGGCCAGACGCCGGACGTGCTGCCCGCCCTGCTGCCGGCGAAGGCCGCACCGGGCCGCAAGGGGCCGGTGCTGGTGCCGTACTTCGCGGTGCCCCGCCAGTGGTCGCCCTGGTCGACGACCGCCTGCGGCGCCTACGACCAGGGCACCCCGGCCCTGGTGCTGAGCGGCGAGCACCGCCGCAACGCCAAGCGCTGACGGACCGTCAGGCGGCGACGGCCGGGGCGAACCCGCCGTGCGAGCCCCCGTCGAGCAGCGCGGTCCAGTCGAGCGGCCCGGCCAGCGCGGCCGGATCGGGCAGCGAGACCACCAGCGCGCCGCCGGCCCGCTCGACCTCGGCGCACCAGCCGGCCACGCCGTCGGCGGCGAACGAGCCGCCCAGGGTGGGGAAGAGGCAGCCGGCGTCGCCGGGCCCGTCCAGCACGCACATGGTGAGGCTGGCGAACACCGACCAGCCGTCCAGTCCGGGCACCGCCCCGTCCGCGACCCGCAGCACCGGCAGCGCCCCGTGCACCGGGGCGCCGCCCAGCAACAGGATCGGCGCGGACGCCCCGGACACGAATCGGACCTGCTCAGCAGAGATCATCACCCCGGTACCCTGCCACACCCCGGCCCCCCGCCCCCGCCGGAACCCTTGCCCGGCCCGGGAGTTCAGCGCTTCGCGCGCCGCTCGGCGACCCGCCGCTCGACCTCGGCCAGGAACCGCTCCGGCACCTCGCCGGTGGCCCGCAGGTGCGCCCGCTCCTCGGCGGTGAGCGTCTCGGCCGCACCGTCCACGGCGAAGGCGTACTCGTGCAGCCGCCCCGACGTCCGGTCGCGCCGCAGGTCGCCCGCCAGCCCGGCCGCCTGCCGCCCGGCCCGGCCGCCCCGGGCCGCGAACAGCGCCGTCAGCCACCCGAACGCCCCCGGCCGGGCCGCCCGCCGCCCCACCTGGTCCCGGACCGCCAGCCAGCACAGCCGGTCGTCCGGCAGGTTCGGGACGGGTTCCGTCCTGGTCATCGCGCCACCCCCAAGGAAAGTCGTGGGGCGAACAGTAGCGACCGGCCCGCGGCCGGAGGAAGCGGTTTCGGCCCGGTGCTCCCGGGAACGACGAAGGCCCAGATCCGTGGAGCAACTCCACTGACCTGGGCCTCTGTTGCACTTCGAAGCGAAGTGCCCCCGGTAGGATTCGAACCTACGCACCCGCCTCCGGAGGGCGGTGCTCTATCCCCTGAGCTACGGGGGCCTGGGCTGACCTCGCGGTGCTGCCCGGCCTGACGGGGAAAACACTACCAGGGAAACTCCGTGCTCCGTGCACGGGTTTCCGCGGCCCGGCGCGGTGCCGCCCCGACGCCCCGTCAGCAGGTGACCGGCAAGTAGCCGAAAGGCCGGACAGCGGGACGGGGCGCGGCTACCCTCGGTGAGGTGGCGGCGACGTCGGGGCGGGTCCTCGTGGTGGACGACAGCGAGGTGATCCGCCAACTGATCAGGGTCAACCTGGAGCTGGAGGGCTTCGAGGTGGTGACCGCCGCCGACGGTGCCGAGTGCCTGGAGGTGGTCGGCCGGGTCGCCCCGGACGTGGTCACGCTGGACGTGGTGATGCCCCGGCTGGACGGTCTGCGGACGGCGGCCCGGCTGCGCGCGGCGCGGGAGACCGCGCACCTGCCGATAGCGATCGTGAGCGCCTGCACGCCGGCCGACCTGGAGCGCGGCGAGTCGGTGGGGGTGGACGGCTACCTGGCGAAGCCCTTCGACCCGGCGGAGCTGGTCGCGCTGGTGCGGCGGCTGCGGGTGTCGGCGGCGGGCGGGCGCCGGTTCGCCTACGACTTCGGGGGCCAGCCGCCGGCGGTCGGGCAAACCTCCCGGGATTCAGCCCTGGGCGAACAGCCGCAGGAACTCGTCCGGCCGGACGAGCCCCACCCGTGAGATGTGCCCGCCAGCGGGGACGTCCGACGACACGAAGCACGCCGGACGGCGCGACGCGGCCCGCGGCGGACAAACCGAGTGGCGGCCCGGTACCCCGTCTCGCCTAGGCTTGGCACCGTGACACCCGCAGAACTCTCCCAGGCAGTCCAGGCCGCCGTCAGCGCCGCCGTCGAGGCGGACGAGCTGACCGTCGACGTGCCCGCGCACGTGACGGTCGAGCGGCCCAAGAACAGGGACCACGGCGACTACGCCACCAACGTGGCCCTCCAGCTCGCGAAGCCGGCCGGCAAGCCGCCGCGAGCCGTCGCGGAGATCCTGGCCGGGCGCCTGCGAGAGATCACCGGCGTGGCGAAGGTCGACATCGCCGGGCCGGGCTTCCTGAACATCACGCTGGACGCCGCCACCCAGGGCGGGCTGGCGCGCACCATCGTCGAGGCGGGCGAGGCGTACGGCCGCAACGAGGCGCTCAAGGGCCTGAAGATCAACCTGGAGTTCGTCTCGGCGAACCCGACCGGCCCGATCCACATCGGCGGCGTCCGCTGGGCCGCCGTCGGCGACTCGCTGGCCCGGGTGCTCAAGGCGACCGGCGCCGAGGTGTCCACCGAGTACTACCTGAACGACGCCGGCGTGCAGATCACCAAGTTCGCCAAGTCGCTGAAGGCCGCCGCCAACGGGCAGCCCGTCCCCGAGGACGGCTACGTCGGCGAGTACATCTCCGACATCGCCAAGGCCGTCACCGACGGCCTGCCCGGCGTGCTCGACCTGCCCGAGGACGAGCAGCTCCAGGCGTTCCGCACCGAGGGCCTCAAACTGATGGTCGCCGAGATCCAGCGCTCGATGGCCGAGTTCGGGGTGCACTTCGACACCTGGTTCTCCGAGCAGACCCTGCACGACTCCGGCGCCGTCGAGAAGGCCATCGAGCGGCTGCGCGAGCAGGGCCACGTCTTCGACCGGGAGGGTGCGATCTGGCTGCGCACCACCGACTTCGGCGACGACAAGGACCGCGTCCTGATCAAGGCCGACGGCGAGACCACCTACTTCGCCGCCGACGCCGCCTACTACCTGAGCAAGCGGGACCGCGGCGCGGAGGTCTCGGTCTACATGCTCGGCGCCGACCACCACGGCTACGTCAACCGCCTCAAGGCCATCGCGGCCTGCGCCGGCGACGACATGGACCGCAACATCGAGGTGATGATCGGCCAGTTCGTGAAGATGCTGCGCGACGGCAAGGAGGTCCGGCTCTCCAAGCGCGCGGGCAACATCATCACGATCGACGACGTGATCGACTGGATCGGCGTGGACGCCGCCCGCTACATGCTGGTGCGGCAGTCCACCGACTCCACCATCACCATCGACATCGACCTGGTGACCAGCACCTCCCGGGAGAACCCGGTCTACTACGTGCAGTACGCGCACGCCCGGATGTGCTCGGTGCAGCGCAACGCGGTGGAGAAGGGCATCACCCGCAGCGCGGACTTCAAACCGGAGCTGCTGAGCAGCGAGTGGGAGAACGACCTGCTCGGCCAGCTCGGCGAGTTCCCGCGGGTGCTGGCCAAGGCCGGCGAGCTGCGCGAGCCGCACCACGTGGCCACGTACCTGGAGGAACTGGCCCGCGCCTACCACCGGTTCTACGACAACTGCCAGATCCTGCCGAAGGGCGACGAGGAGGTCACCGACCTCACGCACGCCCGCCTCTGGCTGGCCGACGCGACGCGGACGACGCTGGCCAACGGCCTCGGCCTGCTCGGCGTCTCGGCGCCCGAGCGGATGTAAGCACCACACCCCCGAAGCGCAGCACAGCAGGGGGCGGCGACCGGTCGACGGAGACCGGTGGCCGCCCCTCGCCATAGGTCGAGGAAGTTTCATCAGATGAGCCGCTCCGCCCACCCCGCAGGCCCCCGCCACGGCGACGTGCTGCCCGAGGGCCACTACCAGGCCCCGCCGGCCGACCTCAACGCGCTCGACCCCAAGGTCTGGTCGCGCACCGTGGCCCGGAACGCCGAGGGCGTCGCCACCGTCGGCGGCGTCGACGTGCGCACCCTGGCCGCCGAGTTCGGCACCCCCGCCTACGTGCTGGACGAGGCCGACTTCCGGGCCCGGGCCCGGGCCTGGCGGGACGCCTTCGGCGAGAGCGCCGACGTGTACTACGCGGGCAAGGCGTTCCTGTCCAAGGCCGTGGTGCGCTGGCTGCACGAGGAGGGCCTGAACGTCGACGTCTGCTCCTCGGGCGAGCTGCACGTGGCGCTGGCGGCCGGCATGCCGGGGGAGCGGATCGCGCTGCACGGCAACAACAAGTCGGTGCCGGAGCTGGAGCAGGCGGTGAAGGCCGGGGTCGGGCACATCGTGGTCGACTCCTTCCAGGAGATCGAGCGGCTGGCCCGGATCGCCGACGCCCAGGGCGTCCGGCAGCCGGTGCTGATCCGGATCACCGTCGGCGTCGAGGCGCACACCCACGAGTTCATCGCCACCGCGCACGAGGACCAGAAGTTCGGCCTCTCGCTCTCCGGGGGCCTGGCCGCCGAGGCGGTCCGCCGGGTGCTGGCCGAGCCGGCCCTGGAACTGCGCGGCATCCACTCGCACATCGGCTCGCAGATCTTCGACTTCGCCGGCTTCGAGGTCGCCGCCCGCCGGGTGGTCGGCCTGCTCGCCGAGGTCCGCGACGAGCACGGCGTCGAGCTGCCGGAGATCGACCTGGGCGGCGGCCTGGGCATCGCCTACACCGCCGACGACGACCCGCGCGAGCCCGCCGAGATCGCCGCCTCGCTCCGCGAGATCGTCCGACGCGAGTGCGCCGCCGCCGAGTTGACGGCCCCTCGGATCTCGGTCGAGCCGGGCCGGGCGATCGTCGGCCCGACCGCGTTCACCCTCTACGAGGTCGGCACCGTCAAGCCGCTGGAGGGCCTGCGCACCTACGTCAGCGTGGACGGCGGCATGTCCGACAACATCCGCACCGCGCTGTACGACGCCGAGTACTCGGTGGCGCTGGTCTCCCGCACCAGCGAGGCCGAGCCGATGCTGGCCCGGGTGGTCGGCAAGCACTGCGAGTCCGGCGACATCGTGGTCAAGGACGCCTTCCTGCCCGCCGACCTGGCCCCCGGCGACCTGATCGCGGTGCCCGCGACCGGCGCCTACTGCCGCTCGATGGCGAGCAACTACAACCACGCCCTCAAGCCCCCCGTGCTGGCCGTCGCGGACGGCGCGGCCCGGGTGATCGTCCGCCGCGAGACGGAGGAGGATCTCCTGCGGCTCGATATCGGCTGACGAAATTTTCGTCTCAGAACGTGGACCAGCCGTAGATCCGTGCGGAAAGTCCCGGAGACTGGTGGGAAACAGGCAAGCCCCCGGGGGCGACGGAACACCCCGACGGGGACCGAAGAATGCAGAGCGGAGTCGGATGATGCGTACGCGCCCGCTGAAGGTGGCGTTGCTGGGCTGTGGTGTGGTGGGCTCCGAGGTGGCGCGCATCATGACGACGACGGCCGACGACCTCGCCGCGCGCATCGGCGCCCCGGTCGAGCTCGCCGGCATCGCGGTCCGCCGGGCCGGGCGCCCCCGCCCCGGGGTGCCCGAGCACCTGCTCACCACCGACGCCGAGGCCCTGGTCGGCCGCGGCGACATCGACGTGGTGGTCGAGGTGGTGGGCGGCATCGAGCCGTCCAAATCGCTGATCCTGAAAGCCTTCGAGGGCGGCGCCTCGGTGGTCTCCGCCAACAAGGCGCTGCTCGCCAAGGACGGCGCCGAACTGCACGAGAAGGCCGCCGCGGCCGGCGTCGACCTCTACTACGAGGCCGCCGTCGCCGGGGCGATCCCGCTGCTGCGCCCGCTGCGCGAGTCGCTGGCCGGCGACAAGGTGAACCGGGTGCTGGGCATCGTCAACGGCACCACCAACTTCATCCTCGACAAGATGGACTCCACCGGCGCCGGGTACTCCGAGGCGCTGGAGGAGGCCACCGCGCTCGGCTACGCCGAGGCCGACCCGACCGCCGACGTGGAGGGCTTCGACGCCGCCGCCAAGGCCGCCATCCTGGCCGGGATCGCCTTCCACACCAAGGTCACCGCCGCGGACGTCTACCGCGAGGGCATCACCGAGGTCACCGCCGCCGACATCGCCTCCGCCAAGCAGATGGGCTGCGTGGTCAAGCTGCTGGCGATCTGCGAGCGCGCCGCCGACGGCGCCTCGGTCACCGCCCGGGTGCACCCGGCGATGATCCCGCTCAGCCACCCGCTGGCCTCGGTCCGCGAGGCGTACAACGCGGTCTTCGTGGAGGCCGAGGCGGCCGGCCGGCTGATGTTCTACGGCCCCGGCGCGGGCGGCTCGCCGACCGCCTCCGCGGTCCTCGGCGACCTGGTCGCGGTCTGCCGCAACAAGCTGAACGGCTCCACCGGCCCCGGCGACTCGGTGTACGCCGCGCTGCCCGCCAAGCCGATGGACGAGGTGGTCACCCGCTACCACGTCAGCCTGGACGTGGACGACCGCGCGGGCGTGCTCGCCCAGGTCGCCTCGGTCTTCGCCGAGCACGGCGTCTCCATCGACACCGTGCGCCAGCAGGGCCGCGACGGCGACGCCGCGCTCGTCGTGGTCACCCACCGCGCCACCGACGCCGCCCTGTCGGCGACGGTCGACAAGCTCCGCGCACTGGACAGCGTGCGCGACGTGGCCAGCATCATGCGGGTCGAAGGGGAATAGGAAAACCGGTATGAACGCCATTGCCGAAAGCACCGCCCGAGGCAGCCACACCCACCAGTGGCGCGGCCTCATCGAGGAGTACCGCGACCGCCTCCCGGTCTCCGCCTCCACCCCCGTGGTGACCCTGCTGGAGGGCGGCACGCCGCTCGTCCCCGCCCAGGTGCTCTCCGAGCGCACCGGCTGCGACGTCTACCTCAAGGTCGAGGGCGCCAACCCGACCGGCTCCTTCAAGGACCGCGGGATGACCATGGCCATCTCCAAGGCCAAGGAGGACGGCGCCCAGGCCGTCATCTGCGCGTCCACCGGCAACACCTCCGCCTCCGCCGCCGCCTACGCGGTGCGGGCCGGCATGGTCTCCGCCGTGCTCGTCCCGCAGGGCAAGATCGCCCTCGGCAAGATGGGCCAGGCGCTGGTGCACGGCGCCAAGATCCTGCAGGTCGACGGCAACTTCGACGACTGCCTGACGCTGGCCCGCGAGCTCTCCGAGAAGTACCCGGTCGCCCTGGTCAACTCGGTCAACCCGGTGCGCATCGAGGGCCAGAAGACCGCCGCCTTCGAGATCGTCGACATGCTCGGCGACGCCCCCGACATCCACGTCCTGCCGGTCGGCAACGCGGGCAACATCACCGCCTACTGGAAGGGCTACCGCGAGTACGCCGCGGACGGCCTCGCCACCCGCACCCCGCGGATGTGGGGCTTCCAGGCGTCCGGCTCGGCCCCCATCGTGGACGGCGCCCCGGTGCTCAAGCCGCAGACCATCGCCACCGCGATCCGGATCGGCAACCCCGCCTCCTGGGACTACGCGCTCGCCGCCCGGGACGACTCCGGCGGCCTCATCGACAAGGTGACGGACCGCCAGATCCTGTCCGCCTACCGGCTGTTGGCCTCCCAGGAGGGCGTCTTCGTCGAGCCCGCCTCGGCCGCCTCGGTGGCCGGCCTGCTCGCCAAGGCCGAGGCCGGCCTGGTCGACCCCGGCCAGCGGATCGTCTGCACCGTCACCGGCAACGGCCTCAAGGACCCGGACTGGGCGGTGGCCGGCGCCCCGCAGCCGCAGATCGTCCCGATCGACCCCGAGACGGCCGCCCGCCGCCTCGGCCTGCTCGACTGACCCGTCCGACCGAGCGTCGACCCGGCGAGCGGCCCGCCCCCACGGAGCGGACCGCTCGCCGCCGCTTTCCGGTCAACCCACCGGTGCTTTTCCGCTGGTTGCGGCAACACGGAAGATCCGAGCCGGGCGGGGTGTACCGCTCCGGAACCTCTCTTCGATACGCTTGACCCCGCGGGCCGCGCCATGCTGCGCGCCCCCTTCGGCACCCCGCCGCCACGTACCACCGCAGGCCCCGTCGTCCGGATCGCCCGGGCCTGGATCCCCCCACCTTTCAGGAGTGTGTCCACCGCATGGCCGGTCCCGCGTTCCGCGCCGCCGCCGTCCGGGTCCGCGTCCCCGCGACCAGCGCCAACCTCGGCCCCGGCTTCGACGCCTTCGGCCTCGCCCTGGGGCTCTACGACGACGTGGTGGTCCGGGTCTCCGACTCCGGCCTGGCCGTGGACATCGCCGGCGAGGGCGCCGAGAACCTGGCCCGCGACGAGCGCCACCTGGTGGTCCGCTCGATGCGCGCCGCCTTCGACCGGCTCGGCGGCCAGCCCCGCGGCCTCGAAGTGGTCTGCGCCAACCGGATACCGCACGGCCGCGGCCTGGGCTCCTCGTCCGCCGCGATCTGCGCCGGCATCGTCGCCGCCCGCGCCGTCACCATCGGCGGCGCCTCCGCGCTCGGCGACGACGCGCTGCTCGCCCTCGCCTCCGAGCTGGAGGGCCACCCGGACAACGTCGCGGCCTGCCTGCGCGGCAACTTCACCGTCGCCTGGACCGAGGACGACGGCGCCCGCACCATCACCCTGGACCCCTCCGACCGGGTCGTGCCGGTCGTGTTCATCCCGTCCACCGAGGTGCTCACCGAGACCGCGCGCGGCCTGCTCCCCAAGACCGTCCCGCTCTCCGACGCCGCGCTCAACGCGGGCCGCGCCGCCCTGCTGGTCGAGGCGCTCACCCGCCGCCCGGAGCTGCTGCTCACCGCCACCGAGGACCGCCTGCACCAGGACTACCGGGCCTCCGCGATGCCGGACAGCGCGGCCTTGGTCGCCGCCCTGCGCGCCGAGGGCGTCCCCGCCGTCATCTCGGGTGCCGGACCGACCGTGCTCGCCCTCACCGACGAGGCCGGTGCCGGCAAGGTGCTCAACTTCGCGGGGGCGCAGTTCGCGGCGCACCGGCTGGAGCTGGACCGCGCCGGCGCCACCGTCCTGCCGCTCGACATGTGAGACGGACACGATTGACAACCAAAGGGCTGGGGAATGTGTCAGGGGGTAGGTAGTGTTAACCTCATTGCTGCACCAGATGCCCTCCGGGCGCCGGTGCGACGCATCCCGATCCCGTTCCCCCGTCCGCACGGGGGCCGGAAGCTCGGGAGCACGATTCTCCGGGAGCTCGCCACACCGCGTACGCAGCCTGCCTGCGCAAGTGGGGCCCATCCCGAAGCCGTGACGGCACCGGACTCCCACCCCCAGCCTCCTGACTGAGGCTCGGCCGGGCGGGGCCCGCACTGCCGCCGCGCGGCGGGGGCCCGGGCATCAACAGGCGCAGCGAGGTCGGCACCAGAACCGGCCGTCCGCGCCGCTTCGCACCACAGTGCACCGCACTTCGCAGCTCCCCGGAAGGACCAGCCTTCCGCGGGAATCCAGCCCCTGGCCGGCGCAAAGAGACGCTGGGCAGGACAGCACAACCGGTCGCCGTGCCAGACAGGCCGACGTCCGCTCCAGGGAAGGACCCTTAGTGAGCGACACCACCGATCTGATGGGCGCGCGCCCGGACGCCGAGGCGTCGGACGCAGCCGCCCCTGCGGCTCCGGCGCGGCGCCGCCGTACCGCTGCCGCCGGCCTGGACGGCCTGGTGCTGGCCGAGCTCCAGAAGCTCGCCTCGTCCCTCGGGATCAGCGGTACCGGACGGCTGCGCAAGAGCCAGCTGATCGAGGCCATCAAGGAGAAGAGCGGCGGGGACCCGCTGCTCGCCGGCGCCTCCGGCGCCACCGCTCCGGCCGCCAAGAAGGCCGCCAAGGCCGCCGCGCCCGCCGCCGCCGAGGCCGCTCCGGCCGCCCCGGCCGAGGAGCAGGCCGAAGCAGCGGCTCCGGCCCGGGCGGCCCGCCGCACCCGTGCCGCCGCTGCCGCCACCGAGCCGCAGCCGCAGGCGCAGATCGAGATCCCGGTGCAGGCCGCCGCCGAGACCGCGGCCGCCACCGCCCGGGCCGAGCGCCCGCGCCGCCGGGCCACCGCCGCGGCCGGCGCCCCGACCGCCGAGGCCGGCACCGCCACCGCCACCGCCGAGCAGGCCCCCGCCGAGGCCAGGACCGAGGCGCAGCGCCCGGCCGCCGCCGAGGGCGAGGGCCGTCCCGAGCGCCGCGAGCGCCGGGACCGCCGCGAGCGCGGCGAGCGCACCGAGCGCACCGAGGCCCCCGCGGCCGACGGCGACAACGAGGTCCGCGAGTCCCGCCGGGACCGCCGCAACCGCCGCGAGCGCGACCGCACCGACCGCCAGCAGGACGGCGGCCAGGGCCGCCAGCAGCAGAACCAGCAGCAGAACCAGCAGCAGGGCGGCACCCAGCAGCAGGGCGGCGGCAACGCCCACCAGCAGCAGGGCGGCTACGACGACGACGAGTTCGGCGACGGCCGGCGCGGCCGCCGCGGCCGCTACCGCGACCGCCGGGGCCGTCGCCGCGAGGGCTTCGAGGGCACCACCGGCCCCGAGGTCCCGCTGAGCGACGACGACGTCCTGATCCCCGTCGCGGGCATCCTGGACATCCTCGACAACTACGCCTTCGTCCGGACCTCGGGCTACCTGCCCGGCCAGAACGACGTCTACGTCTCGCTGGCCCAGGTCCGCAAGCACGGCCTGCGCAAGGGCGACGCCATCACCGGCGCGGTCCGCCAGCCCAAGGACGGCGAGCGCCGCGAGAAGTTCAACGCCATGGTGCGGCTGGACTCCGTCAACGGCATGGACCCGGACAGCGGCCGCGGCCGCCCCGAGTTCGGCAAGCTGACCCCGCTGTACCCGCAGGAGCGGCTGCGCCTGGAGACCGACCCGGGCGTGCTGACCACCCGGATCATCGACCTGGTGTCGCCGATCGGCAAGGGCCAGCGCGGTCTGATCGTGGCCCCGCCGAAGACCGGCAAGACCATGATCATGCAGGCGATCGCCAACGCGATCACCCACAACAACCCCGAGTGCCACCTGATGGTCGTCCTGGTCGACGAGCGTCCGGAAGAGGTCACCGACATGCAGCGGTCGGTGAAGGGCGAGGTCATCTCCTCGACCTTCGACCGCCCGGCCGAGGACCACACCACCGTCGCCGAGCTCGCCATCGAGCGCGCCAAGCGCCTGGTGGAGCTGGGCCACGACGTGGTGATCCTGCTCGACTCCATCACCCGCCTGGGCCGCGCCTACAACCTGGCCGCGCCCGCCTCCGGCCGCATCCTGTCCGGTGGTGTCGACTCGACCGCGCTGTACCCGCCGAAGAAGTTCTTCGGCGCCGCGCGCAACATCGAGAACGGCGGCTCGCTGACCATCCTCGCCACCGCGCTGGTCGACACCGGCTCGCGGATGGACGAGGTGATCTTCGAGGAGTTCAAGGGCACCGGCAACATGGAGCTCAAGCTCGACCGGAAGCTCTCCGACAAGCGCATCTTCCCCTCCGTCGACGTGGACGCCTCCGGCACCCGCAAGGAGGAGATCCTGCTCGGCCACGAGGAGCTGGCCATCACCTGGAAGCTCCGCCGGGTCCTGCACGCGCTCGACTCGCAGCAGGCGATCGAGCTGCTGTTGGACAAGATGAAGCAGACCAAGTCGAACGCCGAGTTCCTGATGCAGATCGCCAAGAACACCCCCGGCTCGGGCGACTGACGCCGGTAGCACCGCCTTCCTCGGGACCCCGCACCGCCGCCCGGCGGTGCGGGGTCCCGGGCTTTCCCGGGCGGGGACCGGAAACCGCCCGCCGTACCGGCGCGTCACTTATGCTCGAAAGGTCGCACTGAGGGCGAAATGAGGCGATATGGCCGAGAACACCGAGCAGCGCCCCCCGCGTCGCCGCGGGCTCCGGATCGCCCTGTTCGCGCTGGCCGGCCTCGTCCTGGTCGGTGCCGGACTGGGCGGGATCGCCTACTGGAAGCTCAACGGGAACATCCACAGCGTCGACATCTCCGGCCAGCTGGGCACCGCCCGGCCGCCCGCCTCCACCGGCGGGGCGTTCAACGTGCTGGTGCTGGGCTCCGACTCGCGCTCCGGCGCCAACGGCAGCCTGGCGGGCGGCGACACCGGGGACACCGCCCGCTCGGACACCGCGATGGTCGTGCACGTCAACCAGGCGCACACCGCCGCCTCGGTGGTCTCCATACCGCGCGACACCCTGGTGTCCCGCCCGGCCTGCACCGCCCCCGACGGCACGCAGGTCGCCGCGGTCCGCAGCGCGATGTTCAACTCCGCGTACGAGGTCGGCGGCCCGGCCTGCGCGGTGAAGACCGCCGAGCAGCTCACCGGGATGCGGATGGACCACTTCGTCGAGGTCGACTTCACCGGCTTCGCCGCGCTGATCGACGCGATCGGCGGGGTGGACGTCACCACCACGGTGGCGATCGACGACAAGGACAGCGGGCTGCACCTCGACCCCGGCACCCACCACCTGGGCGGCGCGCAGGCGCTGGCCTTCGTCCGGACCAGGCACGGCGTCGGCGACGGCAGCGACCTGGGCCGGATCGAGCTGCAGAAGGAGATGGTCAAGGCGATGCTCGGGCAGATCGGCTCGCTCGGCCTGACCTCCAACCCGGTGGCGATGTGGAATCTCGGCGACAAGCTGACCAGCTCGCTGACCACCGACTCCGACCTGGCCTCGGTGAGCTCGCTGGTCGGCATGGCGCAGACGGTCAAGAAGATCGGGCCGGACCAGCTCACCATGGTCACCCTGCCGGTGGCGTACGCGGTCAGCGACCCCAACCGGGTGGTCCCGAAGACCCCGGACGCCCAGCAGCTGTGGACGGCGCTGCGGACCGACCAGGCGGTGCCGCAGCAGGTGCTCCAGCAGCAGCCGGCCAACCCGGCGATGGCCTCGCCGTCCGCCTCCGGATCGGCCCCCGGATCCGCCTCCGGATCGGCCCCCGCGTCGGCCTCGGCCTCGGTCTCCGTCCCCGCGACGGCCCGGGCGTCCCGGCCGGCGGTGGCGGGCGGGGGAGCGGAATAGCCGGATCCGCCTCCCGGTTTGGGAAGATGCGGGCAGTGCTGGCACACTGGTCCGTCGGTCCCGGTTCACGAGCGGCAGTCGATGTCCGCCGACCCGGTGCCCTCCCGATCAGCTAGGAGAATCCCTTGAAGTCCAACGTTCACCCGGACTACGTCCTCACCAAGGTGACCTGCACCTGCGGCAACGAGTTCACCACTCGTTCGACCGAGACCAGCGGCGAGATCCGCGCCGAGGTCTGCTCGAACTGCCACCCGTTCTACACCGGCAAGCAGAAGATTCTGGACACCGGTGGCCGCGTGGCCCGCTTCGAGGCGCGCTTCGGCAAGAAGCTCTCCGGCGGCAAG
This sequence comes from Kitasatospora sp. YST-16, assembly GCF_026802215.1. Taxonomy (NCBI): domain Bacteria; kingdom Bacillati; phylum Actinomycetota; class Actinomycetes; order Kitasatosporales; family Streptomycetaceae; genus Kitasatospora; species Kitasatospora sp. YST-16. The sequence goes on from NZ_CP113837.1 coordinate 4,674,053, forward strand.
GCCTAGCGCTTCCACGGCGCCGGTCTCGGACGTCCCCGTGCTCGTGCACGGAGGCGTCCGGGCCGGCGCCGTTCGCGTCCCTCCCCCCAAGCTCCCCCCGCGGCACACTCACGGAAGTAGGACAGACCGATGTTCGAGGCAGTCGAAGAGCTCCTCGTCGAGCACGCCGACCTCGAGAAGAGGCTGGCCGACCCGTCGGTGCACGCCGACCAGGCGAACGCCCGCAAGCTGGCCAAGCGGTACGCCGAGCTGACCCCGATCACCCGGACGTACCTGGCCTGGAAGCAGGCCGGCGAGGACATCGTCGCCGCGCGCGAACTCGCCGCCGAGGACCCGGACTTCATCGCCGAGGCGAAGGCGTCCGAGGCCCGGCAGGAGGAGCTGACCGAGGAGCTGCGGCTGCTGCTGGTGCCGCGCGACCCCAACGACGACAAGGACGTCATCCTGGAGGTCAAGGCGGGCGAGGGCGGCGAGGAGTCCGCGCTGTTCGCCGGCGACCTGCTGCGGATGTACCTGCGCTACGCGGAGCGGCTCGGCTGGAAGACCGAGATCATCGACGCCAACGAGTCCGACCTCGGCGGCTACAAGGACGTCTCGGTGGCGGTCAAGACCAAGGGCAACCCCGAGCCGGGCCACGGCGTCTGGGCGCAGCTGAAGTACGAGGGCGGCGTGCACCGGGTGCAGCGGGTGCCCGCGACCGAGTCGCAGGGCCGGATCCACACCTCCGCCGCGGGCGTGCTGGTCACCCCGGAGGCCGAGGAGGTCGAGGTGGAGATCCACGCCAACGACCTGCGGATCGACGTCTACCGCTCCTCCGGCCCCGGCGGGCAGTCGGTGAACACCACCGACTCCGCGGTCCGGATCACCCACCTGCCGACCGGTATCGTGGCGTCCTGCCAGAACGAGAAGAGCCAGCTGCAGAACAAGGAGCAGGCGATGCGCATCCTGCGTTCGCGGCTGCTGGCCGCCGCGCAGGAGGAGGCCGAGCGGGAGGCGTCCGACGCCCGCCGCAGCCAGGTGCGCACCGTGGACCGCTCCGAGCGGATCCGGACGTACAACTTCCCGGAGAACCGGATCTCCGACCACCGCACCGGGTTCAAGTCGTACAACCTGGACCAGGTGCTGGACGGCGACCTCAACGCGGTCATCCAGTCCTGCGTGGACGCCGACGCCGCGGCCAAGCTGGCCGCCGCGCAGGAGAACTGAGCCTAGGAGCTAAGGGGCCCGAGGGTATGAACCTGCTGCTCGCCGAGGTGGCCCAGGCCACCCAGCGCCTGGCCGCGGCCGGCGTGCCCTCGCCGCGCTTCGACGCCGAGGAGCTGGCGGCGCACACCCACGGGGTGAAGCGCAGCCAGCTGCACACCGTGCCGGACGGGGACTTCGACGCCCGGTACTGGGAAGCGGTCTCCCGCCGCGAGCAGCGCGAGCCGCTGCAGCACATCACCGGCCGGGCGTTCTTCCGCTACCTCGAACTGGAGGTCGGGCCCGGGGTGTTCGTTCCCCGGCCGGAGACCGAGTCGGTGGTCGAGTGGGCGATAGACGCGGTCCGCGCGATGGACGTGGCCGAACCGCTGGTGGTCGACCTGTGCACCGGCTCCGGGGCGATCGCGCTGGCCCTCGCCCAGGAACTGCCCCGCTCCACCGTGCACGCCTTCGAACTCGACGAGGGCGCCCTCGCCTACACCCGCCGCAACGTCGAGGCCAGCCCCGACCGCGCCCGGGTCCACCTGCACCAGGGCGACGCCACCCGGGCCTTCGTCGACGACCGCGGCTGGGACGGCCGGTTCGACCTGGTGATCAGCAACCCGCCGTACATCCCGCTCACCGAGTGGGAGTACGTCGCCCCCGAGGCCCGCGACCACGACCCGCAGATGTCGCTGTTCTCCGGCGAGGACGGACTGGAGACCATCCGCGGCATCGAACGCGTCGCGGCCCGGCTGCTGCGGCCCGGCGGCGCGGTGGTGATCGAGCACGCGGACACCCAGGGCGGGCAGGTCCCGTGGATCTTCCGCGAGGAGGGCGGCTGGACGGACGCCGCCGACCACCGGGACCTCAACAACCGCCCGCGCTTTACTACCGCGCGACGCGCTTCGCTGTAGACCACCACTGACTTCCACCGGAAGGGGATTGCTCCGATGAGCCGCCGATACGACTGCTCCGACGCCCAGGACCGCGCGAGCGGGCTGCGTGAGGCCGCCACGGCGATCCGCCGCGGGGAGCTGGTGGTGGTGCCGACCGACACGGTGTACGGGATCGCCGCGGACGCCTTCTCGCCGGAGGCGGTCGGCGCGCTGCTGGAGGCCAAGGGCCGGGGCCGGAACATGCCCTCGCCGGTGCTGGTCGGCTCGCCGACCACGCTGCACGGGCTGGTCACCGACTTCTCCGAGCAGGCCTGGGAGCTGGTGGACGCGTTCTGGCCGGGCGGCCTGACCCTGGTGGCCCGGCACCAGCCCTCGCTGCGCTGGGACCTGGGCGAGACCCGGGGCACCGTCGCGGTCCGGATGCCGCTGCACCCGGTCGTGCTGGAGCTGCTGAACGCCACCGGCCCGCTCGCGGTCTCCTCCGGCAACAAGACCGGCGGCCCGTCCCCGTCCACCTGCGACGAGGCCGAGGCCCAGCTCGGCGACGCGGTGTCGATCTACCTGGACGGCGGGACGGCGGACTACGGCACGCCCTCGACCATCGTCGACGTCACCGGCAAGGTGCCGGTGGTGCTGCGGTCGGGCGCGATCAGCGTCGAGCAGCTGAGGGAGGTCGTTCCGGACGTGGAGGCCGGCAGTTGACCGCCGCTGCCCCCCTGTACGGAGCGGGCGGCGCCCTGGCACCCTTCGCGGAGCCGGGGCCGCCCGCGCTGGACACCTTCCGCATCCTGTTCGTCTGCACCGGGAACATCTGCCGCTCCCCGATCGCCGAGCGCCTGGCCCGGCTGGAGCTGGACTCCCGGCTCGGCGCCGGGACCGGCCGCCGGATCGTGGTGGAGAGCGCCGGCACCTGGGGCCACGAGGGCGCCCCGATGGAGGCGCACGCGGCGACGGTGCTCGGCGAGTACGGCGCGGACAGCGCCGGCTTCGCGGGCCGGGAGCTGCTGGACGAGCACGTGATAGACGCCGACCTGGTGCTGACCGCGACCCTGGACCACCGGGCGCAGGTCATCTCGATGGGGCACGCGGCGGGTCTGCGCACCTTCACCATCAAGGAGTTCACCCGTCTGGTGCAAAGGGTCGACCCGCGCACCCTGCCGGACCCCAGGGACGGCGCGCGGCTGACCGAGCGCGCCCGCGCACTGGTCCGCTCGGCCGCCGCCCTGCGCGGCTGGCTGCTGGCCTCCGCGCCCGAGTTCGACGAGCTGAGGGACCCGTACGGGGCCCCGATCGGGATGTTCCGCAACTGCGGCGAGGAGATATTCGACGCGCTGGACCCGGTGGTGACCGCACTGACGGGTGTGGCCCGCTGAGTTGAGCGCCCTCCACTAAAGTTTCCGTGGGGGATTCGTGGAGACTGCGTGCGCAGGCGGTGGCGGCAACCGGAAAGGCGCAAGCCCGCGCGCGCGGGCGGGCCGGGCGGCGGAGGCCGACCTACGCTGGAAAAATCTGCCCGCACCGCAGCCTGGAGCCGCACCATGACGGTCGCCGATGCCCGCCCCGCCCACTGGGAGGCCGCCGAGGCCCTGCGCGCGGCCGACCCGCTGATCGCCGACCTGCTGGCCGCCGAGGACGAACGCCGGGCCGGGAGCCTGCAACTGCTCGCCGGGGAGAGCCTGGCCACCCCCGCCGTGCTGGCCGCGCTGACCGGCCCGCTGGTCGACAAGTACGCCGACGGCTACCCGGGCCGCCGCCACCACACCGGCTGCGCGCCCGCCGACACCGTGGAGCTGCTGGCGATCGACCGGGCCCGCGAACTGTTCGCCGCCCCGCACGCCAACGTCCAGCCCCGGTCCGGGACTTCGGCCATGCTGGCGGCCTACGCGGCGCTGCTGCGGCCGGACGACGCGGTGCTCGCCATGTCGCTGGAGCACGGCGGCCACCTGAGCGCCGGCTCGCGGGCCAACTTCTCCGGCCGCTGGTTCCGCTTCCACGGCTACGGGGTGCGCGCCGACGACGGCCTGATCGACCTCGACCAGGTCCGCGAACTGGCCCGCGAGCACCGCCCGAAGGCGATCGTGGCGGGCGGCATCTCCTACCCGCGGCACGTCGACTGGGCCGCCTTCCGGGAGATCGCCGACGAGGTGGACGCCTACCTGATCGCCGCCGCCGGGCAGACCGCCGGACTGGTCGCGGCCGGCGCCGCCCCCTCCCCGGTGCCGCACGCCGACGTCACCGTCGCCACCACCCACAAGCTGCTGCGCGGCCCGCGCGGCGGGCTGCTGCTGTGCACCGCCGAACTGGCCGACCGGATCGACCGGGCGGTGTTCCCGTTCAGCCAGGGCGGGGCGGCCGTGCACGAGGTGGCCGCCAAGGCGGTGGCGCTGGCCCAGGCCGCCACCCCGGAGTACACCGGCTACGTCCGCCGGGCGGTCTCCGGGGCCCGGGCGGTGGCCGCCGCGCTGGGCGCCGCCGGGGCGCCGCCGCTCACCGGCGGCACCGACACCCACCTGGTGTCGGCCTCGGTCCGGGCCCTCGGCCTGACCGGCGTGGAGGCCGAACGCCGGTGCGCCGCGGCCGGGTTGATGCTCGGCCGGTGCGCCGTCCCGTACGACCCGGCGCCGCCCGCCGAGACCTCCGGGATCCGGCTGGGCACCGGGACGTGCGCGGCCCAGGGGATGGGCGAGGCGGAGCTCGGCGAGGTCGGTGAACTGCTCGGCCGGGTGCTCCGCGGCGAGGCGGTCGAGCCGGTGCGCGGGCGGGTGCGGGAGCTGGCCCGGACCTTCGCCGGGCGGCGCTGAGCGGTCCGGTGCGGGGTCGGCGCGGGGTCCGGGCGGCTCCGGGAGAACCGCGATGCGGGAGCCGGGCGTCGGAGTCAATAAGGTGTGGTCCGTGGCGACGCACCCCGAACCCCGAACCAGCACGGGAGTACCCTGCGTACTCGTCCGTCCGAGCGTGACCCTGGAGGCCAGTGGTGCGTGAGTATCTGCTGGTGATGTTCGTCTCGGCGGCGGTCACCTACCTGCTGGTCAGCCCGGTGCGGAAGTTCGCCATCGCGGCCGGCGCGATGCCCGCCGTCCGGGCCCGCGACGTGCACCGCGAACCGACCCCGCGGCTGGGCGGCATCGCCATGTTCGGCGGCCTGCTGGCCGGCCTGCTGGCGGCGTCCCAACTGACCAACCTCGGGCGGCTGTTCGTGCAGAGCGCGGACATCAAGGCGCTGCTCTCCGGGGCCGGGATCATGTTCGTGCTGGGCGTCCTGGACGACAAGTGGGGCGTGGACGCGCTGGTGAAGCTCGGCGGGCAGATGATCGCCGCCGGCGTGATGGTCTGGCAGGGCATCACGGTGATCGCCATCCCGGTGCCCGGCTACGGCTCCGTCCCGGTCACGCCGACCCAGGGCATGCTGATCTCGGTCGTGCTGGTGGTCGTCATGGTCAACGCGGTGAACTTCATCGACGGCCTGGACGGCCTGGCGGCCGGCATGGTCTGCATCGCCGCGATGGCCTTCTTCCTGTACTCGTACCGGCTCTGGCTCGGCTACGGGATCAACGACGCCGCGCCCGCCGCGCTGTTCACCGCCGTGCTGATCGGCATGTGCCTGGGCTTCCTGCCGCACAACCTGCACCCGGCGCGGATCTTCATGGGCGACTCCGGCTCGATGATGCTCGGCCTGATGCTGGCCGTCGCGGCGATCTCCATCACCGGCCGGGTCGACCCCGACCTGATCACCGAGCAGGTCGGCTCGCAGACCACCGCCGTGCACGCCCTGGTGCCGATCTACATCCCGCTGATCCTGCCGCTGACGGTGATCGCGCTGCCGCTGGCCGACCTGCTGCTGGCCGTGGTGCGCCGCACCTGGGCGGGCAAGTCGCCGTTCGCGGCGGACAAGCAGCACCTGCACCACCGGCTGCTGGAGGTCGGGCACTCGCACAGCCGGGCCGTGCTGATCATGTACTTCTGGGCCGCGCTGATCGCCTTCGGCACCGTCGCGGTGTCGATCACCCACACCGGCCGCACGGTGGTCCTCACCATGGCGGGCCTGTGCCTGGTCGGCCTCGCGGTGCTGCTGATGCCGCGGTTCCGGCCGCGCGCGCCGAAGGCCGTCCAGTCCTTCGTGCCGCCCCGCTACCGGGACGGCGAACCGGGTGCCGCGGCGGGCGCTCCGGCGACCGCCGGGGAGGACGCCCCGACCGCCGCGGACGCGGGCGGGGACGCGCCCGCGATGGCCGAGCTGTCGGCCGAGGACAAGGCCCTGCTGGGACGGCTCGGGACGGGCGCGACGGCGGCCGGCCAGCATGGCGAGCGGCGTTCCTGACCGGACGTCAACTCCCGCTGGGCCGTTCGGCGGCACCCGTTCGGAGGCACTCGTGGGCCTACCGTGTGACAGGTACCACACGTTCATGGTAAAGCTCTCATCAAATAGTTTGTGATACCGTTCACGAGTACCGAGAACACGCCGAAAGACCTGACAGGTGGAGGACTTCCGTCCCCGGTCGGTCTCCCTCGTCGGGCCCGCCCCCAGGCGGCCGTCCGCGGCGGCGTCCTCGCACCCCGTGTACCTGCCCCCCGTTTCCGACATGCCGCCGGAGTTGCCGACATGCCGTCCCACGACGCCCGGATCCTCCGAGGCGCCGCAATTCCCACTGCGGTCGCCGGAGTGGTCGCCATGGCGATCGCCTTCGTCGTCGCGCAGGGGAAGGGTCTGCTCGGCGCCCTGCTCGCCACGGTGGTCGTGATCCTCTTCTTCGGTGCCGGCCAGACCGCGCTCGACCGGCTGGGCCGGAACAACCCGCAGATGCTGATGCCGATCGCCATGCTGGTCTACACCACGCAGATCCTGGTGATCGGCGTCCTGCTCGCGGTGGCCAAGCACCTCACCTTCTTCGACCACAAGGTCTTCGGGCTCTCGCTGCTCGGCCTGGTGATCATCTGGATGGGCTTCCAGGTGCGGGGCTGGCTCAAGGCCAAGACCTTCTACGTGGAACCCGACGGCAAGCCGAAATCAGGGCGTCAATCGTGAGCGGGGCACACCGTCCCCCTCACGAGGGGGGCGGTGCTTATGCCCTCCTGACGGGCTGCTATCGTCCGTCCCAACGGCGGAGTACGGGAAGCGGCCAGGTCCCTCCGAGAATCGGACGGATCGCCCCCCGGCTCCACGAAGCTTTCGAAGATCCCGCGGTGGGGATATGCGCCGCGCCGGGTCAGCGAGAAATCCAACTAGTTCCAGTGCCGCACCGTGGCCGACGGCCACGCCGACACACCGAGGTTGCCGTAACCATGCGTCAGAACGAAGGAGTCTGTGGTGGGTGCTGACGTTCAGCTCGCCTCCGAGGCCGGTTGCCACTTCGACTCCGGCTGCGGCTTCCCGGCCCCCGGCCTCGGTGAGTTCGACTTCAAGCCGATCTTCTCGGTGGGCGGGGTCGACTTCACCAAGCCGATGCTGCTGTCGATCATCTGCGCCCTGCTGGTGGTCGGGTTCTTCTGGGCCGCGTTCGCCAAGCCGAAGCTGCTCCCGGGCAAGCTCCAGCTGGTCGGCGAGATCGGGTACGACTTCGTCAAGCGGAGCATCGTGCTGGAGACCATCGGCAAAAAGGGCGAGAAGTACGTCCCGATGCTGGTCTCGATGTTCTTCTTCGTGTGGATCATGAACATCATGTCCATCATCCCGTTCGCCCAGTTCCCGGTGATGTCGCGCATCGCGTACCCCGCCGGACTCGCGCTGGTCGTCTGGATCACGTACATGGCGCTGACCTTCAAGAAGCACGGCTTCGTCGGCGGCATGAAGAACCTCTGCTGGCCGTCGGGCATCCCGGGCTGGGTCATGTTCATCCTGGTGCCGATCGAGTTCTTCTCGAACATCTTCGTGCGCCCCTTCACCCTCGCGGTCCGAGCCTTCGCCAACATGTTCGCCGGTCACCTGCTGATCGTCGTCTTCTCGGTGGCCTCGTGGTACCTGCTCAGCCCCACCATCGGCGCCCTGTACGGCTCGGTGTCCTTCGTGGTGGCCGTCGGTCTGACCGCCTTCGAGCTGCTGGTGCAGTTCCTGCAGGCGTACATCTTCGTGATGCTCGCCAGCAGCTACATCGCCGGTGCCCTGGAAGAGGCGCACTGATTCCCGCGGCCCCGGCCGCGCCCACGAACTCCCGGTGGCCAACACCCACCGGTATCCCATCCCCGCAAAGGATTAGCTGAGATGTCCGCTCTCGCTGAGGTTTCCGGTTCCGTCGCTTCCATCGGCTACGGCCTCGCCGCCATCGGCCCCGGCATCGGCGTCGGTCTGATCTTCGGTAACGGCGTGCAGGCGATGGCCCGTCAGCCCGAGGCTGCCGGCCTGATCCGCTCGAACATGTTCATCGGCTTCGCCCTGACCGAGGCCCTCGCCCTGATCGGCATCGTCATGCCGTTCGTCTACGGCCAGTGAGCCAGGCGCACCGGTAGTCACTTCCGACGAAAGGTTCTGATATGGCCCCCGAGGTTCTCCTCGCGGCAGAAGAGAAGATGAACCCTCTTCTCCCCGCGTGGCCCGAGGTCATCATCGGCCTGCTCTGCTTCTTCATCGTCTTCGGCATCCTCGGCAAGAAGCTCCTCCCCAGCATCGAGAAGGTGCTGGGGGAGCGCCGTGACGCCATCGAAGGCGGCATGAAGCGCGCGGAGACCGCTCAGGCCGAGGCCCAGGCCCTGCTGGAGCAGTACCGCGCCGAGCTCGCCGAGGCGCGCCACGAGGCTGCTCGGATCACCGAGCACGCCCGTGAGCAGGGCGCTGTCCTGATCAACGAGATGCGCGAGGAGGGCCAGCGCCAGCGCGAGGCCATCGTCGCCGCCGGCCACGCCCAGATCGAGGCCGACAAGAAGCAGGCGACCGCCGTCCTGCGCCAGGACGTCGGCTCGCTGGCCTCCCAGCTGGCCTCCCGCATCGTCGGTGAGTCGCTGGAGGACCACGCCCGCCAGAGCGGTGTCATCGACCGCTTCCTGGACGAGCTGGAGTCCAAGGCCGCCGCCGCCCAGGGTGCGTCCAAGTGATCGGCGCGAGCCGTGAGGCACTCGCCGCCGGCCGCGAGAACCTCGAGAGCCTGACCGACAACACCTCGGTGGACGCGGCCAAGCTCGCCGAGGAACTCGCCGCCGTCACCGCGCTGCTGGACCGCGAGGTCTCGCTGCGCCGCGTCCTGACCGACCCCGCGCGGTCCGGTCAGGACAAGGCCCGGCTGGTCGCCTCGCTGCTGAACGGCCAGGTCTCCGGCGAGACCGTCGACCTGGTCTCCGGCCTGGTCCGCTCGCGCTGGTCCGGCCCGCGCGACCTGGTCGACGCGGTCGAGGAGCTCGCCGCGTACGCCGAGGTCATCGCCGCCGACAAGGCGGGCGCGCTGGACGACGTCGAGGACGAGCTGTTCCGCTTCGGCCGGGTGGTGGCGGGCTCGCACGAGCTGCGCGCCGCGCTGACCGAGCCGAAGGCCGACGCCGCCGCCAAGGCCGCGCTGGTGCTGGGGCTCCTCGGCGGCCGCGCCAACGCCGGCACCGTCCGCCTGGTCACCAGCCTGGTCACCAACCCGCGTGGTCGTAGCCTGGAGGGTGGCCTGGAGTCCTACTCCAAGCTCGCCGCCTCCCGGCGGGGCCGCGTGGTGGCCCTGGTCACCAGCGCGATCCCGCTGTCGGACGTCCAGAAGCAGCGCCTCGCCGCCGCCCTGGCCGGTCTGTACGGCCGTTCGGTGCACCTGAACATCGACGTGGACCCCGCGGTCCAGGGCGGTGTCCGGGTCCAGATCGGCGACGAGATCATCGACGGCACCGTCGCGAGCCGCCTCGAAGGCGCTCGCCAGGGCCTCGAAGGCTGAGCACCAGCACTATCCGACCCTCGGTCGGGCGTCGGTCCACACCAGGTGGGCCGGCAAAACGTACGGCCGGTTCACCCGACCCGGCCGAGAGTCGAGCACTTGCGGCCCTCAATGGCGGGCCGAGGATCGCAAACTAGGAGAGCAGGGAAGCCTGATGGCGGAGCTTACGATCCGTCCGGAGGAGATCCGGGACGCGCTGGCCGACTTTGTCCAGTCGTACCAGCCGGACGCGGCCTCGCGTGAAGAGGTCGGCACGGTCACCGAGGCCATGGACGGTATCGCCAAGGTCGAGGGTCTGCCCTCGGTCATGGCCAACGAGCTGCTGAAGTTCGAGGACGGCACCCTCGGCCTCGCGCTGAACCTCGACACCCGCGAGATCGGTGTCGTCGTCCTCGGTGAGTTCTCGGGCATCGAAGAGGGCCAGACGGTGCAGCGCACCGGCGAGGTCCTCTCCGTCCCGGTCGGCGACGGCTACCTCGGCCGCGTCGTGGACCCGCTGGGCAACCCGATCGACGGCCTGGGCGAGATCGCGGCCACCGGCCGCCGCGCCCTGGAGCTGCAGGCCCCCGGCGTCATGGCCCGCAAGTCGGTCAAGCAGCCGCTGCAGACCGGCATCAAGGCGATCGACGCGATGACCCCGATCGGCCGCGGCCAGCGCCAGCTGATCATCGGTGACCGCCAGACCGGCAAGACCGCCGTCGCCGTCGACACGATCATCAACCAGCGCGACAACTGGCGCTCGGGCGACCCGGAGAAGCAGGTCCGCTGCATCTACGTCGCCGTGGGCCAGAAGGGCTCCACCATCGCGTCCGTCCGCGGCGCCCTGGAGGAGGCCGGCGCGCTGGAGTACACCACCATCGTGGCCGCTCCCGCCTCCGACCCGGCCGGCTTCAAGTACCTCGCCCCGTACACCGGTTCGGCCATCGGCCAGGAGTGGATGTACGACGGCAAGCACGTCCTCATCGTCTTCGACGACCTGTCGAAGCAGGCCGAGGCCTACCGCTCCGTCTCCCTGCTGCTGCGCCGCCCGCCGGGCCGCGAGGCGTACCCGGGTGACGTCTTCTACCTGCACTCCCGCCTGCTGGAGCGCTGCGCCAAGCTGAACGACGCCCTCGGCGGCGGCTCGATGACCGGTCTGCCGATCATCGAGACCAAGGCCAACGACGTCTCGGCGTACATCCCGACCAACGTCATCTCCATCACCGACGGCCAGTGCTTCCTGGAGTCCGACCTGTTCAACGCCGGCATCCGCCCGGCCGTGAACGTCGGCATCTCGGTCTCCCGCGTCGGTGGCTCCGCCCAGATCAAGGCCATGCGCTCGGTCGCCGGCCGTCTGCGCCTCGACCTCGCCCAGTACCGCGAGCTGGAGGCGTTCGCCGCCTTCGGTTCCGACCTGGACGCGGCCTCCAAGGCCCAGCTGGAGCGCGGTGCGCGCATGGTCGAGCTGCTGAAGCAGGGCCAGTACCAGCCGTTCCCGGTCGAGGAGCAGGTCGTCTCGATCTGGGCCGGCACCACCGGTCAGCTGGACGACGTCCCGGTGGCGGACATCCGCCGCTTCGAGCGCGAGTTCCTGGACAACGTCCGCCTGGAGCACAAGGGCATCCTGGCCGGCATCGTCGAGACCGGTCTGCTGGAGCAGGGCACGATCGACGCGCTGACCGCCGCGATCACGTCCTTCAAGCAGGGCTTCACCACGGCTGACGGCAAGCTGCTCTCCGAGCAGGCCTGAGTCCGGTAGCGAGGGAAAGGACGTAACGACCCAATGGGAGCACAGCTTCGGGTCTACAAGCGCCGCATCCGCTCCGTCACCGCGACGAAGAAGATCACCAAGGCGATGGAGATGATCTCCGCGTCGCGCATCGTCAAGGCGCAGCGCGCGGTGGCCGCCTCCACTCCGTACGCCGACGAGCTCACCCGCGCGGTGACCGCGGTGGCCACCCGGTCCACCGCCAAGCACCCGCTGACCACCGAGAACCCGAACGCCAAGCGCGCCGCCGTCCTGCTGATCACGGCGGACCGCGGCCTGGCGGGCGGCTACTCGACCAACGCCATCAAGCAGTCGCTGGCGCTCGCCGCCCGCCTCCGCGAAGAGGGCAAGGAAGTGGTCACGTACATCGTCGGCCGCAAGGGCGTGGGCTACTACGGCTTCCGCAACCTGGCGGTGGCGAACTCCTGGACCGGCTTCTCCGACAAGCCGACCTACGGGGACGCCAAGACGGTCGCGGCGGACCTGATCGAGGCCTTCACGGCGGAGACCGGCGGCGTGGACGAGCTGCACCTGGTGTCGACCGAGTTCGTGTCGATGCTGACGCAGAACGCCGTGGACGCCCGGCTGCTGCCGCTGAAGCTCGACGAGGTCGAGCTGAGCGACGGCGCGCCGGCCAAGAACCAGATCTTCCCGCTGTACGACTTCGAGCCGTCGGCGGAGGGCGTCCTGGACGCGCTGCTGCCGCGGTACGTCGAGAGCCGGATCTACAACGCGCTGCTGCAGTCGGCCGCTTCCGAGCACGCCGCCCGCCGCCGCGCGATGAAGAGCGCGACGGACAACGCCGGCGAGCTCATCAAGTCGCTGACGCGGCTTGCCAACTCGGCCCGTCAGGCCGAGATCACCCAGGAAATCAGCGAGATCGTGGGCGGCGCGAACGCGCTGGCCGACGCTAGCGCGGGGAGCGAATGAGTATGACCACCACTGTTGAGCCGACCACGGCGACGGGCCGCGTCGCGCGGGTCATCGGCCCGGTCGTCGACGTGGAGTTCCCCGTCGACGCCATCCCGGACATGTTCAACGCCCTGCACGTCGAGGTGGACAACCCCGACGGCTCGGGCAAGAAGACCCTGACCCTCGAGGTCGCCCAGCACCTCGGCGACGGCCTGGTCCGCGGCATCTCGATGCAGCCGACCGACGGCCTGGTCCGCGGTTCGCAGGTCACCGACACCGGCGCGGCGATCTCCGTCCCGGTCGGCCAGATCACCAAGGGCAAGGTGTTCAACGCCCTCGGTGAGGTGCTGAACGTCGACAAGGCCGAGTTCGAGTCCCAGGTGCAGGTCAAGTGGCCGATCCACCGCAAGGCCCCGAACTTCTCCGAGCTCGAGTCGAAGACCGAGATGTTCGAGACCGGTATCAAGGTCATCGACCTCCTCACCCCGTACGTGCAGGGTGGCAAGATCGGTCTGTTCGGTGGTGCCGGTGTCGGCAAGACCGTTCTGATCCAGGAGATGATCTACCGCGTCGCCGAGAACTTCGGTGGTGTGTCGGTGTTCGCCGGTGTCGGCGAGCGCACCCGTGAGGGCAACGACCTCATCGACGAGATGGTCGACTCGGGCGTCCTGGACAAGACCGCGCTGGTCTTCGGCCAGATGGACGAGCCGCCGGGCACCCGCCTCCGGGTCGCGCTCTCCGCGCTGACCATGGCGGAGTACTTCCGCGACGTCGAGAAGCAGGACGTGCTCCTCTTCATCGACAACATCTTCCGGTTCACCCAGGCCGGTTCCGAGGTGTCGACCCTGCTCGGCCGCATGCCCTCCGCGGTGGGCTACCAGCCGAACCTGGCCGACGAGATGGGCCTCCTGCAGGAGCGCATCACCTCGACCCGCGGTCACTCGATCACCTCGATGCAGGCGATCTACGTCCCCGCGGACGACCTGACCGACCCGGCGCCGGCCACCACCTTCGCCCACCTGGACGCGACCACCGTTCTGTCGCGCCCGATCTCGGAGAAGGGCATCTACCCGGCCGTCGACCCGCTGGACTCCACGTCCCGCATCCTCGACCCGCGGTACATCACGCAGCTCCACTACGACACGGCCGTCCGTATCAAGGGGATCCTGCAGAAGTACAAGGACCTCCAGGACATCATCGCGATCCTCGGCATCGACGAGCTGTCCGAGGAGGACAAGGTCACGGTGCAGCGGGCCCGCCGCATCGAGCGCTTCCTCTCGCAGAACACCTACGTGGCGAAGCAGTTCACCGGTGTCGACGGTTCGACCGTGCCGCTGTCGGAGACCATCGAGGCCTTCAACGCGATCGCGGACGGCAAGTACGACCACGTCCCGGAGCAGGCCTTCTTCATGTGCGGTGGCATCGAGGACCTCGAGCGCAACGCCGCCGAGCTGCTCAAGAAGTAACCGCAGGCCGGTTGCAGGCAGACCGAACCGTTGAGGGGTGGTCCCCGGCTCTCGTCGGGGGCCACCCCTCACCGCTGGATCTGCTGTGATCCCGGTCATTTACGAGGTCTTGGTTTCGTTCCGGGGCCGCGCGACCGTTATTCTTACCGAAACTGCCGAGATCGCCGCCCGTTCGCCCGGGTGCCCGAGGACCGGCAAGAGCCAAGGAGCCCACGTTGGCTGAGCTGCACGTCGAGCTGGTCGCAGCCGACCGCAAGGTGTGGTCCGGTGCGGCCACCATCGTTGTCGCCCGCACGGCCTCCGGTGACACCGGCATCATGCCCGGCCACACCCCGGTGCTGAGCGTGCTGGAGACCGGACCGGTCACCATCCGCACCACCGACCAGGGCACGATCGTCGCCGCGGTGCACGGCGGCTTCATCTCGTTCGCCGACAACAAGCTGTCGATCCTCGCCGAGATCGCCGAGCTGGCCGACGAGATCGACGTCGCCCGGGCCGAGCGGGCGCTGGAGAACGCCAAGACCGACCTCGACTCGCACGCCGAGCGTCGTGCCGAGGTCCGCCTGCTCGCCGCCGGCGGGTTGAAGGCGCACCACTGAGCCTGGACTCAGCGACGGTCCCGGGGACGCCTGGAGCGTGACCCCGGGACTGTCGTATCAGTTGGTAGGAATGAGCGGTCGCAGGCCGACCGCCACGGGGAAGCAGCGAGGAGGTAGGTGAGCATGGTCCTCGCCCTTGTGGTGTGCGCGACGGTGGTGGTCCTGGCCATTGCCGGGCTGGTCGGCTTCGCGGTACGCCGCCGCCTCATCCAGCGGGTGGGCGGCACCTTCGACTGCTCCTACCGGTTGAAAATGCCGGCCGACGCCTCCATCCAGCCGGATCTCGACGAGAACGGCCGACCCACCTCAGCCCCGGTCCCGCAGACCGACGGCAAGGGGTGGGTTTTTGGTATCGGCCGCTACAGCGGCGACTCGATCGAGTGGTTCCGGGTCTTCTCCTACGCGCCCCGGCCGCGGCGGGTGCTGCCGCGCACCGAGATCGAGGTGCTGGGCCGCCGCTACCCGCAGGGGCAGGAGGAACTCGCCCTGCTGTCCGGCTCCGTGGTGCTGCGCTGCCTGCACAAGGGCGCCCCGCTGGAGCTGGCGATGAGCGACGACGCGCTGACCGGCTTCCTGGCCTGGCTGGAGGCGGCGCCGCCCGGGCAGAGGGTCAACGTCGCGTGATGTTCGGCTCAGTGAGCCGCCGTTAACACGGTTCGGCGTGCCCGCTAGGCTGCGGGCATGGTGAACCTCACGCGCATCTACACCCGGACCGGGGACGACGGCACGACCGCGCTCGGTGACATGAGCCGGACGACGAAGACCGACCCCCGGCTGATCGCGTACGCGGACACCAACGAGGCCAACGCGGCGCTCGGCGTGGCGCTGGCCGCCGGGCAGCTGGACGAGGAGCTCGTCGCGGTGCTGACCCGGGTCCAGAACGACCTGTTCGACGTCGGCGCGGACCTGGCCACCCCGATCGTCGAGGACCCGAAGTACCCGCCGCTGCGGGTCGAGCAGTCGTACGTCGACCGGCTGGAGGGCGACTGCGACCGGTTCCTGGCCGACCTGGAGAAGCTGCGCAGCTTCATCCTCCCCGGCGGGACGCCCGGCGCCGCGTACCTGCACCTGGCGTGCACGGTGGTGCGGCGGGCCGAGCGGGCGACCTGGGCGGCGATCGAGGCGCACGGCGAGGGCATCAACCCGCTGACCGCGAAGTACCTGAACCGGCTGTCCGACCTGCTGTTCATCCTGGCCCGCACCGCCAACAAGGAGCGCGGCGACGTGCTCTGGGTGCCCGGCGAGAACCGCTGACGCCCGGTCACTTCTCCCGCTTGGGGAAGACCGTGTAGCTGGCGGCGATCAGCAGGTTGATGCCGACCACCAGGCCCATCCGCGGGTACCAGGAGTCCAGCGCCGCCGTCCGGGCGCTGTCGCCGACCAGCCACTGCACGGCCGCCACCAGCGCCACCGTGACCGCCGAGGCGAGCAGCGTCAGCGCGAACACGCCCCACTCGTAACGGGCCCGCGGCGCACCGTACTCGGGCATCCCGGCGGGCTTCGGGCCGCCGGCCAGGCGGTGCGCGGCGTGGCCGTCCGCCCAGCGGACCAGGCGGTGGCCGTAGGCGAGCGAGAAGCCGACGTACGAGGCCGCCAGGCCGTGCGTCCAGTCGGCGGTGGCGCCGCCGCGCAGGTCGGCGACGGTCGCACCGAGGATCACCAGGTCGACCACCGGGAGCAGCGCCAGCAGCACCGCGCCCGTGCGGCGCAGGCGCAGCCCGTACCGGGCCAGCAGCCCGGCGGTCAGCACCACCCAGAAGCCGATCTCACCGGCGACGATCAGGGAAACCATGCTTCGAGCATGCCGCGCGGGCGGGGCCGGGTCATCGTCCGGCGAGTCGAGCGGGGCGTGCGACTTTCGTCGGACGGCGGGTCGTCCGGCCGGTCGTTCCCGCAGGTCGGAAGGAGTGCTGGGATGGGGCCCGTGAGGCTCACCGCCCGCCAGGAGGACCTGGCCATCGCCGCCGCCGGGCTGCTCGGCGGCCTGCTGCTGCTCGCGTTCCGCGCCTACGACGCCCGGCCCGGGCTGCCGGTGTGGGCGGTGGCGCTGCCGCTGGTGGCGATGGCCGCACTGGAGACGGTGCGCCGCCGGTGGACGGTGTGGACGGTCTGCCTGGGCGGCGCGCTGTTCGGCGCCGCCGTGTACCTGGGCTCGCTGACGGCCACCCTGCTGATGTACACCGACCTGCTGTACGCGGCCACCCTGTACGGGCCGGCCCGGATGAGCAAGGTGCTGCAACTGACCGGCGCCGCCGCCACCCTGGTGCTCTCCGCGCTGACCTGGCGCTACGGGTCGGTGCCCGGGGCGCTGCTGGTCGCGGTGTTCTGCGGGCTGATCTTCCTCGCCCCGGTCTGGACGGCCGACCTGCTGCGCCGGCACCGGGACCGGGCCGAGACCGAGCGGCTGCGGGCCGAGCAGACCGCGCTGCTCGCCGAGCTGGACCGGCGCGGGGCGGTGGTCGCGGAGCGCGCCCGGATGGCCCGGGAACTGCACGACGTGATCGCCAACCACCTGTCGGCGATCGCCATCCACGCCACCGGCGCCCAGGCGGTGGCCCGCCGCCAGCACCGGGCGCCGGACGAGCCGCTG
The DNA here is from genome assembly GCF_026802215.1 of Kitasatospora sp. YST-16. Classification (NCBI taxonomy): domain Bacteria; kingdom Bacillati; phylum Actinomycetota; class Actinomycetes; order Kitasatosporales; family Streptomycetaceae; genus Kitasatospora; species Kitasatospora sp. YST-16. Next base: position 4,691,283 of record NZ_CP113837.1, read on the forward strand.
GTGGAGGCGCTCGCGGTGATCCGGGAGAACAGCGTGCAGGGCCTGGCCGAGATGCGCCGGATGATCGGCCTGCTGCGCGAGAGCGTCCCCGAAGAGCCGTACGCCGCACCGCGGTTGGCCGCCGTGGACGTGCTGCTCGACCAGGCCCGGGCGGCCGGGCGGGACGCCGGGCTGCGGTTCGAGGCCGAGGAGAGCGGCGAGCGCGGCGAGCTGTCCGCGCCGCTGGAGCTCGCCGCGTACCGGATCGTCCAGGAGTCGCTGACCAACGCCGTCAAGCACGCCGCGCCCGGCCCGGTGCGGCTGCGGATCCGGTACGGGGAGGGCGAGTTGGCGATCTCGGTGGAGTCCGCGTACCGGGCCGGCGAGGGCCGGCCGGTGCCCGGGGCGAAGGCCGGGCTGGTCGGCATGGGCGAGCGGGCCCAACTGCTCGGCGGGGAGTTCACCGCCGGGCCGCAGGGGGAGACGTGGACGGTGCGGGCGGTGCTGCCGCGGACGGCGGGCGGGGAGCGGGCATGATCCGGGTACTGGTGGCCGAGGACCAGGCGGCGGTGCGGGCCGCGCTGGTGATGATCCTGCGGGCCGAGGACGACCTGGAGGTGGTCGGCGAGGCCGCCGACGGCGAGCAGGCCGTCCGGCTGGCGCTGGAACTGCGGCCCGACGTGGTGCTGATGGACGTCCAGATGCCCCGGCTGGACGGCGTCGCCGCGACCCGGCAGGTGGTCGCCGCCGGGGCCGGACAGGTGCTGGTGCTCACCACCTTCGACCTCGACGAGTACGTGTGGGGCGCGCTGCGGGCCGGCGCCGCCGGGTTCCTGCTCAAGGACCTGGAGGCCGAGACCCTGGTCGACGGCATCCGGACGGTCGCCCGCGGCGACGGGATGCTCGCGCCGTCCGTCACCCGCCGGCTGATCTCCTCCTTCGCCCGCACCGGCGCCGCCGCCCCCGCGGGCGCCGACGCGCTCGCCGAACTCACCCCCAAGGAGCGCGAGGTGCTGGGCTGCCTCGGTGCGGGCCTGTCCAACGCGGAGATCGCCGCCCGGCTGCGCACCGCCGAGGCCACCACCAAGACGCACGTCAGCCGGATCCTGGCCAAGCTCGGCCTGCGCAGCCGGGTCCAGGCGGCGATCCTCGCCCAGGAGCTGGGAGTGCCCGTCCCCGAGGGGGAGTAGCGGCGGGGGAGGGGGCGCAGATCACACCCGCTCCGGCGCAGATCACACTGCCGGAACGCACCACGGCGGGCGCGCTCCCACTAGAGTCCGGCGAGAGCGATGCCGCTCCCGCAGGTGGTCCGTGCTGCCCGGGTTGCGGGGCGTTCCGGGCGGTTGGGTGAGTTTGCTCACCGTCCGCCCCGCAGACGGGTGATTTGGGCGGTAATCGAGCGTAGGTGTGAGGTGATCCTGCGTATATTCCCTCGGACGGGTGAAGTTGAGGGACAGTCCGGCGGGTGACAGCAACCTGCGGAACTGGTTCACCGTCAGATTCAGGAAGGGCCGGTGCGCGGACCCGGCCCAGCGGAGCACGGACGTTCCCCGAGGTGCGGGCGGCACCGTGGAACGAACGTACGGCGGACGGCCGAGGAGGAGGACAGCGTGCGCATCACCGGCGACCACACCGGACTGGCCATCGAAGGGCGGCTCGACGTGCGCAGCGCCGCCGACGCCCGGGCGCTGCTGCACGCCGCCGTCGACGGCGGCGAAGGAGACCTCGTCCTCGACCTCGGCCACCTGGAGTTCTGGGACGCCACCGGGCTCGGCGTCATCATGGGCACCCACCGCCGGGCCGGCCGGGCCGGCCGGCGCCTGGTGCTCCGGGAAGTGCCCGTCCAGCTGCAGCGCCTGCTGGTGGCCACCCGGCTGCACCGGATCCTGGCGGTCGAGGGATCGGTCCAGGACCCCTGCGGGACGACCCTCCCCGCACTCGGCTAGGCCCTGTCGTCGAACCCCCGCCCGCGGGGCGCGCGCGGAGGTTCGTGCGCCGACCGGCCCGGGGCCGGAACCACCCCTGTGTGGTGACCCGCTGTGCCCGTGTGGGAAAGTCTCCGCTCAGGTGTCCGAGTGGCGGGGAGCAGCGACGTGGGTCAGCCGAGCGGGGAGTTCCGGGGGGACGGGGTGCGCCCGCGGAGCGGGGAACTGGTCAGCGGCGAGCGGCTGGTGGTGGTCGGCGGGCCGGAGGGCTCCGAGGCCCGGCACTGCCCGGACGAGTGGATGCCGCAGCCCCGCCGGATCCGCGGCCTGGTGCAGGCCCGGCCGGAACTCGGCCCCAGCCCCGCCGTCGGACCGCTCGCCCTGGGCACCGGCCCCGCCGACCTGCGGCTGCTGGACCGCGAGGGCGACATCGCCGCGCTGCTCGAACAGCTCCGGGCCGGCCGCTCGGTCCGGCTGCTCGGCCAGGCCGGCTCCGGCCGCTCCGCCCTGCTCGCCGCCGTCGCCGAAGCCGCCGCGGAACTCGCCCCCGACGGCGTGGTGCGGCTCAGCGGCTACCGGCGCACCGCCGCCGACCTGCTCCAGGACCTGTTCGCCGTCACCCACCAGGCCCCCGACTTCCGCCCCGACCGCGAACAGTTGGCCGAACTGCTGGCCGGCGTCGCCGCGGTGGTGGTGATCGACGACGTCGAACCGTTCGGCGAGGAACTGGAGGACCTGCTCGCGCTCGCCCCCGAGTGCGCGTTCCTGCTGGCCACCGTCCCCGACAGCCCGCCCTCGGCCCCCGGCTCGCGGCTGCGCGACCACCTGGTCGCCGGCCTGTCCCGTCCCGCCTGCCTGACCCTCGCCGCCCGGCTGGCCGGCCGCCAGCTGGACGACACCGAACGGGCCTGGGCGGTCGACCTCTGGTTCGAGTCCGAGGGCCTGCCGCTGCGCTTCGTCCGGGCCGCCGCCCTGCTGCGCCAGCGGGACGTCACGGTCGACGCGCTGGTCGCCGCCCAGGAGGACCGGCGGAGCATGTTCGGCTCCGTCCAGGAGTACGAACCGCCCCGCGACCCGGCCGAGTTGGAACGGGAACTGCGCCGCCAGGTGCCGCTGCCCTCGGTCGGCGAGAGCGCCGCGCCCGCCCGCCGCCTGGTCCAGGGCCTCAGCGAGTCGGCCCGGCTGGTGCTGCGCCTGGCCCTCGCCCTCGGCGGCGAGTGCCCGACCGCCCCGCACCTGCCCGCCCTGGTCGACGTCGGCCTCGGCGAGAGCGCCCTGCAGGAACTCGTCGACACCGGACTGGCGGTCTCCGTCGGCGGCCACCACCGCCTCACCGAGGGCGTGCTCGACGCGCTGCTCCCCGAGGTCGAGGACGACAGCAACGGCCTGCCCGCGCCGTTCGCCCCCGGCGGGATCGCGCACGGCGCCGCAGAGCACCTCGCCTGGTGGGTCGGCCACGCCTCGGTCACCACCCGGCAGGTCGCCGCCGAAGCCGAGGTCATCCTCGCCGTGCTGCTCGCCGAACGGGACGCCGACCGCCCCGCCGAGGTCCTCCGCCTGGCCCGGGCCGCCGCCCCCGCCCTCGCGCTGTCGCTGCGCTGGGGCGCCTGGGAACGCGCCCTGCAACTCGGCCTGGAAGCCGCCAGGATGCTCGGCGCCACCGCCGAACAGGGCTGGTTCCACCACGAGTTGGGCGTGCACGCGCTCTGCTCCGGCAGCCCGCAGCGGGCCGTCGCCGAACTCGAGGCCGCGGTCGCGCTGCGCGCCGCCGCCGGAGAGCAGCGCGGCGCCGCCGGAGCCCGCCGGATGCTCGACGTGATCCGGCTGGAGGAGACCGCCGCGCTCACCGCCGGCTCCGGCGCCGCACCCGCCCGCCGCCGCCGCTCCATCCGGGCGATCGCCCAGGTCGTCCCCGGCCGGCTGCGCAAGCGCGCCCCGCGCGGGGCCCGCAAGACCGTCCTGCTCGCGGGCGCGGCCGTGATGGCGCTCGGCGTGTTCGGCACCGCGATAGGCGTCGCCGCCGGCGGCGACGACCACCCCGGCGGCGACCGCACCGGCAACTCTGCGGACGACCTCCCCCGCTCGACCCCACCACCACCCCCGCCCCAGCACCTCACCCACCTCCACGCCCTCCGACAGCGGCAGCCCCACCGCGACGGACAGCCCCGGCGGCAGCGACAGCCCGACGGCCTCCGCCACCGGCCCGGCGAGCACCAGCCCCACGGCCACCCACAAGACCACCACCGCCCCGACCACCACGGCCACCACCACGAAGCCGGGCACGGGCGGCAGCACCGGGGGCACCACCGGCGGCAGCACGGGCGGCAGCAGCACCGGAGGGACCACCGGGGGCAGCACCGCCGGCGGCAGCACGAGCGGCGGCAGCACCGGAGGGACCACCGGCGGCAGCACGGGCGGCACCACCACCGGGGGCAGCACCGGCGGGACCACCACGGGCGGCACGACCACCGGTGGCACCACCGGCACGGGCGGCACGACCACGGGCGGCACCGGCACGACGACCGGCGGCACGGGCACCACCGGGGGCACGACGACCGGCGGCACCGGCACGACGGGCGGGACGACCACCGGCGGCACCACCACCGGGGGGAGCACCGGCGGGACGACCGCGGGCGGCACGACCACCGGCGGGACCACGCCCTGACGGTGGCGGGGCGTCAGTTCAGCAGTTGCTCCAGGCTGATGTGCCCGCGGGCGAGGATGCGGGCGTACCAGGCCCAGGCCGGGCGGGAGAGCAGGGCGTCCAGGGGGTCGGGGGCGTCCGGGCCGAGGGCGCGTTGCAGGAGGCGGCGGGCGACGCCCAGGGAGGCGTTCCGGGCGCGGAGCCAGTCCTCGGCGGCGTCCAGGCCCCCGGCGGCGTGTTCCGCGCGCAGGCGGGCCGCCCAGCCCTCGGCCCACCAGTCGGCGCGTTCGGCGTCCGGGACTTCGGCGAAGGCGGGGGCCAGCGCGGCGGCCAGGCGGCGGGACAGCTCCTCGCCGGAGGTGGTCAGCTCCGGGTACTCCTCGCGGAAGTGCGCCCAGTCGGCGGCGGCGGTGTCCGGTTCGGCGCCGGGGACGGCGTCCGGCCCGGGCGGGGCCTCGGCCAGCCACGCCTCGCCGCCGGTGAACACCTCGCGCAGCACCCCGTACCGCAGCGGGGCGGACTCGGCGAGCAGCACCGCGTCGTACAGGTCCTTGGGCTGCGGGTAGTGGTCGGTGGCCAGCCAGAGGAGTTTCCAGGCCAGCGAGAGCTCCCGTCCGGCGACGCGCAGCACCGCGCCCGGGGCGGCCTCCAGCGGCTCGGGCGGCAGCGGCAGGTGCTCGGTGAAGACGAAGTCCAGCTGGATGCCGCCGCCGGGCAGCCCGTCGGCCGTCCAGGGCAGCAGCAGGCGGCGGCCCGGGACGCGCTCGTACGTCCAGATCTCCTCGTGGACGGCCTCGTCGGGCAGGAAGCGGACCGGCCCGGTGGTGGGGACGGCGGCGGTCAGGTCGTGCAGCAGCTCGGCGGTGCGCGGGTCGTCGGGCGTCCAGTCGGCGGGGGTGAGGACGAAGTCCAGGTCGCCGGGTTCGCGGGCGGCGGCGCCGAACCAGGCGCGCAGCACGACCGAGCCGCGCAGCACCAGGTGCTCGGCCCAGCGGGAGGCGGCGACGGCGGACAGCACGGCGTCCATCGCGGTGCGGCGGGCGGCCAACCAGGCGGTGGCCAACGCCGGGTCGGCGTAGCGCGGGTCGGAGGTCCGGTAGGCGCGGGAGTACTGCTTGAGCGACGGGTCGAAGAGCGCACTCTGCCGGGCCCGCCCGTCCCCGATCGGACGGAACGTCAGCGGAAGCTCCTCGGGGAAGCGGCGGGCCAGGTCGTCGGCGTCGTGGGCGGCGCTCACGGCAGCTCCTCGGTCGGGGTGTCGTCGTCGAGCCAGCCGTCGTCCAGGGCGAGCGCCGAGTCGTGCACCACGTACTCGCGCTCGGCCTTCAGCGGCGGGAAGCCGGCGGCGGTGAGGGCGGCGGTCAGGCGGTCCAGGCGGGCGGTGGCGGTGGCCAGGCCGACCCGGTGGCAGCGCTGGGTGACGAAGTACTGGCGGTGGCCGTCGGGTTCGGTGCGGCGGGCGTTCCAGGAGACGTGCGCGCCGTGGCCGGACGCGGCGCGGGCCAGGGCCGCGCGGGGGGTGCCGGGGGCCAGCCGGATCTTCACGTGGTGTTCGAAGTAGTGGGCGGGGTCGGCGCGTTCGGCCTCGGCGTCGGTGCCCGGGACGCCCGGCACCCAGGGCGCGGCCTCGATCTTGACCCGGACCGGGGTGAACCCGGCCGCCCGCAGCCGGGCCGTCTCGGCGACGGCCCGGCGGTGCTGCGCGGCCAGCGTGCCCTCGGCGCGCCAGGACAGCATCGGCTGCGAGGGGTGCCGGCCGCGGGCCAGCAGGATGTGGGTGAACTCCAGGCCGTGCGCGGCGGCCCAGCCCGCCAGCGCGCCGGCCTCGGCCGGTGCCAGCGTCAGGTGCGTCTCGTACGGGCCGGCCCCGGCGGTGCTGCGAACGGGCATGCCGGGATTGTGGCAGCCGGGTCGGACGGCGCCCCTGGCGGGGGCGGGAGGCGGGACCGGCCAGGGAGGGGCTAGAAGAGCTTGAGCTTGTCGTCGTCGATGCCGCGCAGCTCGTCGTAGTCGAGGACGACGCAGCCGATGCCGCGGTCGGTGGCCAGCACCCGGGCCTGCGGCTTGATCTCCTGGGCCGCGAAGACGCCCTTGACGGGGGCCAGCAGCGGGTCCCGGTTGAGGAGTTCGAGGTAGCGGGTGAGCTGCTCGACGCCGTCGATCTCGCCGCGGCGCTTGATCTCGATGGCGACGGTGGCGCCGTCGGAGTCGCGGCAGAGGATGTCGACCGGGCCGATCGGGGTGGGGTACTCGCGGCGGATCAGCTGCCAGCCGGAGCCGAGCACCTCCATCCGGTCGGCGAGCAGTTCCTGGAGGTGGGCCTCCACGCCGTCCTTGATCAGGCCGGGGTCGACGCCGAGTTCGTGCGAGGAGTCGTGGTGGACGTCCTCCAGCGTGATGATCAGCTTCTCGCCGGCCTTGTTGGTGACCGTCCACACGCCGTCGGCCTCCTTGAGGGAGCACGGCGGCGACATCCAGTTCAGCGGCTTGTAGGCCCGGTCGTCGGCGTGGATGCTGACGCTCCCGTCGGCCTTCACGATCACCAGGCGCACGGCGGAGGGCAGATGTGCAGCGAGGCGGCCCGCGTAGTCCACGGTGCACTTGGCGATGACAAGACGCATGGGGACAAGCCTAAGGCCCGCCGGGAGTGCCCCGGTCCGTGTTCGATTCCGGAGGGGCGGGGCGGACGGGGGAGCGGCCGGCCGGCGGCGGGCGGGCCGGTGGGGCCGAGGCGGCGGAATCCCGAGACAGCCGGTCCGGGCGGAGCGGGCCCGGGAGCCGTTTGAAGCGAGTGTGCGCGCGGCGGGTGTCGGCCGGGCGGGAGCGGCGAAACATGGTGACCGCACGAGCACGTGCGGTGAGGGGCCGCAGCTCGGCGCACAGGGTTGGGACACGGCGGATTCCGGCCAATCTCCCCTCGGGAGGGGTGTTTCGGGCGGCAATCCGTTGATTCACCAGCCCGGGTGAGAGGGGGCCTGCCACGCTGGTCTGACCCCCGGCCCGAACCCCCCGACGCGCGGCGTCCACCGGGTCGTCGCGCCGTCACCACTCGAACGACGCGCGGGGTTCACCGCACGTCAGTCCCGGCGTCCCGGCGCCCCACCCCCGGCGCCGACCGCACCACCGCACCGCCGCACCACCGCACCGCACCGGCACCACCGCCCCGGCGACCACGTCGGAGCGGACCACGAGAGGAGAACCCATGTCGCTCGACGTCTCACCGGCCCTGCTGGAGAAGGCCGAACGAGGCGAGGTCGACGAGCGGGAGTTCGTCGACTGTGTCCGCACCTCGCTGCCCTACGCCTGGGACATGATCAGCTCGCTGGTCGCCCAACTGGAGGTCGACGGAACCGACTTCGCCGACAACGAAGTCCCCCCGCCGAGCGAGCAGGAGCGCGGGCAACTGCTCCGCGCGCTGGCCAGCGACGCGATCCGGGGCGCCCTGCAGCGGCACTTCGGCGTCCAGCTGGCGTTCCAGAACTGCCACCGGGTCGCGGTCTTCGCCCCCGGCCCCGACACCGAGGCGCGGCTCGCCCGCTTCACCTCGATCCGGGGCCAGCTGCTCAACCAGTCGCCGGAACTGCGCGACTGCTGATCCGACGTCACGGCCCGGCGCCGTCCGCCCGCCGACGCACGCCCGGCGGCCGCACGGCAGCCGAACGCGGGCCCCCGGTCCTCCCGGACCCGGGGCGGCCCGCGGCCGCGCCACGGGCCCGCGCAGCGCCTCCGCGGCGCGGCCGCAGTGCCTCCGCGGCGCCCCCGGGACCGGCGGCGGCCCTCAGGGCGGCTGCGGCAGCACCTCCGCGCCCAGCCGGTCCAGGTTGTGCAGCGTCGCCGCGGTGTCGCCCGAGCCCTCCGCCAGCAGCGCGAAGCGCCGGATGCCGGTGCGCTCCGCGGTCGCCAGCAGCCGGTCCGCGCACTGCCGGGGCGTGCCCACCGCGTGCAGGTCGCACAGCAGCTCGGTGTACGCCCGCGGGTCGCGCATCGAGCGCTCCCGGCCGTCCACCGTGCGGTGCGCGCCCAGCCCGTGCGCGAAGAAGTCCGGCATCGCCCGCAGCAGGCTGGCCCGGGCCGCCCCCGCCCGGTCGTCGACCTGCGCCACGCCCGCCGCCACGTGCTCCCGCTCCACCCGGGCCAGCTGCTCCTCGCCGCGTCCCGCCGCCCGCCAGGCCGCCCGGTACGCGGCCAGCATCTCCCGCTTGTCCTCGTCGCCCGAGTGCATGCCCAGCAGCATCGGCAGGCCCCGCTCGGCGGCCGTCCGGACCCCGCCCGGCGAGGTGCAGGCCACCACCACCGGCGGGCCCGACCGGGCCGGCGCCGCCTCGTCCTGGCGCTGGCGCGGGATCACCGCGCCCTCCAGGCCCAGCCAGCCCGCCAGGTCCGCCCGCCGGCCCGGCTCGGCGGCCCGCGGCACCACCGCCACCTCCGGGAACGCGAACTGCGGCCCCGCCGCGCCCACCCGGGCCCCGCGCAGCCAGCGCAGCAGCAGGTCCAGCCGCTCCGGGAAGCCCTGCTCGTACGCCTCCAGGCCGCTGCCGAACACCGCCAGGTCGATCCACGGCCCGCCGCGCCCCACGCCCAGGGTGAACCGGCCGCCCGAGGTCAGGTGCAGCAGCGCCGCCTGCTCGCCCAGCGCCACCGGGTGACGGGTGCTCAGCACGCTCACCGCGGTGCCCACCCCGATCCGCCGGGTGCGGCCCAGCAGCATCGCGGCCAGCGTCGCCGCGTCCGGGCAGACCCCGTACGGCACGAAGTGGTGCTCGGCCAGCCACACCGCGTCCAGGCCCGCCCGCTCGGCGGCCGTCGCGGCCGAGAGCGTCCGCTCCAGCGCCTCGCCGTGGTCCTGGCCCGGGAACTGCGCGGACAGCAGGAAGGCGCCGACCCGGATCGCGTCCGTGCCGGCGCCCGGCGACTGCTCGGGCCGCTCCGCGGGCACCACCCCGGCGCCAACCGTCCGCGGGGCGGCGGAACGGGCCTCGGGCCGGGCGGTGGTCTTCGTCATCGGGTGCCTCCATCGGTACCGCGCAGGGTCGCGGCCCCGCCGTGTCACCACGTGAGTAACCCATGTCATGTGCCAATGGCACGCCGAACCCGCGATTTCCCCGGGGAAAGGGTGGATTACCGCCGAAACGCCGGCGACCGCCCACCGCCCGTGCTAATGGGGCGGACGGGGCCCGCGGGACGGCCGGCGGCCCCCGGGGTACAACGCGGCACGGGGCCCGCCGGTCACCGCCGGACGGCGGGGCGCTCCCGCCCCGCGGGCCCGGCGCGGCCCGTACCCTGGAGGGACACCGTGCCGAGAGAGGGAGTCCCGTGTCACCCCGCCGCAACCGGATCGACAAGCCCGAGGACCGCGGCAGCGGTGCGCCGATGGGGAGTTCGCTGCGCCGGGTGGAGGAGTACCGGGGCGAGGACTGGGTGGTGCAGACCGTGGCCGGCACCGCCGGGCGGTACTACCGGTGCCCCGGCTGCGACCAGGAGATCCCGCCCGGCGTCGGCCACGTGGTGGCCTGGCCCGACCACGGCGGCGGCGTCGACGACCGGCGGCACTGGCACCGGGCCTGCTGGGGAGCGCGGGAGCGCCGCGGCTCCAACGTGCTGCGGGGCCGCGGCGCTCCGAAGTACTGACGGCTGACGGGCCCTCAGGCGTCGCGCTTCCTCAGCACCAGGTAGCCGCCGAGCAGGGCCGCGACCGTCCAGGCCGCGCAGATCAGCAGGCCGGCCCACGGCCCGTACGGCAGGTCGTCGGTCGGGAAGACCTGGGTGACGGCCGAGCCCGCCTGGTCCGGGAAGTAGTGGACGGCGTTCTTCACCACGGGGACGATCGACAGGATCGGCGAGACCAGCAGGATGAACGGCACCAGGATCGCCAGCGCCAGGATCTGGTGGCGCACCATCACCGTGACGCCGGCCGAGAGCAGGCACAGCAGGGTCAGGTAGAGCGCGGTGCCGAACACCGCCCGCAGCACGTTGTCCGAGCCCAGCGAGGTGGACAGCCCGCTGCCGAGCGCGGCCTGGCCGAGGAAGAAGGTGATGAACACCGTCACCAGCGAGGCGGCCAGCGCCAGGGCGCCCAGTACGGCGGTCTTGGCGGCCAGCAGGGTGCCGCGCTGCGGGACGGCGGCCAGCGAGACCCGGATCATGCCGCTGCTGTACTCGTTGCCGACGGCCAGCACGCCGAACACCACGATGGCGAGCCGGCCGAAGCCGACGCCGATGAACGAGACGGCGGTGGCGTCGAAGGGCACGCCGTCCCGGGTGAAGTCCGACGCGTTGTTCCGGGCGACCAGGCTGATCGCCAGGCCCAGCGCGGCGGTGATCAGGAAGACCGAGACCAGCGACCAGACGGTGGAGCGGACGCTGCGGATCTTGGTCCACTCGGACTGGGCGACGGCGGGGAACGCGGCCATCTCAGCTCTCCTTTCCGGACTTGCGCCCGTTCCAGCCCTCGCCCCAGGCGGCGGGCGGCTGCTCGGGGGTCGCCCCGGCCCCCATGTGGTACTCCACCGAACTCGCGGTCATCTGCATGAACGCCTCCTCCAGCGACGCCTGCTGCGGGCTCAGCTCGTGCAGGGTGACGCCGTGCGCGGCGGCCAGGTCGCCGAGGAAGGCCGGGTCGCCGTCGACGACCTCCCAGGAGCCGTCGGGGCCGCTCTCGGCCCGCAGGCCGGCGCCGTGCAGGGCGTTCAGTAGCTGTTCCTGGTGGGGGGTGCGCAGGCGGACCGCGGAGCGGGAGTTGCGCTTGATGAACTCGGCCATCGGGAGGTCGGCGAGCAGCCGGCCGCGGCCGATCACCACCAGGTGGTCGGCGGTCAGCGCCATCTCGCTCATCAGGTGGGAGGAGACGAAGACGGTGCGGCCCTCGGAGGCCAGGCGCTTCATCAGGTTGCGGATCCACAGGATGCCCTCGGGGTCGAGGCCGTTCACCGGCTCGTCGAACATCAGGGTCTGCGGGTCGGCCAGCAGTGCGGAGGCGATGCCCAGGCGCTGGCCCATGCCGAGCGAGAAGCCGCGGGCGCGCTTCCTGGCCACCGCGGTCAGGCCGACCAGGTCGAGCACCTCGTCGACCCGGCCGCGCGGCACCCGGTTGGACTGGGCCAGCCAGAGCAGGTGGTCGTACGCGGTGCGGCCGGGGTGGACGGCCTTGGCCTCCAGCAGGGCGCCGATCTGCCGCAGCGGGTCCTGGATCCCGGAGTAGTGCCTGCCGTTGATGGTGACCTCGCCGCCGGTCGGGTGGTCGAGGTCGAGGATCATGCGCATGGTGGTGGACTTGCCGGCGCCGTTCGGTCCGAGGAAACCGGTCACCACGCCCTCCGGGATCCGGAAGCTCAGATCGTCGACGGCCAACTTGTCGCCATAACGCTTCGTCAGGTGGTGCAACTCGATCATCTGCCGCTCCTTGGTCTGGAGCCAGGTTATGGCAAAAAGCGGATGAATCGGACAACCTGCGTCCGGGGCGTGCCCGGCGGGCCCTACGGTGGAACCATGACCTCGTCCAGCGCGCCGGCCGTCCGCGAGAACGGCACCGGCACCCCGCTCGTCCTGCTGCACGCCTTCCCGCTCCCCGCGCGGATGTGGGAGGTCCAACTGGAGCGCGTCCCCGGCCCGGCCGGGGACGACGCCCGGGTGATCGCGCCGGACCAGCGCGGCTTCGGCACCGCCCCGCTCGGCGACCTGCCCCCGTCGCTGGACACCGCCGCCGACGACCTGGCCGACCTGCTGGACGCGCTCGGCGTCGAACGGGCCGTCCTGGCCGGCCTGTCGATGGGCGGCTACGTGGCGATGGCCTTCGCCCGCCGCCACCCCGGCCGGCTGGCCGGACTCGTCCTCGCCGACACCAAGGCCACCACCGACACCGACGCCGCCCGCGCCAACCGGGAGCGGATCGCCGCCGCCGTCCTGGAGCGCGGCAACGTCGAGCTGCTCATCGAGGAGCAGATGGCGGAGAAGCTGCTCGCCCCCGGCACCGACCCCGAACTCACCGACGCGGTACGGCGGATGATCGCCGAGGCCGACCCGGCCGCGGTCGCCTGGGCGCAGCGCGCGATGGCCGCCCGCCCCGACTCGCTGGACGAACTGGCCGCCCTGGACGTCCCCGCCGCGGTCATCGTCGGCGAACTCGACACCGTCACCCCGCTCAGCGAGGCCCGGATGATGGCCGAGGCGCTCTCCGACGCCGAACTGACCGTCATCCCGGCGGTCGGCCACCTCTCCTCGCTGGAGGCCCCCGAGACCTTCAACACCGCCGTCCGGGCCCTGCTCAAGCGGGTCAAGTAGCCGGACGGCCGCCGGAACGCGCCGAGGGGGCCCGGAGCACGAGCTCCGGGCCCCCTCGGGCCGTTCTGGACTTCAGCGGTGTCCGGACAGGGTGTCAGCGCGACTGCTGCGCCGGCACGCCCAGCGAGTCGTCGGTCGGCTGGGAGGCCGCCGCGACCGCCGCACCGGTCAGCGTGGCCAGCATCTCGCGCACGTTGGTCAGCTGGGCGTTGATCGAGTCGCGGCGGTTGGTGAGCGCCGCCAGCTCGCGCTCCGACTCGCTGCGGACCCGGTCGGCCTTCGCGTTGGCGTCGGCCACGATGTCCTCGGCCTGGCGCTGCGCCGTCTCGATGGTCTGCCGGGAGCGGCGCTCCGCGTCGGTGCGCAGCTTCTCGGCCTCCAGGCGCAGCTGCTCCGCCCGGTGCTCGATCTCGGCCAGGCGCTTCTCCGCCTTGGCCTGACGGGCCGCCAGGTCGCGCTCGGACTGCTCCCGGCGCTTGGCCAGGTTGGTCTCGAACTCCAGGGCGGCCTGGGCGGCCTTGGTGCGGGTCTCCTCGAAGAGGGCGTCCGCCTCCTCGCGCTTGTTCTGCGCGTCCTTGTTGGCCTCGGCCCGCAGCTGCGCCGCGTCCGACTTGGCCTTGTCGACGATCCGCAGGCCCTCGTCCTCCGCCTTGGCCTTGCGGTCCTTGGCGTAGTTCTCGGCCTCGGTGCGGACCTGCTGCGCGGCGGCCTCGGCCAGCTCGCGGTGCTGCTCGGCGGCGCGGTGCGCCTCGTCGCGCAGGTCCTTGGCCTCCTCCTCGGCGAGGCGGAGGATCTTCTCGACGCGGGCACCGAGGCCGGCGTACGAGGGCTCCGCGTCGGTGACCGCGGCCTGGGCCGTCTGGGTCTCCAGGTGGAGTTCCTCGATGCGCTTCTCCAGCGCGCTGATCCGGGAGAGCGCGCTGTCTCGGTCGGCCACCAGCTTGGCGATCCGCTCGTCGACCTGGGCGCGCTCGTACCCACGGCGTACCAGGTCGAAGCCGTGCGGGGAGTGACTGTCGCTCATGGGATTTCTGGGCTTCCTGTCGTCAAACCGCTGAGATGGTTGAGGGAATCCTGACACGGTACCGGAGTGTCAACGGCGAAACGCCGTCGGTTCGCGGACAATGTCCGCTCAATCGGGTGGCGCGCCCCCGGAGCGATTGCCTCCCGACCGCGGAGAGCCCACTCCGGCACCTGCCTTGGGCCCTCCGTCCTTCTTGCTTCCCCCGTTGCCGTGGGCCGACGCGGCGGGCGCCTCGAACGCCTCCAACGCCGACAGCACGTCCTGGACCCGAGAGATCTCGGTGTTGATGTCCTTGCGCCGACGGACCAGCTCGTCCAACTCCCGCTGGCCCTCGTCGGTCACGCGCTTGGCCTCGGACTTCGCCTCGGCGAGGATCCGCTCGCTCTCCTCCGCGGCCAGCCGCAGCTGCTCCTCGGCGTCCGAACCGGCCCGGCGGATCCGCTTCTCGGCCTCCTCGTCGGCGCGCTTGAGCCGGGACGCGGCCTCGTCGGCCGCCGCCTCCAACTGCTCCTCGGACTCCATCTCGGCGGCCTTGAGCTTCGCCTCCGCCTTGATGATCAGCGCCTCGGCCCGGGTGGTGGAGTCGGCCAGCTTGTTCTCGGCCTCCTTGAGCAGCGTCTCGGCCTTGCGCACCGCGGCGATCCGCACCCGGCCCGCCTCCGCGGACGCCTCCGACGTCAGCTCGGACACCCGGGACTCGGCCGCCGCGATCAGCTCCGCGGCCCGCTCCTCGGCCTCCGCGACCTGCGCCTGCGCCTGCTCCTCGGCCTCGGTCAGCTGCTCCTGGGCCGCCGTCACCAGCGCGTCCACCCGCTCGCCGGCGGACTTCATCGCCTGCGCGTTCTCCTTGCGGGCCCGCTCGTGCAGCGCCTCGATCTCGGCGTCGGTGCGCTCGCGCAGCTCCTCGGCCCGCTCGCGGATCGCCGTGGAGTCCCGCCGGGCCTCCGAGAGCAGCGCGTCCGCGTCCGAACGGGCCTTCTCCACCTCGGCCTTGCCCTGCGCCTCGGCCTCGGCGCGCAGCCGCTCCGCCTCCTGGCGGGCCGCCGACACCATCGCGTCGGACTGCTCCTCGGCGGCCGCGGCCACCGCCAGCGCCTCCGCCTGGGCCTCCTCGCCGAGCTGCTCGGCGTCCGCGAACGCCTTCTCCAGCACCGACTTCGCCTGCTCGCGGGTCGCCTTGTCGTACGCCTCGGCGGCCTCCCGGGTCTCCCGGTCGAAGGACTCGGCCCGGCCGCGGATGTCCGCGTCGAAGTCCTCCGCCAGCGTCCGGGTCGCCAGCGCGTACTCCTCGGCGTCCGAGCGCAGCGCGGCCGACCGCTCCTCGGCCTCCGCCAGCGCCGCCGCCGCCAACTCCTCCGCCTCGGCCAGCACGCGCTGCCCGGCGGCCTCCGCCTCGGCCCGCTGCTGCTGCACGAACTCCGCGACCGCGGCCCGCAGTTCGGCGCTCTCCCGCTCCGCGGTGGCCCGCAGCTCGCGGTCGTACGCCTCGGCGCTCTCGCGCAGCTCGGTGCTCTCCCGCTCGGCCGCGGCCCGCAGCTCGGCGATCTGCCCGGTGGCCTTCTCGTGCATGCCGGCCACCGACTGGCGGACCTCGGCGGCCTCCTGCTCGGCCGCCGCGACCAGCTCGGCGGCCCGCGCCTCGCCGTTCGCCCGCGGCTGCTCGGCGGCGTGCTCGGCCCGCTCGCGCAGCTCCGCGGTCTCCCGCTCGGCGGTCGCCCGCAGCTCGCGGTCGTACGCCTCGGCGCTCTCCCGCAGTTCGGTGCTCTCGCGCTCGGCGGTGGCGCGCAGCTCGGCGGTCTCCCGCTCGGCGGCGGCGCGCAGTTCGCGGTCGTACGCCTCGGCGGCGGTGCGCTGCTCGGTGGTCTCCCGCTCGGCCCGCTCGCGCAGTTCGGCGCTCTCGCGCTCGGCGGCGGCGCGCAGCTCGGCGGTCTCGCGCTCGGCGGTCTCGCGCAGTTCGGCGGTCTCGCGGTCGGCGGCGGCCCGCAGTTCGCGGTCGTAGCCCTCGGCCTCCTCGCGCAGCCGGGCCGCCTCGGCCCGGTCGGCGGCGGCCTCGGTGCCCAGGGCGGCGGCGTCCGTGCGGGCGGCGGCCAGGGCCTGCTCGGCCTCGGTGCGCAGCCGCTCGGCGTCCTGCTCGGCGTCGGCGCGGGCCCGGGCGGCGTCGGTGGCGGCGCTCTCGCGCAGCGCGGCGGCCTCGGTGCGGGCGGCCTCGCGGACCTGCTCGGCCTCGCCGTCGGCGGCCTCCCGGACGGCGGCGGCCTCGGCCAGCTTCTCGGCGGTCTGCGCCTGGTCGCGCTCCAGGTCGGCGCGGGCGGCCTCGCGGGCGGCGGCGGCCTCCTCGCGCAGCGCCTCGGCGGCGGCCTCGGCCCGCTGGGCGACGGCGCGGGCGGCGTCCTCGGCGTCGGCGCGGAGGATCCGGCCGGCCTCCTCGGCCTCGGCGCGGTGCTGCTCGGCCCACTGGGCGGTGTCGGCCCGCAGCGCCTCGGCGGCGGCGTCGGCCTCGGCCCGGACGGTGGCGGCCGCGGCGGCGGCCTGCTCGCGCAGCTCGGCGCCGTGCCGTTCGGCGGCGGCCCGGGTCTCCTCGGCGGCGGCCTCGGCCGCGGCCAGCTTCTCGGCGCGGGCCTGCTCGGCGGCGGCGGTGATCTTCTCGCCCTCGGCGCGGGCCCGGGCCAGGGTCTGCTCGGCCCGGCCCTGGACGGCGGCGGCCTGCTCGCGGGCCTCCGCGCGCAGCCGCTCGACCTCCTCGCCGACGCCCGAACGCAGCGCGTCCGCATCGGACTTGGCGCTGGTCAGCAGCTCCTCGGCCTGCTTCGCGGACTCCTCGATCTGCACCGCGGCCTGCCGGCGGGCCTCGGCCCGGACCCGTTCGGCCTCGGCCTCGGCGGTGGAGCGCTGCTCCTCGGCCTGCTCGCGGGCCCGGGCGGCGTCGGCCTGCATCCGCTCCAGCTGCTCGCGGATCGAGGCGGCGTCCTCCATGGCGGCGTTCTGCGCCTGCTCGACGGCCTCGCGGGCCTGCTCCAGCAGGGTGCCGGCCTCGGACTTGGCGTGCTCGACCAGCCGTTCGGCCTCGGCGGCGGCCTCGCTGCGGGTGGACTCGGCGTCGTTGCCCGCCCGGGCGAGCACCTCCTCGGCCTGCTTGGCGGCCCGGGCCAGCCGCAGCGCGGCGTCCTTGGCGCCCTCGGCCCGGCCGGCCTCCTCGGCCTCGGTGCGGATCCGTTCGGCCTCGGCGGCGGCCTCCTCGCGCAGCCGGGCGGCCTCGGCCTCGGTGGCGGCCCGGCGCTCGGCGATCTCCGCCTCGGCCTCGGCGCGCAGCTCGTTGGCGACCGACTCGGCGGCGCCGCGCAGGCGCTCGCTCTCCTCGCGGGCGGCGGCCTTGGCGGCGTCCGCCTCGGCCTGCACGGTGGCGGCGGCGGAGCGGATCAGGTCGGCCTCGCGGGTGGCGGCGGCCACCATCTTGGCGATCTCGGCGCGGGCGGTGGCGGAGCGCTGCTCGCTGGCGGCGGCGCCGTCGGCGACCTTGCGCTCGGCCTCGCTGGTGGCCTCGGCCTGCAGGCGCTGGGCGGCGGCGGTGGCCTCCTCGCGCATCCGGGCGGCCTCGGCGCGGGCCCGCTCGGTCTCGGCCAGGGCCTCGGCGCGCAGCCGCTCTATCTCGGCCTGGGCGCCGGCCAGGGCGGCCGCGGCGCGCTCCTGGTCGGCGCGGGCCTGCTGCTTGAGGGTGGTGATCTCGGCCTCGGCGGCGGCGAGCTTCTGCTCGGCGGCGGCGTGCGCGTCGGCGAGCTGCTGCTGGGCGGCGCCGAGGGCGGCGGCGCGGTGCTCCTCGGCCTGGGCGCCGGTCTGCTGGGCCTGCTCGGAGGCGGCGCGCAGCAGGCGCTCGGCGTCGGTCTGGGCGCGCAGCAGGGCGGCCTCGGCCTGGGCCTGGGCCTCGCCGCGGGCGGCGTCGACGTCGGCGGCGGTCTGGGCGCGGGCCTGGTCGGCGAGGGCGGCGGCCTCGGCGCGGACGGCGGCCATCATCCGGTCGGCCTCGGCGCGGGCCTCCTGCAGCAGGCGCTGGGCCTCCTGCTCGGTGCCGGCGCGGGTCTGCTCCGCCCAGCTGACGTTCTCGTTGACGTGGCGCTCGGCGGCGGCCCGGAACTCGGCGAGCTCCTCCTCCAGCCGGCGGCGCCGGGCGTTGAACTCGGCCTCCAGCTGGGCGGTGCGCTCGGCGGCCTCGGCCAGCATCCGCTGGGTGGCGGCCTGCGACTCGCGCACGGCGCGCTCGGCGTCCGCGCGCAGCGCCTCGGCCTGCATCTCGGCGTTGCGCAGGACCTGTTCGGCCTGGCCGGAGACGGAGTCGAAGGCGCGCGGCTGGGCGAGCTGCCGGCGGGCCTCGTGCAGCTTGGCCCGGAGGACCTCCACCTGGTAGGCGAGGTCGTCGGCGTGCTCGATGGTCTTGTCCCGCTCCTTGCGGGCCTTCTCCAGCTCGGCCTCGAACTTGGAGAGGTGATCCTCAGCCTCGTAGCGGTCGTAGCCCCGCACTCCGCGGTCCATCCATCTCCTGGTCGCGTCCTCGACCGGGCCGCTCCGCCCCCGTGGTCCACGGGCGGATCGGTTGGTCCTTGCCGTCGCTCCGCCGTCCGGGTGGACCCGGGAGCGAAATGTTGCCTCTGGAGAATGGTGACAGATCCGAACGGCGACCGTCCGGCCGTGCCCGCGTCGTGGACTCCCCTGCGGTGCGCGGACCGGAGGTACCAGCGCACCTGGGCATTGTAGTGGGAGCCGCTCCCGGGGGAATGGGGGCGAGGTGCTTTTCGGAAGTTACCGACCGGTTCGTTACCGGCCGGACGGCCCCCGTACCCGCCCCGTACCCGGTGCGTACCCGCTCTCGACCGGCTCCGGTCAGTGCTCGGACGGCTCCGCGCTGGTGACCAGTTCGGTCAGCACGCCGCCGCAGTCCTTGGGGTGCAGGAAGGTGATCCGGGAGCCCATCGACCCCCGCCGCGGCTCGTCGTACAGCACCCGCACGCCCTTGCCCGCGATCGCGGCTGCGTCGGCGTCCACGTCGGCGGTGCCGAACGCGATGTGGTGCACGCCCTCGCCGTTCTTGGCCAGCCACTTGGCCACCGTGGAGTCCTCCCGGGTCGGCTCCAGCAGCTGCAGGTAGGAGGCCCCGCCGTCCCCGGTGTCGTTGATCTTCAGCATCGCCTCGCGCACCCCCTGCTCCTCGTTGACCTCGCTGTGGAACACCTCGAAGCCGTACGCGGAGCGGTAGAACTCGACCGTCCGGTCCAGGTCGAAGCAGGCGATGCCGATGTGGTCGATGCGGGTCAGCACGGTGTCCTCCGGAGGGTGCGGACGGTGAGGGATGGCACCCAGTGCAGCGCATCGCGCCGACCGGACGCCAGCGGGCCGCGCTGCGAGCCTGCTCACACGTCCCCGCCCGGTTCCGGCACGGTGTTCACTGGGAAGTGCCAGTAGCGCTGATCACATCGTCCCGGCGGTGACGCAGAGGTGACCGATCAGTACATTGACCGCATCCCCCGTACCCTCTGGTCCGACGCGCGAAGGGGCTCGTCCATGACTACTTCTGTGATCGTCGCAGGTGCCCGCACCCCGATGGGGCGGCTGCTCGGCTCGCTCAAGGGATTCTCCGGCGCCGAGCTGGGCGGCTTCGCCATCAAGGCCGCGCTGGAGCGGGCCGGGATCACCGGCGGGCAGGTGCAGTACGTGATCATGGGACAGGTGCTGCAGGCCGGCGCGGGGCAGATCCCGGCGCGGCAGGCGGCGGTCAAGGCCGGCATCCCGATGAGCGTCCCGGCGCTGAGCATCAACAAGGTCTGCCTCTCCGGGCTGGACGCGATCGCGCTGGCCGACCAGCTGATCCGGGCCGGCGAGTTCGACATCGTGGTGGCCGGCGGCCAGGAGTCGATGACCAACGCCCCGCACCTGCTGCCGAAGTCCCGCGAGGGCTTCAAGTACGGCGCGATCGGCATGCTCGACTCGATGGCCCACGACGGCCTGACCGACGCCTACGAGAACATCCCGATGGGCGAGTCCACCGAGAAGCACAACACCCGCCTGGGCATCACCCGCGACGTGCAGGACGCGATCGCGGCCGCCTCGCACCAGCGCGCCGCCAAGGCCCAGGCCGACGGCGTGTTCGAGGCCGAGATCACCCCGGTGCCGATCCCGCAGCGCAAGGGCGAGCCGGTGCTGTTCAGCCAGGACGAGGGCATCCGCGCCGACACCACCGTCGAGGGCCTGGCCAAGCTGCGCCCCGCCTTCGCCAAGGACGGCACGATCACGGCCGGCACCTCCTCGCAGATCTCCGACGGCGCCGCCGCGGTCGTGGTGATGAGCAAGGCCAAGGCCGAGGAGCTGGGCCTGAGCTGGATCGCCGAGATCGGCGCGCACGGCAACGTCGCGGGCCCGGACAACTCGCTGCAGTCGCAGCCGTCCAACGCGATCAAGCACGCCCTCGCCAAGGAGGGCCTGGAGGTCGCCGACCTCGACCTGATCGAGATCAACGAGGCGTTCGCCGCCGTCGCCCACCAGTCGATGAAGGACCTCGGCGTGGACGACTCGATCGTCAACGTCAACGGCGGCGCGATCGCGCTCGGCCACCCGATCGGCATGTCCGGCGCCCGCGTGGTGCTGCACCTGGCGCTGGAGCTGCAGCGCCGCGGCGGCGGGGTCGGCGCGGCCGCGCTGTGCGGCGGCGGCGGCCAGGGCGACGCGCTGATCGTCAAGGTCCCCGCGCAGGGCTGACCTGAATCCCGGGAAACCCCAGGACCCCCGTCGGGCCGCGCGTGCGGCCCGGCGGGGCGTCCGTCTTTCTGCTGCGAGGAGCGATTTTCGATGGCCGATGTGGCGACGCTGGTCGAGCAGGCCCGGCAGGGCCGTCCCCGGGCGGTGGCCCGGCTGATCACGCTGGTGGAGAACGCCGCGCCCGAACTGCGCGAGGTGATGGCGGCGCTCGCCCCGTACAGCGGGCGGGCCTACACGGTGGGCCTGACCGGCTCGCCGGGGGTGGGCAAGTCCACCTCCACCTCGGCGCTGGTGAGCGCCTACCGCCGGCTCGGCAAGCGGGTCGGGGTGCTGGCCGTCGACCCGTCCTCGCCGTTCTCCGGCGGGGCGCTGCTCGGCGACCGGGTGCGGATGCAGGAGCACGCCACCGACCCGGAGGTGTTCATCCGCTCGATGGCCACCCGCGGCCACCTCGGCGGCCTGGCCTGGGCCGCCCCGCAGGCGCTGCGGGTGCTGGACGGGGCCGGCTGCGACGTGATCCTGGTGGAGACCGTCGGCGTCGGGCAGTCCGAGGTGGAGGTCGCCGCGCAGGCCGACACCTCGGTGGTGCTGCTGGCCCCCGGCATGGGCGACGGCATCCAGGCCGCCAAGGCGGGCATCCTGGAGATCGGCGACGTGTTCGTGGTCAACAAGGCCGACCGGGACGGCGCGGACGCCACCGCCCGCGAGCTCAACCACATGCTCGGCCTGGGGGAGTCCCGGCAGGCGGGCGACTGGCGGCCGCCGATCGTCAAGACCGTGGCGGCCCGCGGCGAGGGCGTGGACGAGCTCGTCGAGGCGCTGGAGAAGCACCGCGGCTGGCTGGCCGAGACCGGCGAGCTGGACGCCCGCCGCCGGCGCCGGGCCGCCCAGGAGGTCGAGGCGATCACGCTGGCCGCGCTGCGCGCCCGGATCGGCGACCTGCGCGGCGACCGGCACCTTGACGCGCTGGCCGGGCAGGTCGCGGCGGGCGAGCTCGACCCGTACGCGGCGGCCGACCGGCTGGTGGCCGAACTGACCTCCTGAGGCTGCCGGTCAGCCCCGGCCGCGGAGCCCGCGCAGGTGCTCGGCGATCGGGGCCAGGGCCGCGTACAGCGCGTCCAGCTGCTCGTCGGTGAGCCGGTCGATGAAGTGCTCGCGGACGCTGCGGACGTGGTCCGGGGCGACCTTGCGGAGCGTCTCCCAGCCGTGCTCGGTCAGGTGCGCGTACAGGCCGCGGCGGTCGCCCGGGCACTCCTGGCGCAGCACCAGGCCGGCCGTCTCCATCCGGGTGATCTGGTGCGAGAGCCGGCTCTTGGACTGCAGGGTGGCGGTGGCCAGGTCGGTCATCCGCATCCGGCGGTCCGGGGACTCGGAGAGCACCACCAGGATCTCGTAGTCGTTGATGGCGAGGTTGTGCGCCTGCAGCTCCCGGCTCAGCTGGTGGTCGAGCAGCTTGCCGACCTCCAGGTGGGCGCGCCAGAACCGCTGCTCGCGGGCGTCGAGCCACGGGGTGTCCGCCTCGCCGTCCCGGCGGGAGGCGGGGACCGCGGGCGCTTCGGTCACAGGGTTGTCCATGCGGCCGAGTATAGCCGAAGTTGTTCAATGTTGTACGAATTCACCACCCGGACCGCCGCGCCCGACCGCGGTCCGGACCGAGTGCTCCGCCCACGCACCACCGCCGCCCCACCCGGCCGGATCCGGCCGCTCGTGGCCAATTCCCGGCCCGGAGTCAAACGGTGACACAGAGTTGGGCATAATCGCGCCCATGACGACGCGGAGCGCGCACTTCCATTCGATAGCCGACGGTATATACGCATGGCAGCCGCAGCAACGTGGTTGGGGACTGGCCAACTGCGGCCTGGTCACCGCCGGCGGCTCCGCGCTGTGGATCGACACCCCCTACGACCGCACCCTGGCCGGCGAGTTCCTGGAGCGCACCCGCGCCGTCCTCGCCCCCGGCACCGAGGTCGGCCGGATCGTGGTCACCCACGCCAACGGCGACCACCTCTGGGGCGCCGGCGTCCTGCCCGACGCCGAGGTCATCACCACCCGCGAGGCCCTGCACCACATCGCCTACGAGCCGACCCCCGAGCAGCAGCACGCCCTGCTGCAGAACCTCGACAAGGACGACGACACCGGCGCCTACCTGCACGAGCACTTCGGCTGCTTCGACTGGGCCGACACCCCGCCGGTCGTCCCCGACACCGTCTTCACCGGCGAACTCGACCTGCGCGTCGGCGACATCCCGGTGCAGATCAGCAGCCTCCCGCCGGCCCACACCAGCGGCGACCTGATCGTCCACCTGCCCACCCGCTCCACCGTCTTCACCGGCGACATCGTCTTCGGCTCCACCGCCGAGCGCCCCGGCGACCACCCCGTGCACTGGGCCGGCCCGCTCGGCAACGTCATCGACGCCGTCGAACGGCTGCTCGACACCGGCGCCGAGACCGTCGTCCCCGGCCACGGCCCGCTGCTCACCCGCGCCGACCTGCGCGCCCACGCCGGCTACCTGCGCTACGTCCGCGACCGCGCGCACGCCCTGCACGCCGCCGGCCGCACCGCCGCCGAAGCCGCCCGGGCCGTCATCGACGAGGCCCGCTACCCCGAACTCGGCCTCCCCGAACGGCTGCTGGTCACCATCGGCACCGAGTACCGGCACCTCGACGGCGCCGAACCCCCCGCCATGCTCGAGGTCGTCGGCCGGATGGCCGGCCTGGCCCGGCAGCGCGCCGCCCGCACCGCCTGAACCGACCCCAGCACCCCCCCTCCGACCCCAGCGACGACTTCCCCGAGGACCCCATGGTCGAGATCGTGCTCGCCCTGCTGGCCGGTGCCGCGCTGACCGCAGGACCCCTGCTCTGGTCGGCCCGGCGGGCCACCCGCACCGCCCGGGTCGCCACCCAGCGCGCCACCGAGGCCGAGACCCGCGCCCAGGGCGCCGAAGTCCGCGCCCGGGCCGCCGAGGACCGCGCCCGCACCGGCGAGGAACGCGCCCGCACGGCCGACGGCCGGGCCCACGCCGCCGAGGCCCGGCACACCCTCGCCGAAGCCCGGCTGGCCACCGCCGTCCGCGAACTCACCCACCTCGCGCACGAACGCCTGCCCGCCGCCGCCACCGCGCTCACCCACCCCCGCACCCCCGTCCCCGGCCCGCTCGACACCGGCACCGGCCACGAGGAACTGCACCGCGCCCTGGACGCCGTCCTGGGCACCGCCGTCCGCGCCGCGCTCGCCGAACGCGAACGCACCGACGCCGCCGCCCGGGCCGCCCTGCGCGGCGCCGCCTCCAAGATCCAGGCGCTGCTGATCCAGGTCCGCTCGCTGCTGGAGGAGATCCAGCTCACCGTCGACGACCCCCGGATGCTCGCCCTCGACTTCCGCAACGAACTCACCCTGCGCCGGGTCCAGTCCCTCGCCGTGCTCTCCGGCGCCTGGCCCGGCATGACCCGGGAGGACTCCCCGCTCGCCGAACTCTGCGTCGGCGCGCAGTCCCGGGTGGCCGGCTACGCCCGCGTCGAGATCACCAACCACCTGCGCGAACCCCGGCTCGCGGTGGCCGCCCGGGCCGCCGAACCCGTCGCCATCGCGCTCGCCGAGATCCTCGGCAACGCCACCGCCTACTCGCACCCCGAGACCCGGGTCGTGGTCTCCGTCGAACAGGGCAGCTCCGGCGCCCTGGTCGTGGTCGACGACATGGGCGTCGGCATGGAGCCCGACCAGCTCGAACGGGCCCGCGACCTGCTCGACGGCCAGGCCGAGGTGCTGCTCACCGAACTCGGCGACCCGCCGCAGGCCGGCTTCGCGGTGATCGGCCTGCTCTGCCGCCAGTTCGGCTTCGGCTGCCGGGTCGAACCCTCCCCGTACGGCGGCGTCCGCGCCATCCTGCGGCTGCCCGCCGACCTGCTCACCCTCACCGACCCGGCCGCCCCGCTCTCCGCCCTGGCCCCCCGCCCGATCACCCAGACCGCCCCGGTGTTCGACGCGGGCGACGCCCTGCCCACCCGCAAGCGCCGCGCCCCCCGCGTCCCGCACCAGGACGCGCCGTCCCCCCTCCCCGCCCCGGCGGGCACCACCCCCGACCGGGCCCGCAGCGCGTGGTCGGCCCTCCAGTCCGGCACCGCCGCCGGACGCAGCGCCGCCGACCGGCCGGCGCGCCCCGCAGGACCCGCCGCACCCGAAGGAGTCGAAACCCCGTGACCGCCCAGCTCCGCCGCCACACCGAGGACCTCTCCTGGGTCCTCACCCCGCTGCTCGACCTGCCCGGCGTCCAGAACGCCGTCATCGCCACCGGCGACGGCCTGGTCACCGGCCACTCCGCCGACCTCGGCCGGGACGGCGCCGACCGGGTCGCCGCCATGACCGCCTCGCTGCACGCCGCCGCCCGCGCCTTCACCACCGCCTTCACCGGCGCCGAGAAGGTCAAGCTCAACCAGACCGTGGTCGAGTCCGAGCACGGCTACGCCGTGGTCACCCCGGCCGGCGAGAACTCCTCGCTGGCCGTCTTCGCCCTCCCCGGCGCCGACCTCGGCACCATCGCCTACCAGATGCAGGTCCAGGTCGCCGCGCTCGCCCGGGCCCTGGCCAGCCCCGCCCGGGAAGCGAGCCGCACATGACCGCCTCCCCCCGCCCGCAGGGCCCCCACCGCCGCCTGGTGCCCGCCTACCTCGCCACCCAGGGCCGCACCGCCGCGGCCGGCACCCACCGCCTGGAACGGCTCAGCGTGCTGCACGCCGCCGCCGACCTCCCGGCCGGACTCGGCGGCGAACACCGCCAGTTATGGGAACTCGTCCGCCCCGGCGCCCTGACCGTCGCCGAGGCCGCCGCCCACCTGCGGCTGCCCGTCAGCGCGACCGTCTTCATCGCCGCCGACCTGGCCGAACGCGGCGCCCTGGCGGTCCGCGCGCCGATCCCCTCCGCCCAGCCGGTCAACCGGGACCTCGCCGAAAGGCTCCTCAGTGGACTTCGCGCCCTCAAGTAGCACCGCCACCCTGCCCGGTGACGGACCCTCGGGGGCCCCGGCCTACCTGCCCCCCACCGACCCGATCCTGATGAAACTCATGGTCACCGGGCCCTTCGGGGTCGGCAAGACCACCTTCGTGCGCACCCTGTCGGAGATCCCGACGCTGCACACCGAGGAGACCATGACCGCGGCCAGCCTCCCGGTCGACGACCTCAGCCGCACCCCCGGCAAGACCGCCACCACCGTCGCCGTCGACTTCGGCCGACTCACCCTCTCCGGGGGCGAGTTCGTCCTCTACCTGTTCGGCACCCCCGGCCAGCGCCGCTTCCTCCCGCTCTGGGAGGACCTCGCCCGCGGCGCCCTCGGCGCCCTCGTGCTGGCCGACACCCGCCGGCTCGCCGACGCCTTCGACGCCATGGACCTGATCGAGGAAGCCGGCCTGCCCTACGCCGTCGCCGTCAACCGCTTCCCCGACACCCCGCCGATCGCCCTCGACGCGATCCGCGCCGCCCTCGACCTCGACCCCGCCACCCCGCTGGTCGAAGTCGACGCCCGCGAACGCGAAGGCTGCGTCGACGCCCTGATCGCCCTCACCGAACACGTCCTGGACCGCCTCCCCCAGGAGACCGCCCCGTGACCCCCCGCACCGCCCTCTACGGGCCCCAGTTCGCCGCCGACCCGCACGCCCACTACGCCCGGCTGCGCGACCGCGGACCGCTCGCCCCCGTCGAACTCGCCCCCGGCGTCGACGCCTGGCTGGTCACCGACTACCACGTCGCCCTCGAAGTCCTCCGCGACACCGACACCTGGACCCGCGACCCGCGCCGCTGGCAGGCCACCCAGCCCGCCGACTCCCCGCTGCTCCCGCTGTTCGGCTGGCGCCCCACCGCCCTCTTCTCCGACGGCCCCGCCCACACCCGCTACCGCCAGGTCATCACCGACAGCGTCGGCATCCTCGAACCCCACCTGCTGCAACGCGACACCACCGCCGTCGCCGAACAGCTCATCGCCGAGTTCGCCGGCGGCGGCAAGGCCGACCTGCTCGCCCAGTACGCCTACCGGCTCCCGCTGCTCATCCTCACCTCCTGGTACGGCGTCCCCGACCCGGACATCGACCGGATCAGCACCGCGATGAACCGCTCCTTCGAAACCTCCACCGGCGCCGCCGCCGCGTACGCCGACCTGGTCGCCGTCATCACCGAACAGGTCGCCGACCGCCGCACCGCCCCCCGGCACGACCTGATCTCCGCCTTCCTCGGCCACCCCGCCCAGCTCGCCGACGACGAGGTCGTCCGGCACATCACCCTCACCCTGATGGCCGGCCACGAGCCCACCGCCAACCTGATCGCCAACGCGCTGCTGCGGATGCTCTCCGACGACCGCTACGCCGGCTCGCTGCACAGCGGCGCGATGACCGCCCACGACGCGGTCAACGAAGTGCTCTGGAACGACCCCCCGCTGTCCAACTTCTCCCCGCACTACCCCCGGCACGAGATCGTCTTCCACGGCACCCCGCTCACCCCCGAGCAGCCGGTGCTGGTCTCCTACGCCTCCGCCAACGCGCAGGCCGTGCTCACCCCCGCCGAGAGCGAGTCCCTCGGCGGCTCCTACGCCCACCTCGCCTGGGGCGCCGGCCCGCACCGCTGCCCGGCCCGCCAACCCGCCGTCCTGATGGCCGTCACCGCCATCGAGTACCTGATCAGCCGCCTCACCGACCTCCGCCTAGCCGTCCCCACCCCGGACGTCCTCTGGCGCCCGGGCCCCATCCACCGGGCCCTGGTCTCCCTCCCGGTGGAGTTCACACCCGTGTGAGACCAGCCATGCCAGCAGGGGCGAGGGGAGAACTGCCGCGCCAGACGTTGCGAAAGCAGGGGTACGGGGAGAACTGCCGCGCCAGGCCCTGCGCAAGCAGGGGCGCGGGGAACTGCGCGGCCGAGCGAGCACGCACAGCCAGATCGCCTCGTAGGACAGTGTGTTGCACTATCCCGCGAACTCGCTGACGTGCTCCTCCGCCGCGCGCAGTTCCCCGCGCCCCTGGTTTCGCGCTCACCAGGCTTCGCGCCCCCCTGGACCCCCCGTCAGAGCCCGAAGCGCCGCCCCAGGTCCCCCAGGTTGCCGAGCCCCGCCGCCCCGCCGCCGCCGTGCTGCTGCGGGACGTTCGCGCCGGGAATGCCCGGCTCCGCGCCGACCACGCCGACGGACCTCTCGGCCATCAGCGTCTCGGAGGACTGCATCAGCACCTGCCCGGCCCCGATGAACTCGAACTGGTGCTCCTCGCCGCTGGCGCCGCCGATCCCGGTCAGGTGCCGCAGGCCGCCGAGGACGCCGTGCAGGTAGCCGTGGTCGTAGTGGTGGCAGGGCGCGGGGCAGTCGGCCCAGCCGACCAGGGCCTGCGGGTCGACCCGGATCGGGGGCTCGACGAAGTGCACCGGCCCGTTGGAGGCGGCGACGAACTTGCCGGTGCCGATCAGGGTCAGGAACCCGGGGATGATCGACTGCTTGAGCTGCAGAGTGGGCTCGAAGGCGAGCAGGTTGCCCGAGCGCACCGTCAGGTTGCCGTCCTCCAGGTCGTACGAGTTGAGGTCGTACGAGCGGTCGGCGAGCAGCAGCTTGCCCCGCCCTTCGGCGACCACCCAGTCGGCGGCGTGCAGCGGGGAGTTGAAGTTCCGTTCGAGGAGCTGGTCGAGCGCGCCGCGGCCGATCCCGGAGAAGCGCATCTCGCCGTAGTAGGCGATCATCTTGCCCTTCTGCAGGTAGTACGCGCCGTTCAGGTCGACCGAGAAGCAGTACGGGTTGACGTTGTCGTTGGCGGGCAGCGTGCCGGCGTCCCAGACCTGCGGGCCGTCGCCGCCGGGCGGCTGGAACACCGGCGCGCCGAACTGCCCGGCGGGGGGCGCCTGGTGGGGCGGCGGCACCGGGACGTGCATCCCGGCCTGGGTGGCCTGGTGGGACTGCTCGTACTGCTGCTGGGAGTACCCGGGCGGGGGGCCCTGCGGCGGGTACGGCGGGGGCTGCTGGCCGTACGGCTGCTGCCCGTACGGCTGCTGGCCGTAGGGCGACTGCGGGGGCTGCGGGGGGTAGGACATCAGAGCTTCACCTCGCTGGCCTGCACGTACACCGTGCCCTGCCCGGACAGTTCGAGCTGGAACGCCTCGCCGGAGCCGCGGCCGACCATGTCGCGCCAGCCGAGGGCGGTGGAGAGCTTGTTGGTGACCTCGCCGCGGTGCGCGACGTAGGCCTGCGGGTCGACGTGGACGGACTGGCCGGGGAAGATCGGGAGTTCGATCACCCCGCCGTGGGCCATCACGGCGACCGCGCCCTTGCCGGTGAGCTTGGTGGTGAACAGGCCCTGGCCGGTCACCTGGCCGCGGACCACGCCCATCAGGCCGCCCTGCTGGCCCATGAACATGGTGGACTGCTGCAGGCTGCCCTCGAAGGCGAGCAGCCGGTCGGCCTCCACGTACAGGGTGTCGCCGACGAGGTCGACCACGTGCACGTGGTGGCCGCCGTGGCCGAACATCACGGTGCCGTGGCCCTCGACGGTCATCAGCGGGGTGTCCTCGTTGGCGACCCGGCGGCCGATCATCGACATCACGCCGCCCTGGCCGCCCATCAGGTTGGGCTGGAAGGAGACCTCGCCGGTGTAGCCGAGCATCGAGCCGCGCTGGGAGAGGACCCGCTGGCCGGGCAGGATCTGCGCGGAGATCATCTTGCTGTTGATCCGGGTGAAGGCCATCAGACCTCGCCTCCCAGCGTCCTGCGCTCGGAGGGCTGGACGTAGACCAGGCCCTCGCCGGTGAACTCGACCTGCATGGCCTCGCCGCCGCCCTCGCCGATCAGGGTGGTCCAGCCGGCCCCGGACTTGAGCGCCCGCTGCAGGTTGCCGGTGTGGGCGATGTACGCGCCCGGGTCGACCCGCAGCGGCAGGCCCTGGGAGACCCGGAGGACCACCGCGGGGCCGTCCGAGGTGACCGCGGCCCAGCCCTGGCCCTCGACCTTGGTGGTGAACAGGCCGTTGCCGCTGGCCATGCCGTTCAGGCCGGTGAAGGAGGTGCCGGTGCGCAGCGTCGCCTCGGTGGCGAGCAGGTTGTCGGACTCGACGAACAGCGTCTCGCCGTTCAGCCGGACCAGGTTGATCTCGGTGGCCTTGTCGGCGAAGTAGCAGGTGCCCTGCCCCTTCACCTCCATGACCTCCATGCGTTCGCCGGTGAGCCGGCGGGTGACCATGCCGCGCAGGCCGTCGCCGCCGCCGGTGAGCTTCTTGAAGCCCATCTGCCCGGTGTAGGCGACCATCGAGCCGTTGCGTGCCTTGACGGTGTCCCCGGCGAGATCGACGGCGAGGACTCTGGACCCCTGGAGTCGGAACTGTGCCACGTCCGGGAATCTAGCGGCCCCCTCCCCGGCTGGGGAGGGGAACCGGGAGGGCTGGTACCCGTTCGGTACGAAACCCGTACATCGGACATACCGTCAGGCGGACATACCGGACGAATCCCCGGCGGTCAGGCCGCCTGCGGCAGCGCCCCCGCGGAGACCTCGACCTCCAGCAGCGAGGCCGAGTGCCGCTCGGCCTCGAACGCGGCGCGGCCGCCGCGCAGGCCGAACAGGCGCTTGGAGAGCATGATCCAGAGCACCGCGGCGATGTTCAGCAGCAGCGTGCAGATCTTCAGCGCGCTGACGTGCTCGGTGAGTTCGTAGCCCTCCAGCGGCAGGAACGCGGCGGTGGCGACCACGGTCAGGTACTCGGCCCAGCGGTGGCCCCACCACAGGCCGAACGCCTCGACGATCTCGATCAGCGCGTACACCACCAGCGCCGCGGCCACGTAGACCAGGGTGGAGTGCTTGTACTCGAAGGTCTTGCGGATGGTGTCGACGATCGGCGAGTGCTCCAGGTCGAAGTGGAAGTGGTCGGTGACCGGCTTGAAGACGGTCAGGTTCTCGTCGAAGATCCGGCGCACCGCGTCCTGGCTGTTGGAGAACTTCCACACGCCCCAGGCGACGACCACGATCAGCAGGCCGCGCAGCAGCCGCTCGACGGCCAGGAAGCGCAGGATGAACAGGTCGCGCAGCGCCTTGCCGCGGGGCACCAGCGGCGCGTCCTCGGCCGGGCCGGAGCCGTGCGGGGCGCCGAGGGCGAAGTCGCCGCAGCGCAGGCAGCGCCAGGCGGTGCCGACGGCGGTGGCGGTGTGCAGGCGCGTCCGCAGGTCGGGCTCGTCGGGCGCGTAGGTGATGTGGCCGCGCTTGGCGCAGGTGTGCCGGTTCCAGTCCCGTTTCAGCATGGTGCGTTCCCCCGTGGGTCTGCGCGGCCCGGCGGTCGGGTCGCGCGCAGCACAGCAGAATAGGGGGTCCGCGGTCGGGCGCGGCGTCGGGTCGGTGATAATAGGCCTGGCTTGTGCATCCGTTCACAAACCCGCCGCCCGTCCTGCCCCCGTGAGGAATCCCCGTGAAGAGCGTCGCCGCCGTCCACCGCCTGCGCCTGGTCTCCGGCCCCGAGGGCCTGTCGTTCCTGCTGCTGCTGGTCTGCTCGGTGCTGAAGCGCACCACGAGCTTCAACGCCGTCCCGGTGATGGGCACGGTGCACGGCGTGCTGTTCATCCTCTACCTGGTGTTCCTGGTCCAGGCGTACCAGGCCCGCCGCTGGGAGCCGAAGCGCGGCCTGCTGCTGTTCGTGCTGTCGGTGCTGCCGACCGGCGGCTTCTTCGCCGAGCGGATGCTGGCCAAGGAGGAGCGCGGCGAGCTGGACGGGGCGGCGCCGGCCGCCGCCTGACCCCGGACGTGGTGCGCGGCGGCCGGGCCTCTTCGTGGGAGGCCCGGCCGCCGCGGGCTTTTCTGCTACCGGGTCGGCGTCAGCTGACGTTCACCGCGGTCCACG
This sequence comes from Kitasatospora sp. YST-16, assembly GCF_026802215.1. Taxonomy (NCBI): domain Bacteria; kingdom Bacillati; phylum Actinomycetota; class Actinomycetes; order Kitasatosporales; family Streptomycetaceae; genus Kitasatospora; species Kitasatospora sp. YST-16. The sequence goes on from NZ_CP113837.1 coordinate 4,722,702, forward strand.
CGGCCGCGACCGCGTTGTACTCGGCCGAGCCGGAGCCGTACAGGTCCTTCGCCGCGCTCAGGGTCGCGGTGCGCGCGCCCTTGTAGTTGGTGGTCGAGGTCATGTAGACGCTCAGCGCCCGGTACCAGACCTGGGCGGCCTTGTCCCGGCCGATGCCGGTGACCGAGGAGCCGCTGTAGGTGGGCGAGTTGTAGCTGACGCCGTTGATGGTCTTGGCGCCGCTGCCCTCGGCCAGCAGGTAGAAGAAGTGGTTGGCGACGCCCGAGGAGTAGTGGACGTCCTTGCTGCCGACGGTGGAGGACCAGTAGTCGGCGGACGCGCCGTCCTTGGAGGGCTTGTCCATGTAGCGCAGCGGCGTGCCGTCGCCGTTGATGTTGATCAGCTCGCCGATCAGGTAGTCCGGGTTGTCCTTCGGCAGGTTCGCGTAGAACTCGACCATGGTGCCGAAGATGTCGGAGGTGGCCTCGTTCAGGCCGCCGGACTCGCCCGAGTAGTTGAGGTTCGCGGTGTTGGAGGTCACACCGTGGCTCATCTCGTGGCCGGAGACGTCGAGCTCGGTCAGCGGGTGGCTGTTGGAGGCGCCGTCGCCGTAGGTCATGCAGAAGCAGCTGTCGTCCCAGAACGCGTTGACGTAGTTGCGCCCGTAGTGGACCCGGCTGTACGCGCCGACGCCGTCGCCGCGGATGCCGGCCCGGCCGAAGGTGTTCTTGTAGAAGTCCCAGGTGACGGCCGCGCCGTACTGGGCGTCGACGGCCGCGGACTCGCCGTTGGAGGCCAGGCCGTTGCCCCAGGTGTTGGTGGACTTCGAGTAGAGGGTGCCCTTGCCCGAGGTCTTGTTGGCCAGCGTGGTGGTGTACTGGCCGCCGCGGGTGGCGTCCTTCAACTGGTATGCGGAACCGGTGTAGTTGGTGGTCAGCGAGACGTTGCCGACGAAGACGCCGTTGCCGGAGCCGGTCGCGTTGGCGGTCTGGATCTCCTCGTGGGTGGAGAGCACCGCGCCGGTGTCCGCGTCGGTGACCAGCAGCTGGCGGCTCGGGGTGCCGTCCGCCCGCAGGCCCTCCACGGTGGTGCGGTAGGCCAGCCGCGGGGCGCCGTCGGCGGCCCAGACCACCAGCTGGGCGTCGCTGCCCGAGCCGGAGACCGAGGTGAGGGCAGCCTCGTCGGCGTCCTTGGTGATGCCGACGGTGGCCTGCACCGCGCCGGTCGCCTTGGCGGCGGCCTGGCCGGCCGTCAGCTTCGGGCTCAGCGAGGCGGGGGCCAGGCTGCCGGCGACGGCCTTGTCGGTGGACTTCAGCTTGCCGTTGGCGGCCTGGTGCACGACCAGGTCGCCGCCGAGCACCGGCAGCCCGTTGTAGGTGCGCTCGTAGCGGAAGTGGCGGGTGCCGTCGGCGTCGACGACGACGTCCTTGACGACCAGCTTCTCCTGGGCGCCGAGGCCCAGGGCCTTGGCGGCGGCGGGGGCCTGGGCGGCGGCCAGCGCGAGCTGGTCGCCGCGGTTGAGGGAGGCGGGGTTGGGTGCGGCGTACGCCATGCCGGCGCTCACCTGGATCGCGCCGGCCAGCAGGGCCGAGGCAGAGAGAACGGCGCCGACAGCGAGCTTTCGCTTCACGTACGGGTTCCTTCCGGATCAACCGCGTCTGTGCGGTCGCACCGCGCTCCGGGGCACCGAGGTCAGTGCCTGCTGGGGCGGAACGGGTGCTGACGTGCAGCTCCGTGCGGTCAGATGACAGGCGCCGGTGGGGTGGGCCGGCGGTGTCGAACGGGGCTGGCCAGAAGCATGACGACGCGGAGAATCCCGGAACAGCGGTTCGGCAACTATTGGCAAACTCTCGCCAGCGGACCGGCAATGGGGGTGCCGGGAAATCGGAGGTTTCGCTGCGAACCATGCGGTGCGGGCTGGGCGAAGGCCCAACTCCGTTGAAAACACTGAATATTGCCGGAATATGCACGGTAAAGGGCAGCCAACGGGCTGCCCTCGCCTGTTTGGCGTGATCCCGCCAAGGGGGTCGGGTTGTCCACCATCGTGGACACCTGCTACCCCTGCCGGGCCCCGCGGGTACGGTGGGGGCGTGCCCAAGCCCCTCGCCCTCGACTTCGACCCGATCGCCCGCGCCGACGAGCTCTGGACCCGCCGCTGGGGCAAGGTGCCGTCCATGGCGGCGATCACCTCGGTGATGCGCGCCCACCAGATCCTGCTCGGCCGGGTCGACGCCGTGGTCAAGCCCTACGGCCTCACCTTCGCCCGCTACGAGGCCCTGGTGCTGCTCACCTTCAGCCGCTCCGGCGAACTCCCGCTCTCCAAGATCGGCGAGCGCCTGATGGTCCACCCCACCAGCGTCACCAACACCGTCGACCGCCTGGAGCGCTCCGGCCTGGTCACCCGCCGCCCCAACCCGCTCGACGGCCGCGGCGTGCTGGCCGCCATCACCGACCGCGGCCGCCAGGTCGTCGAGCAGGCCACCCGCGAACTCGTCGCCGTCGAGTTCGGCCTGGACGGCTACGACGCCGACGCCTGCCACGAGGTGTTCGAACTGCTCCGCCCGCTGCGGGTCGCCGCCGGCGACTTCGAGCCCCCCGCCGAGGAGGGCCCCGACCGGGGCGACGCGTAGGGGCGGTTACCCTCGACTGCATGAAGCAGAGTGTGCTGACCCGCTACCGCGCCATGGCCTACCTCACCGGTGTGCTCCTGATCCTGCTCACCCTCGGGGTGATCGCCAAGTACGTCCTCGACATCTCGGGCGCGGCGGGCTTCACCACCGCGGTCGGCATCGCGCACGGCTGGCTGTACGTGGTCTACCTGGCGTTCGCCTTCGACCTGGGCACCAAGGCCAAGTGGCCGATGGGCAAGCTCGCCTGGACGCTGCTGGCCGGCACCGTCCCCACCGCCGTGTTCTTCGTCGAGCGCCGGGTCACCCGCGAGGTCGCACCGCTGATCGTCACGCCGGAGCCGGTCGCCGCCTGACCGCGCCCGCACCAGCGCTCTGCCGGGGCGCCCCTTCCGCCGGAAGGGGCGCCCTCCGCGTGTCCGGGGGCCGCCATCGACAGGTACTAGGACGTCCGAGTAAATTACTAGGACATCCAAGCAGTTCTTCCGCCGCCCCCACCGGAGCGGCCGTACGGAGCGGGAGTCGGAGCCGATGGACGCCGAGCAGATCGAGGCCGGCCGGCAGCGCTGGCAGCAGCGGTACGACAAGGCGCGCAAGCGCGACGCGGACTTCACCACGCTGAGCGGCGAGGACGTCGACCCGGTCTACGGCCCGCCCGCCGGCCAGGACGTCGAGGGCTTCGAGCGGATCGGCTGGCCCGGCGAGTACCCCTACACCCGGGGCCTGCACCCCACCGGCTACCGCGGCCGGGCCTGGACCATCCGCCAGTTCGCCGGCTTCGGCAACGCCGAGCAGACCAACGAGCGCTACCGGATGATCCTGGAGGCCGGCGGCGGCGGCCTCTCGGTGGCCTTCGACATGCCGACCCTGATGGGCTACGACTCCGACGACGCCCGCTCGCTCGGCGAGGTCGGCCACTGCGGCGTCGCCATCGACTCCGCCGCAGACATGGAGGTGCTGTTCCGCGGCATCCCGCTCGGCGAGGTCACCACCTCGATGACCATCAGCGGCCCGGCCGTCCCGGTCTTCTGCATGTACCTGGTGGCCGCCGAGCGCCAGGGCGTCGACCCCGGCGTGCTCAACGGCACCCTGCAGACCGACATCTTCAAGGAGTACATCGCGCAGAAGGAGTGGCTGTTCGCCCCCGAGCCGCACCTGCGCCTGATCGGCGACCTGATGGAGCACTGCGCCGCGGGCATCCCCGCCTACAAGCCGCTCTCGGTCTCCGGCTACCACATCCGCGAGGCCGGGGCCACGGCCGCCCAGGAGCTCGCCTACACGCTGGCCGACGGCCTGGCCTACGTCGAACTCGGCCTCTCCCGCGGCCTGGACGTCGACGTGTTCGCCCCCGGCCTGTCCTTCTTCTTCGACGCCCACCTCGACTTCTTCGAGGAGATCGCCAAGTTCCGCGCCGCCCGCCGGATCTGGGCCCGCTGGATGCGCGACCACTTCGGCGCGAAGACCGAGAAGGCGCAGTGGCTGCGCTTCCACACCCAGACCGCGGGCGTCTCGCTGACCGCCCAGCAGCCGTACAACAACGTGGTGCGCACCGCGGTCGAGGCGCTGTCCGCCGTCCTCGGCGGCACCAACTCGCTGCACACCAACGCCCTCGACGAGACCCTCGCCCTCCCCAGCGAGCAGGCCGCCGAGATCGCCCTGCGCACCCAGCAGGTGATCATGGAGGAGACCGGCGTCACCAACGTCGCCGACCCGCTCGGCGGCTCCTGGTACGTCGAGGCGCTCACCGACCGGATCGAGGCCCAGACCGAGGAGATCTTCCGGAAGATCCTCGACAAGGGCAGCGCCGAGCACCCGATCGGCCCGATGACCTCCGGCATCCTGCGCGGCATCGAGGAGGGCTGGTTCACCGGCGAGATCGCCGAGGCCGCGTTCCGCTACCAGCAGGGCGTCGAGAAGGGCGACAAGCGGGTGGTCGGCGTCAACTGCCACCCCCGCAGCGTCACCCCCGAACTGGAGATCCTCCGGGTCAGCCACGAGGTCGAACGCGAGCAGGTCCGGGTCCTGCGCGAGCGCAAGTCGCACCGCGACGAGGCCGCCGTCCGGGCCGGCCTGGACGCGATGCTCGAAGCCGCCCGCTCCGGCACCAACATGATCGAGCCGATGCTCCGCGCGGTCCGCGCCGAGGCCACCCTGGGCGAGATCTGCCACGCCCTGCGCGAGGAGTGGGGCACCTACCGGGAGAACGCCAGCTTCTGACCCCGCCGGCCTTCCGGCCCGGCGGGCCGGTCAGGCCCCGGCGGCCGGGCGGTGCAGCAGCCCCGGGAAGGGGCCCAGCAGCAGGGTGGTGAAGCGGCGGATCCACTCGGGGGTGACGGGTTCGCCGCTCACCAGCAGCCGGTGCTCGACGGTGCCGGCGATGGTGTCGAAGATGATGCCGATCTCCTCGTCGGCGGCGGCCGGGTCCCGGTCCGGGTCCATCTCGCCGCGGGCCTGGGCGTTGGCCCGGCCGAGCTCGACCAGCACCTTCTGCGGCTGGACGATCCGCTCCCGGATCCGCCGGCGCAGCTGCGGGTCGCGGGAGCCCTCGGCGAACAGGGCGAGCAGCGCGGCCTGGGTCTCGGGGAGGGTGAGCAGTTCGGCGAAGCGGGCGACCACGGCCTCGATGTCGGCCTGCAGGCTGCCGCGGTCGGCGCACTCCAACTGGTCGAAGAGGCTGGCGATGGCGTCGACGACCAGCTCGCTCTTGGACGGCCAGCGCCGGTAGAGGGTGGTCTTGGCGACGCCGGCCCGCTGGGCGACGTCGCCCATGGTGAGCCCGCCCCAGCCGAGTTCGGCGAGCGCCTCGCGGGTGGCGTCGAGGATGGCCTGGTCGGCGGCGGCGCTGCGCGGGCGGCCCTTGCCGCGGGCGGCGGGGGAGGCCGGGGCGTCCGCGGCGGGCGGGTCCTGGTGCTCGGCGGGCTGCCGGGTGGTGGGGGCCACCGCGCCTCCTGGCTTGTTTACTCAGAAGTAACTTGGTGGTTCCACGGTAGCGACATGCCGTGGTGACCGGCACCCGCCGCGCGGTGGAAAGTGGGGCAGCTCACGCTCCGGGAGGGGGTGCGGGGCTTGCGGGGGGAGCCCGGGGGGCAGATACGCTACGACCAGTAGCGAAAGAGCGACGACCAATCGCGCCCGGCCCCTGGGATCGGGCGGGCGCGCGGTGCGGGTGGGGACCCGCACCGGACGGTCCGGGCCCCGCCGGGGAGGCGGACGGCCCGCTCCGGGTTTTTCCGGGCGGTTGGCGCCCGGCACCGGCTCCGACGGGGGAGGATAGAGCCATGCAGTCACGGAATTCGCGTCTCAACAGCTCCGCCCTGCGCGGTGCGGTGGACCTCGCCGCGGTGAAGGCGGCCGGAGAGGCCGCCCAGAAGGCCGAGCAGACCCGGGCCGAGCGGGCCCGGCAGGCGGCGACGGGCGACGGCCCGGCGCTCGCGGACCACCCCCTGGTGCTGGACGTCACCGAGGAGACCTTCGAGTCCGAGGTGGTCCAGCGCTCGGCCGAGGTCCCGGTGGTGGTGGACTTCTGGGCCGAGTGGTGCGGCCCGTGCAAGCAGCTCAGCCCGATCCTCGAGCGCCTGGCCGAGGAGTACGCGGGCCGGATCGTGCTCGCCAAGATCGACGTGGACGCCAACCAGCTGATCGCCCAGCAGTTCGGCATCCAGGGCATCCCGGCCGTGATGGCCGTGGTGGCGGGCCAGCTGGTGCCGCTGTTCCAGGGCGCCGAGAACGAGGCCAACGTCCGCAAGATCCTGGACCAGCTGATCGCGGTGGCCGAGCAGCGCTTCGGCATCGTCGGCACCCGCGCGGGCGGCGGCGAGGACGCGGCGGCCGAGCCGCGGGTGCCGGCCGACCCGGCGCTGGAGGCGGCGCACGAGGCGCTGGACCGGGGTGACCTGGCCGGCGCGGTGCGGGCGTACCAGAACGTGCTGAGCGACCGGCCCGGGCACGTCGAGGCCAAGCTGGGCCTGGCCCAGGCGCAGCTGCTGCAGCGGGTGGAGCAGCTCGACCCGCAGCAGGTGCGGGCCGACGCGGCGGGCGACCCGAAGGACGTGCCGGCCCAGCTGCGGGCCGCCGACCTGGACCTGGTCGGCGGGCACGTGGAGGACGCCTTCGGACGCCTGGTCGACACCGTCGCCCGGACGTTCGGCGACGACCGGGACGCGGCCCGGGTGCGGCTGCTGGAGCTGTTCGAGGTGATCGGTCCGGAGGACCCGCGCACGGTGGCGGCCCGTCAGGCGCTGGCCCGGGTGCTGTTCTGACGGGCGGTCGGGGTGTCACCGGGCGGCGTCCCGGCGGCACCCGGTGACACCTCGGGTGACCTGCGGTGTCGTCGGCGATTTGACGACTTTCGGGTGCCGTTCCGGCGCGTTTACCAAATCTTGATAACACCCCTCCGTAGTCACGGTTCGTGACCGCGGAGGGGTGTTTCGTCGGTGTTTCCACGGGTCGGAATCGGCCGTGCGCGCGATTTCGGTCACACTCCGTTGCGGAGCCTTCGATTCCATGATCGACCCCGTTCACTGTTGGATTACCCGTCAGTAACGGACCTCTTGTGCTCCGCTCCGGTTTGGACAACGATCGGCGACGCCCGGTCCCTCGGCGACGAGGGGTCCCCACCGGGTGAGGACAGGGGGGTAACCGCAGATCCCACGCGGCGGTTCCTGACCTCGAAACGGTCGCGCAGCCCGCGCGGCCGCCTGGTTGTCGCTCGGGGGTGATCGCCGGCGCCGTCCCCACGGCAGCAGGCGCTCTCCGCTACCGAGGACGTAGCTCTCTCCCATCCCGGGCCGGACCACGTGCGGGACGCACCGGAACGGCCGGAGATGTACGTCCTAGAAGGAGGACCACGCATGTCCCAGTCCTACGGCAAGACCCGCTGGAAGCGCTTCGCCCTGGTGATGGTGCCCAGCATCGCGGCCACCGCCGCGATCGGCGTCTCGCTGGCCAACTCCGCGCTGGCGGCCTCGTTCTCGGTCTCCGGCCAGCAGTTCAAGGTCACCGTCGACGACCTGCAGGGCGAGGGCTTCTCGCAGTTCGGCAGCGTGGACGCCGAGACGAACGGCACCCTGCACCCGGTGGCGGTCTCGGCCTTCGACCACGCGAAGCTGAAGAACCTGTGCCAGTCGGTCGTCACCGACCTCTCCGGTGTCGGGCTCGGCAAGTGGACCCTGGTCCTGCGGGCCGGCCAGAGCGACGACGCGGCCAAGCAGGTCGACGCCCAGCAGCTGCTGATCGACCTCAACCAGCTGAACGCGGACGCCGAGTTCAAGAACATCAACATCGGCCAGGACGCGAGCACCCTCAAGGGCTCCGCGGTCGACAAGCTCCAGCACGACGGCGGCAAGCTGCCGAGCGGCGCCCAGGGCTTCGCCCAGGCCGCCGATTCCGCGCACCTGCAGCACGTCCAGCAGACCGCGTGGGCCACCTCGGCCGGCACCTTCACGCTCAACGGCCTGAAGCTCAACATCAACAAGGGCTCCGGCGACGGCGTCGAGTGCTACTAGTCCGCGGCTAGTGCGGGCCCGCAGGTCGGGCCCGCCAGCGGACCACGGGTCCGGGGAGGCGGCCGAGCGCCGTCTCCCCGGACCGCACCCCGGCCCACCCGGGGCCATCCGTCTTTCCCCTCGGACCCACCATCGAGGAGTCGCACCATGTCCAGCGCAACCGTCGAGGCCTGGCCCGAGGGCCAGGTCGGCTTCGCCAGCCGAGTCCGGCGGGGGTTCCGCACCTGGCGGCGCACCCGGCCGTTCTGGGGTGGGCTGATTGCGATGATCGCGGGCGTCCCGATCCTGTACTTCCCCTACGCGCACCTCAGCCTGGGCGGCCTGACGGTGGCGATGGCCACCACCGCCGGCGCCGGCTCGATGATCATCGGACTGCTGATGATCGCGCTCGGGCTGACCGCCTGGTTCCAGCCGATGGTGCGGGTCTTCTGCGGCGTGGCGACCACCATCCTGGCGCTGATCTCGATCCCGGTCTCCAACCTCGGCGGATTCGGCATGGGCCTGGTGACCGGCCTGGTCGCCGGCGGCCTGCTGGTCTCCTGGGCCCCGCTGCCGCCGAAGCCGGCCGCCGAGGGCGCCGACGCGGGCACCGCCGAGTCCGTCGCCGCACCGGACGGCGCGCCCACCGCGCAGCTGCCCGCCCAGGCCGCGGCCGAGCCGCCGCTGGAGCACGGCACCGCCCCGCACACACCCGCCGAGGAGGAGCAGCGGTGACCGGATCCGAGAAACCGACCGTCCCCGGCCCGCGGCACGCCGTGCCCCGGGAAGGGGTGCGCTCCCGGCTGCGCGGCCGGGCGCTGGCGATCGCCGCGGTGCCGACCGCGCTGCTGGTCGGCGCGGCCTACACGCCGACGCTGGCGGCGGCCGCCGACCCGCAGCAGGCCGGGAACTGCGCTCCGGACACGGTGCTGAAGGAGACGCCCGTCCCGAAGAGCGAGATCAAGGTGCTGCCGGACTCCTCGGTCCAGCAGGCCGCGGCGCTCCGGCAGCCCGGGACCGGGCAGGCGCCCGCGGGCAGCGCGGCCGCGGTGCCCGCCGTGTACACCGGGGCGCCGCCGCGCAGTCCGCCGTGTACACGGTGCCGAAGGCGGCCGCCGCGCCCGGCGGCACGGTGCAGCAGGCCGGGGTGATCGACGACTGGTGGAACAACCTGATCCACCCGGGCGCGAGCGCCTCGCCGTCCCCGACGCCCACGCCCGCGCCGACCGCGAAGTCCGGCACCGCCGCGCCGACGCCGACCCCCGCGGCCACCCCCGCCCCCTCCGGGGCCCCGCGCTCCGCCACCGCCGCGCCCGCCACGACGCCCGCGCCGACCCCTCGGCCGGCGCCACCGCGTCCAAGGGCGCCGCGGCCAAGCCCTCCGCCGCGCCGTCCGCCTCGCCCTCGCCGTCCGCCTCCGCCCCGGTGGGCCCGAACTGCCTGGTGAGCACCAGGGGCCTGGCCGCGAAGGCGGCCCCGTCGGGGCACGTGGTGCCGGACCAGAACTGGGTGCTGCACTCGACCCGGCTGGCGCTGCACGGCTCGGTGTTCAACGGCGTCTACGACGTCACCACGGAGAGCGGCACCAAGCGGGTGCTGAAGTTCACCACCGACAGCGTCGACATCGAGAACCTCGACATGTCGACCATCCAGATCCCCGGGCTGACCTTCCACGTGAAGAGCCGCGAGGGGTCGACCTCGACCATGCGCAACGGCCCGGTCACCATGTACGTGGAGAGCCTGTCGGGCAACCTGGCGGCGGTCTACGGCCTGCCGATCCTGATCGACCTGGGGCAGATCACGCTCACCCCGGACACCCTGCCGAAGTGGCTGTGGGACCTGCTGGGCGCGGTGCCGATCCCGCTGGACCTGACCCTGACCAACGCCAAGGCGGTGCAGGCGGGCCAGTTCGGCGGCGACCTGACCATCCCCGGCATGCGGCTGTTCAACGACAAGACGCCGTACGACGGCTGACCCGCCGCCACCGAACGCCGCAGGGGCGGGACCCGGTCCTCGGGTCCCGCCCCTGCGGCGTTCAGGCGTCCGTGCGCGGCGCTCAGCCCTCCGAGCGAGCGCCCAGGTGGTGCACCTGCACCATGTTGGTGGTGCCGGGGATGCCGACCGGCACGCCGGCCGTGACGATCACGGTGTCGCCCTCGGCGAGGCGGTTCATCTTGAGCAGCTCGCGGTCGACCTGCTCGACCATCTCGTCGGTGGTGGCCACCTGCTCCGAGACGTACGCCTCGACGCCCCAGCTCAGCGAGAGCTGGTTGCGGGTGGCGACGTCCGGGGTGAAGGCGATCACCGGGATCGGCGAGCGGTAGCGGGACAGCCGGCGCGCGGTGTCACCGGACTTGGTGAACGCGACCAGCGCCTTGCCGTCGAGGAAGTCGCCCAGCTCGCACGCGGCGCGGGCGACCGAGCCGCCCTGGGTGCGCGGCTTGCGGCCCGGGTTGAGCGGCTGGAGGCCCTGCGAGAGCAGCTCCTCCTCGGCCTTCTCGGCGATCCGGCTCATGGTCTTGACGGTCTCGACCGGGTACTTGCCGACGCTCGACTCGGCGGACAGCATGACCGCGTCCGTGCCGTCCAGGATGGCGTTGGCGACGTCGGAGACCTCGGCGCGGGTCGGGCGCGAGGCGTGGATCATCGACTCCATCATCTGGGTGGCGACGATGACCGGCTTGGCGTTGCGGCGGGCCAGGGTGACCAGCTGCTTCTGGACCAGCGGCACCTTCTCCAGCGGGTACTCGACCGCGAGGTCGCCGCGGGCCACCATGATCGCGTCGAAGGCGAGGACGATCTCCTCCATCGCCTCGACGGCCTGCGGCTTCTCGATCTTGGCGATGACCGGCACCCGGATGCCGACCTCGTCCATGACCTTGTGCACGTCGTCGATGTCCGCGGCGTTGCGGACGAAGGACAGCGCGACCATGTCGACGCCCAGCTGCAGGGCGAAGCGCAGGTCGTCCTTGTCCTTCTCGGACAGCGCGGGGACGTTGACCGCCGCGCCGGGCAGGTTGATGCCCTTGTTGTTGGAGAGCACACCGCCCTCGACCACCACGGTCTTCACCCGCGGGCCGTCGACGCTGACGACCTCCAGGGCGATGACGCCGTCGTTGATCAGGATCGGGTCGCCGGGCTTCACGTCGCCGGGCAGGCCCTTGTAGGTGGTGCCGCAGATGTGCTGGTCACCGGGGACGTCCTCGGTGGTGATGGTGAACGTGTCGCCGTTGTCAACGGTCACCGGGCCGTTGGCGAAGGTCGCCAGACGGATCTTGGGGCCCTGCAGGTCGGCCAGCACGCCGATGGTGCGGCCGGTGTCCTCCGAGACCTGGCGGACGCGGCGGTACCGGTCCTCGTGCTCGGCGTGGGAGCCGTGGCTCATGTTGAGGCGGGCGACGTTCATGCCCGCTTCGACGATGGCCTTCAGCTGTTCGTAGGAGTCCGTCGCGGGACCCAGGGTGCAGACAATTTTCGCTCGGCGCATATCCGTCAGTCTATCCGTTCGTGTTATCGGTACATTCAGCTCGAATCGTCAGATATCGCCAACGAACATTCCGAGGGGTGGGATACTGACGGGTAGTCATCCCGCGCCGGGCCTACACCTCGTGGACCAGCGCGAACGTCTGCTGGGCGATCTCCAGCTCCTCGTCGGTCGGCACCACCGCGACGGTGACCCGCGAGTAGGACGGCGAGACCGTCCGGGCGTCCCGGGAACGCACCGCGTTCAGCTCCGGATCGACCGAAATGCCCAGCTCCTCCAGATTGGCACAGACCGCGGCCCGCACCTCGGCGGAGTTCTCCCCGACACCCGCGGTGAACGCCACCGCGTCCACCCGCCCCAGCACCGCGTAGTAGCCGCCCAGGTAGCGCCGGATCCGGTGCACGTACGAGTCGAAGGCCAGCTTGGCGTCCTCCTCGCCCTCCTGGGCCCGGCGGACCACCTCGCGCATGTCGTTGTCCCCGCACAGGCCCAGCAGGCCGCTGCGCCGGTTCAGCAGGTCGTCGATCTGGTCGATGCTCATCCCGCCGACCCGGTGCAGGTGGAACACCAGGCCCGGGTCCACGTCGCCGGAGCGGGTGCCCATCACCAGGCCCTCCAGCGGGGTCAGCCCCATCGAGGTCTCCACGCACACCCCGCCCGCCACCGCCGAGGCCGAGGCGCCGTTGCCCAGGTGCAGCACGATCACGTTCAGCTCCGCCGGGTCCCGGCCGAGCAGCCGGGCGGTGGCCCGCGAGACGTACTGGTGCGAGGTGCCGTGGAAGCCGTAGCGGCGCACCCGGTGCTCGTCGGCCGTCCTCCGGTCGATCGCGTAGCGGGCCGCGTGCTCGGGCAGCGTGGCGTGGAACGCGGTGTCGAACACCGCGACCTGCGGCAGGTCCGGGCGCAGCGCCCGGGCCACCTCGATGCCGGTGATGTTCGCCGGGTTGTGCAGCGGCGCGACCGGGATCAGCCGGCGGATCTCGGCCAGCACCGCGTCGGTGACCAGCGTCGGCCGGGTGAAGCGCAGCCCGCCGTGCACCACCCGGTGGCCGATCGCCGCCAGCTCCGGCGAGTCCAGGCCCATCAGGTCCTTCGCCAGCTCGTCGGCCACCGCCCGCAGCGCCACGTCGTGCCCGTCGAAGCGCCGCAGCGTCTCGCGCGGCTCCCCGGTCAGCGGCAGGTGCAGCAGCCGGCCGGCCTCCTCGCCGATCCGCTCCACCAGGCCGGAGGCCAGCCGGGAGCCGTCCAGCATGTCGATCAGCTGGTACTTCACCGAGGACGACCCGGCGTTCAGCACCAGGACACGGGTACCGGCGGTCACAGCGCGCCTCCTGCGGCGGGGGTCTCGGTCTCGGCGGCGGGCTGGGACTGGATCGCGGTGATCGCCACGGTGGAGACGATGTCCTCCACCAGGGCGCCCCGGGACAGGTCGTTCACCGGCTTGTTCAGGCCCTGCAGCACCGGCCCGACCGCGATCGCCCCGGCCGAGCGCTGCACCGCCTTGTACGTGTTGTTGCCGGTGTTCAGGTCCGGGAAGACCAGCACGGTGGCCCGGCCGGCCACCGCCGAGCCCGGCAGCTTGGTCGCCGCGACGCGCGCGTCCACCGCCGCGTCGTACTGGATCGGCCCCTCCACCAGCAGGTCCGGGCGCAGCTCGCGGACCAGCTCGGTGGCCTTGCGGACCTTGTCCACGTCCGCGCCCGAGCCCGAGGCGCCGGTCGAGTACGACAGCATCGCCACCCGCGGCTCCACCCCGAACTGGGCCGCGGTCTCCGCCGACTGGATCGCGATGTCGGCCAGTTGCTGGGCGTCCGGGTCCGGGTTGACCGCGCAGTCGCCGTACACCAGCACCTTGTCGGCCAGGCACATGAAGAACACCGAGGAGACGATCGCCGCCCCCGGCGAGGTCTTGATCACCTCGAAGGCCGGGCGGATGGTCGCCGCCGTCGAGTGCACCGCGCCCGAGACCATGCCGTCCGCGATGCCCTCCTGCACCATCAGGGTGCCGAAGTACGAGACGTCGGTGACCACGTCCAGCGCCCGCTCCACCGTCATGCCCTTGTGCGCCCGGGCCTTCGCGTACAGCTCGGCGAACTGCTGGCGCAGCGGGCTGGCCGCCGGGTCGACGATCCGCAGCTGCGCGCCCGCGTCGCCGGCCTGCGGGAGCTCGATGCCGAGCGCGGCCAGCTTGCGGTGCACCTCGTCCGGGGCGCCGAGCAGGGTCAGGTCGCAGATGTTGCGGCGCAGCAGCACTTCGGCGGCGCGCAGCACCCGGTCCTCGGTGCCCTCCGGCAGGACGATGTGCCGGCGGTCCGCGCGGGCCCGCTCCAGCAGCGCGTGCTCGAACATCATCGGGGTGACCCGCTCGGACCGGCTCAGCTCGATCCGGCTGGTCAACTCGGCGGTGTCCACGTGCAGTTCGAACAGGCCGAGGGCGATCTCGGCCTTCCGCGGGCTGTTCGGGCCGATCCGGCCCTCCAGGTGGGTCAGGGCCGCCGCGGTCAGCCAGGAGCCCTCGGTCACCTCGGCCACCGGGGTGCCCGGGGCCAGCCGGGAGGCCAGCGCCATCACGTTCGGGCCCGGGTGCTGACCGAGCGTCAGCAGCACGCCGGCGATCGGCGGGGAGCCCGCCGCGTGCGCCGCCAGCGACCCGATCACCAGGTCCGCCCGGTCGCCCGGGGTGACCACCAGCGCGCCCTCGGTCAGCGCGTCCAGGAAGGTCGGCAGCATCGCCCCGCCGAACACGAAGTTCCGCACGTCCCGGGAGAGCCCCGCCGCGTCGCCCAGCAGCACCGTCGCGCCGGTCGCCTCCACCAGCTGCGCCACCGTCGGCGCGGCCAGCGCGGGCTCCTCCGGGATCACGTACACCGGCACCGGCAGCTTCTCGGTCAGCGCCCGCTGCACCTGCTGCTTGGCCCCCGGCCGGACCCGGTTGGCCACCATCGCCAGGATCGAGCACCCCAGGTCCCGGTACGCCCGGTGCGCGTTGCGCACCTCCGCGACCACCGCCTGCGGGTCCTCGTGCCGGCCGCCGACCACCGGCAGCACGCCCGCCCCGAACTCGTTCGCCAGCCGGGCGTTGAAGGCCAGCTCGTCCGGGATGTTGGTGTCCGAGAAGTCGGTGCCCAGCACCAGCACCGCCTGGCAGCGCCGCTCCAGCTGGTGGAACCGCTCCACCAGCGCCGAGACCAGCTCGTCCTGCCCGCTGGCCGCCTGCAGCGCCGCCGCCTCGTCGTACGTCAGCCCGTACAGCTCGGAGACCGGCAGGTCCAGCCGGTACCGGCCGCGCAGCAGCTCCACCACGTGGTCGCCGGCCGCCCCGCCGCCGTCCGCGGCGTGCACCAGCGGACGGAACACGCCCACCCGGTCCACCTGGCGGGTGAGCAGTTCCATGACCCCGAGCTCCACGGCCTGCCGGCCGTCCCCCCGGTCGATCCCGGTCACGTACACGCTGCGCGCCACGGTGGAGCTCTCCGTCCGGTCGTCCCAGGCTGCGGTCACACCGACCATACCGTCGTACAACACGGGCACCGCGCTGCGGCACCAGCGTTCATGCCGGGCGGATGGCAGGAGCGGCCCAAGCGCCCAACCTTGAATTTCGACGGTGGATATCAAGCAACCATGAGCTCCTCACCTGAACGTGTCGAACCGCTCTGAGCTGGACGCATGTGGGGTCGGAGGGAATGCAAGGTTGCTTGAGAAGGCTCCCTCACTTTTCAAGGTTGGCTAGCCTCGAGTCATGTCTGTCTCTCCTCTGGCGAACTCCCCGATCGGCCTGCTGGTGCCGGTGGGCGGTTACGACCCGCGTCGCGGTGCCGACTACTCGGCGTCGGCCTAGCTGCCGAACCAGCTCCCCGGCGACCTCGCGCTGTCCGGTGCGACCCACAACGCCATCACCAGGGCGATGAGCAAAGTGGCCCGGGCGGACCAGGCCATGCTCCAGCTCCCCAACCCCGAACTCCTGGCCCGGCTGGTGATCAGGCAGGAGGCCGTCAGCACCTCGGCCATCGAGGGCACGTACGTGCAGATGGAGGAGGTGCTCCAGGCGGACTTCCTCACCTCGTCCGAATACAGCGGTGATGTCGCCGAGGTCTACAACTACGTCCTGGCGGCCGAGGCCGCGGTCGACTGGATCAAGGAGCTGCGGCTGATCAGCGTCCATCTGCTGGAGTACCTCCAGAAGCAGCTCGTCACCGGCACCACCAGCGACGGCCCGCAGGCCGGCCGGGTGCGGGAGGTCCAGGTCTTCATCGGCGTCCCGGGCCATCGGATCGAGGACGCCCGGTTCATCCCGTGCCCGCCCGGGCAGCAGCTGAGGGACGGACTACTGGACTGGGAGGCGTGGATCAACCGTCCCGGCGACCTGCCGCTGCTCGCCCGACTGGCGCTCGGCCACTACCAGTTCGAGACCCTGCACCCCTTCAACGACGGCAACGGCAGGCTCGGGCGGCTGGTGATGCTGCTTCAGCTGATCGCCGCCGAGGAACTGCGGTTGCCGAGCATCGCCCTGTCGCCGTGGCTGGAGGCGAACCGGAGGGAGTACCAGGACCACCTCTACCAGGTGAGTGTCACGGGTGACTTCGAGCCCTGGATCGTCTTCGTCTGCCAGGCGATCGAGGCGCAGGCCGTGGCCGCGGTCCGCCGGGTCGGGAAGCTCGTCGACATCCGGAACCGCATGCTCGAAGAGCTGAAGGGACACAAGGCCAAGGGCACGCCGATGGAGATCGCCCGCGAGCTGATCGGGTATCCGATGCTCACGGTGAACGCGATGAAGGACCGGCACGGCGTGACCTACCAGGCGGCGAACACGGCTGTTCGCCGCCTGGTGGACCTCGGGTATCTCCGTCAGTTCTCCGAGGGCAACTACGACCGGGTGTTCGTCTGCGACGAGGTGCTGGAAGCTCTGGTCCAGGCGCTCTGAATTCAGACGTTCAGGTAGACCAGGCAGCCGAGGCCGGCCAGGGTGCAGTAGGCGGCGAAGGGGGTGAGGCTGCGGGTCTCGAAGTACTTGGTGAGGAAGCGGACGGAGACGTAGCCGGCCAGGAAGGCGGCCAGCGAGCCGGCCAGCAGGGGGCCGCGGACGGGGGCGTTGGCGGGGGAGAGGAGTTCGGGGAGCTTGAGGGCGGAGGCGGCCAGGATGACGGGGGTGGCGAGCAGGAAGGAGAACCGGGCGGCGTCCTCGTGGTTGAGGCCGCGCAGGACGCCGGCGCTCATGGTGGTGCCGGAGCGGGAGATGCCGGGGAGCAGGGCGAGGATCTGCGCGGAGCCGATCCAGGCGCCCTGGCGGAAGGTCAGCCGGGCCAGCCGGCGGTCGGAGTCCGCGGCGGGGCCGTCGCCGGCCCGGCGGCGGCCGGTGCCGCCGCGCTTGAGGCGCTCGGCGGTGTAGAGGACCAGGCCGTTGAGGGCGAGGAAGAACGCGGCCGGGTTCGGCTTGCCGAGGGCGTCGCGCAGCAGGTGGTCCAGGGCCAGTCCGGCGATGCCGACCGGGATGGTGGACAGCACGAGCAGCCAGGCGAGCTTCTGCTCGGGGGTGGCGATCTCGCGCCGGGTGAGCGAGGAGAACAGGCCGCCGACGATCCGGATCCAGTCGCGGCGGAAGTAGACGACCAGGGCCAGGGCGGTGGCCAGGTGCAGGCCGACCAGGACGGCCAGGTAGGGGGAGCCGTCGGCGGTGACGTCCAGGTCGTGCCGGGTCCGGCCGCCGATCAGCGCCGGTATCAGGATGGCGTGGCCGAGGCTGGAGACCGGGAAGAGCTCGGTGACGCCCTGGAGCAGGCCGATGCCGATGGATTCGGGGTAGGTCAGGGACGGCGACATCGCACTCTTCTCGGCGGCTGCGGCGGGCGGCGGGCGAGCGCGAACCTACTACAGCGTTGTAGACGAGTGCGATGCCGGAAGTCGACCTTTTACCTGATGTTCAGCACGGTCAGCGGGCCGGCCGCAGCCAGACCGTGGCCAGCGGCGGCAGCACCAGCTCGACCGAGCGCGGCTGGGCGTCCCACGGCTCGGCCTCCGACTTCACCGGGCCCGGGTTGCCGACCCCGCTGCCGCCGTACTCCTCGGCGTCGGTGTTCAGCACCTCCTCCCAGACCTGCTCCGCGCCCTCCAGCCGGGGCAGGCCGACCCGGAAGCCGTGCCGCACCACCGGGGAGAAGTTGGAGACCGCGACCAGCGGGCTGCCGTCGGCGGCGAACCGGACGAAGGACAGCACGTTGTCCTCGGCCGCCCCGCCGTCCAGCCAGCGGAAGCCGTCGGGGACGGTGTCCTGCTCCCACAGCGCCGGGGTGGCGCGGTAGACCCGGTTCAGCGCGCCGACCAGCCGCTGCACGCCGCGGTGGTCGCCGTGCGCCGGCCAGCCCTCGTCCAGCACCCACCACTGCGGGCCGTGCTCGTGGTCCCATTCGGCGCCCTGGGCGAACTCCTGTCCCATGAACAGGAGTTGCTTGCCGGGGTGGGCCCACATGAAGCCCAGGTAGGCACGGTGGTTGGCACGCTGCTGCCACCAGTCGCCGGGCATCTTGGAGACCAGCGCCTGCTTGCCGTGGACGACTTCGTCGTGCGAGATCGGCAGGATGTAGTTCTCGGAGTAGGCGTACACCATCGAGAAGGTCATCTCGTTGTGGTGGTACTTGCGGTGCACCGGCTCCTTGGCGATGTACACCAGCGAGTCGTGCATCCAGCCCATGTTCCACTTCAGACCGAAGCCCAGGCCGCCGCTGTCGGTCGGCCGGGTCACCCCGTCCCACGCGGTGGACTCCTCGGCCACCGTCAGCACACCCGGGCAGCGCCGGTAGACGGTGGCGTTCATCTCCTGGAGGAAGGAAGCCGCGTCCAGGTTCTCCCGGCCGCCGTACTGGTTGGGCGTCCAGGCACCGCCCTCGCGCGAGTAGTCCAGGTAGAGCATCGAGGCCACCGCGTCCACCCGCAGGCCGTCGACGTGGAACTCCTCGCACCAGTACACCGCGTTGGCGACCAGGAAGTTGCGCACCTCCGTGCGGCCGTAGTCGAACTCCAGCGTCCCCCAGTCCGGGTGTTCGGCGCGCAGCGGGTCGGCCGGCTCGTACAGCGGCTCGCCGTCGAAGCGGGCCAGGGCGAAGTCGTCCTTCGGGAAGTGCGCGGGCACCCAGTCGACCAGCACACCGATGCCGTGCCGGTGCAGAGCGTCGACCAGGAAACGGAAGTCGTCCGGAGTGCCGAGCCGAGCCGTGGGAGCATAGAAACCGGAGACCTGGTAGCCCCAGGAGCCGCCGAACGGGTGCTCCATCACCGGCATGAACTCGACGTGGGTGAAACCGAGTTCGACCAGATACCCGGGCAGGACCTCGGCGATCTCCCGATAGGACGTCAACTCCGGCCGCCAGGACGCGAGGTGCATTTCGTAGACCGACATCGGGGCGCGGTGGTGCACGGTGCGGGCGCGCTGCTCCATCCACTCGGCGTCCTGCCAGGTGTGGCGGGAGGTGGTGACGACGGAGGCGGTGTCGGGGGGGCACTGGGTGGCGCGGGCCAGCGGATCGGCCTTCTCCAGGCGGTGTCCGTGGCGGGTGAGGATCTGGTACTTGTAGCGGTCGCCCTCGCCGACGTCGGGCAGGAACACCTCCCAGACGCCCGAGGAGCCCAGCGAGCGCATCGGGTGCGCGGTGCCGTCCCAGTGGTTGAACGAGCCGATCACCCGCACCCCGACCGCGTTCGGCGCCCACACCGCGAACGCCGTACCGGTCACGCCGTCCACGGTGCGCAGGTGCGAGCCCAGCACGGTCCACAGCTGCTCGTGGCGGCCCTCGCGGATCAGGTGCAGGTCCAGCTCGCCCAGCGTCGGGGCCAGCCGGTAGCCGTCCTCCTGCACCAGCGGCTCACCGCCCGGATACGTCACCCGCAGGGTGTAGCGCGGGAAGCTCTGCCCGGTCAGCAGGCCGGTGAACAGGCCGCCCTGCTGGTGCGTCAGCTCCGCCGGGCCCAGTTCGGTCTCCACCACCACCCGCTCCGCGAACGGCCGCAGCACCCGGATCGCGGTGCCCGTCGGCAGCTCGTGCGCGCCCAGCAGGGCGTGCGGGTCGTGGTGCGCGCCGGACACCAGCCGCTCCACCTCGGCCGGTGGCAGCGGGGCCTCCGGCAGCCGCAGCGCGCCCCCGGCGCCCGCCGGCCGCGCCGTGGCCGGGGCGGCACCCGCCGCACCCGCCCGGGCGGCCGGCTGCTTCGCCGCGGCGGACTTCGCGGGCGCCTTCGCGGGCGCCTTGGCCGGGGCCTTCGCGGCGGACTTCGCAGCGGGCCGCCCGGCGGTGGCCTTGCTGCGCGGACCGCTCCGGAACGTGGCCGGGACGGCCGGTTGGCGGTCGGCGGACGGGTCGAGCGGACCGAGCGGGGTCACGGCGGAATCCTCCAGGATCGGGGTGCCTTGCGCGGGGACGCGGGGGAACTGGCTTGCTGGGTAAGTGAGTTGGAGGTGCGACGGGTGCGGGGGAGGGGCGGCTCGCCCGGCCGCCGGAGGGGCGGCCGGGCGCGGGTCAGACGGAGTCGGCCAGGCGGTTGATCGCGGCCAGCGGGATCGGCAGCCAGCTCGGCCGGTGCCGGGCCTCGTACACCACCTCGTACACCGCCTTGTCGATCTCCAGCGCGCGCATCAGCTCCGGCGCGCCGGTCGGGTCGACGCCGCCGCCCGCGGTGTAGCCCGCGCAGTACGCGGCCCGGTTGCGGGAGGCCCAGGCGGAGGCCAGCAGGGCGAGCTCCGGGTCCTGGCCGGGGGCGCCGGCCAGCAGGTGGGCGGCCGCGTAGTCGAAGGAGCGGAGCATCGCGGCGACGTCCCGCAGCGCGGGCTGCGGCAGGCGGCGCTCGGCCAGCGGCTTGGCCGGCTCGCCCTCGAAGTCCAGCAGCACCCAGCCCTGCGGGGTGCGCATCGCCTGGCCCAGGTGCAGGTCACCGTGGATCCGCTGGACCAGCAGGCCGTCCAGGTGGGCCTCGGTGAGCTGCTGGAACGCGGCGCGCAGCGCCGGGCGGTAGCGCATCAGGCCGGGCACGGCGGCGACCGCGGAGTCCAGCCGGCCGGACATCGCGTCGGCCAGTTCGGCGATCCGGGCCCGGTCCAGCCGGGTGGTCGGCATGGTGCGGGCCAGCACCCGGTGCACCTCGGCGGTGGCCCGGCCGAGCCGGTGCGCCTCGATGGCGAAGTTGCCGGGCGAGGGGTCGCCCTTGAGCCGGGCGACCTGGTCGAGGGCCAGCTCCCAGCCGTCCTCGGCGTCGGCCAGGTAGCGCTGCAGCAGGCCCAGGGTGGCGGGCTCGGAGCGCTCCAGCCGGCACTCGAACCAGGCGGCGACCCGGGGGATGCGGGTCGAGCCGGCCCGGGACAGCGCCAGGGACAGTTCCAGGTCGGGGTTGGTGCCCGGACTGATCCGGCGGAACAGCTTGAGGATGAACGCGGTGTCGTAGATCACCGAGGAGTTGGACTGCTCGGCGGTCGACGCCCGCCCCGGCAGGTTGCCCGGCAGGCCGGGGCCGGGGGTGCGGCGGAAGGACAGCGAGCCGAACCGGTCGCCGGTGGCCAGGTGCTCCAGCAGTCGGCCGGTCAGCTCCGGGTCGTGCACCGCGTCGTACAGCGTCGCCCCGTCGTAGGTGCCGCCGGTCAGCCGGCCCAGCACCGCCATCGGGCCGACCGAGGCGGGCTGCTCGGAGCGGATGCCCAGCAGCAGCTGGTAGACGTCCCCCGGGCCGGCGGAGGAGCCGCCGTGCTCGACCCGCAGCAGCAGGTGCAGCAGGGCGGGGTCGCCGACCTGCAGCGGGGTGCCGACCACCGGGGTGAGCGCGGCGATCGGCCGGCCCTTGCCGGCGTACCAGCGCTGGGTGGGAAGCCACTCGGCGATCAGCGGCAGCGCCGCCTGGACCAGTTCGCCGACTCCGGCGGCGGTTCTCCGGACCCCCGGTGTGCGCGTTCCGACCGGCCCGGTGGCGGCGTCGGAGGGCTCACGGTGCACGTGGGCTTGAGAACGGGAGGGTTCGGACATGACTCCCTTTCCCCGGAAGCGGGCGGACGCCCGACGAATCGTGGCCGGGCCCAGCAGTCTTCCGGATTTCGGCGGCGCGGCGGCGACGGCACGCGAGCAGCGACTCGGTGTCACGCCTTCGTGTGGGTGGCCGTTGGGCTGTTCTCCGTACGCGGTGGTGCGAAGACCTCCGGGGGCGCGCGGGAATTCCCGCGCGCCCGGCGGAGGGAGACGTCCCGTTCGGGGCCTGAGGGATCGTTACTTCGTGGACGTGCTGAGGCGGTCCGGCCGCTACCGGGACCCGGACGGCTTCGTCCGGGACTGGCGCAACTGGAACCAGTAGAACCCGTGGCCGGCCAGCGTCAGCAGGTACGGCCATTCGCCGATGGTGGGGAAGCGCACGCCGCCGATCAGCTCGACCGGGTACCGCCCCCCGAACTGCCGCAGGTCGAGTTCGGTCGGCTGCGCGAACCGCGAGAAGTTGTTCACGCACATGACCAGGTCGCCCTCGTACTCGCGCACGAAGGCCAGCACCGCGGGGTTGCTGGAGGGCAGCTCGGTGTAGCTGCCGAGGCCGAACGCGGGATTGAGCTTTCGGATCTCGATCATGCGACGCGTCCAGTGCAGCAGCGAACTCGAACTGCTCTGCTGCGCCTCGACGTTGGTCACCTGAAAGCCGTACACCGGATCCATGATGGGCGGCAGACTGAGCCTGCCCGGGTCGGCGGACGAGAAACCCGCGTTGCGGTCCGGCGTCCACTGCATCGGGGTGCGCACGCCGTCCCGGTCGCCGAGCCAGATGTTGTCGCCCATGCCGATCTCGTCGCCGTAGTACAGCACCGGCGAGCCGGGCAGCGAGAGCAGCAGCGCGGTGAACAGCTCGACCTGGTTGCGGTCGTTCTCCAGCAGCGGGGAGAGCCGGCGGCGGATGCCCACGTTGGCCCGCATCCGCGGGTCCTTCGCGTACTCCGCGTACATGTAGTCGCGCTCCTCGTCGGTGACCATCTCCAGGGTCAGCTCGTCGTGGTTGCGCAGGAAGATGCCCCACTGGCAGCCCGAGGGGATCTCCGGGGTCTTCGCCAGGATCTCGGAGACCGGGTAGCGGGACTCCCGGCGGACCGCCATGAAGATCCGCGGCATCACCGGGAAGTGGAACGCCATGTGGCACTCGTCGCCGCCGGAGCCGAAGTCGCCGAAGTAGTCGACCACGTCCTCCGGCCACTGGTTGGCCTCGGCCAGCAGCACGGTGTCCGGGTAGTTGGCGTCGATCTCCTTGCGGACCCGCCGCAGGAAGTCGTGGGTCTCCGGAAGGTTCTCGCAGTTGGTGCCCTCGCGGGCGTACAGGTACGGCACCGCGTCGAGGCGGAAGCCGTCGATGCCGAGGTCCAGCCAGAACTTCAGCGCGGCCATCACCTCCTCCTGCACCTGCGGGTTGTCGTAGTTCAGGTCCGGCTGGTGGCTGAAGAAGCGGTGCCAGTAGTACTGCTTGCGGACCGGGTCGAACGTCCAGTTCGAGGACTCGGTGTCGACGAAGATGATCCGGGCGTCCGGGTACTGCTTGTCGTCGTCGGCCCACATGTAGAAGTCGCCGTACGGGCCGTCCGGGTCGTTGCGGGACGCCTGGAACCACGCGTGCTGGTCGCTGGTGTGGTTGACCACGAAGTCGATGATCACCCGCATGCCGCGGGCGTGCGCCGCGTCGACGAACTCCACGAAGTCGGCCAGGTTGCCGAACTCGGGGAGCACCGACTGGTAGTCCGAGACGTCGTAACCGCCGTCCCGCAGCGGGGAGTTCATGAACGGGGGCAGCCAGAGGCAGTCCACCCCCAGCCACTGGAGGTAGTCGAGCCGCGAGGTGAGCCCCTTGAGGTCGCCCACGCCGTCGCCGTTGCTGTCCTGGAACGAGCGCACCAGCACTTCGTAGAAGACCGCGCGTTTGAACCACTCGGGGTCGCGGTCCCGGGCGGGGGTGTCGGCGAAGGTGTCGGGGACGGGCTCGTTGACTGTCACTGCGGGTTCCTCCGAACCGTGAGGAGGTGGGCCGGCCCGGAAGAGGGATCGAGCCGGACGTAGTTGTGACGGCCCCAGGCGTAGGTGGCGCCGGTCAGCTCGTCGTGCACCGTCAGCGGCCCCGGCGCGTCGAGCGTCACCGTGGCCTCCTGGACGTGGTGCGGGTCCAGGTTGACCACGCAGATCACCCGGTCCTCCAGGCCGTCCTCGGTGACGGCGGTCTTGGAGAACGCGATGATCCGCTCGTTGTCCACGGGGTGGAAGCGCAGGTCCCGCAGCTGCTGGAGCGCGGGGTGGCGGCGGCGCAGCCGGTTCAGGGCGGTCAGCAGCGGCGCGAGCGAGTCCTGCCGGGACCAGTCGCGCGGGCGCAGCTCGTACTTCTCCGAGTGCAGGTACTCCTCCGAGCCGGGCGCCGCGGCCTCGCCCTCGAACAGCTCGAAGCCCGCGTACACCCCGAAGGTCGGCGACAGCGCGGCCGCCAGCACGGCGCGCACCGCGAACGCGGCCGGGCCGCCGTGCTGCAGGTACTCGGGCAGGATGTCCGGGGTGTTGGCGAAGAAGTTCGGCCGCATGTACGCGGCGGCCTCGCCGGTCAGCTCGGTGAGGTACTCGGTGAGTTCGGCCTTGGTGTTGCGCCAGGTGAAGTAGGTGTAGGACTGGTGGAAGCCGATCTTGCCCAGGGTGTGCATCATCGCCGGGCGGGTGAACGCCTCGGCCAGGAACAGCACGTCGGGGTCGGTGCGGGCGATGTCCGCGAGGACCTTCTCCCAGAAGTTGACCGGCTTGGTGTGCGGGTTGTCGACCCGGAAGATCCGCACCCCGTGGCCCATCCAGAACCGCAGGATCCGCACCGTCTCGCGGACGATCCCGTCGAAGTCCTGGTCGAAGTTGACCGGGTAGATGTCCTGGTACTTCTTCGGCGGGTTCTCCGCGTACGCGATGGTGCCGTCCGCGCGGTGGCTGAACCACTCCGGGTGCTTGTGCACCCACGGGTGGTCCGGCGAGCACTGCAGCGCGAAGTCCAGCGCCACCTCCAGGCCCAGCGCGCCCGCCTCGGCCACGAAGTGGTCGAAGTCCTCGATGGTGCCCAGGTCCGGGTGGACGGCGTCGTGCCCGCCCTCGGGGGAGCCGATCGCCCACGGCGAGCCGACGTCCCGCGGACCGGCCGTCAGCGCGTTGTCCGGGCCCTTGCGGTGGGCCCGGCCGATCGGGTGGACCGGCGGCAGGTAGACCACGTCGAAGCCCATCGCGGCCACCGCGGGCAGCCGCTCGGCGGCGGTGCGGAAGGTGCCCGACACCGGCGGCTCGACGCCCGACGGGTCGACCACCGCGCCCTCCGAGCGCGGGAAGAACTCGTACCAGGAGCCGAACAGCGCCCGCTTGCGGTCCACCTGCAGCGGCTGCGAACGGGTGGCCGAAACCAGCTCCCGCAGCGGGTGGCGGGCCAGCAGCGCCGTCACCTCCGGGTCCAGCGCCGCCGCGTAGCGGCTCAGCGGCGGCAGGCCGGTGTCGCGCAGCGCGTCCACCG
Source organism: Kitasatospora sp. YST-16 (assembly GCF_026802215.1). Lineage (NCBI taxonomy): Bacteria > Bacillati > Actinomycetota > Actinomycetes > Kitasatosporales > Streptomycetaceae > Kitasatospora > Kitasatospora sp. YST-16. The sequence continues at coordinate 4,747,787 of NZ_CP113837.1, forward strand.
CCGCCAGCACCTGGGCCCGGCCGTCCTTCTTCGGCACCCCGGCGGCCGCCCGCTCCAGCAGCTGCGCGCCCTCCTCCAGCACCAGCGCGGTGTCGATCCCGGCCGGGAGCTTCACCGCCGCGTGCTTGCGCCAGGTCGCCACCGGGTCGGACCACGCCTCCACCAGGTACGACCAGCGGCCCGGGGCGGTCGGCGTGACGTACGCGCCCCAGCGGTCGCTGCCCTCGGACAGCTCGCGCATCGGCGTCCACGGGCCGGAGCGCCCGCGCGGGTCGCGCAGTACCACGTTGGCGCCGACCGCGTCGTGGCCCTCGCGGAACACCGTGGCCGAGACCAGGAAGCGCTCCCCCTCCACGGCCTTGGCCGGCCGCCGGCCGGCGTCGACCAGGGGGGACACGTCAAGCACGGGGATGCGGCCGATCACGGTGTCGCTCTCTGTCGTCTTGCGGGCGGGACGGGCGGCGGCGCGCTTGGCGGCCGGACGCGCGGGGGGTTCGGTGCCGGTCTCGGCGGTGGGTCCGGTGGAACCGGTGGTCTTCCGGGTGGTCCTCTTCCGGGCGGGCCCGGCCGACGGGCCGTCAGCGGCCGTCGCGGCGACGGCTTCCGCGACGGCTTCCGCGGCAGCCGGTCCGGCGGCCGCGGTGCCGGTGGACCGGACGGTGGTGGTCCGTTTCGCCGCGGCCTTGCGGGGGGTGCCCGCGGCCCGCTTCACGGCCGGTTCGGCGGCCTTCCGGCGGGCCGCGCCGATGCGCGGGGCCGGTACCGGGGGCTCCCCGGCCGACGGAGTGTCGGGTGTGTGGTCCGTCGGCACCGTGGACTGGTCCCGCGTGTCGCCGTGCATGCCAATGCTCCTGCCCGAGATCGGCGGCAGCTCCCGCGGCGGAGGCGCCGGGGGAGTGCCGGGAGGACTACTGGGTGAGGAAGGACGTGCGGTCGGAGCCTGTCCGTACGGACGGACCCGGCAACTCCGCCCACCGGCCGCGGCCACCCGGCGGCGCGCCGAGCCGGACGCACGTGTCCCGGCGCGCGTCGCTCGATGCACGCCCCCTGCGTGACCCAACCCATCGGAAAAACGACCCGGCAGGGAACAAGGACACGCGAAGTAGCGGCGACTGGGGCCGAATGGGCTAAGGAGTGTGAGGGTTCGTCGAACAGGACATGCAGCGGCCGAGGCAGCAGGGGCGACCACCCGATCGCGCACCAGCGGCACTCACGACCTTGTTGCATCCTCGCACCACCGGCAAGGGCTGTGCGCGGGTTGGCGCGCTCTTTAAGCCGCTATGTCGCAGTGCGGAAGCCACCCGCAACACCTCCGTTCCCAGAAGTTCACACCTGACGGCGCGTCTTTTCCCAGCGTGCGCCCCCCGCGCGCCGGGATTTGCCACCACGCGCCCGGAACGATCTCAACGCTGCTCCGAACGGGTGTGCCGCCCGCCAGTTGACGCCCCGTCAGGCGCACGACCGGGGCTACGCTCCATGCCGTGAAGGCAATCCGCAGGTTCACCGTCCGCACTGTCCTGCCCGAACAACTGCAGCCACTGCACGAGCTCGCGCTGAACCTCCGCTGGTCCTGGCACCCCGAGACGAGGGAGCTGTTCCGCTCCGTCGACCCGGACGTCTGGGCCGCCGTCGGAGAGGACCCGGTCCGACTGCTCGGCGAAGTCCCCGCCGCCAGACTCGCCGCGCTGGCCGGCGACCGGCGCTTCCTGCGCCGCCTCGGCGACCTGTCCGACGAACTGCGCGACTACCTCACCGCCCCGCGCTGGTACCAGGGCGCGAGCGACCCCGCAGGTCCGGACGGCGAGCTGCCCGCCGCCGTCGCCTACTTCTCCCCCGAGTACGGCATCGCCGCGGCCCTGCCGCAGTACTCCGGCGGCCTCGGCATCCTGGCCGGCGACCACCTCAAGGCGGCCTCCGACCTCGGCGTGCCGCTCGTCGGCGTCGGCCTGTTCTACCGGCACGGCTACTTCCGGCAGTCCCTCGACCGGGACGGCTGGCAGCAGGAGCGCTACCCGCTGCTCGACCCCGACGCGCTCGCCGTCACCCTGCTCCGCGAGCCCGACGGCACCCCCTGCCGGATCGACCTCGCCCTGCCCGGCGGCCGCACCCTGGCCGCCCAGGTCTGGCGGGCCCAGGTCGGCCGGGTCCCGCTGCTGCTGCTCGACTCCGACGTCGAGGCCAACAGCCCCGCCGAACGCGACGTCACCGACCGGCTCTACGGCGGCGGCAGTGAGCACCGGCTGCTGCAGGAAATACTGCTGGGCATCGGCGGCGTCCGCGCCGTCCGCACCTACTGCCGGCTCACCGGCCACCCCGAACCCGAGGTCTTCCACACCAACGAGGGCCACGCCGGCTTCCTCGGCCTGGAACGGATCGCCGAACTCACCGCCGCCCACCCCGGGCTCGGCTTCGCCGACGCGCTGGAGGCCGTCCGGGCCGGCACCGTGTTCACCACCCACACCCCGGTGCCCGCCGGCATCGACCGCTTCGACCGCGAGCTGGTCGCCCGGCACTTCGGCGGCGACGCCGCGCTGCCCGGCGTCCCGGTCGACCGGGTGCTCGCGCTCGGCGCGGAGAGCTGGAGCGGCGGCGACCCCAAGCTGTTCAACATGGCCGCGATGGGCCTGCGGCTGGCCCAGCGCGCCAACGGCGTCTCCACCCTGCACGGCGCCGTCAGCCGGGAGATGTTCCGCGGCCTGTGGCCCGGCTTCGACGCGCCCGAGGTCCCGATCACCTCGATCACCAACGGCGTGCACGCCCCCACCTGGATCGACCCCGCCGTCGTCCGGCTCGGCGCCACCGAGATCGGCCAGGAGCGCGCCGAGCACGCGATGGCCGTCGGCACCGCCGAGCAGTGGACCGGCCTGGAGCGGATCGGCAACGCCGAGGTCTGGGAGCTGCGCCGCTCGCTGCGCGCCCAGCTGGTCGACGAGGCCCGCCGCCGGCTGCGCGCCTCCTGGCGCCAACGCGGCGCCGGGGAGGCCGAGTTGGGCTGGACGAACAGCGTCCTCGACCCCGACGTGCTGACCATCGGCTTCGCCCGCCGGGTCCCCTCGTACAAGCGGCTCACCCTGATGCTGCGCGACCCGGCCCGGCTGCGGGCGCTGCTGCTCGACCCCGAGCGGCCGGTGCAGATCGTCATCGCGGGCAAGGCGCACCCGGCCGACGACGGCGGCAAGCGGCTGATCCAGCAACTGGTCGCGTTCGCCGACGACCCCGCGGTGCGGCACCGGATCGTCTTCCTGCCCGACTACGACATGGCGATGGCCAAGACGCTGTACCCCGGCTGCGACGTCTGGCTGAACAACCCGCTGCGCCCGCTGGAGGCCTGCGGCACCTCCGGGATGAAGGCCGCGCTGAACGGCTGCCTCAACCTGTCCATCCTCGACGGGTGGTGGGACGAGTGGTACGACGGCCAGAACGGCTGGGCCATCCCCACCGCCGACGGCGGCACCGGGGAGGGCGTGGTCGACCCGGAGAGCAAGGAGGCCGAGCGGCGCGACGACATCGAGGCCGCCGCGCTCTACGACCTGATCGAGCACCAGGTCGCCGCCCGGTTCTACGACCGCGGCGCGGACGCCCTCCCGCACCGGTGGATCTCCATGGTCCGGCACACCCTGGTCACCCTCGGCCCGAAGGTGCTGGCCGGGCGGATGGTCCGCGAGTACGTCGAGCGGCTGTACGCGCCGGCCGCCGCGGCCCGGCGGCGGCTCGCGGGCGACGCGGGCGACTACGCCGCCGCGAAGGCGCTGGCGGGCTGGAAGGCCGGCGTCCGGGAGGCGTGGCCCGCGGTGCGGGTCGAGCACGTCGAGGCGGACGGGGCGGGCGAGGCGCAGGAGCTCGGCGCGACGCTGGCCCTGCGGGTCCAGGTCAACCTCGGCCGGCTGCGGCCCGAGGACGTCGAGGTGCAGGTGGTCTCCGGGCGGGTCGACGAGAGCGACCGGATCTCCGAGGCCGGCACGCTCGCCCTCAAGCCCGCGGGCGGCGGCACCGACCTGGACGGCCGGATCCGCTACGAGGGCCACCTCGAACTCTCCCGCACCGGCCCGTTCGGCTACACCGTCCGGATCCTGCCCACCCACCCCCGGCTCGCCTCGGTCGCCGAGCTCGGCCTGCTGGCCGTCCCGGTGGAGGCCGGCGGGATGGACGCGGGGGTGCTCAGGTAGCCGTCCGGCGCACGAGCGGGGACGCCGGGGGCCGCACGCCCCCGGCGTCCCGCCGTCATGGCGTGCGCCAGGTGTGCCAGAGGTCGGCGTACGGGCCCCGTTCGGCGAGCAGGTCCTCGTGCGGGCCCAGCGCGGTGAGCCGGCCCCCGGCCAGGACGGCCACCCGGTCGGCGTCGTGCGCGGTGTGCAGCCGGTGCGCGATGGCGATCACGGTGCGGCCGGCCAGCGCGGCGGCCAGCGCCCGCTCGGTGTGGCGGGCGGTGGCCGGGTCGAGCAGGGCGGTGGCCTCGTCCAGGACCAGGGTGTGCGGGTCGGCGAGGATGACCCGGGCCAGGGCGAGCTGCTGGGCCCGGGCGCCGTCGAGCCGGGTCGCGGCGGGGCCGAGCTCGGTGTCCAGGCCGTCGGGCAGGTCGTGCTGCCAGCCGACCGCGTCCAGCGCGGCGGTGAGCGCCGCGTCCCCGGCCCCGGGGGCGGCGATCCGCAGGTTGTCGCGCACGGTGCCGAGGAAGACGTGGTGCTCCTGGGTGACCAGCACGACCTGGCGGCGCAGCCGCTCCGGCGCGAGGTCGGCGAGCGGGACGCCGCCGACGGTGACGCGGCCGGCCCGGGGGCGCTCGATGCCGGCCAGCAGGCGGCCGAGGGTGGTCTTGCCGGAGCCGGAGGGGCCGACCACGGCCAGCCGCTCGCCCGGGGTCAGGTCGAGGTCCAGGCCGTGCAGGACGTCCGGCCCGTCCGGGTAGGCGTAGTGGACGCCGCTGACCCGGATCCGGTCGTCGGCGGGTTCCTGCGCGGGGGCCGGGCCACCGCCCTGCGCGGGGACGGACGCGGGCGCCGGGGCCAGGCCCTCGACCCGGGCGTACGCGGCGGTGCTGTTCTGCAGGCCCTCCAGCAGGATGACCACGGTGTCCAGCGGGTCCACGATGCGCTGCAGGTACAGCGCGGTGGCGACGGCGGCGCCCGGGGTGACGGCGCCGTGGGCGACCAGCACGGCGCCCAGCGGGAGGACCAGCGCGGCCGGGACGGCGTACGAGACGTTGACGGCGGCGAAGAACCGCAGCCGCAGGTACAGGGTGCGCATCCGGGCCCGGTGCGCCTCGGCGACGGCCGCCCGCCCGGCGGCCAGGCGCACCGGGCCCAGGCCGAGGGCGTCCACGGTGCGGGCGCCGTGCGCGGTCGCGGAGAGGGTCTCGGCCAGGCCCGCGGTCGCCGCCCGGTCGGCGAGGTAGGCCGGGCGGGAGCGGCGCAGGTACCAGCGGGAGGCGAGCGCGATGCCGACGACGCCGAGCAGGCCGCAGCCGCCCAGCAGCGGGCTGACGACGAGGATCGCGCCGAGGATGAACAGGATCTGCGCGCAGGCCACCAGCAGTTCGGGCGCGGCGTCCCGCAGGGTCTCGCCGACGGCGGTGGAGTCGGCGGTGCCGCGGGAGGTGAGGTCGCCGGTGCCCGCGCGCTCGGCGGTGCCCGCGGGCAGGGCGAGGACCCGGTCGAGCAGCTGCTCGCGGACCTTGGCGGCGCAGCGCTCGCCGAACCGGTGTCCCAGGTAGCGGGCCTGGCGGCTCAGCAGGATCTGGGCCAGGGCGCAGCCGAGCAGCAGCAGGCCGATCCGGTCGACGTCGCCGGTGGTGGCCCCGGCCCGGACCCGGTCGATGATCCGGCCCAGCAGCCAGGGCCCGGCCAGGCCGAGCAGGGCGGCCGCGGCGTTGAGGGCCAGCACGGCGGCGAAGGCCCGGCCGTCGGAGCGGACCAGGGCGGCGGCGGCCCGCCGGACCTGGCGGGGGGAGGCGATCGGCAGGGTGCTCAACTGGCTTCCTCGGCGGGGGTTTCGGGGCGGGCGGCGGGGCCGGCGGTGGGCTCGGGACGGGCGCCGGTGTCGCGGCTGACCAGGGCGCGGTAGCCGGACTGGGTGCGGAGCAGCTCGCGGTGGGTGCTGGTGGCGGCGACCTTGCCGTCGACCAGGTAGTGCACGGCGTCGGCGCGGTCGAGCAGCAGCGGGGAGGTGGAGGTGAGCAGGGTGGTCCGGCCGGTGCGGGCGGTGCGCAGCCCGGCGGCCATCGCGGCCTCGGTGTGGGCGTCCACCGCGGAGGTCGGCTCGACGGCCAGCAGCACCTCCGGGTCGGCGGTCAACGCCCGTGCCAGGCGCAGGCGTTGGCGCTGGCCGCCGGAGAGGTTGCGGCCGTCGGCGGCCAGCGGGGCGTCCAGGCCGCCGGGCAGCGCGTCGTGCACGTCGCGGGCGGCGGCCGCGTCGATCGCGGCCAGCAGGACGGCGTCACCGGCCCCGGTGCGGCCCCGGACGGTCTCGCGCAGGGTGCCCGCGAACAGGGCGGCCTCGTTCTCGGCCAGGGCGATCCGGTCGCGGACGGCGGTCAGCGGCAGGTCGGTGAGCGGGGTGCCGCCCCACTCGGCGGCGGTGCCGGGGGTGAGCCGGGCGAGCCGTTCGGCGACGGCGGCGCTCTCGGCCGGGCGGGCGCAGGCGAGCACGTTCAGGGTGCCGGGGGCCAGCCGGACGCCGGACTCGGGGTCGGCCAACTCGGCCTGCCCGGAAGGCGGTTCGGTGGTGCCGAGGTCCGGTTCCGGGGCGAGGGTGAGGAAGGCCACCACCCGGCGGGCGCTCACCAGGGCGCGGCCGATCTCCTGGGTGTTCTCCAGCAGGAAGTAGACCGGGACGATCAGCACCGCGGTGTACCCGAAGACCGCGGCGAGCTGGCCGGGGGTCAGCTCGCCGGCGACGGCGAGCCGGGCGCCGAGCCAGGTCACGGCGGCCAGCAGCAGCACGGGCAGGCCGGTGCCGAGGGCCTGGATCCAGCTGGTGACGGCGCCGACCCGGTAGCCCGCGGCGCGCAGCCGCCGGGAGTCCTCCCGGTAGCGGGCCGCGTACGCGTCCTTGCCGCCGAGGCCGTTGAGCACCCGCAGCCCGCCCGCCAGGTCCTCGAAGCGGGCGGTCAGGCGGGCCTGGTGGTCGCGGTAGGCGTCCTCGACGTGCTGCTGGCGGGAGAGCAGCGGGCGCAGCGCCAGGACGAGCAGCGGCAGGCCGAGCAGGACGATCAGGGCCGGCAGCGGGGAGAGCGCGAACAGCAGCACGGCGATCGTCAGGTAGCAGACCGCCGCGCCGACGCCCGGCCCGACGAAGGTCAGCGCCAGGGACATCCGGACCACGTCGGAGATGCCGATGGTGACCACCTCGCCCGCGGTCACCTGCCGGGGCAGTGCCGCGCCCAGGCGGGTGCTGTGCCGCAGCACCACGGCGACGGTGCGGAAGGTGGCGTCGTTGCGGATCAGCGTCATCACGCGGTGGCGGTGCCAGGCGAGCGCGGCGCTGAGCAGGCCGAAGGCGAGCATCGCGGCGGCCCAGCCGAGGGCCGGGCCGGTCCGCCCGGTGCGCAGGCCGTCGTCCACCGCGCGGGAGAGCAGGTAGGGCTGGACGGTCAGGCCGAGCATCCAGGCGGTGCCGTAGCAGGTGCCGGCCAGCGAGCGGCGCAGCTGGCTGGTGGCCAGCCACACCAGGAAGCGCAACGGACTGCGGACGTCGGGTTCGCCGGGGTCGCCGGCCGTCGGATCGTTCACGGAGGGGGAGGCTAGCGGCCCGGTGCGGGGGCGGGCGATCGAATTCGCCGCCGGTGGGACCGTTCCGGCCGCGCCGGGGGCTCCGCGGAACCGCCCGCCCCCCATTGGCGTCATGGTGACGCCAATGGGGGGCGGGGCGGCGCCGCGTCGAGCCGGACTACGCGGCGTAGACCTGGAGTTCGGCGACCTGGCCGGCCGGCCAGCCGGTGTTCGCGGTGAACACCAGGCGCAGGTGGCGGGTGCTCGTCCCGGAGGGGAGGGTGAGCGTCGCGGTGTTGCCGCTCGCCGGGTCGAAGAGGTAGCCGGTGGGCGGCAGCAGGCGGGTGAAGGCGGTTCCGTCGGCGCTGCCCTGGAGTTCCACGGTCTGGGTGCGGGCGGTCCAGGCGGCGGCGGGCGGGACGGAGAGGACGACCCGGCGCACCGGCAGGGCCGAGCCCAGGTCGGTCTGCAGCCACTGCGGGAAGGCGTTGTTGGCGCTCTCCCAGTAGCTGTTCGGGTCGCCGTCCACCGCGTTGCCCGCGGCATAGCCCTGGGTGTGGCTGCTCTCCGCGGCGGGCCGGTGCAGCGCCAGGTTGCCGGTGGGGACGGTGGCGGCGGAGGTGGTCGCGCTGACCTGGCCGGAGGGGGCGGAGACGTTGCCCGCCGCGTCCAGGGCCCGGACGGTGAAGTTGTACGCGGTCGAGGGGGACAGGCCGGTGACGGTGAGCGAGGTCGCGGCGGTGGTGGCCGCGACCGCGTCGCCGAGCAGGACCCGGTAGCCGGTGACGCCCACGTCGTCGGTGGCGGCGTTCCAGGCCAGCGAGACCGTGCTGTCGCTCTGCCCGGTCACCCGCAGGCCGCCCGGCGCGCTCGGGGCGGTGGTGTCCGGGGCGGTCGGGAGCGGCGGGGTCGGGCGGGCCGCCGTCACCGGCAGCTGCCCCTTGAGCATCCGGCCGCCGTCGCCGGTCAGCCGCAGGTAGTAGTCCGAGGAGCAGGCCGTGCCGTCCTCGTCCAGCGCCAGGAACCCGGACCCGGCCGGGACCCAGGCCTGGGACTCGGCGGTCTTGGCGATCTGGTTGCCCTCGTTGTACTCGTCGAACATCGAGACGTAGGCGGACGCCACCCCGGCCCGGGCCATGTTGTAGAACTGCCGCCACATGAAGTCGCCGTGCGCCCGCTGCCGGTCGCCCACCCCGCCGGGCAGCACGCACGGCTGGTAGTCGATGCCGTGCGCGGTGCACTCCGCCAGGTCCGGGACGGTCGCCACGGTGTAGAAGTTGTCGGCGTCCGCCGCGCTGCCGATCCGGCCGACCAGCCACGGCGAGAGCATGTCGAAGGCGTGGTAGACGTCCGAGAAGCCGGCCCGGGAGTCCCGGTCGCCGGTGCGCCACCAGGTCGGCACCCCGCCGATCACGTAGCAGCCCTGCGCCTTGAACCAGTTGAGCACGTCCAGGCACTGGTCCGGGGTGAACGGGCGCTGGTTGTCGTTGAAGCCGAAGCCCCAGATGCACACCACCGGCCTGCCGTTCTGCCGGGCGTACGCGGACGAGGCGGTGTGGGCGCGCATCTTGCCCGTCCAGTCGGCCTTGATGTCGGACTGCATGGTCGTCCAGTCCGAGACGTCGTACATGACGTAGAACTTGACGCCCTGCGACTCCGCCGCGCTGCGCACCTTGGCCGCCATCGCGTCCCGGGTCGGGCCCTCGCCGCCGGTCGGGTTGAAGCGCTGCAGGGCGGCGGTGTCGATGCCGTACTGCTTCATCCAGCGGAAGTGCACGTCGACCGTGGACTGGTCGTAGGACGAGAACAGGGAAGCCTGCTGACCGTTGTTCAGGTTCGGGAAGGCGGTGGCGTACGCCTTCGGGTAGTCGCGGACGTCCGGCCAGGCGACGATCGAGCTGTTCGACGGGGAGGGGGCGGCGCCCCAGTTCCGGGCCCAGTGCCACCAGCCGTTGATCGGCGCGCCGTCGCCCGGGCAGGCGAACCAGCCCTGGTAGCCGACCGTCACCTTGCCGACCACGTCGCCCGGCGCGCTCGCGGCGTGCGCCGTGCCCGCGCCGGGGCCGAGGCCCAGGCCCGTCGCCCCGAGCGCGCCGGCCGCCGTCGCCGCCTGCAGGAACGTCCGTCGGGATACCACCATGCCGTTGCCTCCGCCCGGTTGACCGACACCTTGTCAGGTCCTCGACCCAACGGACCGGGAGCGTAACGGCGTTGACACCGGGCGGCAATATGTTCGACGTTCATTGCAAAAAACTGACGTCTGCTTGGAAGGGCGGTGCGGAGGGCTCAGACCAGGCTGTCCTTCCAGGTCCGGTGCAAGGTCGCGAAGCGGCCCTCGCCCGCGATCAGGGCGGTGGGGGTGCCGTCCTCGATCACCCGGCCCTGGTCCATCACCAGGACCCGGTCGGCGATCTCGACGGTGGACAGGCGGTGGGCGATGATCACCGCGGTGCGCCCGGCCAGCACCGTGCGCATGGCGTGCTGGACGGCCTGCTCGCCGGGGACGTCCAGCGAGGAGGTGGCCTCGTCCAGGATCAGCACGGCCGGGTCGGCGAGCAGGGCGCGGGCGAAGGCGACCAGCTGGCGCTGGCCGGCCGAGATCCGGCCGCCGCGCTTGCGGACGTCGGTGTCGTAGCCGTCGGGCAGGGCGGCGATGAAGGCGTGGGCGCCGATCGCCCGGGCCGCGGCCTCGACCTCGGCGCGGGTGGCGTCCGGCTTGCCGACGGCGATGTTCTCGGCGACCGTCCCGGAGAACAGGAAGGACTCCTGGGTCACCATCACGACGTTGGCGCGCAGCTCGTCGGTGGACAGCTCGCGCAGGTCGACGCCGTCGAGGGCGACGGCGCCGGAGGTGGGGTCGTAGAAGCGGGCGAGCAGCTTGGCCAGGGTGGACTTGCCCGCGCCGGTGGCGCCGACCACGGCGGTGGTCCGCCCGGCGGGGAGCACCAGGTCGAACGGCGGGAGCACCTGCTTGCCGTTGGCGTAGGCGAAGGAGACCGAGCGGAAGGCGACCTCGCGGCCCTTGCCCGCGGCGGCGGGCAGCTCGGCGGGCTCGGCGGGCTCGGGGACGGACGGCTCGTGGGCGAGCAGGCCGGCCATCTTCTCCAGCGCGGCGGCCGCGGACTGGTAGCTGTTGAGGAACATCGCCAGCTGGTCGATCGGGTCGTACAGGCGGCGCAGGTACAGCACGAAGGCGGTCAGCACGCCGAGTTCGAGGCTGCCGTCGGTGACCAGGAAGGCACCGAGCACGACCACGCCGGTGATCCAGACGTTGGCCGTCAGCCGGGACAGGAAGACGTACCGGGCCATCTCCAGCAGGCCGTCCGCGGTGGCGGTGGCGGACTGCCGGTTGACGGTGGCGAACGCCCTGTCGTTGGCGGCCTCCCGGCGGAACGCCTGCACCGGGCGGATGCCGTTCATGGTCTCGGTGAAGCGGACGATCAGCGAGGCGACGGCGGTGCGGGAGCGCCGGTAGACCTGCTGGGAGCGGCGCCGGAAGGACCGGACGACCAGGTACATCGGCAGGAAGGAGACCAGCGCGACCAGGCCCAGGCGCCAGTCCACCACCAGCAGCACGACCGTGATGTAGCCGACCGACAGGCAGACCATCAGCAGTTCCTGCAGGCCCTCGGCGAGCAGCTCGCGCAGGGTGTCCACGTCGCTGGTGGCGCGCGAGATGATCCGGCCGGAGGTGTAGCGCTCGTGGAAGTCGAGGCTGAGCCGCTGGGCGTGCCGGAAGATCCGGCCGCGCAGGTCCAGCAGGACGTCCTGGTTGATCCGGGCGGCGACCCGGATGAACGCCCGCTGCAGCAGGGTGGCGAGCAGCGCGCAGCCCAGGTACGAGGCGGTGACGGCGATCAGCGGGCCGGCGTCGTGGCCGCGCAGCGCCGGGATGCCGCGGTCGATGGCGTAGGCGACCAGCAGCGGTCCGGCCTGCAGGGCGGCCTGCTGGAGCAGCACGGCGAGCACCGCGACGGCGATCCGGCGGCGGTGCGGGGCGAGCAGCGAGCCGAGCAGGGCGCGCGGGGCACCGGGCGGGACGGGGATGTCCTGGTCGTCGGCGGCCTCCGGGAGCAGGTCGTCCTCGTCGGCGGCGGGTTCGGCGACGGCGGTGGTCATCGGGCCAGCGCCCCTTCCAGCTCGGGCTCGCCGGACATCAGGGCCCGGTAGGCGGGACAGGAGCGCAGCAGCTCCTGGTGGGTGCCGACGGCGGCGATCCGGCCGTCGGCGAGCAGCGCGACCCGGTCGGCGAGCAGCACCGTGGACGGGCGGTGCGCGACGACCAGGGCGGTGGTGTCGGCCAGGACCTGCCGCAGGGCGCGCTCGACCAGCGCCTCGGTGTGCACGTCGAGCGCGGACAGCGGGTCGTCCAGGACCAGGAAGCGGGGCTCGCCGACCACGGCGCGGGCCAGCGCCAGGCGCTGGCGCTGGCCGCCGGACAGGCTCAGGCCCTGCTCGCCGACCTCGGTGTCCAGGCCCGCGGGGAGCTTGTCGACGAAGCCGGCCTGCGCGGTGGCCAGGGCGGCGGCGACCTGCCCGGGGCCGGCGCCGGGGGCGCCCATCAGGACGTTCTCCCGGACGGTGGCGGAGAACAGCGTCGGCTCCTCGAACGCGACGGCGACCTGGCGGCGCAGCTCGGCGCGGTCGAGGTCGCGGAGGTCGGTGCCGTCCAGGGTGATCGAGCCGGCGGTGGGCTCGTACAGCCGGGGGAGCAGCGCGGTGAGGGTGGTCTTGCCGCTGCCGGTGGCGCCGACCAGGGCGAGCGTCTCGCCGGGGCGGACGTGCAGGTCGACGCCGGCCAGTAGGTCGGGGGTGCCGGCGGGCGCGTCGGGGTAGCGGAAGCGGACGCCGGTGAAGCGGATGCCGCGGTCGTCGGCCGGGGCGGTGCCGGACGGCGGGTCGGCCGGCTCCGGCTCGTCCATCACCTCGAAGTAGCGGTTGGCGGCGCTGGCGGCCTCGGCGGCGAAGCCGAGCAGCCAGCCGATCGACTCGACCGGCCAGCGCAGGGCCAGCGCGGTGGACAGGAAGGCGACCAGGGTGCCGACCGAGAGCTGGTCGTGGGCGACCAGGACGGCGCCGACGGCCAGGGCGCCGCCGAGGGCGAGCTCGGGCAGGCCGACGATGACCGCCCACAGGTTGCCGAGCAGGCCGGCCTTGCGCAGCTCGGTCTCGCGCAGGTCGGCGCTGTGGCGGCGGAACTCCTCGGCCATGGTGCGGTGCCGGCCGAACGCCTTGAGGATCCGGATGCCGAGCACCGACTCCTCGACCACGGTGGCGAGGTCCCCGTTCTGGTCCTGGGCGAGCCGGGAGGCGGCCGAGTACCCGGCCTCGAAGCGGCGGGTGAAGAACATCAGCGGGATCGCCGGGAGCAGGGTGATCAGGGCGAGCCGCCAGTCCAGCACGAACATCAGTGCGGTGCCGGTCAGGAAGACGGTGGAGTTGACGACCAGGAAGACCAGCGGGAAGGCCAGGAACAGCCGCAGCACGAACAGGTCCGAGGTGGCCCGGGAGAGCAGCTGCCCGGACGGCCAGCGGTCGTGGAAGGAGATCGGCAGCCGCTGCAGCTTGGCGAACAGCTCGCCGCGCAGTCGGGTCTCCACCTTCGCCAGCGGGCGGGCCACGATCACCCGGCGGACGCCGAACAGCACGGCCTCGGCGACGCCGAGCAGCAGCAGGGCGCCGGCCAGCGGCCACAGGCCGGACATGCTGCGGTGGGCGACCGGGCCGTCGACGATCCGGCGCAGCACGATCGGGACGGCCAGCACGCTGAGCGAGGCGAGCCCGGCGGCGGCCATCGAGCCGAAGATCCGCCAGCGGGCCTCGCGCGCGTAGGGCCACAGGCGCAGCAGCGAGCGCACCGCGGACCGGGGTACCGGTCCGGGCGAACCTGATGCGCCGTCGGTTGACGGGGTGTTCGAATCCGCGGGGGTGGGCGGAGCGGGGTTCTGGTTCTCGGCCATCGCCGAGAGGGTAGGCCGGTCCGCCGACATTTCTCATCCGGTTTTTTGCCCCTGTCAGCGAGAACCGGCCAGGCCGGAGGGGGCGCGTCCGCCCACCCGCCCGGCCGGGTGCGCCCCCGGTCCGCCCGGGCCCGCCGCCGGCCCGGGGCGCGCGCCGGACGCGCGGGGCGCGCCCGGGCATAAACATCCGAATGTCGCGCGCCCTTCCGAGCCTTGCAGGCCCCCCGTGCCGGAGGTGTCTGATCTCCGGTGAGTGATCGCGCCGGATCAGCCGGATCTCAGCCGGATCACCGGAGAGCAGCAGGAGACCCGCATGTCGGTCGAGACCGAGCCCGCCCCCGAAGCCCAGGCCGCGCCGCAGCAGAGCCTGAGCACCACGGCCGCGCGCAACCTCGCCACCACGACCAAGTCCAAGCCGCAGATGCAGGAGATCAGCTCCCGCTGGCTGCTGCGCAAGCTCCCGTGGGTGCACGTCTCCGGCGGCACCTACCGGCTCAACCGGCGCCTGTCGTACGCGGTCGGCCGCGGCCGGGTCGGCTTCGCGCAGACCGGCTCGGACGTCCGGGTGGTGCCGCCGACCCTGCGCGAGGTCCCGGTGCTGCGCGGCTTCGAGGACGACGCGGTGCTGGAGCAGCTCGCCGAGCGCTTCGTGCGGCGCGAGTTCACCGCCGGCGAGGTGCTGGTGCGCGAGGGCGACCCGATCGCCGAGGTGTTCCTGATCGCGCACGGCAAGGTCGAGCGGATCGGCACCGGCAAGTACGGCGACCCCACCGTGCTGGCCGTGCACGCCGACGGCGACCACGTCGGCGACGAGGCGCTCACCGTCCCCGACGGCCGCTGGCCCTACGGGGTCAAGGCCGCCACCGCGGGCACCGCGATGTCGCTGCCCCGGCCCGCCTTCCAGGAGGTGCTGGACCGCTCCCCGGCCCTGCGGGCGCAGATCGCCGCCCACCTGGCCGGGCACGCCGCCGCGCAGAACCAGCACGGCGAGGCCGAGATCGGCATGTCGGCCGGCCACGAGGGCGAGTACGACCTGCCCACCGCCTTCGTCGACTACGAACTCGCGCCCCGCGAGTACGAGTTGAGCGTCGCCCAGACGGTGCTGCGGGTCCACAGCCGGGTCGCCGACCTCTACAGCAAGCCGATGGACCAGACCGAGCACCAGCTCCGGCTCACCATCGAGGCGCTGCGCGAGCGCCAGGAGCACGAGATCGTCAACAACCCGGAGTTCGGCCTGCTCGCCAACTGCGCCTTCGACCAGCGGATCCACACCCGCTCCGGCGCGCCCACCCCGGACGACCTGGACGAGCTGCTGGCGATGCGCCGCGACACCGACTACCTGTTCGCCCACCCCAAGGCGATCGCCGCGTTCGGCCGGGAGGCCAACCGGCGCGGCGTCTACTTCTCCACCGCGGAGTTCGGCGGCCACCGCGTCCCGGCCTGGCGCGGCGTGCCGCTGCTGCCCTGCGGCAAGATCCCGGTCCGCTCCGGCGCCACCTCGATCATCGCCGTGCGCACCGGCGAGGAGAACCAGGGCGTGGTCGGCCTCACCCAGGTCGGCCTCCCCGACGAGGTCGAACCCGGCCTGAACGCCCGCTTCATGGGCATCGACGAGAAGGCCGTGGTCAACTACCTGGTCTCGGCGTACTACTCGGCCGCGGTCCTGGTCCCGGACGCGCTGGGCGTGCTGGAGAACGTCGAGGTCAACCACCCGATGTCCTGAGACCGGCCGCCGGGGCCCGGGCCGCGCGGCCCCGGGCCCCGACGCGTTCAGCGGGCCGTCAGCAGCACCGCCGAACGGCCCGTCAGCAGCACCTGCGTCACCTCGGCCGGCTCCGGGTCCCCGGCCAGCGCGGTGTCCAGCAGCGGGACGTGCGGGGCGGGCAGGGTGAAGCGCCGCGGCTCGGGGGCGGCGTTCAGCAGCAGCAGGAAGCTCGCGTCGCGCAGCTCCCGCCCCCGCTGGTCGCGCTCGGACATCGCGCTGCCGGACAGCCGCACCGCCAGCGCCTGCCCCGGCGAGAACCAGTCCGCGTCGGTCATCTCCCGGCCCGCCGGGGTCAGCCAGGCCAGGTCCCGCTGCCCGTCCGGCCCGGCCGGACGGCCGGAGAAGAACGCCCGCTGCCGCAGCACCGGGTGCGCCCGGCGCAGGTGCACCAGCTTGGCGGTCAGCTCGGCCAGCGAGCGCCAGCCGGGGTCGTCCAGCAGCGACCAGTCCAGCCAGCTCGTCTCGTTGTCCTGGCAGTACGCGTTGTTGTTGCCGCCCTGGGTGCGCCCCATCTCGTCGCCCGCGGTCAGCATCGGCACCCCGCTGGAGAGCAGCAGCGTGGTCAGCAGGTTGCGCAGCTGGCGCAGCCGCAGCGCGCGGACCGCCGGGTCGTCGCTCTCGCCCTCCGCGCCGTGGTTCCAGGACCGGTTGTCGTCGGTGCCGTCCCGGTCGTCCTCGCCGTTGGCCCCGTTGTGCTTGCGGTCGTAGCTGACCAGGTCGCGCAGCGTGAAGCCGTCGTGCGCGGTGACGAAGTTGACCGAGGCGTACGGGCGGCGCCCGCCGCGCTGGTACAGGTCGGAGGAGCCGGACAGCCTGGTCGCCAGCTCGCGGACGTCCGGCCGGGCGCCGCGCCAGAAGTCCCGGACGGTGTCCCGGTAGTGGTCGTTCCACTCGCCCCACAGCGGCGGGAAGCCGCCCACCTGGTAGCCGCCCGGGCCGACGTCCCACGGCTCGGCGATCAGCTTGACCCGGCTGAGCAGCGGGTCCTGCGAGACCGCGGCCAGGAACGGGTGCTCCATCTCCACGCCGTCCCCGCCGCGGGCCAGCGCGGCCGCCAGGTCGAACCGGAAGCCGTCCACGCCCATCTCGGCGACCCAGTACCGCAGCGAGTCGGTGATCAGCCGGATCACCTGCGGGCGCCGGGTGTCCAGCGTGTTGCCGCAGCCGGTGTAGTCGGCGTAGCCGCGGCGCGAGCGGTCCGGCCGGTAGTAGCCCGCGTTGTCGATGCCGCGGAAGGACAGCATCGGGCCCATCACGCCCTGCTCGGCGGTGTGGTTGTAGACCACGTCGAGGATCACCTCGATGCCCGCCGCGTGCAGCGCCCGCACCATCCGCTTGAACTCGCCGACCTGCTGGCCCCGGCTGCCGGTGGCCGCGTAGCCCGCGTGCGGGGCGAAGTAGCCGAGCGTGTTGTAGCCCCAGTAGTTGACCAGCCCGCGGGCCTGCAGGTGGTCCTCGCTGACGTGGTGGTGCACCGGCAGCAGCTCCACCGCCGTCACCCCCAGCCGCACCAGGTGCCCGACCGCCGCCGGGTGCGCCAGCCCCGCGTAGGTGCCGCGCAGCTCCGGCGGCACCTCCGGGTGGCGCATGGTGAAGCCGCGCACGTGCAGCTCGTACAGCACCGTCTCGGCCCACGGGGTCTTCGGCCGCTGGTCGTCGTACCAGTCGTCGGCGTCGTCCACCACCACGGCCTTGGGCACGTACGGCGCGGAGTCCCGGTCGTCCCGGACGGTGTCCGCCACGTCCCGCTCGGGCCAGTTGCGGACGGCCGCGCAGGTCGCGTCGTGCGCGGTGTAGGCGCCGTCGATGGCCCGGGCGTACGGGTCGAGCAGCAGCTTGGCGGGATTGTGCCGGGCGCCGGTCCACGGGTCCCACCGGCCGTGGACCCGGAAGCCGTAGCGGGTGCCGGGCAGCACGCCGGGCAGGTAGCCGTGCCAGGTCTGGTACGTCTGCTCGGCCAGCCGGTGCCGGCTCTCCCGGCCGCGCTCGTCGAACAGGCACAGGTCGACGGCCTCGGCGTTCGGCGCCCAGAGCGCGAAGTTGGTGCCCCGGCCGCCCTCCGGGTCGGTGCGGAACCGGGCGCCCAGCGGCTGCCAGCTGCCCGGCCACGGCGGATCGGCGTCGGGCCGGGGCGCCGAGCCGTTCCACCGGGCCGCCGGCCGCTCCTGACGGCCCGCGCCCGCACCCAGCTCCTGCCACGCCGTCATGGCGACCCTCCCAGCAATCCGGGGGCCCGTCCCCGTTCTTCCGGTTGTTCCCTGTTCGACGGCCCTCGTCACCCCAGGTCGGGCGGCGTGACGCACCGTGATCGATCATGTGCCCAGCGGAGCCGGGTGCGGAAACCATTCGGTCGTGTCCGACCGGCGGAACCGCTCGTTGTGCCGGACGACGGGTGGTGGCGGAGGAACGCGGGAGGACGGCATGCGCGCCGCGGTACGGCTCTGGGTGCGGCGGACGGCGGCGGTGGCCGGCCTGGTGCTGCTGGCGGGCTGCTCCGGCGGGGGCGGGGGCGGGGGCGGGGGCGGCGGGGCCGACCGGCCGCCGGGCGACGCGGCGGCCGCCCCGCCGGTCTCCCGGGCCCGGCTCTCGGTGCGGCCCGGCGACGGCGCGCAGGACGTCCCGGCCGACGGCCCGGTGGAGGTCGCGGTCGCCGAGGGCCGACTGCTGGCCGTCCGGCTCGCCGACGACCGCGGCACCGCCGTCCCCGGCACGCTCAGCGCCGACGGCGCCCGCTGGACGCCCGACCGCCGGCTGGCCACCGCCACCGCCTACACCCTGGACGCGGTCGCCGAGGACGCCGCCGGCCTGCGCGCCGCCCAGCACGCCGCCTTCGCCACCGCCGCCCCCGCGCACACCTTCGCCGGCTTCTTCACCCCCGAGGACGGCTCCACCGTCGGCGTCGGCATACCGGTCTCGCTGCGCTTCTCGCACCCGATCGCCGACCGGGCCGCGGTCGAGAAGGCCGTCGTGGTGGTCGCCGACCCGCCGCTGGAGATCGCCGCGCACTGGTTCGGCGACCAGCGGCTGGACTTCCGCCCCGAGGAGTACTGGCCGGCCGGGACGAAGGTCACCCTGCTGCTGCGGCTCAAGGACGTCGAGGGCACGCCCGGCTACCTCGGCACCCAGGACAAGGACGTGCACTTCACCGTCGGCCGCGCGCTGGTGGCCGTCGTCGACCTGGACGCGCACACCATGACCGTCCGCCGGGACGGCGAGGTGCTGCGGGTGCTGCCGGTCAGCGCCGGCAGCCCCGAGCACGGCACCTACCTGGGCACCATGGTGGTCTCCGAGCGCCACGAGGTGACCCGGATGAACTCGCAGACCGTCGGCCTCGGCGACGAGTACGACATCAAGGACGTCCCGCACGCGCTCCGGCTGACCGCCTCCGGCACCTTCGTGCACGGCAACTACTGGAGCGACCCCGCGGTGTTCGGCGCCGCCAACACCAGCCACGGCTGCATCGGCCTGCCCGACACCAAGGGCGGCTCCGCCGACTCCCCGGCCGGCTGGCTCTACCGGCACACCATCACCGGGGACGTGGTGGAGGTCCGCGGCTCCCGCGGCGAGCGGGTCGCCCCCGACAACGGCCTCTCCGACTGGAACCTGCGCTGGTCGCAGTGGACGGCGGGGAGTGCGCTGCGGACCGACCGGCATCCGGAGGGTGGGTGAAGGAGCGGGGTGAGGGCCGAGTCCGGGCGGTGCCGACGAGGGAGCCGTGGCGGAGCCACGGCGACTGAGGAGAAGCCGTCCGGGCGACAGCCATCGGCCCGCGACGCCGCCCTCCGGATGCCGGCCGGTCCGAGTTCACTGAACCGGCACTCGGCTCCCGCCGAAGATTCACTCAGATTCGCCCGTTATCCTGACCGCGCGCGACCGGGGCCGAGGCGACCAAGCGCCCGGGCCGCGATCGGCCCGGGGCGACGGATCCCGGGCGCAGCACGGGTATTCGCCGGTGGTACCGGGAGGGGAGCAGCGCGGTGGAGACGGTTGGCAAGTCCTGGGCGGTGGCGGGGCAGGGGCGCCGGGCCGGGCGGTCGGCGGCGGCCCTGCTGGTCGGTGGTGCGCTGCTGCTGGGCACCGCGGCCTGCAACGACGGTGGCGGCGCCACCGGTTCGACCGACGCCAAGGGGTCGGCGAGCGCCGGGAGTTCGTCCTCGACCGACGCCGCGCCGAAGGTCTCGGCCGCCCAGCTGACCGTCACCCCGGCCGACGGGGCCACCGACGTGCAGCCCAAGGACGGCCTGCAGGTCGCGGTGGCCGGCGGCAAGCTCACCACGGTCGAGGTGACCGACAAGAACGGCAAGGCGGTGGACGGCAGCATCTCCGCCGACGGCCTGAGCTGGAAGCCGGCCGGCCAGCTGACCGTCGGCACCACCTACACCGTCGCCGCGCAGGCGGTCGACCCGGCGGGCCTGGTGGCCGCCTCGACCACCAGCTTCACCACGCTGACCCCGGCGAAGACCGCCTCGACCAACGACAACATCGCCGACAACGGCAACTACGGCGTCGGCATGATCGTCTCGGTCCGGTTCGGCAAGGCGATCAAGAACAAGGACGCGGTGCTGGGCGGCGTCACCGTCACCGGCTCCGACGGCACGGTGGCCAAGGGCCACTGGTTCGGCGACAGCCGGCTGGACTTCCGGCCGGAGAACTTCTGGACGCCGGGCACCAAGGTGACGGTCAAGTACCGCTTGAAGAACGTCGAGGTGGCGCCCGGCGTGTACGGCGACATCGACAAGGACGAGCCGTTCACCATCGGCCGCTACCAGGTCTCCACGGTGGACGCGGCGGCCCACACCATGACGGTGGACCGGGGCAGCGGCAAGACCGAGACCGTCCCGATCACCGCGGGCAACGACCAGAACGCCTCCTGGAACGGCACCATGGTGATCTCCTCCAAGGAGAAGGTCACCCGGATGAACTCGGCGACCGTCTCCAACGTCAAGGGCGACGAGTACGACGTCCCGGACGTGCCGCACGCGATGCGCCTGACCACCAGCGGCACCTACGTGCACGGCAACTACTGGAGCAGCGCCTTCGGCAAGTCCAACGCCAGCCACGGCTGCATCGGCGTGGCCGATGCCAAGGGCGGCAGCGACAGCTCGGCGGCGGGCAAGTTCTTCAACTCCTCGATCGTCGGGGACGTGGTGCGGATCAAGAACTCCAAGGGCCAGACCGTCTCCGGCGACAACGGCTGGAGCGGTTGGACCATCCCGTGGAGCAAGTGGTAGGCACCGGTGCGCGCGCCGTGACGGCCCGGTGGTCACCCGACCGCCGGGCCGTGGTCCGTTCGTGACCGTACCGGGACACTTCCCCCGCAACGTTTGACCGTCCCGGCCCGTCATATCAAACGAAAGCCCTGTCAGCCGACAGGCGGGTGCGTGGGGAGAACGGAACGTGAAGGCGATGCGCGGGGGATACGTGGTGGGGGCGCTCGCGGGCGCCCTGGTGCTGATGGCCACGGCCGGCTGCAGCTCCGGCGCGACCAAGTCGGACGACGCGAAGGGCGCCTCGGCCAGCTCCGGCGCGACGGCCGGTGACACCAAGCCGGCCGCGTCGACCGCGACCATCGCCATCGCCCCCGCCGACGGCACCACCGGGGTGAAGCCGACCGGCGAGGTCAAGGTGACGGCCGGCAACGGCAAGCTCACCTCGGTCAAGGTCACCGGCCCGGACGGCGTCGAGGTGCCCGGCCAGATCGGCGCCGACGGCAGCTGGGCCCCCACCGGCGCCCTCCAGGTGGCCACCGCCTACACCGTGGACGCGCTCGCCGAGGACGCCAAGGGCGCGGTCGCCAACGCGCGCTCCGGCTTCACCACCCTCACCCCCGACAAGGAGGCCGGCACCAGCGACAACATCGCCGACAACGGGGAGTACGGCGTCGGCATGATCGTCTCGGTGACCTTCAAGCGGGCGGTCAAGAACAAGGACGCGGTGCTGGGCGGCATCACCTTCGAGGCCTCCGACGGCACGACGGTCAAGGGCCACTGGTTCGGCGACAAGCGGGTCGACTTCCGGCCGGAGAACTACTGGAAGCCCGGCACCAAGGTCACCATCCACTACAAGCTGAAGAACGTGGAGACCTCGCCCGGCGTCTACGGCGACGTGGACAAGGACGAGCCGTTCACCATCGGCCGCTCGCAGATCTCCACCGTCGACGTCAACACCCACAAGATGGCGGTCGTCCGGGACGGCCAGCAGGTCGACACCGTCGAGTTCACCGCCGGCAAGCCCGGCTACGACACCTGGAACGGCGTCATGGTGGTGGAGGCCAAGGAGGGCACCACCCGGATGACCTCGGCCGGCGTCACCAAGGAGGGCTCCGGCGACGAGTACGACCTGGTGGTTCCGCACGCCATGAGGTTGACGGACTCCGGCACCTACGTGCACGGCAACTCGTGGAGCGCGGGCGTGATCGGGCACTCCAACGGCAGCCACGGCTGCATCGGCGTGACCGACACCAAGTCCGGCAGCGCGAGCGCCCCGGCGGGCAAGCTGTACGACTCCAGCCTGGTCGGGGACGTGTTCAAGGTGGTCAACTCCAAGGGCAAGACGGTCGACCCGTCCAACGGCCTGAGCGGCTGGAACACCCCCTGGGCCCAGTGGTGACGCTCGGGCGCCCGTTCGGTTGCTGACGGCATATGCCAAATGAATAGTGATCGTTTGCTCATTGTCCGTACGCACCTGCTCGCGTTCCGCAATGATGGGGCGCATGGCGGCATGGGGCGAAGCAGACCGGTCATCACTTCCACCGGCCGGCACCCGTGGTGACGATCCGTCAGGGATCGGCGCCGGCGTGGTGCTGGCCGACCTGGAGCGGCTGACGCCGGAGGAGATGGAGCACCTCTTCTTCGGCGTGCTCAGCGATCCCGACGCCGCGGAGGAAGTCCGGCTGCCCTCCCGCCCGGAGTCGGCCGGGGTGGCCCGGCGGCTGGTGCTCTCGGTGTTACGGACGTGGAAACTCCACCAGCTGCTGGAGGCGGGGGAGTTGCTCACGGGTGAACTGGTGGCCAACGCCATCCGGCACACCGGCGGTCGGATGATCGGACTGAAGGTGACCCGTCGCCCCGGCTGGCTCCGGGTCGAGGTCCGGGACTCCTCGCGCGCCCTGCCCTGCCTGATCGTCGCCCCCGAGGTCGGCTACCAGAACGGCAACGGCCTGCGCCTGGTGGAGTCGCTCGCCGACCGCTGGGGCGCCGACCTGCTGCCGCGCGGCAAGGGCGTCTGGTTCGAGATGAAGATCCGCGAACGGGCCGCCGCCGTCGCCGCTGCCACCCGCTGAACCCCCGCCCGGCCCGCCGCCTGGCATGTGAAGGTGAACTCAGCCACACGCCTTGGTTTCGATTTTGTTCGCCGGTTCATAGCGTGCGATAGTCATGCAAGTCGGGCAGAACAACCCGACACCCTCCCTCCGCCGGCACGCACCCCCTTGGCCGCCGGAGGACGCACAGGGGCCCCGGACCGCGAACAACCGCGGACAGGGGCCCCGTACCGTTTCCGGGGGCGATCAGCGGCTCAGCACTCGATGACGTTCACGGCGAGGCCGCCGCGCGAGGTCTCCTTGTACTTGATCTTCATGTCGGCGCCGGTCTCCTTCATGGTCTTGATCGCCTTGTCGAGCGAGACGTGGTGCCGGCCGTCGCCGCGCAGGGCCATCCGGGCGGCGGTGACGGCCTTCACGGAGGCCATGCCGTTGCGTTCGATGCAGGGGATCTGGACCAGGCCGCCGACCGGGTCGCAGGTGAGGCCGAGGTTGTGCTCGATGCCGATCTCGGCGGCGTTCTCGACCTGCTCCGGGCTGCCGCCGAGGACCTCGGCGAGGCCGCCGGCGGCCATCGAGCAGGCGGAGCCGACCTCGCCCTGGCAGCCGACCTCGGCGCCGGAGATGGAGGCGTTCTCCTTGAAGAGCATGCCGATCGCGCCCGCCGCGAGCAGGAAGCGGACGATCCCGTCCTCGTCGGCGCCCGGGATGAAGTTCAGGTAGTAGTGCAGGACGGCCGGGATGATGCCGGCGGCGCCGTTGGTGGGGGCGGTGACGACCCGGCGGCCGGAGGCGTTCTCCTCGTTGACGGCCATCGCGTAGAGGGTGACCCACTCCATCGCGTTGCCCGGCCCGATGCCCTCGGCGCGCAGCGCGCGGGCCGCGCTCGCGGCGCGGCGGCGGACCTTGAGCCCGCCGGGGAGGATGCCCTCGCGGGACATGCCGGCCGCGACGCACTCCTTCATGACGGCCCAGATCTCCAGCAGCCCGGCCCGGATCTCGGCCTCGGTGCGCCAGGCCTTCTCGTTCTCCAGCATCAGGCCGGAGATGGACAGGCCGGTCTCCCGGGTCAGGCGCAGCAGTTCCTCGCCGGTGCGGAAGGGGTGGCGCAGGGCGGTGTCGTCGGGCTTGACCCGGGCCTCGCCGATGGCGTCCTCGTCGACCACGAAGCCGCCGCCGACCGAGTAGTAGGTCTTCTCCAGCAGCGTCTCGCCGGAGGCGTCGTAGGCCCAAAGGGCCATGCCGTTGGCGTGGTAGGGGAGGGCCTTGCGGCGGTGCAGGACCAGGTCGTGGTCCGGGTCGAACGGGATCTCGTGGCGGCCGAGCAGGCTGAGCCGCTTCTCGGTGCGGATCCGCTCGACGTCGAGGTCGGCGCGGTCGACGTCGACCGTGCGGGGGGAGTGGTTCTCCAGGCCGAGCAGGACGGCCTTGGGGGTGCCGTGGCCGTGCCCGGTGGCGCCGAGCGAGCCGTACAGCTCGGCGCGGACGGTGGCGACCCGCTCCAGCAGGCCCTCGGAGTTGAGGCGGCGGGCGAACATCCGGGCCGCGCGCATCGGGCCCACGGTGTGCGAGGAGGAGGGGCCGATGCCGATGGAGAAGAGGTCGAAGACGCTGATGGCCACGGGGTGACGTCCTTGTCCGGTCTCGTGGTGGTGGTGCTGGGTCCCGTCTCGTGGACGGGGCGCGGCATGGAACGGGGCACCGCGCGCACGTCTTCCAGTGTGCGCGGTGCCCCGGGAAAGCTCGGTGGACCGCCGGTCGGCGGCCGGACGAGCGGGGTGGGACCGACCGGCGAACGGAGGGCGGCGTCGCGGGCCGATGGCTGTCGCCCGGACGGCTTCTCCTCGGTCGCCGTGGCTCCGCCACGGCTCCCTCGTCGGCACCGCCCGGACTCGGCCCTCGACCCGCTCCTTCTCCCGCCCTCCGTTCGCCGGTCGGTCTTACAGCTCCGGGTAGAGCGGGTGCTTGGCGGCGAGCGCGCTCACCCGGGCCTTGAGGGCCTCGGCCTTGGCCGCGTCGAAGCCCGGCTTGAGGGCCTCGGCGATGACGTCGGCGACCTCGCGGAAGTCCTCGGCGCCGAAGCCGCGGGTGGCCAGCGCCGGGGTGCCGATGCGCAGGCCGGAGGTGACCATCGGCGGGCGCGGGTCGTTCGGGACGGCGTTGCGGTTGACCGTGATGCCGACCTCGTGCAGGCGGTCCTCGGCGTCCTGGCCGTTGAGCTCGCTGTTGCGCAGGTCGACCAGGACCAGGTGCACGTCGGTGCCGCCGGACAGCACGGAGACGCCGGAGGCGGTGACGTCGTCCTGGAGCAGGCGCTCGGCGAGGATCTTCGCGCCTTCCAGGGTGCGCTGCTGGCGCTCCTTGAACTCCTCGGAGGCCGCGACCTTGAACGCGACGGCCTTGGCGGCGATCACGTGCTCCAGCGGGCCGCCCTGCTGGCCGGGGAAGACCGCGGAGTTGATCTTCTTGGCCCACTCGGCCTTGGAGAGGATGACGCCGCCGCGCGGGCCGCCCAGGGTCTTGTGGGTGGTGGTGGTGACCACGTCCGCGTACGGCACCGGGGAGGGGTGCAGCCCGGCGGCGACCAGGCCGGCGAAGTGCGCCATGTCGACCATCAGCAGGGCGCCGACCTCGTCCGCGACCCGGCGGAACTCGGCGAAGTCCAGCTGGCGCGGGTAGGCGGACCAGCCGGCGATGATCAGCTTGGGCTGGTGCTCCTTGGCGAGGCGCTCGACCTCGGCCATGTCGACCTGGCCGGTCTTCTCGTCCACGTGGTACGCGGCCACGTTGTAGAGCTTGCCGGAGAAGTTGATCTTCATGCCGTGGGTCAGGTGACCGCCGTGGGCCAGGTTCAGGCCCAGGATGGTGTCGCCCGGCTGGATCAGCGCGAACATCGCCGCGGCGTTCGCCTGCGCGCCGGAGTGCGGCTGCACGTTGGCGTGCTCGGCGCCGAACAGCTCCTTGATCCGGTCGATGGCGATCTGCTCGACCACGTCGACGTGCTCGCAGCCGCCGTAGTACCGGCGGCCGGGGTAGCCCTCGGCGTACTTGTTGGTGAGCACCGAGCCCTGGGCCTCCATGACCGCCACCGGGGCGAAGTTCTCGGAGGCGATCATTTCCAGGGTGGTCTGCTGGCGGTGCAGCTCGGCGTCGACCGCGGCGGCGATCTCCGGGTCGAGCGCGTGGAGGGACTGGTTCAGGACCGTCATGAGGGGGTCTCCCGGTCAGGCGCCGGTGAAGGCGGTGTAGCCGTCGGCGTCGAGCAGCTCGTCGGTCGCCTCGACCCGGACCTTGAACAGCCAACCGCCCTCGAAGGGCTCCGAGTTGACCAGGGCCGGCTCGTCGATGACGGCCTGGTTGACCTCGGTGACCTCGCCGGTGGCGGGGGAGTAGAGGTCGCTGACCGACTTGGTGGACTCAAGCTCGCCACAGGTCTCACCCGCGGTGACGGTGTCACCCACCGCAGGGAGCTGGACGTAGACGATGTCGCCGAGGGCGTCGGCCGCGTGCGCGGTGATGCCGACCGCCGACACCCCGTCCACGGCGGCGGTCAGCCACTCGTGCTCCTTGGTGTACTGCAGGTGCGTGGGGTTGCTCATGACGTCATTCTCCAGGATCGCGGGAGGGGAGGGCGCGGCCGTCCGCTGGGCGGACGAACCGGAAAAGGACTGTTCCGAAGGGGGCGCGGGGGTCAGCGGGCGCGCTTGTAGAACGGCAGCGCGACGACCTCGACCGGCTCGGCCTTGCCGCGCACGTCCACCGCGACGGCGGTGCCCGGCTCGGCGTGCGCGGCGTCCACGTACGCGATGGCGATCGGCTTGCCCAGGGTCGGGGACGGCGAGCCGGAGGTGATCCGGCCGATCACGGCGCCCTCGGCGTCCACCACGGAGTACTCGGCGCGCGGGACGCGCTTGCCCTCGGAGACCAGGCCGACCAGCTTGCGCGGCGCCTTGGCCTCGGCCTGCGCCGCGGCCTCCTCCAGGGCCTTGCGGCCGACGAAGGCGCCGTCGTTGGTGGTCTTGTCGAAGCGCACCACCCGGCCGAGGCCCGCGTCGAACGGGGTCAGCTCGGTGGACAGCTCGTGCCCGTACAGCGGCATGCCGGCCTCCAGGCGCAGCGTGTCGCGGCAGGACAGGCCGCACGGGACCAGGCCCTCGGCGGTGCCGGCCTCGGTCAGCGCGGTCCACAGGTGCTCGGCGTCGGCGGGGGCGCAGAACACCTCGAAGCCGTCCTCGCCGGTGTAGCCGGTGCGGGCCAGCCAGACCTGGCGGCCGGCCACGGTGGCGGGCAGCAGGGCGTAGTACTTGAGGCCGGGCAGGTCGGCGTCGGTCAGCTTGGCCAGGATGCCGCCCGCCTCCGGGCCCTGGACGGCGAGCAGCGCGTAGGCGTCCCGGTCGTCGCGGACGACGGCGTCGAAGCCGGCTGCGCGCTCGGTCAGCGCGTCCAGCACCACCTGGGCGTTGGAGGCGTTGGCGACCACCAGGTACTCGTCCTCGGCGGTGCGGTAGACGATCAGGTCGTCCAGGATGCCGCCGTCCTCGCGGCAGATCATGGTGTAGCGGGCGCGCAGCACGCCGAGCGCCGAGATGAAGCCGACCAGCGCGTGGTCGAGCAGCTCGCCGGCCTGCGGGCCGGAGACGGTGATCTCGCCCATGTGCGAGAGGTCGAAGAGGCCGGCCCGGGTGCGGACCGCGAGGTGCTCCTCGCGCTCGCTGCCGTAGCGCAGCGGCATGTCCCAGCCCGCGAAGTCGGTCATGGTGGCGCCGAGCGAGCGGTGCAGCGCGTCGAGCGCGGTCAGGCGGAGGGACACGACAGGACTCCCGGGATCTGGAAACGGGCAGGCTGGGGCGAATCTCCCCCATCTGTCGTCGAACCTGAGAGCTTCGCCGCCTCCTGACAAGGATGGCGGCTTGCACCGTGGGTGGGCGCACGGCGCGGCCGTGTCCACTTTCCAGATCTGCCTAGCCCGGGCGGTAGGGGTGCCTGAGAGATTCCGGGGAGGACTTGCTCCTTCGGCGCCGGTCGCGGCCTGATCAGGCCGTTCCGGCTCTCCCGCGCGGGTTCGAGCGGCCGGTATGAAGTTTGGGCGGGCCCATCATGGCATGCCGGGGGCCCCCGGTGGGAGAGGGGCCCGGTCACACCCGCGCACGGGGGGCGCCCGCGCGCCGCTAACCTGATCGCAACCGCGGATGTGGAGGGGCGAGATGGGGTTCCCGCTGGACGGGGCGCTGGAGGGCGGGGCCTGGCCGGCCAACGAGCTGGAGCAGGTGCTGACGGCCGCGCTCGGCGACCCCGGGGCGACGCCCCGGGTGATCGAGGTGCTGGCCCGCAGCCAGGTGTGGATCCCGCTGCCGTCCGGCACCGCGCCGGACGCCGACTCGCTGGACCTGCCGACGCTGGAGCTGGCCGGCGCGCCGTACGTCCCGGTGTACTCCTCGCAGGAGCAGTACCTGCAGCACTGCCCGGGCATCCCGTTCGCCATCGCCCCGATGTGGGAGTTCGCCCGCGGGCTGCCGCTGGGCATCGGCATCGCGGTCAACCCGGAGGCGCCGGTGGGCATCCCGGTGCCGCCGGAGGGCGTCGGCGAGCTGCGGCGCGGGCCGCGCGGCGAGCAGTGGGAGGCGCAGGGGGTGGCCGAGGGCGCCCGGGTGGCGCTCAAGGAGCCCGAGGCGCACCAGGAGCCGTACGCCTTCCTGGCCGCCGCGACCGGCGAACTCGTCGCGCTGCCGGGCGTCCTGACGGCCCGTCGGGCGCTGGCCCGGGTGGAGGGCGAGCCGACCCTGCTGTACGTCGGCGTGCAGCTGGACCCGGCGGCCCCCGCCGACCCGGCCGAGGTGAACACCGCGCTGGGCCGGGCGCTCGGAACCGCGCCGCCCAGCTGGGGCGTCCACCTGGTGCTGCTCGACCTGGTGGCCGACCCGGTGGTGGAGTGGATGCTGGGGCGGGTGCAGCCCTTCTACGTGCGGCCGTGACGGCGGATCCGGTCCGGCGCGCGGGGCCGGCGGCATGACGGCCGCCGGGTCCGCCCCATAGGGTTGCCCGGTACACCGGAGCACGGCGGAACGGACGACAGAGAGTAGGGCGGCGACGTGACGGGAGCGGTCGGCGACCCGGGGGCGGTCGAGCGCGCCCTCGCAGCAGTCGCACCGGAACGCTGGGAGGCGTACGAGGGGCTGCTGCGCGCCCTGGCCGGCGGGCAGGTCTGGATGCTGCTGTGGCACGGCAGCCCCGGCAGCCCGGACGCCCAGTACGGGAACATGGACGTCGGCGGGCACGGCTACGCGCCCTGCGCGACCTCCCCCGGGCAGCTCGCCGCCAGCGGCTGGACGCGCGCCCACGAGGTGGTCTCCGGGCCGGAGATCGCCGCCTCGCTGTACCGCTCGCGCTGGGGCCTGTGGCTCGACCCGCACCGCCCCGGCGGCGGCGTCGGCGTGCCCTGGGCCGACCTGCGGCGGATCGCGCTCGGCCTGGACCGGCTGCCGGCCGGCCCGCTGCGGATCTCCGAACCCCCGGTGCAGGGCTCGCCGTTCTTCTCCGTGCTGGAGCAGCAGGCGGGCGAGGTGCGGCCGCTGCGCTCGCTGCGCCGGGCCTGGGTGCAGCCGGTGCTGGGCGAGGGCTACCTGGCGATCGGGCTGGACCTGTACGACGCCTCGCCGCCCTCCGTGGAGGCGGCCCGGGCGCTGGTGCAGCGGGCCGCCGCGCAGGCGCCCGACGGGCCCGGGGTGTCCACCGTGATGATGGCGGACGAGTACGACCCGGTGGCGATGTGGATGTGGGCCAACGCCCGGCCGTTCTTCGACCGGCAGGGCGCCCCGCAGGCCCAGCCCACCGGCTTCGGTTACGCAGCGCAACCACCGGCCGGGCCCACCCAGGGGTGGCCGCAGGCGCCCTGGCCGGGTTATCCGGGCCGTTGAACCTACCCTGACGCTCCGTCGAAAAACCCCCGCCCCGACCTTTTCCCCGGTCGGCGGGGGTTTTTTGCCACCTCATGATCTACGCGCGCCATCCCTTGTGCCACCTGGCGTTTTCCCGCCAGTGGCGGGGTGTCGTCAGTGCGCCCCTTGACGGACACGTAACAGCTGTGTGAAGAGCGATATGCGCGCGCAACGGAAGTGCATGCGGACAGATCACAGTTAGGCATCCTTCGGCATGGGGGTCTTCCGCCGGGTACGTCCCATGACAGAGAGTGCTGCGCAATGCGGAGCGCGAGCCGAACCTCACGAAGGTGAACGCGCCCCCGCCAGAGCATGAACCGCACGACGCGTTTCTCCGTGCGGCAGCACCGTGCACTTCGGAGCCCCTCCCCGCCGGGGAGCGGCCCCGCTCGGCGACCTCCGACCCGGAGGCGACCCGGGGGAACCCGCACCACCAGCAACGCCCTGCTTGCTCAACGCACTTCTGCACCGCCGCATCGGCGTCCGGCACCACCGAACCGCTCTGCACTTCCGCACCGCACGCGACTCCGTGGGCCGGCCACCGTCGGCGAGGGGAACGAACTGACTCATGACCACACCCACCGAGACCTCGGGTCCGGCGGCCGGCGCGCAGCCTGACGGCTCGTCAACCACCGAGCCGCCCAAGAAGATCGAGGGACGCTCACCCGGCCGCATCGCCTGGGAGCGCCTCAAGCGCGACAAGGTCGCCCTGGCCGGCGGCGCCGTGGTGATCCTGCTGATCCTGGCGGCCGTCCTGGCACCGGTGCTCACCGCGCTGTTCGGACACCCGGTCGACGAGCCGCACCCGGACCAGATCAACCCCGACCTGGGCCTGCCCAAGGGCTCGTTCGGCGGCATCAGCGGCGACTACCTGCTCGGTGTCGACCCGACCTTCGGCCGCGACGTGTTCTCCCGGATCCTCTACGGCGCCCGGATCTCGCTGCTGGTCGCGCTCGGCGCGGCCGTGGTGGCGATCACCATCGGCGTGGTGCTGGGCATCATGGCCGGCTACTTCGGCGGCTGGGTGGACTCGGTGATCAGCCGGGTGATGGACGTCCTGCTGGCCTTCCCGCAGCTGCTGTTCAGCATCGCCCTGGTGTCGGTGATCCCCAACTCGGTGCTGGGGCTGGGCGACACGACCGTGCGCGTGATGGTTCTGATGACGGTGATCGGCTTCTTCGGCTGGCCGTACATCGGACGCATCGTCAGAGGCCAGGCGATGTCGCTGCGCGAACGCGAGTTCGTCGACGCTGCCCGCAGCCTCGGTGCCGGCCGCGCGCACATCCTGTTCCGCGAACTGCTGCCCAACCTGGTGGCGCCGATCCTGGTCTACACGACCCTGATCATCCCCACCAACATCCTGAACGAGGCGGCGCTCAGCTTCCTCGGGGCCGGCGTCCGGCCGCCCACCCCGTCCTGGGGGCAGATGCTCTCGGACGCGGTGGGGATCTACCAGGCGGATCCCACCTACATGGTGATCCCCGGTCTCGCCATCTTCATCACCGTGCTCGCCTTCAACCTCTTCGGTGACGGCCTGCGTGACGCTCTCGACCCCAAGGGCAACTGAGCCCGCAATTCTGGAGGTTCCCCAACCCATGAAGCGAAACAGGACGCTCGCGGCCGCCGCGCTGGTGGTCACCCTCGCCCTCACCACCGCCGCGTGCGGCGGCAGCAAGGGCGGCGGCACGGGCGGCGACAACGCCTCCGGCAAGGCCGGTGCGGCGGGCTTCAACGCGGCGGCCGAGAAGGTGGTGAACCCGTCCGACAAGAAGGGCGGCACCCTCAACCTCTGGACCACCACCGACGTGGACTCGCTCGACCCCGGTCGCGCCTACTACGCCTCGGTGTGGAACTACGAGCGCTTCTACACCCGCACCCTGCTCGCCTTCGACGGCAAGCCGGGCAAGGACGGCCTGCAGCTCGTCCCCGACCTGGCCTCGGCCAAGCCGGAGATCTCCGCCGACGGCAAGACCTACACCTTCAAGCTGAAGCCGGGCCTGAAGTTCGAGGACGGCTCGGTCATCACCTCGAAGGACATCAAGTACGGCATCGAGCGCATCTTCGCGCAGGACGTCATCTCCGGCGGCCCGACCTACCTGGTCAACGAGCTGGACCAGGGCCAGGGCTACAAGGGCCCCTACACCGACAGCGACCCGAACAAGCTCGGCCTGAAGTCGGTGCAGACCCCGGACGACACCACCATCGTCTTCACGCTGGCCAAGCCGAACTCCGACTTCCCGTACCTGCTGGCCATGGGCTCCGCCGCCCCGGTCCCGCAGAAGCTGGACACCGGTGCCCAGTACGGCCAGAAGCCGGTCTCCTCCGGCCCGTACAAGTTCAAGTCGGTCGAGCCGGGCAAGGAGTACGAGCTCGTCCGCAACGAGAACTGGGACCCGGCCTCCGACCCGTTCCGCAAGGCGCTGCCGGACACCGTCAAGCTGACCGTCACCACCAACGCGGACGACATGGACTCCCGCCTGCTGGCCGGCACCGCCGACCTCGACTGGGCCCAGACCGGCCTGTCGCAGGCCGCCCAGGTCAAGGTGCTCCAGGACCAGTCGCTCAAGGCCAACACCGACGACCCGTACAACGGCTTCATCCGGTACATCACGATGGCCCCGTCGGTCGCCCCGTTCGACAACCAGCACTGCCGCAACGCGGTGCTGTACGCGGCCGACACCACCGCCCTGCAGACCGCCCGCGGCGGCTCGGTGGCCGGTTCGCTGTACGGCTCGATGCTGCCCCCGAACATCCTCGGCTCCGACGAATACGACCCGTTCGGCCTGACCAAGGGCAAGCCGAACCTGGACAAGGCCAAGGAGGAGCTGAAGGCCTGCGGCAAGCCGGACGGCTTCAAGACCACCATCGCGGTGCGCGGCAACAAGCCGAAGGAGGTCAACTCCGCGGTGGCGCTGCAGACCGCGCTGAAGGCCGTCAACATCGACGTCACCGTCGACCAGTACGACGGCAAGCTGATCTCCTCGGTGATCGGCGCGCCCGACGTGGTCAAGTCCAAGGGCTACGGCCTGATCGTGATGGGCTGGGGCGCCGACTACCCGACCGGCTCCGGCTACCTGCAGCCGCTGGTCGACGGCCGCTTCATCGCCCAGAACGGCAACAACAACTACGCCGAGATCAACGACCCGGAGATCAACGGCTGGTTCGACCAGGCCGCCCAGGAGACCGACCCGGCCAAGGCCGCCGACCTGTACAAGAAGATCAACCACAAGGTGGTCGACGGCGCCTACTACCTGCCGATGGTCGCCGACAAGGCCCTGAACTGGCGCAACCCGCGCCTGACCAACGTCTACATCTCCGACGCCTTCGGCGAGGTGGACTTCCAGGCGCTCGGCGTCTCCGACGGCAAGTGACCTGACCTCCCCTAGTTCGCACCGCTAGTCCGAAGGGCAGGTGAAGGCCCTGCCCGGGCCGGCCGCGGCGCCCCCACCGGGGCGTCCGGCCGCCCGCGGCAGGGCCGACCGCAGTGCTCGTGTATCTCGTCAGGCGACTGATCAACGTCGCCTTCATGCTGTTGGTGGTCGCCGCGGTGACCTTCGGCATCTTCTTCATGGTGCCGAAACTCACCGGAACCGATCCCGCGATGCTCTACGTGGGCAAGATCGCGGACAAGGCGGCGGTCGAGGGAATCCGCCACAAGATGGGCCTCGACAAGTCGATCATCGAACAGTTCTGGCTCTTCCTGCGCGGGGTGTTCGCCGGCCGCGACTACAACGCCGGCACCGACATGACCCACTGCGCGGCCCCCTGCCTGGGCTACTCGTTCAAGACCGAGCAGGCGGTCTGGCCGCTCCTGCTCAACCGGGTCGGCGTCGACGTCTCGCTCGCGGTCGGGGCCTCCGTGCTCTGGCTAGTTTTCGGCACCGCCACCGGCGTCATCTCGGCGCTGCGCCGCGGCACGGCGCTGGACCGCATCACCATGACCGTCGCGCTGGCCGGCGTCTCGCTGCCGATGTACTTCACCGGCCTGGTCGCGCTCGCGCTGTTCGTCAACCAGCTCGGCTGGTTCCCCAACAGCTACACCGACTTCGCGGACGATCCGGTCTCCTGGTTCCAGGGGCTGGTGCTGCCATGGGTGACCCTGGCGTTCCTGTTCGCCGCGACCTACGCCCGACTCAGTCGGGCGACCCTGCTGGACGTCCTCGGCGAGGACTACATCCGCACCGCGCGGGCCAAGGGCCTCAAGGAACCGGTGGTCATCGGCAAGCACGCCATGCGCTCCACGCTGACCCCGATCCTGACCATCTTCGGCATGGACCTCGGCGGCCTGCTGGGCGGCGCGGTGCTCACCGAGAAGACCTTCAACCTGCGCGGACTCGGCTACGAGGCGGTCACCTCGATCCAGTCCAGCGACCTCCCGGTGATCATGGGCGTGACCCTGTTCGCCGCGTTCTTCATCATCATGGCCAACCTCGTGGTGGACATGCTGTACGCCGTCGTCGACCCCCGGGTGAGGCTGACATGAGCAACACCGAGAAGCCTTTCCTGTCCGTCCGCGACCTGAAGGTGCACTTCCCGACCGACGACGGACTGGTCAAGTCCGTCAACGGGCTCAGCTTCGACCTGGAGCGCGGCAAGACCCTCGGCATCGTCGGCGAGTCCGGCTCCGGGAAGTCCGTCACCTCGCTGTCGATCATGGGACTGCACCGCACCGGCACCAAGCGCGGCGCCCCGCAGATCACCGGCGAGATCTGGCTCGACGGCGAGGAGCTGATCGCGGCCGGCCCCGACCGGGTGCGCAAGCTGCGCGGCCAGAAGATGGCGATGATCTTCCAGGACCCGCTGACCGCGATGCACCCGTACTTCACGGTCGGCGCCCAGATCGTCGAGGGCTACCGGGCCCACCACCCCGGCGCCTCCAAGAAGGAGGCCCGCACCCGGGCGGTCGAGATGCTCGACCGGGTCGGCATCCCGCAGCCCGACAAGCGGGTCGACAACTACCCGCACGAGTTCTCCGGCGGCATGCGCCAGCGCGCCATGATCGCGATGGCGCTGGTCAACGACCCCTCGCTGCTGATCGCCGACGAGCCGACCACCGCCCTCGACGTCACCGTCCAGGCGCAGATCCTCGACCTGATCCGCGACCTGCAGAAGGAGTTCGGCTCGGCGGTCGTCATCATCACCCACGACCTGGGCGTGGTCGCCGAACTCGCCGACGACATCCTGGTCATGTACGGCGGCAAGCCCGTCGAGCGCGGCCCCGCCGCGACCATCTTCGAATCCCCCGAGCACCCCTACACCTGGGGCCTGCTCGGCTCGATGCCCCGCCTCGACCGGGAGCTCCAGGACCGGCTGATCCCGGTCAAGGGCACCCCGCCGAGCCTGATCAACGTGCCGTCCGGCTGCGCCTTCCACCCGCGCTGCCCGTACGCCGAGCTCACCGGCGGCCGCTCCACCAGCGAGGTGCCCGTGCTCGCCGAGGCCGCGCCCCGGCACCACGCCGCCTGCCACCTGCCGATCGCCGAACGCCACCGGATCTTCACCGAAGAGATCGCGCCCCGGCTGTGAGCACGTACCACCCATTTGGAGAGCAGCGATGACGGACAGTCAGGCGGCGGTGCCGCAGCTCGAGAAGGTGCCGGCCCAGGCGCCCGGGCCCGACCGCGAACCCCTGCTGAGGGTCACCGGACTGACCCGGCACTTCCCGGTCACCAAGGGCCTGCTGAAGCGCCAGGTCGGCGCGGTGCGGGCGGTCGACGGCATCGACTTCACGGTCAACGCCGGCGAGACCCTCGGCGTGGTCGGCGAGTCCGGCTGCGGCAAGTCCACCATGGGGCGCCTGGTCACCCGGCTCGACGAACCCACCGGCGGGAAGATCGAGTTCGACGGCAGCGACATCACCCACCTGGGCGTCGCGGCGATGCGCCCGTACCGCCGCGACATCCAGATGATCTTCCAGGACCCGTACTCCTCGCTGAACCCCCGGCACACCATCGGCACCATCGTCGGCGCGCCCTTCCGACTGCAGAAGATCAGCACCGAACACGGCGTCAAGCGGGCCGTCCAGGACCTGCTGGAGCTCTGCGGCCTCAGCCCCGAGCACTACAACCGCTACCCGCACGAGTTCTCCGGCGGCCAGCGCCAGCGCATCGGCATCGCCCGCGCCCTGGCGCTGCGCCCCAAGATGATCGTGGCCGACGAGCCGGTCTCCGCGCTGGACGTCTCCATCCAGGCCCAGGTGGTCAACCTGCTGGACGACCTCCAGAAGGAGCTCGGCCTCACCTACCTGATCATCGCGCACGACCTCTCGGTGGTCCGGCACGTCTCCGACCGGGTCGCGGTGATGTACCTCGGCAAGGTGGTGGAGATCGCCGACCGGGACGCCCTCTACGCCCGGCCGATGCACCCCTACACCAACGCCCTGATGTCCGCGGTGCCGGTGCCCGACCCGCGCCGCAAGGAGCGCCGCGAGCGCATCCTGCTCACCGGCGACGTGCCCTCCCCGCTCAACCCGCCGTCCGGCTGCCGCTTCCGCACCCGCTGCTGGAAGGCCCAGGACGTCTGCGCGAGCGAGCAGCCGCCGCTGGCCACGGTGTCGACCGGGCACCAGGTGGCCTGCCACTTCCCGGAGAACGCGGGCGAGTAGCTCGTCGTTCGAGGGTTCGAGGGTTCGAGAGTCCGTCCGGCGAGGGGGTTCCCCCGCCGGGCGGACTCCGTCGTTCGTGCGGGCCGGCGGGACTGACGGTGGCGGGTGGCAGGGTGAGGGGCATGCTGGAGATCGCGGTGCAGGACAGGTCGGGGCGGGTCGGCGTCCGGGTCTCGGAGGACGAACTCCGGGACCTGGTACGGGACATGGGGCAGTGGAAGGGCGCCTTCCTGGTGCTCCAGCGGGTCCCCGACCTGCCCGACACCTACGCGCAGGCGTGCCCGGAGCACGGCGCCTGGACGGTCGAGTACCGGGACGGCGCGCAGTCGCGGCACTTCGGGGCGCGGGTGACCGAACTGGAGCGGGTCGCCGAACTGCTGCTCGGCTGGGCCCGGCAGGACCCGGACTGGGCGGCGGGGGAGGAGTGGGAGCGGATCGACTTCGGGCCCGACCCGGAGCCTGCGCCGCTCGACCTGCCGGAGGAGGACGAGGCGAGCCTGCTGGAGGAGCTGCGGCGCCAACTCGCGGGCGGGTACGCCACGTTGGACGGGCTGGCCGAGACCGCGCAGGAGTACCTCGTCCGGGACGGGCACCGGCCGGTCGGCGAGGAGCAGGCCAAGCAGCTGGCCGACCGGCTCTGGCTGGAGCGGGTCGCCGAGCAGCGCACCTGGACCGGCGAGACCGACCCGGAGCGGCTGGCCCGGGCGTTCGGCGCGCTGGAAGCGGCCGGGATCACCGCCCGGGAGAACTTCACCTGCTGCAGCAGCTGCGGCAACAGCGAGATCGGGGCGGAGAACCCGGAGGCCCGCGGCTTCGTCTACTTCCACTCCCAGAGCACCGGCCACGCCGCCGAGGGCCACGGCCTGTCGCTGCACTACGGCGGCTTCGACGGCTCGTCCGGGACCACCGCCGCGGTCGGCCACGAGGTGGCGGCCGCCCTGCGCGCCGTCGGCCTGACGGTCCGCTGGGACGGCGACCCGTCGCGGGCCGTCGAGGTGACCGGCCTGGACTGGCGGCGCCGGCTGGTCGGCTAGTACCGGGGGTTGCGGCGGGCGGAGGCCGCCGGACGCGGCACCGGCCTCCGCAGGGCAGGCTGTCCTTCGTCCGGCGCAGCCCCCGGCCGGAGCTGTTGCCGGGGGCGGGGGCGGTGCCTTGACTGGAGCGGAATGTCCCGGCTCCCGTGCGAGGGTAGGTCACCATGCTGTCGGCCAGCAGTCTGTTCCAGGAGATCCACGACGACGACCAGGCGTTCCGGCTGTTCTGCTCGATCGCCGCGAAGGGCGAGGACCAGGGCGGCTGGGAGAACGGCCGGATCGCCCGGCTGGTGCCCGACCCGGAGCTGGCGCCCAAGGTGGCCCGGCACGGCGCCGACGAGGACAAGCACGGCCGGATCTTCAAGGCGCTGATGCACAAGCGCGGCCTGACCGAGCGGGACGTCCCGGACGACACCGACTACACGATGATCCTGGAGCGGCAGGGCATCGGCCTGGCGCACACCCGGCTGCGCCGCGACGAGCCGCTGACCGAGCAGGACGTGATCACGTACCTGGCGCACAGCCGGGTCACCGAACAGCGGGCGTCCGAGCAGATGCTGATGCTGAAGCGGATCTTCGGCGACCACCCGGAGCTGGGCCGGGCGGTGCGGATGATCTCCAACGACGAGGACAACCACCTGGCGTTCTGCCACGAGGAGCTGCTGCGGCTGGCGTACCACGGGCACGGCCGGACAATCCTGGACACCCTGCAGTCCACCGCCCGGGCCGAGATCCGCACCTACCGGGACGTCAGCCTGGCCGTGATGGCGCACCTCGGGGAGCTGCTGCGCTGGCCGCGGGCGAAGTCGGCGGCGCTGGCGGCGGGCATCCACGCGGTGTACGCGTACGAGCGGGCGGGCGGCTGGCGGCGGATGACCACGCTGAGGATGCCGACCCGGCTGAACGCGCTGGGCGGGCCCGTGCCGCACGAGCAGTTCGCCTGACCGCCCGGCGGCGGGCGGCGGGAGGCCGGTGTGCACACTGACCAGGTGACCTCCGAGATCTTCCCGCACAACGTCCAGCAGACCCTCGACCTGGTGGGCATCTTCGTGTTCGCGCTGTCCGGCGGCCTGATGGCGGTCCGCAAGAACATGGACATCTTCGGCATCTGCGTGCTGGCCGAGGCCACCGCGCTGGGCGGCGGCATCCTGCGGGACCTGGTGATCGGGGCGCTGCCGGTGGCCGCGTTCACCAGCTTCGGGTACTTCCCCACCCCGCTGGTGGCGGGAGTGGTGGTGTTCTTCCTGCACCCCGAGGTGGAGCGGATCACCCGGGCGGTGATGGTGCTGGACGCCGCGGGCCTGGGCCTGTTCTGCGTCACCGGCACCATCAAGGCGCATACCTACGGCCTGGGCGCGATCGCCTCGGTGGCCTGCGGCATGCTGACCGCCGCGGGCGGCGGCGTGATCCGCGACCTGCTGGCGATGGAGCCGCCCTCGCTGCTGCGCTGGGACCGCGAGATCTACGCCGTCCCGGCGCTGGTCGGCTCCGCCGTGGTGGCGGTGCTGATCGCGGCCGGGCAGCTGACCCCGCTGAACGCCGCGCTGGCCGCCGTGGTCGCGTTCACCATGCGGATGCTGGCGCTCAAGTACGGCTGGCGCGCACCTCGTGCTTGGCACCGCAACGGTTCTCGCACCAGCGAGGAGTAGGCGAGCCGCCGTACGCCAGCGAGATCGCCTCGACCGTGCAGAGCAGCTCCGGCAGCAGCTTGCTGAGCTCGGTCACCGAGGCGATCCGGACCGGGGCGGAGATCGAGCAGGCGGCGATCGCGGTGCCCTCGGTGCCGGCGATCGGGGCGGCGATGCAGTTCACCGACTCCTGGTACTCGGCCTGGTCCACCGCCCAGCCGCGGCGGCGCACCTCGGCCAGCTCGGCCCGGAACTCCTCCGGGCCGCGGATCGACTGCGGGGTGCGGGCCGGGAAGTCGGCGCCCTCCAGGAAGGCGGCGAGCTTCTCGGCGGGCAGGTCCGCGAGCAGCACCTTGCCCGCCGCGGTCGCCACCGCGGGCGCCCGCTTGCCGATCCGGCTGGCCTCGCCGAGCCAGCTGCGGCCGTGGTCCGGGTACTTGGCCTCGACCTTGTCGAGGTACAGCACCTCGTCCTCCTCCAGCACCGACAGGTGCACGGTGTGCCCGTAGCGCTCGTTCAGCACCGCCAGGTACGGGGCGGCGACCTGCCGGATGTCGATGCCCTCCAGCGCCTGGTGGGCGAGCGCGAACAGCCGGCCGCCGAGCCGGTAGCGCTGGTCGGACTGCCGGTGGACGAACCCGTGCTCCTGCAGGGTGCGCAGCAGCCGCAGCGCGGTGGACTTGTGCACCCCGATCTTCGCGGCGGCCTGCTCCAGCGACGCCGGGCCCTCGCCGAGCGACGCCAGGATGGTCAGCGCGCGGTCGACCGTCTGGGACACGGCCCCTCCCTCTCACATCGGCGTGGCCGGAAGGCTAACGGCGCGTTGCAGAGGGTGCAATGGCCAAATCGTGACTCTTCCGCCGCCTACACTGGTTCCCGCTATGGCATACCTCGACCACGCCGCCACCACCCCGATGCTGCCCGAGTCGGTCGCCGCGATGACGGCGCAGTTCGGCGTCGTCGGCAACGCCTCCTCGCTGCACGCCGCCGGACGGCGGGCCCGCAGAGTGGTCGAGGAGTCCCGGGAGTCGCTCGGCGAGTCGCTGGGCGCCCGCCCCAGCGAGATCGTGCTCACCGGCGGCGGCACCGAGTCCGACAACCTGGCGGTCAAGGGCCTGTACTGGGCCCGGCACGACGCCGACCCGGCTCGCCGCCGGGTGCTCAGCAGCCCGGTCGAGCACCACGCGGTGCTGGACGCGGTGCACTGGCTGGCCGAGCACGAGGGCGCCGAGGTCGAGTACCTGCCGGTGGACGCGCTCGGCCGGGTGCACCCCGAGGCGCTGCGGGAGGCGATCGAGCGGGCCCCGGAGACGGTCGCGCTGGTCACCGTGATGTGGGCCAACAACGAGGTCGGCACCGTCCAGCCGATCCGCGAACTCGCGGCCGTCGCCGCCGAGTTCGACGTGCCGATGCACTCCGACGCGGTGCAGGCGCTCGGCCAGGTGCCGGTCTCCTTCGCCGACTCCGGGCTGACCGCGCTCACCGTCACCGGCCACAAGGTCGGCGGCCCGTACGGGGTCGGCGCGCTGCTGCTGGCCCGCTCCGCCAAGCCCGTCCCGCTGCTGCACGGCGGCGGCCAGGAGCGCGACGTGCGCTCCGGGACGCTGGACGTGCCCGGCGCGGCCGGGTTCGCGGTGGCCGCCGCGCTGGCCGTCGAGCGGCAGCCCGGGTACGCGGCCGCGGTCGGCGCGCTGCGCGACGAACTGCTCGCGGTGGTCCGCGCGGCCGCGCCCGACGCGGTGCTCAACGGCGACCCCGGCGCCGACGGGCGGCTGCCCGCCAACGCGCACTTCTCCTTCCCCGGCTGCGAGGGCGACGCGCTGCTGATGCTGCTGGACGCGGCCGGTGTGGAGTGCTCCACCGGCTCGGCCTGCTCGGCCGGCGTCCCGCAGCCCAGCCACGTGCTGCTGGCGATGGGCGTCGACCCGGAACTCGCCCGGGCCTCGCTGCGCTTCTCGCTCGGCCACACCTCCACCGCCGCCGACGTGGCGGCGCTGGCCGCCGCGCTGCCCGGTGCGGTGGAACGGGCCCGCCGGGCCGGGCTGGTGCGCGCCGCCCGCTGAGGCCGGGTTTTCCTCCCGGGCGGAACCTTCTGTTACCGGACGTATTCTGGGGGCATGGACGCCCCCCTGCCCGAGCGCACCGTCCGCGACCTCACCGGGATGCTGGTGCAGGCCGCGCACGCGATGAACACCCGGCTGTCGCTGGCCCTGGCCGAGATCGACAGCTCCCCGCGCAAGCACTGCGTGCTGCTGCACGCCCTGGAGGGCGGGCGCACCCAGTCGCAGCTGGCCGCGATCGCCGGGCTGGACAAGACCACCATGGTGGTCACCGCCGACGAGCTGGAGCGGGACGGCCTGGCCGAGCGCCACCCGTCCGCGACCGACCGGCGGGTGAAGGTCATCCACGTCACGCCCGCGGGCGCCGAGCTGGTGCGGCGCGGCGAGGTGATCGTCGACCGGGTGCACGGGGAGGCGCTGGGCGAGCTGTCGGCGGGGGAGCGGCAGGTGTTCGTGGACGCGCTGGACCGGCTGCAGCGGTCGGCGGAGCTCCCGGCGGCGGGCGAGGCCGGCGGGGTGCGCAAGCCGCGGCGGGCCCGGCAGGGGTAGCCGTCCCGTTCAGGATCGTCTACTACAAAACTATCTGCTACGGTCTCTCTTATCGGGGGAGCGCGCCCACGCGTCCCCACGGAGGGGAGAGACCATGCCCGAGAACTCGTCACGCACCCGCTGGCCGGCCCTCGCGGTGGTGTGCGCCGGAATGCTGATGGTGATCCTCGACGGGTCGATCACCACCGTCGCGCTGCCCGCCATCCAGGCCGACCTGCACATCGGAACGGCCGGACTCGCCTGGGTGGTGGACGCCTACGTGGTCGCCTTCGGCGGACTGCTGCTGCTCGCCGGACGCCTCGGCGACCTGCTCGGCCGCCGCCGGGTCTACCTCGCCGGGATCGCCGCCTTCACCGCCGCCTCCGTGCTCTGCGGCCTCGCCACCGGCCCCGCGACGCTGATCGCCGCCCGCTTCCTGCAGGGCGTCGGTGGCGCGACGGCCTCCGCCGTCGGCCTCGGCATGGTGGTCGCGCTGTTCCCCGACCCCGCCGAGCGGGCCAAGGCGTTCGGTGTGGTCGGCTTCACCGGCGCCGCGGGCGCCTCGCTCGGCCAGGTGCTCGGCGGCGTCCTCACCGCGGGCCTCGGCTGGCACTGGATCTTCCTCATCAACCTGCCGATCGGCGCCGCCGCCGTCCTGGCCGGACGCCGCCTGCTGGCCGACGACCGCGGCCCCGGCCTCGGGGCCGGTGCCGACGCCCCCGGCGCCGCCCTGGTCACCGGCGGACTGATGCTCGGCGTCTACACCATCGTCGAGGGCGGCCCGGCCGGCTGGACCTCCGCCCGCACCCTGGCCACCGGCGCCGCCGCGCTCGTCCTGCTCGCCGCCTTCCTGCGCCGACAGGCCCGCACCGCCACCCCGTTGCTCCCGCTGCGGATCCTCGCCCGGCGCACCACCGCCCTCGCCAACCTGGTCCAGATCCTCATGCTGGCCGCGCTGTTCGGCTTCCAGATCCTGCTCGCCCTGTACCTCCAGCAGGTCCAG
The DNA here is from genome assembly GCF_026802215.1 of Kitasatospora sp. YST-16. Taxonomy (NCBI): domain Bacteria; kingdom Bacillati; phylum Actinomycetota; class Actinomycetes; order Kitasatosporales; family Streptomycetaceae; genus Kitasatospora; species Kitasatospora sp. YST-16. Next base: position 4,790,271 of record NZ_CP113837.1, read on the forward strand.
CACTACGGCGCGCTGGCCACCGGCCTGGCCATGCTGCCCGCCGCCCTCACCATCGCCGCCGTCTCGCTGCTGCTCGCCGCCCGCACCATCGCCCGGCTCGGCGAACGCCGCACCCTGCTGCTCGGCCTGGCCCTGCTCACCGTCGGCATCGCCCTGCTCACCCGGCTCCCGGCCGGACACCTCAACTACGCCGCCGACGTGCTGCCCACCCTGCTCGGCGCCGCCGGGTTCGGCCTCGCCGCCACCGCCCTCACCGCCCTCGGCATGGCCGACGCCCGCCCCGAGGACGCCGGACTGCTCTCCGGCCTGCTCAACACCACCCAGCAGGTCGGCGCCGCGCTCGGCGTCGCCGTCCTCACCGCGCTGGCCGCCGGACGCGGCACCGGCGGCTTCCACCTCGCCTTCGGCACCGGCGCCGCGCTGCTGTTCGCCGCGTTCCTGCTGGCCCTCGCGCTGCCCCGGCCCGGCCGCCCGGCCGCGCCCGCCGAGGCCGAACCGCCCGTCCTGGTGCACGGCTGATCCGCCAGCCCCCGGGGGCCCGGCCGCGTCCCCGACGCCCGCCGGGCCCCCGTTACGCTTGGAGGCACCATGACTGACTTCCCCGGCGCCCCGACCACCCCGTCCACCGGCCGCCTGCGCGTGCTCGCCGCGATGTCCGGCGGCGTCGACTCCGCCGTCGCCGCCGCCCGGGCCGTCGAAGCGGGCCACGAGGTGACCGGCGTCCACCTGGCGCTCGCCAGCAACCCGCAGTCCTTCCGCACCGGCGCCCGCGGCTGCTGCACCCTGGAGGACTCCCGGGACGCCCGCCGCGCCGCCGACGTGATCGGCATCCCGTTCTACGTCTGGGACTTGGCCGAACGCTTCCGCGAGGACGTGATCGAGGACTTCGTCGCCGAGTACGCCGCCGGACGCACCCCCAACCCGTGCCTGCGCTGCAACGAGAAGATCAAGTTCGCCGCGCTGCTCGACAAGGCGATCGCGCTCGGCTTCGACGCCGTCTGCACCGGCCACTACGCCCGGATCGTCGACCACGCCGACGGCACCCGCGAACTGCACCGCGCCGTCGACGCCGCCAAGGACCAGTCGTACGTCCTCGGCGTGCTCGACGCCGAACAGCTCGCCCACTCGCTCTTCCCGCTCGGCGACACCACCAAGGACGTCATCCGCGCGGAGGCCGAGCGGCGCGGCCTGGCCGTCGCCAAGAAGCCCGACAGCCACGACATCTGCTTCATCACCGACGGCGACACCCAGGGCTTCCTGGCCGAACGCCTCGGCACCGCCCCCGGCGACATCCTCGACGCCGACGGCACCAAGCTCGGCGAGCACGACGGCGCGTACGGCTTCACCATCGGCCAGCGCAAGGGCCTGCGGCTCGGCCGCCCCGCCGCCGACGGCAAGCCCCGCTACGTGCTCGACATCTCGCCGGTGAACAACACCGTCACCGTCGGACCGGTCGAAGGACTCGACGTGCACGCCCTGACCGCCATCCGCCCCCGCTGGTGCGGGACCCCCGCCGTCGGCGAGGGCCGCTACACCGCCCAACTGCGGGCCCACGGCGAGGAGGTGCCGGTCACCGCCGTGCTGGGCGAGGACGAACTGCACGTCCGGCTCGACAGCCCCGCCCGCGGCATCGCCCCCGGCCAGGCCGTGGTGCTGTACGACGGCACCCGGGTGGTCGGCTCGGCCACCATCGCGAGCACCGAGCGGGCCGTGGGGGTCTGACGGCCGCCGGTCCGGTCCGGTGGGCTCATTCGAAGTCGACCTGATCCCAGTGCGACAGCGGCGGCACCGTGACCGCCTCGCCGTCCAGCGCCCGGCGCAGGACCTCGCGCAGCCGTTCGTCGTCCAGCACCGCCCGGTAGTCGCCGAGCGGGGAGAGCCGGCGGTCCAGGGACAGCGCGTGCTCCACGGCGGCCCGGACCCCGGGAGAGAGCGGGCCGCGCCGGGAGAGCTCGGCGACGGCCGCGACGGCGTCCAGGTACAGGTCCCGGTCCTCCTTGTACCGCCGGTGCGGCGGCGTCCGGAGCAGCCCGCGCGCCGCCGCCTCCAGGTCCGGCGGTGGTGCGGGGCCGTCGGCCGGGCCGTCCCAGGCCGCCAGCAGCCGGGCGCCCGGATGGTTCCACGGCCAGGCGTGCGACTCGCCCTCCCGGGCCCACTCCGCGACCTGCGGGCGCAGCACCGCCGCGTGCTCGTGCAGCGGGAGCAGCGCGTCGTACGGTTCGGGGCGGCGCGGGTCGCCGCGTACGAAGCCCCGGCCGTTCTCCCGCTCCACCGCCGTCAACTGCCGTACCAGGTCGGGCAGGACGCGCGGGTCGCCGATCCGGGCCAGCGCCCAGCGCGCCTGGTCGGCGGTGGTGCCGTCGAGGAACTCGTCGCCGTCGGTGTCCGCCAGCCGGGCGTGCAGCGCGTCGGCGTACGGGGCGGCCGCGCGGCCCAGCACGGCGAGGAAGGCCGCCGCCCAGTGTCGGATCCGGGGGTCGGGCGAGGAGAGCAGCTCACCGGCGGTGGTGAGCCAGAGCGGGCCGGTCGACGGGAGGTCCAGCAGCGGGTGCCACGCCGCCTCCAGCGCGGCCGCGCACAGCTCGGGCCGGTCGGCGTCCCGGGCGGCGCGGGCCAGCCGGACGGCGAGCTGCGCGGCCGCGCGCGGCGGCAGTGATCGGCTGGTGCCGGCGACCTCCCGTTCCAGCTCGGCCCGGTAGCCGTCGTCGGGCCGGGTCCACAGCCGGTCGACCGCGGCCGGTGCCGCCGGATCGAGGACAGCCGTCACCCACCGGTCGGCCCACCGCTCCGGTTCGGCGGCGTCCAGCGCGGTCAGCCCCCGCAGCGCGGCCAGTCGGCGGGCCGGGGCATCGGGGCCGGTGGCGCTGTGCAGGGTGTCAGTGAGCAGGGCACGGGCCGCCGGGTCGGCCGGGTCGGCCACCGCGCCCAGGCACGCCAGTTGCAGCGCCCACAGCCAGGGCTCGGTTTCCACCGGGATCCGCGCCAGCAGCGGTCGGGCCCGCTCGGTCAGGCTCAGGGCGGTCAGGCGCACCTCCGGGTCCGGGTCGGCGAGCAGCGGTTCCAGGGCGGTGTGGTGCTCCTGCCAGGCGGCGGCCCAACCGGGTGCGCGGCGCTCGGCCGCCTCCGAGCGGCCGACGACGACCAGTTGTGCCAAGGCGTCCAGCAGCTCCTCCCGGTTCGGCCGGTCCGGTTCGCGGACCAGGGCGATCAGGAACGGCAGCGCGGCGGGCGCGGCCGGGTCCATGCCCGTGCGCCAGTGGTACAGGGACGGGACGACCGGTTCGCCCCGGGCGGCCTGCCGCAGCTGCTCCAGCACCGGTTCGCGGGCCCACACCGTCAACTGCCGCCACGCCTCGTCCACCGTCGTCACGCGCGGCATGCTGGCAGGCCGGGGGCCCGGTGGGCCAAGGGTTTTCCGGGGTGGGCCGGAGGGCCGCCGGGCGGGCGGGTCCGACGACGTCGTCGATTCGGTGTGGTCGGTCGCCGCCGCCCCGACGATCCTGATGCGGCTGCTGCTCCGAGCCGGAGCGGTTCGGTCGGTCCGGTCCGGTCACCGGTTCGACCGGTTCGGCCGGTTATCGGTTTGACCCGGGCGCGCCGGGCGGTGATAGGACTGGGAGCACTATGAACATCACGGTCTTCTGCTCCGCCAACTCCCTCGACGCCAAGTACACCGCCCCGGCGGCCGAGTTCGCCCGGTTGCTCGGTGAGGCCGGGCACACGCTGGTGTGGGGAGGGTCGCACGCCGGGCTGATGGGGCAGCTCGCGGACGGGGTCAAGGCCGCCGGCGGGCGGCTGGTGGGGATCTCGGTGGAGTTCCTGCGGCACAAGGCGTACGAGGGTGCGGACGAGCTGGTGACGATGCCCGACCTGCCGAGCCGGAAGGCCGAGCTGCTGGCCCACGGGGACGCGCTGGTGGTGCTGGTCGGCGGGGTCGGGACGCTGGACGAGATCACCGAGGTGCTGGAGCTGAAGAAGCACGGCATGCACGACAAGCCGGTGGTCGTCCTGGACAGCGAGGGCTTCTACACCGGCCTGCGCCTCCAGCTGGAGCGGATGGACGCCGAGGGCTTCCTGCCCCGTCCGCTCGCCGAGCTGGTGGCCTTCGCGCAGACCCCCGCCGAGGCCCTCGCCCACCTGTCCGCGCACCAGTCCCAGTAAGGAAGACCGTCGTGGGTGTCCACCTGATCACCGGAGCCGGCTCCGGCATCGGCGCCGCCGTCGCCGACAAGCTCACCGCCCGCGGCGAGGAGCTCTGGCTGCTCGTCCGCGACGCCCGCCGGGCCGCCCAGCTGCGCGAGCGGTACCCCGAGGCGAGGACCCTGGTCGGCGACCTGGACGATCCGGCCAAGCTGTCCTGGGCGTTCGGGCACCAGGCGCTCCCGGTCGAGCTCGACTCGCTGCTGCACGTCGCGGGCGTGGTCGAACTCGGCACCGTCGCGGAGACCCCGGTCAAGGCCTGGCAGCACCAGCTGAACGTCAACGCGGTCGCGCCCGCCGAGCTCACCCGGCTGCTGCTGCCCTCGCTGCGGCTGGCCCGCGGCCACGTGGTGTTCGTCAACTCCGGCGCCGGGCTGCGGGCCGACCCGACCTGGGGCTCGTACGCGGCCAGCAAGTTCGCGGTGCGCGCGCTGGCGGACGCGCTGCGGCAGGAGGAGCACGCCAACGGCGTCCGGGTGACCAGCGTCTACCCGGGCCGGACGGCCACCCCGATGCAGCAGAAGGTCCACCAGCAGGAGGGCGCCGCGTACGACCCGGAGCGCTGGATCGCGCCGGAGTCGGTCGCCACCGCCGTCCTCACCGCGATCGACCTGCCGCGGGACGCCGAGATCACCGAGATCACCGTCCGGCCGGGCAAGTAGCCGGGACGCCGAGGGGCGCGGGCCGTTTCCCGCGCCCCGCGCGCGCCTCGTAGGCTCTCCCCCGTGACTGACGTGGACGTTTTCGCGGAGCTGGCCGGCGCGGCGACCGGGGTCGGGTCCATGCCCGGCACGGACGTGCGGGAGGTGGCCCGCGGCGTGATGGCCGAACTGGAGCAGCTGCCGCACCTGCCCGAACTGCCCGCGCGCGGGCCGGGCGCCGACATGATCGGGCGCGGAGCCGGGCTGCTGACCGAGCTGTTCGTGCAGACCGAGCCCAGCGGGTGGCGCTTCACCGACCGCCCCGGGCGGGACACCAAGCGGGCGGTGTCCTGGCTCGGCGAGGACCTGGACGCGCTGGAGGAGTACACCCAGGGCTACGCCGGGCCGCTCAAGGTGCAGGCGGTCGGGCCGTGGACGCTGGCCGGCTCGATCGAGCTCCGGCACGGCGAGAAGGCGCTCAGCGACCCCGGCGCCTGCCGCGACATCGCGGGCTCGCTCACCGAGGGCCTGCGCCGCCACCTCGCCGACGTCCGCCGCCGGGTCCCCGGCGCCACCGTCGTCCTGCAGCTCGACGAGCCGCTGCTGCCCGCCGTGCTGGCCGGGTCGGTGAAGACCGCCAGCGGCTTCCAGCGGCTGCGCGCGGTCGACCGCCAACTCGCCGAGCAGGCGCTGCGCGAGCTGATCGGCGGCCTGGACGCGCCCGTGCTGGTGCACAGTTGCGCGCCCGGGGTGCCGATCCCGCTGCTGCGCCGGGCCGGGGCCGCCGGGATCAGCCTGGACTTCGGCCTGCTGACGGAGCGTGACGACGACGACCTGGGCGAGGCGGTCGAGGGCGGCACCCTGCTGCTCGCCGGTGTGGTGCCGTCCACTGACGCCACACCCGCCGAATCAAAAGCGGTGTCGGACCCGGCCGGTAGTGTCCAGGGTGTCAGGACGTTGTGGCGCAGGCTGGGGCTGGCCCCCGAACTGCTGGGCCGCCGAGTGGTGGTGACGCCGACGTGCGGGTTGGCGGGGGCGTCCCCGGCGTACGCGCGACGGGCACTGGCCGTGGCGGTCCGGGCCGCCCGGAGCCTGGTGGACGACCCGGAGTGACGAGCGAGGAGGACGGCGCGGTGGCGGCTGTGGAGGGCTGGGAGGAGATCCCGGCGGAGGTGCGGACGCGGCACGCCGAGCTGGCGACCGAGATCGAGGAGCACCGGGCCCGGTACTACGACCAGGACGCCCCGGTCATCAGCGACGCCGAGTTCGACGTCCTGATGCGGGAGTTGGAGGCGCTGGAGGCCGCGCACCCGGCGCTGGTGACGCCCGACTCGCCGAGCCAGAAGGTCGGCGGCGGGTCGACCGGGCAGTTCGCCCCGGTGGTGCACCGGGAGCGGCTGCTCAGCCTGGACAACGCGATGGACGACGAGGAGCTGGCCGCCTGGGCCGAGCGGGTCGCCACCGAACTGTCCGGCATCGACTACCACTACCTGTGCGAGCTGAAGGTCGACGGCCTGGCCGTCAACCTGACGTACGAGCGCGGCGAGCTGGTGCTGGCCGCCACCCGCGGCACCGGCGTGGTCGGCGACGACATCACCGCCAACGTCCGCACCATCGCGGGCATCCCGCACCGGCTGCACGGCGAGGACGTCCCGGAACTGGTCGAGATCCGCGGCGAGGTGTACTTCCCCACCGAGGAGTTCGACGCGCTGAACGCCTCCTTCGCCGAGGAGAACGAGCGCCGCCGGCAGGAGAACGAGGAGCGCGCCAAGGAGGGCAAGCGGCCCCGGGCGATGATCCGGCTGTTCATGAACCCGCGCAACGCCGCCGCCGGTTCGCTGCGCCAGAAGGACCCGCACGTCACCGCGTCCCGCCCGCTGCGGATGGTGGTGCACGGCATCGGCGCCCGGGTCGGCTTCGACATCGACTGCCAGTCGCACGCCTACCAGCTGCTGCACGACTGGGGCCTGCCCACCGCCAAGCACAACGAGGTGGTCGGCAGCCTGGAGGAGGTGCGGGCGTTCATCAAGCGCTTCGGCGAGCAGCGGCACTCCGTCGAGCACGAGATCGACGGCGTGGTGGTCAAGGTCGACGAGATCGCCCTGCAGGGCCGGCTCGGCTCCACCTCCAAGTCGCCGCGCTGGGCGATCGCCTGGAAGTACCCGCCGGAGGAGGTCACCGGCAAGCTCGCCGAGATCAAGATCGGCATCGGCCGCACCGGCCGGGCCACCCCGTACGCGGTGCTGGCCGCGCCGGTGAAGGTGGCCGGCTCGATGGTGCAGTACGCCACCCTGCACAACCAGCAGGTGGTCAAGGCCAAGGACGTGCTGCTCGGCGACACCGTGGTGCTGCGCAAGGCCGGCGACGTGATCCCGGAGATCCTCGGCCCGGTCTACGACCTGCGCGACGGCAGCGAGCGGGAGTTCGTGATGCCCGCGCAGTGTCCGGAGTGCGGCAGCGACCTGCGCCCGATGTCCGAGGGCGACATCGACCTGCGCTGCCCCAACGCCCAGCACTGCCCGGCCCAGGTCCGCGAGCGGATCGCCTTCCTCGGCGGCCGCCAGTGCCTGGACGTCGAGGGCCTCGGCTACGTCGCCGCCACCGCGCTCACCCAGCCGCTGGAGCCCGCCGACCCGCCGGTCGGCGACGAGGGCGACATCTTCGGCCTCACCGAGGAGCAGCTGCTGCCGATCAAGGTCCTGGTGCGCGACCCGAAGACCGGCATGCCCAAGCCGGACGACAAGACCGGCCTGGAAAAGAAAGTTTCCTTCTTCGCCACCACCTCCGGCGCGCCGAAGAAGAACACCGGCGTCCTGCTGGAGAACCTGGCCGCCGCCAAGGACCGCCCGCTGTGGCGCTTCCTGAACGGCCTGTCGATCCGGCACGTCGGCCCGGTCGCCGCGCAGGCGCTGGCCCGCGAGTTCCGCGACCTGGACCGGATCTTCGCCGCCGACGAGACCGAACTGGCCGCCGTCGAGGGCGTCGGGCCGACCATCGCCCGCGCCGTCAAGGAGTGGCACGCCGAGGACTGGCACCGGGAGATCCTCCGCAAGTGGCGGGAGGCCGGCGTCGTCTTCACCGAGCAGGGCGCCGAGGAGCAGGGCGAACGCCCGCTGGAGGGCCTGACCGTGGTGGTCACCGGCACCCTCGCCGGGCACACCCGGGACGGCGCCAAGGAGGCGCTGACCTCGCGCGGAGCCAAGGTCACCGGCTCGGTCTCGAAGAAGACGCACTTCGTGGTGGTCGGCGACAACCCCGGCTCCAAGTACGACAAGGCGGTCCAACTGGGCGTCCCGGTCCTGGACGACGCGGGCTTCGCCGTCCTGCTGGAGCAGGGCGCGGACGCCGCCCGGGCACACCTCGGGCTCGAACCCGCGGACGCGCCGGCGGCCGCCGGCGGCGATCCGGACGGAGCCGGCGCGGTGGGGGAGAATGCCGGAGAAGACACGGCGGAGAAGGTTTCCTGACGGGTCGTTATCGTCCTGATGCCGCGTCAGCCGGGTGTTCGAGAAGGAAATCGGGCATTGTGTCACTGAACAACGCGCGGATATGACGTTGCGCTCAGAGGTGGCCCGAAAGTGCGCCCAGGCGGTGCACCCCGGCTTACCCTGGGCGCTACGAACTGTCAGCAGGAGTGTGTGGCGCCGGCCTTCCCGCCGGAGCCCCGGGGACACGCCCTCGTCTGACGTCCACCGGCACCTCTGAGGAGAGGGGTGCCTCACCGTGAGGCGGCCCCGCCGGGGGGTGGGCCCGACGGAGGACTGGGCTTATGGATCGTACGACCGGCGGCGCGCCCACACGCCCGCCGCAGGGGGTGGCAGGGGCGGTCCTGCTGCTCGGCGTGCTGCTGGCCGGGGCCGCGCCGCTCATCCCGCTGGCCGTCCTGGTGTACCGCTACGAACCCGAGCTGCTCCCGCTGTTCGCGGTTCCCCTGGCCGTGCTGGTCGCCGCCTGGCGGATCGCCCGCGACCGGGCCCGGGACCAGCTCACCGACCCGCTCACCGACCTGCCCAACCGGCAGGCCCTGCTGATCGCCACCCAGGAGGCGCTGGCCCGGCACGAGGCCGAACCCGGGTACAGCGTCGGCCTGATCCTGCTCGACCTGGACCGCTTCCGCTCGCTCAACGACGCCCTCGGCCACACTGCGGGCGACCGGCTGCTGGTGCACATCGCCCGCCGGCTGCACCGCGCCCTGCGCACCGGTACCGGCCACCCCCGGGACGGCGAGGACGGCACCGCGCTGCCCCCGCCGCTGCGCCGCGGCGAACGGCCGGTGGTGGCCCGGATGGGCGGCGACGAGTTCGCCGTGCTGCTGCCGGGGGTGGGCAGCCCCGAGGTGCTGGAGCGCACCGCGAAGGCGCTGATCGCCGAACTCGCCGCGCCGATCCGGCTGGACGGCCTGCTGCTGGTGCTGGAGGCCAGCGCCGGGGTCTGCGTCTACCCCACTCACGCCCAGGACGCAGAATCGCTTCTGCGACGCGCGGACGTGGCGATGGGCCACGCCCAGCACAGCCGCAGCGGCGTCGAGCGCTACGACGAGGCCCGCGACCTCGACACCCCCTACCGGATCGGCCTGCTCGGCGACCTGCGGCGGGCCATCGAGATGAACGAGGTGCAACTGCACTACCAGCCCAAGGTGGCCTTCGACGGCAGCGTGGTCGGCCTGGAGGCGCTGGTGCGCTGGGACCGGCCAGGACAGGGACGGGTCGCGCCGGACGAGTTCATCGCCCTCGCCGAGTCCTCCGGGCTGATGCCCCGGCTCACCGACTACGTGCTGGAGAGCGCCGTCGGACAGATCGCCCGCTGGCGCCACCAGGGCCTGATGGTGCCCGTCGCCGTCAACGTCTCGCCGCGCGACGTCCTCAACCCCGGCTTCGCCGCCCGGGTCG